>OZ247580.1:0-4800000 GCA_965233785.1 Candidatus Latescibacterota bacterium
TCAACCCAAACCTGAACGTTCTCGTCGGGGGGCGCGGTGCTGGAAAATCCACGATCATTGAAAGCTTGCGCTATGCACTTGGCCTTGATCCCATCGGCGAGGAGGCCCGCAAGGCTTACGAGGGGATCGTGCGTCAGGTACTGCGGAGCGGGACAAAGATCTCGATCCGTGTACGCTCTTATCGCCCAGCTAAGCGGGAGTACCTGATTGAACGAACCATTCCGAATCCTCCCGTGGTTCGCGACGAGAACGGGCAGATATCGAATCTACTCCCCCAGGAGATTCTTCCCCGTGTCGAAGTGTACGGACAGCACGAGATATCGGAACTTACTAAGAGCCGTGAGAAGCTAACTCGGCTACTATATCGCTTCGTGGAGCGCGACGAGTCTCTCGACCGGCGTAAGGCTGACTTGCGACGAGAACTTCAGAAGACGAAGCAGGCCATCATGGATGTTCGCTCCGAGCTTCAGCAGATCAACGAGAGACTGTTGACGCTGCCAGGCCTTGAGGAGACGCTCAAACGATTTCAGGAAGCCGGACTCGAAGATCGCCTGCGTGAGCAGAGTCTCCTCGTTCGGGAAGAACAGGTGCTCGATTCAATCCCCGAGCGAGTGAAAGCGTTGCGAGAGTGCCTAGAGGTGTTCCGCCAAGAGTTGCCGATTGATCGGGTGTTCTTGTCGCCGAAGGCCCTCGAAGATCTGCCAAGTAGGGAGATTATCGCCGGGGCGGACGAAGTCCTTGAACATCTGAGCCATGATATAGAACAGGTGGCACGACAACTTGAGGAAGCTCTCAAGCGGGCTGACGAAGGGATTGATGAAATTCGCAGCCGTTGGGGCGAGCGCAAGCACGAGGTCGATACTACTTACAACAAGATACTGCGCGAGCTTCAGAAATCGGCCGTGGATGGGGAGGAGTTCATGCGCCTGCGGCGCGAGATTGAAAGTTTACGTCCGCTGCGCGAGCGCCGGCCCCTGCTCAAACGGTTGGAAAAAGAGTCTGTAGAGAGACGACGTGAGTTACTTGCGGAGTGGGAGGATGTCAAAGCGGAGGAATTTAGGCTCGTGAACCGCGCCGCAAAGGTAGTGAACACTAAACTCAGGGATAGTGTCCATGTCGAAGTAACCGCAGCAGGCAACAGGGAACCGCTCGTCAATCTGCTCAAGGAGAAAATTGGCGGTCGCCTTTCTGAGGCGATTGAAAAGATTAGGAAAGTACCAGATCTCTCGTTGCCAGAATTCGTCAATTGTTGCATAACAGGTGCGGAGGAGGTTCAGAGAATCTACGCAATCCCGGTGACTCAGGCAGAGCGTCTCGCAAAAGCCCCGCCTGATGTTCTGATGCAGATTGAGGAGTTGGAACTGCCACCAACGACAGCGATCCAACTCAACACTGCGCCCGCTGGCAAGCCTCCTTCTTGGCAGGCACTTGAGGATCTGTCGAAAGGTCAAAAGGCCACCGCCGTCCTGCTGTTGTTACTGCTTGAGTCCGAGGCCCCTCTAATCGTGGACCAGCCGGAGGACGATCTCGATAATCGATTCATTACCGAGGGCGTGGTGCCCCGGATGCGCGAAGGGAAACGTCGTCGCCAGTTTCTCTTTTCGACTCACAACGCCAATATTCCGGTCTTGGGGGACGCTGAGTTGATTCTCGGGCTAACCGCTGCGGGTGAGGCCGACGAAGGGCAGGCACGCATCGCTTCCGAGTATATAGGCTCAATAGACACGCCTTCAGTGCGAAAATTGGTTGAGGAGATTCTCGAAGGAGGAGAGGCGGCTTTCAAGCGGCGGCGACTAAAGTATGGATTCTGAGGGTGAGCATGAATAGAACCGAACTAACAGAGTTGATACGCAATGGCGAGAACTCTGGCGTCGAATTTAAGCGGGACGACATACAACCGGAGCAACTGGCTAAAGAGATCGCTGCCCTGCTGAATCTGGAAGGCGGACACATTCTTCTTGGTGTGGAAGACGATTTCACAGTCTCAGGACTGACTCGCGAGCCCAAGAAGGCGGAAGAATGGGTTATGGAAATTGCGCGTGTCCATGTTAGACCAGCTACAATGCCCGTTTGGGAAACATTTGCATGGAGCGACGGGAAAATCATAGGTATTGTGTCGCTTCCTGCCGCCTCTCCCGACAAGCCCTACAAGGCAAAGCGAGGCTCCGCTTGGGTTACGCAAGTACGTGCGGGATCGACGACACGCGACGCCAGCGACGAGGAGGAGATGCGGCTGTACATGCAGTCTGGGCGCATTCAGTATGACCGCAAGGTGCTGCCGGGCTCGTCTTTTGAGGACTTTGATTTGCGTAGGTTGGTCAATTACTTTCGCGATATTCGCCAACAGGAACACCCAGCGGAGGATGATCCCGAATCTTGGATAACTTTGCTGGTGAATACGGAACTGATGGTTTGGGATCGAGGGTACGCCATGGGGACTGTTGGCGGCTTGCTGCTCTTCGGCAAGAACCCCAATAGGTATCTGAAACAAGCCGGCATCACTGCTACCGCGTATTCTGGCACCGAGAAAGACTACGACGCGAAGGCCCGAGCCATGCTGCGTGGCCCCGTAGTTTCGCTGTTTACACTGCCGAACCCTGACCTTCTGCGACCATATCCACCTCTGTCGGAAACGTTCTCGAAAAGTGGAGAAGAGGTGGAAAGCGGGATCGTTGAACAGGCTATGGAGTTCGTAAAACGCGCTATTGATATAGAGGCATGGCTCGAAGGCGCAAGGCGCATTGAACGCTGGGACTACCCACTGCCAGCCATTCGGGAATCGGTTGTCAATGCGGTTGTGCATCGCGATTACACGATAATCGGTACTGATATTGAGCTCTCTATCTATACTGACCGAATCGAGGTCGTTTCGCCTGGGCGGTTGCCGAACTCAGGGACGGTAGAAAAGCTGCGCGACGGATGTCGAGCAGCTCGAAACGAGTTGCTCAAAGAGACTATGCGCGACTACCGATACATTGAGGCCAATGGGCTTGGTGTGCCACGAAGGATTGTTCGGGGTATGCAAGAGCACAACGGCACGGATCCCGACCTCATCGAAGAAGAGTACCGCTTCACTGTTCGGTTGTGGAAAGAACCAAGGCCCGCGTGATCCTAAGAAATGCAAATGCCTCGCCGAGGTGGATTTTCCCATTGCCGAGGTTTCTAAAGCTTGAGGCGTACAAAAAGCGGGACGGGTTTTACACCCGTCCCGCTTTTCTTTTGCCTGGCGAAAAAGTCCTATTTGAGCAAGGTCATCTTGCGGTGCAGGACCTGATCGCCAGCGCGGAGGCGATAGAAATACGTGCCGGCGCTGAGGTCTGACGCATCGACGGCGACCGAGTAGGAGCCGGCCATGCGCCATCCTTCGGATAGTGTTGCCACCTGTTGGCCGAGGGTATTGAAGAGAATCAGCTCGACATGGCCGTCGGCCGGAATGGCGTAGGCAATAGTCGTGCTGGGGTTGAAGGGATTGGGGTAGTTTTGGTTCAGTGTGTACGCACTGGGTATGGCTGCCGAAACCTCCGATTCTGAGGCGACGACGGTTGCCATCTCGTTGGGCATGATGCCGGCTGCCGCGAGGAAGGTCCAACCCGAGGTCCACAGTTCATTGCCAAAGGCTCCGACGTAGGAAACTTGGGTGTAGAAACCGTCGTTGGGAATGGTGCCACCGCCGTTCCAAGCAGGGCTAGAACTTTGGAGTCTGGGATCGAGTCCGCCGTCGCGAGTGCGAGAAATGCCCATGAGAAGTGGATCCTCAAGGCGGTTGTTGTTGGCTATGAGGTGAGCGAGGACAAACTCGGGGGCGAGAGAAGCGGCACCAAAGCCCCACCAGATGTTGTTGGCCAAGACGAGGTCGCCCGCTTCTAATCGAGCGCGGCTGTCTTCACCGGAATCCAAATCCTCAATATCGACGCCTTCACCGGCGAAGTCGGTGAAAATGCTGTTGTGGTATTTGCCACCGGCGTTGTCGCGGATTTTGAGTACTACGTCGTTGTCGCCGTTGGTCGAAAGTTCGCCGGAGCCGATGTAGGTGGCGTTGTAGATGGCTGGCGTGGCGTAGGGCGTGCCGTCCTCGGGCGTGGTGCCGCCGTCGTGCTCACCGGCGCGATTGCCCGTTTCGGCATCTTGAATCACGAACCAGAACTGGCCTTTGCCGCGAAAGCCTTCGTCGTAGTCAAAGGCGTCGTCGCCGTTGAACGCCGACACCAGATACTTGGTGTTGACTGTGCCGCCGAACCATTCAAAGCCGTCGTCTTGGTTGTTGTACACCTCGACGTATTCGATGACCGTGCCGCTGCCAACGCCGCCCATGGTCAGGCCGTTGATTTCGTTGCCCGCGCCAATGTCGGTGCCGCCGTGGCGGATGGAGACATAGCGGAAGACACCGGAGTTATCGCTGTCGTCGTCGCCACCGTAGATGCCGCGCGGCTCGGTGGTGGGAATGCCCTCAATGGGAGTCTCGCCCGGCTCGGAGTTGAGACTAGCGCGGCCGAGGATGATGACGCCGCCCCAGAGGCCGCGTGCGTCGAGCGGCAAGTCGTTGGGATCGCTGACATTGTCGGCTTCGGCGGTGAAGATGATTGGCCTATCCGCCGTGCCTTCGGCAAAAATTTTGCCGCCACGGGCGACGACGAGGGCGCTGGCGTTTTCGCCTTGTCCCGGCTTGCCCTTGATAACGGTGCCCGGCTGGATCGTCAGCGAGGAGCCTTCACCGACAAAAACTAATCCATTGAGCACGTACTCGTTATCCGCGGTCCATTCCGTACTGCCGCCGACCGGAATGTCGGCGGTGGTGACGTCGATGGTGGCCGCTAAAGCAATGGTCGGCAACAGGGCGGTGCCGACCGCGAGCATTGTCCTGCGAAGCATAGTATCCTCCTATACTGGATAAAATAAGTGGACGCCAGCGACTCGAATCGCTGACGTCCACTATAAAAGCACAAGCCTGTACCAATAGTATGGCGGTAGTGTGAACTAATGTGGCAGTAATGTGAACAGTTTGTTACAGCGCCTCAGCGAATGCTTCAGCGGTTGTAACTGACCGAAATTGAGAACGAACGACCCTTGTAGTACTGGCTGGAGATGTAATCGATGTCTTGGTAGCGATAGGCCTTCTCAAAGGAGGAGTCGAGGAGGTTTTTGGCGCTCAGCTTGATCTTGTACTCGTGCCACTGCTGCGAGAAGGTGCAGTCGAGGGTGCCGCGCACTTCCTCGAACACGTCCGGGGTCCCGCCGAGACTGACTTCCGCCAAGCGCCGGCCGAAGATGTTGTAGTAGATACCGGCCGCCGTGCCGGTGGCAAAGTTGTCGTAGCTGAGATTGAGGTTGATCAGGAAAGGCGACTGGCCTTGGAGTTGGCGCGTGTCCGCGGCCTGTGGGTCGAGGGCCCGGCGCAGCTTCAGCTCGGTGGAGTCGATGTTGACCTCGGAGCGGACCAGTGAGAGGTTGCCGCCCGCGTGGAAGTGCTCTAGCTGCGGCAGGAGGAATCCAAGGCCGTGCCGCGCCTCAAACTCGACCCCGGCCACTTGGGCGGCTTCGACGTTCTGGAACTGGACCTCGCCGTTGACCGTGAGAATGACGCGCTCGATGGGGTTTCTGAAATCCTTGTAGAATAGGCTGGCCGCATACAGCTCGCCGGGGTTGCCGAAGTGTTCCCAGCGCAAGTCGTAGTTGTTGATCAGGGTCCGCTCTAGCTCGGCGTTGCCGATAAAGGTGAAGCCGCCGACGAAGCTAAACGAGGCAAATGGGGCTAGTTCGCGGAAGGTGGGTCGGGCGAGAGTGCGGCCGTAGGAGGCACGCAGATTCATGCCGGGGCGGACCTCCCAGACGGCGTTGAGCGAGGGCAGCAGGTCATTTTCAGAAAGCTGGCCCGGGGTCTTGGTCGAGTCTTGGCTGGCCACGTCGATGCGCGTGGCTTCGAGCCGGGTACCGCCCACGAGGCGCAGTTGGGTGTTGATGGGCAATTCGAGCATGGCGTAGCCAGCGTAGATTTGCTGGTCGCCGTCAAAATTGCTCGAAAGCTGGGTGGCATCTTGGACGTAGGAGCCGAAGCGGTACTGACTACCATTGCTGCTGGTGAGCCCGACTTTTTCGGCGGCAAAAAAGGAGTCGGGCTGACCGTCGTAATTGATGTCGTCTTGGTCAAATTCGTAGCGCCGCTCGCGGAAGGTGCGCGCTTTGTCCAGCGCCAAGAAGCCGGTTTTGAAATTGCTGTTGATACCCTGCCATTGCTTGAAGGGCAAGGTCAGGTTGAGCTGGAATTCGCGATTGCTCTCGTCGAGGTCGCGGAAGTAGCGAGTAGGCAGCGGGTAGATCGAGGGCGAGATTGAGTAATCAACGATGTCGCCCCGCAGGACGTTGCCTTCTGCGTCGCGCAAGACCTCGCCGTTCTCGTCGCGCAGCGGGCGGTTGGTGAGGGTTACAAAGTTATTGGTGAAAAATCGCAAGTCAGGCTCTTCTTGAGCTGAAGACGAAGCAGATGCCGTCCATTCGGCCCGCAGGTCGCCTAAGCTGCCGAAGTAGTGTTTGCCCGCCAGTTGCAGCGATTGGATTTGGCGCTCGGTAAACTTCAAAACGCGTGTCTCGTACATGGCGTCTTCTTCGAGATCGCGGGGGAATGCACCGGCTAGGTAACGGGCGACGTCTTCGCTGTTGCGGTTGTACATGTTGGTGACCGACAACTCGTGCGTGGGGGTCGGCTTGAGGGACAAAGTAACGAGGCTACCCCAAGCGATTTCCTGCGACCCTTGGGTGTCGGCGAGGTTAAAATTATTGGTCAGGGTGCTGGCTTCCTTACTGGTGAGCTGCCAGCGGGCCGAGGTGCCGTTGTCGTAAAAGGAGGAGTTGTTGCTGTAGGTCAGGGTGCCGAGAAAGCCGAAGGGTTTGTCCAAGAGCGAGACTTGATTGCCCACGGCGACCGAATAGCTCTGGTTTAGCGGGGCGGTCGTGGTGGTGGGGGCCATAACCGAGGAGAACGACTTGGAATACTCGTCGAGTTGGAGGGCCTTTTCCTCGTCGTTATATGCGGCACCCACATCGGGGATTGCTACCTCGCCGTTGGCCAAGGCCGCGGGGATTTCTCGCGTTCCGTCGTCAACTCCGATCCAATCGAGTCCGCCGCCCTCGTAGGTGAGGAACTGGTCGTTGAACGAGCTCTGGGTATTGAATTTGGTCGAGGCCGAAACGGAAAGGGTGAAGTTATCGGGAAACGCCTTAGTGCCGATGTTGACGGCCCCACCGGTAAAGTCACCGGGCTTGTCTGGGGTAAAGCTCTTGGTGGTGACGATGTTGTCTAAGAGAGAAGTGGGGAAGAGATCCATGGGCACGGAGCGCTTGTCGGGATCGGCGTTGGGAAGCGAAGAGCCGTTGAGCTGGACCGAGCTATAGCGGTCGCCTAGACCGCGGATATAGACGTATTTGCCATCTACTACGGAAGCACCCGTTACATGAGACATGGCCTCGGCGTCGTCGCCGCTGCCGGCGCGCGAGATTTCCTCCGCACTGATCGCATCGCTGACGGCCGGGGCCTTTTGGCGCTCCTTGAGCAGGGCAGCCCCGGTATTGCGCAGGGCCTTGGCCTCGACGACGACCTCGTCGTCCAGTTCTAATGCCTCGGGCATGAGGGTGATGGTCAGCTTGGCGACCTCGCCGTCTTGCACCTCGACGCCGATGATCGACGCATCCTGATAGCCGATCATCGAGCTAGCCAGCACATAGGTCCCGACTGGGACAGCGAAAAGCTGAAATCGACCCTCGATATCGCAGGTTATGCCGATCTGAGTGCCTTCTAAAAAGACGATCGCACCCACGAGCGGGTCGCCGGTCTGGCGATCGAGAACTGAGCCGGATACAGTGCCGGTTTGAGCGAGGGTCGGATGGGCAAGGGCCAAAAGGGCGAGGACGACAATGGACAAGCAGCGCTTCATGGCTGAAAAACCTCCCTTTGGAAAGATTTAATCAAAAATGATAGAGAAGCTGTGTTGAGAAGAGGTTACTCTGAAATCACGATCCGGTGACAAAGGGCCTTGGAAGAAGAGTGTCTATCGCAGGATGAAGGAGGAAACGTCACCGTTTTGTAACAATTATGTGACGAAAGCGTCGCATAGCGAAGCCATTTTATAAACGTAAGACAAGAAAAACGCCAATAAGGAAGGATTGTAACACAAATGAAAAAAACGATGGCGTTTGTAACCTTGATGTTGGGCTGGACCTTTGCAGCGCAAGCCCAAGAGGGCAAGATCAAGGGCCTTATGTTTGGCGACTACTACTATGTATTGGCCGCCGATGAGGCCGACGCCAAGCAGCCTCTCAAGCGCAATGCGTTCCAGTTCCGCCGTCTGTACTTCACCTATCAAAAGGACGTCGCTACCGACTTTGCGATTCGCTTTCGCCTTGAGGCTAAGGACGCGGGGTTTGCCCAAGGTGCGAAGATGGAACCCTTCGTCAAACACAGCTATTTACAGTGGAAGAAGGGACTGGGAGATGCGGACATATATCTAGGGCTTTCGGGGACGCCGACTTGGGCAGTCGCCGAAAAGGTCTGGGGCTACCGCTCGATAGCCAAGACCGTACTCGACTGGAATAAAATTGGCTCTTCGGCCGACTTGGGCGCGGCCCTCAAAGGCGCGGCGGGCCAACTGAGCTACCACCTGATGGTCGGCAATGGTCCCGGACAGAAATCGGAAGATGACCACGGCAAGAAGTTCTATGGTTCGCTGAGTTTCAGAGCTGCGGATCGATTGATATTGGAAGGCTATGCGGACTTTAATGCGAGGCCCGCCGGTCGCAACGAGCGGACCTTCAAGGGCTTCGTCGGCTGGCAGGGAGCGAGGGGCAGTGTGGGGTTAGAGGCCTTCTCGCGCACCAACGAGTTGGCTGGTGCTGGCGGCGAAGACCAAGTCCTCATCGGGGTCTCGGCCTTCGGCTCGCTGCCGCTGGGTGCCGCGTTCAAGGGTTTTGGCCGATTCGATGTGGTCACCCACGACACCGAGGATACCACTGATTTGCTCTTTATTACTGGCCTCGACTATTCCGCCGCTACAAACGTCCACCTGATGCCCAATGTGATCGTCGAGTCGTCCTCCGACCGCGATGCCAATGTCCAAGGACGGCTGACCTTTTTTTGTAAATTTTAGCAGTGCTGTAACGTATCGTAACGCAAGTTTCATCCATGAGACACGTGGATGTAACATGAATCCTGCAATCTTATAATCTAACTTGGGAGATGCACTGATGAAGATAAAATGGAGCGGAGTGGTGCTGATGTGTTGGGTGTTCGCCGCGGGCGTCCAAGCGCAGACCATAGCCGTTGATGAGCGAATCGCGCCCTACGAGAAGGTGCGCGGTCTGTCCGGCAACGCCAGCAGCATTGGCTCCGACACGATGAACAACATGATGGCGCTCTGGCTGGAGGCCTTCCGCAAGTACTATCCCAACGTCAAGATCCAGATCGAGGGCAAGGGATCGAGTACTGCGCCGCCGGCCCTAATCGAAGGCACGGCTCAGTTCGGGCCGATGTCGCGGCCGATGAAGTCGAGTGAGGAGGACAAGTTCGAGCAGGCCTTCGGCTACAAGCCAACGCCCTTGCGGGCTGCGCTGGACGCGCTGGCAGTCTTTGTCAACAAGGACAATCCCATTGAGGGGCTGAGCTTGCCGCAAGTCGATGCGATTTTTTCTAAGACCCGCCGCAGCGAGTTCCCCAATGACATCACCACTTGGGGCCAGTTGGGGCTGGATGGGGATTGGGTCAAGGCCCGGATCAGCCTCTACGGCCGCAACTCGGCCTCGGGCACCTATGGCTTCTTTAAGAAGCAGGCCCTGTTCAAAGGCGACTACAAGGACGAGGTGAAAGAGCAGCCCGGCTCGGCATCCGTGGTCCAGGGTATCACCGAGGACCGCTTCGCCATAGGATACAGCGGCATTGGCTATCAGACCTCGGGTGTGCGCGTCGTGCCCTTGGCCAAAACCGAGGGACAGGAGTTTAAGCAAGGCTCCATGGAAAACGTCCTGAACGGCTCTTACCCCCTCGGTCGTTTTCTTTACATTTACATGAACAAAGCCCCTGGCCAAGCCATGGACCCGCTAGTGAAAGAGTTCTGCAAGTTTATTTTTTCCAAAGAAGGTCAAGAAATTGTCGTCAAAGATGGTTATATGCCCGTGCCGTTTGAAGTGGTCCAAGCCGAATTGGCCAAATTGGATATCTAAAGGCGTGGGTACGTGACCCCTAAGCCATATAAGCGCGGGATCACGCCGCGCGCGCGCGCCCTCGACTGGCTAGCTGGGCGCCTTATCTCCTTTGGCGGTATCGGCATTATCGCCGCCGTCTTGGGGATATTCTTCTTCGTCCTCTCCGAGGCTTGGCCTCTATTCCGCTCCCCACAGATAACAGCAGAAAAAGCACCCCAAGTGGCCGGCCCATTCGCCATTGGGCTCGACCCCTATTACCAAATCGCTTATGCAGTCGGCCCCCAAGGGGTGGATTTGTTGCGGTTGGACGATGGCCAAGTCATCAGCCGCGAGCGGCCAGCCGAGCTAACGGGCCGCGAAGTAACGGCCGCACAGCGCGCGCCAAACGACGTTTTGGCATTGGGCACGGACGACGGTCATTTGCTAGTGGCGCGGATTCGTTTCCAACTCGATTACAGCAGTGGCCAGCGGCAGGTGGTGCCACAGTTTGCGGTTGAGCACCTCGTCGCGGTCGATCCGGCGGGCGAGCCGTTAGTCCAGGTGGCTTTTCGGGAAGGGGACGATGGCCGCTCGGCCGCGGCGGCGATTACGGCGAGTGGCCGCTTGGTGGTGCAGGTGGCCGAACAGCAGCAGGGCCTATTGGGGCCGGGCGAGCGCCAAGCAAGGCAGTACGAGCTAACGGCCGACCTCGACGGCAAGGCCACGCAGGTGCTGATTGACGGCCGCATTCGCCAGTTGCTCGTGAGTACGGATCAGGGGCAGGTGGGCGAGTGGCGGCTGGGCGCAGTGGAGCAAGCGCCCGCGTTTGCCGGGCATATTGCCGTCTCGGAGGTCGCGGTCTCGGCGCTGGCGTACGCGCTGGGTGAGGTTTCGCTGGTCGTCGGCGACGCGGCCGGCCGCGTCAGCACTTGGTTTAAGGTCGAGGAAAATGGGCAGCGGTCCTATCGCAAAATCCACACTTTTGCTCCCCATGCGTCAGCCGTTACCCACATTGACGCCTCTGCGCGCGACAAGCAATTCATCACGGCCGATGCCGAGGGGGCCATAGCCCTACACCACCTAACCTCCGAACAGACGGTCTTCCAACTGCGGGCCGACTCCCCGGTGACCGCGTTAGTCTTCGCGCCCAAGGCCGATGGATTTTTGGCCCTCGGCCAAGACGGGTGGCTGCGGCGCTTTGCCCTCGACCATCCCCATCCCGAAATCAGCGCAGCCGTGCTATTCGGCTCCATCTGGTACGAAGGCTACGGGGGCCGCGAATACGTGTGGCAATCGACTGGCGGCACGGACGAGTTCGAGCCAAAGCTCAGCTTGGTGCCGCTGATTTTGGGCACGGCTAAGGGTACGCTCTACGCCCTGCTCTTTGCGTTGCCGTTGGCCGTTTTAGCGGCGATTTACACGGCCGAATTTGCCTCGCCGCGCGTGCAGGCTCTGGTCAAGCCGTCTGTGGAGGTCATGGCCTCGTTGCCGAGCGTCATCTTGGGCTTCTTAGCTGGCTTGTGGCTGGCCCCACTGCTCGAATCGCATTTGTTGGGGACCTTGCTGCTGCTGCCGGCGGTGCCAACCGTGGTCCTCGCTGCGGCTTGGGGCTGGCAATACGCCCCGGAGGCTTGGGTGCGCCAAGTGGCTCGGGTTGGGGAGATATACTTGCTCGGCGCGGTGACCCTGCTGGTCGCTTGGTTGGCGTACGCGCTGGGGCCGGTCTTTGAAGACTTGGCTTTTGACGGCCACTTTCTGCGCTGGCTGCGGCAAGATGCGGGCGTTGGCTACGACCAGCGCAATTGCTTGGTAGTGGGGTTTGCCATGGGCTTTGCGGTCGTGCCGCTGGTCTTCACCATCTGCGAGGACGCGCTCTCTAGCGTGCCCAGCCACTTGCGCGCCGGCTCGCTGGCCTTGGGAGCCACGCCTTGGCAGACGGCCATCAAGGTGGTGTTGCCCATGGCCTTGCCGGGCATTTTCTCGGCCGCTATGATCGGCCTCGGTCGCGCGATCGGGGAAACCATGATCGTGCTGATGGCCACGGGCAATACCCCGATCATGGATTGGAACATTTTCAACGGCATGCGCACCATCTCGGCCAATATCGCCGTGGAGTTGCCCGAAGCGCCGCACCAAGGCACGCTCTACCGCGTGCTTTTCCTCAGTGGCTTGCTACTGTTTGTGGTCACTTTCTTTATCAACTCGTTGGCCGAGATCGTGCGCCAGCGCCTGCGGGATAAGTACAATCGACTGTGAGATATGAGTAGGTCGTGGGCCGCGAAATCACCTTGGTCCATGGGTGTCGGCGTTGTTCAACGCCAGCCCAACTTTTTGCAGCATGGGCGATCAATAGGTCGTGGGCGGGGGTTCGTGGCACGGAGATGCAAAGTTCGGAGGAATAAAGGAGGCAATTCATGTTACATGCTTTTTTGCCTATAGCTGCTGTGTGCGGCCTACTGGTTCAGCCGACCCAAGCTGAGTCGATGGACTCGTTGGCCGTGGAGGCCGATCTAGTGGATTCGTCGAGTGTGAAAGCGGACAAGGGCGACGGCGATCGGGCTATGACTCGGATTCTCAAAAAGGTGGGCGCAGGTGCGTTAACGACGGCCGGTTTAGGACTTGTATTTCTGACGTTAGGAGAGGAAACAGAAGGAGGTGATGGTATCGGTGTAGCGGCTGCCGTGTATGTAGCGCAATTTTTCGGATACCCTATTGGCGTGTACTTGGCCGATAGGCAAGAGAGTTCGTTCTGGATGACATTCATAGGTAATAGTTTAGGATGGTGGGGAGCTGCTAAACTGTTAGATTCGCCAAATCATAGTGAATTATCAGAGTGGGCTGCTTTGATAGCTGTATTTGGGATGCCAGTACTTGCATCGGAGCTATCGCGGATGGACACAGTAACAGGAGGACCCAAGCGGCCCAAGCAATCTCAAAATTTGCTGTTTTCTTTTCGTTTGGCATCGGATGTCCCAAGAAATTTATTGGCTATCGTCACACTGCGCTTTTGACTCTGTAAAATGAAAATGAAATCGTTCATTTTTGGTGTAGTTGGCTTATTGGGAAGTGTCGCTATCGCACCCACCGTCTGTCCGGCCGAAGATTCCAACCGGTTTTCTTTTCCGCTTCCCTCGTCGCTACAATCGCTTTCCCACAGAGCGGTGGCTAGCAACAATGTACAAGTAGATGCTGGTCCCGCTAGTGGCCAGTGCCAACTGCGGGTTCAGCTAGCCCAAACCAAGCTGGAGGCCACCCGTAGCGATAGTCTGTCGGAGCAGATGGAGGATTTTGCTTCAAGCACGTTGCAGTCTGTCCAAGCCCAAGCTGAGTCGGAGGATTCGTTGACAGTGGAAAGCTCAACCATTCGAGTTGTTAAAAAGTTGGGGGCCGGTGTTCTTGGGGGCAGCTTTGGCACTCTAGTAGTGTTTATTATCGGAGAGAACTCCAATCCTGACCCAATCGCTTCAGTTGCTGCTGGTCCTCGTATCGCCCTTCTCGGATACACGTTCGGCTCTCCGCTTGGCGTAAGTTGGGTTGATTCACGGGATAAAGGGATACTGACATGGGCTGGTAGCATGGCGGGATGGTTTGTTGGCAGAATGGCATTAGAAAGCGATACTTCTTGGCCGTTCGCTCCCCTCATTGGTGCAACCATCGGGTCTGAACTATGGCGCAAGCCCCCTCAAGATAGTCAAAACAGCCGCGTCTCCGTCAGTTTAGGACCAGTTCTTAACGGTAGCCTCTCCGCTATTGTCAAGCTACGTTTTTAACGCTTCCACGAGAGAAAAGGATCCACTATGCCCTTTGTGATTGTTGCGCTTACCCTATTTGCTTTCCTCACGATAGCAGATGCTGATGCAGAGACAGATGCTGAGCAATTGGCTAAGAAGTTTTCACCCATTCTGGTACTCACGGAGGATACTGGTGGCAAATGGGGAGATATTGAAGTACTCAAACCTGAACCCGTGGAAATTATGGGGGCTCAGTCAGCAGAGAATATATGGTTTAGCAGTAGAGACTTAAATGATAAAGAGAATCCTAGGATAACCCAAGGCCTCCCCGGAGGTTATAATCCTCCCATAGACTTGGAGACTGTCGAAGCTAATTGTCCCAAGGTGGATTTTTCTGCGAATAAGTTTGCTTTTCTTACTCCTGATTGTTACGCCTCTTATAACCGTATCCATCCAAATGGAGTGGCGTTCTCTGGCTATGTGTATCCTGACCATTTCAACTATCCTGGGGAAACCCCCGGAGAATGGAACAATACGTACTTAGGCAAGGGGAAATATGCCGGTGAGAAATTTCCCAATACCGCGTATGTGCGTATATGGGAAACAACAAATAGCAATTATGAAAATTCTATCACGGTAATTAAGTACTTCTATTTCTACCCTTACAATCATTGGTGGAATAGACACGAAGGCGACTGGCAGGGAATTAATGTAGTGGTCAGTTCAAGCGATCCTAAGACAGCAAAGATCTTAGGCGTGGAGTATTCGTTTCATAAGGCTCATTTATCCTACTACGAAAATTACTTTCACAAAGTCTATCACGACACAGAATTAGAAGCAACATTGGAGATGCCCGGTCTAGCTTCTAGCTTTGTGTTCAGCCCGCAAAATAGTTTAAAACTGAGCCAAGGGACCCATCCGGTTGTTTACGTGGGGGCCGGTTCCCATGGATCGTACCCCTTCGGAGGGAAAGTTTTCCTCAATGGTAGCGGAGACGGTTCGGATGGAGGGGATCCCGTGTACGAATATATGACCCACACGGGCAAAATATTGAGCACTCAGGCCGGTGATTCCCATAATGACCTATGGGAAAGTTATAAACTGGTAGTGTTGCCAGAAAATCTGCCCAAGCCAAGCAATAACGATAACATGGGGCTTACCGGGAGTATGAGTTGGCTGGGAGCAGATATCTTGTGGGGGACGCCAGTTGTGGCTTCACCTCACTCTGATCCTGATGCTGACATTGGAAATGCCCTCATTATTGGCTTATTGAAAGGCCCTTCGGGTAACACGAGCCCACGCGGTCCGTATCATGCAGGTTGGGGAGGTTTGAAGCTGTTCAAACAAGGTTTTACAGGAGGTTCATGGTGGATATTTGATTTTACCTATCCTTTTTCCTACAAAGACGCCCCCGCTAGCTACCACCACTGGATGGTTATCGGCGCAGATTCTTTAAGTGGCACAGTATCCTTGCACGGCGATGTAGTGGTGTTTCCTGGGGCGACGCTGACGATCAAGGCCGGTACCACGATTACGTTTCCATCCAAAAAGGATCGCCACCAGTTTAAGAAAGGCAATGCGAGTCACTCGGAGATTTTCGTCTATGGCACCTTGAAATCCGCAGGGACCAGTAGCCATCCGGTCGTCTTCCGCGGGCCGGATCCCCAGGACAATGCGCACGATTGGGGCGGCATTCAAAAGATGACGGGCGGGACGATCTCCTTGGGCGATCATACCACGCTTCGCAATGCCCTTCCTCCCCCGACGATTGAGGGACTGGCCAACGTGTCGTTTGCCGAAAACGACCCGGAAGCGATTGCTACCTACGCGGTGGCTAATCCGGCCCCGTACACGATCGCGTGGTCGGTTTCGGGTACCGATGTGTCCTCCTTCCAGATTGATGGCGTCGGAGTCTTGTCGTTTGCCGATCCGCCCAACCACGAACAGCAAGCGCTCTATAGCGTGGATGTGGTTGCTACCGATGGCTCACTGGCGGATACCCTGACGGTTCAGGTGGCCGTAACCGATGTCAATGATCCGGGTACGGTGACGCTTTCGACCGATAGGCCGCAGGTGGGTGCGGAGATTACGGCGACGTTGCGCGACGAGGATGGCATTGTCGGGGATGTGGCTTGGTCTCAGCATTATGTGCGGCCGGATCAGGTGGGTGGGGCGGTGGGAGAACCGTTTGAGACCACCAGTCCCCACCTTCGGCTCAGCCCCACGTTAGGGGGGTATGATTTTTATGTACGGGCGGTCTATACGGATGGGTTTGGCTCGCAGAGCGCCGAAAGTGTTCCGACGCTCTTGGTGGGACCACCGGCCGCGCCAGCGTCGTTGACGGCGGTGCCGGGCGATGGGCAGGTGGTGCTGGAGTGGGAAGCTCCGCTGTCAGATGGGGGACAGCCGATTACCGGCTACGAATATCGTCAAAGCAAGGATGGGGGTACGACGTGGAAACCGGATTGGACGGTGATAGCCGACAGTGATGAGGAGACGACCGGCCACACGGTGGATGGACTGCTCAACGACACCCAATACACCTTTGAGGTGCGGGCGATCAATAATATAGGCAAGGGGGCGGTGCTTCAGGCGACGGCCACGCCGGTGTCGTCCAATCGTCCTCCGGTGTTGACCGGCTTTGCGGAGGCGTGGGTGAGCGAGGGCCTCATCCGGGTGACCACCTATCACGCTAGCGACCCGGATAAGGATTCGCTGGTGTGGTCGCTTGCGGGCGCGGATGCGGCGGCCTTTGAGTTGTTTGGCAGCGGCCAGGCGCGGGCGCTCCGCTTGAAGACGCCGCCTGATTTTGAGCAGCAAGCAACCTATACACTGACGGTTGGGGTATCCGATGGATCGCGGTCGGCGACGCTGGATGTGACGGTGCGGGTGATAAATATAGAGGAGGCCGGCACGGTGGCGCTGACCTCTACACAGCCACAGGTGGGCACGCCGCTGACGGCGACGCTTTCGGACCCGGATGGGAGTATCACTGGCGCGGTGTGGCAGTGGCAGCACCGGACGTCGTCTTCCGCGGATTGGGCGGATGTACCGGCCGGGGTGGAAGGCGCGTCGGGGGTAGCGGAGCTGTCGAGCTACACGCCGCAAGCAGGCGATGTAAATCTAGCAGAGAAGTGAACAGTTACTTTTTTCAAAGGAGGTTTTTGCGATGAGTTCCGTAAGAAATTTATCTTTGTCGCGGTTGAAGCAACCGTGTTTTTTGTTACCCCATGTCGTACTCAGTTTTCTTCTTATAACAGTAGTTATCCTTTGGGCCAGTGGATGTGAAAAACACTTCCCAATAGAGTATTTTGGATATGGCCTAGTAGGGGTCGTCAGAGATAAGGAGACCTTGGAACCACTGAACGAGGTTTATGTAGGAATTAAGTACCCAAGAATACCAGACAATGCTCTCATCGATTCGTCGATATTTATAAATGCCGACGAATCAACTTCTATAACCTATAATGTTATTTATGATCTGACAGAAACCAGAGAAGATGGATATTTTTTTCTATGTGAGGAGCGGGGTCGCTTCGGTGATAGTGAGTGTGCTAAAGAGAATACTAGCAAATTAATTGCTTGGAAATCTGGGTACAAGCTCTGGAAATTTGATGCTCGACTCGATACGATATCGGGTCTTGATAACGATAGAATCCATATTAACATTTATATGGAAAAACTGGACAATCAATAACGCGATGGAGATACAGACGATGAAAAGATCATTGATTATCACGGCCCTGTTACTTATCGGCATGGCCTCGCTGTTGTTTGCCAGCCTCCCTGTGCACTTTGCACTTCAGATTCAAGGGCCGGAAGTCCGAATGGTTGATGAGGCGACGAACAAAGCCGACCTAACTATAAAGACAACGATGTTAATGGCCGGGGATCTGACTTTTCATCTCAGAATGCCCGATACGATACGAGAACTGCCCAATAACGATCAGGTGATAACCAAAATTTCCAAACGTGGGCTTATCGAATCTCAGGAGATTGAGGAAACCTTCACAGTTTACCTGCCAGACAATGGGCATTTTGGGTTCTTTGTGGCATATTCTTTTGAATCAACTACGGACTCGGAAGAAGAGAATTTGGTGAAACATGGAATCATCCCCATTTATGTGACCATAAGGGATGGAGATATAGTTCCGCGTAATTTCCTGAGACCCGACACGACCTATACCCGGGCACCTGTTGTGGTGAAGCGGTTTCCTGAAGGAGAATCGGGTATAAGGGAAACATCTGGCCAGACCTACAACATAAAAGTAAGAATTTCTGGCAAGATTCAGTATCAACCCACCTTTCCGCCTAATACAGCCTTGGGAATTCCAGGTGTGGGGGTTTGGTTGGATTGGGATTATGATAATGACCCAAGAACTAGTTATCATCCACCCGGACACTCCAACGATGTACCAGTAACCGATATGGATGGGCGGTACGAGTTCGACTTCAGCTTTGTTTCCGACCGTCCTGCGCATCACTACTCTTCCAAAGTAAGAGTATATGTCAATAGCGTAAACGACGCGGCCTTTGATGGGGATATGGGTGTGGGATCCCAATTCCCGGCTTATGCCTACATAGATATTTCCAACGAAACATCAAACATCAATTCCAATACGGCGAATATCGGCGGGATTGATCCACTTCGCGGTAGTGCCTTGCGTTACTTATATCGTGCAAGACGATTCAGTATAGATGAGTTGGGTTACACACCTCACCAGATACGTTACTATTTTCGACTTAATTTAAGAAACATATCACTTGGATGGTTCTGTGTACCTGACACTATTATTCCTGGGTTCTCGCAGTGGTTTCCGGGATGTCATGGAGAACTCATAACGGTTCCAAGAATCGTGTTTACGGGAGAGCCTAGTTCCGGTTTAGCTTATCATGAATACGGTCATTTCGTTGAGTTTGATAAGGTTGGGGTGCAAGTATATGATAAAATCGATGACCATCATTTTACTTTGCAAACAACTGACGATATTGCTTGGACAGAAGGCTGGGCACAATTCTATGAAGCCGCTTGTCATATGTTCTGGTATACGAAGGAATTGCCCAATTTGCCTGAGCCAACCTCGTCGAGGGACTGGGGACCTAAAAGTTCTAGGAGGGTCTCCTATCAATTTCTCGATCACTCGCAAGCAATCTTACCGAATACGGCGACTACAGATCGTACAAAAATAGAAGGCGCAGTGGCTTGTTTCCTACACAGTCTTTGGGATGATGTGACGTTAAGAGCACCACGTTATAAAGGTGATAATGATGATCTATCTCTTCCGGGGTCATTTTTATTGGAGCGAGTCCGAGAGCGTTGGAATGTCGGTGGTCTATTGAGGGCTTCCTCGCATATAGAATCATACAAAGAAGCACTGCTCGGTTCACTGGATAGCCAAAAGGACGCCTCTGTCATAGCCTTGTACAATTCTCTTGTGTTGAGGAATGGCTCGGCAAAACCTGCGACCTGTGACTTGTTGAGTGTGTCGGGAAATCATGGCTCGAGAAGTCTATCTTGGAATGACAACACCGCACCCAACAGATTGGATTGGAATTACGCCGGTAAGAATTACATGAAGCTCGACATTGAAGAGAACAATGAACAAGGGTTCAGAATATACAGAAAGCAAGCGAATAGTTCGTGGGACGGAACACTTACTGGTTATACCCATATAGGGACGGTAGGGTCAAATATAATCACTTGGGCCGACAACACGAACCTGACTGGAGGAACCTATAGTTATGTGGTTACCTCTTATAACGCTAGTGGTAATGCCTTACCTCGGGCTGAGGCTTCAATCACTTTGCCGGTGTCGGTCAATCGTCCTCCGGTGTTGACCGGCTTTGCGGAGGCGTGGGTGAGCGAGGGCCTCATCCGGGTGACTACCTATCACGCTAGCGACCCGGATAAGGATTCGCTGGTGTGGTCGCTTGCGGGCGCGGATGCGGCGGCCTTTGAGTTGTTTGGCAGCGGCCGGGCGCGGGCGCTTCGCTTGAAGACGCCGCCTGATTTTGAACAGCAAGCGACCTATACACTGACGGTTGGGGTATCCGATGGATCGCGGTCGGCGACGCTGGATGTGACGGTGTGGGTGATAAATGTAGAGGAGGCCGGTAGGGTCGCGCTGACTTCGACCCAGCCGCAGGTAGGCACGCCACTGACGGCGACGCTGTCGGACCCGGATGGGAGTATCACCGGCGCGGTGTGGCAGTGGCAGCGGCGGGCATCGGCCACGGCGGATTGGGTGGATGTGTCTGCTGGGGTAGCAGGCACCGAGCTATCGAGCTACACGCCGCAGGCGGGCGATGTGGGGTCTATGCTGCAAGCGACGGTGCGCTACCGCGATGGCCACAGCAACGCGACCAAGACGGTGCAGAGTGGGGCGACGGAAGCGGTGGTGGGGCCGCCGGCCGTCGTGGCGTCGTTGACGGCGGTGCCAGGCGATGGGCAGGTGGTGTTGGGGTGGCAAGCTCCGGCGTCGGATGGCGGCGAGCCGATTACTGGCTACGAATATCGGCAGAGTGCGGATGGCGGCACGAATTGGCAACCGGATTGGACGGCGATAGCCAATAGTGATGCGGAGACGACCGGCCACACGGTGGATGGACTGCTCAACGACACGCAATACACCTTTGAAGTGCGGGCGATCAATAATATAGGCAAGGGGGCGGTGCTTCAGGCGACGGCCACGCCGGTGTCGTCCAATCGTCCTCCGGTGTTGACCGGCTTTGCGGAGGCGTGGGTGAGCGAGGGCCTCATCCGGGTGACCACCTATCGCGCTAGCGACCCGGATAAGGATTCGCTGGTGTGGTCGCTTGCGGGCGCGGATGCGGCGGCCTTTGAGTTGTTTGGCAGCGGCCAGGCGCGGGCGCTCCGCTTGAAGACGCCGCCTGATTTTGAGCAGCAAGCAACCTATACACTGACGGTTGGGGTATCCGACGGGTCGCGGTCGGCGACGCTGGATGTGACGGTGCGGGTGATCAATATAGAGGAGGCCGGTAGGGTCGCGCTGACTTCGACCCAGCCGCAGGTAGGCACGCCCCTGACGGCGACGCTTTCGGACCCGGACGGCAGTATCACCGGCGTGGCAGTGGCAGCGGCGGGTGGATGACACCGCGGATTGGGTGGAGGTGTCTGTTGGGGTAGCAGGCACCTCGGGGATGGCCGAGCTATCGAGCTACACGCCGCAGGCGGGCGATGTGGGATATATGCTGCAAGCGACGGTGGGCTACCGCGATGGCCACAGCAACGCGACCAAGACGGTGCAGAGTGGGGCGACGGAAGCGGTGGTGGGTCCGCCGGCCGCACTGGCGTCGTTGACGGCGGTGCCGGGCAATGGGCAGGTGGTGTTGGGGTGGCAAGCTCCGGCGTCGGATGGCGGCGAGCCGATTAGCGGCTATGAGTATCGTCAAAGCAAGGATGGCGGTACGACATGGCAACCGGATTGGACGGCGATCAAAGACAGCGATGCGGAGACGACCGGCCACACGGTGGAGGACTTGACCAACGATACCCAGTACACCTTTGAAGTGCGGGCGGTCAATGCGGTGGGCACAGGGGCGGCGCGTAGTGTGACGGCGACGCCGGTGTGGTCCAACCAGCCGCCGACGTTGACGGGTCCCGAGGAGGCAACCGTCGCTGAACACAGCACGGACGCGATTGGCCCCTATGAGGCGGACGACCCGGACGATGACGCGCTGACGTGGTCGCTGGGTGGCGCGGATGCCGACGCTTTCGAGTGGGAGGGCACGGGCACGACGCGCTCGCTGGCCTTCAAGACGCCGCCTGATTTTGAGCAACAGGCGAGCTACACGGTGATTGTTGAGGTGTCTGATGCCGAGCCGTTGTCGGCGACGGTTACAACGACCGTCAGCGTGTCCAATGTGGACGAGGCCGGCACGGTAGAATTGACTTCGACAAAGCCGCAGGTAGGCACGTCGCTGACGGCGACGCTTTCGGACCCGGACGGGAGTATCACCGGCGCGGTTTGGCAGTGGCAGCGCCGGGCGTCGTCTTCCGCGGATTGGGCGGATGTACCGGCCGGGGTGGAAGGCGCGTCGGGGGTAGCGGAGCTGTCGAGCTACACGCCCCAAGCAGGCGATGTGGGGTTGATGCTGCAAGCGACGGTGCGCTATCGAGATGGCCACAGTACGGATGCGACCGATACCAAGACAGCGCAGAGTGCGGCGACCGAAGGGGTGGTGGGTCCCCCGGTCGCCGTGGCATCGTTGACGGCTGCGCCGGGCGATGGGCAGGTGGTGCTGACGTGGCAGGCTCCGGCGTCGAATGGCGGCGAGCCGATTAGCGGCTACGAATATCGCCAGAGCAAGGATGACGGCACGAATTGGCAACCGGATTGGACGGCGATCAAAGGCAGCGACAGCCAGACGACCGGCCACACGGTGGATGGGCTGACCAACGACACCCAATACACCTTTGAGGTGCGAGCGGTCAATGCGGTGGGCACAGGGGCGGCGCGGGCGGTGACGGCCACGCCGGTGCCGTCTAACCAGCCGCCGACGTTACAAGGTTCGGCCACTGCGACCGTGGCCGAACACAGCACGGACGCAATTGGCCCCTACGAGGCGGATGATCCCGACAACGACGATCTGACGTGGTCGCTGGGGGGCGCGGATGCGGCGGCCTTCGAGCTAACCGGCACGGGTCTGACGCGCTCACTGGCCTTCCAGACGCCGCCTGATTTTGAGCAGCAATCGAGCTATGCGGTGTCCGTGTCGGTGGACGACGGGGCCTTGTCGGCGACGGTTACAACAACCGTCAGCGTGTCCAATATAGACGAGGCCGGCACCGTTACGCTGTCTTCGACCACGCCGCAAGTCGGGGTGCCCCTCACCGCGACCTTGAGCGATCCCGATGGCGGGGTAACGAATCTGCGCTGGAGTTGGTTGTATTTCCGGTCGGGGGTGACCGGCCAAGGCGAAGAAGTGCCCGCAGCGTCCGGCACCGCCGACGGCCAGACGGCCACCCTGACGCCCACCCGAGTGCTGGTTGAGACTCGGATTCAGGCGCGGGCGTTGTATGACGACGGCCACGGTACGGGTAAATCCGCCGAGAGCGTCAAGACCGAGCCGGTGGTGGATATCCCGTCGAAGGTGGGTATTCTGTTGGCGACCGCCGGGGATAGACAGGTCACGCTTACGTGGAGTGCGGCCATTGACTTTGGGGCGGCCATTGGGCGGTATGAGTATCGCTATAGCGATGGGCAAACGTGGACGGCGTGGACGGAGGTAGCCGGGGGCGTTGATGCTCGCGAGCAGACCGTACCCGACTTGACCAACGGCACCCAATACACCTTTGAAGTGCGGGCCGTCAACCGGGTGGGGGCCGGTGAAGCATTTTCGGTTACGGCTACGCCTCAGCAAGCCAATCAGTCGCCAACATTGAAAGGTCCAGATACGGCGACCGTGGCCGAAAACAGCACCGGCACCATCGGCCCCTATGAGGCGAGCGATCCGGATAATGACCCGCTGACGTGGGCACTGGGGGGTGCGGATGCGGCGACCTTTGAGTGGGCTGGCACGGGCCCGACGCGCTCGTTGGCCTTCAAGACGCCGCCCGATTTTGAGCAGCAGGCCAGCTATGCGGTGTCCGTTGCGGTTGCTGATGCCGAGCCGTTGTCGGCGACGGTTACAACGACCATCAGCGTATCCAATATAGACGAAGCCGGCACGGTAGCGTTGACCTCGACGCAGCCGCAGGTGGGCACGCCGCTGACAGCGACGCTGTCGGACCCGGATGGTAGTATCACCGGGGCGGTTTGGCAGTGGCAGCGGCGGGCATCGTCCGCCGCCGATTGGACGGAGGTGCCCGCTGGCGCAGAAGGCGCGTCGGGGGTAGCGGAGTTGTCCAGCTACACGCCGCAAGCAGGCGATGTGGGGTTGCGGGTACAGGCGACGGTCCACTATCGAGATGGCCACAGCAGCAGTGCGACCAAGACGGCGCGGAGTGCGGCGACGGAAGGGGTCGTGGGGCCGCCAGAGGCCCCGGCGTCGTTGACGGCGGTGCCGGGTGATGGACAGGTAACGTTGACGTGGCAGGCGCCGGCGTCGGATGGCGGAGCGTCAATTAGCGGCTACGAATATCGTCAAAGCAAGGATGGCGGTACGAATTGGCAGCCGGATTGGACGGCGATAGCCAACAGCGATGCCCAGACGACCAGCCACACGGTGAGCGGCTTGACCAACGGCACGACCTACACCTTTGCAGTGCGGGCGGTCAACCGCGTGGGCAAGGGGGCGGCGCGGGCGGCGACAGCTACGCCGGTGCCATCCAATCGGTCGCCTTCGTTGACCGGTCCGGCCAGCGCGACCGTGGCCGAACATAGCACCGGCACCGTCGGCTCCTACGAGGCGAGCGATCCGGATAACGACCCGCTGACGTGGACGCTCAGTGGCGCGGATGCGTCCGCCTTTGAATGGGTTGGCACGGGTACGACGCGCTCGCTGGCATTCAAGCGCACCCCCGATTTTGAGCAGCAAGTGCGCTATGCGGTGTCGGTGTCGGTGGACGATGGTGCCTTGTCGGCGACGGTTACAACGACCGTCAGCGTGTCCAATGTGGATGAGGCGGGCACCGTGTCGCTGTCTTCGACTGCGCCGCGGGTGGGCACGGCCATCCGCGCCACGCTTTCAGACCCGGACGGCGGGGTAACGAATCTACGCTGGCGTTGGTCGTACTTTCGCCCGGCCGGTGTGGCCGGAGCCAGCGAGGACGAAGCGGGCGAGGAAGAGGCCGTCGAGGGCGCTAGCAGCAGCCTATCGACTACCTTCACGCCCCGGGCGCGACATGTCGGGCTGCGGCTGCGGGCCCGGGCGCTGTACGACGACGGCCACGGCTCCAACAAGCAAGCCTACAGCGTCAAGACCGATCCGGTCATCGGTCCGCCGGGAAAGCCTAGTCTGTCGGCGGCGGCCGGTACGGGGCAGATAACGCTTACGTGGACGGCGGCGGTCGCCCATGGCTCGACCATTGTGCGGTATGAGTATCGGCGCAGCGGGGGAAGTTGGGCGACCGTGTCCGGCGGAGCCTCGGCACGTCGTCAGACGATTACCGGGCTATCGAATTGCACCGCCTATACGTTTGAAGTGCGCGCCGTCAATGGCGAGGGGGATGGCCCGGCCGACAGTGCCGCGGCCACCCTGTCCGGCTCGACCCCGCCGCGGCCGGGATTGTCGGCGTCGGCGGGCGATAAACAGGTGACGCTCACTTGGACGGCGCCTACCGTCGATAGCTGTGTGCCGATTGGGCGGTATGAGTATCGACGCAGTGGGGGCAATTGGGCTACGGTGTCTGGGGGAGCCTCGGCGCGGAGCCAGACGATCACCGGGCTGACCAACGGCACGGCCTACACGTTTGAGGTGCGCGCCGTCAATGCGGCCGGCGACGGCTCGGCCGCCAGCATCTCGGCCACGCCGGTCCAGCCCAACGTCGATGATCCGGGCACGGTGTCGCTGTCGTCAAGCCAACCCCGGGTCGGCACCGCCCTGACCGCTACGCTGTCGGACCCGGATGGCGGGGTGAAGAATCTGCGCTGGCGCTGGTCGTACTTTCGCCCGGCCGGTGTGGAGGGAGCTAGCGAGGAAGCAGCGGGCGAGGAAGAGGCCGTCGAGGGTGCCAGCAGCGGCTTAGCGACCACCTTCACCCCCCGCACCATACATATCGGGCTGCGGCTGCGGGCCCGGGCACTGTATGACGACGGCCACGGCACCAACAAGCAAGCCCAGAGTGCTAAGACCGATGCGGTCATCGACCGGCCCGGCCCACCCGGCACCCTGTCGGGACGGCCGGGCAGCATCTACACGCGGGTGGACCTGCGTTGGACGGCGGCGAAAGCCAACGGCGCACCGATTACGGACTATCAATATCGCTACCGGCGCAACGGCACGAGTAGTTGGTCGGGCTGGACGAGTATGGGCGTCGTAACCAGCTACACGGTGTCCGGCTTACAAAGCGGGGCGTCGTATGCGTTCCAAGTGCGGGCGGTCAACAAGGTGGGAGCCGGCCCGAGCGCGGATACTACGGGTACGGTGCGGGCGCAGGCCGACGAAGACCAAGACCAAGCAACGCAAGACGAGGAAGCACCCACCGAGGACGAGCCGGACGAAGAAGCACCCGCCGAGGAAACCCAAGCCGAGGACGAGCCGGACGAAGAAGCACAAGAGGACGAAGAGGACGAAGCACAAGACGAAGAAGCACCCGCCGAGGACGCCCCAGATGAAGCCGCTGCCGCCAAGCGCACCGTCCTGCCCGACGTGGCCCTAGTCGTCCACGTTGCACCCAACCCGTTCAATCCAACCACGAGCCTGCATGTCCAGTTACCGGCCAGCAGTCCCGTCTGGATGACCATTTACAACATAACCGGGCAAGTCGTATGTACCCTCTTGGAAGGGCATCCTCTTGCCGCAGGCCATCATACCTTCCATTGGGACGGACGCAACCAACAGGGATACCCCGTTACCTCGGGTGTGTACCTGTATCGAATGCAAACGACCACGCAAGTCCTAGTGGGCAAAATGGCTCTGATTCGATAAGGCGCTACCAAATGGAGAGCAATAAATCAACTGCGATGAAGTTCTGGCGGCGGGGCGACCCTTTTATCTGGCTTACGGGCGGAGCACTGGCCCTGTGTTTGGCGATGATCGCCGGCTTGGTGGGGATCATTGTCTATAACGGTGCGGGCGTGTTCTGGCCGCAGGATTTGACCCTGTTGCGCCTCAAAGACGGTCCGCCGATCATGGGCAAACTGGTGGATCGCCAGCCCATTCCCGGAGCCGCCGGGCACTATCGAGTGCAGCTAAAGGTCGGCAACCGCGATGCGTATGGCCAAGATTTTCGCTGGGTGGATGAAGACGCGATTGCCGAGCGCGAAAGACCGGCCGAGGCCGTGGTTTTCGAGCGGGTCGAGTGGGGAGATATGCACGGCTTTATCGCGGCCTTGTACGAGGAGGAGCGGCTGCTGGCAAAAGGAGAGGGGAGCTGGGAAGCCTTACAGGGACTGATGGACCAAGTCGGCGAACTAGGCGAGCGCATCCACGCCTTAGAGCGCGGCGAACTGGGCAAGCTCAATCGCGCCATAGATGACTTGCGCCTACAAGAGCGGCGCTTGCAGCGCGAGCAAAACGACGCACAACTCGCTGCAAACGAGGTGCGTCGCCAGGCCCTGTGGGACGAGCACGAGGCCCTGTCGGGGCGCTTGGATGAGTTGCGAGTGCAGCAGGAGCGCTGGGAGGTGGAAGTCGAGCTGGCCGGGGGTGAGACGCGCCGCGTCGGAGTGGCGGCCATCGTCCGCGCCTATCGCCCCAATCTGATGGGCGTCGGGGCCAAGGTACAGACCTATCTGTCCAAGGGCTGGGAATTTGTGGCCGGCGAGCCGCGCGAATCCAACACCGAGGGCGGCATATTCCCCGCGCTCTTTGGCACGGTAATGATGGTGATGCTGATGAGCTTGGCAGCCGTGCCCTTTGGGGTCCTCGCGGCGCTCTACCTGCGCGAGTACGCCCGGCAGGGTTTTTTGGTGCGCCTCGTGCGGATTGCGGTCAACAACTTGGCGGGCGTGCCTTCTATTGTCTTTGGCATGTTCGGCTTGGGCTTCTTCGTGTACGGCATCGGCGGCAGCATTGACCAGCTCTTTTACGCGGATGCCCTGCCGACGCCCACCTATGGCACTGGCGGCATTCTCTGGGCCTCGCTGACGCTGGCCCTGCTGACGGTGCCGGTCGTCATCGTCGCCACGGAGGAGAGCCTGGCGTCCGTGCCCCGAGAGATGCGCGAAGGTGCGCTGGCGTTGGGGGCGACCAAATTTCAGATGATTTGGAGCGTGGTACTGCCCAGTGCCCTGCCGGGCATTCTCACGGGCGTCATCTTGGCCACGGCGCGCGGGGCCGGCGAGGTCGCGCCGCTGATGATCACTGGCGTCGTCAAGCTGGCGCCGGATTTACCGCTCGATGCGTTCGCGCCATTTTTTCACTTGGAGCGCAAGTTTATGCACTTGGGCTTCCACATCTACGACGTGGGCTTCCAGTCGCCCAACGTGGAGGCAGCCCGGCCTATGGTGTACACCACGGCTCTGATGCTGTTGACCATTGTTCTGCTCCTGAACTTGACGGCGATTGTCGTCCGCAACAAATTGCGCAAGAAATACGCCACCGCGGCCTTTTAGGAGATGCCATGAGCCAGCCCTTAGCCTCGGACTGTGCAAATTCCATCGTCGAGGTGGAAAATCTGAACATGTTCTACGGCGAGACTCAGGCCCTGCACGACATCGACTTGAGCATTCCCGAGCGCGAGGTGACCGCGTTTATCGGGCCTTCGGGCTGCGGCAAATCGACGCTCTTGCGCTGTTTCAATCGCCTCAATGACCTGATCGAATCCGCACGCATTGAAGGCTCGGTGCGAGTCAGTGGCCGCGACATTTACGCGCCCGATTGCGATGTGATCGACTTGCGGCGGCGGGTGGGCATGGTGTTTCAAAAGTCCAATCCCTTCCCCAAATCCATCTACGAGAACGTGGCCTACGGTCTGCGAATCGCCGGGGAAAACCGCCGCCGGGTGCTCGACGAGGCCGTGGAGAAGAGCCTAAAAGCCGCGGCGCTGTGGGACGAGGTCAAAGACCGGCTCAAGGACAACGCGCTGAGCCTGTCCGGCGGCCAGCAGCAGCGGCTGTGCATCGCGCGCACCCTCGCCGTCGAGCCGGAGGTCGTGCTGATGGACGAGCCTTGCTCGGCGCTGGACCCGATTGCCACTGCGCGGGTCGAGGAGACGATCACCGAGCTGAAGTCCGATTACACCATCATCGTCGTCACGCACAATCTACAACAGGCGGCGCGGATTTCGACCTATACGGCCTTCTACTATCTAGGCTCCTTGATCGAGTTCAGCCAGACCGAAGACATGTTTACCAACCCTCGCAACAAACAGACCGAAGACTACGTAACCGGCCGCTTCGGCTGAGGGAGGAAGGTGCCATGGAACGAAGATTCGACCAGCAATTAGACGAGCTCAAACAGGATTTATTAAAAATGGGCGGGGCGGTCGAGGAGTCCATCGAGCAGGCTGTGCGCGCCCTCGTGGACCGCGACGACGAGCTAGTACAGGTAGTGATTGAGGGGGGGCAGAAGATCGACGATTGGGAAATCGGGGTTGAAGAGACCTGCCTGAAGGTGTTTGCGACCCAAGGGCCGATGGCCAGCGACCTGCGGCTGTTGGCCTGCATCCTGAAAATCAACGAAGATCTAGAGCGGATCAACGATCAAGCCGTCAACATCGCCCAGCGCGCCGAGGTGCTCAACAAGCTGCCGCTGCTCAAGCCGCTGATCGACATACCAAGGATGTCTGAATTGGCCCAGAGCATGGTCAAGGACGCCCTCGATGCGTTCGTGCGCCGCGATGTGGACTTGGCGCGCGATGTTGGTCAGCGCGACGAGGAACTCGACCTGTTGCGCGACCAGATTTTTCGCGAGTTGCTCACGTACATGCACGCGCCGTCGATTGGGCCGGACACCATCGACCGCGGTATCTACCTGATTTTGGTGTCGCGGCACCTTGAAAGGATCGGCGATCACGCCTCCAACATCGCCGAGAACGTGGCGTTCCTCGTCGAGGGGCGCATCGTGCGGCATCAAAAAGAAGAATGGTGGGAGGAAAAGGACTCATGAACGACAAAATCCTAGTCGTCGAGGACGAGCCCGACATTCTCAATTTGGTCTCGTACCATCTAGAACAATCCGGCTTTGCGGTCGTATCAGCCGAGGACGGAGAGCAGGCTCTGAGCGCGATTGAGCAAGATATGGTCGGCCTCGTGATCTTGGATTTGATGCTGCCGGGGATCAGTGGCTTGGAGGTCTGCCGCCTCCTCAAGCAAAGTCCCCGCACCAAGGACATACCGGTCTTGATGCTGACGGCGCGGGCCGAAGAGGTCGATCGCATCGTCGGCTTGGAATTGGGTGCGGACGATTACTTGGTCAAGCCCTTTTCTCCGCGCGAGCTCGTCTTGCGCATCCGCGCCATCTTGCGCCGCGTCCAGGGCCGCGGCAAAGCGGAGGCCGTGCAGATCGTGGCTGGCCCCTTGGCCATTGATCCGGTGGGATGTCAGGTGCAAATAGACAGCGATCCCATCGAGCTGACGGCGACCGAGTTCAAGCTCTTGACGACCCTCGCCCAACGGCGCGGGCGGGTGCAGTCGCGGGAAGAGTTGCTCAAGGTGGTGTGGGGCTACGAGTACAGTGGCTATCGCCGCACGGTTGATACGCATATCCGCCGCCTGCGGGAAAAGCTCGGGACGGCCGCCGAGCTGGTCGAAACCGTGCGCGGTATGGGCTATCGCTTTCGCCGGGAGGGTCGCTAGGATGCGCCTCGGGTGGATGTTGCTGCTGAGCAACGCGCTCTTGGTCGTGCTCGTTTGGTGGAGTGGGCACATCGCGCTCGCGCTCGTGCTAGCCGCGTTTTGGACAAGCGTGCAAATATGGTTGTGGAGCCGCGCTGCCCGTCGGCAGGGAGAGCAGTTGCGCCAGCGCGACGAAGCAGTGCTCGGCAACCCAGCTTGGTTGGAGACGTTCCATCCCGAACTAGCGCGAGCTTTCAAGGATCTCGCCGAGCGCATTCAACAGCGCGTCGGTCAGCTAGAAAGTGAAAAGAGCCGCTTAGAGGTTATCCTCGAAAGTATTACCGAGGCCATCTTGGTCGTCGATCGCGATGGCCGGGTGGTGCTGGCCAACAAGGCGCTGGCCAACCTGTTTGAATTAGACCTGCCGCTAGAAGGGCTATTGACCGCCGAGGTCGTGCGTTACGCGGCCATCCAAGAAGCGCTGACCGAGTGTTTGGCCGAAGGGCGCAGTCGAGAAATGGAAGTAGAACTGACCGGCGCGCCGGAGTGCCATTTGGACATGCAGGTCGCGCCGGTCCTCGAAGGGAACGAGTGCATCGGCGCAGTGGCAGTCCTCTACGATATTACGCGCTTGCGCCAGCTAGAGCGGATGCGCCGCGACTTTGTGGCCAATGTGTCGCACGAGTTGTGTACGCCGTTGACAGCCATTAAGGGCTATGCCGAAATTTTATCCGACGGCGCAGTTGACGACCGGGCGACGGCTCGCCGCTTCACCGGCATCATCGAGAGTCACGCCGACCGCCTGACCCACTTGCTCGGCGATTTGCTCGATCTGTCGCGGCTGGAGTCCGATCAAGTGGCGGTCGAGTTGGTCCCTTGCAAGCTAAAGCCTTTGGTCGATACGTCTGTTGGCTCGGTCAGCCAAGCGGCCGCGCAAAAGCAAATCGCCATTCACTGCGACATTCCGCCGTCTGTCAGGGTGATTTGCGACCCCAAATTGATCGAACAGGCTCTAATCAACTTGCTCGACAACGCCGTCAAATACACGCCCGCCGGAGGGAAAGTCCGCATTGGCACGCGGCCTGTCGAAGGCTCCGACCGCCTTGCGATTTACGTCGAAGATACGGGTATTGGCATTCCTTTTGAGGACTTGGGCCGGATTTTCGAGCGCTTCTACCGGGTTGACAAGGGGCGCTCGCGCTCGCTTGGCGGCACGGGCTTGGGCTTATCTATCGTGCGTCACATCGCCGAGGCCCACGGTGAGCAAGTAAGCGTGCAGAGCAAGTTAGGGGCCGGGACGACCTTCAGTTTTGAACTGCAAAGCTGCGGCTAAGACCGCGATATGGTGCTGGGCCTTGGCGGCTGGCTGCGCGGGCGAGAGCGAGGATGCCCAAAGTACGGTGGAACAGGGCAAGGCCCTATTTACGCGCAATGGGTGTGCGGTGTGCCACGGGCCAGATGGTCGTGGCGATGGCCAGATTGCGGCGACGCTCCAGCCGCCCGCCCGCGATTTCCGCGATCCCGCCGCCTACAAAAACGGCCCCAGCGAAGCAGCCATCGCCCGCACGATTCAGAAGGGAATGCCCGGTACTTCCATGCCGGGCTATGCACATCTCTCGGCGGAGGAACGCGCGCAGATTGCCGCTTATATCCGCTCTTTGTTAGAAAAAAAGGAAAATGAAGACACGCCTTAGTTTTTTACTCACATTCGCATTCGTCCTGCTGTTTTTTGCTGCCCCCCATACAGTCCGTGCCCACAAGCTCAACACCAGCTACACGAATTTGATCGCGGAAGAAACTGCGCTCAAAGTGCGCGTGCGCCTAGACGATTTTGACCTCCTGAAAATCGGCATCGATCAAGACGGGGACAGCCTGCTGTTCTACGAAGAGATAGAGGCCGGCCTCGACGACGTGTTCGCCTTTGTCGAAGAGCAGATGCGCCTGCGGGCCAACGGCCAGCCGCTCACCCTCGTGCGCGACAGGGGGGATATCACCCCGGACAACCAGGGCAATATGTTTGCCAACGTGTACTTCAGCGCCGAGTTGGAGGAGCCCGTCAATGAGTTGGAGGTGTGGGTTGGTTGGCCGGAGCGCTTTGGGGACGCGCACAAAAACTTGGCCAAAGTCATGTTGCCTGGTCAGCCGCTGGTTCAAGCCGTGTTTTCGGCGTCGTCGCCGCAGCAGACCTTTGCCGGAGAGAAATCGCTGTGGGACCATCTATACGAATTCACGGTGCTCGGGGTGGAGCACATTTTCCTCGGCTACGACCACGTCATGTTTCTGCTGGCGCTAATCGTGGTGGGTGGTCGGCTGCTCAGTTTGGTCAAGGTAGTTACGGCCTTCACCGTTGCCCATAGCATTACCCTCTGCTTGGCGGCCCTTGAAGTCGTCCGCCTGCCGAGCCAGTGGATCGAGGCGGGCATCGCCTTGAGCATCGTGTACGTCGCGGTGGAAAACTTCTGGCTCAAGCGCACGGAGTACCGCTGGATGATCACCTTTGCCTTTGGGCTGGTACACGGGTTTGGCTTTGCCAATGTGCTGCGCGAGTTGGGGTTGCCGACCAAGGGGCTGGTCGCCTCGCTGTTTGCGTTCAACGCCGGCGTGGAAATCGGTCAGGTAGCCATTGTCGCGCTCGTCTTTCCCTTAATCGCTTGGCTCAGCCGACAGTCTTATCAGCGGCCGGTCGTCTTGGTGGTGTCGGCCTTTATTGGGCTTTTTGGGTTGGGCTGGTTTATCGAGCGGGTTTTGGGGCTGGAATACATGCCATTTTAGCTGTGGCCGATCCTGAACGCGATATTCCAAGTACGTGAAACGCTTTGACAAAATTTTTACAATATGTACGTTAAGGCTGTACATATAGCCATCCTACATCATTCATGAGATAATCCGCAGATGGACGCCGAATTGTAGGGGCGAGCGCTCGCTCGCCCCTACTGCTGCGTAACATCAGTCATTTAGGATTGCTATATCACGGAGAATCAAATGACCACCGTTACGACTTATACCCAAGCCCGAGCCGAACTCGCAGCACTCTGCGACGAAGTTGCCTCCACGCGCGAGCCGGTGATTATACGGCGGCGCAATGCCGAAGACGTCGCGTTAGTTTCAGCCGACGAATTAGCTAGCCTCCTCGAGACGGCTCATCTCCTCAGATCGCCCAAAAACGCCCAACGCCTTCTCGCGGCTATTAACCGCGCACAGAGCCGGGTGCTGTCGCCTTCTTCCGTAGAAGCGCTCCGCAGAGAACTCGGTCTTGGCGAAAAAGAGAAATAAAAGAAAGGGCGCTCCCGCTACTCGCGAGTGGATAGGGGTATTCCATCCTGAGTTCGTTGAAGATCTGCGTTATTGGGTACATACTAATCGCAAAATAACGCTGCGTGCCTTTGATCTGATACAGGCCGTACTCCGCGACCCATTCTCAGGTATCGGCAAACCCGAACCCCTCAAATACCTACCGTCTGGAACTTGGTCGCGGCGTCTTACGGAACAACATCGCCTAGTGTATATGGTAAGCGAAGGACGTATAGATTTCCTACAGGCCCGCTACCATTACTGATTCTGGCTTGCTGTGAAGGATAGCCACGGCATCTGTGGTTTTTTCGGCGTCCGTCTCCGGGCTACACCATCTCCTAGAGCCGCATCTACCAAGGGAGCTTGGGTAGGGACAGCAGGGGGACTCTTAGTTGGATTCAGAGAAAATACCACCCGGAGAAGCTTTCTCAGTGATTTGGATCCATTCCCCGATCAAGTCTAGCTGCTTTTGAATCTCTTCTTCGCTCATGTTTTGCTTAGTGGATTCATCCCAAAGCCGCTCCATGTACCCGCCCAAATCCTTTGGATAGTTGATGCCGTCTTGGTCGAGATTTTTGAACAAGTAGGGCTTACCAGTCTTATCACACTCGCCTTTTATCCTCTCGTGGTCAACGTACCACCCGTTAGCTGTCTTGCTTATCTTGTAACGGTCAGTATGTCCCCACCTACGAGAATACACTTCCAACTCCATCTTACGACTCCTCTGTTTTACCGAATTTGGTTTTAAACTAATGCTCCTTAGTAGATTGGATATGATTTCCAGCTAAGAAAACTGCTACCCACTCGTCCAAGAAGCTTGTCATATCCAATTTATTGGTCGCTCTTTCTCTGTCAAATCTCGCCATCGTCGCTGCTTTTCCTCTCACTGTATACATATCGTGTTGGTGGAGTTGAACCCGCAGGTCGCTATCCAGTCCAAGAACATTCGGGTCAGAGTTGCCATGGGCTATCCTCTGCAATAATTTGGCCTATTTATGAGGCAGCACATGCAGTTTGCCAGATGAACTCTCGATATTGAAAGTTCTGGTAATCATGAGCAATCAGAGAAATCAGCCTATGCAGGGTGCCGGACTGAAAAAGAACCTTCTGCAATGCCGCGAGGCGGCTGAGCACGCCATGCGTACCACCGAACCTCGGGTTCGTACTCTGCGCGACGTGCTGGTTGAGTATCGACAGGCCGTCGAAGAGATAGGGGTTGTAGAGAGTAAATCTAAGACTGTGCGGGAGACAGCCAGAGAGTTCGCTGGGGAACTAGAAAAAGTCAAGGAGATATTACTTCGTCTCACCGATGAGGCAGGCAAAGACCTAGACAGTACTCTCAAGGGCTTACAAAAGAGTAGAAGGCTCGTCACCATCGCGCTATTCGGACAAACACGTGCGGGGAAGAGTACGATACTGGAGGCGCTTACAGGAGGAGACGGTACGACGATCGGAATCGGAAGACAACACACCACGACTCGGATCAAGCAGTACTTTTGGCCTCCGAAGCAAAAGACGTTACGCATTGTAGATACGCCGGGCATTGAGGGGTTTAAGGGGGAGGAACTCGCCGCTCAGGCACATGACTTCGTCGAACTGGCTGATCATATCTTTTTTTTAATATCAGACGACAAGGTACGAGCGGGGGAATTAGAGCATTTCGCAGAGATACGGAGTATGGGCAAAGGAATTACTGTCCTCCTGAATGTAAAAAGAAACGACGAAGATCTGATCGAGGATCTACAGGATCCAGACTTCTCGTTTGACGACTTGCTCGACGACTTATTCGATGAATGCAAGATCGCGGGGCATGTTCAGCGGATAGAAGAGTATCTTGAGCGCAATCACAACATCTCTAAGCCCACGGTCTTACCGATCCACGCACGAGCCGCTTGGCTCGCTACTCAGTCGAATTACAAGAATAACGCAGAGTGCCTTCGTGAGTTAAGCCGGATTGCCTTAGTCGAGCAACGGATTCGGGAGTTTATCGAGACGGAGGCTCTCGGGGCGCGTATCGAGTCGCCGGGTCAAGCGCTGCGAAGTCATGTGGTTTCCGTTAAGGACGAGCTCAGGATATTCGCCGGGCAGTTCCGCGATAGTATGTCTCAGACGGATGAGCAACGAAAGGCACTCGAGAAGGCTGTAAGGAACGCGACTCAGAAGGCAAAGGGCCGGCTATCAAAGATGAAGATGGCCTTCCAGAAAGCTGACGAGCAGATACCTATCTTGGTGGATGGGCTAATTGTGGAGCGAGGTGGAGGCAAGAAACTTCGTTCCGAGTGGGAGAAAATCCTGAAGTCAAATGGAGTGGGCGATACCCCTCAGAAGTTCGTCGCGGATGCGAGGAGACTCTTTGAGGAGGAACTTAAGGAGCAGGTCCGTCGATTAGAATTCAATGCCAAGTTTGAGCCAAATCTCGATGGCGTACAGTCCGAATTCCAAAAAATCGACGATTATCGCGAAAACGATAAGTACCGACGAATAGGCCGAGCAGGCATAAAGATAGCGGGTCGTTTAGCCGGTGGTGCACTCACGACTTGGGCTATAGGCAACTTCTGGAATCCCACGGGGTGGGTTGCCGGCGCGGCCGCAGTCGTGGCTGTCGGCACTGGAGCACTCGCTGGAGGAAAAGCCTCTAGCGAAGTTGCTGATGAGTGGCGCAAGGCCAATCAAAAAGACCTGCGAAAGCACCGAGATGATATTGTGTATAAACTCAGGAAGGGACTGTCGGAACAGTATCAAAAAACAAACAATGATTGCTCCGACTGGCTCAACCGGTACGAGGGAACACTGCTCAAGGACATTCAGGAACCTTTACGACAAGTATCGTACGCACAAAAGCAACTATGGCGGACCGCTGTGGACAGCCTCGAAAAACTTGACAACCTCTTGGACAGCCTAGAGCTTGACGCAGTTACGAAACTTGCAGAGCTTGCCGTGCCTGAAATTAAAGAAGGCAACATTGAGCTAATCCGGGCAGTACGCTGGGAAGGACATTGTAAGCTACTCGTAGTCCCAGTACGGCCTATGGACAATGTGCTAGGACGTTGCATCGGTCGTGGCGGTGAACGCATAAAGAAGCTGAGGGACTTGCTTAATGGCGACCATGTCGCTTGGGTGGAATCCAAAGTGGATTTTAGAACACAGATTGGGCAGGCACTGCGCCCCGCACACATTGATGTTCTCAACGTCGGGATTATTAACGCAGACAAACCCATCAACGTGACGGTATCCTCAGATCAAATGGAACTCGCCATTGGCAGGCGCGGGTCGAATGTGAAGATGGCTGAACGCCTCCTTCAAGTCGACAAAATTAACATCAAACAATTGAGGGAAAAATGAACGGGATCAAATTTGGACAACAACGAGAAGCCATCCGCAACCTCTTGGAAGACTGGCAGAAGCAGGTCGATGCGGAGCATATCGATGCAGATCTAAAAGGTAAGCTCCGCGCAGCGGCTGATGGTGCTTTTGAGGTCTTTGAAGCGAAGGCTAAGTACCGAGTTTCATTGCTTGGGGAATTTAGTGCGGGGAAATCATCTCTTATCATGGTACTGACGGGAGCGGAGATCGCCACAGGTGCCGGCGTCACCACCAGCGAAACGAAGCCTTTCGAGTGGAAGGGCGTGACGCTCGTCGACACTCCGGGTATCCAAGCGGAAGCCGACAACACTGACCACGACGAGATCGCACGTACCTCAACGTTGGATGCAGACTTAATTCTCTTCGTCCTAACCAACGAACGCTTTAATGATAGACTAGCAACTCACTTCCACTTTGTCGCCGGACCCGACGACTTGGGGTTGGCGGATAAAATGCTGGTTATCGTCAACAAAATGGACCGGGAGTTCGATCCAGACAGAGTGGAAGAAGAGATCATATCTGAGGTCGAAAATGCGATGAGTCCCCTTCGACTCCCCGTACATCTAGCCGCTGTTGATAGCTACTTGAAGAGCGAGAAATCCGATGGCGACAGGAAGGAACGACTCGTGAAACGCAGTCGTATCCCAGAACTCGTGACCGCAATTGACGAATTCATCAAAGAACGAGGTGAATTGGGACGTCTCACCCGACCACTACAACTGTTTGAAGCAGCACTTGAAAAACAGCGCGATGGCCTTCTCAGGGACGATGAGAGCGCAAGGCAAGAGATGGAGAACAATCGCAGACAGAAGCGCGTAGTCTATGAAGCTAACCAACAACTCACCTCGCATGAGAGCGAGTGGGTCACGGAACTGCGACGTATTGCGCTATCCCGCACCACCGAGACGCTGAATTTGGTAGCGGACGCTAAAACAAGTGAAGAGCTTGAAGAACAGTTCCAAACAGCGGTCCAAGCCATCGAACCTGAGATAGATACTCACCTCGTCAGCATAGTCAATACCTTGCAGGGCTGGGCACGAGACCTTCAGGATAAAATTGAGGATCTCGATACGAGCGAGTTGGGAAAAAATATCCGGATTCTTAGGGCTGCGGAGGGACGATCCGGTGAGTTTGAAGATCCGCTAACACAAGGCTTCGACTTCGTTAAGGCCGGAAAAAAGGTTCTTGAAGAGGGGTTTGGTTCTGTGCTAGACAACATATCAGAGAACCCTAAACCTTTAATAAAATTAGTCGGCAGATTCAAAAAGTTTGGACCGTGGGGAAAGATCAAACTAGGCCAAAAAGCCGCGGCGACGGCCGGAAAAGCTGGTAAGGCACTCGGTCCTCTGGCGGCGGCTGTCGACTTCTACGTGGAGTATCGAGACGAGAAAAATCGTGATGAAAAGGAACGTCAGCTAGCAAAAATACGGCTTTCTATACAGCGGGAGTTCCAGAACATGGCCGACTGGCACGTAGAGGAACTTCGTAAAGACCTAGATAGTATCCGAAAGGACACTATTCACAAGATGCTACATCAGCTCGAAGAGCAGGCAGCGAAAATCGCTGCTGATGAAGCAAAGGAGAAGGGGGTAGCAGACCTCGCAAGCGAGTTCATCGGCAGAAGCCGCTCCTTGCGGAATGAGATTTCAGCCACAGGAGATTAAAGGTGGGCCGAACACCTATGTCCATAGAGCTAACAGGATCCGTGAAACCTTCGGTCTATATCGAGTCATCCATCGTCGGCTATTTAGCATCACGGCCTAGCCGGGATGTAATCGTAGCAGCTCGACAAGCGATTTCTCACGATTGGTGGAGCGACCACCGGCATCGATTTGATCTTCGCATTTCTGCACTGGTCGAAGAAGAAATTCGCCGTGGGGATGACGAGGTGGCTAAACGGCGTCTGGGTTGGGTAGCCGAGATTCCGAGCTTGAAGATCTCGGATCAAGCTACTGAACTGGCAGAACAGTTGCTAGCTGAAGGGGTTGTTCCCGCCGGGAGTGAGGACGACGCATTGCACATCGCAATTGCCGCCGCTCAGGGTGCAGATTTCCTCCTAACTTGGAATTTCCGTCATATCAACAACGCCGAAATGAAATCGGCTATTACAAGGCTTGTAGAATCATGTGGGTTTGTATGTCCACACATCTGTTCACCTGAAGAACTTGGAGGAGGCTCAGATGATTGAAGATCCTATTGTTGAGGAAATTCGCCAGCACCGCAAGGCCCATGCTGCCGAACATGGAAATGACCTTGGGAGCATTGTTCAAGCACTCCGCAGGCGCGAACGGGGATCTGATCGTCCACTGCTGAATCCGGGGCCAAAGAAGCGATTTAGCCCAACTGAGAAATGATATTACATTGCGCGTAGGATGTAGCGTTTAGCGGGTCAATCAGCCGGATTAATCAGACTTTCTATCTCCTCGATGCGTTCGACCACGCCATCGCGCATCGCGTCTTCCTCGACGCCGACCGGCAAATAGATCGGGACTACCAGCTTATCGCCCTCGTCAATAAATTCGGGCGGCTCCTGTAGGCCGGGCCGTCTGAGATTGTCGCGTATTTCGCTAAGGGGCCTCACGCCCACCCATTCATCACTCTCGCCACATAAGTAAAGCCAGAGGGGGGTATCCCGGACCGTGGCCCACTTGCCGTGGTCGATCCCAAACCCTGCACCTGCACTGGAAAGTAGAAGATACCGCCCGTATTCCATCCGATTATTGGTGAGTTTCCACATCCTATCCACCAACCTTTTCTGTTTCAGGCACTCGATTACATCGTCGACGAGCTTCACTAGATTTCTTAGGCGGCGCGGGAATTCCGGGCTGAGTTCCTCCGGTCGTAGTGGCGGGAAGGCTTCTCCGTCCATCTGCTCGGCGAGCCCTCGCAACTGCCGGATATCGCACTCCGTATGCGATTTTCTGGCTATGCTCGCCCGGGAGGCCATACGATCAAGCAAAGCCGTCCAACTGATTAGCATCAAACGGCGTTTGCCGCCAGCAGTGGCACTCCGAAGCCCTTCCGTCTCGTTACAGTCTGGGCTTAACTCGATGTCTGATGGCGACTCCGATACTTTCCGACCTAACTCGGCCCATAGCGTATTCAGCCTTGCAGCCGGCGCGACGAACAAAAGTCCCGACGCTTGGTTTTCCGGCAGTCGTTCGAGATAGGTGACCGGCTGGTTATCAGTAAGCCCAGCCCAGAACTTCACTTCAATCAGTACGCGCTCTTTGTTGTGCTGGTCGAAACCGGCGAGATCCGGCCGTGTCCCCGCCTCGCCGCTGGCCTGCGTTTTCACCCAAGCGATTTCTCCAACTTCCGCGCCACCGTTTTGCAACATGTCCTCAAGCGCACGTACAGCCGTCGAGGATGCTGACAGGATGTGTCCAAGAGCCGCGACAGCGATGTTTTCGGGATGGGAGGCGAGGTTCAGGGCGAGATGAGCAAGCAATGTCTGGTCTTCAGCCATGATAGATTCCTTAAAAAAAGCTGCCGCGCCGTATCCTATTATGAGGAAGTTGGGGTTCCGGCAGCGAATTCAACTAGCTGTTTTTTGTAGGGATTCAAAAGAACCCTGAACTCGTTTGTTCAAGGCGGCGGCAATTTGCCGAAGTATGGCAGGTGGGTCCCCTTCGTAGTCTGCGTTTTCAATTTTACATATCACAGATGCTGACGTACCGCTCTTTTTTGCCAATGCCCGTTGGGATAGGCCAAGTTGGGTTCTGAGTTGATAAAGTTCAGCAGCGACTTCGGCGCGTATCCGTTCTTCTTGTATCAGAATTTCCATTTCTGGATCACCCTCAACATAGCGCCTGTGAAGAATAGACAAGACGTCTGTAGTTTTTGGGGCGTCCATCATCCATCGTCCGCAGTATGAGGATATGCTTGCAGAGGGTAGGCACCCTACTCCGGCTTAGCCTTAGCTACTAACGCACCCCGCGAACCCTCAATCAGACCCTGAATACGGGCCACTCGCTCGCCAAGTTCCGCAATATCCGAGCTCAGATTCCACAAAAATGCAAGAATAGCCAAGAGACCGGCTAGATTGAGCCACCCCAACCCCACCTGAGCGCCTATAGGGGTGCGGGTATCAGCAGGTGAAGACTCCATTTTGACCTCCATAGTTTGTGTGGTACAGAGTATAAGCGGCCAAGGCTGAGTGTCAAAATTCAGCGGGCTATTGGAAGTTTTTTTAGCAGCTAAAAATCCGCGAAGGAGCCGTCCTCTGGGTGGCGGCGCATCGTCCGCTGCCGCCAAGGCCCGCGGTGAGTAGCCGTCTCTAATCCCTCTGGATCGATCTCTACGCCTAGCCCCGGCCCTCGGGGCAACTCCACAAATCCATCCTGCATTTGCAAGGGGTTGGTGAAAAATCCTTCGCCGCCGCCGCCGTATTCCATGATGAGGAAGTTGGGCGTGCCGGCCATCGCGTGTACGGAAGCGACGATGCCGAGGGGATCGGCCGCGTTGTGGGGCGCGATGGCGATCTCGTGGACTTCGGCTAAGGCGGCGATCTTCTTCATTTCGAGGATGCCGCCGCAGTGGCGGATATCGGGTTGGACGATGGCCGCGGCCTTGCGCTCGCAGAGTTCGCGGAAGCCCCAGCGGGTGGCGCAGCGCTCGCCGGTGGCGATGGGGATGGCCGTCGAGCGCGTCAGTTCCAGCAGGGGGCCGATATTGTCGGTGGAACGGGTCGGCTCCTCGACGAAGAGCGGTTTGAGGGGCTCGAGTTCGCGCAGGAGCACTTTGGCCAAGGCCGGGCTGGTGGCGCGGTGGAAGTCAATGGCAATGTCGATGGTCGGGCCGACGGCTGCGCGCATGGCCGCAACGAGGGACACGCTTCGCTCAATCCCCGCTGGGGTCTCGATGGGGCGCACAGGATTGGGGAAGGGGGTGGTTTTGAGGGCTGTAAAGCCTTGTTCGACGCGCTGACGGGCGGCTTGGGCGGCTTGCTCTGGGGTGGGGCCTCCGGCCGCTCCATAGACCCGAATTTTCTCGCGTACTGATCCACCTAATAGCTTCCACACAGGTAAGTTAGCGGTTTTACCTAAAAGATCCAGACAGGCCATTTCTATGCCGCTGAGAGCCGCTAAGAGGATCGGCATCTGGCGGGAATAGCTGGAGCGGTAGAGCGTCTGCCAATGGTCTTCGATTTGCAGAGGATCGCGGCCGATCAGGTAATCGCCCATGTCGAGGATGGCCCGCTCCACCGTACGGCCGTGTTCGTAGTTCATGGGCGCGCCCAGACCTGTGAGGCCAGCGTCGGTTTCGACTCGGAGCAGGAGGCCGCGATTGTTGAGCGGCGTGACGTCGAAGCGGGTTATTTTCACATCCTTACTCCTTGAGCCACGCCTTGACCCGTGGGTGGTCGAGGACCTCTAAGTTGAGGATGTATTCGGGCTGGCGGCCGGCGATGGCGGCTGAGACTTGCTCGATGCCTTTGGCGTCGAGGCGCATGGTGGATTCGACTGTAATGCCGGCGTTGTGGTTGGTGCAGATGATGCGCGGGTGGTCCTTGTGGATGGCGCGGGTGTCGTTGACGGGGTCATCGACCACGTAGTAGTAGAGTTTTTCCTCCTCAATGGCGCGGTGGACGTCTTCGTCGTTGACGAGATTGCCGCGCGAGGGATTGATCAGCGAGGCGTGGGGCTGCATCAGGCTGAGCAGGTCGTAGTGGACGATGGTATCGTCGCCCGAGACGTGGAGCGAGACCGTGTCGCACTCGCGAAAGAGCGCTTCGGGCGAGTCGGCGACTTCGGCTCCGTATTGGGCGGCAATGTCGGCGATGTCGGGGCGGGTGTCATAGACGAGCAAGCGACCGCCCTCGCCCAAGAGCGGCACGGCGCGCTGAGCCACCTCTTGGCCGATGCGGCCGCAGCCGTACAGGCCGAGGGTGGTGTATTGAGCCTCATAGGTGCGGATGATGGAGAAGTCGCCTCGGTGGGAGAGGTGATTGAGGGTATAGACCCGCTTGAGGGTGGCCATCCACTGGGCGATGGCGTATTCGGCGACTGCGTCCATGTGAACCGGCGTCACGGTGATAATCACACCGTAGCGCGTAGCCCCTGGGATATTGACCTTGTCAAAACCGACGCCCCAACGGGCGACGATCCGCAAATCCTCGGCCGCCGCATAAAATTCGTCCGTATAGACCGATGAACTGGCGATGGAGGCGATCAGATCCGGGGCGTGCTCGGCGGTGAGGACGGCTGGCTCCGGGATGAGGGTGCCGAGGGAACGGAGATGTGCAAGGCCCTGTTCGCGCTCGCTGGAGGCGAATTCGGCGTTTTGAAACTGAGCAGTGAGCATGATGTTCGGCATGTGTATTCCTTTCTACTGCAATGGGTTAATCTATTTCATTTGCGGCCGGAATTGAATCCATCGCACCCGGGCGGGTGACGCACAGGGCCGCGGCCTGCATCGCGCGGGCTATGGCGTCTCGTGCGGTCATATCGGCGGTCAGGCCCTGAAGAAAATAGCCGATGAAAGTGTCTCCTGCACCTGTCGTATCTACCGCTTCGACCTGTGGCGCGGGGAGGTGGAATTGCTCCGATGGGGAGCGGTACTGGACGCCAGTGGCTCCCAGCGTGAGTGCGATCTGGGCGTGGGGGCAGAGCGCAGCCAGATCGGCAAGCTCGGATGCACCCACGAGGCCGGTGGCTTCGGTTTCGTTGACGATGAGCAAATCGACCAATTCGAGGGGGTACGCGTGAACCTCTGGGCCAAAAGGCGCGGGGTTTAAGCATATCGTCAGACCCCGCTCAGCGGCTGCGGTGATGATGTAAGCAACGTTGTTTATCTCATTCTGTAAGAGGAGGATATCCCCACGGCCAAAATGGGATAGTGCGGTGTCTATTGCTCGCTTATCTATTTGGGCATTGGCCCCGGCAAAGAGGACGATGCTGTTTTGGCCGTGGCGGTCAACTTGGATAATGGCGTGGCCGGTAGGGACGTCGCCGACGCGGATGTGCTGCACATCCACGCCTAGCCCAGCCAATTTATCGACCAGCCATTGCCCGTCTGGCCCGACTTGGCCGGCGTGAAAGGCATTCGCTCCGGCGCGGGCAAGGGCGGCTGATTGATTCGCGCCTTTGCCGCCGGCAAAGACTTGATGGGACGAACTGGCGATGGTCTCGCCCGGGCGGGCGATGTGTTCGACTTGATAAACGAGGTCGATGTTGAGCGAGCCGAAGTTGAGGATGTTCATCCAGCCGTGGCTTCGCGGTAGGCGGCTTGGGCTGTGGCTTCCAAAAATCGCATGTCGTTGCTGAAGTCGATGAACTGGAAGCCTTCGGCGACGCGCCTTTTGACTTCGGCGGAGTCCTTGACCGGGATGCCGCTGGGTTTGCCAGCTTTGACGCAGCCGACGCGGAAAGCCTGCAAAGCGGCCTCGTGGTCGGGGTGGCCGGCGGCGACGCCCATGGACATGGCCAAGTCGCCCGGCCCGAGGAAGCCGATATCGACGCCTTCGACGCGGGCGATGGCCTCGGCGTTTTCAATGCCCTCCATGTCCTCGATTTGCGGGATGCAGAGGACGGCATCGTCAAAGCGCTGGCGATAGTCCGGGGCCAACGTGACGCAGCGGCCCGTGCCCACCGACCGGTTGCCGCGCGGTGGATAGCGCACGGCTTGGGCTAGCTTTTCGGCTTGCTCCGGGGTGCTGACGTGCGGGAAGACCAAGCCCCAAGCTCCGGCGTCGAGCAGGCGGGCGGCCGTGGTCGGGTCGTGGTCCCAGGCGCGGGCCAAGGGCAGGGCACCCCGCGCCTCGATGGCGCGGAAGGTATGGGCGATGTGGCCGAGGTCAAAGGCCGAGTGCTCGGCATCGACTACCAGCCATTTGAAGCCGGCCGCAGCCATGACTTCGGCGGCCAGCGGCGAGGTGAGGTTGAGCCAGGAGCCGATGGAGGGCTGCCCGGCGGCAAGTTGTTCTTTGATAGGATTTTGCATGGGATACCTAGCTTGTGGATGTAATTGTGTTTGAGGTCTAAGGTACGGCCGCGAGCACCTTATTTTCGAGCTTCTAACCACCGCTTCAAAGACTCTTGGCTCTCCCCGGAAGGCCTACCCGCTAGCAAGCCCTCCACGCTGATATCCTCGTCTAGGTCGGACCAGTGGATTCCCTGACCTACACCAATAAGCCGCCAGTTGAGTCTTTCTGCAGGCGTCGCATACACTAGCCTGGGATACCAAGCCAATGGAACGGAGATGGTTCGCCCGTCGGAAAGATCCGCCATTAGGGTATCGTCGGTAACTTCCACGCGCTCAGCTTCCGGTACCTTCAAATCAATTGTCGAAATATCCATCCCATGCCTCCATAAGAACAGTTTGATTTTCCTCAATTATCCTTGCAATCTGGCGTATCTCTGATCGCGTTAGACCACCGCTCTTTTGTAGTCTCACTGGGTCCAGCCAGAATTTGGCGACTCGGTCGTCACGTTCTACATGGACGTGCTGAGGCTCTGTGTGATCACTTGCATAGAAAAAGAAGCGATACGGCCCTTCTCTCAACACTGTCGGCATTGGTTATCTAAAGACTTCCTACTAAGGCCCTAGCCAACGGCAATCAACTCGTCAACTTGATCTTTAAGCACATCGAGGACCTCGTCGTATGGGAACTGGCCGATGAGTTGGGGGCCGCGCTTGAGGTTGACGAAATTGGGGGCGCACCACAGCCCCAAGTCGGCGTCGTCGGTCTCGCCTGGGCCGTTGACCCGGCAGCCCATGACGGCGATGGTGATCTGATGGTCGCGGGCGTACTCGGTCAGCTCGCGCACTTGGTGGGCTAGGTCGATGAAGGCTTCGTTTTCCACCCGCGAACAAGAGGGACAGGAGATGATGTTCAGCCCGGACGGGAGCGACTTGGGGACCGAGCGGAAGCGGCCCGAGTAAATGTCGTCGAGGATCTGCCGCCCGACTTTGACCTCCTCGCCCTTGTCGTCAAACGGCAAGGTCAGCGACACGCGAATGGTGTCGCCAATGCCGGCGCTGATGAGCTGTTCAAAGGCAATGCGAGTCTTGATTATGCCTTCGGGTGGCATCCCGGCCTCGGTGACGCCGAGGTGTAGCGGCACATCGGGCCGCTGTTGGGCAAAGCGGGTGTTGGCGGCAATGACCTTGGCCGGATCGGAGTCCTTGAGCGAGACGCAGTAGCGCGTAAAACCCAAGCGGTCGAGCAGTTCGCAGTGCTCTAAAGCCGAGGCGATCATCGGCGAGATGGAGTCTTCGTCCGGAAAGCGCTCGGCTTGGGCCGGATCGACCGAGCCGCAGTTGACTCCCACGCGCAGGGCGCAGTCGTGCTTGGTGGCCTCATCGGCGATAAAGGCGACCTTGTCGGCGACTGGCTTGTCCTTTTCGTGGTGGTAGAGGTGTCCGGGGTTGTAGCGTATTTTCTCCACGTGTGGTGCCACGCTGCGCACCAAGCGATAGTTTTCTTGCAAATCCACGGACAGCGGTACGTCAACCGTCGGCGCGATTTGGGCGAGGGCTTCCACGTCTTTTTTGCTATCTACAGCCACGCGGATGACGTCTGCCCCCGCCTCGGCTAAGAGCCGCAGTTGACGGGTGGTGGCCTCTGTGTCTTGGGTGCGGGTAGCGGCCATGCTTTGCACGGCGATAGGGTGATCACCGCCAATGGTCGTGCGGCCGATTTGCACCTCGCGGGTGGGATTTCTCATCGTTGTATTCATGTTCCAAAAGTTAAACGCGAGGTTCTGTTTGTCAAAGTAAGAAGGGGCCGTAGGGCGCACTCTCTTGCTGGAAACGCGCCTCTTTGTGTATTTGTGTATGTTGCAGTGCATTCAATTGATTAAGGAGATTTTGCAGTGAAAGTATTGGTGCTAGAAGCCGGTGGTTTATTGGGGAGCGCGCTAGGCCCGTCGCCGGCGCGGGGAGATAGGCGCAACCGTGCCGCCTACTAAAGTGCCCCAGACAAAGCCTAGTATCCCCGAAGAAGATGTAGCTGCGCTACTGGAGGATTTTGCCCAGATCCTCGGCAGCGGACGCCTGACGATGGGGCCTTACTTGGCGCGGTTTGAGCAGGAGTTTGCCGCGTGTGTGGGCGCGGAACACGCCGTGGGTATGAGCTCGGGGACCGCGCCGCTGGAGGTGGCCTTGCGCCATTGGGGGGTCGCCGGTGGGGAGGTCATTGTGCCGACGAATACGTTCATTGCCTCGTCCAACGCCGTGCTGTTGGCTGGTGCGCGGCCCGTCCTCTGCGACATTGACCCGCATACTTTGTCGAGCGGCTTGCAGCAGATCGAAGAGCGGTTGACCCTACGGGCGGTGGCCGTAGTTGTGGTCCACATCGCCGGTCTAATTGCGCCCGACATAGCAGCCATTCGCTCGTTTTGCCACGCACGCGGGCTGTTGCTGCTCGAAGACGCGGCCCACGCCCACGGCGCTAGCGCCGACGGCCAGCCAGCCGGAAGTTTGGCCGATGCCGCGGCCTTTTCCTTTTTCCCGACTAAGCCGCTGACGACGGGCGAAGGCGGCATGTTGACTACCGACGACGAGTGCCTAGCCGCCTTTGCCCGCAGTTTCCGCACGCACGGGGTCAGCGCACAGGGCCGCTCGTTGGAGCGCTTGGGCAACAACTACCGCTTGCCCGAACTGAGTGCGGCGCTCGGCTTGCGGCAATTGGCGCGGCTGGCCGAGCACACCGCCGCGCGCAATCGCCTCGCCAGCCGCTACCGACGCGTGCTCACGCGCTTGGAGTGTGGCGAGGTGCTGTTGCCGGAATTCGCCGGCCGAGTACACGCGTACTACAAGTTCCCCGTGCGCTTGCCCGCTGGGAAAAGACGCGAATGGGTGGTCGCCGAGTTGCGCGAGCGCTGGGGGATTGAAGCGGGCAGCGTGTACTGGCCGCCGTGCCACCTGACGCCGTTTTATCAGCGGGAATTGGGCTATGGCCCCGGAGATTTCCCTGTAGCCGAGAAAGTGCTAGCGCAGGTAGTGACCCTGCCGATGTTTCCGGGCTTGAGCGACGAGGCCGTGGAAAGGGTGTGCTGCGGCTTGGCGGAGCTATTGGCCGAGTCAGCAGGAGATTGTCGTGACGGCCAATAACCGAGTTTTGGTACTCGCGCCGCACACGGATGACGGCGAGCTCGGCTGCGGAGGGACGATCAGCCGCATGGTGGAGGAGGGGCGCGAGGTGTACTACGCGGCCTTTTCCACGGCAGCCGAGTCGGTGCCGCCGCCCTTTCCGCCCGATATTTTGGAGAAGGAGGTGCGGGAGGGCACAAAGGTGCTGGGAATCCCGGCGGCGAACCTGCTGGTCTATAAGTACAAAGTGCGCCATCTGCCCCATCTGCGCCAAGAAATCCTCGAAGAGTTGGTGCGGATGAAAAGAGAAATTGACCCAGCAACCGTGTTCTTGCCCAGCGCCCAAGACCTGCACCAAGATCACCAGACCGTTCACATTGAGGGCCTGCGCGCCTTCAAGACGGTCACTGTGCTCGGCTACGAGTTGCCGTGGAACAACTTGAGTTTTGACTACCGACATTTTTGCATACTCACCCACGCACATGTGCAGACCAAGGTCGCCGCGCTGCGCTGCTACCAGTCGCAACAGCATCGTCCGTACACCCAAGAGGATTTTATATGGAGCTGGGCGCGGACCAGGGGTGGGCAGATTATGGTGGAGTACGCCGAGGCGTTTGACGTGCTCAGGTGGGTGCGCTGATGAGCCGGGTGCTGGCGGCGCATCAGCCCAACTTTCTGCCTTGGCTGGGCTTGTTTCACAAGGTGGGACAAGCCGACGTGTGGGTCTTGGCCGACGACGTGCAATACAGTCGGGGCAGCCTGACCAACCGCAACCGCATTCGCACGGCCGATGGCTGGCAATGGCTGACCGTGCCGGTGCTGACGCGGGGCCGGGGCCAGCAGCGGATATGCGATGTGCAGATCCCGCCCGATGGCGATTGGCGGAGCAAACACTGCCAAGCCCTGCGCTGGCACTACGGCCACGCGCCCTTTTTCGACGAGTACTCCCCAGCCATAGAGGACTTATACGCGAGTGCGTGGACCCAGTTGCTCGACTTAAACGTGGCCCTGCTGCGCCACTTGTTGCAGCTCTTGGACTTGGAGGTTGAAGTCCGTTTCAGCTCGCAGCTGGACCTGCGGGACGAGCAGACCTTGCGCTTAGTGGATATGACCAAGGCGTGCGACTGTCAGGTGTACCTGTCGGGAGAAGGGGCCTCGAAGGCGTATTTGGACGTGGAGGCGTTTGCTGCGGCCGACATTGAGTGCCGCTTTACCGGATTTGAACACCCGGTGTACCCCCAGTGTCACGCGGGTTTTGTCGCTGAGCTGTCGGTGTTGGATTTGCTGTTTAATTGCGGCCCGCAAAGCCGGGAGGTGCTTTTTGGCTGCGCCTGAGGTGTACCACCTGACCAATGTCCACAGCCCGTTTGACGCGCGGATTTTCTACAAACAAGCGCAGACTTTGGCGCGGGCCGGATACGCGGTGACGGTGGTGGGGCCAGGGCCGGAGGAGTGGAATGGGGAGCGGGCCGGGGTGCGTGTGCAAACCATACCAGTGGCGCGCGGGGTCGGCCAGCGGATTTTGAACCTGTGGCGCTTGCTGCGGGTCGGGCTGGGTGCGAACGCTGCTTGTTTCCATTTCCACGACCCTGAGCTGTTGCCGGTGGGCGCGGTGCTCAAGCTCTGCGGCCGTCGGGTCATCTACGATGTACACGAGCACTTCCCACTGGTAGCTATGGTGCGGCCGTGGGTGCCCGAGCGGCTGCGGCGGCCCTTGGCGCGATTGGTCGATTGGGGGGAACGCGCGTTCACTCGCTTTTTTGTCACGGCCGTGGTCGGAGTGGTCGAGGAGCAAGGCGAGCGCTTTGCCAGCCGCCCTTTTGCGGTAGTGAAAAACTACCCGCGCTTGGAGTGGTTTTCCCCCGGTTGCGGCGAGTTGGGGCCTTGCGCCTTGGTCCACATTGGCTCGCTGTCCGAAGACCGGGGCGGGCTGTTCCTGCTCGAAATCATGCGCGAGCTGGCCAAAACCCATCCGCAGGCCCGCCTCTTGAGCGTCGGGGCGTTTCACTCGCAGGAGCTGCGGGAGCGGTTCGAGGCCCGTCGGCGCGAATGGGGGCTAGAAGATCAGATACACTACAGTGAAAAGCGCGTACCGTACGACGAATTGGGGGCGGCTATTGCCGCGTGCCAGATCGGTTTGATTCCGGGGCAGGTCTCGCCCAAGAATTTGGCCTCTTTCGTGCCGACCAAGCTCTTTGAGTACCTCGCTTGCGGCTTGCCCGTAATCGCCAGTGATTTACCTTCCATACGCAGGTTTCTCGCGGTCGCGGATTGGGGTTTGCTTGCCGACCCGCGCGACCCGGTCGCTCACGCGCGCGCCATCGGGTGCTTGCTCGACGACCCAGTGGCAGCCCAGGCCAAGGGGGCGGAGGCGCGGCGAGCCGCTGAAGAGCATTTTAACTGGGAAGCCGAGGGCGAGAAACTGTTAGCACTCTACGAGCGGATTGTACCGCGGAAAGGGGTTAGTAAATGCGTTGGTTAGCAATGGGGCTGTTGGCCTTGTGTTGGGCCGGCGAGAGCTGGGCGGGGGCTTGGAGCCAGCCTCGCGGGGGCTACTACGCCAAGCTCTCGGGAATCCACTACTCGACTACCGAGGTCTTCAACGATATGGGCAAACGCGCCGTTATGGGCATGGACGACAATCAATTCCGCGCCCGTCAGGTCCTCGCCTACGGCGAGTACGGGTTGCGCGAGCGGCTGACGCTGACCGGCCAAGTCGGCGCGGGGCGGCTGGTGTCTGAGGATACCTTTGTCGAGCGCATCACTTGGGGGCTGGGCGATGTGCATCTCGGCGCGAAATACCAACTTACCGAGGGCAGATTGGTGCTATCGCCGCAGGTCGATGTCGCGTTCCCCAGCGGGTACAACCGAGAGTACGACCCGGCCCTTGGCACTGGTTATTCCGAACAGGGTGCGCGGCTGTTGGCGGGGCTGTCGCTCTATCCGCTGCCGCTCTACGCGGGTGGTGAGGTGGGGTACAAGCTGCGCGGCGGCCCGTTTTCCAATCAGGTGTCTTATTTTGTCGAGTTGGGGGCCACGCCGCGTCCGTGGCTGTTCGCCAAGGGCTTTGTCGCTAGTGTGTACACCCTCGCGGCGGACTCGGAGGGTGGGCTGGTCGGAGTAGTGCAGGTCTCGGAGGGCGATTTTGCCGAAGTGGGTGGCAATGTGGCCGTACAGGTGGCTGGCCCGCTGTGGATTGACTTGTTGTGGAAGTCGGTTTTCACTGGCGAGAACATCGGGGCCGGATCGTCGTTGGGCGTAGGGTTAGCCCTCATTCGCTGAAGGAGTTGTCATGAACAGATCAACTAGACGTCAGTTTCTCAAGTCGAGCGGGGCTGTTATCGCCACCGCTATTTTCCCCACTTGGGGTTGCGACGGCAACGAGGTGCGCTTTAAAAGCATGCCCACCGGGCCGGACATGGACATTATGGATCTGGAGGAGATGCCCGAGGAAGGGGCGCTACCACTGCCGCCGATTACTTCCAATGCGCGGCACTATCTCCAGTCGATCAAAGGGACCAACTACGATCCGGGCCTAGTGGCCGATAGCTGGCGCTTGGTGGTGGATGGGTTGGTGGATCAGCCCCTGACCGGGCTGACGTACGCGGATATTACCGCGCTGCCCATGCAGCGGCAGGTCTTGACCATGCAGTGCATTGGCAACTGGATCGGCGGGCCGTTGGTGGGCAATGCCGAATGGGGCGGTACGCCGCTGTCTGAGGTGCTGAACATGGCCGGAATTAAGAGCGAGGCGATTCGGGTCAAGTTTTACAGCGACAGCTCCGATGGCTATACCACGTCGATTCCACTGGAGCGGGCGCTGCGCGACGAGGTGATTCTCGCTTGGGAAATGAATGGCGAGCCGTTGCCCTCCAAGCACGGGTTTCCCCTGCGCTTGATAAACCCCGGGCACTACGGCCAGAAGATGCCCAAATGGATTACCCGTATCGAGTTGATTGACGAGGTTTATCTCGGCTACTGGGAAAGCAAGCCCGAGAACAAGTCCTTCAAGTGGTCGGACGATGCTGTGGCGACCGTGAACTCGCGGATTGACGCGCCCCTCTCGGTGTGGGACGATGTGAAAGATCCAGACAACGGCGGGGTTTCAAGGGTGCTGCAAACCATTCGCGGGGTCGAAGGCAGTCCTTTTATCATCCACGGGATCGCCATGGCCGGCGAGCGCACAATCGAATCGGTCAAGGTCAGCACCAATGGCGGGCGATTTTGGGGCGAGGCACAGATTACCACGCAGCGCTTGCCCAACATTTGGGTCAGGTGGGCCTACGAATGGGAATTGCCTGCGTCGGGCGAGTATGAGATTGTTGCGCGGGCAACGGATAGTGCAGGGGACACGCAGCCGAGGACCGATGCCGGAGCCGATTTGTACGATGGCCGCACAGGCTGGCATCGCGTGCCGGTGAAAGTCGCTAGCACAGCAGGGTGAGCGGTGCGCCTATTCTGGGGGAAACCAGTCCTGAATCTTGCTGCAGATGGCGCGCGCTTGCGCGGCGCTTGACACCTCGAACTTGCTGCGCTGCAAAAAGGTGCCGTCGCGCTTCTGGTAGCGGCGAATGGATATTTTGCGTGGGCCGTACTCGCCGGTTTTGCGGTCGAGGTCTTGGTAGAGGTACATAATCGTCGCCCAAGCCCCCTTGCTGAGCACTTCCTTGGCCACTTCTTTGCGCAAGACCTTGTCGTCTTCCTCGTACTGGATGGTGAGTTCGTCAATCGTTTCGGCCATTTTAAACTCGACGTTGTGGATTAAAGGGTGGCGTGTGTCTGCGGTGCTGTTGTCTATTATATATATAATATTAGGATAACGGACAAGAGCTACGGGAGGGAGTAGCTCTCAAGAGCCTCTTATGGAACTGGACATTCAGGACAAATTTCTACAGCGCGATGGCCGGGTTTTTCTCACGGGCATGGAGGCAATTGTGCGCCTCGTGCGCGAAAAACAGGGGCGCGACCAAGCCACCGGCCACGTCAACCAGACTTATTTCACTGGCTATGAAGGGTCGCCGCTGGGCGGACTGGACCTGAAGCTCGTTGCCCAGCTCGACGTGCTCAACGAGCTGGGGCGCACGGTACACCAGTTCGGCATCAACGAGAAAACTGCGGCCTCGGCCATCTTGGGCAGTCAGTTTGCGGCGAGTGGGGACATAGATGCCTTTTGGTATGGCAAGGCGCACGGCACGATGTGGATTCCCGACGAGGTGTGGCTGGCCAATCTCAGCGGCACTGGCGCACGCGGTGCGATGGTCCTATTGTCGGGAGAAGATCACCGCTCCAAAAGCTCGGTCTCGCCTGGGGCCAGCGATTGGGTGTTGCGCAGCAGCATGGTGCCGATTTTCTATCCGGCCAGTATCGAAGATGTCATTCGCTTGGGGCTGCACGCGGTCGCCTTGTCGCGCCACGCTGGCGTGGTAACTGCGCTCAAGCTGGCGACGCCGGTGTGCGATGGCGCGAGCACGGTTGACTTGGCCGGTGTGCGGCCAGACATCGCATTGCCCGAGCGCGCGTTTGCCAAGCGCTTCAACCAGATCGTCATGGCTACGGGCGCGTTGCCCATGCAGCAGCAACTGGTGGAGGAAAAGTGGCCGCTGGTGGAGGCGTATGTCCGCGCCAACGACCTCAATCGCATCGTGGATGCGGATGCGGGTGGTGGGATCGGCATCGTGGCTGTAGGCAAAAGCTATGCGGATGTGCGGCAGGCCCTCTCCTACTTGGGGCTGCGCGTGCCGGTGTTGCACCTTGCGGTGAGCTACCCGCTCGACTACGAAATTGTGCGTGCATTCGCCCGTGGACTGCGGCACATCTACGTGGTCGAGGAGCCGGGCCCTTTTGTAGAAGAGGGCGTCAAGGCCGCGCTGTGGGGAACGGATGTGGAGGCCGTGTACGGCCAGTACGGCGAGGACGGGCAGCCGCTGATTTCGGCGCACGGCGAAGTGGACCCCGAGGAATTGGCGCTCAAGCTCGGGCCGCGTCTTGGGGCGGCCTCTGAGCGCCTCGCCGAATTGCAGCGCGTGCTCGACCGCACCTATCCGACCGTGCCTCGCGTCACGCCCATGTCCTGCGGCGGCTGTCCGTACAACACCTTCCGCGACTTGCACGAAAAGCCTGGGGGGGCCATTGGTTGCTCCTCCATCCGGGCGATTGAAGCCTACGATTCCGGCGTGCTCTACATCCCCACGATGGGGGCTGGCGGCTCCATTTACAGCGGCTGGGCCCCCTTCAACGGCAATCAGCACATCTACCAATACTTGGGCGACGGGAGCTATTTCCACAGCGGCCGCGGCGCAATCCAAAGCTGCGTCCAAGGCGAAGTGAACATCACCTTTCTGCTGCTTTTCAACGGGGCGGTCGCGCTCACCGGTGGGCAGACGCCCGGTGGGCAGCGGCCGGTGTCGGATGTCGTGCAGGAGCTCTTGGGGCTGGGGGTAGTGAAGGTGGGGGTCGTCAGCGAGGATACTGCGCGCTACCGCCACTTGGATGGGGAGCGGATCGAAGTGTTCGGCCTAGAGCGCCACGCCGCCGCCCTCGATCAGTTTAAGAAAATTGCCGGGACGACTGTGCTCATCCTCGACAAGGAGTGCGCCACCGAGAAGGGCCGTCGTCGCCGCCGTCAGGGTTTGACGCCCAACGAATACGTGCTCATCGACGAGGATATTTGCGAGGGTTGCGGCGACTGTTATGCCCAGTCCGAAGGCTGCGCCGCGCTCTACAGCGTAGCGACCGAATTCGGCGACAAGACGCAGGTGCGGCAGGCCCAGTGCGCCCAAGACGGGTTGTGCATCGACGGCGAGTGCCCGTCCTTTGCCGTGGTCAAGCCGGCCAAGGGCACGCGCTTGCGCCGCCGCCGTCCAGAGCCTTTGGACGAACTGCCAGAGCCGCCGGAATGCCCGCTGGACCGGCCGTACGCGATCTTCGCTATGGGTCGGGGTGGGACGGGCGTGGTGACGATTTCCCATCTCATTGCGTACGCGGCCATGATGGAGGGCAAATACGTGTATTTGTCCAACAACACCGGCTTGGCGCAAAAGGGCGGGCCGGTCGAAGCGCCGATTGTGATAAGCGCCGCCGAGCAGCCCGTGTTCAACCGCCTCTTCCCCGGGGAAGTCGATCTGTACTTGGGGTTTGACCTGCTGCGGGCGTCCGAGCCGGACAACCTCAAATACGCCGCGCCCGAGCGCACTCGCGCCTTCGTCAGCACCGCTGAAATCGCCAATGCGGAGATGAATCGCAACCCGCGCACGCAACCCTTTCCCGACGCGGCCCAACTGCGCGCCCTGATCGACCGCTGCACGAGCAAGGACAACATCTATCTCGAAACCTACTGGCTGGCCGAGCGGCTGTTCTCGGATACGATTTTTGCCAACATGCTCCTGTTGGGGGCAGCGTATCAGGCCGGAGTGTTGCCCCTACAAGCGGCTTCCATTGAGCAGGCCATTGTCCTAAATGCGCAGGCCGTGGAAAACAATGTGCAGGCTTTTCGCTGGGGGCGCTTGGCTGTGGCCGACCCGGCGCGAGTGGAGCGGGCGTTGGGGACTCAGCAAGTGTCCGCGGACCAAACGTTGGCCGAGGTAAAGGAACGGCTAGCACCTGACGCGGCGGCGCGGGCGCTGCTCGACGAGGGTTTGGCTGCGTTGGCGGGGTTGAATGCGGAGGGGCAGAAGGAGTTGGGGGTGCGGCTGGCCGAATTGTGCGTGTATCAGGACGTTGCCTATGCCCGGCACTACTTGGGATTTGTGCGTCAAGTGTGGGAAGTTGATCGGGGTTTGTCGCCCGGCTTGCAGTTTACGCGGGCCGTGGTGCGGGGCCTGTACAAGCTGATGGCGTATAAGGACGAATACGAGGTCGCGCGGTTGGCGACGCGCAACGGCAGCGAAGAGCGGATGCGCGCCTTGTTCGACGGGGAGGTGAAAATCGTCCGGCAACTGCATCCGCCTACGATGCGGCGTTTGCTCAAGGGCAAGATCGGCTTCGGCAAGGGGCTGCGTCCGGCGCTGGTGCTGCTGAGCCGGCTGAAAGGGTTGAGAGGAACCGCCTTCGACCTCTTCGGACGTACGGAGGCGCGGCGTTTGGAACGCGAGCTGATTGGCTGGTACTGCGGATTGATCGAAGAAGTCTTGCCGGTACTGGCCGAAGAAAGCTATGGGCTAGCCGTAGAAATCGCCGAGTTGCCGGACGGCATTCGCGGATACGAGCATGTAAAAGAGGCGTCGGCAGCCCAAGCTAAGCGGCAAGCCGAGCGCTTGTTGACGGAGTTGCGTGCGAAATATTCTTAAGAAGCTGGGTACACGAGATGCAAACCTACCACTTTACGCTGATTGTTGAGGGCCCCGACATACAAGATGAGGTTATGATCGATGCCCTCTTTGAGAATGGCTGTGACGACGGAACCGTTGGCCGGTCAGATGGGGTTCAATTCATCGTTTTCGATCGCGAAGCGGCGAGTCCTGTCGAGGCGGTGCGGTCAGCAATCGACGACATTGAGCGGACGCGAGGGCTAAAGGTCATTAGGATTGCCGACAGCGATTTGATTTCCCATTACGGCCTTACGGACTGCATCAAGGCGGAGCATCCCGCTTGACCAACGCGTAAAATCAGGAGAGGAGGTACTTTATGCCTACGACCCTGAAACCGGAAATGGAAGCTCAAATCGAATCATTGGCGGAACGGTTGGCGCTTACTGACCCCGATTCTCACGAATGGGTGCTGCAAATGGCCTTGGATGACTTGGACGTAAAAGTGCCTCCACTGAGGCGCAATCTGCGCCCGGAGATCCTTTCATCTGCTTGCCGTCCTTGGTCAAAAGTTTGTGTATCGCCTTTTCCAGTTCAAACGGCTTGTCCGTTTGGATGAGAAGCGCGATTTTGGGCTTCTCTGGCATCGCTGTAGTCGCTTGCGATTCGACCCTCGACCCTGATAGCCGGGTCGCGCTCACTTTCGCCAACCTTGCATGGCCAAGAAGATTCTCCCTTCAATTCTGCCAACTGCCGATAAGCGGGATAGTAGTAGAGCTTACTACACGACACCTAAGCTGAATGTGCGTTTTCTGATGTTTTCCTGGGAACGCGGGCCTCTGGCCCGCCTGCGGGCGGGACGCCCGCGATCCCAGTTGAGGCCCTACTGTACCTTTCCCCGATCCCACTATCTTTTCGTAAGGCGAATCGGGTTGGTCGTTTTGGATGATTTCTTCCTCATCGGATACCTGAGACGGTTCGACGCTTTCGACAGCCTCCGTTTCACGAGAGTCGGGACTTGGGCCGATTCGCCATATTCCTTGGGAAGGATTTTCTGCTTTTCCTTCTAGCTTCATATCGGATAGCGCCTTCTTGAAAACGCCAGTCGCTTACCCTTGCGGTCGTAAGCTCCTCGATCTCGATGAATTTTGACTATGGTGTCAATGATCTCCTGCCTCTCAGCAACCTTGCCCGAAAACTCCTCTATGACGAGCTCCCGGGCAATAAGCTTCCTGAGAGGCATTCTAACATGCTTATAATCGTTGCTCATATTGACTGTCCCTTATTTGCGTGTGTCGCTTTAGCTTGTCGGTTGCCCTTTAGTGTGGGATTTTTCCGATAGAGGGCCATCTAATTAGGGAGCGACCAAAACCGGCTGGCGCGTCCTCAGCGCCCGCCGCAGGCCGCTGAGCAGGGCTTGGTCGCTGTCGCCTGAGTGTTCGCTCGGCGAATTCTCTTTCTCACAAAAATCGCGCAACCACGCTAGTTCAGCCGGGGGAGTTGCCGCGTCGGGTACGACGTGGGTTCCCTTGGAGTTGGCTAGGGCAATTCCGCTGTGTGCGGCGCTAGCCGAGATTACGCCGCCCCGGCCCAGTAAGGTTAGCTCGGCGAGTGCCGACTGGGGAGCGACGACTAGCTGGACCGACGCGCCGCTGGGAACGGTGGCAGTCAACACTACTTGGTAGGCGCGGCCGTGGCGGTTGGCGCAAAGATGTACCTGGGCAGGGGTCTCGCCCAGCAGATCGCTGGCAAAGGCTAGTTGGCGACAGATGGCCCACCATGCCGGCAGCAATCCCGGCTCCTGGACGCCAGCTACGAGGCGCAGATAGACCGGCTCGGCAAACGAGGGATCGCGCCGCTGCTGGAGTGCCTTGGCAAACAGGGGCGATCCGCGATGGATGCCGCCGCTAGCGATGGGCTGGGCGGCCTTGGGCACTGGCCCGGCGCAGAGGACGGCGACGCCGGCTTGGAGGCAGGTGTGGACGTCATTGTGGAGGTCTGCATAAGGCGAGAGGAAGGCGCAGACGCGAGGACTGGTTGCCTGGAGCATGGCCGGCAAGTCGCTAAAAAAGGGCAGGTCGGTGTCGGGGTTCCGACGCGCTGGATAGTACAGGCCCTTGATCGGCAGGGCGGCGACGAGTTGGCCGACGAGTGGGGCGAGAGTGGGATGAGCGCTGAGGGAGATCGTCATATAATTATCCTTAAGTCGGTTATAAAACTATCCGCAGATGGACGCAGAATAGGCAGTACAGATCTTCAGACCGCTATAGCTGTTGCTCCAGCGGCAGGTCGATGGCCGCGTTGCACTCGACGGCGCGGTAGCCAGCGAGGATAATTTCCATCAAATCCCGCGCTTGGCGCACGCTGTAGCGAGGCGGGCGGGCGTCGTCGATGGCGGCGACCAAATCGTCGAGCCCGGCTGCTAGGCCCGCTGTGTCCTCGGATAGGGAGGCGGTTGGGACGGGTGGGCCGCCGTGCCACTGCATGGGGTCTTGGGGGTTGGGCTGATAGTCGTAGCCGGTGCTGTAGTCGCGCAGATAGGCGTCCAACGCCGGTCTTTTCGCGTCGATGGTGGCGCTCTGGCGGGTGCCGATTAGGTACGCACGCGACGGTCCGCCTTGGGGATGGGAGGCCGTGCCGATGCGCCCTCCGCACAAGGTCGCCACGCGGCCGTCGGCATCGGTCATAGTCAGCGTGCCAAAATCGTCGCAGCCGTGGGCACCGTGTTCGGGGAAGAAGAAGGCCCCAGCGTGGCCGACGACGTGGCGGATGGGGCCGAGGCATTCTTGGATTAGGCCGACGGCGTATGCGCCCACTGTCAGCAACTCTCTTTTGATGTCAGGGTATTTCCACCGGCCGTTGGGTGCGACAAAGTCGCGGCGTTGGGTTATCGGGCGCGGCCAGCCCTTGCCGAACATCACATCGACGTGAACGCCGAGCAGGGTGCCCAAGTCGCCGCTGGCGAGGACTTGGCGGGTGTGCTGGGCGAGGGTGCCGTAGGCGTAGCCGGGGATGATCGCCCGGACGCCAGTGCGCTCGACCGCGGCTGCGGACGCCTCGGACTCGGCGAGGGTGGCCCCGGGAAACTTGTCGATCCACAGGTGCTTGCCGGCCTCGGCAGCGCGGACGATGAGCGCGGACCGCCGTTCGATCTCGCAGCCGACGCTGACGATATCGACGGCCGGGTCGTCGATGGACGCGTCGAGGTCCTCTGAGTAAGGCACGCCGAGTTGGCCAGCCCATTGCTGATTGTAGGCGCGCAAGTCTGGGTCAATGTCGGGGTAGTCGGCGACGCCGATGATGCGCAGGCGGGGATGGGCCTGATACAGGGGGATGAAGTGCTGCTGGTGGCTGTGCTTGCTGAAGCTGACCAGCAGAATGCCGTAGGTTTCACTGGGCATAGGACGGTTCCTCGTTGGCTATAGAGACATACCGGTAGCTCGTCCGGCACGCGAGATAGTATAACGGCCTGCGGATGATTGCCAAAAGAGTTCCTTAGCGATTAGTGGAGGTTGGGCGGATGAGTTCCCTCTTTACTTAAAAAAAGTGCTCGGAATTCGCATTTTTATCCGCATAAAAGTGCTTCACCGGGCGTAGGGCTGGGCTACATCAAGACCGGGCACTATCCGATAATGCTTGACGTTGAAGGTACACAGAGTCCTTGACGAACCAATCGCACAGGATGCAATTAAGGCATCCAACAAGCCTAGGTTATGTGAGAGGTGATAGGACGTAAAATCAGTCAAGGCGCGTTGGCAGTCAGCAGCGGTAGGCCACACCATCGGCAAGGGTGCGACTAATTTCAACGCCCGCTGAACCTGCCCAGCATTTTGGGCGTCCTGAATCAGCTCCATGATCACGAAGCCAGGCACAGCCGGAAGTTCGGTCAAGCCAACAAACCAAGTCAGCGCTGGAGTGTGTTCGCGCTGAATGTCAATGAGTACATCGGTATCGAGGAGATACAAAGACTATTCTCGCATCCGTTTTTCCGCCTTATGACGGAGTTGACGGGCGAGTGCTTGGCTATCGGTGGTACGAGACCGCGTGCCAAGGAGCCCCTCGCGTTGCCAATAAGCGACCAATTCTGCACCCGTGGCTGGCGCAGCCTCAACAGACGACCTAGTGGAGAGAAGACGTAAGACGTACTCAGCGAGAGATACCCCCATTTGCGTAGCTTCTGTTGTCAATTCGCGTTCCAATTCTTTGGGTAGGTCGAGCCTGATACTCATAGTCGGTCTCCTTGGCTTTCTCTACTTTTGCTATCGCTGAGTTGGGTAATGACGATGGTGGCACCGATACCTCTGATATACGGCAAAAGCGCCTTGGGCCGCAATTAGCTTGACAGCAGTCGTCCCCCAAGCCTATCCTAGCAACTCCACACAAGGAGAAAATAATGGTCAATATCGGCATTGTCGGCATCGGTTTTATGGGCATGACCCACTACAAGGCTATGGCCCAAGTCGAAGGGGGCCAAGTTGCGGCCATCGTCTCCCGCGACCCCAAAAAGCGCGCGGGAGATTGGCGCGACATTCAGGGCAATTTCGGCGACAGCGGCGGGGAGCAGGACTTGTCGGGAATACGGTGTTATGAAACGTTGGACGAGCTGTGCGCCGACCCGGAGATCGACTTGGTGGATATCTGCCTGCCGACGACGATGCACGTCGAGACCAGCATCCGCGTGCTAGCCGCAGGCAAGCACGTGCTATTGGAAAAGCCCATTGCATTGGCCTTGGACGCCGCCGATCAGATCGTGGCGGTGGCCGAAGAGCACCAGCGGCAGTTTATGGTTGCCCACGTGCTGCGGTATTTTCCAGAGTTCCGGCTGATCAAACAGCTCGTCGCCGACGCGGAACACGGCCCCGTGCTCGCCGCTCACTTTAAGCGCATCATCTCGCGCCCGGCGTGGTGGGCACCAGAAGATTTGGAGCGCACCGGCGGCCCTGCAATCGACCTGCACATCCACGACGCGGACTTCGTGCAGTTTTTGTTCGGGATGCCGACCGCGGTCAGCTCGCAAGGGTACATTGGCCGGGGCAAGACAGTCGAGTACATCAATACCCACTACCAGTACGACGGCTCAATGGCCATCAGCGCCGAAGGCGGTTGGTTGGCGCAACAGGGCTGTCCCTTTGAGCACGGTTATGACGTGTATTTTGAGGAGGCCACACTCAAGTACAACTCGTCTTGGGGCGAGCCGCCGCAACTGTTGACCAAGGACGGCGAGGTCTGCACGCCATCACTGCCGAGCGAGGATGGCTTTGTCGGCGAGTTGCAGGAAGCGGTGGATGCGATCGCGCAGGGCAGGGCGTCGCAGGAGATAGGCGGTCAGAGCGCGCGGAACTCGCTGCTGTTGTGTTTGCGGGAAATTGAGTCGGTGAAGACGGGGCAGAAGGTGGCGATATAGCTAATGTCCTTCGTGCGTCTCCATGCCATGTCCGTGGATGGCGCTGGATTCGACGTAATACAGGACGTAGGCGAGGCCGATTCCCACGAGGAGGGAGACGATGAGCTTGCCGCGATCGTGGCTGTGGAAATGGATCTCCGGCAGCAGGTCGCTCAAGGCAATGCACAAAAACGCGCCCGCCGCAAAAGACAGCACATAGCCGACCACTGCCCCTTCTTCCGGGCCAAGCAATTCCACACCTCCGAAGCTCGCTATAGCCACCACAGGGCACAGAATAGCAAATCCGACATTGGCCAATGTCCGGGCGCGCGGGCTGTGACCGGCGGACTTCATCATGCCGATAATGGAGTACGCATCGAGCGGCTTGTGCAGCATAATGGCGAGGAATACCCCTAGGCCCGCCAATGCGACGTCGTTTTCATGCGGCGGCCCCATCTTCATGCTAGTGCCCAGCGCGATCCCTTCGGTCACGGTGTGTACCCCTAGGCCGATGGCAACGCCGAACAAGCTCCGCGAATGGACGACACCGTGGTCGTGACTGTGGTCATCGTACAGATCGCTCGCCTCGCTGCTGAAGTCGTGCTGATGAAAGTGAAAGATACGCAGCAAGAAAATCATCAAGACCATGCCGAACACCATCCATCCCACAGCTTTTTCTACAATCGCAGATCCGGAAATGCGATCGAGGCTGTGGGGTAGCAGGTGAAACATGGCGATGCCGAGGATGAAGCCGGCCACCAGACTCATCACGACCTGAGTCCGCGTGTGCGTCATGGTACCCAAGGCCGCCAGTTTCCCGCCCATAAAAGAAACGACAAAGATGCCGACTGAGTACGCCAATAAGATCAGTATGGAATGTGAATCCATGAGGGCTATAACCGGAAGCTATAGGCGCAAACCGGCGGATCTAGGTTGCGAAAGATGGAAGCGGAAGAAGAAAGCCGAGAAGTGCCCTCGACAAAGGAACCTTCTCGCTTAGAAGAATAGCGTTATCAGGATGAGACTGCTCAGGCCGCCGAGCATGAATCCTCCGGTGCTGACCACGCCGGATGCCATGGCAAAGTCGGCAATGCGAAAAGTCATATCGCCGACCGTAAACATCACTTGGTTGCGGTCGATCTTCCCATCGACGAACTGTTTTAGGGCCTCTTCGGCGCTGTGGGCCTCTTTTACCGAGACTAGGGCTACCAGAATCATCGTTAGGGCGGACGCCAGGGTGCCGATCGCGAACATGAGCAGCGTCGCTAAGGCGAACCAGTGGTAGGACGCGTCTTCGTTGCCCGAAGACGTGCTCATAAACCCGATAATCAACGCCGCTCCGCCTGCATTGCCGAGCAGCAATAGGCGGGCCGATTCGGTAATCAGTCTGAACATAGTACCGCGCCGTAGAGCGACAACCTTGTAGAGCTCGCGTAGCCACTCTTCGCCGACTTCTTCGCCGGAAAATTCATCTACCTTTTTCAAGGGCTACTCTCCTCCGAGATCGGTCAACCGGATGTAGGTCGAACCCGTATTGGTACCGGGCTCGAATTCAAGCGTCCAATCGTCAATTGCTATCGGCCCGGACGACAAGGCCTGTTGCATGAAGTTCTCCCGCGTCAATTCATCGCCCATGCGCTCGAGCACGGCGATGACGAAGCGGCCCAATATGTACCCTTCCAGACATACTTCATTGGTTATGTGTTCGTGATCTATCTTTGATTTCGGCGATTTGGCGGCTCGATGGAATTGCCGCACGACTTTACTGGTCTGGTCTTGTGGGTTAGGCACCACCTCGGTCACCAAAATTCTATCGTTTGGCGCGCTGATCCGCTCCCTAAGCTCGCGGGATAAGACAAAGGACAAGTTGCCCATGATGTATTCATGGCCCAGGGAATTGGCTAGGTTGATGATCTCCGCGTTGGTGGTATAGGTGCCGACGATCAAGATAGCGTCTAGGTCGGCCTTGGCTAGGGCGAAGAGGGTTGCTTGGACGGCGTGGGTGTTCCGCGAGAAGGCGGTTTTTCCTAGGATGGGAATACCGTGCTCATCGAGCACTGCCTTGTAGTTTTTCAAGACGGAACGTCCGAAGGCGTCGTCCTGATAGATGATGCCGAACCGGGTCTTGCCACGCTCGCGGAGGATGTGATCGACCAGCGTCTGAGTTTCGTCGAAATAGCCCGCCCTCAGGTTGATGACATTGGGAAATCGCTTGGCATCGCGCAGAAAAGTGGCACCCGTAAAGGGGCCGACAAAGGGGATTTTTGCCGTCCTGAGCACCGGTGCGATGCGTTTGGCTGTCGGCGTTCCCACGCCGCCGATCACGGCTAGGACCTCGTTATCGGCGACGAACCGTTCCGCGTTTGCGGCGGCCTGTTCAGGCTCGTAGGCGTCATCGAAGGAAACCAGTTTCAGCAACCTGCCGTTGACCCCGCCTCGATCATTCTGTGCCTCGAAAGCAGACAAAATGCCGGCCCGATAGCGCAAACCCAGAATTTTGCTCGGACCGGAGAAGCAAGCGCTTTGCCCAAACACGATCGTACTATCGCTAACGCCTGTAGCCGCCGCCGTAGGCATCGCAGTCAACAGCAGGACGAGGCAGAGCGTCAACAGCATACTAATGGTCTTTGTCGCCATCCTCTTCCTTCTTCTCAGCCCCGCTATCTTCTTGACCTTCGGTGGCGAGCTTCTCTACCATCGGCTTCTCGTCTTTCGGCAGTCCGGCCGGCCTGTCTCTCACGTGGCGATGAGAGAATATGGATGGCGTGTCGAATATGAGCGACCGCGGATTGGCGATGCTCATGTGACTGCGTTCCGCACGGGTGCTGTGGAATCGACCGTCCAGCAGGAGGTTGTCCGCATCGACCGTTTCGATGGTATGCACGTTCTCCATGGTCGTTGACGACATCAACGTCCCGTCACCGGCCTCGCCACCGGAGGGTGGTGCTCCTAGCGCCATGTCCGCCGGGGTGAACCCTGCGACGCCGTCGATCATGTTGATGTCAATGGATGACTCTTTACTCGGATTGACCGCCGCTAGGCTCGCTTCCGCGAAAATTTTGCGCATCCGGTCCCAATAGCGCGTGATGCCCACGTGCGCGGGCTGTTTCTTGTATTCGGCTAACAAGGCCGAATACGCGCCAGCGCTGCTTTGCGCCTGCACGATGCGCTCTCTGGCCTTGGCCTGCGCGTTTAGCACCAATGCCTCAGCTTGTCCGCGGCTGTGCGCGATCAATTGCTCCCGCTTGCGATTGGCGTCGCTGACGGCCTTCACGCGCTCGGCGAACGCATCGCTTACGTCGCGAAATGCCGCGATTGTTTCTTCGATCGGGCGCACATCGACGATGTCGAGCGAGACCAGTTCGAGGCCGATGTCGCGGGCATCTAGGCGCTCGGTAATCCGCTCCAACAGCTTGTTTTGAATGATATTGCGATTCGAGGTGAGGATCAGGTCGATGAAATTCTGCCCTAGGATGTTGACCAATTCCTCTCTAGTGTACACGGTCAGCATCGCAAGTGGGTCGGACGTGACGAACAGGTAATTCCTGAGGTTGTCGATTTTGTATTGGAGGGCAACATCCACTTCGAGCAGGTTCACGTCGCCCGACAAGATGGTGAAGTTGACCGTATCGCCTTCCTTGCTGGCTACTTGGTGCCGGGTAATCCGCTTGACCTTATAGACATAGGTCTTTTCGATGATGGGGATGCAGTAGTGTATTCCGGGGCCGATGCTTGCGTGCACCACCTTGCCGAACCGGGTGCGCACGCCTTGCTCCTCTTTCTTGACGATGTACAACCCGCTGGATAAGAAGCCGATGACAACAGCGGCCACAACTCCCGCGATGATTCGCCGGTGGTGCTCTTGCAAAAAGTCGAATACGGCGTAAATGACGCGCGTACTCGGCGGCAATGGTTGTTGTTCACTCATTAGCTTGGCTCTTGATTTATCTGGGTCTTGCTTTGCTGTCGAGGTATTTGAACAACTCGTTGTCGGCCGGGAGCATCAGCGTCGTGTTCCGGTCGATGATCCGATCGTAGCTATCGAGCGCGCGGATGAACTTGTAGAACTCAGGATCCTTCTTGTATGCCTTGCCCAGTAGGGCCATGGCCTCGGCCTCGGCCTCGCCGAGAATGGTCGTCGCCTCGGCGTGGGCGTCGGCAATCAGCTTCTCGTGTTCGTTGATGGCTAGGGCCTCAATGCGCAAGGCCCGCTCTTCTCCCTCGCTGCGATAGCGGGCGGCGATGCGCGCTCGTTCGGCGATCATGCGCTGAATGACGCTGGGCCGGTTTTCCACCGGCAGGGTATATTCGACGATCCCGGCCTCGATTACTTCGATGCCGTAGCTTTCCTTGGCAATCGGCGCGATTCTGTCGAGAATCTCCCGCGACGCCTCGTTCAAATCCTCGTGTTCTAGGCCCAGACCGATGAAGGCGTCGAGGGACTTGTTACTGATGATGATCCCGCTGCTCGAAAGGTAGAGGTCCTGCAACCGCTCGACTGCGTTCTGACCGGTGCGGATCGCCTCGACGAAGAGAATCGGGTCCACGGTGCGCCAGAGTAGGTACCCATCGACGAGGATGCTTTTCTGATCTTCGGTGATCAATTCATGGGGGATGTTGCTCAGCGTGTGAAGGCGGCGATCGACCTTGTAGATTTTTGAGATAGGGCGGGGCCACTTCAGGTGGAATCCGGGCTGCCGCACGGGCGGCGAGATTTTGCCGAAGTGGGTCAGTACGCCCTGTTGGGTTTCATTGATGATGTAAAAGCTGTCGTAGATGATCGCGCCGATGATCACGGCGATGGTTACGCCGATCGTTTTTCCCTTCAACTTCATTGCCTTTTCCCTTAGTGATGGGCCCCTTTGCCCGCTGTGGATCCGTTCCTCTTCCACAACGCGACCTTATTGAGGCTCTCCTTGTTGGGCACTATAACCTTGGCATTGCCGGACAACGCAATCTCCAACTTTTCTCGCCACAGCATGTTCTGTAGAACATCGGGCGCACTCCGCACGGCCTCGGACACCAGCGAAATCGCCTTGGCCTCCGCCTCTGAAGTCGTCACTTTGCGATAGGCCTCGCCGTCTGCTTGCTCCACTTCCCAGGCGGCATTGCCGTGCGCTTGGGGAGTCAGTGATACCAAGAACCGCTGAGCGTTGACGATGATCCGCTCCCGGTCTTCTTGGGCGCTCGATACGTCCCGGAACGCGCTCATGGTTTCCGCCACAGGCGTGATGGCCAACAGGTTTATCTTGACCAGATCGACTGTATTGAGGACCGGGTTCTCCGGGTGGACGTCGCTCGGGAACGACTCACTGATATACTGTTCGAGGGTTACGCGATGGACGTTGAGCAGTTTCTCCAAGTCCCGGGCGGATACAAAGGAGCGAATATGGGCTTGGACGACGTCCGAGATGATCTCTTCTGGATTCGTCGTCCGGTAATGGTAGTTGTACGGGTCCTCGACCCGGTATTGCACATTGACGGTCAAGCTAATGAGGTTGAGGTCTCCGGCCACGTAATCTTGGGGCGTGTCGCACATGATGGACTTCACTTCCCGCACGGGCCACTTGTCAACTTGGACCAAGGGCCGAGGGGCGAGGTAGTGCAGCCCCGGCGACAGGTCGCGCCAGTACACTTCGCCGAACAGGCGGCCGTAGCCGACGTAGCCGGGAGGTACGGTCGTGAAGCCGCTGCCGAGGAACAGGACGAGGGCCAACGCCCACAGCATCAGGCCCATTGGCGCGGTGGGGGAGATGAGGCCCCGGATGGAGAAGGAACGGCCGCGGGTTAGGCGTCCCCACGTTTGCCGCCAGCTCTTGGACAGGGGCCGGAGATTGAGCAGCAGATCCTCCCAGCCGCTTTTCAAGGCACCGGCCCGGAAGCGCCAGATGATCAGGGCGATGAGGAGAAAAGCGCCGCCCCATTGCACGAACTGGATGGCCGGCGAATCCGAGGCGGAGAGGTTTACCGAGATCGTCAGGCCGAAGGCCAAAAGCAAGGCGTCAATCGCGATGCCGAGGAGGGCCGTAACCACGATGACCGAAGCGACGTAGATGGACGCGAAGCGAGTGCCGAACTGGCTGACGATGATGGCGATGGTGCCCGTGTTGGTGGCCGGCCCGGTCATGAGAAAGATCAGCGCCGCGCCGGGGCTGAATCCCCTGGCGACTAGCGCGGCGGCGATTGGAGTGCTGGCGGATGCACAGATATAGAGGGGAATGCCGATCAATACCATGACCGGATAGGACAGCCAACGCGCATATTCGTTCGACATTAAGTCGCTCGGAATTGCCAAAAAGAGCACGCCTCCCAGCGCGACGCCCACCAGCAGCGCAAAGAGAATGTCGTCGGCTATTTCGACGAAACCGTAGCGAAAGATGTGCTTGACGATCCGCTTAAAGTCTAGCTCCTGATTCGCTGGTGCGTCGCCTGAAGGGGCTTCTCCGGCCTTTTCCGATAACAGCGCTTCTTCGCGATAAAAGTCCGGTTTGACCCACGAGCCGAATCTCCACCGGCCGGCCGCCGTGGTGAGCCGCTGCAACCACTGAATGGCAAGAACCTTCAGTTGCGAGGGGCTGACGTAGCAATCCTCACTGTCGGGTACAAGTGGCTGGTGGTCGTGGTCGTGGTCGTGGTCGTGGTCGTGGTCGTGGTCGTGGTCGTGATCTTTTCTTATGAGGCCGATGCAGAAGATTCCGGCGACGACCGCGGTGATGAAGCTGATAATGGGCCGGACAATGGCAACGATGGGTCCGAAAAAGGCGTTGGTGACCAAGATCGAGTCCGCACCCGTCTCCGGCGCGGTGATCAAGAAAGACATACAGGACGAACGGGACGCCCCCTTATTGCGCATCTCGGCGACTACGGGCACGACCGAACAACTACACAGCGGCACGGGTACGCCGATGGCCGAGCTCATGGTTACTGATTTTAGGCTATCGTCGCGGAGCCAGCGGAGTATGGCCTGACGGGAGATGAATACGTGGATCAGGCCGGAGAGGAACAGCCCCAGCAACAGCATGGGGGCCAGCAGCAGGAAGGAGGACCAGAGGAAGTCGAAAAAACCGGTCAGGATCCCAAAAGATTCGGCCACTCAACAGCCTCCTGTGCATTGGGTGGATGCAATGGACTCAGGGCTTAAGGTGGTAAGCATAATGAAAGGTTACAAACAGGTCAAGAAGAGCCGCAAAGACAGACAATTGCATAGCAAAAATAAAATTTACGGCAAGCATACAAGCGTAAATGTAAAGATTACAAACAAGTCGAGAAGAGCCGCAAAACTGCGATCAGGCCTCGTACGCCTATCGCTAGCTACTTGGAAAAGGGCCGGAATCGCCAGGTGATCAGGGCGACAAGAAGAAAAGCACCTCCCATTGCAGGATAGAAATCGTATGTATATCGTAAGGGCACCTACGACATTTTACGGGGAGTAAAAAGCGCATGCACGTACACAAAGCTGAAAAAAAGAGGCTCCGGGAAGCCACGGCCATTATTACGGTAGGTGGCGTCACAAACGGCGTACTGGGAACCGCAAAAGTCGTCCTCGGCAGCTTTACCGGGTATCTGCCATTGACTGCTTCGGGAGTCCATTCGCTGTCGGACATTGTATCCGATATTATCGCTTGGGTCGCCGTGCTGATGGGAGCGGAGTCGGCCAAACAGGGGGAGAGTTCGAGGTTCCGCTATGGTCGCCGTCGCATCGAAACGCTGCTGGCGCTTTTTGCCGCGTTTTTTATCGCGTTTGTGAGCGTGGAACTGATCTTGGATGCGTTTGGCTATCACGAGCACGGGCATGGAGTGTCCACAACCAGCGTGGAAGAAGCGGAAACGCATGGTGTAGAAGACCACGACGAGGAGCACGAGGATGATGAAGAGGGCTTAGGCCATTTTTTCTTTCTCATCAGCGGGGCAATCCTCGTTTCAGTGATTGCCAAGGAAATACTTTTCCACGCAACTCGGCGCAGGGGCATACGCCTGAACAGCCCCATGCTGATTGCGAAAGCGTGGCATCATCGGGCCGATGCCATCAGTGCCTTGGCCGTCCTCGTGAGCCTGTGCATTTCATCCTTTTTTCCTCACCTTGAGTTGGTCGATCAAATCACCACGGTCGTGATTGCGAGCCTGATTTTGCACAGTGCTTGGGAGGTTGGGAGCAAAGCGGTCAAAGAGCTGATCGATTTCGCGCCCTCCTTGGAGACGATAGCCTTGGTCGAAGAGATGGCCGACGGCGTACAAGGCGTGACGTTTACGCACAATATTCGCATCCGCTCTATGGGTGGTGCTCTATATGTCGAATTAACCGCGGAAACCGACCCGGATATGACTATAACACAGGGCCACGCCGTTGTTAAACAGATCCGCGAGCGGATTATGGATCGAGTGCCCAATGTGATTGACGTCACCACCCTGCTGACGCCGAAAGGCGAGTACTTGCGGCAGTTTTTGGGGTTGGAGACGTAAGCGGGAAGAGTTAGAAGGTTACTTCTTTCCGCTTAGGCCACTAGCTCTTCCGCTTCTCCGCGATTCAGTTGCACGGCGAACCACTTGTAGAGCGCCGGCAGCACCAGCAGGGTCAGCACGGTGGAACTGACCAATCCACCGACTACTACCGTAGCCAGCGGTCGCTGTACTTCGCTGCCGGTGCCGCTGGAAAACAACAGCGGAATCAGCCCAAGGGCCGTCGTCAGAGCGGTCATCAGCACCGGCCGCACCCGCAGACAGGCTCCTTGGATGGAGGCTTCATCCAAGTCCACGCCATCGCGGACGAGTTGGTTGAAGTAAGTCACCAGCACCATGCTGTTTTCCAGGGCAATGCCGAACAGGGCGATGAAACCGACCGAGGACGGCACGGACAGGTTTTGTCCGGTCAGCCACAACGCCACCACTCCGCCCACTAGTGCCAGCGGGATATTGAGCAAGATAAGGGTCGCGTTTTTGAGCGAATTGAAGCTGGAAAACAGCAGCAAAAAGAGCACGAAAAGGGTAATGGGCACGACAATGGCCAGCCGCTTGTTGGCTTCTTGCTGCAGGCGGAATTGGCCGCCCCAAGTTACCAGATAGCCCGGCGGCAGATCCACTTGGTCGGCGATGGCCTGTTGCGCGTCTGCGACAAACGAGCCAATGTCCCGATCGGTGACGTTGCACTGAACCGTGATGAAGCGCTGGCTCTTTTCGCGGGTGATCTGGCGCGGCCCGACCACTTCTTCGATCTGGGCTAGCTGAATCAGGGGGATCTGGACGCCTATGGGGGACTGGACCAGGATTTGGGCAATGTCCTCGGCGCTGCTGCGGAATTGCGGGGCGAAGCGCACTTTAATGTCGAAGCGGCGCGTTCCTTCGAATACCTGTCCCACCGTCTCGCCGCCCACAGCCGCCTGCACCACCTTTTGCACATCAGCCACGTTGACGCCGTAACGGGCAATGGTCTGCCGGTCCACCCGGATGAGTAGCTGGGGCGTGCCGCTGATCTGGTCCACTTGGACATCGGCCGCGCCAGTAACCGCGTTGACCACTTGGGCGATTTCGTCGGCCTTTTGTTTTAATACGTCTAGGTCGTCCCCGAAGAGCTTGACCGCCAGTTCGGCCCGCACCCCTTCAAGCAGCTCATCCACGGTCATGGCAATCGGTTGGGTGAAGTTGGTCAGCACACCCGGAACTTCTCCCAACTCGGCGCGAATGATCTCGCGCAACTCTTCTTGGTCGCGGGCCTCGCGCCACTGATCCTTGGGTTTGAGTAGGAGAAACATCTCGGCGCTGTTGATGGGGTCGGTATGAGCGCCGACTTCGCCGCGACCAATGCGCGAAACCGCGCCGGTAACCTCGGGGATCTGCAATAGACGGCGCTCGACCAGCATGGTGAGGCGGGTGCTTTCCTTGAGCGAGATGGAGGGGGCCATGGTCAGCCGCAGGACTAGGGTGCCTTCCTGCAGGGCCGGGGTAAACTCCGACCCAAGGCGCGGAAAAATCACCAGCCCGATGAGCAGGAGACCGCCCGCTGAGCCGAGTGCCCAGAAGCGGTGGGCGACAAAGCGAGCGACAATGGGGCGATAGGCGGCCACCAAGCGGCGCATCATCCAGCCTTCGCTGGCTTGGGTGCCTGCGTCCGTAGATTTTGGTGCTCGCAGCAGCAGGTTCGACAACACCGGGGCTAGGAATAGGGCAAAAATCAGCGAGCCCAGCATGGCCATAGCCACCGTGTAGGCGAGGGGGCGGAACGTTTTGCCCTCTACTCCTTGCAAGGTGAACAAGGGTAAGAACACGAGAATGATGATGATGATGGCGAAGACAATGGGACGGCCAACTTCCACGCAGGCGCGGGCTACGACTTGGATGCGTCCCTCGTCCGGTTCGGCCTGCCGCAGGATGCGGTCCACGTTTTCGACCACGACAATGGTGCCATCGACCATCATGCCGATGGCGATGGCCAGGCCGCCGAGAGACATGAGGTTGGCCGAGAGGCCGAAATAGTGCATGCCGAGGGTGGCGAACAACACCGAAAAGGGAATGGACAGGGCCACCACTAGGCTGGGCCGGACGCTGCCCATGAAGAGGACCAACACGAGGGTGACTAGGACGATGCCCTGAATCAAGGCATTGGTGACCGTGGCCACGCAGGCGGCCACTAGGGTCTTTTGCTCGTAGTAGGGCACTAGGCGCACCCCGGCGGGCAAAATGCGGTTGAGCTCTTCCATCTTGGCTTCGACCCGCTCGATCACGGTCGAGGAATTGGTGCCGAAGAGCTTTATCACCATGCCAGCCACTACTTCTTCCACGCCGTTGCGGGTCTGCACGCCGCGCCGGATGGCCCCGCCAATGCCCACCTCGGCTACTTGGTTGAGAAAGATGGGCGTCCCGTCGGCGGCTTTGATGACGATGTTTTCGATGTCCTCGACCGTAGAGGCCAGACCCACCGAGCGCACGACGTATTCCTCGGCGTCCTTTTCAATGAACTGCGCGCCGACGTTGAGATTGTTGGCTTCGATTTGTTCGATGACGTTGTGTACCGTCACTCCGTAGCGCAGCAAGGCGTGGGGATCGACCACCACGTGAAATTGTTTTTCATAGCCACCGATGCCCAAAATCTCAGTGACGCCGGGCACGGTTTGCAGGTGGAACTTGACCAGCCAATCTTGGATCGTGCGCAACTCTTCGAGCGAGTGTTCGCCGGTCGCGTCTTCGAGGTAGTAGAACAGCACCAAGCCCATGCCGGTCGAAATCGGCCCCAGTTCGGGTTCGCCAAAGCCTTCCGGGATCTGTTCCCGGGCTTCTTGGAGCCGTTCGTTGACTAACTGGCGGGCAAAGTAGATGTCTATTCCGTCGGCAAAGTAGATGTTGACCACCGAGAGGCCGAAGTTGGATACGGAGCGGATATTCTCAATGCTCGGTAGGCCGTTCATCACCGTCTCAATGGGATAGGTGACGTAGGTTTCAATTTCTTCGGGCGCTAGGCCTTCGGTGACGGTGAATACTTGGACCAGGTTAGGCGAGACATCGGGGAAGGCATCGACGGGTAACTGACGATAGCTGTAGTAACCGCTCACCACGACCACTGCTCCCAAAACCAGCATGAGCAACCGGTTGTTCAACGCCAGTTGAATAATGCGGTCTATCATCAGGTCTATCCTCTCCGCTGATTAATGGGCGTGGCCATCCCCGAAAGCACCTTTGGCCAACTGAGCTTTCAGGATGAAGGCCCCTTGGGCGACGTAAGGCTGTCCCTCCTCCAGCCCGTCGAGGATCTCGGCGTGGGTGGGGTTGGTGCGGCCGACTTGGACGGGTTGGGGCACAAATCCCTCGTCGGTCTCGACAAAGACGACGGAGTGGTCTTCCATCATTTGGATCGCCGACCGGGGCACTAAGAGAGGCACCTCGACGCCCTCTATATCAATCGTGGCCGTAACAAAAGAGCCGGGTCGCCATTGGCCGTCCGGGTTGGAGAGCTCCACGCGGATCGAAGCCGTCCGCAGCGCCTCGTTTATGATGGGGCTGATATAGTCCACGGTCCCCGTTGTCTCTGGGCCGCCTTGGCTGGATTGGATGTGGACGGGCTGGCCGACGCGGAGGAAGGGCAAGTCTTTCTGATAGGCCGTCAATAAGACCCATACGGAACGCAGGTCAGCCACGATGAAGGCTTCGGAATCGTCCTTGAGTAATTCCCCTTGGGTTATGTGTTTGTAGATGATGGTCCCAGTAAACGGGGCTCTTATTTCGTAGTGGGTAAAGCGGTCGTCGTTGTCGAAGGACAGCTTTTCGAGGTCAAAGGCCGAAAAGCCCAGCGCGAGGAGCTTTTGTTCGGCTACCCGCAGTTCAATACGCGCTTCGGCCAGCTTGGTTTTGGCCTCTAGAAAAACCCTCTCCGAAGAGATGGATTGGTTCCACAGCGTCTCTTCTCGGTCAAAATTTGCCTGAGCGAGTTCCAAACGCTCTTGGGCCACTAAATAGGCCGACTTCATTTCGGATAGCTCTTGGCTTTCCAAAACGGCCAGCACTTGGTCCTGCTCCACTTGGTTGCCGATATTGGCGTGGATTTGGCGCGCCACGCCCGGGACGCGGGGCACGATGTGGGCCAGCAAATTGGGATTGACCTGAACTTCTCCGGGCGTATTCACTTGAATTGCCAACTGGCCCGCAGCCGCTTTGGCGACCTCGATGCCAAATTCGGCCCGCTCAGCCGCGCTCAGCCGCAGCCCTTCCTCCTCGTCGTGCCCTTCTTCTTCCTCGTCGTCGTCGTGGTCCTCCTCGGCAGCCCAAACCGACTGGTTTAAAGAAAAGGCCGCACCATCTCCTAGCGCGAAGAGAACTATTAGCAGACCAATAATTCCCAAACTCGTCGTGTAGATACGCATGCTCATTCTCCAGAATTAGCGGGCAAGGGACCAGCAATGGCCCGTTCCAACGCAGCCGTGGCCGCGCGATACTCGAACAAGGCCTGGGCGTATTCTATCTGCGTCTCGATCCAAGTGCGCTGGGCTTCGAGCAGTTCCAGATAGGTCAATTTGCCTTCGTCGTAGCTGCGACCGGCCACCTCGAATGCCCGTTTTGCCTCGGGTAGGATCTGGCCTTGGAACAAGACCACTTGCTCTTCGGCGGTATTGAGATCCAAATAGGCCTGTTCTGTTTCCAAAAGGACTTGATAGCGCATCGCGTCCCGTTCGGCTGCAACCTTGGCCACTTCGGCCTTGGCTTCGGCTCGTTCGCCGCGCTGGCGGGAAAAGGCCCACAGCGGCAGTTCAAGACCGAAACGCACCTGCCAAGAATTCTCCTCATGCACTCCATGTCGCCGTTGGCGACCCAAACCCACATTTAGATCCGGCCAATAGGCCGCGGTTGCCGCGGCTTGCTGGCTCTGTAGGGCTTTTAGCTGCAGCTCGGTTCCCGCCAAATCGGGTCGTTGCTTTAGGGCGGTTGCGGTCAATTGGTCGAGGTGAGTCTCAACGGGCTGATAGACCAGACTGTCAGCTATCGCGAACGGGGTTTGCAGCGGCCGGGCTAGGAGGGCATTGAGCGCGGTCTTGGCCAAAGACAGGTCGCTTTGCGCTGTGGTGGAGCGATTGGTGGCCCGGCCGACCTCGACGCTGGCCCGCATGACATCTAACTGCGGCACATCACCCGCTTCGAAACGGATCTGAGCTTGGCGCAGGATATTCTGCGCTAAGTCGAGGTCTTGCTGGGCATGCTGGAGTAGGGACTTTTGCAGGGCGATCTGGTCATAAGCCTGCTTTGCCTGTAGGCTTATATCGAGCTTGGTCATCTCAAAGACGGCGAGACGAGCCGCTTCGGCGTGCTGGCGACCAGCTTGGAGGCGGTGCCACCACTTCAGGGGAAATTCAACTCGTTGGTTGATTCCGATCGTGCGCTCGCCATAATCGCTCAGGCTGCCCAACTCGGGTAGCTCTTCGAACTCCAACTCCAACTCTGGATCGGGTAGAGCACCGGCCTGCTGTGCTTGGGCTTGGGCGGCTTTATAGGCATTGCGGGCGGCTTCCACTGCCGGGTTGCGCTCGACGACCAAGCGGATAGCCTCGATCCGCGACATGACCTCGGCATGTGCGCGTCTCAGCGGAATCAGCCCTGCTGCAAGGACTAGCATCAGGAATGGGAGGATGTACCTGCTAGGTGATTTAGCGGCAAACATGGATACTCCCTTACCAATAGGGCCTTGAGAATCCATCATTTGGATGGGTGTCCGGTTCGACCTGCATGGACGCTTTGCCCAATAGGTGAAAAGGGGTGTTCCTAAAAGTCTGGCAGACGAAGAAGGACTAACATACATCAAAAAGTGGATACTGCCTATAAGCCCCCGTCAGTCGCTCTTCCTCTAAGCCGCTACCGCCCGAGTTTTTTGAATTTGCTTTTTTGAGGGGGACCGCTATACTAAAATCCAAGGTCATGCTAACGCGCAAAACGGACATTCCGATAGGCTCGGCATACTCGCTGGCCCTGCTGGCGCTGACAGTGCTCTTTGTCGCTGTAATCGGCGGGCTGCCCTTCAGCCACCAGCTTTTCCACGAGAGCCTCGTCGAGCCTGAGAACTGCCCGGCGTACCTGTTGCAGAGTAGCTTATCGCTCCTTTTTTGGGGCTTGGCGCTCGTGCTCGTGGGGTTGAATGCCGCTGAGCTAAGTTCGTCTGCGCCGCGCACAGTACCGTTACCCCTTTTTACCCCTCGCTTTACCCATCTCAACCGAGGCCCGCCCCGGTGCTAGTGCATCCACGCTGGTAAACCGCTTAGTGCGTGGGTGCCCTCTCCATATCCATTTCGCGTACCATAAACTCCCGTCCGTGTGCAACGCCTATAGGTGTGCGCGTGGACGGACAAACCATTGGAGACTAGCACCATGTTTAAAAGCATATCCGCGTTGAGCATTTTCGCCCTAGCCTTCTTTATCGCTGGCTGCGGCGACGACAACAATCCCGTCGATACCGAGCACGAAGAAGAACACGCCGAGGCCGTCGGCCTGATTATTCGCAACAGCGGCGAGGAGATCGTCCGCTACGAAAACGGCGAAGTCGAAGGCGAAATCGAAGTGGGCCACGGCCTAGAAACGGCCCTGCTGTCCGTGCGCTTTATCGCTGAAGACGGCGACCTCTTCACTCCAGACGAAGACGAGGGCTTCGGCCTCGACTGGGAAATTGCCGACGAAAGCATCGCCGAGGTCGAGCATCACGAAGAAGACGGTGCCTGGGCCTTTCACATCGTCGGCTTGGAAGAAGGCCAGACCACCATCCTCATCAAAATCAGCCACGAAGGCCACGCCGACTTTGTCTCTAAGGAAATCGAAATCCACGTCGAAGAAGGCGGTCCTGGCTCTGAGGACTCTCACGCCGATGAGGACCACGACGAGGAAGGGTAAAGCGGTTAAACTCTTCATAGGCAAGAGCGACGCGGGACCGGTACTTCCGTCCGGTCCCGCGCACTTCCACCAAAATCAAAAATCATGCTGACGCGCAAAACGGACATCTCGATAGGCTCGGCGTCTTCGGTGGCCCTGCTGGTGCTGACCGTGCTCTTTGCGGCTGTAAGCGGCGGCCTACCCTTTGGCCACCAGCTTTGCCACGAGGGCCACGTCGAGCCTGAGAACTGCCCGGCTTGCCTGTTGCAGAGCAGCCTATCGCTCCTTTTTGGGGGCTTGGTGCTCGCGCTCGTGGCGCTGAATGCCTCTGAGCCAAATCCGTCCGCGCCGCGCACAGTACCACTACCTCTTTTTTCCCCTCGCTTTACCCATCTCAACCGAGGCCCGCCCCGGTGCTAGTGCATCCACGCTGGTAAATCGCCTTAGTGCGTGGGTGCCTCTCTCCATATCCTTAAATTCCCGTTCTGCGCGCAACGCCTAGGTGAAGTGCGCGTGGACGGTCAAACCATTGGAGACTAGCACCATGTATAAAAGAAGTATGTCTGCGTTGAGCATTTTCGCCTTGGCCCTCTTTATGGCTAGCTGCGGCGACGACGATAATCCCGTCGATCCTGACTACCATGATGAACATGCCGAGGCCGTCGGCCTGACCGTGCGCGATAGCGGTGCTGAAATTGTCCGCGTTGAAAGCGGCCAAGTGATCGGCGATATTGAGGTTGGCCACGGCACGGAAACCGCTCTGCTTGCCGTGCGCTTTATCGCCGAAGACGGCGATCTCTTTACTCCAGACGAAGACGATGATTTCTCCCTCGGTTGGGAAATTGCCGACGAGAGCATCGCCGAAGTCGAGCATCATGCCGAGGACGGTGCTTGGGCTTTTCACATCATAGGCTTAGAGGAAGGCCAGACTACCATCCGCATCAAAATCAACCATGAAGGGCACGCCGATTTCGTCTCGCCAGAGATTGAAATCCACGTCAGCGAGGATGGTCCCGGTGAGGAACATGATGAGCACGACGAGGAAGGGTAAAGCGGTTAGATCTGCTGCGGCCTTCATAGGTAAAAGCGACGCGGGACCGGACGCAAACACCGGTCCCGTGCACTTATGTCAAGGTCAATTGAATAGCCGACAGATAAAAAACACAGGCCGTAGAATCTGGCCCCGACTGATTTTGAGGTTCGTACCTGTACTCGGCCTAGCAGTCGGTCCCGCTTGGGGCGACCAGACTGGTGCTCTAGCTGGCCACGTGATCGACGCCGAAAGCGGCCAACCCGTCGGTTGGACTACCGTCGTCATTGAAGGGCTCGAACGAGCGCGGATGAGCGATGCCGAGGGGCACTTCTTTTTCGCCAATGTACCTCCCGGTGAGCACGTCTTGCAAAGCCTACACGTCGGCTACCACGAGGCCCGCTTTGAAGTAGAGGTCGTCGCCGGAGATACCACCCACGTCGATCTGGTTATCGGCCACGAGTCCCTGCATGTAGATGAGATCCTCGTCGAAGGCGAACACACGAGCCCTGTTGCTCCGCTCCAAGCACCCGAAGTCGTCTTTAGCGGTAGCAAGCTGCGGCAGAATTTGAGCCGCACCATTGCCGAGACCATCGACTACGAGCCGGGCATTGCCCAGCGCTCGATGGGGCCAGCGCCCGCGCGTCCGGTGCTGCGCGGGCTGGGCGGCGACCGCTTGCTGGTGGTCGAAGACGGCGAGCGCACCGGCGATTTGTCCGGCACTTCCTCAGACCACGCGGTGGCTATTGAGCCGATGACCACCGAGCGCATCGAGGTCGTGCGCGGCCCCCGCACCTTGCTCTACGGGTCCAATGCCTTGGCCGGGGTTGTCAACGTGGTGCGCGGATACGTGCCCTCCGAGCAGCCCGACGGTTTCGGAGGCTCAGTGACCTATCAGGGGGAGAGCGTCAATCGCGGTTTGTCCGGCGGCCTAACCCTTGAACAGCCGCTCGGCCCACTGGCCCTGCGCTTCGACAGCAGCCTGCGCAATGCCGACGATATTTCCACACCGCATGGGGTACTCGCCAATACGGACATCCGCACGGGGAATGCTTCGGTTGGCCTGAGTCTGGTGCGTCCCTGGGGGCACGTAGGCGCGTCTGGTAGCTTGTATGACTCCGACTACGGCATTCCACCCGATCCAGAGGGCGGTCACCCGGATGGTGTATCTATTGATCTCCAGCGCCAGCACCTCGAAGGACGCGGCGAAATCCTCACCGGGCCGGACTGGCTCCAGCGCCTAGAGTTGCACCACTCGTTTTCGCGCTATCAGCACGGCGAATTCGAAGCCAGTGGCGACTTGGGGATGGAGTTCGGCGTGCTCACGCACCACAGCGGTGCGCTGGCTCATTTGGATCGCATGGGGCCTTTTGCCAACGGTGCGATTGGCTTGTGGTACGAGTACCGCAATTATGCCGCGGCCGGGCTCAACTTCACGCCGCCGGCCGAGGAGTACGCCGGTGCTCTGTTCACGTATCAAGAGTGGGAATATGGGCCTTGGGCAGCCAATGCGGCCTTGCGCGTTGATGCCCGCCGCGTCGAGCCGCGCGAGGAACGCGATTCGCGCCGGGTTGGCAGCATCGAGACGCGCGACTTTGCTGGTATGTCTGCCGGTTTGTCCAATCACTATCGCCCCAGCTCGACTTTGACGCTGGGTACGACCTTGATGCGCACTTTTCGCGCTCCCGGCATCGAAGAGCTATTCTCCGAAGGACCGCATCTGGCCGCCTATTCGTACGAGGTGGGCAATGGTGCCCTCGGCAGCGAACGCGGCCTAGGATTGGAGCTGTTTGCCGACTACCACCGCGAAGAAGGCCATGTACACTTGGCCGTCTTCCGCAATGCGATCAATGGGTTCATTTTTCCCAAGAACAGTGGAGAGCGCAGTCTGCGGCGCGCCGATCTTTTTCTCTATCGGACTGTGGGGGAGCGCGTCCTCATGCACGGTGCCGAAGTTACCTTCGATTGGCACTTAGCGGAGCCTTGGAAAGTGGCTGGCACCCTCAGCTATGTGCGCGGCCGACTCATTGATCTCGACGACGAATCCCTGCCGCGGCTGCCGCCCCTGCAAGGACATCTGGGCCTGACTTGCGAACCCACTGAGGCGCTGAGTGCGACTATTGACGTGCGCGTGGCTGCGGAACAGGACCAGATCGGCGAGTTTGAAGAGCCTACGGAGGGCTACGCAGTGCTGGATCTTTCGACCCAGTACTACGCGGAGTGGGGGGGACGTCTGCACACCTTCTCCTTGACCTTGGAAAACGCCACTGACGCGGTGTACCGCAACCACCTCAACCGCGTCAAAGAGATCCTCCCTGAGCCAGGCCGCAATCTGCGCCTGCTGCACAAGATATTCTTCTGAGAACAATTCCTGTAGCCGAGGAGAAAATTGTTTATTATACTCGCCCCATCTACCGCAAGGGAAGATGATATACACGGGCGAACGCCTACTTTCACATTATGAGGAGATCACATGAAATCTGTCGCTGTACACGAAGCCGAGATGAACTTTTCGGCCTTGCTCTCTGAAGTAGAAAGCACGGGTGAAACTGTGCTCATTTGTCGTCATGGCAAACCTGTCGCCGATCTCGTCCGGCACCGCAAGCCCAGCCGCCTAAAGCCACATCCGGTAATGGGAAACATTGACCTGCGCTACGATCCCATTGAGCCGTTAGCCGGAGACGAGTGGGACGGGAAATAGTGATCTTGGATACGTGTGCGCTGCTGTGGCTGGCCCAAGGCGGCGGAGCACTAAGCCAGACAACGCTGAGCCGGATTGAAGCCGCGCCGGTAGTCTATGCGTCGGCGATTAGCGGTTTTGAAATCGGCATCAAAGTACAGAAGGGGAAGTTGGCGTTGCCAGTGCGGTCGGCAGAGTGGTTTGCGACGATTCTCGAACACCACGATATCGAAGTGCTGCCGCTGACGCTAGAGGTTTGCATTCACTCGACGGAACTGCCCAAAATCCACGCCGACCCCTGCGACCGGATGATTATTGCCGCCGCTCAGTTGCGCGGTTGGCCGGTAGTTACAGCCGATCCTGTTTTCGCCCGCTACGGCATTGAGATTCTGACCTGACCGCTGGTCTGCGCTCAACGCCCCGGCTGCCACTCGTTGAGCGTGCGGGCGAAGAGGATATCCGAGCGGGTGACGGCTCCTTCGCTGTGGGTTGTCACCGAGACGGCGATGGTGCGCTTGCCGGTATCCAAGGAGAAGTCGGGGTGGTGGTTCTGCTCGGTGATGGTGCGGGTCAGGTGGTTGAGGAACGAGGTGATGTCCTTGAAATTGGCAAAAACGAAGTCGCGCGAGATGACGATGCCGTCGCGGCTCCAGCCTGCGAGGGTTTGCAATTCGGCATCTACTTCGGCGGCGCTGAGGGTGGTTTTGTCTTCGGTCATGGCGGATTGCTCCTCATTGAAATGGTTAGGTGGTTAGGATGCGGTGGAGGCGGTCGGCGATGATTTCGGCCTCGCCATCTAAGAGGGTTTGCGGCCCAACGCTGAGCGAGGTGTCGCTGCCGCTGACGAGGATTGACGGCTCGCCTGTTTCGAGTGCGCGCACTACGTCGTCGGCTGAGAGGGGAGCCGCGTCGTCAAATTCCAGATGCACCAGCGGCGAGGCCGGCGGAAATTTGTTCTCATAGGCGCTGGTAAAACTAGCCTCAATGCCGGCGATGCCCTCGACGGCCTCGGCGACGACCCGACAGCGGCGTTCCCACTCGGCGACGACCGCCGCTTCGTCCATTTCAAAGAACAATTCGACGGCGCGGAGCAGGCCGCATATTTCCTCTTTGCCGACCTTCATGCCGCGGCCGATAGCCGAGTGTGGGTTGGAGTTGAGGTGGCAGGCGGCGATCAGGTCTTTGCGCCCCAAGATCAGGCCCGATGACTGCGGCCCAAACAGACCCTTGCCGCCGCTAAAGACGGACAGATCGCATCCCATAGCTGGCAGATCGGTCAGATTGGAGCGCGGCGGCAATTGCGCGGCCGCATCGACGATGACCGGCACGTTGCACTCGTGGGCGGCGGCGACGAGCGCGGGCAATTCGGACAAGGGCTGACTGCCGAGGAAGTACACTACCGCCGCGGTCTTGGGACCGATGCCAGCGACGTAATCGTCGAGCGTCACGGCCTTGGTAGTCCCCACTTTGACTAGCTCGCCGCCGCTGAGGCGGAAGCCCTGATGGACGTAGTAATGCGAATCGACCAAGCTGATGACGAACTGATTGGGCCGATCCCCCACATCGGGGAGCTGGGCAATGGCGCGGGCGTCGGTGCCGGTCAGGCAGGCGGCACCGGCCAAGAGCATGCCGCCGGCCGCGCCCGAAGACACAAAAGCCGCTTCAGCACCCGTGAGCGCGGCGATGCGCGCACCGGCTTTTTCGTGCAGCTCGTTGAGGTGGACGAATTGACGCGACGCTTCGGCCATGGCCTCGACCACGGGCGCGGGCATGATGGAGCCGCCGAGCGTGGTGATGGTGCCGCGAGCGTTGATGAAAGGGCGCAGGCCTAGGCGTTGGTACAGGGTGGGCATGGGTAGGTCCTTAAGGATGGCCAAGTAGGCTTACTATGATAGTGATAGTAAATAAAAAGAAAGCGGGCGGGATGAAACACCCCGCCCGCTTTTACATGTTCGCCAAGCGTCCCTTAGTGCGGGTGCGCGTGGCCGTGGCCGTGCCCGGCAGCCGCTTCTTCTTCCTCTTCCGGCTCCTCGGCCACCAAGGCGTCGGTGGTCAGCAAGAGGGTGGCGATGCTAGCGGCATTGCTGAGCGCGGTGCGCACGACCTTGGTCGGGTCGATGACGCCTGTGGCTACGAGGTCGCCGTATTCTTCGCTTTGCGCGTTGAATCCGTACGCGCCCTCGCCCTCGGAGACGATTTCGACGACGACTGCGCCTTCGTGCCCGGCGTTGTCGGCGATCTGGCGCATCGGCTCCTCTAGGGCGCGCCGCACGATGCGGACGCCGGTGGTCTCGCCCTCGGTCTCGCCGGTGAGCGAATCTAGCGCGGCAATAGAGCGCACGAGGGCTACGCCGCCCCCGGGCACGATGCCTTCCTCGACCGCAGCGCGCGTCGCGTGCAGCGCGTCCTCGACGCGGGCCTTCTTCTCCTTCATCTCGGTCTCGGTGGGCGCACCGACCGCAATGACGGCTACGCCGCCGGCCAGCTTGGCCAGCCGCTCCTGCAACTTCTCGCGGTCGTAGTCCGAGGTGGTCTCGTCAATCTGGTTGCGAATCTGATCGACCCGGCCTTTGATGTCCTCGGTCTTGCCCTCGCCCTCGACGATGGTGGTGTTGTCCTTGTCGATGGCGATGCGCTTGGCCTGGCCGAGATCGGTCAGTTGGACGCTTTCGAGGGTGATGCCCAAATCCTCGGTGATCACAGTGCCGCCGGTGAGGGTGGCGATGTCTTGGAGCATGGCATTGCGGCGGTCGCCGTAGCCCGGGGCCTTGACCGCAGCCACGTGCAGGGTGCCGCGAATTTTGTTGACCACCAGCGTGGCGAGGGCCTCGCCCTCTACGTCTTCGGCGATGATCAGCAGGGGCTTGCCGGCCTTGCTGACCTTTTCGAGCAAGGGCAGGAGGTCCTTGAGGTTGGAAATTTTCTTTTCGTGAATCAGCAGGTAGCAGTCCTCCAAGGAGGCTTCCATGTTCTCCTGATCGGTGACGAAATAGGGCGACAGGTAGCCGCGGTCGAACTGCATACCCTCGACCACGTCGAGAGTCGTGTCCGTACTCTTGGCCTCCTCGACGGTGATGGTGCCGTCTTTGCCGACCTTGTCCATGGCTTCGGCAATTAGCTGGCCAATGTCGCTGTCGCCGTTGGCCGAGATGGTGCCGATTTGCTCGACCTCGGAGTGATCCTGGACGGTCTTGCTCTGGGCTTTGAGGCTTTTGACCACCTCGGCGACGGCTTGGTCGATGCCGCGCTTGATCTCCATCGGATTGTAGCCCGAAGTAACGGCTTGCAAGCCCTGCGTGTAAATGGCTTCGGCGAGGACGGTGGCGGTGGTGGTGCCATCGCCAGCGACATCGCTGGTCTTGGAAGCGACCTCCTTGACCATCTGTGCGCCCATGTTTTCATAGGCGTCGGGCAGCTCAACCTCTTTGGCGACGGTGACGCCGTCTTTGGTGACGGTGGGCGAGCCCCAGCTTTTGGCCAAGACGACGTTGCGGCCCCGAGGCCCAAGTGTCACCTTGACGGCTTTGCTGAGCTGTTGGACGCCGGAGAGGATGCTCTCGCGGGCGTCTTTGCTAAAGGCAATCTGTTTGGCAGCCATAAGTATTGTACCTCCCTTAGGCTACGACGGCGAGGATGTCATCTTCGCGCATAATCAGATATTCTTCGCCCTCGATCTTGACCTCGGTGCCCGAGTACTTGCCGATGAGGACCTTGTCGCCCACGCTCACTTCCAAGCCGACGCGATCGCCGTCTTCAACGCGCCCGGGGCCGACAGCGACGATCTCGGCTTCTTGGGGCTTTTCCTTGGCCGTGTCCGGGATGATGATCCCACCGACCTTTTGCTCTTCGGCCTCGTCGAGACGCTTGGCTAACACGCGGTCGGCGAGGGGCTTAATATTGATAGTGGCCATGTTGGCTCCTCCTTTTAGGGTAAAATGGCTACGTAATGCTATATGCAAAATTCGTGCCAATGGACGTAAATTTTGCTAGTGCTTTGTTTATAAAGCACTTATGCCGTATCTTGACGCAGAGCAGTAAACGGATATTTTCCCATATTGATAATATATCTGAAAAATAAAGGTATAAAATACATATAAGTGTATTAAAAATAATTTATTGTGGTTTTTTCTCTAAATGAAAATAGAAACCTCTAATTCTCATTATGAAAAAATTGAGGGAATAATGGACTGGGATGACCAGCGAGTTGTGCTTACTGGGGCCAGCAGCGGCATCGGTCGCGCCTTGGCTCTCGTGCTAGCCGAGCGCGGGGCGCGCTTGGTGTTGGTAGCGCGCCGCGCTGAGGCGCTAGCCGAATTGGGATCGGCCATTGAAGCGAGCGGCGGTCGCCAGCCGCTGGTGGTGCCGGGCGATGTAGGCGATCTGGCCCAAGTCAGTGCTTTGCACGCCGAGGTGGAGGCGCAATGGGGCGGGGCTGACGTGCTGATCAACAACGCAGGTCGGGGGCATTACCGCTCGTTTGCCGCCGCGGATGTGCGCGAATGCGAGGCCGTGGTGCAAACCAACCTGCTCGGCACTATCTACTGCACCCGGGCCTTTCTGCCGGGTATGCTAGCGCAAGGGCGGGGCCGGTTGGTCTTTATATCGAGTATTGTCGGCGAATTTCCCGTGCCCAAGCACGCCGTGTACAGCGCGACGAAATTCGCATTGAATGGCTTGGCCGAAAGCCTCGACTACGAGCTGGCTCCCCAGGGTATTGGCGTCCACCTCGTGGAGCCGGGCTTGGTGCATACCGAGTTTGCCGCACGGGCTGGCACGCAGCACCTACCAGTGCAGCAGAAATTCGCCAAGTCGGCCGAGGAAGTGGCCGAGGCCATCGCGGACGCCGTGGCCGCGGGCAAGCGCAAGAGCGTCCCAGACGCGGCCGCGCTTTTGCTGATCAAGCTGCGCCAGCACTTGCCTCGCTTGACGCGGTTTGTTTTTAAGAGGGTTTGCCGCAGGCTCTAGAGCACGCTACTGAGAAGTGTACCCGCCGTCGACGACTAGGGTCGCCCCGGTGGTAAAGCCAGATGCTTCCGAGGCAAAGTAGAGGACGGCCGTAGCTAGCTCGGCCGGGTCGCCCCAGCGATCCATGGGGACTTTGGCGATCATTTCGCGTGCCTTGGCCGGGTCTTGCAGCAGGATGGCGTTGATCGGAGTGATAAAGGGGCCGGGGCAGATGGCGTTGACGGTGATCCCGTGCGCTGCCCATTCGAGGGCGAGGGTCTTGGTGAGCTGGACGATGCCGCCCTTGCTCGATGCGTACGGCGTGCGGTCGGCGATTGAGACTTGCGACACGGTGGAGCCGAGGTTGATGACGCGGCCGTAGCCGCGCTCGATCATCTGCGGCCCCACAGCTCGGCAGTAGTACATCGGGCCAGTGAGGTTGATGGCGATGACCGCGTCCCAATCCTCGTCGCGCAACTCGACGATCGGGCTGCGGATGTTGATGCCAGCGTTGTTGACCAGAATGTCGATGGGCCCCAAGGCGTCGTTGGTTTGGCGCACCGAGGCTTCTACTTGGGCGCGGTCGGCTGCATCGGCTTGGAAAGCGAGCACGCGGCCGTTGGTGTGGGCGCTGATTTGCGCAGCTGCGGCGCGGGCTTCTTCTGCATTGCGGCTGGTCAGGGCCACGTCGGCACCGGCCGCAGACAGCGCACAGGCCAGAGCTTCGCCGAGGCCCTTGCTGCCGCCCGTCACCAAGGCCGTGCGGCCCTTGAGGCTGAAGAGGTCGAGCGAGGAGGGTGGGATCATCATAGCGAGGACCAGCCTTCGGCCTCGACCATGGACTTGGCGAGGTCGCCCAACTCGGCAACTAAATCGCCTTGATCTTGGGCGCGGGCCTTATTGGTGACCTGCATGGTCAGGGCAATCAGCCCCAAGCCGAAGATCCGCTGCAAGCTCTGCGGCGAGTCTGGTTCGAGGTCGGGAATCAGCTCGGACAGGCGGTTGAGCAGGTGGCGGTGCTCGGCGGGAATTTCAATGACTTCCAATGACATAGCGGCGCTAAAAGTAACGTATGGCCTAGTTATGGTCAAAGCGGACTGTGATTTGTGGGATTTATGTGATTTACAGGATGAAAAGCTGCGGTCAAAGTTCGACATCGCAGGCGACGAAGTGTTCGCCATCGTGGGCGATGCGGCTCCACGGCGCGTCGGGATCGTGGTCCCAAGCCACGATCCACCCCTGGGCGGCGGCTTCTGCGGTAAACTGCTGTTTGCGGGTCAAAGTCTGGTAGGGGAACATGTCGTAGGCCATGTTCCAATAGGGCCGCAAATGGGGGCGCATGGGGATCAGTTCCCCGGGATAGACGAGGGTGTGGCCGCCGGCTTTGAGGCGAAAGCCCTGATGGGCGCGGGTGTGGCCGCCGGTGACAAAGGCCGTCAGTCCGGGGGCCAATTCGCCGTCGCCGTCGAGGAAGCGCATCTCGACTTGGCGGGCGAGAGCGTGCAGATCTTCGGGCCGGTAGCTGCTTCGCATGGTGCTGCGGCCAGCCAAGGCATCGTCCCACTCGCCGCGCTGCACCGCGTGGACGGCGTTGGGAAACAGCGGGGCTAGGCCCGTAGGCCCCTCGACGAGGCAGCCGCAGAAGTGGTCGAAGTGCAGGTGGGTGAGTGCGACCAAGGTTATGTCCTCTGGGACCACGTCGGCGGCTGCGAGCGAGCCGCGCAGCGTATGCTCGCCATCCATGCCGTACATGGTGCGCTCGCGTGGGGAGAAGCGCTCGCCAAATCCGGCGTCGAGCAGCACGAGCTCGCGGCCCGTTTTCAGGAGCAGGCAGTTGCACGACAGGCGGATGCGGTTGTGCTCGTCGGCGGTTGCAGCGCGTTGCCACAGGGCCTTGGGCACCAAGCCGAACATGGTCCCTCCATCGAGGCGAAAGTCGCCGCCGAGCAGGTGTACGGCCTCTGCGTCGCCTAGGTCGAGAGTGCGCATTAGATGTGGACGAGGACTTGGACGCCCTCGGTGGCAAATTGGCAGCGCATCTCGCGCAGGCCCGCTTGGGCCATGGTCGCGCGCAGCTTGGCGTGGTGTTCCGCCGGGCAATAGAACATGAGAAAACCACCGCCGCCAGCCCCTAGCAGCTTGCCGCCGAGGGCACCAGCGGCGCGGCCGGCCGCGTACCAGTGGTCGATATCCGCATTGGATATCTGTTGCGTCCGCTGCTTTTTGGCCAGCCAGTGTTCGTGGAGCAATTCGCCGAAGCGGTCCAGCGCACCCCGTTCGAGCGCCTCCTTGATCTGGTAGCCGATCTGCTTGGTCTGATGTAGGCTGTCTAGGACTCGGTCGTCGCCTTGTTGGGTGTCTTGATTTTGCTGGGAGAGGATGTCCGAACTCTCGCGCCGGATGCCGGTGAAAAAGACCAGCATGTTGGCCGCTAGGGCTTCGGCGGTAGGCGCGGAGATCGCCAAGGGCGCGACGGCGACGCGACCGCTGGTGTCGATGTCGAGGCAAGTCAGGCCGCCGAAGGTGCCCAGGTAGTGGTCGTGTTTGCCCGCTGGCTGGGCAGCCCGCACCGCTTCGATATAGTGGGCTTCCTCGGCTAGCGCTTGGGGGGAGGGCTGTTCGCGCTTATAGGCGTGGAGCGCGGCTAGTAGCGCCACGGTGAACGCGCCCGAAGAGCCTAGGCCAGTGCGTCCCGGCACGTCGGACATCGCGCTGATTTCGATCCCACCCTCGATCCCGGCGTAGATCAGGGCTTCGCGCAGCAGGGGATGTTGGATCTGGTCGGGTGCATTGACCTTTTCGGTCTGCGAGTATTTGACGCGAATGAAGTCTTCCACCTTGAGGTCGTTGAGTTGGATATAGACGTATTTGTCGATGCTAGCACTGAGTACAAAGCCGCCATAGTTGGTGTAATAAGACGCTAGGTCGGTGCCGCCGCCGCCGAGCGGAATGCGCAGGGGTGCTCTAGTGATGATCAAACTAGCCTCGTTTCAAGGAAGGGCAAAAGCGCCCGAATCCACGCACTGACAGGCATGGCGGTAGCGCTCTGGCGTATCGGTCGAAAGGAGCTGACCGCGCAGGGGATGCCCGAGCAGGGGACGGCCTGCGGCGAGCAAGTCGGCGAAGACCGCGCTGAAGTCGCAGGGGGTGTCTGGCGGGATGTGATTGAGGATTTCGGGTTGTAGGGCGTAGATCCCGGCGTTGACCCAGTAGTTGTCGAATACTTGGTCGAGACGCGGTTTTTCGACGAAGCGGGTGATGCGGTGGTGTGCGTCGAGGCCAACGATGCCCCGCGTGGTCGGGTCGTCCATCCACAAAAGTCCAATGCTGGCGATCTCGCCCTCGCGCTGGTGGGTTTGCCACAAGTCGCCTAAGTCGAAGTTGGTCAAGTTGTCTCCGTAGTATAGCAAAAAAGGGTCGTCGAAAAAGTCGGCCACTTGCCGCGCAGCACCAGCAGTGCCGAGTAGCTCGTCCTCCAGCGAATAGGTAATCGACACGCCCCAGGCCCGACCATCGCCGAAGTGGTCGGTGATGACTTGGGGCAAGTGGTGGAGGTTGATGACGAGATCGTCGAATCCGTGCTGTACCAACAGACGCACGACGTGTTCGAGCAGGGGTTTGCCGGCAAAGGGGACCATTGCCTTGGGGATCGCGTCGGTGAGCGGGCGCAGGCGCGTGCCGCGCCCGGCGGCTAGGATCATCGCCTTCACGCGCTCGCTCGGCGGAGGATGTTGGCGGCTCGCATATTCGCTTGGGCTGCGGCGTAGAAGTCCGCGAGATCGGGCTGCCGTTTGACCCACTCGATGTATTCGCCAATGGTCTGTTCGAGCGAGACCTCGGGCTGCCAGCCGAGAGCTTGCAGGGCCGCGCCGGAGGAGACGGTGTGGCGCGTGTCGCCGAAGCGGTATTCGCCGCTTACAAGCGGTTCGATGGCCCGCCCGGCGATGCGCGTTACTAGCTCGGCGTATTCGAGGACGGTGGTGCCGCGCTGCCCGGCGACATTGAAGGAGCGAAAATCGGCGCGCTCGTCTTCGAGACAGAGGACATTGGCGCGGGCCACATCGCCGACATAGACGTAGTCGCGCAGCGATAGGCCGTCCTCGTAGCAGACGGGAGGCTGGCCGTGCAGGACGCGGAGGGCAAAAATGCGGCCAATGCCCGAATAGGCATTGAAAAAGGAGTTGCGCGGCCCCTGGACGATGGAGTAGCGCATATTGACTGTGGGAATGTCGTATTTGCGGCCGAGGCTGAAGGAGGTCAGTTCAGCCGCGTATTTGGAGATGCCATAGGGGGTGTGGGGGTTGACGGTGTCTTCGGTAATGGGCAGGTGTTCGAGTTCAGCGGTGCAGTGGGGGCAGCGGACCTCCCACTCGGCTCTGGCTAGCTGCGCGTCGGGACGGGCGTCGGGATAGGCGATACCGTGTTCGCCACAGCGGTACTTACCCTCGCCATATACGGCTTGCGACGAGGCTAGAACGACTTTCCGCACGGGCAGCTTCTCGGCGACGATTAGCTCGTAGAGCAGGGTGGCACCGACCGTGTTGACGTGGTGGAAGGTGGAAAAATCCGGCATGTAGTCTTGGTAGGCGGCTAAGTGAATGACGCCGTCGATGCCGTCGAGCGCGGCCAGCCAGTCGGCGCGTTGACGCACATCGCCGCGCATCTTTTCCACGCCCGCGGGCAGATAGTCGGGCCAGCCTTCGGGGTGGACCCGCTCCTGGAGGGAATCGAGGATGCGGACGCGATAGCCCGCGGCGACGAGGCGATCTACGGTGTGTGAGCCGATAAAGCCGGCACCGCCTGTGACTAGAATGTGGCGCATGAGTTGGGGGCGGAGTGCTTCGCTACACAGTACGGCATTTTTCATCAACCGATGGAAACAACAAGGTTCAAATTTTCTTTTCGCAGCATATCTTGTAATGCAAGCTGAACCCAAAAACTTTCTGGTTCGCCAAGTTTTCCGGCAATTTTAGCGGCCCTACTGGGACGCGGTAATGTCCTCGCCCGTATTGTCCTCGATTTTGTTGAGGAAGTTCGTGAGCGTCTCGTCATGTGCCGGTGCAATATAGATAAGGCGCGGTATCCCGGCCAAGGGCGTCGCGGTTGACAGCAAATCGCTGTTGTGTGGATTTTGAGGGATCACAATAAATATTGAACGGACGAAACGGAGAATGCGCTACGCGCCCAAGATAGCCCTCGCACTGGTCAGCTTAGTCCTCGGAATCGCGCTGTGTGAACTGGCGTTGAGCTTCCTGCACCCGCAGCTCTTCCGCCGGCCCCCGGTCTGGCGCTACGATCCCGAACTGGGTTGGAGCCACATCCCGGACCGCGTCGGCCGCTTGGTCACGCCGGAATTCGACGTGGAAATGCGGATCAATAGCATGGGCTTGCGCGACCGCGAATTCGCGGATGCAAAGGCCGCAGGCGTCCGCCGCGTGGCTCTGTTCGGCGACTCGTTTGTCGAAGGGTGGGGCGTTCCCATAAAGGCCGCGGTCAGCCGCCAGCTCGAAGTCTGTCTTCGGCGGGAAGGAGAGGCGGTGGAGGTGGCCAACTTCGGGGTGGCTGGCTATGGCACCGACCAAGCGCTGCTGTTTTTCGAGCAACAGGGTGTGCGCTTTGGGGCCGATGAGGTGGTGCTCTTTTTTTACGGCAACGACCTGTGGAACAATGCTTCGCGCCGGGGTATTGGTGCCGAGCGGGGCTTCAAGCCCTACTTCCGGGTGAGGAATAATGGGCAGCTTGCGCTCACAGGCGTCCCGGTGAAGGAGTCGAGCTTTTGGCGACAGCCCGCGGATTCTTTGCCCCTTGCGGCGCGGTTGGAGCGCTATTTCTCGCAGAGTTGGCACTTGTACCGGCTGGTGCAAAAGGCGTGGCAGCCGGAGGTGCCGCGCGGACAGCAGCAGGATTTTTATGCGGGTCTGTACGGCGGGGATGCGCGCTTTGCCCCGGCTTGGGAACTGACGGGCCGCATCCTCGCGGCCTTTAAGCACAGCGTCGAGCGACACGGCGCGCGCCTGACCGTCGTGTACGTGCCGTCGATCGTCCAGGTAGAAGAGGATAATTGGCGCGCCAAGCGCGAGCTGTACGGCCTGATCGGTGAGTTTGACTTGAGCAAGCCCAATGCCAAGCTAGCCGGTTTTGCCGAGGAGTACGGATTTGCGTTGATCGACTTGCTCGACGAGTTCAGGGAAAAGGCCCAAACCCAAACTTTGTATTGGCGCGATAGCCACTGGAACGAGGCTGGCCACGCCTTGGCGGCCGAGCGGCTTTGCGCGCATCTGCGGAGGCCCTAATGGAGTGGCGCAAGGATGTGGGGGCGGTGGGGCTACTTGGGGCGACGGTTGCCATTTTCTTTTGGCCGGCCACTGTGCTAGATGGGGCGTTTTTCGTGCAAGACGTGATGGTGCAAAACCACCCGTTCCGCGACTTTTTCGCCCGCGCCCTCCGCGAAGGCCAATTGCCGCTGTGGAATGCGGCCATCAACTGCGGCTTCCCCCTGTTTGCCGAAGGTCAGGCCGGGCCGCTGTATCCGCCCAATGTGATTTTGGCGTTGCTGTTGCCCACTTGGGCCGCTATCAACTGGAACATTGTCCTGCATCTGTGGTTGGCGGGCGCGGGTATGTACGCGCTGGTGCGCGCTTTTGGCGCGGTGCGACCGGCCGCGCTGTGCTCCGGGCTTTGCTATGCCCTGAGTGGATATATGGTCGTGCGGGCTATGTCGCCCAATTTTATCGACGTATGCGCTTGGTTGCCGCTGCTGTTTTGGCTCGTCGATCGCATCCTGAACCGGAGGCACTTTTTTTACGTATTGCTCTTCGCCTTGGTGATTGGCTTGCAACTGCTGGCTGGCCATCCCCAAGCCGCTCTGTACGGGGCCGTTGCGGTCGCGGGCTACTGGCTCTATCGGAGTTGGGTGCAGGGCGCGGGGTGGGTCGCTTGGCTGGTGCTGGCTGGCGCATTCGCGTTGGGAGCAGCCCTAGCTGCGGTCCAGCTAATACCTACCGCCGAATTAGTGCAGCTATCCAATCGCGGGGCCGGCCTGTCGTGGGCCAGCTTTGTGGCGATGTCGCTGCCGCCCGAGCGGCTGGCTACCTTGTTGTGGCCCAACTTGTTCGGCAATTCGGCCCACGGTACGTACGGGAGTCGGGAGGTGGGCTTCTTCATCCAGCTCTGCACCTACGTCGGCGTGGTACCGCTATTTTTGGCTTGGTCAGCCCTGCGCGAGCGGCGGGACGGCCAAGTCGGTTTTTTTGCCGCGCTCGCCCTCGCCGGGTTGGTGCTCGCGCTGGGCAAATACACGGCCATCTTTTCCTTTTTTTATGAAATTCCGGGGTTTAGCCTGTTTCGCATCCCGACGCGCTTTTTGTTGTGGTTTGCCGTGGGCGCCTCCGTGCTCTGCGGTCTCGGTCTCGACCAGGTGTTGCGTCGCGAGCGTCCGCGGCCCGCGAATGGTTGGCTGTTGGCTGTAGTACTCGGCGTGGCTAGTGTGGGCTTGTTGTGGGCCAGTGGGGTGGCGCTCTTTGGGAACGGTTCAGAACCAGCGCGCTACATCCACCACTTGCGCGGCGACGGCCTGCGGCTCATAGGGGCGTTGATAATTGGCGCGTGGCTGCTCGGTCGGCGGGCGCGGCGAGCCGCAGCGTGGGCTGCGCCCGTGGCTATTTTCGTCGAGCTGTACAGTTTTGGCGCGGATTTTAACGGTACCATAGAACCGGCTGCGTACACCGAGACTCCGGCGACGGCCCGCGAGATTTTGGCCGACCACACGGCTGCTGCGCCACCGCGAATCGTCAGCTTGGTCAACGAGCGAAACTCGCCATTTGATTGGCACGGGGGCTGGGCCTACGACTTAGAGTCCTATCGGCGGTACAACGAGACCTTGCGGATGTATTCAGGAGGGCTATACGGAGTGGCCAATGCGCTGCCGGGGTGGAGCCCGCTGCACCTGTATCGCCACGGAGAATTCGCCCGCGGCTATCCGGCGTTTGCCGCCTTGGCTGGCGTGGAATACGCGGTGCGCTACAGTCGCGACGGAGGATTCGACGTACAGCGCCTGCCCGCGGCCTTGCCTCGTGCGTACGTGGTGAGCCAATACCACCTCGCTACCAGTCCGCGGGCTGGGCTGCGTTATATGGCTCGCGGGTTTCCCATGCGGCGCGAGGTCGTATTGGAGGAAGCGCCGGTCGCGTCGATTGGGCCGGGCGGCGCGGCGCGAATTGTCCGCTACGAGGACGAAGAAGTCGCCGTGGCCCTCGCCGATTCGGTCGGGGGAATTTTGGTTTTGAGCGATACGTATTATCCGGGCTGGCGGGCCTTTGTCGATGGAGTCGAGCATCCGATCCTGCGCGCCAATCACGTGTTCCGCGCCGTTGTGGTGCCAGCCGGGGCGCGCGAGGTCGTCTTTTCGTACGAGCCGGATAGTTTCCGCTATGGCTTGCTGATCAGCGTGGCCGCGGTCGCGCTCTGGTTGGGGCTAGCTTGGGGTGGTCGGCGGCTGATCTTGCCGCCAGTGCAGAATATGCCAGCGGACGCCGGGGCGCAGTGGAGGGTTCGGGCCGTGTTGGGGGGCTTGGTCTTCGTGCTTCACGGGATAGCTACACAGGGGCTTTTGTGGAGCGAGTGGCTCGAACGCCTGCGGCTGGGAGTGGGGTCGTGATGGGCGGAATTGTCGGGCTGGCCGCCGGGGTTGCTGCACTCGTGGTCTATGGGATGACGCTGTGCCCGACCGTATATGTAGAGGGGAGCGGCGAGCTGATCGGCGCGGCTTATAGATTGGGGACGGCGCATCCGACCGGATATCCTCTGTTCTGCCTCAGCAGCCGCTTAATTGCGCTGGCGTTGCCGTGGGTCAGTCCGGCTACGGCGATTAATATCGCGTCGGCTTTGTTTGCCTCGGCCTGTTGCGGGGCCTTAGCGGCCTTGCTCTATGGGCGCGGGGTGCGGCCCGTGGTGGCCTTGGCCGCGGCCTTGGTCTTGGCGTTTTCGCGCACCTTTTGGTCTCAGGCCGTCATCGCCGAAGTCTATGGCTTGGCCTTGTTGCTGGTGGTTTTGGTTTTGGCTCAAACCCTTAGAGCATGTGAGCGCAAGGAGCCGCGCCAAGTGCTTCTCTTGGGCTGGCTCATGGGCCTGGGGCTGACGGCTCACTTGATGCAGATACTCGTGTGGCCGGGCGTGGTCGCGGTCTTGGCTTGGCGCTGGCCCGCGCTTTGGCGGCGGCCCTTGTTGTTGGTGCAGGGGATGCTCGCTGCGCTGGGGGGGTACAGCTTGGTGGCGTACCTGCCGCTGCGCAATGGCCGAGGCTCGGGGTTTCACTGGGGGCCGCTCGACGACCCTGCGGCCCTGTGGCAGCACTTGAGCGGTGCTCTATATCGCTCGTCGTTTTTTTCGTTGCCCTTAGAAGGCATGCTGCTCAATGCCCAGCGCTGGCTAGAGCAGGCAGCAGGCGAGTTTCATCTCGCACTAGTGCCGTTGATTGCTTGGGGTGGGTGGGCGGCTTGGCGGCGCGATCGCAGTGTATTCGTCTTGGTTGGAGGGGCGATCGCTTGCAATTTAATCGCCGCGCTCAACTACCATCGCGACCCCAATGGCCTACCAGTGTTTTACCTACTCAGCATAGTGGGGTTGGCCGTGTGGTTGGGCATGGGATTAGACGCGTTGGCTAGTCGGGTGCGGCCGCTCGTCGCGGTGCCGCTCGCCGCGCTCGTCGTCGCCTTGGTGTTAGTCTCGCACTACGAGGCATCCGACCGCAGCGAGAATTGGGTCGCCGACCGCTATGGCCGCGACATTCTCGCCGACTTACCCGAGGGCGCGATCTTGATTACCGAGGGGGACGATGCGGCTTTTGTGCTCGACTATCTGCTGAGGATAGAGGGATTGCGCCCGGATGTTACTCTATACAACCGCATGGGACGGGGGACGGATGTACTCGCTTGGAGCGAGCACGCGCTGACGCCGCTAAGGCGGGAGCAACTGCGCTGGCGGCGCGAGGCTGCATTGGCCCGGGGCGAGCGGCCCCTTTTTTATTTGGTCCCGCGCCGTGCTCCAATCTCGGGATGGGTTTTTGTGCCTGCAGGCTTGGTCTATCGCCTACAAGCACCCGACGACAGCACGGAGACCGCTCCGCAGATCGAGATGAGCAATGCATTGGCCAGTGGCTTTTCCCGCGATCCGTGGGTGCGAAAGATTCAGAGCAATTATTATTTTATGGCCGGCGAGGAACGCCTGTGGGCTGGGGATCAGGCCGGGGCTACGGTCGCGTACGAGCAGGCCGCGGCCATCGCGTTCGACTCGCGTACTACTCGTTTTAACGTGGCACTTAAGTTGTTTGAGGTTGGTGAGTTGGATCGCGCTATGAGTCATGCGGCAGACGCGGCGGCCATCGACCCTTGGCAGCCTACGCCCTATCGACTAATGGCGCACATTGAGCGCGAACAGGGGCGCTATGACGAGGCGCGACGCTGGCGAGAAAAGGCGAATCAGCTAAGGAAAACTCCTTGACTTGGTTGCATGGTCCGTCCTTTTTCTGGCCGATTGGCAAACCCATAGTGCACTTGTACTGGTATTTATGAAATGAGTGCCTACAGCGGTGATTGGATATGCAGACCTTATTCCACGATGAAGTGATGCCTGTTCCGCGTATGCCTCACAGTGGCCCGGCCCGGGTGGACTTACAGCGGCGCTTTGCCCAGCGGCTGCAAATCAACCCGCAACTGAACCGCAAGTTGGTGTCGTACCAAGGGAATAAAGAGGCCGTTGGGTTCCGCTGGCTGAAGTACAAAGAAGGGTTTTCTACCGCACTCGTCCGTCAGTTCATTGAGCGAGGGCAGGCAACGCAGGTGTTGGATCCGTTTTCAGGGGCCGGGACTACGGTGCTGACGGCGATGGGCATGGGGATACCGGCTACGGGCATAGAAATTTTACCGCTCGGCACCTTGGCCGCGCAGACCATGGCCTATGCTGCTAATGGCTTGCCGCTGGCTGCGTTCCGCACCGCTGCCCACGCCTTGCTGCACGCCATCGCCGAAGGCGATGAAGATGGCCAGTATGGGCTAGCCCACGTTCCCATTACACAGGGAGCTTTCCCGGTTGACACGGACCGCGAGATCGCTCGCGCCCGCCAGTTCATCGCCGCGCTGACGGATCCGGCCTTGGCGACCGCGTTAAACCTCGCTTGCATGAGCGTCTTGGAAGAAGTTAGCTACACCCGCAAGGATGGTCAGTTCTTGCGGTGGGATCCGCGCTCGGGGCGCACTGTTTCCACCAAGCTGAATAAGGGGCCGCTGCCGTCGTTTGCCACGGCCCTTGCTCGGCGCCTCCAGCAGATGATGCAGGATTTTCCCCTGCTGAAAGAGCACTATGCCGGTCCGCTTCCGACTTTCATCACGGGTTCTAGTTTGATCGAGTTGCAAAAATTGGCTACGGGCCAGTTCGATTGCGTCGTCACTTCGCCGCCCTATGCCAATCGCTACGACTATACGCGGACGTATGCTCTTGAGTTGGTCTATATGGGCTACGACGACGCGCAAATCAAGGCGTTGCGGCAGGCCCTATTATCGGCAACAGTGGAAAACCGCTGTAAGCGCACAAGGCTGCGTGCTGCTTGGAGAGATGTGCTGGCTCTCGAGCGCATCTTTCGCATGGTGGATCAACAAGCGGCCTTGCAAGAGGTCCTCGCCATTTTGCGCGACCGCGCCGCCGAGCTAAGCAATCGCAATGTGATTTCCCTATTGGAAAACTATTTTACGGAAATGGCCGTCATCGTGCATGAGTTGGGCCGCGTCGTACGCACTGGGGGCCGCGTATTCATGGTCAACGACAACGTGCGCTATCATGGCGAAGAGGTCCCGGTTGATTTGATTTTGTCGGATTTTGCCGAGCAGTGCGGCTTTCATTGCGCCGCGATATGGATGTTGAAGCGAGGCAAGGGCAATTCCAGCCAGCAGATGGGCCGTTTTGGCCGGCGCGAGATCAGGAAATGCGTATATGAATGGGTCAAGATCGATGAATGACGAACAACTTAGCAGTGCCCAAGCCCGAGCGTTGATCTTGTCGAAGGCCATCAAACGCCGTGATGACGTCCGAATTCGCACGTTGATTGAGAATTTTGCGGGCGCGTTGGATTACGAGGGATATGGATTGGAAGAACTCGCAATCTCTGGTAAAGCGTGGGCATGCGTCAAGCAGTTACAGGTCGAGCCGAGAATGGTCTTTGCTCATCCAGATGTACTGCGGCAACATCCCGAAACTTCGTTGTATTATCGAGGGATCGCGACTTTGTCGTTAAAGCGGGTGAGTAGCTTGGCGACCAATGTGGACACGTGGGAAAATCCGACTCGGAGGCGACGATTCTCCCCAAGGGTTGAGGTCGTCGGCCGGGTTGTGCGGCTCTATAATGCGGTGATTTCTTCCATTATCGAAGGAACCGATGCGTGGACGCTGGAAAACGGCTACCGCAACATCTTAGCGACTATCGGCATCAGTCAGGATGGGAAGATGCGCAACATCATCGGCCAAGAAGCCGAACGCGCAGTTCGAGATAAGTTGCTTGAATGGATTGAAGAAGTGGGGATTCCCTGCGAACAAAAAGGGGCGTGGTTTGAATTAGGCGCAGCAAAAACCGTCCGCATGGCCTACGGATCTGAGCCTGATATTGTGTTTGAAAAATACAACGAGCAGACGCAGGATTGGGCCTTGGAAGTGACGATTGAGATCAAGGGTGGAATAGACCCCGCCGGTGCCCTAGAGCGATTGGGGGCTATCAAGAAGAGTTTTGACCAAACCCCGGCCCGGGTGGAAAATATCGCCATACTGGGCGTGGTGACTCCTGCAATGCGTGCAGAGTTAGATCAAATGAGGATAGTAGATTTTAACCTGTATGAGGTCGTCCATTCCAAGGAAGGGTGGGACCGGTTTGTGGAGGAATTGTTCTACCACAAACTACGGTTGCTGCCATGGAAAAATTAAAGCGCATACTCGATCCGAATAAGGTCGTTTTAAACCTCGCGGCGCAGCGCAACTTCGAGGCCATCCGCGAATTGACTGCCGTGCTATTGCAAGACGAGGTCGTGCCCGACCCAAAGCACTTGCTCGCGGCCTTGATTCAGCGCGAGCAACAGGCCTCCACAGGCATTGGCAAGGGCGTGGCCGTACCCCACGCACACGAGGAGGGGATCCAGCGCCAGATCTTGGCCATCGGCATCTCGCAGGTCGGTATCGACTTTGGCGCACCCGATGGCCAGCCCGTCCACATCATCGCGCTGTTGGTCACACCCCTCAAACACCAAAAACAGCACATGGCGCTGCTGGCGGCCCTGTCGCAGCGCTTACAGCAAGAGAAAGTGCGCCAACGCTTGCTGCAAGCGGCTGATGCGGCCGAGATCGTCGATATTTTTACTGGCGATTCTCCCTCAGGCTGAGCGCCGCGCAAAAGCATGGTTCCAGAATTCACTAGGGCGGTGCATACTCCCCTATTCGAGCAGCATTCGTGCTTTCTCGCCGGGCCGCTCGTGGCGGGGCAGCGACAGGCCCTGATCGAGCGGCTGCGGGTTTTGCTCACAGCAGGAGTGCCCGGGTATGCGATCTTGGTGTTGCTGCCCGACCGGGCGACCGCGCGGCGTTTTCGCCAGGCAGTAGATAGGCTCGACTTGGGCCCGTACAGCACCGTTGATCTACAGACGTACTACGGGCTGGCATCTCGGTTAGTGCGGCTGTTTTGGCCGCTAGTCGCTGGCAAGGCCGGCTTTGCGGCCCCAGCTCGACCGCCGGTCTTCCTCAACTACGAGGCCGCCCAATACCTGATGGGACAGGTGGTGGAGCCGCTGCTCGCCGAGGGCTACTTCGAGGGGCTGTACCTGCGGCCCCAGCGCATTCTCTCCCAATTGCTCGACAATTTGAACAAGGCGGCCGTAGCGGATTTTGCGCTCGATGAAGTGGCACCGCGCCTGAGTCGCGCTTGGGCTGGGGAAGAGCAGCGGCTGCGCGTGTACGAGCAGGTGCAAACGTGCATTGACCGCTACCGCAGCCATTGTCTGCAACACGGGTTGCTCGACGCGTCGCTGGTCTTTGAAGTCTGCAATCGCCACCTAATCGCGCAAGAGGAATTCTGGCGCTACTTCACCGAGCGCTATCGCCATCTCTTAGTTGACTCGGCCGAGGAATTGGTGCCGGCGGCCGGCGATCTAGTGGGTCGGCTCTTGCCGAGATGCGATTCGGCCCTGTTGGGTGGGGACGCGCAAGCTGGTTTCCGCATCTTTTTAGGCGTTGATGCACCCGGTTCTACGGAGCTACAGCAGCAGTGTAAGGAGGCGATTGCCGTGGCACCGGAGGCGTGTGCCTCCCGGGACATGGTAGCCTTTGCCGACCGCATGGGCGCGAAGTTGGGCCAGGCAACCGACGGAGCCTCGGGAGGGTCGCCGCGGCTGGCGGTGGCGGATGTGGTGCAGGCTCGCTACCGAGGGCAGATGATCGAGGCCGTGGCCCAGCGGATCGTCCAGAAGATCGCTGATGGTGTGGCCCCAGGCGAAATCGCGGTTGTGGTTCCGCACGCCGACGGAGTGTTGCGCTTCCTTTTGTCTGAAACCTTTCGCGCCGCCGACATTCCCTTTGCGGTCGTGCGGCGCTACGAAACGCTGCGCGAAGAGCCGGTGGTGCGAGCCTGTCTGTCGCTGGCCATTCTCGCCCATCCCGATTGGGGACAGCGGCTCTCGCTCTTCGATTTGGCCGGAGCGTTAGAACGGGCGCTCAAGCCCCTCGACCGGCTGCGGGCTGAGCTGCTGGCGCGACACTTGTACGATCTGCGTTCGGGCCAGCTCAAACCCGCAAGCGCGTTGAATGCTGCTATGGGCGACCGAATCGGCCGATCCGCGCTCGCTCGCTACGAGGCCCTGCGCACTTGGATCGAAGCGTATCGCAGCGGCGAGGCCGACCCTTGGGACCACTTTTTGCGCCGGCTCTTCGGGGAGGTGCTGTCGCACGCTGCGCTGGAGCCCGAAGACGCCGAGGTGTATAGCAAGCTGATTGCCTCGGCATCTTCGTTCCGCGAGGTGGCTCCGGCCATGGCGCTAGAGGGCGCGGCGATCGGCCAGCGCTACGTCGAAATGATATGGGCTGGGGTCGTCGCCGCCCAATACCTGACCGATGTCGATCTCGACGAGGCCCCAGAGTCCATTGCCCTAGTCGCACCGGTCTATACCTACTTGCTTTCCGGCCATGTGGCGCGCTACCAGTTCTGGCTGGACATTGGCTCGGCCACCTGGTGGGAGCCGCTGCACCAGCCCTTGACCAACCACTACGTACTGACTCGGCGCTGGAACCGAGAAGAACGCTGGACTGACGCGGTGGATTACTCGATCCGCAACCGCAACCTCTACCGCTTAGTGAGGGGCTTGTGTTTGCGCTGCCGCGACGGGATCTACCTCTGCGCCAGCGAGTCGGAAGGGCACGGCTCGGCGCAGGACGGGCCGCTGATGATGGCGGTGCAACAGGTCTTGCAGGAGGATCGCGGGTGAGGTTTGAACCGCGCGCGGGGCAGCGCGAGATCTTGGCCTATCAAGATGGCCTGTTGGGCGTGTCGGCCGTGCCCGGCAGCGGCAAGACTGCGACGATTGTCGCTTTGGCGACTCGGCTGATCGCCGAAAGGCACGCCGAGGGGGGGCAGGTGCTGATTGTGACCTATCAAAACGCGGCTGTGGATAATGTCCGCGCTCGGATTGGCCAGCGCTTGCAAGAGATGGACATGCTCCAAGTCGGCTACGACGTGCGGACCTTGCACAGCTTGGCCTACGGCATTGTCCAAGCCAATCCCGGGCTGGTGGGGGCCGCCGCCGAATTTATGGTTCTCGACGAGCGCGCCAGCGGGAGCTTACTCGACAAGGCGGTGCGGACTTGGAACGACGACAACAAGGGGGTGTGGGGCCGGTTGGGGCCTGGGGAATACGTGGATCAGCAGTGGGAGCAGGAGTGGCGCGACATTGCGCGGAAAGTCGCCCGCACGGTCATCACCACGGCTAAGAACCGTCGGCTGCGGGCCGAGGACCTCTTGGCGCGAATCGGCAGTCGAGAGGAAGGCGACCCGTTTTTGCGGATCGGCGCGGAAATCTACCGGCTCTACCAGCAGCAAGTCGAGACCATTGGTGGCCTCGATTTCGACGACTTGGTGTGGATGGCCGTAGAGATGTTGCAGCAATACCCGGATTTGTGCAGCCGCTACCGACGGCGTTGGCCCTTTGTCTTGGAGGACGAGGCGCAAGACAGCGTCCCCTTGCAGGAAGAGCTGACCGCGCTGTTGGTGGGGCCAGCCGGCAATTGGATCCGGGTCGGCGACCCCAATCAGGCGATTATGAGCACCTTCACCGCAGCTGATCCGCGCTATTTGCGCGACTTTTTGGATCGCGAAGACGTCGCGGTTGCGGAGATGACGATCTCTGGCCGTTGTGCCCCCAAAATCATGGACTTGGCCAACTTTTTGGTTGAGTGGGCTGCGGTCGAACATCCCCTAACTGAGGTGCGCCAACGCGCTTTTCGACCCCAGCAGATGCAGCCCACCGACCACGGCGATCCCCAGCAAAACCCCGCGGACGCAGACAGCATCATATGGTTCCGCGAATACAACAATCGCCACGATGAATTCGACAGCATCGCGCGCCGGGCCAAGGGCTTCGCCGAGCGCAATCCGAACTTGACGGTGGCAGTGCTAGTGCCGACCAACCGCATTGGCTACGACATGGCCGAGCGCTTGCGCCAAGCCGGAGCGGATTTCGACGAGGTGCTGCAAAGTCCGCGCTCGGCGCGGCGGGTAGGCGAGACTTTATGTGCAGTATTGAATTTTCTCGTTGACCCCTTGGGGCGCAATCAGTTAGAGCGATCCTATCGCGCATTGGTCGGCTTTTGGCCCGGGCCGAGTGGACCGGGGAACGAGGAGGCTGTGGCCATGTTGTTGCGTAGCTGTTATCGGCCCGAAGCCCTGCTCTACCCGGAGGCCGGCCAGCGCATGGAAACGGCTCTGCCCCCGGTGGATCACATCGAACCGCAGGATTTGGAAGCCATCAGCCTGCTGTGTGGTTATCTGCGGCGCTGGCTAAGGGCAGTTGCGCTGCCGGTGGATCAGCTTTTGATGACGGTCGCCCAAGACTTGCTAGTAGAGGAAGTAGATATGGCGCGGGCGCAGCAACTGGCGATCTATGTGCGCATCCGCGCCGACCAAAACACAGACTGGCAGTTGCCCGAGTTGGTGCGCGAGTTGAGCGAGGCCGTGCAGGGCCGAGCGGGTGCGCTCGCCGAGGCCGAGGACGCATTGGGACCTCAGCCTGGGCGAATTTTTCTGACGACCATGCACAAGGCCAAGGGGATGGAGTGGGATTTAGTTTATGTCATGGGGGTTGATGGCGATTGGTTTCCCCACGACCTCGACGCGCGCTTTTTGGGCGAGTACGAATTCTTAGGCGGCGATCCCTGCGAGGATGCAAAGGCCGAACTATTGGACCTGATCGGCGAAATCGGGTCGAGCCGGCTGTCGGCCACCGACCGCTCTCACGCGGAAGTGATCGCCGAGCGGCTGCGGCTGCTCTACGTGGCCATTACCCGGGCACGGCGCTATTTAGTCCTAAGCTGGAGTCGCCAGATTCCGCGTGCGACGCGGATGCAGCCCGCGCCCATGGCTGAGGTGTTCCGCCAGTTGCAACTCTATTGCCAGCAGCAGGGCCGATGATACCGCAAGGATTCAATTACAGCCAGAGCAGCCTGACGGCCTTTGTGCGCTGTCGGCGGCAGTTTCTGTTGCGCTATGTCGAGCGGTTGGCGTGGCCAGCGCCGCTGACCGACCAGCTCGATGAGTGGGAGGCCGCAGCCGACCGGGGGCGGGCGTTCCACCAGTTGGTGTTGCAAGAGAGCTTGGGCATGGATGTGGAGGACGCAGTGCAGCGGAGCCGCGATCCGCTGTTGGCCGCTTGGTGGCGCAATTGGCGCGAGCAGCCGCCAGTTGTACCCGAGGGGGCGGTGTTCGGGGAAACCATGCTCTCCGTGCCCCTAGCCGGTCGGCGTCTCGTCGCCAAGTTCGACCGCGTGGTACTGGCCGACGATGGCCGCGCTTGGATATTCGACTGGAAGACTGGCCGCAAAAAGCCAGAGCAAGCTGCCTATGTCCAAAGCTGGCAAACGCTGGTCTATCGCTTTGTCTTGGTCGAGGCCGGTGCGGTCTTGAACGATGGCCGCGCACTCGCGCCCGACGACGTGGTGTTAGTCTATTGGCATGCTCAGTACCCGCAGGTCCTGCAGCCGATTACCTATTCAGCCGCTGAGCACGAGCGGGCAGGTGCGCTTTTGTCAGAGGCTATTGCCGCCATCGAAGCCCTCCCAGATGCGGATGCATACGCCAAAACCGATGACGAAAGCGAGTGCCAGCGCTGCGAATTTCACACCTACTGCAACCGGCCAGCGGCGCGGAGCGACGACTGGGACATTGACGAGGACGAGCTAGGCTGGGAGCAGCTTCCCGAAGCAGAGCTTTGACGCGGGTCAGCCCTTGAGTGCGCCGAGTTGGATGCCGCGCACGAAGAACCGCTGGCCGAAGACAAAGAGCACGATCATCGGCAGCATCATCAGCACGCTCCCGGTCATCAACAGCGAATAGTTGGTTCCCTGTGACGAATCGAAGTAGCGCAGGGCCACCGGCAGGACTCGCATGTGCTCGGAGTGGGTGACGATCAGCGGCCACGTAAAGGACTGCCAAGTGCCCATAAAGGAGAAGATGGAGAGGGTGATCAACGCCGGCTTGGACAGGGGCATGACGATGGTCCAGAAGGTCTTCCAGAGGTTGGCGCCGTCGATTTCAGCGGCCTCTTCGAGCCCTCTGGGTAGCCCAGTCATAAACTGGCGCATCATAAAGGTGCCAAAAGCGGTGAACATGGCTGGGATGATGAGCGCTTGGAACGAGTCGAGCCAGCCGAGGCTTTTGAGGATCACATAGTTGGGCAGCAAGGTGACGATTCCGGGGACCATCAAGGTGGCCAAGTAGAGCAAAAAGACGGCGTCGCGGTAGCGCCATTCGAGGCGGGCAAAGGCAAAGCCAGCCATGGCCGAGGTCGTCACTTGGCCGACCATCACGCAGACGGCGACAAAGAGGCTGTTCCAGCCGTAGAGCGAGAACTTGATGTCCTTGTCGCGCAAGACCCGGATGTAGTTGGACCACATGAAGCGCGGCTCGCTGATCTGCAACACGTCGCTGCCGTACACGATGCGCAGCTCGTCCTCCCCGGGGAAGCGGGCGTAGAGGACATTGCCCCCTGCTTTTTCCGTCAGTGGGTCGTCGTCGCTGCGGAGCAGGGGAAAGGCCGAGCGAAAGGGAATGGTGTTGCCGTCGGCGTCGAGAATCGGCTCTTTGGCTTGGACGTCCAAAACCGGGTCCCCGACGCGATCCCAGGAGATGTCGCGATAGGTATAGGAGGTGCCGTCGGTGCGCAACAGCGGAGTGCCGTCGGCAAGCTCGACCGAGGCCGGCGGTAGCTGTTCGGCCGTGCGCCAGTTCTCGCGCTGCTGTACGAGCCGCTGCTGCCACTTGTCGCGCAGGGCTTCGGTCAGCAGCAGGGGAGCACCATCGACGAGGACTGGGTTCCAGCGGTTTTTGTACACGGCGAAGCCACCGCGCTCTTCGACGTTTTTGCCGGGGATGGGTTGGCTATCCGGGTCGTAGATCAGGCGGCCTTGCTGGTCGCGGATCGGGTCGCCGGGGGCACCGAGTATCACTGGGTTGCCGAGGGTGATGCGGACCGGCTCGCCTTGAGCGTTGAGCAGCGGTTGACCATCGCGGGTTTTCAGTAGGTCGCCTTCGTTGCCGAGGCGCACCTCTTGGGGCCATACATGGCTCTGGAAGACCTCGTTTTCGCTCTTGAACGAGGTGAGCACCATCCACAGGAACGGCACCAGCGTGGTGAAGCCGAAGAGGACGAGCAGCCCGTGGCTTAGCGAGTAGATCGCGGTCGTTTGCGCGACTTTGGCCATACGCCTTGCCTCCTCAGTTGACCGCGCCCCGACCGAAGCGCCAGTTGAACAGCGTGATAGTAAATATGATGACGAACATAAACCAAGCCACCGCAGCTGCGTACCCGAATTCTAGGTTTTCAAAAGCCGAGCGGTAGATGTAGTAGCCGAGCGTGACCGTGTTGTCCCCGTCCTTGCCCGGGCCGCCATTGGTCATCAAGTAGGCGATCTCAAAGCCCCCTTGCAGCCCGCCGATAATAGACATGACGCAGATAAAGAAGGTAGTAGGGGCGATCATCGGCCACGTGATGTGCCAAAATTGTTGCCACTTAGAAGCTCCGTCGATGTCCGAGGCTTCGTATAGCTCCTCGGGCACATTGGCGAGGGCCGCGAGGTAGAGGATCATGTTGCCCCCGCCCATGGACGCCCAAATACCCATGAAGATGATGGCCGTCTTGGCCCAATAGGCGGCCTGCTCTAGGCCGAGCCAAGAGAGCCAACCCAAATCGACGCTGCTAGAAAGCCAGTTGGGCAAGTCGTCGATGCTGTCGAGGCCAGCTAGGAGGGCCATGCGTCCCGATAGCCAAGCCCAAGGACCGCCGTACTCGTAGAGGCCGCTGGCGATCCAATAGAGCGCGGCGGCTGAGAGGAGTGCGAGCAGGACTTGGGTTGGCCGTTCAGACATAGCCTTGCGTGCGAGGGATTGCAGGGCCAAGCCTACTAGCAGGAGAATCGCGACGCGCACGGCGAGTGAAAAGTAGGGCCAAGAGAGTATGGGCAGCAGGACTGAGTTGACGAGGCCGTACTTGGGGTTGTAGAGCCACTTCCAGAGCAAGAACAGCGCGACCCCATTGGTGACGGTGGGGAGGTAGAAGACGGTGCGATAGACGATGATGCCGCGCAGCTTTTGCGAAAGAACGATGGCCAAGATGAGCGAGCCGCCGATAGACAGAGGCAAGCCTATCATCAGAAAGACCGTGTTATAGAGATAAAACCAGAGCTTGGGGTCGGTCAGCAGTCGAATAAAGTTGTCGAAGCCGATGAAGCGCGGCGCGGAGAACGTGTCCCACTGAAAGAACGCGAGGCCAAAGGAAAAGAGCACCGGCAGGGACGTGAAGATCAAGAATCCGGTCAGATTGGGCGCGAGAAAGAGCAACGCCCAGCGCAGAATTCTCTTTTCGCGGGGTTTCAAGCGTCCATCTCCGCGCGTTGCCGCCGCGCGTAAAACGCGAGGCCGACGCCGATTGCCACTAGGAGTACCGCGATCCCGAGGAGATCGAGCGCGTGGCTACGGCTGGAAAGCGTGCGGTTGCGCTTGGCCTTGGCCAAGGATTCGCGCATGCGGACGGACATTTCAGTGACGGCCGCTTGGCCGACCGTGGGGTTGCTGACCACGCTCTGGTCGGGCATGCGGCCGAGAAATCGGTAGGTCTGGCGGGCTGTTGAGTCAGCGGGCTGGTAAGCCGCGTTGATGAGATTAGTGCCCAGCGCGCCCTGCAAACGGGTAATGTCAAAAGCGGCCCCGTAGGCCGCGGCCTGCTCTGCGACTGGGTGCTCCATGGCGTCGAGCAGGGCCGAGCGGTGTTGGTCCTCGTCGGGGAATTCGGGATCGGGCTGCGAAAAATAGCGCTCCGAGAACTGCTTGCGACTGCCGAAGGCGTCAGCGTCCTTGGTCAACAGGTTGTTGAAATCCGGGCTGGACAAGTATTCTAAAAAGTAAAAAGCCTCCCGCTCGTGCTGCGTGCCCTTGCGGATGGCGGTCACGCGTCCACCCATCTCGCCCGCCTTGCCGCGGTGGCGTCCGGTTTCGTTGATCTCGCCCCAAGAGCCGTCGCGCAGGCTCGGGTTAGCGCGGATCTCGGGATCGCTCATCCAGCGCTCCCACTCCTCGTAAGGCACGTAGCGGGGCATGGGGTAAATCTCGGTGGTAAAGCGGGCCTCGCGGCGCACCTTGATCAGCCCCCAGCGGCCGATGAGGATGGTGCCCAATTTGCCCGCCGAATACAGCCCCAAAATGGATTGACCGCCCCAACCGCCCCCACCTGTTTGCGCGGATTGGTCTTCGGCCGAGGGTACGACGTGGAAGGTGTTTACTAGGTCGTACAGATATTGGGCGGCTGTGGCACCGGCTGGGGAGTCGAGGGCGATTTCGGTGCCCTCGTCGTTGAGGAAGCTGCCACCGGCTTGGTAGATGAAGTTGTTCAGCCCGCCGCCGAAACCCGCCCCGCCCGAGCCAAATGTCTCATAGCGTCGGCCATCGGCGCTCTTTTTGGTGAGGGCCTGACACAATAGGACGTAGTCCCACCAAGTCCAGTGATTCCACGGCAGGGGCGGCATGGCCAAGTTCTGCGCTTGGCGCTCGCGCTCAACTGCGTCGTAGAGCGAGCGGTTGAGAAAGGTGACGCTGACGGTGATGTTGTTGGGGACGGCAAAGATGCGAAAGCGCTCGTATTCGTCGGCCTCGGCCGGTGCGTCGGCTACGGACACGGCGAGGGCGTTGCGCCGATGCCGCCAAAAGTCGTCGAGGCTTAGCTTGGCCTCGCGCATGTAGTCGTTTAGTTCGACCATGACGCCTTTGGAAGCATAGAGCGCGAAGGTCGCATAGCTATAAATATCGAAAACGTCCGGCCCGGAGCCAGCCGCGGCTTGGGTGAGAATTTTTTGCACATCCGCGCTTGGGTCGAGGACGACGCGCACTTTCTTGTCTTCGTAGAGCCGGTTGAAGAGGGCCATTTGTTCGGTGCGTGCCGGATTGGGGTCGGAGGCCCAGCGGATGACAGTGTACTCGCCGCCCGCAGACGGGTCGTCTGGATAGACGGATAAGCCCCAGCGGTTAAGGGCGTACCAACCGACCAAGATCAGGGCGAGGACGGCGATGGTTGTAGATAGATCGCGCAAGGAAAAACCCGTTGAAGATGCGAGGCGAAAGGGCCAAGTGTAAAAAAAAATATGAGATTGTCAATGAGGGAAGCCGATAGTGATTCAATAAATATAGATAATAGGTAAATAAAATTGCTTGACAGGTATGTGGACAGATTATAAATTGGCCACTTCTTCGTCTCTCGTTCCATCAACCTTGCAAAGGAGGGTTCCCTTGAAGAGACTAAGCCTTCTCGCCTTGGTTGCAGTGATGGTTGCTTCGGCGGCTTTCGCGCACCAAGCAAACTATTTCATGCCGCAGATTCCCAACCCCGACAACATGGTCATCGACGGCAACGACGACGACTGGGGCTGGATTGATCCGGCTTTCGCCATTAACCCCGACACCATGTTCGAGATTCTCGGTAGTGAGTGGCCCCCGGCCAAAGACGACTGGGACTGCATTCTCTACGTGGCTTGGAGTTCGGCTCCCGACAATTCGCTGTACTACTTTTCTCGGGTTACCGATGACTCGCTGGGCCTCTTCGTTGAGAACCCCCAGGAGTATTGGAAGGACGACTCGCTGGAAATCATCGTCGATGCCGACCACTCGAGTGAGAACTTCAACGAGACCGAGATGACCTCCGGCCAGCAGTACGGTATCCGCGTTCTGCCCGCCGCTGGTCAGAAGGACACTTGGATTTTCAACGTGCCGCAGGAGAGCATTCTGTGGTCCACCGAGCGTCCTTGGTTCGTCTATGAGTGGACCCTCGATCCGCCGGACGCTCGTCCGATGGAGCAGCCCGCTGGTAGCTCGGTGACCTATACGTACGAGGTCAAGCAGGCTGTGTGGACCTTCCACGACAAGACGGGTCCCGATGGCAGCGCCCGCCACAACTTTGCCTCCGACCAGATCATCGGTCTGACCTTCCAGTTTGACGAGACCGAGAATCCCGAGGTGGGCCGCGAAAAGCAGCCGGGCACGACGCCGGTTAATGGCGCGTTCCAAGACAACTCGAACGGTTCGGACTTCATCACAGTGGAGACCGAAGGCGCTACGGGTGGTACTGGCGGCGCGACGGATACGGCAGTCGAGGCCGATAGCTGGGGTCGGATCAAAAGCTACATGGTCCAATAAGGCGCACCCTAGCATCTTCTGCTAGATCGCACATTGTGCGCAAGAGATAAAGAGAGGTGGAGGCGACTTCATCTCTCTTTATCTATCGCCTTTGCATCGCTTTCAGGAAGGCATTCTCAATGAGGATACGGAACCTCGCAACGAGCGGACTTTTGTCGGCTCTTTATCTATTCGTGCTTGTCGGGTGCATCTCACAGGTGGGGATGCGGCGCTTTGCAACGTTTCCCGAGCCCGTTCCGCAACAAGACGGGGCCATGACCGTCCTCGACGACGGCGCGATTGTCTATGCCAAGGATCGCTTGGAGATCTCGCTACAGGTATTGGATGACGGATTCCTCAACCGCCAGTTCGCGGCCGATTCAAGGAAGGGCGCTGAATCGACCAATCCATACACGTATGGCAATTGGAAGCCCTGGGGCCAAGAATGGACTCCAGAGCGCTTTACCGTGGTCTTGCTGAAGGTCAAAAACTACGAGTATCCCAAGGTTTTCATCGATCCCAAGACACTCGTGATCACTACGTCGAACAACCGAGTGTACCATGCGCTCGACGGCGGGCAGCTCGAAGATCACTTTAGCCCGTATCTGCGGGCTTATGCTGGCAACCAGCGGCAGCAGTTTGAGGCTACCACCGACCTGCTCAAACGCACCATCTATCCGCCCGACATGGTTTTTTCTGGTCAAGAGTCAGTCGGGTACATCGTCTTTCCGGTTTTGCACCGAGACGTGAGCAACTTCACCGTCAACGTGCCGGACATGGCCGTGCGTTTCGACTACAAGAGCGAACCGGTGGAGACCATCGACTTAGCATTTAAGTTCCAACGCGAAGTTTACTACGCTCTTCATCCCCGTGCGGAGACGCCGTAATGAATCGAGGGATGACGGCCCGTATTGCAGTGCTGTTGTGCGCCTCGTGTGCTTGGGCCCCGCAGCTTGCTGCGGACGAATGGGTGCTTGGGGGCAGCGGTGGATTGCCGTGGGGCGATCTCGTCCAGGTTCGCGCCCAGATCGACGACCAAAGTAGCCCCGGCGCGATTCAGATCCGCGGCTTTACGCCCGACGAGAACATCATCACCACGCTCTCTTGGAAATACGGCAAGCCCAACGACTTGGTCAGCGAAGGCGACGCGGCGCTGTGGGACAATACGGCGGCTAGGAATTCCATTTCGCTGTCGATCGTCGATGGCGATGACACCACAAGCACTGCAGATCTTTTTAAAACCGCTGGCGTCGATCAAGACGGGCGCACGTTTTTTTTAGATATGGGCTCGCGCGTGCCAGCCGACAGCTTGATCTTCTTCCCCCGGCAAGAGGGGACGTACGCCAACGGCAAGCCCTTTAGTGACGACTTTGTTCGCAAGCATCGGATTTCCGTCAGCGATGGGCTGACGTACGTGAACGAGCAACCGCTCTTCACCTTACTGCGCGACGTTCCGGTGAACCCCAATAGCGTGTTCACCATGAAATTTCCCCAGCAGTTCATTCGCTTTATTCAGTTGCGCGTGGGGTCGAGGAGTCCCTTTGAGATTGCCGAATTTGAGCTCTACGGCAACGGCTTCGTGCCACGAGCCACGTACCGGAGCCAAGTTATCGATTTGGGCGAGGTCTCCAACTACGGCACCATATCTTGGGCCCAGCGGGCGCTGGAACTGGTAGAAGGTGAGTTGATAGAGTTGCCGGATCTGGGGCAGACCTCGGTCGCGGTGCGCATGAAGACGGGTCAAGACGACAGCCCACTGGTTCACTTCCAAAAGGTTGTTGACAACGAAACGCGCGCTGTGAGCCAAGTAGTGGTCTCGGAAGCGGATTACAACAAGTTGCCTTCGGGTGAGAAGGGCGATATCGAAGACGACGCTGATAACTGGAGTCCTTGGTCGTTGCCGCTCGAATCCGGGCAATTGGTTCCGCTGCCTAGTCCGCGTTCCTATTTTCAGCTACAGATCATTATGGAGAGCCAATCCGTGACGCAGACGGTGCGCATCGACTCGTTGCGGATTGAGCATTCGCTGCCCCCGGCGGCTGCAGTCGTCGGCGAGATTTCCTTGGCCGACGAGCCCAACCCACCGGCCGACATCGGCGTAATCGACAAAGACGACGCCGTTGTGCTACCGAGCATCGACGGGGGCGAAGAGGTGCTCTTCGCCTATGATGTGCGAGCCATAATAAGCAACAACCAGAATGGCTTTGATGCCTTGCGCATCGACACGCCGACGCCAGCGCGCTTTGTCGGCTTGGAGATGGGCGATCCGCTTACGTCCGTGGAGCCAGATCACGTGAGCGCGGGCGACAGAAGCATCGAAGTGATTTTCACTAGCAATAAGATCACTTTTGACAACAATGTACCGCTGCGCGTGCTCTTTGAAGGATCGACCGTGGTGTTCGGTACGATTTTTACTGGCACAGTCTGGGATACCCAGTCCGATATTCTCGGCCAGCCCGTGCTTGAAGGCGATGCCAATTTCGACGTCAGTACCAACTCGCTGCGCGTGGCCTTGACCCAGCAGTCCGTGGGAGAAATCGTCCGCGCTATAGAGTTTAATCCTTCGGTCTTCACGCCGAATGGAGATGGTATCAACGACCACATCGCCATCAAGTACACTGTAATTCAGATTTCCGAGCCCAAGCCCATCGAGGTAGCCATTTACGATTTGGCGGGTCGGCTAGTGCGCGTGCTGGCCGACCGCGAACAGCCCGGCGGGATTTACACCGAGCTGTGGGATGGGCGGAGCGATGCCGACGAGGCCGTGCCTCCGGGTAGTTACGTGGTCTCGCTCTCAGTTGACAGCGGGATCGGCAACTTCAGGCGAGTCGGCGTCGTCGGCGTGGCCTATTAGCTGATAGTTGGATCTAGTGCTTGACCGACAAAAATTCAAAAGGGAGGGTTACAGCGTGAGGTGCATGCTCTACGCAGTAGTTGTCACGGCCGGCGTCGCACTCCTGTGCGATGCCGCTTTTGCCCAACGGGTCGGCTTTCTGACCGGACGCGAACCGCGCGGTGTGGATGTCTATGAGATGGCGATGACGCCAGCGCAGCGAAAGTGGCAATATCCGCAAAGCCTATACCACTTCTATCGTTGGACCGGCGAGGAATACAGCAATTACGCCCGCCAAAACTACGAGCGCTACGTATCTACCGAGCTTGAAGGCTTTCGCACCTACGACCTCTACGGGAATTACATCACTCGTGGTTTTGAGGTGTACAACTGGTCTATGGACAGTCCGGTGACTTCGGGCAGCACGGTGCGCAAGGGCCCCAAGTACAGTAGGTGGTTTCAAAGCCTAATCGTCTCGTCGATGTCCAAGGGGCAGTTTTATTCCTCGATGACCATCGGCGAAGCCCTGCGCACCACCCTGACGCCGCTGACCTTTTCCAAGCCGGCCTTTAACGGGGTGCAGTGGGACTTTGCCGCTGACAAGTACCAGATGACCCTCTTGGCGTCGCGCTTGGCCTCCCCGGGTTCAGCCATACAGTTTGAAAACTCACTCGGCCAGATATTGGGCGACATGACCAATCTCTTCGGTGCGCACTCCAAGGTGCAGCTCGGGGATTTTTCCAAGTTGGGCTTTACCTATCTGAACATTGCCAACTTTTCCACGGGTCGCAAATTAGGCGATAACTCGCTCAAAGGCGTGTTGACCGAGGCGCAAAACGGCGGCAACGTCGAGACAATCGTCTTGCGGCTCTCGGACGATTCGCCCGAAGACGGCGTAGGCGGTGCTCAGCTTTTTGCCGAGCGCATTATCATCAACGGGGTTGATCACCCCGAAATCGTTCCCTCTCCGCGCGGTGGTGTGCGGCGCGCCGGCGTCATTGAGGCCAATGGGGCGGAGACGTTGGAACTGACCTACAACATCGCCCGCGACTTCCGCCAACAGCCCGATGACGAGATTACCACGTTTCAGGAGATCAGCGAAATCGAGTTCGAGTTGGTCATCGCCAACGACTATCGGATCGAATCCACCTCTAACCTCCAAGTCAACGCTCAGGGCGAGCCCGTATTTTTGGAGGTCGAGCGCGCCCATGGCAACGTCAGCGATGGCTCCAACCAGCGCTTCATCCGCTTTGAATACGGCCTGCCCACCGGCAAGGACATCATCGGATTCAACTTTGATATAGACGATATCAAGGGCTTCAATATGCGCTCGGAGCTTGCTTTCAGCCGGGCGTTTCGCCGCTTTCCCAACCAGAACTTCCAAGATCACGCCCTCGCCCAAGACGAGGGCATGGCCTATTACATCACGGCCTCGCAGGACGCGTATCCGTTTTTCGCGTACGGAGAATTTTACCGTCTGGAGCCTGAGTACCGGACCAATGCGTTTATCTCGGATGCGCGGGGTTTCATCGACTACGAACACCCAGAGCGCTATTCCTTTGAGGCGGTTGACGACAACGACGACCAGGATCGCTTTGCCGACTGGAAACGCCTGTGGCAAAACGGCGACAACGCCTTTGGCGAATCGCCTTTTGGCACCGGTGGTCAAGCCGACCCGCAGGTTTTCCCTGGGTACGACGAGAACTCGGACTTCATCTCGGACTTTAACCAAAACGACAACAGCCAGCCGGATTTCGCCGAGCCATTCCTGCGCTACAACGTCGATCCACCTGAGTTCCTCTTTGGCGTTGACATGAACAACAACAACGTCATTGATCGCTTTGAGAACGATACGTTCGCCGACTATCCCTACCGACACGATCGCGATGGCTACAACGTGTACGGGGGCGTTCACTTGACCGAAGCCATCAAGGCGACGGTGGGCTACTCCACGGCCGACGAGATCAGTTCCAAGCGCAGTGCGCAGATGAGCTATGCGGTAGTAACGGGCGAGTGGAAATGGCCGGGCATTGAGGCTCGGGCTTTCCAATACGCTCGCTCGGTCCAAGACGACATCGAAGACGATGTGATCCAATGGGTCGATCCAGATGGATTCCGCGAAACCATCGACCCGCTGATCGCCCAAGACACCTTCGTTTGGACCGGCTATTTGACGTTCGATTACCTGCGCCTGAAAAACCTGAACATCTACAACAAGGTGAAGTACGACTGGTTTAGTCAGCGCGGCGAGCAGGCCGAGGTTAAAGACAATCGCCTCTTTTTTGGCGCGATCAACAAGGTTGATTATCCGCTGCCGATTACCGACAACCTGTCTTTTTGGCCGCGCTACAAGAGCGTGTATCGCAAGATTAACCCAACCTTTAGCACCGACCTCGATATCACCGAGTGGTCGCAGTTTTACATGCTGACCTCGAAGTACTTCCTCCTGCCCGGGACCTTTATCGAATACGGTGTCGAGTTGAACCTCTTCCGCAACCTCGAAGAGCGTCCGGAGATCTTGCCGCCCGGATATGTCGATGACTTCACGGGTTCGGTGCTGGCCTTACAGCTTTCCAACAGATCGGCGTATCTGGGTTATTCGCTGACCATGAATACGGGCTTTCGCTGGGAGCGCCGGGCCTTTGCCGAGGCGACCGAAACCAACTCTCTGCTCTTTATTCGGGTTTTCGCAGGCCTCCAAGACTAGGGGCTGCACTATTGCTCTGTGGATCCAAAGCGCCCGGCGTTCTCTAGTGGAGAGGCCGGGCGCTTTACTGCCTAACAAATGGACATGCGCCTTGCTGTGATGTGGATAGGGCTAGTCGGCCTTCTCGGAGGGGTCGGCTGTGGCTCCTTAGAACGCCACGTCCTCAAAAAGCCTGACACGCCCCAGTCCCTTGCATTCTACCAACGCGCCTACGAGCAAAACCCCACCGACCCAGAGGTGCTGTTGGCCTTGGGATGGCTCTACTTGCAAAAGGATCGCACGCGCCGCGCCGTTGAGGTGCTGTCCGAATTGGCCGCGGTTGCGCCCGATGATGCGGATGTTCACTACTACCTCGGGGTTGCCCTAGCCAAAGAGCACCGCAAGAGCGAGGCCATAGCTACCTTTAAGCACGCACTCGAAAAAGTGCCGGGCTTTGCCGAAGTATACTGGGCTTTGGCGCTGCTGTACAACGAGCGCGGCGACGGGTACGAAAAGGCGCTTGCAACGGTCGAAGAAGGGCTGCAATTGGCCGGGCAGAGTGGCTATGGGCACTTCGTGTTGGGCTTTGTGCTGTGCTCGCGCGGCGACAATGAAAACGCCAAAACCGCGCTGCTGAAGGCTATTGAACTCGATCCCAGCTTGGCCCACGCTCACTACTACTTGGCGTTGGTGTACTTGCGCTTACAGGACGAACTGCGGGCTATGGCGGCGATGGAGCAGACCATTGCCGCAGATCCGGGCTACACCTCGGCCTATTACAGCTTGGGCACGCTCTATGCACGCACGGGTCGCGACGCCGAAGGGGCGCGGATGATCGAGCTTTTCCAGCAGTTGAGTAGCGCGACAATGGACGAGGATCACTACCGCCGCTTGCTCTATCGCCAGGCCGTGCCGCTGGCGGTCGATAAGCAAGTGGCCACGCATTTCAACTTGGGACTGGTTTACTTGCGCAGGAAGGAGTTGACGGCAGCACTCGAACAGTTTGAGGCGGCCTTGGCGCTCGATTCCACGTACGCGGAGGCCAGCCACAACATCGGGGTGATCTATTCGCTACAAGAGCAACACGCGGCTGCTCGGCCCTTTTTGCTGCGTGCGGTGCGCCACAAGCCCGACTACGCGTTGGCTTTTGAAAACATAGGTAACAACAGCTTGGTTCTCGGCGAGTACGAAGAGGCGGCCGCCGCGTTTCGCCGCGCCTTGGCCCTCGACGGGAGTATGATCGCGGCCCTTGAGGGTTTGGGCACCGCGCTGATCCAGCAGGGACATGTAGCAGAAGGCCGTGCGGCTCGCGCCGAGGCCGCAGCCTTGAGGGCGCAACAGTAAATGTGGTTTGTACTAGCCGTTATTTGGGCGTTGGTAGGGTGTGGAAGCGAGGAGACGCGGCCTAGTTTTGTCGATGTGGCTGCCGAAGCAGGGGTCCTATTGCGCACCGTATCTGGGACGCCGCAAAAAGAGCACATCGTCGAATGCAACACGGGTGGGACGGCCCTTTTAGACTACGACCTAGACGGCGACGTGGATATTTTTATCGTCAACGGCTCGCGTATCGCCGGGTACGCCCCGGGCCGCGAACCCCGCGCTGAGCTGTACCGCAATGACGGCGCTTGGTGCTTTACAGGCGTTGGCCGAGAGGCTGGCGTCGCCCACGTGGGCTGGGGTATGGGGGCCACGGCGGCCGACTACAACGCCGATGGGTGGCCCGATCTGTACTTGGCAAACTACGGCCCCAATGCCCTGTACGAAAACGAGGGCGACGGCATGTTTGTCGATGTGGCGGTCGAGCGGGGCGTGGACTTTAGTGGCTGGAGCTCGGCTGCGGCCTTTGGTGACTACGACCTCGACGGCGACTTGGACTTTTACTTGGCCAATTACATCGACTTTGACCCGGCATTTCGCCCGGTCGATCCGAGCTATTGCACTTGGCGCGGGATAGACGTATTCTGCGGCCCGCGCGGGATGCCGGGCGAGCGGGATCAATTCTATCGCAACGATGGTCCCAGCGCAGGTTGGACTTTTGCCGAGGCGAGTGCAGCGGTTGGCATTGCCGACTACGAGTACTATGGTTTTGCTGCGCTGGCTGGCGACTGGGACGAGGATGGCGACTTGGATATCTACATTGCCAATGATTCGACGCCGAATGTGCTCTACCGCAACGACCGAGGTGCGTTTGCGGACGTGTCGCTCCTGTCGGCGACGGCGTATAGCGAGGACGGCCGCGAACAGGGCGGCATGGGTTTGGCGGCTGGCGACTATGATCGCGACGGCGATTTCGACCTCTTCGTTACCAATTTCTCGCACGACAACAACTCGCTCTACGACAACAATGGCCGGGGGTTTTTCACCGATGCCAGTTTTAGTTCGGCCCTAGGCCGTGCGAGCATCAGCTCTTTGGGGTGGGGGACGGGTTTTTTCGATTGCGACAACGACGGCGACGACGACCTGTTCGTCGCTAACGGCCACGTGTATCCTGCCGTTGACCACCGCGACTTAGGAACCCGCTACGCCCAGCGCAACCACCTGTTTGAAAATCGCGATGGCGCATTTATCGAGATCGGCGCAGCCTCGGGTTCGGGCCTAGCAGTAGAAAAGTCGAGCCGCGGCTCGGCCTTTGGCGATTTGGACAACGACGGCGACTTGGACATTGTGGTAGTCAATATCGACGACACGCCGACCTTGCTACGCAATGACGGGGGCAATCGCCACAACTATCTGATGGTGAGGCTGCTCGGCGCTGGAGGCAATACAGACGCCATTGGCGCGCGAGTCTCGGTGTCGGTGGGTGGTGCGGTGCAGATGCGGGAGGTGCGCGCGGGCACGAGCTACCTGTCGCAGGACGATCTGCGGCTGCATTTCGGCTTGGGAGCGGCGACTGAGGCCGATCACCTCGTGGTGCGCTGGCCCGATGGAGTGGAAGAGCGCCTCGACGGGGTGGCGGGCAATCGGCTGATCACCATCCAGCGCGGCGCGGGCCTCGTCGCCGAGGGATTTGGACCCATGCCGAGGCTGAGGCCGTGAAGGCGGGCTACGGAATGGTCCTGCTGCTGTGTTGCAGTGCCGCAGCGGAATCGCGCTTTGTCGATATCGCGCAATCCGCTGGGATCGATTTCGTCCACCATAGCGGCGCGACCGGCGCACGCTATTTGCCCGAGACCTATGGCTCTGGGGCCGCGTTTTTGGATTTCGACGGCGATGGTGCGCTCGACCTCTACTTGGTCAACGCCGGGCGGTTACCGCAGCTATCAAGCGAGCCTGAAGCGGCCAACGCGCTTTTTCGCAACGAAGGTGCGGGCCGCTTCTCAGAGCAGACAGCGCGGGTTGGCGTCGGTGACCGCGGCTACGGTATGGGCGCGACCGTCGGCGACTACGACAACGACGGCTGGGCCGACCTCTACGTCACCAATTTTGGGCCCAACGTGCTCTTCCACAATCGCGGCGCGGGTCGCTTTGCCGACGTTACAGCTACCGCCAACGTGGGTTGCCCAGGATGGGGGACGAGTGCGGCCTTTGCCGACGTGGACCTCGACGGGGATTTGGACCTATTTGTCGGCAATTACCTCGACTATCCGACCGCAGACCCGCTCGTGTGCCGGATCGGCAACAGCGAGGAGCGGCTCTACTGCGACCCGCGCAAGTTCGACGGTCAGGTCGATCGCCTCTATATCAACGAGGGCCATGCGGGCGGTTGGGCTTTTGCCGACCGCACGGTGGCCTTCGGCCTCGCCAGCACGGCGGGCAAGGAGCTGGGGATCGTCTTTGGCGACTACGATCAAGACGGCGATCCCGACCTTTATTTGGCCAACGACCTCGTGCCCAACATGCTGTACCGCAATGACGGCACGCGCTTTGTCAATCGCGGGCTTGCCAGCGGCACCAGTCTCAACGGCGAAGGGGTTGCCGAGGCCGGGATGGGCGTTGACATGGCTGATGCAGACGGCGACGGGGACTTGGATTTGTTCGTGACCAACTTCCAGTGGGAAAGCAATACCCTGTACAGCAACTTGGGCGGGGGGTTCTTTGCCGATGCGACCGTGGCGTCGGGCATCACTCACGCGAGCATGGCCTTTTTAGGGTTTGGCACGGGATTTTTCGACTACGATAACGACGGCGATCTCGATTTGTTCGTTGCCAATGGCCACGTGTACGACAACGTGGAAAAGGTCGATCGGGCGGCGGCGTACGCGCAGCGCAATCAGCTACTCGAAAACGTCGGCGAGGGCATCTTTGTTGACAGCAGCGACCGCGGCTCGGGCCTCGCGCTAGTACAGGTCAGTCGCGGGTCTGCGTTCGGCGACATTGACGGCGACGGCGACTTGGATATTGCGGTGAACAACTCCAACGACCGGCCAGCCCTGTTGCGCAACGACGCAGATGGCGGTGGGTGGGTAGGGCTTCGGTTGCGGGGCACGGCGAGCAACCGCGACGCCATTGGGGCACGGATCGCGTTGACGACCGATGGTCGCACCCTCGTGCGCGAGGTCCGCCGCAGTGCGAGCTATCTGTCGTCGAATGACCCCCGCGTGCTCTTTGGCCTTGGGGATGCCGAGGTCGCCGAGCGGGTTGAGATTCGCTGGCCATCCGGTGCGGTCCAAGTAGTAGAGAATCTGCCCGTAAGGCAATACGCGGTCATAGAGGAGGGTACTAATCGGTGATTAAATGGATTTCACTCGCACTGGGCATTGCGCTGGCAGTCGGCTGCGAGACCAAGCCGGAAGCCCCGCCCCCTCAGCCGGTAGTGCAGCCGCCTCCGGTCGAAGATCCACTGCTGATCGGGCGCGCCCTGTTGCGGCAGAAGCGCTACGCGGACGCGCTGGCGGTGTATGGGGAAGCGCGGAAGCGTCATCCGCAGTCGGGCGAGGTGCTGGCTACACTGGGCCGAATCCACTTGGCCTTGGGCCAGCCCGAAGAGGCGGTCCAATTCTACGAAATGGCCGTGGCCCTCGAATCTGACCAACCTGAATGGCTCGTCGCCTTGGGCAATGTGCATCTGAAGCTGAGCCGCTACGACGAAGCCCACGCTGCGTTTGCCGCGGCCTTGGCCTTGGATTCGACGTATGCGCCAGCGCGGCGCAACAAAGCGGCGGTGTACAGCAAGCAGGGGCGGTTGGGCGACGCCGCACACGAATACGAGCGCGCCTTGGCGCTGCGGCCTGAACATCTCCACACCCGCTTTAATCTTGGACTGGTGTACGCCAGCTTGGGCCGCTATGCAGATGCCAGCGAAACCCTGCAACAGGTTTTGGTGGCAGCGCCAGAAAACGCGCGTGCGCTCTATGCGATGGGGGAGATCGAGCTCCAAGCGGGCGACGACGAGGGGGCCGTCGAGTACTTTGAGCGCACACTAACAGCCGACACCACCTACGCGGAGGCGCATCTGCAATTGGGGAGGATTCAGATGGGGCAGAACGATCTTGCGGCAGCGGCCGATCGCTTCCGCCGGACCATCCTAATAGAACCTGGGCTGGCCGAACCCTTCCGTCTGCTGGGCCAGATTCACCTGCGGCAGGGCCGCGAGACAGCCGGCGAAAAATCCTTCGCCGCCTACGAGAAGGTCAAGCAGGTCGAGGGGGATATCCAGCGCTATCGCGAGCGGCTGCGCAGCGATCCAGACGACGCCGACGCCCATTACAGTTTGGGTTTTGTGTACAACCACTTGGGGTTTACCGGCGTGGCTCTGCCGCACTACGCTCAAGCCGTGCGGATCCATCCCGGCCATGTGCGGGCGCTGAACAACATGGGCAACATCTACTTGCGCACCGGCCATTTCGATCAAGCAGCCGCGGCCTATCAGCAGATCATCGAACAGGATCCCGAGCACGTGGCCGCCTTTGCCGCGCTCGGACAGGTCTATTTGAATCAGCAGCGCACGGATGAGGCCATTGCCATGCTCAACCGCGCGCTCGCGCTCGACGAAAACTGGCTCGGTGCCCACCACGCCTTGGCCGAAGCCTACAAGCGGCTGGGGCAGATTGCCAAAAGCGAAGAACACAAACGCATGGACGACGCCTTGCTTAGAAAGCAAAAAGATGACCAATAACGCGAGAAAATGGGTAGGGCTTGTAGCCTGCGCATTCCTTTTTTGTTGTGCCCAAGAGCCAGCGGCCCCGGTCGCCGAGGGTGGTGGTTTAGTGGTTGCTGGGACCGCCTTGGCCCAAGTCGGCGACGACCTAATTGACGAGCGCGAATTCCGCCGCTACGAAGCCCGGATCCAATCGCAGCACCGCTCGCTAGCGCAAGGCGTGGAAAAGCACCGCGAGCACCTGATGAGTTTGATCGACATCAAGCTCATGGTGCGCGAGGCGTACGCACGAGGACTGGACAAAAACCCCGAATGGATCAAGGCTGTGGAACTCGCCCAGCACAAGGCCATGATCGAAGCCTATCTGCGCGAGCAAGTTGGTCTGCAAATCGAAATTTCCGAAGACGAGTTGCGCGCCAATTTTGCCGCGCATCCAGCTCGCCACGCCGTGCGCGGGGCGCACATCCTGCTCGACAGCCGTGATCGCGCCGATTCCATCTACGCGGAGATCGAAGCCGGTCGGGCTACTTTTGAGGACATGGCGCGCCAGCACTCGCTGGACGAGGCGACTGCGGCCGAGGGGGGCTGGTTTGATTCGTACTATGCCTTCGACCGGGTCTCAGACCGAGTGTACGAGCGCGTGTTCTCGTTGGATGTAGGCGTGGTCAGCGAACCCTTTCGCACGCCCCAAGGTTGGGAAATCGCCAAGGTAGTAGATAAGAAGTTGGTGCCTTTTGAGAAGTATCGCTCGGTGATCCAGCGAGCGACTTTTCTCGAAAAAATCGAGAACTTGCGCAGCGATCACATCGACAAGCTAGTCGTCGAGAGCAGCTTGCGCCCGGTGGAGGAACAGGTGCGGCGCTTTGTCGCGGCTTGGAACCAACAGCCTGGTGCGCCGCAGCTTGCGCCCGAAGAGTGGAACGCCCCGCTCTACGCGTACGATGGCGGCGTCATCACCATGCAGCAGGGCAGCAACTTGTTGCACAATACGCGGATGGGCCGCGCCCAAATCGACAGTGCCGTGCTCGACGACCGGATCCGCCGCCGTGGGGTACCGGACCTGCTGTTGGGCTTGGCAGCCGAGCGCGGTGGATACGCCGAGTGGCCAGAGGTGGAGGAGCAGGTGACAGCCGAAAAGGAGCGACTGCTGCTGCAAGGACTGTGGGAAGAGTTGCTTGAAGATGCCTTAGCGGCGAGCGAAGAGGAAGCGCGCGCCCACTACGAGGCGCATCCCGACATGTACTGGGCACCAGAGGAAATCGTCGTCCAAGAGATCATGGTCGCCGACGAGTCGCTCGCCCGAGAGTTGCTGGAGCAAATTAGCAATGGGGCCGACATGGGCGCATTGGCAACCAAGCACAGCATCCGGCGCGACGCGGACGAAAACGGCGGCCTCTACGCGCTGCGCGCATTTGAAAAAATCGTTTACAAGGAGCTGATGGATGCGGCCGTATCCGCGCCCGAAAGGGAATTGCAAGGTCCGATTGAACTAGTCGAGCCCTTGCCGTCTTCCTTGCGCGATCCCCAGCCTTTGGAAAGGGCCTTTTCGATCTTCAAGGTCTTGCAGCGCCGGCCCAAGCGAGTGCAAGAATACGAATTGAGCCAACAGAAGGCCCATTACTTGGCCCGTCAAGAAAAACAGCAGCGCGCATTGCGCACCCTCAACTTGCAGTTGCGCGATAAATGGCACAGTGCATGGGGCATTAATGGCGTTGCGCTCGAAAAGTACGCGCTCGCCAATGCTGATAAAGAGAAAACAGCGGCGTCCCAGTAAATTTTTTATACTATTAACTTATTGGTCTTGGTCTAGCGGGAGAAGAAATTATGAAACGTCTAACGGATTTGTGGCTTTGGTTTTTCGCCGCAGCATCGGCTACGGGCGCGGCGGCGGACATCTCTTTGTGGCAGATCGGCGGCAGCGGCCTCGGCTGGGCCGATAGCGACTCGGCCCAAGTAATGATTGACTTTACCGGATCGAATAACTCGATTCAGCCGGTGCTGGTCAGCGCGGATACGACGGTCTTTCCCCTGCTCGAAAACTGGTCGCCAAAAAAGAATCCAGACGAGCTGGGTTTTGTCGATGGGGAGCGACCCCGCGCTTGGAAGGGCGGGGCCGGCACCTCGTCGACGGTTGACAACGCGCTCAACCTCATCGACGGCAATGGCGCGACGTATAATCCGGTGACCAGCAACAGCATTAACAGCGAGTACTACACCATTGATTTGGGGGTGCCGGTGCCGCTGTTCCGCTTTGCCATGAGCACGCCGGACAAGGGATTTTTTCGCTCGGATGGGACTCCGCTAGAAGAAGACGCCATCCCGGCCTTTGAGGTGTCGATCGCCCCAGATACCAATAACGACGTGCTGAACACGTCCAACCCCATCGGGGAAGTTATCGTCGAGGCGCGCGAAAATGTCGTCCCCAAGATAGCCGCGGAATTTCCCTTGCAATACGTGCGCTACGTGCGCTACAAGCGCAAGAATTCGATCCTCGATGAAGCGACCAATCAGTCGTTGGGGCATTCGGGCACGGCGCGCAAGGGGACGGTGGCCGAGTTTTTCCTCTGGGGAGAGGGAATCCCCAAGCGGGCCACGTACAAGACGGTCATTTTCGACCTCGGCACGGTAGTAAACTTCGGTCGGCTGTTCTGGAAGGCCACGCCCATGCGCCTAGTCGACGGTGTGGCCGAGGAAGCCCCGGACGCCAACGTGCAAATCGAGGTTGAAGCGCGCACCGGGGTCGATGCGGATCCGGACATCTACTACGAGTTTACGGATATGGGGACGCGCGTCGTCGTCGAGCAAGCCCGCTATCAGGGCAAGCTGAAAAACCAGAGCGCGGCCGTTACTAATGCCGATGGGTTGGGCGGCACTCTGACCCTTTCCACGCGGCCCAAGCCGGGGCTCCGCGCCGGCATTGAGTACGACCAACAAAACTGGACGTTCTGGTCTTTTCCGACCACTGAGTCCGACCGGCCTCTCAATCTCAATCGGGGGTCGCATTTGCAGATCAAGATAGTGCTGCACAGCGAGCGATTCGACGAATTCGTGCGGCTCGATTCCCTGTGGATTGAGACCTCGCCAATCCTAGCCAGCCGCGTCGTAGCTGAGGTGGCCGAACTCGGCCAGCCCAACCCGGCGCGCGGCGTGGCCGAGGTACCGTTGGGCGAGATGACGGATTTCACCTACGACATCAAGGCGGAATTCGCGGCTGGTGAGGTGGGTTTTGATGCCCTGCGGATTAGCACCGGCAGTGCGCAAACCGAGTTCAAGGGGCTGGAAGCGGATGGAGTCGCAATCGATCCGTCCGAGGTTGTAGTTGCCGACGACGGCTTTGTCGTGCAGTTGCCGCAGCGCCTAAGCAGTGCCTACAATCCGAGCTTGCGGGTGACCTTTTCCGCTGAGGTATTCGACTTTGCGCGCACCTTTGAAGGCGAAGTCTTCAACACCGACAGCGCGGACTTGCCGCAGCCGGTCGAAAGCGGGGACGTCACCGACGCGATTGGCACCAATAGCCTGCGGGTCTTGGCGGCGAGCGCGGCCAATCCGCAATTAGTGCAAGATGTGCAGTTTTCCAGCGGCGTGATCACCCCTAACGGCGATGGGGTCAACGACGAGTTGGTCATTTCCTATTCGCTTTTTGCGCTGCCGCAATCGGTGCCTGTGCAGTTACAGGTGTTCTCGCTGGACGGTCGGCAGGTGGCGCAAGTCCAGCGCGGCCAGCAAGGGTCCGGGCCTCAGCGCTTGTCTTGGGATGGCCGCGACCAACGCGGTGAGACGCTCGCCCCGGGTCTGTACCTTTTGGGCATCGGCATCGAAGCCGAAGACAAAAGCGCCCTACAACTGCGGCCCATCAATATCGCCTATTAGGGAGGCACTCATGTACAATCGCGCCATCGCCTTAGTGATGATACTCGCCTGCTACGCGCACGCCGAGTTTCTCACCTTCGACAGCCAAGAGGATTGGGAGGCCAACTGGTCGCTCAAGCCACAGTTAAACATCTTCACGCCGGACGGGCACTTGGGGCTGGTCAAGTTCCGCAAGGACATCAATGCCACGCTCGACGCCCATCTCTTCGTCCACCCGACCAATGAGCGCGGGGATGTGGCCGGCGGTATCTGGTCGGCACTGAGCAACCCCGACGCCGCCCCCCAGATTATCGACGGGGATGCCGCCACCTTTTGGCAGCCAGCCGGCAGCGACCCGCTCGACAAGTGGATCGTGCAAATTGACTTGGGCCGTGCGGTATTGGCCAAAGAGATCCGCATCCACTTTCCCGATGAAGAGGGGGCTAGGCCCTTCCGCCAGTTCAGCGTTTTCGCCTCTACCGGTGCCCACGTGGCGGCCTTAGAAGACGTATATCGCTTCGCACCGATCTACCGCACGACCAAACCCAACTTGGATACCTATGTCAGCTTTGGCTTCAAACCGGCTGTGGAGGACACCACTCGTGCCGTGGAGCAACTGAGCGATGTCGGCGGTCTCGACGATTTTACCGTGGACTTATTCAGATTCAAGGCCAACACCGCTACGGAGGCCAGCCAAGAGGATTCTCGGGTGGCGACCAACTCTAGGTGGCAAATGATCCAGTTCATCCGCTTCCTCGTCGATGAGCACCAACTCGACGGTGCGCTCGCCGAAATTGAGGTCATTGCTGTCGGCGACAACATCAGCCTTGGGGTCGAGGCAAAGGGCGGCACGTATATCAATGGCTCGCGGGCGACCGACCCCTTCTTTTGGCTCGATGGCGACCTCAATACGTACGGGGTCATCGAGGTGCATCAGCAGTTTACCGAGTCGCGTGGCACGGCCTTGGAAGGGGGCTTGTGGTGGCAGGTTGATCTGGGAGCGACCTATTGGGTGGACGACGCGTTCGTCTATTGGCAAAAGGCCGGCGAGCGCCTCGCCGACTTCCGCTTGGGTACTAATAATGCCGGCACGGGGTACACCTTTTTCTCGTCCGACGGCACCAAGACCCTGTCCGGCGACATCGACTTTGATACGTGGATTTTTGAACCGGAGTGGACCAATGCCCGCGAGCAATACAAGCGGCACTACCGGTATTTGTTCAATCAGCGCAAGGTGCGGCACATCTTCTGGCTGGCCCTGCACGACTTGGGCTGGCGCGCCCATCCCATGGAGCTACAGATGTTCTCCCCGGGCCACCCGGCCGAGGTCGTGATCCAATCGAATTTTTTGGATCTGAGCGCGCTCGCGGGCGATGGGCAGCCCAAGGTGATCAAGGCTCTCCACTACGACGCCGACCTGCCGCCCAATACCCAAATCGAACTGCGCTCGCGCTCGGGCAACGAGATGGGCGAGGTGTACACCTTTCACAACAAGATCGGCGAGGTCGTAACTGAGGAGAAGTGGAACAGCTCGCCCAAGGTGCTGCGGGGCCGAGTGGATACCTCGGTCGTCGTCGGGGAGGCTTGGAGCGAGTGGAGCAACGTGTACAAGCTGTCGGGCGAGCCGTTTAAGTCGGACTCGCCGCGCAAATTCGTGCAGCTAGAGCTGGTTATGAGCACGGAAGACCCAGCGGTGGCTCCCACGGTGCGCTCGGTCGAGTTGGAATTCGTCGATGCGCTGGTCAACGAGGCGCATGGGTCGATTCTGCCGCGCCAAGCTAAGCCCAACGAGGATACTCGTTTCACCTATATGCTGTGGCCGTCCGTGACCGCGGATAACAAGGGTTTTGACCGCCTGCGCTTGGTTGTGCCCGACCTGGTGCGGGCCGATGAAGTCGAGGTGACAGTCGCTGGTCAGGTGGTTGCACCGACGGCTATGGACATTGCCGCGGATTCGCTGTTGATCGACTTGCCGCAGGTAGTACAAGGCGACTCCGTGCAGGTTGCCTTCACCACTCGGCTGGTGCGGAACGCCGCAGTCGTGGATGCCGATCTGGGCCTGAGCGATGCGCCCGGCCTGTGGCAGGACGTCGAGCCGGCCGAGCGTCGCTCCAACGTGGTGCTCTTGCCCGAACTGGCCGACAGTGCTCGCTTGATTGGCGATTTACAGCTTTCGAGCCGAGTGCTTACGCCCAATGGCGATAGGGTCAACGACGCTGTGGAGTTGAGTTTTGTCGTCCTCAAGGCCCAAGATGCGGTGCCCATGGTCGAGGTGCGCGACTTGGTCGGTCGGCCCGTGGCTCAATTGACGCCGGTCGCAGAGGGGCCGACTCGCCGCTTTACGTGGAATGGTCAAGATGAGGCCGGTGCGACCGTGCCTCCGGGCATCTATCTCTGGCGCATAGACGTAAACGCCGATTCAGGCGACGCCGTTGAGTTGCGCGTCGTCGAAGTAGCCTACTAACCGGTTAGAGCGGTAGAATGCGGCGAAAACACGGGATTTGCTGTGCTCTCATGGCCCTATTTATCTGCGGCGCTAGTCATGCCGAGGAAATCCGCTTCGATACCCCGGCCGAATGGGCGACTTGGGAAGTTCCGGTCGATATCGTCCAGTTTGCAGACGACGGCTCGCTAGAGCTGAGAAAATTCCGCAAGGAAATCAACGCCACTCTCGATGCTCATCTCTTCACCCAGCCCACCCAGACTCGTGGCAAGGTCCAGGGGGGGATCTGGCAGGTCGGCTCCAATTCGACCGCGGCCCGGCGCATCATGGACGGCAATCTGGAGACGGTGTGGCGGCCTAGTCAATCCGACGACTTAGTCGATTGGGTGGTGACCATTGACTTGGGAAGGCCCGTGCTAGCCGAGCGCATTCGCTTGGTGTTTCCCGATCGCGCAGGGGCACGTCCCTTCCGGCAATTTAGCGTTTTCACGGCCAATGGTGCGCGCATCCAATCCACGGATGACGTCTTCAGGTTCGACCAAGCCTTTCAGACAACCCAGCCCAACCAAGAACAGGTCGTCGAGATTGATCTAGTCGGCGAGCGCGACGTAACGCGAATCATCGACGAAAACCTCGGGCTGGACCCAACCGCGCTAAATACCTTCCGCATGGTGCGCTTCGTGCGCGTGCGCGCCGACGAAAAGAGTGCCGACGCGGCCTTGGCCGAAGTGGAAGTGATCGCCGCCGGCGACAACATAAGTCTCGGAGTCTTGGCGCGCGGAGGCAGCTTCGACAACGGACTTTTGGCGCGCGAGCCGCAGAATATGTTCGACGGTATTACCGATACGTACGGCAATATATTCACCGTCCAGAGCAAGGGTGGCTGGCGCGAGAGTGGGGTGTGGTGGTCGGTTGATTTAGGGGCGCTGTTCTGGCTCAACGAGGCCTTCATCTACTGGCAGGATCGCGGCGAGGGCCTGTCGAGCTTCCTGTTCGAGGGATTGCAGGCTGGTTCTGGATACCAAATCCTCTTTTCCGATGGGCGGCGCACCATTGCTGGCGACATCGACTATACGCCGCTGATCTTCGAGCCAAGGCCCGTCGGCGCGGAGTGGAACTTGCGCCACCATCGCTATGCGTTTGCGCCGCGCAAAATTCGCTACTTGTTCTGGCATTCGCTGACCGATACCGGCTGGTTTTCCCATCCCATGGAGTTGATGCTGTTCTCGCCGGGCTACCCCGCGCAAGTGGTGTTGCTCTCGGACTTTATCAACCTCGGCCAACTCGCTGGCGATGGCCGAGCCAAGGCCATCAAGCACTTGCGCTGGGAGGCGACCACGCCGGATCAGACGCGGTTACAGGTGCGCTCGCGGTCGGGCAATACCCTGCAAGAGTTCTACACGTTCTACGATAAAAAAGGCGAGGAAGTTACCGAGACGCGCTATGGGAGCCTACCCAAGGTCATCCGCGGCCCCATCGACACCACGGTCGTCGTGGGAGCCGATTGGGGCGCATGGAGCAACTTCTACCAGTTTTCCGGCGAGGCGTTTAAGTCGGAGACGCCGCGCCGCTTTATTCAATTGGAACTGATTCTCTCCACCGAGGATCCGGCTGTCGCACCGGTGCTGCATGCGCTGGCGCTGGATTTTGAGGATGCGTTGGTTTCGCAGGCGGCTGGGCAGGTCGCGCCGCGCCATGCCGTCCCTAACGAGGTGACGCAGTTTACGTATGTGCTGCGGACGAGCGCTACCGAGGGCGACTCGGGCTTTGACCGGCTGCGCTTTTCCACGCCGAGTGCGGTGGCTGCAGCGGATGTGCGGTTGTGGATTGGCGGCGTGGAACGCGAGGCGAGTGGGGTGCGCGTGGAGGGGGATTCGCTATTGTTCGTCGATTTGCCAGAGACGGTGCGGACGGATTCTGTCGCCGTGGAGTTTACTACTAAGGTATTGCACAATGCCACGGTTTTTGCTGCGGACTTAGGGCAGGAGGCGCGTCCCGATCTGTGGCAGTCGGTGGAGGCGGCTGAGCGGCAAGCGAACTTGGTATTTTTGCCGGACTTACCCGGCAGCGAGCGGCTGATCGGCGATCTGCAGGTTGCGCCATCGGTGTTTTCGCCCAACGGCGATGGGATCAACGACCGCGTGCAGATTCGCTTTGCGCTGTTCAAGGCGATAGATGCGTCTCCGAGCGTGCGCATCTTTGACTTAGCGGGTCGGGAAGTGGCCGCTCTTGCTTCGTCAGATGTGGGTGTTTTGCAGTCGTTTAGTTGGGGAGGGTTCGATGCGTCGGGTGAGCGGGTTGCGCCCGGTGTGTATGTGTGCCGCATTGACGCGGGAGCCGATGCAGGGCAGGGGGAAGTAATACGCACCCTAGCCGTAGCCTATTGAGACAGGCTGGAGCGGTATGATGCAGATAAAACGCGGGGTTTGCTCTTTGCTCTTAGTCCTGTTTACCTACGGTTCGAGCCGCGCCGAGGAGGTCCGCTTTGATACCCCGGCCGAGTGGGCGACTTGGGAATTTCCAGTGGATATCGTCCAGTTTGCCGACGACGGCTCGCTGAAGCTGAAGAAATTCCGCAAGCAGATCAACGCCACCCTTGATGCCCACCTCTTCACGCATCCTTCCCAGCAGCGCGGCGAGGTCCAAGGGGGAATATGGCGTGCCGGTAGCAATGAGGCGGACGCGCCTAAGCTCATAGATGGCGATCCCGCGACCTATTGGCAGCCCGATGTAGCGGATCAACTGGTCGATTGGTCGGTGGATATCGACTTGGGAAGGCCGGTGCTGGCGCGGGAGATCAAGCTGACGTTTCCCGATGAGGAAGGTGCCCGGCCCTTGCGGCAGTTTAGCGTCTTTATCACTCAGGGTGCCCGGATTCAGGCCCAAGACGATGTGTTCCGCTATCGCAAGATCTTCCAGACGACCCAGCCCAATGTCGAGACTAGCATTGCGATTCCGCTGCTGGGCAGTGCGCTGGATACCACGCGGGTGCTCGACGCGGACAGAGACGCTGATTTGAATGCCGAGCAGGATTTCCAGATGGTGCGGCTGATCCGCATCACCGCTGACGAAAAAAGCAGCGATGCAGCCCTAGCCGAAATAGAGGTCCTTTCCCAAGGGGACAACGTCAGTTTGGGGACCTTGGAGCGAGGTGGGCGCTTTGAACACGGCCTGCTGGCGCGCGAGCCACAGAACATGTTCGACGGCAACATGGACACCTTCGGCAATATCCTCACTTCGGGGGGGAGCAAGGGCGGCTGGCGCGAGGGAGGGTTGTGGTGGCAGGTGGATTTGGGTGCCCTGTTCTGGATCGACGAGATGTTTATATATTTCAAAACTCGGGGTGAGGGCACGTCGAGCTTCTTGTTTGAAAGGCTGCATCACGGGCGCGGTTACAACATCTTGTTCTCGGATGGACGGCTCACGACCGGCGGGGATTTGGACCTGACCTTTCTGTTGCGCGAGGACATGGCCATTGACGCGGCGTTGGCAGCCGCGCGGCAGGTCCGCCACATTCGCTATCTTTTTCAACCGCGCAAGATGCGCTACATCTTCTGGCACGGCCACGAGGACAGCGGCTGGTTTTCGCATCCGATGGAGTTCGTGATCTTTTCTCCGGGTTATCCTGCACAGGTGGTATTGCGTTCGGACTTTATCGACCTCGGCCAACTCGCCGGCGATGGCCGTGCCAAGGCCATCAAGCGCTTGCGCTGGGAGGCGACCATGCCGGATCAGACGCAGTTGCAGGTGCGCTCGCGGTCGGGCAACGCCCTACAAGAGCTATACACGTTCTACGACAAAAAGGGTGAGGAAGTCACTGAGACGCGCTACAACAGCTTGCCCAAAGTCATCCGCGGCCCCATTGACACCACGGTCGTCGTGGGAGCCGATTGGGGTGCTTGGAGCAACTTCTACCAGTTTTCCGGCGAGGCGTTTAAGTCGGAGACGCCGCGCCGTTTTATCCAATTGGAGCTGATTCTTTCCACCGAGGATCCGGCTGTCGCACCGGTGCTACACGCGCTGGCGCTGGATTTTGAGGATGCGCTGGTCGCCCAGGCGGCTGGGCAAGTTATGCCGCGTCACGCCGTGCCCAACGAGACGACGCAGTTCACGTACACATTGTGGACGAACGCGGCCGGAGGCGACTCGGGCTTTGATCGGTTGCGCTTTTCCACGCCGAGTGCGGTGGATGCAGCGGACGTGCGGCTGCGGGTCGGTGGTGAGATGCGAGAACCGCACGCGGTGCGCGTGGTGGGAGACTCGCTATTATTCGTCGATTTGCCAGAGACGGTGTGGACGGATTCCGTCGCCGTGGAATTTACCACGAAGGTTCTGCGCAATGCCACGGTCTTTGCCGCTGACTTAGGGCAGGAGGCGCGTCCCGATCTGTGGCAGTCGGTCGAGGCGGCTGAGCGGCAAGCGAACTTGGTATTTCTGCCGGACTTACCCGGCAGTGAGCGTCTGATTGGCGATTTGCAGATTGCTCCGTCGGTGTTTTCGCCCAACGGCGATGGGATCAACGACCGCGTGCAGATTCGCTTTGCGCTGTTTAAGGCGGTGGATGCCACTCCGAGCGTGCGCATTTTCGACTTGGCAGGTCGAGAAGTGGCGGCTCTTACTTCGTCGGGTTCGGGTGTGTTGCAGTCGTTTAGTTGGGGGGGGTTGGATGCGTTGGGTGAGCGGGTGATGCCCGGGGTTTACGTGTGCCGCATAGACGCGGGTGCCGATGCAGGGCAGGGAGAAGTAATACGCACCCTAGCCGTAGCCTATTGAGGAAGGCCATGACTGTAGCTCCAGCGGTGTATCGCGATCAGAAGTGGATCATCTCGCCCTTTGGCGACCTGTTCTTTTTTATTGGTACGCCACTTTTGTGCTTGGTGACTATGCTGCCATTGCGGGCCGTGTTCGACTCGCAGACCATTGCCTTCTACGCGCTGGCGCTGTTTGCCACCGGCCATCACTTGCCGGGCTTTATGCGCGCTTATGGCGACCCGGAGCTATTTAGCACCTTCAAGGAGAAGTTCCTCGTCGCGCCCATCGTCGTGCTCTTCGTGACGGCGCTGGCGCAATTCAATACCCTGCACGGGCTTTTCCTAGTGGTGCTAGTGTGGGAGATCTGGCACCTGTTTATGCAGCACTACGGCATCATGCGGATCTACGATGCCAAAAACAAGATCTTCTCCAAGCTCAATTCCCGGCTCGACTGGCTGTTGACCTTGTGCGCCTTTGTAACGGTGGTCATCTATAGCCCCGAATACTTCCACCGCATCCTCGACCACAACCAGCGGGTCGGTGTGCCCTTCCTGTCGGCCGAATTGACGTTCCTGCTCAAAAAGGGGCTGTTCTATTGTACGATGGCCGTGCTCGCGGCCTACTTGGCCAATATCGTCCAACGGGCGGTCACTGGTCAGAAGATAAGCCTGCCCAAAATCGCAGTGATGGCGACGACGGTGTTTATCATCTACTACGGCTGGATACACATCAACGACCTCGTCATCGGCTACGCGGCCTTTGCTGTTTTCCACGATATCCAGTACTTCGCCATCGTCTGGGTCTATAACAACAACCTCGTCAAAAGGCAGGAGCGGACTACCAAGCTGTTGCGCACCTTCTTCACCACGCGCACCTTGCCGATATTGGTCGCGTACGTGCTGGTTTGCTTTGCTTACGGCAGTATCAACATGATGGAGGGCTTCCTCAAGTCCGAGCAGGCGATCAAAATGGTCGAGATCTTCGTCATCACCTCGACGCTTTTGCACTACTACTTCGACGGATTTATCTGGAAAATCCGCGACCGCAAAAACCAAGCCAATCTGGGGATCAACGCCGAGGAAGGGTCCAACCGCATTGGCTTGCAGGCATTGCCCAGCGGCTTGGTCTCGTACGTGCGCGAGACCGGCAGGCAGTTGGCCTATTTTGCGGTGCCAGTGATGGCGTTCTCGCTGTTCCAGTTTTACTGGACGGCCGACGAGGCCGAGGCGCGGGAGAAGATGGTCGAATTGTTCCCGGACTTGGCCGGTGCCCACAACAACCTCGGCGTCTTCTATGCGCGACAGGGCGATTGGGAAAGGGCCGCTGGCGAGTATCGGCGGGCGCTAGCGCTAGATGCGGGGGCCTATGAGGCGCACAAGAATCTCGGCTTACTATACGCGCGGCGGGGCGTGCTCGACAAGGCGCATCTGCACTACCAACAGGCGATAGAACACAAGCCGCGCTACGTCGAAGCGCTCAACGCGCAGGGGCTGGTCTTTTTGCAGCGGGGCGAGTTCACCAGGGCAGAAGAACGCTTCCGCGAGGCCCTCGACGAATTCGACTACGCCCCGGCGTACAACAACCTCGGTACGGCCTATTTGCAGATGGGAGACTTCCCGCAGGCGATCTCCGCCTACGAAAAAGCCGTCGCGCTCGACCGGGCCGACGCCTCGCATCATTTCAACTTGGGGTTGGCCTTGCAGAAGGCCGGAGAGAACGAGCAGGCGGTCGCGGCGTTTGCCTCGGCGCTCTCTTTGGAGCCACGCCACGTCAAAGCCTATTTGAGCATGGCGCTTTCCTATCAGCGACTGGGGCACATTGCCGAGGCGCGGCAGGCGTTGCAGCAGTTGTTGGCGGTGGAGCCGAACCACACCACGGCCGCGCGGCTGTTGGCCCGGCTGTGAGCGGTGCTGCGCTAGTGGTTATGCGCTCCCTGTCCCTCGCTGGCTAGCGCGAGGGGATCGACGTTCAAACGCTCCAAGGCCGTAGCATCTTCGCGGACCCGATACACTTCATTGACCGGCACGTGGGTAAAGGTTTGCACTGCGCCCGAAGGCCAGTGCAAAGTGAGTTCGTCGAGTATCTCAGCCTTCCCCAATCCGATCTCCTGTTGTAGGGTCGAAGCCCCAAAACTCGCGCCCGTGCCGGCGAGGACGTGGATCGTCCGCGTCTCGGTGCGGGCTTGAATCCGCGTCCCGATCCCGGCTCGATTCGATTTAGTCCCCTCCAGCTTGAGGGTGATCCAATGATTGCCGTGCCCAGGGTTTTCAAAGAGCACATTGGTGTACACGTCTCCCGAATAGGCCCCGCCGACTACTGCGTAGATGTCCTGATCGCCGTCGTTGTCGATATCGCCGAAGGCAACGCCATGCCCTTTTTGCAGGTGGCCGAAGCCGCCGGAAGTGGTTACGTCCTCGAAGCGCTGTCCGGCGGCGTTGCGGAACATGCGGTTGGGCATTAGCGAACGATAGTCGGGGTCGCCGGTGCCAGCGTAGAAATCGAGCCAGCCGTCGTTGTCGAGGTCGCCGAAGTTGCAGCCCATCGTATAGAGGACTTTGTCACTGTGGGTCTGTTGGGCCATGTCGGCGAAAGTGCCGTCGCCTTGGTTGCGGTAGAGGCGGGGTGGCTCGCCCTTGTGCGGCAAACCCATGTAATCGGCGGCGACGTCGCCGGCGTCGGCCTTGTAGCCAGAGACGAACAGATCCAGCCAGCCATCGTTGTCGTAGTCCCAAAACCACACTGGGAAGCTGAACGTCGGTTGGCTCACACCAGCGCGGGCGGTTATGTCGGAGAAACGCCAGCGGCCGTTGGCGTCTGGCCCGTCGTTGTGGAAGAGCAGGTTGGGCTGTCCGAGGCGGGAGATGTAGAGGTCAGGATGGCGGTCGTTGTCAATGTCGCCCCAAGCCACTCCTTTGACGAAGCCCTCGACGTCCAAGCCGACTTCCGCTGAGACGTCGGCGAAGGTGCCGTCGCCTTGATTGCGGAATAACTCGCAGGGATGCCGCTCTTGGGCGGAGGACTCGTTGCCCACGAATAGGTCGAGCCAACCGTCGTTGTCGAAGTCGGCCCAGGCCGCGGTCTGCGTGGGGTGCAACGTGAGCAGCCCCGCCGCCTCGGTTACATCGGCGAAAGTACCGTCGCCTTGGTTGCGCAATAGCGAGTTGGGATGGCGACCGTCGGCTCCAAACCAGCCGCCGCGCAGGACCAACACATCGGCGAAGCCGTCGTTGTCAAAATCCGTCTGCACGGCGTTGAGGCCGCCGACTAGGCCGGTCAAACCGGCGGCAGCCGTGCGCTCGGCGAAGGTGCCGTCGCCTTGGTTGCGGAAGTAGCGCAGTGGATCGTCGAGGCCCCAAGAAGTGGCGACGATGTCGAGGAAGCCGTCGTTATCAAAGTCCTCCATAATGCCGCCCCCGGCCAAGCCGAGGACATTCAATCCTAGGGCGGGGGCCCGGTCGGAAAAGCGGCCGATATCGGCATCAGCGGCGAATACCTCCGGGGGAATGAGGTGGGCGGCGGGCACTTGGTGCGGATACTCACCCACGGTCATATAGGCGATGTTGAGCAACCAGCGCGAGGTCAGGTCGTAGGGCGTCTTTTTTAAAATTGCTCGGTAATAAGCGATGGCCGCACGCGATCCGTCTTGTAGCTTATGGACCCCTTCGGCTGCGATGGGTAGCAGGCAGGAGGCGAGGTTGTGGTCGTCGATGCAGTTTTGCTGCTCGCCGAGTCGCAAGTAGGCGAGGGCGATCATCTCTTCAAGGCTCGGCCGGGTGCGGAAGCGGTGGGTAGCGGCTTGCTCGCGCACCTGCTCGAACAGGGTGGCTGCCTCGGCGGATGCGCCGGCGCGCAACAACTCTTTGGCCAGTTCGACCTGTCGGCTGAGTTGTTGCACGGGGTCGTCTGGCGCGGGCTGGCGGCGCAGCCAGTCAACGCGACGCTGGCTCAAATAGATGTTGTCCTCGGCGTTGGCGAGGGCGGCGAGGGCGGCGAGTTGCTCGGCTATGCGCTGGGTGCCGGGCGTCTGATAGGGATCGGCAGCGCAGCTTGCTAAAGCGAGGACCAAGAGGACGATGGCGCAGAGATTCATAGCTTGGTGAATTGGACTTTGGCTGATCGCTAAGGGCTAATTCAGAAGATAGGGGGTTGGACAACGTTAGATAGCAAATTTCCCGGCGTCTTTTTATTTCAATAGGGTCAGTTGTTTGATGTCGAGGTAATCCCCGGCCCGTAACCTGTAGAAGTAGGCACCGCTGGCGACAGGACGGTCGTCGTCGTCGCGTCCATCCCACTGGACGCGGTAGCGTCCAGCAGCGAGATGCTGTGCGACCAAGGCGCGGACCTTTTGGCCTATTGCGTCGTAGATATCCAATTCGACGGCGGCCGGGGCTGCTAGCTGGAATTCGATGGTCGTGGCCGCATTGAAGGGGTTGGGGTAGTTCTGGGCGAGGGCAAAGGCGGTCGGTGTGGTTTCTTTGGCTGCGACGGGTTCTAGGCTGGCGATCCATGTAGCTACGAGGTCGGCACCGCGCTCGTCGATGATGGAGGAAGCCAGCGGCGGCATGCGAAAGGTGCCCTGCGTCAGCATCCGCAGGTAGAGCGTGGAAAGCTGCGGTGCCCCGGGGGAGAGGATGAGGGCTTCTGGCTCGCCTATATCGCCGAGTGTGGGGAAAGCCCCGACCGTATTGGTTTCGGTCAAGGGCGTGTCATAGCGCAGGTCGATGATGGTGCGGCCGACGCTCTCAGGCTGGTGGCACGGCGCACAGTTGACGTCTAGGTACGAGCGGGCGCGCTGGTCGAGCGGGACGCTGGGGTCGAAGGGGTTGGGCAGGTGGGGCAAGGAAGACAGGTCGGCTGGCAAATCTCCGGTGAAAAGGCCCTGTTGGGCGAGGGTGTGCAACTGGTTTTGCTCCGCGCCGGTGTGGAGTTGGGCCGTGTGTACGCCGAGGACATAGCCCGCGCCTTTGGTGTGGCAGACCTCGCAGTCTTGGCGCGCGGGAAAGTAGTACTCCTGCAAGAGAAAGCCCACTGGATCTTGAGGGTCGTCAATCACGTAGGTAACGGTCGTGCTGTCGGCGAGCAAGGTGGCGTCGGTGCCGTCTTCGTTCCACAGATAGCTATAACCGTCCCAGCCCGGAGCATCCACGCGCTTGATGAGGAAGCGCGTTTCGATGATGCGTCGGCTGGCTGGATCGCCGCGCACCAAGTCGAGGTAAAAGTTCTTGATCAGGAGAGTCTCGTCGGGAAAGTCCCAAGGCCCACTGCTGGCAAAGGCAATGCGCTTGCCGGGCGGGAGGCGAATAAACCGCGTCTTGGTGGCTCCGTCCGACCAAAACGGCGCATTGACTTCGTACGGCACCACGTCGGCCGCGGGCGTTTGCGTGCTTAGGTCGCTGAAAACCTGAGCGTCGGCCAAGTTCGCGGGCGGGAATTTCTCAGCGGGCGGTAGGACGATTTCCCACAGCCCGCGCTTGCCGCTCCATTCGATCACATAGAGGCGATGGCCGATAATTTCCGCGTCAATGGGGTTGGAAAACCCGCCGACGATGCGAGTGACGTGCGCCTCGTAGTTATCGCCGACTTTGGCCAAGTCGAGATGCAGCAGGTCTTGACTAGGGTCGTTGAACGGGCCGTTGACGCTGTCGCCGTCGGGGTCGCCCCGGGTCCAACTGAGCGTGAAGCCGTCGCCTTGGAACGGCTCGGCGAGGGCATGATCCACGTCGAACACCAGTCCGAGCGGCGAGCGGTGCGCGGTGAAGGTGCCGAAGCGCACGCCCTCTTCGCTGGCGTCCTTGATGCGGCCGTCGGCTGGGTCGCGGTAGGCGTCAGCGTCTGGTCCGAGATTGATCACTGGGTCGGTGAAATCGCGCGGCGGTGGTGGATACGTGGGATCGTTGTGGTAGTAGCCTTCGCGCACGGCTGTGGAGCGGGGGGAGAGGAGGAAATCGGTGGCCGGATCGTAATCGGGAAATTGCTGCGGGGTGTCGTCGAGTCCCATGCGCCAGGGAAAGCCGTAGTGGTGTCCTTGACGCAGCCAATTGAGTTCTTCGGTCATATCGCGGCCCGGCCCGTTTTCCGTGGCGAAGAGGTCGCCGTTGGGCGCGAAGGCGAGGTCGTAGGCGTTGCGTAGGCCCTCAGCAAAGAGAAATCCTTGGTCTAGGAGGGCATAGCGGCTGTTGGGCAGCACGAGGTCGCGGGCGTTGGTCGGGACGCGCAACATTACAGCGGTGAGCGCGGTTTCGCGCAGCCCGGGGAAGTGCCCATCGCCGTCTTGGATTTCGCCGTGATCAGTGCGCGAGCCGCTGTTGATAAAGAGCGAGCGATTGTCCGGGCTGACGATTAACGCGTTGACCTCGTGGTTGTAGATGCAGTCGCACCGCTCATAGGGTTCGGTTTCTGCGAGGGTAAACCAGGTGCGCTCGCCACTGCTTGGATCGACTTCGCCCTTGGTGATGGTGGCGATGTTGTAGATGGATAGGTCGATGCGTTTGAGGACGTAAAAGGTGCCGTCGTCGTCGATAAACAGGGCACTCGGACGGATGAAGCCGTGGTCAGTGGTCTTGTACACCGTGCCCTCAGGCAAGAGGGTGATGTCGCCGTTGGTCTTGAGGACGTAGCGGTTGTTGGTCGTGGGGTCGCGGCCAAAGATGGAGGAGGCGAGGATGTCGTCGATGGGAACGTCGGCGGGCAGGTTGTCTGGGTTGAGTTGTTCCCACTGCCGTTCGCCGGTATCGGCGTCGAGCAAAATCCCTCGGGCGAGGGCAAATTGGCCGCTGTTGCGAGGACCATGGCGATTGGACGCAAGATAAAACGAGCCATCCGGCCCGATGGCAAAGCCCGTGAAGCCGCTGTTAATACCGTGGTCGCGGTGGGAGTATGTTGGGACGCGCCTAGCCGCTGTTAGGTCTATGCGTTCGATTGCACCGTCCTGCCGCAAGATATAGAGCGCGTCGTCGCGCGGATCTTTGGCGATGCGGATGGTGCCTTGGGAGACGCCGAGGATACGGCGGATTTCAATGTCGTCGCGGGTAGCTTGCGGGTCGGCATACGCGGTCGAAAGGGCTGTGAGCGCGACGAGCGAGAGGCAACGGACCAGCATGAAGTTCCTCGGCGCAGCTCACTTGAGTAGCATGAGTTGCCGGGTGGCGACAAAGTCGCTGGCCGATAGCTGGTATAAATACGCGCCGCTAGCTACTGGCTCACCGCGCTCGTTGTGGCCGTCCCATTGCAGGCGGTGGTGTCCGGCGGGCAGGGAATCGCTGATGAGAGTACGCACGCGTTGGCCGCTGATGCTGTAAATGGCCAGTTCGACTTGGGACGCAAGGCCGAGTTGAAAGGCAATGGTGGTGCTTGCATTAAAGGGGTTGGGGAAATTCTGCGCCAGCGCAAACTCCGAGGGTACAACGCCTGCGGCCTCGGCGACAGCGGTTTCGGTTGGAGCTTGCGGCAGGACGATTTCCCACAGCCCACGCCCGCCGCCCCACTCGATAACGTAAATGCGGTTGCCGATGATTTCCGCGTCAATGGGGTTAGAAAACCCGCCGACAATGCGGGTGACCCGCGCCTCGTAGTTATCGCCGACTTTCGCTAAATCGAGGTGTAGCAGGTCTTCGCTGGGGTCGTTAAACGGGCCGGCAACATCATCGCCGTCGGGATCGCCCTCGGTCCAACTGAGCATGAAGCCGTCGCCGCGAAACGGCTCAGCGAGAGCACTGTCCGAGTCGAATACCAATCCGAGCGGCGAGCGGTGCGCGGTGAAGGTGCCGAAGCGCACGCCCTCTTCGCTGGCATCCTTGATTTGACCGTCGGCTGGGTCGCGGTAGATGTCGGCGTCCGGTCCGAGGTTGATCACCGGCTCGGTGAAGTCGCGCGGTGGCGGTGGATACGTGGGATCGTTGTGGTAATAGCCTTCGCGCACGGCCGTGAATCGGGCGGGAAGGAGGAAGTCGCTGGCTGGGTCGTAGTCGGGAAATTGCTGCGGGGTGTCTTCGAGACCCATGCGCCAAGGAAAGCCATAGTGATGGCCTTCGCGCAGCCAATTGAGCTCCTCAGCCATGTCGCGGTCGGGTCCGTTTTCCGTAGCGAATAGGTCGCCGTTGGGCGCAAAGGCGAGATCGTAGGCATTGCGCAGGCCCTCGGCATAGAGGAAGCCTTGGGCGCGGAGGTCATCGCGGTCGTTGGGTAGCACGAGGTTGCGGGCATCGGTCGGAACGCGCAAGACGATAGCCGTGAGCGCGGTTTCGCGCAGGTCGGGGAACTGCCTATTGCCGTCTTGCACCTCTCCGTGATCGGTGCGCGAGCCGCTGTTGATAAAGAGCGAGCGATTGTCGGGGCTGACGACTAGCCCGTTGACTTCGTGGTTGAAGATGCAGTCGCATCGCTCGTAGGGTGTGGTTTCTGCGAGTGTAAACCAAGTGCGCTCGCCGCTGCTTGGATCGACTTCGCCCTTGGTGATAGTGGCGATGTTGTAGCTGGATAGGTCGATCCGCTTGAGGACGTAAAAGGTGCCAGCGTCGTCGATAAACAGGGCGCTCGCGCGACTGAAGCCGTGATCGGCAACTGTGTACACCGTGCCCGAAGGTACGAGGGTGATGTCGCCGTTGGGCTTGAGCGCGTAGCGGGTGTTGGTCGTGGGATCGCGGCCGAGGCTGGTGGCGGCGAGAATATCGTCGATGGGAACGTCGGCGGGCAAGTTGTCTGAGTCGAGTTGCTCCCATTGCCGCTCGCCGGTGTCGGCGTCGAGCAAAATGCCTCGGACGAGGGCAAATTGGCCACTGTCGCGAGGGCCGCGGCGGTTCGACGCCAAGTAAAACGAGCCATCCGGACCGATGGCAAAGCCCGTAAAGCCGCTGCGGATGCCGTGATCGGCTCTGGAATATGCGGGCGTGTGTGCGGCTGCCGCTAAGTCAATGCGATCAATCGCGCCGTTTTGCCGCAAGGTGTAGAGTTCGTTGTTGCGCGGATCCTTGGCGATGCGGAGCGTGCCTTGGGGGACGTTGAGGATGCGGCTGATTTCGATGTTGTCGCGGGTGGCTTGCGGGTCGGCATAGGCGGTGGAGCAAAGGACAACGAGTACGGCGAATGAAAAACAACGGGCGAACATGGGGTCCTTTCGAAGGGAGGAATCGGGTAGAAATCGACGCAATTAATACACAGCGTCGTCGAGGCGGTCTCCGAAGAGCGTGTGCGAGGTGGTGCGGGCGATGCGGATGGATACGAGTTCGTTACTCGCTGCGGGTTGTGGGAAAATCGCCGTCTTGCCCTGCGGGGTGCGGCCGTAGTAGCGGGGCTGGCCGTCGGCGGCTGGCCGCTTGGACGGGCCTTCGACGAGGACCTCGACCGTGCGGCCGACTTGCTGCTGGTTGATCTGGCGCGAGATATCCTCTTGTAGGGCGATGATGTGCTGGAGGCGTTCGCCCTTGACGGATTCGGGGACATCGTCGGGCAGCTTTTTGTGGGCGTATGTGCCCTCGCGCTCCGAGTATTTGAACATGAAAGCCGAGTCGTAGCGGATCTCTTCCATTAGATCACAAGTCCGGCGGAAGTCCGCGTCGGTCTCGCTGCAAAAGCCGGTGATGATGTCGGTCGTCAGGGCGAGGTCGGGCAGGGCGGTGCGCAGCTTGTGCACGAGCTGTCGGTATTGATCGACCGTGTACCCGCGCCTCATGCGGGCGAGTTGTTCGTCCGAGCCGCTTTGGACCGGCAGGTGCAGGCTCGGGCACACCGGGCCGACCTCGGCCATAGCGTCGATCACGCGGTCGGTAAAGTCAACCGGATAGGGCGAGGTGAAGCGCACCCGCTCAATGCCCTCGACTTGGCTGACCTGCCGCAAGAGATCGGCGAAATCCACGTTGTCAGCGCGGTAAGAATTAACGGTCTGGCCGAGTAAGGTAACTTCTTTAAACCCCTCAGCAGCAATGTGTTGGACTTGGCGTACGATCTCGTGGGCGGACACGCTGCGCTCCCGGCCGCGCACAAAGGGCACGATGCAGAACGTGCAGAACTTGTCGCACCCTCGGATGATGGTCACCCAAGCATTGGTGCCGGTTGTGCGCTGGGGATGGACGTCGCTGTAGTTCTCCGAGCGGTCGAGCCGCACGTCTAAGAGCGCGTCGTCGCTGGATTGGGCGAGAAGCTGGGGCAGGCGGCGGTAGGAATCCGGCCCCATGACCAAATCGACGAAAGGAGCGCGGTCCGGCAGGGTCTTGCTCAGGTGTTGGGCCATGCAGCCGAGGATGCCCAAGGTGAGGTTGGGCCGGTGGGCGCGCAGGCCGTTGAGCTGGCTGACGCGGCCAATGACTCGTTCCTCGGCGTGCTCGCGCACCGCGCAGGTGTTGAGCAGGATGATGTCGGCCTGCTCGGCGCGTTCCGTAATCTGGAATCCGGCGTCGGCGAGGATACTGGCCACTAGCTCGCTGTCGGCCACGTTCATCTGGCAGCCGTAGGTCTCGATGTACACGCGGCGGCCCGCTGGACCGGGGCGCGTCGTCACAGGCTGGTATTCGGTCGCTTCGAGGAGAGGCAAGTTCATCGGCGCGCTCCAAAAGTTAGCTCTTCGCGGGCTTGCTCGATTTGCACGTCCACGAATTCGTTGGATGTGGCCGGGCCGGCGAAGAGTACCTTGACGTAGTTATCGCTCAAGCCGACTTGCAAGCCGGTGGCTGAGTCTGAACGCCCCTCGGCGAGGACTTGGAGCGAGCGCCCGACAAAGCGCTGGTGGAAGGCGAGTCGCTTGGCTGCGCCGAGGGCGATAAGCGCTTGGCTGCGCTCCTTTTTGACCGCGGCGTCTTGGTGATCGGGCAGGCGCTCGGCTGGGGTGCCTGCCCGCAGAGAGTACGAAAAGACGTGGAGATACGTCAGCGGCAGATCGGCCAACAAGGCGCGAGTCTGGGCAAAATGCGCGTCGGTTTCTCCGGGGAAGCCGACCATGACGTCGGCACCAATGGCGCAATCGGGGATGCGGCTGGCGATTCGCTCGATCCGCTCGGCGTAATAGGCTCGGGTGTAGCGCCGCCCCATGCGCTTGAGAATGTGATCGTCGCCGCTTTGCAAAGGCACGTGGAAGTGGCGGCAGACCGCCGGGGAAGCCGCGGCTTGGTCAATCAGCGCATCGGTGACGTAACCCGGTTCAATGGAATTGAGACGGATGCGCGCCAAACCATCGATTTGCTCCAACGCGGCGAGCAGCTCGACGAGGGCTTCGGGCTGGCCATGGTCGAAGCCGTAGCGGCCCGTGTGGACGCCGGTCAGGGCAAGCTCTCGGTAGCCGGCCGCGACCATGCGCTGGGCTTGGGTTACTACTTCGGCGGCGGGGCGGCTCGCGCTGTGCCCTCGCACCGCTGGGATGATGCAATAGGTGCAGTGTTCGTCGCAGCCGTCTTGGATTTGCAGGCTGCCACGCGTGCGACCTTGGGGCACTGCGCCGTCAATGGCGAGAAATTGCTCGGTGCGCGGCCTCGTTGCCGAGGGCACAGGGGGCTCGGCACCCGCTAGATGCGCTTCGAGCAGCTCGACGAGCTGGGTCTTCTGGCCGTTGCCCACGACCAAATCGGCACCGGCCTCGGTGAGGTCTGCTGGTCGCCGCTGGGCATAGCAGCCAGTGGCGACGATCTCCGCGCTTGGATTGCGTCGCCGGGCGCGGCGCACGGCCTTGCGCGAGTCCGCATCGCCCGCGCCGGTGACCGTGCAGGTATTGACCACGTACACATCGGCTTCAGTGCCGAAGGGCACGACTGAATAGCCGCGCTCGGTCAGGCGGTGAGCGAGGGCTTCTACTTCGTAGGCATTGAGCTTGCAACCCACGTTTTGCAGGGCCACGCGTGCATTTGCATTTGCGGATATTGGAGTGCCCATAAGTCCGTCAAGGAAAACGAGATAGACTATAAAACTTAAAGGTTGGCTCTCTCTGAGGCAATGGGCGGTTCAGGCGGGTTCAAGCTGGGCGTACGCGACGGCGATGCGTTTGATCCGCGTCCCAAAGCGGATCGAGAGTTTCATTTTTTCACCCTGCCCTTCGCGGCTGACGATCTGGCCGCGCCCCCATTGGGGATGGCGCACCCACTGGCCCTCGGCGAGGAAGTCGTCTTGAGCGACAAACTCGTCGAAGCCGGGCGACTGCTCGGTGTCCCTCTCGTAGTGGACGCCTTGGGGAGCCTTTTTGCGGGGCGGAGGGCCGACGCGCTGCCGCGAGCGGGCAACGCCGCGCTCCAATTCGTAGCTCTGGGCCGTCAGCTCGGCGGGGACTTCGTTTAAAAAGCGCGAGGGTTCGGTTGCAAGCAGTGACCCGTACGTATAGCGGCGCAGGGCATAGGTGAGGCTGAGTTGCTCTTGCGCACGGGTCATACCCACGTAGCAGAGCCGGCGCTCTTCTTCGATGGCTTGGGGATCGGGATCGGCGACGGCCCGCCCTGTGGGAAAGAGGTTTTCTTCGAGGCCGCAGACAAAGACCAAGGGGAACTCTAGGCCCTTGGCGCTGTGTAGGGTCATCAAGGTAATGGCGTTACCATCGTTGTCGCTTTCGTCCGCCGAGGTCAGCAGTGACTTTTCTTCGAGATAGGTCGCTAAAGTCGAGTCTGGGTTCTCGTCTGCATATTCGGTCATATCGGCCAGTAACTGGTCGAGGTTCTGCAAGCGCGCCTCGGCTTCTGGGGTGTTTTCCGCCGCGAGCATGGCGCGGTACCCACTCTTTTCGACGACGGCAAAGCCCAACTCGGGCAGGGAGAGTGCATCGGTGGCTGCCGTTAGTTCGCCGATTAGGTCTGCGAAGGCAGCGAGGCTTTTTTGCGCGCGGCCGCTGAGGTCGGGCACGTCGTCGAGGTGCTTGAGTGCCGTGGAGAGGCTCCAGCCCTTGGCTTGGGCGAAAGCCTGCAAGCGGTCGAGGGAGGTGTCGCCAATGCCGCGGCGCGGCATGTTGACGATGCGGCGCAGGGCAATGTCGTCGGCTGGGTTGACCAACAGGCGCAAATAGGACAGCACGTCGCGGATTTCGCGGCGGTCGTAAAAGCGGATGCCCCCGACAATTACATAGGGAAGACGGGCGCGTTGTAGCTCTTCTTCAAAGGGACGAGACTGGGCATTGGTGCGGTAAAGCACCGCGGCGTCTCCGAGGCCGTAGCGTCCCAAGCGGTCATAGCGGCGGATGGCATCGACGACGTGGCGGGCCTCGCGGCGGTCTGAGTCGCATTCGACGACCGCGACCGGATCGCCCTCGGGGCCGTCTGTCCACAGTTCTTTGCCCTTGCGGCCTTGGTTGTGGCTGATGACGGCGTTGGCTGCGGCGAGGATGCGGCCGGTGGAGCGATAGTTTTGCTCCAGTCGCACTAGGCGGGCGTCTGGGTAGTCGCGCTCAAAGTCGAGGATGTTGCGGATGTCGGCACCGCGAAATTGGTAGATTGACTGATCGTCATCCCCGACCACGCAGATGTTGCGGTGGTGAGCTGCTAATTGGCGACAGAGCAAGTACTGGGGCCGGTTCGTGTCTTGGTATTCATCGACGAGCAGGTGCTCAAAGCGCTCTTGGTAGGTTCGCAGGATGTCCGGCTGGCGCTCGAACTGGCGCACGACCTCGATGAGCAAGTCGTCGAAATCAAGAGCTTGGTTGCGACGCAGTTCGCGCTCGTAGTCGGCGTAGAGTTCGGCGATGCGCTGTTGGTGCTCGTTCGCTTGGCGCGCGAATTCCACCGGATCGAGCATGGCGTTCTTGGCGCGGCTGATCTGGCTGACGACAGCGCGCGGCGCGAGTTCGCGCTCGTCGATCTGGTGGGCGTTGAGAACGCGGCGGATGGTGGCGCGGCGGTCGTCTTCGTCGTAGATGGAGAAGTTGGGATCTAGACCAAACCCCTCGGCTTGGCGGCGCAGGATGCGCGCACAGATCGAGTGGAAGGTGCCGATCCATAGCTCGTTGGCCTCCGAGCCGACTAGCTGCTCGATGCGCTCGCGCATTTCGCCCGCAGCCTTGTTGGTAAAGGTCGCGGCGAGGATGCGCCACGGGGGCACACCGACTTCTTTGATGAGGAAGGCGATGCGATGAGTGAGGACGCGGGTCTTGCCCGAGCCGGCCCCAGCGAGGATCAACAGCGGGCCGCCCGCGGCCTCGGCAGCGCGGCGTTGCGCTGGATTGAGGGCGTCTAGTATGGACATCCTCAGTTCGTCTGCATGCGCTGGGATCGCTTGATCTGGCGCTTGGCGCGCTCGTGTTCCTTGTTAGTACGGCTGAAGATGTGGGTGCCGTCGCCGCGGGCGACGAAGTAGAGATACTCGGTTTCCGCCGGATAGAGCACGGCGAGAAGGGCCGTGCGGCCGGGATTGCTAATGGGGCCGGGGGGCAGTCCGTGGTGGCGATACGTATTGAAGGGCGAATCTACCTCTAAGTCGGCATAGGTCAGCCGCTTCTTGTTGGTGCCGAGGGCGTAGTTGACGGTCGCGCAGGATTCGAGGCGGCGGTTGAGCTTGAGGCGGCGCTGGAAGACTCCGGAGATAATGGGCTGTTCTTCGACGGCCATTGCTTCGCGCTCGACGATGGAGGCCAACGTCACTGCTTGGTGCAGCGAAAGGCCGCGCTCCTTGAGCCGCTGGCGTAGGGAATCGGCGAATACGCGGTGGAATTGGTTGACCATGAGAGAGACGATGGTGCGTTCATCAGTGTTTAAGTCGAAGAAGTACGTCTCGGGGAAGAGGTAGCCTTCGAGCGTGGCCGCGGCCACGCCAAGTTGGCGGATGAGCTGAGGGTCTTCGGTGGCGGCGATAAAGCGAGCCGAGTCGGCTACGCCCGCGGCCTGTAGCTGGGCCGCGACCTGATGGCGATTCAGCCCTTCGGGGATCGTCGCGGGTTGAGCTTGGATGGGGGCCTTGAGCAGGGATTGGGCAATGGCGGCTGTCGTGCCGGTGCCGTCGAGCTGATAAGTGCCAGCCTTGAGCTGATGACCGAGGCCCTTGAGCCGGACGGTCCAGGCAAAGATGTGCGCGTTGTGGATCAAATTTTCCCGTTCTAGCAACTGGCCGATCCAGCGGGCGCTCGCACCTTGAGGGATGTGGATTGTCCGCGCCGGGTATTCGTAGGTCGGTTGGTTCAAATACCAAAATCCCCCGAGCGGCAACGCCATCCCCACCAGTGCAATAACCGCGACGAGTAAGAGTGCACGGTACCAGCGTGCAGACTTGGCTTGAGTTGGCATACTGTCGGCCTTACCTAAAAGTGATGCGGGTGTGTCGAGTTTCGCGCTCGTCCATAGGGACGTGGGCTGCGAACTAAGGCTAGCGCAAAAGTATGAATCGGGATTTTTTACTACCAAGGCTGAGATAAAAAATGTATAAGAAAGGACAACCCCTGTCAATCGGATTCGCTTTCTTGACGCTAACAGAAAATCCGGTTAATTTCCCAACTTTTTGTCTCATCGCCTCAACGCGCCCGGCTTTTCGGCGCAGGAGATTTCTGTTGGACCCCCAAGTGCTCATCAGTATCTCGCAGCTTTCCCACGTCTATGCGGATACGCGCAAGAAAGCAGATCATCGTGCGCTCCATGAGATCAATCTCGACATCCACGCTGGGGAGACGATGGCCTTGTTGGGGCCTAATGGCAGTGGTAAATCCACTCTCCTACGCGTGCTGACCACCGCGCTGGTGCCCACCTCGGGAGCGGTGCGAGTCGGCGGCGTGCTCTTGGGGCAAGATCCGTCGGCCGTGCGCCGTCAGTTGGGGGTCGTCTTTCAAAATCCCGCGCTCGATGGGAAAATGACGGTCGGCGAAAACTTGCGGATGGCGGGTTTGCTCTACGGCATGGGTCGTCGCGTCATGCGCCAGCGGAGTCAACAGTTGCTGGAGATTGTCGGCTTGTGGGAACGGCGCAACGAGCGGGTGGAGAAGCTCTCTGGAGGCATGCGGCGGCGCGTCGAATTGGCCAAGGCGCTGCTGCCAGCGCCAGCTATTCTCGTGCTCGACGAGCCGACGACCGGGTTGGATCCAGTGGCGCGCCAAAATTTCTGGCACCAAGTGGAGGAACTCAAAGCGGACGAACAACTCACGGTCGTGGTCTCGACCCACCTCTTGGACGAGGCCGAATGCGCGGACAGAGTCGCCATTTTGCACCAAGGACAGCTACTCGTCTGTGGCTCCCCAAGGGGCTTGCAGCGCCAATTGGGGAGCGAAATCCTCACCCTGCGCAGCGACGATGCAGCCGCGCTGCAAGCTGCACTGCGCTGCGACATGGGCTTAGCGGGGCTAGTGGTCGATCAGGACTTGCGCGTTCCGCTCAACAGCAACATCAGTCTCGACGAGGTATTCCAGCGCTTCGGCTCCCAGATTCGCTCGCTGTCTTTGGCTCCTCCTTCGCTCGACGATGTGTTCGTGCGCTACACCGGCCAGCACCTCGATGAAGGAAACGCCGCTTGAACGGCGCGTGGATTCTGGCTCAGCGCGAAGTGCTGCGCTTTTTTCGCCAGCCTTCGCGGCTTTTAGGGAGCTTGGTGCAGCCGTTGATGCTGTGGTTTTTCATGGGCTCGGGTTTTGCCGACAGCTTCATCAGTGGGGGCAGCGAGTTGAGCTACAGAGAGTTTTTCTATCCGGGCATCGTGCTGATGCTCCTGCTCTTCGCGGCGATTTTTTCCACCATCACCCTCATCGAAGATCGCAGCGCTGGCTTTTTGCAAGGCGTGTTGGTAGCCCCAGTGCCGCGCCTGAGTATAGTGCTGGGCAAACTGGTCGGCGGTACGCTCATCGCCTTGTTGCAGGTGCTGGTGTTTTTGTTGCTAGCACCGGTGGCCGGCATTGGTTTGTCAGTGGAGATGATCTTGGTGCTCTTAGCCCTTTGTGCGCTGATCGGCATGGGCTTCACGGGTTTGGGCTTCATGGTCGCGTGGCAGTTGGACTCAGTGGCTGGCTACCACGCAGTAATGAGCGTCGTGCTCATCCCCTTGTGGTTTCTTTCCGGTGCACTCTTTCCCATTGAAGGGGCTGCCCCGTGGCTCGAGTGGGTGATGCAGTGCAATCCCGTGACCTATGCGCTAGTCATTTTGCGCAAGGCGTTCTACTTGGTGCCGACGCAACTGATAGCCGATGTGGCGTTTGTACGCGCCCTGCTGATCACCGGCGGCTGGACGGTGCTGACGACCGCTGGGGCCGCTTGGATGGTGGCCCGCAGCCGCCGTTCCTGATTTCAGAGTTGGTATAGCATTAGATAGACCACCACGCCGCTAACCGAGACAAACATCCACGTCGGCCAGACCCAGCGGGCCAACCGACGATGGCGGGCAAAATCTTGGTTGTAAGCGCGCCAGACGACGAGAGCCACAAAAGGGGCCATTATTGCCGCGAGGATGATGTGGGGTATGAGCACGGCGAAGTATAGGGGGCGAGTCCAGTCGTAGTGGGGATAGGGCACCGAACCTACCTGAATGTGATAAACTAGATACGAACAGAGAAAGAGCACGGAGCAGACGAGAGCGGCCAGCATGGACTTTTGGTGGGCTTGGCGTGCGCCGCGACGGATCTGCAGGTAGCCGCGCACGAGCAGGAATACGCACAAGATGTTGAGGCAGGCGTTTAGCGTGGGGAGATCTGAGCTAGACACGGGCTGAACGGGAAAGGGAACAATGCAAACGCGAGCTGGCGACTAGTGCGCGAGCTCGCGTTGTGTCGTGGAGCCGCCACCCGGACTCGAACCGGGGACCTACTCATTACGAGTGAGTTGCTCTACCAGCTGAGCTATGGCGGCTATGCTGTGTCGTAGAAACTAGGCGGAGCTAGTTACGGTGTCAAGAACCGCTGTGGTTCGCGCCGCCCACTAAAAGAAATTGAACAGCTTGCCCAGTGCATGGGCAAAGCCGTTGCGGGGCCGGTCGGCCTCGTGCGACTCGATGGGTGCGCTGTATTCGTTGGCGACAAAGCGCAACAGGCCGATCGCGGTAGCATAGCTGGGGTCGCTGACCTCGGTGGGGGCGATTGCGTTTTGGGGGACGCCAATGCGAACTTGGTGGCCGAGCACCTCCTCGGCGAGTGGCGCGACTTGGTCGAGCAAGGCCCCGCCGCCGGTGAGGACGATGCCAGCGGCTAAGCGGTCGTTGTGGGAACTATTGACGAGGGCTTGGCGCACGTATTCAAAAATCTCGCGCTGTCGGGCTTCAATGACCGCGCTGACCTGTTGCTTAGTTAAGGTACAGGTGCGGCCGGCGGTCGTGTGGTAGGTGATGGCCTCGTCGCCGGCTTCTCCGGGACAGCTAACGCTGCCAAAGCGGCGTTTGAGCTTTTCGGCTTCGCGGATAGGGATGCTCAAGACGACCGAGAGATCGTGCGTTATATCGTCGCCTCCTAACGGAATTTCCTCTAGGTGCCGCATCGGACCTAGGAACACGGCGAGATCGCAGGTGCCAGCGCCGAGATCGAGCAAGGCCACACCCATGTCGCGCTCGTCTTGGGACAAAGTGGCATGGGCCACGCCCACGCCTTCGAGGACGACGCCGACAATCTCAACGCCAGCCTTGGAAGCCGCGTGGCGAAAGGCCGTGCATAGATGCTCGGCCACGGAAACGGTCAACACCTCGATTGATAGGCGATTGCCGTGCAGCCAGAGTGGGTTTTTTACCGGCTCGCCATCAACGGCATAGCTCTGGACGAAGCGGTGCATCACCATCTGGTCCTCGGCGACTTGTTCCTGTGCAACGGCGAGTAGTGCGCGGTCCCGATCCTCTTCGGAGATGGGGTTGGAGGAGCCGGAGATGCCCACCGTGCTGTAATTTGTCTCGGTGCTGATGCCTTCTCCGGCCATGCCGAGATAGGCCCCGGCGATTTTGAGGCCAGTCGAGCGCTCAGCTTCAGTGAGGGCCGTGTGGATGGACTCTGCTACTTGGGGCATGTCGATGACGGCGCTGCGGCGCAGACCCGTGCAGGGACTTTGCCCCAAGCCCAAAATTTTGACTTGGGAATTGTTTTGCACCTCGCCGACCAGGCATAGAACTTTTGAGGCACCAACATCGAGAACGACGACAGGGGATCCAGCCATGGTTGGCGTCCCTTCTTTCTAAGCGCAGCCGCAAAATGCAGCGCAATAGGAGCAAGACGAGGACGTATTGGGAGGGGGAGAAAAGCTACCGCCTAGCGGTAAAGATGCGACGGACTGGGGTGCCCGACCCCTAAGTACCAGTGTTTACAACGCCAGACAAAGGGGGAAGTTGGCCTGCCGTAAACACCTTAATAGTTAAGGATATGGAAGAATAGGAAAGCCGCTGGAGAAAGTCAAGCCCGACGGGGGCTAAGCTGGCCTTGACTGGGCTAAGTCTTGCGCCTAAGATAAGCAAAATTGCAAACATTAATGAGTGTGCTCGCAGAAAGGAGCGAATATATGGCTCGTGGAGTAAACAAAGTAATCTTGATCGGCAATTTGGGTAGCGATCCCGAAGTGCGCTACACGCCGGACGGGGTGCCCGTAGCCAATTTTAACTTGGCCACCTCTGAAAGCTGGAACGACCGCAATACGGGCGAACGCCAGGAGCGGACCGAATGGCATCGGCTCGTGCTCTGGCGCAAGCTGGCCGAGATCGCCGGGCAGTACCTCAAAAAGGGCGCTAGAATCTATGTCGAGGGCAAGCTACAGACGCGATCTTGGGACGACCAGAGCGGCCAGAAGCGCTATACGACTGAGATTGTGGTCAACGACATGCAGATGCTCGATTCTCGCGGTGAGGCCGGCGGTGGTGGCAGTGGCGGTAGAGATGCTGGCTACTCCGACCGGCCAGCTAGCGGGCAAAACGTAGGTCCAGCCGCCCAGCCCGCCGCGCCCCCACCACCGGGTGGCGACGACGACGATCTGCCGTTCTAAAGTTTGGCGGGCAGCTTTTTCCACTTGTGGCTGGCCGAGCGGGTCTTTCCTCTAGTCTTTGGCGACTGCGCGGGCGAGGGAAAGATGCAGGCGGCCTTTGCTGCCGGTTCTATAGGCCCGGATATCGGTTTTTTCCCCGGCGGTCCGGCGGCCTTGTCGCACCGTGCACATCTGGAGCGCTGCGGCGATTTTTTGCGCGCCCTTATTCAAGGAGCCGCCAGCGCTAACGAGCGGGCGTTTGCTGCGGGTTGGGGACTGCACGTCTATGCGGATATGGCCGTACATCCTTGGGTCGAGGCTCGCGTAGCTGCCTTGCTCCGCGAGGGGAGGAGGCCAGCCGTGCCTGATTTGTGGCACATGCGCTTGGAATGGGGGATTGACTGTCGCTTGCTGGCTAGCGCGGGAATGGACGGGTTGTGGAGTGCACACTTGCACTTTCCCCGCCGCGCTGATGGCCGCAGCTTGCTGGGGGAAGTAGGGGAGGCTTTCTACGGTCGAGATGTCGATGAGAGTCTGCTGGAACGAGGGGAGGAGGCCACCGTCCGATGGCTGCAGCGAATTCCCAAAATTCTCTGGTGGGGAGGACACATCCGCGTGGCCGGACGACGCCCCAATCCTCTGTGTACATTGGCGTTTGCTCACCTAGGGCGCAAGATCTTCGGAGATTGGCTTCAGCACTGGGCACGCTTTAAGGATGGCGCGGCCTTAGCCCGCCCGCTGTTGCCTTCAGACCAAGTCTACGAGCAGGTCGTCAAGCTGGGCGAGTCAGCTATGGAACAGTTTTGTCGTGGGTTTGACGAGGGCTTCGCCCAGTTGGGCAATCCCGATTTATACACGGGCGAAGTAGGCGATGGCTAGCGTCGAAATACTCCTGAGTTTTGGCGTGGGGCTGGTCGCCGTGGGGTTGATTTACGTAGTGGTGCGCCTCTGTAGATCGCGGGCTTCTCTCTCGCCTCTTTTGGCTGAGCTTTTAGCCTCCCGCGTCCAGTACGCGTTGGCCGGGCTAGTTTTGGGCTTGCTAGCGCCGTTGGACATGCGGCCCAGCCTTAGTTCGGCGGCCGATCTGGCTGCTGCGTTTTTAGTGGGAATTTTCGGGCTATTGGTCGGATGTAGCATTGAGTTGCGCCTGCTCAGACACGTTAGCCGACCCCTGCTGTTGCTAGAAATCGGCTATCTGGTCTTGTTGGGCCTGGGTTTGTGGGCGCTGAGCTATGGCTTTTCGCAGGGGGGCGTGGATGGGGCTGTATTATGGTGCGTTTGTGGCTTGGGGGCCGCTTGCTGGATACGCCAGAGCCGCAGGGGGGGTGCCAAAAAGAAGAAAAGCACCGGTTGGTTGCCTTCGGTTAGCGCACTAGTCGGCTTGATCTTGGCTGGTGTGGGGGGTATGCAGCTACGTTTAGGGGGCTTTGAAATATACTTGCCGCTCGGTTTCCCTTCGGTCGTGGTCGTTGAAGGGACGTGGGCAGAATGGGGGTCGTGTATAGTATTGGGTGCTTTGGTCGGCTTGATTGTGGACTTAGCGACTCGCAACGTCAGTAGTGGATATTTGTACTATATAATAGCTGCTGGGCTTCTGTTGGGCAGCGGCCTAGCGGGTGCGCTGGGCTTGGAACCCCTATGGGTGGGGGCTGTGGCTGGAATTTGGTTGGTCAATGCGACGATGCGCCGCTTGGATATCTTGCGCGCCTTGGAGCAGGGCCAAGACATGGTGCGGACGGTGTTGCCTGGGGTCGCGGGGTGGGCGCTTGGGACGGCATTCGTCGAGGATGGCTTTGAACTCGCGTTCAGTGCTTGGATCCTTTTGGCCTTGGTTGCCGTGGTGCCGGGAGTGCGGTTGGGGATGTGGCATGGAATGGGAAAGCTCCTCGATCACTCTGTGCATAAGCGCACCGGCGTAGAGCCGAGGCAGCTTTTGGAGCTAGACGACTTGGGGCTGGTCGTAGCCCTGAGCTTAGCGACCGTTCTGCCCGCCGGACAGGGAGCGGCTCTTTTGGCTGCGGCGCTCTTGGGGCAGCGGCTGATGCACATTGTTGGGATGTGGACAGCAGGCAGACTATCCGCGGCGTAGGTTGTAAAAGGCGGCCTGTTGCGGGTAGTGCGCTTGTTGTCCGAGGCTTTCCTCAATGCGCAGAAGTTGGTTGTACTTGGCCACGCGGTCGGTGCGCGAGGCCGAACCGGTCTTGATCTGGCCGGCATTGGTCGCCACGGCAATGTCGGCAATGGTCGTGTCTTCGGTTTCGCCCGAGCGGTGAGAAATGACGGCTGTGTAGCCCGCTCGCTTGGCCAGTTCAATGGCGGCGAAGGTTTCGCTCAGGGTACCGATCTGGTTGACCTTGACGAGGATGGAGTTGGCGATGCCCTGTTGGATGCCGCGGTTGAGCCGCTCGGTATTGGTCGCGAAAAGATCGTCGCCTACTAGCTGCACGCTGTCGCCCAAGGTCGCGGTTAGCTGCGCCCAGCCATCCCAATCGTTCTCGTCGATACCGTCTTCGATGGAGACGATGGGGTAGCGGTCGGCCAGTTCGGCGTAGAAAGCAACCATGTCTGCGGCGCTACGCTCTTGGCCCGAGGACCAGTGCAAGGTGTATTTGCCGTCGGCAAACAGCTCGCTGGCCGCCGAATCGAGGGCCAGCAGCACGTCCTCGCCCGGCTGATAACCGCTGCGTTGGATGGCTTCGACAATGATGTCGAGAGCCTCGTCGTTGGAGTCGAGATCCGGGGCAAAGCCGCCCTCGTCGCCGACAGCTGTGTGGCACTTTTGCTCTTTTAGTACGGCTTTTAGGTGGTGAAATATTTCGGCTCCCATCCGCAGGGCTTGGCCAAAAGAGGATGCCCCGACGGGCATGACCATGAATTCTTGCAGATCGACGTTGTTGTCGGAGTGAGCGCCGCCGTTGAGGATATTCATCATGGGCACCGGCAGCGTGTGGGCCGCGGGGCCGCCGAGGTAGCGATAGAGGGGGAGGCCGTAAAATTGAGCGGCCGCTTTGGCACAGGCCAGCGATGCGCCGAGTATGGCGTTGGCACCCAAGCGGGCCTTGTTGGGGGTGCCGTCGAGGTCGATCATCGCTTGGTCGATTTGATTTTGCTCAGTTGCGTCTAGGCCTTTGAGCAGTGGCGCGATTTCTCGGCACACGTTGTCCACGGCGTTGCGGGTGCCTTTGCCGAGATAGCGGGCCGGATCGCCATCGCGCAGCTCTACGGCTTCGTGTTCGCCGGTAGAAGCACCCGAAGGCACTGCTGCCCGCCCGAGATGGCCGTCTGCGAGGCGCACATCGACTTCAACGGTGGGATTGCCGCGCGAGTCGAGGATTTCGCGGGCGTGGACATCGGCAATAGTAGGCATGAAATTTCCGGCTTTCAAGAGATGAGTGAAAAAAGACGTAAACAATTAATCAACAAGCCCTTGGAAACGCTGTCAACACAGGTTTTATTGGGCTTGTTGATCCTGTTGGGCACCGTTGTGGCCGGAGCGGATTCGTCGGTTTATGTACCTTTGGAACACTGGGTTTATCGCTTTGTCGAGCGGCTCGAAGCTCAAGGGCGGGCTGACGGCATTGCAGATGGAATTAAGCCTTACAGCCGCAATAAGATAATAGAATTGCTTGATGCAGTTGATAAAAAGTATCGCCTTGATCTATCGCCGATCGAATTGGGTGAACTGGACTTGTTGTGCAGCGAGTTTGTCCAAGAGCGGGCCATGTTTCAATACCGCGCCCATGGAGGGGCCGTTTTCGCCGACTTTCTCGCCCGCCAGCAAACGGACCGCTTTAGCGGCCGGGGACGGTCGGAAGCCGAAGTAGTGTACCGCCATCGCGGCGGTGGTATCGTCCGCGGGCATCTAGGTAGCAGAGTGGGCTTCCGCATGGCTTTTGAACAGGTGCGGGAGCAAGGCTCGCGCGATTACGAGTATCGCCACGACCTGTACGAGCGGCGGATTGATCTGCCTCAGCTAAAGGGCGAAGCAGCCGATTTTCACGAGGGCACGGCGTACGTCAAGTTCGCGGTGGGGCCGGTAGATGTTCAATTGGGCAAAGATGAGGCCTTGTGGGGGCCGGCCTTGGGACAAAATTTGGGACTGAGCAATAATGCGCCGTCGTTTAACATGATCCGCTTGCAGTCGCAACTTGGGGCTTTTAAGCTGGTCAGCATCTCCGCCGAACTCCGCCCATGTCCCAACCGAGCCGATTCGCCGCTTTGCGTGGGAACAGCCGATTCAGCAGCGACTTATGCAGTCAACGGTGCGACTAACGTGCGCCTTTTGGAGCGTCAAAAGTACTTGGCGGCCCACCGCTTAGAGGTCGCGTTGGCCCCTTGGCTCGACTTGGGTTTTCAGGAGGTGGTAGTGTACGGCGATCGGGGGCTAGAGCCTAGCTACGTCAATCCGCTGATGTTCTACTGGGCTGCCCAGAGCCACCTAGGCGACAAAGACAACCTCCTGATGGGCATAGACTTGGATATCCATCCGGGGCACGGGCGGCGCTATTATCTGGCGTACGTGGTCGATGACCTGAAGAAGGCCCGCATCTTTTCCGACGATTTCGCCAACAAGTTTTCCTTACAGGCTGGAATGCTATGGGTCGATCCGCTGGGGTTGGCCGATTCCGAACTGCGGGCCGAATACGTGCGCATCGAACCTTGGCTTTACTCGCATCGGTTTCCCATTAACACCTTTCGCCACTTCGACTCGCCGCTGGGCCATAGCCTCGCGCCCAACAGTGACCAATGGCAATTGGGCCTGATCAAGCGGGCAACCCGAGACCTAGAGTTTGTGGTATATGTCACGCGCAGTCGCCACGGCGAGAACGAGTTAGAGGCAGACGGTACCATTTACAACGTCGGCGGCGATATGCACTATGGCTGGCGACCGGGGGACGAGCGCGAGACCAAGCAATTTCTCGACGGGCATCTCATGCAGCGGACCGAGTTGGGTGCTGGTCTGCACTGGCGGATCTTGCCCGATCTCCAGCTAGAGGTCGAATACGTGCAGGAGTGGGGCCAAGGGGTGCCGTTGCCCCCGGCTTGGGGCCCGGCTGTGCCGTTGGCGTGGCGCTCTGGCTACGGGGATGGCCGCCAGCAGCACCTGCGCTTTGACCTGCGCTTTAATTACTTTTGAGGCCGCCTTATGGAGCTTATGGATCTGCAAAAGGCCGGTTTGCTCTTGAGCGGCACGATCTACGTGGGCAGCGTCCTCTGGCTGTGGCGCGGCTTGAGTGGGCGGCGGTCCGGCCCGGCCTTAGTCAGCGATCAGCCCTCGGTCAGCGCCATCGTCGCTGCGCGCGACGAGGAGGCAACCTTGCCGCAGTGCTTGGACGCGCTCGTCCGCCAGAACTATCAGGGTGCATTTGAAGTGATCGTCGTGGACGACCGCTCGCGCGACCGAACTTGGGACCTCATAGCCGCAAAGGCGGAGACTTGGCCGGCACTCAAGGGCGTGCAGGCCACGCCAGATGGACGATTTAAGTGCCCGAAGAAAAGCGCACTAGCCGAAGGGATTGCAGCGAGCAGTGGGGAGATATTGCTCTTTACCGATGCCGATTGCCGCCCACCCGCAGATTGGGTTAGCTCGATGGTAGCACACTTTGCGTCGGGGGTTGGCTTAGTCGCCGGGTACGCGCGGCCCGATCCGGTCTCCAGCGTGCAGGCCAAGGTTTTGGCCGTGGACAATATCGGAGTTGGGGCGCTGGGAGCGGGCAGCTTTGGCATGGGGCACCCGCTGTCGTGTACGGGCCGCAATTTGGGCTACCGTCGCCAAGTGTACGATGAATTGGGCGGCTTCGCGCAAATAGGGCATCTGATCGGGGGCGACGATGTGTACTTCATGCGGTTGCTGAGTGCTCAAGGCCGGTGGGCTATGGCGTTTAACCGCCGGGCTGTCGTCCTTTCGCAGCCACCACCGGCTAAGCTCGCGGACGCGATTCAGCAAAAGCTGCGGCACGCGGCCAAAGGAGGCCACTACAAGGGCCGCGCATTCTATTTGGCCGTAGGCGTCTATTTATTTCACGGCTTTCTCGCTTGGGGGCTGGTGCAGATGCTCTGGAGCCAAAGCTGGAATAGCTGGGTCGCGGGTGTGTGGTTTACGCGCTGGGCCGTTGACCTTTTGCTGCTCAAGCGGATGGCCGTGCCAGAGGAGCACGCGCTTCTGCGCTATTTGCCACTAGTGGAAGTTTTGTATATTCCCTACGTGCTGATTTTTACGGTCGTTGGTCGTTGGGGATGGTTTCGCTGGAAAACCTGATAAAGGAGCTGATTTGGCCTACCTAATCACGCCTAAAGCATTGCCGCGCTACGTTCGGCGCTACGCCCGTGCATTTTCTTGGAAGCGGCTGGGTAATTTTCTCGCCGTTTTGGCGTCCATGGGGCTGTCGTGGATGACCCGCCGACCCATTGTGTGGGGGCGTCCTTTTATGCTCATGGTCGAGCCGACTAACTTCTGCAATCTCAAATGCCCCTTGTGCCCTTCGGGCAATGGCGAGATGCGCCGTCCCCGGGGCACGATGGGTTTGGAGGACTTCAAAAAGCTGGTTGACGAACTCGGGGATAAAGCCTTTATGATGATGTTGTGGAACCAAGGCGAGCCGTATATCAATAAGTGCTTCAACCAGATGGTGCGCTACGCCAGCGACCGCGGCATCTTCACCTTCACTAGCACCAATGGCCACTTCGTCCGCAGCCCGGAGCAGGCGCAGGCCATCGTCGAATCCGGACTGGACGAGATGATCGTCTCGCTAGACGGGGTTGATCAAGAAACGTACGAACAATACCGGGTCGGCGGCCAGATCGAGCGCGTCTTTTCCGGGGTCCGATTGCTGGTTGCAGCCAAAGAGGCGCTGGGGTCGCAGACGCCGCTGATCAACTTGCAATTCATCGTTATGAAACACAACGAGCGCGATCTGGCCACGGCTGAAGCATTGGCCAAGGACCTACACGTCGACAAGTTTTTGGTCAAAACCGCCCAAATTTACACGACGGCGGACGCCGAGGAGTTCCTGCCCGAGGACGAACAGTACAGCCGCTACGAGCACGCCGAGGACGAGTTGGTAGTCAAGGGGCAGCCCACGCGGGGTTGCAAGGTGCTGTGGTACAGCTCGATGGTCAATTGGAACGGAGCGGTCGCGCCCTGCTGTTTCGACAAGGACGTCGACTTCGGCATGGGGCAGGCCTTCAACGGCCGTTCTTTTGACGAGATCTGGCGCAGCCGGGCCTATATGGACTTTCGCCGTCAAGTCCTCGCCGACCGCAATAGCTTCGACATGTGCCGCAACTGTTCCGAAGGCTATCGAGGCATGTTCTCGCTGATTAAGGAAATAAAGGGCTAATGCCCGCGCTGCTCGTGCCCGAATACCTCTTGGCGTTCTGTGCGCTGGCCTACTTGCTCGGGGCTTGTTGGTTCATCACCGGGATGCGCCGCCGGCGCGGCCATGCTAATTCCGAGCGCGTCCCTTTGGCCTCGGTCGTCGTCGCCGCCCGCGACGAAGCCGCGCATATCGCCTCCTGCCTGCGCACCTTGTTGGCGCAAGATTATCCCCAAGATCGCTACGAAATCATCATTGTTGACGATGGCTCCACCGATGGTACGGGCCACATCGTGCGCGAGTTCAGCGGGGAGGCGGCCTGTGTGCGCTTGCTAAGAACAGAAGGGTCAGGTTCTAAGAAGGCCGCGCTCAGCTTGGGAATCGCTGAAGCGCGAGGGGAGGTGATTCTAGCCACGGATGCCGACTGTCAGGTTGGTCCGGGATGGGTCCGCGGCATGTTGTCGCACTTTGCCGACGGGGTGGGCATGGTCATCGGCTTTTCGCAGATTGGTTCGCCATCCGAGATCAAGAGTTGGCGTCAGGGATACGAAGCCGTTGACTTCACCTGTTTGATGGCTTGCATCTGGGGCAGCACCGGTTGGGGGCATCCCATGGCGGCCTCCGGGCAGAATTTGGCCTTTTTGCGGGAGGCGTTTTTCGCCGTTGGCGGCTATGAAAAGATCATGCACCGGGCTTCTGGAGACGATGTGCTGCTCATGCAGGCTATGCGCCGCTCGGGTCGGTGGTCCATTGTTTTTGCCAACCAGCCAGCGACCTTTGTGCGGCATCCAGTGGCCACCTCTTGGGGTGGGTTATTCGGCCAGCGCAGCCGCTGGGCTTCCAATGCTCCGGTCCTCGCCCGCTTAGATCCGCTCTTTTTCGGCTATATGCTGCTCACCTACGTTTTGAGTTGGGCGACGCTCATGGCTCCTTTGCTGTGCTTGGCCGGCTTGCTGAATCCCCTGTGGGCCTTGGGTGCGGTGGGGGCGAAAGTGTGGGGCGAGTGGGGCGTATTTAGCGGTGGAATGTTGCTATCAGGTCGGCGCGAATTGCGCCGCTGTTTTCCTCTTTGGGCCTTGGTGCAACCTCTGCACGTAGTTTTAGTCGGCACCGTTGGCTGCTTGGGGATTTTCCGCTGGAAGGGCCGCGTCCACCTGTGGGGCCGGCGCGTGCGCGGGGCCGGTACCGGCGTTGAGCTATCCGAGCCGTCTCGACGCTGAAGAGGGGGAATCCGAGGTGGGGAAACGCGAAGTCGAGCGAGCACAGATCGTCTGTAGGGAACTAAAGAAAACCATTCCCGAAGCGAGAGTGGAACTCAACTACGGCAATGCCTTGGAACTGATGGTAGCCACCGTGCTCGCGGCGCAGAGCACGGATGTCAAGGTCAACGAAGTCACCGCAAGGCTATTCAAAAAGTACCAGTGCGCAGCCGACTACGTGGCGGTGGAAGCAGAAGAGTTGGAGAAGGATATCCACTCGACCGGCTTCTACCGACAAAAGGCCAAAAACATCCGCGCGGCCATGGCGATGCTCATCGCCGAGCACGACGGCCAAGTCCCCGGACAAATGGACGCCTTGACCCGTTTGCCTGGCATTGGCCGCAAGAGTGCCAATGTCATCCTCGGTAATATATATGGCGCGCCCGGCATTGTGGTAGATACGCACGTGGGCCGGGTGAGTCGGCGCTTGGGGCTAACCGCAGAAACGGATCCGGTCAAGGTTGAAATGGCCTTGGGGCAGCTCCTGCCAGTCGAGGAGTGGACGACTTTTGGCCAGCGCGTGGTTTTGCACGGTCGCTACGTGTGCAAGGCGCGCAAGCCTCTGTGCGACGAGTGCGTGCTCATGCCACATTGCGATTATTTTGCCAGCCAGATTGAGCGGACTTAGCGGCGTGGTTGCGGCAGGCGCTTGAGGATGGCGGTTATTTCCGCTGGCGTTTGCGAGGCGAGCATGTCGCGGTGGGTGGTGTCGGCGTGCATCAAGGTCGCAATCTGGGCGAGGATCGGGATATAGCTGCGGTAGTTTTGTTCCGGGGTCAACAGTAGGAAGATGAAGTGTACCGGCTCAGGGGTAGGGCCTTCAAAGTCGATGCCCTGTCGGCAAATCCCCAAACAGCCGATGATCCCGTCCAGATCGGAGATGGGCGCATGGGGGATGGCCGTGCCGTGCCCCAGCGAGGTCGAGCCTTTGCGTTCGCGGTCGAGCGCGGCCTCGAGTACGGTCTGACGTTCGCTAGTGGGGATTTGTTTTTCTTCTATTAACGCATCGACCATCTGTGCGATAGCGTCCCACTTGTCCTTGGGGGTGAGATCCAAGCGGATGGTGTGCTCCCAGAAAATGCGACTTAGCTGCAGGTCGTTAGCCGCAGCTGAGCGGACCATTAGTACCGAACAGGGCACCTGATAGGCAATTTCGTCCGGGATGGAACCGGCGAGATGTTCCTCCTGGCGCCAATCGTTTGAGGCACCGAGTACGATCAAATCGTGGTCTTGCGCCTTTTCGACGATGGCTGGGACCACATCGACTGCCGGGACCACAGTCAACGGTACGTCGATCTTCAACAGCTCTAGCTGCAAGCGCGTGTCTGCGGCTAGCTGCGCACAGTAGCGCTGGAGGATCGGGTCGGAGGGGTCGCGAATGTCGCGGACGATGCGGAGAATTTCCAGTTCAGCGCCCCAAGTCTGGGCCAGATCGTAGGCGATCTGCACGCCTACTAGCGCGTGATTACCGCCGCCGAAGGGCACGAGAATCCGGCGCACCGGCCCGCTCTTTTTTTCTTTAAAAATCAGGGTGTCGACGTCAATGTCCTTGGTCAGAGCGCGGTTGGGCGCGGATAGGATTGCGTCGCGCTCGACACTGGCTTTCCAGGCCATGAGCATCATGTTGCAGCTCCAGCGGCGGACAGCTCGCTGAATTCCGCTCGTCACGTCCGCGTCTTTTTCCAAATGCGCGATAGCGCCGATGTCGTGGGCTATCGCCCGGTCGGCCGAAACTTGGAGTGCCTGTTTTATGTCGGGCGGGGGGGGGGCGTCAGGCGTTAGGATGTGGGTCAAGTGCAGTTCGCCCCAAGGCGAAGGGGCAAGGGTCGCGGCCAAGTCGACGAGATTGCGCTCTTGGTGCGGGTTTTCGAGAGGGACCAGAATGCGAAGTTGAGCAGGCGACATCTTCGTTGTAAGGCGTCAAGCCAAGGACAGCCCGGAAAGTACTATCCTTAAATATAAGACAGGCCGTCAGCTTTTCCAGCCTTCTTTCTCGCCACGGTGGGGTTGCCAGCGGTGGTGTGGTGCGGTTTGTTGTTGTCAATTCAACCGGGAGGCTTGCGTGAGGATATTGATTACTGGTATTACCGGTCGCATTGGTGCCAACTTGGCTAAACAGCTCGTCGAGCGTGGGCACCAGCTCCGTGGATTAGTATGGCCGCGAGATCCGCGAGTGAAAAATCTCAAGAAAATGCAGGTCGAACTCGTCGAAGGGAGCTTGACTGAACCGGCCACAGTGGAACAGGCGGTCGAGGGAGTCGAGGCCGTCTATCACTTAGGGGCGGCCTTTCAGGGCGGTGGTCCCTTTACCGACGAGGAGTTTTTTGAGATCAACGTGCGCGGCACCTTCAACATGTTGGAAGCCGTGCGTCGAGTGAAGGGGATGGGCCAATTCCTGTTTGCTAGCTCGGATGCGCTCTACAACAAGTACGTCCCTGGCGGCATGAGCACGCCCATTGATGAACAGACGCCACGCGTACCCAAGAGAGCGTATGCTTTGACTAAGGCGCTGGGTGAAGAATTGTGCAACGGTTATTGGCTGGGCTACCAAGTGCCGACGACGATCCTGCGTTTCGCCATGGTGCGGGCGGCGGACGAAATTTTGGAGTTTCCGCAGTTCTACCTGAGCAAGATGAAGGAGGTGCACCCGGAACTGGCCACCTTATGGCAGGGTGAGGAGTGCGCGGTGCTGCTCAAAGACCTGCGCGACCGTCCCTTCAAAAAGCACATCGCCGATGTGCGCGACATCGTGCATGGGTGCCTTTGTGCCTTGGGCAAAGAAAGGGCGTTGGGCGAGACCTTCCAGCTAGCTGGGCCGCGCCCTTTCACTTGGGACGAGGTTAGTTACCGGCTCGCCGAATTGCGCGACATGCCCCACGTCGAAGCGGCTGTAAAGGCCACTCCCACCTTTTATGAATTCAACCTGCGCAAGGCCGAGGAATACTTAGGATTCAGCCCTAGTTACGACATCGTGCGGATGATCGTCGATGCACTCAACTATCAGCGTGGCGAGGACATCGGGGTGTTGCCACACGGCTGAGGCTTAGGTCCTATGGGGCACTAACTCTGCGGCGATGGCGGCGAGGACATCCTCAGTGCGAAAGGGCTTATAAAAAACGGGACAACCCTTGAGGGTTTGCAGCACCTCTTGCAGGTCGTCGGATGAACGCCTTTGGCGCGACAGGAAGGCGATGACCTTGGCGCTGTCAAGCAAGCGACTTGCTGAAACAAAGGGGGTGGGGTCGTCAACCTCGACGCCGAGGAGGACTAAGTCCGGGGAGTTGAGTCGGTAATGGTTGAGTCCATCGGCCAGTTGGTTAGCGACTTCGACCTGATAGCCAGCCCGCTCGAGGAGCCCGGCGAGGGTTGTGCCGAATATGGCATTGCGGTCGATGATCAGAATTTTGTACAATGCAATGGCTCTGGGTGAATTTGAAGCTGAACGAGGGCTTACTACTTGAAAAACTAAGGGGTGCGCTATACCTACGCAAGGCGGGGAATTGCTTGACAATCCCATGGACGTCGGCTATACTGGCCGACCTAAAAAGACGGAGATTTATGCGGAGCAAAGAGGAATTAAAGGCCGCAGTCTGCGCGGCGATTGATCGGCAGAGCGAACAGATCATCGGGCTGGGAGAAGCCATCATGGACCAACCCGAATTGGGCTTTAAAGAGGAACGAACGGCCCGTCGCGTCTGCGAAAGTTTTGCCGGTCTCGGATTGCAGTACGAGCGGGAACTAGCGTTGACCGGCGTGAAGGCCCGGTTCAAAGGGCGGCAAACAGGGCCGACTGTGGCGCTGATGGGCGAGCTCGACGCACTCATCGTGCCCGATCACCCGCGCGCTGATCCGGCAACCGGGGCGGCACATGCTTGTGGCCACAACGCCCAGATCGCTGGGATGGTAGGGGCCGCCTATGGGCTTGTAGCAGCCGAGGTCAGCGAAGAACTGGCCGGGGAAATCGCGTTTTTCGCCGTACCCGCAGAAGAATACGTCGAGATAGACTATCGCTTAGGGCTTGTCGAGAAAGGCAAGGTCGCGTTTCTCGGGGGCAAGCCCGAACTAGTCGAATTGGGGCACTTCGACGATGTAGATATGGCCGTGATGATCCACACCAGCAGTTCGGCTCAAACCGAGGGGGCGGTGGGGATCGCTCGTTCGTCCAATGGCTTCTTGGCCAAAAACGTGCGCTTCATTGGCCGGGCCGCTCACGCCGGAGGTGCGCCGGAGAAAGGCGTCAACGCGCTGAGTGCGGCGACGCTCGCCCTCAGCGCGATTGACGCCCAGCGCGCAACCTTCCGCGACCAAGACTGCGTGCGGGTGCATCCGATCATCACCAAGGGGGGCGATCTGGTCAATATTATCCCGGCCGAGGTGCGACTGGAAACTTACGTCCGCGCCCGCACCTCCGAGGCGATACTCGATGCGTCTCACAAGGTCGATCGGGCACTGAGAGGTGCGGCAGTTGCCCTCGGCTGTTCGGTTGAAATCGAAACTGTGCCCGGCTACCTGCCGCTGTGCAATGACCCCGATTTAAGGGAGCTTTTCAAGGACAACGCCGCGCGGATTTTTGGCCCCGATCAGTATCGGGATTACCCCCACGGTGGCGGCTCTACCGACGCAGGCGACCTCAGTCAGCTCATGCCCGTTCTGCACCCGGCTATGACCGGGGCCAGCGGCGTGATCCACGGACCCGATTGGGGTATCGCCGATCCAGCCGCTGGGTACCTCGCCCCGGCCAAGGTGTTGGCCATGATGGCCATCGATCTGCTGTACGGCGATGCGTCTGCGGCCCGAGGCATCCTGCAAAATCACGCGCCCAACATGAGCAAGGGCGACTATCTCCAACAGCAAAAGGCACTCTTTCACCGGGAGCTCTTCGCCGGTGATCAAACAGGGGAGAATGCAACGTGAAACTTGGCATGGTGACCTACAATTTAGGCCGCGATTGGGATTTAGAGACGCTGATTGCCCATTGCGAAGAAACTGGTTTTGCCGGCGTTGAGCTGCGGACGACGCATGCCCATGGGGTCGAAGTGTCGCTTAGTGCAGCCGAGCGGGGTGAGGTCAAGAAGCGATTTGCCGACTCGGCGGTCGAACTGGTAGGATTGGGCAGTGCCTTTGAATACGACGCCGTCGATCCGCAAGTTTTGCAAAGTCACATCGACGGGACCAAAGAATACGTGCGCTTGGCTCATGATCTCGGGGTTAGCGGAGTCAAGGTGCGTCCCAACAACGTCCACGTAGATGAGGGGATCCCCATCGAGCAGACCTTGGAGCAGATCGGCGTCAGCTTGCGCGAGTGCGGCGAGTTCGCCCGCGATCTAGGGGTGCAGATTCGCTTGGAGGTCCATGGTCGCACGACCTCGGATCCAGCCAACATCCGCAAGATCCTCGATTACGCCGACCACGACAATGTCTTCGTCTGTTGGAATTCCAATCCGACGGACTTAGTTGACGGCTCCATCGACGGCAGTTTCACCTCCTTGCAGGAGGCCATTGCCTTGGTCCACATTACCGAGTTGTGGAACGATTATCCGTGGAAGCGGCTTTTTATCTTGCTGCGGCAGAGCGGCTACTCAGGTTATTGTCTCGCCGAAATCCCCGAAAGCCCAGACCCCCTGCGCCTGATGCGCTATTATCGAGCCTTGTGGCAGGCCCTCGCCAAAGGTTAGCGAGGGGCGATGCCTGAGATCGCCTATGTCAACGGCCGCTTCTGTCCACTGGCCGAAGCTGTGGTGTCGGTTGAGGACCGGGGTTATCAGTTCGCCGATGGCGTCTATGAGGTCGTTGGGACCTATGGCGGATGTCCTTATGCTTTAGAGCCGCACTTGGTGCGCCTTCAGGGCAACCTAGAAGCACTGCACTTGCCGTTGGATATCCGCGAGTATGGCCTTAAGGCTAAGCTGATGGAGGGCATCAAGCGAAGCGGTTTTGGTGAGATCTTGGTCTATATCCAAGTCTCGCGTGGGGTCGCCCCTAGGCATCACGAGTTTCCCGCTGTCCCGGTTATTCCCACTGTCGTAATGACGTTTAAGGAATTGCGTCGCCTGCCACGGGATCTCTATGACCAAGGCGTCGAAGTCATTAGCACCGAAGACTTGCGCTGGAAGCGCTGCGATATCAAGAGCATTGCCTTGCTGCCCAACATTTTGGCCAAACAGTCGGCGGCGCAAGCGGGGGCCTTTGAGGCACTGCTGGTCAATGCCGAAGGCCGGGTCACCGAAGGAGCTTCGACCAGTGCCTTCTGCGTTCAGGCCGGGCGATTGTCCACCGCACCTATTGGTCCCCACATCCTGCCGAGTATCACCAGAGGGATTCTGCTCGATTTGGCCGGCGAGCTCGGCATACCCATCGACGAAGAGTTTTGCACGCTGGAGCAATTTAAGGAAGCCGACGAGGTTTTTATTGCCGGTACTACGCTTGAGGCGATGTCAGTGGTAAGAATCGATGATGCCGTTATCGGCGATGGGACACCGGGGACGATAACGCAGCAGATTCGCACCGCGTTTATGGAGACGCTGGATTTAACTTAAAAGAAAGAGTAGGGGTTCAATACAAAAGGGGGACGCTCAGCGAGAGCGTCCCCCTTTTTGCGTTGTTGTCAGAGGTTTTTAATGGATGACGACCATCTTGGTTTCGGTCATTTCCTCGACCGCGTACCGAGGCCCTTCCTTGCCCATGCCGCTTTCCTTGAGGCCGCCATAGGGCATCAGATCGGCGCGCCACTGAGTGCCCCAGTTGATGTGGATGTTGCCCGATTCCACCTGCTGGGCAAACTGGAGCGCCCAGTTGAGGTTTTCGGTGAAAATCGCGGCGCTGAGACCATAGTTGGTGTCGTTGGCCATGGCGATGGCTTGGTCGATATCGTCGATCCGGCTGATACCGAGTGCTGGACCGAAAATCTCGTCGCAGGAGACCTTCATCTCCGGTGCTACATCGGCTAGGATGGTTGGGGCGTGCATCGTGCCGTCGCGGGTGCCACCGGTGACGACGCTGGCCCCAGCTCCAACGGCTTCTTGGACCCAAGCCTCGACGCGTTCGGCGTCTTGGACGCGGATCATCGGCCCCATCTTGACATCGCTGTCGAGGGGATTGCCGGTTGTCAGGGCTTCGACAGCGGGTTTGAGGGCGTCGATAAAATCCCCGTACACCTCACTGCTGGCGAATACGCGCTGAGTCGAAATGCAGACTTGGCCAGCGTTGGCAAAGCCGGTATTGGCGGCGGCGGCGGCGACCTTTTCGAGATCGGCGTCCGGCATGACAATCAGTGGGGCGTTGGAGCCTAGCTCCATGGTCACTTTCTTCAGGCCGGCGACTTGACAGATGTGTTCGCCAACATCGCGGCTGCCCGTGAAGCTGATTTTGCGGACCTTGGGATTGGAACTGATCGCGTCGCCAATGACGCCGCCGGAACCCGTGACGCATTGAATGGCTTCCTCAGGCAAGCCAGCGTCGACAAAAATCTCGGTCAGTTTGAGTGCCGAAAGAGGGGTGTCGCTGGCGGGCTTGATGATGATCGAATTCCCAGCGGCTAGCGCCGGACCCACTTTGTGGCAGACGAGATTGAGCGGGAAGTTAAAGGGTGTAATCGCAGCTACCACGCCACAGGGGACCCGTAGCGTAAAGCCGAATTTACCCGCCCCGTTAGAAGCTCCACTCAGGTCGAGCGTTTCGCCAGTCAGGCGTTTGGCTTCCTCGGCAGACAGGACGATGGTCTCTTGGGCACGGGACGCCTCGCCCATGCCTTCGGCGAGGACCTTGCCCTCTTCGAGAGTAATCGTGCGTCCCAAATCGTCGAGCCGCTCTAGCATGAGATCAGCCGCGCGATGGATGATCTCGTAGCGCTCATGGGCGCTCATTGCGGCCATGACTTTGGCACCGCGCTCGGCCGAGTCAATAGCGCGGTTGATGTCTGCGGCGTCGCCCCTTGGGACGGTATCGACGACCGAGCCATCAAAGGGGTTGACGACGTCCATGTTTTCGGCTTTGTCAACCCATTCTCCGGCGATGTACATCTTCATAGTCAATTTCCTTTTTAAGGTGAGTGGTAAGTAATCAACAAGTTAAGTACGCGCTTTTACCTGTCAAGCGAGCTTAGGGCTAAATACCCAAGCGATTTTTATGGTCTAGGGGGCGTCCCTCGGCATCGAGTAAGGGTTGCGGCGGGGCCTTCTTTTGGGTTAGTAAGCTGACGATTACCAAGGCGAGGGCGGAAAAGGGCACGGCCAGAAGGTCGGCTGGCAAATCCGAGGAGAGCACCCTCAGTACCTGCCAGATGCACAGGCCGACCGCTATGGAGGCTAAGGCCCCGGGGCCGTTGCTCTTGGGCCACCACAAGCCAGCGGTTAGCGGGACGAACAGCGAGGCGAGGAGTACGGACCAAGAGTTGACCATCAAGTCGTACACCGAGGCAGTCCGAAGGGCCAATAGCAGAGATAGCGCACCCAATAGGAGGACGGACAAGCGCGTCACGCGCAGCGACGCCCGCTCTTCGGCATCGGGTTTGAAGTAGCGCAGGAGATCCCAGCCAATGACGCTCGCCGGAGCGAGGAGGGCACTGTCGGCGCTGGATAGGAGGGCCGAGACGAGGGCTCCCATAAAGAGGACCAAGGCCAGATCCGGGAGATACTCTAAGGCGAGGGCCATCATAACTAGATCGGGATCGGCCAAATCCGGGAGGATGACTGCACCCGCCATGCCGAGAAAAACGGGCAACAGCCCAACCGTTATATAAAGCAGCCCAGCAAGGTAAGCACTGCGGTAAGCCACTCTTTCGTCGCGGCTGGACAGACTACGCTGTATTAGATCTTGGCCCGCTAGGTTGCCGAGGCCGATGACCAGCCAGTCGCGTGCATAGGCCAACCAACTGGCCGCGTCGCCGCGAGGATAGAAATCGAAGCGGGAAGCTGGGATTTGGGCGACGAGGGCTTTCCAGCCGCCCATGTCGCCGAGGAGGATCGGTGTCAAAATAAACAGGCCGAGCACGAGGATGGTCACTTGAACGAAATCAGTTAGCGTGACAGCCCACATGCCGCCGGCCCAAGTGTAGATCAGCACGATGACTGCGGCTGCGCAGATGCCGATAGCTGGATCGATGCCGGTCAGGCTTTGCAGAATCCGTCCAAAGGCCACCAAGAGCGAGCCGGTCCAGCCAACATAAGCGGGAATGGTGCAAAGGCTGGCCAGCAGGCCCGCCCGCGGACCGAAGCGGCGGCTAAAAAAAGATGCGATCGTCATCAAACCCATGCGCCGCATCAATCGGACGTAAAAGAGGCCAGCGAGGAACAGGCATAAAGCCGCGCCAAAAGGGTCGGCAATGACCGCGAGGATGCCACCCTTGTACGCAGCACTTGCCGCACCAATGCAGATTCCACCGCCAAACCACGTCGCTGCGAGGGTTGCGGTGCAGAGCAATAGAGGCAGACGTTGGCCGGCGACGATAAAGTCAGTCGAGTTGCGGACGCGGCGACCAGCGTATAGACCAACGCCGAGCATCACCGCGAGATAGATACCCAAGCCGATCAAGACCAATGGATTGGCCATGGCGAAATCCTTTGCGAAGATTTGTTATAATAACTAAAGGAGTGAAAATGGCCAATGACGCCAGCCAAGTGGCGAATCTGGCCATAAATAAATAATAATTTGATCTATATTTTCTATGTAACACAATGGGCTATAATCGATTGTGGACATGACAATACTTTTGGCATGGTCCTTGCAGCTTAGAAACAACGCATGATAAGCTTCACTCACTCAAGGAGGTGTACCGATGGCTAAGGGAGCTTTCGCGAGGATAAGCGATATCCTCAAGTCCAATATCAACGAGATGCTCGACCGGGCTGAAGAGCCGGATAAGATGATCCGCCAGATGGTGCGGGACATGGAAGAGGCAGTCGGTAAGGCCACGGCCTCGGTAGGGACTGCTGTGGCCAACCACAAGCGGCTCGAGCGCCAGTTCAACGACAAGCAAAGCCAAGTCGCCGAATGGCAGCACAAGGCCGAACGGGCAGTGGAAGCGGGCGAGGATGCGCTGGCGCGACGTGCATTAGAGCGCAAGGCGGTGTTTGCCAAAGCGGCCGAGGATCTAGCTCCAGCCGTGGAGGAGAGTCGGCAGACGGCCGAGCAGTTGCGCGAGCAGCTACGCGAGCTAAAGACCAAGCTCGAAGAAGCGCGGACCCGACAGGGCACGTTGGTCGCCCGCCACCAAGCCGCCCAAGCCCGCAAGCGTCTAGCCCAAAGTATTTCCGGGCTGGGTGAGGATGCCTTTTCCAGCTTTGAACGCTTTGAGCAGAAAGTCGAAGAGAGCGAGGCAGAGGCTGCTGCGCACGTGGAAATTTCGGGCGAGATGGAAGACGTTGAGAAGGAGATTCGACAACTTGAAGTCGATCACAGCGTTGACGACGAATTGAACGCCCTAAAGGACAAGATGAATAAAGACAAGTAATTCTTTGTTCCGCAGTATATTGCGTGGGTGTTAATTTGGAGAACTGACGCTATGACGATGAGATCGCCCAACGCGGCAAAAAGCGAGGTACGAAGTGCTATGGAAGGGGGATTCAAGCGCCTAGGCGCTCTTTTTCTCAAGGTAATGGCCGTGCCGATGGTGCCGATAGGGCTGGGGTTTATGCTCTACGGCCTTTTTCAAATTCTCCATGCCGATGGTCCAGACCCCCATTTCGAGTTTTTCGCCATTGGCGTTACCCAGACTATTTTCGGCAGCTTGCTCTGGATGCTGGCCAAAAAGCTCGATGCGGCCGCGCATTTGGTGCGCTACCGACGGCAACAAAATCGCGTGGTGCGGCTGGCCCAGAAGAGAAATGGCCGCTTGACGGTGACCGAAACGGCGGCCGATACTGGGCTGACGGTCGAGGAAGCCTCGGATATTCTCAAGCGCTTGGCCGATGGGGGGTTCGTCGAGGTCGAAATAACCGATTCGGGCCTGATCGTCTATCGCTTTCCAGAAGTGCTTTTCGCGCACGAGAAACACTGGAGTCGGGGCGTTGAAAGCGCCTGATACAAATAGGCTATAGCTCGGACAGAGAGGGAGTAAATGAGTGGGTTTTTGCAGGTCGCCATTGGCATCGGCTTCATGATCTTGTGCGTTGGATTGGTCCATTGGGGCACCATATATTTTGAGAGCCGCAAGCGACGGGATAAAAAATCCGAACAGGAAGAGGATCGGATCGTCAAGCGTCTAGAACGAGTAGAGCAGCGGCTGACCGAGGTGCAGGACGTGATGATTGCCCTCAGTGAGAAAATCGACTACATGGATGGGGTAGGGACTAAACCTAGAGCACAAAAAAAGCAAATGGGAACGGAGAATTGACTGGAAGAGTTGATTCCATGGGGAGAAAGAAAAGGAGCTAAGTCATGGACAAGAATAAGGGAATTATATTCGGATTTTTCGGCGGTATCGCGTTGTGTGTTCTTTTTTTCTCTGCGTTTCCTATCTACCCCGAGTCCTATGGTCTGATGGGCCCCGTTATACTGACGCCACTCTTGTTGGCTGCCGTGGCGATTTTCGGCATCGCCAAAGTTGCCGAATACCTCAAGCTCAAGGCTACTGTATCCGAGGACAAGGGCCTTGAGCCGGACGAGCTGCGGGAGCGGTTGGCCGCAGTGGAGCAGCGGCTGACTGAGGTGCAGGACGTGATGATCGCTCTCAGCGAAAAGATCGACCACATGGAGGGGGCAGGATCTAAATCTTGGGAGCGCCGAGAACAACAAGAGCAAGGCTAGGCCGTGAATTGGCTTGACCGCGCTATAGATGCCTGTGAAGGTGCGCGTTGGGCCGAGGCTCTGGAGTGGTGCGACCGCGGCCTCACGCAGGTGCCAGACGACTTGGAGCTTCAGTACCGCAAAGGGCTTTGCCTCTTGGAACTGGGGGATGAGCAAGCGGCCATCGCCGCACTGGAAGCGGCCGCGGAGAGTGGGCATTTAGAAAGCCACTACCAACTCGGCTTGCTCGCAATGCGCCAAGGGCGGCGGAACGCCCGGTTCCGCGAGCAGTCGCTGGCACACTTTGAGGCTATTGTGAGCGCAGCCGAGGAAGGGCGCGAATACCCGGCTCTCGATCGCGTTTTTTTCGCTCTTGGTAGCCAGTATAACGAAGATCCGCAGCGGCGTGGAGAAGCCGTTGGCGCGTTCCGCCAGGGGTTGGCGCTCAACCCGCTTTCTGCGGTGGGCCACAACAGTTTAGGTCAGCTCTTGCTGCAAGGCGGCCAAGTATTGGGGGCGATGGGAGAATTCAAGGTCGCCATCCAACTCGACCCAAAGCTCAGTCAGCCATACGCAAATTTGGCCCGTTTGTTTTTTCGCCACGTAAAACCCCCTGAATTAGAACAAGAATACCAGCACATCTGCGAGGAATTCGCGCAAAGTGCTCCGCAGGTCCTAGCGCGTTTGTCGTTGGAAATGGTCGAGTTAGGGAAGGAACAGGTGTACGAGGGGTTTTACACGAAGGGACATCGGATCAAAAATCTGATGGGGATCATCGGCAGCCGCTTGCGGGGGCTGGGGCGCAAGGCCGAAGGGGAGCAGCGGGGGGAGTTGAATCGCTTAGGAGGCGAATACGAGGCCCTGTACGACGAATGGGTGGGGTTCTTGGAAGCGATGAAAACGGATGAAATCCACCCGGCGGTGATCGATCTCGGGCGCTTGGTGCGCCGGGTAGCCGCCGGATTTGACCGCCAAACTTGGAAATCCGCGATCCAGACGCGGGTCCAAGAGGGCTTGCCGTGCGTGGAGGCCGACGAGCGAATGTTGCGCGAGGCGATTACTAACCTCTGCCTCAACGCTTTGGAAATTCTCGAAGAAAACCACGGCGGCCGAGTGGTGCTGGGCGCTGGCTACGACGCGGAGCAATCGCTGGTCTTTGTTGAGGTCGAAGACGATGGGCCAGGCATTGAGGAAGAGCATTTGGAGTTGATATTCGAGCCTGGGTTTACCACTAGGGAGCGGGGCAATGGCTATGGCTTGAGCATTGCACGCCGTATCGCCCAGGCCCATCAGGGCGTGCTGCGCGTCAAGAGCAGAAAGGGACACGGAACCGTTTTTCGGCTCGATCTGCCGCTCAATTTCGCGGGCGGCCAGACCTAGCCTTTCAGTGATTGAACGAGGACGGGCATGGCAGGCAAAAAACAGAAAGCCGTCTTAATCGCCGATGACCAACAGGAATTGCGCGAGATATTGTCAGAGAAACTGCGCAGCTTGGGCAAGGAGGTCATCTCGTTTTCCAACGGCCAGCGGTTGCTCGGACATCTGTCCGCTAGGCCGACGGATGTCGAACTCGTGGTGCTGGACTTTGACTTTGGCATTGGCCAGCCCAATGGCCTCGAAGTGCTGAAAGAGATCAAACAGCAGTGGGCCGAGTTGCCGGTTATTATCCTCACGGGCAAGGGGAGCGTCGACTTAGCGGTCGAAGCGGTGCAGGCTGGGGCAGCGGACTTTATCGAGAAGGACTTGTACGTCGAGGACAAGCTCGAAATGGAGATGGAAAAAGTCGAGCGGATGTTGGCGGTATTGCGCGAAAACGCCCGTCTCAAGGCCGATAACGAAGCCCTCGACCGCGATAATACCTTTTATCGGACCCAGCTAGGCCAGCGCTATCAGATCGTCAGCCGCAGTCCCTTGATTCAGAACCTACTAAAGCAAGTTGAACAGATTGCCTCCATACCGCGGCCTGTACTGATCTGCGGCGAGCGCGGCACTGGCAAGGAACTGATCGCCGCCGCTTTGCACTACGGGAGCAACCGCCGCGAGCGGGCCTTTGTCAAGATGAACTGCGCGGCACTGTCGGATACCCTACTCGAAAGCGAGTTGTTTGGCCACGAGAAGGGGGCCTTTACGGGTGCGACTGAAATGCGACACGGCCGCTTTGAGGCTGCCAATGGCGGCACGCTCTTTCTCGACGAGATCGGCAATACTTCGCTGGACTTCCAAAAAAACGTATTGCGCGTCATAGAATATCAAGAATTTGAACGCACGGGCGGGACGCAGACGATCCACGTTGACGTGCGCGTCGTGGCGGCGACCAACGCTGACCTGGAGCGGGAAATAGCTAGCGAGAAATTTCGCGCCGATCTCTATGATCGCCTGCGGTTTAGCGTGCTCCAGCTACCGCCCTTGCGGGAGCGACCCGAGGACATCCGGCCTTTGGTTGAGTATTTTACTCAGCAACTGTGCGACGAAGTGCCGGCGATTGAACAACGCTCGTTTGCCGAAAGCGTTTTGGCCACGCTAGAGACCTACGTTTGGCCGGGCAATGTGCGCGAACTCAAATTCGCCGTCGAACGCGCCCTCTGCGTCGCGCAGGGGGACGAGGTGGGCATGGATGACTTGCCCCCGGAAGTGCGCGGTGGCAGTGGCGTAGATCTTCCTGAAGGGGGCAGTTTTGATGAACAAGTCGAGCACGTCGAGCGAGGCTTGCTCGACGGTGCGCTTGTCCAAGCGGGCGGGCGACAGAAAGACGCGGCCCAGCAATTGGGCTTGACCTACGACCGCTTTCGACACTTGCTCCGCAAATACCAAATCACCGCCAAATGACTCACCACGCCTCTGGGCCGAGTCTTGTTGACAGTGGGAACGCGCCGGGTATATTAATCGCAAGGCTCTCACACGGGCGAGAGGTGCATGGAAAAAGTTTACAAAGTCGAAACCACGCTTTCTCACAGCTTGGCCGAACTCTATGCCGGCCTCGAAGAGGAGTTCGCCAACAAGAGCAGCATCCCCTTCTCGGACATGAACCGCACGTTGTTGCAAACGGGCTTGATCCACCATCTGACGATGATGAGCGGGCTAGGGCTGATCGAGCCTGAGAAGGCCGCTAGGCTGCACACTTTGATCGACCAAGTAGCGAAGGATACTATACTCTGGGACATCTTGCAGATGGTGCGGACTTACTGGCAGGATTGCGGCTCTGGTGGTCCAGGAGGTTTCGGCGGTCCCAAAGTTTGATGTAGTGCTTGTAACTCATTGTATAGATTGTAGTTCAGGAAGATGTACGGTTGACAACCCCCGTGGTCCTAAGTATTATACAACCCGTTTCTCGGTCCTCTTTACTAGCTGTTGAAGCGAGCAAATGACCTCCTTTAACACAGCGGTCTTCGACCACTATCGGCATCCCCGCAACGCGGGGCAAATCGATGACGCCAACGCCTCGGGTCAAGCTGAAAATCAGGCCTGCGGCGACGCGATGCAGCTTTTTGCCCGCGTCGAAAATGGACGCATCGTCCGTGCTAGCTGTAAGACCTTTGGTTGTGCTCCTTCGGTCGCGGCTGGTTCGGTGCTCACCGAATTGTTGGCAGACTTGCTGCTGGCGGACGCAGCTCGGCTAGAGCCAGCAGCTATTGAAGAGGCGCTAGGGGGGTTGCCGCCAATGAAGCGCCACGCCGCCCAGCTAGCTGCTGACGCGACTCGGGCCCTATTGAAAAACTACCAGGCCAGTACGGCCTCCTAACGCATTCTCACCTTGCGTTTTAACCTCAAGCCGAAAGGATTGCACCATGGCTCACTCCCTTCCCGATCTCTCGTACGCCTATGACGCGCTAGAACCGATCATAGATGCCCGCACCATGGAGATCCACCATACCAAGCATCACAATACCTATGTGACCAGCCTCAACACCGCGCTCGAAGGGCACGACGACTTGGCCGCTAAAAGCGTCGAAGACCTTATCAGCGACCTTGACGCCGTCCCCGAGGACATCCGCACGGCGGTGTGCAATCACGGTGGCGGTCATGCCAACCACAGCCTGTTTTGGCAGATCATGGCTCCAGAAGGGGAACGCGGCGAGCCTTCGGCCGAATTGAAGGCTGCGGTAGAAGCTGCATTCGGCAGCGCCGACGAAGCCCGCGAAGCCTTCGTGGATGCCGCAACCAAACGGTTCGGCAGCGGCTGGGCTTGGCTTGTAGTTAAGGATGGCAAGCTCTCCATTCTCAGCACCGCCAATCAGGATAATCCCCTAATGACTGGCGACGGAGTTCCCATCCTCGGCATAGATGTCTGGGAGCACGCCTATTATCTCAACTACCAAAACCGCCGCCCTGACTATATCGCCGCCTGGACCGACATCGTCAACTGGAACGAAGTCAATCGCCGCTTTGCCGAGGCGATGGGGAGTTAGCAGATGGCGATTCAAGTAGGAGATACAGCGCCCGCGTTCACTCTCAAGAATGCGGATATGGAGGACGTAAGCCTCGGCGATTTTGCTGGTAAAAATGTCGTCTTGCTCTTCGTGCCGCTGGCTTTCACCGGCGTTTGTACGCAGGAGTTGTGCGAGATTTCCGCCGGAATCAATGCGTATCAGGAACTCGATGCCCAGGTTTTGGGAGTCAGCGTCGATAGCCCGTTTAGCCTCAGTGCTTGGGCCGAAAAGGAAGGCATTGAGATTCCGCTGCTCAGCGATTTCAACAAGGAAGTCTCCGCTGGATATGGTGCCCAGCACGAAGACCTATTGGGCTTCAAAGGCGTCGCCAAACGCTCGGCCTTTGTCGTCGATGGACAAGGCTTCGTCCGCTACGCTTGGGTATCCGACAACCCCAAGGTCCTGCCGGACTTTGCAGCAATTAGGGCTTGTTTGCAATCGCTCAACTGAAGCACTTCGTTTTCGCAGTAGAGTGGGGCAAGGCACAGACGGCTTTGCCCCACTGTTTATAGTGCCCGCAAGGGAAAGTGCGCAATGGAAGATGTGACGGCAGGGTCGCTTAGCGAGCGAGATACTCCGAGCTGGCTCCAGGGCCAGAACAAGGTCAAGGCCGCCGAAATAGCCAGCCACTTTGCCCAGATCATGCAGGTTTTAGGGCTCGACTTGAGCGATCCGCACTTGCGAGGCACCCCAGACCGCGTCGGGCGGATGTACATGGAGATATTTCGGGAACTGGACGACCAAGGCGAACCGGAGATTACCTGTTTTCCCAATAGCGATGGCTACGACAACATGGTAATCGTCAAGGACATCGAGTTCTTTTCGGTTTGTTCCCACCACATGATCCCGTTCTTCGGCAAGGCACACATAGCCTATATACCTGGGGACGCGATCGTCGGCTTGAGCAAAATCGTGCGCATCGTCGAATTTTACGCCCGCCGACCCCAGCTCCAAGAGCGTCTCACCCAACAGATTGTGGATTTTCTCGAAACCAAGTTGTCACCCAAAGGATCCATCGTCGTAATGGAGGCTCGGCATTTGTGCATGGAGATGCGGGGAGTGGAAAGACCTGGAGCGGTGACGACCACTTCGGCGCTCCGGGGCCGCTTTGCCGAACCGATAGTGCGCGAGGAATTTTTCAACTTAATCAAGAAGAATTGAAGCAGTACGAGACAAACTTATGTCTGATATCCAAGAGCAGGTACTGACGCTGCCCACCAGCGCGGTACTCGATATCTCCCACCGGGACTTGCGCGACGACGAATATTGGCGCGTTATCCCTGCCTATGCCGATTTGCGTGCAGATGAGTTCCACGAGCACCGCTTTCAGAGTCGCAATAGCGTGACGAGCCTGAAGAAGCTGCGGGAGGTGCTCGGTAGCCTCGTTTCAGAGGCGTTTTATCACGATGTCGAGCAGGGGCTTTTGCGCTCGCCGATGAGCCTGCGGATTTCCCCATATCTACTGAGCCTGATTGACTGGTCGGAGCCAGCCGAGGATCCCCTGCGCATTCAGTTTCTGCCCATGGGGTCTCGGATGCGGCCCGACCACCCAGAACTCGCCCTAGATTCGCTGCACGAGCAAGTGGATTCCCCCGTTCCGGGCCTGACGCATCGCTATGCCGACCGGGCGCTGTTTCTGACGCTCGACACCTGTCCGGTGTACTGCCGTTTCTGCACTCGTTCCTATGCGGTAGGGTTGGATACCGAGGACGTGGAGAAAGTGCATTTTGGGGCCATTGCCCAGCGGTGGGAGCAAGTTTTTGCCTATATCGCTTCGCGGCCCGAGTTAGAAGACATCGTCATCAGCGGCGGCGATGTGGCCAATCTCAAGGCCGAACATATCGAATACATCGGCACTCGCTTACTCAGCATCGAACACGTGCGGCGGATGCGCTACGCGACAAAAGCGCCGGCGATTATGCCGCAAAAACTCGTCACAGACCGCGAATGGGTTGATGCCCTGACGCGAGTTGTCGAAGCGGGACGCAAGATCCACAAGGAAGTCGCGTTGCACACGCATTTCAATCACCCGCGCGAAATCACGGCCATCAGCGGCCGCGCACTCGACGAGCTGATCGAGCGCGGCATCTGCGTCCGCAACCAAACCGTCTTGCAAAAAGGCGTCAACGACGACGTCGGCACTATGCAGCATCTCGTGCGGCAGCTCAGCTACCTCAACGTGCATCCGTATTATACCTTTGTTCACGATATGGTGCGCGGGGTCGAAGAGCTACGCACTACTTTGGCGACGGCGATTTCCCTAGAGAAGGCAGTGCGCGGGCGGACCGCGGGCTTCAATACGCCGACCTTTGTGCTCGACACCATGGGGGGCGGGGGGAAGCGCGATGTCCACTCCTACGAACACTACGATCGCCAGACGGGTATCGCCGTATTTACTAGCCCAGCCGTGCGGCCCGGCGAGTTCTTCTTTTACTACGATCCCTTAGATGCGCTCGACCCGCTGATCGTCCAGCGCTGGAGCGATCCAGCCGAGCGTGCGGCTATGCGGCAAGCGGCGTTAGAAGCCGCCTGCCAGCCGTAGCGAGCGGGCAGGCACAAGGACTGGCATTTGCCCTTGTGGACTCGTATGTCTTATCTATTAGCAACATTAAACCTTAAGACCATCAGGGTGTACAGCAATGGAATATCCAGATATGATCCAAGCATTAGTAGGCTTGGGCCTGCTCGCTTTGGGTGGTGGTTTGGGTTTTCTGCTGAGTTATCAATTAAAAAGGGGCATCCTGTCCCGAGTGGAGAAAGAGGCAGAAGACCGAGTCCGGCAGGAGCTAGCCGAAGAGGAGCGCACAGTGCGGCTGAGCTTGCTCGAAGAGCGGGATGACTGGTATAAGACCAAAGCCCGCCAAGAGGCCGAATTAGAAGATCAATTGGCCGATCTGAACCGCCGCGATAAGAGCTTGGCACAGCTCGTGCGCGACCTCAATAGCCAGAAAGAAGAGCAGAACCGGGCGTGGAGTCGCCTCAAAAATCAAGAGCAGCGGATTGGCCAGCGAGAAAGAACCTTAAAAGAAGAAGAAAAGGGGCTAGGCCAAATGCGCACCGAGTACCAGCAACGTCTAGAATTGGCCAGTGGGTTGCCTGCAGACGAAGCGCGCGAACAGATGATGGAGCATCTGGCCGGCGAGGTCCGCGGACGGGCGGCGGCCATGATCCGCAGTGAGCGCACCAAGGCTAAAGAAGAGTCGGACCGAGAAGCCAAAAAAATCATCGCCCAAGCTATTCAGCGTTGTGCAGTTGAAGAGACCGTCCACTTGGTCACCTCGACCGTACCCTTGCCCAACGAGGGAATCAAGAGTCGCATCATCGGCAAGGAAGGACGCAATGTGCGTACATTTGAGACGGCGACCGGAGTCAAAGTCGTGGTCGATGATACGCCCGACGCCGTGTTACTTTCGTCCTACGATCCAGCGCGTCGCGAAGTGGCTAGCCGTGCCATGCAGCAGCTAATCAGCAGCGGCGGTTTCACTCCAACCAAGATTGAGGAAGTGGTAGCGGAGTGCCGCAAGACCCTAGATCAAGACATGGTTGCGGTCGGTAAGAGCGCCCTCAGCGAAATTGGGGCTAGCCAGTACCACGCTGATTTGCCCTATTATGTGGGCATGCTCAAATATCGCACTAGCTTTGGACAAAACCTTTTACAGCACTGCCTAGAGGTCGCCCATTTGGCCGGAGGGATGGCTGCCGAGGTCGGATTGGATGTGTCGTTGGCCAAGAGGGCGGGCCTCTTGCACGATATCGGCAAGACCGTCAGCAAGGAGCTAGAAGGAGGCCACGTCGAATTGGGCATTCGGTTAGGCGAGCAATTCGATGAGCATCTAACCATCAAGGAAGTCATCGCCGAGCACCACGAGGACCATGATCGTCTTTCGCCGATCTGCTTCTTGGTCAAGGCGGCCGATACTATATCGTCGATACGGCCCGGCGGACGGCGCGAGGACCTCGAAGGTTATACCCGCCGCATTATGCGCTTGGAAGAAATCGCGACTTCGTTTGCGGGCGTCACAGACGTGTACGCCATCAACGCCGGCCGCGAGATCCGCGTCATGGTCTGCGGCGAACAGATCGGAGATGAAGACGCCGAGATGCTGGCATTCGACATAGCCGAGCGCGTCAAGACCGAGTTGACTTTTGCCGGCCAAGTCAAGGTCGTGGTCGTGCGTCAGACGCAGGTAGTGCGCCATACCGAGCGGGGACATGGAGATCGGCGCAATGGCGATGCTCGCAATAGAAGCAGCCGTCGGCCGCGCAACGGAGGTCATAGAGGGGGTGTGGGTAGCTAAATTCGCCTCAACTGAAATGGCTGACGACCCAAAAAAAATCGTCATCCTCGGCTGCACCGGGTCCATTGGCGACACGTGCTTCAAAGTTCTCGAAAACTTGGGAAATGGGTACGAGATTGTGGGCTTGGCAGGTGGATCCAAGGTCGAAAAGCTGATCGCCCGCGCCCGCTACTGGCAGCCGCAAAAAATTTGCGTTTTAAACACCGAGGCCAGAAAGTGGGTGCAAAGCGCAGTACCGCAGGTCGAGGTGTTTTGCGGTGCAGAGGGGCTGTATGAACTGGCCACCATGCCGGAAGCAGATATAGTGCTCAACGGGCTTGTCGGTGCTGTCGGCCTCGCTCCGACGCTGGCGGCGTTGGCACAGGGCAAGACCGTGGCTATGGCGAACAAAGAACCTCTGGTCATGGCGGGTGGTCTGATCTTGCAGCAAGCCGAGCGCGGTGGGGGGACCGTGCTGCCATTGGATAGCGAGCCTAACGCCATTTGGCAGTGCCTGAAAGGCGAAAACCGCAAAAGCCTGAAGCGGATAATCCTCACGGCCTCTGGAGGGCCGTTTTGGGGGTGCAGTCGCGAGCAGATGCGCTACATTACCCCAGAGCAGGCCATTGATCACCCCACTTGGAAAATGGGTCCCAAAATCAGCGTGGATTCGGCAACCCTGATGAACAAGGGCTTTGAGGTCATCGAGGCGGCCTGGCTTTTTGGCGTGGCGGTCGAACAAGTGGACGTAGTGGTCCACCGCCAATCGGTTGTGCATGCGCTGGTTGAATTCGCCGATGGATCGCTGTTGGCGCACATGGGCAAGACTGATATGCTGCTGCCGATCCAATATGCGCTGACTCACCCAGAGCGTCGGGAGGTGCCGCTCGACAATCTCGACCTCAAGCAAGTGGGCCAACTGAGTTTCGCCGCGCCAGACAGAGCAAATTTTCCCTGCTTGGATCTGTGCTACGAAGCAGGCCGGCGAGGAGGAACCTATCCAGCCGCCCTCAACGCAGCCAACGAGGAGGCTGTGGGGGCCTTTTTGCAGCGAAAAATCGGCTTCCTCGATATCGCCGACCTGAACCGCGACGTGTTGGCACACTGCGGCACACAGGCGGCGGTTTCGCTCGAATCCATACTAGACGAGGACCGCTGCGCACGGCGGCTGGCTAGGGAGTGGGTCGCCGGGCGGGCGGGATAAATTTATGGCGCAAAACACCAACGCATCGCGACACAAAGCACTGGCGCTATGCCAGAAGATACTCCGCATTAACACCGGGGTCATACTCGTGGCTTTTGCGCTGATTATCATCCTAACCACGGCCTCGACCGCCGAGTGGGTGCGAGCTGCTGGCAAGGCGCTCTACTACGTCATTGCCTTACAGACTCTCACGTCGATAGGGACTTGGTACTACCGCACTCGCTTGGAGAAAGCACTGGCAAGGGTCGAAGGGGATAGCCCGCATGGAGACCATTAAGGCCCGAGGTAAATTCCATGCCGCCCATCGGCAGCTAGACTACGACGGTAAATGTGCCTACGTCCACGGGCATACTTGGCGTGGCGCATTCGTCATCCGCACCGAGCGTTTTCCGCGGCTGGAAAAACTGGATATGTCCGTTGACTTCGGCGCACTCAAGGACATCTTCAAATTCTTGGATCACAAGATGTTGATTTCCGTGCGGGATGCGACCTTTCTCGATGCCAAGCTCTTCGATCCACAGGGTGTCGTGGTCATGCCAGGCGAAAATCCGAGTGTGGAAAACGTGGCCGAGTACTGCCTCGACCAAGCGGTTGAGGTATTGCAGGGGCTGTTTCCACAGCGCGGCTATCAGTACCACATTGAAGTTTCCATCCAAGAGACTGACAACAATTTCTTTGTAGCTGACCGCCTTCTCCGTTGCTGAGCACTGGGATGCAGAGCTATGGTGCAGGAAAAGATGATGATCGCCAGAGAGGTCGCCGCCTATCTCCGTTGTTCGCCCTCCACGGTGCGTCGCATGGTCCGTCGTGGCCAGATTCCCCATTATAGATTTGGCAAGCTAGTGCGGTTTCGCCTGAGCGAAATCGAGCGTTGGTTGGCCCTGCACCACGAAGGATCGATGCTCTTGCGAGGAAGGGCGGTGGCGTCCAATTCAGATCAACTCTCCCTTTTTCCGACGGGAGGGGAAAATGGCGAATGAAAAAGCGAAAAATGTGGTGGTGCTCGGCGCTGGAGTCATGGGAGGGCAAATCGCGGCTCTGCTCGCCTGTGCGGGCCACAAGGTGCATCTCCTCGACTTGCCGTTGGAAGACGATGAAGTGGGCCGTGCGCGTCAGGGGTTGGAAAAAGCCCTCGCGAGCCGACCTCCCGCTTTCTATCTAGCGGAGATGGCCCAACGCATCCAGCTAGGGAGCTTGGAGGATTTAGCCTGTGTTGGAGAGGCTGATTGGGTCATCGAAGCCGTAGTAGAAGAAAGTGCGCCCAAGCAGGCACTGCTGGCCCGGCTGGAGCCGTACCTGCACGACGGATTAGTCATTAGCAGCAATACCTCGGGGCTATCTATCGCCGAGTTGGCGCACGGCCGGTCGCCGGAGTTTTGCCGCCGCTTTCTCGGGGTGCATTTCTTTAATCCGCCACGCTACATGAAGTTAGTCGAGGTCATCCCCGGGCCTGATACCGATCCGGCTATCGTTCAGCAGATGGTGGATTTTCTCACTGGGGAGTTGGGCAAGGGTGTGGTCTGCGGTCAAGACACGCCTAATTTCATCGGCAATCGTCTGTGGATTTTTGCCGCCTGCGATATGCTACAGAGGGTAGAGCGGGATGGGCTAGGCGTGGCAGAAGTTGACGCGCTGACCGGCCCTCTGATGGGACGCCCCCCAAGTGCGACCTTGCGCGTCTGCGACATCGTGGGCTTGGATACGGTCGCGCACGTGGCTGAGACCAGCTACCAAGGATTGCCGGCGGATCCGTGGCGGTCGCTTTTTGCGCTGCCAGCGTTTTATCGGCGCATGTTGGAGGAGAACTTACTCGGGGCCAAGGTCAATGCTGGGTTTTATCGCAAGGCCGAGACGGGCATTGAGGCCCTCAATTTGGATACCTTCGCCTATCAACCCGTGCAAAAGGTGGATTTGGGTGCCTTGGAATCGGCGTTGAGCGAGCGTTCCCCGGCGCACCGCCTCCGCGCCTTATGGGACGATCCGGGACCGTGGGGCCAACTCGGGCGAGCGCATCTCACGGCCGTGCTGGCCTACGCCGCCGAGCACGCGGCCGACCTTGCCGGCGATATCGTTCAAATCGATCAGGCGATGCACTGGGGATTTAACTGGGCGCTAGGGCCATTTGAATTGTGGGATCTATTCGGCGTCGAAGAAGTCGTCAGAGCCCTAGAAGCCAACCAACAGCGCGTCCCCGACCTCGCCAACCAATTGCTCGCCGCAGGTGAAACGCATTTTTATCGCGAGCAGAGCACGTTCTCACCGACTCGGTTGCAGCGCGAAAGTTGGCAACAGCCAGCAGACGATTGGGATAAGCTAGCTGCCGAGCGAGCCATCTGGTCCAATGATGGAGCGTACTTGGTCGAGATAGACGAAGGACTGGGAGCGCTGGTTTTCAGCGGCAAGATGAACGCCTTGGGGCCAGCGGCGCTGGAAGCTGTCCACCACGCGGTGGATACCGGCCCCTTTACTGGCTTGGTACTCGCCGGTGCTGGCTCCTTGTTTTCGGTCGGTGCCGACTTGAAGCACGTGGCCAAGCTCGTTGATGCGAACGACTGGGTGGGGTTAGAAGCGTTTGTCGCTGCCTTCCAAGAGGCCGTGCAGGCGTTGCGCTACGCGCCTTTCCCGGTCGTCGCGGCTCTCCGCGGCTTGGTGCTGGGAGGCGGGTGCGAGTTTGCCTTGGGTGCTGATGGGCGCGTGGCGACGGCCGAGCTAGGCATGGGCTTGGTGGAGACCAAGGTCGGCCTGATCCCCGGCAGCGGTGGTTGCATGGAGATGGCGCGGCGGGGAGCAAGCGATATAGCATCTGCGTTTGAGACAATTTTTACCGGAAACTTCAGCGATAACGCCTTCCAAGCCCGAGCATGGGGTCTCCTCGGTGCTGACGATGAGATTGTCTTTGCCGAGGGCCAACTCTTAAAGCGGGCCGTAGCCAAACTGCGCAGCCTGCTTGCCGCAGGCTACTGTGCTGGCGTGCCGGATGGAGTAGAAGTCGCTGGAGACGAAGGACTGGCATTTTTGCACGAGCGCCTAGACGAAGGCAGGGCTGCTGGGCAGCTCAGCGAGCACGACGTGGTCGTAGGGCGTGGTCTGGCACGGGTGCTTACAGGAGGAGGAGCGCGTCGTCAAGTAGAGGAGCGAGACTTGCTTGATTTGGAACGCGAGGTTTTTCTACAACTGTGCGGCACCGAGCGCACGCGAGAGCGCATCGCGCACATGCTGCACACAGGCAAACCACTGAGAAATTGAAAGAGAAGGGGCTTCTATGGGCTTGCGTAGTGTCGCCGAATTTAAAGAGGGCTTGCGCGATGGGCGCGAAGTGTACCATCGGGGAGAGCGGATCGAGGACGTAACCACACATGACGACTTGGGGATTGGGGTGGATCACGTCGCCTTGGATTTTGAACTGGCTGAGGATCCAGAGCACCGCGATCTGATGACTTGGATGGATGAAGAACTGGGCGAACTCGTCAGTCGCTATTTTAAGATTCCGCTAGATGCCGAGGATTTACTCAACCGACGCGAGATGATTGAGCGTTCGACGCGGCTGGGCAACAGCGTAGTGCTGCTAATCAAGGAAATTGGCACCGACGCGCTCTTCGCCCTAGACTTAGTCTCCGACCATTTGGATAAAAATGCCGGTGGACAATACAACGCGCGAGTGCAAGCCTTCCACCGCGAGTGCAAGCAGCGCGACCTGAGCTTGGCCGTGGCCCAAACCGACGTAAAAGGCGACCGCAGCCTCTTGCCCTCGCAGCAAGCACACCCCGACTACTACGTCCACATTGTCGAGGAACGGGCCGATGGGATCGTGGTGCGGGGGGCCAAAGCCCATACGACATGTGCCCCGTATGTCGATGAACTCATCGTCTTGCCGACCCGTGCGCTCAAGGAAGAGGACGCAGCCTATGCGGTTGCCTTTGCCACGCCAGTCAATGCTCCGGGGATCAAGCTGATCGCCAGCCCCTTTGGCTCGCCGCCGGTAAGCCAGTTCCACCACCCGGTCAGCTCCGAGCACCGCATGATCGACACGCTGACGATCTTCGACGATGTCTTTATTCCCAACGAACGCGTCTTCCTCAAAGGGGAATGGCAATACGCCGGGCCGCTGGCCAACGCCTTCGTCGAATTCCATCGCTTTACGGCCGCCTCGTACAAACCGCCGCTCTGCGACCTCTTTATCGGAGCAGCGGCGCTCCTAGCCCACTATAACGGCATCGCCAAGGCTGGCCACGTGCGCGAGAAACTGACCAAGCTCATCACCTATGCCGAGACCGTTCGCGGGCTGACCTTGGCCGCGGCCCACGATTGCCGCATCGCTACAAACGGCACGGCCGTGCCCAATATCGTCTTTACCAACTTAGCCAAATTCCACTTTGCCAATAACTATCATCAAGCTGTGTCTTGGGTCCAGGATATTGCCGGAGGGTTGGTGGTCACTGGGCCGTCGGAAGAGGATCTGGCCAATCCCGAGACCAAGGGCTATATCGAACACTTCTTAGGCGGTGGAAGCGGCGTCGATGCTAAGGCGCGGCTGAAGGCAATCAACTTAGTGCGCGACCTGACGGCTTCAACCTTTGGTGGTTACAACGAGCTACTGGCCATTCACGCCGAAGGCTCATTGGAAACCCAGAAAATCACCATTCTGCGCGATTACGACGTCGAGCGCTGTGTCCGGCTGGCCCAAGAAGCTATCGGCCTAGATTGAGCTAAACACCAATTAGGGACCAAAAAAGAACGAAAAGAGTTGATTAATAATATTTAGACCCTATATTAAGCTGCATCCTCCTCTATGCGGTTTACTCAAAACCGCTTTATTTTCGGATGTATTTCCCCCCTATCCGAACTCCCTGCTCGTCCGTATTAGGTACCATCATAGCTTAATGCAGCCAAGAGTCCCCATGCTGGCTCATTAGCAACAGGAGGCGTCAAGTTATGACTACCTTGCAGACCGATTCTATCGTCGATCAGTATTTCCACGAGATCGAGGATGCTGTCGGATTATCGTCCGAGGACGAAGTGGCCATCGCTCAGCAAATAAAAGAGGGCGATGAAGAGGCTTTATCCGATCTAGTTAAAGCCAACCTGCGCTTTGTCGTAAGCGTGGCGAAGCAATATCAGAATCTGGGCTTGCCGCTTTCGGATCTGATCAATGAGGGGAACTTGGGGCTTATCATCGCCGCCAAGCGCTTTGACGGCACGAAGGGCTTCAAGTTCATTTCCTATGCCGTGTGGTGGGTCCGCCAGTCGATCCTGCAAGCGTTGGCCAATCAGTCGCGCATCGTGCGGTTGCCGCTAAATCGCATCGGCGAACTGACGCGCATCAATAGGGTGCTCAACAAGCTCGAACAGGGGCTAGGGCGTCCCCCAGAAGTAGAGGAAATAGCCGAAGAGCTAGAGGTCGAACCAGGTGATATGGAACTCCTGTTGCGATTGGCTCAGAGACCCGTTTCGCTGGAGATGCCTTGCGACGAATCCGAACCGGATCGCTGTTTCGGCGATCTGATTCCCGACTACAGTCAACCGCCCAGCGACGAGGCCCTCTCCAGCGACGAGCTCAAAGAGGAAATTTACAACGCCATGCATGCCCTGACCGAGGGCGAGGCGCGCGTCCTGAAAATGTATTACGGATTGGATGGACACGAGCCGATGACTTTGGAGAAAATCGGGGCCTATGTCGGACGCACGCGGGAGCGAGTGCGGCAAATCAAGGAAAAGGCCCTACAGAAGCTCCGCCATCCCGCTCGCTGCGACTCTCTCAAGGAGTATTACGCGGACTAATTATCCGCTGCTGCGGGGCGAAAGAAGTGGGCGCACAAGGCCGCTGGCGGCTTGGCCTTATTTGATTTTTGCCCGATTTTTCGTTAATATATTTGTCTATTCCGCGGTAGCTCAGCTGGCAGAGCGGGTGGCTGTTAACCACTTGGTCGTAGGTTCGAATCCTACCCGCGGAGCCACTTGAAAAACAGCCGGACCAACCGAGCCCGATTCTGGGTAAGGTTATCCGGCTGTTTGCATTTTTGCTATGCAACAGGACCCTCGCGCTTACTCAAACAGGGCCGCGTACTCGCCGTAGCCTTCCTTGGCCAAATCCTCGACGGGAATAAAGCGCAGAGACGCCGAGTTGATACAGTAGCGTAGCCCGGTGGGGGGCGGGCCGTCCGGAAAGACGTGCCCGAGGTGCGAGTCGGCGTATTTGCTGCGCACTTCGACGCGGGTCATAAACAGCGAATTGTCGGTGTGCTCGACGATGTGATCCGGCTCTAGGGGCTGGGTAAAGCTGGGCCAGCCGGTGCCGGATTTGAACTTGTGCTGCGAGCTAAACAGGGGTTCGCCAGAAACGATATCGACGTAGATGCCCAAGGCCTTATTGTCCCAGTACAGGTTGTGGAAGGGCCGCTCGGTGGCGTCTTCCTGCGTGACCCGAAATTGCAAGTCCGTGAGCTTGGTGCGCAAGGTATCGATGGGAGGCTTGGCGTATTGGGCGCTGGCCGTGGGCGTCGGCAGGTCTTTGCTCCACGTCTCTTCGATGAAGCGGTCGCGGCCCGATCCCCGACGGTAGCGCTGGTAGTGCTGGGGATTCTTGCGATAGTAGTCTTGGTGGTACTCCTCGGCCTGATAAAAAGTAGCGGCTGGGCGGACGGGCGTGACGATGGGTTTGTCAAAGCGGCCCGACGCGTCGAGAGCTTGTTTGCTGGCTTCGGCCAAGGTGCGTTGCTCTTCGTCGTGGTAAAATATGGCCGAGGTATATTGATGGCCGCGGTCGTAAAAGGACCCACTTGGATCGGTGGGGTCGAATTGACGCCAGTAGATGTCGAGAAGCTGGCTATAGGAGACGACCTTGGGATCAAAGGTGACCAGCACGGATTCTATGTGCTTAGTCGCGCCGGAGCTGACTTGCTTGTAGGTCGGGTTTTCGCGCTCGCCGCCGGTGTAGCCGGAAACGGCTGAGACGACGCCCTCGACCTTGTCAAAGGGTGCTTCGATGCACCAGAAGCATCCCCCGGCAAACGTCGCTTGGGTGTAGTCTTGGGCGAGGCTGGCTTGCGTGCTAAGCACACACAGGGCCGCGCCGGTTAGAATGACTAGTTTGGCGTTCATAGCTCCTCCTTTTGCGTTGGTTCTTTAATAGACGCTCCAAATATGCCAAAAGGTTCGCACTATCAAAAGTACTGTCCTAATCCCACGGATAACTCGGACGAGCCTTCCTTTAATCCGTAGGCTATATCGCCGCGCAACACCGGCGTGTTGTACACCTTGGGCCAGCCTAGGCGGATGCCCAAGCCAGGGGAACATACCAAGCTTGCCCTTTCTCTGGGCGGTGTCCAAGCTGCGCCGCAATCCACAAAGGCGGCACTGGCGAGGGTGTACCAAGGTCGGCGAATCAAAGTCGGACGCGCTTCCAAGTTTAATAGTACGCGCCTAGTACCATCGTAACGCCGAGGGGCATAGCCGCGCAAGCCGCGCGCTAGACCGAGGAGGAGTTGGTCGGCGTCCTCGCTGCGGTGCAGTGCTTCCCAAGCGGCGCGCAAGGCGAGCGAATGAGCCGCTCCCAGCCGGAAGTACGCGGTCGCGGATGCTGAGGCGAAGAGGTTGTAAAATTTCCCTTCGCCTCGGTACGCGCTGGTGAACAGAGTCAGTTCGGCGTAACTGCGCTTGGTAGGCTCGAAGCGGGGGGCTAGCTGGGCCTGATACAAAGAAAAGGTCCGATCCGATCCCAAGGAGCGATGGACAAAGCCCCAACGCAGCGACAGCCAACTGCCCGTTTGTAAGTCTTCCAGCGGGCCCAAATTGCGGATGTAGCGGGTGCGCTTATAGCGGGGACGCCACACGAGAAGGCCGACGCTCGGCACGATCCGCGTCCGGTCGGAGGGTGCATATCCATCGCTTGTGCTCTCGGTAAATCGGCGGCGCGAGACCTGCAATTGTACCGAAGGGCGCACCTTCGTCTGCTCGCCATAGGAGCGGACCAGCCAGATGCGACTGCCGTCGAGCGCGTCTTGATAGCGCGTTTTTAGCTGGCCCTCCGAGTACAAGCGCCGCACGGCCTGTTGGCTGAACAGGGAAAGGCCATAGGCGCGGCGATCGGCTAAGGCGGCAAAGGGCCGCGAGAAAGTCAGGGCATGGTCGTGGCCTTCGGCACCTGCGGCGAGCTGGGCTGCCAAGGCGCGTCGGCTACCGTTGAGGCGTGGTTCGGCAAAGAGCAATTCGGCCCAAGGACCGGAAATGGCTTGGTTGCTGAGGCCCAAGCGCAGGCGTTGGCCGCGGCCGCGAAAATTGTAGTCGAGCGCGATCGCGCCGAAGCTCAACTCATCGATTTGTCCCGAGATCAAGGGAGATAAGGCGCGCGAGTAGAGATCCTCTACCGAGACCGTCACCTCGACGCCCTCGGGTCGGTTGAGTAAGCGGATGTGTACTTCGCCGATAAACAACAAGCGCCGCAAATTGCGCGCTGTTTCGGCAACGAGGGTTGAGTCGAGGACATCGCCTTCGGCAAAGAGCAATTCGCGGCGAATGACCTGTTCGTCGGTTCGTTGGAGGCCGTGGATGACAATGTGGTGGATGCGTGGAAGGTCGTCTGCGGTATGCGCACGTCCGGCTGAGAGCAAAAGGATCGCGAGCAGGAAGCTCCGACCCAACGCGAAATATGGGTGGCTGTAGTACAACATGGACTAGGGAAGCAGGTACAATTTGGCGGCTATCTTAACCGATACAGTACGCAAAAGTGCGCCGGAAGCAAGTTGACAGCCAGCGCGAGAACGGCCTTATTCTCGCGCTCTAAGTTCGCAGTCGGACGATGAACGAAGGTGCCCCAACAACCGTCAAAGTGCTGCGTGAGCAGCTAGTGAATGCGCGCCAAGAACGCGACTTGGTCTTGTTGCGCGATGTAGAAGAGGGCCTGCGCCAGCTATGCAAAATCGGCTATCGCTGTTGTCTGGTCGATTTCGATAGCTGTCGGCTGCGCTATTACGTCCGCCTCCTAGGCTACGAACAGGCGCGGGTCAAAGCGCAGATCGAATTTCCCATCTCCCAAGAAGTCGCTCCGGTACAGTGGTTGCCGCTGTCGCATCTGGCCGATTACGGAGAGGCCGAAAATGTGCAAAGCATTCGCCGTATATACGAGGGGATGTCCCATTACATCCAACACAAGTCGCCGACGCTGCAAGTGGGAACGCTCGCTCTCAACCGGCCTAGGCGGAAGCTGCCTAAAAGACCGCGACGACGCAGACGAAACAAGGTTTGGTTTTACTTAGGGGGCTTGGTCGTGCTAGCGACTCTCGCTGGCTTCATTGCTTGGGGGAATTTGTGATGCTAAAGAATATTCTTCGATCTCGGGGGCGACCTGCGTGGATCTTTGCGGGGATTCTCGGAGCCATCGGGTGCAGCCAAAATTTCAGCGACCAAGAGCCGGCGGCGGCCATGACCGAGCGGGGATTCACTGCCCGCTCCACAACCACAGCCGGAGCAACACCAGCACCCGCTTTGAGTCAGGCGAGCGGCCGACAGGCGCTGGGACCACTCAGCGCGGTGGCTCCCAAGGGTTGGGTGGCGCAGCAGCCGTCCAGCTCCATGCGGGTGGCCCAATACGGCCTGCCCGGCCCGGCCGGCGAAGCGACATTGGGCATCTTTTTCTTCGGCCCAGGGCAAGGCGGAAGCGTCGAAGCCAACATCGAGCGCTGGTTCGGCCAGTTCAAACAGGAGGACGGCCAACCGGCCCAAGGGCGGCGTTGGACGCGACAGGTGGAGGACATCGAAATAACCGGAGTTGATGTCAGCGGCACCTTTTCTGCGGGAATGGGGATGGGGGACTCAGATCCGCAACCCGGCTACCGGATGCTCGGGGCCATTGCCGTCCACCGCTCGGGCACGGTGTTTTTCAAGATGACTGGACCGGCCCAGACTGTCGGGCAATGGGCCGCTAGCTTTGATGAGTTTTTGAGCACTTTACAAGCCGGCTCCGTTGAGCCTAAATACTGAGGGAATATGTACACGCAATTAGAAGACGAATTCGGCGATGTCGTCGCCAAGGCTCGGCGCGGGCAGGAGATTGCAGTCGCAGCACTGGCTGATCGGGTGGGATTGACTGCCGGGGATATTGCAAAAATCGAAGACTACGAACTGATCCCGGCCGTAGATGCGATAGAGCGGCTGGCCGAAGTCCTCGGGTTGCATCCGGGCAAATTGCAGGCGAGCGCGGCGCAGGCATTTTTCCCGCGCCATCCGGCGGGCCGCTCGGTTGCCGGGGCGCAAGTGGAGATGATGGTGCTCGGCAGCGGCTTTCTGATGAACGGCTACATTGTCGGCTGTGCGGCAACGGGCCGGGCCGCGATCGTCGATCCAGGATTCGACGCGGACAAAATCCTCCAGCACTTGGCCGCCTCCGGGCTAACGGTCGAACAGATTTTGCTGACGCACGGACACCAAGACCACATCAGTGCCCTCGCCGAGATTGGCCGCGCTACGGCTGCGCCAGCACGGATCCACCGCGGCGACTTGGCCCTAACGGGCAGTTTGGCCGACCAAATCGAAGGCGAACTGGCAGAAGGCGAAGTCGTGTACATCGGCCAATTGCGCTTTGAGGTCTGCTCTACGCCTGGACACACGGCGGGCGGCATCAGCTTAGTCCACGAGGAAATGGCTTTTGTTGGAGATGCGCTTTTCGCGGGTTCGCTTGGGGGCACTCGCAGCGTGGGCAACTACCGGATGCAGCGCCAAGCAGTGGCCGAGAAGCTACTCAGTCTAGACGCAAACGTCGCGCTCTTTCCCGGTCATGGACCGGCCACTACCGTCGGCGAAGAACGGGAGCACAATCCGTTTTTCACATAGCAATTCTACATTATTTAGAACTGGATTCCCGCTTGCGCGGGAATGACGACGGGTAGAGCGTTGGGTCGATTACGGGGAGTCTGCCGCTGAGCGGGGGCTTCCCGTTTCTTTGTCCTCGTTGAGCGCCCAGTCGTAGTCGTTGTATTCGATGGTTACATCCTCGGTCAGCCCAGCGGCTATATCCGGGAGGAGGTACGGGCGCAGGTAGTTGACGATGGTGGGCATGTTTGCGGGATTGGGGCGATCGGGTGGAAACCAAGCCGTGAAGTCCTCTCCGTACCAGTCGAGAATTTTGGACAGGTGGAGCTTCTTCCCTTGCAGGCGCACGTGGTTGGGGTCTTGGGCAAAGCGCGTTAGCACCTTTTCCAAGCGGGTGTCGAGATCGGGGCCGGTAAAAGCCCGGTTGTCCAGTTGCGGGCAGCTCAGGGCCGCGCAGTTGACCGCAAAGTGAATGCGCGGCTCTTGGTAGGTTGGGCGGATAATTTTGTTTTCAAGGTGATCCAGCGTCATCTCGCGCCCCCCAGCGACAAAGGTCTGGCGGTTGAAAAAACCGCTGGACACAAAGGTGTCCATAACGCTGGCGATGGGATAGGCGTCGATGACGCCCCGCAGGGTAAAGGCATTGTACGCATTGATCCAGTAGGCGAGTTCATGTTCGCGGGAGGGGAAGCGGTCGGGATGAGTTTCGGGGCTGTAGAGGCCGAGGCTATCGACATAGGCGTCGAGCGGAGCGCGGTCTTTGGCTAGGGCGGCGTAGCGGACCAAGCCTTGGTCATCCACGTATTCTTGCAGCACTTGGTCGAAGGGGCCGTGGTCAAACGGAGGGGCCGCGCAAAGAGCGACCGGGACGAGCAGCCACAAGGACAGGAAGTAAAGTGGGCGCATGGTTCTTCCAATGGTTAGGATGGTGAATAAAAATGTATGACTAGACCAAATTTTATGCTAATTACGGCAGATGACATGAACTGGGATGCGGTGGGGGCATTTGGGTGTCCGACCGCGGGGACAACGCCTAATATAGACCGCTTGGCCGCAGAGGGATTGCGCTTTCAGCACGGTCATGTGACGATTGCGGTGTGTCAACCGAGCCGCTCGGCGTTGATGACGGATGAGTAGGTGATGAACGCCATTCGACGAGAGGGGGCCATTCTTTGGGGCCTAGCTCTGTTGTGGCTGTTGCTCTTTGTGGCCTCCATGCTCTACCACACAGGCGGTCGCTTGTCCCTGCCGCTGGATGATTCCTTCATCTATTTCCAATACGCGCGGCAAGCGGCCCAAGGGCACTTCCTCGAATACAATACCGGCGCGGAGCCAACGGCTGGTGCGACTAGTCTGCTGTACACCTTGCTGCTGGTGCCGGGCTTTTGGTTGGGGTTGGATGGGATGGGGATTGTACTGTACGCGTTGGTATTGGGGACTGTGTGGCTCGGGTTGAGCGCACGGTTGCTCCTGTTGCTGGGCCGCAGGTTGGGAGGCTCGTTCAGCGGCTGGGTGGCCGCGTTGCTGTTCCTGTTGTGCGGCCCGCTGCTGTGGGGTTACTACAGCGGCATGGCGATCGGCCTGTTTGCCTTTGCCATCTTGCTGGCTCTGTATCTGTACCTAACAGAAGATCGGCGCACTCCGCTGGCAGCGACCTTGTTGGTGTTGGCGCGGCCCGAGGGGATTGCCTTGGTCTTGCTGCTGCTGGCGCTAGTCGCCCATCGCCGAGCGTTGAATTGGCGATGGGGGATGCCTTTGGGGGCGTACGTGTTCCAGGCCCTGCTGCTGGCTTGGTGGACGGGAGAGGCCGGGGCGTCTGGAGTCGAGGCCAAATGGCGCTTTGCCGAACCGCACGGCTCGTTGCCCGAGCAGATCCGGGCTGTCTTTTTCGACTTCGCCGAATTTGTCAAAGGAATTCTCGCCGGGTCGCTAGGGCATCAGACTAGCGTCAATTTATACGCGTACGACGGCAACTACCGTCGCATGGTGTTTGCTCCGTTTGTCGCGCTCTTTGTTTTGGCCGAGTTAAGCTATCGGCTCTGGAGCGAGCTGTCCGAGAGCCGGCTTGGGGTGGCGGCATTGGGGGGGGCGTGGTTTTTCGGCGGCGTCTTGCTAACCTGCACCCTCGTCGAATACGACGCCCACTTCAATCGCTACCAGCAGCCTTTCTTGCCGCTCTATATTCTCTTTGCTGCCTTGGGCTTGGGGCGGTTGGACGTAGCTGGGGGAGAATGGGGCCGCAAGTTGGCGCGGGGGTTGGCTTGCTTTTTTGGCTTGTGGGGGCTGATGTCGGTGGGGTTTTTCGCGGTGGCGTACGGAGAAAATTGCAGCGATATCCGCAACCAGCAGGTAGAGATGGCGAACTTTATAGACGCCGAGCTGCCGCCCAACGCGCACATCGCCGTCAACGACGCTGGTGCCCTGCGCTACTTCGGCGGTCGCCAAACCATCGACTTAGTCGGGTTGACCACGGCCGGGAACAGCGCACCTTGGCGGCACGGGAGCGGGTCGCTATTCGAGCGGCTGGAAGCTATGCCGCCGGACCAACGCCCGCAGTACTTCGCCATTTTCCCCAATTGGTTCAATTTTCCCGAGGGCCTCTTTTTGCAACCGCTGCACCGCATCCGCGTCTTTGAGCCGTCAATCATTGATGCCGAGAAGGTGCTGTATCAGGCGCGTTGGGCTGACGACCTCAGCGGCGAAACCATCCGCAATCAGACGCTTTTAGAGGAAGGCTGGCGGGTGGTGGATAAGGTGGATGTCGCCGATTTGGCAAGCGAACGTCGGCACGGCTATCAATCTAAAGTGTGGGTGCCCGGCAGCGGGGAGGCGAATCTGTTGCTGGCGCTGAGCGCTGCCGACGATCCCCAAGCGGTGTACCTCGATGGGGGGCGGACGGTAACGGGGGGTGAGCGGATGGAGGTGGCACTGAACGCGGATCAACCGGCGACGGTGATTATGCGCACGGTTACGGGCATTGCTCAGCACTTTGCGGTGTTCGCTAATGGGAAGAAGATCGCCAACGTGGAGTTGCCGGGGGGGAGAGGCCGCCAGTGGCTCGAATTAGCCGTCGGCCAGATACCGGCTGCGGATGTGAGCGGTCGCGTTGAGATTGAGACGCAGCCGATCCACTTTGGCGGCGATTTGCGGCCGATTGTCTCGTTTCACTATTGGATTTTGCAGCGGTGAACTGCTTCAGCACTAGAGGCTATGGCGTCCGACGCTGGCCGCCAGATTGGGGCCTATTGACGCGAAGCAGTTTTCCAGTCGTTGGGGATTCGGCTACAATGAGTTGGTGAATGCGTTGGGCCTGTCCGACAAAATTTTTGTCAAGAGTACAGACAATAATACCAAAGTGATTCGGTTGTTGTTGGTGCAGGGAGATAAAATGCTTGCGGTTGATAGTGAGAAGTATCCGATTGTCAGCACTGGCAAATTCTAGAACCTTCTCGTCGCTTATGCCTTGATTTCCTTGGCCTGCTTCCTGAGAGGTCAATACGCTATGGCCAAGCTCTCGGAGGGCCGTAACTACTGGCAGGGGAAAATTCTCATTGGAGTATAACTGTGCCACTGCCTTTAGGCTGACTCGTTGTCGGCGATCTGCTGCTCGATCTCTGCTGTGTGCGACTGATAATAGGACCAAGCATTGACTAAATCGTCAGCCGTCAAGGTGGGATAGGTCTGCAACAAATCTGCTTCATCTGTGCCTAATTGCTTAAGCTGTACCAAAGCCCAAACCGGAATACGAGTGCGTCGAATGCAAGCATCGCCACCGCAAACTCCGGGGGTTTTGTCAATACCACGGTGGGAATAGGAGTGAGAATTAGCGTCATTCTGTTTGTTTGCCCAACTTTCATCGGAACGACGCGCTAGGGTACTACCTTTACCTTTGCTCACGTTCATTCTCCTTGCTTTGTTGGGGTTTGGCCAGCAAAAGGGATTATAACGGACAGCTTAGACATGGGCAATCCCGCTAACGTCTTGCAGCCCCTTCCTCTACGCCCCTCTTCTCCGCCGCTTCGGCTTGGCCTTGGCCGTCAGCGGCACCAACATTTTTTCGTACAGTCCAAACAGATGCTCGACGCGCTCGCGGTCAGAGGTGAAGCCGCTGCGGCGATAGAATCTATCGACGGCGCGGTCGAGAGCTTGGTGTGCTTTGCGGAGGTCGGCGGGCATGAGGTCGGGGTCGTAGAGGTCGGCCAGCGTTGCGTCGGGATGGTTGGTGCGGGCGGCGAGGACGGCGTCGGCGTGGGGCGCGAGGCGTTGGAGGCGTTCTGTGGGGACGGGAGGTAGGGGGAAGGTGTTATATACTACGCCGACAGAATACATGTAGTCGCTTTTCATTCGCCCTGTGACCGTCCGCATCCAAGCCATGTGCATGGCAGACGTGAGTAGGGCGAAATGCCATAGGTCTGCATTCAAAAGCACCCGTAGTTTTTCGCTCGGAATGGTTGGCGGTTGTAACCATCCTATTGGGATATATTCGCGCCGCTCTGAACTTACTTGTGGGCAGACCAAAAATGGACCATCAGGTAAAACAGTTACCCCGTATAGAGAAGGATACTTCGACAAAGCCAACGTCGTAGAGCGTTTACTTGATCCTCGAAACTTAGATACGGACCGTAGTCGTTGTACCACTTCTGGTAACTGTCGTAGGTCTTTTGGTTCTACATCCTGAGTGTGCAAAATCCAGCGTTCGATACCATTGATGAACTCGTGTGATCCAGGAAATGGCCGGAAGAGATTCTGCGCCTCCGGTTCGACAGACAGGAATTGATCGCGCTCTCGCCGATTGAACAATAGAAACCCTCCCTCAATAGGTTGAGTTCCAGTTATCAGCTTTGGCAGCCCATTCAGAGCTTGGGCCGATTCCTTTACCACAACCCTCGGATCGGCCAGTCCGCCAGCGTCAAACAGATAGGGCGAGAGGGCTGCATGGTTGCTTTCTTGTGGATCGCTTTTGGGAGTGTCGTAGGAAAACAGCCGCTTCTCTCGCGGCGCATTGTCCCGTTTGGCCAGTCCGATAATGACGACGTGAACGTGTGCCATGCCACGAGCGTCCGATCCCCAAGCAAAAGTGCGGTGGGCAAAAGCGATGTCCAGCTTGCAGCGGTCGAACAAGATCGGCCAGAGTTGCGCGACCTGCTCACCTTGCGTGATGGAATTGGTCGCCACAAAGCCGATTCTCGCCGCGCCCCGCTGTACGTATTCGCCAGCCTTTATAAACCATCCGGTGACGTAATCGAGCGTGCCACCGCTTTTGCCCAGCGCGGCAATGCGACGCACCTGTTCGCGCTGCTCGGGCGATTGGAATTTCGCGCCTATAAACGGCGGATTGCCGAGCACGTAGGAACATTCCTCCGGCGGCAGCAGTTCGCTCCAGTCCGTTTCCAGCGCATCGCCGTGCTGGATGTGCGGCGACTTCTCCAGCGGAATGCGCGTGTACGTCTGACCGAACTCCAAGCTCAGCCGGTTGTTCATAATGTGATCCATCATCCACAGCGCGACCTCGGCGATGTGCGCCGGAAACTCCCCCAACTCAATGCCGTAGAACTGATCCACATTGACCACCGAAAGCAGTTCAGCTAAAACGTCGAGTTGGCCGTGCGGGCGAATCTCTTTGAGTACCTCGATTTCCAACGCTCGCAACTCGCGGTAGGCGATAATGAGGAAGTTGCCGCAGCCACAGGCCGGATCAAAAAATCGCAACTGGCCAAGCCGCTGCTGAAAGGCAATGAGTTCGGGAATGCGGCGGTTGTCGCGGCGCGACTGGAGGTGGCGAAATTCCGTGCACAACTCGTCGAGAAACAGCGGCTCAATGACCTTGAGAATGTTCTGTTCGGTGGTGTAGTGTGCGCCCTGAGCGCGGCGCTCGTCCTTGTCCATCACCGACTGAAAGAGCGAACCAAAAATCGCCGGGGAAATGTCGGACCAATTGAAATGGCAAGCGTCGATAAGCCGCTGGCGCATGGCAGAATCGAACGACGGAATAAGCAACGGATCGCGGAACAAGTCGCCGTTGACGTAGGGGAAGCGGGCGAGGTCTTCGTCGAGATTGTTGGCGCGGCGGTCTTCGGGCATGTTGAGCACTTGGAACAATTGCGCCAGCCAGCCGCCGAGGTCGGAGCCGTCTTCCCGCGTCCGGTTTTCCAACAGGTCGAGGAAAATGTCACGCGGCTCGAAAATGCCGGTGTCGTCGGCGAAGAAGCAGAACACGATGCGGACGAGGAATTGCTCTAAGTCGTGGCCGGTGTAGCCGGAGGCCGCCAGCGCGTCGTGCAGGTCGCCGACGCGCTCGGACGCTTTGATGTTGACCGGGTCTTGATCGCGGAAGGTCCGCTTCTGCACGCCCAAGATGAAGCCGAACTTTTCAACGTGATTGGGCAAGTCGGCGAGGGAAAAAGCGACGCTTTCGTCTTCGTCGAGGTCGTATAGCTCAAACGTCGCAAAGTCGCTCAGGAGAATGTAGCGCGGCAGGTCGGCGTCCTTGAGGCCGGGGAAGTAGGAGAGGGCTTGGGTTTTGGCCTTGGTGAGATCGCGGCCGGCGCTTTTCTGCTCGACGAGCAGCACGCCCTTCCAAAACAAGTCGATAAAGCCGCGTCGGTCGCCGAGCAGTTTAACGGGTTCCTCAAACGCGGCAACCCGGCGCACAGGAACGCCGAAGATGTCGAAAAAGTCGCGGTAGAAAAGCTGGGTCTGTCCCTTCTCATAACCAGCGCCAGCCCATTCTTGGGCGAATTGGGCGGCGCGGGCGCGAATTTCATTATAGGACAATCGCATGTAAACAGGGCCTTTTGTTTGCAGTGCGAACAAGGCCATAGCTTGAGGCAGCACAGCGGCTAAGTCAAGGGAGCGAGAGCCATGCCTTCGCCGTGGATTCCGGCTATATTGATAGTATGCAGATCATAGGTATCGGTGCGGTGCAGCTAAGGCGAGAGGAAGCCATCCTCTGGGCGATTCTAGTCGCCGCTCTCGGCGTGCGCTTAGCCTATCTCTATCAAGCGGTTGACACGCCGCTCTTCGACGTCCTCCTGATCGACTCCGAATTCTACGACCGCCGCGCTCGGGCCATTGTCGCGGGCGATTGGCTGGGCGACCGACCTTTTTTTATGAATCCGTTTTACTCCTACTTTTTGGCCGTAATCTATGCGCTGTTGGGGGCTGAATACTGGTGGGTTGGCTTGGTGCAGGCGGCGCTGGGGACGGGTAGCTGTTATTTGATCTACGCCTTGGGCCGGAAATTGTGGAGCGCACAAATTGGCCTGTTGGCCGCGGGCATGGCGGCGATCTACCAGCCGTATGTGTTCTACGATGGGGCGCTGCTGACCGCCGCGCCGATTACCTTTTTGAATCTCGCGGCCCTGTATTGCTTGGTGCACGCGCAAGGTGCGGCGCGGTGGCTGTTGGCCGCGGGTCTGCTGTTGGGGCTTTCGGCTACGGCGCGGCCCATGGTCTTGCTATTTGTCGCGGTGGTTGCGGGCTGGTTTGTCGCGCAGGGGGGACGGTGCGGTTGGCGGCAGTGGGGCCTGGTGGCCGTGGGCTGCGGCCTTGTGGTGGGCGCGGTGGCTTGTCGCAACTATCTCGTCGGAGGAGAATGGCTGCTGACCACGTCCTCAGCCGGGATGAATTTCTACGTGGGCAACCATCCCGAGGCCAACGGCATCTACGCGCAGGTCGATTTCCTGCCCAGCGCCGAGCCGGATTTGGAGCGTGAGGCGTTTATCCGCGAGGCCGAGGTGCGCACGGGCCGAGAGCTGACCCCGGCCCAAGCCTCCAGATTCTGGCTTGTGGTCGGCTTGCGCTTTGCGGTGGAAAATCCCCTCGCGTATCTGGCGCTACAAGGCCGCAAACTCTACATGTTCTGGAACGGAGTCGAAGCGCAAAACAACCTGAGTTTGTACTTGGCGCAGGACTTTGTTCCCCTGTTGCGTTGGTGCGTTTTGGGGTGGGGGCTGGTAGCCCCGCTGGCGGTCGTGGGCTGGGTCTCCAGTCGCCGCTCGTCCCTACTCGACCTGTATCTGGCGAGCTATTTGGCCGCGTGCCTGCTGTTTTTTACATCCTCGGAATATCGCTTGCCCGTCGTACCGGTGATTCTGCTTTACGCCGCTTGTTGGATTGCTAAGGCCGCGACTTGGGCAATAGGCGGGGCACGTCGCCGGTTGCTGGGGTCATGCCTATTGGTGGCCTTAGTCGCGCTACCGATCAATTATCGAGACGCCGGGGCCGAGCGACTGACCCGCAAACGCGTTGATTACTACAACTTCGGAACCTTGTACCAACGCCAAGGGGCTTGGGCAACGGCCGAGAGCATGTTCCGCGAGGCGCTGCGCATTGACCCGTCGTTTGCTCCCGCCGCCTCTGGTCTAGCCGCCGTATTGGCGCAGCAAGAAGGCGGCGATTCGGACATCCAACGCGGATTAGAGCTATTCGGCGCGGGGGAGTACGAGGCGGCGATTGCGGCCTTTAGCCGTGCTCAGCCCTCGCCCGGTCTGCACAACAATCTCGGCCTGTGCTATTATCGCCTTGGTCAATTGAGCGAGGCTGCCGCGCATTTCCACAAGGCCCTCGCGCTCGACGCCAGCTACGCCCGAGCGCATTTCAATCTCGGCTTGGTGTATGTCAAGCAGGGCGATGACCAAGCCGCGGCCGATGCCTTTGCCCAAGCACTCGACCTCGACCCCGACCACGCCCAAGCCCACTATCGGCGCGGGGAAGTGCTGTTGCGCTTGGGGCGTCCCGGCGCGGCAGAAGCCCACTGGGCGTTTTTGCGCACGCGCAACCCCGACGACGTGCGCTTGCCGGCGAAAATCGATTCCATGACGCAGGCCAACCCTTGAAAGCTACCCTCTGCGTGCACGGTGCCCGGGCCGGCGGTCTGGTCAATGTCGATATGGACTTGCCGTTGGGCCGGATTATTTGCTTTACCGGTCGCAGTGGCAGTGGTCGCCGCGCCATGGCTTTAGACATCCTCTATGCTGAGAGCCGCCGGCGCTACATGCAGGCCCTGTCTCCGGCCGAACGCGAAAGCGTCAGCGGGACGGCGCGTGCGGATGTGGAAGAAATTTCGGGCTTGCCACCGGCTATTTATTTGGGAGCACCGCGCCGTGGACGCACGGTCGGGGACTATTTGCAGCTAGACGGGATTTTGGCGCAGATCATGCTGGAAGAGGGACAGATGCACTGCCTCGAATGCGGCGGAGACTGTCGGAGCTATGCGGCCGACGAGGTAGAGCGCGAGATCGCCCGCGTCCATCCAGACACCCGCTGTTTAGTGCTGGCTCCGTTGGCTCTGCGGAACGAGGGGATGTGGCAACAACTCGTGCAGGCCGGGTTTACCCGGGTCGCAATCGCCGGCCAGATCCAGCGGATAGAGGGCGACGGGCCAGCATTGCCGAGCGGCGAAAGCGAGGTACACGTGGTGGTGGACCGCTTGGTGCCCGACCCGAACGCCAGTGTGCGCTTTTTGGAAGCCGTGCGCGTGAGCCGCTCGATTTCGTCGGGGCAGACGGTGGTTTGGGTGGATGGGACTAGCGAGATGATACACTTGAACCAGCAGCCGACCTGCGGCGAATGTGGTCGTCAGTACGAACCGCTAGCCACAACGGACTTCGGCGCGGGCCAGCCCTTGGCCAGTCAGGTGACCCTGCACGGACGCACTATGGACGAGCTGATGGCCGCGCCCCTTGGCTCGTTGCGCGAGTGGCTGGCCGCTGATAGCCAGTACGCCAAAGTAGAGGCCGCGCTCGCCGAGGCTTGCGGTTTGGAACTAGGGCACCTGCCATTGAGTCGTCGGCTCGAATCGCTGGCGGCTGGCGAGTGGCAGCGCCTGCAATTGGCGTCCTGTCTCGGCAGTGGCCTGACGGGCATTCTCTACATTTTGGAGGGTTTGGGCAGCCAATTGGCAGGTGGGATGCTGGATGCGGTCTCGGCGGGTCTGCGTCGGCTGGTCGCTGGCGGCAATACCGCGCTGTTGTTGGACCACACGCCTGAACTCGTGGCGGTCGCGGATGAAGTCTGGGCGTTTGTAGGAGGACGGGTGCAGGCAGAGGAGACGGCTGAAATAGAGCGGGATGAAACGGATGAAAAACGGGTCGCTGAGCAAGTTAAGCCCGCGTTGGCCATTCGCGGGGACGGTGTGGTCGGGCCACTTGCCATTGAGCTGCCGCATGGGAAGTTGACCTGCGTATGCGGGCCTTCCGGCAGCGGCAAAACTCGCCTACTGCACGAGGTCTTGCTACCGCTGCTCAAGGGGCGGTCCGTTGAGTACGCTACTGCCGGGGTACCGAGGAATAGCCGCGTTGTAATGGTAGAACCCCCGAGCGGCAAAGCTACGGTTTTGGCAGGACTGGGCCTTTTCGAGCGCGTCGCCGATTTATATGCCGCATCGCCGGCCGCGACCGCGCATGGTTGGGATCGGGACACCTTCTTGTTGGATCGACCGGGAGGCCGTTGTCCTAGCTGCGAGGGCCGCGGACAATGTTACTTCGACTTGGAGTTTCTAGAGGACATAGCGATGGTGTGTGCCGCTTGCGAGGGTCGCAGGTACCGAGACGAAACCTGTGAGGTAACCCTGCGCGGCGCGAGCATCGCCGATGTGTTAGGCATGACTTTGGAACAGGCTTGTGCCCACTTTGCTCGATATGATCCAATCCGTCCGCGCCTAGAGGCAGCTGTCGGCTGTGGCCTCGGCTACCTGCTTTTGGGGCAGGAGATGCAAGGGCTGGAGCGGGGGGAATGGTTGCGGCTGCGGCTGGCGCTCGAATCGACGCGGGCGTCCCGGCGCACGTGGGTGCTGATCGACGACCCGGCCAGTGGCGACCACCCAGAAGATATTCGCGCGATGGTTGCGGCCTTGCGGGAATTGGTGGAGCAGGGGGCCACGGTCATTGTCGCCGACCAGCATCCGATGGTGCGGGCGGCTGCGGATTGGGTTGTAGATTTGGCGCAGTAAAGATCGCAACCTCGTTGCGACGTATTACCTTGCGGGATATATCACTCCTATCTATCTTAATTTTGATATAGATAATTGAGTAAACGAGGTGAATAATGCGGTATTTAGGCCCCGAGCAAGGGGCTTTCTAATGAAGGTCGTACAGAAGTTACAAGAAGAAGTCATCGGCCATCTGGACTTGGACGGGTATGCCCTGTGCGAGCCGCAGGAGTCGGTGCTTGACGTACTCAAGAAAATGCGCCACCAACACGTCAGCGCCGTGCTGGTGGAAGAGGATGGTCGCTTGGTGGGAATTTTTACTGAGCGCGATGTGCTCACCAAGGTAACGGACCAGCCGGCGATGTGGACGCGGCCAGTGGCCGAGTTGATGACCTGCGATCCGCATAGCTTGGATGCTCAGCAGCCGATCAGTAGCGCCCTGCGGCTGATGAACGCTGGTGACTATCGCAACGTGCCGATTGTGGATGAAGACGGCCGCATAAAGGGGAATCTACCCCAACACGAGGTCATCCGCTTTCTCACCGATCAGTTTCCCGAAGACATTTACAATTTGCCGCCCGATCCCGAGCGCATCGCTCGCACCAAAGAGGGAGCTTGAGCATGCGCTGCGGGTTGAGATTTTTTTCTTTTTAAGGAGGTCGTGTGCATGGTCGAAATCGTGGCCCCATCGGCACCTACGAGTAAGCGAGAATACTCGCAAGAAGAGCGCCAATCTGTAGTCATCTCATTTTCCGGCGATTCGGGCGATGGGATGCAGCTAACCGGCGGGCAGTTTACCAATACTTCAGCCGTGGTGGGCAACGACGTCAGTACCTTTCCCGATATTCCCGCCGAAATTCGCGCTCCGGCCGGAACCATTCCCGGCTTGAGCGGCTATCAAGTCAATTTTGCCGCCAACGATCTCTACACCGCGGGCGATTCGCCCCAGGTACTGGTGGCGATGAATCCGGCCGCGCTCAAGGCCAATTTGCCCGATCTCGAGCCGGGCGGGACCATCATCATCAATACCGATCCGTTCAACCGCAATGGTCTCCGCAAGGCTGGGTACGAGACAAACCCGCTCGAAGACGACAGCCTCAGCGGCTACGATGTGCATCCGGTCCCCTTGACCACGCTGACTCGCAATGCCCTCGCCGACATCGAGGGCATGAGCAACCAAGCGAAGGACATGTGCAAGAATGCCTTTGTCTTGGGCTTGGTGTTCTGGATGTTCGACCGCCCGCTCGACTACACGCTCAAATTTTACGAGACCAAGTTCGCCGGCCGGCCCGAGGTCGTTGAGGCCAATACGAGGGCCTTGAAAGCGGGCTACTACTACGGCGAAACGGCCGAGACCTTTCAGACGCAGATCTCGGTACCGAAGCGAGAGATTGTCGAGCCGGGGGTGTACAAGCGGATCACGGGCAACGACGCGCTTGTCTTGGGGCTGGTCACGGCCGCGCAAAAAGCTAACAAATCGCTCTTTTACGGCTCGTATCCCATCACGCCGGCCAGCACTATCCTAGAAGGTTTGGCCGCGCTGAAGAACTTCGACGTGCGGACGTTCCAAGCCGAGGACGAGATATCAGCTATGGGTTCGGTGATTGGCGCGGCCTTTGCCGGCAGCCTCGCCGCTACCGCCAGCAGTGGCCCGGGCATCGCGCTCAAGAGCGAGGGGATCAACTTAGCCGTAGTTATGGAGTTGCCGTTGGTGGTCATTGACGTCCAGCGCGGCGGTCCTAGCACGGGCTTGCCGACCAAGACCGAGCAGGCCGATTTGCTGGAGGTACTCTACGGACGCAATGGCGAAAGCCCGATCCCGGTCATTGCTCCGGCGACCCCAAGCGAATGCTTCGACATGGTCGTCGAGGCCTTCCGCATTGCCGTTCGCTACATGACGCCGGTTTTTCTGCTGTCCGACGGGTACGTGGCCAACAATTCCGAGCCGTGGAAAATACCAGACCCAGATTCTATCGCGGCCATTGATGCCGAGCCGTACACCGATCCCGACGGCTACCAACCCTACATGCGCGATCCGCAGACCTTGGCCCGGCCTTGGGTCGTGCCGGGGACGCCGGGGATGGAGCACCGGATCGGCGGTTTGGGCAAGCAGGATGTGACGGGCAATGTCTCTTACGCGCCCGAAGACCACGAGCGCATCGTCCGCGTCCGAGCCGACAAAATCCGCGGCATTGCCGATTTCATTCCCGAGTTGGAAGTGACCGGTCCTGAGCAAGGGGATTTGCTGGTCTTGGGCTGGGGAGGGACGTACGGTGCCATTCGCGCCGCGGTTGAGCAAGTGCAAGACGAGGGCCTCGACGTGGCCTACGCGCACTTGCGTTACTTAAACCCATTTCCCCGCAACCTCGGCAACGTGCTTGGCCGTTACAAGCAAGTGTTGGTACCCGAGCTAAACTTGGGTCAATTGGCTATGTTGGTCCAGGCGCACTTTCCCGTGCGCGTCATCAAGCTGAACAAGGTGCAGGGATGCCCCTTCCAAATTCGGGAAGTGGCCAACAAAATTCGCCAAGTGCTAAGCTAAAGCAGGGAGATCGAGATGGCCGAAGCAGTGGTAGAGACAGGGTTGAGTCGCAAGGATTTCGTTTCTGATCAGGAAGTTCGTTGGTGCCCCGGGTGCGGCGACTACGCGATTTTGGCGCAAATGCAAAAGATGCTACCCGAAGTGGGGATCGCGCGGGAAGATATCGTGTTCGTCTCTGGGATCGGCTGCTCTAGCCGCTTTCCCTACTACATGAATACGTACGGCATTCACTCGATCCACGGCCGCGCGCCCACAATCGCCACGGGCATCAAGACGGCCAACCCGGATTTGAGCGTCTGGGTCATCACCGGCGATGGCGACGGGCTCTCGATTGGTGGCAATCACCTCTTGCACTGCCTGCGGCGCAATGTCGATCTGAAAATTATTCTGTTCAACAACCGCATCTACGGGCTTACCAAGGGCCAGTACTCGCCGACTTCGCTGCTAGGACACCGCACCACGTCCACCCCCATGGGGTCGATTGACTATCCGCTCAACCCCATATCCGTGGCGCTGAGTGCTGAGGCGACCTTTGTCGCCCGCTCGCAGGACACCAATACCAAGCATCTGAGCTACGTGCTCAAGCGAGCGGCCGAACACAAGGGGGCCGCTTTTGTCGAGATCTATCAAAATTGCGTCGTGCTCAACCCCACGGCTTGGGAGCACACCACGGATTCAGATGTGCGCGACGACAACATCGTGTTCTTAGAGGAAGGCGAGCCCCTCATCTTTGGCCGGGATCGGGACCGAGGCATTCGCATGAACGGCACCGAGCCCGAGGTCGTCGCGCTCAGCGATGCGGCCCCAGATGGGTTGGTCGTGCATCGCGAAGGGCGCGAAAACGCCAGCTACGCCTATATGCTCAGCCGGATGGAATATCCGTCGATGCCGCTGCCCTTTGGCGTGCTGCGCGCCCTCGACCGGCCAAGCTACACCGAGTTGCTACTCGACCAAATCGATGCGACGACCCAACAACGGGGCACCGGCGACCTTGCGACGCTGTTTAGCGCGGGCGACACTTGGGTCGTGGAATAGGAGAAGAGCCATTGATTTGCCCTTCGTGTTCGCACGACAATATCTCTGGAGTTGACCTCTGCCAAGAGTGCGGCCAGAGCCTGAGTGAAGCGTACCAAAATTGGGGAAGCAGGGAGTACAAGGAAATTTTCACCGAACCGCTTTCCGTGCTCAATCCGCAGGAGATGGTCTGCGTGTCGCCGACTACTTCGTTGGCACAGGTCATCTCATTGCTCAAGGAGCGGCACGTCGGTTGCGTGTTAATAACCAGCGAGAGCGGGCAGTTAATCGGCATATTTACCGAGCGCGACGTCCTCTACCGGGTGGCGGGCTTGATCAGCGACTTGGAACAGATTGCGGTCGAGAGTCTAATGACGCCGCGGCCCACTGCGCTCAAGGCCGATGCGGCCGTGCAGCACGCTCTGCATTTGATGAGCATCCACGGCTTTCGTCACGTGCCGCTATTGGACGATGACGACCGCCCGGTTGGCTTGGTCTCGTTTAGGTACATCGTCCGTTTTATCGAAGAGAATTTTTCCTCCGCAGCTTGAGCGAGTTGGCCGTCGGGCTAGCTCCAGTTTTTTGAAAGGCGGTTGTGCTATGTCGTTGAGCCGCACGGCGATATGTTCGCTCCTCGCATTGGTCCTGTTGAGTCCCCTAGGGGTTAGGGCTGAACTGGACTGGGCCACCCTGAACAGCACGCGCGAGGTCACCCAAGCCAAGTGGTTGCAGTTACAACTGTCCGTATTGGGGTTAAAACTGAGCTATCCGGCCTACCGCATCGACCTAAAGCTGACCGAAGACTCGGCGATTGAATTTACCTTTGTCGCCAGTAGCGGGATGGCCGAGCATTTGACCGAAGACTTGGACAAGAGCGAAGCCGACGAGGTTATTTCCTACCACGCGCAGGGCATAAGTGACCAAGTAGAAACATTGATCCGCGACGAGTTCCCGAACTTGTGGTCGAACTTTGACCCCCGCCAAGATATTCGCGGGCAATTTCTCGGTCCAGGTGAGAAGTGGAATGACCCACCGCGAGAAATCGGCACTTGGTTGGAAAACAAATTCTCTTGGGGGCGCTAAGGGCTAGTGCCTTTATTCCGGGTCGCGGTGGGGTATTGCTCCGTGCGTTGATTCGTCGAGCGATATATCCTTGTCAATGACCGGCTCTTCGGTGGTCACGATCCAGCCGAGCACTCGCCGACCAAAGACATTAATCTCCTTGCGCTGGGCGTCGATGACCTTGGACGAAGTGGTGTGCCGCTCTTTGTTGATACAGAAAAAAGTGTGTCGGCGCGTCGTGCCTTTTTCCTTGCCTTCCATGTGTTCCATTCGCCGTACCCTTTCAAGTTTGCGCGAATTGGTGGACCACATCCACTAGCAATTTGACCTTTTCATAGGGCGTGTCTGGATAGACGCCGTGCCCCAAGTTGAAGATGTGGGGACGGCCCCGACCTTGCTTTAGAATGTGCTGAGCGGCCTTGGCAATGCTCGCCTCTGAGCCGTAGAGGGCGCAGGGATCTAGGTTGCCCTGCAAAGGCATAGTATTTCCGAACAATCCGTAAGCCGCATCGAGATCGATTCGCCAATCGAGGCTTAGGACGTGGGCACCGACGCGGCCAAAGCTGGACAAATTTTGCGCCCCGGCAAGCGGGAAGTAAATGACCGGAGCATTCAGCGCGGCGAGGCTGCGGCAAACTCGCCGCACATAGGGCAGGGCGAATTCGTTGAACTGCGCCGGAGACAACAAGCCGATGGAAGTGTCGAAAATCTGGACAGCTTGGGCACCGGCTTCGATCTGGGCGCGCAAGAAGCGGCTGGCAAGGTCGGTGAGCAAATCGAGCAGCCGATGGGCGAGGGCGGGGTCGCTGTGGATCATGCGGCGAAAGGCAGGAAAGTCCTTGGCATGGCTCCCTTCCACTAGCCAAGTGGCTAAGGTGAAAGGCCCGCCGGCATACCCGATGAGCGGGACCGCGGGAGGTAGGGCATTGCGTGCCAGTCGCGCAGTTTCTAAGACGTAGGCGAGGTCGTCTTCGGGGATGGGGTTACGGAGGCCATCGATGTCGGAGACCGAGCGAATCGGGCGGGCGAAGACAGGGCCGGGTGCGTAGGTTAGCTCGCAGCCGAGCGCCTCTAGGGGCGTCACTAAGTCGGTAAAGAGAATAGCCGCATCGACCCCGAGCATATCGACCGGCATGAGGGTAATTTCGGCGGCAAGTTCGGGGGTTTGGAAAAGTTTGAGCAAGCAACCGTGCCGCTGGCGCAGCTCTCGGTACGGCTTGAGGATACGGCCAGCTTGACGCATGATCCAGATGGGAGGCGTTGCCGGCGCTTGGCCCCGACAGGCTTGGAGAAAGGGGGCGGCTGAATCGGACAAAGCACTAGCGACCCGGTTCGACCATCCACTCGGGCAAGGCGATGCGATAGGTAACTACGTCCTCCAGCGGTTTGAAGCGGACGCGGTCTCCTTCCATATCGGCCCGATAGACGTCGGGATCCTCGTCATCGGACTTGAAGGCCAACAGGCGCAACGGGGGTAGTTTGCGATCTGGCCAGTACTGGCCCACGTCGATTACTATATCGGTTTGGCACCCAAAGGGCACGACGTCAATTTCCCATTTGCGCTCTTTAATGGCGACTGCGCCGTCGAGTTCTACGGGGCCAAATTGCCCCCGTTGCCCTCGGGTATCGACGAACAAATAGTCCGCGCAAGAGGCGTAATCTATGTGCCCTAAGCCGGCGTCGGCTGAATAGACCAGCAGCGATGAGTCTTGCCAGGCGCAAAACGAGCCTGGGGGAATGTGGTAAGCCACATCACCTCGGTGGACGGTCCAAGGCTGCTCCCAGCCGAGGTTGGCATAGACTTCGAGGCCGTTGTCGTACGTCACGCGCACCTGTCCTTGGGCAAACGCGCCGGAAAGCAGCGCGTCGTTAGTCTCCAGAAACTGGTCGTTATGGCAATAGGCGATGGAGCGCACGGGGACGCGGAGATAGTGCTTTTGCAATTCGCGCAGCATGTAATAGGACTTGACCGTAGAGGCGATGCCCCACTCCAACTGGTCGGGGAGCAGACAAGCGTGGCCAAAGGCCGCGGTCGCGGCGAGATAGCGGTCGAGATAGGTGCTGCGACTGTGTTTCTCGCCTTGGGGGATCTGCCCAGCAAAGTACTGATCGATGGTCCCCAGACCCGCATCGCTTTCAATGGGATGAAGATTTTGCAGGTCGAAGTCCACCAGCGGCGGAATGCGGCTGGGATCGTTCCCGACCATGCGAGCGAGGTAGCCGGTCAGGACGCCGGCGTAGAGCCAGTGATTGCCGCCGTTCCCGATGGCCAAGCCAGCTTGAGCTTGGGAGCGGAGGATGCTCTGTTGCAGAGAACAGCTACTCGCCAAGTGGCTGATTGCTGCCGCGCCGCCGCCCAAGTCGTTGAATTCCCAAGGCGGGACTTCGGCGTGTTCGCTTACGTACAGGGCGTCGCAGGGGTACTTGTCGATAATGGTGCGCGCGTGTTCGGGGGCGCGCGCTAGCGCTGCGGACGGCTTGAGCAGGTAGAACCCAGGTCCGGTCGGGGTTGGGCTGCCGTCGGCGAGTTGGGCCGCCAATTCGGGCTGCCAGCAGGAACTGGTAGGGGCGATGTGGCGATAGTTGACCTGGAGGCTGGTTTTGTAGCCCAAGTCGGACAGGGCATCAAGGTACTCGTCGAGGGCGTCTTCACCGCCTTTGGCCTCGGCTCCTTCCACCGCGAGCGTGGCGTCGCCGTCGCCGTCGTGCCACGTTTCGCTGGGGTGGTTGATTAGCAAGTGATCGATGCCTATCAGCTTGAGCTGGCGCATGCTTTCGTATAACTCGACGTAGCTTTCTTGGGATGCGTCGATATAGGGAATGTTGTACCAGACCCAATCGGCTAGCGATTCACTTGGCTCGGCCTCGATCGTGGAAAAGGCCGGGAGGACTTCTTCGTATTGGGTGGAGACCGTTATGAGCCAGCGCTCCTGAAAATCGCTGCGCTTGCCGTCGCTTTGGCTGGTGTAGCTACAGCCGCCATTGAGCTGGATGAGGCGCTGAGATTCTGCTTCGGCCGGGGCGTACAGGGTGGAAGCTCGCGAGTAGTGCCAATCCACGAAGCTAGACAAGAAATAGCCCGCGGTGCAGAGGATGCGCGGGTAGTTATCGCCGAAGTTGAAATAGGGAATGGCGATCAGGCGCGGGTGCAAAGCTCCGGTGACCCGGCCGAGCGAGAGGCCGGTACCCTTGCCTTGCCCGCCCTCGATTTCCACGACGAGAGACTTGCCGCTGATGCGGAACCGGTAGAGGAAGTTGGCTTGTTCCTCTCCTAGCTTCCACTGCCAGCGGGCTTCGACGCAATCGCCGACTTGCTCGCAGGAGATGAAGTGCCGTTCTACTTCTTCGCTATTAGCTGGCCAGACCGAGCCGCCCATTTCCACGGCAATCCCGCCGTCTTCGGCTGGGGTGATTGGGTCGCCGTTGTTGACTTCTAGCTCGATATCGGCGAAGGTTCCATCAATTGGCGTGTAGATAAATTGGACGACGGCAGAGACGGAGCGGCTCTCAAAGACAAAGGAAATACCTTCTTTGCGGATCGCGGTTTCGACTTCTTCGTGGAGCGTGGGGAAAATCGAGGATTGGCTTTGGCTAGCGGATGCGGGCTGTTGCTCGCCCAGAGCCGCCGCCCCTGTGAGGTCTGCCATGGAATGTCCTGACTCAGCGCGTTTTTAATTTTTCCAAAGTCAAATAACTTAGATAATAAACGAGAGTATGTCAAACGGAAGGCCCTTGGTTTGACCGAGGGGCAAAGCCGATCTATCTTATTGTTTTTTAATAATTAGTCATGTGGAAACTGGCTTGAAATCAAGGGATTGCATAGTAGTAGGCGGCGGGGCCGCCGGGATGTTGGCGGCCATTGTCGCCGCTGAGGCGGGCGAGCGGGTCACCCTGCTCGAAGGCAGCGGAAAATTGGGGCGGAAGATATTGATTTCGGGCAATGGACGCTGCAACCTGACGAATAAGGCTGCGGACGATCTCAGGCATTACCACGGCACGCATCCGCGTTTTGTCCGCAGTGCGCTTGACCAATTCCGCTTAGAGGAAACCCTGGCGTTCTTTGCTGCTCTAGGGATCGAGTTCCGCGAAGAAAAACGGCAGCGCCTCTTCCCGGTATCGGATCAAGCGCAGTCGGTCGTCGATTTGCTCGCGGACCGGATGCACTGTCTCGGCGTTCGCGTCGAAACCAATGCCAAAGTGGTGGGCATGGGTCGCGCTTCTGGCTCGGCTCGCTTTGAACTGCGCGATGCCGAAGGGCAGCGCTATACCAGTGGGCGCGTGATAATGGCCAGTGGCGGCGTCAGCCTCGCCCGCTTGGGAGCCGACCGCTCGGGCATGGATTTGGCCGTAGCCATGGGACACCGGCTCACCGACCTCAAGCCTGGATTGGTGCCGCTAATCAGCCCGGAAAAGTACGTCGCCCGCATGCAAGGGCTTAAGGTCCGGGCTGAAGTGCGCGTTGTGCTCAAAGGAGGGCGAGAGGCCGTTGATACAGACGACTTGCTCTTTGCGAAATACGGGGTTTCCGGGTTTGCCATATTAAACCTCAGTGCCCGCTTGGTACCCGAGTTAGGGGCAAAGCGCACTGTGCTTCGGGTCAACTTCTTCCCCGGCCGCAGCCCGGAAGCAATCAGCCAATTGCTCAAAGAGCGCTGGCAACGCCATCCCCATCGGTCGCTCGAGTTGAGTTTCGCCGGCCTGCTTTCCAGCAAATTGGTGCGGCCTCTCTTAGACCATTTGGGGTTTGACGCGGCGCAGCGGGTCGATCAGCTCGGTAAGGGCGCGCGCTGGCAGCTTGCTCAGCGCTTGACGAATTGGCCGATTGCGGTCAGCGGGCCGAGGCCCTTTGACTACGCCGAAGTGACGATCGGAGGCGTGCGCACCGAGGACATCAATCCCGACACGCTCGAATCCTTTTTAGTGCCAGGTTTGTATTTTGCCGGCGAGATGGTTGACGTTCACGCCGACTTGGGGGGATTTAACTTCCAATGGGCTTGGGCCAGCGGCGTTCTCGCCGGTCGCCGGTTGGGGGCGTGAGCACTGGCGCGATTTGCCTGTGGGCGTAGATTGAAATAGATGCGAACAAATGAGACTGGCCGGGTGGCCGGCATCATTTTGGCGGCGGGCATGTCCACCCGCATGGGACAGCTCAAACAGCTATTGCCCTTGGGGGGACGGGCGGCCATTGAGTGGATCGCCGAGGTCGTGGGGCGGCGGTTGGATGAGGTGGTAGTCGTACTCGGCCACCGCGCCGAGGAGATTGCCCCGGTATTGGCCGCTTATCCGGTCCGTTGGGTCGTCAATGCCGATTATCAAACAGGTATGCTCTCTTCCATACAATGCGCTGTGCGAGCGGTGGATACAGAATCCGATTACTTGATTTGCCTAGGCGATCAACCCCGGTTAAGCGGAGCCGTAGTGGAGCAGGTTTTGCAGGCGAGAACACAGGTCAGCGCGGGCATTATCATACCCACAGCCAACAAAAAAAGAGGGCATCCCGTATTGATCCGCAACGCCTACCGGGCGGAAATTTTGGGATTGCCGCTGGACGTGGGATTAAATGCGGTGACGCGGGGTCATCCCGAGGATACGTACGAGTTGCCTGTGGCAGAGGACGCTATACTGACTGACATGGACACGCCAGCCGACTACCAGCGCGAGCTGGCCCACTGGCCAGAGTAAATTATGGACGACATTATCACTGAAATTGTCCGGCGCAAGGGCCGGGGCGAGCGCATGGCTTTGGCTTCGCTTGTGTGGAGCACTGGCTCAATTCCCATGAGCGGACGGGCCAAAATGATCGTCGCCGAGGAAGGGGACGTCGTCGGCACTATAGGCGGCGGCTGCCTCGAAGCCGAGGTCTTGAGCGCCGGTCGCATCGCGCTGGCGACCGGAGAAAACCAGCTCATGCGCTACACCATGACGGAAAAACAAGCCGGGGAAAGCGGCTTAAATTGCGGCGGTAGCGTGCGGATTTACACAGAAGTCATTGAGCCGGACGAGGGAGCCGACTTCTATGGCCGAGTGTTAGCGGCGCGTCAGGCGCGCAGCGGTTGCGCGCTGGCGACGCTGCTCAAAAGTCGTTTTGACGCCAGCGGGGAGGGGCGACTGTGGCTAGGAGCCGACGGCAGCACCTACGGCTCGCTGGGCACGTCCGAAGCCGACCTACAGGTGGAGGAGCACTTGCCCGCAGTGCTTGAGCGCGAGCGCGGCCTAGTCTGTGCGCTGGACTCGAGCGCCAAGCTGGGAGAGGCTGCGGAAGTATTTATCGAGCCGTTCTTGCCCGAACCAGTACTTTACGTCTTCGGCGGCGGCCACGTAGGCGGGCAGATTTGTGCGCTGGCCAAAAACGTGGGCTTCCGCGTCGTCCTCATTGACGACCGCCCGGTGTTTGCCAATCCCGAGCGGCATCCGCAGGCCGACGAGTGCTTAGTCGCCGGCATGGAGGAGGTATTCGCCGATTTGCCCATCGACGACCAGTCCTACATCATCGCGGCCACGCGCGGCCATCAGCACGACGAAATCGTCGTCGAAGCGGCGATCAAGACGCCGGCGCGCTACATCGGAATGCTGGGCAGCGAGCGCAAGAAGCTCATTTTGTGGCGGCGGATCGCCGAGCGAGGCGGGGACCCGCAGCGCTTGGACACCGTCTTTGCGCCGATTGGGGCCAACATCGGCGCGGATACCCCGGCCGAAATCGCGGTCAGCGTCGTCGCCGAGTTGATCGAGCAGCGGCGCGGAACGCCCAAAGTGTGGAAGACGAAGAGAAAAACTCATGGGAAATGAACTGCGCTACGGGGTGGCCGCCTGTCAGGTTGACCAACCCAATCCCACCGACCGCGCTGAAATGGCCCGCAACACTACTCGCATGGTCGAAATGGTCGATATGGCCGTTGAAGGCTACGGGCCGTTTATGGACGTCAAACTGTTGGCCTTTCCCGAATTTGGTCACGCCGCCCCAATCTATCCCACCGCCAAGAGCTTGCTGGCCAAATTGGCCGTTCCCGTTCCCAACGAGCACACGGCCCGCTTGGAGGACAAAGCCCGCGAATTGGGCGTGTACATCCAAACGGCTACCTTTCTCGAAGAAGATCCCCAATGGCCGGGCAAGGTGTTCAACACCACCTGCCTGCTCGGGCCGGAAGGGCTGTGGTACAAGTACCGCAAGGTCAACCCTTGGATTCCTTGGGAAGTCCACGCCAGCCCCCACGACTTGGCCGGCTACGAAGATGAACTGTTTCCGGTGGCCCAGACGCCTATCGGCAGCATTGGCGCGGCGATTTGCTACGATTGGCTCTTTCCCGAGCCGTTGCGCCAACTCACGGCCAACGGCGCTGAAATCCTCGTCCGCGTCTCGGCCTATATGGCTCCTTGGGGCGCGACGCCGCCAATGGATTGGTGGACGACGGTCAATCGCTGCCGTGCCCTAGAAAATACGGCGTATGTGCTCGCCGCCAATCAAGGGGCCGAGTTGAGTCACTATCCGCCTTTTTCTTGGCCGGGCGGCTCGATGGTCGTCGATTTTGACGGCCGCATCCTCGCGCAAGCCGATCCAGGGCCAGGAGAAAAAATCGTCGTTTCCGAAGTCGATATTGGGGCCTTGCGGCACGTTCGCAAGCGACGCGCTGGCCACCACACTTTAGCCCATCTGCGCAGCGAGGCGTACCCCATGTACGGACAGCCTTACTATCCGCAGGGCAGTTTTTCCGCAGAGAACAATCACACCGTCGCCATGAACGAAGAGCGCATCGCCGAGGTCAAGCAGAGGATAACCCGGCAGTCGTGAAGTGCTATGGCGACCGGCAGATTCGCCGCACCCTGAGCAAATACGACACTCGACAGGTGAGTCGCACCTTGGCAACCGGCTGCGAATTGCAGATGACGGCAGTCGGCGATGTAGATGCCTTGGTGGACCGCATGATCGAGCGCGAGGGGCGGCTTCAGCGGGTAGAGCGCTTTCCCTATTGGGCTGAGCTGTGGCCGACGGCGTTGGCCATGGCCCGGTGGTTTTGCCATTCCAAAGAGCCAATCCCCAGAGGTTGGACTTGCGAATTAGGCTGCGGTTTGGGATTGGTAGGCATTGCCTTAGCTAGGCTCGGTTGGCACGTCGAAGCGACCGATTTTGTCGAGGACGCGCTGATATTTGCCGCCCACAATGCCCGGCTCAACGGGGTCCAGCACAACCATCGGGTGGCTTATTTGGATTGGCGGAATCCCGTGGGAGAGCCATGCGCGTGCTTGGTGGGGTCGGACATCATCTACGAAAAGAAAAACCACCGCTATATCGAGCGCATCCTGCGCAAGCTGCTGCTGCCCGGTGGCCGCTTTTATCTCGGGGATCCGCAGCGCAAGGACGCCGATGATTTCGTCGCACGGCTCGTCTCCCAAGGCTATAGTCAGCGGCGGGAAACGCGAATCGAGACGTGGAATTCAGTCGAGTACCAAGTCTCCATCTACGTATTTACCAAGCCTCAAGCTGCCAGCAGTGCGTCGAGGTGAGCGGCTACCGAAGCCGCAGTCCCCTCTAAGTCATATCCACCCTCTAGCAAGGAGACGAGGCGGCCCTCGCAGTGGCGGGTGGCTAGCTGGAGCACTAACTCGGTTAGCTGGCGATAGCCCTCTGCGCTGAGCAGGATTTGCCCGAGGGGATCGCGGCGATGGGCGTCAAAACCGGCTGACAGGAGGATGAAGTCGGGTTGGAATTGGTCGATGGCCGGAATGATGGTGTCGGTAAAGTGGCCGAGGTAATCGGCGTCGGTGCTGCCGGCCGGAACCGGGACATTCAGGGTTTGGCCGCGGCCCGCTCCCAGCCCGCGCTCGTCGGCCGCACCAGTGCCCGGATAGAGGGGGGATTGGTGGATGCTACAAAAAAACACCGAGCCATCTTCCTCAAAGATGTGCTGCGTGCCATTGCCGTGATGGACGTCCCAGTCGATGATCGCCACTTTGTCGCAGCCGCATTCGGCCCGCAAGTAGTGAGCGGCGACCGCCACATTGTTGAAAAAGCAAAAGCCCATGATTTCCTCGACTTCGGCGTGGTGGCCTGGGGGCCGCATGCAGCAAAAGGCATGGTCGGCGCGGTCGGCGAGCAGGGCGTCGATGGCAGTTATGGGGGCTCCGGCCGCTAGGAGGGCGGCACGGTACGTGTCTGGAGAGAATGTGGTGTCTTGGCTCACATAGACGGACTGCTCGACCTGTGCGAGGGCCGCTACTCGGTCCAAATGGGCCGGCGAGTGGGCTCTGAGCAGGGCATGGCGCGGTGCTAACTGCGGCTGAAGGTGCAGCACTTCGTCCCAAATCGACAGGTCTTTTAAGTGCTGGACAATGGATTCCAAGCGTGCGCGGCGCTCTGGATGCCCTGCGCCCGTGTCGTGCAACAAGGCGTCCGGGTGATAGATCAAGGCGGTCCTAGCCACAGCTTACCACTTCTCCTGCGTCGATGGATGCAATGGCGCGGCGTCCGAGGATGCGGATGTCTTCGGCGATGGCTGCATCGCCCAAGGCGGCGTGGTCGTGCCAGCGCAATTGCGTGGCCTCGCGGGGATTGACGCGAGCGCGTCCGCTTATGACGCGGCTAAAGTAAATCAGGTCTATGTGCTGATGGCCCGGTTCGATGTTCTCTAGGAGGATACACGCGGGTTGGTACAGGACGGCGACCTGTCCCCATTGCTCTTGTCGGCCTAACAACTCAACGGTCAGGCCGGTTTCTTCGCGCACCTCGCGGAGGGCGGCCTCTTCGGGCAGTTCGCCTGGGTCGATGTGACCGCCTGGGGGCAGCCAAGCCTGCATTTTCTTGTGCCACAGCAAGAGGGTGGCTCCCTCGTGAACGACAAAAGTAGTTGCCGTAAAGTCGCGGGTAATGGCCGTCAAGGTTTGCTCGTCGCGCGTTTAGATGGAGGAAAAAGCAAGGGCGTTTGCAGCGCGCCGGAGGTCAATATAGCCGGTCGTTTGGTGGAACGAAAGCCCGCGACATTGACCAACTTTCCCCGCCAATTATCTTACAAGGCTGACTTTGCATCCCTTTAGACTGAGAGAGATATGGCTACAGAGATCGTCATGCCCAAGTTGGGGCTGACCATGGAAAGCGGCGCAATAAGCGCTTGGTTGGTAGCAGAAGGCGAGGAAGTGCAAAAGGGCCAAGCCCTGTTGGAAATCGCCACCGATAAGGTGACGATGGAAGTCGAGGCACAGGCCGATGGGATTCTGCGCAAAATTCTGGTGCCGGTTGGCCAGGAAGTACCGGTATCGACGACGATCGGCGTCATCGCCGCCGCGGACGAAGACATCGGCTCGTACGTCGCCGCCGCTCCGAGCGACCCGGCTCCATCGGCAACCCCAGCCCCTGCTGCTCCGCCAGCCCCAGCCGCGCCAACCCCAGTTCCACAGGCTCCAGCTCCTGCGACTGCTCCATCGCCAACTTCGGCTCCGGTTGCACCAACGCCGGTCTCGCCAGCTCCAGCCTCCTCCGCTGGTTCCGATGGGCGGCGGCCGCATAAGACCTCGCCCAAAGCGCGCAAAATAGCCGCTGAACACGGCCTCGATCTGTCTGGCGTCAGCGGCAGTGGCCCCGGGGGTCGGATCGTCAGCGCCGATGTGCTGGCCTTGGTCGAGCAAGGCCAGCTAGCCCCGGCTCCGACCCCAGCAGTTCCGGTCGCCGAAGGGCTGATTGCGTTGAGCCGGGCCGAGCAAGTGGCTGCCGAGCGGCTGACGGCTAGCTACCAACAGATTCCGCACATTCACATCAGCATGGACGTGTCGGCCGTGTGGTTGCAGCAATTCCGCACCGGCTACCAACTCGAAGGCAAGAAAATTTCCTTCAACGATTTGATCGTCAAAGCCACCGCCCGCACCCTCAGCGAGTTCCCCCGCGTCAACAGCTTGGCAGAGGGTGGCCATTTCCGCTATGCTTCCCAAATCAACATCGGCGTTGCCGTGGCGGCCGAGCAGGGCTTGATGGTTCCGGTCATTGGCAACGCAGCCGAAAAGACAATTGAGGAAATCGCCTCAGAAGGGACGCGACTGATCGACGCAGCGCGTCGCGGCGAGCTAGGCCCCGACGACATGTTAGGCGGCACCTTTACCATCTCGAATTTGGGCATGTTCGGCGTCTCTCGCTTTACCGCGATCATCAATCCTCCCCAAGTGGCAATCCTAGCCGTCGGGGCCATAGAGAACCGGGTGGTAGCTTCAGGAGCAGACGCATTTGCCGTGCGCCCGCAACTGACCTTGACGCTGGCCGCGGATCACCGCGTCGTCGATGGCGCACTGGCCGCCCGTTTCCTCGCACGGCTCAAGGAGGTATTAGAAACGCCCGGCTTGCTCGGTTAGCAGCCCCTCACCTTGACCCTCTCTAAGCCGCCGGTTATCTTCAAAACCGCAAAAGTCAGCCCCTTTTGCCCTTGTGTATCGGGGGTAAAAAGCGCGTCTTGGCATTGGAAAATAACGCATGAAATTCGAAAAAAAAACCCAGCTTTCCATTGCGTACGCCGTCCTTACGCTGCTCCTGCTCCTGAGTCTGCAAAACTATTTCGCCGGCCAAGTTGAAACCCTTCCGTACAGCCAATTCCGGGAGTGGATCAAAAGCGGGCAGGTCATTAAGTGTACCTTCAGCGGCGAGTTCATCAACGGTCACGCCAATGTCGATGGCCGAGAGATTAGCTTTCGCACCGCGGTCATCGACGATCCCGAGCTCATCGGCTTGCTCGAAGAACACCAAGTCGAGTTTACCCGCGAGCCTAGCAACAATTGGTTCACGCAGCTTTTGTCGTGGATATTGCCCGCACTGATTTTCGTGGGGATCTGGTTGTTTGTCATCCGTCGCATGAGCGGGGGAGGCGGCCTGATGTCCATCGGCAAGAGCAAGGCCAAGGTGTACATGGAGAAGGGGACCGGCATTACCTTCGACGACGTGGCTGGCATTCAAGAAGCCAAAGAAGAACTGCTGGAGATCGTCGAGTTTTTGCGCACCCCCGAGCGGTTTCAAGCCCTCGGCGGCCGGATCCCACGCGGGGTCTTGCTCGTGGGGCCTCCGGGTACGGGTAAGACGCTGTTGGCCAAAGCCGTCGCCGGTGAGGCGAGCGTGCCCTTTTTCTCGCTTAGTGGCTCCGATTTTGTCGAGATGTTCGTCGGGGTAGGAGCCGCGCGCGTGCGCGACCTTTTTGAACAGGCCAAAAAACACGCCCCGGCCATTATCTTTATCGACGAGCTCGACGCCTTGGGCAAGGCCCGGGGGGCCGGCTCTTTTGGCGGGCACGACGAGCGCGAGCAGACGCTCAACCAACTCCTCACCGAGCTCGACGGCTTTGACACCAATGCCGGCGTGATCCTCATGGGAGCGACCAACCGGCCGGAAATCCTCGATCCGGCCTTGCTGCGCCCCGGCCGCTTCGACCGCACGGTGGCCGTGGATCGGCCCGATGTCAAGGGGCGCACCGCCATCCTCCAGATCCACGCCAAGGAAGTCAAGCTGGCCCCGGACGTAGATATGCACAAACTGGCCGTGCGCACGCCGGGTTTTGCCGGTGCGGACTTGGCCAATGTCGTCAACGAAGCGGCTCTCTTGGCGGCGCGGAGAGATAAAAATTCCATCACCATGTCCGAGTTGGAAGAGGCGATCGAACGCTCGGTGGCCGGGCTGGAGCGCAAAAGCCGGGTACTCAACGAAAAGGAGCGCCGGATCGTCGCCTACCACGAGGCCGGTCACGCCATCGTCGGCGAGATTATGCCCGAAGCCAATCCGGTGCAGAAGATCTCCATTGTATCGCGGGGTATCGCTGCCTTGGGCTACACGCTGAATATGCCGCTAGAGGATCGCTATCTTATGACCAAGGAGGAACTGGAGGATTCTCTGGCGGCGATCTTGGGTGGCCGGGCGGCCGAGGAGATCGTCTTTAGTGAAATATCCACCGGCGCGGCCAACGACTTGCAGCAGGCCACGCAAATGGCCGAGCGGATGGTCAAAGAGTTCGGCATGAGCCAGCGCATCGGCTTGGTGGCCCACCGGACCGACCGCTCGCAACAATTGCTGGGCATGCCCTCGGCCGATCGCGCGTACAGCGACGAGACAGCCAAGCTCATCGACGAGGAAATCAAGGGTATCATCGGCGCGGAGTACACGCGGGCCAAATCCCTGCTCACCCAGCATCGGCAGGCGATGGAGGATGTCGTCGAGATACTCTTTGAGCACGAGGTGATGGACGGCGACCAACTGCGCAACGTGCTCAAAGAGAACGGCATAGAGCTGCCACCTAGCCCCAAACAAGAAGCGCCGCCCGCCCGCCCCGCCGAGCCGCAGGCCAACGGCAATGCTCCGCAGTCGGAAGAGGAAGAGCGCGAGGTCTCCTAGCCTACGGCGGCGATGACTTCCAGTTCAACGGCTGCGCCCAGCGGCAGGCTGGCGACGCCGACGGCCAAGCGCGCGTGTATCCCCTTATCTCCTAAGACTGAGGCCAGCAGGTCGGAAGCCCCGTTGACCACGTTGGCGTGGGCCGTAAAATTGGGTGCCGCTGCTACATATCCTCCCAAGCGGACAATGAAGACCGCGTCGAGGTTGCCGGTTTCAGCTTTGAGCACGCTCAGGGCGTTGAGGGCACACAACCGGGCGGCCGCATATCCCGCTTCGACATCCAAATCCTCGCCCACGATTCCCGCGTATTGAATCCGGCCGGCTAGTAGGGGCAACTGACCTGAGACGAAGATCAAAGGGCCGCTTTGCACGGCGCGGGTATAGGAGCCGGCCGGTTGTGGCGGCGGGGGAAGTTGCAGGTTGAGGTCTCTTAGTTTTTCCTCTACAGACATGTTAAATCTCCCATAGCTTAGGGCTGGTTGGTGCTAATATAGGACGCCCAATGACTCCAGCAAGAGAGCGGTGCACAGCATGAGATTCTCCAGAGGGAGCGTCCTCGAACCCTTGGCCAACAGCGATTTTGTGCGCCTGTGGCTGGCCAACGGCCTGTGGTGGCAGGCCATGTGGATGGAGATGCTGGCGCTGGGGTGGCTGGCTTTGGAGCTGACGAATTCTCCTTGGTGGGTGCAAGTCATCGGCTTTTACCGAGCCATCCCCCTGCTGATTATGGGTTTGTTCGGCTCGGTGATTACCGATCGCTTTAAGCGGCGCTATATCGTTTGGACCTTGCAGTTGGTCAATGTGCTGGGGACGGGGCTGTTGGCGCTCTTGCTTTTTTTAGGACGGCTTGAGCTATGGCATTTGTCGGTGGTGTCGCTGGCCTTGGGGGCCTCTTGGGCGCTGGATTGGCCAACGCGGCGCAGCATGGTGCCCGATCTAGTGGGCAAGGCCCGCACGGTCGATGCCATGGTGCTGGAGAACGTCATTCAGGGGTTTACGCGCATTGCTGGTCCTTTGGCGGCGGGCTATGTCACCGCAGCCTATGGCAGCTTGGGTGCGCTGTTGGTGTTGGTCGGACTGGGCGCTTTGGCGCTGGTATTGTTGGCGGGCCTCAAGACAGATTCCAAAGCGCCCAGCGCAAGCACGTGGGCGGCAGGGTGGGCCGGGCGGCAGGGGTGGGCCAGTATGCGGGCTTCTGCGCCGATATTCGGCGTTTTTCTCATCACGATTTTTATGAACGTCTGGGCTTTTCCCTACATGAACCTGCTGCCGGTTTTCGCCCGCGACGTATTCGGCCGCGGCCCGGAAGCTATGGGCTGGTTGGGCGCGGCTAGTGGGTGCGGGGCGATTGTGGGCTTGGCCGCGGTGCAGCTGAGCCGCCGCAAGCTGAGCAACGAATGGCTCTTTGTCACCGGCTCGTTGCTTTCGTGCATGGGCATTGTCGCCTTTGCCTTGAGCGGGACTTTTGGCCTCGCCTTGCTGATGCTGTTTTGCTCTGGATTGGGGCAGGCGGGCTTCAGCATTATGCAGAGCAGCATCATTTTGGTCGAATCCTCGGACGAGATGCGGAGCCGCGCGATGAGCACCTTGGTCGTGGCCATTGGCGTCGGTCCTTTTGGCCGCTTGCAGAGTGGGGCCATGGCCGAGGCGTGGGGAGCACAAGGCGCGGCGGGCGTCATGGCGCTGCTGGCGGGGTTGGGGACTGTGACAACGGCGGTTTTGCTGCGAGGGTTTCTAGGTAAAAGATAAATCTGGATGAATTTCCAATTGCACGGTTCGGCTAGCGTATCTACCTTGCACGTGCGTTGCCCCCACCTCATTAAAGGAGAGTATTCCATGTCTCAGTCTCTGTTTAGCGACGCCAGCCAACGGCTGGAGGAAGCACTTAAGTACGCGTCCATTTCCGACGATGCCATCGAGCGGCTCAAGTTGCCCAAGTCGAGTTTGAAAGTCTCCATCCCGGTGCGCATGGACGACGGCACATTGCGCATTTTTCCGGGCTACCGGGTGCGCTACGACGATACCCGAGGCCCGACCAAAGGCGGCATTCGCTACCACCAAGACGTGTCAAGCGACGAGGTTCAGTCGTTGGCCTTCTGGATGACCTTCAAATGCGCGGTAGCCAATTTGCCCTTTGGCGGCGGCAAAGGTGGCATCACGGTCAATCCCAAGGAAATGTCCCATTTTGAACTGGAACGACTCAGCCGGGGCTACATCGACGCCGTGGCCGACTTCATCGGCCCAGATGTGGATATTCCAGCGCCGGATGTCTATACCAATCAGATGATTATGGGCTGGATGGTGGATCAGTACAGCATTATCAAGCGGCAGATCACGCCCGCAGTCATCACCGGCAAGCCCTTGACCATGGGGGGCAGCCTAGGGCGCGATACGGCGACCGCGATGGGAGCCTTTTTCACCATCGAGGCGACTTGGCCCAAGCTCGGCAATGGATCGCCGGCCGACACGACTGTGGCCGTGCAAGGCTTTGGCAATGCCGGGGCCATCATCGCCGAATTGCTCTTTAATGCCGGATATAGGGTCGTGGCTGTAAGCGACTCTAAAGGAGGAATTTATCGGCGCGAAGGACTCGACATCCCCAGCGTGCGCCAGTTCAAGGATTCGACCCGCACCCTCAAGGCAGCGTACTGCGAGGACACGGTGTGCAGCATCGTCGAGCACGACACCATCACCAACGAAGAATTGCTCGCGCTCGACGTCGATATCCTAGCTCCAGCGGCGTTGGAAAATCAGATCACCGAGGCCAACGCCCGCGACATTAAGGCCAAGGCGGTGTACGAACTGGCCAACGGCCCCACCACGCCGGGTGCCGACGAGATTCTGCGCGAACGGGACGTGATCGTATTTCCCGATATTTTGGTCAATGCCGGCGGCGTGACCGTGAGCTATTTCGAGTGGGTGCAGAATCGCCAGGGTTTGTATTGGACGCTAGCAGAGGTAAACCAGCGGCTCAAGCAGATGATGGTCGAGGAGACCGAGCGCATTTGGACCATTGCCCAAGAGCGGGGCATATCGCCGCGCACCGCGGCGTACGTCCACGCCTTGAACCGGATCGGCGACGCCGTGCAAGCCAAGGGCACCAAAGATTACTTCACCGATGGGCGGTGACAAGAATCGCGGGCCGGCTCCTTCTCCCGACGTCCTAGATCACGCGGCCCTAGCTTTGGAACTCCTGCAAAAACAACCCGTTCTGGGGGACAAAATCTCTTCTGGGACCCACGTGCAAGGCCGGGAAGTCCCTTGTCTGCTAACCGAAGTTCTGCGTTTCCTCCACTTGGTCGCCGCCAGCGACCAGGTCCTGACCCCCTCTCGCCCCGTCGATCTGGCCTGGCACGAATTCATCCTCTGCACTCGCATCTACGGCACCTTCTGCCGCCGGCACTTTGGCCGTATGATCCACCACCAACCCGGGGGCGTGGAGGACGGAAACAACAGCCAATTCGACCAGACCTTGGCCCTGTACCAGCGTTACTTTGGCCCGCCACCTGCGGCCTATTGGCTGCCCGGAGCCGACTGCGGGGGCTGCCACAGCGCCAGTTCCTAGCCGCCCACCGAGGAGGATTCCCATGTACTTTAACGGCCAACTCGCCATTGACCCATCCCAAGAGACCCTAGTCGAAAAGGTCAAACCCACCAAGGTCTTCGGCCGTATGCTCTACTACCTGACTGCGGGTGGTCTGTCCGACCGGGAAGAACAAGAGACCTTCACCGCGGTGTCCATCTTGCAACAGCTCAATATGGCCTTGCGCTCTATGGGCGTGACCAATATCGTCCGCCTGACCAAGGACCAGTACGACTTCTACTTTGACGAGCAGGGCCTGGAGGACGATCTCAAGGACGCCATGGAACAGTTCCAGATGGAGACCGACTACTACGAATCGGAATTGTTCGAGGCCCTCTATCTGGTCGTCGAGCACGCCGACCGGGAACTGACCTACCTCATTGAAATTGAGATCGACCGGCTCCACTCGCCGGACGTGTACCCCATTACCATCACCGTCAACGGCACGGCCAACGACTTTGCCCAACAGCCCGGGGAAAGCGCCGACAGCCTGCGCCAGCGCATGGAGCCCGTCTTCCAAGCCCAGGACGCGTACGAACAATTCCAGCGGCGGAAAGAAGCCCATTTCAGCCACTTTATCAGTCGCCTCAACCAGGCCGTGGCCACTTATATCAAATGCGACGATGTGCGCCAGACCCTCGACACTCGCGTCATTCGCCCCCGACAGCCCGTGGACCGGCCCGAGCAATTGCAGGAGCGGCACACCGGAGCGGATACGCCTCCCCTCTTCCACGGCTATCACGGCTTTGACGCGTTTTTTCTCTACGCCTGGATGTGGTCGTCCATGTCATTCCACCACAATATCCACTATCACGACGTATCCGTGGTAGATGAACAGGGCCAGACCGTATTCGATGTTGGGGCCGCGGGTTTCCACGCCGGGGAGAGCAATACCCTCAATCCAGAGGCCGACTTCGAGTCCCCGCCCGCCAGCGATGTCGATTACCATGCGGGCCACAACTATCAGGACGGCCTCGATCAGACTGCCTCGGTCCAGGAAGCGGGCGCTGAGTCCGGCGAAAATTCGTCGTGGCTAGATTTCGGTGGCGACAGCGGCGACAGTGGAGCGTCCTGCAGCTCGTGCAGCAGTTGCAGTTCGTGCGGTGGTATCTGAGGGGGGATTCACGCCAGCATCGCCGCCCCAGCTTACAGACGGTCTTCCCTTTTCAGGGTTTCGGGCACCCCCAGCCACAAAGTGAGGGCCGCGACTAGGCCAATGCCCGCGGCGGCCAATGGAGTTTCGGTCAGGCCGACCCAATCGGCGATATAGCCCATGGCTAGGGGGCTGCCCGCCCCGCCCAAATCGCCGACAAAGCGCCACAGGCCCAAAAACACCCCCCGCCCGTCGTCCGGGGCCAGATCCGCGCCCAGAGTCATCATGGTCCCCGATCCTATACCGTTGCCCAAGCCCACTACCACCAAGGCTAGGAGCAGGCCCGAAAAATCCTGCGCTAGGGGAATGGCGGCCATGCCCATACTCTGGACGAAAAAACTGGGCACCGAGGCGTACTTGCGCCCCCAGTGGTCCATGATCATGCCCGCCGGATAGAACATGAGCATGTCCACGGCCGCGGCAATGGCTATGATCACCCCTACCTCCTCGACCCCCAAACCGAGGACATCAGCCGCGTAGAGCGGCGCGATGACCATGCGGGCCGTGCGCACCATTTGGGCGCACAACTGGGCCGAGCCGGCAGTGAGCAGGATGCGGTAGTGGCCGCGCACAACATCGCCGACCCGTCCGCTGGACCGGTGGCTTGTTCCCGGGGAGGCCCCGCGGTCCTCCACCCAGAGCAAGACCGCCAGCAAAGCCACTACCGCCAACATCCCGTACAACAGGAAGGCGGCCCGAAAACCGTACACCCCGGCCGCCAAGCCGCCGAGCAGCGGTCCGGCAAAGTAGCCAATCCGTCCTATGCCCCCGAATACGGCAATGGCCCGTCCCCGCAGTGCCGGCCGAATGGCTCCGGCTAGGTACGTATGGCGCGAAATGTTCCACAGGGCCGTACCGACCCCCGACACTAGTCGGCAGGCACTCACTTGCCACAGATCAGCGGCCACCAGCAGGCCGAAAATTCCCGCCAAGACGCAGCCCACCCCCAACAGCATGGCGCGCTTTTCGCCCACTCGCCGCACCACCACTCCCGCGGGCACATCGCCCAGCAAAGTGCCGATCCCGTCCGCGGCCAGGACCACGCCCACTAAGCTGTACGATACCTCGAAAGAGCGAACGAACAAAGGCAGGACGGGCAATAGCAGGCCCCGGCAGACCGACAGGATCAGGGCCGGCGCGTACACCGACAAAAATAAGTTTACTACCGCCTCCTGTTTCTGTTTCGACACGTTGACAATCCTCTTCCGAGGCCCTAACAAAGCCCCTGCTCGCGCACGCTTGGGCCGACGCCGGATGTTTTGTTAGGGCCTCTAAATGGCCTTTAGACCGCAAGGCCCAAGACTTGAATTTTGGGATATGAAGCTGGTAGGATCTTGGTCGCCGTCAACCTGGCGTATCCCTTGCGAGATTGCTCTCAGCGTGGACATCGACGCCGAAAAACGCTGGCGCAACGAATACATTATTGTCCTTGGTACTACAATCCCAGAATACCGGCGAGAAGCCCAACGTCTGCAGAGAGGGGAATAGGCCCGACAAGCTGACCATAGTTTAGCTCCTGCTGAATTGACGCTAGCAGAGACGGCGGCTATATTGCGCGGAGTTCACAAGACACAGGAGACGACATGCCCACTTCAACGATTGGCGCGCAATTGTTCACCGTGCGCGATTATACCAAAACCCCGGATGACATTCGCCAAACCTTCGCCAAGGTGCGAGCACTCGGCTACGAGGCCGTGCAAGCCTCGGCCTTCGGGGCGATCACACCAGCCGAACTGGCCGCCATAAGCGAGGCCGAGGGGGTGCAGATCGCGGCCACGCACTCTAGCTACCAGCGCATCTGCGACGAGCCGCAAGCCGTCGTCGAGGAGCATCAGATGTGGGGGTGCCGCCACGTGGCCATCGGCGGCTTGCCCCAGGAATACCGGCACCGCGAGGGCTTTGCCCGCTTTGCGGCCGAGGCTTCGGAGGCCGCGCGTCCGCTCATCAATGCGGGCCTGACCTTTAGCTACCACAACCACAGCTTCGAGCTGGAACGCTTTGCGGGGCGCACGGGATTGGACATCCTCCGCGAGGAGAGCGACCCAGCCGTCTTTTCCTTTGAAATAGACACCTATTGGATCCAACACGGCGGCGGCAACCCGGTCTCGTGGTTGGACAAGTTCCGCGACCGCATGCACATCGTCCATCTCAAAGACCTGAGCATGGATGGCGCTAAGCAATGCTTCGCTGAAGTAGGAGAGGGGAACTTGGAATGGGAGCCTATTCTCGCGGCCTGTAAAAGAGCACAGATTGAGTGGTACCTAATCGAGCAAGACACCTGCCCAGGCGACCCTTTTGACAGCTTGGGTCTGAGCCTGCGCAACCTGCGGGCCATGGGCTTGGACTAGGAGGAACATCATGCAGGAAATTTTTGTCCCGTGGGCCGCTTGGTACGGCAAGGCCCCGTTCAAAATGGAGTTTCCCGATCACTGGGAAGTGGCAGTGCACCACATGCGCGGCGGGCCGGACATCGGCGACGCTGGCATTCGCCAGGCGCTACAGGAGACCATTGGCGCTCCGCCCCTGCGCGAATTCGCCCGCGGCCGGTCTTCGGCGGCCATCTTGGTTGACGACCTCTCGCGCCCGACGCCGGCTTTTCGGCTCTTGCCCTATGTCTTGGAAGAACTGGCTGCGGCCGGGATTGGGGCCGATGCCGTAAAGATCATCTGCGCGCTGGCAGCCCACCGCCCGATGACCCGCGACGACTTGATTAAGAAGGTCGGGTTGGACATCGTCGATACCATGCAGGTGCTCAACCACAATGCCTACGAGAACTTGGAATTTTTAGGCTACTCCAGCCGCGGAGTGCCGATTTGGGTCAACCGCGATATGACCTCCTGCGAGGTGCGCATCGCCTTGGGGATGATCACGCCGCGCGGGGGGATGTTTGGCGGTGGGGCCAAATTGCTCATTCCCGGTGCTTGTGGGCAGCAGACGATCATGCTCAACCACCGCCACGTACACGAAAATTTTCGCGCCCACCTGTCCGAGGTGGCGAAGATGGCGGGGGTTACGTATATCGTCAACCCGCTGCTCAACGAGAGCTTGGAGATTTCGGGTTTGGTCGCCGGGGACACGGACGCGGCCTTTGCGCGAGGCTGTGAGTTAGGACGGGCACAATACGCTACCCAAGTGCCCGACGCTTTCGACATTGGGGTGTTCAACGCCTTCCCCAAAGATACGGAACTGTGCCAAGCCGGATTGGCCATGACGCCGTTGAGCGGCACCAAGAAAAACCCTTTCAACGAAAACTCAACCACGGTCATGTGCTCGGCTAGCCCAGAGGGGCTGGGTTGGCACTCGGTATTGGGGCCGGGTACCGCCCTGAGGGGTAAGGCCGGGCCGCCCGCCCGGCGCACCATTCTATTTTCGCCTGGGATCAACAAGTGGGATGCAGCCTCGCTCTTTGGCGAGGGGGTTATTTTTTGCAAAACTTGGCCGGCCGTATTGAGCGAATTGGAAAACTACCACGGAGCTGACGCAACAGTGTCGGTCTTTCCGGCTGGCGCGCTGCAACGGGCCGCCGACGCCGATTATTAAAGAGGAGAAAAAATGCCACCGCTCGCGCGTTTTGGTCTAGAAGGTAAAATCGTCATTGTCACGGGAGCTGGTCGGGGGATTGGCCGGACGATTGCTTTAGAATGCGCCCAGTCGGGCGCGCGTGTTGCCGTTGGCAGCCGCACCACGGCTGAGTTGGAAACGCTGGCTGCGGAGATTGAGGCCGCGGGCGGGACGTGTTTCCACCATCAACTCGACGTAACGGACGTAAGCTCTATCGAGCGTTTTATGGCCGCGGTCGTAGCGCACTTTGGGCGGATTGACGTGCTGGTCAACAACGCCGGCTACAACAAGGTCGGCAAAATCCTCGACTACGACGAAGATCTCTACGACCTGATCGTCGATGCCAACCTGAAGAATGTGTTTTTCTGTAGCCAGATTGCCGCACGGCAGATGATCGCCCAAGGGGGGGGAGGCAATATCATCAATATCTCGTCCCAAGCGGGCGTGGTCGGCGCACCAGAGCGCGGCCCGTACTCAGGTGCCAAGGGCGGCGTCAATAACCTGACGCGGACTATGGCCGCGGAATGGGCCGAGTACCAGATACGGGTCAACGCGGTCGCCCCAACCGTGACCCGCTCGCCGCTGGCCGAAACCGCGATGCGAGAAAGCCAAGCCTTCGCCGATGCGGTGAAGACCAAAAATCTGCTGCGCGGCGCCTTGGCCGAGCCGGAGGAAATGTCGGCACCGGTGATCTTTTTGGCGTCGGATGCTGCGTCGATGATCACCGGGCACACGCTGGTGGTGGATGGGGGCTGGACCATCATCTAGTATCTCGTTGCATGAGAACAAGTTACTAGCTGACCCTTATTGCAATCCCTCAAGAGTCGCATCGCCTTTTAACACACTAAATACCAAATTAATTGTTGCTGCGGAGTGCCTGCTGCTACAAGGGGAGCAGGCGCCCGCGGTAGTGCGCTAGACGGCTGGCGAGCATGGAGTCGAGCGCCGCGGCCGAATGCGCCAGCCCCGTGCCAATGCCGCGCTGGGCTACGTGGACGAGAAGGCGCACTAGCCCGTTGGCATCGTCGAGGTGGATGTACTCTGGGGCCAATTGTGCGCCCGGCCCGGCGTTGTGATAGTTGCCGAGGGGGAGCGCCACTGCACCTGTGCGGTAATCGGCCTGCATAAGCGGAGTGGCTTCGCAAGCACCGCTGTCCATCAGTTTGCGCTGATAGCGGAAAGTAGGCTGATGGGAGGCCAATTCGTCCGCTAGTGCAGCCATCCCGCCGCTGATGTCTGGGTCAAAAACCCAGAGCCGGTCGCCCACCCGCAAAATCGGCCCCGCGCCCAGCACGGCTCCAGCCGCCACGCTAGAGCACTCGATGTTGATATAGAGCGCGCGGCGCGGCAAGAACCCAGCCTCCAGCGCGGCGAGCATACCGACGAAACCCACCTCTTCGGCGCGGGTGAGCAAGACGCCGAGGCGGACCGAGGCTTGCTGACGAACCAAGGAATCCAAGACACACAAAGCCACGGCCGCGCCGGCCAAATCGTCGATCGCCCGTCCGTTCAAGCGCCGACCCCGCACCCGAAAGGCCGGCAAATCCCACATCGCAAAAGTCCCCGGCCCTTGGAGGCTGTCGCGTGCTGTGGCTACTTCAACTAGAGGATAGCGCGTTCCTGCTGCTTCCACCGTGCGGACGATGGTACCGGGGATTCCGCGCTGGGTAGCCGGGCGATTCAGGTCGAAAAGGCGCACGCCCGTCGCTAGCGCCTGTTCCAGCTCGACGCCGCCGAGTATCTCGAACAGGGCGCGGCCTGACCCCTGTGAGGTCCTCCACACTAAGCCGGGGTGGTCGAGGTGGGCAGTTAAGACGATGAATTCGTCCTCCTCCTGTTGGCCCCCGCCGTCGTAGATCAGCAAGCTGTTGCCACAGCGGTCGTGGAACACTTGGATTAGAGGCCGCGCGGCTGCGAATGCGCGTGCGATGCCGAAGGCAAAATGTTCGTGGAAAGGGGCTGTGGGCGCGCGGAGGAGCGGCTTGGCGAACTTTAGGAAGTCAAGTTCCATGACGCGAAAAAAACCACAAAAGACCGCTGCCGTCAATTCTCTTTGTCCCAATCGGTTAAGCTGCTTATTATAACACGCTATTCGATACAGTAAGGGGCTCTACTTGCTAAGACGCTTGCCGACTCACTACCTAGACCACCTCGCCGGGCGAGACCAAGCCCTGCTGGCTCCGCCCGGTACCCAGCAGCTAACCATGCGTGCGTTTTGGGTGGGAGCGTTCCTCAGCTTTTTCCTCGCCGTCGGCGCTCCGTACGGCAACATGATTATCCGCGGCTCCTACATGGCCTTGGACTTCAGCACGCCCGGGGCCATTTTTTTGTTTCTCGTCCTCATTGGGCTGCTCAATGTGCTGTTCAAGGTCGCCGCTAGCCCGTCGGGCGCGGTGGTTTGGGCCTTGGTCTCGTGTGCGCTCTATGGCTGCTACTATGGCTGGGTGGCTCCGCTCGATCCCTTTGCTCCGGGTTTTTTCTTTGCCACCTTCATCGTCGCCTCATCCCTGCTCAATATGGTATTGGTTTCTTGCGGGCGGAGTTTGGTACTCAATCGGGCCGAGCTGATTCTCGTGTACGTCATGCTGTTGATCGTCTCGGCGCTTTGCACGATGGGCCTGAGCGAACAAATCCTGCCGATGATCACGGCGGTGTTTTACTTTGCCTCGCCGGAAAACAAGTGGCAGGAAATGCTCTTTCCCCATTTTTCCGCACGCGAAGTCCTAGTCAACGACGGGAGCGACAGCAAGACCTTTTACGAAGGATTGGCATCCGGGGAGGCGATTCCATACGCGGCATGGGTAGAGCCGTTGTGCTGGTGGGCCGTTTTTCTCTTGGCGCTATACGTGACTATGGTGTCGGTCGCGGTTATCATCCGTCGGCAGTGGATGGAGCGTGAGCGATTGCCCTATCCGATCACGCAGGTGGGGCTGGCGATGGTGCGGGGAGAAGAACGCGGGCTTAAGATCAATACCTTTTTTCGCCAGCCGGCCATGTGGGCCGGTTTTATGGTGCCGATTTTTTTTGGCAGCTTGAAGGCCCTGCATCGCTACGATCCGGCTTTTCCGGTCTTCGCCCTGACTAAATGGATCCCCTTAGTGGGCGAGCAGACCTTGCGAGTGACCGTCAGCTTCGCCATAGTCGGCTTTTCGTACTTCATCAATGCCAATATCGCGGCTGGCATCTGGTTCTTTCACCTGTTGGCCAAGTTTGAAAAGGAGTTCTTGGCGGTCGCTGGCTTGACGTCCGAGCAGAAGGTCACCTTCGGCGTGGCCGATTTTACCCTGATGGCTTACCAAGGGGTCGGTGCCTTGCTGGCGATGGTCGGGGTTGGTTTGTGGGTGGGCCGGGAACACTTTGGCAATGTATGTAAAAAGGCCCTCGGCTTGGCGCCAGAGGTAGAGGACGGGGATGAAATCATGTCCTATCGCTGGTCTTTTTTCGGCGCTGTGGGTGGGGTCTTGGTCATGTCGTGCTGGCTGTGGGTCATGGGGACGCCGCTGTGGGTGGCGTTTGTTTTTGTCGTCTTGGCCTTACTCATCTTCCTCGGCATAACGCGCATCGTCGCCGAAGCCGGCCTAGCAGCCGTGCGCGCCCCAATGACGGCCCCCGACTTGGTAATTTTGGGGCTGGGGACCGACTTGGTGACGCGGACTGGGGTGTGGAACCTGTCGTTGGCCTATATGTGGGGCGCGGACGTGCGGGTGTTCGTCATGGCCACCTGCACCAACGCCCTCAAGCTGATCGAGGAGATGGAGCCGCGGCTGCGGCGGCTGGTGTTTTGGGCTATTATTCTCGCGCTCTTCATCGGTACGATTGGTGCGTTTTGGATGATTTTCCACATGGCCTATCAGCACGGTGGGGTAAACCTCAATAGTTGGTTTTTCAAAGGTGCGCCCGAAACCGCGTACAGCAACGCGCTCCGCAACCTAGAGCCAACGGGCATACATTGGCCGGGGGTAGGGTTTTTGTCCGGCGGTGCGCTGGTGATGGGAGTGATGATGTGGGCGCGGCAGCGCCTGCCGTGGTGGCCGGTGCATCCCATCGGCTTTCCCATTGGCGGCAACAACCTGCTCAACTACGTGTGGTTTAGCGTGTTCTTGGCTTGGTCTATCAAGAAGCTGCTCATGCGCTTTGGCGGGGTGGCCTTGTATCGCCGCAGTCAGATGTTTTTCTTGGGGCTGATCTGCGGGCAGGTTTCGTGCAATGGACTGTGGTTGGTCATAGATTACTTCACCGGCAAAGTGGGGAACTCCGTTTTTTGGGCATGAAACACTCGGCTTACTACATCCTCTGCGTTCTCGTGCTGACTGCTGATAGCGGTTGGGCGCGCGAGGACGGCGTGCGCGAAACCGTCGCTTATCTGTCGTCGCTCGGCTCTAGGGTCAGCGGCTATCCTGGGGCCGCGGCCGCGGCGGATTACGTCGAGCAACGCCTGCGCGAGATTGGCTTGCCCGAGCTGAATCGCGAATCCTTTGAAGTCACCGTGCCCATCGACCAAGGCGGCGAGTTGCTTATCACAGAGAGTGGGGAGCGCTACGCACTCTATGGCCTGTGGCCCAACTTGGTCCGCACCTCGACACTACCCGAGTACGCGGGCGAGATGATCTACGGCGGGGACGGCGAGTGGGAGGAGTACGCGGGCCGCGAACTCCACGGCCGGGTAGTGCTGATGGAGTTCAATAGCTGGAGCCGCTGGTTGCAGGCCGCTTCGCTGGGCGCACGCGCCATCGTCTTTATCGAGCCGGAGGAGACTACCCGCAACCAAGCTGCGGCCAAGTACTCCACTGCACCGCTGGACATCCCGCGCTTTTGGATCGAAAGAGCCGCTGGATTACAACTCAAAGAGCGGTTGCTCCAGCAGCCAACTTCCGTAGTGCTCAAGGGGCGGATGGACTGGCAGCGCGAGACGGCTTGGAATATCTGGGGCCGGCTCCCCGGCACCGACCCGGCGCTGGCCGACGAGACCATTGTCATCGAAAGCTACTACGACGGCATGTCGGTGGTTCCCGCCTTGGCTCCGGCGGCCGAAGCGACCAGCGGTATTGCCGTATTGCTGGCGCTGGCCGAGCACCTAGTGCGTCACCCGCCGCGGCGGCCGGTCGTGCTGGTGGCCACAGGCGCGCATTTCCAAGCTCAGCAGGGAATTGTCCACTTCCTCGAGCGCCACGCCCGCCTCCATCCCTACTACGCCGAGCGGATGACAGAGCCGCTCAAGCCCAAGCTCTTCATCTGCCTTGACCTGACGAGTCAGTCCGATGGGCTGGGGATTTGGAACAATACCTTTAGCTACGATCTCAAGCGGTTCTTCGTGCCTTTTGGACGGCGCTTTACAGCCTATGCCGAGGAGGAGTCGGCGCGGTTGGGCTTGGAGCAGGAGCGGCCGTTGGCCAATGGGATCAGCCCGATTCGCGGTATGGATTGGTCAACCTTCGTGCCGGGCGGGGTCTCGGTCAGTGGGGAGCAGGCGCTGACCGCGGGGATTGTCTCGCTGTCGTTTGTTACTGTCAACGACGCCCGCTACATCGTCGATACCCCGTTCGATACGCCAGAGCGGATGAATATCGACAATCTGGCCCGCCAAAGCCGCCTGCTCAACGCCATGCTGGCGCGGGCCGTCAACGACGAGGACCTGTTTGCCGATCTCGAAGACTTTGGCCCCGTGCTCAAGGACAAATTGCGCTCCCTGCGGGTCAAGGTCCGCTCGTTCCCGCGCCGCAGCCAAGTGCCGGACCGTCCCATCGCCGACGCCATTGTCGTAGTGGATCCTCGATTCAAAGCGCACAAGGGCGTGCGCTGGGCGCAGTACCACCTCACGGACGACCAAGGCGTCGCCCATATCGCCGGTTTGCACACCGGGGCCTATCCGGTGGCGGCTTATCAAGTCAAGCCTGAGACTGGGGAGATCGCGTTCGCACCCGACCTTTCTGAAAGGGCGCAGAAGTTCAGCGGCGGGATCGTGAACGGGTGGATGATCGACAGCAAAATTCGCTGGAATGTCAACGAAAAGATCATCGTCGTCTTTCCCACCATTTCACGGCCCTTCTACAGCATGATTGACCCGCGCTATCTCCGGTCGTTCAAGGGGATCAAAATCGTCGATCGCAGTGGGGTGGAACCTCGGCAGTTCGGACTGGCGCGAGGAGCTGACACCGGCGAGGCCGTAGGGGTGGTCTTTGGCCCGCAGGACGCCGACGAAGACGACGGCATCAAAATGATCATCGACAACCGCATGCTCTTGCTCAACAGCGAGGGAAACGAAGATGAGGAGCAGGCGCGCGGGCGGGGCTACGTGCTCAGAGAGGACTCGCTGGTTCGCACCGGGATGCTGGCGGTCGATGACATGTGGCAACTCAACGAGGCGCGGCTGCGCACCCTGCGCGAACACGCCATTGAAAATCAGCGTTTGGCCCGGTTGCACCAGCGCGGCAAAAGCCTGATCGAAGAGGCAAAAAAGGCGGAAGAGGCCAAGGATTGGGAGCGCTATGTCGAGCACGTCCGGGCCGCGCTAGGGGTGACGTCCCGTGCATACCCAGAGGTCCTACAGACGCTCAATGACGTCATCAGCGGCATGGTGTTTTTTCTCGCCTTGGTCATCCCGACGGCCTTCTTAGGGGAGCGGTTGCTGTTTGCCGCCGCCGATATTCGCTGGCAGCTAGCCGGGTTTGGGGGCTTGTTGCTGGTGATTTGGATTGCCATCTCGCAGGTTCACCCGGCCTTTGCCATCGCCCATCCGCTGGTGATTTTGCTGGCCTTTGCGATCATGGCGATGGCGGCGTTTGTCCTGTCGATGATCAGCACCCGCTTCAACCGCTATATGAAAGCCTATCAGGCGCAGGAAGCCCACGTCCACGAGACCGACATCAGCCGCGCCAGCGCCAGCTACGCGGCCTTTATGCTCGGCATTTCCAACATGCGGCGGCGCAAGCTGCGCACCGGGCTGACCTTGCTGACCTTGGTCCTGCTCACCTTTACGGTGCTTTCGTTCACCTCGTTCAATACCCAGATCCGTTACATGGCCTTTGCGATGGACCACGAGGGAACCTACGAAGGCGTGTTGATCCGCGACCGCAATTGGAATGTGCTCAATCGCCCGACGCTCGACTACGCCCACTCCCACTTTGCTACCGAAGGAGTGGTCGTGCCGCGCAACTGGTACGTCGCCTTTGACGACGAGCAAAAAAAATACATTGAAGTCTTCGGCGATACTTCGGTGGTGCGGGCGACCGGGATGCTGGGGCTGATGCCGGAGGAAGTGCGCGTTACCGGCATCGATCAGGCGCTGGTGGCCGGCCGCTTCTTCACGCGCGAGGACGAGGCGTCCTGTCTGATGGCCGAGGGCATGGCCGAGGTGCTGGGCGTCGGGCCAGCGGAACTGGGCACGGCCACGGTGCGGGTGTTTGGTCGGGACTTGGTGGTGCGGGGCGTGTTCGACCCCGATCTGTTTGAGGATATTCGCGATCTCGACGACGAGCCGCTGACGCCGGCGGATTTCCAGATGTCGAGTGCCCAAGCATTGGGGCCGGTAACTCAGGACAAGATGAGCATCGCCGTAGATGAATCCGCGCTCGATATTCGGCCCTTCATCCACCTAGAATCCGACAATGTGCTGGTCCTGCCATACGGGACGCTGCGGGAGGCGGGGGGGATGCTGCGCTCAGTGGCGGTGCGGATGGAGGATGGGGAGCACGGACAGGAAATGGTCGAGGATTTTCTCCTGCGGCTGGCCATTACGCTCTTCGTCGGTCTGCAGGAGCCGGGTGAAGCCGCCACTAAGGTGTTTTCCTATACCTCAATTGGATTGACTGATGTCGAGGGGTTGGGGGCTTTGGTGATCCCGATGTTTATCGCCGCGCTGATTGTGCTCAATGCGATGATGGGGGCCGTCTATGAGCGCTTCCGCGAGATCGGCATTTATTCGTCGGTGGGGTTAGCACCGCTGCATATCGCCTTGCTCTTTGTGGCCGAGGCCTGTGTCTATGCGATTATTGGCGTTACCTTGGGCTATATTCTCGGCCAGAGTTTGGGCAAAGCATTCATTGCGCTGGACCTGCTACAGGGGATAAGCCTCAATTACTCGTCGATGGCGGCGATCGTCTCGTCGCTGATCGTGATGGCCGTGGTCTTGCTTTCGACTATCTATCCGGCGAGGATTGCAGCCCGCACGGCCGTGCCGGATACGGTCCGGCGCTGGACGCCGCCGGACCCTGATGGAGACCGCTGGGAAATGGAGTTCCCCTTTATGGTCAGCGAGGGGGAAGTACGGGGCTTGTGCGGCTTTTTGGCCGGGTACTTCAGCGCCTATAGCGAGGAGTCCATCGGCGACTTCTACGCCGAGAAGGTCCAGTTGGTCGAGGAAGCCGGCGAGCGCGGGCCGGAATACGCGGTGCAACTCCTGCTCTGGCTGGCGCCGTTCGACATGGGGGTGAGCCAGTTCATGCAGCTCGAATTTTTGCCTACCTCGGTTAAATCCGTATATACAGTGGAGATTTACATACAGCGGATCAGTGGTCAGGACACCTTCTGGCAGCGGGTCAACCACCGATTTATCAATGGTCTGCGGAAAGAGTTCCTGCTCTGGCACACGCTGGCGGAGGAATCCAAAGCTCACCATCGCCAGGTCGCCGAGCAGATGTTGGCCGCGGCCGCAGAAACTGAGCAAGTGGAATGATGGAAGCGTTTTTTCAAAGACTGTCTGCGTTTTTTCAGCAGCTATTTGATCGCGAACAAAAAAAGGAGCGCCAATGGGGTGAGGTCGATGAGTACCGCGACTTGCTCCAAGCACCCGACCGCTTTGAGGAGGGCTTTACGAGCCGTACCATTATCGGGGTGCTCTTCATCTCGCTGATTATGACCCCGGGCGAGATGTTCCTCGGGCTGTACGCGGGTATCGATATAGGCACGGCGGCGCAATGGGTGACGGTGATTCTCTTTTTAGAGGTCTCGAAGCGATCATTTGCCGCGCTCAGGCGCCAAGAGATTTACCTGTTAGTGTACGTCGCCGGTGCCTTGATCGCCGGCGGAGAGGGCGCGTTCCTCGGCTTGCTCTGGCGTCAGTACTTTGTGACCTCGGCCGAAGCCGAGCTATTCGGGATAGCGCACCGCTTGCCGTGGTGGTGGGCACCCGCGCCCGATTCGGAGGCCATTGCCGAGCGCACCTTTATCCACCGCGACTGGCTGGCTCCGATCCTGCTGTTAGTGGTTGGGACGATCATGAGCCGCATCGCTTGGTTTACGACCGGCTACATGCTCTTCCGGCTCGTTTCCGACCGCGAGCAATTGCCCTTTCCCACCGCACCCATGTCGGCGTTGAGCGCTATGGCACTGGCCGAGGATTCGGGGGCCGAGCAGGAGACGTGGAAGTGGCCAGTGTTCAGCATCGGTGCGGTTATCGGTGCGTCATTCGGGGTCATCTATGTAGGGGTCCCGGTCATTACCGAGATTTGGGGTTCCAAAGTGACGATCTTGCCGATTCCCTTCTGGGAGTTGAGTCCCTATTTCGGCAATATCATACAGGCTGCGCCGCTGGGGATCTCCACGAGTTTGGGGGCGGTATTCGCCGGGTTGTTCCTGCCCTTCTGGGGGGTGATCGGCTCCTTTGCCGGGGTGATGCTACACACGGCCATCAGTCCCTTTCTCTACGCATGGGGCTATCTGCCGCGCTGGGAACTCGGCATGTACACCATCCAAACCTCCATCGTCACTGGAATCGACTTTTGGCGCGCCTTTTCCATTGGCATTACCATCGCGGTCACCATCGTCAGCTTTCACCAGCTTTTTTCCACTGGCCGAGAAAAGCAGGCCGAATTGCGGGAGAAGCTCCAGCTCCAAGGGGCCGATCAGTCGGGGATGTGTAAGCACTCGGACTGCCTCCGCCCGGCCGAAGTGAGGGGGTACTGCTTAAAACACCTCGGCCGCGGCGATTTCAATATGTGGGTTTGCGCTTCGCTGTTTTGCGTAGCGGCGATTTATCCGATCGTGTTGGCCAAGAGCTTGTTTCCCACCTTGGTCAGCACTGGTCTGTTGGTGCTTTTCGTGCTCATCGCCTTTGTCTATGCGCCTATCATGTCCTTTGTCAGTGCCCGGCTCGATGGCTTGGTTGGCCGCAACATTTCGATCCCCCATGTCGAAGACGCCATCCGCTTTATGACTGGCTTTCGCGGGGTCGAAATCTGGTTCGTGCCCTTTCCTACCCGCAACTTCGGCGGGAACGCCGAGCAGTTTAGGATAGTAGAGCTGACCGGGATGAGGTTTACTAGCCTGCTTAAGGCCGAGCTCTTTATGTTGCCCATTGTCTTTGGGGTGAGTCTGATGTACTGGAGCTTCCTCTGGCGCTTGGGTCCCATTCCCTCGGAGAGCTACCCATACGCGCAAGTCTATTGGCCGCTGGAGGCCTTTGACCGGGCGCTCGCCTACTCCGGCACGATGTACAACAAAACGTGGCGCGCCGGAGAGGAGTTGGAAGGGGATATTGTGCCCAGCGGTCAAGTTGTGTGGAGCCCGCCCAATTTGGAGGACGGCCGTTGGTGGTACTGGCGGGCAAGTACCACTAGGGATTTAGAGGTGCCCGATCCGGTAAAGCGAGACTATGGACCTTGGTCGCAGACAGGCTACTTCTACACGGACTTCAGCGGCGGGGACGCACCACCGCCTCCAGAGGCCGCCCAGAGGATCGACGCCGAGGCGGGTACTCCGTCGGATGGCCCCCAGCTACTTTGGCCCCCCAACGGCATGGCGATTGCCACGCCGAACCCCAACTTCCGAGCTGCGATCAATTTGGCTCCGGGCGATTCGGTTGATTTCTACTTTGAAGTGGACCGCCTACCCAGCTTTGACGGCGAGGCTTTGCAACGATCCTCGGACGAGCCCTTGCTCTTTGAGGTTCTGTGGCAGGACATGCGCTTTACCGGCAACCGCAAGGACGACGACGGCGACCTCAATATCGCGGCTCTCGTCGCGGGTGTGAGGCCGGAGGGGTTGGGAGACCAACTCGGGCTGGTGGAAGGCGACCGCCTCCGCGCGATAAACGGCGTCGAACTTCGCGTCCCGCAATGGGATACTGAGCGGATTGATCGGTATTTTACCCAGGGAGCGGACTCGGTGTTTGCCGCTTGGGAGCGGGATGAGAAGACCATGCGTCGAGCTGTGGTGCGTCGATCGGGGGAAGCACTGGGACTTGAGTTTGCGGCGGACACGTCATTCGTCGAGAGTTGGACCGAATACGACGCGGTGCGCGTTGCCACCGTAGCCGAGGCGGGGCTAGGTCTCCGCTTGGGCTTGCAAGCCGGCGACTACCTTATGACGATCAACGGCCAAAGCATTGAGCAGGATACGTGGGGCAGCGAAGAGGTCGTTGCCGCCTTTGCTGCGGTTGTGGAGGAGACCGCGACTACGGTGCTAGTCGAGTGGGAGCGGGATGGAGACCGGCTTCAAGGTTTGGTGGCCGATGCGTCATCTCTCCCCCTAGGCTTGACCTATCGGGAGGGGGCCATCGAGGGCATTGACGAAGAGGTGGTCAACAACCGCGACGACGATGGCGACGGCCTGATTGACGAGGATACGCACCATCCCCTCGGCGGTAGGAAGTGGCCCATCATCATCGGCGCGGCGGGCTTCGGCTTGGCGGCATACTTTGCTATGGCCTTTTTGGGAATGCCGATTTTTATGATCTGGGGATACGTCCAAAGCGTCAACGGCATTCCGCATTTTCTTATTCCACAAGTCATTGGTGCCTTGCTGGCTAGGCACTACTTCTGGAAGCGATACGGCACGCAGCAATGGCGGCAATACGCCATGGTCTTGAGCGTGGGGTTTGGGGTTGGCATGGCTCTGATCGGCATGTTCAGCGCGGCTTTGTCGATTATCAAAAAGGCCGTTTCTTCTCTCGCCTATTGAGGGGTGGACAAGGTCTATTAGCCCTTGTATCTTCGCCGTTTATGGACTTACTTGCGCGCCTATTCCGCGTCGTGCGGGCGCACACTGAGGCTAAGGAGCCGAGCGATGCCTACGGGCATTGGCGGCCTCCGCCTCCGCCGCCTGCACCGGCCGAAGACCCGGTTCTCGCCGGATATTACGCCAATCTGGAGCTGCCCTATGGGGCGAATCTGGAGGAGGTGAAGGCGTCGTGGAAGCGGTTGATGAAGCAATATCACCCCGACCGCCACGCCCAGGATCCGGCCAAGCGCGAGGTTGCCAATGCGCTGTGCGCCCAGTTGACGCACGCCTATAAAGAGCTAGAGAAGTTCCTAACTACCCATTAACCAACATTGGAGGCAGCTTATGGCAGATTTTGCCACCGTAAAGGAGTACGTCCTCGAGCTTGGCTTGGCCATTGCCGAGGAAATTCCCGAAGAGGAAATCATCATCGTCAACGACGAGGAGCGGGGGGTACAAAACCTAGTTATTGATTGCGAGGATACAGTGCTGGTGATCGAGCAGCTTATTCTCCAGGTCGCGGCTAGAGCCGCAGAGACGTATAAGCGGATTTTGCAGATGAACCGCGACTTGGTCTTTGGTGCCTTCGTCCTCAACGAGGAAGGCGATTCGCTGCTCTATCGCAATACGCTGGCGCTGGAGAATTTGGACTTAAACGAACTGGAAAGCACGATCAACTCCCTCAGCCTCGGTTTGGCCGAGCACGGGGAAGAATTACTGGGTTTTGCCGCCCAATAGGAGGATAGGACATGGCAGGTATATTTCAACGCTTGTTTAAAACCGGGCAGGCCGAGGCGCACGCCATGGTGGATAAGCTCGAAGACCCGATCAAGATGAGCGAGCAAGCGATCCGCGACTTAAAAAAGGACTTGCAGGACAGTCTCAAGGCCCTCGCCGAGGTCAAGGCTATTTCCATCCGGCTCAGCCGCGAGTCCGAAGACCACCGGCGGCGCGCCGAAGACTACGAGCGCAAGGCCATGCTGCTGTTGCAAAAGGCCGAGTCCGGCCAGATGGAAGAAGCCGAAGCCGACCGCTTGGCGCGCGAGTCTCTGACCCGCGTTGAGGAGGCCCAGAGCAGGCACACCGAAACTTCCCAACAGGCCCAAGCCCAACAGGCGATGGCCACCAAGCTACAGAGCAACGTCAACGATCTGAAGTCGAAAATCGCCTCGTACGAAAACGACTTAGTAACCCTCAAGGCGCGCACCAAAACCGCCAACGCCACCCGCAAAATCAACCAGCACTTGGCCAACATCGACTCAAAGGGCACCACAGCCCTGCTCGAACGGATGAAGGAAAAGGCCGAAGAGCAGGAAGCCCTCGCCGAGGCCTATGGCGATATGGGAGACGCGGCGACGGCCGTTGACGACGAGATCGACAAAGCCCTCGCCGACAGCAAGGGAGCCCAGGTCGATGACTCGCTGGCCCAGCTCAAGGCCCGAATGAAGACGGCGAAATAAGGGCTGTCGCCCGTGGCTCATGGGATGAAGGCCCTTAGCCGCAGGCAATTTTTCGGCGCGCTTGCCGCCGCTGGTAGCTGGGCTGCTTGGAGCGGTTGCTCGTCTGACCAGCAGCAGCGGCCGATCCCCGGGCGGATCGTCAACCAAGGACCGCCGCGTGGGCACCTGCTGCGCGATGTGCATTCTTGGGCGGATTTTGCCTTAGTAGATCGTTCGTGTGATGTCGCCATTGTCGGTGGTGGGATCTCCGGCTTGGCGGCGGCGTGGAAGCTGCGTCGGTCGGGGGTGGAGCAGATCCTCCTGCTCGACCTCGACGACCAGCTAGGGGGCACCAGTCGCAGCGGCCAATGGGGCGATTGGGTATTTCCTTGGGGTGCGCACTACATCAACATCCCTCCCGCCGAAGCCGACTGTATCCACGAAATACTGCAAGATCTAGACGTTATCGACGGCTACGACGCGGCGAATAAGCCGATGGCCGCCGCTGGGACGATGCTGCGCTGGCCGCACGAGCGACTGTTCTATCGGGGTCGCTGGACCGATGGATTAGATCCGTTTATCGACGCATCGAGCCAGGAGCGCGAAGCATTGTTGCGCTTTGAAGACGAGATGCTGCGCTGGGCCTTGCACCGCGGCCGGGACGGACGCCGGGCCTTTGCCATGCCCTTGCGCTACAGCACGGCCGATGTCCGGGTGCGGCGTTTGGACCAGATTAGCATGGCCCAGTACCTCCGCGAAGAAGGCTGGCACGACGACCGACTCCGCTGGCTGGTCGATTACGCCTGCCGCGACGACTACGGCAGCACGGCAGCTCAGGTCTCGGCGTGGGCCGGGATTCACTACTATGCCTGTAGATTTTACGACTACCGGATCGAGGAAGCGTATCCAACCCACACGCTGACGTGGCCTGATGGCAATGGGCACCTCGTTACGCAACTCGCCAATAGGTTGGGGAAGAACGAGATAAAGCGACAGGCGCTAGTGGCTCGTCTAGCCGAGGAACGATCGCAGGTGCGGTTGGGATACATCGACTTGGCGACCGGGGAAAAGCGACAACTGACCGCGCGGGCCGTGGTGTACGCTGGCAAGCTCCACACGGCTCCTTATGCGATCGTAGGCCTGCCGGATGCACAGGCCAAAGCCATGGCGGCTATCGAGTATAGCCCGTGGCTGGTGGCGGCGATTTTTCTCAAAGAGTCGCTCACAGCCCAACAGACTACTTGGGACAATGTTTTGTACGATAGCCCATCGCTGGGCTATGTGGTCGCCGATCACCAGCAGGGAAGTGGCCGCGTGTTGCTGTACTATTGGCCCTTTGTCGATCAACTCGCAGAAGCCCGGCACGCCTTGCTCGCGCAAGACCATTCATTCTGGACCGGGCAGATCATGGCTGATTTGCGCCGAGTTCACCCAGAACTCGACGACCTCGTCGAGCGCATCGACCTGTATCGCTGGGGGCACGGGATGATGCGGCCTAGTCCGGGGTCGCTATGGGGGCCGATGGCTGCTTGGCGGCAGCAGCCCATGGAGCGGATATTTTTTGCTTCGTGTGATGCAACCGGATTGCCCCTGTGCGAAGAAGCCATGTTTTCCGGTATTCTGGCGGCGGAGCAGGCCATGGACCGTCTCGGCGTGGCATATTCCTCCTCGCTGGGAGGGCTTGCAGATGCCTAGACTGGGTGCGCTGTTTTTGCTGGTGGCCATTTTCTCGGCTGCGGTCTGCGCCATCGTCTATCAGCTCCTCATCGCCAGCGTGTCGTCCTACTTCCTCGGCAACAGCGTCGAGCAGTTTTCCCTGACCATTGGCTTTTTCCTCGCCGCGATGGGGCTTGGCTCTTGGCTTTCGCGCTTTGTCGCCGACGACTTGCTGTTGACGCGGCTAGCCCAGCTAGAGATTTGGCTGGGGCTTTTGGGTGGGGTTTCGGTTGGCGTGCTCTACGTGCTCTACGGATACACCGACCACTTCAGAGTCGGCATGTTGGCGTTGAGCACGGCGATTGGCGCGTTGATCGGCCTAGAGGTGCCGCTGATCACTCGGCTGTTGCGCGGTCACGGTACGCTGCGCGCGGCGCTGTCTAATGTTTTATCCCTCGACTATCTGGGGGCCTTGTTGGCCTCATTGCTCTTCCCGTACATCCTGTTGCCCTTTCTCGGTAGTCTGCATACGGCGCTGGTCGCTGGCTTGGTCAACGCCGGTCTCGGCCTCGGTGTGGTGCTTGCGTTTAAGGGGACGTTGCTAGAGCAGCGTGCCTTCCGCTCGCTAGGGGCGCAAGCGCTTGTGGTTATTGCGGCGCTAGGGGCGTTGGCTTGGCAGGGGGAGGGGTTGCGGGCGCGGTGGGAAAGCGACCTGTACGAAGACCGCATCGTCCACAGCGAGCAATCGGCCTATCAGCAAATCGTCCTGACCCGGCGCGACGAACACCTGCGGCTCTACCTCAACGGCCACTTGCAATTTGCCTCCATTGACGAGCACCGCTACCACGAAGCCCTAGTCCATCCGGCAATGGCTTTGACGCTCTCTCGCGAAAGAGTGCTCATCATCGGGGGAGGGGACGGGCTGACGGCGCGGGAAGTGCTCAAATACGACGAGGTTGAGCACGTTGATTTAGTCGATCTCGACCCGGCAATAACCCGGCTGGCCCAGCGCAACATCTACCTGGCCCGGCTGAATGACAATGCCTTGAATCGCCGCCAAGTGCGCGTGATCAACGAAGATGGCTTTGTCTTTTTGCAGCGCGAGCACATGCCGTATGGCGCAATACTCATCGACCTGCCCGACCCTCGCGAGGAGAGCTTGGCCAAGCTCTATTCGGTCGAAGCCTATAGGCTGTGCCGCAAATTGCTCAGCCCGCAAGGCGTCTTGGCGACCCAGGCTTCTAGTCCGTACCACGTCCGCGAGGCGTACTGGAGCGTTGCCGCCTCTTTGGAGGAAGCGGGCTTTGCCGTCCACTCCTACCACTTACACGTACCCTCTTTTGGCGAGTGGGGCTTCCACTTGGCTGGAGCCGCTGAGTTAGACCCAACGGCGGTCGCCTTTGCCGTTCCCACGCGCTACATCGATCGCCAAGTCTGGGATGCCCTCGCGGTTTTTGACGGCGACATGGCCCGCTTGCCCGTACAGGCCAACCGACTTGATAGGCCGGTGCTGGCGCGTTATTATCGACAGGGTATGGGTACTCAGTTTTGAAAGGAAGACAAAATGGGCTTTAAAAAGTGGTTCGGTGGCCGCCAAAACGAGGACGAACCGACCTATCAGGAGTATTCGCTCAGCACCATGAAAGTGGGCTTTCTCGTCGATTACGACCTCAAAACTTGGCAAGTCACAGGCCGTGGAGGTTATGACTACGATGGCTATACCACTGAGGAGTGGGAATTGCAAGCCGATGGTCAGGTGTGCTTCCTCGAACGCGCCGTAGAAGACGGCCAAGCCCATTGGACCTTGACGCGGGCGATTGGCATCGACGAGATCGAAGGCGATATTGCCGCGGCGATTATCGCCGATGGTGACCCGCCTGAAACTGTCCGGTTTGAGGGTGATGAGTACGTGGGGAGTACGAGCGACGCGGGTCTGTACCGTAAAGACGGCACCGACGCGGAGCGCGAATTTGTCAACTGGTCGTTTGAAGCATCAGAAGGCAAGGTGCTTTTCATCAGCCAATGGGGCGAGCGCGACTTTGCCGCGTACGCGGGCTTGGAGGTAGAGGAATACCAATTCACCGACATCTTGCCGGTGGAGGAGGGCACTTGAAATGGCTTGGCGCGTAGCGGCCTTGGCGTTGTGGGGATTGATTGCCTGCGGGTCAAAAGACCCGGTGCGGGAGCTAGTGCGCGACTTAGATCGCTATCCCGAGTACTCGCTGATCGTCGATGATACTCGTATCGAAGGCTCGTTTTTTCCCGACTACGCCCTGCGCTTCCAAGTGTTGACGGCTGCGGGACAGCGCGTCGCCGGGCGCGATACCATCGTGTACGAGGAGCGTCGCACGGATTGGATGGAAGTCAAAGAAGAGACGTTCTACCGATACGAAAAGTACGTCGGCATGGTCGTGTCCTCCAAGTCGCTAGACGGCCGCCGCACCGGCACCAGCCAAGCGCACCCGCCCAGCTATCAGTACGTCGGTAATCCCCAGTACGGGTTTTGGGGCGGCGGTGGGTTTTGGCAATTTTACGGCCAGTACGCGCTGATGAGCAGCTTAATGGGGGGGTGGGGTGTCGGCCGCGGTGATTGGGAGGACTACCGCCGCAACCGGGAACGAGGCCGCCCGTACTACGGGCCGACGAAAGACGGCCGGCCCACCTTTGGGTCGCGTGGCTCGCAAACCCAAAAGACGCGACCGCAATTCTACCAGCGCCAGCAAAGCCGCCGCCAAGCCTTTAGCGGCCAAGTCAAAAACCGCATGGGCCGCACCACCTCCGGGTGGGGACGCGGTTCCTCGCGCTTTGGAAAATAGGGGGAACGCAGTGGATATTCTAATGACGATGGCTCAGACCCTAGTCTATCTCTTAGAGGCTTTCGTCCTGCTCTTTGTCGCCAAGCAGGTCTATGCCCGGGTTTTTCGCCGGGTCGATCTCAAAGACGAACTCTTCGGCCGCAACAACCACGCCCTAGCCGTTGCGGTGGGTGGCTATTTCTTTGGGATTTGCTTGGCGTTAGGGGGGGCGTTGAGCGGCCCTTCGCTGGGCTGGCAAGCCGACCTGCTAGGCATCGCCCAGTACGGTCTCTTGGCGATTGTCCTGATGGTCATCGCCGGCGTGCTTTGCGAGCGGGCGCTCCTGTTCCACTTCGACAACCGCAAAGAGGTCATCGAGGATCACAATATGGGGACCGCTTTTGTCGAGGCGGGGATGCACATTGCCAATGGTCTGATCGTGCTGGCCATTGTGCTGGGCGAGGGGCCGCTGTGGAGCGGCGTGGTTTTCTGGCTTTTGGCACAAGTGGTGCTAGTAGTGGCCGGGCTGCTCTACGAGTGGATTACCCCGCATTCGGTACATAGTGAACTAGAGCGCGATAATGCCGCAGTTGGCTTGGCCTTCGGCGGCGTGCTGGTGGGCATGGGCAATATCGTCAGCATCGCCGCGGCCGGCGACTACGCAGGATGGCTTGAAAGCCTCAAAATTTTTGGCATGGACGTGGTCTTTGGTTTTGTCGCGCTCTACGTCATCCACAAGTTGACCAATGTGCTCTTGGCCTCCGGCGTGCGCTTGGGTGCCGAACAGGTCGAGGAGCAGCCGAATGTAGGGGCCGGGCTTATAGAAGCCTTCGGCTACGTGGGCGGATCGATCCTAATCGTCTGGATCTTCTGAACTACTCCGCCGGCTCCGCTGCCATTGCCATAGCAGCGTTGGGCCGCCAACGAAGACATAGGTCAGATTCGCTAAAGCATGGGTCAACGTGGCGCAGGCCAAAGCGGTGGCAAGGGGCACCGTATAGAGGCGATGCATGGCCTCGCCAAAGAGGAAGTGATACGAACCGATCCCCCCAGGCGTTGGAATGATCACTCCGATAGACGATATGGCCATGACCACTAACGCCGCTGCTGCGTCGAGGTCGTATGTCTGGTCCAAGCCCATGCCGACAAAAGCCGCGTAAATAATAAATACGTAGGCCGCATTGAGTAGGACCGAACTGACTAGGATTTCAAAGTACGCCGTCGGCTGTTGCCGCAGAGCGGAAAGCCCGCCGATGAAGGTCTCGATAATTTTGAGGATCCGCTCGCCGCGTCCCCAGGCGATCCGAGCGAGCAGTGGGCGAATTCCAGCCAAGATTTTTTCCCGATAAATGGATACCAAGACCAAGACGCTCAGCGCGACCAAGCAACCAACTAGGGCCAGTAGGCCAATGGTGTCCCGATCTGCTCCGACTAACGTCCAAAGCGCGGGCAAGGCGATATCGATATAGACGATGAGCCAGAACAAGACGATAAGCCAAAACAGATCGAGAATGCGCTCCACCACGATCGTGGCCATTAAGGCGCTGATGCTCGTCCCAGTGGTCCACTTGAGGCTGACGCATCGCAGTATTTCGCCCGAGCGCGGCACGGCCACATTGGCCGCATAGCATATAGCTAGGGCGAGCGACGCGTTGAGGTTGCTCACTTGCGGCGCAAAAGGACGCATCAGGACCTGCCAGCGCCAAGCTCGCAATACCAAGGTCCCCAGCGTTGCGATGCACATGACAGCACCCCAAACCAGCGAGAGGCCGGTCATGGCGTCCCATAGCTCGCCGCGGTTTATCCCCTCAAAAGCCCAATAAATAAAAAGCCCCATCAGGCCTAAACTTAGGCTGTACTGGAATACTTGTTTCAGTATTTTGTGCATCTCATTGGCAACACAAAACAGGGGATCTGGCGATCCCCTGATACATGGCGAAAGGAATAGGCTGGCTGGGTTTGTTCAAGCCTGCATGGGTTGAATTTTGCCCATTTTCTCTAATAGGTTGATGACCTGCACGGCCGCCTCCGAGGGCGTTGCTGTGTTGGTTTTGATGACCAATTCAGGCTTTTCGGGTTCTTCATAGGGATCTGAGACACCGGTAAAGTTGGGTATCTCACCGGCTCGGGCTTTTTTGTAGAGGCCCTTGGGATCTCGCTCTTCACACAACTCAATTGGAGTATTGACAAAAATTTCGACGAAATCGCCCTCTGCCATCAGTGCCCGTACTCCGTCGCGGTCGGCTCGATAGGGACTGACAAAGCTGGCGAGGGTTAGGAAACCCCCATCGACAAAGAGCTTTCCTACTTCGCCGATCCGCCGGATATTTTCCGCCCGGTCGTCAGCGGAAAAGCCCAAATTTTTGTTGAGCCCAAAGCGAATGTTGTCGCCGTCTAGCACATAAGCCAAATGGCCGCGGGCGGCCAAAGCGTGTTCGACAGTATAGGCAATCGTGCTTTTGCCCGAACTTGGCAAGCCCGTCAGCCAGAGCAATACCCCTTGTTGGCGCAACAGGCTTTCGCGTTGCTGGCGGCTGACATGTCCCTCATGCCGGACGATATTAGTCGCTTTAATAGCAGTCAAAGTTCACCTCGTGAGTTTAGAGATAAGTTCCATAGAAAACTCATAATAACGACCATGCGGCCTTGATTCGTCAAGGAAGTGGCCTCGGCGCGAGCGGGACTATTTTATTGACGGTTGAGAGTCTATATATTTATAATATGATAGTACATTACAAGCGCATCTCACCGAGCGGAGGAGGCAAGAGTATGAGAATTGCAATTAGCATCACCTGTGCGGCCCTGCTGGCAACGGCCAGTGAAGGGGTCGTCAACATTCAGAATGTAGGATCGGGCGCACGTGCACAGGGGTTGGGCAACAGCTTTGTGGCGGTGGCCGACAACGCCGATGCGGTGTTTGCCAATCCGGCCGGGTTGGGGCAAGTTTCCCAGCGTCAGGTGGCCTACACCAATGTGTCGCTGTTGTATGCTGGTATTGAAGGCGACGATCTGGGTCAGCACGTGGTGTCCTATGCCCAGCCGTTGGGCGACAAGATGGGTTTGGGTTTGGGCTACGAGCGGATTGGCTCATCGCTGATGAGCGAGAATGGGGCGTTTGTATCGCTGTCGTATCAGGTGGAGCGTCGGCTGCAGGTGGGCTTGTCGGCCAAGTATCTGTTTTGGAGTGTGGGGTCGATACCCGACGATGACGGCCGTGCCGATCCGCTGTCGAACCAGAGTGCGGGCAACGTCGGGGTTGATTTGGGTTTGCTATGGCAGAGTCCGGTGCAAGGGGCGCAGGTGGGGGTGCTGTTGAAGAATATCAACCAGCCGAATGTGGCCTATGGCGAAGTGGCTGGCGATCCGGATGCGGGCGCATTGCCGATGGACGTGCATGTGGGGGTGGGGTATCGTCTGAGCAGTCAGTCGTTGGTTTCGGTTCAGTATATTCGTCGCGATTTGACGGGTGAGGGTTCAGATCATGGGTTGGTGGTTGGCGGGGAGACGCAGTTGGTGGAGGGTTTGTTGTTGCGTGCGGGGGGTCGTCGTTTGTTGGAGGAGGACGCCGGAGGTGGTTTGAATGCGGGGTTGGGTTATCAGTGGAACCAGTTGGTGTTCGACTATGCGTATGACATTGGTTTGGATTTGACCGAGACCAATGGCGCACATCGGTTCTCATTCGCATACGAATTCTAAAGTCCATCCTTTGGGTGAATGCAAAAGGGCCGGCCTGCTTTGGGCCGGCCCTTTTGTTTTAAGGGCAGGAGTCAGTGTAGGCTATTACCGGCGCACCGGTTTTCCTTTGCCGGTGAATCCAAAAGGCCGTCCCCCGAGTGGGACGGCCTTTTTGTCTATTCTACGATATCTTCATCCACATCTGCCACCAAAGTGCCGATGTCTTGGCCGCGGCAGATGCGCTCTATGGTTCCCTTGTCGGAAAAGTCAAAAAAGTGCATGGGCATCTTGTGATCGCGTGCCAACAAGACGGAGGATTGGTCGGCGATGGTGAGGTTTTTTTGGATGATCGTGTTGTAGTGCATCCGCCGGTACAGCCGTGCGTGGGGATCGGCGTGAGGGTCGGAGGTAAAGATGCCGCTGACTTGATTCTTGGCAAAAAGCAGGGCTTGGGACCGCGTTTCAATCGCGCGCTGGGCCGCGGTGTAGTCCGTAGTGACGTACGGATTGCCAATGCCGGCGGCAAAGATGACGATGTAGTGCTTTTCTAAGTGGCGAATCGCGCGCAGCCGAATAAAAGACTCGGCCACTGTATTGATGGGAATGGCGCTCATCACCCGGACTTCGACATCGGATTTAGAGGTGAGGACCCCGCGCAGCATCAGGCTGTTGATCACCGTGCCCAGCGTGCCGATGTTGTCGGCTTCGGCCCGTTCAATACCCCACTGACTAGCGAGCGTGCCGCGGAATATATTGCCGCCGCCAATGACGATGGATATTTCGACCCCACAGGCGTGCAAATTGAGGACTTCGTCGGCAATGTGCTCTAGGGATTCGGGATCGAAGCCCACGTCGTGCGTGCCGGAGATGGCTTCTCCGCTCAGCTTGAGTAGGACTCGCTTGTATCGCATAGAGGTCAGAGCAGCCGCCCCTTTTCGATGGCGTGCGCCTCTGGATGAGCCGAGGCCAATTCCTCTACCCGGCCGACGAAAAGCTCGACTTGTTGGGTGGCTGCGCCCGTGAGGTGACGACTGCGGGAGATCGTGGCGGCGATTTCCTTTTCGCTGAGCGGAAAGCGAGAATCTGCGCCCAAGCGATGCGCCAAGTCACTGGTGCTTTGGCCTTGTTCACGCATGTCGATGGCTGCAGACAGGGCGTGCTCTTTAAGTGCGGTGTGGGCCTGTTCGCGGCCGGCGCCGCGTTGGACGGCTTCCATTAGCAGCGTCGTGGTGGCGAGGAAGGGCAGGTAGCGGTCGAGATCGCGGGCAATTACCGCTTCATAGACGCCCATATCGTCGAGGATGTGGAGCGTGGTTTCGAGCATACCGTCAAAGGCGAAGAATCCGTCGGGGAGGGCTACGCGGCGCACGACCGAGCAGGAGACGTCCCCTTCAAACCACTGATCGCCGGCCAGTGCGCCCAGCATGTGGACATAGCCGCCGAGGACGACCTGCAACCCGTTGACGCGCTCGCTGCTGCGGCTGTTCATTTTGTGCGGCATGGCCGAAGAGCCGACCTGCCCGGCAGCAAAGCCCTCGGTTAGCATGTCGTGGCCGGCCATCAGGCGAATCACCCGGGCCAGATTGGCAATGCCAGCTCCGAGTTGGTAGAGGCAGCTTAGCACCTCAAAGTCGAGGCTGCGGGGATAAATCTGGCCGATGGCCCCTAGCTCCCGTTGGAAGCCGAGGTGGTGTCGCACTCGGGCTTGAAGTTGGCCGAGCTTGTCGGCGTCGTCGGCGAGCAAGGTCAGTTGGTCAACGGCTGTGCCGACGGCCCCCTTTAGCCCCCGCAGGGGATAGCGCTGGACGAGTTCGTCGAGGCGATCAAAGGCGACCAGCATCTCCTCGCCGAACATGGCGAGGCGCTTGCCGAGCGTCGTGGGTTGCGCGGCCGCGTAGTGGGTCCTGCCAGCGACAGCGAGCTCTTTCCATTGCAGCGCTCGCTGGCCTAGGCGCAGGAGGAGGGCCACGTACTTGACTTGCATTTGCTGCAAGGAGCGGAGAATCTGGTACTGCTCGACATTGTCGGCCAGATCGCGGCTGGTCATCCCCTTGTGAATGTGCTCGCAGCCGGCTAGGCTACAGAATTCTTCGATGCGCGCCTTGACATCGTGCCGCAAAACGGCTTCGCGGCGCGCGATGGATTCGAGATCAACTTGGTCCTTGACGCGCTCGTAGGCGTTTATGGCTGCGGCGGGCACATCGAGCTTTAGGTCGTGCTGTGCTTTGAGGATGGCAAGCCACAGCTCGCGCTCGAGGACGATGCGACCGCGTTCAGACCACAGATCTTGAATTGCCTGACTGGCGTAGCGCTGGGCGAGGACGTTGGCGATGGCTGTAGGCATGACGTGATTTATCATAAGCATTGGGCTTCACCAACGCCAATAGTGCGTCAAATCAGCCCTAGCCACCGCCAATAGAGCAGGTTGAGCGGACAGAGCAAGACCAAGGATGCCGTGGAAATAAGGCCCTGGGCGAGGACGAGCTGCTGCATGGAGAGCTGTCGAAAACCATAGGCCACCATGAAAGGCGCTGACTGGTAGGGCAAGAAGGCCAAAGTAGTTGCCATCGCCACGCTGAATGCTGCCGGTAACGGCGCGACTCCGTGCTGGGCACCTAGCTCCATCAGAGGGATGGTCGCCACGCCAGCTACCGCGGCGATGTCCATCAGGAAATCTAGGGGCAAGGCGACCAAGCAAAGCGACAGGTGCTTGCCCAGCCAGCCGTATTCCTCCAACGTCAGATATTCGCTGCAAGCCGCGATGAACAGATGGTTAAATCCGGCCGCGTCCAAGGCGTGGCCCAACGTGAGCAGGGCGACGATGTAGGCTAGAAGTGCGAAGCGGACCTTGACTAAGTCGCCAAAACGGAGCAGTCCCCAGCGCGGCCAGAGGAACAATACCACTAGGCCCAAGCCAATATAGACGGGTTGGATGTGGTGCAAGAGATCGGTGGCCCACAAGCCCACGCCCACAAGAAGAATATACAGGGCGCGTCGCTGGACGCTGGTCAGCGGTGTACTGGGCGGGGAAGGGGTCCGCTGGATAACGTGTCCGTTGAGATGGCGTCCGAAAAGCATCCAAATCACACCGAGCGATACGAACGTTCGCAAAAAGCCGATGACCGGAAACATCCAATAGAGCCAAGTGGCCCAAAATATAGGTGCGCCTTGGGTTTTTTCGTATTGGCCGGCCAAGACTAGGTTGGGCACGGAGCCGGTCAAAAGCCCACAGCCGCCGAAATACGTGCTGCAAAGCAGGGAGAGCAACACGGCGGCCTTGAGATGCGGTGATGGGCGGATGTGCAGGCGCTCGACGAGGGCGATGCCAATCGGCATCAGGAACAGGACGCGGATTACCCCGGACGGGATCAGGAAGGCCGTCACTAGGCCGATTAGGTGCAATTGGCAGAGTAGGAGGAAGGGGCGTTGCGACAGACGTGCTTGGAGCCAATATGCCAGCGCGTCTCCGAGGCCCGTTTTGGCTACCCCCAAGCTCAGGGCCATGCCGGCGAGGACGAGCCAGACGGTCTTGGAGACGAAAGGGGCTAGGCTCTGCTCTAAGCTCAGCAGGCCAACGGCCGGGATCAGGGCGAGCACCCCCGCCGAGCTCAGCGCGATAGGTACGGGTTCGGTCGTCCAAAAGAACAGGGCAAAAAGGGCGATGCCAAGGGCGTTTTGCACTGGGCTAGGTAGCGCAGTCAAAGGGGCGGCAAAGCCCAAAAGGAGGGCCGCGATACCCAATAGCAAGCCCACCCATTGTTTGGGCGCTAGTTTGGACACGGTAAGAGAGAGTCGGCGGGACAAGGGACCTTGTGGGGCTTGAGGGAGAGCAAAAAATAAAAAAGGCCCAGCTTTTGAAAAGAGCGGCCCAAGCCTATTATCTTGCATAGAGGATACGTGCAATGGCGCAATTGAAATCGATCCGCCTGCGCTTAGACAAGCCTTTGACCGGGCCGTACGACCGACTTTTGCGTCGTCCCGGCCCCGAGGTTGCCTCGCTGGCAGCGGGCGAAACCATGGCGATTATTCGCGGCACGCGGCTGCTAAAAGCCATGCCCTTGTGGGAAAGCGCGGTCGCGTGTTATTACGCCAAGGGCAAGTCAGACACCGGGTGGTCGGCGAAAGATTTTAGGAACGCAGAGCAAGCTGAGCGCTGGGCAGAGAAAGGGCGGGTGAATTCGCTGGCCGTGCCCATTGGTTACTTCAAGCTGCCCAATGCCGCCTGGGTCAGCGCGCTGGCGGCCGAACTGACGCCGTGGACGGCCCAAGCCGTCGAAACATGGCGGGCGGGGATTGAGCGAGATATTTGGCTGACGGTGTTGAGGGTGTATCGCTGTGCGCCCGTTCAACCGAGATTCTTGCGTCAAACGGGCCTGCAACTGCGCGTTGGGCCCTTTGAGGTCGAGCAATTGCAGCCAGTCGTTGCAGAAAGCGAGCTCGAACGGCGAATGGAACAGATACAAGAGGCTGTAGAACGGCACGCTCACGGCGGTAGCACCCGTGCGGACACGAGTTACGACGCCCAAGCCTTCACTGCGGAGACCGGCTACAGTGCCGACCAGCTAAAGGGCTGGATTGACCAACTGCGGCGCAAGCAGCAACTCATTCTATACGGTCCACCCGGTACCGGCAAGACGTACTTGGCTGAGCGCTTGGCGCGCTATCTGGTGGATGGCGGCGGTGTTAGCGAACTCGTGCAATTCCACGCCTCGTACGCGTATGAGGATTTCGTCCAGGGGATCCGGCCACAGGTCGTAGAGGGCGCACTGCACTACGAATTGGCCGCCGGGCACTTTCGGCGGTTTTGCGCTAGGGCGCGCCAAGCCGGAGAAAGCCCCTGCGCGTTGATCATCGATGAAATCAACCGCGCAAACCTCGCGCGTGTTTTCGGCGAGCTAATGTACCTGTTGGAATACCGCGACCGTCCGATCTCGCTGACCGCTGGCGGCCCCGAGTTTTCGATCCCTGCTAACGTCTATCTCATCGGTACGATGAACACAGCCGACCGGTCGATCGCCTTGGTTGACCAAGCGATGCGGCGGCGATTTAGCTTTGCTCGCCTGCGGCCCAACTATCCGCTTTTGGCGAATTACCTAGAAAAGAGGGGAGTACCCCCGGAGAAATTGGTTGCGCTCCTAAAAGAAGTAAATCAATCCATTGGGGATGAAGACTGCGAGTTGGGTATTTCTTTCTTCATGGTCGCCGATATCGCAACGGTGCTGGCGCATATTTGGCAAGGAGAGGTCGAGCCGTATCTGGAGGAGGTGTTTTTCGATCGCCCGGACCAGATGGCGCGCTTTCGCTGGTCTAAGGTCGCCGGGCGTTTGCAGGATTAGGCGTGCGACGCTACGAGTTGATCGAAGAGGAAGTGGCCGCGATTCCGGCGGCCGAGTTGGCGGTCGAACAGGTACTGCGCCTGCATGCCCAGTATCCAAAAGAGCTGGAATTCGGCTTCCCTAGCCCGCTCAATGGCCAGTGTTATCAGCTCAGGTCGCGGGGCTATGTCGGCGTGGTGCCATTGGGCGCGGATGCCGCCTTGGAAATCAATCCTAAAGTACGCTGCTCGCTGCTCATGCCCATGCTGGAGTACGCCTATCAGTTGCCCAAGATCAGCGCACACAAGGCCCCAGCTACGATGGGGGATATTTACGAGTTTTGGGCCGAGGTACTCGCGCGCAAGGTCTTGCAACGGGTGCGGCGTGGGCTGTTTTGGGATTACCAAACCCGCGAAGGCCCCAGTCGGTGGGTGCGGGGGCGCATGTACCCCGAGCGCAGCTATCTGGGCGTCCATCCCTACTGTCGGTTTGCCGAGCACACGCCCGATATCCTCGACAACCGTATCTTGGCCAACGCGCTGTCCGGTCTGCGGTGCTTTACCTTCCGCCGCGAAAGCATTCGTCAAATGGTCGGCCGAGCTTGGTGGGCGCTGAGCGAGCTAAATTACCGCCATATTCGCCCTGAGGATTGTCTCGGCATAGCGTACCACAGGCTAAACGAGGACTACCGACCCATGCATGCCCTGTGCTATCCCTTGCTCCAACAGCGAAGTCCGGCTTGGGGGCTAGGGGACGCGGAAGGGCCGGCGTACCTGTTGCACATGCCGACCTTATTTGAGCGGTTTTGTACGGCGTTTATCGACCAGAAGCTCAGGCACGAGGTCGAACTAAAAGCTCAGTATCACACGCGGCTCAAGGGAACGGAGCGGCTTTCCTTTCGCTTGGACATGGCCCTGTTTTCAGTGGCAACTGGTCTGCCGCTGGCGGTAATAGATGCAAAATACAAGGCCGATGGGCCCGTAGAAAGCGATGTGCAGCAGGTGGTGGCTTATGCGGTGCAGCTAGGCACGAGCCGGGCTTTTTTGCTCTATCCCAGCAGCGATGTGGACGAGCAGTTTGAGGTCGGCCCAGTGACCGTGCAAGCACTAGGGTATAATTTCGCAGCCGAAGATATAGAGAAAGCAGGCCAAGACGTGATCCGTAAAATAGAAAACGTCATATAATGATTAATATGTAAATAGTAATAACTAAAAAATCTAAGACTCAACGAGAAACAAACTCAAATCAGCCCAATAAGTAATCACGACCAAGCAAGCCAACAAGATCAACAGAAAAGGCAGGGAAACGCGGTAGAGCCGGTGTACGGGCTGTTCAAAGCGAATGCTGGCAATAAAGAGGTTGAGTCCAACCGGCGGCGTTGAGTAGCCGATTTCTAAGTTGGTTAAAAAAATGATCCCGAGATGAATGGGGTGAACATCGTATGCTTCGGCGATGGGCAGGATCAAGGGCACGACGATGAGGAGGGCGGAGAACATGTCGATCATACAGCCAACCGCCAGCAGAAACACATTGAGGAGAATCAAAAAGAGCAGGCGGCTACTGATGTGAGTCTCTATATAGGTGAGCAAGCGCGTTGGAATTTCCGCATCAATGAGGTAATTGGTATAGGCCATAGCGGCGGCCAAGACGACGAAAATGCCGCCGACGAGTACCATGCTGTCGCAGATGATCTTCGGCAGTTGCCCAATGGAAATCTCGCGGCGAACTAGCACTACCACCACCAAAGCGTACAGGGCGCTCAAGGCTGCGGCTTCGCTGACGGCGATAAATCCCCCGTAGATTCCCCCGAAGATCACCACCGGCAACAGAAGCTCCCAACTACAAGCGACAAAGGCCTGCGGCAATTCACGCCATCCGGTGGGGCGTTCGGGCGCAGCATTGCGCCGGCCTTGGAACAAGCTGTAGCAAGAGAGAGCACCTACTAAAAGCAAGCCGGGGGCGATGCCGGCGATAAAAAGCTGATCTACCGGCGTCTCGGATACGATGCCATAAATGATCAGCGGCAGGCTCGGCGGAAAGAGCAAACCCAAGCTTCCCGAAGTGGTAATCAGCCCGAGGGAAAACGAATCGGGCAGGCGCTGTTGGCGCAGAGCGGGCAATAGCAGCCCGCCGAGTGCGACAATCGTCATTCCCGAAGCCCCGGTCAAAGCCGTGAAGAGAGCACAGACGATAATGGCCATAATGGCCAATCCCCCTGGCAGCCAACCGAGCAAAGCTTGAGAGAATCGCACCAGTCGAGACGCTGCGCCGCTTTCAGCGAGGAGAAAACCCGTGAGGGCGAAAAGCGGAATAGCCGTTAAAGTCGGCGTTTCGGCCATCCGGTACATCTCGATAAAGACGACCGTTAAATCGATCTCGGCGATGGAGAAATGCAAAAGGGCCATCGCGCTGATGACCACAAAGAGCGGGACACCGGCTAGGGCAGCTAAAGTGGCTAGGAGGCTGCTCACGGGCGATCTGCCGGAGTGCGGAGGCGTCGCACGCCCTGCGAGAGGAAGCGCAGCGCGATCAGGCCAAAGACGAGGGGAAAGCACAATTGGGCGATCCAAGCGGGGACGGCAAAGAAAACCACCGTGCCGAATGCTCGTTCGTCGAGTACGAAGCGCCCAGCGATATAGGCTAGATAGGAGCAAAGCGCGGCGGCAAAAAGGTCCGCGCAGCTCAAGACAATAGCTCGCGCCCGGGCAGGTAGCAGGCGCAACGCAGCGTCAATGCGGATGTGTTTGTCGAGCCGGGTGGCTACCAAAGCGCCAGCTAGTCCAATCCACAACACGAGGTGCCGCACGAGGCTTTCAGTGCCCAAGAAGGTGATGGAGAACAGGTTGCGGACGATGATCTGCCCGCAGGTCAGCACTAGCAGGCAGGCTACCAAAAGGACGAGGAAGCCAGTTTCAAGGCGGTTGAGGATGGACTGGCCGCTCAAGGGGAAGTCTGACGAAAGTCTTGGAGGTGCCGTGCTATTTGCTCATGGGCCTCACGGGAAAAGGCCCGACCTACAAGATCGGCTTCGGCGCTGGCGACGAGTCCCTTGAAGGTCTCTATATCTTTTGGGCTAACCTCGACAAGCGACAGGCCATTGGCCTGCAACACGGTCATGGCTTCGTCGTTTTCTCGGCGGTTGCGCTGATTCAGAGCGGCCATGTGCTGCCGAGCTATGCGGCGGATGTGCTCGCGAGCTTCGGCGGGAATTTTGTCGAAAGATCGCTTGTCGATCAACAGAGCGCCTAGGGTGTAGTTGATGGGCAGTTGGGTGACGTATTTTGCGCGGGTAAACCACTGGAGGACAATGGTCGCCGCTGGCGAGGCGTACACCACATCGATCAGGTTGGTCTGCAACCCGAGGAGGACATCTGGGATGTTCAGGGGAACCGAAGTGACCCCGGCCAAGCGGAAAAGCACGGAGGTCAGCGGTTCATCGGGTAGCTGCCATACCTTTTGAGCGCGCATGTCCTCGACAGTAGCTACGGGTTGCTGCGAGAGAATGTGGACAAAGCCAATGTCGGCCCAACCGAGCAAGACATAGCCTCGTTCCTCGTATCCCTGTCGGTAAAAGGCATCCATTTTCTTGAGCACGTAATCTACTTCCTCATAGCTGTCGAAGAGAAAGGGCATTTGCAACGCGAGCACATCGGGCAAGGTCTGGCTGACGCCTTGGCCGCCAAAATTACCGCCGTGGAGCTGGCCGATGCGCATCTTGCGCAAGACGACTTTCTCGTCGCCTTGGACGCCGCCGGGATAGATTTTGAACCCCACGTTGTTACCTGTCTCCCGCCGCACATCCGCATTAATAGTACGGAGGACATCGGCCCAGCTACTACCCTCTGGGGCTAGGGTCGCAATTTTGAGGAGGTGATTGGGTTGGGCCGAGACAGCGTTGGCTATGAGTGCAGCGACGACTGGCAAAAGTCCTTTAAAAGAAATCATCGGCTTGGTCTAAGAGGATTTGCGCCTGTTTTTGGGCGGCGATGTTTTGCAAGGTAAGCTCCGGTACGGCATCTGCCGAGCTGGTTAGGGCTTGGTTGAGCAGGGACTCGTATAGCTCCCGGTCAAAAGTGCTCCGAGCATAGAATTTAGCCTTAGCTACGTACACCATGAGCACCTGTCCTTTGCTGATGGTCACGGCTCGGTCGAAGTGCTCGGCGGCCTTTTCCGGATTGCCGCCCAACATCGGCGGCAGGGCGGCGTAATAGGACCCCAAGAAGACATGGGAAGTCCCGTATTGAAAGGTCTCGTCTTGGTCCACGATCCACTGCATGAGTTTAATAACTTTGGGCAATTCGGCCAGCGCCGCCATAGATTCCATGTTGGTACTAATCCAAGCTCCCCAACTCGAAGCGGCCCAAAACACGACCGGCAGGTCTGAAGCCTCTAGGGCATCGGTGACGCGGATAAATTCGGCATACGGCGCTTTGAGTACGTCTGGTTGGCTAAGGCGTAGAGCAAGGGCCTTGAAGCCGTTCTCCTTGCCCCGGTGGTACAGGTGCTTGGCCCGTTCGGGATCATCGACTTCGACCAAGGTGGCGTAGGAAGTATATATTTCAGCAGCACTTAAGAGCAATTGCGGATCTTGCGGATTGGCCACCAGCAGCCCCTCTAATAAGAGCAAGAAGGTCGGCACGCCCGAGGCGACCAAATCCAAGTCGTCGTGCCGGGCTGTGGCCGCACTGACGTCCTCTATCAGGGATCCCACCAGCGCAGACTGCAACCTCGCGGCGCACCCAAGCGGGCCAAAGGTGAGGGTCGCCAGCAAGAGCGTTGTCAAAAGGTGTTTAGCTACCATTCAGACCCGAAAAATCGGCTAAGAGGGGTTCCTCGTTGGTTTTCTAACCCCTAAGTCCGCGAGTTTTGTCACTGGCCATCTCCCCTTCAGGCTCTGTCGTGACGCGTAAGCACTGCCAAGGGTTGTCGTTTTCAGCGCAGGCCGCAAAAATTTCCAAGGCACTGGCCAAATCCTCGCCGCGGGCGCGATAGACAGCGAAAAAAAGCGTTAAATTGGCGTTGTAGCGACGATAGGACAGGAGACGCGCATTGTTCAGTTCCCACCGTAGGAACCCATCGTACTGGTTGTGAATAAACTGCGCCTTAATGAGCGCAAAATCGCGCTGGCGTTGGGCAAAAACGACCTGCCTGTCGCGCAGCACAACGCTGCGGGGCAAACCCAGCGAGTAGAGGCTGTCGAGTGCCGCGACGGTCTCGGCCATGAACCGCCGAAAGAGGGCTGCGTCTGCCCGGCGCGCGTCGGCCTGTTGCAAGAGTGGGGTATCGGTGCCGAAGTGCTGCGCTAGGAAGAGCAGGGAACCTTGGCGACCGACGAAGGTTGCCAAGCTCTCGTTGTAATCGGTCTGCCCTGGGGCATACACGAGGGCATGCGTCAGTTCGTGGAGGATCAAATCGGCTAGCTGATCGGGCGCGTAGCCGAGCATTGGGCTGAGAATTGGATCAGAGAAAAATCCCAAGGTGCTGTAGGCACTGACCGGACGGACAATGGCATCGTATCCTGCGGCGGCGAGGGCATCGCGTTGCGCGTCGGCCAAATCGCGGCGAAAGAAACCTTTGTAGGGGACCTCGCCGACGAACGGAAAATCCCAAGTATAGGGCGCGAAGCGGTCGGGCGGACAAGCGCTGACATTCCAACTGATCGGACCGCCGCCCGTATCGTAGAAAGTCGTGTACTGATCGTCTGTTTTCAGCCCCACGCTTTCGGCGTAGCGACGGATGGCTTGAATCAGCTCCAGTTGTGTCCGGGTTTGCTTGGCCAAATCGGGGTGGGCGAGGAGAGTTTGGACTGAGATGCGCTTGTACACTACCCGGCTTTGGCCGCGGGCTAGATGCCAATAGTAATCGAGATTGCAGCCACAAATGCCCAATAGGCCAAGCCCGATGAGAACTCGAAATAAAAAAGGCATCCGCGGCCAACTGCCACTTGTGCGTCTTAATAGGAGAGCGAGCTAGCCAATCTAGGGTTTGCTGACGATCTTTTCTCCATCGAAGATCACATTGCCTTCTTTGTCGAGGACGCGACCGTCGCTGGTAAACTCATACTTCATGGATTGACCCAAGGTAAGGTGACGCTGTACTTCCTCTAAGTCTTGGTATTTCTCGATTAGCTTTTCAATCGGCCCCTCAAACGAAGTCTGCTGCCACTTAGGACGATCCTTGTTGTGGGCGGCCCGTTCTTCCGCCGTCATAATGGGCAGGCGCTCGGCAGCGGGGGTGAACCGCCCGGCCATAGCCTGTTGGCGGCGATACTTCTCGTGGCGTTTTTCCGACTCGGTCAGCATTTCCTCGGGAATGGTTTCGAAGCCGGTATCTTGGTCCGCTCCTTGTTCCCGGCGTTTTTGCTGCTCTTCTTGGACCTCGCGCGAAAGGCGCTGTTGGCGCTCTTGGTCCAAGCTAGTGTCGGTCCCTAATCTCCGCAGTACATGTCGTGCGGCCTTGTTCATAGGAATCGGCTGCCTCCCTGAAAATTGCGTGCAGTGTGTTCAAATTAGCTAGCGATAAAAAATATAAGGGGGGCGGGTGATTTGGCAAATACAAATGACCTTAGTTATTATAAATAAGCAAAGCGAATGCTCTCAAGGCCTGGGTGCTCAGACCAAGGCTACAGAGTCGAGATTTAACTTTTTGGATGGAGATACAGAATGAGCGTTTTTTCTCGTTTCTTTTCGCATGAAATAGGTATAGACTTGGGTACCGCCAATACCTTGGTGTATGTCAAAGGCAAGGGAATCGTCCTCAACGAACCCTCCGTTGTTGCCCGCCAAGTTGCCACCCAAAAAGTTATTGCCGTCGGCGCAGAGGCCAAGGAAATGATGGGGCGTGAAAACGCTGGAATTCAAATAATTCGACCTTTGAAAGACGGCGTTATCGCCGATTTTGAAGTTACCGAAGAGATGATTCGCAGCTTTATCCGCAAAGTAAAAAAGAGCAAATTTTTCGTGCGGCCCAAGATCGTGGTAGCGGTCCCGGCAGGCAGCACTGAAGTAGAGAAACGGGCCGTGCGAAACTCCTGCGAGCGCGTGGGGGCCAGAGAAGTCTATCTGGTCAGCGAGCCGATGGCCGCGGCTATCGGCATGGGATTGCCAGTTCATCAAGCCGTCGGCTCAATGGTTATCGATATTGGTGGTGGGACGACGGAGGTCGCCGTAATCGCCCTTTCAGGTCTCGTCGAGCACGAGTCGCTTCGGGTGGCTGGGGAAGCTATGGATCAGTCAATTTCCGAGTGGATGCGCAGAAAGCACAACCTGCTTATTGGCATCCAAGGTGCCGAGAGCATCAAGTGGAAAATCGGGTCGGCGACAGAATTGAAAACAGAAGAGACTATGCCGGTGCGCGGTCGCGACACCGTAGCCGGGCTACCCAAAGTCATGCAAGTAGATTCAGTTGAGATACGAGAAGCCCTATCCGGTTCCGTGGCTCAAATTGTCTCCAGCGTGCGCCGAGTGCTGGAGAGAATGCCGCCCGAATTGGCAGCAGATATCCTCGATAGGGGCATGGTACTCTGCGGTGGTGGAAGCATGCTGCAGGGGCTGAGGGAACACCTGCTTGAGGCGACGAATTTGCCTACGTATGTCGATAGTGAAGATCCCCTCTCGGCCGTAGTACGGGGCAATGCCCGCATTCTCGAAGAGTTCGATAACTACCGCCAAGTTTTGCTCTAACTGAGTTATGGCCAATACTCGAGATCTCATCGCCATTGGACTAGCCTTTGTCTGCGCCTTGGTTTTGATGGGCTTACCTACATCCTATAAGACCTATATCGCTGAGCGCTGCCAAGCCGGTTTAGCGGCATCAGGACAAGCACTATTTTCGCATGTCATCCGCTCTGCGCGCGACGACGAAAAGAGCCGTTTTCTCCTAACTCAAAACGTAGCCCTAGCCCTTGACAACATGCAGCTCCAGGAAGCTGGATGGGAAAATATGCGCCTGCGCAAGGCCCTGTCCTTTCGGCCGCTAGACGGGAGTACGCGCGTTATTTCTGCCGAGGTGATCGGCCGCGACCCCGACTACATTTACGACGCGATCGTCCTCAACGTTGGTCGCGATCACGGCGTAGACAAGGATATGCCCGTGGTGACACCTGAAGGGCTCGTCGGTCACATTGTCCAAGTCGGCGGATCGGACTCGGTCGTGCAGTTGTTAATGCGCACAAGAGTGAGTGCTTTGATCCAAGAGACGCGCGCCCAAGGCATTGTCTCGTGGATCGACGGTCAGTTCCGGTTGCGATTCGTCGAATCGAGCAACTTGGTGCAGGAGGGCGATTTAGTCGTATCATCGGGGTTGGGCGGGCGATACCCCAAAGGCATACCAATTGGTACGGTGGTGGCGGTGAATCAGGAGAAACGAGCTCCAGTCTTTTTGCGGGTTATCCTCAAGTCGATTGTGGATTTCTCTGCCCTCGAAGAGGTTTTCGTACTCGGCAAAGACTAATAAGGTGCTGCGATCCTTGACAGAGCATACGCCGTGCCATATTCTTTAAAACTATCTGTTGGCGTGATAGTTACGCAATTTCAACCCATCCGAATGAGAGTACGGTCTTGACGAAAGCTGATATCGTGCGTCTAATCGCCGAGGGAACAGGGCTTACCAAGACGGATACTGCGGCTGTGGTTGATGGCTTTATTGAATCCGTAGTCGAGGCTTTGGAACGGGAAGATCGTATTGAAATTCGCGGTTTTGGCACCTTCAAAGTCGTCGAGCGCGCACCGCGAACCGGTCGCAATCCACGCACGGGTGCTGAAGTAAAAATCGCCGGTCGCAAGGCCCCGACATTCAAGCCCTCAAAAGAACTGCGTGTGCGCGTTAATGGGGAAAACGCAGAGGACAAAGGTCCAGGAGATAAAAAAGATGCCCTGTGGCAGGAAGAGAAAGCGGCATAAGATCGCTACGCACAAACGCAAGAAGAGACTGCGTAAGAATCGACACAAAAAGAACGTCTAGGCTAGGGCTAATAGCTCAGCTGGATAGAGCGCCGGTCTCCGGAACCGGAGGTCCCAGGTTCGAATCCTGGTTAGCTCACCATTTTGTCTCCAGAGTATGGTCGGATAATTGAGTCGGGGTGTGGCGCAGCCCGGCTAGCGCGCTTCCTTGGGGTGGAAGAGGTCGCTGGTTCAAATCCAGTCACCCCGACCATTTTTATAGTAGTATAGAGATTGCATCTTTTGCTTGCCCACGTCGGGGTGTAGCGCAGCCCGGCTAGCGCACCTGCTTCGGGAGCAGGGGGTCGCCGGTTCAAATCCGGCCACCCCGACCACTAATTAAGTCCCTGTGAGCTTTTGACTTGCAGGGACTTAATTTATTTGAGATATGAGGTATGGCTCTTTCCATCGGCATAATCGGCCTGCCCAATGTTGGCAAATCAACGCTCTTCAATGCGCTGACCGGATATGGGGCCGAGGTATCTAATTACCCATTTTGCACAGTGGCCCCCAATATAGGTATCGTCGAGGTTCCGGATCCGCGCTTGGAGCGGCTAAGAGAGGTCATTCAGCCGCAATCTACAACGTCTACGAGCATCCGCTTTGTCGATATTGCCGGGCTGGTGCGGGGCGCGAACCAAGGGGCCGGGTTGGGCAATCAATTCCTCGCTCAGATCAGAGATGTCGATGCCCTAGTTCACGTGGTACGCTGTTTTGACGACGCGCAAATAAGTCATGTAGATGGGGCGATTGACCCTTTGCGCGATATTGAGACCGTTGAAACGGAGTTGTTGCTGGCTGATTTGGCGGTGATGGAAAAGGCCGTACCCCATCTAGACAAAGTGGTCCGCTCTGAGCCGCGCAGCACGCGCGCACAAGAGCTGGCGGCCTGCGCCAAGGTCTTAGCGGGATTGCAGCGCGGAATGGGCGCGGCGGCGATGGGGTTGACCCCAGAAGAAAGGGACGCGCTCGCTGCGTATAGCTTGCTGACAGCAAGGCCGGTGCTTTATGCGGCCAATGTCGGGGAGATAGAAGCTAGTGCGCCGGGGCCATGGGTGGGTCAGCTAGTCGAACGCCATGGAGCGTACCAAGTACTGGTTGTCTCAGCGCAACTCGAAGCAGAGATGGCCGGTCTGAGCCAAGAGGAGAGAGCGGAATTCGTCCGGGAATTGGGGCTGGAGCATGGGGGGATAGAGCGCTTAGTCCAAGCTGGATACAAGCTGCTAGATCTTATTATCTTCTACACGCTCGCCAACGGCAAGCTACAGGCTTGGCAGTTGCCGTGTGGGGAAAAGGCCCCACGTGCAGCCGGGCGGATCCACACGGACATGGAAAAGGGGTTTATCCGCGCAGAGCTGGCCTCTTGTGAGCAGCTAATTACTATGGGGGGATGGGCACCGCTGAAAGCAGCCGGACAATTGCGCAGCGAAGGCCGGGATTACGTCGTCGCTGATGGGGATGTAATCACTTTTCTTTTTAAGGCTTGAAGCCCAGAAGAATCGCCTTGGGGAACGCCTTTTGTGTTTTGACGGAAGGTGTTAGGTCGCCTATCTTCTGCCGTTTAAACAAGAGCGAAACAGACCAATGGGACGCGCCTTGGGCATGATTGAAACCCGCGGCTGGGTGGCTATGGTCGAAGCGGCAGACGCAATGGTCAAAGCCGCTGATGTCGAGGTAGTCGGCTGGCCGCAAGTAGGCGGTGGGCTAGTCTCGGTCATCGTCCGCGGAGATGTGGCCGCTGTGCGTGCAGCTACGGAAGCTGGTGCCGTGGCCGCAACGAGTGCAGGTGAAATAGTCGCGATCAGCATCATTCCCCGGCCGCATGAGAGCACGGAAGCTGCCTTATCTCTAATCCACCTCCCGGCAACTGCATGGTAATTGGGGCAAAAATCATCTTGGCAACGGCCCTACTGGGCTGGGCTGCATGGTACCTCGAACCGGCTGAATTGCTTGCAGCCGCTGGGCAGGTCGGTGGGGATAAAGTGCTCATCTGCGGGGCCATTGCCCTAGTGGGCATCGGCGTGCAATGGATTAAGTGGCAGCTATTGTTGCGCGACCAAATCCCTGAGGTCAACAGGCGCGATGCGCTCTATTCACTGCTGGGCGGTGCCGCCCTCGGTCTGGTGACACCGAGCCGTTTGGGCGAGTTGGGCCGCGGCGTTTTCTTGGGGCGGAGCCGGGCCAAGGCCGCGTTGCTGACGGCTGTGGACAAGTTGAGTTCGGCCGCGGTCACGTTGGGTTTGGGGGCCGTAGCCGCATGGATTTTATGGCCCCAGCTCAGGGGCTTTTTGTTGGTGATGTTCTGTATCCTCGGCGCACTGCTGTATTGGGGCTGGTGCCGCTGGAAAGCGAGCGAGCCGATTGCATGGGGGGCTATCGCTGGGTTATCCGTCTTGTTCAACGTGGTATTCATGGCGCAATTTTTCTATTTAGTCTCCGCCAGTGTGGCCGCCAACTCAGTGGTTGTGTTGGCGGTGCCGGTGATATTTGCCCTGAAAACCCTGCTGCCCTTGGGGTTTTTGGATCTAGGGGTCCGCGAGGCCGCGGCCATTCTGGTATTTAGCAGCCTCGGCCTCGAGCCGCAACCTGCCTTTGTGGCCAGCCTCCTTATTTTTGTCTGCAATGTGTGCTTGCCGGCTGGCTTGGGCTGGCTATGGATTGGTAGCCGCCGATTGCGGACGATGGGAAAGGTCGCCTTATGAATTCGGCGTATGCAATAAAAAAAGAAATATGCGAAGTAGGGCACCGGGTCTATCAGCGCGGATACGTAGCGGCCAACGACGGCAATATCAGCGTCCGCCTAGAGGACGACCTAGTGCTGTGTACTCCGACGGGAGTAAGCAAGGGCTATCTGAGTGCAGACATGCTGGCCACCTGCGATATAGAGGGCCGGCAAGTAGCGGGATCGATGAAAATATCGTCGGAAATCCGCATGCACCTCGAAATTTACAAGTTGCGGCCCGATGTCCGCGCCGTCGTCCACGCCCATCCGCCGACCGCGACCGGTTTTGCCGTCGCGGGTATTGAGCTAACTCAGTGCGTATTGCCCGAGGTCATCGTCAGCCTCGGAGGCATTCCACTCGCGGACTACGGCACGCCCGGCGGGCCCGATATCGTCGAGCCGATGAAGCCGCTGTTGCGGCAATACGACGCCGTTCTAATGGCCAATCACGGAGTGGTAACCGTGGGCCAACACGTCATGGACGCCCATTTCAAGATGGAGACGGTCGAACACTTTGCCCAGATCGCCTTGGTAGCGCACCAACTCGGCGGTATCCGCACGCTGGGGGGTAAAGACGTGGAAGATCTCACGAATCTGAGAAATCGCTTTGGAATTGGAAATCGGCCTTCTTGTGAGGTGGCCGGAGAAAGCGATCTAGTCGAGCGGATTACCGGGGAAGTCCTGCGCCAACTGAGATAGCTCGGCACGCGATGCGAGGGAGTATGAGGTTTATAGGACTAATCGCCGCGGTAATCGGGGTCGCAGTTCCGGCCAGTGGCCAAGCTATCGTCGAGGCGGTCCAGCACGGAGACTCCCTGTTGGCGCAAGGCCAGCCTAAGCAGGCGTTAGTCGAATACGAGAAGGCACGCGACCTGGGTGCTGGTAGCGCGATGTTTCTCAATCGCTTGGCCAGCCTCTACATGCAGACCGGCGGCTATCGTCAGGCGGCTGAATCGCTGCAAAAATCGCTTGCTGAAGACCCTAGGCAACTTCCCGCATATTCGGCGTTAGGGGAGGCCTTTTTGGCCATGGGCCAGTTAGACTCGTCCATTTTTTACGTCGAACAAGCGAGTATTCTGGCCCCTTCCTCAACCAAAGTCCACAGTACCCTCGGTTATCTCTACATGCAGGCCGGGCAGAGCGAAAGGGCGCGCGAACGCCTCGACCGGGCCTTGGCACTGGATGCCAAAAATGCGGAAGCCTATCGCCTATATGGATATTACTACGCGGAAAAGGACTCGGTAGATCAAGCTATCGAACAATATCAAAAGTTGGCGGAGTTGTCGCCGGACAATGTCGAGGCTTACAACAACATCGCCTTCCTCCTCGCTGGAGTTGGACGCTATGCCGAGGCACTTGATTATTACAAACGAGCTAAAAATCAGGCGCAGGATCCCTACCTAGCCCAAGCAATCACGGCCAAAATCGAAGAGGTACAGGCGATGCTGGCCGGCGAGATGCGAGCGCGCTACATATTGGTCGAAACAGAAGCATCCGCACGCGAAATCCTCGAAAAAATGGCTCAAGGAGCCGATTTTTCCCAACTAGCGCAGCAGCTTTCCATTGCACCCAATGCCAATCAGGGAGGGGATTTGGGTTTTTTTGGGCCGGGCGAACTCATGCCTGAAATTGAGGAAGTGGTAGGGCAACTGAAAATTGGCGAAATAAGTTCAGTCGTGGAATTGCCCATGGGGTACATTGTAGTACAGAGATTGAACTAAAATAAGTCGCGGCTAGGGCACCCTAAGGGTACCCTAGCCGCTGGGAGGGATACGAACCATGACCGGAATGGCTCGCATAGATTAAACGCCCTAGGAAGAGAGAGGTTCCACGTTAGTGCTACTTTTTTGAATATTCAATACCCAGAGGTAGCAAGGATGAACGCGGATGAACTGCGCGATGTGAAGGAGCGACTCGAAGCCTTGGAGTCGCTAGCTAAGCTGTTTGGGCATTCATGGCTCGAATACGTCAAGAGCCAGATACAGGACGAAAAAATAAGAGCCTATCTGACGGTTTTTGACGATGCCTTTCCCGGGATGGATCACGTCGTCGAATTCGTGCGCCAGAATGCTCCAGCACTTGCTGCCGGTGAGGGAGTCCAAGAAAATTTTGCCAGCTTGGCACAGGCACTTCTACAGCACCAGGTCGAAGACGCAGGTTTGCTCACCAGCGACGCGGAGGTTGTAGAAGAAATCACCGCGCCCGACGACTCCCGTGCTGATGCCCAGCAAAGCATCCAAGCTGCGCCCGACGACACCGATGAGAACATCGAGGTCTTGCGCGGCGACGCGCAAGAGGGTACAAGAAAAGCGACGAGTGATGAAGAAGAGTCGAAAAACGAGGACGAAATAGATGCCCTTTTTGGCTAAACAAGCCCTGATTCACCCCAACAGAGCGAGTTGGCATGCCCTATTCCTATAATGCTTGGTTCCAGTGTCTCAATTGCGACGCCGAGCACTATCCGCTAAACGAAATAGTCTATCACTGTCAAAAGTGTGGAGGGCTACTCGAAGTACGCCACGATATAGAACCCTTACAGCGGCGCTCGGGCGGCGAGTGGCGAGCGCTGTTTGACCAGCGCTACATGAGTTCGGTACACCCATATGGGAGTTCGGTTTGGGGCAAGAAAGAGATGGTTTGCCCCCTCGTCGAAGACGAAAACGTGGTCTCTATGTACGAGGGGGGAAGCAATCTGCTCTGGGCCGAGCGCTTGGGAGCCGAGCTAGGTATGGAAGATCTGTGGATAAAGCAATGCGGCAATAGCCACACGGGTTCGTTTAAGGATCTGGGTATGACCGTATTGGTTTCCATGGTCAACCAGATGATTGCCGAAGGCCAGTATATACCCGCGGTAGCCTGCGCCTCAACCGGGGACACCTCGGCGGCGTTGGCCGCGTATTGCGCGGCCGCTGGTATTCCGGCAATCGTGTTGTTGCCCAAAGACATGATTTCCACCGCCCAGCTCATCCAGCCCATAGCCAATGGTGCGCTGACGCTTGCCCTGCGCACCGACTTCGATGGGTGCATGGCCTTGGTGCAGGAAATCTGCCGCCGTGACCAAATCTATCTGGCCAACTCGATGAATTCGCTCCGCATTGAAGGGCAGAAGACTATCGCGGTTGAGCTGTTACAGCAATTTCACTGGGAGGTCCCCGATTGGGTCGTTATCCCAGGCGGCAATCTGGGTAATGTCAGTGCTTTGGGGAAGGGGTTTATCGAGGTCCAGCAAATGGGGCTTATCGACAAGCTGCCACGCCTTGCCGTCGCCCAAGCCGCTCAGGCCAATCCGCTCTATCTCAGTTATCTCGACGGGTTCCGCACTTTTGAGCCGCAAACGGCCCGCGACACCTTGGCCAGCGCCATCAAAATCGGCAATCCCGTAAGCAGGGAGCGGGCCATTCGCACTTTGCAGCACTTCGGCGGCATTGTCGAAGAGGCTACGGAAGACGAATTAGCCAACGCCTGTGCAAGGGCCGACCGCAATGGGCTGTTCACCTGTCCACACACGGGCGTCGCCTTAGCAGCACTGAGCAAAATGATCGCAGCCGGGCACGTCGATCCCAAGAGTCGGGTGATCGTAATATCCACGGCGCATGGGCTGAAGTTTCCAGATTTCAAAGTGAAATACCACGAAGACCAATTGCGGGAGTTCCACGTCGAACCACAGCATCGCAACCTGCCCATTGAAGTCGAAGCTGAGTACGAAACCGTGCATCGGGCTGTCCTCGAGGCCATAGAGCAACGGACGCTGGCTACGGCCCGCCACTGAAAGAGCAATACAATGAACCACGATGGTTTTGCCGGAGAATCGACCCGTTCCGTTCATGGGGGCGCGAAACGAGATAAGTTTGCCCAGTCTCTCATCGAACCCATTGCCCAGACGGCCACCTATACCTTTGCCGATCTAGATGAATTTGTCGCTTTTAAGGCCGGCGAAAAATCACTCTATGAATACGGGCGCTATGGCAATCCAACCCAGCGGGCAGCCGAGGGCAGAATAGCGGCCTTGGAAAACGCCGAATCCGCTTTGCTCTTTCCGTCGGGCATGAGCGCGATTACCTCGGTGCTCTATGCAATGCTGCGCAGCGGGCAACACTTGGTGCTGATGGAAGATTGCTACCGCATGACGGCCAAATTCTGCGAAGTTTTGGCCAAATTCGGCATTGAATCGACCGTAGTTAAGCCCGGCGATATGGATGCGTTGGCGGCTGCGGTGCGCCCGGAGACCCGCTTGATCTTTACCGAATCGCCGACTAATCCCCACCTGCACGTCCTCGACTTGGAACAGCTCGTCGCTTTTGCCAAACAGCGGCGGCTCAAGGTTATCATCGACAGCACCTTGGCCACGCCAGTCAATCAGCGCCCCCTCGATTTCGGGGTTGATCTGGTCATCCACAGTGCTACCAAATACCTCGGTGGGCACAACGATCTGATGGCGGGTGCCATCTGCGGCAAGGCTCCTTTAGTCGAGGCCATTGGCGAATACCAACGGATCACCGGCGGGATCGTTGACCCCAACACTTCGTTTTTGTTGATCCGGGGGTTGAAGACGCTGGCATTACGCGTTCTGCGGCAAAACGATACAGCCCTGACCGTAGCCCGGTTCCTAGAAGTTCATCCCAAAATTCGCCAAGTCTTTTACCCGGGCCTCGAAAGCCACGTCGATCACCGCGTCGCCAAAGAGCAAATGCGCGGTTTTGGTGGCTTAATCAGCTTTGAGATCGACGGCACTCCCGAGCAGACGCGGAATTTCGTCCATCGGCTAGCCGTGCCTTATATTGCGCCGAGCTTGGGAGGGGTGGAGACTCTCGTCTCGCATCCGGCGACTGTTTCTTATTACGATTTGAGCCGGAAGGAGCGGCTGGCCATCGGTATCACCGACCAGTTGGTGCGCTATGCCGTGGGCATTGAGGACGCCGATGAGCTAATCGGCGATATAGAGCGGGCGCTTGAGGAAGTCTAAGAAATCAGAAGTTCAAGTCGGCCAAGAGCACGGTCCAGGGCAGGGAGGCGACTTTGCGGTACAGGTCGCTGTCGCTGGTCACGGCCTGGCAGCGGAGATGGGCACCTAAGGCAATGAAGCCGGCGGCGTACATGCTGATGGAATGCTCAAAGGCGATTTGAGTGGCTTTGCGGGTAATTTCGACGTTGTAGGGCACAATATCCAAGTGCATGTACTCCAAGCTGGCCAAGGCATCGTCGATATGGGTGCGATCGAATTGGCGGCTTTCCTTGAGGACATGGGCCAGTTCGTATATAGATTGATCGAGCACGGTCAGGGCGATCCTTTCCGCTAGCTGCTCTTGGCGAAGGCCAAGGGCCTTGTGGGTATCCATATCGTGCGCTGGAGAAAACCACCTCAGCATAACGGAGGTATCTAGCGCGTAGCGAATCACCGCGCTTGCCTTTCCGCACGTAGGATCTTGAGAGGATCCCAAGGCAGTGCCTTTTCGCGCAAGCTGTCTTGGAGTGCCATCCCGTGTTCAATAGCGGCCTGTTTTCGCTGGTACTCATACGTTTCTTCCCGTTGCTGGCAGTACGCCATAAAGGCTAGGCGCAGGAGCTTGCTGCGGCTTACGCCTTCCTGCTGCGCAACTTGATCGATGCGTTTGAGCAACTCGTCCGGCAGCATGATATTTACGCGCGCCATAAGCCTCTTTCCTTTTATCTGACAAGCGGTGGGAAGTTGCCAAATTAGTTTTGCTCCAATGGGCTGTCAAGACGGGCCTCTTGCCTTAGTTCGGGCCGGTCTTTAATGTTACAATTGGGATTAGCGCATGAAAAATCACTTGAAAATATTGTCGGGTTCCAGCAATCCACAACTGGCTCAAGAGATATGTGATTACTTGGCCATTGTACCTACTCGCCGCCAGATCGTCCGTGCGCCAAACGACAATATAAAGGTTAAAATTGAGGAGAACGTGCGCGAAGACGACGTCTTCGTCATCCAGACGTCAGCACCCCCGGTCAATCATCACTTTGTTGAACTGCTGTTGCTAATTGACGCACTCAAGTACGCATCGGCGCGCCGGATCACGGCCGTGCTGCCTTATTATCCGTATGTGCGCGCCGACAAAAAGGATGAACCGCGCATTTCCATTAGCGCCCGCCTCGTCGCCGATTTGCTCCAAACGGCCGGAGCCGACCGGATTTTGACTATTACCTTGCACAGCCCGCAAATCGCAGCGTTCTCGCGCATTCCGGTGGACCAACTGTGGGCGACGAGCCTGCTGTGCAATTTTATGCGGCGGAAAGACCTCAGCAACGCCGTGGTAGTGTCGCCCGATGTGGGGAGTGCCGACGAAGCCAGCGCGTACGCGCGTCGGCTCGGCTTGCCGCTGGCCATTATGGACAAACGCCGCCACGCGGACGACGAAAAGGTCGAAATCAAGAACATGATCGGCGAGGTCGTCGGCCTCGACGCTTTGCTCTTTGACGAGGAGGTGTTGACCGGAGGATCCATGATGGAGTCGATACGGGTCCTCAAAGAAAGAGGGGTGCGCCGCATACTGGCTGGTTGTACGCACGGCGTTTTTTCCGGGCAAGCCCTAAAAAAGATCGATGCCTCCCCGGTAGAAGTATTCGCCACCACGAACACCATTCCCTTGCCAGCGGACAAGCCAAGGAGCAAAATCGCCGTGCTGAGCGTGGCTCGGTTGTTGGGGGATGCGATCAAAGCCATTCACCACGGCGAGTCCGTGAGCCGCTTGATTGAATGGGAGGACTAATTGATGGCCAGTAAATTGAGTATATTAGCTGAGTTATGGGATTTTATGAAGGTGCGCAAAAAGTGGTGGTTGGGGCCGATATTTTTTACTTTGATTCTGTTGGGGCTGTTAATAGTCTCGACCCAAGGGTCGGCTGTGGCTCCCTTTATTTACGCACTGTTTTAAGTCCTATAACATATAATATGTAAAATGTACATAAAAGAATTAATCCGCGAAATTCCCAATTTTCCGCAAGACGGCGTCTCCTACAAAGACATCACGCCGCTGCTCAAAGATTCCGCTGGTTTATCCGCTGCGGTCCAAGCTATGCTCGAACCCTTTGTGGACACCGAAGTGGACCTAGTCGTCGGTGTAGAGGCCCGCGGCTTCGTGTTCGCGGTGCCCATAGCACTCGAATTGGGATGCGGTTTTGTGCCAGTGCGCAAACCGGGCAAGCTACCGGCGGCCACGCTGAGTCGCGATTACGCCCTCGAATACGGCGAGACCTCCTTAGAAATCCATACGGATGCCATCGCGTCGGGACAGAAGGTCTTGGTCGTGGATGACGTCTTGGCCACCGGCGGCACCTTGGTAGCGACGTGTCAAACGCTCGAAGAGCTAGGAGCGGTTGTCGCGGGTATCAGCGTCTTGGCCGAGTTGAGCTTTTTGTCAGGCCGCGACCGCTTGGCCGAGTACAAATTGGCAAGCGCTATCGTCTATTGAAACCCGAACCCAAAACAATGGAGACACTATACCTTTATGTCGAGTGAACGTCGTAAACTGAGCAAGAGTGAGCTCCGCGAAGATGAGTTCGTCGAATGGATCATGGAAGCGGTCGAATATGTCAAAGAGCGCGCCAGTCTCTTTGTCGGTGGGGCTGTTGCCGCGGTCGCGGTCATTGTGGCCATCAATTATTTTATTGAGTCCAAGGAGGCTGATCGGCTCAAAGCCGCGGCTCTGCTCGGCGATGTGCTGATGGTCGAACAGGGCGGAGAGCCGACCGAGGCGATCCGCCTAGCTGAGGAGCTGGTGTCCTCCTATGCCGGGACCCCGGCCGCAGCCCAAGGGACCGTGCTCTTGGCCAATTTCCACTACGCTCAGGGCCGTTATGTTGAGGCCCGGGGCTATTACCAGACCTACTTGGACAACTACGAGCCTTTGGATGTGTTGGCCTATGCCGCCCAAAGCGGTCTGGGTGCCTGCCTCGAAGCCGAAGGGCAGCTTGTGGCCGCGGCTCAGCACTACGAAACGTATGCCGCCCAGCAGGCCGGGACCATCCGCGAGGCCATGGCGCGGATGGAAGCAGCCCGCATCTATGGGTTGGCCGGCGAACGCGACAAGCAACAAGCCCTGCTCGAACAGGTCAGTCGCACGTTCGCCCAGTACCCAATTGCCGCACAAGCCCGAGCGGCACTAGCCCTGTTCTAAAGGACTTGTTGATGGGCCGTGCAGATCTCAAAGTTTTCGCCGGGCGGAGTAATCCCGCACTAGCCGAAGGCATTTACCAGTCGCTGGCCCTTGAGCCAGGGCGCATCGAGTTTATCGACTTTAGCAACGAAAATATAAAGGTGAAGATCTGCGAAAACGTGCGCGGCCGCGATGTGTTCTTTATTCAAACTTCGTGCCCGCCCGTTAGCGACTACTTGATGGAGTTGCTCATAGCCCTAGACGCCCTAAAATACGCCTCGGCTGGTCGCATCACCGCGGTTTTGCCCTACTATCCGTATGCGCTGGCCGACAGCAAAGACGAGCCGAGAATTTCCGTGACGGGTCGCTTAGTGGCCGACCTGATCGCCGAGGCCGGGGCGGACCGCATTCTCACCATGACTTTACATAGCCCGCAGACTATGGGCTTTAGCCGGATTCTAGTGGATCAACTAAGCGGCGTCCCGGCAATATGCTCCTACTACGCCGACCTCGACCGAGCTAACTTAGTCGCGGCCGCTCCGGACATCAGCCGCGCCAAGGTCACCGAAACCTACGCCCAGCGGTTGGGGTTGCCCCTCGTCGTCGTCGATCAAGCGGCCGGGGAAAACAGGGTTATTGGCGACGTAGCCGACCGAGATGTCGTATTCTTCGACGACGCGATTATTACTGGTGATTCCGTTCTCAAGGGAGCGGCCGCAGTCAAGGAGGGCGGGGCGCGCAAAGTCTATGCCGGTTGCGTCCACGGCACTCTAACCAAGGAGACGATAGCGCGGCTGGATCAATCCAACTTCCAGGCCTTAGCCATAACCGATACGATCCCCTTGCCGGTAGATGCCCGCACCCCTATGGTGCAGGTGTGCTCGGTAGCCTCGCTTTTTGCCAGCGCCATCCGCGCTATCCACGAAGAAACGTCCATCAGCGCACTATTCAACTGAGGCGGGTGCCCTTTGAAGATCGCAGTGCTCGCCGATATTCACGCCAATCTCGAAGCGCTAGAGGCCGTATTAATTGCTGCGGCCAACGCCGGTGCCGAGCGCATTATCTGCTTAGGGGACATCGTGGGATACGGTCCCGATCCTTTGGGTTGTATCTATCGGCTCAAGGAGGTAGAGGCCCAAATCGTATTGGGCAACCACGACCAAGCGATGCTAGAGCCGGTGCATATTCAGTCTTTTAATCCGTTGGCTCGTCCTTCGCTCTACCAAGCCGGCGAGATGTTGGGGGAGGAAGAACGCGACTTTTTGCGGCAAGGGGCCTTTCGGAGTGTGGAGCACAATGCGGCTTTGTCCCACGCCAACCCCCTTAAACCCGAAGAATGGGAACCTCTCCTCATGTACGATCGCGTCGCTTGGTGCATGGGCCACCTCAAATGGCCTTTGGCTTTTGTCGGCCACACGCACGAGGCGCGCATTTACTGCAAGATGCGCGACAATCCCATACTGCTGACTTCGGCTACGGCCGCCGTAGGGAATCACCAATTCTTGGTCTCCGTCGGCAGCGTCGGCCAACCTCGAGATGGCGATTGGCGGTCGGCATACACCCTGTGGGATACCGACGAACAATGGGTCGAACTCCAGCGCGTCGAATACCCGGTCAAGCTAACCCAGCAGAAAATCGACAACCTCGGCTACCCCAGCTATCTAGCCGAGCGCCTCGCTAAAGGGGAGTAGGCAAGGGCTGGTAGCACATGCGGGGCCGCATCATCAGAGTTTCTGGGCTACAGTGCCTCGTCGAAGTCGAGCAAAGCCACTGGCAGTGCAAAATTAGGGGCCGTCTCAAGGCCGGGGACCGCAAGACTAGCTCGCCAGTCGTCGCCGGCGACTGGGTTGAGGTCGTGCCGACAGCCGAACGGACGGGCATCATCGAAGCAGTGCATACCCGCTCTTCCAAGTTTTCGCGTGGGGCCAGTGGAGCGCGCCCGTTTGAGCAGATCCTCTTTGTCAATATGGAGCAATTGGTCGTCGTCGTGGCCGCCAGTCAGCCAAAGCCTCGCCGCGGCTTTATCGACCGAGCGATTGTCATGGCCATAAAGGGGAATCTTCAGCCCGTGGTCTGCGTCAACAAGGTCGATTTAGTCTCCCAAGAAGCGGTGGACACGCTGACGGCACCCTACGAGGCGCTTGGTTATCCAATCTATCGCACCAGTGCTCTACTAGGTGATGGCATGGATGCGTTCAAAGTAGCCCTGCTCAACCGCAGCACAGCCGTGGTCGGCCAATCTGGGGTTGGCAAATCGACCTTGCTCAACGGCGTTGAGCCGAGGTTGGGACTAAAGACTAAAGAAATAATGAAGCGCCACGGCCGCGGCCGGCACACGACCGCGGCCGTGCATTTGTTTAAGCTGCGACAAGGTGGCTATGTGGCCGATACACCAGGGGTTAAAGATCTCCGCCTATGGGGGATAAAATCCGCTGAACTAGCGGCGTATTATCCCGAATTAGAACCCCTGCGCGGCCAGTGCCAATTCGGCGATTGCAGCCACTTGCACGAGCCCGGTTGTGCGGTCCGTGCGGCGGTGGCGGCCGGCCGCATCGCGTCGGCGCGCTACGAAGGGTATCGACGCATCTTCGAAAGTTTGAGTAGCGATGAGTGAACTGACCATCAAGGATTTGCTCGCCACCTATGGGCAGCAACTGCGGCTGAAGCTGATCGCCGGTGCTGAGGGCCTACAGCGAACCATCAACAACAGCGATATCCATCGCCCGGGCTTGGCCCTGACGGGTTTTGTCGAGTTGTTTACTTTGGATCAAGTACAGCTTTTGGGCAATACGGAATCAGAATACTTGCGCACCTTGTCCGCAGATAAAAGGCGGCAGGCGCTCAAAATCATATATCAATTTGATATTCCATGCGTGGTTTGGACCGGTAGGGGACGCATGTTTCCCGAGTTGCGACAGCTCGCCGACGAGTGTGCGGTACCACTGCTGAAGTCTGGATTCAACACGGCCGAATTCACCCATCTCATCCGTTTTTACCTCGACGAGGTGTTCGCGCCCCAAGTGTCCATGCACGGTTCGCTGGTCGATGTCTCTGGGGTAGGGTTGCTCTTTCGCGGTCGGAGCGGCATTGGCAAGAGCGAAGTCGCCTTGGATTTGGTCGAGCGCGGACATCGGTTAGTGGCAGACGATGTGGTCATCATCAATCGCAAGCCCCAGGGCATTTTGGTAGGCTGTAGCTCGGAAATGCTCCAAGACCACATCGAAATTCGCGGCATTGGTATCCTAGATGTAAAAAAGATGTTTGGTGCGTGGAGGACTCGGCGGCAGAAGCGCGTGGAGGTAGTAGTCAACCTCGTCGATTGGGACGAAAAATACGCCTACGAACGCCTTGGTCTTGAAGACAATAAGGTCGTAATCCTCAGCGTCGAAGTACCCGAGGTCTTCATACCGCTGTTCCCCGGCAAAAATATCACGGTACTCGCCGAGACCATAGCGATAGATTATCTCTTGCGCTTGGATGGGGAGTACGCGGCACGGACACTTAGCGATCGGCTCCAAGAGCGGATTAAGGCGAGCAAAAAACCATGATGACGCTCGGCGTGGCAGGCCATGCTCACGAGATCGCCGTCCATCGGGACGCCTTGCAGGGTTGTCGCGATATCCAGCTCATACACGAAGCCGATTGTGCCGCAGTCTTAAAACAAAAAATAGATGGGCTGGTGTTGTTGCATGTGGAAGATAAATCGCATTGGATCGGTGTGGCTCTAGCGGCCGGTCTGCACGTTATGACGACCCATCCAGTACAGGTGCCGACTCATTCTAAGGTATGCGTGCTGTCCTTGGGGAGGCATACGCACTTTTGCTCGGCTTTAGCCGCTCGACAGGGCATAGCGCATTATTCGCTGGAGCTTTCTTTTGATTCGGCTTTATTCGATCCTATTGATCGCGAGATGATCTGTAACCAAGCGGCCTTGGACACATGCGATCTGTTGCTGAGTGCGTGGGGGCCGGTAGATGTGCTGTATAGTAGGATGCGCAACTTCTTTCATCTTGGTCGGATGGAGGACGTGTCGGTCGCGTTGCTGCGGATGTGCAACGGAGTCGAAGGCTCGGTTGCGCTCCTCGACTTTCCGGCGGTGGCTCCGGCGTTGCGCATCCGCGCTTACGCACAAGACGATATAGTCGATACGTCTTGGCCTTGGGTATGGGAATTGGACGATCTAGCGGCGTTCTATCGCAATTTCGTCGCCTGCATCCAAGGACGCGCCCAGCCGCTGTTGTGTTTAGAGCAGGTGGCCGAAAGCTATCGTCTTTTGGAATGGATGCGCACATCGGCGAGACAAGATGTGATTTTGAATTGGAAGCAAGCAAGACAAAATGTCTTATAAAATTTAATATGTAAACAAAAAAATAACCAAAGTCCTTAACTACCAATTTTAATATAATCAGACGCATTATCGAGCAGCCTCTCGCGGTTTTCGTAATAGCGCATGGTCGTCTTTAGATCTTTGTGGCGCAAATGGGCTTGCACCTGCTGGGGCTTGGCTCCGCCTTCAATCGCCAAAGTGCAGCAGGTGTGGCGAAACATGTGCGCGGTGACGTTTTGGGGGAGGCCGGCGCGCAAGGCGTACTTCTTGACGACGTGATTTACCGATTGGTCGGTTAGCGGCTGACCGCGAGAATGGTTGCGCGACAGGCTGATGAAGACCTTGCCGGCGACCGGCAAGCCCGCCTTCTGTAATTGTTGTTTGTACAGTTCAAGATGATGTAGGACGATGCTTTGCAGTTTGATCTCCTGCGCCACGCCTGATTTAGTCTCGGGCAGGTGCAGGATGTGAAAGACGCCTTCTAAGGATATATCCTCCCAAGCCACGCCTGCTACTTCAGAGCGGCGCAGCCCGCCGAACGTGAGCAAGTGAAACACGGCCGCATCGCGCGTGCGGACCAAATCGTCTTTTTCCTCGGCAATGGCTTGCTGGATCTTGCTCAGCACCTGATTGGAAAGCGCTTTACCGGCCAGCGTTTCATCTACCTTATAGCCGCGCACCAACGTAGAGTCAGCGGGATTCTTCTCAAGGTGGCCTAAGGCGACCAACATCTTGAACAACGACTTCAGGCTGGACAACTTTCTGTTGATGCTGCTGCGCTTGTAGCCTTCGCTGGCGAGTTGATTTCTAAAGGCGACCACGTGCTCAAAGGTGATGGATTGCAAGATGGCGAGCGAGACTTCATTTAGTTCCAAGCCGATAGATAAAAAGAAATGCTGGAGGTCGGCGTAATACGCGCGTCGCGTGCGCTCGCTGAGCTGACCGCTGAGAAATTGTTCCAAAGGATCGTCCGCCACCAACGCTGGTGTTGGCGGCAGCTTGCGAACGACTGGATTGCGGCCGGGCTGCTTGCTCATAAATGCTCGCTATCGCTTAATTGATGGCTAATGTCCCAAATATAGAGAACTTCGCCGGATTTTGCCGCTGCGTTTCACTAGGGATTCGCCTAGTTTTTATACTATTGATAATGCCTGTTATCGTTAGTATCATAGCCAAAATTGAAGAAACTATAATTTTTGCAATAAACGCTCCATATCGCTCAATCTCATCCGCGCCATGATCGGCTTGCCCCTTGGGCTTATGTGCGGCGAGTCAACCTTTAGCAATGCGCCGATCAAATGGGCTATCTCCTCGGCGTTCAGTTTTTGTCCCTTCTTGATGCTCGCTTTGCACGCGTACGCTAAGACGAGTGCTTCGCGCCAAGATTGGCCCGAATGCTGACCATCGCGCACGTCGTTCAATAGCTGATAAAAAACATCGCCTTCGCCAAAGCGATCCAATTCGGTGGGCACAGCTTCCACTAACACCGTCCGTGCGCCAAAATCCCGCACGACAAAGCCGAGCTTGGCAATATCATCTCGTACTTGGTTGAAGATCTCGAAATCCGCTGCGCCCATTTCTAGCTGTATGGGAAAGAGCAACTGCTGACTTGCGCCGGCCACGCCGTCTATTTGCGACATGGCCCGATCGTAGTTAATGCGTTCGTGGGCAGCCTGCTGATCGACGAAGAGCAAGCCGTTGGCTATCTCGACGAGAATGTACTGGTTGTGGACCTGCCACATCGCGGCGTCTTCGGCGATGGCGACCTTGGCCGCGGCTGGAGCGACGAAGGTCAGAGCGAGCTGATCATCGGCATCATGGGTTGCTGCTATTCCAGACTCGCCAGATGTGGACAGTCTTTGCAATACCGGTGACGCCGGTTCGCCCACGCGCATCGAAACGTCTCTCTCGCCGACCGGATTGACGCCCGCAGCACTACTGGTCTCACTGAAGTGAGGTGTGCTGTCCGGCCGCAGCATTGGAGCCGCAGCATAGACAAAGGATCGCACGTCGGGCAGGCGCAAGCTCTTTCGGACGCTGCTCTCAATGGCCGCAATGACCTGCCCTTCGTTAGCCAAGCGAATCTCCCGCTTCGTCGGATGGACATTGACGTCGATTTTCTTAGGATCCATATCGATCCAGAGCATGAATACCGGATAATGGCCTTCGGGTAATAAGCCTTCAAAGCACCGCTGTACAGCGATAGCCATCAGCCGCGAAGAGATCGGCCGCCCCTGGACGATGAGATACTGCTTGCCCTTGCTCCGGCCGCAGTGTTCGGGACCAGCTAAGACCCCTTCAATTTTGAGGCCCTCCTCCTCGTAAGCAAGATCCAACAGTTCGGCGACTGGAGCAGTCTGGATGCCCAACAGCTCGGCTGCCCGCTCCCGACGAGACGCCGGGGCGTAGTTCAATACTTGGCGATCTTCGCGTTCTAATTCAAAGCCAAGGGCAGGATAACCAGCAGCTAAATGAATGATAGTCTGAGCCACATGGCGGGCTTCCACATCGACGGAGCGGAGGAACTTGCGGCGGGCTGGCGTATTAAAAAATAGGTTCTTTACCACGATGGTTGTGCCGCGTGCTCGGCCCATACTGTGCATCTCCCGCTCTATCCCCCCTTCCACAACCAAGCGCGTCCCCACTTCATCTTCCTGTGCACGCGATTCTATGACTAGGTGAGCTACTGCACCAATACTGGCTAGGGCTTCACCGCGAAACCCTAGCGTCTGAATGCGAAACAAATCGGCCACTGAAGCCATTTTACTCGTGGCATGACGACGAGTGCATAACGCGATATCCTCTCTGTTCATGCCCGAACCATCATCGGTCACTACAATCGACTGCTTGCCACCGGCCTTGATTTCCACGCGGATTTTAGTGGCCCCTGCATCGATCGAGTTTTCGACCAATTCCTTCACGACCGAAGCAGGCCGTTCTACTACCTCGCCAGCGGCTATTTTCCCAATGAGACTTTCGTCGAGAACGCGAATAGTACTCGCCATATATCCTCACAACTCGGCCCAGAGCCGCTCGGCCTGCTGCCGGAATTCGGCTTGGGTAATTTTACCTTGTTTAAGCGCGGTTTCCAAGTCGCGCAAGCGACGGCGTGGCCCCCCTCCCCCTTTGAGATCTAGCCGTATTTGGGACCAGATATGCCATCCCCCCAGGCCGAGCAATAAGGCGATGAAGGCCGCACCTGCCCACCACGAGGTATCTTGCTCTTGACGCACCGCGCGCCCCTTTTGTCGCCAATCTTCGGCCACGGCTGGATCAGGCTCGGCTAGTGCGATCCGCTTGGCTATCGTCTCACCGTTGGTCCCTTGGACGCGGACGGCTCTGGTAAGCTGCCAAGTAAATCCTCGGGGTTGCACGATCAGATACTCGATGAGATCGGCCTCTCGTATCTGATCGAACTGTTCCCTAGTAACCAGCACCGCCATGGGACTCAGCATGTTGAACAGCAACACGATCGCTAACAAAAAGGATGCCAGCGCAAGAGCGAAGTACGTGGGTTGCGTTGATGTTTCTTTCATTTTTTATTTACATAAAATTATTTATAAGACATTTTATTTTCCAGATTTCACTGAGATTTTACACCACAATATTAACAATTTTATCCGGCACCCATATAAACCGCTTTATCGCTGTTTCATCGGCCACGTATTTCTGGATGCTCTCCAGATCGAGTACCAAGGACTTTATCTGGGCTTCTTCAGTGCGGACCGGCACTTCGACTTGTCCGCGGATTTTGCCGTTGACCTGAATGGGCACTACGATCATGTCCTCGGCGGCCTTGGCTGCATCCCACTCAGGCCAACTCTGGCGACTGAGATCTCCCCTCCCGCAGCCCGCCAGTTCCCAGATTTCCTCGGCAATATGCGGAGCAAAAGGCGCAAGCAGGATCAAGAAGGGTTTGGCAACGACCTGCGGCACTTCGTCTAAAGACACCAATTGGTTGTTTAGCTCGATCAAGGCGGCGATAGCCGTATTAAACCGCAGCCCTTCGATGTCCTCGGTTACCTTCTGGATGGTTTGGTGCAGCTTGCGTTCCAGATCCGTCGTCAACGCAGCGCTCTCCCCTATCTTCACTTGTCTATCTGAATCGACAAAGTTGCGCCAAACGCGCTGCAAAAAGCGCTGCATCCCGCGAATGCCTTCCATGCTCCACGGCGCACTCGCTTCGAGCGGCCCCATGTACATTTCGTACAGCCGCAGAGTATCCACGCCAAATTCCTCGCCGACCTCTTCCGGCGGCAACCCATTTTTGTAGCGCTTGCCCATTTTGCCGAAAGACCGGCGTAGCACCTTCCCCGTCCCCTGCTCAACAGGCTCCCCGTCGCGGAACTCGACCTCGCGGATGTCGATATACACGCCGCGATCATCCTGAAAGGCATCCGCGGTCATCATACCTTGGTTGAACAACTTCTTAAACGGCTCAGGCGTGGATACGTGGCCTAAGTCGTAGAGGGCCTTGTGCCAAAACCGGGCGTAGAGCAAATGCAACACCGCGTGTTCAGCGCCGCCGATGTAGAGATCAACGGGCATGAAGTAACCCTCCTTGGCCGGGTCGCAGAAGGCTACTTCGTTGTGCGGATCGATAAAGCGAAGATAGTACCAGCAAGAACCGGCCCATTGGGGCATGACGTTGAGTTCCCGCTGGCAGGCCATCCCGTCAATTTCCACGGTCGTCCATTCTGTTCCGGCCCGGTGCAGCGGCGGTGAAACGGGTTGGGTGGGATCGTCGGAGGTTTCCGGTCTGAAATCCTCTAGATCGGGCAGCACCACTGGAGGCTCGACCGCGACGGAATATCCAGCCGGATGTGTGGCTAGTGGAAAAGGCTCGCCCCAATAGCGCTGGCGGGCAAAGGTCCAGTCGCGTAGTCTGTAGTTTACCGCAGCTTGGCCTCGCTCTTGGGCGACTAATGCGGCGACGATCTGGGATTTGGCTGCGGTCGTTGCCAATCCGTTAATGGTATATGGATTATCACCGCCTCGTATTTCAGGCGAATTAATCGCAATCCCCTCCCCGGCATACCACCCCTCAACTCGTCCTTCCTCTCCAGTAACGACCTTTATAATGTCCAAATTATAGGCGGTGGCGAAGGCAAAATCGCGCTCGTCGTGCGCCGGCACCGCCATAATGGCTCCCGCGCCATAGTCCATACTGACGTAGTCGGCAACGAAAATGGGGATTTTTTGTTCGTTGACCGGATTGCGGGCGTAGATGCCAGAGAAGATGCCCGTTTTTTCCTTGGTCTCATCGGCAGTGGAGACGGCAACTTGAGCTATGTACTGGGCTATAGCTTCCCTGATGGATCCCCCTTCTCCCTTCCACTGCTCCGGCGTCCCGTCGGGCCAAGCACTGGGAACCAAGTAGGCTTCCTCGGCCGGGTCCACCAGCGGATGCTGAGGGGCAATCGCCATAAAGGTTGCCCCAAACAGCGTGTCGGGACGGGTCGTGAACACAGGCAACTGCCCGGCGACCGCGTCGCTTTGCGGGTCGAGGACATCGAAGTACACTTCAGCTCCTTCACTGCGACCAATCCAATTGCGCTGCATCCGCTTGATCGGTTCTGGCCAATCGAGCCGGAAGGACGCGCCATTGCGGTCCTCCAACTCGAAGTCCAAGTCCTCTAAGAGCCGCTCGGCGTACGCTGTTATGCGCATCGTCCATTGTATCAATGGTTTGCGGTACACGGGAAAATCACCCCGCTCGCTGCGGCCTTCGTTTGTTACCTCCTCATTGGCCAACACAGTGCCCAAGCCAGGACACCAGTTGACGATGGCCTCTTGCTGGTACGCCAACCGGTAGTTGTCCAGCACGGTCTGACGCTCGGCCGCAGTTAGTGCGGACCAGGTTTTATCGGGGCCAAGGATCTGGCGATCTGTGGCCGGCAATGCCCTGCCAGCGGCAAATTGGGCCTCTAAGTCGGCGATGGGCTTGGCTCGCCCCTTTATTTGGCGTCCATTGCCATCTTCCCAGACTTCGTCTTCGTCGAAGTAACTATCGAATAGCTGGGTGAAAATCCACTGAGTCCAGCGGTAGTACGATGCCCGCGACGTGACCACTTCACGGGTCCAATCAAACGAAAGTCCAAGAAACTGCAACTGACTGCGCATCGCATCGATATTCTGCTCGGTAACAGTCGCCGGATGGATGTTGTGTTCTATAGCGTATTGCTCGGCCGGCAATCCGAAACTGTCGAACCCCATCGGATGCAGGACGTTAAATCCTCGCATCCTTTTGTAGCGACTGTAGATGTCGCTGGCGATATACCCTTTGGGATGGCCGATGTGCAGCCCCGCGCCGCTTGGATAGGGAAACATATCGAGGATGTAGCACTTAGGTTTGTCGTCATCGAAGCCGGGGTCTCCCGGGCCCAAGGTTTGATAGGTTTTTTTTTGCTCCCAATGGGATCGCCATTTGGTTTCGATGGTTTGGAAATTGTATTGGCCTTTTTTGGTTTCGATTGACATAATTATCCTTATAAGACATTTATGGATAGAGACGCTGCATCATACGCGGAAATGGAATGGTCTCGCGCACATGCTTGACCCCGCACAACCAAGCGACCACCCGCTCGATTCCCATGCCGAAACCAGCGTGCTCGACCGAACCGTAGCGCCGCAAATCGAGATACCAGCTAAAGGCTTCTTGTGGCAATTGATGCGTGGCAATTTTGTGCTGCAAGACGGCGAGGTCGTCTTCGCGTTGCCCACCTCCGATGATTTCCCCGTACCCTTCGGGTGCCAACAGGTCCATGCACAGAGCTAAGCGGCGGTCTTGAGCATCTTCCTTCATGTAGAACGCTTTGACTGCACTGGGATAGCGGTGGACGAAAACCGGCGACTCGAACTGGGATGCGAGGATGGTTTCGTCATCCCCACCCAAATCACTCCCCCAGGCGATGTCGCTGCCTAGGGCTGTTAAACGCTCGACGGCTTCATTATAGGTTATGCGCGGAAAGGGACGACTGACCTGTTCCAGCTTGGTGGTATCTCGGTCGAGAAGTTTTAGCTCGGCGCGGCGACGGTCGAGCACGCGATCGAGCACGTATAGGACCATGTCCTCGGCTAAGGCCATAGCTCCCTCTAAATCGCAATACGCCATCTCCGGCTCGATCATCCAGAACTCGGTCAGGTGCCGGCGGGTCTTGGACTTTTCAGCGCGGAACGTCGGGCCAAAACAATAGACCTTGCCCAAGGCCATGGCGGCCGCTTCCATATAGAGCTGGCCACTCTGGGTCAAATAAGCCGTGTCGTCGAAATACGCGGTCTCAAACAGGGTCGAAGTCCCTTCACAGGCTGCAGGCGTAAAAATCGGTGCATCCACGAGGACAAAGTCGCGCTCTTCCATGAAATCTCGGCAGGCCTTGCCTATTTCGCTGCGGATCTTGAGAATGGCCCCGGGTCGCATGGACCGCAGCCATAAGTGGCGGTGGTCGAGGAGAAAGGATACTCCGTGTTCCTTCGGCGTGATGGGGTATGGCTCGGCCTCCTGCACGACTTCGAGGTTGCTGACCCCCACCTCATAGCCGATCGGTGCGCGCTCTTCCCGCCGTACTTGGCCGCGGACTACGAGCGAAGATTCCTGTGGCAAGTGATCGCACTGCTCGAATAGTTCGGCCTCGACATCCCCTTTAAAAACGACGCATTGTACTACGCCGCTACCGTCGCGTAATTGAAGAAAATGCAGCTTGCCGCTCGAGCGCTTGTTGTACAACCAACCGCGTAGCACCACTTCTCGGCCCTCATACCGACCGATGCCAGCCACTTGAATCGACTCCAGTTGCTTATCCATATGCTATATAATAAGAAAAGACTATCGAGATAGACTCGATAGCCTTCCCTTCCTAGCTCAAAGCCGGGTACTTACTTCTTCAGTAGGGCCTTGTGGCTGAGCCGCATCTTGCCGCCGGTATCGATTTCGAGGACTTTGACGGCAATCTTGTCCCCTTGCCCAACGACGTCTTCGACTTTGTCCACGCGCCGATGCGCCAACTCGGAGATGTGCAACAGGCCCTCCTTGCCGGGCAGAATCTCGACGAAGGCCCCAAAGGGCATGACCCGTTTGACCACCCCGTCGTACTCTTTGCCGACCTCGGCGTCGGCCGTGATTCCCTCGATCATGCGCCGCGCTTCTTCGGCTGGACCAGCCTCGACCGAAGCAATGGTAATCGTGCCGTCTTCATCGACATTGACCGTGGCACCGGTCTTTTCGATCTCGCGGATGGTTTTGCCACCCGGGCCGATGACCGCGCCGATTTTGCTCTGATCGATCTTGACAAACTCAATGCGCGGTGCCCAGCGCGAAAGCTCGGTCCGCGCCTCGCTCAGACATTCGTCCATAATGGCCAAGACCTGATCGCGGCCCTCTTTGGCGCGGTCTAGGGCTTCCTTGAAAATGTCTAGCTGCAAGCCTTGGATCTTGATGTCCATCTGAATCGCGGTAATCCCGTCCTTGGTGCCAGCGACCTTGAGGTCCATGTCGCCGAGAAAATCTTCGGCGTCGCGGATGTCAGTCAGCAGCTCGTACTCGTCCCCTTCCTTGACCAAGCCCACGCCCGTGCCGCACACCGCGGTTTTAACGGGAATGCCGGCGTCCATCAAGGCGAGCGAGCAGCCACACACCGTGGCCATAGAACTAGAGCTACTCGACTCGGTAATATCGGACACTAAGCGAATTGTGTAGGGAAAGGATTCGACCGAGGGGATGACCGGCTCTAGAGCGCGCTCGGCCAGATGCCCATGGCCTATATCCCGCCGTCCCGGACCACGCTCAAAGCGCACTTCGCCGACTGAATACGGGGGGAAGTTATAATCCAAGTAATAGGACTTAAACCGCTTGCCTTGCAGATCGTCGGCCATGCGCTCGTCGAGCTTAGTGCCCAGCGTCGCCACGCAGAGCGCTTGCGTCTGTCCACGGGTGAACAGTGATGAACCGTGCGTGCGCGGCAGCACCGTGCTCTCGCAAGTGACGTCGCGCACCGCGTCGAGTGCGCGGCCATCGATGCGCCGCTTCTCCTTGAGGATCATGGTGCGCATGTCGGCCTTGAGCAGTGCTTCTAGCTCGGCCAAGATGAGCTTTTCCGAGTCTGGAAAGCGTTCGGCCAAGCCTTCCAAGACATCGGCATTGATCGCGTCGATGCGCTCCTGCCGCTCTTCTTTGCGCGGATTTCTGTTGGCCTCGGCGATCTGCTCTTGCGCCAGCTCGGCAACAGCGCGGACCAGTTCGGGATCGGCTTCTGCGACCTCGACGACAAGTTTCTCCTTGCCGACTTCAGCAACCAGCCGCTCCTGTAGCTCGACCAATTCGGCGATGCACTTGTGGCCAAAGGCCAGCGCATCCACCAGATCTTGCTCGGCAATCTCGTGGGCACCCCCTTCGACGCTGACGATGGAATCGGCCGTGCCGCAGACTATGATCTCGAGATCGGACTCATCTAGCTGGGTGGAAGTCGGATTGGCGACAAACTCGCCGTTGATGCGCCCGACTCGCACGGCCCCCATGGGGCCAGCAAAGGGAATGTCGGATATGCTCAAAGACGCTGAAGCCCCGATCAAACCCAAGACATCAGCGTCGTTTTCGCCATCGTACGAAAGCACCGAAACATAGACTTGGATCTCATAGGGAAACTTCTTGGGAAACATCGGTCGAATGGGGTGATCGATTAACCGGGCGCTCAGGGTTTCCTTTTCGGTGGGACGCCCTTCGCGCTTGAAGATGTTGCCCGGTATCTTGCCGCCAGCGTAGGCCTTTTCCCGGTAATCTACGATCAAGGGCAGAAAGCCCCGATCTTCCGGCGTGTTGGTCCGGCAGGCTGTTACCAGCACTACGGTCTCTCCGTATTGCACCCACACGGCCCCGTTGGCTTGCTTGGCGATTCTGCCCGTTTCAATCGACAGACTCCGCCCACCTATTTCGAGTTCGAGTTTAGTCATTAGATATATCTTTTGCTCTTTCCTTTGGGGTTTTGAAATCTGAGCGGCACTCGTACGAGCACCGCAGTGAGTCGTTCAGTGCGAACTAACGCCGCAATCCCAACTCGCGGATCAACGCCGCGTACTGCTGCGGATTTTTCTTTTGGTAGTAGCTTTGCAATCGCCTCCTCTTTCCTATGAGGACAAGTAAACCTCGCCGCGTGGCAAAGTCCTTTTGCTGGTCCTTGAGGTGTTCGGTCAGGTTCCGGATGCGCTCGGTGAGAATGGCAATCTGCACCGGGGTGGCCCCAGGGCCCCCTTCTTGCCCGAACTTCTCGATCAGTTCTTTCTTGCGCTCAGTTGTTATCGACAATGTCAACCTCCGTATTTCACGCCGCGCTTTCTGCCTTCAACACTTGGAAGCGAATAGGGCGCGTGCTTGGTTAATGTCTTTGCGGATTTGTCCTACCAGCTCATCTGGACAGGCAAATGCTCGTTGGCCGCGCAGCTTTTTTACGAGGGCAACCTGTAGGGTTTGTCCGTAGAGGTCACCGGTAAAATCGAGTATGTGTAACTCGATGACTAGCGCTGCTTCGGCAAATGTGGGCCGAGGGCCGATGTGAGCCACGGCTGGCAAAATCCTACTTCCGGGGTATTGTACTTCGGCGGCAAACACCCCCTGCGGCAAAAGTTTATCGCCGTGGGGTAGCAAATTCGCCGTGGGAAACCCCAGTGTTCTACCGCGTCCTTGGCCTCGCACGACGCGGCCGGAAAAATGAATGCCAGCACCTTCCATCTAAGGTTGGCGCAAAACGCACAGGGGCCGCAATGCCCCCTTCTCCCACCGCGCGAGACCAAACAAGGTTTGTGCTGCGTCAAAAACTGCACAAACTTCGCGCACTCCTACGCCAGCCGGATGCTCAATCGCTTTCCCATGAGCGAAATCGACTAGCTTGTCTTCTTTCAGTTCCACGGCCGCTAGCTCGCTCAAGGCCAATCGCGGATGGACGAGGGCCTTTTCAGTTTGGCCTGCTCTACTCAGACTGGCTACTTGGTCTAACGTCAGTGCTTTGTCCAGCCCGAGACCTCCGGCGCACAGCCGGCGCAATTCCGCTAAATAAGCACCCGTCCCCAAGGCGTGTCCCAGATCGGCGGCTAGCGAGCGGATGTACGTTCCCGCAGAGCAATGGATTCTCGCCCTTAGTCTGGGAAAATCGTAGCTGAGCAACTCCATTGCGTGAATGTACACTCGGCGGGATTTGAGGACGACCTCGTCCCCGCGACGCGCCCGCTTATACGAGCGCACCCCGGCTACCTTTACGGCTGAATGCGCTGGCGGAACTTGGTCTATGACACCCGTAAAGTCGCGCAGGGCTTGGGCCACACTTTGATAGTCGGGAGACGCGCAGTCGGCTTGGTGGCGGATCGGCCCCTCGGCATCACCCGTAGCACTCACAGCTCCCAGACAAATCTCGGCCTCGTATTCCTTGTCTGCGCCGCTGAGCCACCGGTTGAGCCGGGTATAGCGCCCCAAGCAAACGACCAGGACACCGCTGGCCAAGGGATCAAGTGTGCCGCAGTGTCCAATGCGCCGCAATTGCAACAGACGCCGGAGCGAGACGATTACGTCGTGGGAAGTGGGGCCTTTGGCCTTGTCGATGACCAAAACCCCGGTCAGAGCCGGATCAACCATGCTGCGCTCCACCAAGACTATCGATCAGAGCCGTCAGGCGCGCAGCGCGCTCGGAGGTGTCGTCGTATGCAACCCGCAACTGGGGTGCGTAGCGCAAGCGCATGCGCTGGGCGATTTCTCGACGTATAAAACCCAAGCCCCGGTGCATCCCTTGGAGTACTTGCTTTTTGTCGTCTGCATTGCCGAGCGTGCTAACAAAGATCGTGGCATAGCTCATGTCGGTGGAGAGTTCCACATCCACTACTTGGACTAGCTGCAACCGAGGATCCTTCATCCGCCCTACGATGTCGGTCAACTCGCGCAGCAACTGCCCGCGCACGCGGCTAATTCGTTGCGGGGAGGCCACCTGCCCTCAGTGTAATTCCATTTGGTAGTCGAGGATCTGCACCCGGGGATCGCCTTCGACGAAGTTGACGATTTTAGTCAGCATCTCATCGCAGTGTTCAACGGCCGAACTCACCACGGCAATCCCCAACACCGCCCGCTGCCAAAGCTCGTGGTCATCTACTTCGGCCACAGCCGCGTTAAAGCGGTTGTGGATGCGCCCCTTGAGGCTGTTGAGTACTTGCCGCTTGTCTTTGAGCGAATGGCTATCGCCAATATAGAGTTGCACTGCACAGCTCATAACGATCAAAACAATTCAACTGCCCTACAGCGTCCGCTCGGTCTCGACCATGACCAAGGATTCGACGATGTCGCCCTCTGCGATGTCGTCGAATCCGGCAAATCCCATGCCGCACTCGAATCCCTCAGAGACCTCTCGCACGTCGTCCTTGAATCGCCGCAACGAAGTAAGCTCTCCAGTAAAGACAACCTGGCCATCGCGCAAAATCCGCACCTGGTTACTGCGGGCGATGGTGCCGTCTTGCACCAAACAACCGCCAATCGTCCCCATGCGGGACGAGCTAAAGATCTGGCGGATTTCGGCCCGGCCCACCACCTGTTCTTCGGTCGTTGGAGCCAAAAGGCCAGCCAAGGCGGCTCGCACATCCTCGATGACCTCGTAGATGATGCGGTAGTTGCGAATTTCCACGCCTTCCTGCACGGCGAGATCGCGGGCCGAGGGTTGGGTGTTTACGTGGAAACCGAGCAAAATGGCACTAGAGGCCGCCGCCAATAGCACATCCGATTCCGAGATAGCCCCCACCGCGCTGTGAATGACGTTGACCCGCACTTCCTCGTGGGTTATGCGGCCCAACTCTTCGGCAATAGCTTCGACCGACCCATCGACATCGCCTTTGACCACTACCCGCAACTCTTGGATGTGGCCTTGCTGGATTTGATCGTGTAAGTCGCTGAGCGTAACCGTGCGCAGCTTGCGGTGATCCTGCTCGCGCTTGATGAGCTGACGCCGCTGGCTGAGGTCCTTGGCTTCGCGCTCGGAATTGGCAACGGCAAAAATATCTCCAGCTTGCGGCACCCCGGGCAACCCGAGCACTTGGACGGGCACGGAGGGTTTTGCTTCTTCGACGCGCTGGCCATGCTCGTCGAGCAGGGCGCGGACCCTACCGCTATGTACGCCAGTAATAAAAGGCTCACCGACGCCCAGCGTTCCCTCTTGCACCAAAACTGTAGCCACGGGGCCCCGCCCCTTGTCGAGATGGGCTTCGACGATCGTCCCACGCACTTTCTTATAGGGATTGGCCTGCAATTCAAGCAACTCGGCCACAATGAGGAGCAATTCCAGCAAGTGGTCTATGCCCTGTCCGGTCTTGGCGGAGATTTCGGCACAGGGAATCTGCCCTCCCCATTCTTCGATTAAAACCCCTCTTTCTGACAACTCTCGTTTAATCTTGTCTGGATCGGCCGTAGGTAAGTCTATTTTGTTAATCGCGACGACTAAGGGAACCTGTGCGGCTTTGGCGTGGTCGATCGCTTCAATGGTTTGCGGCATGACGCTGTCGTCGGCAGCCACGACCAAGATCACAATATCAGTTACTTTTGAACCGCGCGCCCGCATCGCCGTAAAGGCCGCGTGCCCTGGGGTGTCGAGGAACGTCACGCCGCGACCGTCTTCCATGTTGATCACGTACGCCCCAATGTGCTGGGTAATGCCGCCAGACTCGCCCTCGACCACCTTGCTTTCGCGCAAGTAGTCGAGCAACGAGGTTTTACCGTGATCGACGTGGCCCATGACAGTAACGACCGGCGGACGCGGCTCGGGTTCGCCGATTTCTTCCTCCTCGACGATCTCATCCAACTCGGCTTCTTCGGCCTCCAGCGGAGCCACTTCAAAGCCAAACTCATCGGCCAACGTCTGCATGGTGTCCATATCGAGGCGTTGATTGATCGTCGCCATGGTACCCAATTGCAAACACAGGGCAATCACTTCACTGACCTTGACGCCGAGTTGTTCGGCAAATTCGCCGAGCGTGACAAACTCACTGACCTTGATCTGGCGAATCTCACCATCTTCCTCGGAACCATCTTCGCGCGGGCCGCGCTCGTAGCGCCGGCGCACCCGGCCCTCGTTGAGCTGGCTCAAGGTTCGCCGCACGCTTTCTTGGACCTCCTTGGCATCAGGTACCCCTTTGCGCCGCTTCCCCCGTCGACGCTTTGGCGGAGACCCGGGCAAATTGGCTTGGGCGGTTACTTCCCGCTTTTCTCCCAAGCCCTCGCGGATGCTTTCTAAGCTATCCTGCCCCTTGCCACGCCGACGCCCGCGCCGACGCCCTCCTTCGGCCTTGTCGGGCAGGGGCACGGCGCGATCCCCGGATTGCCCTTCAACGCTCTGCTTGCGAGTCGCCGCCCCCTTTTCGCGGCGACGCTCGGATCGCGAGCTATCGGCCTGTTTGCGACTGTCCTCTTTGGCCTTCTGCCGCTTTACTTCCTCTATCGAGCTCTTCTTCTCTTCGGCCAGCTTGCGGTCAATAGCCTCCAGCATCTCGGGCGTAAGTACGCTCATATGGCTCTTTACTTCCATATCCATGCCTTTGAGCATGGATATGAGCGCATCACTGGACAGCTTCTGTTCTTTCGCTACTTGATAAACCCGGCGCTTTTCCAAAACTATTCCCTCAGCTACTCAGCCCTTTGGTCTGTCTCGTCTTCTCCACTCACAGCGGGTGCAGCAAGCACTTCTCCACTCTCTTGCCCAACCTCCTGTTCGGCTGCTTCTGACTCCTCATCAGCGATCAATGCTTCAATATCGACCTCACCATGTTCGGCAAGGTACGCGGCGGCGGTGGCCTTTACTCCTTGGGCAGTTTCGGCCAACTCTAGGCCCGGCACGGTCTGTAACAGCTCTGTATCGGCCTCGGAGATCGCGGTGATGGAGTCAAAACCGGACGTGGTCAAACTCAGGGCAATCAACTCGCTAATGCCATCTATCTGGCGAAATACTTGCTGGTACTTCTCCTGCTTGGCACGGCGCTCTTGGTATTGGTCGTCGGTGATGATATCTAGCCCCCAACCGGTGAGTTGGCTGGCGAGTTTGGTATTTTGACCGCCTTTGCCAATGGCCAGCGATAGCTGATCCTCTTCGACGATCACCACCGCGTGCCGACGGCGCGAATCCGTGATGCAACGCACTACGGTGGCCGGACTTAGAGCACGGCTTATGAATATATCCGGCTCGTCGATCCAAGGAACGATATCTATGCGCTCGCCACTCAATTCTCGGACGATGGCTTGCACCCGCGATCCTTTCACCCCCACGCAGGCCCCAACCGGATCAACGCGTTCGTCGCTGCTGCTGACTGCGATCTTGGCTCGCTCGCCCGGTTCGCGGGCCACGCCGTGAATCTCGACGATGCCCTCGGCTATCTCCGGCACTTCTGTGGCAAAGAGCTTCCGGAGGAATTCAGGCCGCGCGCGCGAGAGCAATACCTGAGGCCCCCGGCTCGACTTGAGCACCTCGTATATATAGCCCCGCACGGCATCGCCTTGGCGGTAGCGCTCACGGCGGATTTGCTCTTTGTATGGCACGGCGGCCTCGGCCCGACCAAGGTTGAGAATGATGTCGCCGTGGCTGATCTGTTGCACAGTACCGGATTCGACGAGGCCGACCCGACCAATAAATTCGTCGTATATCCGCTCGCGCTCGGCCTCGCGTACCCGCTGAATGAGAATCTGCTTTGCGGTCTGTATGGCGTTGCGGCCAAAGTCGGCGAAATTGAGCTGCTGTACCAGCACAGAACCCAGTTGGGCATGGGAGTCAATGTTGCGGGCGTCGGCGAGTAGAATCTCCATAGACGGCTCGACCACTTCTTCGACGACGGTCTTGCGCGCGAACACGGCCATTTTGCCTTGGGCCGCGTCGATGTCAACTTCGTAATTTTCGGTATTGCCGTAGTGCCTCTTGGCGGCTGAAATCAGGGCGTCGGCAAGGGTTTGCACTACCAGTTCTCGGTCGACGTTTTTCTCGCGGGCAATCTGACCCAAGGCTTCGACAATGTTCGCGTTATTCATGTTTTTACTCGACCTTTACTACCTACAATTCTGGTTCGATGTTGGCTTTAGCAATATCGGCCCGCTCTACAGACTCGGCTGGATTATCGAGCTGAATCCGGTCGGCTTCCCAAACGATCAGATGCCCTTTGACAACTCGGCCGGACGTGAGCACGACTTTTAGCAAACGGCCATGGGCACGGGTGAAATCCCCATCGGTCTCTAAGGGCCGGTCCAATCCCGGCGAGGTCACTTCGAGCCGATACCGCCCGGCAATGGGATCTTCTATATCGAAGAGATCGGCCACTTCGCGACTGATCGACTCACAGATGGCCAGCGTTATACCGCAATTTTTGTGAACCAATAACCTAACTAACTGATTACCGTGGGCTCCGCTGAGTTCGATATCGACGAGTTCGGCCTCGTGCTCGCGGACAATAGGTTCGACAAGAGCTACTAGATCGGCCTTTAATGCGAATTTATCTACGGCGGAAATACGCGCTTTTCCCCCTTAAGCAAAAAAGTGGGCTATGACGCCCACTCGGGATTATAAAATATAGAATTATATTAGTTTAGGCAAGACGACTTAACAATCCTAGCCAAATGTCGACGCTAGAAGAGACGCAATATCTCGCGCAGTTCTTTTTTGGTCTCTTCGATCATTCGGAACGCGGCCTCCCGGTCCTGTACAGGACCGGCGTTGGCTAGCTCCGCTGCTGGCGCGGGACTGTCCTGTTGTTGGGCAAGCAAAACAGACACTTGCTCGCCAACCTGACGCAGGAGTTCGGGTTCGTCTTTGAGCTTTTTCTTTACGCCTTGCGTCGTATAGCGCTCCTCGTAGAAGAGGCGTTTGAGCAACAGGATGATCCCTATATCGCGTTCTCTATAGGCCCTGTTTTTGCCACCGCGCGCGCGACGCGGCCGCAAACACGCAAACTCCTTCTCCCACGCCCTGAGCGTATAGGGTTGTAGTTGTGTGAGTTCTGCGACTTCGCTGATGCTGTAATACAGCTTGTTTTGCAATGGATTTTTCACGATCGCGCTTCCCTGTATCCTTTGCGTCGACGCCAGACGATGCGCAAGGGCGTTCCCTCAAAATCAAACTCCGACCTCAGTCGATTTTCGATGTGGCGTCGGTAATTTCCCGGCACGGAGCGGGGCAAATTCGTAAAGATCGTAAACGCCGGCGGGTTAATCGCGTGTTGGGTCGCGTAGAGCAGACGAATATCGCGGCCATCCTGAGTGGCTAGATACTCTCCAGATAGCTGCTGAATGATCTTGTTCAAGTGCGCGGTGGGAATCCGCGTCCGGCGCTTGTTGCCCACCGCGGCCACTACTTCGAGACACTTGTGAACCCGCCGCCCAGTCAAGCCCGATATGCACAGCACTGGATAGTTGCGCAAAAAGGGATAGCGGTCGCGCAACTCGCTGCGGAACTCGGCCACCGTTTTCTCGGCGACTAAATCCCACTTATTGATCGCCACCACCAAGCCACAGCCAGATTTTATCACTTGCTCCATGATGCGGGCGTCTTGCATGACCCACCCCTCGGCACCATCTATGAGCACAACCGCCACATCGGCTTGGTCAATACTATTGGCCGCCCGGCGCGTGCTGTAGAATTCCACTGGATCAGCGACCTTAGATCGCCGCCGCAAACCGGCCGTATCCACGAACTGCAGGTGGCTATCCTGCCAAGTCAAGCGCAGTTGAGTTGGATCTCGGGTCGTGCCGGGCTGGTCGTGAACGATGGAAACCTGATGGCCTGCGAGGAGGTTAATCAGCGTGGATTTGCCCACGTTGGGCCGCCCGACCAAAGCGACCCTAATCGCCTCTTCATCCCATTCCGGCCCATAAGCTTCGGCCTCTTCGAAGAGCGCAATGAGCGCGTCGAGCAAGGCACCGGAACGCCGCCCGGTAACGGCTGAAATCGGCAGGGGATCCCCCAAGCCGAGCCGGTAGAATTCGTCGAGCGACGCAACCGGCCCCACCCCATCGACCTTGTTGACGGCCAGCAAGCACTTGCCGCCCCCGCTGCGCAGCATGGCCCCCATCTCTTGGTCAAGGTCGGTCAAACCCGTAGTCCCATCACAGAGAAAAATCGCTATATCCGCTTCTGTTAGAGCCTTTGCCGCTTGCGAGCGCACGGCCGCGGATAGCGCGTCTTTGGCATTGGGCATGTAGCCCCCCGTATCGACCAACGTGAAGGACCGCCCGCCCCACTCGGCTGCGGCGAATATCTGATCGCGCGTGACCCCGGGCTGGCCATCGGTTATGGCCCATCGGGTTCCCAAGATGCGGTTGAAGAGGGTCGATTTACCCACGTTGGGCCGCCCGACAATCGCCACGATAGGCCGGCGATGGTTTTCGACGATTCGGGTGCTCATTTTTCGCGCCCTATGTAGTAACCAAGCTCGGTTAGCTGCCGCCCCTCCCCTTGCACGTTCACGCCTTGATCGGTCCAAACGCGCTCGAGCGATTCGACCAAGTCGTACCCCCCTACCGCAAGGGGAACGCCAGCCTCTTCGGCCAGTTGCGGCACAGTCATGTCGTCCAGTGTCAAACCCTCGCCATTGATGCAATTGGGCGGCAGCAAGACCAAATCCCGCTCGATTCCATCGCGCACTCTCGCCGCCATATCGCGGCCGGTCAGCAGACCCGACACCGTGATGCCGCGACCGAAAAAGTCGTTATCTACTGGCAGGAGATCCACTTGGACGTTCTCAATGGCATTCAGCTTAGCGACTAGGGGCACGAGGATGCGCTCGGCCAAGCGCCCGGTCAGCAGGCCAATCCGCATGGCCTTGGTCGTGCGCACTGGCAGCCGCTTGCTGGCCTCGTCCCAAGTGTCGAGGAAGGAGCGGACCATGCCGATGCCGTTTTCTAGCTGGGGAAACGCATCGTAATAAGACGCCTCTGGAACAAGCCGACCCGTCAGCAAAAAAATCTCGTCCGCCGCATAGACAAACCGCTCGCCAAAGCGCGCTTTGAATTGCGAGCCCCACGATTCGGCTGCATCTGCGTACTCAGCGGCCTTAGCCGGGGTCACCGGATCGAGCTGGACGAGCTTGTGCCGATGATCGGTCAACCCTACGGGCACCAACGCCACCGAACGCACCGCGGGATAGTACGCGGACAGGTCGGTCACCGTGCGCTCCAGATGCGACCCATCGTTCCAACCTGGGCAGAGCACGACTTGGGTGTGCATTTCAATGCCGTTGGCGGCTAGTTTGTGCAAGCGCTCGTTGATATCGACGGTCGCTTTTGTGCGCCCGAGCATGACTTGCCGCAGTTCGGGATCGGTTGCGTGAACTGAGATGTATTGCGGCGTTAGCCCTTGTTCAATAATGCGGTCAATATCGCTTTCACGGACATTAGTCAGAGTCACGTACGAGCCGTGGAGAAAGGAGAGCCGAAAATCGTCGTCTTCAAAATACAGGCTGCGCCGCATGCCTTTGGGCATTTGGTGGATAAAGCAGAAGACGCATTGGTTGTTGCAACTGCGCAAGCGCATATCCTCGAAGACCAGCCCTAATGACTCGCCGCTCTGGCGCTCAATTTCAGCCTCGTACCGTTCTTTGTCGCGCTCGATCTCTACGCAGATTACCTCTTCGGCGCTGTTGACCTGCACATCGATCAAATCGCGCACTTCTTCGCCATTGATGCGCAAAATGCGATCACCGATGCAAAATCCCGCGCGTGCGCCGAGGCTATCGGGCTCAATCTGTTTTACGACAACCATAGTGAATTAAGCAATTAATCTACGTATCATAGTGTGGGGCAAGACGTTCTATCGGTAAAGGTATATGGATATTGGACCGACGGCAATACCTTGGAAAGAAATAAAAAATCCGCCCGACCAAGTTGGCCAGGCGGATGATGGAGCGGGAGACGGGAATCGAACCCGCGACATCAAGCTTGGGAAGCTTGCGCTCTACCCCTGAGCTACTCCCGCTAATTTTGCGGTCTAAGGTAGGAGAGGCCTCAACCGCTGTCAACCCGCCCCACGACCCCTTCGATACTCCCACTCGCCGACGATGCGCTGGACGACGCCAGCCTTTCCCCATACGTCGAGGTCCAATTCGCGCAAGCGGCGGTCACGGCGGCACCACGTTATTTGCCGTTTGGCCAAGTGGCGGGTGCGCTGTTTGGTCTGTTCGATGGCTTCTTGCCAAGGGCAATGTCCGGCCAGCGCACGGCACATTTCGAGATAGCCCAAAGTCCCCAAGGCGCTGTCGCTTGGATCGTATCCCATTTCGCGCAAGGAGCGGACTTCCTCGACCCATCCCTGATTGACCATCTGCTCGACTCGCTGGTCAATTCGCTCGTAGAGCCGACTGCGCGTCATGGTCAGGCAAATCATTTGCGGCTGCCGCACAAGGGGCTGTCCCTTGCGCTCCCGCCATAACTTGCTGAGCGTGCCCTTCCCCGCCATCGCTACCTCTAACGCCCGCAGGATTCGCTGCGCGTCGCCCGGCTGCAAACGCGCTTGCGCGATCGGATCTCGATGGCCTAACTCCTCGTATAGGGATGTCAGCCCCTCGCAATGTAGGCGCTTTTGCAATTCGGCGCGGATCGGCGCGTATTCGGTTTCGTCCTCAAAGCATCCGTCTAAGGTGCTCTGCCAGTATAGGCCCGTCCCTCCAACCATGATGGGAAGGCCTCCTCTGTTCCAGACCTGCTCAATAATACTCCGCGCGGCTCGTGCATACGCTCCCGCACTGTAGTTTTCCTCGGGATCAATCACATCGAGTAAGTGATGAGGGCATTGATTTTGCTGTTCAGCGGTTGGCTTGGCCGTGCCGATATTCATGTAGCGGTAGATTTGCCGCGAGTCGGCCGAGATGATTTCCACTTTGGGCAAGTGCTGGGCTACCTCAAGGGCTATTTCTGTTTTGCCTGTGGCGGTGGGTCCGGTGATTAGGATTAGTTCTTTGATTGACATATTAATGATTATATGACTATTCAGCCGATTCTTTCTTTAACAAAGCCGGCTCCACGATGATCGTTTTCTCGCGGCGCAACAGCGCCTGCCCGGGTGCGCCGCCACGCGGCTTGGTGACGTGTTTTACCAAGGTGTACGCCACGGAGACCTTTTTCGCCGTTTTACCCTTGCTCCAATACGCGGCTAAAGCTGCTGCCTCTTCAATAGTCTGTTTGCTGGGGGCTTCCTTGCGGCCCTCGCTCCGCAGGACGACGTGCGAACCGGCGTACCCCCGGGCGTGAAACCACAGATCGTTCTGGGCGGACATTTTGTGCGTCAGCACGTCGTTTTCCTTGTTGTTGCGCCCAGCCCACACCGACCACCCCGTGGAGGTCCTATAGCGCCGGGGATGGGCTTGGGGCTGTTTGCTTGCTGCTTTATCGGCGCTTGTCACCTTGCTCTCCAACCAGTTTTGTAGCGCGGCGTCGGCTTCCCAAGTACCGGCATCGACCGCACCAATCCAACGCTCATATTGGGCGCACTGACGCTTGAGTTCGGCGAGGCGCTGCGGCAGGACTTGTTGGCGACGCTCGTATTTTTGCGCGGCCTTTAGATAAGATGCGGCGTTTTCCGCCAAGCTGCGGTTTACATCCAAATCAATCCGCAGAGTCGAGTGCCCCTCGGAATCGAAGAGATCGGCCAACTCTACTTGTGCAGGCCGACCGCTTAGCTGCCCCATATTGGCCCATAGCGCGTGGCCCTTTCGCTTGTATTCTTCGGCACGCGCAGCCTCGTCGAATTCGGCTTGCATGGCAGCTAAGCGCCGCCGGGCATTTTTCAGGGTTTGGCTCAGTCGCTTGCGGATTCGTTGCTGCGCCTGCTGTGTACGGCGCTGGGCCCGCTCCTTTCGGCACGCCGCCCATATTCCTGGGCTGACCGCGTCAAATTGCTCGTAGGCCCCTTGCAAACGGCGCGGTTCAAGAGCGGAAAAGTGAAACCGGCCGGCCTCTTGCCACACGTAGCTTTGGCCAGCTACCGAACTGGTGTACGCCTCTGTGGCCGCGTTCCACAAGGCTGTGGCCGGTTCGTCTCCCTCGCCCTGCTGATTGCGGAAGGTCAGCTCGCGCACTACCGCGGCATCCGCTCCCGCCAACCAGCGCCTCGCCGCCTTTTCCAAAGGAGCGTCCGCGCTCGCCAGGCGGTCGCGCCACGCGCTAAGTTCGTCCGTGCCGGGCAACAGACGGCCCGATGGCTCGGGCGGCTGGTACGACTTGCCTACGGGCAACTTGTCCTTGGCTGTTCCCCAGTAGCCCAAAATCCCGCCATCGGCTTGGCGATGGAGAACAAACCGCACCTTATTGGGAATGAGTTCACACACCAAGACGCCAAAGCTCGCACGGCCTTCGCGGTCTCGGCGCTCTAAGCGCAAGCGCAAGATGCGCTCGCGGCGCTCGGTCTCCACGGCGACGACCCGCGCACGCACCAAGTACTTTTCCGGGCCGTCGCCCGCTTGCCAAGATCGCGGCCAAGCCTCGCGCCGCAGGCAGAGCAAACCCTCCCGGCCACTCGCGCCGTACAGCCAATCGCCTTCGTCAACCGCAAAGGCGAGTTCTGTGGACTGAGCATAGGCCCGCTTGATAACCGCCCCTTGCAGGCGTTCCCGCAGCTCCTGTGCGAGCGCTTGAATGGTGAAGTAATCAAACGCCATCTAGGCTTCGACGAGCTTGAGGCTGGCGTTTAGTTTCTCCTGGGTGGCGCGGTATTCGGCTTGGCGCTGGCGCTCCTGTGCGACGATTTCGGGCGGAGCTTTGGTGAGGAAACGCTCATTGGCCAGTTTGGCGTCTAAGCCCTTGAGCAAGCCGTCCATCTTTTGAATTTCCCTTTTGAGACGCTGCCGTTCTGCATCTAGATCGATCAATCCCTCCAAGGGTACAAAAATCTCGGCTGCGGCCGTCATCGCGCTGCCCGAAGCCGGTGGCCGGACGAGCCCTTGGCCGACTTGCACGGATTCGGCCCGGGTCAACAGCGCGATGTAAGGGATGGCTTGGCGCAGGGTCTGTTCGGCTTCGTCCGAGGCGGCCGAAATCAAGACCTCGACTTTGCGCCCCGGCGGGACGTTCATTTCGCCGCGAATGATCCGCACCCCAGTCACCACCTCTTGCAGGCACTGCATTTGCGCTTCGGCCTCCGGGTCTATTAGTGCGGCATCGCATTCCGGCCAAGCCGCGACCATGACGCTGTTCGCCGACGAACCGTGGGGCAGCACCTGCCACAAGGTCTCGGTGATAAAGGGCATAATGGGATGCAACAGCCGCAGGGCGGTTTCGAGCACGCGCACGAGATGCTCTTGAACCGCACACCGCGCTTGGGGATCGCCTCCCTGCAAGCGCACCTTGGCCAATTCGAGGTACCAATCGCAATAGTCGCGCCAGACGAAGTCGTAGATCGCCCGCGTCAGGTCGCTGAAGCGGTAGGATTGCATGGCCTCGGTCATCTCGCGCACGGCCACCTGCAATCGGCTCCAGATCCAGCGGTCGGCCAATTCGCTGCGCTCGCAGAGGCCTGGCTCGTATCCGTCGGTGTTCATCAGCACGAAGCGAGTCGCATTCCACAGCTTGTTGCCAAAGTTGCGGCCGGCCTCCGCGCTGGCCGAAGCCTGCACTTGGTTGTTCTCGACGGCCGCATCAAAGCGCACGTCTTGGACGGCTCCGGCCTGCGCCAACAGACAGTAGCGGGTCGCATCCGCACCGTAGTGCGCCACCAAGTCGAGCGGATTGAGGCCCGTGCCCAAGCTCTTGCTCATGCGGCGGCCGTCTTGGGTCAAAATTGTCGGGTGGACCAGCACCGTCTTAAAGGGAATTTGCTCTACGAACTCTAGCGAGGTCATGGCCATCCGCAAAACCCACAAATAGAGAATGTCGCGGGCCGTGATCATCAAATCCGTGGGATAAAAGTACTCTATCGCGTCGCGTCTCTGCGGCCAACCGAGGGTGGCAAATGGCCACAGTGCTGAAGAAAACCACGTGTCGAGCACGTCTGGGTCTTGCACCCAATCTTGGCCTCCGCATTCGGAGCAGGCCTCTGGCTTAGCCACACTAACTACGGGCTTGGCCCCGGCCGCCACCGAAACCCTGAAGTTGCCCTCGCCCAATGCCTGCTCCCGGTCCAAGTTGCCCATGACGCTCAGCCCCTCGGCGCTGCAATGGGTGCAATACCAAGCGGGAATGCGATGCCCCCACCAGATCTGTCGCGACAAGGCCCAATCGCGTATTTGGTCCAACCACTCGATGGCATAGTGGCGGAAGCGGTCGGGCGCGTATTGAATATCCTGCCGCACCAGCACGGGCCGTACCTTGGCCGCTATCTCTTTCATGTTCATAAACCACTGCTCCATCGGCAGGGGTTCGACGACTGTGCCGCACTTGTCGTGGTGGGGGACGGCGTGTTCGTGGTCCTCTATTTTTGCCAACAACCCCTCGGCTTCCAACGCGGCCACGACGGCTTCGCGGGCCGCGTAGCGATCCAACCCCGCAAAGCGACCGGCAGCCTCAGTCATAACCCCGTCAAAGCCGATGACTTGGATTTGCGCTAGATCGTGGCGCAAGCCTAGCTCGTAGTCGTTGGGATCGTGGGCGGGGGTCACCTTGACTGCCCCACTGCCCAGTTCGGGATCGGCGTATTCATCGGCGACGATGGGGATGGCTCTATCCATCAGCGGCAGTTCGACTTGCAGGCCAATCGCTTCGCGCCAGCGGTCATCGTTGGGATGGACGGCCACGCCCGTGTCCCCGAGCATGGTCTCCGGCCGCGTGGTGGCGACCACAACTTGCAGCGCACCCTCTTGGGCCGGGTAGCGAATGTGCCACAAGTGGCCGGCAACCTCGCGCTCTTCGGTCTCTAAGTCGGAAATGACGGTGCGGCACTGCGGACACCAGTTGATCATGCGGGTGCCGCGGTAAATCCACCCTTTTTCCGCAAAATGCTCGAAAGCCTGCAATACAGCCTCGACGTACTCTTCATCGAGCGTGAACCGCTCCCAGCGCCAATCGTAGCTAACCCCGAGTTGGCGCAATTGGCGATAGATGGCGTCTCCGTATTTTTCCTTCCACTGCCAAATCCGCTCGAGCATAGCGTCGCGCCCCAAGTCGTAGCGATTCTTGCCTTCGACTGCTAAAAGCTCCTGTTCGACCTTCATCTGGGTGGCAATCCCCGCGTGATCCGTGCCCGGCAGACAGAGCGTCTCAAAGCCCTGCATCCGCTTCCACCGCACCACCAAGTCGTGGATGGCGTGTTGAATCGCATGGCCCATGTGCAGCTCGCCCGTCACGTTGGGCGGAGGAATTACTATGCTGTAAGGGGGCTTGTCCGGGTTGACCCTCGCGTTAAAAAGGCCGTTTTGCTCCCAGAAATCGTACCATTTTTTTTCAATCGCCACGGGATCGTACGTCTTGGCCAATTCTTTCGTCATACCGCGTCCTTATCCGTATGTTTAATATGCAAGTTAAATTAAAAATATAACCCATTCCCCTACCCTGACAATTTTGCTCGCCGCGCTCGGCTGTCTATTTTGTGTCCAGTTCATTTCACCTGTACCAGAGATTCAATATGAGCAACTGGTCCAAGCTGCAAACTGAGCAACGCAATCCAGCCACTGAGTGCATCGACGAAGTGACGACGCTAGCGATGCTGGCGATCATCAACCGAGAAGACACCCTCGTGCCAGCCGCGGTCGCCACGCAATTGGCCCCCATCGCCGAAGCGGTTGACTTGGTAGCCAGCCAGCTTGAGAACGGAGGTCGCCTGTTCTATCTCGGCGCGGGTACCAGCGGTCGGCTCGGTGTGCTAGATGCGGCTGAATGCCCCCCCACTTTTGGCGCAAGCCCTCAGTTGATACAGGGCCTAATCGCCGGCGGACCAGCGGCCCTGCGCCAAGCCGTAGAAGGTGCGGAAGACGACCGCGAGGCCGCGCCCAACGAATTGGCACAGCAAGGTTTAGGGCCGGACGATGTGCTCATGGGTATTGCCGCTAGTGGCGTAACCCCTTTCGTTATCAGCGGCATGGAATACGCCGCGCAGCGAGGTTGTCCGACGATCTTTTTTACGTGTAGCCCCATGGCCGCCGAGTCCGTTGCCGCGTCGATCAAAATCGTCCCCAAAGTCGGCCCGGAAGTCATCACTGGATCGACGCGGATGAAGGCCGGCACAGCGACTAAGCTGGTGCTCAACATGATCAGCACCGGCGCGATGGTGAAATTGGGCAAGACCTACGGCAACCTCATGGTCGATCTCCAACCCACCAATGCCAAGCTGCGCGACCGCGCCGAGCGCATATTTGCGACGCTGACCGGAGCCTCGCCGCAAGTGGCCGCCGCCCGGCTGCAAGCGGCCGACGGCGGCTTGAAGTTGGCGCTGGTCATGGAGCTGTGCCAACTCGATCGCGGCCAAGCAGAGCACCTCCTCGACGCCTGCGGCGGGAGCGTCAAGGCCGCTACCCTTGCCACTGGAGCAGCCCCTTGCAATACGCAGACCTAGGTCGCACGAACTTGCGCCTGTCGGCCTTGGGCCTTGGCACTGTGCAGTTGGGCATGGCGTATGGCTGGGACCAACAGCCGCCGCCGCCGGATGACCGCGTGATTGGTCTGATCCGCCGCGCCTTGGAGTTGGGCATCAACTACATCGACACGGCCGCGATGTACGGCCGCAGTGAAAATCTCGTGGGCCGTGCGTGTGCCGGGCTGACGTGTCGGCCCGTGATTGCCACCAAGCTCTCCATCCGAAATCCCGACGGCGCAGGGCTATTGACCGGGCAGGCGCTGCGGCAGTCCGTCGAGCAGTCGCTGAGCCAGAGCTTGCAGAGGATCGGCGTCGATGTGCTCGACCTCGTGCAATTGCACAGCCTTGACACGCGCTTTGCAACCCCGGAACTGCTGGACCTACTAGCGCAGTACCGTCAACGCGGCTGGGTGCGCTACTGGGGCGTTACCACGTACGGCGAAGAGGCACCGCTCGACGCCTTAGATCATCCCGAGCTAATTCGTGCGCTGCAAATACCTTATAGTGCGCTCGACCGCCGGATGGAACGCAAGGTGATTCCCCGCGCTCAAGCACAGGGCACGGGCGTCGTCCTGCGCTCGATTTTCCTCCAAGGCGTCCTCTCGCACCGGCTCGACTCGCTCCCGGCCGTGCTCAACGGTCTGTCCCCTTTGGCCGCTCCTCTGCTGCGGCTAGCACAGGACGCCGGCATGGAGTTGGCTGAACTGGCTTTGCGCTTTGCCGCCTTTGATTCCGGCGCTCATTCAGCTATTTTCGGCACCACAAGCGTCTCCGAACTCGAAGCCAATATCCGCGCAGTCGAGGCCGGTCCTCTACCGCCCGATCTAGTAGCAGCCGTGCGCGCAATTGAGGTCGCGGATTCGACTTTGCTCAACCCCGGCAACTGGAGGTTATCTACGTCGTGAATGAACCCATGCCCGGCCAAGCCCTAGAAGATTTAGAGACCCCGGTACTGCTACTCGATCTCGACCGCTTTGAATCCAATGTACAGCACATGGCCGCGTATTGCCGCGACCATGGCAAGCAATGGCGGCCCCACAGCAAGGCACACAAATCCCCGGCCATAGCCCACTTCGAATTGGCTAATGGGGCCTGTGGCATCACCTGCGCCAAATTGAGCGAAGCTGAGTGGATGGTCGCGCACGGGGTTCCCTCCATCCTGCTGGCTAACCAGATCGTCAGTCCGGCGAAATTCGCCGCCCTAGCCCGCCTGCAACACCGAGCCGAAGTCATTGCCGCAGTGGATAATATCGCCGTCGTCGAACCGATGGCCGCCGCAGCCATCGACGAGGGCGTCCGCATCCCGGTGGTCGCGGAAATCGACATTGGCATGAAGCGGGTTGGCGTGGAGCCTGGCCCACCTCTTCTCGCCTTGTCCAAAGCCATCAGCGACCAACCTAAGCTGGCGTTCAAGGGCCTGATGGGCTACGAGGGCCACGTGCTCGACTGCTGGCCACTGCCGGCTAAGAAAAAGGCCTGTTACCAAGCACTGGATATATTAGTAGAATCGCGTAACTTACTGGAAGACAATGGGCTACAGGTAGAGATCGTCAGTGCTGGCGGCACGGGATCTTACGAGCTCAGCGCCCTCCACGACGGGATCACTGAACTCCAAGCCGGCGGCGGCGTATTCATGGACGTCATGTATCGCCGGAAATGTCACGTAGAAGTGCTCACCCCCGCCCTAACGGTACTCACCTCGGTCACCAGTCGCGCGACTGACCGGGTCGTCGTCGATGCTGGCTTTAAGACGCTGTCGTCCGGCCACCAGCCACCGGAGGTGCTGGGCCGAGACGATCTGCGCCTGCGCGGCCTATCTGCTGAACACGGGATCTTCGACATCGCAGAGGGGCAGGCCGGGCCGGCCTTGGGCGAGCGGATCGAATTACTCGTCGGCTATTCGGATTCGACGACCTTTTTGCACGATTACTTCGTCGCCGTCCGCAAGGGGCGCGTGGAAAAAATATGGGACATCTCGGCGCGGGGCCTCTTGCGCTGACGTCGAGTAATAGCAACGGAGAAAGCAAATGACTAAAGCCGAAATCGCCCAGCAGCTAGCCCAGAGTACGGGGCTCTCCCAAGTGGACACCACGGCCGTTATCGAGGGTTTCATCGAAGCCATAGCCCAAGCCTTGGAAGCGGGCGACCACGTCGAAATTCGCGGTTTTGGCACCTTCAAAGTCGTGGAGCGCGCACCGCGCACCGGCCGCAATCCCAAAGCTGGCGCAGTCATCGCAATCCCCAAGCACAAGACCCCGACCTTCAAACCCTCCAATGCCGTAAAGAGCAGAATCGTCCAGCACTAACATGAACCTGCTGTTGATTTCGGTCGATAGCCTGCGCTTGGACTTTGCCCCCGGGGTCAGTGCGGCCGTACGCACGCCCCGATTTTCCGACTTGACGCGAGATTTTCACCTCTGCCAGCACTGCTTTTCGGTTTCTTCGGCGACGCGCCCGGTCCACACCTCGCTTTTTACCGGACTATACCCATTTGAACACGGAATCGAAGGCCAGCACTCCCCCGCTATGCGACAGGGCGTTGCCGATCTTTTCGACCTCTGCCGTCGAGCCGGCTATGCGGTTGGCGCGTTCTCAGAGGCTCCGGACATTTTCACCGGCCTGAGCTACGCCGACCACATAGCCCCCTTGCCCTCCGATGAGCAACTCGCCGGCTGGCTGCAACGCCGCGAGCCGACCGTTCTCTTTGTTCACTACTGGAGCGTCCATCCTCCTTACGGTGCCGCAGACGGGCTGGCCTTTGGGGAGGTGGGTCAACTGCTAGCGGCCGGGCGCATTGGCGAGGTGCAGACGCGCTATCGCGCTGCCATTGAACAGCTCTTTGAGCGGCATATAGCCCGGCTGTTGGCCACCTTAGACCTAAGCGCGTGGGCTGTTTTCATCATCAGCGACCACGGCCAGAGTTGGCGAGCTGACGAACCCTATCACGGCCAGACCTTGTGCAATGACGTGCTGCGGGTGCCTCTGTACTACCGATTTCCCTCGCAGGAAACCGTCGGGCGCACCCTCATTTCGCTGGTGGATCTCTTCCCGACTTTTTTGTCGCTGCTGCAGTTGGATTATCCCTACAGCGGCTTTGCCCGCGACATCCGCACCCCTTCCCCACCCGAGTACTACCTCGCCGAAATCGACCCCGGCCCAGCCGCGCAACAAGGCCGCCAATGGTCCCTCTTCAACGCCAGCGCCAAATTCACCTGCGATCAAGCGACCCAGCGCGAGACCCTAGTCGAAACGTTTAGCGAGCAGCCGCTCGCGGCGCTGGACACGCGCCCATACCATAAGGCATACGCAGTACTCAGGGCGGCTTCGAATTATGTACAAGCGGGGTTTGCCGCAGCCACCGACCGCGAGGTGTTGGAGCAGCGGCTGCGGAAGCTGGGCTATCTAGAGTGAGTCAATTGGCTACCTTCACGCAATATCGTTGCTATCGCGCCAAGACTCGAAGGCGATGTGGCGACCATCTGGAGATCAAGCAACCGGCGGCTGAAGCGATTGCCTGCCGTGCGACTGAAATAGGAGTGAGGAGTCAGTTCCTGCACATCCAAGAACAAATCACGCGGACGCCCTTGGACGCCGCGTGAATCACTGCCACAGCAACTCCCCACTTTATAAAAAAGGTGTGGGCAGATGAACCGCGTCACCTGCCCACATTGGCGTAGATGTCGTCTCTCGCCCGTTTATCAACCTTGCAAAGGAAGCAACAGGGAGCATCTACGCCAGATTATTCCCCAAATAGATCAAAGAGAATTTATCTCCTGAGACGAATAAAGGGATTTTCAAGTGAACCCTTTGGCGGTGTGTGATCTAGCCCGCGAAAAATGCCTGTTGAGGCAATAAAATAAAGAAAAACATGTATAGAAGTCAATAAAAAACATAATAACATGCCTTACAATGCCTGTTTTTACTCCAATAAATACAGCAGTTTAAGAAAAAATAGGTTACTTAAGAGAAAATGGTACCCGACATGGATACTGGTATGGATGTTCGGAATGAGGTCTGCTATAGGGTGCAGCAGTTGCGTCGCCAGACAGGGATAACCCAAGAAAAGCTGGCCGAACAGGCAGGACTTAGCGTGGACGGGATCAGGAAAATCGAGGGGCGGAGAGCAACGCCGAGCTTAGAAACGCTCTACAAAATTTCAAAAGCATTGCGGATACAGCTAGTGGACTTGATGCGATATGAAGAGGAAATACAAACGGAAAAGGGCAGAGAACTGCAAGAATTTCTCACGTATCTATCGACGAAAAAGTTGGAAGAGATTAGACTGGCTAAGCGGATAACAAAAGCGGTGATGGAAGAATTAGGCGGATAATGTTCACACCCGCTCCACCACCAAGGCCACCACATTGCGCGTCTCCTGACTGAACTCCACCCCAATGAGGTAAATCGCCGCGCCGCACCCGCGATACTTGGCTGCGTAGTCCCGCGCCTTTAATTGCTTCATGGCCGCCTCCGACGACGCCCGTTCCACTACCTTGAACTCGAACAGGTACACATTCTCATTGAACGCCACCGCCATGTCCAAGCGACCCTGCTGGCTGCTGTCCTCCACGGTAATCGCCAGTCCCAGCGACGCGAAGTACGAGTAAAATACGCTGGCGTAATACCCCTCGTAGTTGGCAATCGCGTTGTTGGTGTGCCACTGATATGGGATGCTGGCAAAAAACGATGTGAGCAGTACTTCTAACTCCTCAAAGTCGTTGACCAACAGCAGGTCGTACAACCGGGCACTGTGCTCGGCGCGGCGTGACGGGTTGTCCGTCAGGTGATTCAGCAGGCTCTTGTTCAGGCTCTGCTGCACCTCCCTGTTGGGGTAGCCCAGCCGATAGTATAGCTCCCCGCCGCGCGACTCGGTGCGGCGAATAGTCAGATAGCCGGTTTGGAACAGCAGGGCCTCGGTTGCAATGTGATCCACGTCAAAAGTGGATAACAACTCGTCGCTGCCGAGCATGTGATCCAAATCAACGGCACTGACCCCCCGCGCCAGCAACGTCTCCAGCAGAAACGTCGGCGTACCCGTCTCGAACCAGTAGGCGGCAAAGGCGCGGCGACGAAAGAGCAGCAGGACATCAAACGGATTGTACACGGCCTCTTCGCCCAACCAGTTGTAGCCGTTGTACCAACGCCGGATTTCCTCGCGATCCAAGCCGGGCAGTTCTGGCGCAAACACCGCATCTAAGTCCGCCTCGGTGTAGCCGCAAATGGCCGAGTAGTGCGGGTCCAGCGTGATGTCGATGAGGTTGTTGAGGCCGGAGAACAGGCTGACTTTGGAAAATTTGCTCACGCCGGTGAGGAAGCTAAACTTGAGGTGCGCATCGCTATCCTTGATCGTCGAGTACAGGCCACGCAGAAAGTCGCGGTTGGCGCGGGCGACTTCTGGCGTCTCCAGTGCGTCTAAAATCGGCTTGTCGTATTCGTCAATCAGCACCACCACCCGCTGGTCGGTCTCCTCGTGCAGCGTCCGAATCAAATGCCGAAAACGCCCCCGTGCCGTATTGTAGCTAGACCGAACCGAACTCGCACGCTCCAGCGCGTCCAACTGCTCCAGCGCGTCCTCGTGTAGGTCGCTCGGCTCCTTGAAGTTGCCGCTGCCAAAGCTCAGCCGCAGCACCGGATGGCGCACCGACCAATCCCACCGCTGGTGGATGGCCAACCCCTCAAACAGCGACTCGTTGCCCTCGAACAGCTCCTTCAGGGTATCGAGAAAAAGACTCTTGCCAAAACGGCGCGGGCGCGACAGGAAGTAGTGCTTGCCCTCGGCGACCAACCGCCCGATGTAGGCGGTCTTATCGACGTAGTAGCAGTCGTCCTCGCGAATCTCGCTAAAGGTCTGAATGCCGATGGGCAGTTTGCGCTTGGCCGTCTGTCCCACTCTGGGTTCCTGCTGTATCATGGGCTTGCTCCACAACCCGGCCAGCCGTCAACGTTGGCAGGGGACCTACTACCGACAAGATAGGCTACAGAGAAGAAAAACTCCACTAGGCTGAGGCGACGAACTCGGGTTGTAGGGCTTGATAATCCGCTCCCAACTGAGCAAAGATCTCGGCCCATCGGTGCGGGTAGGATGGATGGCTGTTATTGGGCAAGAAGCCCAACTTGAGATAGCAGCGCAAAGCCGGGATGCGGAAATCGTCGGTCAGCAAGTATATGGGCCTAGCGCCTAGCGCCTTGGCTTGGGCCACGGCCGCCGCTGCGATGAGCTTGCCTAGGCCGCGCCCCTGAAAGTCCGGGTGGACCGCAACCCAACCGATTTCCCAACACGGCCGCAGTTCGCGGGTGCGGTCGTTGCAACCCGTACAGGCGACGATTTGCCCCTCGCACTCGACGAAGAGCTGGACTCGAGTTCCTGCCAAGACCTCCGCTAGTCGCTGTCGATCCCAACGGCCCAATTCGCCATTGGCCTGCAATAGAGACAACCAGCCCTCCTCATCGCCCGGCTGATACGTCCGCAGTCGATAGCCGGCTATTTCCGGCAAGGCTGGAGCCGCCTCGCGTCCATACCAGAGGATGAGCTGGGGTAAGGGATTCAAGTGCGGCCTTCCCGACGCCGGAAGAAAGACGACTTAAACTGCTCGGGGCAATGGGGTTGGAGCACGATGATTTCGCATTGGGGGAAGGATTCGGACAAACCCGCCGGCCTTTTTTGATCGTAGCCGAGGGCAATAATGTGGGGCGCGATCTCGCCGACGATGCGCAAAAAGTTAAATCCCTTGTGGCCAAGGCGGACTTCGGTGACCTCGGACAACTTCTCTAACGCGGCTTTGCGTTTTTCTTGGGATTGGTCGGGATAGTATCCCTTGATGCGTCGGACATTCTCGTCGCGGGCGACCACGACGAACAGTTCGTCGCCCAGCGCAGCCGCCTGCGCGATAAAGGAGCGGTGGCCTGGGTGCAGGTAGTCAAAAGTGCCGCAGCACAGTACGCGAGTTTTATTCATCGGCGCGCCGGGCTATCCAATACTCGACTCCGCGATCCTTGGCAAAAATGCGGCCGAAACGGTCGGCGTCGGCGCGGTTGGCGAAATAGCCGATCCGCACCCGCACGCCAGCCTCGCTCTGCAGGCTATAGGTCGGATAGCCCGCGTCCTTCAATTCGCGCACCTTCTGATCGGCGCGTTTCGCATCTCGATAGACGCCGACTTGAATGGTAAATTGGCCGTCGGGATCAAAAAATACGGGGCTAGTATCTCCGGTATTCTCGGCAGCGCTAGCGGTGCTAGCATCACTGGTACCGGCTGGGGTGGACGCGGAGTCAGCCGGCGTTAAGATGACTATTTCGCTGCGGCCAGCGGGCTCGGATTCGGGGGCCGGTTCGTCTTCGTGGACATCGCTGGCGGCGCATCCCCCGACCCAGAGAACTGTCCACACGAGCATCCACAGCCGATTGGGATTCACTGCGCTCAATGCACGGCCTTGAGCGCGGCAAAGTGAATGCGGAGCGTTTCTTCGATATCCCCTTCCTCGTGGGCAAGTGAGGGGAACATGCATTCGTATTGGGAGGGCGCTAGATAGAGGCCCTGCTCTAGGCAAGCCCAGAAATAGCGCTTAAAGCGCGTTAGATCGACTGTTCCGACGCTGGCAAAATCCACCACCGGGCGCGAAGTAAAAAACATGCAGAGCATGGCACCGACCCGGTTTAGCGCGTAGTCCAAGCCCAGTTTCCGCAGGTTGTCGGCCATGCCGTCCGCCAAATCGGCGCAGCGGCTCTCCAGCGTTTCATAGACTCCGGGTTCGGACAGCATGGTCAGTTGTTCCAAGCCTGCGGCCATGGCGAGCGGATTGCCCGATAAGGTGCCGGCCTGTGAGACCTTTATGCCCAGCGGCGACACGTTTTCCATGATCTCCCGCTTGCCGCCGTACGCCGCAGCCGGCAAGCCGCCCCCGACGATTTTGCCCAAGCACGTCAAATCGGGCATCACCCCATAGCGCTCTTGCGCCCCACCCGGACCGACTCGGAACCCGGTAATGACCTCGTCAAAAATGAGGACGATCCCCTCTTCGTCGGCTATTTGGCGCAGCGCAGGGAGAAACCCCTCTCTTGGGAGCACAGTCCCCATATTGCCGGCCACCGGCTCGACAATGATGGCAGCGATTTGGCCGCTGTTTTCCCGCGCAGCCGCACGCACGGCATCCGCGTCGTTGTACGGCAGCGTCAAGGTCGAATCCACCACGCTTTGCGGCACGCCTGGGCTGGTGGGAACTCCCAAGGTCAGGGCCGAAGACCCGGCCTCGCTCAAGAAGCTGTCTCCATGCCCGTGCCAGCAGCCTTCGAATTTGGCGATTTTGTCCCGGCCGGTATGGCCGCGGGCCAAGCGCACCGCCGCCATCGTCGCCTCGGTCCCCGAACTGACCATCCGCACCATTTCGATGGAAGGCACCATCTCTACAATGCGCTCGGCCAGCGCGATTTCCAGCTCAGTTGGGGCACCAAAACTGGTCCCCTTGGCGCAGGCTTCCTGCACGGCTTGTACGACGCGAGGATGAGCATGGCCGAAAATGAGTGGCCCCCAAGAGCACACGTAATCGATGTATTCGCGACCATCAACATCAAAAATCCGCGAACCAGCCCCCCGGTCTATAAAGCGGGGGCCGCCGCCCACGGCACCGAAAGCCCGCGCCGGACTGTTCACGCCCCCGGGGATGACCTGCTGTGCTTGGGCAAAGGCTGCTGCGGATCGAGGTGCTGACATGAGTCCATCTCAGAAGCTGTTGATTTGAAAGAAGCGCATTCAATCCAATGAATATCTGACCAACTCGACCGATGCGCAATAATGGCAAGTCCCTGCCCCGTTGTCTAAGCGGATCAAGGATAGCTCCACTGCTCCACTTGTAAGAGTCCAGCATCTTCCTCTGCCAAACGCTCCAGAACGACCAGCCGATACGCCCGCCCGCGCTCGTGTATCTCCAAGTCGGCCAAGACTTCCAGAGGATAGTCCCCGGCTTCCAAAAGGGCGATGAAGTAATCGAAATCGGCGACTTGGACCACGGCGATTCCACCGGCGCACAACACCCGCGCCAATTCGGCCAGTTCAGCGGCCGGGTTTTCGCCGGCCAAGCTGAACGCGTAATCGAGGTGCCCGCTCACAAGGGGTAGATGATCCAGCGCGGCTAGTAGATGCGCTGGGATCCCTACTAGCAAGCGCGGCGCAAATGCCTCTTGTAGCACGACCAACTCGCCAAGATCGCGTCGCGCCCACAGGACGCAGGCCCCCGGCTGTATGGCTACCAAGCGAGCCAAGCAATACGCCACGGCCTCATTCGGCCCTATGCCCTCCCCTAGCCGCAACCCCAACAGGGCACGTCGTCCGGTCAGTTGCAAGTGAAGCCGCAGCAGGTGCGGCCCGTTGCCCGGACGCAATCCGTGCTTGTCGCGCAAAACCGCCGCCACGGCTGAGGTCAGCTCGGCTGAACTAAAACGATACCGGCCTCGCAGTGTCGCGCTCAGGGCAAAAGCGCGGGTGTCAATCGCCGCAGACTGGGCCTGCGCGAGGCTTTGGGCTGCCGTCAGATCGCAGCGGGCGATGCGTTTGCAGATATATTCGAGGCCCGGTCGCCCCACCGTAACGCCGTGCATCTGAACGACTAAACCGGCGCACTGCATGGCCGAGCGCAAGTGTAGCAGTTGCCTTGGGCTGCGCTTGTACGTGAAGAAAATCTGGCCCACGCGCCCACCCGGTTCGACATTGACCTGCTGCACCTCGGGCGCGTACTCGCGCAGCTCGTCGAGTGCCACCGCCTCCAATCCGCTCGGCACCGCGATCCAATAGCGATATATCTTGTCGGCCATTATTCTGTGCGTCCGGTGGGCACGATCTGCATCGCGCTTAGGTGCGCTGGCGACAAACAGCTCTCCAGCACTTCGAGGATGTCGCCGACCCCGATCTGCTCGTGGACGACAAAATAGACGCAGGGAGCAGCCCCGCTGGCCGCGGCAGAGCAGAGCATATCAGCCACATCCTCGGCTTGCTCCCACGCACGCAGTAGCAGGCCGTAGGCTTTGCGCTTGGCGCGGCCTAAATCCGCGGCCACAGCGCACTCGTCAAGGCTGGCTAAGGCGGCCCCTATTTCCTCGCCCAATCGCTCGCTCTGCTGGGTATATCCGCCCACTGTACAAAAGCAGAACGTCGGCTCGGCATAGACTTCGGCTCCAAAGGCATCGCCGTCGATCAGGCCATCTTCGTAGTGCGCGGCAAAAAAATCGCTCGCCGGACCCAAGGCAATGTCCAAGGCCAGCTCTAAGGCCAACTCCCGCAAGAGCAAATCGCGACCCGATTGACCGGCCTTATCGTCGCCGAAAAACAGCAAGGTATAGGGACGACTGACCGGCAAGGCTAAGGTCCCGAGCGGCTGCGGAGTGGGCAGCACCACTGGACGTTCCACGCGGTCCCATGCGGAGTGCGGACGACTGTACTTTAGCAAAGTAGATTCGACAGCCGCGTAAGTAGCCTCTACATCGAAGTCCCCGCACAAGTACAGCCCCATGTATTCGGGCCGATAAAATACTTCATGGCAACGAGTTAGCGCATCCTCGTCAATCTGCTCAATGCTCTCCCGCGTGCCAGCCATGTCCCACGCCAAGGGGTCATCCCCGTACAGTGCCTTGAGGCCGTGTAAAAACCCGATCCACTCCGGGTCGTCGCAGCTTATCTGTAACTCGTGGTTGATGATTTCGCGCTCTTGAGCGACGCCAGCCGGCAGGACGTGCAGGTCCAAGGCAAGTTCGAAGAGCAAATCTAGGTGGGCGGCAAAGTGTTCAATGCACGTCAGAGAAAAGACGGTTGAAGTAAAACTGGTGCTGGCATTTACGTCGCCGCCAAGGCGGCTGATTTGCTCGGTGATGTCGCCGTACGGTTTGGCAAAAAGGCGGTGTTCGAGAAAGTGCGCGGTGCCAGCCGGCGTGGTCTGTACCTGCCCGGAGTTGCGGGCGCGCAAATGCAGATCGACCGAACCGTAGTCTATGTGCAGCACGGCTGCTTTTTGCCGACTGCCCGGCCGCGGCACTGCCCATACATCGCAGCCGGCCACGCGGCGGCGGTACACCCCTTCCCCCAATAGCGAATCCGCGATCACGTTATCACGTCCTGTGCAATAAAAAGGCCGTGTCCGCTACAATGCCGCCGGCCACCCGGGCGAGGTCCTCGACACCGACTTGCTCGATGCGCTGCCATAGCGTTTCCGGGGACTGGCTGCCCCCTATCAGCCCCTCCCGCAATTGATAGCGAAAAAAGCCCTCGCGGTCTTCGGCTAGCCCCAACAGCCGTGCTCGCAACAAGTGACGAGCCGCTTCGATTTCGCGGCCATCAAAGGCCCCGGCACACAGCGACTGGAGTTCTTGCTCCACCTTATCCCGGACCTCAGGGTATGCGGCGGCCTCAATGCCTGCGGTCACAAAGAGCAGGCCGCTCAATGCCTCGATATGCGATGCAATGTAATAGCATAAGCCCTCTTCTTCGCGGAGGTGTTTGAACAGCCGCGATGGACCATCGCCACCCAGCATCAGGTTTAGGAGTGCCAAAGCCGGATAGTCGTCCGTGCCGTCCACGCCATAGGCAACTTGCGTGCGATAGCCCAACACTACTTTGGCCTCTCGCACCGCTTGGCATTCAAAAACCTCGCGCCGTGGCCCAGCACGGTGCGGGTGCCGCGGCGGGCGCTGGGGCTGGCGCACGGTGCGCTCCCAAGTAAAGAGCGACGCCATCAAGGGCTGAATTTGCTCCAAGTGCAAATCGCCGCTTACGAAGAGATCTAGACGGTCGGCCGCGGTCCGCTCGCGATGAAAATCCCACAGTTCGTCGGCCCGCACGGCGGCAAAGTCCGCTGGATTGCCCAGCGGTGACAGGCCCGTGGATTCGCCCCGGCACATCTCTTCACTGCACCGCCTTTGTGCGTAGCCCAGTTTGTCGTTGAATCCATCGGCGATTTGCCTCGCAAGGCGATGCTTTTCCCGCTCCAGATAATCGCACTGGAACCCGCTACCATCGCGCAAGACGTCGCGGAGGAAGGTCAGCCCACGCTCCAGTATCCCTTTCTCTCCAAGTAATTTATCGTCGATAACTTCTAGACACAAATGAATGAACTGATGCTCTCCTAAGCGATCGACTTGCACCGAGTAATGCGCCCCGTACAGGTCGTCGATGAAGCGGTTGAGGCTCTGTACATTGGGCAGCTTGTGCGTACCTCGCGCCAACAGTTGGCCGCTCAGAGCCACGAGCGAATGTCTCGGCGCACACAGCGGCGTGCTCAGACACACATCCACCCGGATCGTCTTGTACAGCCCAATGCTGTGTAAGTGCAAATAGACGCCGTCCGCCAATTGGACGCGGGTGAGTTCACCTGCGGTGTGCATTGGCGCGCAGTATCCTTCTTGGTTTAGTTTGGCAAGCCGCATGAATCCTCTCGACAACATCCGCGTCGTGCTCGTCGAGCCGGCGAAACCCGGCAATATCGGCGCTACGGCCCGCGTGCTCAAAACCACGGGTATAAGCCAGTTGGCCTTGGTCAATCCCGGAGCGTGGGATACGCCGGAAGCGCGTACCTTTGCCCACGGCGCGGGCGATATTCTCGACGGCAGCCAAGTCTTCCCCAGCCTCGCCGCGGCCGTAGCCGATTGCCACATCGTCGTCGGCACAAGCCATCGGCAGGGACGCTTCCGCACGGTTGATTCCGCGCCGGATCCCCTCATTGACCAACTAGCCTCCCAAGTACATCACCGTCGGATCGCCCTTGTGTTCGGGCGCGAAAGGGACGGCTTGTGGCATGAGGAACTCGCGCTCTGCCACCAAGTGCTGAGGTTCCCTACGGCCGTGGCCTATCCCTCCCTCAACCTCTCCCACGCCGTGCTCCTGCTCACCTATGGCCTGTATGCGGCCGTGAGCGAACAGCCACCGGACCCACCTGCACAACTAGCTACGGCCGACGAACGCGAGCGCATGTTCGCGCATATCCTGCAAGCCCTTGCCCAGATAGAGTTTACCCCGTACAACAACGAGCCGGATCACTTCGGCCGAGTGCTGCGCCGCTTCTTTAACAAGGTCGATTTGGAAGTTCGCGATGTGCGGGCGATTCAGACGATATGCGGCCAGATCCGCAAGTTCAGCCGCCGCTATCGCCGCAGTGCCGGGCGCACTGAAGCCGACTGATAGGCCACCTGCTCCAAGTCCCAGTCAACCATCTGTCGGACCATTTCCTCAAAGCCGACTTCGGGCTCCCAACCGAGTCTTTCCCGCGCCTTAGTCGCATCGCCCAACAGGGTATGCACCTCGGCGGGACGCAAAAAGCGCTCATCCAAGACCACGTATTGCCGCCAGTCCAAGCCGGCGTGGGCAAAGGCGACCTCGCAGAATTCGCCGATGGTTCGGGAGGTGCCCGTGGCGACGACGTAATCGTCGGGTTCATCCTGCTGAAGCATCATCCACATCGCGCGAACAAAGTCGCCCGCATAGCCCCAATCGCGGCGGGGAGTTAGGTCGCCGAGGCGCAGCTCTTGGTCCAGCCCGTGTTTGATGCGGGCCACGCCATGCGTGATTTTGCGGGTGACGAATTCGCGTCCGCGGCGCGGCGACTCGTGATTGAAGAGAATGCCCGTGCAGGCGAACATGCCGTAGCTTTCGCGGTAGTTGATGGTGATCCAATGCGCGTAGAGCTTGGACACCCCATAGGGCGAACGCGGATAGAATGCCGTTTGCTCGTTCTGCGGTGTCTCTTGCACCTTGCCGAACAACTCGCTGGTGCTAGCTTGGTAAAAGCGAATGTTCTCGTCGCAGACGCGGATGGCTTCCAAAAGCCGCGTAACGCCCAAGCCGGTGATCTCGCCGGTCAACATGGGTTGCTCCCAAGAGACCGGTATAAAGGATTGGGCACCTAGGTTATACACTTCCTGCGGCCGCGCCGCTTGCAGCGCCGAAACCAACGACTTTTGGTCCAACAGATCGCCGGAAATCAGTTCGACTTGGTCCTGCAAATGGCCGATCCGCTCGAAATTGACCGTGCTGCTGCGCCGCACCAGCCCGAAAACCTCATAGTCCTTTTCCAGCAGCAATTCGGCCAAGTACGAACCGTCTTGGCCGGTAATACCCGTGATTAAAGCGCGTTTCTGGCTCATTTTATTCCTCTTGAGAATATGCCTCTACAGGCGGACAGGAACAGATCAGGTTGCGATCGCCCTGCGCGTCGTTCAGGCGCCCGACGGCTGGCCAGAACTTGCGCTCCAATAGCCAAGGGGCCGGCAGGGCGGCAACGGTTCTAGAATAAGGCCGATCCCACTCGTCGGCCAGCACGACATCCATCGGGTGCGGCGCGTGGACGAGCGGATTGTCGGCGCGGTCCATCTCCCCGGCGGCTACCTGCCGGATTTCTTCGCCAATGGCGATCATGGCTTCGCAAAACCGGTCCAATTCGGCCTTGGACTCGCTTTCGGTAGGTTCGACCATCAGGGTCCCGACGACTGGGAAGGATACCGTAGGCGCGTGGAACCCGTAGTCCATCAAGCGTTTAGCCACGTCTCCTACGCCAATGCCGTGCTCCCGGGCCCAGCGCAGATCGAGGATGCACTCGTGGGCCACGCGCCCGTTGCGTCCCTTGTATAGCACGGGGAAGGAGTCTGCGAGGCGGCGGCTCAGATAATTGGCATTGAGGATCGCCACTTGGGTCGCTTCGGTAAGGCCCGAACCGCCCATTAGCCGCAAGTACGCCCAAGATATGAGCAGAATCGAGGCACTGCCCCACGGAGCGGCCGCAATGGGGCCGATCGACTCAGCCCCGCCGGTATAGACGAGGGGGTGTGCGGGCAAAAACTCCACCAAGTGCTCGGCCACCGCGATGGGGCCCATCCCCGGGCCACCCCCGCCGTGGGGGATGCAAAAGGTCTTGTGCAAATTCAAATGGCACACGTCAATGCCGATTTCCCCGGGCCGGCACAATCCCACCAAGGCGTTCATATTGGCACCATCCATATAGACCTGACCGCCCGCTTGGTGGACGACCGCGCAAATTTCGCCGATGGCCTCTTCAAATACCCCGTGAGTCGAGGGGTACGTCACCATCAGGGCCGCCAGCCGCTCGCGGTGTCTGTCGGCTTTCGCCCGCAGGTCTGCCAAGTCGATATTGCCTTCGTCGTCACAAGAGACGACGACCACGTCCAAGCCGGCCATAGCCGCACTGGCTGGATTCGTTCCATGAGCCGAGGCCGGAATAAGGCAGACGTTCCGCTGGGCTTCTCCGCGCTTCTGGTGGTGTTTGCGCACGATGAGTAGGCCGGCGTATTCGCCCTGCGAACCCGCGTTGGGTTGCAGCGAAACGCCCTTGAGGCCGGTGATTTCGCGCAGCATGTCCTCCGTTTCGGCGAAAATCGCCGCGTACCCTTGGGCTTGCTCTACGGGCGCAAACGGATGCAGCCCAGCAAATTCGGGCCACGTAATCGCCATCATTTCCGCGGTCGCATTGAGCTTCATAGTACACGAGCCGAGGGGAATCATCGCGTGGACCAAGGACATATCTTTGGCTTCAAGTCGGCGCATGTAGCGCATCATTTCGGTCTCGGAATGATGTGACGCAAAGACGGGATGTTCCATGAAGCGCGAGTGACGGACGTGATCAAGCCCCCAAGCAGGCTCTGCATCAACTTCGACGGGTAGCTTGCCGCCCAGCAGGGCGAGGATGGCTTGTAAATCGGCTTTGTCGGTCGTTTCGTCGAGGGCAATGCCCCAGTGCCCGTCCCCTAGGTCGCGGAAGTTCATCCCCTCGGCTCGAGCCTGTGCCGACAGCTCGTCTCCACGCGCCCCCACTTCAACGCGCAGTGTGTCGAAGTACTGGTCGTGGACGACTTGGTAGCCAGCTCCCTCCAGTCCGCGGGCGAGCGCTCGCGCCTGGCGGTGTACGCGGTGAGCTATGCGCTGCAGCCCGTCCGGCCCGTGATAGACCGCGTACATGCTCGCCACCACGGCTGGCAAGACCTCGGCCGTACAGATGTTGCTCGTCGCCCGTTCTCGTTTGATGTGCTGTTCGCGGGTTTGCAGAGCCATGCGCAGGGCCGGCTGGCCACGGACGTCCTCAGAGACGCCAATGATGCGCCCAGGCACCTGCCGCTGATACTCGGGTCGCGTCGCCAAAAAGGCGGCGTGCGGGCCGCCGTACCCCATCGGCATACCAAAGCGCTGTGCGCTCCCGATGGCCACATCAGCCCCAAACTCGCCGGGGGGCCGCAGCAAACACAAGGCGAGCAAATCGACGGCCACGCATACCAGTGTCTGGTGGGCGTGAGCCTGAGCGCAGAAATCGGCGTAGTCGTATAGCGCGCCGTCTGAGGCCGGATACTGAAGCAGGGCGGCGAAAGACCCGGCCGCAAAATCGTATTCGCGGTGATCGCCTACTACAACCTCCCAACCCCGCGATTCGGCCCGGACCTTGACCACCGCTATGGTTTGCGGATGGCAGGCCGACGAGACAAAGACGCGCTGGTTCGCCTTTTTCTTTTGCACTGCCCTCAGCATGGCAATGGCTTCGGCCGCGGCCGTGGCTTCGTCCAACAAGGAGGCATTGGCCAGGGCAAAACCCGTCAGGTCGCCGACCATGGTTTGGAAATTGAGCAGGGCCTCTAGCCGTCCTTGGGCGATTTCGGACTGATAGGGCGTGTACTGGGTGTACCAGCCAGGATTCTCCAAGATGTTGCGCTGGATCACCGGAGGAGTTATGCAGTCTGAGTAGCCCATGCCGATAAAACTGCGGTGTACGCGATTCTGGCCGGCCAATTCGCGCAACCTACCCATCAGCTCGTACTCGCTGATGCCTTCTCCTAGCGCTAAGGGGCCTTGCATTCGAATCGCCGCCGGTAGAGCTTCGGCCATCAGGTCGTCCAAGCTGTCGGCTCCCACCGCCGCGAGCATGGCGGCTACATCTGCCGCCGTAGGTCCGATATGCCGGCGGACAAAATCATCGCTAGGTCCAAATTCGTCGCTCATGCACCTCCGTTCACTGTCTAAAGGCAGCGATTAAAGCGTTGCACCGCCTAAAGTTAGTCTTTTTTAATAGATGAAGGTACAAAGGGTAGCTTGGCCACCTCAGCGGGTTGCCGCTTACCCTTCATGTCAATGTACACTTGAGTGCCTATTTTTTGCGCACCGCACTGTAAATAGGCCAGCCCAATCCCCTCGCCAAGCACCGGCGAATGCGTCCCACTGGTCACGGTACCCACCTGTTCCCCGCGTTGGTCGAAAACTGGATAATCCGGCCGCGGAATGCCCCTTTCCAACATGCGGAAGCCGCGCAAACGCCGATAGCCTCCGGCCGCTCGCTGTGCCCGCAGCGCCTCGTCTCCCATAAAATACGCCTCTTTTTTTAAGTCCAAAGTCCAAGACAAACCCGCCTCTAAGGGGGTCGTCTGCTCGTCCAATTCACGGCCATAGAGACAAAAGCCCATTTCAAGGCGCAAGGTGTCGCGTGCGCCTAGCCCGCAAGGCTGAGCACCGGCGGCGCGGAGTTTGGCCCACAGCACTGCGACTTGGTCGGCTGGGCACATAATCTCAAACCCATCTTCTCCGGTGTAACCGTTGCGGCTGAGTAAGGCTGGTATTCCAGCGATCTCCATAGCCACGCAACGATAATACCCTAGCGCCGTGCTAGCCGGTCCAGCGAGTGCTTCGACTAGGGCAGCAGCCTGCGGCCCCTGCACCGCAACCATGCCCAGTTCATCGCTCAAGTCCTCAATTTGCACACCCGACCGCCCCACTGCGAATGCAGTAAGCCACCGCAAGTCGAAAGCCTTACGGCTCGCATTGACCACCAAGAGGTACTCCTGCTGAGCGAGCCGATACACTACCAGATCATCTACGCATCCCCCCAGTCTATTGCACAGCGGCGCGTAGAGCATCTGGCCGACGGTCAATTCGCGGACCCGAGCCGGCAAGAGGTTGTCGAGAAAGGCCAATCCTCCCTCCCCGGAAATGGAGATCCGGCCCATGTGCGAGATGTCGAACAGCCCAACCGCTCGGCGCACGGCCCAGTGTTCGCTGCGGATGCCCTCGAATTGGACCGGCATTTCCCACCCCCCAAAGGGGGCCATGCGCCCGCCTTCGGCCACGGCGACCTCATAGAGAGGGGTCCGCTGCAAAAGCTCATTTGTCATGACTGCCTATTCCTCTGCTCGGCACTGACCAATTCGCTCCACAGTGCTTCCGCCTGCGCGGCAAGCGCGGTCAAGTCCTTGTTATTGCCGATGACAAAGTCGGCGCGGGCCTTTTTTGTTTGCGGATCCATCTGGCGGGCCATCCGTTGCCTAATCTCGCACACCGGCAAACCGCTGCGCTGCTGCACTCGCGACACACACCGTTCCTCCTCAGCATCGACCACCACGACCCGGTCGAAGTTCCCCTCGCTTCCCCACTCGTATATCAGCGGCGCGTCAAATACCACGACTCCGCCGTCAGCGTCCTCCACAGCCTGCGCCAGCCGGCGCTCTATGGCCTCTGATAGTGGCGGTCGCATAATCGCCTCTAGCTGCTGGCTCGCCTCGTCCGACTTCAGAGCGCGACGCCCCAACTCCCGGCGGTTCAAGCTCCCGTCTGGGCCGAGAAGATCGCGGCCGAACGCCGCTTGCAAATTATCGATCACCGCTGGGATTGCCGCCACTTCGCGGGCCACTTCGTCGGCATCGACCCGCAGGGCACCCAACTCGGCAAGCATTTGCGCCAGCGCGGACTTGCCCGCCCCCATGCCGCCGGTAATGCCTACAAGCACGCGCACCTGTGGCCAACTAGGGCCAAGCAACAGAAGATAAAAAATCGCAACACTATGCCTTACAATGGGTTATATACTTTACCTTCGGCGGGCAGCAACGTGCTGTAAGCAGAGTGAAATGTACCGCACCAACCCAGCGCGGTCAACCGACCTGAGCGGTGTCCCATTGACACTATATTGGGCATCGCCTATAGTCCATTAACCAACAATAGGCTCCCTTCTAACCACAGAATAGCACATGGCCATCGTACCCGTAGTAATCGAACAGACCGGCCGCGGCGAGCGCGCCTACGACATTTTCTCTCGCCTCCTCAAGGAGCGGATCATCTTTATCAGCACTCCGATCGACGACCACGAAGCCAACCTCGTCATCGCCCAGTTGCTCTTTCTAACCTCAGAAGATCCCAAGAAAGACATCTCGCTCTACATCAACAGCCCCGGCGGTAGCCTCACGGCCGGCTTGGCCATCTACGACACCATGAAGTACGTCCCCTGCGATGTAGCAACGCTGTGCATCGGCCAAGCGTACAGCATGAGCGCCATTCTCCTTGCCGGCGGGACCAAGGGCAAGCGCCACGCCCTTGCCCATTCTCGGCTCATGCTGCACCAGCCTTGGGGTGGCGTCCGCGGCCAAGCGGCTGACATCGAAATCCACGCCCGCGAAATCGTCGAGTGGCGCGACCGGCTCAACCAGATCTTAGTTCAGGATACCGGCCAGCGGCTCGAGCGCATCGAGCTAGTAACCGAACGCGATTACTTTCTGTCGCCTGCAGAGGCAATCGACTTCGGCCTAATCGACGGGCTGCTGGCGTCCGAAAAAGAGCTAGCCGCCCTCGCCGACTAATGCCCCAGCGGAAAGGTGACCACCTCGTCTAAGTAAGACGCGCCGGCAACGATCATAACCAACCGATCTAACCCCAAGGCCACGCCACCAGCCGGCGGGATACCTCGCTCCATGGCCATGAGGAACGCCTCGTCGATCGGTGCGCCCTCTGGCCGCGCACTCCGCGCAAAGCGCTCGCGCTGTTGGGCTGGATCGTTTAACTCGGTATAGCCATTTGATAACTCTACTCCCCCCAAGTACGCTTCCGTCCTCTCAGCTACAGTTGAATCGCCTTCTTTTAATTTGGCCAATGCGGCCAATTGCCGAGGATAATCGAAAAGGTGGACAGCTCCTAGTTTGGCCAATTCTGGTTCAATTTTTTCCAGCAGGATCTTGTGGAATAGGTCCTCCCAGCTATCCCCTAGTCTAGCGCTGTCATAGCCCAAGGCACGAGCACGGCTAAAAAGCGACTCCGCGTCCGCACAGGCATCCAAATCAATGTCGGCCCAACGCGCAAAAGCATCGCGGACGCTGAGCCGCTCCCACGGCGGCTGCAAGCCGATCTCGCGCCCCGCTCGGACCACGCTCGACCGCCCCAAGACGCTTTCCGCCACATGCGACACCAAATCCTCGACATCGGCCATGATTTCTTCGTAACTAGCGTATGCCCGATACCATTCGATTAGGGTAAATTCAGGGTTGTGTTGCGGCCCTATCTCCCCATTGCGGTACGAGCGGCTAATCTGGTAAATCCGCTCAAAGCCCGCCCCTAGCAACCGCTTCATGTACAGCTCGGGCGAAGGGGCAAGATAAAGCTGCTCTTGCGACTTGTCGCCCTGGTACTCAGTGGCGAATAGCTGGATGTGTTCCTCTTGCGCCGAGGCGCGGACCAACGTAGGCGTCTCCACAGCGAGAAAGCCTGCATCCGTGAAAAAACCGCGTACAGCGCCTAACACGGCGGCCCGCACTCGCATATTCGCCCACAGTCCGTTGGCGTGGAACCGCGCCCAATCTCCTTGGTTCCAATCCGCTCGACTAGAAGCTAACAAGCGAATTTGAGTAACGTCTATAATCCCTTCCGCAGCAATCCCATATAACTCTACTATATCCCCGGCTTTTACCCCTTCTACCCGTGCCTTGACGACGAAATCAATCCCCCCGCTCTCATCTGCGATTTTTCCCCGCCCTTCGGCGAGGTGGAGGAGCCTCCCTCGCACAGCCACTTCCCCAACTGAGGTTGCCGCGGTGACTGCAGGCTGGTGCCGCCACAGCACCCGCGATGGATAATGCCTAGGTTGCATTGCGCTTTTCTCACAAAAAACCCTTCTCCTCCAGCGAACGCGCTAGTAGAGAAGGGACCTAGTTAAAGCTCAACGTCCGGTTTAGAAATCAAGCTCGCTTCTTGTTGTACACGAAAGTCGGCGGAGCCTTATCTTCGATGAACTCCTTGGTGATGACGCACTCGGCGATGTCGTCTCGGGCCGGGAGGTCAAACATGATTTCAAACATGATAGTCTCCAAAACCGCCCGCAGACCGCGTGCGCCCATCTCCTTTTCTTGGGTCAATTCGACGACCTTCTTCAGAGCTTCTTCTTCAAACCGCAGGGCAATGCCGTCCATTTCAAACAGCTTTTGGTATTGCTTGACGAGTGCGTTGCGCGGCTTGAGCAGGATGTCCATTAGCGCCTGGTCACTGAAGGGGTGCAAGATACCCACCACTGGCAAGCGGCCAATTAGTTCGGGAATCAGGCCGTACTGGATCAATTCCTCGGGTTCGACTCGCGCCAACAGATTGGACTCGTCTGCTTCCTCGCGGTCGTCGAGGAGGCCGCCAAAGCCCATGGACCTGGTTCCGATGCGCTGGCTGATAATTTTGTCCAGCCCATCGAAAGCCCCGCCGCAGATAAAGAGAATGTTCTTGGTGTTTATTTGCACCAAAGGCTGCTCAGGATGCTTGCGACCACCCTTGGGCGGCACCCCTGACACGGTTCCCTCTAAAATCTTGAGGAGCTCCTGTTGGACGCCTTCGCCTGAAACGTCGCGGGTTATGGAGGGGTTACCGGATTTGCGGGCGACTTTGTCCAATTCGTCGATAAACAAAATCCCGCGCTCGGCTTGTTTGACATCGTAATCTGCGGCTTGTAGGAGCCGCACGAGGATATTCTCCACGTCCTCGCCTACATACCCGGCCTCGGTGAGGACGGTAGCATCGACGATTGCAAAAGGCACTTGTAATATCCGCGCCAGCGTCTCCGCCAAAAGCGTCTTGCCCACTCCGGTGGGGCCGATGAGCAGGATATTGCTCTTGCTGAGCTGGACATCCGCAGCGCCGGAATGCACCCGCTTATAGTGGTTGTACACGGCGACCGAAAGTGCCTTTTTAGCGCGTTCTTGGCCGATAATATGCGCGTCGAGATGGGCCTTGATTTCGGCCGGCTTGGGCAGGGGACGACCATTGAGACTAGGCTCGTGCTCGTCGTCCTCTGACAACCTCTCATTGCACAAGCCGATGCATTCACTGCATATATACACTGAGGGACCCTGAATGACCTTCTCGACTTGATCGCCCCCCTTGCCGCAGAACGAACAGGCTATATCGGACGTTTTTTTGTTCATCTTCCCCTACAGCCCGCCCTCGTCGTCTTGGGAATCCGGGACACTGGCTTCGCTCTCAGAGGGGGAGGGGTCGCCGGCGGCGTTTTCGACCGCCTCGGTTTCGGCGGCGTTTTCGACCGCCTCGACCGAGTCCGTCGCCTCTTCGGTCTTGTCTTGGCCAGCCTTCATCACGTTGATGGCTTGGAATCCCTTGGCGGTGCGGGTCACCATGAACTCAACTTCATCATCTTGGGTCAAAGTCCGGTCCCAAGATGAAATATCGCGCCAGTGGACGAAGACATCGACATGGCTGTCTGTCGAGATAAAACCATATCCCTTATCGTTGTTAAACCACTTGACTATGCCACGAGTCCAGGTGTTTTCCGCCAAGGCGCGGCGTTCGTGCGACGGGGGGCTGCTCTCTGTACTGCTGGGAAGCGGACGAGACGGCTGTTTCTTTCCTTCGCTCTCTAGAACGCGGGCGAGCAGGTCTTGCTTGAGCCCCTGGCCACCCTCGGCATCTTGGGTTATCCATTCGACAGCCGTCATCACACCTATGACGTACGGGCTATCGTTGCCGTAGAGCTTGCGGGCGTCCCCTATGCGTTGAGCCAATTCGCTCACCGCCGTGCTTTCTAAGTGTATTGAATTACCCAATTAACATTCCTCCTACCCCTTAAAGGGCCTTAAGTACCTCGTACCACAGTTTGAGATGTAAGGTGTAGTTAAGCAAAATATAGATGGGGTTGTCAACCTATCTCAAGCGGTATTGCTTGACCCCTTCATAGATGGTTTGGCCGCTTACTTTCGCGATGCCCGTGAGCGGCACGGCGATCAGCATCCCGACGATGCCCATCAACTGGCTTCCCACCATGACGACAAAAAGGACGACCAACGGGTGCAACTCGACGCTTTTGGCCACCATCGTGGGTTGAATAAGTACGTTGTCTATCAGTTGAATAACCAAAAATATGACGATCACTTTGGCCACCATTGCCAAGCCACCACCGGTAGCCAAGGCCACAATCGAAGAACAGACGATCCCGATCAATGGCCCGAGAAATGGGATTACGTTGGCCAACCCAGCGAGCAGCCCCAAAGGCAGGGCATAATAGACGCCAAGAATGGACAAGCCGCTAATTGCGAGCCCTGATACGACGAGGACGGCCAAAAGCTGGCCGCGAATGTAATTCCCGATCTGCCTATTGGCTTGGTACATCAGGTTTAGACACAATTCAAAATAGGCGTTGGGAACCAGTGCCATCAGGCACCGCGTCAAGCGCCGTCCTTCTTTGAGAAAGAAAAAGGCCACAAACGGCACGATCACCACAAAAGTAAGGCCCGAGATCACGCCCTCGATAAACAGCGTAGTGCCTCCCAGCATGGTCCTCATCAGCCGCTCGCCATGCTCCCGAATCAACTCGGCGAGGCGGAAATCGCTTCCCAAATAAGGCCGTAACATAGGCTCTATTTTTGCAGCTCTATTGCTGGTTTCCGCCAAGATCCTATCGCCGATTTCCACCAAGACGTTGGGCTCGGCCTCGCCAAAGTCAATATCGGCCCGCGAAAACACAACAGACCCCGACCTACCAGCTTGGCCTCCTGCGACCACCCCGCCATTGCCGTGGACGCTAATGCGCTGACTATGCTCGTCTTGGCCCTGCGAGTACGCGATCAAGAGCGCGTTTGCAGCCGGTGCTTGGTCCTTGGGCACAAAGCGCAGGAGAACGGCCAATTCCTCCATGGGAGCAACCTCTAACGGCCAGCTGCGTTCATCTCTTAGGACAAACGGCTGATCCCGAGCATCGTCTTCCCAAGCCATCCCGTGGATGATTAGAGGTTGGTCGCCAATGTTGGCGATGGTAAAAACCCTATCTACCGTTTCTCCAGCTAGCCTGTCTCCAACCTTGAATGCGCCTAGCCCCAACCCTGCAAAAACGAGCGAAAAGACGAGCAGAGTACTCCAAGCCCGCCCCAACCCCCTTCTCTCCATCCAATCGATGATTGGATAGAGGACATAGGCCAAGATAAAAGCCAACACAAAAGGTGCGAGGATGCCGCGAATCTCATATACAAACCATCCGCCAACCACTATGGCCACCAAGGCGAGTACTGCTTTAACTTGCCAATTCATCACTGAATACTGCCCGCGCGTCGAGCGCCTTTTAACAGGCGCTCGGAGTCGCGCAACTGCGCCGAGAGCTTCTCTATGACTTCGAGTAGGTCGGTTGAGATGGCTTGCGCCAAGCCTTCGACGATCTTCAAGGCGAGCGGGAGATTGCTGTCTATGAGTTCGAGTAAATCGGGGCGGCAAAAAACGAGGAGACTACAAGGCTGGAGAGCGTAAGCTGAAGCGGGGCGCGGCGATTGATCAACAAGGGCCTGGGCACCAAAAAAATTCCCCCGGGTTAAGGTGGCTAGCTGCTTCTCAAACCCATCATCGCCCATCTGTACGATCCGTATTTGGCCGGAGGCGACGATGTACATCCCCATCCCGGGGTCTCCTTGGTTGATAATCGCCTCGCCAGCGCGCCAATCCCGCGGCCCATAGAGCATCTGTTCTATCTTGTGCAGCTCGCGCCCGCTTAGTTCCTGGAAAATGGGCACTTTCTGCAAGAGCTTGCAGGCGGCGGTCTCTTCCTCCTTGCGGCCGCTCCTTACGCGCTCTTGCAGACGACGAAAGACATGCCTCCAGAGAGGATCAGACGGCATGTGCTTAGCACTCCCGCTTAGACAGACAACGCCCCACGCCCGCTCGTCCGCACAATTAGGCCAAGGCGGCCTCTAGCTTTTCGGTGATTTGCCCTTTGGGGATGGCGCCAATAATCTGGTCGGCGACTTTACCCTCCTTGAAAATGAGCAAGGTGGGGATGCTGCGAATGCCGAATTCGGCCGCTGTTTTCTGGGCCGCGTCGACGTCCAATTTGCCCACTTTGGCCCGGCCTTCGTATTCGCTGCTCAATTCTTGGACAATCGGCGCGATCATTCGGCACGGCCCGCACCACGTCGCCCAAAAATCCACGAGCACGGGCTGGCTAGCGTTGAGGACTTCGGCGCTGAAATTGTCATCGGTTAAGACGATAGGTTCGCTCACGATAGATCATCCTTTGTCGGGTAGGCGGGTGGCCATTACTGGCCCCCCGCCCCCCTCAGAACCGTGCTTGCACCTTTCAGCGCACACGGCTCAAGCAAATTGCACAACATCAGCAGTTGTCCCTTTGTGGACCTGATGGTGGCAAGTGTAGTGGAGTAATGCGAGATTTGGATTTCTATCCCTTCCTCCATCCTTGATCGGCTTCCTGTGATGTATGGCCAGTTTTTCATCACAGAATAAGGTTTGCCTACACACAGGGCATTGTCCTTTTTGTTTATTGGATAATATCCTATGCCTTTTTGTGGGCAGAGTTTGGGTTTTCATCTTTTCCCGTTTTCGCCAGTAGTCCTTGAGGTCTGGATCATCTGGGGACACGCCATGTTTAATCAAGATGTGCCTTTCGATGGGTAGCCACGTTAGCTTAAATAGATGGGAACCTGTGGATTTGTTCCCAAATACCCAGCTATCGTCTTTACTTTTATTCCACTTACCGAAGTAAGTTTGTTTTATCCAGTCCCAAGTTTGTTTTGGGTGAGTATGTCTTAACCATTTGTATATTCGATAGTTTAGATAATTATCCACGCTATTGAATACCTCAGAGGATGCCACCTTTCGGTAGTAGTTGCCCCATCCTCTGATTATCGGGTTAAGGGTTTTAATCACCTTCTCGGCATTGTGGCCATTTAGTTTTTGCCATTCATGCCTCAACCTTGTGCGAAATCTCTTGACAGCATCAGCATTAGGTTTTATCAGAAGTATTTGCTTGTCAGATTTTCGTTCCTTATATTCGCGGATGTTGAATCCAAGGAAGTCAAATCCTTCGGTCAAGTGCCGGATTTGGGTCTTTTCCACAGAAAGCCTTAATCCTTGCTTGATTAGCCAATCTGATATTTCAGCTTGTGCGGCTTTGGCATCTTCTCTGGACTGGGTGAAGATTACAAAGTCGTCAGCATATCGGATTAGCACCCTTTTACTTCTGTTAGCAGTTGTGTAATTATCCCTGTGGCTATATGTTACGCCAACTGCTTCCTCCATCCCTGTCAGAGCTATGTTTGCCAGCAATGGGCTTATTACGCCACCTTGTGGCGTTCCAAGTTCCGTTTTGGCAAACACTCCTTTGTCTATGATACCGGCCTTAAGCCATCTTCTGATTAGATGCTTGGCAGAAAAGCCATGCAATCTTTTCAGCAGTGCTTCGTGGTCGATATTGTCAAAGGCTCCTTGAATATCTGCATCTACAACCCACTTTTTCTTACCTTGTGGTAGAGCAGTGCGGAATATTCTCCCGATTGCGTCGTGGCAATCCCGTCCGGGTCTGAATCCATAGGAGCAGGGTTCAAATCTGGCCTCCCATTCAGGTTCGAGGGCATTTTTGACCATTGCCTGCCTTATTCGGTCAGCTATGGTTGGGATGCCCAGGGGTCGTTTTCTGCCATCTGCTTTCGGAATATACACCCTCTTGGCCGGTTGAGCTTTCCAAAGCTGTTCTTGGCGTATTTCTGCCATCAGTTTAGTTCGCTCGTCTGGCGTGAGAGCCACCTTTCCATCAACTCCGGGTGTTTTCCGACCTTTGTTGATCTGCGTTACTTGTCTGGTGCTGATTTCCAGATTTGCCTTGCTTTTCAACATCAGTCGTTGCAGAGACCTTAACTTTTTATGGTCTCCTTTCTGCGATGCCCTGTATATCTGCTGTCGCATCTCTTTCACTGCTTTGGCCGCATGATACCAGTCTATATCTTGCCACCTCCGCAGTGTCTGAGGTCTGCTCGCTTTAAGCATTCTCCGCATCTCCTTCAGATTAGAGAGATTCAGCATGTTCTACGGGCAATTCACCTGTGGCACGTCAGCTTCTTTTCAGATTGGGTATATCCCTATCCAGCGGGTTATGTATTCCCCGTGCGTTTCCGCTGCTGGCATTCGCTTCTTGCCACATCCTTTTCCCACTGAGGATTTGACCGCCTCTTGCGAGTTGGCTACTAAGGGGTTGATCTTAGACCTCATTGGGGTTACTCTTTTCCGCATATCTGAGGAACAATGGGTTTAGATGCCTACTATACACCGGGGCCTATGGTGTGAATACACTTATCTGTGTAGGGCAGATAGTGGCTTTTGCTGCATGGCCAAACGAACCTTGCAGCCTATTTCGACCCGTTCTCCCGTATCAACCATGTTTCGGGAGTCAACCTTTACGATGCCTATCACGTAGGTTCACTTTCGTTCATCTTGCCCATTTTCGTCTTGCCCTGATTTGGTCTATGGTTGACCTGATCATTAGGCTTTAATCCCCGCTTTACACCAAGAAATTGCTTTCTTCGCATAGGAGATTTGACGAGTGGCCTTCACACTGGCCGCAGAAATAGGGGGCAACCGTCTATTTCTACTCAGATTATGCGACTTTAAGATCGCACGTTTGTTAGTTTATACTTTTCAATATGTTACAAACACAACACCTTGTGTCTCAATTATAGTTGTGGCACTACCCATTGTCAAGCTCAGTACTTCCTACACAACTTGGTCACCAGCAGATCCAAAACCAGATGCTCTTGGCGTCGTCCCTGCGATTTCAGACGCCAATCGGCTTCGCTCAAGGCACTCAACCCCGCCCACAGCCAAGCGGCGGAGCGGCGCTGGGCCTGCTCCAAATACCCGGGCAAAAAGAACGGCGCAACCCCCAATTCAGCAGCCATTTTGTCGCGCGGCAGCGACTGGTCCATTAGCCCCTTAGCCTTGAGCAAAAGCTGGAAGTGGCGGGTGACCATGGCTACGGCGCGAGTTGGCTCTTCTCCTTGGCTGAGGAACTTTTGCATCAGCTTTTGTGCCAGCTTGCCCTGCCCTTTGCCGAGAGCATCGGCGAGGTCGAACACGCTAGCCTCGCGCGTAATGCCAGCGACTTGTTCGACCGCAGCGGCGGTGATCGGCTGACCCACCCCGACAAAACTGACCAACTTTTCTATCTCGCTGACTAGCTCCCTTGGCTTGGTCCCTACGTACTGGCTGAGTAGCAGGACGGCCGCAGGTGCGATCTTCACCCCCTGACGCTTGGCGTAGCGCTGTAGCCACTGCGGAACTTGGTTGTCGTAGGGCGGCCTAAATTCTAGCGCACGCCCCTTGCGTGCCAGTTCGCGAAAGAACTTGCGCCGCATATCGACTTTTTGGCCCACTACTAAGAGGCGACTGGTCTCCACCGGAGTTGCAAATACGCGCTCCAAGCCGCGACACTGGTCGGTCGTCAGAGCCTCGGCATCGCGCAGCACAATCAGCCGACTCTCGGCCATCATGGGATAGGTCTCATAAATCTGAAAAAAATCCAGCACCTCCAAGCGCTCAGCCCTCAGTACGTCGAGATTAAAATCCCGCGTCTGAGCTGGCACCAAGGCCTCGATCATAGACGCGACTAAGGCTTCGCGCTCGTATTCCTCGTCCCCGTGCAACAAATAAAAAGGCCGAACATCCCCCTTGGCGATTTCGGCTAGCAGTGCATCGGGACTTAACCCTTTGGCTCTCTTAGCCACGATCTTTGCGTTCGACCTCTTCTTCGTCCAATATGCTGTATTCGGCCTCGGCGACTCGGCTCGGATCAATGCTGCTGCGTCGGTTGGACGCGCCGCGGCGAGAACCGCCCCTTAGCTGCCGGTACACGGCGTAACACAGCAACACGATCGCCGTCGCCAGTAGCAATTTGAACAACATGAACATCACGGTTTGTTCACCCCTTCCTGCTGCGCGAGAATTGAACGCAAAAAGCTCCCCCTGTTACCGGGGGAGCTCTATGCAGTGCAGCGGGCGGCAAGCTCAACTATTCCACGGCTTCCCACTTGAGCGGGAACGGTTCGGTCTTGTCGGCCCCCTGCCAAAGAAGCTCTAGGTTGCCATATATCTTGGTGAATTCTTCTTCGACGACCGAAATGCTCTTTTGGGCATTGGGCACAAAGGTCGGGAAGTCCGGCTCGACCAGCTTGCGCATTGCCGCCTTTAAGGCTCGCTTCATGGCGTTGTGCAAGGCCCGAAGGCGCTTGTCTTCGAGCTCTACCTTCTCCAGTTCATCGAGCAAGGTTTGCATGACCTGCTCGACGTCGTGGGCCTGAGAAGTCATGCCCTCGGTCGTTAGGTACACCTGATAGCGCATTAGCTGTTGGCTATGGCTTTCCAAGCCCTGCAAGGTCTGGATATAAGGAGTTAACTCATCTTTTTTTTCCCCACAGGCCAAAAGCCCGCTGACGACGAGTGCGATTAGGATTGAATTTTTACGCATTGGTTCCTCCATTTCCCAAAGTCATTACCGCTATAAATTCCAACCTAATAATCTGTCGGGTATGCGTCAACTGGATGGCGGCGGCGATAGAGCACCGCATTCAACTCGCCACCCAACAATAATGAAAAAGCCAGCAAGTACGCAGACAGCAAGAGGATGATGGCAGTCCCGAGCACGCCATAGATGATATTGTAATAGCTAAACCGCTCGATGTAATCTAAGGCAATGGCAATGACCCCTGCCAGCCCAGAAGACATCACACTCCCCGGCAACACGTCCCACCAGCGCAGGCGCACGGCGGGCATGATGTAGTAAATACAGGCGGCCGTGGCGACCATGCCGACCACGACCACTGTGCGCCTCAACAAGGCCACCAACGGAGAAAAATGATGCGAGAAAGTCCAATAATCCCGCAGCCAACTCTCGATGTGTTCGCCGAATATAATGAGGTTAAAGAAAAAAACGAAAGAAATCCCCAAGACGACGATTGAGGCGAGCGAAAGGATGCGCCGCTTGTAAAAGGACCGATGCTCTTGCACGCCGTAGGCTCGGTTGAGCGCCATCATCGTAGTGGACATGCTAGCCGACGCCGGCCAGATGACGCCCATAAACCCGATCACGAACAAACTTTGCGACGAGAGAAAGCTGATATTGTCTTCGATGGCCTCCAGCAGCGGAACGGGGATGACAATGCCCAAAATTTCGAGCACTTTGATGAAATCCTCAGACGATATGCCCAAGAATCCCAATAGGGCCGTTAGAACGAGAATGCCCGGGAAAATGGCAAATATAAAGTCAAAGGCCATGGCTGGGGCCGCAGTCGTACAGTCGTGGCGGTACGTCGCCACCACGGCAGCGCGGCCAACTGCTAGACAGAAGGCGATCCGGCTTCTAAGCGCGTCTATCACTGCCGCTAATCCAGATGCTCCATGATGGACGCAAAGAGATGCCCATTGGAAGAAAAGGCGTCTTTGCCGTATATCGTCGGCACTCCCTGCCAATCGGTAAAGGTGCCGCCAGCTTCCTGTAGAATCGGCAACAATGGCCCGCAGTCCCACGGATTCATAATGGGGTCAAAGCTGGCCTCGGCCCGGCCAGTGGCCACGAGGATATGGCCGTAACAATCGCCCCACCCCCGGCGCAGCCGAGTGCTGGCGACTAGCTGCTGCCACTGCTGCTCGCGGCCTTGTTCCGCAAAGCTCGGCCACGACGTATAACAGATACAGGCCTGGTCCAACTCGCCTACCGAGGACACCGCCGCCCGCCGGCCATTCCACCAACAGCCCTCGCCTTTAGCGGCCCACACCATCTCGTCGAGTGCTGGCATATAGCAACAGCCCACGTCAACCCCATCCAGCCCTTCCCGTGCGATGAGCACTCCGTAAAGCGGTACCCCTTGGACAAAGGATTTTGTCCCGTCAATGGGATCGATAATCCAGCGCTTACCGGAGCTTCCCTCAACTTGGCCAAATTCCTCGCCGACAATCCCATCGTCGGGATAGGCTTTGGCCAACAAGTCCCGTATCTTGGCCTCGGCCTCGCGGTCGGCGACGGTCACCGGCGATAGGTCTTCCTTCCACTCGGCGTGGATACCCGACTGGAAGTAGCGCAAGGTGATCTTGCCCGCTTGCCAAGCCGCATCTACTGCAAAATCCAAGCAACTCCGCAGCGCCGCGCTCAATCCAAAATCTCGCGGCGCAAGTCGGTGAGTAGTTGTAGGGCTGCGCGGAGATCTCCCACCTGATCGGGGGCGTATTCGCGCTCAATGGTCAGCGGCCCCTCGTATCCTAAATCGCGCAACTTCAAGAGGAAGGCCCTAATGTTGACGTCTCCTTGGCCAAGCGGCGCATCCTCGTACCACGGCTGGCCCGGGCGGCGCTCAATCGCGGCGTCTTTGCAGTGTACGCTGCGGACGAAGCGCCCCACTCGATCCAAGGCCTCTAGCGGCGGGCCGGCTTGGTAGAGGATCATATTGGCCGGATCGAAATTGACTGCGAGGTTCTGGCGATCGACGGCCTCGATAAAGGTGAGAAGTTCAGCGGCGGTCTCTTGACCGGTTTCCAAGTGAAAATACTGCCCGTGCCCCCGACAGTGATCGCACACCGTGCGTGCAACTTCGACGACCGCGGCAAAATCCGGATCCGACGCCTCCGGCACAAAGCCCAAGTGCATGCCGACAGCATCTACGCCTAGCGCGGCGGCAAAGTCCGCGATGGCCAAGGTCTCTCCAAGTCGGTGCTCTCGGCGATCTAAAGGCACCAGCCCGACCGTTTGTTGGGCGATTTCCGGCGTGGTGTAATCGTCGTCGGGAAAACCAGCGAAAACCACGCTAATTTCGATTCCAGCCGCGGCGAACTGGGCCTTGATTTCCGCGGTTTTCTCTGCCGTGCGAAAATCGCGACCCGGAGCGTGCAGATGCACGGTGGCAACCCCTAGCTCCTTCACTGAATCCAACCCGGCCCCCAAACCTTCGTCAATCGAGGTAAATATGCCTGTTGCCCATTTGTCCATTTTGGTTTTCTCCATTTGGTTTCAGACAAACAAAAAGAGGGGACAGCCAAGCCATCCCCTCTTTGGTCAATCCACGCGTCGCTTATCTCCTCGCGTTCCCTTCCTTTTCGTTGCGCCGCGTTCCCTCGGCCTGGGCAGCGTCCAAAACGGCCCGCACCCGCTGGCGAAAATTTTTGATCTGATCGTCTACTTCATCTATAGAATTCAGCAGATCCTCCTCAACTGCATCTTCTGGCATGGCATACTCCTGCGACTTTTGGGGAGCAGGGGAGCCTGTGGGGGGTCATCTTCAAGCGCGGCTGTAGGAGCGTAGATGATCGCAGCGACTGGGGTGGCGCAGGCGGTGCAGTGCTTTCTCCTTGATTTGCCGGACTCGTTCGCGCGTAAGCCCAAAGCGCATACCAATCTGGTCTAAGGTCATAGGCTCTTCCCCGTTCAACCCAAAATAGAGGCGGAGAATCTCGGCCTCTCGCCCGATGAGCCTATTCAGAGCCGAGTCAATCTGCCCGCGCAGACAGCCGCGCATCACTTGATTTTCAGGGGACTCTTGCCGCTCGTCTGGCAGCACGTCTAGCAGACTGTGATCTTCTTCGCCGAGAAAGGCCGCGTCGAGCGACCGCATCGAGCGACCGCATAGCAATGTCTCTTTAACCTCTTCAACCGGGACATCGAGCTGCTCGGCGATAGCTTCTGGAGGCGGGGCGTCGGTGCGCTCTTGCTGCAAGGCGCGGGACGCCTTGGATATCTTATAGAGCAAACCAATCTTGTTCAGCGGCAGGCGGACCGTGCGCGACTGTTCGGCCAACGTCTGGAGGATGGCTTGACGGATCCACCAAACTGCATAGGAAATAAATTTGAACCCCTTGTCTTCATCAAAGCGCTCGGCAGCCGTGATCAGGCCCATGTTGCCTGCACTGACCAAATCGGCAAGGGGAACGCCGCGATTTTGGTATTCCTTTGCCACACTGACCACAAAGCGCAAATTCGCTTCGACTAAGCGATTGCGTGCGTCCTCATCCCCTTGCTTGATTTTCCGCGCTAGATTGACCTCGTCGGCCGGGGAGAGTGGCTTGGAATGGGCAATTTCAGCCAGATAGCTCCCGAGGCAATCTTCCATATCCCAAAATGGAGCTTTAGTCGTACCCGCCATGGAACCATCCTCTTCATGTTAGAGTGGGGGAGGAAAAGGAAAGCTACACATGCTTCAAACTAAAGATTTTGTATAACTTAGCCGGGGGCACAAAACCTGTCAAGCAATTTCTCCCAAGCCCCTAAGCCTTCGTAAGTGCGCTTAAAACAGACTGTTGCACAGCTAACAGGCGCTTTATGCCCACCGCCGCCAAGTCGAGCAATTCAATGGCCTGTGCACGGGTAAAGGGACGGCCCTCAGCCGTACCTTGGATTTCGACGATCCCCCCCGAGACGGTCATAACGACGTTCATATCCGTTTCGGCGCGGCTATCTTCCTCATAGCACAGGTCCAATAGAGGCTGGTCCCCTACTATCCCAACGCTAACCGCGGCGATCTGCTCTGCGAGCACATCGCCGGGCAGCGTCAGCAACGCCTCTGCCAAAGCCACATAAGCCCCTGTTATTGAGGCCGTGCGCGTTCCGCCATCAGCCTGTATGACATCGCAATCGACATACAGCGTCCGCTCGCCGAGTTGCTCCAAATCCACTACCGCTCGCAGCGACCGACCGATTAGACGCTGAATTTCACGCGCCCGACTATTGGGTTCGCGGGCCACTCGGCGCGTAGAGGATCCAGGGAGCATGCTGTACTCTGCGGTTAGCCACCCCTTGCCGGTCCCCACCAAAAAGGGCGGAACCCCATCGACGGGCGATACCGTGCAGAGCACCTTTGTATCGCCCATCTCGATCAGAGCCGATCCGGCCGCCGTTTTCAGGTACCCTGGGGAAATCTGCACCGGCCGCAATTGATCGGGCCGTCGTCCATCACTGCGTTTCCAGCTTGCCTCACTCATTGAGATGCATCCGATAATCAGGGCCGTCCATGGGGATCGGTTGGCACATCTCTACTAGGCGCGAATAGATGCGACCCTTGGCTAGATTCTTGAGTTCGTCAAGGGGCTGATTGGTAGTTACAACCGTGAATCGCTGATCGCCGTAGCGGGCATCTACGAGATCGTAGAGCATTTCTATTTCCCAGTCGGTCCCCCGCTGGATGCCAAAGTCATCTAGGACGAGGTAGGGCATATTGCACAACTCTTCGAGCATTGACCAAGTGTGTCCATAGCGCTCGCTGTCGGCTGAATAGGTGTCGCGCAACTTCTGAAAGTACGTGCGCGACAGACTGAGAAAGCGGCCTGGTTTGGCCCAGCGCAACATGAGTTCGTTGAGTGCAATGCAGCCCATCAAGGTCTTGCCCGTGCCGGGATTCCCGTGGAGAAGATAGCCTCGCCTAGGCTCCTCCACTGCTTCGATCAGGTCTTGGTGAATGCGGAGATAGACCGTGCCCGCTAGGTCAATGCGCGTCCCGTCTGGTGCCGCCATCCGGAAGTCATCGACGAACTTCCACTTGTAGCGCTCGGGAATATCGGCTTGGCGAAACAGGTGATTGGTTTCCGTCATTTTGCGGCGATAGGAACGGCAAGGACACCACTGGTTGCGCGAATCGTCGTCCCAGTACTGATAGGGTGCCCTCCCCCCACACCGACACTCGACGCACTCGCAAAGCCGCAGCGTACCATAACGGCCCACTTTGACTATCGGGTCATAGTACAGACCTCCACCGCCGCACTTAGAACAGCGCATCGCGGCCTGGTTGGATACTGGCAAACTCACTGGTGGCGCTCCTTGAGGGCCCGGGCGACATCGCGGTCAGCCTGGCGTTGGGCCAAAGCCTGACGCTTGTCGAATTGCTTCTTGCCGCGGACCAGCGCCAATTCCACTTTAGCTCTGCCGCGTTTGAAGTAGATCTTCAGCGGCACCAAGGTAAGGCCCTGTTGTTGTGTCCTTCCCGTCAACCGGCGGATTTCACTGCGATGCAAGAGCAATTTGCGCACGCGCTCTGGATCGTGGTTGAAACTGTTGCCCCGCTCGTATTGGGCGATGTGGACATTGTGTAGGAAAATTTCGCCTCTTTCAACTACAGCAAAGCTGTCCTTGAGGTTGGCGCGCCCAGCGCGCAGCGATTTGACCTCCGTGCCGCGCAAGACAATGCCAGTCTCGTAGCGGCCCATTACCTCGTAGTCGTGCCGGGCTTTGCGATTTTGCACGGCGATTAACTCGCGCTTGGCACCGCTTTCCATTTTGGCCATAACCCGCCTATTTCACGAAGGGAACGGGCTTGACGGCTGCAAGCCCTGCGCTTAATTTTTGCCGTTCACTTGCCGAAGTGGCGAAATTGGTAGACGCGCATGGTTCAGGACCATGTGGGGGCAACCCCGTGGAGGTTCGAGTCCTCTCTTCGGCACCATTTTTGCCTCTTTTTTGCCCCTGACTAATTTAATCTACACGCCTCGTTCCAACCCGCGCAAGGGACTGCCTACACGCGCAGCAATCCTTGCCCTAAATTATACACAACTCGCGAAAGGATGTCCCTATGGCCCGCTTTCTGCACACCCGCATCCGCGTCGGCGATCTCGAACGCTCTATTGAGTGGTATTGCACTCACCTCGGCTTTGAGGTCCGGAGCCGCTCCGATAAGTCGCCCGCTGGCAATCAGATCGTTCATCTTGAACTGCCCGGCAATGAACACACCTTAGAGCTGACCTATTCCGCCGATTATCAACTCGCCGTCCCCGAAGATCTCATGCACCTCGCAATCGCGGTTCCCGACTTAATCGGCTTTTGCGACACGCTGGAAAACAACGGGATCGAAATATGGCCTAGCGATTGGCGCACGACCTTTCCTACCGGCCGCAAGATGGCTTTTATCGACGATCCCGACGGTTACGAGATCGAGCTACTGGAAGGTTGATTTAACTGGTCCTTGTCGCGCAAGTACTGCGGCAAGTAGGCGACGATGAAGTCCCGCGCTGTCCGGCCTCCGACTAAATCGTGGTTGTGCCGCATCCGCCAAACCTCAAAGGCGGCCAATAATTCCTCTTCTGGCAGGTCAATCCCCGCCCGACGCGCATAGGACAGTACCATAGAGTGATATTGCTGCCTGCTGGGCAGATCGAGAAATACCTTGAGGGCAAAACGGTCGTCGAGTGCCCGCTCCTGATCGAGGCGTTGCAGTTGTTGAGGATCGTAGAATTCGGCCTGAATGCCTTGGTTGACTAGGTTGGGACGCTCGTCGTCTAGCTGCATCTGGCCCAACCCTTGCGGACGTTCGCCCTCCCGATCAACTAGATCCTTATAGTTGGAGGTTGCATAGAAGACCAAATTGTCTGGGCACGCTTCTAACCCTCCGTCGAGCACGCGCGACAGTAGGTGCAAACTGTTATCGCCCCGGCTTAAGGACACATTGTCCAGTACGCCCACAAAGCGCTGGCGACGCTCCCGGACGAGGGCAAACAGGTCGGGTAACAGATGGTAGCAAGACGGATCGATCTCGATGGCGCGCAGACCGCGATCAAAGAATCGCCCTATCAAGGCCCGTATCAGCGTCGATTTGCCGCCGCCGCGCGGTCCCCAGATTAGCGCGTTGTGTGCCCGATAACCGGCGAGAAAATGGCGCGTGTTTTCCTCTAATACGTGAATTCTCGCTCCGTTGCCCTCCAGCCAGTCGAGGGGGAATTCCGCGAAATGGCGGATGGGTTCCAAGCGGGGCTTGCCCTTCCTGCCGACTAGACGAAAGGCCGGGAATCGACGCAGCGCACCCCGCCCGTACTCGTGGATCAGACATCCAAGCTCTCCTACTAACCCACCCCAATCCTCGCTGCGGACAAAAAGCTCTTTCAGTTGGTCAACGGCTGCGGGTTCCACCCCATCTCCGGGCATGGGGGCCAAAGGCTCCGCATCGCCGCCGACCAGCCGCAGCCATATTCCCCAGCGAGGACGAGCTAAGACCGCGGCACTTTGCAAATCGCGGCACGCAACCTGATGCAGCGCGGCGGGAACATCTGCTGGAGATTGCTTTTCGCAAGCGAGCAAAAACGGATGTCGGCCATCGAGCAACCGGCTGAGCAATAGCCCTTGTAAATCCGGCGCGCCACCACCCCAATCGCCGTTAAGTGCCGCCGCGAGAAGTGCATCTGAACAAAGCTGGTGTTGCGCGATCAATTCGTCCGCTGCGCGCTGTGCCAGTTTACCGACCACCAGTCTGTCGGCACACGCATGCGCACAGCGCAGCAAGGAACGCAACGGTTCCGCCTCGGCGGGTTTGAGCAGCCGACTAAAGGAGGAAAACCGGTCCAAGGCCACGAGCATGGATTCGACTTGGCCGGCGATTTGCAGCGTCTCTTCACGCTTTGCCATCTAAATGTAAAACCTAATTAAAATTCGCTGCTAGATGGGTTTCTGACATTCTCATCGTCCTCATGGCCGGAGTAACTGCTAGATTCCCCTCAGGACGATAGCCCTGCTCTTCGCATTTGTACGCGCTCTTAAGCCCGTGCCACACGACCGCAACTATCTGGAAGACAGCCGTTTTCGAGGAAAGGAACTACCCCCGGGCGGATTCGAACCGCCGACCCACAGATTAGGAATCTGTTGCTCTATCCTGCTGAGCTACGGGGGCTATAGGAGGGACGCTATTCATATTATACTGCGCGGGACCCAAAGTCAAATGCCTGAGTTTTTTATCGCATGTGTTGACACCAAATTAAACTGGCCTAATTTACAAGATTGTTTTGGCCGGAAGAGGTAAGGCCAGCTTTCTACAACCTCAGCTAAACTAACTAAAATATGGCTCAAGTATTTCCGCGCAGCGCTAACTGGGCTTCCAAAGCCAGCATCCTCGTTGGCCTCCTCCTAGTCGGCAGTATCCTCGGTATCGTACTCAATATCAATCGCATTTACTTTGTCAATCAAGTCAACGTGCCCATTGATCAGCCCGTTCCCTTTAGCCACAAGCACCACGTCACCGGCATGGGCATTGATTGCCGCTATTGCCACACCACCGTCGAGGAGAGTGCTTTTGCCGGCGTTCCCCCGACCGAAACCTGCATGACCTGCCACTCGCAGGTCTGGACCGAAGCACCCATCCTCGAACCTGTGCGCGCCAGCTTCCGCGACAACGTGCCCATCGAGTGGAATCGCGTCCACGACCTGCCCGACTTCGCCTATTTCAATCACAGCATCCACGTCAACCAAGGCATCGGCTGCCAGTCGTGCCACGGCCAAGTCGATCAAATGCCCCTGATGTGGAAAGCCGAATCGTTGAATATGGAGTGGTGCCTCGATTGCCACCGCGATCCAGCCCAGTACATCCGCCCGCGCGACCAAGTATTTAACATGAATTATCAATACCCAGCCGACCAAGAGAGCTTGGGTGCGCAACTCGTCGCCGAATACGGCGTGCAGACCAGCCAACTCACCAACTGCTCCATCTGCCACCGCTAAATATGGAAACCAGAAAAAACATCGATCTCTCGGCCATCCGCTCCCGCCTTGAAGCCGCTCAGGGCCAAGAGTACTGGCGCAGCTTGGACCAATTGGCTCAGACCGAAGAATTCTCCGCCATGGTCCAGCGCGAGTTCCCCGAGCAAGCTGCCGAGTTGAAGGATCCGGTAAGTCGGCGGAATTTTCTCAAGCTCATGAGCGCATCGCTGGCACTAGGCGGGCTTTCGGGCTGCACAATTCAGCCTAGCGAAAAGATCGTCCCCCAAGTCCGAGCGCCCGAACACGTCATCCCCGGTAGGCCGCAGTACTTTGCCTCCGCCGCCTCGCTCGGCGGTATTGGCATGGGCATCCTAGTCGAGAGCCACATGGGACGACCGACCAAAATTGAGGGCAATCCCGAGCATCCCTCCGGCAGCCGCGGCTCGAATGCACTCGTACAGGCTTCGATTCTCGACCTCTACGATCCCGACCGGTCGCAAACGGTCAAAAACGCCGGTCGCATCAGCGCTTGGAGTATCTTCCTAGCTGACCTGACACAGCGGCTGAGCGCGCACGAGGCCAACGGCGGTTCTGGCCTGCGCATCCTGACTCAGACGGTAACTTCTCCAACCCTCGGGCACCAGTTGCAGGCCCTGCGGGATAAATTTCCCCAATCCCAGTGGCACCAGTACGAACCGATCAATCGCGACAACGCCCGTGCCGGAGCCCAAATGGCGTTTGGCGAGCCTGTTCATGCATCTTACGACGTAGCCAAAGCCAAGGTCATTCTATCGCTAGACGCGGACTTTACCTACAGCGGCGCCGGCAATGTCCGCCACGCTCGGGATTTCGCGGCCGGTCGCAGAGTCCGCAACGGCTCCAAGGCCAGCAACCGGCTCTATGCGGTCGAAAGCAGCCCAACGGCCACCGGTAGCATAGCCGATCATCGTTTGGCCCTAGGCACGGCGCACATCGAAGCCTTGGCCTTAAAGGTGGCCCAAGGGCTTGGCATCGACTGGAAGGGGCCGAGCGTTCCCGCCGACTTCTCTGCTCACGATGCTTGGATTGCGGCCCTAGTCGACGACCTAAAGTCCAATCCCGGCCAAAGCCTTGTGCTTGCCGGTGACCAACAGTCCCCCGCGGTACACGCTTTGGCCCATGCGATCAACCACGCCCTAGGCAATGCGGGCACAACCGTACACTACACCGAACCTCTCGAAGTCGAGTCGGTTGACCAGCGCGAATCGCTAGCCGCTTTAGTCGCCGACATGAACGCCGGTCGAGTCGAGTCGCTGTTCATTTTCGGCGGCAATCCAGTGTACGACGCGCCCGTAGATCTCGACTTTGCCTCGGCACTCGGCAAGGTCGGCTACCGCGTCCACCTCGGCCTGTACGACAACGAAACGTCGGAACTCTGCCACTGGCACATTCCGGAATCGCATTTTCTCGAAGCGTGGAGCGACACCTGCGCCCACGACGGCCTCGCCGCGATCGTCCAGCCGCTGATTCGCCCGCTCTACAAGAGCAAATCAGCCCACGACCTCTTGGCGGTGCTCACCGGCCAGCCCGGGATCCCCGATCTCGACATCGTGCGCCAATACTGGGAGAGCCAAGGCCTAGATGCGATTGCTTGGCGCCGCGCACTGCACGACGGCTTCGTCGAGGGCACGCGCCCCGAAGCCCAATCCGTAGAGCTAGGCACTTTGCAGTTGCCGGCAACGACTGGGAGCCTTCCCGAGGAAGAAGATCTCGAAATCCACTTTCGGCCCGACCCCATGGTGTGGGACGGTCGCTTTGCCAACAACGCTTGGCTACAGGAAACTCCGAAGCCCATCACGAAGCTCACTTGGGACAACGCCGCCCTCGTCAGCCCAGCCACAGCCGAGCGCCTGCGGCTCAAAAACGAATTCCTCGCCGAGTTGCGCTTTGACGGGCGCACAATCAATGCTGCGGTTTGGGTCGTGCCCGGCCAAGCCGACGGCGTCGTCACCCTGCACTTGGGCTACGGCCAACAGCGCAGTGGCCGCGTCGGGCGCGACACGGGCTTCAATGCCTATGCCCTGCGGCCGACGGCGGCTTTGTGGAGCGGCACCGGCCTACAGGTCAGCGGCTCGTACGACCACTACAGCCTCGCCTGCACCCAAGATCACTACAGAATGGAAGGCCGCAACCTCTTACGCCAAGCCTCGCTGGATTACTACCAAGCGCATCCGCACTTTGCCCACGAGGGAGCCCACGATCCGCCCGATGACTTGACGCTGCACAACCGCACGGATCACCAGTACACGGGCTACGCTTGGGGCATGGTGATTGATTTGGGTGCCTGCATCGGCTGCAATGCGTGTGCAACAGCCTGCCAAGCCGAAAACAACATCCCCATCGTCGGCAAAGACGAAGTCCTCAACGGCCGCGAAATGCCTTGGATTCGCGTCGATCGCTACTACCAAGGCTCGCTCGACAACCCCCAGATCATGCACCAGCCCGTGCCTTGCATGCAGTGCGAAAACGCCCCTTGCGAGTTGGTCTGTCCGGTCGCAGCGACGACGCACAGCGACGAGGGTCTCAACGACATGACCTACAATCGCTGCGTCGGCACCCGCTACTGCGCCAACAACTGTCCCTACAAGGTCCGGCGCTTCAATTTCCTCCAATACGCCGACCGCGATACCGAGAGCTTAAAACTACAGCGCAACCCTGATGTCACCACGCGCTCCCGCGGTGTAATGGAAAAATGCACGTACTGCGTCCAGCGCATTAATCAAGCGCGGATTGAGGCCAAAAAGGCCCGTCGCACCATCGGCGATGGCGAAATCGTCACCGCCTGCGAGCAGGCCTGCCCGACTGAAGCCATCGTCTTCGGAGACATCAACGACCCCAATAGCCAAGTCTCCTCCCTCAAGGCATCGCCGCTCAACTACGGCATTCTCACCGAGTTGAACACGCGCCCCCGCACTACGTACCTAGCAAGTATCAAAAACCCCAATCCCAACATTGCCGAGGCTTAGCATGTCCGAAACTGCGAAAACGCCTTATCGCCCCCCAGTATCGGAACTCGGCCCGAGCCAGACCTCGTACACCTCGATCACCGACAAGATCAGCGGGATCGTCCTAACCAAAAACACCCCACTGGCGTGGTTCATCTGCTTTGCTGTGGGCTTCTTGCTGCTGCACGGGTTTATGATAGGCGTTCCCTACCTGCTCTTTGAGGGCGTGGGCATCTGGGGCATCAACAACCCCATAGGCTGGGGTTGGGCCATCATCAATTTTGTCTGGTGGATCGGTATCGGCCACGCCGGCACCCTGATTTCGGCGATTCTACTGCTGTTCCGGCAGCGGTGGCGCACCTCAATCAACCGCGCGGCAGAGGCCATGACCATCTTTGCCGTGCTCTGCGCCGCGCAGTTTCCGCTCTTTCACACGGGACGCCCTTGGCTGGCCTGCTACTGGCTATTGCCCTATCCCAACTCCATGGACATCTGGCCGCAGTTCCGCAGCCCGCTGATCTGGGACGTCTTCGCGGTCTCGACCTATTTGACGGTGTCGCTGGTCTTTTGGTATGTCGGCTTAGTTCCAGACTTAGCGAGCCTGCGCGACCGCGCCAAAAACCGCATCGCCCAAGTCCTCTACGGCGTGTTCGCGCTTGGCTGGCGCGGCTCGGCCATTCACTGGGAGCGCTACGAAATGGCGTCCCTCCTGCTGGCCGGCCTCTCCACGCCCCTAGTTCTTTCTGTCCACAGCGTCGTCAGTCTCGACTTCGCCGTCGGGCTTATACCCGGGTGGCATACGACCATATTCCCACCCTATTTCGTCGCCGGGGCGATCTATGCGGGCTTTGCCATGGTGCTGACCTTGATGATCCCCATGCGTCTCATCTACGGCTTGGACGACTTCATAACCGAGCGCCATCTAAACAACATGGCCAAAGTCATGTTGGCCTCCGGGCTGATTGTGGGCTATGGCTACTTCATGGAGCAACTCATCGCCTGGTACAGCGCCAGTGTCTTTGAGGGCTATATGATGCAAAACCGCATGCACGGCCCGTACGGCCCGTTCTACTGGGCTTTGATTGTCTGCAACATAATCGTGCCGCAGCTCCTTTGGTTTAGGCACTTCCGCACGAGCATGTTCTGGCTATTTTTCATTTCCCAGTTCATCAACATCGGCATGTGGCTGGAGCGCTTCATCATCGTCGTAACGAGCCTACATCGGGATTTTATGCCTTCTTCTTGGGACATGTTTCACCCGACGATCTGGGACATCGCCATTTACGTGGGTACCATCGGCCTGTTCATCGTCCTGTTTTTCCTGTTCATCCGCGGCCTACCGATGATTTCCATCCACGAGATCCGCAATCTGCTGGTCTCTGGAGACCACAAGTGAGCCATTGAACTTATGCAGCAGCACGAAGAATCAACGCACTACGGCCTGCTGGCCGAATTTGAATCTCCCGACGACTTGCTCGTCGCGGCCAAGGCAACTTTCGCCGCTGGCTATCGCAAAATCGACGCCTATTCACCCATGCCCGTCCACGGCTTGGGCGAGGCCATCGGCTTTCCACGCACTAGGTTGCCTTGGCTGGTTTTCGCCTTTGGCCTGCTTGGTGCCATCACGGGCTACTCCCTGTGCTATTGGGTCTCGGCCATCGACTATCCGCTCAATATCGCCGGCAAGCCCCTGCACAGCGGGCCGATGTTCATCCCGGTGACCTTTGAGCTGACCATTCTCTTTGCCGCGCTCAGTTCGGCCTTTGGCATGTTCATCGCCAACGGTTTGCCCCAACCCTATCACCCAGTCTTCAACGCGCCCAGTTTCGCCCGCGCCAGCCAAGATCGCTTCTTTCTCAGCATCGAGGCCGAAGATCCTCAGTTCGACCGTGAAAGGACTGAGGAATTTCTGCGCGGCCTGAATCCGCATGAGGTTGTCGAAGTTGAAAAGTGAAATGACCATCGCCAAGCGACGGCTGGCAGCCCTGTTGGGAGCGGCCCTGTTGCTGATTGGCACCGCCGGTTGCGAGTTGCGGCAGGCCATGTACGATCAAGAAAAATACGAGCCGCTAGAGGCCTCGGCGTTCTTTGCCGACGGTATGTCTTTCCGCTCGCAGGTTGACGGCACCGTGGCGCGAGGCCAACTGATGCTCGACGAGCACTTCTACCAAGGCAAAATACAAGGCCAACTCGCAGAGACCTTGCCGGTAGCCGTGGACCGCCAGTTGCTAGAGCGCGGACGCGAGCGCTACAACATTTTCTGCGCCCCCTGCCACGACCAGACTGGCGCGGGTAACGGCATGATCGTCCAGCGCGGGCTCAAACAGCCGCTGACCTTTCATCAACAACGGCTGCGTGAGGTGCCCGTCGGCCATTTTTACGATGTCATTACCAATGGATTTGGCGTCATGTATAGCTATGCCTCTCGCATTCCCGTGGCCGACCGTTGGGCCATCGTCGCCTATATCAAAGTGTTACAGCTAAGCCAGAACCTCGAATTCGACCAACTGCCGGCCGAGGACCAAAGGCAACTTCAATGAACGAGTCGATTACCCAACAGTCCACCGCCCTGCATCCTTATTTAGATAACCTCCAGCGCTACGCGCTAGTCGTGGGCTTGGCCGGCTTGGCCGCCACTGCGGTCGGCTACTTCACCGACGAGGAGCAGTTCTTCCGCTCTTATTTGCTGGCCTTTACCTTCTGGATCGGCCTGCCCTTGGGCAGCTTGGGCATCCTCATGATCCACCACGTCGGCGGTGGCACTTGGGGATTTTCGATTCGACGACTACTCGAAGCCGGAACTCGCACCTTGCCGCTGCTGTTCCTGCTGTCGCTACCGATCCTCTTCTTCGGCCTGCACGATCTCTACGAGTGGACGCACCAGAACGTCGTGCAAAAAGACAACATCCTCCAGCAAAAGGCCCCCTTTCTCAACGAGCCGTGGTTTATCGCGCGCACTGTGCTTTACTTCGCCATTTGGGGACTGTTCGTCTTCCTGCTCAACCGCTGGTCGCTGCAGCAGGATCAGACGACGGAAACGCACCCGACTCATCGCATGCAGGTCCTGAGCGGTCCGGGCATCGTCATCTTCTTTCTTACCGCGACGCTAGCTTCTATTGATTGGCTGATGTCGCTTGAGCCTCATTGGTTTTCGACGATCTTTGGCATCATCTACATTATAGGCATGGGACTAATGGCTTGGGGATTCACGTACCTCATCGCCGTCCCCCTCTCGCGACGGGCACCGCTACAGGGCGTTATTACCGAACAGCACCTGCGCGACTTGGGTACCTTTATGCTAGCCTGCGTCATGCTCTGGGCATATACTTCGTTTTCCCAGTTGATCATCATCTGGTCGGCTAATCTGCCTGAGGAGATCACCTGGTACATGACCCGTTTGGAAGGCGGCTGGGAATACGTCGGCTACGGGCTGCTAGTGTTTCACTTTGCCGTCCCCTTTCTGTTTCTCATATCCAGCACCATGAAGTCCAAAACCAAGCTGCTCGCCACCATTGCCGCCGGCTTGATCTTCATGCGCTTGGTCGATTTGTACTGGATTACGGCACCGACCTTCACCAAGGTCCACGCCGAAAAGGGGCCGAGCTTCCATAGCACCGGGATCACCATACACTGGCTCGACCTAGCCATTCCAATAGGCATCGGCGGCATCGTCTTGGCGCTTTTCTTCGCCCAACTAAAAAAACGCGCCCTGATCGCGCAAAACGACCCCCGCTTTGCAGACCTTTACAGCGGCGAAAGCAATCATGGCTGAACAAGCACACGACCAAAACAACTCCGGCTACGAGACGACCGATGCGCGGGTAACGCCGCTGGCACAGACCGGCCTTTTTATTACCGCGTTAGTCATCGCTTCCTTTGTCGGCATGATCGTCTTATTCAGGGTCTTCGCCTATTACCAGCCGCTCTTCGACGATCCGGTTTCACCGCTGGTCGAGACCCGCGTTGCCAGCGACGCGCCGAGGCTACAGGTGGACCCGCCAAAGCAAAAGTTCGAGTTGGCCCAAAGCGAGGCCGCGATCCTCAACTCCTATGGTTGGATCGACGAACAAGTGAAGGTAGTACACATTCCCATCGAGCGAGCAATTGATCTGGTGAGCGAGGGCAAAATGCCGCTCATCGCTCCGCCAGCGACACCATGAGCAGACCTACAACGACATTCGCTCGCAGCGCGATCTTTTCGGCATTAACTCTGCCGTTTTTGCTAGCCAGCCAGACTGGAGCGCAGAGCTATACCCAGCAGTTGCAAAAGAGTATCGGCATCGACCAAAAATTGGGCGACCAGATCCCCTTGGAGCTCGAATTCACCGATTCCAGCGGCGAGCGCGTCTCCCTGAGCCAATACTTCGGCAAGAAGCCCATCGTTCTCACCTTGGTGTACTACGAGTGCCCCATGCTCTGCACCCAAGTGCTGAATAGTCTCTTGCGGGCAATGAACGTGCTGAGTTTCGGCATTGGCACGGATTTCGATGTCTTGACCATCAGCGTTGACCCCGGGGAAACTTCGGAATTGGCCGCGGCCAAAAAAGCCGAGTACAGCAAAAACTACCGTGGCCGCGATGGTTCTACGGGCTGGCACTTCCTCACCGGCGAGCAAGACCAGATCAAGCAACTAGCCGCGGCCGTCGGCTTTCGCTACGAATACGACGAAGACACCGACCAGTACATCCACGCCAGCGGCTTGATGGTGCTGACGCCGGAAGGCAAACTAGCGCGCTATTTATACGGTATCGACTACCCCCCACGCGACCTGCGCTGGGGCCTCGTCGAAGCAGCCGACGGCGCCATCGGCAATCCGGTCGATCAGCTACTGCTGCTCTGCTATAGCTACGACCCAATGACTGGCAAATACGGTCTCTACATCCGCAATTCCCTGCGCATCGGGGGGCTGATTACCGTGCTCGCTATCGTTGTCTTTATCGTCGCTATGCTCAAGCGGGAGCGCCGCAACAACCTGCACCAGCCTCAGCTCAACTAGTTCGGAGCCTTGAACCGCATGTCCGATTTTCCACTTTTTCCCGCCCAAGCCTCCACCATCGCCTGGCAAGTAGATGCCCTGTACGCATTCTTGCTCGTCTTGACTGTGGTTTTCTGCCTGCTCGTCTTCGGCATGGTAATCATCTTCGCTATCAAGTACCGCCGCCGTTCGGAAGACGAACAGCCCGAGCAAACTCACGGCAATCTCGTCCTCGAATTGTCTTGGACCATCATCCCACTCTTTTTGGCGCTTTTTGTCTTTTTGCTTGGGGCCGATGTCTTCTTCCGGCTCCAGCGGCCACCGTCCGACCCCTTGGAGATCTACGCGGTCGGCAAACAGTGGATGTGGAAAATCCAGCACGAATCGGGCAAGCGAGAAATCAATACCCTGCACGTGCCCAAGGGCCAGCCCGTCCGCCTGACCATGACGTCGGAAGACGTAATCCACGACTTTTTCATCCCGGCCTTCCGCGTCAAAAACGACGTGTTGCCCGGGCGCTACACGACCCTGTGGTTCGAGGCCACGCAGACGGGCGAGTTCCACTTGTTTTGCGCCGAGTATTGCGGCACCCAGCACTCGGGGATGATCGGCAAAGTGATCGTCTTAGAGCCAGCGGATTACCACGACTGGCTAATGGGGGCGTCCAGCGGCGAATCCATGGTCGAGGCGGGCGAACGCCAATTCCAGCAACTCGGCTGCGAGACCTGCCACAAATCCACGGCCACAGGACGCGGCCCCTCTTTGGTCGGGATTTACGACAAGCCGGTAACGCTCAGCAACGGGCAAGAAGTCGTCGTCGATAGCGACTACATCCGAGAGTCCATACTCCAGCCCACGGCCAAGATCGTCGCCGGATACGAGCCAATTATGCCCGTCTTTGAGGGGCAGATCAGCGAACAGTCGCTGCTGCAAATCGCGTCCTATATCAAATCCCTGAGTGAGTCCGCAGAATGAACATCTCAACGAGGTCATTCAAGCCATGAGCCATGCAATCAGCGCCAACGGCGAGCCGAGAAACTACCTCAACGAAACGTACGGGATCAAATCTTGGCTCCTGACCCTAGACCACAAGCGCATAGGTATCCTCTATCTAATAACGCTGGCGGTCTTCTTCTTGGTCGGTAGCCTTTTCGCCAGTCTGATCCGCTTTGAGCTGATGACGCCCAAAGGCGATTTGGTCGAGGCCGAGACCTACAACAAGCTCTTCACCATGCACGGCGTGGTGATGATCTTCTTCTTTTTGATCCCCTCGATCCCGGCGGTGTTGGGCAACTTTCTCATTCCCCTGCAGATCGGCGCACGGGACGTGGCCTTCCCCCGCCTGAATCTCCTCAGCTACTATCTCTACGCGGCTGGGGGGTTGTTCGCCGTGCTGGCCATTATCATGGGGGGCATTGATACGGGTTGGACCTTTTACACGCCTTATAGCAGTACATACTCCACTTCGTTCGTTTCCTTAGCCTTAGTCGGCGTTTTTGTCAACGGTTTCTCTTCGATCCTCACCGGGGTCAACTTCATGGTCACCATCCACAAGATGCGGGCCCCGGGTATGACGTGGTTCCGCTTGCCGCTTTTTATTTGGGGGCACTACGCGACCAGCCTGATTCAGGTCCTAGGCACCCCGGTGGTGGCCATCACCTTGTTGCTGGTCTGCTTCGAGCGCCTCTTCAAGATCGGCATTTTCGATCCCAATTACGGCGGCGACCCCGTGCTCTTTCAGCACATGTTCTGGTTTTACTCGCATCCAGCCGTGTATATCATGATCCTGCCGGGCTTTGCCGTCGTCAGCGAAGTCATAGCTTGCTTCTCGCGCAAACGCGTCTTCGGCTATTCCTTTGTGGCTTTTTCTTCGCTGGCCATCGCCGTGCTTGGCTTTCTCGTCTGGGGCCACCATTTGTTCGTGTCGGGCCAATCCACCTATGCCAGCATGGTCTTTTCCTTCATCACCTTTTTTATCGCCGTCCCCACGGCCATCAAAATTTTCAACTGGTCTTTCACCCTCCACAAAGCCTCGGTTAAGCTAGACTCGCCGATGCTCTACGTGATGGGCTTTATCGGCCTGTTCACTATTGGTGGCCTGACGGGCCTGTTCCTCTCCACCTTGGGCATAGACGTCCATCTCCACGATACCTACTTCGTGGTCGCCCACTTTCACTATGTCATGGTGGGCGGCATGGTTATGGGGTTCCTCTGTGGCCTGCATTTTTGGTGGCCTAAAATGACTGGGCGCATGTACTCGGAAGGGGCGGCCAAGCTCGGCGTCATGTTCGTCTTCGCCGGCTTCAATTTGACCTTTTTTCCGCAATTTATCTTGGGTTACCTAGGGATGCCTCGGCGCTATCACGCCTATCCCGAGGAATGGCAAGCCCTCAACATCATGTCCACCGCGGGGGCCACCGTCCTCGGGCTGGGCTTCTCGCTGACCATCTTCTATCTCCTTTGGTCCCTGTTTAAGGGGGAAAAGGCCCCCGCCAATCCGTTCCAAGCCAAGGGGCTCGAATGGGACATCCCCTCGCCGCCCATAGCCCACAACTTTGAAGCCATCCCGATAGTTACGTGGGAAGCTTATCCGTACGGTGAGGAGGAACCAGCGGCACCGAGTACTGAGGCCGTACCTGAACGCGCTAAGGAGGATGAAGTTGTCTGATCACGCACATAGCGCCCACCACCTACACCAGTTCGAGACGTCGCAGCAGCAATACGAAGCCGCCAGTCTCGGCATGTGGGCGTTCATCATCCAGGAGATTCTCTTCTTCGGGGGACTGTTCGGTGCCTACACCGTGTATCGCAACGAATATATCGAAGCCTTTACCGCTGGCTCGCACCACCTCGACATTTTCTGGGGTACCTTCAACACCATCGTGCTGATCGCCAGCAGTTTGACTATGGCGCTGGCCGTCCGCGCCGCTCAGACCAACGCCGGTCGCAACGCGATTACCGGGTGGCTCATCGCCACGATCATTCTCGGATGCACCTTCTTAGGCGTCAAGTACATCGAGTACAGCCACAAGTGGCATGAGAACCTCATCCCCGGCAGTATGTTCCAGTGGAACGACCCGGCTTTCCCAGAGGTCACGCTCGGCAACGCCAAAATTTTCTTCTCGTTTTACTTCGTGATGACCGGGATGCACGCCCTGCACATGGTCATTGGCGTCGGCATCATGTTGTGGATGATCGCCAAGGTCCGGCGCAACGAGATTTCGGCTCAGTACTTCACGCCGATTGAAATCAGCGGCCTTTATTGGCATTTCGTCGATATCGTGTGGATTTTCCTCTTCCCACTGCTCTATCTGATCGGACGCCACTAATGTCTGAACATCACTCGGAACATCACGTCGTCCCGCTCAAGATCTACTTCCTGATCTTCTTCGCCCTGATGATCGGCACCATCCTCACGGTGGCTGCCGCCTTCGTCGATATGGGCTTTTTGAATACGCCGGTCGCCCTGATCATCGCTCTAGTAAAGGCATCGCTGGTCATCTTGTTCTTCATGCACGTGAAATACAGCCCCAAGCTGGTCGGGCTTTTCGCGGTCGCTGGTTTCTTCTGGCTGTGCATCCTACTGGCCTTGACCATGCAGGACTACTACACGCGCGGCTGGGGCGAGGAAGCACCAGTGGAGTTTCTCAAGCAAGGGTCGGTTTTCTAAATCCTAAACCCTTACAGCATTTCACGACAATAGCCCGGGCCGCTTGAGCGATTCGGGCTATTGTCGTGCTGCAACGTCCTATGTTACCGATGGTCCTACACTTTGGTCGGCCACCATGGTTTCGGCCAGCGCAAAGCAGCAGGAACTGCGGGCTTGCCCTAGGCTCTTGCTCCAAGCCTCGCGGGGATAGGGGCAACCAGGTACGGCCATGTCGTCGAGCTGCATCCGTCCAGCGGCGGCAAAAATCAGCACCGTGAAGACGATGTCGGAATTGACGGTAGGCGAGCCGACTAGGGGACTTTCCAATTGCTCCCAAGTGGCGGTCAGAGTGTGGTGTTCGCTTTGGATAGTCCAAGAAGGATTGCGGTCGATGTGGCCGGCGCGACTGAACGTGGCGAGAACTTGAGGTAAATCACGGTCGAATGGATTATTGCTGCCGCGAATCATGGTGTCAGTGATAAAATCGGCCAAGTCGGGGTTGTCAGTGCAGACAGCGGTCAGGCCCTCGGAGCCGGGAATGTCGATATAGGCCACCGTTCCCCGGCCTGCGGGGCTGTAAGCCGCGCAGTATAGACTGAGCTGTCCGCTATCGACTTGGCTCTCGGGCGGACGCAGATAGAGAATCCAGTGTTCGCCGGACCAGAGGAGCGGACCTTGACTGAGGGCGGCGGCACTATGGATCATCTAAACCGTCTTGGGGTCAACGGCCACAATCCCTTCAGGTGCGTAACGGGCAGAGTCTGCCGTGTTGAAGGTCAGGATATGCGTTGCGCCATGCGAAAGAATCGCCGCAACCAATCGGGCATCGTGAACCTGAACACCTGATACGCCATAAGTCACGACAAGCCGTCTCCATTCGGCATACAGGGTCGGCAAATCTGGAAGCAAAGGAAACAGTCGCTCTGCACGTTGCAAGAGTCTATCTGTTTCCGCTGGCGTAAGCCCAAAACCGTTTCGATCAATGGGACGAGTTGACGCATTCCAGAATTCTATAAAATTTTGCAATGTGGCTTGCAGTTGATGACCGTTTATCCGCAATTTGCGCACAGCCGCTCGAACGATTGGATAACGTGGATCAGCGCGATATAAAACTCGCAACAAAATATTCGTATCGCCTATATAAATCACGACTATAAATGATCCTCGTAAAGTCCTTTGCGGCTAACCGCGTAATCGGATAATTGGGGGCAATCGGGATCAACATAATCCATAAAAACGTCGGCCAACTGATCGGCTAGGGCCTCGAATTTATCATCAGATAGCGGCTCCATCTTAGCCTGATCCCATGGAATGGATTCTTCTGCGGCGTCGCGTAAGCGACTGATTTCCTCTGAGTCTTCAAGATCCTCCAGCAAGTTCAACAGCTCTTCCCAAACCGCATAGTCGATCAGCACTGATTGCTTCTCGCCATTAGAGTCCACGACAAACTGGAATTTTTGAATCAGATCAGCAACGCCCATTTTATTCTCCTTTCCTGCATATATTCCGCAAATTTCCGGTCCCAAACAGTCCTCAAGCAATATCGCGGACGAGCACTAAGATCGCTGCCTGCGGCACGACGATGAACTTCTCGTCGTCGAACTTGATTTCCACCGCGTCTTTGCGCAGGAAAATGGCGTGGTCTCCTTTTCTGGCCTGGAGGCCGATGTAGCGCATCTGCTCGCCCCCCTCTTCCCAAGGGACATCGTCGTCATCGGCTTTCGGCGGCAAGGGAACGCCCGGCCCCACTTCTTCGATGCGCCCGCTTTGCACATCCTCCTTTTCCAAGGCGGTCGGCGGCAAATAAAGCCCCACGGCCGTGCGCTCTTCCATGTCGTCAATCCGGATTAGCACGCGGTCGCCGACTACGTACAATTCCTTGTCGCCCCTAATCATCTGCTCCTCCTCGGTTAAGACGCCAGCCGCAAACACTCGCTGTAGCGCTCAAAGCGCTCCCCTTCCCCCTCTGCTGGATCGACGTATTTGAGCCAAAGGGCGCTATCCTTCCTATCGCCGCTGAGTTTGCGGCGGCTCCCGAGGTTGCTCGGATCGTCCCCGTTCCACACCACTTGGCCGTCCTGCATATAGATGAACTCCCCTCGGTAGCGGTCGATGAGCTTCCGCTGTTCGTCTTGGTAGATCAACCCCTGCTCGCAGGTAGTGCGCCGCCAGTTGGCCACCGTGGCGGCTGGGTCCGTAGATACCGAGTCAAATTCGGCCAGCGGGGCCTCGACCTCGCTCGCAAAATCGATCTCGTTCAAATCCACTGTGCCAAAGCCGTGCTTGGCAGCTATCAACAGGTGATTGCGGTCGCGGCGGAAAGGCGGGGTCGGCCAATCGGAGTGAGGATTGTGGCCCATCAAGGTCATGCCACAGGCATCGGTCGCCACCGGATGATCGCCGGCCATCAAAGCATTGCAAATCCGGCCCTCGCCGCCCCATTCGCGGCCCCATTGGCCGGTGAGAGCCTCGACGATGTTGAGGCAGGGTTTGGTAATCATGCCCAAGTCCGGCAAGACGTAGGAAAGCCGGATGAGATGGTGGTAATACGACCGCGTCCGCCCTTCCGGCGGGATCATCGGCGGCAAGCCAAAGAGATTTTTCAGGGTTAAGGTAATGCCCATAAAGGCGTGATTCTTCATCTTGGCGATAGATACCACCTCGTCGGCCTCGGCAAAGACGGCATTGAGCAGATAGTGGTCGAACATGCAGCCACCACCGGGCACATCGTACGTGGCAAAAGGAGGCAAATTCGAATCGACATAGCGGACGTCAAAATCGTCCAGTATATAGCGGTAGTTAAAGTCGTCGGGCGTTACATGGCCATTGCCGTAGGGGTAGGTGTCGGTGGCGACTAGCTCGGCTGTAGTCCGCTCTCGCAGCAGACGCAGCACTGCGCGGGCCACGGCATCATCTACCAACTCTCTCCGGCGGCCAGCGAAGTACTCGATGCGCTCCGGCGGCTTGATCATATTGAATTTTAATACGATCCGCCGCGCCTTTTCCAGCTTCTTCCAAGAGCGCTCCAGCGGATCGGTAGTCCGCTTGAGTACCTCGTATATTTCTTCCTCGCTCGCTCGATGATCGCAGTGCGAGGCCCTGACGGTGTACTGTCTGTCGTCCATGATGCCTTTCCTTTCTGTTAAGTGTTTGTGGCTACTCGCCGAGGACGCCCACGGTTTGTTCGAGCCACATCAGGGCAAGTGCCTTGTCGCGACGTGCGACAGCGCTTTGGGTGCGCGCCTCCACTAGAGCCAATTGCGCGTCCAGATTTTCCAGTTGCGTGCCGACCCCACTCGCATAGCGCACCTCGGCGACTTCTAGCCCCTTCTCAGCCTGCAATACCGCATCGCGGTGGGCCTCAATGCGCTGGCTGGCTTCCTCTACAGCGTAATAAGCCTGCTGGACCTGCAGCCGCACTTCTCTCGCGATTCGCTGCTGGTCGTACTCTATCCGGCGCAGGTCCTGCCGCGCCTGCGCTACACGCGCCCCGGTGAGCCGCCCGTCGAAAAGCGGCATTTGTACTACCAGCCCCGTGTTCCAACTCTTGCGCCACTCTCGATCGGCTAGGTCGAACCCGTCGCTCTGGAACTGGGTTTGCCCAGCCGCTACCAATTCCACGCTAGGCCGAGTGGACGCTTGATCGGCGGCGATCTTCCGCTCGTGCCATCCTATTTCTTGCGCGACGTGCGCCAGCTCTGGCCGCTTCGCTAACCCCAAGGCGACGAGCCCATCCAGATCATCGAGATCGAGCGTCGTCTCGGTGCGGAACGTTCCCCGCACTTCTATGGCTTGGTCTAAGTCTAAACCAACCACATCCTTGAGGGCCATCGTGGCCAGCCGCAGGTTGTTTTCTGCACTGATGGAGTCGGCGCGCATGTTTGAGACCTGCACCTGAGCGCGCAACTGGTCCAACTCAGCGGCCCGACCAGCCTGCGCCCGTGCCTCCACCTGAGACAGATTGCGTCTGGCCCACGCCAGCGCCAAATGCGACACGGTGCGCAATTCCTCGGCTAGGAGCAGGTCGTAAAATCGCTCCTCAACCTCGGCTAGCACGAGTTGTGTTGTCTGCCGCTCGGTTTCGCCGAGCATGGCAAATTGGCGGCGAGCCATGTCCTCAGTGGCGCGAATGCGACCTCCGGCATAGAGCGGTTGGCGCACGTTCACGGTGCCCGTGAGGTTGTTTTCCGTGCCGATCCTGACGGCATTGCCAGCAAAAACAAAAGAAGGCAGCAGCCAATTGCGGCTATACGTGAAGGAGGCATCGACCTGCGGCAACCCCGCCGCTCGCGCTACGCGGAGTTCCTCCCGCCCGCGCAGCAGGTCAATGCGGGCTTGCAACAGGTGCTCGTTGTTTTCTTGCACCAAAGCCAACCCGGTTTGCAAGTCGAGGATCAGCGGCTTGGCTTCTGCGTGGGCCGGGCGACTGGAGATTGCACCCAAGACCAGCAAGCAGAACGCCCCCACCCCGGTCTTGCTCAACATGGCAAACCGCGCTGCCGCAACCACGCCTCGACTTCGGCTCCCCCCACATCGGCCAGCAGAACGCCGTCGATTTCGACGCAGGGCGAGGCGCATTGTCGGCTCTTGGCCACCATTTCCGCAAAGGCTTTGTGGTCGCTGGTAATATCCAATTCCTCGTATGGTAACCCGGCTTTATCGAGTACCGTCCGCACGCCTGGACTCCAAGGGCAATACGGATTGAGATACGCTTTGATCACAGGAGTAGTCTGTTCCACTTTGGCCTTTCCGCTGTACAGGAGACGCGATATATTGAGAAAAACATATCGCTCGCCTCTCATCCCTGTCAAGGAAGAGACCTCAATCTATGAAACGTTCGGCTGGGCTCACGTCGAAGCCGCTGGTCCTGTTCCACGGAGGTTGCAACGACGGCTTCTGTGCCGCGTGGGTTTACCGCCGCTACGTCAACCCCCAAGCCGAGTTTAAGGCGGTTCAATACAACACCGACCCACCGGCTACGGCCAACCGCGACGTCGTCATCCTCGACTTCAGCTACGAGCGGGCGCAGCTCATGGAGATGCACGATCGCGCCCGCTCGCTCTTGGTTTTGGACCATCATGAGACGGCTGCACACGCCTTAGCCGGACTTGATTACTGCGTATTCGCCGAGGACAAATCTGGGGCACGCATGACTTGGGAATACTTTTTCGACCCTCGCTCTCAGGTCAGTGCCGACGCCGTTCCTTGGCTGGTGTCCTATACTGAAGACCGCGACCTGTGGCGGTGGGCCTTAGCCGATTCTAAGGCCGTCAACGCCGCTCTCGCTTCGTACCCACGCGACTTTGCGGTGTGGGATGAAATCGCCGAGCGTGGCCCCCAAGCCCTCGCCGTGGAAGGGCAAGCCATTCTCCGCTTCCAACACCGACTCATCCGACCACGCGTTCGGTACCACGGTTGGACCACCATCAGCGGCTTTCGCGTCCCCATTACCAATGCCACGTTTCTGACCTCTGAAATCGGCAATGCCCTCGCCGAAGGGCATCCTTTTTCCGCGGTGTTCTTCATCCGCCCCGACAGCAAGGTCGTGTACAATCTGCGCTCCAAAGGAGACGAAGCCGCGGATGTGGGCCGCATCGCGCGCGATTACGGCGGTGGTGGGCACAAGCACGCCGCGGCTTTTACCCTAGAGACCATGCTGCCGATGGAAGCGGGAGCGTAAATGACCCCCGAAAAGACGTGGTGTAACGCACTTAAACAAAATCAAAACCAAGCAAAACAGGCACCTGCGATAAGTCGCAAGTGCCTGTTTTTTTGGTGAGCCCACTGGGAATCGAACCCAGGACCTACGGATTAAAAGTCCGGTGCTCTACCAGCTGAGCTATAGGCTCTATCAGTGCTGTATCTAATTAAAAATAAGCGGTTTGCGTATCCATCGCAAGACTTACTATCCCACGCAACGGCTTTTGCCCTAAGCCAGCGGTGTCCACCAATAAATTCAGTAAACCAAAGCGATAATTTTGGTCGTTTCATGCGTCTGTGCATCCCCTTGCACTTTAATTCGTAAAATGTAGTTCCCCGGCGCGGCTAGCTGCCCGGATTCGTCCTGGCCATCCCAACTCAACGTTATCGGCCCGGCTGTTTGCTGCTGGTCGTGCAGCACCCGAACTTTCCGTCCACTCAGGTCGTAGAATGCCACGTGCAGCAGGCGGGGCTGGAGGACGTTTAACAGGGCAAACTCTATCCGCAGCCTATCGCCGATGCCATCGCCGTTGGGGGTCACGAGCGCAGCCGACAACGCGAGTCCGTCAATTAACGCAGAGCCGACCGGCAGCGATACGGCGATCGCGTCGCTGGCAACCGCGTCGCTGGCATCGCCCACATCCACCCGTTGCCTTATCTGTTGCTCTCCTCGACCGCTGGCCAAGAATGCCTCAAAAGGCATCTGTTGGCGGTATATCGTGCTAGCGAAGTCAAGCTCGATCAACCCGGCCTGCACGAACGGGTCGGTAAAGGCGATGTCCAATAAAGGCTCGGCGTAGCTGAGGACCAACTCGTCGAGGACCGCCCCTCGCATCGGATCTTCACTGACCAAATAAGCCTGCAATTGAACGAAACGCCTCGGCGTCGGCGAGAGAAAACCCCCAGTAGCGCCAACTCGACACAATATCGCCATCGATCAGCGCGTTGCTATTGCCCGTTGACTCGTAGCCTTCGGCCCGCGTGCCGATTTCGTTGAGGATATCGACCTGCCCTCCGCGTTCTCGCATCCCCAGCGAGATATTGTCCCCCACGGCCTCCACCTCAATCGAGCTAATCCCCGCTCCCACGGTGGGCAAGTCCACTTCAATGCGAATGAATTGCAGCGGCTTAAGGTCGTATTCGATGACCAACTCCCGCTGCTGGTTAAAGCTGTAGCGGAAGCGGTCGCTGTAGCGCACAATGCTCGGCAGGGGCAGTCCGGTCGAATCGAAAAAGCGCTCGCCATTGGATAGCAGAACCTGAAAAAGCTCCAGCGGCGGCCCATCTTCCCGGAGCCGCAAGATCACGCGCCGCGCAGAAACCACGCGGCCCAGATCAACCTCGACGTACATATTCTCGGGATCATCGTCCCAATCGGGGGCCCAGAAGCTGCTCAAGCTCCCGTCGATCAGGTTGCCAGCATCGCCGCCATTGGAGCCTGCGGCGCGGATGCCACCGCACAAATCTCCAGCATTGGCGACCGCGTCGATATTCCGCCGCACAAATCTGGGACCAGCTTTCCCACGGCTGATTTCGATGGCGTTGCCGGGCCGCTGCCACGCATCCCAATCCGCGTTGGTCCCAATCCGCAGTTCCTCGCCTGCTGCGGGTGATATCATGCTACAGAGCAGCACGGCCCGGAGAACAGCCCTTAATTCGCGGTGATTTTTCACGGTGTGCCTCCCGCGCCCGCCGGGGTTCAGGGTGCCCTACCCCACGCGATACTTCTCCACAGCTTCCATGTCTAGCTCAACGCCCAGCCCGGGCGCATCCGGCAACGAGAGCTTTACGAAGTACGCTTCACCATTGCAAAAATACAGGGCCTTGGATTGCTCCATTTGTTGGATTGCGTTGCTCCATACTCGTTTATTCTTCGAGTTCGACACCTTATTTAAAAGAGATTCAGCATCCTCTTCGGCCGATTGCAAAACGAGATAGTTGAAGATTTTAACCTCATCCTCTTCGGCCGATTGCAAAACGAGATCGTCTAAGGTGGATGAGACGCTGAAGTCCTGCGCCGTTCCCGAAGCAAGCACTACCGAAAAACTGGACTTCCCTAGACTCATTCCTGTCGTCTGTAGTCTTAAATCTTCCCAGAAAGCACGATGGGTTTCGTCAAAAATCAAGACGTGCGTAATTCGATCTGGGGTGCTTCTGGCGGATATGTATTCTATGCATTCGCAGAGATTTAAAAACAGATTTTCTGCGTAAAGTTGCTGATGAGTCCGAATGATGGTCAACTGCTTGCTCTCTGCTATCTCTTCCGCCTTTCCTAGGTCTTGAAGCCCAGCTATTTGATCGATTATCTCGACTTCCCCATGCATATGCAACGGATTGAGGCTTTGCACACCAAATTCGATGGAACGAGGCTCGATTCCCGTCTGTCTGAGTCTTTCGTCAATATCCCAATGGCCGGAAAAGATGATCGGTTGTATGTCGGTCTCAACCATCTGCCTACACAGGTTCAAAAGACAAGTAGTTCTGTCCTCTCGAGAGGATCCCGTAATCAGAAGAGAGTCATTCGCTTGTGTAGTCAGTTGCCAGTGAACGTCGATAGCTGTGAAAACATTCGTCCCCAACCTCAAGCCAATGGCCCCCTCCTTAATTGTTGCATCAGACGTGCAATAGAAGCGAGATTCCGATTTTTTTCTATCCAAAGCGGTTATTGCTTCATCTTTTTTTCTATCCAAAGCGTCTATTGCTTCATCCGCAGACGTAAATCGCTGCGCCGGGTCGGGATGCGTCGCCTGCTCCAGAAATGCAGCAACGGTTGGGTAATCCTCGCGCTGGACGCCATCCCAATTCAAGCCGCATTCCTTGTTCTGGCTGTCACCGTGCATAAACGGCACTGTATCGAAAAGCGCGTGAAAGACGCTCGCGCCTAACGCGAAGAAGTCGTCTGCGGGCGCAGCGAATCCGCCATATGTAGGCGAGCGATACATGTTGGTGCCGATACTAGCTGACTCACCGATCTTGGCTACGCCGTCGTAGTCGATCAAGACAATGTTGTCGCCGTCAACGATCAAGTTGCTAGGACTGACGTCTCCATGAATCAAGCCTTGGCAATGCAGAACGCCTAACGCCCCGCAAACTGTTCGCAGCCAATGCAACACCTGTTCTTCCCTGAAGTCTCCGTCAAGATCCTCCAAAGGTTTTCCTTCGATCCATTGCATCAAGACAACGAAGCTTTTTTCTTGCCACTCATCCACCGTTTCAAAGATGGCCGAAAGTGCCGGCGAACCAGCAAGGTGCGGACGCGCCAGATTGTATGCCGCAAGAACTCGCTGGCCCTTTTCTTGTTTATAAATCGTTTTGCCGACGTAGAGACCGAAAGCTTGGCCGGTCTCTCTATCGATCTGCATCACCTTAAACGCAAGTCCGAACCCACCTAAACCGAGACGCTCAACGATCCGATAATCCCGGCCTCGGAAGTTCACAATCTGATTGTTGGTCCAACGTATGGGATGCGGTGAGCTTTCGTCCAGCAGGATCGACAAATCGCCGAGGAGTTCTTCCAATGTAGCTCGTTCCCCCGGATCGTCCGCTGTACCGCCGGCCAGCGCCTTCATAGCATTCCGACTTTTGTCATCGTCTCGTTCCGCAAACAGCACGGATAGACTAGCACACAACGAATACACATCGGATCGGCGATCCGCCGCCCCAAGGTCCTGTCTGCGAATCTCGGGTGCCACTGCGTCCGACTCGTCCTCTACGCCACCGGTACCCGCCACTGTGACCTCCCCAGGAATCCGGGCGTATCGGAAATCTGTCAAGAGCGGCGTATTGTCATGTTTGACGCGAATTGTTTCCGGCGTGAGGTTCCGGTGCAGCATAGGTTTCCCACCTTCACCCGCTTTGTGCAACTCTATCAATGCCGTTACTGCTTCCTTAGCAAAGACTAATCGCGCCTTCGTATCCCAAGCGTCGGCGGCGGCGCGTTCCTCAATGCTCGGTGCCGTCGAGTCTGAGACTGTAAAGAACCACATCTCGCCAGCGTACTCCGGTGCTTCTTGGAATGTATCGACAATGGTCGGTACCCAAGGGTGAAGTCGTAGCTGGCGAAATGCCTCACATTCCCGCTGCGCCCTGTTCTTCCGATTCGGTAGGGCGGTCGCCGACATATCGTAGAGATGCAGGAGTACAGGCTCATTTCGCGTAGAATGCTTACCCCGGTAAATTCGATGAAATCGCTCGTCTTCAGAGGTCAGGAGATCCAAATCGACATAGTCGGCCAAGCAGCTTAATTCACCGTCTATAGCTACGTTGGGCTTCGGCCCCATAGCCTTGCCCAGCGCCTTAACCTGCGACAGCGATAGGGACCTCGGCCTATTCAGACCCAAGACATCTCTCCAATTTTCCAACCTGTAGAACCTAACCTCGCGAATTCGCTGCTCGACTTCACCAGCATTATCTCGTGTGAGCAATAACACTCTATCCACCCAAAAATCTCTCGGTAATTCCCGGACCTTCTGGCACAATATGTTACGAATCCGGCGCGCCTTAAGACTTATGCGACTGGCCGCATCGCCCGCATATTGAAGATGATCGTTCACCCAATCCGCATCCCAATGCTTGACCTCAATGACCCGGAATCCCGGCGGGCCGATTGCGATGATGTCTATTTCATGGGGTACCTGATCATCTGCTGCGGAGAAGTTCAGGTTTGTCAGCAATAGCCACTCATCATCTCCTTGTTCCGCTTCCAGACGGTTCTTAAGATGGGCAATAGCCTTGCGCTCGCTCTCGTTGACGGCCGGCCCACAGGGAATATGGGTTACTCTCATCTGTTGTCTCCTCCATAATCATTTGAGAAAATTCGATCTTCCCCTACCCCACGCGATACTTCTCCACAGCTTCCATGTCTAGCTCAACGCCCAGCCCAGGCGCATCCGGCACGGTGACGAAGCCATCGACCGGTGTCAGCGCACCGCCGATTAGGTCGTTCTCGCGCGTGAAATGCAGGCTGTCGGAGGGAATAGTTGCATTGGGAATAGTCGCGTGGACGTGCGTGCCATACGCGCCCGATACGCCTAGCCCCAACCCCACGACCTGCAACCAGACCGGCATCCCAGCCGCCGCGGCCATGCCGGCGCAGATCTGCGCACGCTCGACGCTGCCGCCCAGATTGAAGCAATCGGCCGCCTCGGCGCGGATCGCGCTCAGCACCATCTGCGGATCGCCTAAATGGGGCGCGAGCCGGATGCGGGTGTGCCGGCGAAAATCGCGGTATTGATGCCAGCCCGGCAAGTACTGGAAGGGATCCTCAAACGCCTCGATGTTATACGGCTCTAATGACTCGGCCAGCCGCAGGCTGGTGCTCAAATCGCCGAAAGTGAAATTCGGATCGACGATAATGCCGTAGTCCGGGCCAGCAGCTTTGGTCATCAGCTTGACGGTCTCGACGATGTTCCAAGGCCGCGCCTTGAGCTTGTGGGTTTTAAACCCCCGCTTGGCCCCTTCCTCGGCCATGGCGGCGAATTCGCGCGGCTCCAGCGGCGGCGACCACCAGCCCACCGGCACTTTGTCCCAGTGCTTGGACCCCATCAGCTTCCAAGCTGGCACCCCGAGGGCCTTGCCGACGATGTCGTACAGAGCCATGATCATCGCCCCGCCTTTGTCGCCCAGATTGATCTGCATGGGATCAACGCCGATCCACTCGGCTTCCAAGCTGGCCAACGAGCCACCGCGCCCTCCTTCGCCCACTCCGTAGATCCCTGCGTCGGTATGCACCTTAATCAGGCTGATGGGCTGTTCCAAGTAATGGCCGGGACGACTCTTTTCAATGGAGGGGATGTGCGGCACCGCAGTGACAAACTCTTCGATCTGGGTGATTTTCACGATTACACCTCCCTTAGCCAGTCCTCGGGGATGTCGATCCCAAAGCCGGGGCCTTTGGGTAGGCCGAGCAGGCCGTTTTGTGGCATGTTGGTCCCCGGCGGAACCTTGTAGTGTCGCTGTCCCGATTTTGAAGACGTCCCGAGATAGCACTCCGCCAACGGCACCCCGGGCAGAGAGCCGATGAAAAACTCGATCAGCGGGGTATTGGGCATCGCCGCTGTCCAGTGCTGGCCATACGGGTCGTTGCCGCCAGTGTGCAGGCACATCTGGACCCCTTGCGCATCGGCGTAGTGGGCCAGCTTCATCGCCTCGGTAAAGCCCCCTATCCAGTAGATATCGGCCTGGATCAAATCGACGAGCCGCTCCTGCACGGCCCTCATGCCGGGATGGCGAGTGGACCAGTGCTCGCCGTCGGCCAATGTCTGCCAAGGCACGCGCTGGCGCAGGGCGCGGTGTCCCTCCCAGTCGTGGGGCATCAGCATTTCCTCCATCCAGCGCATCCGATACGGCTTAAGCGCCTCGCAGAGGCGCACGGCAAAGTCGAGGTCAAAGGTCATCCAGCAATCGAGCATCAAGTCGGCGTCCGGGCCGATTAACTCGCGGCACTTGGCCATCAGCTCGACCGTGCCGTCGATTCCGGCTTGGCCATCAACGGGTCCGTGCGGACGGGCCAGCTTGAACTTTTTAAAGCCCAACTCCAAGTACCAATCGACATCATTGCCAGTGGCATAGACGTCCATTTGGGTGCGCTGCGGGCCTCCGGCCAGCCGATAAACGGGCTGGTCGAGGGTTTTGCCCCACAGGTCCCACAGCGCCAGATCAACCCCGGCGACCGCCCGCGCCGTAAGCCCTTCGTTGCCAAAGGACAGCGTCCCCCGCCACATGCGATCGTTGCACCGGTCGATGGCACCCACTTCCTGCCCGACGACTAGGGGCGCTAGACATTCGGCGATGATCGGCTGGGTGGCATGGCCCGAATCCGTGCGACCCAAGCCAAAGGTGCCGTCCTCGGCAATGGCCTTGACCCAGACCGCCCCGCCCGGCTTGGGCATGAGCCGCTCCTCGGGCGCGAATTTATCCATTGGCGTGGCCTGCTTAGGTGCCCAGAGCCACGTCTGCTCGCGCAGCGGTCGGGTGCCCTCCTCGCTCGGTGGCGGAGGCGACAGTTCAAAGGTTTGGATGGAAATTATTTTCTTGGCGCACAAACTTCCCGTCCCCTCTAGAAAGAATCCATAGTCATGCACTGCATGGCTCTTCACCTTGATCTGTTATAGACGTATTACCGTCATCGGGTAAATCCAAAAGCCTTTTGACCGCGACGATCACAAAGCTCGCATCCTGCGCTGCCTACCGTGCATCTTCTCCACTGTACTCGTGCTCTAAATAAAACGCCGGTGCCTGAGCCTGCGCTAGCCATAGAGAAATCTCTTCGATTCGGTCTAGTTCCTGAGTATCTACTGATTCCCGCTTCTGCCGAAGTTGCTCGGAAAACACCGGGGCAACATCGTGTACTTTGGGATAATCTACACCTAACACTTTCAGGCCCCCTTCAGGGCAAGCTCGACGACTTCCTGCAATCGCCGCACGGCCAGATTGAAGTCGTCTTCTCTCAGGGAACCTTGTACATCGCGCAGGTAGATGCGTTCGCCTTCGGCAATAAGCTGCTTGCCGGTCTCTTGGAGGCTATCCTTCATAGCACCAGCACCTCGTCGGGTTTCAGATCTGGTTTTAAGTCCCAGTACCAGCCACTGTCGCGCCGGATTTTTCGGGCACCCAATTGCCGCAGTCTGTCCTGCAACTTGTCTAAGCGATAGCGAAAAAAATGCCCTCGATCTAGAAGAATCCGTGCCTCTTCGATCATATCCAAGTAGAGCGGCAGGTTTTGGTCGGCCTCTTCGCGAGAGAGAATGACGACGTTGGGGGAGGGAAAAATGCGCTGCGCGACTAGGGCCGTCCAACAGGCTTGACGCCGCAGATGGCGCAAGATAGGCAGCAACAATTGGATCCGCTCGCGAAAGACCGGAGGGGCTTTTTCCAACACGAGCAGCAAATCCACATCGCTTTCCGTTGTCGCGTTGCCGCGGGCCACAGACCCATAGAGGACAACGGAAAGGGCCGCACTATCGAAGGTCTCTTGGACCGAGGCGACGAAGCAGTCAAGCAACGGCTTATAGGTTGAGTAGCCGAACTGGGCCGGTCGATAGGTCTCGTCGTCGATGGAGATGGTTTTCATAGCGGCTATTCCCAGCCCACGTAGCCGCTGTTGGTTGCAACGAGGCACAGTTCTATAATGGACCAGTTGTACACTTCATCTACAACTTTCACGGATTATCTCCTGAAGTTAAATTAGTGCAGCTATTTGCTTCTTACAGTTCGAGTTGGCAGCCTCGTTCAGCCGCTTCGTACGCCGCATCGACAAAGCGCATGGCCTGCCAAGCATCGTCGCCATTGGTGATAAAAGTACCCTGCCCACGGCTAGCGGCGACAAAGTCGGCGATGAAATCCAATCCGGCCGCCCCGCCGTACCCAGGGGCCTCGTCAACGGACAGATCGAATTGGTGGTACTCGTCCTCGGCCCAGCCCTCGGCTTGGCTCTGGACGATGAGCCGGTCGCCGCGTCCATCCCAATTTTGCATCACCCAAGTTGCATCCCCTGCGGTCCCTCGGAAACACAGGTAGATATCGCCGTAGCGGCGCGGCAGGACATAGCCGGCGTGGAGGCTACCTAGCGCACCATTGTCCATGCGGAACGAAGCGGCTAACACATCTTCGACGTCGATGCCCGTACCGCTCAGCGTTGCCTTGTGCGCACTGACGCCCTTGTATTCTAAGCCGCTGATATAGCGGATCAAATCGACCGTGTGGATCGCCAGCCAATGCAGAATACCCCCACCCGCCTGTGCGCGATCAAAGAGCCAGTGGCTTGGGTTGCGCTGCTGGACGGTACTGGTGATCATCCGCCCTTCGATGGAGACGATACGGCCCAAGACGCCGGCGGCGACGAGTTCGCGCGCCTTGTCGGCAATCGGATGACAGCGGTTCAAAAAGGCCGTCGCCCACAAGACCTGCTGCGCGGCGGCGATTTCGTTGAGACGAGCGATGTCAGCGGCCGTGCGTGCGACCGGTTTTTCAGCTATGACTGGCACGCCAGCCTGCAAAAGCTGCGCGATGCGGTCTGGCGCTTGGTCGTTACGCGTACACACTATGGCTAATCCCAGTTTCTCGTCCGCCAACAGCGCCTCTAGGCTGCCATATACCTGATCGACGTCAGTACATTCTTCGGTCGTACAGACGACCAACCGGCCCACCACCTCGCAGTTTTGTAGTGAGGTCAGCCAACCCTTGCTGTGGGGATTGTCCAGCCCGACGAGGGCCGCGCATACTTTATCCGTCATAGTAATCCACCACCTTTCCCTCCCGCGCCGAGCGGTAGATGTTTTCCAACAGCGCCACCGTGCGGCGCCCCTCTCGGCCATCCACCCGCAGGGAGGTCCCGTTCTCAAGGGCCGAGACCACATCCTCGACGACATTGGTCAACGGATTATCCATAGCCAGTAGCTTCTCTTTCAGCCCATCGCTAAAAACGCGCATCTCACCCGACAGCGCGGCATCCAGCAACACCCCTCCTTCGCTGCCGTGTACTTCTGCGCTAAAGTAGGGGCTTGCCGGGAAGGTCGTCGTGCCCAGGATGCCTCCCTTGGCCCCGCTCTCGAAATTCAAAATGGCCTGGCCAATATCCTCGGTCTCAATGTCGTGGTTCATAATCGCTGTTTCGCCATACACCGTCTTGGGCACGCCCATGAACCACAGCAGAAGATCGATCAGGTGCGACCCTTGGTTGGCCAGCGACCCGCCCCCGTCCATGGCCCAAGTGCCGCGCCAGCCGCCGCCGTGTTCAAAGTACTCCTGCGAGCGAAACCACTTAAAGCGCACTTCGCCGAGAATGGGCTTGCCCAATAGGCCCTGCTTGAGGGCTTCGGCGACGCGGTAGTTGTTATCGACGTAGCGGCTTTGGTAATCGACGCCGAGCAAGAGTCCGCCCGCGTCGGCTGCGGCGATCAACTCGTCGCAGGCTTTGGTGCTGACGTCCATGGGCTTGGTAGTGATTACGTGCTTGCCAGCATTGAGGGCCTCGACGCCGATGGATGCGTGCAGCCCGCTCGGGGTCATCACCAACACGACATCCACATCGCTCCGCCCCAAGGCGTCTTCGAGGGCCGTACACCACGCGCAGCCCATTTCCTCACCTACTTGGCGGGCCAAGTCTTCGTTGAGATCAACGACCACGCGCAGTTCGGCCCCTGCGGTCTCAGCCACTTGCCGAGCGCGATTGCGCCCCATGCCCAGTCCTACAACAGCAAATCCGATCATTTGACTAGCTCCTTAGCAGATTCTTGAATTGGCTACATAATAGACTGTGGCCCGCGCCCGTCAATCTTCCACCACGTGCAACCGCTGGTTGACGGCCAAGTCTTCGAACACTTGCACTCCCCCGGCCGGCCAGTGAATCTCTAGCCGCTCAATGCGCTCGGCTGTTCCCAATCCGAACACGGGGTCGCGCTGACTGGTCGAGAGGAAACCCGACCCGGCCTTTACCTCCCTGAGCTGTCGCTGGTCGCCGGCCCATAGATACAGGCGGGCACCGATGCCGTCGCGGTTGCTCTGCCGACCCTCCAGCGCGACTACGAGATAGTTTCCTCCAGCACCATCGTTGCGCAGCAGGGCAAAGCGGCGGCCGTTGTTGACGAGGGCAATGTCCAAGTCGCCATCTTGGTCTATGTCCCCAAAGGAGGAGCCGCGCACCACGTAGGCGGCGGAGAAAGCCGGACCGCTCTCAGCCGTCACTTCGCGGAAGACACCCGCGCCCCCATTGAGAAAGATTTGTGCCTGTTGCGCATAGGTCACCAACTCGTCGTACTGTTCAATGTTGTCGTGGACGTGGCCGTTGCCCACAAACAGATCGGGGAACCCGTCGTTGTCCGAGTCGAAAAATCCCGTGCCAAAACCAAGGTAGTTCAGGCTGAGGTCGCCGAGGCCGGCTTTAAAGCTAATCTCGGAGTAAAATGAGCCGTCGTTGCGATACAACCCGTTGTTTTCCAACTGGTAGTTGGTGACGAAGAGATCGAGATCGCCGTCTTGGTCTATGTCGCCGGCATCGACACCCATACCCGCTTGACTGGCCCCGTCTGCGCTCAGCGCGGTCCCGGCCAGCAAGCCGGTCTCGACAAAGGTGCCGTCGCCTTGGTTGACGTAGTGGAAATTTGGTGTCAAATCGTTGGCCACGTACAGGTCGGGGTCGCCGTCCCCATCGTAGTCGCCAGCCACCGCGCCCAACCCATTGCCCTTGTGCTCGATACCTGCTTGGCGACCGACCTCGGAGAAAGTGCCGTCGCCATCGTTGCGGTAAAGGATGTCGGGGGTAGAATCAAAGACTCGTGGATCGCAGTAGAAGCGCAACCCCATGTCCTCGCGCCCGCACCAAGGCTGCTCCCCTAAGACAAAACGGACGTATTGCGCGGCAAAGAGGTCCAAGTCGCCGTCGAGATCGTAATCGAACGCAACGGCGCTGGTCGTCCATCCCGTGTGGCCGAGACCGACTTTGTCCGTTGCATCGACATAACCACCCTTTTCGCGCCGATAGAGCTGGTCCGCCCCCCACGCCGTCAGATAGAGATCCGGGTCGCCGTCCCCATCGTAGTCGGCCGCGGTCACCCCCATGCCATAGGAACTGCCGGACGCGCCGGCTGCGCCGTCCATCCGCGCAAAGGCGCGCCCGTCGCCGTCGTTGCGAAAAAGCTGGTTAGAAGCTGTGCCCCGCCCCCGCTCCATGTCCCCGCTGTTGACCAAGTACAAGTCCCAATCTCCGTCACCGTCGTAGTCGAGAAAGGCACTACCAGCACCATTGGTCTCGGGCAGGTTTTTCTCGGCAGAAGCTCCGTTTTCGTGGACGAAGTCAATGCCTAATTCACGCGCAACCTCGACGAAATCGCTCTGCCCATAGCTAACTGCCGACAGCAGGAGCACGAGGCCCAGGCTTCGACCTGAGCTCAGCCGAAGGGCACCCACTGCTATCCCCTGAACAGCGGCTCAATATGGTCTTTGGCCCGCAACAAGCCTTCCTGTTGCAATTCAGGCGTCTGCCAGAAGTAGTGATCTTCGAGTTCCACCGAGAGCACGCCGTCGTAGCCCACGTCTTCTAGTCGACGCACCACAAAGTTCCAGTCCACCTCGCCCTCGCCGGGGATGGTATAGCGCCACCAGCCCTCGCCGCACACATAGGTCGAGTTGTATGCCTCGCCTAAGTTGCCGGATTCGTAGAGCTTTTCCGGCATGATCTCGGTATCCTTGAGATGGACGTGCCGCACGCGGTCGCCAAACTCGTGCAAGAGCCGCTGATAGTCTATCTGCAAGCGCACGAAGTGGGAGGGATCGTAGCAAATGCCCAACCGTGGCGACGGGCACGCCGCGAAAATCAAGCGCAAGCTCTCCGGCGAGCAGCCCAGATTGGGGTAGTGGGGCCGGCCGCCTGGCCAAGGTTCGATGGCGATATTGATGCCCACTTTCTCGGCGTGGGCTACGACCCGGGGATAGACCTTGGCAAAGATCTCAAAGGTCTCGGCTTTGGACATGCTCGGGTCGTCTGGGCCGAGCACGGTAAAGAGCGTGTGGCCGCCGTGCCGGGCGATTGCGCTCAAGCTCTTCTTGAGTTCACTCAAGCCCTTGCGGCGCTTGGCTGCGTCGCGGGTGAGGACTTGGCCGCCACCGTCCGAAGTGCCAATGGCTAGGCCTAGTTGCTCGCAGGTACGGGCAATCTGCCGGGTCAAAGGCGGGGTATCGACCGCGCCAAAATCGTTGTCAGCCAACCACGTGGCATAGGCGTCAAAGCCGATCTGGCGGGAAAACGGGGGCATGCGGGTGCCGATTTTCATGGTATGTTCCCTTCTATTGGGTTGGATTAGATGGGTATGCGGCTCTGCTTCTCTGGGTTGATCCACTGAGTTACTATCAGCGAGACAAGGGCTATGAGCGCGCCGCTGATAAAAATGATCTCATAGCCAAAAAAGAGCCAGACGTAGCCGCCGACTAAGGGCGCGGCCACGGCGGCTACGTGGTTCATGGTCACCCCCATGGAGAGCGTGGGTTTGAGTTCGTCTGGGGGCGCGATCTTGTGCGCGTAGGTAGTCAGGGCGATTCCGCCGAAGAAAATGAGATTGTCGAGGCAATAGAGCGCGTACAAACTCGGCCGGTGCTCCACGAACGCGTAGCCAAAAAAGACGAAGACCAACACGCTATAACTTAGCGTGAGCATCCGCCGCTCGCCAAAGCGATCGACCAAACGGCCCATCCACGCAGCCGTCAAGGTGATGAGCACTTGGTTGATCATCACTAAGACCATGGTTGTCTCCACCGGCATCCCGTGTACTTTCACGAGAGCGAAGATGGCGAAGGTAATAAACATTTGCTTGCGCAGGCCCTGGAGAAAATTCAGGGCGTAGAAGAGCAGATAGCGCCGTTTGAGCACCAAGCGCTTCTCGCCTGCGGGCGCGTCCTTATTATCAACCCAAAACAAGGCCAAGCCGCCCGCGGCCGTACACACTCCGGCCAAGACAAAGACCCCCTCGTAGCGCAAAAACTCCAGCCCCACCATGCACACGCCAATCGCCGCCAGCCAAGCTAGGCTGCTAATGCTGCGTAATTGCCCCAGCCAGCGGCCCTTGTCCGCGGTGGGGCCGTAGGCCAGGCCCATGCTCTGCTCTAGCGGGAGCCAACAGTGAAAGCCCAAACTCCACACCAGTGAGAACGAGGCCAACATGAAAACCGAGGACACCTCGGCGTACGCGGCCAGCCCGATGCCCATCACCACCAGCGCAACCGCGGCAACTTTCGGCGGAGCCCAGCGGACGATCAGCGCCAGAAAGAATGCATTGAGGAAACCGGGAACTTCGCGCAGGGCCTCGACGTAACCCAATTCGTGCGGCTCAATGCCCAGCCGCTCGACGATGAAGTTGTTAAACAGGGTCAACTGCACCCCGAAGAACACCCCTGTCCCGGCCACGGCTACGGCCAAAAGCGCGAAGTTTTTATTCCACTCGGCGAAAGGATTGGCGATGACGGCCCCCTTGTTGATGTAGTGAATTCAAGTGTGCTTTTCTCTCGCGGTCAACCGAGCACCCAGCCACTTGACGCACAGATGGACAGCCGTTAAGCTACCAGCCCCAACCAACGCAAAGGAGATTGTTACGATGGCTGACGAACGCGTCTTTGTTGGCGACCTGACCCGCAGGGAATTCCGCGAGCGCATCCAAGCGGGTACGATCAAGGCCGCCATCGTGCCCACCGCTGCGACCGAACAGCACAACGAACACCTGCACATGATCCACGACACCTTCCACGCCAGCTATATGGCCGAGCACGCGGCCAAAAAGCTCCTGCCCCAAGTGGTGGTAGCCACGCCAGTGGGCATCGGCGTTTCCGAGCACTGGATGGAACACATTGGCACCCTGACCGTGCGGCCGGAAATTTTCTGCGAATACGTTTTCGACATCTGCCATTCGCTCGTGCGGGCTGGCGTTGAGAACATCTTGGTGCTCAACGGCCACGGCGGCAACGTCAAGCCCATGATGCGCCGCATCGACGAATACCGGGAAAAACTCGGCGTCAACCTCCGCTTCCAGTCCTATTGGGACGTGTACGACCCCAACTACGTGCAGCGACACATGGAGCGGGGGCGCCTACCTGGGCACGCCGACGAATTCGAGACCTCGACCATGCTCTACCTAGCGCCGGAGCGCGTGCAGACCGAGGCCATTGACAACCCAGCCGCGGCCTTGGGCACGCGCGCCAAGGGTGAGGCCCTGGTGGGACCAGCCGTGGACGGGGTCTCCGCGCTGTTGGAGCAAATGATCGCTGGCGAAAAAATCGACCTGCCGCCAGTGACCTTCTATCCAGAGGGCAAGCGCAACCTCGTCACCGGCGAGCTGGTTTGAGCACGACGCCCAGCGCCTCGGCTGGCGATTCGACGAGCACATCGACGGCCGCGGCGATCTCTTCGAGCGCAAACTCGTGCGTATAGAGCGGTTGGACACGCAGCTTCCCAGCGGCCATAGCGCGCAGGCACTCGGCTAGGTTGCGCTGGGTCGGCCACTCGACGAAGACCTCGGGATATGCTTGGCCGCGCTCGTACGCGGGATCGTGATAGCCGGGACCGGTGCGCGCCGCACTCCGCACATCCACATTGCCCAGCGCCGACCCAAAGCCGTGTGTCACCTGCGCTCCTCCCACGAGGACAATGCGCCCCATGCGATGCGTATCCGGCGCTTGTTTTAGACTCTGATAGATGGTTTCCAAGGCATCGCTGGCCTCGCCGCCAAAGGCAATAACGCCGAAATCCATGCCATACCTTTGGGTAAACTCCCCGGCCTGCTCGACTACATCTTGTTCGGATGGATCAACGACGCACTCTACACCCACCTGCCGGGCAATGTCTCGGCGGCGTGCAAAGCGATCGACCCCCAAGACGTGGCAGCCGCTTAGCTGGGCGAATTGGGCCGTGAACTGGCCGACCAAGCCCAACCCGACGACGATCCCATTCTCCCCATACAAAGGGGCTGTGCGGCGCACCGCGTGTAATCCGGTCGCCGCTAAGTGCACAGACGCGGCCTCGGCAAAGCTAACGCCCTCGGGTATGGCCGCGCACAAGTTCTGCGGCACACAGACCCAATCCGCGTGCAGGGCGTACCCACCCCCCATACAGGCCACGCCCTGCCCCACCTCGAATTGCTCTACTCCAACCCCAATCTCCTCAACGACGCCGGCGTTGGTGTAGCCAAAAGGACGCGGTGGCCGGTCGGGTTGGGGGTTTTCCCGCATGGCCCTCACCCTCCCCAGTTCGGTTCCTGGGCTAATCAACGAAGCCTCCACTCGCACCTTCACCTCGCCGGAGCCGAGGGCAGGCGTGGCTTCCTCTAGACACACTCCCTGACCACGGCCATCAATAGCCGCAACTTTCCGCTGCATACACACCTCCTTATCGCGCTGGTTGCGCCTTCGTAGGCTGCTATATTACGTTAGTATATATGGTTTTTAATTCTTTTGTGTCTATCGCGCCATTCGAGGCCCTGTGAATATCATCATTGCTGCCGTTTTAGGAGGCGTCGTCTTGGTGTGGGGCGGGTTTTTGGGTCTGCTCCGCATCGCGGACCCCTTCGAGCGCAAACACGTGCTGATCCTCGCCACGTACACTACCGTCGTCGTCGGCTGTGTCATGGGCTTGGTGCTTTTTATCAGTCACGAACAGCAAAAGGAGCACCGCAAGCAGCTAGAGGTGAAAATGGAGGACTTTTCCAATCGCCTCGCCGAGTTGAGCACCCGGCTCATTGGCCAGCTAGAGGAAAAGGCCAATCTGACCGCCTCTGAATTCGAGATCCGCTCCCTCCTACAAAACGAAAAAGATCACCACCAGCGCACCCGCAACCAACTATCAACCCAAATAGATCACAACAGCGTGCTGGAAAACAAAATGGAATCCGAGCGCACAGAGCGGCTACGCTACCAAGCTGATACCGACCGCAAGCTCGAAGAACGCTTTCAACAGGAGGACTTGCGCTACCAAAACCTCGCCGATACCCAAAAGCACTCCTTGGCGAGCGTACAGGCGCAATTTGGCCCTCTCAACAACAAACTGACCCGCCTGCAAGAACAAACCGCGACCTTGCAGCGCAATCAGCAGGCGGTCATAGATAAAATCGTCGCCGCCCGCGAGACTCAAACGCTCTCAGTCCAAAAACTCGACGCGCTCGCCCGCAGCCTGAGCGCCCTGTACAACGACTTGAACCAAACTATGGCCCAAGTTGATAGCCTATATCGCAGAACATCGCCAACGCCTTAAGGAGCTGACAATGAAACGCACCCTCATCCCTTTCATCGCCCTGTTCCTTGCTGCCTGCACTAATAAGGAGCAAGAGATGCTCCTGCTCCAATTACAAAGCGACATGGTCCGCGCCAACGCCGCCATTGACTCGCTGACCTACTCGCTCGACGACTCCAACCGCTTGCTCGACAACATGCGGGCGCAAGTAGATAGCACCCAACAGGTCAACGACAAACTCCTCGAAAACGTGCAGAAGCTCAACAAGGAACTGCGGCACTGGAGTAAGCTGGCCACCGAATACAAGCAGAGCAATGAGCAGTTAAAGCTCGAAATCGAGCAGCTACGGCGGGAAAAGCAAGCGGACCGCTACACCATTTCCCAACTGCGCTCCGAAACCGATCGTCTCAATGGCGAACTGTTAGAAACCCACAGCAGCATCCGCCGCCAGAGCAATCACATCCGCCGCTTAGAGCAGGAGCTGGCCCAGACCAAGGCCGAACTGGACGAGGCCAAGAAGGTCGCGCAAAACGCAGTGTATCTTTACGCTGCCAACGAGACCCAGCTCGTAGAGCAGGGCTATCTCAAAACCCACCGGCCCTTTGGCAGCGGATTCCGCAAGCAGTACGAGTTGGTTAAACAGATCCGCCGCGACAGCCCGGGCACCCAAGTCGCGCCTATTGGCCAAACCATCGCGCTACCAGGCGAAATCGAAGCTCTCGTCGATCGCTACGGCAGGCTCAAGAAGGGGGATGACTACGAAATGACGCGCGGCGACGCCGGTGTGCAGGTTGCATTTCTCAACGAGTTGGCCGGCGGCACGGGCGTCTTGGCGATACTCAAGGAATAGCTTGGCCTTCTACCAAGTGTGAACATAGACCGCCGAGCGCACCTTCTCCCCTGCTTGGTCGGTCGAAAGCAACGAGTCGGCAAACGATGCGTGTTTGGCCAGCCGCTCGCGGCTACCTCCTTTGAGAAATAAGTGCAAATTAGCTTCAGGTTCGGCGGCGAGGCGGCGCACCATGCGGCGGAAATCCCACTCGCTCAAGGGGCTGTCGATGGTGTAGCCATCGCGCGATAGCCCCATACCCGCGCTCGTGTAGAGCACGACCCGATCCCCAGGCTGTGGATCGTGGCGGTGCACCCGCCAGACCGGTTGCGTCGCGTTGAGAATCATAATGCCCAAGCTCAACATCAGCATCATAATGCCCAAGAAGAGTTCCTTGCTAATATCGTGCTCTTCAAACTCAGCGGCTTGGCGCTTGAGATAGCGGCTCACAATTTTCTATTCCTCTCTCTGACCCAAGCGTCCTCCTGCCGGGCCAGCCGCTGGACCAAGTAGTCGGCGATTTTGCGCAGCGGCAAGTAGGCCAAGAGGCCGACGAGCGTGGTCTTAAAGGCCAAAACCAAACCCTCGGCCATGGCGCTGAGCGCCTTAAAGGTCTGAGTGGCCTCGTCGATCTGACTCAATTCCTGCGCGGTTAACAGGATGCCGCAGACCGTGCCTAAGTAGCCGTACAGAGGTATCCGCGCCAGATCGCGGCGCACGTGCGTCAAAGGATCACCGAGAAAACCCACCAACTCGTCCACCAACTCCTCGTCCCGGCTTTTGAGATCGCTGTAGTTGGCAGCTTGACGCTGCAATTCTGTTAGCTTCTCCATTCTCCTGCGGCCCAAGGTGTTAGCACCGGGGCCTCCTTTCCTCTCCCAAGCCCGTTCCTCGCGCCGAAGGTGCGAATTAATGTATGCCAAGCTCAACAGATGGCCACCAGCCGACCAAGCAATCAGCACGTATGAGAAGCGACCAATCCACGCAAAGGGACTGACTAACTGCGGGTTGACGAAGAGGTAATAAGCGGGCAGTGCCCCGACGATCAACCCGGTCAGCAAACCGATACTGCTAGCGAGGAACCGCAGGCGGGACACGTATAGAGAGTACGCCGCGTCGTGCCGGCGCATACGCCGGGCTCGTCGTAAATGCAAACAGCTAACGGTGACGCCGCCGGCCAACGTCAACAGGATGCTACTACCTAATACTAATTCGTCGTTCAAGAGGTCCATCCCTTCGCACTCAAGAGCTTCCACCATTGCCGACTTGCCACCCCCAGATAGAACAACAAGCCCGTTGCAATCCCCCACAGCTCCCACGGCGCGCTGCGGATACTGTAGATGCCCTGAGCGGACGATTTCTGTCCACCTGTTCCCGTTTCGCTAGCACGGCCCTCACCTTTGGTTGAACCACGTGCAACCGGGGGTGCGTAATCTCGGCGGCGATCTGCTTCCCCCCGCGCTGTGCCGGTCACGGCGCGCTGCGGCACAATGTGGCTCGTGCCTTTGAGAGCCTGTTTTTTCGGGAAGGTCAACTCGCGTTGCGCAGCGGGCAGTGCCTCGGTCCAAGCGAGCAGTTTTTTCGCCGCATCTATGCTTTCGACTTCGGCCAATTTGCTCGCTTTACCGAGGGAAAAAGCCAGCCGCCCACGGACGAATCCCTGGTAGAGCACGTCCTGTGTGGGGCTGCGGCGCACGTGGAGCTTTTGCGCCAATTCATCGCGTTGCTTTTGCAGATGCACCAGACGGCTGACCACCAGATGAGTCTCCATCGGCTGGTGCGATACGTTGCCGGCCGCACCTCTGAGCGGCCGACGCCGCGCCGCGCGGGCCAATTGTGCGGCGTCGAACTGGGCCTCTAATTCGACTTCGCCAAACAGCGTCGTCCCCCAGATGACTTCAGCCCCGGGAATGTCGGGCAAGCTGTGGTTGTAAAAACGCGGCTCGGCCCGCTGGCCGTCCACCCACCAACGGCTATCGCCAGTAGCCAGCACCTTGCGCAAGCGGCCGCGGCCGTCTTGCAAGTACAAACCAGCCATAAAGCCGCTTTCGACTCGGTCAGTATCCCAGCAATGGGCACGCAAGACATTGGACTCGCGCAGGTACACGACGGGAATTTCGACTCGGACCGGAGTCAAACGCGTCTCCCCGATCTGGTGTCCATTGAGTAACAGCTCGGCTTCGTCATCGGCCCAGAAAATCAGTATCAGTTTGGAATTGGCTGGCAATAGCCGACTATCTCCTTTTCGCTTTGCCAATTCGCGCAGCTTATCGCCCCCATAGAGGCGGACCAAAGTATCGATGCTGGCGGACACTTGGTTGTATTGTTGTCTCAATGCCACCACATCATCAGCCATAGCCGTAGCGGGCCAGCCGACTCCGCATGCCACCCAAGGCAACCAACACATCCATCGTGCATAGCCCCTCATATATTGGACTTGGATTGCCCCCCATCGACATTGATGCAGGCACCGGTCACCCATTTGGCTCGGTCGGAGGCCAAAAAGGCCACTACATCGGCGACTTCTTCCGGCGTGCCAAAGCGGCCAAAGGGGATATTGGCGTCGATAAAGGCCTGGATTTGCGCTGGATTTTCCTTCATCCGTCGCTCCCAACTCCCCCCGGGAAAGAGAATGGAGCCTGGGGCCACGGTATTGACGCGGATGTTCTTTTTCGCCGCTTCAATGGCTAGGTTGGCCCCTAGGCTGATCATCGCTGCCTTGGCCGCGTTATAGGAAACCGGCCCACCGGTCTCGCGTCCAAAAATCGAGGCGATATTGACGATACTGCCGCCCCCGCGCGCTTCCATCACCGGAATAGCCGCACGGCTTACCCGCACAGCAGAAAGAAAGCTCCAGTTGACGATAGTATTCCACTCCTCGTCGTCGATCTCGACAAAGGGCGTCCACTTGGAGCCGCCGACATTGTTTACGAGAATGTCGAGTCCGCCAAAGCGACTTTTCGCGGCCTCCACCACAGCAATCGCGCCTTCCGGCGTCGTCAAATCTTGCGCGGTGGCCTCCACCTCCGCGCCTCCACTGGCTAATTCGGCGGCCGCTTCCTCCAGCGCATCGGCACCGCGAGCGCAGATACAGAGCCGCGCCCCTTCGGCAGCCAAGGCCGCGGCAATGCGCTTACCGATGCCGCGACTAGCTCCAGTTACCAGAGCGACTTTGTCGTTGAGTCCTAAGTCCATTGGGATCCTTTCTCAGGGGGCCGGCACTTGTAGCGCACCGGGATTGGTGGTAAACAGGTGGGCCAGATAGGCCATGCAGAGGACGAACAGCACGACGCCCTTCCAGCGGTTCAGCCCGTAGCCGAGGCGCATCGAGCCGAGCATGACCAAGACGATCGCTATCATCCACGGGAACATAAAATTGACCACTTGCGGCGCAATGGTCAGGGGATTGGCCAGTGCTGAGGCCCCAGCAATCCAACAAATATTGAGAATATCCGCGCCGAGGATATTGCCCACAGCCAAGGCACCTTGGCCCTTGCGGGCCGCGACGATGCAGGTGGCGATCTCGGGAATTGAAGTGCCCAAGGCCACGACCACCAAGCCGATGACCACCTGCGGCAGGCCCAGCGCCGCGGCCACTACCGGCGTCGCCAAGACGATAGCATGGCTGCTGACAATGACGCCGGTCAGCCCCCCCACAAAGAGCGCGGCGACAATCCACAAGCTGCGGGCGGCACCCTCTTCCTCGGCTTGGTGTGGCTGCCGTCGCTGTTCCCAAAACGAATAGAGCAGATAGAGCGCAAAGAGCACCACCAAAACCCCGCCCTCGCTGCGAGCCAAGGTCCCGTCGTAGGCCATATACCAAGCGGTCAAGTCAACAACGATGAGAAAAAGCGCCGCCGAGCGCAGCACGACGCGGTCAATGGGTATGGCCTCCCGCGCAAAAAGTGCCGCCATGGGCAGAGCGATGCCGTCGTCGTAGATGACCGACCCCACGGCGTTGCCCAGCGCCACTTCGGGGTTGCCTTTGAGGGCAGCGGTCACCGAGACGGCCAACTCCGGCGCGGTGGTGCCAATGCCGACGATGACGATGCCGATCAGGATCGGTGGAGCGCGGAGATAGTGTGCAATATCGATGGCCCCCTCTACTAGCCAATCGGCACACTTGGCCAGTAGCGCGAAGGACAAGGCCATCAGGACCACCGCCGTCCACAGGCCCATGTCCTCGCCCAAACCTATCATATCCATTCCATCCACCTACGGATTATGTTTGGGAATCGGCCGCAGGCGACACATCTAGGTAGGAAGACAAGAGACGCTCGGCGTTTTGGTAGGCGATCTTGTCAAAGGCTTCTGCAGGTAGCTCAAGGGTATGCAGAAAATCCATCAGTTGGGAGTCAAAGTAGTCCCGACCAAAGAGCAATTTGTCCTGAAATTCGAGGAGAAAGTCGCGCCCGAAGTCCCGATCTCTTTGCAGTGCGCGCAATCCCGACCCGGCCGACAGATCGGCATATAAGTTGCGGTACTGGCGCATCATCGGGGCCAAGCGCCCATTCGGCAGCACCGGGCCGCTCGGATAGCTCTCCTCGTCATAGCGATCGTCCCCAGAAATATGGGCCCAGAACCCCGGAGCATGGCCGATAAAGACCGTCTGCGGACAGGCCGCCACCGCGCGTTCAAGCGCGTCGAGACTGCCGCCGTACCACCAGTTGGGGCGCGGGTAATCGCCGCGGCCGTGGTCGATTGGATAGTCGAGATGGATCGTAATGGGCAAGCGCATTGCGCCGCAAGCCTCGTACAGGCGCAGCGCGTCTGGATCATCAAACGGCAGGCGCACCTTCAGCTCGGAAGCCACCTGCACGCCGTGGATTTCGACTGCGGCCTTGAGCCGATCTATGGCGTCGGGCCGTTTGGGATGCGGCATGTAACCGAGGACAAAGCGATCGGGGGCTTCCCTGCCGACGGCCAGCACATCTTCAAAGGGAATCCCCGAGCCAGTAGGGGGCAACACCGAGTGATACGAAGGCGAGTACTCATCTGCAGGAACCTCCCATGAGAAAAGCCACATCTGGTCGATGCCCTGCTCGTCCATGTTGCGCAGGATTTTGGCGGCGTTAAAGCCGTGCCAATTGGGGTGATTATGCGCGTCAATGAGCATTTGTTAATGATATTCTCGCGGGTGAAAACTGTCAAGATAAAGCGCGGCTTATTTGCAGTATTTTGTAATAATTATTCTTGATTAATAATTTTTATTTATTATACTATTTACTTTACCACAAAAGGAGCAACCATGAATATCGCAGATCTAAAGGGCCAGAAGGTCATGCTGGCCGCATCCGGCGGCCTCGATAGCTGTACCATTACCCATTGGCTCCAATCCCAAGGCCTAGAGGTCGTCGCCTATACCGCCGATCTGGGCCAGCCCGACGAAGAGCGCATCGAAGACATTCGCAGCCGGATGCAGGCCTGTGGGGCCGCAGAGATGATTCTCGACGACCGCAGAGAGGCTATTTGCCAAGCTGGCATCCAACTCGTCCAAGCTCAGGCCCGCTACGAGGGGGGCTATTGGAACACTACCGGCATCGCCCGGCACGTGACGGTGGCCGGCATGTTGTCCCACATGCAGGAACGCGGCATCCAAGTGATGGCACACGGATGCACTGGGCGCGGCAATGACCAAGTCCGCTTCCAACTGGCAGCACAAATGCTCGCGCCGCACATCGCGGTATACGCTCCCTGGCGCGACCCGGCCTTCTTGCAAAATTTTGGCGGGCGCAGCGAGATGATCGCCTACTGCCAAGGACACGACCTGCCCATAACCGCCACCCCAGATAAGCCCTACTCTACGGATGCCAACATGCTCGGGCTGACGCACGAAGCCGGCCAACTCGAAGCCTTAGGCACCGCGGCCAACTTAATTGCACCCGGCATGGGCTGTTTTCCGCAGCAAGCTCCAGATGCAGCAGAGGTTTTTACCATGCGCTTTGAACGAGGCGTCCCAATCGCCATCAACGGCCATGCCGTCGATCCGGTTGCGGCCATCGAGCAAAGCAACGCCATTGCCGGGCGGCACGGGGTCGGTATTGGCTTACACGCAGTGGAAAACCGCTTCGTTGGCATCAAATCGCGCGGCGTCTATGAGGCTCCGGCCCTAGAGCTACTTGGCCAGTGCTACGATTACTTGCTCCAGCTCATTCTCGACCGCCGCGCCCGGCGGATTTTCACCGTTGTCTCCGAGTTTATTGCCGAGCAAATCTACCAAGGCTATTGGTTTGACACGGCGACCCAAGCGAGTTGGAAACTCATTGAGCATTTTAATCAATTGGCGACCGGGACGATCTCCGTCTCGCTCTACAAAGGCCAAGTCGCCTTTGGCGCGGCCAGCGACGCCCCCCACTCGCTCTACAGCGAGGATACCGCTTCTATGGAGGCCATCGGCGACTTCGACCATCGCGACTCCGAGGGATTCCTCGGCGTCTTAGGCGTCAGTGCCCGCGCGCTTCATCAGGCCGGGCAGATTGAGCAACCCAATGGCGATATAGAGGCTTGACTGCGGCAGGTAACCGGTCAAAAACTTCCCGCTCAATCGGCACCATCTCGTAGTTTTTGCCTCCGGTCTCCACCACCATCGCCTCGTGCTCGGGTCGGCCGATGAGCGTGGGGTTTAGGTTCAGCCACCACGGAGCATAGCGCACGATGAGGGCGACGCGATCGCTAGCGCTTTGGTTGGGAGCTACGGCGTGCCAAAGCCGGCTGTCGTACACCAAGACGCTGCCGGCCGCTCCTTCGATCTGGCACTCAGTCGGATAGGGCGCGTCCTGATTCATTGCGGGCATGTCCCCAGCCGCGGGATTGCGCGGCCAGCGGTGACTTCCCGGCACCACGAAGGTCCCCCCTGTCTCAGCGGCAAACGGCGTCAGCATCCAGATAGTCGAAAGGTGCAGGACCGCGTCCGGGTATGGCGCGGGGATGTGCGAGGCGTTGGTTACATTGTAAGGCCAATCGGCGTGCCAATAGCCCCTCGCATTACCCGGGTGATTGACCACGCAGTCGGTGCAGGAAATCCGCGCCCAAGCCCCGAAAAAAGACTCAATGACCGCTAGGAGCCGGCGGTCGGCCAAGTACGGAGCAAAGGATTGCACCTGATTGATAGCCTGTTTGAGCTGGACCACGCCTGGGGTGCCGATTCGGTGGCCGCGGCGGCGAATTTCGGCCAATTTGGCGTCGGAATGCGGCGATTGCGCTCAACCACAGCCGCTAGCTCGGCGCATATATCCCCTACTACTGCCTCGGGAATCACTTGCTCGATAACGCAAAAGCCGTCGCGCTCAATGTGCTGTTGATAGGTATCCACTACTTTACCCCCGCAAAAGCGGCGCAACGCCGTCCCAAATGATCTCCAACTCGGTCAGCGCGTCGCCGTCTAGGACAGGCACGGGCGCCCGGCAAACCGTCGAGCGAATTAACCCGCGCTTTTGTAGAATCCACTTGTAGATCGCAATCCCGTAGAGCCGCTCGTAGTTCATCAGCGGCAGAAGTTGATAGAAGTGCGCTCGCGCCGTTGCCTCGTCGCCTGATTCGAGGGCATCCCAGATCGCCGCCATGGCGTCGGTCACGTGACAGCCGGGCATATTACCGCAGGCACCGCGCCGATATTCGTCGAGCAAATAGACCCCTCCTTTGCCACCCAGTACGCCCTTGCAGGCCGCGCCCGCTAGCGCCAGCGTCCGGCTAACCTGCCAAGGCTCAGGGACGGTCTCTTCCTTGATATAATCAACGCCCTCCAGTTCGCGGCACATCCGGCCCACCAACTCGCCGCTCATGGGCGTCCCGACCGGCGCGTCGAAATTCTGTACGCAGATCGGGACTTCAACTGCGTCTGCCAACTGCTGGTAAAAGGCGTAGCAGCCTTCTTGGTCAACGCGCAATACGTGCGGCGGCATGGACATGATCCCGTCGGCTCCCGCGGCTTGGGCAAACTGAGCGAGGGCTGCGGCTGGCAAAGCATGGCCGGAGGTGACGGAGGCCACCACGGGTACTCGGCCATCGGCGGCGACGACGACGGTCTCGATCCAACGACGGCGTTCCTCGTCGGAAAGGGTCGAAAATTCGCTGGCATTGGCCGGCCCCACCAAGCCCGTGGCACCCGCTGCAATACTGAAGGCAACTAAGTCCCGCAAGGCCGCTTCATCGAGCGCGTAGCTCTCGGTAAAGGGGGTCACCACAATCGGCATGATTCCGCGCCACGTTTTAGTCATGAATATCTCCTTTTAGGCCGAGCAAAGCGGCCACGGTAAAAAGCCCATCTACCACGGTGCACTCCCCCTGTTCCAATCGCTGCCGGCTCTGGTGGCCGGAAGGCAGCAGGACGCAATGGACACCGAGCGCGGTGGCCACCTCTATGTCGTGCAGGGTATCGCCGACGAGCAAGACTTCGTCGCCCCGGCAGTTGAGGTCTGCAAGATGCCGATGTCCGCGCTCGATTTTCCCCTCCCCCAAGCCATTATCCACCCCGGCGACTGCGGTAAAGTGGGATCGCAACCCGTAGTGGGCGACCATTTCTTCGAGGTCCACTTCGTTGGAGGCCGATAAGAGGGATTGTCCGATCCGGTTGCGGCCCAGTGCAGCCAGCACTTCGTGCGCTCCCTCGCGTAACTGGCAATCGCGGAGGCGTTGGCTGTAGAGAAGATTGAACTCGTTGCCTGTGGCCGCAAAGTCCTCGCGCTCTAAGTCAAATCCTACGCGCTGGTAGTAGGTCCGCAGAGGAAACCCAAAGACCTCGCTGTATTCACTCGGCGTGGTCGGCGCGAGTCCTCGGCGTACTAACAACTCGTTGACGATCTCGACGCACAGCCAAGCATCGTCCACCAAAGTGCCGTTCCAGTCCCAAATTACGTGGCGCGGCTTCAGAGATAGCGGTCGTGAATTCATTCTTTGTGAGCAACCACGCGCAAACGCCAGTAGTCGGCGTGCCAGCCCCCATCGCGGTACAATGCCGGGCGGACGATGGCCTCTACTTCATTCCACAGCTCTGCGTGCATCGACGGCGGAACGTCCTCTGTAAGTGCATCGGCGAACATCTCCATCCAATCGCGCAACCCGCTCTCGCCCCTTAGAGGCGTTGGACGAGAAAAGTGGCTGGCATAAGCAACGCGCAGCCCGGCCTGTTCCACGAGCCGCGCGTATTCTCCTAAACTGGGAAAATACCAAGGCAATTGCGGATAAAATCCCCGCACGGCCAATTGGTCGATAAGAGCTTGGCTGATGGTGGCCACGTTCCGCGCACCGCCTAGCTCGGCGACAAAACGCCCGTATTGCCCCAGACAAGCGGCAATACGCGCAAGTACCGCTTCCGGCGGCTTGACCCAGTGCAGGGCTGCGTTGGAAAAGACCGCATCGAACGGCTCGGCAAAATAAAAATCTCGCGCATCGCCGACGGCAAAAGACAAGCCTAGGAACTGCTTGCGGGCGGCCTCAATCATCTCGGCCGACAAGTCGATGCCTATGACCTCGGCTCCGGCTGCGGCAATCTGGGCGCTCAGTTGCCCCGTGCCGCAGCCCAAGTCGAGGACCCGCTCGCCGGCTTGGGGGGCCAATACCTCCACCAAGTCGGCACCTGCGGCGGTGACATAGTGGTGTTTGGCTTGGTAGCGTTTGGGGTCTTGGAACATATCAGCCCAAGAGGTCGGCGATGATCGTGCGCTCCTCTTTGAGCTCGTCTTCGGTGGCCTTGATCTTTGCCCGGGCGAAGTCGCTCAACGCCAAGCCCTGCACGATTTCCCAGCCGCCTTGGCCGTCGCTGCGAATGGGAAAGGAGAACATCAACCCCTCGTCGATCCCGTAGCTGCCGTCCGAATAGACGCCAGCCGAGAAAAAGTCGCCCGCTGGCGTGGCGCTCTCCACGCTGACGATGTGGTCGAGCGCGGCATTGGCCGCCGATGCGGCCGATGACAAGCCACGGGCGTCGATGACGGCTGCACCCCGCTGCTGGACGATTTGGATAAATTCCTCGCGTAACCAAGCGTGATGGCCTATGACGTCGTGAGCTGGCCGCCCCTCAATCCGCGCATTTTCGGCATCTGGGTACTGCGTGGCACTGTGGTTGCCCCAGATGGCCATATTGGTCACCGCCGAGACCTTGACTCCGGCTTTTTGGGCAAGCTGGGCTTGGGCGCGGTTTTGATCCAGCCGGGTCATCGCGTAGAAGCGGTCGCGGGGGATGCCAGCCTTCTGGCCGTGGCTCATGGCAATTAAGCCATTGGTATTGGCTGGATTGCCCACCACCAAGACCCGCACATTCGCGGCGGCTCGGGCGAGCGCCTGACCTTGGCCGACGAATATCGGGCCGTTTTCCCGAATTAAGTCGCCCCGCTCCATGCCGGGACCGCGCGGCTTGGAGCCAATCAGCAGCCCCCAATTGATCCCGTCAAAAGCCACTTCGGCCTGGTCGGTAATTACGATGTCGTCGAGAAGCGGAAAGGCGCAGTCGTCGAGTTCCATAACCACGCCTTCGAGGGCTTTGAGCGCCGGAGTAATCTCCAGCAAGTGCAGCGAAACCCGGACGTCGCGGCCGAAAACTTCGCCCGAGGCTAAACGCGGCAATATAGCGTAGCCGATCTGGCCAGCCGCCCCAGTGACGGCTACTTTCACAGTGCGTGCCATGTATTCCTCCTAAATAAGGTAGTTTTTAGATAGAGAAAATCTGCCAAAAAAAATCGTTCTGTGCAATGCGAGCCCAGCCATTGACCTACCCTTGACCCGCTGATTATTCTACGGCTTTACTTCCAACACACGGCCTTCGGGCGAAAGGACGGCTATTATGAGCGGCGACTTTGATCTCATCATCCAAGGGGGGCATCTGATCGACCCCAAAAACGACCTCGACGGCCCAGCCGATATTGCCATTAAGGACGGGCTAGTCGCTGCGGTCGCCGACCGAATCGAATCCAGTTCGGCAAAGGTCGTCGACGTGTCCGGTCTCTATGTCACTCCAGGCTTGATCGATATCCACGTCCACGTCTATGGGGGGTATGGAGGCTGGCTCTTTCCCGACCAGCACGCCCTGCCCTACGGAGTGACTACCGTAGTAGATACAGGCGGTGCTGGATGGAAGGATATGGCCGATTTCAAGCGCACCATCATTGACCCCGCCCAGACCCGCGTCTTGGCTTTCGTCAATATCGTCGGCGCTGGCATGATCGGTGCTCCTGAACAAGACGTCAGCGAAATGGATCCCACGCTCTGCGCCGCGGCGATTGAGCAGTACCGCGAGCACGTCGTTGGAGCCAAGTCGGCCCACTTCGGCGGCCCGGGCTGGGAGTCGGCAGGTGGTGCGATCGAGGCGGCGCGACAGAGCGATTCCATTGCCATGATCGACTTTGCCCCCCGACCCACCCGCACGTACGAGGAATTGCTCGAGCGCATGAGTCCCGGGGACATCCACACCCACCTCTACGCCGCCCACATCCCCCTACTCGACGAGGACAAAAAAGTTGCAGACTACGTGCGCCAAGCTCGCCAGCGCGGCATCATCTTTGACACTGGGCACGGCAACGGCTCCTTCTGGTTTCGCATTGCCGTGCCCGCCATGGCGCAAAATTTTCCCCCGGACACCATCAGTACGGATCTACACAAGTCCAGTCGCATGCTACCCAACGCCACCATGCCCATAACGATGTCCAAATTCCTGAACCTCGGCATGCCCCTGCAAGAGGTCGTCTATCGCTCGACGCACAAACCGGCCGAGGTAATCAGGCACCCCCAGCTAGGGCACCTCAGCATTGGGGCTGAAGCAGACCTAGCGGCTTTCGCCCTGCACGAAGGGGATTTTGCCTTTGTCGATTCGGGCCGGGCGCGCATGAAGGGCCGGCAAAAACTCGAATGCGAACTAACGTTGAGAGCAGGCCAAGTCGTCTGGGACTTAAACGGTCGCAGCCTAATGGATTGGGACGAGGCCGGCGAATACCGCCGCCTTGCTTAAGGCCTTGCAAACGACTTGACGCGGCGCTGCTCCTTATGTATAATCAGTTAGTTTCACCAATACTTATTCTACGCTTACCATGTGTACCGAGATTTCGGTGCGGTGGTGAGGGGTAAAGTAGCCCCTTTATACGTCAAAGATGAGAGGCTCTATGCACAATCTGCACGACGAAGAAAACACCCTGAGACTCTATTTCGACGATATTGCTGAGTCCACGCCCCTTTCGAGAGAACGCGAAGTAGAACTGGCTGACCGCATCAAAAATGGCGATATGAACGCTCGCGAAGAAATGATCAGTGCCAATTTGCGGTTTGTCGTCGATGTCGCCAAGAAGTACCAAAACCGCGGATTGTCTCTATCCGACCTGATTAGCGCCGGCAATCTCGGCCTCATCACGGCGGCCGATCGCTTCGACGGCACCAAGGGCTACAAGTTCATTTCATACGCGGTTTGGTGGATCCGCCAGTCCATCCTCCAAACCCTCGCCGAGCATGTGCGCACCGTGCGCCTTCCTCTCAACAAGGTCAGCTTGCTCAAGGATATTTCCAAAGCCTCGCGCAAATTGGGCCAACATCGCGCCAGTGAGCCTGCCATAGAGGAAATCGCCGCTGAACTTGAAGTCCCGGCCGAAGAGGTTCTAGAAACCATCCTCAGCGCTCGCGCCGTGTGTTCGCTCGACGAATCCTTCACCGACGACGACGAGCGCAGCCTGCTCAATACCTTGGCCGACAACACGGCCGCAGCCCCAGACGCCGACATCCTAAGCGAATCGGCAAGGGAGCAGCTCGAAACAGCTTTGGAAACCCTCGAGGAGCGCGAATTGCGCATTATCCGGCTCTATTTTGGCCTTGACGGCAACGAAGCCCTAACGCTTGAGGAAATCGGCGACATGATGAATCTCACGCGCGAGCGGATCCGCCAGCTCAAAGAGCGGGCACTCAGCAAGCTGCGCCATCCTTCGCGGCACCAGGTGCTTAAAACGCTAGCTAGCGGCACCTGAAAATTCGCCGGGGGGATACCGAAGCGGTCAAACGGGGCAGACTGTAAATCTGTTGGCTTATGCCTTCGTAGGTTCGAATCCTGCTCCCCCCACCACTAACGCTGAAAAGGCCGTCCCCGTTTCGGGGACGGCCTTTTCTTTTGCTGTAAGATCCAAGCGCGTTTATTGCCCCTCTTCCACGATCCGGTCCAGTTCCACGCTCAAGGCGTCAGCCAGCAAAAACCCCGCCCGAGTCAAACGCAATCTCTGGCCTTCAAGCGCGGCGTATCCAACTTTCTCCAGTTCGGCAAAGCGCTTGCTGTTCTGCACGCGACCGACCTCTTCTTCAGTCAGTTCAATCCCCTCTATGGTGCGCAAACCCATCCATAGACGTTCCCTGCGAGCCGTGTCCGGGTCTATGGTCTCCTCCTCTGAACACGGTGACCGGCCTTGGTGTATAGCGTCAAGATAAGCATTGAGATCACGTGTATTCCAAAATCGCTTCCCACCGATAAAGCTATGCGCCCCAAGACCAACACCTAAGTAAGGAATACCTGTCCAGTAGCCCCAGTTGTGGCGCGAGCGGTAGCCACGCCGAGCGTAGTTTGAAATCTCGTAGTGTTCGTAGCCAGCCGCTACCAACTGCGCATCGGTCCATTCCAAGGTCTGAGCCTGCCTGTCGTCCACGACAGGTTCTAACAGCCCCTGACGCTGTCGTTGGGCGAAGATCGTGCCTTCTTCAATGGTAAGGCTATAGACCGAAAGGTGCTCTGGGGCCAAAGCGATAGCCCGCTTGACGCTAAAGTGCCAATCGGCCTCCGATGCTCTAGGTACATTGGCCACCAAGTCTAAGCTCACATTGGTAAAACCAGCCGCTCTGGCCGCTGCATACGCCCTTTCGACATCGGCTGCGCTATGTTGCCGACCTAAGTGACGCAGATCGGCATCGCGAAAAGCCTGCACACCAATGCTGATGCGGTTGAACCCCAGCGCCTTTAGCCTTGCGAATTTCTCGCGGTCAACGGTCCCGGGGTTGACTTCAATAGAAATTTCCGCGTCTGGGTGTAGTCCCAAATACCGCTGAGCTGCCTCGAGCATCTGCCCAATGAACACAGGCGCGACTTGGCTAGGGGTGCCTCCGCCTAAGAACACGGTCTCCACCGGCCTCGACAAATGGGCCCAAGACTCGATTTCGCGGCAAATCGCCTCGGCATATAGGCCATGGTGTTCTGCTTGGCCAACAACCGTAGCAAAGGCGCAGTAAGGGCAGCGTTGGGGACAAAACGGCACGTGGATATAGAGGCCCAACGCCATTATTTGCTTTTTCGGGATTAGGGGACGCAGGATCGGCCAGTACGCCTCTTGCTCATAAATCAGGCTTCCATCTTGAGCGCGGCCAAAAACGCTTCTTGGGGAATTTCCACCTTCCCAAACTGCTTCATGCGCTTCTTGCCTTCCTTCTGCCTTTCGAGCAATTTGCGCTTGCGGGTCACATCGCCGCCGTAGCACTTGGCGGTCACATTTTTGCGGAACGGCTTGACCACCTCGCGGGCAATTACCTTACTCCCCACCGACCCCTGAATGACCACCTCGAACATCTGTCGTGGGATCAGCTCCTTGAGCTTTGTGCAGAGTTGACGGCCCCACTCATAGGCCTTGTCGCGATGGATGATCACTGAGAGCGCGTCCATCGGCTCGCTATTGATCATAATATCGAGTCTAGACAATAACCCGGCTCGCATCTCTAGATGCTCGTAATCGAATGACGCATAGCCCCGCGACACCGACTTGAGGCGATCATAGAAGTCAATCACTACTTCGGCCAAAGGCATCTCAAAGCTCAGGATAGCCCGGCTGCCGTCGAGATACTCGGTATTGCGGTAGCTCCCGCGTCGCTCGGTGCAGATTTTCATCACAGCACCGATATATTCCCTCGGCACCAAGATCTGGACGGCGAGAATCGGCTCGCGCACCTCGTCTATCTCAGCAGCAGGCGGTAACAGGGAGGGATTGTCCACATCGATCAGTTGCCCATCCTTGGTCAGAATCTCGTAGAGCACATTGGGCAGGGTCGTGATGATCTCGACCTGATATTCGCGGTCGAGGCGCTCTTGGACGATCTCCATGTGCAGCAGCCCTAAGAAGCCACAGCGAAAACCAAAGCCCAACGCTGGCGAGGTCTCCGGCTCATAGGAGAATGCGGCGTCGTTGAGCTTGAGCCGCTCTAAAGCGTCGCGCAGCACCTCGTATTCCTCTGGGACAACGGGATAGAGGCCACTGAAAACCATGGGTTTGAGCGGCTGGTACCCAGGTAATGACTCCACTTCAGCCTCTGCATCAACAACCGTGTCACCGACGTGAGCCTCGGCCAGCTCTTTGATCCCAGCGATGAAATAGCCGACTTCACCCGTCTCAAGTGCTTGGGCCGGCACTCGGTTTAAGACCAAGTGACCGACTTCTTCGATTTCGTAGAGCCGTCCAGTAGAGTAGAAGCGAATTTTCTGCCCCTTGTGGATGCGTCCATCAACAACTCGGATAAAGCAAATTACACCTCGGTACTGGTCGTAGAGCGAATCAAAAATCAGTGCTCGCAACGGCTCCTGCTGACGCCCAGCCGGCGGTGGTATGCGATCGACAATAGCTTCCATCACCTCCTCAACCCCAACCCCCTCTTTAGCGCTGATTTGCAAAATATCCTCGGCTTCACCCCCCAGCAGATCGAGCACCTGCTGCTGTACTGCTGCGACCTGAGCAGCGGGCATGTCGATTTTGTTGAGCACCGGGATGACGACCAAGTCGCTGTTTAGCGCCAACAGCAAATTGCTTACGGTCTGGGCTTCCACTCCCTGTGTGGCATCGACGACCAAGATCGCCCCTTCGCAGGCCGCCAAACTACGGGACACTTCATAGGTAAAATCCACGTGTCCCGGCGTGTCGATCAAGTTGAATTGGCAAATGCTACCGTCGGCCGTTTGATAGTGCATTCGCACGGCGTGAGCCTTGATTGTAATACCCCGTTCGCGCTCTAAATCCATGCTGTCGAGAACCTGCTCCTGCATCTGTTTGGCTGTCAGGGTCGCAGTTTTTTCGAGCAGACGGTCAGCTAGCGTCGATTTGCCGTGATCAATGTGGGCAATAATGGAGAAATTGCGAATCTGTAATGTATCCATACAGTTGTTGGTAAGGTTAGGACGAAGGACTCGGCAAGTAGTCAGGATATGCGCTGGCGGTATAAGCCCTCGTCTACCACGCTAGCCATTTGCCGCACATCTAAGGGGCGGGCGAGAAAGGCCTTGATCTCGTGGCTCGTGGCAAGCGGATCGCGTAAGACAGCGGCGTAGTTGACATAGAGTACCTCCATTTGTGGGTGCTCCGCCAACCACTGTTGCACTGCACTCAAGTGCCGACCGAAAGCGGCGGCCATCTCGGCGTCGGAAACCCGATCAGATGACTGTCCTCGCCGCGCTAGCATCGCCCGCTGCGACGCTAAAATCTCGTCCATTTTCCGGAGGGCGAATACGACTTTGTACGACTTGTGGAGCGGCAATTGGTCGAGCAATTGGGATATGACCTTGACGGCCTTACCCTTGGCCGATTCGAGCCATGTAGTGTCTTTTTCTAGCTGCTTGACCTTCTCGAACTCGTAATATCCCCCAGGATTATCGGCGTCGGCGTCGCGGATACCGTCTGTTAGAGGCGGCAAGCCGCCCGCAGCCAACATCTTCATCAGCATCGAGGTACCAGAACGAGGCAGACCGGACACAATAGTTATGTACTCGTCCGGCTGTGGAAGTGAGGTCGAATGAGGATACAAAAGTAGAAAAAGACAGACCACAGCATAATACGACACACGCTTCCAAAGCTTAGCTCCGGAAGCGTGTGTCGTGTGCTACATGGTATGAATTAATTAAAAGACCAGACGCCCACGCAACAGGAGTCCATGTGAGGCACCGGCCATGCGCTGCCAGCGAGAACTCTCGAGGCTCACTGACATCGACGAATCCACCTCAAAGCGCGTACCTAAGCGCAACTGCATTCGCTCAGGCGCTTGAGTCATTCCGCTGTACACAGTGTATACTCCCCGACCGCCAAGTGCGGCTAAACCGTAGCCGACCTCGGCTCTGAGCTGGCCTTGCGCGTTCGAAACACCCCGGTCCGCTATCTCGGCTGCGCTGCGCTCCCACAGCGTCAGACTGTTCGCCTGCGTGCCGTAGGTCGGCATCACCCGCAATGACAACCCCCGACCACCGGTGCTAGCCGAGCGCTGGAGCAACAGATGTGCGCCCCATTCTTGGTACTCGACCGCGTCGTCACCGTCACTTACCAGACTCCGCGCCATAGCTTCCAGCGTGAAGCCACCCCCCTCGTAGCGCAGGCCACCGCCAACTTCTACGCCGGCCCCGGTCACTCCGTCGCCACCATCTTGGCGCAGAGCAACCTCTAGCTGGGGTGTCATCTGCCCATCCATGCCCACATCGTAAGCATGGGAGCCTTTGAGTGCAAGCCTCAGGCGGTTAGCACTCACCGTCTGCTCAGCGATCCGGTTTCCTTTTCCATTCTCGACTTGTCCACCCTCGACTTCAACCTGTGCTACAGTAGCAGCAGCCTTGATCCGCAACTGAGTCGGCCCGCTGGCGAGTAAATCGCCGCTAGCCCCTACACTTGCAGTCCGAAGTGATGTATCGCTCGACTGCTGGCCTACGGTTCCCTGTTCGTCGTCAATCTCGATGTCGCCACGCCCTAAGCCCGCCGTCAACCATACTCCAAGCCGCCCTGGCGAGAACCCGACATAAGGATGCAGGCTCAACATGCGGGGCGTATAAGTACCGTCAACTCGCTCTTCGCCGAGCAACGGGGCGGAATAATCGAACTCCCCTTGAGCCCACGACAGCACCAACCCGGTTAGCATCTCGGCTCCTGGCCGGGCATCCAAACCAATCTGAGCACGTGTTAGGTTGCCCTCCCAATCCAGCGAACCGTCGTCGCTAGACATTTGGCCGTAGTCTCCCCGGCCCCAAAATGTGGGACTACCAGGACAAAGAATGCATCCCCTACCAAAACCGAACGGCGTTGCAAAGGACGAGCCATTCATAACCTGTGCTAGATTGACCGGACGATTCTCGAATATCCGGCCGGACTGAATCATGTCGTAGAGAGTGGACTCAGCGGCGAAGCGAAAAGACCTATTCACATCGCCGGCTCTGTCCATATGCTCAAGGCGATCTTCAATGGCGCGATTCGTTCCATCGGCAATCGCCAATGCGTACTTGGACAAGATCTGTTCGTTGAGTTCCGCAAAACGGTCCGTAGCCGATTCTTCCACTCGAACCTCGAAGCTGAGGATAGCTGCGTCCTCAGCAGTCATATTGTCGTCGAAGTCGTGGGCCGTATATGTCAAGGTATAGATTCCAACCTCTGCCGGCGTACCCGAAAGCGTCGGCGACATAGGGTTGGGGTCAAACGTCAGCCCCGGCGGTACGTTATCTAGGGTATAAGTCAACTCGCCGAAATCGACCTCGCCATCCGGATTCAGCGAGAGCAAGTTGCCACCCGAAGCTAGGGGCAGCACCAAGTCTTCGATCGCCTCACCATCTATGTACGTCTGGTTGGCCACATCTCCGCTAAAGCTGGGTGCGCCATCTACCGTTATGTGAAAGGTCAACTCAGCCGAATCGCCATCTTGGTCTTCCACCTGGTAGATCAAGCGATACACGCCAGTGTCCGTCGGCGTGCCCGAAAGCGTCCGCGCTGCAGCGTCGAAGCTCAGACCCGGCACATTCATATCTAAACTATATATCAAGTCGCCGTTGCCGCCCGCAGCCGCAGGGAATTCCCACGAATCCATCGCCTCATTCTGACGCAAGATTCGATCCTCAATGATCGCGTCAAAAAAGGTAGGTGTACCGTCGACTGTCAGGAAGAAGGTCAACTCAGCCGAGTCGCCATCTTCATCTTCTACCCGGAACGTCAACGCATATCCCTCGGCAGGATGCGACACATTAAGCTCCGGCGTACCCGAAATCGTTCGAGCCTCGGCATCAAATACCAGACCCGGAGGCAAACTCTCCTCATTCAAGCTATACGTCAACTCGCCGTTGCCGCCCAAAGCCGCAGGCAACTCCAACGAGGCCATTTCCTCCCCTTCAGGAACCCTCTGATTCGTAATAGTTCCCTCAAAGAAGGGCATAGCATTCACCGCAATCGTGAAGGTCAACGGGGCCGGCTCTTCGCCATCGACATCCGCCACCCGATACGTCAACGCATACCCTTCGGGAGAATACGACACATTAGGCGACAACTCACCCGAAATCGTCCGAGCCGTGGGATTAAACGACAGACCCGGCGGCAACTCCCCATCCAAGAAATACGTCAACGCCACATTCCCACCGACCGCCTCCGGCAGACCTAAGCTCACCGCATCGCCCGCCATGTACTGCTGATCTTCTACTACCTGATCGCCGAAGCTAGGTATGCCATTCACCGCAAGCGTGAAGCGCAACGTCACAGCATCACCATCCACATCCGTCACCCGATACGTCAACACATAGCCCTCAGCAACATACAAGTAATCGGCAGGCAGCGTACCGGAAATCGCCCGCGCCGCGCCATCAAACGACAGACCCGGCGGCAACTCCCCTTCCAAGGTATACGTCAACGCGCCATTCCCGCCGACCGCCTCCGGCAAACCTAAGCTCACCGCATCGCCCGCCTCGTATAGCTGGTCGTCTACGACCTGGCCACTGAAGCTAGGCATACCATGCACCACTATCGTGAACTCCAAGACAGCGGGCGCATCCCCATCCTGATCCGTCACCTGATACGTCAACGTATAGCCCTCGCTCTCAGCAGCATACGTCGCATCCGCCGACAGCGTACCCGAAATCGTCCGAGTCGCGCCATCATAGATCAGACCCTCCGGCAACTGCCCAACCAACTCATACGTCAACTCGCCGTTGCCACCCGAAGCCGAGGGCAACACCCAAGGATCTATCGTCTGGCCTTCGGCAAAGGTGACTTGACTCGACACAGCTTCGTCGAAGCGAGGGATACCATCCACCCTGATCGTGAACACCAACGGGGTCGGCTCCTCGCCATCGACATCCGCCACCCGATACGTCAACGCATAGCCCTCAAAAGCATACGTCGCAAACTCCGGCAGATCACCCGAAATCGTCCGAGTCGCCGGATCAAACGACAGACCCGATGGCAACTGCCCATCCAAGCGATACGTCCGTGCGACATTCCCACCGACCGCCTCCGGCAACTCTAAGCTCACCGCATCGCCCGCCGTATACTGCTGGTCTTCCTCCTCCCGGACGAAGCTGGGGATACCATTCACCCGAATCGCGAAAGTCAACGTCACAGTATCGCCATCCACATCCGCCACCCGATACGTCAACACATAGCCCTCAGCATACGTCACATCCGTCGGCGGCGCGCCCGAAATCGTCCGCGCCGCGCCATCAAACGACAGACCCGGCGGCAACTCCCCTTCCAAGGTATACGTCAAACCGTTATTCCCACCGACCGCCTCCGGCAAACCTAAGCTCACCGCATCGCCCGCCTCGTATAGCTGGTCGTCTACGACCTGAGCGTGGAAGCTGGGCATACCATGCACCACTATCGTGAACTCCAAGACAGCGGGCGCATCCCCATCCTGATCCGTCACCTGATACGTCAACGTATAGCCCTCGCTCTCAGCAGCATACGTCGCATCCGCCGACAGCGTACCCGAAATCGTCCGAGTCGCGCCATCATAGATCAGACCCTCCGGCAACTGCCCAACCAACTCATACGTCAACTCGCCGTTGCCACCCGAAGCCGAGGGCAACACCCAAGGATCTATCGTCTGGCCTTCGGCAAAGGTGACTTGACTCGACACAGCTTCGTCGAAGCGAGGGATACCATCCACCCTGATCGTGAACACCAACGGGGTCGGCTCCTCGCCATCGACATCCGCCACCCGATACGTCAACGCATACCCGTCAAAAGCATACGTCGCAAACTCCGGCAGATCACCCGAAATCGTCCGAGTCGCCGGATCAAACGACAGACCCGATGGCAACTGCCCATCCAAGCGATACGTCCGTGCGACATTCCCACCGACCGCCTCCGGCAACTCTAAGCTCACCGCATCACCCGCCGTATACTGCTGATCTTCCTCCTCCCAGACGAAGCTGGGGATACCATTCACCCGAATCGCGAAAGTCAACGTCACAGTATCGCCATCCACATCCGCCACCCGATACGTCAACACATAGCCCTCAGCATACGTCACATCCGTCGGCGGCGCACCCGAAATCGTCCGCGCCACGCCATCAAACGACAGACCCGGCGGCAACTCCCCTTCCAAGGTATACGTCAAACCGTTATTCCCACCGACCGCCTCCGGCAAACCTAAGCTCACCGCATCGCCCGCCTCGTATAGCTGGTCGTCTACGACCTGAGCGTGAAAGCTGGGCATACCATGCACCACTATCGTGAACTCCAAGACAGCGGGCGCATCCCCATCCTGATCCGTCACCTGATACGTCAACGTATAGCCCTCGCTCTCAGCAGCATACGTCGCATCCGCCGACAGCGTACCCGAAATCGTCCGAGTCGCGCCATCATAGATCAGACCCTCCGGCAACTGCCCAACCAACTCATACGTCAACTCGCCGTTGCCACCCGAAGCCGAGGGCAACACCCAAGGATCTATCGTCTGGCCTTCGGCAAAGGTGACTTGACTCGACACAGCTTCGTCGAAGCGAGGGATACCATCCACCCTGATCGTGAACACCAACGGGGTCGGCTCCTCGCCATCGACATCCGCCACCCGATACGTCAACGCATACCCGTCAAAAGCATACGTCGCAAACTCCGGCAGATCACCCGAAATCGTCCGAGTCGCCGGATCAAACGACAGACCCGATGGCAACTGCCCATCCAAGCGATACGTCCGTGCGACATTCCCACCGACCGCCTCCGGCAACTCTAAGCTCACCGCATCACCCGCCGTATACTGCTGATCTTCCTCCTCCCAGACGAAGCTGGGGATACCATTCACCCGAATCGCGAAAGTCAACGTCACAGTATCGCCATCCACATCCGCCACCCGATACGTCAACACATAGCCCTCAGCATACGTCACATCCGTCGGCGGCGCACCCGAAATCGTCCGCGCCACGCCATCAAACGACAGACCCGGCGGCAACTCCCCTTCCAAGGTATACGTCAAACCGTTATTCCCACCGACCGCCTCCGGCAAACCTAAGCTCACCGCATCGCCCGCCTCGTATAGCTGGTCGTCTACGACCTGAGCGTGAAAGCTGGGCATACCATGCACCACTATCGTGAACTCCAAGACAGCGGGCGCATCCCCATCCTGATCCGTCACCTGATACGTCAACGTATAGCCCTCGCTCTCAGCAGCATACGTCGCATCCGCCGACAGCGTACCCGAAATCGTCCGAGTCGCGCCATCATAGATCAGACCCTCCGGCAACTGCCCAACCAACTCATACGTCAACTCGCCGTTGCCACCCGAAGCCGAGGGCAACACCCAAGGATCTATCGTCTGGCCTTCGGCAAAGGTGACTTGACTCGACACAGCTTCGTCGAAGCGAGGGATACCATCCACCCTGATCGTGAACACCAACGGGGTCGGCTCCTCGCCATCGACATCCGCCACCCGATACGTCAACGCATACCCGTCAAAAGCATACGTCGCAAACTCCGGCAGATCACCCGAAATCGTCCGAGTCGCCGGATCAAACGACAGACCCGATGGCAACTGCCCATCCAAGCGATACGTCCGCGCCACATTCCCACCGACCGCCTCCGGCAACTCTAAGCTCACCGCATCGCCCGCCGTATACTGCTGGTCTTCCTCCTCCCGGACGAAGCTGGGGATACCATTCACCCGAATCGCGAAAGTCAACGTCACAGTATCGCCATCCACATCCGCCACCCGATACGTCAACACATAGCCCTCAGCATACGTCACATCCGTCGGCGGCGCACCCGAAATCGTCCGCGCCGCGCCATCAAACGACAGACCCGCTGGCAACTCCCCTTCCAAGGTATACGTCAACGCTACATTCCCACCTGCGGCCTCTGGCAGCCCTAAGCTCACCGCATCGCCCGCCTCGTATAGCTGGTCGTCTACGACCTGAGCGCCGAAGCTGGGCATAGCAGCTATCACAATCGTAAAGGTCAACTCAGCCGAATCGCCATCGGAATCCTCCGCCCGATACGTGAACTCATATGACGCGTCATACAACACGTCAGCCGGCGGGGTACCCGAAATCGTCCGAGCCTCGGCATCAAACACCAGACCCTCCGGCAATTCCCCGACCAAGCTATACGTCAGAGGGTCAGTGGACCGACCTACTGGCAACTCCCAAGGCTGTTTTATCTCTTCGCCTGCAGTAAAGGTTGCTTGGACCGCCGCGACCGCCGCGAAGGTCAGCTCTACATGGACTGTAAAGGTCAATTCCTCGGCGTCGCTCTCCTCCATATTGGTATCGGAATCTTCCACCCGGTAGGTCATTTCGTACGTCCCAGCTATGGTCGGCGTACCCGAAAGCGTCCGCGATCCGGCATCAAACACCAGACCCTCCGGCAACTCCCCGATCAGGCTGGATGACATAGATGACAAGCTATATCTCGGAGGTGCCTCACGCTCTCCCACCGAAGCCGGAGGCAGCTCCAGAACTCCTATATCCTCGCCCGTCTGGTACGACTGATCGACAACCGTCGCACCGTCAAAGCTCGGCCTCGTATCAACTCTTACCTTGAATGTCAACGTGTCCTTATCGTCGGTACCCTCATTATCGTCGGCATCCGTCACTTCGTAGACCATTATGAAAGAATCAAACACTTCCGAAGGGGTGCCCGAAAGCGTCCGAGTCGCGGCATCAAAGGTCAGACCCGGCGGCACAGACTTTAAACTATACGTTAAATCGCCGTTGCCACTCGAAGCCGCAGGCAACTCCAGAGCCTCTATCGCCACCCCGAGCGAGAACATCTGGTCGGCAACCGCACCGTCAAAGCTCGGCGCTACATCCTCCTCTTTTACTGAAATATAGAACTTCAAGATGTCCGTAGAACCATCGACATCCGCCACTTCGTAAGTCATCTCAAAAGTAGCCCCTTTCGGGAAGGCACCAACATCCGAAGGGGTGCCCGAAAGCGTCCGAGTCGCGGCATCAAAGGTCAGACCCGGCACCTCCGGCAACAGACTATACGTCAAATCGCCACTGCCACCTGTAGCCTCAGGTAGCACCAGAGCCTCTATCGCCACCCCGGCCTCGTACATTTGTTTGGCAACCGTCGCACCGCCAAAGCTCGGCGCATCCTGGGCTTCAGCCTCCGGAGCCAACATCAAAGTGACCGCCAGAAAAAGCATACTCAGGCAGGACAGCGCTCTATTCCAGATGAGTTTGTTACTAACTACACAACCGCTCATAATTGACCCTCCAATGAGAGATTTAAGTTTTAAGTTTAAGTTGCAGCGCAACTTTGTGAGCTAGACCGCCGCCTCGCCGCTCTAAGGCTGCAACCACCTTCATCACCACCCCGCTCATGTTCCTCCCTCTTAGCAACCCTTACAACAACAGCTTAATCGAAGAGCGTGTAGAGAAGCCTGAGACTGTGTTATGTACTCAATACAAAATACGCATCTAATATCCAAGATGCAAGAGGTAGTTTCTAAACTATATGGCCTATCAGCACCTAGCACGCAGAAAGGTCAAGATCTTGCAAAAAGAGGAAGATCTTGACGCAACTCGGCTTCCAACTTAGAGTGGCAAGAAGGGCAAACCGAAATCAGATGTTCCAACTTATTGGCCTCTATATTGGAAGAAAAACTGCGGTAGGGAATCTTGTGATGTACGTCAAGCTGGCGTCCCAGTTCCTCTTCGCTGACCCCGCATGCCTGGCAGATGAAGCCATCTCGCGTCCGCGCCTTTAGCGCTTGGAGTTCCCAATTGGCTCCCCGCCGTTTTGAAGTTTCCCCTAAGCAAACCTCTAACGAGGGCATAGCCTCTGTCCAAGCACGGCGGCAAGACGCGTCGCAAAAGTGCAACTGCGCTTGACCCGAATACCAAGTCGGAACCTCAATCTCTAGCCGACAGTGCACACAGCGCGTAGCAGTCTGTGCACTGTCGCCAGTGGGGCATCGTTTGCCAAAAGCAAATCCCATCTGATTATTAGAAGAATCCACGATAAGACCACAGGGCATAATTTTATGCTGGGCTCCAGTTCGTTTCTGGCCTTCGCTAACCTCTTTTTGAAGACCCGCCTTGCCCCTTTTTCCCACTTCCTATATATTTAATGATTTTATTGAAGGAGCGCAAAATTGCCTAAACTCAAGTCTGCAAAGAAGCACCAAATCACTAGTGCTAAAGCCTACGTACGCAACCGCGCACTCCGCGCCCGGATGCGTACGGCCCTTAGAAAAGTTCGCCAAGCTTCGGACAAAACTTCGGCTGAAACCGCTCTTCAAGCGGCGATCTCTATCATCGACAGAACCACCAACAAGGGCATTATCCATAAAAATGCCGCCGCCCGCTACAAGTCGCGGTTGAACCGGCTCGTGCAGACGATGACCTGATGGTCCCTCATTCAAAGGCGCGAGTACTCAAGTAACGCAATCCGCTGTCGCAGAGGATCGTCACGACCCGAGCATTTCCGCCCATCTCGCGAGCGACTTGGGCGGCGATATAGGCGTTAGCTCCTGCTGAAATCCCAACCAAAAGTCCTTCCTCTCGCGCCAAGCGGCGGGCCATTTCATATGCGTCGTCGTCGGTAATAACCCGCACCTCGTCGATAACTTCGCAGTTTAGAATTGGTGGTACAAAACCCGCGCCAATACCCTCTATATAACTGAATCCAGCTCTCCCGCCTGAAAGCACGGGCGATCCGGCCGGCTCGACAGCGATGACCCGCACTGTGGACAGAGCTTCCTTGAGTACTTCGCCAACGCCAGTCAACGACCCCCCAGTACCCACCCCCGCCACAAAGACATCTATTCGGCCATCTAGCTGTTCTAGTATTTCACGGCCGGTCGTGTGGCGGTGTATCTCGGGGTTCGCTGCATTCATAAACTGCTGTGGTAAAAAGTAATCTGGATGCTCGCGCTTGAGTTCAAGTGCTTTGTCGATAGCACCGCGCATGCCCTCGGCCGCTGGCGTCAACACAACTTCGGCACCGTACGCCTGCATCTGTAAACGGCGCTCGCGGCTAGCCGTGTCGAACATGGTGACGATGAGCTTGTAGCCCTTGTAGGCAGCTACCATGGCCAAGCCAATGCCTGTATTGCCGCTAGTGGGCTCAATGATCGTGCCGCCCTTGGCCAACAGTCCCTGCTCTTCGGCAGCTTCGATCATCGCTAGAGCGATGCGGTCCTTGATACTGCCTCCGGGATTGGTCGCCTCCAACTTGCCCCACACCTCGGCGGAACCCTCCCCGACGACTCGGCTGAGGCGGACCATAGGCGTGGCCCCGATTAACTCCAGCACATTATGGACGCGTTTCATCCTGCACCAAACTTAACGCCAGCGGCCTGTATGGTAGTCCTCAATTGCCGCCAGCAATGGCCGGGACGATAGAGACGCTGTCACCGTCATTGAGGGGCGTGTCCTTTCCGTCGAGGAAGCGAATATCTTCGTCGTTGACGAAGATATTAACGTAACGGCGGATCTCGCCCCCCTCGTCGAGCAGTTTATCGGCCAACCCCTCGTAGGAGCCGTCGAGACCATCTACCAACTCGCTAATAGTCCCCGCCTCAAGTTCGACCTCGGCTTGATTGTGGGTCAACTTCCGCAACGGCGTGGGAATGTGAACAGTAACCAGCATTTTACCCTCCATGTGGTTAATTTAAGCGGCTCTGCCGCCCGCATTCTATTTATCAATCGCGGCTTTACTAAACTATTTCAACACCCGTTTCAGCGTAGAGATCGCCGTCCCAAGCAAAGCATTTGTAGCCTTTCACTTTCCGCTGGCTGCCCGCTTCCTCGCCATAGACTGAAAGCACCAGGTACATCGCGTCCGGGTCATCCGGGTCGTCACCGGCTTCTCGGCTGTTGAATATCCAAGTGCGCCTTTCGTCTTCGTCCGAGAAGTAGGCCGCGCAATCAATGTGGGAATGGTAGCAACCCGAGACCCGGCCCCCGGCCTTTTCAGTCTCTTCCGCGATGCGTAGCTGCTCGCCGGCGTCAATCAGATAGGCCGTTCTTGCATCGCGAGGATAGCGCTTAGAGTCTTCTTCATGCCGCTGCTGCTGTACATTAGTACAAGCATGGGCAGCGGACACCCCACCCGGCACCTTCTCGACCAACAGACCGCAACACTCGTATGGGTACTCGGCCAAGGCTTGGGCGCAGATCCGATCAAAGTCCCTGCGGGCAATGTGCAGCATTTAGCTATCCCTTCACTTAGTAATGCCCTCGAGGGCCAGCCGCCACATGGGAGTACTCATGTACTTGTCGCCGCCATCGCAAAATATCGTCACCACTACCCCCGTATCTAGCTGGCGGGCAACTTCCAGCGCGGCCCAATAAGCCCCCCCCGAAGACTGGCCGACGAGAATCCCCTGATCGACCGGCAGACGCAGTGCCGCATCATAAGCATCATCAGTATCTATCGGTATTTTGTAGTCGAGGAGCGTCTCGTCGTAGATACCAGGGACAATTGAACTTTCCATGTGCTTAAGGCCCTCAATGCCGTGAAACGGCTCGGCTGGCTCGGCAGCAATGATCTGGGTAGCCAGATTGAATTTCCTAAGACCTCGACCGGTGCCCATCAGGGTACCGCTGGTACCGATAGTAGCGACAAAATGAGTAACTCGACCTTGGGTCTGCTCCCAGATTTCGGGCGCGGTTGTATCGCGATGGGCGTACCAATTGGCGGGATTATTGTATTGGTCGGGCTTGAAGTACCGGTCGGGATCGGCTTCGTATATCCGCCGCGCCTCCCGTATAGCTCCGTCGGAAAGCTCCCCCGGGTCGGTGTACACCACTTCGGCACCATAGGCGGCGAGAATGGCCTTGCGCTCACGGCTGACATTGGCCGGCATAGCCAATTTTACCCGATAGCCTTTAGCAGCACCGATCATAGCGTAGGCAATGCCGGTATTTCCAGAAGTGGAATCCAAAATGACTTTGCCCGGCCCTAGCGACCCGTCCTGCTCACCATCCTCAATCATCCGTCGCGCCGGCCGGTCTTTGACCGACCCCCCAGGGTTGAAAAACTCCAGCTTGGCATACACTTCTACCTGCGGTGGAATAGCCGGATCCCTCAGCCGCAAAAGCGGCGTATTACCAATCTGCTCGACGACCGATAGGCCAATCACAAAAATCTCCCCTCACGATTAAAAGAACCAAAATCCACCATGTCAACCAACCCGGTCCTTTCTTGACACTCTCCAAACTGCATTCTATTTTAATCTGTTTCCCATTTAAAATCCAATATCATTTAGGTGTACCTTATGGAAGAGCCAAACGAAGGCTTGGGCAACTGGGAGCGCACGCACGACTGCGGCACGCTCACAGATAAAGACATCGGTCAGCGCGTCCTGTTAATGGGCTGGGTTTGGCGTCGCCGCGACCACGGCGGCGTTATTTTTATCGACCTCCGAGACCGCTATGGCATTACCCAAATCGTCTTCAACCCACAGCGCGATCCAATCGCCTACCAGCAGGCTGACCACTTGCGCAGTGAGTACGTCATCGCCGCACAAGGCGAAGTCGAGGCCCGCCCCGAAGGTATGGTCAACCCTCAATTACCCACCGGGGCGATTGAGGTAAACTGCGATCAACTCCGCCTCCTCAACCGCTGTCAGACCCCACCCTTTCTCATCGAAGATCAAACCGACGCTGGAGAGGAAATTCGGCTCAAGTATCGCTATCTGGACCTGCGTCGGCCTCGTATCCAAGGCAATTTGCTACTCAGGCACCGGGGCTATCAGATCGTGCGCCACCTGCTTGACCAGCGCGGGTTCATCGAAGTTGAAACGCCGTTTCTGACCAAGAGCACCCCCGAAGGGGCCCGAGACTACCTCGTTCCCAGTCGAGTACAACCCGGGCATTTTTTCGCTCTACCCCAATCACCTCAAACGTATAAACAGCTCTTGATGATCGCAGGCTACGACCGCTACTTCCAGATCGTCAAGTGTTTCCGCGACGAAGATTTGCGTGCCGATCGCCAGCCTGAGTTTACCCAAATCGACATCGAAATGGCCTTCGTGCGCGAGGATCACGTCATGGCTATTGCCGAGGATATAACCCGCGCCCTTTTTGCTCAGTTGCGCCAAATCGATTTACCTAACCCTTTTCCGCGGCTCACTTATCGCGAAGCCATGGAGCGCTTTGGCTCCGATAAACCCGACCTGCGCTTCGGTTTAGAACTCAAAGATGTAGCGGCAGCAGCGCGCGCTTCCCAATTCCAAGTCTTTCATTCCGTTCTTGACAATGGTGGTCAAACTAAAGGCATAAATGCCAAGGGCTGTAGCGGGTTCTCCCGTGGACAAATTGACGATTTAATCGCCTTCGTCCAAGGATTAGGTGCCAAGGGTCTTAGCTGGATCAAACACACCGACGCCGGCCTTGAATCCTCCATCGTCAAATTCTTCCCCCAAGCCGCTCAAACCCAGTTGATCGAGGCTCTCGAATCCGCCCCTGGTGATCTAATGCTTTTTGTCGCCGATCAGCCCAAGCAGGTCGGCCGGATACTCGGAGCACTGCGCTTGGAGCTAGCTCAGCGCCTCTCATTAGTACCCGAGGATTCTTGGCAGCCCCTTTGGGTCAGCCAATTCCCACTCCTAGAACGCGATGAGGAAGCCGACCGCTTTACTGCAGTGCACCATCCCTTCACAGCTCCCCTAGAAGAGGACTTCGCCCTATTGGATAGCGCCCCTGCCGACGCTAGAGCGCGAGCCTATGACTTGGTCCTTAACGGCAATGAAATTGCCGGGGGCAGCATGCGAATTTTCCAGCGCTCAGTACAAGCCCGTCTCTTTCAACTCTTAGAAATCGGCACCGAAGAAGCCGCAGCCAAATTCGGTTTCCTACTCGAAGCGCTCGACTACGGAGCCCCGCCACACGGTGGCATTGCCTTTGGCTTTGACCGGCTGATCGCCTTGCTCGCCAACGAAGATTCAATCCGCGAAGTCATCGCCTTCCCCAAGACCAATAAGGCCGCGGGCTTGATGGAAAATGCCCCTTCTTCCGTCGATTTGGGCCAGTTGCGCGAATTGGGTATTCGGTCTGCCTGAAAACTTTACAAGTAGGGTATATTTTCACTTGTTCTGCTTGACATCCACTCTAGGTCGCCTATATTTGTGGCCATATCCCGTATATTAATGTAAGATCGTTGTTTGATCCTTAAGCTTAGGTGGAGGAACTACTTAATGAACTGTCTTTCCACTTTATCCAATCTGAGATACCTAGGCGTCGCCTTGGCGGTAGTGATTCTGTCGCTCGTGGCTAGCTGTTCGCGTGTTCCGTCGCAGGAGGACATGGAATACCTAGAGCAACAGCGCCAAGCCACTCTGGCCGCCGAAGTAAAAGTAACCGAGTTACAGGCCGCAAAAGCGCAGCTCGAGCGCGAACTCGCCGAGCGGCAAGCCACCAAAAAAGCACTAGAAGAAAAACTAGCCGCTACTAAGAACAACCTCGCCAACCAAGGCAAATAAGAAAGGGTCCGACTATGAAGAAGTTGTCCGTTGGTGGGTTGGCTTTAGCATTGCTAGTGCTAGCGAGCGGAAACATCTCAGCTCAAGAGCAGCAGATGACCTGTGAGGAGTACATGGCTCTGGGGAACGAACTTGTCAACCGCGAAAATGCAGCCAACACCCAAATCGAAGAGCTAAACGCCCAGCTTGAAGCGCTTAATATGCAGATTGCCCAGCTCGACCGGGCCAACGCCGACCTCAATGACCAGATCCTCGCAGCAATCGGCCACTCCGAATCCGAAGTCATGGCCTTTGGACGCGAACTCGACGCTATTATCGCCCAACTCGAAGGGCTGATGGCGCTAGCTCCAGAAGTGCTCATTATGCGGCGCGGAGAGGTCACTGCCATCGATTCCCGAGTCGCCGAGCTCAAGCAGAGCAACATAGCCGCCTTGCCCGAAATGATGGACAAGCTAGCTACCATCGACCAGATGCTCGCCGAGCTCAAAGCGCGTGTAGCCCAACCCGTGGTCATTGACTACAAAGTCGAGCGGGGGGACAACTTGTGGAATATCTCCAAAAAAGAACACATCTACGACGATCCGTATATGTGGCCCCGCATCTACCGAAAGAATAAGGATCAAATCAAAGACCCGGATTTAATCTACCCCAAGCAAGTCTTGGCCGTGCCGTTTGGGGTAGCCGAAAATCAGTATTTGGTCACCCGAGGAGACTTCCTCTTCAAAATTGCCGCCGAGCTTTACAACAATGCCGGCAAATGGCATAAAATCTACGAGGCCAACAAGCAGCAAATCGTCGCGCCAGATATGATTTTTCCTGCTCAAGTCCTCGAAATTCCCAAGTAATTACAACTACTTGATTTAAATACGTTTCAAGACTTAAAGGGGTTTGATCCTTCCGGGTTTAAGGAAGGATTTCAAACCCCTTTTTGTATTTTTGTCCAACTATCAGAACTATGAAGGACATCTCTATCGCCGGCATTGATCGCCGCTCCCTCTTCGGGCGCAACGATCAACACTTGGCTCATCTTGAAGAGAGATACGGCATTCGCTTAATCGCTCGCGGCGACAAGCTGACGATTAAGGGATCCGATGCCTCGGTGCGCGAGGCCGATAGCTTCCTCAGTCCCCTTATAAAACGCATGCGCCACGGTCCGCCCATCGAAGCAGCCGAGCTAGAGAACTTGATTCACTGTAGCTCGATACTGCCTAAGGACGACCATAGCACTCTCTCAAACTCATTAGCCTATACCTATAAGACGGCCATCTATCCCCGCACCGAAGGCCAAGCGAAATATCTCGCAGCTATCGCCAACAACGACGTGGTCTTCGGCATCGGCCCAGCGGGCACTGGCAAGACGTATCTTGCAGTGGCCATGGCCGTTGCTGCACTGCGGCAGAAACAAATATCTCGTATCCTGCTCGCTCGGCCCGCTGTCGAAGCCGGAGAGAAGCTCGGTTTTTTGCCTGGCTCTTTTGAGGATAAGGTTGACCCCTATCTGCGCCCGCTCTACGACGCTCTACAGGATCTCATGGAACCCGAGCGCCTGCGGCGGATGCAGGACATGAAAATTGTCGAAGTCGTGCCGCTGGCCTACATGCGTGGCCGTACCCTCAACGACTCGTTTATTATTCTCGACGAAGCCCAAAATACTACGCCACAGCAGATGAAGATGTTTCTCACCCGATTGGGCAGTCACTCAAAGGCCGTAGTTACTGGCGATGTTACCCAGACCGACCTCAGTGATGACCAGCCCTCGGGCTTAGTCGTCGCACCCAAAATTCTGACCGGGATCACTGGCTTGGCCTTTGTTCGGCTCAACGAGCGGGATGTGGTGCGCAACCCGCTCGTGCAGAAGATCATCAAAGCCTACGACAGCTATGAGGACACCCACACCTCGGCCGATCCATGAACGCGCTTAAACTCAAGTGGTTTGGTTCTAAACGCCGCAGCAATCAGCCCCAACCTTGGCATCCGCATAGCTCGCGGGTGTTCCACATCGCCTTGGCAGGCCTAGTCATCGGCCTGCTCACCTATCTATCGCCTTACCAGCGTCCCTACAACGTTGCCCAGCTGCGCGTCGGCAGCGTCGCTCAAGAACGCATCGAGGCTCCTTTTCTCTTTAACGTGCCCAAAAGCGATGCCGAATTGGAGCACGAACGACAAGCAGCCAGCGCCGAGATACCCACTATTTTGCGCCGCGACCCCCTAATTCAGGAGCAGCAGCTAGCTCAGTTAGACTCGGTCTTTGTAGTAATGATCCCAAGGATCCGGGTCCAGATGGCCAACTCCTTCAAGCAACGCGAACTCCAACGCGCCCTCCCTCAAGTCGTAGGTTCGCTCTCACTCGATGCGCTTTCGACTCTCATCGACGTCCTCTCCACAGCCAGCCAACCTTATGTACACGATTTTCAAGCCATCTGTCGGCAAATTCTGGCCAATTACTACACTGCGGGCATCATCGCCTCCAAACAACCGATCCTCCTAAGCCCTTCGACCCAAGTCCGCCTCGGAGATCGGGAACAGCACGTAGAAACCCTCTATAGCGAAGAAAAGCTCAAACAAGGCGAATTAATCTCTCACATCCAAACGTACCACACGATTGCCGACCGCAACGCTGTTCAAGCCGTACACGAGTTGTTAAGCCTCTTTGTGGTTCCCAATCTAACCATTGACGAGCCGGAGACCGCCCACCTCAGGGACGCGGCGCGGCGCGGCGTGGCCAGCATCAAGCGGATCTATGCCCAAAACGACCTTATCATCGACAAAAACGCCACCGTTACCAAGGAGCACGTCGATGCACTTGACGCTCTAGCCGCCCGCATAGCCCAAGATCAATCTCAACATCCGATTAAGCGCCTGATTCAAATGGCTGCAGCCGCGACGATTTCTGGACTCCTGATCTTCGTCTTCGGCTACTTCCTCGCCACGCACGAACGCGCTGTTTTTGACCATCCCGGCCAACTCGTCCTCTTAGCCATCCTGACCGTTGCCACAGCCGTCGCGTCCTCCTATATCAAAACGCACGACCTCTCCCCCTACTGGGTACCGATCCCTCTCGCCGCCATGCTAGCGACGATTCTGCTAACGCCACAAATTGGCTTAGTGCTCTCGTTTATGCTGGCGCTTTTTGTCGGCAATCTCTTCGCCGATTTCTACGTAGTCATAATCTGCGCCCTAACGGCGGCCATCGCCGTCTATGCGGTGAGGCACGTGCGGCACCGCAATCAGTTCTATCGGCCCATGATCTTCCTGCCGATCTCTTACGCATTGCTCATCGCGGCGGCGGATCTATTGCGCTTCTTTCCGGTCGAACAGATATACGACCATATTCTGCCCGGGATTGTCATTGGAGCGGCCGCTCCCATCCTCACCATCGGCCTGCTGCCGATCTTTGAAAGTCTCTTCCACATCACCACGGATATCACCCTGCTGGAACTGTCGGATCCCAATCGGACCTTGCTCCGCCAATTGGCTGTCCGGGCACCAGGCACCTATACTCACAGCCTGATTATGGCCAACCTCTCCGAGAGCGCCGCCGAGGCCATTGCCGCTAATCCGCTCTTGGCCCGCGTCGGCTGTTATTACCACGACATCGGCAAGGTGAACAAGCCAGAGTATTTCAGCGAAAATCAGGGACTGCAAGGTGGACGCAACCCCCATGATCGTCTGATGCCCTACCTGAGCACGCTCATCATCGCCGCGCACGTCCGCGAGGGGCTCGAATTGGCCGAGGAACACGGCCTTCCCCAATCTATCCGCGATCTGATAGCCCAGCACCACGGTACCACTGTCATCGAGTACTTTTACGAGCGCGCCGTGGAATTGGGCGACCGGAGCGTGCGCGAGGAAGATTTCAGGTACAACGGCCCCAAGCCTCAGACCAAAGAAGCCGGTATCCTGATGTTGGCCGACTCAGTAGAGGCGGCGGCCCGCACCCTCGCTGAGCGCACGCCCAGCCGGATGCGCCAGTTAGTGCATAAAATCATCCAGCAGAAATTCACCGCTGGCGAACTCGACGAGTGCGCCCTGACCCTACGGGATTTGCTCAAAATAGAGGACAGCTTCATCCGCGTGCTGATGGGCGTCCTCCACAGCCGGATGGCATACCCTTGGCAGAAGGCCAATCGCAAATGGCAGACCGTTTAGCGAGTTCCCTCCACATAGTCCAAAACGCGGGCCTAACCCCTCTGCATGCAGACGCGCTTGCAGCCCTACATCACATCGCCGCGCAGGTCGCTTACGCTCATACACTACCAGACGCGGTCCAGCTAGTCCTCATCGACGACTGCTACATGAGCGATCTCAACACCACCTATCGCAGCAAGGAGGGTACCACGGACGTCCTGTCTTTCGACTTAGGAACCATACCGGGTCAGAACAGCAGCGGCGAAGTGTACATTTCGCTGCCTCAAGCGCAACGGCAAGCTGCCGCGCTCAGCGTCCCCCTCTTAGTGGAGCTAGCCCGCCTGTTGGTACACGGCCTACTGCATCTAGCCGGTTGGGTACACGACACATCCGAGCAGCTAGACGCTATGGAGCACGAAACAGACCACTTTCTCACCACAGCCTCCCTCTCCCCCTAAGCGACCTTGGCCGGTCGCTTTACCGAAAGGAGCCTTTTTGGAACCCCCGCAAGTTGACTTATCCTTGATCGCATATGCCACGCTGGTCGGCACAATCAGTCTCGTCTGGCTCTCCGTAGTAGCCAGCTATGAGACAACCTTCGCCATTCTCTCCAAATCCGTGCTAGAGAAAATGGCCGAAACCGGCGTATCCCATGCGGACGCCATGCTCCGCATCTACGAGCCGCGCCTGCGCCTGCGCCTGATGGCCCGCCTCGGTGAGGCCATCGGCATCATCGTCCTCGCTCTTTCCCTGTTCTTTCTCGCACAGTCTCTTACCCTTCCGAGCTATATCTCCGCGGCCGTAGCCTTATTGGGTGCGCTAGGACTTTTTATGGTCATAGCGACACCGCGACGCATTCGCTTTGACGAAGAAGGAGACCAAGTACGCGTCCCTATCGTTGCCTTAGCCTATGTGCCGATACACGCGCTGCTCCTCCCCTTGACCAATCTCCTCGAACTTCTCAGCAGCTTCGATTACAGCGACGAGGACTTCCGCGCAGAAAAAGAAGAAGAACTGCGCAGCATCGTCGAGTCAGAAGGCGAGTCTGGCGTCTTAGAAGAAGGCGAGCGCGAGATGATTGAGGGCGTTTTTGGTTTCCACGACCGCATCGTCCGCGAAGTCATGATCCCCCGCGTCGATATGGTCGCCATCGACCAAGTGGCCTCCTTGAAAGACTTGATCGATCTCATCCGGGACAAAGGACACTCGCGCCTGCCCATTTACCGAGAAAGCCTCGACCACATCCAAGGGATCGTGTACGCCAAAGACCTGCTGCAGATATTGGTGTCCCGTCCCGAAATCGATCTATCGACGCCGATAAATCAACTACTGACCAGCCAGCAAGAGGACGGTCTGCGTTTTACCCATGAGCCTTATTACATCCCTGAGACCAAGAAAATCGACATCCTGCTCAACGACTTGCGAGCCAACAAAATTCGCCTCGCCATCGTCTTAGACGAATACGGCGGCACGGCGGGCTTGGTCACCACCGAAGACCTCGTCGAGGAAATCGTCGGGGAAATCCAAGACGAGTACGACGAGGAAGAAGCATTGCACCAGTGGGAGGTCCCCGGCGAGGTACTCATCGCCAATGCCCGCATCGACATAGACGATCTCAACAAGTTGCTTTCTACCGATCTGCCGAGGACGGGTTTTGAAACCCTCGGGGGATTTATCTATGACCACTTGGGGAGCATTCCCGCAGAGGGCTTAGCCTTCAAGGTAAACGATCTAGAACTCGACATTCTCAAAGTGGAGGGCCAACGCATCGCCCAAGTCAAACTCAGGCGCTTGACACCCGTCGGCCATTGAGAGGGTTGCGCCCGCCTGCCCCATCCTTTAGATTAGTTACCACATAGCTTGTTGCGGGGTGGAGCAGTCTGGTAGCTCGTTGGGCTCATAACCCAAAGGTCCTAGGTTCAAATCCTAGCCCCGCTACCACCTTTTCAGGGAGTCGCTTGCGGCTCCCTGATTTTTTCTATGCCTATCTACAATAAGGTTCCCGACAATCCCACCACCGCCTCGGCCGAGCGCATCCGCCTCGACGAGCGCTTCGTATCCTTACTCGTCACCGAAGACGCCCAAGATCGCCTCGAAGCCCAAGAGTTGCGCCAGCTCGTCCACCGTGCCCTCCAAGCCCTCTCCGACGACGAGATGCGCGTTATTCAGCTCCGCTATCAGTACAAGAAATCGCCCGGCCAAGTCGCAGCGCGCCTAGGCATTTCTCGCGACGCAATGGCTGCGCTTGAGCAGAGCGGGTTAGAAAAATTGCGCCAAGGGCTCGAGGATTGGCACCGAGGCATCTGAATTGCCGCAGCGGCTCTTTCCTCTGCTGGCCCCGGCCCTACTTTCGGGCCTGCTCTTCGTAGTTAGCATCCCCAAATTCGATCAGTATTACTTCGCTTGGATTTGCCTGCTGCCGCTTTTTTGGGCGCGAAACTGGCTGCCCGCCCAAAGCCACTTCGCCCTCGGGCTAGTCGCCGGCCTCGCCTGGGCTATCGGACGCACCTACTGGATCACCGAGACTCTGCAATTGTACGGTGCTCTGTCCTTGGCAACCGCCGCGGCGACGAATGCGCTACTCATCTTGTACATGGCCTTGTATCTGGCCTGTTTTGTCGCGGTGTGCCGCCGCCTAAACTTTTCCTCCCCCCTCTTTGCTTGGTCGGCAGCCGGCATCTGGGTCCTGTTAGAGTGGGTGCAAAATTGGATGTTGAGCGGCTTTCCTTGGCAACTCTTGGGCGACTCGCAATACCTCAACCTGCCCTTCTTACAATGGGCTACCATCACCGGCGTCTATGGCCTGAGTTTCCTCATCGTCCTATTCAACGCCGCGTTGGCTCAAGCCCTCGCGCACCGGGCCTTCATTCCCTATCTGAGCCTGCCCCTTTTCTTTTTAGTCGCCATTCATCTATGGGGCTTCTATCGGCTGCACAACGCGCCGGATCCGCCGTCTGCCACCCTGAAAGTCGGCGTCGTTCAAGGCAATATCCCCCAAGACCGCAAGTGGAAGGAGAACCGGCTGGCTTGGACGGCTCGGCATTACGCCGCACTTACCCGGGACTTGGCGGCTGCGGAAAAACCAGCGCTGATCATCTATCCCGAGACGGCTCTGCCGCTCTATTTTGGCGACCCCTTGTACGCACCCTATGTCGATTCAATCACAGATCTAGCACCGGAGCTAGATACGCCCATGTTGGTCGGTAGCCTCAAGGGGGATTCGCAAAACCGCACGGCTCCGGTCTATAACCGGGCGTTCCTACTCAACGCTCAAGGGGAAGTCGTGGATTACGCCGACAAGGTACACTTGGTGCCTTTTGGCGAGTTTCTACCCTTCCCATTCATCTTTCAGTATTTGGGAGGGCTTACGGCAGAAAGCGGCATCTTTGCCCACGGGGAAAGGCACAAAGTACTGCAGCTTCCGCGCAGCGATACTTCGTTCGGGGTCTTTATTTGCTACGAGTCCATCTTTCCGGAAATCACCCGCGCGCTGATGGCCCAAGACCCAGACTTTCTGATCAACACCACCAACGACGCTTGGTTTGGCACCACCGCGGCTCCACACCAACACTTTGCACAGGCCGTCCTACGCGCCGTAGAAAGCGGGCGCGCCGTAGTCCGCGCCGCCAATACCGGCATCTCCGGCTTAATCGAACCGAGCGGGCGCATAGCCCATCGCACGCCGCTTTTCGCTACCGTGGGCTTTGCCATAGACGTGCCCTTGCACCGTGGACAGACGATCTACACGCGCTGGGGGGACTGGCCGCTGATGCTCTGCGCCCTAGCGCTAACGCTGGCTGCAGCCCGCAAAATTTGGAATTAGGAATTTCGATTGAACACTACCGGGCAATGCGTCGGATCGTCGATAAAGGCCGTCAGGCCCTCCCGCTTGTCATCTACTGGGCGGGATCGCTCATCATCGTCTCTCCTAAACCGGACAAGCGGGAATATCGACCCACCGCCGCTCGGCTGCGGCCTGGAGGATGGAGTCGGCAACGGCCTGCGCCCGCATCCCGTGATAAAACGAGGGCACGCAATCGCGCCCCTCGCGGATGGCGCTGACGAATTCCCACGCTTGGTCGTAGCGGAAGGTCTGCACAGGATCGCCGACGGACGGATCGCGCGGCGCATTGGGCCGCTTGAGGAACTCGGCGGGCACGGGTTGGCTCTGATAGGGTTCGCCACGGGGCGCGAAGAGCACTTCGTGTGGCGCGTGCAGGCGATAGACGACCGAGGCATCCTCCCCATTAAACTCGGCCAAGTCGTGATCGCCCTTCGGACCATAGCCCTTACTCAACTTGCCCATCTCGAAGACGCCTGTGGTGCCGTTTGCAAACTCGGCGATCCACGCGATCCAATCTTCCACATCCTGCGGTGGGCACGGCTGGCCTTCGCGGGTCTGATCCCGAGGGACCAACTGCTTGGCCGCGCCGCACACAGCTTCTATCGGCCCCAACAGATCCTCGGCAAAATCAAGGCGGTGAATGCCCATATCGCCCAGTTCGCCCGACCCAGCGTAGCGCTTGTATTGCCGCCAGCCAATGGCGCGCTCTCCCCAGTCTTGCAGACGCTGGAAGCGGGCGTGGCGAATCGCCCCCAAGGCCCCGGTCTGCACCAAGTGGCGAATGTAGTTCATGGCCGGCACAAAGCGATAGGTAAACGCCGTCATGTGCCGACGCCTCGACGCCTTGCCCCGAGCGTATATTTCCTGGGTTTGGGCAGAGTCCATGCCTAGGGGCTTCTCGCACAGCACATGGCAGCCAGCGTCTAAGGCTTGGACGATCAACTCGTAGTGATAGACGTTGGGCACGGCGATGCAGACCGCATCCGGGGCCACCGCCTCTAAGAGCGCGTCCAGCCGGTCAAAAGCGGCCGCAATACCCCACTCCGCTTGCCGCTGTTGCCGCAGCGTCTCGTCTGGCTCGCAGATCCCAGCGATCTCTACTCCGGGAATCAGACTCAGCCCTGGATAGTGTACCCCCGCACAAACCCCACCTGTGCCTACCAGCCCTACGCGCAGTTCATCTTGGTTCATACGACCTCTTTCATTTGCATTTGCATTTGCCTCTCCGCGTCGGCCAGCTCATCGACGAGCGCGTGCAACCTCGGCAAGTCCTCAGCGGCCACGTCCTCGGCAAAAGGCACCACCGGCCCTCCGGCCAGCCCGACCCGCTCCATTGCCGCGTGCAGTGCCGAGGTGCTGTAACGCGCTGCACACTCGCCGCGCAGATCCTCAAACGGCACCATCTGCTGCCGAATCTCCTCTGCCCCGGCGCGGTCCCCCGACGCAAAGCGCTCTAGCAGCGTCAAGCTCATACCGGGAACGAAGTTAGCCATCCCCGAGCTAAACCCAACCGCGCCGGCTGCCATGTAGTCAATACATGGATCTTCGGCCATGCCGCAGACCATGGCCGCGTCTTCCCCAGCGCCAGCGACGATCCGCTGGAACGCCTCCAAGTCGTCAACCGAGTACTTAAGCCCCACCACCTCGTCTAGCTGACACAGCGCCACTACTTGCTCGACCGGCATAATATCCAGCCGGCGCTGATACAGGACCGTGGGCAACTGAGTCTGCTCGGCAATGTCGCGCAAGCCGACGGCAACGCCCCCGGCTGAAGCCGGTCCGACAATGGGCATAATCATCACTCCAGCGACGCCCAAAGAGCGGGCAATCCGCCCCATTTCCAGCGCCCGACCATACCCCGGCCCAATCCCCGGCACCACCAATGCCTCTTCGGCTGCCGCCTCCACAAAAGCCCCAACAACGGCCTCGTATTCCTCTAACGTCATATCGTACACCAACCCTGTACCGCACGCTGGCATGATAAAATCGACGCCCCGCTCGCACAGAAAGCGCACATTGCGGCCAATCCCTGCCAAATCAATGCCCCGTTCCGCATCGCGGGGCGCGATCGCGACGACCAACACGTTGTGGCACTGTTCCTGTTGCAACATCTGCATAGTATGCTCCTTATCCGCTAGGCCCAGACGGTCTCGGTGGAAGTTGTGGCGTGTCTATTGTAGTGCTCTATGTAATCCTCGCGCGGCGGACTGAAGATGTCGAGGATTTTGGCCGGTCCTTCTTCGACGATCCCCCAGTGGACCACATTCGGCGGAATCAAAAAGGCGTCGCCCGGGCCGGTGACGCGCTCCTCTGACCCAATGCGAAAGCGGAAACGCCCGGCGAGCACCAAACCGGCCTGTTCGTGAGGGTGGCTGTGCTCGGGCACTTCGCAGCCTTCTTCCATGTCCAAAAACGACAGCATCAGCCGCTCGCCAGCCACCAAGCCGCTATTGATTTGGGGAAAAAGCTCCACAGCCGCAAGTTCTGCGGGATTGATAAAAGGCATAGTCTCCTCTCCTATTTGACAAAGCTCCGCAACCAAGCATCGCCGCGATAGCGCGGCCATAGCGTAATAAAACGGCCGACCATCAGGCCGCTATAGGCCATCCAAGCACCGGCCAATTCCCAATCCAACCAGTATATAAAAACCAACGCCGCAGGCACAAACACTCCAAAGGTAGCCAGCGCCATAGCCTTGAACAGATACCCCATATCGCTAGCGCCGATAAAAATTCCGTCAAAGACGAAAACCACGGCGTTCAGCGGTTGGAGCAGCGCTATGAGTACATAGAGCGTGCCGACCTGTTGTACAACTTCCCGATGCGGAGTAAACAGCGCGGCAATAGGCTCCAAGGCCGCAAAGTAAATCACGCCAAACCCCGCTCCCAAACCCAACCCCCAGCAGATGATCCGCCGAGCGAACTGCCGCGCCTCGGCAAAAAGGTGCGCTCCTAGGCAGCGGCCGACCAGCGTCTCGGCCGCGTGGGCAAAGCCATCAACGGCGAAGCTAGTCAGCCCCCAGACCTGCAAAATCACGGCATTGGCCGCCAGTGGTGCTTCGCCCATCCGCGAGACCACGCCGAGCGTGAAAAAACCGGCAAATTGCAGACAAAGGGTGCGGCCAAAGAGGAAGGCGTTGGTCTGCATCAAGCGCTTCATCGCGCGCAAATCCCACAGCCTTGTAGGCCACTCCCGCAGATAGGAGCGGTAGCGGGAGAACAACCAGAAAACCCCGGTGCCCAACGCCGCCGCATTGCCCAGCACAGAAGCCCAAGCCGCCCCCTCGACGCCCAGTTTAGGAGCGCCCAACTTGCCGTAGATAAGCACGTAGTCCGCGCCGATGTTGACCAGATTGGCAACGGTCATAACCCAGAGGGGTGCTATGACATTGGCGGTCCCGAGGAAAAAGCCGTTGAGCGTCATAATGCTCAACGCCAAAGGCGCTTCCCACACCCGGATGGCGAAGTAGCGTATGCCCCAGTGCTGGACTTGGGGCGACCCACCGGCCAACTCAAACCCAATCCGGCTGATCCAGCCACTAGCCGCCACGATCCCCATGCCGAGGCAGACGGCCACAATAAGCGAGCGGTAGAGTACCCCGGCGCTCAGACGTTGATCCCCTGCCCCGCTGTATTGGGCCACCAGTGCCGTGGTCCCCATGCGCAAAAAGGCCAAGCACCAGAATACGCCATTGAAGATCAAACTCGCCGTGGAGACCGCGCCCATAAAAGCCACTTCCGGCAAATGGCCGATCATCGCGGTGTCGGCAATGCCGATCAGCGGCGTCGATAGGGCAGCGAGGATATTGGGGACGGCTAGGCTGAGAATCCGACGATCGAGTGAGTTCAATCCTCCGCCTCAGGTCGCCAGCCAAACCGTTTCAGGTCGATGCGTTGCGCTGTAAAGACAACGCCCTCGCTGGCCAAAAGTTCGTATTGCACCAGATGGTTGCTGCCGCTGCGCGGCGAGACCTTGCCTTGGGCATTGATGATGCGGTGCCACGGCAGGTCCCATTCTGTGGGCATCCCGGCCAAGGCAAAGCCAACCTGCCGCGCCCGCCCCGGATAACCGGCCAAGGTCGCGATCTGTCCGTAGGTAGCCACCTTGCCATAAGGCACGCAGGCGATGGTCGCGTAAAACGCCCGGCGCATGGAGTTTTCAGCCCTTGGGAGGTGGGTCCTCATCCTCATCGCGCCCTTCCAAAAAATTCAGGGCCTTGATATAACTGCGCTTTTCCAAGTAGTGACGCAATTTCGACGGGACTTCTTTCCCCAGCTCTTGGCCGAGTTCGTCAAGCTGCCGCAGATGCGTGGCAATGGACTCACCCTCGCGGTTGTCGATGGCCGCCAGCAGCCCTTGCAAGGTGGTGTGTACTTGTTCTAGTCCCATAGCTCAAGCCGCCATGATGAGGTAGGAAAGCCACTCGGCGTGCGGGTTGCTAATCGCGTAGCGCGTGCCCGGTGGCAGGTGGATCATATCCCCTTCCCGAATTTCCTGCGCGTCGCCATCGGCTTCCAAGACGCCGCTGTTTTCCAGCACGTAATAAACCTGCTCCAGCTCTTCACAGCACCGCTCGACCGTCTGCCCACGCGGCTGTACCGCCTCCCGATCAATACAGCGCAACCCCTGCGTAAAACCCACCCCTTCCTCGCCGACCGGACCTAGCTGGTGCCAGCGCACCGCACCCGCGCCATCGCCCATCGCCGGCACATCGCGCCAGTTGCGGATGGCAAACTCGCCGCTGTTGGCCGCGATCCTTTGGCTGATCACGTGGTGTTCGAGCCAATCGTCGCTGGTGTCGTTAAACATCTGGTGGTGGATACCCGACGGCAGGTACACCGCGTCGCCCTCCTGCACGGGGAAGCGCTCCTTGTCAAAGAGCACATGGCCGCTGCCTGAGAGTATGTAGTACACCTGTTCGAGGTTTTGGTGCTTGTGGTAATCCGAGTTCTTGCGGCCCTGGAGCGCGTGGCGGGCAAAGCCTTGGAGGCGCTTTAGGCAATGGCGCGGATCGGGGTCGTCGTCTCCATCGCGGTCGCGCAACCCTCCCCAATGCACGGCGCTCAGGTGAGCTATGTTGGGTTGCACGTCGCGCCAATTGATGATGTACACCATGTCTCATTCCTCTCTATGTTTACAAAGCGACGATCTGGCGCATGCGCACACCGAGATCGATGAGTTCCTCGCGGCTGCCGCCCACTTCGTGGATCAGTGTAGAATCGTATCCCACCGCCCGCAGAGCGGCCATGACCGCCGGCCAGTCCGTATCCCCTTCGAGCAGATTGACGAAGCTGTGCTCGCCGCGGCGGAAATCCTTGAAATGCACCTTCTTGATGCGCGGCCCCAACTCGCGGATCCAGTGCTCTGGATAGCCGTAGGCCATCATGTTGGCCGTATCGAGGTAAATCCCCACCCACTCGCTGCCGATTTCATCGACAAAAAGTCGAGCTTCAAGCGGGCTGAGCAGGAACTTGTTCCAGACGTTTTCCAAGCCGATAGCCGCGCCCATTTCCTCGGCCAAAGGAGCTGTGTCAATGAGCGCGTCCCGCAACCCATCCCAAGCCTGCTGATAGGTGCCCTCGACCGCTAGCTGCCCCGGGTGCAACAGCACCCCATCGACCGACAGCGCACCGGCGATTTCGAGCGAGCGCCGCAAGCACTTGAGGCATCGCTCGCGCTCGCCGGCATCGCGGCTGAGCAGGTTGCCGCGCTCTTGGTACCAGACAATGACGCTGCCGATTTCAACGCCAGCGTCCGCGCACTGCTGCCCAACCTGCGCAATCTCGCTGGCGCTCATGCTCGGATCTAGCTCCTTACCCTCGGCAAAGACCAACTCCACGGCTTGATAGCCAGCATCTTCGCACAACCGCAGCGTGTCCTCCAGCGACATGCTCCCCAAAATGATCTGCGTGATCCCTATTTTCATCGCATACCTCTATTGAATATATCTAACGCGCTCAGTATGTTATGGGCCGTCGCATTCGGCCCACAATTCGTTTTCCGCCGACCGCTTTGGTCGGCGGTTAGGACATTTTACCCCTTCAACAAGGAGACCAAAATGGCAAAAAGAAAATCCACCAAAAGCAAAAAGGGCAAAAAGGACTTTCAGATCGGCTTTGTCGGCGTTGGGCGCATGGGAGCCAACATGGCCCTTAACCTCAACGACAAGGGCTTCAACATCGCGGCTGTATTCGACGCCAACAGGCGTTCCGCCAACAAACTAGCCAAAGAGCTTAGCTGCGCCGCTCCCAAAACCCTGGCCGACGTTACGGCCCTCTCCGACGTGGTCATCACCGTGGTCACCGACGACGCGGCCATGCGCTCGATTTTTTCCACTTCTGGCGATTCGCTGCTGACCGACGCCAAAGGCACGACCTTTATCAACTGCGCCACCATCTCGCCTGCCGTTCACGTCGAGGTCGAAAAGCGCGCCGCCGCGGTCGGTGCTTCCTCCCTCGAAGGCTGCATGGCCTCTAGCATCACCCAAGCCCGCCAAGGCACGCTGTACCTGATGTGTGGCGGCAAGCGCAGCGTCTTCAACCGCGTCCGGACCATCCTCGACGCCCTGAGCGTCGATCTGCGCTATATCGGCACGGCCGGCCAAGCAGCTCAAGTCAAAGCCCTCGTCAACATGGTCATGAACATCAACACCGCTGGGCTGTCCGAAGGGTTGGGCCTAGGCCAAGCCCTCGGGCTGGACCTGAAGACGCTAATGAAGGTCTTCTCCCAAACCGGTGCCAACTCGCGCGTCCTAGAAACCGACGGCGAGGACATGACCATCCGCGATCACGAGTGCTATTTTTCCGCGGACCACGCGGCCAAGGACTCCGGCATCGCCCTCGCGCTGGCCCGGCAAAATAAGCTCAGTCTGCCGCTGGCGCAGGCGACCAAGCGCCAGTACGACAAAATGAAAAAACTGGGCCTCGGCGACCTCGACAAATCGGGCATTGCCGAGCTGACTTTTCCCGGCCGCAAAGGCACCAAGTAGAATCCATTTTCCGAGGGGCAGGTCGCCGCAGACCTGCCCCTTCCTCGCTAGATCCGCCCGTGCCGGATGTCCACTATCCGCGGGGTCAGCTCAAACCGCAGCCCTTCCCTACCCCATCATTCCACGTGCGTGGCGAGCCATTCGACGGCCGCTTGCCGCCGCGCCTGCGGCGTGTCCGCATCCGCTGGCAAGCGGTGCAATTCCCAAGCGATCTCGTGCGTCAAGGTCTCGCCCACCTGCAAATAGACCCAAGGGCTCAACAGTTCTAGCTCGGTGTAATCCGGGCAAGTATAGACCTCGGCACTCAAACCCCCGTCCGGGTAGCGCTGGGTCCCATCGCGGCGAAAGAACTCGGCTATGACCACGTCGCCGACAATGCCGGCCAACCAGCGATCTGAGTCGGCCCCAGTTTTCTGCGCCTCCTCCGGGTCGGGCACAAAAATGCCAATGTCGCCCTCAATGGTGAAGTTGCGCATGGCCGCGCCCTCGGCAAAGCCAAAGGGATGATAGCGCAGATCGAAGTGGCTGTGCGGATTGAGCGGATAGAGGGTCTGCTCGGGCGGCTGGATCTGGGTGACGTTCCAGATGGTGTAGCGCAACGGCTCCACCTTGGCGTCAGCCAGCTTTTCGATCCGCTGGTCAATTTCCACGCGCGTACCCCGCTCCGCCAAGCGGATCTCGCGTACGCTACGCGCCCCATTGTACTCGCTTACCGGACTGGAGATCACCACCCCTTGGGGCAACAACTCAACCTCGTGTACCGCGCCGTCAAAAGCGTGGTCGGGCGGCCAAGCGTGGCCGTTGATTTTGACAAACTCGCTCTGCTGATTGGGCCAGACCTTGTCGCCGCCGAAATTGGTCCACACGTACTGGCCTTCCTCATCGACATTGGGTTGACCGTCTGGCAGCACCTCACCGTGGAGCTCGGGATCGGACCAGAGGATGTTTTCGCCCCCGACGAACCCGTAGTACATGATGCGACCGATAGCTGGCACCACGACTACGCGCACATCGGGATTGGCAATTTCAATCGAGTTTCCCCAGCCTTTGTACTCGATTTCCTCAACTGTAACTTGGGCCATAGCGGGTGCGGCCACCGCCGCTAACATAACGCACTGCAACCATTTCATTTTCTTCTTCCTCATCTGAGCGCCGAAACCCCACCGCCTTTGATGGCGCGGGCGACTTCCTTTTCGACATCGTCTCGCGTGACCATGGTGGTATCGCCGATGCACTCCTGCACCAAGATGCCGTGGGCGGCTCCCCACTGCACCGCGTCGGCGGCTCCCCGACCGTCGAGCAGCGCTGCGACCACGCCCGAGGCAAAGGAATCGCCGCCGCCGGTGCGATCGGCAATTTCGATGTTTTCGCGCACAGCCGCTTGATATATCTCGCCTTCCTCGACGTCGAAGAGCACTGCGCCCCAGTTGATGCGATCCGCGGTCAGCGCACCGCGCAACTGCGTGCCAATGTACTTGAGGTTCGGATAGTCGTTGGCGACTTGGTGCAGCATCTTGGTGTAGATCGCCAACCACTGATCAAAGCTGGCGTCTTTGGCCACCTTTTCGGTTTCGTAGCCCAGCGCGTCGTCAAAGTCGTCCTGATTGCCAACGAGAAACTCGACGTGCGGCACAATAGAGCGATTGATCTGGCGGGCGCGCTCTTTGTCCGGCTCCACCTTGGAGCGGTAGTTGAGGTCAAAGGAACGACCTGCGCCGTGCTCGCCGGCTTTCTGCATAGCCTCTAGCGCTAGGGCAGCCGTCTTCTCCGAGAGCAAGGTGTAAATCCCGCCGGTGCTAAACCACCGCGTCCCCAACGCGCCGAAGAGATGGTCCCAGTCCACATCGCCCGGCCCGATTTCTCGCACTGGGGTATGAGCGCGATAGTATTCGGTCACCGACGGTAGGAGCCCCTTACCGGCCCAAGTAAAGTTGATCCCGTTGTGCAAAGTCCCTTTGGCGTCGGTGCTGAATTGGCCTTTGCCGCCGTTGTCAAACCAGATGATATGTCCAGTGTCCAGTCCGGCTTCGCGCAGTTGGTTTTCGATGTTGCGGCCAATCCCATCGTCCACAAGAGCCGTAATAACAGCGGCGCGCAAGCCGAAGCAATAACTCAAGCCTTCGGCGACATTGGTCTCTCCGCCCCCGTGCCAGATCCGGGCGGTGCGCGCCCGAGCCGTGGGCACTTGGCCGGGATCAATACGCATGAGGACTTCGCCTAGGGCGATGGCGTCGTAGTGGGTTTGGTCTGCTGATTTTAGTTGGATGGTCATACTGCTGTCTTCCTCCTTGTGTTGTTGACGTTATAGTTAGTTGCCTAACGCACAGAGCCGTTCGACAAAATAGCGGGCGCTAGGGCACTGAGTGTGCAGAGCCGCTCGTCTGACATCAAATCCGTGACGAAGGATGAGTTTTCTGGCAAAAACGAGTCGGTCTTTCCCCGGCCCTCTACCTCTTTTGTCGCGCAGTTTCTTCAGCCGATCCCAAGGCATTCCGGTTAGCGTTTCCGGGGCAACCTCGTAGAAAGTGTCGTCGCCCAACCATCGGCGCATTGCGTTCGTATCGGCGAGAAACCAAGATTCCATCGCCTTCTTCGCAATTGCGATCAAATCAATACCTTGGGAACCGATGATCTTCTTGCGCACTTGCACGCACGGCACATGCTTTTCGGGATCGAGATCGGCCAGCACAACCACCTTATCTGGATTATTTGCCTTCGTCCTAAGATTTTTGATGGAGGCTCCAATATTATGGCTGTGCATATTACCGTTCCCAGCGGCATCGACAACCGGGTCAACCACTTCCAAGTTGCAATCTTCACGTAGCCATTGCCGAAATACTTCGCTTTTGACCAGCAGAGTTTCTGACTCCCCTTCCACCACGAATCCCACCGTCACCATGGAATCCCCCCGGCCAAAAGATTTGAAAGCCACGCTTCGTCGAGACCCAACGGAGCTAGGTCCTCTTGGGAGATGTTCCCGTCATCGGCCGACTTCATTGTAGTGCGACCGTCAATTTTATCCACGAGAACGAATTCGCTAAGTTTTAGCGCCCGAACAACTGACTCGCTATGAGTAGTCAACCAGATGGGATTTTCAGACGAAGCCTGCTGCCGCATCAAATCTATCAACTTGCGGATAGCCTTGGGATGCAGCCCTCTTTCCGGCTCCTCAATCAACGTTATTCCGCACCCTGAAGGCGCGTCGAGTACGGCGACCAGCAAACAGAGCGCGTGCATCGTCCCGTCTGAAACTAGATGGGCCGGGAACGGATTCTCGATCCCTTCCTCCTTGAATCGCACAGCGGTGCTGCCATCCAGTCTCTGGTGTTCGGTCTGTATATTCTCGATTCCCGGAACGATCATCTCCATCCAGTCTTGAATCTCTTCGCGTATCGCTTCATCGCCCTCTAAACGATGCAAGACACTAGCCAGATTGTTTCCCTTGCGTTCTAACTGCATTGTTGGATCAAGGTCGGATTTATCCGGCTCCTTTGCGCCCGTGGGATCAATCCTGTACACATGCAAATTTCTCAGGAGTTTGGTAAGCGGATGGGTTGGGAAATGCGGAAGCACCGAATAGATGGAAGGGAACTCACCTGCAAGCAAGGACTCTGTCCCGTTTTCGTAATGCACAAACTTGCTCCTGATCCTCTCAATACTTCGTTCCCCGTTAACGTACAAGTATTCTTCGATTTTGGGGTCGCTGTCGAGGAAGTCACTACTCAATAAATAAAGAAATGTCGTCGGCATTTCTTTTTGTTTTTCCAAAAGATCACATTCAATCTCAAAGCTAAACGTTTTGGCATCTTCCCCCTCGCGTTTCTTTGATTGGATATTTGCAAAGCCCCCATGCTCGTGCCGCGCGATTTCAAGCCCACCGCGCACAAAGAGGCTGACAAAGTCCAGCGCGTCAAAGAAATTGCTCTTGCCCGAGCCATTCGCTCCCGCGAATACCGAAAAGGGAGCAAGCCCCTTTACTTCCAAAGAATCAATGCTCTTGAAGTTTTCGATCTTCAATCTGCGAATGGTTTTCTCGGTCATAGCTGCACTCGCACTCGGCTCTTTTTCACCAGGGACTTCTCCAACGCCTCCAACACCGCCACCGGCCCCAGCATGGTCTGCGCGGTCTCGTCGGTTTTGCCCGTGCGAAACATGGTGCAAAAATCGCGGATACCGCTTAGATACGAGCTTTCGTCGAATGTGATCGGCTCGTCCATGCGGCCCTTTTCGCCGATGGCGCTCAGATGGAAACCGGGCGCAGCACCTCCCACCAAGTTCAGGGTAGCTACACAGCCGTCGCGGTACGTGAGGGTGGCCGTATGGTTGTCCCTCGCCCCGCGATGGACCTCGGCCCAGCGTATATCCGTGCCGAGCAGGCGCAGCACCATATCCACTTGGTGAATGCCGTAGAAAAAGACGCCGCCCCACTTCGACTTGATGTCGCAAGAGCCAGTGGAGACCACGGCCTGAATGGAGCCGAGCTGACGCATCTTTTGGGCAAAGGCCCGGTACGAAGCCTGTTTGGGCAGCGTCGAAAAAGAACAGACCGGCACGCCCAACTCCGCAGCCCGTGCTAAAAATTGCTTCCCCTCGGCCCGGCGGTAGCAAAACGGCTTGTCGATAAAAAGCGGAATCTTGGCTTCCAGCAGCGGCCGAGCGGCTGGCAGGTGCTCCTTGCCGTGGCGGTGATCGACCACCGCCCCATCGACTTGGCCGATCAGCTCTTCAGGCGTGCGAACGATGTGTGGGATTTGACCGGCGGTAGCGGCAGCTTGCGCGTATTGGGTGGTCTCGCCCCACACGTGGGTCACCCGCACTCCTCGCACCCTTTTTTCGACGTTGAGTACCTTGGCGATAGCGGCCGTGTGGCTGTTTTCCGCCCCGACGATGCCGATGTTTAGCATCTTATGCCTCCCCGAACGGCCACAACTTCAACACCGTCTTGCCCAGCACCCATTCCAGATCCTCCGGTGCGATGAACTTCATCTCGTCGCGCACCACCGTCAGGGCCTGATCGTAGCGGGCCTTGGACAGGCACACCGGCCAATCTGTGCCCCACATAATGCGCTGCGGACCAAAAGCCTGATATACTTCCTCGACCATTGCGTGCGTATCGGCCCACGGATAGCCCTGCTGGGAAATCGACCACGTGTGGCTGATTTTGACGTACACGCGGGGATAGCGGGCCATATCCATCAACAATTGCCGCTCCTCCGGGTTGTCGGGATGGGCGTCGGCCATGTGGTCGATGCAGCAATCCACCTCCGGGTAGCGGTCGAGTATCCGCGCCAAATCCGGCATCCGGCTCGCTCCGGTCAAAATCAACATCGGGATCCCCAAATCCTGCGCACGCGCGAAAATCGGGTCCATCCCCGGTCCCTTAAACCAATCGCCCGCCGCATCCCGCGACGGCGAAAGTCGCATCCCGTGCAGACCGTGTTCCTCGGTCCACATCGAGATATGGTCGGGCGCGGCCGGGTCTTCGGGATTGATCCGTCCCACGGCCATGAAGCGGTCGGGATATTGCTTGATGACGTGTGCTACGTAGCTGTTGTCCCAGCGGTAGTGAATGACCTGCACCAGCACGGTCTTTTCTACACCGTTGGCGTCCATCAGTGCCAGCAGTTCTTCCGCGGTGTGGTCTTCGGCGGGTGGATTGGGGTTTTCTGCCGGCCACGGAAAGGCCGGATCGTTGATCCATACGTGGACATGAGGGTCGATAATGCGCATGAAGGATTCCTTTCGGTGAAATGGGCCGCGATAAAATGCGAAAAAGGGCTGCGCCCGTCCAGCACGCCACCGCTTGCGAGGCCGCGTCCACCCACCTAGATTGACCGGCATCTTTCTTCACCCTGCGTTCCACAGGAGACCTGCCTTGTTCGACCTGATCATTCGCAACGGCACCATCATCGACGGCACCCGCGCCGACCGCTATCCCGCCGATGTCGGCCTCCGCGCCGACCGCATCGCAGCCATCAGCGACCTCGGCGACACCGAATCACAGTACAGCATCGACGCCCAAGGCAAAATCGTCGCCCCGGGCTTTGTCGATGTCCACAACCACTCCGACGGCTGGCTCTTGCAGCAGTCCAACTTCCTCCCCAAGACCCTCCAGGGCTTTACCACCGAAGTCCTCATGGCCGACGGCATCTCCTACGCCCCGGTTGACGCGGCCACTCGCGCCCACTGGCTCTACTACATGCGTGCCCTCAACGGCCTGATGCAAAGCCACTACTCAGGCTGGGAAAGCCTCGCCGATTACATGCAGCTACTCGATGGCCGCACCGCGCAAAACACCATCACCCACCTCCCCTACGCCCACCTGCGGGCCATGGCCTGCGGCTGGGACCGCCGCGTCCCCGACGACGTGCAAATGGAAGAAATTTTCGCCGGTGTCGAGCGTGGCATGGCCGAAGGCGCGGTCGGCATTTCGACCGGCCTCGACTACATCGCCGAATGCTTTGCCACTACCGACGAACTCGTCGAAGCCTGCACCGCCATGGCAGCCCAACAGGGCCTCTACGCCACCCACGTGCGCTACAAAAAAGGCACTCTCGCCGGGGTACAGGAAGCCGTCGAAATCGGTCGGCGCGCCGGGGTCCCGGTCCACATTTCCCACTTCAAGGGCACCTCCCCCCAGCAAATCGACGAACTGCTGTCGTACGTGGATCAAGTTGCGGTCAATGAGGTCGATTTCAGCTTCGATGTGTACCCGTACCTGCCCGGCTCGACCATGCTCAACTTCATGTTGCCCTATGAGGTGTGGGAGGACGGCCCGTTGGGCGTCTTGCCCAAACTCAACGATCCCGCGGTCCGCCGCCGCTTCGCCCGCGTCCTCGACCGCTACGTCAACCCCCTCGACCGGATGACCATTGCCTGGCTGCCCGGGCGGGACAACGCCCGCTTTATCGGCCGCACCTTAGACGAATACGTCCAACAGACCGACGCACCCCCGGCCGACGCGCTCTGCGACCTGCTGATCGAGGAAAACTTGGCGGTGCTCCTCGTCTTCCACCACGGCGACGACGCCTTGGTGCATCCTTTCTTGTCGCATGAAAAATACATGCTGGGCAGCGATGGAATTTACTTCCCCGATGGCGCGGTTCACCCGCGTCTATACGGATCGGCTGCGCGCCTGTTGGGGCCCTGCGTGCGCGACCACCAGCTCTTCTCGCTCGAAGACGCGGTGTACAAGCTGAGCGGCCATCCGGCATCGCGGTTTGGCCTGACACAACGGGGGCAAATCGCCGAGGGCTTCTACGCGGACTTGGTCGTCTTTGACGCGACGGCTGTTACCGATCGCGCCACCTACGCCGACCCCCATCAGTACTCGGTCGGCGTCGAGCACGTCCTCGTCAATGGGGTTCCCATCGTTCGCAATGGAGGCGCGGTCGAAAATTTGGGGCCGACTTATCCGGGCCGCTATCTGAAGTTCAAGGCCTGATTAGTACTTGCTCATCTGCCCGCCGTTCCAACACTCGGCCGTCTCGCCCTTGGGGTTGAGCAGCGTGGCCGAGAGCTTGCCCAGCTTGACCCATACCCTCTTACCGACATAGATCCAACACCAGGAACAATGCTCTTTGGGGTCGAGCAACCAAACGGTCCCGTCTGGCAACCGCACCAACAAGCCCCCCTCGGCAAAGCGGCGCATCAGGTGCGCCTCCACATAGCCGCCCTCAGCCAAAAGCTGCGCGGCCTTGGGCGCGGGTTCCGGAGATGTAGCCGGCGCGGCGATCAGCGCACAACCCCCAATTAACACGGCGCAGATGACCGCCCCGCGCAGCTTACGCATTGTAGTAAGCGCCGACATGCACATTCACCCGTCTGATCCCGCCTCCACCTCGACCCAGAGTTCCTCGACCCCGCGCAAGGATATTTGCTCCCGGCGCTTCGGCTCGCCCGCCAAGCGCAGCGACCGAAACCTCCGCAGTATGGTCTTGAACGCAATGCGACCCTCCAGCTCGGCCAACGACGCGCCCAAGCAGTAGTGGATGCCGCGCCCGAATGAGAGGTGGCTGGTGCCCTTGCGGCCAATGTCCAGCACATCCGGCTGCTCAAAAACTGCTGGGTCGCGGTTGGCCGCGCCGATCAAGGAAATGACCAGTTGCCCGGCGCGAATGTGCTTGCCGCCAATCTCCACATCTTGACTCACGACCCGCCCGTCGAGTTGGACTGGCGGGTCGTAGCGCAAAAGTTCCTTGACGGCTGAATTCAGCAAGTCCGGGTTGTGCCGCAGGCGTTGCAGTTGATCTGGATTCGACAGCAGCGCCAACATGCCGTTGCCGATCAGGTTCCGAGTCGTTTCGTTCCCGGCAACCAGCAACAGCATTAGCGTCTTGATGAGTTCGTCGTGCGTCAACTTGCTGCCTTCCTCTTCGGCGGCTAGCAGGACGCTGATTAGGTCGTCCCTCGGCTCCTGTCGCCGCACGGCGATGATGGCCTCAAAGTACTCGGTCAATTCTTCCGCGGCGCGTCCAACGCGCTCGATTGCGTCTTCAGGCAAAAACGGTTCAACGCTGAGCGCGAGGTCATTGGACCAGTCCTTGAAGCGGTCCATGTCTTTGGGCGGGACGCCCATCATGTCGGCGATGATCGTAATCGGCAACGGGTACGCCAAAGCGGCGATCAGATCGAAGCAGCGCTGGCCGGCGACCGCGTCGAGCAACTGTTCGGCAGTCCGTTCTACGCTAAAGCGCAGCTTTTCAATGGCGCGTGGCGCGAATGCCCGCGAGACGAGTGCTCGCAGGCGCGTGTGCTCGGGCGGATCTTGGTGCAACATGCTGATGAGGCCGGTCTGTTCGCGCACCTCGCTGGGGATGGCATTCGAGAATCGGGCGTGGTCCCGCAAAACCGCGTCGCAGTCTTTGTAGCGCGTCAACGCCCAACCGTCGAGCAGCCGCATCCGATGCACGGGATCCTGCTGCCGCATTTGGGCGTACTTTGGATATGGGTCTGCTAGGATCTCGGCTGAGCCGGGATGGTAGGAAACCCCCGATTCGAGCCGCTCCCGCGCCAGCAACGCCTTGATCGCGAGCGGCTCTACGGCCTTGCGCGCGAGCTTGGCGAGACGCCCAATCGGACCGCTCATATAGCAATCCTATGCTATTGAACGATTCGAGCGGCGGATCGTCTCGTTTCCACTCTGCGTCCATCTGCGTCCATTTGCGGATCATCCTTTGCTTGAACTTGACGCTGTTTTGTACTCTCGTCGATATTGAGTACGCTAACGCCGACCATTAAGATAATACGAGGACCTAGCCAGCCATGCCAAAGCCTGCGCTGAAGGGGTCCGTGCGGAAGTGGCCGCAAGCAGCTAACCACATCCCGTCCCAAAGGCCAAGGAGACAGCCATGAGCAAACGCAGACTGCCCATCGGCATTCAGACCTTCCGCAAGCTGCGCGAGGAGGGCTGCTACTACGTCGATAAAACCGCCTACATCCGGCGGTTGCTCGACGAGGGTACGCACTACTTCTTGTCGCGTCCACGGCGCTTTGGCAAGAGCCTGTTTTTGGATACGCTCAAGGAGCTATTCGAGGGCAATGAGTCGCTGTTTGCGGGGCTTTACATCCACGACCGTTGGGACTGGTCAATTCGCCATCCGGTGCTGCGTCTCAGCTTTGGCAGCGGCAACTTCAAAGAGTCCGGCTACGTGGAAGCCACGCTCATGGAGCAACTCGCCGCAGCCGAACGCCGGGCGGGGATTGTCTCCGAGTACGCCACGGCTCCCGGCCGTTTTGCCTTTCTACTAGAAGCCCTACACGACCAAGCTGGGCAGCCGGTCGCCGTGCTAATCGACGAGTACGACAAGCCGATTTTAGATGCGCTGGAGGTGCCGGACATAGCCCGCGCCAACCGCGACTTTCTGCGCGGCCTGTATGCGGTCATCAAGGACTGCGACGCGCACGTCCGCTTCACGTTCATTACCGGCGTGAGCAAGTTTTCCAAGGTCAGCCTGTTTTCCGGCCTCAACAACCTCACCGATATCACTCTCGAACCGTCCTACTCGGCCCTCTGCGGCTATACCGACGCCGATCTAGACGCCGTATTCGCGCCGGAACTGCCCGGCTTGGACCGGGACCAGATTCGCGATTGGTACAACGGCTACAGTTGGCTCGGCGACGAGAAGGTGTACAACCCCTTCGATATCCTCCTGCTCTTTCGCCGCCGCCGATTCGCCGCCTATTGGTTTGAGACCGGCACACCAACATTCCTAGTCGAAACGCTGTTCAAGCGCCGCGTCAGTTCCTTAGACCTCGGCACGATGGAGGGTAGCGACGAACTACTATCGACCTTTGATGTAGATGACATCGCCACCGAGGCCCTGCTGTTCCAGACTGGCTACCTAACGATAACCGACGAGGAAGACTTTGGTGGCGAGCCGGTCTATCGCTTGGGCTATCCCAACCGCGAGGTGCGTCAGAGCCTCAACCGCAGCTTGCTGCGCTACCTCGTGCGGGATGCGACGCGCCAGAGGGCCAATAGCACACAGTTGTATCGGCTGCTGGAAGCCAACGACTTCGCCGGACTGGAGACGCTGTTCCACGCCTTCTTCGCTAGCATTCCCTACGAGTGGTACACCAACAACGACATCGCCCGCTACGAGGGCTACTACGCCAGCGTGTTCTACTCCTATTTCGCGGGGTTGGGATTGGACATCACCGTGGAGGACAGCAGTAGCCACGGCCGCTTGGACATGGCCGTTCTGTTCAACAGCCACGTCTATCTGTTCGAGTTCAAGGTGGTCGAGATGGCGTCAGCGGGCACGGCGATGGCGCAGTTGCAGGAGCGGCGCTATGCGGATAAGTACCGCGCCTTAGAGGAGCCGATTTACCTAATCGGCGTGGAGTTTAGCAAGGACGAGCGCAATGTCGCGGCGTTTGACGTGGAGCGGGCGTGACAACGGATGTTTGACGACGACCAACGAGACCAAAGCATGTCCTGAGCTATATATCCCGTCGCCCCAATTGGAAAACGGCGACCAACAGCTTCATTGCGAGTAGTAACTTGAGAAAGGAAGACGATGGATTATCAACATATCATCACCATTGAACCCGGCAAGCGCAGTGGTAAGCCGTGTATTCGCGGCATGAGGATTACCGTTTATGATGTGCTTGACTATCTCGCCTCGGATATGTCCGTTGAAGAGATTTTGCGCGACTTTCCCGATCTTACACACGAAGACATTCGCGCTTGTTTGGCATTTGCGGCGGACCGAGAGCGCCGGCTTATGTCTGTTTCTTCGGCATGAGATTTCTCTACGACCAAAATCTCTCCTACCGATTGGTCGCAGATTTGAACGATCTGTATCCCGTTTCTCTACATGTCCGCGACATAGGCATGAAGGAATCGGATGACTCGGATATTTGGGATTATGCCGCCCAAAACGGCTATATCATCGTCTCCAAAGATTCGGACTTTCGCCAGCAAAGCTTTATGTACGGTCATCCGCCCAAAGTCATCTGGGTTCGCGTGGGCAACTGTTCAGTGGATACAATTACATCTCTTCTCCGTACACATCACGCTGCAATTTTGAGATTTGAGCAAAGCGAGACCGCATCTTTTTTTACGCTAGAATAGTGAGGAACTCTTTACCTAGCGAGCGCAGAGGGACGCCAAAAAGCTCCAAGCGGCGGGCTTGCGGCCCCGAGCGGAAAAACTGTTAGACCTGCTTAAAGAAAATCCTTTCTGTACGCCGCACCCATTTGAAAAACTGTTATATTAAACGGCTTGCGAGCCGAGCTTGAGCGACCGTCAGTCAGAGACGCTGGCGGGAAGCCTATCTATCAGATCATAAAAGAGACAAGTATGACATTGCCGACTGCACATGAACGAGCGCTTCAACGAGCGTATCAGGAGATGACGCCCGCCCAATCGCCTATAAATCCAGAAAAGTGCCAGACATCCGCGCCACCTCCTAAGCCACCATCTGAGGTCTCTTCTCGTCCCAAGATTCGCCCAGACGATGCGGATCTTCCCGATCGCTTCATTGCGGCACTCGGAGAGCTAATCCGAGAAATGAAGACAAGTAGGGCGGGTCAGAAACGCTATGAGCTTAAGAAAGGCCGTCGTATCGAGACAGCCGGTGACGACATTTCCTACCGTTTTCTTTTTGCCGATAAGGTGAACCGGGAAGCCCAAGTCGAGATAGAGCGGGAAGATCAAGTCGAGATTCAAGTCGATCAGCGGCGGGTTGAAGGAACAATCGTGTCGATTGGAGCTGGCCATCTGGTCTTGGCCCTGAAGGAGGATATCGGCGACGAGGTGCGCTCTGCCATGCTTATGATTTATAAGACCGCACTTTTGGAGGCACTCAAGGAGAAAATCAAAGCAGTCAATAAAGGAGAAATCACGCTCAACCGCACTCTCGCCGACGCGGTGGTCCAGCCGGGAGCTTTGCCAAAAAGGCCAGTTCATCCAATCCAAGCGAACGGCGGTTCTGAATTAGACGACAGTCAGCGTGCAGCCTACTATACTGCACTTAGAGAGGCAGTAACGTTCATTTGGGGTCCTCCCGGTTGTGGCAAAACCATGACGTTAAGCGCGATTGTGCACTCGGCGTTCAACAGTGGGAAGCGAACGTTGATCTGTTCCAACACGAACAAGGCCGTAGATCAGGTTCTCTATAAGATCTGCGAAGCACTTACCCATGAGCACCCTGCCATGGAGGGAGGTAAAGTTGTCCGTTTAGGTCGAATCGCCGATGACAAACTGGAGTCCAAATATGGCAAATATGTGGCAATCGACGAGATTGCGGAGCGGCACTCAGCCAAGCTAGCGGGAAAAAAGAGGCAACTCGAAGCAGAGATCGCACGGATCGATGCTTATATCGCCTATATGCAGCAGTCTAAGCAGCAACGCGATGAGTTGAGTGCCGAAATACGCCAAATAGAGACAGAGATCGCGGCACTTCGGAAAGATGTGGCAATCGACAAGATTGTGGAGCGGCGCTTAGTCGAGTATATCCTCATCCAACAAGACGACACCCACACGCATACGGCAATCGACAAGATTGTGGAGCGGCGCTTAGTCGAACTAACGGGGAAAAAGAGGCAACTTAAAGAAGAAATCGCACAGATTGATGCCTATATTCAGAAGTTGAAAGAGCAATATGCAACGGCTTGCCAGCGCTCCAAACAGGCGAGGCAAACGCACGATGATCGCCGGTCCGCTAAGGCCGGTGAAGACAGGACGAGTGTGCAAGCCAGCATCGACAAAGCCAAACAGCAACGCGATGAGTTGAGTGCCGAAATACGCCAAATAGAGATAGAGATCGCGGCACTTCGGAAGACAGTGCTAAAGGACGCGAAGATCGTTGGCGCGACCTGCACTACAGCATACCTCACAGGGGAGATCGGCCAATTTGACTTGGTCATCGTTGACGAGGCGTCAATGGTTATCCGGCCGGCAGTATGGTTTTCTGCCGGTCTAGCGAGCGAGCGAGTGGTGATCTCGGGCGATTTTCGCCAGATACCACCTATTGTGAAGACCGAGCAGGAGGCGATCCGCCAAGAGCTAGGGCTCGATTCTTTCACCGCAACGGAACGGACAAAACCCGATGCTCCCGGCTTGGCAATGCTGACCACACAGTATCGGATGCACCCTGAGATCTGTGGACTTATCTCCGGGCCAATGTACGAAGATAAACTGAGGACCTCCCCGACACGAAAAAAGGTACCCGGTCGTTTGCCACCAAATCCGTTTGAAAAGCCTCTCACGATCATCGACACGTCTGATCTTGGGCCGGTCGAGAGCTCGGATAAAGGTTCACGCTTCAACAAACTCCATGCATTGCTAGTGAGGAACTTTGTATGGCATCTTCGACAGAATGGTGTGATAGAAACCAACGGCGACCTCGGCATCTGCACACCTTATTCCGCGCAGGCGCGTCTGATCCAAAAACTGCTTAAGGAGCATAGCCTCGACAGTTTAGTGCATTGCGGAACAGTTCATCGTTTTCAAGGTGACGAACGTCGCATTGTGCTGTTGGAAATCCCCGAAAGCAACGCACATAGGAATCTGGGACAGTTCGTGCGAGGGATGCCACCTAACCATATTGGGGCGCGTCTGATCAACGTCGCGGTTAGCAGAGCGCAAGAACATTTTGTGGTGCTTGCCAATCTGACCCACCTAGATAAGCGCTTGCCAGCACGCGCTCTTCTGCGAAGTATTCTGCTCAATATGAAACAGCAAGGTCGCGTTGTTCCGGGGGTAGAGCTTGACAAGTTACGTTCTATTGGCAGTAGTCTGACCGGCTTACCGTCCGCGTCGCCTTCCGAGCCACTTTCTGAACCCCCTTCCCCTCCCAAAGACCCTATAGAACACTCACGCTCTACTAACCCACCCACAGGAGTTGTTATGAGTAATTCACCCGCTCCTTTTGGACTTCCGCTTGAGGCGGGACCTTTGCAGGGTATAGATTTAGGTGATCCCTTTAATGTAATAGGTGGAATTCTGTCTCAATACAGTGTTTATCCCCCGAACCCTCATTCTTTGTTTGCCTCTTATCTTGTCTATGTACATGATGAGTTAGGAGTACTTAAAATCGCTGGGATGGGAAAGACTCATGAGAATGATAAGTATGGTCAGGCTGTTAGAGATGACTTTGACCGTGTTGTTAAGTCCTTAGACGGCAAGTACGGGACGAATCTCAGACATATTGTAAATGAGTCAGTATCAGGAGATCAAGCTGGAACCGCCCAGACTTTTGACTATTTAAATCCCTCTAGTATCTATAGTCGCGACGACGACTTTTGGCAGGCGTTAAAAAACGGCGACCGTTTCTTAGTCAAGTATTATTACCTTGAGAGGTATAATCCTCTTTCTGAGATTTTTGTAGGAGCAATAGCACTTTCCCCTTATAAGAGTTGCTTAGGTGTAGGGTATAAATCTATTAGCTTTCGTCGTATTATGGATGAGGCCGAGTCAGCGCAAGACGATGAGGCTCTCTGAGATACCATTCGAACATCCTCACCTCAAAATCCCCAAGGCTGCTTATCAGAAGATGAAAACAAAAAGGGCGGCCATCTCGATGTGCTGAGATGGCCGCCTTTGACTTGAGCTTGACGCTGTTTTATTCGCTTCATTAGGTATTTAGAATGAATAGACAACAAGCAGAGAGGCTTCTACAGATAGCTGTAGGCAACCATGAGGCACGGTTCAGGGACGGGCAGTGGGAAGCGATTGATGCCGTGTCGAATCGGAGAGCCAAGCTGCTCCTAGTGCAACGGACGGGTTGGGGCAAGAGTGCCGTGTACTTCGTCGCCACGAGAATCTTCCGTGACGCAGGTCGCGGCCCAACCATCATCGTATCGCCCCTGCTGGCCCTGATGCGCAATCAAGTTGAGGCGGCGCAGCGACTCGGGATACGCGCTGCATCAATCGACTCGTCCAATCGCGATGACTGGGACGCCGTCATCACGGACGTGATTAACGATCAGATCGACGTTTTGCTGATAACGCCCGAACGACTCGCGAACGAAGACTTTCGCCAGAGTACACTGATGAAAATTGCAGATCGTATCGGTCTGCTCGTTGTGGACGAGGCGCATTGTATTTCCGACTGGGGCCATGACTTCCGGCCTGATTACCGGCGCTTGACCAATGTGCTGAGAATGCTTCCGCGCAATACGCCGGTCCTCTGCACGACCGCAACTGCCAACGACCGGGTGATTGGCGACATTAAGACGCAGCTAGCGGATTTCCAAATCCAGCGCGGCCCACTCTCGCGTCACTCGCTTTCGCTCCAAACCATAAGGCTCGACAATCAAGCCTCGCGCTTGGCGTGGCTTGCCCAATCAATTCCGCAGATCCCAGGCAGTGGCATAGTGTATGTACTCACCAAGCGCGACGCCGAACAGGTTGCCACTTGGCTGGCTCAGCATGGCATTTCAGCTCGGGCCTACCATGGGGGCGCTGATCACGATAAACGCTGCCAGCTAGAAAACATGCTACTAAACAACGAGATCAAGGTCCTAGTCGCTACCACGGCCTTAGGCATGGGATACGACAAGCCAGACCTCAGCTTCGTCATCCACTATCAGGCTCCTAGCTCGGTCGTCGCCTACTACCAGCAGGTAGGCAGAGCCGGCCGGGCCATCCCTAGTGCCGTTGGGATTCTGCTCGCAGGAGAGGAAGATGAGCAGATCCACGACTATTTTCGGCGAACAGCCTTCCCGCCAGAACGTGCGGTTGAGAAAGTACTCGATGCCTTGGAAGACTCTGACGGTCAGTCCGTCGCTGAACTACAGAACCAGCTAAACATGCACAAGAGCCAGATTGATCAGGTACTGAAAGTTCTCAGCGTCGAAGTTCCTTCACCCATCATAAAGGACGATTCAAAATGGCATCGCACCGCAGCCGAATTCGAGTTGGATCAGGAACGCATTCATCGACTTTCTAGTCAGAGAGACCGCGAGTGGCAAGAGTTCCAAGAGTACGTCGATACCGACGAATGCTTCATGGAATACCTCGGACGCATGCTGGACGATCCCGCAGTCGAGAGATGCGGCAAGTGCGCGAACTGCCTGGGAAAGCCCGTAATCGCAACCACAGTCGAGCACGCACTGGAGGTGGAAGCAGTCCGTTTTCTGCGCAGATCGGAACTACCGTTCGAGCCGAGAAAGCGCATTGAAAAAGGAACACTGCCGACCTACGGGTTTCCAAATGACCGCTTAGTACCGGAGTTGCTGGCGTCGGAAGGGCGAATTCTGTCTCAGTGGGGAGATGCCGGCTGGGGCGCGGTCGTCGCCGAAGACAAGCAATCTGAGCACTTTCGCGACGAGCTTGTCCGCGCATTGGCTGAAATGGTCCTTGAACGATGGCAGCCCGATCCACCTGCGAAATGGGTTACCTGCGTTCCATCGCTTCGGTGCCCCACCCTAGTTCCTGATTTTGCAAGACGCTTGGCAGATAAACTCAAGCTGCCATTCTACGATGTGATACAGAAAGTGCGAGACTGCCCGCCACAGAAACAACAGGAGAACACCTTTCATCAGTGCCGAAATCTCGACGGCGCATTCAAAGTCGTAGGCAGAGTTCCGGCTTCGCCCGTCCTACTCATTGACGATGTAGTTGACTCAGGCTGGACAATGACTGTTCTGGCAGCCCTCCTGCGGCGCTCTGGAAGCGGCTTGGTTTATCCTGTAGGATTGGCAAAAGCGGGCATAGGAGGTTGAAAAATGACTACATCTGGTAACAGCGATGCGGTGCTGCTCCTGACGGCACACCTTTCCGGCTCTGATGACAGCGGAGCGAAACCCTTAACGACGGAAGAATGGTGGGCATTTGCAAATTGGCTCAAGGAACGGAATGCAACCCCGGAATATCTCTTGGAGAATGCGGATGACGTCTTGGGAGACAGGTCCGACCCTAGGGGAACTACGGAGCGGATAAAAAGGCTTCTAGACCGAGGAAGTGCCTTGGGGCTTGCCAAGGATAAGTGGGCGCAAGCTGGCTTGTGGTGGTTGACCAGTGCCGACGATGACTATCCAGCCCGCCTAAAGAAGCGGCTCGGCCAAGCATCTCCCGCAGTGCTGTACGGCTGCGGTCGCCAAACGCTGCTGTGCTCTGGAGGAATCGCGGTCGTCGGTTCTCGCGATGCCTCGGAGAACGACCTTTCTTGGACTCAGGCGTTCGGCGAAGCTGTAGCTAGTGCCGGTTACTCCGTCGTATCGGGCGGCGCGAGGGGGATTGACCAAGCCGCGATGTTTGGGGCACTGGACAAGGGAGGGACTGTTGTCGGCATTCTTGCGGACAGCCTGCTACGTGCGTCGTCAAGTAAGATGTACCGCTCCCATCTGCGATCTCAGAATCTGGTGCTGATCTCGTCATTTAACCCCGAAGCAGGTTTCACCGTCGGCAGAGCCATGCAAAGGAACAAGTACATCTATTGCCTGTCCGATAGAGCGTTAGTCGTTCATTCCGGTATAAAAGGTGGCACTTGGGAAGGTGCCATTGAGAACATGAAGAAACAATGGGTGCCCATCTGGGTCCGCCAAGACAGCGATGGTTCTGGCAATACGGCCCTTTTAAGCGTCCATCATGCACAAGGTCCCCCGCAGGAGGTAATCCAGCGAATTTGTGCCTTGGATCAATCAGCCGCCTTATCAGGGCAGGTAGGGGATAAGCCCTTATATGCAGATCCTAAAGTAGAGGCCGCTTCTTCTGGTGCTGGAAACGTCTCGGAACAGTCTGAGCACATTAGCCCGCAGGAGCCATCGCATAGCTCTGACTTATACGGGCACTTCATTCAGTCGCTCCGCGAACGGCTTGCAAAAGGGTCTATCAAAAAAGCAGAGCTGGAAAAACACAAAGCAGAGTTAGAAAAACACTATGGCCTGTTGAAGACGCAATTCGACGCTTGGATGAACAGGGCTATCGAGGAAAAAGTGGTCACCAAGGAGCCAAGGCCGGGGGTGCTTTATCGTTTGAACCAACAGCCCGAACACACCAGTCCGCAGGAGTCATCGCATAGCTCTGTCCTATACGGGTACTTCATTCAGTCGCTCCGCGAACGGCTTGCCAACGGGTCTATCAAAAAAGCAGAATTGGAAAAACACTATGGCCTAGTGAAGACGCAATTCGACGCTTGGATGAACAGGGCTATCGAGGAAAAAGTGGTCACCAAGGAGCCAAGGCCGGGGGTGCTTTATCGTTTGAACCAACAGCCCGAACACTCCAGCCCGCAAGACCAGAGTTCTGACCTATACGGGCACTTTATTCAGTCGCTCCGCGAACGGCTTGCCAACGGGTCTATCAAAAAAGCAGAGTTGGAAAAACACTATGGCCTAGTGAAGAAGCAGTTCGACACTTGGATGAAGAAGGCTGTCGAGGAAAAAGTGGTCACCAAGAAGTCGAATCCAGCAGTGCTTAGTTTGAACCAACAGCCCGAACTGATTCAGTATGGAGTCTAAGCTCGCTTACTAGAGGATTAAAACAAAAAGGCGGCCATCTCTGCAAGCGAGATCGCCGCCCTCACGTTGTACAACGCCAAATCCTGATCCAGCAGTTAGAACACGTCTGCAAGCGGCATTTTCCACCCAGGCACCACATCGCCGCCGTCGAGCATATCCCCTTCAGTGAGAACACAAATATCGTCGGGAGCGCGGTACACCGTTGCAGTGCGTTGGTGGGGGTCGATCACAACGACCATCTGCGTCCCCGCCCGCAGCCAGTCGGACACTTTTTTTTCTACTTCGTTGTGGCGATCATTGGGCGAAATAACCTCAACGGCGAGGTCGGGTGCGCCCGGGAAAAAACCTCGCTCTTCGGCAGTAGCCTCTGCGCGTTCCCGCGACACAAAGCTGACGTCGGGCGCACGGACTGTATCGGGCGTGGTGTCGATGATGAAACCGGTCTCCGATGAATGCACTTCCCCCAGATTATGTTCTTTGACAAATACAATTAAGCTGCCAATAAAATTGGCGGCAATGCGTCCGTGTTGTCTGCCGGCGGGTGCCATCTGGCGCAATTCTCCTTGTACGAGTTCGTAGCGATAGCCATTGTGCGGCATCGCCAGCAGTTCGGCGGCGGTCATCGGGGCAACCGTTTGTTCAGTCATAATAGAAACTTTGCTGTTGGAGTTAGATATGATACTAGCCGAACGCCCAACCCAAGTCAACCTTTTCCGTTAGCGGGGCATCAGTCCCCTCAGTACTCGCTTCGTAGGAAAAGCGGCCCTAAAGCGGGTAATAAAACTCGCCCTACCCTCTCGGGATCCGCCAGTAGGTCAGTGCCCGCCAACTCCATTCCAACGGGCCGTAGCGGAAACGCCTCAGCAACAGCGGCGACCACCAGAGCTGGATGCCCCACACGATGATGACAACGATGGCTTGTTGCCAGCGGTCAACGCTCCCGAACAACCCCAATCCATGCCCATAAAAAATAGCCGTGCAGATCAGGGTCTGCGCGATGTAATTGGTAAACGCCATCCGACCCACAGCGGCCAAACGCACCTGTAAGGCAGAAAACCATCCGCGTCGAACCGCCAGCATCGCGAGGCCGACGTAGCCAAATGCCATCGCGAGGCTGCCCCAATAGTTGAATTGCGAACCCAGAAACATCGAGCGATCCCAGCGCCATTCGGCCGCAAAATTCCACCATGCACCCGCAGCAACGACCGGCACGCCAACGCCAAACCCAATGAGCGCGAGCCAGCGATAGAATACATCGCTGCGGACCGCACTCAGGATCTGCCAGCGGTAGAGGGCCATACCCATCAGCATAATACCTGCGGATTGCCAGAGCAGTTTGATTGCCAGGGCCGTCGTGTGCATTTCCAGCGTATCGGCACTCCGCTGCGCCTGCTGGGCGAACCATCCGCTGCGGTAAGCGAGCAACTCCGCATCAATTTTGGCCGCGTCTGGTGCCCACACCGCTACGATTTCCGCCACGTCTTTAGCGGGGATAAACTCTGTCGTCATGCCTATTGCGATGTAGAGGACACTCGCCACTGAAAAGACCGCGAGGCCGATGATCACCAGCGTGCGTGGCGAGCGGTGCCGCAAAAAAAAGAGGACGGAACCGCAAAGCGCGTACGTGACCAATATATCGCCCGACCACAGGAAGTAGGCATGTACAAGGCCGAAGAGGAGCAGCCAAAACATGCGCCGGTAGTGCAAGCCGGCCGAGCGACCGCTGCGAGCCTCTACGCGATCGGCAAACAAGCAGATGCCGGCCCCAAAAAGAAGTGAGAACATCGACAAAAACTTCTGGTCGACGAACAGGTAGCCAACCAGCCAAGTGAAAAAGTTGATACCGCTGAGATCGCCGTATGCCGTAGGGTTAAAGTACGCGGCCATAGGCATTGCAAACGCCTGGATGTTCATAACCAGTATTCCAAGCACGGCGAAACCGCGTAGCACATCCAAGCTCGCGATGCGATCCGAGGTCTCAACTGGGCTGTTTAGAACGCGTTTGTTGTCCACATCATCTCCTTTGAATCGCGCAAAGAGATAGGTAGCAGCATAGCCAGCGGCAGCCAAGATTCCTACCCTCTCATGCGGTGGATCATCTTGTACATCCTATTCTGCGTCCATCTGCAGATCATCTTGAATGATTTAGGACTGCTATATAACCCCCTCATCCCGCAACGCCTCCATCTCCCCTTCCGTCAGCCCCAAAACGCCGCTTAAAATCTCCTCGGTATGCTGCCCCAACAAGGGCGCTGGCCCGCGCAACTCGACCGGCGTCGCAGAAAACCGCAGCGGCGAGTTAGCCACCGTCTGCCGGCCCGCAACTGGATGCTCCAGTTCGACGATCATATCCCGCGCTGCCACCTGTTCATCGCTAAAGACCTGCCCCACATCGCACAACGGCCCGCTCGGCACGCCGGCCGCAGCTAGTATAGAGCACCATTCATCAACGGTTTTCTCAGCCACCACCCTCTCCAAAATCGGCTCCAACGCCGCGTGATTCTCAGTGCGCAGCGCATTGTTGGCAAAGCGCGGATCGTCGGCCAACGCGCCGAGGCCCAGGGCGTCGCAAAGCTGACGCCAGAGCCGGTCATTACCTGCAGCAATGACAATGTACCCATCGCGGGCGGCGAAGAACTGAAAAGGCGTAATGGCCGGATGCCGCGACCCGAGTGGCTTGGGCACTTCGCCAGATACGGCGTAGCGGGCAAGGGCGTTTTCCAACAGCGCCACCTGACAGTCGAGCATGGAAATATCGACTTGCTGTCCCTCTCCAGTGCGCCGCGCCCGCTCCAAGGCCGCGAGGATGCCAATCGCCCCAAAGAGCGCCGCGCTCAAATCGGCAATCGACGAGCCGACCCGCACGGGCGGACCGTCGGGCTGCCCGGTGATACTAGCCAGCCCCCCCATCGCCTGAATGAGCACGTCGTACGCGGGCCGCTGCGCGTATGGGCCGGTCTGGCCAAAACCCGAAATCGACGCATACACCAAGCGCGGATACAGCGCGTGCAGGTCCGCGTATCCCAACCCAAAGCGATCCATGCTGCCAGGGCGAAAATTTTCAATCAACACGTCGCACTCGCCAGCCAAACGCCGCGCCAAATCTTGGCCCTGCGCCTGCCGCAAGTCGATCGTCGCGCTTTTCTTACCGCGATTGACGCTGGCAAAGTACGCGCTCTCGCCATTCTGGAACGGGCCAAACTCCCGCGCCTCGTCGCCCGTGCCCGGTAGCTCGATCTTGATCACTTCCGCGCCCAAGTCGGCCAACACCATGGACGCATACGGCCCGGCCAACACCCGCGTCAAGTCGAGCACCCGCACGCCGTCCAATAAATGCTCCATCTCAATCTCCTTGCGGCGCGGCGAGCAAACCGGCTCCTTCGCCGGGCACGGCCACGGCTAGCTCCGGCTCATGGCCTAGCTCCGTTCGCAACATCTCGGCAAACGCGGCACGGCGTTCCCCATCGACGAATGCCCGGTGGACTAACCCGCCGATGTTGCCGCCCCAACCAGCGCCCAGCCGCTGCACGGCCCCTGCCGTTGGTCCCTCAGCGGCGAGAAACCGATTGACCACCCGCACGGTCCGATCGTAGGCCGGCGTCATCCGCCCATAGCCCCCCGGCAAAAAGCGCAGTTGTGCTCGCTCATCCCCGCGCTCGGCCCGCTCTACAAGCTGCGCCAAGACCTCGTCTTCGACTTCCCGGTCCAGATCGCCGTCGTGCGAAATGCGGATCAGTTCCAAGGCCGTGGCCATATCGCCCGCATTGAGGTATTCGACCATACCGGCCACCCGGTCCTGCTCGGCCAAGCCATAGATGCAACGCCGACGAATAAACAACGGCGTGTCTTCCGATAGAAGCTGAAACTTGCCAGCGACCTCCCGCTGGCACATGGCGTCGAATTGCTCCCCGACTCCGGCTGCTTGCGCCTCGGCAGCTAACTCCGCCAGACTGGTCTGCCGAGGCAACTGGCCCAAGACCCGGTACAGTTTCGCAAGCGACAACCCTAACGTCTCGGGCGCAATATCCCGCAGATAGCGGATGCTTTCGCACACGGCGTGGCTTTTACCTAGCTGCGGCAAAATCAACTCGCGAGCGATAAATGTGCCGAGCGGATAGGCGATGACCGTCTCTTCCTTGACGGCTTCGTCGTATTCGCGCACGATGCCGCTGTCGAGCACTATCGCCGCATACTCATCGGGCAACACCGCCTCGCCTTGCACGCGGGCTGGAAAGACCCCGACGCCGACCAGCTTGCCCGCCCGGCCCAAGATCATCCCTCCGTGGTCAGCCGTGCCACCGCGAGTGCCGCGCATCCACTCGGAGGTGCCTAGCCCATCGACCAAATCCGCTGCGGGCATATCGCGGCGCGGCACCAATCCGTGAACCCCCATCGCCGCCAACGCGGTCGCCACCACCAGCGCCGAGGACGAACTCATGCCCCCGCTGGGCGAGACATTGCTCCACACCAGCCCGTCGAAGCCGCCCAAAGCCACGCGGCCGCGAAAATAACTCTCCAAGTACACGAGCTGCCCCTCCACCAGCGCCGACCAATCGCGAGCCAAAGAACTACCCGTGCGCTCTAATCGCTGGCGGCAAACTTGACCAGCGTAGTCCATCAGCGCCTGCCGCTCGGCCACGCAAGCCTTCGGCAAAATTTTATCCAAGTCCAACTCAATGGGCGCGAAGCAATCGGCGGCCGCGCCCGAACTGCGCAGGAAGCTAGCGAGCCGCACCTGCCGACTGGCGGCTGGCCGCGCCACCACCAACGTATCCGCACCGCGCACGGCCATCCGCACCGAGGGCATGCCGCCGTAGTCAATGTGCATACCCATGACGTTCATCTGCCCGGGACAGCGCGCCACGACCACGCGGCCTTCACTGCCGTAGCGGGCGGCAAAGTGCCGCAGGGCCTCCAAGTAATTAGCCCGCCAAGCCGCCACCTGCTCCCGCCCGTAGATCCGCCCGAACTCGCCGTCAAAGCGGCCCTGCTCAATGGCGGCCTGCCAGTGGGCTAGACTAGCTGTATAGGGATTATTAGAGCGCACCATCCACGCTCAGGGAGATGCGGCGCAAGGGACGTATTTGGCGCTCGATCGTCGCGTAGTAATACTGCAACGCATTATCCACTCGCAGGTTGATCTGCAAAGGGCCTAGCGTGTGGCTCAACTGCACGTCGAGCAAGTAAATGGGCACATAGTCGCGCCCGCACTCGGCAAACAGGCCGGATACCCGTTCAAAGCGGCTGAGGTATTGGAAGTTTACCCGCCCGCTGGTGGGGCCGCGCTTCCCTTGGAGACCCAGATTGAGGACGTGGCGCGACCGGTAAGGCAGCGGCGCCTGATCGCCGTAGTCGCCGTGACAATAAGGCGGCAACACTTGGTCCACATCGAGAAACTCCACGCCATCAACCAAGGTGTATGCCGCCCTAGCCCCTAGGCCTAGTGGCAAGGCGACCAAGAGCTCGCTTTCAAATCCGCCGACCCGCGCCTGCGCCAAGTTCAGGAAGCGAGCCACGGGCACGGTCCCTCCAGTGTAAGGGTCTGGACGCGCCTCAATGAATCCTCGGTATTCGTTCCAAAACAGCGCCATATCCAAGGCCAACCACTTCGCCAGTTCCTGTTTGATCCCCACCTCGCTAGACCAAGCCCGCTCGGGATCCAAGGCGGGGTTGGGACAGACGCGGATACCAGAGGCCTCGGCTTGGGAAAAGACTTCAACCACCGCCGGCACGCGAAAGCCCCGACCGAGCGAAGCCCGCAACGCGGTCGTCTCCGACAGCCGGTAGGAAAAGCCGGTCTGGGGACTAAATTCCCCGGTGCTTTTACTCGCGACCGACGGTACCCCGCACGGTCCTGCTGCCAACCCAGACGCCTCGGAGAGCCGACTCCAGTCGTAGCGCAACCCGACCGTCCACTCGGCCAGCGGACTGAGTTCGTACGCGCCTTGGGCGTAGCCGGAGGTGGTTATCAGGGAACGCACGCCGAGGAAATCACTGGGCGAGCGCACCAGATCAGCTACCGAGGCCAACCCCAGCGTCCAATTCCAACCGCGCAATCCCGTGTAGTCGAACTGACCTTCGCCCGAAATTTTGTGGCCAGCCGAAGCCAAACCGCCAGCCGCCGCGTTGTTGGTAAAGTCCGTGCGGTAGTACCCCGTCTTGAGTCGATATCCTAACTCGCTGTGTACCAGTCGATAATACTCAGAATTGAGGTGCAGCTTCCACGAGGCGGAATGGGCTGGCGCGTCGTTTTCGGGCACGGCCAGTGGATGGCTGCGGTCGCGCCACTGGATGAAAACCCCGTGGTCGTCCAGTGCCCAGTTGCCCATCACGCGCCAATAGCTCGTCGGCGAAAAGCGATGCACGGCCTTGGCGTAGAGATGGTAGCGGCGGTTGTCGCCGTTTTGATGATAGCCGGTGCCCCGGTTGTGCCCCCCGCTCAGCGCCAAGCCAGTCCGGCCCAAAACTCGATTGTGGCTTACGTCAAACCCGACAAAGTGCATCGGAGACTCGCGCCAGTGCCACTGGCTATGCGCCGGCTGGCTATACAGCCCGCTGAGCAGCCGAAAGCGAGTGCCCGGCTCGCGCGCCGGATCGCGGGTAAGCACGTTGATCACCCCGCCCAAAGCCCCGGTGCCGTACAGGGCCGAGCCAGCCCCCTTGACCACCTCCACGCGCTCGACTTGCTGCAAGGGCACGGCATCCCACTTGATGTCGCCCAGATCCGACGACAGCATGGGAAATCCATCCACCAGCATCAGGAGCCGACTGCCCGTGCCGCGACTGTAGCCGCTCGACCCGCGCACGACGGGCTGGTTGCCTACTTGGCTGATGCCCGAGACATAGCGCAGGGGGCCGGTCAGCGAGAAGGCGTTGTGATCGGCGATGTGCTCGGCATCGGCTACTGAAATGCTAATGGGAGCTTGAGCAAAGGTTTGGGAGCGGCGGGCAGCAGAGACGACTAGCTCAGGAACTTCGACAGCCGTAGGTTCGAGGGCGACGACGCGCCCCTCCTCCCCGGGCACAACGCCGCGTAGCGTATGCGAGCGATAGCCAATATGCGAACAAAGCAGATCGTATTGGCCGGGCGGCAAACCCTCGATGCGGCAGTAGCCCTCTTGGTTGGCGTACCCCCCAAATTCCGTCCCCAACACCGCCAACGTCGCGCCGGGCAGCGGGGTTTGGTCGCCAGCGTCGAGGACGCGGACGACGATATCAGCGGCCGAGCTCGGCCAACAATTCAGCAGGCAAAGCGCGCTCGCACAGAGCAGTGCTAAGCTCGGTCTCATGGTCCAACACAGCAAAGTTGATTTCAATGTCAATATCGGTAGCAACCTCCCCGGGGCCGACTTCCACCGGCGCGGGGAGGTCGGCTCCAGGCAGGTAATAGCAGCCCAAAAGCGAGGTGAGATCCCAAAACTGGTCCTCTTGGCGCCAAGCCACGACAATCCACTGATATACGCCTTCTCCATCTAAAGGGACGAAATAGTCGTACGACTCGACCCCGAGCGCGACCTCGGTGTCCCAGCCGTTAATTCTAAAAAAATCGGCCAGCGAAGCAGGCGGCTGGCGATAGACGGCCACGGCCACCTGCCCCACGTTGGCGGGCCACTCACCGACAAAGTGCAGCCGGCCAGCGATCCCGGTCTGCCCGCTGGCCTCGGCATCGAGACCGCGGTCGCAGCCCCAGCACCAAGCTAGGGCCGCGACCAGACACCAAAGCCGCACGACCTGCTAGCCAGCCGCTTCGGCAGCAGCGAGCGCAGCGTCGACAGCAGCCGAGAGTTCTGCGGCGTCAAATTCCGCGCCATCGATGGTCACCGTCCCGGTCGCAGAAAGGCCATCGGTGCCGACCGAGAGCTCCATATCGAGCACCAGTTCGGCTTCCTGTGATCCAGAAAGGGTAACTTCCCCGGTCAGCGGAATGGGCGTCTGGTCAATGCCGACATTTATGGCACCGTTGATTATCAACGCGCCATCGGGCGAGAAGTCCTGCAACGTCCAGTCGTTGCCTGAGATCTCCACTGAGCCGCCGCCTTCCCCCGGTACCGAAGTCGTACCGGGCACTAGCGCAGCGAAAAAGACATTCTGAAAACTAGCGACCAGCGTGCCGTATAAGCCGACGATTTCAGGCGTTAGCTCAGCCGCCGGTTCCGGCTCCGGCTCCACCGGTGCGGAGTCGTCGTCGCCGCAGGCGACCAGCACCAGAGCACCGCACAGGACCAAGGCCGTGGTTTTATCCAGCCATTTGCACATGATATTATCCTCCTATATAGAGATTAAGTGCGCCAAGCCCGACGCACAGAATTGTAAATAGATCGCTCCGCTCAAGAAGCAGTTTCACTCCCCCGAACGTAGCGTTCCAAAGCTTTCTCGTCCAACGCGCAGCCCAAGCCCGGCTGCATGGGCGTGGGCACGTATCCATCGACAAAGGGAATCGGCTCGACAATTAGGTCGTCTTCGCGGGTCCAGCTCCCGACAAAATCCGAAGCCATCGTGCAGTTGGGCGCGGCGGCCGCCGCGTGGACGTATGAGGTATCGACGATGCCCAAGTCGTTGCCCGAACCGTGCCAGCAGCGCAGACCCGCCGCGGCCGCTACGGCCGCGTTCTTCTGAAAGCCAACGAGGCTGCCGCCCAAGTTAAAACAATCGACGACCTCGGCCTTGATAGCGCGGACGATCTGCGGCCCGCTCCCCACGTGCATGGCCACCGGCAGGTTGATGGCCTCGTGAATTTGAATGTAGCCTTCCAAGTCGGATTTGGGGATGGGATCCTCAAAAACCTCGACATTGCCCACGGCCTCTAGCTGCTGCGCCAGCTCAATGGTTTGCTCGGCCGTGTGGAAGCGCTCGTTGGGATCGACCGTCACCTTGAAATCCACGCCGCCCACCTCGCGCATGGCCTTCAGCCTTTCGACCATCGGCTCTTCGATCTTGCACTTGATCTTGACGCCTGTAAATCCGTGCTCCAGCGCCCGCTCGACAGCTCGCTTGCCGTCTTCAACCGTCAGGTGCCCCATCCAGTAATCGGCGCGCACTCGGTCGCGCACCGCACCGCCCAGCAGCGCGTGTACCGGCACCTGACGCGCTTTGCCTACCAAGTCAAAAATCGCCATTTCAAAGGCACCATACGCCGGTCCACCCCCCACCGTCGGCAACTTCTCGGTGCCATCGTGGCGGGCGGCAAAAATATCCTGCAAGGTTAGCTGCTCGGGGTCTTTACCCAACAGTTGAGCCGCCCCAGCGCGGACCTGTTCTATCGCCTCGCCGCGACCAGTCTCACCCAAGCCGACCAACTCAGTATCCGTATTCAAGCGCACGATGTGCTTGGGCATTTGGTCCCACCCAGTCTCGGGCACGCATTCCGGGCTGTGTACCCGCCCGGGGATCGTCGGCACCACTACGGTCCAAATATCGACAGACGTTATTTTCATGGCTCCCTCCTCAAGGAGTAAAGTCAGCCTCGGCATCCACAGAAAGCGTGAATTCGGCCAGCAGCTTGGCCGTGTAGTCTAAGTCCGCTAAGGACGCGATCTCGACCGGCGTGTGCATGTAGCGCTGCGGCACGCTGACCAATCCCGTGGCCACCCCGGCCCGACTGAGCTGGATGGCGTTGGCGTCCGTGCCCGTGCCTCCTGGCTCGGCTTGGATTTGATAGGGAATTTTCTTCTTTTCTGCCACCTGTACTAGCTGCTCGGACACGACCGGGTTGGCATTGGCCCCGCGCAAAATGACCGGCCCCCCGCCTAGCTTGCATTCGCCGACTTGGCGCTTATCGATATCTGGATGGTCCGTTGCCCACGTAACATCCACGGCAATACCCACCAGCGGATCTACTCCATAAGCACTAGTCTTGGCTCCTCGCAACCCCACTTCCTCCTGCACGGTGGCCACCGCATACACCGCGGCGCGGCACTTGCGCTTGGCGCGGCTGACCCGCCTGAGCGCCTCGGCGACCACCCAAGCACCGGCCTTATTGTCAATCCCCCGCGACACCACCAACCCATTGCGCAGTTCTTCAAAGTTGGCGTCGTAGGTCGCCGGATCGCCGATAGCCACGAGTTGCCGCGCCTCGTCCGCATCGGCTGCGCCAATGTCGATCCACAAGTCGTGTTTGTCCGGTACTTTGCTGCGATCCGCTGCCTTCATCAGGTGGATGGGCTTTTTGCCCAACACGCCCAAGACCGGCCCTTGCGCGGTGTGGATGCGCACCTTGCGGCCCGGCACGATCTGCAAGTCAAAGCCGCCGATGGTGTCAAAGTACAGATATCCTTTGTCGTCGATGTACACGATCTGGAAGCCCAACTCGTCGGCGTGCCCAGCGAACATGATCTTGGGGCCGCCGGCTTCGTTGTAGCAGCCGATGGTATTGCCGTGGACATCGATCTCGACGCGGTCGGCGTACTTTTCCACTGCGTCTTTCCACACCGCCCGCACCGGCCCCTCGTAACCCGAAGGACCAGGGGCGCTGAGCAAATCGACGAGAAACCGCTTGGATGCAGGACGCATAGGTCTCCTTCTAGTCTGATGTCGCTGGTTTACAGCAGGTGCCAATGGCGCAGACCGCCGCGTTGATGACGAGGCCAATCACCCCGGCGTGGAAGCCCCAGATCATCGGTTTGCCCCCAAAGGTCAACCCCAGCGCCACCGCCAGCCCGCAGACCATACCGGTCAGCGCCGTCCGCGCCGACAGCCGCTTCCAGTACAGCCCGAGAAAGAAGCACGGCACAACTTGGATCAAGACCTCGAACTTCAACTCCAGCAGCCGCACCAAGGTCGCATCGGTGCCAATCGCCACGGCGACCAGCACGGCGACGATGATCCACGAGCAAATTTTGCCCACCTTCGTCAGCTCGGCCTCGGTGGCCTGCGGCCGGAAATACGGCAGATAAATGTCCTTGGTAAACATCGACGAGATCGACAACAGCGCCGAATCCGCAGTGGACATCAGTGCCGCCAGCACTGCGGCAAAAATCGCCACGACCAGCCAGTAGCCCAGTGCGGACTCACCCATCACCAGTGCACAGAGCCGGGCCAGCACCTGTTCGCTTTCGGCTTTGGTCAGATCGGGCAACACCACCGCGGCCGTCACGCCACATATCAAGGCGACCAGCGTAGTAGTAAGCGGCATAAAAGCCATCAGGGTCAGCGAGCGCTTGAGCACCGCAACCGAGCGGCTGGCGTACAGCCGTTGGATCGCCTGCGGGTAAATGGCCGCTCCGCAGCCCAACAGCAGCGCGTAGCTAATCCATTTATTAGCCCCCTCTAAGCTCGGCGCTTGCACCTTGGGCGGATCCATTTCGCTCAGTTGGGCCACCACCTGCCCCAAGCCACCCCCTAGATTCTGCGGGATGAGAAAGACCAAAATGCCGAAACCCAACAGCAGCACGCCCCCCTGCATAACATCCGTCCACGCCACCGAGCGCATCCCCCCCAAGGTCTCATAGATGACCATGATCACTGCCAAGCCGATAATGCCATAGCTGCCGGGAATCGCGCCGTCGGTGATCCCCTCGACCGCCGCGCCCATCGCCTTGAGCTGGGCCAGTGCGTAGTTGCCCAGCGCGTAGATCATCAAGACCGTGCTCAAAAGCGTCAGCACCGCCGAGCGGAAGCGGTGCGTAATGTAGTCGCCAGGGGTGATAAACCCTTCCTTGTGCGCCAGCGCGACCAAGCGCGGGGCAAAGAGCATGTAGCCGATGATGATCGAGAACATAAAGAGCACCGACGCCGTCCACTCAAAGCCGATGCGATAGGTCTTGCCCGTGTAGCCAAAAAGCGTATTGCCGCTGTATTGGGTTGCATAGAGCGTCAAAAAAAGCACCAGCAAGCCCATCGAGCGCCCCGCCAGATAGAAGTCGGCCATGCTATTGGAGCGGCGACGCGTGCGCGCAATCCACCCCACGCCGATCATCGAGACCAGATATAGCCCCACCGCGATGAGCGCGCCCGGACCAAACACCATGCCGCCCATCACGCTTCCTCCTCGGCGTCAATCCAGTAGCGGCGGATCACAAAGGCCGTCCAAGCGGCCAACAGCAGCACCGCCCCCAGCGACACCGCCACCCACAGCGGAAAGCCCAACACCAGTGGCCCCCGATACCCTTCGGGCCAATACCAAGGAATGGCCACTGCGTAGAGCAGCAAATAGACGATCCAGATGTAGCCGACCTTGCGCGGCTCCGAGACGAGTTGTTGTTGCGAATCATTCATAAGCAGCAAATCAAAGCCCAGACACCGGAATTGACAAGGCCACTTCCGCCAGCGGAAAGAGGCGACCGTTGTCCCGGAAGTGGTCCTAAATCCTGTCGAAAGGCACTGTGCTCGCCCCCTGCGGCCGGGGTCCGGTGGGACGGATGGGCATGTTTTCTGGGGCCTGGTATTGCACATCCAAGTGCGGTGTCTCCAGCCGTATATGGCCCCGGTGACGCGAATCCATCAGGGCGTCCAGACCGCCGCTTACCAGCAGGGTGCGCTCCACCGGGTACTGCGGCTGGCCCGTGAGAAACATCTCTTGGATATTGAGACCCAAGTAGCTGAAGTGGGGATAGGGCGGCCCGTGCAAGCGCAGACCCGTGGCCTGTACCTCGCCGTTGACGCGGGCCGCGTACGACCATTCCTCGGCGTACCCGTTCAAGTGCAGCAGGGCGGCTTTGAAACCATCTCTGTATTCCAGCAGAAAGGCCGCTGGATTTTCGCAGGCCTCCTCCATGGGTTCGGCCGAGGTTTTGCCCACGGCCGCGGCCGCATCCGCCAACTCGCGCGACCACAGGCCGTCGGCACCGGCCTGCCACACGGCCTCGCCTTCCAAACACTGCACGGCCACCAGACCGGTCTCACCGCCCCGACGCCGCTCGACCATGGCCTGCAGACCCTCAAAGCCGTGATAGCCGTAGGACTCAATGCCGCCAAAGCTGAGCATGAGGGCGTCTTCGATGGGGGCATCCCGCTCGTGTTCGAGCCAAGGGTCGCGCCAGCCCAAGGGCACTGAAGAGCCGGCCATAAAGGGGACGTTCAGTTCCACGGCCCGGTCGTACATCCACTTGGCGTCGCACCAGTTGTAGGACAGGTGCTTGTCACTGAACACCGGCACCGAGCGGCCGGAGGTGGCCATAACGCCGCAGATCTGCTCAAAGAAAAAGCGCCGGGGATACAGGTGCTGGCCCTTCTCGTTGAAGGCGTACGTGCCGTGTTCGCCAATGGAAATCACGCCATCGACGGCCAATTTGCTGCCCCCCAGACACAGCGCCGAGGGAATACTCTGGTACACGGGTATATCGTATTCTTTGGATACTCGCAGGCCGATATCATTGTCGGGTATCTGGTCCAGGTACATGGAGGCGATATCCACCTGCGGCTCCTGCATGCCCTCGTCCGTGGGAAAACCCTTGATGAACTTGCCGACAATGACGTCGGCGTGCGCCGGGACGCGGTATTCGGTGATAATAGCGGCGATCTTTTTGCGCTGGGCCATGGTTGCCTCTCTATGGTTGGATTATGCTGGATCAAGATAATATCCCGGCGGCAGTCCGCAATCGCCTTGGGACTCTGGCCGCCTCTCGGAAAAACCGGCCGCATTTACTTCGTCGGGCTATTTGGTCTATATAAGGGTATTCCCATACTGTTAAAATAAGCCACAGGAGGTTCTCCAATGACCAGTTCACGACCCATCAAATGGGGCATTCTCAGCACCGCCAGAATTGGCGTCACCGCCTTCATCCCCTCGGCCCGCGCCACGCCCGGTGCTCAAGTCCACGCCATAGCCAGCCGCAGCCAAGCCACGGCCGACGCCTTTGCCCGCGACCACGATATTCCCGTGGCGCTGGGCAGTTACCAAGCCCTGCTCGACCACCCGGACATCGACGCGATCTATATCTCGCTGCCCAACTCGCTGCACGCCGAATGGACCATCAAAGCCGCCGAGGCTGGCAAACACGTCTTTTGCGAAAAACCCCTCGCCGTCACCGCGGCCGAGGGCCGGCAAATGGTCGAGGCATGCCGCAAAGCCGACGTGCTGCTCTTTGAGGCCTTTGTCTTCATGCACCATCCCCAAAGCCACCGCCTCAGGGAAATCATCGCGGCCGACGAGATCGGCACCCTGCGCCACATTAACGCCGGCATGACCTTCGTCGTCAACGACCCCAGCAACATCCGCCTGATTAAAGCGCTGGGCGGCGGCAGCATTTACGACGGCGGCGTGTACCCCATCACCTTTTCGCGCTTCATCGCTGGCACCGACCCGGTCGGCGTCCAGGCGCACATGCGCTTTGACGCGCAAGCCGGAGTAGATGTGGCCACCTCGCTCATCCTCGAATACCCCGACGGCCTCACCGCGACCTTGTACTGCAGCTTCGAGGGCCGCGGCGGACCTCATGCCCTTATCACCGGAGACCAAGGCCGACTGGTTGTTCCCTCTCCGTACCATCCCGGCGCGGAGAGCAGCTTTGACGTGGTCATCGGCTCCGATGAGAGCCGCAGCGAGACCTTCCAGACCGGCACGCCGCCTTTCCAGCCCGCTATCGACTTTTTCCAGCAATGTCTGCGCGGAGAAGAAACCCCTGCCTATATGGCCGACCATGCCGACGGCACGCTCAAAGTGGTCGAGGCGGCTTTTGAATCGGCTCGTAGCGGAAGGCGGGTGGAGGTGTAGGAATATTGGCGTAGAATGCGGGAGCGCCTACTAGACAGGGCACTTAGAATAGATCGCCGATATTCAGCGTGAGCCCTTGCAAGGTCGGCGAAGTCAATGTCTCTCCTTCGCCGTGGGTATCCACGACTTCGTATCCACGCTCGCCTAGTAATAGGACTGTTACATCCTTCGCGATGATATCCACCATCCAGTATTCGTTCACACCGTGATTGGCATATAGCGCACGCTTGAATGTCCTGTCGCGTTCCGCTCTGGAGGGGAATAGGATGAGGTTTGACACAACAATCTATATCATACATAATTATACATGTCCAAAAAATTAGCCATATTTTGCCGAATTTTTGTGAAGAGCTGATCAACCCCTCGTTTAAAATGAAGCAGATAATTTTGGGGGGAGGTTCCCTTTTCTACCAGTTGGAGCCTAACTTCAATAGTCGAAGCCAAATAGAATCACCTCCAGTAAAGTATTTTGGTGGAAGATAAACCGATAATAGACGCAGCGTCACCAGGCCTCACTCGCCGAATAGGTTGGGTAACACTTGGACGCCTCGCAGGTATTTCTGCTCTCCTTCTGGTCAATATCATTTTGGCCCGTAATCTGCCTCCCGCTGATTATGGATATTACCAGCAAATTTGGGTTTTTTTAAATGTAGCTATTCCACTCTTTTTATTTGGGCTACCTATAAGCATAAATTTTTTTCTACCTCCACTCTCCGGGCAGGAACGCAACAATCTCATGTTGCAGCATGTCCTCCTGAACCTGTGTATGGCCTTCCTGTTTTTAGGGTGTGTCGGGGGGCTTGGGGCCGCTTATCGATCCACTTTTTTCGGAATTGGCCCGGATATAGTTCCTCTACTTCCAATTGCGGCTATTGGTTTCGGGCTGATTGTTTGTGGTTTTTGGGAAGCCTTCCTAATTGTCTATAACAAGCCCAAATGGTTGGCGATTTCTCTGGTTTTTTTCTCGTTGATTCATCTGTCCGCGGTCTTGTTAGGATATTTTGTCGGGAAGTCCCTAGAGTGGATTTTTATAGGCTTAAGCCTCTCCGTAATGTCTCGCTTTATCGTTGTTTTTTATATATTGTGGAAGATGCTTCGGCCCTACTCGTTTCGCTTTCGCCGGGATTGGCTGCACAAACAACTTCGCTATATTTGGCCTGTTGGCCTGAGAGAAGGTGTTGGAGTGCTGACCAAGTTCTCCGACAAATTGCTCTTTATCCTCTCTGCTTCCTATTTCCCCTATTTTAACGCCAGTACTTTTGCCTATTACTACAATGGAGCCTGGGAGTTGCCTGTTGTTGGAATTCTAGTTGATTCGATGTTCGTGGTTTTACAACCTGAGCTTAGAGGTGCCTATCATAGGAAAGATACCCGCTATATTGTAAGCCTTATGCATTTTGCTGCTAGAAGGATCGCTTTTTTTCTTTTTCCACTTGCGGCATTTTCATTTGTAGTAGGTCCTGATCTAATGAGCTTCTTGTTTGGCGCATCCTACCGTGTCAGTGGAGATTATTTTCGGGTATTTACCCTGATACTACTATGTCGTGTATCAACTGCCAGCCTAGTATTGTTGGCGGCAGACAGAGCCGGCAGCGTGCTCTTCGGAACGGTTCTGGACCTTTTTATAGCAGTGGTTGTGGGGCTTGCCCTGATTCCTTTGGTAGGCCCCTTTGGACCCGCCATAGGTTTGGTCTGCAGCACGTATTGTCAGGTTGGCTACTATATGTGGAAAGCTTCGAGAGTCCTCGGGACCCCCTTGAGGACCATCCTACCCTGGAGCACACTGGGCAAACTTGTCCTATTCAATGGTGGGATTGGTGTGTGCTCATCGTTTTTTCTACTCTTTGATTCTGCTGTTTCAAACATAATTATTTCGGGTGCGGTTTTTGGAATTTTATTTCTAGTTGGGGGGGTGGGACTGGGCTGGTTTGAGCCGAAGGAACGCGATCTGCTAAGAACGGCAAAAGAGATGGCAAAAACCGCGCTTACCTCTTTGGTAAAGAAGTAAAAGCTTGCCCACTATGCGGTGCAGAGTCATCTTAAAAAGAAATAACCCTGTGAGATGACAAAATGGACAAACAGCAAATTTACCACTCTGATCCCGAGATCATAGGGGGGACTCCCGTGTTCACGGGCACCCGGGTTCCCGTAGATAGCCTTATCATTCACCTGAAGGCCGGTGACTCCCTTGAGCAATTCCTCGACGGCTTCCCAAGCGTAAGCCGCGAGCAAGCTGAGGCATTCCTCGAATTGGCTCTGGCCGAAGCCTTGGAGAGCACGCCGCAAGATCCTTCACCCTGATGCGGGTCTTGATTGACGAGCAACTCAATTGGCGTATCTGTTCCGGCGTCAACTCTTCCACCGGAGTCAGGCACATCTCGTCGAATGTCTTCATGGTCACTTTGTTTAGGACTCCCGCCTCGTGAAGTCCAAGAGCCGTCTCATACACGGCCGATAGTGCCTCGCTTTTGAACTGGTTACTCATCGTTTGATGTTCATATCTTTGGCACGAGCGATTACATCCAAGGCATGGGCTATAAAAGCGGGATCATCTCCAGCTTCTTCAAGGCAGGCTTCCAAGTACAATTGAATATCTTCTTCTGTTTTGAGATACTCTGCTGAATTCCAGCGAGTAGTATTAACAGTCATAATACTTCTGTTTTGCGGATCTAGTCGCTATGGATTAGGTGCCGCTGTCGTGCGTTTCACGGCGCAATTCCTCACGAATGACTCGCCGCAATGTATCTTCCAAGTCTTCGTGTTCCTTTGCCTGCCGCAAAGTCTCGTTAATCAGAACTTGATAGCCTCGCTCCCCAGCCTTCGCTTTGAAGTATTCAATGAGGTTGGTATCTAGCGAGATGGTGATGCGTTGCTTGCGTGGCGCAGGCTTGAGTCCGACGCGGAATGTCGCACGGTCCAAATCCGCTTGCGTCACTTTGGGATATTCATCCCGATCATCAGAGGTTGGTGAAGAAGAGGAGTTGTTCATCATTGGTTGCCTCGCGCATGGAAATAACACGGATTTCATCTTCAGTTTCGGTATGCACTATCACTATGACCTTCACGCCCAATAACCCAAGCGTGACCCAACGCTGTTCACCATAGTCTTCGCGATGGTCTTCAAACGTGAACGTCGGACCTGCGAAGACACGCTCAGAGTCAATGAAATCCACCCCATGCTTCTTTAGATTGGCTTGTCGTTTGGGTTCGTGCCAAATGAATCGCATCACTCTATCATTTCAACGCTCACCGGCGACAATGAAGCGCAGCAGAATTGCCGTCCGGTTTGTACTCAAGTAATAAATGCTCCAAGCATTGTCAACTCAACAGCGGGATTCTCGCTCATGCGGAGGTGGTCGCTGTCTTCGGAAGGTCTCCTGCGCCAAGACCACCTTGATATTGGGCCGGATAATTACTATACTTATGTTCAGTATAATTTTTCATTACACAGAGGTCTCTCATGTCTCGCAAAAGCACCATCGAGTGGACTAACAGCACTTGGAATCCGGTTACCGGCTGCACGAAGGTTAGCGCCGGTTGCGACCATTACTATGCCGAGCGCCTTTCTGAGCGTTTTCGTGGCGTCGAGGGACACCCTTTCGAGTCGGGATTTGATCTGACCCTTCGCCCCAAACGCCTTGAACAACCCATGCAGTGGCGGCGTCCACAGCTCGTCTTCGTCAATTCGATGAGCGATCTCTTCCACAAGGATATTCCCACCGAGTACATCGAGCGCGTATTCGACACGATGGAGTGCGCCGATTGGCACATCTATCAGGTGCTTACCAAGCGCAGTTCGCTGATGCGCCGTTTCGTCCAAGCGTGCTACTGGGGCCGAGCGGCTCCCCCGCATATCTGGCTCGGCGTGTCCGTCGAAAACAACGCGGCTTTGACGCGCCTCCGGCATCTGCAACAGACCAACGCCTCCGTGCGCTTCGTTTCCTTCGAGCCGTTGCTCGGTCCGATAGGTGCGGTGGACTTGGAGGATATTCATTGGGTAATCGCCGGGGGCGAGAGCGGGCCGGGAGCGCGTCCGGTGCGAGCAGAATGGGTGCGGGCATTGCGCAATCAGTGTCAGGCCCAGCGCGTCGCCTTCTTCTTTAAACAATGGGGCGGGCGCACACCGAAAGCGGGTGGGAATACGCTCGATGGACGGCAGTGGTTGGAGTATCCGGCAGTGGAGATAGATCGGCAGCCTGACGTACCGTTACAAGTGGCTGGTGCGCCAGCCGATGATGCAAACGAGCCGAGTCCAACGCAGGAACAGCCTTATCCCTTAGAATTACCCCGATTTCGCCGAAGTGAGTCTGGGGCGTTTTGAAGCCGTAAACGGTCGTTGCAACAGGGACAGCTAGCATATATACCGACCACATCAGTCGTTTTTATTTTTTAAGGAATCGTCTAGGAATTGCTTGAAAATATACTACTTATTGCGTAATTATAGCGTATCTCTACAATATATAGTATTCGCTTCCCATAAGCTTTTCAGAAACCGCGCAATAGAAGACCAGAAAAAGTTTAGGCATCTTTCCGGTTTCCCCAATTCAACACGATTATAGAAGTATAAGGGGATCTGTATGCCCGGTATCCGCTTCACATAAAGGAGAATGAAAATGGTTTGTCCATTGACCAAACACGATAAAACTGGAAATCTCTATGTCCGTCCTCATCGAGTGGAGACACAGATCAATAAGATTCTTGCCCAGAGTTCAGCGACGCTCCTATGCCACCTCGCTATTGCCGATCATCAGGCACCCGATTATTTATATTCTGAGTGTCTGGTCCATCTAATCCGGGACGCACGTCGAAATAGCAACGACGCCGTCTTCAAGGCAGTGCTTCCTGTCTTGCTCACCCGATGTGAAGCAATCTTATTAGCCAAAATCCCGGCCAACAAACTCCCGACTGCTGTGGATGTCCAGGAGGAAGTACTTGGACAGTTCGGCGAGTTATTTGCCACTGATGGTACGGAAGAAAATAGCGACGATCTTGACTATTTTGAATGTCGCTTCAACCGGGCGTTCTATACTTTTTACACCGACCTCGTGCGAAGTGAAAAAGCCCGCCTCAAGCCATTAGTGTTCCCATCAGACCACGCCGATGACGTCGAATATAGCCCTCCCCATAAGGAGGTCCCCACCCGACTTATAGAAGCGTTGAGGAGTCAGGATACAGCAGAGAGTTCTGTCCTGCTAAGAGAGATATACGAAGCGATTGATACCTTGCCGTATGACGAGCGCAAGGCTGTGATCCTCTGTCATGTCATGGAGTACAAAATCGAATCTAATAATCCTGATGAGGTGACTGTAGCGACAATATGTAATGTCTCAGGCCGAACCATTCGTAATCGTCTCTCAAGAGCAGCAGAGAAACTTTCACACTTAACAAAGGAGACATGACCATGAATTTGACCCCCAGCGCGGCACCGTTGCGCGATGTGTTGTACGAGTTTTCGCTAGCGAAGCGTGTACCCGACGCGGAGCTGCTTGACGATTTCGTTAGGCGCTTCCCGAAGTATGCCGATTCTCTCACGGAGTTCGCCATCGAACTCGCTATGGATGCTCTTCGACCCGAGCCTGAAGTCGATTCAAGGGCCGAGATTGATCTGAACCGTGTGAGTCCTGTAGTCTCGCGTGCAATGAGCCGATTCCACAATCGCCTACACGCCGTGCGTCAAGCAACCAAGCTGACCAGCAACCGTGCTCCGTCGCCGGAAGTTGCAGATGCTCCCAATCCCTTCGCCGAACTAAGTCGTGCAGCGTTTCGTGCGTTAGCAGACGGGATCGGTGCAAACACCGTTTTCGTCGCCAAGCTGCGAGATCGCCAAATTGAACCGGATACCATCCCTAGCAGTTTTCTACAGTGTCTTGCGGATGCGCTCAATACTCCGATCAGCCTAGTAACTGCCTACTTTGCTGCACCAAGCACAAATACTAGTCGTCAGTTTTATAAGGCCGCCGACAAGCCTGACAGCAACCAACGACAAAGCTTCGTCGAGGCTGTTAAGAGTTCGGGGCTAAGCGACGATCAACAGCACCAACTTCTGAGTTTCTAAACAGATGGAAGCCTTTGAGCCAATCCGAAAGTCCGCAGCGCATCTGCGCGATAAGATTATCGAGGCGGGGACTGATCCTGTGGATACTACGGCACTTATTAAGGCCGCAGTGGCTCACCTTGACCTTGAACTCGTCTATCTTGCGCCGGGCGATCCGGCTCTAAAAAATGCCCGAGCGGTGTTCGACGAACAGAGCGGTACGATCTGCTGTGAAACATCAGGAGATGTCATTGACCGTACATTGCTTGTGGCTCACGAACTTGGACATGCACACGTCCACGCCGGTTCGACGGCTTGCACGAAGGATGACATCGATCTATCCCGTTCAACTGAGGTGGTACCTGTTGGGTTGCAGCGTGCCGAGGACTATGGTATGCGGGAACGGCGCGAACTACAGGCCAATGTTTTCGCTCGGGAATTTCTGCTACCCCGGAGCTTTGCACGTCAGCTCTACATTGATAAGACCATGAGCGCCTCAGCTATCGCCTCGCACACGAACCTGCCAAAGGCGCTCGTCCGACAGCAGATATTTGATGCCCTTCTACTTCCGATGGTGGAGGAAGTAGCTCCGACGATGGCTTCGTCCTATACACCGAGTCCGGACCAGTCGCAAGACCGGGCCTCCACACATCGCGACGCCCCATTCCTTCTTCAGGCTGGGCCGGGAACCGGAAAAACACGGACACTGGTAAAACGCGTTGAATCGCTCTTGGCAGAAGGCGTTGACCCGGCTTCTTTGCTCGTCCTTACCTTCTCGAACCGGGCTGCCGGTGAGTTATTGGATCGACTGGTGGCCATAGTGCCAGAAGCCGCTGCACGTATTTGGATCGGGACGTTCCATGCTTTCGGCCTCGATCTTATACGGCGCCACTATGACCGCCTCGGTTTACCGCCCAATCCAGTCTTGTTCGACCGTAGTGATGCGATCGATGTGCTTGAGGATAGCCTTCCGACGCTGCCCCTTGTCCACTATCGCAACTTCTGGGATCCGACGCTGGTGTTGCGAGACGTGATCCCTGCCATCTCGCGGGCTAAGGATGAACTTGTTGACCGAATCCGCTATCGAAAGCTCGCCGAGGCTATGCAAACGGCCGCAGACGACGATGAGGCTCACAAGGCAGCCAAGAAGTGCTTAGATATTGCCGCTATCTATGATCTATACGAACAAGCCAAGCGCGATCAGGGAGCCGTCGATTTTGGCGACCTTATCATGCAGCCCGCATTGCTCCTAGAGTCCGATCCAGCGCTCAAGCAGGCTATTCAACTACGGCATCGTCATCTTCTCGTCGACGAATATCAGGACGTAAACCGGGCGAGCGCACGCTTGTTAAAAGCGGTCGCTGGGGATGGCAAACGCTTGTGGGTAGTCGGTGACTCACGCCAGTCCATTTACCGATTCCGCGGAGCGTCCCCTACCAATATGGCTCGTTTTTGCGACGACTATCCGGGTGCAGTGATTGACCAACTCGCCATCAACTACAGATCGACAGAGCAGATCGTCGCCAGTTTCGTCAGTATTGCTCCCCGGATGGGTGCATCCGAGGGCATGTTGCCACTCGGCCTTGCCGCTGACCGAGGTTCTGGCCCCGGAAAACCGGAAGTCCGGTACTACGACACCCCCGACGACGAAGGCGGAGGTATCGCCAGAAGCATCCGAGAACTCGAATGCGCGGGCGTTCCTCTCCGCGATCAGGCCGTACTTTGCCGCTCAAACCGTCGTCTGAATGAAATCGCCACAGCCCTCGAGGCATACGGCATTCCTGTTTTGCATCTTGGCAGCTTGTTCGAACGCGAGGAAGTGCGTGATTTACTAGCACTTCTAAGCCTCGCGGTTGATCCGTTTGGTAATGGCCTTGCGCGGGTCGGAGCAATGCCTCGCTATGGTCTTTCGATGCAAGATGTCTATACCGCAGTGCACCATCTGCGAGACAGCAATCAGCCACCCCTTTCGAGTCTAGAGACGCTCGCTGAGGCTCAAGGTATCTCGCCTGATGGCTCATCAGCACTTGCTCGCCTCGCGCAGGATCTGTCGAGGCTCTCATCAAGCGTGTCCGCATGGGAGTTTCTCTCAACGTATCTGCTTGATCGCACTAGCCTTGTGCGGGAGATGGCCCAAGCCACGACAGCCACCGACTACATTCGGAGCGTCGCGATTTGGCAATTCCTTAACTTCGTCCGCGAGAGGCCCCCGACCGGCACAGGTTTGCCGATTCAGCGGATGCTGGATCGTATCCGACGGCTCGTACTACTCGCCGAAGAGCGGGATTTGCGCCAAGTACCTGCCGCCGCACTGCATCTAGATGCAGTGCGGCTGATGACTGTTCATGGTAGTAAGGGGCTAGAGTTTGAAGCAGTCCATGTACCCGGACTGACGGTTTCGAGTTTCCCCTCTTCGTACCGTGGAGTACGATGCCCACCGCCTATCGGTATGACTGAGGGCTCAGAGGGTTTTTCGGTCTCGGAAAAAGCCAAGCGGAACCACGAACACGAGGAGGAATGCCTGTTTTTCGTTGCGCTCTCTCGAGCGCAAACCCATCTGTGCCTCCACTTGGCGCGTCGAAGCTCCAACGGCAGAAACCGATCTCCGTCCCGTTTTCTAGATTGGCTACCAGAGGGGACAATCGACGAAATTGCCCATCCAGTGGTCTTACCGAGGCCAGCCCACATGCAGAGCCCGATGCCTATCCAAGTAACGCAATCCACCGAATGGCACGTCACAGATAGTACACTCATCTCCTATGAAAAATGCCCTCGCCGTTTCTTCTACACCTATATGTTGGAGCTTGGTGGTATCCATAAAGCAACTGTCTATTCTCAAACCCAGAACTGCCTTTACAAACTCATCCAATGGGTGTCCGAGCGTCAGCGCGAAGCTGAGCCGACGCTCCCCGAGGCTGAAGCTGCCTTCGATACAATCTGGCGTAAACACGGGCCTGTCGACCATAATTCCGCTGACGAATACCGCCGCCTCGCTTTGCAACTAGTTGGGACCCTAATCAGAGCCAGCACTGGACGGCGTTCCCTTGAGGTTGAGCCGTTAGCAGTAGATTTTCCAAATGGTCGCGTGGTCGTGGAGCCGGACGAAATAGCTGATATGCCGGACGGAAAAATCGCTCTACGCAAGATCCGAACAGGACGCAAGCGCACAGATGAATATGATCGCCTCGACTACACTCTTTATCGATTGGCTGGTCAGGCCCATTTCGGTACTCGTGCGATGGTCCAAGCACTGCATCTTATGGATGAGATGGTCGATGACGTACTGATCTCGTCGAATAAGCTCAATAAACGACGAGATAGAAGTGACGAGATGTTGAGTGAGATTGCTAAGGGGCAATTCCCACCCAATATCAACGAAGTAACATGCCCGCGATGCCCGCACTTTTTCGTCTGTGCTGCTACACCGCGTGGGCCATTGGCTCTCCTATAAAAAAATTCTTACTGCGCTTTCCGCTTTCTACTCTTCCATCCGATTAATAGAGTGAAGGGCAGAGACGAGCAATGAAGCTACGCTCTAGCTCTAGGAGATCATATTATGGATAGAGTCGATCTGTTTTATCAATGTGAAGGGGTCGGCGAAATCGGGCAGGTCGAGGTTGATGCCGATGCTACCTTCGCAACGGTCAAAGCCGAACTCGTCGCCAAGCACAGTCTCGACAAAGACGTGATCCTCTTCTTGGAGGATGAAGACAAGTCGCTCGACGAAAACAGTCAGGTGAGTGATGTCACTGATCCAACCAGTATAATTGTTCACCTAAATCGCTGTCGCCGAGTCTCAGTCAGCGTGACCTTCAATGGTCGTACTGTTGAGGACGAATTTGGGCCGAGCGCGACTATTGCCCGTGTCAAGCACTGGGCTGCCGAAAGCGAATTCGGAATGAGCCCCGAGGACGCTGGTGAACATTTTTTGCAAATCGTCGACACTCACGACAGGCTGGTCCCGGGGACTCACATTGGCAGGTTGGTGAACTGCTCTACTTGTAGCTTGGCCTTCGACCTTGTCCCCGACGATAGGGTGAACGGCTCGCCTAGGAGTAGGACTTGAGCACTCCTGACCAGCGGGCATTCGAGGCGGACGTGGCTGAGGCCGCGTTCCGCCTTGGACAACGGAGAGGACGCTGGTGCTTGATAGGTATCAACTGGCCCTTTGCCTTGATATCCGTGACTGCTAAAGATGGGCGTAAATACGTTCTGCGTTTTAACTGCGAAGGGTATCCGCAAGTCCCGCCTACGGGTGGCCCGTGGGATCCCACTCGTAATGAAGTCTTGAGAGCTGATTACTGGCCACGAGGCCAAGGCGGTCGCGTTTCAGCAGTTTTTCGCACCGACTGGAAAGAAGGCTCCGCTCTATATCTGCCTTGTGACCGTGAAAGCTTTGAAGGGCATGAGAATTGGCGGACCGAGATGCCGTCGAAAATCTGGCGTCCTAATGAGGGGATCGTCCAATACTTGGAGCTCGTTCATGAACTTCTCCATAGCCGAGATTATACGCCGCCTCTTTGCGCCGAAGCATGAGCTGTCCTGTTCATGGTTTCTTTGGCGTCGCTTGCTCACCTGCCTACGGGAACGCGGCCTCAACAAGTCAAGGGAGAGCGGGGCCTTCCTACTAGGGCATCACAACGGTCAACGTACCCGTATTACTGATTTCATCCTGTATGATGATCTCGATCCACATTGCCTTGACACCGGCATAGTCCGCTTCGACGGGCGATACTTCGGGAAACTCTGGGAACTTTGCAAAACACGTGGTCTGACTGTCGTGGCCGATGTCCATGTCCATCCGGGCGGCTCACAGCAGAGCGAGTCAGACCGCACCCATCCCATGATTTCTAGTAAAGGACACTTGGCACTAATCCTGCCGCACTTCGCCACCAGTCCGCTCTCAAAGCGCGAAATCGGTATCTACCGATACCAAGGCGCGAAACGTTGGCAAACCGTTAAGCCCGCTGCTCGGAGGGCTTTTCTTCACATCGGCCTATAGAGGACTATTGATGAATACCAAACCACACGCCGACAACCTACACCGCTTAGTCAAGTACGCACTTGATAGCGGAGAGGCCAAAACTCTCGATGAGGCCGAGAGTCTATTTCAAGACTATCGCCTCGTGCTCACTATCCACGGGAATGAGGCGCGGAACCCAATCAATCAAACGGCATTGTTGACGGCAGTTGCACTTGGACGTCGCGTGTTCCTCGGCGGGATTTACGTAGAAGGCGACTTAGATGCGCCGCTGAAAGTACCGCTACCACTTCGATCTAGGCTGCACGAGGCTGTGGCAGATCTCGGTGGCCTTCTTGCGTCGCCGGATGCCGGAATACCGACTATTACTATTGGAGGAGGCCCTCTCCCACGAAGTACTGGATTTCATATCCGTACGGCAGCCGCTGGCTGGCGAGGTGGTATTCTTCCGGCGTACTCGAAACTGATGCCGGACCCTGGACCTACTATACCGTTAGCGGCTATGCTGTCCGCCGGCCTCGCAGTCAACGAAGCCTTCCTTTTTATGGACAGAGGCAGTCCTGTGGCGGGGCGACGGCCGATAGGACTATCTCTGTGGCAGCCCGACGCAGACATCAAATGGCTTGCACTCGATCCAGACGAACCGCGGCTAGCCTATCTTCCATCTCGACTCTGGTTAATCGGACTCGGACACCTAGGACAAGCATACCTTTGGGGCCTCGGGTTATTGCCATATAAGAATCCTAGCAACCTCTCTCTCGTGCTGCAAGATATAGACGAGATCACACCATCAACCGAAAGCACGTCGATTTTGAGCGACGCAGCAATGACAGGTCAGAAAAAGACCCGTGCCATGGCCACTTGGGCAGAACGACGTGGGTTCGCAACGGCGTTGCAGGAGCGACAGTTCGATGACAAATTCCGCCGCCAAGACGACGAACCAGCCATCGCGTTGTGTGGTCTGGATAATGTCCTAGGACGGCAAGCTCTCGACCAAGTGGGTTTTGATTTGGTTGTCGAGGCCGGGCTTGGTCGAGGGCAACAGAATTTCCGCACTATACACCTGCACACCCTACCGGGGTCGCGGTCAGCGAAAGAGATTTGGAAATCGGCTACATCCTCTGAAACGACTGAGGATCGCCCTGCCTATCAAGAGATGCTCAAAAACCGCGAATTGGATCGCTGCGGCATCGCGCTTCTAGCTGGCAAGGCAGTAGGTGCCCCCTTCGTAGGCACTGTGGCTGCTACGCTGGCACTGTCCCAAGTACTACGCCTTCTCCACGGCAAGCCCCTCTATCAGTTAATCGATCTCGATCTGCTCTCTGTTGAGCATCGCCTCGCTGTTCCTAATCCCAAGAATTTTCAGTCTCTCAATCCTGGATACACTACTGTGCTCTGTTGAAGATATCCTAGAAGACAAGATGTCGAACATTGACTAGACCGAGATTTTTCCGACTCGGGTCGTCATGGAACATAAAGAAGATGGGAACAGAGTCGCCTACGCAACGCCCAAATCAATACCAGAGCCCGTCACGTCTATATGCAGGTCAACAGCGGCAGCTAAGGCTTCGTGATATTCCTCTTTGGAGACAAGGTGCCTCTCCAGCCGATCAATCAGCTTCATAAGCTCATCGACCTTAGCGACGATGCGGTGTTGCTCAGCAGCCGGCGGGAGTGGCATCGGAGCACGAAGGAGGTCGGTATCACTGATAGCAGGATACGCTACTCCCTTCATCTGAGCGGTAACGAAATCAGTAAAGAACGGAGAGCGAAGCCAGAAGAATAAGAGGCGGCTATGAACCCCGGAATACGGATGCAAAACGGCAAATGCCGTAGATGCAATCGGCATTGGAGAGTATTCACGCTCGATTACTGCGATGTTGAGCAGATACGGGCGAACCGTAGAGTAAATTACAGACCCGAGGCTAACCAACTTTCGGGCACGTGAAGGCGCAGCACTAGGATCGAGAACAGGAACTTCGCTGGGAATTAGACCGCGTTTGTTGTCAACGACGCTTACATCAATGTAAGAGAATGTTTCGTCAGGCACCTTCTGGCCAAGGTCGTGAGCTAGATCATGGAGCCGTGCCCATACCCAAGACTGTGGAATCTCAAAAGGAATCTCATCAGACATGAGAGGGCCATCCGGCTTACGCTTTCGCAACTTCTTCTCTTTGACCAGATTCGCTTTTTCCTCAACGACCGCTTCGAGGAGTTGGCTCGCCGGTTCCTCGTCTTCATCCTGCGGCACTAACCGCCCCCGCACCGCAAGCTGAAGCACAGCCTCCCGCAGCGGAGCCAAATCAGCGGGAGCAGTGAGCAAGTCGTCCATCCGCTCGGCAATGCGCGTCCATGCAGTCCCTACCTCTTCGGGGGTAGCGGCATTGCGAAGCGCAGCAAGGGCCGAGTCGCGTGCTGCGGTGCGGCAGTCCTCTCGGCTACGCCGCGCAGCCGCCAGCCGATCAATCAGCCCCATAAGCTCATCGACCTTGGCGACGATGCGGTGTTGTTCGGCAAGAGGGGGCAACGGCAGTGGTTTCCCAGCAAGGTCTGCATAGCTAATGCTTGGAAAAGTTGTGCCCTTACCAGCCGCAAGAAGCTCCTTTCCCACGTACCATAAGTACAAATTAACATATTGTTGGGCGTCCCATGCCCGAACGAGAGCAACTCCACGACCTATACATGCATCAAAGGCAGCGATATTCGTTCTTCCTGTTGTCGCCCCGCGCACACAAATGAGCATATCGCCGGTCGTGCACATCTGGTTGGGTTTAGTCGTGTATTTTCTACAAATGGTTAAGCCAAATGCACCTGTTGAGAACTCAACTGGCCCATTTATAAGTGGAACCCCGAGACCTTGTTCATTGTATGAGCTACCTGGAGGTGAATTGCCCATCACCACAAGCGCTACGTCTCCCAACCGAATCCACTGCCAAGTCTCAGGTACATTAAAAGGCACTTCATCTGATGAGAGACGTGGAAGCGACTTCGGGTTACTAATTTTACGCTGATCTACCAAGCACCTCTTTTTCTTTGTATTGAGTTCTAAAATGCTTATAGGTGGCTCCTCATTCGCATCCTGCGGCACCAACCGCCCCCTCACCGCAAGCTGAAGCACCAATTCCCGCAACCGCTCAATCCCCCCCGGTGCCTCCGCAATCTCATCAAAGACCTCAGTGAACTCCCCCGGCGTCATGCCGTCCGATCCAGTGCCTCGGCCAATGCCTGCTTCAACTGCTCCCGCACTTCTGCCGCTGCCGCCCGTTCCTTCTCATACAACGCCAGCAGTTCATCTGGGTCTCCGTGACCTCCCTCAACCGTGTTGGGGTTAGCGATGTCGAGGTTGAAGTTGCGCTCGCGGATCTCGTCAATGCCAACCTTCCAAGCGAACTCGTTTTCAACCCGCTTGTCCCACCACGCCTTCTCCGGCTCAAACTCCTCAATCCGCATCGGCTTGGTCTTGGAGTAGGACTTGTAGCCTTCCGGGTAGGGATGCTCGTAGTACCAAACTTCGGTGGTGGGCCTCCCCTTCTCGAAAAACAGCACATTGGTCTTAATGCCAGTGTACGGCGCAAACACCCCGTTGGGCAGACGCACGATGGTGTGCAACTCACACTCGGTGAGCAGACGCTCTTTCAGGCGCGTCTTCACCCCCTCGCCGAACAGGGTGCCGTCCGGCAGCACCACCGCAGCCCGGCCACCGGGCTTGAGCAACTCGACGATCAGCACCAAGAACAGGTCTGCGGTCTCGCGGGTGCGAAACTCGCGCGGGAAATTGTGCTCAATGCCGTCCTCCTCCATGCCGCCGAAGGGCGGATTGGTGAGCACCACATCGACCCGGTCGCGCATATTGATGTCGCGCAGGGGCCGGGCGAGGGTGTTGTCGTGCCGAATGCCGGTCGGCACGTCAATGCCATGCACGATCATATTCGTGGTACACAACAGGTGAGGCAGGGGCTTCTTCTCTACGCCTTGAATGCTGGCCTGAAGCTGCGCCTCTTGCGCTGGCGTCTTCACGTCCTGCTGGCGAATGTGCTCAATGGCACAGGACAAAAAGCCGCCGGTGCCGCAAGCCGGATCGAGGACAGATTCCCCGAGGCGAGGATTGATCATATCGACTGCGAATTGAGTCACCGCCCGTGGCGTGTAGTATTCGCCAGCATTCCCGGCACTCTGAAGGTCTTTGAGCAGTTGCTCGTAGATGTTGCCGAACAAGTGCCGATTCGTGGCGTCGTTGAAGTCAATGTCTTCCTCGATCTTGTTGACCACCTGCCGCAGCAGAATACCGGACTTCATGTATTGGTAAGCGTCCTCAAAGACGCCGCGCACCAAGCGGCGGCGACTCATCCGCACATCTTCTTCCGCACTCGGCGGCTCGACCTCCATGCCCTTGAGTGCCGGAAACAGCGTATCGTTGACAAAGGTGAGCAGTCTATCGCCGGTATCACCTTCCCGGTCAGCAGCCCAAGCACTCCAGCGCAGGTCTTCTGCGGTGCGGGTCTCGCCTTCCTCCATCCAAGTTACGTCAACCAACGGAGACGCGAAGTCATCTTCAAGCAGTTCCAATTCCTGCTCGCGGTCGTTCCATATCTTGAGGAACAGCAGCCAGACGAGTTGACCAATGCGCTGGGCATCGCCATCGACGCCCACATCCTTGCGCATGATGTCTTGGATGGACTTGATGGTGGTAGATAAGGCCACGAGAGTCAGTCCTTGGCTCGGAGGCGATTCAGCGCACCAGACCAATTGAGAATGTGCATATCTGCCGTCACCAACTGGTAGCCGGCTAATGCGGTGGCAATTATCAGGCGATCCGCCGGGTCACCATGTATCCCGACAAGTTGGCCCGCACGAAGCGCCGTTCCGCCGTCAACGGCAACTTCCACTAGCCCTCGCTGTAGAAGATCGAGCCGCCATGCTTGGAGGTCTAGCTTAAGTTCCAGTCGGCCCTTGCTCTCTAGCATAGCGACTTCCCAGAATGAGATCGCAGAAACAGCGGCTTCTCCCACTTCCCAAGCGCTGTCTATTGCTTGGCGAGCATTCGCTCCCAGCCGCTCATTGCCGGACTCCATCCACAGAAGAACATGGGTGTCAAGAAGAATCAACGGTTCATCCCCCAGATTTTGAAGTCGTTATTTCCATTCATGGCTTGTCTGGATCTTTCCCTTGGATGAGCGCCAGTTCTCTTTCCCCATCCCAGTCAACTTCCAGAGGAGAAATAATGTCCCCGAGTATCCGTATCTGGTCTCGATTGCGGCCAAACATGCTCGGTTCCTCGTCGCGATAGGGTACGAGGCGCGACACTGGGCGGCCGTTCTTGGTAATGACAATCTCGACACCGCTGTCGGCGACCTCGTCCATCAGCTTGAGGCATTTGGTCTTGAACTCAGATGCCTTGATCGTCCGAACATCGGTCTGGTTGTCGCTGTGTGTAGCCATAGCACTGTCTCCGTAAGTCAGTTGGTATATATGCTAATTATCACGATTAAGATGAAGATGTGGTATTGCGTATTGATTGCAAGTCGCACTAGGCGGCAGTATCGTAGATAGCCTCTGCAAGCTCCTGCACGGCGGCAATGTACTCGTTCCTGCCGCCGAAGTGCCGAACCAACTCTATGGGTGTGCCAAGGTCGGACAGCGGCTGCACGCGCAGGACTCCCAAGTCTTCGACCGAGACCAACCCTTCGTCCGCGTACTTATCGAGTAGGGCGTCGAGCACGGCGCGGGCTTGTGCGCCGTAGCGGGTAAATACGTCCCGCTTCTTCACGTTAGCAGCCCGCTCGCGCCGGGTGAGCGGAGGCTGACCATAGACCACATGACAGATCAGATCAAAGGCGTCCATGTCCCGGCTAACCCGCTCGCGCAACGCTTCAAAGAACACGCCCTGCTCGCTTAGCTCATTGATCACCGCCGCCTTCCGGTCTGCTTCAGACCAGCGCTGCAAGAAGTCGTCTAGGGTCGCATACTTCGCTTGGACAGTCTTCCGGGTGTAGTCGGCTATCGACTCGGTGACGAGCCGACCGTCCTTGCTGTAGTACTGGACGCGCTCGGCGATAACCTCGACCTCGACTCCGCTAACGACGAATTTCTTGGGACCCTCTGGCGGTGGGTCTGGGCCGATTTCTTCGCCTCCACCATTCCCTCCTATATCGTCCGGCGGCATCGGACCGCTGTCTTCCTCGGGTGCATAGACGACAACCGGCTCCCCGTCGAAATCCGGATCGGCAAACAGTTCGGTCGCCCGCTTGAAGTCCATGATGGTAAACCAAAACTTGCCCGCGTCCTCGTGAATGCGGGTGCCGCGCCCGATAATCTGCTTGAACTCAATAAGCGACTTAATGCGCTGGTCCAGCACAATGAGTTTACAGGTCCTTACATCCACTCCGGTCGACAACAGCTTCGAGGTAGTGGCGATGACCGGATAGCGCCGCTCGGGGTGAATAAAGTCGTCGAGCGCGAGCTGACCGTCCTCGCTGTCACTAGTGATGCGGACCACGAACTTTGAGGCATTGCCAGCTTCCTGCGGCAAGCACTTGGCGACCTCGTTGACCAGTGCCGAACGCATCCTCTCGGCATGATCGATGTTCTCGCAGAAGACGATGGTCTTGCCGTAGGGGTCAGTCTCCAACATATACGCGACGACCTTCTCGGCGACGCGCCGAGTGCGCTCGTTCAGGACCAGAACCTGATCCATATCGCGCTGGTTGTAGATGCGATCTTCGATCTCTTGGCCGAGGTCGTCAGTCATGCCCGCCGGGGGCCGCCAGCCCTGCAAATCCTTGTCGAGGTCAATGCGTACGACCTTGAACGGCGCGAGAAAACCGTCGTCAATGCCCTGCTTGAGGCTGTAGGTATAGATAGGATCGCCAAAATAACTGAGCGTGCTGACCTCGGTGGTCTCCTTCGGCGTCGCCGTAAGGCCGAGTTGGATGGCTGGCTCAAAATAATCGAGGATCTCCCGCCACGCACTGGCCTCGCGGGCACTACCTCGGTGGCACTCGTCAATGACCACCAAGTCGAAAAATTCCCGGCTAAACTGCCGGTAAATGTTCTTATCCTCTTCGTTGCCGCTAACGGCTTGGTAGAGCGCGATATAAATCTCGTAACTCGGGTCCATATCGCGGTTGCGGACCTTGGTCATCACCGGGCCAAAAGGCTTGAAGTCGTTGGTGACGGTCTGGTCCGCGAGAATATTTCGGTCCACTAGGAACAGCACCCGCTTGACCTTCTCGGCTTTCCACAGCCGCCATATAATCTGAAAGACCGAGAACGTCTTGCCGGTGCCGGTGGCCATGACCATCAGCACTCGGCGCTGTCCCCGCGTAATAGCTTCGACTGCTCGCTGAACGGCAACTCGCTGATAGTACCGAGGTACCTTGCCGGGGTCTGAGTAGTAGGGCTGACGGACGAGCTTATCGGATTCTTCGTCGAGTCCCTTCCAAGTCCGGTATCGCCGCCACAACTCGTCCGGGGACGGAAACTCGTCCAGACCAATTTGCTTTTCTATGGAGTCCGACTGGCCGGTGCGGTCATGGAACAGAAAGGCGTCGCCATTTGACGAGAAAACAAACGGCACGTCGAGGGCTTCGGCGTAGCCAAGTGCCTGCTGCATCCCGCCGCCGACCGGGTGACTGTTGTCCTTGGCCTCGACCACGGCGAGCGGTAGGTTGGATTGGTAAAATAATAAATAGTCAGCGCGCTTCTTCTTGCCGCGCGAGCCTAGCTTTCCCCGGACAATAACCCGGCCATCTGTAAAGGTGTATTCGCGGCGGACCTGCGTGCGCTGATCCCACCCGGCCCCAATGATCGCCGGGGTGATGAAGGCGTCGCATATCTCCGCTTCGTTCAGGCGCTTCTTGTTCATCCCTAGGGCTCAAATCGCATAATCGTATATAACTGAATCAATACAAACTCGGCTACTCTCTGCCGACTGGCAACGTTTCTTAGATGCCTAACAGCCCGTTGAAAACGTCCCTCCCTCATCCCAATACATACACCGGACTCGACCAAGCCATCTGCCCATCGCACTGAATGGCCTTGACGAAATAAGCGGCCTGACCCTCCCCCGGCGGCTGATCCACAGTCTCCAGCGTCAATTCCAGCGCTTCCACCCGCTCGGGATAGCGCTGCATCACCAACTGCATGTCCAAGCCGCCGTAATCGAAGCGCAGCGGCTCGTGGTCCAGCCCCTCCAGCTCAATCTCCGTCGTCCCCGCCGCCGACTCAAACACCAAACTGCCGACCCGCCCATCGTCCAGCACCAGTTCAATCCCGTCGCAATCCCCGGTAGTCTGCGATTGAAAAGCCACAGCCTGCGGCTCAGTCGCGGTAATGCCATCGGCCGCAGAGTCAAAGCTAACCGTCGTCGCCTCCAAAATGATCGCCTGAGTAGTGCGGATAACCCCGGACCAATCCACCCGCCGCCCACGCCCACGCATCCGCGAGCCAGACCACATCAAGCGCACCCTATTGGAACGCCCCAAATCCCGGAATTCAGGCGGCTGCACCTCGGCGATCAATTCCCGACCGCGATACACTTGCAGCGCCTCCAGCGGTGCCGCCCCCACCACCCGAGCGCGAATATCCACCGAGCCCACATCTTGCACCACCGCCCCCATGAGTGCGCCAGCTATCTGTACATCTAGCAGTATGCGCGCACCAGTCGTGCCGTAACAGCGCCGACTGCACAGAGCCTCCCACACGCCCGCGCGCGACAATTCGCCAGCCAGCACGCAAGTCAAACCACCAGCAATGCCAAACTCACCAGCCCCAGGCCCTTCGGCCCCCGGCCGCCCCTTGTGGCCGTCGCTATTGCACATGACCCCGACCACGTGGCCGCAGTCCAGCGCGTCGAACAGCATCCACTCGAACACGCCCCAGCTCGAGACGACCTCCACCAGATTGTGCGCTTCGGGGTCGAAATACGCCTTGCCGTCGGCCCAGCGCCCGCCCACGTGCGAGCCGATAATCACTTGGTCGCGTGGCACCAAGCGAGCGAGCCGGGCGAAAAACACATCAGCCGGATGCGCGGGCGACACCTCGTCCTCGGGCACGTGCGGGATCTGCCAGTGGCTGTTGCGCACAATCGGCAACCCCTCGGCAAAGTAAAAGACGTTGCGATCCCCACCGGCCGGAGAATTGGCCGACCACTCGTAGCCGGGAAAGACCACGAACTCACCGTCCCGGTGAAAAGCCTGCACTGTCTCGTTGAGCCGCTGCCAGTCCTCGTCGTCAACCTGGAAATCATTGCCCTGATGCGAAGCGAAATCCACCCGCGCCCAGTCGCGCACAAAAGTGAAGTACTCCTCCTCCGTGCCCACGCCGACGGTAGCGTCGGACTGGGCGTGCAAATCCCCCCAGTAGCGGTGCCGCTGAGGCGCTGTCGCAGAAACGGCGACCGGATTGCTGTAACAGCGCAAGCCGTCTGCCGTCGCGATCAGCCGTCCACTACCCGGAGCGCAAAAGGACACCCGGCCCCCCTCGACCACGACCTCCCCCTCCCCTTCCCAATCCAATTCGACCGGCCCGGCCACCGCCGTCGGATTGCCCCACATATCCTGCCCTTTGACAAAAACCTCCACCGCCTCCCCCACCACCGCCTGACTCGGCGCTATGCACACCAGTTCCACGGCCTCGCCAGCGATAACGGGAAACTTGGGCGAATCCGCCACGGCCCGAGCCACCGCAGCATTGGTCGGATCGACAAAAACGCGGAATTCGTGGGCTGACTCGACAAAGGTCTGCACCCGAATCCCCGGCGAACCGCCGCCGCGCTCGCCCAAGACCACGGTCACCGTATCGCCGGGCGCGAGGGAGCCGTCGTACACATCAATCACCACGCACCATATCATCCACGGCCGCTCGTGTCCCTTGGGGGCAAAGCGCGGTGCCAGCTTGGCCGCCCCATTGGTCTGCACCGTGCAATAAGCTGGCGCGGCTGGATCGCTGAACTGGGCTGGCTGCATATCGCAGGCGAGGCGCTGGGCGATCTTAATGGTGCCGCCCTCGTCAATGCCGTAGCTACCCACGGTCAGGGTCAAAGTCCATTGCTGGTAGCTGCCGGCCACCACCGGCGCGTAAGGTTCCAGCGTCACCGTCCCCAGCCGTTCCCGCCATTGCTGTTTCATTCTAAACTCCTGTATCTCCGCGTGGTCGAATGATCCTTGTGAAAATCTCTGAACCGCCCGCTTTTCTCCACAGCCTCTTTTTTCGCTAACTTAACCGGCATTATAGACAAATCTGCGCGAAATTGAAATCCACCTCTTCAGAAAGGATAGCAGCGTGAAGGTCGTACTGACATACAATATCGGCGAATCCTTCGTCGAAGAATTGCAAACGACGTTCCCCGAGTTGAACTTTTGCCCGGCGTATGGCGAAGCAGAGCAGGTGCGAGAGGTCGCGGATGCGGAGGTTGTGTTTGGCTTGATGACGCGGCCCGTATTTTTGGCGGCCAAAAAACTCAACTGGCTGCATTATGTGGGCATCGGCTTCGACTCGGTCGTGCGCAATATACCGGAGTTCCGCACGGGCGACGTGGTGATGACCAATGCGCGCCAAACGCACGTCGTGCCCATGGCCGACCACGTCTTCGCCGCCATCCTCGCGTACGCCCACCGCATCCCCGAACTACTCGAAGACCAGCGCAACCACCAGTGGAATACCGCACGCTATGTGCAGCGCATCATCGAATTGGCCGGGACCAAGATGGGAGTGCTGGCGCTGGGAGACATTGGCCGTGGCGTGGCCACTCGGGCCGCAGCCTTTGGAATTGAAGTGTACGCAGTGGATATCTTGCCGATGGACCCGCCTCCGGGCGTGTGCGCGGTGTGGCCGGTCGAGCGATTGGACGAGATGCTTGGAATGATCGACTGGCTCGTGATAACGGCCCCGCGAACCAAAGCGACGACCGGAATGATCAATCGGCAACGGCTCGCCCTGCTCAAAGAAGGGGCGTTTGTCGTGGTCGTCTCGCGCGGGGGAATCGTCGATGAAGAAGCACTATCCGAGGGCCTGCACACAGGCCGGATCGGCGGGGCCGCACTCGACGCGACGGAAATCGAGCCGTTGCCACCCGACAGCCCGCTGTGGGACGCGCCCAACATGCTAATCTCGCCGCACACCTCGGCCGAGTCCGTGCAATTGATCGAGCGCCGCAAGGCGATCTTCGTGGAAAATCTGCGCCGCTATCTGGCGGGCGAAGCGCTATTGAACGTGTGCGACCTAGAGAAAGGGTACTAAATGACGGCAAAACCCCACCTGCCCCCGTCCCCCATCGACGAAGGCAAAGTCACCGTAACTGCGATCGAATCCGTACAGCCGCTCGACCTGTTCCCCGACTTGCTGCTGGTGCGCATCCACACCGACGCCGGACTCATCGGCCACGGCGAAACGTATTACTGCGCCGAGGCCGTACAAGCCATGCTGCACGATTGGATGGCGCGCCGGCTATTAGGCGAAGACGCGCTGGCCATCGAATCCCACTGGCGCTTCCTCTACGAGCGCGCCGCGAATTTCGGCGTTCGCGGCACGGAAATCCGCGCTTTATCCGCGCTGGACGTGGCGCTGTGGGACATTCTCGGCCAAGTCTGCAACCAGCCGATCTATCGCCTGCTCGGCGGGCCGGTGCGCGACAAAATCCTGGTGTACAATAGCTGTGGCAATCCGCAATACGGGCCGAGCACCACCGGACGCAAAGGCTGGCCGGGCTTTGGTGCCATCGGCGAGCCAGGGCCGCTCGGCGATTCGTGGAAGCTGTTCCACGAGCCAGTGGCGCTGGCCGAGGAACTGGTCGAACTGGGCTACAGCGGCCTAAAAGTCTGGCCCTTCGACCAAGCGGCCATCCAGTACGGCCCGGCGCGCATTCCGCACCGCGCAATCGAGGAAGGCGTACAACCCCTGCGCGAAATCCGCGACAAGGTGGGCATGGACCTCGACATCTTCGTCGATGGCCACGCGCATTTCCAGCTCCCAGCGGCCCTGCGCATCGCCGAGGCACTGCGCGAGGTCGCGCCGCTGTGGCTGGAGGACATAATCAAAATGGACAACCTCGACACGGTCGCCGACTTCCGCCGCCAGAGCCGGATGCCCATTTCCGTCAGCGAGATGCTGCTAAGCCGCGCCGATTACAACTCCGTGCTGATGCACCAAGCCGCCGACTACGTAATGATCGACCCGACCTGGGTCGGCGGGATTTCCGAGACCGCGCGGATTGCCCATCTGGCGCAGACCTACAATGTGCCGGTCAGTATGCACGACTGCACCGGCCCGCTGACGCTCTTCGCCGGTTTGCACGTGGGAGCGGCGGTAGCCAACTGCTGCTATCAGGAGACCGTGCGAGCGCAGATCCAGACGGTATATCGAGAACTGATCGACGTGGAGGTGGAAATCAACGGAGGATATGTGAACCTGCCCCAGGGCAGCGGTTTGGGGGTTAGGCTAAATCCCGATTTGTTCAAGCCGGAACGGCCGGGCTATCGGATTTCGAGACGTTAGAGGAGAAAGGTCCATGGAAAAGGTCAGATATTCCGATTTATTGCCGTGGGAATTCCGCCAGCGGCTAGCAGCTCGGCCGGTTGCGTATCTGCCGCTGGGCACGCTCGAATGGCACGGCGAGCATTTACCCTTGGGCAGCGACGCAATCCAGAGCGAAGGGCTGATGATCGAGTGCGCCAAGCGCTTTGGCGGGATCGTCATGCCGCCAATTCACCTCGGGCCGGATCGGGCGTGGGATCTCGGCGAAGGCAAGGTGCTCCACGGCATGGACTACGCCGACAGCACCGATCCCCACCGGCAATTAGATGGCAGTTGCTACTGGGTGTCGGACGGGTTTTTCGGCATCCTAGGCGACGCGATTTTAGCTCAGATCAAGCGCACGGGTTTCAAGTTCGTGTTCGCCGACGGACACGGGCCGAGCCGCAGGGCTTGGCGCGAGGCTATGGCCGAGCGAGAGCAGCGCTTCGGCCTCAAGTTAGCGGGAGTTACGGACGAAGTAGCGCGAGAATGGAAAAGCCAGATGGACCACGCCGCGCGCAACGAAACGTCGCTAGTGATGCACTATCAGGAGGATTTGGTGGACCTCGGGCAGTTGTCGGCAGATCGGAGCGTGTGGCCGCAAGGAGTCGGCGGCGAAGACCCGCGCGATGCCAGCGCCGCATACGGACGAGAGTGCATGGAGCGGTCCGTGGAAATCGTCGGGCGACTAATTGCAGCAGTAGGGGCGAGCGATCGCTCGCCCCTACAATTCGGCGTCTGTCCGCGTCCATCTGCGGATTATCTTATGAACTGACGTAGGATAGCTATATCACCGGCGACCACAGTCGCCATCCGCGAAAGGACGACGCATGAAAATTACCCAAGTAGAGACCATTCGCTTCAAAACCATCACCAATACCGAGCGCGACTCCGACGGCCACGGCCATCCCGGCCCCGAGCGCGAAACCACCCAAACCCTGCTGCAGATAGACACTGACGAAGGCGTCTCCGGCTACTGGTTTGGCGCGAATGCCCAAATCGTAGACAGCCTCGTCAAACCCGCGATAATCGGCGAAGACCCCTTTTACCGCGAAAAAATCTGGCGCGACCTCAACCACCGCCAGCGCCTCAATCTGGGCACGCTGTCCGACCGAGTGCTCATGGCCGTTGACCTAGCCTTGTGGGATCTGGCCGGACGCGCCCTAGAGCAACCCGTGTACAAACTGTTGGGCGGCTTGCGCGACAAAGTCCCAGCCTATGCCTCCACCATGTGCGGCGACGACCTCAAAGGCGGCTTGGCCACCCCCGAGGACTACGCCAATTACGCCCAGTGGTGCATGGAGCGCGGATACCCCGCCTTCAAACTGCACACTTGGCAACCGCCCTACGCCGGCGCGCCCGACCCCAAACGCGACATTGAAACCTGCGCCGCCGTGCGCGAAGCCGTCGGCCCCGACGTGCCCTGTATGCTCGACCCCTACCACTACTACGACCGCGAGGCCGCCCTATTCCTAGCCAAGGAACTGGAAAAGCTCGACTATTACTGGATGGAAGAGCCCATGGACGAACACAGCATGTCGTCCTACATCTGGCTGTGCGAGCAGACCAGCTTGCCGATCTGTGGCCCGGAGACCTGCGAGGGCAAAATGTACGTGCGCGCCGAGTGGATCAAAGCCGGTGCCTGCGACATCAGCCGCTGCGGCGTGGGCGACGTGGGCGGCCTCACCCCCTTGATGAAAACCGTGCATCTGTGCGAATCATTTGGCATGCGCTGCGAAATCCACGGCGGCGGCCCGGGCAACCTGCACGCCCTGTGCGCCATGCACAACGGCGAATTCTACGAACGCGGCCTATTGCACCCCTTCATCGACTTCGACCAGCCCGCTCCGTGGCTGCACGAGCACGGCGAGTTGATGGACGAGCAGGGGTTTGTCCACGTGCCCCAACGGCCCGGCTTGGGGATGAATATCAACTGGGATTACATCGAGAAGAATAAAATCGATTGAGTAGGGGCGAGCGACCGCTCGCCCCTCCATCCGCCGACGAAGGAGCAAACCATTGGCATCCATGACATTTCCAAAAGACAACTGGGAGACAGTCCCAGCTAATGAAGTCGGCTTCGATCCCGACCGCCTAGACAAAGCCAAAGTCTGGCTGGACGAGCGCGTAGAAGATCGCAAGTATCGCTTCGCGATCGTGCGGGGCGGCCAGCTCGTCGTCGAGTGGAACCATCGGGTCGAGTGCGCTGAGAAGCTGGCGATAGCCTCGACGTGGAAGTCGATGCTGTCGAATGTATTGGGCATCGCCGTCGCCGAAGGGAAATTGCCTTCGGTTGACGCGGCGATCTACGATTACTGGCCCGAATACATGGATGTGCCGGAAGGGACAGGCCCCAAGGACGGCCGCTACGCCTTCCCAAAAGACCACCAGATTACCTTCCGCCAGCTCATATCGAATACCTCCGGCTATATGAAGCCCGGCGAAGAGCCTGGGACGGTGTTCCACTACCAGAGTTGGGGAATGAATATCCTTTCGCACGCCGTGGCGCACCTATACGGCTATTACGACGCGCAAGACCCAGAGAAATCCGACGGCTGCATGCGGCTGATGCGGGAGAAGCTCGCAGAGCCGCTCGGCGCGGCATGGGCGTTCTCATCGGGCACCATGGAACTGCACCCGGCGGCGCGACAGCATATTTTCGGCTATGGCACGAGCATCTCGACCACTGCGCTCGACTTGGCGCGCGCCGGGTGGCTGTGGTGCAACTACGGCCGCTGGGGGGATGCACAACTCGTGCCGGAAGCGTGGATGCGCGATTCGACTCAGGTCGCGCCGCATATCAAGGCGCACTGCTCCGAAAAAGACTGGCTCTACGGGAACGGGTTCTGGAGCAACTCCGAGGGCATGATCTGGCCCGATTTGCCGCACAACGGCTTTCATTCGTGGGGTGCTGGCGGCCATTACACCGCCGTGTTTCCCAGCGAGGAGCTGGTGATCGTGCAAAACCCGGATCCGCTCGGGGTGCGTGGCGGCGAAGGGGCCAATCCAGAGCTAATCGAACTGATTTTCGCGGCCTGCGACTAGACGGACGCGATCGCTTAACTCCAAGATTTTCGATCAAAATCGCCGCGAGATAATCCACGCAATTCACTCTGCCGCAGCCAGTTCCAAGGCCCGCAGCGCACCAGCGATCAGGACCCGATCCGCGTCGTCGCGCAAAAAGCGCCCCTGATGGCTCGCCCTCGCATCGAGGACCTCGTAGCCCCCGTAGGGCACCTCCTCACTCGTCGGCACGTAGCCGATGGCACCGTTGGCGTACCCCACGGGCAAGGTCAAGGAAAAAGGCGACGCCTCGGCAATGGCCAGCCCCGTCTCGACGAAGATCTCCCCCGGCAGGCCGATGAGGGCCACGTCGTCTAGGGCTACGACCTGCAATTCAAGGGGCAGACCCGTGGCCACCGTGCCGCTCTGGTACGCCGCGACCCGCTCCTTGGCGGCAAAGTAGTGGCGGCAGACCTGCCAGTTCCGGTGGTGCTCGCCCTTGAGTTGGTGAAAGGCTGGCTCCCACTGCGCTAGTGCGCGCTCGCACTCCTGCTGCGACGGCATGGGCTGGAGGGGTAGTTCAAAGGCGTGCTGGGCACAGCGCAGTCGGCCACCCCGTCTCAGATCGGCTCGGTCCAACACCGTCTGTAGCACCGCGTCCCCAGCTCTGGTACCGTGGCGCGCGGCGAGGGCGAAGGTGCCGCGCGGATGAGGGTTGATGTTGCCGGCACAGCCGTTGACGAACAGCGCCGTCACGCCCGGCAGTTGGGCCTCGATTAGCTGCATGGCGTGGCCGATCCAGTCCGCTGTGAACAGGTAGTTGTCGCTCACTAGGCAGGTCCCGTGGGCCGCGTGCTGGTAGATCACCGCCAGTGGACCGCCGTCGTCGCGCTCAAACCACACTGCATCGACCCAAGGGGCCACCGCTCCGTCGGGGTTGACGCCAATGCGGGTCGTGCCATCCGCCTGTCGCTCTCGGCGGTTGACGCCGACCTGCAGCGGATGACGGCCCGTACCCCAGCGCACGGGCACTGCCGAGGTGGCCGCCTGTAGAGCGGCACCGGCCATGTAGTGGCTCACCGCGTCGATATAGGTGGCGACCTGTTCCTCCAGCGGCGAAAAGTCAGAGTACATCAGCGGCCCACCGTGCGTGTGCGAGAAGGCGAGGAATACGTGGGCCGCAGGCACCCCCGTCGCCGCGTGTACCAACTCGCGCACGCGAGCGACCTGCTCCGCCCGCATGCCGAGCAGATCGTTGGCGATGATCACGGCTTGGGTCGAGCCGTCGTCGAGGAACAGGGCGTGGGTGTTGAGGTGGTCGTGTACGCCCTCGGCTCCGTGGTCGCGGGCACCGTACCCGCCCATGGGGCAGCCGATCGGTGGAGTGATCCGGGCACCGCCAGTTCCGGCCAGCAAGTCGCGCATTATCCTCTTCTCCTGTTCTCGTCTGTTGTTATCTCTGTGCTATTCACTGATGTTACGCATCAAGTGTCTGGTGGTTGGTTTTCGGCCCGATTCCATCTGGGATCGCGGGCATCTTGCCCGCGTCGAGAGCGGGACGCCCGCGATCCGACAAGGCCGGTGGCTGCTACTGAGGACGCGGCGTAACATCAGTTATTCACCATGACCATATAGTCCTCACGCGCCCCGCAGCACTTTCTCAATGGCGGCGCGGACGATTTTTTCCGACCGACCCGACACAAAGGCATCTACCGGCTCGTATCCCCCCTCGGCAAAGGAACTCGCCAAGGTTATATACCCGGTCCCCAAATCCCCGTATCCCGCCACCGCGACAAAGGCATCTGGACGACTCTCCTGCGCGTGCAGTTGGTATTCGATAAAGATCTCACCCGGCAAATGCACCACCGCCACTCGGTCATTAAGGTGCAAACAAGTGATGGGAATAGGCCGCTCGCGGCGGCGCAGATACGTCAGCATGAGGGCGGCTTTGCTGTGTACTTTGGCCCCGGTGGCCGCCGAGGCGATTTGCGCCAGCAGGTTTTCCTCGGAGAGATCCTCCCTCGGCGGCAGCCGCACCGGCTCAACCATCCAGCGCACGCGCTCCAGCGGCTGCCGCGCACTGCCCTGCTCCGCCGCCAACATAGCTCGGTGGATGCGCTCGGTGAACAATGCCCGGTTGTCAGCAATGCCATCGTTGTACTTGCCCGCGGTGACATTGCCCGCGCAGCCGGTGAAGTATATGTGCGGTACGCCGCTTTCCTCCCGGCGGCGATTGCGCGCCAAGCCGACGAATTCAGGCGTCACCAGCCCGGTGCCGTCCTCACTGGTGGGATGGACGGCGTAGTAGTGCAACAGCGCCAAGGCCGTCTCCCCTTGGTAAAAACCAATCGTCTTGAGCATGGGGTCGATGATGCCCTCGGGCGCGTCCCGCACTTGGGGATCGCGGCACTGGGTCCAGCGCACCCCGGCCACCTTGCCGTCTGGCCCCATTACCCGCCGATTGGAGGCGATTTTCTCAACTTTGGCCTGCCCCACCGCAATATCCGTGCAGGGCTGTAGCTTGTTCATAGCCGCGCCCGCCGCTTGCGCCGCCTGAGCCCGCACCTTTTCGGCCCAATCGCCGGCCATGATGATATTGGGACAGCCGTGGGCGTCGAGAATGTCTTGGGCATCGCGGTCGGGCCACGGCGTATCGTGGGCGTGGATGCAGTGTACGGCCACGCGCTCGGCCTCGGTTCCCACAGCCTGAGCCAGTTCCCCGCGCCAGCGGTCGTAATCGCCGTTGCTCAATTCGGCCCAGTCTAAGGCGCACAAAACCACGGGCAATTGATCGTCCGGCACCAAAATCAGTCCCAAAGCGGACAGCGGGTCGGCAATGTCCTTGGCCGGTGGATACCACCCTGCACAGAGCGGATGGCCCAGCGGCGGCGTAACGTCGGATTGAAACGTGGCGAGTTGGAACATAGCTCCTCATGCGGGGTGATTGCAGGTATTCAGCGTGCCCTAATATACGCGGCCACCACCTTGACAGGCCACCACCCAAGTCAATTATTGGAGGCCCAATCCGTGCTTTTCCAATAGGAGCTTCCCATGAAAATCGCCCACATCGAGCAAATCCCCATCGCCATGCCCCTAGCCAAGCGCTACGACAACCACGCCGGCCGCATGCGCATGCACGACATGGATCAACATCTAGTGGTTAAAGTACACGGCGACAATGGTTTAGTCGGCTACGGTGACTACGAAGATAACCCCAGGCCCGTCCCCCAAGCCGAGATCGACGCGCTCATCGGCACCAACCCTTTCGACTATCTACTCAACAATTTCCACATGGCTTTGGGCATGGCGCTCTACGACTTGATGGGCAAGCACGTAGGTGTGCCCGCGTACAAACTGATGGGGCAAAAAGTGCGCGACGCCGTCCCCTGCGCCGCCTGGACCCGCCCCTGCCCCCCGACGTTTTCGCCGGCGAGATCCAGCGCGCTGCCGATCAGGGCTACCGCGTCTTCAAAATGCACTCGGACGCCTGCTACGACGTCATCGAGCAAACCCGCGCCGCGGAAAAGGTCGCACCGCCCGGCTTCAAAATGCACTGGGATCTCAACCACAACCGCACGCTAGGCACGATCCTGCCCATTGTCGCCGAACTGGAAAAATCGCCGATCGTCGGCTTTATCGAAGACCCGCTGGTGTGGAGCGATATCGACGGCTGGCGCACCCTGCGCGAGAAGACCAAAATCCCCCTCGTCATGCACGTCCCCCAATTGGGCGGCATCCAAGAAGTGATTCGCGGGGTCGCCGATATCTACATGATTGGCGGACGCATCGGCGACACCTTAACCTCGGGTTTTGCCTACGGCAAGGCCAATATTCAGTGCCTGATCCAGCAATGCGGCAACACCCTGATGAAGGCCCTCACCCTGCACCAAGCCGCAGTCCTGCCCACGGCCTCGGCCCATATCGTCAACATAGACGACCAGTTCGAGTCCGATATCGCTAAAAAAATCCCGGTCGTCGAGGGCTTTTCACCTGTGCCCGCAGGCCCAGGACTAGGCGTGGAAGTCGATGAAGAAGCCCTAGCCCAAGCCGCCGCTCGCGCCCACCTGCCTAGGTACGACTATATCGGCGTGGTACACTTTGCCGGCGGCCACAAAGCCTACAGCTTGGGCAGCCCCAATATCAACCGCCTAACCGGCACCGAAGAAGGCCGCCTCCAGGGCCTCAACTTCGAGTACTGGACCGACGACGGCTCCGCCGAATACGCCCGCGTCCTCAAGAGGTTACAGGAGGAGGGGTCGTTTATCGAGGGCTAGGAATGCGAATGAAGCGGAACCATTCAACTTGATCCTAGCATACCATTAGATTACATTAATAAACATATCCCCTTGGGGACGTAGGTGCCTCAAGCCCCTGCCGTTGCGGCAGGATTGCTCTATAGAGCATACCCCCCTAGGGACATAGGTGCCCTAGGCCCCCCGCCACTCGGCATAGCCGAAGCGGGGTTTTTTTTGTACGAGGTTTTATGCCCAATAACCCCAAAGATCGAGTCGTCTTTTTCATTGATGGCTTTAATCTCTGCCACTCCTTGCCTATATGCGGTGCGTTTCGCCAGTATCGCTGGTTGGATTTGCGTTGCTTAGCCGAGTGTTTCTATAGCCCGCGACGTATCGAGCAAATAATCTATTTCACCGCGTACGCCGATTGGTCTCGCTCAAAGACTAAGCGGCACCGGACGTATATTCAGGCACAGCGCAATCGCGGCGTAGTGGTAGAAATCGGGAAATTCTACAAAATAAAAAAACGATGTCGGGCAGTGTGTAATCAGACCTATTGGACGCACGAGGAAAAGCAGACAGACGTCAATATTGCTATCAAGTTGCTCGAATTAGCCGTGAAGGATGAGTACGATACTGCGGTCTTGGTAACAGGCGATAGCGATATGGTTCCGGGCGTTAAAGCGGTCAAGCGCCTTTATCCCGACAAGCAAGTTCATGTGCTTATCCCGCCTAGTAGCCGCGCCAAAGCGTTAATACAAGCCTGCCATGCACATCGCACCATTAAGAAAAGTCATTTGGCTGATAGCCAATTACCCAACCCGGTGCAATTGTCCAACGGGAAAGACTTGACCTGTCCACCTGCGTGGCAGACCTAGCTCTTCTCACTCGCTATCCTATCCCCCATACCACTCCCGCAACGCCGGATAGAGCGCCCGGTAGCGATCAAAAGCCCGCCGATAGTATTCCACCCGCTCCCGATCGCAGCGCACCGTTTCGGCCAACTTGACCGTGCGCTGGCAAGCAGTGGCAAAATCCGCATAGAGTTCGCCGCCAATGCCCGCCAACAACGCCGCCCCTATCGCCGACAGATCGTCGGTAGCGATCCGCACCACGTCGCGCCCCAAAATATCGGCCTGGATCTGCCGCCACACCTCCGAGTGCGAGCCGCCCTCGCCGATCCGCAGCTCGTCGATGGGCAAGCCGATTTCGGCAAAGCAGTCGAGCGAGTGCCGCAAATCGAATACTACCCCCTCCAGCACCGCCCGCACCAGATGCCCTTTCGTATGCCCCAGCGACAGCCCGACAAAGCCGCCGCGAGCGTGGGCGTCGGGACGCGGCGTGGCCCTCCCTTCGAGCCAAGGCATGAAAAACGCCCCCTCGGCACCAGCGGGAACCGCCGCCGCAGCATCGGTCAATTCCTCGTAGCTGCCCCCGAATTCCTCCTTGAACCACTTGAGCGAGGCTCCCCCGGTAAACGAGCAACCAAGCCAAGCGTATTTGCCGGGAATGGGATGGCACATCGGCCAGAGCTTGTCAAAGGCTCGTGAATCCAGCGTCTCGGCAAAAGCCGTGGCGTGCGCCGCGGTGCCGATCCCCAAGCTGATAATGCCCGGTTCAATCACTCCAGCGCCGAGAATCATGCAGGGCATGTCCCCACCGCCAGCGACGACGGGCGTGCCCTCGGCCAACCCAGTCTGCTCGGCAGCTTCTTGGGTTATGGCCCCGACCACTTCTGGCGAATCGGCCAAGTCTGGAAACAGTCCCACATCGACTTCCAACGCCTCCAAAATTTCCCCAGACCACTGGCGCTCGTGCAGGTCAAACGCCGCAGTCGTCGAGGCATCCGACACCTCGGCTGCTATCTGCCCGGTGAGCCGGTAGCGCAGCCAATCCTTGGGCAATAGCATCCACCGGCTCTGCTGGTAAACGTCTGTCGCATGGTCTTTTACCCACAGCACCTTCGCCAGAGTATTAACCGGCCCCAACCGCATTAGCGTCCGTTCCCGCAGCAGATCCCCTGCGCGCTGCTCGGCCCAATCGCACTCTGCTTGCGAGCGGTGGTCGAGCCAGATCGGCACCCGCTGTAAAGGCTGCCCGGCGGAGTCGACAAACACCGCGCCGTTGATCTGCCCCGACAGGCCAACACAGGCGACCTGCGCTGGATCAATATCGGCGATAGCCTGACGCGCAGACTCGCACAGCCCTCGCCACCAATCCTCCGGGTCCTGCTCGACCCACTTAGGATGCGGCTGGTAGAGCGGATACTCGGCCTGCCCTCTGCCGACGAGGTCCCCTGCCTCGTCGATGAGGACGGCCTTAGTGCTTCCAGTGCCCAAATCAATGCCCAGTGCGTAACGCATCTGCCCCTCCTATCCAAACCGATCCACATTGCACAAACTCAAATCAAAACCCGGCTCTTCCCTCTGTACCACCCGCGCGATCACCGTCCCGGTAACCGCCCCCAGCGAGACCCCAACCATGGCGTGTCCAGCCGCCACCGTGAGATTGTCGTAGGCCCGCGGCCGCCCCAAAAAAGGCAAGCCATCCGGCGTACAGGGACGCAGGCCCCGCCACACCTCAATTAGCTCTAACGCATCCGGCGTCCACGCCGGTACGTAGCGCGGCACCGCATTGACAATCGCTGCGACCCGCCGGCGGTTGATCGACGTATCCATACCCGCCAATTCGAGCGTTCCGGCAAAGCGCAGCTTGTCCCCCATCGGGGTGGTGCCGACGCGAGCCTCCACCAACATCAGCGGTACCTCCGGGCACGGATCCGGCTTGTGGACGGTGACGCTGTAGCCCTTGGCCGGCTGCACCGGTAGGGACAGACTCAACTCGCGGCCCACGCCCGGCGACCACGCCCCGCTGCACAGCACGACTTCGTCAGCGGCAAAATCCCCGCGCGTCGTCTCGACCACTTGGATGCGACGCCCCTGTTTGCCAAACCCCAATACCTCGGTTTTCTCGTTGAGCTGCACCCCGCGCTCGACGCAACGAGCAGCCAAGGCCCGCACGAGACGCGCCGGATCCAAGTGGGCATCTTGCGCGTAAAACGCCCCACCCACGCAGTCCAATTCCACGGTGTCGGCGCGCTGTTGCGCCTGTTGGGCATCGACCATCTCCACCTCTATCCCTATCTCCTGCATCAACTCGGCCTCTTCGCGGACGCTTTCCATCCCCTGCTCGGTCTTGCACAGCAGGAGTCGGCCTTCGTGCCCAAAGGCAAAATCCAATTCCGCAGCCAGCGCCTCATAGAGCCGAAAGCTCTCTAAGTGCATATCGCGCAACAGCGGCATGGCCTGCCGCACCCGCCGCATGGTGCTGGCCTTGCGGAATTGCCACAGCCAAGCCACAAGATCGAGATCCCAGCGCCATTTGATGTAGAAGGGACTGTCCGGGTCGAACATCCACCGCAACCCCTGGGCGATAACCCCCGGCTCGGCCAGCGGCACGCTGTGGCTGGGGACGATCAGCCCCGCGTTGCCATACGAGCTCCCCGCGCAGACCTCATCCTTTTCGACCACAGTAACCTCGCGGCCCTGCTCCTGGAGAAAGTGCGCCGCGCAGATACCGACGACTCCGCCGCCGATGACCAGCACATCTACCTGTTGCGTCATAGCCAAACCTCGCGTTTGTCCGACCGGTTGTGTTTCACTCTGCGTATTCAGGGACATTATACGCCTAAAATCTGCGTTGAGCCACCAACAGAAAGGAACGACCCATGCTAGACCGCCCCGTGCGCGCCGCATCATCCGCCTGTGCATCCCACGCGGACTGCTCGACGACACCTCAGCCGCGTCCTAGAGCCGGTGGTCGAGGAATCGCCGCTCAATCACTAGTAGCGACCGCTGTTTTCCATTTTGTCATCTCTTCCTTGATAAAGTAGCCCACGAGATCGTTGTACAGCTTCTCAATCGCATCTGGACTGAGGCCCTCCTCCGCTGCCCATAGTCTTCGTTGCTCTAGCATGGATTTTAGTCGTTCTGGAGCCTTCACACTCTCCGCACTCGTTTTGAATTGTGCTGCTGCTTGCACGTATTGAAACCGTTGACCTAGCAGCGCAATAACTTCTCTATCGATCCGATCGATCTCCGCACGTATATCTCCCACCGCACACTTATCTGGCGTCTTCATTCATGCCGCTCCTTATAAGCCTCGCGTTTGTCCGGCACCTTGACGCCGGTTGCGTTTCACTCTACGTATTTCAGATATCATTGTACGCCGAAAATCTGCGTTGAGCCACCAGCAGAAAGGAACTATCCATGCTAGATCGCGCCGTGCGCATCGGGATGATCGGCTGCGGCACCCAAGCCAACGTCCACTTTGCCGGCCTCAAAGCACTGGGCGCGGACCAAGCGACGGTTGCTGCCGTCTGCGACCTCGACGACGAGCGTCTCGCTGCCGCTTGCCAGCTCTGGCCTGCAGCCCGCGCGGCCAAAGACTACCGGGACATGCTCGCTCCCGGTGACCTCGACTTAGTCATCGTCGCCACCATGCCCAACACGCACGAGGCCATATCCTTGGCCAGCCTCGACGCCGGAGCCTGCGTGTTGTGCGAAAAGCCCTTTATGATGAATGTCGCGCAGGCCGAAGCCGTCCTCGCCAAGGCCGCGGCGACCGGGCTACAAGTCCAGCTCGGCACCAACATGCGCTATATGCCGAGTTCGCAGTACTTACACGACCTAGTCCAAACGGGGTCCATCGGCGAGCCCGTGTTCGCCAAGGCGTGGGGCTGCCACGACGATCCGCCGGTTTGGGGACCGCACTATCACCTCGCTACCTCCGGCGGCGGCGTCCTCGCCTCGACCCTGGTCCACACGCTCGACCTAGCGATGTGGGTCGGCGGCTCGCCCAATCCGCTCACTGTCAGTGCCGCGACCCGCCGCCTCTTCCCCGGCAAGCGCGGGCCCAAGGTCGATGCCGCCATCCACGCGCGCTACGACGCCGAAGACCTCATCAGCGGCTTGGTGCGCTTTGACAACGGCACCTTTTATTCCTTGGAGGGCAATTGGTGCAGCGAGGTGACCAACTTCCACAGCTTTGAACTGACCACCACCCGCGCCACCATCACCGGCGAGCCCTTTGCAGTCAAGGTCGATGTCGAAGGCGAGATCGTCGATCAGACGCCCCAACTCGACGGTGACGACTGGTCCCAAAGCGTCCACATCCAAGACGCCACCCTCATCGCCCAACTCCGCGCCGGCGAGCCTTGGGACATGCAGGACGCCCGCCAGCTACTCAACCTGCAAAAGGTCGTCGATGCCTGTTACGAATCGGCGCGTACGGGTCGAGAGGTGGCGATCTAATCAACACAGCGGCAATAAGTTACAATAAATCATTACCGCCATCTGTAAATATCCTCAGGTCCCAGCGTCGCTAGGATGCAGTCTGGCGAGATGGACACCGTTAGGATATAATTGTCTAGGGCTTGCACGGCGGTCCCGTGCGTGGCGTCCGCAACCAATTTAGAAGGCTCTAGATGTCCAGTCTTATTGTCAACGGGGGCAAACCCCTTTCTGGTGTGATCGTCCCCTCGGGCAATAAAAACGCAGCCCTGCCCATCCTCTGCGCCACCTTGCTCACCGACGAGCCGGTGACTCTGCACAATATTCCCAACATCACTGACATCCAGAAATTGGTCGGCTTTTTCCAGGCCCTCGGTTCCTGCATCGACTGGGACCGCTCGGCCAATATCCTGCGGATCGACAACTCCGGCTTTGCCGATGAATTGGGCGATGTGGAGCTGACCCAAGGAATGCGCTCCTCCGTCCTCCTGCTGCCCCCCTTGCTCCAGCGCCTCCAGCGCCTCCCCTTGCCCATTGACACCAAGGGCTGCACCCTAGGCATGCGCGAAATTGACCCGCATCTAGAAATCATGGCTCGGCTGGGTGCCCGTACCATCTCCGGCGATCCACCCGTCCTATCGCTGGACAAGTCCTTTGTGGGGACGAGCTATTGGGCGGACTATATGTCGGTTACTACCACCGAGAATTTTGTCATGGCCGCGGTCCTAGCGGCGGGCTCCTCCACTCTGATCAACGCGGCCAGCGAACCCCACGTGCAGGATTTGTGCCACTTTCTCAACAGCATGGGGGCCAGCATTGATGGCATTGGCTCCAGCGTCCTGCACATCGAGGGGGTCGAATGCTTGGGGGGCACTAAAGCGGCCATCTCTTCTGATCATCACGAAGCCACCACCTTCCTAGCCCTAGGTGCCATAACCGGCGGGCAAGTCCGCGTCGAGAAGACGCTCCCCCACCACTTTGACCTCATCGATCGGGTTTTTGCCAAACTGGGCGTGGAAGTACACCGCGAGGACAATGCCGCAATGGTGCACCAGACCCGGCCCCTTCAGGTCCAAGAGCCCTTTACGTCGAATATCCTGCCCAAAATAGAAGCGGCACCGTGGCCTTATTTTCCCGTCGATTTGCTGCCGCCCATGGTGGCTTTGGCCGTGGGTGCCAAAGGCGTGATGCACTTTTGGAACAAAGTGTACGAGGGCGGTTTTACTTGGATCCCCGAACTGGTCAAATTCGGGGCCCATATCGTAGTTAGCGACCCCCACCGCATCATCGTCTTCGGCGATAAACCGCTGCGCCCTTCCGTGGTGGAGGCCCCCTATATCATCCGGGCAGCCGTGGCCCTGTACATGACCGCGGCTGCCATACCGGGCCAGAGCGTGGTGCAAAACGCCGAGTCCATCCGCCGCGCTCATCCCCACTTCGTCGAGAACTTGAACAAGCTGGGGGCTGACGTCGAGTGGGACGATTGATAGGTCCCTTTATTACTCCTTATCCCTATAGCCGTGTATTTCGCGTGGATCGCCGAAAAGGAATTCCATGACTCAGCCCAACGCTTGGACGCCCGTCGAGGCTCACAACACAGCCGCCCTGCTGCACAGCCTGTCCCAACCTCTCACCGCCTTGGCCGACGGAGACGTTCCCGCCGTGGTCCTGAGAGGAGCTTACCCGCCCGACCACTGCCGCGACTTGATGCGCCGCTTTGAAGAGCGGGGCTATTTCGACCCGGCCACCGTGGGCCAGGCTTCCCAGCTAAGCGGCGGCCCCTATCTCGACCTGGGCACCAGCCTTGGACGGCTCGGGTCTGATCCAGACGTTTTCTTCGCCCACGCCGCTCGCACTCACGAGTTGTTCTCAACGCTCTTCGAGGGGTTTGCAGACCCAGTGCGCACGATGTACGCAGCCCTATCCGACCTCGCCGAGGGCAAGGTAGTTCAAACCGCGCACGAACCAGACGGACGACTCTACGGACCGGCCATCTTCCGCATGTATCACGCCGCCGAAGGCCACAGGCCCCACTACGACTCCGTGGCCAAGCGCTCCCGCCCCGGCTACGAATACGCAGTCGCCAACTTCCAGCGCCAATTCGCCGGAGTGTTGTGCTTGCAGACCGGCGATGAAACAAGCGCCGACGAACCCTTTATCTACCGCTGCTGGGGCACCCAGCCTCACATCGAGGAAATCCTGCGCGAAGATCGCTTCGCCGAGTACGCAGCCGAGCACCACATCCCCCGCGTCCAAGTCCGGCTGACGCCGGGCGATCTCTACTTCTTCTGCACCGAAAACATCCACGAAGTAGAGCGCCTAACGCGCCAGCGCCGCCGCGTCGTGCTGGCCTTCTTCTTTGCCATGTCGGCGGACAAACCGGAAATTTTCGTCTGGTCTTAGGATAACTTGTTTCCTCTCGGCAGGAGCCTGTCCTATGAAGATACTTTTTCTTGTTTTCGCGGTCGGTGCTTTGGCTGCAAGCCGGCCGGCCGACGCGGCTGAGTTAGTTACAGGCCGAGTGCGGTTCGAATCGGGCGCACCAGCGGCGGGGGTACGCGTGTGGCTTTTCGACCTCCACCACATACATACAGATCCGGTCGTGGTGATAACCGACGCAGAAGGCCATTTCGACCTGCCTTCAACGGATCGGCTAGCGCTGTTTGCCTTGGGGCCGAACTATCCCAACCCATTTAATCCTTCCACCATTATTCCCTATCAACTGCCCGTTGCAAGCTATGTGCGGTTGGACGTATTCAACGTCTTGGGTCAGCGGATCAAAACGTTGTTCAACGGCCAGCAGGCGGTTGGGCTTCATACGGCGAAGTGGGATGGTACGGATGAGATGGGGCGGGCGGTAGCAGCAGGCGTTTATCTGTACCGGCTTGACGCGGAAAAGATGCACTTAACTCAGCGCATGGTCTTAGTGGACGGACCGGCGAGATGGGCGACTTCTTCTAGCCCGCCCAACGGCTTAAGCGGAGGGGCGGGGATTCCGCCCTATGGGCTAGTCATTTCTGGTCGGGGCATAGAATCCTATGTTGATCTCGCGTTTTTATACGGGCATGAGGAGGTGGTAGTGGTCAGGCCAGCGGAACAACAGGTACAGCCCACGCGAACGCCAGGCGGGTTGTTAGGCGATGTCAACAACGACACTCAAGTCGATATGGCCGACGCGCTGCTTGTGCTGGTCTATACCTTAGGTCGCTCTTCCTTCGTAGCCCCCAATCAAGGCCGGATCGGGCAAGGGGATGTCAACGAGGATTGCCTGATCGACCTAGCGGACGGCCTGCTTATTACGACCTATGTTGCGAATCCGTTCGATAAGACGTTGCCGGATGGAATCGGTCGACCGATCAAGAGCGACATGCGTACGTTGGTCAGGCTTTATGAGGCTTTGGACGGCAACAACTGGCAGGACAATACGAACTGGCTCAGCACGGAACCGTTCCATACATGGTATGGCGTCGAGACAAACGACATTGGAAGGATCACTCGCCTGAGCCTCGGCGGCAACGAATTGACCGGAACCATACCCGAAGCACTGGCCCAACTCAAAATACTAAAATACCTGAACCTCTCCTTTAACGAGTTGACCGGAACCATACCCGAAGCACTGACCCAACTCGAAAACCTGCAAACCCTGATCCTCGACATCAACAAGTTGACCGGAACCATACCCGAAGCACTGGCCCAACTCGAAAACCTTAAACACCTGATCCTCTACGGTAACCAATTGACCGGAACCATACCCGAAGCACTGGCCCAACTCGAAAACTTGCAAACCCTGAACCTCCACGGTAACCAATTGACTGGAACCATACCCGAAGCACTGACCCAACTCAAAAACCTGCAAACCCTGATCCTCGACATCAACAAGTTGACCGGAACCATACCCGAAGCACTGACCCAACTCGAAAACCTGCAAACCCTGTCTCTCAGCGGCAACGAGTTGACCGGAACCATACCCGAAACGTTGGCCCAACTCGAAAACTTGCAAACCCTGAACCTCAACGACAACAAATTGACCGGAACCATACCCGAAACGTTGGCCCAACTCAAAGACCTAAAATACTTGTTCCTTCGCGGCAACGAGTTGACCGGAACCATACCCGAAGCATTGGCCCAACTCGAAAATCTGCAAGACCTGTCTCTCAGCGGCAACGAGTTGACCGGAACCATACCCGAAACGTTGGCCCAACTCGAAAACTTGCAAACCCTGAACCTCAACGACAACAAATTGACCGGAACCATACCCGAAACGTTGGCCCAACTCGAAAACTTGCAAACCCTGAACCTCAACAATAACGAGTTGATGGGGACCATACCCGAAGCGTTAGCTCAACTCAAAGACCTAAAATACCTGTACCTCGGCGGCAACGAATTGACGGGATGTATTCCCAAAGCGTTGCAAGATATACCGAACAATGACCTTAAAGTCTTAGAGCTAACCTTCTGTCCGTGAACGCCGCTCGCCTTCTTCGCCATGTCGGCGGACAAACCGGAAATTTTCGTCTGGTCCTAAGGCGGCTTCGGCCTCCTAATCCCCCACCTTCTCCACAGCCGCTTGATAATACTCCCGGAGCAAGTCGTCGAGAGCCGCAGAGGTTTGGTTGTAGTTGGTCCATCCGTACGGCGTGTTGTCAAAGCGCACATCGCCCACGAGGGAATCGGCTCCCCGCGACAGGAGAAAGCGGGCCATTTCGAGCCGGTCGGCGACGACGGTTTTGTGCAGAGGCGTACTGCCGTGGTCGTAGGAGCGGAATGCGCCGGCAAAGCCGTTGATGTCGGCCCCGTGATCCAGTAAGAAGGCCGCCGCTTCCAACGCGCCGCTGTACGCGGCAAAGTTGAGCGCCTCGACGAGGATTTGCTCGTCGGTGAGCACGGTGTCCGGAGCGGGGTGATACAAATGGCCGGTTCCCTGTTTCAGCTTGCCCTCGGCGTCGAAAAACTCGGCCATCAGATCGACGCGATTGGCTCCGGCGGCAAAGCGCAAATCGACCGTGGCACCGGCCTCGATCAACAGACGCGCCAATTCGCGGTTTTCGGCGATCAGGGCCTTCCACACTATGCGGCCGCGGTTGCGGTCCAAATCAGCCCCTCGATCGACCAAGAGGCCAACCAACTCGCCCTTGGTACCGGCCCAGTCGAGCTGGGCACTCTGGGCCACCAGTTCCAGCACCGTAACCGCTTCGTAGGTCGCGGCGTTGGGATCGGCCCCGGCGGCGAGTAAGACCGCGGCCAGCTCAACGGCGTTTGCGGGCAGCGGCACTCGCTGCGGCTCGCCGGCCACATGGTGCAAAAGGGTGGCCCCGCGGAAGTAGGGGTATTCGTAGTACTCGTCGAAATAGCCCTGCGCGGCCGTCAGTTCGGGATGTTCGGCGAGTAGGTCCCTGAGCGTCTCCACGTCGCCGGCGTCGATGGCTTGGACGGCCCGGTAAAAATCTGGGTGGTCGGCATCGCCGCGGTCGCGGCCTTGCGGCGGCAGGGATTCGCCCGTGCGCGGAATGGCCAGTGCCACCAGCTCGGGCGGGCGTTCAAGGTCGCCAAAATCATTGCCTACCGCGACGACCACGTACTGGCGTCCATCCGCCACATAGCTCATCGGCGCGCCATAGGCATTGCTGGGCAGCTCGACGCGGCCGATTTCCCGGCCCGACGCCAGCTCGTAGGCGCGTAGGTAGGCGTCGCGATCGACGAAGTAGTCCATACCAGCGTCGCTCAGGTCGTGCGGGTCTTGCGAGGCCGCCAGCAGCAACCGGGGGGTGGCCAGCACGAAGGTGCGGTTGTCCCAGCCCATATCCGGCAGGTCGAGACCCTTGAGGGCCGGGTGATCAACCGGCCCCTTGCCCACCGTCGTCCGCCACAAGTGCTCGCCGGTGTTGAGGTCAATGGCGGTAATGCTGCCATAAGGAGGCTTGACCAGCGGCAGCCCTTGCGGGCCGAGGACGTGCTGGTTGTTGCTAGCAGAAAACGCCGAATGCGCCGCCGGGTCATCTACCCGATGCAACTGCACGGTGGTAATAGCCATGTGCGACGGCACGTACAGCACACCCGTGCGCGGGTCCGCCGCACCGCCAGCCCAATCGGCACCGCCCCATTGCCCGGGCACCACCAAAACCCCTTTCTCGGTCGGCGGCGCGTAGAGCGGACCGTAGTCATAGCGGGCGAGGATCGCCTTGGCTTCTTCGCGTAGTTCGGGCGTGAAGTCAATCAGGTCGTCTTCGCCAATGCCTTGGCGTTCAAACGGTGCGGGTTTGGTCGGAAAGGGCTGGGTCGGCGAAGTCTGCTCGCCCGGCACCTGCGATTGCGGCACCGCCCGTTCGACAATCGGCCAGATCGGCTCGCCGGTTATGCGGTCAAACACAAAGCAGAACGCCTGCTTGGTCAGCACGGCGACGATCTGGCGCGGGCGACCCTCCACTTCCACATCCAGCAACACCGGCGGGGCCGGTGGATCGTAGTCCCACAGGCCGTGGTGGACTAGCTGATAGTGCCAGACCCGCTCGCCGGTCTCGGCATTCAGGCAGACAATCGACTCGCTGAAAAGGTTGTCGCCCGGGCGCTCGCCGCCGTAGTAGTCGTGGCTGGCCGTACTCACCGGCAAGTAGAGGTAGCCCAGCTCTTCATCGGCGGTCATTGAGGCCCAGACATTAGCGGCACCATAGGTCTTCCAAGCGTCGCTTTGCCAAGTCTCGTTGCCGTATTCGCCCGCCAGCGGAATCGTGTGGAACTCCCAGACCTTGGCCCCGGTCCTCGCATCGAAAGCCTGCACATCGCCGGGGGGCGTGTACTCAGCCGGAGGCCGGCCGCGCCAGTCGCCAATGGCCGAACCGACCGCAACCACGCCACGACAGATCACGGGCGGGGCAGTCACGCCGTAGTTCCAGCGGTCGCCGTCGGTCAGTGGGCGGCGTAGGGACGCGCCCAAGTCAACTCGGCCACCTTGGCCAAACGCCGGATCTGGAAGGCCGGTCTTGGCATCAATGGAGTACAAATAGGCAGTTGAAGTGGCGAGAAAAATCCGCTCGACTGCGCCGTCGGTCCAATAGCTTGCGCCGCGCAGGTTGCCCAAGAAGCGAGGCTCAATACGCCAAGCTTCTGGATCAAAAGTCCACAGTTTTTCGCCGCTAGCCCCGTCGAGAGCGACGAGGATATTGAATGGCGAGGCGTAGTACAGCACCCCATTGACGGCGATCGGCGTACTGCGGTGCTCGTCAAAGTCTAGGTCGAGACCGGCCGTCTCGTATATCTGCTGATCGGGCGGGCGAAAGCGCCACACGACGCGCAATTGGTCGAAGTTGTCCGGGCCGATCTGGGCGGCGGGCGAATACTTGGTGCCGCCTAGATCAGAAGTGTAGTAAGGCCAATCGACCGCTTGGGCCGAGGCTACTGCTATCAACATCAGCCAGACGCAGGCGCGTATGTTCACTCGTTGCTCCTTTCTGCGCGGTTTCTATAAGTCTTAAAAACGGACGACGGGGCATTGAACAGTGTCAAACATCCCGCCGCCGTCTGTTCCCTGCCGAATTGTAGGGGCGAGCGATCGCTCGCCCCTACCTGCAAGGCGATCCGCATATCGAATCGTTCAAGTCATTTAGGATGGCTATATTACTCCCATTCCCTCCAACAAACGGATGCCCCTATGCCCATCACCTGCCCCATCGACACCTTGGTCCTCGGCGGCGGCATGGCCGGTACCTTTGCCGCGCTCGCCGCCAAAACGCCCGATACCACCGTCGCCATTGTCGAGCCAGCCAATGTCTTGGGAGGCCAAGGCACAGCCGGAGGCGTCGCTGGTTTTTGCGGCGACAGTCAGCGCGTCAACGCCCCGTTTGCCCGCCTCGTCGAGACCTTGGCCCAACACGAGCTCATCGCCGAGTACGACCCGCTCGCCGACCGCCGCGCGTACGACTTGGAATTGTGCGCCTTCTTCTTGCAGGAAATGGTCACCGCAGCCGGCGTCGAAATCCTCTTCCACGCCCGCGCCTTGACGGCACAACGCGCCGGAGGGCACATCGCCTCGGTTGAGGTTGCCTGCGCCTCGGACCGCATCGAGTTCCAGCCCGGCATGGTCGTCGATGCCACCGGCGACTGCGCCCTAGCCCACGCGGCCGGGTTTGCGACCATTCACGAGGGAGCCAACAAACAACTGCCCATGAGCCTCTACTTTGTGCTGTGGGATACCGGCCGACCCGTCACCCCTTTCCTGCCGCCGGGCTGCCCGACTTGGGACGACGACGAGTCCCTGCCCATGACCACTTTGCACGTGTTCCCCTCCGGCAAGGTCGAAGTCAAGATGAAGGTCGTGGGGTTTGACGCGGCCGATGGCCAGAGCCTGTCCCGCGCCGAACTACATGCGCGGCGGCAGATGATGGGCCTGATTTACTACTTGCAGACTAAGGGCTACGGAGGCACCCGGCTCGACACCCACGTCCTCGCCTCAGTCTCCCGACACATCGGTGCCCGCGAGGGACGACGCATTGTCGGCGAATATCTCCTGACCGAGGAGGACGTCACCCATGCCTGCACGTTCCCCGACGCCGTGGCAGTGGGTACCTACCATCTCGACTACCACTGGCCTGACCGCGTCGAGCGCGCCGGCACGGGCATTACCACTATGGTCGAGCCGTATCACATCCCACTGCGCAGTCTAGTGCCCAAAGGGGCCGCTAATCTGCTAGTGGCCGGGCGCTCGGCCTCGGGCGACCAGATGGCCATGAGTTCCTTCCGCATCCAAGCGACCTGCGCCCAGATGGGCTTTGCGGCTGGCACGGCGGCGCGGATCTGCCAGCGCGAGGGGCGCGACTTGCAGGACGCACCTCTCGCCGCGATCCAGCAAGCCATTGAGGCCGGCGGCCAGTCGCTCGATTTGTCCGCCTACGGCGACTACCTGCGCCACTTAATCCACATCCGTGAGCACCTCTTTGCCGACGACCGGCCCTTCGCCCAGTGCCACGCCTCAACCTTGGTGCAGCTCAAAAACGGCGCGTTTCTAGCCGCGTGGTTTGGTGGCACCCGCGAGGGCCAAGTAGATGTCGGGATCTGGGGAGCCGAGCGCCGGCACGGGCGTTGGTCGGCCCCGCGCTGCTTGGCCAAGGTGCGGGACTGCGCCCACTGGAATCCAGTGCTCCACGCCAGCGACGACGGCTGCATCTATCTGTTCTTCAAGGTGGGCGAGCGGATCGCCGATTGGGAAACTTGGGTGATAGAATCGACCGACGAGGGCCAAACTTGGACCGAGCCGCGGGCACTAGTGCCGGGCGACCGGGGCGGACGCGGGCCAGTCAAAAACAAGCTCCTCGCGCTCACCGACGGCACGTGGCTGGCCGGGGCCTCGCTAGAAAAGGAAGGGTGGGAGGTCTTTGTCGATCGCAGCACAGACCGAGGCGCAACTTGGCAGGCGAGCGATCTCATAGCACGCGACCGCTCGCTCTTTACCGGCCGCGGCGCGATCCAGCCAGCACTTTGGGAATCGGCCCCAGGGCAGGTGCACATGCTGGCCCGCAGCACCTGCGGGCGGATCGGTCGCAGCGACTCAGCGGACGGGGGGCGGACTTGGTCGCCGCTCTATCCGACGGACCTGCCCAACAACAACAGCGGCCTCGACCTAGCCCGCCTCCACGACGGCACCCTCGCCCTCGTCTGCAACCCAGTGGAGCGCACGCGCACCCCGCTCTCGCTCCTACTCTCAGCGGACAATGGACAGACGTGGCCGCGCCGCTTGGACTTGGAAACCGCCGATGGCGAGTACTCCTATCCGGCGATCATCCCCACCCAAGTCGGCATGGCCATTACTTACACGTGGAAACGCGAGCGGATTGCCTTTTGGCACGGGTCTGTGGAACAAGTGCCGAATACCGATTAGCATCATACCGTTAGCGACCACCCGCAACAGCTCGGCGGTAAACACCCGTATCTCACCCATGATCTAATTCCGTTTTGTATAATATCGTTTCAGTCATCCTTTTGAATTCCATATAACATTTAGAAACGCTTTGAGCATGTGAGCCAATGGCACCATCAGCCGGTTTAAGAAAAAAGACTGGCTTCCTCGCTTCTTGTGCCATGGGCATCAGGCTCTGGTAATGGCGAACCAGCCCTACCCGATTGGGATCATCGTCTTCAGATGTAGAACTTCCTGTCTGTGCAAGAACATATTTCAGATACGTAGTCGGTATTCTTTCTACCCATCTCTGATACGCTCTAACGGAACGCCTTTTTCGCTCTATATGCTGCATGACAATATACCCTGCTGGTTTCATTGCACCGGATGGAAGTGGAATCTTCAGGCTGTCTGGTTTTTGTTCCAACCTCTGTATCCAGCCACGACGCCACGTTCTCAGCGTAGGCCCAAGGTTTTTGAGACCCTGAAGAGAATAGAGGTCAGGAGCTAGAGGGGAGATTACATAGTCTGCGGCGATCAAAGACGAGCGGTTGATCGCCCCAAGATTTGGTCCTACGTCAATCAGAACAATATTCGCACCAACATTCTCGGCAGCTGCATAAATAATACGGTAAAACGCAGTGATAGCACGAAACGCGGCAGGGTTATCATCCAAGCAACGGGGCCAACTGTCCGATAGCTTATCCTCAAACTGGGATAGCCCAAGATCACCAGGAATCAAGTACAGACCATCCTGAATGCTCTCCGTATACGCTGGCGCAATGTCGCCAGTTCCTTCTAAAATTGGTGCGATACAAGGCAAAATACTCTGATGTTCTTGTTCCTCCTCCGGCCAGAGCGTTTCTAGGCGCTCTTCATCCAGAAACATGCTCGAAAGATTAGCCTGAGGGTCTAGGTCGGCTGCCAGTACCTTTTTCCCCAGTTCCATCATCATCCAAGCAATATGGTAGACCAATGTCGTTTTTCCCACACCACCCTTATTATTAAAAAAGACGATTGTTTTCACGGTTTGGCCTCCAACACTTTTACAAGGAAAAAGGTTGCCTGGCTAATATCAAACTCAGCAGGCTGATTGCCGTTTGTGCGCAAAACATCTTGGACTGTCGCTATTCCACGCCCGAACTGATTGACATAAGCAAGATTTTTCATGGCCTCGGCTATTTTGGGATTCCGATAATCATTCTGATGAGGGAAATCAGCGGCAGCACCGTAGAGTCCGCCCGGATTCTGAATTTCGATCCGGTCAGAAAACCAATAAAAACGAATCGGCGCATTGGGCTGATAGTCGCGGTGCATAACCGCATTCATCAGTAATTCTCGAATGGCCCATTGTGGATACGGAGTTACCTGTTTTTCTCGTAACGCGGAAAGTGGGACGGGATGGGACGGAAAGAGCGTTTGTATGAACGCATCCAATGAGCGAAGGCTTGTAGGTAGATCTCCTGTAAATCTTCGCTCGTCAAGAATGTCGGATTCCAAGTTGGTTCCATCGTAGCGGACGTATTGAATATACGAGCCAGGCAACCAATTTTGTGGTGCTTCCGAAAACAACAGGGAGCCAGCGTTCGTAACACACTCGTTCTGTACGTCCCATAACCCTAAAGCGGCCATCTGCTGCAATATATCTCGATTGTTCTCTTCGATGATCTCTGGAGCCACGGCCGCGTTTCGGTAATCATCGAAGAGTGAACGGACGATCTGCTCCTGGCCACAGCCAAGACAGGGCTGCATATCAAATGTTTTGGCATTATGTACTCGGCGCTCGGTAAGTATGCGTTCTTCCTGTTCGGTCGCGATGCCCCGCCGCGGGCCAACCCTAACCCAGACCCGCCCACGGTAGCGGACCGGCGGCATGTCGGACGGCTGGACTTCCACCACAGCAATATCGCCTTCGGGAAAAGAGCGTTTATAAACGGTAAGAGACGGCAAAGGGACAATCTGACCGGAGTCCCGATGGCTGGCAAGATTCTGAAGCAGTTGATCTGTAATCCCAATGCCCGTGATTTTTCCGGTCCTATCCTCTGCGCCGATAAAGAGATAGCCGGGCTTTCCGTGATTCGGCAGATCGTTGGCAAAAGCGCAAATAGCTTCGCAGAATTTAACTGTATCATTTGTGGCAATGGTACGCTCCACATTGTCGGCCTCTATGTCTGTCAAAAGAGCCTTGATCTCTTCATCGGTCAACATGGGATCTTCCCTTTGGTGGAGCAATTCAGCCAGTTTGTAGTTGACGCTGGATACGCCGAAATCTGATATCGCCGTCAACTCGATAACGGCAGGGACTATAAGTATAACAAACTATCCCGCCGCAAGCAGCGGGGTATTAGGCCCGGGGACCCAAATAAAAAATAAAGGCCCTTCTTTGGATTTTTTGTCAAGGTTTGGCACATGAAAAAGCTCCCGATGCCAAGGAGACATCGGGAGCTTTGCAGGGGTCGGGTCGAAGGGCAGAGACTACTTCAGCTAGCCCTCCGGCTGCATGTCCTCGCCGCGCAGCAGAAAGGCGCGGATGTCGTAGCGGCCCGGGCGCTCGACCGGCAAATCCCCCGCCTCGATCATCACCTCCAACGGCGAAGCCATCGTCCGCAAAGGCAGCGCCGTCACCTCGTGTAGCCGCGCCGACTCGTACGTAGCCATGATGATCTCCACCGCCGCCCGGCCATTTTCTGCTTGGCCGCGATGCTCGACCTTGCCTTCGATCCACTCCACAATCTCGCGCTGCTGCCCAACGCTAGGATCTTCGCCCTCGCCCGGACGCTCCTCCCAAGTGCCGGTCTTGCTGTTGAGCAGCCGCACCTTGCTCTCGTCGAGTTCAATTATGCCCTCCGAGCCGTAGAAAACCCCGCCTTGGTAGTTGGGGCCAGCCAACTCCTGCAAAAGCTGGCCAATGGCTCCATTGTCGAATTGCACGATGCACAGGCTGCGATCCTCAATGGGGATGTCGCGCTCAAAGCGCTCGGTCTTGCGCTCGACATTGCCCATCACCCACACCGCCTGCGGATCGCCCATCACATAGCGCATCATGTCCAACAGGTGCGAGCAATCGTTGAGCAAGCCCTGGCCGCCGCGCGCATTGACCTGCCGCACCTCGCCGATGGCCCCTGCTGCCACCAGTTCCTTGGCCAAAGTCCACGCCGGATTGAAGCGGCGCTGATGGGCAATGGCCAGCTTGACCCGGTTGCGTCGGGCGGCGATGAGCATGTCGTCGCAATCGCCCAAACTCGTCGCCATCGGCTTTTCGCACAGCACGGCTTTGGGCTTGCGCGCGCAAGCGGCAATCGTCATCGGAGCGTGCAGCTTGTGCCAAGTGCAAATCGAAACGATGTCGAGCACCTCGTCGTCGAGCATCTGGCGGAAGTCCTCGTAGCGTTCGGCGATCCCATGCCGCTCGCCGAAATCCTCCCGCGCCGCAGCCACCGGATCAGCCAGGGCCACCACCTCGACTTGGTCCACCCCGTTCCAGCCTTGTATATGGTAATTGGCGATGCTGCCGCAGCCGATAATGCCCACTCGGTACTTTTCTGCCATGTCGTCTTCCTTTGTTGGAGGTTAGCATCCGTGCTAGTTGATCCACTCGACAATCGCATCCTCGCTCATCCCCTCAGCCTCAACCACGAGCTGCTTCCCCTTACCCGCCGCGCGATAGCATCGTCTGGCGATGCGCTCCGGAAAATGCACCCCAGCCCCATGCACCAACAGCCGCCCCGGCGCGCACAGCGCCAGCGCCGTCCGCACATCGCCCAGCGCGCGAATCCCCGGCGCAAAAAGCGCTCCGGTCCACGCTTCGTCGTCTCCTAAATCGCAGCCACCCCAGTCCACCGCAGTGCTGCCGACGCCACTAGCCAACGCCCGCGCAAACAGGCACCAGATGCCGGCCTCACCTTGGCCGACGAGGTGGCGCTTGCCCACGCGCAGGTGCTGGTCCAGATAGGTCAGACCCGTGAGGATGTCCTGCACCCGGCAAGCCATCGTCGCCTGATTGTACGTGTGGTACAGCGGATCCATCTCGTCGTGCCCTTCCCGCTCTGCCCCATCGGTCAGGAAGGGGGCGACGACCAGCACAGCCCCACCCGCCTGCAACAAGCCCTGCGCCAGCGCCCTCGGCTCATCGCCGTCCCAATTCGCGTCAGCAATCAGCGTCGCCGGCACCTTGCCCTGGGGACCGCGCGGAAGAAAAAACGCCGCGCGCACCCGCTCCCCACAGCCCATGCGCCCCAAGACCAGCTCCTCGGCCACATAGCCCTCCTCCCGCCGAAAACCCAAGCTCTCGACCGCGACTTGAGGCGCGGCATCCACCCCGAGCAGACTGGCCAGTGCCGGGCGCGTCTCCCGCTGAATGCGGGCCGATGCCAACCGCTTCTCGCTGCGGGCGATCACGGCGTCAAAGACCCCTTGCGCGGCGAGCGCATGGGCTGGTTTTTCGCGCCCGTTGAATACCAACAAATCCTCATCTTGCTCCACGGCAAACGGCTGTTCGGCGACCCGCCCTTGACCGCCGAGCAGGTGGCGCGTGAAAAACGCGTACACCGCCTCGCGGCTCGGCTGGTTGTAGTTGTGTGGGGCATCGATCTGCACCTCGCTCACCTTGTTTCGTGCCCCGTAGAGACTGTAAATCGCACGCACCGCCGGGAACTCAACCTCCGGCGTGTTCGCCGTCCAGTCGCCGGTACACGACACCAGCAACAAGGGCCTCGGCGCCATGCAGCTCGCGATTTCTACATTGTTGATGTCCAGCCGCAAGTGGCCCTGATTCTCGCAGCGACAGCCGCCCTGCATGAAGGCCGAGACCATGTTGACGGGAGCCGCCGCCTTGATCCGCTCGTCAACCGCCATCAGCAAAAAGGTCTGCGTCCCGCCGCCAGATGCCCCCGTGCAGCCCATGCGCTCGGCATCTACATCCGCCAGCGAGGCGAGGAAGTCAACCACTCGCATGCTGTTCCACAATTGCAAGCTCAGCGCACCAATCCCCCACAGGGCCTCGCGCCGCCCCCCAATCTCCCGATGCACGAATTGGTCGCTGTCGTTATAGCCGACCATGTCGTACGAAAAGGCCACCATGCCCTGCCGTGCAAAGTTGATGCAGCGCCCAGCAATCGACCCCAACTCGGTGTTTTCGAGACGCCCGCGCCCCCAGTGGCCGTGCGGACAGGCAACCCCCGGAAAAGGGCCTTCTCCCAGCGGCCGGTACAGATTGCCGCAGACGAAAAAGCCGGGCAAGCTCTCGAAAAAGACCTTTTCCACCGCATAGCCTTCCCGCTCAATCCGCCCAAAAACCTGCGCCTTGAGCGGCGTCTTCTCCGGCAGCGGCCACAATCCCGCGCAGACGAGAATGTGTCGGCGAATCGCCGCCGCCCGCTGCTCCCACTCGGCCAGCGTCCGATAGCGGCGCAAAGCCCACGGCGTACTGACGTGTTTGGCTGCGCCTAGCCGTGTATCCATTTCCAAACTCCTTTTTGTTGGGAGAGGTAGGGTGCCACTGGTAGATCCTCTTCATTTTGGAGCTGCCGCTCAGGAGGGCTTTTTCGTTGGGCCGTTTTCACACCCAGTAGAGCCCGTGCCCCTGTGCGCCCGTGATCAGATCGACGATCAGCCAAAAAGCGATAACGGCGAATTGGCCGAGGATAAGCCCGAGAAAAAAAGGCCGCACGGCCTTGAGCACCCGAGGACCGCCGTAGCGCGTCAACACGGCCTTGAACAGCCACACTAAAAAGACACTGAACCAGATGTGGCGGGTCAGCATCATCTGCGAGACGGCCCAGCCGATGGGGTGGATGGGGAAGGTCAGCAGATGACTGCGGATCCAGTAGAGGGCGGTCATGACCGCCCCGCCCAAAGCCATCAGGCCCAAGCCGCTGTAATCTGGTCCGGCCGGATTGCGCAGATAATTGGCCGCAAAGTCAACGGTGTAGCGGGGGCCGCTGAGGAAAAACCAAGTATTGGCGTTGTTGGCACCGCTCTCGTAGGCGTAGTACAGGGTCGTCCACACCGATACGCCCAGACTCAGGACCACGGCCAGTATCATGCTGCCCAAGACCAAGCCTTTGTTGCGGATCGATTCGGTCAGCTTGAGGCCGTTGGCCGCCGCAGCCATGACAAAGGTGCGCACATCGCTCATCCACACCTGGCCGAAAGAAAGCACACCTATGGTGCCGGGAGCGCCCAGCACCTGAGTGCCGAAAAGACTGCGGACCACCGTGGGGGTAATCAATTGAGCCCGGGTGGCGGCCAAGCCCGATTCGCAGAGAATGCGGGTGATGCCCAGAAAGGTGAGCGAAGCCATCAGCACAAAAGTAAGGGCGGCCCACCAAGGCACCCCGATGGCAATAAACCATCCGGTCATCAGCGCCAAGCCCAGAAACAGTTGCAGATAAACGGCCCTAGCCGAAAAGTCGGCGCTAGAGGCGGTCTTCGGACGCAGGGCCGCCTTCCAGCTCTGCCGCAAGTGCCGACGGGCGATCCACAGGGTGTGGCCCACCAAGGCCATGAGGGCACCGAACTGGACGAAGGCCATGATCGGGCCGCCATCGCTCTGCGAGTAGATATCGAGGTCGAGGGTGCGGGTGAGGCCGATAACGCTGAAATAGCTTTTGATTGCGTAGCCCAACAAATAGAAAAACCAGACGCTGAGCGCCACTTCCTGATGAATGAGGTAGGCAAAGCCCATCATGGGGAAACTGAGATTGATGGTCAGGTTCTCCATGCCGTGGAAAACGGGTACGCTGGTGTTGAGGACGATGCGGGGGATGAAGTGGAAGTAGGCGTTGAGGCCGTTGAGCGAAGTGACGATGAAGGGGACGGCAAAGCCGCTCCACATCACCGGACTGCGAAAAAAGGAATTGAGCGCGCGACCGGGTTGCTGGGTGCCCATCACCAAGGGCAGTTGGGCCAAGGGATAGGCCAAGCGCTCGTATTCGATCCACTGGCGGCGGAAGAGAATGGCCAGCGCGATCATGACCATGTACAGGCCCAACAAGACTGGCAGCCAGTTCAGCAGGGGGCGGATCCAAGCCATCCAAGGAATGGGCTGGTCGCGGGGAATGCCCTCGTAAAAGCCGCGGATGACGTCCTCGCCTTGGGGCACTAACCAGTGCGGCACAAAGGGATGAATGAGTTCGGCCCATTGGTTTTCGGGGGAGGCCAGATAGGAAACCGCCGGCAGGATGGGAATCAGATACAGGGTCAGCCCCATGGTGCATATAGAACAGGAAATGGCCGCCATCACATAGGCAATGGCCAGTTCCCCCGAAGACAGAGATAGGTAGGGGAGAAAACGGCGCAGCAGACCATTGACGAACAGGGCGAGGAAAAACAGCAGGAAAACGGCGGCCGCAGTGGTAAAGTCAATAGTCAGGTAGGAACCGCGCACCACCAAGCTATTATAAGGCCCCCAAAAGGCCACTAGAACGCTCAAGGCAGTCCCCGCGGACAAGGCCCAGAGCGGCCGGACGGGGGCCGGGGTCAATGGATCGGCGTTGGCGACCACGACCCTACCAGTTTCTGCCACTGTAAGATAGGCACTGATTTGAACGTCTTGCGCATACCATAGATATATCCAAGCAAACAATTAGGGCAAGAGATAATTACGCCCTATTTTGGGGCGAGCAGGATGCCGATGTGATTCAACTCGGGGGAAATTGACTCGCGAACAGCGCCTTGGACTACATTTGCGGAGTGAACGTCGATGAAAGCAGCGCCATTCCTTTCGCTAGCTTGGGGTTTTTCTTGGGTGATCGGTTTTTGGGCTGGCCCAGCCTCGGGTCTGACCATCTACCGGTTCGGCGGCGAAGACCGGCCCAAACCGCCTGAGGAAAGCCATGCCGGGGTGGACTTCAGGCAGTTGGGATGGATGGACTTCGATGCCGAACCTCACGGGACAGCCATTGACTTGGACGTGGATAGTACCGGTATCCAGCCCCTCAAGCGCAATCCAGACTTCAACATCGCACCCGGAATCAAAGAAAAAGGAGGAGAGTATCTAAGAGCCGATGTGAACGCAGCGGTGTGGGATGGCGACACGGGCACTTTCTGGCTGGCGGAACAGTATCTGTGCGCCAAACACCGCAGCGGTTCCGGGGCCTGCATCGACGTTTTCGGGCGGGCGGGCACGGCCAATATCTTCCTAGGCGGTCTCTACAACATCGACCGGATTCGGGTGATATCCGGGTTTACCGACCCGGGCCGCACCGTGGGCATCCTCCGCGTCCACATCGGCCCGCTGCCCATAGTCAACTACGGCATCGTTCCACCGAAATCGCCCTATATTGTCGAAGTGAGAGACAACCGGGAGCAAATCCTCGACATTCCCATCCCACCGCACGAGCCAGTAGAATTTGTCCAAGTGGCCCTAGCCGAGCACAACACGGACTGGGAAGTGAACGAGATCGAAGTTTACGCTCGGGGGTTCGTCAAACAGGCCACCTATATTTCCGCTATTATCGATTTCGAGCGGCCCATGGCTTGGGGAGATATGCGTTGGTCCGGGGTGCAAGAGCCCGGAGCCCAAGTCCTCATCCAGACCCGCAGCGGCCTAGACGACGATGCGGACGTATTCTGGCGCTTTACCGGCCGCGGCCGCAAAGCCGAGGTGAGTCGCGACAGCTACGACGATCTCAAACGCAACGAAAAGGCCGGGATCACCCACGACCTCGACCACTGGACCTTTTGGTCGGCACCCTATAACTTTGCCGACAGCAGCGGCACGCCGATAGTGTCGGCGAGCCCCAGACGCTACTTCCAATTCAAGATCGACTTTCTGCCCCGTGAAAACGTCGGCGGCCGAGTGGGTTTCGTGGAGTTGCGCGCCTCCGAGCCGGTGGCGACCAACCTAGTGGGCGAGGTCTGGCCGGTCGAAGCAAAGGTAGGGCAGCAATCGTCCTTCACCTATGCGTTGCGGCCGACTATTCACCCAGGCGATGTCGGCTTTGACCAGTTGGAAATCGAGACCTCCTCGATCATCAGCGCAGTGGAGGCGGTGCGCATCGGCGACGCGCCAGTGGCCTTTACAGTAGAAGCCGAGGAGCCGCATCGGCTGGCGGTCAGTTTCCCGCGCCTTGAGGAGCGAGATTCGGGGACGCTGGTCGAGGTCGATTTCGCGGCCCAAGTGCTGCGCTATGGAGCAATCTTTGCAGCGCAGGTGTCGGCCAGCGACCAGCCTTTGGAGGTGCCGCAAGGGGTCAATCCGGGAGACGCTACGGCGAAATACGAGGGCAACCGGGTGTCGGTGGCCACCGCCGCGCAAGAGCAGAGGCTGTTGCAGGTGCGAGTCGAGCCGGCCATTTTCACGCCCAATGGCGATGGCCGCAACGACGAGGTGGGCATCTTCTATCACATCTTGGAGATTACGGGCAGTGCGCAGGTAGCGGTGGAGGTGTGGGATTTGTCGGGTCGCCGGGTGCGGCAGGTGTATGCGGGCGCGGATGGGATCGGCGAGTACGAGCGGGCGTGGGATGGTCGGGATGAGACCGGCGGTTTGGTGCCGCCGGGAATTTACCTGTATCGGGTTTCGGTCGCTGCCGATCGGGAAAAGGTCGAAAAAACTGGCGTCGTGTATGCCATGTACTGAAAATCGGCGTTACCAAGGAATAGCCTCATACAGGAAATCCCCTGCTTCCCTATGCGCCCGACTATTGGGGTGAAAATCCGTCGGGTGGACCCAGTAATCCCGTTCGTCCTTGCCGGCAAATTGCGCGAGGAGATCGACGTAGTGTATCCCCTCCTGCTGAGCAAATGCTTCGAGCGTTTCGTGCATCTCTGTTAGAGGATAGGCTTTGAGTTGGTAGAACACGGGAAAGACGACCAAAGAGAATTCAATACCCTTATCGGCGCAGGATTTCTTCATCCGGCAAACCAACGCAGTGTATAGCTATTCCTCCCGGCCAGAAAATGGGCTGCCCCCGCATTGGAGCGCAAGTGCATAAAATCGGCCAGTTCCCTTTCCATCTCCAGCAGACGCCCAATCCTAAATGGATCGTTCAGGGTAAACGAATACACGACGCGCTCGACCCGCGTAAAGTATTCGACATAGCGCTCCATGGTCTTGGCGATCCGCTTGATATTCATGCCCGGCGCACAGGCGTTGAAGAACTGATAGCGCTCCGTTGGGCGCTCCTGATTCAATCGGATCTCTAAGATATGCGAAAAGCGCTCCTCGACCCGGACCCCTTGCCCAAAGCCAAAGGAGTCGCCAATCACCAAGACAATTTTGGCCCTTTCCGCGTCGAATTCGGCCATTGGCCGCTCGCGCAATTGCTCTTCGTTGCGGCGCATCTCAATGGCATTGGGCACTTTGTGCGGCGCTAGACTGGCGAGGGTAGAATCATTGTTGGCATTGCCCAGATAGGTCAACTTCCCGTACGGGTGTGCCTGCCGCAGGTCTTTGTCGGGGGTGCCTACAAAGTGCTCACCGTAGCACCACAGATCAAGGCTTGGATCATCCGTCTCGTAATAGACCAAGGGATAGATCCACTCGGACCGAGCCAAGAGCCAAAAAGAGGCTTCAAGGGCGAGCGCGGTAACAGCCAAACTAACAACAACCAACAGCAGCTTCCCACCAATCTCGATTCGATTCATTTGCAATGATTATTTGACGATAATGCAGGAGGCCCGATCTGCATAGGGACCAATGCGCCGCGACAGGGTTAGCGCGGCCAGAGCAGCGCCCGCTCTGCGTCAATGCGCGGATACACGGTCTCTCCCGGGGCAAAACGCCGTTCCTTAGATGCGATGATGTGGATGGATGCCCCGGCCCAATCCACCCATAAAATCCACGCGGCCCCAGCATCCTCAACGACGCGCACCACGCCCGGCACGTGCCCACCTGCGGGCGCGATGTCCTCCGGCCGGACGCCGAGCAGCATCTCACCCGCGCCATTCAGCGCCGGCATTCGCTCGGCTTCGTTCGGGCCAATCCACGCATCCCCGCGCCGCTGCACGCTGAGAATGTTGATCGCAGGTTGCCCTAACTGGCGCGCCACTACCGGCGAGACTGGCTGGCGATAAATAGCCTCCGGGCTACCTTGCTGCAAAATCCGCCCCTCGGCCAGCACGGCGATGGAATCGCCCATGGAAAGGGCCTCGGCTTGGTCGTGGGTCACGTAGATCGCCGGGATACCTAACTCCTGCCGCAACAGGGCCAGCTCTAGGCGGAGGGACTCCCGCAGCTTGGCGTCCAAATTAGTCAGCGGCTCGTCAAAAAGAAACAGTCGCGGTCGCCGCACAATCGCCTGCCCAATGGCCACCCGCTGCATCTCCCCACCCGACAGACGGGCCGCCGGCCGGTCGAGCAGGCGCTCAATCTTCAGCAGTTCGGCCGCCCAACCGACGCGCTGGTCCATCTCGCCGCTCGCCATCTGCCGACGCGGTGCCTTGAGCGGAAATTCCAAATTGCGCCGCACGCTCCAGTCGGGATACAGGGCAAAGTGTTGGAAGACAAACGCAATGTCGCGGTCGGCCGGCGGCCAGTGCGTCACCTCCTCGCCGTCCATCTCGACCTGACCGGCGTCGGGCGCGTCCAATCCAGCGACGATCCGCAGCAGCGTGGTCTTGCCCGCGCCGGTCGGCCCCAGCACCACCAGCATCTCGTCGGCCCCCAGCGACAGGTCGATGCCAGACAGAACCTCGGCCTTGCCAAAGCGCCGCGTCACTCCTTTTAGCTGCAACCAAGACATTTTTAGAATGCGTTCGCTTCTTTGGAAAACATCGACCGTACGCAAGAAGCCGCTTAACTGAAGCGGCGGAACGGTCTGCGATTGCGATTAGAAGCGTATGTTGGGAAAGAATTGGGCCAAGCGCAAGCTATCGGCTGCGCTCTAGCGGGCGACGTGTCGGTAGAGAAGTAGCAAAGGAGCGGGCGCGAAGGTCGGCGGCATCCTCCGCGCCCGCTTAGGTTGGATCAATCGTCCACATAGACCGGCGGGGGCAGCCCTTCAAGCGAGCAGAAGAAGGGAACCTCGTCGGCGACGGGTTTAGCTGTCGCTGGGGAGGGCAACTCGTAGGGATCGGCCGCTGAAAGATCAACGGAGTAGCCCAGATCGCTCAGTGCTTGAAGCGTTATTGCTGAAAGTGCGACATTATTGGCCTGTGACATAAGCTCACCAGATAGAACAGTATTGCGCCAATGTACACCATCTTGTTCTGTCGGGACTTTTGCGCCTTGATAGTCTGTGCCACCGGCTTGATTAAAAGCCGCAATAGCTTGCGGCCCCGCAAAATGAGTATCGGTCCCTAGACCACCAAGCATTCCGCTATCGTACCAGATGGCACCAATCCCCAAGACGTGTCCTATCTCATGAATCCCTGTCCTCCATAGCTCATCGAAGCGAGTAGAAGTGTATTGGTTGATTCCGATACAACCAATAAGCGGCAAAGAGCTTGGGCCTAATACAAGAGGACTCCCATAACCCCATGCCCCAAAAGAGCCTAGAGGAAACTTCGTTATATAGATTCGCAAGTCATCTATTTGTTCGCCGGCAGGTATTTCAATCAAGTGTTCGCCACATGATCCGGACCATACATTGGAAAACTCGTAATCTGGGAGTTCAGTCTGTATCGCCGCTTCCCAACGCTTCGCAATATGGTGCCAGATTTCCTGTTCTTTCTTTGTGAAATCATCAAGAAAGACCAAATCGATACTGAAAGGACCTTCTGTAGATGAAGAGAAAGACGAAAAAGATACAGTAACACCACGGCGTTTAAATGCTGGGATATGTTCACTGATAGAGGTTTTGCTTAAAGGATTGCCCCAAGCGTTTAATTTTTTTAAGCCAGGCAATGCTGTCAATGGCGATAAGTCTGAGATGCTATTCCATGCAAAATCTATCTCTAGTAAATTGGATAAATTTGTCAAGGGTGTGAGATCAGATACCTGGTTAGCAGTAATATATAAAGTGTGCAACTTGTTTAAGTTGGCCAAAGGTGTGAGATCAGATACCTGATTGGCGGCGAGATCTAAAGTCCATAGCTCGTGCAAGTTGGCCAAAGGCGTGAGATCAGATACCTGATTGCTATTAAGGATCAGTTCCCATAATCCCGTCAGATTTTGCAAAGGGGTAAGATCAGAAATCTGATTACCATAAAGATTTAAATAGTCTAGCTCGTGTAAGTTGGCTAAAGGCGTGAGATCAGATACCTGATTGGAACCAAGCTCTAAAAATCTTAGCTTGTTTAAGTTGGCTAAAGGCGTGAGATCAGATACCTGGTTGGCAGTAATATATAAAGTGTGCAGCTTGTTTAAGTTGGCCAAAGGCGTGAGATCAGATACCTGACTTTTAATACTGGTAATAGTTAAAATTTGCAGATTCGTCGCTGTTTCTAAGCCTATAAGACCCTTAATCTCTAAACGACCTCCAAGACTAAGGGATTCTAGCGTATTCATTTCCGCTTGCGTAATCGTCTCTCCGGGATTCTTATTCAGTTCCTTCTCTATAAATGTCCTCAGAGCTGTATCCGGAATAAAAACCCCACCGGACGAAGAGGAAACTGGACTAGATGAAGAAGAGGTGCTATCAGACGCGGTATCTCCGTCCGATTGATCTTGGAAGTCGTCTAATATGTCGCACAAGGCGCAGTTTTTCTTACCCGCCGGTGCCGTCGGCGGCGACTCTTTTGAGCAAGAAAGGGCACAAAATAGGGTAAGGAGTAGGACAAAGCGCAGCATAGGAGGGCCTCCTAAATAGCAATAATTGCGTTTATAGGAAGATATTTAGCAGATGGATGCGGACAAGCCTTCTTATCGCCTTAGAGCCGCTGATCAACCGCTATTCAACGCGGCTCACCAGAGGTTTTCAGATCGCTTGCTTAAAGCCGCTTGCCACTCGTCGGATCGAACAACAGCACCCGAACAAAGTCCAAGCCCAAAGCCGCTCCCACGGCCACCCGCTCCCGGTCGGCCACCCGCATGACCAGTCGGCCGCACTCGGCCTGCAGGTGAATGTAGCGGCACGCGCCTTGATATTCATCGCGCACCACCTCGGCCCGCAGCCGCGCTTTAGCAGCCGGTCGCACGAACTCCGGCCGCACCCCCAGCGTCGCCGGCCCCGGCCGCACTGACTCAGCTAGCGGCCAAACCAGTCCAAGCGCAACAAAGCAGTCCTCGCGGATTTGCCCAGTAATGAAGTTCATGCTAGGGCTGCCGATAAAGTGCGCCACAAACAGATCGGCTGGCTGGTCGTACACCAAGGCCGCGGCCCCACTCTGACGGATCCGGCCCTCGTCCATGACCACCACTTGATCGGCCAAGCTCATGGCCTCCTCTTGGTCGTGGGTCACATATAAGGTGGCGATCCCGGCGTCGAGCTGTTGGGCGCGGATCATCTCTCGCATCTCCAGCCGCAAACCCGCGTCGAGCGTGCCCAACGGCTCGTCCATCAGGTAAATCTGCGGTCGCCGCACCATAGCCCGCGCCAAAGCCACCCGCTGCTGGTCGCCGCCCGAAAGCTGCCGAGGATAGCGCCCGACCAACGCACCCAGCCCCAACCGCTCGACCATGTCGGCCACTCGCTGCCGTCGCTCCCGCCGATTCAACCCCATGCTCTCCAATGGAAAGCCGATGTTGTCCTCGACCTTCAGGTGTGGATAGAGCGCGTAAAACTGAAACGCGAACCCCACATCCCGCTCGGCGGGCGAGTGATCGGTGATGTCCGCACCGGCCAGCACGATCTGCCCGGCCGTGGGCTTTTCGAGGCCCGCGACCATTCGCAACGTCGTCGTCTTGCCGCATCCAGAAGGCCCCAACAGCACGGCGAACTCGCCCGCGCCGCAGCGCAAATCAATGCCCTGGACGGCACGCGTACCGTCGGCAAAGGTCTTGACCAAATCCCGGCACTCGAGAAAGCTCATGGCTCTTCCACCTGCCGCCGCGAAGTCACAACGTGCAACAGCGTGCTGAAGGCCGCGACAAAAAACCCATACTTCAGCCCCGTCCCCCAGAACGGTTGCAGCATCAACCCCACTCCGGCGACCATGCCCACGCGAGCGCAGCGATCCAACCAGCGGCTCATTTTTTTTGCCTCTTGGCCAACCAGTCTTCGTAGAATTCCTTGACTCTCCTCGGTGTGCGCGGAGACGATAAGAGGCCATCTTGGACTCTTCGCAGTACGTCAGGGGTGCAGGGTTGGTGACGCTCCGCTATACGTCGGCGCACTGCTTCATTTAAATGGCGAACTTCAGGGATAAGGGCATGGTCGTAGAAAATCACGGATTCGTGCCGCACCCATGGGTGATCACCCGGGCTCAGCACTACGGTACTATCTTTGTAGAATCGCTTGGTGGATACCGCCACAATGATTGTCTGCGGCGGCTGCCCTGCTGGGTCTGTCACCAAGATCCAGAGATGTGGAGTCTCAAAGTTCGGATGCGCGAGTACCAGCGTATCACCGGCGCGACTAAACATCGCTGTTGGGAATCAACACCTGCTCTGCTGCGGCGAACGATTCCAGTTCTCCGATGATCTCCTTGGTTTCAGCTTCCGTCTTACCAGCAGCTTCGAGGATATCGCGATAGTCAATTGCGAAAGAGGACCCTTCAGGGTTCTTCCACTCGCTAAAGTGCTCGTGGCAGTAGTCTCGCAGTTGCCATTGGTTCAAACGGCCATACTCTGAATAAATCTCGTCAACTAGGGCGGTCTCCGCCTCGGATAGATCATCGTCCTGCGGATCCGCAATCAAGGAGACTTCATACGCGCTCGGAGGGCTGATAAACTTGCTCCAGTACCCTAGACAATTGGGTTCATCTCCCTCATTGATCCGATCGAGGGTAAAGCTGAGCACCGGACCATGAGGCATCGATACGTATCTGTCATAAGTAACAGGATGGCCCCAGCGGCTGAGGGCAGTTCGGTCCATGACGTATAGCAGCTTTATAAGCTTCATGTAGTTCATCGCTCCACCGGCATGTTGCAGTAAGCGAGCGGCGACCTGAGCCGTCTTATCTTCGCGGTAACGGGGTATCACTGGGAACCTCTACGGGAAAAGTGGACTTGAGCGTAACGGTACTGGGCAGGTGGAGCGCTGTCAACGGCGACGGCGACTTGCGTTGCACAGATATGCCAAGTCAGACATACCGTTATCGCTTGATCGTCCCAAAGGTAACGCCGCGCAACAAATGCTTGCGCACCAACACCGTGAAGACGATGATCGGCGCGACAAAAATCAGCATCCCGGCGCTGATCTGCGCCCACGGCAAACCCGACACATTGCCCTGCAAACCAGCGAAGTAAACCGGCACCGTAACGGCCTTTTGATTGTTGAGCGTCATGGCAAACCCATACTCGTTCCACGCCGAGATCAAGCAAAACACCGCCGTTACCGCCATCCCAGGCACGGCCCGCGGCAGAACTACCAAGCGGAAGGCCTGGAAGCGAGTATAACCAGCCACCAGCGCGGCCTCTTCGTACGCCGTGGGTATTTCGTCGATAAAGCCCTTCATCAGCCACACGGCCAGCGACATATTGAACGCCGTGTACAGCAGCACCAATCCTAGATGGCTGTTCTGCAGATCGAATTCGCGATACATCATCAGCACCGGCACCACCACGGCGAGGGGCGGCAAAAAGCGCGTCGAGAGGATGAAAAACAGCCAGTCTCTCCCCCCGGGGATGGCAAAGCGGCTAAAGCCATAGGCCGCGCAGGTGCCAATCAGTACCGAGCACAACGTGCTGAGCAGGCCAATGACCAAGCTGTTGCCCAAGTAGTGGAAAAAGGCGTGATCCCCACCGGCGTACACTGCGGCCAGTTGGCGGTAGCCGTCGAGATTGGCACGGAAGTAGACCCCGTCAGCCGCGACCTCCTCGCCCCAAGTGGGCGCGAACTTCGGATGCACGGCAATGCTGTCGTCCCGCGTCTTAAACGAGGTCAGCAAGAGCCAGATCAGCGGCAGCATGGCCGCGCAAAAGTAGCCCCCGACAAAGGCGATGCGCAGCGCTTTCACTGTGCCCCGGCCTCCTCGCGCCGCTGCACTGAACTCATGTAGCGCACAAACACACTAGCCAGCGCCAGCACCAGCACCAGCACCACGTACGAATACGCTGCGCCCAACCCCACTTTGCCGTCGCGGAACACTACCTGATAGAGCAGCGCACTCACCGTTTGCGTTGCCGGGTCGTTGGGGCCGGTGATGGCCATGACCAAATCGAACTGCTTGAGCGCGTCCGTAGCCCGCAGCAGTACGGCCAGCCCCAAAAGCGGCGTGCATAAAGGCAGGGTAATCCGGCGGAAGACCTTCCAGCGCGAGGCCCGGTCAATGGCCGCAGCCTCGTACAGATAGCCGGGGATGGCGTTGAGTGCCGCCAGTGCGATCAGCATCATAAACGGCGTCCACATCCACACGTCAACCAGCAAAATCGACAGCAGCTTGAGGTCGGGATCTGTAATCCACTGGGGTTGGCCCAGCCCCAGCGCGCCGAGACATTGGTTGAGGATGCCGTAGTGCCCGTTGAGCACCAGCTTCCAAAAGAGCGCGATCACGGCCGGCGGCAACATCATCGGCACCAAAAGCGCGGTCAGCGCAAACGCCCGACCCCTGAAGCGATCTTTGAGCGCCAGCGCCAAGGCAAAGCCCAAGACCAGTTCCGCAGTCACGGCCACGCAGACAAAGAGCGCAGTCGTCCGCAGCGCGGCCCCGTACTTGGCGAACTTGAACGCCACGGCGTAGTTGAATCCCCCCACGAATTTCCACGCCCCGCCGACCAGATCTACATTGGTGAAGCTGAGCGCGATGCTGTACAGCAGTGGGAAGACATTGATGCCGATGAGCAAAATGAGGGCCGGCCCCACGAACGCATACTGCGTCCAATCGCGACACCGGCCCGTACTACCCCTCACGCCGCCCCCTATTCCATCTCTAGTAAGCCCGCTTCCATCAGGATCATCTCGTGCTCAGCAGCCAGCGCGTCGAGCGCGTCGGCGCTCGTGCTCGTGCCGTCGAGGGCCGCGCCCAAGTGGCGCACGGCCGCGGCTAACAGCTCGTTGTACACCGGCACGTTCCAGAAGTCCTGCAAGTGATCCAACGACGCGGCGAATACAGCGTTGTACGGCGCGGCCGCGGCAAATTCCGCGCTCGCCAGCAATTCGGTATTGGCAGTGAAAGATCCAGGATACGCTATCCACTTCTCCTGGACGGCAGTCTGGGAAAACCAAGCGATAAACTGCTTGGCCCATTCCTGCTTTTCTGGCGTGGTCTTGGTCGAAATGCTAAAGCCCTGCCCGCCCAGCGAGATAACGCGCGTGTCGCCGTGGCGCGGCACCATGAAGAAGCCGACTTGGTCGCCCATGCTGGCGACGATGCCCGGATAGAACGGAAAGTAGTCCAAGACCATAGCCGTAGAGCCGTTGGAAAAAGCCTCTAAGTTGAAGAAGTAATCGGCATTGGTGCCGCCTTCGGGCGTGAATTGCAGCAAAGACTTGAAAAACTCCAGCCCGGCCCCGGCCCCCTCGGTGTTGAGGTGGCCTTGCACCTTGTAGCTCTGCGGATCGCCCCACGCGCCGCCCCACGCCCAGAGAAAGGGCTGAAAACCCATAACGATGGAGTCGTACCCTCGGCCCGTCAGCAGCGAGCAGCCATAGCGCTTTTGCTCCGGGCGGTGGAAAAACTCGGCTACGTCGCGGAATTCCTCCCACGTGTCGGGCGCAGCGAGCGGGCGGCCGTAGCGGGCGGCAAACGCCTCCTGCTCGGCCGGGTCTGTAAACCAGTCGCGGCGATAGACAAAGCCAATGGCATCCGTCTGGCAGGGCGCGGCGAAAAACCGGCTGCTGCCCGGCGGGTATTCGCACAAATAGCGCGCGGCACGCGGATGGATCGCGCCCATGTCAACGGCCTCGGGCAGCCAGTCGGTCAGTTCCAGATACAGCCCCTTGGTCGCACCGCGACCAATCCACTGGCTGTCGCCGACGACGATGTCGAAGTCGGTCTGCTTGTTGCCGAAATTAAGAAAAACCTGGTCCTGATAAGCAGGCCAGGGAATCTGGTACACCTCGACGGCAATCCCGGTCTCTTGGGCGAACTCGTGGCCTAGCTCTTGTAGCGCTGCGGCCGGATCCCATTGCGCCCACCAGATAGTAATCTTTTTGTCTTCGGCATGGCCCGTCTGTACCGCCAGCAGCAGAATCGCCGCCAGCCCGAACATCCGCATTCTCATACGGTTTCCTCCTCGTAGAAGCGTTTTTTTGACGTTGGCACAAGCGCACTTATCGCACCCTGAGCACGTCGCAGGATGCTGATGAATGCGCCCGATCAATATCCGTCTGATTGAATCGACGCGCAATGGCCGTCAGGCCCTGCTGCCGAGTCTCCGATGGCGAGACCGCCTACGGTACTAGATCGGTTGAACGGAGCTTTGCTTGTTTTCATTAAAAAATGTACCTTCGCGTCAGATATGGTAGTTATCTCGCACACTTAACGGGCCGAAAAGACGAGAATCATCAGTGCGCGTCTAATGACGCGCCAAGAAAGGAATATCTATGAAGAGGGCTGATCTAGACGAACTGCGTCCAGAATACCGCCGTGAAGATTTGGGGGCTGGTGTCCGAGGTAAGTATTTGGAAGCCTTTCAGTCTGGGACAAATCTGGTCTTACTCCACCCTGACGTTGCAAAGGCATTTCCCACAGACGAGTCGGTAAACAAAGCTCTTCGTTCAGTTATGGACGCAGCAGAGGGACTAGTGGACTCTACTAGCTGATACCACAGAATCAATGACCAGTGACGTACTCTGTTTTACGTGGCGAAATGGCGATGCCTACAACGTTGACTTGGCGACTCCTGCAAACCCCCACACCTGCAAAGCCGTGCGGTGGAAGAGCCACGCCTTGTCGTCGTCGGTGAGAAAATCGACGTGGTCGCGGAACATCTCCAGAGCCGGGCCGTACCCCACCCCTTGCATTACGCCGGGGAAATTGGTCCCCCACATCAGCCGCTGCGGCCCAAAGGCGTCGTAGATGCGGCGGAAGATGGGAAACGTATCCGCGTGCGGAAAGGGCAACTCGGACTTGTGCGCCTGCGGCGTCAATTTCACGTACACCTTGGGAAAACGCGCCAGACCAAGCACGCAGTTCAACAGCGGAAAGGGCGCTTCCTCATTGGTCGGCACTCCGCCGATGTGGTCCAACACCACCGGAACCTCGGGGAAGCGGCCGATGATAGGCTCCAAGTGGGGCAGATTGGCCGCTGGGCCGTGGACGATAAAACAAGTGCCCAACTCCTCCGACCGCCGCCATAGCGGATCTTGGTCGGGAGCGGCCCATTCCGAAGGGTGATCGAGCCGCGACGAGTGAATGCGCAAGCCGCCAAAACCGCCCTCGCGCACTAGCTTTTCCAGCCGGTCGGGCGCGTCCGGGGCCTTGGGATCGACCAAGCCAATACCGGCAAAGCGGCCCGGAAAGCGGCGCAGACAGGCGGCCACGTACCGGTTGTCGAACAAATAGTAAATCGGCTGCACAATGACCGCTTTATCGACCCCAACCTCGTCCATAGTTTGATTGAGCAATTCCACCGATCCACCGCCCACCTGAGTCCGGCCCTCAGCAAAGGGATAGCGCTCCGCGTCGTCGCTCCACACGTGTAGATGAGTGTCAATGATCACGAGTCCCTCCTAGTGTAAAAATAGCTGCAGTGGGAAAAACGCCCACGTCTAGCACCCCTCATTCTCATCGGCTTTCAACTTTTCCAGTACCTGCCACTGTTGGCGCTGGCGGCTTTCAGCAGAGTCGAAGACCTCGCGGACGAAATGGTCGCGGCTTTTGCCGTCGGCTAGTTCGGCTAGGCGGTTTTGCAAGTCGTCGTGCGAGGGGTCGCGACCGAGCGCCGCACGGTACACCCCGCGCACGAAATCCGCCGCGTCCGTTTCGTCGAGCAAGTCTTGGGCCTCGTAGGCGAAGGCTTTGAGGGTATGGGCTAACGAAGCCGCCAACCAAGCCTTGTGCTCTTCGAGTGGACCCAAAATACTGTACAACTCAGCGCACAGTTCCGCATCGCCCACCACCTGCTGAGCTTCTTCAGCAGACTTGCCTTCAGACCACGCTTGCAGAGTTTGCACATACGCCTTAGCCCGGCTCCGGCGCTGGTCGTCCATTTCCCAATCCCGGGTGAGTACATCAACGGCGGGCTGGCCCGGGTAAGAGCCTTCGCCAATGGCGTGGACGAGTAGGTCGAGGTTGTCAAAGGCGCGGTAGTGGGTCAACGAGTCGAAGCGCGAGATCAGGGCGCGGATGTGGCGCACCGCGTCGGGTAGCTCCTCCAGCGGCGCAACTTGGGCGTCGATGCGTTGCATAGCTTCGTTGGGCTCGTCGTGGTGGTGCAGAATATTGCGCCAGTGGGAATCAGGCATGTGGTCTCCTGTAGGGTTAGGAATTGAGCGGATTGCGTGTTATGCGCGGAACAAATGGCCCTCAATGGGCAGACTCACTTCAATACCCGAAGTGGCCGCCTGTAAGCCGGCCTCCATAATCTCTTGGGCATGCCGCGATTGGGTGGCATTGGTCGTGCCCTCGGGAGACTGGCCCGAGCGAATGCAGTGGAGAAAATGCGTGGCGGCATTGCGCTCGGAGACGGACAATTCGTCGAGTTCCACCTCTGTTCCCTCTCGATTCTGGCGAGTGTACACCGTCACCTGATTCCCCACCACCATAGTCCCCTCGGTGCCGTAGAGCACCACGTCGTGGGGCGGCACGTGCGGCACGGCCTCAGTCCAGCTCATTTCCAAGCGGCACAAAGCCTCGGGATAGCGCAGCACCATAATGCCGTTGTCGTCAACCGGCAGATGGGTCTTGAGCAAGCGGCCGGCCATGGCCACGACGCTGTGCGGTCGGCCCAAAAAGTAGAGGCACAAGCTGGCCCCGTATCCGCTATAGTCGTTGAAAGCTCCAGCCCCGTTGAGTTGGGCATCGAAGAGGAAGTCGCAGAATTCGTCGGAGCAACCCAATTCGTCGGGGCCGCAATGACCGCCGCGCCAGGTGAGCTGCCACAGTTGCCCAATGGCTCCTTCCCCAATAAGCCGGTGAGCCGTGTGCAAGGGCCGCGACCAAGCCGTGGGCCAGTTGACCATCAGACAGATCTGGTGGCGCTGGGCCGCAGTCAGCATGCGGTCGGCCTGTTCGAGCGTGGCGGCCATGGGCTTTTCGACCATCGCGTGAATACCCCGAGCCGCGCATAGCTCGACGAGGGGGGCGTGGTGCGCGGTCGCCGAAAAGACGAAGGCCGCGTCGGGGGTCTGCGCGTCGAGCAGGGCTTCGTACTCGCCGTACACTTGGTCGCAGCCCGTGCGCTCGCGGAAGCGGTCCTGCAGCACGGGGTTGGGGTCGGCCCCGCCCACGAGGGAAGCTCCCTCCTGATCGGCTAGTTCCCTGAGGTTGCCCCACAAGTGGTCGTGGGCCATGCCCAGCACGGCGACTTTGATTGGGTCAGTCATGGATAAAAAGCTCCTGAGTGTTGTTAGGGTGTGCGATATAGGACGCCAATTGCTCTGGTCAATCTATATCCTTGGGGATGACGGAGGCAAGCCGCCTTGAAAGAGGAAGAGCCGCCCGCTATAATATCCCTACTACTGTATAGCGGAGAAGTATCGCCGTCCATTCTCAAATCAAAAAGAAAGGATCAGCCATGAAAATCGCTTTGGCACTCGGACCAGACGCCAGCGCCGTATCGACCTTCGGTACCCAATGCGGCGTCGAGCATGCCGTCGGCACCTTTGGCCTCGCGCCGATACCGGATAAACCGATCGACGACGAAGCGCAGCCGTTTAGCCGCCAGTCCCTGGCTCGCTTCAAGGCGCAGTACGAAAAAAACGGCTATCAACTGTCGGTCATTGAAAGCCGTCCACCCATGGAAAAGATCAAGCTGGCCCAGCCGGGGCGCGACGAAGAGACCGCCGTCGTCTGCGAGTTCATCCGCAACATGGGGGCGGTCGGCATTCCAGTGTGGTGCCCCGCGTGGATGCCGATCCTCTTCGTGATTCGCACCTCGGCCGAAATCCCGACGCGTGGCGGCGCCAAAGTGACCGGCTTCGACCTCGAAGAATTCAACAAGACCCACCCCGCAGGTGAGCATGGCGAAGTCACCGAGGAAGACCAGTGGGACAACCTGAAATACTTCCTCGAACGCGTTGTCCCAGTCGCCGAAGAGGCGGGCGTCAAGCTCGCCATGCATCCCGACGACCCACCCCTGTCGCCGATCCAAGGCATCGCCCGCATCATCAGCAGCGTTGAGAACTATCAGAAGATGGTCGATCTCGTTCCCAGCCCGGCAAACGGCATCGGCCTCTGTCAGGGCAACTTCGGCCTGATGACCGACGACCTGCCGAGCGTCATTCGCCATTTCGGCGAGCAGCAGAAGATCCACTTCGTCCATTTCCGCGACATCAGGGGCACGCCGGAGAAGTTCGACGAGGCCTTCCACGACGACGGCAAGCACGACATGGCAGCCTGCGTCAGAGCCTATCGCGACACGGGGTACGAGGGAGTTGCACGCCCCGACCATTTCCCGCAGCTAACCTACGAGGACTTCGTCGATGTACACTCGATGGAGCGTCTCTACGCCATTGGCTACATGAGGGGCCTGATCGAGGCGGTGTACAGCGAATGACGGCGGAGAGGCTCGGTCGCCGCCGGTCACAGGTCTCCGGCTATGACATCCTTTCTCAGGAGGAATGCTTGTGAAAGTGGCCATTATGGGTGCCGCCGGGTGGGTCGGCCGAGCCGTGCTGGAAAACTTCGCCGGTCGCCACCAAGTGCGCGCCTTTGATCACAACCTCGAAGCCTGGGCGACGTACCACCGCTTCGACGGGGATTGGGAGGGAGAAAAGCTCTATGGAGACATCGCCGACTTCGACGCCGTCCACAAGACCTTGGAAGGGATGGACGGCGTCGTCCATCTCGCCGCTTACTTCGGCTACGAGAACCCACCCGAGACTGATGTGAACCCCTTTCTCATCAACCTCAAGGGAATGTGGAACGTCCTAGAGTCGGCCCGTCGCCACCAACTCAAACGAGTGGTACACATGAGCTCCTGCGTCGTGCAACATCCAGATGGCCTTTTCCTATCGTCGGATGTCCGCAGCAAAGAAGGAAGTCTGTACGGCATCTCAAAGCGCTTGCAGGAGGAAATGTGCCGTCAGTTCCACGACGCCTACGGCTTGCGGATCATCGTCTTCCGTCCCTGTAGCATCGGCGACAGCAGGCTCGGCATCAGTCGAGACGGCAACCCCGCCCGCGGCGGCGTTAGCTGGGTCTGCCGACACGATTTGGCGGAGGCCTGCCACCTAGCGCTCACATCCGAGACCATTGACTTCGACATTATGCACACAGCCAGTCACCCGGACGCGGATAAGTACTGCAATGTCGCTCGGTCCCGGGAGCTGTTGGGCCTGGAGTACAAAGGGCACTTCCCCGGCGACTAACCTCTCGGAAGGCAACCTCATGTCGCGTCTGGGAATTCGCTGGGTAGGTTTCTACTTGCTGTCCATTCTCGTGCCGGCCGCTCTGCTGGCCTTTCTGAGCGTGCGCTCGCTGCGCGATGTCCGCGACAGCGTGCGCCAAGAATTGCGCTCCAAGGCAGCACTAGCCCAAGACGCCTTTGATCGCTTGATCCACAGCCGCGCCCAACTCCTAGCTGCATATAGCGAAGCCAGCGCAATAGACCCGCGCCTGTACGCGGGTTTTGCCGAGATTGCGCAAATTTTTACCGTCGATCCTGCGGGCGTACTGCGCCATCCTGCGGTGCAGCCCTTGCGCTTGCAGGAGCGCCGGGCGGCTTTTGCCGCGCAGATGGCAAAGGCCGCCGAGCGCGAATTCAGCCACCAAGATTGGACCGACGGCGTACAACGCTACCGCCGAGCATGGAAGGAAGCGTCCAGCCCCGCCGAGGAAGCCGAAGCCCTCAATGCCCTCGCTCGCTGCGCCTATAAAGGAAAAGACATGGCGATGGTCGAGGGGGCGCACCAGACGCTGGCGGCCCTCTACGGCCACGTCTTCGACGCCGACGGGGGCCATCCCGTTACCCTGAGCCACTTGCGCTTGGGGCGCTATGCCGCGCCCGAACAAGCCCAGACCAGTCTGCTAGCTTGGACCGAAGCACTGCTCGAAGGCCGCTATCCCCTCTACGCAGGTTGCCAGCAGGCCCTACAGAAAGCCCGCGCCTTGGCCCAAGGTCGGCTGGCAGACACGGAGGACCGGCCCGTGCTGCTAGAGCGGTTAGCCCTAATCGAGAAAACCCTCGATTTTGCGCTGCGCTTCGGCCCGGTGGTAGCAGATCAATGGGCGATGGCCCGACAGCAGGGCTATATCTCGGGCGTAGGAGACGACGGCGCGAGTTACCTCCTGTATTTGGGCGCGGCTGACGGCGGTGCCGTGGGCATTCTATTCGACTGGGACGCGCTGACGGCCCTAGTGCAGGAGCAGGTGGAGGGGCTGGCGGAACGGGATTTTTCCCTTGCTCTGTTCGACGCCGACGCAGAAGCCGCTTTCTTAGCCGCGCATCGGGAGGCTATCTACGAGACCGGGCCGGCCAGCCGCTGGATGGACCGAGTCCGGCTGGGGGTTTGGGCGGCGGATACTTCGGCGGCCACCGGGTACTACCGCACGCGCAACTATCTGATAGGCGGCGGCATTTTCGCCTTGGCCGTCTCCGTGGTTCTGGGTGGGCTTATGATCCTGCGCGACGCCGGGCGCGAGGTGCAAGTAGCCCGCCTGCGCTCCGAGTTTGTCGCCAATGTATCGCACGAGTTGCGCACCCCGCTCACGTCCATCCGCATGTACGCCGAGACCCTGCTCTTGGGCCGCTACCGGTCGAGCGAACAGAGGCAGGACTATCTGACCACCCTCCTGCACGAGAGCCGACGGCTGTCGCGCTTGGTGGATAATGTGCTCGATTTCTCCCGCATTGAGCGCGGCGACCGGACCTACCAGCGCCAACCCTGTGATCTAGGGACTGTGGCCCGAGACGCGCTGGAGACCTTTGGTGGCGTATTTGCCGCAGAGGGCTTTGCGGTGGAGGAAGCTATTGCTGCGGAACTGCCCCCGGTACTGGCCGACCAAGAAGCGGTGGAAGGTGCCGTGGCCAATATCCTAGGCAACGCTGTCAAGTACTCGTCCGAGCACAAGGCCATCCGCCTAGCCGTGGAGCAGCACGACGCCGAGGTGGTCGTAGAAGTAGCCGACCGGGGCATCGGCCTCCCTGCGGGCGAAGAGGAACGCATCTTCGAGCAATTTCACCGAGGAGCCAACGCGGTCAGCACTGCGGGCACAGGATTGGGATTGTCCCTAGTCAAAAACGTGGTCGAGGCACACGAGGGTCGGGTGGAAGCCGTCAACCGACCGGATGGCGGCAGCGTATTCCGTCTGTACTTCCCGGTACACACCGAGGACAAAGATCGTGCCTAGGATTCTGGTAGTAGAAGACGAAGCAGCCATCGCCCGGGTGTTGGTCGATAATCTGATCTTTGAAGGCCACGAGGCCGAGGCGGTCGCCGATGGAGCCGAGGGGTTGGAGCGGGCCTTGGCTTGGCAGCCGGATCTGATGCTGCTGGATGTAGTGCTGCCCACGATGGATGGATACGAAGTGTGCCGCCGACTGCGGGCGCAGGGGGCGGCCACGCCCATCATCATGCTCACGGCGCGCGGCGAAGAAGTCGATAAAGTTCTAGGCCTAGAGCTAGGAGCCGACGACTACGTCACCAAACCCGTGGGCGTCCGCGAACTCATGGCGCGGATCAAAGCGGTGTTGCGGCGGGGCGCGTCGGCACCGGCCACGGGTGCGGTACTGGAATTCGGGCCGGCGCGGATCGACTTCGACCGCTACGAGGCGACCGTGGATGACCAAGCCGTGCATCTTTCCCCCAAGGCTTATGGCGTGCTGCGTCTTCTGTGGGAGAGCAAAGGCCATGCCCTGACCCGAATGCAGATCTTGGAGCAGGTGTGGGGCTACGAAGTGTACCCCACTACGCGCACAGTAGATAACCACATCGCCGAGTTGCGCCACCGTTTGGAGGCCGACCCGGCCCAGCCGCGCTACATCCTCACAGTACACGGAGTCGGATACCGCTTTGTGGAGTGAAGACCATGAAAAAAACTAAGTGCAATTTCTGCAAAAGCGAGCACTGCGAAGATCGGCGCATCGACTACCTCTACAGCCACCAAGGCCAGTATCTATTGGTGCCCAATACCCCGGTCGAAGTCTGCCTCCACTGTGGCATGGTTTATTACGATGCAACTGTGCTCAAGGAGATCGAACGGCGCTTTTTCGCCATCCAAGACAAAAAAGAAGAACCCGATCAGTATATCGAAATGCCGACTAAAGCATATACCTGAGAGACCGTTTGAAAGTCCGATCGGCGGCGTCGAAAACCTCGCTCCCCAAGCACCGATGGTGCAGATCCAAAAAGTACAACCTCTTTGCACATCCATGACAAAACCATGACAACTCCGACAATGCCAACGTTTAGGTTCAAAGGTGAGCACACAACCGCGCATTCATCCACCTAAACGAGGAGGCCCATCATGGAGCGCGTTATCGCAATTTTCCTCAGTTGCGTCTTACTGACCGCCGGCAGCTTACAGGCCAGCAGTGTCGAGGAGACTTATCAAGCGGCCCTCACGCAGGAGAAAGGCGAGGGCAACCTAAAGGAAGCTATTCGTCTCTATAAGCAAGTAGTTGCGGCGCACGAGCAGGGCGAGGGAGGCGAGCAGCTAGCGGCCCGGGCGCAGCTACGCATCGGAGTATGCCAAGAAAAGCTAGGGCTGGCACAGGCGCGCCAGACTTACGAAGCCGTCCGCGACCAGTACCCAGACCAGCCGCAAGTGGCAGTGGAAGCGATGCAGCGCCTCGGATCAACTCACCAGCGCGAGGCAATAATCGAGCGGCCGTCCGCCCGCACAGCCGCTGAATGGGCAATCCCCGCCTTGCCGCAACATTATATAGCGCGGGGCGAACTAATTGACTCGCTGTACTGGAATTCTATCCGGCAACAGCACGACTGGGCGTACTTGGACTCTATCCATCAATACTATACAGCGCGGGGCGCACTAATTGACTCGGCGTATTTGGACTCTATCCGGCAACAGCACGAAGAGTGGGCGCACTTGGATTCTATCCATCAATACTATACAGCGCGGGGCGCACTAATTGACTCGGCGTATTTGGACTCTATCCGGCAACAGCACGAAGAGTGGGCCGAACTGCTCGGATCGCCTTCTATCAGCGAGCAACTACGCGGGAAGTTGCATGAACTAATGGAGCGGGCTAAGCGGCAGACGGAACTGACCGAGCGACAGTTGAAGGCCATTCACCGGCAACTAACTAAATGGAGGTTGGAGCAGGCCAAGCGGGGCACCAGTACCGACTCGGTGTTCATCGACGAGCAGGTGCGCCGACAGTTAGAGGCCGCCCAGCGGCAGATGGAGCAGCAGATGGAACAAGTCGAGCAGCAGTTAGAGACCGCCCAGCAGCACCTACAACGACAGTTAGAAGCCCTACAGCGGCAAGGCTCCCGCTCCGGGCAATTCAAGTTCCCACACTTCGGGCGCGGATCGGATCAACGGTACTATCACTACGCCAACACGCCGCCGGTCGTTCCCTACGCCTACGAAGAAGTGGCCGAGGTGCCCATGCAGTGGAAATTCCGCCTTGAGGCCGATGGATCGCATTCGCAACAGCACCGCTACTACGCCACGCTAGACTTCGACGACGCGGATTGGGAGACCATCAACATCGGCCAAGCCTACGAAGATCAAGGCTACGCCGGCTACGACGGGTGGGCGGCGTATCGGGCCACCTTCGCGGTGGCGGCCGATTCGGTGCGGCCAGTGCTCATGGCTTTCGGCGGGCTGGGGGCTAAGGACGCCTTTGTGTATGTCAACGGCCATTGGGCCGGGCGGCACTACGACCAGTGGGACCAGCCATTTATCCTCGATATAAGCGACCACGTCGTGCGCGATGGCGAGAATGCGGTGGCGTTGTACTTGCACGACGACGACGGCATGGGCGGCGTGTACGGCCTAATCAACGTGCATCAACCCACCGACGAAGTGGATACCGATGCCTTTGCCAGCAATAGAGGAGGATATTTGGCGATGGAGTCATGGAACGGTTGGCCGGTTTTTAAGGCCCATCTGGCCAGCGGCCAGCCTTATCGCCGCTACGCGCGTCGGCCTCCGCACATTCCCTACGCCTATAACAAGGTCGCCACGGTGCCCAAGCAGTGGAAGTTCCGCCTCCACACCGAGCACCACCAAGACCACCAAGCCCCCAGCCTGAGCCGCGCCGATTTCGACGATTCAGACTGGGATGCGATCAACATTGGACAGGCTTGGGAGGATCAGGGCTACATCGGCTACGACGAGGGGGCTTGGTACCGCGCCCGAATTGAGGTGAACGCAGAAGAGGGCCGGCCTGTTCATCTGGCCTTCGGCGGAGTAGATAACGAAGCCTATGTGTACGTCAACGGCACCTTGGTCGGGGAGCATCAAGGATGGAACACTCCTTTCATCCTCGACATCAGCGAAGTGGTCAGCTACAAGGGCCAGAACGCGGTCGCCGTGTGGGTGTACGACGGAGCGAACATGGGCGGCATCTTCGGCACCATAGCAGTGATCCAACCCACCGAAAAGGGGAACCTCGACCACTACTTAGCCAATCGCGGCATCTCGGCGCAGCAGCAGACCGAGCGCGACGCCGAGGAGAAGCGGAGCTTCTGGAGTCGCTTTTTCTAGCACCGGGTCAGTCGCCGGCGCTGCGGCTATCACGCTCATCGTAGCTGGTGTTTCTGCTGGGTCGCCGCCTCGGTTGATCACGCGCCGAAAATTTCGTTCAGGTCAGCGGCGAAGCCAACGAGCATGGGCGAAGTCATTGCCTGTCCCTCGCCGTAGATGGCCTCCACTTCAAAGGCTCCCTCTGCGAGCCGCAGCACCGTCACCGTCCGGGCGTCTGGATCGACCAGCCAGTACTCCTTCACGCCGTGCTTGGCGTACAGAACGCGTTTGAGCGTCCGGTCTCGCCCAGCAGTGGAGGGAGACAGGATTTCGACGACCAAGTCTGGTGCGCCGAGGATATTTGCGCCGCCGAGCAGCAGGTGCGCCCGCTCGTGGGAGACGAACAGCAGGTCTGGCTGTACCACATCCGTGTTCGACAGCACTACGTCGCAAGGGGCGGAAAAAACCTCGCCCAAATCCCTCTGCTCCACAAATTGAGCGAGTCGCCATCCCAATTTGGCGTCAATTCGCTGGTGTCCTAAGTTGGGCGCAGGGGCCATAATCAATTCTCCGTCCAACAGTTCATAGCGCTGGTCATCCGAGGTATGCAGGTAGTCCTCATAGGTGAACTTGACGGTCGGCGTGGGGCTGAGCATGGCAACCTTCCTCTCTCGTCGCTTGATGCGCGGTGTGCGAACTTCCTGTTAGCGAATGATACAATATTATGAACGCGCTTTGGGCGTAGTGCATCGGATCGCAGCGACCCGCTCAGGACGCAATAGAATATATCCGATTTAGATGCGTAAACAAAGACGGGCAGCACTTGATCTCGCGGCAGCAAGACAAGCCGGTAGCCAATCTGCGTGGCTTCATCGCTCCTCTGGTGCGTGCCCTGCTAGCTCCGCTGCTCAGGCCATCTTAATGGCAACGAGGTGCGATTTTTCCAGCGGCAGGATGTAGGTCAGCCAATCGGCCGTCTCGTCTAAGCGGCTTCTAAAGGCGGCCCACTCCGGATTCTGGTCCCATTGTTCGACTTTGGACCAGCCATCGACAAAGAGAAACGCCCCTAACACCAGACGGCTTTTTAGCATGGTGAACATGGGCGCAAAGGCGGGCAGGCCAAAATCCACCAAGACAAAATCCACGCGCTCGGGCAAAGCCGCGATAAAGGCATCCCCTTCCCCAGTGTAGCATTCCACTAGGCGGTCTAGGCTGGCTTGACGCAAATTGGCCCGCGCCGCCGCCGTTTTCTCCGGCATCCGATCCAGACTATATACGCGCCCCCCGGTGCGCTGGGCCGCAGCGGCAAGATGCAGCGTAGAATAGCCGTGCGACGTGCCAAATTCGACCAAGGTCTTAGCCTGTTGGTGGATCGCGGTCAGACAGAGATAATGAGCCACTTGGGGGCTGACGGCCCGGAGGCGCAACGGGTCTGTGGAGCCGACCTGACGCTCCTGCTGATCGCGTTGGTGCAAACTGGCGACAAGGGCTTGTTGCGCTGGCGTGAAGAGATCTTCGATGTGCATTCAGTCGGCCTCGGCAAAAGGCGGCACTACTCCATCGTCCAGCGGGAAAATGGGGCGCACGCAGTGCTGGTAGGGCAAGGTTTTGAGGTTGGCGCTAGTGGACCCAGGCACATCCACCGCGACAATGCGGGCGGCTATGGCCTCGTAGTGGGTGCGGAAACCGTTGGGCGATTTGCACACGACCAAATCGTAGTCGGCCGGATCGTGCCCCTGGCTCTGATACACTTTGCGACCGACGATAGGGACGGCTTCTTGGGTCACCAGTAGCGTGAGATTGCCACTGGTCAAAATGGCGGTGCGGCTAGGCGGCACTACATACCCGAATTCAGTGGTGAAGGCCCCGTCGGACAGGCTTTTGACGTACAAGGGCAATTCCACCGGCGCAAAGCGCTCCGAGTCGAGAGTGCCGCCCAAGGGCCACGTGAACCGACCCCCTACTCCCGTCCGATAGGCAGCTTCCACCGCAGGAGCATCCACTATGGGAATGAGGGCGTGCTTGCTGTAGTTGTATTGGAGCAGGCCCTTGAGAATGGCGTTGCTGTCGCCGCTGGCCCCCGAGGCCGTGGAATCCGCGGCGTCCGAGAACACCGTGAGCCCCTCGGTTTCTTCGGCCAGACGCACGGCTTGTTCGAGGGAGGTGAGTTTGGGGATCCAGTGGGGGCGATTTTCCCACATGAAGCGGGACAATTCCAGCGCCAATTCCTCGGCTTGGATTGGATCATCGTCGGTGGTGACGATGGCATTGGACTGCAAATCGGGCACGTCGGTAAAGGGGTTGCCAATAACGACGCCCGCGGCCAAACCGCCTAAAGACGCCTCAATTTCACGGCAGCGGCGAATGGCTTCGCCAAAGCGGCCAGTAGCAGTGATGAGTTCGTCGCCGCGGGCCAATAGCGGGATGGACACGCGGGCCGTGGTGGGCTTGACGTGCCCGTCTAATTGGCGCAATAGCAAACGGGCTGCGCGCTGGCCGGTGTCGCGCATATCCGTGTGCGGATAGGTGTGGAGAAAGACCAAGGCGTCGGCTGCATCGACCAGCCGTTGCGAGATGACCGCGTGCAGATCCATGGCCGCGACAATGGGCACGTCCCCGACGATCTGCCGAATACCGGACGCGACGCGCCCCTCGGGATCGATTTCGGTTTCGCCGGCCATGGCTCCGTGCAGCGACAGACAAACCGCGTCGGCCGGAGCGTGGGCCTCGACCGCGGCCAACAATTCGCCAATGAGGCGCTCCATATCGGGATCGGCGACCAAGCCGCCGGTGGTGTTGCACCAAGCCCCGTACGTGGGAACCAGTTCGATGTCGGGACGAGCCTCGAGAACGTCGATATTGCCCGCCAGCGTGGAATTGGACGAGCGGGCAGCTTCTAGCAGGTCTGCCCCCCGGTGGATCGTGAAGTCGCTATAATAGGTGCGCTGGGGGTTAAAGCTGCCGACTTCGTGGTTGAATTTGGCCAGCAAAATGCGTTTCATAAGGAACCTTCCGCGGAGGCGATTGGGATGGGTTACAGAGGTTTTCAATGTACCCGAGGATTCCAAGGACGCAAGACAGTGCCTAGCGCACGAGCAGGATGCATAACGTCAGTTGAGAAGATTTCTTAATGGAACTTAAAAATGAATTTTCGATTCTATATTGATCTAGATACTGAGCAGCCCCACATTTACAAACACAAGGTGCCGACTCTGCCCTAAACAAGGAGGGCAACATCTCATGCAACGTATCACCCTCGCCTAAAAGGCGACAGGCTCCTGGAGAAAGCTATATGAATAAAATAGATAGAAATAAATACCCCGAGGGATGGAATCAAGAGCGCGTCCAGAGGGTCATTAAACACTACGAAAACCAGAGCGAAGAAGACGCCATCGCTGAAGATGAGGCGGCCTTTGAACAGGGCTATACTGTGATGCAGGTGCCTCTCGAACTGGCCCCCGTCGTGCGTCAACTCATCGCCTTGATGGAAGAGAAAACCAGTGCCGCTTCCTGAGCCGCGATATTCCGTACATCAATCGGTATTACCTCGCCCCGATTTTGAACAATGAATCGGGCGAATCGTCCACTAAGATCATAGAGCGGTTCTTCGGTGCCTTATCCGGGACTGAAAAACGCCTCGTGCGTTGCGGAGCCAGCCCGTCGCTCAATCCACACCTTTTTCTTTCCGCAGCTAGCAGTCCGGCCATAGTATTGTGGCCGCAAGCAGACGGTCTCCAAAGGAGATTTGTATGAACGTCCCCCCTACCGACGGCATCCGCGTCGCCGTCACCGACCTTGAAGCATTAGTCGTCGAGATTTTCAAGGCCGTGCCGTTACCAGAAGAGCACGCTCGGCTCATCGCCAGCAAATTAGTCGAATGCGACCTGCGCGGTGTCGTCAGCCACGGCACCCTCCAAGTCAATGGCTACGTCCGCTCATTCCAAGACGGCACCGTCAACCCGAACCCACAAATCCGCATACTCAAGGAAGGACCAACCACCGCCGCGCTCTCCGGCGACGGCGGCTTGGGCTACCTCGTCGCTACCAAGGGCATGGAAATGGCTATCGCCAAGGCCCAAGAAGTTGGAATCGGCGTGACCACCTCCACCTACCACGCTCATCTTGGTAGCACCGGCAACTACGCGCGCATGGCCATGCGCGCAGACCTAATCGGCATCTCCACCTCCGGTCGCAATGCCTCCGATCGCTACGATCGCGATTCGACGATCCGAGGCTCCATCCAAGGCAGCCCACCCCTAGCCTTCGGCATGCCGGCCGGAGAGGGCAAACCGACCTTCCTGCTCGACTTCGCCAGCCACTACGCAATCGACGACGAGACCTTCCTGAAGTACCCGCCGGTTTTCATCAAGGCCATCGGCATTTCGCACGTGGGCAATATCCTATCGGGTACTTTGGGAGGGCAGATGCTGACGGAGTTTTCGCGGGGCAATATCGAGTTCACAGGTGCCGATCAATCGGGCTTCTTCCTCGCTATGGATGTGAACTGCTTTTCCGATCTCGACGCTTTCAAGGCCGATATGGACCACCTGATGGACGAGACCAGTCGCATGAAGCCGCTGCCCGGTTTCAGCGAGTCCTTCCTACCTGGCGGCAAGGAGCTAGAGCGGGAAACTGAGTACCGCAGAGATGGCGTGCCGATTTCGGCGCAAGCAGTCGAGGGGCTTGAGGAAGTGGCGGCGGAATTCTCCATCGCCACTCCGTGGTAATCCTTCCGCAGCACGCGACCCAGAAACGGAGCTTAAAAAAATGAATATCGCGCTCATCGTGATTGACACCCTCCGCTACGATTATATCGGCGCAAACGGCAATACTTGGATCGAAACGCCGAATATCGACCGTTTTGCAGCGCAAGCATGGGCATTTGACCGCGCCTTTTGCGCCAGCTTTCCAACGATCCCGTACCGGACTGATGTCATAACCGGCCAGTACGGAGGCCCCTTCCATCCGTGGCAGCCGCTGCGACACGAACGACAGACCCTCCCCTCGGCGCTGGCCGAACGCGGCTATGCCACGCAACTGATCCACGATACCCCACACCTCGTCAACGGCGGACACAACTTCGATTGGCCGTTTCACGCGTGGACGTTCATCCGTGGAGCCGAAGTTGATCGCGACTGGATCGACGATTCCGCGGCTTGGCCGGACAACTGGTGCCATCAACCGATGTTTGCCTGCCTCGGTGAAAACGCCGGGCGAAACGGGCTCCTCCAGACCTACGCCCGAGCGAACCGCAACCGCAAAAAACCGGAGGATTGGAACTGCGCCAAGTTGTTCGGGAGCGCGGCCCAATTCCTCCAAGACAATGCACAGCGCGAGAATTTCTTCCTCTGGGTGGATTGTTTCGATCCCCACGAACCGTGGGATGCACCGCCTGAGTTTATGAAAAAGTACGACGCGCGGCCGGACTACGATGGGCGCGTTGACCCGCGCAGCCTCTTCGGCGGGCGGAACGACAAAGACCTCCCCGACGCGGCCAAGGAGCACATCAAAGCGCAATACCCGGCGAATTGACCTGGATGGACCACTGTTTTGGGCAATTCTTGGACGCGCTCGAATCCACCGGGCTCGACCGGAACACGGCCGTCATCTTAACCGGCGACCACGGCACCAACGTCGGTGAGCGCGGCACCTTTGGCAAAGGGCAACCAGTGCGCGAGGCCGAAGCGCATGTCCCGCTCTTCATCCGAATGCCGGATGGCGATACCGGACGGAGCGATGTTATTGTGCAACCGCAAGACTTCTTCTCCACGATCCTCGCCATCCTCGACGAAACAGAACCGGCAGGCATTGAGGGCTGTGATATTTTAACCCCTGCCCGGCGCGGTGAAGCCGGCCAACGGCAACTCGCATTGGCAGGTGGAAGCCTCGAACGCTGGAATCAAGCCGGGCAGAATCCGCACTTCGTCCTCTTTACCGCCTTTGACAAAACCTATAGCCTCGAAGTCGCCGCCAAGCCGGAACACTCGCGCTTGGCGCGACTTGGTTCGCTGGACTACGTGGAGCAGGCGCATCCAGAGGTCGTCCCTGAAATGCACGCCGCGGCAATTGATGAACTCGAACGCCGCGGCACAGACCCCGGATTAATCGCTTGGCTCCGCAACGGCGGCGAAGACGAGCTGCCCGCTAATGCCCAATACTGGGACGGGTATCCCGGCCCAGCCGGTTTTAGGCCGTACTTTTCCAAACTCTACACTGGCAGTTGATAAAGGAGACGTGGCATCAATCCTTCTCCTTGCGGAAAAGGACCGAAGCGGAATGGATCGCGGCGCGGCGAAGGAGGCTATGACGTCCTTCCTGGCGGGCAAGTGTCACACCGCCAGCCAGATTGAGTTCATCAATCTGATCGTGACCCACTTGACTGAGCATGGCACAGTCGAACCGGAACGGCTGTACGAATCGCCATTTACGGACCTTACGCCGAAGGGCCCCGACGGGCTGTTTAGCGCGACAGATCTGAACGAGCTCATGCGCATACTCAAAGCTGTTCGGGCTTCGGCGATGGCGGCGTGACGCACGGCAGCGTACGCCGCCGCCATTGATGAACTCGAACGCCGCGGCACGGACCCCGGATTAATCGCTTGGCTCCGCAACAGCGGCGAAGACGAACTGCCCGCTAATGCCCAATAAGAGTTACTTGGACGCGGATTTGGGTTTCATCTAGCCTCATGTCAGGCTTGGTCTTGGGATCGCTATTCATTATACTTTTTACACGGGCTAGCCCCTGTAAAAGTTCATCCCACTATGCCACGACGTGGCCAAAGGATGCCCTTCCCACCCTGCTGATCCTCTTACCTTCTCCTCTTTAGATAGGAAAAACTTATGCAGTCTCAACAAGTTGCTGAAATCTATCAAATTTTTACTCAGATAGGCAAAATACATCCTATAACGAGGAAACAGGATCCGATAGAACAAACGCCTTGGAACAGATTGTTTTCGGAAATCCCTCCTGACCTCTGTCTAGAGCCTCTATTCCAAGCGATAGAGATCTACTTACAATTCGTAGAAAGCTATCTTAGTTACACAAAAAGCCGCATCGAGGAATTGCTAGAAGAGTTTCCCAACGATCGGGAACTCGATATAGATGACACCTTGGTTTTGAGCTTGGAAAAGATAGAGAATGATCTTAAATCCATTCTCAATAAACTCGCAAATAGGCCCCCCGAATCCGAGCGCGTAAACCGTCTCTATGCCTCTTTAGAAAGCCTCTGTGTCTCTTATGTCGAGGCTTTCCAAGACCTTCGCTGGAAGATACTAATTCGCGATGGACAACTTGCTCCGCGTACGGGAGAAACATTCTCGGGCCGTAACGAGTTCCTAGCCTTTATAAAATCCTCAGAGTAGGATGAATTGCCTTTCCCCTTGCCCATACGGTTTGAAAAACCCTCTGCTAAATTCATACGTCAGGTCAAGCGTTTGCCCACCCGTATCCAGAACCAATTGGGCGACGTATTCAATGAATTCGCTGCGGGTCAGTTGAAGGCAGGACGCCAGCCCAAGCCCCTCACAACGGGCACGGCGCAAACGAATCTATACTCCGTGCGCTTAGGAAAAAATTATCGCTTTGTCTATGAACTAATCAACGTGCCCGAAGGGGACCCTATAGGTGCCCCTATTGCCGTTGGACATCGCAGTAGCGTGTACAAAAAAATTTAACTGACGTTACGAAGCTTTATGTGGGGTCTGACGCTTGTGGCCCCTTCGACAAACCGAAGGCTGAGCTTGTCGAAGCCTGCCTAGCGGCAAGGAACTGAAGCGGGAAACCGATTTCACTCCCACACCCGCTCCTCCAGCACCCCTTCGCACTCCCGCCCATCCTCAAAGACCACCCGCACCTCCACCTGCTGCCGGTCAAAGTCGGCTGGCAACTCCCACAAATGCGTCGCCAGCTCACGCGACGATTCGGCCAGCGGATCAATCGGTGCCAGCGGCCCCAAGTCTCCCACCTCGACCTGCGTGCGCGGCGAACCATCGAACACATTGACAAAGCGACGACCCAAAGCCTGATGCCGGCACAATTCCACCGCCTCGTCTTGGTGTGGCTGGAAAGCGTGGTACTGGCTCCTGAAACCCCCTTCCGCATCGACCTCGACCACCCGATACCCCTGCGGTTCGCGTCCTTGCGGGCCGCGGCTTTCTAACCCCGTCTTCCACCAATTGCCCGACACCGCCGCGGTGGTCATAATCTCCATAGAACCGACGAAGTGACGGTCGTTTTCGTGGTGGTGGCCGTGCAAGGTGATCACTCGTTCAAAGGGCTGCAATAGCGTCAGCAAGCGCCGCGCCCCGGCAATCTCATTGGTGGGGAAAGCCATGTTCGGCACCTGACCCGAGCGCTGGGGAAAAGTCGTCGATATCGGCACATGGCTGGCCACCACCAGTGGAGCGGCCCGGTCCAGCCCCGCCAAATCCGCAGCCAGCCACTCCAACAGACCCTCGTCGGCCAAGACGTGCCAGTTGGACGGATGATCCTCGGTCGGCTCGAAATAGTGCACCACGTCCAGCAGCACAAAATGGACGCCGCCCATATCGGCGCTGGCGTGTACCGTTCCCCCTTGTTCCCGGGGCAGATAGCCGCTGCACATCTCGTGATTGCCGTGGCTCAACAGCACCGGCACAGACACCCTCTCCATGGTCTGGGCGTATTGCGCTAGCGCTTCGGGTATGAGGCCCACATCGCCGCCATTGATCAGGACTTCAGGCTGATGCTCCAGCATGGATTCCACACACAACTCAAATCCCCGGAAGGCGTCTATCCCAGAGTCGAGGTGAATGTCGGTAAAGTAGATGAATTTCATCGGATTATTCCTTTGGAGAAAGGTCGCACCCATTGGGCACGGTGAAGCGTATTGAGGGGACAAGAGGCTCTTCCTTTTTCTTGCTCACTAATCAATGAAAACTTACCCTACAAGCGCAATTGCTTCCGGCTGCATGACGGCTCCGGCTGGAACAAGTTTTCCGAATGCACCTAGACCAACGCCCGCCGCCAAACAGCGGCTTTTACCTGTGGAAGTGAGAATTGTATGACCTTCGCCCGCGTCTCCCATCCCGCTCTTTTCCAAGCCGAGTGGGACGATCTGCAGGCAGAGGCCCTAACGCACTATCATCAATGGCTGGAGGAATAATGGAACTGCTCAAATTAGGCGTCGTCGGCTGCGGCTGGGCCGGCCAACAGGCCATTAAAGCGGCTCAGGCCAGCTCCCTAGTCGATGCCATCGCCGTGGCCGATCTGGACGAGCCGCGCCGCAGCCGCGTCGCTAGCGAAGAAGGTGTACCGCGCCAATACGGCCCCTACCAAGACCTGCTGGCCGACGACCAAGTGCAGGCCGTGCCGCTAGCCGTCAATCCGCCCGCCCGCTATCCCATGGTCCTCGACGCTTTTGCCGCCGGCAAACACGTCTTGGTGCAAAAGCCACACGCGGTGCGCGCCGCGCACATCTTGGACTTCGAAGCGGCGGCTGAGCGCGCCGGTACCACGTTGCAATTCTGCTACTTCATGCGCCACTTTCCCCACAACCGCAAATTGCGCGTCGCAGTACAAGAGGGCTGCATCGGCGAGCCGTATCACGCCCGCATTTTTCTCAAATTCAATTCGCGCCCGCCAGCCGACAGCTTTGAAAACTGGACCAATGTGTATGGTCACAAAGGCGGTGCCCTAGGCCAACACGCCTCGCACGAGCTCGACCTCGCTTGGTGGTGGATGGGCTGTCCCAAGCCGCAGTGGGCCTTTGCCGCCAAGCACACCCTCGAGCCGCTGTACCACGGCCCCGAGGGCGCGGCCGAGGATTACTTTTCCGGCTTGGTCGGTCTGGAAGGCGGCAAGACCATCCAGATAGACTGCTCGCGCTGGCTGCACTGCGACACCCCCACGACCGTGGAATTGTACGGCAGTGAGGGTGCTCTATCTCAGGGAGTTATATGGCACTGGGAAGACGGGCAATTCACCGAGCAAAAATCCGCCGCAGAATCGGATATGCCCCACACCCAACCACCCGCGGACGGCCTCGCCTTCTACCACGAAATCGAGCACTTCGCCCGCGCCGCAGCCGGCCAAGTCAAAGCCGATGTCGATGCCCAAGACGCCTATCACTTCATGCAAATACTCGACGCCCTGTACGACAGCGCCCAGCGCCGCGAAAAAGTAATGATCGACTGAAGAAGACCACGGCTAGGACTTCAATTGCAGAAGCGATGCTAAGGGAAGCTCACGGACGCCAAGCCGCTTTCAGGTCGCCCCAAGAAGTTTGGACGACCGCGCTGGCGACGTCAATGCGCTGGAATTCCACAGTTTCGACGGTTTCGACCCCATCCACGTCAGTCGTAGTAGTGATGAACAAAGTGTCATCCTCAATGGCGTAGATGCCACTTAGCGTAAGTCCTAATCCGAGCGGTTCCTCATCTAACCCAGCGAGGAACTCAGCGAGGAACTCGTCGATAATCGCCTGTTCAAACGCCGGGTAGTCCTCTTCGGAGACTTCTTCAAACACCGCAACAAACGCCGCCAAAAAACGGGCCGATAAGCGGATGATCGGGGTCCAGAACTCGACGACGGCGACGCTCTCACCGCCGACGATGTATTCGACCACGTTATCATTATGTACCCAGAGGCTGTCGTCCGAGACTTGATACGTGCCGCCATGAGCGGAGATCCCCTCTAGGGCAGAGAACACTTCTATAATTTCCGTCAATTCATCCAAGAGTTCATCCGGGACTTCGACTTCATCACCGGGGTATATTAGTTCCTCGATGAACAGATTAAAGTCAAAGGAGCCATCCGCTTGGAAGGTCAGGCGCACGGTCCCCTCGACGATTTCATCATCGGCAAAGGTCCCCTCCCAAGTGCCGTGGAGTGCCTCTTCTTGAGCGGCGAGCGGCAAGGCGAGCAAGCAAAGGAACGCGATAGACGACAGAAGCTGGTGCATGAAGGCCTCCTTTGAAGAGCACAGTGATAAGAATACTCCAAGACAGCATTTATAATAGAAAATAAAGCGGCACGATTTAAGACATTACCGCTTTCACACAGTGGATCCGCGTCCGCAGAACTCATCACTGTAAATCCGAGCACATTACGAGAGATATACAAGCAAAGCTGGAGATTATTCGAAGACCTGAAATTCTCCGTCCTTAACGACCAGTACAAGCTGGTCATACAGGACGTATGTAGAAGCGATGCTAAGGGAAGCTCACGGACGCCAAGCCGCTTTCAGGTCGCCCCAAGAAGTTTGGACGACCGCGCTGGCGACATCAATGCGCTGGAATTCCATGATTCCGACGGTTTCGACCCCATCCACGTCAGTCGTAGTAGTGATGAACAAAGTGTCACCCTCAATGGCATAGGTAGGATGTTCCCCGAAGATAATGGATGCAAATTCCTCGACCTCGATCACCCCGCCTTGGACGAGGGCGAGGTAATCATCGACGAACGCCTGTTCATACGCTGGGTAATCCTCGTCGGAGATTCCATCTTCCTCCGCGAATAAACGGGCAAGGTTACGGGCGGAGCCGGTAAGAAATTCCCATATAAACTCACCTAACTCGACGGGAGTCATCTTCTCACCATTGACGATAGCGTACAACAATTCGACTATATCAATCCAAAGTCTGTCGCCCGCAACTCGATACGTGCCGGTGTAATGGGAAGAGATCGAGGAGACGTTTTGCTCGAATACCAAGGTGCCATCCGCCTCGAAGGTCAGGCGCATGGCACCCCCCAATACAGGAATGCTACCAGCCAACTCCCAAGTGCCGTGGAGGGCCTTTTCTTGAGCGGCGAGCGGCAGGGCGAGCAAGCAAAGGAACGCGATAGACGACAGAAGCCGGTACATGACGACCTCCTCTGGCTGGGGTAACAAATGAACCGACAGGTATAGGGGCGTCCCTCGTGGGCACCCAAATTACCCGGCGCATTCAGCCGGCTGGATCGGGCGGGTTGCCCTTACAATGCGTAACGTCAGTAAAAACTACTCCGGGTCAGCATTGGCAGCAAGTGGAACAACGTCCCACCCTCAGTTGACGGGGTAAAACTCAGACGCTACTATCCGTCTTTCGTTCCACTTTCCCACAGCAGAAAGCATGCGCCATGACCGAATCCACTCCCATCAGCAAGAACATCACCCAAGGCCCGTCCCGGGCCGGGGCCCGCGCCATGTACCGGGCCGCCGGCTTCGACGCCGACGCCCTGCGCCAACCCCTCATCGGCATCGCCAACACCTGGACCGAGCTCGGCCCCTGCAATTTTGGCCTGCGCGACCTAGCCGAGCACGTCAAGGCCGGCATCCGCCGTGCCGGCGGAACCCCCCTCGAATTCAATACGGTGGTGATCTCCGACGGCATCACCATGGGCACCGAAGGCATGAAGACCTCGCTTATTTCGCGCGAAGTCATCGCCGACTCCATGGAACTGGTGGTGCGCGGCCACATGCTCGACGGCTTTGTCGCCCTCACCGGCTGCGACAAAACCACCCCAGGGGCCATTATGGCCATGTGCCGCTTGGACATCCCCTCGGTGCTGCTCTACGGCGGCTCGATTATGCCCGGCCATCACAACCAAGTTGACATCACCATCCAAGACGTGTACGAAGCCATCGGCGCTCACGCCACCGGCCGCATCGACGACGATCAATTGCGCCTCATCGAAGAAAACGCCTGCCCCGGAGCTGGCTCCTGCGGCGGCCAATTCACCGCCAATACCATGGCCACCGCGGCCGAGATCCTCGGCGTGGCTCTCATGGGCTCAGGCTCGGTGCCGGCCACCGACCCGCGCAAGGAATCCGTCGGCGTCCAAGTCGGGAGCCTAGCCGTCGAGTTGGTGGGCCAAGATCGCAAACCCTCGCAAATCATCACCCGCCCCGCCCTCGACAACGCCATCCGCTCCATTGCCACCACCGGCGGCTCGACCAACGGCGTGCTGCACTTTCTGGCCATTGCCCGGGAAGCCGGATTGGAGCTGGACATCGAAGATTTCCAGACCTTGAGCAGTTCCACCCCACTCATGGTTGACCTCAAGCCCGGCGGCCGCTTTGTCGCCCCTGACTTGGACAAAGCCGGCGGCATCGCCTTGGTGGCCCGCCGCCTCAAAGAAGCCGGCCTGCTGCACGAGAACGCCCTCACAGTATCGGGCCGCACCATTGGCCAAGAGGCCGACCGCGCCGTGGAAACTCCCGGCCAACAGGTCGTGGTCCCGGTCGATAAACCGCTGAAAAAATCGGGTGGGCTCGTCATACTCAAGGGCAATCTCGCCCCCGAAGGCGCGGTGGTGAAATTGGCCGGCCACGAACGCGCCCAGCACCAAGGCCCGGCCCGCGTCTTCGACAGCGAGGACTCGGTCATGCCGGCCATTGAGCAGGGCCAGATCCAGCCCGGCGACGTGGTCGTCATCCGCTACGAAGGCCCCAAGGGTGGGCCGGGGATGCGCGAGATGTTAGCCGTCACCGGAGCCATCGTGGGGGCGGGTCTGGGCGACTCCGTGGCCTTGGTCACCGATGGCCGCTTTTCGGGCGCTACCCGCGGCCTGATGATCGGCCACGCCGCGCCCGAAGCCGCAGTGGGCGGCCCCTTGGCCGTCCTGCAAGACGGCGATACCATCACCATCGACACCACGGCCGGCCGGTTGGACGTAGCACTAGACGAGGCCGAATTGCAGGCCCGCCTAGCCGCTTGGGAGGTCCCGCCACCGCGCTACACCTCCGGCGTGATGGCCAAATACGCCCGCTCGGTGTCGTCGGCAGCCCAGGGGGCGGTGACCAGCTAGACCAACGCCGAAACACACCACTGACGTCACGCATCGACACCGAACGGGCGTCCCTTAGTAGGCGCCCACGCTATCTGGCTAAAAGGGCAACCCCAAGGGTTGTCCCTACAAGGCGTAACATTTATGTAGGGGCGGTTCGCGAACCGCCCCTACGACGATGACTACAGCAATCCGCGCTGCGAATCATCTGCGGATCAGCTACGGCCCCTCACCACCTGCTTCTCCTTTTGTACGCGCTGGTGCAGGTCCTGCCATTCTTGCGAGCCATCGTCCTCCCAGATCTCAGTGCGCACGCCCTCCACATAGTTTCCCGGCGCGCTGGGGTAGTCCATGTGTATGCAAGTGCCGTCGGGATAGACGATGGTGTTGATCAGTCTCGGTTTCGGGTGTGTGTAGAGCTGCCCCTGACGCGCATGTTCATCGAGCGTCTCCTGCGGCACGCGGTATTGCTCAACCGCCGCTTCATCAACCTCGACGCCGAGGCCAGGCCCATCGGGGACCCGCTGGTGTCCGTTGATCACCCGAACGGGATCGGTCAGCAGATGGTGGCTGTACATATTGATACAGCTAATCGCCGGCCACCTCGCGTGCGTCAGCACCGAGCCGAGATGGGCGTCCCACGTGGTCGTCAACCCATTGCCGACGATCTGCAACCAGAACGGCATGGAGACTTCCGCAGCGCATTGCCCCTGGCGCATGGTCATTGATTTCCCGCCCCCAATCACAAAGCCGTCGCAAACCTCTTCGCGCACCGCCGTGATAAACGGCGGCGAACCAAAGTGCATGGCCACCGGCCTGTTCACGGCCTGACGGATCTGGCGATTGCCGAGAATGTCCTCCTGCGGGATGGGCGTTTCAAACATGGCCACGTTTTCGTAGCGCTCGAGCCGCTTGATGATCGGAATGGCGTTGGCCGCGTTTTCCCAAGAGCCGTTGGGATCGAGATCGAGGTGAAAATGAGGGGGCACCACCTTGCTTACGGCATCGACCTGCGCGACGATGTCGTTCCAGGGCCTCGGCTTGTTCTTGAGATTGGTGTACCCTTGTGCCACGGCCTCGGCCGCTTCGGCAGCCCAGTTTTCCGGTGAGGAGTGACTGCACCACCAAGAGATCGGCGTCCAGTCGCGCATTTTGGTGCCCAGCAGCCGATGCACCGGGACTTCGAGTATCTTGCCGACCACGTCGAACAGCGCCATCTGCAAACCAGCCCCGAGGCTGTCTTCGTTCATCAGGTCGGCCGGACTTTGACCGATGGTGCGCGCAACCGCCTCGTCGGTCACCCGGCCATAGGTATAGTGAATGACGGTCTCTCCCCAGCCCACGTGGCCCGTGTCGGTAGTGACCTTACACAGCTCGAGGATGGACCAGTTGTAAACTGACTGGCGGGTTATCTGCTGCTGTCTAGGCGTGAACGGGACATCGACGATAATGCGTTCGACATGGGTGACTTTCATTATGATTTTCCTTTCAGCAGAGAGGAGGTGGGCAGGATGGTTGAAAGGCCAATAGATACCTATATCTTTGGCAGACATAGAAGTGCCCCCGGATCTTCATTGGTAACTGATGTTGCGCAGTCTTAATATGTCTGACGCTTCCGGCCCCACCCGGCGTCATTCCCGCGCAGGCGGGAATCCAGCCTTGTACGCGATGCGGACTTCGGCGAGACATCCAGTAGGGACGGTGCGGAGCGCGCTCCGTACCTACACCTACCGGTTCTACATAATAGATGCGTAACATCACGTGGTAAGATAGTTTCACCGCAACCAGCGAGCCAGCGTTCAGAGTCCACTAACTGCCACCACCACCGAAAGACGGCCACAATGACTGACCACAGCAACGAAAGCAAAGCGCCCAGACGCCGCCCGCCCCGCATTCGCCTGAACGCGGGTGCCTGGAGTCCACTAATTGACATGATCGACGTCTTTCCCGGCCACCGTGGCTCCAGTCGGCACGGTGAACTGGAACTCTATGACGCTCCACTTGGCATCCGCTTTGAGATCGAGGAAGCCATCAAGTCCGAGCCGATCCTCCAGGCGTCAATGGAGTGGGAAGGCACCCACGTCTCGCCGCTCTACATCTGGCAGCGGGACGGGCGCTATCACTTGCTCTACGACAGCGAGGGCGGCCAGTGTTACGCGGTCAGCGACGATGCGTATAACTGGACGCGACCCGTCCTGAACGAGGCCGAATTCAACGGCTCGTCCAACAACAACCTGCTCGCCAACTCGTGCAAAGGGGCCACCGGCATCTTCGCAGACCCCAACGCACCGCCCGAAGAGCGCTTTAAGGCGATGGGTGGTCGCATGTACTGGTGGGATCCAGACACCGGTGAAGAGCTGTCTGGCGAGGAGCCGTCCCGACGCATCAAGGCCGAGCAGGAGCAAGAGGACTACACCGGTCCCCGAGCCGAAATCACCGGCCACATGTTCGCCTGGACGTCACCCGACTGCCTTCACTGGACACCCTTCCCAGAACCGCTGGCGCACCGACCAGTCAACGGCGGCATATCAGCCCGCTACGACGAACACCGAGGCAACTACTTCGCCTACATCCAACTGATGGGCTACCCCGCCGAACTGCTCGAAGGCATCGGCGTCAACAGGCTCGAACAGGGCATGCAGATCCGCACGATCGGCTTTTCGCGCACCTCTGACTTTGCCAACTGGCCCGCTCCAAAGCTTATCCATCACCCCGATACCGAAGACCCTCCCGACATCAGCTTTTACGGTGCCAATTACTTCCCGTACCCCGGCCGCGACGACCTACACGGCATGCTCATCCCCATATATCACCAGATCGCCAGCACCATCGACGGGCAGATCGCCTTCAGCCGCGACGGCCTCTACTGGTCCCGTCCCGAGCGCCGACCCATCCTGCCGCTGGGCGACGAAGGAGACGGCGACGAGTGCATGGCCCACTTCTGGCGCAGCGGCCTCGTCGAACTGCCCGATGGCCATTGGGCCTGTCCATACGCGGCCTTCTCGGTCATTCACGATTGCCCCGCCGACAAGGTAGATGCGCTCTTTCCAGCGCGGCAGCCGCAGCAGATTCGCTGGGCGCGCTGGCGTCCGCATCGGTTCTGCGGGATACGCGCCGAATCCGCAGGCTGCTTCTCCCTGCCCTCCCTCTTCCGCGTCCATGACGAGCTACGCCTCAACTATCGCTGCGAGCCGGGCGGCTGGATTCAGATTGAACTGCTGGAGAAATTGCCGTCGCTGATGCTCCCCGATGCCGACCCGCTACCGGGGTTTACCTTTGATGAGTGCGATCGACTAACGGGCGATTGCGAAGACCAAGTGGTAACTTGGCAAGGCCGCTCCAACATCTCCGCGACCGGCGAGGCGGTCGGCATCCGGGTGCGCATGCTCGGAGCCAAACTGTTTGCCTATCGCGTCTAGGTTTCCCCCATGGCCCTCACCTTCCACTGCTCCGCCTGCCAGGCCCCCTATCCCCAAGCCCCGGCCCCCTACCGCTGCCTCACCTGCGACGCACCCCTCGAATGCCGCTATCCCACCCCCACCTTCCCCCTCGACCAGATCGCCGTCCGCCCCGCCGACATGTGGCGCTTCCGCGAAGCCCTACCCCCGGTGGGCAACCCCGTCTCGTTGGGCGAGGCCCGCACCTCCCTAATCCCCTTCGATCTGGAGGGTATGACGGTCCTAGCCAAATGCGACCACACCCTGCCCACTGGCTCGTACAAGGATCGCGGAGCCGCCCTACTCATGAGCTATTTGCACGCCTTGGGCGTAGAGGAAGCAGTAGAGGACTCCTCGGGCAACGCCGGGGCCGCCTTAGCTGCATACGCAGCCCGCGCCAAGGTGCGCCTCAAAGTCTTTTGTCCGGCTTCGGCCTCGGCGGGCAAACTGGTGCAGATCCGCCTGTACGGCGCCGAACTAGTTGCGGTGGAAGGACCGCGCCCTCGGGCTACCGAGGCTCTGCTCGAATACATCGACCGCACGGGGGCCGTGTACGCGTCGCACCTGTGGCATCCCCTCTTTATAGAGGGCCTCAAAACCCTCGCCTTTGAACTGGCCGAGCAACTCGATTGGACCGCCCCCGACGCGGTGGTCTGTCCGGTCGGGGCCGGCAGCATCTTACTCGGCCTGTACCGCGGCTTCCTCGATTTGCAACAGGCCGGGCTGGTCAACCACCTGCCGCGCCTCATCGCCGTCCAAGCCGAACACGTCTCGCCGCTGTACCAAGCCTTCCACGCTGGCTTGGACGTGGTCGCCCCCGCCACTTCTCCGCGCCCCACCCGGGCCGAGGGCATTGCCCTGCCCCGCCCGGTTAGAGACCGCGAAGTCATCAACGCCTTGCGTCAGTCAGCAGGTACCGTAGTCGCCGTCTCCGAAGAGGCCATAATCCGGGGCCTGCGCCAGTTGGGCCGGGCCGGTTTTTGCGTGGAACCTACTTCGGCTGTGATATGGGACGGCCTGCGCCAAGCCCGAGCTGCCGGTCTGGTGCAGCCGGGTCAACGGATCGCAGCCGTGCTTTCGGGTCACGGCCTGAAGGCCGCCCAACCCATCGGCGAATTGCTAGCAAATTAGTACGCCTTGTAGGGGCAACTCTTAGAGTTGCCCCTTTCCCGATCCCCCCAAGGGACGCCCCTACACCTACCTGCCGATTTCCCTCCACCCCCAAAAAAACGCTTGATTTATCTATTTCAATAGTGTATTATGTAGATAGGACACTGTTACAATAGGACAAAAATGAGACCCACAACTAGAAAGGAGTGCAAAGATGCCGCTCGATTTTGATCCCACCCGCCCCATCTATTTGCAGATCATCGAGGCGGTGAAAAAGCGCACCGTCCAAGGGGTCTATCAGGCCGGCGGCCCGTTGCCGTCGGTGCGGGAAATGGCCAAGGAGATGGGCGTCAATCCCAATACCATGTCCAGAGCCTACATGGAATTGGAGCGCGAAGGATTCATAACCACGCGACGCGGCGAGGGATCGTCGATAACCGAGAGCGCCGAACGCATCGACAGCGAGCGCCGAACCCTAGCCGGGGCTGCGCACGACCGCTTTGTCGCCGAGATCCGCGACTTAGCGCTCTCCCCCGACCAAATCGACGACCTGCTGCGCGAAATTTTAGAGGAGGTGAAGCTATGATAGAAGTAAAGAACCTGTGGAAGCGATACGCCGGCGTGACGGCCTTGGGAGGCATCTCCCTAACCGTCGAAAAAGGCCGGGTAATGGGCATCCTCGGCGAAAACGGCAGCGGTAAAAGCACGCTATTCAAAATCCTCGCCGGCGTCGCCCATGCCAGCGAAGGCAGCGCCAGCATCTCGGGCCAGCCGGTCGGCGTACAAACGCGCCGCATCACTTCGTACCTGCCCGAGGTCAATCCGTTTTACGACTGGATGCAAGTCAGCGAACAGCTCGAATTCCTAGCCGCGTTCTATCCGGGCTGGGACATGGACAAATCCCACGAGCTGCTCGGCTTGATGAACGTCGATAGCCACCGGAAAATCGGCACCCTGTCCGACGGTCAGCGGGCGCGGCTGAAGGTAGTATCCGCCTTTTCGTGGCCGAGCGAACTGGTGCTCATGGACGAGCCGCTGGGACGGATCGACCCGCCGTCGCGTCGGCGCATCTTGGAGACCTTGCTGAGCGAATTTCGCGTCGGCGAGCAGACGATCCTGATATCGACCCATCTCGTCAGCGAGGTGGAAGAGTTGATAGAAGAGGTCGCCTTCCTGCGCCACGGCGAGATCGCAGTCAGCGGCAACATCGAAGAATTGAGACAAAATCGCGGCCAGTCGCTCAGCGACATTTTCGAGGAGGTGGTATCGTGAATACTTGGCAGACGCTGTATATAAAGGAAATAAAGGACAACCGCACCCTGTTCATCTTGCTGCCGTTGGTGACGGCCTGTCTCCAACTCGTTGCGGTGCTGTCGTTCGACGACGGGCAGGTCCCTTCGCCCCATGCCCTGTGGAGCTTGGTTCCCTATGCGTTTTTACTGATCCTGCCTTTTGTGCTCAGCCACTCGTTCGCCCAAGAGGTAAAAGGACAGACCCATTATCTGCTTCTCTCCCTGCCGGTATCGCGCACGCAGATCTTCGCAGCCAAAGCGGCGGCCGTGGCGACGCTCGGCATCGTCTTATTCGCGTTGAGCAGCGCCGGTTTCATCGCCGTTGTCGGCAAATTGCATGCGTTCGCAATCGAGGCGGAGAAAACGGCATCACATGCACTATATTTCATTCCCCTGTTCAGCGACATCGCAGCGGACATCCTAATTATCAGCGGAGTGTTCTACTTATCGGCGATGGCAGTGATGCTGGGCATTGCCGGCGGAGCCTCCGGCCTGAAGTTGGTGGTGCGACGCTTTGCTGGCCTCGCTTCTACCGCCTTCGTCTTAGGCGTGTTGTACTTCTACTTTAGCACCCTTCCCGATGTGCTCGACTTGTCCGGCGCACACGAGGTACTCTGGTTCGACCGCGATTCCAACGAGCCGATAGGACTAGACCCAGAGTCTATCAAGCTCAGTTTTATGTTCCTCGGGTACTCGGTCTTCGTCGGACTGGCGGCCATGGGGATCGGGATGTGGCTGTTTGAAAAGCGGGCCGAAGCCTAAGAGTAGGGGGCGGTTCGCAAACCGCCCCTACTCTCGGCCCAGGTGCGGCGCTTGCGGCGGTGCAACGCCACATCGTCGCGGTAAGCATCGGGATCGCGGTCCAAGCCGGTCTCGCGGTCGAGGAAGAGCGGGAAGTCGGAGGCCGGGGGTTTGGCGTTGTGATAGGCGTTGGTGTAGGAACGCATGATGATGCGCTGCTCGCGGTTGAGCGTCTCAAGCCAAGCCGGATCGGACTGGAGGCGGTCGGCTGGGGTGACCCAAGCCGGGCAGTACGCGTAGAAAATATTCTTGCGCACCACGTCGCTCTCGTTGGGCTCAACGCGATGCCAGATGCTCGAGTGCATGAAGGTCATGGTGCCCTTGCGCGGGCAGACCACCCGCTCGCCCGGGATCGGCTCGTGGCTGTCGTACTCATCGACGTATTGCTGGCGGTGGCTGCCGGGCAGAACCACTAGGTTGCCCATCTTGGCCCGTGGCAGGTCGGTCAGCCAGAAGCCGATCTTGATTTGCAGCGGCAGTTCGGGCGAGAAAGTGCCGTACGGCACGGCGCGGGCACCATCGGGATGCCAGATATTGTAGCGTTCGCCGCCGGGCGGACGGATAAAAAACTGGCTCTGATGCAGCTTGAGCAATTCGCCGAAGAGGTCGTAGGCGTAGCCGATGTGCCGGGGGTGGTCAATGAGCGCGGCAAAGGCGGGATCGCGCTCGACGATATTTTGGCAGCCGAAGGTCTCCCCCGCCCGGTATTTGGGGCTGGATTGGCAAACGCGCTCGATGGCGTCCGTGAGTTCGTCGATCGCCGCTTGGTCGAGGGCATCTTCAAAAAAGAGGATTCCCTCGCGGTTGAAGGTTTCCCACTCGTCGTCGGTAAAGCCGGGTGGGGCGATGCGGTAGGTGGAATCGGTCATCGTGCAAGCTCCTCGTGTGAAAGGTCAATAGGTGTGGGCTAGCAAAGGTCGGCCCGGTACCAGCCCTTGCAAAAATTCGTCGCAAGGCAGGCAGCGTATTCCCTGTATTTCGATCCGCTCGTCTCCCCTATACAGCAAGCACACCTCGGCTTCGGGATAGTCTTGTTTGAAACCGCGCAGACTGTTGAGATCGCTTGGGCGGATGGTGCGGTTGTTTTTGACTTCTATAGCCCAAAAGCCTTCCGGCCCGTAGAGGACAAAATCGACTTCTCTTCCCGACTTGGTGCGCCAAAAGAACAAGGTATAGTGCTCGCCGCCGTACGCATTCCAAGCCCGCAAATGCTGAGCCACTAGCCCCTCTAAAGCGCTGCCGTGTATTTCTTCGGGGCGATCGAGCGGACCGGACGGCCGCAGCGATTTGAAGACGCCGGCATCGAAGAAGTAGAATTTAGGATGGGCGATCAGGTGTCTTTTGGCCCGCTTGGCAAACACCGGCACCCGAAAACACAACAACAGATCTTCCAAAATGTCGATGTACCCCTCGACAGTCTTCCGCTCGACCTGGCACTCCCTAGCGACCGCGGCAACACTCAGCACCGATCCATGCGAAAAGCTGATGGCTTCCAAAAAGCGCGAGAAGTTGCCGACATTGCGCACCAAGCCCTCCATCTGCACTTCTTCTCGCAGGTAAAGAGCGGCATACGCGCCGAGCGCCTCGGCGGGAGATGCTGAATCCACAACCAAGGGCACAAGCCCAAAGCGCAGGGCGCACGCTAGGTCAAAAGTAGCCCCAAGTTCAGCGGCCATAAAAGGGTGCATGGTCTTGAGTACGGCTCGGCCGGCCAGTAGGTCAACCCCGGTGCGCTTCAGTTTTCTCGCGCTAGAGCCGGTGAGGACGAACCTGAGCGATCTATGCTGCTCAATAAGCTGATGGACCACATCGAGTAACTCGGGAAGCTTTTGCACCTCGTCGATGATGACGGTGTCCTTGGCGGGATTGCCAGCGATGAGTTCACTCAGCCTTTCGGGACGGGCCGCGTAGAGCCGATACGTCTCTGGAGAGAGCAGATCCACGAGCAAGGCCTCCTGCAAATGGGCATGAAGCCAGGTCGATTTGCCCGTGCCGCGAGGACCAAAAAGAAAAAAACTGGTCTCCGATGCCTGGAAAAATCGCCTCTTTATTTCCATTTTTCCTTCTTTTTTGGAATTATTAACTCCAAAATACCACTTAATGCCCGTCTGTCAAGAATTGTAGGGGCGAGCGAGCGCTCGCCCCTACCTGCTGTTGATCGAGGAGAGGCTACCGCGCCGTCAGTGGCGGCGGACACTCAGCCGTAGAAACTGTCTGGACCGTGGAAAGGTGCCTAGTGGGCCACAAGCTGCGTCAAATTCTATGCGCGGCGCTGGTACGCAATGGCGTAAAAAGCCTGCGACTGGCCGCTGCGGTTCGGCTCGCTGCGGTGCCAGGTGTAATTGCTGAAGAACAGTCCATCCCCCGGCCTAGTGGCGATTAGCTCTTCTTGGGCAAAGTCCACCTGCTCCAGAGGCACGCGATGGCGTTTGAAGGGCTTGAAGCCGTCGTCGTCCACGTGCCCCATGGGCGGATCGTCGTAGTACGATTCGTGCTCGATAAGCCGCCAACCTTGGTGACTGGCCGGCATCACGGCCAAGGCGCTGGCTTCTATCCCGACCTCCGTCAAAGGAATCCAGCAGTTGCACCCCAACTCTGGCGCTATTTTCCAGTAAAACGAATCCTGATGGAAATAGCTACAGCCCCCCTGCTCTTCGACGATCGCGGCGTGCTTGACCCCTACCTGATCGGTAAAGCGTTCCACTGGCCCCTCCAACAGACCCGCCATAACTTCGGCCAAGCGCGAATGATCGGCGATCTGTGCGAACACCTCCTCTTGACTGGCCGGCTGCTGAATGCCGCCCGGCAGCGGACGGCCCCCAGCGGCTTTATAACGGCTTGGATCGAGCACTTGGAAATGCCTCTCCGACCAGTCGGGTAAGTCCACGGCTATTTCCATAGTGCGCTGGCGAGCGGCCTCAATCAGATCGGCCGGGATCAATTCTTCGACTAGGCAATAGCCTTCTTCGCGGTATTGCCGCAAATGCGTCTTGGTCGCTAAAGCCATAATTTCTCCTTCCGAAGTTATGCGTCTGACCCTATCCTGCCTCGACATCGGAGCGGTACGGCACGCGCCCGTGTAGCAACGCATCGCAGGCCATCCCCACCGCCGGATTGCCGCCGGTCAACCGCCCCATGGCCCGAGCTTGAGCCACGGTCAAGCCGCCGGCAAACAATCGCGTAAAAGTGTTAATATCGCAGCACAGCGCGTCTTTGTCTGACTTTGCCGCAACCTGCACCTGTCCCCCTTCGGCCTGCACCGTCACGGCCAGCGGCTTGTCGGCATTCACCACCCAATCGGCCACCTCAAACGAGACCGTCGCCCGCAAAGTTGAAGGCGGCTTGAGATGCGCTAAGGCTTGGGCCATGTCCAGTACGCGCAACGCCAAGTCGAACTCCACGGATGCGTTAAAGCGCTCTGGGAATGCGCCGAGCAGCAAGCTGTCGGGCGGCAGATCGAGGTTTAAGGCCGCTAGCCCGTCCATATCAGCCACGGACCGCACGAACTTCAATTGAGCGGCAAAAGAGGCCCCGTGCAGCTCCCGCACGGTAATGCGTTTGCCTTGGGCACGCCCCAAGTCCCCTATTAACATCAGAGCCGAGCAATCCACTGCTCCACCGTCTCCTTCCAACACCCACAGCTCGCGCCGTATCTCCTCCTTTTGCCAAAACGCTTCTGAGCGCACCGACTGCCCATTGCGCAATTGCGCCCCCTCGGTGTGCAATCGATGCACGGCACTCGCATCCTCCGCAGTCGCCCGCCGCACCTCCCCCACCGTCGCCGTGGCTTGGCGCACCAAATCCGGCCATACTTTCAGTTCCAATCTCGGCGCTGGACAAGCCCAACCGAACTTGCCGTACCACCTAAAGGAAAAAGGCCACAGCGGACTGACGCAGCAACCGCGTTCCCGCAGTATGTGAATGGCCTGCACCATAAGCCCACCCGCGTGTCCGCGCCGCTTGTGCTTGGGATCGGTAGCCACCCCGCCGATGGCCCCGGCCGGAATCTGCGCCGTGCCCCACCACAGCGATTCGGGCTGATAGCCCAAGGCACACACCAAAGTCCCCTCCCCATCAAAGCCAGCCAGCGTCGTCTCATCCTCCCCGTACCAATCTTCGGCGTGTTCCATAAAGGCGCGGCCGGCCACTAAGCGGGCACGAGGTAAATCCTCCGGTCCTATCTGGCGGACGTCTAGGTCTTTATTGTAATGGGGTTGCTGCATCGCCGTTCTCCTTTTTATGGCGATTGGTGTCGCACCTCGGATTCACCGAAGTTCATTTAATTTCGCAAGGGATCGCGACTTGGAGGGACAAAAATGAGCACTAAGACGAACAATTATCGATAAATATCGCGTCGATGACCTATTTCCACTACAAGTAGTGTATCATCTCGAATTTCGTACATAATGCGATACACACCAACGCGGATCCTATAGCGATCGGAAAACCCTTTGAGTTTAACACACCTAGGAGGACGGGCCTCTGTTCTCAAGGCATCAATATGGGGTTGAATTCGACGTTGGATCTGGGCGGGTAATGTTAAAAATTGTCTGCGTGAACGGGGTGTGAAGCCGATTGAGTGAACTACAATCCCGCTTCTTTTTTCACTTTTTCCCATGAAACGGGTTGTTCTCCTGTTCGTTCCATTTCTTTCAAGGCTTGATCGGCGGCTCGATTGTCAATGACATCTTCCAAAAATTGACAAATTTCTTCTTCGGGAATGCCCTGCTTTTGAGCTTTAACGACGGCATTCTCAAATGCTTCCCAAAGCTCTCTTTGTATATTTTCAGGCTGCTTGGCTATCGTTGGACAAGATAGCGGTACGTCAATGTGAATCGAAGTGGTCATTAAGATACTCCTTCTAGAATGTAAACGTCTAAACTATCCCCATTCCTTTCGTCAAGAATTCGCGCTTGCCGCTTGGTGGGCCGCAGCCGATATTTGAAAGCCTTAAGCATAATAAAAAACATTGGCTTATAATACCACCCTGTCAAGGGACTTCCCGGGGCTATCATTCTCGCGGTCATCTGACCAACATAAACGGGTATTGAGATGAAAATCACCAATCGCGGCATCATCAATCGCGGCCAGCCCAATACGCCGCGCGCCTTTTCGACCTTTCCCGCACTTACTCCGCTGACCGACGGCTCGCTGCTGGCCACCTACCGCGTCGGCAGCAGTAAGGATTCAGCGGACGGCACGGTCGAACTGAAGTGCTCGGACGATGGCGGGCAATCCTGGAGCGATCCCGCAACTCCTTTTGCCACAACGCTCAACGGGCTGAACGGCTCGCTCCGGGTCGGCTACATCACCGACTTAGGCAACGGCCACTTGTTGCTCGCCGCCCTGTGGGTGGACCGCCAGACCTATCCGGGCCAACCCCTCTTTAACGAAGAGACCGAAGGCTGCCTGCCGATGGAGATCGTCTTGGCCGATTCCCGCGACCTAGGGCGCACCTGGTCCGACTGGCGCGTCGTGCCCGTCCCACTAGACGTTGGCCCACCGAGCCTGACCAACCCCGTCCTCGTCCTGCCCAGCGGCCGGCTGGCCTTGAGCATCGAGACCAATAAAACCTATTTGGACCGGGGCCAGTGGCTGCAACGGGTGGTGTATTTGTATTCAGCAGATCAGGGCCAAACCTGGAGCGATCCCGTCACCACCTGCCAAGACCCCACCGGCCGCATCTTCAACTGGGACCAACGCGCCGGCGTCTGCCCCGACGGCCGCGTGGTCACCTTCACTTGGACCTACGACCGGCAGACGACCCAGTACCTCAATATCCAGCGCCACCTCAGTTCAGACGAAGGCACCACTTGGTCTGCCCCCGACGACTTAGGTTTTCCCGACCAAGCCGCGCATCCAGCCATTTTGCCCGATGGCCGCGTAGTCCTAGCCTATGTCGATCGCTTCCAATCGCACTCGATTCGCGCCCGCCTAGCCCCGGCAGCAGACGCCCCCTTTGACGCGACCACCGAAGTAGAACTGTACCGTCAGACAGCCGAATCCTCGCAAACCGCAGCCGGCCAAGGAGACACCGGCGATCTGCTGGCCGAAATGGGCCTGTGGAATTTTGGCCTACCCTTTTCAGTGGCCTTGCCCGACGGCGACGTCATGGTCGTCTATTACGCTGGCGACGACGCCTGCATGGAAGTGCGCTGGGCCCGTTTGTCTCTATAACTAACGTTACGCAGTGTCCTCAGTATCGGCTACCGGCTTGGTCGGATTGAGGGCGGGACGCCCTCGACGCGGGCAAGATGCCCGCGATCCCAGAGAAAATCGGGCCGAAAACCAACCACCAGCCACTTGCTGCGTAACATCAGTCTATAAGGAGGACGCTCTATGCAACAGCACCCCAATCTCCTCTACATCCATTCCGACCAGCACAATCCCTACGTCATGGGCTGCGCTGGCGATCCGGTGGTGGAGACGCCGCATTTGGACCGCCTCGCCGCCGAGGGCGTGCAATGCACCCAAGTGTACTGCCCATCGCCGGTGTGCGTGGCCTCGCGCATGGCCATGCTCGCCGGGCGCTACCCCAGCGACATCGAGGTGTGGACCAACAATCAGATCCTCGATTCGGGGGTGCCGACCATGGCCCATGCCATGGGAGCGGCCGGGTACCGACCCGTGCTGATCGGCCGCATGCACTCAATAGGCCCCGACCAACTACACGGCTATGTCGCAAGGCCGGTGGGCGATCACTCCTCCAATTGGCCCGGCGGCGGGCGAGCCCCGGCCATGAGCCGCGGGAGTCTAGAGCAAGCCGGACCAGGACAGAGTTCGTACCAAGTGCATGACGAGGACGTGACCGCCGCGGCCGTGTATTTCTTAAATCAACTGGGAGTGCAAAAACGCGCCGGTCAAGCCGAAGGGCCCTTCAGCCTCAGCATCGGCTTTATGCTGCCGCATTCTCCCTACTTGGCGCGGCGGCCCTTGTACGATTACTACCGAGCGAGAATTCGCCCGCCCACGGTACGCGAGCCTTTTGGCGACCACCTTCACCCGGCAATCCGCTGGTGGCGGGCCCACGGCGGTTTGCAGGAGATGCCCGAGGAATGGGTGCTCAACGCCCGGGCCGCTTACTGGGCCTTGGTCGCGGCAATGGACGACATGATCGGCCGCATTCTAACGGCCCTGCGAGCAAACGACTTGGCCGACAACACCTTGGTGGTGTACAGCTCGGATCACGGTGAGCTAGTCGGCGAGCACGACTTGTGGATGAAGCGAACTTTTTACGAAGAGTCGGCCAAAGTACCAGCCATTGTCTCTTGGCCCGGCGTATTGCCAGCGGGGACGCAATGCGACCGAGTCATGAGCGCCTTGGACCTCAACGCCACCATGCTCCAAGCCCTAGGTGCCCCGCCCTTACCCCATTCGCCGGGGAGATCGGCGCTGGAGTTGCTGCGCACGAGCCGTGGCGATTGGGAGGACGTGGCTTTTTCGGAATACGCTCTGCGCGAGGGCCAAGTGCAGCGCATGGTGCGGCGCGGGCCGTGGAAGCTGATCTACCACTGGCGAGAGCGCCCCCAGTTGTTCAATATAGAAGAGGACCCCCAAGAGCAGGTGGACCGGGCCGCCGAGCCGGAATGCCAGAAGTTGGTCGCCGAACTGACCGCCTTGGTCTTAGACGGGTGGGATCCGGCCCAGGTCGCGGCGCGGCTGGAAGCGCGACAGGCGGATATCGATTTGATCCGCGACTGGGCCGAACAGACCAACGCACCCGACCAGTTCCGCTGGGGTCAGCGACCGGACATGACCTTTCGGGAGCATCCATCGGGAGCATCCTCATGAGCGACTCGACCGGCCAGCCCCTGCGCCACCTCACCCCCGATCAAGTCGAACGCTTCTACCTCGACGGCTGCCTAACCGTCGAAGACGTGCTGACCCCTGACGAAGTCGCCGCTTTAGCAGCTCACACCGACCGCATCGCCACTGGTGAACTCGACCACATCCCCGACACCAGCATCCAACTCGAACCCGTCTTCCGCCGCGGCGAAAAAGCCGTCACCGACCCAGTGCTATCCGTGCGCAAACTGTACAACATAGCGGTGTACGACGACGTAATGTGGGCCCACGTCACCCATCCCAAAATCGCCGACATCATCGCCGACCTGCTCGGCACCTCCGACATCAAGATGTACGGCGACCAGCTCTTTATGAAAGCGCCACGCACAGGCTCGGCGCAGGGCTGGCATCAGGATTCGGCCTCTTGGCGCGACATTTTCCCCATGGACTTGGTCTCCGCTTGGACCGCCATTGACGCGGCCACCCTCGACAACGGCTGTCTCAACTTTGCCCCGGGCACTCACCGCTGGGGCATGTTGCGAGGCGAGCGCTTGGCTCCTTTTGTCGCCGATCTCGAAAGCGGCGGGTGGCCCATCCGGCCCGCTCCCCTCCGCCCCGGCTGCATCAGCTTCCACCACAGCCTGACGCTGCACCAGAGCAACGCCAATCTGACCGGCACGCGGCGCAGAGGCTATGCCGTACACTACATGCGTGCGACTTCTTGGCGCGACGAGGCGGTCACCGACGCGCCCAAGATGCCGCCCTTTAAGCAGGTGCGGGGGCGGTCTTTTCCGGGGAGGGTTTAACCATAGAACTCGCGACATTGCCCACGAACTGACAGGTGCTTCGGAGAAATCGGTTCTTAACCAATTACTGGTATGAATCGCTTGATGACGCTGACCACATAACGATGCCCTTTCGCCGCCAGCGACGGCCAGCGTCTGCACGACAAGATCGCTCCGATTCTGGGACGCCGGTTGTCCTTTCCTTCGAGCGGGTGGATACCCTTATATCCGCGTTCGTTCAGCAGAGGCGAAACCTTTCTACTCGATGCTAACGTATGGATCTACCTGTATCCACCGCCATCCAACAAAGTTAGGAGTAAATTCGTTTGCTGGAGGCGGTGCCTTGCCGTTGGAAGCGCAGCGGTTGGGGCTTGAGGCTCATGCCAGCGACCTCAATCCGGTGGCCGTGCTCATCAACAAGGCCATGATCGAGATACCGCCGAAATTTGCCGGAAAGCCGCCGGTGAATCCGGAGGATCGGCAAAAACACCTAGGGAGCCGCGGACAGGATGCCCGCGATCCCAGGAAAACGCAGGCAACACACATCCTGCCCGCGCAGCAAGCGAAATGCCGCTATCCTCAGGCTTGTGGCGCGGCGCACAGGGGCTGCCCGCGGATGTGCGTTACTATCGCCAGTGGATGCGCGATGAGGCCGAGCGGCGCATTGGGCATCTGTATCCGCAGGTTGAGATTACCGAGGAGATGGTGCGGGAGCGGCCCGATCTCAAACGATACAAGGGACGCCCCTACACCGACCGGTTCGGCACAGATGCGGAACGTCAGTTAATAGACCACATGGACGACGCGCTGTCGCCGCTCCGTTGCAGTATCGGTCTCTACCTTGGCGTCCAGAATGTAGATGCCGGGCGGCAACAATAGGCCGCTCTCATCCCGACCATCCCACACATAGTGCGTTTGCTCCACCTGTTCGGTGCTAGCGACTAGCGCACCACTCAAGTCGTAAATCGCGACCTCGGGTTGGGCGGTGGTTTTTACCACTAGCAGGCGTAGCTGTAGCCTGTCGTTGATACCGTCTCCATTGGGCGTGATCATCGCCGAGGACACCTCCAGTGCGCGGATGAGGTGCTCCTCTTGGGCGATCTCGGGCACGAACACCGTCAAAGCACCCAGGTCTGCTGGTTGAACCCCTTGGAGCACATCGGGCTGCGTCGTAGAGCTTACCCAAGCGTCGAAAGCAGCCGCATTGGCCAACAGGCGCAGCGGCAAGCTGACTTCGATGCTGTCCCCGCGGACCGGTTCGGGCAAGTCGATCACGACCGAATCGCCGCTGGCCTCCACCTGCAAGGGTTCAACCCGGCGATCCCCGACCCGCAATTGCACCTCGCCTTCGAGGGAGTTCGGCAAATCGAACACGAGGCGGTTGAAACCCTGATCAGTCGGTCTCGTGCGACCGCCGAGGCGGAAGGTAAAAACCGTCAGCGAATCGAGGGCCGCTTCGCGCGGCAAGACGCTGGCGAAAACCCCGCCGCCGATGAGCGGATCGTCGAAGTCGAGGGCTATCTCGCGCAGCGTCGGTGCTACCTCGGGATCTGCGGTCTGTAGGCGCACCTCCATTTGGACGAATCTCCTCGGCGTGGGCGAGCGAAAGGCTTCCCCAGATTCCTTGTAGGCGGAACTCCACGCACTCCAGTCGGCACCGGCTTTCGCCACTGTTACTTCGGGCAATTTCTGGCTGGCCGGCAGTTTGTCCCAACGTCCTTTGGGAACTTCGCGACCATTTTTGTCGTAATAGAATATCTCTTCGTCCAGCGTATTGCCGGTGCGCGTGCGAATTTCTATGCGCGTCTCGGCCGTTGTCTCCGCCTCCCAGCGCATTCGACGCAGGCTTTTGGCTCCTGCCAGATCGATAAAATTCGAGGTCATCACCACCTCGGCCGGATGACCCGCGCCGTAGAGGAAAATCTCGAACAAATGAAAAACGGTGGACCTGTTGACCGGAGATTCGTGGTGATAGAACAGATAGCGCACCTTGCGGGCGGGAAAGCGAAAATCAAAGTTGCGGTTTCTCACGCCCGCACTGCTCAGCGTTTCGTTATTGACGAAGCTAAGCAACTGGTAATCGACCGGACTCTGAAGCCGCTCTTCCCCTTGAGTGGGGATCGGCGTACCGTCCGAGGTCAACAGTTCAAAACTGGACTGATTCCTGTACGCATTCACCCCCAGCGTGGCAAACTGCGGCGGCGGCTCCACCATCGTTAATTGATCAATCCAGAAGGTGGCTCCCAAATCCCATTCAAACCAATCGCCTTTATCGCGCCAGTCGAGGTCTCCCCGCGAGGTCAAGGTCCACCACGTAGCCGCGGTTCCGTCCATGATATTGGCGATGGTGCGCGGGTCGCGCCCAGTCCGTATGACGCCTCCCCGCTCGATAGTCCCCGGGGCAATGTTGTCGCCTATGGCCTCGACCTCGACGGCTGCCAGTGCCGCATCCAGACTTTTGGCGTGAGCGACGACGCGCACGTACTGGATGGACATATACTCTAGGGTATCGCTGGTCGCCAAATACTCGCCGGTGGCGTTGCCCAACTCCGGCGTCGCAAGGTCGTATTCTATCACCGTTTCTCGGCTGGGCTGGGTCGTACCGCCCACCCGGTCGTAGCGGAAAACATCTTGACCGGTGAGAAAAGGCGTTCCCTCGGTGACGAAAACGGAAAACTCGCGCAGGGGCCGCGCGCCCTCGGTATCGGGAAAGGTCAGCCGGATGTTTTTGGCTTGGACGAGGCGGCCCAAATCGATCTCGACCCACCAATCGTCGAGCGGGGCCTCTTGGCTGGGTTGCCACCAAGTAGTGGCAGCGCCATCGAGGATATGGGCGGCTTGGTCGATATGGGTCCCCGCACTGCGGATCCCTCCCTGCACCTCTTTTCCCTTGGCATTTGGGTGGAAGAATTCGGCCGCGTCGGCGACGGCATCTATATTGCGCCGGAAGTGTCTCAGGGCCACACTGCCATCTGCCGCCAACGACAGCACCCCTTGGGGAAAAGTCCATTGCTGCCATTGGTCTTGGCTGTTTATGAGCAGCGTTCCGGCGCTCGTTTCCCCTAGCGGAAAGAGTACCAACAGTGTTAGCAAGTATATCCGTTGCAACATGCTATCCTCGGATGCTCAATACGCTACCGACACCGAACGAAATTGCTCTGCTGCTTCCTTGTCCGCCTCTACCTTTATGTGCAAAAGGTAGAGGCCCGGAGGGACCAGCGTCCCTTGGTCGTCGCGCCCATCCCATTGCTCAGTGTAAAAACCCTTGTCGAACTGCTCGCGCACCAAGGCCCTGATCCGCTGGCCTGCAAGGGTATAGATGCCGATTTCGGCGGCGGTATCTTCGACGCCCAGCAGCGTAAATGCGATATCGAGTTCGTCGTTGATGCGGTCGCCGTTGGGAGTCAGGACCGACGTTTCCAACACAATCTCAGACAGCGCCTCTAGGGAGGTCCCCGTGGCAAAAACGCGGATGTCGTCGCTATTGAGATCCGCACTCGCGTCGCCAGGATCAATCGACTGAGGCAGATTTTCCCCCGTCAGTTCCAACACCTCGCCGAGGAAATAGGTGGTAAAATCCAACAAGGCCGTGCGAAAAGTCAGCCGCAGATGCTCCTCGCCATCGGCGCGCACCACTTTATGCGAGGGGAAATACACGGCTAAAACCCCATTGGCGAAACGGACGCTGTCGGGTTCTACTTCCGCTAGCGGCTGTCCAATCTCCAGCTTGGCGAACTCAGCCTCCGCTACCGTATTGAGTTTAATCGCATCAAAGCCTAGCTGACCATCGCTGCCAAAACTAGCCAAGACGTCGTAGATAAATGTTGTCTCCTGACCGGCCGGCGCTTCAGGCACCCGGTCTCCTCCCCCAGCCAAACCCACCTCGCCAACGAGAGATTCCACGAGGAGCGGCGAGTACTCAATCGCCACGGATTTCACCCGACCGAAAGTGTGGAAATCCTCGGCTACCATGCTGAACTGAAGCTGCATATAGCGCCGTGCATCCGGCGAACGGAGCAACTGGCCGGAACGGTCGTAGGGCGTTGACCAAAAACTCCAGTTTTGCTCGTCGAGCTTGATCGACGATTTGTCGCCGGGGCGATTTCCCCGGACAAAGGGCGATTTCTCCAGCGCCTTATTGTAAACCGCTTCCTCTACTTGCCGTTCCGCACCTATGTCGCTGATGATGTAATACGCCTTCGGGGTATCGTCCCTGCCGGTGCGCGTTTCCAACACCAAGCTAATAGGCGCGTCCGGGGCTGGCACGGGTTCTAATTCAGCCGGCGTTCTGCGGAACTTCTCAAATTCCCAAAAAATGCGCCCGAAATTCACCGGCGCTCCCAAGTCGATAACCGCTGTGCGATAACTAGTCTCCGGCGCAAATCCCTCGCCGTACACCTCAATCTCGCTCAGCATGTACACCTGTGCGATCAGATTGAAGGCAATGCGCAAAAAACGCAGAGTCTGCGTGGGAAAGCGGACATCTATAACGCGGTCGGAGTTGACAAAGGTGCGGGACAGGACCTGCTCTAGGGTGTGAGGTCTGTCTTCTTCGCTGAGCAGGAGAAAGTCCACCGATTCTCTGGCACCCGATATTTCATACGCCCGGGGGAAGCGCTGCTTTCTCAAGCCTCCGCCTTCGTCCAGTCCGGTAGCCGGGGGATAGAATACCACGCGGTTTATGGGAATGGGAAACGCAAAGTCGAAAGTATATATATCTTCCCGGCGACCCCCTCCCACTACAGACCAGCGCAGTTTGGTCACCGTAGCGAGATCGCCGTCGATGACCTGGAAGGGCGCCGTGTGGTAGAGGGGCAGAATACTCGTCCAGAAACGAGGCGTAACCCCCAGTTCAAAATCGTCCCTTTTGGGCTGCTTGCCTAGCTGCCAAGAACTACCCAAAATCGTGGTATATTCACCGCTTTCCGTGCGGGGACCGGCGATGATATTCTGCTGCGACAAGAGTTCGAGGGGCTGCAAGACACCATCGACCGAAACAGACTCCAAACCGACGACGCGCTCACCCAGTTCGTCCCATGGGACTCCGCCCTGTCCGAGAACCAAAGTGTGGGTCTCGGCCCGCAGCGAATCGACGCTGCTCAACAACACCGCAGCAACGGCAATGAAAGCAATGTTCATTCGTCTATATTCTGGGTTGCAACCCCGTGTCTGTAGGGGGCGGTTTACAAACCATCCCCTACAAATTCGGCGCATAGGCCACGGAATATACGGCAGAACAACGGCGCTATAAAGCCCTCGCGGTCGAGGGAAACCGCTTGTCACTGTTGATTTTCTGCCCTAGAATTAAAATTCACTCACCGCCGACACAGACTAGCAAAAAGATGACCAACGCCACATACGCCCTACTACTTCCCAACCAAGTGGACGAGGCCCTCGCCGCGCACTTTGCCGCACTCGGCGTCGGCACAATCGCCGCCTACAAGCTCTGGTGCCACCGACACGGCTTGAGCACAGCGTTAGATAAGACGCCGCAAGAGCGGGCCGCAGAGCGAGCGTTTTTCGCCGCGTTACAGCCCTCAGTAGATCCTGCAGCCAGCAAAGAGCACGACCCGCGCCGCGCCGCACTAATCAACCGGCTTTTTAACGGCGAGCTAGCGGACGAAAAGCTCAACGACCTGCTCTCGCGGCTGCGCGTCGAACGCAACGCGCTAGCCAGCGACCCAGCCGCCCAACAGGCCCTAGGACAGCTAGTCCTACACGTCGAAAAATACGGCCACTTGCTGCGGCCCATGCCCGTGCTCAAGCGCCTCGGTGCCAACCGCGCCAACACCTACATCGCCGCTCTCGGACAGCTCGCCCGGCACCACCGCGATTGGCTACGGCCAGTGGAGGCGTGGCGGTCCGACACGGCCAAGGAGCGGCCGCAGTTCCAGTCGCTGGCGCGGCACCTGCTCGCCCGCTACGAGGTCCCCGCACCCATGGACACCGCTTGGTTCCAAGGGCATACCGCAGCAGCCTATCAGCAGCAGGAGTGGTTCAAGCACGTGGCCGGCGGCCAAAACTTGCGTACCGCTGATGTGCCCATGAAAATCACCAAGCGCATGGCGCATATCTTCATGCAGATGAACCATCCGCACCACACCTTGCTCCAAGCACTGCGCATGGCCCAAGTGGAGGCACTCGGCGGCGACTCCCACTCCTCTTGGTACGTGGCCGCCACGCCGCTGGGCGACTCGTTGGCAAACGAGGACTTTTGGATCTCGGTCGTCCACTTCTACGTCAACAACTATCCCATGTTACACCGCAGCTATTTCCTGCCGGTCTATGACTACATCCGCCACCAGAAGTACCTGCCCCAGCAGATCACCCAGCCCGACGGCACCCAAATCGAGGGACCGCCACCGCAACCCAACTTCTGCATGAAGGGCCGCAGTGCCGCCAAGCTGCTCAACCAAGTCGACGAGTGGCACGAGACCTTGTCGGGCGCAGAAGACGTGCCGCTCAAGACGTGGGCGGCTACGGGGTTGGCAGGTTTCCGCCTCGAAGAATACGACGCGCAACTCAAGTGCAATCTCGTCTGGACCCTCTACGAACTCTGCACCTCGCAGCAGCTCCAGACCGAAGGCCGCATCATGGGCCACTGCGTGTTTTCTTACACCGATCGGTGCCTCGCTGGCGATACCTCGATCTGGTCGCTAAGGGCACTCAATGCCGACGCCGAAGAGGCCCTCGAAAAGCGCGTCCTCACCATCGCCGTTGACAACCGCCAGCGGGCCGTCACCCAAGCCCGAGGCAAGTTCAACATGGCGCTCAATCAGCGAGAGCGGCTGGAGAAGAGACGCCGGGCGGGGTCCTTATACGTGCATTTGTTGCGCGAGTCAGCGCGAATTTTGCGCTTGTGGAGCGATAGGGTGGGGTTGGTGCAGAAAAGCGCGTAGGGGCGGTGCTAACCGTCCCTACGGCGGCCCTTAAATTCAATATGCCACACCGAGCGTCCTAGCCAACACCTCTTCCCCCGATTCAGTCTCAGCCGCAATGCGCGCGATATAAGCCCCCGGCGGCACCAACTCACCGGTCGCATCGCGGCCATCCCAAGTGTGCTCGTAGGCTCCGGCAGATAAGGCGGCGAAAAATAGCTGACGCACCCGACGACCAGCCAAATCGTAGATCCCAATGGAAAAATCGACCTCTTGCACCAGACGCAGGACTTGGAACACAATGCGACTCTCTTCGTTGACGCCGTCCCCATTGGGCGTACACACCGCCGGTACGACCTGCATCGCAGATAAAATCCCACCCCCTGCGGCATTGGAGAAAAAGACTCGGTTGGTGTTGGTGCCAACACTCGGACTGGCATCGCCGGCCGCGACCGGCTGGGGCAAACGGCCTCCAGAGTCGATTAGGTGGCTCACCAAATCAGTGGCATAGACCAGAATCGCCGTGCGAAAAATAACGCGCAGCGGCTGATTGTTGTTCGGCGTGACTCGGTTCGATGGGAAGTACAGCATCAGCCCATTTGCATCCGCGTGGACGCTGTCGGGCACTACCTCGACGAGCGGCTCTCCCATCTCGAATTTGAGCAACGTCGGTTCGGTTTGGGTCGCAATGTGCAACCCATCGAACCCAACCTGTGCGTCGCTGCCAAATTCTGCCCGGATGTCGTAGGTAAAAAGGGTATCGCGACCGGCTGGCACCGCGACTATACCACTTGGGGGAAATGGGTCTGCGAGCACAGCCACCTCGCCTACGGCGCGGTCGGCCAGCGGCAGCGAGTAGCTAATAGCTAAGCTCTCTATCTGAACAATATCAGTCGAAGTGCCGCTAAAAAAGAGCTGGAAATCAAAATACTTCCTTGGGCCGGGCAGTTCGAGGGGGTAGGTAAAAATCCCCGTCGAATCAATGCGGATCGGATTCTTCCAAGTCCAGTTGTCGGCATCGTCGAGGATGGAACCGCGAAAATCCTCGGCCAGCTTGGCATAGGCGTCGGTGGTCGTGGGCTGCTCCGAACCCGTTTCGCGATCGACAATTTCAAAATGGACCAAGGGAGTCTCGTCCGTGCCGTTGCGCAAGGTCAGATCCACAGACGCAGCCGCTTCCGCTGTCGGCAGCAGGACGCCGTCCGGCTGCCGGCGCAACTTGGTGGCTTGGATGGAGAGCGCACCGAGGATCGCTGCTGTGGGCAATTCAATGAGCTTGGAAAGATACGTGCCTTTGGGCACGAAACCCGTGCCAAAGGCTTGGATTTCCGCTATTTCAAATGGATTGGGCGACAGGATGCGCAGCCTGATAAAGCGGATTAGCTGCACCGGAAAGTCGATTACCGTCCTCGGCTCGGGCTGCAAGTCAACGCGCTTTAAGACCTGATAGCGCGGCTCGCCTTGTTGGGTATAGTCGCGGCCATCGTTCACGGAAAGTTCAAAGGCCCTCGGGAAGTCGTCGGGAAAAGACGGACTGGGGAAATAGACCAAGCGATTGACCGGAAAAGAAGCCCCCAAATCCAAGAAAAAAATGCGACCGGTCTGATCGGTGCCCAGCCCTTTGAAGCGGTCGCCGGAAGAGGTCTGCTCATCGCCATCGACCAAGGCGATAGTGGAGCCTTCGATCGCGGCGTTGTCCCAGATATGGGCACGACCTTCGGTGACAAAGTCCAAGGTAGGTGAGTCGCTCCAATCGAGCGAGCGGAGGATATTGTCGGTTGCTGCCAAGCCGATGGGACGAATCAGAGCCGGGTTTTGCATATCTACTCCCCCGGCGACCGCGGCTTGGGAATCCCAAGCAAGCCCATCCCCACCGACTCTATAGCTTTCGACCTGTGCTCCAAGCGGTGTGCTCAGCCAACATACCCCGCACAAAACGAGCCTGCTCGCCAGCCGTCTCATTCCTGCTCCCAATCTGCCGGCGGCTGATATCCCCTGAACACCTCGCGCTGGAAGCGATACGCCAGATCTATGGTCTCGACGGGTTGCTGCCTGAAGTCGAAGCGAATCGCCACGTCGCTGAGGTAAACGGTAAACTCATTGATATCGTGAGGTAACGCCGGGAACACCACATACCCCTCGACTTCTTGGCCGCTGAAAACGTCTTCGCCTAGATACATAGTGCGGGTCAGAATCTCCCGGCGCTCTTGGAAGACGCTGTAGGCATTGCCCGCATATCCGGGAATCATGGAAGCATAGAATTCGAGGATGTCCGTTCTGTTGAGCGGATCGTACTCGCGGCCAGCCTGTTGAGAGACGAGGGTTATGCGGGTGGGGTCCAGATGGACCTTGGGATACTCGTAGTTTTTCACCTGAACCGAAAAGACTGTGTATTTGGGCGGCGTATAGGTATCGCCCAGCGGCTTCCAGTTGCCAAAAGTATATGGATTCTTGGAATTGGCACCCGCCACAGAGTAGTCGGCGAATTGCCGGTTTAACTCTTCGTCCGTCATGGGACGCAGGGAAACTTCGAGGCGATTGAAAACGGCGATAACGGTCCCGTCGTCCTCGACCGAAGCATAGACTTCTTGGCTATTTTCGGGCGCAGGTTCGATTGGTCCTGGGAAGTAGCGACCACAACCGACCAGCACCAGCAGCACCAAGACACCCAAGCATAGACTCATGACAAAGTGCTTCCCAAACGCGAAAGCGGGGGAAGAGAGATAGTCACACCTCTCCTCCCCCGCGGCAAAATAAAATGGAGAAACTTTACTCGTCGAAAGTAGCCTTAATTTTCCCCCAAGTACTGCCTTCGACCGCAGTGCCAGCATCGCTGCCCCGGGTGTATTCACCTACAGTCAGTAGGGTAAAGTCAGAGGCGAAATCCTGATCTCTATGCGCCCCGTTGACGTCCCCGGTGACGAGCTGATGCGTCCGGGCGGCACCCTCAGCCGGCGTCGTATCGGCCTCGTTGAGCTGATAGGTGAGCCCAACGGTCATGCCCGGCTGCAAAACCACGCGTTCGGTAGAGGCCTCGTCGTTTTCCAAGTTGACCCACAGCGGCATGGCGAACTCATAGCCTAAGGTGACATTGGTCGATCCGTGCGTAGCGCCAGGCGGGCTGAGACTGACATCGGCCTCAATATAGGCCGTGGCCCACTGCTTGGCCGGATCGGCGTCTTTGCGCAGCCAGGTCGTGCCGTTGCCGTAAGGCGTCGAATACCCGCCGGGCACCTGCACGTGCATGGTCCACTGCTGTGCGTTCACTTGGTTCGGATCGCGGTACGGACCGCCGCTGTGGTCGCCGTCGGTAATAATTTCGAGATCGTCCTCAAACCACCCGTTTTCCGGATCCGTTTCGGCCGCGTGCAGCGAATCGTCCGTCACCCGCACAAAGCCAAAGATGCGGTTGTCGGGAGCCTGCGACCAAGCAGTCCTGATGGAAACATCAATATCGCTCTTGTCGGGAATCACCTGCTGTACGACCTCGCCCATTTCGTCGGGAGTGACGATGAAATTGGGATCGTACCACGCCCAATCTCCGTCCTCACCATCGGCGACGTACGTCACATCCGAGGGCCATTCCAAAGCGAAATACCCAAAACCATTGGCGTTGCTATGCGCAAAGCACGTGCTCGTAGCCAACAGCAAAACGCCAAAAACAGCACAGATTCTCATGGTTAGCCTCCTTTTAGAGATTAAATTGGCTGTTTTGTTTGTCAGATCTGCTCTTTCTGCTAACAACTAAAACCTCCTTTTTGAATGGTTAGAACATGCGCCCTTTTGCCCGTTCAAGGTATTTAATAGCATAGTGGAAGTCAACTTTTACGACGATTGGTATATGGAGACTGTACCCCATGTTTAACTGCGTGCTAAGCGGCTTGCTCGCCTGCTGTCTGCTCTTTGCCTGCGGCGGCGATGTCAACGACGAAGCGGACGTGCCCCGCAACCGCTCGCTCATAATGAACTGCACGCCGCCCAACACCTGCGCCGGCCAAATCCAGGACTACGATTCCTTCAACCCTTTTCTCCCCGGCAGCATCTCCAGCACCGGCCACAACTTCCTCTACGAGCCGCTCTACTTCTACAACCCCTATGGCAAAGAACAAAACCTCATACCCTGGATCGCCACCGGCCACGAGTACAACGACGACTTCACCGAAGTAACTATCCACCTCAGAGAAGGAGTAAAGTGGAGTGACGGCACGCCTTGGACTGCGGCCGATTTGGTATTCACAATCGACATGCTCAAACAGAACGCCCCAGTCCTCAACGCCTCGGTCGATATGGAGCTATGGGTCGCAGAGGCCAGCGTCGTAGATGACTTACAGGCGAAAATCGCGCTAAAATCGCCAAATCCGCGCTTCGTATTCGAGTATTTGACCAACAATTTCGGCAACGGCATACCTATTGTCCCCAAGCATATCTGGGAGGGCAAAGACGCCAAAACCTTTGCCAATCTAGATCTCCAACGCGGCTGGCCGGTAGTCAGCGGACCCTACCGGCTCGTCCGCTCCGAGCCGCAACAGCGGATCTGGGATCTGCGGCAAGACTGGTGGGCGGCTGAGATAGGCTTTCGCCGACTCCCCCGCGTAGAACGCCTGATCTATCTGCCCTACATGGACGAAGACAAAAGGGTGCAACTGCTGATCAGCAACCAAATGGATACTTGTCTGGACCTGCGCCCGTCCAACATCAAGACTATTCTCGACCAGAATCCCGACGTATCCACTTGGACCGGTCGCGAACCACCCTACGGCTACCTCGATTGGTGGCCCACCGCCTTGGGCTTTAACAATCTCGAAGCCCCGTTTGCAGATGCGGAAATCCGCTGGGCCATCAACCACGCCATTGATCGGCAGCAACTCGTCGAGGTCGGCTGGCAAGGCGCGGGAACCTATTCCCTGCTGCCCTTTCCAGATTTTCCACCCCTGCGCCGTTTTACCGACCAGATCGAGGATTTGCTCGCCCGCTATCCGGTCGGCACACACGACCCGGCCAAGACCACGGAGATCATGCAGCGCCGAGGTTGGGTCCTAGAAAAAGGCATCTGGACCAAGGAAGGCACGCCGTTCAAAATCACCATCGACCTGCATCCAAATCTCCACGACATCGTCCCCGTGTTGGTCGAACAGCTACGCCGCGCCGGTTTCGATGCCGGCTTCAGAATGACTTCCGATTATTACACCCGCATGACCGTGGGCGACGCCCGGGCCTTTCTGATCGGCAATGCGGGCAGCGTGCGCGACCCGTACTTCACCCTCAGACTCTATCACAGCCGCTACGTGCAACCGACCGGCACAGCCGCTATCTACTTCTGGCGCTGGCAAAACGATCGCTTCGACCAAATCATCGATCGCATGGCCGGCACGGCACCCGACGATCCGCAACTACTTGAACTCTTTCGCCAAGCCATGGAAATCTGGCTGCGCGAGTTGCCCTCGATTCCACTGCTCCAGTGGTACCACAGAATCCCCCACAACGAAACCTACTGGCAGAACTGGCCCACCGCGGAGACGCCTTATATCAACAGCGCCTACTGGGCGCGCACCTGGCTGCTGGTTCTCCTCGAACTTGAACCTGTGCAATAAATTGCAAACTTCTCATGCTCCTCACCAAGAACTTCTACTTCGTCCTTACCCTCAATCGCCCCGTACACTCCTGAGCTGTGGAGAAGCTATAGTGATAGCAGCAGCCCTTTTGTTCGGCATCCTCTTGGGATGCGCGGAGAACCATTCTGTAGCAGCGCGCATCGCCGACCGCACCATCGCAATCGATCAGGTGGAACGGGTCTGGGACAAGCTGCCGCAGGAGCAAAAACAATCAAAGCAAGATGTCCTAGAGACGCTTATCAATCGCGAGTTGCTGTTTTTGGAAGCTAGGAACAGAGAACTGGATAAAAGCGCACAGGTCCTATCCGACTTAGAACGCGTGCGCCGACAACGGGCCGTAGAACGTCTCATCGAAAGGGAAGTTAAAAGCCGCGTAACGGTCTCGGACGAAGAGATCAGAACCTATTACGAAAACAGCGACCTACGCACCAAGCGCGAGGTGCGGGGGCGGCATCTCATGGTGAAAACAGCCGCGGAGGCGCAAACGCTCTACCAAGCGCTCCTAGACGGTGAAGACTTCGCCGAGCTCGCCCGTCGTTTTTCCCTAGACCAGCAAACCGCCGATAAAGGAGGCGATCTCGGCTACTGGGACGAGTCCTTAATGCTCGGCCCCGTCAGCAAGGTGCTCTTTTCCATGCAGTCGGGCGAGCTGTCTGCACCTTTCCAAGGCAGAGAGGGCTACTTCCACATCGTGCGCGCGGAGGACGAGCGCCCGCTGCCCTATGAGTCCTTAAAAAAGAGGATCAAAGACCGGCTCTACGCAGATCGCCTTGCCGTACGCACAGCGGAATTCCGCACGAACATCAGAAAGCAGTTCAATTTACGGCTAGTCGAAGAAACTTGGTTGCAGTTAGTAAAGCTGGGCAAAACCGCCTCTCACGGCATTCCCGAGTTTGGCGTGGACGAACAATTATCAAAGCCGCTAATACTCTATGAAGGAGGCCAGGTCGCGCTTGAGCAGTACCTGAGATGGCTCGTAGCAACCCCATCCCAGCGGCGTCCCGTAACCGTAGATACCGCGAGTATTGCTCGGTACGCCAGACGCACGGCAGTAGATTCCGTACTCCTGCCGCTAGCCGCTCAGCAGGCCGGGCTAGCCGACGACGACGAGATGAAGCGCTATCTGGAAAAGCGCCAATCGGTATTAATGATCGAAGCGTTGCGCCGCCTAGCAGCAGAAGCGCCAATTGTCAACGAAGCGGCTATGCGGGCCTATTACGAGGAGCATCTATCCTGGTTTACCGATCCCGATCTGCTCATCTACGAAGCCATCCTGCTCCACCATGAAGCAGATGCACTCGACGTGGCCGAAAAAGTGCACCAAGGAGCCGATATGTGGACTTTGGCCCAAGGTTATCCGCGCTTTCACGACGCTTGGTTCCACTATAACATTTACCACATCCACCGCGAGGAAGACGAGCAACACGCCCACTCCCCGCACACCATGTCGGCCGTGCTGGCGGCGGTCCGCAAAACCCCGGTGGGAAAAGTCGGCGGGCCTTTCTTGGTGCACTTCCAGCCACGCGAAAAAATCTGGCCGGGATACATCGTGTTTCGCACGCTAGAACAACGCCCGGCCCGATTGCTGCCTTTTGACCATCCCGAGGTTCAGCAAACCGTAAAAAAGATGGTGCGGTCGGCAAATGGCCAACGCATTGAGGAACGCTTTGAAGCTTTTCTGAACCAACTGCGGGAGAAGTACGCAGAGCAAATTGAAATATACCCTGAGAACTTAGCATCCGAACCGGCCTTATAAATTCGTTTCCACGAAAGGTATTCCATGCACATCACCAAAGTCGAAATACGCACCGTAGCTCCACCAGTTGACCGCTTCACTTGGTCCGACGATCTGCCGGATCAATACTCAACCAACACAGTCGTCCGCATCTATACAGACGAGGGCGTCGAGGGCATAGCTGGCGTCTGGAACGCGACCTCCTTTGACTTCGAGCGCTATACCGCCGAATCCATACGCCACCTAGCCCCCATCCTGCTGGGCAAGGATCCACTCTTGCGGGAGCGTATCTGGCACGAGATCAGGCCGCGCGTCTTTCCGCTGCCGCCCCAGTCATTGGCCGCCATCGACATTGCCCTGTGGGATCTGGCAGGCAAGGTCGCAGGCCTGCCGCTCTACCGGCTATTGGGCGGAGCACGCGACAAAATCCCCGCCTACGCCAGCACCCCGCTCTTTGAAGATGTCGAATCCTATCTGAAGAACGCCGAGGAGTTCATCGCCCAAGGCTTCAAGGCCATCAAGTTCCATACTTGGTGCATTCCCGAGTTGGACCTCGAACTCGCCCGCGCCGTCAGAAAGCAGTACCCTAGCAACGACGTCGCCTTCATGCTCGACGCCGAGAACAACTACGATCGCGACGGTGCCCTGCGAGTCGCCCAAGAACTCGAAGCAATGGGCTTTACGTGGTTTGAAGCCCCATTGCACGACTCAGATCTCGACGGCTACCGGGAACTGACGAGCCGAGTAACCATTCCCATCCTACCGTCCGGCAACTGGTTCCAAGACCTCCACACCTTTGCCGAAGCCCTTCATTCAAAGGCGTGGGGCCGCGCCCGCACCGACGCGGCCATGATGGGCGGGATCACGCAAACCAACAAAGCAATCGCCCTCACCGAAGCGGCCGGCATGAAATGCGAGATCATGTCGTGGGGATACAGCCTCGTGTCGGCCGCCAACCTGCACCTGATGCTGGCACACGACAACTGCTCCTATTTCGAGCAGTCGGTTCCCTGCGAACCCTACGAATACGGAATGCAAGATGTCATCCGCGCCCAACCCGACGGCTATGCTTATGCACCCGCCGGGCCGGGCCTCGGCCTCGCCGTGGACTGGGAGGCGATGGAGGCAGCCACGATCCATTCGATTGTCGTCGAGTAGCAAGATCTCCCCAGTAGCAATCGCCGTAGTAAACGGAGTCGATTATCTATGCAGTTGGAACTTCACACATCTTGTGAAAGTCTCAACCCGTCGAGAAGTAAACCTAGTAAACTCTATTTTTCGCAAACGGCGACTAATTCGTTGAGAAATGTATCCGCCATTTTACCATCCAAAATGTCACTCGCCGATCATAGCAGCAGTAAGACGATCCAAGAGCGCATCGTCGGCTGGCAGCAGACCAGAGGCCGGCAAACGCCGCAATAAGTCGGCCCAGCGGTCGTACTGTGCCTGCGCTCGTTGCAGATAGGGCACAGCTTCCTCCTCGCGGCCCTCAGAAGCCAAGGTCCCACCCACCCAGAACGGAGCCTCGCCGCCCGTTGCCTCATCGGGCACCAGTTCGGTCGCGGCGCGGTAGGCATCCATAGCCGCTTCCATGTCCCCCGCGGTCACCCATTCGTCGCCCTCGTTCAGCTTGTGGTAGGCCCGCGCCAGACGCACCAAGCGGCGCAGTTCCTCCACCGGCTCGGGATGATCTTCCACGCGTAGGTCGAACACGCGATCAACCCACGGCCTGCCCGTATCCTCGGCGGAGACCACGAGAATGGCCGCGGACTGCCGACCGCGCAGGTCGCCCCCCTCGGCCTCAGCGACTTCCAAAGCCACGAGCAGCCGCTCGGCCAGATCGCCTTCGGCATTTTCATAGGCGTGCGCCATAGCCGGCCACACGCTGTCTTGATCCATCAGGTTCGCCTGAACGCTGTACTGAGCACCGGTCTGGTGACCAGCAGCGGCAATGGCCCGCTCACCCGTGTGGACGGCCACGTTCCCCTCGGCATCGACCATGGCCACTTGCCGCACCGCAGCATCGGCATCCCCCGCAAGCAGGGCAGTGAGCGACGCTGACGCCGTCTTGCCCATCGCCATCAGTTCAAGACCGAGCGGACCGTAGGCCGGGTCAACGAGGGATTGAGTAGCCACCGCACCGACGCCGGACCGGGCCCAAGGAACGATGGGGCCAACGGAAAACCAGTGGGACTGAACGGCGACACCGAGCTGGCCGCTGAGGGAGTCGCGGGCGACGATAGAATAAGTGGCTACAGGTCGCCGCCAGTCGGGTGCGTCGGCCGCAGCTAACTGACCTGTAGCGAGAATCAGGATGAGTAGGCGCATGATTCCTCCCATGTGTCGATGGATGGGGATCAACTTTTCTCGTCCTTTGCCAACGGCCCGCTCGGTGCTTCCTTGCTGTAGAGCGACGATCCCCGCTCGTACGACGCGGTCACCTCGCCATTGGCCACGTCCAGTCGCGGCACGTTGTTGTTGAACACATCGCGGTCCGGGCCGCGCATCACTGCTAACTGGGCATCGCTCATTCCCTCGACCAATTCGCCCCAGCGGTTTTCCGGATGCACCATCTCGCCGCCGCTGCGGTTGAAGTTGCGCGACGAATACTTGATTAGGATGCCCCGCCGCGCAATCTCGCTCTTCCAAGCCAACGCTCCGTGCGTCGTGCCACCGTCGCCGAAGAACAGCACGTCGCCGGCCTGCATCTCGACGTGTTTGACCAGCCCCATATCGCGGTCGCAAGTGCGCACGCCGGGGGGCATTTTGTAGTATGCCTTGTGACTGCCCGGCACGCAGGCAAAACCCCCGTCGCCCGCCCGCACGTCCCTGAGTTGCCAAGTCACGGTAATCGCCTCACAATAGCTGCGGCCATTGTGGTACACATAGCCGCGGCCGGGGTTGAGCGGCTCGTTGGCGTCGTGCAGCGCGTGGCCGCTGGTTCCCTTGACCGAGACAAAACCCGTCGCTCCACCCATCCGCCCGCCGCTACCGCCCATCCAATTCAGCCGGTGCTCGACCGCTGGATGCGCGACCATCCGCCGGAACGGTTCGCAATGCGGCTGGGGCAGTTCCAGCAGTCCATTCAACAAGGGCCGCCCGGTTCCCGCCAGACTTTTGGACCCCCGCGCCAGCTCTTCGCCGACTTTGATCCGGTCCTCAAAGCGATCCACTGCCTCGTTGGCTGCGGCCAACCACTCCTCGTCCATCACCCCGCGCAAAACCAAATAGCCGTTGAGGTCCCAAAAGTAAAATTCTCGGTAGTCAATGCCGCTGTCGGGATCTACCTGCAAAAGCGACGGATGAAAAACCCCGGACTCCATCCTCGTCGTCTTGCCATCGGTCACAATCGTCGGCGGCGGCGACGTGGCTTGGTAGCCCGGCTTGTAGAGCGAGGCCCTCTGCACCTCACTCAATTCAGCGTGCCACTCCGGGCGCGGCTCCGCTTCAGTCTTCGGCCCCGTCCCCGCGCTGCGGATCGCGCCGCGTCCCACGAATTCGTAACTCAACAGCCGCTGGCGTCCTTTTCCCTTCCACGGCCGCATCCCCTGCGCCGTCGCCAGCCCCACGATCAGCAAATCCCCCGCCTTGAGCGCCGGCTGCAAGGTAAGCCCCATATCGTCGGCCCCGGTCGCCACCTCCTCTGGCGTCGCCACATTGCCTTTGTGGCTACACGGCACCAACACAAAGCCGCCGTCCCCTTCCTCGGCATCCTCGAGTGCCCACAGCACTCGCACCCCCTCGCTGAAGCGTCGCCCATTCTGGAAGTAGTACGCAATGGCGGGATCCCGAGGCTCGTTGCCGCCCACCAGCGGCGCACCCGTGTCGCAAGTCTCCTCACACCAGACTTCCGGTGCGCGGTCGAGGATAAACCCCTCGCCGACAAGCTGGTTGAGATACCACACCAACGCCGGATGCACTAACAGGTCGCGGAACGGCTCCCGCGCCGGCCCCGGCCAGCCCAGCATCCCCTCCGTCGCTCCCATAGCGTCGATCTCCCTATTGAGGTGCTCGACCTCCGGCCGAGTCAACGTCCCCGGCACGTGCAAATACCCAGCCACGTCGAAACAGTAATTCTCTTCATTGGTCATCACTTCGCGGTCCATTGGACACCTCCTTTGTCCGGTGTGATGTTTAGGCTGCCACGGGATCGCTGACCTCAACTGCAAGGCGCAACCCCAATTCGCGCAGGACTGCGGTCAAACTTAAGAGTTGGGGATTGCCTTGGTCGGACAGCATTCGATACATCGACTCGCGATTGAGCTGAGCCCCCTCTGCGAGTCGCTTCATGCCGTGGGCTTCGGCTACATCGCGCAGCGCAAGGAGGAATACATCAGGGGAGCCATCCTCAAGAGCAGCAGTCAGATACGCAGCCGCTTCGCTGGGATCTCTGAGATCCTCAAGTAACCCTTCCTTGTACGGGCGAGATGCCTTGCTCACGATGAACTGGCGGCCCTATTGAGGATCTGACGATACAAAATCTACTGATAGCCTCAGACCCATACTGTGCAGAATGGTGGCTAAAGTATGGAGGCGGGGATTCCCGCCCGCCGATAAAGTTCGATAGATATTGGACTGATTCAAGCCAGTTTTCTCGGCCAGTTGACCCAGTCCTCCTTGCGCCTCCACCACATCCCGTAAGGCTAGCAAGAGTGCTTCGTCGTCGTTATCGCTCTGATATTCCTCTAAAGCCACATCAATATACGCTTTAGCCTTGACAGGATCGTTGAGTTCCTGCGAATGAAATTCTTTAAAGGCTCTTAATTTTCTCACGGCTCTGGCTCCTTGTACTCGGCCCAATATGCTTGGGCTCGCCTTATATCGCGCTGCTGGGTGGCTTTATTGCCTGCCGTAAGCAGAATAAGCCGATCTGCCAACTCCGCAAAATACACTCGGTATCCTGAACCGAAATTCAATGACGCCTCGTCCTACCGGCCCCAGCAGTTCAGTCGGAGACCTACCTATTATCGAACGGCGTTCACCTCGAGCTGGACGCCCTCGTGCTGCTGAATGCGGCTGATGACCTCGAATAGGTTGCGGGCGTGGGGATTGCCGGACGGTCCGAACATGCGCATCAGACTCTTAGGCGGCTTGTTTGTGAGGGAGCCAAGCTCCTCGAACCCGATGGTGGCGTTGATGTAGTCACGCAGTACGATCTTGCCAGCATCGACGTCCCCGGCAAGCAGGCACTCGACGCCTTCCTTCAGCAACCCTTCTCGAAATGCCGGGTCGCGCACAGCGCGGGCCAGCACAGTCTCCTTGAAATCACGGGTGAGCGGCATGTTTCATACCTCCTGTTGCTTGCGACGCTTGTATTCTTGCCAAAGCTCATGGGCATCCTCGATGTCCTTCTGCTGGCGCACTTTGGTCCCACCGCCAAGCAGGACTATCAAGGTGTCTCCGTCCCTGCCGAAATAGACTCTGTAGCCTGGACCGACGTGTATGCGGCACTCCAACACTCCGCTTCCAACTCCTCTGACGTTGGACAGGTTCCCCGCCTCCATGCGGGCGAGGGCTGTCCTCACCCTGGTCGCCGCCTTGGCGTCGAGACCGTCGAACCAGCGACCGAATAGACTGCGGCCTCGGTCATCAATGTATTCTCTGATCTCGATCATGTAGATATAGTAACGCTGTTGTTACCATATCGCAAGAATTCGTATAGACAGATGAATGGACGCCGCCTCACCGACGCGATATATTGCGCCTACCAATCAACAGGAGAACACGCCATGACTCTGACCCCTTGGATTCGCATCGGCCAGCCTCTAGAGGCGGTCATGTCCGACTACGAGCACATTTTCGACGCCTGGGAACAAGGCGGCATCCAGGGCCTTGTCTTTGGCCGGCTGGTCTTTGCCGACGAGCAGGGCCAGAGTACCATCCCCGCGTTCAAGGGCGATCTCGCGCCCTACCAAAAGCGCGGCCTCAACGCTCAACTGCGCGACGTGCCCCTGCAACCCTACAAAGAAAAGCTCCTACACGCCATGCTCGCCGACGCCAAAAAGCGCGGCTGGACCGTGATGATCTTCGCGCCCGCCTCCGGCACCATCGCCGCCGAGGGCCTACCGCTGGAGGAAGACCCCTACGGCACTCAGCTACACGCCGCATCTTGGGAGGACATCTTCGCGGCGTTCCCAGAAGCCGACGGCGGCATTGTCGATGGCTGGACCGAGTCGCCCTACGAGTTGACGTACCACCACGGCAACGCGGTTTTCCGCCCGCTCAACGACGGCCAGCGCCGAGAAGCAACGGCTAGAGGCTACGACGCTGAGCGACTTGATCAGGGCCGCCAGCATTTGCACCAGCGCTTCCAAAGCTTCACACCCGCCGAAGTGTCCTACTATGGCGATTACGGCGTGCTCTCGGAGATGAACCTCTTCGACATCAACGAAGACGCGCTCTACTGGCTGCGCTGGCGACGCGAAGACGGCATCCGCCAAGGCCGCGACTTCCGCCAAGCCATCAACGAGTTGCCGCGCCAACTGCTCTTGGGCAACGGCCCGCGCTCGGCTGTGTTTTCCGGCATGACCGCGCTCGACTTCCACGCTTGGGGCCAGATCGTGGATTTGCTCCTAGTCAAGCACTACTTCTGGCATCGCGGCTTCGACGGGATGTACGGCACGGTCGCCCGCTGGGTGCAGCAGATTCAGGAGTGGAATCCGGTGTTAAGCGAAGCGCAGTGCTGGACGGTGCTCCGCGCTTGGCTCGGCATTCGCCTGCCCGAGGTGGAGTGCCTAGCCGACATGGAACTGGGATTCCCGCCGGCGTTTTTCGACGAGGTGGTACAGGAAGAGACGCGCCGCGCCATCGCCGCGGTCGGCGACCCGCAAAAGATCCTGCCCTGGGTCGATACCGGGCGCATGCCCCACGGCGGCGACCCCATGACCGCCGGCGATCTCTACCGCATCCTCCAAGCCTCAGAAGCAGCCGGGCTACAGCACTTCCTCTTCCACAACCACGCCCACCTGACTGCGGCCGAATGGGCGGTTATCTCGCGGATGTGCGGCACGGCGTGGGACGAAAATCCCGACGGCTACTGGCCTCCGGCGACGCCCAAACCCGGGACGTTCTAAATACACAGGATCGAATCATGGCCAAAAAACGCCCCAAACAACGTCCCATCCGCGTCGGCGTAGTCGGCGTCGGTCGCGGTCGCTCCTTTATGCAGGCGGCTGCGGCGACCGGCATGGAACTGGTCGCCATTTGCGACATTTGGGAAGAGCGGCTCATGGCAGAAGGCAAGGCGCTCAACGTATCCACATTCGTCGATTACGACGAATTCCTCGGCTGCGACATGGACGCGGTCGTGCTGGCCAACTACTTCCACCAGCACGCGCCGTTTGCCATCAAAGCACTCAACGCCGGCAAACACGTAATGAGCGAAACCGCAGCCTGCCACACCTTGGGCGAAGGCGTAGCGCTGGCGCGAGCGGTCGAGAAAAGCGGCAAGATCTACATGTTCGCCGAGAACTACCCCTACATGGTCTTCAACCAAGAGATGAAGCGGCTCTACCAACAGGGCCGCGTCGGCGACTTCAAATACGGCGAGGGCGAATACGTCCACCCCGACCCGCCCGAAGTGAAACTAGCGCGCAGTTGCGGACGCGACCACTGGCGCAACTGGATCCCCGCCACGTACTACTGCACCCACTCCATCGCCCCAATCATGTACATCACCGACACCCGACCCGTAAAGGTGAACGGCTTTGTCATCCCCTTTGACTTCGCCGACCCCACCCAAACGCTGCACATGAACCGCAGTGACACCGCCGCAGTGATCATCTGCCGGATGGACAACGACGCGGTGATGAAATCGCTACACGGCGCGCTGCGCGGCCACGGCAATTACGTCCGCATCCACGGCAACAAGGGCGTGATGGAAAACTGCCGCCACGGCGACAAACAGCGGCTGCGCGTGTGGTACGAGCCGTGGGAAAAGCGCAAGAGCGATCCAGTCGAAACCGTGTACAGTCCCAACTTCCCCGTGCATCACGGCCTAGCGGCGCGCGCCGGACACGGCGGCGGCGACTTCTTCACCAGCTACCACTTTGCCGAGGCCATCCGCACCGGCGAGCAACCCTATCTCGACGTGTATCGCGGCATCGACATGAGCATCGCCGGAATCCAAGCGTGGCGTTCGGCGCTAAACGATTCATCACCAATGGAAATACCCGACTTCCGCCGCGAGTCCGTGCGCAAAAAATACGTCAAAGACGACTGGTCTCCCGACCCCGAGCGCAAGAAGAAGGGACAGCCGCCGAGCAGTGTTTTGGGTGAGATCGAACCAGATCCCGAGGCGAAAAAACTGGCGAGCAAGGTCTGGGCAGACCAAGGCTATCTCGGCGATTGATTCTTCACAAAGCGCTCTTGGGACGCTCCTTGGTTGGATCGAAGAACGGCACCCGCACCACCTCGGCATCCACAATGCCGTCCTTTGGCAATTGGACCTTCACTTGTGTGCCCCTGCTCCAGTGCGACCGAGGCATGACGGCCAGCGCTACATTCGACTCCACATTCGGCGACCAGAAAGCACTGGTCACGTAGCCTACGTCGTCGCCCGAGTCGCGGTCCTTAACAAGGTAAAAATCCTCGTTGTACCAAGTAATCGGCTCGCCGCCGACCTTCAGGCCGACCAGTCGCTGTTTAACACCCTCTTCCTTGATTCTGACCAGCGCCTCCTTGCCAATGAAGGCATCTTTACTCAGGTCCACCTGCCAGCCAAGCCGGACTTCAAATGGATTGTTCTCTATATCCATGTCCTGGCCGTAGGACAAGATGCCGGCCTCCAAGCGACGGACGTGACTGGGAGCGATCACGCCCAAGTTGAACTCCCGTCCCTGTTCCAAGATATGCGGCCAGACGTCGTCGGCATGAAGCATCGCACCGTGCAGGTATATCTCGAACCCAACCTCGGCGGAGAAACCCGTGCGCGAAATCGTGACCGCATGGCCGTTCAGGGTGTCGTGAATCAGGTGGTAGTATGGAATTTCTCGGATGTAGGAGCCGAACATCTTCTCCATCAGCAACACGGACTTGGGACCCTGTATCTGGACTGGCGACACATCAATCTCGTGGATATCAACGTTGAACTTGCCAGATGAGTTGACTCCCTGCGCCCACAGCAAGAGATCCGAGTCGGAAATACTAAACCAGAACTCGTCGTCAGCCACCCGCAGCAGCACCGGATCGTTTATGACGCCGCCGTACTGGTTACACAGAATCACATAACGGGCTTGCATGGTAGGCACTACGGTGTGTACATCGCGGGTGATGAGCATGTTCACAAAATCCGCGGCGTCGGGGCCCTTGATCTGGATCTGGCGCTCGACTGCCACATTCCACATGCTGACATGTTCGGTCAGGTACTTGTACTCCGCAAACAGTCCCCCATCCTCGGGTTTGATATACGCACGCGGATGATACATGTGATTGTACACCGTATATGCCCAGCAGCCCGCCGCCTTTGACAGGTGCCACCACGGGGACTTCCTGATGCGGGTAGATATGAGCATCTGGGCGTCGCTGTTCCCGCTCTGCCGAAGATTAATCGGCAAGGTACGCCGCTTGAGACCGTCGATTACCAGAGTTTGTGCCATCGGAGGACCTCCAGTCGTTTGGTGTGTTGTATCAATTAGATAAGACGCAACACCTAGCGTTTTTGTGCCTTCGTTACCTCACACTTTCATCTTCTTGCCTTCCGGGTCGTACAGAGGCTCCTGCACAACCGTTGCTTTAAGCCGCTCGCCAAAGTAGAGGATGTCAACGCTGGTCCCCACCTCGGCGTAATCCATCGGCAGATAGCCATACGCAATGCCGAGGCCGATCGAGTGGCCATAGTTGGCGCTCGTCACGTAACCCAACACGCGGTCGCCGCTCAGGATTGGCTCCTTGCCCATAACGACGGCATTGGGATCGTCCAGCGTCATACAGCACAGCTTGCGCGTCAGGCCCTGTGCGCGAATTTTCCGCAACGCGTCCCTGCCCAGAAAATCGCCCTTGCCCATCCTCACTGCGAAACCTAGGCCCGTCTCGTACGGATTGTACTCGGTGTGGATGTCGTTCCCCCACAGTCGGTAGCCTTTTTCCAGCCGCAGCGAGTCGAAGGCCCCTCCACCTGCCGCGATGACTCCGAGCGGCTCGCCAGCCTCCCACAGGACATCCCACAACCGCAAGCCCTGCTCGGCGGGCGCGTAAATTTCCCAGCCGAGTTCGCCCACGTATGAGATGCGCAACGCCAGTGCGGGAACCTCGGCTATCCGTATCGGCTGCGCGGTCAAGTAAGGAAATCCCTCATTGCTTATATCGTCCTCACAGACCCGACTCAGCAAGTCACGCGCTCTTGGCCCCCACAAGCCGATACAGCACAGCCCCGACGAAATGTCAGCTACCCCAACCGATCCGCCGTCCGCTAAATGCGCCTGAATCCAGCCCAGATCGTGGCGTCCCATAGCGCCTCCCGTGACCACCATGAAGCGGTTCTCACCCAGCCGCGTCACGGTCAGGTCGCACTTGATTCCGCCCCGAGGTGTGAGCATAGACGTGTACGTGACAGTCCCGACGGGCTTGTCCATCTGATTGGTCGTAAGGCGCTGGAGCGCATCGAGCGAGCCAGCTCCGGTCACCTCGAACTTGGCGAAGGGCGTGAGGTCGAACAGGGCCACTCTCTCGCGAGTGGCGACGTGTTCCGCGGCGACCGTCGGCGACCATTCTCGCGCCTCCCAGCCAGTTCGCACCGCGCCGGTAACGGTGAGGGAGTCGAGCAAGCCCGCGTTCGCACTGTACCACTGGGGACGCTCCCATCCCGCGTTCTCGAAGAACACAGCGCCCAACTCTTGCTGGCGCGGATAGAACGGCGTCAGGCGGAGGTTGCGCGGGTTGGCTAGCTGCTGGCGCGGGTGGATGATGTCGTACACCTCGCGGTACTGTTGCGCGGCCCGGGCTCGGATGTAGGAGCGGCTGTACGCGTGCGGATGGAAGCGCCTTATGTCGCACTCTCGCAGGTCGCAGGTCGGCTCGCCGTTGGCGATCCACTCAGCAACCGCCTTGCCAACGCCGCCGGCGTGCGTAATCCAGACGGCCTGCGCCGACCAGAACCCGCGCACCTCGGGCGCTTCGCCGAGTACGGGAAATCCGTCAGTGGTGAACGAGAAAAGGCCGTTGAACTTGCGCGTCAACCCCACTCCCTTAAGGCTCGGCAGCACTTCCCCGGCCGCAGCCATCGCCTGCTCAAAGTGAGGCGGCGTGAACGGCATCTCGGCCGGAGCAACCGGCGCTTCCTCGTGGTCGAGAATGTCATGGGAATCTACTAAGAGGGGTTCGTGCTGATACGAGCCGATGCCGTAGCACTCGCCGACCTGCCGGAAGTACACGGCCTCGTCTTGGTGGCGCAAAAACGGCTGCGATATATCCTCAGTCGCCCCGGCGAGTTCCCGCAGTGGCGTCGTAACGGCGTAGAGATGTTGCATCGGCGACAGCGGGATGGGCACATCGGCAAGCCCGCCGACCTTTGGAGCCCAGATGCCGGTAGCAGCGACTACTAGGTCCGTCTTGATGTCGCCGCACGTAGTATGGACCGCCGCAATCCGTCCGTCCGCGACAGTAAAGCCAGTAACTTTGACATTACTGTAGAACATTGCGCCATTCCGCTCCGCCTCCCGCGCCATCGCTTCAGCCGGCCTCGTCGCCTTTGTCTGGATGTCGGAGGGAACATACAGCGCGCCCAAAATGCGGTCGGACAGCATGGGAAGCCGACTGCGTGCCTCGTCGGTGCTGAGCAGATGGGCCTCCACCCCCCAACTCATGCCATACCCAGCCTTGCGTTTCAGGTCGGTGAGGCGCTCCTGCGTCCAGGCCACTTCAAGGCTACCCAAGGTCTTAGCGCATGGCTCACCCTCGAGTTCCAACTGTGTCCAAAGGTCAACCGTGTAGCGCGCAAAGCCCGTCATGGTCTTCGATGGGTTGAGCTGGAAAACGAGGCCCGGAGCGTGCGAGGTCGAGCCGCCGGTCTCGAATAGCGGCCCTTGCTCGACGACAACGACATCCCGCCAGCCGAGTTTCGTCAGATGGTACGCGACGCTGCAACCGACGATGCCCGCGCCAATGATGACGCCCCTAGCTTGCTGCGGCAGTGTGGTATCAGACATTCCTATGTCTCCCGCGTCAGATCATCGGTGAAGCTAATTGCGAGTGAGACTACCACGCGAATCATCTGGTTCCTCCTCAAACATCCATCGCCGGCGGCCCATCGTAGCCAATGCTCTGCCACCCAGCGACATCGCCACCCCTGAGGCGATAGGGGTGCGGATACAGCTTGAGCGTGCGGTCCGCAAACGGCAGCGATACCCGCTCGTGTCCTCGGTGAGCTGAGCGCACTAAGGCAATGGCCACTTCAAGCGAGTGGCGGTAATCGTCGCCGCTGCTATACGGCTCAGTGCCGTCCCGATGGGCGCGCATCAGGCGCTCGATCGTATAGGTGAAGGCCTCTGCCGGCGGCTGATCCAAAAAGTCGGGATACACCGGAGAAGCCGCTGCGCCGGTCCCCTCAATCAGCACGGGCCGTGGACGCGCCAAAAAGACCTGCCCGCGCTCGCCAACGACCGAGATAAGGGTCGGCACGCGGCCATCCGGCTCAGGGGCGACAACCTCGCAGACAATACCGCCGCTCAGCCCCAATCGACCGTACGCAGGCACATCCCCCTCCTCGACAGGCGTGCCTTCCGCCACGTACCCCGGCACCGCCGGCAAGGTGTACCCTTCCACCCACTCCACGTCCATCCCGGTGAGAATGCGCAAGGCCGCAATCTGCACGCAACCACCACCCGACACCTCAGTCGGCAACCCGCCCGGAATCGCCGCCCCAGTCAGCCGCCCAATGTGCCCCTGCCGCACCCACTCGACCACCTCGGGCATATGCGGCGTCGCCCATCCGGCCTGCGCACAGCCGAACAACGTGCCGTGTTCTCGACAGATGCGAATCATTTCGTCGGCCTCGTGTAGCTGGTGAGAAATCGGCTTCTCGCAGGAAACCACCCGCACCCCAGCGCGAGCGCAGGTAGTGACACACGGATAATTCTGGCCCACCGGAACCACCGCGGAGACAATGTCCGGCACTTCAGCCGCCAACAGGCCATCGAGATCGTCGTACACCTTCTCCACGCCGTAGCGCCGGGCAATGGCGTCCCGCCGCTCTCTGGCGCGATCGACGAGGCCAACAATGGTGCAGTTGGGATGAGCGGCGTACGCGCGTGTGTAGTAGCGCCCCCACGTGCCGGCCGCGCCGACGACGGCCACCCGGTATCGTTCATTAGTCATGGTTAGTCTCCTAATTGACGGGAAGATAGGTCGCAGTTATATTTTTGCGCGGAGAATGAATGATGCAGACTCTACGCGCCGATCGCCACTATTATTATACCCCGCTTCATAGACAGGGGTAGTACGTCCGCTTTATCGTCTCAACCGCGTTTACAAGCCCCTGATTACAGGGGCTTTTTTTATGCCCATACCAGAAGGAAATGTGATGAACATCATACCCGATCTTGAATTTCGCGGCTTGATCTACCAAGCCACCGACCTCGACGGCCTCGCCGAGCGCCTCGTCGCCGGTCCAATCGTGCTCTACAACGGCTTCGACCCAACTGCCGACAGCCTGACGGTGGGCAACCTCGTGCCAATCTTGCTCCTGCGCCGCTTCCAACTCGCCGGTCACAAAGTCATCGCCCTAGCTGGCGGCGGCACCGGCCTGATCGGCGACCCCGGCGGCAAGACCGAGGAGCGCCAGCTCAATGCCACCGACGTCGTGGCCGAATGGACGCAGCAGGTCAGAGCACAGCTAGAGCGCTTCCTCGACTTCGACGGCCCCAACCCCGCGATCATGGTCGATAACCACGACTGGCTCGGCCAACTCGCGGCCATCGACTTTATGCGCGACGTCGGCAAGCACTTTCCCGTCCCCTACATGCTGGCCAAGGACTCGGTCGCCTCGCGCCTCGAAACGGGCATTTCCTACACCGAGTTCAGCTACATGGTGCTCCAAGCGTACGACTTTTTGGTCCTCAACGAAAAATACGGCTGCGAGTTGCAAACCGGCGGCTCTGACCAGTGGGGCAATATCACCGCCGGCACCGATCTGATCCGCCGCTCCGCCGGCACCCGGGCCTTTGGCCTGACCTGCCCGCTGGTGACCAAAGCGGACGGCACCAAATTCGGCAAGACCGAGGCGGGCACGGTCTGGCTCGACGCGGCTAAGACCTCGCCCTACCAGTTTTACCAGTTTTGGATCAACGCCGAAGACCAGAAGGTCATCGACCACCTGAAAACGTACACCTTCTTGGAGCAGGACGCGATCCTCCAGCTCGCCGAAACCGTCCGCGACCAACCCGAACGGCGCGAGGCCCAGCGCACCCTCGCCGCCGAGGCAACGACCATCGTACACGGAGCCGACGCTGCTCGCCGGGCCGAACGCATCTCGCACGCGCTTTTTTACGGGGAATTTCAGGACCTATCCGAGGAGGAAATCCTCGAAGGCTTTGACGACGTGCCAACGCACGCGATGGGTCAGGAGGAATTAGGACTGATCGATCTGCTCGTCGCGGCTGGCGTCTCATCCTCCAAGCGCCAAGCCCGCCAAGACGTGCAAAACGGCTCGATCTACATCAACGGCGAGCGCTGCACGGACATGGCGCGGAGCATGCGGTGCCAACAGGGCTTACACGGCAAGTACTTGATCGTGCGCCGAGGGAAGAAGCAGTACACGCTCGTCTGCTAGCTACTCAGGCCGCAAGAGCGTCAGGAATCGCTCAAAGTCCCGCGCAAAAGCGCGCTGGATGCACACAGCTTTGCCCGCCAGATTCGTCACCTTGTCGGGATCCAAATCCGCGGTGTATGCGTGGCGAAACAGATGGCGAAATCGCCGCAATTCATCCAAGTCGGCAGCAGTCTCTGCGGTCAGGAGCGCTGGGCGAACGCCCTCGATTTCTAGCTGCATTCGCCTAATCATATCCGCGTGATACCTTGCTTCGTCGATTCGGTTCTCAAAGAATCGCGCTACTTCCTCAAACAACTGCTCAAACGCGCCATAGAAGTTGTGGAGCTGGTACCCCATGCTGTCTATCCCTTCGGCACTATGGGCAAACGCGCCTAGGCGTTCCTCGATGCGACCGTTGATGCGGCTGACGTCCCGGAAACGCGCTCGCAACTCCGCTTCGAGAACTGAGAAAGCCCCTTTATCCATACACTTTTACTCCAGACTGGGTAAAGGATCGGGGGGAAGGATGCCGATCGAGGTCGATTACGTCCACCTCTCTGCCGGTAGCGTCCTCCAATTCTTTCATCAGCTCAAGCACAACAGGCGAGCAACCTGCCACGGCCACATCAATGTCGGACGACTCTCGCCAAGAATCGGGCGACCGCAGCGAGCCGACAATGTACGCGGCCTCGATTCCGAGAGGTTCCCATAGCTCCAACAGGGTGCGACGAACACAGTCGAGCAACTCGGCTTGCTCAGCCGCTAGCCGCAGGCGTCGCGCTCTTATGGCCTCGTCGAGGATGCTGGTGTCAAACATACTTTCGCCACTTGGGCTTACTCCCACTCCACCGTGCCCGGCGGCTTGTGGGTAATGTCGTAGAAGACCGCTTCAATCCCTGCTAGCGCCAACAGCCGCTCGCACACGTCGTCCAAAAACGCCTGCGGCAACGGGCAAAAGCGCGCGGTCATAAAGTCGGAGGTCGCTATCGGCCGCAGCACTACGCTCTCTTGCACCCCATCCGACGACAGCGGCAGCAGCACCGTCGGCATCTGGGTTACTTCCTCCATCAGCCCGTGGCGCTCCAACGCCGCCATGCTGATGGCATCGGCCCGACGCAGGAGATCGAGTCGGTCGCGGGTCAAATATCCCGCTTTGATGTTTTGCTGTGGCCGCGGTGTCGGCCCCAGCAGGTAAATCACCCGATTGATCGACGGGAAGTTATTGGTCAGCTCGGTAGAAAGGGCCTCCAGCGTCTTCCACTCTCTCTGGCCGGAAATCACCGCTGGATGCGCGTAGGTCCGCGAATCGCCCTGTACGCCAACGCTGCGCAACGGCAGCACATCGAGCGCTAGACCGAATGTCGCCGCCACTTTCTGCGCTTCGACAAGCTCAGCGCCACGCGCTTTGGTCTCCGCGTCTAGCCCCTCGCTGCACAAAGCCCGCACCGCCAGCCCCGGCCCTGGGAACGGATGCCGCCAGACTAGGTGATGCGGCAAGCCGAGCGTCTCGCCCAAGGTGCGCGCCTCGTCCTTGTAGAGCTGGTCCAGCGGCTCGACGACCTTGCCCTCGGCCAAGAGCTGGTCGATGACGCCGACGCGGTTGTGATGCGTCTTGATGACCGCGGCATTTTCCGTGCCACCAGACTCGATGGTATCCGTGTAAAGCGTCCCCTGACCCAACAGCCACTCGTCCGGGTCCAGCTCCAGCGCCGCCAGCGCCCGATCGCGGACGCGGATGAACTCCTCGCCAATCCGCCGCCGCTTTTCCTCCGGGTCGGCAATCCCCGCCGTGGCGGCGAGGAATTCCGCACTGGCATCGACGACCTCCAGATTGTGCAGGCCCGCCCCCTTCATCAGCCGCTCGACCAGCGCGGTCTCGCCCTCGCGCATAAAGCCGTTGTCAATGTGCAAGCCCAGCACCCGCTCTGCGCCTAGAGCGCGGTTGAGCAGGAGAAACGCCACCGACGAATCGACCCCACCGCTGACGAACAAAAAGACATTGCGTCCCTGCGCCTGCTCTTGGAGCCGCTCTATCGTCTCCTCGGTGTAGCGCTCCATCGTCCAGTTCCGCTCTGCGCCACACAGCGCGGCGAAGTTATCGAGAATATCCATGCCCCGGACGGTGTGCGTCACTTCTGGATGGAACTGCAAGCCGTAAATCTTGCGCTCGGCGTCGCCCATGGCCGCCACCGGGCAGTCCTCGGTCGCGCCCAAAACGGCAAACCCAGGCGGCAGAGCCGCGACGTGGTCGCGATGGCTCATCCACACCCGCTCGCGCGCGTCCAACCCGGCCAGCACCCCCTCTGCCTTGTCAACGTGCATATAGGCCGCGCCAAACTCGTGAGTCGCCCCCATCTCGACTTGGCCACCCAAGCGGTGGCAGAGCAGTTGGTGGCCATAGCACAAGCCCAACATCGGCTTGCCCATCGCCAAAATATCGGGATTGTACGCCGGAGCTTCCGGGTCATAGACGCTGGCCGGTCCGCCCGACAGAATCAGCCCGTCGGCGTCTTGCAAATCGGCAACCGCAGTCTCTGGCGAGCGAATCTCAGCATGGACGCGGAGGCGGCGAATGCGGTTGGCAATCAGGTGGGCGTACTGCCCGCCGAAGTCGAGGACGACGATGCTCAAGGTTTACACCTGTCCTTTCAAGCTACCCCACGAAATGGGCGCGACATTCGTCTGCTCCGAATCAATATACAACCCAGCGCCAATGTAATAGGATGCACCCTCAATCTCGATGGGGGCCACGTAGCTTACCTTGGTGGACTCGTCCTCGCCTTCGATCGCTGGATTATCAAAGAGATATTCCGTAAATCCGCCCCCGGCTTGGGCCGCCGCGATATTCTGCTGCGTGATCTTAACGCCATTGCTGTCTTCTGAGTCGATATTATTGACCCCTTCGCGCTCGGGTTGGGTCGCGTGGAAGAAGCCCGTGCCGTCGTAACTGGTGATGAAGATATAAATCGGCCCATGCCGCCATTCTTCGTCGGTCCTGAAGGTCGCCAAAATAGCCGCCCATGCCGCCTCGTCTTGTGCCGACTCCAGCAGACTCTTCGCTTCCAGCACGAAATTCTTCAGAGTCTCTCGATCTACCACATCGCTTGCGGCAGCAGTGGCTTTCTCTGCTCCGCCGAGCAGCCCTATCGCAACTAGGACAAATGACAATATTCGGATCATGATTTCCTCCCGCAGTTGGTTAATGAGTGGTAAATAGTACGTAAAAGGGCTTTAGGTATATAGTCAAGGCGCGTCGGCTCTTTTCGCTCCCTAGACAAGACGCGAGTGCGCCGCCGGCCTATATTTGGTCGCATGACTTCCACACCTACCCCATCCGAACGCCTGCGTCCCGAGTTGGGCCTAATCGGCACCATTGCCCTCGGCTTGGGTTCGATCGTCGGCACCGGCGTCTTTGTCAGCATTGGCATCGGCGCTGGTATCGCAGGACCGGCGGTCCTCGTCGCCATCGCCATTGGGGCGCTGGTCGCTCTCTGCAACGGCCTGTCCAGCGCCCAACTAGCCGCCAGCCATCCGCTCAGCGGCGGCACGTACCAATACGGCTATGAGTACGCCTCGCCAGCCATCGGCTTTACCGCCGGGTGGATGTTCATCTGTGCCAAGAGCGCGACCGCGGCCACCGCGGCGCTGGGACTGGCCGGCTATCTGCTCAACGCACTAGATCGGGCCGCATCTATCACCCCGGTCGCCTTGGCCGCCGTGCTGGCGCTCACCCTCATCTCCCTCCTAGGCATCAACCGCACCAACAAGGTCAACATCGCCATCGTCGCCGCGACGCTTGGCTCGCTGTTCGCCTTCATCGTCGCCGGTACTCCCAGCGCCCTGCACAGCCTACACCTGACCCCTTTCTTGGGCGACGACGGCTGGTCGGCCCTATTGCAAGCCAGCGCCCTGATGTTCGTCGCCTATACGGGCTACGGTCGCATCGCCACGCTTGGCGAAGAAGTGCGCCAACCCCGCAAGACGATTCCCCGCGCCATCGTCGCCGTGCTACTCATCTCCATGATGCTCTACATCGGCGTCGGTGCCGTTGCCATAGCCGCCGTGGGCTCGGAAGCATTTTACGCGGCCACTATGGACAAAGCCGCTCCCCTAAAGGTCATCGCCCACACCTTTGACGCGCCCGGCGTCTCTTGGATTCTCGCCATAGGCGCGATCACTGCTATGGCCGGAGTGCTGCTCAACCTAATCCTCGGTCTGTCGCGAGTCCTGCTGGCCATGGGCCGCCGAGGGGATATGCCCCAAGCGCTTGCCCGTCTCAATCGGGATCAGACTACGCCCTCTATTGCCGTGGTGGTCGTCGGGCTGGCCATCGCCGGGCTAGTCCTCGTAGGCAACATCAAGACCACTTGGTCCTTTAGCGCCTTCACTATTCTGGTCTATTACGCCATCACCAACTTCTGCGCCCTACGCTTGCCAGCCGACCAACGGCTCTACCCCCGCTGGATAGCCATGGTGGGCTTGGTCGCCTGCTTAGGGCTAGCGTTTTTTGTCGAGCGCACGATCTGGCTCAGCGGCTTGGGACTGCTCTTGCTCGGCTGGTGTTGGCACCGCGTGGCGCAGCACCGCATGGGGAAAGCCTAGCGCATGGAAGGAACGGACGCTCTCTCGTTGTCCCTAATTATGATGTACGGGGTCTATTAGATGAAGTAGCGGCACTAGTGTATTTTTGACGCCGCTGCCCGATCCCTCACCAGCAGCGTCGGCCGCTGCCAGCGGGCATCGTCGCGCGCGGGATGATCGCAGTTGTAGTGGACGCCGCGGCTTTCCAAGCGCTGCCGCGCCGAGCGGGCAATGAGCTGAGCCACGGTCGCCAAGCTGCGTAGCTGGACTAGCTCGGCGTCGAGCCGATGCTCGTTGTACAACGCTTCAATTTCTCGCGCCAACCGCTCCGTTTCCGCACAAGCCCGCTGCAAGCCGCAGTCGCTGCGCACGATGCCCACCTCGTCCCACATCAAGCGCCGCAGCAACGCCCGCCGCTCCTCCAGCGCATCAGGCGCAACAGCATCGCCCACATGCTTCATCTCAAACCGACCCATAGCTACCGGCCCAACTGTACTGGCGTGCTCGACAGCGCGGCGCGCAAAAACCAACCCTTCCAACAGCGAATTACTCGCCAGCCGATTGGCCCCCTGAAACCCACTCATCGCCACCTCGCCAGCCGCGTATAGCCCCGCGATATCCGTCTGGCCGTGCGCATCCGTCCACACCCCACCGCAGCTATAGTGAGCCGCCGGCACCACCGGAATCGGCGTCTTGGTCATTTCTACGCCCATCCCCAGACAATGCCGATAGATGTTGGGAAAGCGGCGGCGGGTCTGGTCGGCGTCTTGGCCGGTAACGTCCAAATAGACGCACTCGGCACCGCTTTGCTGCATCTGCGCGACAATCGCCCGAGACACCACATCGCGCGTCTGCAGCGGGTCGGTAAACGCCGCGCCGCGCTCGTCAATCAGCACGGCACCAAACCCGCGCAAAGCCTCGGTAATCAGGAACGAAGGCCTCCCCGGATCGTAGAGCATGGTCGGATGGAACTGCATAAACTCCATGTTGCTCACCTTCGCTCCAGCCCGCCAAGCCATGGCAACCCCATCGCCGGAAGCCACGCGCGGATTGGTCGTGTGCAAAAAGACCTGCCCACAGCCGCCCGTAGCCAGCAGCGTAACCGGCGCCACCGCGGCGATAGGATCGGCTTGCTGCGAATCCAAGACCCAAGCCCCGTGACAACGCCGCTGCTCATCTACGATTAAGTCTATCGCCAAATGGTGATCGTACAAGGTCACCTGCGGCAGCGCTTGCACGGCCGCGACCAAGGTACGCGTCACCTCGCGGCCGGTCATATCGTCCGCATGTACCACCCGCGCATGAGCGTGCCCCCCCTCGCGCCCCAAAGCCAACACCCCGGGCCGCGCTTCGTTGAACTGCGCACCAATCGCCAGCAGTTCTTCTACCACCTCCGGCCCTTCGGCCACTACCCCTTCGACGATCGCGCGGTCGCACAGACCCGCGCCCGCCGCAACCGTGTCCTGCGCGTGGCTCGCAACCGAATCAGCCGCATCCATGACCGCGGCAATGCCCCCTTGCGCGTATTGCGTGTTGGACTCGCGTCGCTCGTGTTTGGTCACCACGGCTACGGAGCCGTGCTGAGCCGCCTTGAGGGCAAAGAACAACCCGGCAATACCGCTGCCTAAAACGAGATAATCCGCCTCGATTTTCATTTGATAAAAATCATCTTATTAGCGCGGGAAATAGGCCCGATGCGCAATATATAATAATACATGCCGCTGGCCACGCGCTCGCCCCGCTCGTCGCGGCCATCCCAAGAAGCACTGTACAACCCCGGAGCCGCCAACCCTTCCACCAAGTGCCGCACCAAACCGCCAGTCGAGGTGCGGACTTCCAACTCGACCATGGTTTGGCCAGCGACAATGGGGTCGTTGATCCCGATCTGATAGTCAATCTGCGTACCCTCGTTGAACGGGTTGGGATAATTCTGCCCTAAAGCAAAATCCAACGGCGTGCGCGGATCGAAGTTGAGAAAGGGCCGCCAGTTGACATCGCCGCTGATCCGAGCCGCGATCCAACGCTCGTCCTCGTTCCCCCACCAATTGTTAATCGCCTGCAACGGTTGATCCGTTTGGTTGTCGAGCAGTTGCTCACCCTCTTGGACGCCGTTCAAGACCAGCCGCGCCGGCACCACGCTGCCCTCCACCCGCATGGCCAACGCATTGCGGAAGAATTGATTGCGCACAATGCGCGGACGCGCACTTCTGGTCCATAGGCCAACTTCGTGATTGTACAGCGCGTTGCCCTCAATTTCGACTTCTCGCGTCTCCACGCAGTAAATCCCAATCCCACCGGTAAACGAATTGCCCGCCACCTTGCCGCTGGTCCCCCGCCCCAAGACCAAATTGGCCTCCTCAGGCGCAGCCGAGCCGTTGGCGTTGAAACGGGAGTCGAGCAACGACAGAAAACCGCCCTCGCGCCAGAGGCCAGCGCGGCCATTGTCGTGCAACTCAGCTCGGTTTATCCGCGTCAAGCCTGGACCAGCGATCCAAATGCCCACTCCACCTGCTTCCTCGACGCGTACGCGATCTAAGCGAATCTCCTCTTCGACCTTTTCTAAGCGAATGCCGTCCGCCCTGACGTGGCGGATGGTCACATCTTCCAAGGTAGTGGCGTGGTCGATTTCCTCGGCCACTAGGCCATAGTGGGCATGGTGGATGAGGACGCTGCGCAAATAGGCCGTGGCCGTTTGGTGCAGCACGATGCCGTGCCAATCTCCGGGCTGCGGGTCGGCTGCAGCCGAGTAGAAGGCGGTTTGCCCCTGCCCCGAAACGCCGATGACGAGATCGCCGTACACTATCAGCTCCACGCGCGCCGTATCCGCACCCGCAGTTAGCGCGTCCGGCCCCACCTGCACCTGCACACCAGCGCGGACATCGAGGTACCCGCCGGGCAAAACGGTCACGTCGCCGACCATCTCAATGCGGTCGCGCCAGATTTCCATGTCGGCAATCGGGCCGGCGCGACGGCGGTCTTGCAGCTTGAGATCCGCCACCATCTGATCGCCCGCGCGGCGGATGTTAGTCGCGCTAATCCCCGTCGTCGATGCCGGGTTAGACGCGGCCCAGAAGTCGGTAAATTGCTCGCCGTCAAACACGTCGGTAGCGTCGCCTAAATTGCCGCCAAAATCCGTGCGATAGCGCACGTCGTGCGCCCAAAAGTCGAGATTGTCGCGACCGCTAAACGGGGACGACTCGCGGCCCAAGGGAAAGCCTGCATCGCTAAAAAGCCCATCGGCGCATACTAAATCCACCTGTTTGATAGCCTCCATATTATTGCCGTTGCGCGTGGGATTTATGCGCCAGATCAGCAAGCCCTCGCCGGGCAGATTGCGCTCGTAATAACTGTGCTGGCGACTGCGGAACTCCACGAGAAAAAAGTGCTCAGCAGGCGCAGACGCGGGCAGCAAATACACATCGCCACCCGCGTTGACATCGGCAAAAACCACGTCGTCTTGGTCTTCGCTTAGCACATTGAGTTGTTGGTTGTTTACCCCCAGCCAGCCGAGTTGCCCCAAACTCCAGGCGCAAAAGGGGTTGGGGCCATCGACCTCGTTCCAGCCGCGATTGCCGTGCCCCATCAAGCCCCAATAGCCAATGCCACCCGAGTCGTCTTCCGGCTCGGACCCAAACTCGCGGTCGTACAGGTCGGGCAGGCCCAAAAAGTGTCCAAACTCGTGGGCCATGCTGCCTACGGCCTCGACAAAAGACCGCCCTCGCTGCACGGCCCCCCTTTTCGAGCCGACCCGGATGAAACCGCCGCGCAGGGCGCGGTCTTGGCTCACATAGTCGTTGCCCAACCCGAGTTGAGCAACGCCCGTGGCCTCTTCGACGATAAAACCCGTTGGGGCCGAGGCCGAGATGAGAAAAATAAAATCCACGTACCCATCGTCGTCGCCGGAGTTAGGCACCCCGTCGGGGCCATCGTTGTCGTAGCGGCTAAAGTCCACCTCGGCATCAACGGCTTGGATGATCTCGCGGGCAAAGCGACCATACCCGCCCTCGGCACCCGCGTACACCGCGGCATTGCTGTTGGCCGCGTACCAGCGGGGCAGCACCTCGCCGGTGAGTTCAAACTGCCCGCGCGACATCTCGCGGTAGAAGTGAGTTAGGCTGCCCGGCTGCTCGGCGAAAATCCCCGCTGCAAAAGACGGGACCTCGCGGCCCAAACCGCCCTCATCGGCAAAGTGCGCGAAGATGGTCAGGGCGTGGATGTGGCCGGTTCGGGGGGCGACATCTTGCAGAGGGGCCGCGCTGGCTTCGACAGCCGCGACCCAAGCGGCGACGAGGGCTATTTTGGCAACGGATTTAAGCATTGAGCTCAGGTGGGAGGATTAAGCGGCTCGCTTTTCGAGCAAAAACAAGAATTCGCGATTAGCCGGACTCACATCTCGTGTCCATTCATGCGTCCACTTCATGCCCGCCATGACGTTCTTCTTGTACTCGACCTCGACCACGTCTAAAAGCTTGCCGTGCCTTCTCAGGACATCGTCCAATTCTTGGGCTGTTGCCCGACCGCCTGAGCTATAGGACAGGATCGTCCAGCGCGCTGGCGTGGCCTCAATAAGTTGCTCAATGGCCTCGACGGCTTTGAAGCGGCCTCGCGCACTGCGGCGAAACTCCTCAAAGGCAGATGCAGCTACTGAATCCGCTGTATCGCAACGGCGATTAGCCTTGCCGAAAAGGTCAGGTTTATCAAAGAGCACAACGCTCGTCCACACGTGGTAATAAGCGGCATAACGCACGCGCGATGGTGGCATTTTCTCGTTATTCGACCCATACGGCGGATCGAAGTACGCCAGATCAACCGCGACATGGGGCACCAAGTCCAAGATGTCGCGTTGGAACACTTGGTGTGGCAAGGACGACGGGACGACGTGGGGGATGTCGAGCACGAGGTCCCCATAGGAGCGAGGCGACCAGTCTTTGAGGTACGCGGCAAAGTGCCCCAAGCTACTGTCGACGCGATCTAGTGCCAACATCAAGCTCGTCAGCGCCACGGCCTTGGCGACGGGATCGAGCGCGAGCGCTTCGATCTCCTGCCGAATGGCATCGAGCTTGCGGGTATTGTGTATTTGCCAAGGCTTCTTGCGGCCATCGCGCTGGATGGCACAGCCATCGTTGGGCCGTCCTCCATAGTGCTGCGTAAACCACCCATCCATCGGCCGCACGGCGTTGAGGTGATCGATGAGCGCTTGGTACTCTTCTCGCTTCTTCTTGTTGAGCAAATAGCACGTGCCAAACACCTTGGACCACGCGGCAACGTCGTTGCAGACGACCGTATAGCCACGCCGAGCGAGGGCCTGCGATACGCGCGTCGTGCCAGAGAACCCATCCAAAACGGTCTTGGCCCCCACTTTTTCGACCATCTGCAAAATATGCGGGAGCAGTTTTAGCTTCGATCCAGCGTATTTGATGCCCTGTGTGGGCGGAACATCTACGACGATATCGCCAAAGAGCGGCAGTTGAGTCACGTTGCTATCCCCGATCCGCGCCGCAATCGCGCAATATCTTCTTTGATCTCTGCCAAGGCCGCTGTGTGGCCAGCCGACGACGATACTAGCGCATGAGAAAACATGCTTGACAAGTAACGGGTTGTGTGAATAGTCAATCCACCCTCCAGTGATGCTCTCGAAATAGCTCAGTCCATTCTTGGTGTGAGTCCATAGGCCGCGTTGCAGCGCGTTTGCTGCGGCATCGCCATAGCGCACCTCGCAGATATAGTCCCCAGCTATGTTGTAAAAGCGGTATACAGGATGCTTTCTGCCTTTTCCTCCTACCTCTTTCGCAATGCGAGCCGCTTCACTCATCGCACGGTTGTAGTCGAACACGAGTATGTTACAACGTTGGTGCTCTTCGTCGTAGATAAGCGGCAGCACGTTGATATTGCGAAACTCAACAAATGCAGGATCTTGCAAAACTTTTTGCACCGCCATTGGCCCCTTTACTTCAGACCCCTCCTTTTCTAACCGCGGAAACATGCGGAAGTTCTTGTCGGTGGAAAGTTGAAGAGGGCCGTCCCCGTAAGCTTTAAGGCTGACCGGAAACTCAGCTTTAGTAATTTCGTTGATGACCTTAATATCTTCCTCTTTTGATTTTGCCCGATAAAGGTCTTTGCCGACGTGAATAGAGCGAAAGTCGTACATGTATTGATTGATGAATTCGGCGATTGCTATCTCTGCCAAGTCGCCGTGCGTTTTGTTCCCAATAAGACGCATGGTGAAGACGTTGCTGAGCGTGGTCGTGATTAAATCTGGGTGTTTACTGCTTAACAGTTTCAGGCGAGCAGTGAAGTCTTTGTACGAGTTTGGGCCGTTCATACGGATGCTTTAACTCCTGAAAATGTCGATGGTTAAAAAAGATAAAAGACGTTCTATGGGAGGCATGTTTCAAATTATCTGTGCCCCTGACGCTTGTCAATACGACCTCTCGTCCAGTCGATCTGCACACCGCCGTAGTGCCTAATCCGCTGGTCCTGCTGGATGCGGTAGCGGCTGCTCAGCCGCCAGCCGCGATAGGCAACCGCCACCAGCGCGTACCCTCGCCAACCCGTGCCGTACAGCGGGCGAATGCTCACGGCCCCGGGCAGATCCACCTCGTATTCGTAAATTCGCGTCCAATACGAGTCCGTGCGGAAGCGGCTCACGTGCAAGGTCAGCCAGCGCGTCTTAAACCGCACGCTGCCCAACAGGCCCCACTCGGCGCGAGCAGCGCGGTGCCAGCGCACCAGTTCGCCGCGCCAGCGCCAAGCTCCCCGGTCCAAGTCCAAACGCCATTTGTGGCTGCGCTCTTGGGCCAACCGCTCGTCCGCCCAGCGCGGCCGCAGGCGCCTTTGCCACTGCCCGCGCATCGCCCAGTGACGACCCAACCGCCGCCGCAACTCGCCTCCCCAAGTGGCATACGTGGCCGGCACGGGTATAAAGTAGGAGCGCGCCGGCCGACGATACACATCCACATAGCCGCGCCAGCCCCGCCCGCTGACCTCGGCGACGCCACCCTGTTCGTTTTGCATAGCCGAGGTCCCCGGAGCCGCGCCAAAGAAGCTGTGGAACCCCGGCGCGTAGTAGCGGCCCAGTGTCCGCATTCGCAGACCTCCATACCGGCCTCGCAGCTCCCCAACCATCCCCCAGTGCCCCACCCCATCGCCAGCCACCGCCAACGCCGCGCGGCCCCGGTCCCAATCCACACGCACATCCACCGCTCCCATCCGCTGCCCGTCGCCGACAAAGCCCCAAGGCGTCCGCCCATTCCGCCGCAAGTCGATACGGTGAGAAAAGTCCAAGGCCAGCAGGGTCGTGCCCCACTGCCAATGCTCGCCGCGCCAGTGCAACCGACCGCCGCCAGCGCGGATGCCGAGCAGGTCGCGGCCAGCCACCTCGGTCGCGGTCACGTGATAGCCGCTCTCAGGCAGCGACCGCACCTGCCCCTGCTCGTCCAAGCGTCCATCCCGATGCGCCCAACCCCCGAGCAGCACCCCACTCCACGCCCGCCCCTCGTAACGCCACGCCGCACCGCGCAAGGCATGATTCTCCCCGCTAGAGCGATAGCCCAAGCGCCGACTGTCCCCCGCCGGCATCCTCGGCGCAATACTCCCACGCCGGTTGCGTCCAAACACCAAGCCCGCACCCATGCCGGGCCGCAGGTCGCCAACGACCCATTCGGACTGCTGCTGCTTCACCGCGTAGTAAAACGTCCTAAAATCGCTCCACCCGGACTCGCCTGGGTCGCGCTCGGCCAAGCCAAAAAACGCCTGTCCGCTGACCGACGCGACCTCCACCCGCTGATACAACTGCCACCGCTCCCGAGCCACTTCAGCCCCGCGCACCCGCCACCGCACAGCCGCCGCGTCTAGCCTTCCCAAGTCGTCCAACCGCTGCTCCAAATAGCCCGCGTCCTCCTCCCCCAAATCCCCCTCGGCCCACACCGGGCCGATCAATGCCAACACCCACAGTCGCCACATAGTCTTTCCTCCTTTGTCTGGACTCTTGCAACGATTGTGCCAAGAGGTGCGACCAGTGGTGGGGGTAGTGGCTAGTGTATCCTTTATTCCCTATTCTGTTTCCTTTAGGTTACAGTCCCAAGCAGGCAGTCGCCGAGGCGATTGGGCGGTTTGCAGTAACTACCGTCCCCTAAAGAGACCATACATGAGATCCCGTAAATACACTATTTTGCTCGCCAGTGCCCTGCTCATCGCCTGCGGCGACGACGACAATCCCGTCGAAGGAAGTAGGGACAACACCATTGAGGAAAACCGTAGGCCGGGACAACTTGCCGCCGCGCAAGAGCAAAATGGCGGGGATTATAGCATTGGGAATGCAGCAAGCCATTGGCGGCAAATCGAGATTCGTCCCGAAAACAGATGTTCCCCTTATGATCGCAGCGACTATCGCTACCCGCAGTCTGTCGAGGATGACATTATCGAAGAACTCGGCGGCATCTACAGCCCGTACACGGAACGCTGTTTTGCTAGCCAGGGGGAAACGGACATTGAGCACGTCGTCGCGCTTTCCGAAGCGCACGACAGCGGACTGTGCGCGGCCTCTGATTCCATTCGCCGGGCCTTTGCGGCCGATCCGCTCAATCTGACGCTGGCCAGCCCTGAACTAAACCGCGACCACAAGCAGCACTACGACGGAGCCGAATGGATGCCGCCCCTGAATCAGTGCTGGTTTGCTCAGCGCATCGTCGCAGTGCGCCGAAAGTACGGCCTCACTATTGACCGCAGGGAGGCCGAAGCACTAGAGCGCGTATTGGCGGCCTGCTCCTCTGTCGAGATGGAGTTTATTGACTGTGCGTCGGAGGTCTCGGAAATTAGGCTGACAAGCTCAGATCTGCTTAGCGAGTTCTACGATAGCTGGAATCCCGGCGATCCACCGCCTGAAGTTGCGCTGACAAGCTCAGACCCGCTTAGCGCGTATGACGATGACGGCAACGGGCGCATCACTTGCGCGGAGGCGCACCAGCATGGAATAGCTCCGGTGTCAAGCAATCACTCGGCTTATTCATTTATGTACGACGCAGACGGCGTCGGCGTCGTATGCGAATGAACCCATCATCCGGCCCGAATCCTTGCTGGCCGTATTCTATCGGAATCTGTACCGTTATTTTATTTGAGACTTGGAGGATCGCGATGAAAGAAATAGGCATTTCCGAATTCAAGGCAAAGTGCATCGACGAATTGAAGAAGGTGCAACGGACAGGAGAACCTCTCCTCGTGACCTTGAACAAACGGCCCATAGCCACGGTCAACCCATACCGAGAAGAAAGCCGCTCGCCCAGAGAGCTAGGCAAACTGCGCGGCCAGATGACCATCCACGGCGACATCGTTCATACTGACTTCGGGGATTCTCGTTAATACGGTCATTTACATAATAGGGGTTATAGTTGACATGGCAGTCTAGCTCACGTAGTGTACTCTTAACCATGAACATTAGGACTATAGTTCACGGTACTACCCGGCGCATAAACGTATCTATCTCGGAAAGTTCTGTATCTTTATTCAGTGCTAGTCGGTTAATCTGCCGGGAGAGGAGGAAGGGTAATTCAACTTGAACTATCAGAGCATATACTGGGATAACTTGGTACAACTCAGGGCCGGTGTTTATTATTTGCAGGCCTATCAGATACACTCAGAAAAATGGAATACTAGGATACAGGGATTTTTGGCTATTACCTCCAGTGCGAGCATTGGGGGGTGGGCTATTTGGGATGAATATGGCATGGTTTGGGGATTTATAATTGCTGCCTCACAAGTGGTCAATGCGGTCAAGGGATTTTTGCCATTTCAGAAACGTGCTAAGGCTATCGGAAGCCTTAACATAGACCAGGAAAAACTTGCCCTCGAAGCAGAGAGCAGATGGTTTTCAGTATTTGAAGGCGAACTTACCGACGAGAGTATCTTCAACCTCGTCACTGATCTAAAGAAGCGAAAATTGGAGGCATCCCACAAACACTTCAAGGATCAAACTCTACCGATAAAATCAAAATTCGAAACCGAAGCGGCAGAACGGACACAGGCATACTTTGAGTCCTATTTTTAGAAACCCTGCAACAGGAGAGGATTAGATGGCTGAGAAAAAAAATCCCACAATAAGAGAGGCACCAGCCCCATCCAAGGGCAGACAACTCCAAGAGGATAGGAATATACCGACTATCAAGGTAAATGTTCCCATGCCCGAAGGTGCCAAGCCCCCCAAGAAGGGTCAGAATACTAATCCGTCGCCAACTCACTCTAAAAAGCGTTCTTAAAATTCCAGCCGGGTGCTTTGCGGGGCTGTCGAATTGCCTTGGCGTTAAATGTCTTTCAAGGGCGAAGCACCCTTGTTCTCATATGCTTTGGTCTGCTTGAGAGACCGAACCTGCAATTTTAATAACGCTTCTAAGAATCCTTCCTAAAGTGATGTAGGTGACCGAGCTAGCAGGAATGTGTTAGCTGGCTACGGCAAGACCACATCAGCACTTGTTCACTTCCTTGAGAAGGACCGGTCGCCTCGGATCGTTGTTGGAAGTAGTAAAACTGATCAGCGGCATAGTGATATCTTCTTCAGGAGTCGATGTGTAGCAGTGCCTCTCTCCAGCAGATTGCTTTATCTGTAAACGGTGTACTCTGTCTCCTGCTGAGAGTCGGCTAGCGGCAATGCTAACAGAAAGCGAAAATTGACCACTTACAACTACCCCCACAAGGAGCACCCTACATGAAACTCACCACCTGTAACGAGTACTTCACCGACTGGCCCATCGAAGAGGTCTTCTCCTACGCCGCCGACCTCGGATACGAAGCCGTCGAAATCGCCCCCTTCACCCTCGCCGACAACGTCGAAGACATCTCCGCGTCGCGCCGCACCCAAATCCGCGCTGCCGCCGAACGCGCTGGCGTAGAAATCGCCGGCCTGCACTGGCTTTTGGCCAGCCCCGACGGACTGTACATCACCCATCCCGACCCGGCTATCTACCAGCGCACCTGCGCGTACTTCAAGGCGCTAGTCCAATTCTGCGGCGACCTCGGCGGCCAAGTGATGATCATCGGCTCGCCCATGCAGCGCAACGTGCAGGAAGGATGGGATTACCAAGCGTGCTGGAACCGCATGCGCGGGGCGTTTGAAGGCAGCTTGGAGTTGGCCGAGCAACACGGTGTCTATCTCTGCATAGAATCCCTGAGCAAAGAGCAGACGAACATCATCACCACCTGTGCCCAAGCGCGCAAAATGGTCGCCGAGATCGACCATCCGCACTTCCAGACCATGGTCGATGTGTGCTCCGGCTCGACCGAGGAAATTCCCGTCCCCCAGCTTTTGCGCGACTCCGGCGAGCACCTCTACCACGTCCACGTCAACGACGCCAACAAGCGCGGCCCCGGCTTTGGCCACACCGACTTCGCCAGCGTCATGCGGACGCTCAAGGAGCTGGATTATCAGCGCTACGTCTCGGTGGAAGTGTTCGATTTCAACCCGGATCCGCGCACCATCGCCGCTGGCAGTTTGCACTACCTCAAGGGCCTTGCCGCCGCACTGTGACGCTTGACAATAGCGCCCTTTTTGCGAACTTTCGGGCCTTCACAAAGAAAGGATTTCTCATGCCCAACTACACCCTCAATCACGTCCACCACGAAGCCGTCGACGTCCACGCCGCGGTTGACTGGTACAAAAAGCTCTTCGGCGCTACCAGCGATCCGCCCTTTGAGCGCGGCGGTGCAACTTGGATTCCGGTCCACATCGGCGCAGTGCAAATCACCGTCACGGACCGCGAGTTTGCCCCCATGGAATTGGGACGCTACCAAGGCTACGACCACATCGCGCTCGTCTCCTCCGACTTCGATCAAACCCTCGCCGACATCGCCGAGCACGGCGTTGAGATCTGGATGGGGCCGGTCGCGCTCGACGACGGCAACCGCATCGTCTTCATCAACGGCCCGGACCACATCAAGATCGAATTGATGGAGCAAAGCTGAGTGGAAATCCGCCCCTTCGGCCTGTGGCCCAGCCCCCTCTCGCCCGACGAGTTGGCCAACTCCACGCGCCTCCGCGATGTGGCGTGGGATGCCGACGGCCGTACCCTCGTCTGGCTGGAGGGCCGAGGGCCGCGAGGCGTGCTCGTCTGCCAAGAGCCGGGCGCGGCCCCGCGCGACCTCAACACCGCGCTCTCGGTGCGCGCCCAAGTCGGCTACGGCGGCGGCGACTTTGCTGTATCCCGCTGCCACGCGTACTTCGCTGAGCACGGCGGTCGCCTCTACCGCCAGCCGCTAGCCGGCGGCCCAGCCCAGCCAATCACTCCCGAGTTTGGCCATGCCGCGTCTCCTGCGCCTGCGCCAACAGGGCGTCATCTCATATACGTCCACACGTACGAGGGCCGCGACACATTGGCCGTCGTCGATGTCGCCGGGCGCTTTTGGCCGCAAATCCTCGCGGAGGGGGCCGACTTCTACATGCAGCCAGCCTGGCATCCCAGAGGCGACCGCTTGGCTTGGATCGAGTGGGATCATCCGCAAATGCCTTGGGACGGCACTCGCCTAGTGCTGGGCCAGCTTGCGCGCAGCCGCCAAGGGCTGCCCAAGCTGCGCACAACTGAGGTGCTCGCCGGCGACGCGGACACGGCCATTGCCCAGCCTTGTTTCTCGCCCGACGGCCGCTATTTGGTCTATGCCTCGGACGAGCGCGGCTACAGCAACCTCTGGTGCCGCGACCTCGCCAGCGGGGCCACGCGCTGCCTATGTGAAGACGCCAACGACGTCGCCACTCCCGCTTGGGCGCAGGGCATGCGGGCGTTTTCGTGGGCCGCCGATAGCCGCACCTTGTATTTCGTGCGCAGCGAAAACGCCCAACGCTTAGCGTACGCGCTCGACTTCGCCAGTGGAGCAGTCGCCAAGGTCGAGGCGCTGGCCGCCTACACCCACATCGAACAACTCGCAGCGGCCCCGCGCGGCAAGAGCTTGGCCTGCATTGCCGCAACCAGCGCGGTCCCCGCCCGCATCGTCGCCGGTACTGCCAGCCAAGTAACAATCCGTGCTCGCTCCGCCAGCGAGTCGCTTGCCCCGGCCGATCTCTCCACGCCCGAGCCGATTTCTTGGGCCAGCGAAGACGCCACCCAAGTCCACGGGCTGTACTATCCCCCGGCTAGTCGCCGCTTTACCGGCCAAGGCCGGCCACCGCTGATTGTCGTGATTCACGGCGGCCCCACCGGCCAAGTCGAGACCAGCTTTGAGGCGACCAATCAATACTTTGCCACCCGTGGCTTTGCCGTCCTCGACGTGGATTACCGAGGCAGCACCGGCCGCGGCCGCGCCTACATGACCGCCCTGCGCGCCCAGTGGGGCCTTCTCGACGTGACAGACGCCATCAGCGGTGCCCAGCACCTCGTCTCCAGCGGCCTCGCCGACCCAGACCGCCTCGTCATCATGGGCGGCAGCGCCGGCGGCTATACGGTCTTGCGGGCACTCACCACGCGGCCCGGCTTCTTCCGCGCCGGCATCTGCCTCTACGGCGTGGCCAACCTGTTCACCCTCGCCGCAGACACCCACAAATTTGAGTCCCGCTACCTCGACTCCATGATCGGCCCTCTGCCCGCAGCGGCTGCGGTCTATCGCAATCGCTCGCCGGTCTATGCTGCCGACCAGCTACGCGACCCAATCGCCATCTTTCAGGGAACCGACGACCAAGTCGTGCCGCCGGCCCAAGCCGAGGAGATCGTCGCCTCGTTGCGCCGCCGCAACATACCGCACGTCTATCATCTGTACGAAGGCGAGGGCCACGGCTGGCGCAAACCCGAGACCGTGCGGGCCTTCTACCAAGCCTGCGAGGCCTTTCTCCGCCAACACGTCCTCTTCGCCTGAATCGTGGACACACTACGCAAAATGCCCCAGAGAGCAAACGAAACGCAGGATACTTCGCTGCTTTTATTTAGCGATCTCAAAAAATACGCTCCAAGGCTTATTGTGCAGGAGCTAGAGCGAAACGCGACGGAAGTCGCTCTCATATCACGCCTGATCTTCGTACAGTTTTTACAAGAAAATGGAGCCCTGGGAACAAAGAGGGAAAACTATCTTCAGAATGCTGCACAAACGGTGCTTGCAAAGGGACAGGACCTGTACGAAGACTTCGTCAAGATATTATTCAATCAAATTCTCTCTGTTCCTCTCAATTACAGACCCCCTGCACTTAATGATTACCCACTTTTTCATGGGCTTCCCTATCTGGACAAAGCGGTGTTTGCACTGCCCTTTGCTGCGGCGACTACAGTTAATAGCGAGCGGTTACATCAACTCATATGTGGTGTTTTTCCTAAATATAATTGGCATCTTTCTACTAGTAATAAAACACCCGACGAGAACCATTTACCTAATATCGAGCCATGGATCTTAGGTTATCTGTACGAACGCGGCATCAATCGCAAGGATACAGGAACGTATTTTACGCCCGACGATCTTTGTTCTAACATCGCCCGCCACGCCATTGAAAACTGGCTGCTGAACAAATATACCAGAGAATTTAAGGCTACCGACCTACTCTTGCGGGCTTTCTCATGCACTGATAGAGCCGCTCGCCGGAGTTATGCGAACCGTCACCCCGATATTCTCGTTTGGATTGAACGCTCGCTGAAAACCGTACGGATAATTGACCCGGCGGTAGGGGCTGGGGCCTTTCTGGTGGCAGCCGCGAACGTTCTCATGGACTTTTTTCAGTTTACTTCCCTACTGCATACAAATAGCTGTTCTAAAGCGTCGATCATAAGACGGATATTCGAGCAAAACATCTATGGGATAGACATTGAACCCCAAGCCCTCGATTTAGCCAAATTGCGTCTATGGCTACTGGAGCGATCACTGTTATCCGCATCGACGCTAAATCACGTCTTAGCACCTCTGAACAACCTAACAGTAGGTGATGCCCTCGTCCCTCTTTCGGCATCCAGTTCTAGTTGCCAACTCTCCATATTTGATGACGCCCCTACTGATCTAAAGCAAGCAGATGTGCGGTCTTTTCTGAGCCGATTTGATGGATTTGATATTTCTCTGGGGAATCCACCTTTCGTCCCTCTAAGCCAGCAGAATAGTATTGGCGGCAAACGTGAGTTCATCGAGCATTGGAATGCCGCTAATTCCACTTATCCGCTTAAACCTACGTCGGATTTGAGCACGTTCTTCATATTGCGCGGCATTGAAATCCTCAATCGCGAGGGAACCCTATCGTATATCACGTCTCGCAACTTCTTCGATACTAAGTACGGAAAATCCATACGACATCACTTGACCAACGAGGTCGATTTGCGCCATGTATTCACACTGCATACCCACCCTTTTACCCAATCGGGCATGAAGGCGAAAGCAAACACCGTTATCTTGACCTTAAACCAAGGTAAACCTACTGGTGACAGTCTTCTCTTTAGTCATCTTGCTGATTGGCAACAGCCTCTGAGCACAACTGAGGGCCACCCCGTAAAACGTCGGGAACTCGCACTCTCTGATAACTGGACCGAGACGTTTTTTTTTCAAACGCAAATCCGCAAAGAATTGATTTCTCTTTGCACTACTACCTTGTCTCGATATACCCGAGCTAAAATGGGCGTAAAAACAGGTTGGAATGCCTTTTTTCTGTTGCGAGAAGATCGCGAGCCATTTTTGAATTTTTTCGCAAACGCTTCCTCTAAGTATTTGGTCCCCGCAGTAAAAAATTCGCGTGGACTGCACGGCTTTGTCATTCCTCGGAGCACTCCCTTTAGATTGCTGAACTTATACAGGCGAGTAAACGAAAGCGAACCCATATTCAAATACATTCAGGAATACGGGGATAGGACCGAACTCTTGGCCAATCGAATGTCCATTAAAGGCCATTATCCAGAGTGGTACACACTCTCGTTACCTAACCCTCCAGCCATTGCTGTTCAATGTATCGTCGATACAACTATTGGCGTCTTCTGGAACAAATTTAGAATTTATGCAACCGATCAATTCCAAGTTATTGAACCCTCTGGAGACCGCGAGCTTGACATTCTCCTTTTTCTGTTTCTCTCTAGTAGAATTGCCCATCTATTGCTAGAGGGTAGCGGACTTCACCGTGCGCGATTTGATGGTAGCTTTATGCTGAAAATCCAAGTTGGCCACCTCAACAATTTACCGTGTCCCGATTTTGCTTCATTTCCCTCAAAGATAAGAGAAGAGTTATTGAACATCATGGATCCTATTTTGGATGTTCAAGACCGAAAAGACGAAAAATCCCATCGTCTCATTGACCAACTCGACGAGCTATTTTTAAGAGGATTTGGATATAGAGACGATAAAATTCACAGTTTCCAAAAAGAAATCAAGACTGCTCTGAATGAAGCAATCATGTTCCGGTGGACTAAAGTCCGTCCAGAATTGTCCAAAAACGCTCCAGTGAATTGATAGGGATGATAATGGCGATTCCACTCAAAAAACTAGGCAAACTCATTCTCAAGTACTTACGTTCCAATAGCATAGAAATTCCATTAGAAAAGTTAGAAAACCTGATTCTCGAATACTTGCTTGCAAAGCGTACCATTCATATAGAAAATCCCCAAGAGCGACAGGGAAATAGCAAGCTCTGGGAAAAAGATTTGGCAGAATTTTGCATCGAACAGGGATTTGAATTTACTCGGAATGATTCCCAAAGTCCCGACTTTGAAGATCCCTTGAACTTTGACCTAAAGACGGTACGTAGCGATCGCTCAACCCTGACCTTTACGGTCGCGCCACTGACTGAGAGGCAAGCAAAAACGGGGAAATTGCCCTATCGAATGGTTGTCTTGATCTGGGAGTATAATTCCACTGGCTACGGAGAAGCAGTGAATGCTATTGTAATTCCCAAAAAAGCACGTACGGTTCTAACGAACTGGAGTTACAAAGGCATTCAAGTAAAATCGGGGATTTCCAATGAGATGATCAAAGAAAAAGGGTTATTATCGAGGTCGTGACAATGAGGACGCCAATAATACAGAGCCTATCAATGCACCCAACCTATTAATGCCCAAAGGAGCATCCCTTGCCCTACGAAACCGTCATCGGCATGGAAGTCCACGTCGAGTTGCAAACCGCTTCTAAGATGTTTTGCGCCTGCGCGGCCGATCACTTTCAGGTGGCGGCCAACGCCCTCATCTGCCCAGTGTGTACCGGCCAGCCCGGTGCCTTGCCCGCGATCAATGGCCGCGCCGTCGAGCTGACGGTTATGACCGGCATGGCCCTCCATTGCCAAGTCAAACCCCGCAGCGTCTTTGCGCGCAAAAACTACGTCTATCCCGACCTGCCCAAAGGCTACCAGATCTCGCAATACGAGCAGCCCCTGTGCGAGAGCGGCTGGATCGAGATCAACGGCGAGAGCGGCCCCAAGCAAATCGGCGTCGTCCGCGTCCACCTCGAAGAAGACACCGGCAAGCTCCAGCACGCCGGCCACTCCAGCCTAATCGACTACAATCGCGCCGGCGTGCCACTAATGGAAATCGTCACCGATTCCTCGCTCCGCTCAGCCGACGAGAGCTACGCGTACCTGACCCAAATCCGCCAGATCGTCCGCTACCTCGGCGCGTCCTCTGGCGACATGGAAAAAGGAGCCATGCGCTGCGAGGCCAACATCTCGATCCGGCCTGTAGGCAGCCGCGAATTGGGCACCAAGGTCGAGGTCAAAAACCTCAATTCCTTCCGCGCCGTGCGCAGCGCCATTGCCTACGAAGCCGAGCGCCAGCAACACATCCTCGAATCCGGCGGCCACGTCCGCCAAGAGACCATGGGCTGGGACGAACGCGCCAACATCACCCGTCCGCAGCGCAGCAAAGAGACCTCGGACGACTACCGCTACTTCCCGGAGCCAGACCTGCTCGTCGCCGAGTTAGACGACGGGTGGATCGCCCGAGTCCACGCCAGCTTGCCCGAACTGCCCGACGCCAAGGCCGCGCGCTTTGCCTCAGCCTACGGACTCAACCCACAGGAAGTCGCCGCCTTAATCGAGGACCAAACCGTGGCCGCGTATTTCGAAGAGGCCGCCCAAGTGCAAGGCGCAGACCCCAAGCAAGTGGGCAACTGGATCACCGGGGAAATTTTTCGCCGCCTCAACGCCGAGGGTCGGTCGATTGAAGACGTCGAGGTCCAGCCGACCGCGCTGGTCGAGTTGCTCTCCCTAGTCAAAAAGGGCACGATCAACCAAAACGCAGCCCGCGAAGTCTTTGGCCAACTGTGGGAGCAGGGCGGCTCGCCCGCCGAGATCGTCGCCGCGCGCGGCCTCGGGCAAATCTCCGATAGCGGGGAACTCGATCAAGCCGTGGCCGAGGTGATCGCCGCGCATCCCGACGCCGTCGAAAAAATCAAGGGCGGCAATCACAACACCGTGCAATTTTTGATGGGTCAAGTGATGCGAGCGACGCGGGGGAAGGCCAATCCGCAGCTCGTGCAGGAATTGTTGCGCCAGCAGTTGGAGATATAGAATGGCGCACCGGGCATTGCACTTTATCGACGACCACGCCCTCGCTTTTGCGCAATAAGGTTTCCGGCGTTTGCGATAACGTTTCGCGGACGGCCGCGACCTTCATCCACCTCCAAGTCGAATACAGTCAATCCCCCGGGCTATGCCGCTACGACCTGTCGCGCCAACATCGTCTTGCCGACCTGTCGGGTACCTAGCAAGGCCACAGTCGGTGCCTCTTCGAGACCGCTAATTACCCCGGAGAGCAGTGCCGAGCGGGGAATAGATTGTTGAATATCGTTTATCTACCGTTGGATTTTCAACAAAAACATATACCTCTTAGCAAGCTATTCAAAGCCTTGCTAACGGCTCACGTGCCCGCTTGGCAAACGCACGCCTCTCAACGCACCAATGCCAAGCGCCCCACCCCGACAAACGAATCCGCCACTAAGCAGTAGAAGTAAATCCCCGAAGCCACCATCCGCCCGCCTCGATCGCGCCCATCCCAGACGAATCGGTAGCGGCCAGCCACTAACGGCCCTTCTACAAGGTGACGCACGGGCCGACCCAACGCGTCGTAGAGCACCAACGCGACCGATACCTCCTTCGGCAGATCAAACGACAGCGCGACCTCGGCGTTGAAGGGGTTAGGATAGGCCGGATGCAGCGCAAAGTCAGCGGGCAGCGCCACCGCCTTGGATGCCCCTTCCTCCGTGCGAAACGGCACCCACGCCACCGCACCCTCGATCTGTGCAGCAATGGCCGCACTGTCAGCCCCACTCCAGTAGTTGCCTTGAGCATTCAATTCCTCGGCGCTCAAGTTCTCAAGGGCCGTAGTATTGTCCGCAAAAGTGTTGCCGCGAATCGCCGACGGCACCCGTGGCCCTTCGACCCGGATGGCCACGGTATTGTCCGCAAAACGGTTGCCGACGATATGCGGCGCAGAATCCACGGATTGAATGGCCGGCGTCCCGCGGACAAACTCGCTGCCGCGAATCTCTAGCGACTCCACGCTCGTCAACTCCAAACTCCGCCCCCCGACAAACGAGCCCATCTCAATCGCCCCTCTCGTCCCCGGCCCCAAGCGCAACCCCGCGGCAACATGCGCCCTAAACGTCGAGTTCCATATCTCCACCAGCGACCCGGAGATTTCGGCACCAGTGCGCAAGTTGCGCTCGACCAGCACCTGCGCAAGAGCCAAGCGCACCGCACCCCCGGCGCGCAAGCCATCGCCTTGGTTGCCGACGATGCGACTGTCGTGCAACTCCACCTCCCCCAACCACTCTGCCAAATCCATGCCGTGCGAGGTGTTTTGCTCAATCTGCGACTTCCACATCTCAATGCGTTGGCCGCGGCCGCCTATGGCCCGCACCCCAACCCGCGGATCGTCTGGGTCGAGGCGACCATTGTCAATTACGGCGACGCGGATGGCCTCTAGGGATGCGTTGTTGAGCAGGATCCCCTCTTGGCCGTTGCCCTCAATGGTGACGTTGCGCAGCGCGAGCTGCCCGCTGCCAGCGATGAGCACGGCCGGACCGGCGATTGTAGTAAATTCGCTTCGATCTACCTGTGCTCGGCCGTTGAGCGCCAGCCGCAGGCCGTTGCCGCCGCTTTCGCGCACCGCAGAGTCGGCAATGCGCAGGCTCGTCGCCTCGTCGATCTCGCCGCTAAAGGCAAAAGCCGTGCGCGTTAGCTCGGCGTGCTGCACCTCGACTTGGGCACCCGGCAGCACGCGAATGCCATACCACAAGCCGTCGTTGTCCGGGCCGGGATCGGTGGTTAGCTCTGCCCGCTGGCCGGCCGTCCCCTCAATCGTCAACGCGCCTGCCACGATCAACTCGGCGAAGTCTGGGGACGCGCCGCGGCGGCTCAGATCAAAGCGGGCAAAAGACACGCTGCTCGGGCCGATGTGCAGTTCGGATCCGGCCGGCACCAGCAAATCCGCGTACACAGCCTGCTCGCCCAGCCACTGCGTCCGCCCCGGCGGCAAGCGGAAGCCGACGACCCCGCGATGGGCGTGCTCAATGGCGATAGCCGCCGGATTGACCGCTTGGCCATCAAGCAGGTAAATGCCCGACCAATCCAAGGGGCCGGTGCGCGGCGCACTCGACGCAAACGATGCGCCCTCGCCGATTTTGAGCTCACCATAGACGATTAGCTCGCTGCGGTCTGGATCAAACCCCGTGCCCTGTGTATCCCCGCGGGCAAAGCGGATCTCCGCACCGGCATCAATAGTCAGCGTTGCGCCTGGGGCCACGACCACGTCCCCGTCCAAATCCACCCGGCCCGTCCACGTCTCGTCGCCGACAATGTGGCCGGGGCGTTGCTGCCGCACCACATCGACGACCATCGCGGCGCCTTGTGGGCGGATATTGTCGATGGCCACGCCCAACGGCAAGTTCCGCGCAAAGCCCGTGTGCCCGCTGAAGGCCGGATTCGTGTCCCAAGCCAAGCGGCGGAAGCGCACGCCGTCAAAAGGGTCGGTCGCGTCGCCTTGGTTGCCATTGTGAGCCGAAGAATACGCTGCGTCCCGCGCCCAAAAGTCGAGATGGTCCCGTCCTTCCACTACATCGGGGTTGCCGTTGGAGTCAAAAAGCCCATCAGCGCAAACCAAATCGACCTGTTTGTGGCGTTCCTCGTCGTTGTCGGCTTGCTCGTCTATGTGCCAGATGAGCAAGCCATCTTGCGGGATATTGCGGTTGTAGTACGAGCCATCGGCGCGCCGGTGTTCCAGCAGAAAGTACTCGTCTTGGGTCAGGGGAATTTTGTATGCCTTCCGGCCGCTGAATATCTCCCCGATCTCCAGCCCTGCGACGCTCCCTTCCACTTCCACCACCTCGATCCAACCAAGCGTGGCTAGCGACCACGCCGAAAAGGCATTGGGCCCATCTTCCACGCCCCAACCAAGCGTCCCCCAGCCCATGATCCCCCACTTGCCAATACCCGCAGAATCGTCCTCTGGCTCCAACTCGGCCACGGTCAACGCCGTCTGATCGAAGAGATCGGGCAATCCCAACACGTGCGCAAACTCGTGGCACATCGTCGCGGCCGTGATGCTGAAGGTGTGGCCCCGCTGCGTGGTGCCGCCGAAACCCGTGAAGCGACTCCGCACCCGCACAAAGCCACCGCCGGCTGCCGGATCGCCGCTAATGTAATCGGTGTCTAGCCCCAGACTGGCGATGCCAGTGGCCCCGCCGATGAAGAAATCGCGGGGAGCAGTATGCAGGTTGATAAAGACGATATCGACATAGCCGTCGTCGTCGCCTGAGTTGGGCACTCCGTCGGGGCCGTCGTTGTCAAAGTGCCCGAAATCGGCGTCCGCGTCCGCTGCTGTGAGAATCTCCAGATTGAAGCGGCCAAACTGGCCCCTAGCCCCTAAAGTATCAGCCAAGTAGGTATCTGCGGCCGAGCGCGAGCGATAGCGCCGAGGCAGCACCTGACCATCGACGTGAATCCGCCCGCCCGACATCTCGCGGTAGAAGTGGGCAAAACTGCCGGGCAACTCGGCGTCGAAAAGGCCGTTGGCCCACGAGGGCGCAGTGGTAGGAGCACCCTCATCTTGGAACTGCGCGAAAATAACTAATGCACTCAGGTGCTCCGGCGGCTGCACAACCTGCTGCGCCGCCGATTCCAACGCCGCGCAGGCGAACTGGGCTGCTAGGGCTTGGGCGGGGAGGAGGAGAAGAAGAAGGAAAAGGAATAATCGAATAAGATCGCGGCGACTAATCGGCCCAAATTTGGGCATCACACCGACTCCGGTACGCTATCCAAGCGCAACCCATCCACTTCTGGAAGCTGATGGTCCATTCTCAATCCGAGGATGATCCAGCCTTCAAGCGCGGACTGCAATTCTTGGCGGCATTGTTCCAAGGTATCCGCATTTGCATACACGCCTTGGAATCCGACGATTTCTCCATAAAACGTTTGATCATCGAGAATTTCGTATGTCGCGTGTCTCATAGCCGATTGGATATAGGCAGTTAGCATAGAAGACCCATTTTCAAAAGTGTTACTTCAATCCACCACAGGAAGTTGCAAAAAATCGTACTCAGGCTTACTTATAAAAAAGTCGTCTTCGATGTCCTCAAGTTTTTCGACCGTTGCTTTAATCCCGTGTTCTGATTGGTCGATGCCGATCCAGTTTCTATTGAGCTGCTGAGCGGATTTTAACGTCGTCCCCGAGCCACAAAAACAGTCCAGCACAATACTTCCCGAATTGGAAGAAGTGCGAATAATCAAGTCCAAGAGTTCGGGATTTTTCTCCGTTGGATACACTGGATATTGGGGGTCTTTATACTCCCAAATATCTTGCACCCTCTTCCCCTCTCTCTCGTCTGCAAACACTACTTTCCTTGGGTTGCCCGTTGCCGACCATTCTATCAGGCCGTCTCTATCCCACCGCTCTAACGTCTCGACGTCGGTCCGCCAATGCCGGCCCTTTGGTGGCATCATGCCTCTAAATGGCTGATTGGATTTTCCGCGTTGAGTTTCTCCCGGCGCGTGAATCGGCACCGTAGTATAGCGCCTTCCCCGTTTGTCCGTTTTAGGGAACAGTCTCTCTATATCTTGTATCGAGTACTTCTCTTTTGGTTCATTCCATATAGGACACGATGTTTTGCTATAAAAGAGGATTAAGTCTTTTACGTTGCCATAACCAATTCTCTTAAAGTTCTTGGGATTGCACTTTATTCTCGTGATGTCGTTGCGAAAGTTTTCCATGCCAAACACTTCGTCCATCATAACTTTGACGTAATGTCCTATTTTGTAGTCTATATGTAAGTAAATCGAACCTCTCACAGATAATAGTTCCCTTAGCAAGAGCAATCTCTGCCGCAAAAACTCAATAAACTCAAAACCTGTCAATCGGTCTGAGTAAGCGATGGAACCGCTGCGCGAATTGCTAATCGTCGCAGCACGGCCTTCGGTAATAGTGAAATTGCTACCGGTGGCGAAGGGAGGGTCGATGTACACCAAGTCTATTTTTTCTTGCATATTTCTCTCTCGCAAGAGGTAATCTAGGCCCTTGATATTATCTCCTTGTACAAGCAGATTCACAGGCATATACCTCCTTTCATATTTGGTACAAAAAATCTCGCAAGACAAGAGCACTCATAGTATTGTAGTCTTTATAATCTTCAGTATTAATTTGTGCATTTTGTTTTAACCTACCGCATATTCTATTTATTATTCTAGGATTTCTGCATTTCGAGTTACCAACGTCAGTTCGTGTATTAGCGCAGTCCCGGCTACGAGGGCATCACCGAGGGACATTTTTCGCTGCTGTCGGAGGGTTACTGCTCGGTCGAGGACGTCTTGCGAAAGAGGTAGGATCTGAGCCAAACGAAAAAATGCCTCCAAGTATTGCCGCTCACTCGAGACGATCCCCGTGGAGGAGTGCTTTATAGCTACGCATGATAATCTCCTGAGACTTGCCAGCCCAGCGGCCTACATCAAAACTTATCAATCGGCATCTGCCGACATTCACGGATGAAGACTTCGGTTTCGCGGCCATAGGTGAGAAAGGGATCGTCGAGGCTGAGGAACTTATCGTCGCCCACGCAAATGGAATCCCAATCAATTTGGTAGCGCGTCTTCTGGTCAGTCAGCGCCCTCATCACGCGGGAGCGGGCGCAGGCGCGGGTATCGACCGGGGGATGCGTGATGGCTTGGTTGATCTGCTCGTCGCTTACTACTCGCTTGACCATCCCGCGCTCGTACAGATCGAAGTAGAGGCTCCGCGCCGTGTTGAGATTGTGGTATTCCAAATCCAAACTTTGGATCCAAGTATCCTGCCAATCCAACCCCTCTTCCCGCATGAAGTACTCCAACAGCCACTTCTTGGCCACCCAATCGACGCGATCGACCAAGCACCCAGGATCGTGTTCTAAAGCGTCGATGACAAAGCGCCACTCGTCCAACACCCAGTCGCCTTCTTCGTCCCGGCCGCGCAGATGGCGCTCGGCCAAGTCGAGATACGTGCGCTGGATCTCCGTCGCCGTGGTGTAGCGGCCGTCCTCGAGCTGCACTTCCCAGCGATAGGTCATGTCGCGCGAAATGTCGCGGATGGCTTGCACCGGATCGAGCAGCTTGATGTCGTCGCAGATCACGCGCTCTTGCTCTTCCAAAAGCTGCAACACCAAGGCCGTGGTCCCCACCTTCAGGGCCGTGGCGTACTCCATCATATTCGAGTCGCCCACCAGCAAGTGCAAGCGGCGGTACAGCCCCCAGTCGGCCAGCGGCTCGTCGCGCGTATTGATGATCGCGCGACTGAACTGAATCCACTGGTAGATCTCGGTGACGATGTGGTCGGCCCGCTGCGAGAGTTGGAATCCAACGCCTTCGTCTTCGGCATTGCCGTACTCGAAAATATCCGTGTGGCAACCGACTCGGCCAGCACCGGCAAATATCTGGCGGGTGACGAAAAAGGGCAGCATGGTCGGCAGCAACACTTGCGAAAACGGCACCTCTCGCCGCACGAGGTAGTTTTCGTGGCAGCCAAACGTAGCCCCGGTGTAGTGGTCGATATTGTTCTTGAAAAAGGCCGCGCTATCGGCCAAGCCAAGCTGGTCTAGCGCGTGCTGTACCAATCGCTCGCCAGCCCGATCGGCAGCGACCAAATCAAACAGCCCGGTGCATTCTGGAGTGGCGTACTCGACGTGCCCCATGTCGATGTACACGCGTCCGCCGTTGAAGAGAAAGCCGCCGTTGCCAGGCGGCTCGTCGCGGCCCCGATAGTGCATATCGACAATGCCCAAGTGCTCGCGGTAGAACACGCAGTCCTTGGCCTTTATCGACACGAAATCGGGACTCAAAAAGGGATCCGAAGCCGGCGGCAGACAGCCGTACTCGGTTTCCAGTCCGTATATGCGACCTTCCATACTAGACCTCGAAGTAGGAGGCGAGTGGCTCGGCTAGTTGTTCCGCCGTGAGCAGGCGGAACTTCGACTTGGCGGCGCGGTCGCGGTCGAGTACCGCAGCTTCGACTGTCAGCCCTTGCAAACCGCCCTTTAGAAAATCGCAAACCGCCTCCGCGCTGGGCACTTCTCCATCGCGGGCGTCGAGGGTCAATCGGCCCAATCCCCACACCTCCAACGCCATGCCCAAGGCTTGGCCGAGGGGAAGGTCTGGGCTGGCCGTTTGCAGTTGTGTAGTCATGGCCTGCGCACTCTCCGTACTACCACTGAGGGCCGCTGTCCCGCCGCTCTGGGCAAAGGACCCATCGGCGTCAATGGTGAAAAAGGCATTTCCGCCGCCATCTGGGTCTAGCTCGGCCATCATCACGCGGGCGACAAAGGGCGAGCGAAATAGCTCGTCGAAAGCCGCCTTCATCAGCGGGCCAATGCCAAAGCTAACCAACCGCTGTAAGGTTACGTCTTTGGCCGACAGGTTGAATCCCTCGAGATGGGCGATGTCGATGACGGCTTTGCGCAGCTTCTCGATGTCGGCCGGGTGCCCTACGGCCGCGAAGGCGATTTCGTCGTACACCTCGAAGAGCTTGCGCGGGCCTGGAGTGGCCGTCAGCAGCAGCACCCCGTCGGCATACGTCGTCCCCACCACCGGACTGCCGCTCGCGAGCTGGTCTTCCAAGTATTCGCGGCGGTTATTGATGGCCTCGACCCAGCGATAAGGTTCTTCTAACATGCGCCTCAAGCCCTTTGGTAGAACGCAGCCAAATCCGCTTCGGGCACGATGCTCAAGCCCGCGGCCGTCACCTGCACGACCTGGGGAAAGATGTGCGCGGCCTCGCGGAAACCGCCAGTGGCCGTGTCGTATTCAGCGGCCGTCTCCAGCATCTTGAGCACCAACTCGACCGCCTGCTCCCCGGCCATTTCCCGCAGCGGCAGCGGCCCCCAGCGATTTTGGTAGTACAGCGCACCGCGCACAATGTGTGCGCCCGACCCGGTGGCGCAGAAATCCACGCACTCGAACTCAGCCCCCAAAAGGTCGTAAAAGAAAATTTTGCCCTCCGCGGCCTCGTGATCAAAGGCCGCGAAGATCGGCACGACCGCGCCAATCCCCTGCATGGCCAACGGCAAGTTCTGGCGCAACAGCCGCGACAACGTCCGCACCTTGCCGTCCAAGCTCAGCCCTTGGAGTTGGCTGCGGCGGTAGTACTGCACCGACATTTCCAGCATCCGCGCAATGTCCCACGCCACGGCCGGCGAGCCGGCAATGGCCATGACCGCTTCGTCGTCGATAATCAGCACTTTATCGGCGCGGTCGTACACCACCGAGTTACCCATAGTAGCGCGGCGATCGCCAGCTACCACCACCCCGTCGGCACAGCGCACGGCTACAATCGTAGTGCCCTCGACCGGCTGCAAGGACGCTTCTGGAGCGACGGTCGGAGCGGTGGGCAAAAGCTCCCGCTCCTTGAGCAAGTCGAGGAAGTCACAGCTTTCCATCGGCAACTACTGTCCGGTGCGCTGGCGGTAGCGACGCGCCTGATTCGGATCCACGCGGCGCATCCGCTTGAGGATGTCGTCCGTGCTAGGGCGCTCGACCCGCGGCCGACGCGGGCCGGTATCTGGCCCGTCGTCGTTGTCGTCGATCGGCTTGGTCGGCCGGGGCGCACGCTCCCGGTAGGAAATAAAATCGCTCATGGTGATACCTCCGGTTTCGGGTTTTTACCCAATCTGGCGAGCAAATCCTCGACGCTCGCCGCCGCGTCTAAGGCTGCGTTATAATAAGTCGCTGTCTCCCGGCTAACACAAGCCTTGAGGTCGATGACCTCACAGCGGCCATCGAGTTCCAGCTCAATGCTGTCCCAATTGAGCGAGCGCACCGCAGCGGCAAACTTCTGCAACATCTTGCCGCGAAAATAGGCCCGCGTGTCCCCGGGCGGATCGACCAACGCCCGGCTCACCGCCTCCTCGGAGACGATGCGCTCTACTTGGCCGGCGGCTTCGAGCGTCGTATATAGCCCCTCAGCCGGGTCGATGTTGTGGTATTCAAGGTCTTGGCTTTGCAGCCAAGCGCGGTCCTCTGGCCGTTCCCAATCGAGCCCCTCGGACTCGGCAAACGCATCCAACAGCCACTTTTTGGTAGCCCAGTCGAGGCGTCCAATCAGCTCTTGCGGGTCGCGCGCGAGGGAGTCCAACACGTCGTGCCAAGCCGCGAGCACCCAATCGGTCTCCTCGTCGCGGCCCTGAAAAATCCGCGTCGCCGCCGCCATAATGGCCGTCTGTATCTCCAGCGCCGAGCTCGACCCTCCCCCGGACAAGGCCACTGACCACTCACGGGACTCGTCGCGGGAGATGGCCTTGAGCGCGCCAATGGGATCGGCCAAGGTAAATGCGGGCAGTGCTCCGGCCTCCAGCAAATCCAGCACCAAGGAAGCCGTACCGACCTTGAGCGCGGTGGCGTATTCGCACATGTTGGCGTCGCCGATGATCAGGTGCAGGCGGCGGTATTGCGCTGGATCGGCGTGCGGCTCGTCGCGAGTGTTGACCAGCGGACGGCGGTGCATGGTATCGACGCTGGCGATGACCTCGAAAAAGTCCGCGCGTTGGCTTAGCTGATAAGTGGCGGCCCGCGCCCGAGTGTCCTGCTCGACGCCGACCTTGCCGGCCCCGGCAAAAATTTGCCGCGTCACCACAAAGGGCAGCAGCCCGTCGATCACCTGCTGGAAGGGCATGTCGCGGCTGAGCAAGAAATTCTCGTGGCAGCCGTAACTGTGTCCCTCAAAGTCGGTGTTGTTTTTGTACAAACGCACTACGCCCCGGCCGCGGTCCTCAGTGCGTTGGCGCGCACACTGGAGCAGAATCCGCTCTCCGGCGCGATCAACAGCGACCAAATCGCGGAGACTATAGCATTCTGGGGTGGAAAATTCTGGGTGGGTGTGGTCGTTGTACAGGCGAGCACCGTTGTGGACGATCAGGTCGCTTTTGAGGTCCGCTAGCTGGATTGGGCGCTGGCGATCCTGCTGCAAGTGGACAGTCTCGTCCTTGTCGTTGCGGAGTTCAGAGACCTCAAAGCCGCGCATGTCGAGCCGCGGGTTTTCGAGCGCGTAATTCCACAGAGCGACAAAATCTTGGCGCACATAGCAGCGGATCAGCTCCATGGACTCTACCACCACGTCCATGGACTCGCCTTCGCCAACTTGGATGCCGTACTCGGTTTCTAGCCCGCAGAGCCGCTGCATGAGCTGAGTTAGATCACCTGACCGACGCGCTTTTCCGGTGCCTTTTCCGGCTGAGGTCTGACTGGCGTTACCCGCACCACGTTCTCCGGCTCGTAGTCGAGCAGCTTGAGCCAGTCCTCGACGCTGTCCGAGGGTGGGAATACCTCGTTTTCGCGGTATTCAGCCCGCGCTGCCCGCCGCAAATCCTCGGCGCGGATCCCACCTTCGAGGTCTTCTTCGGCAATGGCGCGCTTGATCGCCATTTCCTTGGCCCGCGAGACGACCGAGGCGATGATGGCTCCGGAAATCAGATCGCCGCGATAGAGCACTTCCTGGCGACCGCTGCGCAGCGACACCTCCAAGAAGCGCGCCTCTTCTCCTTTGGAAAACAACTCGTTGAGGCCCTCTTGTATCAGGGCCTCGCGCGCGGCCGCTTCGCCGCCGTGCTGCTCCACCTCGGCGCGGTCGAGCGGCAACTCGGGTTTGAGGTAAATCCGCAAAATGTCGCCGGCCGCCTCGTAGTTGGGGCGCGCGACCTTGATCTTGCGGTCGATGCGGCCGGGCCGGAGCACGGCCGGGTCAATCAGGTCGTGGCGGTTGGAGGCCAGAATCAGCACCACATCCTGCAGCGACTCAATGCCGTCCATCTCGGTGCAAAACATCGGCACCACCGTATTGGAGATGTTGTGGCTGCGCATTGAGCGCCGGGTGCCCAAGATCGACTCAGCTTCGTCGATAAAGACGAAAGGCAAATAGCCTTCCTTGCGCTTTTGGCGCGCCTGGGCAAAGACCTCGCGCACCATGCGCTCGGTTTCGCCGAGCCACATGTTGAGGATCTCCGGCCCTTTGATGTGCATGAAGTACTCTTCCAGCTCCAGTCCCTCGACCTCGCGCATGTGCTGCACCAAGTTGTACGCCGTGGCCTTGCCGATGAGGGTCTTGCCGCAGCCCGGAGGGCCGTAGAGCAGAAAGCCCTTGGGCGTCGAGTACTCGAAGCGCTCAAAGAGCTGGGGGTGCAACGCAGGGAGTTCAATGGTGTCGCGGATGGCCTCGATCGCCTCTTGCTGACCGCCGATGCTCTCCCACGGGGTCGGGGGGACGTCCTCGATGAAGTACTCTTTGCTCTCGGCGGACTGCAACACTTCTAGCGCGACCTTGTAGGCCGGGTCCATCCGCACCTCGTCGCCGATTTGCAAATCCTCGTCGGCCAATTCCGCGGCGCACTCCACAACCACTTCCTGAGTGCCGTGCGCTTGGGCGATCCGCAACCGGCCCTCTGGTAGGAGATCGCCGACCTTGGCCACCGGCCCCGAGGGGCTATGCCCCAAATTGCCGACGACCGCGTAGGCTTCGTTTACCAGCACCCGGCAGCCGACTCTGAGCTGGGATACATCGACGCGCGGGTCAATGTTGGCATAGTACTCGGCACTGCCGACAAAGACTGTGGCGATCCCCTCGCTCGGCATGCCGAGGAAGATGCCGACGCGGTTGGCCGGTGCCGTTACTTTTTCTAGCGCGGCTTCCATTTCCACGAGCGCACGACGCGCTTCCTGAAAGGAAATCTCCCGCTCCATGAGCTGGCGCCGGAGGCGGTACAGCAGAGGGCGAACTGGGTCGCGGTCTGGCGCTAGCGCGAGGAGCTGATCGACCAAGCGCAACGGCTCGGCGACCTGCTCTTCTGGCTCTTGGGCCTTGTCGTATTCGTGCGATTCCCGTTTCAATCCGCTCCCCTTTCCAAATTGTAAGGGAAGATGTTAGTAGATCACGTCGCCGAGACGCCCGTAGCGCACTCGACCGGGCAGCCGCCAGACAAAGCTGGCCACCACCGCGGGTAGGGACGTCAAGCCCTGGTAATAAGGCCCGCGGGTGTCGGGCTCCCACGACCAATAGATACTCATGGCCTTGCCCTTGATCAACCGCTTGGGCACGGCGCGAAAATAGCGGCTGTCCGAGCTGTTGTCGCGGTTATCGCCCATCATGAAGAAATGCCCTTCGGGCACAATATACGGACCAAAATTGTCGCGGGGGTTGAGCTCCCGTGGATAGTACGCCCGGTCGGTGTGCTTGGCCATCGGGGGGTCTTGCATTGGCTCGCCATCGACGTAGAGCACTTTGTTGATGATGTGAACTTCCTGCCCCCCAACGGCCACGCAGCGCTTGATCAAGTCGCGGCCCTCGTCCTGCGGGGAGCGAAAAATGACGATGTCGCCCGGCTGCGGTTCCTTGAGTGCGGGCAGGCGGAACAGGGAAATGCTCGTCAGGGGCACATCGACCGGAACGCCGTAGATAAACTTGTTAGCCAGCAGATAATCGCCTACCAAAAGCGTGTCTTCCATCGAACTAGAAGGAATGTAAAAGGCCTGCACCACACTGGTGCGAATAACCAAAAACAAACCCACGACAGTCAGTATAGAATACAGGTATTGGCCAAATTCAGACTTTGGCTTGGCTCGCTTCATCCGCAGTATCTCCTCAGACCTGAGTATAACAAACTGCCCCCCTAGCCGCCATTTGCGCCTATTGCTGCGGCACCTTCACCACCTGCCCGGTTTCCCAGCTTTCGATGAGTGCTTCAATCACGAGCTGGACCCGCAAGGCGTCCGCTCCTTTGGCATCCACCCGCTCAGGTGGGACTTGATTTAGCAAATCGTCGATCCACGCGTTGATGCGCGCCGGAAAGGTATCGCCAAAACCGCCCATGCCCCCGAGGTGATCGTAGCTTTCCACCTCGCGCGAAAAGCGCGGGTAAAACGTCAGCTTCTCGCAGGCTTCATTGATGATGATCCGCCCCTCCGAACCGACCAGTTCCAAGGTCTCCAAGCCGTAGCTCCCTCCAGCGTCGTACGACCCAGTCAAATGCCCAATGACGCCATTTTCGTATAGCAGATTCGCCTGCACATTGGACCAGATTTGCCGGTCTTTACCCTTCTTGAAAAAGGCGTGTACCCGATCCACCCCACCGGCGAAATAGCTCATCACGTCCAGCGAGTGTGGGTGCAGGGCGCGGATGTGGAACCACGGGCTCGACTCGTTGGGGTTGTTGATCCACATCGTCATGTTGACTATCTGTAGCTCGCCGAGCCGCCCGTTGGTCAGCCATTCCTTGGCCTTGACGGCCGCGGGCGTGAAGCGGTGGTTCAGGTTGATTCCATAGGGCAATTGCTTTTCTGCGGCCAAGGCCACCATCTCCCGCGCCTTGGGAATTTCATTGGAAATCGGCTTCTCGCCCAGCACCGGAATGCCGGCCCGCAAAAGCGCCATCGTCGGCTCGTAGTGATCGCCGCCGTTTTCCACCCCGGCCGTGGTCACCGAACAGGCGTCGAGCCGCTGGCCGCTGGCGATCATCTCCTCGACCGTGTAAAAGGCCTGCGCCCCATAGGACGCGGCCGCTTTGTCCGCTTGCTCTTTAACCATGTCGCACACGGCGACGATCTTTGCGTTCTCGTTTGCCGTGTAGCAACGGGCGTGATTGTTGCCAATTCCACCCATGCCAACAATACCAATATGAAGCATCGCAAACTCCTTTTTAATTTTTGGAATAATTAGTGCCTAATCTATAGAGGACTATATCTGTGGACCATTTTTATTGAACGACCGCCGACGTTGGCAGTTCCACTCCCAACTCGGCCGCCAAAGCCTCTATCTCAGCCCAAGCCGTCTCATCCACGTACAAACCATCGCGCCGCCGCGCCTGCAACCGCTGGTACGCCCGCTCTCCCGGCAGCACCACCTCGGCCACCCCGGGAGCCGACGGACACGACTTGACCCACTCGACAAAGGCCGCGACCTCGGCGTAAAACTCGTTCAACGGCAGGAAGGCCGCGACCTTGAGCACGGCGATGAACAGCGCGTTGCCCGGGCGCTCGGGCGCTTCTTGCGTCATCCCGGCCCCGGAAAGCGACCCGGCCAAAATATCCACTAGCACGGAAAGCCCATAGCCCTTATGCCCACTCTGCGGAAAACCGAGCGGCAAGATGGCACCGGCGGGCGGGCCGTAGTACGCATCTACCCTCGTCGTCGGATGGCCCTCTGCGTCGATCAGCGTTCCCGGCGGGGCATCCTCGCCCTTGTTGCGCAAAAGCCGCATATCCCCGCCGGAGATCATGCTCGTGGTCATGTCTAGGATCACCGGCCAATCGCCGCCGGTGGGAATGCCGCAGCAGATCGGATTCGTCGGCAGGCGACGGCTGCGGCCGCCAAAGGGAGCTACCGCACTATCGCCACCGTGGCCGTTAGCCGCCATGAGAACGATGCAGTCGGCGCGGGTAGCGATCTCGGCGAAACGCCCCAGCCGCGCCACGTGGTTGCAGTCGCGCACCCCAACGACTGCCACCGCACCGTCGCCGAGCTTGTCCAGCGCCCAGCGCACGGCCTCGGTTGCGGTCACCGGCCCGTAATTCCACTGGCCGCTCAGCCGCCCCCCGCACTCGCTTTCGTCCAGCACCACCAACTCGGCTTTAGGCTCGACTTGGCCATCGCGCACCATGTTCACGTATTGGGGCAGCCGCAACACGCTGTGCGTATCGTGCCCCATCAACCCGGCTTCGACCAAGTGCTCGGCTACCAATGCCGCATCGTCCGCCGGAACGCCGACTCGCCGCAAGCAAGCTCGCGCCAGCACATCGAGGTCTTCGGCGCGCAAGGTCGGCACTAGGGCTGCTCCTCACCCCAAGCATCCGCCACGACCAATAGAGCGTTGACCACCGGCCGTTCACCCGTGGGGTCGGATGGCTTGTTGACCACCTGCTCACTTACGACCATCGTCGTCGAGCCGCCGCCATCGAGGTTCAGCCCCTGATAGGCATTGACCTTGGCGCGGGAAAATTCGGCCAAGCGCGTGCGCATAAATTCGGCTAGCTCCGGCAAACTCATGCCCACGCTGTACCCTGGCTGCCGCCCATCAACCGCAATCAGAAAGAGCACCTGCTCATCTTGGGAATACCCAATGGCCGTGCGCGGGTGCCGCTTGTCGGCAAAACTGCGGCTGAGCCGCTCCTGTTCTACTTCAATGGAAACTTCGCCATCGCGCAGGATGCGCGGCCCACCGCTGATGGCCTCCGTCAGCTTGGCGTGGGCCGGCGACAGCCGACAAAATAGCTGCACGGTGTCGCCCAAGGCGATCTGCTCGATCGCTTCGTATTCGGCACCAGCGGCCAACAGCCACTGGTCGCGCTGGAGGGCGAGCGGCCAAGCCTGCCGCCGGATTTGTTGGACCCAAACGGAGATCGTGTCGTTGGCGATGGAGGTATGGCCCAATCCTTGCAACAGGAAGCCCGTGGCCGCTTGCAGCGAATCCCCCGGCATCTGCGCGCGATCGTTGAACACAGCCAGTTCCCCTAGCCCTGGCTCGCGGTTAAAGCCCGCGATGAGCAAATGCTCGCCCTCGGCCGTCAACAGGCCCCATTCCATCTTGAATACGGCGATTAAGGGCTGGCCCGCCGCGGTAATGGCAAAGGCCGAGCGCCGCTGGGGGAGGCGGATGAGATTGCCGGATTCAATGTACAATCCGGCTGGCTGGCTTGATTCGCCGGGAAACAAAAAGTCCCCGTTTATGGCCGCTAAGGCACCAGCGGCCAAACTACTGGTCTTTTGCACTTCTTTCTGCTTGGCGGTGCGCACTCGAATGCCCGCCGCCCACGAGCGCGGCAGATCCACTTCCACCATGTAAATCCGCCACGGCCCTTCGGGCACGTGAATTTTGTGGTACACCACCCCGGGAGCTATTTCTTCGGCGTTTCTCTCGGCGCAACTCCAACTCAAGGGCCACGCGAGCAGCGCGAGGAAGAGGCGAGCGGACGCCCTATGCGATATAGCCAAAAGTAGGGTACCTCAGAGGTACGGAGACGGAAGGCACATTGTGGTATCTCTCGTTAAAATCGTTCAAAGGTAGTCTTGTGCTCAAACCGTGTCAATTTTCTCCGGCGACTGGCCCGGCCGCAGGCCAAGCCCTTTATTTAAAGCAAATAAAATAAAGAGAAAGGACGCCAATGAAAGCCATACTCGTAGGGTTGGGCGGTCGGGGCCGCTATTGGCTCGGTCAGTGCCAACAGCAGTCGGGCGTCGAGGTAGCAGCTTGCGTCGAGCCTTTTGCGCCCAACCGCCAGCGCGCCACAGCCGACCACGGCTTTGCCGCCGACCGGATGTACGACGACCTCGGCCAAGCTCTCGACGCCGTGCAAGCCGACTTTGTGCTCGACGTAACCCCGCCAGCCATCCACGAAGAAATCGCCATGCAGACCTTTGCCGCCGGCCTGCACCTGCTCGGAGAAAAGCCCCTCAGCGACGATTACCAAGCGGCCCGGCGCGTAGTGGAGGCCGGCACTCAAGCCAGCGTCGCGCACATGATTACCCAGAATTACCGCTTCAACGGCCTGCCGCGCACGACCCGCCGCCTGCTGGCCGAAGACCTCATCGGCCCGGTTGGCCAGCTCGATGTCTCGCTCTACGTCAATTGGGCCGACTCGCCCGGCTCGCATTACGTCACCGAGCCGTACATGTTCCTCACCGACATGGGCATTCACCACTTCGACATGATGCGCTACACCCTCGGCCAAGACCCCGTGAGCGCACACGCCCTCACCTGGAACCTCCCCTGGGGCTGGCACCAAGGCGACGCCGCCCAGATGATCCTCTTTCGCTTTGCCAACGGCACAGTCGCCACCCATCGCGGCATTGGCTGCACGGTTGGACACGTACCAGCCGGGCACAACGGCGAGTGGCGTTACGAGGGGCCGCATGGCACCTTGACGTGGGAGGGCTTCGACTTGTACCACACCCACTCGCACCGCGCCGATCCCAAAATCAGGCGGCAGCTCCCGCTCGACAGCGACGGCCAAGGCCAAAACCCCGTGCTGCGGGAATTCGTCGCCGCCATCGAAGAAGGCCGCACGCCCGAGTGCAATGCAGCCGACAACCTCAAGTCCATGGCCATGGTTTTTGCCGCAGTCAAAAGCGCGGTGGAAGGACGCGAAGTATCCATCGACGAGCTATAGCTCCATTGCCACATCTTGCCACTAACCCCTCTTTAATAGCCCTATGACTCTGCATCTTTTTGATACCTATGCCCGCCAAGAGCGGCCCTTCGCGCCGCTCGCGCCGCCCCAAGTTCGCCTGTACGCCTGCGGCCCAACCGTGTACAACTACCAGCACATCGGCAACTTGCGCACCTATATCTTCGAGGACATCCTGCGACGCGCCCTTGAATACAGCGGCTATGCGGTCCATCACGTCGTCAACATCACCGACGTGGGGCACCTGACCTCCGACGCGGACACCGGCGAGGACAAGATGGAAGCCGGCGCGCGGCGCACCGGCCTAACGGCGTGGGAAATCGCCGAGCGCTACACCGCGGATTTCCAAGCAAAGCTCGAATGGCTCAACGTGCGCGCCCCCCACGTCTGGTGCCGAGCCACCGACCACATTCGCGAGCAGATCGCCGCCATCGCCGCCATCGAGGAAAAAGGCTACGCGTACCGCACAGACGACGGCCTGTACTTCGACACCTCGCGCCTGAGCGACTACGGCCACCTCGCCCGCCTCGACATTGAAGGCCTGCAAGGCGGCCAGCGCGTCGATCTCGGGCAGAAGCGCCGCATCACGGACTTCGCGCTGTGGAAGTTCAGCCCAGCAGACGCGCAACGGCAGATGGAATGGGACAGCCCGTGGGGGCGCGGCTTCCCCGGCTGGCACATCGAATGCACCGCTATGGCGGCCAAGTACTTGGGATCGTATTTCGACATTCACTGCGGCGGCGAAGATCACATCTCGGTCCACCACACCAACGAGATCGCCCAAGCCCAGGCCTGCTACGACACGCGGTTGGCCGAATTCTGGCTCCACGGCGCGTTTTTGCAGCTCGACGGCGAGAAGATGTCCAAGTCGAGCGGCGACTTCCTGCGCCTCGAATCCCTCGTCGAAAAGGGGTACGATCCCCTCGCCTACCGCTTTTTCTGCCTCGGAGCGCGCTACCGAGCCAAGCTCTCGTTTAGCTGGGAGAGCCTCGCTGGCGCGGCCACAGCCCTCGACCGGCTGCGCACCGCCGCCCACGCCTGGGGTGCGCCATCTGAACCCGACGACCGCTACGTAGCCGCGTTCAAAGAGCGCGTCGAGGACGACCTCAACATGCCGCGCGTCCTCGCCTTGTGCTGGGAACTCGTGGCCGACGATCTCCCCGATGCCGCCAAGAAGGCCACGCTGTTGCACTTCGACGAAGTTATGGGCTTGGGGCTGGCCGCTTGGACGCCGCAAGAAGAGGACGTACCCGAAGCTATTCACGCGCTCGCCGCCCAGCGGCAACAGGCTCGTGACGCCAAGGACTGGGCCACAGCCGACGCCCTGCGCGACGAAATCGCCGCGGCCGGCTACGAAATCGAAGACACCCCCCAAGGCCCCAACATCCGCCCGCGCAAAACTTAACCGAACGGACGCCCATGTCCAGCATCCTCGTCGCCGAGTGCAAGCAAGAAATCTCCTCCTTCAACCCGGTCATCGGCACGTACGACAACTTCTCCGTCCGCCGCGGTCCTGAGTTGCTCACTTATCACCAAGGCCGCGAGACCGAGCTGTGCGGTGCCTTGCAGGTCTTCGCCGACAGCCACATCGACGTCATACCCACCTACGGAGCCGTCGCCCCCTCGGCCGGGCCTTTAGACCAACGGGACTTCGAGCGCCTTGCCGCCGAGCTACTCGACGCGGTCACGCCGCACCTAACCGACGCCGACGGCCTGTATTTCTGTCTGCACGGTGCCATGGGCTGCACCGAGGAACTCGACCCGGAGGGCTACTTGCTACAAGAGATCCGCCGCAGTGCTGGTCTTGACTTCCCCATCGTGATCTCGCAAGACCTCCACGGCATCCTCACCCACCGCATGTTGGAGCACTCAAACGGCCTCGCCATTTACCACACCTATCCGCACGTCGATTTGGCCGACACCGGCCGCCGCGCCGCGTACTTGCTCCTGCAAGTCCTCGCCGGCGCACAGCCCGTAGTGGCCCGCGTGCGAGTGCCCGCGCTCGTGCGCGGCAACGAACTCATCACCGCCTCCGGCGTGTACGGCGAGACCATCCGCTACTGCCAAGCCTTAGAAGAACAGCCCGACATTCTCGCCGCCGGCATGATGATCGGCAACCCGTTTACCGACGTGCCCGAGCTGTGCTCCCAAGCCATCGTCGTGGCCGATGCCGACCCCGACCTCGCCCGCAACGAGGCCCTGCATCTCGCCACTGACTTCTGGGAACGCCGCGCCCTCATGCAGCCCGACCTCGTATCGGTCGAAGACGCCGTCGCCCAAGCCCCCCAATACAGCGGCCCAGTCCTCTTTACCGACGCGGCCGACGCCCCCTCCTCGGGCGCAACCGGCGACAGCAATGTCCTAGTCCAAGCCCTGCACACCAACGGCTACTCCGGCCAAGTGCTCGCGCCGCTAGTGGATGCACCCGCCGCGTACATGGCCCACGACGCCGGACTCGGCGCACGCATCCACGTGGTCTTGGGCGGCTCGCTCGACTCGCGCTTTGCCCCGCTCGACCTAGAGGTCGAAGTCACCCAGCTCGGCGACGGCGAATACCTCTGCGAATCTTGGAACACGCCCCAGCACGCCGGGCCTACAGCCGTGCTGGAAAGCGACAACCTCACCATCGTCTGCGTCAGCCGCTCGGTGCCCTTTATCGATCGCTCGGTCTTTATCGCCCACGACATCAACCCCAAAAACTACAACCTCATCGTCATCAAGTCGCCGCACTGCCAATGGCACTTTTTCGACGAGTGGGCCGAGATAAACTTCAACGTCGATGCCCCCGGCTCGACCAGCGCGAACTTGCCCACCCTCGGGCACCGCGTCTGCCAGCGGCCCATGTACCCCCTCGAACTCGATGCCCCTTTTACCCCGGTCGCCGAAATGTTCGGCACAGGAGCCTAGCTTTATGCCTGCTATCAAACAATCCGCCTGCTTCAATCCCTTCACCGGCAGCGGCCTCAGCCCGCAAGAATTGGTCGCGGCCGCCGCTCGCATCGGCTACCAATCCGTAGAAATGGCTGCCCAAGAGCACTGGCCGCTCATCCAAGACCACGGCCTCGCCATCGCCATCGTCTCCGGCCACGCTTCCCTACCCGACGGCCTCAACAAGCCCGAGAATCACGACCGCATCGAAGACGAGCTGCTCGCCAACATCGACCTCGCCGTTGAATGCGGCATCCCCTCGCTGATTTGCTTTTCCGGCAACAGCGAGGGCCGCTCCTCAGAAGAGGGCCTCGCCAACTGCGTCGCCGGCCTGCACCGCGTCACCGATACCGCCGAGGAAAAGGGCATTACCCTCTGCATGGAACTACTCAACTCGCGCGTCAACCATCCCTACTACCAGTGCGACCACACCGCCTGGGGCGTGGCTCTGTGCCGGGCCGTCGGCTCGCCCCGGTTCAAGCTCCTCTACGACATCTACCACATGCAGATCATGGAAGGCGACCTCATCCGCAACATCACCGACCACATCGACTGCATCGGCCACTTCCACACCGCCGGCAACCCCGGCCGCCGCGACCTCGACGACCAGCAAGAGATCTACTATCCGCCGATTATGCAGGCCATCGCTGCCACCTCCTACGATGGCTACGTCGGCCACGAGTACCGACCCAAGGGCGATCCGGTTGATTCGCTAGCCCACGCCTTCTCCGTCTGCAATGTCTGAAAAGTCATCTGAAAACTCTCTTGGGTCGTGTCAAGCCGCCGCAGGGATCAGCGTTCCGTCATTCCCGCGCAAGCGGGAATCCAGTGGGTATCGTCTGCTCCCAAGGGCCAACACCCGGTCGCACCGGGGCAAAGTATCCGCAGATGAACGCAGATGCGGGATGATTTTCAAATGGCCTGTGCGATAACAGTCGCGCCCACCGGCGGCGCGCTCGGCGCTGAGATCAAAGGGTGCGACCTATCCGCACCGCTGGCACCCGGCCAAGTCGCGCAGGTGCGCCAAGCACTGCTCGACCACGGCGTAGTTTTCTTCCGCCAACAGCAACTCAGCGACGAAGACCAAGTGCGCTTCACCGCGTACTTTGGCAAACCCGTACCCCACGTGCGCAAGCAACGCCCACGGCGAGTCAAGGAGATTTTCCTCATCTCCAATGTCAAAGAAAACGGCGAGCCAATCGGCGAACTAGGCGACGAACTGATTCCCTTCCACTCGGATCTTTCCTACCTGCAACGCCCCGGCACCCTGTCGGTGCTCTACGCGGTGGAAATTCCCTCACAGGGCGGCCAGACCCAGTGGTGCAATTGCACCGCGGCCTACGAAGCGCTCGACGACGCTTGGAAAACCCGCCTCAAGGGAATGCGCGCCGTACATCGCCACTACGTCGAAGCGCAAAACCCTCCCGAGCACGTCGCTCACCCCATCGTCCGCACCCATCCCGAAACGGGTCGCCGCTCGCTCTACGTAGGGCCGCACCTGACCAAATACGTGGTCGGCCTCAGCCGCCGTGACAGCGACGCCCTGCTCGGCTCACTGTACGCCCATCTCGAACAGCCGCGCTTCGTCTGGACTCACGAGTGGCAAGTCGGCGACCTCGTCCTCTTCGACAACCGCCCGACCATGCACCGCCGCCTCGCCTTCCCCCCCGACCAGCGCCGCCTGATGAAACGCACTCAGGTTTTTAACGACGAAATCCCGGTGGAGTGAACGCTCTAAGCATTCGACAGATGTAGAATACGCACCGATGCAACAGACGAGTTGGTCGCCATATTGGCCCGTCACTCTAAACCGAAAAAACATGCCATGCCTAGCCTATTCGTTCTGATATTCGCCTCGTCTATGATCGCTTGTGGCGACGGCGACCATCGGTCTGAAAACCAATCTTCCAACCCGCTCTATCCGTCTGGCCCGGAACAGGTCCAACGAGGCCAGATTGTGCCGGTTGAAGGCTCTGTGGTGTCGGGGGCTGAAGTGGTTATCATCGACGCGGAGCGTTTAGTAGTGCTAGCCCGTGCGCCGGTGGACGACCAAGGAGGCTTCGAGGTCTCTGTACCCCAGCGACCGAGCTACTGGTTGGGCATTTCCTGTCCCTATATGACAACCTACATCGATACGGCGTTTGCTTTTACGGGAGAGGCCATAATCGTCGGAGAACCTCCCCGGTCACATGCTTCGGGCAAGGTCGCACAAGTGGTGGGCATACTGGGCGATGTCAACAACGACAATCAGGTCGATATAGCGGACGCGCTGCTCGTGCTGCTCTATACCTTAGAACGCTTTTCCTTCGTAGCGCCCAATCAAGGCAATATCGCCCTAGGCGACGTCAACCAAGACGGCCAGATAGATATAGCGGATGTCCTGCTTATTATGACCTATATTGCGAATCCGCTTGACCCGACGTTGCCGGATGGAATCGGTTTAGGCAGTGACCGAGATCGGGCTGTATTGATCGCGCTCTATGAGGCTACTGGCGGCGATAACTGGGATGAGAATACGAACTGGCTCATCAGCATCAGTACGTACCCGCTCAATCTATGGTACGGCGTCGACACGGACGACGAAGGGCGGGTCACTGGTCTTTATCTTGACTATAACGAGTTGACGGGAACCATACCCGAAACGTTGGGACAACTCAACAACCTGAAAACCCTAATCCTCAGCCGCAACGGTTTGACGGGGCCGATACCCGAAACACTCGGACAACTCAACAGCCTAGAAAGACTAGACCTCAGCGGCAACCAGTTGACGGGGGCCATACCCGAAGCATTAGGACAACTCAATAACCTGCAAAGCCTAAGCCTCAGTTTCAACCTTTTGACAGGGACGATACCTGAAACACTCGGACAACTCAACAACCTGAAATACTTGGACCTCAGCGGCAGCGGTTTGACGGGACCGATACCCGGAACACTCGGACAACTCAACAGCCTAGAAAGACTAGACCTCAGCGGCAACCAGTTGACGGGGGCTATACCCGAAACGTTGGGACAACTAGAAAAACTCGAACTCCTCAACTTTAGCGACAACCAGTTGACGGGACCGATACCCAAAATGTTGGGACAACTAGAAAACCTGCAATACCTGTATCTCAGTGGCAACCAGTTGACGGGGTGCATACCCTCAACATTGCAAGCTGTACCGAGTAATGATCTAGACGGGCTAGGGCTATCCTCCTGTCATCTAGTAGAAGATCCTCAGGCGGCTGTGTTGGCCGCTTTATATGAGGCTACCAGCGGCGACCGCTGGACGGACAATACCAACTGGCTAAGTGAAACACCGCTGAACGAATGGTACGGCGTTACCACAGACGACGAGGGGCAGGTCACTGCGTTGGAACTCTCCAGCAACGGTTTGAGGGGGACGATACCCGAAGCATTGGGACAACTCAACAACCTAGAAACCCTAGACCTCTCCAGCAACGGTTTGTTGACGGGGACGATACCCGAAGCATTAGGACAACTCAACAACCTAGAAACCCTAGACCTCTCTTGGAACTCTTTGACGGGGACGATACCCGAAGCATTAGGGCAACTCAACAACCTGAAATACCTAGACCTCAGCTTCAACGGTTTGTTGACGGGGACGATTCCTGAAGCATTAGGGCAACTCAATAATCTAGAACTCCTAAATCTCTCCGAAAACGAATTGACGGGGACGATTCCTGAAGCATTAGGGCAACTCAATAACCTGCGAGCCTTGGACCTCTCCTGGAACGAATTGACGGGGACGATTCCTGAAACATTAGGGCAACTCGATAGCCTAGAATTCTTGTACCTCTCTTGGAACGAGTTGACGGGGTGCATACCCCCAGCGTTGCGTGATGTATCGTACAACGACCTACACGCCCTAGAATTATCCTCCTGTCAGTAAACGCCGCTTACGCTAGCTGAAAAAAGTCTATCGATTTTCCTCGGTCAGTGGGGATGCTCCGCTTTTGCAGCCGACCGGGGTTTGTACGCCTTGGCTGACCTTGTGCTTGTTATAGAAATTTGCGTACTTAGAAATGGTACATAGACGCTATATTCCAAAGACCTACAGTCCCCAAAGAGCTATGGCTGACCAACAATGGCTTTCGCAGAAAATTTTCCTCTTGGCTGTGCAACCGAATCGGCCTCAGATATCTGTCCGTCGCCAATGAAAGAAGAAAATGGCCCTATGCTGGCTTATGAACGCTATCCCGCAGATCTCGTTGTCACTAAAGAGGATTTTCTCCAAAGCGGATGGAAGGACGCCATTTCAGGTCTTGAACGCGAGAACCATACTAGCAGGTGCTCTGCTCTATCGGCTGCTGAAAAAAGAGCTTTTGACGACGACCGACTATCTCGTGGTAAGGTTTTATTCACTCTCGGCAAGGCTTTGTTCATTCTCAAGAATGCCTGTTCAGGGAGGGAGCTTCCAGAAGACGTAACGGAAGCCGAGATTGCTTTCTTTGCAGAAATCGTTGACGAGGTTGACGATCCTTGGCTAAAAGCACATTTGGCTCATTTGGTCTGGCACTATCAACGTCCGCGTAACATAAAGTTTGCCTTAGATGCTATTGACAGCTACCGTTCAATTCCGTTAGATGACGAAACATGGCTCTGGGCTGATGAGTTCTGGGATAGAGCAATCCGTTTATCCATCTCGATTAAAGACAGTTATCGTCTATCAGCTATTGAAGAGGCTATCATTCAAACATTTGAGTCGGCGACATGCGAGGGAAGATATTTTGGACGAGAGCTGGCTAAGCTATTGAAATCGAACAAACTTGGAAAGAATCAAGCAACTGCAATCGCCACAAAACTCAAATCAATGGCTCTCGGCTTTGAATCTGACAATGAGTATTCAGTCGCAGCAGATTATTACCAAGCTGCTGCGCAGTGGTTCAAATCGTCAGGCGATACAACTAAGTTCGTTGAAATGATCCTCAGAAAGGTCGAGTCATTGGTGAAAAAAGGGGATAGTCGGCTCTCTTCGGAAGAGCCAAGCTGCTTGCTTGCGGCTCTCTCTTACGGGGTGGCTATTGACACGCTATATTGGCTTAAAGACAAGAGTAAAATGCCTAAATCTGAATTATCAACTTACCGAGTGGACGAACGAATTGACGAATTGATGCTGCGTCGAGAAGAGCTTTTGAAGCAGGAAAAAAACGAAGTAGAACCAATTACGGTTGACATCACGGAAAGGTTCAACCAACGCTCGGAGATCGCCTGTGCTGCTGTAACAGGTAAAGGTCACATTGAAGCACTTTATAAATTTGTCAATCTAAGAAGCATGGTTGATATAGACGAACTTACCTCACGTACTGTGAATAGACTACGAAATAGTGCTGCGTCATTTATATCTCCTACAACGACGATAAGCGCCGATGGGCGAGTTACTTCTAACCATCCCCCTACTAGTGCCAATCCGTCTATAGACGATCCGGCCGTCCACGCTCAGGTAGCAAAAGATTACATGATCTACGTTTCATTCTTCGTTAACGCTGCCTTATTACCCGCATTGAAAGTCATACAGCAAGAACATTGCCTAGAGCCGGAACTCTTTTTCTCGATTGCCGAGCGTTCTCCTGTCGTGCCGCCTAGGCGGATGCAGGCTTTCGGCAAAGGGCTGATCGAAGGATATAACGGCAACTTTGCCGTAGCTTTCCAAGTTCTCTATCCTCAAATTGAAAACCTTATCCGTTTTCATTTGAAACAACATGGGGTCAATACTCGGAAAAGAAAAAATGGAGTTGATGAAGAACTGTTACTCGGTAAATTGCTCTATCACGAAAAGACCAAAGAGATTTTCGGAAAAGACTTGCTCTTTGAATTAAAAACGTTATTTCATAATCGTCGTAACGACCAAGCACATGGTCTTGTCGACGATACATCCAGTCCTTCTCCTTGCGATGTTTACATTTGGTGGCTCCTGTTGCGTCTCGTGTTCAATTCGTCCAATTTTCAATCGGAGGGGGAATCGCCTAATGCCTAAGATGCGAATTTCAAACCTGTACGACCGGGCGATTGAAGTTTTGGGAGACCAAGAGCGGGCGGAGGCGTGGTTCAAAGAGCCGAAGAAGGCCCTCGACATGAAGACGCCATTGCAATACGCCGATACTGAGATAGGTGCCCGCGAGGTCGAAAACCTCCTCGGCCGCCTTGAGTACGGTGTATTTTCGTGAATTTGAAAACGACAGGTTGCGCCCGCGTATTCTCGTACTTCTTTGCCCGGCCATAGTTCGCTCTGGAATCGTCGGCACTAAAACGGTCGATCCACCCCTCCGCGCCATCTGTGCTATCTGCCCCATCTGCGGTTTAGTTTGCGGATTTCAAACGGAGACCCTACCATAATCCCCCGGCAGATCGTCTGTCGGCGGGCTGTTCACTTGCTTCAGTTTCCTCTTTCGATCTTATAAAGACCATGTTCAAAGCACTCATCTTACATGAGCACTCTGCCCTCATCGAAGAACTCGACGAAAACCGTCTGCCCGCCGGCGACGTAGAAATCGCCGTTGCGTATTCCTCGCTCAACTACAAAGACGGGATGATTCTCAACGGCCTAGGCGGCTTGGTCAAAACCTATCCCCACGTCCCCGGCCTCGACCTCGCCGGTACCGTCGTCCACAGCCAGAGCGACCAGTTCCAACCCGGCGACCAAGTCCTATGCACTGGCTGGCGCGTCGGCGAAACCCACTGGGGCGGGTACGCGCAAAAGGCTCGCCTCAAGGCCGACTGGCTCGTGCGCCTACCCGCCGGTTTGACGCTGCGCAATGCCATGGGATTAGGGGCCGCGGGCCTGACCTCGGCCATTTCCTTGGAAGCGCTCGAAGCCCACGGCCTCGCGCCCGACAAAGGCGAAGTCCTCGTCACCGGCGCGGCCGGCGGCGTCGGCTCCCTCTCCGTTTTGCTGCTCGCCTCGCGGGGCTACCAAGTCGCCGCATCCACTGGCCGCCCCGAGCTCGAACCCTATCTAAAAGACCTCGGTGCCCAAACCATCATCCCGCGCCAGGACCTCGCCGAGCCATCCAACAAACCCTTGGAAAGTGCGCGCTGGGCCGCCTGCATCGACTCGGTCGGCGGCACCACCTTGGCCCGCGTCTTGGCCCAGATGGCCTACGGGGGGTCCGTCGCCGCGGTGGGCTTAGCCGGCGGTGCCCAACTCACAACCACCGTCATCCCCTTCTTGCTACGCGGCGTCAACATCCTCGGCATCGACTCGGTCTTCTACCCAGCCGAGCGCCGCGCTGCCGCTTGGGCGCGTCTAGCCTCCGCATTGCCTTTGGAAAAATTAGATCGCATCTGCACGGAGGTCGGTCTAGCCGACGTCCCCGGCCTCGGCAAGGACATCTTAGCGGGCAAAGTGCAGGGGCGCGTCATCGTCAATCCCAACCAGTAAGGAAAACACACTATGCGCCGACTAACGCTGCTACTTCTCACCCTCGCCACCACCCAAGCTGGAGCCGACCCCAACATGCCCGGTACCGACCGCATCGCCTACTTCGGCTACGAAGACTGCATCCTGCTCGAAAACGCCCACACCCGCGTCGTCCTCACCTCATCGGCCGGCCGCATCCTCGAATACTCGCGCAAAGGCCCCAACGCCATCTACCTCGACCCCGCGCAAGAAGGCGCGACCTTTGAGGGCGGCGACCCTCGCTTCGGCCCCACCGGCGGCCGCCTCGACATCGGCCCGGAAATGATCATCCCCGCTCATCCCGACCTTTGGCTCGGGCAGTGGGAAAGTCAAATCACCGGCCCGCGCTCGGCCCGCCTAATTAGCAAAAAGGACGAGCCGACCGGCGTCCAACTCATCCGCGACTTCCAACTCGCCGAGGACTCCACCCACTTGAGCGTCACTCAGACCATCAAAAACGTCTCGGACAGCGCAAAGCACTGGGGCCACTGGAGCCGCACCTTTGGCACCGGCGGCGGCATCGTACTCATTCCCCTAACGCCGAGTCGCTTCCCGGATTCCTATGTCATGTACGGCCCCGGCCCGGTCATCAACTATCGCCCCGAAGACCCCAATATCCGCATCCGCGACAACTTCCTCGAAGTCCTCTCCACGCCGCTCAGACCCAAGCTCGGCATGGACTCGCAAGCCGGGTGGTTTGCCTATCTCGACCGCAACGACTTGCTGTGGGTCAAGCGCTATCCAGTGTACCCCGATCGGCCCTACGGCGAACTGGCCGGGCTGACCATCTCAATATGGTATTACGAGGATCTGATGTGCGAGCTAGAGCCGATCGGCCCGCACGAGAATATACCGCCCGGCGGCGAAGCCTCTTTCACCGAGGACTGGTGGCTCCTGCCCTACACCTATCCCCAAGACGGCAGCGACCTCGACCTCGAAGCTATCAGCTCCTTGGTGGAACGAGAGGCTCGTTGAAAATAAAAAACCGCCGCTAACTTATGGTGTTAGCGGCGGTTAATTTTCTGCCCGAAGTTGGCCGTCTCATCGGCCCACGTTTTCCCTCACGGCAGCTTCGTCGTCTTCTTAGCTTCTACGCGCCCATCCACCTCGACCCGATAGAGATACACGCCGGCGGCCACATCCTTAGCTACCTCGTCGCGACCATCCCACACAAACCGATGCGTACCCGCCGGTAGTGCCCCCTGCCACAACTGCCGCACCCGACGACCCAACACGTCGTACACCGTCAGCGACACTCCCGCCGCGTCCGTCGCCAAATCGAGGGGAATCACCACCGCCGGATTAAACGGATTGGGATAGCTGTCGCCCAACCGATACTGCACCGGCACAGCACCCGCCGCCATCACTGCCGTCGGCTGTCCAACTCCCGAATTTTTAAGCACATGCACACCGCCCAAGGCCGAATCCAACACTACCAAGTCCAAATCGCCATCGTCATCCACATCGCCGGTCAACACCCCGGTCCCATCGCCAATCAAGCGATGCGTCTCCTCTTCTTGGGTCGGATTCAAGCCCCCACCCCACTCGACAAACACCCCAAGACCCGACGCCCGGTTGCCGCCGACAAACACCCAATCATCTACCCCGTCGGCGTTCAAATCGCGCACCACCACCCACGAGCGCAGAAACAAATGCTCATCATACAGCACCTCCAGCACCTCTTCGGATAGCCCCCCTTCTGCGGACAGCCTTTGCACAACGAGTCCCATGTTTCCTTCATAGGAGTTGCGTTGGAGTTCCACGGGTATCTCCTGTTGCCCATCGCCATCAAAATCCCCTCTCATAGAATCAAACCTGCTGTAGTACAAATCCCATAGCGCTTCGCGGTCATCCGAACTTACAGTGAGTACCTCTTGCTGGAGACCCGCTCCGATAGACCAAACCTCTACTTCGCCTCCATTCCACTTAAAAATTGCAAGCTCGTCTTGGCCATCGCCATCTAAGTCGCGGGCGAGTATATCCAAAAATCCTCCCGAGTCTTGGGTATATCCGATACGCGCGCTTTCAAAGGTCCCGCTACCATCATTGAGGGCCATGACCCAGCCATGGGGGGACCTATAGCCGGAGGAGGGATCGCCCTGATAAGGGGCATACCGAGTAGAGAAAAGGTCTAAGTCGCCATCGCCATCTAAGTCGGTCAAGACGCCGATCCCCCTCCCCCCGCTGTACCCTAAACCCGGTGTAATCGGATAAAACACCGGTGGTGTAAAAAGACCGGGATCATCAAACTCAAAATACTTCACCGGCGGCAAGGCTAATTCGCCCTGCGAGCGCTCTTCAGGGCCGGTCAACTCGATCCAGTCGATCTCAAAGTGCCCGACCACCTCATCCACCGACCGGGACTCCTCCGCTTCGTTTCGATCCAAGCTAAAACGCAGCCGAATATCCCGTAAAACCCCCGCCCACACAATTTCATCTTGGCCGGAGAGGGTAAACTCTACTTCCTGCCACTCGGTCGTGTACGCGAAGTCTGTGGAGGGGATCGCAAATCGGCTTTCTGACGACTCTTCTGGATTGAGCCCTGGTGTCGCGAGGTTGTGCTCATTAGTCCAAGCAAGCCCAACGCGCCCTACCGTAGGGCGGTCATGCACAGTGCGGAACCGGACTCGCACCCGGTCGAACAGGTGCGAATCGTAGCCGATGGGATAAGAAATCAAGATCGCGTTCGGATAAGGATCCTTTTCTCCCACCACCGAGGGCGAGACATCGACCCTCCACACGCCGTCTTCGACCTCCCCTGGAAACAGATTAAATTCATTTGGCCCACCCCATTCAAAATTTCTTTTGGCAGACCACCCTTGCATCGTCCCATCGTCGAAATCCCACTTGACCGCCTCGGCGAGGCTGCTCCATAGCACGGCGCATCCAACAACGGCGAATCTCAACATGACAGCACCTCCATAGGTAAGTGAAAGGAACCTTTTATGCCCATCTTCAACGCGTACTCAAAAGATATCTTGGCCGGTCCGCTCGACCCACTCCCAAGATACAACCGCCGACGCCCTAAATCTAAATCATATACTAGGGTTGCCCCAAGTTGAATTCCACTAGGCAAATATGCTTCTTTACACAATGCCGCCTATTGCTTCTTCATCCTCTTCCCTCTTCCCTCGGTTCGCTGAGAACCGCATCGCCCTCGCCGACCAAGTCGAAATGGCCTATATCGACAATGGCAAAGGGGACCATCCCCCCTTAGTGCTGCTGCACGGCATCTTTGACAACAAGGCCACTTGGTTCCGCTTGACCGCCCGCCTGCCCGGCCACCGCATCATCGCCCCCGACTTGATCGGCCACGGGCACAGCAGCAAGCCGACCTTTGCCGCCCGCCCGATGCACGAGCGCTACTCGCCGGACATGCAGGTTAGCTACCTCGCGGCCTTTATCGCGGCGCTGGACTTAGACGACGTAATTCTCGTGGGCAACTCACTCGGTGGCGGCTTGGCCCTGCGCTTGTACCTCGACTTTCCCGCGCTCGCAGCTAAGGTGCGCGGGCTAGTTCTCATCGACGCAGCCGGCTATCCCCACAAACTTCCCGTCCACGTGCGCACCCTCGGCAGCTCCCTAGGCAAGCTGTTGACCTACGCTCCGCTCCACACCCTAGCGCGGGCCTGCGGTCTGTTGCGCTTGGCTGTTTGGCGCACTTTCCGGCGCTGCTTCCACGACCACAGCAAAATCCCCCCCGAACTCGCCACCGTCGCTCGCGCCGCGCTCGAAAAACCCAACGCCGCGTACGCCTACCACTACTCAGCGCGAAACCTCGTACCCCTCGACGTGACGACGTTCCACCAGCGCTTTGGCGACATCACCTGCCCGACCTTGGTTTTGTGGGGGCAACAAGACCGCGTCTTACCCGTGCGCTCGGCCCAGCGCTTCGCCGCCGACCTGCCCTGCGCCGACCTGCACATCTTCCCCAATTGCGGACACGCGCCCCACCTCGAATACCCCGATGAGACGGCCGCCTGTATCGAGCGGTGGATAAAAGAGCGGGATATGGCATACTGACGTTACGCAGTCAGTAAATAACCGGCAACTATTATCCAATACCGGCGTCTAAGCAGCAGAAAACCTTTTGACAAGGAGGGACAAAATGCCACTGTATCGCCACACAGACGCCTCGGGGGAGCCAGACGACATCCTCGTGATTGAGGATCGGGGAATGCTCGGGCAGGGCCAGCCCCGTTTCGAGTTTATCGACTCGCGGACCATCAAAGCCCATCCCCTCATCATAGAGGCCCTAATCGCCGACTCCGAGCGTTTGTGGACTCTCGAAGAAATACTCGCCGATGTAGAGGAGTGAAGCAGCGCACGGCACTAAGCAACGCAAAAACACCTGTTAATCCCTTCCCCCGTCCTCTTCTTCTTTCCGGTAAAAATTCAGTCCATCCCCTAGCCTTATAAGTGTGACGGCAATCTACGTTTTTGATATATTGCCCTGTAGGATATCCACACCCAATGTATGAGGCCCTATGAGTTCACCTGAGTTGCGCTTTGAGTGCCCCAAATGCCGTCACACCGCCTACGAGACCGGCGAAATCCGCGCCTCCGGCGGTTTCTGGTCCAAGATATTCGACGTGCAAAACCGCAAGCTGACAACCGTAACTTGCCAGCAGTGCCGCTACACTGAATTCTACGCCGCCGACAGTTCGCGTCTCGGCCACATCTTCGATTTCTTCACCAGCTAGCGGCCGCGGTCAATTGTAATCCGGCCCGCTGACCGGCCCCAACAACGCGCGATTTTCCGCGGGCGTTTCCATCTCGTCGAGAAAGTCCGCCAAGGCTTGCTGCATCCGCCGAGTTTCTGCTGGATGCGCGTCGATCACATTCGTCTGCTGCTGAGGGTCAGTCTGCATGTCGTACAGCTCGGGTGCGCCGCCGTGTTCGCCATGCGCCAAGTAGGTCCAGCGCTCGTCGGTCACGGTCGGCCCGCCATTGCGGATAAAGGTCGAGCTGAAGGCGTACTGCCGCGGCCACGCGGCCGATCCGCTCAGCAGCGGCACCAGCGAGTGTCCGTGCATTGCGAGGTCGCTCTTTTTTACGCCAGTCAAAGCCATCAGCGTCGGCAGCAAATCCACCGATTGCGTCAATGCCCCCACCTGCTGCCCGCCCGCGACCTCGGGGGCGGCGATCAGCAGCGGGATGTGGCTGATCTCTTCGTATAGCGGCCAGACGCGGTCGTCTGCCGGGTGGATGTTGGATTTGCCCGTGCGGTTGTGCTCGCCGACGAACATGCCGTGATCGGACGTAAAAATCACCACGCTGTCGTCGAACAGCCCAAGCTCTTCAACTTTGTCCAACACGTAGCCAATCCATTTGTTGACCAAGTAAATCTCGGCCGCATAGTGGGCTTGGAGGTTGGCCAGTTCCTCTTGGGTATAGGCGGTCGCCGGGCCGTAGTTTGGGTGGATCATCGGCGGGCCGTCGTACCCCGATGAGTCGTAGCGGCCCACGAGATATTCCGGCGGATCCCACGGCTCGTGCGCGTCAAAGAAATCCACCCACAGCAAAAAAGGCTCGCTGCCGCGATTTTCCTCCAGCCAGCGGCTCGCCGTCTGCGCCGTGCGCACGCAGAAGCGATCTTCCTCCCACGCCCAGTCGCGGTTGGTCCACGAGTGCAGAGTCGCCAAATTGCCAAAGCGCGTGTTCGCCATACGTGGATCGACGCGCGTCTTGGCCCCTGCCACCTCCATGCGCGGCGGCAAGTTGCCTTTCAACAGCGGCTTGTCTCCCTCTTGACCGCGAATCCAATACGCCCCGTCAAACCCCCGGTCAAAATGGTGGACGCCCTTCATCAGGTGCGGCGTGTCGCAGATAAGCTGACTCTGATAGCCAGCCGCGCCGAAAATCGTACTCAGCACCGGGATACTTGGGTCGAGCGGTTGCCAGCCGTGGAAGGGAAAGCTGTAGCGACCAGTAAAGAGGTCGGTGCGGTTGGGAATGGTCGGAAAGCTCGACAAATAGTGCCGGTCGAAGCACACCGCCCGCTCGGCAAAGCGATCGAGCGCACCCGTGCCGATCCACGCATTGCCGTTACACCCCAGATAGTCGTAGCGAAAGGTGTCGCTGACCAAGACGATGATGTTCATAAGTATGCTCCTTGTATTTTTGCGCTTCACGAAGTCAGCGCGTGGCGCAACGCGCCCTCCAATTCGGGATACGCAAACTCGAAACCCGCTTCCAACAGCCGCGTCGGCCTTGCCCGCTGGCTGGCCAGCAAGCCCTCCTCGGCCAACTCGCCCAAGACCAACTTGGCCGCAAACGCCGGCAGCGGCAATAACGTCGGCCGCCGCAACACGCGCCCCAGCGTCCGCGTCAGCTCAGCGTTAGTCACCGGCTGCGGCGCGTTCAGGTTCACCGGCCCGCGCAAGGCGTCGTTTTCCACCGCATAAATCAGCGCCGCCACCGCGTCTTCCAAGCTAATCCAGCTAACGTACTGCCGCCCGCTGCCGATCTTGCCACCCAGCCCTAGGCGGAAGGGCCACAACATCTTGGCTAACGCCCCACCCCGGCGGCTGAGGACGATCCCCAAGCGGGCCTGCACGACGCGGATCCCAGCCTCAGATGCCACAGCGCTTGCCTCCTCCCACGCTCGGCCTAACTCGGCCAAAAACCCCTCGCCGGTGTCGCTTTCTTCGTCCAGTTCCTCGTCGCCCCGATGGCCGTAAATGCCGACCGCCGACGCACAGACCAGCACCCTCGGCGGCGCGGCCAATCCCGCCAAGCGCGCAGCGAGTAGCTGCGTCGTCTGCACTCGGCTCTGGCGCAACTGCTCCTTGACTGTGGTAGTCCAGCGCCCGGCCGCGATGCTCCGCCCCCCCAAATGCACCGTCGCCTCTATTCCCTCCAGCGCCTCTTGTTCCAGCTCGCCGACCTCTGGATCCCAGCGCAACTCCCCTTGTGCTGGTGCCCGCCGCACCAAGCGCACCACCTCGTGTCCTTCGCGCTCCAACCGGCTACAGAGCGCCGTGCCGATCAAGCCGCTGCTGCCCGCTACTAGTATTTTCACTAGCGATTTCCTTTGATTCCAAATGCCGCGTTTATGAAAATTTCCCCTCAATGGCGCAGAAATTTCGTCCGAATTCAGAAACTTTCCGCGCCTATCCAGTGCTAACTGGGCTCGACCCATACGCGGTCAATTGCGCTTTACTGGCCCTACTCAGCCCTTTTACCGCAGTTCCGCTTCCAGCAATCCCAAACACTCGTCCATGATAGCCAAGGACTCGTCGAGCTGCTCTGGCGCAATGATCAGCGGCGGATAAAAGCGCAAATCGTCGCCCGCAACCCAGTCGGCTCCCCCGCTAGCGCCCGAAATAGCCAGCCCCCGTTCCAAGGTCAGTTGGGGCACGCGTCGCGACACCCCCCACTCAGGGGGAAAGGGCTTGCGGCTGCGGCGATCCTGGACCAGTTCAATACCCAACATCAGGCCCTTGCCGCGCACTTGGCCGACGCAAGCGTGGCGCGTCAAGCCCTGGGCCTTTTCCTGCAAATAGGCCCCCATCTGAGCGGCGTGTTCCACGATGCCTTCTTCTTCCAACAGGTCTAGGACGGCCAAGCCAGCGCACATAGACACTGGGTTGTTGACATAGGTAAAAACGTGCGGCAGAGCTTGGCCGCTGCGCGTGAGATCCCGCCGCATCTGTTCGCTCAGTAACACCCCTCCCAAGGGTGCGTACCCGCTGCTGGCCCCTTTGCCAAAAACGATCATATCGGGCACCGCATCCCAATGCTCAATGGCAAAGAGCTTGCCGGTGCGGCCAAAGCCGGTAATGATCTCGTCGGCGATAAAGAGGACATCGTATTCGTCGCAGATCTGGCGGATGAGGGGGTAGTAATCGGGCGGCGGCACTCCGGCGGCGATTCCGGCCATGACCACCGGCTCGGCGATAAAGGCGGCAATGTTGTCCGCCCCTACCTCGCGGATGGTCTCTTCTAACTGACGGGCACAAGTCAAATTGCAGCGATCTTCGCAACCGGCAAACGCGCAGCGGTAGGGATAGCACGAGGCAATGTGCGGAAAAGCTGGCAGATACGGCTCAAAGGGTGCTCGCAACCCCGGCATCCCAGTCGCAGCCAAGGCACCCAAGGTAGCGCCGTGATAACCGCGCCAGCGACCAATGATCTGGTGCTTTTGCGCCTGGCCCCGCTGCACATGGTACAAGCGGGCCAGTTTAATGGCCGTCTCCACGCCTTCGGAGCCACCCGAGACAAAGTAGGCGTGGTTCAAATCGCCGGGAGCCAGTTCGGCCAAGCGGCGGGCGTACTCAAGGGCCGGTTTATTGGTAAAAAACGTCGAAAAGCAATAGGCCAACTCCCGTCCCTGCGCGGCCATAGCCTCGACGATGGCATGACGACCGTGGCCCAAAGTGACGTTGCCAGCTCCGGCCGTGCCGTCGATATAGCGATTGCCCGCTTCGTCGTACAGGTAAATCCCCTCGCCCTTGACGAGAACTGGGTAGGTGTAGTGTGGGTCGCGGTGGAGAAGCGCTGCGTCGGTAGTCATGGATTGCTTCAATCCCCTAATTTCATTTCTTCCACCGCTTGCTCAAAAGGAATCGCCTCATCGTCTCTTGATTTAGCTTGGTCGTAGGCCCGAATTGATTCTAGCTCCTCTAGCTCTTCCAGCAGCTTTTGGTAGGCACCGATTTCGAGCACCACGCTGACGCGCTGACCATTTTCGTCGATGATATACTGCTCCTTGACAGGTAGCATAGTATAGGCTCCCTTCCTCAGATTTCGTCTCAAATATCTAATTTCGGCAACACCTCGCGCAGCACCTCCGCAAAGGCTTGCCGCTCGGCGGCTGGCCCCACAGTCAAACGAATGCAGCGGTCGAGCGGGGCCACGCCCGGCATCCGCACGAAAACCCCGTGCTGCAAAAGCACCTGCATCAGACGCCGCGCACGCTCGCCACTACCCGCGTCGAGTGCCACGAAATTAGTCGCCGAAGGCACCGTTTTCAGCCCCAATTCCGCCGCCAGCGCCTCGTATTCCCGCCGGCCTTCTTCCACTTGCCGCACCACCGAACGCACAAACTCGTCGTCGCCCAGCGAAGCAAGTGCCCCAGCTTGGGCGATGCGATTGACGCCAAAGTGATTGCGCACCTTGTCGAGCGCGGCCACCACATCGCAGTGCGCCAGCGCATAGCCGACCCTAGCTCCGGCCATGCCGTGCGCCTTGGAAAACGTCCGCAGCCGCACCACCTGCACCCGTTCCGTGTCCAGCGGCAACAGGGCATCCTCCGGCGCGAAGTCGATATACGCCTCGTCGAGCAGCAACACACAATCCGGCGGCAACTCCGCGATAAAATCCCGCAACTCGCCGGCCCGCTGATAGGTGCCCATCGGGTTGTCGGGATTGGCCACGTAAATCAGCTTGGGGCGCACTTGCCGCGCCTTGTCCAACAGGGCCGGCAAATCCTCTCGGTCCGTGCGATAGGGCACCTTGTGCAACACCGCCCCGTGCCCCTCGACGTGGTAGTTGAACGTAGGATAAGCCCCCAGCGACGTCACCACCGCGTCGCCCGGCTCGGCAAAAAGGCGCACCAAAAGCCCCAACAGTTCGTCAATGCCCGCGCCCAAGGCGACCTCTTCCCGCGCCACCTCGTGCCGCTCCGTCAACGCCGAGCGCAGTTCGTACCCCTCTGGATCGTTGTACCAATGCACTTGATCCACCGCCTCCACCATAGCCTGCCGCGCCTGCGGCGAGATCCCGAAATTGCTCTCGTTAGCCCCAACCCGCAGGACGAGCGGCTGCCCCTGCTCCCTCTCCAACGCCTCGGGCGGCACAAAGGGTACGGTCGCTGGCAGGGCGCGGACGATGCGCGTAAACGGCAACACGGCTTAAGACCACACGTAGATTTCGTCGTCGTCTTCGGCATAGCCAATGAAGACGGCGAGCACCACCCGCGGATCGTCCCCCTGCACCGCCGGGACCTCGTGGATGCAGCGCGTATTGAAGAAATACAAATCGCCCGGCTCTAACGCGACCTCGCAGTGCTCCACGCCCTGTGCAGCCGCATACTCGTGAAAACGGCCCTCGGCGATATACGGCTGTATCTCCTCAGTCCACAGGCAGCGATGCAACACAGCCTGCACCCCAGGACCCGCAGAATCCGCGTTCTGCACGCACAGCACACCGGCAAATTGGTGGGTAAAGCGCGCCACCTCGTAGTTGAACCGCTTTTCGCGCAGTACTACGTGGTCGATGTGCGGACTATAGGAGTGGGTCTCGTAGTGGATGCGAAAGATGGCTGGGCCGTACAATCGCCCGTCGCGCTCGCGCGCCGTCTTGACCGCCTTGTTGGGAGCCAACGCCTGCAAGTGCCGATAGAGCAGTTGCACCGGATCGAGCAAACCCTCAAAAAGAATGGCAAAAAGCGCATGCGTCTCCTCCGCATCAGCCAAGAATGCCTCTTGGTCGCCGCCTAAATTGCCGAGGCTAGTGCCAATGTCGATGCGCGAGCGCATGTCACCCGCAGCGCGCAGCAACCCGCGCTCGCCAAAGCGTTCCATCAGCCGCTGGCAATCGGCCGACGTGCAGACCTCGGGCAGCAGGATCGCCGGTATCTCCGCCCGGGCCAAGGCGCCAAGCGGGTCGGCGCACTCGTCCGGCCCCACGGGCCGCCACCATGCACGCGCGGCGTTTTCTTCGTACGTTGTTCTCTGCAAATCGAAAGCTCCTATGGATAGCGTTACGCAAATCGTACTCGGCGCGGCCGTCGGCGAAAAAGTCTTAGGCAAAAAGGTTGGCAAAAAGGCCCCCCTGTGGGGCACGGCCTTGGGCATCCTCCCAGACCTCGACGTGTTAGGCGCGGCCTTTCTGTCCGGGACCGACCAATTGGGCTTTCACCGCTGGGTGTCGCACTCCCTGCTCTTTGCGGTAGGTGGCGGCCTCGGGACCGGCTGGGCGCTGTCTAAGCTACACCGCGACGCGAGCTGGCGCGAGTGGTCCGCGCTGGCGTTCTGGGTGATTCTCACACACGCCCTCCTCGACTGCTTCACCGGGTACGGCACCCAATTGTTCAGTCCGTTCAGCAATTACCCGGTCGCCTTCGGTTCCATCTTCGTCATAGACCCGCTCTATACCCTGCCCTTAGCCGTCGGCCTCATCGCCGCCTTATTCCAACGGCGACTGCACTGGCGGCGACGGCTCAACGCGCTGGGCCTGTGCTTGAGCACGGCGTATCTGCTTGCTACCGCCGCGATTTGCCTACACGTGCGCAGCACCTTTGCCCACGCCCTCACCGAACAAGGCATCGCCTACGAGCGCCTGCACGTCGTGCCAACCCCGTTCAACGCCGTGCTGTGGTCGGGCCTAGCCGGTGAGGACGACCACCTGTGGGCCGGGCTGCACTCCCTGCTCGACGACAACTCGGCGATCCGCTTCCGCCGCATCGAACGCAACACCCACCTCATCAACCCCCGGCGCGACGACCCGCCCGTCCAGCGCCTGTTCTGGTTTTCGCGCGGGTACTACCGGGTGGAGCGCCGCGCCGACGCGCTCTACTTCTACGACCTGCGCTTTGGCCGCTCCGACTTCTATCTCGACTCCACCGGCACCTACTTCTTCACGTTTCGCCTGTTGCCGGACCCATCCCATCCCGAGCGCATCGCCGACTTCCAGCGCATCAACAACCCGTTCGAGCGCACCGATCAAGCCCTCAAGCGGCTCTGGTACCGCCTACTCGGTATCTAGCCCCCACGCCTGATCGACGTCGCGCTGGTACGCGTCAACCTTGCCCTCCAGCACATCGGCGACCTGCACCACCTGCCCAGAATGGCCAGATTCATAGATAGCCTCGCTGACGGCCTTGCTGCGCAAGCCCTCCTCCGCGTCGATTTCCACGGGCCGCCCCTCGCTCAACGCATCGATAAAATCCCACAACTCCAGCGTCACCCCACCAGTGATCCCATACGGGAAAAGCGCGTCCTTTTCCCCCTCGCTCAGGGTTGCCAAATACATCTCTTGCAACTCGGACATGCTGTGCGTGGTCCCGTCGGCGAGCTGGCATTCGCCATTGGCCTGAAAGGCGGCCGGATGGAAGATGTCCGTGTCGATGATCGACCCCTTCTCGCCGCTCAGCGTTAGTTGGGTAAAGCCCTTGCCCGGCGCACTGATCGTCCACGACCACGTGCCGATTAAGCCGCTTTTGAAGTTGAATATGCTGGTCCAAAAGTCCTCGGATGCGCTATCGACAATTTCCTCGCCTTGGCGATGGGGGCGCGGGTAGATCTGCTCAACTCGGGCGTACACGCTGTCGATCTCGCCAAACCAATAGCGCATGGTGTCCACCCAGTGCGCCCCGCTGTCCATGACCATGCCGCAGCCGCCCAGCTTGCGATCAATGCGCCAGTGCCAATTGGGCACTTGGGTCGGATCGTTCCACCCCGCCTGTACGGCCCACCACATTTTCGGCGCACCCAACAGGCCGTCGTTAAAAGCCCAGTGAATCGTGCGCTGGCCCAAGGCGCGGCGGCACTGCTCGGCCGTGGCGGCGACTCTCCCACAGCGCTGCGCCGTCTGCGCGATCTTTTTCGAGGCCCGCACTGTAATTCCGATCGGCTTTTCGACCAACACGTGAACTCCGCCCTCTAGCAGTTCGCAAGCCAGCACATGGTGCAGACCGTGCGGACTGCATATATCGGCCCCGTCGAGCGCGTCTTCCCCGGCAAGCAACTCGGCCACGCTCGCATAAGCATTGACCTCCCAGCCGGCAAACCCGTTGATGCGCGCAGCAAACTCCTCGGCGCGCGCTGGAACTTCATCGACCGCCGCGACAATGCGAAACCGCGTCTCGCCTTTTTCCAACAGCTCTTCGTATCCCCGCAAGTGCGCCCCGGCCATGCCGCCACAACCCACCATCGCCAATCGAACGACCTCGCCCTTCTTTGTCTTACTCATCTCTGCCTCCACAGGTTGGTTTTGTCCTACGTAACGTCATACGTGAAATCCCCTCCATCACCACCCCAGCACCTCCGTCAAGAACGCCTCCACCCCAGCTTCATACGTAGCCGCATCCTCGCTAAAGGCCGAGCTGTGGCCGCCCCGCAGTTCGGTAAACGCCTTGGGCTGGCTGGCGGCCTCGTACAGCCGCTGGCCGTGCGCGAATACAATAAACCTGTCGTCGCGACTGTGGCTCACTAGCACTGGGCATTGGACCTGCTTTAGGTACTCCAGCGTGGGATACTCGTAGCGGGCGAGCAAGCCGACCGGAAAGATCGGATACAGCTCTCGACCCAGCTCGGGTATGGAGGTAAAGGTCTCTTCCAAAAACAAGGCGGCCGGCTTTTTGTCCCGCGCCAGCCGTGCGGCGATTGGCCCCCCCAGCGAGCGGCCGATAATCGCAATCTGATCTGGAGCTAGCCCAGCCTCCTGCACCAAGTAGTTCCAAGCCGCCTCGGCATCGCGGTGCGTACCTTCCTCAGAGGGCGTGCCCTCGCTCTGGCCATAGCCGCGATAGTCAAACAACAAAATCCCCAACCCCAACCGGTGCGCATCCTCGGCCACGGCGAGCAGATGCGATATGTTGCCCGCATTGCCGTGGCAAAAAAGCACCGTGCCCCGCGCATCGGCCAACGGTAGGTACCACCCGGCCAGCCGCACCCCGTCGCTGGCGACTAGCGCGACTTCCTCGTAGTACATCCCCACCGAAGCTGGCGTGACCTTTATGCGAGTACTCGGCCTATAGACGAATTTTTCTTGAAAAAAATAGAGATAGGCCGCGGCCAAAACGTAGCCCACCGCAGCTAACGCCGCGATTCCTAGCACAATGCGTTCCATAAGCAGCATCAGGGGTATCAGATTCTCCGACTAAGTAACTGACGTTACGCAGCCTTATGCCGCGTCTGCCGCTTGCGACCCCACCGATCGTCATTCCCGCGAAAGTGGGAATCCAGGCCCATGCACGATGCCGTAGGGGCGACCGATCGGTCGCCCCTACACCGAACAATATGGATGCATGCTTGCGCAGGCATGACACCGGGGCTGCACATCGACCAAGCGGGCATAAGAGTTCGCCCGAAGGCAGAGAGTGCGTAACATCAGTAAGTAAAAAGTGAAAAATGCCTGTCTGCTTCCAATAGGGTACTTGCCACTAGCAACTTATTCTACAATTAGCATTATTGACACTCCTAGTACAAAAAATGCTAATTTAGGAACGGATACCTATCTCCCCAAAGATCCCCCATGCCCATCGCCATATCAATCGCCTTCGCCCTCAGCGTCGCCGCTGCCGCCCTCGCCCAAGACGAAGGCTACCCGCCCGGCACGCTAGTCCCCGAAGTCGATCTGGGTTTGCAGCCGACCCCACTCATGGTGCCCGAAGCCTTTCGCAATGCCGTGCCCCAAGACTTGGTGCTCAATCTTCCCCCCGGCTTCTCGGCCCGCGTCTTCGCCCACGAGGGCCTGCGCAAACCCCGCTTTATGGCCTTTGACCCCAACGGCGTGTTGCACGTAGCCAACATGGGTGCCGACCAGATCGTCGCCCTGCCCGACCGCGACCGCGATGGCGTCGCCGACGAGCGCATCATCGCCCTGCGCGGCCTCAGAGAAGCCCACAGCCTCCTGTTCTACAAGGACGCGCTCTACGTCGCCGAGGAACACCAAGTCATCCGCGTGCGCGACACCGACGGCGACCTAATATACGAGCAAGAAGAAGTCGTCCTGCCCGACGTGCCTTGGGAGGGTTGGCACGATACTCGCACCCTCGTCGTCGATCGCCGCAACGACAAAATGTATCTGTCGGTCGGCTCGCCCTGCGATCTGTGCCGCATGGACGAGAGCTTTCAGGTCGTCGGCAACACCAACAACCCCGTGCCCCACCACCCCGAGCGCGGCACCATCTTGCAATTCAATCCCGACGGCAGCGGTCGCCGCATCTTTGCCACCGGCATCCGCCACACCATCGGCATGGACTTCCACCCACAGACCAATGCGCTGTGGGCCAATCACAACGGCCACGACCTCGAAGGCCGCACGCGCCCGCCCGAGTGGATTGACATCATCGGCGACCAAGACTTTATGGGCTATCCTTTGGTCCACAGCCACCAAGTCTGGAGCGACTTTACCATTGCTGGCTACGAAAAAGTACTGCCCATCACCCGCCAAGACAGCCTCCTCGTCGCCACCCAAAAACGCCCGGTGGCCTTGGTGCCAGCCCACTACGCGCCGATGGGCCTCCACTTTTATACCGGCGACCAGTTTCCCTCCCGCTACCACAACGCCGCGTTCGTCGCCTTCCGCGCCGGCAAAGCCAAGCTCTCGTCGCATCCCGGCTACCAAGTAGCCGCCCTCTTTAGCCAACCCGATGGCAGCGACGCTCGCATGGGCAGCTTCATCACCGGCTTCCAAGCCGGGCAGACCCAAGGCGATGTCTGGGGCTTTCCCGTCGGGCTTGCCAGCGACGCCGAGGGCAGTCTATACGTCACCAGCGACAACAGCAACCACCTCGTCATCAAAATCACCTACAGCCCCATCGGCGGCTCGTGGGAACCCCAGATGCCCGACGCCCTATCGGTCGGCGACGCGCTCCAAGTCCGCGCCACCGTGCGCGTCGAACGGCTCATCGCCGACGGCGGATCGCCGCGCCTAACCGCGGACCTAAGCTCTTTGGGCGGCCCGGACGCGCTGCCGCTGGTCGCCCTCGACGATCAGACCTATCAGCTCGACACCCGCTTGGAGACCGCCCACTTGCCCAAGGGCCTCTACAAAGTGGTCGTGCGCCTCGAACAGGAAGTCGATGGCGTCTTCAAGGGCATCGATTTTATCCACTCCATCGCGCTCCTGCCGCCGGACTTGTCCGTATTCGACGAGCGCGTAGCGGCCGACTGGCACTTGGTCGGTAACAGCGGTGCCCAAATGCAGGTCACAGGCAATGGCCCCATCTTCTACGGCACCCGCACCGTCGCTGTCGAAGCGGAGCCCAAAAACTTCTATACGCCGTGGACTATTGAATTCCGTCCGACCGCTCCCGTCGATCCCCTCGGTTTTGCTGGCGTGCGCTTCGCCTTCCATCCCGGCGACATCGAGCCGCCCAGCTTTCCCATCTTCGTCCTCTTCATCGACGGTCTCGGCGTGGATTTGGCGCGCGATCCCGAGCAGTTCCACCTCGACTTTTCGCGCCGCGAGTGGCAGGTCCTAGAAATCCCTCTCACAGCTTTCGACCAGCCCAACTACTACGGCCCCGGCCTCCGCGACCAAGTGGACTGGATCGATGCCCTGCGCTTTGAGGGCAACATGACGGGCACCTTTCACCTAGACGATGTGCGCCTCATAACGCGCATTCCGGCCGCGCCGCACGTGCCGACGGCCGTCGCCGCAATATCCGATACGGACCAACCCGCGGCCTTCGTCCTCGCCCAAAACGTCCCCAACCCCTTCAACAGCAGCACCACCCTCGGCTTCGCGCTGCCGCAAGCAGCCGACATCGAATTGGCCATCTACAACCTCGCCGGCCAAAAGGTCGCCCGCCTCATCCGCGGCTGGCACGCAGCCGGGCACTACACGACCCATTGGGATGGGCGCAACGACGCGGGGGTGCGCTTGGCCACGGGCGTCTATATCTACCGCCTGCGCACCGGGGAGCAGGTCCAAGTGCGCAAACTGCTCCTGTTGCGCTGAGCGCCTAGCCATGTCCGCCGTCCTATTGTTGTTGTTCTTCGTCGCCGCTGCTGACGCCGACCAACTGCGCTTCAGTTCGGCGCGCCAGTGGAGCGATTGGCAACTGCCGCTCGGCGCAGTCGAGGTCGCACCCAATGGCTCGATTCAGCCGCGGCGCGTTACAAAAAATACCGACGCCGCACGCGATGCCCTCCAGCTAGGCGGCGGCATCCGCCGGGCCGGCTCCAATCCGCGGGATGCCCTTGCGCTCCTCGACGGCAACCCAGCGACCGGCTGGGCCCCTAGCTCAGACGACGACTCAGACGACTGGTTTGTGGAAATAGACCTCGGCCGCAGCGTCTCGGCGCGCAGTATTGCCCTGATCTTTGCCGACGACGCACCCCCCTTTGAGCTGTTCGACCTCTTGCTCTCCTCTGGCGAGCCGCAACTCGACCAAGTAGCCAATCCGATCGCAGGCTCCCTGCTCTACCGCATTAAGGAACGCTTCAAGGAAAACGCGCGCCACCGCGTCACATTTGCTCCGGGTGACGCGCTCTACCTAACACCCATCCGCTTCCTGCAAATCCGCAACCTCAAGCACGTCCCCGACGCCCGGCTCGTCGCCGTCGAGGTCGAGAGCATCGGCGACAATCTCACCCTCAACCTCCTCGAGCGCGGCGGAGCTATCGACGTGGTCATCGACGCCTTTGTCCGCGCCGAAGAGGTCACCTTGGGCAACGCGCTCAACCTAGTCGATGGGTCAATTTTCAATCGCTGGCGCAACGGGCGCGAGCCGCGCAACACCTACAACACCTGGAGCCACATCACCATCGACTTAGGGGCCGTCTATCCAGTGGACTTCGTGCGCCTGATTACCGGCATAGCCATCCGCGGCGGCTTTGGCGAACACCTGCTGCGCACCCGGGCTGGGGCCAGCGGTTCGCGTTCCTTTAGCTACAAAAACTACGAGGTCCTCACCTCGGACGGTTCCATCGCCCCGGACGGCACCCGGATATGGACGCGGCACTTTGCCGGATACCCCGACAGCGAAAACCACCGTGCAGGGCTAGCCGACCACCAGTTCCCCACCCTGCCAGCCCGCTACGTCCGCATCGCCTGGCTCATCTGGGACGCCACCTGTGCCGCGATCACGCCCGACGCCTCCTCGCGCTGGGGTTGCTACGCCAACGGCTCAGCCGAAGAAATCCAAGTGTACGGCGAGGGCTATCCCCTCGCAGCCCGTCTTCGCTCGCCGCTCATCGACTTGGGCAGTGGCAAGAACCTCAACTCGCTTGAGTGGCAGGCCCAGACCCCCTTGGGCACCCACATCGAAATCCGCTCGCGCACGGGCAACGAGGTTGTAGAGCAATACACTTTTCACGACAAAAATGGCAAGGAAGTAACCCAGAAGCGCTACGACAAACTGATCCCCAGTTTCAAGGGCAAGATCGACACCACGCGCATCCCCGGGGCAGACTGGAGCCCTTGGAGCAACATCTACAGCGCGTCGGGTGCGGCCTTCCAATCGCCTTCGCCGCGCCGCTTTATGGAATTGGATGTGCGCCTAGCGTCCAACAGTCCGACGCAGGCGGCCCACTTCGACTGGCTAGCCGTCAACTTCAGCGATCCACTCGCTTCCGAGGTTGTCGGCGAAGTGTTCCCCCTCCAAGTCGCACCCGGCCAACAGACCCAGTTTTCCTACTTTCTGCGGCCCGCGACGACCCGCGACGGCTTCGACCAGACCGCCATTGAAGCCACCACCATCCCCCGCTTTGACGCCGCCTTGGTCGATGGCGATCCCGTCGAAGTCACCACCGAGGCCCTCGCTCAGGGTTTTCGCGTCACCTTTCCGCGCCGCATTCGCAGCCGCCAGCTCGTCGAGCTGCGCTTCACCGCCCCCATTTACTTACAGGCGACCCGTTTCGACGCCTTTCTCGAAGACAGCCAAAAGGCACAACGGCAACTCGTGGACCCAGGCGACGCGGCCCCCCAAGTCGAGAGCAGTTCCAACGTCGTGCGCCTGCCCGTAGCTGACCAGCTTTTTGCCGGCCTCTCGTTCAGCCCCGCGCTCATTACGCCCAACGGCGACGGGATCAACGACCAACTCCGCATCTCCTTTGACCTCATCAACGTGCTCTCCGCCCGCCCCTTGCACCTGCGGCTCTACGATTTGTCCGGCCAGCCGCTTTTCGCCCAAGAGCGAGCTGGCCAAGCCGGGCACATCGCATGGCACTGGGATGGCCGCGACCAAGACGGCCAGCGCGTACCACCCGGCCTCTACATAGCCGAGTTGCACATCGCCGGCGACTCTGGAGATCGCAGTGTGCGACGGATTGTGGCCGTGGCCTACTAGGTATGCCTGATCGCTTGTTTGAATGTTCGGTCGTGAACCACACGCAGGCGATCGCCATGTTCGCTCTCGGTTGTGTGCTCACTTTCTTCGTGCTCTGGTAAGCGATATGAAACTCGGAATCGTCCTCCACCCGTTCAGCGATCGGAACCTGTGTCTGGCCAAGCAGATCGGCGTCAGCGAGGTCGTTTATTGCGACATCAACGACGATGACCAGGAGACGACGCGGCGTTTTCCCGAAGCGGACGAGCTGATCGCCGTGAAGAGGAGGATCGAGTCGTTCGGGATGGGACTCAGCATCCTCGAAACGGCGTTCCCGATGGACCAGATCATCGTCTCGAAACCAGGCCGCGAGCGGCAGCTCGAGCATTTCAAGAGGGCACTCGGGAACATGGGGAAGGCTGGAATCGGGACGCTCTGTTACGACTGGATGCCGACCGAACTGAGCGTCGTGCGCACGAGCTTCTCAAGACGGATCCGCGGCGGCGCTTTCACGAGCGCCTTCGATCTGCCGAGTTTCGAGGCGCAAGGCGGCACGGGAGAGGCCACCACCGAGGACGAACGGATGTGGGACGACCTCGAGTATTTCCTGAGGGCCTGCCTGCCGGCCGCCGAAGCGGCCGGGGTGCGGCTGGCCCTGCATCCGGACGATCCACCGCTGTCGCCGCTGGGGGGATACGCACGCATCATGCGCAGTCCCGCTGCCTTCGACAGGCTGTTCGCCATTTCTTCAAGTGAGTGCAACGGCATGACCTTCTGCCAGGGCTGCTTCTCGGCAATGGGAGTGGACGTGCCGGCGGCGATCAGGCGTTTCGGCCATCGCATCGCGTTCGCTCACTTCCGCGACGTCGAGCTTGCCGAGGACGGCGTCTCGTTTCACGAGACGTTTCAGGATGACGGGCGCACCGACATGGTCGAGACAATGAAGGCATACAGAGAGATCGGATTCAGCGGCGTGATCAGGCCCGACCACGTGCCGAAACTGGAGGGGGAGTCGGGCACCGCCAACGGATACACGCTGCTCGGCCGCCTGTACGCTGTCGGCTATCTGCGCGGCATCGCCGAATCGGTCGGCATTCCGCTCACCTGACAGCCCCTGCAACGGCCTTCTGGAACTCGGGCGTTAACCGCGCGGCATCAAAGCGGGCCTGCGACATGGCGGTCCCGTGAAAACTCAAGCCGTACTGAGCGTCGGCAAACCAGTCGGTGCTGGCGCGGCAATGCCGGCAAGCCGCGCAACTTCGGTCGTCGGGAGAACCGACAACGAAGTAGGCAAATTTAAACGGTTTGCAATTAAAATTCCGCCAACAAGCGCGTGTACCAAAAGGCACCGTTGTAATCCCAAGGTGTACTCTCCGGGCGCAGATTGCCCTGGCCTGCGGTCTCTTCGGGCGCGGCTGCGGGCACTGAGTCCAAAATATTTTGCGCTCCCACGCTCAACTGGTAGTGCTCGGCAAAGGTGTAGCCGACTTCGGCATCGACAATGACGCCCCCGTCAAAGGCGTCGAGATCACCGCAACTGTTGTCTTGGAAGCGGCAGGCCTTCCAAGCGCTAAAGTAGCTAGGCCGCAGCATACCGTTCCAAGCCCCTATTTGTTGGCTGCCGGTGAGCACTAGGCGATGCTTGGGGTTCATGTCCTCCAGTTCCACCTCACGCCGAGGCGTCATCAGTTTGAAGCTGATCGGTTCGTCCAAGGGCTGGCCGAGGAATTCGCTGACGGTCCGCACCTGCGAAAAATCCTCGAGGATGTTCCGAGTCCAGTTATAAGCGACGGCGACTTGCGACAGGGATTGGGTGTCCCACGTCCGCGCCCACGACAGCACCAAATCAATTCCCTCGGTGCGGGTGTCGAAGTCATTGGAGAAAAACTTGACTTCTTGGAGGACGCTGACGCCCCGCAGAGATTCATCGTCCCGGATGATCTGGGCGATTTGGTCGGTGATCTTGATATTCCCGGTCAGGGCGATGCGATCCGCGATGGCAATGTCGAAGTAGTCGAGGGTCATATCAAAACCGTCGGCGAGTTCCATGGTGGTGCCGACGGAAAATCCTACGGACTTTTCCTCGGTCAGTTCCTCGCCGCCCAAGGCCGCGGCTATGGGATGGGTGGGAGGCACCTGCCCCTGCTCGGTCAGGCCGCCAGTGCCGGAAAAGCCGGTGGTCACGGCGCGGAGATTGGCTTGGCCGGGCGACGGGGCGCGAAACCCAGTGCTGATTGTCGAGCGCAGGTTGACCCGGTCGCTAGCCCGTAACAGGGCTGAGAGCTTGCCGTTGAGGGTATTGCCAAAGTCGGCGTAGAAATCCTCGTAGCGCACGGCCGTACCTAGCTGAAGCTGCGGCACTACGTCTGCCTGCAAATCCAAGTACAAGGCATAGTTGGGGCGATCCCACTTACCGGCATTACTCGGGTGCAGCCCCTGGTAGCCGTTGGAACCGCTGCTGAAGCCTTGGGCCGCAAAGGGACCCACCGCGTAGGAGGGTTCATCGCCGGCCACGGACTCAAACGTCTCTTGGCGCCATTCCGCGCCCCAAGCAATGCCGAGCGGCGACGCCAAACCACCCACCTTCACTGCGTAGGAAAAGTCGAGATTGGCCGCAACTTCGGTCTGGATGTAGTCGCGCGGGCGGAACGACGTCGGCGTATCCGGCCCCAGCGAGGCGTTGATGGTATTGAAGATGAAGAATTCGATATTGCTGCGGGCGGCGCTGACGCTGGCGTCCCACTTAAGGCCACCAGAGCGAGCACCGCGCAGGCCAGCCACCAAGCTGACATCGCGAATATCAGCTCCAAAGCGCGGCGTAAATCCACCGGGGAAGCGCTCGTTGAACAGAAAGAGATCGCCCTGATGCTCATCGACGAAAGCTTGGATCTCGTCAAAGCTGGAGTCCAAAGAGGGCACTTCCAAGTTTGCGGGATCAATGTCGTCGTCCGGGTCGAGATCGGCTACGGCCCGCTGATCACCGATGCGAAATACGCTGCTGCGCGCCGAGGAAGTACCTGGAGCGCGAAAGAAAAAGCCCCCTTCGGCGCGGCGCTTGGCCCAGCCGCCAAAGCTATAGGCTTCGGCCCCATTGCCTAAGTCAACTCCACTGTTGAAGAAGGTATTCCACACGCCGTCGAGGTCGGGACTGCCCCAAATCTGCGCCGGCTCTTTGACGGGATAGCCTCGCTCTCTCAGCGTCGCCGCATTGGTGCGTTGGCCGCTGCGGATGGTTGGATCGCTTTGGCGGTACTCGACGCTGACGTTGAAAAAACCATCCTCAGTAAGCGGCAGACCGACATTGGCGGCGACTTGAGACAAGCTACCGTCGCCCTCGAAGTACTGGCCTCCCCGCGTTTCCACCAGCACCCCTTCGGAGGATTCGCGCAATCTCAGGTTCAAAACCCCGGCGATGGCGTCGGACCCGTACTGGGCTGCCGCGCCGTCGCGCAGCAATTCCATTTGCCTCAAAGCAATGGCCGGGATCACGCTCAAATCCGGCCCTTGCGATCCCGTATTGAGCGAACTGCCCAGCAGCGCGATGACGCCGGAGCGATGGCGGCGCTTGCCGTTGACCAGCACCAGCAGGTTGTCCGGCGGCAGGCCCCGCAGCGTGGCCGGACGCACCAAGGTCGCTTCGTCGTCAATACCGTGCCGCTGGATATTGTACGACGGGGTCAAGGTGCGCAGCATGTCGTCCATATCGACCGCAGCTTGCGTGCGCAGTTCGTCGGCATTCAGCACATCTACGGGCGCAGCCGACTCCTTCTCCGAGCGCGGCGCGTGGCGCGACCCCACGACGATGGCTTCTTCCATCAGATAGACATCCTCGGTATAAGCCTCGTCCTCGTCCTCCGTCTCAGCATTTTCGGACCACGCCGCCTGCCCAACGACGAGCGAACCGACGAGAGCGAGACTCAGGGCCACTGTCCCCAACAGACGCATTAGACCGGCCAAGCCCTCATATATGCTCCGCATAATAAACCCCTCCCGAGTTAAGTGATTGGAGCTGTTAAAGTTCAGACAGCCTGTAAAATCCTTTTATTGTAGAGAATCTAATTATGCTTGATCATGCTTCTATAAATAGCTATTTTAGAAGCATGAAAACCACTGTTGATATTCCTGAAGATGAGCTTGAGGATGCCATCAGGTTTACGCAAGCGAAGACCAAACGCGAGGCCATTGTCGGAGCCATCGCGGACTTCAACCGCCGCATGCGCATGGCGGAACTCGTCCAATACGCCGGCACTTGCCCGGATCTGATCACGCCGCAAGAGCTTCAGGCCGCGCGGCGGCAAGGCTGAGCCGTTGATCCTCGTCGATACCTCGTCTTGGATACACATGCTTCGTCCGGGCGGCGACCCCACGGTTCGCGCCCGCGTCGAAGCAGCACTGACCACGGGGCAAGCCTGTTGGTGCCCGCTGGTGCAGCTCGAACTATGGAACGGTGCCTCCGGACAACAGGGACAAAAGGTTCTGCGGGACTTTGCCCGCACCCTCCCCGAACTTCCCATCGACGCAGAGGTCTGGCAGGCGGCCTGCGATCTAGCGCGGCGAGCGCGAGCTCAAGGCGTTACCGTACCGGCCACCGATGTAATCATTGCCGCCTGCGCCCGCCGCCACGGTGCCGCGCTCGAATCCTCAGATACGGACTTCGAGCTTCTGGCATCCGTGAGCGAGTCAATGGGATAGCAACGCCGAAGAGGTACTGACGTCTCTTGATCGTCTGCACGAAACTTGCCATCGCGTTTCCCCTCACCCCCACACATAGAACGCACCCAACAACGCAACCCACACCGCTTCGAGAAAATGCCAGTACGCGGCGCAAGCCCGCACTGAGAGCAAATGCTCGCTGTCGAGCCGATTCTTGCGCGCCTTCCACGCCAGCATCGACAACGGCACCATGCCACCCACCACGTGCAGCGCGTGAACTACCACCAGCGCAAATGCAATGCCATAGACACTCACCCCTAGGGCCTGGTGGCGGTCGAGTAGCTGCACCAGTGCCGGCACCTGCACAGCGATAAACAACGCGCTCGACACCCAAGCCCACGCCAACCACCGCTGCAAAAGCGGGAAGTGCCCGCGCCGGGCGTTCTGCGTCGCTTTGTACATCGCCAGCCCAGCTCCCAACAACACCGCCGTCGAAACGCCAAGCACCAACGGCAGCTCCATGCGCTCGCTTCCCTGTAGCGCCGGGCTGGTCAGCCGCAGATAGGCAAAAGCCGCTATGCTGGCCCCAAACAGCATAGCCAGCGAGATCAAAAACAGGGCCAAGCCCAACTGGCGACGACCTCGTAGATCGGGCGAGTTCCAGTTCATCCCCAACGGTACTCAGGCGGGTCAAACACAAACCCGTGGAAAAAGCGCCGCTGCGTCGGTGAGAGCCTCCGCAAGAAGGCTTGGTCGTAGCGCCACTGCTCGGCACACGCCAGCATCCACGGATGTTCATACCCATAGTACAGCATCACCCGCTTGCCCCCACGGCGCGTAAAGGGGCCAGCCGTATGCCACATCGCGTTGTGGAAGAACACTGCCGTCCCCGGGCCGCCACATATTTGCACTGCCCCGGGCATACCATTCCCTGTATCTGGCTCTAGCAGCGCTTTATGGCTGCCGGGCACTAAGGTCAGATTGCCTTGGTCCGGCTCGCTCATGTCGCTCAGGTAATAGCCCACCTTGAACTGCAACAGTGGGATATGCGGCTTGAGGTTGCGGAAGCCATCCTGAATCCCGTCGATGTGCCAGCCCTGCCCGTGGTAGTCGGCGGGTTCGATCTCGTAGAACGCGTCCGTCGAATGCAGGTGCGGCATCTCGTTAAACAGACCGTGGACGTAGGCCATCATCGGCTCGTAATCGAGCATTTCCAAAAAGAGCGGATCTTCAGCCAGCAGGTGCATGACCCGCACGTTGGCCGCGTCGAGCCGGTCGGCAAAAGCTGGCTCGTGCTCGCGCTTGAACTGGGGGGAGCGGCGACGCTCGATGGTGCGCTCCAGCGCCGCGTAGAGCGCCGCGACCCGATCCGGCGAGAGGAAATCGTCCAGCACCAAGTAGCCGTTGTTGTCGAAGAAGAAGCGCTCGGCGTCTGTAGGATGGTCACTCATAATCGAAGCTCTCCTAGGGGGTCCACCCCTCCATCATCTCGGCGTACTGACGCGCCTGAGCGGCGATGTCCACGCCAACTTCCTCAGACCACGCCGCTAGCAACTGGCGATACACCGGCCCCACTTGGCCGTCACCCACCGCCTGAAAGTTAAAGCGCGTAATCGGCACCATGCAGATCGTGGTGCTGGTAAACCACGCCTCATCGGCTTCGCGTACATCATAGGGTTCGATATCGGCTTCGCACAAGGGAAGACCGAGTTTACCAGCCAGTTCCATACACGCGCCGCGCGATACGCCGCGCAGGACATTGTGCCCTTTGGGCGTTATTACTTGGCCGTCGCGGACCATGAAGAAGTTGTTGCCCGTTCCCTCGGTGATAAAGCCGTGCTCGTCGGTCAGCAGCGCTTGGGCCCCGGCTTCCATCTGTGCGGCTTGCAACTCGGCGATCTTGTAGAAGATGCGGCTGCGATTTTTGGCCTTGGGATCGATATAGCGCGAAGGCACCGACTGCTGCGGTGGAACGACGAAATGCGCCCCCTCCTGATAGAGATGCGCCATCCCGCCGATGTGCCGCACCAGCGGGAAGACATTGATGGTGACAATGGGGGCCGCGCCTTCCTTGACGATGGAATCGTACAGCGGCAGGGCACCGCGCGTGACGTCGTGCATAATCTGGAAGTCCAGCGCGCCGATTGCGGGCAGGTTGCGGGCAATGGTCTCGTGGGTCGCCTCCTCCATCGCGTCGATGTCCAGCCCGCAGTCGATCTGCGCGTATTTGAGCGAGCCGTAGAGCCGCTCCAGATGCTCGCGCAGCCGAAAAGGCTGTTGCCCAAAGCTCCGCGTCATTTCAAAAACCATGTCCCCATACATCAGCGCGCAGTCAAAAATCGAGATCCGCGCCTCCGGCTCGGAGACGAACTCGCCGTTGAAATACACCAGTCGTTTGGCCATAGCTACCTCCCATATGACATGATCGCGACGCGATCGCTACCCCATGATGATATTGCCCAAGCGGCTGCCCTGCATCCCGGCGCAATAATCGACGACGACCCAGAAGCCGGCGACGACCGCCTCGCCCAAGATCAAGCCCAAAAACAACGGCTTCAAGCGCTCGAAAAGCCCCAACCCCCCGTATTTGAGTACTGTGCCTTTAATCGCCCAGGCGACGAATACCGAAAACCACATTGAGCCGAAGACGCAACTGATCGGAAAACCCAGCGGGTGAAAAGGCCACCACACGAAGCGATATTGCAACCACATCAACGCGCCCATAATTCCCGCCCCGACCCAAGTATGCGACCACATACCTGGACTCGGCCCCTCGGGAGTCTGCACGTTCTTACTCATAAAATTGTACGGATACTGGGCGACATTGTTAAAATAGAAACTCGACAGATTGATCGCCCCGTGTTTGTAGGCCAGATAGAGCGTCAGCCCGATGACCGAACTCAGCGTCAGCACAATCACCGCCAAAATACCCCAAAACATCCGTCGCCGGCCGGCCAGGTCTATCTCGGTAAACAGCTTCAGGCCATTGGCGCAGGCCGCCATCAGCAGGATCAACTGATCCACTCCCCAAGCATAGCTCAACGCCAGCCCCGCCGTGCCCTTGAAACCCAATAGCGAGGCCCCAACCCCCGAGATGACGAAATCCGGGCCATTGCTCGGCGGAAACATCGAAGCCACCCCCCCTTGGGCGACCACCCGCGTGATGGTCATAAAACCGACAAACGAGCCGACTAACAACATCACCGCCACCGGCAATGGCATTCCCGTGCGCCAAAGCCAGATGGTCATCACCACAAAGCTGATTATCGCGCCAGCAACCGCCGTGCGATAGGACATGATCTCGTCGCTGTCTTCGACATCCGCAGCGCCGCGTAGCGCTCGGCGCAACACCGCCCGCAAATGCTCCCGCCCCACCCATAACGTCCCCAGCACCAGTACGATCATACCCCCCATTGCTTGGTAGATAATAACCGAATCCGTGTACTGGCTGTAGGGCCCCATGCTGGCGTCCCTGCCGCCCCAAGCGAACTGCGTCAGCAACCCGCTCTGCAAGCGATTGAACAAAAAGAAGACCACCAAACCCGAGGCGACGTTCTGCGGCACGAAATACGAGAACCCGACCATCGAGGGGTTGAGCCCCAGCCCGAGCGTGGGCATGCCGCGCACGATCTCCACCGAGCCCAGCGACAAACTCACCTGGGGAAAGATCCCATAATAATTGTGCAGGGCGTTGATCGAGCCGAGCAGAAAGGGCACGGCAAAACCAATCCACACCAGTCCCCGCCGCAATAGAGGCTTTTGCTTCTCGCCGCCCAATAGCGCCAGCGGCAACTGCACCATTGGATAACTCAGCCGCTCGTGCTCGACCCACTGACGCCTGACGATGACCATCAGGCAGATCATCGCCAAAAAGAGCGCCAACCCGAAAATGGCCCACCAGCATAATGGTGCCACCCATACATCCCAAGGAATCGTCCCGTCGGGTGCGCCCTCGTAAAACCGGCGAACAGCCTCATCCCCCTGCGGCAGCGGCCAATCCGGCAGAAAGGGCTGCACCAGCTCTCGCCAATTATTTTCGGGAGTCGCGTAATAAGAGGCTCCGGTCATCACCGGCAGTAGCTGTACCGGCAAACCGCGCCCGGCAAGCGTATTGGCCAACAGCAACAGGAAAAACACCACCGCCAACTCTCCCCGCACCAGCGCCAAACGGGGATAGACCCAACGCACCAGCCCATTGCCGACAACGACTAAGAAAAATAAAAAGACCGCCCCCGGCGTCAGGTTCCAAACCGCCAAGCCGGAGCCTTTGATGATCATATCGTTGTAGGTTGACCCCAAACCTAGGCAGACTGCCCCGACCAGCCCGACGAAAAGCGCCTTGGCCGTACAGCCTTTTGCCGAGTCCACAGAGACCGCACTCATAGCCATAAAGAAAGACCAGACAGCCCTTGCCCGAAAGGTCAAAGGCTATCTGGCCTAAAGCGATCTGGTATAATTTGAAATTTGAATATTAGGTCGTAAGGTGAGATTATCTCAGTTTAGTTAAACCAAGTGCTGGCCTTGTTCCCTTTATTTATCTCTCCAAACCACCAAGTAAGGAGGGATACAGATGAAGGAGCCAAGACCAGCGTTGGAGAATTTGTGCTGTCTCAATGCCCAATGCAAGACCTACGGCCAACGCGGCCAAGCCAACCTGCGGGTGCGCAAGACCTATGGAGCCGACCGGATTCGGTATCTGCGCTGTGGGTGCTGCGGCGAGGAATTCAGCGAGCGCAAAGGCACGGCGTTGTTTAATTGCAAAATCGGTGAAGCCCAAGCCGTGTCGGTGATCGAGCATCTGGATAGTGCCTGTGGCTTGAATGCCACGGCGCGCTTGGTGGGGGTGTCTAAGGAGGCGGTTGGCCGCCTGCTGCGCGTGAGCGGACAGGTGAGCTATCAACTGCATGACCGGCTGGTGCGGAACGTGCGTCCGATGGCGCTCCAATTTGATGAGAAATGGTCGTATGTGGCGAAAAAACAACGGCACTTGACGCCCCTGGACGATCCGAGTGAACGGGGGGATTATTGGGATGCCAACAGTTTGGATCCGCAGAGCAAATTGCTGGTATCGCTGGTGCCGGGTCGCCGTACGACTACGACGATTCATCAAGTGGTCGCCGATGCGGCGGCGAGGCTTTCGTGTGATGCGAGGCTGCCGGCGCTGTTTACCGATGGCGAACCGACCTATCCCGAGGCGATTGTGGCCACCTTTGGTCGGGCCTATCCGGTGCCCCGACGCCATCGCCGTGGCCGCCGGCCGGCCCCCGTTGTTCGGATCCCCCAAGGCTTGGTCTACGCCCAGATTGTCAAGCATCGGCACGGCGGACGGGTCAAACGGGTCGAGATCCGACCCCGCTTTGGCAAGGGACGCTTGGCTCAAGTCGTGGCCGACTTGGGCTGGACGAAAGCCAATACCAGTGCCATCGAGCGTTTCAACCTGACCGATCGGATGCGCAACGCACGAAAAGCGCGCAGAACCCTGAGCTTTTCACGTCGGTCGGATCGGCACGATGCGCTTAGTTGGATTGGCGCGTTGCGCTACAATTTTCATCACGCCCATCGAGCCTTGCGCCAGCGCTCCGACGAAGGACGCTGGCAACCGAGAACGCCGGCTATGGCCGCAGGCATCGCTGAGCATCGCTATAGCTCACTCGAACTCATGCGCCTCTGTCCGGTGGGGCTGAGATAATCTCAAGCTACAACCGAATATTAAATAGCCGCGCCGAAGACAATCGCGCTCTTTTCGCTGGAGCCTGCCCCAATACCTCGTTACCGCCCCATGCTCCACGCTTTTTGCACCCTTGCGGCAGAAGTAGAGCAAGCGCTTGGCCAGCAAGTTGTCCGTCTGCCGTAGCGGGTGCAGCGGGTCGTGCTGGTTTTCGCACGAGCCTAGGACCTCGATGTTAAGCGTCTCGGGTGTTTCCATTGGCATCGTCGTCTCGGGTGCCATGTCCTCCAACTCCTTTCTCAATCTTTTGCGCCCCTGAGAGAGTCGGGCCTTCACCGCCCCCACCGAAAGCCCCATCTCCTCGGAGATCTCCATAATGGGTTGGAGGTTATATTGGGTAAAAGAATAATGGCAATAACGGGGGGTTCACCTTGCGGTGATCGGAATGACTTAAACTCTGGTTAAGACCGAATCAGCCGGTCATATTCGTCGTGTTTGCCAACCCAAAACCAGATGAAGTCGCTGTCGTCTTTAACGGCGAGTGCTCTGTGATCCAATCCCACGCGGATTGACCAAAGTTTGCCGACCTTTTTGAAATGAAGAGAAGGTTGATTCGGGTTGGCTTTGAGCAGGCGAAAATTCCGTCGCGCAACTCTTTGAACAGATTCTGGAAGTCGCTCAAAGTGTCTCCAGAAGCGGGGGTCTGTTCGGTGCATCTAAAGCTCTTTGAGCGTACCTTTTTCTTTGGCTTCAAAGGTTTCGGCAATCAAGAAATCTAATTTTCCGCTTTTTGAATCCGCTTCAATCTGGCGATCCCAATTCTCCCAGTCCAACTCACTCAACCGTCTCGATTGAAGGTACTTCTTTATCTTCTCGCTGTAGCACACGAGATTCTTCCGCATTGTGCCCTTTAGATTGCCTTCAACTTTAATTTCTGGACCTGCTTGCTCATGCCATTTTTTCATATGCCCATATAAAGGTGTCGGGAATCTCGTCCGCAGCCAATAGACGCTCCGATTGTCTTCCTTTAGATTCACAATACGTGCTATGGAATCGTCGATACCCTCTACTTTTTCGACTGCGGTATTAGCAGCATTTTCATCAAAAACATGCTTTTTTGCTTGCCAGTGTGCATGGTCGCCTTGGGTAACGATTACGTCGGGCTCAAGAATTCTTACTTCCTCACCGAGATACTTACCGCAATTCTCGTACATCCGACCGTGTTCTTGAGTTCCTCCTTTAGCATTGGAGCAGCACTTCGCTGTTCTAAGATGGACGAAGAATTTCTCTATTGACTCTGGCTTGGGAAATTTTTCATCTGCAATGAATGAGTAAAGGAGGCTCCGAACTGTCATCAGAGTTTCCGGCCAGTGATAGTTTTGTACCTTTTTCTTCGCTTGTGAGCGAGTCTCGTTCTTGGCAATGGAAATATCTGGCCTCGGAGCAGACAGAGAGATAACCACGATACGGGGGATTCGGTCTCCTTTGTATTCCCCATCTGCGTAGTATTTGCTGACGTAAACCCCCTCGGTCCGAGGCGAAAAGATAAAGTCCTCGGCTCCGTCCAAAGCTGCCGCAGCCCGACAGTCCTTCTTCATGGGGCAACCAAACTCGTTGAACATATTGTTGAAGTTACCCGTATTCTTCACAGGTGAAATACGAGCTTTCTTGTAATACTTATTGAGCTGATTTTGCATGTCGTCCATAACCATCATTAGGAATACTTCTTTGAATTTATATCTCTACAAGTTATTCGCAAATAAGGTATTCGCCGCAGTCGGCTAGGGCGTCGGTGCCCCCTCCGGCAGCAGCCCCTCGGCTTTGAACTCATCCCACAGAGCCGGCGGAATCTCCACCTGCATCACGCGCGCATTGTCCTCCAGTTCGGCCACCGACGCCGCGCCGGGCACCGCCGAAATCACCGCCTCGTGCCCAAAGGGAAATTGCAATGCCGCGGCCCGCAACTCAACGCCGTGCCGGTCGCAGACGGCCTTGAGTGCCTTGGCCTGTTGCACCAGATTCTCAGGCGCGGGCAGGTAATCAAAAGAAACCGGCTGGCTCAAATCGCGGGCGAGGATGCCGCTGTTGTACGGCCCACCCATGGTCAGCGCCACCCCGCGCTCGACGCACAACGGCAAAAACTCGGGCAGCGCCGACTGGTCCAGCAGCGTGTAGCGCCCGGCCAGCAGGATGTAGTCCAAGTCAAAGCGCTCGACCATCCGCCCGGTGCGCTCCCACTCGTTCATGCCCATGCCAATGGCCTTGACCGTACCCGCTGCCCGCAATTCGACCGCGGCCTCTAGCGCCTCGATAAATTCCTCGTCCGTGTGCTGCCCTTTGAAGTCGCTGTCGTGGACAAAGAAAATATCCACTGCCGCCAAGCCCAGCCGTTCCAAGCTTGAATCAAGCGAAGCCCGCAGCCCCTCGGCGCTGAAGTCAAAATCGTAGCCGTAATGCGGAATCCCGTCCTCGCTGTAAGGTTCCAAATCGTCCGGGTTTTCAGGCTGCAACACCCGCGATCCCTTGGTCGAGATGGCGAACGACTCGCGCGGGAATTCGCCCAGCACCCGCCCGTAGCGCACCTCGCTGCGCCCGTCGCCGTACATCGGCGCGGTATCAAAATAGCGCACGCCCATTTCATAAGCCCGGCGGATGATAGCCAATGCCTCGTCGTAGGCGCTGCCCACAAAAATCCCGTCGGCCAGAATCATCCCACCCAACGGCGCACCGCCCAATCCCAGCCGCGTCACCTCCACGCCCGTATTGCCAATCGCTACTTTCTCAAAAGGGTCCATACTCACTCCAGTCCGTAGAGCCGCTCGGCATTGCCGGCGAGCAAGTTGGCCTGCTCTTCCTCCGACCGCCCGGAGACGATCTCCCGCAGCGCAGCCACCCACGCGCCCAAACTCGCCCCGAAGTTGCACACCGGCCAGTCGCCGCCGAACACCACCCGATCCGGCCCAAAGCGGTCCAAGCAGTGATTGACCGTCGGTGCCAGCGCGTCGGCGCTCCACCCTGCGGGTGCCCGAGCGACGATCCCTGATATTTTGCAGACTACGTGCTCCCGTGCGCCCAGTGCGGCCATGTCGCGCTGCCATTGCTCTTTGGTATGGCTAAACGGGTTGGCCGGATCGCGCTCGGCCGCGCCGTTGACGATCTGCGGATCGGCGTTGCCGCAGTGATCGACGATGAAAAGCGTGTCCAGGCACTGATCCACCAAGCCGACTGCATCGCCCAACTCGCCCGGCCGCAGGCACAGATCGAAGCTCATGCCGATCTCGCCCAAGTACTGTACGTCGCGGACGAAATGCTCTTTCAGACAATGACCCGGCTCGGCATCGGGCACGTGCAACACCTGCCGCACGCCTTTGATAGCGTCCTCGTCCTTAAAGCGGTCGATATAAGCGCGGAAACCCTCCTCCCCCGGACTGCCGCCGACCACCGCCGCGGCCATTGGATTGTCGCTGGCCCTGCACAGGCCGGCGACAAACTCCGCTTCCGCAATGCGCTGCTCAGCGGCGACATCGACTTCCATATAAATGGTGCGGGCGATACCAACTCCAGCACCCGCGGCCAAGTAATCGCTCATCAAGTGATTTTTCCGCAGCGGCTCCATTCCCTCGCCCTCCAGCCACGGCAGCGCGAACTGCGCCAAATCCCATAGATGTTGATGCGTATCGACGATAGGTAGCATGAGCCTTCCTCTATTTATATGAGAGACCTGTGATTTATTTTTCACTCTTCACACTTCAATGGCGCGAAAACCGCTTCCATCCACTCCGGTAACTCTCCGTTCTCCTCCAAAGACTGGGTGGCTTCGGCAACTTTCTCCTTGGGTATGGTATCGAAGAAAGCCGTCGTGGGTACCAGAGCGTCATTCAAATCATTGGGTTCAAACTTGTCCAGCGCCCGACCGTATTGGCGCATAGAGCGAGCTATGATCTGCCTTCCTGTTTGCGACGACAAATAGAGAAACAAGTGCTCTATGTATGCGGCACCCAACAGGTTGGGTTGGAATCCATGGTAGCAAGTCAAGTTCAATGCCTTGGTCTTGTTTAATACGACTTTGTAGCCGTTGCGCGAGAATACACCTAACAAGAGAGGCGACGGACTTCGCGTCTCTGTTTTGTACCACGGCGTTCTATTTTTTGTCAAAAATCGCTCGTGATAGCCCTCGCTCTCCCCAAACTGGATGTAATCCTCAGCGGCTTTGGAGAGATTACCAGAGACCGAGAACAGAAAGACGGGGTTATTCGCAAAATTCTCATCCCTAAAAACAACCGTTTTAATCTGCGAACTCTTGGCGATGCAGGGCACGCACTCGGTCGTGCTGAGGCGTCTTGCTGCTACACTCGCATGATTTAGGACGAAGAACGCATTTGCGCCTGTGGCAATGCCTCGGCTAAACTTTCCAAAGTGTGCAAGAGTGGTCGTTTTCTGGTGATCGACGCTGAACACTGTCCCTTGAAAATGAGGTAGCCATTTGGCCTGCGGATCTAATGCCGAGCGAGGAACTTCAGCAACTGGTTGCAGACTCTCGAATGCGGCGAGTTCGTCTATAGATTGCAGGCGGAAAAACGGGACGGCGATGTGATAAACCGCTTTGTCGTATAAAATGATGCCCACAGACGTAGTGGCATCCGGGAAAATGTCTTTCTCGCAATCGAAGCTGATAATGCTGCACAAGTGCCCGGATTCAACGAGTTTCTGCTTTACCAACGTGCCGTATCCCGCATTCAAAAACTCGAGTGGCATGATATACGCCAAGCGGCCGCGCTCAGAAAGTTCAGAAAGCGACTTGAGTAGAAAAGCCGAAGCGATGTTCATATATCCAGAGAGCTTGATGCCGAGATTTTTCTTAAACTCTCGAATGACTACATCCCTATTAAGAAACTTCTGAAAGCGCATGTATGGTGGGTTACAAACAATACTAGCATATTGGCCGCCCCAAGAAAGCAAGTAATCCTCAATTGCAATAAAATCTGCACGTTCCCCTGTGTTTCGCTCCCAGAAATCGACAATGGTAGCATCCACTTCACATCCTGTGAACTGAACGTCAGAGCGATCATCAATCGCTGCTCGAAACGCCCCTAACCCAAAAGCTGGATCAAAGACCTCATTCGCCTCCGAATCCAGCACCCAATCCGCCATAAAAGCGGCTACTGCATCTGGAGTAAAAAACTGTCCAAATCGCTTCTGGTGCTTCTCTCCAACCATTTGAAGATAATCAGACATGATCAATAATTTCTTTTGTGAAAGTGTCTGGATCAAGATACCCTCGACCCCCATGAAAGGTTACGTAAAAAAGAAGCCTGCCTCGATCGAGTTCCTTCAACGCAGAGCAATGTTCTGGCATATCAATACGCCCCAATATTTCTTTACCCACTTGGACATCTATTTTTATTGTAGTCTTTCCTTGGTTCTTTATGTCTCGCTCGACAGAGAAAATGACTCCTTCGTTCTTCGAATCAGAACTGATTGTGAGAATGTCCTTAAACGGAATGACGTAGGCTTTATCGAAAAATACTTGGAGATAGAAGTGTTTTACATCAAAGTGTTGTATCCAACGGTTTACAAGTGCCAAGTCTTCTATTTTGGGAGTAATGCTCAGATGGTCTCTCTTATGCAGTATTTTAATTTGATCTTTTAAACCTTTCAGTTGCTGACTAAGACGTCTCAAATCTGCTGAAGAGGACCATGACCTTGCACGAAAATCGAGTTCACGGAACGTATTGACTGTTGCATGTTTAATCATACGATGAAGTTCTGGACTTTTCTCCAAGAGCAAACTTGATATTGGCTCCTGCATCAACTCGCCTTGAATTCTACTGCATTCCGCTTCTGCTTCTCGGGTACGATTATTCGTAAAGGAAGCGTACTTATTCACAAGAAAACTGCTAGATCGAACCTCGATAGCCGCAATTGCTTTTCGGACAATACCATCATCGATATCCAAACAATCAATATCCGGAGCGTCAGATCGTCTAAAGATCAAAAGATCTGGCTTCTTGCCTATATTATTTAGTTCATCTTGGTATCCTGAATAGAATTCTGCAAATCCTGGATCACCTGCTGCAAGGTCGTCAGAGCGTCCATATTGTACCGCGCAGTACTCCGTAGAATGTGTATTCACTGCATTGAGTACAATTTGCTCCGCCCAATCGCCTTGTTCCTTGTTGGTCAGAAAATCCGAACTCGCCATGGTCGGAGGATTTTTCTTTAATTGGATATCCGTATCAATCTCAATCGGAAAAGAGCTTATAAGGGAAGTGATTGTGTCCCTATATGTCGTCATAGCTAATATATCCTCCCCCTAAGTAAACGATAGCGTGGATTCAACTCGTAAGCGCAATTTCGCCATGTTTAGGTTGCACTCCTGTTTCTTGGCATAAGATTTCGTATGGCGTTTGAAATGCCAAGCTCTTTCGCGGCCGATGATTGAGCCGATCCATGATGTGGTGTATCTGTGCCTCAGACAACGTATCCAACGCCGTGCCTTTGGGCACATACGGGCGAATCAGCCCGTTGGTATTCTCGTTGAGTCCGCGTTCCCAAGCATGATAGGGATGGGCAAAATAGACGGTCTCATCCAACGCTTGGCTGATCGTAGCATGGTGGGCAAACTCGTTTTACCGGCCTCGTTCGGGCCAAGAGGCTGAAAAACAGATCAGCTTCGACTGTCAGGTCGAGATCATGCCGACGCCACCGTCTGAAACCGCTCCCACGCCTCGCCAGCGGCAGCCGCTTGGCGCTCCAGCTCACTGCGCCAACCCACGACTTCCCCCGCTTTAATGCGCTGAATATCAAACCCCGCGTACCGATCTTCGAGCGTGTCCCCTAACTTCTGCGTTTCGGCCCAACGATCCCATGCGGTCTGCATCCACTCGTACGGCAATGCCTCGCGCACCGCAGGATCGAGTTGCCACGCACTGCGCGCGTCCGCCACCGCTGGCTCCCCAGTAAACGGACCCGACCACTTCGACCAGCCGATGGACAAGGTGTTGCGCTCGCGCTCGGGGACGGTGTGCCCGGTGTGGATCGTCACCCCATTGCGGATGAGGGCTTCCCCGGGCTTGAGCCGGATCGACACTTGGCCCGGCAACGGGTCCTTCCTATTCCAACTAGGCGTGTACGGCACTCCTTGGTCCTTCATGGATTGCGGCAGGAGCACGTCGTGCTCAAATGGCGTGCGCCAGCGCTCGTGACTGCCGGGGATGAGTTCGTGGCACTCGTCGTCAACCAGCGCCAAGAACATGCTCACGCCGTTCCGATTAGCGAGCGATTTGGCGTTGTTGGCGCGGATTTCTGCCCAGCGGACTTTTTCGACTTCCTCGGAATAATCCTCCGGGCTTTCCCCTCGGTTGTCCTGCTGCGAAAAATAGGGCTTGCCCTCGCCCCACCACGTCACGTCGCGGTGCCAACTAGGCCCATTCTCGTGCCGCCGCGGATTGCACCACAGTAGCATGCCACTCAACGTCATATCCTCAGGCCCAAGCCCGTCGCACCAAGAGGCGACGAAGTTCAGGAAATCGTCCGAGCCGTGAAACTCGGCAAAGCAAGGCTCCTTAAAAGCCGGATGGATGAGACCCCGAATCGCCCACGGCTCATTGCCGCCGGCGCGATGCACGTAGCCCTTTGAGCAGTCGATCTTGCTGTAGCTATGCTCGGGCGCACACGCTTCGGTGACGCGGCGACCGGCCTCGCGCAGAATGGGGATCCACGGATTATCGACAAAGTCGGTGATGATGACGAAACCATGCTCCCGCAAGTGTTCCAACCGCTCGGGCGTGGCCCCGGGAGCGGCGAGTTCGGGCTTGGAGTCGGCAAAAGCTGTGGCGCGGTAAGTCTCCTGTGCCGAAGATTGCTCGGTAGTCATTTTGCACCTCTCTTTCGGCGGATGGGAAGGTTGGCCCTGTTGTGGGTTTAAGCTACGTTTGGCCTTATTCGATTGTCAATGAATTTTAGCCACTGGCAGTTTTTTCGATAACTTAGATATATCAAACTGACAAACCGCAAAGGCAACCGGATGCACAAAATCGCCTCACTATTCCTCCTAATGCTATGCAGTGCGCCGCTCCACAGCGACGAGATTTTGCACCAAGCCGCGGTGGAAACCATGGCCAAAGCGACGCGCTATTTTCGCGGCCAAGTGGCCACCAACGGCGGCTATCTCTGGCTCTACCAAAGCGACTTTAGCCGCCGCCAAGGCGAAGGGATCGCGTCGCCGACCACCATCTGGGTCCAGCCCCCAGGCACCCCGTCGGTCGGCATGGCTTTCCTCCGAGCCTACGACGCCACCGGCGACACCCTCTTCCTCAACAGCGCGGTTGAGGCGGCGCAAGCCCTCGTCTGGGGGCAACTGGCCTCGGGCGGTTGGGATTACCGGATTGACTTTGACCCCGAGCAGAGCAAAAAATGGCACTACCGGCGCGATGTCGAACAAGGCGACCGCACAACCGGCCAACGCCGCAACCGCACCACCCTCGACGACGACAATACGCAAAGCGCCCTGCGCTTGCTCATGCGGGTCGATCAGCGCCTCGATTTTGCCGATGAGGACGTACACCGCGCCGTCCGCTACGGACTGGAATCCCTGCTCAAAGCCCAATACCCCAACGGCGCTTGGCCCCAGCGCTACAGCGAATGGGCCAATCCCAGCCAATTCCCCGTCAAAAAGGCGCGCTATCCAGCGAGTTGGTCCCGCCAGTATCCCAAAGAACGCTATCTCGCGCACTACACCTTTAACGACAACGCCATCGCCGACGTCATTGAAACCATGATCGAAGCGCACAGAATCTACGGCGATGAGCGCTGGCGTCGCGCAGCCGAACGAGGCGGCGACTTCATTATCCTCGCCCAAATGCCCGACCCGCAACCGGCTTGGGCACAGCAGTACAATTTGGCGATGGAGCCAGCTTGGGCGCGCAGATTTGAACCGCCCGCCATCACCGGCGGCGAGAGTTTTGGCGTGATGCAAATCCTGTTGGAACTCTACCTCGCCTACGGCGAGCCGCGCTTTCTCGAACCCATCCCCCGCGCTTTGGCTTGGGCTAAGGCAGCGCAATTGCCCGATGGGCGCATGGCCCGGTTCTACGAATTGCAGACCAACCGGCCGCTCTACTTTACCAGCGCATACGCGCTCACCTACAGCGATGCAGACCTGCCGACGCACTATGCCTTTAAGGTGGGCAACCGCACCGATCGCATTGAAAGCCTGTACCAGCGCATCCTCGCAGAAGGTCGCACAACCATCCTCGCCGAACGCACTCAAGTGCGCCCGGTCGCTGCGGAACGTATCAAAGCCGTCATCGACGCCCTCGACGCCGAGGGCCGCTGGCTAGAAGAAGGCCGCCTGCGCAACCCCGCAGACCGCCACTCACCCATCGTCGCCCAAGTCATCTCCTGCCGCACCTTCAACCGCAACCTCACCCTGCTTTCTCAATATGTGGCCAGTCAAAATAAACCGTGATGCACGCTGCTACCAGTGGCGGACGGGGCGGGCTTCCCGATAGACTTTCTGCCGAGGCGGGCGTATCTTATTCCATATTTACATGCTCGATAAAAAGAAAGGAAATCATTGTGAAACGCCTAACCGCAGTACTCATCTTAGGGCTAGCCAGCCTCTTACCCACCGCGCATCCCGCCGTAGCCCAAACCCCAGAGGTAACCGCCAGCGAGGTGGTGGACGCAGAAACACTGCAAGCCTTTGTCGAAGGCGCCAGAGCATGGTCGGAAACCTTTACCGATCCGAACGATCTTGCGCCTTACGCTATCGCTATCAGTACCGAGGGTGATTGGAAGCACGGCAACACATATCTCATCCTCATGCAGCCAAATGGCACGGTAATTTTTCACGCTGGTGATCCGAATACCAACGGCAGGGACCTGAATGACACCGAAGACAACCGCGGGAATAAGGTCGTGCAAGCCCTCATCGAAGCCGCCAATGCCGGCGGCGGTTTTGTCGAGTATTACTGGGACGACCCGGCGGTGGACGGTGACGAGGACACCCCCAAGACCGCCTACGCCACCAGCTATATCTCCGGCACAACCGGCACTCAGATAATCCTAATCGGCGGCTATTACCAGAATGTCTCGCAAGCCAGCTTGCCTCCGCTCGATCCGTCTATCGTTCCCACCCCCGAGGTCACGGCCGACGACGTAGTAGATCAGGAGACGCTCAAGGCTTTTGTGCAAGGTGCAAAAGACAGCTTTCTCACGGTCTTAGAACAAATCGGGCTCGAACAATTCCTCCAACACGTGGATATCTTCAGGGAAGAAGGCGGTCCTTGGAAAAAAGGCTCCGTTTACTTCTTTGTGTTCTCCACGGACGGTTACGTGTTATTTCACGCAGTCGATCGGTCGTTAGAGTTCAATACGAGCGACCTCGATAAGACGGATGTAAACGGAGTTAAGTACCTGCGGGAACTTATTAGAGTGGCCAAGGAGGGCGGTGGTTTTGTCCAGTATAACTTCGACGATCCGGCGGTGGAAGGCGACGAAGATACCGGTTCGCCCAAAATTAGCTATGCCGAGCTTGCAACGTACCAGGGGCAGGAGTATATCTTTGGTTCCGGGTTATATACCGGAGCCGCTACCGCGGTGGAAGGTCAGTCCTGGGGACAACTCAAAAGGAACTTTTAACAGGTTGCGCTGAAGCGGAAGCATGAGCGTAAGAAGCCGTCTGAGAATTCGCAGTGCCGAGGATTTTCAGGCGGCTTCTCCGTTTACCGAAGCGCAAATGGTTTCGGTCAATCTCGACGAAGAGGTCAAGCTCTTTCTGGAACCGGGCGACCAATTGCACCTCGACGCGGACTTGCTCGACCTGCCTCAGTCCCTCCACTTTTCCGGCCAAGGCGCGGCCAACAATCAGTTCCTCGCCGCCCTGCGGTCTCGCTTTCCCGATTACCTACGCATCAACTACGAAGGCTTGAAGGTTGACGCGCAGGGATAACCGCATTGAAGCCCGTCTGGGGAACACGCCTTTTGTAGGTGGGCTTGTCTGATGGATTTTTTGTAAAGTCAGGCGTATCTTATTCCATATTCACATTCTCGACAAAAGAAAGGAAATTTTCATGAAGCGTCTGACCGCAGTACTCATGCTGGCGCTAACTACCCTCTTGCCCACCGCGCATCCCGCCATCGCCCAAGACCCGGAGATAACGGCTGGTGATGTGGTGGACCGGGAAACCCTGAAGGCCTTTGTACTCGCGGCAAAGGCGTACGGGGATAAAGCCACAAGTCTTCCCGAGTACCTGAATATCTTGCAGGAATTCAGAATCGAAGGACCTTGGAAGCAAGGATCCATCTACCTCTTTCTTTTTACCACTGAAGGTCTCTTCATCCTGCACGGAGATGATCCAGACCTCGAGGGCCAAAACTTGATTGACCTCGAAGACGCCAACGGAGTCAAAATCGTCCAAGAACTCATCGCCGTGGCAGCTGAGGGAGGCGGCTACGTCGAGTATCTTTGGCCCGATCCGCAGATAGAAGGGGACACCGGCTCGCCTAAAGTGAGCTACGCCATCCCCTATTCCGCTCTCGGCCAAGATTTCGTCTTGGGTTCTGGCTTTTTTCCGGAATCCGCTTCTACGGCAGTTGAAGACCAATCCTGGGGACAGCTCAAAAGTCAATTTTAGACAAACGCACTTGAACAGGGGGCATTCGCCGAGGCTTGTAACAGCCTGCGGATGCCCCCTGTCGTTCTGCTAGTACCGCTCCCCCACTTCCAACAGGGTTTTCCCCTCCATCATCGCCTCGAGGTATTCCACGGTCCGCTTGACCGCTTCTTCGGATAAAATCCTTCCCTTTTCCGCATCGGCCTCCAAGGGCGTTTTGTCCTCTTGGTCCTGCATGGCGTCATGACGAATTTTCTCCGGGAACATGTGCATGGCCAATGAGGTTTCGAATTCCGTGGCGTGTCCCGGCGCACTTTTGGTGACCATGTGCTCGTCTATGAGCGCCCTAGGAATTAAGTTCCAATAGGGATGGAAGTATAGGTTCACCCCCGGAGCTGTGGACTCGAAAAACAGACGCCACTGACGGAGTATGCTGTTCACAGGTCGCACATTGCCGCCGTGGCCGTTGAGGATTAGGATGTTCTCAATGCCGTGGCGGGCAAAACATTCCACCGCGTCAAAGAGTACCGCCAGCCACGATCCCGGCTTGGCCGTGAGACTGCCCTTGTGCTTCATGTGGTGCTCGGAAATGCCCACGGCCATGGGCACGGCCACGATCACTCTTGGGTACATGCGCCGGGCCGCTTGTCGCGCTACCCAAGTTGACGAGGCGATATCGTGGTCAAAGGGCAGGTGTTCAAGGTGCTGCTCAATGCTGCCGGTGGGGATGATTGCGGCCTCGAATTTCCCGGCCTCAAGCCCTTGGCGAAATTCGCGCCGAGTGTAATTCTGCAGCATGACTTCTCGGTTATCAGTCACAGTGGACCTCCTTTAATTAGTGTGTGTTCAATGTCCGAGGAGCATTAATAGAGTCCCGAAAAATTCCATCTCCGGTTCACTTAGAGAAGCGAAATACGAAATTTGGCTGCTGTCCACAAGCCGCAGCCCCAAGAGAGGAGATTTTCATGGCACCGCCCTCGACTCGCGTCACCGCCACACTAGCCAATGCTTCAGAGCACCGCAGCATTTCCTTCGAGTACCAGCAAACGCCCATCCACCATACGCCCGTCACCGCCGAAGTCCCTCTCGGCGAAAAGGGCACCCTCGCGGTAGAACTGCCGTTTACCGAAGCTCAAATGGCTTCGGTCAATCTCGGCAAGAAGGTCAAGCTCTTCTTAGAACCGGGCGACCAATTGCACATCGACGCGGACTTACTCGATTTGCCTCAGTCCCTCCGCTTTTCCGGCCAAGGCGCGGCCAACAACCAATTCCTCGCCGCCCTGCGGTCCCGCTTTCCCGATTACCTAGACATCGACTACAAAGACTTGGAGGTTGACGCGCATCGCAAAATAATTGACCAGCGGCGTTCGGAACTGGAGCACTTTTTGGACGAGGGATGTAGCCAGCACCAACTCACCCCGGGCTTTATCGCCTACTACCGCGCTGAAATCACTTACGAATGGGCCGAAGGGTTGTTCCTTTATCTGGGCAATTACGAGATGTGCAATGGACGGAAGCGCCCAGTCCTCCCGGCGGACTATTATGATGTCCTCGATCAAGTCGAACTGGCCGACGAAGCGGCTATTGGCACCGCCCATTACCGCGACTTTCTGGAGGAAAACTTTTGGCGCATAATAGACGAAGCCGAGGAGCAAGCTGCACGAGAGCAACTATCCGAGCAGGAACGCCAAGCCGGTATCGGACCCCACACCATCGCCTACTTGCCAGACTTCATCGTGCGATTGGACGAAGAGCAACGCCGCAACTTAATCCAATACCACACCATCACCTATCACTTGGCCAAACGGCTCTTGCACGGCAAAGTCCTGTACTTCTTTCTCGCCGGTGAAATCATCGAGGACTTCCAACGGGGCCGTTTTGACCAAGGCGAACAACGCCTAGCCGAATTCCTCCAAGACAATCCCTATCCCGAATACACCGAGGCCGTCAATGAAGTCGCACGAGAAACATCCAAGTTCAAACCCGGCCAGCCCGCCCCCGACTTCACCCTCGACGATCTGCAAGGCCAAAGCGTCTCCCTGAGCGATTTTAGCGGCCAAGCGGTTTTCTTGGACTTTTGGTCGAGAGGGTGCGCCCCGTGCATCATGGCGGTACCCTTTCTGGAAAAGATCAAACAGCGGACCCGCGACCAGAAGGTCGTCTTTTTGAGCATCTCCTTGGACGCCAGTGCCGACCGGTGGCAGCAAGCAGTCAATGAGCACAGCCTGACCGGCGTCCACGTCCGCTCCCCGGGCGGCTGGCAGGCGGCGGTGGCTCAATTGTACCAGATTCGGAGCATACCCACCTATCTCCTAGTGGGACCAGACGGCCTGCTGGCTGGTCGCGTCGATGATGTCTGGGATGTCGAGGGCGTGGTCGCCCGCATTGAGGAGGTGGCGTCTGGGAAGGTGCCGTCGTCGAAAAGCAGCCAATCAAAGATGCACATCAGCGGGTAGCCGCATTGGGCATTGTCTAGGGAATTGCGGTTGATGACGGTATCTATTTTTTTCATCAAAAAATGAGGTGACCCCACAGACGGGTATCCATTGCACCCTACACCATCGACCGCAGGTTCCCATGCCAGCTCCCAACATCGTCTATATCCACTCGCACGACACCGGCCGCTACGTCCAGCCCTACGGCCACGCCATTCCCACGCCCCACATCCAGCAGCTAGCCGAAGAAGGCGTCCTCTTCCGCCAAGCCTTTTGCGCCAATCCCACCTGTTCGCCCAGCCGCGCCTGCCTGCTCACCGGCCAGTGGGCCCATTCCTGCGGCATGACCGGCTTGGTCAATCGCGGCTGGACTTTGCCTCACCCCGAACGGCTGCTGACCCATACCCTGCAAAAAGCTGGCTACACTACGGCCATGGCCGGCTTCCAGCACGTGGTAGCGGACATCAACGACGGCGGCTTCACCCGCCTGTTGCCCCAAGAGGCTCCCGCTGCCCAAACCGAGGAGCGGGCCGCCGCCTTTTTGGCCGAAGAGCATCGCGCTCCCTTCTATTTGGACGTGGGCTTTAGCGAAACCCACCGTCAACGACGCGGTTTTGCGCCCCAGCCCGAAGGCGAGGATCCCACCGATCCGCGCTATGTGCGACCACCCGCGCCCTTCCCCGATACCCCCGACACGCGCCAAGACATGGCCGAGTACATCGACGCGGCCCGCACCCTCGACGCCAAAATGGGCCGCGTCTTTGCCGCCTTGCGCGACCACGGCTTGGCCGACAATACGCTCGTCTTATGCACCACGGACCACGGCATTGCCTTCCCCACTATGAAGTGCAACCTCACCGACCACGGCCTTGGCGTCATGTTGATAATGCGTGGCCCGGGCGGCTTCAGCGGTGGCCAAGTACTCGATGCCTTAGTCAGCCAAATCGATATCTATCCAACGGTCTGCGCCCTAGCCGGAATCTCGTTGCCCGATCACGCGCAGGGCACCTCGCTCCTGCCGCTGGTAAACGGCCAAGCACAGGAAATCCGCGGCGAAATTTTCGCCGAAGTAAACTACCACACCTACTACGAACCCCAGCGCTGCATCCGCACGCCGCGCTTCAAGTACATCCGCCGCTTCGACCAGCGCCAATACCCCGTCCTGCCCAATTGCGACGACAGCTTGACCAAAGACTATTTCATTGACCAAGGCTGGCAACAACGCCCCCTAGAGCGCCAACGGCTCTACGACTTAGTTTTCGACCCGCACGAAACCCACAATTTGGCCGCAGACCCCAATTGCCGAGATCGCCTAGCGGAGCTACGCCAGCGCCTCGACCAATGGATGCAAGACACCGACGACCCCCTAGCCCACGGACGCCCCGTAGTGCCGCCCGCTACCGCAGTAATAAACGATCCCGATGCCCGCTCGGCCTCGGAGCCGCACCACCCGGCCCGCGAATTTTTGGGCATTTATCCAGCGTAGCGGCTTCCCGGGGCTGGACCTGACGCCGAGCGCGGGGTTTTGCGGTCATGGGGGGATTCTTGCTAGTCGCGCTTGATCGTCGTCGCGCGGCCCGAGGGCGGGACTGTGGAAATGGAATTTCTAGCGGTCTTCGACGAGGAAAACCTAGAAGACCGTCTCGCGTATCTAGACGAACAGACCGAAACCCTTGACGAACGGGAGCTATCGTTTCGCCTGTTGCGCCATTACGCTTCGTCGGTGCGGCACCAGAAGTATCACGGGCTAGACATCGTTGCGGTGCAAGTGGCCCGATAAAAAAGGAAGCGGACTGAAATCCCTCGCGCCCTCGCACGGATGCTGTGGCACCCACAGCGTACATCCGATGTTACAACAAACGTTGATTTATCGCCTTTATTCAGGGCGTTTGATACCCAGTTTTTTTATTTTGCTATATAGAGTAGAAGGATCTAAACCCAACAAAGCCGCCGCACCCTCAGCCCCTTCTATATGCCAGTTGGCGTCTTTGAGCACTTCTAAGATGTAGCGTCGTTTAAATTCATTCAGAGACACGATTTCTTGATCTTGATAAGTTGATAAAATTATACTCATCATTTCAAGATCTACCACTTTGATTCGAGAATTATCGCACAATATTATAGCCCGCTGTATGACGTTTTCTAGCTCCCGCACATTCCCCGGCCAATGATAGGCTTGTAATACACCCATAACCTCTGGTGTCAAAGCATCGATTTGCTTACCCGAATGCTTGGCTATGCGATTCTTGAAAAATTCAGCTAGGTGCGGTATATCTTCTTTTCGTTCACGTAGGGGAGGCAAATAGATTGGCAAGGCATAGAGGCGGTGATAGAGATCCGCACGAAACTTACCCGTGCCAACCATCTCCTCTAAGTTGCGATTAGTCGCTGCCACAATGCGCATCTGCGCCGTCAGCGTTTCGCTGCCTCCAACGCGCTCAAAAGTGCGATCTTCCAGCAACCTCAGTATCATGGTTTGTGTCGCTAGAGACATATCGCTGATTTCATCTAAAAAGAGCGTACCGCCTTTGGCTTGTTCTACTCTGCCCAGATAGCGGGAAACGGCGTTGGTAAAAGCTCCCTTTTCGTGGCCAAAGAGTTCACTAGCGATCATCGATTCAGGTACAGCACCAGAATCGAACTGTATAAAAGGACCATCGCAATGAGGACTCAGCGCGTGTAATGCCCGCGCCGCCACTCCCTTACCCACACCTGTTTCACCCAAGATCAGCACCGGCACATCAAGGGATGCTACTTCCATGAGTTTGACTTGAAACTGATACATTGCCACACTCTGACCGATGAGTTTCATTGCTGGTAGGAAAATGGGTGTCAAACCAGCGGCTCGATAAATTCGCGCATGGCCGCAACGCATGCTGCTGGTTGCTCTATTTGCAGCAGGTGCGTCGCTTCGGGCAGGAAATCGTAATCTACGGTCAAAATGTGACTAAGATCGAGCGTCGGCAGATAGGAATACGGCAAGGTAGGATCGGCACCGAGGACCTTTATTGGGCAACGGAATGTTGCAAAATCTACCAGCACGGCATAAGGGGCCGCATACTCTACGACCTGCGCTTCGTACTCACGCGGACAGCGAAGCTCATACCCTTCGCCACTCTCACATGCGCGCAGCGTCGTCCTTCCCACCAAATCGAAAACCCCGGGCACGACGCGTTGGAACGTTGGTATATAGGGAAGAATATCTACCAGCTCTTCCCTAGTCTGGAACTGAGGCGTGCGACGCCGTGTCATAGCGGCCACGCGCTCAGCGGCCGCATCGAATTCTTCATAACTAGCACCGCGCTTGCACAAAGGCGGATCAAACAGCACATACGCCGAGAATTCGCTGCCTTTGGTCGGCGATAAAAGCGTCGTCAGCGCCGACACCGAATGAAATACACCTATTTTCGGTTTCTTGCCGTAGTGGTGGTCAATCGCTTTGAGAATAAGGTCGTGATCGCTGACAAAAGTCGAAACATTGTGATTTTGCAGGGGGCTGACAGCATTCCAACCGTGATTTCTGAGGTCGTAGATGATCAGATCGAAATCGTCGGTCAGCAGTGACCAAAAGGGATAATAGAGATCAATCGCCAGACCGTTGCCGTGGCTTAAAACGAGCCGCGGCCCCGCCGGATTCCCATGACGACGCAATGTGATGACGGTGCCATCGTCCATGCGAACATCGCTAGCGGAAAGCGGCTCGGGTATTTCCCAGACGGATTCTGAAATTGAGGTCAATTGGGCTCCGGGTCTAATTCGTGAGCGATGGCAGCCGCAAAATGCTCGTTGCCCAGATCTTCCAGCCGCCATCTAACGGTCGGCATCTGCGGAAACTGAAAGAGGCTCGTCGTCTCACCGTGGCGCATGGCCAATGGGATCTCGAATCGCGACATATCCAAAGCAAGCCCTAGGCCAAGCGCCTTGATCAAGGCTTCTTTAAGGGTCCAAAAATTGAAGAACAAGTGCAACTTGCGACAGCCATGTGCTAGTGCCAGTTCGGCTTGTTCGTCTGGCCCCAGCACGCTACTGATCAGTCCATCGAGATCGCGCGGTGCGCGGCGTTCCTCCACATCCACCCCCAGCCGTCCTGCCGCTGCAAATGCGATTAGTCCATGCGCGCCGCTGTGACTGACGTTGAAGCTGACGGGAGCCGCCACCCCCTGCACCACCGCATAGGGCTTGCCGTGATCGGACGCACCAAACGCAAGCTGTTCATTGCGGCAACCGAGCTGACTACAAAGAACAGCGCGGAGTGCCGCGCGGCATAGAGCGAATCGGCGGCGCGGACCGTCGTGCTGGTAGCGTTGCCAACGCGCTCGTTCTTCCTCGTCAAGCCACGCCCAAGCCTCCGCCTCGCGGGCTGCATGAGCCGTCAGATCAACGTGCAGGACCGTAGCACGGCCAACTTTTCTGAACGGACGCCACCAGCACTCGGCAATGGAATCAGACATGTGTCGGGACACTACCATACGCATGGAAACGGCGGCTTCCCAATCGTCAGTATCGGCCCGACTAAAAAGCCGCCGGTTTTTGCAGAATCAGCGGACACCTTCCAAAGGCGTTTAACTATTGAGAGTCGATGAACTCGACCACTTCCTGGACGCTGTTGAGCTGCGTGCAATGTTCAGCGGTAAACGAAACGTCGAACTCCTGCGAGACCAATTTCGCGAACGCAACGAGATCCGTAGAAGGGACGCCGGCTTCCAAGAGGCTGATGTTCAGATCTTGGGGCACATTTATTGGCTGTCCATCTACTTCGAGGTTTTCGCTGATGAGATTTCTGAGGCGAGCTGCGGTTGAGGCCATGTTCGCAATCCTTTCCTAAGGGTAAATGGTATATAGATTAAAACGACGGGCAAAATAGAACGATGAACGCGTTAAGTCAATTCATTTTACTCACTGACGTTACGCAGTCTTTGTCATGCCTGAAAAAGCAGGTATCCAGAAATGCCCATTTGAGCCCAAGGCGCAGACTGGATTCCCGCTTGCGCGGGAATGATACCGGGCGAGGGCTAGAAGCGTTAGACTCATATTAATACTGCGTAACATCAGTTACTCAACGCCCCGCGCTCAAAGCGGGCCGCGCCTCAATCCAGTGGCGGCGGCGCTGGAACGGATAACTCGGCAGCGAAATCCGGGACCGCGTCTCCCCAGCAAACAACCCCGCAAAGGAAACCGCCAGCCCAGCCTCGTACGCCCCCGCAACCGCCTTCACGAAATCGTCGTCTCCCTGCGACTCTCGCCGCAGACTCGACAGCACGGCCGCCGACTCTGGCCAAGCCGAGGCTACCGTCGGCCCCAACACTGCGTCTGGACCAATCTCCACGACTATCTGCACATCCAACTCAGCCAGCGTCTCCACACAGCGGTCGAACGCCACCGACTCACGCGCCTGCCGCTGCCAGTACGTCTCGTCGAGCGCGTCCCCCTCCTCCATCACCCGCCCCGTTACACCGCTAACTAGAGTGAGCGTTGGCGGCGCAATCGCGATACCTTCCAGAGGCTCCTCTGCCGCCAGCCGCAACCCCTCCTCCAAGCCGAACACCCCCGCCGCCTGCGCTGCCGCAAGTTCCCCGACGCCCTGCCCAACCACCGCGCTCGGCCTGATTCCCACGCTCGCCCACAGTGCCGCCAGTGCGCACTCCAGCGCGTAAATGGCCGGGTCGTCCAACGCTCCCTCCGACCGACCAAACATCGCGTCCAGCAGCGAAGCTCCTCTTTCTTCCCGCAGTGTCGCGTCGCAGCGATCCAGCACCGCCCGCACCACCGGCTCGCTTTCGTACAGCACCTGCCCCATGCCGACCCACTCGCTCCCCTCCCCGGCAAACGCAAACGCCACCTTCGTCGCCGCTACTCGTTCCAGCCGCTTGTCCGCGATCATCTTCAGCCCATCCCTCAGCGACGCAGCATCGCGGAACACCACCCCGGCCCGGTAATCAAAATGACTCCGCCCCACACCCGCAGTCCACGCCATGTCCGCCAGCATTGTCTCTGCATCCCCTTCCCCGTCGCGCTCGTCCAGCCACGACAGATAGCGCTCCGCCAACTCCCGCAACGCGCCATCCGCCTTCCCCGACAGCGGCAACAACCGCGTCCCGCGCGTCCGAAGCTCTTCCTCCGCTAGCGGCAGGTCCACCAGCGACTCCGGCAGGGCAACGGCTACGGGTTTCGCGGAACCCGCCGACAATTGCATTCCACCGTTCGATTCTCCATACCCTTCCACCACGACGTGAGAGTTCGTCCCCGAGATCCCAAAGGCACTCACCCCCGCTCGCCGCGGTCGTCCGTCATGGCGCGGCCACTCCGTCATGGCCGACACCACCTGCACCGGAAGCTGGTCCCAGTCCAAGTGCGGACTCGGTTCCTGAAAGTGCAGATTCTTGGGAATCACCCCCCGCTTCATCGCCAGCACGGTCTTGATCAGGCTCGCAACTCCGGCAGCCGGCTCCAAGTGACCGATGTTGGTCTTTACCGAGCCGATCAAAAGCGGTCGATCCGCTTCCCGTTCCTTACCGTACACCGCCGCCGCTGCTTGCACTTCGATTGGATCGCCAAACCCCGACCCGGCCCCATGTGCTTCCAAATAGTCCACTTCCGCCGGAGCAACATTCGCCCGCGTCAGCGCCTCTTCAATCACTCGCTCCTGCGCCGGACCATTCGGCACCGTCGGTCCAGCACTCGCCCCATTCTGGTTGACCGCTGACCCGCGAATCACCCCCCAGATGCGGTCGCCGTCGCCCTCCGCCTTGCTCAACCGCTTCAGAACGACCACTCCACAGCCTTCACCGCGCACGAAGCCGTCCGCAGCCGCATCGAAAGCCCTGCACCGCCCACTCGCCGACAACATCCCCAACTCCGCCATCTCTCTAGTTATATGAGGCGACAGGACGGCGTGTACGCCTCCAGCCAGAGCCATATCTACTTCGCCCTGACGCAAGGCCGCGACCGCATAATGCACCGCGATCAGTGACGACGCGCAATTGAGCTCCACCGGCATCGTCGGCCCCTCCAAACCCAGCGCGAAGGAAACTCGCCCGACCGTCATGCTCCCGGCGGTACCCAGATAACTGACGCCGTAGTCGCCGCCGGTCATCAGATCCCGGTATTCGCTGGCGGAAATACCGGCATATAGCCCAGTGCGGCTGCCGCGCAACTGCTCTGGATCCATTCCCGCATCCTCAATAGCCTGCCAGCTCGTCTCCAGCAGCATCCGCTGCCTCGGGTCCATCAGGCGCGCTTCAATCGGCGCAATCCGAAAGAACCTCGAGTCGAATAGCTCAATCCCTTCCACAAACCCACCCTCGCGGTACGCGGCATACTCAGTGGGCAGGTCTTCGGCAAGCTCGCCCCAAGAACCGGAATTCCCGCGTCCATCCGTCACCGCGTCTGCACCCGCTTCGAGCTGGTGCCAGAATGCCGCAATATCCGGTGCGCCGGGGAATCGACACGCCATACCCACAATCGCAATACCGTCCTCCTCGATCTGCACTGTCGGCTGGCTCTCCGACTCGGGTTCCGCCTGGGGGACGGGCGCACTACCGACCTCGCCAAGTTCCCCGACCAAATGACGGGCAAGCGTGGCGATGTCCGGGTAGTCGAACACCAACGTGTTCGGCGCTGTGTACTCCCCGGCAAACGCCCGATTGAGCCGATTCCGCAGTTCCACCGCCATCAGCGAGTCCATCCCCAAGTCGAAAAAACCCACCGTAGGCTCGGGCACCGACGGCATTCTCAGCACCGCCTGCGCCTCTCCCTGTAGGAAAGAGACCAGCAACGCCTCCCGCGTCGCAGCCGGCGACTCCCGCAACAGGGACATCAGATCGTCCGACGAGGCAGCAACATCGTCTCCGCCCTCTTCATCCGCGGACAGCAAATCCTCCAAGAAGGTCGGGCGGCCTTCGAGAGACTCTCCAAACGCGACCCAGTCCCGCGCCAGCACAACGCTGGTCGCAGCGTCCTCGCGCACCAGCCGATCGAACGCCCGGAGACCCTGCTGCGGGGTGATCCATTCGATGCCGCTCGTCGCGGAACGCTGGGTCATCCGCTCCCGCTGTTCCTCGGCTTCGCCAATCTCCGACCAAGCGCCCCAAGCGATGGCCTGTCCGGGCAACCCTAGCGCACGCCGATGGGCGGCAAGCTGATCGAGAAACGCGTTGGCCGCCGCGTGATTCGACTGGCCTGGATTGCCCAGAACGCCGGCCACGCTTGAGAACAGGACGAACATGTCCAGATCGCGGTCGGCGGTCGCCCGGTGAAGGTGCCAAGCCCCCAGCATCTTCGGCCACATCACCGTCTCGAACGTCTCCCAGCGCTGGTTGCCAATCGCGGCGTCCGATAGCACGCCCACGCTGTGGATCACGCCCCCCAGCGGCGGCATATCCCGATCCATCCGCGCCAGCATCGCGTCCAGCGCCGCGGCATCCGTCACATCGGCGAGTTCCACCTGCACCCTGACCCCGCTTTTGCGCAACGCCTCGATTTCCGTCTCGACCTCGGGATCTGGAGGCCGCCGGCCGTTGAGTGCGATAGCACCAGCGCCGCGCTCGGCCAGCCAGCCAGCCACCGCGCAGCCGATCCCGCCGAGGCCTCCAGTAACCAGATAGGTCCGGTCGTCGCGCAACCGGCCCCGGGCCAGCGGCGAATTGGTGAAGACGATTTTGCCGATGTGACGCCCACCCTGCATGCACTTCATCGCGCGTCCCGCCTCGGCCACAGGCCAGCGGGCGTGGATTAGCGGGGTCAACTCACCGGCCGCGAGCCGCGCCATCACCCGCCGCAAGATATCGCCGGCCCGTGCGGGCTCTTCCTCCTTGAGAACGTCGATCATGAGGATGGCATAGGAGACGTCCGGCCGGACCGCCGTCATCTCGTCCTCGCTCAGGATATCTACCCGGCCCATTTCCACGAAGCGGCCGCCTTGAGTCAGGCAGGAGAGACTCGCTTCGATGAAGCCCTCGCCGGTCAAGCTGTTCAGTACCATATCGACCCCGGCACCATCTGTGGCGGCGAGAATCTCTTGGCCGAACGCCGTCGTGCGACTGTCGAATACATGCTCTATGCCGAGCGAGCGCAGATAGTCCCGCTTGCGCGCGCTCGCGGTCGCGAACACCTCTGCGCCGGCCGCTTGGGCCAGTTGGATGGCCGCCAGACCCACACCACCAGCACCGGCGTGAATCAGCACCCGGTCCCCGGCGTTCAGCCCCGCAAGCTCGAACGAGAGTGCCGCCGAGACGAACGCTGTCGGGATTGTCGCAAGCTCGGCGACCGAGAATCCCGGCGGCGCAGGCGCGATCATCTTTTCGAGGGTCACCGTCTCCGATCCGTAGTTCCGAAAGGTCATGCCGACGACGCGATCGCCCACCGCAACGCTGGAGACGCCATCTCCCACCTCCAGCACCCGACCGCAGAACTCCCCGCCCATGAAGTCATCGACAAGGCCGAGCGCGATGAACACGTCCCGGAAGTTGAGGCCGAAGGCTTCGATAGCGGCCCGCACTTCCCCCGGCCCCAGCGGCTGCTCCGGCTCCGGCACCACCTGAATGGCGTCGAGAGAGCCGCCAGCATCCGGCTCCAGCGTCCATCCCGGCTCGTCCGGCAGGGCCAGCCGATCAGTGATTGCCGCAGCGCGGACCATCCGGGCACCTTGGCGGCGGCCAAAGCGATAGGCGATGTGAGTTTCGGAATCGGGATACATCAGCTCGTTCACAATGTCGGCCAGAGATACCGCGTCTCCAGGATCGAGATCGATCATCCTCGGCTGCAACTGGTGTGCTTCACGCGCCGCCACCTTGCCGAAGCCCCACAGCGTGGCACCGGCAAGCTGTCCGCCGCGTTCCTGCTCCAAAACCTGCGCACCGCACGTCAGGAACCACATGCCCCCGGCCGGGGTCAGATCGGCGTCAGCCACACCCTGCACCAGCGCCAGCGCGCTCCCCGCCACCCGCTTCGCATCCGCAGCCATTTCCCCGGTCGTCGCCTGCGGCCCGTGACCGTCCAGCGCCGCCAGATGCACGACGCCGCTGAGCGGCACATCGCCCGGCAACTCGCTCACGAGCGCTCGCCACGACTCGCGCTGCTCCATGTCCACGGTAGTACGGACGACTCCAGAGCCGTCGTCTGCCGTCCCCCTTTCCTGTCCCGCCAACACCACCGTCTGATTCCGCGCCGCCAGTTCCGCCGCTAACTCTTCCGCCACACCTCCCTCATCCGCGGCCAAAATCCACGCACCTGCCGGCTCGGCAACCTCCACCGGTCCCTGCGCCACAATCACCCCCCGATCGGGCATCCCCGCCGATTCCGACTCATCTACTCCTATTACCTCCACCTCCCCGAAACCCGCGTCCCCAAGCGCCTGCCGCCATATCGCCGGGCTAGCGAGCGCGTGATGCGGGCGGTAGCTGTCGGCAAACCGCCACCAGCCATCCAACTGTCCAAAAGTCAGATCCAGCCAACCCTGACCGCGCAAGTTCTCCAGCGCCACCAACTGTCCCGAGGGCGCGAGCAATTCCCGACAGTGCGCCAGCGTCTCCTCCAGATACCGCGTCGCGTGCAGCACATTAGACGCGATCACCAGATCGTAGCTGTGCGAGTCGAAATCCTGCTCCACCGGGTCCTTTTCGACATCCAGCACCCGATATTCAATGCCCGTGTCCCCGAAGCGCGACTCGGCTTCGGCAAAGAATCCCGCCGAGATGTCCGTGTACGTGTAGTCGAACCGTCCCTCCGGCAGCTCCGGCAGTACAGATGCAGTCGCCGACCCAGTACCCGCCCCTACCTCCAGCACCCGCAGCCGTCGGCCATCCGGCAACCCGGCCACGAGCGTCTGAATCGCATCGCCCAGCATCCGGTTCGCCGCACGCGCCACCGGCGCCTTCAGATACAAATCAGCCGCGCTCGGTTCCCCACTGCTAAATAGCAACGTGAGCGGATCCGCCTGATCGCGCAGCACCTCTGCCAATGCAGCACCAGAGCGCCGGAACAGCCCGATCTCGTTCGAACCATGCAGGTACAGCCCGGCCATCTGGGTCGCAAATTCGTCGGGATCGCCCGGCATTCCTTCCGGCAGCGAATCACCAGACCCCACTGCCACGACAAAGCCGTCGCCCGCCTCCTCCAGTACCCCCGACTTGGCCAGCATTTCCAGCATCCGGCGCAAGAGGCGCTTGTGATCGTCAATGACCTGCAGGCGCTGCCGCAAGTCCTCGGAGTCCACCGCTTCACCCACCTTGCGCTCCCAACCCAACTTGTCCAGCGTCAACAGCGCGAAAGACCGCGACAACCGCTCCAAGTCTCCCAGCAGGGCGTCCCTGTCTTCAGCCCCGACGCCTTCGGCCGCTAGGTACTGGGTGAACAAGTCCGAACCGGCCGCGACGGTCGTGGGACTCGGAAGGAAATCCGCAGGCGGCATTCCCGGCGCAAGAGGCTGATCCCGCCACACAACCTCGTACAGCAACTCATTCAACCCTTCTACTGCCGCGAGCAGCGTCGCCCGCGTCGCCCGCTTCACCGCGTATCCGCTCAACTCACCGACCAAGACCCCGCTCGGATCGTAAATGTGCAAATCCCCGGCCCAAACCTCCGGCGACTCGTCAGCTTCCTCCCCGCGTGGATCCTCCCTCAAGCGCACGTGGCAAATCAGCCGATCCGGTAGCCGGTCCTTCAGCCACAGCCGTTCCCAAGCAAACGGCAGATAGGTGATTCCGTCTTCGCTCTGGCCCGGATTGCGCGCCGCGGCCAGAACCTGAAAACAACCGTCGAGCAGCAGCGGATGTACATCCAGCTCACTCTGTCCAAACGCTTCGGGGAAAGACACTTCGCCCAACGCCTCACCTGGCCGGGACCAGACCGCGGCCAACGTGCGGAATCTCGGCCCGAGATCGATACCCACCTCGGCCTTGGCGCGGTAGAAAGCCGGCACATCCACCGGCGACAGGCTGGCCTTGAGGCCTTCTATATCCAAACGCGATTCAGCTTCCGGCCCACGGGAGCCCGACGCGATCTGAGCCTCGGCGTGCAGCGTCCATTCCTCCCCGTCCTCTCCTCTGCTGAGAATCCGCACTCGGCGCGACCCCTCCTCAGAACGGTCGAGCAAAACCTGCACCTTCCGTCCTTTTTCGCCGCTCCCGCCCTCTTCCTCCGGAAAAATCAACGGGTTGTGAAGCTGCATGTCCTCCAGTGCTGGCGATCCGGCCTCGGCGGCAGATGCCAATGTCGCCATGGCTCCGTAGAGCGCGCCCGGCACCACGAGCCGACCGAACACCCGGTGGTCGTTCAACCATTCCGGATCTGAGGGAAACACTTCCGTCTCAAAGGTGATCTCCCCGCTGGCGGATTCGTGCCGGTCGCCCAACAACGGGTGGCCAGCGCTCGTCCGCCGCCGCTTGGGTGCCTCAATCCAGTGACGCCGGCGCTGGAACGGATAATCCGGCAGCGCGACTCGGCGTCGGGTCTCCCCGGCAAACAGCCCGGCAAAGGACAGCGAAAGACCCGCCTCGTACGCGCCCGCAGCCCCTGCTGTAAACGCGCGGTCTGCTTCTTCCTGCGATACCTTGGACGAGGGGCGCAACAAGCTCGACAGCGCAACCGGAGGTCCGCCTACGCCCGAGTTCGGCCACGCCAAAGTCGCCATCGAACCCAGCACGGCGTGCGGACCGACTTCAACGATCAGATCGACGCCCAGCTCCGCCAGCGTCTCCATGCTCGGAGCAAACGCCACCGGCTCCCGCGTGTGCTTGCGCCAGTACGTCCCATCCAGCAGCCCATCCGATTCCAGCACCCGCCCCGTCACATTGCTCACCAGCGTCAACGACGGCGGCGCAATCTCCATCCCTCCAATTACGGTTTCCAACCCGTCCAACATCGGCTCCACCAACGGACTATGGAAGGCGTTGTTAGTACGCAAGCGATTGACCCGAACGTCCTCCGCAAGGAAGCGCTCCTCAATCGCCACAACCTCTTCCTCCGGGCCGCTCACGACCTGATGCGCCCCATTGTAGGCCGCAATGCTCAGTCCCGCCCCAGTGGAAGCAGCGTTCAGTTCATCAATCGCCGCTTCTACCTGCGACACGTCCGCAAAAATCGCCGCCATAGCCCCTTGCGGCAGCTTGGCCGTCAGTTCGCCTCTCGCCGCGGCAAATCGCACCCCTTCCTCCAAGCCATACACCCCCGCCGCTTGCGCCGCTGCCAGTTCCCCAAGACTGTGCCCAAGCACCACGCTGGGACGAATCCCCACGCTCTCCCACAGCGCCGTCAGCGCGCACTCCAGCGCAAAAATGGCCGGCTGCGTCCACACCTGGTCCGACAAATCACCGGCCCGACCGAACATCACATCCAGCAACGAGACACCGCGATCTTCCCGTAGCACCGCGTCGCAGCGGTCCAGCACCCCCCGCACCACCGGCTCAGTGTGGTACAGCTCCTCGCCCATGCCGACCCAATGACTGCCCTGCCCGGTATATACAAACGCCACCTTGGACGGCGCGGACGGAACCGGCCCTGCGCCCGCCTCGGCAATCGTACTCAGCCCCTCGCGCAGCGACTCGACATCGCTGAATACCACGCCCGCCCGGTGCGCGAAATGACTCCGCCCCACACCCGCGCTCCACGCCATGTCCGCCAGCATGTCCCCTGCGGTGCCCGCGTCAGCAAGCTCGCCGAGCCACGCCAGATACCGCCCCGCCAAGTCCCTCAGCGCCTGATCCGATTTCCCCGCCAGCGGCAAAAACCGCGTCGCACGCGGACGGAGCGCTCCTTCCGCAATCGGCTCCGGCGCAGCAACGGAAACAGGCCGCGCTGAACCCGCAGGCAAATACACTTCATTAAGTCTGGAAGCAGCACCGTTCGGCCCCCCATATCCCTCCACCACGACATGCGCATTCGTACCCGACCACCCAAACCCACTCATACCCGCTATCGGGGGACGACCATCATGGTTCGGCCAGTCCATCGCGGCCGCAGTCACCTGCAACGGCAGCCCTTCCCAATCCACCTGCGGAGTAGGATCCCGAAAGTGCAGGTGCTGCGGAATCGCGCCCTGCTTCATCGCCAGCATTACCTTGATCAGCGCAGCGACCCCCGCTGCTGACTCCAGATGGCCGAAGTTGGTCTTCACCGAGCCGATCAGCAGCGGGCAATCTGCGGTGTGTCCCTTGCCGTACGCCGCCGCGGTCGAGCGCAACTCAATCGGATCGCCCACTTCTGTCCCCGTCCCGTGCATCTCAACGTAATCCACATCCGAGGGCAAAACCCCCGCCCGCAGCAGTGCTGCCTCGATGACCCGCTCCTGCGACGCTTCGTTGGGCACCGTCAGTCCCGCACTCGTCCCATCCTGATTGACCGCCGAGCCTCGGATCACACCCCAGATCCGGTCGCCATCTACCTCTGCCTCACTCAACCGTTTCAGAACCACAATTCCGCAGCCTTCGCCCCGCACGTACCCGTTCGCAGCCGCATCGAACGTTTTGCACCGCCCATCCGGTGCCAACATCCCGGCATTCGCGCGTAGCTCGAACAGCCGCCCGGACAGGATTGCGTGTACACCCCCGGCAAGCGCCAGATCGGCCTCGCCCCGCTGCAAGGAGACGACCGCCTGATGCACCGCGACCAGCGACGATGAACAGGCAGTATCGATCGACAACGCCGGCCCCTCCAGCCCCATCACAAAGGCAACCCGCCCGATGGCCGTATTCAGCGAAGTGCCGGTAACGGAATAGAGGCTAGCGGCCGGCTCGGAGGTGTCGCTGGAATTCAGGATCAGCCCCCGGTATTCGTTGTTGCTGATCCCGGCAAACACCCCCGTGCGGCTACCCTTCAGTCGCTCCGGGTCCATCCCCGCGTCCTCAAGGGCCTGCCAGCTCGTCTCCAGCATCATGCGCTGCTGTGGGTCCAGCAGATCTGCCTCAATCGGCGAGATCCGAAAGAATTCCGCGTCGAACTGGTCGATACCATCAATGAAGCCGCCAAATCGGCAGGCCTCGCTCTGCGCTGCGTCGGGAAACAGCTCACCCAAGCGTCCGACGCCAGAGCCGGGAACGCCCTCCGTCACCGCGTTTTTTCCGGCTGCGAGCAGACGCCAGAAGGCCGCGAGCCCCTCCGCGCCGGGGAACCGGCACGCCATGCCCACGATCGCTATCGGCTGTGTGGACGGGAAGGGCTGTTCATTGGAAGAATCGAAACATTTCATGGCGTTTGTCAGCACACCTTTCTGAAGTTACTGATGTTACGCAGCTATCATTATCTGCGGCACCGGGCGCGTGAACATCTACTACCACGCGGACTCGGGCATCACGGACGTCGCGCAGTTGCCGGTAGAGTACCGGTTCGCGCCGTGAGTCGTGGTGCTCCTAGGCGCTATCACATCCCAGAACCATCACCTCGCACTGATGCAGCGTCGGCCACGGGTCAGGTGTTTGCAGGCCGTTGAGTCCTATGAGGACGAGATTTTCGCCGCGCTGGACGGGGATATTTTTCACCACGAGCCAAGTACCGAGCTCGTTTTCCAGCTTGGTGGCACCAGCGAGCGAAACAGCGCGATCGTTGACCCGGCAAAAAATGCGGTCCAAGCAGGCTTCGTAATCCGTGAGGTGCAGGCGCAACTCAGTGCCGAGGATGCGACCGTCGGCAAGGCCAGCTTCGCGGTCAGCACCGCCCGCGCGCGTCGGAGTCGGGGAGCCGATTAGCAAATCGGGCCGCGACTTCTTGTGGCGGCTGCGCACCTGCCACTCGCGCGCTTCGTCGGAGGTGTGGGCATCGTTCATGCGCATGGACGCAATCGCCGCGATGCCGTGTCGGCGGCAGCCGTGGATATAGACCTGCATCAACTCGCGACCGTCGGCAATGACCGCGTCCATGCAGTTGTGGAGCTGTTCGAGGCGGTTGAGTTCAAAGCCGCCGGACGTCATCTTGCGGATCGGCTTGCCGTCGGCATCCACGTCGGGATCGGGATCCCAAACTTCCGTGTCGTCTCCCCACATAGCCGAATGCGGACTGCCGCGCCAGACCACGTCGTCATCAATCCCAATGAGTCCGGCGAGCGCGTCAACACCGGCCGGGACTAGTTCGTCGAGCTGATGGGTGACATCGTCGGGATTGCGGTCGGGCAGGTAGAAGAGCATCCAGTTGCCGTCGGTATTGAAAATCAGGCGCGGGAGTTTGGTCATCGCGGCCTCCATTGTGGAATGCTATGGCTGAAGAGGCGGAGGAAGGTAGTTTGCCCAAGATGGAGTGTCAACGCGATATTACTATGCAGTCACGGGCCTTATGTCAGTAAATCAATATTCGGATCAAAACGGGGAGATTCATCTATGGATAAGGCGAAGATGAGATACTTTGAGCAAGAAGACATCCTATACTTGGCTATTTCTGACGACCCAGAAAGCGGCAGCATTGAACTCAGTCCCAATATCACAGCAGAATACAACGACAAGGGTGAACTCATCGGCATTGAAATTCTCAAGGCCAGTGACTTTATTCGGGATTCGATTGTGGAATCTGTACAGGCAAAAGTGCTTCACTCGCTCAAGTGAGAAGCCCTGAGCCTGCATCTTGACCCCTCTATCGTCCATTGCCAAAAGCGCCGTCCTCCTAGCGCTACTCGCGACACTAGGCCAAGCCCAAGAACCCCCCATCGTCCAAGCCACCCGCACACCCACGCCCCCTAACATCGACGGTCGCCTTGACGATCCAGTCTGGGACCAAGCCCCGATCATAGCCGACTTTTTCCAGCGCGAACCCGTCGAAGGGGCCTCGCCCACTGAGCAGACCGAGGTCCGCATTCTCTTCGACGACGACCATCTGTACTTTGCCTTGCGCTGTTTTGACAGCGAGGCCGACCGCCTAGTAGCCAACCAAATGCGGCGCGATGCCGAGCTGGACGAAAACGACAATATCCAGATTATCCTCGATCCCTATAACGACCGCCGCGGCGGCTTTTACTTTAGCACCAATCCCTTGGGCGCGCGCCAAGATCTACTGCTCACCGACGAGGGCCGCGCCCGCAACCAAGCCTGGGACAGCGTCTGGCAGAGCCGCACTCGCATCGACAGCTTGGGTTGGAGTGCCGAAGTGGCCATTCCCTTCGATCAGGTGCGCTATCCCGACAGCGACCAAGCCGTGTGGGGCATTAACATCGGCCGCGCCATTCGCCGCAAAAACGAAGAAGTATTTCTCGTTCCCCCGCCCCAATCCTACGGTTTTAGGGGCCGCTACCGCACCTCGCGTCTGGCCGTCCTGACGGGTTTGGGCCGGTTGCAGAGCCGCCCACCCCTAGCGGTCGCCCCCTTCTTCCTGAGCGGCACCCAGCGCGATTTCACCGCCGACGGCTCTATGGAATACGACTTAGATCCGGGCCTAGATTTCAAATACGGCCTCACGCCCTCGCTGACCTTGGACCTGTCCTACAAAACCGACTTCGCCCAAGTGGAAGCCGACCAAGAGCAAATAAACCTCACCCGCTTCAGCCTGTTCTTCCCCGAAAAGCGCGACTTCTTCCTCGAAGGAGCTGGCATTTTTGAATTCGGCGAACGCGTCGAAAGGCAGGGATCCGGCGGCCGGCCACCCACCCTGCTGTTCTACAGCCGTCGCATTGGCATTGAAGAGGGCCACAACCTGCCCGTATTGGCCGGTGGCAAACTCACCGGACGGGCCGGTCCCTATCAAATTGGCACCCTGCGCATGACCACTCAGGCCATGACCTTTATCGATGAAGAGGAAGCCCACGAGGCCCAAGTCGATCTAAGTGGGGCCGCCGGCGTCGATACCCTGCGCTTACACATCCTCGACACTCTGCACGTAGCCCAGACCGACTTCACAGTCCTGCGCATCAAGCGCGACATGCTGGGCCGCTCCAACCTCGGCTTTATCGCCATCGACAAGCAACCCGGCTCCGAGGCCGACTACAACCGCACCGGCGGCTTCGACTTCACCCTGTCGCTGTTGCAAGCCGCCCTCAACCTGCGCGGCTTTGCCGCCAAGACGTGGACTCCCCAAGTGAAGGGCCGCGACCGGGCCGGCCTACTGGAACTGGACTACCGCCAAGGCCGCTTTGAGACCCGCCTAAACTATCTGGACGTGGAAGAAGATTTTGCGCCCGAAGTGGGCTTTGTGCCGCGCGCCGACATCCGCCGCTTCAAAGGCAGTGGGCGCTACCGGCCCCGCCCGGCCATCGGCTGGATCCGCATGTTCTCGCTCGGGCCGCGCCTTACCTATCTGATGGATCGGGGCAACACTTTGCAGAGCCGCGACTTTCAATTCTCCGCCTTTGTCAATTTGGAAATCGGCGACTGGTTCGGGGCGCGCTACCGCCAGCGCTACGAGCTGTTGGACGAGGCTTTTGAAATACGCGACGACCAAGAAATCCCTCCGGGCGCGTACGAATTTGGCAGCTACGAGTTCAATTTTTTCGCCAATTCGAGCCGCCGCCTCTCGGGCCGCGCTTCGTGTGAATACGGCGACTTCTTCAACGGCACCCGCCAGCGCGTTTCCACCGAGACCATCTGGCGCTACAATGCTCGCCTAGCGCTGGAAAGCACCTACGAGTTCAACCACATCAACCTGCCCAACGGTACCTTCAACACCCACCTATTCGGGCACCGCTTCCTCTATTCCTTCTCACCCGACATGTTCGTACGCGGCTTCTTGCAGTGGAACAGTGCCCAAGAGCTAGTAGGCGGCAATTTCCTGTTCAACTACCGCTACCTGCCCGGCAGCGATTTGTTCCTCGTGTACAATCAGGTCTGGGATACGGAGGGAGGGTTGGAACAAGCTAGCCGCTCGCTGCAACTCAAAGTGTCGTACTATTGGCAGCGTTGAGACTGCCGCTGACACTGCATCTCATCAAATCACAAGAGATCGCACTGCTTCTTCAACTTTTTCACCGCTACCTTTTCCTCCACCCCCGAGTTTAAAGGCTACCTTTCCATTTTGATCAATGATATACTCGATAGGCATTCTATCCACATTGTAGAGCTTAAAAACCGTATCTTTCCAGCCATTGCCTTCACATACCTGAGGCCATGTGAATTGCTCTTCCGTTATCGCAGCACGAAGAGCGTCAAAGTCTATATCTGATGATATACCAATGAGGATCACCTTGTCTTCAGAATACTCCTGGGCAATGTTGCGCAGAGAAGGGTAAATAAACTTACACCAGCCACAGGTTGTACTCCAAAAATGCAAAACCACGACTTTGCCCTGATAATCTGCAAGATCTACGCGATTGCCGTCTATATCGGGCAACTTGAATTGAGGGGCCAACTGGCCGACGTTTAAATTGTCAAGCTCGTACAGATGTCCTCGTGCATGATCTACATGCCGTTCAGAAGCGTCCCATGCGATGATTTGTTCAAATCCTCGACGAGCTTTTTCCGTCTCACCTTCGCGTTCCCAAGCATCGGCTAAAGCACACAGCAAGGACGATCGACTCTTCAAGGGAACGACCTTTTCGACCAATTCCTCCAATAGGGAAATTGCTTCTTTTTCTCGGCCATCACGTCTGAAACTATGCCGCAAACCATGCTCGACTTCATCCCACACATCTTCGGTATAAGAAATGTGCTTGAGAGCCGCTTGAACTTGGTCACTGACGCCTTCCAGATTTCCCCACATGGTGAAAGCATTGTGCAAAGCCTTTGTGGCTATCTCTGAAGGCCTCTTCTCCAGGTACGTCTGGAAAATTTCTGCGGCGAGTCGATGTTGGGGGTCGTTCTCCCCAAAAGAATTCTGTCCGCTTTTTACCATCTCGTAGAACTGCTCAACCTCTTCCCAGGCGGCCTTGTGCCATGCTTTAAAATCCATTTCTTCTTGGGACAGTACATTGTCTTGCTCAGTCATGCTTAGCTCCCTCAGTATAAATAGCGATCAGAAACGCATTCGACGATCTCCGTCACAGTCGTCTCCGTGCCCTTCATAGCATCGTGTACCCGGTAGTGCCACGGCTCACTGCCCAAGCCGGCGCGCCAATCCCGAATAGCTTGGACATTCTCTTGACCCGCCTTTTGCAACTGATCGAGACTATCCTGCACCAGCGCTTGGTTTTCCATATCCCCTAAGTCGAGCGTGGCCATCTGTTCGGCTACCCAATAGACGCCGCGCGCCAATTCCACATAGGACCGCACCACCCGCGTCTCGTGGGCCAGGTCCGCTTCCCCAAGGCCCTCGACAATTTCCAAGGCCCGGTCGCAGATCGCAACTTTGGCGTCAAAGTCCTCGGCACTGAGGTAATAGCGGAACATCCCCTCGCCCAAATAGGGTCTCTGCCGCTGCCGCACCATCTGTGCGGCCTTACCCCAAGAATAGCATATCGGGAAATCGGAATCGTACACGTCGAATTCCACTGGCCCCATCAAGGTCGCCCACTCAGCCACGGCCTCTGGCTGGGCATAGCCTTCCCGCCGCGCCCACGCCAAGGCAAATTCCACCTCGTCGCGGCCTTCCATATTCCAAGCCCACTCGGCCAAGGCGTGGATATTAAAGCTGCAAATCTGGCGCTCTGGCCCACCCCAAGCCATCATGGCGTACGCTCCGCTATAGCCCCGCCGCACCAGTTGGCCGACGTAGTCCCTCATGCGGTGGGCCGAGCGCTGCGGCACCTTGAACTCCGGCGTATCCACCTTGCCGTTGGCCGCAATGGGCACATCGTAACTGGCGATCCAGCGCCCCTCGGCGGCATAGTGATCCAGCAGCGGATTGGCCATTAAATCGCGCGGCCGGTGCAGCACCCTCTCCAGTTCCGTAACACAGGCCCGCTCGATTTTCACCTCTGGGGGCAACTCGTCCAGCACCCGATAGTTGCGCACGGTGGTAGTGGTCGATAAAAAGATGCGAATCTGCAAATTGGGATAGCGCTCTTGGGCCTGCCGCCAAGCCGCGACAAAAGCCCTCGATTCCAGCACAAATTGCCCTACCGCCGTGCATTCAACACAGCCGCACTGCCCCGGCCGTTCGCTCAACCAGCAGCTTATCTCCTCGGCTCCTTGCCCGGCAATATCCTCCATCCACTCTTGTATGATTTGCACCAACAGCGGCTGCGACGCGCAGGGAGCCCGGTGCTGATTGCCCGTCTTGTGAGCGAAATAGCGCCCGGTCAACGCCCCGTCTCCCTTGCCAGCTAGTTCGGGATAAGCCCTGAAAAGGCCGCACTCGTGCAGGAAGTTGAGGTGCAGGATATAGGGCAGATAATTAAACGCCCGCTGCCGCGCTACTTCGAACTGTTCTCGGTCAATAGTGGCCCGGTTGCGCTGGCCGCGTTCAATGGGATGCAATTGCGTCGAGGCCATTTTGCCGTAGTTCAATTTGAGCGTGGCCAGCCACGGGATCCAAGCCGCAGGCTCGGGAAAATTCCACAGGCCCCGCTCGTCCATATCGGGCCAGTCGATCACCTGAACCAAGGGGATGTGTACCTGCTCCGAACTCATTTCAGGTTCGAGTAACTGGATCAGGGTCTGGCAGGCGTAGAACACGCCGCGCTCGTCTAACCCCGTCAGCACTAAGCCGTCTCGCCCTCGTGGCTCAATGAGGTACGCCTGGGCCTTATTCTTCAAGCTCTGAAGCCGTTCAATCGCCGCGCTGTTTGCCGCGGCCACGCCAATGTCGATGGTAAAGGCCCCACCATTTGGCTTTGCTTTTCCCTTTTCAACGAACAGTGCTTCCAGCTCGGCAGCACCCTGCTGCTCAATTGGTCCGGCTTGGTCTCGCAGCGCAATACTCACCTCACCCGGCCTACAGCGGACACTGTCGGCAATGCGAATCTCGTGGGGCAGGGGCAACAGATAGGACGTCCACAATTGCATTGGGTTAGCTGTAGTCATAATACAGGCTCCTTTATTGACGCGGCCTTTTCGGCGGCGTGGCCGACACGCCTTCCATGCCACCGCTGACGCGGAGCACTTCGCCGGTGATCCAAGACGCCGCCGGGCTGCACAAAAAGGCCACGCCTTGGGCAATGTCCTCCGGCTCGCCCCAGCGTCCCAAGGGGATGGCCGTGCGAATGCGCTCGATCATTTCTTCTTCGGATATCCCTAAGGTGACGCGGCGTTGGGCCATATTGCGCTGGTTGAATTCCGTGTACACCGGCCCGGGACACACGGCGTTGACCCGCACTCCGTACGCGGCCAACTCCAGTGCCAAGGTTCGGGTAAGGCTGATGATACCGGCCTTAGCGATGTTGTACGCAGCTACCAACGCGGCTGGATTCTGGCCATTGATCGAGGAGATGTTGACGATGCTGCCGGTCTCCTGTTCTTCCATAATGCGTCCAACAGCGCGGCAGCAGTAAAAGGCCCCGGTCAGCGTCACGTCCATCACCCGGTGCCATTCGGCGTCTTCCAGCTCAACTATCGGGGCCACCTGCTGCCCAGTGCCAGCGTTATTGATCAGGATGTCCACCCGCTCCTCTTCGGCGACTAGCTCGGCGAAAAACGAAGTCACCGCAGCGCTATCGGTTATATCGAGTGCCACGGCCCGCACTGTGAGCCCCTCGTCTTGGAGCCTCGCGGCCTCCTCGCGCGCCTTATCTTCTTGCCGGTCGGCGATAACCACGTTGGCTCCATCGCTAGCTAACTGCCGAGTGATTCCCAGCCCTAAGCCCTGGGCACCGCCCGTGACGACGGCGATTTGTCCGTCCAGTGGACGATTTTCATGCTGATTCATCAGATAACCTCATGCCGGTTTGGGATGACTGTAGCTATAATCCATAATTCTTCGCGGTCGCGCCGCATATCTGCATAATGGCGTCGCGCTCGGCCGCGCTAAACTCCGCTTCGTATTGGGGCTGATACGCAACCTGCTCGGCCCAGCCCTTCACCCACTCATCATCAGCGTCCAAGTTGCAAAACGCCAGCATGTCCGTAATTTTTTGCTCGGCTGCCGCACACAACTGCTCAAACGGCACCACCAAACAGCGCGTCTTAAGCGCCTCGTGCTGCAGCACCTCCTCGTAGGTCCAAGCGTAGATCGCATTCCAGTATTCAGCCCACCCTTCGGCATCGCGCCCTTCGCCCCACAGCGTTTGGATGTGCCGCGTTTTCTCCGCGTCGATAGTGATTGGAATGCGCTCGTGGCCAAACTCGAAGTGGCCAGCGTTGCGCAGGTACTGGCGGTGAACCGGGGATGAGAAATGGGCCAAGTTGCGCTGGTGCTGGCGCGTCATGGACGCGATGTGCGCGATTGGATGGCGCACGGCGATGACGAAGCGCGCGTCCTCGTATAGCTTGGCCAGATACGCGATCCGCGTGATATTGTAGTTGTTTTTGGAGACAATGCGATCCGCGTCGCGGCACAGCAGCAGCTTCGCCAAGGTCGCTGCGTAAACCGCCTCAAATTCCGGGTGGCTGGTTTGCCGTTCGACCACATTGTTCACCGCCGGATCGTGCAGATAAGCGAAAAACTGCATCCACAGGATTTCTTCCATGGCTTCTGGACTGTATGCGTTGACCATCATGCCGTCGGCATGTGCGCGCTCTTGTTTGCGCGCCGCGCCCAATCCGACGGCACGGAAGATATGGTCGGCCCAAAACGGCGTGAATGCGCCGTAGTAATCGCAGTACTTGAACGAGGTAAGGCGCGGATGAGACGCCAGTATGTTCAGCAGCAGAGTCGTGCCAGCGCGCGCCAAGCCCGTGATGTAAATGGGCGCATCCACCGTCCGCCGCGCCAACCGGCCCTTGAGCACCTGCGTTTCCAGCTTGCCCACGTCAATCCAAAAGTTCGGATGCGCATGCACCAGCCAGCCGAAAAAACGCATCAGCCGTGTGTGATTAAAATCTGTTTCCATAGCTTATTCGTTCTTCAGTAAGGACGCTAAATATGAACATAAACGCACTTAGACAAGCCCAGGACCGCATCGCAGAGGCGATTAAGGCCCTTAAGAAGACGCGAAACGAGCATGAGGAGTACTTGAAGCCGATTGAGACGCGTACTCGCCAATTGCTGATTGACCCGATGCTTGAGGCATTGGATTGGGACGTTCGGAATCCCGCTCAAGTTCACCTTGAATACAAAGGCACCTCGGGCAAACCCGATTACGCGCTATTCTCGCATGGCAACGTGGTCGCACTCATTGAAGCAAAGAAATTGGAGATACCGCTAGCCCGTATCAAAGTGGAACAGGTGATAAAGTACGCACGTGATAGGGCACTCACCAGTTTGAAATACGTCGTGTGGACTAACGGCGATCACTGGCAGATATGGTCAATAGATGAGGATCGAGAAGAGTCGTTCCAGCTTTCTAACACGCAAGAGTACGAATGCGCGGCAAAGATAATACAGCTATTGCGTAGCGCATTGGAAGTGCAGGAGGTGTCTCCGACGCCTAAGCCCAGTCGTGTACATGAGACCATTGATCCGTCCAATAACGGCGATTGGGAACCACTTACGTCATTAAAGGTAAAAAGAGGTCAGAAACTTCCGACAAATACCAATATCAAGTTTCCGGACTCGAGTACAAAACCGCTCAAGCATTGGACCGATATGCTCGCCTTCGTTGCGGAGTACTTGGTTAAAACGGGCAAGATTTCAGCACAGAATTGTCCAGTAATTAAGGGAAATTCAAAACAATACCTTCTACATACTGAACCGACTCACCGGGACCTCAAGGAGTTTATGGCCAAGCGAGAAATCGGGAACGGATTATGGGTGCTTACCTATTTTAGCGCAAATAAAATGCACGAAAACGCCTGCTGGCTCCTCGATAAATTCGGCGTCAACCCCTCCACCGTCCTCGTCAGCACCAACCAGAGCTAGCCGCCGTTGACAAAAAGCGTATCGCCGCGATACACTCATAGATCAAAGGAGGCCATTTTGGCAGACACGATCAAACTATCCCTAGAGTTTCCCCAATCCCTAGTCGAAGGGCTCTGGATAGACGAGACCACGGCCTCTACTGAAATGAAAGAAGCCGTGGTGCTGGATCTTTTCCGCCAAAAGCGCATTTCCATTCGCAAAGGGGCCGAACTGTTGGGCCTCTCCTATCGCGTATTTCTGGCACTCCTCTCCCAGCGCCAAATCCCGATCAACGACTGCGAAGTAGGGGAAATTGACGGCGATATAGAAGCACTCGCGAAACGCAAGTGACAGGTTGAATGAGGGGATCGTGAAAATTGCCAGAGGAGCTTTCCATGAATCAACTAACGCTGAGTGGATTTGACGAGAAATTGGCCAGCCGAATTCGGCAGCTAGCCAAGCAAGAGGGCCTTTCACTGAGCCAAGCCGCGTTGAGGCTTTTGCGCTTGGGGGCCGGTCTCGATCAGCCAAAGGACGCTGACGGCATCGTTGGGTCGTCGTTAGACCATCTGATTGGGACTTGGGCGGCTGCGGAGGCCGCTGAGGTGAACAATGCGCTTAAAGACTTTGAGCAAATTGACGAATCTATGTGGAAGCATGGACTCTCTAACGATTGAGCAATACGTATCCCTGATTCCTGCGGTAAAGCATTCCCCCAAGCAGTATCTATGGTCTTCGTATGACGCCGAAGCCGACGTATTATACGTGAACTTCAAAAAGCCCAGCCACGCCGACGACAGCGAGCTGACCGACGACGACGTGATCATCCGCTACGAGCAAGGCCAAGTGGTCGGCCTGACGATCCTTCATGCCAGCCAGCGCATCCCAGAAGACAAAAAATAGCGCCATCTCCGTCCACAAAGGAGCTACCCCAATGGCATTAGACGACCTGAAAGAAACCATCGAAACGCTGAGCGCGCGCATTCAGGCGCATCGCCCCTATTTGGAAGGCAATGAGACGCGGACGCGGCAGGCACTCATCGATCCCATGCTACGCGCGCTGGGCTGGGACGTTGAAAATCCCGATTCCGTCGAACTCGAATACTCTATCAATCAACAGCGGGTCGATTACGCACTGATGGGACTCGAAACACCGGTGGCCGTGATTGAGGCTAAAGCTCTAGGAAAGCCGTTGGACGAGAAGGAAACAATGCAGGCGCTCAACTACGCGAACACGGCTGGCATTCCCTACATGACTCTCACGAACGGCGATCATTGGCGGATGTTAGAAGTATTTAAGCAAGCCCCGATTAAAGATCGAATCCTGATGAATTTCCAATTGACGCAAGACGAACCTTACGCTTGTGCGTTGCAGGCTTTAGGCATCTGGCGACCTAATTTGGCAAGTGGGGAGCCGCCAAAGGAAGCGATTACACCAGTATTCGCACACCACGAATCAGCGACGGATCAACCGGAACCTTCGACGCCTGAGCCACCTTCAGCAGCACCGAGCAGCGGACAGGAGGCCGTTGATTCATCCGAAAGTGAAGAACAGAATCAGGACAATTGGGTGCCGCTTGAGTCATTAGAAATAAAGGATAAGAAGCCTCCGGCAAACACCAAGATCAAGTTTCCAGGCTCGAGTATAAAACCGATCAAGAGTTGGATCGATATATGGGTCAGCGTTGCAGAGCACTTGATTGAAAATGGCAAAATCTCAGCAGAGAAGGATTGTCCGGTCCGTAAGACGAAGAAAGCAAAAACGTATCTTTTGCACACTAAACCGTATAACCAAGACGGCAGGAAGTTCCCTGTAAAAAAAGAAATCGGAGATCTATGGTTGTTTACCAATTTCAGCGCAACTAATGCTTATAAAACCGCCTGCTGGCTCCTCAAGGAATTCGGCGTCAATCCCTCCACCGTCCTCGTCAGCACCAGCCCGAGCTAGCCGCCGTTGACAAAAAGCGTCTCACCGCGATACACTTATAGATCAAAGGAGGCTATTTTGGCAGACACGATCAAACTATCCCTAGAATTTCCCCAGTCCCTAGTCGAGGGCCTCTGGATAGACGAGGCCACGGCCTCTACTGAAATGAAAGAAGCCGTGGTGCTGGATCTTTTCCGCCAAAAGCGCATCTCCATTCGCAAAGGGGCCGAACTGTTGGGCCTCTCCTATCGCGCATTTCTGGCGCTCCTCGCCCGCCGCCAAGTCCCAATCGCCGACTACGAAGTCGGGGAGATTGACGGCGATATAGAAGCACTCGCGAAACTCAAGCGACAGGTTGAATGAGGGTCGTCGCTGATAGTGCCCCACTCATCTACCTCTCCGCCATCAGCCAGTTCGACCTGCTACGACTTTACTTTTCTTTCGTGCTCATTCCCAACACTGTCCATGAGGAAGTCGTTCGAGCGGGCGACGAGCGATACGGCGCATCGGAAACACGAGCCGGCGTTGAGAAGGGCTGGATTACGGTGGTAGATCCCACCAATAATCCGCGTATTGCCTTCCTACTGGATCAAGGTATGACGCTAACGGATGCTCACGTCGTTGCCCTAGCACAGGAGCGACAGGCAGACCTACTCATCGCGGATGACGCGACGGTACGCAAGCAAGCCCAATCTCTGGGACTGCCGCTATCAGGCACCCTCGGCATCCTGCTGAACGCCCAACGAGATGGTCACCTACCCGATCTAAAGGTAGTGCTGGATCAACTCATTGCCGCAGGCTTCTACCTTCGGTCCAACGGCCCGCTCTACAAAGAGTTGCTGCAACGTGCTCTGTGAACTCGTAATATTCTAGCTAGCCCATGTCCTCCCTCTTCCACAAACTCTACATCGCCACCCTAATCTGCTGCCTCCTATTCCTCGCCTTCATCTACGGCATAGTCTCGGCAATCTTCCACCTCTCCCCCGCTCCCGACATCCGCATCCACGCCGTCAACGCCTACGGCCACCTCGCCTATCTCTACGAAGACCTCACCGACACCAAAAACCAATTCACCAGCACCATGTGGTTTGAAGACGCCAGCGAGCCATCCGGGGCCATCATCCACAACGCCGCCGCCATGCAGCCCGGCCTGACGCTCGTATCCAAAAACGCCACCGCCGCCGTGCTCATGGACTCGCTCGGCAACATCGTCCACCAGTGGCAATGCGACTTTGCTGAAGCCTTTGACGAATCCGACTTCGCCGCCTTCCCGCAGCAGCCCGACATGCTGCACTGGCACCGCACCCACCTCTACCCCAACGGCGACCTCCTCGCCAACCACGACTACGTCAACCACTATCCCTACGGCTACGGCCTCGTCAAACTCGACAAAAACTCCCAGGTCATCTGGAAATACACCGGCACTGCCCACCACGACTTCGACTTTGACGACCAAGGCAACATCTACACCCTCGTGCAAGAAATCGGCACCACACCCATCGGCAACATCCAACCCCCGTACATCGAAGATTTCGCCGTGGTCATCGACGGAGTAACCGGCCAAGAAAAGCGGCGCTTTTCCATCTTCCGCGCCCTGAAAAACTCGCCGTATCGCAGCGTATTCGACCGCTGGCAAACCACCCGCCACAGCGAAGTCACCCACACCAACGCCATCCGCCTAATCCCGCCGAATTGGGCCGCAGCCGCGCACATCCCGCGCGCCAAAGCCGGCGACCTACTCATCTCCCTGCGCAACCCCAACGCCCTCATCATCGTCGATCCCATCGAGCAACAAGTGATCTGGTATGGAGAGGGAATCTGGAAACAGCAGCACGACCCAGACTTCCTGCCCAACGGCCGCGTGCTCCTCTTCGACAATCAAGGACTGCGCGGCCACCCCTTCGGCCAAAGCCGCGTCCTGGAAATCGATCTATTTACGCACGAAATTTACTGGGAGTACAAGGGCACCAGCGCCGAGCAGATTTTCGACAGTTGGATCCGCGGTGCCCAACAGCGGCTGCCCAACGGCAACACCCTCATCACGGAATCGCAGCGCGGCCGTCTGCTCGAAGTCACGCCAACCGGCGAAATCGCGTGGGAATACTACAACCCAGACCGCGCTTTCTACCAAGGCAAACCCCTGCGCGGCATGATGACCCAAGCCCAAAGGATACCCCAAAATGCCCTGTCATTTCTCGAAAATTAGCCTCGTTTGCGCGCTCCTGCTCCTGTGCAGCAGCGCGGCTCACGCCTACATCGGCCCCATCATCATCATCGGCGCAATCGGCAGCATGTTCGGCTGGGTCGCCGCCGTAATCCTCGCCGCCGCGCTCGTCGCCTCGTATCCCTTTTACGTGCTATACCGCCGCAAAAACAAGCGCAAACAAAGCAAACCCATGTGATTACGCCCCCGTTTGCTGTTGTTCCCCGTTTGTGATACATTGCCTTACATGAGGAGGAACCTATGGCCAAGACCGAAATGATCCGCGCCCGCGTCGAACCGGATTTGAAGTCCCGCGCTGAAGAGGTCTTCGCGCAACTCGGGCTGTCCCCCACCGAGGCGATAACCCTGTTTTATACCCAAGTCACCCTGCATCGCGGTTTGCCGTTCGCAGTGCGGGTTCCCAATGCCGAGACCATCGCAGCACTGCGTCAGGCGCACACGGGCGAGGGACTCATAGAATACGCCGATCTAGGGGCACTCAAAGCCGAGCATGGTTGATCCATGCGCCTGCTCACCACGAATCGATTTGAAAAGGATATCGAGCGTTCAAGGAAACGCGGCAAGAATCTCGACAAGCTCTGGCGTATCGTTGAGCGACTTTTGTCGCGGCAGTCCCTTGACCCACGGAATCGGCCGCACCGTTTATCGGGCAATTGGTCCGCCTGCTGGGAATGCCACCTCGAACCGGACTGGCTGTTGATCTGGGATCAAAGAAAGGACGCCCTTATTTTGGTGCGAACCAGAACCCACGCTGATTTATTCGGCTAATATCGAACCCCCGTGCTCCCGCAGTAGCTGCATCCCGTGCGCCAACGCCCCAGGCGTATCCACATCCTGCCACCACGCCGTGCCAATATCCAACGCCCGCAACCGACCCTGCCCTATCAACGCTCGCATCCCATCGGTCAAGCTGCAATCGCCCCGGCGCACTTTCACCTCGCTAAGGTGCACCACCAACGCATCGCTACAAGCGAACAGGCCGGTATCCACGGCGTTGAAATCCGTCAGTTCCTTGCCAATCGCCGCGATGCGCTCGCCTTCCAACCGCACCTTCGTCGCATCGTCCATGTCGTAGATCGCGTCCAGTTTGCGATCCACCGCTAACACCACCTCTCCAAGGCTTGGGCTGACGCCGCGCATCGCGGCAATCATCGCCGGGTCGAAGAGATGATCGGCCATCAGGAGCAGGAACTTCTCCGCGAGCATCCCGGTCGCCGCCAACACCGAAATCCCATTGGATAGCTTCCATTGCGGATTCTCGACAAACCGCAGCCCGATCCCCAGACCACTCGCCCCGTCCAGAGCCGCACACACATCTGCGCCGCAATGCCCCGTGACCACGACGATCTCCCGCAGGCCGCTCTGCTCCAGCATCCGACAGGTGCGCACCAACAGCGGCTCGCCTTCCATTTGCACTAGGGCCTTGTGCGCTACCGGAACGTGGCCGCGCAAACGCGAGCCATGCCCGGCGGCCAAAATAAGCGCTTGGTCAATCACAGTATCTCTCCTACTACTGACCAACGCTTTGCAATTCTTCGCGTATGACACGGCGCAGCGTGGCTTCGTCGAGGGCGTCATCCTGCTGCTTGAGGTACTCTCTCAACGCCTGATTGATCATGGTTTGGTAGCCCATGCCTTCGCTTTCCGACCGAGCGCGAAAGCTATTCAATACTTCGTTATCAAGATAAATGGTAACGCGGGTTTTGCCCCTCTGGGCTACGACCGGCCCCCGCTTTCCTTGGCTGAAGTCATATTCCTTCTTCATAATCTCGCTGCTCCGATTGAGCAGGTAGGGGCGAGCGAGCGCTCGCCCCTACAATTCGGCGTCTGTCTGCATCCATCGACGGATTACCTCTCAAATGATTTAGGATGGCTATATAAGCCTAATAGTTTCGTGGCGATAGGTATAAACTACGACGAGAATACGCCCTAGCGCATCTAAGCCTGTGGTTACAAACCGCTGCTCTTCATCGACCCGATCATCTTCAATCGTCACGCCATAGGGATCGAATAACACAGGTTCCGCATCAGAGAACGCAACGCCATGCTTTGCAAAATTTGCGCGGGCTTTAGGCGGATCCCATCTGATGTCCATGATTGAATATATGTATAATATGCATACGTTGCTACTAACCGATGATAAACACTCTATTGCCGGTCTTGCCGGTAAAGTAGTCGATGACAATCCACAGGCCGTTGCACAGGCTCTCGCCCATAATCAGCCCCAAGAAGAAGCGCACGCTCGCCGCGTAAAGCGCCGGTCCGCCAAAGCGCAGCACGATCCGCTTGACCCCCCAAGCAATGAAAATGCTGAACCATATCTTGTCCATCAGGTGATTGGCCGCCACCGCAAAACCCAGCGGATGCAACGGCCACCAAAGCACGTGATGCCGCGCCCACATCAGAAGGAGCATGACCGCGCCGCCACCAGCGCAAAAAGCGAGCCCGTCCCAAGCCACGCCCGCCGGCTCCAGCCCGCGCACCGCATAGTTGTACACGGTGGACGGCCCGCCCTTAAAAAACCACCCCACCAAATTGATCCCCCCGTGCCGGTACGCCATGTGCAGCACCATCCAGCACGAGCCAACCGCGCCAATCAAAATCGCCAAGCACACTCCCCACATCACCACCCGCCGACTCGGCCGCGTCATGTCCTCGACCAGCTTCAACCCGTTGGCCAACAGCGCCATCACAAAGATGCGGATGTCGGCACACCAGATATAGGCCAGCGACAAATTGAACACCCCGCTGGTGCCAATCGCGTTGACGCCCAAGCCGTGTATCATCAGGTCCGGCGCGATCATCGGCGAGCGCACAGCCGCCAACCCCGCCTCGGCCACGATCCGGCTAATCCCAATAAAAATCAACAGCGCCAATCCTATAAACACCGCCGCCACCCATAATTGCACCCCCATCAGCCACAGCCACCCCACCATCGTCGCCACGCCAACCAGCAAGGCGCAAACCGCACCGCGATACGGAACAATCTCGTCGCCATCGTCGATATCGTGCGCGCCCCACAACGCCTTGCGGAACACCCGCTTCAAATGTTCGCGTCCCACCCAAAGGCCAGCCAGCACCAGCGCCAGTAACGCGCCGCCGCCCTGATAGGCCAGATAGGGCTGGGAGGCAATGCCATAGACGAACTTCTGCTTGGACGTCAGGCCCATCAGCAGCAGGACCTCGGACTCGGCCCGGACCAAGAGCTGGAAGATCCACAAACCAGCCGAGATACTCGTGTTGATCAAATAAGAAAAGCCCACCATCGCGAAGATAATCCGCAGTTGCAAGCGCTGGCCGAAATAGGGCATGCTCCACTGCAAGTTTACATTGGGCATCGACGGCTCGTACTGGTGCAGGGCCTCAAGCGACCCCCACAGCACCGGGATGGCGCAGCCATACCACATGGCTCGGCTCTTAAAAAAGCGGTTGACCAAACCCCGGCCCTCGCCCTGCACCATGGCCGCCCCCACCTGCGCCACCGGGTACGCCAGCCGCTCGCGGTCCATCCACTGCCGCCGCAAGATCACGGCCGCGGCCACCATCGTCGCATAGAGCGCAATGAGAAACACCGCCCACCACAACAGCGGCTCGGCCCAAGCCCCATAGGGGATTTCCCCGCCCTCGAAGAAAGCGCGGTTGTCCTCGCCGTCGTCAACCAAGATCGCGTGCTCGGGCAACAGCGGGCCGAGCTTTTCTTGCCACTGGTTTTGCGGCGTGCCGTAATAGGCAAAGGACGCGAGAATGGGCAGCAACTGCTGGCTCATGCCCATCGTACACAGAGCCGAGACCATCAGGAGCATGATGTACACCAAGACCAAATCGGCGCGGTCGAGAGCCAGCGATCCGCCGTGCCAAACCAAGGCCGCATTGAGCAGCACCGAGGCCACCAAAAAGGAGGCAAACCACAGGCCCGGCTTGAACAAGTCGATCTGCGGCTGGGGCAGGTAATACGCCAGATAGAGACCCAGCGCTACCACAGCCGCGCCCAGCGCCCAGACCCCGTTCCGCGCCACCACCTTGAACAGAACATTGAGCAGGCCGATGAGTACGAGGAACAGAAAAATCGCGCCTGGGGTATTGAAATCCCACGCCATAAAGGTCGAGTGCATAGCCATGTTGGCGTATGGCGCGCCAATGGCGAGGAAGAAGCTGAGAAAGATGCCCGTCCAAAAACCGCGCCAAGTCACGCCGACCGCGGCCTCTGAGCGAGATTTAGGGGAGGTAGCAAAGGTAGAGGGAATGGACCGCTGCAAACCTCAATACTCCACGTGGATGTCGGCCAGTACGGGCGTCTTGGCGACCAAGGCGCGCACGCGCCGCAAATGCCGCTGCCCAGCTCGGCTCAAAGTAGATTCACCCCCCGCCAGCAAATCGCGCTGTTCCAATCCGTCAGTCGCCAAATCGAACAGCATGGAGCCGCGCCAACTATAGTTGATGTACTTCCAATCGTCGGCCACAACCGCATAGCCTTTGCGCGACCACTGCACGTGTTCGTCCGTGTTGACCACCACGAGCAGGCGCTCGGGATCTAGCGGACGCAGCAGTGAGCGGCCGTCCAGTCGCTCCTGCCACGCAGCGACCGTGGAATCCGCAGACAGTCCGAGCAGGTCCAGTGCAGTCGGCACCAAGTCCGTCAGCGCGACGCGCACCTGTGCGTTCTGACGCAACTGATCCCAACCCCCGCCCAACCGCTGCCGCTGCCGCTCGGGCACGACGGCAAAAAACGGGACGGCAATCGCCGTCTGGTAATACGAATCCGTGCGGTGGAGTTTGTGGACGCCGTCGAGGTCTTCGCCGTGGTCGGCCACAAAGAGCACAATCGTATTCTCCGCTAGACCCTGTGTGGCAAGGTGATCGAACAGCCGTCCGAGCAAGTGATCCATATAAGCCACCGCATTATCGTAGCTCGCGTCCGGCCACGCCTGCCAATCCGGCGGCGAATACCCCGGATAATGCGTGCAATTGAATTGCAGGGCCACCACAAACGGGCCGCGCGCGGCAAAGCGGTCGATGGTTGCGAGGGTCTCCGCCATCATCCGGCGGTCGTCCATGCCTTCGGAGTTGACGATCTCGGCGTCCGAGCGTTCGAGCGTAAACACGTGATCCAGCGCGTCATCGACAAAAAAGCCTTCGAGATTGTTCCAAGCGTAGCTCTGCGCCGAGATTAGCGCCGTCTGATAGCCAGCGGCGTGAGCGTAGTGCCACAGCAGCGGGAAGGTGTGCTGCTCCACGGGCGGGCGCGACGGGAACAGCCCGGTCAGCATGGCCGGTAGCGCCACCTTGGTCGCCGTGGCATTGGACACGGCCTTGTCCATCTGCACCCAATCGGCTGGCCGCGCCTCTCGCAACGCCGTCAGTCGGGGCGTAGTTTGCCGCTCGTACCCATAGAGGTCCATACGGCTAAGCGCGACGCTTTCCCCGATCACCACGATGAGGTTGGGCGCGCTCGCATCCACAGTCGCGCCGCTGTAAATCGCAGCAGCAGCCGGTCGGCTCGCCTGCAACAAGCGCCCATGCACTCCGCCGACGAGCGAGTGGACGGCAAGGTCAACAGCCAGCTTCGCAGCCGCCGCATCCGGCACCATGATGCTCGCATGGCGATGCACCGCACCAAAGGCCACCGCCCCAGCCAAGCACAGCGCGGCCAAAATGCGGCCCCAATACTGAGGCCGGAAAACTCTGCCGTGCGCAGGCTGGCATCCCGGACGCAGCTTGTAGCGCCACCACCCCACGACAAAGACCACAATGGCCCCCCAGACTACTGCATCCCCCCAATCGGCCTCATTGTAGATATAGCCTGAAACCTCGCGTGGATGGCCTGCCGAATGCACGAACGCGTAGGCCGTCGGCCAGCAGTAAAATATCTCGTGGAAACCAAGCCATACCAAGGCCAGCACGGAGGCTACCAAGCCGACGACGAGGACGAACACCGCTTGCCAGCGCGGGCGCAACCGGCTGCTGAGCACAAAAAGACCCTGCCACAGCACCAGCGAAAACGCCACCGACAGCCCCCACCACGCCCACTGCGTCAAGCGCAAATCGAGCGTCGGTCGCAGCCACAGATCAACCGCCACTCCCACCAAGGTAATGGGGAACAAGGGCAACATTTGCTTTCGCACGGCGGGATCGTCCATCAGAATCTAGAGAACGGGCGCTCACATAGCAGTCCTGAATGACTTGAACGATTCGATCTGTGGATCGTCTTGTCCATACTATTCTGCGTCCATCTGCGTTCATCTGCGGATTCTCTTGTGATTACTATATCCGCAGATGAACGCAGATGTTATGCGCCCAAGATTCCCAAGCGTTGCAACTCCTTTTCGATGGCCTCGCGCCCCGCCGGCGGCACGTTAATCCGGGGCGGACGCACCGCACCCCCAGCCAGCCCCATCAATTCCATCGTCGCCTTGAGCATACCAGCGTCGTCAAAGCGCGAGCGCAACCGCTCCAAGGGGGCCAACTGCTCCTGCAACTCGATCATCTGCGGCCAATCCTGCCGTTGTGCAGCCGCAAACAGCGCCAGCTCTAACTGCGGTGCGAAGTTGACAAAACCAGCGGTAAAGCCCTCGATCCCAGCCTGGAAGCGGAAGTGCAACACACCCGGATCGTGGCGCTTGTTGCCGATCCAGACGAAGCGGTCGCCGAGCCGCTTGATGGCGCGGAAGAGGTGGTGCGGCTCAACGCAGGGATCTTTAATCGCGGCGATCTGCGGCACCGCGGCCAGCCGTTCAAAAAGTTCGGCCGACCAGCCCTGCGTATTGTAAGGCATCAACGCCAACCCCGACCGCGTCCCCAGCGCCTCGTAGTATTGATACACGCCTTCGGGATCTTCGGGCACCTGGTGGCGCGTGTAAGGTGCCATGGCCAGTGCCACGCGCAATCCCAACGCCTCGTAGCGCGGTGCTAAGTCCGCAGCCTCGCCCAAATTGCCGGGCAAAGTCGGCACCACCAGCGCCCGCTCCCCCACCGTCGCCAGCGCACACTCGGCGAGTGTTAAGCGCTCGGACGGGGCCAACGCGTCGTTTTCTCCGGTCCCACCAGCCACCACAAAAACCCGCACCCCCCGGTCGGCCGCCCACGCTATATTGCGCGCAAACCCATCCAAGTCGAGGGCATAGAGGTCATCGCGCTGATAAATGGTCAGCGCATAGGCGTGGACGTCCTTTAACTGGTCGCGCAAGGCATGATCAATCATCGCGTTCTCCTACCTAAGCGTATTCAGATATTTTCCACACTGCAGTTGCCTGCTTCGCTAACCACCTTTGATGTTCATTCAAGCAATCCATATTCCATTCCGAGTAATCAGCGATGTGCTGATTAATACGATACTCACTGGCCCGTAGTCTCTCTCTTTTTTCTGCAAAAACTTCCTGCCCCATGTTTTGATGTGAAGGCAGCAAGGCCATATTACCCAAACGGTCAATCGCATTTTCATAGGTCTCACGCCCAAAATAAGCCTGCCAATCGTCTTCTGGATTGTACGGCAACACGTGTTCGAGCGTCAGATTTTGGGAGGCTTTACCGCTCAAATGATTTTCTATTGCTCGTAACAAAAACATAATTTTTTTATTACTTCGGCGACTTGGCATACTCTTGTCCCCAAAGCGCTGGCGCACCTCTGCATCGTGCGGATAGATTGGCCTTAGCCTATCCATTACCTCTCGCAACGATAAGTCTTCATTCATTAACTGGTTGGCAGTACCATTATACATCCGCTCCTGCTCATTGGTTGCTAGATTGCAAATAACATTGTAGCGCAGTGCCAACACCTCGATACAGTTTAGTAGCTTGATGAACTCTTGTGGCGCAAATTTCTCATATCCTGCCATGAGCAAGCTGAGAGGTGTTTTAATACCAAACAACTTAAGGACTTCTAAATGGGGCTGTGCTTGTGTATATTGGCCCTCTCGTTCTTTCCAAAAATCGTCGTGAGGTTCTTGCAGGGCGGCATAGACTGGAGCCCGATCTTCGAGTTTTTCAAGGTAGGGAATGACCTTTTCAGCTACATCGATTTCTCGCCTGAGCAACTTGTAAAGTTCTCTCTTGTGCGGAAGAGGATCGGTCATTCCCTTATGACTGCGGAGAAAATTAGTGAACTCAGTCTCACCTAGTTGCTCAATGATAATCTGCCAGCGACCGGCAAAGTCATCAAGGTTTTCATCAGTATAAAAGGCCGGATGATTTGCAAATGTTGAGAGAAGATAGTTTTTTAACAAATCTGGAGTCGCCAAATGTACGCCACGTGCATTGAGTGTTTCAAAAACAGTATAGGCATTCAAATCGTTTTTAACGGTAATCGCTGTAAAGAGCAGGCCATCTGCTATATCCCCCACTAAGGTCGCCAGCTTTCTCCCATCTTTTCCCTTTTGAGAAAGTTTATTTGTAAAGAACTCAAACGCCCTATTTAATTCCCTGTTTGTCTTTGTAAGCCTGCGCCTAGCGGGGATCTCCAACCTTTCCACCATGGCTCGAAAGTGCTGATTGTTGTGTCTATTTAGCACCAGCTTTGGCGATGTCCTCAGCGTAATGGAGTCAAAAACTCCAATATAGGTCCTTTTGTATTCCTCTATCCTTTGTTCATTGGCCTCTTTATCGATCTGGCCATCGACCAATGCTTGCAATGCTTTCAACACTGCTAATATAACGATAGAAACTGTCGTTATACGTTGCTGGCCGTCTATAATTTGAAAGCTCTTTCCATCCTCAGTCTGCAAAACCAGATAGCCCATAAAATGCTGAGTCTGGCTTTGCTGCATCTGCTCAATATCTCCCCATAGCTCCTCCCATTGTTCGTCTTCCCAAGAATAGTCTCGCTGAAAAGGTGGTACAATGTACCGCCTATTATTGGACATAATCTCGGCAAAACACCTGTTTTCTGGATCGAGATAAAGTTTCTCAAACATGAGAGCCTCCTAGTGCGCCACCGAGCCGTCGGCGTGGAAACTGCCCTTAATCGCCCAGCGCTCGTACGGGTATTTCGCCAGCGCATCCTCGACTATTTCAACCCCAATCCCCGGCCGATCGGTCAGCAGCCGATAGCCGCCCTCGACTTGTAGCTGCTCATCGACGATCTCGGTCATCGGCCCGTTGAGGGCGTTGTGCTCAGTGTGCGTGTAGTTGGGAATGGCCGCGGCGAGTTGTGCGAAAGCCGCGTTGTTGATGGGGCTGCCCATCAGATGCGGGAACACCCCGACGAAAGCCATCTCGGCCAACGCAGAAATTTTCTTCACCTGCGTGAACCCGCCCGCCAACGACACGTCCGGCCGAATAAAGCTGACGATCTGGCGGTCGATCAAATCCTTAAACTGGAAGGGGTTGTAGCACCGCTCGCCCGTGGCGATTGGGATGTTGATGTGCCGGGCGATGTATTCCAACGCCTCAAAGCTCTGCGGCGGCAGCGGGTCCTCGTAGTACAGTATCTTGAAGGGCGTCAACTCCGTGGCCAGTGCAATCGCCTCCTCCGGTCGCAAATTCCGGTGGATCTCCAACCCCAAATCCATCTCGTCCCCAAGCACCTCGCGCGCCGCAGCTACCAATTCCACAGCCGTCGATATATTAGCCGTGCTGGTGCGCTGCTCAAACCCGCTGACAAACGGCCCCATCCGAAACGACGTAAACCCCTGCTCCACCCGCGCCTGCGCGCTCTCCCGCACTTCCGCCGGCGTCTGCCCGCCGACGTTCTCGTACACCTTTACCTTGTCGCGGCACTTGCCACCCAACAACTGGTACACGGGCAAATCCACTGCCTTGCCGAATATGTCCCACAGCGCAATGTCTATCGCGCTCATCGCCGCGCTCATCGCCGCACCCATGAAGTGCGCCGACCGCGACACCACCTGATAGTGGTGCTCGATGCGCAGCGGATCCTTGCCCACGTAGTAATCGCTCAACTCCCCCAGCGCCTCTTTCACCACCCCGTGATGCGCCCACAACCCCGCCTCTCCATTGCCGACGATTCCCTCATCGGTATAAACCCGCACCAACAAAAACCTGCCCACCAAAAACGTCCTAATCTCGGTGATTTTCATCTTCCTTTCCTTTCTAGTACAAACTCATCAATCCTTCTGCGCCTTTGATCTGCTTCTTTTCAAAGCTCGGACTAAGCCACCGCCCGCGCGACTCCCGCCCCGGATTGCGATACGCGTACACCACGCACCACCGCGTATCGCTTTCTTCCTTGCGCGGAGTGACCCCATGCGCCGCATGAGTCCACATCAACACCACCGTCCCCTGCGGCACCGACAACTCCTCAATGCTAAGCGGTTGACCGCTAACCGGATGCACCTTCCCCGCCATCCACCCTTGCGTCAACGCAGCATCCGACTCCGCATTAATGCCCGGATCCCGATACAAATGGCTCCCCGGCACCACCTTCAACCCACCGTCGTCGGCCGCAAAGCCATTGACGTAAAAAAACACTCGCACAAAACCCAGCGCCGGATCGTCATCAGCGTACTCGTGGCTGTGCCAATTGCTCCCCGGATTGCCCCCTTCGCGATTCAACCCCACGCAGTGGTCGTAGCGAATCTCCGGCCCCAGCACTCGGCGCACCAAGTCCAGCAGTTGCGGATGCCCGATCAGGCTCTCCAAGTAGGCGTCGAATTCAGCGGCAAAGCGCGAGGGGCGATATTGTTCGTCGCCGTGCGGCAGGGCTTGGATGCGCGCCAACGCTGCGATCAACTGGGCGCAAGCCGCGTCGGTCAGAATGCCCGGTAACGCGAAGTGCCCATCGCGGTCGAGGATTGCCCGTTCATCAGCACCAAACGCAAAGGGGCGAAACAGCGCTTCCATGCCTCAGATCTCCAGTCGGTTATGCTTGCGCCTCTTCGAAAAGCGAGGCTCGCGCATGGAAATACGGCGGCTCAAAAAGCAGCGCCTGCCGCTCGGTCAAGGCGACCCCCTCCGGCGGCTTGATGTGGCCTTTGGACCACGACTGCTGCCCCGGGCTATACTTAAACAGCAGCGAGCGTCGCTGATGCGCGGCCTGCCACGGCGCGGTACCGTGCGTGAGTGCCTCGGTAAAAATCACCACCGACCCGGCCTTTGCCTCCGGCACCACTACACAGCCGGACTCGACATGGGCCTCGCGGATTTCCTGTGGACAGGGATAATTGACCTTGTGGCTGCCCGGAATGCAGCAAAAACCGCCCTGCACCGGTCCGGTATCAGCCAAGTTCCAAGCGACAACTGTCAGCCCATTGTACATCTGTCCATTGCGAAAGTGATAGTACTCCGGCGGATCGTAGGGCGTGTTGCCGCCGTGCAACCCGAGCCGCTCGGCACCGGCCTCTAAATAAATCGCATAGTAGTGATCGAGCCGAAAGCCATCGCCTAAGATCACTTTGAGCAGCGGCATAATGCGCTCGTGATCCAGCAAATCGACAAAGGGCTGGCCCCACGTCAAAAACCCGCCGGTGTGCAGCCGTCCTTGCGCCTGCTCGACATCCGCGCCCATCTCTTGGGCGTCAATCAGCCGATTCAACTCGGCAACAGCTTCCGCATCCAACACATCCTCGACGATCAGATAGCCCTGTAGGTCAAACAAATATCGCTCTACTTCGGTCATGGATAGTGGCTCCTATTTGGGTGGACATTAAGCGGCGTATGAAGGACGACCTATCCCTCTAAGCCGCCAGAATCTTCTCGTACACCTCCATCCGCTCGCCCTCGCGCTCTGCTGGATCGGCCAGCTTGAGCCAGACCGCCTGATCCTTCTTACCCGCGGCGACGTGCTGCACGGCCCCGGCTTCCTCGGGCTTGAGTCCGCTCCAAATCACCTCGCCATCCTGCAAAAACACGTACTGGCCAGCGTGGGCGTCCCAAATCCGCTCGCTGTGATCGCGGTAAAAAAGCGCCTGCTCGCTGGCGGTCTGCCGCAGCCGCGCGATCTGCTCCGGCGGATCAGCTTTCGCCGAATCGAACTCGGCCACCGGCGGCGTCAGGCCCTCCATGACAAAGTCGATCTCGTCCAAATCTACCGTCCCAAAGCCGTGCTCGGCCGCTACTGCCACCGGGCTGCGGTCGCGGCGGAAGGGCGGCGTTGGCCAATCGAGCCGGGGATCGGTACCCATCAGGTGCGAACCACAAGCGTCGGTGGCGATAATGTGATCGCCCGCGACCAAACAGTCGGCGATCCGGCCCTCGCCGCCCCACTCCATGCGCGCCTGACCGGTCAGCCCGTCGATGATGTTGAGACAGGGTTGAGCAATTAAACCCAAGTCGGGCAGGACATACGAGAGGCGGATGACGTGGTGGAAGTACGTGCGCAAGCGGCCGTGCGGCGGGATTGGCGGCAGGCCGAAGAGGTTTTTCAGGCACAGGGTGATGCCCATAAAGCCGTGGTTTTTCATTTTCGCCAGCGAGACAAAGGCGTCGGCCTCGCCCAAGGCCGCGGAAAGCTGGTACTCGGAAAACATGATCCCACCGCTAGGCACCTTGTAGCGCACAAAGGGTGGGTCGCCAGCCTCGACGTATTCGACGCCAAATTCCTCTAGGATCGGCCTAGCGTTGAAATCATCGCCCGGACGCTCACCCGGCGGCGCGGAGCTGGTATCGAGCGCGAAAATCTCCGCATCGCTGCGCTCCCGCAACAGCCGCAGCACCGCCCGCATCACGTCGTCATCTACCAATTCCTGCCGCCGCCCGCCGATCCGGCGGATGCTATTGGTGCGCATCTGCATGTTGATCTTGATGCCGATCCGCCGCGCCTTTTCGATCTTGGCCCACGACCGGCTCAACGGCGCAGTGATTGCCACCAGCCGGTCGTAGATCTCATCAAGCGACGCTTGGTGGCTACAGTGGGTCGCGCGGACGGTGTACTCTTTCTGATTGCTCATAGCTCCTCCCGATTGTGAATGGACTCGGACAAGTTGCACATCTAGCCGCCGATTGACAAGAATTGCCCACACTCTTTATGTACTTAAATGTTCAACCCCCACTCCCTACCTACCTAAGGACTAACCGTGTCCAACCTCCGCATATCATTTCCTTTAGCCTTTCTCGGCCTCCTGCTCGCCGCTTCCAGCGCCTACCCAGCCGACTGGCCCTCTTGGCGCGGCCCCACGCAAAACGGCGTCTCCGAGGAGACTGGCCTCGTCGAATCCTGGTCGCCTGTCTGGCACGCCGAATTTACTGGCCGCTCGACCCCTATTGTCCTCAATGGCCGAGTATTCGTCATTGGCCGTCGCGGCGAGGGCATCGAACATGAAGGCGTCGTCGCCGCCTTTGACGCCCAAGACGGCACCCTGCTCTGGGAACACGCCTACAACATCTTTCACACTACCATCCCCTTCAACCGCGTCGGCTGGGCCAGCCTCGCCGGCGACCCAGAGACCGGCTATGTCTATGCCCATACCGTCAGCGGACTGTTCCTCTGCTTCGACCGCGACGGCCAGGTAGTATGGTCGCGCTCGCTGACCGAGGAGTTCGGGCGCATCTCCGGCTACGGCGGCCGCGTCCACACACCCGTCGTCGATGAAGACCTCGTCATCATCAGCTATCTCAGCTCCAATTGGGGCAGCCACACGCCGGGCCGCCACCGCTATTTTGCCTTTGACAAGCACAGCGGCGAAGTCGTCTGGATCGCCACCCCGGGAGGACGGCCACTCGACACCACGTACTCCGTGCCCGTCGTCGCCACCATCAACGGCGTCCGTTTGCTCATCGGCGGCAATGCCGACGGCTCCATCTATGCCATGAAAATCCGCACCGGAGAGATGGTGTGGGGCTTCAAGCTCAGTCGGCGCGGCATCAACTCTTCGGTCGTCGTCGCCGGCGACAAGGTGTACGCGGCGCACGGCGAGGAAAACCTCGACAACACCGCCCTCGGCCGCGTCGTCTGCATCGACGCCACCGGCAACGAGGTCTGGCGCTACGACGGCGTCTTCGCCGGTTATACCAGCCCAATAGTCCACGACGGCCGCTTGTACATCACCGACAACTCGGCCAACATCCACGCGCTCGACGCCGAAACGGGCCAAGTCCACTGGATCCACAACATCGGCACGGTCGGCAAGGGATCGCCCGTGCTGGCCGACGGGCGGATCTACGCGCCAGAAGTCAACGGCCGCTTCGCCATCGTCGCCCCTGATAGCGACACCGCCGAGACCCTCGACCTCGCCGAGATCGCGATGCCCGACGGACGCCCCGCCGAATTGTTCGGCTCACCCGCCGTAGCTTACAGCCGCATTTACCTTTCCACCGAGGCTGGCGTTTACTGTCTCGGCGACCCAGCCACGCAGTTCAAGGTCGCCGCAACCGCAGCCAACTACCCACGCGAGCAAGCTGCCCCAGACGCCACACCGGCGCATCTGCAACTCATTCCCGCCGAAGTAGTAGCCCAGCCCGGAGCCCGCGTATCGTTCCGCGCCCGAGCCTTCGACGCAAACGGTCGCCTAATCGGCCCGGCCGCAGCCGAATGGACGCTCTCCGGTCCGGTCGGCCAGCTCAACGGCAATACGCTCGTTCTCGCGGACGCACCCAGCGGCGGCAAAATCGTCGCTAGTGCTGGCGAACTAACCGCCGAGGCGCGCATCGCCGTGCTGCCGCCGCCAACTTACAGCGAAGACTTCGAGGGCTTCGCCGCCGACTCCTCACCGGTTTGGGTCGGCACGGGCACCAAGTTCAAGGTGCGCGAAATGGAAGGCAACAAGGTGCTGGTCAAGCCACCCGCGGCCCGCGGCCTGCACCGCGCCAACACCTATCTCGGCGCACCCACCATGACCGGCTACACCATCCAAGCCGACCTGCTCGGCACCAAGAAGCGCCGTGCCGTCCCCGACATGGGCCTGATCGCGAATCGCTACACCCTCGACATGATGGGCTACCACCAGCAGTTGCAGATCCGCACTTGGGCCGCTGAGCTGCGGATGGCCAAAACCGTGCCCTTCGCTTGGGAAACCGGCGTCTGGTACACCATGAAGATGCAGGTGGAAATCGAAGGCGATATGGCCCACATCCGCGGCAAGGTCTGGCCCCGCGACGAGCCGGAGCCAGCCACGTGGACCATCCAAGCGGTCGATCCCCGGCCCAACCGCAGCGGCAGCCCCGGCATCTACGGCTACTCTCCCGCTGAAATCTACTACGACAACCTGAAAGTTTGGTAATGACTATCGCTATCTGCCTCATCCTAGCCCTAGCCGCCTCCGCCAGTGCCCAAACCGCCATGTGGGGCGGCTCGCCCGGGCGCAACCAAGTCTCAGACGAGCAAAACCTGCCCACCACTTGGAACGTCGAGACCGGCACCAACGTCAAGTGGAGCGCCACGCTCGGCTCGCAGACCTACGCCGGCCCCCTGATCGCCGGCGACAAAATTTTCGTCGGCACCAACAACCAGGCCGAGCGCGATCCCAGCCATAAAGGCGACCGCGGCGTGGTGATGGCCTTCTCCTTAGAGGACGGCACCTTCCTCTGGCAAATCGCCCATCCCAAGCTGCCGGCCGGCCGCGTCAACGACTGGCCGCAGCAGGGCGTCTGCTCCACCCCTTATGTCGAAGGCGACCGCCTCTACTACGTCTCCAACCGCGCCGAAGTAGTATGCCTCGACACCGAGGGCTTCCGCGACGGCGAGAACGACGGCCCCATCGCCGACGAGACCGCCAACGCGCCCACCAACGCGGACCTCATCTGGAAATTCGACATGATCGCCGAGCTGGACGTCTTCCCCCACAACCTCGCCACCAGCTCGCCCATAGGCGTGGACGGCCGCCTGTTCGCCCTAACCAGCAACGGCGTCGATGAGGGCCACATCCACATCCCGGCCCCCTTTGCCCCTAGCTTCATCGCCCTCGACCTACAGACCGGCGAGCTCCTCTGGGACAGCGACCTGCCCGGCGACCAGATTCTGCACGGCCAGTGGGCCAATCCCGCCTATGGCGAAGCCGGTGGCCGCAAGCAGGTAATCTTCCCCGGCGGCGACGGCTGGGTCTATGCCCTCGCACCCGACACCGGCGAACTCATCTGGAAATTCGACTGCAACCCCAAGGATTCGGTGTGGGAATTGGGCGGCCGCGGCACCCGCAACAACCTCGTCTCCACGCCCGTCTTCCACGATGGCGTAGTCTATCTCGGCGTCGGCCAAGATCCCGAGCACGGCGAAGGCGAAGGCCACCTGTGGGCCATTGACGCCAGCGGCACCGGCGACATCACCGAGACGGGCGCAATCTGGCACTTCGGCGACAAAAACTACAACCGCACCATCTCCACCGTCGCCATTGCCGACGGCCTGCTCTACACCGCCGACCTGAGCGGCTTCGTCTATTGCCTCGACGCCAAGACCGGCACCCACCACTGGACCCACGACACGTTCGCCGCGATTTGGGGCTCGCCCTTTGTCGCCGACGGCAAGGTCTATATCGGCGACGAGGACGGCGACGTCGATATACTCAAGGCCAGCAAAACGCTCGAATTACTCCACGAAACCAATCTGGGCAGCGCCGTGTACACCACCCCGGTTGCCCGCGACGGCGTCCTCTACATCGCCTCCCGCAACACCCTCTTCGCCATCGCAGAAGAAAGCCCATGAGCGTCTCACCAGACAAAATCGCCGCGGCCCGCGACGACCTCGACGCTCACGTCCGCGCCATCGTCGAATGGCACTTCAGCCCCGAGACCGGCTGCCCGTTCTGGCTCTCCTACGCGCAACAACTCGACTTCGACCCGTGCGAGCAAATCCACTCCTACGACGACTTGGCCCTGCTCGGCCACTTTGAGGACGAGTGGCTGCGCGGCGGCCCCGTGCGCCAGTGGGTGCCCCAAGCCTATGCCGACGAGCCGATCTACGTCTTCGAGACGGGCGGCTCAACCGGCTTGCCCAAATACCGCATCAACATCCGCGACTTCCAAAACGACTACAAGCTCTACAGCGAGAGCCTGTCCGAGGAGGATTTCCCCAAGGGAGCCGACTGGCTAATGCTGGGACCTTCGGGACCGCGCCGCCTGCGCTTAGCTATCGAATACCTCGCCCAGCTTCGCGGCGGCTTGTGCTTTATGGTCGATCTCGACCCGCGCTGGGTCAACGAACTCATCCGCGCCGGCAAGATGCGCGAGTTGGAAGACTACAAAGCCCATGTCGTCAATCAGGCGCTCAAAATCCTCAAGGCCCACGACAATGTGCAGTGCGTCTTCACCACGCCCCGCCTCCTCGAAGCCCTCTGCGAAAAAATCTCCCTGCCCAAGCTCGGCATTAAGGGCATCTTCTGCGGCGGCACGGAAATGAACGCCCAGTTCCACCGCTTCGCCCACGAGGAGTTGGTGCCCGGCCTCGCCTTTGTGCCCACCTACGGCAACACCCTGATGGGCCTAGCCTGCCCCAAGCCTTTCGACCCGGCCGACGAATACGCCATTACCTACTACCCGCCACAGCCACGCGCCGTCATCGAGCTGGTTGATCCCAAAGACCCCGCGCGCAAGGTCGGCTACGGTGAGACCGGCCAAGTCATGCTCACCACCCTGACCAAGGAATTTTTCATGCCCCGCTTCCTCGAACGCGACGAGGCTGAGCGTGCCGAGCCGATTGAGGCGTATCCTTGGGACGGCGTTAAAGATTTGCGGCTGTTGACGGAGTTGCAGGAGTCTGTGGTGGTGGGGGTGTACTGAGGGGTGGGTTCTGCGCCTGAAAAAATTCTTCTGAGGTTAAATCCACCTATTTCAGATTTGCCAACAAAAAAGAGCGAGTCAAAAAAGACCCACTCTTTTCATTTCAGCGATTCCTCGTAACGAGGCGGTTTCAGTCAGTCCTCAAGTCCAACAACATTGCGAAAACGATGTCGTCCCGTCTCAACAACGACAAATGCTTCTTTCAGTTCTGATTCGGAGTACGTTTCTAAAACGCGTTGCAGTTCCTTGTGAACCGCAGATAGATTTGTGGGATTAAGCCGCAGATAGATGACCCCTGAGCCTGTACGGGAAACAAACACAAGACGACCAAAATCTCGATCTCGGGTTACAAGAAGCCTGTCATCACTGCGCGCAATCCGCAACAACTCACTATCGGCGGTTTGTCCATGTCCCAATTTGCCAGCGGCGACAACATCATGGCCAAGATCTTCGAGAAATTGAGCTGTAATCGCATAGACATCGTGATCGAGAAATAACCTCATCGCCCCTATGCAATATGAATATCTTCGACCTGCACCACTTCAATTGCATAATGGATACAAGCGCGAATGTCATCTTCTTGAAGGTCTGGAAAATAATCAGAGAGAATTGCCTTAAATGGGATCCCCTCACGCACCAATTCGAGGACATCAACTACGGGAATCCGGGTTCCTGCAACACAAGGCTTACCAAAATGAATTTGTGGATCAATCGCAATCCTACCTCTATAATCTCCATTGTCCATATCACTTAGACTCCTATGTAACTTTGTCCTGTTTTTGCGGACTGGAGTTTCCACCTGTTTTCAATTATTGATTATTTCAGGCAAGATAGCCTAAAGCCAAAACGGTGTCAACAAACCTTGATTATAGTTCAACCACGTCCCGTCAAGCGTACATATAGCAGTCCTGAATGACTTGAACGATTCGATATGCGGATCGCCTTGCAGTAGGGGCGAGCGATCGCTCGCCCCTACTCCTCCTGAGCTTAAACCGAGCCGCTCGCTTGGTGCTGGTCATTCTGGGTGATTTTCGGTGATAAGCGTCTCGTAGAGATCGAATATAACAGCCCGGTCCATTGGTTTACCCTTAGCAGCGGCTATTTCAATGTGATCTGTGGATCGTCCTCATACGCCTTTCCCAACGCCCCAAACTAGTGCAGATTATAAACTTATAGATCGCAACAGTTCACTCCAACCTAAAGCCCAAACCCATGCACTTACCCATCCTCCGCGCCGGCCAGCCCTACACCAGCCTCGACCGCCTCGCCGTCGCCCACATCGCCACCGGCCAACCCTTGGCCCAAGTCAGCCAAGCCAACCGAGGCCTAATCGCCCGCGACTTAGCCGCCCAAGAACGCAACCACCAAGCACTACAAGCCCTCACCGTCGCCGAATTAGTCGCCATCTGCCAACGAGCCGCCGACCTCTTCTTGCGCGCCGAGTTGCCTTTAGGCGACGACAGCCAAACCCCGGACGATTACGTCGCGCAAGTCTCGGCCACCACCGGCTTGCCGCAGTCGCTGGCCCGCGCCAACATGGACAAAATCCACCGCGTCGGCGTCGAAATGCCCGCCGTGCTCAGCGGCCTGACCCGAGGCCTAGACCTAACCGTCCTCGACGACGGCCCAAGTCCGCTCCACTTCGCGTCCCACGCCCAAGCCCTCGGCTGCATCCTGCCGAGCAACTCACCCGGCGTCCACGCGCTGTGGCTACCAGCCATCCCGCTCAAAATGCCGCTAGTGCTCAAACCGGGCCGCGAAGAACCGTGGACGCCCTACCGCATCGCCCAATCCCTGATCGCAGCCGGCTGTCCACCCCAAGCCCTGAGCTACTACCCGACCGACCACAGCGGCAGCACCGAAATCCTGCTCCGCTGCGATCGTTCGCTGCTATTCGGCGGCGGTCCCACCGTCGCCCCTTGGCGTGACGACCCTCGCGTCCAATTGCACGGACCAGGGCGCAGCAAGATCATCATCGGCGCGGACAAAATCGACCAGTGGGAGCACTACCTCGACCTCATGGTCGCCTCAATCGCTGCCAACGGGGGCCGCTCCTGCCTCAACGCCTCCGGCGTCTGGGTACCTGCCCACGGCCGCAAAATCGCCGCCGCCCTCGGCGAGCGCCTGAGCCAAATCCAAGCCCGTCCCCTCGACGACCCCCAAGCCCAAATCGCCGCCTTCTCCAACCCCGCAGTAGCGCACCAGATCTCATCCCTAATCGACGGCCAACTCAGCGACGCAACGGACACGGCCAGAGGCCAAGGCGAACGCGTCGCCGAGGCCGGCGGCTGCACCTTCCTCAACCCAACCTTGATCCACGCCCCCGACTGGCAACACCCACTCGCCAACACCGAATACCTCTTCCCCTTTGCCTCGGTAGTAGAAGTCCCGCAAGAAGAAGTAGTCGCGCGCATCGGCCCAACGCTGGTAGCCACCGCCCTCACCGAGGACGAGCACTTAACGAGCCAACTGCTCGCCGCACCCCACATCGAACGCCTCAACCTCGGCCCAATCCCCACCCACCAAATCGCCTGGGACCAGCCGCACGAGGGCAACCTCTTCGACTTCCTCTACCAGCAACGCGCCTTGCAGCGCCGGGCCGGATGACCCCCTTCGACTTTGATCCGTCTATCCGCGTAGTTTTTGGTGCCGGGACCCTCGACCAGCTAGGCGACCTCGCCAACGCATTGGCTGGCCCCCGCGCCCTGCTCGTAACCGACCCCGGCCTCGTCCAAGCCGACCTCGCCGCACAAGCCCAGCACGCGCTACAAAACGCCGGCCTAACGACGACCACTTTTTCCGCCGTAGGAGAAAACCCCACAACCGAACACGTCGCCGCTGGCGTCCGCCACGCCCGCGCCCACGGCCCCATCGACCTGATCGTCGCCTTGGGCGGCGGCAGCGCCATGGACTGCGCCAAGGGCATCAATTTCCTGCTGACCAACGGCGACCAAATGCAGTCCTACCAAGGCTACGGCAAAGCCGCCCAACCCATGCTGCCCTCCATCGGCATCCCCACCACCGCCGGAACGGGCAGCGAGGCCCAATCCTACGCCCTGATTACCTGCGGTGACACCGGGGCCAAAATGGCCTGCGGCGACCGCAAAGCGCGCTTCCACATCGCCATCCTCGACCCAAACGTGCTGGCCAGCGTCCCCCAGCGCGTCCGCGCCGACGCCGGTATCGACGCCCTCGCCCACGCCGTCGAAAGCTACGTCTCCACCCGCCGCACACCGCTCTCGCAAATGTTCGCCCGCCAAGCCTGGCAGTTGCTAGCGCCCCACTACGAAGCAGCCATCGCCGATTCCCAAAACGCCGCCGACGCCATGCTTTTAGGTGCCCATCTAGCCGGCACCGCCATCGAAAACTCCATGCTCGGTGCCGCCCACGCCACCGCCAACCCCCTCACCGCCCACTACCCACTCTCCCACGGCCGCGCCGTGGCCCTGATGCTGCCGCACGTAATTCGCTTGAATGGTCAAGTAGTGGACGATCTATACGGCGAACTGTGCGCGGACATCCAACTCAACGGCAATGCCCTCGCGCTCGCTAAACACCTCGAAGAATTGTGCGCTATCGCGGGGCTACCGCGCCGACTCGCCGATTGTCAGATTGCCGCAAGCGATCTACCCACCATGGCCCAAGAAGCCGCTGGACAGTGGACTGGCACCTTCAACCCGCTTCCCTTGAAAGAAGCGGACTTTCTGGGGCTTTATGAGACGGCGTTTTGATGGGAAAAAAAGACTGAGAGCAGCACTGCCAGCATGGCTGTGCTACTCGCTCAACGCCTCTCTATGGTCTATATTAGAGAGATGGAAAACAGGATCGAAATAGACATCTCGGGATTAACGACTGAAGATATCGAAGAGATAAAACGCCTCGTCGAAGCCAAGCGCCAGGCGAAGACGAATGGCAGCAAGGCCCCGACCACAAACGGTCTCGATGAAAAGCCCCCCCCTTTCCCTTGCTCCCCGCTAGGTAAACGCTTAGAAGAAATCCGCCGCCAGATCGAGCAATCTGGCATGCCGATGCTATCAGAAGAAGCATTTGAAGCAGAGATTCGAGCCCGGCGCGGTGAACGCCATCCATGACGCGGACCTATGTCGATGCCAATGTTCTCATTGCCGCAACGCGCCGAGACGATGAGTTAAACCTGCGCGCTCGACAAATCCTAGCCGACCCCGACCGTACATTTATTGGTAGCATTTTCCTTCAACTCGAACTACTGCCAAAACCCGCAGCTTTCGGCATGACGTTGGAACTTCAATACTACAATATCTTCTTTGAAGGTTGTGAGATCTGGGTCAATCCGTCGAAATCGCTTCTCGAGATAGCCCTTGAGGAAGGACAGCGAATTGGCCTCAGCGCTATGGATGCGCTTCACGTTGCTGGCGCACATTGCGCTGGTGCCGAGGAGTTGATCACGGCCGAAAGACCGGAAAAGCCTATATACCAGACGAATCTGGTAACGGTTATCTCGATCCGCTGACGATGCACCACCCGGCCGCTGTGCATCGTCGATTGAGATTGGATGGGATATGCCCTTCTACTTCCTAGCTCTCTTCTTGGTCACCACCGCCGCCGCCGACACTTGGAATACCTTCCGCGGCAACCCCCAACTCACCGGCGTCGCCACCTCCAACCTCTCTCCACCCCTAACGCTGCTGTGGGCCTACCCCACCCAAGACGCCATCGAATCCACTGCCGCCATCCACGAAGGCACAGTGTACGTCGGCTCGCTCGACGGCCAACTCTATGCACTCGATTTACACACCGGCGCACTAGTATGGCAGTACCAAGCCGACGACGAAATCAAGTCCTCCCCCACCGTCGCCGACAGCACCGTGTACTTCGGCGACGAAGCCGGCACCTTCCACGCCGTCGCCATCCAAAGCGGTCAGCGCCGCTGGACTTTCGCCGCCGACGCCGGCATCATCTCTTCGGCCAACTACACTGGTGGCCGTCTCTACTTCGGCAGCTACGACCAGCACCTGTACTGCCTCGACGCAACCGCTGGGACCCTGATTTGGAAAATCGCCACAGAGGGATATATTCACAGTACGCCGGCGCTATATGAAAATCGCATAGTCGTAGCCGGTTGCGACGGATACTTGCGGCTTTTGAATGTCGCCGACGGCACGCAGCACCAGCAGCTTGAGCTAGGCGGATACGTAGCCTCTAGCGCCGCCATCCACGCGGGCCGCGCCTACCTAGGCACCTTTGGCAACGAAGTACTCGGCGTCGATTTAGACACCGGAGAAATCCGCTGGCGCTACGCCCACGCGGTGCGGAAATTCCCGTTTTACTCGTCGCCAGCCGTTGCCGATCAAGCAATCGTCATCGGCGGTCGAGACAAGCTAGTACACGCTCTCGACCCGCAAACCGGCCAACCCTTGTGGACTTTTGCCGCAGGAGCGCGGGTGGATTCCTCGCCGGTCATCGCCGGTGAGTATATTTACGTAGGGGCCCGTGCGCTCATCGCCCTCGCGCTTACATCGGGCGCGGAAGTCTGGCGCTTTGAAACGGGCGCGGCCATTGCCGCTTCGCCGGCCATCGCCGCTGGCCATCTCGTCATCGGAGCTACCGACGGCGTTCTGTATTGTTTTGGGAAAGAAGTCAAACCATGAGTTCACTCAGCAGCGACCCAGCAACCACCCGCGCCGACCGCACCGAAACCGAGGTCGGCAGCGTCTTTGTTTCCAACTATCCAGCCTATTCGTTTTGGAGCGAGGAGGACGTCCCACAAGCACACCGCGCACTCACCGAGCCGCCGAGACCCGACAGCACACTCGGCCTCTACCTCCACATCCCCTTCTGCCGCAAGCGCTGCAAGTTCTGCTACTTCCGCGTGTACACGGACAAAAACAGCCAGCAAATCCAGACCTACTTAGACGCCCTCGCCCGCGAGGTGGAACACTACGCCCAGCAGTTAGCAGTCAAAGACCGGCCACTGCACTTTATCTACTTTGGCGGCGGCACCCCCTCCTACATCAGTTCGCGGCATCTCCGAGCATTGGTAACGCGCCTCAAAGACGCCATGCCCTGGGACCACGCCGACGAAATCGCCTTTGAGTGCGAGCCGGGCACCCTGACCCAAGCCAAATTAGAAGCCATCCGCGACATCGGCGTCACCCGCCTCAGCCTCGGAATAGAAAACCTCGACGACGAGATTCTGCGCCACAACGGTCGCGCCCACGTCAGCAAAGAAATCTACCAAGTCGTGCCTTGGATCCACGCGCTCGACTTCGATCAGGTCAACGTCGATCTGATCGCCGGCATGGTCGGCGAGACGTGGCCGAGCTGGCGTCAGACCGTGCAAAAAACCATCGAATTCGATCCCGACAGCGTCACCGTTTATCAGATGGAGCTGCCCTACAACACGGTCTATTCCAAGGACCTGCTCACTGGCGACGGTGCGCCGTTGGCCTTGGCCGACTGGAAGACCAAGCGCGCCTGGCACGCCTATGCCTTCGAGCAACTATCCGCCGCCGGATACGTGCGGTCGAGCGCCTACACCATGAAGAAAACGCCCGACGCCCGCTTCGTGTACCGCGACGCCGTGTGGACCGGCCAAGACCTGATCGGCACCGGCGTCGCCTCCTTCTCGCACCTGAGCGGCGTCCACTACCAGAACGCGCCGCAATGGGACGAGTACCTCGCCGCCATCGACCGCGGCGACCTCCCTATCCACCGCGCTTTCGCCACCGACCGCGAAGAACAACTCGTCCGCGAGGTGATCCTGCAGCTCAAATTAGGCGCGCTGGATCCCGCCTATTTTCGCGCCAAATTCGGCGTCGATATCGTCGCTCACTTCGCCACGGCGCTCAGCGGCCTGCGCGACGAGGGCCTGCTCCAATTCGACGCCAACGCGATTGCGCTGACCGACGAGGGCCTCATGCGCGTCGATCAACTCCTGCCCGATTTTTACCAAACCCAATACCGCAACGCACGCTATACCTGAGCAGGAGGCAGCCTTAAAAACCGCGATCGCATTGACCACCGCCGCACAAGCGGCCGACTGGCCTCAGTGGCTCGGCCCCCAGCGCAACGGCCTCTCCAGCGAAACCGGCCTACTGCAAACTCGAGCTTGATGAGGTGGGTACTCCGTCTGCTGTGGTGCCACCTGCGATGAGGATGTGCGCCGCTAGCTAACCGAATCCAAGGAGGCCCAAGATGTACTTACGTATGTTGATCGCCCTCGCCCTGTGCGCTCTGATGGAGATGCTCGCTCTGTTAGTCCTCCCCGCAGACGCAGAAGTCCATCCCACAAACATTGAAGCTAACCCCGTGGAGTTTCTCCCGTTGGAAGTTGGCAATGAATGGACCTATGAGCACACTTATCGGAACGATTTCTATGCCTTCTATAAAATCTTATACCCTTGGGACGAAGACTTCTACTGGGCCGAGCCGGGTAGCCTTAAGCGGGCGGGCGTGCGGGCGATGTTTGAAATACCCGGGTATCCTTATTACCCCGATATGCAGAATGGCTTCCCAGATGAGCCGGAAGGTACCTTCTCTTACAGAGAGTTCACCATTGAGATTACCCATACCGAGACGATTGAGGGCCAAGAGTACTTTGTCTTTAGCGACGTGGAGTACGACTGGCCGCCCGTGCCCAATCTTTTTCTCGCTGGCCAGAAGGTGCGCTTCTCCGACGAGGGCACTTTATTGTTTCGCTGGCAGGGGCAAGACATCCCTTTATATGCCTTTAGAGAGCCTGATTGTTGCTCTCCAGAATATCCCGTGCTGCAAAATGAAAACCTTCCGGTCAAACAATTCATCGACGCTATTTTTTTTCTCCCGAGTATCTACTAGGAGGTCCTACCCTAGGCCTTACAAGGCTGGGGCTTCCTCCTAGCCTGAGTCAGGCATTAGCGGCTGGTTTTGGGGTGGAGTTTAGGGGGGAGCTTAAAACGCGCCCATATCTTGATCTTGGTTCAGTTGTATTTCTTAAAGGCTATGGGCTCGTCTATTACCACCGATGGAAAGAGGGTCATGGAGATTTGGCCCTGATCGTGAAGAGCTTTGAAAATGCCATTTTCCCGGTTTCGGCGGTTATTGGTGGCAAAAAGCTCGAATTCTCATATATCCCTATCCCTTGGACAAGTGTTCAGTCCACCTCTTGGGGCCGACTCAAAGCGCACCGTGGGCAAAGGCCATAATAATCCCTCACCCTGTTTTAAGAATGCCCTTTATGATCGTTGTACTCACCCTATTCGCCGGACTTATGGTAACTGAATCAGAGGCGGCTACGGATGCCGAACTAAAAGCATTGGCCGAGAAGTTTTCGCCCATCTTGATCTTGGCGCAAGAGACCGGTCGCAAATGGGGAAACATTAAAGTACTCAAACCTAATAAGCAGGCTTCAGTCTCTTTCTTCTTCAAAAGGAGTTCAGCCCTATGGTAACTCCACCAACGCGTCTAGTAGTCCCTCTGGTGCTGTGCCTACTGGCCCCACCTGCCGCCGCGCAGGACGCAGGAGTCTTTGAGGGGAGTCCAATGGATTTTTTCCCGCTGCGGGTCGGTAATCAGTGGACCTATGAGCATCACTATCTAAACAGCTTTTACAACAGATTTGAAATCGTTGCGGGGGTTGTAAGAGAAATTGATGTCTGGGGACCCAAACAAGAATACGATCCCTTAGGCCTCGAGTGGACGCGCATACGGGCAGCATGGGAGATACCCGGGTATCCTTTAACCGCTCGTTATGAGCCAGAATCGCCCTTATTCGAACTCCTTGAATACAAGCACGAGCTAACCCTTGAAATTACCCATACTGAGACGATTGAAGGCCATGCGTACTTTGTCTTTGGCGAGCCACCCGATTGGCCGCCTGTGCCCACGCTCTGCTTGGCTGGTCATAAAGTGCGCTTCTCCGATGAAGGTGTTCTACTCGTACGTCTGCCGGAGCAAGATATCCCCCTGTATAACTTTGCTCCACCTTATACGCCTCATACACCCCCCGCCTATGCTATGAAAGACTATACCACGCCAGCATATCCTGTTTTATACGACGCGCACACCTCGGTCGCACTCCCACTTACAATTCGTCGTCTCTTTTTGTTCGATCGGGCATTTGTAGCTGTTTTTGGTGTAAATTTCGCCGGCCTTTCTTTGTCTTCATTAAAAGATTTAGGTGGCGTTTGGTTTCTACCAAACTATGGGATCGCTAAGTACGATATACTTGAATTCGACACAGGGGAATTTCCAATCTGTTGGAATACTCTTTATCCGGTTTCGGCGGTTATTGATGGCCAAGCGATCGAATACCCTTATGGCCGGTATGCCCCTTACCCTGGGTACACGCATGTTCAGCCTACCTCTTGGGGCCAACTCAAAGCACGTCAATAGGGACGGGGCCGCTGCATACAAGCTCTGTTTGGGAAGTTTCCGGGAGAGACTCATTCTAGCGGCAAGCCGCTGGAGAATGCCGTACCGCTGGATACGGACACGGTGGCCTTAACGCCGCTGGAGCCTTGGATGGAACAGTCGGTGACGACACTGTTGACCGTCCCGGATGGCGGCATTGCGATGAGGATGTGCGTCGATAGCTAACCGAATCCAAGGAGGCCCAAGATAAATCTGCATTCACTGCTCGCCCTCGCCCTGTGCGCTCTGATGGAGATGCTCGCTCTGTTAGTCCTCCCCGCAGACGCAGAAGTCCATCCCACAAACATTGAAGCTAACCCCGTGGAGTTTCTCCCGTTGCAGGTCGGTAATCAGTGGACCTATGGGCACACTTATTGGAACGATATCTATTATTTCGAACCCTTTTTCTTCTCCCCTTTCGATCGGGACTTCTATTGGGCCGAGCCGGGTAGCCTTAAGCGGGCGGTCGTGCGGGCGATGTTTGAAATACCCGGGTATCCTTATTACCCCGATATGTGGAATGGCTTCCCAGATGAGCCGGAAGGTACCTCCGCTGGTAGAGAGTTCACCATTGAGATTACCCATACCGAGATGATTGAGGGCCAAGAGTACTTTGTCTTTAGCGACGTGGAATACGATTGGCCGCCCGTGCCCAATCTTTTTCTCGTTGGCCAGAAGGTGCGCTTCTCCGACGAGGGCACTTTATTGTTTCGCTGGCAGGGGCAAGACATCCCTTTATATGCCTTTAGGGATTCTGATTGTTGCTCTCCAGAATATCCCGTGCTGCAAAATGAAAACCTTCCAGTCAAACAATTCATCCAGTCTTTCTTTAGCCCTGTCGAGAATCTAGAGGGCGATGTGCCCGGAGCCTATCACATAGAGCTTACTCCTAGCTTGAGTCAGGCATTAGCGGCTATTTTTTTGGTAGAGTTTAGGGGGGAGCTTAAAACGCCCCCATATCTTTCTCTTGGTTCAGTTACGTTTGTTGCAGGCTATGGGCTCGTCGATTACCACCGATGGGAACCGGGTTATGGGGATTTGGGCATGATCTTGAAGAGATTTGAAAATGCCATTTTCCCGGTTTCGGCGGTTATTGGTGGCAAAAAGCTCGAATTCTCATATACCACTATCCCTTGGACAAGTGTTCAGTCCACCTCTTGGGGCCGACTCAAAGCGCACCATGGGCAAAGGCCATAAGCATGGCCCCATTGGCAAAGGATCCGACCAAGACGGCCGAGAGTGCGATGACCGAGGCGATAGTGGAGTCGTCGGAGTCGCTTGTGACTTTGACGGCGACCCCAGGCGATAGGCAGATGACGTTGACGTGGCAGGCTCCGGCGTTAGATGGCGGATCGCCGATTACCGGCTACTAATATCAAGGCGCGGCGTTCGCCAAAGCGGAGACGAGAACAAGGCATAACGAAGTAAACATGAGGCCGGTTCAAGGAGACAAGGAGAACACGATGAGACGTATAGGCCCTTCGAGTCGGATGAGATGGCTCATGCTGTTACTGATTTTTCTGGCAGGCTATACCGCCGCAGGGACCGCTCAGGAAGTCGATGACGCCGCCATAGAAATCAACCCGCTCGATTATGTCCCATTGGCTGTGGGCAATCGCTGGACGTACGAGCATTATCATTGGAACAACACGTATCTACAGCAAGGTAGTTGGTGGGACTCGGACCTAGCGGAACGCCTGAAGCCCTTTGTTGATGTTGAGATACCTGGGTATCCACATGGGGAGGGGAATGCCCTACCACCCGATTCCCTACTGGTGCCAGTGGATAGAATATTGACCATCGAGATTACTCATACGGAAAGGGTCGATGGCCGGGAGTATTTTGTCTTTAGCGACGCTGAGTACGATTGGCCGCCCTTGCCCGATTTTTTTTGGGCCGGGAAGAAGGTGCGCTTGTCGGACGAGGGGTTTCTGGTTTTCCAATGGAACGGGCAGGAAGTCCCCATCTATGACTTCGGCGAACTCCAAAATGGATATACAGTTACACTTCCGTGGGAATCGGGCACCCCCGTCGACGTCGATCGTTTGGTGATGTTTTATGAAGCCCCTAAGACCTCAAGTCAGCACTCCTTGGTCTACTTTCGTTGGGAGACAGTTGGCACTAGCTACTGTCACTTTATACGCGGATATGGGATGGGGCTGTTTGTTATGAATTTTTTCGGCCTCTCTGCTTTTCTCCCCCTCTATGAAAATGCGCTTACGGGTATCTCGGCGAATATTGACGGGGAAGAGATATGGTATGACCAGCTAGACCCAGATGCCATCCCTCCCGATCTAGAACCTCCAGCCGTGGTCTGGGGGCAACTCGCGCAGCTAAACAGACGCTCGGGATTTGACTTCAGCGCCGGCACCGAGACCGACTTCTATTCCGAGAACGCCGACATAGCGTTGGATCAATGGCCAGCCGTTGGTGGCGATTCGAGTCCCGATCACCCCTCCTTTTTATGCTCACACACCTGCGTCGGGCTCCCGCCAGCCAAAAGCGTCGATCTCGGTCGGGTCGATTTTGGCCGTCTGGTCTCCGAAGGGCGGCTCCCCGACCTGCAGCCAGCCCAAGCCCAAGCCCAAATTCATGATCCCCAAGCAGGCCATACCTATGCCATTTGGACCCGCGAAGGCGGCATGGCACTGATGCATGTCCTTAAGATCGTCCTAGTCGGCACAAGGGGGAGAATAAATTTTGGTGGGCTCGTCGATTATATCTTTTTTGACTGGGTGTACTATCCTCCCGCCGCCTTGTCGCCCGATGGGAGCGCGGTCCAGCCCACCTCGTGGGGCGCGTTGAAACACTCCATACTCAGGACAAAGTAACTCCTTTTTATCCACACTAACCAAGGGATACCATGCGATTGCTACTGTGTTTGCTCGCCGGCCTATACGCCTCCAGTGCTTGGGGCCAAGAATTCGGGTGCGGGTTCGGGCTGGGGCCGGAAGGGGTCTCGGGTGCGTCGGGTACGTCCTCGCATAATGTGGCGTACTACCAGAGCGGAACTATCAAACCGTTGATTCTGTTCGGGACGTTCAAAGGGGTCGCCGGGAAAACGCTGACAAAGCTCCAAAATCGAGAACTTTTTGAAAATCCTATACGGATGGGCAGGGGGCAGGTAAGCAGGCACAGAGTGCTCGCTCATCGCCGATCACAGCTCTCCGGCCGACCGACACCGCCGGCCGCGTGTCCCTGTCGCCGACCGCACCGCAGGCGGTTCAGTCCATCACAGCGACGCTTTCCGACCCGGATACGCCGATCACCGTTCAGCGGTGGACTTGGCTTTCGGCCAATGCCGCGGCGGCAGACGGCGAATCCGAGGCGGTTGAAGGCTCAGACGCAGGAGCCAACGGGTCGCTGTCGAGAACTCTGACGATCAGCAACGCGCTGGTTGGGAAAAAGCTCAAAGCACGGGTTTCCTATACCGATTCCTTCGGCTCGCAGACTGCCGAGAGTGCTTACACGTCGCCGGTGGCTGCCGCCCCAGACCAACCCGGTAGCATCAGCTTGCGGACTATCATATCTTCACTGGGACGGCCACGATCAGCAAGGGCATCCGGTCACCTCGGGCGTGTACCTGTATCGAGTGCAAACGACTAAGCAAGGCCTAGTGGGCAAAATGGCTCTGATTCGATAAGGTGTTACCAAACCCAATACCGCAACGTACGCTACACCTGAGTAGGAGGCACCATTGAAAAGCGCAATCGCATTTCTACTGTTCCTAACCGCCGCCGCACAAGCGGCCGACTGGCCCCAGTGGCTCGGCCCTCAGCGCAACGGCCTCTCCAACGAAACCGGCCTCTTCACCGCCGAGCAGCCTTTTGCCGAAGCATGGCGCGTCCCGCTCGGCAATGGCTTCTCTGGCATCTCTATCGCCGACGGGAGGGTATTCACCATGTTCGCTCAAGGCGACGACGAGTTCGCCATCTGCCTCGACGCCGAGACCGGCAAGGAGATCTGGCGGCACCGCACCGGTCCTTACTACAAGGAAACCCAAGGCGGCGACGGCCCGCGCTCGACGCCCACCGTCGATGGCAAGACCGTCTATGTGCTCGGTGCTACTGGCAAGCTCTTTGCACTCGCAGCCGCGAGTGGCACGCCGATCTGGGAAAAGGACTTGGTCGCCGAGTTCAGCAGCCAAGTACCGAGGTGGGGGTTTAGCACCTCCCCATTAGTCGAGGGCGACCTGCTCCTAGTCGAAGCCGGCGGCCACGACGGCAACTTCGTCGTCGATATGGCCATCGACCGCACAACCCCGGTCACCGCCGTGGCCCTCGACAAGGCCACCGGCGCAACCGTTTGGACCGCCCTCAACGAAAAGATGAGCTATTCATCGCCCATCGCCTTCACTGCGGCCGGCACCCGCCAACTCGCCTATTTCACGGCCTATTCGCTTACCGGCCTAGCACCGGAAGACGGCCGCGTTTACTGGCGCTACCCTTGGAAAACCCGCTACGACGTCAGCGCGGCGACGCCCGTTTTCATCGCGCCCGACCGAGTTTTTATCTCCACCGTCAACGGCAACGGCGGCACGGTCTTGCAAATCAAGGGCAACGGCGACAGCCTCGCCGTCGAGCAGGTCTGGCAAAACAAAAAGATGGAAAACGAGTTCGGCACCTCGGTCCTCTACGAGAACCATCTCTACGGCTTTGGCGGCTCAATCCTCAAGTGCCTCGACGCCGAAACCGGCGAAGAAAAGTGGAAGACCCGAGGCTACGCCAAGGGCACCCTAATCATCGCCGACGGCCACCTCATCATCTTGGGCGAACAAGGCAATCTCGGCCTAGCCGAAGCCACGCCGGAAGGATTTGTCGAAAAGGCCAGCTACCCCGCCTTCGACAGCCGCTGCTGGACGGCCCCTTCGCTGGCCAATGGTCGCCTCTACCTACGCGACGAAAGCGAAATCGTCTGCCTTAATATACAAGGAGCAGTCCAATGAAGAAGATATTGGGAGCGACCCTAACCCTCGTCTTATGCACCTTTCCAGCCGTGGCCCAAAATTGGTCGAGCTGGCAATCGACAGGCTGGCCGCAATGGCTCGGCCCCGACCGCAACGGCATCTCGTCGGAGACGGGCCTGTTCGGCGACGAGCCGTCGTTTGAAGAATCTTGGCGCGTCCAAGGCGGGCAGGGCTTTTCCGGCCTGTCCATCGTCGGAGATCGCATCTACACGATGTACATCCACGGCGGCGATGAATACGCCGTCTGCCTCGACGCCAGCAATGGCGAAGTGCTATGGCGCACTCGCACCGACGGTATGTTAATGGAACGGCAAGGCGGCGACGGTCCGCGCACCACTCCCACCGTTGCCGACGGGATGGTCTATGTCTCGAGCGCCTACGGCAAACTCTACGCGCTCGACAGCCAGACCGGCTCCCCAAAATGGAGCCACGACCTAGCGAGCGAATTTGGCAGCAAGAGACCCCGCTGGGGCTTTTGCCCGTCGCCGCTAGTCGCAGGAGACCTAGTCCTAATCGAAGCTGGTGGAACGGGAGGTCATTCGCTGATAGCCTTTGACAAAACCAGCGGCGACGTCGCCTGGAAAACCGGCAGCGACAAGCTGGGCTATTCCTCTCCCATCACCATCACCATCGGCCAAACGCGCCAAGCGGTGTTTTTCACCGGCAACGGGCTAATCTCGGTCACGCCGCAACACGGCCAAGTACTGTGGAAACACCCCTGGACGACTAGGCACAACGTCAACGCCGCCACCCCGGTTTTTATCCCACCCAACCGCTTCTTTATCTCCTCTGGTTACGGCACGGGTGCCAGTGTGGTGGAGGTCTCCGCTACAGACCGCGACTATAGTGCAAAGGAGATCTGGCGCAACAAAGAGATGGAAAATCACTTCGCCACCTCCATCTACTACCAAGGCCACCTCTATGGCTTTGACGGCTCGATCCTCAAGTGCCTCGACGCCGAGACCGGCAGCGAAAAGTGGAAGGCCCGGGGCTACGGCAAGGGCACCCTAATCGTCGCCGATGGCCACCTCGTCCTCTTGGGCGAACGCGGCAATCTCGGCCTAGCCCAAGCCACGCCCGCAGGCTTCGTCGAAAAAGCCAACACCCCAGTCCTCCGCAGCAAATGCTGGACGGCCCCTTCACTCGCCGATGGCCGGATTTACCTCCGCGACGATAAGGAAATCGTCTGCCTCAAGGTGCAAGAAGCACCCCAATGAACACCGTGCGCACGGCCCTGTTCATCCTCGTCTTAGGTGCCCTGCCAGCCGTGGCCCAAGATTGGTCGCCCTGGCAATGGACGGACTGGCCGCAATGGCTTGGTCCTCACCGCAACGGGATCTCGCCGGAGACGGGTCTGTTCGGCAAAGCGCCCTCTTTTAGAGAGTCCTGGCGCGTCCATGCCGGGCCGGCCTTGTCCGGCCTGTCCGTAGTCGGCGATCGTCTCTATACAATGTACATCCACAGTGGAGAGGCATACGCAGTCTGTCTCGACGCCCGCAATGGCGAAGTGATGTGGCGCACCCCCACCACCGGCAACGATCCCTCGGGACGGCGAGACAGCCGCAGTCCGCGTGCCACTCCCACGGTTGACGGCAAGATGGTCTATGTTTTCAGCGCCCGTGGCAAACTCCTCGCGCTCGACAGCCAGTTCGGCACCGAAAAATGGAGCCGCGATATAGTGCGCGAATTCGACAGCGTGAGGGGCGGTCGGAGCTTTGGAGCGTCGCCGCTAGTCGAGAGGAACCTCGTCTTGATCGAAGCGGGCAGTAAGAGTGGCCATTCGCTGATCGCCTTTGACAAAATTAGCGGCGAGGTCGCTTGGACTACCGGCAGCGACGAGAGAGGCTATTCCTCTCCCATCATCGCCACCATCGGCCAAACGCGCCAAGCAGTATTTTTTACTGGCTACGGGCTGATCGCGGTTGCGCCGCAAAACGGCCGGGTGCTGTGGAAATATCCCTGGATAACCAGCCAATCCACCAACACTGTCACCCCGGTTTTTATCCCGCCCAATCGCTTCTTCATCTCCTCCAGTTCCGATATGGGCGGCACTGTGGTGGAAGTCACCGCCACAGACAAGGGCCGTGAAGTGGCCGAGGTCTGGCGCAATAATAACATGCAAAACCACTCTGCCACCTCCATCTACTACCAAGGGCACCTCTACGGTTTCGACGGTGTGACCCTCAAATGCCTCGACGCCGAGACGGGCGAGGAAAAGTGGCAGACCCGGGGCTATGGCAAAGGCACCCTGATCGTCGCCGACGGCCACCTCGTCATCTTGGGCGAACACGGCAATCTCGGCATAGCCCAAGCCACGCCCAAAGGCTTCGTCGAAAAGGCCAACGCCCAAGTCTTCCGCCGCAGCAGATGTAAGACCGTCCCTTCACTCGCCGATGGCCGGATTTACCTCCGCGATGATAAAGAAATCGTCTGTATCAACATAAACTTGATGGGAGCAACTCAGTGAGAAATATCCGTAATACCCTGTTAATTTTTGCCTTGTCACTAACTTCAACCCTCGTCCACGCCCAAAGTGCCGACGACTCACTCCACGTCGTCGATGAGACCATCGTCACCGGCTCGCGGCTCGACGTTCCCCGCGCCAACGCCATCGCCACCAAAATGCCGCTACCCCTGCGCAAGACCCCCTTGAGCGTCGGGATCGTCCCCCAAGCCCTGATCGAAACGCAGGATGGCGCAACGCTCAGCGATGCGCTGGCCAACGTCAGCGGCGTCGGCGTCCACACCAATTTCGGCGTCCACGACCTGTTCTACCTGCGCGGCTTCGATTCGCTCACCAACGGCTTAGTGCTCTCCGACGGCGCACCCGAACCCGAAGCGACCTTCTACCAGCTCTACAACGTGGACCGCGTCGAGGCCCTCAAAGGCCCCGGTGCCTTCCTCTACGGCGGCAACCCGCTGTCGGGCACCATCAACCTCGTCCGCAAACGGCCAATCCCGTCGGGCAACTTCACCCGCGTCAACGCTTCCTTAGGCAGCTTCTCCGCCTACCGCGCCACCCTCGACGCCGGCCGCGCCCGGCCCGACCAAAACCTCGCCCTGCGGCTCAACGCCCTGTGGCAAGACGCGGAAGGCTACCGCGACGACAAGACCAGCTCGATCGTCGCCGTAAATCCAACGCTGCGCCTGAACTTCGGCGAGCGCTCGACGCTGCACCTCGACTTCGAGTATTTGACGAGCGAACATCGCTCCGACTCGGGGCTGCCCATCGTCAATGGCTCCTTGCCTGACGTGCCGCGCACCCGCTCCTACCAGTCGCCCTTCGACCTTTCCGAACAGACCATCCTGCGCTTGCGCGCCGATTACGAATGGCACTTAGCGTCTAATTTCACTTTGCGCGACAAACTCTACTACACCAGCCTCGACTGGCCCTCGCAGGGCACCCTTTTCAACGGGGCTTTTCCCAACGCGGCCGGTTCGCTGGACCTCGCCCGCACGTTGCTCAACCTCGACGACCAGCAGCGGATCGTCGGCAACCAACTCGAGGGCCTGTTGGAATTGCAAACCGGCGGCATTGAGCATCAGCTTCTCTTTGGCCTGGAGGTCGCCCACCACGCCGACGATTTTACCCTCGACGTGGCATTGCTTTCGTTCGTCGATTTGTTCACGCTCAACGCAACGTTGCCGCCGAGTCTGGCCCCCTCCATGCCAGCAGAAGCCGGCACCGACTCCCTCGTGGTTCCCCTGCCCGACCAAGCAACCGCCGCCCAAGCAGCCGCGCAAACGCTGGCACCCTACTTTGTCGACCGCATAATTTTCAGCCCTCACTTTGAGCTTTTGCTCGGAGGCCGCTTCGACCGGATCGACTACGAGGACGACCTCACCGCCACCCAGCGCGAGTACCGGCAAGTAAGCCCGATGATCGGCGCAATTTTCGCCCCGACTCAAACCTTCTCGCTCTACGCCAATACAGGCCGTGCCTTTGCCCCGCCTTCCTCGCAAGTAGTAGGCGACCGCGATCCCGAGGAAAGCACCCAGTACGAAATTGGTGCCAAAGCCGCACTGCTCGACGGCAACCTCACCGCCAATCTCGCCGTCTTTAACCTCGACAAAGAGCACATCGCCATCCCCGACGACAACGGCATCACCCAGCAACTCGGCGACCAGCGCACCCGGGGCTTAGAGTTGGAACTGGCAGCGCGGCTAGCCCAAGGCTGGTACGCCCAAGGCACCTATGCCTTTTTAGACGCCGAACTGACGCGCTTCAACGAATCCGTATTGGTCCCCACCGCCGACGGCTTTGTCCCCCAAATCTTCGACCGCACGGGTAACACTCCCGCCTTCGCGCCCGAACACCTTTTGACGCTGTGGGCCGCCCGCGACTTGGGCGAAAACCTCACCTTGGCCGCCGGCATTCGCTATGTCGGCAATCAGTTTGTGGCCGAGGACAATGTCTATCAGATCGACGGGGCGCTGACGCTCGACTGCGGACTGACCTACCGCCAAGGGCCGGGGCTGCTGCGGATCAACCTCAAGAACGCGACCGGCAGCGAATACGAGACCCGAGGCTTCGGGAGTACCTCGGTCATCCCGGCGGCCCCTTTCTCCTTCAAAGCGACCCTCGGTTATTCGCTATGAGTGCCTGCGAACACCTCAGCCGCGACGCGCTGGCGGAGCACCAGCTCCAACGCCTGCACGCCCTGCTGGGCCAAGTGCTGGAGACCAACGCATTTCACCGCCAGAAGTTCAATGCGGCTGGGATCACGCAAGCCGAGGACATCGCCGCTTTGGACGATTTGACCCGCCTCCCCTTTACCACCCGCGCCGAACTATCCGCCGACCAAGTCGCGCATCCCCCCTATGGCACCAACCTCACCTATCCACCCGAATGCTACACCCGCATCCATCAAACCTCTGGCACCACCGGCCAGCGCCTGCGCTGGCTCGACACCGCCGAAAGCTGGGACTGGTGGGGCCACTGCTGGGCCCAGGTCTATCGCGCCGCTGGCGTCGGCAACCGCGACCGCATCTTTTTCGCCTTCTCCTTTGGCCCGTTCATCGGCTTCTGGAGCGGGCACCAAGGAGCCAGCCACATCGGCGCGCTGATCGTCCCCGGCGGCGGCATGTCTTCAGCGCAGCGCCTAGACGCCATCCTCGAAAACGAGATCACCGTCCTCGTCTGTACCCCAACGTATGCCTTACATCTAGGAGAAGTAGGACGCGAGCGCGGCCTCGACCTCGCCGCCAGCAGCGTACACACCACCATCCACGCGGGCGAGCCGGGCGCAAACCTCCCCGCTACCCGCGCCCAAATCGAACGCACTTGGGGTGCCCGCTGCTTCGATCACGCCGGAGCCACTGAGGTCGGCGCTTGGGGTTTTGACTGCCGCGAACAGGCCGGCTTGCACCTCAACGAGGGCGAATTCATCTGCGAGGTCGTCAATCCGCAAAGCGGCATACCCGCCGACGAGGGCGAGTTGGTCATCACCAACTTAGGCCGCACCGGGATGCCGGTTATCCGCTACCGCACCGGCGACCGCGTCGCCCTCAATCGCACGCCCTGCGACTGCGGCCGCACCTTCCAGCGGCTCCAAGGCGGCGTCACCGGCCGCCTCGACGACGCCTTGCTCATCCGCGGCGTGGTCGTGTACCCCAGCGCCATCGAAAACGTCGTGCGCCAGTTTCCCGCAGTCACTGAATTCGCCGTTGACGTCCACCGGCGCAAAGCACTGGACGAGTTGGAAGTCCGCCTAGAACTCAACGGTGATGCCCACGACACCGCCGACCAAGTAGCACGCGCCCTCGCCCACCGGCTGGGCCTGCGCGCCGCCATCCAAATCGCCGCGCCAAACACCCTGCCGCGCTTTGAACTCAAAGCCCAGCGCTTCACCGATCACCGGAGCGACACGTGAGCGACGTCATCGTCATCGGCGGCGGCCCCGCTGGCAGCACCGTAGCCGCCCTCGTCGCCGCAACCGGCCGCCAAGTCCAGCTCTTCGAGCGAGAGCAGTTCCCCCGCTTCGCAATCGGCGAGTCCCTGATGCCGGAGACCTACTGGACGTTCAAACGGCTCGGCGTGCTCGACCGACTCAGAGATAGCGCCTTCCCCCGCAAGCACAGCGTGCAGTTTTTCGGCCAGTCGGGCCGCGGCTCAACGCCCTTTTACTTTTCCGCCACCAATCCCCACGAAAGCGCAATAACTTGGCAAGTCTTGCGCGGCCCCTTCGACGAGATGCTCCTCGACAACGCTCGTGCAAAAGGCACTCAAGTGCATCAAGGAGCCCGGGTGCTCAAAGTCCTGTTCGATGGAGACCGCGCCACCGGCGTGCGCGCCAAACTCGCCGACGGCCAAACCCGCGATTTTGCCGCACAAGTAGTAGTAGATGCCACCGGCCAAAGTGCGCTGATCGGGCGCAAGCTCAAGCTGACCCAACCCGAGCCTGAACTGAAAAAGGCTTCGATCTACACCCACTATCGCGGCGGCCAGCGCGACGAGGGCATTGACGAGGGCGCGACCTTGATCCTTCACACCGAGCACCGGGATTCCTGGTTCTGGTACATCCCCCTGCCCGACGCCAAGGTCAGCGTCGGCGTGGTCGGCGCAATCTCCTACTTGGTGCAAGGCCGCCGCGAAGACGCGCAGACCATCTTCGACCAAGAGCTGGCCAAGTGCCGCCCCATGCAGGAGCGCCTGCAACACGCCGAGCAACTCTTTCCGGTCAAAACCACCAAGGACTTTTCCTACCGCGCCAGCCGCATCGCCGGCGAGGGTTGGGTGCTGGTCGGCGATGCGTTCTGTTTTCTCGACCCGATGTACTCCTCGGGCGTGTACCTAGCCCTCAAATCCGGCGAGATGGCCGCCGATGCCATCGCCGAGGCTTTTGCCAAAGGCGACTTTTCGGCTGAGCAGTTGGGCGGCTTCGGCCCCGAACTAGTGCGCGGCATGGAGGCGGTGCGCAAAATGGTGTACGCTTTCTACTCCAAGGACTTCAGCTTCGCCGAATTCCTCAAGCGTCATCCCGAATGCAAACAGGGGGTCGTTGACGTACTCAGCGGCAACCTCTTCAGCGAACGCGTCGATCCTATCTTCGGGCCGATGAGCGAGGTCTGCCCAATGCCCGCCGCCGTCCCCTTAACCCCACAACCTTCAGGAGCAACATCGTGAATGCCACCGTCCGCCGGCTCCTCTACCTAGGGATTATAATCCTCTATCTCCTGCACAACGACCTCTGGCTCTGGGACGATCCGCGCATCGTCTTGGGGCTGCCCATCGGCTTGCTCTACCACATCGGCTTCTGCCTGGCCGCTACCGGGCTGATGGTCTTGCTGGTCAACTACGCTTGGCCGTCCGAGTTAGACGCCGAGGACGAGGAGCAAACCGCATGACCACAATCATCATCTTATGCTACCTAGGCCTAGTACTCTGCATCGGCGTCCTCTCCAACCGCTTCTTTCGCGGCACTGGCGAGGACTACTTTGTCGCCAGCCGCTCCATCGGCCCCTTCCTGCTGCTGATGTCGCTGTTTGGCACCAACATGACCGCGTTCGCCATCTTGGGAGCCTCCGGCGAAGCCTACCACACCGGTATCGGCGTCTTCGCTCTGATGCCTTCGGGCGCGGCCCTGATTATCCCCACCATCTTCTTCTTTATCGGCACCCGCGTCTGGGCGCTCGGCAAGCGCCACAACCTCCTCACGCAGGTTCAGTACTTCCGCCGCCGCTGGGACTCCGACGGCTTGGGTCTGCTGCTCTTCGTCGTCATGATCGCGCTGCTAATTCCCTACCTGCTCATCGGCGTCATGGGCGGCGGCATCACCCTCGCCCAAGTCACCAAAGGACAGATCCCCCAATGGGCCGGCGGCATGCTGGTCTGCTTGGTGGTGCTGGCCTACGTCAGCTTCGGCGGCATGCGTGGCACTGCCTGGGCCAACGCCTTCCAAACCTTGGTCTTTATGATCTTGGGCGGCGTGACCTTCTTCGTCATCGTCGATAAGCTAGGCGGGCTGGACAGCGCACTGGCGCAAGTCACGGCCGCGCACCCCGAGCTGCTGATCAAAGGGGACAATATCAGCCCGATCAAACTCCTAACCTACACCTGCATCCCGCTGTCGGTCGGTATGTTCCCCCACCTTTTCACTCACTGGCTGACCGCTAAAAGCGCTCGCACCTTTCGCTGGCCGCTGATGTTCTACCCACTGTGCATCGCCATCGTCTGGATCCCCAGCGTGTTATTAGGCATCTTCGGCAGCATTGACTTCCCCGGCCTCAAGGGCGCAGCCGCCAACTCCGTGCTGGTCAAGATGATTGACCTACACGCCCCCGGTGCTCTAGCCGGCCTGCTCGCCGCCGGGGTCTTTGCCGCCATCATGTCCTCGCTCGATTCGCAGGTGCTGTCCATCAGCAACATGTTCACCCAAGATGTCGTCCGCCACTACCGCAAGGGCGACGAGTTGAGCGAAAAGGCCCAAGTCCTGTGGGGCCGCCTCTTCGTGATCGCCATCTTCGCCGTTACCTACGTGCTCTCGCTGGTCTCGGCCCGCAGCATCTTCTCTCTCGCCGTCTGGTCCTTCACCGGGTTTGCAGCGCTCTTCCCGGTGGTAGTAGCCGCCCTGTTCTGGAGGCGCAGCACCAAGTACGGCGCCTTTGCCTCGGTGCTCACCGTGGCCGCGCTGTGGTGCTATTTCTTCTTTCAGGGGTGGAAAGTCCCCGGCTATACGGTCGGCATGACCGGAGTAATGCCCGTGGTGGTGATCCTAGCCGCTTCTGCCGTGGCCATGGTCGTCGGCTCGCTGTTGACCAAGCCACCGGCCAAAAGCACCGTCGATACATTCTTCTAGCGATGCGCGTCGCCTATATCACGGCCGGTGCCGCCGGCATGTACTGCGGCAGTTGCATCCACGACAACGCGCTCGCTGCCGCCCTCGCGCGCCGCGACGCCGATGTCGCCCTCATCCCGACCTATACGCCGCTGCGCACGGACGAGGAAAACGTCTCGCTCGACCGCGTCTTCTACGGCGGCGTCAGCATCTTCCTGCAACAGCAGTGGTCGTTTTTTCGCCGCACGCACCGCCTCTTCGACCGCGTCCTCGACTCGCCATTCCTGATCCGCACCCTCGCGCGCTTTGGCTCCTCTACCAATGCCCGCGATCTAGGGCCACTCACCGTCTCAATCCTCGCTGGCGAGGAAGGGAATCAACAAAAGGAACTCATCCGCCTCGTCGCTTGGCTCCAGCGCGACTTCAAACCCGACCTCATCCAGCTAACCAACGCCATGTTCGTCGGTATGGCCCGGCAATTGAAAGCACAGTTAGGCATCCCCATCCTCTGCGCCCTCCAAGGCGAGGACCTGTTCTTAGACGGCCTGCCCGAGCCCTCGAAGACCCAAGCCCTAGACACCCTGCGCCAGCGCGCCCAAGACATCGACGCCTTCATCGCCCCGTGTGCGTATTACCAAGAGCACATGGCCGAATACCTACAGATACCGCGCACAAAAATCCACGTGGTGCCGCTCGGCCTCAACCTGACCGGACACGGGCAAGAGCCACCGCCTGCCGACGGCCCCTACAAAATCGGCTACCTCGCCCGCATCTGCCCGGAAAAGGGCTTTCACCTGCTCGTCGATGCCTTCCGACAATTAAAAGAACAACCCGAATTTGCCTCCCTGCGCCTCGAAGCTGCCGGCTACCTCAGCGCGTACGACAAGCCCTACTTCGCCAAGCAGGTGCAAAAAATCCGCCGCTGGGGACTAGCCGATTCGTTCACCTACCACGGAGAGGTCGATCGCCGCGAAAAAATCCGCTTCCTCTCCTCGCTCCACGTCTTTTCCGTACCCTCGGTTTACGCCGACCCCAAAGGTCTGTCTATCCTCGAAGCCTTAGCCAACGGCATCCCGGTCATCCAGCCTAACCACGGCGCGTTCCCCGAGCTGATGGCCGCCACCGGCGGTGGTCTCCTCGTCCCACCCCATTCCCCGGAGGCCCTAGCCAACCAGCTTGCCGCCTTGCTGCGCGACGAAAATCGACGACGCCAACTCGGACAAACCGGCCAAGAGGCGGTCCACCATCGCTTCCACGCCGACGCCATGGCCGCCGGGACGCTCGCCGTGTACGAGCAGTATGTAGTATGAAACAATCCGCCGATGACGCTGAATTGTAGGGGCGAGCGATCGCTCGCCCCTACTGAGGATCGTCTTGTTTCTAGGCGTCCATCGGCCGACGCCATGGCCGCCGGGACGCTCGCCGTGTATGGCCATCGCGTTTGGGCCTGCGGCTCAACATCGTTATCATTTCTCTAGTCCGGGGACGTCCTAGATGGTCGCTGCTGTTGCGACCCTCAACTCGGCTGGAAAACGGAGCACCTGCCCTTATGAATTCCTCCTATCCGCGCATTCCCTACGGAGAGGCCAATTTCAAGCGCATCCGCTCGAATGGCTGGCTCTACGTCGATAAGACGCGCTTCGTCCACGCGCTGGAAGAGGAACGCTATGTCTTTCTGATTCGTCCGCGTCGCTTTGGCAAGTCCTGCTGGGTGTCGCTGCTGGGTAGCTACTACGACCGCCGGGGAGCCGACGAATTTGAGGCCGTCTTCGGCGGCACCGACTTGGGGCGGCAGCCGACCGAAAACCGCCATCGCTACGTCGTCCTGCGCTTCAACTTTTCGGCGTTTGACGATACCTTGGACACGCTGCGGAAGCGTTTTGAAGAGTATTGTCAACTGATAATCCGCAGTACGCTGGAGCGCAATGCGGATTTGTTTCCCGAAGCGACGCGGCAGCACATCTGCGCGTCGGACTCGGTCAATAGCCAGCTCAATGAACTGTTCGTGTATGCCGGCGATCACGGCATTCCGCTGTATGTGCTCATCGACGAGTACGACAACTTCGCCAACACGGTGCTGGCCCATCACGGCGAAGAGGCGTATCAGGCGTTCACCCACGGCGGCGGATTTTATCGCAACTTTTTCGCCACGCTCAAGGAGGGGGCCGGGCACAGCGAGGGCGGCTTGGAGCGGCTGTTCATCACCGGCGTGTCGCCGATTACCATGGACGACGTCACCAGTGGCTTCAACATCGGCCGCAACATCAGCTTGCGCCCGGAGTTCAACGACATGCTTGGTTTCACCGAGGCCGAGGTGCGAAACCTGCTAGAGATGTACCGCGACCACGGCGTGTTCAATCAGGAGGTCGAAGCCGCGCTGGATGTGATGCGGGAGTGGTATAATGGCTATCGGTTCGCCGAGGAGGCCGAGGGCGACCTCTACAACACCGACATGGTTCTCTATTTCCTCGATGAATCCATGCCGAACAAAAAAGCACCCCGGGAACTGATCGACACCAATGTCCGCATCGACTACGGCAAGTTGCGCCACCTGCTGACCGTCAACCGGCAACTCAACGGCAACTTCGACCTGCTGCGCCACCTCATCGGTCAAGAACAGGTGAACACCCCCATCCAACTCAGCTTTCCCCTCAACCAGCTAGACCGGCGCGAAAACTTCCTGTCGCTACTGCACTACTTCGGCCTGCTCAGCATTCGCGGCGTGGCGCGCGGAGTGCCCCGGCTGGGCATTCCCAATCAAACGGTCAAGCGGCTAATGTACGGCTACCTGCGCGATGCCTATGACGATGTGGGGGTGTTCTCAGTCGATGTGTACGCCTTTTTCCGCTTGGCTCAAGAAATGGCCTACGACGGTGCTTGGCAGCCAGCCTTGGACTTTTTGCGCGATGCCTTAGCCGAACAAACCGGCATCCGCGACTACATGGACGGCGAGAAGGTGGTGCATGGCTTTGTCGCCGCCCACTTGAGCCTATCCCCGTATTTTCTGCTGCACTCGGAGTATGAACTGAACAAAGGGTATGCAGACCTCTACTTGGAGCCATTCGTCGCCCAATACCCGGACATGCAGTTTGGCTACGTACTCGAACTTAAGTACCTTAAGCGGAGCGAATCCCTCGACGAATCCGTCGTGGCGGCCAAGGTGGGGGAGGCCGTAGAGCAGGTGCGCTCCTACTTGGCGGATTCGTCGTTGGCGCACCGCTATCCGTCGGTGCGACACATTGGCTTGGCGGTGGTGTTTCACGGCTGGGAGCTGGTCGCCTATCAAGCCATAGACGACGCCACGGAAAACTAAGAAGCTAGGAAGGAAAGGAAGAAGATGAACAGAAGAATAGCTAGTCAAGCAGACACACGGCGCAAATTCAAGTATGCTCTTTTCGCGTTAATCGGCCTGATTCTTTCGCCGCTTACGATGGCGTATGCGTCACCCTCGCCGGCCGACAGTACATATTTCTGCGCCTTCGACGACCGCGAACAGTGGCGACGCGATCATCCTCGCCCGGCGGCCAAGCGGCTGGCGAATCTGAACGTGGGCGAACCGCGCACAGTGCGCATGATCTACTTTTCGCCCAACGACCAACCGTATCGTCAGGAAGTAGTTGATGAAATGAAAGCTGTGATACTCCGGGTTCAGACCTTCTATGGCGAGCAGATGGAAGCGCACGGCTACGGCAACCTGACGTTCCGCTTTGAGACCGATGCGCAGGGTGAGCCGGTGGTGCATCGCGTCGATGGGAAACACCCCTCCTCTTATTACACGGAGGAGCCTCTAGACGAGATTTCCGAGGTGTTTGATCTCCATAGGAACGTTTATTTTATAATCGCCGAGAACGACCAAGGGTGGATTGGAGTAGGCAGCAGGCTTGGAAAAAACGGTGGATATGCGGTGCTGGATGAAAGCTATGCTGCAACTGGTTTTGAATTCTTTACAGCGGTGACAGCCCACGAACTAGGACACGCCTTCGGCTTGTGGCACGATTTCCGCGATGATAGATACATCATGTCCTATGGCTGGCCGCAGGATCGGCTCTCTGCGTCTGCGGCCGAATTTCTGTCCGTGCATCCCTACTTCAATCCCACCATACCGATTAGAGAGGGCCCGCCGCCAAGCGTCGAACTGATTTCTCCGACCCGATATCCGGCCGGTTCACAAAGCGTGTTCATCCAACTCAAAGTCAGCGATTCGACGGGTATTCATCAGGTCTGTCTGCAAACCATTGCATTCACAGGCCTCTCCTATGAAGTGACGGCGTGTCGTAGCCTGTCGGGGAAAACCGATGCCGTAGTCGAATTCGAGTATGACGGCGTGATTCCGTCTTCTTCTTGGGATCGGTATGGTCCCCTGACAAGCCTTTCCAATCCTACGCGTATCCAGATCATGGCTGTTGACACCGATGGGAACGCGCGAGGGACCACCGATAACGACGAGCAAGGGTGGACTTATTCTCTTGCAGAAGTTTCGCCCTATGAGATCGCCACCTTGGAAGCGTACTCGCGATCGGTTCATTCGCTGGCGTTTTCGCCCGAAGGGGCCTTGCTGGCTTTCCTGCAGGGGACCACCGTTAGGTTGTGGGACGTGGCCACACAAAAGCAGGTGGCCACGCTGGACCACGGACAAGCGGTCGCCTTTTCCCGCGATGGGACGCTCGCGATTGGGGCACAGAACTACACGACCTTGTGGAACGTGGCCAATGGAAAGAAAAAGAAGATCGCCACCCTCGATGGGGGCGTCTTTACGGCGCTGACGTTTTCGGCGAATGGGGCCCTCTTGGCTGCCGCCACAGAATCCACTGTCAGGCTGTGGGACGTGGCGACACGGAAGGAGGTGGCCGCGCTGGATATGGTGTGGGTCACTTCGTTGGCGTTTTCGCCCGATGGGACCACGCTGGCTTTCGTCTCAGGGCATCCCGATCCCACGATCCGGCTGTGGGACGTGGCCACACAAAAGCAGGTGGCCACGCTGGACCACGGACGGTTGCCTTGGCCCACCTCGGTGGTGTTTTCGCCCGACGGGACCACGCTGGCGTCCGGGCATACGGCCTGGCACCGCACGGTCGCACTGTGGGATGTCCAGACGAGGGAACAGGTGGCCGTCCTTGAGCGTAAGGGCTCGGGTGAGGTCACTTCGCTGGCGTTTTCGCCCGATGGGACCACGCTGGCTTCGGCAGGAGGCTTCGCCAATAATACGGTCCGGCTATGGGACGTTCAGACAAGACGAGAAATCGAGGCTTTCGGGCATACCGATCCGTTTTATTCGGTGGCGTTTTCGCCCGATGGATTGCTAGCGGCCGGGTCCGAGGAGGTAATCATACTGTATGATGTGTCTGAGTGGGCCGGCGAGGGGACGATAACCACCGTCGAGCAGGCCATGCCTCATACCTTGACGATAGTCTCCGGCGATGGACAAGAAGGCACGGTCGGCGAGCCATTGGCCAAGCCATTCGTCGTTTCCGTGTTGGATCAAGAAGGGGCGGCCTTTGCCGGGGCGGTCGTCTCCTTTTCGGTCTCTGCTGGTGGAGGGACGCTGTCGTCGGCCACGGCCACCACCGATGCCAACGGCCGCGCCAGAACCACGCTGACGCTGGGGCCCGAGCCGGGAACCAACACCGTGACGGCCACCGTCGCCGGGCTTGAACCTGTGACCTTTACCGCTACCGCCATCGAGCAAACGCCTCATAGTCTGGCGAAGGTCTCCGGCGATGGACAGCAAGGCCCAGCCAACACGCGATTAGGCCCTCTTGTGGTTTCGGTGCTAGACCAAGACGGCTCACCCATTGCTGGAGTGCGGGTAGTCTTTTCGACCAGCGGCGGGGGACTTCTGTCGCCGACCAGCGCTACCGACCCTTGCGCTGTTGGGTCCTCTGCGTCGTCTATCGCGAGCTACACCGATGCCAATGGCCAAGCCTCCGTTCGGCTGACGTTGGGCAGCCTGTCGGGGACGAACACCGCCCAAGCCACTGTGGAAGGGCTGGATCCAGTGACCTTTACGGCTACCACGTCTGGACAAGCAAGCCCTCATAGACTGACGAAGGTCTGCGGCGATAGTCAGGAAGGCATGGTCGATGAACAACTGACCGAACCGTTTGTGGTTTCAGTGTCGAATGAGGATGGTGCGGCGATAGCCGGGATGGTCGTGTCGTTTGCGGTGACTGCTGGTGGAGGAACGCTGTCGTCGGCCACGGCCCACACCGATGCCAACGGCCGCGCCGCGACCTCGCTGACGCTGGGCAGTGAGGCAGGGACAAACACGGTTGCAGCCACGGTTGAAGGACTGGCAGCGGTGACCTTTACCGCTACCGGGCAAGAGGATCCCTTGGTTAGTCTTTTCGACCTTTTTGGCAGTGGCAAGCGGACGGCTCTACCCGACCGCACCCAATTGCTGCAAAACGCACCCAATCCGTTCAACAGCCAGACCGTTCTTTCGTACTTCCTGCTGGAACCAAGTTTGACGCGCCTAGAAGTATTCTCATTGACCGGGCAACGAATCGCCGTCCTTCACCAAGGGCCACAGCAGGCCGGCTATCACCGGCTCCATTGGGACGGTCGAGACGCCGCCGGGCACTCCGTAGCCAGCGGCGCTTACCTGTATAGGCTGGTGACGGACGATGCGGTCTTGACGCGCAAGCTCATCCTGCTGCGTTGACGGTGTAGCCAAAGCTAAAGGATTACTGGCGTTGTGCCTACCTGATCGCAGCCACCGGCGGCCTCCTCATCGCAAGGCTGGATGATGTGGTGCTGACCAGTGGTCAAGGCTAGCATTTTGACAGATTTACGATTCAATCGTAAATTCGCCAGTATGATTAGGCGAACCCTACAACAGTATCTTTTGCGCGATGCCCGCTTGTACCCGGTGCTCACCCTCACCGGCCCGCGCCAGTCTGGTAAGACAACCTTAGCCAGAGCAACCTTCCCCCAGCATAGCTACTATTCCCTCGAAGACCCCGACCAACGCATCTTTGCCCTAGAGGACCCCCGAGGATTCCTCGACCAACTCGACGGCCCGGTCATTTTGGACGAAGTCCAGCGAGCACCCGAGTTGTTTTCCTACATCCAGAGCAGAGTTGACGCGGACGGTAGCACGGGCCGCTTTGTGCTGACCGGTTCGCAGAATTTCCTGCTCATGGACCGCATTGTGCAGACCTTGGCGGGCCGTTGCGCCGTTCTGCACCTGTTGCCGCTTTCGCGTGCCGAGCTCGAAGGCCAAGTCCAGCCGGTGCCCGCAACTCCTGCGACGTTATTTGCCGGGCACAAGACCCATCTCCAGCTATGGCAGGCCCTCTACACCGGCTTCTATCCGCGGATTCACGACCAGCGTATCCCGCCGGCAATATGGCTCCCCGACTACGTGCAAACCTATCTCGAACGCGATGTGCGTTCGCTGGTCAATATCGGCAACATGGAAGCCTTTGAGCGCTTTTTGGCTTTGTGCGCCGGTCGAGTTGGGCAGGTGCTCAATTGCGCGGCACTGGCCAACGATTGCGGCATCGCCGTAGATACGGCACAGCGCTGGATATCCGTTTTGAAAACCAGTTTTGTCGTCTTTCTGCTGCCGCCTCACTACCGCAACTTCAACAAGCGGCTAATCAAAAGCCCCAAGCTGTACTTCTACGACACCGGCCTCGCCTGTTATTTGCTGGGCATAAAAGACCCCGAGGTGCTGCCCACCCATCCATTGCGCGGCCCCCTTTTTGAAAATTACCAAATCGCCGAAGTGGCCAAAGCCTTCCACCATCACCGCCAGAAGCCCCCGCTGTATTTTTGGCGCGACCGCACCGGCCACGAGGTTGATCTACTGGTGGAACAAGGATCGGCGCTCTACCCGATTGAGATCAAGTCTGGACAAACGGTCAGCTCGGATGCGTTCACCGCCCTTACCTGGTGGAGCCGCACGGCCGGACAGGACCTTGCGAATGCCTCGCTGATCTACGGCGGCGACCGCGCGTACCGACGCAACAAAGTGGCGGTGCGACCGTGGTTTGCTATTTGAAGAAAATTTTCCTACCCGCGAAATTCCCTATACTATACTTGTGATCGCTTGGTGCTTCTAAAGGCGGATCGGCAAGAACCCCGATGGCACCTATGAAGGGAATCAACCAACCACGGAGTGCAAACATGACCCATCCCGAACTCCTCAAGCGCATCACGGTGCGTCCAGATATTTTCGATGGCAAGCCCATTATTCGCGACATGCGTATCTCGGTGGAACTTATCTTGAGCTTGTTAGCCCAAGGTGTAAAGCCAGAGGCCATTTTAGCAGATTACCCCGAACTCGAAGAAGCCGACCTACAGGCGTGTGTTGCCTACGCGCACGCAGTGATCTCGCACGATACGCTGTCAGCCGTGGCCATAGCAGCACCTTGAGATTCCTCATCGACCGGTGTGCTGGCCGCCGGCTAGCCGAGTGGTTACGTGGCCAAGGGCATGACGTCATCGAGTCGCGGGAGCTTGGACCGGACCCCGGCGACCGGGCGATCATCACAATTCGCGGCGGGCGGATTCGCATCTCCCAGCCGCCGGCGGCGACCGATTAGCTCGACGCGCTCGATACATTCGTCGCATACCCGGCAGGCCGACCCACCGGATGCCGATGCTAGACTTTGCGCGTTAAATCTTCCCGGCGGCGACAAATTCCCGCAACAGCGCCAAGAAAGCCTCCGTCGCCGGCGCACGCCGGCGTTGCCGGTGCTCGATTAATCCTATTTGACGTTTGGCCAATCCATTGACCTGGATAGCGCGTACTTTCCCGGCGGCGACTTCTGCTTCCACTGCCACCTCCGGCACTATCGCAATACCCAATCCGATCTCCACATAGCGCTTGATAATCTCGATCCCGCCGAGCGTCATTTCGACCTGCAACGCCAAGCCCTGCCGTTGGAAAACCTCGTCGAGCAACTGCCGGCTAGTGCTCCCGCGTTCCAAGGCCAGAAACGGATATTCGGCAAGCTGCTTGAGCCCTATCCTGCGCCTTTTGCCCAGCGCGTGGTCCGGGGGGCAAATAAGCACATCCCGCCGCTCGAAAAGCGACTCGCTGACCAAGTCTCGCTGCTTGACCGGCAAGGTTGCCAACCCGAAGTCCACTTCGTCGTTGAGCACTAGGTTGCTCACCTCCGGCGACATGCGATTGCGGATGTCCAACTCGACCGCCGGGTAGCGAGCGCGGAACTCGGCGAGCACGCCGGGCAAAATATAGGTGCAGTTGGTATCGCTAGTCCCGATGGCCAGCCGCCCGCGCAAGACCTGCTTGAGCGCCGCAATATCGTCGCGCGCCTGCTCCAGCCGGGAGAGAACCGCCTTCGCATGAGCAAAGAGGATCTCGCCGGCTGGCGTCAGACGAAGCTGCCGCCGATTGCGCTCGAGTAGAATCTCGTCCAGTTCATTCTCTAATGCCTTGATCTGGAGGCTGATGGCCGGCTGCGTCAGAAAGAGTTTGTCGGCTGCCCGCGTAAAGCTCTGCTCGCGAACTACTTCGTAGAAACTGCGCAATTGATAGAGGTCCATTCAAATCCTTCATTTATATCAATTATCCTAAGAATAAAATATATAAATTTTTATTATGCTACAATTTCGCTTATCGTTAGGAGTGTCAACCAATTCACTCTTGAGAAATCCCTTGAGAACCACCAACTCTCCCCTATACGTCTCCGATTTGGACGGCACTCTGCTGCGCAACGATACTTCGCTATCTCAGTACAGCCGGGATACCCTCAATGCGCTGTTGGATCAGGGTTTGCTCTTCACCGTGGCGAGTGCCCGCAGCATAGCCTCCATGCGCCACGTACTGGCCGATTTGTCTCTGCGCTTGCCGGTGGTCGAATTCAACGGTGCCTTTGTATCCGATCTGGCTAGCGGCCAACACTATCTGGTTCACGATCTGCACCGCGACATTTTGCCCGAGTTGTGGCAACAAATAGCCGACGCTGGCTACGTTCCCTTCATATCGACCTACGACGGCACCGCCGACCGTCTCTACTACCGAGACATTATCAACGACGGCATGGCTTGGTACCTGCGGAATAGGCAGCTCTACCAAGATCCACGCCTGCGCTATGTAGCTGACTTGCAAAGCGGTCTCGACGACCAAGTGGTCTGTCTCACCGTTATCGGCTTGGGGCCAGAGTTGGAGAAATTGGATGAGGCGATTAACCAGCGGCATGCCGAACGGGTCCAGACCCATTGCTACGAGAATCAGTACTCACCAGGATGGCACTGGCTGACCATTCACGATGCTCGCGCCACCAAAGAGCAGGGCATCCTGAGTATCAAGCGCATGCAAGGACTGGAAAATTGTCGTCTAGTCGTCTTTGGCGACCAAGTAAACGACTTGGACATGTTCGAAATGGCTGACGAGGCCCTAGCCGTTGCCAATGCCATCCCCGCCCTCAAGGAACAAGCCACCGGGATCATTGATACCAATGAAGAGGACGGTGTGGTTCGCTATATAAGCACCCATTGGGACGGAACCCCAAAATAAAGGAGGCTAATCGCCAATGAGAAAACCAATTTCCTTACTACACGACACCTAAGCTGAATGTGCGTTTTCTGATGTTTTCCTGGGAACGCGGGCCTCTGGCCCGCCTGCGGGCGGGACGCCCGCGATCCCAGTTGAGGCCCTACTGTCGTGTACTTAGCCAATTTCTTTAAATGGAGGTGCGCTATGAGCGCCATCATCGTCGTTGACGCCTTTTGGGGCGATTCGGGTAAAGGCAAGGTCGCCGCCTTTCTAGCGCAAAAACACCAAGCCGCCTACAGCGTCCGAGCCGGGATCGGCACCAACGCCGGGCACAGTATCCTCTTTGCCGACGGCCGCGAAATCCGCACTCGGCAGTTACCCTGCGGCTTTCTCCACCCCGACACGCAACTGCGCGTCGGCAGCGGCGTTGCCGTCGATCCCGAGCAGTTCTTCGCCGAACTAGACCAACTAGACCCGAGCTATGGACTGCGCGAGCGGACCCGCGTCGATTACCGCTGCCCGCTGATCCTGCCCGAGTACCGCCAACGCGAAGCGGCCGACAGCTTTCTGCAAGAACACGGCACCACCGCCAGCGGCAGCGGCGTCGCCCGCGCCGAATTCGCCCTGCGCCAAGCGCGCCAAGCCCGCGACGAGCACATCCTCGCGGATTACACCGCCGACGTGGCCCGCGAACTCAACGAGAGTTGCCTGCGCGGTGAAACCATCGTCGTCGAGGGCAGCCAAGGCACCCACCTGTCGCTCGCCCTGAGCGATGACTATCCCGACTGCACCTCGGACAATTGTACCACCGCCGCCTTTGCCGATGACGTCGGACTCAACTGGCGTCATATCGCAGAAGTCTGCTTGGTGGTCAAAGCACTGCCTAGCCGCGTCGGCACTGGCCCCCTACCGCTGCAATTGACGTTAGCAGAAGAGGAAAGCCGGGACATCGTCGAATACGGCGTGGCGACCGGGCGACGGCGGCGCAAAGCCGCGGGCATCTCCTATCCACATTTGGAAACAGCCGTCCTCCTCAACGGTCCCACCCAATTGGCCCTGACCTTCTGCGACCACCTCGACCCCGAGGTCGCCGGCGCACGCCACCACAGCGCATTGACCGCGCCCGTCCGCCACCTCATCGACGAGTTGGAGGAGCGGTTCAACATTCCCGTATCGCTCTGCGATTGCGGCGTCCATTTCGAGAATCTTATCGAGATCGCGTGACCTCTCGACAGCAGCGAGTCTCCTAGCCACATTATGGGCGAACGCGCAAGCGAAAGGATTATCCCATGACTTGGCTCGTCTTCGCTCTCCTCACCGTCTCTTGTTGGGGCCTCTACGGCGTCCTGCTGCACACTGGCCAGATCGCCATGGCCGATCCGGTAAACGGCCGCTACAAAGCCTTCCTCTTCGTCGGCTTGGCCTACCTGCTCACCGCGGTCTTCGGCTCGTTGATCGTCCTGGCCTACAATGGCGCAAGCTGGATCTATCCGGCCAAGGGCGTCTTCTGGTCCACCGCCGCCGGTATCGCCGGGGCCATCGGTGCGTTGGGCGTCCTGCTCGCCTTCGGGGCCAAGGGGACGCCGGCCGTGGTCATGTCCATCGTCTTTGCCGGTGCTCCCATCGTCAACGCGGTCGTCGCCGTGCTCTTGCATCCGCCCGCTGGCGGTTGGGCAGCCGTGCGTTGGCCGTTTGTCCTCGGCATCGTCTTGGCCGCTATGGGCGGCTGCCTAGTAACCTTCTTCCGCCCCGGCAACTGACGTGTCCGTCGAATTCCGCACTCGCCGCCGCGTCGAGTGGGCCGATACCGATCAGGCCGGCATCGTCCATTTTGCCCGCTTTTTCGCCTTCATGGAAGCCGCCGAGCACGCCTTCTGGCGCAGCCTCGGCCTGAGCGTCCACAGCGAACGCGACGGCGACATCATTAGCTGGCCCCGCCTCACCGCCGAATGCGAGTACTTCCGCCCCGTCTCCTTCGAAGACGTCCTCGACATCCTCGTGCACCTCGACAAGCAAGGCGAGAAGTCCCTCAGCTTTCGCTTCGACTTCCACTGCGGCGGCGAACACATAGCCCAAGGACGCCTCAAGATCGCCTGCTGCGTCTGCAATCCGGGCGAGGCCATCCGCGCCATCCCCATCCCGGACTTTATCACCCGCAAACTGTCGGCGCACCCATGAACGCAGCCCCAGCCCTCGCCGCAACCGACGTCTGCAAGCACTTCGCCCTCGGCGACCAGACCGTCGAAGTGCTGCGCGACGTCTCGCTGCGCGCCGAAGTGGGCCAGTCCCTAGCACTTATCGGTCCATCCGGTTCGGGCAAGAGCACCTTGCTGCACCTGCTCGGCACCCTCGAACCCCCAACCTCGGGCCAAATCGCCATCAGCGGTCAAGACCCACTGACTCTCCCCGAACCGCAACTCGCCCGCTTCCGCAACCAGCACATCGGCTTCGTCTTCCAAAACCACCACCTGCTGCCCCAGTACTCAGCCCTCGAAAACGCCCTAATCCCCACCCTCGCCTTTCCTCAAACCGATCGACGCGAGCGCGCCCGCGACCTTTTGACCGCGGTCGGTCTGGAAGAACGCCTGCACCACCGCCCCGCTGAACTGTCCGGCGGCGAGTGCCAGCGCGTGGCGGTGGCGCGCGCCTTGATCAACCAGCCCGGGCTCTTGCTCTGCGACGAACCTACCGGCAGCCTCGACCGCCAGACAGCTACCATAGTCGCCGATCTACTCTTCACACTCCACCGCGCCGAGCAAGCCGCCCTCGTCGTCGCAACCCACGACCTCGAACTAGCTGCGCGCTGTGACCGCCGCCTGCATCTGCGCGAGGGGACGTGCGTCGAAGCCTAATCCACTACTGGCGGGTTCACCTAGGGCTGCTGCTGGGGACCGCTGTCGCCACAACCGCCCTGACCGGTGCCCTCCTAGTCGGCGACTCCATGCGCGGCAGTCTGCACGACTTGGCCTTAGAGCGTCTAGGTCAGATAGATTACGCACTCCTCGCCGCGCACTTTTTCCGCAGCGACTTGGCCACCGAACTGCCTGGGGGACACGCGCCCGCCATCCTCCTCAACGGCAGCGCCCGCCACGCCGCGACCCAAGCGCTCGCCTCTGGCGTACAAATCCAAGGCATCGACACCCGCTTCGCCGCGCTCTTTCCCCAAGACGGCCCCACCTTGCGCGACGCCCTCAAACCAACGCCCGGCCAGCCGTTTCCCTCGCTCGTCGTCAGCGCCTCGCTGCAACGCGCCCTCGGCCTTGAACTAGGCGACGCGGTCCTGCTCTCGCTGGAGCGCCCCAGCCCAACCTATCGCGAATCCCTCTTTGGCCGCCGCGCCACCGACGATCTCGTCACCACCTTGCGCGTGGTGCTCACCGGCGTCCTGCCCGACAGCGGGGCGGGGCGCTTCGGCCTGCGACTACAGCAGCACCTGCCGCTCAACGCATACCTCGACCTCCAGACCCTTCAGCACGCGCTCGACCAACAGGATCGCGTCAACGCCCTACTCATCGCCGCGCCCAACAGTCAACACCAAGACCTGCAACGCGCTCTCGCCCAGCATCTTACTCTCGCCGACTGCAAGCTGGACCTCGCGCTGCACGCCAACTACATCGAGCTCTCCAGCACCCGCTTCGTCCTCGACGACTCGATTCGCACCGCCGCCTCGGCAAGCGCCGCCGCCCTACAGCTCAAAACCGCAACCTTCTCGACCTACCTGGCCAACGCCATTGAAGGCAATGGCCGCCAAGTTCCCTACTCAACCATTACCGCCCTCGACGATCCCACCGGCCTCTATCTTGCAGACGGACGGCCCGCACCAACTCTCGCTGACGACGCCATCTATCTCGACGCTTGGACAGCCCAAGAGTTAGCTACAACCCCCGGCGATTCGATCTCCCTGACCTACTACGTCGTCGGCCCGCGCCATGAACTCCGGACCGAGCAGGCCCACTTCCGCCTCCAAGGGATTGTGCAGATGCGCGGCTTGGCCATTGACCCGACCCTGACGCCCGCCTATCCGGGGTTGCAGGAAGAAGGCGACATGGCCGCCTGGGATGCGCCCTTCCCCATCGACATGGGGCAAATCCGCCCGCAGGATGAAGCCTACTGGGACCAGTACGGGGCCGCACCCAAAGCCTTCGTCGCCGCCCATACGGGACAGCGCCTGTGGAGCAGCCGCCACGGCTCCCTGACCGCCATCCGCTTTCATCCGCCCTCACCCACCCATTACCAGAGTCTGCGCCAAGACCTACTGAATCGCCTGTCTCCGACGGCGACCGGCTTCTCCTTGCGCCCCGTCCGCCAAGAAGCCCTGCGGGCCGCAACCGGAGCCACGGACTTCAGCGGCCTCTTTATCGGCTTCAGCCTCTTCCTCATCGCCGCGGCCGCATTACTCGTGGTTCTACTGTGCAAGTTCGGCCTCGAACAACGCGCCCGCGAAGCAGGGCTACTGCTCGCCACCGGCTACCCGCTCACCGCGGTGGCCCGGCGCTTCTTGGGCGAGGGCATCGCCTTGGCCGCGCTCGGCGCGCTACTCGGCCTAGCCGGTGCTCCGCTCTACGCCTACCTGATGCTGGTCGGCTTGCACACCTTGTGGTTGGAGGCTATCGGCACGCCCTTCCTCCACCTCCACGTTAGCGGGTTGAGCTTAGGAATGGGCTACCTATCCACCTTACTGCTGGTCTCGCTGGCACTGTGGCGCACTGTGCGGCGCTTCCACCGGCTGCCTGTCCGCGCCCTACTCGCCGGTGCCCTCGACACAGCACCACGTCGCCCGCGCCGTCGCAGTGCCGTCTTCGCCGCGCTTGGCTTGGCCCTAGCTCTCACCTTGAGCATCCTCGCCGGTATGTCTGACGCAGCAACGGCCGCCGCGCTTTTCTTAGGCAGCGGCACTGCGGCCCTGTTGGCACTGTTGGCTTTATTCGCGCTATGGTTGCGAGCCCCGACATCGGGACGCCTCAACTCCAGCCTCGGCTTGGGCCTCCTCAACAGCACCCGCAAGCCAAGCCGCAGCGCCCTCTGCACCTCCCTCGTCGCCTGCGCTACCTTTGTCATCGTCGCCGCCGGAGCTCACCGACAAGTCGAATGGTCAGACGATCCGGGTACGGGCGGTTTCGTGCTCATTGCCGAGGCAGAAATTCCCCTACACCAAGACCTCAACAGTGCGGACGGCCGCTTTGAATTGGGATTGTCAGCAGACTTGGGCACCGCGCGCTTCTTTCCCTTCCGCGTCCTGCCCGGCGACGATATAAGCTGTCTCAACCTCTACCTGCCCCAGACCCCGCGCGTCCTCGGCGCACCGGCCGAGTTCATCCAACGCGGCGGCTTGCCCTTCCGACAGACACTTCCCCTAACGCCAGACGAGCGCGCCAATCCTTGGCGATTGCTTCAGCGCGATTTGGGGCCGGGCGTCATCCCAGCCATCGGCGACTTTAATTCAGCGCAGTGGATTTTGCACAAGAGTCTGGGCGACGACATCCCGATTGCCGAGGGGGTGGCCGTGCGGTTGGTCGGGCTGTTGGACGGCAGCCTGTTCCAGAGCGAGTTGCTCATTGCCGAAGATCGTTTCGCCACGCACTTCCCCGCACGCGAAGGCTATGGCTACTTCCTAGTGGAAACAGAACAACCAGCCGCCGTCGCCACCGCGCTCGAAAAGGATCTAGCAGCTTACGGCCTCGACGCCACCCTGAGCGCCGAGCGCCTCCGAGGCTATCGCGCCGTCGAAAACACGTATCTGGCAACCTTTCAGACGCTGGGTTTGCTCGGGCTGCTCTTGGGTACTCTGGGTTTGGGAATTCTCATTCTGCGCAACGTCCTCGAGCGCAGTGGCGAGTTGGCGGCCTTGAGCGCCTGTGGCTTTCGCCGCGCCCGCTTAGGGGCGATGCTGCTCTACGAGCACGGCTTCCTCCTGCTAGCGGGCGAGGGCATAGGCAGCGTCGCCGCCCTCATCGCCGTGGCCCCCCGCCTCTTCGACCCCGCGCCCTTGCCTTGGGCCTCACTCAGCATCTCGCTCTGCTTGGTCTTCGTCGCCGGCCTGTTGGCATGTGCTGCCGCCGCGCACTTGGCCCTGCGCCGCCCCCTGCTGGCGGCCCTCAAGGCCGAATAGATGTAGGGGCGACCGATCGGTCGCCCCTACCGGCCAATGCAGTACAGGTGCGACTCCGTCCGCAGGAAAATCCGCCCCCCGGCGATGGCCAGTGACGACAGCGTATAGCCGCCATCGAGTTCGTTGGTCGCCAACACCTTGTACTCTGGCCCGGCCTGCAGTACGGTCGTCACCGCGTTTTCGTTGACCACGTAGAGCTTGCCGTCGGCCAAGACCAGTGAGGAACTGACCGTCCCTTGGGCCGTGCGCTCCGGCCCCCACAGCACCGCACCCGTCTTGGCGTCGAGACAGGTAGCCCGCCCGCGGTCATCGACCATATAGAAATAGCTACCGTCGGTAACAGCCGAGGGTACATCTGGTCCGCCCGACCCTGTCCACTTCCACGCCAAGTGACTCTCGCTAACATCTCCCTTACCACCGGCGCGAAACGCCAGCACCGGATTGCGGCGACTGGTCGCATACACCATCCCAGCGACCGCAATCGGCGACCCAACCACCCGGTAATTCCGCTCCTTGCCCGGGTTCAAGCCGCCCGCCCGCCAAACCTCTTCGCCGGTGGCCGGGTCGTGGCCGGTGACATAGTCCCCGCCGGAGACGACGATTTGCGTCTGGCCGTCGTGTTCGAGGAGCACGGGCGTGGTATAGGCATCCGGCGACTCGCCCGGCGCGTCGGTTGGCCGCTCCTGCCGCCACGCGACCTCACCGGTGGCTGCATCAAAGGCGATCAGGTAGGAAGCATCGTCCGTGTTCATCCCGTGCAGGACCTCGACGAACAGCTTGCCGTCGTAGAGCAATGGTGACGAAGCGTAGCCCCACATCAGGCCGAAATCGCCGTGCTCGGCCTGCAAGTCGTAGTGCCACAATTCCTCACCATTCATGTCAAACGCCCGGATCACCCCCGTGCCCGTAACGGCCAGCACGCGCTCGCCGTCGGTGACCGGCGAAGGCGAGGTGTTGTTGTGCTTGCGCCAATAGGTGTTGCCCTCGGCGAGGGTGCGCTGCCACAACACGCTGCCATCCGTCGCTGACAAGCAGCCCAAAAGCAGTTTTTCGCCGCCTTGGATTTCCTCGCCCGAATTGGGCGACGTCAAAAAGACCCGCTCACCCCACACCACCGGCGTACTCCCGCTCCAAGAGGGCAGCTTCTTGCTCCAGACCACATTCTCACTCGCACTCCAAGTAGTAGGCAGGTCCACGGCCTCGCTGACGCCATTGTGGTTAGGTCCGCGCCACTGGGGCCAGTACTCTTCAGCATTGGCGCACCAAGCGACCAAAAACAGCAGTGAAACGATTGCGTAATTTTTCATGGTTTGCTCCTCTCTATTATCAGCAAAACTGCATCCTAAGCCTTCAATTGACAAGCATCACCAGTTGCCGATCACACTCATCCGCTCCACTATCCGGTCGCCACCACGCGCTCGTACCTCTTCTATATCGGCCAGTTTGAACCACACTCAAAAGTTGACGTTCCCGCTTTTTTGTAGTAACATAAAATAAATGAAGATTGAATTCGATCCGGCCAAACGCAATGCCACCCTACAAATCCGTGGCTTAGATATGGCCCGCGCCTCAGACGTTTTTGCCGGGGCGACGCTGACCGTCGAGGATAATCGCAAGGACTATGGAGAGCCTCGATACATCACCATCGGGTTCCTCGCCAACCGCATGGTAATCCTTGCATGGACGCAACGCGGCAAGGTGCGCCGGATCATCAGCATGAGGAAAGCCAATGAACGAGAACAAGCCGTATATGGACCTCGATTCCGATAACGACCTACCGGATCTCGCCACCCCGGAATGGCAGGAAAAATTCGCCCAAGTCCCAGTTCAGCGAGGCCGACCAAAGGCCGCCGTGACCAAAGTCTCCACCACCATCCGACTAGATCCCGATGTGTTAGCTGCCTTTAAGGCCGATGGCCCCGGTTGGCAGTCTAGGATCAATCAAGCGCTCCGGAAAAGTGTCGGACTAGAGTAAGAACGCTATCGCTAGTGGCTACAAACGGTCCGACTATCATTTCTAGATAGAACCAGCATACGCGAGATAGATCGCCGCCAACCACACGCTGAGCAAGCAAGTAGCAACGACAAAGGCGCACATGCGGCGCATATCCTCAGGCCGCCCGCCTTCCGGGTCGTTCGCAGCGCCCAACCACAAGTCTGTGACCTGCATCCCGTCCTGCCAAATCGGGCCAACCAAGCGCCGCTGTAACGCGCCGGCCGCGGTTGCTTCGCTCCACCCTGAATTGGGCCCCGGAACGAGCGCGTGCTGCTGCCACCCAACGACGAGGGCCTTGCGCGCCGAACAATGCGGCAAAAAAAATGCAACCACAATCATCAACACATACGTCAAGCGCGCTGGCAAAAAATTCAACACGTCGTCGAGCCGCGCACCGCACCAGCCAAAATAGCGGTAGCGCGGCGTCTTAAAGCCAACCATCGAATCCATCGTGCTGACGACCTTAAAAAGCACGAGGCCCGGCAGCCCCAAGAGCGCGTAGTAAAAAATCGGCGCGATAAAGCCATCCACTGCATTTTCGCTCAAACTCTCCATGCCCGCCCGCCGACACGCCGCCGCATCCATTCGCTCAATATCGCGGCCCACGAGCATTGCCGCCGCCTGACGCGCACCGTCCAAGTCCGCGGCGCGGTCAATGGCCAAGCCGTGTTTGCACAAGTCTTTGAGCGCAATGAGACTGTACAAGACAAAGGCGTGAAAAAGCCAACCGATCTCCGCGTGGACGCGATACAATGCAATCGCCAACGCGCAAATCAGCCCCACCCAAAACGCCGCTAAAACGCAAAACAGCACGCACCCACCGACATACCCATCCAAACGCAAGCCGCGCAACACCCGCGCAAAAAAAGACAGCGTCGCACCCACCAAGCGAATGGGATGCAACGCATAAACCGGATCGCCGACAAGACCGTCGCAAACAACCGCGCAAACGAGCAACAGCAGATCGGGCGCGAGTATGGTTAAGTCCATTTCAGACGCCACCCCAAGGCCAAGGCATCGTACGCGATCGCCAGCCAGTCGCTTTCATGTAGCCGCAGTTGCTCGTAACACGACAAATAGGCTTCTGGTCTGGCGGCCAGCGCGGTCGCTAAAATGGCAGCTTGTTGGCGCAAGACCGAAGCGGCCAGCTCCTGCGACAGCGTGCCATAGCGCACGCGATCCCAAACCGCGGCCAGCGCATACGCCGAGGCAGCAACGCGCGGTTCGTACACCACGGACTTGAAATTCTTTTGCAACAGCGCAAAATCATCCGCGCTCAGGCGTTCGGCCATCGCCGCCAACAAGCACTCCTCCCTCATGCCAAAGCGCTTGAGTGCGTGCACGATGCTGCGCGTATGCGACGGCTCTAAACCATTTTGCCAACGCAAGCCCTCCAACGTGGCCTGGCGCACGGCCTTGCCAATCAATTCGCCCAATTTGGCGTGATGCCCCGCACTAGTTTTTGGCTTTCTCGTGGAGTCTAAAGGAGCGGCAATGCCGTATTGGTCCGTGCCCGTGCCCGTTGCCAAATCGCGCGAATAGCGGCTCGCAATAGCGAGATCGCGCAGAGCCGCGGACTTGCCTTCGGTCATGGTCACCACGGCCCGCGCCATCGCGCCTGGGGAGAGCGGCCAATTGACAAACAGCATGGTGTTGATCGTGCCCGCCTGAGGATCGTCTTCTTCGTGCCAGGTTGCCGGGTCGCCCGCGCATCCCGCATTGCCCTCCACCCCGGCGGTTACCACGGCACACACGCGCAATTCAGCGTGCGTTTCTACGACGCAAGCCGCGTAGTTCACATTGGCCGCCGTGCCCATCAGAGCGACTTGATCCGGGGGCCAGTTGTGCTCCGCGCATACGTGGTGGTGATAGCCGGTCTGGCCGAGTTGTTTGAGCAAGGCAAAGCGCACGTCGTGCCCTTTGCCCTCGCAACTTTGGTGATTGACCAAGTAGCGAATATCGTTGCACAACCCTCCATTACAAGCCGAGGTACTCAGCACCTGATGCGGCGTCTGCAAGCGGGCAATCAGAAAGCGACCCTCGCGCGTCAGGTCGTAACACTCGTGCCGATCAATAACGTCCATAGCTACATTGGGGTGGGACACGACACCTCGCAGCTCAGTAGTAACCCTGTATTCGCCGCAGCTTGTTGGCCCTCTCAATAAGTCCAGGATTCGGCCAATCCACTCTATTGGCCGGCAAGTGTATCTGAGAATCCAAGTAACCACGCAGATCGTCAAGGCCGCCTTCGAGTCGCTGGCTTTTTAATTCACCTACTTTCTGTTCATTAAGTCGCATATAGTATCTTGTATCGAGATAAATCAAGCTGTTGTCATAAGCGCGGTGTATGGTTGGAGACAGCGCTATGCCATTAGAAACATCATCTGTCCCTTGGGCCTTTACTGGTACAATATGGGCGGCATCGACGAGATTGAGTTGTGCTCTCGTCACCGCACAGCGGCTACCATAAGCATCCATAATTTGCCGACGAAAACTCGACTCGCGCGCATAGCGACTTACCGATTCGACTATTCTTTGCCGCTCTTGTGCCAGAGGCTCCATCTCTTGCGGCCTTATTTCTTCCAACTGAGCGGCCTTTAACAATAGACTATATGTTGGAAGGTCAACTCCGTACTCATGCAGGGGAACGGCGTTAAACACGTAGTTCAGAAATTGATCTGGACGAATCCCAACGGCTATTTCCTCGTTATTTTTTTGCGAAAAGGCTAAGCCGTCTCCAATAGCCGTACAAATAGCCTCTATATCGATCTGAACAGAAGACGAGCCCTGTGTAAATATGCGATGTTTATCTATATCAAAACCCGCAAACATATCGTTTTCAGTGTGATAACCCAGCAAAACAGTATAGCCGTTTGGGTTGATTGGCAGTGGAGAAGCAACCGAGGTCATCTGAATTCTGTATTCGTTCTGTAAAGATGGCCGGCCTCCAGGAGTCAGCGTCCATATATAGACCCAAAGTGAAATTGTATCTTCTCTATATTGAATCAAGAATTCTCTGGGGTGAGCAGCCGGTTTTGCAGACATGTAGAAACCAGTACCACCGGATTTCTGTATGGCGCGAAGAACGGCATCGACGAGTTCGGCAGGCGAAGCAGCAGGCATAGTGTCCTAGGTCGTTTTTTGTTTTTTAGGTCTTTTCTTACCCCCATCGTCCGATAGGGCCTCTTCACTATCAGTCCCGTTCCACATCGCAGCAGGATGGCAAAGGTTATAAGAAGGCACTTTCTTTTTACCTCTATGTTTGGTTTCAAACCTAAAAAGACTGCCTTCAAGGTATTCTTTGACGAGGTCACAGCAGAGCCATTTACGCTTCAATCGCTCGGCAACTTCTCCCGTTACACAAGAACCAGCTAAGGGGTCAAACACCAAGTCTCCCTTGTCGGTGAGCATCCTAATAAAGTACTCGGGCAATTCGGCAGGGAAGCGAGCGGGATGCGGTTTTATATCGTGCTCCTTGCAAAGTCGCAAGTAATTAGAATTGCTCTCTGTATTGGGAATTGCGATGAGATTGGGCGGAATAGAAGCACCATTGTCAATGTTAAATTTTTCACTAATATCGTGCCCGCTCGGCCTCAGCTTGGCTTTATATCCACTTTTGAGTAATCCTTTCATTGAATTGCTATAGGGAACCAAGACTCGGCGATTACTAGCTTTCGGCCAAGGGGTCGGTGAAAGCCACCAGACGCAATTAACTGCATCTTTAACTCGAACTCGCCGTATGTTCACCCACTCGGCCGGTGTAGGCAACTTTGATGGATTCCACCAGAAGAATTCTTGGGCGAGATGAAAATCAAATTCCCTGCAAAGCATAATCAAAAGCTCATAATGATAAAGTGAGCGAGTCGGCTGCCCTGGAATCCAAGCACCACCAATATCAATGACTAGAGAGCCATTATCCTTGAGGATGCGTATAAATTCTTTGGCAAATGGTCGAAACCAATCGAGGTATTGATCCGCATCGACATTGCCATAGTCCTTTTTGCGAACCAACCCAAACGGTGGGGACGTCATAATCAAATTGACGCTTTTATCCTCGATACCCACCATGAGATCGTGAGCATCACCCAAGTAGATTTCCCCTAAATCGGTTTTGTGAAATAGTTCCATATCTCAAATAACCTCCTAGTTTGAGATTATAAATTAAACTTCACTCCCTAGCGAATGCCCGGCGCAAACGGCACAAGCGGATGTTGATAGACGAAATAACCGTGGTCGCGGTAGAACTGCACGTCCTCAGCGGTCACGTGCAGGGAGTGGGAATTACTCATCGGCGAATACCTTTCCTCCTAGTTGCGGCCTCAATATACGGCAATCCATTCACCCGTGCAGGATCGGATGCCCCGCGCCCTTAAACCAGCCCCAGTCGAGGACAAACGACAGAAAAACCCCGCAGAAAAACCCCACCACCAATCCGATAAACAGCGGTTTGAGCCGCTGGTAGAGCGCCACGCCGCCAAAGCGCAAGATCAACGCCTTGCAGGCCCACGCCAAGAAGACCGAGAACACAATCCGCTTGACCATCCACGTCGAGGCCACGGCCAACCCCACCGGGTGCAAGGGCCACCACGCGATTCGGTAGTGCAAAAACGCCAACACCAAATAGCCCACCACCCCACTGCCAGCTAAACCGAGCTTGTCCCAGTCAACGGACGCGGGATTGCGCGTCTGCTCGGCGACCCAGTCAAAGGCCCGCCCGCCCGCGCCTCCTGCCGCATTGAAAAACCACGAGCGCAGATTGCTCGCCCCGTAATCGTAGCACAAGTAGATCATAAAGCTGGTGGTCGCCACAAAGCTGACCACCACCGCCAAGACAATGGCCAAGGCCAGCCCTCCACTGCGTCGATGCGCGTAGTAATCGTGCAGCTTGAGCGCATTGGCGGCCGACGGCATAAAGGTAGATTGCACATCGCTGCACCACGCAAAAGTCAGCCCCAGCGCGACCAAGTTCTGTGGCCCTAGAGCCGAGCCGGCCGCGGCCACGACCATGCCCTGAGCACTCATGGGCGTCGTCAAATAGTGCAGACCGGCTTGCACCACCAGCCGCGTAATGCCCAAGAAGATCGTCAGCGCAGCCACCAAATAGAAGGCCGCCAAGTGCAGGTCCAAACCGCTGCGCCACAGCCAGCCGAGGATAAAACACAGACCGGCCAACCCACCACCCACGGCGACCCGATAGGAAAGCATCTCGTCGCTGTCGTCGATCCGCCCAGCGCGACCCAGCGCGGTGCGCCACACAGCCGCGAGATGACTCCGCGCCATCCACAAGCTCCACCCCACCATCGCCACAAAGGCCCCCCAAGACTGCCACGACAAGGGCGTCAGACTGATCACAAACGGATCGGCGCGCAAATTGAACAGGCCCGTTTCGGTGATCACGCCCAGTTGCACCAAGTAGAGCAGATGGAAGAACCAGACGCTAAACGAAATGGCCAGCGGGGCCAGATACATAAACCCTAAAACCGGGAAGTACAGCAGCAAGTTGATAGGCGGCGCGTGGGGAACGAGGGAAAAGGCCCATTCCTGAAAGACGGGTACTTGCGCCAAGCCGGGGTAAAAGTAGCTGGGAATGTTGAAGGCGATCAGGCCAAACGGAACGGCAAAGCCGATCCAGAACACCCGGGTCTTGAGCGCAGGCGGCAGCGCCGATCCCGGGGCCTCTTCAGTCAACATCAAGGCCACCTCGGTCAAGGGGAAGGTCAGCCGCTCGCGCTCCATCCAATGCCGGCGCAGCACCACCACCGAGCACAAGCCGACGAAGTATATGGCCAGCACCAACAGCAGCCACCACAGCAGCGGCGCGGCCCACGCCCCCCACGGAATGGCCAAGTCTTTGCTCGGCAGGCCCTCGTAGAAAAAGCGCATGGTGTCGTGCGCTGGGTCTGGGATGGCCCAATCCGGCAGATAGGGATGGACGTATTCGGCCCACTGGTTGGTCGGGAGCGCGCCGTAGTAAGGCTTGGAGATGATGCTGAGAATCAGGCCGACCATGAAGATGGGCATGCCGCTGGCGACCAGCCCCATGATGATGATAGTAATCAGCTCAGTTGCACTAAGAGCGCGTTTGAGCAGCGCGTTGCCCAAGACGAGGATAAACAGCGGCGCACCCACGGCAATGGGAAAGTACGACCACGTCATCTCCGACGAGCCGACCATCCATATCGAATAGGGGCTGCCAATGCTGATGGCGACGACCAGCCCCAGGCCGAGCAGCATAGACCGCCAACTCAGGCCGGACCCGGGCAATTCCACGAGGTAGCGGTCGCTGAGATGGGCGAGGTAATGAGTGGGGATTTTCTTTTGCACAGGGCGCGTTTCTTGGCAAAATTAACAGGAGAGCAAAAAAGGAGACGGTGCGTCCATCGGTCAAGGGATCGGGATGGATGTGATGGGACTGGGATGGACAGGATTAGAACCGGATGGATAGAACAGTGTTGTAAAGAGGGCGACCACTAGGGTTGCCCGGGGCTTATATACTTATCGACCTAGCTTTCTTGAAGGGTACCATAGAGAAGCCCCGCCGATCTGGTTTAGCGTCGGCGGGGCGTTAGCGCTGCAAGGCGACAGTGTACTGCTACCCTTTCCGTATTTGTGGGCCTATCGGCTTACGGACGCGAGGCGGCAGGAAAACGACGACGGGCGATCTTAGTCAATCGCTGCGCCGGGGAATAGCTTGTTTAATACAAAGGGTATGGCTGGACGAATGAACATGATGCAAATAAAGAGGAATATCGCAAAAACTGCTATTACAAACCATGCAAGTCGGTTGAGCCATTTTAGATTTTTGTCAATAGCGTCAAGTCTTTTATTGTTATCGTCGAATCGGCTATTTAAATCATTAAAGCTCTTTAGTATCCACGGCCCTATGTCTCCCTGAGTTTCGGGTGGCCTACCTTCTCTATCATCGGGCAACTGATCATGTTGTTCAGTCATTTTCGTGTAGCCTCATCCATTCCCATAGGCTTTTCGAGGCGTAGCCATAATAATCTGTTACTCTAAAAAACACCACAGGTCTCGCCTGATGGTTTTCTATTTCAAAGAGATCGTATATTTCGGTTGTAGCTTGAGATTATCTCAGCCCCACCGGACAGAGGCGCATGAGTTCGAGTGAGCTATAGCGATGCTCAGCGATGCCTGCGGCCATAGCCGGCGTTCTCGGTTGCCAGCGTCCTTCGTCGGAGCGCTGGCGCAAGGCTCGATGGGCGTGATGAAAATTGTAGCGCAACGCGCCAATCCAACTAAGCGCATCGTGTCGATCCGACCGACGTGAAAAGCTCAGGGTTCTGCGCGCTTTTCGTGCGTTGCGCATCCGATCGGTCAGGTTGAAACGCTCGATGGCACTGGTATTGGCTTTCGTCCAGCCCAAGTCGGCCACGACTTGAGCCAAGCGTCCCTTGCCAAAGCGGGGTCGGATCTCGACCCGTTTGACCCGTCCGCCGTGCCGATGCTTGACAATCTGGGCGTAGACCAAGCCTTGGGGGATCCGAACAACGGGGGCCGGACGGCGGCCACGGCGATGGCGTCGGGGCACCGGATAGGCCCGACCAAAGGTGGCCACAATCGCCTCGGGATAGGTCGGTTCGCCATCGGTAAACAGCGCCGGCAGCCTCGCATCACACGAAAGCCTCGCCGCCGCATCGGCGACCACTTGATGAATCGTCGTAGTCGTACGGCGACCCGGCACCAGCGATACCAGCAATTTGCTCTGCGGATCCAAACTGTTGGCATCCCAATAATCCCCCCGTTCACTCGGATCGTCCAGGGGCGTCAAGTGCCGTTGTTTTTTCGCCACATACGACCATTTCTCATCAAATTGGAGCGCCATCGGACGCACGTTCCGCACCAGCCGGTCATGCAGTTGATAGCTCACCTGTCCGCTCACGCGCAGCAGGCGGCCAACCGCCTCCTTAGACACCCCCACCAAGCGCGCCGTGGCATTCAAGCCACAGGCACTATCCAGATGCTCGATCACCGACACGGCTTGGGCTTCACCGATTTTGCAATTAAACAACGCCGTGCCTTTGCGCTCGCTGAATTCCTCGCCGCAGCACCCACAGCGCAGATACCGAATCCGGTCGGCTCCATAGGTCTTGCGCACCCGCAGGTTGGCTTGGCCGCGTTGGCCGTAGGTCTTGCATTGGGCATTGAGACAGCACAAATTCTCCAACGCTGGTCTTGGCTCCTTCATCTGTATCCCTCCTTACTTGGTGGTTTGGAGAGATAAATAAAGGGAACAAGGCCAGCACTTGGTTTAACTAAACTGAGATAATCTCACCTTACGACCTATATTTCTTGAGAGGTCTTTTTGCAAGACACAAAAAGAGCGGAAAAGCCCTCAGCTTGGTATAGATGGTAGGGATACCCCTGCGCTCTTGATTTTTCAGCAAGAAAATCAAGAGATTTCTGCGATGCTGTAAAAGCATAAATCACGGATCGGAGGCGTTGGAGTGTAGCGGAAAGGTTACAGGGATGGGAAAGTTGGGGACAAAAGCTGCGTAACGTCAGTTGGCAAAATCCCTCACCGCCCCAAATTCGCCTCCAACCTCAGCATCAACCAGTTCCTCCAGCCCGACCTCGCAGGTCTCGCGCCGCGCTCAAAACAATACGCATCGCCCGTGGAGTCGGCCTCAGCCGGCGTTGGCTCGTCGAGCAACCGGCACAAGTCGATAAAGTGCTCTTGCGCGGCAGAACGCTCCTTGAGCTGAGCTGCACGCCGCTATAAATGCTTCCGGCGTCATTTCATCTTTCTTGTACAGCAACGCGAGTCGGTAGTCGGCGTATGGCTGCGCCGACTTGCTGGTCAGCGGCAACCAGATCGAACTGCGCCTGAAGATTCAGCCAAAATTGAGGCTCGACGCCGAACCAGTGTCCGAACCGCAAGGCCGTGTCGCCCGTCACCGACCGCTTGCCCGCGATGATCTGGCCGACGCGGTTCGGCGGCACATTGATCTGGCGTGCAAACGACGTGGGCGTGATGCCCATCTCTTCAAGCTCGTCTTTCAAGACTTCACCTGGATGTACGGTACGTTTGAACATATCCTATCTCTTTTTCTAAACTCTTACACTACTACTACTTGTGGTAATCGACTATCTCTACCTCCCCCGGTCCCGGGGATCCGCTAGGCCAAACGAAGCAGATGCGCCATTGCTGATTGATCCGAATGGAGTATTGCCCAGCTCTTGTGCCCTTGAGTGCCTCAAAGCGGTTGCTTGGTAAATTCCTCAAAGTCGCCAGCGACGGTGCCGCATTCAGGATTGAGAGTCGTTTCTCGGCCTGTTTTTCAAAACCCTGAAATGTCCTTACAAATTCCCCACCAGCGAACCGCTCGGTCCTCTTGTCCTTGTAATCTAATATCATACTCTCTCCCACCTTTTTAGTGGTGTAAAGTTTTCTCGATATGCCTACTGTCAGGTCCTAGGGAGAGAGCATATATAAGGTGTGACGTTGGACGTAAAACGTCAAGGCCTCGCCGCGGCCTTCCCGGCCTGCCTAACTTTGGTTTGGCGACCTTGCGGCTCGATGGGTTTGTCTCGGTTGAAACGATCGGCTTTATGGAGGGGACGCTCGTCACCCGGCCACATCACTGGAATGCGGCTGAGGTGCGGGTCAACGTGCAATCGCCGATGGGCGGCTTGAAAGTGCAGCTTCAGGATGAAACCGGACGAGCGTTCGCGGGCTTTGGCGCGGAGGATTGCGAACCCATCGTTGACGACGCCCTAGATGCACCCGTGCGCTAGCGTGGTTTGGGCGACGTGCGCTCGTTGAGCAGCAAAATGGTCGCGCTCCAGTTCAGCTTCTTGCCGGAGGACAAGCTGTATTCATATACGCTACGTGCGGCGAGTCGACCACGCCTACTTGCAGAGTTATGACGGAATAAGTAGAGGGTTTATTTTTCTTTTTGGGAGGACAGGATAATGACTGAAAATCAATTTAACGGTTCTTTTCAAAATGAATCTGAGTACGAGGTAAACCAGTATTTAAGCTCCTTGGGAATTCTCTACCGCTATACAGGTAACGAGTCGGATAGTCCTGATTTTGAATTGAATGTTGCAGGCATTGACCTAATATGCGAGGTCAAGCAGTTTGATATGAACGACGAGGAAGAGCAGGCCTATCAGGAGCTTCTGCAAAAGGGGAAGACGACTATACGACATCCCGAACCTGGCGAGCGGCTAAGAAAGAGACTTGGCGAATGGAAGGCCAATCTCAAGAAGTACGCCGACAAGAGCGAAAAGCCACTTCTTCTGCTTATTCAGTCTCAGTTTCCGTCCGTGGACGGTCTCCAAGCGAGGCCCATCTACAATCACCTCGCTAAATACAACGTGATCGCCGCTCTGCATGGCTACCACAAGGGTGGAAGAGGGACTGATCATTTTGTTTCCGGTATGCTACGGGAAGAAAGAAAAAATTACATCTCCGCGGTCGCGGTACTCGGAAAGGCGTGGGATCTAATGAGAATCGACAGTCGATCTCCAGCATTGATTATATACCACAATAAATTCGCTATGCGGCCCCTTCACGGGGTGTTCGAGCAACTCTGCCAGCACTATCAATATATGGGTAGCCCGCAACCGTATATCCTCAGTCAGTATCACCACTTGCACTATATCAAGCATCCTAATGAAAGCGACGATGAATATGATTTTTTCATAAGGCTTTCCGAGCGGTGGGACAGTCTCGATCTATGGGGACCTAGGGGACTTCCCGTAAATGTGCCGCCTAGTCCATCCAACTAGTGGATCTAACTAGGCTTCGCAATTCTCAATGCAGTTAGCGTTTTTTAGCGGCAAACTCCTCATTCTCCCAGATTCCTCTCCAACAACTCCCCCATCGCCTCGTCCTCCCCAATATCCGCCCTCCACCCATACGCCGCCGCCACCGCCGCATCAAGAGCTTTATGCGCGTCGTCAAGCCATTGCGGGCGAGCGTTGTAGAGATTCGTCAGTGTCCGCTTCTTGAGTTCCTTCGCCATCGCTTCGTCTCGCGGAACCGGACGCTTCGGATAGCCGGGCACCGGCTCGTCCACCCACTCCACCCATTCGGGCGGGTTGAGCCAGCGGTCGCGCAATTCGACTAGTCGCCGCGCTGCCTCGGCGATGGCAACGGCACGCGGATCATTCGCGTAATCCGAAGCAGGAATGTTGGGCGACAGCCCTTCGGGGAAGGGAAAGGTCTCAAAGGTGGTGGTCGGCGTGTAGCGTGGATCGTTGCCCTTGCCGAGCCACGTGCCGAGCCGCAACGACCATGCCTCGTGAAAGCGGCTGTGCAAGATGCCGAAGGTCGTGTCGTCGTCGCGGGCGATGACGATCAGTTGACAATCGGGGTAAATCCGGGCATCAATCCACGCAAACAGTCTGTACTTGGCAACACGCGGTGTGGCAATGTAGCGGGACAACGCGCCGATACTCTCAAACATGTTCTGCCCTGACCGGTCGTGTCGCCACCAATAGTCCCGCAAGTCCTCGCGCCTGTTCTTGTCCCTCGTAGGCTTTACATGTTCGAGGATATGTGCGAACGGTGCCTCGTACAGCGCGGCGTCCCCTTCGCTTGCCTGATGTCCAAAATCGACAATCCACTTGCCCGCAGGCCGACGAGTGACATCCATGCCGTTGAACCAAGGTTTTAGCACATCGGCGTTGGGACGTCCGTTTGGATTCGCGGGCAGGCAGAGCCATGATCTTGCCAGATCTCCCGGAACGTCGAACCCCCCTTTTTTATAACCGCCGATAAATGCCGTATGTCGATTCCGTGGCAACTTGCCGGCTTTCGTGAGATCGGCAGTCTCAGCAGTGAGATCCGTATTGATCTGGGACACATCGCCTCCGTCCAAACGTACCGATAATCCGGCCACCTTGGATGTGAAGCATATCAACGAGACCCTCACGGCAGCACCATCAATAACCCAAGGTTCATCGGACCAAGCATCGAAAATTCCAGCCTTCTCAACGATCCGGTCGAGTACGGCTCGGTTCTTCCCTCCTCTAATCGAATTCGTGGCAACGAGACCGGCGCGAGCGATTTTTCCCTGAGCTACCAGTTTGCCTCCCTTGTGGAACCAGTAGCAGACGAGATCGGCGAAGGCCGGAATGGCGTTGGTGTAGCACCGACGCAATCTATCGGTATAGTCGTCACCGAGGACTTCGCGCATGGGCGAATACCCTAAAAACGGCGGATTCCCAATCACCACATCCGCCTCCGGCCACTCCGGTTCCCCACCATCCTCTCCAACAATCGCATCGCGGCATTCAATCGTATCCAACGGCTTCAAGATTGGGTCTCGCGCCTCGCCATGCCCATTTCGCCGCATCCACTGAATCTCCCCAATCCACACGGAAACGCGAGCCAGTTCCGCCGCATACGGATTGATCTCTATTCCCTTAACGTTGGCCGGCCCAATCCCCGGAAACTGGCGCTGAAAGCCAAGCACCTCGGCCTCCAACTGCACCCGCTGCTCCAAATCCTTGAGCGACTGCAAGGCAATGTATAGGAAATTCCCCGAACCACAGGCCGGGTCGAGTACAGTAAACCCACGCAGCCGTTGGAGAAACGCGCGCAATCGCCGCTCGGCCTCTGCAAGGCGTCGAGTGCGAACAGCCGGTGTCCTCGCGGCCTTCGCCCGTTCCACCATAGCGTCGATCTCATCCTTCACCTCTGCCCACTCGGCCAGCCACGGACGAATCACCACCGGCTCGACGAGCAGCATAATTTTGTCGCGGTCCGTGTAATGAGCCCCCAACTGCGCCCGCTTAGCCGGGTCTAACCCACGCTCGAACAAAGTGCCGAGGATGGAAGGATCAATCTCCGCCCAATCGAGCGCCGCTGCTGCCAACGCCGCTGCAATCTCTTCCCTTTCCAGCGGCAGAGCGACATCATCGTCAAACAAGCCGCCATTAAACCAAGCCACCGGCTCAAAGCCCACATCACCGCCCTCAGCCATCGCCTGAAACAGACTCCGCGCATATTCGGCGAATTTCTCAGGTTGCTCACGCGTGCGTTCCAACATCCGCGTAAACATCGCATTGGGCAGCAAGCCCACGTCTTCGGCGAACATGCAGAACACGAGGCGATTGACAAAATGCGCCACAGTCTGCGGATCGTGCCCACGCTCGCGCAGCCCTTGCGCCAACTGCGCAAAAGACGCAGCCGCTCGCTCGGTAAGCACCTGCCGCGTCAGCCCAGGTCGCAGCCGCTCCGGTTCCGAAAAAGCCCATTTGAGCAGATCGCGCTTCTCAGCATCAACCAATTCCTCCAGCCCGATCTCGTAGGTCTCGCTGACGCTATTGGTCCAATTCGTGCGAATGCGAAATTGCGCCATATCCGACGCGATCAAGAGCGGCGGATTCTCCAGCGCGAGCGCATACTGCCGAAGTTGCGTAAAAGCGGCATCCAAGTTGGCGCGCTTGCCCTTGTATTCCCACGCAAAATGGTGCCGCTTCCACACATCGGCCCAACCATCACCTCCACCCTCCTTGCTCGCGCCGCGCTCAAAACAATACGCATCGCCCGTAGGGTCGGCCTCAGCCGGCGTTGGCTCGTCGAGCAACCGGCACAAGTCGATAAAGTGCTCTTGCGCGGCAGAACGCTCCTTGAGCTGAGCTGCACGCCACTTGGCTATGAATTCTTCAGGCGTCATTTCATCCTGCAGCAAGGCGGGTCGGCAGCCTGCGTATAGCCGCGCCGGCCCGTCGGTCGGCGGCGACTAGATCGAACTGCGCCTGAAGGTTCAACCAAAATTGAGGCTCTACGCCGAACCAGTGTCCGAACCGCAAAGCCGTGTTGCCCGTCACCGACCGCTTACCCGCGATGATCTGGCCAACGCGGTTAGGCGGCACATTGATCTGACGCGCAAATGCCGTGGGCGCGATATTCATCCCTTCGAGCTCGTCTTTCAGGACTTCACCAGGATGTACGGCGCGTTTAAGCATATCCTACCTCCTTTTCTAAACTCTTACACAACCAATCTAGTAGGTTGACAGGGTTCTAGTCATCTATACATATGTATAACTTAATTCAGACTATCGGGAGGTGGTAGCATGACTACTCTAACAGCCGTTGAATCGACAACATCCGTCGAGAATCCCCAGATACTACACGGTGATTGCCTAGCGGTGATCCAGTCCGGCAGGGTCAAGGCTAAATCGGTCAATCTGATTTTCACTTCGCCGCCCTATGCCGATCAAAGAAAGAACAACTACGGCGGCATCCATCCAGACGAGTATGTGCAGTGGTTCTTGCCGAGGGCGGAGGCGCTGAAGAAGTGTCTTACGCCGGATGGTTCATTCGTTCTGAACATCAAGGAACAGGCGGTTGGCGGCCAAAGGCATACTTATGTCCTAGAACTAATACTAGCCCTGAAGCAACAGGGCTGGCTATGGGTTGAGGAATACGGCTGGCACAAGAAGAACTGCTATCCGGGAAAATGGCCCAATCGGTTTAGGGATTCGTGGGAACGTCTGTTGCACTTCACGATCAACAAGAAGTTCAAGATGCGCCAGGAATCCGTGATGGTGCCGATGGGCGATTGGAAGACGGCGCGGCTGCGGAACCTGTCGAAAACCGATTACACTAGGGACGAATCAAAGAACGAAAACGGCTTCGGCAAGAAGGTCGAAAACTGGGTTGGGCGCGACATGGCGTACCCGACAAATGTCCTGCATCTATCCACAGAATGCGGCTACAAGGGCCATCCAGCCGCATTCCCGCTATCTCTACCCAACTGGTTCATTCGCCTATTCACCGATATAGGTGATACGGTTCTCGATCCATTCGCCGGTTCAGGCACTACGCTAGTTGCCGCTAGGGAGCTCGACAGGGACAGCATAGGTATTGATACGTCCTTGGACTACTGCGACCTAATGCGCGAGAGGCTGTCAAAATGAACCCAGCGGAGGTGGAGACCGACTGCCGTAGGAGAAGGAAATGGAGCTTCAAGAGAAAGGAGCGTAGGACGCCGGGTGCTCAGAGCTTGATGACGGCGATGAGGACGCCGGTGATGGTCACCAACGTGCCCATCATCCAAAGGAAATAGGTGTCTATGCGCTTATGGAGCGCGCGAATCTGTTCGCCCAATGAGCGGTTGAACTCGTCAACGCGATTATTGGTCTCATTTATACGGCCGTCCAATGAGCGGCTGACCTCATGGATCTGTTCACTCAACGAGCGGTTGGTCTCGTCGATACGATCGCTCAACGAGCGGTTGAACTCGTCGATACGATCGCTCAACGAGCGATTAACCTCGTCGATGCGGTTGTTGACGGCCCCTATTTGGGTACGCAGGTCTTGACGTAGGTCTTGAATATCATCGTGCAGATAGCTAATGACCCAAGGCATTTCTTCGGGCTTGGGGGTCGCACGGGTTTGAGGGTCGGTGCTTTCGCTCATGGCTGGTTTCCTCGGCGGGAAATATAAATAAACGAAGGACTAAAAACCACCAACAGGCGGCTTCCGCTGCATATATGCAACATCCATGCCAGCACCGACGGTCATCTTAGCGGATAGCTCGCGATCAGCGCAAGCTGTGTCGAACAGTATCCATCAATGGGTTGCTTAGGTGCCTTTGCCACTTGGGGAATGCGCCTCCTAATGCAACCATTCCCTACGGCCTCAGTTGCTCTTCCACGATCCGCAAAAAATGCGCTTCTTGTCCTACCTCTCCCCCCACCAAACGAGCGTATTCCCGCGCATCCTCCACCCGCCCAGCCCAAACCAACTCAGACGCCAACGCCTGAAACAAACTCAACGCATAGCGGCGGCGAAAATCCTCGTCTCCAAAAGCGCGCTCCAAGTGCAACAAGGCCGGATCGCGTTCTGCGAGAAGATGATAGAGCTGACCTTTGACAAAATCGACGAAGGCCGTGCCCACCGCCGGATCGTGCGCGAGAAACCCCGCCTGTTTCAGCGCGGCTCGCACCTCGTCCCGCTGCTCATCGGTAAGCGCCAGCCCCTGCATCTTGATGCACCACCCCCACTGCACCGCCGCCCACAACCCGCGCCGCGTAAACGGCACCTCGCGGAGCGCAGCCGCGTAGTGAGCCTGCGCCCGCGCAAAGTCCCGCTCGGTAAAAAGCTGATCCGCCACCGCTAGCACCAACGGCCCCTGCTGCTGCTGAGCCCACTGCTCAACGCCGCGCCGTTCTCCCGGCGACAGCCGCTGCCCCTCCATAGCCGCCAGTTGCTTGAGATAGCGCACATTGTGCCCATTGTACTGGTGCAAGGGCGCTTGCGCGAGCATCGCCCCCATCTTGTTATAAGCGACCACGCGCTCCACCGGCAGGTCGCCTAACGCGCTCCGATACACCTCCGCGCTCCGCAGCAATCCCAAGTCAATGGTCTGCAATTCGGCGATGCTGTGAAGAACAGTCCGCGCCAACAAAGCCTGCCCGGCAACAGAGAAGTGAACGTGATCCACCATCCACTCCCAACCCACGCCCTGCGCGGGCGCAGCGTCCGCAAACGCAACCTCCACATCCGCCAACACCGCCCCATGCTCTTTGGCGACTGCGCGAATCACCGCATTGTGCGCCGTGGGAGCGCGCCACGGCATGGTGTCTAAATCCCGCGCCTTGCGAAAGGCCCGCTGCGCTTCCGAATCCCGTCCCAACCGCTCCAACGCCCGACCTTGCAAATACCACAACCAAGCGTGTTCGCTCGAAAGGGCCGCCGCTTGCTCCAATTGCCGCAGCGCATCCTCGGCATCGTCCGGCGCAACGTATCCCCGCGTCAGCACCTGCGCCGCTTGCTCCACCTGCGCTTTCCACTCCTCACCCCCCTCCGTCGATCCCACCGGCGCAAATCCCGCGTCATTCGCCACAATAGTACACAGTACCAAGGGCACTTGTGCTTGCTCGCAAACCCGGCCCACGCGCCGCAAGTTGTCGCGCAAATTCTGCTCCGCTGTCGCTCGACCGGAGCCGTGCAACGGCACCTCGCCGCGCGCAGCCGCCATTTTTATCAAATCCGTCGGCTCGTCCTTAGTCCCAATGCCCCCTAGCAACCCATCCACCAGATGCGTCAAATGCAGTTGCCGCAAGAAGTACTTCAGTCGCTGATACCGCCCGGCTCCGTACAACCCGTAGAATTCGTTGTGCCCGGTATAGACGACGACCAGATCCGGCGACAGCACCAACGCATCTTCCACCACCTGCGCCACCGCAAAGCTGGCAATGGACGTAATGCCCAAATTGACGACCTCCACCTCCCGCTCCGGCCACGCATCCGCCAGCATCGCCTGCAAAAAGGACGCCGCGGCCAAACGACGCGGATGGGGGAATCCCTGAACCGTGGAAGCGCCGACGAACACGACTCGATAGCGGTTGGCCGGCGCGGGTTCCACAAAGAAGTGCTCGCCCATCTGCCCCGCCGCGGCCAGCCGACCCTTGTATTGCGCGAAAAATCGCTGCGCATAAAACCGACTCGTCGCGTGCAGCGATTCGCCGCTCGCCTCGTCCTCGGCCAAAGTCACAACCAACGGCGACGGTCCCAACCCCGGCACAAACCGCAGCAAGCCCTCGGCCCCCACCACCAAGGCCACGCCGACCGCTACAGTCGCCAAACGCAAAAACCAGACTCTATTCGTCACTTGGTTCCTCGTGGTCGCCCCATCATTGCGTACACATTCTCCAACGCTTCATATAGATCCTCACGCGGTGCCGCCACCACAGCCTGTTCGAGCACCTCGGCCGCCTGCTGATATTGCCCCAATCCCACATAAACACCGGCCACATTGCTCCACACGTCAGCGCGTTCCCGCTCGTGCTCTAACACATTCAGAAGAATGGGCAGCGCGCCGCGCAAATCGCCGCGCATCGCCCGCAGTGAGCCGAGGTTGAACCAAGCCTGCCAATACGTCGAATCGAGCCGCGTGGCCTGTTCGTATTTCAGCAGCGCTAAATCGTAGCGGCCTTGTTGCAAGTAGGCGTTGCCCAAGTCGTTGTGCGTGGCAGCCTTGCCGCGCCCATCCATCGGCGGCAGATCCCAATTCACCAACAGCACCAAGAGGGCGAGGCAGGCCGTCGGCAAAAGCACTTGGCGCAAGGGTTGTTGCCGCCATTTCGCGTACAGCCAACTTCCTCCGTACGCGGCGAATAGAATCAGCAGCGGCACAATCGGCAGGCGATAGCGCGCCGCGACAAAAAAGGAAATTACCGCGAAGCTATAGCCAAGGACGAAAAGCACCGGCAGTGTAATACCCTGCCGCCGGATGTACACTATCAGGCCCAGCAACGCGAGCGGGCTTACCAAGCCAAAGGGAAAAGCCACCCCCCATTTCCACAAGGTACCCGAGAGAACACTCGAATACTTGCGCCAATAGTACATTTCCTGATTGCGCTCTATTTCATCGCCGCGCCAAAATTGGGCGGTTTTTGCGGCTAGCAATCCCATGTAATCGAGGGGCGCATTCTGTATGTACTCAAGGGCCTGCCTGTAAAAGAATTGGGACTTAGCGGAAGGGCGCGTAATCCCTTCCCGCAGCGGCAAGGCAACCAATTCCTCCCACTCCCATCCCGGGCGCAAAGCGAGCGTCTGCGCGGCGTTTGCATTGTTCCCTAGGTAGAAATTCACCCCCCCATTATAGGAGATCAGCACGATGTCGCCACCAATGGTGTAATTTCTCAGCGTCACCGGCGCAATCGCCAGCACCGCCCCCAGCAGAAGAGCAACGACTGCCGGAGCGGCCTTTTTCCGCAACCAATAGAACAGCCAGATGGCCACACCCGGGATCAAGGCCGCGAGAATCGCCGCAGTAAGCGACGCCAGCCCCATAGCAAAACCCGCAGCCGTAAAAATAAGTCTCGTCGGCCGCTCAACCGCGCGCATTAACAGCAGGATACTTACAAGGGTCAAAAGAGTGGCTAACCCAGCCGGCAAGAGCCGGGCGTCAAAATAGATCAGCGGCCCGTACACCGCCGCAATGAGGCCACCGATAAAACCAACGCCTGACCCAAAAAGCCGCCGCCCAACCAAGTACAGCACCACACAGGTAAGGCTGCCGATTAGCGCCTGCGCCAAGCGGGATACGTAGTAAAAAGATTCTGGGAATGCGAGCTTGATTACGCCGAGTAAATACGGATAGAGCGGAGGTTGCCAGAACGGGCCTTGGCCGCGTCCCAACCAGTTGCCTGCGGCTAGGCTAGCTGCCTGTTCGGAATACGTGGCCGCGTCCACCGCCGGCATAGTAAAAAGCGGACTGGCCGACATCTGGAACGCCTGCACCAAACGCAGGCTCAGCGCCAGCACCCCAAGGCCCACCGCCGCCCACCCCCAATGCCAGCGTCGCCTCATATAGTAGGGGCGACTCTTAGAGTCGCCCCTACAATTCGGCGTCCATCTGCGTCCATCTGCGTCCATCTGCGGATCGTCTTGTCAGTGATGTAGGATTGCTATGGAGATCTTAGTTCGACCGTTTTAGCGGACGATCACGTCCCACACCTTCGACATCCGCGCCTTCCCCTCGGGGCCTTCGACGTAGAGCGTGACGGTATAGGTCGTCCCAGGCTCTGCGTACTGGTGGATGGGGTGTTGCTCGGTCGAGGTGTTGCCGTCGCCGAAATCCCAACGCCACGAGTGGATATCCCCGTAGGACAAATCCTTGAACGCGACCAAGCGGCGTTCCATATCGAGGACGGTAAATGCCCATTGCGCTTCGACCGGGTCGCGCAAGGCTTTTTCCAGCGGCATCAGCCGGAAACCAACCAGGTCGGAGGCGTTGCCGTACATAGTCGTCTTGTGAGATAGGTTCCAAAAGCCCTCAAACTCCTGCTGTTTGACCTCGACATCGTCGTAGTCGAGGATGCACCAACTCAGGCCGATCAAGGCGTCCTCTGCGAGCTTCGACTCCACGGCGCGCTCCGGCCCGTCGGCGGGGGCGTAGTCGAAAGGAGTGATCCAAAATTCGAGCGTGTAGTGCCCACTGTCGCCCGGCGCAAAATCGTAACGCGCCGCGGCATTGGCCCAAGGCAGCTCGTAGATCCACTGATTGGCACCCCAGACCATAGTCCAGGGCTTGCCGTCAGCCGGGGTCAGGACGTGGTAGTTTTGGGCGTGGACGCCGTGGAATTTGAAGTGACCGTCGAGGCCCTCTAGCCCGTTGGTCTCCTTGTCCTCGCGCAGTTGGGGGATCAACGGACCGCCGGACAAATCGCCATCGACGACGATCTCCAAAATGTCGTTGTGCAGATCGCGGTGGCTGAAATCCCAGTAGTCGTCATAGGCTTCGTAGAGGAAGTAGAGTCGGTTTAGCCCTTTGACCCAGCCGACGCGCATGGTGACATCTAGATCGGTGGTATCAATCGGGCTGTCGTGTACTGTGTCTTTCAACTGATCGATGCCGATGGCGTAATCAGCAGGAACCATGCCCCAGTCGGATACATCCCCATCGACGCGGGGGATCTGGTCGGCGGGGAACTGAAAAATTTTGAAGGTGGTATCCGGCCGTTCCAGTGCGGCGGCGGACAATGCCCAAAGCACGCTAACGGTTAGGATCGCGCTGCACTTTTGCATCTGTCGATTCCTCCGATCAAATCCGGTTGTCATCGATATAATCCCAGTTGTAGGCGATCCCCAATCCCGGTTCCTGTGATACGTGTACGCAGCCTTCGCCGTCCATGGGATCGGCGATCTGATCGAGATGCGGAGGGCTCTCGTCGTAATCGCGCCCAAGGCGCAAGAGGCCGCGTTCGTAATAGCGACAAGTGGCTTCGGGAGTGGCCGCGGCCAAATGCACATGCGGAGCACCCACCCCGTGTATTTCGCACTGCACACCGTAGAGTTGGCACAAGTTGATCAGCTTCCAGCAGCCAGTGATGCCGCCGTAATTCACATCAATGCGCAGCATGTCGCAGGCCCCCTGCAACAGCCACTCGGCTCGCGCAAAGGGACCGCCCTTGACGTGTTCCGGGGAACAGATGGCAATGGTAGTTTGCTGCGTCAAACGACGATAGGACTCCACCCGCGTCTCGACCATCGGGTGCTCCAACCAGTAGTAGTTCAACTCTGCCAATTCCCGCGCCACCCACAGCGATTCCTCCAAGGTATAGACGCCGAACGGATCGAGCATCAGCACGATATCGTCGCCCACGGCTTCGCGCACAGCGCGACAGATCTCCACATCCTCCTTGGGAAATCCCGGCAGTTGCGGCGCGGGCTCCCGCGTGTGCGGATTCCAGCAGATGTTGGCGTGTACCTTGAAGGCTTTATAACCGCACGCCACGCACTCTCGCGCCAGTTCTTCGTACACCTCGGGACCGCCCAAGTTCGGGTACGTGCTGGCGTATGCTTCGACCTTGTCGCGGGTGCCGCCCAACAGTTGGTACACGGGCATACCGGCTTTTTGCCCGGCCAGATCCCACAGCGCACAATCGACAATGCCGAGTTCGTGTTCGGCGAGGCTGTGGCCAAACGTGGACATCTGATCCATCCAATGCCATAACTTTTCGCGGTTGAGAGGATCTTCGCCGACTAGGAGGTTTTTGATGGGACCTTCCATAGTCGCCTTGCTGCCGCCCAAGCTATGTCCTGTGACGCCCTCGTCGGTGGAGATTCTGGTGATCGCACTAGTCCCTTCCACTTCCTCGTTGTCAATCCACACGCCATAGCCCCAGCGCGAGCCAGCACTCCGGCCGCGGTGTTTGGTGCGAAAATGAATAACTTCGACATCGGTGATTTTCACGATTGGTCCTCCTCAGAAATGGATGATATCAGGAATTCACCAAATAGTTTCAACTTCTGATTGCTGTATTCGATAATCCGTTGTGACGAGCGGTAGGCGGAGGTGCTGTGCTGTTGCAGCAATCATGCGATCTGGCATATCGGGTATTTGCTCGCGAGAAATACTTTCCAATTGTTCTGCAATCGCAAGATCAAAAGGGACAACTTTGAGTCCTGAATCGGGTCGGTGCAATGTGGCTTTCAAATCAATCAAATTTTGTCGGGACAATCGCTCTTTTTCAGTCAAGTATATAACTTCGACAATTGTCACTGATGACACATAGACTAAGTGACCTGATGAGATTGTATCTCGAATAGCTTGACGACCAACGGATGAGAGGTCTGGTGATTGTGTTAAGAACCAGATTAGTGAGTGCGTATCCACAACCAGAGACATCCCTCTTAATCCTTTTGAGCAAATTTATGCCACATTTCTTTTCGAGCTTCAGCTATATCCTGAGAGGTTATTGGCTCTGCCTGATCCCACAATCCTTCAGGATTAAAGAGCTTGCCTTGACTAGGTTCAGACGAACTTGGAATGTCTGTCATAAGAACAAGTCTAATGGCCAAACCGCTTTCCTCAACGATAACCACTTCCTCGCCATTGACCACTTCTTTGACCAGTGTCGCAAGACAGGCTTCCGCTTCTGTAAGGTTAATTTTGTGCATGTTTTTATTCCTTAAAGTAAATAGTGGAGATAGATATATCGACGCTACAGATCTTTGGCACGGAAAAAGTCCTTTGCCAATTCTTCCGGGGACAGATTGATGGCCGATACTTGGTAGGACTTCAAGGCATCTAAAAACGCGACTCGATCCATATCTGCAAACCGAGCAGCTTGCCCAGAAGACAGTCGTCCGAGTTCAAATAGTTTGACGGCTATCAGCAGACGTCCTTTTTCGGCGAAGCGCTCAGGCGTTTCGCCGAGAGTTTGCAGAATATCATCTGGACATTCAAATGTAATTTTAGACATTGTGTACTCCTTCTGAAAAATCGCTTTCGGCTTCTACGATCTCAAATGTACGCCACATTTTTTTAACTTCAGCTATGTCCTGCGATAATAGTGATAACGTACACAGCTTCGACTACTGGGGCAACAATGTCTTGAGGCGGTCCTCATACACGACAACCCTAGCTTCGTAGTCCCGCCGCAGCCCCATCAAAAACGCATCCGCCAAGCGGCTCTCCTCAGCGCGTTTCAACAGCGCCCGCGCCCGCTTTGCCGCGGTATCAAAAGGTTCGGGAACGCTGCCGAAATTCGACTTCAGTACCTTGAACACCGAATAGTACTCGCCGCCCCGAGGCATGGCCTCCGGCCCGACCACTTGGGCGGCCTGCACCGTCACCGCTAGCGGGCCGTGCAACTGACCAACCTCGACACTGCGCACCACGTCGATCAATTCTGGATAAAAGGCTTGTTCAAAGGCGTGGATGTGAAATGTGCCCTGCGCGCCTTTGCCCGCCGTCCGCAAGGTGTACTCGTCGGCGAGTGCTCCCATATCATCACCCGCCTCGATTCTCGCTTTGATCTCCACGGCCTCTTCCCGGGTTTGCACCATGATCTCCTGCAGCGTGACCTCCTCCGGTGCGGTGAATAACTCGGGCCGCTCGTCGTATAGTTTCCTGACCGCTTCCGGCTCGATATGGACTTGGTCCTTGACCGCCGTCTGCCTAAGTGCCAACAGCAACAGCGCGTCTTTACGGCGCTCATACCAGCGCGCAATCTGCTCTTCGCGATCAATCTCCCTCTCATAAGCCACGTGCAAAAACAAAGTGCGGGGGAGCAGCACATCTTCGGCGAACCAGCGCACCGACTCGGCAATGTCGCCCGAAAAGCCCATGTTCAACTCTTCCGCATAATCCCAAAAATCCCCCACGGTGACGCTGCCGTCGCGGAACTGAAAGAGCACCTCTGAGCGTTCGGCCTCGGTGTAATCCCTGCGCCCTGCCGCGACCCATTGCTGTAGTTGGTGCAAGGTCTCGTCATCGGCCTGCAAGTCAATGTCGGTCCGCAGTTGCGCCAAGAATGTCTCTATCAGTTCGGTCGTCTTTTCCTCTCGCAGCTTGGCCTCCAGCTCGTTGCTCGCGGTGGCAAAACTCACGGGCCGGGCGTGCATGACTTGATAGATTCCAAACTGGCCATTGGGCAGGCGAATCGGCTCGGAGTACTCTCCAACATCAAGCGCGTTTATGTATTCTTGCAGGTAAATCGGAATGCGCTTAGCGGTCAGGTAGCCGTCCAGTTCTCCACCTTGCGGTGCCGTCGATTTGTGCTGCGATCGGCTGTGTGCCAGTTCGGCGAAATCCCGGCCATCGGCAAGGCTTTGCCCGATCTCCTCGGCTTCTGCCTGCGTATCGACGATGATCAAACGCAGCTTGACCTCGCGCTCCTTGTCCGCGGCCTCGTAAGCCGCCCGCAACTCCTGCTCATCGACGTGGACCTTGGCGAGAAATTCGCGCTCGAACAACAGGCTCAACACCCGTTCGGCTTTTTCCCGCTGTAGCTTCTGCGCCACCTCTGGCGTTTCGTCGAGTCCCCTTTTGATCGCTTCTTGCAGGAAAATCTCCTTGTCGATAATTGTCCGTAGGTAGTCGCGATAGCCGTCTAAGCCGGACTTTTTCGTCTTTAGCTGCTCCGGCAAGCGCTGCTCAAAGTCGATCAGTTGGGAGGCCGTTATCCGGCGATCCCCTACTTCGGCCAAAACGGGGTCTTCTAGTTCATCGGCATCTTTTGCACAACCCATAAATGCTAGAACAATTCCACTGCAAACCAAGAATAGGTACGCTTTCATAGATTCAGTAAACTCACAATTTTTAGGTGGTATGGATCAAACGCGGCCAATGGTCTGTGGCCTACCCCGGCACCGCTCCTTGGGGAGCGGGGGGACTAACCACTAACCACTAACCACTGGCCACTAAATTAGCGGATGCTGCCATATACCGTCACGAAGGAGAGGGCACCCGTCTCCCGAGCGCTCGGCTGTTCAAAGCGCTCCAGATAGCGTCTGCTCACCCTTATCCCCATCAGGGTTTGCAGGGTATAGCCCAGATACGGCTTGTCGATGGAAAATTGCACGGCGAGCGAAGTTTCATTGAAATCCCCGGTCGTATCGCCGACGCGCAAGCCAGCGGCAGCCGTCTCGTCTTGAACAAAATCGCGGAAGATCAGGTGCTCGACGCCCAAATGCAGCGACACGTGATTCAAAAAGGAACGCCGCAGCAAGAGCGAGGAGATCCCACTCCAGTCCTGGCGGTCGGCCGTCGAGGCGCTGGTTAGGCGACCAATATGGTAGGGCGTGTCGTCCATGAAGAGTTCGTGTTTGAAGCGCGGTTGCACCGTCAGCCGGCCCAGCGAGAACTGGTAATCTAGGCGGTTGATCAGCCCCAGCCGCCGCGTGTTGCGGGCGATCTTGCGGCCAGCGCGGTCGCGGGCATCGGCGTCGCGCTGCCGAATGAATTCGTGGATGAACTTGCCCTCGCTATGGATGCCCTTGTAGGTCTTGCCGGTGAAACCAGCCCACAGCCGATTGACGACCGCGTCGCGCATCGCCAGTGGATCCATGACCGGCTGCATCGACCCCGGCGAGTCCAGCGGCCGCCCCAGTTCAGGGCGCGCCGTCACCCACTGAACCACGTCGTCGGCAATGTCGTCCTGTACCAGCTTAAACATGTTGTAGAACGCCGCGTTGCCCACCCTCGGAAAATTGCGCTCGTAGGCCAGCAGGGCGTAGCGGGTCAGGTTCTTTGCGCCGGTCGATAAGCGCTGCACTTGCTCCTGGCCCGCCATCCACTTCAGCTCCGGCGTCAGCCACGCCCCCACGTAGGCGTTGTACCCGCGCCGATCGCGCTTATAGGGATAATCCGGCTCGTCGTCGTTTTCAAAGCGCTCGCCCCAACCATTGTTGTTCAAGTCGATGGCGAAGACGAATTCCGGCCGATCGACGTAGTGGCGCAGGAACTGCTCTTCGTAGTCGGGCATGAAATTGGGACGCACTGGCGTGTTGTTCTGGTTGAAATCGGAAATGAAGTCGTTGTTTTCGTCGAGACCGGGAAACACCGCTCCGTCGGCCAGTCCCTCCTTGTCGCGCCGCTGGTCGAGGCGGATGTCGTTGTCGTCGTTGTCATCGACCAAGTCGTAGATAAATTCCGATCGCGCCTCTTCGTCGTCACTGTAATTGATCCGCCCGCCTTGATCGACGAGAAACGACGTGGTGTTGTACTCGGCGTCCATGCCAAACGCCTCGCCGAACAGGAAGAAGGGATAGAATTCTCTGGCGATGTTGACCATCCAACCCGTTGCCGACTCATCCCCCAACACGCCGGACGCGCTGTGGTGCGTCTGCCGCGCGATATTGGGGTACTGCCGGAACTGGTGGTTGACATTGTACTCGCCGTACATCCGAAAGCCCGCCCAATCGCTGACCTCAAAGCTGAATCCGAAAACCTGGGTCGCCGTCGGCAGGCCGTAGTCGAAGACGACCCACCGCTGGTTGGAGTTGTCTTGGACATTGCCGTCCGCCCGCACCACGTTTAAAAACTTGGATTGGGCACCCAAAGGTTCATTGTCGGTCTGGACGTCCGAGGTGACATCGATCCGGTAGTCGTTGTTGAGTAGGAAGCGGAACTTCACCGCAGTGATATTGTTGACCAAGTCGGCATCGTCGATGAGGTCTTCTAGCGCCATCACCGCCGAGTCCTCAGAAGAGAAATTGTACCGATAGGTAATCTCGCCCTCGCTGCCAGCCCCTTCGGCAACGGGGAAGCCATTGCGCGTAGTACCGCCCTCTATCTGCGGCAGAAAGCCAAGCTGACTGCCGACCAGCACAGTGTCGCGGCCGCCGATTTGGGTATGCACTTCAATATCTTGGTCGAAAACCGTAGGGCCGCCCACGCCGTCCTCGGGCGAGTCGTCCGTTATGCGGACGATGATCCAGTTGATGCGATTTTCCAGTTGGCCATTCGTTAGCTTGCCCTTGAAGGGGTTGCCGCCGCGATCAGTTTGCGAGCGGTCGTTGTGGGCGTTGACAAAGGTCGCGCCCAAGCGCACGGCGTCGAGGGCCTTCCACTCGCCTCGGAGGCCGAGTAGATTGGTAAAGTTCTCGGTAACGGTGGGGACGCGCACGCCCGGGGCGATCTGATGCACCGGCAGACTGATCCGCGACATCAGCACCGTAGCGGCCAAGCGGTCGGCAGCATAGTCAAATTGCACCCCGTTGAACCTAGTTTTGCGGAACGTCATCGGCGTCAATGTGGTGTTGATCAGGTCGCCGATGGTCACCCCCAAATAGTGCTGGCCCTTGGTATCGGTGGAGACGAGCAGGTTGCTAAACCACGAGTCGTAGCGCCCGGACGGCTTGAGCAGCCCCGAACCTCCAGAACTGGTCGGCTGCCGCTGCCGCCAGTCGTACACCAGCCAACCCTTGGTCAAATAGCGCCCGTACAAGTCGTAGAAATAGTCGCCTTCCTGTCCGGGAGAAAAGTAACGCCGATAGGGATCTCTGGCGTAATTGGTGTACTCCCACTGCCAGCGGTATTCGGAGACGATTTCCTGCGGCATGTACCAGCGCTTCAACGCGGGCACGAACGCTTCCTGCTGCATGAGTGGGCCGGAGGCGTAATAGGAAACCCGGTCTTCCTCGTTGGTCCCCAAGCGATTGCCGTAATCGGGTTGGGCAGCAGCCGGCACTAGTCCGGCCAGCAGGCAAACCGCCGCCCCCATTATTAGATTGCGTCGCGTCATTCTACCCCAGCGTACACCGAGATAAAGCTCGTGCCAAAAGAGCGGCTCTCGCTCTGCTTCACCAGACCATCAGCACCCAACACCACGGCTTCGTCCCATCGCTTGGTATAGCTAACGCCAAACTGGGTGGTGAGCTTGTAGCCGAGATAGTGGCCGAGGGTCGTCCACTGCACGGCCAAGACCAAGTTGCGGAAGTCGCCCGTGTCTTGGGTCGGGCCGTCGTCCAGCAATGCGTCTTCGTCCAAGACCAACTCGCGAAAAACCGAATACTCCACGCCGCTTTCGAGGAAGGAGTTGTTCAACACCGGCAGCCGCGCCTGCAAAATGCCGATCCCCATCCACTCCTTGCGGTCGGGCTCGGCCGGCAAAAAAGCCGTCTGATTGAGGTATTCGCTTTTGACCTTGGGTTGCAGCACGAACTGGCCGATCTTGCGGGTGTAATCCGCCTTATTGATCAAACCCACAAACTGAGAGCTTTCATTGAGAATGGGCGCATCGCCGCTTTTGAACGCCTGACCGCGCTGGCTGAAGAGGCTGTATTTGAATTTGTTGATCACGTTCAGCTTTTTGAGCGGTTCGCAATCGAATTGCACGTAGCTGTCATTGACCCAAGTGTCTCTGGCCGGCAGGATGTCCTCGACAAGGGCCAGCGAGACCGTTTGCAGGTATAGCGTCGGCTCGCGGCGCACGTCGGGGATATCGTCGGCGACCTTTTTCAACGAATTGAAAAACCGCAAGCGGCCCCATTGCGGGTGGTCGCGGTCATAGGCGAAAACGCCGTAGGTCGCGTGGTTGCGGCGATTGGAGGATAGCTCGTCCTCGCGCAGTCGCCCCACCGTCAATCGCGCCTCCGGTGTCAAGTGTTGGCCGACATAGACATTGTAGCCCCGGTGGTTGCGGCGGTAAGGGTAGTCGGGCAAGTCGTCGTTTTCGAAGCGGTCGATCCAGTTGTTGTTGTTGAGGTCAATGCCGAAGAGGAATTCTGGCCGATCGACGCTGTAGCGGAAAAACGGCTCCTCGTAGTCCGGGATGCGATTGCTCAGCGAGATATTGTCGTTTTGGTTGAAGTCCGAGACGAAGTCGTTGTTTTCGTCCCAACCGGGGAAGACGATTGCGTCCGGGCCGCCCTGGCCCCAGCGGCTCCAATCGGGCGTGCGGTCTTGGTCGTCGTTGTCATCGACAAACTCGTACATGGAGGTGCGCTCGTCGTCGTAATACACGTTGCCGCCCGAATCGACGATAAACGCCGTCGTTGAATAGTCGGGGTCCATGCTGAAGGCTTCGCCGAACAAGAAAAACGGATAGGCCCGCTTGGAAACGTTGATCATCCAAGCCGCGGCGTCGCGGGCGTGGGTGCTCAGGTTGCGGTCTGCGTTGGCGAGCGTGAGGTTGGGGTACTGGGTGTAGTCGCGATTAATGTCGTACTCGGCATAGGCGTCAAAGCCCATCAACTGCAACACTTCCATGGTAAACCCGAATACCATGCTCGCCGACGGCAATCCGTAGTCAAAGACCACGCGCTGTTGGTTTGAATTGTCCGTCACATTGCCGGCGGCACTACGGACATCAAACAGCACGGCACCCGCTTGCGCCAAGTCCAAACCCGTAAGCGGCGGGCTGGGCAAGCTGCCGCGCCCGATCTGGCGATCAGACCACACCTCGATCTTGTAGTCGTTGGCCACCACGAGATCGAACTGGATATCGATGATCTCCGTCGGCCGCGGGCCAATGTACGCCAAGTCGGTGAAGTCGTAGTTGATGACGATTTGTTCCTCGCCGTCGGCGGCCAAAAAACCCTCCCGAGGGAAGCCGCCGGTAATCACCGGCCATTTGGTCGGATCGGCTACCACCTCCCGCAAGCGGAATTTCGTCCGCTTCTTGGTGTCGAAATCCTCGGCGGTAATGATGATGTCGTGGGCAAAGAGCGCAGCGCCACCCTGGCCGTCTTCCGGCGAATCGTCGCTCAGCACCACGGCGAGGACCCGGATCGGATCGCTGCCTTGCCCGGCTCCCAAGGTGCCGATAAACGGGTTGCGTTCAAACGCCTCGGCCAGCGTCTGCGAGTGGTGGGCATTGACCATCGTCGCGCCGACCTTGACAAAATCCCCTACCTGCGCCGTGGCCCGTCCCCCCATCATATTGGTCGCATTGGTCGAAGTGTTGGGCTGGAGGGCGGGGGTGGTGCCGAGGATCGCCTCGCTGGCGCGGGAAAACAATAGCGTCGCCTCGTATTTATCCGCGGCAAAGTCCATCTGGATGCCGTTGAAACGCGGCTTGGAAAAGGTCAGCGGGGTCAGGGCGGTGCGGATGCGCTCGCCAATGGTTATCGCTAGGTAATACTGATCGCGCGAATCAGCCGAGACCGTAACGGCATTGAACCACGAATTGAACCTAGGGTCTTTGTATATCGACGAACCAAATTGGCCCGGCTGCGTCTGGTTCCAGTCGAAAACCAGCCAGCCCCAAGTCTGATAATTCCCGTACAGGTCGTAAAACGGCCCGCCCTGGCGGTTGGTGTTGACGTAGCGCTGGTACAAGTCTCTGGCGTAATTCGAGTACTCCCACTGGCGAAAACCGTAATCGACGTACAGCTCTTGCGGCACGTACCATTTCTTGAGCGCCGGGTCGAGCGCATCGAAGAGGACGCCTGGGCCGCGCGGCTCAAAGGTGAGTTGGGCACCGCGCTGGGTCCCGAAACGACGGTCCGACGACTGGCCGATTGCCTCGGTCGCCGGCAGTACCAGTGCCAAGAGGACCAGCCACGCGGGTATCCTCCTAGTTTTGCCCATTAAATCCCTCCGTTAGAAAACATATACACAACTCGATCCCTTGATCTACGGTATCGGATCGGTCTATCCATCTTGCAAAAAATTTCGGTCGGTTAGGACCGTAACTATGTCGATATGTGTGCAGAGGCATCCAACACGGTAATCCCCACTAGCTCGCTATCCCGATAGCGCAGTAAGAGGCCCTCATCAGTCGGGATTGTATCCGTAGCCTGTTGGGGACGTGTAAAGCTGATATAGAGCACATCGGCCTCTTGGTCGTAATCCACCCAAAAACGCGAGGCAGGAAAACCAAGTAGGAAAGGTACAGCCCGCGAGAGCGATAGGGCATGCTCGGGAGTTAGGGTTTTCTCCATAGAGCCTTCCTTCTGTCGATCGTACTTGTGAAGTACGCAGTAATGATGAAACCATCTTCCATGGACACCTGCCGATAGACGACCATCAAATAGCGCTGGCGTCCATAGCTTCGTGCGGCGACCAGTGAGCCTCGATAACCTTGAAGGACAATATCGGGATTCTCAACAAGATCAAGCACATCCTCGTAGTACCCTGCCATGTCATCGTGATTCTCGACAATGTGAAACCACCGCTCGTGTGTCAGGCGGATAGGCACCCCTTCAACAGATATGGCAGTATCCGTCGGTAACATTCATTCCTATCGCTAGCCCTAATACACCATCTCGACGACACCCACGACCGCTTCCTCTTTGGCATCGGTGGACAAATCGACGCGGAAGAGGTAGATACCCGGAGGCATCTGTTGTCCGGCAGCATTGGTGCCGTCCCACTGCGCGGAAAAACTCCCGCCTCCTTGCTCTCCGGCAAAGAGCGTGTGGACGCGGTTCCCGGCTAGATCGAACACGCGCACGGTAAGCGGCGCAGCATCGACCAACCGCACCAGATCGCAGTGTATCCGCGTCTCGTCATTGACCCCATCTCCGTTGGGACTGAAGAGACGCGGTTGGGCCGCGACGTTAATTATCAGGCGTCCCCCCGCCAGCGGCACTCTTACCGCTAAGTCGTTCGGATCGGCAGCCCCGATAGGTATTAGATCGTCGTCCGCCGCCCCCAAATCGGCCGCATTGCCGCCGATAACCCGCTGGCCGAGGTCGTCGGTCGCGCTGTTCCAAGCGGTGCCGGTAAAGGTCGTGCCAAACCGCAGCACGCGGCACTTGAAGCGAATCTTGAGCACGGCGGCGCGGTCGGCGGCCAAATCGCTTTCCGTGATCGCGGGAAAGCGCACCCGCAGGTGCCGCTCGGTCACCGACTCCACGGCAAAGAGACCGCTGTCGTCTTGCACGGGTAGATTGGTCAAGTCAACGCCCGTGAAATCCGCGGTTTGCACCTGACCGTCGGCGTGTACCACCTCAATGGTCTCGACCTCTTCAGAGCGCACCGGCGTGGCGATCTCAAACACATCGAAACCCAAATCCACGCCGAGGCGCATCTTGGTCGGCAGAACGGCATACGTAAACGACACCGGCACGCCCAGTTCAACTTGGCGCGGGACGACCTCGCTGATGATCCGCTCGGTCAGCGGTGGGTTGGATACCGTAAAGGCTAGCGCACCCAATGCGCGAGCGGCTTCCAAGTCTTGGCTGTCGAATTCGGCTTTCAACTGGAAATAGCGGCGCGGGCCGGGCGAGAGGATGGGTGCGCCCAACGCATCGTCGCCGATGTTGGCGGCCGCTAGCTTATACGGCGGCGACCAGCGGCTCCAAGCGACTAAATCGTCGCGCACATCGCCCTTCTCCGAACTTCTCAAATCGTCGTACTCATCCTGCGTCAACGCCACCTGGTTGCGTTCGTCAATGGGCAAGGCATTGAAGAGGTCGAGGGCTTCTTCAACATCGTCAATCGCGTCCAAGTCAATCGCATCGCCCGCAGCCGTGGTGGCGACCGCACCTTCCCGCCACGGCACCTCTTCCCCACTGCCTGGATGCAGGCGGGTGAATTCCAACGGCGTGTCATCCCAGCCGCTGCGCGAACTGATCAGCAAGCGCGACAGACGCTCGGCCCCGAAGTGCTCCTCCTCCCAGCGAATGCGCCCCCACAGCGCCAATTCCTCGCCGAAGTCGAAAATGTTGGAAAGGTAGTCGGCGCGAGGCACAAAGCCGGAGCCAAACACGCGGAATTCCGCAACCTCAAACCCCACGGTGGTCTGCGATTTTAGGCGGATATAGCGGACGTATTGCGGTGGGATGGTCAGTTCGACGACCGGCTCTTCGTTTTCCGTCTCCAGCTCGACGGTGGTCAGCACCGGCTGATTGGCCACCTGCGTTTCTTCACTGCCATCGTTGAGCAGCAGTTCAAAGCCGCGCAGAAAATCGTTCTGGAACGGGAAATCAGGGGCGAGAAAATCGGGATGTGCATTGCGGGGGAAAAACTGGATCCGCTCGACGCCGAACCGCGCACCGAGATCGAAGTCCATGATGACCCCAAGCGAGTTGACCTGACTTCCCCCGCGAGCCGTCTTGCGCTCAAAAGCGGTGGTGGGATCGTCGTCGATCATAAAAATTAGCTGGTCTTTTATGACCTGCGACAAGATGGTCGGCGCGCCGAGACGACCACCTCGGTCGAGGAGGTCCAAAGCGATGTTTACGGTCTCATCGGCCTGTTGCGGCGACAGCCAGCCCACCCGGCCATCGGCGTCAAATTCGAGCACATTGCCCGGGGTGTTGCTAACCTCGACCTCGGTCGGACCGGTTTGTATCAAGGCCGCGATAGTGCCGCCACCGCTTTCCCACGCCAACCCATCCTCACCGCCGATGACAATGGTACGGCGCTCCGCCCCTAGGTTCTGCACCGCTAACAATACCAGCACCAGCGCCTTCGCGCGCGGATACAACACAGCCGACTGTCTCCTCATAGGTTGATCAATACGCCACATGCAGTAGGCGCTGCACACCCGTTTGCCGCACGTCGCGATCCGAATCCGCAGCGACTTCAATGCGCAAGATGTAAATCCCGGGCGGCACCCGTTGTCCCCGCTCGTCATCGGCCACCCAGTCGAGCACGTATTCCCCTGCCACTAGGGATTTTTGGATATCGAGGCGGCGCACCAGCCGCCCGCCTAAATCGTAGATCCGCACGTTGACGGGGCGTGTGCCACTCAACCGACGCACGGTAAAATTAATGGTTAGCGCGTCGTTGACCCCATCGCCGTTGGGCGTCACTACCCCCGGCTGAATGCCTAGATCGCCGAGGACCTTGTTGTCCTGCACCGAAGCGAGGATCTGCAGCCCCTGACTCTGGGCCAGTTCGGTCACGTCCGCCGGATCGACCTGTTGCCACGAGTTGGCCAACGACGAATTGCCCAGCGACGCTTGGATTACTGCCCCGGGGGAAAACAGCGCCGTCGTGAACCGCACCTCCACTAGATCGATCTGTCCGCCCCGCTTTACCACCCGATCGAGGCGCAACCAGAGTGAATCCGAGCGCGTCTTTACCACCTGCACATCGGCCAACTCTTCGGCTTGGCCGCTTTCCCACTGCGCCGTGCTGCCCAAGCGCAACGCGCCGAATTCGAGCGACATATCCGGCGGGGTACGCACCAAAACCTCGTCAAAGCCCAAATCCTGCGCCGCGAAGGTCGGCTTGACAAATAGCGAAACCTCTTGCGGCGTACCCAAGTGCGCAAAAATTCCAATATCCAGTTCGCCTTGCAGTTGTTTGGCCACCGGTGGATTGAAGTTCAAGCGAATGGAGTGCAGGCTGGCGGCGTGCAGGGGGTCTGTGGTCGTCAAGCGGGCGCGCAAGGTCAGGTATTGGCGCGGACTGGGCGAGGCAATCGGATCGCCGGAGTGGGCGTAGGGCGCGCTCCAGTTGCTCCAGTCGGAGCCAGCTACCTGTAGGGTGTCAATCCGGCCCTTCTTAAAAAAGCCTAACTTCGCGTATTTGCCCTCCGAGACTTCCACGCCGCCGCTGTCGTAGTACCGGTACGCTTCGGCGACCTCATTGCCAGTGCGGGTCTGGATTTGCACGGACGTGCCCGGGGGCGCGTCTGCTTCCCATTCGATCGACACCAAGTTCTTAGCCCCCTGCAATGGGATCAACCCCGACTCCAGTTCCACCTCGGGATGGTGCCCTTCGCCGTAGATCTGCACTTCGCGGGGGCGTGCTTTATTCCCCTCCCGGCCCGACTCGCTGCTGGCAAAGGGATAGGCGAGGCGCATAAAGCGGGCCGGCGTCGGCTGAAAGGTGTTGACTTCATACGCCGTGCCCAAGCCGCGAATCTGTGCGGGTACCGTCCACAGCCGACCGCCGCCGGGCGCGGGAGTGCCGTCCGAAGTCTGGATTTCGTAGCGATGAAAACTGGCTCCAGCCAGCCGGCCACCAGCCACGCTGAGGTTGTACCATAGCTGCACGGTGTCGAGCCAGTAGGAAGCACCTAGGTCGAACTCCAGAAAGCGCTCGCCGAATTCCACGTTCCCGGTCTGAAAGGCTTTGAGATTGAAGGTCAAATAGGTGCCTTCCCCATCTACTAAGTTGCCCACAGACCCATCGTGGGAGCTCTCGGCGCTGCCGTTGCGATCTAAGATCATGCCCTGCGAAATGTTCTTGCCCAACTCATAGACGGCCAACTCGGCCAAGCGCGGCCGCTCCCGCCGATAATAGCGCACCGGGCCGCGCAATTGCGAGTCAATCGCCTCGTAGATCGCCTCCTCGACCTCCACTTCCCCTTCCCCCACTTGCTTGTAGAAGACCACATCGCCCTGGTCGCGGCTGGCCAACGCCTCGTATTCGTCAGCCGACACCTCGACGGCGCGCGCACCATCGGTTTCGGTGACCACGACTTGTACGAAGCGCACCATGTCGCCCGCAAAATCCACGCCGGGCGCGGGGTTAATAAGCTCCCCGCGATTGAGGTCGAACTCGAACTCGCGCTGGTTTTTGTTGTCGCTTGGCGTGCGGTACACCAAGTGCATGGGCACTTTGCCCGCGATCTTGTTGCCCTGGTCGGCGTTGTCGGCCGTCAGCACCGCGAACTGCAAAAAGGGATCGCCCTGCCCTTCGGGCACGAATTGCAACCCGAGCCGCGTGGCATTGATCAATCGCCCCATATCGACCTGGATCCACCAGTCGCGCAATGGGCTGTCCGGGTCTGGCTCCCAATAGGTCGTTTCGTCGCCGTCGAAGAGGTTGGCGACCGCCGCCTTGTTGGTCCCGGCTTCGACCGCGTCGAGGATGGTCGCGTTATCGGCGAGGCGTTGCAGGTGTTGGACAATGTCCGTTACGGCGTTGTGGTCCTTGGGCACGAAGGCCGGAACGACTTCCCCGCTAGCCGAGACATTCAGCGTCCCTTCGACAAAGGCCCAATTATCCCAGTGGCGTTGAGTGTTTACGACCACGTGGTCGGACCGCAATGCGTGATTCTGCGCCCCAACCACTCCCCACAACCCAAGCCCCACACTCAACGCCAGTGTACACTTCCTGCTGACCATAGCCCAATCTCCTAATTCCTAACTGCTGTTACGCATCGCACGGCCGGTAGTTGGTTTTCGGCCCGATTCGCTCTGGGATCGCGGGCGTCTTGGTAAGTGGCCGGTGGCCAGTGGTGTGTGGTTAGTTCCCCGCCACACACCCTACGGGACAGGGACCACTGACCACTAGTACGCCACCGCTACGACCCCGGCGTGCTGCCGCCGACCCTCCTCAGTCTCTACCTCGACGCGGCAAATGTAAACACCGGGAGCCACCCGCTGCCCGTACTCGTCCAAACCGTCCCACTGCCGCCGGTGGCGACCGGCTGCGTCGAGACCATTGTACACTTCGCGCACCAACTCACCGGCCAAGTCCCGCACTTCCACCACCACCGGAGTCGGTGCCACCAGTTTGAGCAAATCATAGGCAATGTCCAACCCGTCGTTGACGCCGTCGCCATTGGGCGTAAAAACGCCCCCGGCCAAATCGAGCGCACCGAGGACTCGCGGCCCTAGCGCAACGGCCTGCACCGAAAGGCTGTTGCCGTCCCTGAGCGCGGTGGCGTCGCCGGGCTGCACTGGTTGCCAAATCTCCTGCGGGGTTTGGCTGTCGAACACGCGCCCGGCAAAGGTCGCTCCATAGCGAAAAATCTCGGCGCTAAAATCCACCTCCATCACCTCTTCAGTGCGGTCCACGTCTAACCTTGGCACTCCTACCACCAGCCGCGCAGCCCCTTCTTCGACCCGCTCAAAAGCTACCTCTTGGCCCCCGATCCGCACGCCGTCGATGCGCACCAGCCGCCCGCCTTGGGCCGAGATTTCCAAATGATCGAATCCCGGATCATCGACTCCGATGGTAGGCCGGATGGCATAAGTAAATTGCGTTACCTCGGCCGTCTCCACCTGATAGGGATCAATTTCTCCCACCAGCGCCGTAACCGCCGGCGGGGAGGCAGTAAACTCCACGTAATTCATCTGGCTGCCCGCGGCGATGTTCGATTGAAAGTCCAACTCAAACTGGACAAAACGCCGCGGCTTAGTCGCCGACCAGCGCGTCCCAACACTGTCGCCAAAATCGTAGGTCTTCGACCAGAAATCCCAATTTGCCGCGTCGCGGGTGATCTTGCCGCGCTCGGAAATTTCCAACCGCCCGTACGTGCGCAAGGTCAGCGGATTGCCCCTGGCGTCGTAGCTGACCTGCTCGTCGCCGCGGAAGGTATGGCGCCAGTATATGTTGGGATCGACATCGCTGCCGCTCCGGCTGCGGATGTTGACTGCGGCCTCAGCGGCCTTGGTCCCCGACCAGCGCAACTCGCCTAGCGAGACTTCTTTGCCGAGATCGAGGATGTTGGAAAGATACGAGGCATTGGGCACATAGCCGGGCGCAAAGATCTCAAACTCGGCGATCTCCCAGTCCCGCGTTAGCTGCGACGGCACAAACATCACCACGCGGCGGATGTATTCGCCGGTGAGTTCCACTTCTACGGTCGAGCGGGTGTTTTCCTCGACCTCCAACAGCGCGTTGAAATACATGTTTTTGCGATTGTAGAGGTCTCGGTGTGCCCGGTTGATGAAGCCCAAGCAGTTGTCCGTCCGGCCAGCGGTGCAGAGGTCCACGCTACTGATCCCGGCTTCTTCATTCGTCAGCGTGTTGGTCCAGATGTGGAAGAGTTCGATGTAATTGGCTTCGTTGCCAGCACGTGCGAAAAAGCGGATTCGATCCACCGCAAACAAACCGCCGAGGTCGAACAGTAAAACTTTGCCGAACCGCAAGTCATCTCCCACGTTCACCTGATTGGATCCCTTCTCCTCGTAATAGGCCGTCGCCGGATCGCCGTCGTTTACCAAAATTATATCATCTGTTTCGACCCAAGCCTGAAAACCTTGGGTCTGTAGATAGCCACCGCGATCCTTGACCGTCGGTGCGATATTGACATTCGCCGGGAAGAACAACGGGGAAATGGCGTCGGGCGCAATCGTCAGGGATTCGCTTACTCCCTGTAAGTCAGAATCGAGTTCGGCCCAGTTAAATTGGACTAAATCGGCTTGTCCGCTGGCCACTTCGGGCGGCGGCGGTAAACCCTCACCACCTAGCCGATAGACGGTCAATCCCGCGACCGGGATACTACTCGCGGCCAACAAGAGCGCGGCGCAGAAGCCTCTAAATGCGACCATCACTGCATCTCCCACCGGGAAGGCAGAAATCAGAAGGGGAGATGCACGAGACACCTCCCCTTCTGAGACTAGCAGGTACTGATAGTTGGGAACGAGAAGCGAACTACTGGATATAGGCCGCCTTAATGCGTCCCCAGCTTTCTTCCTCTACCGCGGTTTCAACGCTTTCGAAATCCACGCGCGGATCGATCGGGGCCAGCAAAAAGTCCGAACAGTTGACGCAGTCGAACCACATCTGGATGTTGGGGTTGATGCCCCAGCCGCCAGCGCTGGCTCCGCCATTGTCCTCGGCGGTGTTGTCTATGTCGTGAACAACCCAACCCAGACCGATGGTATTGCCCTCGGTGAAGGTGTGGACTAGGCTCTCGTCCGGACCGACCCAGTGGAAGTCATCCCACGCGATCGTCATCACCTCAATGCGCGCCGTAGCCTCGCCCGAGTTGACTTCGCCATCTAGCTGGAAACCGTAATCGCCCCACGGAGGAACGTCGTGCCAAGTGGATTTGCTGTTGAAGAACCACTTCCAGCCGACGGCCCGGTTGGCGTCGGGCATTTCGGGCCAAACGTAATGGGCGTTCTGGGCGAAGCGGCCTTGGTTGCGGTCGCGCTCTTCGGCGTCTTCGTAATCGTCGGGGAGGGCAAAGTGCCGGTCGCCGCCGTGGTCGGCGTCGATCATGATCTCCCAGCTATCGTCGCCAGCGGCGGTCTGACCAAAGCCTGTGCGGACCCAGAGATTATCGAAGCGCTCCATCATAAAATAGAGGCGGTTGGTCCCTGCGCTCCAAGCGGCTACTACCCGAAACGACAGATTGCTCTCGTCGTTTTCGTGACCCAAGCCAAGATAGTATTCGAAGTGGGACTCAAAGGGCACGTAGTAATCCTCGGGGACGATATCCCACTCAGAAAGATCGCCGTCCAAGGTCGGTTCCAGACCAGCGGGCCACTGGAAAAGCGTACCGGAGTCGATACCGGCGATCGGCACGTGAGCCGATACTGCGCTGGCCTGCAACATGACGCCTAGGGCCAAAATAGTCGCGATGCTCAAAATCTTCTTCATAATGCAATTCACCTCATGGGTTCGTGGTGTGAACATTCGTCAAAAAAACGAAAAATGAGAATGAGCTTCTGATGCCTAAAACGGCCTCTCTTTACCTCCTTTCAACAGCTCTTAAATAATTGATAAACATTAGCATAATATAATAAAAATAGAGATCGGCGAAAGACAACTGTTTGCACAGCATTCGCGGCTACTTTGCAACTTCCTCCTCCAAATACCAAGTCTCTGGATAGTACGGCCACGTCCAGCGCGAATCCCAACCCCAATAGCCCTGGGGCGGCACGTTGTGCAGCTTGTGGCTGACCACGACCGGATGCGGTCCTAGGCCAATGACGCCAAGTGCCCACAGATTCTCGGCTTGGCTGCGGAGAATTTTCTTGCCCATCGCAATGCGCTCCTCCTCGTCCGTAGTGCGGCGCAGTATCTCCCACCAGCCAATCAACTCCTTGATCTGCGCCGGCGGCTCCCACCCGAGTGCGCCGTCGGAAAAGTACCACCGCGTCCACTTAGACCACTGGCTTTGCTCCCAGCCGCCATTGGTCGGCACGTACCAATAAGGCTCAATGGGAAAGAGGATATCTGCATTGCGATCGGCGTGCCAGATGGTCATATCCATCAAACCTGCTCTAGCGCGGATCCGCTGCAACGTGCCGCTGATCTGTTTGAGATTGACGCTTATCCCCACCTCGCGCCAGTGCGCCGTTACCAAGTCCAACGTGACCTGCTTGGGCGTCTCGCCAATCATGTACTCCAAAGTGATTTGCAGTGGCTTGCCGTCGAGCCGCTCGCGTCTTCCATCCCCGTCGCGATCGACAAGCCCCATCTCGTCGAACATGGCATTGGCTCGCATCGGGTCAAACTCCGCCCACGCCGTGGCAAATTCTGGCTCAAAGTAGCGGCTCGCAGACACCACCGTGAGCTGGCGCGGCACCCCGTAGCCAAAGTAAACGATGTCGTTAATTTCCTGCCGATTGATGGCCAGCGACATCGCCCGGCGGAAGCGCACATCCTGAAAAATCCGCCGCAGCCCCGCGTCGGGATGATTCAAATTGAACTGCAACACCACGTCCGAGCCGTAGGGTCGCGGCCAGACGTACGTGGAATAGTCGTTGTACTGCTCGAAGCGCTTAAACAGCGGAATATCCGCCGTCATAAACTGCCGCCCGGCAAAGTCAACCTGTCCGGTCGAGGCTTTGGCCGCCATAATTTCGGCGCTATCGACCCGCTGCACCTCTAAGTAGTCGATATAGGGCAACTGGTTGCCGGCGGGATCCACCTTGAAATAGTAGGGATTGCGGCGCAGCAGCGCGCGCGTTGAGGTCCGGCTGACCAATACGTACGCCGTCAGCACCGGGCGGTTGAAATACATCAGATCGGTCGTGCTGTTGACCGCCCCAAAATAGGTGAGCCAGTCCTGCAAACCCAACTCTTCGGCTTCGCGTTCCAACTGCGCCGGATCGGTAAACGCCGGGTGGTAGCGGCGCATGAAGTGCGCTGGCATCGCCAAGCGCGAACTGTTGTGGGCGAGGTGGTTGACAAACAGCGGCATGGGCTGGGGAAAGTGATAACTGAAGCTGTGCGCGTCGTGCTTTTCGATTCGCGCGCCCTTGAACCGAGGCTCCACCACCGGCGTGAGCTCTTCGTTCATCAGCACGTGGTCGAACCAGAACACATAGTCGTCAGCCGTTACGGGATGGCCGTCGGACCACTTGTGGCCGGGACGCAGGGTGATCCGCAAGGTCCGCGCGCCGTTGCGGTATTCGGCCTTGGCCGCAAAATTCGGCAGATTCAACCGCATTTGCGGCCCTGGACGCAGCACGCCCTCGGGCACGTTGATCAGGCTTTCACCCGCGAAAAACAGCCGGGCCGTGCCCCCGTAGCGGCCAATTTCGCCGAAGGGTTCCACCACCACCGGGTCGTCGGGCAGGCGCTCGGCGACCGGCGGCAATTCACCGGCCGCCACCCATTCATCGAGCACGGGCGATTGGCGGAAGGTCTGCAATCCCACGGCTGACGCCGTGGTCGGCGGCCGGAACCAAGCTGCTGGCCACGCGCTCTGCGGAATGTCGCCCGTCGGCACCGCGCGCTGACCATCAGCGGCCGCAATCGAGCGCTCGGTTTCGACCGGAGCACAGCCCAACCACGCAGCCGCGCCTATAGTCCACATCATCCTACAATTCAGCACAGAAGCAACGCCCTCCGCATTTTTTTATATTGTTTCAATCCATGTCTTCACTGCCACCCCAGCCACCCGCCTTCTCCCTGCGCGCCGTCCTCACAGGTTTGCTCCTCGTGGGGGCGATCAGCGTGCTAAGCCCTTGGGGGATCCTCATCGTCAAGGGATCGCAAATCACCAGCAACGCCATTCCCCTCATCGCCGTCCTCTTCCTCTTTCTACTGACAGCCGCAGGACTGCCCCTGCTCAAGATGCTGGGCCGCACATGGGCCTTTTCGCGCGCCGAACTCATCGCCGTGTACGCCATGATGCTAGTCGGCTCGGTGGTGGTTACCACCGGATTCACCGGCAGCTTCCTGTCGGTCATCACCGGAGCCGCGTATTACGCCACGCCGGAAAATGCCTGGCAGGAACTCTTCGTCGAGTATATCCACCCTTGGCTGGCTCCCACCGACACCGAGGCCGTGCGCCTGTTCTACGAAGGACTGCCCCAAGGCAGCGCCATACCGTGGGCTGCTTGGAGCCGCCCGCTAGCCGCCTGGATATGCTTTATCTTCACCTTCTACTGGGTCCTCTTTTGCCTCGGCGTGCTGCTCAGAGGCCAGTGGGTCGCCAACGAGCGACTCGTCTTCCCCCTCACTCGCCTGCCGCTGACCATGCTCGAAGACGCGGACTCGGCGTCCCTTTTCGGCCGCTTGTTCAAAAACCGCCTGCTGTGGCTGGGCTTTGCCGTGCCGCTGCTGATCCACTCGTGGAACTCGCTCAACTACTACCACGACGCCTTCCAGCCCATCGCCCTGAGCGGCAGCCTGTCCCTGCTGCAAGGCAGCGTCGGCCTGCCGTGGCGGATCAACCTGCCGATCTTGGGCCTGGCCTACCTGATGGCGCTCAGCGTCTCCTTCAGCATTTGGTTTTTCTTTCTGTTCTACACCTTAGAAAAAGTCATCTTCGCCCGCATCGGCCTCGTCATCGGCGGGGGCGATATCTGGACCTCGGGCGGCGGCTCGGTCCCGGTCTCCCATCAGCAGGCCGGCGGCCTCTTGGTGCTGGCCCTCTTCGTGATGTGGACCGCCCGCGCCCATCTGCACCGCCTGTGGAGCCAAGCCCTAAAAGGCGAGCCAGCCCCCGGCGAACTCATGGCTCCGCGCACGGCCTTTGGCGGCCTAGCCGTCGGCGTGGCACTCATGGTCGCATGGCTGACCCTCACCGGCCTTTCCCTGTACGCCGCCGTGCTGCTGGTGGTAGGAGCACTCATCGTCTTTATCGGCCTGTCGCGCATCGTCTGCGAGGCCGGCATCCCCGGCTGCCAGACGCCGATGGCCCCACAGGCGTTTATCACCCGGGGCATTGGTCCCGAAACCCTCGGCTTGGGCAACATGACCGGGTTGGGTCTGAGCACGGTGTGGATGGGCGAGACCGCGGCCAACATGATGAACGCGGTCATGCACAGCCTCAAGCTCACCTCCGGCGACTCGCCCGCGCCGCGCTGGCTGCCTTGGGCCTTGGTTGCCGCCATCGCCGTGGGACTGCTCGGCTCGATCTGGTTTACCATGACGCTGGCCTATACCTACGGCGGCATCAACCTGCACGGCTGGTATTTTAGCGGTGCGCCGCGCTGGCCCTTTACCTATATGGCCTCGGTGTACAATGCGCCCGAGCCGTCGTTTGCCCCGCGCCTCGCCTTCACCGCCAGCGGCAGCTTCGTCATGGCAGCCCTGCTCTTTTTGCGCCACCGCTTCGCGTGGTGGCCCCTGCATCCTCTGGGTTTTCCCATCGCCTCTACCTTCACCATCGTTTACTATGGCTGGCTGTCCATCTTTTTAGCTTGGCTGCTCAAGGCGACCATCCTGCGCTACGGCGGAGTGCGCGCCTATCGCGCCTTGATGCCGTTCTTCTTGGGCCTGATCCTCGGCGACTTCACCACGGCCTGCCTATGGCTCTTCATCGACGGGGCCTATGGCGTCGAGGGCAACATGATCTTCAATTTCTGATTTGGCCCCGTAATATACATGTAATTTGACTCAGCAAGCGAAATGCCAGACACTTGGCACAGATCTAAGCCAAAGGAGATACCATGATCCGCAAAGCCTTTGTCATGCAAGTCAATCCCGACCAACACGCCGAATACGAAAAGCGCCACAACCCCATCTGGCCCGAGTTGGAGCAGACCCTCAAAGACTACGGCGTCCACAACTATTCCATCTTCCTCGACGCCGACACCCACCAGCTTTTTGCCTACGTAGAAATTGAGGACGAGGAGCGCTGGAATCGCATCGCCGAGACGCCGGATTGCCGCCGGTGGTGGACCTATATGAAGGACATCATGGCCTCCAACCCGGACGACAGCCCTATGGCCAAGGACCTGCGCGAGGTTTTCCACATCGACTAGGTAGGGGGCGGTTTGCTAACCGCCCCTACAACGCGAAATTTGGCTAAAAAACCATGCACATTTTGGTCATCGGTGCCGGTGCTATCGGCTTCCAGTTGAGCAAGCAACTGAGCCAAGACGGGCACGATATTACCCAGATTGACACCGATCCCAGCCGCGTCAAGCGCGTCAGCGAACAACTCGACGTCATCGTCGCTGAGGGCAATGGCACTAGTTTGCAGGACTTGCGCGGGCTCGGCATCGAAAAGGTGGATCTCGTCGCCGCTATGACCACCAACGACGAGGTCAACCTGCTCGCCTGTAGAATGGCCAAGAAGTTAGGCGTCCAATCGGCCATCGCCCGCATCCGCAATCCCGAATTCGCCGCGCCCGACTTTATCTTCAATCCCCGTGAGCTCGGCGTCGATCAGTTCATCCACCCCGAAAAGGAAACCGCCGACGCCATCGTCCGCCTCATCCGCCAGTCCAGTGCCACCGATTTAGTCGAGTTTGCCGAGGGCAAGCTGGTCTTGCTCGGCATGCGCCTCGACCACCAGTCCTCCCTGCTCCACGCTCCTTTGAGCGAATTGGGGCGGCAGCTTGCCGACATCCCCATGCGCATCGTCGCCATCCAGCGCAAGCAGCAGACCTTGATCCCGAGGGGCAACACCACGCTGCTGCCAGAGGATCGGATCTTCGTCATCAGCGATCCCGACTTCATTCCCTCGGTGCTCAGCTTGACCGGCCTTGCCGACCACCGCATCGAAGACATCGCGATCTTAGGCGGCGGCCTCATCGGCCAGTTCATCGCCGATGAGCTTTCCTCGCAGATGCGCGTCAGGCTCATCGAAAGCCAAGCCGAGAAGTCCCGGCAAATCGCCGACCAACTCGCCAACGTGCTGGTCATCCAAGGCGACGGCACCGACTACGACCTGTTGGCCGTCGAAGGCTTAGCCGACATGGACGCCTTCGTCGCCGTTACCGGCAACGACGAGGTCAACATCATCTCGACGCTAGTCGCCAAGCACCTCGAAGTGCCGCGCGCCATCGCCTTGGTAAATAACGTCGATTACATGCCCATCACCCCGGCCATTGGCCTCGATTCGGTGTTGAGCAAACAGCTTTTGACCGTCAACGCCGTCCAGCGCTACGTGCGGCACCAGCGCATCGCCTCCATCGCCAGCCTGCCCGGCCTCGATGTGGAAGCCGTCGAGTACATCGCCCACGGCGGCAGCAAAATCACCCAAAAACCCCTGATTTCCATCCGCCTGCCGAGGGATTCGATCATCGGCGCTGTCGTCCACGGCGATAGCGTGATCATCCCGCACGGCCAGACGCGCATCCACCCCGGCGATAAAGCCGTGGTCTTCGCCCGGCACTACGTCCACGAGGAAGTGAGAAAGATCTTCGGGGGCTAGGAACGCATGCGCTTCGCAGTTGTATTCCGGGTACTAGGCGTCCTGCTGACGCTGTTTAGCGTCACCATGTTAGTGCCCGCTGGCGTATCCCTCCTCTACCGCGATGGCGCAGCAACCGCCTTTCTGTTGGCCTTTGCCATTACGCTCGTCACCGGGCTTGCGTGTTGGTTGCCCACGCGCCAGCAACGCGCCGAGTTGCGGATCAGGGACGGCTTTTTGATAACGGTCTTGTTCTGGGCCGTCTTGGGCTTTTACGGCTCCTTCCCGCTGATGTTGTCCGACCAGCCTGAACTGAGCTTTACCGACGCCGTATTCGAATCCCTCTCTGGCTTGACCACGACCGGTGCCACCGTCATCCTAGGCCTAGACGACCTGCCCCGCTCCATCTTGTTGTACCGCCAGCAGCTCCAGTGGTTGGGCGGCATGGGCATCATCGTCCTCGCCATTGCCGTGTTGCCCATGCTCGGCATCGGCGGTATGCAGCTTTTTCGCGCCGAGATCACCGGCCCCATCAAGGACTCAAAGCTGACCCCGAGGATCGCCCATACCGCCAAGGCCCTTTGGTTCATCTACTTGAGCTTAACCGTGGCCTGTGCCTTGGCCTATTGGCTGGCTGGCATGGAACCTTTTGATGCCATTGCCCACAGCTTTTCAACGGTTGCCATCGGCGGTTTTTCCACCCACGACGCCAGCATCGGCTTTTTTAACAGCCAAGCCATCGAGCTGGTCGCCGTCTTTTTTATTGTGCTATCGGGCATAAACTTCACGCTCCACTTCTACGCCTTTCGCCAGCGGTCTCTGCATCCGTATCGCATCGACTCTGAATGCCGCACCTACCTAGTCATTTTGCTAATCACCGCCCTAATCGCCTCGCTGATCCTCTTTACCCACAACGAGCACGACGCCATCGCGTCCCTGCGCTACGGCCTCTTCGCCACCGCGTCCATTGTCACCACCACCGGGTTCAGTATTGCCGACCATTCGGTCTGGCCCAGTGTGCTGCCGTTTTTGTTGTTCCTTGGCTCGTTTGTCGGCGGCTGCGCTGGCTCAACCGCCGGGGGCATCAAAGTGATGCGCCTGTTGCTCATTCTAAAGCAGGGCAACCGCGAGATCACGCGCCTGATCCATCCCAACGCCGTCCTCCCCATCAAGGTGGGGCTGCGGGCTGTTCCCGATCGGGTCATGGAAGCGGTGTGGGGGTTTTTCTCGGTGTACGTGCTGACGTTCACGCTCATGTTCCTCGCCGTGCTCGCCACCGACTTGGATCTGACTACGTCTTTTTCAGCGGTAGCCGCCTGTATTAACAATTTGGGACCGGGCCTGGGGGAAGTCGTCCACCACTACGGCGACATCAATTCGGTCGCCAAGTGGATCCTGTGCTTTGCTATGCTGATTGGGAGATTGGAGGTCTTTACGCTCTTGGTGCTGTTCAGCCCGGCGTTTTGGCGCAAGTAATATCCTCGGCAATGGCGGCGAGCGCGGCCCACAGATAGGCCGCCAAGCTGTAATCGACCCAAAGGCGGTACTCTTCGCCACGCGGCAGCACCCCACAAGCCGCCCCGGCCACTTGCGTGTACACCATCCGCTCCGCTGGCGCACGAGCCAAATCCACCGCGCAAGCCTGCGCCAAAATGCCCTCGGCATCATCCCCTTGCACCACCAAGGTCACCGACTGCTGCTCCACCCGATAGACCCCGGCCTCCGCAGCTTCCAACGCCGCATTCAGACGCGCCCACAACGCGTCTTCGGGTCGGCACTCCAAGATCAATTCACCCGCGCCCACCCGCGCCAAAACCCCATCCGCTCCCACGGGCCGCGTATCGTAGGTCCGCTCCGGCAGGGCGAGCGCGTGCTGCTCGGCCCACTCGACCAAGCGCGGACCTTTGGCCCCGAGCTTGACCATATCAACCGGATGGTGCAAAGCGGCCTGCACCGGAGCGGGTGCGTCGGCGACGAGATGGGCGATGGGGCTTTTGCGCGTCGTGGTCATATAGCCATCCTACATCATTCATGAGATAATCCGCCGATGGACGCCGACAGACGCCGACAGACGCCGACAGACGCCGAATTGTAGGGGCGAGCGATCGCTCGCCCCTACCTGCAAGGCGATCCGCATATCGAATCGTTCAAGTCATTTAGGATTGCTATAGCTGTCGGGATAGCCATCAGGCAATCAGTTCCGCTGGGTCGGCCGCTTCCGCTCCCTTATTTCGCAAAAGAGCAACTGCGTTGCGATCGAAACTTGCGAACACGGTCCCGCCAAGCGTTTCGCCTTGATAGGCGAGTGCACCATCGGCAAAATCCCCACCCGCTCGCAAAACGGTTAGCCCGGCCTCAACCGCTGGCAGATCAGTAACAACAGCATCGACTTCGACAATTGCCTCAATTGCTGAGGCGATATCATCAGCACTGGAGGCATATCCGCGCTTCAGCACCCAAGCAAACTCACAGAATACTGGAACGGGTATCGCTATAACTGTCGCTTGCAGAAACAGTGCTTGGGCTACTGCGGCTTGCTCTGCATCATCTTGCATGACTATGCGTACCAAGACGTTCGTGTCAGCAGTGATCTTCATTCCTCACCCGCCCATCCAGCAGCGGCAGTCTCTTTCAACTCGTCGATGGAGAGAGACGACATCCCTCGTTTGGCAAGCATGCCGAAGATCGTCTCAGCCGACGTCCCACGCTTCGGTCTGATCTGCATTCGTCCGTCCTTCAATAAATCGACATTGAGCTTGTCTCCAGGCTGTACCCCGAGATGCCTGAGCACCTCTTTGCGGAGAGTAATCTGTCCTTTAGCGGTGACTGTCAGCGTGATGGTCATGGCTCCGGCTCCTAGTTGGCTACTACAACCAAAAGTAAGGCATTTCTGCCTTTCTTTCAATTGTTGCTTAGGCCACCCATCCTTCGGACAGCACTTCGGCCTGTGCTAGGACGGTCTGCGTAGCGTTTTCTTGCTTGTCCGGCGGGTAGCCATAGCGTCTCAGCGTGCGCTTGACTAACCGGCGTAGATTCGCCCGCACATTCTCCCGCAACGTCCAGTCGATGGTGACGTTGTTGCGGACGGTCTCGACTAGTTCGCGGGCGATGTTGCACAAGGTCTCGTCGCCCAAAATTTGGACGGCGCTGTCGTTGGTCTCCAGCGCGTCGTAGAAGGCCAGTTCGTCTTCAGCAAGCCCTAGTTGCTCGCCACGGGCGTTGGCCTCGCGCATTTCCTTGGCAAGCTCAATCAATTCCTCGATCACCTGCGCGGCCTCGATGGCTCGGTTTTGATAGCGGCGCAGGGTTTGCTCCAACATCTCGGCAAAAGAACGCGCTTGCACTACGTTTTTTCGCCGGCGGGTAGTGAGTTCACCCTTGAGCAGCTTCTGCAACAACTCCACGGCGAGGTTGCGCTGCGGCATTCCCTTCACCTCGGCCAAAAATTCGTCTGATAGCACCGAGATGTCTGGCTTTTCTAGCCCAGCCGCCGCAAAGATGTCCATTACGCCCTCGGAAGCCACGGCCTGCGAGATGAGCTGGCGCACCGCGTGGTCCATTTCCTCCTTGGGCCGTGCGCTACTGGGAGCATTTTTGGCGAGCACGGCTTGCACGGCTTGGAAAAACCCCACGTCGTCCCGGATGCGCAGCGCGTCCTCGTGCGGCACGGCCAAGGCAAAGGCTTGGGACAACTCGCGCACGGCCTGCACGCAGCGGTCTTTCCCGTCTTCTTGGGCCAAGATGTGTTCCTGAGCGGCGGGCAGCAGGCTCAGCCGTTCCTGTGGTGTGCCGCTAATCCACTGCGACCAGTCGAACCCATAGAACAGGCCGCAGCAGATCTCGTACTTTTCCAGCATCACAGCCACGGCCTCATTCTGATTTAGGGCCGTTTTCCCGCTGCCCCCGCTCTCGGTGTACGTGGCAAGGGCGCGTCTTAGCTCCTGAGCCAGCCCCAAGTAATCCACCACGAGACCGCCGGGCTTGTCCTTGAACACGCGGTTGACCCGGGCAATGGACTGCATCAGCCCGTGGCCGCGCATGGGCTTATCGACGTACATGGTGTGCAGGCTCGGCGCGTCAAAGCCGGTCAGCCACATGTCGCGCACAATCACCATCTGCAGCGGATCAGTGGCGTCGCGGAACCGTTTGGCCAGGGCCTCGCGCCGGGGCTTGTTGCGGATGTGCGGCTGCCATTTTAGCGGATCGGATGCCGAGCCGGTCATCACGACCTTGATGGCACCCTGCATGTCGTCTTCGCTATGCCAGTCGGGGCGCAGGCGTACCAGTTCGCGGTAGAGGTCAATGCAGATGCGGCGACTCATGCAGACGACCATCGCCTTGCCGTCCAAGGCTTCGAGGCGCTGCTCAAAGTGCTGGACGATGTCTTGGGCGATCAACTTCAGCCGCTCCTTTGTGCCGACGACGGCCTCCAACTGCGCCCACTTGGTCTTGATCTGCTCCTTGCGCTCGACCTCCTCGCCCTCGGTCACTTCCTCAAACTTGGGGTCAATGAGCGGACGTTCATTTTCGTTGAGGGCCAGCTTGGCGAGTCTGCTCTCGTAGTAGATGGGCACGGTGGCTCCATCTTCGACCGAGCGCTGGATGTCGTAGATGCTGATGTAGTTGCCGAACACGGCGCGGGTGTTGGCGTCCTGCCGCTCAATGGGGGTGCCGGTGAAGCCGACAAAAGAAGCCTGCGGCAAAGCGTCGCGCAGATGCCGGGCGAAGCCGTCGATGAAGTCGTACTGGCTGCGATGGGCCTCGTCGGCAATTACTACGATGTTGGGTCGCGGGGAAAGCACTGGATGTGTGTCGCCCTTTTCTGCGGGGAAAAACTTCTGGATGGTGGTGAAAACCACGCCGCCCGATTCGACCGAGAGCTTGCTGCGCAGGTCGGCCCGGCTGTCCGCCTGCACCGGCGGCTGGCGCAGCAGGTCTTGGCAGCGCGAAAAGGTGCTGAAAAGCTGGTCGTCCAAGTCATTGCGGTCGGTCAGCACGACGATGGTGGGATTTCCCATCGCAGGTTCGCGGATGATGCGCCCGGCATAGAAGACCATCGTCAGACTTTTGCCCGACCCTTGCGTGTGCCAGACCACGCCAATGCGCCGGTCGCCGGGGTCGCCACCGGGCTGTTGACCCGATTCGTAGCGCCCTAGGGCGTCGCTGATACGCTCTGCTGATCGCTGCAATTGGGCCGCCCGCAAGGTCTCGTCAGCGGCGACCCGCACCGCGTGATACTGGTGATAGCCAGCCATCTTCTTGACGAGCGCACCGCTACCATCGTCCTCAAATGCGATAAAGTCGCGCACAAGGACCAGAAACCGCCCCGGCTCACAGACACCCTCCAAGGCAACCTGTAACTCCGGCTTCTCAGGATCGGCTAGCGTTTCGCCGGTGATGGTGCGCCACGGCTTGAACCACTCCCGTCCGGCTGTGAGCGTGCCGACGCGGGCCTGCGTTCCGTCCGACACCATCAGCAGTTCATTGAATGCAAACAACGTTGGCAACTCAGCCTTGTAGGTCTGGAATTGTTGCCAAGCCGTCCAAATGGTGGCGTCTTCATCCGCTGGATTCTTGAGTTCGATCACTCCCAGCGGCAGGCCGTTGACGAATAGCACGATGTCCGGGCGGCGATTATGCCGGTTTTCAGCGACCGTGAACTGGTTGACAGCCAGCCAGTCGTTGGCTCCCACATCATCGAAGTTGATTACCTGCGCTTGCGCTCCGCGGATCGAACCGTCGCTGGCCCGATATTCGACTGTCACGCCATCTACCAGCATCCGATGAAAAGTACGGTTGCGTGCTTCGAGGGTTGCACCTACCGGGAGGGCCAGCTTGCGGAAGGCGTCGTCGAGGGCATCGCCGGGTAATGAGGGATTCAGCCGAGCCAAGGCATTACGCAGCCGCTGTTCCAAGATGACTTGACCGTAGTCGGTGCGCTCCGCGTCGGTAGCATTGGGAGCGATGTCTGGGCCGTGGGCAATCGTCCAGCCGAGGCTTTCGAGATAGGCGAGGGCGGCTTCTTCGACGACGGCTTCGGAGATGGTGGTCAAGGTGCGTCCTGCTTGGGATTCACTGCCATCGGGTTTTCTCGGTCAAAGGCCCATTGTGTTGGATTGTCGAGAATGTATTTCCTGATTCTGGCCAGTTCATTCCCATCTCGAATAATACGTTCGTAGTAATTCCGCTGCCAAACCGGGTGGCCTTTGATGCCATGAGCGAGGTTGAACTGCTTGGTCATAACGGTCTTGAACGCACCAATAAGACGGCCAAGGGGTTTCCGATTATACGGCATGGTTGCCGGGGTAGGGGCGGTTTCGCGGGTAGGGGCGGTTCGCGAACCGCCCCTACGGGTATCGATGGCGATGACGCCGTGTAAATGGTTCGGCATGACCACATATTCGTCCAGCGTTACATAGGCATATTGCGTTGCTAACCATTCCCACGTGTCCGCGACCAATATACCAGTTTCGTTTAGCTGTACCTCGCCATTCGCAACTTCACCGAACAGGCACGACCGGTCTCGGACGACCATTGTCACGAAATATGCGCCCGACTGCGTGTAATCGTATTCCGGCAAACGGATGGATCGGCGATGATGAATGTTTGGGTTGTAGCGGCTGTGCAACTAGATAGCTCCTCGGTTCGGAGGCAGTCTCGGAATCGCGGGTAGGGGCGGTTTGCGAACCGCCCCTACAACCTCATCTCCCCCGACACCAGCTTCGGCAACAGCGTATCGCGCAGGGCGGCGAGGGTTCGGGATTCTTCCTCTAGATGATGGCGACGTGTGAAGATTTCACTGGAATAATGATTGAATTCATCTACCATCCGTTTATCGGGGACAAGCTGTCTGTTCATATACGCTAGGTTCCGATTGAGACCCGGCACCGCCGAATCAGCAGCAACGGAAGGAAGGTCCTGAGCGGTCAAGGCAAAGAACAGGAAGGGCAGGTCTCCGTCTGTATTTCTTGGAACGACATAAAACGTCGTGTCGATTGGGAAGAAATCACTATGCGCCCATGTGACGATGCCGGGGTTGCCCTTCCTGCCAACAACAATGCCTGGACCGGCTACTAATTTCTTGTCATGCCAACCTACTCGTCCATTTGAGCCATATACCGGAATAGAACCTTTCTTCCGGTCGTCCGCTTTCAAGGCTTTGCCATAGGCTAGTTCGATAAGCTCCCCTAGCGTCTTCACCTCCCACCCCTCCGGTATCTCCCCCAATTCCGAGTCCACCAGCCGGTCAGGAAAGAGATCCGCAACATCCGGCGGCAGCCCGGTATCCCGCCCTTCCATCTTGGCGCGAACCGGCTCGAAATCGACGAACCACGACTTGAACAGCGCCCGCGCCATCTCCTCCAGCGTCTCATTCATGCGCCGATTGAGTTCAATCTTGTCGTCGAGGGTGCCGAGGATGTGGGCGATGGCACGTTGTTCAGGGAGGGGAGGGAGGTAAATCTCAATGTCCCCGAAATGCCCCTTATTCAGTATTGGCACAGCGGAACCACCCGCTTGATCTCGGAGTTCGTCTTTTCGAGTGCTCAAACTGTAAAATATATATTTATAGTCGAATTTATCGTTAATGATGATAGAGTTAATCTGTTGATTTGTTACACAACGTTTGCCAGCAATAGCGGCTTTTCCCATGTCTGATCCGATACATGAAACCATCACTGTATTAGCTGGGATTACAGCATTTTTCACAGTATATGCTCCAACATCTGTCAGGTATCGCTCCGTTTTATAGATCATTCGTACATCGTCAAGATCACGAGGGGTAACGAATGGTATCTGTCCACCAAAATTGGTTTCACGGCGTGTTGATGGTGTTTTGCCTGTGATTATCGTACCGAGGTCTCTGAGCGTTACGATTTTCCATCCCTCCTTCCCCACCAACACCACATATTCCCGTTCAATCTCCCTATGAAACCTCTCCGGCAGCCTCGCCCAATCATGCGCCTGCACAATGATGGGAATGTTCGACTCTTCCAACGCCTCAGTCAGATCCGCCAGTTGGCCGCTAGGTATCCGCTTCAAGCCCGGCCCTCTGAGCACCAAGTCCAAGTCACTGCCCTTGTGGCTCTTGCCCTTGACGCGGCTGCCGTAAGCCCACACCTCCACGCCGGGCACATACTCGCGCAGCAGTGCCTCAATCTGATCCCGGTAGCGGCGCGGCAAGTCCAGACGCTCAGCCGTCTTCCGCCGATACCACTCAATCCCGTGTTCTTCTATGTGTTTGCACAATGCTTCGTTATTCACGGTCGCATGTAAAAGAAGATCAACCCGTTGCGCCATTGGTAATTCGTCTATGGCGGTGGCAAGGCTAGCTTGGTCTGTCAGAGTCAGGTGGTCTCCGTATAGCGCAATATCTATATCGGAAGCAGGCGTAAAAGTCTCCATAGCACGCGACCCGAACAGTACCGCCCGCTCCACCCGCTCATTGGTGGATAGGATGCTGATAATCGCGGCGCGGTATTTTGCCTTCAAGCCATCGATCATAGGGCGCGTCTCTTTTCAAGGATTGCGTACAGCCGCAGGAGCATGGGATGATATTGACCTTTGATCAAGGCTTCCGACTGGCGAGCGATCTCTTCACGATAGGTGTGACTCAACAAGTTGCGTTTTTCCAAGGCGTCAAGAAAAATCTCGCAGTCGTCCTCGTCGATATAATCTACCTCAAAACTTTTGCGAATCACTTCTCGGGGGGTTGTGAGGTCATATCCTTCATAAAAGAGCAAGTCCTTCAAGACCTTCCAAGCAAGCTCAAAGGAAAACTCGAAAGTCTGCACCAACCCGGCCCGTTCAAGGTTGGTGTACGAATCCTGTTCGCATGCCTCGTCCAACTGCGAAAGCGCCTTGCCGAAATTATCCAAACGCTGTTGCCAACGTATTTCATCGGTATTGCTCATACGGTTCCATCTCCAAATCCTAGTCTCTTCAGATTCATCTCGATCGCTGCATCCAGACGCTCAGCCATCCGTTCCCTCCGTTTCGTGATCGCTCCAGTCTTCGCGATCAGTCGCCATAGCGCGGTAAGTTTCTTTCCAAGAGAGCTTGGTCTTTTCGGTGCCGCGATACTCCACCAGCGCCGACCGACCCACAATCTCCACGATGCGTCCCCACATTTCGACGCCATTGGCATCCATCAGCCGCAAGTCTTCGCCAAAAGAAAAGTGAACGGGTTGTTCTTGGCCCTGGTTGATGGTGATGTTCGAGGCATAGAGGTAGGTGCGGTCATGGGGGCCGCGAATGGGATTGAGCTGCCCCTTGAGCCCCGGAATAGCGCCAGTTGCCTCGGGAAAGATCACCGCGCCGCCGCCAGCAAGGGATTTGAGCTCCACAGCCAGCGCACCATCCGCCGGGACCCACCCATGTTCAAGGTGTGCGGCACAGCCCTTGGCGACGACGAACACCGTCATAGGCAGGTGCGTCGCGTACAAGTCCAGTGCCGCTTCTCCGTTCTCGTCTGTCGTGGCTCGTTGCCAAGTGTTGTCGGGAAATAGCACCAGCAAATCGGCTCCCGCGACTGGCTGACCATCTCGACGAACCGTCACCGCAACAGTGGCTGGGGTAGCATTCGTGTCCGCAGCGGGCAGCGTCAGAAAGAGGTCGGACTCACCAAGGATCCAATACGTGGGAGCCTTCCCGCTCAACGCCTCGGTCTCGCGCAGGATAACGGGAACACCATCGCCGCGCCGCTCCATGAAGAATTGACGCTTTTCAGACCCAGGAATGTCGCCAACAGGCATTCGTCCGAGCGCGGACGCAATGGTTTCGTTGCGCGTCGCTTGCCGAGCGGCCATGCTGTCAATGGTGAGGTTGTTGGCCAGCCCACCCGGCGAGTTGATTTCTATGCGATCGGCAAACATGGACACGCGAATGCGGCTGCCGCGGATCGAATAATCCCGATGGGCGACGGCATTCACCATCGCCTCGAAAAGTGCTTCGGCACTGTACTGCGGAAGGTCTAGGCGGGCGGGTTTCTTGTACGCCCCGACGCGCATGTTGCGCATCACAAAGGCCATTGCGTCCGCCACCTGCTGATTGATCGGTCCCGTGATGATCCGCGCATCGAGTTGGCCGGACGCCCGGTCCTCACCGCGATAGTGGGTCGCGGTAATGCAAGCGCTGGGAAGCCACTGCTCAGGCGCGTGAGTACACAAGAGAATCCCCGCCACCGTGGCTCGCATAGCGCCGTCCTCATCCCTGCCCAACAGTGCGAGTTTTTCCAGTGCCGTTTCAGGATCGGCCCGCCCGCCCACGCTGAGTAGCGGTTTCCAAAGTGTTTCGTCCAGCGTGCGGAACCCGGTATCCGGCACGGGCTGTTCGTCGAACCAGCGATAACGCGCCTGGCCGCGCTGTTGAGCCAAGCGCATACGCTCGTCGCTGGCCATCTGTCGTTTGGAACTACCGACGCGCCGGAAGCTACCCCCCGGACTGTCGTGCTGCGCGGTGCCTTTGGCTATTGAGATGGCCAACAGTGCTTTGTCGTCGAGTTGGTGGCGAGTAATGGCTACGTCGAAGAGCGATGGCTTGATCGAGTGGGAACACAACTCGACGACCATGCGTTCCAAAGCGTTCATTTGTTCGCGCGACATGCCCTGTACTGCACCGTCATCGGTGACACCACAGAGCAGCACACCGCCGCCGGCATTGGCAAAAGCCGCTATCTCATCTGCCAAGTCGTCTCGTTTCGGTGCTATCGGACGGTCAGCGCGGAACTCGACCTGCTTAAACTCCCAGTAGCTATCTTCCCCCAAATCCAATTGGCGTTTGATGTCTTCTGTATTCATACTCATCATTTTTCTCCAAACCCCAACGTCTCCAAATTCTCCGCAATAGCCTCATCCAACCGAACAGCCTCGGCCTGCTGCTCCCGCCACTGCGCCGTGAGTCGCTGCATTTTCTCCGCAAAAGGCTCGCCATCGTCCTCCTGTACCTCGGCACCAACATAGCGTCCCGGCGTGAGCACATAGCCGTGCTTGCGGACCTCTTCCAGCGACGCGCTCTTGCAAAAGCCGGGAACATCTTCGTAGTCGTCCGCACCCTCTTCGCCTCTCCAAGCGTGATACGCACGGGCAATGCGGACGATGTCCTCTGGTGCAAAATCGCGGTGGGTGCGATCCACCATAAACCCCAGCTTTCTCGCGTCGATAAACAGAATCTCGCCTTGGCGGTCGCGGTATTTGCCATTGCGCCGATTGCGGGACAAAAACCAGAGGCAGGCCGGTATCTGAGTCGAGTAGAAAAGCTGGCCGGGCAGCGCGACCATGCAATCCACCAAGTCGGCTTCTATCAGACTCTTTCTGATGTCCCCTTCCTTCGACTGGTTGGACGACATGGAGCCATTGGCCAACACAAAGCCCGCCGCACCCGTGGGCGCAAGGTGGTGGACGATATGCTGCACCCAGGCGAAGTTGGCGTTGCCCTTCGGTGGTGCCCCATACTGCCAGCGTTGGTCGTCTTGCAGACGCTCGCCGCCCCAATCGGAGATATTGAACGGCGGATTGGCGAGGATGAAGTCGGCCTTCAAGTCGGGATGGCGGTCGTTATGAAAGCTATCGCCGTGGGCGATTTGGCCCTCAATACCCCGGATTGCCAAGTTCATCTTGGCCAGCCGCCACGTGGTGTAATTGGACTCCTGACCGTAGATGGAGATGCCAGAGCGGCCACTGTTTCCGTTGCCATTGCCCGAGGTGTGGGCGTCGATGAATTCCACCGACTGCACGAACATGCCCGAAGAACCGCAGCAGGGATCATAGACCCGGCCTTGGTACGGCTCCAACATTTCGACGAGGAGCTTGACCACGCTACGCGGGGTGTAAAACTCGCCGCCGCGCTTGCCTTCGGCGCTGGCAAACTGAGAAAGGAAGTACTCATAGACGCGGCCCAGCACATCCTTGGAGCGAGCCTCGGCGTCGCCGACGGTGATATTGCTCACGAGGTCTATGAGTTGTCCGAGGCGCTGCTTGTCCAAGATGGGACGGGCATAGTCCTTGGGCAGCACATCTTTGAGGGCGGGGTTGTCGCGCTCGATACCAGCCATAGCCTCGTCCACGACTTGGCCGATGGTCGGCTGCCGCGCCTGCTCCTTGAGACGCGACCAGCGGGCCTCAACAGGTACCCAGAAAATGTTCTCGGCGCGGTACTCGTCTGGGTCCTCGGGATCGGCTCCTTGGCTGCGCTCTGCCTCCAGCCGGGTATAGATTTCCTCGAAAGCATCGGAGATGTACTTGAGGAAGATGAGGCCCAAGACGACGTGCTTGTACTCAGCCGCATCCATGCTGCCCCGCAGCGCATCAGCCATCTGCCATAGCTCGGCCTCGTAGCCGGTGGTGGCCCCGTTTCCCTTTGTGTTAGAAGGTGTCCGTCGCGTTGTCGTCATTGTGTTTCGTATCCTCTAAGCCATTGCCCGCCGAGGTTTCACGCGCTCGGCAATGCGCTGGCCCACCTCAATCTCGGCTTGGCGAAGCTCGTAGGTCTTCTGCAGATTCAACCAGACCTGTGGCGTCGTCCCGAAATAACGTGCTAGCCTAAGCGCGATGTCGGCGGTTACGTCGCGCTGACCGCTGAGAACCTCACTGATGCAGTCCAGCGACACATCCAGCGCCTTAGCCAACTCGTTAGCCGATAGGCCGAGCGTTTCGAGTTCCTCGCACAATATCTCACCCGGATGCACCGGTCCCATACCGTTTTTTACGCTCATATAGCCATCCTACATCATTCATGAGATAATCCGCCGACAGACGCCGACAGACGCCGAATTGTAGGGGCGAGCGATCGCTCGCCCCTACCTGCAAGGCGATCCGCATATCGAATCGTTCAAGTCATTTAGGATTGCTATATCCTTCGATCTCTGAAGCTGCGGATCATTGATGTAAATGTCCAATAATAACAAAAATTAATACACCGGCAGGCGGTTGCCTACCGTCCCCGTGAACCCATCGACGATGAGCCAAACCCCCGCAGCGACGATCTGGCCGAGGGCTATGCCGAGGAAGAAAGGCACGGTCTTGTGGTAGAGCGCTGCGCCCCCAAAGCGGAGCACTAGGGTCTTGACGAACCAAGCGAGAAAAATCGCGAACCAGATATGGTTCATGACCCAAGCCATGCTCGCGGCAAAGCCCAAAGGATGCAGCGGCCACCAAGCCCAGTAGTTGCGCGCACCAATCAGCGCACTCATCAGCAACGCGCCGCCGCCGGTCCACAGCCAGCCGATGGCGTCCGGGCCGGTGGGATGGAGTAGTTGCTGCGCGGCGAACTTAGAAGGCTCGGCCGCAAAGGTGGAAAAGTACTGCCGGTGGAGGTTGACGGCTCCGTACGTATAGGCCAAGTGCAGCGTGTACCAAGTCGATAGCACAAGGCTGATGAGCATGGCCGCGGCCAAACCCCACAGCAACCGACGGCGGTCCCCCGCCAATTCGCTGCCCAAGCGCAAGCTATTGGCCAAAGGAGCAGTCATAAAAACCAGCAGATCGCCGACCCAGACCAAGGTATAGCTCAGCGCCACCATGCCCGGCGCACCCAAGGCCGGCACCCCGACAGCGCCGACGGTAAATCCCGCGGGAATCATGCCCGAAGTAATAGTGGGAGTACCAGCTTCGGCGATGATGCGCGTCAGCGCGACCAAAAGACCCAGCGCCACCACCACCACCAGCGCGGCGATCCACACCGGCAACCCACTCTGCCACAGCCACACCACCATACCCGCCGCGCCCAAGACCAATCCGATGACGGAGAAGCGATAGGACGCCATCTCCCCTTCGTCTTTCCCCGGACGCAAAAAGCGGCGTCCGACCTCGGCCAGATGAGCGCGGGCCGTCCACAAGCCATAAATGACGAGAACGGCGCAGGCCCCTATCATCTGATGCCCCATCCCCGCATCGGACCACGTTCCCAATTCGGCGGTGTGGTGCAAATGCAGCCTCTGGAGCAGGCCCTCTTGCAGGGCGTGGAGCAGATAGAAAACCCACAGGCTAAAGGAGAGTTGAACGCCGATGAGGTAGGCGAAACCGAGCATCAGGAAGTTTATGTCGAGGCGCAAGACAACCATCTGCTGCAGCAGCGACAGCCGCGTATCCAGTACGGGCGAGGGCATAGCGGGAAAATAGTGATGTAGAGCCTCTAAACTGCCGAGGACAAAGGGGATGGCCAAGCCCAGCCAGACGAGGCGCTGGCGGAAAAAAGGCGCGAGCCGGCTTTCCTCTGCGCCTTGGATCATAGCCAGCGGCACTTGCGCTAAGGGATAGGCCAGCCGCTCGTTATCGACCCACTGGCGGCGCAGGATATTCATCAGGCATATCAAAGCCAGATAAAACACCGCGTAGAACGCCAGCCAGCGCCCTAAGGGCACCAACCAAGCGTCCCAAGGGATTGGCGCATCGCGGCCCACGCCCTCGTAAAAGTCCCGGATAGCCTCGATGTCTGCGACGACCATCCAGTCGGCCAAATGGGGATGGATCAGCTCGGCCCACTGGTTTTCTGGGGTGGCGTAGTAGAAGGTGCCGGTGATCATCGGCAAGAGCATTCCCACTACGCCGCGCGTGGGAATGGCCGTGGCCACCGCCATCATCGCAAAAATCGTCACCAACTCGCCGCGGCCAAAAGCCCACTCCCGCCGCACAGCCCCCAAACCCACCTGCACGGTCACCAGCAGCACGAACAACAAGAAAAACGCCGCTGGCGTCGCCGACGAAAGCCCCAACCGCGACCCTTGTATCACCATGCCCCCATAGGGCACGCCGACGGCGATGAGGGCCGCCAAGAGGCCGCCGGTGAGCAGGGCGCGCCCCGTAACACCCCGGCCCGCGGTCTGGTCGCGGCGCACTACGCGCCGGCGATAGGCAGTCGGTACTCGTCGGAGCAAGACCAATCCTTTCTTAGCGCTGCCCCGACAACCTCACAGCTTTTGCCGCTCGTCCTCGGCGTCGTAAAAGGGCAACTTTACCACCTCCGCCAGACTCGCCGAACCATCGTCCAAGCGCACTTCCACCTGCGTGCCGGGAGCAGCCATATCCGCTTCGACAAAGGCCATGCCCAGCGGATAACCCAACGTCGAGACCGGAGCGATGCTGGTCACGCGCCCAGCGATCCACCCACTTCGCATGATCAAGTTGCACTCCTCGGGCAGCTTGCCGGCAAAATTAGCGGGCCACCGCACGCCGACGAGCGTGCGCCGAGTTGGACGCGCGGCGTAGATTTGCAAGCTGCGCTGGCCGACGAAGAAGCGCTTGTTTTTGCCAATGGCCCACGTCAACCCCGCCTCTTGGGGATACGTCAGCGCGTCCGTGTCGTGGCCGACGATCAAGTGCCCTTTTTCCAAGCGCAACAGGCGCTGCGCCTCCACCCCAAAAGGCCGCGCACCAGCCGCTATCAACGTCCGCCACACGTGCTCCCCTTCCCAAGCCGGCACGTGGATCTCGTATCCCAGTTCGCCGACAAAACCCACCCGCATCACTATTGCCCGCACCCCGGCCACCTCGCCCTCGCGCACCCGCAGATAGGAGAAAGGCCCCGACCGCAAGTCGATGTCTGTCAACCCCGCCAGCGCGGCGCGGCTTTCTGGGCCAGCTAAGTTGAACGCCGCCAATTGACCCGTGACATTGCTCAAGGTCACGTCTAAGCCCCAGATCGCGACCCAGCGCAGCATCTCGCGGTAAAAGGCCGCTGCGCCGCTGCTAGTCGTAGTAGCGTAAAAGCGGTCTTCGCCCAGCCTCGCTATCACTCCGTCCTCGATCACAACCCCGCTCTCGTCGAGCGCCACACCGTAGCGGCAGCGGCCGACCACCTGCTTCTTGAAGCGACCCGTATAGAGGCGTTCGAGTAGCTCGACAGCGTCTGGGCCGTTGACCTGCAATTTGCCCAGTGTGCTCACGTCAATGATCCCCAGACCTGCCCGCACCTGCTGCGCCTCCTGTACAATGCACTCGTCGCGGCTGGCATCGCCGCTGGCATAGTATTCGGGCCGATACCAGTCGCCGGCGTGGGCAAAGACCGCGCCGTGCTCGCAATGCCAATCGTGAATCGCCGTCCGGCGCATCGGGTGGAAGCGCCGACCCGCCAAATGCCCCAGCGGCACCGGCTGGTAGAAGGGACGGGCGGTCGTCGAGCCGGTCGCGGCAATGCTGTCGCCGTTGAGTTTGGCCAAGATCCGCATCGCGTTCATGTTGGACAGCTTGCCCTGGCTCGGCCCCATCCCCACGGTGCTGTAGCGCTTGAGTAGTTCGACGCTGTCGTAGCCTTCTTGGTGCGCATTGACGAAATCCGTCAAGTGCAAATCCTCGTCGAAATCCACGAAGTTCTTTTTGCTCGGATGGGGGAAAATCGGATAGCTGTGACTGGGGGCTTCTCGCATAGGCGGCGGGGGCGCGGACACCTCGCCGTCGCCGTGACCTGCGTAGTGCGCGGCCCTCAGCCCGGCGATCCGCCCGTCTTCCCGCTGCGCGTCTAGGTCGTACACCCCACGCACGCGCCCAGCGACAAAGACCCCGTCTGGACACGACTGCGGCACGAGTTGCTCCAACGCCTCGTCGTACGCGAATTGAACTCCCGCTTGGCTGGGCAGCGCAGCATTGGGCATCCAGCCAACCGACGCGGCAAGGCCGTCGCAGGGAATCTCGGTGCCGCGCTGGGCATCTATGGTACCGTTTGCGGCTAGAGGAGCTATCACTGCGCCGCGCAGGCCATTCTTCTGCCTATTCGGCATGGCCGCATAAATCGCATGAGCACTGTGGATCGGCACCCCGGCGGCAGCGATTTTTTCCGCTAGAGCCGGCGCTGCCGCGTCGGGACGCAAATCGGCAATAGCCGCCACCTCGACCCCGGCATCGAGCATGTCCAGCGCCACCCCATAAGCATCGCTATTGGCCGCTAGCACCACCATGCGGTCGCACGGTTTGACCGCGTACAACTTTACCAACCGTTGAGCCGCCGACCCGAGCAGCACGCCCGGCAGGTCGTTGTGCCCAAAGACCGCCGGCTGCTCAATCGCGCCGTTGGCATAGACGACGGCCGCGGCGCGCACCTTGGTCATCCGCACCGCGTCGAACAAGGCGACCCATCCGTCGGCGTAGTGACCGCCAGCCATCGTCCCACAGCGGACCTCGACATTTGGCTGGCTGGCGAGCTTCTCGACCAATTCGTCGCAGTCCCCTCCGTGCTGCCACACCCAACTCCCCCCCAAACGCGCCTGTTCCTCGACCAGCAAAACGCGGGCACCAGCTTCTCCCGCAGCCCTTGCCGCCTCCAACCCGGCCGCGCCACCTCCCACAACCAGCACGTCGCACCAAGCGTATTCCTTGGGACTAGCCGTGGCCGCTTGGTCGCGGTTGATCTGGCCCAAACCCGCGATTTGGCGGATGATCCGCTCGTGAAAGGGAAAAAGCCACCGCGGGCGGTGAAATGTCTTGTAGTAAAAACCCACCGGCATGAAGCGGCCCAAAGACTCCAACCACTTGAGCAAATCGCCTTTCAGCCCGCCGATGGTGTTGACGGCCCGCAAATCCATGCCCGCGGCCAACGGCTCGCTATCGCCGCGCAGATGCGTGCGCTCGCCGTCGGTAAACAGCGCGTTGGCATCGTGCCCGGCCAAGCTGTACGCCCCGCGCGGCCGGTGGTACTTGAAGCTGCGCCCCATCGTCTGCACGCCATTAGCCAAGAGCGCACTGGCGATCACATCCCCGGCAAAGCCGCTGAACGCCTCGCCTTCAAAGCGGAATTCAAGCGACTGCGTCCGGTCGATCCACTCCCCGGGCTGTGCGGACAGGCGGCGCTTCACGCTGTGTCCTCCTCGCCCCACAAATAGGTGCGGACGATCTCGTCGTTAGCCGTGTCGCGCTCGGCGATAAACCAAGTGCTGCTGGCGCTGTGGTACCACCACTCGCGCTGGATGTCCGGCTCGCCGGAGCGGTTGAACACGTAGTCGGCCCACTCAGCGTCATCCGCTTGCTTGGCGTCGGGCATGGGACGCACCTCGCCGCCGAAGACGAACTCCGAGAGCGGGCGCGGCCCGTTGATTGGACAGGTGAGGATTTTCATTAGAAATCAATTATTTTAATTATTTTATGAAATTTTATCAATTTATTTAATTTTTACACGTCAAAAAATTAATTTTTCAAACATTGCATCGTAAGGGGCGGTTTGAAACCGCCCCTACCCGGGCGCGTAACGTCAGTTCCTAATTCCTCGCGCAACGCGACGACCCGATTAGCCAACTGCTCGACGCGGACGAGCACATCGTCCAGCCGGCCAGCGAGGTCCAGTGCCACAACTTCCAACCGCTTGCCGGAGTGCTGTACGCGGTAGGTCGCTGCGTCGGCCTCTCCTTGGGCATAGATTAGCAGGCCGCCCGGCAGATCGAGCGCAGTGGCGTATGCGAGCATCTGGTAAAGATCGGCGTTGGGGATGCGGTCGCCGATAATGTTCTTGTACTTGACATCGCCGGCAAATACGCAGGAATGGCCCTCCCACCAAGTCAGGTCCGGCTTCAGCTTGACGCGCCCGGCCTCGTCTAGGGCCATATTCCCGACGCCGCTGTCCGAGCAAAAGACGTGTTCGGAAAGGCCCAAGGCATCCCGCAGGGCCTGCGTTGCGAATTCTTGGAAGACGACGTTCATATCTATCAGGAATCCGCTAGCCCGAACTGCCCCACGCCTAGCCTCAAAAGCACCGTGCTGCAGAATGAGCCGCGCCAGTTCTACTGCGCCCCGGTAATGCCCGTTCAGCCGATCAAATCGCACCGCCGGAACACAGGTTGAAGAGAACTCGACCAGGGACACATCCTCGAGCATGGACGCCAGCCATCCCACATTCCGCCGGGCCTCGGTGGAGCGCAGACGCACTCGGGCGAGGCGGTGCGCGGCCGCCTTCACCAGCCGATTGGCTAGAATGTCTGCGGTGAACTCGTCATACCGCACCTCCATAGGCAACGGTACGCCAAACCTGCGCCGCAGTTGCTCATCGAACCGGATGCGTCCCCTCGCGGTGTACAGCGCATCCTCCTCGGTGCGGTAGCCATGCAGCAGGCCGTGCGCGAAGGCCCGCCGGGCCTGGAAAGTCAGCACCATTGCCAGCACATCGGGCAGCGCGTCCTCCTCGCCAAAATCAAAGTCTTCCCTCTGGAACTCAACTTTCCCGATGGCGTAGCAGGCCAGCGACAGCACCTGCGGAATGCCTATCTTCGGCGCGATGAGCACCGACAGGTCGCCAACCTCAACGGCCCCGATGGTTGAGCCCGGTGTCAGGATGTAGGCGCTATCTTCCCCTCGGGCAGGTTTGATGGCGACTACTCGGGCCAGCGCGTCCCGCTCAGCAACGGAAAGCTCAATAGGCTCGCTACTCTGGTGCTCCTGCAGGTTTATCTCACGCATCGCTTGCGACATCCTCGTCCCCCGCTGGCCTAACTATTCCCACCAGCGTCTGCAGCGTCGGAAGTGACTTCCTTCCGCAGCTTGTCCAAGTCAAAATCTGCCAGCCGATCTTCTCCTTGTCCGAAAAGGTGCTCTTCAATGTAGGGAAGGACGCTGTACTTCCATATCCGCCGGACCGCAGCCTCGTCAAGTTTTTCTTTCATAAAGTAGCTCGGTCCGATGGCGGCGTGTCGGTCATCGCTTAGCAGTTCGTTTGCTCGGTCAACCAAGTCGGCCACCCACTCCATGCCGGGAGATTCGCGCTTGAGATACCTGCGGAGCAGGCCCTTGATGGGCTTCTCGTCGGGATGGAACTCGACGAAGTAGAAACGGCGGCGCAGGGCCAAGTCAACCAGCGCAATGGAGCGGTCAGCCGTGTTCATCGTGCCGATGATGTAGAGATTCTGCGGCAGACCGAACGGCTCGTCCGAATACTGGAGGTGAATCTCCCTGTCTCGGTACTCCAACAGGAAGTACAACTCCCCGAACACTTTGGCTAAGTTGCCCCGGTTAATCTCGTCTATCACGAGGAAATGATCGGCGTTGAGGTCGTTCTGTGCCTGCTGTGCCGCCCGCAGCAGTGGACCGTCCTGCAACTTGAATCCAGCGTTTCCGTTGTCTAGGGTCGGACGGTAGCCCTGCACAAAGTCCTCGTAAGCGTAGGACGAGTGGAACTGCACCAGCGCAACCCGGTCTTTCGATCCGGCGATACGCTCTGCTAACTTTTGGGCCACGTAGGTCTTGCCCGTGCCCGGCGGCCCTTGGAAAATGACCTGCTGCTTTTCTTCTAGCAGCGTGTTGATGGTCTCCAAGAACTCGCTCGGCAAGTGTAGTTCGTCGGCGAGGGTGGCGAAGTCAATTCCGGTTTTAGTCTCGTTGTCCTTACCGGCATCCTTTTTGGGCGGCTTGTCCCAATCATCGTCGGTTATCCAAACTACCCCTTGGGCATCGAGGCGATGGTTCAGTTTCAATTCCTCAACGACTCGGTCGAGAAAACCCAGCGCGTGCTCATACAAAGTAGCCTCGTCTGCGCCCTTCTCCGGTTGGTCGTACCCGGCGCGGTCGTAGGCTTTTTCAAACATACTCACCCTGAACGGCGGATACTGCTCGCAGTCCAGCCCCATCAGTAGCATAGAGACCACGCTCGCACGGACGCCCGGCCCAGAAACTTGCCCGGAAATTGATGCGGGCAGCAAGTGCCAGAAGTTCTGGACCCGTTGAGCGAGAGTAACTTCGTCCTGTGTCCAAATCGCTTGCAAAGCCTGAAGTGTTTCCGCTGGATAGTCTGTGATGCCTTTCTCTATACAATCCCAATTCCGCCAGTTAATAAGATTGCTCTTTGCGCTCACAAACAAGTCGTGCCAGTTCGACGAGTCGTCTAGGACAGCCTTACGTGCATCAGCTAATTTTCTCCCCACCTCGCGCTTGTAATTGGTCTCCTCTGCTTCCAGCTGCCCGCTATCAACATTTCTAGCGCGGCGGACAAAATCGTCCCACGCTTTGGCTTCCACGCCGTTTCCGGTCTTCCTGCTACTCATTGTCCCTCTCCCGATCTTGATGAGGTTAAAAATCAATTATTTTATTAAATTTTATTAATTTATTTAATTTTTACACATAAAAAAATTAATTTTTTAAATATTTCACCGTAGGAGGTGGTTTCAAACCGCACCTACCCGGATGCGTAACGTCAGTTAGGAACTGACGTTACGCAGTTATTATCCCCGGCCTTCGCCGGGGCTGGCGCGGCGGCTTCTTGCCGCGGGCGGGGTGTCATTCCCGCAAAAGCGGGAATCCAGCCTAACACACCGGCCGCAACGGGCCGCTCTGGATGCCTGCCCCGTGTCGAGGCACGGGGTGACGTTCTTGCGCAGGCATGACAAAAGCTGCGTAACGTCAGTTAGGAATTAAGAATTACTAATTCACAATCAATGACCAACGGACGCCGCTCCCTTCTCGCCGACCAATTCAAACGCATCAAAGCGCGATAAATTAAAAGCGCGGATCAGCGGATGATTCTCGGCGTGGGCGATGGTATGAGCCATAGTGTAACCGCAGACCGGCGAGGCCTTAAAGCCCCAAGTGCCCCAACCCGCGTCGATGTAAAAGCCCGCAATCGGCGTCGTGCCCATGATCGGCGAAAAGTCCGGGGTCATATCGCACAACCCGGCCCACTGGCGCAGCACCTTGACGTCGGCCAAGCAGGGAAAGAGGTCGAGCATGTGGCCAGCCAAGCCCTCGGCAAAGTCGAGCGTCGAGCGCATGGACGTCAACTCGTAGGGATCCAAAGACGCACCAGCGACCAACTCGCCGCGCGAAGACTGGCTGACGTACGTGTGCAAGCTGGCCGATACGACAATCGCGTCGAGCCACGGCTTGAACGGCTCGGTGACAAACGCCTGCAGCGGATGCACCACCAGCGGCGAGCGCAACCCAACCATCCGCTGTATCTGCGGCGTCCAGCCCGCCACCGCGCTGAGCACCTTGCGCGTCTGGATAAAACCGCGATCCGTGTGTACGCCCGCGACCCGCCCGTCCTCGACTTCAATGTCGGTGACGCTGGTTTGCTGGTGGATTTCAACGCCTTTGCTGTCGGCTCCGCGCGCATAAGCCCATGCCACGGCGTCGTGGCGGGCAATGGCCCCCGGCGGGTGGTAGAGTGCGCCGACGATGGGCGGCTGGTGCCCACCGCAGTTCAGGTCGATTTCGGGAATGGTCTTCTTGATAAACTCCGGGCCTACTACTTCGGAATCGATGCCGAGGTGCTTGTTGACCTCGGCGCGCCAGCGCTGGGTGCGCAGTGCGGCCGGCGTGTGCGCCAAAGTGAAGTGGCCGCGCTCGGAGTAGAACAGGTTGTAGTCGAGCTGCCGCGCCAAATCGCGGTACAGATCCACGCTGAACTGGTAAAAGCGCGCACCCTCTTCCGTCAGGTAATTCGAGCGGATGATCGCCGTATTGCGACCGGTACCGCCGTGGCCGATGTAGCGCTGCTCCAAGACGGCCACATCGCGGATGCCGTGCTCTTGGGCGAGATAGTGCGCCGCAGCCAACCCGTGGCCACCGCCGCCGATGATCACTACTTCATAGCTGTCGCGCAACCGCTCGGGCGAGCGGAACATGCGCGGCTCGGAGTACTTGTTCGCGAAACCGTATTTGAGCAACCGATAGGGCATGACGGGGGAGACTATCCTCTCGTAGAACGAGAAAAATCAAAGACCGATAACGGTAAGAAGCCTTTGCAACCCACTATCGTGCTGGGCCGCCCGCTGCACATCAGATAAAGCGAAACGCTGAATCAACTGGTCCGCCGTCAGTTGCTTGCTATACTCGGGCCAAACCTTTCTAAGCTCCGCCATCGCTTTGTCTGCCGCAATTCTCCGATTCTCTTGTCCTTGATGCAGCCTGATCAGCAGCCCTTCTAGGTTCGGCTCCTGAAAAATGATCTCCAGCTTCGCTCTGGATGCTACCGTCTGGGCGTCGCGTCCGGCCTGCAGGTCTTGCTTAATGCGGTCTCGGTCCAACAACACCAGCCTGTCGGGGATGTTACTCTTGCCGGAATGTCTCAAGTGGCGGACAGCTCCCTCAACAACGGCTACAGAGTCGCCGCCGCTCCCCGATCTCACATCTAGATGCAGGTGCAGACCTGCTTCTTCACAACAGTGGCCGAGGAACCGTGCGAACGCTTGGTCGCTCTTGCCCTCAACCCCGATGAAAATGACTCGCCTAGGTTCGACCGACCTGCGGCGCATCGCTCCTCAGCCGATTTTCGGGATACCGCCGAGCACCCCCGCCCGGTACTTGGGATAGAGCCGGGCGTCGCGGCGGAGCCCGCGCACATCTTGGGCACTGTACACGCGGGTCACGCCATCGCGGTCCTTCTCGACGATGAAGACCTCTTCCTTCTCCAGATTGTCGAGCAGGCCAACATTGTGAGAGGAGACGAAAAGCTGTGCGCCGGAAGGATTGGTCTCTTGGGAGCGGAACCAGTCGAGCATTTCGCCAGCGATATCCACGTGAAGATCACCGTCAACCTCGTCGAGGACCGCGGGAATGCCGTCGTTGAGGGCGATGTAGAGCTGAGGTAGCAGATGGAACAGCCGTTTCGTGCCGCTGGACTCGAAGGGCAAAGGAATCGGCCTGTCGAGCCCGCGATGGTCGAAAAATACCTCCTTCTTGTCGGCTTGCTCCAAAATACGCATGTCTCGAATCCCCAAGTCGCTGGCCTGGATGTGTTTCACGAGCCAATCTCTCATCTCGGGAGCACTCTCGTCGAATGCTTCTACCATTGTTTGGGTCTGAAGCTGCCATTTCTCGCGGTGAAGGATGTTGGAGAAATAAGAAAAAGCGCGCATCCATTCTGCGATACGCGCCGCCAAAGGCACATTGAGCAGGGCGAGCGTGGCAATCACCGAGGCGTCCTCCCGAATCGCCTTGAGGCGATCATCCTTCGGAGTGAGCCCTAGCTCGCTGGAAACGTATATAGGCTCTTCCGGAGCACCGCGCTCGAAAAGGCGGCGGGGACGCCCCTTGGGAAAGTAGGACAGCACTTCGCGCTGGAAGAAGGTATCCTTGACGCCGGCGTCACCGCGTTTCACGGCCAGTTCGTAGCGGAACAGGTGCCGGGCTTGGTCCTGTGCCAGCCAATCCGCTTCGATCTCTAGGCAAAACCGCGTCGGTTTGTCTCTGGTTTCCGTCGAAGAGAAAGGGAGAAAGGTGAGCGGGCTGGTCTCTTCAGCAGGAGATGCGGATGAGGCGATGCGGGAGATAGCCAGCAGCGCATCCAGCAGGGTCGTCTTGCCCGATCCATTGGGTCCCATGAGCACGACGACAGAGGGGAGTCGTATATCCGGCTTGGCCGTACTGCGCCGAAAGCGTGGCAGGGCGGGAGCAGTGCCTGGAATGCGGAGATCGAGAACTACTTCCTCGCGGACTGAGTAGTAGTTGGATACGGAAAATGTGTGAATCATTTCTCAATGATAACGGTTTTTCGTCGAAATAGCAATATAACTTACTCAAAAAGGCATTTTAATAATCATTAGATGGGCGTTTTGCCCCTTTCATCACCTGAGCAGCATGAAACTCGAAAGGGGCAAGCTCGCGATGCGGGGGTCGTCTAACTGTCCCGGAATGGTCCTGCGTGATCAGTATGCCAAATCAAACAGACGTCAAATACCGGTCGATCTCCCAACGGCTGACTTGGCCGTCGTACTCGGCCCACTCGTCGGCTTTTATCTGAAGGAACTCGTCGGCGATGGGGCCTAGCGCGCTCTGCACCACTTCGTCCCCGCGCAGCGCGTCGAGCGCCTCGGCCAGCGACTGCGGCAAAAGCTGTATCCCCGCCGCTTGGATCTCGTTGAGGGAGCGCTCGTACATATTGCCCAGATTGGGCTCGCCCGGCTCCAAACCGCGCTCAATGCCGTCGAGCCCGGCGACCAGATAGGCCGCCAGAGCCAGATAGGGATTGGCCGCGGAGCTGATCGTGCGGTCTTCAAAATGCCCCTCGCCGGCCGTGCGAATCATCTGCGTGCGGTTATTGTCGCCGTAGGTGATAAACGCCGGCGTCCAAGTAAAACCCGAACGGCTCGAATAAATTCCAGCGCCGAGTTGCAGGCGCTTGTAGCAGTTCACCGTCGGGCTGGAAACCGCGCACAGGGCGCGCGCGTGGTGCAAAATGCCGCCGAGGAAGTGGTAGGCCAGCTCTGAACAGCCCAAGCCCCGCTTATCCCCTTCGTCCAAAAAGAGATTTTCGCCCGACTCGGCATCGGCGATATGATAGTGCGCGTGCAAGCCGCTACCCGTGCGGTCGGCAAACGGCTTGGGCATGTGCGAGGCAATCGCGCCGTATTTCTTGGCGATTTGCGAGGTAGCCATCTTAAAGAAAATGATGCGGTCCGACGTCGTCAGCGCGTCGGCGTAGTCAAAGTTGACCTCGAATTGCCCGTTGGCATCCTCGTGGTCGCACTGATAAACCCCCCAACCCAAGCTGTTGAGCGACAGCGTCAACTCCTGCAAATAGGCCATCGCCGGCGACATGGAGCGGAAGTCGTAGCAGGGCTTGGCCAGCGAGTCCACGCTGTCCGGATCCCAAGGCTGGATCGAGCCGTCTTCATCGCGCTCGACGAGAAAGTGCTCCGGCTCCATGCCCACGTTGAAGACATAGCCTTGTTGCCGGGCGTCGGCGAGCACCCGCTGGAGGTTGGTGCGCGAGCAATAGGGATAGGACTCCCCATCAACGAACAGGTCGCTGGCAAAGCGCGCGGTGTTCGGCTGCCAAGACAGCTTGGCGTACGAATCGAGGTCAATCCGCGCCAGCATATCGTGCGAGTGCGGCCCCTGTCCCAAACCCCAAATAGACGCGCCGGCAAAACCCGCGCCTTCGTCAAGCGCGTCGTCGAGCGCGGTCACCGGCACCATCTTCACTTTGGGTGCGCCGGTCATATCGACGAATTGGACGAGTAGGAATTCAATCCCCTCTTGGGCGAGGCGTTCTTTGATCTGGGTGCGTTCAGTCACAGCAGGCTCCTTTAGTTGGCGTGTTTCCAGGGATCCAATCCGTCCCGGCCAAAGGGATCTTAGCCATGGCCGCCGCCTCAATGGTCAGCGCCGCCAAGTCCTCTGGCTCTAGGTTGTGAACGTGCGATTTGCCGCAGGCGCGGGCAATGGTCTGGCACTCCATGGTCATTACCCGCAGATAGTTGGCAAGCTGGCGGCCTCCAGCTACGGGGTCGAGACGCTCGGCCAAGGTGTCGGTCTGGGTCGAGATGCCGGCTGGGTCTTGGCCGTCCTGCAAGTCGTCGTAAAAGCCAGCCGCCGAGCCAATTTTGCGGTACTCGGGGTCCAAATGCGGGCTGTTGTCGCCTAGCGCAATCAGCGCAGCCGTGCCAATCGAACAGGCATCCGCCCCCATCGCCAGGGCCTTGGCCACATCCGCGCCGCTGCGGATGCCCCCAGATACAATGAGCTGTACCTTGCGGTGCATATCCAACTCGTCGAGTGCTTCCACCGCTTGGCGCACGGCTGGCAGAGTCGGGATCCCCACGTGCTCGATGAACACATCTTGGGTCGCGCCCGTGCCGCCCTGCATCCCGTCGAGCACCACCACGTCGGCTCCGGCCTTGATCGCCAACAGCGTGTCGTAGTAGGTCCGCGTCGCGCCGATCTTGACGTAGATCGGCACCTGCCAGTCGGTGATCTCGCGCAGCTCGACTATTTTGATCGCCAAGTCGTCCGGGCCGGTCCAGTCCGGGTGGCGGCAGGCCGAGCGCTGGTCGATGTCCTTGGGCAAAGTCCGCATCTGGGCGACGCGGTCGCTGATCTTCTGGCCCAACAGCATGCCGCCGCCGCCGGGCTTGGCCCCCTGGCCGAGCACCACCTCAATGGCATCGGCCTTCCGCAGGTCGTCGGGGTTCATGCCGTAGCGCGAGGGCAACAACTGATAGACCAAAATCCGCGACTGTTCGCGCTCTTCCGGCGTCATCCCGCCGTCGCCAGTCGTGGTGCTCGTGCCCACCTCGCTGGCACCGCGGCCGAGCGCCTCTTTGGCCTGCGCCGACAGCGAGCCAAAGCTCATCCCCGCGATGGTGACGGGGATGTCGAGGTGGATCGGATTTTTGGCGTAGCGCGTGCCTAATACTACATCGGTGTCGCAGCGCTCGCGGTAGCCTTCGAGCGGATAGCGCGACATGCTCGCGCCCAAAAAGACCAAGTCGTCAAAATGGGGTACCTGGCGCTTGGCCCCCCAGCCGCGAATATCGTAAATCCCGGTCCGCGCGGCGCGCTGGATCTCGTAGATGACGTCGCGGCCAAAGGTCGCCGATTCGCGCAGGCCCTCTGGGCTGTGGTGTGATTGCGTCATATTTAGTGGCCAGTGGTCAGTGGTCAGTGGTTAGCACCTGCCCTTCCGGGGGTCGGGGCCGATCACTGGCCACCGACTACTGACCACTAACTAGTATGCGTTATCTACCTTGAAGTTGTAAAGCTGACGCGCCGAGCCATAGCGGCGGAACTCTTCGGGGCGCACATCGGACAACTCCGCTCGCGCCAGCAGTTCGGCCAACGCGCTCAAATGCTCGTCGCGCATGGGCTTTTCAATGCAGTCGGCCCCCAAGCCCGCGACCCGACCGCGCACGAAAATCCGCGCCTCGTACAGCGAGTCGCCCAACGCCTCGTCCGCATCGCCGCAGACGACTAAGTTGCCAGCTTGCGCCATAAAGCAACTGCTGTGGCCGACCGAGCCGCCAACCACAATATCGATCCCCTTCATCGAAATCCCGCAGCGGCTCGACGCGTCGCCTTCGATGACCAGCAGGCCGCCGTGTCCGGTGGCCCCAGCGCACTGGCTGGCGTGGCCTTTCACTCTCACCAGCCCTGACATCATGTTCTCGGCCACCCCGACCCCGACCATCCCGTGGACGGTGATGCGAGCGCGCTGATTCATGCCAGCGCAATAATAGCCAACGTGGCCTTCGATATCGATTTCCACGGGCGCATCGACTCCAGCGGCCACTGCGTGCGCACCGCGTGGATGCAGAATCCGCCACGGCGTCTTAGCCGTCTCGTCAGTCAGATCGTGTAGGCGCTGGTTGAGCTGGCGCAACGCTCCGGTCGCCAAGTCGAAAACCTCCACACCCATCAATCGGCTCCTCCCCAAGTGTACACCCGCGCCGGCTTGGGCTCCCATACCTCCGCGTCGTCAATCCCCGGCAAGCTCGATAGCGCCTGGAACTCGCTGGCCATCGCCACGTACTCATCCGTCTCGGCCAACACCGCCGGCTTGCAGGCGATCGGGTCGCGTAAGACCGCAAAGCCATCGGCCGTGCCAATGGCAAAGGTGTAGAAGCCGTCGAGATCGTCGAGCGCCGTTTGGAGGGCCGCTTGCAAGGTATCCCCCTGCTGCATCCGCCACATCAAGTAGCCAGCGGCCACCTCTGAGTCGTTTTCCGTGCGGATTTCGATCCCGCTGCGCTCTAGGCGCGTGCGCAGCCGGTTGTGATTGCTCAGCGACCCGTTGTGTACGAGGCAGAGGTCCATGCCTGTGGAAAAGGGATGCGAGCCATCGGTAGTCACCGCGCTTTCGGTGGCCATGCGCGTGTGGCCGATGATGTGCGTGCCGCGCATCTGGCGCACGCCAAAGCGATCGACGATCTCCGCGGGTGCGCCGATTTCTTTGAGAATCTCGATGCTGCGGCCAATGCTCATTACCGTCAGGTTAGGGTCTGAGCCAGCCAACTCTCGCCCGAGTGACTCCGCGTCGGCGCGCACTGCGATGACCGCGTAGTTGGCGTTGACGCGCAAGCTAGCCTCGCAGTCAAAGCGCGCACCGAGTTGGTCGGCCAGCCCCGGCCAGTCGTAGTCGTCGGCCGCGTGCCGCAAGGTGACCTTGATAAAGCCTTCTGGCGGCTCATTGCCATAGAGCGCCAACCCCGCGCTATCGGGGCCGCGGTCGCTCATGCATATCAGCATCTCGGCAAACAGTGCGCCGAGTTGGTCGGCTAAGTTGTGTTTTTTTACGTACAGCCCAACAATACCGCACATTGCATACCGGTCATTTTATTGCGATGCTTCCGCTCGCGAATAGAGTAACTGATTTACGCATAAGAAGCTTCTTGGGTAGGAGATGCTTCGCTACGCTCAGCATGACAGGGGCTGATGCTTTCCTTCTTGTCATGCTGAGTGCAGCGAAGCGGAATCGAAGCATCTCATCTCTACGGGGCCTGTGCGTAACGTCAGTAGACTAAATTACACAATCGCTTAGCACGCAACAAACACGACGAGGCAAATAATATGACCAAATTTCCAGCAGTACAAGCCCTCACTTTCGACCTGTTCGGCACCGTCCTCGACTTGGGTGGCAGCCTGACTCCAGCCATCGCGTCCTACCTGCGCGACAAAGGATCTTCAGTCTCGCCCGAGCACCTGTGGAACCAATGGCGGGCGCGTCAGCGCCTAGAGCAATATCAGGATAACATCCTCCTGCTGGGCCACAGCGGCTATTTGGAGACGGTGCGGCGAGCCTTGATCTACGTCTTGGCATTGGAGGGAATAGACCCAGACGAAGAGGATGTCCCTCGGCTTATGGCAGCCTGGCAGCACCTCAACCCCTTCGCCGATGTGAGAGCAACCCTCGAAAAGCTAAAAGGGCGCTACCGCCTAGTCGCTCTGTCCAACGGCGAGCCGGACTTTTTGAACCATCTGGCGACCAATCGCATTGGCTGGGACTTCGACCGCATTATCTCGGTTGAGGAAGTAGGTGCCTTCAAGCCGCACCCTGGGGTGTATCGCCGGGCCGCGGCCTTGCTAGAGCTAGAAATGGGACAGTGCATGATGGTTTCGGCCAATTCATTCGACGTGATGGGAGCGCGAGCCTGCGGTATGAGGGGGGCCTTCGTCAACCGCAACGCCCTACCGTACGAAGAAACGCCGTACCGGCCCGATGTGGAGGTGAGAAATTTTACCGAGCTAGCCGAGGCGCTGCTGTAAAGATCGTTCCGCGGTCAAATGACCAAAACGGCGCTCCGAGCCATCTCGTCCCAGTCCGGTTCCGCCGCGGGACGGTCGCTCCAAGCTATCGACATGGCACCATCCTCTACGACGACCGTACCTCGGCAATCTAGTTCCTCCTCGGGAGGACGCGGCTGCACGCCCATGGCCTCAAAGACAGGGTCGTTGCCGATGGACAGGATGACCTGGGGATCGCCGCCGTGTACTTCGACGCCAAAGCTTTCGGCCAGTTGGGCTTGTTTGACCTGACCCGTGATGCCAATACCTCGCTGTCGGACGATATCCGCGGCCTGTAGCGCCAAATACGGTGCCGTATTGTAGGGTTGTCCGCCGATGGCTCCGATCCACTCGAGGGTCAAAACCGGAAGATCGAGGGCGGCGCACAGCTTCTTCAGCCCCATGATGTCGTAATCCTGCAGCGGCTCTTCGATCCACCTGTAATGGTATTTCTCTAGGATGCGGCCGATTTTTATAGCCTCCTCGACTGTGTACGACTCGACAGGATCGTGAAAGAGCAGGATATCGTCGCCCAGCGTCTCCCGCAGCTTCCTAGCCATTTCCCCGTTGCCTTTCACCCCCCGATACGAGTGATCCTTGCAGCCGATGAACCCCTCTTCTTCTACCCGTTTCACCGCGTGGGCCACCAAGTCGTCAATGGTCCGCCCACCGACATTGCAGTACGCAGGAACGCTTTCGCGGCCGGCTCCGAGCAGCTTGTAGATCGGCAGGCCGGCACTTCGGCTCGCCAAGTCCCACAACATCCGGTCGATGGTGTCGAGCAGCCCTCTACCCGTGTACATGAATCGCTGGGCCATCCAAAACCGCTGCCAGATGTATTCCCGGTCAAAGGCATCCACGCCGATGAGCATGTGGGCATACCGGGCCAGGAACGCCTTGGCCTCCCATTCCAATTCCCGAGGATTGTAACCCGTGGCGTAATTGGCGTACGCATCCAAGTCTCCATCCGTCACGAGCCGGATCATCAGGCGATACGTTGGCTCGGGCTCTTCCCCGGTAAACGTAAATCCCTCGGGATCGACCGCACCGAATCCCTGGTCGTGGGTAAGCAGCCCGGAGATACCCGGCGGCACCGGGGCGATGCTTCCTCTGGCCCCGCAACTCTCCTGCCGCGTCGCGGGTTCACCCTGCAACAGGTAACACTTAACATCTAGAATCTGCATAGGGCCTCAGATCTCAATCAGTTCCTCGGTGTGCTCGTTGACGGCACCCATGTCGATCTCCATGCCCAGTCCCGGCGCAGCGGGAATCTGGATGTACCCATCGCATATTTGCAGCGGATTTTCGATGAACGGCGAAGACGCTCCATTTTCGCCCACCTCCAGAAAGGGCGTATTGCGGATAGTGCCTACCAGATGCAAATGGGCGAAACCGTCGCAGCTCCCCAAACCGTCCAGATGGCAGTAGGCCCCGAAGGCTTCGGCACAGCGGGCAGCCTTAAGCACATCCGTCATGCCGCCAGCGCGCGTTACCCCGGTGCGGACGTGGTCGGCCGCCTGAGTCGTCATAACCTGCGCCGCGTCCATGGGGCTGGACACGCCAGTGCTCGTCGGGGTATCTAGCGCGGCGGCTAGCTGCCTACCGCCGGACATGTCGTTGTCGGGTCGTGGTCGGTCAAAACAGAAAAAGTCCGCCGCGTCGAGCGCCCGACCAATCCGTATCGCTTGGTCAAGGACCCACCGCGCTCGACCGTCGAGCAACAGGCAGAAATCCGGTCCTACGGCCCGGCGCACATCGCGTATCAGACTGACGAGCGATTCTTCGTCCCAAAGGGCGGCGAATTTGTACGCCCGGAAACCAGCATCCCGCGCTTCCTTTGCCTCCTCGACGATCTCCACCGCTAAGTTCCGCTCCGACCTCCTGCAAACCGGAATGCGGTTGCGAAAGCCGTTGACATGCCTGTGAACCGACTGCCCGGCGGCCTTGGCCGCGAGGTCCCACAAGGCGACGTCAATACAAGCGCGCAATGCGGAAGGTACCTTCCCGTTCGCCTCGTTGAACGCCAGCCATAGCCGCTCGCGATTGACAGGATTCGCATCGATAAGGATGGAGGTCGCCGCGGCCACGTCAGTCTCGGTGACTGTAGCCGCAACGCCGGTACAGTGGCCTTCCAAGCCTGCGTCGGTCAGAATGCGCAACAAACCGGCGGGCTGATGGACGATTATGCGAGATATAATCATGGGCATCTCAAGTTAGGTGGTAGGGGGCGGTTTGCAAACCGCCCCCTACATTCCAGGTGATCGTCGTTGAAAACCGAATTTCACCCGCCAAACTTATAGGACACGGCCATCTTCAACCGCCGGCCCTTGGGATCGTGGGTGAAACCGTCATACGCTTGCTCGATGTTCACCAGCGGCGGCATCGTGTCGAGCAGGTTCATCCCCGACAGCGCGATATTGACGCCCTCGGACAAGTTCCACAGAAAGCTCACATCCCATGTGACGAACGAGTCAATAGTACCTAATTCTTTAATCTCAGCGACATCGGATCCCTGTGACCCCCGATCCTCGTACGACGAAATGTAGTTCAGGTAGCTCACGAGGCTATAGGTTTCATAGTGATAGCCCGCCGATGCCCGCCCCTTCATCCTCGGCAGCGAGGTCGCAATGGGATTGCCGAAGTTCAAATAGCCGGCCGCGTCTTCCGCCTTCTGAAGCTCCAAGTCGCCGAGCATCAGGCCCTTCGTCCGGTACTCCAGCGTGTACGTACCGTCCAAGCTGAGCGACAATTCCCCACCTCCAGCGGCAGTGCGATGGCCCAAATGCAAGTCAAGCCCCGAGGTCTTAACCCCCGGCCAATTGATGATATCAACTTGCACTCGCTCGAGTGCTGAGGCCGCGCAGGTGCCCGTACCTATCCCGTCTGGGCAGACGATGAATTGCTTCAGGGCGTCCTTATTGGCTTCATCGGCATATAAGGCGGTAATGGCTCCGTGCGGCATGGAGCCGATGACATCGCTGAAGTCGTAGCTCCAGTAGTCGAAGGTCGCGTCAAAACCCGCCTCGGTAATCAGGACGACCCCCGCATTATAGGTAAGCGCCCGTTCGGGTTTGAGGTCTTTACTCCCGAAGCGGTCCACCGCCTGATAGGCCCCGGTCTCGTTGATCCATTCGAGCGTCGTCAGCGGACTTTCGTTCACATCGTCCAGCGCAGGCGTCCGAAACGTCGTCTGCACTGAGCCGCGCAGGAACGCGGATTGGCTCGCGGATTCCACAAGCTGATAGCGCCAACCGAACTTGGGATCAAAACTGCTCGCCACATCGTGGAACTCGTAGTTGGCGGCGAGTTGGGTGTCAAAGCGATCTCCCAAGCTCAGGGGAATCTCGGCAAAGAAGCGATGCACCGTCTGCGATTCATCATAAGGCCGATGCACATTCGTAAACGCATACGGGCCGAACCTATCTTCCGGCGAGCAACCCGTGTCGCCGATGACCGGACAGGGGTTGATAGTCACGTCGCCCTCGTCGTTGGGATCGCCGCTGGCATTGAGCAGGCGGAACTGATACCCAACCGCGTAACTAGCCACATCCTCAATCCAGCTTCCCGTCAGGGTCGCATCGGCGACCAGCAAATCTGCGGAACTCTGTAGATTGACTTCCTGATTGAGCCAGTGCCGCAATTCGGGGCTATTGGCTAGACTGGCGCGGTAGTCGGGATTCGCCTCGGTCTCAAACTGCGAGCCGGGCTGCTGCGAGAACTCAATGGCATTGCTAAAGGGGTTGTAGTACTGACATTTGCCCTCGCCGGCCACTTTACCGTTGAGTGGGCCGAGCCGCATTCCAGCGAGGGACTCGGGGTCGGTCTCTACTTTCACGCCGCAATCGGGGCCGCCAAAACCGCGAAAGCCGAGGAATAGCCGCTCGACGTACACCCCCGGCAAGTTGTAATTGCCCTCAGTGCGCGAATAGGCCATTCCTAGATCAAAATGGGTGTCCTGACCGCCCAAGGCCAAGTCGCCATTCGCAGAAGCCGCCACGCGCCAAGTGCTCGAGGTGCGGCTTAGGAGCCGCTCGGGGCCCGAGTTGCCAAACGGCCGGCCGTTGAAATACCAGTTCTCGTCGCCTGTGTAGCTCACGTCTTCTAGCTCGCCGCCTTGGCATTGGGCGTAGTATAGGTCGCCCTCCTCAGCACCGTAGTCCGCACAGAACTTCTCCCGGCCCGGATGGTTGGGCGCGGCTTCCATGATGCTCGTGTCTGTGAGGGGAAAGGGCGGGTACGAAGGGGTGGTGTACCAATTGGGAATCTCGGATTTGGACCACAGGGCCTCGAAGTGATACTCCGTGCCATTGTCCAGCGAACCGTTGAGCTCGGCAAAGGCCCGGGTATGGCTCATGTCCTCGATCAGATTGTCATAGGGCTGGTAGCGGAAGCGGCAGGTCCAAGATTCGCGAAAGCCGCCAAATGCCTCGCAGCGCGGGGCGTGGATGGTGGCCGTCCACGGGGCTGGAGAGCCAACGGCGAAGGTGCCGGGGTTCCCCAAGCTCGACCAGCCGAGGCGCTGCCCACCGCCGTACCAAGGTCGCAGCAGGTAGTCCCGTTCCGTGATCTGTAACTCCTGCCGTTTCCTCCATTCCCCAGCGACAACCGCATGGGCACTGCCGAGTTTCCCACCCCATATCGCGCCGACATTGGTATCGCCCGCATTGGCGAAATAGTCGTGTGCGCCCGAGACCTCAAAGCCCGTGAAGTCCGAACGGGTCAAGAAATTGGCGACGCCGGCCACCGCATCCGAACCATAGATAGCCGAGGCCCCTTCTTTGAGCACCTCGACCCGATCCACGGCAATGGCGGGGACGGCATTTACATCGACGAAGCGCCCGCCGATCAAACGCGCCGGCACATAGGTCTGGCGGCGGCTGTTGAGCAACACCAGCGTCCGCGAGGCTCCCAAGCCGCGCAGATTGACGTTGGCAATGCTCTCGGAAAGGGTGGCAGCTTGGTTGGCGTTGTACCAACTGCTGCGCTCGCCGATCACCCCGTGGCTAGCGCTCAAGTTCTTGAAGAAATCAACCGCCTGCGGCGACCCTTGTTCGGCCATCTTGTCCCGGCCGGTCACAGCCACGGCGTAGGTCGAGCTGATGTGGGAGTTCTTGACAGCGGTGCCGGTCACCGCCAGCTCTTCGAGGAGCAGCGCGGAGGGTTTTATCCGCAACTCGACGGTCGCGGTTTGCCCGGCCTCTACCACAACAGTGGCAGTCGCCGACGAGTAGCCAATCAATTCGGCGCGCAATTGGTGCTCGCCCACCGGCACATCGGCTATAGTAAACTGACCCTGTGCGTCCGACATCCCGCCTAGGTCCAAGGTCGGGATATAGACTAAGGCCGTCTCCAGCGCCTGGCCGCTATCGTCGTCAACTACGGTGACGACGATAGTACCGGTCGCTTGCGTCCACGCCGGCGCAGCCCAAGCTAAAGCGGCGGCGACTAGCACCAAAATGTGCCTATGCCAATATCTCATGGCAGTACCTCCTTCATTAAGGGTGTGTGTACTTCCTCTTCTAAGGATTCGTTTTTGTAACATCTACTCCGTCAGCACTTAGTGCGCTGCACGCATTTCGCGGCGCAGCCCTATCCAGACGCAGGCGGCCATGCCCAAGACGACAAGGGCAAACGGAAAGCCGGTCACAAGCGAGGCCGCCTGTAGTGATTTCAGCCCGCCGCCAAGCAAGAGAGCTATCGCGACTAACCCTTCAATCGTACACCAAAAGACCCGCTGCGCTACCGGGGCGTCCACGCGGCCACCGGCTGCAATGGTGTCGATAATCAACGAGCCGGAGTCCGACGAAGTGACGAAAAATACGGTAGTCAGCAGGAGCGCGACCAATGAAAGCAGTCCCGTCATTGGCAGTTGGTCAAACATCTTAAACAAGGCAATTTCTAGCTTCCACGCCGCAACATTCTCGGTTACACCCGTATAGCCTCCAACGATGTGCTGATGGAGGGCTGCGCCGCCAAAAGTGCCAAACCACAGAAAGCACAACACCACCGGCGGAATGAGGACAAAGAGCGTGAATTCGCGCACGGTGCGGCCCTTGGAAATGCGGGCGATGAACGTGCCGACAAAGGGGGCCCAAGCAAACCACCATGCCCAGTAAAAGGTCGTCCAGCCGTGCAGGAAATCCGTGTCCTCGCGCCCGATCCAATTGCTAAGTGGCACAATTTTGGCGAAATAGCTACCAAACGAGTCGAACATACTGCGAAAAATATAACTCGTCGGTCCAAGTGCGATAACCGCTGCCAACAACAAAAGCGCGAGCATGATGTTGAACTGGCTGAGGCGCTTGATGCCGACGTTAATACCCGTCAGTACCGAGGTCAGCGCGATGGACGTAATCACCACAATCAGCACCACCATGGTGGTATTATTCGCGGGAACGTCGAACAGATAATTCAGACCGGAGGCTAGCTGTTTGACGCCCAAACCTAGCGAGGTGGCAAGCCCGAATAGACCGGCGAAGATGGCGAATGTATCGATGAGATGGCCAGGCCAGCCCCAGATGCGGTCGCCAAGCAAGGGATGGAACGCCGAGCGAATGGTGAGCGGCAATCCGCGATTGTAGGCGAAGTACGCGAGGGCGAGCCCCACGACGCCGTAAATGCTCCAAGCGTGCAATCCCCAGTGAAAAACGGTGGCCGCGATGCCGACAGTAGCGGCTTCTTCTGTTCCGGCGGGAAGGCCAAGCGGTGGACTCTGAAAGTAGTAGATCGGCTCGGCCGCGCCGTAAAACAACAGACCAATGCCCACACCAGCGGCAAAGAGCATGGCAAACCAAGTGGCGTTGGAGTATTCGGGTTTTGCATCGGCCCCTCCGAGGCGCACCTTGCCGAGCGGCGAGCAGGTCACATACAGACAAAACAGCAGAAGGAGATTAGCAGTAATTAGGAAAAACCAATCGAGATTTACAGTCAGCCACTGGCGGGTATTTTCGAAAACTTCGGTCGCGGCTTCTTGGAAGACGAGTGCCCCAGCGATAAAAGCGACAATGGTCACACTGGAAATTGTGAATACTGGGGTCAGATAGATGTCTAAACCAAATAGTTTCTTGTGTCCCTCGTCATCTAGCGGCTGTACTTGGCCTTCTTCACTTATTCCCAAAACTTCCCCTTTCTTGGGAACTTAGGAGCATCAGTCCAACTTGGCGTTGGTGCGTGAGCAGACGATTTTTGCTCCAATAAAAAAGGCTCCTTGTTAGATTGGCCATGACTTTTTAGGAGTCAATGCTTCTTCATCCAAGTAGCCTGTTGCAAGCAAGGTATGGCCCTCTCCGTCCCCTGTCAAGACAGCGGCGCACACCGCAGCCAACGATCGTCCCTCGCCCACGACTGGAAGTTCATCTGCTTTGGCGCTGTACGTGCCGGTCGGCTCGCCGTTGACGTCCTCGCGATGCCCGACGATTCTCTGCTGGTCTAATCTATCGGATCTGGTACTAAGGCCGCGTGTACAATGCCTCGAAGCAGTCCTTGGCCTCCCACCCCAAGAGCCGCTTGGCCTTGTCGGGCCGGTACTTGTCGTGCGGCAGCCGCGCACAGATAAAGAAATCCTCGTACGGCGACGGCATCTCGGACGCCCGCAACCCATACAAGAACGCCTCCCCAGTATCCTCCCACGAGGTCACGTATGGATGCACGCCCTGCCCATGTTCCTCGGGCAGCACTTCTCGCGGGCGAAAATGCGTATAGACAAAGGTGAGAACTTCCAGCCCCTCGCGCTCGGCAAACACGCGCGTAATGTGCCCCCCGAGATACTTGCTCACTGCGTAGAGATCGTCGCCTGGATGCAGCGGGATATCTGCTTCCACTTGAAAGTCGTTCCAATAGTCGGCATTGTGGTTTAAGGAGGTGTGAAAAGGCCCAGTGTGGATCAACCTCTTTATCCCGCAGGCCACGCAGGCTTTGGCCACGTTGTACGCGCCGACCATGTTGACTTGGAAGGCCAGCACGGGATGCGGCCGGACGACGGATACATTGATGGCCGCGTCCATGCCTTCGCAAGCAGCCAACACTTGCGCGTAGTCGGTAATATCGACAACCCGATTTTCGTGCGGCGGCCCCAACACCTCCGGGATCGGCGCTCGGGGGCCTTGCGGCGGCGCGGACGCAATCTCCGTCATCGGCCGGAGATCGGTCACCCGCAACGTGTAGTGATCTTTGAGCGCGGCAATCGCCGATGCACCGACCGGGCCACCCGTCCCAAACAACACCACCTTGCCTTCGTTCACCGTTGCCATAATACCCCCTTTAGGCGAAGCGTCCACTCGACGCTACGTGGGTTAGCGACCAGTGGTGCCCTTCGCGCTCGGCGGCAAGGGCTTGGCGCACCGCTTCCACAGCGTCGTCAGCCGTGGTCTCCGCGCCCAACTCACCGAGTCGCAAACAGCGCACCTCGATCTGTCCGGTGCGAGCGATCTCGCGGCCGACCAGTTCGGCCATAAGCGGTGCCAGCGATTCGGCCTCAGCCCGTGGCAAAGCATTCCACTGTGGATCGACTATATATTCTTCCGGGTAGTCGCGCAGCAAATCGAGACCACTCAACAACACCGCTTTCTCAATGCCAACGGTACAGGCCACCGTCAGCGCCACGTAAGTACTCCGCGCTGCTATGTCGAGCACGGCCCCTTCGTCGTCAGCCGGATCGCCGCCCGCCACGTGGACAATGGCCTCCACGCCAGCCAACGCCGGGTCTAATGCCTCGCGCTGAAGCAAATCAACCTGCCGGTAGTTAGCTAAGTCGCTGGTCTCTTCTACGCCGAACGCCACCACCTCAAACCCCGCGCCCAACTCAGCCGCCAGCAATGCTCCCCAAGGGCGGTCCGCGCCGATTACCGCCACGCGCATAGTATCTCCTCTACCAAGAAAGTCATCGTGCTATTCAGAATCATGACACTGTTTCAGTGATATTTCTATCATCCAAAAAGGCAACAGGCTCTTCTTCTTTACCATTTTCCCACATAAGGGAATAAAACCAAATGCCACTCTCACCAATACAGAAATCTGCGGGAGTAAAGGTCATTTTTGAGTCCAGCGGCGGATCGGACTTTTCGGGATTGTATTCTGCCGGCCAGCCAAATGCCTCACCGATCCATAGCTGTCCTTCGTCATGAAGTTTTCTTGCAAACACCACGACATTCTCGATGTTTGGAATGACTACAGGCACAATAGGTGCTAGCTCTCCATTTTGCGTTTGATCTACAGCCCTTCAGAGCTTGACAATGGGAAAGCGGGTATCCCAATCGTTCTTGTATTGAGATAAATCGTGCTGACCACACAAGATAATGCTCGTTCCCTTGAAACGCAGTCGCAATACAAGTCTTCCTCTATCTTCACTCCCCATACCACCTTGTCTATTCTTTTCTATATCTTGCCTATCAATCACGACGAAAGAATCCCAATTATCCTGAAATCGCACAGCAAAAACATACGTTACATCTGGATCCATTTGCCTCTGGAGCTGCAAGAGAGAAAGGTTGAACTGTGCGCTATGTCCATATTTATGAGATCTTGCCACAGCCGTCTTTACTTGCACTCGACGTAAGCCTCCACTTCTATCATGGACGACGAAAATATCGTCACCTACATCTACTTCTGGAATGGCTGCGTTCCAGCCCCGGAGAAGAAGCTCTGCCATAACGGCTAAATGACCTGCTCTACCTGTGTACAGATTACTTCTTTCAGACATTCTATGCCACAGGATCGAATAGAGTTTCCATAGTCTCTGAATTTACAAAAACGACTCCACCGGATACTCGTAGTTCTCCTACCGAATATCCGGTTAGAATCTCTACAGTGTGTTTCCATGTCGATCCGCTAAACAACTCAAAGTGTCTTTTGGTATCACGTGCAACAAACACACTCTCAGGCAGAGTTTCCGAATCTTTTGTCTTTAGTGAAGCCTGGCTTCGAGGCGCGAGGACACACTTATATCCGTTCAGTTGTTCATGTACGAGGATCGCAATTTTGTGCATCTGTCTAAGCTCACGGAGGCCACGAGCGATTTGTTCGTTTTCATAACACCTTATCAAGAGTTTAGAGTAATCGCCAAACATCCACCGCCGATAGTAAGACATTTCGCCTTTTTTTTCGCACGATGCAATAGCATCTGCGAATGGTAATAAAGTCAAGTAGTCTAAGTCGTGTCTTGCATTGTTCAAACGTTTCCTAAGCCTCTTGGAAAGCCTGCTGAACGCATTATCACCTCGTCGCAGACAATCGCAGAGCATAGTGAGAAGCGATCTGGAAAAATGCCATATAACCCATTTTTCATTTACGTCTTTGGGGTCTAGTGAAACAGCCATATCATTCTCTGTTGTGAATCGAATTACATTTATTACGGACCGAATTATTTGAGGATCATTGATCACGGCGGAAGAAATTCGCACAACTTCATCATCATGGGGTGATTTGTCTCTAATTCTTTCCGCGACTTCCTTAAATTCCGGCTCTTTACTGAGTTTTGCGAAGTTTTGGAATAGTTCAGGTAAACTAGGATCTTCTCGTTGTTGACGTGTCCTCTCAATCCTCTTATCCAAATCATCAGGCTCGTACTGTGGATTGTTTGCCAACATTTCTCGAAAGCGTCTAGTACCTTCAGGATGTAAAGGCTTGCCATACGGACGGTTCTTTATGAGCTCGTCTTTCCACATTACAGATACATGTTCCCAGACATCGACAGCATCCCTATACTCCACTAGCTTGCGCCTTGATGCGTTCCATTGGTTGCTGTCATTCGTACTGCAAAGCTCAAACATTAAAGTATCAGTTATCACGATGCGGCCACCCTGTTCACACATCGTACGCAGCGGCGCACCGTCCTTGCTCATGCCGCGAATGTAGCTGGCATCGATAATGATGTGCGAATTGGTCACTTGTCCATTCGCTCGTTTGTCTTTCATGCGCTCTTGGCTCCTGTCAACATCCGAAGCTTCCGTTGCCATGTTAAGCCACCTTTCTGTTGTTGTGCTTCCTTTGAAAAGCAGTGGATTGTATGGCCGTCAGGAGAAATTACCCTGTTGTTTTGCCCGCAATGCCGACACGTAGAGGATTGCAGGAATCAGCCGCTTGTAATTCGCACCGGTAAGTTTCCAAATTGCGAATAGCCCTGCGCCGATCCAGCCGACAGGACCAATGATTACAGCTATAGCACTTGACATGGTGGTGTAAACCGCAAACGGCAGCGTCACACCTATAACGCCTGTTAAGGTGCCCAGTGCTGTAGAAGCGAGCAAATAAACGCCAAACCCGGATAGTTGAGCCGCTGTCAAGGCAGTAAAGACGCTCGTGCTTCCGGCCAGTGCCCCGCTCTTGTCGAACTCCTGCGCCGCTCGTCGCAACTCGGCTTCCATCGCCATTTTCTGATCTGGCGTCATCTTCTCCCAAACTGTCTGAAATACCTTGCGTGCAATCTCAACCTCAAGGTCTTCGACTTTCACCCCAAAATGCTCGATCCCGAGTTTCTCTGCCACTTGGCAGACAATTTGGGAATAGGAAGGTTCGCTCCCCCCCACATAGCCAAAAACGGATTGGCAATTCCACCAAAAAGCCTCCACAATATGATCAGGACGAAGACTCTCGGCTTTAAGTATTTCCGCCAAAGCGCCAAGCTCCATTGGCTTTGCCTTGGCGAGTATCATGCCAAGTTCTTCTTGTATGGAACTCATCTCAGAAATCTACTTTGACAGTGAGAGTAAACTCTGTCTGTTCACGCACATGGCGATCATAGCCGGCTTCCAAAGAGAGATAGGCAGGCATATTAAGATTAGCCAGCACATTAAAATTGCGTTTTACTTCACTCGTCATGTTCAATCGGAGCTCTCGACTTGAGAGTAAATTGTTCGGATTCCGACGCAGATCAATAAGTGAACACATAGCGTCATCACCTGATAATCCAGTCCGTTTCAGATATTCTTCGGCTGCCTGTACATCTGGCGGACCTCCTTGGAATTTATCGTGCAAGGTCAGCTTGTCATAGAACGAAGCCATCTCTTTATCCTCTATTTTGACATCTCCAGTGCCCTTCATAGATAGGCCGCCTTGAATAGAAACGATTTTCCTATCCTCAGTATTTTTCAACTCAATCTGCTCTACTGTAACTTCACGCGCACCTAAATTCATACATAACGTAGAAAAGTGTAGGTATTTGGCCAGTGCGAAACGCTCCACAGCTTGTATTGAATTTTCGTATACATTCTTATCGAAAGGACTTTGAATCAGTACAGTACCCGGCTGTACAAGACCGCTATCAATTAAGTCTTGCACGATGGGATTTAGACTCCACTCCTCTAAAGAAGAAGAAAGGGTGTACACGTCTTTGTTGAGTAGAAGATCAGCTCCACCCGCTTCATAGCGCAGAGCATCGATATCTTGCTGGTCCAGTACCAGAACAGTTTTGCGACGATGGGGTTCGTCTGGCCATGTACTATCATCGATCATGCTGTGTCTCCTCAATATGGCTGGGTGCATTGCTTCTAGACGAAGCTCTGAATAATAATGCCTCGTCTTGAGTCTTATCCTTATTATTTGGATTATCTGAAAAGGATTTTGTAGATCAGCCCGAGTACTGCTATTACGATCACCAAGACTCCCGCTCCCCACAATACCTGCTTCCGGCGTCTTCTAAGCCGTATCATCTTTATGGTAAGTTTGATCACATAATAGACAGAGGCTATCAGCAAAGCTCCTGCTCCCCACAGCATCTTCCCCATTACACGGATCCTGCCTTTTTTTTGCGCCTCCGTTAAGATAGCGTCAACACCACGACCTGCGATCTCTTGGCTTTTGGGTGAAATAGTTCTCCCGATGCGCTCGGCGAAGCCGACCACGGCTTTGACCACATCTCCAGACCACGACACAGGTGGCTGATCCGGCACACGACCATAACATACAATCGGCGAGATTCTACCGGCATCATCCAACTGATCCGAGGGCGTCTCCAAGAGAAACTTGTCCTCGAGTAAAAACGCAGTATGATACTCTTCGGAGAAGACCTCGGAGCCGCCTAGGGAGACTTCCGATATTTGTCGGGCTAACTCCTGGCGTTCGGCCACATCCTCTTCCGCAAGTGGGCGCTGGTTTAACTCCATGGGATCAGGGGCTTGGTTATCCAAGCTCTGAGCACGAAACGACATGTCAAGATTTTTCATTTTCGCCTCTTATCCTTACGTAGTATCTGATAAAACAACTGATATACCAGCTCTTCTGTCGAAGCCTCTGATTTTAAGCTACCGAACACAAACTGTACCTTACTACTTCCGCCTCCGAGTAGTTCAATTTTTCGGAAGATAGGCATACTACGTACTTTGTCTCCATAATCCCCAATTCGATCTGCTGGCAAGGCAGTTAAGTCGGGATTGGTAAGATCACAGTAAGTTCCAATAACAAAAAGAGGAAACTTCTTGGGTTTGTCCTTCAGCCATCTACTAATTTGATTCATATCCTGCACGACGCGTTTTTCGGTATCGACATCTTCTTCCATGAGTTTATCCACTCGAAGGAGATACAGGACTATATCTGCCTCGTTGGTGACTTCTCTCCACTCGTAGCGCTCATACTCAGGACCAGGTAAATCTGTCAGTTTCGGAATATATAGTTCTAGCTCTCTGAGTTGAATACGGCGACCGGAGACCTCTCGCGCATAGGAATTTTGCCTATACTTCTCCGGTATGGAGCCCGTGGTAAGGAACTCGATCAAGCAACTCTTGCCCACCTTCCGTTCGCCAAGAACGGCGAGTGTCTTACCATTGAGACGTCTCTTTGTAACAAGGAATGCCACTGCTGCTAGTGCTGCCGAGGTGCCAGCGATGATCGGTATAGCAATAGGAATAGGCATTGAAGTTTCCTTTACATGCTAAATTCGACTCGATTGTCCGCCAATGTACGCTACTTCTTGTGCGGGACACAACTCTACCAAGAAAGTTTCTCAGACAAGTTGTGAAAAAAGTACTTATCGTCGAGGTATATCAGCCGCGCCGTATGCGCAGCTTGACCGACGTACACCTCTTGCTCGGGATCTAGGCTGCATATCTCGCGGCCATCGGCAATGAGCGCCACATGGCTATCTAAAGTCTCGGAACTGACGCGCAGCCGCACCCGTTTCTCAGCCGGCAGAATCAAAGTCCGCGATGTGAAGTTGTATTCGTTGATGCCGTCGAGCAACATGCAGCGCACTTCCGGCATGACCAGCGGCGCGCCCATCGACAACAACAGCCCGGTGCTGCCCGTCGGCGTGCCAACCACCACGCCATCGCCGCGAATGGTGCGTATTTTGGCATCGTCAACAAAGACATCCGTCGAGAGCATCTTGTGGTGCGCCCGTAAGGTCACCTCGTTGAAGACCAGACTCTCGCCGCAAGGATGGCGGCAAGAGAGCACCAGGCGCTCGCTGACGAAGTACTGGCCATCGACTAAGAGCTGGACGATGCGCGCCAAATCCGTGCGGTCCCCAGCAGTCAAAAAGCCAACAGTGCCGAAATTGATCGCCAGCACCGGCCACTGCGGAAAGCGCGCAAAGGCGCGCAGCACCGTGCCATCGCCGCCGAGCGCAATGACCAAGTCTAGGTCGTCCGGGCGCTCGTCTTCCTCGATAAAGCGCACTTCGATTCCATGCGCGGCAAATAGGTCGCGGATCTCGGCGACCGGATAGTCCAAATCCTGGTCGCGCAGCAGGATCCCGACCTTTTTCAGTTCGAGTGGCACCGACGCCTACCCCGGAGGGCTACTTGGCCCGCGCTTGTTTGTCGGCCTGGGCCTCATAGGCCTTGATCAGCGCCTGAGTCCCCTCTTCGGCACAACCAGCGCGCTCGACTATATTGAAAAACTGGTGCGCGATGCTCGCGGCCGGCAGGGCCAGCTTGACATCGTTGGCCGCCTGTAACACCAACCGCAGATCCTTTTGCTGCAAATAGACCATAAAGCCTGGGGCAAAATCGCCCGCGGCAATGCGCGGGCCCAAGTTGCTCAACTGCCAAGAGCCAGCCGCGCCGCCGCTGATCGCGTCGATGACCTTTTGCACGTCCAAGTCGGAGGTCGCCGCCAGCATCAGGGCCTCGGCCATCGCCATGTTATTGACCGAAACCGCGATCTGGTTGCAAAGCTTCGTCGTCTGACCCGCGCCGTTGGAGCCAATCAAGTTGATGTTGGTGCCCATCGCCTCAAAGACCGGCAGGCACTGGTTAAAGACGGCCTCGTCGCCGCCGACCATGATCGACAGGGTGCCGTTGATCGCGCCCACATCCCCGCCGCTGACCGGCGCGTCGAGCATGGCCACGCCCCGCTCCTGCAAGGCCGCGGCCACTTCGCGGGTGACTTTGGGCGACACCGTGCTCATATCGATGACGACCGCGCCCTCTTTGGCTCCGTGAATCGCGCCCTCCTCGCCCACCAGCACGGCCTCCATATCAGGCGTGTCCGTGACGATGCTGATGATGACATCCGCACCCGTTGCCGCCTCCTTGGGCGAGCCGACGCGCACGCCGCCGGCCGCGACGACCTCGTCAACGCGCGGCCGGTCGCTGCGGTTGTACACGTTGAGTTGATAACCGGCTTTGAGCAAATTTTTCGCCATAGGCGCGCCCATGATACCCAAGCCGATAAAGCCGATTTGCGTTTGCCCTGGTGCTGCTGACATGATTCCTCTCCAATCTAAAACGTGAAAAAGCGATGTCTGTTGTCCTCGATCTCGGCCGTCTCGTACAAGTGCTTGAACCAGTTCTGCACGGCCTCCTGCTCGCGCTGGGCCTGCAGTTGAGCTACTACCTGCTCGCGCTGCGCGGCGAATTGCTCCTCATCCACCGGCGTCTTCTCCAGCAGCTTCAGCAAGTACGCCCCGCGCTTGCTGCCCTCTGCGACCTCGATCACTTCGCTGAGCCGGCCCTCTTCCAAGCGGAAGGCCGCGCCGATCACTGCGTTAGCGCGACCCAGCCCCTCCACCGATTCGGTGCGTGCAAAAGCCTCGGGGGTGTGGAACTCCACCCCGGCATTTTGCGCCGCCTGCGCCAAGGTGGCCCCGGCTCCTACTTCCCCCCGCACGGCCTCCAGCCGGGCGGCGGCGCGGGCGGCTTTTTTGCGCACGCGCACCAACGGCTCAAGCTGATCCCTTAGCTCGTCCAAAGGCGCGGTGCCCTCAGGCCGCTTGGCTGCCAGATGCGCCACCCACAGCCCCGAGTCGTCCTCGACGACCTGACTAACGGCTCCAGGCTCTTGTTCAAAAAACCAGTTGACGAGCCACGTGGTGTTCGCGCTGATGCCCGGCACAGCTTGGCTCTTGCGCAGGAAATTCGTAGTCGTCGCCTCGGTGCCAGAGGCCGCCAGCGTGGCCGCAAAGCCCTCGGCTGCGGCTTGCTCTTGGAACACCTCGGCCCGGCTGCGCAGGCTATCTTCAGTCGTGCGCGAGGGCTGGTATCTGAGCAGAATATGGCGGGCGTGTACCCTCTCCCCGCTTTCTTCCTCCAAGCGTTCTTCCACCTTGATCAGATGCCAACCATAGCGCGTCTGCACCGGCTCGGAAAGCTCGCCAGGTGCCAAGGCGAAGGCGGCTTCCTCAAAGGGCGCAACCATCTGGCTACGACCAAAAAAACCGAGATCCCCACCTCGGGCGGCGGACCCCTCATCGTCGGAGACCACCGCAGCCAACTCGGCGAAATCCTCACCAGCCTCGATCTCTTGGCGCAGGCGGCCGATCTCTTTTTTGGTCTCCAGCGAATCCTCAGCGCTAGCCACTTTGGGAAAGTAAGCGTATTCCAGCTTTACCTGCTCGGGGTGCTCGTAGTCGGCCACGTTTTCTTGATAATAGGCGGCCAAATCTTCGTCTGTTACTTCGATCTCGTCATCCGCAGCGTCGCTGGGGGCAAATGCGTATTCGATGCGCACCTTTTCGTTGGCCTCAACAAAGTGCTGGTGCGCCTCGTTGGGACTCACCTGCGCGGTGCCCCGCAACATCCGCTGTAGCCTGTAATCGAGCAATTGCCGCTCAATCGTGCTCTCGATCCACAGGACTAAGGCTTGGCTGTTGGGGTCGCTGAGATTGGCCGGATTGCCGATGAACTGGGCGTACTTGTCCATGTCGAACGCGCCGTCGGTTTGAAAGGTCTCGAATTCGCGCACGGCCTGCGGGGGCTTGTTCCGCGTGTAAAAGGCGATTTCCCCGTCGGTCACCTCAAAGCCCAAGCGCTCGTACTCTTGGTTCAGGATGATCTCGCGGACGTAGTAGTCCCACACCTGCTGCACGAGCACGGCCTGATCGGCGCGCTGCTCCTGCGGCATCTGGCGCGCTATCCGCCGCAGCGCGTCTTGGAACTCTTGGAGCGAAATGGTCTCGCCATTGATCACGCCGACCGCATCGCCGGCGGTGTTGGTGCCCGCCCCTGAGTAGTCGGCTCCCCATTCGACGACGATCAGGCCGATGAAGGCGAATATCACAAACCACAAAACGAGCACCGTCTTTTGGCGCAACAAAGTCATCATAAGCTATAGTTCTCCTGCTATCTTGCGTTTTTCTCGTTAGCTTCGGCAACCAGCCGGTTTTTCAGCTCCGCAGGATAGCGGAGCAGACAAGCCGTACAGTGACCGCCGCCCAAATCGACGAGGCGTGGTACCACGCGAGTGCATACTTCTTCGCGCTCTGGGCAGCGCGGGTGAAAGGGGCATCCCGAGGGCACGGCCGCTGGATTGGGCGCGTCACCCTCCAACAGGATGCGCTGCCGCTTAGTTCGCGGATCGGGCGCGGGCACAGCCGCCAGCAGCGCACGCGTATAGGGATGGGACGGCTGGCGGTAGAGCTGATCGCGCGCCGCCACTTCGACTATGCGCCCTAAGTACATCACGGCCACCCGATCCGAAATGTGGCGCACCACGCTCAAGTCGTGGGCGATAAACATATACGTTAGACCCAAATCGCGCTGTAGGTCTTGCAGCAAGTTGATGATCTGGGCCTGCACTGAAACGTCCAGCGCGGACACGGGCTCGTCGGCGACGATAAACTGCGGCCGCACCGCCAAGGCGCGAGCAACGCCAATGCGCTGGCGCTGGCCGCCGGAAAACTCGTGCGGGTAGCGCCGCGCACAATCCGCCGGCAACCCGACCATCTCTAGCAATTCCCCCACTCGCTCGACTAACTCGGCGCGCTCGGCAAGGCCGTGGACCTTCAGGGCCTCGCCGATAATGCCACCCACCGTTATCCGCGGGTTGAGCGACGCATACGGGTCTTGGAAGATGATCTGCATGTCCCGCCGCTGCCGCCGCATAGCCTCCTTGCCCAACCCCAATAGATCAGCCCCGGCAAAGCGCACCTGCCCAGCCGTAGCTTCAATTAGCCGCAGTATGAGCCTGCCCAGCGTGGTCTTGCCGCAACCGCTCTCGCCGACCACGCCCAAGGTCTCGCCGCGCCCAATTGCCAGATCGACTCCGTCAACAGCCTTGACATGGGCCTGCACCCGGCCCCAAAGCCCCCGACGCACGGGAAAGTATTTTTTGAGGCCCTTGACCTCGACCAAGGGCGCAGCTTGGCTCATGCGTCCCCCGCCTTCCAACAGCTTGCCCAGTGCCCGGCCTCGACCTCCTCCAGCGGCGGCACCTCAGCCCGACAGTGATCGTCGGCCAGCGGACAGCGCGGGGCAAAGCGACACCCCGGTGGGAAGGTGCGGGCGTCGGGCACCACGCCCGGGATGATGTCCAATCGCTCCTGCTCGGCTTCCAGCCGAGGGATCGAGCGCAGCAAGCCGCGTGTATAGGGATGCAGCGGGCGAGCAAAGAGCGATTGCGTTTCCGCGTATTCGACGATTTGGCCGGCGTACATGACCGCCACTTGGTCCGCGGTCTCGGCGATCACCCCGAGGTCGTGGGTGATCATCACAATCGCCATTTGCAGGGACTCTTGCAGCGACTCCAACAGCGCGAGGATCTGCGCTTGAATCGTCACATCGAGGGCCGTGGTCGGCTCGTCGGCAATCAACACGTCTGGATTGCACGACAGCGCCATGGCGATCATCACCCGCTGGCGCATCCCGCCCGATAGCTGATGGGGATATTCGTCGATCCGCTGTTCGGGCGCTGGAATCCCCACCAGTTGCAGCATCTCGATCGCTCGGATGCGCGCTTCCCGCATGGAGACCTGCTGGTGCAAAACCACGGCCTCGGCAATCTGAAACCCGCAGGTCAGCACCGGGTTGAGGCTCGTCATCGGCTCTTGGAAAATCATCGCGATATCGTCACCGCGCACGCGGCGCATCTCCTCCTCATCCAGCGCGAGCAAATCGCGCCCCTTGAGCAAAATCTGTCCGCCCTCAATGCGGCCCGGCGGATCGGGCACCAAGCGCATGATCGAGAAGGCGCTGACGCTCTTGCCGCAGCCGCTTTCGCCGACTAGCCCCAGCGTCTGGCTCCGCCCCACCGCAAACGACACCCCATCGACGGCGCGGGCGACGCCCTCTTCCGTGTGGAAGTAGGTCCGCAAGTCGCGGACCTCTAACACGGGATCCGGCGCGATCATGTGCTGTCCCTTTCCCAAGCCGCAGCCCGGCGCAGTTCGTCGGCAACCAGCGCACCCCAGTGCATTTTTGCGCCGAGTTGACGCCTAAAGCCCTCAACCAAGCAATCAACCAACTCGGCCCGGTCAATGGGCCGCCCCATACAGGCCTGCAAATCCGTGCTGTGCGCTCGCACCTGCCGGGTCCATCTTTGCCGCACGTCCTCGTCAATCCGCAGAAGTTGCGGCAGGCGCTCGTGCGCTCGACCGAGCAAAATTGACCCGTGTTGCAGCAAGCGGCGTCCGTAGCGCCGCTGCGCACTGCCGACCAGCTTGCGCTGCTGGCACTTGAGCTCCCAGCGCGCCGTGCTGCCAAAACAAGGCCCCGACCGCAAGCCGCCAACGCAACGGTCAGCCCTTTCCAACTCGACAGGGGCCCCAAAAAGCCGCAGCCCTTCGGCCAAACACGCGCCGATCTTGCGGTGCGTGGCCTCTATCCCGCCACCCGCGACCAGTGCCTCTGGGACGCAGGCGACACTGTAGGTCAGTTCCTCCCAGTGCAACACCGCCCGCCCGCCTGTGGGCCGACGCACCACGTCAATCCCTAACACGCGGCAGGCTTCTACATTGGCCTCGCGCTCGGGCTGCTGATTCCAGCCGCAGGAGATAGCTGGCGGGTTCCAGCCATAGAAGCGCAGTACTGGACTTTGAGCCTCAGCGGCGAGAACTTGATCGACGCCCATATTGTACGCTCCACAGTTCGCACCCGTATCGACGACGCGCCAAGCAAGGCCCATTAGAGCACGTCCAAACCCTCAAGGGCATCCTTGGCCGCCATCTGTTGCGCCTCCTTCTTGCTCCGCCCTTGGCCCCAACCCATGCGCTGGCCAGTGATGCACACTTCGACGCTGAAGATCTTGTCGTGGTCTGGCCCATGCTCGGCGTGTACCAAGTAGCGGGGGTGGCCATTGCCCTTGCTCTGCGAGTATTCGAGCAACCTGCTCTTGAAGTTAAAGTTCTCGTCCGGCTGGACTATTTGGTGAAAATCCGCCAGCACCGCGCACCGAACACAGGAGCGGGCGGCCTCTATGCCCCCGTCGAGATAGATCGCCCCAATCAGCGACTCCAAGGTGTCGCAGAGGATCGACGGCCGCTGTCCGCCGTTGGCTTCGCGCTCGTCCTCACTCAGCAACACAAAGGCCCCTATTCCAAGATGGTCCGCTTGGCGCGCCAGCGCCTTGCGGCTGACTAGCTGCGACTTCATCTGGGTCAACTCACCCTCGCCCTTGTCCTCAAAGCGGCGAAAGAGGTAGTCGGTGACCAACAACTCCAACACGGCGTCGCCGAGAAATTCGAGCCGCTCGTTCGACTCGATGCGGTCGCTGCCCTCCTCCGCGTACACATAGGATCGATGCTTGAGAGCCTTGACCAACAAATTCTTGTCCTTGAAGTGGTAGCCCAACCGCTTTTCAAGGGCATGCCGCGAACCCGCAGTACGCGCTTCTGGGCCACCCACCGACTTGCGGCGATTCCACAGGGTTGAAATCCAACTCATCTGCCTAGTACCCGATTGAAAACCTCGTTTGCACGGGGAGTGCTCGGGGATGCTGGGGAAGCGCGTCAGCCAGTGAAGCGACCAAACACCAGTGCCACGTTGTGGCCGCCAAAGCCAAAGGAATTGTTGAGGGCGTAGTTCACCTGCACGCGGCGCGCTTCGTTGGATACGTAGTCGAGGTCGCAGTCGGGGTCGGGGTTTTCGTAGTTGATCGTCGGCGGCAGCACCCCGCTTTTAAGCGCCATGATGCAGGCAATGCTCTCAATCGCCCCGGCGGCACCCAACAGATGCCCGGTCATCGACTTGGTCGAGCTTACGGCCAAGCTATCGGTGTGGCCGGCAAAGACCGTCTTGATCGCCGCGGTCTCCTGCTGGTCGCCCATGGGCGTCGAGGTGCCGTGGGCATTTACGTACCCGATGTCGCTCGGGGCCAAGCCACCGTCCTGCAAGGCGATGCGCATGGCCCGCGCCCCACCCTCGGCCTCGGGTGCCATCGCCGTCTGGTGATAGGCATCGGCCGTAAAACCCAGCCCGAGGAATTCGCCGTAGATCTCGGCCCCGCGCCTTTGCGCGTGCTCCAATTCCTCCAAGATGACGGCTCCGGCCCCCTCGCCGAGTACGAAGCCATCGCGCTCGGCGTCAAAGGGCCGACTGGCCCGCTCGGGCTCGTCGTTGCGCGTCGATAGGGCCTTGGCCGAGGAAAAGCCGGCCATGGAAATGGGCGTGACGGCTGCTTCCGAGCCGCCGGTCACCATCACGTCGGCTTCCCCGTACTGGATCTTGCGTGCCGACTCGCCGAGGGCGTGGGCCGCCGACGAACAAGCCGACACCGTACCATAGTTAGGCCCTTTGGCTCCCAAGTCCATGGAGATCATGCCCGGGGCCATATCGGAAATCATCATGGGCACGTAAAACGGGCTGATGCGCCTAGGGCCTTTCTCCAACAGAATGGTGTGCTGTTGTTCGTGAGTCTGAATCCCGCCGATGCCCGAGCCCCAGATGACGCCCACGCGCTCGGGGTCCACCCCTTCCATGTCGAGCCGAGCGCGGCTAGCCGCTTCCCTCGCCACGCAGATCGCGTAGTGCGTGAAGGCGTCGTTGCGGCGCACGTCCTTGCGATCCATGATCGCCTCCGGGTCAAAACCCTTGACCTCGGCGGCGATCGCAGTCCGGTGTTGGGAAGCGTCGAACTTGGTGATCGGCCCGACCCCAGAGCGGCCGGCTATAAGCGCGTCCCAGAACGTCGGCAGGTCGTTGCCATTGGGCGCTAAGACCCCCAAGCCCGTGACGACAACTCTGCGCCTATGTACTGGAGGGCCGCTCACGCCTTGCTATTCTCCTCTAGATATTTAATCGCGTCGCCTACGACCATAATTTTCTCGGCGTCCTCGTCCGGGATGTCGATCCCGAATTCCTCCTCAAAGGCCATGACCAACTCGACGGTATCGAGCGAGTCGGCCCCCAAGTCGTCGATGAAAGACGCTTGGGGATTTACTTGATCTTGGCTCACGCCGAGTTGCTCGACGACCAAATCTTTCACGCGCTCTTCAATAGAAGCCATAGTGTGTTCCTCTTGGGATAGGAGTGAGCGTTTTACCGCTGGGCGGTCTTAAAGTTAGGGTCTAAATATAGGCGATGAGCGAAATTTTTAATACCCACATTATATGGCCATGCCGCCATCTACGGACAAAACCTGACCAGTGATATAGGCGGCTTGATCCGATGCTAGGAACGCCACGGCGTGCGCCACGTCTTCCGGCGTCCCGGCTCGGCCCAGCGGCACCGTGGCAATCATCTGCTCCTGCTGCTGTTGTGTCAAGCCGTCCGTCATGCCCGTTTCCGGCACCAACCCCGGGGCCACGGCGTTGGCGGTGATCCCGCGCGAGGCCAACTCCCGCGCCAAGCTCTTGGTTAGGCCGATCAATCCAGCCTTGGACGCGGCGTAGTTGGCTTGACCGGCATTGCCCAGCAAGCCCACGACCGAAGTGATGTTGACGATCCGTCCACCGCGCGCTTTGAGCATGGGACGCACCGCGGCTCGGACGCAGTTAAAGGCCCCCTTGAGGTTGATCGCCAAGACCTCGTCCCAATCCTCCTCCTTCATCCGCATCAGCAAGTTATCGCGGGTGACGCCGGCATTGTTGACCAGCACGTCCAGCCGACCCAATTCCGCAATTGTCGCCGCCACCAGCTCGGCCGCCTGCTCGGCATCGGCGACATCGGCCTGACGCACGAGGCAACGGCGACCCAGATCTTCAATGGCCGCGGCCACTTTGCCAGCCGCCGCCGCGTTGCGAGCGCAAATCGCCAAGTCCGCGCCCTCTTGCGCCAAGCGCAGGGCAATAGCCCGGCCAATGCCCCGCGACCCACCCGTCACCAGCGCGACTTTCCCGTCCAAAAGTCCCATTTATTCCGCTCCTTGTGCCGTGGCGATTTCTTCCACGGTACCCGCCAATGCGACCGCGAGCTTGGGCGCAGTGCGGCGCACCAGCCCCCTTAGCACAGCCCCCGGCCCTACCTCAAAAGCGCGGTTGATGCCCATAGCTGCCAGCCGCTGCACGGTCGCGCTCCAGCGAACCGGGCCCGTGATCTGATGGATTAGGTGCAGCCGCAGTTTTTCCGGGTCTTCCACAGGCGCAGCCGAGACATTGGTCAACACCGGCACGCGCGGCCGCGCAAAGGGCACCGCCTCTAACAGCGACTCCATTTCCACAGCCGCCGACGCCATAAGCGGCGAGTGAAAAGCCCCGCTGACGGCCAATTCGACGACGCGCCGAGCGCCAGCTTGAGTGGCCAACTCGCTTACCCGCGCCACCGCGGCTCGCTCACCCGACACCACGACTTGGCCCGGAGCGTTAAAATTGGCGGCTACTGCGATCCCCACTTCTGCTACCTGTTGGCACAAGGCTATGACGTGGTCGTCGTCCAAACCGATCACCGCCCCCATCGTCCCCGGCCACTCGCGGCCGGCCTCCAGCATCAACCGGCCGCGCATCCCCACCAGCGTCAGGGCCTCCGCAAAGGAAAGCACGCCGGCCGCCACCAGCGCCGAGTATTCCCCGAGGCTATGTCCGGCCACGGCCACAGGCTGTAGTCCGGCCGCGGCGAGCAACTCGTTGGCGGCGACGCTGTGGACGAAGACGGCCGGCTGCGTAGCGTTGGTTTGCGCCAATTGCTCGGCCGGCCCCTCAAAGCAAAGCGCACTGAGCGAAAAACCCAGCACCTCGTCGGCCTCGGCAAAGCGCGCCCGCACCGACTCGTGCTGCTCGTAAAGGTCGCGGGCCATGCCCACCGCCTGCGAACCCTGTCCCGGAAACAAAAAGGCGCGCCCGCCCATCTCACGGCCCCCAGCGAAACAAGGTGCTGCCCCACGTGAGGCCGCCGCCGACGCCGGTCATCAGCACCAAATCGCCGCGCTCCAACCGACCTTGATCAGCGGCTTCTGCCAAGGCAATGGGAATCGTCGCGGCCGTGGTGTTGGCGTAGCGGTCGATATTCATCATTACTTTTTCCGAGGGAAGATCCATGCGCTGGGCCGCGGCGTCGATGATGCGCTTGTTAGCTTGGTGAGGCACGAAGAGCTTGAGGTCTGCGCCCGTAAGACCGTTGCGCTCCAGCAGACTGACCGACACTTCGGCCATCTTTTCCACGGCAAACCGGAAGACCGTGCGCCCTTCTTGGCGGATGTAGTGCATGCGCTGATCGACGGTCTCGTGCGAAGGGGGATACAGGCTGCCGCCGCCTTTGATGTGCAGGCATTCGACCGCGGCCCCGTCGGCGTATAGCTCAAAGTCGATCATCCCGGCTCCATCCTCGCCGCGCTCCAGCAACACCCCACCCGCTCCATCGCCAAAGAGCACGCACGTCGTGCGATCCTCAAAGTCGAGGATGCTGCTCATCTTGTCGGCACCGATGACCATCACCCGGCGATGCGCACCGCTTTCGATAAACTGCGCGCCGGTCGCCACGGCGAAGACAAAGCCAGAGCAAGCAGCCGACAGGTCGTAGGCCCAGACTCGGCTGGCACCGATGGCGTGTTGCACCAAGCAGGCCGTGGCCGGAAAGATCATGTCTGGCGTAATGGTCGCGACGATGATTAGGTCAATGTCGTCAGCGGCAATTCCACGGCGCGCCACTAGCTCTTGGGCCACGGCGATAGCCATGGTGGAGGTCGGCTCGTCCGCTGGCAGGAAACGCCGCTCGGCAATGCCGGTGCGCGAGCGGATCCACTCGTCCGAGGTATCTACCAGCCGCTCCAGATCGGCATTGGAGATCACCTTGTCGGGCAGGAAATGTGCAGTGGCCGTAATGGCCGCGCGAAATTTTTTTTCCTCTTCAGCCACGCAAGCATCCGCCCCGAGCAGCCTATACTTCAGGCTCGACGTATTCGCGGCCGCGATAGAAGCCGCAGCTCGGGCAGACGCGGTGGGGCAAGGCAGGCTGTCCACAGTGGGAGCAAGTAGTTCTCGCCGCTGCCCTGATCTTCCAGTGAGTGCGCCGCTTGTCGCGGCGGGTGCGCGAAATTCTCCTCTTAGGTACTGCAGCCACGGGGAACTCCTCTCAAGAGTTTTCTTTGGGTTGGGAAAAGTCGATCTGCGCGAGCGCGGCCCAACGCGGGTCCGCTTCTCGCTCCTGTTCGGTGGTGGGTTCGGCGGCCTCTTCTACTCCGCAGTACGGACACCGATCATCGGCATCCAGGGTGGGTATTCGCATCGGCAAGTCCAAAATTAGGGCCTCGCGAATGTACGCCCGCAAATCGAACTCGCGCGTCCCCGGATCGACGATCTCGATAAACCCGTCTTTTTCGGCCGACGCTAGCTCTTCGGGGGCAGCTTGGCGGCGCTGCACAAGCAAGCGAAACCGCGCTGTGACCCCCTCTTGTACTTCCTCTAGACAGCGATAGCACTCGCCGGCAATACGGCAGGTGACGACCCCGTCGATCTTGAAGTTGCTGAGCGCACGCCGCACCTCAATGCGGGCTTCAACGCTGGACGGAAAGGCGAAAAATTCGTCTTTTAACTCCAATTCCTCCGCACGTAGCTCAAAGGAGAGCGCATTGGGTCCCTCTGCGAGGTCGTCGAGTACTAACAAGGCGCTCATGGGATTGCTCAGTCGGCAAAGAAAAACGCGATCTCGGACTTGGCGTTGGCCGCTGAGTCCGAGGCGTGCACGGCGTTGCACTGCACGTCCGTGCCAAAGTCGCCGCGAATCGTGCCCGCGGGTGCCTCTGTGCTGTTGGTCGGACCGATAAAATCGCGCAGATGCGCCACCGCGTCGGCGCGCTCTAGCACCATCGGCACCGCCGGCCCGGAGGTCATAAATTCCACCAACTCGCCATAAAAGGGGCGCTCCCGATGCACGGCGTAGAAGGCCCGCGCCTGCTCGGCGGATAGCTCTACCATGCGCAGGGCGCACACCACAAATCCCTCGCCCTCGACGCGGGCAATAATCTGACCGATGGCGCTTTTGGCAACCGCATCGGGCTTGACGATCATCAACGTGCGTTCCATAGATATAAAATTTATTTCCTTAGCAAGTGTTCCCCTAGTCAACAGAAATCTTGGAAGATAGGAGCCAATTGGTTTTGTGTCAATGGACGGCCCGCGCAACAAAATGCCCTAAGTATCGCTTTCATAACGAGTTCGGCGCATATTTCTTGACAGGGTAACACGCCCCTCCTAGATTGGCCAATGCTATGGATTATCCGCTGTTAGCCGAAGAAGGCAAGGTCATCCGCGACCCGGTTTGGGGCTATATCCACTTCCCCGCTCCCGTCCTCGCCCTCGTCGATACCCGGGCCTTCCAGCGCCTGCGCAACATCTCCCAGCTCGGCTACGTGCATCTGGTGTACCCTGGCGCCCGCCACTCCCGCTTTGAGCATTCGCTGGGTGTCTATCACCTGGCCAAGCAGTTTTTGACCCGTCTCCTCGACTCGGACCCGCCCCTCGTACTGAGCGACGAGGACGTGCGCGTCTTCATCGCCGCGACCTTGCTCCACGACATCGGCCACTACCCCTTCTCGCATACCTTAGAAGAGCTAAGGCCCTTTTTCATCAGGCACGAAGAGGGGGCCAGGCAGATCATCGAAGACCAAGACGGCGAACTCTACCAGACGATTGCCGATAAGTTCCAGATCGACCCAGCGCGCGTAGCCAACGTCATCGACTACGAAAACATCAGTCGCGCCGTTCCCACCGAAGACCTGCTTTTAGCCAATATCCTCAGCAGCACCCTCGACCCCGACAAAATCGACTATCTCCTGCGCGATTCCATGTTTTGCGGCGTGCCCTTCGGCGAGAGCGTCAACCGCGACCGCCTGATCGCCTCGATCAAATTCGACCCTGAGCGCCAGCGGTTGGCCATCACCAGCAAGGGCGTTTCCGCGGTCGAAGCCCTCGTCTTTACCAATTACCAAATGTACCGCAACGTGTACTGGCACCACGGCGTGCGCTCGGCGTCGGCCATGTTCAAGCGCGCCGTGCAGGAAATCCTCCTCCACCCGCACAACCGGCTCGACTTCTCCGATTTCCACCGCCTCACCGAGAGTGGGCTAATCGCTCGCCTCCAGCGCGAGCAGAAGCGCTTAGGGCTGGAAACCTCCGCCCAGCTCCTCGAAGGCACGATCCACCGCCGCCTCTACAAGGTCGCTGCCGTCATCCATCCCAGCGAGCGCACCCAGCCTCTGATGAATCGCCTCGACTTTCTCTTCCGCCATCCGTACAAGCGCCGCGCCAAGGAAATCGAGCTGTGCCAAGTCTTCGGCCAGCGGCTCGGCCGCACCTTCCAAGGCCACGAGATCCTCATCGACATTCCCAGCTTCAACAAGACCCCCGAAGTCGATCTCAGAGTCTTCTACGGCCGCACGCTTCCCGCCGACAAGACCGACCCCCTGACCTTTGCCGATCCAGAGGTCTCCCGCCTGCGCGACTCGCTGCTGCACAACTTCGAAGACCAAGCCAAAATTTTCCGCATCTTCTGCATCGACGATCCCGACCTGCGCGAGTTGGTGGGCAAAGAGGCCAAGCAGTATCTCAGTTGACGAGCTGAATTTTCTGTTAGGGTGCTCCAGCATTCAAACAAAAGGAAGAGCCTGCTGATGAAAAAGACTCGGTTATTCAATCTCGCCCTCTTATTCGTCTGTGGCCTGTTTGTGCAGTCCAGCGTTGCCCAAGAATATACCCGATGGAGTTTGCCCGAAGAGGCCAAAGCGCGCCTCGGTGAAGGTTCGATAACGGACATCGCATATTCGCCCGACGGTGCTTGGATCGCGGTGGCCAGTATCGATATCTGGCTCTATGATACGCACACCGGTGCCGAAATCATCCTACCTGCGGATCATACGGGTGGGTTTTCGCCCGTAGCGTTTTCGCCCGACGGCCAAACCTTGGCGGGTGGGCATTGGGACCGCTCTGAGGACTCCACGATTCGGTTGTGGGAGGTGGACACAGGGCAACTCCGAGCCACCTTGGAGGGGCATTGGCATTTTATCAACTCCATAGCGTTTTCTCCCAGTGGACATATCCTAGCGAGTGGGGGTCAAGACGGCACGGTTCGGCTGTGGGAGGCAAGCAGTGGCCAACCCCTAGCCATCTTGGAGGGACATGTGGGTTCTGTCTATTCCGTGGCGTTTTCGCCCGATGGACACACCTTGGCTAGCGGACATTATGGAGAGATTCTGTTGTGGAATGTGGAGACCGGACAACTCCAAACCACCCTTAAAGGACGTGAGAGTTTTGTCCATTCCGTAGCGTTTTCGCCCGATGGACACACCTTGGCCAGTGGAAATGGAAGTTGGGGCACGATTTGGGGAGACTTCACAGTTCGGTTGTGGGATGTAGAGACCGGGCAACAAAAGGCCACTCTTAAAGGTCATGGGAGTAATATCTGGTCCGTGGCGTTTTCGCCCGATGGACACACCTTGGCCAGTGGAAGTCGGGACGGGACGGTTCGATTATGGGATGTGGACACTGAACAACCCTTGGCCATCCTGAGGGAGCATACGGATTGGGTTTACTCCGTGGCATTCTTACCGGATGGACACACCTTGGCCAGTGGAAGTCGGGACGGGACAGTTCTGCTATGGGATACATCTCCTTACATCAACATCACTCTTCAATCTATCGTAGACACCCATCAACCCTTGGCCATCCTAGCCCAAGAAGGGCGTAAGAATGAGGTCTGGTCCGTAGCGTTTTCGCCCGATGGAAAAACCCTAGCCAGTGGGCATACAGACTACACGATTCGGTTGTGGGAGGTAAGTACCGGACAACAAACGGCGACGCTGGAGGGACATACGGATTGGGTCCATTCTGTGGCGTTTTCGCCCGATGGAAAAACCCTAGCCAGTGGGAGTGGGGACTTGACAGTTCGATTGTGGGAGGTGGGCACTGGCCAACCTCTGACCCCCCTAGAGAAGAGTTATGGCGTTTATTCCGTGGCGTTTTCGCCCGATGGGAAAACCCTAGCCAGTGGGAGTCCGAGCGGCACAATCCAGTTGTGGGATGTGAGCACCGGCCAACAGCAGGCCACTCTTAAAGGGCATTCGGGTTTTGTCTATTCCGTGGCTTTTTCACCTGATGGACAAACCTTGGCCAGTGGGTGTTCGATGGACTACACGATTCGGTTGTGGGATGTGAGCACCGGCCAACAAATGGCGACTCTAGATTTGGAGGGGTGGCGTGTCTTTTCGGTGGCCTTTTCACCCGATGGACAGACCCTGGCTAGTGGAGGTTCTCAGCTTCTATGGTGGGATGTGGGCACTAGGCAAATCCTAAGCATCTTGGTACCCCCGGAAGAGAGCTCTGTCTATTCGGTGGCCTTTTCGCCCGATGGCCAACTCCTAGCCAGTGGGGGTACGGGTAATGACTTCGCAGTTCGGCTGTGGTCGGCGGGTACTGGACAACCCCTAGCCATCTTGGAGGGGCATAGGGGTTCTATCATTTCGGTGGCCTTTTCGCCCGATAGCCAACTCCTAGCCACTGCAAGTTGGGACGGCACGATTCTACTGTGGGATATGTCGCCCTACATCACCTCCCCAACCTCCACGCCGACGCACATTGCCGAAGTGTCGTCGCAGCAGTTGCCGACCACCAGCGGCCTAGACCCCAATTTCCCCAACCCCTTCAACGCCAGCACCCAAATCACCTACCGCCTCGCCAGCCCCGGCCCGGTGCGGCTAGAAATCTACAACGTCTTGGGCCAGCCCGTGCGCACACTGGTAAACCAGTCCCAACCCGCCGGCTTCTACCAAGTCCGCTGGGACGCCCGCGACCAGCGAGGCGCTCCGCTGGCGGCCGGCGTCTATCTCACCCGCTTGCGCCACCCCGACGGAGCGCAGACGCGGCGATTGCTTTACCTAAAGTAACCAGCCGGAAGCGACGACTATTTCTTGCAAATCTAACGCGATGGGAGCTTACAGGGTGTACTGCGGGATCTTCAGCAGTTCGCCGTCCTTCAGCGCCGACTCGTGCGCGACGATGCCGCTGACCGTCATGTTCAGTGCTTGGGCCACGTCGATGAGGGGCGTGCGGTCCAGCAGGATCGCCTCGACGAACTCGCACATCAGGTAGCCGTGGGAGCCGCCGTGCCCGCCGGCATCCACCCCCGGAGGAAGAGGTGGGCGCTTGAATGTTGGCACAGAGTCCTGCCCGTCATGCTGGAACGTGCCGTAGAAAGTCCCCTTCTCCGTGCGGATCCGGCCCGTCTCCCCGCCGACACCCGGCGTGTCCCAGCTAACCGCCATCCGCGCCATGCCGCCTTCGCTGGTGCGAAACAGCGCGATTTCAGTGCCAAACGGATTGCCGTAGCGATTGTTTGCAGCCTTCAGATGATCGACGCTGCTGGGCACGCCCATGCAGGAAACCTCAGTGAAGCTCCCGCCGGTGACGCCCACGTAGTAGGCATTGGAGTGCGTGGGATACCACTGCGGGGGGCACCCGGTGCGCCAGCTCTCGTGCGCGGCCAGCGGCGTCGGGAAGTAGTGCCAGTATTCACCCTCTGCGTAAACGACTTTTCCCAGTGCGCCGGCTCGGTACAACTCCCGCATGGTATAGAGATCTTCGTGAAAGTACGAGGTTTCGAACATCATGTAACTGCGGTCGGCCGTCTTGGCCGCGGCGAAAAGCGCATCCGCATCCTCCAGTGAGCCCCACACGGCGGGTACGGCCGATGCAACGTGTTTGCCGGCTTTGAGCGCGGCGATGGCCAGCCGGGCATGGCTCGGGGCGTCGGTGGCAACGAAAACGGCCTCGAGCGAGTCGTCCTCAATCAACTCTTCGCACGAGGAATAAGCGGTCGCACAACGACATGCTCTGGCCAGTTCGGCCCGCTTGTCGGGGTCGAGTTCGGCCACCGCGGCGACAATCACATTCGGGTGGTTCTGGAAGTGGAAGGCCGCGCCGAAGTTGCACACGCCATACCCGGCGATACCTACGCGAATCACGCGGTCGGATACGGGCTGCCAAGTCTTCGACGCCTCGTAGTCGGTAACGGCCCTCTCAAAACCCTGGATCGGGACGACCGCCGCCGCCGCTTCTGGATCACTCTTCTTATTCATCGTTCCTCCTTTAGTGTCTCAACCTCGCGCCTCCATCTACATGGTACGAATTAGGAACGATAAAGGGCCCTTACCGATACGTTGTCAATACGGCCTTGACAACGCGTCCATAAAGGCTTCTTATCGTTCCGGTCCGTACAGAGGGAGCGATAAACGTGGACGCGCGACAGGAAAAACTGCTCAGAAGAACCTTCCTCGACTACCAGTCGACGGCCGAGTTCATGAACAATCCGCTCATCGTGTCGCGGGCGGAAGGGCTCTACTACTGGGACACGGACGGGAAACGCTACTTCGACGGCATCAGCGGTATCTACTCAACCCTGCTCGGCCACCGTCATCCGCGCATCGAACAGGCCATGCGAGCTCAATGGGACAAGCTCGCCTTCGCGCCGCCCATGCACGGCACGGCCGACGTGACGCTCGACTTCGTCGAGAAGCTCGGCCGCGTCACCCCCGACGACCTCAACTACGTGAAAGCCTTCAGCGGCGGCTCGGAGTCTATGGAGGCGGCGATCAAGTTCACGCGCCAGTATTTCAAGCAATCGGGCCATCCGCACAAGTACAAGTTCATCAGCCGCTACCAGGCCTACCACGGCGCCACCATGGGAGCCATGGCGGCCAGCGGCACAGGAGAGCGCAAAACCCCATTCGAGCCGGCCCCGCCGGGCTTCCTCAAGGTATTCCCCCCAACGCACTACCGCGACCGCTTCGGCGACTGGGATGAAGCGAACCGATTCGCGGCGCAGCAGTTCGAGGATGTCATCATCAGCGAAGATCCGGCGACAGTGGCCGGCATCATCCTCGAACCAGTGTCGAACACCGGGGGTGTCATCACACCCACGGACGAGTATTTCCAGATCATCCGCGACACCTGCGACCGCCACAACGTCGTGCTCATCTACGACGAGATCATCACCGGCTTCGGCCGCACGGGAGCGATGTTTGCCGCCCACACCTTTGGGGTGACGCCCGACATCATCTGCGGCAGCAAAGGGCTGTCGAGCGGTGCCATTCCCCTCGGAGCACTGATGGCGCGCGAGGGGATGGGAGAGTACTTCTACGAGCCCGGCGAGAACTTCGCCCACGGTCACACCTACGCGGGCCATCCACTGGCCTGCGCGGTGGGCATCGCCGTGGTGGATGAAATCGTAGAGCGCGGCCTCGATACCCACGCCCGCGAGATGGGCTTCTACCTCGCCGCCAAGCTCGAAGGCCTGAAATCGCTCGGCGTCGTGCGGGAGGTGCGGGGTAAGGGGTTACTGAGGGGGGTTGAGCTGGTAAAGGATACGTCGAGCCTCGCGCCGTTCCCAGCGCTGGGCCGGGCACTCAAGAAGACGGCTCTGCAAAACGGAGTCATCCTGCGGGTTGATCCGAGCTGGTTCGCCGTCGTGCCCGCCCTCATCATCGACAAGCCCCAGATTGACGAGCTTTTCGACCTCGTCGAGCAAAGCCTCAAGGACGCCCTCGACCAAGTCTGATCGCCGGCGGCTGAGCCGCCCCTGAACGAGGAGATGCAAACATGGCGACGATACAACTTCCCGTGCGATGGTATGCCGGCTACGGCCCCGACAATCCCGACGGCAATCGTTTCGGCGACCTCGACCTGCCGCTGGAGACCACTGCCTTCATGATCGTGGATTCGGACTGCGGCGCGGGGAATCCCTGCGTCGAGGAAGGGATTGCGCCCGCGCTGAAGGCCGCCCGCGCCGTCGGCATGCACGTATTCTTCATCCACAACGACTTCTCCCTGTGCGACGAACCGGGCAGTATCAAGCGCGAAATCCACGGCACCCGCTGGGGCAGCGAAGATGCCGCCGACCGCCCGGCACCGGAGCGCAGACCGGTACAGCCGAACTACTCGCCGTCGATTCAGCCCCTCGCCCACGAGCCGGACTTTCCCAAGCGGGAGTGGTCGGGGTTTCACGAGACCCACACCGACTATCACCTGCGCTGCCACGGCATCAAGACCCTGATCGCCGTGGGATTCTCGCAGCGGTCCTGCCTCTACTTCACCTGTGCCGGCGCAGTCGAACACAACTACCGGGTGGTGATGTTGCGGGACTGCACTCTGTCGGCCGAGTACCCCGATACGGTAGATGACAGCCTGCCGGAAGGGGGGTGGCTGCGCAAGATCATGCTGCGGAACTTCGAGCATGTGGTGGGTTACACCTCCACATCGGCGGAGTTCGTCCAAGCCTGTTCCACGCTGACGAGGGTCCCTTGACAACGCCTCCGTAAAGGCTTCTTATCATGCCGAATCCGCACAGTAGTGCAACAGGAGCACGAGTGATGAAACAAGCAATGACCAAGTGCGAGATCGAGGCCGTCGTCCGGGAAGTCACAGACGAGGAGGTGGCCTTCTACCACGAATACGGCTGGGTTATGATGCCGCGGCTCGTCGCGCCGGAGTTCGCCACACAGTTGTTGCGCGTCGGACGGGAGTGGGCCGACCGCAATAGCCAAAAGATGCCGATCGCCGGCCTAGCCCGGAATCAAGAGACCGAGCCGTTTCGTTCGTTCATGTTCAGCGAGCGCATGGCACAAAACGCGACGCGCCTCGTCAACAGGAAGCGGCTCAAGGGAGTAGATGTTCCGCTCCGCTACCGCGTGGATCTCCTCCTAAACAAGCCCCCCAGAGGAGCCGGGTCCACCTATCACCAAGACTCGTCCGAGCACGGCTCCGACCGGGTTGGCGAGCTCCAGTTCTGGCTGGCGCTGGCGGAAGTCACACCCGATATGGGTGCCATGCGGTTCGTCAGCCGCTCCCATCGCGAAGGACCGCTCGGTTCGGTGTTCAAAGACGACCGGGGCGACCTGCTCAAGCAGTTCCCGAATCTGACGTCCGTGCTGGAGCTGTCGCCGCCTTTCCACTACCAGCCGGGCGACTGCACCGTGCATCACGGATACACCGTCCACGGGGGGCCGGACAACACCACCGGCAAGCCGCGCTGGTCCTACCTCTTCTCGTACAGCCCGGCCGACACCCGCTACTGGAACGGCAGCGCCGCCAACTGGGGCAGTGAGCGGAAGCGCCTGAATGACTCGGACAATCCCATGGTACCCGCCGAGGCCGGGCCATGAACCTCGAAGGGCACGTCGCGGTCGTCACCGGAGCTAGCCGCGGCGTCGGACGGGCCATCGCCGATGCGCTGGCGGCGCGCGGCCTTGCCGTCGCAACCGTCGCGCGCCGCTCGGCGCAATTCTCAGCGGATGTCTCAGACCCGGCCGATGTTGACCGCCTCAAAACCGCGGTCGAAGCCGAGTTCGGCCGACCCACCGTTCTCGTCAATGCCGCTGGAGTCTTCGGCCCGATCTCCCTCGTCCAGGACAGCGACCCCGAGGAATGGGTCGAAACGCTCATGATTGATGCGGTGGGGCCCTATCTCGTGTCCCGCGCATTCCTCGACGGAATGCTAGACGCCGGATGGGGCCGGATCGTGAACCTCTCGTCTGCGGCGGCACTGCACACACCCGGGCGGCTAAACAGCGCCTACGGCACGGCCAAGGTCGCTCTCAACCAGTTCACCCGCCACCTCGCCGCCGAGCTGGAGGGGACCGGCGTCACGGCGAACGTCATCCATCCCGGCGACGTCAAAACCGCGATGTGGGCGGATATCCGCGACAAGACGGGCACCCTCAGCGAGCGCGGCTACCACGACTGGGTGGCGTGGGTGGAGCAAACGGGTGGGGATCCGCCGGAGAAGGCGGCCCAGCTCGTAATCGACATCATCGAGAGCGACGTCAACGGGCGCTTTCTCTGGATCGACGATCCGCTTCAGACCCCGATCCCGAGCTGGGATTAGAGTACGGAGCTATCGCGGAAGTCGGAGGAGTAGTCCGGCGAAGTGAGCAGTCCCAGTCTGTTCACGAGATCGCTTGAAGGAATGCGAGCGCGTTCCCTACTACATCGGCTTGAATGTCGTCGTCAGGCCCGTTGGCCAAGAAGTTTGCTACTCTTCTAGGGCCAAGTCCATTCAATCAGCAGCGAAGTCGCGAGACCACCAACGACAACAAGGTCGTCGAGCAAGTCGCCAAGCACTGTTGCGGCATAGAGACAAACGGAACGGACAAGTCTGAGGTCTTCTCCGCTATATCCTTCGAAAGTCGCTGGCTTACCAAGCATCGTCGCCCCGTGGCAGGAACTGGCTGCGGATCTCGTCGGCCGCTTCTTGCGCCCGTTCGGGATGGGCCTTTAAGTCGAGGTAGGCTTGAACAGGATGAACACAGCGTATGCCCTCCACCTCGTCGGCACCGTGAAAGACGCCGGCATCGTTGGGCACGACGAGCCAAGTATTGGCCCCCCTCGCCTCCTCGCGGAAACCGAGCGCCCTCGTCAGCGCCGTTGACGGCACCTCTTCAAGATATACGGTCGAGAGACGAAAGCTCGTGTACCGCGTCCATGCCCACGCGGCGGCTAAACCCGTCACGGCGTAAGGTACGGTGTCCTCAGCCAACGTCTTTGCGATTCTGCGTGTGAGGCTGTCGCCGGATGTGGCCGCGATGTGGCCAAGTATTAGCAGCCTGTGTCTATCAAAGCGATACTCCTCATGCCAAGCGTCGAGCAGCCTGTTCGCATCTCCAATCGCAATACCGCATGCTTGACGGACCACGAGTTCGCTTTCAGCCAGCTTTCTGATAACCCTGCTCACGTATCCCTCGTCTAAGCCGGTGGCAACCGCGAGGTCGCGTTGACGAGGAGCTTCGGTAGGGTGCATCAGTAGCCAACGAGCGATCCGCGATCCCTTCGGGCCGAACGCACTTTCGACCCGCCCAGGGCGGCGGTAGCGGTTGGCGTGCCCAAGCACCTCGACATAGAGACCAGGAGCGACGATGCTCGTGTTGCCAGATAGGTCCAGCCACCCTACACCGCATTGCTCGCAGTGCGCTCGGCCCGCCTCTCCCATATAGGGAACGGCCACGAGAGGAATCACCGAGCAGGGCAAGTCGCTAGTCGCCCGCTTTAATTGCTGGACCGCATGGGCCACTGGCCCGAGAGCACCGGAACTCTTCCATTCTAATGCAAAGAAATATCGCCCTGCTGTGACGACAGAATCGAAGAGGAACGAGCTTCCCCGGCAGTTTGCATCGTACCGTACAGAACTTTCCCTCCCCCATTTTTGGAGGATCTCGACTAGCCTCTCCGATGCTTGGCGGATAGCCTGATTTTGAAATTGCCGTTGCATACTTGTCTATATAATGTATATTGCTCGAATGTGCAACTCCCTTTATATAGACAATTCGGAAAACTCGACAGGAGAAAATATAGTGGTTCTATACCTGTGTATTCTCGCCACTAAGAGGGGCGTGCCAACACTCCTCCAATCGACCTGAACGCGTGAAAAAATGACCTATCCACCCCTCTACCTGCGCCCCAACAGCGAGCGCACCGTGCGCAACGGCCACCCCTGGGTCTTCTCCGGCGCAGTCGCACGCCCTCCTCAAGACGCGGACACCGGCGATATCGTCGATGTCTTTGACGCGCATGAGCGCTTCGTCTGTCGCGGGTTCTACAATCGGCGCTCGCTGATCCGCGTGCGCAGTCTCACCCAAGACCCCAACCGCCCCATTGACGCGGCCTTCTTCACCGAGCGCATCGCCCAAGCCATCGCCTTCCGCCGCAGCACCGGCCTGTCCGCCCACACCAACGCCATGCGCCTAGTCCACGGCGAAAGCGACGGCCTACCCGGCCTAATCGCCGACAACTACGCCGGCTACCTAGTGGTGCAATTCCACACCGCTGGCATGGAAAAGCAACGCGCCGCCATCCTCGACGCGCTCCAATCCCTGCTCGCTCCCCGCAGCCTGTACGAACGCAGCGATGTGGGCACCCGCCGCGCCGAGGGACTCGACGACCGTCCCACCGGCCTGCTAGCCGGCGAAGCACCGCCCGAATTCGTCGAGATCGAAGAGCACGGCACGCGCCTTTACGCCGACCTCTATCGCGGCCAAAAGACCGGCTTTTTTCTCGACCAACGCGCCAACCGCTGCTATCTCCAGCAACTCGCCCGCAACCAGCGCGTGCTCAACCTCTTCTCCTATTCGAGCGGCTTTTCCGCCCACGCCCTCAAAGGCGGCGCATCGCGCACCCTCGACGTCGATATATCGCCCCAAGTCGTGCCCGCTGCCCGCCACACCCTCGCCGCCAACCGCCCCCAAGGCTCCCATTCCGACCTGTTGATCGCCGATGTCTTTCCCTTTGTGGACGAGCTGGCCGACCGTGGCCCCCGCTACGACATCGTCGTCTGCGACCCGCCCTCGCTGATGCGCAAACGCAGCCAGTACAAACAGGCCATGGGCGTCTATACCAAACTCAATCGCAACGCCTTCCGCCTCATAGCCGATGGCGGTCTGCTGGTGACCGCTTCGTGCTCGGCGCGAATTTCCCAAGAGGACTTCTTCCAAATCGTCCGCCGCGCCGCCGCTGGTGCCCGAGTCCGCACCCGTATCCTCGCCTACAACCTGCACCCAGCCGACCATCCAATAGACCCAGCCTTTCCCGACGGACGCTACCTCAAGTGCATCTTCGTCCGCGTCCATCGCCCGTCTTGATGCTGTCGGGCGAAAGGCATACCCTCGTTGCAATATGTCAATCCTCTCCTTGTTTTAAGTCAGTTTCTACGCTATATTTCTGACACTATACCAATGGATACGACCATGCCGAGCCTATCTCAGCATATCGCCAAACGCGCCGCCGAGCTGCCCGAGGGGGCGCTATTGTGCCCAAGGGCGTTGCTCCACCTCGGAAGCAGAGCGGCAGTCGATCAAGCGCTGTCGCGCCTTGCACGTCGTGGACAATTAATGCGGGTCTGTCAGGGCGTCTATGTCCGGCCTATAGAGACCCGCTTCGGTCTGCGCCCGCCCGCGATTGAGAAGGTCATTGAAGCGCTGGCGGAACTGTGGGGGGATACCATTGTTCCCTGTGGCGGTGCGGCGGCGAACTTCCTCGGCCTCACCACTCAAATACCGGTGCAGTCGGTGTACCTGACCTCTGGCCCCAGCCGTCGGTTGAAACTCGGCGCACTGACAGTGCATTTGCGCCATGCCCCGCGCTGGCAGTTGGTAGCACCACACCGGCCGGCCGGCGATGCGGTTCGCGCCCTTGCTTGGTTGGGAGAGATTGAAGAGAACCTCGGCGCGATTGCGAGTAAACTCTCTCCTGCCGACCTCGACGAGTTCGTTGGGTTGCGCGTCCTGATGCCAGCGCGGATGGCAGAACTCGTGAGCGCACGGATCGGACAAAACCCGCGTCTATCGCCCGATCAGACACATATAATTCGTGAACGCGGAGGGCTAAAAATAAAAGATACGTCTGTAAAAAAAGAAATTCTCGATGAGATCCATAAATTGGGAAAAGGCCAACAAGCGGAGGTGCTGGAATTCGTTCGTTCGCTAGCAAAGTCCGAGATGGAAGGCGCGCCCGGCAAGACTCTGCTGCGCTTTGCAGGAACAATAGATAGAGAAGACTTGGCCAAGATGGCTGAAGCGATCCAAGCCGATTGCGAAAGCGTAGATCCCAATGAATGGTAGATACCTACTGGATACCAATATCATCATCGCTCTGTTTGCTCAAGAGGAACTAGTTCAGGAACGCCTACAACAAGCCGTTGAAGTTTTCTTGTCTAGCGTTGTCTTGGGAGATCTGTATTATGGCGCTGAGCGATCCATCCGCGTAGATGAAAACATTCAGCGCATAAATGAATTCGCCTCCACAACGGCGATCATTGGCTGCAATCAGGAAACGGCTCGACAGTATGATCAGATAAAGAACCCGCTTCGGGCAAAGGGGCGTCCCATACCGGAAAATGATATTTGGATAGCTGCTCAGGCCCTGCAACATCAAGTGACTTTGGTTGCACGAGACGATCACTTTCAAGAAATTGACGCGATTTCTCTGGAACGGTGGGAACGCAACTAATCTCGTCGTCTATCTCGTGCGCCTACACTATCCCGGCGGCGAGCAAACCCGGCTATTACTCTCGCTCAAGTAGCGGCCAAGCCCGCGTCTCTCACCCTTCTTGACGCGACCCCGCAAAACGCATATCCTCGTTGCAATATGTCAACCCACATCCCTTTCTGATGAAGAACCTCTCCGAAGATCTGCGCCTCAAACTCGACGCCCTGCCCAACGAATCCGGCGTCTATATTATGAAAAGGCGCGACGGGCAGATCATCTACATCGGCAAGGCCAAAAGCCTGCGCGACCGAGTGCGCTCGTACTTTCGCACGTCGGGCGGCGATGGCCGGCGTCAGTTCAAAGCCCTAGTCCGCAACATCGCCGACATCGACTACATCGTAACGGGCAACGAGCAGGAAGCCCTCATCCTCGAAGCCACCCAAATCCGCACCCACAAACCGCGCTACAACATCCTGCTCAAAGACGACAAGAAATACCCCTATATCCGCATCACGGCCGAGCCTTTCCCCCGCATCTTCGCCACCCGCGACGTGGTTCGCGATGGCTCGCGCTACCTCGGCCCGTATAGCAACGTCCGCGCCATGCACACCACCCTCGACATGCTGCGCAAGGTCTTCCCCATCCGCGCCTGCAACGCCCAGTTGCCCTCAGACAAGGTGCCGCTGTGCCTCGAATACCACATCAAGCGCTGCGAAGGCCCCTGCGAAAACCTCGTCTCGGCTGACGACTACCGCAAAACCGTCGAGCGGGCCGTGCGCTTCTTGCGCGGCCAGAACGCCGAAGTAATCCGCGAGCTGCAAAAGCGCATGACCGAGGCCGCCGAAGACATGCGCTACGAAAAAGCAGCCCGCTTCCGCGACCAGATCCAAGCACTAGAATCCATGTGCGCACGCCAAAAGGTCGTCCTCGACGACCAGATCGACCGCGACGTCCTCGGCATGGCCCGCAGCGACGACGAAGCCTGTTGCAGCGTCCTCGAAATCCGCGAGGGCCGCCTGCTCGGCAAGAAGCACCATTTCCTCGGCGGGGTCATGGAGTCCTCAGACGGGGAAATCCTCTCGGCCTTTGCGCGGCAATTCTACCTGCAAAACGACTTTGTCCCGCCCGAGATCCACCTGCCAACCCAGCCAGAGGACGCCGACGCGATGGCTACTTGGCTGTCGCAAAAGGCCGACGGCAAGGTCGATTTGGCCACCCCCCAGCGCGGTGCCAAGGCGCAAATGCTCGACATGGCCACCAAAAACGCCGCCCAAATGCTCACCGAACGCCAGCTCAAGCGCGAACTCAAGCGCGACCGCATCCCCCAATCGGTCTATGCCCTCCAGCGCGACTTACAGCTAGCGGCTCCGCCACGCCGCATCGAAGGCATCGACATCTCCACCTTCCAAGGCGCACACCCGGTCGGCTCGGTGGTCTGCTTTATCGACGGGCGGGCCAAGCGCAGCCAGTACCGCTACTTCAAAATCCGCGACCTCGCCCAGCCCGACGACTACGCCGCCATCCACCAAGTAGTACATCGCCGCTTCCGCGGCCTAGCCGAGCGCAACGAGCCGCGGCCCGACTTGCTGCTCATCGACGGCGGCCCGGGTCAACTCTCCAGCGCGGTCGCCGCCCTGCGCGAGTTAGACATAACAGACCAACCCGTCGTCGGCCTCGCCAAGCGCTTTGAGGAAGTCTTCCTGCCGGACCAGCGCGACCCCCTGCTGCTGCCCAAGACCTCGGCCAGCCTGCGCCTGTTGCAGATGCTGCGCGACGAAGCCCACCGCTTCGCGCTCAAAAACCACCGCCAGCAACGCGCCAAAAGCGCGCTCAGCTCGACCTTGGATCACGTCCCTGGCATCGGCCCGCAAAAGCGCAAGGCCCTGCTCGTCGCCTTCGGCTCGGTCAAGCGCATCGCCGCCACGCCAGCCGAGCAAATCGCCGCCCTCCCCGGCTTCAGCCGCAAACAGGCCGACGCCTTACTCGCCCATCTCAATAGCCCGAATCATGGCCCGTCCAAAATCGACTCCTGAACGCCCGCTGCCAGCGGCCCTGTCCGATTCCTGCGAGCGCTTCCTCAAGGCCATGGAGCGCGACAATGGGCTGGCGGCCAATACCCTCGACGCCTATCGCCGCGACCTCAACCGCTATTTACACCACCTGTCCGCCCAAAGCGTCGAGCACCTAGAAGCCGTCCAACACCAGCACATCGCCCACTTGCTCCACTCGCTGCGCGACGCCGGCCTGACTGCTTCCACCGTGGCTCGCAACCTCACCTCGATAAAGCGCTTCCACCAGTATTTACTGCTCAAGGGCGCAACGACGCACAACCCAGCCGAACTCCTCGACTCGCCCAAACTGGAGCGCCGCCTGCCCGACGTGCTGTCGGTCGAGGAAATCGCCGCCCTGCTCGCCGCGCCCGATCCCGACGAGCCGCTGGGCCAGCGCGATCGGGCCATCCTCGCCGTGCTCTACGCCACCGGCATCCGCGTCTCCGAACTGACCGCGCTGCAACAGGAGGCCCTGCTGCTGGCGCGGGGCCTCATCCGCATCCGCGGCCGGCGCGAGCGCATCGTGCCCATTGCGGCCAAAGACGCTCGCACGCTCAAACGCTACCTGCGCCAGGGCCGCCCTCACCTCGCCCGTCCCGACTCGAGCGACCACATCTTTCTCAACGCCCAAGGCGGCCCGCTCTCGCGGATGAGCGTGTGGAAGATCATCAAAACCGCCGGCGACAAGGCCCGCATCGGCCGGGACATCAGCCCCCATACCCTGCGCCACTCCTTTGCCACGCATCTGTTAGAAGGCGGCGCCAACCTCCGCGCCGTGCAGGAGCTGTTGGGCCACGCCGACATCTCCACCACCCAGATCTACACGCACCTCGACCTCAGCTATCTCAAAGAGGTCCACAAGACCTATCATCCCCGAGGTTGAATGGAGTCTCAGCTAGTCGTCGCCGCAGGACTCAACAAGTACTTCCCCTCTGGGGTACAAGCCCTGCACGGCCTCGATTTAGAAATTAGCCGCGGTCAATTCGTCTCCATCGTCGGCCCTTCCGGCTGCGGCAAATCCACCTTCCTCCGCCTCGTGGCCGGCCTCGACGCGCCCACGGGCGGCGAACTGCGCGTGGAGGGCCACGACGCGCTCGGCCTCGCCTTCGTCTTCCAAGACGCCACCCTGCTGCCTTGGCGGTCGGTCGCACATAACATCACCCTCCCCTTAGAACTGCGCCGCGAAGCCGCTGACGAGCGCGTCGCCCAAACGCTTGAACTGGTCGGCCTAACCGACTTTGCCGCTGCGTATCCAGCCCAGCTCTCCGGCGGTATGCGCATGAGAGTCTCCATTGCCCGCGCACTGGTGACCCGCCCCCAAATCCTGCTCCTCGACGAACCTTTTGGCGCACTCGACGAAATCACCCGCCAGCGGCTCAACGAGGAGTTGTTGCGCCTGTGGCAGGAAGACCGCTGGACCGGCCTCTTCGTCACCCACAACGTCTCCGAGGCCGTGTTCCTCAGCCAGCGGGTCCTCGTGATGAGCGCGCGTCCCGGCCGCATCCTCGCCGACATCCCCATCCCGTTTCCCTATCCGCGTACGCCGCACTTGCGCAGTGCCGCTGAATTTATCCGCATAACCAGCGAGATTTCGCGCCAACTCGCCCACGCCGACGACCCATGAAACGCCTGCACTCCCTGACGACCAACGTCCTGCCGCCGCTGCTGTTTTTCGCCTTGGTTGTATGCGCTTGGCAAGGCGCGGTCTCGCTCTTTGGGATCGAACCTTTCCTGCTGCCCGGTCCCCTGCTCGTGGCCCAAGCCATCGCCGACAACTTGCCGCGCCTGCTGTCGGCTACCCTGCTGACAGCCTTGGGGGCCCTCTTGGGCTTTGTCCTCAGCTTTGCCTTTGGCTTCTTGGTCGCCCTGCTGTTTTCCCAGTCGCGCCTCATCGAGCGCAGCCTCTACCCCTACGCGATCTTCTTGCAGACCATGCCCATCGTCGCCATCGCGCCGCTGATCATCCTGTGGATCGGCTACGGCCTCCAAGGCGTAGTGGCGGTCTCTTTCATCATCGCCCTCTTCCCGGTCATCGCCAATACCACTGACGGCCTGACCCGCGTCGATCCCCACATCCTCGACTTCTTCGCGCTCAACAAGGCCAACCGCTGGCAGGTGCTGTTCAAGCTCCGCGTCCCCGGTGCCGTACCCCAAATGCTCGTCGGTGTCCGCATCTCCAGCGGCCTGTCGGTCATCGGCGCAATTGTCGGCGAGTTCTTCGCTGGCTACGGCACCGAGGACTTTGGCCTCGGCTACTTGATCATCCTCACCAACGGCCAAGCCAAAACCGACTACCTGTTCGCCTGCATTCTGTTTTGCACGTTGCTCGGCTTGGGGCTATTTACCACCGTGGGCAGCTTGAGTACTTTCTTGCTCAGACGCTGGACGGGCGCGCCCGAGTAACATAGTGGTGCGCCAATTTTCACTACAATCACTAGGAGAATTCCCGCAATGTTCAAATACCCGCTCTTAGCAGCCTTCCTCGCATTCGTCGCCTGCGCCGCTGAAAAAGAAGCGCCCACTGCCGACGCCCGGCCCAAAGTCCAACTCGCGCTCAACTGGTTCCCGGAAGCCGAACACGGCGGCTTGTACGCGGCGGCCGTCCACGGCTACTACGAGGAAAACGGCGTTGAGGTCGAAATCCTCGGCGGCGGCCCGGACGCTCCGGTCGTCCAGCGCGTGGCCACCGGCGCGGTAGCCTTTGGCATAACCAATGCCGACGACATCCTGTACGCCCGCGCCCAACAAATCCCCATAGTCGCGCTCATGGCGTCCTACCAGATCAGCCCGCGCTGCATCATGGTTCACGAGAGCTCAGGTATCGACTCCATTGCACAAATCAAAAACATCACCTTGGCCTTGTCGCAGCGCCCGGCCTTCTCGCACTATCTGCGCTGGAAATACCCATTTGAAGGCGTCACCATCGTCCCCTACCCCGGCAATGTGGCCCAATTCCTCGCGGACGAGAATTTCGCCCAGCAGGGCTACGTCTTCAGTGAGCCTTTCGTCGCCAAGACCAAAGGCGGCGATCCCAAGGCCCTGCTCGTAGCCGACACCGGCTTCAACCCCTACGCCAGCGTGCTCATCACCACCGCAGAGCGCATCGCCGCCGAACCTGAACTCGTCGGTGCCGTAGTCCGCGCCAGCGTCAAAGGCTGGGAGCAATACCTCGCCGAGCCAGAGGCGACCAACCGCCATATCAACAGCCTCAACCCCGAGATGGGGATGGACATTCTCGCCTATGGGGTCGCTGAATCCGCCGACATGATTCTCGATCCGGTCGGCCAACAAAACGGCCTCGGCCAGATGACCTTGGAGCGCTGGCAAAAGCTATTGGAACAAATGGTGGCTGCTGGCCTGATCAAAGAGGATGTAGTGGACCCCACCGCGGTCTTCACCAACCGCTTCTTGCCCTAGCCCTTGGCCTTTTTGCCGGACATCGCGCTCGGCCGCTATCTCGCGCTCGATTCGCCGATCCACCGCCTCGATCCGCGCACCAAGTTAGGGGGCGTTTTCGCGCTGACGCTGGCGGCCTTTGCAGCGCCCAACGCACTCGCCCTGCTGCTGCTTGGCGCTTTCCTACTAGTGGCCACCGCTTTGGCGCGGGTCCCTTCGCGCCTCATCCTGCGCCAGTTCAAAACCTTTGCCTGGCTCTTCCTGTTCACCTTCGCCCTCCACGCGCTGCTCACGCCCGGCCGCGCCGTCTTGCCGTTGCCCTTCTCCGATCACGTCCTGACCGCCGAGGGCCTGCGCTTGGGAGCCTTCTTCACCGTGCGGCTGGCCGCAGCCATCGTCGCCGCCACGCTCTTGACGCTGACCACCGCCCCGATGGAGATAACTAGCGGCCTAGCGCGTCTCTTTAACCCCTTGCGCCGCTTCGGCTTTCCGGCCAGCGACATGGCGCTGATGATCTCCATTGCCCTGCGGTTTATTCCCGTGCTCCTCGACGAAGCCGAGCGCCTGCACAAAGCCCAACTAGCGCGCGGGGCCGACTTTAGCGGCTCTTTGCTGCGCCGCAGCAAAAACCTCGTACCCCTCCTCGTGCCCCTCCTCGTCGCGGCCTGTGGGCGCGCCGACCGCCTCGCCTTGGCCATGGAAAGCCGCTGCTACGCCAGCGGAGCCGAACGCACCCACTATCGCCCGCTGTGCTTTGGCCGCGCCGACGGTCTATCCGCCTTGGCGGCCCTAGGCTTGGTCGCGCTCGTGTACTATCTGCGTTAGGGCGATGCGGACGCTGCGCCTGATACTCGAATACGACGGCACCCACTTCGCTGGCTGGCAGAGCCAAAAGAGCGGTCGCACCGTGCAAGACGCGCTCGAACGAGCTTTGCACATCCTGCTCAAAGAGCCGGTCCGCCTCATCGGCGCAGGCCGTACGGACGCCGGCACCCACGCCCTCGGGCAAGTGGCTCATTTCCAGACCGAAGCCGCGCTGCCCACGGACCGGCTGCTCCGCAGCCTCAACGGCCTTTTGCCCCCGGACATCGCCGTGCGTGCCGCCGACGAGGTAGCCGCAGATTTCCACGCCCGCTACAGCGCAACCCGCAAGCGCTATCGCTACCGCATTCACCAAGGCAAGGCAGCCGTCAACCGCACGCAGGTGTGGATCTATTATCCGGCGCTATCTCTAGCACCGATGGCCGAGGCTGCTCGCTCGCTCTGCGGCGAACGCGCTTTTGGGGCGTTTTGCAAACAAGACCCCATCCCCGAACACCTGACCTGCCACGTCTTTGACGCTGTCTGGTCCCAACGCGGCCCCGAACTGGTTTTTGAAATCGAGGCCAACCGCTTCCTCCGCCACATGGTGCGGATCCTCGTCGGCACGATGGTCGAAATCGGCCGCGGCACGAGGCCACCGGAAGCCATCGCCGATCTGCTCGCCAGCGGCGATCGCACCGCAGCCGGTGCCACGGCCCCTGCGCGTGGTCTCTGCCTCCTGTGGGTGGCCTACCCTGATGGCCGTTTTGGCTCGGAAATGGTCTAGTGTAAATGGACAAAAAATTCCAGCGGCACATTGAAAATTTCACCTGCGGAAACTGTGGCTTTCACGCGCAGGGCAATGGCTACACCAACCACTGCCCCGAATGCCTCTGGAGCCAACACGTCGATGTAAACCCAGGCGACCGCGCCGAGCGCTGTCGCGGCTTGATGGAGCCGGTGGGCTTTACCATCAAACGCGGCGATTACATCCTCGTCCACCGCTGTACCAAATGCGGCATGGTCAAAAGGAACAAGGCCGCCAAAAATGACCGCTTTGATGCGATCCTGAGTCTGCGCGGCGAATTGCCAGCCTAGCGGCACTACAGGACGGCCGTGCAATACTTGCAACTATGTGTATGATTATTATATAATTACTCAATTAATTAGCGAAGTTCATTCCCGAGGTCCAACCTTGCACTTTCTCTGCTCACTCGCCCTGCTGGTATTAGCTCTGAATCACGCCAGCGCGTCTATTGGGGAATCGCGCCGCACAGCCGTCGTGCAGGCCGTAGAGCGGGTTCAGCCCTCGGTCGTCAGTCTCCACGTGCGCTACCACCAGCGCGTCTATAATCTATACCGGCATCGCGGCGATCCTTTTTGGAATTTTTTCTCGCCGTTCTACTACGTGCCTCAAGATCAATCCCGCATGTCCACCGGCTCGGGCTTTGTCGTCGATGGCGAAGGCTACATTCTCACCAATAGCCACGTCATCGGCGACCCGCGCCAGCTACAGAAAATTACAGCCTCGTTGCCCGCGCCCGACGGTCGCACCTTTGAGGCTCGTTACGTGGCCTCTGACTTCAACTTCGACCTCGCGGTCCTCAAGGTAGATGAAGGCGATCTGCCGGTTGCGCCCTTGGGGACTTCGGGCGATATTCTGGTCGGCGAATGGGCTATTGCCATTGGCAACCCTTTCGATTTGGGGCCTACCGTCAGTATCGGCGTCGTCAGCGCCCTAGATCGCGACTTTTCCGAACCCCAAGGCGATTACTACTACCGAGACATGATTCAGACCGATGCGGCCATCAACAGAGGCAACAGCGGCGGTCCCCTCGTCAATGCCGATGGCGAAGTCATCGGCATCAACAGCTTTATCTACACCGGCAGCGAATACGACAGCGGCTCTATTGGCATCGGCTTCGCTATTCCCATCGACACGGCCGCGAGCTTCTTGGAGGAGGTTCGCCAGCACGGCCAAGTGCGCCGCGCTTGGACCGGCATCTTGGTCGTCCAAAACATCACCCCGAATCTATCCGAATACTTAAAGCTCGATTCCACCGATGGGGCCCTAGTCGTCAGAGTGGCCCGCGACAGTCCGGCCGAGTTAGCCGGCCTCGAAAGCGGCGACGTGATCATCGCGGTCAACGACAAGAAGATCCGCAGTGCCGACGAGGCCATTGACGCGCTGCGCGTCTTGCGCGTCGGCGAAGTAGCTGCACTTGGCGTGGTGCGCCACAACGAGCACTACAACATAGATCTACCCCTCGAAGAGCGTCCCTACCGGACGCGGCGTTAGCGGCAGGAAGGATGCTAAAATGAGGCAGTTTATACCCACCGCGTTCACCATCGGCAATCTGTTCTGTGGATTCCTCGCCCTGCACTACGCCTTTGGCGGCAACTACGTGCCAGCCGCCTGGCTCATCTTCTTGGGCGCGGTATTCGACAAAATGGACGGCCAACTCGCCCGGGTCATGGGGCGCGACTCCCAATTTGGGCTCCAGTTCGACTCCATCGTCGATGCCTGTACCTTTGGCATCGTGCCCGCTGCCATCATCTATCAGGCCCACCTGCCACCCGGCTGGGGGCTGGCGCTGGCTTTTGTGTTCCTACTCTGCGGTGCCATGCGTCTCGCTCGCTTTAATACGCTGAGCCTCGACGGCGAGCGCGGCGAATTTTACATGGGATTGGCCATTCCCACGGCCGCGGTCTGCCTCACTCAATACGCGGTCTTTGTCAAAGCGTGGCCCATTCCCCACGCCACGCCGCTGGCCGTGCTACTGATTTTAGTGCTGTCCTTGCTGATGGTCAGTCGGCTCGATTACGACAGCGTTCCCAACTTCCGCGGCACTTCCCTCGGAGACCGCTTCAAACAGCTTTACTTCGTCACCACAGTCGGACTGACCATCTACGACAGCAGCTTTTTCTTTCCCATGACTCTCGTGTACGTCTTCTCCGGCCCCATTCGCTGGATTTTCCGGCTTGTACACGGTGCCGTCACCCAACATGCCTAAATCTCCATGCTGTCCAACAAACCCATCAGCCACCTCATCCTCATCCTCTTCACCACTATGATCGGTGCTAATATCATCGGTGAAATGCTGAGGTTTATCCTCATGGCCGTGATCGGCCCCGACACCATCGTCGAACTCGCCCTCTTGCGCTACGTGGAGTATTCCATTGGGCCGCACATGTTCAACCTCATCATCCTGTCCTTTTCATTTGAGCTGTCGCTAAAGTTCAACCTAATCACTATGTTGGGACTTTTAGTCGGCTGGTACTACTTCCGCCACAGCTATTAAAAACACCTTTCGGGAGCTAGAGCCATGTTCGGTATGGGCCACTGGGAAATACTCATCATCTTCGTCGTCATTCTGCTCATCTTCGGCGCCAAGCGCATCCCCGAGATGGCGCAGGGCTTGGGCAAGGGCATCCGCGAGTTCCGCACCGCCATGCGCGACGTGCAGGACGAAATCGAGGCCCCCAAGCAACCTGCTCAGCCTACGGCTCCCCCGGCCCAAACTGAGCCCCAGTCCAAGGACAAGGACCAAGCCCAAACCGAGCCCCAGTCCAAAGACAAGGACCAAGCCGCCTCCTAACTCATGGCGCTCAACCAAGCCACTGCCCACGAACTCAGTGCTCGCCTGCAACAAGGGGAAATCACCGCTCGTCAGCTAGTCGAGGCCGCGCTCGACCGCATCGGCGCAATCGACGGCCAGATCAACGCCTTTATCAGCGTAGATCCAGAGGGGGCCCTAGCCCACGCCGACGACATCGACCAGCGGCGCACAGCGGGCGCGGCTTTGGGGCCTTTAGCGGGTATTCCCTTGGCCCTCAAGGACGTCCTCTGCGTGCGCGGCGGGCGCACCACTTGTGGCTCGAAAATCCTCGAACACTTCATCGCCCCGTACGACGCCACAGCCGTCGAGTGGCTGCGCGCCGCCGACGCTGTCTTCATCGGCAAGACCAACATGGACGAGTTCGCCATGGGCTCGTCCTGCGAAAACTCCTATTTCGGCCCCACCTTAAACCCCTGCGACCCCGAGCGGGTGCCGGGCGGCTCCAGCGGCGGTTCGGCCGCGGCCGTAGCCGCCGACGAGACCATCCTCGCCCTCGGCTCAGACACCGGCGGCTCGGTGCGCCAACCAGCTAGCTACTGCGGCGTCGTCGGCCTCAAGCCCACCTACGGCCGCGTCTCGCGCTACGGCCTCATCGCCTACGCTTCCTCGCTCGACCAAATCGGCCCGGTGACCAAAGATGTCGAAGACGCTGCCCTCCTGCTCCAAGCCATCGCCGGGCACGACCCCCGCGACTCGACTTCCAGCACCGCCCCCGTGCCCGACTATCGGGCCGCGCTCAACGGAAACGTCCGTGGCCTGAAAGTAGGCTTGGCGCGCGAGCATTTTCCCGCCGCCCTCGACGCGGAAATAGCCGCGGCGGCGCAAGACGCCGCCAACGCCCTTGTGGATGCCGGAGCCGAGCGCGTGGATGTCGAGTTGCCCGTGGCCGGCCACCCCGAATACTGCATCAGTACCTATTACATCATCGCCATGGCCGAGGCATCGGCCAATCTCGCGCGCTACGATGGCGTCAAATACGGCTATCGCGCCGAGGGCAGCGCCGACCTGCAAGAAATGTATTTGCACACGCGCAGCGAGGGCTTTGGCACCGAGGTAAAGCGCCGCATCATGCTCGGGGCCTATGCCCTGAGCGCCGGCTATTACGACGCGTACTACCGCAAGGCCCAGCAGGTACGCACCCTGATCCGCGAAGACTTTGCCCGCGCTTTTGCCGCCTGTGACGTGCTGATCTCGCCCGTGGCCCCTACTACTGCCTTCCGCCTCGGCGAACAACTCGACGACCCCTTGCAGATGTACCTCAACGACATCTACACGGCCTCGGTCAACCTCGCCGGGATTCCAGCCATATCCGTGCCCTTTGCTCAAAGCCACGGCGACTTGCCCATTGGCGTCCAACTATTGGCCCCCCCCCTCGAAGAGGCTCGTTTGCTGCGCACAGCCCACGCCCTCGAGCGGGCAGCCGCCTGAAATCTGGAGACCAACCATGAGATACTGTGCCCTCGCGGCCTGCATCCTACTTTCGACTTTGACGCCCGCTAGTGCGATCAACCCCAACGCCGGCACCACGGGTTTCAACTTTCTCAAGATCGGCGTCGGCACTCGCGCTGCCGCACTCGGCGGGGCCTATGCGGCCGTGTCCGGCAACATCGAGGCCTCGGCCTGGAATCCGGCCGGACTTTTCGGCTTGAGCGAGCGCACGGCTGCCCTCGCCTACAACAGCTATTTCGTCGATTCCCAAGCCGGCTTCGCCTCCATCGCCGCTCCCAACGGGTCGCGCGTCCACGCCCTGAGCGTCCACTACGTATCCTACGGTGACTTGTGGCATACCGATGCGGAAGGGCGCGATTTAGGGACCTTCTCGGCGACCGACCTCGCCGCTTATCTGTCCATCGCCCAACAGCTCGGGCCGGACTGGCTAGCCGTCGGTGCCAATCTAAAAGCCGTCTATTCAAACATCGCCGAGTTTTCTTCCGACGCTTATCTCGCCGATCTGGGCCTCCTCGTCCGCGCCCCGATCGCGGGCACGACGCTCGGTGCGGCAATCACCAACCTCGGTTTTGTCCGCTCGGGCTACACTGAGGGCTTCAAGGACTCGCTGCCGGTCCACATCCGCCTAGGGATGGCCCATCACTTCGCGCACATGCCAGTGCCCGTGCTCTTGGTCGCCGATTTCAACTTGCCAACGACAACGACTCCTACCTAGCCTTTGGCCTTGAGATCCAACTCGCTGGCGGTCTCTATATTCGACCCGGCTACACCACCCAACAGACCGGCAGCCAAGACGAGGAGCCGCTGGGCCTGAGCGCCGGGGCCGGCCTAATCATGGACCGCTACGCAATCGATTACGCCTACTCGTCCTCTCCCGACTTAGGCCAGGTTCATCGGGCATCGATCATCGGCACCTTCTAAAACGCGCCATGCCCGGCCTCAGCTCGGAGCAGCTCGCATTCTTCCACGCCGAGGGCTACGTCCACGTGCCCGACGCCTTGGCCTCCGAAGACCTGGATTCAGTCCAAGCGGAACTGGAAGAGATCGTCGATCAAACGGCCCAACGCCTGCTGGCCGCCGGCAAAATAGAACGCGACTATGCAGAGTTGCCTTTTACCCAACGCCTGATTCCCCTCGCCAAAGCCGACGCCAGCGCCACGGCTGGCATCAACTTCCCCGCCAATCTGGGGCCTAACATTTTCGCCTTTTTGCACAACCCACGGCTGCTCGACCTGATCGAATCCCTGATCGGCCCGGAAATCTACGCCAACTCCTGCCAGCACATCCGCGCCAAAGTCCCGGCCAGCGACCAGTACGCCGGCAACTTCTCGCAAAACGAATGGGCGCGCTCGACGGCTTGGCACCAAGACCTCGGCGTGTTGTTGCCCGAAGCCGACGACACGCTCGTCGTCACCACTTGGATCCCCCTCGTCGATGCCGACGAAGAAAACGGCACCTTGATGATCTATCCCCGCTGCCACAAAGAGCCGCTGCGCCGACACGTGCGCCCGCCCGCCGACCAAGGCGGCAGCTTCACCGTCGCGCCCGCAGAATTGCCGCCTTGGGATCCGGTCACCATCCCCGTCCAACGCGGCGGCCTAATCGCCATTCACTGCCGCACCCCGCACGGCAGCCAGCCCAACCGCTCGGACGCGATTCGCTGGAGCATGGATCTGCGCTGGAACGACGCCCGCAAGCCCAATGGCCGGCCCCACCTACCCGGCCTCCTCGTCCGCAGCCAAGAGCATCCCGAACTGGTCGTCCGCGATCGCCAAGAGTGGCTGACGGCCTGGAAGTTCGCCCGCGTCTCCAGTCGCGGCGCTCGCACCTATCGCTGGGTCTGAAAATCACAACTCCGCAGTGATGGGAGCGTTACCCGCAGGCTGCGCTGTTGTGTCCCAAAAGGGCCATTTTCACCGGACATAAAGCTCTCCGCCCTTTCCACAACTATCTGTTTCTAAAGTAATAACGGCTTAGCCAACAGATTGGCACGCTCTTTGCATAAGCAAGGGCATGGCCTATCTCCTATCCTGCGCGCTCCTGCTTGGCTTCGCATCCCTTGCCGAAGCCGCGGTCGTCATCAGCGAAGTGCTCGCCGACCCGCCTTCCGGCCTGACAGGCGACGCCAACCAAGACGGAGTGCGCGACACCTACCAAGACGAGTTCATCGAACTCTACAACACCGGTGACGATGCTATTGCCCTAGCCGGCTGGCGGTTAGGCGACAGCTCATCGCTGGACACCTTCTTCCAATTTCCCGCTGACGCGGTCATTGAATCCGGCTCGTTCCTCGTCCTCTTTGGCGGCGGCAACCCAGCCGGATTTGCCGGGCCGGTTTATACCGACGACGGGAAAATCGGTGGCAACGGACTGACCGGCAAAGGCGAGGACATCCACCTGATTGACGACACCGGCGATACGGTCTCTGTCGTCTCGCATACCCCTTGGCCAACCAAACAGTCCCTCGTCCGCCATCCACCCGATGGCGACGAGTTGGTCCCGCACAAGACCGTCGCGACCACCCAAGCTATCTTTTCGCCCGGCCACACCCACATCATCCCCAAACCGGATTATCCCCTCTTCATCAGCGAAGTGCTCGCCGACCCGCCTTCCGGCCTGACAGGCGACGCCAATCAAGACGGAGTGCGCGACACCTACCAAGACGAATTCATTGAACTCTACAACGCCGGTGACGCGCCCATCTCCTTGGCCGGCTGGCGGTTAGGCGATAGCACCGCCCGAAAGTATCACTTCCAATTTCCCGCCGACGCGGTCATTGCCCCGCACTCGTACGTGGTCCTTTTCGGCGGCGGCAACCCAACCGAATTCGCCGTGCCCGTCTATACCGACGACGGGAAAATTGGCAACGGCTTGACCAACTCCGGTGAGGAAGTTCGCCTAATTGACGACAATGGCCATGAGATCGCGGTCATCTCGCACGACGAGTGGCCCAGCGATCAATCGCTCGTCCGCAATCCATCCGACGGCGGCGCATTGGTCCCGCACAAGACCGCCTCGACGATCAAGGCCATCTTCTCCCCCGGCCACACCCACATCATCCCCAAACCGGATTATCCCCTCTTCATCAGCGAAGTGCTCGCCGACCCGCCTTCTGGCCTGACAGGCGACGCCAATCAAGACGGAGTGCGCGACACCTACCAAGACGAATTCATCGAACTATACAACGCCGGGGACGCGCCCATCTCCTTGGCCGGCTGGCGGTTAGGCGACAACACATCGCCGACCACCTTCTTCCAATTTCCCGCCGACGCGGTCATTGCCCCGCACTCGTACGTGGTCCTCTTCGGCGGCGGCAAGCCAACCGGATTTGCCGTGCCCGTCTATACCGACGATGGGAAAATTGGCAACGGACTCATCAACAAAGGCGAGGATATTCGCCTAATTGACGACATAGGCCACGAAATCGATGTCGTCTCACACGACAAGTGGCCCAGCAAACAGTCCCTCGTCCGCCAGCCATCCGATGGCGGCCCCTTCGTCCCGCACAAAACCGCCTCGACGGTCAAGGCTCTCTTCTCCCCCGGCCACACCCACATCATCCCCAAACCCTCCTACCCCCTCTTCATCAGCGAAGTGCTCGCCGACCCACCTTTAAGGCTAGCTGGCGATGTCAACCGCGATGGTCGGCGCGACACCTACGAAGACGAATTCGTCGAACTCTACAACGCCGGGGACGCGCCCATCTCCTTGGCTGGTTGGCGGCTGGGCGATAGCACGGCTCCGAAGAACCACTTTCAGTTCCCGCCCGGTGCTGTCATCGCCCCGCGTTCGTTCCTCGTCCTCTTCGGCGGCGGCAAGCCAGCCGATTTTTCCGTCCCCGTCTATACCGACGACGGAAAAATCGGCAATGGACTAACCAGCAAGGGCGAGGATATCCGCTTACTCGACAACAATGGCCACGAAATCGATGTCGTCTCGCACGACGAGTGGCCCAGCAAACAGTCTCTCGTCCGCCAGCCACCCGACGGCGGCCCCTTCGTCCCGCACCAAACCGCCTCGCCGGCCGAATTGCCCTTTTCCCCCGGCCACACCTCAACCGCCCGGCCCATTTTGACCTATCCGCTCGTCATCAGCGAAGTGCTCGCCGACCCGCCCGGCGACACCAATCGAGACGGTCGGTACGACCCGCATGAAGACGAATTTATCGAACTATACAACGCCGGTTCCTTTCCCATTTCCCTAGCCGGTTGGCGATTGGGCGATGCTGGCTCCCTCAGCAATTACTTCCGCTTCCCCGCCAAGGCCGTCATCGCCCCGCGCTCGTACGTCGTCCTCTTCGGCGGCGGCAAGCCTTTAGGATTTACCACTCCCGTATATGCCGACGATGGCACCATTGGCGATGGCCTGACCAACGCCGGCGAGTCCATCCACCTGATAAACAACCACGGCTATGAGGCCGCGTCTCTCTTTCACCCCACGTGGCCCAACGCCCAGTCCCTCGTCCGCCAGCCATCCGACGGCGGCGCACTGGTCCCGCACCAAACCGCCTCGCCGCATGAGGCATCCTTCTCAGTCGGCCACGCTCCAGAAACGCGGCCCACTTTGACCTATCCACTGTCCATCAGCGAAGTGCTCGCCGATCCGCCGCAGAGACGAATGGGCGATGCCAATCGAGACGGTCAGCGCGATCCGCATAAAGACGAGTTTATCGAACTATACAACGACGGGCCGGTGCCTGTTTCTCTAGCCGGCTGGCGGTTGGGCGACGCCGGGCCTCTAAGCGGTTACTTCCGCTTCCCGCCCGACGCGGTCATTGCGCCGCGCTCGTACCTCGTCCTCTTCGGCGGCGGCAACCCGTCCGATTTTTCCGTCCCCGTCTATACCGACGATGGCACCATCGGCGATGGCCTAGCCGACAGCGGTGAGTCTATCCACCTGATCAACGACCACGGCGACGAGGTAGCGTTCCTTTCTCACTCCACATGGCCCGACGACCAATCCCTCGTCCGCACGCCACCAGACGACGGAGCCTTGGTTCCGCACAAAACCGTCTCGCGGGTCGAGGCCCCCTTTTCACCCGGAAAAGACCCCAAAAAGCAGACTAGAGCAGATCTGCCAAAACCGCCTCCCAGACCCACTTACGCTCTCTTCATCAGTGAGGTACTCGCCGACCCCGCAGGGGACGCCAACCAAGACGGACACTACGACCCCTATGAAGACGAATTCATCGAACTGTACAACGCCGGGGCCGATACCCTCTCCCTCGCTAGCTGGCAGTTGGGCGACTCCGCCTCCCTACACGATTACTTCCGCTTCCCCCCCGGGGCCACCATTGCCCCCGGCTCGTACATCGTCCTTTTCGGCGGCGGCAAGCCGACGGGGTTCACCGTCCCCGTCTATACCGACGACGGACGCATCGGCGATGGCCTGACCAACGCCGGCGAAGCCATCTACCTAATCGACAAAACTGGCTATCTAGTCGCCCGCGTCGCACACGCCGCTTGGCCCGACGACCAGTCTATCGTCTGCACCCCATCCGACAGTCGGGCGTTCGTCCCGCATACAACCGCCTCGCCGACCCAAGCTCCTTTCTCACCTGGACGCGCCATAGAAACGCCTTCTGACCCAGCGGCCAAAATCCCGGCAATGGTATCGCTCTCCTCGCTCCACGTCTGGCCCAACCCCTTCAACGCCACCACCCACCTCGGCTTCCACCTCCATCAGGCCACCTCCGTCCACGTGACCATCTACAACGTCCGCGGCCAACGGGTGCGCACGCTGGCCAACGCGCCGCTGCCTGCCGGTACGCATCAGCTACAATGGGATGGCCGCAACCAACGCGGTTATCCGGCAGCTACGGGGGCGTATCTCGCTCTCTTCCACACCGCACACGCCCCCCCGCGCTACGCCAAGCTCCTCCTCCTCCGCTGAGGGCAGGTTGTGCCTAGTCCCTATCAGTCGCATATTGATGCCCATCGGAGGCTTTGCAATGTCCTTTCAAGAACGGCTTCTAAGAAGTGCTTTGGCCCGATAGGTTATGTTATGCTTCCGCTACAACCTCGCCCTGCTGACGCTGCTTTCGCTCCCGTCCCTTGCCGCAGCTAACGTCATCATCAATGAAGTGCTCGCCGACCCGCCCGAAGGACTGGCTGGCGACGCTAACCACGACGGTCAGTACGACCCGCATGAAGACGAGTTTATCGAACTGTACAACGCTGGCTCACGTCGCATCTCCCTAGCCGGTTGGCGGTTGGGCGACTCAGGATCCTTAAGCAATTACTTCCGCTTCCCAGCCAAGGCCGTCATTGAACCCGGCTCGTACGTCGTCCTCTTCGGCGGCGGCCATCCGGCGGAATTTACCATTCCCGTCTATACCGACGACGGCGCCATCGGCGATGGCCTAACCGATAGCGGTGAGGCCATCCACCTAATCGACAAGAAGGGCAATGAAGTCGCGTTTTTCTCCTACGACACGTGGCCGGCCGCCCAATCCCTCGTCCGTATTGCACCCGATAGCAGTACTTTTATCCCGCACCAAACCGCCTCGCCAACCGCGGCCTTTTTCTCCGCCGGACACGCCCCGGGAACGCGGCCTCCCTTGGCGTATTCCCTCATCATCAGCGAAGTGCTCGCCGATCCGCCTTGGGGGCTAGCCGGCGACGCCAATCGCGATGGGCGGCGCGATCCGCATGAAGACGAGTTCATCGAACTGTACAACGCTGGATCACGTCGCGTATCCCTAGCCGGTTGGCGGTTGGGCGACTCAGGCTCCTTGAGCAATTACTTCCGCTTCCCAGCCGACGCCGTTGTTGACACCCATTCCTACGTCGTCCTCTTCGGCGGTGGCAAGCCGACGGACTTTTCCGTCCCTGTCTATACCGACGACGGCACCATCGGCGACGGCCTAACCGACAGCGGTGAGGCCATCCACCTAATCGACAATCACGGCCACGAGATTGCTTTCCTCTCCCAATCCACTTGGCCCAACGACCAATCCCTCGTCCGCATTGCACCCGATAGCAGTACCTTGGTCCCGCACCAAACCGTCTCGCCGGTCGAGGCCCCCTTTTCACCCGGAAAAGACCCCAAAAAGCAGACTAGAGCAGACCTGCCAACACCACCTCCCAGACCCACTTACGCTCTCTTCATCAGCGAAGTACTCGCCGACCCACCCAGCGACGCCAACCAAGATGGACACTACGACCCTTATGAAGACGAATTCATCGAACTGTACAATGCTGGCGCAGATACCATCTCCTTGGCTAGCTGGCAGTTGGGCGACTCGGGGTCCCTGGGCGAATACTTTCGCTTCCCGCCCGGTGCCGTCATTGCCCCCAAATCCTACGTCGTCCTTTTCGGCGGCGGCAAGCCGACGGGGTTCACCGTCCCCGTCTATACCGACGACGGGCGCATCGGCGATGGCCTGACCAACGCCGGCGAAGCCATCTACCTAATCGACAAAACTGGCTATCTAGTCGCCCGCGTCGCACACGCCGCTTGGCCTGACGACCAATCTATCGTCCGCGCCCCACCCGACAGCGGCGCGTTTGTGCCGCACCAAACCGCCTCGCCGACCCAAGCCCCCTTTTCTCCCGGACGCGCCGCAGACACGCCACCCGATTCAGTGTCCGCAGTAGCTAAAATGGCATCGGCCCGCGCGCTCCACGTCTGGCCCAACCCCTTCAACGCCACCACCCACCTCGGCTTCCACCTCAACCAAGCCGCCGCCGTTCACGTGGCCATCTACAATATCCAAGGCCAGCTTGTGCGCACGCTGTTGGACGCGCCGCTCCACGCTGGCATACACCAACTGCAATGGGATGGCCGCAACCAACGCGGCCATTTGGCGGCCACCGGTCCGTACCTCGCCCGCTTCCGCATCGGACGCGCTCCCCCGCGCTACGCCAAGCTCATCCTCCTCCGCTAAAACAAAAAAGCCCCATCTCCACCAAGGGAGACGGGGCTTCCACCAGCGCGGCTTGAGAAGACGTCAGTTTTGATAGGCGTGCTTAAACTCGTGTAACAAGGTCCGCATCTTCTCCACCTGTTCCACCTCCACCGTCTGCTTGCACTTCATGGCCCCTCGGAGCATCTTGTGCAAAAGCACTAGCTTCTCGGTATATGCGGCCCTTCCCTCGTCTCCTTCTTCCACCTCCTTGAGCCGCTGCGTCATAAAATACTGAGTGACGACGTGTTGGATTCTGTTGGCGTGCTCTTCCTTGTTCGCCACCCACCGCGCTAGCTGATTCGCGCTTTGGGCATCGCTTTGGCCAGCCAGTGCTGCGATTTGGGTCATGGACTTCTCAATGGTAGTAAGATCTTCCGCAATCGCGGCAAAACGCGCCTCGTCCCCATAAATGCCGCAGGGAATCTCGCAGTGCGCCCACAGCGGCGCAGTTGTGGCCAAAAGACAACAGGCGAGCAGGATCATCAATTTTCCGTTCTTCACAAGGGCCTCCTTAAAATGGTTTGTGGATATGGGCAAGGCAGTATAGGGCGATTTGACAGTCGGGGCAACGGCCCTAATCGCGCCAAGTGCGCGAGTCCGCGCGGATGAGCCAGCGGTCGATCTGGCCATCCTCGTCCAAATCAATGGTTTCCTCTAGCTGCGCCTCAAACTGGTGGTCGGTCACTTGCAGGACCGGCGGCCAGCTAAAGTGCTGCAAGACCCGCGCTTCCATGCCAAGCGAGTCCACGCTAGACGCATAGTAACCGCGCTCGCGGCGAAACCTCTGTTGGCGGTAGTAAATCCCGCGCAACACGCGCTTGGCCTCCTCGGCGGCGGCCGGGCGAAAGGATACCTCTTGCCGCCCTACCACCTCAGTGGCAAATTGCACGAACCCCCACTTTTCCGGGTAGTGCATATTAACCAACCCTTGCGGCGACCAGACCCAGTTGTCCGGGCTGTGGTCCGCTACTTTGATGTATTTGCCCACATCGGTGGCCAAGGCCCATTGCACGCGCGAAAAATTGATCCGCCATTGATCGCCATCCACCGGCGGCACCTTCTTGTGCGTGGCCTCGGCCAGCACGGCCCACGGGAAGGCCATCTCCACCGACCAGCCCTGATCCTCGTCAGTGGGGTCATTAATGCTGCCCCATACCCGCACAGCCGTTTGCAGCCCGGCGATGTCCCAAGCACTGATGTAGGGGCCACCGTCGCGGTAGGGCTTGATCAGCAGCAAATCCCACTCCGTGCCGAGGGCATTGATCTCAAACTCGTAGTACTGATGCGTATCGCCGTCCGGGTCGATAAAAACCTCAAAGTCGTTTTCTTGGTAGATCGTCGCGTCGCGCCGAGCGATGGTGGCCCACACGTGCGGCTCCTCCAAATCGGCGGCGATGTATAAATACTCGTCGTCCCACAGCATCTTGGCCCGCGTCTGCAAGCGCGGCACGGGCCGGCGCTCGCCCTCGATATCGACGAAAGGCTCGGTCCAATCCGCCCGCTGCCAAGACGGCTCGTCGAGATTACCGTCGATATCAATGGCCCCGGCCGTGCGATGCGCCACATAACTTCGCGGCTCAATGCTCTCTACGTAGTCGATGTCAAAGCGCGGTTGCCCCTCGGCGACAGAGGCCAGCAAGGCCGCGCCGAACATAGCCCAGTGCAACATGGCTCCTCCTTTGTTTGCTCGTTCCCCAAGTCTGACGCCATTGCATCAATATATCACTTTGCGCTACTTTCTAAACGTACGATATCAACAATTCACCTCAAAACAGACTCACGCCATGACCGATAAAATGGCCCTCTATAAGAGTGGCATGAACAAATTCGTCCAGCAAGACTTTGCCGGTGCCTTGGACGACCTAGCCCAAGCCATCGTCCTCGATCCGCAATTTGCCGACGCCTACCAAGCGATGGCGCATTGCCACGAGAAGTTGGGCGACCTCGACCAAGCGCTCAGCGCGGCGCAAAAGGCCGCCGAGCACTCCCCCGACGACTTCCTCGTCCACACCAGCCTGTCCATGTTCTACCAGCGCAAAGGCATGATCGCCGAGGCCGAACGAGAAAAGGCCATCGCCGCCGAACTGCAAATGGAGAATCCACTGTAAGCTCGTGCAACTCGGCCCCCACCAGCTCAGTCCCTTCAAGGCGGATATGCCCATCCTCACCCTAGCTCCAATGGCCGGGGTGAGCAACTGGGTCTTCCGCCTTATCTGCGCGCGCCTCGGAGCGCGGCTGGTCGGGGTTGAATTCATCAACTGCCGCGCCATCGGCATCCGCTCACGCAAAAGCATGCAGATGCTCGACTTTTCCGACGCGCCCATCTACGCCGACACCGGCATCTCGCTGTTGGCCGCGCAAATCTACGGCAACGACATCGACCTGATCGCCAATGGGGCGCGGGAATTCGAGCGACGCGGCGCGCAGGTGGTGGACATCAACTTCGGCTGTTCCGTCCCCAAGATCGTCGCCAAAGGCTGCGGCGCGGCTTATTTGCGCGATCTCGACCGGCTCTATCAAGCCGTAGAGCGCACGGTCAAGGCCGTCTCGGTTCCAGTCATCGTCAAGACGCGCCTAGGCTGGGACGAAGAGGAGATCAATATCCTCGAAGTGGTGCGCCGCTGCGAGGACGCTGGGGCCCAAGCAGTGGCCATCCACGCCCGCACCGTCGTGCAAAAGTACAAGGGCCGCGCCAACTGGCACTGGATCGGCCGCGCCGTCGAAGCCTCCTCGCTACCCATCATCGGCAACGGCGATGTGCTCACTCTCTGCGACGCCCGCCTCATGCAGCGGGAAACGGGCTGTGCTGCGGTCATGGTCGGGCGGGCGGCACTGGCCAATCCCTGGCTTTTTTCCGGCCGCAGCGGCGCAACCCTCTCAGAGCGCATCGACTTAGCACTGGAGCAGCTACGCCTGATGGCCGCGTACAAAGGCGAACGCGCCGGCGTCCGCGAGACGCGCAAGCACCTCGCGCTCTACTTCAAAAGCCTGCCCCGCGCCTCCGAGCTGCGCCGCCGCCTGCTGACAACCGCTTCCCTCGCCGAGTTGGCCGATCTACTAGCCGAATGGAAAGAGCCAGCCGCCGCAGAAGCCGATCTCACCTTGTCGGTAGCCGAAGCCGAAGCCCTCGCGTGGGGAGGGAATGGGTAAGAAAAATTGAACGGAGCCATGCCGCCAAGCCTTGTTTTAGTCTTAGACTTCATTTAACTAGGCCAAGCCGATAAACTCCAAGATGCTGGCCCAAGCCCTTAGCTAAGCGAATTGTTCAAGGCTAACGGAAGTGTTAGGTTTAAAACATACTTAGGCTCAAGAAGTTATGGGGTCTCATTAAAGCCGTAGATGATAAATATGGAACCACATCAGAAACCATACCACGATTTCGATCAGTATCTTGAGTCTCTCGGCTCAAAGACATTTCAGAGTCTCTGGCCGGCACAGAAGCATATTCTAGACGCCTATGGGACTCAGTTCTTGGACGCCAAGGACGTTGGCATCGAGCTCCCAACGGGAGCTGGGAAGACGTTGATCGCGCTGCTCATTGGCGGGAGGTGGCTCGAATCTGGGAAGAAAGTTGTCATCTTGTCGGCGAACAAGACGCTGGCTCGCCAAATGAATGCGGAGGCCGAAGAGCTTGGTCTTCCAGTAGCGTACATGGAAGGACGTGGTGAAGATATTCCGGCTGCAAGACAGCGATCTTACCAACGTGCTAAAGCAATCGGAATCATGAACTACTGGGTCTATTTCAATCAGAACCCAGTGGTTGACCCTGCCGACCTTGTAGTAATGGATGACGCGCATCTGGCGGAGCATTGTCTAGATTCACTGTACTCCGTCATGATTAGTCGGAAGGACCATAAGGACCTCTTCGAGCGGCTTGTCCGGGAACTGCATGAGCGCTTTCCTGACTATGCTATCTTGGCGGACGCGGTCGCGTATGACGTGCCACTGGACATGTCAGCAGACCTTTTGTCGTTTATTGACCATGCAGAGTTCGTGGATCGCCTCAAAGAAATTATCGATGCATCTCCGCTGTTACAGTCAGGCACGGACCTGAGTTTTCGATGGCCTCGTCTCCGCAAACAAGTCCACACTGCGAATCTTTACATTGGCCGGGATGCACTCTGGCTGCGTCCATACATCTATCCACTTATCAAAAACGACCAGTACAGAGACACCGAACAAGTACTCTATATGAGTGCCACGATCGGCGACCCAGGGGACTTGGCACGTCGTTTGGGAACTCGGCCAATCCAGAAAATCCCGGTTCCGGCACATTTTGCGGACCGTAGCTCAGGTAAACGTCTGATCGTGATGAACAGGACGAATGACGACTCAGACATTCCAGATCGGATGGCCCTTGCGCTTCTCAGCGCCATCCGCGCCCATCCAAAGAGCGTTTGGCTGTGTGCGAGTGAACGCGAGGCAATCCACTTTCGCCAAATAGTGGTAGAGTGGCTTGAAAAGAACCAGTGTACTGGCCACCTGACATGGATTTTGACGCCCCGCGGAGACGAGATTGATCAATTCCGTCAGGCACCTGCTGGCCATCTCTTCGTAGCAGGACGCTTCGATGGGATGGATTTCAAGGATGACGAATGTAGGATTGTTGTCCTGATCACGATGCCGAGGGCTGTCAACCTTCAGGAGGGATTTATTGCGAGCTATTTGCGAGATAGCGGCTTTATGCGCCAGCGCCTCAACCAGCGTATTGTTCAGGGGCTCGGGAGATGCACGAGGACTGAAGATGATTTCGGAATATATTTCTTGGCCGACCAGCGATTTGCTACTCACTTTTCTCGCGAGTCCAATCGAAAGGGGATCCCGCAACACATCGCGGCAGAGCTAGACCTCGCCCAAGATCTAGCTGAGAAAGAAGAACAAGACCTTGCGAATTACGTCACGCGGTTTCTACGTGGCGACTTCACTACCTACGATGCCGACCTCGCTGAGCTCCGCGACCAGGTCCCACTGGCACAAAGCAGCAACGCAGTCGGCACCGACACATCCGAAGATGAAGTGATTGGTTGGTCTGCGCTGTTTGAGAGCGATAATTTCGCGGTTGCACAACAGTGCTTTGAGCGATGCTGGAATGCCGCCAAAGCTGACAATCTCCTAGAGATTGCGGCTCTACACGGATGGCATCGAGCCAAGGCACTCTATCTTGATGGTCGTCTTGGGAACCAAGGTGCTGCGGAACAAGCTTTCCAAGTGCTGGAAGAGGCGATTCAACGCGGGGGGCAAAGCTCGTGGTTCAACCGGATGCGTGGCTCGCTCAATCGCGCACGCAATCAAGAAAATGATAACGAAACTGTCATTGAGCGAGAATATGCTGAGAAAGTGATTCGTAGTTTCGATGAACGCCTTGGGACGTCGGGATCAAAGTTCCAGAAGTATATTGAGCGCCTTGAATCAAGGCTGAGATCAGAAAGTCACTCAGAGTATCAGGAGGGCCTAGAAAATCTCGGGACTTTGCTCGGCTACCGGGCGCAACGCCCCAAACACAATGCGTCAGCCGACTGCACGTGGCGCGGCAACTTCGGCAACTCCCAGGAGTTTTTTACTTTCGAGGCGAAGATCGAGCACGAGCCTTCAAACACGATTACGACCGCCCACTTGGGTCAAGCTCACGTACAACTCAGCAGAGCCAAAGAAGAATATGAAACTCAGGGCTATTCGGTTCGATCAGTGGTCATCACTCATCTCAATCAGTTGGCCCCCGATGCTCAGGCATCTGTGGGGCCGATCAAATTTCTCCAGAAGGATGTCGTCCTAGCGCTATGGGATCGCGTTCGTGACATCATGACCATATATCGCTCTAGCTGGAGTGTCGATGACGTTAAAGCGAAGAGAGATGCTGCGACGACTATCAGACCGCGTCTTCCTAAGACTGGCTGGCTTCTACGAGCTTTGGATAGTGCAGACCCTTGGCTCTCGAAAGATGACATCTTGGAGGAATGGGGCTGAATATGCTGGTTAGAAAGATGAGCTAGCCAACCTGAGCTGCCATTGTCCACAGTGAATAATGAAAGGAGCAGGCAATGACGGAACGTGACTTGACAAAAGTCAAAGACGTTATCGAAGAGACCTTGAGAGAACGATGCGGTAACGTGTTTGAACTGATTGTGGTAAGGCCGGATTTCAATGAATACGGCGATGAGATTCTTGTTATCAAAGCTATCTTCAACGAGGACCGCCTCGGTCCTCGGCGGACCGCTGGCCTGATACGTCACCTGCGCCCCAAGCTGGCGGAGGTGGGTACAGAAGCGTTCCCGGTTATCTCGTTTATCGCCAAATCTGAACTGCGGGACCGCGACCTTGAAACCCTCCGATCTTATTGAGACGGCGAGAGACTTGACGCGAGCCAAAAGCGGCAAGCCGAGACAGGCAAGCCTGCGTCGGGCTATCAGCACGATCTACTACGCACTATTTCATTGTTTGGCACGAACTTGCGCGGACACGGTCGTCGGGGGCCGAGGTGCTGACCGGAGCAAGTTCGCATGGCGTCAGGCATACCGTGCGTTGCAGCACCGAACGGCCAGATCGCGATGCGAACACCAGCAAAGGATCAAGAGCTTTCCGAACGATATTCAAGACTTCGCGGGTATGTTCGTCGAAATGCAGGATAAACGCCATCGTGCGGATTACGACCCGGATGAGGTTTCTTATAAATCCGAAGTTCTCGAAGATATAGATGAAGCGGAGGATATCCTCAGTCGCTTTCAGAAGGTGCCCGTCAAGTATCGGCGAGCCTTCGCAGTCTATGTTTTGCTTGAACTCAGGAAGGACTAATCAGCCTCGCGAATATAGGAGTCGTATTGTGAAATACCTACTTACCCCAGCGGCCATGCTGATCCTCTCTTGGTCGATTCCCAGTTATTCCGAGCCATCGATTAGTCGCGGTCTTATGCTTAAGATGCACGGCCTTGAGGTGGATGCAAAGCGGGCCTTTATCGACCTGCTATACAACGACGAGGCCCACGAAGAAGATAAGGCAGACGCCTTGTATCAGCTTGGGCTTATAGCCTTCAACAATAAGGAGATAGGGCTAGCTACTGAAACGTGGGGGCTCCTTATTGATGAGTTTCCCAATACAGAAAAAGGCCGGACTGTATCAGCAGGGATTAAATACCTTTTGGAAGATTACGATGCCTTGATCCTTGAGAGCGCGAAGGAAGAGATACGCGATAGAAAGGAAGTGATGAGTGATGCGTTGGCTCAATCCTACCTTCTTAACGCTCAGTTTTGGTGGGATCCGCCGAAACAGTGGAGCATATACACTTCCCATATCAATCAGTTTACTATGGCCCGTGAGTGGTACGATAAGGTCGTAACGGAGTTTCCAGGGACCGATACGGCTAAGAAGGCCATGTCTTACAGGTTCATGCTGTATAAAGACGGGATGGAGGCTTACTGGAAAGAGAGGCAACTCTCGTTCGATGGCTTAAGGAAGGAGGAGATTCCGAATGCCGTCTTGGAATTGTCTCAGGATTTTGAACCCCGCATTTTACCCCTTACCCATGAGTACAACAAGTTTGTAGAGGACTTTCCCGGCGATGCGGTCGCTCGTATCATGGAGCTACAAATAGCTCAGGAGTACCATATTGGGGTGAAACTCATTGCCACTTGGTGCGGAGAACTGGAAGGTATGAATCTTGAAATAGCTCGCCAAATAGTTCAACGTGCCAATAATATCGCAGACGAGTCTGTTCGCTGGTGTTCCCTTGTCCCTCAATCCCATGGCATTGTTTATCAGGCAGCCCAAGCCACTATAACTGATGTTCGTGATTTTCAAGCCTTAGTCCAAGATTTTCAAGCCTTAGTCCAAGACTTATCCAATAATCATTTAATGAAGGGCCGTATTAGTAGGCTAAGAAAGACGTCCAATATAGTTCATACCAAGGAAGTCCCCAGCGACGTTGGGAAGTATCAGTTTCAATTTGATAGGAGTTGGTTTATGATAACGCTTAGCGACATCAGTGTTCGAGTGGATAAAAAAATTCTTTCTGTTCCCATTGAGCAATTCGACCAGGCTGAGAGTGTCGGAAAACTCTTGCAGTCAATGATTAGGGAAGCGAAAAAGCAAGACAAGGACTAAAGCCACCGAGCAAAGCTACCGGCAGACTACCCGCTAACTCCGCTTTCGTCGTTGCCCGCGTCCGAGAAGTTGGTTATTGCGACTTCGCCTTCTGGGAACTCGGCGACGATCTTCAGCCGTCCGCCCAATGCTTCGATGTAAGAGCGCAGGGTCGAGACGTACATATCTGTCCGCCGTTCCATCTTGGCGATGGCAGGTTGGTTCACCGCCAAGATTTCGCCCAGTGCCTTCTGAGTCATAACCCGTGCCTGCCGTAGCTCGTACAGCGGCATGGCGGCCCGCAACTCGGCCTTTTTCTTCCTCAATGCGCCGACGGCGCTCCGGCGTGAAGCCTTTGGTCAATTCACTAAAGGGACGGCGACCGCTCATGGGATCAATCCTTCCTTTCGCAGGGTTTCAAGATTGTTCTATACTAAACATCATGGATACATTCACGGAAATTTAGCTCTAAGGCATCTAAAGCAATGAAAATCAAATCCATCGACCTAGTCCGCATCCAGCGCCCCGACGGCCCGACGCTCCGCGCCCGTTCCCAAGCTGGCTCAACGCTCTCCGCTTCGACGGCCCCGGCTCAACAGAGCCAACCCCGCCGCAAGGCTTGGCCCACCGAAATCGAAGTGGCCAACCCAATGTCGCGCTTCCCGCGCTTCAAGCCCCGCCGCCAACTCTACGCCGCCCAACAATGGCCCGGCTTCGCAGTCAAAGTCACAGCCGAGGACGGCACTTGGGGCCTAGGCACAGCCGCGGGTCGGCCCACCGCTGCGGTCATCGAAGACGCCTTCGCCCACATCCTCATAGGCGAGGACTGCCTGGCCATCGACAAGCTGTGGGACATGATGTTCCGCGTCTCCAAACCCTTCGGCACCGTCGGCATTGCCACCGTCGCCATCAGCGCCGTGGACCTAGCGCTGTGGGATTTGGCCGGCAAGCTGCAACAAAAGCCCGTGTACCAGCTCATCGGCGGCCCGGCCCGCGAGCGCATCTTCACCTACGCCACCGGCGACGACGTCGATTGGTATCGCGAGCTGGGCTTCCGCGCCTTCAAACTCCCCTGCCAATACGGCCCCGCCGACGGCCTGTGGGGCCTAGACCAAAACGAGCGGCGAGTGGCCGAAGTCCGCGAGTTGATCGGCGATGACTGCGAGCTGATGCTCGACTGCTACATGGCCTTTGACGTCGAGTACAGCGTCCGCCTAGCCGAACGCCTCAGACCCTACAAATTGCGCTGGCTGGAGGAGTGCCTGATCCCCGAAGACGTCAAAAGCCACATCAAACTCAAAGAGTGCCTGCCCTGGCAAACGCTGGCCAGCGGCGAACACTTCTACACGCACTACCCCTACCAGCAGATGATCGAGCACCGCGCCCTCGACGTGCTGCAACCCGATATTCATTGGGTCGGCGGACTGACGGCCTGTATCAAAATTTGCCACATGGCCGAGGCCGCCGGCCTCGAAGTCTGCCTCCACGGCGGGGGGCGCGACCCCTATGGCCAGCACTTGACTTGGGCAATGCCCAATACGCCCTGGGGCGAATACTACATCGGCTCAGATCCAGGCATCCCGCTGGAGGAAGTAGCCGAGCCGGGGGCGCTGGTGCCCCAAGACAGTTATCTGGAATTTGTGCCGCGCGGACCGGGCTTTGACCTCGGGATCGAGGAGGATTGGCTAGTGCCATTCAGGGCCTAGGCCGCTTGTCCAGACGACCGATTTTGCGTATTTACTTCTATAGATCGTCTGTCTCCCGCGAGTCCTGCCCATGCGCCGCATCTTTATCATCCTCTTTTCGTTTTTGCTGCCCAATGTTCTGTCGGCGCAAATAAGCACTTGGCAGCTCGGCGGCAGCGGTGGCCTTGCATGGTCGGCGAGCGATTCGGTGCGCATCTTCATCGACTCCGATTCCGTCCCCGGGGCCATCCAGCCCATCTACCTGACTTCTGCCCAAACCGTCTTTTCGCACCTCGACAACTGGTCTCCGTGGAAATTTCCCCGCGAAATCGGCTACATCGATGGCCAGCGACCCCGCGCTTGGAAGCGGGGCTTGGGCGACTCGCGAACCGTACACAATGCCACGTACCTAGTCGATGGCGACAGCACCACCTACAACCCCCCGTCTTCGGACCTGCGGAACTTCGACTGGTTTACCTTTGACGTGGCGGTGCCCGTCCCGGCTACCCGCTTCGGCTTTTTCACGCCACCGCGTGGGTTCCGCTCGGATGGCACTCCGCTGGCCGACGATGCGGTCCCCGCCTTTGAAGTAAGCGTCGCCACCGAACCCGATCCCGCATGGCATGGGCACAACTCCTACGCGCGCATTGGCCCGCTTATCGCCAATGTCGCCGAAAACCTGTCCCCCACCGTGCAAATCGACCTGCCCCGCCAATACGTCCGCTTCATCCGCTGGCGGCGCAACGAGTCCGTCCTCGATCCGACTTTTGTCCTCCAAGAAAACTCGCTATCCGGCCAAGCGCGGCCGGGGACCATCGGCGACTTTGAACTCTACGCCCACGGGGTCCCACAGCGCGTACTATATCTATCCAAAATCATCGATTTGGGCGCGGAAGTGAACTTCGGGCGACTGTTCTGGTCGGCGACCTCTATGCGGATGGCGGACGGCACCTTGATCCCGGCTCCCGAAGCGGCGGTCGGATTGCGCGTCGAAGTGCGCACCGGCAGCGACCAAGATCCCAATATCTACCGCGAATTCGACGACAAGGGCCGCGAGGTTGAAGTCTCGCGCCAGCGCTACGAGTTTGACCTCAAGGAATCACAAGGCTACGGCTACGTCGCCAGCGATCGGCCTGGGGTTCGGGCGTCCGTGGCCTACGACGAGGATAACTGGACCTTCTGGTCGCCGGCCTTCACCGCGCCTAACCAGCCGCTCAATCTCCACAGCGGCTCCCATATCCAAGTTAAAATTACCCTCGATAGCGCGGATTTCGACGCCTTTACGCGCCTAGATTCACTGTGGATCGAGCAGGCACCGCTCCTGGCGCGCCAGATCGTCGGCGAAGTCGCCCGCCTCGACGACCCGCAGGCACGCGGCTTGACCGAAGTGGCTCTAGGGCAGGCCACTAGCTTCAGCTACGATATTCGCGCCGACTTCGCCACCTCAGAGCGAGGCTTCGACGCACTGCGTATCCGCACCGGCAGCCGGGTCCACCTTCAGACGCTGGCAATGGGCGATCCCTTGGTACCCGTCGAACCGCGCCGGGTCGAGATCAACGAAGACGAATTCCTCATCGAGTTGCCCGAGCGGGTCCACGCCGCCAACAACGCGCCCATCCGCATCGAGTTCACCGCCGACGTCTTCGTCTTCGCCACGACCTTTGAAGGCGAGGCCATCGACACCGCGACCGAAAGCCTACCCCAACCCATCCGGGGCGGCGATGCCACGGCCGCCGTATCGACCAATAGCTTGCGCGTGCTGAGTGTGCAGGGCGGTCGCGTCAACGCCATCCAGAACCTGCGCTTTTCAACGCCGGTTTTGACTCCCAACGGCGACCGGGTAAACGACCTAGTGCAGGTCTCTTATTCCCTCTTCCGTCTGCCCGCTAGCGTACCCGTCGAACTACGAGCGTATGCTCTGGACGGCCGACAGGTCGCACACCTGTCGTTTTCGCCGCAGGCTTCCGGACCGCAGCGCCTTAACTGGGACGGACGCGACGCCCAAGGACAGCTTCTCCCGCCCGGCCTCTACTTGCTCGAAGTGGGGCTGCAATCCGACGGGATCAACGAACGCCTACTGCACCCGCTAGGCATCGCCTACTAACATGCGCTTCCTCATTGCCTTTACAGCTTGGCTCGCTTCGTCGGCCGTTCCCGGCTGGGCCGAAATGCTGAGTTTCGACAGCGCAGAAAAATGGCAACGCTGGACCATGCCAGCGGGGGTAGTACAGGTGGATGCCGAGGGCGTGCTGCGTCTGACCAAATACCGCAAGGAAGTGGATGCCATCCGCGACGCCCATCTCTTCACTCATTCCACCCAAAAACGCGGCGAAGTAGCAGGCGGAATCTGGCAGGTCGGCAGCGGAAGCGCGACCGCCGCCAACGCCATCGACGGCGATCCCGCAACCTTCTGGCAGCCCGATCCGGCCGACCAACTCAAAAATTGGTTCCTCGATATCGACTTGGGCCGCGCCGTGCTCGCCCGCCACATCCGCCTGACCTTCCCCGATCAAGAGGGTGCCCGCCCGCTGCGACAGTTCACCGTCTATAGCACCACCGGAGCGCGCATCCAAGCCACGGCCGACGTTTTCAAATACGATCCAGTCTATCGCACCACCTTGCCCAACCGCGCCACTTCCCTGACCATTCCCCTCGAGTACCCGGCCGCCGACACCGTCCTGACGGTCGATCCAGCTATGGTCATTGATCGCACCTTTGAAAACCGCTACCAAGTGATTCAGTACATCAGTATCGTCGTCGAAGACCAAAGCCTAGATGCGGCGCTCGCCGAAGTCGAAATACTCACCGTGGGCGACAATATCAGCATTGGCACCGCCGAGCGCGGCACCTTCCTCAACGGCACGGTAGCTGCCGCCCCCAATAACCTCTTTGACGCCGATATCAACACCACCAACCTCATCACCTCTGGGCGCGGCGACCAAGGTTGGGAGAAGGCCGGCACCTGGTTCTACGTCGATCTAGGGGCCGTATTCTTCGTCGATGAACTGTTCCTCTACGTACTCCAACCTTTTGAGGGCACTTCGGGCAGTCACCGCGGCTCGGCTGGCCCAGGTCACAACATCCTAGTTTCGGACGGCTCGCTCAGCGTGGGCACTTCCCTGCCCGTACCTGCGCCGCTCGACTACGGCGAACTGCTCACGCACGTCAATCCCAAGGCGGATGGCCTCTATCGCATACGCTATAAATTCAGGCCGCGCAGGATGCGCTATATGTTCTGGCACGGCCTGACCGACCGCGATTGGCAAGAATCCAAATGGGGCGAGTTCATGCTGTTCTCACCGGGCTATCCCGCCCAAGTATCGCTGCGATCCGGCTTTATTGACCTCGGCCAGATCGCCGGCGACGAGCGGCCCAAAGTCATCAAGGCCCTGCACTGGGATGCCGACCTGCCTCCAGCAGCCAGAATGCAACTGCGCTCGCGTTCGGGCAACGCGCTGGCACCGGTCTTTACGTTCCACAACAAGATCGGCGAGGAGATCACCGAAGAAAAATGGAACAGCTCGCCCAAAGTGCTGCGCGGTGCCATCGACACCGCGTTGGTCGTCGGCGAGGACTGGGACGCTTGGAGCAATGTGTACCAATTTTCCGGCGAAACCTTTAAATCGCAAAGCCCGCGTCGCTTCGTGCAACTGGAGCTGATTCTCGCTACCGACCGCCCGGAAGTCGCGCCCGCAGTCAACGCGCTGTCGATCGAATTCGACGACGCGCTGCTTCAGCGTGCCCGCGGGCGCGTCGAGCCTCGCAGTGCTCTCCCCAACGAGGACACGGCCTTCACCTATACCCTGTTGCCCAGCGCTGGCCCCGCTGACGTCGGCTTCGACCTACTGCGTTTCGACCTACCAGGTCCGATCGATCTGCACAGCGTGAGCGTAGAGAAGGGTGCCGAAACCATCTCAGCGGCGGCCTCCCTGCGCGGCGACTCCCTGCTCATCGCCTTACCCGATCCGGTCCGAGACGATTCGGTGCGCGTCCACTTTACCACCCGTTTAGTGCGCAATGCCACGCTCTTTGCGTTGGACTTAGGCTCCAGCTCGCATCCGGGCCTCTGGCAATCGGTCGAACCGGCTGCCCGCCGCGCCAATATCGTCATGCTGCCCGAACTGACCAGTAGCAGCCAGCTCATCGACGACTTCTTCATCTCCGCGCCGACACTCACGCCCAACGGCGACGGCATCAACGACCAACTAGAGGTGCGATTCGTCGTCCTTAAAGCCGAAGGCCGCGAGCCGCGGGTGGAAGTCCTCGACCTCGCCGGGCGCAAAGTAGCCGTTCTCGCCCCGGTCACCGAGGGATTACACCGCCTCTTCACATGGGACGGTACTCAAACCAGTGGCGCAGTCGCAGAGCCTGGCATCTACGTCCTGCGCGTCGATCTCGGTGCCGACGCCGGTGACGATACGATGCTGCATACCATCGCCGTCGCCTATTAGGGCCTCGTATCCCAGCGGTAATTTTAATTCGGCGCATAGCTCTTTTTGCCTTATCTTCCCGCTAGCATTTCACCTCGGCGGAGGTACAGTATCCGATGCGCAGTGCTTGGCCTTTGATCCTAATTCTCGCCGTCGCGCCCAGCCACGCTCAAGTAGCAAAGTGGCAACTGGGCGGTAGTGGGGCGGCGTGGGACCAGCGCGATTCCCTCCAGGTCCTCGTCGATTTTGCCGCCGGTGCGATCCAGCCGCGCTACTTGCAGCCAGATCAAAACGTCCTTCACCTGCTGGAAAACTGGGAGTTCTGGCGCAACCCCTTCTTTTACAATCTCGGCTATGTCGATGGCCAAAAGCCGCGCTTCTGGAACCGCTGGAACGGCGCCGGCGGCGATCCGACCCAAAGCGGCGTTTTCCTAATTGATCGCGATTCCACGACCTATAACGCCCCCCGTTCCGAATCGGTCGGAGCCACGTTCTTCACCTTCGACACTGCCGTGCCGATCCCCGCCGTGCGCTTCGGCTTTTTCACGCCCTCGCAGGGCTTCCGCTCTGACGGCACACCCCTGCCCTTCGACGCGGTCCCGGCTTTCGATGTCTCGATCGGCACGGACTCCGAGCCGGCCGTTCACTGGGGCGGCAACGATCTCTTTGCAAAAACCATCGCCAATGTCGGTGCCAACTTCGAACCCTCCGTGCAGATAGAATTCCCCCGCCAGTACGCCCGCTTCTTCCGCTGGCGTCGCCAATTGTCGCTGGCCGACGAGGAAGCCCTCAACATCTGCCGCGACTGCGGCGGCCAAGGCAACCAAGCCATCGCGCTCAAAGGCTCAATCGGGGGATTTGAGGTCTTCGGCCAAGGCATACCGCAGCGCGTTGTGTATCTCAGCCAAGTCGTCGATCTGGGCCAAGTCGTGAATTTCGGCCGCCTGCACTGGGCGGGCACGCCGCTGCGCTTAGTCGATGGCGCAGTCGTCGAAGATTCCGACGCCCCCGTCTGGCTCAAGGCCAAAGTCCGCGTCGGTCGCGACGACAGCCCGGCGACCTACCACGAATACACCAACATTGGCCGCGAGAAAGAGGTTTCGCGCGAGCACTACGAATCGCTCACCGCCCAGCTCAACCGCGACCCACGGCCCGGGATTCGCGCCTCCATCGGCTACGATTCCGCCAACTGGTCCTTCTGGTCGGTGCCTTTTACCGAATCGGGCCAACTCATCCGGCTCAGAAGCGGATCGCATCTCCAAGTAGAACTCTCCCTAGAAAGCCGCGACTTCGACGCTTGGCTGCGGCTTGACTCACTGTGGATCGAGACCGCCCCCCTACTGGCTGCCGAGGTCTTCGCCGAAGTGGCGCGGCGCGACGACCCGCAGCCCAAGCGCGGCTTTACCGAAGTCGCCTTGGGCCAACAGACCGAATTCATCTATCAGGTGCGGGCCGCATTCGACGACAACACCGCACCCGGCTTCGACGCGCTCAGAATTCACACCGGCAACCCCACCGCCTTCCGCGGCCTCGAAATGGGCACCCCGCTCGCTCCCGTCAACCCGGTCGCAGTAGCGGAAGACGACGGTTTGGTGCTGCAACTGCCCAAGCGCGTCACCAGCACCGACAACGCGCCGATCCGCGTGACCTTTGCCACCCAAGTCTTTGAATTCGCCTCTACCTTTACCGGCGAAATTTTTGCCGCTGACAGCGAATCGCTTCCCCAGCCGATCCTCGCCGGCGACGCCGGTGAAGCGGTCTCCACCAACAGCCTACGGGTGCTGGGCGCAAACGACGCAACACCCGATTTCATCCAATCACTGGCTTTGTCCACCCCAGTGCTGACCCCCAATGGCGACGGCGTCCACGATCAGCTCCAGATGCGCTATTCGCTCTTCCGCCTTCCCGGTGCCGTGCCTGTGGCACTCGAAGTGTACGCCTTGGATGGCCGCCGCATCGCCCGCCTCGACAAGGGCCTGCAAGACTCCGGCCCGCGGGCGATCACTTGGGATGGCCGCGACGAGACCGGCCAGCTCCTGCCACCGGGCCTCTACCTGCTCTCCATCGCCCTGCAAACCCAGTCCGTCCAGGCCAAACAGCTATTGGCCGTGGGCCTTGCCTATTAACGGCCCATGCGTCCGCTGCTACTCTTGGTACTTTGTTCGGCCACAATGCTCGCCGCCGAAGAATTCCGCTTCGACAGCACCGCTAGCTGGTCAACTTGGAAGCGGCCCCACGGTCTGATCGAGTTCGACGATGGCGGACGGTTGCAACTGATCAAATTCCGCAAGGACATCAACGCCGTAGCCGACGCGCCCAACTTCACCCACCTCACCCGCTCACGCGGAGCCAACGTGCCGGGCGGGATCTGGGAAGCCGGCAGCAACCCGGCTGCGGCGAGGCGGATCATCGACGGCGACCGCGAGACCTTCTGGCAGGCCTCGGCCGACGACCCCCTCGGCGACTGGTTCGTGCAAATCGACCTCGGCCGCACCGTGTTGGCCAACGAGATCCGCCTGCACTTTCCCGACCAAGAAGGAGCACGCCCCTTCCGTCAGTTCACCGTCTTCACCGCCACGGGCATCACTTCCGACGCCCTCGACGATCTCTTTATCTTTCGCCCGGTCTATCTCACGACCCAACCCAACCGGGATACCACCGTCTCGTTCCCCCTCGCTTTCGACATCCAAGACAGCGCCCAAGTCCTCGACCCCAGTCGCGACGTTGATGTAGAGAAATTCAACCAGTACCGCCTCATCCAGTACATCAACTTCACCGTTGAAGACTTCGACCCTGAAGGTGCGCTAGCCGAAATCGAAGTCATGGCCGTCGGCGACAACGTCAGCTTGGGCAATGACCTGCGCGGCGACATCATTGACGGACTTACCGCCCGCTCCACCGAGAATGTCCTCGACGGCGACATGAATACCGCCAGTTCCATCCTGCCCGTGGGCTTTGAAGGCCGCGTCCGCACCTGGGAGGATCAGGGCACTTGGTTTTTCATCGACCTAGGGGCCGTATTCTGGCTCGACGAGCTGTTCCTCTACGCGCTCAGGCCGCGCGAGGGCACGGTCGGCAGTGTGGCTGGTGCGCCGCGCGGTTTTAACTTCCTCTATTCGGACGGTACCCGCGTCATCAGCTCTCAACTCCCCATCCCCGAATCCTTCGATTTCGCCACCCTCATCGACCAACCCGACCCCGAACCCATGCGCTATCTGCGCTATCTGTTCCAACCGCGCCGGGCCCGCTACCTGTTCTGGCACGCTCATACCCCTCAAGACTGGGGTTCGCGCTGGACCGAGCTGATGCTCTTTTCACCGGGCCACCCCGCCGAGGTCGTCATGCGCTCGGACTTTATCGATCTCGGCACGGCCGCCGACGACGGTCGCCCCAAAGTCATCAGCAGCCTCTCTTGGGACGCCGACATCCCACCGGGCGCTCACCTGCAAGTGCGCTCGCGCTCGGGCAACACCCAAGGCGAAGTCTATGCCTTCCACGACAAGATCGGCGAGTCAATCACCGAAGAGAAATGGCTCAGCCTGCCCAAAGTGCTGCGGGGAAGAATCGACACTACCGTTGTGGTCAGCGAGGATTGGGATGCGTGGAGCGAGGCGTACAACTTTTCCGGCGAGGCATTCAAGTCGCAAAGCCCGCGCCGCTTCGTGCAATTGGAGATGATCCTCTCGACCGACGATCCCCAAGTGGCACCCGCGATTGACGCGCTGGCGCTTGAGTACAAGGACGCGCTGTTGCAGGGTGCGCGCGGTCTGATCGCCCCCAGAGTCGCCCTGCCCAACGAGGACACTCGCTTCACTTATACCTTGTTGTCGGCAGCCGATGCCGCAGACGCGGGCTTCGACTTGCTGCGCTTTGCCCTCCCCGCTAAAGCGTCAGACGTCGAAGTCCGCGTGGGCGATACCCACATCGAGCCGTCTTCCATAGCCACCCGCGCCGACACCCTACAGATCGCCCTACCCAGTGCGATCACCGCCGACTCCGTCCAAGTCAGCTTCACCACCCGCGTGTTACACAACGCCACGCTCTTTGGCCTCGACTTGGGTTCGAGCGGCCATCCAGACTTGTGGCAATCGGTCGAGCCGCTGACGCGCCGCGCCAATATCGTCATGCTCCCCGACCTGACCGGCACCACTCAACTCATCGACGACCTCTCGATTTCCTCGCCCGTGCTCACCCCCAACGGCGACGGCATCAACGACGCAGTGGTCATCCGCTTCGTCGCCTTCAAGGTCGCGCAACGCACGCCCCAAGTACACATTTTCGACCTCGCCGGACGGCCGGTTGCTGAACTAGCGCCTCCCACCATCGACGGCTTGGCTCACGTCTTTACTTGGAACGGACGCACTGCCCAAGGCAACCTCGTACCACCCGGCATCTATCTCTGCCGCATCGACCTAGCGGCTGACGCTGGCGACGATACGGCGCTGCGCACCATCGCCGTGGCGTACTGATATTGCTTAAATAGGATAATCGCTTCCGGCGCGTTATATTAGCGCATGATTCGACGGAAGGAGAGCCATTATGCGCCGTGCCACAATCGTCCTGTTCACCCTAATTTTAGCGCAAAGTACCACCGCCCAGATTTCCCACTGGCAACTAGGCGGCAGCGGCTTGGCTTGGAGTGAGAACGACACCACCCGCCTCTTCGTCGATTTCGCAACTACCCCCGGTGCCATCCAACCCACGTACTTCACGCAGGACGAGACGGTTTTTTCCCACATCGACAATTGGGCCTTCTGGCGCGACCCCAGCGACCGCATTTTCGACTACCTAGACGGCGAAACACCGCGGATGTGGAAGTGGAACCACGGCGTGCCCGACCCTTCGGAAAACGGCTCCTGGCTCATCGACAGCGACCCTATCACCTACAACCCGCCCAAAGCCGATCGCATTGAAAAGGAAACCTTCACCATGGATTTGGCCGTGTCGGTGCCGGCGGTGGCCTTCGGCTTTATCCCCCCCAGCGAGGGCTTTCGCTCCGACGGCACCCCGCTCAAAACGGACTTTGTTCCCGCCTTTCAGGTGACCGCTTCGGTCGCGCCCGAACCCCCAGTCCTCGAAGGCAATGTCAACCCACTCTCCACCGTCATCGCCGACGTCAACTCCAATTTCGAACCCCACGTGCGCATCGACTTCACCCGGCAGTACCTGCGCTTCTTCCGCTACCGTCGGACACTCTCGCTACTAGACGAGGACGCCCAAGGCAAAAGCGGTAACGTCGCCATCGCCCTCATCGGCTCGATCAGCGAGTTCCAGCTCTTCGCCCAAGGCGTGCCGCGGCAGGCCATCTACAAGACTAAAGTAACCGACCTCGGCGAACCCGTGAATTTCGGGCGGCTGTTCTGGCAGGCGACAAAATTCCGCATGGTCAATGGGACTCCAGTGGAAACCCCCGACGCGGCAGCGCAACTTAAAATTGAGGTGCGCACCGGCCTAGACGACGATCCAGCCGTCTATCACGAATACATGGACACCGGACTGGAGCGGGTCGTCTCGCGCGACCACTACGAAAACGCCCTGCGCACTCGCTTCGTGCGCATCACCGCCGCATCCGACCTGAGCGAACGCCAGCCCAAGCCGGGCGTCCGCGCGTCCATCGGCTATGATTCGGATAATTGGACCTTCTGGTCGGCGCCTTTCGTCGAATCGGGTCAACCGATCAGCCTGCGCAACGGCACCTACTTGCAGTTCCGCATCGCCATGGAAAGCGATTCCTTCGACGACTTCGTGCGCCTCGACTCGCTGTGGATCGAAACCGCGCCGCTGTTGGCCGCCAACGTGCGCGGCGAAGTGGCCCCGCTAGACGATCCGCAGCCCGTCGGCGGGATCACCCAAGTCCCCTTGGGCCAAGCCATAGAATTCGTCTATGATCTCCAAGCCGACTTTGAGACCGTAAATGCCCCCGGCTTCGACCTGCTGCGCATTCGCACCGGGCACCAAACCCAACTCAAAAGCCTGCAACTAGGCGAGGGCCGCACGGAAACTCTGCCTGCCGAAGTCATCCAAGAGTCCGAGGGCCTGCTCATCCACCTGCCCGAGCGCATCACCCGCGCCAACAACCCGCCAGTCCGCATCGTCTTTGGCACGGAGATCTTTGAATTCGCGACTACCTTTCAAAGCGAGGTCCTAGACAGCGAACGCGACGTTCTGCCGCAACCCGTGGTCGGTGCCGATGTCGGCGAGGCCCTCTCGACCAACAGCCTGCGCGTGCTCGGCACCACCGAGCAAAAAACCGCTTTCATCCAGAACTTGACCTTTTCCTCTTCGGTTTTTACACCCAACGGCGACGGCATCAACGACGAACTACACGTGGCCTATTCGCTGTTCCGCCTGCCCGAAGCCGTGCCCGTCGTCCTCGAGGTCTATAGCCTCGACGGGCGGCGCGTGGCCCTCGTCGAGGCTGGCTTGCAGAACGCAGGTCCACAGAGCCTGCGCTGGGATGGCCGTGACGAAACGGGCCAGTGGCTACCGCCTGGCCTCTACCTGACGGCCTTAAACCTGCGCTCGGAATTTGCCGCCGATCCCCAACTTCGTCCTTTAGGTATTGCCTACTAACTGACGTTACACAGCGTCCTCCTTAGCGTCTCCCGGCCTTGTCGGATCGCGGGCAATTTTGCCCGCGTCGAAGGCGGGACGCCCTTAACCCCCGATGGGACGGGCTAGGAGCCAACCACCGGTCCCTGATACCAAGCCTAGTGCGTAACGTCCGTTAGACTTTTTTGGCCAAAGGGGTTACGTTATGCCGCTAATCAGCGTGTTCAATCCGTTCCCCAACCAACAGAAAGTACCAATTGATGAAGGATGTTATTAGTAGGTTCAGCGTTTTCTTTTTTCTGTGCTTTTTTGCGTTTCCGGTGCATTCGCAGGAGCCGCCCGACCCGCCGGGTAGCTTGTCGGCGACGCCGGGCGATGGGCAAGTAATCCTCCGTTGGAGCACGCCCACCGACAACGGCTCGCCGATTACCCACTATGAGTATCGCCAGCGCATTGATGAGGATGATGCGTCTTGGTCGCCCGACTGGACGACGATACCAGCTAGCGATGCTCAGACGACTAGCTACACCAGAGACGGGCTGACCAACGGCACCACCTATCGGTTTCGGGTGCGGGCTGTCAACGCGGTGGGCGTCAGCGAGGCCGCCCGTACTAAGGCGACGCCAGCGACCTCACCGGCCCCGCCGGGTAGCTTGTCGGCGACGCCGGGCGATGGGCAAGTAATCCTCCGTTGGAGCATCCCCGCTGACAACGGCTCGCCGATCACCCACTATGAGTATCGCCAGCGCATTGATGAGGATGATGCGTCTTGGTCGCCCGACTGGACGACGATACCCGCTAGTGATGCTCAGACGACCCGCTACACCAGAGACGGGCTGACCAACGGCACCACCTATCGGTTTCGGGTGCGGGCTGTCAACGCGGTGGGCGCCAGCGAGGCCGCCCGTACTAAGGCGACGCCGGTGTCGCCCAATCGTCCGCCGGCGTTAGACGGCCCCGGCGCGGTATCGTTGGCCGAAAACAGCTCCGATGCCGTCGGCACCTACACCGCCACGGACCCCGATGGCGACCCACTGACGTGGTCGCTGTCCGGCGATGATGCCCGTGCCTTTGCGTTGCAGGGCATCGACACGACGCGCACCCTCCACTTCCAGCAGCCGCCCGACTTTGAGACTCAGCCGACCTACACGGTGGCGGTGGTCGTCACAGACAGCTTGTTGTCGGCGACGGTGGCGGTGACCGTTACCGTCGTCAATGTCGATGAGCCGGGTACGGTGGCGCTGTCTTCGACCCAGCCTCGGGTGGGCGAGTCGATCACCGCGACGCTTGCAGACCCTGATGGCCGCGTTTCCGATGTTGGGTGGACGTGGTCGGCGGGGTCCGGCACCTCGGATGGACTTTCTTCGACGCTCACCCCCACGCCAGCGATGGTTGGGACGCCGTTGCAGGCGACAGCCCACTATGAGGACGGCCACGGTACTGGCAAATCGGCCGAGTCGGTTTGGACCGAGGCGGTTATCGATCGGCCCGACTCATTGGGCAGCTTATCGGCGACGCCGGGTGATGAGCAGGTGACGCTTCGTTGGACGACCCCTGCTGACAACGGCTCGCCGATTACCCACTATGAATATCGACTCAGCGACGATGGAGGCAGCAGGTGGTCGCCCGACTGGACGACGATACCAAGCCGTGATGCCCAGACGACAAACTACACGATAGACGACCTGACCAACGGCACCGAATACACGTTTGAAGTTCGTGCCGTCAACGCGGTGGGCGCTGGCGAGGCCACCCGTACCAAGGCGACGCCGGTGGCCCCGAATCGTCCGCCGGCGTTAGACGGCCCCAGTGCGGTATCGTTGGCCGAAAACAGCTCCGATGCCGTTGGCACCTACACCGCTACGGACCCTGATGGCGACCCACTGACGTGGTTGCTGACCGGCGATGATGCCCGTGCCTTTGCGTTGCAAGGCATCGACACGACGCGCACCCTCCACTTTGAGCAACCACCCGACTTTGAGACTCAGCCGACCTACACGGTGGCGGTGGTCGTCACAGACAGCTTGTTGTCGGCGACGGTGGCGGTGACCGTTACCGTCGTCAATGTCGATGAGCCGGGCACGATAGCGCTGTCTTCGACCCAGCCTCGGGTGGGGGAGCCGATCACGGCGACGCTTGCAGACCCTGATGGCCGCGTTTCCGATGTTGGGTGGACGTGGTCGTCGGGGTCGGGCACCGCGGATGGACTTTCTTCGACGCTCACCCCCACGCAAGATATGGTTGGGACGCCGTTGCAGGCGACAGCCCACTATGAGGATGGCCACGGTGCTGGCAAATCGGCTCGGTCGGCCCAAACCGAGGCGGTGTCTGGCCCGCCCGACCCGCCGGGGAGCCTGTCGGCGACGCCGGGTGATGAGCAGGTGACGCTCGGTTGGACGACCCCTGCTGACAACGGCTCGCCGATTACCCACTATGCGTATCGCCTCAGCGACGATGGGGGCACCACCTGGGACCCCGACTGGACGACGATACCAAGCCGTGATGCCGAGACGACAAGCTATACCCTAGACGACCTGACCAATGGCACCGAATACACGTTTGAAGTTCGTGCCGTCAACGCGATAGGCACCAGCGAGGCCGCCCGTGCTACGGCCACGCCGGTGTCGCCGAATCGTCCGCCGGCGGTGGATGGCCCCCGCACGGTGTCGGTGGCCGAAAACAGCCCGGATGCCGTCGGCACCTACACGGCTACCGACCCCGATGACGACGAACTGACGTGGTCGCTGACCGGCACCGATGCCAGCGCCTTCCGGTTGGACGATACTGGCACGAGTCGCGCCCTCTACCTCCGGCAGGCTCCCGACTTTGAAGTCCAGCCGACCTACACCGTGGAGGTCGTCGTCACAGACGGCTCGTTGTCGGCGACGGTGGCGGTGACCGTTACCGTGTCCAATGTCGATGAGCCAGGCACGGTGGTGCTCTCTTCGACCCAGCCTCGGGTGGGCGAGACGATCACGGCGACGCTTGCAGACCCTGATGGGAGTGTGACGAATGTTGGGTGGACGTGGTCGGCGGGGTCCGGCACCTCGGAGGGGCTAGCTTCGACGCTCACCCCGACGCCAGCGATGGTTGGGACGCCGTTGCAGGCGACAGCCCACTATGAGGATGGACAGGGTACTGGCAAATCGGCTCGGTCGGCCCAAACCGAAGCGGTGTTTGGCCCGCCCGACCCGCCGGGGAGCCTGTCGGCGACGCCGGGCGATGAGCAGGTGACGCTCGGTTGGACGACCCCTGCTGACAACGGCGCGCCGATTACCCACTATGAATATCGCCAGCGTGCCGATGGAGGCAGCAAGTGGTCGCCCGACTGGACGACGATAGCAGGCCGTGATGCCGAGACAACAAGCTACACGGTGGAGCGGTTGACCAATGGCACCGAATACACGTTTGAAGTCCGCACCGTCAACGCGGTGGGCGCAGGGGACGCCGTCCAAGCCAAGGCGACGCCGGTGGCCCCTAACCGTCCGCCGACATTGGACGGTCCAACGGAGGTGTCGATGGCCGAGAACAGCCCGGATGCCGTCGCCACCTACACCGCCACCGACCCCGATGACGACGAACTGACGTGGTCGCTGACCGGCACCGATGCCAGCGCCTTCCGGTTGGACGATACTGGCACGAGTCGCGCCCTCTACTTCCGGCAGGCTCCCGACTTTGAAGTCCAGCCGACCTACACCGTGGAGGTCGTCGTCACAGACGGCTCGTTGTCGGCGACGGTGGCGGTGACCGTTACCGTGTCCAATGTCGATGAACCGGGCACGATAGCGCTGTCTTCAACCCAGCCCCGGGTGGGCGAGCCGATCACAGCCACCCTGACCGACCCAGATGGCCGCGTGACCGAGGTTGGGTGGACGTGGTCGGCGGGGTCGGGCACCGCGGATGGACTTTCTTCGACCTTGAATATCACGCCAGCGATGGTCGGGACGCCGTTGCAGGCGACAGCCCACTATGACGACGGGCAGGGTCCGGGCAAATCGGCTCGGTCGGTTCAGACTGAGGCAGTCATCGGTTCGCCGGACTCGCCGGGGAGCTTGTCGGCTACGCCGGGCCATAAGCAGGTGACCCTTCGTTGGCGCACCCCCGCCGACAACGGCTCGCCGATTACCCATTATGAATATCGACGCAGCGACGACGGGGGCCGCCGGTGGCAGCCCGACTGGACGCCGATACCAAGCAGTGATGCCCAGACAACAAGCTACACCCTAGACGACCTGACCAACGGCACCGAATACACCGTTGCCGTCCGCGCCGTCAACGCGGTGGGGGCCGGCCCGGCCGCCCGCACTACAGCCACGCCGGTTCCCCATTCGCTGACGTTAGACGGCCCCCGTGCGGTGTCGATAGACGAAAATAGCACGGAGGCCGTCGGCACCTATACGGCCTTGGACCCCGAGGATACGATCCTCGGCCCCGATGCCGGCGAACTAACGTGGTTGCTGAGCGGCCAGGATGCCTTCGCCTTTGCGTTGCAAGGCCGCGGCCCGACGCGCACCCTCCACTTCCGGCAGGCTCCCGACTTTGAAGCCCAGCCGACCTACGCCGTTGAGGTGGTTCTCACAGACAACCGATCGTTGTCGGCGTCGGTGCAGGTGACCGTTACCGTCGTCAATGTCGAGGAGCCGGGCACGATAGCGCTCTCTACGACTCAGCCTCGGGTGGGCGAGCCCATCACGGCGGTGCTGACTGACCCCGATGGCGGCGTGACCTCTGTTGGGTGGCGTTGGTCGGCGGGGTCGGGCACCGCGGAAGGGCTTGCTTCGACGCTCACCCCCACGCCAGCGATGGTTGGGACCCGGCTGCAGGCGACAGCCACCTATGAGGATGGCCACGGTACCGGCAAATCGGCTCGGTCGGCCCAAACCGAAGCGGTGTCTGGCCCGCCCGACCCGCCGGGGAGCTTGTCGGCCAGGCCGGGCGATGAGCAGGTGACGCTTCGTTGGACGACCCCCGCCGACAACGGCGCGCCGATTACGCACTATGCATATCGCCTCAGCGACGATGAGGGCATCACATGGGACCCCGACTGGACGACGATACCAAACAGTGATGCTCAGACCACGAGCTATACCCGAGCCGGGCTGACCAACGGCACCGCATACCTCTTTGAAGTCCGCGCTGTCAACGCGGCGGGCAACGGATCGGCCCGCCGGGCGGCGGCGACCCCGGCCACCGTGCCGGACGCCGTGGCCGACCTCAAGGCGACGCCCCGTCCTGGGCAGGTGGTCCTCGATTGGGCGGCCCCGGCGTCCGATGGAGGGGCGCCGATCACCGACTACGAGTATCGCTACAGCCGCGATAGCCACGACACTTGGACGGACGCGGAGCCGGCTTGGGTGACTGTGCCGGGCGGTTCTTCGACGCAGACCGTGTCGGGTCTGACCAACGGCACGGAATACACCTTTGCGGTGCGGGCGGTCAACGCGGCGGGCGAAGGCCCGGCTCGCCGGGTGTCGGCCACGCCGGTGGTCTCTGCGCCGGGGCCGGTGCGCCACCTAAAGGCCACGCCGGGTGATGGGCAGGTGACGCTGGGTTGGGCGGTGCCCTTGTCGGATGGCGGCACGCCGATCACCCACTACCAGTATCAGCGGCGCGGCGGGCGGTGGACGACCGTGTCTGGGGGCGGTGCCGCCCGCCGCCAGACCGTGTCGGGTCTGACCAACGGCACGACCTATACGTTTTCTGTGCGGGCGGTCAACAGCGTGGGCGTGGGGCCATCGAGGAGTACAACAGGCACGCCTGTATCCTCACCCGATCCACCCGATCCACCCGATCCCAACCCCTGCGTACTGAGCCTGTCGGCGTCGCCTAGCGGGACGAGTGTGTCCCTCCGTTGGAGTACCTCTGGTGCCTGCAAGCCGATCAGCAGCTATCAATGTCGTCGTGACAGGGGATCTTGGTCTGACGTTGGCACGAGCACGAGCAAGACGGAGACGGGCCTACAAAGATGCAATAGCTATACGTTTTCTGTGCAGGCTCTTAGCGGCTCGAACGTCGAAGCCAGTGCCAGTAGGTCGGTCACACTAAAAAGTCCCGGTTCCGTGTCGCTGACAACGACCTCGCCGGTGGTGGGGAAACCGGTGACGGCGATGCTGACGGACCCGGATGGCGGGATCACCGGGGCCAGTTGGACTTGGCGTAGATTGCCTTCGTCGCAGTCGGCTGCCAGTACGCCCTACCCGGAGCTGTCCAGCTACACCCCTTCGGCATCGGATGTGGGGAGGCGGCTGCAAGCGTCCGTCACCTATAGGGATAACTGCAGCCCGGACAACCAGATCGACAGCCAGGCCAGCAGTTCGAGGACCGCTCCGGTGAAGGCCGCGGCGGGCAAACCCGTCAGCCTCCAAGCCATGCCCGACTCCGTGCTCGCCGCCATCGCCGCCCCCAATCCGTTCAATCCAACCACGACGCTGCATATCCAGCTACCCGTTAGCGGCCCGGTCTCCCTGACCATCTACAACATGGCCGGGCAAGGGGTGCGCTCCCTGTGGGACCACCACGTATTGAAAGCCGGCTATCACGCCATTGACTGGGACGGCCGCGACTCGCAGGGACACCCGGTCACCTCGGGGGTGTACCTGTATCAGCTACGAATCCGCAAGCAAGTCCTGATGAACAAAATGGTCCTGATTCGATGACCGTAGGATACGCACAAACTAGGCGTCCGAATGCAGGCCTATCCATGAGGTCGGGGTGTATTGGCCGCTAGAAAGGAGTTTCAAATGATGATTTTCACTTTACTCTTGTTGTTCCTTTCCGCTTGCGAGAAGGATCGTGGTCCGCTCGATCCCGCTGGAAAAGTACGTACGAACCAGGTTGACCCTCCCCGTTCCTTACGCGTTGAAGAAGGGGATGGGCATTCTGTCGATATAAGATGGTATGCCCCCTCTTCCGATGCAGGTTTCAGTGGGCGTTATAACGTCGAATTTAAACGCCGCTCGAATGCAACCTACAATTTTTCTTATGAAACCGAAGCGCGCACGTACAACGTCAATGTGATTCGAGATACCACGTACGATTATCGCGTGCGGTCTTTGGCTTCTGTAGGATGGGAGCCTTCGGATTGGGTCACCACTCAGTACACACTCACGCATGAAGTTGCAGTAGAAAGTATCGCTAGCGAGACGGAGACGGAAGAGAACGACGAGGTGCTGGCAGACGAGGCGGATGAGACAGCGGCGGTGGCCATCCCGGATGAGGCGGCGGTGGTTTTTATTCCAGATAGGTATCTAAGGGAACAGATAGAGCAAGCATTAGGGAAAAGACCCGGTGAGACGATCACTCAAGCTGATATGAGTACGCTACGATCACTTTTGAGAGGAACTAGTAGTCTCAAAGGCTTAGAAACAGCGAAAAACCTGAAACACTTATCTGTCACTGGGGCGACTGATCTCACTCCATTGGCCCACTTAACTAAGCTGGAATATTTATTTCTTAGCACTTCGGTTACTGATCTCTCTGTATTAAAGAACTTAGCCGAACTGCGACATTTATATCTTGGCAGCTATGACCTGCCTTCTGATCTCACTCCATTGGCCCACTTAACTAAGCTGGAACGTTTAGAGATTCATGGCAATGCTACTCGTGGCGATAATAGCGGTCTCCTCTATCCAGCGGAAAGCTACCAAACCAAGATCAAGCTACAAGTTGACATTCTTGCTTTTGGTTGGACATTTGATCCCATATCAAGACCAGTAAAGTATACGGTCAGTCCGGTCTCGGATCTTTCTCCATTGGCTAACTTAACTAACTTAAAAAGGTTGGATATTCTTTTTAGTGAGGTTTCGGATCTTTCTCCATTGGCTAACTTAACTAATTTAGAACGGATAGATATTACGTACAGTCAGGTTTCGGATCTCTCTCCATTGGCCAACTTAACTAACTTAAAAAGGTTGGGTATTGCGTACAATCGGGTATCGGATCTCACACCCGTGGAGAACCTGACTAACTTGGAACGGTTAGATTTTAGTATCAATCAGGTATCGGATCTCACGCCGGTGAGCAACTTAACCCAGCTAAAAGAGTTATATTTTACGGCCAATCAGATATCTACTATCACGCTAGTGAGGAACCTAACCCAGCTAGAAAGGTTGTATTTTAGTATCAATCAGGTATCGGATCTCACGCCGGTGAGCAACTTAACCCAGCTAAAAGAGTTATATTTTAGTATCAATCAGATATCGGATCTCACGCCAGTACGGGCATTACCTAATTTGGAAGAGCTACGAGCGGAGGACAATCCGTTAAGTACAGCCTCGATCAACAAACACATCCCGGCCCTTCAAAGCCGTGGGGTCGATGTATCTTTTTCCCCGGGATATATCGCTCCAAATACGGATATATTATCTCCAGAGGATGTATCTCCAGATGTGGAAAGTCCCTTCCGTATTGAGTTAGTCTTTCTTGATGATTTCACCGAGGAGGAACAGGAGATATGGCACCGTATTGCCAAGCGTTGGGAATTGGCAATACAGATGGAGCTACCAGATGTCGATTTTTCTACTGACTGGGTTGTAAGATGCGGCGATCATTCGATTAATATACCTGCGGGCGAACAAATAGATGACCTGCGAGTGTATATAACGAAGTTTGATGGAATGGCCCCCCCAGATCCCTCAGTGCTGGGGTTTCTGGGCTATGCGGCGCCTATGATATTGCGCTCAAGCGCTATGCCGGTTGTTGGTTGTATCGGAATAGAAAAAAACCTTTCTACTCTATTCGATGATTTATGGGATATAGGGCGTCATGAAATGGGACACGTCTTGGGCATCGGTACCATCTGGCACGATAGCGGAATGCTTCGTGGTTTAAATGCCGATGCTCATTTTGCCGGGCCGCAAGCGATTGCAGCTTTTGATCAAGCCGGGGGCCGAGAGTACCGAGACGCAAAAGTACCAACCGAACCCGATGGGGGACATTGGCGCGCTGGCGTTCTAGCCCGCGAGCTTATGACACTAGATGATATTTGGAGAGGGCAATCTAGTGTTTCAGTCGATAGGTTTCTGGAACTACGCACGGGTGATGCTCTTTCAGCCATAACGCTTCAAGCACTGAGCGATCTGGGCTACACGGTTGATTTTTCCGCCGCCGATCCCTACGAGCTACCACCCCTCGGCGCGGCCAAACCCGTCGCCGACGCAGTGCCCTTCTGCTCGCTTGAAATTCTGCCCCCGCCGGTCTATATGGACGATTGAGCCTACCCGTTATTCATGGAGGTTTTCCATGCGTTGCTTGCTGCTACTCTTCGTCCTCTTGGGGGGTCTTTCCTGCTCAAAAGATCAGCCGCCGACGGCCCCGGCCGGCAAACAAACCGGCGACGACTTGGCCGATCTGTTCGATCTTTTTGACGCCCTCCCAGAGGCGGACGAGGATACAGCGGCTGATAGTACCGCCTCGTCGGCACCGGACAGTTCGGTTGCCTCACCAGATAGTTCGGTTTTCTCGCCGACGGCAGCGGTGGCCATCCCGGATGAGGCGCTGCGTAGATACATCGAGAAGGTGCTAAAGAAGGATCGCGGGGCCACGATTACCCACGCCGATATGAAGAAGATCGTGAACCTGCTGGATGGACACGGCTCAGGGATTAAGAGCCTGATCGGCTTAGAAGCGGCGACGAATCTACAACACGTAGCAATGGGTTGGAATCAGATTTCGGATTTGACGCCATTGGCCAACTTGCCCAAGCTGCGCTCTCTGTATCTTAGAGGCAATCAGGTTTCGGATGTGTCGCCGTTGATCAACTTACCCAAGCTGCGCTCTCTAAATCTTAAAGGCAATTCTCCTTTAAGTGATGTTTCTATCAACGAACATGTCCCCGCGCTTGAGCGCCGTGGGGTCGAGGTCCATATTTCGCCTTATGAGCGTACGTTTCCGGACAGTCCGTTCGATATTGAGTTAGTCTTTCTTGATGATTTTACAGAGGACGAACAGGAGATATTGCGCCGTGCGGCGAATCGTTGGGAAGCGGCGATACAGATGAACTTTCCCGATTATACGTTTTCTGATGAGTGGCCCATAAGGTGCGGCGATCACTCGATTAGCATATCTGATGGCGACCACATAGATGCTCTACAAATTTATATGGTAAAGTTTGACAGCCATTCTCGTGGGTACTTGGCCTATGGGAGTCCCGTAGTAATACCTCACTTAAGCTCCATGCCGATTGCTGGTTGTGTCGGAATTGACGATGTACTAAGCGATTTAGAGAATATATGGGATATAGGACTCCATGAGATAGGGCACGTTTTGGGAATCGGCTCCGGCTGGTGGAGAAGCAGCGGGCTGCTGCGCAATGAGGGGACTCCCGATATTCATTTTGCCGGGCCGCAAGCGATTGCGGCTTTCGATCAAGCCGGGGGCACCGATTATCAAGGCGCAAAAGTTCCAGTAGACCGAGATGGAGTACATTGGCACCGTAGCGTTTTAAGTAATGAGCTTATGTCAGGAGGAGTTCCTTTTACTGCTCTTTCAGCCATAACGCTTGGCGCCCTGAGCGACTTGGGCTACACGGTTGATTTTTCCGTAGCCGATCCCTACGAGCTACCGCCCCCCGGAGCGGCCAAACCCGTCGCCGACGCGGTGCCCTTCTGCGGGGTTGGAATTCACCCGCCGATTTATGTGGACGATTGAGCCTGTCCTATATACGGAGGTTTCCCATGCGTTGCTTGCTGCTACTTTTCGTCCTCTTGGGGGGTCTTTCCTGCTCGAAAGATCAGCCGCCGACGGCCCCGGCCGGCAAAAGCACCAGCGACGACTTGGCCGACCTGTTCGACCTGTTCGACGCCCTCCCAGAGGCGGACGAGGATACGGCGGCTGATAGTACCGCCTCGTCGGCACCAGACAGTTCGTCGTCTGATAGCACGTTGTCTTCGGCACCAGACAGTTCGGTTTTCTCGCCGACAGCGGCAGTGTCCATCCCGGATGTGACGCTGCGCCGATACATCGAGAAGGTGCTCAAAAAACGGCGCGGAGCCACGATTACCCACGCCGATATGAGGAAGATCGTGAGCCTGCTGGAGACCCGAAACTTCGAGGGGATAAATAGGAACGTACGAATTAAGAGCTTGGTCGGCTTAGAAGCGGCGACGAATCTGCAAAACGTAGCGATGCCTGGGGATGAGATTTCGGATCTGACGCCGTTGGCCAACTTAGTCAATCTGCGCTATCTATATCTTCCAGGCAATCAGATTTCGGATCTGACGCCGTTGACCAACCTGCCCAAGCTGCGCTATCTAAATCTTGAAGACAATCCTCCTTTAAATGATGTTTCTATCAACGAACAGGTCCCCGCACTGCAACGCCGGGGGGTCGAGGTCCTTCTTTCGCCTTATGAGCGTACGTTTCCGGACAGTCCGTTCGATATTGAGTTAGTCTTTCTCGATGATTTTACAGAGGCCGAACAGGAGGTGTGGCACCGTATAGCAAGGCGTTGGGAATCGGCGATGCAGATGGACCTTCCCGATTATACGTTTTCTGATACGTGGCTGCACTCAGCGAGCGTCGTAATACCTATCGGCGAACAAATAGAGGATCTACGAATTTATATCACGAGGTTTAACAGCAATCGACTATTAGGCACTGGGGCCCCCTTGCTATTGCGCTCAAGCTCAATGCCTATTCTCGGTCATATTGAAATTAGCCAACTGGTTTCTACTCTATCTCAGCTATGGGAAGTAGGGCTCCATGAGATAGGGCACGTTTTGGGAATCGGTTCCCTCTGGGACGGCGGTGGCCTGATTCGCAATCGAGGGACTGCCGATGCTCATTTTGCCGGGCCGCAAGCGATTGTGGCTTTCGATCAAGCCGGGGGCAGCGATTATCAAAGCCCAAAAGTACCAACAGATCGAGATGTAGCTCATTGGCATCGTAGCGTTCTATCCGATGAGCTTATGTCAACATCACTACGTAATGTCAGCCTTTCAGCCATAACACTTGGCGCACTGAGCGATCTGGGCTACACGGTTGATTTTTCCGCCGCCGATCCCTACGAGCTACCACCCCTCGGCGCGGCCAAACCTGTCGCCGACGCAGTGCCCTTCTGCTCGCTGGAGGGCCTGCCCCCGCCGGTCTATGTGGACGATTGAGCCTATCAAAAGTAACTAAACGCCAGCTATCACCTCCGTCCACTACTAACAGATGGTACGCAGCCTTTGTCATATCGGCGCAAGAAAGCATCGAGAGTAGGGGCGGTGCGGCAGAAAGCCGCAGACCATAACGACTGCGTATCATCCGTTACTAAGAGGAAATTTTTATGCGACGCGCAATCATCGCCTGCTTCGTACTAGCCGCCCCACTCGCGGCTGACATGCTCTCCTTCGACAGCGCCGAAAAATGGGCCCAATGGCAACAACCTTTCGGCTTGGTCCAAGTAGGCGAACAAGGCCAGCTCTCGCTCGTCAAATTCCGCAAGGACATCAACCTCGTCGCGGACGCGCACCGCTTCGTCCACGAGACCCGCACTCGGGGCGATGCCGTCGCCGGTGGCCTCTGGCAAGCCGGTTCCAACGAGGCCGACGCCCCGCTGGCCATCGACGGCGATCCAACAACCTATTGGCAACCCAGCCCAGACGACGCCCGCGAGGATTGGTTTATCACCATCGACTTAGGGCGTGCAGCTCTAGCCCGCGAGATCCGTCTGAAATTCCCCGACCAAGAGGGCGCGCGCCCGTTCCGACAATTCCGCGTCTTCACCACCTCGGGCGTGCGCATTGCGGCCACCGACGACCTTTTTCTCTATCGCCAAGCCTTCCGCACCACGCGGCCCAACGCCGAATCCGAAATCGCGATTCCGCTGCGCTACGCCGGCCGCGACAGCGCACTCGTGATTGACCCCGATTTGGATTTAACGCCCGCAGAACGCAATAACTACCAGTTGATCCAGTACATCCAAATCATTTCCGAAGAGCAAAACGCCGACGCGGCCCTCGCCGAAATTGAGGTCATCGGCATTGGCGACAACATCGCCATCGGCACCAGCCAACGCGGCAATTTCGTCGAAGGCGACGGCACGGGTTCCACCTTCAACCTCTTCGACGCCAACCTCAACACCAACAACACGGTCACCGACTGTCGCGGCGCGCTGGCGGAATGGACCGAAGGCGGCACGTGGTTCCGCGCCGATCTAGGCGCGACGTTCTTTATCGACGAGATGTTCATCTACTCCATGCAGCCCGACGAAGGCACCCTCGGTTTTACCATCTCTGGCACCGGGCCGGGGCACACCCTCCTCTTTTCCGACGGCACCCCAGCCACGGGCACCGCCCCCCTCGTCGAAGTGCCCGAAAACGTCGATTACGAACAGGTCTTCACCCATCTGGCCCCCAACGCCGACAACTTGCTTTACATGCGCTACCTGTTCGCGCCGCGCAAGGCTCGCTACCTGTTCTGGCACGGCGTTACCTGCCGGGGATGGGGCATCGTCAAATGGGGCGAAATGCAATTGTTCTCTCCGGGTTATCCAGCCCAAGTCGAGTTGCAGTCGGCCTTTATCAACCTCGGTGAGGTAGTAGGCGATGGGCGGCCCAAAGTCATCAAGGCCCTGCACTGGGACGCCGACCTGCCGCCGGGCACCCGGATGCAACTGCGCTCGCGTTCGGGCAACGCGCTGGCACCAGTCTTTACGTTTCGCAATAAGCTCGGCGAAGAAATCACCGAAGAAAAATGGACTAGCTCGCCCAAAGTGCTGCGCGGTCCCATCGACACCACGCTGGTCGTCGGCGAGGACTGGGACGCCTGGAGCAATGTGTACCAGTTTTCCGGCGAGTCCTTCAAGTCGGCCAGCCCGCGCCGCTTCATGCTGCTGGAGATGATCCTCGCCACCGACGATCCCGCCGTCGCCCCAACCGTCAATTCAGTCTCCGTCGAGTACGAAAACGCCCTAGTCCAAGGGGCGCACGGCAGCGTCGCCCCCCGCGAGGCCAGCCCCAACCAAGACACGCACTTCACCTACACTCTCTGGCCCGAGACCGACGAACTCGACAGCGGCTTCGACCTCATGCGCTTCACCGTCCCCGAGCCGGTTGACCTCCAGAGCGTGTCGGTAGTGGTCGGCGCAGAACCGGTCGTTCCAGCCACCTTAGACATGCAGGCCGACTCGCTGTTCATCGCGCTGCCGCAGGTGGTTTCCGGCGACTCGCTGCAAGTGAGCTTCACGACCCGCCTGCTGCAAAACGCCACCGTCTTTGCCCTCGACCTCGGGTCGAGCCAAGCACCGGGCCTATGGCAGTCAGTCGAAGCGGCCGAGCGCCGCTCCAACATCGTCATGCTGCCCGAACTGACCAGCAGCAGCCAGCTCATCAGCGACCTGCAACTGGCCTCGGCAACCGTAACCCCCAATGGCGACGGGATCAACGACCAACTTGAGGTGCGATTTGTCGCCTTCAAAGTCGAGGGCACCGAGCCACAGGTGGAAGTTTTCGACCTAGCCGGACGCCAAATAGCAGTCCTCACCCCAAACACTGAAGGCTCCCAACGCCTCTTCACCTGGGACGGCCGCGACGCCGACGGAGTGAGCGCCGCCCCCGGCCTGTACGTCCTGCGCGTCAATCTGGGTGCCGATGCGGGCGATGACACTGCGTTCCGCACCATTGCCGTGGCGTATTAATACTCGCCACGTCAAATGCGCTAATTGAATAGGCGACACTGCCTGACCTTGTTTTAGTCTGAGGCTTCATGTACTATAGCAGTCCTGAATGATTTGAACGATTCGATATGCGGATCGCCTTGCAGTAGGGGCGAGCGATCGCTCGCCCCTACAATTCGGCGTCTGTCCGCGTCCATCGGCGGATTATCTCGTGAATGATTTAGGATGGCTATATGAGCAATGAGGAGAATCGGAGAATTATTAAGTTCTATCGCGGTGGACCAAAGAGATGCTCGTGTTCGTCAGCCATAGCAGCATAGATACTTGGGTTGCAAAACAAATCGCCAAGGGGATTGAGGAGGCGGGAGCCTCTACCTTTCTCGACGAGTCTAACGTCAATGTAGGCGAAGATTTTGAGGAGAAAATTCTAAGTGCTCTCAACGACGCCGCAGAGCTGTTGGTACTGCTGACGCCGTGGTCGCTAACTAGACCGTATGTTTGGGCTGAGATAGGGGCGGCTTGGAGTCGTCAAATCCCAATTGTGGGGTGTGAAGAATAATGAGCGAATCACCGCAAGTCTTCATATCGTCCGCCTACTCGGACAGAGACTGGATCCGCAGATTCGTCGATCAGCTACAGAGTGCCGGACAGAATGTCTGGTACTACGAACGGGAAGTTGCTGTGGGCGAGCCGTGGGAAGACAAGCTCGAAAGTGGGCTGCGGAACAGTGAATACATCGTTCTCCTCCTTAGTCCGGCGAGCATCAACTCGTCTTGGTTCAACTTTGAGCTTGGTGCCTCCTTGGGAATGGACAAAAGAGTAATTCCAATCGTGGCTAATGATCTGAAGGCCGGTGAGCTTCCCGGTCCAATCCGGTCGCGGCGCTATATTGCGATGGATAGCCCCGAGGATACGGCGCGAGAGGTTGTCGATACGCTGACAGCGACGGAGAAGAGCACTTAAAGTGACTGTACCTCAAAAAGTGGTTGAACTGGTTGAACGCTTCGACCGCAATGTAGAGACGTATAAGTCTATACCGTATAACGAGACCCAACTACGGCGCGAATTTCTTGATCCCCTCTTTGCAGCTTTGGGCTGGGACGTGAGCAATACACAAGGCTACGCCGAAGCCTACAAAGACGCCATCCACGAAGACGCCATCAAAGCTCTCCGATTTTGAGGAGTTCGCTGTTTACGATTGTCGAATAAAGCCGGTCCAGACCGATCGTGCAGCCACAGACTACACGCCGACTTATATTGTGAACTACATCATTGAGAACACTGTTGGTAAGTTGTTGAAGGGAAAGACGCCAAAGCAGGCTGAAAAACTGAAGATTCTCGATCCCGCCTGTGGCTCCGGCTCTTTTCTCATTGCTTATCAGTACTTGCTCGACTGGCACTATGACTTTTATGTGGCTGATGGGTCGGAGAAATGGGCAAAGGGACGTTCACCTGCTCTTTATCAAGGCGACAGCGGAGACTTCCATCTAACTACAGCAGAACGTAAGCGCCTTCTTTTAAATAATATTTATGGTGTGGATATTGATTCACAAGCGGTAGAGGTGCCCAAGCTGTCGCTGCTTTTGAAAGTCCTTGAGGGTGAGAAACGAGTTTTCCGGCAATACATACATGCCCAATATGTATGAGTATTTCGTAGCACAGGGAATCAGTCTAATAGTGGAGAACGGATATTTCGGATACATTGTGCCCGACCGATTAGGATTCAACTCTCAATTTATAGACCTGCGAAGAGAAATATTGAAACGAACACAGGTTGTTTCACTACTTGAATTCATCTTTTGTGACCTTTTATTATCGTGCTATACTTGTTACGAACAAGAGAAGCATAGCTCAACTTAAGAAAATTCATCTTGATGCAATTCCCATCCGTACTATCAATTTTTCGGACTCTGCCGACGAGGCCCGTCACAACCAAATGGTGAAGCTAGTCGAGCAGATGCTATCGCTACACAAGCAATTAGCGAAAGCGAAGGCGAACCACGCGAAGACGACTATCCAACGCCAGATTGAAGCGACAGATCAGCAAATCGACGGACTTGTGTATGAGTTGTACGGGTTGACTGAAAAAGAAATAGAGATCGTCAAAGAGGGGACGCAATGATAAACCGCAATCGGTCTTGGCGTTTGCCATAAAACTTCTTCTTCATTGATGTGATGTCTGCCCTACAACAAACCTATCTGCCTGGATAGACTATGACCCAACAAACCTACGACCTATTAGTGCGCGCTCCGCGCCTTTTCTGCGCCGATAGCGGCCTAGACAGCCCCGGCGCTGTGGCCATTCGCGGCGACCGCATTGTCGCCTCCGGCCCCAGCGTCGAGGGTCCAGCCCACACCGTGCTCGACTTTCCCGACGGGATCCTGCTACCCGGCCTAGTCGATCTGCACGCCCACCCGGCTCGCGGCCAATCGCGCTTTGGCATCGACCCGGACATCCACTTTTTGCCACGCGGCGTCACCACTGTCATGTCCCAAGGCGATGCCGGTGCTATGAACATAGACGACTACCGCCGCACCGTGATCGAGGCCTCGCGCACCCGCATACTCCTAGCCATCAATCTGTGCAAACGCGGCGAGACGCACCCCGTGCGCTGCTTCAACGACCTAGCCGACGCCGATCCCCAAGCCTGCGCCGACGCCATTGCCGCAGACGACCGCAGCATTTGGGGCATTGCCGTCACCGTCACCGGCGGGGCCTGCGCCGACGACCTCGACCCGCGCCCCATTATGGCCGCCGGGCTGGAGGCCGCGGAATTGAGCGGCAAACCGCTACTGGTGGGCACCCGCCTCAAACCCGACTGGCCCCGCCGCGAACAACTTCCCCTGTTGCGCTCCGGCGACGTGGCTACCTACTCCCTCAACGCCCTGCCCGAAAACCTGCTGGACGGCGACCGCATTGCCGACGACGTGTGGCAAGCCCGCCAGCGCGGCGTCCTCTTCGACTTGGGCCACGGCATGAACTCCTTCAGCTTTCCCATTGCCGAGGCTACCATTGCCCAAGGGTTTCTCGTCGATACGGTTTCGACCGACCAGTACAACCGCCACATTGACAGCCGCCCCCAGCACGATCTGCCCCGCACCATGTCCAAACTCATCGCCGCGGGCATGGACGAAGCCGATGTATTCGCCCGCGCCACGGCCCGCCCCGCCGAGGTACTGGGCCTAAAGGGCGAAGTCGGCACCTTGGCTCCGGGTGCCTGCGCCGACTTGGCGGTACTGCGCTGGAACGAGGAGGCTTTACCCCTGCGCGACGTCAACGGCGAGGAGCGACCCGGCGGCTGTTGGGAGCCGGTGGCTACCATCCGCGGCGGCCAAGTGGTTTAGGGTCGTCCATTTCAACATTAGAGGATCAAAGCACAATGACCGACAAACTAGCGCACGGGATCTGGCCTGCGCTCGTCACCCCATTCACCGACGACGGCAGCGCCTTGGCCCCCGCGCGCGTCGAGCCACTCGTCAGGCATCTGATCGACGCGGGTGCAAACGGTTTCTTCGTCTGCGGCGGCACGGGCGAAGGAAGCGCCATGAGTGTACCCGAGCGCAAAGCTATGGCCGAAACAACCATCGCCGCAGTCGCCGGTGCCGTCCCGCTGATTTTCCAAGTCGGCGCGACGAGCACGGCCAATGCAGTAGAACTGGCTCAGCACGCCGCGGCCGCTGGCGCAGACGCAGTGGCTTCGGTCGCGCCGGTAGATTCAGCCCAACGACCTCCAAGCCGCGGTCGCCCACTACGCAGCTATTGGCGCGGCCACCGATCTGCCCTTCTACGTGTATTGGCTCGCCCACACGGCCGACAAAAACGTTACCGCCGAACAGTTCCTCGAAGCTATGGAAGCCGTGCCCAACTTCAGCGGCCTCAAGTTCACCGACAGCAATTTCTACTTCTTCCAGCGCCTCGTGCAGCTAGGCGGCGACCGCCTCAACCTCATCTCCGGCCCCGACGAGATCTGCCTCGGCGGCATGGTCGCCGGCAGCGACGCAGCCATTGGCTCGACCTACAACATCATGCCCAAGCTGTTCGTGGAAATGCGGCAGCACTTTGAAGCCAGCGACATCCAGCCGGCCATGGCCCTGCAAGCGTGCGCCAACGAGGTCATATCCACCTTGTTCCACTTTGACCTGCTAGCGGCCGTCAAGGAGATGTTGACCATGCGCGGGCTGGCCGTAGGCCCTGCCCGCCCGCCCCGCACCCCGTTCGACGATGCGGGTCGCGCCGCGCTGTGCCAAGCGCTAGACGACCTCGGCTTCGCAGTAGAATGAGGGCCATCCCCCTCCCGAACGGCGACCTGCGCTACGCCCCCGACTTTTTGGCCCCTGCCGAGGCCGACCAATTCATGCAGCAACTGTTGGACGGCATTGAATGGCAACAGCACCACATCGTCATCTTTGGCCGCCAGCTTCCCGCGCCGCGTCTTTCGGCATGGCACGGATCCCCAGAAGCCCACTACGCCTATTCAGGACTGGCGCTGGAGCCGCGCCCGTGGACTGAGCCGCTGCTAAACCTCAAGACGCGGATCGAAGCCGCCGCCGACTGTTCCCTCAACAGCGTCCTGCTCAATCAGTACCGCAACGGCCGCGACAGCATGGGCTGGCACAGCGACGACGAGCCAGAGTTGGGCACCAACCCAACGATCGCCTCGCTGAGTTTGGGCGAGACGCGGCGCTTCCTCCTGCGGCACAAGCGCCGCGACCATCCCCCAGTCGAAATCCCCCTCGGGCACGGTGCACTGCTCATCATGCGCGGGCCAACTCAAGCCCACTGGCAGCACCAAGTCCCCAAGACCCGCCGCCCGTGCGCCCTGCGCCTCAACCTCACCTTCCGCCGCATCGTCGCTACTGGACCACCTCCCACCGATGCGCCTTAATCCCCTGCCCTTGCACCGCGGCTAGCGACTCTACCCACTGCCGGCACCATTCGTCGTAATCCCTCAACTCAGACGCGGGGTTGGACCGGCTGCGGGCTACGAAGTTGGGATGGAAGGGGGCGTCCCGGTCTGCTGATAGCGCAAGTCCATGCTCCAGCGCACCGTGTCCGCATTGTTGGGCGTCGAGCGATGCGGCGTCTGTTTATCCATCAGCAACACGTCGCCTTTGTCCATCGGCAAGGTGAGCGACTCAGTCTGCGGCATTTCCTCGTCGATGATCACCGTGCCCAAACCCTGCTTGATGTGGTGCTGCACCAGTCCGTTTCGGTGCGTGCGCGGCAAAATTTGCAAACAGCCGTTTTCCGGCGTCGCCGCGCACAGCGGCAGCCACACCGTGAGGATGAAGTGCGGGTCGGCCTCCTCCCAAGTAACACCGGCGTCTTGGTGCCAAGGGGCCACGTGCGGGTCGCTGCCGCTCGGCGTCACACCCGCGGGCAGTTTAGCGCGGATGTGCTGGATTGGGCTACAGGTAATCTCCGGCCCGACCAAGCTCTCGACCATATCGAGCAGACGGTCATTGCGCAAAAATTCAAACGAGGCCCGCCCGCGCAAGTGCATGATGTCGAGTTCTCTGTAGATCGCGTCGTCTTCGCGGCAGATCGAGACGAGGCGGCGGTCGAAGGGTTCGTCCGCATACAGAGCCGAGATGTGGCCGGCCGCCAACAACTCCTCGGCGCGGCGGCCAATGTACTCTTCGTACTCGGCGATGATCGGGTCGAGGTCGGCATCGGTCAATGCGCCGCGCAGCAGCAGATAGCCGTCCTCCGCAAATTGGGCGACTTGTTCGGGGGTCAGGTGCATAAGGCGTTCTCCTGATGGATGGTAGCGTGCGGCGATAATTTACAATTTTTCGCCAGTACTGTGCTAATCTCCAACGCGATCCGCCTGATCCGAATGGTCAAAAGCCCCGCCGGACAAGCGCATTTAATCCGCCCAAGCCCTCGGGCAAGGTCTCGATATAAGCACCAATCTCGTCGCGCACCCGCCGATATGCCCTCAGCGCTTCTTCTTCACTGCGCGCATTCCGCGCCAGCTTCGGCGGATCGCCAAAAGCCCGGTGGATCACCCGGGCGCACCCCGGAAAAATAGGACACTGTTCGGCCGCGTGGTCGCAAACCGTGACCACCCAGTCGAAGTCGATGTGGCGGAGTTGGTCAACGTGCGTCGATTGCTGGTCCGAGATATCAATGCCGACCTCGGCCATCACTTGGACGGCGTTGGGGTTGAGGCCGTGGGTCTCGATCCCCGCTGAGTAGGCTTCAAACTGATTGGATTTTAGGGCGCGGGCAAAGCCCTCGGCCATTTGGCTGCGGCAGGAGTTGCCGGTGCAGAGAAAGAGGATTTTGTTCATAGATACTTAGAATAAACATCCGCGCTCGGGGCCGCTATGCTCGCCGAGGAAATGGCGCAAAGACCCCCGGTGAGTGTGTTTCTATCGGCGCGTGGTGTTATAATAACACGTCTAAATGTCGCCCCGGTTGGCGGTAGGATGCGGTCGAACGCCCGCACCCAAGCGGATGGTATATTGTCAAATTAGGAGTTATCCGATGCTGAATCCCCCAATTAGTCGAGTCGTCGCGTCCATATTTGCAGCGGTATGGTTGGCCTCCGGCGTCCAAGGTATGAGGCTTGGTGCGCCGCCAATCGAGGACGGCAAAATCTACTGGACGGAGCATGAGAGCATCCATCGTGCCAACCTGAATGGCTCCAACATCGAAGACCTAGTCGGGGCGAGATTGAGGGTTCCATGGGACATCGCCCTCGACCCGACCAAGGGCAAAATATATTGGACAGAGTTATCCTATGGTTCGAGAACAGGCACTATCCAGCGGGCCAACTTGGACGGCTCGAATGCCGAAGTCCTCGTCACCGGCCTAAAGAATCCCCACGACATCGCCCTCGACCCGACCAAGGGCAAAATATACTGGCTAGAGTACGACTACGGAACGCCGGGCACCATCAACAGGGCCGACTTGGACGGCACCAACGTCGAAGTTCTCGTCACGGGCCTGGAGAATCCCCACAACATCGCCTTCGCCCTTGATGTGGTGGAAGGCAAAATATACTGGACGGAATACGACTGGGACTTGGGCAACGGTGCGATCCGCCGCGCCAACCTCGACGGATCTAACCCCGAAATTTTCCTCAATGAATTAGCGACTCCCCATGACATCGTCCTTGATGTGGTGGAAGGTCGGATATACTGGACGGAATACGACTGGGACTTGGGCAACGGTGCGATCCGCCGCGCTAACCTCAACGGCACCAATGTCGAAGACCTTTTCGGAACGAACTACCCCGACGCCATCGCCCTCAATATGGCTGAGGGTACGATCTATTGGACGGAATTGGGCGCAGGCATAGCCCTCCGCCGCGCCGACCTCGACGGCACTGACGTCGAAGACCTCGCGGCAGTAGAAAATCCGAGCAATATCGCCCTTGACCCGGCCGGAGGCCGGATGTACTGGACGAACACATGGGAAGCTACCATCCAGCGCGCCGACCTCGATGGTGCCAATGCCGAAATTCTGCTCGCGGAAGCAGGGGGACCGGAAAATATTGCCCTGGACGTGGCCAAAGGACGGATGTACTGGGCGGAGCGAGATACCGATACCATCCGCCGCGCCGACCTCGACGGCGCCAATGTCGAAGTCCTGCTCGCCGGCATAGTCAGACCAGGGGGTCTCGCATTGGATATCTCTGAGGACAAGATATATTGGACAGAAAGGGACAAGATCCGCCGCGCTAACCTCGACGGAACCAACGTTGAGCTTCTCCTAGTGCCAGACAGCTATCCGAAGGATATTGTTCTAGACGTTGTCGGCGGCAAGATGTACTGGATAGAGGGAGAATGGTCGGGGAGGGGGGAAATTCGCCGCGCCGACCTCGACGGTGCCAATGTTGAAACCCTCCTCACCGAGGACGAGATTGCAGGTCCTGATGCCCTCGCCCTCGATGTGAGTGGAGGCAAGCTCTACTGGGCGGGATACCGCATCCAGCGCGCCGACCTCGACGGTGCCAATGTCGAAACCCTCCTCCTCTCAGGAGCAGAGGACATCGCTCTCAACGTGGGTGAGGGCAAAATGTACTGGACGATACGGGAGGACGAGGATACGGCGGAGATATCGATCTGGTGCTCCAATCTCGATGGTACCGACATAGAAAGCCTCTTTTCTTCGCGAGCTGTCGAGATCGCCCTCGACACGGCGGGCGGTAAGATCTACTGGACGGAAAAAACCACTATCCGCCGCGCCGACCTCGACGGCGCCAACAGCGAAATCCTCCTCGCGGGGAAGGTGGATGTTCCCATTGACATTGCCCTCGATGTCGTTGCAGGTAAAATGTACTGGACGGAATGGGAGTTGTCCGAGGGAATTGGCAAAATCCGCCGAGCGGACCTCGACGGGACCAACAGCGAGGATCTCGTCATTGAAAGATGGAGATACCCAAGCGGCATCGCCCTCAATGTCGCCAACGGCAAGATCTACTGGACGGAGTGGGGGTCGGGAAAGAGGAGAATCCGCCGCGCCGACCTCGACGGGACCAACAGCGAAACCCTCCTCAACGGAATGAGAACGTTCTGGGCGGGAGGCATTGCATTAGACTTGACCCATGGCAAGATGTACTGGGCAGAAGATGGGGGGGAGGAAGGGACAGGCCGCATCCGCCGCGCCGACCTCGACGGGACCAACAGCGAAATCATCCTCGGCGATCTGCCGGGGCCGTACGGTGTCGCCCTCGACCTAATCAACGGCAAGATGTACTGGACTGACCTCGCGGAAAATACCATCCACCGCGCTGGCATCGACGGTGCTAACGTCGAACTCCTCGTCGCGGGGTTGGTGTATCCAAGCGGCATCGCCCTCGACGTATCTGGAGGCAAAATCTACTGGACGGAGGCTGGCACGTTCTACTCTTCTGCAAGAGATGCCATCCGGCGGGCCGATCTCGACGGCTCGAATGCCGAATATCTCGCAGGGGTTAAGGAGCCAGATGCGATCGCCCTCGATGCAGCTGGTGGCAAGATGTACTGGACGGAGTATGAGCAGGGCTGGATTCGCCGCGCTAACCTCGACGGCTCCAACAGCGAAGACCTCATCGCTACTGGATGGGATCCAATACAAGATATAGCCCTCGACGCGATCGGTGGAAAAATGTACTGGACCGACTGGGAGTTGGAAGAGAGGAGAGGCAAAATCCTTCGGGCCAACCTCGATGGCTCGAATGTCGAAACGCTCTTTACTGGAGATCCGTCAATGGGCATTGCCTTGGACACCGCCGCCGGAAAAATCTACTGGACGAACTGGAACCACGACGGGAATGGGAGTATCCGTCGGGCCGACCTCGACGGCGCTAACGTCGAACTCCGCGTCGAAGGGTTGGCGACTCCAAGGGGCATCGCTCTCGATGCGGCCAAGGGCAAGATCTACTGGACAGAGAGCACCGGCTCAATCCGCCGGGCCGACCTCGACGGGACCAACAGCGAAACGATCCTCGCCGATTTACCGGGGCCATACTACCTTGCCCTCGACTTGACCGCGGGCAAGATCTACTGGACGGACGGAAAATACCCCTACAGAGACCGCATCATTCGCCGCGCCAACCTCGACGGCTCCAACAGCGAAGACCTCCTTACCGAACTGGATTCTCTGGGAGACCTCGCCGTGGACGACACCGCGGGCAAGATCTACTGGACTGACAAAAGCGGCATTCGCCGCGCCGACCTCGACGGCGCAAATGCCGAAATCCTCCTCAGAGAATTGCGGTATGTACGGGGCATTGCGCTGGACGTCCCCCAACCTGTGCTGCCGACGCAGACCGAGCTGTTGACCAATTATCCCAATCCGTTCAACTCAGAGACCTATATTCCCTTTCAACTACACGCACCGGCCCAAGTTAGCCTGAGCATCTACGATGTCCGGGGGACGCTGGTCCGAGAACTCGACTTGGGCTATCGCACGGCAGGTCAGTACCGGACGAGTGCCAACGCCGCCTATTGGGATGGCCGCGATCAGCGCGGTGAACGGGTCGCCAGCGGCGTGTATTTGTACCGCTTGCAGGCCGGGCCGGTTGCCTATGCACGCAAGATGCTCTTGCTAAAATAAGAGCGTGATCGGCCGGAGTGGATGAGTCGGCATTCGGACAAACGGAGAGCCAAGCGGATGAAAAAGACCCTGTTGTTGAACACTGCCCTCTTGTGCGTGGTGTTCGCGCCGAATGGAGGCATCCTAGCCGGCGGAATTGGGGACCGGCCAGATGCGGACGGCGGCCAACTCCAAGCGATCCTCGAAGGGCACAGAGATTGGGTCATTGCGGTGGCATTTGCGCCGGATGGCAGCACCCTAGCCAGCGGCAGCGACGACCACGAGATTCGCTTGTGGGACGCCAGCAACGGTCAACCCAAGGCGACTCTGAAGGGACACAGGGGTTCCATTCGTTCCGTGGCGTTTGCGCCGGATGGCAAAATGCTAGCCAGCGGCAGCGACGACGGCACGATCCGCTTGTGGGACGTGGGCACTGAACAGCTAAAGGCAACCTTAGAGGGACATACACGGCCTGTCTATTCCGTGGCGTTTGCGCCGGATGGCGAAACGCTAGCCAGCGGCAGTGAGGACAGGACGATCCACTTGTGGGATGCCGACACCGGCCAACCTCGGACCACGCTTGAGGGACATGCGAGCTGGGTCTTTTCGGTGGCGTTTTCACCCGATGGCAAAACGCTGGCCAGCAGCAGCCCGGATGAGACGGTTCGGCTGTGGGACGCCGACACCGGCCAACCCCGGGCAATCCTTGAGGGGCATAGGAGTTGGGTCTTTTTCGTGGTGTTTTCACCCGATGGCAAAACGCTGGCCAGTACCAGTGAGGACGGCGCAATCCGGCTGTGGGACGTGGCCGATGTCCGACACAAGGCCACCCTCCGCGGCTTGGGGGAGAATTCTACTTCCCTAGCATTTTCGCCGGATGGCCAGACCTTAGCCAGTGGGAGTCGGGACTGCACGGTCCGGTTGTGGGATGTGTCGTCCGCGGTTGTGCCGAGCAGCGCTGACCAGAACCTTGCCCGATGGGGGTTGCCCGACGGTGCCCAAGTGCGCCTTGGTAAAGGGAGTATATCCGATATTGCGTATTCGCCCGATGGCACTCGGCTCGCGGTGGCCAGCAGTATCGGTGTCTGGCTTTACGATCCATTTACCGGCACTGAAGTCGCCCTGCTGACGGGGCATACGGCTCCTGTAAATACTGTGGCGTTTTCGTCCAACGGGGACATATTGGCCAGCGGCAGCAATGACGAGACGGTCCGGTTGTGGGATGCAGCGAGCGGCCAACTCAAGGCGATCTTCAAAGGGCCGCCAGCTCCTATCAATTCGGTGGCGTTTTCCCCCGATGGAAGCACCCTAGCTAGTGCGAGTCCGAATTATTACAACTCGATCTGGTTGTGGAATGTGGACAGCGGCGAACGCAAGATGATACTGGAGGGGCATACCCGTTCCGTCCTTTCGGTGGCGTTTTCGCCGGATGGGCGCACCCTAGCCAGCGGCAGTCAGGACGGCACGATCCGCTTGTGGGACGTGGACAACGGGCTGGAAAAGGCCACCCTAGCAGGTCATACGAGCCGATTGGATACCGTGGTAACTTACAGCGTAAGCAAAGACGGCAAATCCCAAGTCACTCGTAGGGTGCAGGGAGGTTGGGTCTATTCCGTAGCATTTTCTCCAGATGGCAAAACACTAGCCAGTGGAAGTGAGGTTGGCACGGTCCGCTTGTGGAACGTGGACAACGGCCAATCGCTGGCCACTCTCGAAGGACATACGAGTTCTGTTTATTCCGCGGTCTTTTCGGTGGCGTTTTCGCCAGACGGAAAAACCCTAGCCAGTGGGAGTCTGGACAGCACAGTCCGCTTGTGGGATCCGGCCAGCGGCGAACCCCAAGCGATCATAGATGGGCACAGGAGTTCCTTCCATCCGGCGGCCTTTTCTTTAGATGGGAGTATGCTGGCCAGTGGAAGTTACGACAACGCGACCCGCTTGTGGGATATGACCAGCGGCCGACTGCTGGCCACCCTAGAGGGCCATACGGCTTGGGTTAATTCGATGGCGTTTTCGCCCGATGGGAGGATGTTGGCCAGTGGAAGCCAAGACAAAATAGTCCACTTGTGGGATACAGTTGGTGGACGACTGCTAGCTACCTTGGCGGGCCATACGGCTTGGGTTAATTCGATGGCGTTTTCGCCGGATGGGAGGATGTTGGCCAGTGGAAGCCAAGACAAAATAGTCCACTTGTGGGATACAGTCAGCGGGCAATCACGGGCTACCTTGGAAGAGCACACGGATAGGGTCAATTCGGTAGTGTTTTCGCCCGATGGCCACATCCTAGCCAGCCGGAATGAGGATGGCAATATCCAACTGTGGGATGTAGGCAACAGCCAACTCCGGGCCACTCTTGCTAGTTGGGCCCATGCCATGGTGTTCTCACCTGATGGCAGTACGCTAGCCACTGGCAGTGGGGACGGCATGACCCGGCTGTGGGACGTAGGTAGCGGCCAACTCAAAGCCGCCCTAGAAGGGACGTCAGGCTGGGATGTCATTTCCGTGGCGTTTTCGCCAGACGGGAATATGCTGGCCAGTGGGGATCGGAACGATGATATCCGACTGTGGGACGTGGACAGTGGCCAACTCTTGACCACCCTGTGGCATAGGGAGGATGTCCGTTCGGTGACATTTTCACCCGATGGGGGCACGCTGGCCAGTGGCAGTGACGATCGCACGATCCGTTTGTGGGACGTGGACAGTGGCCAACTCAAAGCGACGCTGGAAGGGCATACGGGAGGCGTCAATCTGGTGGCCTTCTCGCCGGATGGGAGCAGATTGGCCAGTCGTAGTGGGGATGGCACGACTCTGCTGTGGGATATGTCGCCCTACATCACCCCCCTCAATCTGTCTAAGGCGATTCACGCGTCGCTACTGCCAACGCAGACGGCCCTCCTAGCCAACTTCCCCAACCCCTTCAATCCAGACACCTATATCCCCTATCAACTCCACGCCCCCGCCCATGTGAATCTGAGTATCTACGATATCCGAGGAGCCTTGATCCGAGAAATCAATCTAGGCTATCGCCCGGCAGGTCAGTACCTGACGAGCACCAACGCCGCCCATTGGGATGGCCGCGATCAGGCAGGTCAGCGCGTCGCCAGCGGCGTGTATTTGTATCGCTTGCAGGCCGGGCCGGTCGCCCACGTGCGCAAGATGGTCCTCGTTAAATGAGCTGTACCTACTCGTACAGCCACGCGAGCGGCGCAAGCCACGGCGGATTCCTTTCCACACGCAGAGCAGATCGCCCGTGGTGGGGATCGTGCGCCGGCGTCACGGCGAATACGAGCTAGCCAGTTCCGTCGGCGGCGGCAACGACCCCGTATTTGCCATTATGCGCGTCCTTGCTCGGATGCTAACTTAAGGGGTTACGAGTCACCCACCGCTAGCTTAGCCCGAAGCTACAAGATTTCTAAAAATGGTATTTTCCAATCGGATTCCCATAATACTCTCGTTAGCACTCGCTATTTCCGTTCCAGCAGGATCCTCGGAAGAATCCCTGCCCCCAGGGCACAAAATCCACCGCTCCATTCCTCCGCCGGGTGCCAAAACCCACGTGGTGATTTTAGGGGAAAGGTTCCGCGCCGGCGGGTTCAAACGCTGGCTCTACGGCCGCGATTACCGCGACCTCTGGGCTACTCCCATCGAGGTTACAGTCCTCGACCTCGACCGCGTAGGCGGAGGCTTGACGCCGCTGCGCACCGGCGGAGCCGGACAGTCCATCTCTCTACACTTTATGGGAAAAGATGGTCGCCGCTATACGGTTCGCTCCTTGGATAAGGATCCTATGAAAAGGAAATGGGACGAACTCAAGAATACGGTCGTAGATGACGTCCTGCAGGACATGATCAGTGCGCTGCTGCCCACCGGGGCGCTTGTGGTCGATCCGCTAATGGAAGCCACCGGCATCCTTCACGCCAAGCATACGCTCGTCGTTATTCCAGACGATCCCCGGCTGAAGGAGTACCGCGAGGATTTTGCTGGCCTTATCGGAATGCTACAGGAACACCCTTCTGAAGGGCCGGACGATGCGCCCGGCTTTGCCGGTTCCCGCAAGATCAGCGGCACAGAGAAGCTGTGGAAGCGCTTGGAAAAAACGCCCTGCAACCGCGTCGATGCCCGCGCCTATCTAAAGGCGAGGCTGATGGATTTTCTCATCAACGACAGGGATCGCCACTACGGGCAGTGGCGCTGGGCGCGGTTCCCCGCTGGCGATTGTTATACTTGGCTGCCCATACCAGAGGATCGCGACCAAGCCTTTGTCGATTTCGACGGGTTTGGCATGGCGGTGGCGCGTAGAGGGCTGCCGATGCAAATCGAGTTCGACGACGCCTATCCGAGTCTGGTGGGCCTATCGACCACGGGCTGGGAGCTGGATCGCCAGTTCCTAGCCGAACTCGACAAGACGGCCTGGGATTCAGTAGTGACGGCGTTTCGCCGGGACCTTCCAGACCCGATCATCGAGGATGCCGTGCGGCAACTCCCACCGCCGTATTACAAAATCGTTGGAGAATCTCTTGCAAAGGCACTCAAATCGCGGCGGGACGCATTGCCTGAATTTGCCAGCCAATACTATGCGTTGATTACCCGCACGGCCGAAATCCAAGCGACCGATCAGGACGAGTACGCCCACTGTGAACACCTGCCGAGCGGCGATCTTTTGGTCCGAATCGGTCTCATCGAAGATCCTGATGGAGCGCCCTACTTCCAGCGCACGTTCCACCCCCAAGAAACCCGAGAAGTCCGCATCTATCTCCGAGGGGGAGACGACCGTGCGGAGATAGCAGGAGCCAAGGGACGGATTGCCGTCCGCATCGACGGCGGGGGCGGAGCCGACGCGTTCGCAAACTCATCTCAGGCCGAAGCCACAAAGACCCGGTTTTACGATTATCGCGGGAAAAATCGGTTCGCCAAAGGCAAGGGTGCGAAAGTCAATAAGCGCCCCTACAAGCGTCCTCCCGCCCGAATTCTCCGCGCGCGGTATGCACTAGACTGGGGCATGCAGGCGATTGCGTTCCCGATCCTTATAGCCAATCCAGACCTGAGCGTGTTCGTAGGCGGTCGCGGTAGCCGGCACTATTTTGGCTATCGCAAAAACCCGTTCTCTTCGCGTCATTCCTTCAACGCCGGGCTAGCACTCAATCGTCTCAAGCCATCAATTGCCTATACCGGAACCTTCCGTCAAGTGCTATCCGATCTCGACGCAAAAATCTATCTCAAGTACTCTGGCCTCCAAGTAATCCGGTTCAACGGATTCGGCAACGAAACGAAGATTCCGCGTCTATCTTCTTTTTATACAGTAGAGCAAAATTATTTCGCTTTCGCCCCATCTCTCGAATTTCGCGCAGAACAGCATACAGGAGACATAGAATCGCTGCGCTCGAAATTGACCATTGGCTTGGGGCCGATCGTCAAGTATGCAAACACGCCGCTAAGTTCCAATAAGGACAAATTCATCGGTTCTTTGGATCACCCGTTATACGGCACAGATTCCTTCGGCCAAGTGGGAGTACAGGGCGAAATCGCGTACGACACGCGCAACAATCCAGCGTATGCCACTCGGGGATTTTCGGTCAAAGTTGCCGGAGCCGTCTATCCGGGCGTTTGGGATGTGGCATCGGCCTTTGGCAGCATAGATGGAGAAGCACGCACGTACGTGACAGCCCCTATTCCGACCAACCCAACCCTTGCCTTGCGAATGGGCGGCAAGAAAGTGTGGGGAACCTTTCCCTTCCACGAGAGCGCCTTCTTGGGCGGACCCGGCTTAACCGGTAGTGGCGCGTCCAATGGCAATGTACGCGGTTTTCGCAAGAACCGGTTCGCCGGAGATACTGCATTGTACGGCAATTCCGAACTGCGGCTAGTGTTGGCCAAAATCAAGCTTTTAGTGCCGGGCGAATTGGGCCTGTTCGGTGCGGCTGACGCCGGCCGAGTAATGTACGCCAAAGACCCAGACGATGCGGATACATGGCACACTGGCGTGGGCGGTGGCTTGTGGCTGTCTTTTCTCCGCCGGTGGCAGACCGTGAGCGTGGCAGCCGTAAACGGCGATGACTTGCTGGGAGTGTATCTACGCGCTGGTTTGGTGTTCTAGCTAATTAAGGAGGGATACATAATGCTCAACAACATGATCATACGTCTCCTCGTGTACTACGCTGCATGGCTTTTGGCCCTCAGCGGGATTTTTTACCTCTTCCCCCAGATCCTCTATTACGTCGCCCAGGAGCGCAAACGCATCTTCGTGGCAAAGTCCTTGGAGTTCGGGGCCGAGACCGCTCCATTTCCGCTCGGCAACATCGAAGAAGGAGTGTTGCGGCTCGTCGATCCGGCACACACCATTCCAGTCATGGTTGCTTTGGTGCTGGCCTTTGGGGTCACGCTCCCCATTACTTGGGTCTATCGCTGGACGCGGCCGCGCAAAAAATACAGCCAGTCCTTTGCCCACACCCTGCTCGTGATACCTACCTCCATAACGCTGGTCGTCTTTTTGGTTAAAGGCAGTCTGGCCCTTGCCTTCAGCTTGGCGGGCATCGTGGCCGCGGTGCGCTTTCGCACCTCGCTCGAAGAGCCGATGGATGCGGTGTACATGTTTATGGCCATCGGCATCGGGCTGGCGGCCGGCACCCAGCTTACTACCGTGGCCTACCTCGCATCGCTGGTTTTCGTCGCCATATCCCTCGGCGTGTGGAAAAGCAATTTTGGCGCGCGGCCGGCCGTCATATCCGGCTGGACGATTGTCTATCCCGAAAAATCGGCCCAAGTCTCTGAAGCGAGTGACGCGGCGGTTGCTACCCCCAAACCTCGTGACGCACAGATCGAAGTGGAGGCAACAAGCGTCGAGGAGGTGCAAAAAGCAACGGATCTGATCCTCAATGCCAATACCAAGCGTTGGCAGGTAGCAGACGTGATCCACAATGAAGATGGAACGGTCGTCGTGATGTTTGATGTCTGGTTGAAAAAATCCGTCAACTCGCTCTCCCTCGTCCGGGATATTGAAGAAAGCGGCAAAGGGTATATCAACAACGTAAGAATGAGAGGCAATAACTCGTAATGTTCACACAGCGCGCACGGCAAACAAATCAGCGTCTTGTAACACCACCCGCAAGCGCACCGGACGGCCCTTGAGCCCGGACAAGTCGCCGCCTGCTTGCCAAGCCACGGGCGCGTCGAATTGGTCGCCGTAGATCGGGTCCATTTCCTCCAAGGCATATCCGGGCAGCGGCTGGCCCGACTCGTCTTGGAGTTCCACTCGCAGCGACCCCACCGCCGAGGTCGCGTAGTTGAGGCGCAAGGCGGCCCCTTCCAACAGCAAGGGACGGGTGAGCAATTCACCGCCTCTGTATCCGGCCCGCACCGAGGCAAAGCCGTGCGGCCGCACCACCACGCGGCGCAAGCGGTTCGTTGACCAGCCGTAATTTTCCGAAATGTACATGGACCATTCGTCGTCGGCCGTTTGCACCAAGCCGGGGGCGGGCGTGCAACTGCGGTGGGACCAATTGCGCTGATCCGTGCCGGGGCGCAGCCAAGCCTCCATGAAGGAGCGGTCCCAGTAGATGCCGTCGCGGCTACTCATAAACACCGCGTCGGACAGGCCCGACCCAGGATAATCCATCGCCGCGATGTCGAGCTGGCGCTCGGGCAAAAAGCGCATGGGAAACGACAGCAGGATGTGCTCAGCACCGGGGCAAGGCGTGGTGGCGTTGGTGTAGAAGTGCTCCAGCGGCACGTCGTCGGCGTACTGGTGAGGCTGCGGCGACGTCCAGTGGATGAAGTCTTCGGAGGTGCAGCTTTGGATGGCCCGCACTCGACCGCCGGTGGAGTCGAAGTAGCGGCTGAAGAGCCGATAGCGCCCAATGTGGGCGTCCCACAAGGCGACGTTGACCGAGTCAAAAGCACCCGTGACGTCCAAGGGGCCTTCCTTGACCGAAGTCCAATGGAGGCCGTCGGGCGAGGCAAAGCCGTGCAGGTTGGACTGGCCGGTGCCGCCCACGGCTTTGAAGCGCTGCGCCGGATCGGCGTCGGGATTACCGTCGAGGAAGACGCAGAAATTGTGGCTCTCGTGGCCTTGGATGAGGACGTTGTTTTTGCGCGTGCCATTGAATTCGACCAAGCCTAACTCGGGCTGCGTAAAGTGGATGCCATCGGTGCTAACGGCCAAGTTGGTCGTCTGGCTCGCGGCACCGTCGGCGTAGTCCGCGCCAATCGGATAGAAGCCTCGATAGTACAGCAGAATGCGATCTCCGTCTTGGGTGAGATTGTAGCAGCCTGTGCAGGCATTGTCCCAAGGCTGAGAGACTTGATAGACCACTTCGCGGCGGACGGGCGGGTGCAGGTGCAGAGCGGCCCCATTGAGGTGTTCAATGAGAAAGTGATCGACGAATAATTCGCGGCGGGATCCCAAGGCAATGGGCGCGGTCATGGCGAGGCTCCGGTTAGAGGCTGATTGAGAAATAGCGTAGCTTTGCAAGGAAGATACCATGACGTATAGCAACGTCAAAATGCTGGCGACGACACCCATCCGTCGAGCGCACCATCATTTTTCTTCTTGTCTTCGCCAGTGCTTTTGTCGCACCAGCGGCATCCAGCCAAACCGGTTGTAAAACCTTCCTGCGCCTGCTTTTTCATCATCTCGTGCAACAGACAGCACAATCCGGTCGCACCTAGCTAGCTGTAGCCATTCAACGGCGTGTCGGACGACCCACGAACCAACTCCCTGATTTCGCATCGTTTCGCTCGTTTCGACCTCCGAGAGCTCAGCCCATCCTGCCAATGCCGGCAATTGGCCGCCTTCCGTGAGATCCGCAATACATTCACAATGTGCAATGTCGCGTCCATCTAACCGCGCGACAAATCGCGTCCCGAATTCCCCCGCATCGCGATGGATCGTTACACCTCTCACTGGCGGCTCACCAAGCGCCGAGATCCCATTCAGCGTGCCACCATAGACGGATTCGTCAATGTCCTCATTCGCGGAATAGCCAAATTGCTCTACCAGACCGCTTATGTGCGGCCAGACATCCGGTATCCCCACGCAAGCAGGAACCGGCAAGGGACCCGAAATCTGCTCGTCCATCACCTGCCAAATGTTCATCTGGTGCCGGCACTCTGTCATAACCGCCTCGCCAGCTTCGCGCTCTTCGGGCCAGAACAAGATCCAAGCAATGTCTCCAGTTCCCTTATAACGCGTGTCGTCTCCGTATCGGAGGAGATGCGCCGCTGCGCAAACGCGATCCCTGACTATGCCAACAATGGACTTTCTTGCGACAACCCAAGGGTCAGTGATATACTCCTGCGGGTTGCTCTGCAGGCGCTCCCAAAAGTAATCGGCAGTCAAGCTCCACCCAGGTATCACAGTGCTAAGATGACTGTTGACGAGCGCCAAGACTTGGGGAAGATGAGAGCGATCTAGCGGTGCTATTTGTACCATATTCATTCCCTCGGATAAATTGTTCACTTCCAAAAGACGCGCAGTTCGCTACCCCTTGCCGTCCTCAAAATCCCGATAGGCGCGGCTGGCCGTGGGCACGATCTGCCCCTGGTACTTGCTGCCCAGCCCCGGCGAACCATAAGGGCTGTCCGCTGGCGTCGCTAGCTGCAGGAACGAGAGTTGCCCGATCTTCATGCCCTGATACAGTGTGATAGGCAGGTTCGCCACATTGCTCAGTTCCAGCGTCAGATGGCCCTTCCAGCCGGGATCCACATAGCCCGCAGTCGAGTGAATCAGCAGCCCAATGCGCCCCAGCGAACTCTTGCCCTCCAGCCGAGCCACCAGATCATCCGGCAGTTCTATCGTCTCAAGGGTGCTGCCCAGCACGAACTCGCCCGGATGCAGCATAAACGGCTGCTCGCCGATCTCCTCCATTTCCGTCAAGTCGCTCAAGTCCTTGCGCACATCGATGAATGGGCGGCGCGAGTTGCGGAACACGAGCATGTGCTTGTCGAGATGAACATCAACGCTGGCCGGCTGAATGCACCCCTCCCCCAGCGGCTCGACGACGATTTTCCCTTCTGCCAGTAGCTTTTTGATTACGCGGTCACTGAGAACCATTTTCCCTCCAGATTTTTGATTTTTATCGCATAGAGCATCGGACATTTTAGCATCGAACCATGCGACTTAGACGCATATTCACGTATGAGAATTATAAACGGCCTTCTAGAATGCTTGGTCAATTCTACGAGGCGGCGGCGGGCGGCGTTGACGGCGATGCGCGAACGATCCCGGCTGAAAGACGGGTTTTAATCCTATTTTCGGTTTTCGGACGAATGAATAAAACTTGCCTTTGCTTGGGACTTTTCTGTATATTGGCCCCAAATTTCAACTTGTTTTGAACGACGTTATGCACTCAATCACTCTTCATATTGAAGGCGTACATATACATACTAGAGAAGGGAGGTGGTTAATAACAAAATTGGACAAAACGAAGTTTCGCAGAAGTTCTCAGCTTTCATCAATATACCAGCTTGGAGATGTGCTATGAAAAAGTTTTTATCCAGTATTTGCCTCGCAGTAGCCTTCGCCTTGCTGCCTACCCATTCGGCATTCGCTCAGGGTGCCATAGGCAGCGAGGAGAATGAAATAACCGAGAGCCGGATGCCCACGGTGCTGACGATAGAAGTCGAAGATATTAACGTCAGCAGCTTTCCTGTGGATATTCCCTTCACTATGTCGGGATCGCCCGCCACGGTCTATCTGGCTGTTTACACGAACTGGGGAGATGCCGATCTCCCGGGCCTGACGGTGGAAGGTGAGTTCAACTGGCATACTTACCAAGAAGTGAACAAAGCTCTGTGGGTTTCCCCGGGCTCTCGCTTTGAGCCGGGTTCGCATTCAATCCGGTGGGATGGGAATGATATGGACGGCAATCAGGCCGATCCCAACGGCAGCTATCGGTTCTTTGTCGTCGGCCTTGACGACCAAGCCCCCATCAACATGGTGGGCTATACCAATGAGCGGCACACGGCTGAGTCGACCTTGGCCCGCGACCAGAACGGCGATCTCTTCATTGTGACCGGCGGCAGCACCCAGCGATTGACGGCGGATGGGCCGCGCCACTTGTTCCTCACTCGCGTCGGCACTAACTGGCTGGAGACACCAGGCGCGTGGCAGGCGATTGACGTCGAAAACGAACTCATGACCGTTTTCCACGAGGATGACGTTATGCCGGCGGAGTGGCAGGGTGGCGGCAACGGCAAACAGTACGGCAGTCTGCCCGGCGACTTCTACGGCGATAGCTGGGACGGAACGGTCTATGGCTCCATCAAGTTCAACGTAGATCCGGCGAACGGCCAAGTCACCCTGGACCGGAACTTCGGCACTGAGGGGGATGGCCGCATGAAGTTCGAGCCCTTTAGCGATGGGAATCTCGCTGTGGGCTCGACTGGCATAGATGTCTGGAAGGGACGGCTCTACTACCCCATCTACGACCGGGGTAGAGACGCGCCCGCCCACGCCAATGTCGGAATTCAGGATGCGGCTACCGGCGATGTCATCGACGTGCTCGACTTGTCCGAGTGGCTGGTCGTGGATGTGGGCGAGGGCAACCAAGCCTTCAGCCCCCACGATATCTGGGTGGACGATACTGGGATCTACGTCGTGGGCTATGCTGGCTCCCAGCACGTCAAGATCACCCTTGATGGCGAGTTGAAGTGGCTCAACGACAACGGCGATGGCTTTGCCGATCGGCGGAATGCGGATACCGGAGAATTCGACTATGGTGCCTTCTCCATAACGCCATGGAACACATCTGGTTCGGGCAGCAAGGACGGCTGGGGCTTCGCCTTTATCCCGCTGTTAGGCAGCACCACCAGCACCGTGGATATCTTAGGCCCGGATGGCACGGGTATCCTCCACATGGTGGCCACCCACGCTCCGGCTCACTGGCCACAATGGGTCGAGTCGATCGAAGAGGACGGTCCGTACGATGGGCTTTACTGGGACATCGGTTCGCGGCGCGGCGGTGGGACAGACCCCTGGGACGTGCCCGACTTCACGGGATTCCCGGCTCGTCAGGCGATCCACTTCCCTTTTGACACCAAGAGCGCGCTCATCAATCCCGATACCGGTACGGCCGTAGAGGCGGTAGAGGGGATGGGCCTGCCCGATAAATATGCGCTCGATAACGCCTTCCCCAATCCGGCCAACCCGCAGACCACTATCCGCTTCAGCATCCCTCGGGATGAGAACCTAATGCTGCAGATATACAATTTGTCGGGTCAGCTAGTAAAGACGCTGCATCAGGGCTGGGTCGAGGCCGGCGCGTATCAGAGTGCGTGGGATGGGACTGATGACTCTGGCGCAAGCGTGGCCAGTGGCGTGTATCTCTACACCCTAGAGGCCGGTAGCTTCTTTGAGGCTAAGAAGCTGACTTTGCTCAAGTAATATTCCGGTCGTATTGCGACAGATGGACAAGGTGGGAGATCGGCTGTTTTAGACGATTCTCTCACCTTGTCCTCTTTCGCGCCCTACCTCAACTATCCAGGCGCAGCTAAGTCACCCCCTACAGGAAGAAGGCTTTCTCTTGGGAAGACGAAGAATTCTGCTGTCCCTGACTCTCCTTCTACTAGGCTTTGGGAGCAGTCGGCTCTGTGGCCAAACCCTCCACATCGGCCACTGGGAGCAGACGACTTACTATCGTCATACCTTCCAAGCTCAAGAGGCCCGCTCGGGGATCGTGAGGATTACAGCTATCGGGGATTATACCCTTTATTTTAATGGTAGCGAAGTGGAATCCGACCGTGACTGGAGGACTGCCGAAGAAGTCTCTGTGGACCTGCAGGCCGGGGCCAACGATATCGCGGTGGCGGTGAACCATTTCGAGGCGATAACCGGCACCGGTCTGATTCTCAGCCTCCAGGCTGGCCCTCAGATCGCAGTGAGTAACTTCACGGACGAAACATCCCTCTGGTTCTGGTCGGATGTGGCGCAAGTCGGCACCGACTGGACAACCGAGAATGTGCAAAATTCGTGGCAGAGGGTGCAGGCCGGGGCGATTAGCAGAGGGCAGGTGCAAGGAGGCATATTTCATCCGCTCGCCGAGGCGATCGCCGGCTATCCGCAGGCGGTAAATCTGGGTAGTTCGAGCACTGGTCGCATCGTCCTCGCCGACCAGCGTGGCCAGAATATAGCCTTGGGGCTGAATGCTACTGAAGTGGGGGTGACGGATGGCCGAATCGGCACTCCGGTATGGTCTTTGCCCCAAGGACTGGGGGCGCTAAATCGCTTAGTTGACATCACACTGCCGGATCTGACGCGGATCAACCGGGTTCGGGTTATAACCAAGCCGCCCGATGGGAACGAGACGTATGCTGGCAACTCGCTGCTGGGGTATTCTGTGCAGATCAGCGAGGACCAGTCTCGCTGGATCGAGATGGGGGGAATCAACGACATAGAGGACTTTATCTTCACAGAGGTGCTCTTTGATCCAGTGCTGGCACGCTACGTCCGAATCCAAGTGACCCAAGCAGAAGTAGGCCAAGATCCGGCTAAGGTGACGGAGATTCAAATATACGGCGTTGATTTTGTCCCTGAAGGAGGCTATACCTCGCCGCCGCTGGACTTTGGCGATGATGCGGTAAAAAATTTCGGGCGCGTCCGCTGGTGGGCGGATGTGCCTGCGGCGACGGAGTTGAGCTTGCAGTTCAGCACGGGAGATTCGCCGGATACGACCGATGCTAGCTGGAGCGCCTGGAGTCGGGAACTCGAGGACTCAGACCTCTTCGTTCCCTCTCCCGAGCCGCGGCGCTATTTGCGCTACCGGGTCAATCTCCGCACCGAAGACTTGGAAGTTACTCCGGCTTTGGACAGTCTTGCCATCGACTTCAGCGCAGATAGAATCGCCGCCAGGGATGCACGTGGTTCAGTGGTCCCCAACGAGGCCCCGATGGGCGTGGAGACTCCCTTCGTCTATCGAGCTATCTTGGAATTGGCCGAGGGTGACGCGGTGGAGAAAATTCAGCTCCAACTGCCCAGCTTTCCCACTAGAGTAGATTCGATTCACCTGCTCGGCCAAGATATCCCGGTGCCGCAGTTCCCCACGGGTAGCGAAGGTATTGACGCAGGAGAACGCGTACTGCGAATTATGCCTGGGAGCGTCAACGACTTAGACATCCTCTTCGAACCGCCGCTGAGTTCAACGGACGGGACGGAGATTCCCTTCCAAATTCTAGTCCACTCTGCCCTTTATACCGACACGCATGAATTTCGCGCCGCCCTGTTCAGTCCCAATTCTACAAATCCACAGAACATCCGCGAGAACTTGGTGGACGGCGCTTCTTGGGGGGTCGTGGTGACCGATGTAGTGGCGAAAAATCTGCTCAATGTCAGAGCCCACCCTAGCGTCTTCACACCCAATGGAGATGGCGTGAACGACTTCACCGTGATCGAGTTCACACTAACCAAAGTGGCTGCACCGCGCCGCGTGGATGTGGAGATCTTCGATCTGTCCGGGCGCAGAGTACGTCGGCTCAACGCGGAGCGGCTGACCGGCGGTCGCTATGTTCATCCTCTCTTGAGTAAAGAACAAGCGCGCTTTGTTCCGGGCTTCTGGGACGGCATGGATGAGTCCGGCGAGTTGGTCCCCCCCGGAATTTATCTTTTTACGATTAAAGCGAATCTGGATAACGGAGATGCAACGGCCACTGGGGTCGTCCATCTCGTCTACTAGCGCGGCCGTGCGAGAAACAGGGGGATGAGGTCTGGCACTGATTGTGTCAACCCACAAGCCCAAAGCCATGCGGAGAAGCGTTGTGATGGAGAGGATTAGAGGAGGGTTATCACTCGCTATATTCGCCTCGTTCCTCCTACACTTCTGCCGGGCCGAGGCCCAGCTAATCTCCCGCGACTACTATCCTCTGTGGCAAAAAGAGCGTTACGAGAATCTCGGATATTACGGCTACCGCGATTTCGATGAGCAGGATATTGAGCGGCGGGTTTACGACCCCTTTGGGGTCTATTTAATTGACGGAGTTCCAGTCTTCACACTCGAGGAGAGCCGCACCGAGGGCCCGGAGCGGGGCAGCGCCGTCTTCAAGAGTCCGATCTACCCACGGATTTTCCGCAACTTGATGATCGGCATGGATTCCTACCGGGGATGGTCGGCGGCCATCATGGTCGGCGATGCCATCCCCACCCGCTTTTCGCCTTTGACCCTGAATTTGAGCCGTCTCAACGGCCTCCGCTTCGACGCCTCTACGCGCAAGACTAGTTTCAGCCTTATCGCCTCGCGGATCTCGGCTCCGGTGCTCTTGGCCACGGGACTGTCCCAGAGCGGTGTTCAGGTAAATCCAAAAGGCGTGTTCGGCAGACCTTCGTTCGGAACCTATCTGATAGGCGGCCATTGGGAGACGACTCTGGGGAGTGTACTCAAACTGGGTTCCACCTACGTCAATGTTCACAACTTCGACAGTATCGCGGGTAGGAAGGAGGGATCGCTCAAGGGAGTCGTGCCCTTTTCCGCTCTCGACGAGGGAAAGTCGGTATTCGTCCTAATAAGCGATGATTCCCATTGGGACGGCGAAGGGCCCCGCGTCTATCGTATGGAGATGTACGTTGACGGCGAGAGACGGGACGATATCGAGCCGATGATCCGGATGATCCACTCGGTGCCCGAACTCATAGGCGCTGCTAACAGGACCATTGGGCGGGGAACTAGTGAGATCGCGCTCCATCGGGCGGACAGACCTTCGTGGCTAATCCAGAATTATCAGATGGAGGAAATCGTCAGGGAGGGGTACACGCGCAGTGGTCAGCTCAGCAATTTTACCAGCGGCGGGCTGTTCTTTAAGGAAGGAGAACCCGTAAGCCACGATGGCGTTCCTTTCTTACAAGTAGATGGGACGGATATACTGGTATATCGCTTTGAGATTCCTCCAGGTTCCAAAAAGGTGCACTTCAGGGCGCTGACCGCCGGGGACTACGTAGTGGATGTAGCCAGCGCTCTAGACTGGATCGGCACCGACGTCCAGTGGCGGGATTGGCACACCGCAAAGCGGGCCGAAAACAATGCCAAGGACCGGGGTAATATGGGGTGGATCTCGTTCCACTATGGATTCCCAACGGGGATGATTCTCTACGGCATGAATTTCGAGGCCAACGTCTTGGGCTTCCGCGCTTGGGGTGAATTCGTCCGCAATACCTCTTATTTCAAGTTCCCGTCGGGAGAGGGCAAGCGCCTTTCCACGAATGAGGACGCCTATTTCTTCAACGCTTTTCGGGACATGGGCCGTTGGGACCTGGGATTCGAGTATGTGAGCTTGCCTTCGGGCTTTGCCACTTCTTTTCAAGCCCTAATGCAGAACCCCCGGCAAAATGTCATCGCCCCCTTTGATTTGGTGGACGACAACGACGACCGGGATGAATGGCCCGACCGCTGGGAGCAGGAGCGCGATTTTGCCTCGCTCAACATGACACCAGCCCCAGGAGCAGGTCTGGGATTCGGAGTTTTTCCCGGCCTAGATGTGGATAACGATGGAGTTCGAGACAATGTTTGGTACAACGGGGCGGACAAGGTTCTGACCTATTACGACCAGCCCTTTGTGTTCGGCGACGATTTCAACAATAACGGTCTGGTGGATGGGTGGGAAAACGACAATCGGTCGGATTATCCCTACGATCACGACAGTCGCGGCGGTCATTTCTTCATCACCTGGCGTCCCTTTACTTCCCAACAACATGCGTGGGTGCGGGTCGGCCACTACGATATGCGCCAGCCAGCCAGCGGCGGCCGGGATTTGACCACCTATGTGAAGACCAATTATCTGAAGCGTTGGTCGGAACTCGGTCGGCTCCAGGTCGGCTACTACGGCAAGAGAGTACGGGACGATATTAGCAATGATCTGTACCAATTTGTCGGCAGTGGCAGGTACCAAGTATTGCCGGATCGGCTACTGCTGCGCAACAGTCTGCACAATACCCTCGTAGTGGGGACTCATCTCAACACGGACAAGCTGCCGCACTTGAACATCTACAATGATATTCTCGTGGCAGTCAACGATCAGCGAGAATTGACCGCTGGAGATTTCTTTCAGCCGGACAGCCGCATAACGACTATGGGGTATGTAGCTAGGGCCGATTACACTTGGTATATAGGCGATAGCTTCGGTCTCGGTCCGATGTTCAAGGCAGTCTTCAACCGGACCAAGGCCGAGCTATTTAGTTTGCGGAGACATGCCTATACGCTGACGCCGATCATAAGGGGAGATTACCATTTGGCTCCGCATACAGTGCTGCGAGGCGGGATTCTCGGATGGCCACTGCGGGAGAAGCACCGAGACTTGGTGCGACCTTTTTTGGACCGAGATTCTTGGTACTACATCTTGGTGCTGGAGAATCTCGGCAATTACCGGGGAGTTGATGTGAGTACCAACATCGGGTACCAGAAAATTTTTGACCGCTACCCTTCCTCTTCACACCGCGTGGATGTCGGTGCCGTTCGCTATTTCATCCGCTTGCGCATCGGCTAGAGTTGCTATGAGCAAGACGCGGGGATTTCACTTTCTATTTTTAGGCGCTCTGGCGCTGGTGTGGGTCGGGGAGAGTAGCGCCTATGTACGGGGATCGGGGCTTTTTCTTTATCGGCCGGGCGAGGGGTATATCACCCATGCTCAGGAACCCTACAAACACTGGCCGCGCTCTTATCTGGTCCGTCCCGAAGATCTCGTCTTCGACGAGTTGGGCAATTTTGTCGTCGAGGGCATCGAAGTGTTCCGGTTGCGCGAATCGCGCACCCTTGATCCTGAGCCGGGAAGTGTCATCAACAAGAGCCGGTATTTCAAAGACTACCTCAGTCGGCTTTCAGTCTCCTCTGATTCCTACGGAAAAATCAACACTTCTCTGATCGTCGGCGACAATATCCGCACCAAATTTACCTCGCTGACCCTAGACTTGGCGGCTATGAACGGCATTCGTTGGGATATGAACATGCCCCAAGCTGATTTTACCCTGATTTCCTCGCGGCTGGACTATCCCATCTTCGATGTGAATGCGAACGCCGATAACAAGCAACACAACTTTGGTGCGCTCGGCACTCGGCCGCCCCTATTTGCTACCTATCTGCTGGGGTCGCATTTGGAAACCCAAGTTGGTGCGTTGAATCTGGGACTCGTGTGGGTCAATCAGTATCGCGTCAATAGTCTGATGGAACGGGGAGGCTGGGATTTCAGGGGAGCGACGCCGGGAAATATCCGGCCGGTTGATTATCTGGTGGTGAAGTTTGCGGATGGGTCGATAGACGATGACGGAGGACCCCGAGTATACGATTTTGAGGTCTATATCAACGGCCAACTGCGACCGGAATTGAAGGTGTATCCCGATGCTATTTCAGCGGCGGACATTGACGCTACCCAGCGCATCGTCGTGACCCGGCATCACCGCGAGGACATCGATCCAGCCTTTCCCAACGGCGACAAGGAATTTCTGCGGGAATTGGGACGGGAAATACCGCCCTATGTGGAATTCGTCAGCGGCTCGCTGCCAGAGAACTTCTTAGGAGAAAAGGGTTATCTGGAAGCACATGGCAAAGAGTTTCTTCTCTATTGGGTACCGTTGGGTGAGGAGGATATCGACGACGTGCGGTTCAAAGTCAAGGTGGGAAACGACTATCGGATCAGCCTGTCCGAGGTTTACGCCAACGATCCCAGTAGGGCGAGGCGGGATCGAAGTCCGCGAGACCGGAACAGGGCACTTTACTTCTACGACGTCGCCCACGCTCCAGGCAAGGTACAGGACCTTTCCAATCTACGGGTGGTGGAGTTCCGGCACGGCCGACAGACTGGAAGAATGCTAGGCGGAGTCCACGCGGATTTTGCGGTGGAGAATCTCTTTGTGCGGGCAGAGTACGATCTCAGCTACGATTTCCGCCAGTTTCCGGTAGCCAAAGGGAAGCAGAGCAGTCGCCGAGGTGAAGCGTATTTCATCAATGCCGTCGTGGACCGGAACAGGGTGGAATTCGGAGGCGAATTATTCCGCATAGGCCCGGAATACGGCACCTCCTTACAGGTTCAAGACCCTAGCTATCAGAGCTTTGTCACCTTGCCCTTTGCACCCTTGGACAGCGAGATTGACGGCGGCTTGAAAGGCATTGATGGGTTCAACCAGAGTTCGCTCAATGGAACCCTGATCTTCGATACGGTGGAGGACAACGACGACAAGGACCGCTTTCCAGATGAGCATTATATCAGAAGCCGGAGAGATCAGGATGGAATTTTCCCGGGGCTAGATATCGATCAGGACGGACGACCGGAGACCAACATAAACAACAATGGTATCCCCGACTATCTGGAGCCTTTTCTGCTCTTCAATGTCAATCCCGAAGAGTACGATTACGGCGATGATTTGAATAACAACGGAGTCATCGACATCAGGGAGAACAATCCCGATGTGGACTATCCTTACAATAAGGATCTGGAAGGGTTTCACCTATTTGCGTCTTTCCGCCCTTGGCAGGGAACGACGCTCAAGGTGGGGCACTATAACACGGAGCAGATCGCAGCCGGGGGCGAGAACAGGGTCTTTTATACCAAGGTGGAACACACCCGCTATCTTCCCTTTTGGGGTCACCTTACCCTGATTGACTTCGCCAAGAGGGTCGAGGACGACATCCGGGATAACGTCTTCCAGTTTCCCCGCAATGCTACCTTTGAACTGCAGGAAGATATCAGTGGCCGGCTGACCGGTGCGGGATTGACCATTGACCTGATAGAAGATCCTCTGCACATGAAGGATAGTTTCGTCAACACCGCCTATGCCGCCTTGGATTTTGACGGTGCCAAACCCCTCAACATCCATCTCGATTTCAAACACGACTTCAATCGCCAATTTGCCCAGCAAGGACGCAAGTCCAACCGCATCGTCAGACTGACTTCTGTCGCCAAGGGAGAGTATCCCTTAGACCTGTCGGGTATGTTTCGGGATGTGACAATCACCCCTCAAGTGAAGGTAATGGGACAGAAGTTGACTAATGATCGATGGCAGGTGCCGGTGCTGCACGAGATATTCTTCTATCCCATTTTGCGCCTAGACTGGAATATGACCTCCTTGACGAGCGTTCGCCTGGGAGCCCAGGGTTTTCCCTTTCTGCAGAGCCGTTCTCTCGACTTGGTCAATTCGAATAGAGACTTTGCGAGTGAGGACTATGTTTTCATGCTCGCCAATACTTTTACTTATCAGGGCTATAGGGTGAACTTCAACATGGGCTACCAGATACAGAAGAGGGAATTCAATTCCTCCAGACAGGCTCTGAATAACGTGGATACGTCCATATTCTTTTTTCGGGCTTTAGTAGGACTCCGTCCGGTCATCTAGGAAAAGGCCGTGTCAAACGATTTGCACAAAAGATTTTCCAGGCCTTGCGGAATCTCTCGCTGCCGGCCCTTTAGCTGGGTCTTACTCGCTGTCCTGATCTCTGCGAGTTCGTCCATCGGCACTGAGGAGGACGAGTCTTCGAAGAGTTGGGGCCCGCGCACAGGAATCGATATTCCAGAGGTGCCGCGAATCCAACCCGACCGGATGTTTCTGAGAAGAGATTGGCAACCCTACGAGAATTATGCCCACGAAGAAAAAAGGTATAAAAACTATTCGACCATCCTTTCTCCCTACCGAGATCCCAAACAGTATTTCTATGGGCCGCTAGGGAATCGCCTAGTCTATGGAATCCCTGGCTATGACTGGGTGGAAACCACGGGTCTGGGGCCCCAAAGTCGGGGCTCGTCGATACTGAGGGTGACAGGCGATCTCTACAACTATCCCGGGCGCGAACAATCTACCTATCGGCGCTATTTCGAGGATGTGCTGACTGTCTCGGAGCAGACCAACAGGTGGTGGGCGGGCCTGACTATCGCTCAGGAGTTGCGGGGGCGCTTCACGCCGCTGACCCTGAAAGTCAACGCCTTTCGCGGCTTCAGAATTGACGTGGGTACAAAACACGACGACCTCTCGGCACTATTCATGAATTGGAACACAGTGCGGATGGGGGCGTTTCACTTTGAGCGGCGGGTTGGCCTGCTGAACCTAGGTTTGACTTACGTCAACCAGCACGAGAGCTTCAGCGATTCGTACGGCCACACCTTCTCCCGCAAAGGGGTGCTGCGCCACGACCAGCCATACCCAGAAATTATCGCCGTCAAATTTTCGGATGACTCACCTGAGGATGATCGGGGCGGCCCCTACATCGTCGAGTTGAACATCTTGGTCAACGGAGTTCTCCGCAAGGACATAGTCCCAGATATTGTCGAGCACATTGACGGCATCACCGAGTCCTCAGTGGGCCGATTCGGTTCGCAGGGGTTAGTGCGCAATGCCTATGCCGAGCTGTCGGCGGCCTTTACTTCCTCGGTCCCGACGCAACCCACCTATATGCAGTACCGCATCAATGAAGCACCGCTCTACATGGATTACCTCTTCTTCAAGGATCTAAGATTGAATGATTCGGTAGATCCCGAACGCCAGTTTACGACGTACGTGTGGCGGGGTGTAGAATTTCCCATTGAGGAGCCATGGCACCTAGCGGTGAATCTACAGCCGGAAGCATCAACGAGCAGGAACTACTACCGCAATAACGCCGATGAGATTTTGGGGGAGCGATTTACTGAAGATGAAGTGCTTGCCATCCTGATTCGCAACAACGCCCTCAACAACATTTACAGACCGCTAGAACAGTCTTTCCGGTGGCGCACCGACGAAACAGGTCCTATAGAGGTTTCTGGTGACGACTTCGTGGTCTATTACTTCAACCTAGCGGGAGCGGACTATGTTCAATCCGTTTCCTTTGAAGCCGTGGTCGCCAACGATTACAAGATCGAGGTGGGAACTGTGGCTAGGAATAGAAGGGTAAACCTCGATGACCCGTATGCGCCGATTGAAAGCCCCTATACACAACGCTATGGCCAGCCCACGCTCTTTCGCGTAGTGGAGCGCGCCCCGGGGAATGTCCAAGACCGGTCGAACGTGAAGCGCATCTCATTCGACATCGGCACACAGACCGGGATGGAGATCTTGGGAGCCAATTTCAGTACCAATATTTTCGGGCTGAAGATCGACGGAGAGTACGCGAGGAGCCTGCACTACTTCCAGTATCCCGATGGTGTAGTAGGACCCGATCCCAGCACGGCCGTGCGCTTCGGCAAGCGCTTTAACCAGAAAGGTGAAGCGTATTATCTGGTAGCGCGCAAGGAGCACGAGCACTTCGACTGGGGAGGCGAATTATTCCACATGGGACCGAACTACAGCACCGAACTCGTAGTGTTGGGCACGCCGGCTGTACCCCACTTCAATAATACCGTGCGCTTGATGATGGTGGACGACAATGACGACAACGATCGCTTTCCCGACTCGTGGTTTCAGCAGTACATCGCCGGCTTTGTCAACGAGGGAGTGGATGCGGATGGTATCTTCCCCGGCAAGGACGAGGATGGGGATGGGCGACCGGACACGAATAAAAATGGGAATAGGTTGCCGGACTATCTGGAACCCTTCCTGATGTACGATGTGGAATCGGACGACTATATCTACGATTTGGATATGAACAACAACGACAGACCCGATGGCCGGGAGGACGATCCCGAACCCGACTACCCCTATCCCGAAGACCTGGAGGGCCACCATCTGTTCGGGAAGTACCGGCTGCGGCGGGATCTGAGCTTCTCGCTAGGACGCCTCAATGCTCACCAGCAGGATGGGGCGGGTAAAAATTTGATGAATTATGGTCGTCTCATCTGGAAGACAAAGCAGCCGGGACTAGGTAGGTTGATGGTGGAGAATACACTGAAGCGGGTTTGGGACACTGTGCCGGATCGCGTCTTGATCTCTTCAGACTTCGGTAGGAGTCCCTTCGGCAAGACGCATCTGGCCGGATTTGGCTACCAACAACAGTTCGACCTGATATTAATAGAGGACAACCTGAACTACAAGAATAGCTGGGCCAATAGATTCTACTTGGAGACGCTTTTGAGTCCGCTCAAAGAGCTGAGAATGTATCACAACTTTCGCTACGAATTCAACTGGCAGCAGCAGGGCCTTTTGGCTGACGGAACCCATCAGCGCAAGAATGCGATTCGCACTATGAGTTCGGTTCATCGCGTCGATTATACTTGGCGGAGGCACCGAAGTAAATTGGAGATCATCCCGGCGCTGAAACTGCTTTTCCTCAAACGGACCCAAGATATCATCGACATACCCTTGGCCGCTGAGACCACGGTCATTCCGTTGTTTAAAGCCAATTACTATGTGACGCCCCGCACTACCTTTCGCCTCGGTGCCCAAGGTTTGCCTTTCTGGAACTATAGCGTCGAGGACCATGGCAACAGTTGGAACAGTTTCGAGCAAAATGTGTACGTCCTCATGATGACCAATCGTTCCGACTATTTCGGCTATGAGATTGTGGCCAATGCTGGTGTGACTGTCGATCGCCGAATTTACGATGATTCTTTTCGCAGTGCCGACAATACCGATGTCCTAGCTGTCTTCATACAGATCGTGGCAGGAGCACCGCGATATTGAAGGACGGGCGTACTCTCAAGCGAATCCAACAAAAGGCAATTAGCGATGAAACATTTTATTTTGTTGATAACACTTCTCAGCTTGGTACCTCCCGGCTGGGCACAAAGCGAAGACGATGTCTTTGCAACGCGACAGATCGCCACTAAAAAGAAGGCCGTTGTCCTGTCAGCTCTCTTCCCAGGACTAGGTCAGCTCTCCACCGGCCAAAAGATAAAGGGAACGCTCATGTTGGTCGGCGGGATTAGCTCTCTGGCCGTAACGCTAATAGCAAACGAGAACTATAATACGCGTCGCGACAATTTCCACCGGCTAAAAGACGAATACGCAGTGATGGCGACTGGCAACAGCCGCTACGATCTCGCCCAGCAAAAGTGGGATGAGTTGCATAAGACTAATGCTGAGTTGGACGACCTGCATCTGACGCGCAGAATTTTTGGGGCGGTAGCTGTGGGGGTGTATATTTATAGCCTGACCGATATTCTCTTATATGATTCTGCCAAAGTATCCGCTGTGACCCGATGGAACTTGAGGGCCGTGCCGGGGATGGGAGATGTACCGTCCAAGTTGGTGCTAATGGGAAGTTTCTGAACCTTTTCTTTTATTGGGAGTTCGTCAATGGGTAGAGCCTTGTGGTTGCTTTTTTGTCTGCTGCCGATCTTCAGCATCTTGCACTGCAGCAAAGATCATAGCTTGCCATCCAAGTTTCACGAGAGTCGGATTGGGAGCCCCCAAGACTTGGCAGCATCCTTTGCAGGGGACGAGGTGATTCTAGGGTGGAGTATGAGCGACACTGCGGCTGTCTTTTACTATATAGTCACGGTAGCTGCAGGCACGTCGGGGGTGGAGCATCAATACACTACTCCCGGGGCTGGGCAGTCCTATACGGTTGAATTTACTTGGATTGATTCTTTCTATACCTTCCAGGTCCAGGCCGTGGATAACACCAACTTCGCCGGGCAGAAGTCGAATGTGGATACCGTGTTTATTTCACAATGACGGAAATATATAGGCTTTAACGGCTGACGTATTCCCTCTTACCTAGAGGTACTGCCGGTGTCGGAATTCACTTCGGACCGAATACAGATGCAAAAATATACTCCAGATCGTTTTAGGGCTCCATCAGATGCGATAGCTCTAAGGAAGCTCTATCGAGATAACCGCAGAATATCCTACGCTGCCTACGCTCTAGCGTTGCTCATAATGACCTCAGCCTTCGCCTACCTAGTGGGAATAAAAGAAGAAAAACCCGTGCCCAAGCCCCTATCAACGGAGTTCATAATTCGCAAACCGATGGCCAAGAAGCCCTTCCGCATGAGGAAGACCGTGGTCCAAAAGAGGGTAATGACCCGCAAGCTAACTGCCTCGAAGCCGAAACTGGCCCGGACGCCCCCACGGCCGGTGCGGCGGCTAGATATATTGGGCAATGTAGCTGTCTTTGATCGCGGAATTGATGCAGGGACAAGCGTGGGGACCGGCACTATCACGCCGCAGATGCCCTCAATACAAATCAAGAGCTCGAAGGATCCAGAGAAGCGGATCAGTATGCAGGAGGAGTTTCTCGATCTAAACGCGCTCGATACGGGTAAGTATCGGGGCATGGTAATCCAAGACCCGAATGATCGGAGAAACATCAAGGGCTTCGTCTATTTGGCGCTAGCTTGGGCCAATGATCTCCAACCCGATGCTCCCCGCTCAGTTTCTAGGCTTGCAGATGGCATCAACTCTTACACCGGTATTCAGGCCAAGGTGGCGGACCATATGTTTTTGGATTCTCCCGAACTGTTCAAGACGCCTTTTGTATATATCACGGACAAGGATGGTTTTGAACTGACGGATAAAGAAATCGAGAATCTGGGACGGTACATGCGGAACGGAGGATTTGTTTTTGCCGACAACGACCGGCCAGACCTAAACTTTGGGCCAGCGGAAGCTTCGTTGAGAAAAATGTTCAGCTTGGCTTTGGGCAAAGATGGTAAGCTACAGCGCATTTCCAACAGTCATCCGATTTACCACAGTTATTTCGACCTAGATGGTCCCCCAGTCGGAGGAGAATACTTGAGCGTCAGAGGTAACCCCGACGTTTTCTACTACAACTCGGCCGAGCAGACAGATGTTTACTATCAGCCCGATCAGGCGCAGTTCCTCGAAGGCGTCTTTTTGAATGGACGCTTGGTAGCGGTTTACTCAGATATGGGCTATGGAAGCATCTGGCAGGATGAATTCGAGAATGAGCCTCAGTTGAGGATGGGAGTCAATCTGGTGGTTTTCGCCCTCACCCAAGAAGGCTCTATCGCGCAGCAGCAGATTGATTTCTACACTGAACTCACCGAGTAAATTTCTTTTTAAAGCTTACCTCTGCTGTGTAAGCCGAATGTGACCGGCTGAAGCGCTGATTCATTTATTGACCCATATTGACCCGCAGCCAATCAAGTGTTCATCACTACCGCTGCATGGCTCTCCGGGCCGCAAACCCCTGCGCTATTACGAGCCTTGAACCGCAGTTGGTTCAGGCCTTCGTGCAGTCTCCACTCCAGCGAGGGGTCTGTTTGTTCGCTCCACTCGGCCCTGTCGATCTGCACCAGAAATGCGTCAAAGCAAGGCGTCTCGGTATCCACATCCACGCGCAGAACATCCGACTTGGCGGTTTCGCTCAAGAAGAGTTCCGTCTGGTTAAGCGGAGGACTGAAATCCTGCCAGCGCTTGGTGTGTTGGTGGTATTCGCGTTTGCGGGGGAACATATCGCTGTAGAAGCAATAGAAGAGATCGCTTCCCCAGTTGCTGGAGAGACGCCACGGTAGCGGCCAAGGCCGGCTGGCAAAGTCGTTGCGCCGCACCATTTGCAAATGTCCTTTGAGGATCAAGTGCTCCGGTCCTCCGCTCAGGTCGTCAATCGAAAAAGCATTGTCGCCTTGGCGGTAGGCAACGCGAGCGGCACGGAGCATTTCGAGGTCTGGCAGGTGCCACTGGATGGGATATTCCCAGGTTGCCGGTCCCGGCATGATCTCGGCCAAGCGTTCGCTGATTTCCACTAGACTCAGGGGAATGCCCGTGTCGGGATCGTAGATGTAGTAATCGCGCGTCGCATCCAAAAATATCCACTTGTCGAACTCGTTGGACCATACTTCAGCCACTTCGTGCCCGTAAGTGTGCTTAGTGGAAATGTTGACCCAGCGGGCCGGAAAGCCCATGGCCAGACAGGCGGCGATTAGGGTCAGGTTGCAGTAGAGGCAGTGGCCATCGCGTCGGCGCTTCTGGTAGTCGCCTAGCAGGCGCGGGCGTCCACTTGCATCCCTATCGAGTCGAGGTAGATCAAAGTAATTCCATTGGTAGGCATCTAGGCGAGCGAGCGGAATTTTGTAGGCCCAGTGCATGAGTTGCAGTTGGGCTTCGAATTCTGTCGCCGCGTCTGCGACCATCGCGTCCAGTTCAAAGCGGTGGCGCAGTTCGTTCAAGCGGGCGAAATCTTCGTGGAAGTACGGTAGGGATGGGCGGATGACGCGGCCGTTGCACAATTGGAGTAGGTGATAACATCTATTGGAGCGGTGCTTGTGTTCGCGGCACTTCGCTTCCACACAAATACCTTTGAACACCGGCGTCACCAGAGGATTGTGGGCGTACATGACAATCTTGAACTGCAAGTAGCGTCTGGCGGAAGCGCACCATGTCTTGGAGAAATTTACTACGGACTCAAAAGGGGACCATGCGGCGGCTGTAGGCACTGGATTATCGCCTAGCCGTGCCTCTATTTCTACCTCGCTTCCCTCGGGCACATCCACCTCCCATTCTACCCGACACTCTTCCACGTCGAGCAATTTCTCTATTCTTTTGGTCTCCCCTCCTGTAGCCAAGTCGATCACCGACGAGACAAAGGTACCCTGTGGTACGCTGCGATCTAGACTGAGGCGGATGGTGTACTCCCCGTCGATTTCATCTTTCCAGCCTAGGTGCTCAAAATCCCAAGTACGGCCCCCGTCTCGGCTTTTGGCGCTGCGGTTAGGGTGGCAGAGCCGCATTTCAGAGCCACGCTTGTATTCTTCATCCGCGGCCACCATGATTTCCCAACTGGTCTCCTCCGATTCGGCCCACATGACGAACTCATTGGTACCCTGCCGCAGGGCACCCACTGGCACGGCCACCACGAACCAGTTGTCGAAGTGCGAGCCTCCCCAGTCGCTGGTGTAGTAGTGGCGAGCACCGGGGTGGGCTATCTTGCTCGGAGGTCGGATCAAGTGGTGACCGTTGACACAGATGTGGAGTGCATGGTCATTGTCGTCCATTTCCCGTCCGTTGAAGATCAGATAGGCGGCTAGAGCGCGAGAATCATCCAAGACCAGATCTTTGCGGATCATCACCCCTTCTTGCAATTTCTCGAACCACGACCGGTCCTCAGCCCCTTGGGGGCGGCCGATGGCCGGCGCATCGTCTTCGACTAGGAGCATATCATTGAGGACGATAGCCTTTTTCAGCTCGCTGTATTGGAGTTGATCGAACTGGCCTCGTACTTCGAGCGCGGCGGCATCGAGCGCAAAACAGAGACTGCTATCTATCGACATATTTGAACGCTCCTTTGACTCTATCTTGGCCGTCTAGGCGGCTCAATTCTAACCCGAATTATTCATAAAAATGGTTTGCTGAGCCAAGTTGTTGCATTATAATAAGAATACCTCAAGTCAGCCATCAATGTTCCCACAGGTGCCCTGCTCCAATCTCAGTAGTTCGAATACTCTAGGCCAGTGTGAACAGCGACAACACGGCAAAGATAACCTCCTAACGCAAGAGCGGTAATGAAACTGAAAACGGTCATTCTGATAGGCCTCTTTTTCGCTACCCTTTTTCTCGTAGTGGTCTATGTCGACAAAAAGGAAAGCGAAAAAGAGGGACAAGAGTATCACTCTAGGGAATTACTGACCTTTGATAAGGATGAGGTGGACGAACTTAGCATAGAGAATGAGAGCGGTAGAGTGGTGTGCCACAAGGTCGGGGAAGATTGGCAGATCACAGAACCCGTAACGGTTGATGCCCATCGGGGGGCCATACAAGCTGTCTTGGCTAATCTCGAGCGAGCACGACTGACGCGGTTTCTCGTCTTGGACGATGAATCGACAGAAGAAGCATTCAAAAAGTACGGCCTAGATTCTCCGCACGTGAAAGTGAGTCTGCACGTTGGCGGACGCCTCTTAGACACAGTCTTATTCGGGAATGAGAACCCATCTGGACGATATGTCTATGTCAAGAAGGATTCGGAGGATCGCATCGGCATGGTCGAATTGTACCGCCGCACCGGGGTAGACAAGCAATGGAGCGAACTGAGAAATAAGACTACGCTCAAATTCAAGAGAGCGCTGGCGACGACATTGAGAATTGAAAGTCAGGAGGACACCGTCGAAGTAACAAAGAGCGGTGCGGAGTGGCAGATGAAGTTACCGACAGAGGCGAGAGGAGATGGAGAAGCGATAGAAGCCATTCTACGGGGCTTGGCCTCACCCGTCGAAGAATTTGTCGACGATGCACCCAATAGCTTGGGGCCATACGGCTTGGATACACCTGCGCTAAGCGTCGAAGTCTCGGTGGGCGATGAGATTCATAGTTTGTGGGTCGGATCTGAGAAGGAGGGGAGCTACTACGCCAAGGATCTGTCAAGGAGTCCTGTGTTCACGCTCGATTCGTCCTTTGTACATCAGCTAAATCGGGCCAGTTTCGAGTTAAAATCCAGAAAGTAGATAAGAAAATGGCCGAGTCCCTTACGGTGGAGAGACTATTTGCGCCAAAGCAGAGATAGACGCAAGGGAGAAGATCCGGTGTCGGGAAAGAGCACAGGCCGGATCAAATGGCTCGGTATCGGAATGGCGTGTGTCGGCCTCATTGGAGTAATCTGTTTGTACTTCTTCGCCTCCGTACCCCCGAGAGATCGGTCCGAAGCCAAGGCGTTATTCGATCAGGGAAACACCTACTTGAACATCGGTCAGGTCGGTCGTGCGATGGACTACTATAAGAAGGCGATCGCTCGCGACCCAGATTTTGTCTATGCCTACAACGGTATGGGCATGGCCTACAGAGCCACGGGAGATTTGGCCCGGGCAGAGTATTACCTCCTGCAGGCTCTTTCCCTAGACCGGACCGTGGTGGATACCTACAACAATCTGGGGATCATCTACTCGGAGAGCGATAAACCGGAGAAGGCCGAAGCCATATACAAACAGGCCCTTTCCTTGGCCCCGAACTCCGCCGTGATGCACTATAACTTGGGCGCCTTCTACGCGCAGATCGGCCAGTACAGCAAGGCAGTAGAAGAGTATAGGAAGGCCGTCCAACTCAGACAGGATCTATTCCAGGCTCACAACAATCTAGCGCTCTCCTATATCGCCTTGGGCAAGCCGAAGGAGGCTATCGCGGAGTACGAGATTTCGCTTCAGTTAAATCCCCATCAGAGCAGAGCTTACTACAATCTCGGACTTGCCTATGCCGAAGAAGGCCAGTATGAAGTGGCGCTTGACTATTACAGAAAGGCGCTCCAAGGCAAGCGGGACAATCCCGATATCCACTATCACCTCGGCTTGACCTACGAGGGCCTGCAACAGGAGGAGCAGGCGCTGGCGCAGTACGAGCAGGTCCTCTCCTTCGCCCCCTCCCACCGGCAGGCCCATTATCGCATCGGGTTGCTGCTGGCCCGGGAGAATCGCTACCGGGAGGCTGTAGCCTATTACGAGAGAGCGATTGCCTTGGATTCCCAGTACGCCGATGCCCGCTACAATTTGGGCCGGGCCTATATGAAATTGGGAATGCGAGCAGAAGCCCAGCGCGAGATGGAATTGTTCGAGAAGATGAGCCAGTACAACAAAGAGAAAGAGCACATCGGCAAAATTCTGCTCTACATGCCCGGCGATGCGGCGGCGCATTGGAAACTGGGGCGCATACACGAAAAATACGGTCAGTACGAGCGGGCGATCACCGCGTATAGGAAGGCACTGACACTGCGACCGGGCTTTGGGGAAGCCCGGCGGGGCCTCAAAGAAGCGCTGCAGAGGATGCAGAGCCTTTGAGTTCCTCGCAAGGCTTGCAACGAGGAGAGATCGGATGAATTTGCTGGGCTTGACGATTGTGGGTATGACCTTGGGCATTGCCCTTATGGCAAAAGATGTGCCTACCAGAGAGTACATGCTCTCTACCTTCCAAGCAGGTCAGAGTTTCTATTCTGAGGAGGCCTACGATCAGGCCATCGAGAAGTTCGAGGACATCAGCAGTGTTCGCAGTCTGCTACTGGATGACAGCGACATCGTCGTCGTGGTTGGAAAAGTAGAAACTGCGGTGAAAGACGCGGCGATTTACCAGATGGGCAATGCGTATTTCAAAATGTTCGAGGAAGAATTTCGCGCCTCAAAGGACGAATCGAACAAACGAGAACAGGAGCAGCGCAAGAGGCGGGCGGAGGAATACTTGGAACAGGCGGTGAGCTATTTCTCCAGCGTAGAAGAAAATGCTAGGTCCGAGGATTTGCGGGCGCTAGCGCAGAACAGGATTACTACCTGTTGGTACAGCTCCCAGCACTACCAAGAGGTCATCCGCGCGGGACAGAAATTTATTGAGAAATATCCCGACAACGCCTATGTAGTGGAGGCTCTTTACAACATAGGATGGTCCTACTACGAACTAAAGGAATACGCCAATAGCATCGCAGCCTTTACCGAATTAACGGAGCGTTTCAAATCCGGCTTCCAAGTCAGCCGAGCCTTTTTTCAGATCGGTGAATGCTATTACGACCAGGAGCAGTACCGCAAGGCGATCCCCTACTATCAACAATTAGTGGACCAGTTAAACATCGGCGCGTTAAGCGAACAAGAAATCCAGAAAATGCAGTTCGAGAAAGTGGCCGGGCTGGTGGACGAAACCGAGTATGAGTTGACCGCAAAGGCCCAGATCCGGATTGGGGACTGCTACAGCCAGTCAGCGGAATTTGCAAAGGCGGAGCGATCCTATCGCTCTGTCATCACAGTGTTTGCTCAAGAGCGGAGACTGGTTGAGAAGGCTTATCAGAGTTTGGCGGATATGTACTTTGCAAACCGGCTTTTCGTCCGATGCGTCGATACGTACCGCGAGGCCATCGTCCAAATACCCAACAACACATTTAAGGCGCGAATGCAGTTCCAGCTAGCTCAGCGCTATACCGAGGCGAGCGAAGAATGGGGCGAAGACTATTTCGACGATGCGATTCGCGAATACAATGTGTACGTAAAAGCCTACGGCGAGATCGCCTCCCGAGCCGGCTACTCCCTAGGGAATTCCTGGTTCGAAATTGGTCGGGCCTACTACGCTAAGGCCGAAAAACTGGCACAGCAGGGAGATGCCGCAGCAGCCCGCGAGGCCTATGCGGCAGCCGTGCAGGCCTACGACACGGTCTTGAAGCAGCATCCCGATCCTAATTTTGTCACCGCGACCAGATTTAATGTCGCTCTCGCCAAACAGAGGATTGGCGAACAAGCGGCGCAGCGAGAGGCAGAGGAAACCTACCGGCAGATCATCGCGGACAATCGCGATGGCACTTATGCCAGAAGTTCACAATTCCAATTGGCGCGGATGTTCTACAACCAAGAGCTATACGATAGGGCGGTGGCCTTCTACGATGAAATTATCGCAGTGACGGATGATTCCACTCAGTTAGATATCGCCCATTTTGAACTGGGATTGGCTCTCAAAAAAAAAGGAGAGGGCGAGAGGGCGACGGAGGTCTTTTTGCAGGTGCGGGAAACGGCACCGCAGTCCTCGTTAGCGAGCATCGAAGCAGGACGCATATACCTAGGTATGGAGCAATTCGACCGGGCGCTGGGGGTTCTCGAGCCGGGCATGGCTAGCGTCGGCAGCGAGGAGGAGCGAGCTCAATACCACTACCTGATGGGCAAGGCATGGGTGGGCAAAGAGGAATACGCACGGGCGGTGGACCAATTTACCCAGGCCATCCATAGTACGGATAATCCCAAGCTGAAGGAGATCGCCCAGTACGACAGGGGGACGAGCTATTCGCGGCTGGAGCGATACGCAGAAGCGGCGGAAGATCTGAGAGTACTGGTGGATTCTGCCGACGAGCGGATCAAAAGTCCGGCTCAGAAGATGTTGGGCTTGGCTTATCTCCGCTTAAACAGGCAGGAAGAAGCGCTCGAAAGCTACAGGCGATTGGCCACTGCGGCCGAAGATCCAGTTGAACAGGCAGAGTACATGGTGCTTATGCTGACACTCTATCTCGAGTTAGAGCAGTATGATACAGCCATCGCCACGGGACGGAAAATTCTAGCGATGGACCTAGAGGATAGCAAAGGAGATAGGGATTACTGGTTGGCAGAGCAGGTCTATTACCTCATTGGTGAGAGCCAGCAGCGCAAGGGACAATACGAGGAAGTGATATCGACGTATAGCGAAGGACTCAAGCACTATCCGAACTCTTACTATTCCGTCGATATGGCCTATGCGCTGGGCACGCTTTACTTTCAAAGCGAAAAGTTCGACGAAGCGGCGGAAGTATTGAGCGCCTTTGTCGCCCGTTACCCCGACTCAGCCAACATTGTGTATGCGTACTACTATCTTGGGTACGCGTATTTCAATCTAAGAGAATTCGAGCAGTCTGCAGAGGTTTTTGAGCAGCTAGTAGAAAAATATCCGCGCGCTGACATAGCGGCAGAGGCGCTGATGCGTGCATCTGAGAGTGCATTCAACTTGAGAAAGTTTGACGAGGCGATTGCGCTGTACCAGCGTCTGTTAGAGGATTATCTAGATTCGCCGTTTAGCGATGATGCACTCTATAACACGGCGTGGGCGTTCTACGAACTGAAAGACGAGGAAAAATTTATTCGGACTTTTGAACGTCTGCTCGCGACCTTTCCCAATAGCGAGTTTGCGGTAGATGCCCGCTTTACGCTGGGCGATTATTACTTCAACAAGGAAGATTACCAAAGGGCACAGGTCGAGTACCAACATGTGCTGACCGACTATCCCGAGGCCGATGTCGCCAGAGAAGTTCCCGAGATTTTAAAAAACATCCGGGAACTCATAGCCTATGAGGAATACGAACAGACTATGGCCATATTCGGCGAGGGGGTGGCCTTGGACAAAGAGGGCGAGGAAGAGAAGGCGCGGCAGAAATTCGACGAGGTGGTGCCGCTGTTCATTGCTCTCACCGAGAAGTATCCCGGCACCGAGGTGGAGATCGGATCATTAAGCAATTTGGGCACGTGCTATGAGTTTTTGGGCCAGTGGCAGCAAGCAGTGCAAACCTACGATAAAGTGATCGCCCTATTTGAGGACGATAAAGCCAGCGAGGATGCCTATCGATTTGCTAAGGGGCATCGGGACTGGATCGTGAACTCCAGGCTGTGATGCTCAAGTGAATGGCCTGACAGGTTCGCGCAAGTTGCGCGGGAAAAAGTACGTCGCACCAAAAGGGGAGTGAACATGAAAATCACCAGCAAGGCGACAAGGTGGATATTGGCCGCTTGTATAGCCCAAATCGCGGTGGGGTGCATTATTTTTCCGCCGAAGATCCATTACAGCTCATACTTGGTGCCCGCAGAAAAAAGCGGCAATGAAGCTCCATATAGCGTGGAAGATGATGGCTCTGTATATGCGTCAGAAGGATTGCGGATAGACGTCAAATTTATGATGGATGAAGAGCTGAATGCCCTGCTCCCCGAAGATTCGAATAGAGGAGAGTATTCGACTAATCCCTATACCTACGGCGACTACATTGATCGGGACGTGGGTTATACCCCCAACCGCTTCACCGTCTTCAAGGTGAGTGTTTTCAACCAGACTTTTGCCAAAGTTCAGCTCTACCCCCTCGAAGCCATTCTCTTGACGGATCGCGGCCAGACACTCCATTCCTATGGAATGCCATCGACGTCGCCCCACAATAGCTTTGAGCGGTATTACAGAGGCTTGCGCGGGCAGAGCGGCAATGAATTCTATCGCTTTGAAGTCAGAATGGGGCATGTGCGCAGTCTGAACTATGCCGAGGATCAGCCGATATTCAAAGGGGAAAACTACAGCGGTCTGATCGCCTTTGATTCGCTCGACCCAGCGGTGGAAAAAGTGCGGTTGGTCCTGAAAGAATTCGCGCTCAAATTCGACGAGTTTGACACCCCACTGGAAACGGTCGATCTCCGTTTCGACTTCAACCGCAGGGTAGAGAAGTGGAAGGTGGAAAAAGACCATGAGACGGTGAGCTTTGACCGTCAATAGTGGTTGTGGACCACTAAATCCGCTCTTCCCATGCTAAGAACAACAGCTATTCTGGGCTGGTCTCGTCTCTGTAGAATCGACCTGTTTGGACTCGCACTACTCCTGTATCCGCTTCGGGCTGCGGCGTTTCAGCCCGAAGCGGTGGTTCTGCTCGTGCCTTTTGAAGACCACAGTTATTTTCGCGGCAGCTGGGATATTAGCCGGGGCATTCCCCGACTCCTAGGCGAATTGCTCCAGCAGGACCGCAACATAGTCGTTTTGCCGTTGGTCGATTCTTTATTGACAGCAGGCGAAGACATTACCGCCCTGAGTGAGGCCCAAGCGCTCAGGATAGGAGATAACGCCGGTGCTGATCTAGTTGTGAACGGCGATATCCGCAACTTTTCCATCAAACGGTTCAATGCAGGCAACCCCTTCTTAGGCGGGTACACCTCCTATACGGCCCAGGTCGAAGTCGAGATCCAATTGTTGCAGCCGCTTTCTATGAGTCAAGTCGGAGTGGCTGTCGGAAAAGCCGAAATGACCGATCGGGATTTGGGCTTGACCCTGTTGGGAAAACCAACCCGTAAAGAGGCCGCCCTGCTCGAGCTCAACGAGGTTCCCTTTGGCGTGGAGCGCTTTCGGCAGACAATCATAGGCAAGGCTACGCTAGATGCACTCCAGCAACTAACTAAACAGATTGGGGCTAAGACCTCCCCACCCCCCACCCTGCAACAGCGGGAACCGAAGATCCTCAGCCTGAAGGGAACCGAGGGCTTCGTCAATTTGGGGCTAGCGGATAAAATTGAGGTGGGGCACAAATTTGTAGTGTATTCCCGGCGGGAGATGAAGCGGATCGGAGTCGTACAAATCGTCGAAGTACTGGCTCAGCATCTATCCCGGATTCTGGTGCTCGAAGGGCAGGGGCATATTCAGGTAGAGGACGCTCTAGCCGCTCCCTAGTGCCACTCCTGCCGTGAGGCGCTATCTCAATGTCAATAGACTACATGGGCCGTCTTTTTCCATACTCAATGTGGCCAATCTGCCTCATACTCTGGGGTTCGGCCATCCATGCCACGGGTGGACAGGTGCATTTTGTGGAGGTGAGTGCAGAGGCGGGGATCGATTTTCACTATACCCACGGCGGCACTGGGCAGAAGCACTTTATCGAAACCATGGGACCGGGATGTGCATTTCTGGATTATGACAGCGATGGATTTCTCGATTTGTACGCAGTCAATGGGCACGACCTGACTCCTAATGCCGACCTCGAAGAGCGCAATGCGCTCTATCGCAACAGGGGCAATGGAACCTTCGCCGAAGTCGGGCGCGAGGCTGGGGTGGGAGACAGAGGATACGGCATGGGCGTAACCGCCGCCGATTATGACAACGACGGCGATGTGGATATCTACCTCACCAACTACGGGCCAGACGCGCTCTATCGCAACGAGGGAGATGGAACCTTTGCAGCCGTCACCAACCAAGCGGGACTAGGGAACGAATTGTGGGGCACGGGCTGTGCCTTTTTTGACTATGACAACGACGGATCCCTCGATTTATATGTGGCCAACTATGTCGAGTACACCCTCGACGCCCCAAGAAAGGATCTGACTCCGTATGCCGTGGGCTCCTTTGCGGGCGAAGAAGTAGCGCCAGATATCAGGGCCTATCCCAGTCCCGATAATTTTAAAGGCGCTCCCGATGCCCTGTATCACAACGAGGGAGATGGAACCTTTGCGGATGTCACGGTCCAAACCGGGGTATTCAATTCAGAGGGCAAAGGGATGGGCTTGGTGTGCGGCGATTACGACAACGACGGCGACGTGGATCTCTTTGTGGCCAATGACCAAACAGCCAATTTCCTCTACCAGAACAACGGCGATGGAACCTTTGCGGATGTAGCTCTCATCGCCGGGGTCGGCTACAGCGGTGATGGGCGGATGGAAGCCAGCATGGGGGCCGACTTCGGTGACTATGACAACGATGGCTTCCTCGATCTCGTTGTCCCAAACTTTCAGCGCGAGCCTACCAGTCTCTATCGGAACGAAGGCGATGGTCTGTTCGCGTACGAATCGATGCCTTCAGGTATCGGGCGCTATTCGCTCCCCTATGTGGGCTGGAGCACCACCTTCTTCGACTATGACAACGATGGTTTTTTGGATATCTTCGTCGCCAACGGGCACACTCTGGACAATGTGATTCTCTTCGACGCCTCCACCTCGTATCCCCAGCGCAACCAGTTGTTCAGGAACGAGGGACAAAGACGCTTTGTGGAGGTCTCCGACTCCTCGGGAGCGGGGCTGTCCATCGTCAAGGTAAGCCGAGGAGCGGCATTCGGCGATTACGATAACGACGGCGATGTGGATATATTTGTAGTCAATTCAGCCGGCCGCGCCGACCTGCTGCGAAATGACGGGGGCAACGAGCGCAACTGGTTCCAAGTCAGAGTGGTCGGTGTAGAAAGCAACAGGGATGGTATAGGAGCGCGAATCGAACTCAACGCGGGCGGTCTGCGCCAGATCAGGGAAATCAAGAGCGGCTCTGGACTGTACAGCCAAAATGACCTGCACGCTTCTTTTGGATTGGGCAAAAGTGAAAGTATAGATCAACTCGTCGTTCGCTGGCCCAGCGGTACGGTGGATCGCATGAGCCCGTTATCCGTCAATCAGCGCGTCGTGATCGAGGAAGGCAGGGGATGGGTCAAGGCAGACAGATGGAACGGCAGCAGCCGTGCGCCTTGATGTCAGAGGCTCGACTATAGTCGCAAAAGGAGTTTTTCGATGAGATTATGGGCTTTATCCCTAGTGCTCTTGTGGGCTCTCCCCGGAATGGGCCAAGTCTCTCTCTCTACCAGCGAACGCAATGGGCAGCCGATATATGTGTTCGAAAATAAATACATCAGGAGTGAGATAGCCCATACCCGAGGCCGATCGCCGCTGAGTTATTTTGACAAAATCGCGGGCGTGGAACAACTCAGACAGCTCGACCCCCTCGACAAAAACCACGGAAAACACTATCCGCACGGCGGAGTCGCCGAATGTGTGCCGTGGACCGGGGGATCGCCCTACATGGGCTACCTATGGACGCAACCGTGGGAGATGACAGCCCGGACTTACGAACGCCGTGCAGTCTTGGTAGGTGAGATGACTTTTCCCTACCCCGACCCAGTCACCGGCAAATTGTGCAAACTGAGATTCGAAAAGACCATGACCGCTTACGAAGGCTCCACGCGGCTGAAGATGGATTACAAGATAGAAAATGTCGGCGAACGGCGCGCCCGCTTTCAACACTGCGTCCACGGCAGTCCCTGCGTCGGAGGCGAGTGCGACGACAGCGATTATTTTTACGCCCCCGGCAGTCAGTGCTGGGTGGTGTGGAGCGGACTCATCCCGCAATACCAGATCCCGGACCAGTCGTGGCACTCGTGGCCGATACCCGAAGCAGTGGATTTTCGCCGGGGGGGTTCGGGCGGTCTCCAGTTGTTTGTGCCAGCGCAGTGGGGTGTAATTGGAGACGACGAGAGCCAGCAAGTAATGGCTATGACCATATCTCCGGTGTCTATTGGGGATAGGGAAATCCCCTCCTACATAGGATATACGCGGGGTGCAGACACATACTACTTAGAGCCCTCGCTGACTCGTCACATCTCCAATCACGCCGACCGCTGGGAGCGGGAGGGGTATTCTGTCGACCTCGACCGGGGCGAGGTGTGCGAGTACACCGTAGATATGGCGATGTTTCACGGTGTCACCAAGGAACAGATTGTCTCCTTGTACAGGCTTACAGGAGATTATATATTGCTGGATAAGCCGAGCCTGACCTTTGAAAGCGGCAATGGAGAAAAGGCCGTCTTGAAAATGGATATTGGGGTATCGGCAGAAACCGAACTCTTCGCGCAGGGTGCGGCTAGCAGTGAGTCCCTTTTCACCAAGAGCTTGCTGCCGGGCAAGATAGCGCGGGTCTCGGAGGAGATCGGGCTGCCCACAGAAGCGGAAGCTGTCACTGTGATGCTTGGGAACGCGGCTGGGGACCAAGTTATAATAGAGGAAGCCAGAGGAAGATGAAGGAACAGAAGCCAAAAGAAACGAGCGTGGGGAACTCCTCTGGGGTAACGCCGAGAGCTTTTTTTACCGGTCTGGTGTGCTCGGCACTGGTAAGCGGAGGAACGCAGTACGGGGAAATTTTCCTCAGAAGTTCGCGCATGTCCGATGACTTCAGCACCGGCGGGGCTCTATTCATTTTCTTTTTTTTAGTGGCCGGCGTCAACGTGCTGTTGAAGCTCATGGGCCCCAGAGTGGCATTCACACCGGCGGAATTGATCCTCATCTATGTGATGATGATGACCTCGTGCGCGATCACGGGAATGGGGCTAACCCACTACCAGATACCCCTGATGGCGACGCTGCCCTACTTTGCGACGCCCGAGAACGACTGGGCGAATTTAGTGGCCCCCTATGTCAGAGGATGGATGGTCATCGAGGATCCACTGGCGTGTAAATACTTCTTTGAGGGCCTACCGAAAGGTGAGTCGATTCCGTGGGCTGTATGGTTGAAGCCGCTGGCCTACTGGAGCGTCTTCTTCGCCGCCTTCTACTTTGTGATGATCGCGCTGATGGTCATTCTGAGAAAGCAGTGGATAGAACACGAAAGGCTTATATATCCCATCATTAGGGTTCCCCTAGATATGATCGGTGAGAATAACAAGAGCAGTCTGCTGGCGGGATTTTTCAAAAATCCCCTGATGTGGCTAGGCTTCGCCTTTGCTTCCTTCATCACTTCTTCCATTGGTCTCAATGCGTACTACGATTATTTGCCCTCACTCAACCCCCTCTATCCCGGCGTCACGCTCTCGTTGCTGCGGGAATCGATCCAGTTGCGCTTTATGATCAGTTTTCCCGTGATGGGATTTGCCTATTTGATCAATCAAGATGTGGCCTTCGGGCTCTGGTTTCTCGATGTTGTGGTCAAATGCCTAGATGGCGTGTTCGATACGCTAGGGGTGTACCTACAATTGCGGGTCAATCACTACGGCGGCAGTTCAGGGATATTCTCCTCGACTGCGGTCGGAGCGATGTTGATACTGGTACTCTATGGCGGCTGGGTCGCCAGAGGCCACCTGCAAGATGTGTTTAGAAAGGCGTTTACCTCGGCCCCTGATGTGGATGATTCCGGCGAGATTCTCTCCTATCGGAGTGCGGTGATCGGCACACTGGTGTCGGTGGTCGTCATGCTCGTCTGGCTCGGGGCCGCCGGCTTACCTCTTTGGGCGGGCGGGCTGTTCCTGTTTATCGCCTTTGTGATCTTTATCGCCATTACTCGCATCGTGGTCGAGGGCGGTATGGCGGCGTGCCGGGCACCCCTGATTGCGCCCAATTTTATGCTCTATGCCGTCGGTACTCCAGCCCTAGGCTCACAGGGGGTGACGGCGCTGGGATATACCTACGGATGGTCTTCGGATATTCGGACTTTTTTGATGGCGTCGATTGCCAACGGATTGAAGCTGCTGGACGACGAGCGTTTCGAGGGGCGCAAGCGGCCGGTGTTTGGCTGTATTATCGCGGCGCTGATCGTATCGCTGATCGTGTCGTTCGGGATGATGCTCAAGCTCGTTTATGGGGTCGGGGGCGTAAACATCCACTCGTGGTTCTGCTTGGGAGCAAACCTGCTGCCTTTCGACCTAGTATCGACGGTGACCAACCGACCGATTGACGTGACGGGGGGAATGTGGATGAATATGGGCATTGGCGCCTCGATCATGGGCATACTAACGATATTGCGGCACAAATTTCTGGGGTGGCCGCTCCATCCGCTGGGATTGACTGTTGCCGGCAGCCGGGTGATGGATTGGACTTGGTTCAGTATCTTTCTGGCTTGGTTGATCAAGATCATCGCGTTGCGCTATGGCGGGCCCAAAATGTTTAGAGCCTTGCGTCCCTTTTTTTTAGGAATGGTCCTGGGACAATTCGTCTCGGCGGGTATCTGGACAGTGATTGATGGGTTCACGGGCATGACCGACAACATGATATTTGTAATTTGAGAAAGACAGAATTCAGAAAACAAGGAGCAGTAGCCATGTGGGAAATAATTCAAAGTGGCGGACCGATGATGATCCCCCTAATCGCCTGTGCTATTCTGGCCATTGCCTATTCTATTGAACGCCTGTGGATCTTCAGTCAATTGCCTAGGCCAGAAGAAGCGCAAAACGAGCTCGACCGGCTTGAGACCGCGCTGCGCAACGGCGGCGAACAGGCCGTCGTCGAAGCGTGTAACCAAGGCAAGGGGCTGCTCAATTACGTCTTTGCTTCGCTGCTGAAACGATACGATACGCTGATGATCGAACAGCGGGAGTTCAAAGCGACCAACGAGGAGATCATCCGGCTGGCCGACGCCGGCGGCGGCGGGCAGGTCAGCCGGTTTATGGTCATGCAGCGGGAACTGGCCGATCTCAAAGACGAGTTGGTCATTCAAACCGAGGCTGCCGCCCGAGCCTATCTGGGCAAGAATCTGGCGATCCTGAATACCATCGGCAACATAAGCCCGTTGTTGGGCTTGCTCGGCACCATTATGGGGATGATCATCGCCTTTGAATCCATCGCCACCGCCGGGGCCGGCGATCCCAAAGTTGTCGCTGGCGGTATCTCCCAAGCCTTGGTCACCACCGCATCGGGGCTGATCGTCGCCATCCCAACGATTGTATTGTATCGCTATCTGGCGCGCAAAGCAGACCATTTGCTCGAAGACGCCGAGATGTATGGCCACGCCTTTGCCAATGCGCTGATCACGGCCGGACAGCGCCAACAATACGAAACGACCGAGTAGCTCCTGCTGGGAGGCGTTCACCTCATGGCCAGACACCGCAAAGATCAGCCCAAGAGCTTTCTGGCCGAAGGCGGGCCGGATATGACGCCGTTGATCGATTGCGTCTTTTTGCTGCTGATCTTCTTTATGGTCACCACGGTGTTTCTCCACACCAAAGGGCTGGAAGTAGATATGCCGGCCCAAAGCGAGGCCACGGAAGAAAAGAAGAAAGATATCAACGTCTTGCTGGACCGCGATGGCAAGATCCAAATCAAGGGCGAGGATGTGCTACCAGCGGCCTTGGCGGCTCGGCTGGTTGCGGCTATGGCAGAGGCCAATAACGAGAATATCATCATTCAGGCCGACGGCGAGTGTGCCCAAAAACACGTCGTGTTTGTGGTGGATAAAGCCAAGGCGGTCGGGGTGGAGGGCATCGCTTTTGTGCGGGAACGGGAGGAATGAGTCGGATGCCTAGGCGCAAATCCGTGTATGAAGAGCAAGAACTGAACATGACGCCTTTGATCGACTGCGTCTTTTTGCTGCTGATCTTCTTTATGGTCACCACGGTATTCAAGCAGCCCTACAGCCTGCAGGTGGTATTGCCCGAAGCGCAACAAGGGGTGATCGTCGAAGAGAAGAAACTAGTGGCCTCGATCACCCAAGACGGCCGCATGGAGATCAACCGCCATCTGGTGACTTTGGACCATTTGGAGCAGGTTCTTTTGCGGGAAAAGGAAGGCACTCGGAGTCTGACGCTGGTCGTGCGCACCGATCAGGAGACCCCGCATAAGTACCTGTTGGATCTGTTTGAGGTGGCCAAGCGCGTGGGAATAGAAAAAATACCGCTGGCTACCGAGGACTTGCGCGAACAGCCGTGAGAGCGTTTCATACGGCTTAACAGGCTACCACAAAAACCCGCCGGCACCATGCGAGCCATGCCATGCGTCGGCGGGTTTGGCTTTTGTAAAACCAACATCAGGAGGACGATCATGCTCATAGCCACCAACAATCAGGTCTTCACTGTGGAAAATGGCACGCCCACGCAATGCTTGGCCATCAACGGCATCCGCTGCCTAGACGAGGGCGTCCGTTGTTCCGCCATTGGTCTGGCCGACGGCCAAGTAGTCGTCTTAGCCAACGGCCAAGTCCAACCACAGGCTACCGGCATCGGCGATCCAGTGGAGTGCATCGCCCTACTGTCCGAAGAGCCGCGGCAAGTGCTGCTGGGCACCGAGCCGCCCCATGTGTACTGTCTCAACGGCGACGAGCCAGCGCGCCGGCTAGAATCCTTTGACGCTTTGGAATGCCGCCAAAGCTGGTACACTCCTTGGGGCGGGCCACCGGCCGTGCGCAGTTTGGCGCATAGTGGCGACTGGGTTTTCGCCGATATCCACGTCGGCAGCATCATGCGCTCGCCCGACCGCGGCGCAACTTGGGAGCCGGTGACGCCGGACTTGCACGCCGATGTGCATCAGGTAGCTACCGCCCCTCTGGAGGGACGCTTGTACGCCAACACCGCAGACGCGGTCTTTGCCAGCGACGACTACGGTCACTCTTGGGAGCATCGGCAGGAGGGCTTGGCAAGCCGCTATGGCCGCGCCTTAGCCGTCCACCCGCGCGATCCCGACTGCCTGCTGGCCAGCGTCAGCAAAGGACCGGGGCATGGCAGGGATGTGCAGGGCAAGCTCTACTTTTCGCACGACGCGGGTCTCACTTGGACCCAAGCCCTTGCTGGCTTCCCCGAAGCCAAGGGCAATATCGACACCTTCCACATCGCCTTTGACGCCGAGGGGATTGCTTGGGCCGCGGTCGAGGATCAGCTCTATCGCAGCGAGGACAAAGGCGAGAATTGGTCTGCGTTTTGGCACGCGCCCGCTGCCATTGTCGCCGTGGCCTGTGCCCGCTTGAACGGGGTTTGAGCATTGCAATTTCTGCTGACGCTGTTAATCCTAGCCAGTTGTTCCACCACCGGAAACATGCGGTCGCCCTGGCCTGCATACCCCGTAAATCCATGGAACTACTATAGTCATTAAGGCCAGACAACGATGTCGATTCTACCGGGAAAAATCAGTGATTTTCTCAAGATCGCGGTCGCTGCCGCCGGGCGCGGCGACCTCCCAACGGTCCAAGCCGTATTGGCGCAGAAGCCAGCGTGGATCACCCGCATTGGTTCGCACGGCCGCACCATGGTGTGGGAAGCCGCGTACCGAGGACGGCTCGCCATGGTCGATTACCTGCTCGATCAAGGTGCTGACATCCACGCCTGCGGCTGTCACTTCACGCCGCTGCTAGTCGAAATCTCCCCCTACTGCGCCGCACGCTACAAGCGCCACCACGCAGTCGCCGACCGGCTGCTAACACGCGGTGCCACGACCGACATCTACACCGCTGCCTTTCTCGGCGAAAGCGATGCAGTCGCCGACTACCTCGACCGAGAACCCGAGCTGGCAACGGCCGAAAAAGCCCAGCACGATTCCAGTCAGCGCATGACGGTTTTGCACTACGCCGTCAGCGCCGGGCACCTCGCCATCGTCTCGATGCTGTTGGCGCGAGGGGCCGACCCGCGGCCGTACAGTGGCGGGCTAATTCGCTTTGCCGTGTGGCGGGACCGCGCCGACATCCTCAGGGCTTTGCTCGACGCCGGAGCCGATCCAACCCACGCCGAAGCCCCTCGTTCCGGCATCGTCAATGCCGAGATCATCGAGTTGTTGACCGCTCACGGCGTCGCCGTGGATGTGGATCACGCCGAGGGCGGCTGGCCCCCCCTTGTCTTCCAATCGCGCGGCGATCGCGGCGGCAACGTCCAGCGCGTGCGCGCCCTGCTCGACTGCGGTGCCGACGTCAACGTCAGGAACTACAAAGGCCAGACGGCATTGCACTGTGCCGCCAAAGCCGGATTCGACCAAATCGTCGCCCTGCTGCTCGACCGAGGAGCCGAGGTAAACGCCAAAGATGAAAAGGGTCAAACGCCGCTGGCGACTGCGTTGCGTTCCAAAGTGAAAGACAAGGATCGGCTCGCGGCTGTCATCGACTTGCTCACCGACGCTGGTGGCGTTTGAGCACTAGCTGAGTATCCAACGGGCGGTTCACATTGCTAATGTTCGTTCCTTGCCTTCGACGATTCTTATTAATACTTTATCTTTAAATGTTAATAGCGACACTGCTTATTAAGGTGTGTTTAACAAGGAAATCGCTCCATGAGACGCGGCGAAACCGGCCGATACGAGACCACGATCGTTGGCGATGAGACGGTGCGAGCTTTCGTACCTGCGCCGCTTCCGCCCGTGCCAGCGCTAGATCTGGTAGCTCTGCAAGGGCCACTGGAAAAGGCATTATTGGCGCTGGGCCGGTTGGACAGTCTCTCCGTGTTGCTGCCCGATACGCACCTTTTCCTTTATACCTATGTCCGCAAGGAGGCCGTTTTATCCTCTCAGATCGAGGGTACCCAGTCCTCACTGTCGGACCTTCTGTTGTTCGAACTAGAGGAGGTGCCCGGTACTCCCCTCGACGATGTCGTCGAGGTCTCAAATTATGTAGCAGCACTGGAACATGGATTGCGCCGGATACGCGAGGGGTTCCCGCTCTGCAATCGCCTCATCCGCGAAATCCATGCCGAGTTGCTCGCACGGGGCCGTGGTAGCGACAAAACCCCAGGTGAATTTCGGCGCTCACAAAACTGGATTGGCGGCAGCCGACCCGGAACGGCGCGCTTTGTGCCCGCGCCGGCACACGCCGTTGCAGAGTGCATGTCGGATTTAGAGCGATTTCTCCATACAGAGGCTTGCGGATTACCTGCACTCCTGCGGGCGGGACTCGCCCATGTCCAATTCGAGACCATCCATCCCTTCCTCGACGGCAATGGACGGGTCGGCCGCCTGCTGATCACGTTCCTGCTATGTCACGACGGTGTGCTGCGCGAGCCGCTGCTGTATTTGAGCCTCTACTTCAAACAACACCGAGAGAGCTATTACGACCTCCTCAATGATGTGCGGAAAAACGGCGACTGGGAAGCGTGGCTCGCGTTCTTTCTCGACGGCGTGACACAGACAGCGGAGGGAGCCGTCTCTACCGCACAGCGGTTGCTCGTTCTGTTTCAGGAAGACCAAACAAAGATACAACAGATGGGGCGTGCGGCAGGGTCGGCGCTGCGGGTCCATCAGGCTTTGCAGGAGCACCCGATTGCTTCGCTCCAAGAACTTGCCAAGCGCACGGAACTCTCGTTCCCCGCCGTTACTGCCGGAATCCAGATACTCGAACGGATCGGAGTGGTGCGCGAACTGACGGGCAAGAAGCGGAACCGGCTTTTCGGCTATGATCAATATCTTGCCATTCTCGGAGAGGGGACCGAATTACCATAGTTCGCCTAGGAGAGCCAATGAACCATAGTGAGATCGTCAGTTTCTTGTGGGGTGTTGCGGATCTGATCCGCGACAGCTTCAAGCGCGGCAAGTACCAAGATGTCATTCTGCCGCTAACCGTACTGCGCCGTCTCGACTGCGTGCTAGCTCCGACCAAGGACAAGGTGCTGCAACGGCAGGCGGATCTACGCCTGCGTGGATTAGAGGACCTAGACTCGCAGCTTTGCAGGACTTCGGGCTTCGCCTTTTACAACACTTCGCGCTATGACTTTGACAAGCTCCTCGCCGATGCGCCGAACCTCGCCGCCAATCTCAGGAACTACATCGCTGGCTTCAGCAGCAACATGCGCGAGGTGCTAGAGCGGTTCGACTTCGACAACACGATCAGCAAGCTCGACGAGGCGGGGCTACTGTTCCAGGTACTGGAGCGGTTCAGGACTGTTGATCTACACCCGGACTTGATCGATAACCCGACCATGGGGACGATCTTTGAAGAGTTGATCCGCAAGTTCAACGAAGCCTTGGACGAGAATCCCGGCGAACACTTCACACCACGCGACGTCGTCCATCTGATGGTCGATCTCATGCTCGCCGGTGACGAAGAGCGCATCGCGGCTCCCGGCGTCGTGCGCAGTGTGTACGACCCTTGCTGCGGCTCTGGCGGTATGCTGATGATCGCCAAGGAGCACATTGCAGGTGAAACGCACGTAAACGGCGATCCGCCCCGGCCCGAGATCAACCCACAGGCAGAGATTCACCTTTTCGGCCAAGAAGTGAACCCGGAGACCTGGGCGGTCTCGAAATCCGACATCTTCATAAAAGACCCGTCGGGCCGCGACGCGGACAAGATCGCCTTCGGCAGCACGCTATCCAACGACCGCCATACCGGCCAAACCTTCGATTACCTAATCGCCAATCCGCCCTACGGCAAGGACTGGAAGCGCGACAAGGCTGCGGTCGAAGCAGAACACGAACGGGGCGCGGCTGGCCGCTTCGGCCCTGGATTGCCGCGCATCAGCGACGGCCAGACCCTGTTCCTGCTGCACATGCTCGCCCATGCGAAAACACCGGACCAAGGTGGAGCCCGCATTGCGATTATTATGAACGGCTCGCCGCTGTTTACCGGCGATGCAGGCAGCGGCGAGAGCGAGATTCGCCGCTATATCTTCGAAAACGACCTGTTGGAAGCTCTGATCGCACTACCCGAGCAGCTTTTCTACAACACCGGCATCGCCACCTATGTTTGGCTGCTGACCAACCGCAAGGCACCGGCGCACAAGGGCAAGGTGCAGCTCATCGACGCCTCTGCGTTCTGGGTCCCGATGCCCCGCAGCCTCGGCGACAAGCGGCGCGTGATACCGCAGGAAAAGGCAGCCGATGTGCTGGAATTGCTCGCCAATTATCAGGATGGCGAGACGCGCGAGATCGAGGAAGAGGAGCGCATCGTCAGCCGCGTCTTCTCGACGCCTCAGTTTGGGTATCGCAAAATCACCGTTGAACGACCGCTGCGGCTCAATTTTCAGGCGAGCGCGGAACGGATCGAGCGCCTCAGCGAACAGACAGGCTTTCAGAATCTGGCTAAATCGAAGAAGCGAGGGGCAGCCGCTGCCAAGGAAGAGGCTGAGGGGCGAGCTCTGCAGCAAGCTATTCGGACCATGCTCAAAATGACGCCTGACACCCTTTACAAGGATCGGGAAGCGTTCCTCAAGGAGCTTGTGAAAGCGACCCGGAAGGCTGAACTCAAACTGTCAGCACCGGCGAAGAAAGCAATTCTCAATGCTCTATCCGAGCGCGATGAGACGGCCGAGATCTGTCGCAACAAGGATGGCGAGCCTGAACCCGACCCGGAACTGCGCGACACCGAGCGCGTGCCGCTCGCCGAAGGAGAAGATCCCGTGGACGGCGACGGAATACCGGCTAGCGTCCACGCCTTCTTTGAGCGCGAGGTCAAGCCTCATGTTCCCGATGCTTGGATCGACATATCGAAGCGCGATCACAGGGACGGGAAGGTTGGCTTAGTCGGCTACGAGATCAACTTCAACCGCTATTTCTACCAATACAAGCCACCGCGCCCGCTTGGGGAGATCGAATCCGATATCCAAGTTATCGAGACGGACATTCTGGAGATGCTGAAAGGCATGTCGGCAGAACCTGCAAGATGACACTAAATGTCGGCACTTGCGATTAAGTGCCGACATTTTCTGTTGACACAAGCTAAAAATTCCGTATAATGTCGGCATTCATAATCAAGATGCCGACAATTTCAAGGAATGACGACCATTCAACTCGACCAAGATATCCTTCACAGCACCGGCCTTGGGGCCTTTTTTCGTCCTAGCGAGGTTGAAAAACTGGGGATTACCTACGACCAGCTTGTTCAGTTGGTGCGGGCCGGCGTGGTTGAGCGGGTTCAACGCGGTCTGTACCGGCTCGTCAGCGCCGAACTGACTGAACACGCTACCGTGGCCGCTGTATGCGCCCGGGTGCCCAATGCAGTTGTTTGTCTCATTACGGCACTCAATTTTTACGAGATCGGCACCCAGCTTTCGCCCCGGGTCTGGATTGCCATTCACCACAAGGCAAGACCTCCCCGGCTACCGCAGATTCAGACCCGTCTGGTCCGCTTCAGCGGTTCAGCTTGGACGTACGGAGTGCGCGAAGCCGTGTTCAATGGGGTTCCGGCGCGCATCACTTCGCCGGCCCGCACGATCGTCGATTGTTTCCGATTCGAACGCCTGATCGGACGAGAAGCCGCTCTTGAGGCATTGCACGAAAGTCTCCGGGAACGCAAGGTAACGGTCGATGCGCTGATGCGAACGCTTGAGGAACTTCCTTCACGCCGGTTGAGCACAGCCCTAGAGTTTGGGGTCCTATGATCAAGAATTTTGCGGCATCTGTGCGGGCCCGCCTATACAACAAGTCAAAAGACAGTGGCGTGGAGTTCCAACTTCTGCTTGCCCGTTACGCCGGCGAAAGATTCCTTTACCGCCTTGGCGTGTCGTCTTGCCGCGACCGGTGCATCCTGAAAGGAGCGACTCTGCTGGTCGTTTGGATGGAGGAACCCTACCGCAGTACGCGCGACATCGACTTGTTGGCTCTGGGCTACGACGATGAGACCTCTGTTCAGGAAATCGTCAAAACGGTTTGCGCGGTCGCCTGCCCCGAGGATGGCTTGACCTTTGATCTCGACAGCGTACGGATATCGCCAATTCGTGCGCAACAGCAATTTCAGGGCCAGCGCGTCGGGCTAATTTGTCGACTGGGGCAAGCAAGAATTCCTGTCCAGATCGATTTTGGTTTTGGCGATGTGATTACGCCTGCTCCGCATGAAATGTCCATGAGCACGTTGCTCAAAGGCATTCCCGCACCCGTTGTGCGAGTATATCCAATGGTGACGAGCCTTGCCGAAAAGTTCGACGCCATGGTGAGTCTAGGGAGACGTAACAGCCGCATGAAGGATTTTTATGACGTTTGGGCCTTGTCGGAGGCATTTACTTTCGAGGGCAAAGCCTTGCGCGAGGCAATTCATAGCTGCTTTGAGCGGCGCAGGACGCCAGTATTCGAGGAAACGCCTGTCGCATTGACTTTGGCGTTTTATTTCGACGAAGCCCTCAATACCCGATGGCGCGATTATCGGTACGATGCAGTGCTTTTGTCCACGCCCCCGGAATCGTTTACCGTAATTGGCGAGCGCGTACAGAACTTCTTCGGGCCAGTCCACGAAAGTATCGTTGCAGATAGCCCGTTCGACTTGCACTGGCCCCCCGGAGGCCCGTGGGAGTCGGTTGCAGAGCAGGATGCCGAGGACGGGGGTTATGCGTAAAGACATAAGACATAGAGCTGGCGTAATCCCCCAGCGGGAGAAAACCGGAAATGCCGGTGCGCTATCGAGGCTAAACCCCTATTCGGCCTACAAGGACTCTGGCGTCGAGTGGCTGGGGGAGATTCCGGCGCATTGGGAGGTGAAGCGTGTAAGCCAGATTTCTGAAATTCTCAGAGGTAAGTTTACTCACCGGCCACGGAATGACCCAGCCCTATACAATGGACCTTACCCTTTCATTCAGACAGGTGACGTGACACGTGCTCGGAAAGAGATCACAGATTATCGGCAGACCTTGAATGAACGCGGATTAGGTGTCAGCAAGATGTTCCCTTCAGGGACGCTCGTAATGACGATCGCAGCAAATATTGGCGACGTTGCAGTTCTCGATTTTTCAGCATGTTTTCCTGACAGTGTTGTGGGATTCGTTCCTCGAAGTGGCATCGAACGCGACTTTCTTTTTTACGTATTCTTGGCTATGAAGCCTGAATTGCTTCGCGAAGCACCAGTCAATACTCAGGGTAATCTTAATATTGAACGAATCGGTTCCATAGGGAGCCCAATACCCGTTCCCAGCGAATCCGAACAACGCGCCATCGCCGCCTTCCTCGACCGCGAAACGGCCAAAATCGACGCCCTCGTCGCCAAGAAGGAGCGGCTGATCGAGCTGCTCCAAGAAAAGCGCACCGCCCTCATCAGCCACGCCGTCACCAAGGGCCTCGACCCCGACGTGCCCCTGAAGGACTCCGGCGTCGAGTGGCTGGGAGAGATTCCGGAGCATTGGGAGATTATGCGGTTGAAGCAAGCGTCCCGAATCCAAGGCGGATTTGCATTTTCTACTGATTCATTCAGAAACGAAGGAATTCCAGTAGTCCGAATGAACAACATCCGGCGTGGGATATTGGATTTAGATGATGTAGTTCGAATACCTGAACATAAATGCAAGGACGCGTTTGCACTCAACGAAGGCGACATAATTTACGGATTGTCTGGAAGCATCGGTGATACCGGTAGCCTTGGGAACTATGCTGTTGTCAGGAAAGGTGACACTCCTGCGCAACTAAACCAACGCGTTGCACGACTCCGACCTATGATAGGCCGAATCACAGAGAAATTTCTGGTTGGATCCCTACAGACAGATGTTTTCTACGGGCAAGTTCTTTCACATACGACAGGCACTGCTCAGTTTAACGTAAGCACAAACGATATTGGCAATGTCGTCTTGGCCTTACCACCAATTAAGGAACAACGCGCCATCACCGCCTTCCTCGACCTTGAAATCGCGCCAATCAACGCCCTCATCGCCAAAGTCCAAGAAGCCATCGACCGCCTCAAAGAACTCCGCACCGCCCTCATCTCAGCAGCAGTAACCGGCAAGATCGACGTGCGGGAGGTTGCCGCGTGAACCGGGTCAGGGTACAACCAGCACTTCTGCGCTAGGCGTGAACACCTCCTTTGTAAGGGATTAAAAGAAAATGCCCCTTGTCAAACATCAGCAAGGGGCGATACTCACGCCGTCCGCCGCTACCGGACGATGACCCAGATCACCGCCTCTATCATTTCAAACAAAAGTCTGCCTTGCAATGCCATAAGACAGCCTCCTTGGGGAGTTGGGGAAAATAAAAAATGCGCTGCCGACACGACAGCGCAAAACGAGTGTAAGGTATATACCTTTACACTATGTCATACCATGAATACCACGAAAACGGGCTACTTTTGGTTCGGTATTGGGTGAAATTCAATTTTTTCGATGCTGTCGCCCTTTAAAAGTATTCCTTCTACTCGCTCATCTTTTTCAAGTTTTCCATCAACCCATCTCTGCACATTGTCCAAATACATATCGCGTTCATTAGGATCTGTAGAGACAAAACAGTCCTTATTGTACTCGGCACAAACGACATCCCTACCTTCCTTTAAATGGACGGTAATCCATCTTCTCTTAGACTCCATAAATTTCCAATCCCATGCTGATGGGATGCCATGAACAGGAGACAGCTTGATCTTACGCAGGAACCAATATATCCATTCTTTTTGGATTCCGAGCCCAATTATAACACCAATGACAGCAGGAATTAGAATAATGACTACTGCTGTACTCCAGTCTATTTCCATGATGCGAATACGTTGGGCTATATCACTGACAGATCCCCATTGGAACAAAGCCCACATCAACACATAATACACGCTTGATACCCCTATACTCACAGAAAAGGCAGGGCGTCCTGTAGTAAATCGGGAAATCATAAACAAAATGATATAGCCCGGCGTTACTAAGCCTGCGGCAATCAAAGGGATAAGAGGCATACTTAATACTACTACATCATTCAAATCAGTTGGAGTATTCATGCCGACCTCCTTTATAAAACTTGACCTTAACCAAATAATTCCTTAATTCGTAAAATACAATATCTTACCCCATTACTCAAGGAGGCTCATATCTAATGAGTAAGCGCAAATCACAGCCGCAAAGACCACCACAGCCGCAAAGACCACAGCCGCAAAGACCAACCACGGATAGGCAGCAATTACATAAGCAGGAGGAGCGTGCTTATACTCCTGAGCAGGGCCGCCAAGCTGACCCAGGTGGCCAACCGCCTCCGCCCCCACCTCCGCCCCCACCAAAAGAAGAATAATTTCTTATATAAAAATGCCCTAGCTTAGCAAAAAGCTAGGGCATTTTTATGTGTCACTGCCTTATCCGTGATAAAACAGAGGTAGAATAATCATTCATTTTGCCTAAAACGGCGCAAGCCTCATATTTTTAATTTCTTACGTCGCTTTGGGTACTCAACTATATAATTTGCCCTATGAATTCCAAGAGGATATCCGAACGCGCCTTTGAAGACGCCATCGAGGCCGCGCTGCTCCGCCACGGCCCTGACGAGGTAGGCGGCGCTCCGCCCGTTGCGGGTGAAGGCCGAGTGCCCTACGGCGACGACGGAATGCAGCCCGGTGGCTATCTCAAACGCCGTCCCCAAGACTACGACCGGACACTGTGCCTCCTACCCAACGACGTCCTAGACTTTGTGCTGGCCACGCAGCCAAAGGAATGGAAGAGGCTGTCTCAACACTACGGCACCCAAGTCAAAGAGCGATTCCTCAAGCGCCTGTCATCCGAAATTGAACGCCGTGGCGCACTCAATGTCCTGCGAATTGGCATAAAGGACATGGGCTGCACATTCCGGCTCGCCTATTTCCGCCCGGCGAGCGGCCTCAACGAAGAGACCCGGCGGTTGTACATGGCCAACTTCTTCGCCGTTGTCCGCCAAGTCCGTTACAGCACCAAGAACGAAAACAGCCTCGACCTCGTGCTGTTTCTCAACGGCATCCCAATCTTCACCGCCGAACTCAAAAACCCACTCAGCGGCCAAACCGTCGAGGACGCCATCCGCCAATACAAAACCGACCGCGACCCGCGCGAGCCCCTGTTGGCCTATGGCCGCTGTCTGGCCCATTTCGCTGTCGATCCGAATCTGGTCTATGTCACGACGCACCTCGCCGGACCCAAGACGCGCTTCCTACCCTACAACCGGGGCAAATTCGGCGGGGCTGGCAATCCACCCGTGCCGCCCACGCAAACCGGCTATGCCACCGCCTATCTTTGGGAAGAAACCTGGGCGCACGACAGCGTGCTCGACTTGGTGCGCCAGTTCATCCACGAAGTCGAAGAGGAAGACGAGACCGGCCGCAAGACCGGCAAGCGGTTCCTGATCTTCCCGCGCTATCAGCAACTCGATTGTGTGCGCCAGCTCGTTGCCAATGCCCGCGAGACAGGGACCGGACAGCACTATCTCATCCAACACTCGGCCGGAAGCGGCAAGAGCTTTACCATCGCCTGGCTCGCCCACCAACTCTCCACCTTGCACAATGCCGAGGACCGCCGCGTCTTCGATTCCATCGTGGTCATCACCGACCGCCGCGTGCTCGACCGCCAACTCCAAAGCACCATACGCCAGTTCGAGCAGACGCTGGGCGTAGTGGAAAACATCGACACCACCTCGCGCCAACTCAAAGACGCCCTCGAAGCGGGCAAGACGATCATCGTCACCACGCTACAAAAATTCCCGGTAATCGCTGCGGAAATCGGCGCACTGCCGGGCAGGCGCTTCGCCTTGATCGTCGATGAAGCGCACTCATCGCAGTCGGGAGAGAGCACCAAGAGCCTGAAGGCCGTGCTGGCCCCAGCATCGCTCGAAGAAGCAGAGAGCGAGGAGTCCAACGCCGAGACTCCCGAAGAGGCACGTGAGAACGCGATCTTGGCCGATATGGAAAAGCGCGGACGCTTGCCCAATGTTTCGACCTTTGCCTTCACCGCCACGCCCAAGCCCAAGACGCTGGAGCTTTTCGGGACCAAGCGCCCCGACGGCTCGTTCGCACCGTTTCACCTCTACAGCATGCGCCAAGCGATCGAAGAAGGGTTCATCCTCGATGTCTTGGGCAACTACACCACCTACACGGCCTATTGGCGGCTGTGGAAGACAGTCGAGGACGATCCGCGCTACGACAAGCGCAAGGCCGCCTTTCTGCTCAAATCCTTTGTCGAGCTGCACCCGCACGCCATCGGCGAGAAGGTGCGCATCATGATCGAGCACTTTGCCGAGCAGGTGCAAAACCAGATCAACGGCAGGGCCAAGGCGATGATCGTCACCCGCTCGCGCCTACACGCAGTGCGCTACAAGCTGGAGGTGGACAAGTACCTTGCCGAGCGGGGATATCCATTCAAGGCGCTGGTTGCGTTTTCGGGCACCGTTGACGATGGCGGCCGATCCTACACTGAGGTAGGTATGAACGGAATCTCAGAGGCGCAGACCGCCAAGACGTTCGAGGGGCCGGACTATCGCTTCCTGATCGTCGCCAACAAGTTCCAGACAGGGTTCGACCAGCCGCTGCTACACACGATGTATGTGGATAAAAAACTCGGTGGCGTAAACGCAGTGCAGACGCTGTCGCGGCTCAACCGCACCCACGCGGAAAAACAAGGCACCATGGTGCTCGACTTCGCCAACGAGTCCGACGAGATCAAAACCGCTTTCGAGCCTTATTACGAGACGACGCTGTTGTCGGAAGCGACCGATCCCAACCTGCTCTACGAGATCCAAACCAGCCTCGGCACCTTCCCCGTTTACGCCCAAACTGACGTGGACCGTTTCGCCGAAGTCCGTTTCGACCACACAACCACGCAGGATCAACTCTACGCCGTGCTCAATCCAGTCGTCGCTCGTTTTCAGGAGCTACACGAGGATGAGCAACGAGATTTCCGCAGCAAGCTCACGGACTACGTGCGGCTCTATGCGTTCCTCGCACAGATATTGACCTTTACCGATACCGATCTGGAAAAGCTCTACGTCTTCGCACGGTCCTTGCGCCGACTCTTACCCGCCGACCAAGAGGAACTACCGCACGAAGTGCAGGAGAACATCGATATGGAATCGTATCGGGTTCAGGAGACGAGAAGCGGCAAGATCGATCTCGAGCGCAAGACAGGGACGCTCGATCCCATCGGTACGAAGGACCCGCACGGGCATGTGCCAGAGGAAATAGAGACGCTGTCGCGGATCATCGCCGAGCTAAACGAGCGCTTTGGCATCGAACTCGGCCCCGAACATCGCGTCACCCTTAGCCAGATGATGGAAAGACTCGCTGGCGACGCCGCACTCGATGCCGCAGCGCGGGTGAACACGCGCGAAAACGTGCGGTTGACCTTTGACCACAAGGTCGAGCAAGTGATCCAAGAGATCGTCGATTCCAACTTTGATCTGTACAAGCGCATCACCGACGATCTCGCCTTTGGAGCAGAGCTTAAGAATCACCTCTTCGACCAATATCTCCGCAGCTACCGCAACGCCGAGGAGCTCGTCAAACCTTGACCAAGCTCCCTAAAAGACCCTTTGTAACGCCTACACCTCAGCCCCTAACCGCCGGTCTAACAGAAAAAGAACAATGCAACCAACGCCAACCACCCCAAGAGTAAAGCAAGTCCCGCTCCTGACGGCGAGCCAGATAGCCCAGTTCAAGCGCGACGGCTTCCTCGTGCTCCCCGCCGTACTCGATCCCGAACTCTGCCACCGTGCCAGAGACGCAATGTGGGCCGAAATAGCAACCCACCTGCCCCGCATGAAGCGAGACGATCCCTCCACTTGGGAACCGCTCACCGACGAAGAAAGCGCTCAGCTAAAAGCGCAGCGGCCCGAAATCGGCGGCGATCCCTATTTCGCCGGCAACGGCCACCGCTTCTACGTCCGCAACGGTGCCGAACAATTCATGCTCGACTTGGCTCCCCGAGCCTTGTGGCAAGTCGCCGAGCAATTGCTTGGCGAAGGCACGGTAGTGTGGCCTGCCGGGGAGGATGACGCTGGCATTGCGACGGGTCCGTGCTTCATGTGCGACGACGCCGTGGGGGGGCTAGCCACTCACTTGGGCAAAGAGATCGAGCGATGGCCAGAGCAGGGATCCTTCACCACCGAGGAAGCACTGCGCCTGCCCAAGACCGGCCCGGTGTGGCTCAACGGCCAAGGGACGCGCGGCTTGTATTGCACCCTACCCAACAGCCCGTCTCCCGGGCCGGAATATCGCGGAGCCCACTCCGACGGTGCCTGCTACGGCCGCTGGCGGTTGCAAATGTCGGCTTACATCGACGACCTACCGCCTAACTCTGGCGGCTTCACAGTGTGGCCGGGCAGCCACAGCCGAATCTGGCGCGATCAGTGGGAGGCTTTCCTCGAAGGCGAAAAGCACACCGACAAACACTTGGCAGAACGCAAGGCCGGCGGCTACAACGACCCCGTCATCCAGCGTATCAAAGCCGATACCCAACCCTTTGATTGCCACGGCCCTGCCGGCACGGTGGTCTTGTGGCACACCAAAATTTTGCACATCGCCGGACAAAATTTATCTACCGACGTCATCCGCCAAGCAACCATCTACGGTTTCCTCAAAACGCCAGCATCCCTCCCCGACCCACTCGTAGTGGACAACACCAACGGCGACATCTGGCGGGATTGGTCCGACGAAGTCCGCGCCATCGATGGGTAGCGACCACCCTCAAGAACCCAGCGGTTCGACGGCGACCACGGCACCGGAACTCGATGAGGCGAGGGCGGCGTCGGAAACCGCCTGCACCCAGTAGCCGCTCTCCGCATCACAGACCGGTTTTTCACCGCGCTCCGCAGCAGCGGCGAAATCCTCAATCATCGGCAGATCGAACAGCTTCTCCGGCAGCGGCTCCACCTCAATCCTCTCCGTTTTATCGGGCAGCTCCAGAATCAGGTGATCCGCCGTCAACTCCAGCGGGTCGATCAGTATCCTGCCACCATCGCCGTCGATCTGGGCAAAGTCGCGACGCGGTGGCGAGGTCAGAATAGTCGAGTGCATGCCGATCCCGCCACCCTCAAAGCGCACGATCAGGGCGTCGGTGTCATCAACGGGCCAGTCGTGGTCAACCGCGTCAACCACGGCGCTCACCGACTGCGGCCGGCCGCCAAAGTTTAACAGCACTTCGATGCGATGAGACGCCATTTCCATCAGGGCACCGCCGATGCCCGGTTCGATCCGCCAATCCCCCGCTTCTGGATCCCAGCGCCCGCTGTAATGGGTGCGCGCGAAAACGACCCGGCCGATGCGGCCCGCGGCGATCAACCGCTTGGCCGCGACCACTTGCGGACAGGTGCGCCGACGATAGGCGACCGCCAAGGTCACGCCGTGCGCCCGGCACGCGGCGATCATTGCGCGACACTCGGCGGCGTTTCTCGCCATCGGCTTTTCGCACAGTACGTGCTTTCCGTGCTCGGCCGCCAAGCAGGTGTAGTCGCAATGGGTATCGGTCGGCGTCGATACGATGACAGCTTCCACCCGGTCGTCGCGCACCAGCTCCGCCGCCGAGCCGTACGCGCGCGGACCACCAAATCGCGCTGCGAATGCCCTCGCTGCCTCGAGGTCGCGACGGCAGACGGCGACGAGGTCGGTCCGTTCGGAAGTTAGCAGGCTCGGCCCGAATGAATTCTCGGCTATGGAGCCGCAGCCAATGATGCCAAATTTCATAGTGATTGCCCTCCGTTGTGCTGCTGGCGATGGACATCTAACTCTTGGTCCTGTCCTCGAAGAACGGTCAGTGCATCCCACGTCGCCGGAAATCCTCCAAAGGCGCTCATCTGCAACACGACCTCCTCAATCTCCGTCCTCGTGGCTCCACAACCAAGGGCCCGGTCGATGTGAACAGCAAGCTGTTCCGGCCGGCCGAGAACCGTCAAGGCCGCGATCGTACACAGCAGACGGGTCTTGATATCCAGCCCCGCCCGTCCGTACAGGTCATGCATCACGTGTGTCATCACGAGTCGCTCGAACTCGGGATGAAGTGTGTGCATCTTCTTGGCAGCGGCCTCTGCAGCGGCTTCTCCGAGCATCGTCGAGAGCATTCTGCGCCCTGCTTCGTAGCGTTCACTTTCAGTCATATAGCAGTTCTGAATGACTTGAACGATTCGATATGCGGATCGCCTTGCAGTAGGGGCGAGCGAGCGATCGCCCCTACAATCCGGCGTCTGTCCGCGTCCATCGGCGGATTATCTCGTGAATGATGTAGGATGGCTATATATCCTCCCCTGATCGGTTGCGCTCTCGCTGGGTTTTTCGGGCATGTACTGCGCTCAGCCGTAGGCCCCTTTCTCGTGGCGACCGAGCAAGCGTTGCAAACGCGGCGAGGCTCCCTCCATCACGTGCGGCGGCATGCGGTAGTCGATAAAGGGATAGAAGCGCTGGGCGATAAAGCGCTTGCTGTACGTGACGCCGGCCATGAAGCGAGTGCGATCCGAGGCATTGGGAGCCCCCCGGTGCCAGATCTGGTTGTTGAACATATAAGCGTCGCCCGCCCGGGCGAACAAAGAGACTGGTTCAGTCCCGTAAAAGGTGGGCTTGTCTTGCTCGGCGGGCCCGCGGCCAGCGCGGTGGCTGCCGGGCACGACCTGCGTGGGGCCGTATTCAATGCTTTCTACATCGCTGACCGGCGTGAATATCTGTAGCACAAAGCAGGGCATGGCAATGCGCGGATCGTGCTGTTCCACCGCATCGGGCAGGGGAAAGTGGATCAAATCGTCGAGGTGCCAGCCGCCAGGGCCGTCGGGCACTTTGCTCGGGTCGGGTTCGGTGTACAGGGCGTTTTGCGACATGAGGTGGCAGTTGTCGCCCAAAATAGCTTCGGCCAAGCTGACAAACGGCTCGCGAACTACCAAGTCGCGGAATGCCTCGCTATATTCGAACATGCGCATGAGACTGATGCCGCGGATGTGGTCGCCTGCTTCGTCGTTGAGGATGCGGGGATCGGCAACTTTGCGCGCCATGGCCTCGCGCAGGGCCTCGACCTCGTCGGCTGCGAGGACAGGCCCCAAGTGACAGTAACCGTCGCGGTTGAACTGCTCGATGATGCATTGAGTTTCTTCCGGCGAATATGGCTGGCCTGCTGCAATGGGACTGGGCATGGGATGTTAGCCGGGCAAGAAGGTGGACAGGTCGGCTGCAAAATAGGGCACGGCCTTGCCAACGCCAAATCAACACAAGGCTAGGCCGTCGAATTTTGCGTCAGGTGCTGCTGCAAAGGAGGCTATCATGGAAAGACGAGTCGCATGGCTATGGCTAGCCATTATGTGCCATGCCGTTGGGGTCTCGGGACAAGAAATCGACGTGCACCTATCTAAAATCGACGCAGGGGTGGCTTGGGTTAGTTCGTATTGGGGCTACAACGCCCCCAAACTGGTGTACGATGGCGACAGCTATTACACGGTCGCGCTATGGGGACCGGAGCAGGCCACGGCGCGGGGGGTGCTCTACCAATTGCGCGACGGGCAGTGGCGCCGGGGCTACGAGTGGGACGGCTTGAACTACCAGCCGGGCATGGTATTGCTCGACGAGCAACGGCGGCTGCTCCTGATCTATCCAAAAATCAACGAAAAACCAGTCATTCTGCGGGCCACCGCGCCGGGGCAGATCGACCAGTTCGAGCAACTCGAAGTGCCGGACGCTATTGGCAAGGCCGGGTACATGGGCGCTGGCATGTACGACGAGCGCCTAGTCATCGGCTATATCGGCGATCCAGCGACCTATACCTTCAAGACGGCCACGCTCGATTTGCGCACCGGCACTTGGGACGGCCCCTACGTCCTCGCGCCGGCGCAAAGAACAGAGGTGCCGTGGACGACTTGGCTCTACCCGGTCATTCAGCCCGATGAGACGGGCTATCACTTGCTGGTGAGCAATCAGCCCGATCCCCGGGCGCTCTACAACCGCATCCTCTACATGCACTTGCCCTACGGCGACCCCGGTCCGGTCGCGCCCGAGGTCGTGGCCGAGATCGCGCCCGAAGGCGATTTCATCGCTTTCGGCGAGGCCATGTGGCGCGACTTAGACGGCTACATGTACGTCACCGGCCAGTACCAATCCCCCGGCCAAGCCAATCAACTGTTCGTCTTTGTCCGCGACCCGCATACGGGCGCGTGGACCCGCCAAGCGCTGAGCAATGCGCAGGTGGCGGCAGCCTATCAAAGGCCCGATGGAAGCCGCGCTGTGTGGGTAGCCAGCACGTACGGGGCCGACTTGCGGCTCTATCGATCGGACGATCGCGGGGGTAGCTGGCAGGAGGAGCCGCTGGTCGATTTGGCCAGCTACGGCCTAGTCTCCAGTTTCTTCCTCCACGGCATTTCCCCGGCCAGCGGCAGCCTGATGCCGAGCTTGCCCACCGCGGTATTCAGCGCCGGGCCTCACCCCAACTACGAGTTGTGGTTCGTCCAGTTCGACATTGCCGAGTTGGAAACGGCTACCGCGGTGGAGGAAGTAGAGTCGCCAAGCGCGACTGGTGCGCCGATTTTGGTCGCCAATGCGCCCAATCCCTTCAACCATTCGACCCTGATCCGCTTTTGGCTGCCCGTGGCCGGGCCGGTCGATCTAGCGGTGTACAATCTCCAAGGCCAGCGCGTCGAACAGATAAGCAAGGGCCACCGGGAGGCCGGCTGGCATACCATTGCCTGGACAGCCGGCGATCTAGCGGCGACTGGGGTGTACTTGTATCGCTTGCAGGCCGGCGGCATTGAGCTCGCGCGCAAATTGGCCGTGATCCGTTAGCGCGAGTAGGGGCGATCGATCGATCGCCCCTACTGCTATATATTGACCGCAGTGATTAGCGTTTTATATCTTCCTGTTGCCATCACCACAGCAGAGGCCGACATGTCGGGTCTCCTGCTGAATACAATAGCCTGTTTCCTGCGCTGGGGTAGCTCCCCGAGACGCGAAGCGGTAAATAGGTAGGACCGTCCCGCACCTCTGCGTGGTGGTGGCAAGGCCCGGCTCCAGTCGGGAAATGCCACCATTAACAGCGGAGGTACTCCATGTTTCGCTCGCTCGCTTTTCTCGTCGTCTCATATTGCCTAATCGCTTGTTCGGTTTCTCCAGCCGAGGCTTACACCTACCATTGGGAGATCGACGAGACGCCCCAAGGTGCTGAAAGCGCCACGCTGATTGAGCCGATACAAGTAGTCTTGTTGGATGAGGTGGTCGAAGTAGCGTCGCATAGTGCGTCGTTGCAATTGCGGGAGAAGTATTCGGTGCATCTGGGCACCGAGTGGAGCGCGCAGCACGCCTATAGCTTGCTGCGCACGTTTGAGTCCATACCGCAAGCGGTGAATTATCCATACGACGAAGAGCCTGCGGTGCCGGCGTCGGTGTGGACGTTGAGCAACCGCCACATCCAAGATGATATTGCGATAGAAACTCGCAATGGCCAGCGCCACGTCACCGTTGCGAAGACGGCGTTTACCTACGCCGAGCCGCTGTTGGCCGAAATTGACGGGGTACGCGGCCGGTTTTTCTCCCAACGGCTGCATCGGGCCATAGTGCGGTTTGTAACCAACAACGGGGCCGATAGATATGCGCTGGAACGCATCTTGCAAGAGCGCTACGCCGTCAGTGTGAATGTGCCCGACTATCGCGAACTAACCAAGCACACGACTGGAGAAGGCGCGAGTCGGTTTATGCCGTTCAAAAACGAAGAGTTGATCGCGCTGTCGTCAATGCTGGAGGAGTTTCCCCAAGGGATGCGGCATACGCCGGGGCTGCACTATCTGGTGCGTCGTTTGGATGGCACGCCGCATCCGCTGTATCCGGCTGCGGGGGCGGTGGCGTGGACGCAGTCGGGCTACATCGAGTTTATGGAATCGGCGTTCCAGGAGGCCGGTGCGGCGTTTATTCATCGTTTAATTCTGCATGAGAAGGCGCACTTTTTGTGGGAACACCTGTTTGACGAGCAACTTAAGCAGGACTGGATCGAATTAGGCGGCTGGTATCGCATCTCCGAGCGCGACACGCAGGCTGCGGAAGCCGATGCCGACACGGCCTGCGAAGAAGCGACGGATTTGTTTGCTCTGTTTGAGCAGGGCTGTGTTGAACTTTCTTCGGGCTATGCGGCTCCTGACGAAGCCGACGACTGGGCGACGACCAAACAGACCGAGTTTGTCTCGGGTTATGCCCATGCGCATAACCCGGATGAGGATATGGCCGAGAGCATTGCGTTCTACATCGTCAACCCGGACAAGCTGCGCTCGCGCTCGCCAGCCAAGTATGAGTTTATCCAAAATCGGATCATGCACGGCACGCGCTATATCTCGAAGATTCGCGAGGACTTGACGTTTGAGGTGTATAATTTGTATCCCGATGTGGTGTATCCGGGGCGGATTATCCGGGTGGACATACAAGTTGATGATGCGCCCGAGGCGGATAAAAAGATAACAATCGAGATTGAACTCCATCGGGAAAACGACTTCGATACGGCGCAAGCATTCGGGATCCGAGTCTTCAGTGAAACAGGCTCCTATTTTGATATCGGGCTTCACCCGATTGGCCCCAATGGCAATCACGTCTCTGCGGGTCATATTTTTCGCGGGCATTATACCCTTTCCAAATACGCGGCAGATGGCTATTGGGCTCCAGATCAGATTACGCTGCGGGATGCCAAAGGCAATGAGCGTCACGAATCCCAAACCGACTTTGGCTGGAAACTGTATGTTGACAATCCGCTGGCGGATGATGAAGCACCCGTGTATATCAAAAATTCGATGCGACTCTCTTTGTCGGAAGGAGCAGAAGCGGGGAGACCCTATCAAATTGTGACTGCTCGTTGGAAACTTTTTGAAAAGAATGGAGTAAACAGGGTCTTGGCGATGCTAAACGATGGAGATTTAGAAACCTATTCTCGCCGTGTAGAAGCTTGGGGAGATTGGTATCCAGAAACCGGTTATGATCCAGAAACCGGCGAAGCGAGTGTTGCACTCGTGATCCCGGATTACTTTCCAAGTGGTATCTATAAACTCAACCATATTATTATGGAGGATATTGCGTTAAACTCTCGGAGTGTATATTTCACCGACTCCGGGATTGATGAGTTGCCGGCCTCTATTACCATCCAGACAAAAAATCCAGATACGACCCCGCCCGTATTAGATCTAAATCGGATTACAATTGAGGCCGAGCCGACCAATCCAGCCGCCCCAAACGGCGAAACGAAGGTCGATATTACCTTTAGAGTCAAGGATAATATCAGCGGCTATAGCTCGACGGATATGCTGTTACGCGATCCCCAAGGCGTAGAGCATTTTTTTCGACATCATGGTCCGTCCTTTGACAAAGTCCATTTCGTCTATTTCTCCGGAGATCCAACGGTCTATAAGACCTACGAGCAAACCATTATCTTGCCGGTCGGCAGCGTCCCCGGTATCTGGGGTCTGGCTGAAATGACGGTGTGGGACAAGGCGCAAAACAAGCTGATAGCCGACTTTACCGAGACCGTCCGTTTTGAAGTCGATTCCGCCAGTGCCAAACCGGTGGCGCTGGCCGATGGGCCGCAGTTGCAGCAGAACGCACCCAATCCATTCAACAGCCAGACCATCATTCCATACTTCCTGCACGAACCGGGGGCTGCGCGGCTAGAAGTGTTTGCGCTGACCGGGCAGCGAGTGGCCGTTTTGAACGAGGGGCCGCAGCCGGCTGGCCACTATCGCCTCCACTGGGATGGCCGCGACCGCACGGGACGTCCGCTGGCCAGCGGCGTCTATCTGTATCGACTGGTGACCGCCAAGGGCGTTCTCACCCGCAAGCTCACGCTGCTGCGGTGACTTGCGGACTATTGCGCCGCCTATCCACCCGACGCACCTTGCCCCCATGAGTTTGCGCATCGGCATCGTCGGCACGAGTGCGGACAACCCGGATGTAGCCTCTACAAGTGGTATTCTCCTTGCGTCTCAGTTAAATGTTACTACAATAGTAATAACAACAGGAGGCATTTCATGGTCGAACTCAAAGTCCGCAAATTCGGCAACTCGCTCGGCGTCGTCCTCCCTAAGGAGGTCGTCAATCGGCTGCGCACCAAAGACGGGGAGCCTCTATTCCTGATCGAAGGGCCGGATGGCAGCTACCAGATGACGCCCTACGATCCCACCTTTGCCAAGAAGCTGGCAAAGGCCGAAGACATCATCGACCGCTATCGCAACACGCTCCACGTTCTGGCCCAGTGACGGAACCGGTTTGGATTGACGTACGCGACGCGCTGATGCTGCACGACCGACTGCTCGCGCTGCACGGCGGCGCAGCGGGGGTGCGCGACGACGGCTTGTTGCAATCGGCTCTGGCTCGGCCACAGCAACACTACGCCTATGCGGACCCGCCCGATCTCATCGAAATGGCTACCGCCTATACGGCGGGCATCGTGCGCAACCATCCATTTGTCGATGGCAACAAACGCACCGGCTTTGTAGTCGGAATCCTGTTTTTGGAGTTGAACGGATATCGCTTCACCGCCACGCAAGAAAGCGCGGCTCAAGCCGTTATCGCGCTGGCGGCCGGGACACTCGATGAAGCGGGCTACGCGTCTTTCCTGCGCGCGAACACCGAAGTGCAACGCGAAAAATGATGACAGTGCATTAGCACAGCTCATCCACCGCTCGACAGTGAACTATTGCGCCACCTCTCCACCCGCTGTATCTTGCCCCCCATGAATTTACGCCTCAGCATCGTCGCCCAGCGCTTTATTTTTTTCACATGAACAAAGTAGAAATCCCGCCGCCCGAAGGCGTCTTCGCCCAGCCTTGGTCGCTGAAAAAACTCTTCGGTATGCTCGCCGTCTTTGGCCCGGCGGCCATCGTCGCCTCGGTCGCCATCGGCGCCGGCGAGACCATCGTCGTGGTGCGGGCCGGGGCTTGGGCCGGCTATGGCTTGTTGTGGATGGTCTTGCTCAGTTGCTTGGTCAAAGGCGTCTTCTTCACCTATCTGATCGGCCGCTACACAGCCGTCAGCGGCGAGCTGATCGGTCACCGCCTCGTGCGCCTGCCCGGGCCGCGCGGATGGCTGCTGTTGACCATTTTGCTGTTTGAGATGATCGGCGCGCCCCTCGCCTGGGTGCCCATCTCCAAACCCTGCGGCGACCTTTTTCACTTCTTGCTGCGCGACATGCTGCCCGCCGGAGAGGAAGAAGTCTTCTGGGAAAACGCCATAACCTCGGCCTTTATTGGCTTGGCGCTGCTTCTTGGCATCCGCCTGTCCTTTGAACGCCTCGAAAAGCAACAGCTCCTCATCTGCGGAATCCTAGTCACCGGCACCATCGCCGGGACCCTCATCGTGCGTCCAGACTTTATCGCAGCGCTGGTGGGGACCTTCCGCTTTGGCGACCTGCCGCCCTTCCCTGAGTGGGCACCCGCAGACACCGTCGCGCATCCGCTGCTGACGTTGGGCACCACCTTTGGCTACGTCGGTGGCTCGGTGATTGGCTACATCGCCTACGCCAACTGGATCGGCCTGCACAAGTGGGGACTGACCGGCCACCAAGATATCGAGGCCATCCGCGACCGCGCCTCCCGCAGCGAGACCATTGACTACCTACCCGACGATCCTCAGCAAATCCACCACCTGCGGCAACGCGTGGCACCGCTGCGCTGGGACGTGGGGCTGGGGGCGCTGGTTCTCTTTATCGTCACTGGGGCTTTTATGATTTCCGGGGCGGCCGTGCTCTTCCCGCTCGAAACCCGCTTTGAGGGCTGGAACTTGCTGACGCACCAAGCCCACGTCTGGCGGCAGATTCATCCGAGTTTGGTGTGGATTTACTACGTCTGCATCCTCGCCGCGCTATGGGGCACCCTACAAGCCCTGCCCGAAATCTACGCCCGCGTGGCGCAAGAGTTTCTCGCTGCCCGCTGGCCGGACCGCACTTGGGAATACCAAGCGATCAAGCGCGTCATCTGCCTCTACATCTTCGCCACCACCATGCTCATCGTCTGGAACAACATCCCCTTCGACATCCTGACCCAGATCGCCGGTTTCCTCATCGCCAATCTGGCCATTGCCATAATGATGGTGGCGGCCATCTATCTCAACTTCAAGCTACCCGCCTCCTACCGCACCCGCGCCTGGGTCCTCATCGGTGCAGTGCTCTCAACCGCGGTACTAATCGCCTCGTCCGCCGTCAGCGGTTGGGGGTTGTTGGGAAAATTGGCTGGCTGACGGGCAGCAACGACCCTGTTCATTCGCGCTATCCCTCAATGAAAACCGAGATTAAGAAAAACTACCCATACTACGCTGCCGGTCGGACATGGTCTGTGCCAGAGCTCCGACTAAGCTCACTTCCCGATGGCACCGCCGCCATTTCTGAAGGGGAAATCCACCGGATTCACCGGGCAATCGCGAACGAAATCTGCGGCAACAACGCCAGTCTATCCATGGAAGAATTGGAATTCCTCTGCGACACAACGGGCACCACCTTCTCGGATGTAGCAGACTGGCTACAGATCCACCGCAGCACGGTTACTCGATGGCGTAAATCTGGCGAAGTGCCAAAGAGCGTAATGAGCTTGGTACTCAAGAAATGGTTTTGGTACCTTCTTTTTGGAGAATCTCTCCATGACGAAGCGATTCCGCTGAATTGCGCCGTCAACGAGACCAAATTCCTGTCTTTTGCCAAACAAGAGACCATTGATAAACACTTAGCAGACCCAGTCTCCCAAGCTAAAATCCTATAACATGGATTGCAGCGGAAGTATCGTTTGCCGGTGCTTAGGGAAACTCGACTAGTGGCTTCGAGTCGGCTTTATGCAGGTCCTCATCTAAGTCAAGCGCGGCGGCTAACTCGGACTCCGGCCCAAGCGGCAATCTTCGGCGGCGAGCCACTCCGCATACGGGCGCGGCATCGGCATGGAGTTGGGCAAGCCCATGCCGTGTTCCTCGCGCCAGCGCAAGAGCGGGTGGTCGCGGTCCGCTTGCGGCAAATCCACGCGCTTCCCACGCGCCCCTGACTCGAAAATCCCCATCAATATCTCCAGCACGTGACGACCGGCCTCGCCCGAGCACTCGTGCGAGCGGCCCTCGTCGAGCGCCTGCACGTACTCGTCGGCGAACTGATAGTCCTCCACCGCAGCCGAGCCCGCCGGGTCGTAGTGCTCGGGCACTAGAGGGGCGAGCGGTTCCCACTCGGCTTGGCCAGGGGCAAAGTGCGGCGTGGACAAAAACCACGGAGCGCCGCTTTTCCAATAGAGCCGGCCCTCGGTGCCGTAGATCTCGATCATATAGGCCGTTGAATCCATCTTGGGGAAGCGATGCTGCAAGAGGGTACCCGAAATCCCGCATTCAAAGGCGAGAGCCGCAGTCACGTGCTCGCCGGCGATGTAGCCCATGCCGCTCGGCGACGGCACCACATCCTCGGGCGTGATCGGTCGGCCATCGGTCAGGGCCACGGCTTGGACGCTCTGCACCGGCCCAACCACTCCTAACATGGCATTGAGCGAGTGCGTGGCGATATTCATCAGGCCATAGCCGCCGTAGTAGCCCTTGCCGCTGCCTTGCACATAGCGCAAATCGCCGATCCGGCCCTCGGCAATCGCTGCTTTGACCGCTTGCAGCGCGCCGCCGCTGCGCCCTTGGTGATGCACGGCCACTTGCACTCCTTTCTCCTCAGCTTTGGCCAACACCGCGTCGGCCTCGGCCAAGGTCGTGCAAATTGGCTTTTCAATGTCGATGTGGACTCCGTGCTCCAGCACTCGCATGGCGAGCGGATAGTGGAACTCAGTGCCCGTGGGAATGGCGACGATGTCCGGAGCCTCGGCTTCGATCATCCGGTCGAGGTCATCGTAGCGAGCCGCGACCCCTAACTCGTCGCCAAGGGTCGCCAGCCGCTCGGGCACGAGGTCGCACAGAGCCACAACCTCGGTGCGGGGATGCTGATGGTACGCGCGACCTGCGGCCGTGCCGCGGCCGCGGCAGCCCAAAATGGCGACTCGGTATTGTTGCATGGTACAATCTCCTTTCGCATCACTTTTGATCGATTAACTCGGCCTTTTTCCAATACGCAGCAAGGTGCTGGCGCAGCCACGCCAGCGGCGCAAAGCGCAGCGTATTAAAGCCTCCCCAAGACCAGCGCAGCGGCCACTCTTTCCGGCCAGTGAGCCGTTGGAAAAGCCGTTTGCGCGCCGCGCCCGTCAGTTCCACCTCGGCACTGAGCCACGCCAACTCGCGATCGTATGTCCCCTCCATGAGCATGCGGGCGTGCCGCGCGACCTTTTGCGGCTCCAGCACCGCCACCCGCGGACACACCATACCGGCCTCGCGCCGCACAAAGGCGCGAATTTGCGCCGAGGGCAAAGCGCCCTGATGTGCAATAGCTTGGCGGGCGATCGAGACCGGGTTCAGCGCCCCGTACGTGCGGCAAATCAGCGGGCGCACCGGATAGATGGTACAGCTATGGTCCGCGCCGAGAAAGGGGCAGCGGCGCGGCCGCTCCTCGGTAAAGCTCAGCAACTCTTGGCGACGCTGCGGGGAAAAGTGCTGCTCCACATAGGCGACGATGTGGACGTATTCGGCTCGGTAGAGTGGGAACATGGTGGCGTAGTAGTTGTCGAACTCCTCTTCTGTGAGCCAGCAGCAATCGCCCGTACCCGCGCACCGCGTCGCCGGAACTCGATCGTAGAGCACCTCTAGATCGCGCATACATCCTCCTGTTAAGCTAGCGCACCTTCGCTATCAACGCCGCGGTCCGCTGCCGTATCAGCGACTCGCTCGCTGGCGCAATCATCTGTACGCTCGGATAAACCTTGTAGGCCAAGTCGATCTCGTAGCCGCCGCGCGCGTACTCATCAGCCGTGGGCACATAGCCAATGCAGCCATTGGCAAAGCCGCACAAGACGGCTGGCCCATGTGCGGCCTCCAAATCGAGCTGATAGCGGACGAAAATCTCCCCTTCCAGCCCCAAAAGCACCAACTCGCCTAACGCCAACGCCTGTATCTCAAAAGGCTGCACCCGAGCGCGATCCGCGCCAGCCTGCACCCATTTGCACATGGCCACAGCCCATTCGAGCTGCGCTTTGGACACCTCGCTGCCCCGTGCCAAACGCGCCCGCAGGTGCCCTTTGAGTTGCTCGACCTTAGCACACCAGCGCGACGGCGGAGGCTGCAGCGGCAAATCCAACCGCTCGTGCGCCCAGCTTATCGCTGAAGCGTCCAAGGGCGCAGCCGCATCTCGCCCTCCCAGCACGGCTTGCCCCAACTCCTGTCCCAACGCCTCGACATCGGCAAACGAGCCGTTGGCGATCCGCGGATTGACATCGCCGCAGGCACCGTTGACAAAAAGAGCATCATCGCCGGTCTGCTCCTCGATGTGGCGCGCTGCCGCACCGGCGTAGTCGCCGCTGATCTGGAGGTTGTCGCGGCCCAAAACCACCGGATGACAGGCGTGGTTGAAGAGCGTAGCTCCTGTGCCATCGGCAGCGACAAAGCGCAGCACGTGTGCGTAGGGCACCACCGGACCGGCGGGATTTTGCCCGATCCGCGTACCCTGCGGGTGCGGCTCGCGGCGATTGATGCCGATCTGCACCTCGGGACGCGCATAGTACAAACGGCCCGATCGGCTGTCGGCGGCCGCCGCTACCACCACCTCCAGCACGGCGTCCGCAACCTGCTCCAAGTAGCGGTCGTCAATGCGACCCATGCCCCGGAAGGGGAAGGTCAGCGGGCCGGCGTGGGTGTGGGAGGCACAGACCATGATGGCCGCGCTTTCAATGCCAGTGGCGCGCGCAACCTTCGCCCGAATCCCCCGCACAATATCCGCGTCTAACCCCACCAAATCGACAGCGACAAGAGCTGCCCGCGCCGCACCTTGGCCGCAGACTAGGGCCTTGGCCATGAGACGGTCGTGGATGTGCGTAGCCCCGGACCGCCGCCCCCAATACCCACCCATTGCGATGCCGACTGGCGGCGTGATGTCCGCGGCCGCCGCGCCAAAATGCAAGGTCACGGCAGCGGCCCCTCTCTCCAGTTAGCGGGTAGGACGACGAGCGTTGTGCCCGGGCCGCAAGCATTGTACAACGCGCACAAATCAGCAACTCCAATTTGCAGGTTTATAACACCGGGGCGGTGCCACGCCGGGCTGGCGTAGATCAACAACCCGCTCGCGAAATACAGAGCGCTGGTGGCCGAGGCGTCGGTGACCAAATTCTGTTCCCAATCAAAAGGGCTGGGCACCAAGCCGCGCCAAGGGCTGCTGGGGCGATAGCGGCGCAACCGGGCCTCGAGCGCGGATTGCACCGGCGGCTGTGTTCCAAGGGAATCGGTTGTGAGCGGCACGCGCCGCAAGAGTGCCCTCCCGTGCATCAGCCGCAACTCGCCCGCACCTCGATCCACCAGCAAGTACGGCGCATCCGCTTCTATGGCCTGCAACCAAGCCCGCAGCGCGGCGTTGATGTATGCCAAGTCCTCGGCCGACGCCGCGCTCGCGCCGCACGCAAAGGCCCAAAACAACGCGAGGTGCTTCATCGCCAATCGCTAGTAGATAAAGACCGGCCAGCCGATTTCGACGGCTTCGTACAGATACTCCAAATCCTCGCTGCCCACCCGGACGCAGCCGTGCGTAATGCTCTTGCCCAAGTTGATTTCAAAGAGTGTGCCGTGGATCATAAAATCTTTGAGAAAGTACAAGGCGTACGCGCCCAAGACCCCGCGTTGGAACCGCCTCGAGTCCTCGGCGAAAATGGGAATTTCCTCGTCGTTTTCGATAAAGTACCAAGTCGGCCGAATCCACAGGGGATCGGCGACTTTGCGGCGGATAGCGAAGCGGCCTTGGGGGGTGTCGAACGTCCAGCGATGCCACCGCTTGGCTCCTTCGAGCTTGCGACCACTGCCCGTTGCACAAGTGGCTTGGCGCAACACCTGCTCCCCATCGCGGAGCAGGATGAGATTGTCTTGGGTATTGATGACGATGTAAGGCGTAGCTAGGTCGTGTCGCTCAACAGCTTGCACCAGTTGCTGATGCTCTAACCAGAGCGCGGACGCACGTGCGGCGGGTGCTCCCCACAGCAGTGCGAAAAAAAATAAAGCGACCGGGAGTAATTCCCGGCCGCCTGTGATTGAAGCTTGCAAGGACGCACGCTCAGAAGCGCTCGTACCAAGGGCGCATCTCCTCGACCAGCGCATGGTATCTATCCACGGCCACTATCACGCCGTCGGCGACTTCGGTAGCCTTCAGATCCGCGCTTTCGGCGAGGGACTCAGCATCGGAGAAATGCTCGCTGTCCAGTGCGGCTGCGGCCGCGGCCATATCGGCTTCGGCGGCACTTAACTCGGCTCGCAGGGCCTCAATATCGGCTTCCGTGCCCTTGCCGGACGGCGCTTCCTCTAGGCTGGTATATGCGGCGGTAATCGCGTCGTGGGCCGCGGCAATCACGGCTTCGGCTGACTCCCGCTGGCGTTTCTTTTCGGCGTGCGCAGCCGACTCGGCCTGCGTGGCCTTGCTCTTGGCATCGGCGATTTGCGCCCGCGCTTGCTCAAAGTCCTTGAAGAGGAAAAAGCGCTCGTCTTCGGTTTTGGTCGTGGTTTCGGCGTCGCTGTACGCGCGTTGCGCGGCCGAGTATTCGCTGGCGGCAAAGCGCTCGGCATCGGCGTCTCGGGCTGTGTCGAGGGCTTGCTTGGCCGCGTCGAGCTCGGCTGTGGGGGGGTCGTCACAGCCCGCCAAAACCGCGACGGCGACAAACAGCGATATTGCCCGCATTTTCATGGTTCACCTTCCTGAGTTTGAACGTTCTGTGCTTCCCTATATAATCAGAGACAATCTAAAGGGAAGTACAGGGGATTGTCAAGCGCAAACAGGGCGCGACAGCGCGGCGGCGCGCCCTTCAGAATTTCGCATTTTCGTCGTCATCCGGCGCAAAATCATCGTCTTCTTCCCCAGGCACTTCGTAAATCCACCCGCAATTTGGACACAAGGGGTATTCCGCATCCTCCCGACGCGCTTGGCATTCGGGGCACCGCTGGCCAAAAGGCGACCAGAACTTCAGCACCACGACGATCAGCAGCAATATGGCCAACAAGGTGTAGAGCATCTGCGACCTCAGCGGCCCCGCTTAGCCGCTTGGAGCTTGCGCAATTGGCGACGGCGCCCCCAGCGGCTGCGCTTGATGCGCCGGCCCAACGGCGGCCGCAGTGACCCGTCGGCGACTAGTTCGTCGAGCACTTGATTGAGCTGGTCTGGCCGATTGGTAATGATCCCCTGCACCCCCATCGTCGCCAAGTCGCGCATGGCAATGTCCTCGTCAACGGTCCAAGCCCAGACCGCAATACCCCGCTGGCGCATCTCTTCGAGGAAGGGTGGAGTCAGCGCCGCGTACCACATCGCCAGCGCGTTGGCCCCCACTTGCAGCACTTGGCGCACGAGGCGGCGGGCGCGCACCCGCGAGGGCGTGGTCGGCAACTGACCGACCAACAGCGCCGTGGGTAGGGTCGGTGCGAGCAAATTGAGCCGCTGGACGGTTTGCGGATTGAATGCCTGCACCACGACCCGCTCGACCGCATTGGCCGCTTCAATCACCTGTAGGACGCGCTCGGCAATGCCGTCGGCTTTGATCTCTATCAGTACGAGGGCTTGGTTCCGCGCCAAGTCGAGCACCTCTTCGAGCAGGGGCACGCGCTCGCCGGCAAAATCCGCGCTAAACCAGCGGCCCGCATCGAATTGGCGCACCTCCTCGCCCAAGAGGTCGGCAATCAGCCCGGTGCCGTTGGTGGTCCGGTCGAGCGCCGCGTCGTGCAAAACCACGATCTGGCCGTCGCGGGTGGCGCGCACGTCGATTTCGAGCATATCGACGCCGACCTGGAGCGCCTTTTCGCAAGCGGCCAACGTGTTTTCGGGTGCCAGCCCCGGACCGGATGCGCCGCGGTGGGCAATGCGCAGAGGGGCGATCATCTCAAGCGCCGAATTTGTCGAGCCGGCGCGCATGGGCCAACGCGTGGGCCATCAAGCTCGTTGACGGCGCGATTCCGAGGCTACCGGCGCTGCAACCGCGCTCGGAAAATTCTTCTGTCGCATCGGCCAACGCCCACTGGCTGGCTATGACCGTGGGCACGGGGTGCCAACTGTGGCTGCGCATAATCGACGGGGTCGAGTGGTCGCCAGTGACGACAAGTACCTCGGGTTGCAGTGCGATCAACCGCGGAATGTAGGCATCCAACTCCTCTAACAGCCGCACCTTTAAATCGAAATCTCCGTCCTCGCCCGCGCTGTCGGTTTTCTTTACGTGGACATAAAAAAAATCGTAGTCCGCATAGCGGCTTTCGAGCAAGGCGAATTCGGATTCGAGGTCCCAGCCAACCGCTTCGACATCCATGCCCACAGCACCGGCCACCCCGCGATACATGGGATACCCGGCAATGCCCAGCGCCTTCAGCCCGTATGCCTCGTCCATCGACATCAGCTCTGGATAGCGACCAAATCCCCGCAGCAGCACCATATTGGCCGGGTGCTCGTCGGCGAGCAAAGCGGCGGCTTGCTTTAAAAAGGCATTGGCCACTTCAACCGTGCGCTCGGCACCCGGCGCGAGTGCCGTCAGAGACTTGGGCGGCACGCCCGTCACCTGCGGATCCGAATCCGAGACTTGGTCGCCCAAATCCGCGCCGCGAAATACCACGCCAGCGCGGTACTCCATCTCAGCGGCGACTTGCACTTCCACTTCGGGCACGGCGACCGCTCTCAACGCTTCGCAAAGCTGGCGGCCTTTTTCCGTGGGGATGCGGCCAGCGCGGCGATCGCACACCCGGCCTGCATCATCCACGGTGCAAAAATTGAGGCGTGCCGCCACGTCGCCACGGGCGAAATCCAGCCCCAAGCCAAGAGCCGAAAGGGCACCGCGACCTATTTGACTCTGCCAAGGATCGTAGCCAAAAAGAGCTAGGTGGGCCGGGCCGCTACCTGGTGTAAACCCTGCTCCCAACGGCGAAATCAGGCCGCAGGTGCCTCCCTTAGCCAGCGCATCTAAGTGGGGCAACTGGGCCGTCTCCAGCTCGGACTTGCGAGTGGCGGGATGGGGCAACCCGCCCAAGCCATCGACGACCAACAGGACGATTTTGGCGTCGCTGTCCCGGCTGCACAATTCTTGGGTGTATTGGGAACTTATCACGTTCGCATTCTCCAATTCCGCAGGAAGCCTCTACGCTCCCGACTCCCGCAAGTACAAGTCCTTGATAACCATCTGCACGGCACCGTTGCCAGTATAGGTGTCTGCTTCCAACTCGAAAGCCGCACTCAGCCGGTCGCCCGGCCGTACCTTGTCCGCGAGGTCTTTTTGGTTCCACCACAGCGCCGCACAGCGGCGGCCTCCTACCTCCAATTCGGCCTTGAAGTGGCGGCCGGAACCGATCTGCCGCGCCCAAACGACCCGACAGCCCTCTAGGGTAAAAACCGGACGTCGGTGGCCGTTGCCAAAAGGCTCTAGCGCGGCGAGTTGCTCCACCGTGTCTAGCGTCAAATCGGCCGGTTTGAGCATCAGGTCAATGTCCAAAACGGGTTGCAGGGCCTCGGCGCTAATGTGGGTGTTGGCGTGATCGATCAGCGCGAGACGAAAGTGCTCAAAGGCATCGGCTTCAAGCGAAAAACCCGCGGCCGCCGGATGGCCACCGTGCGTCTGCAAGTATTCTTCGCAGGCGTGGATTCCTGCGCTGATGTCGTAGCCGGGGATGCTGCGAGCCGAACCGACGCAGAGGCCGTGATCACCGCTTTGGGTACACACGACTGCGGGGCGGGCGTATTTTTCGCACAACTTGCTGGCCAACAGGCCGATGATCCCCAAATTCCACTCCCCTAGCACCACGATGATATGGTCCTCCACGTCCTCCTCCGGGCCGACTTGTTCCTCGACCTCCCGTATCCCATCGCGCTGCCAAGCCTGCCGCTGGGAGTTGAGCCGGTTGAGTTCGTCGGCCAACTGTGCAGCCTCCCCCTCGTTTGCCGAGCGCAAAAGCCGCAGCGCTATATCGGGCGTCTTCAAGCGACCAGCGACATTGATCCGCGGCCCCAAGCGAAAACCCAAACTGGCGGCATCGAGGGGCTGGTCTCGGTAGCTGGCTACCTTCTTGAGCGCACACAGCCCGAGGCGATTGGTGCGCTGGAGGATCTGCAGGCCGCGCTGGATGAACAGGCGATTTTCCCCCAGCACGGGCACGAGATCGGCCACCGTTCCCAAGGCCACGAGGTCGAGCAGTTCGTTGAGATAGCGGCGGCGCTCCTCGCCGGCGAGAAAGGCTGCGCTGAGGGCCTGCACCAGCTTGAAGGTGACGCCAACGCCGGCCAAGTCCTTGAACGGATACGTGCAATCGCGGCGATTGGGGTTGACGATGGCAAGGGCGCGCGGCAATTCGGCGAGCTGTTGGTGGTGATCTACTACTACGACCTCCACGCCGCGCACTGCGGCCAGCTCTAGCGCTTCGTAGGCCGAGATGCCATTGTCAACCGTGACGATGACGCGCGCGCCCTTTGCTATGGCGAGTTCGACTCCAGGCGGCTTGAGGCCATATCCGTCCCGGTGGCGATCGGGCAAAAGGCAGTCGCAGTCAGCTCCTACGCGCTCGAGCAAATCCATCAGCACGGCAGTGCTGCAAACCCCATCGACATCGTAATCGCCGTACACGACGATCTTCTCGCGGGTGCGCACGGCACGCTCTAGGCGCGCAACCGCAGTCGCCATGTCCTGCATTTGCTCGGGTGGATGCAGGGCTTCAGGACCGACTTGCAGCTCGGCGCGGGTCAGGCCGCGGCCGGCGAGCAGGGCATCAATCAAGCTATCGTACGGATCGGCGCGGAGGACATTCCAGACGGGATAACGGCGCATACGTACCTTCAATAGTCCATATACTTGGAAGTTGTGATGCAGCTTAGACAATAATATCGACCGCGACAAAACCCGGTCAAGGAGAGACTGGTGCGCTTGCCTAGACGCTAGCGTTGCGTACATTTACTCGCTGTATTTTTTGAACTTAATCACTCGGGGAAACTGCATGTTACTCTGCTATATAGCTCTCCTCGGTGCCATCGCATTGCCTCGCCTCACAGCCGCTGGCCCCAATGCAGATGTCGAAATTTTCGTTGGCGAAGAAGGCCCCTTTTGCGGGTTTGCCGCCAATAGCACCGTGGAGTTCAGCGTCTCGGCGCGCAACATGAGCGGCGTGCGCCAAGTCAAATTCGAATTTAGCTGGGAACCAGCCAACGCGATCACCGCGATCGCGGGCGCACTAGGCGAGACAGCGAGGGCCAATTCCTTTGTCTCCCCAGGGGCACCGCAAATAAAAGGCCAAACCGCCCAATGGGGCATCGCGACCCTCGGCGGTGCCGGGATAGAGGGCGAGGGCCATCTCGCTAGCTTGGCTTTCACCTTGGCCGACTCCATCAGCCCCACCACACCCATAGACATCTACCTCGACGTGGTGTCGCTGGGGCCTTCTTTTGACGAGCGCGACGACATCCGCCCGCAAGTCGCGTTCTTGCGCAATTACTGCGACGACGCCGGGCAGGCTTTGCCGGATGGCATCTTCTTTCGCTCGGTCGGGCAAAACCCCTCCTTTTCTGCCGCCGGCACCGGCAGCGTAGCCGACAGCAGCGCCGGAGAAATCCTCGTGTCGGCGCGCCTTTTGCAAGCTGGACACTTCCGCCCTAGCGCGTCTTTTACTTGGGACATTACCAATCCCGGCGCAGCACCGGCATACGCGCTCGTCAACGACGAGGCCATCCTCATACCGGCTGGCGCGGCCCAGCAGATAACGACCACTAGCGACGAGCGCGGCCAGACCTACCTGCTCCTCGACGCCGAACAGGCTACCACGCTCGTTTTCAAGACCTGCGCCGACGGCTCGTGCGCTGAAAGCCAAGTAGTATGGGGGGACGTTGCCACGTCCATCTCAGATCCGTCCGGCTTCGCGCTGCCGCGCGACCCCATCCTCGCGCAGAACTACCCCAATCCCTTTAACGCCGGTACCACTATCCCCTTCGCCATCCCCGAGGGAGGAGCTCGCTTTGCCCAAATCGACATCTTCAACATAATGGGGCAAAAAGTGGCCACGCCCTTTGCAGCGAACACATCTCCGGGGCAGTACGTGGTCCATTGGGATAGCCAGTCGGCAACCGGCGCACCCGCGGCCAGCGGCCTCTACATCTACCGCCTGCGGACGGATTCGGCCGAGCTACACCGCGCCATGCTCCTCTTGCGCTGAGCCGTGCGTCCTCCCGACTCAGCCCGCCTTGCGGCGGCACACCTCCTCCGCGATCTAGAGCAGCAAGCCCGACCTTTCGACGAACTGCTGCAAGCTCTCGACGCACGCTTGCCGACCAATCGCGACGCGCGCTTTGCCCGCCAGCTAGTCCTCGGTGTGGTGCGGTGGCAGAAGCGGCTCGATTGGATCATCGCCACCTGTTGTGCGCGTCCGGTCGCCCAACTCTCGCCTTGGGCTCGCCACATCCTGCGCCTCGGCACCTATCAGCTCTTCTGGCTCGACCGCGTGCCCCAGTCCGCAGCCGTCCACACTTCAGTCGAGCTAGCCAAGCACTTGACGCACCAAGGCATTGCTTCGCTGGTCAACGCCGTGCTCCGCAACTTGCTGCGGCAACGCGCACAAGTTCGTTATCCCGATCAGCAGCAGACCCCGACGCATTACCTAGCGGTGTACCACTCCCACCCCGAATGGTTGGTCGAGCGCTGGGTCAGCCGCTGGGGCCGCGAAATCACCGAACATTTGCTCGTGGCCAACAACCAGCCCGCTCCGCTCAACATCTACCTCAATCCGCTGCGTGCCAGCCGCGAAACTGCCTCCGAACTCGACCTAGTCCCAGTCGAGGCGAGGCCGGGCTTTTACCAAGCGGCAAACGGCGCGGCTCTCTTTGCCTCACGCGCATACCAGCAGGGCCAGTTTCAAGTCCAAGACCCCAACGCCAGCTTGGCCGTGGCCCTGCTCGACCCCCAGCCGGGCGAACGCCTGCTCGACTTGTGTAGCGCACCCGGCGGCAAGGCCGTGCAAGCGGCCATCGCCATGGCCGACCGCGGCTGGGTCGTAGCGGCCGACATTTCGCTGCCGCGCCTGAAGCGAGTGCGCGAAAACGCCCGACGCCTGCGCCTGCGGGCCATCCGCCCCGTGGCCCGCGACGGCACAACGCCTGGGTGCAGTGCCTTTGATCGCGTCCTCGCCGATGTGCCCTGTAGTGCTACCGGCGTATTCGGACGGCGACCAGATGCCCGCTGGCGGCGCCAGCCCACCAAATTGGCCGCATTGACCGCGCGGCAACAGGTACTCATCCAACGCGCTTACGAGCACCTGCGTCCCGGCGGCGTCTTAGTGTATAGCACTTGTAGTTTGGAAAAGGAGGAAAACGAGGCCATTGTCGAGCGCTTCTTAAAGCAAACCCCGACCGCGCAGCTAGAGCGCGCCGATGCCCACTTTCCCGCTCAGCCCTGGGCCGGCCGCTACGTCCTGACCATACCGGGTCAACACGCCGGCGACGGCAGTTTTGCCGCGCGCATCCGCAAGGCCGCATCGTGAAAAACATCCTCGGCCACTTGGTCCTGCTCGCGGCGGGCGCGTTCTTCGCCGGCATCATCGCCCTCATCCTACTCGACGCGGCCATCATGCCGTACTTAGTTGACACGCCCAGCGTCCAAGTCCCCAACCTCCAGGGCCTTTTCTCGTCCGAGGCATCGGCCCGACTCGAAGAAGCCGGACTGAAGGTGATCATCGGCGATTCGCTGCACCACGAAACCGTTCCCGCCGACGCGGTCGTCGATCAAGATCCCAGTGGCGGCCAATTGGTCAAAGAAGGGCGACGCATCGTCTTGACCGTGAGCAAAGGACCGCGCTATTACGAGGTTCCCGATGTGCGCCGCGTTAGCATGCGCGAGGCGCGTTTGCAACTAGAGGAAAACCAGCTAAAGATCGGCCAAATCCTCTACCGCTCTTCAGACACCCTCCCCGCGGGCGCTGTCGTCGGGCAGTCGCCTCTCCCCGGTGCTCAACTCGCTGGCGACAGTGCGGTTGACCTCCAAGTCAGCAACGGCCCACCCACAGCCCTCAAGCGCGTCCCGAATCTAATCGGCCTGTCCATCGGGGCGGCGGAGGACACCTTGCGCAAATACGAATTGCGCATCGGCCACATCGCCAAGCGCATCGACAAACAAAAGCGCGTCGGCACGGTCCTAGCGCAAGAGCCTACGAGCGAACAGCGCATCTCGCGCCACAGCCGCATCGACCTCGTCGTCAGCGCCGCGGCACCGCCCCCCAAGCCCGATGCCTTTGACAATTGGGAGGATCCATGAACGCCACGCGCATCGGCCCTTCCCTCTTGGCCGCCGACTTTGCCCGTCTAGCCGAGGACATCGCCCGCGTCGAGCGCGGCGGGGCTGATTTTCTTCATCTCGACGTAATGGACGGGCACTTCGTCCCCAACATCAGCTTTGGGCTGCCGGTCGTCGCAGCCGTGCGCCAAACTACCCGCCTCGAACTCAACACGCACCTGATGTTGCAAAATCCCTTGCCCTTCATCGGCCCCTTCAAAGAGGCGGGCGCGGACTCGCTCGTCGTCCACGTGGAAATCGAGTCCGCCCAAGCCGTACTCGACGCCATTCGTCAGCACGGTCTCCAGTGCGGCCTCGCGGTCAACCCCAAAACGCCCGTCTCCGCCCTCTATCCCTATCTCGACGAACTCGACTCGGCCTTAGTCATGTCCGTGGAGCCGGGATTTGGCGGCCAAGCCTTCCAACCCGCAGCCCTCGACAAAATCCGCGACCTGTGCGCAGAAATCGAGCGCCGTGGGCTAGACATACCCATCGGCATCGACGGCGGGGTCCACACCGACAACGCGGCCGACTGCCGCCGAGCCGGTGCCCAGTGCCTAGTGGCCGGCTCAGCCGTCTTCAACGCCCCCGACCCAGCCCGCGTTATCGCCGACCTGCGCGGCTGACCTGCCTCTGTTGCTATATCTATATATTAAATTTATATTTTAGCTTCTTTGTCCCATTCTACCACTCGACGCATCGGCCCATGTTTGACCGACTCAGCGAACGCTTTGACGACCTCTTCCGCTCGCTTCGCGGGCAGGGGCGAATCACCGAGCGCAACATCGACGATACGCTGCGCCAAATTCGCCGTTCTCTGCTCGAAGCCGACGTCAACTTCAAGGTCGCCAAGGACTTTATTCAGCGGGTCAAAGAGCAGGCCCTCGGCCAAGACGTCCTCAAGAGCCTCACCCCGGGCCAACAGCTAGTCAAAATCGTCCACAGCGAGCTCATCGCGCTGCTGGGGGGCAACAACAGCCCGCCCAACCTCGCCGAACACCCTCCCACCGTCGTTATGCTCGTCGGCCTCCAAGGCTGTGGCAAGACGACTATGGCTGCCAAGCTGGCTCGCCAGTTCAAGGAAAGGGGCCGGCCACCGCTATTGATCGCCGCCGACGTGTATCGCCCGGCCGCCGTGGCCCAGCTCCAATCGCTGGGGGCTTCTATCGACGTGCCGGTCTTCAGCCAGCCCGCAGGCGTCGGTCCAGTCGCCATCTGCCGTCGCGGCATCAACCAAGCTCGCGAGACCCATCGCAGCATCGCATTCATCGACACGGCGGGCCGCCTGAGCATCGACGAAGAGATGATGGACGAGTTGGACCGCATCCAGCAGGCCGTCGAACCGCACGAAATTCTCTTTGTCGCCGACAGCATGCTGGGCCAAGACGCCGTAGAGACCGCCGCCCGCTTTAATCAGCGCCTCGCATTTACCGGCTGTGCCCTAACCAAGCTCGACAGCGACGCCCGCGGCGGAGCGGCGCTGTCGATTCGCGCCGTCACCGGCCGGCCGATCAAATTCGTCGGCACCGGCGAGAAAATCGAAGACCTAGAGTCTTTTCACCCCGACCGCATGGCCTCGCGCATCCTCGGCATGGGTGACATTGTCTCGCTCGTAGAGAAGGCCGAGCAGGCCATGGAGCACGATAGGGCCAAAGAGTTGGAAGAAAAGTTTCGCCGGGCCTCTTTCACTTTTGAGGATTTCCTCTCGCAGTTGCAAGCGGTGCGCCGCATGGGGCCGCTCGACCAGCTCATGGGCATGATTCCCGGAGCCGGCAAGGCCACCAAGAACATGCAGCTCGACGACAGCGCGTTCACCCAAGTCGAGGCCATCATAAACTCCATGACCCGCCAAGAGCGAGTCCAACCCAAAATCCTCAACGGCAGCCGCCGCAAGCGCATCGCCCGCGGCAGCGGCACGACCGTCCAAGAGGTGAACCAACTAGTCAAACAATTTCACATGATGCAGAAAATGCTCAGGCAGATGGGCCGCGCCAAAGGCGGCCGCTCGAAAATGAGAATGCCCCTCGTGGGCTAGGCATCCTTCGCCAAGGAGAATAGCATTGGTCAAACTTCGCCTTAAGAGAATAGGCAAACGCAAACAGCCTTACTACCGCATCGTCGCCGCTCACGTCAGCGTCGCCCGCAACGGCCGCGCCCTCGCAGAGGTGGGCCTCTACGACCCCATGCACGCCAGCGTCAAAATCGACGAAGAGAGCGCCATCGAGTGGCTCAACAAAGGCGCACAGATGACCGAGACCGTCGCCGCTCTCTTCCACAGCCAAGGGATATTGGCCCGCTGGAAGGGAGCGGAGGGTCGGGTGCGCGACGACGCCCTCTCCGGTGACAAACCCAAGCGCCGGCGCAAGAAAGCAGCCGCTGAGCCAGTCCAACCGGCTGAACCGGTCGAGCAGGCTGCCGCTGAACCAGCCGAGCAAGAAGAGGCTGCGCCAGCCGAGCAGGCAACCACTGAACCAGCCGAATCAGCCGAACAAAAGGAAGCGTAGAGAGCCAACCGCATGGCCGGGCGCGTCGCCGTAGCCTATATCTCCCGCCCGTGGGGAGTGCGCGGCGAAGTTCGCGCCCAAGCCTTGACGCACCGCGTCGAGCGCTTCAGCGACCTGCGGGACGTCGTCCTCCAATGCGCGGGCCGACCCGACCGGCCGCTCGAACTCGAGCGCTGGCGCACAGACGCCAAGAGCTTGTTGCTCAAATTCGCCGGCATCGACTCGCCCGAACAGGCGCGTTCAATGCTGGCCGGCGGCTACGTTACCATCGCCCCCGATCAGCGCGATCCCCTGCCGGAGGGCACGCACTACATCGACGACCTAGTAGATTGCGCGGTCGTCAATTCGGCAGGAGAGCCATTGGGTCGCATCGTCGAGGTTTTATCCATGCCGACGACAGACGTTTACGTGGTCCGCGGAGCCAAAGGCGAAGCTCTCGTGCCGGCTGTCGGCGACTTTGTCGTGGAAATCGCCCCGGGTCGGGTCGTCGTGCGGGGCATTGAAGAGCTATTTGGGCCATGAAAATAGACATCGTAACCCTCTTTCCGGATTTTTTTGCCTCGCCGTTGGCGACTAGCATGATGGCCCGCGCCATCGCCCGGGGCCTGTTGACCATCGAAACTCACGACCCGCGCGATTGTGCGACCGACAAGCACCGCACTGTGGATGACGCACCTTACGGCGGCGGCGGCGGCATGGTCCTCAAGCCCGAGCCCGTGTACCAGCTTTGGCAGGAGAGGGGCTTAGCTGCTGGCCGCTGTATTTATCTGACGGCCGACGGCCAGCCACTCAATCAAGCGCTCGCTGTCGAGTTGGCGCTCGAGGAGCGGTTGGTGTTGTTGTGCGGGCATTACAAAGGCGTAGATGAGCGGATCCGCACCGGGCTTATCGACCGTGAAATTTCAATCGGCGACTACGTACTCACCGGCGGCGAGCCAGCCGCCTTGGTCCTCATCGACGCGGTGGCTCGGCTCATACCCAACGTTTTGGGCAACTTTTCCTCGGCCTTGGACGACTCGTTCCAAGAGGTCGTACTCGATTGCCCTTGGTACACGCGGCCAGTTGAATTCCGCGGCCAGCGAGTCCCCGATGCACTGCTTTCGGGCGATCGCGCACGCATAGATCACTGGCGGCGGAGGCAAGCTCTGCGGCGCACGTTTGCGCGTCGGCCCGACTTGCTGCAACAGATCGAACTCGACGAAGAAGAACAACAGCTCATCGCCACTTGGCGAGAGCAAGGGCTGGAAGAAGCCCCGTAACAAACAAGGTGATACAATGGACGCAAGTATCTTGCGCGAACTAACCTCGGACCAACTCAAAACCGATCTCCCTGAATTCGGCGCTGGCGACACCGTGCGCATCCACGTGCGGGTCATCGAGGGCGACAAGGAGCGCACCCAAATTTTTGAAGGAACCGTCATCCAGCGCAAAGGCAGCGGCATCCAAGAGACCTTTACCGTGCGCAAGATCTCTCAGGGCATCGCCATCGAGCGCATCTTTCCCATGCACTCGCCGCGCATCGCCAAGATCGAGCGCATGCGCGAGGGCCGGGTGCGCCGCGCACGCCTGTTTTACCTGCGCGGTCGCAAAGGTCGCGCCGCCCGCATTCCCCAAAAGCGGGCACACTAAGCGGAGGCCACGTCATGGCCCTACGCGGCGGCCTGCCTTTTACGCGCAAAAACTGGTCCTTGGCCATAGTCGGCTTAGCCGTGATCGTGTTAGGCTATGTGTTTTTGCGCATCCCGCCAGCCGAGGGTTTCCTCTCCCTCACCCTAGCGCCGGTACTCCTAGTCGTCGGCTACTGCGTGCTGATTCCCATGGCAATCTTGGTCCGGGACCAATCAGCCGACGAAGGAGAAGAGGCTGAACAGACATGACTAGCGCCCAACCCATCATCGACGACGGCATCCACACCGACTACGCCCCCGACCTCTATCGCTATGGCACCGAAGCCCAGCAGGTCTCCCGCTTTGCCGACATTGGCCCCGAGCAGCTAGCCTTCTTTCACGAGCAAGGCTATCTCGCAGTAGCGGAGGCGTTTTCTCCTGCCCAAGTCGCCGCTGCTGGCGATGCGGTGTACGACCTGATTGATGGCAAGCAGCCGGAATTTCGCGGAGTCCAGCTAGAAGTCTCCGCACAGGGGCAAAAGCTAACGGGCGCAGCGCGGCGCAGCGCGGCGCGCAAGTTGATGAATTTCGTCGATTGGGACGAGCGCTTCCAACCTATAGCCACTGATCCAGATCTCTTGGATGTACTCGCCCGCCTGATGGACGACGCGCCCGTTCTATTCCAAGAAATGGCCCTGCTCAAGCCGCCTAAGGGCCGCGAAAAACCCTGGCACCAAGACTGCGCGTACTTCAACTATCCCTTGGGCACCACCATCATCGGCGTCTGGATCGCCCTCGACCACGCCGACGCGAATAACGGCTGTCTGCACATCCTGCCCGGCACGCACCGCGAGGGGCCAGTCAATCACTTCAAGCGCCGCGATTGGCAGATTTGCGACACCGACGTCCAGAGCGAGCGCGTCGTCGTCGTCCCCCTCACTCCTGGCGGTTGCCTGCTCTGGCACGGCATGACCCACCACGGCAGCCCGACCAATCCCTCGCAAAAAATGCGCCGCGCTCTGCAACTACACTACCGACCCACCAACGCCGGCCAGATCGACACCGACGAGCGCATGCAGCACTTCGGCGGTGAAGTGCGCGGTGCCGAGTGCTAAATCTGACCTTCGTAATCACGACCTTGTCGGTCGGCGGAGTATTAGCCGTTTTATCGAAATTTGATTTGCCCTATTTCTCAAAATAAACAAAGACTGTCCCATTAAGGGCAATATCTCAAATGATGAGAGGTAAATAGCCATGTCAAAAGAAAAAACTTTCTTAGAGAAAGTGCATATCGGAAACTTTCTTAGCTTACGCGATGTTGATCTTCCACTAAAGCCTTTAACGGTTCTCGTGGGACCCAATGCAAGTGGGAAATCGAATATCTTGAATGCCTTGAGTCTTCTCAGGACAATGATGGTTAAGGAAAAACTTCCTCCAGTTGAATTTATCCAAAGTCGCTTTTGGGCAGGAGAGGCAAGCCACATCACGTTTCGCTTACAAGCTGAAGTGGAACAAACCGAAACTGAATACAAACTGAGGCTGCAAGCAGAGACCGGCCATCCCTTTGATGCGGAAGAATTATGGGTTGACTCTGTAAAAGTCATATCAATTCAGAATGGACAAGGCACTGTTCAGGACGAAGATGGCGAGATCAAGACACAATACAAGTCCAATAAACTCGCTTTGAAGTCGGCGGGTGATTATGGAAATAAGCCCATTACAAGAGTCTTAACAGAGTTTATTAAAAATTGGGAATTTTATGACTTCCAGCCAAATCTCATACGAAGGTATTTAGATTTAGATGGACTTCCATTTATACTAGAGAGTAGCTCATCGGGAGAGTTGAGCGAATCTCCAAAGCTCGATGATGATGGTTCGACATTATCAGCACTACTCTCGTACTGGTATGAGAATGCACCAGATCGTTTCAAAAGCGTTAGTGACTCCCTCGCTACTTCTACGAATCTCAGACTAGACCAATGCAAAATTGACGGAGATAACCAACTCTGTCTTTCAGAGGGATACAAGAAGCCTATACCTTTGGAGAGAGCATCTGATGGCACATTGCGTCTCGTTGCATATTATATCTTACTTAACGAACCTGAATTGCCGCCGTTTATTGCTATCGAAGAGCCGGAGCGAAATCTACACCCTGGTGCTTTGATGGACATTACAAATGTTCTTGAGCAAATTTCTGAACACTCTCAGGTGATTATAACAACTCATAGTTCTCAACTTCTCGATGCTCTTAATCCGACGAACTTATCAGATTCACTCGGTGTTTTACTCTTACAAAACGTTTCTGGGCATGGCACAGAAGTAATCAATCTTGAGAATATCCGCGACAACCGAGCAGCCCTAGACGGTTGGATTCAGGATTTCGGAATCGGTAGTGCCATTTTCGATAGCGAACTGCTACAAGATCTGATGGAGGGGCCAGAGTGTCAACTACAACCATAAGAATCTGGACTCTGGAATCAGATAATGATGCCAAAGTGGGGCGTTGTTGCATGAATCATATATCAGGTATGGTTTTGGCATGTTGTTTGTTTGTCAGTTGCTTTTTTCTATCCGATAGGATTCGGGTTTGCCCAAATGGATCATTCGATTGAGGACGGCACAGCCGAGGCGACTTTCGACCTGTTGGTTGGCCTCGCTACGCGCCTTGAGTTGGCCACCGATGAGATGCTTATAGCGATAGATGAGCGTTTCGGCCAACGAACGTCGATGATAGCCACTTTCCTGTTTCCACCCCTTGCGTCCCTTTCGTCGAATAGCTCGGAGCATCTCGTCCCGCGCCAACGGAGGGGCCTTACAATTACCATGCTGCTGGATTTTAGCGTCTTTACGCAGGGCAATGATCGGCCGAATCGCGGGGCCGCTCGGTGGTGTGGCCAACGCGTCGAACACCTTCTGTTTGTCATAGGCCCCATCGCCGCCTACCGCCCCCACTGCCTCGTCGACTTGCTCCAGCAGGAGGACGACCTGCGAGGCATCATCGATCCGATGGGACGTCAACGTCTGGGCGACCACCTCGCCGGTGGCCTCATTGACCCCCACATGCAGTTTGCGCCACGTCCGCCGTTTCGTCCAGCCGTGTTGGCGCACGTTCCACTCGCCCTCCCCATAGACTTTCAAGCCCGTCGAATCCACCACCAAGTGCATCGATTTAGGCGTGCGTTGAGTGGGCAACACCACCGCCAATTGCCCTTGGCGACGCGACAAGGTCGAGTAGTCCGGCACGGCCAAGGTCAACCCCATCAAGTCCAAAAGCGATTGGATAAAACCCTGCGTCTGGCGCAGCGGCAACCCAAACAGCATCCGCATCGTCAACATCCATTCAATCGTGCGATCCGAATAGACAAACTGAGCCCCCCGTTGACACGGCCGCTGATCATACCACTGCCGCCAAAACGAATCGTCCAGCCAGACCGTCAGGCTGCCGCGAGCAACCAACGCCCGATTATACGACGACCAATTCTTAACCCGATACACCGCTTTCGACTTGACCGAGGACGAACCACCAGATACTTTGCTCATCACAGGCTCTTTGGGAAGAGAGGAATGTGTTTCTTGTTGGGAAACCAGAAACCACGAACCAATCTAACTGGAGAGCCTGCACCATTTCAAGACCCTAACCAGACTTTCATGCAACAACGCCCCAAAGTGGTCAAATATTTGGCAAATAAGTTGGTGACATATCTACAACTTGGCAATCTTTCTATCCAAGGAGTTGGCCGAAAAGCAATCCCGAGGAGAAATAGAAAAGGAGCATCTCCGAGCGAAATGCTGGGTATGGCAGTTCAGAATTATCTCAAGCAAGATGCCTGTGTTATTTTTGTTATCGACAACGATGGTCCGATGTCAATTCATCAAAGGCAGCAAGAACCTAATTCACTTATCAATCAGGCTATACGGGTCGTTGAGGATAGCCGTTTTACTGGCAAAGTATTTCTCATAAGGGCTGTTCAGGAACTTGAAGCTTGGTTGTTGATTGATTGTTTGGGGATTTTCTGTTATTTCGCTAGCAAAGTCCCACGGTACAGGAAAAATTGCCGCGGTACTGTTTCGACAAATCAATCTTTCAGACAATTGATTAAGCATCATCAGAAGGGCGATACGGAAAAGATCGTCGAAGCGGAAATGGGAGGCAATGGCGCCAAAGAATACTTGATTGAATTCTCTGAAAAAATTCTACTTGCACTCAATCCAAAAATGCCTCAAAAGAACATTAACCGAAGACGATATCGTGAACAAATATCGCCCGAAGTAGCAAAACATGTACTCATTGACCAAAACACATTAGGACGCAACAATTCTCTCTGTGAATTGGGAGACTTACTCACTCAATTCCAGTGGGTAGAGGACGGGTGATTCATCAGATTGATCTCCGATACGTGCTTGACAGACGGCAAACCCTTACCCGAACACTCCCGAACGACCCCGAGAGACCGAAAACGATCATCAGAGACTTTACCGTAGTGCCATCTTGCTCAGCGAAGAGGCGTGCAACGAACCCGTCGCTCTTACTCGGGCGACGCGGACAAGTACGATTTTCCGTGAACGGCAATGAATGCGCTGCCTGTGAATGAGACAGCCTCTTAGATCACGATGCCCACTTGAGTTTTTTCTTCGTCTGGACGCAATCTTGGAGATACAGATTGATCAAACTCTGGTATGGAATACCCGTTTCGCCCGCCAAATCCTTAAAATACGCAATCACATCCGTCCCCAGACGAAGCGTAACCTGCTTCTTAAGATGCTTTGCATAGGGATTCCGGACGGACTTTGAGAAATCGTATTCTTTTTTCATCCCATATACCTTTCGTATTGTCGCTGCTCGTTCCTGTTGGCCTTTCGAGCTGAAATAATCCTGATCACTGCATCTTCTTCTCGATAACAGTGAATGACAACCAGAATCCGCAAATGTGAACTACACCCGAGAAGGATAAACCGATCTTCTTCTTCAGAGTGATGTGGGTCAAAAATCATCCTTGCATTGGAATCGTAAAATACTGTTTTAGCTTCAATAAAAGAAACTCTGTGTTTCCTTGAATTCTCTTCAGCTTTACCTTTGTCCCATATAAATTTGATCAAATCCATAATTAAGATATAATTATATTATAAACACATTGTCAATATAAATCTCACTCCTCCTCCAAACGCAACGTCGCCCCATCAATAAACCCACCCCCCACTTGGCGCGCAGCCAACGCCGCAGCGCGCTGAGCGGCTGTAGCAATCCCCGCCTCTCGGTGCAGGCGATGCGCCAAATAAGCGGCGAAAAACACGTCTCCAGCCCCCGTTGGATCGGCGACCGTCGCCACCGGAGCCGACGCAAACTTCGTCCGCTCACCCTCCCCGCTCGCTACCCAACCGCCGTGCGAGCCTTCGGTGACCACCCACTCTGCCACCGAGCAATCGCGCATCAACTGATCCAGCGTCAGACCGCAGTCGGCGAGCACGCGTTCTAATTCATCGTTGGAAGTTTTGACATAGTCCGCGCATTGCAGAGCGGCATACAGACCGCCAGCAATCCCTTGGTACACCCGCGTCCCCTCCATCCGCCGCACATAGCCTTGGATGTCCAAGCTCACCACGCCGTCTATCGCCGTCAGCACATCCTCGGCTAGATCGCGCGGATGCAGCGGCCCCAAATGCACGTGCTCCACGCCAGCGAGCACCGGCCCGAGCTGCGCTGCGGCAATCGGCGCGGCGCAAGCGAGCAACTCCTGCCGCCGTGCGTCGCCATCCACGTAGTTGACAAAACAGGTCGTCGCCGCGCTCTCGCCCACATAGACCGCAATACCCCGTTGCTGCAACACCGCCAGCATCGCCCGGTCGGCCGCAGCGACGTTGGTCAACACCCGCGTCTTTACGCCCAACTCGGCAAAAGTTAGCCCGGCATACGTGACTACCCCCCCACGCTTGTACGTATCCACGCCGCCTTGCACCACGCGGTCAATCGTCGCCGAGCCAATGACTGCCACCGCACCCATATCAGACTCCATCAGACCGGAGACTCAAAAAAGCACATCGGACTATAATCCACTGTGTCGCCATAGTACAACCCCTTTGAAGAGATTTACTCATCTCGGGCCGCTGTTTATTTTTACTAGCCTAGGCCATCGCGCAATCAATACGGAAGAAGAAGCCGTGCAGTACCGCCACCTGAATCATCAACGCTTTACGCTCGCCGCCATAGACGACGTGATCTGTCGCGGCCGCTGGCGTGACTGGGCCGAACTGCGCCGAGCGGCTCTTGCAGACCACGCCCTGCTCGACAAAATCGAGCGCGTCTGCTCCCATTGTGCCGCCGACCCACGCGCTCAGCGCTATCGCTTTTGGATGCACTATGTCAGAAAACACCGCAGCCCTTCCTGATTGGGATCGCGTCCTGTCGTCGGCGTGCCGCCTCCAGCAGCTCCTGCCCGAGGCTGTGCTGGTAGGTGGGACCGCAGCGGCAATCCATGCCGAGCATCGCCTTTCCCAAGACGCGGATCACGTAGTGCCCGACCTGCGCCACCGGTTCGACGAGATTCTAGCCCAATTAGAATCGGCGGCTGGATGGCGGACAGCCCGCGTGACGCGCCCGGTGCAAATCCTCGGGAGCCTCGACGGAATCGAGACCGGGGTGCGTCAACTGATCCGCAGCGAGCCGCTGGAAACAACGACAATCCAACATCAGGACGCGGCGTTGACCATTCCAACCTCAGCGGAAATCCTCCGCATCAAAGGGGTGCTGATCCTCAAACGCAACGCAACGCGCGACTATATCGACTTCGCAGCGCTTGCCCATCACATGGGCGACCAAGCCACAGCAGAAGCCCTGCGGCCTTTCGACAGGTTGTACCACCAAGACAATGGGGAGTCCGCATTGCAACAATTACAGGCGCAACTTGCTAGTCCCTTGCCCTACGACTTAGAAGGCACTGAACTTTCTGAATACAAGAACCTCGCCGCACAGTGGCACGATTGGAACGCGGTGACGGCCGCTTGCGCCCATATAGCGGTCATCGTCTTCGATTACGTCTGCGAACAAAAGTAAAGGAGCTTTCCATGTCACCCCGACGCCAGCCCGACGGCCGCCCCGAATACCGCAGTGTTGACGAACTGTTGGCCCAAGCCGTAGCGGGCGAGGATTTTGCCACACTGCCCGGCAAAGGGCAACCCCTCGACCTGAGCGCGTACTTTGCCAGCGGCCCCGAACACCGCATCGCCGGTAAGCTGCTCAAGGACAACGCGGTTTTGCCCCAAGCCTTGCAGGATCGCCGCGACGCCGAACAGCTCCACATCCAAGCCAGCCAAACACTGGCGACGCAAAAGGAATACCTGTCGGCTCTAAAGGCCAAAATCTGCGCCCAAGCCCCGGCCCTATGCCGCTTCTTCCCGGACCGCCCAACCGCATTGGCCGCTCTCGGCCTATCGACTTGGCCCGACTATTTCTCCGCACCAGAGAATGCGCCCTTGCCCGCCCGCCGCGCCTTGCTCGACAGTGCCAGACGCCTAGCCGAACTCGTCGTCGCCTACAACCGCCGCATCGAAGTCGCCATCGCCGAATACTTAGACTCGCTGCGCCAAGCCAATGCTTGCGTCGAGCGGCTCAACCAACAATTGGCCTTCTCGCGGCACTTGCCCGCTGGCTTGCAGCTTAAAGCCTCCGATCTCACCGAGGCCGAAGCCCAAGTCCGCACGGCACTTCCTCCCCTGACGCCTTTACCCGCCGATCTAAACCAGCGGTTAGACCAGTATTACAAGGCGGCGCGTCCCTCGCTCTGGCGGCGGCGCTAAAAAAACAGTCGCATGGCCGTCGCCCCTAACACCTGCTCCTGCTCCGCCGCGCTCAGTCCCAATTCTTCGGTGAACACCGCCAAGTGCTGGGCATAGGTCGTGTTTTCCAACCAGTGCTCGCATGGGAAATCCGATCCCCAAACACAGCGCTCGGGGCCAAAGGCGGCGAGCAAATGGTACAATTGCGGGTGCGTATCAGCGAAGGGATACTCCTGCTGTGAGCTAGTCACCGCAAAGGTGAGTTTGGCGTGGAGTTGGTCAAAGCGCGCCAAATCCGCTACTTGGCGCACGGCCGCGTCCTCAATCCCATTAGCTCCCACTGGATAGGCGCAGTGGTCCAGCACTACCGGGACGTGGGGAAATCGCGCTAGCAAGGCCGCCAACTCGCCGAGTTGCTCCCGGCGCAAATGGGCGCAAATTACCGCGCCGACTTCGCCGGCCCGACGCCAGAGCCGCTCCGCCATAGGCTGGTCGTACCCCGTAGGCGCGGCTTCGAGGCGGAGCCCCTTGACGTTGTATCCGGTCACCAGCCGCTCTAACTCGTTCGGGCTATCGTCCCCGGCCGGGTCCAACGTGCAGACCCCGACCGTCCAGTCGGCATTGGCCCGGGCCGTATCGGCCAACAACCGATTGTCCCAGCGATAGGCCGACCCCGTCTGGATCAGCACCACGCGCCCGACGCCGTTGGCCTCGGCTTCGCGCCGCAAGTGTTCGATGGTCCCCACGCCCGGCTGCGGGCGGAAAGGGTCTTCTATCATGGGGTATCGCGTCTCGTCTCCGTGGTAAATATGTGCGTGCGTATCGACGATCATTGCCAACTCCTTTCCATTGTCTATGCAACGGGAACATAAAGAACAACTGAACAGTTCAAAACTTGCCCGCATCCAGCCGTTAGGTATCTTCTTGGGCAACTTTCCCGAAAGAACTTCTGCATAATCCATGCGTCTATACCTCAAGCGGGCCTTGCTCGCCTTGCTGCTTTTGGCACCAGTGTTGTACGGTGCCTTCGCCCTGACATCGCACCCCGTAGAGCCGCATCCCTACTTCGCATCAGAGGACGTCTTAGTCATTGCCCATCGGGGCGGCAAAGGACTAGCACCGGAAAACACGCTAGCGGCCTTTGCCCACTCAGCCGCGTTGGGAGTCGATGTGTTAGAACTGGATTTGCGCCAAAGCAGCGACGGCGCACTCGTCGTCCTGCACGACCGGCGCGTTGATCGCACGACCAACGGCCAAGGTGCCGCCGATAGCTTGACGCTCGCCCAATTGAAGCAGCTAGACGCCGGCTACCATTTCAGCTTAGATGGCCAAACCTTTCCCTACCGCGGCCAAGGAGTCGCAATCCCCACGCTAGACGAGGTATTTACAGCTTTTCCCAATATGCGCTTTCTCATCGAAATCAAAGAAGATTCCGATGCGCTAGTACGCGACTTCTGCGGAACGATCCAGCGCTTCGAGCTAAGCGACCGCGTCATCGCCGCGTCGTTCCACAGCCGCCCTTTAGCCAACTTGCGCCAAGCTTGTCCCAAAGTAGCGACCTCGGCTTCTTCAGCCGCGGGAATGTCCTTTACATTGCTCCACTGGCTACGGCTCGACGCGGCGTACCACCCTGTCAGCCAAGCCTTTCAGTTCCCAGCCCGCTTGGGCAAAATCGACCTGATAGACCGGCGCTTTATCGCCCGCGCCCGCGCCCACAACATCCAAGTCCACATCTGGACCATCAACGATCCCGACGCCATGCAGCACTACCTAGACTTAGGCGTCGATGGCCTAATCACCGACTATCCCGACCGCCTGCTAAGCATCCTAAACCGCCAGCCCACAGAGGAGGCATCATGGGCGACACAGTAGCCCTGAACGTACAGCACTTAACCAAAACCTACGGCACGGGACCAAACGCCCTGACCGTCCTCGACGATGTGAGTTTCACCCTCGCGACCGGATCTACCTGCGCAGTCGTCGGCCCCTCGGGCAGCGGCAAAACCACGCTGTTGGGATTGTGCGCCGGGCTGGATCGCGCCAGTTCGGGATCGGTCGCGCTCGACGGCGTGGATTTAGGCGGTCTCGACGAAGACCAGCGCGCTCACCTCCGCAGCGAAAAGGTCGGCTTCGTCTTCCAAAATTTCCAACTCATCCCCACCCTCAGCGCCCTCGAAAACGCCATGGTGCCGCTCGAATTGCGCCGCGAGCCCAACGCCCGCGAGCGCGCCGCCGACCTCCTCAACCGGGTCGGCTTGGGCAACCGGCTGCACCACTACCCAGCGCAGCTTTCAGGGGGCGAGCAACAGCGCGTGGCGCTCGCAAGGGCTTTTACCAATCGCCCCGCGCTCCTGTTTGCCGACGAGCCTACCGGCAACCTCGACGACGGCACCAGCGGCAAAGTGCGAGACCTGCTTTTCAGCCTCAACGAAGAATCTGGAGCCACCCTAATTTTGGTCACCCACGATTTGACGCTGGCCCGCCTCACCCAGCGGATCATTCGCCTCCAAGGCGGCCGGGTCGCCGACGATCAGTTCGTCCCATGATAGCCTGGCTCGGCAAAATGGCCTGGCGCGACAGCCGCAGCCACCGCCGCAAACTGCTGCTTTTTACCTCTTCGATCTCCATCGGCATCGGTGCGCTCGTCGGTTTGGGCAGCCTCAGCTCTACGCTGCAAGAGGCCATGGACCAACAAGCCGCCGCGCTCTTAGGAGCTGATATGGCGCTGACGAGCCGCCAGCCCTTCACACCCGCCACCGAGGCGCTCATCGACTCGCTCGGCGGCGTTCAGGCGCGCCAAGTGGCCTTCAATTCCATGATTTACCTGCCCAAGACCCAAGGCACCCGCCTCGCCCAGATCCGCGCCCTCACCGGCCCTTTCCCCTTTTACGGCGAGCTAAAAACAGCACCGGCTGAGGCCGCGCAGCGCTTCCGCACCCAGCCTCACGCCCTCGTTGACGAGGCGCTCATGTTGCAGTTTGGCGCGGCAGTCGGCGACTCGATCAAAATCGGCGATACGGTCTTTTGCATCGGTGGACGGCTGTTGCGCATTCCCGGCGAGAACGCCCTCTTCAGCGACATCCAGCCGCGCGTCTATATCCCGATGTCCTACCTCGACGACACGCACCTGATCCAACGGGGCAGCCGGGTCACCTACACCGCCTTTTTCCACTTCCCCGAGCGGGATGTTCAAGCGCTAGCCAAGTCCATCCGGCCGCACACCCGAGGCGACCGCCTCCGGCTCGAAACCATCGAGAGACGCAAGGCGCGTCTCGGCCGCACCCTCAACAACCTCTATCGCTTCTTAAACCTCGGCAGCTTTATCGCCCTGCTGCTCGGCGGCGTGGGCGTGGCCAGCGCCATCCACACCTATACGCGGCAGAAACTATCCACCGTCGCGGTGCTGCGCAGTCTCGGTGCCACGGCCCGTCAGACCGTCTTGATCTATCTGATTCAAGCCGGGGGTATGGGTTTGGTCGGCTCACTCACTGGAGCTTTGCTCGGGGTCGGAGTCCTCTATCTGCTCCCCAACGTCCTCGCCGACGTGCTGCCCCTCCAGGTCGAGCCAAGCTTTGATTTTCTCGCCGTCTTGGAGGGCCTCGGTCTCGGCGTCGGCCTGTCGCTGCTGTTTGCCGCCCGACCGCTGCTGGCCATTCGCAAGACCTCGCCGCTTTTGACCCTGCGTGCCTCGTTTGAAGACGACCAACCAGCCGACAGCGGGTGGCTGCGCTGGGCTTTGTACGTGGGGATTGTCCTGATAACCGCGCTCTTTGCCTACCGGCTCACCGACCGCTGGCCGCTGGCCATTGGCTTTGTCGGCGGGGTTGGAGTCGCCTTTGCGCTCCTGACGCTTACAGCACGCGCAATCATCTACGGCACTCGGCGGTTCTTTCCCGCCTCTTGGAGCTATATCTGGCGTCAAGGACTGGCCAACCTCTACCGGCCCAACAACCAAACCACGCTGCTGATGTTGGGCCTCGGCTTAGGGACTTTCCTGCTCAGCACCCTCTTCCTAACCCAGACCAATCTGCTGTCCTATATCAAAAGCGTCGGCTCCGACCAAAACCCCAACGTCGTGCTCTTCGACATCCAAACCGACCAGCACCAGGAGCTAAACGCCCTCGTCGCCGGGATGGATCTGCCGCTGTTGCAACAGGTGCCCATCGTCACCATGCACGTCCACAGCGTCAAAGGCCAACCCGTCCGCGCCATGCTCCGCGATACCACCGCTAACCGACGCCGACGCGGCAATTGGGCCTTGCGGCACGAGTACCGCGCGACCTATCGCGACTTCCTCACCGAGACCGAAGAGATCGTCGCCGGCACTTGGCGCAGCCAACCCGCGGGCGACACCCTCTACGTCTCCTTGGAAACAGGCGTCGCCTCCTCCTTGGGCGTGGGCGTGGGCGACTCGCTGACCTTTGATGTCCAAGGGGTCCCGATCGAAGTAGTAGTCGGCAGTCTGCGCCAAGTCAACTGGCAGCGCATCATGCCCAACTTTTTGGCGGTCTTCCCTCCCGGCATCCTCGAAGCCGCACCGCAATCCCACGTCCTCGTCTCCCGCACCACCACAACTGAGCAAATGGCCGCTCTGCAGCGGTCCACCGTGCATCGGTTTCCCAATGTCTCGGTCATCGATCTCGGCAGCATCCTCAGTACGGTCGATACCATCCTCGACAAGGTCTCGCTAGTGGTGCGCTTTATGGCCTTTTTCAGCGTCTCGGTTGGTCTGATCGTGCTCGTCGGCGTGATTGCCAGCAGCCGCTATCAACGCATTGAGGAAAGCGTCTTGCTTAAGACCTTGGGGGCCAGTCGTCGCCAAGTGGTAGCGATCATGGCGCTCGAATATCTGTTTTTGGGAGCTTTTGCCGCGGCAACCGGGGCGATTTTGTCGCTGGGGGGCGTCTGGGCCTTGAGCCGCTATCTCTTCGAAATCAGCTTTGCGCCCGACTACCTGCCGCTGATTCTCGCCTTTGCCGCGGTCAGTCTGCTAACGGTCGCCGTCGGCATGACCTCCAGCCGCGGCGTCCACTCCAGCCCACCACTCGAAGTCCTGCGCTCGCTCGGCTAGCGGCGCAACTCCTCCAGCACCGGCCTTAGTGTCGCCCACACGGTTTCGGCGACGATCTGATGGCCTTCGACGTTGGGGTGGTTGCCGTCGGGCAGGTTTAACTCAGGTTGGTCGCCCACGCCTTCTAACAGAAAGGGGATCAAGGCCGCGTCGTTTTTCTTGGCCAACGCCGGGAAGATCGCGGCAAACGCCTCGGTGTATTCCGCGCCCAAATTGGGCGGCATCTGCATCCCGGCGATAACTACGGCTACTTTGGGATTTTTCGCTTTCACCCGCTCGACTATTTGTTGCAGGTTGGCGTGGGTGTCTTTGGGGTCTATGCCGCGCAAACCGTCGTTGGCCCCCAATTCGAGGACGAAGACGTCGATGGGACGGCGCAAGAGCCAGTCAATGCGGCGCAACCCACCGGCTGAGGTCTCGCCGCCAAGCCCGGCATTGAAGACTTCAAAGTTCCAGCCGAGCGAATCAATCCGCGCCTGTACCAAGGCCGGGAAGGCCTGTTCGCGGTCGAGGCCATAGCCAGCGGTCAAGCTATCGCCAAAAAAGAGAATGACGCGGCTGGAGACTTCGGCGAGCTCAGTCGAGTCGTCCGCTTCTTCGGCATAGACGCTGCCGCTGAGTAGCACCAAGACCAATGCGATGTATTTCACTTTTCGTTTCATAAAATCTACGTCAATTCTACCAAAGACCCCGTCGTGGTCAAGGTCTGAGCCTGCTCCTATATTAACCTCCCCCTAAACTACACCCCGGAGCCTTCATGCAAACTACCATCTTAGGTCGCACCAACCTAACCGTCTCCCGCATGGGCTTAGGCGCTGGCGGCCACAGCCGAATCGGGCGCAACGCCGGGCTAACCGACGCCCAATCCGCCGACCTCGTCCGCCGCGCCTTAGACTGCGGCGTCAACTTCATCGACACGGCCGAAGGCTACGGCACTGAATCCATCATCGGCCAAGCCCTACAGGGCCGCGACCGCACCTCCGTTGTCCTCTCCACTAAAAAATCCACCCGCCACGAGCAGGTCACTCCTAGCGCCTTGCAGACAAGCCTCGACCAAAGCCTAAAGCACCTAGGCACCGACTACATTGACCTCTACAATCTCCACGGCGTCGTGCCCCAAGACTACGCCTATCTCGCCAACGACATCTATCCCGCGCTGCAAAAGGCGCAACAGCAGGGCAAAATACGCTTTGTCGGCCTCAGCGAGATGTTCAACGAAGACTTCGAACACGCCATGCTCCAGCAGGCCCTAGCCGACGACCTGTGGGATGTCCTGATGGTCGGCTTCAATCTGCTCAACCAAACCGCCCGCGCCAAGGTCTTCGCGCAAGCCATCGCGCAAAACGTCGGCATCCAAATCATGTTCGCCGTCCGCAAGGCACTTGGCCACCCCGACAACCTGCGCGCATTCACCGACGCCCTCGTCGAAAAGGGACAAATCGACCTCGCCGATCTCGATGCCTTCCCCGACTTCCTGCTGGCCGAGGCCCTATCCCTACCCGATGCCGCCTACCGCTTTTGCCGCGACGAGCCTGGCGTCCACGTCGTCCTCTCCGGCACGGGCAACGCCGACCACCTCGACGCCAACCTCGCATCTTTCGCCCGCCCGCCGCTGACACAAAAGACGCGCGACCGCCTCATCCGCATCTTCCGCCGCGTCAATTCTACTACGGGGCAAGCGGTATAAGCTATCGTCTTGATTCAATACGTTGGAATAAAGCTTTGATATCCTGTGCGATAATTGCTTGATGATATAATTTGACTATATTGGTCTAAAGGAATTAACTAGAAAGGACATTCCATGCAAACCACGACGGTATCACAACTCAAAATGTCGTTGAGCGCCTACTTGCGTCAAGTTAAAGCTGGTGAAGAGGTAGTAATCACCGAGCATGGTCGTCCCATTGCTCGTTTGCTGCCCCTTGCGAGTCCTGTGCCCCTCCCTGAGCACTTGAAAGACCTAGAAGAAAAGGGTCTCCTCAAGCGCGGTGAGAAGTCCTTACCCGAGGATTTTTGGAATCTGCCGCGTCCTGCTGACCCCCAAGCAGCCGTGCGTTCGGCGGTCTTACGTGAGCGGGAGGAAGGCTGGTGAAATTCTGGGATACGTCGGCTGTGGTACCGCTGTGTGTGCAGGAGCCTAATTCGGCTACGGTACAAGAGATCCTCGTTGAGGATCCTTCCATGGTCGTTTGGTGGGGCACGCGCACTGAGTGTATCTCTGCCCTGATGCGCCAAGTACGAGAGGGTAGTTTGGCACCCGCTGACGAACGCGCCGCTCGCCATATATTGCACACCCTGATGCAAACTTGGACTGAGATGCAGCCGAGTGAGGCGTTGCGCAGTACGGCCGAGCGGTTACTAGCCGTGCATTCGTTACGGGCAGCGGATGCATTGCAACTAGCCGCCGCCATCCTGTGGTGTCAGGGACTCACAACAGGACAGGGCTTTGTGTCGTTTGATCAACGCCTGTGTGACGTGGGCTATCGAGAAGGCTTTACCGTACTTCCCGAGGCGTTCTGAGAATATCTGGTCAAACCAAGGAAAAAGCTGCTGTAGTTATCGTTGCTTTATCCTATGCGTCCTATCAGAAAGACAGTGGCCTTGGCCCAGCCGACCTCACCGGGTTGCCCGAGCTTCTGACTCAGAGGCTACGCGGCGAGCGGGATAGCGGACGTACTGGCGGCCAGAAGCCTGTTGCTTGGCTTGAATGTCTCTGAAAATTGCTTTGCCGTCGTAACCAAACCGGGCCGCGTGTTGGTCGCGTATGGCCCAGACTTCAGCGATAACCAGGTCAGGCTGTGGCGTCTTCATGGTTGGGTTCCATTAGTTCATTGGGTGTGCTAACTCGTCCAGCGCCACATTGAGCACGCCCGCGAGTCGGCGGAACAGGCCGAGTGTCCCGGGCTTCTGTCCGTTCTCAATCTGCGACAGATACCCTTTTGAGACGCCCACTTGATCGGCCAGCGAGTCCAACGTGAATTCGCGGTGCTTCCGCCATACGCGCAAGGGCGATTCACCAGCGAGAATGGCCCTCACGACTTCGCCTGGAATCGTCTCGCCTGCTGCGTCCTCGGCCCATGCCCGTTCGATAATCTGCACATCCTGTTCGTTCATCGGGTATCTCTCCCCTCCTCCTCTTGACAAGGTTTCAACACAATGATAATGTTGTGTTATGATACCTCCGTTCGACGTGACCGGAATCCTTCCACCAGGAGTATATTGGGCCCGTTGGGACGAGGTGACAAGTAGGTTCGGGGGTAGTCCTTGGAGACAACTCCTCATTACTGGTCTCAGAGCGGCACTGAAAAATCTAAAGGGCGCAGGTTGCCGGACTGTCTATCTCGATGGCAGCTTCGTAACAAGCAAGAACAGGCCAAACGACTACGACGCTTGCTGGGAAGAAATCGGTGTCGATCCGACGGCTCTCGACCCCGTCCTTTTGACATTCGATCCCGGCAGAGCCACACAGAAAGCCAAGTACATGGGAGAGTTCTTTCCCGCATCAATTACTGCTGACCCAAACGGACTGTCGTTTTACGAATTCTTCCAAACAGACAAGCGCACTGGCAGACCCAAAGGGATTGTCGCCATAGACTTGGGAGGCTTCCAATGATCAAAAACGAAAGGCAATATCGGCTCACCAAAGCGCAGGCGAACAGGTTCTCACAGACCTTGCAAAGCCTTGGCGAGGCCGACGGAGTACATCCGCTTATTGTCAAGGCGCAGCGCGAGGCCCTGAGCAGCCAGATCGCCGACCTGAAAGAGGAGTTGCACGAATATGAATCTCTAAAGGCCGGCCTGTTTCAATTCGATCAACTCAAGACCGTCGCCGAGTTGCCGACCCTTCTAATCAAAGCACGGATCGCCCAAGGACTGAGCCAAAAGGAGCTAGCTGAACGCCTCGGACTGAAGGAACAACAGATACAGCGGTACGAGGCCACGGACTATGCCTCAGCCCGTCTCGCTCGAATTAAAGAGGTCGTCGGGGCCTTGGGCATCGGTAGCTAAATGCAGCGATTGGAGGGCAAGAAATTTGGCCGCCAAGCAGATGCCGAACGGGTCGTCCTATTCGGCTCCTATGCTCGCGGAGAAGCTACCGAGCACAGCGACGTCGATTTACTCGGGACCGCCACAATCGCCAGCCACGAAGAGGCACTGGATTTCGTGCAGTCTCGCTTGACAGGGTTCAAATGATGTATGATGAATAGGTAGGTTTTCCTTGAATGAGCCGTGTTGAGCATCGTTCGAGAGGCTCTGAGATAAGCTTTTTTCGAGAGCGGACCTCCTAGGTTCTTCTTGGTGCATAATGGACGGCACGAAGAGTTTAAAACAGTCTCTAAGTGAGCATCAGAGCACACCTTAAGGATATTTACATGAGTGACAACTCATCAATTGAGTGGACCGACGCCACTTGGAACCCAGTTACGGGTTGTACGAAGATCAGTACAGGTTGCAAGCATTGCTATGCTGAGAGGATGGCTAAGAGACTGCAAGCAATAGGTCAAACGAACTACGCCAATGGTTTCAACTTAACGATTCAGAATCACATGCTGGAAGTTCCTTTGCGATGGAAGAAGCCGCGAAACATCTTTGTCAACTCCATGAGTGACCTCTTTCACGACCAAGTGCCACTGGATTATATCCGCCAAGTTTTCGACGTGATGACCCGGGCGCGTTGGCACCGGTTTCAGGTACTGACGAAAAGATCTGAGCGCCTTGCCATGCTGAGTCAAAGTCTTGATTGGGCACCGAACATCTGGATGGGAGTCAGCGTTGAAAATGACGAATATCGGAGTCGGATAGATGATCTTCGGAGAACGAGTGCAGGTATAAAGTTCCTTTCACTTGAGCCTTTGCTAGGGCCGCTATATGGTCTTGATCTAGGGGGAATAGACTGGGTTATCGTGGGTGGTGAATCAGGACCAAAGAGCCGCCCGATGCAAGAGAGTTGGGTGCTCAACATCCGCGACCAGTGTCAGAGTAAAAATATTCCCTTCTTCTTCAAGCAATGGGGTGGCCTGAAGCCGAAATCGGGCGGACGTCAGCTCGAAGGGATCGAGCACAACGCTATGCCCGTTTACCCGACGAAGATGGAGGGAAGAGACTGTGAATTTCAGTTGGCATCCTGACGAACATCCGCCTTTGATCGAGCCACACAGTAAGGCAAAGCTGGATGTTTTGCGTAGCTACCTTCGCGCCTATTTTGACAGGCTGAACGTTAATCCTAATCGCGAAGAATTTAAACTTGATCTTGTCGATGGCTTTGCCGGGGGTGGCACGTTTAAGGATGGCGAAAACATCGTGCCTGGTACGCCTTTGATCATGCTGGAAGAATTCCAAGAGGCAATAGACAGGCTGAACCAAAATCGCACCAAGTCCCTGAATTTCGATTGCAAATTCTATTTCGTCGATAAAGAAGCAGCCCACACAGATCATCTTCAAAAGGTCCTGAAGGAGCGCGGATACGTCGTCAATGATGAAAAGATTGTTGTTCGTAACAGCCTATTCGAAGAAGAGGTGGACGACATTCTGAAGGATATTCGCCGTCGGCAACCTCGCGCTGGTCGCGCAATCTTTCTTCTTGATCAAACCGGGTTTTCGCAAGTCAAACTTGAGCTTATCACTCGGATTTTTCGTGAATTGCCAGCGGCGGAGGTCATACTAACATTCGCTGCCGATGCGCTCATTAACCATCTCGCAGAAACACCGTCGCTAATCAAGGCCGTCGCTCCGCTCAACCTGACCGAATCACAAATACATGATCTGATTCAAGATAATAATAGTGATGGTGGAAAAGCGCTAGTTCAGAGGACATTGCGTAATCACATTCGCAACGCAATAGGCGTGTCTTACGATACGCCTTTTTTTATTCGACCCCATCAGTCACGCCGCGCCTTGTGGTTCCTCCACCTGTCAAGACATCCTACAGCACGTGACGTAATGATCCAGCGTCATTGGGCTATCCAGAACACCTTTGAACACTACGGCTCAGGAGATTTCAATATGCTGGGATGGGATGCCTTGAACTCCGAAACTCTGCCGCTGTTCAATTTTAAAGAGTTCGATGCTGAGCAGATGCGTAATCAACTGCTGCACTCGATACCGAAGGAACTACTCGTTTTGGTGTCTGAAAATCCGGTTACAGTGGATGTGATGCACCATATGTTTGCAAACAGAACGGCTGCTCGATTTTCTGATCTCGATGAAATCGTCCTAAGACTCTTTAAAGAAAAGGAATTTGATATTTTAGGTCCCGATGGTAAGAGGCGCTCGCGTAATCTGAAACGACTTAGGCCTACAGATCGGATTGCGCCTTCCGAGATACTACTATTTCCTAGCCTATCGCGCCTGCACTAATTTGGGACAACAAATGCCTTGCCCGAGACCTGTAACATCCCCCCAACCCTCCTCGTCATCTCCGCAAAGTACAGCACTTCCTCCGGCGTCAGCGCCCTCCCCAAGACATCGCTTTCCCGATACGACAGCCATTTCTTGAGGACTTGGTAGCCGCCGAGCTTGTAATCCCAGATCGCGGCGGGGACGTTGCGCCAGAAGGCGTGGTCGTTCAGATACACGTCCAGCGTCTTTTCGCCCAGCGCGGGTATGGCATCCCCCAGCGCGGCGCGTTCATCCTCCGTGTATTCGCGTTCGACGATACGGCCTTGACCCGGCATTACGGCGTCGCCTGTTCCGTAGTGGCCCCATCCGGCGGTGAGTGCGAAATCGTCGCCGGTCATGTTGCGGCCGTCGGTGGTGGCAGGCACGGCGATGGCGGCAATTTCCGGGCGCAACTTACCTTGGGTAACGCCCGGCACGGGCGCTTCGGGGTCGAGCAGACGGGCCAGTTCACGGCCCCGCGCCGCCGATGCAGCGAGGGAATCTGCCGCGCCGCCAGCTTCGCCATCGGGCCAGCCTGGCAGCGGAATGCGCGGCCATTCCATGCGGAGCGCCCCGGCATTAGCTTCGCGGTAAGCAGGATCATGGAGGGTGGCGAGGACGTGGTGGAAGAGGTCCTCTACATCTGCGCCGAGACGGTGGAGATAGCGTTGTGCGGCACTGGACAAATTGGGGCGGCGTTGTATTTCGCTGCCGCCGATTCCGAAGCCGTCGTCCCGAAGCCACATTGGGAAACAAGATGCAGCAAAATCTAGCAGCTTCTTATTGCTCATGTGAGAAATGACTGGAGCCGGCCACCATTCTTGCGATGACTTTTTCTGAGCAACCAGCCACAGATTGCCCTTGAATACATGTGGCCGATAGTCGGCTCGCTTCTCGTCTACAAGCTTCGTTTCTGCCTCCCAATACATCCATCGATTATCGAATGGGCGGTAGGCGTGGCGCACGAATCCGGCTTCGACGGGACCTCCTCGTTTAAGCAGTGCATCCCGTGCCAAACGAGCATTGAATCGAGCAGTAGTCTCCATGACGCGCGGATACCGCCGTGCGATTTCTTCATGGCTCAAACCCGCATCGAAGTACTCGGCGAGGCGTCGGCGAAGTCGGTCAATGTCGGTATCAATGAGGAATCCGTCTCGTCCCGCGACGACTCCGGCAAAAAACCGAGGAAATAGATCGGGCAGCGTCGGCCAGTCGAACCAATCCTTGCTTATGACCGTTTGCACGAAAGGCAACCCGAGCGGCAACACCGGCTTGACGCTGTCGTAAATCTTTCCCGGTTCTACTTCCTCCGTCTCAATCAATTCCTCACGCTTGGCCTGTCCCCAAAGATGCCGAAAGCCGACCTCTTTAGTTGGCGCATGATCGGCCTTGCGCACCAGCGTCGCAATCGCCGTCCCAACTTGAATGCCGACCGGATCGCTTTCTGTCGAAAAAATGCTTGGGTCCGGCGAACCATCCGGCGCGACTTTGCCGGTCTTGTATTTGTCGCCGTTCAAGCAGTCAATCCGTATCGCATCGAACGTCTCCAAATAGCGCTCCCGCATCCCCGTAAACGACAGCCCGTCGAGCCAAGAATAGTTGGAAATGAAGCACACCACTCCTTGACCCGTCTTCGCAATGCGCCGCTCCGCCATGCGAAAAAAGCGGACGTAAAGATCGTTCAACCCTTGGCCTTCAGGTCGGCGCACTCGCTTGGTCATGCGGTAGGCTTCCGACAGCTCGCGCTCCTCGTCCACCGCCATGCCAGCAAAGCCGTTATAAGGCGGATTGCCCAAAATTACCAGAATCGGCGTCTCCTGCTTCACCCGCTCGGCGCGGTCGCGTTCCTCTTCCAGTTCGGGAAACGGCAAGGGCTTGGTCGGGCGCGGCTCCCAGCCAGTCAGCGCATTGGTGAGAAACACTTGGGCGCGTTCCTGCCCGTCATCGGCCAGCGCCGCGTCGAGCGCCTGCATGGTCAACCCAACTTGTAAATGGGCGACTACAAAAGGCGCAGGCATAATCTCAAAGCCAAACACGCGCTCGGTCGCCGCCTGCTTGACCCGCGCGCCGGTCAGCGCACCCAAACCTTGATTTTCCAGATTGGCGGCAATGCGACGTAGCACCTCCGCCAGATAGGCCCCAGTGCCACAGCACGGATCGAGCACATAGACGTTTTCCGCAGCCAAGCCGTCGGCAATGCCGAGATCGTCCCGCAGCGCCTTATCCACGCGGGCGACCATGTAGCGCACCACTTCGGCTGGCGTGTACCAGACGCCCAACTGCTTGCGCAACTCGGGATCAAAGGCTTCGAGGAACGGCTCGTAGAAATAGGTAACAGCTTCGCCCTCGTTGAAGCGGGCAAAGAAAGCGTCGCAATCCACCCGGTCGAGCGCAGCAGACGTCCAGTCCAGCACCTCGACGAGGCCGAGCGGTTGCAGCCGGTCAGGCTGCGACAGTTGCTGGAACAGCGCCTGCATGACGGGCGCTCGCAAATGCCAAACCGCTTCGCGCCAATTGAACGCTCTCGTGGGCAGCGGTGTTTGCCGCGCCCACAGCACCCAAGCGGAGAACACCCCGTAGAACAGCGTCTGCACCAGCGTCGAACGGAAAAACCGCGCACCCCGTTCACCCTCAAAGCGGACGCCCAGCGCCTCTTCCAGCGCCGCCCGCACCGCTTCCAACGACGGTGCATCACCCGCCGCTTCGACTCGCGCCAGCGCATCGCGGGCATGAGACGCCAGCAGCCAAGCCAAATCTCTCGGCTCAGCCAGCCGCGCCCGATGCGCCAGTGCCCGGCACAGATATTCCCCTAAGCCTGCGCCCACCTCGCTGGCAAAAGCACGCGGACTCTCCAATCGTTGCGCGAACTCCGCCGCGCTTGCCGCCAGTCGAAATGTTTCGAGCTTGGCCGGTCGCCCCGCCGCATTTTCGCCGACCAACACGAAGTCGCGCGTATTGGTCACCAGCACCAGCCGATAGCGGTCCCAATAGCGGCTGACCTGATCGCTTGCCGCTGTCAACCAAGCGTCATCGTCCGCCGCCTTTACCTCGACCACTCCGCCTTCGGGCACCTGCCCCTGTTTCGGTTGCCCCTTCTGCACCTGCTTTGCTGCATACAGCCCAAAGTCGGGATGCCCCGCTCCCTGATCGGCCAACTCGCCGACGCAAAACACCTTGGGCTTGAGCGTTGAGCCGATGGCGTTTAGCAGGGTCGCCAGCGGTCCATAGCTCGACCGCTCGCCAGTCGCGCCGCCGGACGCCCAGACTCGTTGCAGATCGGCGAGGTAGGTTTCAACCGCTGTTGTCAGCCGGGTCGTCGTTTTGGTCATTATGCATTATGGCTTTTCGGTGGCTCCGAGTTTCTCAAGTCGTTCAATCCACGCCTTAAAGTGAGGACATTTGGAGCGGATAGTGAGGTCCTCCACCGATGACGTTCTTCTCCCAGATTTCCCCAATCGAGTACTCTTCCAGCCATGCTTCGAGCTCTTCGGCATCTGGTCTGGAGAACTCTGTGGCTTCACCATTCCGCTCGACAACTACGATATCCTCAGACTCAAAGCCGTCGAGAAACGCGCTGGACTGGGTGCTGACGAGAACCTGCGTATGGTGGCTTGCGGCGCGAAGTAGCGAGGCAATCACATTGAGCCCGTAAGGGTGCAATCCGATTTCCGGTTCGTCCACCACTATGAGTATTGGGAGGTCTTCTTTGGGCTGCAACAACAGCGAAATCAGGCAGATGGCCCGTAGCGTACCGTCCGAGAGTTGGTGGGGCCCAAACACGAGATCGGACTTGCGATGCCGCCAGTTGAGAATGAGGTCTTTAGAATCGGTCGGCTCCAGATCAAAGTCTTCAAAGAACGGTGCCACCTGCCGAATGGTCCCCACAATCCGGCGATAAGCCGTTTCTTTGGAGGACTTGAGGGCATACAGCAAAGCCGCCAGATTCGCTGCATCGGGCATGAGCCAGCGGTTGTCGCCGACGTAACAATATTGCCGGACTCTCGAAGTCGGCGATGTGTCGTGGAAGTGATAGACGCGACAGTGATTCAGCAGATACCGGAGCATTTTTGCCACCGGGTCATCCTTTTCTGCCTCGTCTCCAATCCGCGTTTCCTGATGGCCCATCCCCAGAGGTACGACCTTTGGGCTCGGAAAGCCTGTTTGATGGAACGACAGCGTCTCTTCAGCAAAAATCAGCGAATCACCGGCAGCGTGGAACAGTCGCATGCTATAGGTGTCTGTTCCATTTTCTACCTCGAACGCCATCTCCGCTTCCAACTGAGGAGTTATCCTCGGGCCGAAATGCAAATTGGCCGTGGCCCGTCCGGTCGCTCCAATATGTTGCTGAAGCCGTCCGCCCATTAATTCATTTACTAACTTGAAGAAGGCAATGAGATTGCTCTTACCAGCCCCATTAGCACCGATCAAAACATTGAGCGGCCGGAGTTCCAGCGTCATTTCTTTGATGGACCGAAATCCTCTGATCTTGATATTCTTCAATTTTGGCATATTACTTCCTCACTCTTGCTTACCAATCGTCCCGGCCCCTTTCTACCCCTTAAGCGCCCCCACAGTAATCCCCTTCGTCAAGTACTGCTGCAGAAAAGCATACACCAACATCGTCGGAGCCATAATCAGCACCAACCCGGCAAAAGCCATCCCCCAATCGCTGCGGTACTGACTGACAATGGTAATGTTGGCCAGCCCCAACGGCAGGGTGCGCAACGCCTGTGACCCCTCCCCAGACAGGAACATAAAAGCCATGAAAAACTCGTTCCAAGTCCCCAAAAAAGCGAAGATGCCCACCGTAATAAGCCCCGGCCGCGCCAACGGCAACATAATCGACCAAAACGCCCGAAACTCCCCCGCCCCATCGATCAGCGCCGACTCGTGCAACCCAGAGGGCAAAGACTTGAAAAATCCCGTGAGGATGAAGATGGCAAACGGCATCCCAAAGGCCACATAGACTATCAAGATGCCCAGCCGCGAGTTGAGCAGTCCAAAGTCCTTCATCTGAAAAAAGAGCGGCACAATAGACAGTTGCAACGGAATCATCAGCCCGGCCAAGAAGTAGAAAAACATCGGCCGCACGCCAAAGAAGCGAAAGCGCGCCAGCGCGTAGGCCGCCATCGCCGCCAGCAGCATGGAAACCGCCACCGTCGAGATGGTCAAAAAGACGCTGTTGAAGAAGTAGTCGCCGAAGTGCCCCTTAGTCCAAGCGTTAGTAAAGTTGATCCATTGCAGATCGCCAAGCTCGGGCAGGCTGAAAGGGTTGAGAAAAATCTCGCGGTCCGTCTTTAGCGAGGTATAGAGTAGCCACAGCATCGGATAAACCACAACCGTTAGGTAGCCGCATAGTGCCAAATAGACAAAAGGTTTAGCGAGAGAAAATTTGCGTTGCTCGGCCATATTCAAAACTCCACAGCTTCGCGCTTCATCGCGCGCAAGGTCGCGGTGGTGCCAAAGAACACGATCAAAAAGAGCAACACTGCTATCGCCGTTGCCTCCCCCACCTTGAACTCAGTAAACATCGCCTGCACCATCCGCGTGCCAATCACGTGGTTGTCAGTCGTCGGCCGCTGATTGGTCAGCAGCCAAATCACCTCAAACGCCTTCATCCCGCCGATGATCATAAACACAATCGCTATCGACAAAACCTCCCAAATCAGCGGCACGGTAATCGACCAAAACTGACGCCAAGCCGAGGCCCCGTCGATGTCAGCCGCCTCGTACATGCTCTGCGGAATGCTCTCCATCGCCGCCAAAAACAGCACCATGTTGAATCCAGCCGCACCCCAGATCGACATGGGTATCAGCGCCCAGTAGAGATTGTCCTGCGCCAGCCAAGCAAACCCCGCAAACCCCTCCAATCCCAAAGCCACCAACACCGTGTTGATCGGCCCGCCCTGTGGATTGTACAAGTGCATCCACAGCAGCGTTGCCGCGACCCCGCCGAGAATGTTGGGAAAGAAGAAGACGATGCGGAAGAGCTTGGCCCCGATGACCTCGCGGCTGATGCACACCGCTAAGAAAAGCGCCAGCGGCAACACGCAGAGCGGGATGATGAACATGATGAAGAGATTGTTCGATAGCGCGATCCAGAACTCATCGCTCTCAAACAGCAGCCGCTGGAAGTGCAACAGCCCGACGAAGACCATCTCGGTCAGCCCGTCCCAGCGCATCGCGCTCCAGACAAAGGACTTGATGCTAGGCACCACCACGAAGAGCGTGTAGAACGCCGCCGCCGGCCCGACGAAGAACACCACCCCAGCCCAGCGCAGGCGCACGGTGCTGGTAGGTCGGGGCGCTTGGCCAGACTGTCTCTCCCGCCACTGCCGCGCCGTCGTGTACAACCAATAACTCATCGCCAGTGCCAACAGGCCCAACAGCAGCGCGGGTTTCCACAGGTGGCGGATAGTGATCTGATCCGGTTGCTGGCTGCGATTGCGCACTGCCTCAGCCGCCGACTCCAGCTCTTTGGCCCCCTCCTCCGGCGTCATCTGCCCATTGACTATCTTGAAGCGCACGTCGTTGAGGAACTGGTCCATCTCTGGGAAGCCCTCACCCGGAGCAGTGCCATAGCTCGTCGTCGCCTGCTGCGCCAGTTCCACCAAGTCTTGCAAATCCTCGCTAGTCCGCCCCTCCATCGCCCCATCAACGGCCACCAAAACATCGCGCATCTCGGCAAAGGTGCCCGCCATCTCCTGCGAGGTCATAAAGCGCAAAAAATCCACGCCCAACTCAGGATGGGCGCTGTTTTTGAAGACAAAGTAATACCCGGCACCAGTATAGATGGCACCGGGTTCGCCAGCTCCTCCCTCGACTACGGGCAAATTAAATGCCCCCAAGCGAAAGCCATCGGGGATTTTACCCATCATCTCGCTCTTGAGCCAAGAGCCGCAAAAGACCATCGCCGTATGGCCCAAGAAAAACTCGAGCTGCGCTTCGGTGTGGCTCATGCCGAGAGCACCGGGCTGGAAGTACTCCTGCGCCGTGCGCTGAATAAGCCCGAGCGCCGTCACAAATTCGGGATTGGCAAAACTGCCCGGCACCAGATCCTTCTGCTCGTAGAACCGCTCGCGGCCAGCGAGGTGATAATAGGCGTTGTCAGTCACGCCGCCGATATAGCCCGGATAGCGCCCCTGAAAGGCCAGTGGCCAAACCCCGGCGGCGCGGATTTGCTCGCAGAGGGCGAAAAACTCGTCCCAAGTGCGCGGCGGTACCCAGCCGTGCTCTTCGAACATGTTCTTGTTGTACCAGACGGCGTAAACCGAGTAGAGGAAGGGGATGCCGTAGATCTTGCCTTCGTACTCATAGCGGTCGAGACTGCCGGGCAGAAAGGACGCACGCCAAGTCTGGTCCCCGTCCCAACTTGGCCCGTCCAAAAAGTCGTCGAGGGGCAAAATTTCGCCGTTGCGGATCAACGCCCAGTAATTGAGACCTGCGTTGCTGGCTTCCGGGAACGTCCCTTCGAGAATCCGCACCCGCACCTTGTCGGCAATGCGCGGATCGCCGTAGAGATCGACCTGCACATCGGGACGGACCTTTTCGTACTCTCGTGCAGCCAAAAAGAAAAAGTCTAGTCCCGCGCCGCCCTCAAAAATGGGCACTTCAACGCGAGTCGCCGCTTGCGCTGACAGTGGGCCGCAAACCAGCCCCAGCACAATGGCCAGCCAGCCGATAGCTTTGTTAAGTGTTGTTATTTGCAAAAGAGTCGATAATACCAGCCCTTAGAAACCGCTCGCTCGTGCCTAGGCACAAGACGGCTTCTAAGACAAAATTACCCCTGCGAGAGAAGTGCGACCTCCCTCGCAGGGGTAAAAGTAGAAGGCCTACTCGTTAAAACTCGCCTTGATCCGCGCCCAAGACATATCGGCAACCGCAGTAGCATCATCGGCACCGACTAGCAAGCCATCGACGAAGCGCTCGGCAAAGCGGAAGGTCGCCGCTTGACCGGAGAGGGTGTGGTAGCCCCGGTACTGCTGAGGCGCTTCGTCAAAGTCCGGCATGGCGATCTGGAAGCCAATGATGTTGCCAGCCTCCAAGTCCGTAGCTTGGCTACCCTCTTGATCGCTGAAGATAATGTCGTCGTAGGGCGTGACGTAAATCTCGAGGATCGACACGGTTGGCCCGCCGCCGACCGAGCCGCCGCCGCCGTCGCTCAGCGGTACTGAGTTGAGCCACTCGGCTCGGCCCGGATACCCCAGAATGCGCCCGTCGGGCGCGTCGAAGATAGCGTTCCACTTCTGAGCCTGAGCGTTTTGGTTGCGCGCTTTCTCCTCGTCGGTCATGTCCTCGATGTTACCGAAATTGTACTGACCTCCAGAGTGGTCGCCATCCACCATGAACTCGACCGAGTCGTATTGCCACACCGTAGCAGGTGCTCCGCCGCCGTACTCGTTGATATAGACATCGTCAGTGCGTTCGGTGGCTAAATAGAGTCGATTGTTAGTCTCGTTCCAGCCCAGCCAAACCCGATAGTCCATATCAGCCGGGTTGTACTGGGCACCATCGCCAACGGTCGGGTCGGCGAAAAAGTCCTCAGGCGTGAGCGAAGCATCGCCGACCACATCCTCCCAGTCGGAGATATCCGCATCGAAGAGGTCGATATCCCCCAGATCAGCATCCGGAATCTCGAAGATCAGAAAGACCTTTTCGCCGATGTGGGCATGGGCAGTACCGGCCAGCACAAGGGCCAGCATGAGGCAAAACGTACTGATGAATCGCATAAAAGCACCTCCTTTGGGTTTGCTTTTAAGTGCGAGTCGCCTTTGCATAGGCGACCATTGGTTAATGGGGCGCGATGTATCCTGATTATACTATATCTTTGCTTTCCACGCTCGGACACCAAAATTTTTCAATAAACCCCACCACCAAGCCCGTGCCCGCGTCGTGGCTGACGTAGGGCGGCATGGCTGGATTGTACATCGCATCAGTCAAGTCGCGGATCAAGGCCACATCCACTCCCCAGCGCACCATCTGCTTAATGGCAAAAGTCCGGTGCAAAACGCACATGTTGGTGTGGACGCCCATAATCAGCAGATGGGCAATCCCTCGGTGCTGCAAGTAACTATACACCTCCGTCCCCTCATCCGAAATAATATCCCGCTCTTGGTCGATCCCAATCCCCGGATGTTGCCGATTCCAAGCCTTATAGGTCTCAGTCTCGCCCGTGTCCGACCCGTGATCTGAGGCATCTACCGGCAGCGGCGGATCCGGACGCTCGGCGGCGGGCGGCGGCGCAACTTGGGGTGCAACAAGCACGCGCCGACGCGCCGACGCATCGGCGTAAAAATCCATAGTATCCGAAGGCGCGTGGACAATCAGGCCACCAGCCGCGCGCACTGCCCGGACCACTGCGTCCATCCGCTCGATCATGGCGTCGAGCCGCTCGACCGCACCGCGGCACCAGTGGCCGTTCCACACGTCGCACAGCAAGAGCGCGGTTTGGTCTGCCGCCCATTCTTGGGTGTTGGTTTGCACCTGCCAGATAGCATGGCCGCCTTCGTCTTGTGCAAGACGCTGAGAACGCAGATTGAGTCGCAAAACGTTGCTCATATTACCCTCTTAATCGGTTTCACCCGACCAGTAACCCACTGCGTCAGCGCGGCGGAAAATGCGCTGTCGGTCTAAGGAACGGATGTTAATTTTGTCGGAATCGGGATATTGGGCCAAATCGTGCGGCAAGACATTGCTCAAGGCTAATAGCACACAGGGTTGCTGGCCTTGATTGGTGAATTTATGAGCGCCGCGGGGACCGGGTGGGAAGGCGATAAAGTCACCCTGTTCTATCGCCACTGAACCTCGGGCGCTGATCAGCGTACAGGCCCCTTCGAGGATGTAGAACATTTCCTCTTCAAAGTGGTGAAAGTGCTGCGGACAGATCGACTGGCCAGCGGGCAGGCGGAAGAGGCAGTAGCCCAGATGCTGGCCACCGATGAGTGGGTCGATATCCTTGATCTCCCAGCGGTAGCCCGCAGGTCCACCCCCCGACGTCCAAGGAATATCCTCTACATTGATCTTGTTGATGTAAATGTCGGTCCGTTCCTCCAAGCATTCGAGCAACAGTCGGCGGGCGTCGTGCATAACGGAGTGCCCGTCGCCCATCAACAGAGCGTCAAAATCGAGTTGCAACAATTTGCGCAGGCCCAAGGCCGCTTGAGCCGGATCGGCCAACTTGGCGTCCGGTAGTAAAGTAATGCGGCCCAGCGGCGCGCCGACGACCAGATCGCCCGCTAAGACCATCTTGAGGGCCGGCCAGTACAGGGCGATTTCCCCCGGACTCTTGCCATGAGCCAAATGCACTACTCGGAGCCCAGGGACGATCTCCTCACCGTCGTCCAGCAAGCGGTCCGGTGGTTGGTCAAACAGGTCGGCGTCGGCGCGGTGAGCAGCGATGCTAGCGCCAGTATGACCTTGGAAAAAAGCGGCTTCGCGCTCGTGATCGCGATTGGTCAGCACGATCCAAGCAGCCCCACCCAATTGGTCGAATTGCTCCAAATCATCCACTGTCATGGGCACTGGATCGATCAAGACATTGCCCTCATCCCGCACCCACAGATGGCCGTTGAAGTCGATCTGACGCTCTTGGCTGAAGATGGACCAAGAATAGCAATTTGTAACGGCGATTTCTTTCACAGTATATGTCCGGCGATTTTAAGAGCGGCTAAAAGCCCTTTCTACAAACAGGCCCGCACAATATCGCGTGCCTTCAACATTTCCTGGCGACTCTTGTAGTACTCTAAGACGAAATAGGGCACCTGCGCCCACTCCTGCAACGCGCCGATATAGATTGGATAGTCCAAGCACCCCGATCCCACCGGCCCGTAGTCAACCACTTCGCCATTCTCGGCAAAGCGCGCGTCCTTGCCGTGGGCGATTGCGATGTCGGGGCCGAGCATCCGCACCGCGCGCACTAGCGGGGTACGGTCGGGCGCAAAGTTAGCCGCGTCCATGCAGACTTTGAGCGCTGTGGACCCCACTCGATCCTGCAATCGCAAAAAGCGCTCCGCCCCGTCGATGCTCCCCGCCCGCGTCATTTCCACTGCGATGACAATGCCAAGCCGCTCCGCGGTCGCGCAGGCCGTCGCCAGCCCTATACACAGCCCCTCGAACACCGCTTGGTCGTCAACGCCCTCTTCTGGATACCCCGACGGATGCCACACCAGCACTGGTCGCGGGTTGTCGCCGAAACGCCCGTCGAGTGCTGCGATTTTCTCCACGCAGCGCACCAGCCTTGCGACATCGTCCCGGACCATCCCCTTTGGCCCGACCAGATCGACGTGCAAGGTCATCGCCGCCAGCGCAATATCAGCCGCCTGTAGCGCTTTGTCGATATCCTCCACTGACGGATCCCGCGCATCCCCGTCCGCTCCCCCACCGAAAAACATCTGCACCGCTTCGAATCCCTCGGACCGCATCTCTGCCGACGACAGCAGATTTCCTGACATCAACGCAAGTTTCACGGTTCCCTCCTGCCAAAATTCGAACTATCTGCGAGCACAACTCCCTATCGCTCTTTGGTACTAAAACGTCCCCTGCACGTCCATCACCTTTCCGCTTTCCTCCTTCACCTTGGAGGTAGTCACCCGCTTTTGCAGCTCTTCGTAGTACAAATCCTCATCCACCGGAATGTGTACCCAATCGTCCGTCCACGTCGAAAGCAACATGGCGTTGGACAACTCCACGCCGTTGATCCCCTCGGTTCCCGCAGCCAACAGCGGCGACCCCGTGCGAATAGCCTGCACCCAGTTTTGAGTAATCTCCTTGTGCTCCGCGCCGCCGCCGGCCGGGATCTCGCACTTCCAAACCTCCGGGCTACCAAACCCATGCGGCCACTCCGCGAGGAACTTGCTCGCCGACTCGGTCGTGCGCCAAAAGGTGATTTTGCCGCCTTCCAACACCACCTTGCCGCGGTCCGCTGAAATCTCCAGCCGATTGGTCCCCGGAGCCTCGCCCGTAGAGGTGATAAAAACGCCCGTAGCGCCGTTCTCGTATTCGACATAGGCCGTTACATCGTCTTCGACCTCAATATCGTGGTATTGCCCAAAGCGACAAAAGGCCCGCACCCGCTGCGGCATTCCGCAGATCCACTGCCACAAGTCGAGGTTGTGCGGACACTGGTTGGCCAACACGCCACCGCCCTCGCCGGCCCAAGTCGCCCGCCAGCCGCCCGAATCGTAGTAGCTCTGGGCGCGGAACCAGTTGTTGATGATGTAAATTGTGCGCCGAATCGGCCCCAACTCGCCGGATTCGACCAGCGACTTCAGCTTCTGGTGCTCGCCGCGCGCGCGCTGGTTAAACATCATGCCAAAGACCCGGTCGCTTTTGCCCGCGACTTCGTTCATTTCGCGGACTTGGCGCGTATAGACTCCAGCCGGCTTCTCGCTCATCGCGTGCAGGCCATTTTCGAATGCCTGGATCACCAGCGGGGGATGGAAGTAGTGCGGGGTAGCGACGATCACAGCATCTACGCATTGGGCTGCAAACAGGGCGTCGGCCCCGGCAAACGATTGCACGCCCGCACCGTATTTTTCTTGCACACCCGCAAGCCGGGCCGAATCAATGTCGGCTACGGCCGCGAGTTTCGCACCTTTGATTTGGCCTTGGGAAAGATAGTTGGCGTGGCTGCTACCCATGCCGCCGAAGCCAATGATACCAATTCGCACCTTGTCCATTTCGCGCTCCTTGTCGCTATCTAAGGATGATACAGGTTTAACTCTAAAGGCTTTGCAAAAGGTCGCTGGACACGCCAGCGAGGATTAGCTCTTTCAACAGCCAGGATCGCCGCGATTGCCGCAGCAGAGTTGTCCTGTGCGCAGTCTGCGCCAGATGTTGGCCGCGGTGGTCGCCAGACAGCGGTGCCAAGGGAGGCCACTGTCTCGCACGTTCGCCAAGAAATCGGTAACAACAAAGGGCCAGCGATTGTCTTTAGGCTGATGATCACACATGATTCGCAATATATCTTAAAATCCGTAGAGCGGTCAATCTCGCCGGGGGCAGCGGAGGGCTACCGTGCGCGGTTTTTGAGTTGATCCAGCATGACGGCGACCAATAGGATGAAACCGCGAACCACGTTCTGATAAAACGTCGGGACGTTGAGCAGGTTCAGGGCGTTCTCAACTACGCCCATGATGAGGACGCCAGCTATGACGCAGCCGATTGATCCCACGCCGCCGGTCAAGGACACGCCACCCAAAACGCAGGCCGAGATGACTTGGAGTTCGAACATCTCAGGGGGCTTCGGCTGTCCGCTAGTCATGCGCGAGGCGAGCACCACCCCCGCGAACCCAGCCATCAGACCCTGGATGCTGAAGATGATCGTCTTGAGCCGCGCAACCGGGATACCGGAGAGCCGGGCGGCCTCTTTGTTGCCGCCAATGGCCAAGGTATTGCGACCAAAGGTGGTCCGTTGGAGCAAAAGTCCGAATACCACGAAGCAGACCAGCGCAATCCAGACCGGCGTCGGAACGCCCAAAAACGACGACGTACCCAAGGCGAAGAATCCCGCATCGGTGACGCCGACGGCCCGACCGCCTGAGATGATGAAGCCCAACCCGCGTACGATCTGCATCGTCGCCAACGTCGCGATCAGCGCGTTGATGCGAAATCGCGAGATCACGACGCCGTTGCAAAGCCCGACCGCGCCACCGACCAACACACCGGCCAACATGCCCAACAGGACGCTGCCCATTGCGTTAGTCACGACCGCGGCCACGACCCCCGCGCAAGCCACAACCGAGCCGACTGACAAATCGAAATCCCCCGACGCCAAGCAGAACAGCATCGTGCATCCAACCATGCCGATCTGCGACACCGCCAACGCCAAGCCCTTCACGTTTACCCACGAGAAAAAGTCTTCGACAAACAGCGAACACGCCGCAAACAGCGCGGCAAAGACCACCAACATGCCAGCTTTCTCCCACAGAAGCGCCACCGCGCCGAGGGAAGCTGTTGGCGAGTTTGTAGATTCCGTCATCGGTCTCTTCTCCATCAGCCGGGTTTAAGCAGGAGACGCTGGTAGTGCTAACCGCATGACCTCTTCCTCATCGGCTGCGCCACGGGCGATAGAGGCTACAATGGCCCCTTCGCGCATCACCAGCAGGCGATCCGCCACGCCAAGGGCTTCCGGGAGATCGCTGGATGCCAACACTACCCCCACCCCGCGGTCGGCCAGATCGCGGATGATGGCGTAGATCTCGCTCTTGGCACCGACGTCCACGCCGCGCGTAGGTTCGTCCAGCAGCAGCGCATTGACGTCCTCAGACAGCCACCGTGCGAGAATGGTTTTTTGCTGATTTCCGCCAGACAAGTTGACGATCTTCTGTGCCACCGACGGAGTGCGGATCCCAAGCCGTTCGATCTGGTCGTGGGCGTTGCGTTTTTCCCAGGCATCGTTGACGACAAAGCCCAGCCGGGCGATGCGACCACGGGCGACGAGGTTCAGGTTGTCAAGCACGGACGCCGTGGGCACGATGCCGTCCTTTTTGCGGTCTTCTGGACAAAAGGCCACGCCAGAGCGGATCGAGTCGCTCGGAGAAGCGATCGGGACTTGCCGATCGCACACTTTCACCGCGCCAGCCTGCATGGGTTCCGCGCCAAACACCAAGCGTAGTAACTCGCTGCGGCCCGCGCCGATCAATCCAAATAGGCCGACGACCTCGCCTTGCGCGACGGTGAAAGAGGCTGGCCGCGAAAGCCCCGGCCCCTCCACCTCGACAACTTCTAAGGCAATCTCTTTCTGCGTGCTGGCGTGATAATCGAAAACATCTTCGATATCGCGGCCGACCATGCGGTTGACCAACATCTCGTGGGAGACTCCTGCCAAGGAGAGAAACGTCTCAACGTGGCGGCCGTCCCGCAGGACGGTCGCGGAGTCGCACACGCGAAATAGTTCGTCCATGCGATGGCTGACGTAGAGCACGGCACAGCCGTTGCGCTTGAGTTCCGCCACGGTCGCAAAAAGGCGTTCCACTTCGCGGGCAGAAAGGCTGCTAGTGGGTTCGTCTAAGGCCAACACCCGTGCGCCGCGAGTCAGGGCTTTGGCGATCTCGATCATCTGCCGTTGCGCGATGGGCAGGCGACCGACTTTGACGGTGGGGTCAATGGTTTCACCCAAGCGTTCCAAGTCGCGGTGCGCGGCTTCGCGCAGACGCCGGCGGTCCACGACTCCCAGCCTTGAGGGGAGATGGCCGAGGTAGAGGTTTTCGGCCACGGACATTTCGGGGACGAGCTGGAGTTCCTGATGGATGACGGCGACGCCGGCGTCCAAGGCTTCCGCGGTCGAATAAAAAACTCGTTCGCGCCCCTCCAGCACCACGCTTCCAGCATCGGGCAGGTGGACGCCACTCAAAATTTTCAGCAGCGTGGACTTCCCCGCCCCGTTCTCGCCGATCAGGGCGCGGACTTCACCGCGGCGAACCGAAAACGAGACATCCTCTAGAGCGCGGACTCCTATGAACGTCTTTGAGACGCTGTGGAACTCAACCGCCGGGGGAGACGAGGGTTCCGAGACCGGCACGGCGACCTACTCAAGACCCAGCTTTATCTGGACTTCTTTGTAGTCATCGCGGTAGGCCATAACACCTGCCGTGCGCGTGTCCGCGGGCGGAGCGATGCCCTCCTTGACCCACCTGTAGAGCAGTTCCGTCGTCTCGTACCCATGACGGCGGGGGCTAATCATACAGGTCGCGAAATACCCCGTCGGTTCCTCCTTTTCGAATTCGGTCAGCCCCGTACCAGCGCCGATGCCAATACCAATGGTCTCCGCCGCGCCAAACCCGCGCCCTTCCAAGGCGCGCACCGCGCCAAGAACCCCTTCGTCATTAATCGAGAACACCAACCAGCGTTTGATCGCTGGGTACTTGGTCAGGACGATGTTGGCCGCATCGAACGCTCCTGGGATGTCGGTGGTTTTCTCCGCCCCCAAGTAGATGCGCTCCTGCGGGAAGCCAGCCTCGACCAGCGCTTCGATCGTCCCATCAGTGCGGTCACGAGCGGTGTCGAGTTCGTCGAACGCGATCCCGAGCGCGCCCGTTTCTTCTAACGACCAGCCGCGGTTGGTAAACTCCTGGTGGAGTTCCCGTCCCACTTGGCGACCGATTTCCCTAGCTGAAATGCCCATGTACGGGACGTCTATGAACTCCCCGTCCGCGCCGACGAACTGATCATCTACTGTGAACACTTTCATGTTGTGGCTGCCGGCTTTGGCCATCACGGCTGGGCCCAGCCGCACATCCGGCGTGCAAACGACAAAGCCCTGTGCTCCCTTGGCCGCGAGGACGTCAATGGCCGCGAGGAGCTTCTCCCCGTCTGGAACGCCGATTTTGATCAGCTCAAACCCGTACTTGTCGGCGCACTGCTGGGCGAATCTCCATTCGTTCTGAAACCACAGTTCCTCCGGCATTTTCACCAGAAACCCCAGCCGGATCTCCTCCTCGGCCAGCGGTGATGGGCTAGTTTCGGGAGATTCAGCAGTCTGCGGCCCACACCCGCTGCTCGCGACCAGTGCCGAGATTATGGTGACTAAGGCGATAGGTTTGATCTTCATGTGGGAGTTCCTCCGTTCACACAGTTAGCCGAGACAGATCGCGTCGTCAATGGCTTATCGATACCCGTAGGTCGTTCAGCGATCATGCGATTTCTCCGCGTGCTGTAGTATCTGTACGGATTTGAGGTTATCGACGAACGTTTGGTTCGAGGAGTCTAGTTCGACCGCACGTTTGAAGGCCGCCATGGCTCCTGTTCTATTCCCTGCGAGTAGCCTGACATTGCCGATTCCATTGTGGGCAAAGGCGTAGGTAGAGTCGGCGCGCAATGCGGCTCGATAGGCCCGAGCGGCCTCTTCGGGTCGATTCTGCTGCAATAGGAGGTTTCCCAAGTTGTTGTGGGCAGCGGCCAATTCGGCATCTCGTGCGATAGCTTGTCGATAGAGCTGAATCGCTTTGTCCGTCTCGCCTCGTCTCGAATACAGGCGCGCCAATGCCCGATAGAGAGCCGGATCGGTGGGGTCGTGGCGGATGGCCTCGCGGTACTTGACAATGTCCGTGTCGATTGATCTCAGCATCTCGAATCGACGCATCACCTTGCGCCCACTCTCCTTCTGCCCCAGCCGCATCAGACAGTTGGCCAGATCGAAGTGCGCCTTCGTGTGGTGCATATTGAACTGAATGGCCATCTCGAGATGCTGGCGCGCACTCGCGAAATCCTTGGTGGCCAGTTGTAGCGCACCTAAGTGTGCCCAAGTATCCGCGTGGGTCGAGTCGATCTGCAGCGTTCTTCGCAAAACCACTTCGGCCGCGTTCCGCCGCCCCTGCTTCCCCAGCAGATAGCCCAGCAGATTGCGCGCCTCCACGTCGTCGGGACGAATCCCCACCGCAATCTCCAGTGCTTCGATGGCCCCGTCGTAGTCGCCTCGCCGTTCCCGCAACTGCGCCAAAGCCTTGTGGGCGGGCTGATAGCCGCTGTCGGCCTCGATTGCTCGCGCCATCAGTTCTTCCGCTTCTTCGTGCCGTCCCGCTGCGGAGCGCACAGAGGCTAGATTGTAATGGGCGGCCGCGTACTCGGGCTTGAGGGATATCGCTTGTTGGTACGATGCAGCGGCTTGGTCGAGACGACCCTGCCGCGCCAGGTTGTTGCCGAGATCGTAGTGGATGACCGGATTCCGTGGATCTAGCTGTGCTGCGCGTTGTAGCAGTAGAATCGCTTCGGAGGATTCACCGCGAGCTGAATGGTCAAGTGCGCTGTCGAGAAGGGCTCGTGCGGCTTCCTGCTGCCGAACCGCCTGTTGCTCGGGTCCAAGCCCCTCGCAGGCACTCAGTAGGAAGAAGGCGAGAATGGCGGGCATGACACTCGCAGATCCAAGTACTCTTCAATTTTGAGCATCATCTTCGCGATCCCCCCAATCGGTTAGTACGGATCCCAGCGCATCTTCATGGACCACAACCTCGGCGGCGAAATCCACCCGGAGTTGGACCAGCAACGAATCCATCTTCTGATGCTCGGCGCGCAGACGGAGAATCACTTCAATATTCCGTTCCACTGCCTCATAGGGTCGCGCCGGGGTTTGGCTTTTTTCGGCGATACGCAGCACGGAATACCCGCCAGGTACTTCGAGGGGACCTAGGAGCGCACCCACTTCCGAGTCGAGAGCGAGGGGCGCGAGAGCCCCTAGGAGCGGATTGTCTCTCGTGACGAGCCACATCGACCCGCCTCTCTTCTTCGTCACCTCGCGAATGCTGTGTACCCGTGCCAAGGAGTCGATAGGCACCCCCGCCTCTGCTTGGCCGCGGAGTCGTTGCGCCAGAGTACGGTCAGCGACGAGCACCTCATCGACGCGAACCGTCGGACGCGGACCATACAACTCAGGGTGTTCCTCGTAGTACGCCCGTTTTTCGGCATCCGACACCTCAATGCGGCCGACGACGACCCGCCGGAGGCTGTCGATCATCATTTCTTCCCTCAACTCCTCGACCTGATCGCGCACCACGGGTTCGCGGTCCATGCCACGGCGCTGGGCTTCCTCGACGACCAGTCGATCGCGTGCCTTCGTGCGCAACCAACTCTGCAGATCCTCCCCAGCGGCGGCCAAGTCGACGTCGGATGACAAGAGCTGGCCGCCCGTCCAAGTACAAAGCGGGGCCGACGCTGGGCGATCGCCGACCAGTGGCGCACAGACTAAGCCATTTGCATCCGCCAAGCTGTCGGCGAAGGCCTCAAAGACGCGAGTCCTCTCGCGTACGCGGAACTCCTTGAGCACAGCATCCCACCAACTCGCCATGTCGGCGGGACGACGGTCAAGCAGGCGAAACACGTGAATCCCGTAGCGGGAAGTCAGAGGTTGCGGATAGGTTTGACCAGGCTCCAGCGACAGAATCTGCTCTCTGATCTCCGGGAGCACTTGGGATACAGACATGTAGCTGAAGTAGCCCCCCAGGCCCCCGGTCTCGTGGTGGGTCGAACGTTCGACGGCGAGTACATCCATCGGCTCTCCCGCATCGAGAGCCTCGAGGACACTCCACGCATCGGCCTCATTCGCCAGCATCACGTGCTGGAGCAGCACCTCTTCGGTGAACCCTTCTTCGATGGCGAAGGTCTGGATGCCCGACGTATCGAGCCCCGCATCGACCGCGACCGCGTTGAACAGAGCGCGCCAGAGGAGTTTGCTCTGACGCTGCTCAAGGGCAGCGGCGATTTTAGGCGCGGCGTCCAGCTTCCTGCGTTGTCCCTCCAGCGTCAGCAGCTGTCTGTCTATCATCGCATCCAGCAACTGACGTCTCGTGTCGAGACTGGCGGGATCTTGGCCGCGATGGGAAGAGGCGAGAAGCGTCGTCGCCATCGCGTCGTATGCCTCAACACCGATCGTATCTTGGCCGACTATGGCGACGACTATAGGCTTTGGCTCGTATTGTTCGGTCTGTTCGCAGGCTAGCAATCCCGTTATCAGCAAGATAACGGCGCGCAAGGTCCTCATCATCGATCGGTTCCGAGACCCGCAAACACATCCACGAAGATCATCGTGTTTGTGTCGGCATCTTCTCCGTGAACGCTGCGTCGAGTCCACCGTATGCCGATGTTTGCGGTCAACTCGTAGCCCAGATACGCCGCCTGATTGGAAAACTGCGACGCCAGCGTTAAGCGACTGAAGTCGTCTTGGTAGTCAACGGCACCCCCCTCAGGGCGGCTCTTCAGATTATTGAAAAGCTCGTACTCGCTGCCAAGGCCGAGAGTCATCTGCGGGGAGATGCTATAGCTGACGAGAAAGAAGAATAGTTCGGCCAGATCGCGCGTGCTGCGCTCACGTGGATTGGTCGGCGTGCGAGCAGAAAACCGCTGCTTCCACTGCGGCCACAAAAGCACAGTCTGCGTTGCCCAGAATTGACGATCGGCCTTGTTGATTAGACCCAAGAACCGCTCATCCTGCGTTCCCTCCGCGGCATCTCCCTGCTGATTGTAGGCGTCGTACTTGAGCTTCGTCTGCGTCGTAACGAACGGATTCCAATCTACCTGCAGGTAGAGGGTGTTGATGAAGGTATCCTGTGCAATCAACGGATCGCTGAAGTCCTGCATCGTACCGGGAGAGAAGGCCGGCTGCACCCACTGGATGAGATGGTCGGGGATATCGTCCTTGACCGCACGGACGAACTCCATTAGCTGGATCGACAGGCTGCGCTGTGGATATTCCTTCTTCAGCGTCAGCAGACCGTATGTGGAGGCCGCCCGGCGGTCGCTGGAGTGCTGTTCCATCCGCGAGCGCCCAACCATGAGGCGGCTGTTTGGCATCAGTTCGACACCAGCGTAAAAATTGTATCCCTTGCTGTCTCGCTTGTACGGATAATCCGCTTCCGTGTCGTTTTCAAAACGGTCGATGATGGTATTGTTGTTCATGTCCGTGCCGAAAAGGAATTCGGGCGGATCGACGTGGTAGCGGAAGAACGGCTCACTGTAATCGGGCTGGTTGTTCTGGTTCTGATTGAAGTCGGAGATGAAGTCCTGGTTTTCGTCGAGACCCGGAAACACCTCCCGGTCGGGGAATTGATTCTGGTTTGGAAACAAGGCGCTCAGATTTATGGCGCGGCGCTGCCAGTCCGGAAAGCGATCTTGGTCGTCGTTATCGTCGATGAACTCGTAGAGATAATTCTTCTCGTCTTCGTAATCGATGAAGCCTTGCGTGTCGGGGATGAACATAGAGGTCGAGTACCCAGGCTCGACGCTGAAAAACTCCCCGTAGCCGAAGAAGGGGTACGTAATCTGCGATGCCGTGGCGTAATAAGCCTCAGACGCGCCGTGAGCGAGAGCTTGATTGCTGCGGATGGTTTGGTTGGGGAACCGCCGGTTGCGCCGATTGCTCACGTACTCCGATCGGAGGTTGAAGCCCCCCACGTCGCTGATCGCCAGATTCACTCCTCGCAACTCATTGCTCGAAGGAATCCCGTACTGAAAGCGGATGAATCGCTGATTGGAGGCATCCGTGACGTTGCCTTCTGCTTGGGCGACGGGCAGAAAGGCGGGCTCCAGCGTCGCGTTGGTCTGCAAGTTCGATGCGACTTCTACGAGGTAGTCGTTGGCCACGACCAGCCCCACTTCGATGCGCTCGATCTCCCGGAAATCGGTGATCGCCTCACCGGGGCCCGGTCGAAAATCGGTCTCAATGTTATACGTCAAGGTGACCGTATTGGAACCACTGGCCTCTAGCAGGCCTTCGCGCGCCACACCCCCTTCGATTATTGGGTCGATCTCGGGATGCTCAACGCCGTTGATGAAGATGCGTTCGCGGAGCAGCAGGGCACCGCCGACGCCATCCTCTGGTGAGTCGTCTGACAGGCGCACGATCAGCCGCTGGACATTGCCCGCATTCAGGCGACCGCCGAGGACGCCACGCAGCGAATTTTCGTCGAGGGAGAGTGCCGAGTTTTGGTGAAAGCTCGTCAGATACGTTCCACCCAATGTCGCGAAATCGCCGACGCCGACGCTTCCGTTCATGCCGAGTAATTGAGTGAAGGTCGTTTGGCGCGCCGCTCCTTGATCGACAGCGACGGCCACGCGCCCGGGCGAATCGGCCCGCGCCGCCAAGATGCTTACTCCGTATTTATCGGTCTGGAAGTCCCACTGCAGACCGTCGAACAGCGGTTTGGAGAAAGTGAGCGGCGTCATCGTGGTGCGAATGCCCTCGCCGATGGTCAGAGAGGTGTGGAACTGCCCCTTGGCCCCAGAGACCACGATGAGACGATTGAACCACTGGCTGAAGTTCGGATCTTTCCAAATTCCGCTGCCGAAATCCCGCGGATACTCATTCGTGAAGTTGTAGATGTTCCAGCCCTTGGTGAAGTAATTGCCGTAGAGGTCGTAGTAGCGGTCGCCTTCGAGTTCGGTTCTCACATAGCGCCGGTACTGGTCCCGAGCATAGTTGGTGTAGGCACTCCCCTGCCAGCCGTATAGTGAGTAGAGCGCTTGGGGCAGATACCACTTCCGCAAAGTTGGAATCAGTGTCTCAGGACTGATTCGGGCTCCGTCCGTGATGTAGGGATTGAATAGACCGATTTCGACTGCTCCACTTGGCGTCCCTTGCAGTAGCAGGACGGCTAAAATGGAGCCGACCCATTTGTGCTTCATGTCCAACTCCCCCGTATTAGTAAACCACCGCGTATCGTCATTAGATCAACCTTTCTAACTAGTAGGCTACACTTACCAGCAGGGTTTTGGCCTCCTGCCCTGCTTCGGTCGGCACCTCTATGCGGCAAACATAGATCCCGGGTGGCGCAGGCCGATCATCCACCATCCCATCCCACACGAGCTGCTGCGTCTCCCCTCGCTGGCCGGAGACGACTTCGAGCAGGTCCCCTGACAAGTTGTAGAGCCATAGCTCAGCAGCGACTTTGGTGCGAAATAGATCGAAGGTAATGCGCAAATTGTCGTTGATAGCGTCGCCGTTTGGCGTGATGACGCGGCTCGATGCAACGAGATTGCGGATGGTACCTCCTGAGGTTGTGTTCGGCAAGAAGACGAAGAGGGCCTCTCGGTCCGTGCGATCGAGCTCGCCATCGCCGTCGTCGTCGACTTCTAACGGCCTCACCTCTTGTCGATTATCCGGTTGTGCCGAGTTCGCCACGGATGCGAGAAAGCGGGTGGGATTGCTCAGCGGTCGCGCCGTGAACATCACCTCCACCGAGTCCCGCAGCGTGCGTCGCGGCATGGCGACGATGAGCGTATCGACAGCAGACTCAACAGACCCTGCGGCCTCTTCGCCATTGATGCGCAGCGACACGTTCCGCACTTCCCCTGGCACGGGCAGAATCACGCGATCGAAACCCTGATCTCTGGCCGTGAAGCTCGGTTGCAGCACGTAGCGAAAATCCTGCCACTCGCCAGCGATCGCTTCCCGTGGATAGATCGCGGCCTCAACGCCTTTTTGCACCAGTGCTTCGTCGAAGTGAAGCGTCACTGCGTTGAGGACCGGCGTGATTTTAGGATCGTCGGTCTCCAGACTCACCCGCATTCGCAATAGCCGTCTAGGGGTGGGCGACCGAAAGGACTGGCCCGACGAAAGGTGCGGCTCACTCCAACCACTCCAGTCCGCACCCTCCTTGGGCACTTCGACGATCTCACCCCGGACCACTTTGGGCAGCTTGTTGTACTGTGCCTCCGTGATCGGCTCGCCGTTCTTCTTGAAGAAGAATTGCTCCGCGTCGAGCTCATTGCCCGTTCGCGTTTGCACGGTGATTCGGGTCCCCGGCGGGGTGTCGGCATCCCACGAAATCCCCGTAATGCTCTTGGCCCCCCCGAGGTCGATGAAGTCGGATGTCAATGCCGCTTGTGCTGGATAGCCAGCGGAATAGATGAATACTTCCAGCATGATATAGCCAACCCTTCGGTCTTGAACATCGAAGTGGTTCCAGAACAGATAGCGGCCAACTCGATCTTCTAGCGGGTGGTCGAAGACGTAGCGCACCGGCGCCCGGCTGTTATCGACGAGCGAAACGCGCGTGTAGTCAAAGGGACTGCGGAATGCATCATCCCGGGCGATTGGCGTCCCGTCTGTCATCTCTAAGTTGTAACCGTTATTGGTACCGCCGATTCCGAACGTCGTTCGACCTAGATGATTGGGAGGCCACTGGTATAACACGATCCGGCTGACGTGGAAGAGGGCACCCAGATCCCACTCGAACCACATCCCGCCATCCTGCCAGAAGCGATTGAGGTTATTGGCAATCAAGGGCCATGCATTATCGACGGTTCCATCGCGCAACTCTTCCACTTTTGGGCGTCCCGAGCGGATCGTCCCCCCCCGATCAAAGGTCGTCAACGCGATATTATCGCCGATCGCGGTCACCTCGATCTCGGCCAGCGCCGCGCCTTCCCCAACCTCGTGGGGTAGGAAGCGGATGTAGTGCACGGGCATGAAATCCAGCGTCTTGCCCGTCACCAGATTCTCGCCGGTCGCAGCGTCCCCAAAATCCTCAATCGACAAGGGAATGATGATCTCACCCAACTCGTTGGGCTCGGCGGTCGTGAAGACGCGCTGGAATCGCCAGACATCCGCGGACGGAGACACCGTCGAACCTTCGCTGACAAAAACCGAGAAATCCCGGAAGGGCCGGACGTCGAGGGTGTCGGGAAAAACCAAGCGAATCTCCTTCAGCAGGACGAGGCGGCCCAAGTCGATGTCTATCCACGCATTGTCGGGGTCGGCACCGGCATCGGGCTGCCACCACGTGTCGTGGTCGTTATCGAACAGAAACCGGGCGTCGCGGTTGTTTGAGTGTGCCGTCAGGCCACCGAAGACCTCGCCGCTTTTCCGGGTGGGATGCGAGAACAGGGACATGTCGTCCATCGGATCGGTGTCCGTCCCGTACCACCCCAACTCGACGTGTCCGTCTTGCCGCAACTGAATGGCCCCAGTCGGACTCGTCCACTGCTGCCAATCACTGAGACGATCGAAACGGATCTCATCAGCCACGACGCGACTGGACAGCAGCCATGCGGCCATCGAGATGATGCACAAGCTCGTTTTTGCCATAGTCTTAAACTCCCTAGTAGACGACGGGCACTGTCAGTAAGCGCCGTGCGATCTCCCTTTGGGTATTTACTTCGATCACGAGCAGATACAGACCTGGAGGGACTAGGTTGCGGTCATCGTCGAGACCGTCCCAAGACACCTGCTGGGCCGATCGACCCCGATTCTCAGCAGCCAAGAGCGCAATATAGCGTCCGGCAACATCGTACACTTTTACCGTCACATCTGCTTCATCGACGAAGAGGACGCTGAACTCGACGTGGATTTCGTCGTTCACCCGGTCCCCATTCGGCGTCAGAGCCGACTGCATGAGGCGGACCCCATCGAGAACGGTCGTCCTCGCATCGCGCGAGAAGACCTGCAGACTGTTGGTGTGGACATCGTCCCGGGCATCCCCCCCGTCCACCGACTGGGGCAGGTTGGCACTGGCAGAGTCGATGACCTCCCCGGCGAAGATCGTGGAAGAGGTAAAAAGGGAGGATTCGAGATCGATGCGGACGGGAATATCATTGTCGCGTGACACCCGGTTGGAGGCAAAGGAGATGAAAAGCTCGCCGTCGGTGGCGATCCCGTCCCCGGGCCACACGCTGTCGGGAGCTATCGCGACGAGGTCTGCATCGCCCATCCTCAGCCCGTCGAAGCGAGCGCCAAAGGGGACCGTCAGCCGCACGGCATCGAATCCCTGTGAATCGCTGGAGAAGTCCGCCGCGATGTCGAAGTATAGCTGCCGTCGCTCGCCAATGGGGAATTCCACCGGTTGCACTTCAGTTCTCTGCTCCGTCGGGGCAGCATCCGCCAAGGAGACCTCGCCGACGAGCGACGAGGCGAGCAGTGGAGAAACCTCAAACTGTAGTGAATCGAGACGACCGATGGACAGCACATCGTCCGTCAGGAACGTCGCCCGGAACTGCAAGTACTGGCGACCATCCGGCGATCGGTTCAACTGACCGGATGAGCGATAGGGCGAAGACCACGGTGACCAGTTGGTCTCGTCGTCGAGGACGACACTGCGCTGATTGGGATAGCGGACGGAGAGACTCTCTCGTCGGGGCAGCGAGGCGCGCTGCCATTCCGACTCTGTCGCCTCCTTGTCGCGCCCGAAGTCATCTACGATGTAATAGGCCAGCGGTGTGTCGTCCGTGCCGGAACGCGTTTCTAGGAGGAGTCGGGCGTCGCCTGCGGGGTCTTCGACGAGCACGTCCGCTTCCCGGTCTCGTCGCAGCGAGCGGAAGGAGTAGGTGATCTCGCCGAAGTTGACGGGTTCGTCGAGTGGAATGGCGGTGGAAACGTAGTTTACCTTGGTCGGGACGCCCTCGCCATAGGCTTGGAACTCGGCCATGCTGTAGAACTGGTCGGCCAAACTCAGATCGAGTCGGATGAATCTGGCCGGCTGCAGCGGGAAGCTGACATCGACTCGGCTCTTCGTGTTAGACTTGGTTTCCTCGATGAGGGTGGCGAGCGTCCGCTTCGGGATCGGCTCAGAGCCTTCGAGCAGGAATTCTTCCGCCTCGTTCTGTATCGAGAGACGATACGCCCGCGGCGATCCCTGCTTGTTGGGGATGCCGCGCTTATCGACGCCTGATTGCCGCGGAAAGAACAGGATCCGGTTGATCGGCGTCTCCAAGACTAGATCAAAGGTCCAAACTTCTTCCTGCAGGCGCAGAATCTGGTTGAATACTTGTACTGGCCCCTCACCGATTAGCTGACGCAGCGAGATTGCCGTCTCGGGATCGCCATCGATGACCACGGCCTCCTCGCGGCTGTAGCCACCGTGCCAGAAGCGCGGGTCAACGCCAGCTTGGAAACCGAAGGCCTTGCCTGTTGTCTGTCCCTCCGCCCAAGATAGGCCGAATATATTGGCGAAGGCCCCGGGGCCGACCATGATGTTTTCCCATGGCCGCAACTCTCTGGGCTGCAAGGCACCCGGAGCGGTCGTATCATCGAGGGCGACGGCCTTCTGAAGCACCTGTGACCACGAGAAATCCCCCGTCGCCCCGCCGATCTGCACGACGCGGCGCTGACCGTAGGCCGCAACCGCTGTCGCGACTAGCAGGATCGCTGTGGTAAGCATCGTTCGCGTGCGCATAAATCCTCCTCTCGCCTGCTTTCTCAGTAGGACACTGCCACGATTCGGAGGCGCTCAAACGTCTTGGTCTGCGTTTCGACGTGCAGTCGGACGATGTAGTGTCCCGGAGGCAGTTCGTGGGCCTCGGTCCACGTGGCTAAGTAGCTGCCTGCCGCCTGCTCCTCTTGCAGGAGGGTGTGAACGAGCCGACCCGAGAGATCGTGTACTGTAATATCTACTTGCGCGGGTTCGATGAGGAATACGAGGTCGTACTGCAGCGCCAAGTCGTCGTTTCGCCCGTCTCCATTAGGCGTTACGACTCCAGCACCCAAATCGAATCGGCCGAGAGGATCGCCAAGGGAACCAAAGACGAGGACGGAATTCGTGCCGAGCAGGTTGGTGGCATCGCCGGGGGCAACCCGCTGCGGAACCGCGCCAACTGAATCTAAGAGCCAACCCTGAAACAAAGTAGTATATCGCAAGGGCGTTGCTGTGAACCTCACGAAGAGCGTGGCGTTGCTCTCTGCCGTGATCCGGCGGCTCGGGAAGAAGAGCGACATACCACTGTCGTCAACAACGACGCTGTCGACGACCACTTGCTCTCGGTCGTCGCCGATCAACACTGATTCCAACTGAACAGCGCCCGGCGTTGCGATGCGCAAACCATCGAATCCCTCGTCGCCGGACAACTCCGCAGTCAAGGCGTACTCCAAGGTCGCCGGCTGTCCCGTAGCGACGGTGGCCACGCCGGCCGGCGGAAAAGGATCGCCGACGAGGGCGATCTCGGCGCACGTCCCTTGGGCGAGGGGTGGCGAGTGGGTGAACTCCAGCGCATCGATTCGGATCACGTCGGTCGCAGTACCCTCGAAGAAGAATCTGAACTGAAAGAAGGGCCTCGGCATCGGCAGAAAATCGAGGCTGATCTCGTAGGAACCCGTCGAATCGATCGCCACCGGATTCGACCACGCACTCCAGTTTTCTGCATCGTATCGCGCCGTGCGCTCGCGGTCGATGAGGTTCTGGTACGCCTCCGCTGAGATTTCCGTCTCACTGCCGGTTTCGAGATCGATCTGGAAATAGGACTCAGGCGAAGTGTCGCTGCCCGCCCGCACCTGGAACACCGCCTGCACTGGATCGTCCGAAACCACATCGGGCTCGGTGGACACGCGAGTCGCGTGGACTGTTAGGCGACCAAAGTTGCGCACACCCCCTCCGCCAAAGTCAATAAAATTGGAGACGTACTGAGCACGGGGGACAAATCCCCGACCGAACACCTCTATCTCGGCGATGTCGAAGGGATTCGGTTCCAGCGTTTCCAAGCGGATATATCGGACCAACTGCCGTGGAAACTCGGCCTCCGTCCGAACCTCGTTGGAAATCTCGACCCGTGCCAAGGTCTCGTAAATCGGCCGCTCGTCCGCACCAAAAGAGCGCCCGTCGCTGACCTTGATCTCATAGGCCCGCAGAAAGGCGGTGCTATCTGCCGGGTTGGGAAAGAAGGCAATCCGCTCGACGGGAAACGAGGCACCTAAATCGAAGACGAAGATCCGGCCGTCCTGAGATTGGCCAGGAATCTGAAATCGCTCCCCAGTGGATGTATTTGGCCTGCCATCGACGAGGACGTCATTTGGCTGACCGTCGGCAACGCGCGCCCACACCCGCGCTCCGCCTTCCGGTATAAACTCGTCCGGGCCCGTTCCGACATCCGTCCAGCGAACGGCGGCGACGATATTCTCGTTGGCCTTGAAGCCTGCCGGTAGCAGCGAGTCGGCCGCGACCTGCGCTCCTGCAGCTATTAGCTCCATGCTCTGCCAAGTGTCGCCGCCCTGTCCGATGCGCACGGTCTCGATCTGGCCGCCCGCATCAATGCTCAGGAGGAACGTCAGGACCAGCGGGACGGCTACACCCGCGCGTTTGGTTGTGAGGGGCACGTCAGCGTGCCGAGACGGTGGCGGGTGGCTGGTATCCCCTGAAGACCTCGCGCTGGAATCCGTAGGTCAGATTTACGGTCTCCACGGGCTCATCAGCGTAGTTGAAACGAACGGCAACGTCGTTGACGTGGACGGTCAATTCGGTCACATCTGGAGGCATGGGTGGGAATACGATAAAACCTTCGTGCTCCTGGCCACTGAAGATCATCTTGTCGGCATACATGTGAAGACGCAGCAGATCCTCGCGCTCGCGCATGCGCCCATAGTAGTTTCCGGCCCAAGCCAACGCATACGCTCGGTAGTACTCACTGATTTCGAGAAATGTCAGGGGCTTGTAGGAACGCTTGCTGGCGGATCGCAACTCGATCCTAGACGGATCGATCTTGACCTTCGGATACGCATAGTTCTTGACCCGAAGCAGGAATACGGTAAATCGCTGGGGCGTAAATGACTCGCCTGGGGGGGTCCAATCACCGAATGTGAAGGGATTAGTAGATAGTGGTCCATCGGCCGACCTTGTGGCGAAACTGCGGTTGAGCTCCGCGTCCGTCATCGGTCGAATCGCGATATCGAGCCTCTCGAAGACATAGGCCACTGAGCCGTCGTCGTGGACCACCATGTGTTCGCCCTGCTCGGAACTAGGTCGGGGCTGGAGAGGCCCAGGGAAATAGCGCCCACAGCCGAATGCAACCAAAATTAATAGGCAGCTACAAAGCGCTCTCAAAACAACCTCTCCGCGCAGGCTCGGATATGTGTCAGAAAAGTTAAGGAGGGAGGACTCTCCTCCCTCCTTAGACGAAAGATAGGGGCGTTTTTTTCTTACTGCATCAGCGCCTTCACTGCGCCCCAGCTACTCTCCTCAACGGCCGTAGCGTACTCATCGGTGCTTAGCAAGGTGAATTCGGAGGAGAATTCCGAGCTATGCGCCCCGCCGTTTTGGATGTGCGTCGTGATCTGGTGCGTTCGACCTCCACTGTCCGCCTCGTTGAGGCTCAGGGACATACCGATCGTCTGGCCGGCTTCGAAGACCCAGCGAACGCTTGCGTCGCGGCCATCCGGCATGTACGGGTCGTAGGCCTCCATGCGAACTTCGTAGTTCACCGTCACGTCCGTGGCCAAGTGCCCGGCACCCGCTGGAGAGACCACAACGGCCCCCTCAACAGCACCCGTCTCGGGGCCCCACTGCATCTCCGCCGGCTGGTTCCAACGCAAAAAGGACACGAGGGGGTAACCGCCGGGCCGAGCGTAGTGGAAGGTCCACTGCTGGTGTCCGGTGCGGAGGGCATCAGGTGCCTCGTTCCACACCCCGTGGTCGGGATCCAGAATCAGCTCGAGGTCATCGTCGTGCCAACCATCGTTCAGTTCGGTGACGTCGGCGTTTAGCGTGTCATCGACGACGCGCGTGAATACGTAGAGCCGATTGTCCGGCTCCGGTGTCCAGCCGACGTGGTGAGCGATGTCGAGGTCGCTACGGGCCGGAAACTCACCCTCGCCGATCACGTCGCACAACTGGTCATTACCGATGATGAAATCCGAATCGAACCAACCCCAGTCGCTGCCGTCGCCGTCGGGGTTCATGGAGCCTGGATTGGGCACCTGCAGGGCAAAATAGCCAACGCCGTTGCAGTTTTCGTATGCTGCTGCCGGAGCTGCGAAACCTGCCAGCAGCACAGCGCCGAAGACTATTGTCCCTAGAACTGCTTTCTTGCGCATGAGATCTCCTCTCGTTCATGTCTTCGCTTCACTTTTTAGCCGAAGGAAGACGATTGGGATTGGCGTGAAAAATGGGCATCCACGCTACTTCTGTGAATCAACCTAATTATATAGGTTAGCGAAGTAATAATTATATGGAAATGAAGCAAGAAGTTCAAGCCTCTTTTGACTGGTGAGTCAGGAGGTGCAAGACGCGACTACGACTACAAGACAACTATTTTTGCTCAGAAGCCACAGGAGATAAAGGGCCTATCGCATCGCGGTTCCACAGTCGTAATGGGTACGACCTATTTAAACATTACTGACCCCTACACGCGCTTGACTGCGCCTTTGCAGGGTGAGTACCTTGAATCGCCGTGGATTCGGAGTATCGACGCTCTGCGGATCAACTTATGAATTATTATGAATTATTATGCACAATAATGCACAGCAGCGATCCAACTGCACAGACAAAATGGATCCGTCGGATGCTGCGAGTCGCGTTGGTGGCAGCACCCGTTCTGTCGGGCTGCAGCGACGATGAGGAATTGGCTCTCGCCCTCCCTCGATTCAGCGAGGTTGCAGCCGAGTCTGGGATCGAATTCCGCCACTTCAATGGCGCTGCCGGGGCCTACCACTATCCCGAAACTCATGGCTCGGGGGCCGCATTTGCCGACTTCAACGGCGACGGTTTCCCCGATCTCTACGTCGTGAACAGCGCTGCTAGCCACGGCGTCCTCACCGCTCGTCCGCCCACCAATGCTCTGTTCGTGAACCAAACCGACGGGACCTTCGTCGATAGAGCAGCAGAAGCAGGGGTCGCCGACACCAGCTTTGGCATGGGGGTCGGCGTTGGGGACGTCGACAACGATGGCCACGCGGATCTCTACGTCACCAACTGGGGTGCCAACCGACTCTACCGCAACTTAGGCAACGGCCGCTTTGCAGACGTGACTGAACAGTCGGGGACTGGGGATCTGCGGGTATCGACGAGCACGGCCTTCGCCGACATCGATCTCGACAGTGATTTGGATCTGTACGTCGCCAACGACGTGCGGATTGTCGGAGATGATCTCCCGGAGTGCTACCGCGGCCTGATTCAGATCTACTGTGGCCCTGGTGCCTATCCCGGCGATTCCGGGGCTTTGTTCCGCAACGATGGCGACTTCCGTTTCACGGACATCACCGAGTCGATAGGCGTCTGGACCGAAGAAGGTCGTCAGCTAGGCGTGGGATTCGCCGACTACGACGATGACGGCGACCCCGATCTCTATGTCGCCAATGACCACGAGCCAAATTTCTTGTTCCGCAACGACGGGTCCCGATTTGCCGAGGTCGGTGTCTCCGCCGGCGTCGCGACGAGTCCCGATGGTGCCCCAGAGGCGGGCATGGGCACCGATTGGTCCGATTACGATCGCGACGGGCGGCTCGACCTAGGCGTGTGCAACTTCCAATGGGAGCCTTGCCGACTGCTGCACAATGCCGGAGCAGGTCTATTCGCAGATCACACCGCGCAGAGCGGCCTGGGAGGGCCGACCTATCAAACCCTCACCTTCGGAACGGATTTCATCGACTTCAACAACGACGGATACCCCGAGCTGTTCCTCGCCAACGGCCATGTCGAGCCCAACATCGAGATTCTCGACAGCGCCGGCCCCCGCTATGCGCAGCACGACCAGCTCTTCCTAAACAATCGCGACGGCACATTCACCGACGCGACCGCGGCGAGCGGTCTGACCGCGTTCTCAGCGGGCGTGGGACGAGGCTCAGCCGCGGCCGACTACGACAACGACGGCGATGTCGATCTGTTCGTGTCGAACAACAACCAGCGTCCACACCTGCTCAGAAACGACGGTGGCAACCGCGCCAACTGGATTTCTGTCGAAGTGGAAGGCACGCGGAGCAATCGCAGTGGAATCGGGGCGCGCGTCACTGTAGTCTCCGCTGATCTGCGGCAAATGGCCGAGGTGCGAGGTGGCAGCAGCTACCTGTCTCACAACGACCTGCGACTGCACTTCGGCCTCGGTCGCAGGACAAAGGTGGACCGCATCCTGATTCGTTGGCCGTCGGGTGAATCGCAGACCATCGGCCCCGTGCCGGCAAGGCGCTTTGTGCGAATCGTAGAAGGCGAGCCATGGACGCCACTGTGAGAGCACGTGCGTGGTTTCTTGCCCTGATCGTGGCTCTCGTCGGCTGCGAAAGCCAACGCCCTGCTGCGGACGCGCCGCCCACAGCCGACGAGTTGGGGCGGTTGCGGCTGACGTATGAAAAACAACTGCGCGAACGCCCCGCCGATATCGAGACCCGGGTGTCGCTTGCCCGCGTGCTGTTCGACTTGGGGCACGTGGATCAGTCGATGGATCAGTTCCAACTGGTCCTTCGGTCGGATAGTCTGCACGTGGGGGCGCTGATGGGTCTCAGCAAAGTTTTGGCCCAGATCCGCGATCACACCACGGCGCTCTCCCTAGCGCAGCGAGCCGTCGCGGTCAAGCGCAATGCAGAGACCTTGGAGAGGCTAGCAATGGCGTGGCTCGCGGTCGGCCAACTCGACAACGCCCAGTCCACACTCGCCGCAGCGGTCGCGCTAGACCCGGCCCGCTCGACGCTGCACAAGCTGATGGGTGCAGTACAGGCGGCTCGAGGTGATGTAGCGGCAGCGCATACTTCGCTGAAACGAGCGGTGGAATTGGCTCCCACGTCTCACGAGGCGAGCTTCGCATTAGGCGCTCTCCAGTGCGAGCGTCTAGGTCGCTGTGCGGAAAGCCTAGACCTCCTCCAGCGAGCCATCGCCTTGGCACCAGACAGCGTCAAATACGAGGTAGCAGTAGGCCGCGCCCTACTACAGGTAGGACGGATCCGCGAGGCCCTACAGGCATTCTCGACAGCAGTCAATCTCGATCCCTCTTCAGTGGAGGCGCATATCGGCTTGGGAGTGTCCCGAGCCAAGCTGGAAAAGTACGTCGAAGCGGCCTCCGCTCTTGGGAAGGCTCTCGAACTCGACCCAGTGCATCCCGATGCCCGTCTTCAGTTGGCTTCTGTGTACCGCCATCTAGGTCGCAGTCGGGACGCCGAGGAACAGCACGCCGCCCATCGGCGAATCGAGCCACACGTGGCAGAGATCGAGCATCTGCGTGCGCTAGCCCAACCAGGACGTAATCCCAGTGCACACTTCAATCTCGCCCGCCTCTACGCCCGCCTCGGTCACGACGCGGGAGCCGTAAGACACCTGCGCGCCGGTTTGTCCCTCCAGCCGGACAACGCCCGCGCTTGGCAGAACCTCGGCAATGCCCACATCCGCTTGGGCCGTCCCGGCGAGGCGATTTCAGCGTACCGCCAAGCCTTGAACCTCAAGCCGGACTATGGCTTGGCGTGGTACAACTTGGGTACGGCCTACGCCACCGGCGGCTACATCGACCTAAGTCGCGAGGCGTATGAGCGAGCGCTGGAGTTGTCCGAGAATCCGGTAGATGTTTTTATCGCACTAGGAAACCTAGCGTTGCAACAAGGCGATGCCCGTACCGCGGCTGAGCGATACGAACAGGCGCTAGCCCAAGATCCCGATCGGCCATCGGCGCAGCGGGGGCTCGTGCTCGCGTATCGGCAAGCCGGCGACTCGGCCGCGGCAGCCCAAGCCATCGCAAAATTCAGGAACAAGACATTTCCACCCTCTACGCCAGCGATGAATCGCCCATAGGATCAAATGATGGCTCGATGTAGAATTCTTCCGCTCATAATTCTGGTGCTGTCGGCGAGTTTCTCTGACGCAGCCACATCACTTGTCGTCGATCACATCGACATTCCTCAGATCGATTACGAACCGGCGATCCACTACGACGAAGGCGACCCACTTCCCCATTTAAATTTCGCGCGCATCGACTGGGAGCGCATCATCGCCAAGCGGCACCGGCGCGTGGTGCTCGAATCCGACTATGTGCGCGTGGAGGTGCTGCCGGAGATGGGACGGGTGTACTCTCTCATCGACAAGCGAACTGGGCACGACGCGCTGTGGAAAAACGACATCGTGCGCCCCGGAGGGGCGAACAACCCCACGGGCTGGTGGCTCTGGATCGGTGGGATTGAGTACACGCTTCCGGGCTACGAGCACGGCACGACCTTCGCACTACCCTGGAGGTGGAAGATCTTGGAAGATCGCCCAGAACGGGTATCTATGTCGATGGCAACGACAGAGCCACTGACGGGCCTGACCCACAGAGTAAAACTGACGGTCCATCGAGGCTCAGCGGCGCTGGAGACCCAGATCCGCATCCACAATCCAGGAGCCGACACCGTTCAGTTCGCCCACTGGGTCAATCCCATGTGGGTCCCTGGAGGCGAGAACGAGCTGACCGACAACACCGAGTTCATCATCCCCACAAAGAGCATCCTAATCGCCGACCGCTGGCAGGAAAACTTAGGACCGAGTCCACAGGTCTGGAGCGAGAGCCCGTTGCGCTACCTCCGAGGGTGGAAGGCTGGCGATATCATGGCCGACGGATTGACGGCTGGCTATTACAGCGCCTACTCCCACGACGCTGAGGAGGGGGTGGTCCGGGTCTTCGATCCCGTCCTCAACCCAGGCGTCGATGTATGGACTTACGGCTTCCATCCGACGGAGATTCCCATGGGATCCGGCCAGCCCAACAAGGGCTACGTCGAGATGTGGGGTGGCACGTCAGTGCTTTTTCCCGATGAGACGCGGCCACTCCCACCCGGAGGCTCGCTTGTGTGGACGGAGTGGATGTATAGCTACTGGGGAACGAAGGGGCTGAGTGCGGCATCGCAGGTCGGCGCAATGCGCGGCAGCCTAGACGATGGGTCGCTGGACATCGCCCTTTCGCCCGCGCTCGAGTTGCCCAATGTGGTCATCGAAGTGTCGGTGGATGGCAAAGTGACTGTTCGAGATACTACCTCATTGACTCCAGCCAAGGTCCTGCACCGATCTTACTCGATTGTAACCAAGGCACCGCCGGACGATCTCTCCGTTGAGGTGCGACAAGGTGCCCTCCAGCTCCTGTGGTTTCCAGTTACAGGAGAGTAGGGGCAATCCTTGTGGTTGCCCTTTTAAGAGCCCGCGGGCTGAATGCGCCGTGTAGCGTGGGTGCCCCCAAGGGACGCCCCTACACCTATCGGTTCCACGCAGATGCGTAACATCAGGTAATAAAAAAATGACCAAGCCGAACATACTGATCTTCATGACCGACCAGCAGCGGGCGTGTTCCGTGCTACCTGACAACGCGTACAAAGCAAAGACACCCGTGCTTGACGAGTTCCGCGAGGAGAGCGTCACCTTCAGTCGTGCCTTCTGCCCGTCACCGCACTGCTGCCCCTCACGTGCGTCATTTATGACCGGCCTGATGCTGACCCAGCACGGCGTCTGGCACAACGTAAACGTCGCCAATGCCATCACCCGCGGCTTGAAAGACCACATCCGCCCCTGGAGCGTGGACATGCGGGAAGCGGGTTATCGCATGCTCTTTTCGGGCAAGTGGCACGTCAGCAACTATCAACAGCCGCACGACTATGGTTGGGAACACGTCGCGCCGGGAAGCGCACACCCCAGCAGACGATTGAATCGCGACGAGCAGGACGCTGCCGCCCGCGAGCGCGAACTGCGCAATTTGCAACGACATGCTGGGGACCACGGCGGCAGTGGGCGTGCTCCCGGCGAGATCAGGCGCGCAGGGATGCGTCCGTACATCCACTATGGCGACGACAGCCATCCCTTCTTAGCGCAGTATTTCCGCGACGGAGAAGAGGACAACCCCTTCGGCGACCGCACAGTGGTCGATGCCGCGCTAGCAAAAATGGATGCACTAGACGGGAACGAGCCGTGGTGCCTGTATGTTGGCACCCTCGGTCCGCACGATCCGTATGTCGCCCCCAAGCGGTTCCTCGATCTGTATGAAGGCGTGGAGTTCCCACTACCGGACACCTTCGACGATCCAATGGATGACAAACCGGCCCTCTACCGCCGCACCCGCGACCGCTTTGCTCAGTTGACGCGCGAGGAACATCAGGACGCGATCAAGCACTACTTGGCGTTCTGCACCTATGAGGACTGGCTCTTCGGGCGGCTGATCGACAAGCTCAAAGAGCGCGGAGAGTACGAAGACGCGATCATTCTCTACCTTTCCGACCACGGCGACTACCTGGGCGACCACGGCCTGTGGTGTAAGGGTCTGCCGTCGTTTCTAAGCTGCTACCACGTGCCGGCGATCGCGAAGGTGCCGGGCGGACAGCAAGGCGTGGTGCGCGACGAGTTCGTGTCGCTCTGTGACTTCGCGCCGACATTGCTCGAGATGGGCGCAGCGGAGAGCCCGATGGAGTTTGCCGGTACCAGCCTGATGCCGTTGCTCAAGGGCGAAACACCGGCCGACTGGCGCGATGCGCTCTTCTTCCAGACGAATGGGAACGAGACCTACGGCATCCAACGTTCCATTGTCACCGACAAGTGGCGATTCGTCTTCAATGGATTTGACTACGACGAGTTGTACGACTTGGAGCGCGATCCCGGACAGCTGCACAACCTCGCGCCCGATCCGCAATACCAGCCAGTCGTCGAGGAGATGTATCGCCGCATCTGGACGTTCGGCCTTGCGCACGAGGAGCACTTGCTCAATGAATACATCATGACCGCGATGGCGGATTACGGACCGGGGCTTGTGGCCGGAAAATCTGCCCGCTGATCTCATCCCCAGCGGAGCGCGACGATGGACAGTGGTCCCTTAGCGAGAAGTAGATGACACAAGCCCCGGTAAAGTCCGGTTACGGCGTATCCAGACGAGCGGTACTCCTAGGGCTGCTCGGCAGCTTCATCATCGCCGCTGGCGAACCCTTCGGCGTGCTAGTACTGCGCGGCTCACCCATGGGTGCCGACTTTTCGACCGGTGCGGCGATCTTCCTCTTCCTGCCGCTTACGTTGATGCTCAACCCGCTGGTCCGCCTGCTCGGCGGGCCGGCCCTGAGACGTGGCGAGCTAGTCACCATCTATATCATGATGCTTGTCGCCGCGGCCATCCCCTCCTGGGGCTTCACCCTCAACCTGATCCCCCTACTGGGCGGCTTCTTCTACTACGCCACCCCCGAAAACGAATGGGCTCAGTTAATCCAGCCGCATATCCCGCCGTGGCTGGTGCCCGATAGCCGGGACGCGGTGTGGAAGCTCTTCGAGGGCGGCACCCGCGGCGAGCCAGTCTCCTGGGGAGCCTGGGGACCGCCGCTGCTGATCTGGAGTCTATTCGCGGTCACCATCTACTTCATCACGCTTTGCCTGCTGGTCATCCTACGCAAACAGTGGATCGAGCGCGAGAAGCTGCTCTTTCCCATGGCCGTGCTCCCCCTAGAGATGAGCGCCGAAGAACCGGATCGGAAGCTGCCGCCCTTCTTCCGCAACTACTTGATGTGGATTGGCTTTCTGATTCCCTTCCTGATCAACGGTCTGGAAGCGCTGCACAGGTACTACCCCTTCATCCCACCAATCAACCTAGACGCTTCCATCCCGATCCTACAGAACACGATCCACCTGCGCTGCTCGCCCCGTTTCGAGGTCATCGGCCTTTCCTATCTGCTGAGCCTAGACGTGGGATTCGGGGTCTGGTTTTTCGCCTTCCTCGCCCTGCTGCAGACGGGACTGGAGCGCATGCTCGGCTGGAGCATTGGTCCGGTGCAGCCCTTCTCCGACCCAGCCTCACCCAGCGTCGCCCATCTGGCCCAAGGTGCGCTGTTGTTCCTAGTGTTCGCCGGCTTCTGGCACGGTCGCCATCATTTGCGGGACGTGCTGCGCAAAGCCTTCGGCAGCGCCCCGGATGTCGATGACCGTGGCGAATTGCTCTCCTACCGGACGGCTGTCTTCGGCACTCTGCTAGGCAGTCTGCTGGCACTAGGCTGGCTGTTGGCCGCGGGGCTAAACCTACTCACGGCAGCGGTTTTTCTCGCCATGTCCATGGTCATCTTCATCGGGCTGACGCGGATCATCGCCCAGACGGGCCTAGCCTCATACCGGGCCACGGTAGCGGCCCCCGTCTTTACAGTCAATGCGCTGGGCAGTTCCCTAGTGGGAGCACCAGGGCTGACCATTCTAGGGCTGAATTTCGCTTGGGCGGCGGACGTGCGCACCTTTGTGATGGCCTCGGCGGCGACCGGTGTGAAGCTGGCCCAAGAAACGGCGCTGGAGGGACGGCGGCTGTTCTGGGCCGTGGTTGGAGCCATCCTCGTCACCCTAGCCGGCTCTGCTTGGGCCATCGTCGAACTATCCTACCAGTACGGCGGTATCAACCTAGTCGGTTGGCAATTCAGCGGTCTGCCCACGTTCACCGGCAACTGGATCACCCACAACCTCAACAATCCCCAACCGACCCAGTCTTGGCACATGGCCTTCACGGTCCTAGGCGCGGGTCTCATGGGCATCATGTCCTACGTTAAGAACCGCTTCGCCGGCTTTCCAATTCACCCCATCGGGATGACCTTGGGCATGACAGCACCGATGTACCATCTCTGGTTTTCGGTCTTCATCGCTTGGCTGCTGAAGGCCGCCATCCTCAAGTACGGCGGTGCTCGGGTCTATACCCAGCTGCGCCCCTTCTTCCTCGGCATGGTTCTAGGCGGCTTCGGCTCGGCTGGGTTCTGGCTTATCGTCGATTACTTCACCGGCATGACCGGCAATAGCTTCACCGTCTCCTGATCGTCGTCCGCTACGGCGCGTCAGAAATCATAGATGAATCTGTTCCCGACCCGAAAACGCGATCTTGATCAACAATAGGGCTGATGTCATTTTGCCGACTCGGCGGCTAAGCTCTCGCAATCTGCCTCCTTCACGATGGAAGCGATATTTGCGCTCAGGCATTATTTCCTTACTTTCAAGTAAGAAATAAATACTCGACAGGAGGATCTCAGCATGGCAACAGCAACGCTAACAAGCAAAGGGCAAGTCACAATTCCCAAAACCGTTCGCGATGCTCTGCAACTCCGCGAAGGCGATAAAGTCGATTTTATGCTTACGGAAAATGGTGAAGCACTCCTAACGCCTATGACCAAAACAGTAAAAGTAGATGAAATTTTCGGGAAGTTGTATAAATCTGACCGAAAGCCTGTTTCGGTTCGCCAAATGAAGTCTGGAATTAGGCAAAAAATGAAGGTGCGTTTTAAGTGAAAGCATTAGACACAAATGTGCTTGTTCGCTTTCTCGTGCGAGATGATAAAAAACAAGCAGAAATTGTGTACAGGCTTTTTAAGAGGGCAGAAGGTAAAAACGAACCCTTTTTTGTCCCTTTGCTCGTCGTGCTTGAAACCATCTGGGTCCTCGAATCTGTATATGAAATCTCACGAGAGAAAATCCGCATGTCTCTACAGGAACTTCTTCTTATGCCTATTTTGATATTTGAGGCCCAATCTGCTCTGCAAAGAACGCTCTCGTCTGCCCAGACAAACAAAATAGATCTTGCAGATTTGTTAATTGCATATTCAGCAAAATTTTCAAATTGTGATGGTGTTCTCACTTTTGATAAAAAAGCATCTAAATTTGCGCTGTTCGAGCAGTTAACGTAACCGACATTTCTACTTTACTAGCAACAAGAATGTGAGATCTACACACCGCCGTCGCAATGCTGCCACTCAACTCTCTAACCCTGCGGAGAACCTCATGTACAATCTCAACGGCAAAGTCGCCCTCGTCACCGGCGCGGGCGGCGAACACGGCATTGGCCGTGCCATCTGTCAGCGCCTAGCGCGCGAAGGCTGCGACCTCGTAGTAAATGACTTGCACGCCCAGCCCTATAGCGAGTCTGGCTGGGGCGGCCTGCCCGCTCTCGTCGCCGAAGTTGAAGCCGCCGGGCAGCAGGCCCTTGCAGTGGAAGCCGACGTGTCCGACGCCGACCAAGTCGAAGGCATGGTGCAAGACGCCCTCGCCCGCTTTGGCCGCATCGACCTGCTAGTCAACAACGCTGGATCGCGCCCTGGGCCAGATCGCGTCCCAGTCGTCGATCTAAGCGAGGCCGCTTGGGACCAAGTGCAAACCGTCAACGTCAAGGGCACCTTTCTCTGCTCGCGCGCTGTAGCCCGGCACCTGATTGACCGCGGCGACGGTGGCAAGATCATCAACATGTCCTCTACGGCCGGACGCCAAGGGATCCCGCGCTACGCCGCGTACTGCACATCCAAATTCGCCATCATCGGCTTTACGCAATCTCTCGCCGGCGAACTCGCCCCCCACCGGATCAACGTCAACGCCGTCTGCCCGGGTAACACCCTCACCGAACGCACCCACTACATCGCCGCGGGCCTCGCCCAGCACGACGAACCAGACGCCGACACCACAGCCGCCCTAGTCCACGACCTTGAGGCGCAAACCCCCTTGGGCCGCATTGGCACGCCCGAAGACGTAGCCCGCACCGTGGCCTTCCTCGCCTCGGACGAGGCCGAGTACCTCACCGGCGTATCGATGTTGGTGGCCGGCGGCTTTCAGATGTGAGGACAGTAGTTAAGGTCTGATGGCATCTTGGACACCCACGTAGGGCGCGCCCTTACTCCTTGACGCTGCCCAGCATGATCCCGCGCACGAAGTACTTCTGCACGAACGGATAGACCAACAGCATCGGCAGGATGGTGACGACCACGGTCGCCGCCTTGATCGTCTCGGGCGTGAACTCGGTGATGTTCGGATCAACCAACCCCTGCTCGATCAGCTCGATGCTGTTTTCGATGACGATTCGCTGTAAAAAGGTCTGCAACACCTGATTCTCGTCCGAGGCGATATAGAGCATGGCGTCGAACCAGTGGTTCCAGTGTGCCACCGCCGTCCACAGCCCAATCGTCGCCAGCACTGGCTTGGAAAGAGGCACGTATATCCTAAAGAGAATATTGAACTCGCTGGCCCCATCGATCTTGGCCGACTCGGCCAGACTTTCGGGAATGGCCTGAAAGAAATTCTTGACCACGATGATGTTGAAGGCCGTTAGCATCTGCGGCAGTACCAGCGCCCATATTGAGTCAATCAGACCGAGGTTTTTGACCAGCAGATAGTTGGGCACAATGCCGCCGCTAAAGAGCATGGTGAAAAGCACCAAGAACAGCAGCGGGCTGCGGTGCGGCATTTCGCGCCGCGCCAGCGGATAGGCCGTCAGACAAGTAAAAAAGAGGGTCAGCGCCGTGCCCAAGACCGTGCGCAGGACCGAGTTGGTGAACCCAGTGACGATTTCGGGATTGGACAGCACCATGCGGTACGAGGTCAGCGAAACGTCACTCGGGTAGAGGCGCAGACTGGCGCGCATGGCCTCAGCGGCGCTACTCAACGACATCGAAATAGTGTACACGAACGGATAGAGCGCCATCAGCCCGACCAACCCCAACACCGTCAAATTAAAAACGTTGAAAACCTTCTCACCTCGCGTGCGACTTACCATATTCCCTGCTCCCCTCCGCTGAGCCGCCGGGCCAGCCAGTTAGCCAGCACCACCATCAACAAGCCGACCACGGATTTGAAAAGTCCGGCACCCGTAGCCAACCCAAAGTCCATCAGCACGATCCGCCGCAAAACGTAGGTGTCGATAATGTCGGCTGCGTCGTACACCATGGGATTGTACATGTTGTAAATTTGGTCGAAACCCGCGTTGAGCACGTGGCCGAGGTTGAGGATGAAAAGCGTGATAATCGTCGGCACCAGCCCCGGGATGGTGATGTGCAAGGTCTGCTTCCAGCGCCCAGCCCCATCGACGACGGCCGCCTCGTACAGGTCGGGGGAAATCCCGGCCAAGGCCGCCAAGTAGATCACCGCCCCATAGCCAGCTGCCTGCCAGATCCCGGTGACAATGACCACGACGATAAACCAGAAGTCGTTGGTGAGAAACTCAATCGGAGAGACGCCGAAGAGTTGGGTGATTTGGTTGGCCGGTCCGCTCTGCGAGAAAATCATTAGGAAGATGCCGCCCAAAATCACCCACGAGAGGAAGTAGGGGATATAGGTCACCGTCTGCACAGTGCGCTTGTACCAAGAGACGCGGATCTCGTTGAGCATCAGCGCCAGTGCGATCGGCGCGAAAAAGCCGAACAGCAAGCGCAATACGCTGATGGTGACTGTGTTGCGCAGGGCATTGGGAAAGTCCGCCCCGCCGAAGAGGCGAGAAAAATTCTCCAACCCGCTCCACTCGCTGCCCAAGATGCCGGCGCTCAGGCGAAACTCCTTAAAGGCGAGCACCAGCCCGAACATGGGTAAGTAATTGAAGACGAGGAAAAAGGCCAGCCCCGGTGCGACCAGCAGCAACAGCCCCTTGTGCCTGCGGTACTGCGTCAGTACTTCGCTCATATAGCCTTCAGTAAGTAATCTACGTTTTGTTAAGATATTGCTCTGTCATTCTGAGCACAGCGCAACGGAGTCGAAGAATCTCCTATCGATGAAGCCGGGCAGGTGAAAGATGCTTCGTCCGCCTATCGGCTTCCTCAGCATGACTTGCTGGAGTGTGCCCTCGCTTGACATCCTAGGCCCCTTTGTTTACTACACCCTGCGCCATGCGACGAACTTCCATCGAAAAATCCACTGCTTCAGCCCTGCTCTGCGGCCCAGCCATATTCCTCTACCTAGCCTTTTTCGCCCTGCCGACCCTGCTCGGGTTTGCCTACGGCCTGACCGACTGGTCTGGCTGGACCAAAGACCCCCGCTTTATCGGCTTGGACAACTTCCGCGAGTTGCTCGACGACGATCGCTTCTTCGCCGCTTTGCGCTTCACGCTCTTTGAAACGGCCATGATCGTCGTCGGCTACACCTCGCTGTCGCTGGTCCTGGCCGTGCTCCTAGACCGCATGAAGGTCATGCGCGGCCTCGTGCGCGGGCTGTTCTTCTACCCATTCATCCTCAGCATCCTCGTCAGCGCCCTGCTCTTCCAATATCTGGCCAACTACCGCACCGGCGCCATAAACACCCTGCTGCGCGTCTTTGGTTTCGACGCGCTGGCCCAAGACTGGATGGGCGATCCAGCGCTGGTGCCCTACTTCATCCTCGCCTTGGTCCTCTGGCACGGCCTCGGCTTCTACACCACCATCTTCCTCGCCGGGCTACAAACCATTCCCAACGAACTCTACGAGGCCGCGCAGATCGACGGAGCCGGCCCCTTGGCGACCTTCTACCGCGTCCAAATCCCGGTGCTCATGCCGATGATTAAGACCAATTCGGTCATCGCCCTGATCACCGGCATCAACCTCTTCCCGCAGATCTTGGTCACCACCCAAGGCGGCCCCGGCTACCGCACCTTTACCGCTGGCTACTACATCTACTGGCTCGGCACGGAAAACGACCGCCAAGGCTATGCTTCGGCCATCGCCTTTGTCGTCTTCGCCTTCCTAGTCTTGGTCGCCGCCCTGCAAGTCGCCTTTTTCCAGCGCCGCGAGACCGACCTGTGAAGCGCCGCCTGCCCCTCTTCGAGATCGGGATGTTGCTCTTAGGGCTGCTCTACGTGTCGCCCTGCGCTCTAGCGCTGCTCAACTCGTTCAAGACCCTGCCGGAAATCGTCCGCTCACCCGTGGCACCCCCCGAGGCACCGACCCTCGAAAACTACCACTACATCTTCACCGGCATCAAGCTAGCCGCGCCAATGTTCAACAGCCTGCTGATGTGCGTTGCCGTCATCACCACGCTCATCGTCGTCGCCTCCATGGCCGCGTACTCCCTCACGCGCCGCCGCATGCGCACCGGCAGTTTATGGCGCATCTTCTTCCTCGCCGGGATCACCGTGCCGTTCCAGATCCTCATGCTGCCGCTCTTGCGCCAGTTCAACTACCTCGGCATCGGCTACACGTACTTTGCCCTCTATCTGCACTACGTGTCCTACGGCCTGCCCTTGTGCTTGTTCATCTACAGTGGCTTCATGCGCTCCATCCCCCGCGACCTCGAAGAAGCCGCGCTGATTGACGGCTGCACGCCCTTCGGCACCTTCTGGCGCGTGATCTTCCCCCTTTTGACTCCCTGCACAGTGACGATCATCATCTTTTGGGGCCTCTTTACCTGGAACGACTTTCCCCACGCCTTCATCCTCATGGGCACCAACAAGGGCGAGTTGGCCTTCGTGCAGCTATGGCGCTTTCTCTCGGACAAGTACGTCAAGAACTGGAACTACATCTTCGCCGGCGTCGTGGTCTTGTCGCTGCCCGTCACTATACTCTATCTTGCCATGCAGCGCCGCTTCGTCAAAGGACTGACCGCTGGTTCCATTCGCTGAGGACTCCACTCTATGCCCCTTGCTAAATTCGCAACCCTTGCCCTTGCCGCTCTCCTCGCCTTCGGAGCCTGCGCCAGCGAGGAGGACGCCAGCGTCGTGCGCGTCACCCGCAATATCGGCGGCCGACCCGGCTTCCAAGTCCACTGGGACATCTGGAAGGCCACCTTCGAGCGCCAAAATCCCGGCTGGACGCTGGAGCTGATCGACTTGGGCAATGAAGACGCCGGCGCGTACTACCGCCGCGCCATTGCCACCGGCGACTTGCCCCACGTGGTAATGACCCTCGACTACACCAAGTTCCTAGCCAATGGCGACCACCTGCTCCCCATACCCCGCGCGCTCTACGACCGGGTGGGACAAGACTTGCCGCCGTTGCACAACGGCCAGTACTACACGGCCCAAGTCGGCCGCCAGATCACCGGCATCGCCGTCAACAAACGCATCTGGGCCGAGGCCGGCATTACCGAGCCGCCGCCAACTTGGGACGCCTTTATCGCTGCCTTGCACCAGATAAAAGCCGCTGGCTACAAACCCCTCGTCTATGGGGGCCGCGAGTGGTCGGCTGGGGTGCCCCTCTCCTACGCGATTCAGACCAACCTCTACGATCCGACCCGACCCGCCGACGAGCCTTCCTGGACCGTGCGCCGCGACCGCGGCGAAATCACCTTTGCCACCGATCCGCTGATGCGCCCCATCATGGCAAACATGATCGCGCTGCTGGATAACTTCGTCGAAAAAGGCTCACTGAGCGACGGGTACAACGAGGAGCAGCGCGACTTCTTCAACGAGCACGCCGCCACTTGGATGATGGGCTGCTGGATGAGCGGCGACGTCGAGCCGCTACAGGTCAACTTTGAAATCGAGTACTGGCCTATCCCCTCCATGACCGGCCACCAGCCCCTCTTTATCAACACCTCCAACCAGCAGCGCGGCTGGTCCATGACCTCCAGCGCCCAAGGGCCCTACTACGACAAAGCCCTCGCCGTACTCAACGCCTACTACCACCCAGAGGTCTATCAAGCGTATCTCAACGCCGAGGGCATGTTGCTCAACGCCAGCCAAATCGAAGGCGTCGATGGCCCCAAAAGCACTTGGGGGCCGACCCAGCGCCTCTTCGAGCGCATGAGCACCAACCTCGACCACTGGGGCTGGACGCCCGGCTACTTCATCTCGATTGAGGACTACCCCCCCACCGGCTTCGTCCTCACCTTGGCCCGCATCATGCAGGAGATCCAAGCCGGCAACCGCGACATAGACGCGCTGCTCAAAATGCTCGACGACGACTGGGAGGCCGGGCGCAAGGGAAGCAAGTGATGCGCTCTGCCCTCGAATGGACGCTGGCCATGGTGCTGTGCGTCGGCCACAACTTTATCGGGGTGCGCAGCTACATCCTGCTCGACCGCTACTCGGGCTACGCCGACCACTTCAACACCGTCGGCGTCATCTTCGCCCTGTTCTGGGTCGCGCTTACCGCCTTACTGCTCGCGCTAATTCGGCCCTTTCTGCGGCTGCCGACTTCGACTTTTGCCCTCATCTACGCCGCGCTGATGGTGGCCACGGTCATGCCGACCATGGGCTTTGGCGGCTATTTTATCCCCCTGCTCGCCGGCGTGTTCTACTACGCCACTCCAGAAAACAACTGGCGCGAACTGCTCTGGGACCACATTCCCGACTGGGCCGCCCCGCGCGACCTAGAGATGATCCGCAACCTCTTCGAAGGTGCTCCAGCAGGTGCGCCGCTGCCGTGGGACGCTTGGCTCGGCCCTTCTATTTTCTGGGGCCTGTTCATGGTCGCCTTCTTCTTGGTCAGCTTCTCGCTCATCGCCCTGCTCCACCACCAATGGGCCAGCGGCGAGCGCTTGGTCTATCCCTTGGCCGTAGTGCCGACGGCGATGGTCGAGAGCGTGGAAAACCCGGCCAAAAGCCTCTTTAAGAATCCGCTGTTCTGGGTCGGTTTTTTCATCGCCTCGATCATTCCGACCGTCAACATGCTCGACCAAGTGTTCGACTTTGAGACCATCAGCAACTTCGGCATCCCCTCCACGCGCATCTTTTTGCGCCGCATCGGCATCTCCTATGGAATCAACGCCAACTTCCTCGTCGTCGGCTTGAGCTACCTGCTCAATCTCAATGTGCTCTTGAGCGTCTGGCTCTTTCACATCCTCATCTATCTCGAACACGGCCTGTTGGGCTTTTTAGGGGTTGCCGTCAACCTCCCGGCCCAGCCGCACCAGCAGGTCTCAGTGCTGATGTCGCATCAGCAGATGGGGGCGCTCATCTTCCTGATCCTCTCGTCGCTGTGGATGTCGCGCGACTTCCTCAAAGATCAGTGGCGCACTATCGTCAGCGGTACCAGAGGTCCGAACACACACCTGCCCTCGCCGCGCACCTCGGCGCTGATGGGAGCCGTCGGCTTGGTCTATATGGCGTATTTCCTCCACGCCACCGGCCTTCCCCTCGGCTGGAGCTTGGCCTTTCTGCTGGTCGCGCTGTTGGTCTTCTTGGGCACGGCGCGCTTGCTGGTACAGACCGGCTTGGGGCGGCTGCGCGCGCCCCATTCCATCCCGCCGCTTTTTACCAACATCTTCGGCACGGCCTATTTCGGCGATAAGGGCCTCACCGCTATGGGGCTTAACATGGTCTGGGCCGCGGACGTGCAACTGTTCTTCATGGGCACGATGGCCCACGCCTTCAAGGTCTGCGAGGAGGTGAAAGAAAAAATCAGCGCCCGCAAGCTGCTGTTCTTTCTCGCCTCCGCCCTCGTCGTCAGTGCAATCACCACCATCGTGGTTTATATCTGGCTGGGCTATCAGCACGGCATGATGCACGGCTTCCGCTGGTACTACATCAACTCGCCGCTGAGCAAGTGGGGCTGGGTCGCCAAAACGGTCAACAATCCGCATCCGCCCCAACACCTGACCACCCTGTTCACCGGCATCGGCGCTGGACTCGCCGGACTGCTTTCCTTCGCCCAACACCGCCTAGCTGGCTGGCCGCTGCATCCGGTGGGGCTAGCCGTAGCCCTGACCAATACCGTACGCGACGACTGGTTTGGGATATTCCTCGCTTGGCTCGTTAAGTCGATTCTGATCAGCTACGGCGGGGTTATTCTCTACAGGAAAGTGCGGCCGCTCTTTCTGGGGTTTATCATGGGGGCCTGCGTCGGCGTGGGTGGGTCGTCTCTGGTCTATTCGTTCTACTACTTCTAACCGCTCACCTGCTTGACCCGGCCAACTTCGCCGGTCTCCAAGCGCACCTTAATCCCGTGCGGATGCGTCGCCGACTTGGTCAGAATATCCCGCACCACGCCCTCGGTCAGCCGCCCCGTGCGCTGATCCTGCTTCTGCACGATGGCAACGCGCATCCCAGTCTTTATATCGGCCCGTCTCGTTCCGTTCATCCTCGATCCAACCACACCGGACTCAACCACGCCCGGTGCCCGTCCTGCTGCCGCAGCCGCAGATAGTAATAGGCCCACGCGCCCTCTGGCGCTGGCAATTCGGCCTCGTCGATTTCCACGTCCCAAGCGTTGGGCTCGTCCTGCCAGACGCACTGTCCGTTGGCAATGATCTCCACCCGCTCAATCGGCGCAGTTCCGTGCAGACTGGCGGAAAAATGCACCTTTTCGCCCTCGACCAACGCGCCCTCCGCACCCGAGCGGATGCCGTTGACCGCATAGTCGCAGACAATCGGCACGCCCGAAGTCGCGTAGGTCCAGCGCTCATCCATCGCCTGCCACACGGCCTCGCGGGTCAACTCCGTCGCCCGGAAACAGGTCATCCCCACATAGCCGCCCGGATTTTGCGTCGGGTGTCCCTGATGGTTATCGGTCCCGGCGACAAACCCCAAACGCCAGCCTTGGGCAAAAGCGTCCTGTACCGAAGCACCCAATTCCCCCATGCGAATACCCCAGTAATCATCTAGCGCGTCGGCTTCAAAATTGCCCCGGCCCTGGACGATTTCCACCAGTCTGGCCCGCTTGTTGGGGAATTCCCAGTGGTATTGCGACCAGTAAAACGTCTTGCCCATAACCTCGCGATGCTTGCCGTACTCGATGGGCTGTCCGCAGTTGGGATGGTGCGGCACCATGACCACGTCTTTGTCCCAAGTCACTTCCGAGGGGCAAAGCTCCGGTTTCCAGTGCCAAGTGCCGCCATCGACTTCCGGCGTGCGCAGATAGAGGTTGGCGTGCCCGTAGGCATTGGAGCTTTCCCACGCGGGGATCGTCACAAAGCGGCCCGGCTCGTAAAACTCCTCATTGACCGCCAAGCACTCGGCCCATCCGGGGCCAATTGGCGCGTGGTCCGTCATCGCGATCACATCGAGATTGAGAAAGTCGCGGGCATAGGCGTAAGCCGCGCGCGGCTCCCGGTCGCCATCTACTGAAAGCCGCGTGTGAAAGTGGATGGCGCCGAAGTAGTGGCCGCGCTCGCCGACTGCTTGCGTTGGACCGCTCTGAGCTTCTAAACCGCGCTCTACATCGCGCACGGTGATGCGGACTGGGCCGTCGGTCTGCACTTCAATACCCTTGACCACGCCTCTCCCGTCGGCACCAATTTCCACTTCGGCGGGCAACCCAGCGACCGCGCCGTCGGCCTGCACAGCCACCGTCCCCTGGTAGCTAGATATTGGATTGAGATGATCATCCGTCGCATACACTACGGCCCTGCGCTTTCCCTGCGCATCCGCCGTAGCGGAAATCCTCCCTTCCAGCCGCGTCAGAGGGCCGGGAGCATTGCTCAGTGGAATGGGGTCTCCTACCTTCTCGAAAACTTCCGCTTCGGGTCGCCGCACCCGCACCTGTAGGGCACCGCTTATATCCGCATGCGGCGACGGCACCACGCCAAAGGGAAAGACCAGCCGCGTTCCCGCGCTTAGCGACTTGGTAACTTGGATGGTACACAGGTAGAGCTCGTTGAGCGGCCGCCCCACCAACCCGCCGCCAGCCGGCCCGTCGCCACCCCGCGTCATATCGGTCCAGTCGCGCGCCAACCCGTGCCCCACCACCACCACGCCCTCGCCGCCTTCGACAAAAGGATCTGCAAGCGTCCACTTGCGGGAATAGGAGTGGAACGCGCTGATCGAAACCCGCACATCGGCACCAGCTTCCAAGCCCGCCGGACAGGTAACGAACAGCCGCAAAGGCTTGACCTGCTGGTCTGTGGCGACGAACTCCGTCTGCCCCTCGCAGTGTATTTCTAATTGTTCGTACATATTGTCTCCTTGGTTAGACAAACTTCTGAGCATGTATCGCTCAGGAAGCCGTCTGATTCTTAGCAGTATTAGCATCTACCATCGCCAGCAATGCATTCATCTGCTTGCGCGTCTGTGACACGTTTCCACTGTTAAAAATCTGTTGTTCTATTTCGTCTGTCAGGCCCATTTTTTCGCGTTCCGCCCGCAGCAAGATTTTCATGTAGGATACTGTTGAGGCGTACTCAGGGTCTTCCAATACATCTCGTGTCTCACTGGGGTCTGCTTCCAAATCGAAAAGCTGGTAATGGTCGTAGTTGTGGTTGTACCAGATCAATTTGAAATTTTTGGTCCGCACGCCGCAGTTGGCCAATTCGCCATCTGGCTCGATATCAAAGTGCTGGTAGTAAAACGCAGTTCGCCAATCGTCCGGCGTGTGTCCTCTCAGGAGAGACACGAGACTTCTGCCTTGGATGTCCGCGGGAATAGGCTGCCCGGCGTATTCCAAAAAGGTCGGTGCATAGTCGAGATTGATCACCATATCATTCGTATGGGATCCCGCTTCAATTTCTCTGGGATAGCGGATCAAAAATGGAACCCGCAGGCTTTCCTCATACATCATTTTTTTATCGACCCAGCCGTGTTCGCCCTGAAACATCCCATTGTCTGAGGTATATACCACAATCGTATCTTCGGCCAAGCCCTGTTCGTCGAGGTAGTAGAGCAGCCGTCCGATATTATCATCTACCGCGGCCACACAACGGAGGTAATCTTTGATAAAGTACTGGTAGTTTCTGTGTTTCTGATCCTGCATGGACAATCCTTCGGGCATCGCGTCCCAGTGCGTAATATTCCACTGTTCATGTACTGTTTCTAGCTTGACCTGCAAGGCCTCGGGTGGAACTGGACTGTCTCCGAAATCGTGGTCAAATGTCTCTGGTTCGGGAATGGTTTCATCCTCGAACATCGCCTTGTGTTTCTCATCCGGCTCCCAGTTGTAATGGGGCGACTTAAAATGGCACAGAAGCATAAAGGGTTTATCGGCATCTCGTCCTTTGAGCCAATCTAGACATTTGTCAGTTACCAGATCTGTCGAATACCCTCGACTTTCTTTCCATACAGGGCCATGTTCGCTGGGTTCGATAAATTTGGGATCAAAATAAGAGCCTTGTCCCCACATTACGCTGTATTGATCAAAGCCCGTTGGCATGCTGTGTAGGTGCCATTTTCCAATAATCGCGGTCTGATATCCCGTTTCCTGTAATAGACGGGGGAATGTTTGCTGTGAGCCGTCAAAAATATTTCCCCCAATTGAGGTCTGTCCGTGGAGATGTGCGTATTTTCCAGTCAATATGGATGCGCGGCTGGGCGAACACAGAGAGTAGGTCACATAACAATTGTCCAGACGCATTCCACCATGGGCAATCCGATCCATATTGGGGGTGTGGTTAATCTGACTGCCATAGCAACTCAAGGCTCCCGTTCCATGGTCATCAGTCATGATATACAGAATATTGGGGCGTTTATCTGCCATTTTATCTCCTCTTAGAAGTTGTTGAGTTAGAAAGACTATTTCGTACGTTATTTGGCTATATAGACCTCTGCGAAAAACACCAGCACCTTCCCTTTACGCGTTACGCGAAACGTCTGATACGAGAACTTTTCAGACGTAATTAGCCTCATTCCATGCCCCCATCAAGAACGCCGTGCGATACTGCCGCGTCGAGATCAGCCAGTGGCACAGGAGTTTCTCGCACTGCTCGACGATCTCTTGGTACGCCTGCTCGCCGTACAAATTGCGAGCCTCGTGCGGATCGGCCTCCAAGTCGTAGAGCTCGCCGCAGTCAGCCCCGAAATCCTCCGGCTGATAGTGTACGTAGCGCCATTTATCCCAGCGCAGCACCTTGCTGTGCCGATGCTCAGTGACCGCCACCTCATGCACGGGATCAGTACCGCCCTGCAAAAGCCCGCTGATATCCGCCCCGTCCATGCCCTCCATCGTCGGCAGACCGCAGAGGCCCATAAACGTCGGGGCCAAATCGACATTTTCCACCAACGCGTCGCAAACCTTCCCCGCGACCGCAACGCCCGGCACCCGCCAGAGCATCGGCACCCGACACACCGCCTCCGAGCATATCCCCGGGGCCTTTTCCTGAATGCCAAAAGCAGTGCTGTACGCGCCGTGGTCGGAGTTATAGACGACGATCGTATCCTCAGCCAAGCCGCGTTCGTCGAGGTAGTCCAAAAGACGGCCAATACAATAGTCAACCTGCGTCACGCAGCCCAGATAGCCGCGCCAGATATTGCGCGCGCCCTCCTCCGGCGACCACTCCTCCCCCTCCCAAGCCCGCTGAAACCGCGCGTGCATGTCGCGAAAGTGCGGCGGTCGTCCCGACGGATCTTGGTAATAAGTCTCCGGCAGCGCGATGTCGTCTGCATACATATCCCAAAACTTCCGATCCGGCGTATAGGGCGCGTGTGGTCGCGGCAACGAGACCTGCATACAGAAGGGGTCTCCCTCACGTCCCTCCATAAATTCAATCGCCCGATCCACGCACCAAGTCTCGACATTGTACTCCAGCGGCAGCTCTGATGGCCGAGCGCGGAACTGGTTCTGCGGCAGGCCAACAGGGTGGAGAGCCGGGTAACCAGTGATGCGAAAGTTGTCGTTTTGCTCCAACAGACCGGCACCGGCCAAAAACGTTTGATACGGCGACAAACCGCCCGCAGCCGGCACCGGCGTCGAGGTGCCAGACATCCAGTAGTCAACGTGATCCAATAGCCAATCGCGCGGCTGATTGGGCACGTGCGTCTTGCCGATCACCGCCGTCTTGTACCCGTGCTGCTTAAAATGGCCGAGGAAACTCTGCATCCCCTCCGGCCGCGGCCCGCCCAAACCGAAGAAACCGTGGTTGTGACAGTACTGGCCCGTGTACATGCTCATACGGCTGGGCGTGCAGATCGGATTCTGGGTGTACGCCGCTGAAAAGCGCATCCCCTCGCTGGCCAGCCGATCCATGTTGGGCGTCAGCGCCTGCGCGTGGCCTTCGCAGCCCATGCAGGCCGCTTGGTGCTGATCGGATAAGATGTGCAGTATATTCATTTGACACCTCAATTGGTATTCCGACCTTGGCTACTACGGCTCCGAAACCCGAATATCGTCGTCTGTCAATGTCCGTCCCAACGCTCTGTCCCAGTCCATGCTGTCTTTCTCAAGCGTCGTTTGTACGCACTCGGGCAATTGCCGTCCGCAGATGTACATCTCAGGAGTGCCCCATTGCTCCGTGCCTGCGGGAATCCTTGGTCTGTTCCCGGTACTCTGAATAGTCGCTTTCATGTAATGCACGATATAGGCCCGCCGAAACCGATCTGATCTGTTGGGTGTGCTGCGGTGCAATAGCGCATTGTTGAAAAATATCAAAGCGCCCTTTGGCACTTCTACTGGCATGGCCCGTTCTTCCATCTCGTCGGACACGGTCACTCTTTTTTGCAATAAATACTCATCACTCTCGACCTGGCTGTGATCTATTATACCTTCGCTGTGACTGCCGGGGATCACCCACAAGCATCCGTTCTCTTCGTCTGCATCATCCAGTGCCAGCCAAGTTCCAATCGTCGATTGGTCTATCGCTTCACCCACGCTGCTGACATACGTATTGCGGAAATACCACGAGTCCTGATGCCACGCAATAGGCCGCCCAGTGCCCGGGGGTTTAAAAAAATACAAATCGTTTGGACAGAACAGATCTCGCCCCACGATCTCTGCGACTGCATCTAACCGCCTTGAGTCGCGAATGTGCGATCGCACCAATGCACTGAACCTGTGAAGTCGCGTTATACTGTTTAACGATGCAGGTCCAGAAGTCGCATCAGTTCCGGCATTGCGTTTCAGAATTGCTTGCTTCTCTTTCTCTGTCAACACGTCAGAGGTCTCGATGAGTTCTACGAGGTCTTCGATTTGGTCGCGCAGTGCATCAATCTCATAAACGTCGAAGGCAGCTGAGCGAATAAAGAACCCATCTTTTGCATACTTTTCTCGTTCTTCCGCGGTCAATCCATGCGTTGTAGCGTCAACTGTTGCCATAAAATTCTCCTTTATAAGTCGCGCCTTTCTCGGGACTATGAGATTCCCGCTAAAACAAATAGCCTTACTACACGACACCTAAGCTGCATGTGCGTTTTCTGATGTTTTCCTGGGAACGCGGGCCTCTGGCCCGCCTGCGATCCCAGTTGAGGCCCTACTGTCGTGTACTTAGACAAATAGCTTTATACTACTAAAGCTAATCGCTATATTCCGAATATGGCGAATGCACTGTACGAACTGACGATTAAGAGACAAGCCCTCAAAGCCTTGCAAAATATGCCTCGTCAGAACGCCCAACGCATTCGCCGCGAATTGGACAAATTGGCCGCACAGCCCAACCGGCGGGATGTCGATGTCGCTAGCTTGACGGGACGGCCCGGTTTTCGCCTCCGCGTTGGCAACTGGCGGATAATTTTCACGCGAGACGATAAGGCCCAAGTAATTGACGTGCTGCGGATCGTCCCGCGCGGGCAGGCCTATAAGCGATAGGAGCACCCCATGAACAAACCACAGGTTATTCTTGACGACACCGGACAGCCCGCCTTTGTCGTGATCCCTTGGCGCGATTATGAACGCCTCACAAGCGAGGACGCAGAGGCGATATTGAGCGATGAAGAACATTATGACCGCGCCATGGCAGACAACGGCGAATCCTTTCCCATTGAGGTGGTCGATCAACTTTTGGCCGGACAAAATCCAATCAGTGTGTACCGCAACTACCGGAGTCTAACCCAGAACGCATTGGCCGCCGCCGCCAACATCAATACAGTCTATCTCTCCCAGATCGAAACCGGCAAACGCACCGGCTCGGCCAAGACGTTGGCCGCTCTCGCCAAGGCGTTGCAGGTGACAGTGGATGACCTAATTTGACCCAGAAGGAGTCCCTCCATGCCCACCACCACCCAACGCCCCAACATCGTCCTCATCCTCGCCGACGACATGGGCTATTCCGACCTCGGCTGCTACGGCTCCGAAATCCGCACCCCCAACCTAGACGGCCTCGCCGCCGAGGGCCTGCGCTTCTCGCAGATGTACAATTTCGCCCGCTGCTGCCCCTCGCGCGCGGCCTTGCTGACCGGTCTCTATCCGCACCAAGCCGGCATCGGCCACATGGCCGGCGGCATCCCCAACGCCCCCGGTTATGGCGGCTACTTGCGCCACTCAGCGGTCACCATCGCCCAAGTGCTCAAGGAGCGCGGCTATCGCACCCTAATGTCGGGAAAGTGGCACTGCGGCAAAAGGCCCGACAGCGCCGACAGCCCTCCCGAGATGCAGCACGGCTTTGACCGCCTCTTTGGCCTCAGTAGAAACAGCGGCTACTTTGGCGGGCGCACCTGCACCCTCGACGGCGAACCTATCGCCGCCAATCCCACCGACTTCTACCTCACCGACGCCATCTCCGACCACGCCGTTGACTTCATCGCCGCAAGCGCCGACCAGCCCTTCTTCATGTACGTCGCGTACACAGCACCGCACTGGCCGCTCCACGCCTTTGAGGAGGATATTGCCCGCTACCAAGGCCAGTACCGCAAAGGCGGCTGGGATGCCGCGCGCACCGCCCGCCACGAAACGCTCAAAGACATGGAAGTTGTCAGCTCCCACTGGGACATATCACCTCGCGACGAGGACGCACCCCCTTGGCATGAAGTGGCCGACCCGGACTGGGAAGACCGGCGCATGGCCGTGTACGCCGCCCAAGTCGATCGCATGGATCAAGGCATTGGCCGCATCCTCGCCAAACTCCGCGAACTCGACCTAGAGGACAACACCCTAGTCGTTTTCCTCTCGGACAACGGCGGCTGCGCTGAATTTTTGTGCGAGGACGGCAACCGCATCGACTGGGTCTTTTTACAGGGCCTCACCACCCACGACGGGCGGCCCGTGCAAATGGGCAACATCCCCGGTCTAATGCCCGGGGCCGCGGACACGTACATGAGCTACGACGTACCTTGGGCCAATGTCAGCACCACGCCCTTCCGCCGCTACAAGCGCTGGGTCCACGAAGGCGGCATCGCCACTCCCTGTATCGTCCGCTGGCCTGCCACCATCAAACAACCCGACCTCGCGCACGCTCCCGCCCAAATCATCGACATCACCGCCACCCTCATCGACGCAGCCGGCGCTTCCTATCCGGCCGAATACGACGGTCACGCCATTACCTCCCTCGAAGGCGAGAGCTTTCTCTCGCTCCTCCAAGGCCGCGAGTGGTCGCGCGAAAAGCCTATGTACTGGGAGCACGAGGGCAATGCCGCCATCCGCATCGGACAGTGGAAACTAGTCTGCGAAACCAGCGGCCAAGGCGGCTGGGAACTCTACAACATGGACGAAGATCGCACCGAACTCAACGACCTAGCGGAGCGCGAAAAAGATAGGGTTAGGAAAATGGAACAGCGCTACCGCGAATGGGCCGACCGCGCCGATGTCCTGCCCTGGCCTATCAATCCCGACACGTGGAAATTCGCCGGTATGAACCAAGACGGCACTTTCTACATGCGAGGACGGCACGGCCACATGGTCTAGGATGCCCTTACTGCACCACTCCTACCTTCCGGTAAATCTCTGCACAACCCCGACCTTCCGGTAAATCTCCTCGCGCACCTTGTAGATTTCCCGCGCCTCTTGGGTCATCTCCGCCCCACCCCGTTCCGTCCATTCGGCCACAAAATCGTCGAAATAGTCGAGGGTACGCTCGCCGCGTATGATCTCAGCGTAAACAGTCATCTGCAAATTGCGCAGATCGCGCAAGTGCCTGATCGACGAAGGCACCACGTCCGGCTTGCCGAAAAGTCCGGCCTGCGCCCACTCGGTGCGCTGATAGCGCTCGCGGTGTTGTAGCATGGCCGTCGGCAGGTACTTATCGGCAATGGCAGGTCGGACCCCGCAGGGCGCGAAAAAGCCACCCGGACCATCGACGCTCAACACGGTCAGATGCTTGCTGGCAACGTTGCGGTCGTCGTAGGGCGGCAGATGGTACAAGCCGCGCTCGGCATCGAACTCCCAATGCACGCCCCGCTGGCCCATCCGCACCTCGACAAAGAGTTTTTCCTCAACCGCTAGCGCCTCGAAAATTTTGAGCATCCGCACCACCTTCTCAGGCGCGGCTGCCACCTGCTTGCCAAAGACAAAAACATGGGCCGCCGTGCTCCACACCCGCGCCCCACGGATGCCCTCCGGCCCAGCCGGAAACGGCCCGACCACCACCTCGGCACCCGGCTGCAACTCGGCAATGACCGACACCAGCGATGCCTTGTTGTACTGGTCAAAGCTGCTATAGCCGCCGTGGCTGAAGAGGTACCCCGTCTTGCCGCTGACGAATTTCTGGTAGGGTATTGGGCTGCTCTTGATTTGGCCGATCGCAAAGTCGGGATCGATCAGCCCATCGACGTACCACTTGTGCAAAAGCCCTAGGATCTCTTTCACCTCGGGCCGAGTCCCGCCCCACACGACCTCGCCGTCGCGCAGCATCCAGCCGTGCGGCACGATTCCGTAGGCCCCGAAGACCGCGCCAAATACATTGAACCAAGCCTGCGCATTGGGACACATGCCGTAGGTGTCTTGTATCCCATTGCCATCCGGGTCCTCGTGGCGAAACTTCCACAGCGCCGTGTACATCTCGTCGAGGGTCTCCGGCACCTTGTCGATGCCGACGTTGCGCAACCAGTCCATCCGCCAAATCCCCGGCACGGGATAGCCTAAGCTGCTACCCCAAGTGGGGATGCCGTAGTTGGCCCCCTTCCAGTAGGCGTAAAGCCACGCCGAGGGCGCGTACTCGTTGAGATAGCGCACGTAGTTGGGCGCGTATTTTTGGATGACCTCGTAGGGAATGGGCAGCGCATAGCCGTGGTGGGCGTCCTTTTGCACCACGACCGGATCGCCGGCGTAGAACAAATCGGGCACATTGCCGCCGGCAAAGACCAGCGGCCGACGCCGCATATAGGCAAAATGGCTGGTAAACAGCGGCTTGAAATCGACATTGAACCGCGCTTCGAGCCGCTTTTCGATCCAGGTCCCCTCGCGCGCAGTGGGAAAGCGCGGGATGCTCATCCAAGAGATCTCGAGCCGCTCTTCTGGGTCATCGACAACCGCATCCCAGTCGATGCTCAGCTCGGCCTCTGTCGCCTGCATCCTCCGCGTCTGCCGCTCGGCGAGAGCATACACAGCACTAATGCCAGCGAAAAACGCCAACAGGGCGAGAATTTTTCTTCGCGTCATGGCATCCTAAAAAAACTAGGGAGGCAGATCGCAATCGATCCACCTCCCTAGGTCAAACCCGCAAACTACCGGGCCAGCTACTGCATGTACGAAGCCTTGATGTGGCCCCAGCTATCGTTCTCGACGGCGGTTGGCAAAAGATCCATCTGCGCCGGTAGCAAGATGAAGTCGGAGATGCACTTGCCATCGCCGTTGCCGCAGCGCTGACCACCCAAGCGCCAAGCGGCAAAACGGGGGTCGTCGGCATCGCCTACATCGTTGTCGATGATCGCGATGCCCAGACCGATGATGTCGTTTTCGCCAAAATCGTGCTGGACGCTGTTTTCGGGTGATTCGTGATCGAAGTCGTCCCAGCCCACGGTCCACCACTCGACTTGGAAGGTCGCCTCGGTGGCGTGTGCGCCGTTGAGATTGAAGGAGTTGGGGCAACACGAATAGGGCTCGACGTCGTGCCAAGTGGCACTCGAAGCCCAAAGCCAGTTCCAGCCAATCGGCTCTAGCGCCGGCCAGCGGTAGTGGCTCATCTGGTTGAGGCGGCCCCGGTTGCGCAGCACTTCTTCTTCGGTGTCGAAATCGTCGGCACCAAACCACGAGACATCGCCGCCGTGGTTGGCGTCGAGGTTGATCTCAAAGCTGTCGTCGCCACCAGCGCCACCGCCGCCACCGCCATCGCGATCCCACAAATCGTCGAAGCGATCATAGACGAAGTAGAGGCGGTCCAACTCGTCGTTCCAGCCCGAGGTCCAGCGGTAGTTTAGATCCGCAGTATTGACCTCAGCCCCAACCTCGCCGGCCACCACCACGTGCAGCAGCTCGCCGTTAAATTCGCTGAACGGCGTGAGCCACAAATTGTCGGGCACTACATCCCACTCGGAAATATCGCCGTCCATTACCGGCAGATGCGACGTGGGCCACTGCCAGACGCCCAAGATCAGTCCTTCGGGCGCGTGCGCAAAAGAAGGCGAATTCAGACCCAAGAGCGATACCACCGCACTCAGCGTCAATAATTTCCTCATAACTTATCTCCCTCTCGTTAGAATGGGGGTTGGGGATTGATTGAATAAATAAAATCCTCGTGCCAATGCTAAGTTGTTAGTGATAACAAATGACGCTTATGTTGTCAATGTCTTATTCTTACTGACTGACGTTACGCATCTATGTCAAACGATAGTGTAGCGGCGTCGCTTGTGGGCGTCCAAACGAAAAGGGCAACCCTGGTTGCCCCTACAAGGCGTAACATCAGATTCTTATATGATCCTGATCGCCTTACTCCTCCTCGCGCTCTACCCAGTGCCCTCCCAAGCCCAGCAGTCCGCTTCCGAGCGCATGGCCGCTCGCCTGCGGCAGATCGCCAGCGAAGTCCGCGCCCAAGTCCCCACCAACCTCAACACCCTGAACATGAACGCCGCAAGCGCCGCCTACCTGCGCGCGCAGGTAGCCAACGCGCAAAGCCGCAAGCGCAAACAAGCCCTGCGCCTCGAACTGGCCATCCAGCTTTTGCGCGCCGGCCAAACGCGCGAGGCCATCGCCGAACTGCACACCCTGCAAGCGCAAAACCCGTCCCTCGACCTCCGCACGCGCGTCCGCGACCGGTTGGGCATCGCCTACCTACGCCTCGGCGAGCAGGAAAACTGCCTGCTCCACCACACCATCGCCTCCTGTCTGCTGCCCATCCAAGGCGAGGGAATCCATACCCGGCAAGAAGGCTCGCAGGCCGCCATCGAACAGTACACAGCGGCCCTGTACGAGAATCCAGACGACCTGAGCGCCCGCTGGCTGCTCAACATCGCCTATATGACCCTCGGCCAGTACCCCCACGCCGTCCCGCCCGAGTGGCTCGTACCCTCGGATTGCTTCGCCGACTCCTGCGCGATCGGGCGCTTTGCAGATCGAGCACCGGGCCTAGGCTTGGACGTCGTCGCCTTGTCCGGCGGCAGCATCGTCGATGATTTCGACAACGACGGCTATCTCGACGTCGTCGCCTCTTCTTGGGGCCTAGACGACCAACTCCGCTACTTCCGCAACCAAGGCGACGGCACCTTTGCCGAGCACACCGAACAAGCCGACCTCACAGGCCAAGTCGGCGGCCTCAACATCTGCCAAGCCGATTACGACAACGACGGCCACCGCGACATCCTCGTGTTGCGCGGGGCCTGGCTCGCCGACTTGGGCCACCATCCCAATTCCCTGCTGCGCAATAGCGGTGGCACCTTCGCCGATGCGACCGAAGCAGCCGGCTTGCTCGCCTTTCACCCGACGCACTCAGCGGCCTGGAGCGACTACGACAACGACGGCGACCTCGACCTGTACGTCGGCAACGAGTCCGATGCCTGGGAGCGGCACCCCTGCCAACTCTACCAAAACCAAGGCAACGGCACCTTCGCCGATGTCGCGCCCGAGTTGAGCATCGACAACATCGGCTTTGTCAAAGGCGTGACTTGGGGCGACTACGACGACGACGGCGATCCCGACCTCTATCTCTCCCGCCTCGGCCAAGACAACATCCTCTACCGCAACGAAGGGCCACGGGAACCGTTTGCCGACGCGACCGCAGAAGCTGGCGTCGCCGAGCCGCAGGGCTCATTCCCCACTTGGTTTTGGGACTACGACAACGACGGCGACCTCGACCTCTTCGCCGCCGGCTACCACAGCGAAGACCCCGCCGACATCGCCGCGGTCTATTTAGGTCAGTCCTCGTCCGCAGCAAGGCCCCGCTTCTACCAAAACCGGGGCGACGGCACCTTCGCCGATATAACGGCACAAGTCGGCATGGACGGGATCATCCTAGCGATGGGGGCCAATTTCGGCGACATCGACAACGACGGTTTCCTCGACTGCTATATCGGCACTGGCAACCCCGACCTGCGCTCCTTGCTCCCCAACCGCATGATGCGCAACATCGGTGGACAGCGCTTTGCGGAGGCGACCTTCTCCGGCGGCTTCGGCCACATCCAAAAAGGCCATGGGATCTCCTTTGCCGACATTGACAACGACGGCGACCAAGACATCTACATCGTCTTAGGCGGGGCCTACGACGGCGACTTCTACCAGAATGTCCTGTTTGAAAATCCCGGCCACGGCCATCGCTGGCTCACCCTCCGCCTCGAAGGCGTCCAGTCCAACAGAGATGCTTTGGGCACCCGCATCCAAGCTCGCATCCGCGAAAAAGGCATCGTCCGCGACATCTACACCACCGTCGGCTCAGGCGGCAGCTTCGGCGCGTCGAGTCTGCAACAGGAGATCGGTTTAGGCCGCGCCGATACGCTTCTTTTCGTCGAAGTTACCTGGCCGACAACGGGCCAGAAGCAGCGCTTCTCCGACCTCGCCATGGACCAGATCGTCCACATTCGCGAAGGGGCCGCCGCGCCCATCCCGATCCGCCTTAACCGCCTCTCCCTCTCCTCTGTCCATCATTAGCTCCTAACGCCCCTCAATGGCCCCAATCGCCGCTTCCACCGTCCGCCGTCCCTCGCTCCGCACCCCAATCTCTACATACGCACTGCGCGCCTGTTGCAGCACCTCTAGCGCTTGCGCCTGCTCGCCCTTCTTGCGGTACACCAACCCGATATTGCCCAAGCTCTGCGCCTCCCCCTGCCGATGCCCAATCAACTGAAAAACGTGCAGGGCGTCGCCAAATGCCTTGAGCGCCTCGTCCAAGCGGCCCCGCTCGAAGTAGATGTTGCCGATATTGCTCAGTTGCGCGGCCTCGCCTTGGCGGTTGCCCGCTTGCGTGAAGACGTGCAGGGCGTTTTCAAAGGAGGCAAGCGCCTCGTCGATTTTGCCCTGGCGGAAGTAGATATGGCCGATGTAGTCGAGCTGGGTCGCTCCCTCGGTGTAGAGATCGAATTCGCGGTACAGTGCCAAGGCCGCGCGATGGGCTTCTATCGCTTCGTCTAGCTGACCCTGCTTTTGCAGCACTTGACCAATCTTGCTCGACTGGACGGCCCGACCGCGCGGATGACCGTGGGCAACGTAAATCTCCAGCGCCGCTTCAAAGGCAGACAGCGCCGAATCCAAACGACCCCGATACAGATGCACATCGCCCATGTGGTCCAATGCCTGCGCCCGCTTGCCCGGGTGGCTATCGTAGCGCCGATAGAGCGCGAGCGCCGACTGGTACGCAGACAGCGCCGAATCCAAACGGCCCTGCTGAAAAAAAATGCGCGCCATGCGGTCGCGCGTCTCGGCTTGGCCATCCACCTTTTCTTGCGCCTGATGTATAGAAAGCGCCTCGCGGTAGGCAACCAGCGCGGCCTCTAGATCGTCCTGCTGCTGGTAGATTTGTCCAATCCGCGCTAGCTGAGTTGCGCGGGCTGTGTCGTCGGCTAGACGCTCGAGGACGGCCAGTCCTGCGGAAAAGTAAAAGTGCGCCGAATCAAGTCGGCCCTCGTCTAGGTGGATGTTGCCGATATTCGTCAGGCCGCCGGCTTGGCCGCGCAGATACTCCTCGTCTCGGTAGAGTTCCAGTGCCTCCGCAAAGGCCAACCGCGCCGAATCCGCCGCGCCCCGGACGAAGTAGATCGTGCCGAGGCGGTCGAGGTCCTGCGCCAGCCCAAGTTGATCGCCAATCCGCCGATGTATATCCCGCGCCTGCTTTAGAAAGCCGAGCGCCCGCTCTGGATCACCCTGCATGAAATAGGCCGCGCCCAAATCACCCAGTGCTTGAGCCTCGCCAGCGGCAAAGCCGCTCTGCCGGTGCAGTTCCACCGCGCTTTGGTAAGACACCATCGCCGAGTCGAGCCGCCCTAGGCGCTGATGGACTTGGCCCAGATTGCCCAGCAAAGCGGCTTGTATATCCGCTCGTGTCGCCGAAAGTTCCAGCCCCTTTGCCAGCACCTCCCCGGCCCTTTCATACTCGCCATCGCACAGCAGCGCGACCCCTGCATTGAGCCAGACCGCTGGCGACGGTCGCCGCGCCGCAGCCTGCAAATAGCTCACAGCCGCAGCATCGCAACGTCCCTCGTCGAGATGATCTTCACCGGCAGCAAAGTGCGCCCGCGCCGCAGCCGCCTCTTCGCCCTCTGCCGCAAAATCGACCCGCGCCGCCTTCAGCAGCATCAATCCATGTGGACTCTCGTAAAGGACGGGCGGCGCTTCTTTTGCGGATTCGCAAGACGCGAACAGCGCGAGCAGTAGGACGCGATAGATCACTTTGGCGTTAGTTACGACGTTTGCCGAAGACGTCTTCCTACTCGGCTTCGTCTTGGCTCAATACCGATCGGCGGTCGAAATGCACCACCCCAAAGCGCTCGGGCACGTGGAATTGCGGCTTGGGCGTCAAGGTATTGGACCAAGTGATGTACTGCAGATTAACCGCGCCGCCCGTGCGGTACAGGTTGAGACGCCACGTGTCGCCAGTGGTCGGCGGCAAGCTGGGGGCGTATGGAGTGAAGACGGCAAAAGGAAGGGCGACCTCAGCGGTCCAGAGCGTGTCCTGATCCGTCTCTTGGTTGAGTGTGCCCTCAATGTAGATGGCCACCTGCACACCCTCGCCGTTCCATGCGGACGAACGATCGGCGTGCGGCGAGCGGTCCAGAATCGTGCCCAAGGCGTTGAATTCAAAGTTGAAATAGTTGGTGACTTGGCTGGTGTCTGGGGCGATGAACACCTCGACGCAATCGTCGCGCGACACCGGACTATCGCGCTCGGTCAAGGTGGCCGAAATATGCGGATCGTGCACAATGAAGGCGACGTATAGATGAACATCGTCCCACAGCAAGCGAGCTTCGGTGCGATCCTTGGCCCCTTCAGTCCACCAAGGGAAAACGAATTGATCGATGACTTCGGCGGCCTGCCAAGAAGGCTCGTCGAGGCGACCGTCCACGGCGATAGGCCCGGCGGCGCGGAGGATAGTGTGGTGTGGCAGGGCATCCTCGGCGGGAGCGGTAGAAGCGGTCAGGACTAGGCAGAGCGTGGCGATGAGATAGCGCATGGGATTCCTTGTCAAAGGGTAATTCCTTGAAGTCCAGAGCCATATTTGGTTACTTGAAAAGTTCGGAATCAATATAAGTCGCCAGCCAGTGAGATCACAGGAAAACGAGATGATGACTCCCGAACAGCGCTATTTTTTTGATCTAACCGGTTATCTCCATTTGCGCGGCGTTTTGAGCGAAAGCGAACTCCGCCCCGCCCAAGACGCGGCCCAGCGCTACATCGACACGCCGCCGGATCAGCTACCGGAGGGCTTTCGCATTGACCTCAACCGCGAGCACTTCAACTGGTATCTCTACGCCTTCGCCTTTGACAAAGCCCTCGAACGGCTGACGATGCATCCTCAAACCTGGCCCATCCTGCTCGAACTGACCGGCGGCAAACCCCGGCTAGGCGGCGGCAATATGATGGTCGATGTCCACGGCAAACCCTTTCATCCCCTGCATTCGGGACGCGAGTCAGCCCGGCGCAAAGGCCAGCCGGGCTGGCGCCGCAGTTTTGTCAAGGACGGCAAAATATACAACAACGACTTGGTGTTTTTCTTTTATCTGACCGACGTTTTTCCCGGCGACGGCGGGCTCATTGTCGTACCCGGCTCGCACAAGGCCAATTTCCTGCGTGAACATCACTACTTCTATCCAGAAAGCTACACCGCAGACGGGGGGTACAACGACGATTATTTCAGCACTGAAGTGCCCGAAGGAGTGACCAATTTTACGCCCAGAGCCGGCGACGTGGTCATCATGTCCGAACACCTCACCCACGGCGCGCTCTCCTGGGAGCCCAAAGACCGCGATCGCCGCTTTCTCACCCTGCGCTACGGCGTGCAGCACATCGGCCCCACTGACCCCTTTCCCGACGGCGTCAAGGCCCAATTGTCGCCAGAAACCTTGGAGCTGATCGCCGTGCGCGGTTTCAAGGACCGCAAGGAAATCACCACGTGCGATACAGTAGAGTTGACCCTATGAACGGACCACTACGCCTGCATTCCCGCCAAATCGTTGCACAGAGAGGTGCGGCATGACCCCCGAGCAGCGCTACTTCTTCGACCTGACCGGCTACCTTCACCTCAAAGGCGTGCTACAAGAAGCGGAATTAAAAGCGGCCCAAGACGCGGCCCAGCGCTACATTGACACGCCACCGGAGGAGGCGCCCGCCGGCCTCGAAATCAATCTCGAGCGCGAGCATTTCAACTGGTATATCAACGCCTTCGCCTTTGACAAGGCCCTCGAAGCGCTGACCCTGCACCCCAAAACTTGGCCCATCCTCAAGGAGTTGACCGACGATCGGCCGCGCCTGACCAGCGGCAATCTAATGGTTGATGTCCACGGCAAGCCCTTTCATCCCCTGCACTCCGGCGTACCCGGGGCCCCGGCTCTCAATCCAGAGCAGGGACGCTACAGCACAATCAGCGGCAAAGTCCAGTGCAATGACCTAGTATTCTTCTTCTACCTAACCGACGTCCATCCCGGCGACGGCGGGCTAATTATTCTCCCCTGTAGCCACAAGAGCCATTTCGACTGTCCGCGGTCGCTTTTCTATCCCGAAAGCTATACGGCAGAGGGTGGGTACAACGACGAATTCTTCAGCACCGAAGTGCCCGAGGGAGTGCTCAATGTAACGCCCAAAGCCGGCGATGTGGTCATCATCTCCGAGTTAGTCACCCACGGCGCACTCTCTTGGGTGCCCAAAGACCGCGATCGCCGCTTTCTCACCCTGCGCTACATGCAGCAGCACGAAAGCGTGCGCGGCGGTCTGGACCGTTTCTCCCCGGAGGTCAAAGCCCGACTTTCGCCGGAGACCTTGGAACTGGCCGCACCCGCCTCCTTTAGCCACACCAAGGAAATCGTCGAACGGGAAGTCGCCGCGCTGAGCTGAGCGAATAATTGAAAAAGAATATCCAAATCACCAATCGGCGATTTCTGCTACTCAGCCAATCGATTAGTCAACGTGGATGCTTGGCCACAGCATATCTAACAATCGAATATTGAATCTGATTTCGTTGGTTAGGGGCATGGTTCGAGAAAGTTTATTCTATGTCAACGGCTTCGTCCGATAGTTTTCCGGCTAGCTCAGTTGACGGAATAATATCGACCACATCCATCATCTCTCTGGTTAATGGACTTTTTAGAAAACCTCTCAAATTGTCTGTCAAGTTATCCATCAGTATAACAGAGTCCGAGGAAGCCGTGCTAGTCGTTACGAGCCAGAACTGAAACTCATTCTCTGGTAAAAACTCTTTTACCTCGTCCTGTGAACAAGACAGGCGGCACAGAACCAACATCGACCCGTAAAGTTTAAGCCGATGCTCTTTAAGAACTTCGTCGTAGAGCAAGTCAACTTGATCGTCGTCGCTGAGATAATCATACTTTTCTTTAAAATCAATTATTGTACTCTCTAAGTCGGTTTCCTCTATAAGAACGACGCTTTGGTTGTCCTTGCTGACCGTTACATAGTCGCAGCACTCGCATGTTCCAAGTCCGGCGGCGCTGCGCATGTTGGACTCTTTTGCTGTACTGTCCATCCGATACGCTTTGAAGCCGCCGGCAGAACTTATTGGCTCGGCGAATTGGGATAAGGGCATTCTACAGCCCTTTGATGTAGAGATCAGAGAACGGCTTAGTCAACGACTGTTTGATTTCTGCCATCACTGCGTCCATGTCGTCGTTCCATTCGGCGTCCGGCGAAAACTTATTCAGCCTGACGAGTTCCCGGTCTTCCGGTTTTCCCTTTACATGCACCTCAAGCCACTTGAGGATCGTCATGCTGTGAGTAGAGATCACCACATTGACTCCCTGACGGGCTAATTCAAAGAGGAACGCCGCCATCTCAACTTGCCAAGCCGGATGGAGATTCGATTCGGGTTCATCAATAAAAAGAAAAGAGCCTCGCTCTAAGGCCCCTCGCTCAATCAACAAGGCCAGCATTCCCATATTTGTAACCCCCGCCGACGTGAGAGAGAGCGGAATCGACTTACCGTTTTGTTGAAATTCAAGATCGCCCGCTTCGCTCAGCAAAATCTGCCCACCAATCGCATCGTGCAGACTTGTGTGGATTCCGGCGAAAGGATGCTCTATACGCCTCCTTCTGAGGGCAACAGCCATGTCGTAGAAGTAATCTGGGATTCCGTTCAAAGAATCTCCGAAAGGGGAACGTGAGTCGAGCTTAATCGACTCCAGAGCACTTTTCAATTTCCAATAAAGCGGAGACTCTAAATAGAAGGCTTCAGAGAACGACTGCACATACTGAATGATTAGCGGAGAGGGAGTGAACTCGAAAGACTCTTCTTCTGTTTCTCGGAATTCTGCCACTCCTTCAAAGCTGAAATACAAGGGGGAATCGCCGTCCCCTCTGAGATTTGAAGAATCGGGCACTTGAAAATTTCCGTGTAAGTTCTGGCTAAACTTGAGATGCCGTCCAAAATCAATCGCCAATTCCACATTCCTGAAATTCTCTTCCAAAATGCCTATGTAGGTTTCTGATGTCCCTGAATGGCCCTTTATCTCCTCGATTTCAGCCATCAATGCAGGTTGCACCGCCTTGAGCCGGTCAAGTTCGTTTTGGATCGGATGACTTGGGAACGCCTCCTTTAGGATAGAGTCGATCTTTTGCAGTCCCCTTCTAATTGCGGATATTTTAATTGCGGACAAGGGGCGTTCTTCTATTACTCGACCACTCTGCTCGAAACGTTGCAAATCCGATTCTATGTGGCGGGCTATAGAATCAAAAAACACTCGCGCATGATTCGCGTTCATAGCACTAAGAATCGAATACAGCATCTTCGCCACGAACGTCTTGCCCGTGTTATTCGGCCCAGCGAATACCGTAAACTGACCAACTTGGATAGTCGCCTTGTCGATTGGCCCAAAATTCTCAATTTTCAATTCAAGGTACATACATCCCTTCCTTGAAATCCTCCATAGATATTCCCATACAGAGCTAGATCGGCCTCAGCGGCTACTTACCTGATAAAATATCGTCGATATCGGCATTTCTCGCATTGGACTAGTACGCCACCGCCACCGTGCGCTACTCGTAAACCGTTCCCCCCGTCTTGTGCTCCTCAATCCAATCCCAGTCCACCTCCACGCCCAACCCCGGCCCCTCCGGCACTTCCACACAGCCGTTCTCATCCACTGAATCCAACTCGTCGAGCCAGCGCCGCTCGCTGTAAACCGCCGGCTTGGTATCGTTGACCAGAGGATGCACCAAGCCCAATTCGTAATAGTTGGCATTGCGCAAGGTCGCCATGATGTGGCGGTGCGCCAGACTGCCACCGTGTAACTCCACGTCCAGCCCGTGCGACTCGGCCATAGCGGCAATCTTCATTACCCCAGTGATGCCGCCATCCGCGCTGCTATTGGCGCGCACGAAGTCAGTGGCACCGGCAGTAATCGTATCGGCCTTGGCCTCCAGCCCGCGCACGTGTTCGCCCATCAGCATCGGCGTCTTGATCAGCTCGCGCAACTTGACGTGGGCAAAGCGCGAAAACCCGCCGCCCCTGAACGGATCTTCATACCACATATAGCGCGCCTCGTCGCAGGCGCGACCCACCTTGAGCACATCCTCAAACGTGGGAAAACACCCGGCCGGATCGAGCAACAAATCCATATCGTCGCCCACCGCTGCGCGAATGGCTAACACCGCCGCCACCTCGCGGTCGATCGGCCCGTTGACCCAGCCGTGGATCTTAAACGCCGGATAGCCGTATTGCTCCTTACAGCGCAGCGCGAATTGCGCGAAGTCGTCCGGCGTCGTCAAACCGCCGTTTTCGTCGCCGTGGTAGGTCGAGGCGTAGGCCGGCAATTTCTTGCGCCAGCCCCCGCCCAAAAGCTCGTAAATCGGCGCGTCGTAGAGTTTGCCAGCAAAATCCCATAGCGCGGTGTCCACCGCGCCCGGTGGCGTGCCATCTTGGCCGCGCCGCGAACGCTTGAGATCGTGCCAGATGATCTCGCGGTCCAGCGGGTTGCGACCGAGCAAGTACTGCGCTGTGCGACCGTCGATGCCGCCGGGCGCGATACCGCTGACCCCGGCGCTGGTCTCGATAGTCAGGAAGCCGCCGCTCTGAGGCAGACGACCTCCTTTTCTATAGACCGTGTCAAAGCCCAATTGCTCCTCCAACTCCATATCGGCGATCTCGTAGTCGAAATGCGTCGTAGTGATGCGGGTGATCTTGATATCTCGTGCCATCGTTAGCTCCTCTATTTTTGTGAGATTTCGTTTTCATCCGCCGCCAGCGGCCCCACCGCACCCAAACGCAGCGCGGGATAGAGCGTTTCAAAAAGCGGCGTGTCGCCGGTATCGCGGGCATAGCGCCAATAGAGCCGCGTCATTTTTTTGACCTGCTCGTCATAGGCGGGATCCTGCGCCAGATTTTTCATTTCATAGGGGTCTTCGTCTAGCTGGTACAACTCGTCAAAATCAAAGCCGTTAAACACAAACTTCCACGGCCCGTCCCACACCACCCGCTGCGTCAGTCGGTGGCGATTGCCAAAGTATTCGGCATAACCTCGAGTCCATTCATCGGTGACATCGGCTGGCTCGCGCAACAGCTCCACAAAAGAGCGAGAGTCGGCCCCATCAACAGGCTCGCAATCGGCTAGCTCCAACAACGTGGGACACAGATCGTGCAAGCCAACTCGACCTTGGCAAACAGCGCCCCTCGCAATGTTAGGCCCACGCACAATAAGCGGCACCTGATACACTTCTTCAAAAGCGGAAATATCCTTGAAGAACAGACCGTGCGCTCCCAACAAATCCCCGTGATCGGCGCACATTACAATGATCGTGTCGTCGAGTTTGCCCATCCCTTCGAGAAAGTCGATCACCCGCCCGAATTGGGCATCTATTTCGCTAATCGAAGCGAAATAACACGCCCGCGCTGTACGCTTGTGCTCCTCATTGAGCTGACGCCAAATGCCCTGCGCCCGCCGATAAAGCCCCGGCCGATCCGCCAAGTCATCATCGGCATTGGGCGGCGGCGGCAGCTCTTGATTCGCATAGTGTTCATACCATTCGCGGCTGGCGATAAAGGGATCGTGCGGCTCCTCAAAGCTGACGAATGCACACCACGGATCGTCGCCTTGTACCACCACCTCCAGATAGCGCAGCGCCAGCGTCGTCGTCAGCCCCATGCTGCGCTCTTCCGCTGGCCGGTCGGTCACCCCGTAGAACAGATGAGGGCCATAGCCGTGCGGTGCTTCGAGATAATGCGCCGGATCGCACTCCGGCCGCAGCGGCTTACCGCCCAGCACCTCGGCGACCAACTCATTGTAGAGCGCACCACCCCGGACCCCGTTGACCTGCCAGCCGAAACGATCCAGCGCATTATCGCGCTCGACGTGCCACTTGCCGAAATACCCCGTGCGATAGCCAGCATCTACCATGCGCTCGGCCCAATGCGCCTTATCGGTGCGCAGCGCATGTAAATCCGGCACCTTGGGATAGAGCACTTCCAGCACCCCGTGGTTGTGCGGCATCAGCCCGGTCATCAGACTCGCCCGAGTCGGCGAGCAAATGTTATTGGGCGTATAGGCGCGCGTAAAACGCACCCCTTCCCCGGCTAGCTGGTCCAAATGCGGAGTTTGACAGACGTGATCGGAATCGAGCACGCGGGCCTGCATCTGGTCGGCCATTAGAAAGAGAATATTAGGTCTATTACTCATCGTTATTTGTTCTTGATGTTTCCTATAGAAAGGCGATGCCTGAGGCGAGTTACTGTTCTATTATTGCTCTATATTGATTCTCTTGAGCACCTCCCGACATAGATCGGCTGAAATCCAGATATCATCGTGAGTGATGATGGTCTCCATAAAGGCTTTGACTTCAGCAGAGGAAATCAAGTTTTCTCGATAGGCTTGAACCAGTAGGCCTAATGTGCCTTTGACAGTCAAACCGAGCCTTTTAGCTTCTTCTCTCGCCTTCAGGTCATCGAGCAGTATTAGGCTACCCGATTCTTGCGTACTGAGATAAATAGCTTCTTTTTCACCTGCATCCAGAGACAGCGAAGCGATCTCAAATGGTAAGTCATCAAAGGCTATCTCCTCAACGATGAGTTGCTTTTGACGAATCGCTATTTCGGCCCTCTTTGCATCAATGTGTCCTTGTCTCCCTCCCTCAATAACGACTTCTCGATGAACATTTATAGGGATACTCACCTGACCGAATAGTCGAAAAAGAATATCCAAAGCACCAATTTTACCTAGTGCCATCAGAGGGCCGGAATTACAAAAGACCTTCACGCCAGTTCTTCTTGAATCTGGGTCTCACTCCAGCGGGGTTGGATCCCAAAGGCCCGGGCCTGCTGCACTACTTCCTGTTCTGTCAGACCGGCGATTTCTGCTGCCCGACCAATCGATATTAGCCCCCGCTTATAGAGCAACAGGGCTTCCTGGATTTTGACCTGAGACAATCCTAGCAACAATAAATCGCCCAGACGATCTCTGTAGGCTTCCAACTCTGCCATTTTGTGGTCGGGAATTTCAACCGTCGTTTTTGCCATTAGTACGCTCCTTTTGGTCGTAAATCAATTAACCTAACACAGGGCTGCACGGCAACGTAAATATGGTGTCGTATACTGAGGGGCGGGTATTCAAGCTAGCAGGATTTGTTCACTAGTTCTTGGACGTGGCGCTTCTGCTCGTCTAGATCAATCTGATAAAGATCACTGTCGCTAAGTGCGTCTGAATGACTTAACAGCTTAGATCCATCACCTCATGTCCGTACATGCCACGTTCTATCTCATATTCTTCCAATCGAGACTCACGAGAACCATCCACGAGAAGCAACATCGTAGGAACACCCTGTTCCCAAAACGTCTTGAATTGCGATGAAGACTTTTCTATTTGAGTTATATATAATCCCAAATGCCTTTCTGTTCAGGTTGGAATCCGCGTCTTCTTACCCCCATGTACACTTGGCTCGGCGCACCATTGATCGCGCAAAATGGCGAGCGGTTCGAGAACTGCTTCGGGAAGGTGCAACAGGTCCACCAAGACGGCTCGGTCGAGGGCTTGGCGAGCGTCGTCCCGATACGCCTCGTTAGCTGGCAGAAACTCCTTTTCCTTGAACTGCTCAAAGATGTTCTCGGCTTGGGCATCCGCTTCGACACTGCGCACTGGCATAAACTCCGTCTCCAAGACCACCGGAATGCCGCCCGGCGGACGAATGACGATGTCCGGCCGCAGTGCCGTCTCACGGAGGACACCCTGTTGTTCCACACCGGCGTGATCCCTCCAGCGCGGATGCTTGGTCTGCAGCACATCCAAAAGCCGAACATTAAAGGCGATTTCGCTGGTTCGGGAGGTCTGGACATTCAACTGAACCCGTTGTGGCTTAGACTTTGCGATTTTCCTATTAGATGAATGCTGTTCTCTTTTCTTCTTTTTTGACTCTTTTTTTTTAATCAGATCCTCCATCGGTATATTCAAGTATCGATGAAGGGCTTCAGCTACATCTAATCCCAGCGGCTGCTTGCCCGATAAAATATCGTCGATACTAACATCCACTATGCCGCTCTGAGCCAAGGACGATTCCACATCTTTTGAGGTCAGCCCTGCTTGGTCCATAGCGAACTCGATAGCGACAAGCGGATCTACATCAGCCATCGGATAGCACTCACGCTCATAGGCTTCTACCAGCAAGAATAAGGCTTTTAATTCATCCCCCTGCGAAGTGCCTGTGGATGCTCCCCATAGTTCATCAATACGGGCCATAGCCCGTGCGTGATCAGCTTCAGTGCGGATAGGCTCTAAGTGGTTCATGGTCATACCTTTCTCGCATCGGGCTACAAAGGCAATTCAAGTCCTGATTCTGGCGAGGATAAGCATCAGTACGCCACCGCCACCGTGCGCAATACCTCGGTCCGTTCCGCGTTCAATCCTCCAGCGTCAACAGCCACCCTAAGCAACGCGCAATAGACGCCCGGCGGAACGCGCATCCCCTGCTCGTCCGTGCCGTCCCAAGCGATCTCGTACTGGCCGGTAGTAGTCGCTCTTTGCTCGGCAAGCTCGCGCATCAGCCGGCCGCTCAAATCGTAAATGGCAACTTCCAGCGGGCCATCGTCGTCCAGACGCACGACCTTGAAGGCGAAAACAACGCGATCGTTGACACCGTCGCCATTGGGCGTAAACGCCGGCGGACGCACTTCCACGTCGAGCAACAGTTCCCCGCGCGTCGGGTCGCCCACCAGCGTCGTCGTATTGCCCGCCACCGCGTCGAGCGCGTTGCCCGGATCTATCCGCTGCCAAGTGCCCTCGCCCCCAGCGCTGTGCTGTAAGGACGCGCGCAACACAGCCCCCATGCCAAAGAGCGCGGTGCGGAAGTCGAGGCGCACGACCTCAACGTCCGCGTTGGGCCGAATCTCGGCAAAGGATATACGCAAGCTGTCCGCGCCCGTGGGAATGACCTCGACGCCCTCCACCGCACGCTCGTCCCCGGCTGGCCCCGCGTACAGCCCGGCAAAACCGAGTGCCATATCCGCTGGCGCGACCAGCAGCAACTGATCGAAGCCAGGGTCGCGGCGGTCGAATTGCGGCCGCACGTACAGAGAGAAGGGACGCTCCACGCCCAGCGAATCGACCCTGAACGGTGCGACCTCGCCGGTCAGCCCTTGGGCCACTGGACTGGTAAAATTGAGGCTGATCGAGCGCAGCGCGGCGCTAACGTCTGGATTCTCTGAAAGCATAGTAGCCCGCACCTTGAGGAACTCGCGTGGACTAGGCGAGGCAATCGCACTGCCCGTTGGGTCTTCGTAGGGCTGGCTCCAGCCGCTCCAGTCGTCCCCTTCCACCTCCTCGGCGACAATCGGCCCCTTGAAAATGTCCAACAGCGTCGGATTGTTGTATTCCCTCTCGGAAATCTCGGTGCCGTCCTTTTTGAAATAGTGCAGCACCTCGCTCAACTCATTGCCCGTGCGCGTCTGCACCAGCACGCTAGTACCCGGCGGCGCATCCGCATCCCACTCTATCGACAACAGGTTCCGCCGCCCGCCCAGCCGCACCAAGCCAGACTCCAGCCAGACCTCGGGCTGAAATCCCCGACCGTAGAGTTGCACCGAAGCGGGAAATCCCCGGTGCCCGCCGACGGGCACGATGATTTGCTCCCACACTAGGCGGAAAAAGCGCGTCTTGATCAGTTCAAAATCGTGGCCCTCATACTCCTTGCGCGTACTCGACTGCTGACGGCTGGCCACGGTTGTCCACTTGAGGCTGCCGTCGGCATTGAGCGCGCCGTCCGAGGCGTCGAGGCGGTAGGAGGCAAAGCTATAGCGGTCGCGGAGCGCCTGACCGCCATAGGCAATGCGGAAGGTGTCGATCCAGTACGCCGAACCCAAGTCAAAGCTCAGATGGCCTTCGGGGCCGGGAATGGTCTGGCGGTTGAAGGAGAAGATCAGATCCACGTAGGTCTGCACATTGCCGTCGATGATCCGTCCCACCGGCAGCCCCTGCGAGGCAAACACGTCGCCGCCTCGGGCCAAGGCGGCAATCATCGCGTCGTCGCCCTCGTGCCACACTTCGAGTTCGGCCAGCCGGGGCCGCTCCCAGCGGTAATAGGAGATCCCCCCCTGCTGGTCGGCGGGTAATTGTGCATAGTCTGCCTCATCGACCTCGGTCAGCCGCCCGTCGCGCTGCAACTTGTAATAGACGACCGCGCCCCGCTCGGCCGCGGGCAATGCCTCGTATTCTACCGCGCTGACCTCAAAACCACGGTCGAAGTCCGACCCTCGCACCACCACCTGCACCAGACGCACTCCAGTGCCAGCGAATTCTTGCTGCGGCACCGAGATCGCCGAAGTCGGCGGGGCGTTGATCGGCTGATCCGACAGTTCCCGATCCTCGGCCTCCACGCGCTCGCCAAGCGAAATTTCCAGCCGCCGCTCGGTCTTGTTCGGCTTCAACGTGCGCCACACCACATCGAACTCTGGCTCCTCCGAAGAGATGAACTTCTCCGGCACCTCGCCGTCGGAAATCAGCACGTCGTACTGCAAAAAGGGATCGCCTAGACCTTCCTCGACGAACTTTAGCACAATGCGCTTGGCAATGACCAGCCGACCTAAGTCGATTGTAAACCACCACTGCGCCCCTAACTCGGCCGCATCCGCAACCAACTCAGGCTCCCAGTAGGTGGTCAAGTCCCCGTCGAGTACATGGAGCACGTCGGGCGCGTTGGAACCCGCTTCTATCGCATCTGCGAGCGCGATTTCCTCGGTCGCCTTCTCTCGTGCGAGATCTTCGGGGGGATGCAGGCGCAAGAAGTGGACGATGTCCTTGGTGGCGTCCGTATTGCGGCGCAGCTCAAACGGCGTCACCGTACCGCTTTGGTCAATCGTCAGCGTCCCCACCGGAAACTCCCAAGCGCGCCAGTGCACAGCGCGGTCGATGACGAGCTGGTCCGCGGTGAGCTGGTAGCCACTCCCTTGGGCATGGACCGCAGCTACCCACAGCAAAACGATGGCGATGTAGCGCATAAGTCCTCTCCTCTTAGTACGCCAGCGAGACGATGCGCGAGCGGGCCTTGGTGCCGCCGTCAGTCTCTACCTCAAAGCGCAGCACGTACAGCCCGGGATTGAGCAAGACACCCGTTCCATCCCGGCCATCCCACTCGGCGGCAAACTGGCCACTCTGCGCCGGGCCGCGAAAAACCTCGCCGATCCGCGTCCCCTGCAAATCGTAGAGCACCACCGCCACTTCGGCATTCCCGATCACATTCAACAGATCGTACTCAATCCGCACGGCATCGTTGATCTGATCTCCGTTGGGCGTGAACGCGCCTGGTACGAGTCTGAGCGCGCCGACCACCTGCTCAGCGATATGGGTCAACCCCACGCTCAGCGTGTTGCCCTCGACCAACTCGACCACCTCGCCCGGCGTCACCACTTGGCGCACTTCCTGCGGCCGGGTGCTGTCGTACACGCGGCCCGAAAACAAGGTCCCAAACTTGAAGACCTCGCAGCGAAAGACCACCTCTACCAGCTCGCCATCGCGCGCTTGGTCTATCCGCGGAACACCGACCTCAAAGCCGCGCTCATCGAGTCGCCGCACCGCAAAGGCGACCTCTTCGCCGCTGTAGCGCACTGCGTCAATGCCCTGCGCCTGAGTCGGCGTGTCAATCTCAATCGTATCAAAACCCAAGTCCTCAGCCTCCAGTCGCGGCAGCAGCATGTAGGTGAACTCCGTCGCCACGCCCGTAGTCGCCAAGACGGGCGCAATCTCGGCCAAAACCAAGGCGGCCATCGGCGGCCGAGACACCGCGAATTGCACGAAGTGCAGCCGCCCACCTGCCTCTACCGTGGACTGAAAGTTGGCCCTGATCTGTACAAACTGCCGAGGTTGCGTCCCCTGCATCGGTGCGCTGCTCCGCGTCAAGGCATAGGCCGCGCTCCAGCCTTCCCAGTTTTCCGTATCGGGCGTGATTCCAGCCTGCTGCGCTTTCTCCAGCCGGTTGTACGACCGCAGCGTCAAAGGCCGCCCCCGAGCATCCAGCCGAGTCCGCTCATCGCCGCGGAACGTGCTGCGCCAATAGGTGTTGGGATCGCTGTCGTCGCCAGCGCGCGTACTTAGCTCGATTTGCGCGTCCGGATCGACTTGGCTGCCCCAGCTTAATTCACCCAGCGCCGCCCGCCCCCCCAAATCGAGCACATTGGACACGTAGCGCGCCGTTGGCGTAAAACCCTTGCCGTAGATTTCAAACTCGGCGATTTCCCAGATTCCTTGGGTGTTTTCGGGCGCTTCAAAGAGCATGCGGCGGATCGGCACCGGCGGCAGATCCAGTTCGACCACTGAGGTCGTGTTCTCGGTAGCTCGATGCACGATGTCGAAGTCGATGAAAGAACCGCGCGTGCCCGCAGTGTACTCGCGCGTGCCTTCCTTGAGCGGGTTGCCGTCGCTGGTGCCGATGATAAAGCGCTGTAGAAAGCGCTCGTCCTCAAAGCGCTCGCGCGGATAGAACTTGATGCGCTCGACCGTGAAGTTGCCCCCAAACTCGAAGATCAGGCTTTTGTTGCGCACGCCAATGCCCGAGGTCGTCCAATGCCCATCGCCCAAAAAGACGGTCTCGACGTCTTCGTCCCACAGCACAGCCTCGGTGTCGCCGCTTTGCTCCCAACCCCGCCAGACCAGCGTCTGCACTCGGCCACCGCGCTCCTTGAGGCGCGGCGTCAGATTTACCGACGGGTCCAGTTGCTCTGGCTCGATGAAGTCCGCATCGATCTTCAGCGATTCGACGTGGCCATGCTGCGCCGATTCCACTCCTTCCCAATCGAGTTGCACAAATTCCACTCCCTCGGCCAACTCCGGCTGCGGCAGCGACGAACCGCCGATCCGATAAATCGTCAGCGCATCTGCTCCGCCAGTCAGCCAAGCGAGCGCCAACACAAGTCGGATACAGGTCTTTAGCATAACCTTCTACTCCTGTTGCCTACCTCAAAGCGTCGAATTCTCAGTCGTTGACAAGGATGCTTATTAATACCTAGATTCGCGGCAGTGTGCCAATTTTGAAGGAGGATACGCAAAATGAGCCACGATGCAACAGCAACACAAGACCCCAACGTCACCCTGAACATTCAGCAGCTAGAAGAAGTCATTCGCAAGGTCGTGCGCGAAGAACTCATGGCGTTTGCTGCACAGGAACAGGGAATTTTTCACCTCGATAAGGAATCTCCGCTTTATAAGGATATGGAGGACATTCTTGAACGAAAAAAATCCAGTCAGTTGAAATTCCGTACTCACGAAGAAATTTGGAATGGGTGAATATCGAGCATTTTATGAAAACCGATTCGTTCGCAGCCTTGCTCGCTACTCGAGTTTACGCCAACGCATCCAGCGCAGAGCTGAGCAGATTCTCAAAGACCCCTATGATCGCACCGAACGCCTTGGGCGAGTTCCTAACGGATTAGATTTGCGGGGTTGCCGCAGTGCGCGAGTAGGAAGAAATTTTCGGATGATTTTCGTCATATGCGAGGAATGTCGGCATATCAAGGAATGTCAGTATTGTTTCTGCGCGGATAGAGAAGACGCAACCGTTGTTTTCTTGGCTATTGGACCACACACTCGGGCTTATACAATGAGATGAGCTGCGAGGGCATCCGCATCGATTTTCAGCGATTCGACCTAGCCGTGCTGTCAGATTCCACCCCCTCGGCTAGCTCGGATCGTGGTAGTGGTAAACCGCCAATCGGATAAATCGTCAGCGCGTTGGCCGCGCCAGTCAACCAAGCGAGCATGAGCACAAGTCGGATACAGGTCTTTAGCATAAGCGTGGCCCCTCTTTATGGCGATAGAAAGCGCCCCGTGTTAATCGGAACATTCATTTTCTGCTGGCAACATCTCATCCCCAAGGCGCGGTGGCTCATCGCCCGCCGTCGCCAGCAGACGATCAAAAGCCTCCAAATCGGCACCGGTGGCCCGGTCTTGGAAGTAGCGGGCGGTCCGCAAGGCCGCTAGCTTCTCCGCTACAGCCACGTTGATAAACTGGTTTAGCGTCGTGCCCTCGGCTGCCGCCACTTTTTCGGCCTCGGATTTGAGCGAGGCGAGCAGATGGAGGGAATACGGGTTCGTGGTGGCCATGATCTTCATCCTTATTCCTGCCTAGGTGAGTAGAGGACTTGTCACAGACTTGCAAATATCGACAGAAACGCCAATCCCGCGACCCGCGTCTCGCGCTCTCGCCCGATCACTTCCAAAGAACGCCGATCAAAGCGCAACCCGAGTTGGGTCGTCAATTCGTAGCCTAGATACTCTCGCTGATTGCTCAATTGCGCCGCCCACACCGCGCCGCGGAAATCGCCCGTCAGCACGTTCTCCGCTAGGGCCTTTTCGTCGTGCAACAACTCGAAGAACAGCCGCTGCTCAAACCCCAGTTCAAGCTCTGAATCCCGCATCACGGGAAAGCGGACCAACAGCGAACCAATCCCGTCCCAAGAACGGCGGCGACGCTCGGACAAGGAAAAGGGAGATTGGCTAAGGAATTCGCTTTTGAAGCGAGGCAAAATCGCCACCGCGCCCCACGCAAAAACGCCGTTGATCTTGTCGATCAACCCCACAAAACCAGAAGTCTCGCGGCCATGGCGGCCCAACGGCCCCAGCGAACCAAGCTGCGCGTCGCGCTGGTGCCACCAGTCCCATTTGAAGCGGTGCTTAGTCTTCCAGCGCCTCAGACTAGCGTATTGCCACTCGGCGTAAAACGTATTGATCCAAGTGTCCTCGGCCGCCAGCAAATCAGGCACGGCGATATGCTGCCCGCTCGTCTGCCCAGCGGCCCCGAATTCAAGCGTCGGCACAATCCACTGCGACAGCGGGTCGGGAATGGTGTCGGCAGCCTTCTTCAGCATGTCGAAAACCCGCACCCGACCGCGACCGGGCCAATCGCGTTCAAAGGTAAAGAGACCGTAGGCGGTGTGGTTTTTACGGTCAACCTGCCGCATATTCTGACGCAGGTAGCCGGCAGAGAGGCGGATTTCGGGGCTGACCTCCACGCTGGCGTAGGCGTTGTAGCCCCAGTGGTCTTTCTTGTAGGGATAGTCGGGCAAATCGTCATTTTCAAAGCGCTCGGCCCAACCGTTGTTGTTGAGGTCGATGCCAAAGAGAAACTCCGGCCGGTCCGAGTGGTGGCGCAGAAAAGGCTCCTCGTAATCGGGGAAGAAATTCTCCCGGTCGCCATTGCTATTCTGATTGAAGTCGGAGATAAAGTCGCCGTTTTCGTCGTACCCGGGGAAGACCGCCGGGTCGGGCACGCCGTCTGAGCGCACCTGGAAGCCGCCCAGCGCGGTCGATTGCGGCGGCACCAACCCGCCCTGGAAAAATCGCTTTTGGTCGGGGTGGCGATCCTGATCGTCGTTGTCCTCGACGAAGTCGTAGAGCCGGTCGGTGGCTTCGGGCGAATAGTCAACCAAGCCGCGACTATCGACCGGCTTGAAGCTGGTGGCGTAGGCGTCGTCCATGCCAAAGCCTTCGAGCGAGAAGCGCCAAGGGGCGGCGTGCCGCACGAGATTGAACAGCCAGCCAACCGCGTGCTCGTCGCCCTGGATCCCCGAAAACGAGCGGTGCGATTCGCGCGTCGTCGAGGGGAATTGGCGGTACTGGGTACTGACGTTGAATTCGCCGTACAAGTCGAAGCCCCACCAGTCGCGCACCTCGGCAGTAATACCGGCGATCTGCGAGGCCGTCGGCAGGCCGTAGTCAAAGACAACTTCGCGCGGATTGAGCTGATTCACGACATTGCCAGCAGCCCGCGTCACCACCAAAAACTCCGGGATGCCGATGCGGCTGTTCTGCCGGTCGGAGGCCACTTCGATCCGGTAGTCGTTGGCCAACACGAAGCGGAAGCGCACGTTTTTGACGCGGGTGATGGCGTCGTCGGCCTCGTCCAATCCTAAGTCCAATCGGCGCTGCAAGGCCAAGCGCAAGGTGCCCTCCTCGCTTTCACCCTCTTCGGCAGCCAACGCGTACTGCAGCACAATGCTCTCCGCCCCATCGGCCCGCAAGAACCCACCGCGCTCCTCCCCACCCTCTATCACCGGCGCAAAGCCAATGCTGCCGCCCGTGAACGTGGTGTCCTTAAAGACCATTCGCACGCCGCCTTCGACCGGCACCTCGCGCCTCAGTGCCGTGGTGATCTCCACCTCCGTGCCGAACAACACCGGCCCACCCTCGCCGTCGGCCGGCGAATCATCGGACAGCCGCACGATCAGCTTGTTGAGCCTTCTACCTAGCTGCCCGGTCGTCAGCACGCCTTTGAGCGGATTGCCCTCAAAGCTCTCGCGATTACCGGCCCCATTGTGGGCATTGACCAACGTCAGGCCCAAAGTCGCGTTGGCCCCCAAATCGGCCTCTATACGCCCGGCGATCAAACTGGTAAAGTTGTCCTGCGAAGCCGTCGGAATATCCGGGTCGATCTCGACGATGGGCAGGCTCGGGCGCGAGAACAAACCCGTGAAGCGCAAATGCCGCGCCGCAAAGCTCGTCACAACCCCATTGAAGCCGACCTTGCGGAAGGTCATCGGCGTCAGGGTAGCGAAGATCTCGTCGCCGATCATCAGCGAATAGTTGTAGTCGCCGCTCGCATCCGAGGAGATAATCAGCCGGTTGAACCAATTGGCGTAGCGCCGCTCTTTAGTCAACTGGCTGCTCTCGACCGTGCGCGCCTGAGTCTGTCGCCAGTCGTACACCAGCCAGCCGCGCGAGATCAGCTTGCCGTAGGTGTCGTAGAAATACGAACCCTCTTGGTTGCGGTCGATGTAGCGCCGATACGGCTCGGTGGCGTAGTTGGTGTAGCGCCACTGGCGGCGGCCGTACTCGTCGAACAGCTCCTGCGGCATGTACCAGCGCATAACCGTGGGATCCAACGCCCCCATCAGCACGCTTGGCCCTTGGGCATTGAAGCGGACTTCGCCCCTTTCCTGCCGCCCCAAGCGGTAGCCATGATCCGTCTGCGCTCCAGCTTGCAAAGCCAGTGCCAAGACCAACGCTATGTTAGCTGTCCAACGCACGGTTCAGAGCTTTCCCAAACTGCCCTCGACAATTTCCACCGGATACTTATTCCGCAAATTGCGCACAAACCGCACGTAATCCCTTTTCGACTTGTCGATCCGCACGTAGGCGCGGGCGCGGCGCTGGGATTCGGCGTTGTACGGGATCTGCTCGCGCGTGCGCTCCAGCACCTTGAAGACCGAATAGCCCCGCTCGGTCTTCAACGGACCGCCCACCTCGCCAACAGCGACTTCCTGCACAGCAGCAGACAGCACGGGAAACAACCCTTGGGTATAAGCATTGAGCTGCATCTGACCGCCGTGGTGCAAGCTGCCCTCGCGCCGAGTATGGCGCTGGGCCAGCGCTGGGGCATCGCCCCCTGCACGCAACTCGTTCCCCAAGCGCTGGGCCAGCGAATCCGACGCCACCAAAATCTCGACGATGGTCGTAACTTCGGGCCGAGCGAATTTTTCGGGATGCACGTCGTAGAAGTCGCGCGCCTCTTCTTCGGTTACGCTCACGTACTGATCAACCTCCCGCCGGCGCAACGCGCTGAGCATCAATTCCTCGCTCTTAAACGCCACGGTCTCTTTGAAACGCTCGTCCTCGGCCAGACCAGCCGCCTCAATCTCGGCGCTCACAAACAAGTCGGGCAGCACCCGGCGGTGCAAAACCTCGGCCACGTGCGCACTGTCCGCCGTCTGTAAACTCCTGCCAGTGAGAAACTCGTACGCCGCCAAAAAACCGCTGACCGTGAGTTCGCCGCCCCGATACGCGCAGAGCACTTCGGCTTGGTCCGCCATGACCCCGTTCTCCACGAGCCGCTGGATCGCCGCCGGGCGCGGTACCGGCGCGTACGCTTGCACGAGCGAATCGCGGAGTGCCTGCAACCGCTCCTCGCGCTTTTGCACCGTCAGCTCCTCAACGATGATCTGCTCCGACGCACTCAGCGGCGCTGGAATCTCGTCGAGGACTTTGTAGATCACGTAAAAGTCCTCATGGCTGAACACTTCGCGCACCGGCGCAGAAACGTCCCCTATCGCCAGCTTAAGCACCTGCTCGACCGTCTCCGCCGACATCTGGTCCCGCGTCTGGTATATGCCGGTGTCGCCGCCCCGCGCGGCGGTCTTCTCGTGAACCGAGTGCGCGCTGGCCAGTTGGTGGAAATCAGCCCCTGCGGCGAGCTGGTCGGTGATGGTGCGTGCTTCCTCCAAGCTCTCGACCATGATGCCACCCAAGCGCAGAGCGCGGTGTCGGCCGCTCTCTTGGTAGTACCGCTCTATTTCCTCGGGGGTGATCTCGATCTTGGCGACGACCTCGCGCTCCATGTACAGCGCCATCAGCCGAGCGCGCTTGAAGCGGGCTAGTTCGCCTTTGAACCAACTGTCTTCAGCCATATTGGCGGCGTCCGCTTCGCGCAAGAGCAGCTTTTTGTCGATCAGGCTTTCGAGCACTTGGCGCTGGCCTCCCTCTTTCATCCCGGCGGGAATCCGCGCGTCAAACTCCCTGAACTCCGACGCAGCAATCGGCTCGCCACCCACTTGGGCCAACACCAATTCCACAGGCTCTTGGGCACAACCCAAAGCCAAGATCGCCAGCAAGCAAAAGCGCAACACGGCCTCACTCCAGTCCAGCAAATACCGTGATAAAGGTCGTAGTCTCATTCTTGCCCTTGTCGTCAGTTGTAAAAACACCCGGCCGGTCGCTGTCCTCAATCACCCGCTCACTGAGGATGCGGCCAAAGCGCAGGCCCGCTTGCGTGGTCAGCCGGTATCCCTGGTAATCGGAAGTAGTAGAGAGCTGCACCGCTACATGGGTCGAGCGCCAATCCCCGGTCTCCTGCAAAAGCCCCGCCGCCCGCAGCGCGTCCTCGTCCTGCACCCGGTCGCGAAACCACAACTGCTCCACGCCGGATTCTAACACCGTGCGCCGCATGACCGGCAAACGGGCGATCAACTGCACGGTCAGCGCCCATTCCTCGCGCCGCTCCTCGTCGGCGACAAACGGCGTCTGCCGCAAAAACTCGCTCTTGCATCTCGGCTGCAAGTCAAAGCGGCCAAGGCCGTAGCTGTAGTCCACCTTGTTGATCAGCCCGAGGAAACTCGCGGTGCTTTCCAACGGGCGACCAATGCTGTCGCGCGGGTCCTCGGCGTTTTGCTGGAAATGCTCCCACTTGAGCTTGTTGACCACGTTCAGCCCTTCGATGCCCTGATAATCGAACTGCGCGTACGCAGTATTGATCCACGTGTCCTGCGCCGCCAAGATGTCGCGCACCACCGGCTGGATCGGCGCACCGACGAAGGGGGTCGGCGCGCGCCGGGCGTCGGGAATGGTGTCTTGGGCCTGCTTGAGCATGTTGAAAACCCGCAAGCGCCCCAAGCCCGCGTAGTCCCGATCCAGCGTGAACATCGCGTAATTGGTCTCGTTAAAGGCGTCGGTCGCCTGCGATTGCTCGTCCGTGCGCCCGAGGGTCAGCCGCATATCCGGCGCGAGGTGGATGCCGCCGAAAACATTGTATCCCCGCCGGTCTGGCTTGTACGGGTAATCGGGCAGATCGTCGTCTTCAAAGCGATCGATCCAATTGTTGTTATTCAAATCAATGCCAAAGAGAAACTCCGGTCGATCAACGTTGTAGCGCAGAAACGGCTCGTCGTAATCGGGAATGATATTGGCCGCAGTGGCGTTGTCGTTCTGGTTGAAGTCGGAGATGAAGTCGTTGTTTTGGTCCCAGCCGGGAAAGATCGACCGGTCGTTGGTCGAACCAAAGCGAATCCAGTCGGGGAAGCGGTCTTGGTCGTCGTTGTCATCGACGAACTCGTAGAGGTGCCGCTGGGTATTGTCGTATTGCACATCGCCCGTGGCACTGACCAAGAAGGCGGTCGTCGAATAGGCTTCATCAATGGAATAGACTTCGCCGTAGAAAAAGTAGGGGAACACATTGCGCGAGACATTGAAGTACCAAGCGTCGGACCCCACGGAGGAAACCGCGTGTTCTTCGCCCTCGTTGAACAGCGCGGCATTGGGAAACTGGAAATAGCGCTTGTTGCGATCCCACTCGCCGTAGAAGTCAAAGCCGAGCACCCCCGTGCCCTCAATGGTGAAGCCGCCGACTAGATTGGCCGTCGGCAGGCCGTAGGAAAACTCAATCCGCTGCAAGTTCGTGATGTCCGCGACATTGCCCTCGGCCCGCCGCACCGCAATCAACGCTGGTTGCGCCGCGTCAATCACCTCGGCAGTCAGCGGCGGGGGCGGTGCGCCGCGCAAGCCCGTCTGGCGGTCGGACCACATCTCGACCTTGAAGTCGTTGGCTAGCACGTAATTGAAATCCACTCCGACAATCGTCGTCGGGTCTGGACCGACATAACCCGGGTCGTTGAAGTCGTAGTTGACGATGATCCGCTCCGGGCCGTCCGCGGCCAAAAAGCCCGGACGCCGGAACCCGCCGAAGATGACCGGCCACTGCGAGCCGGGCCGGACCACCTCCTGCAAGGTAGAAACCGTCTCCTTGCCGGTGTCGAAATCGCGGCTAGTGATCCGCACGTCGTGGCTGAACAGAGCCGCGCCCCCTTCGTTGTCATCGGGAGAGTCGTCGCTCAGAATTACCGCAATCGCCGTCAGCGGTGCCGTGCTCTGCCCAGCAGTGAGGCTGCCAGCGACCAAATCGCCGTTGAACATGTCGAGCAGCGTATTGCCGTTGCTGGCGTCCAGCACTTGGGCTCCGATCTCGACGAAATCACCTACCTGAAAGGTCGCCCGCCCGCCGAATAACGAGGTGATATTGGTCTGCGTCACCGGCTCGGTGATCCCACCCGAAAGCTGGGTGGAGCCGCGGATCGGCTCACTGATGCGCGAGGCGAGGATCGTCGCCTGGTACTTGTCCGAGGCAAAATCGACCTGCACCCCGTTGAAGTCCGGCTTGGAAAACGTCATCGGCGTCAGCGTCGTGCGAATCCGGTCGCCGACCGTGATCGCGTAGTTGTACTGCCCCTGCGAATCGCCGCTGATGGTCACCGCGTTAAACCAACGATTGAAGCGCGTACTCTGGAAGATGCCGCTACCCAAGGGCTGCGGCTGAAACTGACGCCAGTCGTAAATCAGCCAACCACGCGTGGTGAAATTGCCGTACACATCGTAGAAGTAGTCGCCCTCGCGAGTGGTGTTGACGTAGCGCTCATACGGAGTGCGGGCGTAGTTGGAGTACTCCCACTGACGCCAGCCGTAGTCCATGAAAAGTTCCTGCGGCACGTACCACTTTTTAACCGCCGGATCGAGCGCCCCAAAGAGCACGCCCGGGCCGGTCGGCTCAAAGCTGACAGCTCCGCCGCGCTGGACGTCGGTCTGGCCCCAAGTCGGGACGCCCACCAGCAGCACCAGCCCCAAGATGACGAAGTATTTCTTCATAGCGCGCACTTCCCGTTCAACCGTAGGGGCAACCCTTGTGGGTGCCCTTGCCGTAGATTACGGCACGTTCCTCAATCGTTTGGTACAAATCGCGGATGTATTCGTCCACCAGAACCGATCAACCGCACCCGTTCAGTATGCCACCCCAACCACCGCAACCTCTTTAGCTTGCCCCGTCTTAGCGTCCAGCGCGACGCTGAACACATAGTTCCCCGGCGGCACCAACTGGCCCGCGTCGTCGCGTCCATCCCAAAGCCGAACAAAGCGCCCACTCTGATCCAGCGCGTCGTACAGATGCCGCACCGGCCGGCCGGCCAGATCGAAAACCACAACCTGCAGCGGCGTGGGACGACCCACATTGGTCAGATCGTATTGCAGCTCGGCCCGGTCGTTGACGCCGTCGCCGTTGGGAGTAAAGACCGGCGGCTGGGCGCGCACGTTGATCAGCAGTTCGCCGGAGATGGGTACTTGCACCGACAGATTGCCCTCAAAAGGCGTCCCCAACGCCTGCGTGTCTGGGTCGCCCGCTCCCAAATCGGCTGCATTGCCAGCCACCACGCTCTGCCCCAACTGGCCTTCGGATGCGGTGTTAAACACTTGGCCGCTAAACGTGGTGCCAAAGCGCAGAACCGCATTCTCAAAACTCACCCGCAACTCGGTGTCGTCGTCGGTCACGGTCGGGAACTCAAGGACAAAGGCGTCGTCGGCCACCTCTACGACCGCAAAATCGCCGCGCACTACGGGTAACTCGTCGAGCACCGCGCCGCTGAAATCCGCTTCCAGCACGTCGCCCTCGGGCGGTCTTATCCGCACCGCACCTACCTGTTCCACTCGGAGCGGAGTGTCAATTCGCAGGCGATTAAAACCCCGATCTTGACCGCTGCGGAACTTGCTCCGCACCGCGTAGGTGAAATCCGTCTGCTCGCCCAAAGCCGCGCTGCGGGGGCCGATCTCGGCGATGAGTTCCCCGGCAAAGGGCGACGGCAGCACGTCAAAGGAAAGGCCCCCGACGCCCGTGGCCGCCTCAAAGTCGTCGCTGAAAAACTCGATCATAAACTGAAAGTAGCGCCTCGGATTTGGCGAGACGACAGGCCCGCCCGCGCCCTCCGTGCCCAAGTCCTCCGAGAGAACGATACTGCTCGCCGGATAGGGCGGCGACCACGCGCTCCAATTGCTCACGTCGTTGCGGATCGTCGCCCGGTCGCCGCGCGGGAGTTTCTTGTAGTCGGCCTCGCTCAGCGTCACCTGCTCCCGCTCCTCCGGCGACAGCGCATTAAACGCCTGCACCGCGTCGCGCAAATCCACTTCCTCGTTGTCGAGGATCTCCGCGACCAGCGCTTGCAGGGCCTCCTCCTCCACGTCTTTGGCGAATTTCCACGGCACCCCCACCTCACCCGTGCCAAGGCCGCTGCTAATCCCAGTGCCGCTGCTGACCCCGGCCCCATCCGACTGCAACCCAACATTGCCTCCGCCGACGCGGAAGATCTGCTCGCCGGGCCGCACCTTGTTAAATTCCACCGGCTCGGGATCAATGCCCGTGCGCGTGCGCACCGCAATCCGCGAAAGCTGCGGGTCGCCAACCTGTTCCTGCACCCAGCGCACATGGCCCAACAGCGCCAGATCGCCAAAGTCGAAAATGTTGGAGATATAGACGGCCTCGGGCACAAAGCCCGTGCCAAAAACCTGAAACTCGGCGATGTCAAAACCGAGTGCCGTCAGGGATTTGAGCCGCACGAAGCGCACGTATTGCGGCGGGATGCGGATATCGACGACTGCCTCTTCGTTTTGGCCCTCCAGCGCCACGCTCGTGCGGATGGGCACCCCTTCGCGCTGGGTGTCTGGCGTGCCGTCGTTGATGAATATCTCAAAGCTGCGCATGAAGTCGTTTTGGAAAGGGAAATTCGGCGCGGGGAATTCGGGCGCGGCATTGCGCGGAAAAAAGCGGAAGCGATCAACGCCAAAGCGCGCGCCCAAGTCCAAGTCGATGATCAGCCCCAAAACCTGGGCGCTTTTGGCCCCGGCACTCAAGCGCAGATCGAGTCCACTCTGGCCGTCGTTGTCGATGAGTTTGGCCAGTTCGCCGCGGACGTTGAGGTTGTTGGGCGAGGTGATCGAACCGCCGCGCGAATCGGCGTTGGCTCCGAGGGCGATGTTTAGCGTGGTATCGGCGCGCTGGGGAAAAATCCAGTCGGCAAAATTAGCGGCTGCAAAGTCGATAACGCCGCCGGGCGCGTTGGTGTTCTCCACGCTTTGGGCACTGCGAATGACCTTGGCTTGGATCTCGCCGCCCCCATCGCGCCAATTCAGTCCGCTCGCACCGACGACGATGGTGTCGGCAGCGGCGGGCAGGACGCTAACAGCGATGAAAACGGCGCAAAAAAGGGGATATTGCATGGCTTTTTGTTACGCTTTTCCGCCGGACTTGTCAAGAATCCGCCGCGCTGGCGGCGAGGGAGGAAGGCCGAAAAGTTGGAGCCGGTGCTTTTATGGCCTCTTTTCGGGTTCTACAATTGACGGCTATTATTGGTTGTCGAATCACAGGGGCTTATCCGCCGTCGCCACGCTACGCTTTTGAACGTCAATAACTGATGTTACGCAGCCGTTATCATCTGCGGCTTCCTACTGCTTCCGCCCGGGGTCATTTCCGCGACAGCCCGCTGTAGGGGCTGTTCGCGAACAGCCCCTACGCTGGATGCCTGCTTGCATAGGCATGACAAAAACTGCGTAACGTCAGTAAACAAGCTGACAAAGGATGGTTGAGATCGAAAAGCGCATTGCAGCTCTCGTCCTGATCGTGGGATTGTGCTGGCCAGCGGCTGTGAGGGCAGAAGTCAGTGAGATCGACAGCAGTGCCGTGGAAGCCGAGAGGGTGCCGGTTGTAGCACCTTCCTCCAAAGCGGTGGTCAGCGATAATACGCAGGTAGATTTGAGTCGCGCCAGTCGCGGATTTCAAGAAGTCGGCGCAGGAAGTGGGGGCGATATAGGAACCGGTAAACGGATTACCAACAAGCTGGTCGCTGGTACTTTCGTAGGGGGGGTGGGAGCCGTCGTGGGGGGCATCGTAGGGTATTCTTCAGGCATAGGAGATTGCTCTGATGACCCGGACGACTTGTGTGGATTGGACGCATTAGTGACCGGTCTGTTCGTAGGCTCAATTGGCTATATGGTCGGAGCGGCGATTGGCGTCAGCAGGTCTGATTCCCGCGATCGCTTCATCAGTTCCCTAGGAGGCAGTGTGGTGGGATTCATCGGGAGCATCGGGTTGACGATTGTCAGTAAAGGTGTGCTCTGGCCCTCTCTCTTCATCGGCCCGCCCGCGATGGCGACCTATTGGTCTGAAAAATCGCGCAAGCCCCCCGCAGCCCGTCGCGTCTCGGTCGATTTGCTGCCGAACCCCAAAGGGGGCTTATCCGCCGTCGCCACGCTACGCTTTTGAACGTCAATAAGAGAGGGATACCAATCATGGGGCGTGTTAGCGAAGAAACGGAGGAGCGTCATGTTCTATGCTTTTCTTGTCTCCTGCTTATGGCCGCTCTGTGCGGCCTGCTGGTTCAGCCGACCCAAGCCGAGTCAGTGGTGAGCGTCGAGGACGAGCACCACGCCGACACGCAAAAGAAAACAGAGCCAAAAGAAATCACGATCTACATCCGTGGAGGGTACAAGGCGGTGACGACGGCGCTGTTGGATGCGGTTGACGAGGGGACGTTAGTTACAGGGATCGCCGATTTTGATTCCCTTTTTGCCACCTATGGTCTGATGGGGATATATCGCAAAGGTAGAAGATCCTCTGGCTTTTATGGGCATCGATTTCGGCTGACGTTCCCTCCGGTCGCGGATTTGGCCGCCGTTGCCCGCTCCTACTGGAACTTATCCTATATACAATCTGTCGATCCGGAGCCACCCAGACAGGGACCAGACAAACGGATCGTCAAAGCTGCGAAGGTGGATTCTTTCCGGATTGGCAACAAGTTGATGGCTGGCTTAGGGGGAGGGATCGCTGGAGCCTTCCTAGGAGCGTTCATCATGGCGGATCTATACCAGCCGAAAGGGGGAGACGACACCTTCGGTCGTCTTGGCGCTGCTATGAATGGCCTTGAGGGTGGATACGTAGTTGGAACCGCGCTTGGCGTGAGTTGGGTTGATATGCAGGATAATTTCCTCATAACGCTCGCGGGCAGCTTTTTAGGGTTAGGTGTGCCTGTTGGTGCTATAGATTTTATAAGTGCCAAGACCGGCTGGAAATTGGAGATTCTAGCGGGCGTGAGTGCCTTTTTAGGCCCTATTGTTGGTGCAACGATTGCGTCGGAACGATGGCGCAAGCCCCCTCAAGATAGTCAAAACAGTCGTGTCTCCTTCGGTTTATCCCCCATCCCCAACGGCGGCCTCTCCGCCGTTACCGCGTTGCGCTTTTGAACGTTATAGGCAATTCATACCTGAAGGGGACGAGCATGTCTGCCCAACTGAACCGCTTCATGGCTCTACTAGTCCTGTGCGGGCTATTGCTCCGGCCGGCGATGGCCGCGAGCGCCGATAGTCTTTCGACACAGACGGGGATCATGAGAACCGGGAAAACCGAAAAAGTCGGCCCGACTCAAGCTGCCTTGGCGGTCAGCGATAGTACGGATCGATTAAAAAGAAAGCGAACGGTTGACCGATTAGCGCTGTTTGGGATCAGTGTCATTGGGGGAACCCTAATCGGAGCTGAATTGGGGCCTGTATTACTCAAAGAGCCGGAAGACTGTCCAGATGATAGTTTTTTGGAATGTGATCTCAGGGCTCTTGAAGGCGGCCTATTGGGCTTTCTGGCTGGAGGTTGTATCGGCATAATTTTGGCGTCAGACCTCGCCATGGCGACCGCTTGGTCTGAAAGATCGCGCAAAGCCCCTGAATCCCGCCGCGTCTCGGTCGATTTGTTTCCGAACCCCAAAGGAAGCCTATCCGCCGTCGCCACCCTGCACTTTTGAAAGTCAATAAAGGAAGAGATACCCATCGTGTCGCTTATGCTCGCTATAGTTGCTCTGTTCGCCATGCTCATGGTAGAAGCTGCAAAGGCGGAGCAAGCCGACAATACGCAATCCCCAGACTCTGCGCTCAACTACTGGACGGGCCGGATCGAACAGGACACGACGTGGCGCGATACAGTCTATGTCAGCGGCGATGTGACCATTGCGTCGGGAGCAACCCTGACTCTAACACCCGATACGCAGGTACACTTTGTGCCTTACCGCGATGATGCCCAAGGCGGCTTGGACTCCACTCGCACGGAACTGATCGTCGAGGGGCGGCTGAATGCCCGCGCGGGTGGCATCGTCTTCTGTTCGGCGGCGGCTACTTCGTTGGGGGCCGACTGGTATGGCATTGTTGTCGAGCGCACCGGAATCGCCGATGTATCCAACGCCACCATACGAGACGGCCGGCGTTGCTTGTATGCCAAAAGGGGTGGGCGCGTCAGGATGGATCATATCGCCTTTGCCAACTGTGGGAAGCAAACCGGGGCGTCGCTTTCCCATAGATACAGATCGGCGGCTAGCGATAGTCTGTCGGAGCAGATGGAGGCGATGGTAAAGAGGTATTATACGGAAGCTACCAATCGAGATGCTCTACGGATTGCCAAAAAGATGGCCGCTGGGACTGCTTCGGGGATCGTTTTTACAGTCCTAAGCTTTGGGGTACTGGGCGAAGTATTAGTTGACGATTCCTATTCCGATGATGGTTTGGAAGCAGTAGGGCTGCTTTATGTTTCCTTGTATGCTGGCAATCTGATCGGCTTCCCTCTTGGTGTGAGCAAGGTTGATCCTGAAGATTCTCTCGGTAAGACACTACTCGGTAGCGGTGTGACTGGATTGGGAGGGCTATGCTTTATAGCGGTCGGTACGATAATGCAATCTGAATCTCTTGCTCTATTAGGATTCATGGCCTCATTTGTCGCTCCTCCTATTGTTTCAATAGTTGCGTCTGAACTATCGCGCAAGCCCCCTCAAGCCCGCCGCGTCTCGGTCGATTTGCTGCCGAACCCCAAGGGACGCCTATCCGCCGTCGCCACGCTGCGCTTTTGAACGGTTCATCTGAGTAATTCATACAAGGCACCTAAGCAACCCATTGATGGATACTGTTCGACACAGTTTGCGCCGAGCACAAGTCGCCTTATCAGACTGTCGGCTCTGGCATGGATGTTGCATTACACGCACCGGAAGCCGTCTGTTGGTGGTTTTTAGGTCTTCGTTTATATTCCCAGCCATGAGTGAAAGCACTAATCTCCAAACTCGTGCGGCCTCCACCTCCGAAGAAATGCCTTGGGACATTAGCTATCTGCGCGACGACATGCTAGGAACGCAGTGCTCTTGAGCCTAAACTCATGCCAACAATCGTCATTGATGGATATCTATTTCGCTTCTACTCATCAGACCGATTTGAACCGCCGCATATGCATGTTATCAAGGCAGAAAAAGTAGCGAAAATCTGGCTACACCCTGTATCTGTAGAGTACAATCGTGGATACCACCGAGCAGAATTGAACCGAATTTTAAGACTGACCCGAAAAAACTTGGAACGATTAGAGGATGCTTGGAATGCTTATTTCTCCCGATAAAAAGACCGTCACCGCAACAAGCGTCCGTTTTGACCATAACCTGCTATATGTTGCCTTGAGTGATGGGCGCGAAATCAGCATCCTGTTAGACACCGTTTATTGGTTGGATTGGTTGCGCCGTGCAACCGACGAACAACGAGCCAACTGGTCCATAGAACCGGGCGGTTTTGCCATTTATTGGCAAGAGTTAGATGACGGTATTGAACTCTGCCATTTATTGAGCCTCGAAGCCCTTTCCTGAAATCGACATCCCCTGTATCCCCGTTCCCGCAAGAAGGTCTCGCGCCGAGGGTCCGCTAACTCCAGCCATGCCCTATCGCTCAAAGTCGGCCCGACTCAAGCTGCCTTGGCGGTCAGCGATAGTACGGATCGATTAAAAAGAAAGCGAACGGTTGACCGATTAGCGTTGTTTGGGATCAGTGTCATTGGGGGAACCCTAATCGGAGCTGAATTGGGGCCTGTATTACTCAAAGAGCCGGAAGACTGTCCAGATGATAGTTTTTTGGAATGTGATCTCAGGGCTCTTGAAGGCGGCCTATTGGGCTTTCTGGCTGGAGGTTGTATCGGCATAATTTTGGCGTCAGACCTCGCCATGGCGACCGCTTGGTCTGAAAGATCGCGCAAAGCCCCTGAATCCCGCCGCGTCTCGGTCGATTTGTTTCCGAACCCCAAAGGAAGCCTATCCGCCGTCGCCACCCTGCACTTTTGAAAATCAATGAGGAAGATATCCCATCATGTCGCTTATGCTCGCTGTCATTGCTCTGTTCGCCATGTTCACGGTAGGAGCTGCAAAGGCGGAGCAAACCGGCAACACGCAGCCCCCGGACACCTCTCCCCACTACTGGACGGGCCGGATCGAACAGGGCACGACCTGGCGCGACACGGTGTATGTCAGCGGCGATGTGACAATCGCGTCGGGAGCAACCCTGACCCTAGCACCCAATACGAAGGTCCACTTTATGCCTTACCGCGATGATACCCAGAACGGCTTGGACTCCACCCGCACGGAACTGACCGTCGAGGGGCGGCTCCATGCCCAAGCCAAAGGCATCGTCTTTGGTTCGGCGGCGGCTACTTCGTTGGGGGCCGACTGGTATGGCATTGTCGTCGAGCGCGGTGGCCTCGCCGACGTATCCAACGCCACGATACGAGACGGCCGGCGCTGCTTGTATGCCAAGATGGGCGGGCGCGTCACGATGGATCATGTTGCCTTTGCCAAATGCGGTAAGCAGACGGCACAATCGTTTTCTCGGAGATCGGCGGCTAGCGATAGCTTGTCGGAGCAGATGAAGGCGATGGTAAAGAGGTATTATACGGAAGACGGAAGCCTGCGAGTTCCCAAAAAGGTGGCCACTGGGACTGCTTTTTGTCTCATTTTTACAATCCTAAGCTTTGGGGGTCTCAGTGACGCATTAAGTGACGGTTCTTACTCCGATAGCGGTCTTGAAGCGTTAGGCATTTTTTATGTAAGCTCAGTTATCGGCTTTAGTGTCGGGTTCCCGTTGGGTGTGAGTTCGGTTGATCCTTATGATTCTTTGCCCAAGACCCTACTCGCCGGTGTTATACCGGGGGCGGTGGAAATAGGTTCATGGCGAATGGGCGGATACGTGACAGGGTTCTGGTTCCGGAAGGCATCCATCGTCTCTGTTATTAGTTCACTGATTGCGTCTGAACTATCGCGCAAGCCCCCTCAAGCCCGCCGCGTCTCCGTCGGCTTGGTTCCGAACCCCAAGGGACGCCTATCCGCTATCGTCACGCTGCGCTTTTGAAAGTCAACAGCCCGTATGCTACCAAAACTCCTCTTTGCTGCCTTGCTCTTCTTAAGCACCGCCTCAAGCGCCCAGACGCCCGCGGCCGATACCACCATCGCTGGCCAAACCCTTCCCCTGCTCCCCATTGAGACGCTAATCGCCCAGCTACAACGCCCGGCCAACGGCCCAGCCGTCGTCCACCGGCAAGTCGCCTTCCGCGGACGCCTGTTTGCGCCCACTTCAGGACTCGACACCCTGCGCGTCCCCCTCGACTTGGAGGGAGTGTACTTTCTCGACGAGGTATCCTTCAGCCAAGTCGCGTTCCTCGCCCCAGTGCGCTTGGAACGCGCCCACTTCGCCGGTGGCGTCTCCTTTGCCGAAGCGCGTTTTATCGATGACTTCTCCCTACGCACTAGCCATCTGGCCAAGCACGCAACTTTCCAAAAAACCCACTTCCTCGGCGACGCCGACCTAACCGCAAGCCGCTTCGCCGGCGTCGCCTCGTTCGTCGGCGCTCACTTCGCCGGCCAGCGCACCCACTTCGCCCAGACCCAATTCGACAACGCCGCCTACTTCGAGCAGGCCGCCTTTGCCGCGCCAGCCACCTTCACCGACGCCGCCTTCGCCGGAATCGCCTCCTTCAAGGAAACCTCTTGGGCGCAGCCCCTATCCTTCGCTGGAGTCCGCTTCGCCGACCAAGCGCTGTTTTGGGACGCACGCTTCGCCGAAGAAGTGTCCTTCGACAGCGGACGCGCCGACGGGGAAGTTGCCTTTGACCGAGCGCGTTTCAGCGGCGAGGCGTCCTTTGCCGGCTTTACCTTTGCGCGAGAGGCGAGCTTCCGCAGTGCGACCTTTGGCCAAGCCCGATTTGATGGAGCTTATTTCCGCCAAGAGGCCGACTTCAGCGAGAGCGAGGGCCGCGTCATCCGCCTCAGTGCATTCTTCAACCGCTCCCTCGACCTAAGCCGTGCCGCCTTCGCCCTAATCGACCTGCGGGCAGCCGAAGCGGATTCGACCTTCGCGGCGAACAGCCGCCTCTACTTGCACCAACCGCGCTTCGGCCGCATCCAAGTGCGCTGGCCCCAGCTAGCCGGCCATCTCGCCACAACCGATTCGACCCACACCGCCGCCCTCGACCCAACTTACGCCGCCCTGTACCACCAATTCCTAGCCCAAGGCTTTAACGGCGACGCCGCAGCCTGCCACGCCGAACGCATGGACCACCAGCGCCTCGCACGTGCTTGGAACGAACCAGCGCGTTGGGGCCTAGAACTGTGGCGACTAAGTGCGGATTACGGCACGACCCCCCAGCGAATAATCGCCTTCATGCTCGCCATTATCCTCCTCTGCGGCTTGGCGTACCGCGCAGCTTCCAACTCCATGCGCTCCGCCTCCGGCGCAGCCCAGCCCACCCTCGCCGACTGCATCGTCTTCAGCCTCTATACCTTCATCCACCTCAACTCCCGCGCCTATGACGCGACGGGCAAGCTCAAACTCCTCGCTGTCGCCGAGGCTCTGCTAGGCTGGGCTTCCTTCGGCCTGCTCATCGCCGCAGCACTAGCCCACCTGCTGTGATCTGGCCTCTTCCTCCTTACACCCCTTATACCGGCCTAGGATACAGTTAGTATTGCGCCATGAATCGAATAGTTGTAGCCGGAAACAATCGTCTTTGTGCCACCGAGTGCGAAAGGAGTATATTCTAGCTTACACTATTCACTAAGGAACTAAGCGAAGTAAATCGAAGCAGGTACTAAATGGACAAAACATTCTCTTATTTAGAGACTCTGTCGCGAGAAACCGAAAAATCCGAGTCCGAAGTAATGACACTGGCGTTCCAGAAGGGAGTCCAACAGATGTGGCGAGAACGCATTCTGGGGCGCTACCTGCGACGAGAAATCGCCCGCGACGAAGCAATAGAAGGGGTGGGCGTAGACTGGGTAGAACTAGCCGAACGCCAGCATCAAGCCATGATGGAGGATCTTGAGTGGGCCATGGGCAGGTAGAACAGGCCGTCGCTGATGCAGGTCCTCTCATTCACCTGCACGAAGTAGGACAAATCGATCTACTGAATTTATTCGTGACAAAGACCATAGTAGAAATCGCCATTGAGCAGTTGGCCTGAGCAATCTGACAAAAAAAGAGCTCCCTCAAGCGATAATATTATGCTGGTGGACGAGGAGGATCGCCGGGCCGTGCTTCTATGGCCACGGCGTCCTCCTAGCGAAAGGGATCTTCGATCACCTTATTGCTGGCGATCCGCCACCAGCACCCCGCCCCTTGCCCAGTTCTCGCGCTCGCATTCTTCGAGCACTACCGTCGTCCCCTCCCGGGGCGCATCGCAGGTATCCACGATGGCTTGGGTCAGTGCTTCAACTAAGGCCCGCTTCTGCTCGGTGGAACGCCCCGCGAGCATCTTCACGTTGATAAATGGCATCGTCCATCCTCCTGTTTAGTGGTTAGTGACGCCATCATTAAATCATCTGCAACCGCATCACGCAAGAGGGAGGACTTATTCGACTGCCAACGCGGCGATCACCGCTCAGCGGGGGAACGTAGCGGTTTATATATTGGTATCTTTCAAAGGGATGCTACACGATGTACGATCACATCCTCCACCAGATGCGCGACAAAATCCGCGCCAATGAGTATATTGTTCCCGATCATGCGTATGAGAAACCTCATGATTTGCGACTACTGTGGTAAAGACGGCGCAAAGCTGCGCTACAAGACGCAAGTATGCGGTCCCAAGAACGATAAGTTCCTAGTGGATAAGGTGCCGGTGGTTCGCTGTCCTCATTGTCATCAGACCTATATGACGGCCCAAACTGCTAAGACGCTGGATCAACTCGTCCAGCAGCGCAGGGAACTGGCTCGGCCCCAAACCCTCGACGTCATCGAGTTCGTCTGATCCAGTACTACAAGATATGGGGTCTCGCCCTCGCCAGCATCCTCTGCGCCTGTGCCCCTAAAGACCCCCCAGCACCGCCAGTGCATTTCGCCGACGCCGGTGCCGCCGCTGGCATCGACTTCGTCCACTACAACGGCTTTTCCGGCTCCTACTACTACGTCGAAACCTTCGGTGCCGGAGCGGCCTTCCTCGACTACGACGCCGATGGCCGCCTCGACCTCTATCTCGCCAACGGCACCTACCTAACCGGCCACCCCCCAGACTCACCGCCGGTCAACCGACTCTACCGCAACGCGGGCGCGGGCACCTTCGCCGACGTCACCACCCACAGCGGCAGCGCCGACCCCGGCTACGGCTTTGGCGTCGCGGTCGCAGACGCCGACGCCGACGGCGACCCCGACCTCTTCGTCGCCAATTACGGCCCCAACGCCCTCTACCGCAACGACCAAGGCACCTTTGCCAAAACGCGGGCCGGCCTAGCAGACCCGCGCTGGGGCTCCAGTGCCGGCTTCCTCGACTACGATCTCGACGGCGATCTCGACCTATTCGTCGCCAATTACGTGCGCTACGCCCTCGACGATGAGGCCGTCTGCCAGCAGGGGCAAGTGCGCTCGTACTGCGAGCCTAGCGTGTACGACCCCACCGGCGACCTCCTCTATCGCAACGACGGCCACACCTTCGCCGACGTCACCGAGGCCACCGGCATCACACTCAAGGGCAAGGGACTGGGCGTCGCGCTGGCCGACTACGACCGCGATGGCGACACCGACATCTACGTGGCCAACGACGGCACCATGAACTTCCTCTACGCCAACCAGCACAGCACCTTCGCCGAAGTAGGCTTGGTTGCCGGCACCCGATACAATGAGCACGGGCACGCCGACGCCGGCATGGGCGTCGATTTTGGCGACTACGACCGCGATGGCGATGCCGACCTCTTCGTCACCAACTTCGCCTTTGAGACCAACGCCCTCTACCGCAACGACGGCCAAGGCCAATTCGCCGTCGCCACCCAGCGCCTGGGATTGGCCGATCCCTCGTACCGACCCCTCGGCTTTGGCACCAAGTTTTTCGACTACGACAACGACGGCGACCTCGACCTCTTCGCTGCCAACGGCCACGTCATCGACCGCATTGCAGAAGTAGATTCGAGCCAGACCTATCGGCAACCCAACCAGATGTTCCGCAACGACGACGGTCGCCGCTTTGCCGACGTCTCGGCCACATTGGGACCGGATTTCCAAAGGGCCAACGCTGGTCGAGCCACCGCGGTCGCCGACTATGACGACGACGGCGACCTCGATCTTCTGGTAACCACAGTGGCGGCCCGGCCGCGTCTGTTGCGCAACGATGGCGGCAACGCCCATCACTGGCTACAAATCCTGTTAGTGGGAAAAATCCACCCCGACGCCCTCGGCACGCGAGTAGAGGTTGTGGCCGACGGAATACGCCAGGTGCAGGAGCGCCAATCGGGCGGTAGCTATCTGTCCAGCCACGACCCCCGCCTGCACTTCGGATTGGGCGCGGCCACGAGCGCCCAAGTGGAAATCCGCTGGCCAGACGGGACGCAGCAGACCTTAGAAAAGGTCGCCGCCAATCAAGTACTCAAGGTAGCACAGCCGGACCCTTAGCGACCCAACGCCTGCATTTGTATCTCTCGGTAAAACTGACGCAAGCGCTCGCGCTCGGCGGGCAAGTGATCGACCGCTCGTTGGAGGACGTGCGCTGCTCGGGCTAAATCGCCCATCTGCCCGTAGAGGCGGATCATTTCTACGTAGGCTGGTAGCAGCTTGGGATTAGCCTCGAGCGCGGCCTCGTAGTAGCTAAAGGCTCCCTCTATATCTCGCTGCATGATCCGCACGTGCGCTAAGTTCATCCACGGCTCGACTTGCCGAGGGGCCTTTTGCGCCACCCGCGCAAAAATTGCTTCGCCTGCGGCGAGATCGCCCAACGCCGCCTTGACCCCACCCAGATTTAACCACGCCTGCCAGTACTCGGGATCCTCGGCCACCGCCCGCTCAAACGCCGCCAGTGCCCGCTCTTTGTCTCTGACCTCGGCATAGGCGTTGCCCAGATTGTAGTGGATCGCCGCATCCCCCTCCATGTCCATCGGCGCTAGGCGGCTGTTGGCCGCAAACGCAAAGGCCAAACAAACGGCCAACCCCAGCCCCAAGTTGCGCCAACAGCCCACCCGTCCCCAGTCCCACAGCGCCCACAGCCCGTAAGCGGCAAAGACCATGAGCACCGGCAGCACCGGTACCCGGTAGCGCGCCGCGACAAAAAACGCGATCACCCCCAGACAATAGCACAGCACGTACAGCAGCGGCCACGTCGGCCCGATCCGCCGCAGACTCAGCAACATGCCCCACAGCGCCAGCGGGGCCACCAAGCCAAAGGGGAAGGCAATACCCGCTTTCCACAGGGTCGCCGACAGCACCTGCGAGTACGTGCGCCAGAAGTAGATCGGTTGGTTGCGCCCCCGCTCATCGCCGTGCCAAAACGCCCATAGCTTGTACCCCATCAACCCCAGCCACCCCGTCGGGTCGCCACGGATGTAGTCCCAAGCTCGCACGGCAAAATAAGCCGACTTAGCCGAGGGCCGCTCAATCCCCTCCCGCGCCGGTTGGGTGACTAAATCGTCCCACTCCCACCCCGGACGGATGGCCACGGTCTCTGCATAGTCGGAATTGTTACCGATATACAGGTTGATCCCCGCGTTGTAGGAAATCCCCACCCCGTCGCCGCCGATGGCCCAATTGCGCCAAGCCACCGGCGCGATAGCCAAGACCACGCCGAGCGCGAATGCACCGGCCCAAACCAAGCCCTGCCGCCGGGGAGTGCGCCACAAGAGGACGATGGGCACGACGACTGCAAAAGTCAGCACGGTCGGCACGGCCAACGCACCAATGCCAAAGGCCACCCCAGCACCCAAAAATCCCCAACGGCTCGGGCGACGCCAGACGCACAAAAGTACCACTAGAGCCAGCAAATCGACGAAGGCAGCCAATGAAGCCGGCAACAGCTCACCGTCAAAAAAGATCAGCGGCCCGCACAACGCCGCGCCGATCCCCGCCAGCAATCCCACCACCGGATTGAACAAAGCGCGCCCGATCCACCAGCTCATCGCGCAGACCAGCGCCCCTAGCAGAGCCTGCACAAAGCGCACGGCATAAAAAAATGACTCTGGAAAAAGACTCTTTATCGCCCCGAGGAAGTACGGATAGAGCGGCGGCTGCCAAAACGGCCCCTCGCCCACGCCCAACCAATTGCCCGCAGCCAAGCGCTGGGCGTGGTGGGTGTACGTCTTGGCATCGACCGCCGGATGGGCAAAAAGCGGACTGGCATCTGCTTCGAAGATATAGGCGACCCGCACCGCGAGAGCGAGAACGAAGACGAGCCAGCCGAGATATGGAGTGTGAAGACTAACTACTTGGAAAGGCATATTACTGCCCAACAGACAGTTTGGCTGCTACTCGGAAGGGCATCTTTACTGCAGGAACTTCTGGTCACATAGCGCGAATACTGCGGGACTTTTGGATATTCGCCGAATCCGCCCATCCTGTTCGGCTTGGCTTAGCCATTTTTTGACTTGGCTTGGAACGAGGTCCAAAGCAAAAACACTTTCTATTTCTTTAGGTCTCATTGCCCTAGATTCTAGATGGCTTTGCAGTTGTCGGCAAAACTCAATGTAGAACGCGTTCTTTGAGCCCCGAACAGATTCCACCGCCTCGTTCGTGTTAGCTGGCTTGGGAGTTGTAGGACGGGTTGACTCCAGCGCACGGCTCGCCCTGTCGTCCCGCAAATGGTCCACCTTGGTGACATACATGGTCTGGCCATCGGAAGTTTTTAGCTGCCATGCTTGGACCGTGATTGATCGGGCAATTGGCTTGGGGATTGGCAGAGGCGTTGCCCGAACTCGTTTTAAACTACCAAGGACCACTTCGCGATCTCCGTTCCGAGCAAGGTCAGAGAAGATAGCTTGAGGGTTCGCAGGAGATTCTACAGGATTCTGGGACGCGCCATCAGGCCCCAAGGCAATTTGGCTAGCTATGTTCCGGAGGTATTCGGAATCCTGGACTTCTAGCCACGGTGCCGGTAGCCATTCGACACCCGCCAAGCATCCCATAAGCCCTCCGGTCATGGCCGCGAGTGTGTCTGTGTCCGCGCCCTGCTCAAAGGCGGCTCTGAGTATGGCCTGTACCGGCTGTGCTGCATGACGTGCGACAAGGTACACGGCGGCAGCCGCACTGACGGTTCCTGCACCCTTAGAACGACCGAAACATCCTAGGTCTTTCAAGACCACATGATCGTCCGCGAGCGCACCAGCTTGGACCCCTTTTTGCGCTTTCGCGAGTAGCTCTCGCATCTCCTTAATCGTTTGATCCCAAATCAATTCGTACCGACCGCCTGTCGCACCATTAGCAAATGCGAACCACGTTCGGTCATTTCGATTCGACTCGGGAAATTTGCTCCATCTGGGTGATTCATCGATCAACGCGTCCAGCAACTCACCAAACCGGAGCGTACCACTTCTACGTGCCAGCATCCACGCGGCATATGCGTACATCGTCGCTCCGACGAGTGCGCGCGGATGGCCATGGGTAGCCAATCCGTCGAGAATGACATCGTACATAAGGTCGGCGGGATCTTCTCGCCCAGCGAGAAACAAGGCATGGGGTAGGACACGCATGGCGACCCCGTTGCCGCCAGCCTCAAAGTATCGGCGAACGCCATCGCTCTTGTCTGACTTCCACGGAGGTGTACCTTCGACCCATGCTTTGGCCGCGCGCTTCGTGGCCCCACCCCCACCTCGTTCGTACAGCGTCCAGAGCGGAAGTTCTACCTTCGTAAACGCTTTCCACCATTCAGAGCCGTGGTTCGTTCTGCTCCTTGCAACCGCGAGGGTAAGTTGTGTATCGTCGCTATAGCCTCCGGCGTAGATGTTTTCTTCATAGGGCTGGAATCGTCCACCACTGCGCCGTGTCCACCCCTTGAACTCTACATGTGCCTCCTTGTTCTCAGGGTTGCCTTGGACGTTTCGAGCTATTTCTTGGGGCCAGCCCAACGCGTCGCCAGCAGCGAGCGCAAGAAAGGCACCCTCGGCTTTGGCCTGCAACGGCAAGATCGGTTCGTGCGCTTGACTCTCGCTGTTATAGGGCATGAGGGTCTCCTTGTTGATACTCGCGCTCGGCCGGAACCCGACCGGCGCGCAGCAATTGACTGAGCTTATTCGGGTCGAAAAACTCGGGAACAATCAAGATTGGTGATAAACTCTGGCCAAGTAGCTTCAGCCGAGCCACTTCCCGTTTGGCTTGTTCTTCATCGTAAACGGCGATGCCGATTACATCTCCCCGTCGGATGCTATCCGGAATCAACACCTCTGCTTGTTCGTCAGTGGGCAGGAAAACAGGATGACGATGATCACGCCTGTACGTGTGAGTACCTTCGACGGTGTCGGCAAATAACGCCTCGAACCCCTCTGCACCTTCATCGACCAGACTCCCGTGCTCGGCCGCCGCATTGCGGGGACAGAACTTCGCGCCAACGTACCATAGGTAATGAGGCTTTATCAAAAGTATGACCCAATCTCGAAATAGCGGTTCCCGACCCCGAGCTTTTCTGAAGTACCAAGCGTTTGGGTACTGGATCGAGCAGCACACATAATTTGGATAACCATCTAGGCGCTCTGAGTCCGTCGGATTGAAGACAGCTTTTTCATCCTCCTCAAGATGCTTCGAGGCGAGAATCCCTGCGCGATCCTCTGCGATGTGCCCAAGATTGCGAGAGGGCGTGAAATGGCAAAGTCGCGTAATCCCTCGGCGCATCGCGTTGGCCTGTATCGAAGCTATCGTCTCGGTCATCACTGATATAGCCCTTCTATTTCCGGTAAGAGCGACGTTACACGTCCCGAGTACGTCAGTATAAGAGTCGATCTAGCTCGCGTGATCCCAACATAAAGAAGGCGCGAGTTTCGGGTCGCCGCTTCTTGTTCCCCCAAGCGTTCAACATCGGGTGGATAGGGCCAACATTTGTCCGACAGGAACGGCAGGAACACCGTATCAAACTCCAGTCCTTTGGCTGCGTGATATGTGCCATAGAAAAGCCCTGGGCCACTTGGCCATTGTTTTAGTTCACGATGGAGCTGCGTCGCCCCACTTGGGAGATGCCGTAGAATAGTTCTCTCTTGATCTCTTGTCCTGAACAAAATGGCAACTGTTCCCGTCCGGGCCGGTTCGGCCGCGCGCGAAACGACAAATTCTCGTTCTTCCGACTCACTTGCAAGCTGCACGAGTGCCGGAGACGGTCCGTCGGCAACCGGGGCTGTTGGTTCGACCAAGTCCGGGTCATCTGGAAAATTGGGCATGTCCGCAAGCGCGAACGCGAGTTGGGATATCTGCTTCGTGTTGCGGTAGTTTTCCTTAAATCTCCAGATATTCGACGTAGTAAGTCCCGCACTTCGCCAAGACATCCGGTGACCGTATATCTGCTGAGCAATGTCGCCAAAGAAAGTGAGACTTCCGTTTTCTGGGATGGCGGCTGCGAGCGAACGCAGCATCTCGGGCGAGAAGTCTTGGCCTTCGTCAATGATTACATGGCGATAGCGGCGTTTCTCTTGATCGGACTGAAGCTCGCAGAGCACGGCACTGGCGAGGTCGTCCCAATCGTATGACTTGCCGCCTTGCTTCCGCTGATTCAAGTATCGATTGTAAAGAGCGAATAGTAAAGTGCGCTCGGCCCTTGCAACTCGGGCCGTCGTCCGGCCTATGCGCTCCACCGCGACATAATCCTCCTTGCTCGCAATACCATGCTGCTGAATCCATTGGAACTCTTCATCGAAAAATTCCTCTGAACGTCGCAGCATCGGGCTCTGGATACCATCGGCTCGCGTTTCGCTCACTGCAAGTCTTATATAGTACAACCGTTCTTCGGGGCGACAGATGCTCCCCCATGGCAACTTACCTCTGTAGTCGAGATACCCTCGTGCAAAGTGATGATAATTTCGGACGTCCACAGGGTGCTGAATTTTTCCAGCCAGATGTTCCATATAGGTGACCAGACATCGGTTGAACGTCACCAGCAGCGTGCGTCCGCAATGGTCGGTGGACGGATCGGACAAGTAGAGAGTGCGGAGAATAGAGAGCGACGTCTTGCCACTTCCAGCGGTGCCGAGCACCACAGTATGGCCATTAGCTGGGAGGTACAAGACCTCTCGTTGCCGCCTAACTGGTCTAGGTAGCAGACTTGACAAAGTATTTTCCCTTTACGGTTTTTGCCCCTCGGTACCAGCTTCGCAAAAGGCAAAATCCCCACTGTTGCCGCAAGCTGCGAAACCACTGTTGCACTTGAATATCAAGTGAGTCACGACTGGTATGGATAAAGTAAAACTCCCGTTCGGGATATTGCTGGTGAAGGAGCCGATACCGTTTCATGGCGGCTTTGCCATCAGGACATTCCTCAACAACTGTTAAGCGATCGAGGTGCCGCCGCGAATCGGGGGTTGTATGAGCTTCTAACGCCTCAACAATCAGCCATGTATCGGGATGGCTTCTGCATATCTCAGGCCACTGCATACAGGGTTTTCCTCCGGTCGAGTATTTTTAGATTCCGTGTTAGGGACGAAATGCGACATCTATACTTCATTGCCTGCGTTCCCTCATCTGTTCTATTTATAAAAATATAAAGAAGCCCATTTCTCTTCTCACCCCAATTCGCAATTCGTTCATGTCTCGCCCTCCTGCAACCTCCTTCCTCGGCACCTGTTTCTCCTTCGTCCTTGTTTTAGTCTTTACCGTCTGCATGACCTTTACCAGTGTGCGGACCTACATTCTCTATGGCAACTACACCGGGCTAACCGATCACTTCAACACCGTCGGCGTCATCTTTCTGATCTTCTGGATCGTGGTCGTCGCCCTCGCGCTGCGCCTGCTCCACCCGCTCTTGCGCCTCTCGCCAGCCAATTTCGCCTTGGTCTATGCCGCGCTCATGGTCGCCGTGGTCCTGCCGTCAATGGGCTTTGGCGGCTACTTCATCCCGCTTCTTGCCGGCGTCTTTTACTACGCCACCCCAGAAAACAACTGGTCCGACCTACTCTGGCCGCACATCCCCCACTGGGCCGTCCCCCGCGATCTCGAAGCGATTCGTCAGCTCTTTGAAGGAGCGGATGCGGCCGCGCCCATACCTTGGGCCTTGTGGGCCGGGCCGCTGTTGTGGTGGGGCCTCTTCATGCTCGCCTTTTTCTTAGTCAGCATCGCGCTGATCAGCCTCGTCCACCACCAGTGGTCGCGCCAAGAGCGCTTGGTGTATCCCCTCGCCGCCGTCCCCAATATGCTCCTTGAGAGCTTGGAAAACCCCGCCGCGTCCATTCTCAAAAGCAAGCTATTGTGGCTGGGGTTTCTCATCGCCTGGGTCCTGCCAACCGTCAACATGCTCGACCAAGTATTAGACATCGAGATCATCCACGGCTTCGGCATCCCCGGCGGGCGCATCGAGATTCGTCAATTCGGGCTTAGTTACGGGCTTAACACCGACCTGCTGGTCGTGGGCTTGAGCTATTTGGTCGGCCTCAACGTGCTGTTTAGCGTCTGGTTTTTTCACCTACTCATCGCCGCCGAGGGTGCCCTGCTGAACTGGCTTTCCCTATCGCTGCCAGCCCAACCCCACGCACCCAACGTGCTGCTCGCCCATCAGCAGGTTGGCTCGCTCGCGTGCATTGTCGGAATCTCGCTGTGGATGTCGCGCCACTTCCTGCGTCGCCAGTGGCGGCTGATCATCAGCGGTGCCCCAGACCGCGACAGCCCGATCTCGCCGCGTGTCGCCGCTTTGCTCGGGCTCGTCGGGCTGACGTACATGACCGGCTTTCTCTGGGCCAGCGGCCTGAGTTTGGTCTGGAGCATCGTCTTCCTGCTGGTCGCGCTGGTGATTTTCTTTGGCATTGCCCGCCTGTTGGCCCAGACCGGGATCGGCCGCCTGCGCGCTCCGGCCTCCGTGCCGCCGATCCTGACCAATCTCGTGGGCACCGCCCCTTTTGGTGCCCAAGGGCTGAGCGCGATGGGGCTGAGCATGGTCTGGACCGCCGACCTGCAGCTCTTTTTAATGGGCACCCTCGCCCACGCCTTCAAGGTCTGCGAGCCGGCCCGGCTCAAGATCAGTGGACGCAAGCTGGTGTTCTTTTTGTCCGCCGCCATGATCGTCGGCCTCATAACCACCATGGTCTGCTATATATGGCTGGGCTACCGCCACGGATTGCTCCACGGCTACCGCTGGTACTTCGTCATGTCGCCGCAATACCACTGGTCTTGGGTCGCCAATTCGATCAACAATCCCAACCCCGCCGAGCCGCTAGTGGCCGTGTTCCTCGCCATTGGCGCGGGCCTCGCCGGGCTGCTTGCACTGGCCCAGTACCGCTTCGCCGGCTGGCCCTTGCACCCGGTGGGACTGGGCATCGCCCTGACCAACACCGTCTCTATCGACTGGTTTGGGATTTTCTTGGCTTGGCTGATCAAACTCATAGCCCTGCGCTACGGCGGCATCCAGCTCTACCGCACCCTACTACCCTTCTTCATCGGCCTGATCTTGGGCACCTGCGTCGGCGTCGGCGGGGCCGCGCTGGTTTATGCGTTTTACTACTATTGAGCCAACCGCTGCGACCTAATCAGGATCGTTCCCCACTCCGTCGAGAAGCGCCATCTCCTCAGCCCCTAACTGCCAGTCGAACAAATTTAGGTTGTCGCGCAAATGGGCTGTTGAACTGGCCTTGGGGATGACGATCATATCCTTTTGCAAAAGCCACTTCAAAGCCACTTGCGCTGGGGTTTTTCCGTGCTCGGTAGCCACCTGTTTTAGGGCTTCGTCCTGGGCGAGGTCGCCCTGGGCCAGCGGGCGGTGTGCCGTCAGCACCACGTTGTGGGCGTGGCAATGACGCCGCAGCTTCTCGCGATTGTGGCGCAAATGGTACTCCACCTGATTGGTGCAAATCGGCAAGCTGGTGGCGGCCCTAGCGCGATCGGTCTGCTCAATGCTGAAATTGCTGATGCCAATGCTCTTGGCCTGACCAGTCTCGTAGATCTTTTCAAAAGCGGCCAAGGTGCGCTCCACCGGCACGCCCTGACCGGGATGGTGGATGAGCAAGAGATCGACGTATTCGGTTTGCAGATCGCGCAGAATCTCCTCCATTTGCTCCAAGGTCGCCTCGTACTCCAAGTGCGAATGCCAAATTTTGGAGGTGATGAAGAGGCTCTCGCGGTCTGCCCCAACCTCCTTGAGGGCTTGGCCGATGGCGTCCTGATTCTCGTACATCCAAGCCGAATCCAAATGCGTATAGCCCAGTTCGAGGGCCTCTTTGACCACGTCTTTGCACTGCTGGCCGCGCAACATCCAAGTGCCCAGTCCCAATGGCGGAATGGCGTGGCCCGAGGCCAAGGTAATGTCTGGCGTACTCATGTCGATTTCTCCTTGTCTGGATAGCTGTTATCTGCTGTCAAAAATAAAACGGGGAAGGGACCTCAAAGCCCCTTCCCCTGATTGCTTCACTCTACAGCAATAGAAGCAAACTACGGCGTCCCCTGATGAATCACCTTCTCGATCAGGCTGCCCGTAAAAGAAAGCCCCACCCCATAGGTCGGGCCAGCGAAAAACCTGTTGCCGCTGACGGCCATGCGCGCCTGGGCTTCAAGACTCACGTTGGAATGGAGGCCAATTAAGACTGTCGGCGCTAGGTAGGAGACGCTTTGGCTGATCGTTTCTGGCTCGCCGGGGTTGCTTAGGGCGTCGTACTCGGCTCCGGCGATGCTTTCGTACTTGAGGGCGACGAGGAGTTTGTCCATCGGGCTATAGCCAGCCTCGGCGTTAAAGACGAACTCGGCCCCCGGGGTGTAGCTGCGATCGGGATTGGGATCGGAATCTTGGTATTCGCCGCGCCAGCGATACCCCAAATCGACATTGGCGTACACCGGGACCGGCCAAAAGGAGCGACCCAATTGCGCTACAACGTCGAAGTCCCATTGGCCGCCGGTTATGGAAAGGGCCTCGGGCACTTCCCGGTAGTCGCCCATCGGGGCTTTGAATCCCAACTTTAGCGTGCCCACCAAGTCTGCGCTGTTGACGAGGTTGATCTTGGCAAATCCGCGTATGTCGCCCAAGCCCGATTCCGTTTCCAGCGCCGGTGGCGGAGTCGCCACCTCATTGCTCTCGTCTTTATCCACAAACTTGTTGCTGAGATACGGAACCTGTAGGCCGAGGTCGATTTGGTCGGTTATGCCGTAGCGAATGTCGAAATAGACCTGCGTGGATTCGTATTGGGCGTCCGCGGGAATTTCAACCGCATTGCCGTCCCCATCATAGTGTTCATCGGTCGATTGCGACATGACAGTAACCTTGCTCCACATCTGGCCCTGTTCGAGCGTCCAAGCACCGGCTGCGGCCATCTGCGGCAGCAGCACGGTGAGGGCCGTGATGAGCAAGAAAGTCGCGCACGAGGTGAGTTTCTGGTGCAGAGGTGCCAAGCGCGAATGCGGGGGGCGGGGGGAAGGAATCATTCCTATCCTTTCTAATTGAGTCCTCGCGCTTGAAAACGCCGAGGACGAGGTTAAGAGGAGGTGAGAAGCGTTGCTTAAAATCTGGCGTTGTCATACCTGATTGCGCCGAAGTCCGCATCCTGCCCGATTGCGCGGGAAATGACCCCGGCAAGACGCAAACACCAGACCCGGCATAAGAATACGCAACGTCAGTTACTAAAAATTACGGCCAAAAATCTATCCGCTCAAGGCCACCTACCCCTCCACGCGGCGAAAGTAATCCTCGGCGTTGTCCTGCGGCACATAACCGAGGTCCTTCTCAGTCGCTTCTAGATCAAAGACGCGCCGTCCATTGCCGCTGATCACATAGGCCAGCAAGTACTGGGCGTCCACTTCCAAAGCGCGGCGATGCGCTTCAATGCAGTCGCGATGGCTGAGAAACATGGCCCGCATATAGTCCTCGGCCGGCGTGCCGCGCATGGTCGTCGGATCGTCTTTCGCAATGATCCAGCCGATGCGCAGACCGACGAATTCGAGGCCGTAACGCTGACTGTACAGCTTGCCCATGTTTTCGCCGAAGAGCTTGGAAACCGCGTACATGGAGTCGGGATTGGGTGGCTCGTCCAAACGCATGCGGATGCGCTTGGACGAATCCAAGGTCTCAGGCGTGGTCAAAATAGTATTGCCGTGTTGGGTGTGGTTGGTTGAGGCAAAAACCAAGCGCCGGACCCCAGATCGGCGGCACTCTTCCAGCACTTGGTACATGCCCTCGAGGTTGTGGTCTCGCACGCTTTCCCAAGAGGCGCTTGGGCTAGGATCGGCCGCTAGGTGAATGACTGCCTCCAAGCCCTCAAAGGCCCCTTCGACTTCGGCGGCGCGGTCAAAATTGACGATGGTGGCGGGAAAATCTACCGCGCGGCGCGTAAATGCCTTGAATTCGTATTCGGCTCCCAAGCCAGCCAGCAGCACGCGGCCGATGGTGCCGTTGGCCCCAGTCAGGCCAATGCGGGTATAGCGCGTCATGTTGTATGCTCCTTTTCCGATCCCACGACAAAAGTCCGTTGGCTATTCTCGCGCAGCACGAGTTCCCGGTTAAAGGTGTACTCACCCGCGCCGGTCAGCCGAAAGTGCTTAATTTTGATCTGCCCATACAAAACATCCAAGACAATGCGATAGCCCGACGGGCGCTGGGCAATGCGCACCGTGCCCCAAGCATCACCATTGGACCAGAAAAAGGTCCCAGGCTTTGCGGCAAAGGCGATGGACTTTGTAACCCCCGAATAATTAAATCCCGTCAGCGCCAGCACCCCGGCCCACGCCACCATGGCGCGGGCGTAGTGATGGCCGCATTCGGCTTCGTCAAAGGGACTGCGTTTGGCCCCATCGTAGCGATTGCGAATGTCGCGCATGGTTTGCAGACCGTTTTTGCGCTGCCCCTCGTAGAGCATGCCAATGGCCGCGGTGTATTCAAACCCGGTCATCACTTCCGTGAAATAGGGAAATGGGTTGGCGGGCCGCTCGCGGGGATAGCTCGCCATGAGCAAGGCCGATTCATCGCCCAAGGCATACGAGCGCATGCAGTTGAAGTGATCCGTCAGCTTTTTGCGGTGGTTGTACTTGCGGATGCTTTTGAGGGTTTGGCGCACGTGGGTGCGTTTGGTCAGATAGCCCAAGCCGCAGACGTGGGCGAAAAACTGACCAACGAGCTGATCCACCAGACAACCACTGCCGAGTTGGTAATCTGGGTCGGCGAGTTCGGCCGCGCCCATACTCAGCCGCAGCGCTGCGGCCACTTTTTTGGCTGGCTCAATGCGATGCTCGTAGTATTCGCCATTGAACAACTGCTCGTCGATGTAGGCGCGGCCACGCTCGTAGAGCCGACGGCAGGTTTGCGCAAAGTCGGATTCGCCCAGATGGGCCGCCATTTCCTCGCCGGCGCGCAGAGCACCCAGATACCAGATCCCCATTTGCGGATTAGGGCCGTAGTATTCGACGTCCATGGTATTGTGCTGACAGCCCTCCATAACGCCGTCGCCATCGCCGTCCCACCCCCCTTCGATCCAGCAAAATTCAAGGGCCTTTCTGACCTTTGGCCAAATCGATTGCAGGAAGGCATCGTCGCCGCAAAGCTGCCAGTCGCGATAGGCTTTCATAATACAGCCCATCTGACCGTCGGCCGCGGCTTTGCCAAATTCACGGGCGCAACTGAGGGGCAGATGGACGCGAAAGTTCATCATGCCTTGGTCGTCGGTCGCGTGATTGAATTCGGTATCGCGCATCGTGCGGGCTAGCTCGCCAAAGAGAAACGCCGTACTCTGTTCGTAATTCCACACATGCGTACAGGAGCCCATGCAGCAGCCGCTGTGATCGTTGTATCCCTCCCAGCCAAATAAACGGCCATCCGGGGTGCGGAAGCACGTTTGCGTCCGCAGGGTGCTGAGATTGAAAAGAGCGGCTTCCTTTACGACCTCGGGCAGGTCGCTTGCCGCGAAGGCTTGGACAAAACGCACGGTCTGTTGTTCGAGCTTTTTGAGCCTCGGCGCAATTTTGCCGGCCACATCCCACGCATCGCCATAGTGCGTCGCATAGTAGTTGCCAAGGTGCGGATCGTCGCCCGGCGACCACGTGTGCCGATTGGGAAAGTGCCACGTCAGCAAAAAGGTGATGGTCTTGTGTGCCTTGGGCAAAATGTTGGTGCGCACCACGAGCGACGCACTCGGCATGTCAACCCCTTCGCTGGGACGCTCTTCCACCCGGCCATCGGCGGCAAAGTCGTCCCAAAAGTCGAGCAGCGACGTGCCCCACCCGGCTTTTTTCCACGCCGTGCGATAGGTGATACCCGTTTTGGCCGTGGTGGTCAGGGCCATCGTGCCATAACTGATGGCAGCGGGATCAACCCCCTTGCTGTCCATGAAAATGCCCTGACAGTGCGTTGCCTGGCGAAAGCGATTGCGATTGGCCTGGGCCAACTCCTCCACGCCATCGTTGCCAATGAAATTGGGCAGCGAGCCGCACACCGAAGCCGTGACGCGCTTGTTGGTCCGATTGGTCAGCGTATAGCGCAGCACTGCGATGGGGATGCCGCTGTCATCGGCGTTGGCGGGAATAAGCGGATTAAACGCTTCGAGACAAACTGCGACCGGAACTTGTGGATCGGACAGCTGGACCTGGGCAAGTGGATAAGCCGCGGCAAACGCACATTGTGCAAAGCGCGGCAAGCCGTGATTGACCGCCACACTGCCGCTCGCACCTTGGTATTCGGCTACATCCACCGGCCCTTCGAGTGCCCGGGCGACGGAAGGGCCGCCAGCGGGTTTGGCGTACAGAGCAAAAAATGCCCCCCCTCCTCGGCCCCCATCGCCGTTTGGGACAAATCCCTTGGCCGGGCGGTTCATCAGCTCCCAGTCGCGCAAATCCCCGCGTCCTCCCAGTGAAACTGTGCCCGTGCCAATGCCACCAATGGGCATGGCAATGCGGGCGAGGTGATCCCGATCGTAGTGCTTGAGCATCGGCCAATTGGACATGGTGGTTACTCCTCGTCGTGAATGTAGATTAGGCCCTCAGTACGCGACACTTACCCCAGTAGGGGCGACCGATCGGTCGCCCCTACTATTCTGCGGGTCTAAGGCGTCGGAGCTTCCGCGTCGATCAGCCCTTCCCGTTTAAGCTCAGCCCAATAGTCGGCGGGAATCGCACGCGCTAGGCAATCCACATTGGCGGCAACTTCCCCGACGGTCCGCGCCCCGGGGATGACGGTCGCCACCGCCGGATGTCCAAAGGGGAATTGCAACGCTGCCGCTGGCAAGGGCACTTCATGCCGCGCACAGACCGCCTCGATGCGACGCACCTTCTCCAACACATCTTCCGCTGCCGGCGCGTAGTTGTAATACGCACCTTCGACCGCTCCGGTCGCCAAAATCCCCGAATTGTACGGCCCACCGATCACAATCCGCACCCCCTTCTCCGAGCACAGCGGCAACAACTCGCGCAGCGATTCCTGCTCCAGCAGCGTATAGCGGCCAGCCAGCAAAAAGGCGTCGAAGTCTCCGGCACGGGCAAAGTCGGCCAGCATCTGCCACTGATTCATACCCAAGCCGAGCGCCTTGATCACCTTCTGCTGACGCAGCTCGTCGAGCGCGGGATACGTTTCGGCCATCACTTGATCGAAGTACCCCCGCTCGCCCGGCGTCCAATCCGGCTCAATGCTCCGCGCCTCGTCCGGGTCGTGGATCAGCACTATATCGAGGCGATCCATTTTGAGCCGCTCCAGACTCCCCTCAATCGAGCGCAACACCGCGTCGCGCGAGAAGTCGAAATAGCTGGTCATCTCGGGCGCATCGACGAACAAATCGACATAGTCGTCGCCGGGTTTCCGCTCCACGAGTGTATAGCCCACTTTCGAGGACAGGACGATCTCGTCGCGGTCGTAGCGCGCCAGCCCCGGCCCCAAGCGCGTCTCGCTCAGGCCGTAGCCGTACAGCGGCGCGGTATCGAAATAGCGCACTCCGGCCGCAAAGGCCGCGTCCAGTACGTCCAACCCCTCCTGCTCGCTCAGCACCGAGTACATATTGCCAAAGGTCGTGCCGCCCAGCCCCAATCGCGTTACCTCCAAGCCGTACGGCCCGATTTTTTCTCTATCTCCTGCTCGCATTGATTTTTCCTCCTTAAAAAATCGGAATTCGATTGCCAGTCTCCCCGGTGATATAGTCGAAAATTACCCAGAATCCCGAGACAAAAATGTGCCCCAAAATCAACCCCAAAAACAAGGGCCGCAGCTGCCGGTAGAGCGTCACACCACCGTATTTGAGCACCAGCGCCTTTAAGACCCAGCCGATGAAAATGCTGAACCACGTCCAGATAATCGTCAGCGTCGCGCCGATGGGGAAGCCGAGGTAATGCACCGGCCACCACATAAAATGATGCCGAGCGTACATCAACAACCCCATGATCGCCGCGCCGATTCCCGCGAACATGAAGCGCGGTCCGATCTCGCCAAAGTCGCTTATGGGATGCCGCGGATTGGCGATCTTGTAGGCCGAGTCGCCGTGGACTATTTCGCCGAAGCGGTTGTAGAACCACCAGTCCAAATTGATGCCTCCGTACTGGTACCCCATCCACACCACCATCCATATCGAACCAACCAAACCGACCACAATCGAGAGCATCAGTGCCCAAAACAGCGGCCGTCCCCGCACTTGGCCAATATCGGCTAGCTTGAGCCCATTGATCGCCGAGGCCATCACCATGGTGCGCAAATCGCCCGCCCAGCTAAAGGTCATCCCCAAGCTCACCAGCCCCGACGGACCAATCGCCTCCGTGCCCACTGCGTCGATTACAAACGGCTGCGCCGTCATCTGCGCCCGCGCAAACCCCAACCCGCCCTCGGCGACGATCCGCGTCAGCCCGTAAAAAATGCAAAAGGCAATGAAAAGAAAAAACAGCGAGACCCACCACGGCACACCCGATAAGGTCAGCCAGCCGGTAGCATACGCGCTGGACAGGGCCAAGACGATGAGCGCCGACCGATACGAGAGAATCTCCTGCGAATCGTCCAGTCCCCCCTCGTTGTACAGAGCCTTGCGCCAGACCTGCCGCAGATAGCCGCGGCTATTCCACAGCCCGTAGAGCACCAGCACCAGCATGGCCCCCATCCCCTCGTAGGACACCGACATCGAGCCTTCCATAAACAGGTCGCGGCGACCGGGCAGCGAATAGCCGAGGACGTTCTCGGTGGTGATCTGCGCTTTGGTCAACAAGTGGAAGAGCCAGATGCTCAACCCCACGTCTAAGCTCAAAAAGTACGCCAGCCCCAGCGCGACAAAGTTCACATTCGTCGTCAGCGTCAGCGCGTGGTTGAACAGCGAGATGTTATTGCGCAACTGCACTTCGGGGATAAAGGGGAAATAGTGGTTTAAGGCATTGGTGCTGTACAGCAAAAAAGGCAGCGCGAACCCGATCCACAAAAGCGGCCTTTTGAACAGCGGAGCGACGATGGACCCGCTCTTGCCTTCTTCGGTCAGGTCGATGGGTAGCTGCAACAGCGGAAAGGTCAAGCGGTCGTAGTCAACCCACTGGCGGCGGACGATCGACGCGATCGAGATCATCATCAGGTAGATCGCCAGAATAAACGAGACCCAAGCCGCCAGCGGCACCAGCCAGTGCTCCCAGGGAATGGGCTGCCCCTTGGGCAAGCCCTCGAAGAAGTACTTGATCGCGTCTGGGTCTTGCGGCACCAGCCACTCGCGGACGTAGGGATGCAGCAGTTCCGACCAATTGTTCTCGGGCGTGGCATAGTAGTAGATATTGGGCAACATGGCGATCAAATTGCCCGTAAAGCCCCACGTGGGAATGGCCGAACCGATGATCATCATCGCGTAGATGACGATCAGCTCGGAGCGGTTAAAACCCCAAGAACGGCGCAGCAGCTTGAGCACGGGATTGAAAAACGCCACCACCAAGAAGAACAGGAAAACCGCTCCGGCGGTGATGTAATCGGAGGACATGCCCGCAGTGGCCATCGCCAGCCGGGCATAGGCGAAAAACATGTTGATCGCCAGCGAGAGCAACGCACCCACGGCGAACGAGCGATAGGTAAAATTACCGGGCATTAGGGCATCTTAGGACATTATCTATTTCGGCGCAAACGCGCGGCGATTTGTCGCCGACCAAGCCGCATTCTATACTTAGCGCACCTTACATTCACACCAAAGGACCCCATAATGGCAGCGCTCAAAGTCGGCATCATTGGCCTCGGCGGCATCGCCCGCTCCCACTGCGATTCCATCGCCCATCTCGACCAAGTAGAAGTAGTAGCAGTCGCCGATCTGTTCGAGGAAAAGCGGCGCGAGTACATGGACAAGTACCACATCCCCAAGGGCTATTCAACGCACCACGAGCTCTTAGAAGATGCCGACGTCGATGCGGTCGCTGTCGTCCTCGGGCACCAGTTGCACCACCAGCTCACCATCGACGCTTGCCGCGCCGGCAAGCACGTGCTCGTCGAAAAGCCCATGGCCATTAGCCTAGAACAATGCGACGCCATGGTCGCCGCCGCTGCCGAAAACAACGTCAAGCTGATGGTCGGGCTGTCGCAGCACTTTTACAGCACCAGCCTCAAGGCCAAGGAAATCCTCGACTCCGGCCAGCTCGGTCCCGTGATTACGGCTGTCAGCTACATGTCGAAAAACTGGAATTTCGCCGGCCGCCGACCCCAATACCGCAGTCGCTTTCACGGCGGCGGCATGTGGTTGACCAACGGCGTTCACGTCGTCGATCGGCTCACGTGGGTGATGGCTTCGCAAGCCGCGTCGGTCTCGGCCTCCATCGGCACCCGCGCTCACTACCAAGCCAGCGACGATTCAGCCACGGCCTTTATCCGCTACAAAAACGGCCTTGCCGGCACAGCCGTGGCCATAGGCTACGCGGACGGTGCGCCGAATTTTGAATGCCAAGTGATCTGCGCCAACGGCTCGCTGCGCTTTAGTCAGCACGGCGAGAAATACGTCAAAGTAGGTCAAGGCGATACGTGGGAAGACGTCCCATTTGAGGACGCGCCGACCGAGATGTACCACGAGTGGAAGAGTTTTGCCGAGGCCATCGCGCTCAACATCGAGCCGCCGACCCACGGCCAATACGGGCGGCACATCATGGAAATCCTCTTCGCCGCCGAAGCCTCGTCCCTCACCCGCCGCGAAGTCAAAATAGGCCGCCGCCCGCATTGGCAGACCCAGACTTCCGGTGCGCCCGTGACCACTCAGCACGGCTGGGTATGAGATAGGGAGAAGCCGGGCGCGGCCGGCAGTGGACTGCGACCGCCAAAACTATACGAGGTGAAATCGTCTAATCGGCTTTATAGCCCTCGACGTATTTCGAGACCATCGTCGGGGAAACAGTTGCCCTCGCGAACATGTCAGGCGGGTCGCCGGTCAAATACCGCACGATTACGCTGGTGTCGAGAAATCCGCTCACTATTCTCGCTCCCGAAGGCCCATTTTCTCTTCTGCTCTTTGCTTCCAAGCAGCTTTCCGCACCTCATCCCATTCCTTACCTGACGCGCACACCAGCGGCGTCATATCCCCGGCCTGCACCACTTCCTCCAACTCCGCCACACTCGCCGCGCCACTGGACACGGTTGAGACCCGCTCGTCGGCCAAGACCCAGCGAAACGCGCTCTGCGGCAGCGTGGACTCCTCCTGCTCTAGCCGGGCAATCGTCGCCCAAGCGCGTTGCTGCTCTTCCTCGCCCTCGAACCGACGCTCCACTGCCGTGCGCTGGTCCTTGCCAGCGACGTACATACCCCCAGCCAACACCGTCGCCAGCACCACGCCCATATCGCTTTGCGCGGCGGCCGGTAAGACTTCCTTCGCGGCTAACTGCACACAGGGATGGTAGTCGTGGTAGCACAGCACCGTATCAAATTCTCCGGTCGCCGCCAGCCGCGCCAGCAAGGGGATGGCCCGGCCCGTCACGCCGATAAAATCGCACAACCCCTGTTTTTGCGCGGCGCACAAGCCCTCCAACGTCCCGCCTTTTTCCACGATCCGCTCCCAGCCCGCCATATTCACCTCGTGGATCTGCGCCACCGTCAACTTAGCTAGGCCCAGTAATTCCAAGCTGCGCTCCAAACTCTGCAAGACCGAATCGCGCCGGTAGTCAAAGTCTTCCGGCTTAAACCCGACCTTGGTCGCCAAGTAAAAGGGACGGCGCTCCCCAGCCAGGGCCTTGCCTAGCAGTTCTTCGCTCGCCCCGTAGAGTGGTGCCGTGTCGATGTAATTGCAGCCCAAATCCAACGCGCGCCGCACAATCGCCCGAGCGTTTTCCTCGGCGTGCTCCGGATCCTCCTTGCCACCCAAGTAGGCCCCGCCCAAGCTGACCTCGCTCACCTGCAATTCCGTGCGCCCAAATCGCCGATAGCGCATGGTTTTTCTCCTTTTAAAAGGTCATCGGCGGCGGTAAACTTCCCGTCGGTGCGCAACTCGTACCACGAGTACCACAAGCTCGCTAGCGAGTACCGCGTACACAATGCGATAGTCGCCAGAGCGCAAGCGTCGAAGTCCGCGGTACTCTCCTTTGAGTAGGCTCCCCGAAAGTGGATGTTCTTTTAAACTGTTGATGGCCCGCTCAATATGAAGGCGATCACGGCGCGAAATGCGTGATAACTCTTTGGCAGCACTGCGCTTAATCCGAATTGCGTAGTTCATGTCGGACCTGATCCCAATCCAGCACCGGGTCGGCAGGATCGTGCAGGCGCTCCAAAGCTACGCTGAGGTCGTCGAGATCCTCTAGGTATCGCTCCAATGCTTGGCGAATGATGTCGGCGCGGCTCCGCTTGAGCTCTGCAGCGGCCTCGTCTAGTGCTTTGGCTAGGCCATCGGGTACGCGAGCGGTTATCTGATGCATGAGGTTGATTTCCTATCTGACAGTGATCCGAGTGGTCAGTCCAAGCCGTACGACCATATTCACCAACTCGTCGATGGTGAATTTACTGATTCGGCCATTGACAAGCTCATTAACACGCGATCGCGGCACACCAAGCCGTTTGGCGGCCTCTTCCTGACTGAGAGCCTCGTGGTCAATGTACGCCTTTATGGCATCCATTAGCTGAGAGCGGAGCTTGAGGTTGGCCGCTTCTTCGGGACTGTCCGCAATAGCATCCCAGGCGCTCTGGTAGGTATGAATCTCCTGTAGCATCTCGTTTATCCCTCCACCGGCTCCAGCCCGAGCAGCACCAAAAGCCAAGTATTGTGCCAGTAAGCGCTGTTGATATAAGGGTTTTCCGCCGACGGCCAGTTTTTCCAATAGGTCTGGTTGTGCGGGATGCGGTGATACCACTGCACGATGGGGATGGCGGGCAGCTCGGCCAGCCAGATTTCCATAGCCTCGCGGAAGAGCGTTTGCAGTGCCGGGTCGTCGGGCGCGGTCTGTCCCATCTGATCGACCAGCGCGTCAAACTCCGGGTTCGACCAGCGCCAGAACCGCTCGGAGTGCGTGCCGGTAGGCTGGACAAAGCGGCTGTGGTAGAGCCGCAAGGTGAAATACGGATCGCGCACGCTCGCGCCGTTGCCCATCAAGAAAGCCCGCGCCGATCCCTGCGCCATCCGCGAAAACGCATCGGGCGTCATGCGGAAGTCAGCGTCAAAACCCGCCTGTTCCAACTGCGCCACTAAGACCGGAGCTAAATCCGTAAAAATATCGAAAATGTCGATGACGATCTTGAGCCGCTCGCCTTCTTTGGTCCAGAAGCCCTCGGCGTCCTTGCTCCACCCCTTGCGCTCCATAATCGCCGCAGCCTTGGCCGGATCGTGGACGCCGATCTCGTACTTTTCCACCAAATCTTGAATCGTGTCGGTGTATTGGCGGATGGGCGGAAAGTCCGGCAGCGGCAAATGCGATTTAGTCCCGGCCCCCTGCCAGCCAATGGCCACCAATTGATCGCGGTCAATGGCGTAGTTGATAGCACGGCGGATTTCTGGATCGTCAAACGGCGGCTCCAAATTGTTGAATCCCAAGCACACCGGCCACCAGTCGAGATACCCAAGCGGCAACTCGCGCCCGGTCCACGTAGAGACGTTGGGATTGGCGTCGAGAATCGATTGTATATTCGGTGGCCGGATGTCGAGGCAGGTATCCATATCGTTGGAGATCAAGTTCTGCACCCGCTTGGTCTCCTCCATGTGCGTCAGGTAGATGATGCGTTCCACGGCCGGAGGCTGGTGAAAGCCCGTCTTTTGTGCCCACCAGCCCGGGCGCAAATCCCACACCCGCTGCGCGGGCACGGAAATGAAGATCTCGTACGGGCCGCTGGCCACCGGCCAGCCCTTTTCCTGGTCGAAGTTACTAAACGTCTGCGGGTCTTGGCCCTCCCATATATGCTTGGGTACAATGGGAATGCCGTTGTCAAAGTTGTTGGTGAAGTAACTGAAGACAAAGCGCGGATTGGGTTTGGTAAGCGCGATTTTGGCCGTGTGATCGTCGGTCGCCACCGCGCGCTCTACCCAAACCTGCATATCCGTGGAAAAAGACAAATGCGGCGCGTTGTCCTTGAGCATGTTGACCGTAAAGACCAAGTCGTGCGCCGTCCACGGCTGCCCATCGCTCCACTCGACCCCCTCGCGGATGTGGATGGTAACCTCGGTGTAGTCTTCGTTGTACTCGTGCCCAGTGGCGATCCAAGGGATGATATTGTCGGCTTGTGGGCTGTAGGCGTTGTAGAAGTACAGCGGCTCGTACTGGAAGTTCCAACCCGTCTTGGAGACGCCGGTCAGCAAAAACGGGTTAAACGAGTTGTAGTCCTTGATCTGCCCGCTACAGTCCTGCAAGCTGGAACAATCCATGACCAAGGTGCGGCTCCGAGGCACATTTTTGTGCCCCTCGTCTCCACAGCCGACCAATAGTACGCCCACTAAGCACAACAACAGGCCCTGCATGACATTTCTCCGGAAAATTATTTTTGTGCGTCGGCTGCTGCCGAAAACACTTCGTTTAGATCGCCGCTTTCCAACACCGGCGATTCAGCGTGCAGAAAACAAGCTACCGCCCGCTCGGCCTCCGGCCGGTAAAACGGCGGCGTAGCCGCACACTGGGACATGGCTTGAGGGCAGCGCAGCACATAGCGGCAGCCAGCCGCCGCCTCTTCGGCCTCTATAACCTCTATATCGACCACTTCCTTCTCTTCCACCGCTTCGTCGATCCACTCGCGCCCCGGCTCGGGCACTGGAATCGAGTGAATCAGCTCGCGCGTATAAGGATGCTGCGGATCCTTGATCACCTTCTCGGTGTGGCCGGCCTCGGCCACGGCTCCGTGGAATAGGATGACGATGTTCTCGCTGACTTGGTACGCGGTCGTCAGATCGTGAGTAATGTAGATGAAGGAGATGCCAAAGTTGCGATACAGCGCGTGCAGGGTGGAGAGAATGGTCGCGCGGAGCGAAGCATCGACCATGGACACTGGTTCGTCGGCGATGATCAGCTTGGGCTTGAGCAACAGTGCGCGCGCAATGGTGATGCGCTGGCGCTGCCCGCCCGAAAGCTGGTGTGGGTAGCGACCCAGCGTTTCCTCGGGCCGCAGCCCGACCGTGCGCAGGGCCTCGCGTATCTTGTCGTAGGCCTCGGCCTTAGACGCGGCCAACCCGAACTTCCGCACCGGCGTCGTCAAGATGTGATCGATCTTGTAGAAAGGGTTGTACACCTCAAAGGGATCTTGAAAAATCGCCTGTACATCCTTGCGGAATTGCTGCCGCTCCTCCTTTTGCAGGTCGTGGACATCGCGGCCTTGGTAGCGCACCTCGCCGGCACTGGGATTGAGCACCCCGAGCAACATGCGGGCGATCGTGGTCTTGCCGCTGCCGGACTCGCCGGCAATCGTGGTAAAGGAGGGCCGGTCGGCGTCAATCGACAGGGAAAAATCGTCAACAGCTACAGTCTCGGTACTGGGGCCGAAGCGCTGGCCGCCGCTGCGGAAAACCTTGCGCAGATGGCGCGCCTCAAGAAGCGGGGGCATCGGCGTTCTCCTCGTGCAACAAACACGACGCTAAGTGGTCGGGGGCGACCGTTTTCAAGGTGGGTATGCGCTGGCTGCATTGGGGCATGGCTTGGGGGCAGCGCGGGTGAAAAAGACAGCCCGACGGCGGCTCCAACAACGACAGTCCGACCCCGGGAATGCCCTTGAATTCGCCCTTGGTCTCAAACGAGGGAATACTAGAAATCAAGAGCTGAGTGTAGGGGTGTTGCGGATTGTGAAAAATCTCCTCGACCTGGCCCACCTCGACCAGTTTGCCGCCGTACATGATGCCCACGCGCTCGGCGAACTGCGCCATCAGGCCCATGTCGTGGCCCACCAAGAGCACGGTGGCGTTGAGCTGGTGCTGTAGCTGGCGCAAGGTCTGCATGATTTGCCGCTGCACCACCACGTCGAGAGCCGATGTCGGCTCGTCGGCCAAGATGAGCTGCGGATTGAGCGAGATGGCTTGGGCAATACAGGCTCGCTGCTTCATGCCGCCGCTTAATTCGTGGGGATAGAGCCGGGCCACTTCCTGCTTCAGCCCGACCCTGGATAACAGTTCGATCACGCGCTCCAACTGCTCGGCCTTGGGCGGCGGGGATTCCTCGACCGCGTGCTCGCGCATCGTCAGCATTAGTTGCTCCCCGATCCTCATCACCGGGTTGAGCGAGTTCATCGCCCCCTGTGGCACCATGGCGACCCGCTTGAGCCGGGCCTGCCGCACTTGCTCGCGGTTGAGTTTGGTCAGGTCGGTACCGTCGTCTAGCGTCGCGCTACCACCGGCGATGAGGCCCGGCGTCTTAATCATCCGCAACAGTGCCAAAATCAACGTGGTCTTGCCGCTGCCGGATTCGCCGACGAGACCAAAGCGCTCGCCTTTGTACAGGATCAGATCGACCTTGTTGACGGCACGAGCGATGCCGCGCCGGGTCTCGAAGTGGACCTCCAAGTCGCGAATGTCCAGCAGGACGTCTCGGCTGAGCTCGCCGAAGCCCTCTTTGTCGGCCTTGCTCATACGGCCTTGCGCTGTTTGGGGTTGGCTAGCTCGTCCAAGCCAGCCGCAGTCATCAACAAGCCGACGAAGATCACGCCAATAAAGAGGATTGGAATCGCCCACCACCACCACATGCCGCGAATGAGCGCAGAGAACGTGATGGCCCAATAAATGGTCATGCCGACCGTTGGATCGTTCTGCGGCCCCAAGCCCAGCGCCTCCAGCCCGATCGACGAGAGAATGGCCCAGTTGACGGCATTGGTGAAATTAGCCGCGAGGTAGGGCAGCAGATTGGGGAAAAGCTCTTTCCAGATGATCTCGCCGTTGCTCATGCCGTTGAGTTTGGCCATCTGCACGTACGCCCGCTCGCGCATGGTCAAAACCTGCGAGCGAATCGTGCGCGTGGGCCACATCCACGCCAGCGAAGCCACCACCAAGGCCATGATGTTGACGCTAATTTCCTCGCGGATCGTCGAGGCAATGGAGACCAACACCACCAAGCCGGGCACCGTCAGCAGCGTATCCACGAGGCCGCGGATAACCGTGTCGATCTTGCCGCCCATATAGCCGCTCGTAAAGCCGAGGAAAATGCCCAGCCCGAGCCCCACCGTACCGGCCAACAGACCAATCCGCATGGTCAGCGGCACTCCTACCACCATTACGGCGAGCAGGTCGCGGCCGGAGTCGTCAGTGCCAAAGGGATGCTCCAGCGAGGGCTCTTGCCGCGGCGTCGCGGCCAGCGGCTGGGCCAGCGAGGTATCGACGAAGATTGACCCCAAGATCCCAAACAGCACCACCAACAGGATCATGCACAGACCGGCCGCAAGCATCGGGCTTTCGCGCAAGTAGTAGAGAATTTGGTCTAAGCGGTGCATGGCTAGTGGTGTCGGCTATGAGAAATCCGCGGGTCGAGCAGCGGATAGAAGAAGTCCATCAGCATGGTCACCAAGCCAATGGACATGATGAGAATCAGTACTACGCCGTTGATGACCGTATAATCCGAGGCTTGAATGGCCTGAAAGAGCACCGTGCCGATCCCCGGATAGGCGAAAATTACCTCGACGATAACTTGACCGGCGACCACGTTGGCCAGCGACAGCCCCAGCGCCGTAAGCTGCGGCAGCAGGGCGTTGCGCAGGCCGAAGCGGAAGAAGATCGTGCGATTGCGCAAGCCGTTGGCCTCGGCCAGCGTGATGTAATCCTCGCCCGAGGTGGTGACCATCATCCCCCGCATCCCCAGCGCCCAAAAGCCGACCTGCTGTAAGACGATAGCCAGCGCCGGCAAAATCGAATGGTGCAACACATCGAGCACAAAGGTGAGATTGAAGATCGCCAACATGCCGGGCGAGTACCCGCCCGAAAGCGGGAAGAGATCCAGCTTGAGGCCCAATATGTAGAGCACAATTAGCCCTAACAAATAGGGCGGAATCGCCGACATGGTCATCAGCGGCACTGCCAAGTTGCGCATAAAGCGCGGGGCCGATGGCCAAGCCGACAGCGCTCCCATGAGCGTGCCCAAGGCAAACCCGATCAGCACTGAAACGATCATCAGCCCAATAGTCCAGGGAATGGCATTGCCGATGATCTGCCCGACGCGGGCCGGATAGTTGGCCAGCGAATAGCCCAAGTCGAGCGTAAAGGTGTCGCCGAGAAAGTTGAAGTATTGGACGTGGAGCGGTTTGTCGAGGCCGAACTTGGCTTGATAGGCCTTTACCATGGCCTCAATGCCGTCTTGGCGCAATCCCCCACTGGCGGCTAGCTGACCGAGCTTCTCGCGGATGGGATCGCGGCCCGTACCCAGCCGAGGCACAAAGAAGTTCACGCTCGCTGCCGCCCACACCACGATCAGGAAAAGGGCGACCCTTTTGACGACAAAATTCCAAGACATGAGTTATATACAGGTGAATTGGCAAAGGCGTTAAAGCTAGGGAATAAAGATCGCCGCGTCAATTGCCCCCGCCCCTTACCACCACTACCTCATCCACCGGCAAATCCTCCAGTCGCGTCACCGCTCCATCGGGCCACCGCACCTCCAAGCGTTCCACGCGCTCGGCCCGGCCCAAGCCAAAGTGAAGGCGCACATCGCTGTGGCCCAAATAGCTCGCCGCCCCGCCAACCGACCGCACCTGCGTCCGCCCTCCCGCTACCAGCCGCACCCAAGTGCCTACTACTTCTGGATCGGTTTGCACCACGAGATAACGACCAGCGCGCGTCTCATTGCGCAACAGCGTCGGGCTATCGTCGATATTGGTCGTGAACAGATCGACATCGCCGTCTTGGTCGTAGTCGCCGCTGATAGTTGCGCGGCTCGACTTTTGCACCAGCAATCCAGGTCCAGCTTCTTCCACCGCAGCGAACGCACCTGCTCCCTCGTTGGCGAAAAGCTGGTTGCGCTGGGCGTACGTGCCCCCGGCGCTGGCGTCATCTACTTGGGGATAGACGTGGCCGTTGGCTACGAACAGGTCCAGGTCGCCGTCGAAGTCAAAGTCGAAAAAGCGCGTGCCCCACCCAAGATAGCCCACAGTCGGGGCCGCCAAGCCGCGCTCGGCAGTAGCGTCAATGAAGGTTCCACCGCCCGAGTTCAAATAGAGCGTATTGGTCTCGCCGTAGAAATTGGTCACGTAGAGGTCGAGATCACCGTCGCCATCGCAATCGCCCGCATCCACGCCCATGCTCGCCTCAAGCTCGCCGTCGCCGTTGTACGCCACGCCAGCTTCTAAGCCGATGTCGGCCAAGCGACCACCCTCGTTGCGAAACAGCACATTGGGCGTCTCATCGTTGGCCACGAATAAGTCGAGGTCTCCATCGCGGTCAAAGTCTGCGGGCACCACGCCCAAGCCGTAGTGAAAATTAGCCGTGGCCACGCCGGATGCGACTGTAACATCGGCAAAAAACCCACCGTCGTTGCGGTAGAGCCGGTCCCGCCCGCCTTCCATACCCTGCGGCCCGCAAAAAACTCGCAGTCCGCCCAAATAGATGCAGGGATCGTCCAACTCTGGGTCTTGCAGTACCGGCTCGATGTCGAAAACTACGTAGTTGGCAACGTAAAGGTCGAGATCACCGTCTTGATCGTAGTCGAAAAAAGCCGCGCTCGCGCTGAAGTCATCACCGGCAACTCTAGCTTGCGCTGTGCCCGAGGCAAAGGTGCCATCACCGCGATTGCGATAGAGCGCGTTGGCCCCGTAGTTGGTCACGTACACATCGCGCTGCCCGTCGCCATCGTAATCCCCCACAGCCACCCCCATGCCCCAACCGCGATCTTCGACGCCAGCTACAACCGCCACGAAGGCTCCGCCGTCGTTGCGGTAAAGCACATTGCCCGGCCCCGCACCATAGTTGGTATAGGTCGATCCGTTTACTACATAGAGGTCGAGATCGCCGTCGCCGTCGTAGTCGAAAAATGCCGCGCCGCTGCCGGTGGATTCGACAATGAAGCGCTTGTCCAAGTCGCCGTTTACGGTGGGCTGCTCTAAACCAGCTTCCCGCGTCGCATCGACAAAGAAGGGATCGGCCTCGGCGCTGGCGGCGAGCAATAAAAGGACGAGAACCATAGAATTAGCGGGCGCAGCGGAAGCCTATGGTGTTACCCTTGACGTACGAATGTGAGTCCTTGGTGTTGGCCCGCTTGTTGCACTGGGTCAAGGTGGGACCGTTGACCCACGATCCCCCGTGCAGGAACTGCACTTTCTCGCCGCCTTGCGTCCACTCCCACACATTGCCGCCCATATCCAAAAGTCCAAAGGGGCTGGCTCCACTCGGAAAGGACCCCACCGGCGCGGTTCGCGCATGGCCGTCTTTGTCTCCGAAAATATTAGCGCGTCCTTCCACAAATTCCGCCCCCCACGGGTATTTTAGCCCTTCCGTTCCCTCGCAAGCGAAGTACCATTCCTCCTGCGTCGGCAGGCGCTTGCCCGCCCACTGGCAATAGGCCATCGCCCCGTACCACGACACCTCAATGATCGGATGCCGCGCAAACCCTTCTTTGACCTTGTACACGCCTTTCTCCTCCACTAGCGCCGTATATCGACTCCCCAACTCCACCCAGTACATGCCTTCCACCTTGGCGTTTCCCTTTTCGGTCAGAAACGCGGCGTACTCCTCGTTAGTCACCTCGTACTTATCTATGTAGAACCCGTGATTTTCCGTCTTGATCTTTACCATCTCCCCACCCTTGAGGGAGTCGGCCGCAGCTTGCTCCTCTTGGGCCAAAGCCGAGACCGCAACGGCAACGCATAGCACAATCCCGCAAAACACCTGCATCATCTTTGCTCCTGTCCATCCAGCGCGTATTCCCGCACCATTTTGGCAAATCCATCTTCGGCAAAACTCGGTCCAATCCGCACCCCATCTCCGGCCACAGCCGCCTTTACCTCGTCCTTTGCATTCCCCAGCAACACCCCGATTCCCGCCGCTCGCAACATGGGCAAGTCGTTGTCCGCGTCCCCTACCGCTAAGACGCGATCCGTACTCCCCCCTATCCGCTCGGTTAGCGTCCGCAGAGCCACGCCCTTATTCACGCCCCGACGCATAAATTCCACCCGATCGGGAATCGCCCACGCTATATAGACCCGATCTCCGCACAGCGCTTTGATATCGGCGATGTGCTGCTCCCGCCGCGCCGGATCTACCTCCAGCATGAGCTTGGGCGGTACGCCCAATTCGCCGCTCTGGCAACGCGCGTACAAATCGACGTCGAGCACCATGCCCGGCCCTCTGAGCGCTTCGAGGTGATCTATGGGCCGGACGTGCCGGTACTCCTCGGCGATCCCCGCGTCCGTGCGTTCGAATAGACAGTACATCAGGTTTAGCCCTTCGGCGCGCCCGTATTCGACTATTTGGGCAAAGGACTCCTCGTCCAACCGCTCCTCGTGCAGCACCTCTCGCTCCGCTCCTTCTCCCGGCCCGAGAATCACCGAGCCATTATAGCCAGCCATGTAAAGTGCCCGCGCCAGTGTTGGATGGGACTCAAAAGGGTGTTGGATGCGCAGGATGCTGCGCCCAGTGACGCTGGCTATGGGGATGCCACGCACAATCAGTTCCTCAAGCATCTCCGCAGCCGAAGCTGCCAGCCGCCCTTCTGCGTCGAGTATTGTACCGTCGAGGTCAAAAGCCACTAAGTCGGTCATCATTCCTCCTGTTGTAAAGTTTGCAACCGCGAGCGCGCGTGGGCCAACCGCTGCGCCTCGCTCGCGTCGCCTTCTGCCAAAGATGCGTACGCGCGCCACTCGGCCCGCGCTTGGGCGGGGTCTAATCGCTCGTAGGTCGAGGCGAGATGGAAACGCCACAGCGCCCGCTCGGGTTCGAGCCGGACAGCCTCCTCACCAGCCTGCACAGCCGCGGCGAGCAAACCCAACTGCCGATAGACATCGCCTAAGGACGCGAAAAGCTCGGCGTGGTGCGGATGCGCTACTGTGCCTTCTTTGAACATCTGTACGGCCGCGCGCAGCCGCCGCTGATGCACGTACAGCCCTCCTAACTTCAAGGCCGCGTCTCCTTCCGCACCGCCCAGCGCGATCGCCGCCTTAAACGCCTCTTCCGCCGCGTCGAGCGCACCCATGCGGCTGTGGACGATGCCGATACTTACTTGGGCTGCCGCATTGCCGGGCTGTCGGTTAGCAAACGCGGCAAACGCGGCGAGTGCCGAGTCCAGTCGCCCCTCCGCGCTGTGGATCAAACCAAGATAGCGATAAACCGGGTACAGGTCGGGATCGGCGGTCCGCGCCTGTTCAAACTGCGCCAGTGCCCCCGCGCCATCCCCTTCCTCCCACAGCAGCCGCCCCAGTTCGTAGTGCAAGACAGCTTCCTCGCCACCCCCGTCGCGTGCGGCCAAACCTTCGACGAGCGCGGCGCGGGCCAGTTCCCTTTGCCCTGCCTCTCTGTATAGCGCGGCGAGATCGGCCCGGATCCCAGTGTCTTCGGGCGCGGCATCCAGCGCCTGCTGCATCAGCGTACGCGCCTCCGCGTCCCGCCCCAACCGCGCTTCTACCCGCGCTAGCTGATAGCGCACCTCCGCCTGCGCGGGCGCAAGCTGTAGGGACGCGCGATAGGCCGCCTGCGCCGCGTGGAGATTTTCTTGCAAGTGGCCGAGTGCCTGATAGGCGTGGCCCAACCGCGCGTAGATCAGCGCCGACTTCTCGCCCCGACGCACAGCATCCTGATAGGCGCGCAGCGCCCCGCTATAGCGCCCTTGAGCGGCTAGGCTAAGCCCCAGTTCGGAGTATGCTCGCCCGTCGTCGGGACGCGCCTCCACCAAGATGCGGTAGAGCGCGGTCGCGTCTTCGTACGCACCGCGCGCCGTGTAGAGCGCGGCCAAGGTAAAGGTCGCCTCGTGCAGCTCGGGATCGAGTGTCCGCGCCTGCGCTGCTAGGCGTTCGGCCTGCGCCAACTCGGCCTGGCTCAAGCTCCGCAGCGGCCGGTCGCCGATCAGCTCCTGCGCTTGGCGGTGCACAGTCGGCGCGTCCGGCTCGGCGCATCCAGCCAACAACAGCGCGATTGCAGCCAGCCCCTTCACCGCGTCTCCCCTTCCCTGAGCAACAAGTGCTGGTCGGCCTCAACGTCCCGATACACATCGACCTGTCCGCTGGGCCACGCCACCTCAATGCGGTCGGCCCGCACCCGTTGCCCCAAACCAAACTCCAACTCCAAGCTGTTGCTGTTGCCAAAGCTGTATCCAGAAGCCACTTCCTGGTATTGCATCAGGTCGCCAGCATACACCCACACCTTAGCACCGATTCCGTCGCGATTGCTCTCGACCCCTTCCAACTCCAGCACCAAGTAGTGATTGCCAAAGCCCTCGCTGCGGTAGAACGCATTGGGCCATTGGTCGCCCGGCTGAGCACCACCCACTGGCGCATACAAGTCGAGATCGCCGTCGCGGTCGTAGTCGGCAAAGGTCACGCCGTGCGATTTGCCCAAGTGCCCCAGCCCGGCGGCTTCTGTCGCATCGACAAAGGTGCCGTCACCCCGATTGCGGAAAAGCACATCCGGCTCGCGCCGGCCCATCTGCGGCCCGCCGTTGCCGAGGTAGATATCTACCCAGCCGTCGTTATCCACATCGCCGGGAACGCCGCTCATCGTGCCCAGCGCTCGCCCCAGCCCGGCTGTTTCCGTCATATCGGCGAAGGTGCCGTCGCCCTTGTTGCGAAAAAGCACCGGCCGGTCGCGCTCGCTCGTCGATTTGCCAGCGACCCGATCGGCCAGCACCACCCCGTATTGGCTCCAGTTACCCACGAAGATGTCCAGCGCACCGTCGTTGTCGTAGTCGAGGACGAATGTTATAAAGCCATCGATGTACTCGGCACCTACACCGGCCGCAGCCGTCTGATCGACAAACGCACCGCCGCCCCGATTGCGAAAAAGCACATTCGGCTCGGTAAAATTGCACGCGTACAGATCGGGCCAGCCATCGCCGTCAAAGTCGCCCCACGCCGTGCTCAACGTCTGCCCCCTGTGCGCCACCCCAGCAGCTTCTGCCACATCGACGAAGGTACCGTCGCCCCGATTGCGAAAAAGCACATTGGTCGAGTCCCCGGTCGCGCCCGTGCCATTGGCCACGTAGATGTCGAGATAGCCGTCGCGATCGAAATCGCTCCACGCGGCGCAAAAACTCGACCCCGGATCGCCCGTGCCCGACGCTTCCGTCACATCGGCAAACACGCCCCGGCCATCGTTTTGGAAGAGCACATTCACGCCGCCGCCAAACCACCCATCGCGCGTCACGTATATATCGGCGTCCCCATCGTTGTCGTAGTCAGCCGTCTGTACGCCAATTCCGCCCTCGGGCAGCACCAATCCGGCGGCCTGCGTTCGCTCGGCAAAGCGCGCGCCGTCGTTGCGGAAGTACGCCAGCGCTGGATGGCCGATGACGACCAAGTCGAGATCCCCGTCCTCGTCGTAGTCGGCCCAAGCGCTAGCGCGACCGCCGTCGAACTTATCGACTCCCATCTCGACACTGATCTCGCTAAACCGCCCGCTGATGGCTCCCTGCGGCACGGCGTCGGCAAACGCCTCAGTCGCCGGTCGCCCCAAAGCCTCCTGCAACCACTTCTGATGCCAGCGCAACTCCAGCGGCTCGGGATGCACTGCCACGGCCTGCTGTAAGATCGAATCGGCGCGGGCGTACTCCTCCCGCCACAGCGCGGCAATCGCCGCCCAATAGAGCGATTCATATCCCTCGGGATCGACGGCCAGTGCCCGCTGCAAATAACTTTCCGCCTGCTCAAACTGCCCCTCTTCGAGTGCCTCTTTCCCCCGCCCCAAAAACGTCTCCAACACCAAAGACCGCGCTGCCGTCAATTCAGGGTCTAGCGCCGCTGCCTGTTCCAGCAACCCCACGCCTTCCTCTATCCGCCCCTGCACGAGCCGCACCCTCCCTAGCTGCCAGTAGCCCTCGGCGGCCTCGGGTTCCAACCGGACGCAATGTGCAAAGGCACGCTCGGCCGCCCTGAGCCGATAGCGCTCTAGCAAGTCCAAGCCCCGGTAGTACGACTGGAGGAACGCCTCAGAGCGGTCTGCCGGTTCTTGGCAGCCGCTTAGGACGAGGATAGAAAGGGTAATCACCAGAAGAATTCTCATAGCAGAAACAACATCCGCCGTCTTTTGCCTGCTGTCAATTTCTAGTACGTTGTTACGTCTCTTTTGCCATCCCCCACCAATAGAAGGAGCACCCATAATGAAATGGACCCTTTTCCTCGTCGCGTTCCTCTGGACGGCCTCGCATAGCACGGCCGAAGACCGCCCCCGCCTCGTGCTCGACAGCCAAGCAGCCATGTTAGTCGTCGATTTAGGCGGCGGCTCCATTGCCGACTTCCACCTCAAAAGCAATCCGCTCAACCCCCTGCAATGGGACTCTTGGTCCTTCGGCGACACCCCAGATCAAGCACCACCTATAGAGCCGCGCTCCATGGGGCACTTCCTCTGCCTCGACCGCTGGGGGCCAGCCACTGAAGCTGAGCAAGCTCACGGCATGGGCTGGCACGGCGAGGCCACGCGCGTGTGGTGGAATTTGGACGAGGACGCCCATACAGAGGACGGTCACCTCGTAGCCCAAATGTCGGCCGAGCTGCCCTTGGCCGGCCTCAAGGTCTCGCGTTCGATCCGCATGGCTCAGGATCAGGCCGTCTTTGCAGTAGCCGAGGCCGTTACCAATACTCGCCATTTGGGCCGCGTGTACAACATCGTCCAACACCCGACCATTGGTCCGCCCTTTTTGGACGAGAGCACCCGCGTTGATGCCAACGGCACGCGCGGCTTTATGCAGGAAACGCCCATGCCGACGCCCGAGAACCCGGAGGTGCGCTGGCCTTCCGCACTCAAAAAGGACGGCACCGAGGTCGATATTCGTCACTTGACGGATGACGCCTCTCCAGCAGTCGTTTCGTACATAATCGAGGAAGAATACGGCTGGACCACGGCCATCAACGCCAGCAAGGGACTCCTGATTGGCTACATCTGGCCGGAGGAAGAATACCCTTGGTTCGACGCCTGGCGGCACGTCCGCGACGGCAAGCCCTTTGCCCGTGGCCTAGAATTCGGCACTACGGGCCTGCACCAACCTAGCCCAGTGTTGTTGGAAAAGGGCCAGATTTTCGGCCGCTACCTCTTTCACTACATCGACGCCGACGAAACCCAAGTTTTCACCTACGCCAACTTTCTCATGGAAATTCCCCCCAACTTCGCTGGCGTCGCAGACGTCGAATATTCCGAAGGCCAACTCGTAGTGCGCGAGGACGGCGGTCAGAGCCGAGAGCTGACGATGGAAGCGGGAGATCTTTTTGCGTGGTGAAATGGCAACTGAATCCGACATCCACGAAGGACAGATACTGACCGGCTCGCTGTTCAGCGAGCCAATGCGAGTAGTAACCGTTCGCGCAAACGGTACTGATTACCTAGAAGCGGGCCTCGTCGGCCAACGGTCCGAGCAGTTCCGTCAAGTCACGCTCACTTCCGCTGACATTTCCAACCTGGCTATCGCCGGCGCGGCTCTTTCCTACGACGGCGACGGGCAGCTTTTGCGAATCGGCCTCCAAGCCTATGCGCTCGGTATCGCCTACGAGTTCGATCCCTATTTCGGGCTTTCCATCTCGTGCGTAGATCCGCTGCCACACCAACTCGAAGCGGTGTACGAGCACCTTCTCAAGCTACCGAGCGTGCGTTTCTTGCTCGCCGACGACGCGGGTGCGGGCAAGACCATCATGGCCGGCCTCTTGATCCGCGAGCTCAAGCTCCGGGGCCTCATCGAGCGGGTACTCGTCGTCTGCCCCGCAAACCTGGCGTTCCAGTGGCAGCGCGAACTCAAGGAAAAGTTCGACGAGAAGTTCCTAGTGATGAAGGGCAGCGACATCCGCGATCAATTCGGTGTCAACCAGTGGCTAGAGCAAAAGCAGACCATCACCTCGCTCGACCTCGCCAAGCGCACCGAGATTTTGCCCGGCCTACAACAGGTGCATTGGGATCTGGTGATTATCGACGAGGCACACCGCATGTCAGCGCGGGACGAGACCCATAAGAGCCAGCGCTACCGGCTGGGAGAATTGTTACGCGACAGCGCCGATAATGTACTGCTGCTGACCGCCACGCCCCACAAAGGCGACCCGCAGAATTTTACCCTGTTCCTACAGCTTCTCGACCGCGACGCTTACGCCGATGTGAGTTCGATTCGCGAGGCTATGGAACGGAGGCGAGCGCCCTTCTACCTGCGGCGCACCAAAGAGGCGATGGTGTACTTCCCGGAGCGCCAAGCGGACGGAACGTGGACTGCGAAGCCGGTTTTTACGAAACGCATCCCGCGCACCGCCGAGTTCGCTATTGAGGGCGCTGAGTTCGAGCTTTACCAAAAGATCACGCGGTTTGTGAAACGGCAGAGTGCCCGCGCCGCCGCGCAGGGTGACAACCCGCGTGCTCGGGCGACTGGAAACTTCCGGAGCTAACAATGCGCTATCCGCGCTTGTCAACGGACCGCGACACAGCAGAGAAGCACAACCTCGAATGGGTGACCCCAGGGCATCCCCTATTTGAGGCTCTGCGTCGGCACAGTCTCAATCTCGGCCAAGACACCTTTGCCAAGGGGGCCTGTTTCCATTCCCTAGCGCACGCAGAACCGGCGCACCTCGATTTCTACCGGGCGCGGGTCGTGGATGGTCTCGGAAAGGTGATTCACGAACGGTTGTTCACCGTGGAGTTGACGGATGATGGCTCTCCTTGTCTCCGCGAGCCGGATGTCCTTGGCAATCTCAGCCCTACTGCTACTCCAGGCGATCTCCCGCCAGTAGCTGCTCTCCCAGAGGCGACCGCTTGGCTTAACGGAAATGCCTTGGTGCCTTTTATCAACGAGGTTCGCACCGAGCGTCTAGCCGAAGTCGAGCGCATTGCCAAACACGTCGAACTGTCCTTGACGGAAGTTATACAGCGGGCCGATGAGGAGATTGGCCGCGCCGCCGAGGAGAGGGATAACAACGTAATCGGTGCTGAGGGTCGCTTGGCTCAGGCCGAAACCCGCCATGCCGAGGTGATGGCGCGCCGTGACCGTCGGCGTGATGAGTTTGAGCGGCAGCGGGCACTGACCTTGCAGGGAGTTGAGCGGCTCGCCAGCGTCTTGATCCTACCCCATCCCGAACGCGAGACCCTCGATGTCCGGCGCTTGCGTCCACATCCCGAAACCGAGATGACGACGATGCGAGTGGTCGTGGAGTACGAGACTGCACAAGGTCGTCAGGTCGAAGATGTCCACGAGAAAAATCTTGGATATGATATAACCAGCCTCGATCCAACGTCCGGCGAGTTGCGTCTGATCGAGATAAAAGGTCTCGCCGCTGCCACCGGCAGCATTCTGCTGACGCCCAATGAGCGTCGCGTCGCCGAGGACCGCCGCGAATGTTACTGGCTCTACGTGGTGACCAACTGCGCCAGCACCCCAGAGCTTCAGGAGCCGATCAAAGACCCAGCTCGGTTTCCGTGGCACGAGGTTATCAAGGTCGCCCACTACTATCTGAGCGTTGACACTCTCAAGCAGCCGATGGAAATTCGGGAGGGTCAGAAGACATCCGAAAGATGGAAGACACGCGATGAATGAGAAGGCCAAAATGGAATGTGGGGTGCCGCTGGTAGTACGGCTTCTGAGGCAACCATGAACAAAGCCGATTTGATCGAACTGATCCGCAGCGGCGAGAACTCTGGCGTGGAATTCAAACGCGCTGACCTTCGCCCGGAACGACTGGCCACGGAAATTGCAGCTCTGCTCAATCTGGAAGGCGGGTACATTTTCCTCGGCGTCGAGGACAATGGCTCGGTTGCCGGTCTCACGCGAGAGCCGCGCAAAGTGGAGGAATGGGTGATGGAAACAGCGCGTACCCACGTCTTGCCGGCGACGATTCCCTTTTGGGAGACCGTGGACTGGGGAAACGGAAAAACGGTCGGCGTTATATCTCTTCCCAGAGATGCGCCGGATAAGCCCTACAAGGCTAAGCGCGGAGAAAATTGGGTTACTCAGGTGCGCGTCGGGACGACTACGCGTACCGCAGGCCGCGAGGAAGAAGAACGGCTCTACCTACAGGGGGGATTGTTCCGCTACGGCTTAAAGCCGGTCCCCGGCACGGCGCTCGACTCGCTCAACCAGCGGCATTTGCGCGATTATTTTAACCGCGTTCTAGGCGGCAGCGTTCCGCCGACAAACGATGTCGATCAGTGGCAAAGGCTGCTGCAAAACCTCGAACTTGCGACCCCAGCAGCGGGCCGGATGGTCGCAACCATCGACGGAATGCTTCTGTTTGGCAAGAATCCCAAGCGGTTTCTTCCGCAATCGGGCATTCGAGCTATTTGCTACTTAGGCCCGGAGCCGGATTATGCAACCCGTGCGGACGAGGACCTCAAAGGCCCTATGGTTCCACTCTGCGACCCCGAGGACGGGGAGCTTGTCAAGCTGGGTCTTGTAGATAAGGCGTGGGATTTCGTGCGGCGCAATACGACGCCCTCCGCTTATTTGGAAGGAGCGCGTCGGATTGACCGTTGGGAATTTCCCGAAAGCGTGGTGCGCGAGGCCGTGGTCAATGCCCTTGTACACCGCGATTACAGCATCGTGGGGACCGACATCATGCTCGTCATCTACTCGGATCGCCTCGAAGTGGTCAGCCCGGGCCGCCTGCCCAACACGGTGACGCCCGCTGGGATGCGATTGGGGCTGCGCTACGCCCGCAATCAGACCTTAGTCAACGTGATGCGCGACTACGGCTATGTGGATGCGCGTGGCATGGGCATTCGGAACAAAATCATTCCCGGCATGTTGGCCCACAACGGCACCGAGCCGGACCTGATCGCGGAGGAGTACCGCTTCACCGTGCGCTTGTGGAAGAAAACAAAGCCCTCGTGATCCCCCGCGAATGCAAGCGTCTCGTCGAAGTCGGAGAGAAGCCATGAACAAGGGGATGCTTGACCAACAAACGTTGGACGACATCGTCCGGCGCATTGTAGAGGTGGCGCAGCCGGAGAAGATCATCCTCTTCGGGTCCGCCGCTCGCGGCGACATGAACCGCCACAGCGATGTCGATCTGCTCATCATCAAAGAATGTGAGAACCCGCTTGAACTTATGGGGCAGATTTATCAGAACCTGCACAGGGTCGGCGCAGCTATTGACGCCATCGTTGTAACGCCCCAAGCGGTCGAGCGCTACAAGGACAGCCACGCATTGGTCATCAAGCCAGCCCTACGCGAAGGAAGGATCGTTTATGAAGCCGCCTGAACGCTTTCCACCTGACGACCCACGGGAATGGATGAATCGCGCCAGAAGCAGTCTGGCGATGGCGAAAAACCGCGTACCACAAGCCTACCTAGAAGACCTGTGCTTTGAGGCCCAGCAGGCCGCCGAAAAATCTATCAAGGCCGTGATGATCGCACGCAACATCGAGTTCCCTTACGTGCATGACCTTGACCACCTGTTATCGCTGCTCGAAGACGAGGGAGAAGTCATACCAGCGCCGGTCCGTCAAGCCAGCAAGTTGACCAAGTATGCCACCGTCACGCGCTATCCCGGCGACATGGGGCCTGTTACCACTCAGGAGTACGCCGAAGCCATCGCCATCGCCGAAGCCGTCGTCCGCTGGGCTGAGGAACGCATAGGATGACCTTCCGAGAATGCAAGCGTCTGGCCGAAACCCTCTACGGGGAGAAGAGCAGATCATGAAAAAGTCGATACTCAAAGACGACAAGCTAGATGCTCAGTACCAAGCCATCTTTGGCGATGTGTCGAGGATTGTTGACGCTGCTAGGCAATCGGCCGCTCGGTCGGTGAATGCCGTTATGACCGCCACGTATTGGATGATCGGGCGTCGTATCGTTGAGTTTGAACAATCAGGAGAAAAGCGGGCTGAATACGGAACCGCGCCCATTGAGAGACTGGCGGCGGATTTGACGCAGCGGTTTGGGCGCGGATTTTCTCGTCAGAATATCCAGCAGATGCGCCTGTTTTACCTGTCGTATCCATCCGATCAGATTCAGCAAACACTGTCTGGCAAATCTGATCAATCCCCTCAACAAGCGATTTGCCAGACGGTGTCTGGCAAATCCGATACCGCTTCTACTGAAGTTCCCTTGGGGCAACTCCTTGAAGTCTTTCCGCTCCCTTGGTCCGCCTACGTGCGGCTGCTTTCAGTAAAGAACACGCACGCTCGTGAATTCTACGAAACCGAGGCCCTGCGCGGAGGTTGGTCGGTTCGACAACTCGACCGGCAGATTAATTCCCAGTTCTATGAACGCACCGCGCTATCGAAGAACAAGGCCGCCATGCTCACTCGTGGGCGGAAGGCGCGGCCCGAAGATCGCGTCCTTCCTGAAGAGGAGATCAAGGACCCGTTCGTCCTCGAATTTCTCGATCTCAAGGACGAGTACTCCGAAAGCGACCTTGAAGAAGCATTGATTGACCACTTGGAGACATTCCTCCTAGAGCTAGGTGGGGATTTCTGCTTCATGGGCCGGCAGAGGCGGCTTCGCGTCGGCGATGAGTGGTACCGGGTGGATCTGCTATTCTTCCGAAGAAGCCGTCGCCAAGGCAGCCGCCACGGGATTTGCGCTCCCCTTCGACGTAGTGCGCCGCTTCGCCCAGCCCATGGGCATTGACCTCGACACCTGGACCGACCGCATCATCGGCCAAGAAAAGGGCGTCGTACGCCTACTACCAGTGTCCGAGCGCGCCAAAAAGCTCTTCGGCGAGGACGGCGCTGCTGCCGCCGCCAACTACATCGAAAGCGACCCGAACACTAGCCTGCAGCAGACCCTCTTCCCCGACTTGCAGGACGGCGCACCCACTCTCGTCCGGGAGCCGCGCCCGCGCTACGGCGAATCCTCCGACGACCAACTCGCCGCGCCGCTTGGCGACACCACCCTCGACCGCGTCCACACCGCCATGCTGCTCCAGTCCAGCGGCCACGCCAACGCTCTACGGACGCTAATCGACGCTGAGCAAGATCGCGGCCCCGACTTCCTCCGCCTTGCCAACGCCCTGTCCGCCCTCTATCCTCAAGGCTGCAACGAAAAACGCCTACTCGACGCCATGCTCTTGGCAGTGCCGAGGTAGCCGGATGTGATAACCACGGAGAGAGACATGACTACTAATCCCGACTTACTCAAGCGCATTACCGTGCGCCCGGATGTCTTTGGCGGCAAGCCCATCATTCGCGACATGCGCATCGCGGTGGAACATGTCCTAGGAATGCTTGCGGCAGGGGATACCGCAGAGACGATTCTCCAAGAATATCCGATTCTGGAGCCAGAAGACATCCAAGCATGCTTGTTTTTTGCCCATCGTTCGCTGACAGGCGAGCATGTATGCTGACAGGCGAGCATGTATTTATGAACGCGTGTGACGCCATGCTCTTGGCATTGCAGAGGTGAAAGGAACGAGATGGCCTCAACAATGATCGAATCCGTCCGCATCCGGGGCTTCCGGTCGTTGGCCGATGTCGAGCTTGCGGGAATCCCCAAGGCGGCGGTCCTAATTGGTGCCAACGGCTCAGGCAAATCGAATTTCATTCGCTTCTTTGAAATGCTGAGTTGGATGCTTCGTTCTAGGCGGCTGGGGGAGTTCGTCGAGCGGCAGGGTGGTGCCGACGACCAACTCTTTGGCGGCAGTCGCGTGACACCACGGATGAAGGCTGAGATAGCCCTGCTTACGGCGGCGGGCCGGAGCCACTACAGGTTTGCATTGTCCCACACCCAAACCGACCGTTTCCTCTTTACGGAGGAAGGCTTCAGGTTCAGCCGACCAAATTTTTCCACTGAAGCGAACTGGCAATACCTAGATAGCGGGCATCGCGAAGCAAAAATTGTCGAAGCCGCTCAGACCGATGAGTATCCTGAAGCGAGCAGAATGACCGCCAAGGGGATTGTCCACCTGCTCCGCAACATTGCGGCCTACCAGTTCCACGACACATCCTACGAGTCAAACTTTAAAAAGAAATGGGATGTGTATGACAACCACCAGCTTCGCAGCGACGGGGGCAACTTGGCGGCAGTGCTATACCGGCTAGAGCAGGAAGACGTGAGGGTATATGAGGACATCTGTTGGCAGATCGGGCGGGTCCTACCGGGTTTTGACCGCTTCGCCATCGAAGAGGAATACGGAAAGGTCCTGCTGCGCTGGAAAGCCAAGTGGTCGGACAAGACGTTCGGTGCCCACGTAACCTCCGACGGATCGCTGCGGACCTTTGCCCTAGTAACGCTGCTCAGAATGCCGACCGACATGTTGCCGGATGTCGTCCTGTTGGATGAGCCCGAGTTGGGCTTGCATACGTCGGCCGTGGGACTAATCGGCGGCATGATAGCTTCGCGCTCCCAAGAAAGACAGATCATCGTAGCAACGCAGTCACCCCACTTGGTGGACACATTCGACATCGACCAAGTTTTCGTCATGGATCTGAAGGAAGGCCAGACGCTGTGCCGAAAACTTGATCCCGATGCCTATAAGCAGTGGATTGAGCACTACTCAACCGGGGAGCTGTGGGAGAAGAATATCCTCGGGGGACGTCCGTGATTCGGCTGGCCATTGTGGTGGAGGGGCAAACGGAAGAAGCCTTTGTTAATCAGGTCTTGCTGAATCACCTGCTGCCTGTGGACGTAGTACCGACGCCGTTCTTGATCGGTCGCCGCGGCGGCAACGTAACGGTGAACCGGCTGGCGGTGGACATGGCAACTTCATTTTGGAACTTTGATTATGTGACGTCATTAGTGGATTTTTACGGATTCCGCGACCGGGGTCTAGGGTATTCGCCGCTGCAGATGCACCCGTGCTACTGTTGTTCGATGAAGTCCTGAACTTCGTCAACCGCCATCGGCCCATGGCCGAGCCTTTCCACGCCTTCCTACAAAACCTGACCGTCGCTGTCACTGGCACCACGCAAGCCGCAGCGGTCATCAGCCTACCGCGCAGCCAAGTCGAAATGACCGATTGGGATCAGCAGTGGCAGGACCGAATCACCAAGGTGGTGCGCCGCGTCGCCCGCGACTTAATCGCCAATGACGAATCCGAAATCAGCGAGGTAGTGCGCCGACGGCTATTCGAGGACCTCGGCAACGAGCGCATTCGCAAGCGCGTCGCCAAAACCTACGCGGACTGGTGCTTTGAACGCACCGCCCGCCTACCCGCCGAGTGGCTGGCAGTCGATACCGCGACGACGGAGGCCAAGGCAAGAGAATTTCTGCGGGATCGGTTTGAGGCTATCGCTTCGTCGCGCTTGCGGACGCTCAGGAACAGCACCGGCTCAAGATCAGCGTCGAACGTTCCTAGCCCCCAACCTACCCTTCCTCCCGCGCCACCTTCCCCTTGACGACCCACTCGGCCAGTGCCGGCCACAGGGCGTGAACCACGGCCAGTAGCCTAAGCCGTCTCGGCACATAGAGTCGCTGCTGTCGCTGCTGCATCCCGCGCACAATCGCCTGCGCCGCCTCTTCTAAACTCACCGCTTCCGCCCGATGTTCGCGCGATGCGGCACCCAACGCCTTCCCGTCCTTCCCCAGTGCGCGTTGCCGCAACTCCGTCCCCTTGAGCCAATGCAAGAGCACGGTCATAACCCCCACCCCACTCTCGCCCACCTCCATCCGCAAAGCATCGCAAAACCCCTGTAGCGCGTGTTTGGACGCCGAGTACCCCGTGTGCAGCGGCACCCCTACCTGCCCCTGAATGGACGAAATGGCCACGAATAGGCCCTTGCTTTTTTTGAGATGCGGCAGCGCCGGATGCACGCAGTGCACAACCCCCAGATAATTCACCTCAATCAGCTTGCGGAACAATGTTACATCCTCAATCTCGGCGAACTCGGTCCACATGCTAATGCCAGCGTTGGCGACCAAGTAGTCTATACACCCGAACCGCTCGACCGCGGCCTCCACCAACCGCCTGCCATCTTCGGCTATGGTGACATCCCCAACGACAGTCAGCACCTCGCTCCCCAACTGCTCGCACTCTCGGGCGACGGCCTCCAGCCGCTCGGCATTCCGCGCTAACAGAACCAGCCGCGCTCCTTGCTGGGCGCACTCCCGCGCCAGCGTCGCGCCCAAGCCCGCAGAACCACCAGTGATGACGACTGTTTTATTTTTCAGGCTTCCGGCACGCACTGCCAAAAATCCCATTCTGAATGCCGAAAATATTCTGCGGATCCAGCGCTTCTTTGGTCTTTTGCAGGGCCTCGATGCTGTTTTCGCTCTGGATGTGCTGGACGAAGCTCTGCCGGATTTTGCCTATCCCGTGGTGATGGGACAGCGAGCCACCGTTGTCCAAGATCGTCTGCCGCAGCGCGTACTCAATGTCGTGATAGACCTCAATGGGATGCTCCAACCCCCGCCCAGAAAACCCCATCGTAAAGTAGATGCACACCCCTGTGTGGTACGTCTGCGTCACCCGGTACGACAGGTAGGGCCGCCCGGCCACGCCACGGGCACTACACTGCGCGGTTAGCTCCGCTTGCACGGCTTGCGTCACATCGTGGATGCGGGTCCAAGGCACGGAGGTCTCGAAGGTCTCGCCTAGGAAATCGAACTGATTCAAAAAGTCGCGGATATAGGCGATCCCAAAAGTCAGCATGTAGCCGCGCCGGCCGTTGGTGGCGCCGGCACTCTTGCCGCCGTGGGCTTTGGCTAGCTTGAAGATCGTCCGCTTCTGGTGGGCGACCTCGGCGCGGGTTCCCTCCATGGCGATCGTACACGCCGCCATTTTCAGCGGGTCAAACCCCAACACCTTCAATAAGGCAAACTTCTGCACCTTCTCTTTGAGGTGCTTCAAGGGAGGGGGCGCGGCCTTGAGGGCCTGTCCAAAGCGGAACTCTTGGTTGTTGACCAAGCGAATACTCGCCGGCAAGGTCCCGGTCTGTCGTAATGCCTGCAAGTACTCCACGCCTTGGGCGAAGGACTTGAACACCAGCGAACCGTATTCGCGCACTTCCGGCTGGGGATGGATCTTGAGCACGGCCTTGGTGATGATGCCAAGGTTGCCCTCCGAGCCAAAAAGCAGCCCGCGCGGCTGGATGCCGGTCGAGTTGCGCGGCGTGGTGTGCAGAGTCTCCACCGCGCCGGTCGGTGTCACCAAGGTCGCTTCGAGGACGATGTCTTCGATATTGCCGTAGCGGTTTTTCTTCATGCCGCTGGCGTTGGTGGCGATCCAGCCGCCCAAGGTCGAAAGCTCGATGCTGTCGGGGTCGTGGCCAACGGTGTAGCCCCGGGCGGCGAGTTCCCGCTCCAGTTCCTTGCCCGAAATCCCCGCTTCAATGCAGGCTTGGAGGTTGTCCTCGTCGAGATCGACGATCCGGTTCATGCGCCGCATATCGACCGAGGCGAAGACGCGGCCGTCGTCAGTGGGCAGGGCCAGTGCGCCGCTGACGTTGGTGCCGCCGCCGTAGGGCACGAGGCACACATTGTGCTCGGCAGCGAGGCGCACGATGGCTCGCACGTGGTCTTCACTCTCTGGATAAAGCACCAGATCAACCACGCGCTCCAAGGCGTCGCCGTAGAGCAGGCGATAGACCTCATCGACGCTGAGTTGGCCGTGGCTGTGGATCAGACGCTCCTCATCGTCGAGCGAAACCCGCTCTGCGCCGAGCGCGTCCTGCCAAGCGGCGACGAGACTTGCGTCTGCCCGCGAAGGCGGCACCTCGTGAGCCTCTTTTTCAACGGCTATCTCGTCGGGGTCAATCGGAACTTGGAGCATCTCTTCGACAAACGGGATGAAGTGCGGCATAGTGAAGCCGGCCAGCGGATAGCGGCTGCCGGTCACCTGCACGGTCTTCGGCCCGACGAACTCAAAGCGGGTGTCCGTGTAGCCCCACTTGTGCGGATGGCGCTCTCCGTCGGAGAGATCGTAGCACGCATCGTCCGTAGCTTGACGAACAATGGCCGCAGCAATGGCGACGACGGCGACGGCGAGGACGACTTCGAGCATAGCTCAATCTCCTAGGTTAGTGGCCAGTGGTCAGTGGTCAGTGATTAGTCCCCTCGCCGCCCTAGGTGGAGACGGGTGGGGACTGGCCACCGGCCACTGACCACTGCTGTTACAGCCCCTCCTGCACGTCCTTTTTCCGCACTTTCCATATAAATGCGTCGTAGTAGTAGTGGATCAGGGCAAAGGAACTGAGCAGCGAATAGCTGAAGAGGTCGAAATTAGTGTTGAAGCCGACTATACCAAAGCCAAAATCGCGCACCAAGCCCTCGCTCAGCGCGTGAAAGACGACGGCATAGGCCGCGCATAGCAAGAGAAAAAACTTGACGCCTCCCTTACTCGCCACGTAGCGCAGAAGGGCCGAATCGCCGCCCGTGCGCTCGACCTTGTGGCGGTTGTAGAAATACACCATGACGATGTACTGGATCCCGTGCATGATCCGGTGCGCCACCGCAAAGACGAGCAGATAGGCCGTGGTAAAACTGGTGAAGTACCACAGGAAATAGCTCGACAGCAGAAAGGCGTATTTGAGCGGGTTGAGTGCGTAACCGCGCCAGGCGCAATAGGCGATGTGCCCCACGTAGATCAGGCCGTAGCCAATGGCAATGGTCCACGAGACGAGGTGTACCGTCGCTACCGCTTCCGCGCTGATGGGCAAGTGCCACTCGTGCAACATCCGCACCCACACCGTGGAAAAAAGCGGCGACACCACGAGCATGTTGCCAAAGAAGATCCAATTGAAGGCCAAGTCGAACTTCGCGGTCGTGGGCGTGCCGGCCTTGGCCTTGAAGTCGTACACGCGCGCAAAGCCGTATTGCTGCATCAAGCTGTGCTGGTGATCCCATAACGTCACGATCAACACCAAGCTCAACGGTGCCCACTGGATCAGGCCGTAGGCAAAGGCGACCAACACTATCGGCCCGAGAATGAACCGCTCCTTGAAGCGGGCAAACTCCGCCGGCGAGCCATAGACGCGCAGCCACGTGACGAAGTGGTGGGGAATGGTCACCCACAAGGCAATGGCCGCCAGCGCCGCCCCCGGCAGATAGTGCCCCGACACGAGCGCGAAGCAGACCGCGGCAAAAGGAAGGCTCACAAACCAGATATAGTCCTGCCGACGATCGACGATATAGGCAGGTTGCAGGACGATGGAATTATTCGCCATGAGAAGAGGCCAATAGGGCTAGCGCCACAGCGTCTGGGCTGAAGCGGATTTCGTTGGCGCGGCGCTGGCGCAGAGACGCGGCCAGTTCCTTGACCGCCGCTTGGAGCTGCGCTGCCGCCCAATCCGCCTCCACCTGTTCGCGGATCTCGCTTAGCGGCGGCAGTCGGTCCGGGCGGCGGCGCAGCACTTGCAAGACAATATAACCATTATCCGTGGCAAAGGGACCGTGAAAAGTCCCCTCGTCGGCGCGCAGGGCGCGGCTGACCGGATTGTCGCCCTCTAACGCGCCGCTGCCGTAAATCACGCTGACGAAACGATCAGCCAGCGCGGTCGTATCGCGGCCGGCGCGCATCCGCTCGACAATGGCAGTGCCTTCGGCCTCGTCGCGGGCGAGGAGACGGCGCACCTCCACCTCGGCCGGTGCGGTGTAACGGAGCTTGTGCTCCTCGTAAAACAGGCTCAGGCCGTTGGGATTGGGCGGTGGCACCTGCGCTTGCAGCGCGTCCTGCAAGCGCCGCGCAAGCTGCACCTGCCGCAGTCGCGCAAGTTCGCGCTGCAGGTCTGGGTCGTCAGCAAGCGCGAGCCGCGCGGTTTCGAGCGGGACCAACACGTGCCGCCCGACCTCGCGCCGCAGCACTTTTTCGCCCGTGCCCTGACCTGTTAGCAGTTCGCGGGCCTGCGCGACTGTCAGCACCCCGCCGTCGTACGCGGCCACGACCGCTTCCGGCGACCCCGTCAACCCGTTCGGCTCGTAGCGCACATTATAACGCACGTGCAAGGTGTCGTAATAAGCCAATAGCTGCCGCCCTAACTTCTCCCGCAGCACCAAGCGCTGAATGGTCTCCCGCTCCTGCTCAAAGCTGACCGGGTGCATGTCCGTGAGCTTGATGAGAAAGTACCCATCGGCCACCTGCATCGGCTCGGAGATTTCGCCGACCTGCATGGAGAAGGCCCTTTCGGTGAGGGCGGCGTGCGAGGCCATGGTATCGCCCCAACGGTGATAGCCCATATCGGCGCGGCGTTCTAGAATCCGCGAGTCTTGGGAATGCCGCATCGACAACTCCTCAAAGTCCGCTCCCTCGGCGAGCGCGGCCAAAATCTCCGGTAGCTGCTCTTGCTCGCGTACCATCAGCAGGCTAAAGCGCACGCGGCGATTGTACGGACTGCGCTGGAAATAGGCCCGCAGCTCCTCCTCGGCGACCTCGGGCTGGACGATTCCAGCGCGCTTGTATAGAGCCTGCTGCACGAGCTGCGCCTGCGCCTGCGTCTGCCATTGCACAAATTCCGCGCTCGCACCCAAGCCACGCCGCTCGGCTTCCTGCACGAGCAGCGTTTGCTCGACGATGGCCTCCAACAGTTTTTCAGCCCCGTATTCCGCTCGCAATTCCGGTGCCACCCGTGCAATGAACTGGCGGTAATCCGCCACCCGAATCGCCGTTGGCCCCACCTCCACCAAGACAGCATCTTCAGTAGCCACGGCCGGGCCGTCCTCAGCGCAGCCGATGAGGAGGACGAGGACGAGGAACGCGGCGAAAAACACCCCTTCGCGGGCGGGGATGGGGCGCCCATAAAGGACGCCCCTACGATGGGCTAGCATCGCATATAGACCCCAGTATCTACTCTTTTTTCTCAAGTTCTTCCTGCATCTTTTTTAATGTTGCTAGCTCCCGCTTGCTCTCTTCTACCTTGCCCGACTTCAAGTACGCCACCGCCAACTTCTGCCGCGCATCGAGCCAGTCTGGCCGGGCCGCTACCGCAACGGTCAGCATCTCGGCGGCTTTGGCGTAATCGCCAGTGCGCGCATGCAGCAGCCCTAAAAAGTAATGCGTCTCCGCGTCTTCCGGTGCTAAGCGACGCGCTTCCGCGAGGCTCGCTATGGCATCGTCAAAGCGCTGCAAGCGCATGTACGCCTGACCCAAATTGTAGTGGGCCTTGGCGTATGCTGGGTCCAAGGACAGCGCGGCTTGATACTCGGCGACAGCTTCGGCGAATTGGCCCAAGCGCAGGTAGAGATTGCCTAAGTTATTGCGATAGCGCAGGCTGTCCGGCGCGAGGCGCACGGCTAACCGATACGCTTCGGCCGCTTCGGTCAAGCGGCCCTGCTCGGTGTACAGCAGGCCCAGTTGTGCCCGCGCTTCGTGATCGTCGGGCGCATTGCCCAGCATCCGCAGTTGGTCGTCAATTTTGTCGAGCTGTTGGTCGAGGGCGCGGAACTGCGCCAGCACCTCGGTGCTCTCCTCGCGGCGACCGAGCCGCTTGAGGGCATTGGCCAGCGCAAAGTACGCCTCCTTAGACAAGGCATCGAGCGCAATAGCGCGGCGGGCAGCGCGTTCGGCCGCCGCGTACTCGCGCCGCTTGAGTTCCACCTGCGCCAGATCGACGTACGCGGCGGCGTCCGTGCTGTCCAACTCGACCGCACGGGTCAGAGCTTCTGCGGCCCGCTCAAAGTCGAGTTCCTTCAGGCGCGTCCGGCCCAAGAGCCGGTAGAAAGAGGCATTGGTCGAGTCGCGGTCCAGACCCGCTTGCAGCAGTGTTTCCACCTCGCCGTACTCGCCGCGCAAAAAATAGATGTAGCCGAGGTCGTAGTAGGTCGTCAGATGGCCGGGGTCTAACGCGAGCACCCGGCGGTGTTCTTCAATAGCTTGGGTGTAGTTGAGCTGTTTGACGTACATGGCTGCGAGATTGTGCCGCGCCGATACGTGCGTCGAGTCCAGTGCCAATACGCGCTGATAGGCCGCCATTGCGCTGGGGTAATCGAGCTGGCGCACGTAGGCATTGCCGAGATTGTAGTGAATCTTAGCGGATTTAGGTGCGAGCGCGGCAGCCTGTTGGTACGCGTCAATGGCCTCGGTGTGGCGGCCTTCGGCGGCGAGCGCGATGCCGCGCGTAAAGAGCACTTCGGCGTCCATAGCCGCGCCGGGGCGCACTTTTTCTTTCGCCTCCTCTTGTGCGCAGGCGGCGCACAATACAAGGCAAATCAATAACAACAGTGGCCGTGGCCTGTCCATTCTTCCCGACCGAGGCGGAACGGTGGGGGGGCTGACCACTGACCACTGACCACTAACCACCGACAAAGTCCTCATCGCGCCGCTCCTTCGACGAGCAAATGCTCTTGGTTGACGCCTAAATCCGCGTATTCCTTGACCAGACCGCTCGGCCAATAGACGACCACGCGCTCAACGCTAGTGGCCGTTCCCAACCCGAAGTGCAGCCTCAGGTCGCTCTGCGAGAGATAGCTGGCACCCGAGCGCACTTCGTCGGTCTGCACCCGTCCGCCGCTTGCCACTGCCATACGGGGGGGGGATAAATTATTGTTTTTAATAGACTTATAAATACTAATTTTCCCGCCATTCACCACTTCGACGCGGGTGCCAATACCAGCGCGGTTGCTGTCGCGGCCCTCTAGCCGCAGACGCACCCAATGCCCGTTCGCGCCGTCATTGCGCATCAAGGTCGGCTGGGCGGCAACATTGGCGACTACGACGTCGATGTCACCATCGTCGTCGTAGTCGCCAAAGGCCGCGCCGCGACTGACCCGTTTCAACGACAAGGCACCGCCGTCCTCTGCGTATTCCTCAAAGCGGCCGTCGCCAGTGTTGAGAAAGAGCTGATTGCGCTGCGGGAAGGTCGCGTTCTCGTATTGCTCGACGTCGCTTTCCAAGTGGCCATTGGCGATGAAAAGATCGCGGTCGCCGTCGTTATCGACATCGAAAAAGCGCGTGCCCCACGCTAAGTAAGCAATGCTGCCCTTGCCCAACCCAGCTAGGAAGGTCTCATCGACAAAGGTGCCGTCGCCGAGATTCTTGTACAGCGTATTGGTCTCCCACTGGAAATTGGTGACGAAAAGGTCGGGGTCGCCGTCGTTGTCGTAGTCGCCCATGTCAACGCCCATGCCCGCTTCGACATCCCCGTCTTCGTTGTACGCAACGCCGGCCAGCAGCGCTTCATCCGCAAAGTGGCCAGTGCCGTCGTTGAGATACAAGAAGTTCAAGGTCTTGTCGTTGGCCAAGTACAGGTCGGGATCGCCGTCGAGGTCCACGTCGCCGAAGACCACGCCTAGCTCCTTGCCTTCAGCGCTACCCAGCCCGGCCGCGACCGTAATGTCGGCAAATGTTCCATCGCCCTCATTCCGATACAGCACGTCAGTCACCCCGTCAAAGGCCTCCGGGCCGCAATAGAGCTGAAGCCCGCTGCCGCCCTCGGCGCAGACGCGGTGATTGGCATAGGAGAAGTTGTGATAATTGCCCACGTATAAATCGACGAAACCATCTCGATCAATGTCGGCAAACGCAGCACTCGCCCCCCAGCCCTCGTCGCCGACTTGGGCCGCGACTGTCACATCCGCAAACGTTCCATCACCCTCGTTCCGATACAGCACATTAGCACCGAAGTTGGTCACGTACAGATCGAGGTTCCCGTCGTTGTCGTAGTCGCCGACCGCGCAGCCCATGCCGTAGCCCGTGTCGCCGACACCAGCGTGCTCCGTTACATCGGCGAAGGTGCCGTCGCCGCGATTGTGGTAGAGCGCGTTTTGCGGCGCAGGATCGTATTCGGTCCCCGGCACGGCAGCCCCGTTGATCAGATAAATGTCGAGGCGACCGTCGCCGTCGAAATCGAAAAATCCGCCGCCGGGACCGACCGTTTCAATGACGAATTTCTGACCATTGGCCCCATTGACGTGGACGAAGCCGATGCCCGCTTCTTGGGTGGCGTCGTGGAAGTGAGGGTTGGCGTAGAGGGGGACGGATAGGAGCAGTAGAAGCAAAAAGAAATTGAGCATTTGGTAGGTGAGGTGGCTAGGGAAAGCGTTGGTAAAAATCTCGGCGCGGCAGACATCGCGTGAACACTACGGTATCATTTTCCAATCGAAAGCCAAGTCTATAGTCGCCGACTCGTATGCGGAAGCAATTCTCAAAACCGCTGATTTTGCGGACGTTACTTGCTTCTGTAAGGTCATTCACCCGTTCGATTCGCCCTATCGCCGTCCTGATACGCTCTTTAACAGATTGATTTCGGAGGCGTCTAAGGTCTCTGGTGAAGTTGTTGCTAAATTCGACTTTCAAATTTTAACACTCAACACCTTTTAAAATTTTGAATACCTCTTCTCTGGAAGCAAGTCCCGTATTTTTTCCTTCTTCGATTGCATTCACCATGGCAATATCTTCAAGAACTTCCAAGACTTCTTTCACGTCTTGGACGAAATTTCTCGCGAACTCTTTCCTTTTTTTTGTACTCAACAGTAGCTTGATATTTTCTGAGGTGGGGTCACATAGGTTTAGTTTTTGATGAGTATATCTCCACCAAGGATACCACCACGTTTTTTTTTCACCGCTCAGATGCTTCAATCCCCTCTCTAACATGGCGTACGAGTCTCCATACTCCTCTTTGGAACAACCAACCCCGAACCATATATAGCCTTCTTCCTCTCCAATTTCGAGCGAGCTAGCTTCACTCAACTGATAGTATCGGCGAACTGTATCGCTTTTGTCTGTTGGAACAGATTTAAAAAGCTGTCTAAATTCGGGAATTTCCGATTCCAGCAATTTCAGCTCAGATTCAATTTCGTCCCAAAGTTTCCCGTGCAGGTCTGACACTGCTTCATTCCCAGAATCATGCAAGTCGCGGATGAGAACGAGGTTATTGTCCTCCAAACAAAGTTTCTTTAAGGCATCCATATATTTCCTCGTGAAATTTGTGTGTAAAGGCTCCGGCCGTCCAACCCCATGCCTCTCGTAAAGCTGAGCCGCTTTCGCCAATAGCAACTGATAGTTGTGGAAATTATCGCTCATGTCCCATCCTCTTGGTAACTACCATTGAACCTAATTACGCGCCTCTCTCGCGTCAAAAGCTCCCAAACATTCCAATGTCTCGGCGATAATCTGGTAAGCCCGCTCTCGAACGGCGTCGGGAAAGTCGTGCCCGCAATCGGGATGGACCACTTGCAGCGCCTCGCCGGCACCGTATAGATCGTACACCGCCCGCGCGGTTTCGACCACTGAATCGACGCTGCGCCAGTGGAAATTGGAATCGCCCGAAGGCGCGGATATGAAGCAAGGACGCGGTGCTAACGCGGCAATCATATCGTGGAAGTCAAAGGGAAGGTCCGCTAGAGCGTAGTCCTTCAAGCGCGGCATGTAGCGATCGCTGGTCCAGCCCGTGATATCGCCGTCCATATAATCTTGATAAGAATCGAGGCCGCAACTGGAGACGACAACAGCGATGCGCGGGTCGAAAACTGCGGTGTAAATCGAATTGTGGCCGCCCAGCGAGTGGCCGATGGAGGCGAAAGACTCCCCTGCGACAAAGGGCAGTTCGGCCAACAGATCGAGACCGCGCATATTGTCCCATATCGCTTTCATGGTCCCCGACTGGTAGCCGAGAGCACGCCAGTCGGGGCGGTAGTCGGCCAGCAGTGGGTAGGCCGGAGCGAGCGTGACAAAGCCAGCTTGAGCCAGTTCGCTGGCATACGCGCGGTTGGTGCGACCGCCCAAACCGACGACTACCTTGTGGCCGATGCGGTCGTCCGTAGGATGGGGACAAAGCACGGCCGGCACCGGAGATTCTAGAGCGGCATGGGGAACCAACAAATAGGCTGGCACTCGACAATTCGGCTCGGAGACGTAGGTAATGAGACGACGAGTATAAGAGCCGCAGTCTATTTCCTCTTGGACTTGGACATCGAGCGGACCGCGCTTTTCCGGTCCGGGCAAAGGACCCATGATCTGCTGCATGGCCTCCAAAAGAGCGGGACGTTGGGCTTCCCAAGCATTCCGAGAAGAAGGCGGGTCGGCAAGGCGCAGACTGGAAAAGGCAGGCATAAGCGGTCTTATTCGGATAGCCGGAAGGGCGGGTACTGGTCGGTGACTAGGATGAAAGCATAAGCGATAACGCGCAGCCACCAGCGATTGAAACCGACGATCAGATCGAACAAGGCGCGGGGGTAGTGCCCCGTGAAGAGGATGGCGAACCAAGCCCCGATGAGGCAAAGCAAAACTACGACTCCGAGCAGGGTTAGGACGATATAGTGAGGAATGGCCAAAAACCACTTGATTAAGGGCAACCAGCGATTGAGATCTTGCGCGGCATCTGGGTAAGCGATGTCGAGGTGGACGGCCTGTTCCTCGTCGGTGGAGGGGTATTCATCGCGCAGCAGTGCCATGTAGGCCGAGACCCTGGAGGAGAAACGCAGGAGTTCGAGATTAAAATCGAACCACCAGCGAGGGTACTTGCGGCGGAAGAGTAGCATGAGCAGAGCCGGGACAAAGAGCAGGCCGATGCCGCTGGAAGCTCCCCAATTCCAGTCTTTGTCTTGGTCCCATCCGAAAAAGCTATCGGAGAAGTACTGCATAATAAAACTGGCGTCGATACAGGCCAAGATGATCCCGATGGGAATGACGGTAAACAGCCGGAAGAACGTCGTGAGGCGATTCAGGGGCCGGTCGGGATAATCGACGGTGAAGCGGAGTGGATAGGAATCGGCGGGTGCGCTCATGGGGACGCTCCTGAAGGGGTGGATGTATTGAATGGCCTTTTAAGCCTCAGAAATCAACCGTTATAAGCATTCGACCGAAACTGAGAAGATTGGAATGACTAGACAGCAAGGAACAGCAAACTATTCAACGGGTCGCTTTTTTACTCCATCAATTCCAACACTTTTCCTACTTCTTGGAGATGTACCGTATTTGATTGGAGCTTACGTTCCATTTCCTCCAAGTAACGCACAGTGCGGCGATCGTAGTATCTTTCCCCACATGTATGGCAAACTGGCGTCTGGATAGGAATACAGATGATATTCTTATCGACCTTAATCTCTTCTCGAACTTGCTTGGTCTGAACATCCTCTCCGTGACAGATTAGGCACCTCATTTTTTTCTCCTTGTATAATCTTCCCATAAAGCTAGATCAGGATGGTAAACAGTAATAATTACTACCTGATCGTTTTCTTGGTCATACGCACATACTGTATGCAAGGGTCTCCTAGCATTCGTAAGTTCAATCACCTGCGATCTTGCCTATACTTATTGAAACGGTATTGAAACGGTACTGAAAATTGACTTTACGTTAAAACGACCCTTGCGTCAATTGCTGCTACCACCGATTTATCCATTCCGTCCACTTGGGTATCAAAAGTCCCGCAGCGCCGCCGGCCAAACCTCGGCCGCAATCGGCGGACGCGGATGAGCAGCCGAAGAAGCCGCGCCCCAATAGCGCACGCCGATAAAGCTAAAGGCTGCATACCACAGCAGCGCAACCAAGAGCAGAACACCCACTGCCCAGCGGCCCGCGCCGGACGGACGGCTAACCTCCACGTCCGAAGAAGTCCGGCGGCTGCCCAAGAAGAGCACCATACCCACCACCACATACGCAGCCGCGCCGACCGCCAGCGATGCGCTCGCCCCCCACTCCATACCCAAAGCCACGGCCCCAACCGACCCAAGCACTGAGAAGAAACCATTGACGGCCCACAGCCAAGGGACGAGTCCTGTATGTTGTACACCACCCAAACGCAAACAGGAGGGGAAACAGGTCCCCAACAACATTCCGAGCGGCGCAACGAGAGCCAACGTCAACCCAACGCGCGCGGCCAGCGGCCACGCCAACGCCCCAGCGAGCGCCTCGTCGAGCAAGAACCCATAGAGATAGCAGACGAGGCCGACGCCGACGCCGACCAGCCCCAACCCCTGAGGATGCGCGAGCGGACGACACCATCCACCCGCGAGACTCCCGGCCCCCGTACCCAACAACAGCCCGAAAAGCGCCACCGCCAGCGTCAAGGTCGGATAGCCTAAGAACAGGCCAAAGCGCTGCAAGAGATGGATCTCGACCATCATAAAGCCCGTGCCCAATCCAGCGGCGAACAACGCCCACATCAGAGGCGGCGGTCCAGACGCGCTCCGCTGGCGCATACTCGGCGCACCAAGCGGCACCAACATCACCAGCACACACGCCAACAACGCACCGCCCAACAGCCAAGTCAGTTTGGAATCCAGCCCGCGAGTCGCATCGTAAAAGAAGGGCCGATTGTCAGTCGTCGGCGAGATGTCGAGTGCAGATGCGGCGACAAAGTCCGCCAATGTAGCCTTGCGCAACGCCGTCAGCGCCGGCCGCTCGTGCCGGCCGGGCGAGAAGTACGCGTCTAGACCCAACTCGTCCATGACCGCGTGTAGGCGCGTCAATTGCTCAGCCGTATAGGGCTGTTGCTGCACCAGCAACAAGGGACGGTGCGCTTCTTGCCGCGCTGGGTCGCCGCGAGCGCCATTGATGACGACTAAGTGGTCGAGGACCGCACTCGGCTCGAGACCGCGCTCTTCCCACAGGGCACCCAAGGTGGCGACCACGCGCAGCATCAGCGCGTGATTGTGGACTACGAGGGCCAGCCGTCCCCCCTCGGCGAGGTGATCCAGATAGGCGGCAAATGCCTCGCGAGTGAACAGGTAATTCTCGGAGAGCGCGTACCCCACCAAATCGGCCGCCTCAGCATACACCAAGGGCAGGGCGATTAGATCGTAGCGCGCGTGGGAACGCTCCAAATAGTTGCGGCCATCGCCGATGTGCAACTCTACCCCCTCCAAGTCGTACAAATGGCCGTTGTACTCTCCGTAGGAGCGAACCAGCGCGGCGATCTCCGGGTTGATTTCTACAGCTTCGATACGCCGCCAGCCGGTCATCAGCGCGTAGAGCACGTCGGCACCACCGCCCGGCCCGATGATCAGGGCGCGCTCGCGCTGCGAAAAGTAATAGGGGAAAAACGCGGCCTCGCGGCGCAAGAAAAACAGCCTCCGGTAATCCCCGGGAAAGCGGAACATGTACGAGCCAGCCCCGCCATCTACGTACAAGTTCAGGCCCGTATCGCCCGTGCGATCGACCAAATCGGTGCGCGCGTACGCGCTCCAGCGCGTGGCCTTCACTTCCCCACGATGGCGTTCCGCACCCAAGGCGCGGAACATCGGCTTGTCGCCGGCCTCAGCTAGGGCACTGAGATCGATGAGTTCGCGTTGTTGGAAACTGTAAACGGCGAGTCCAGTCGCTAAGATAATTGGGCAGGTCCATACCCAGCGGCCTAAAAAGAAAGCCGTGGCAGCCATAGCAAAGATACTCGCGCCCAATAGGGCACCGACACCGCCCAGCCATTCGAGAGTTGGCACGACGTAGAGGATGCCCAGCGCCGCGCCGACCAAGTCCCAAAAGTAGAGGACTTGACTCTGTTGGTAACGCGCCCGGAAGGCGAGGGCGAGGAATGCGCCAGCAGCGATGAAGGGAAGACCGGCGATGCCGACTAGCAGCGGTAGCGACATTCGAGGAAACTGCGCTACGACAAACGCACCGCAGATCATGCTGACGCCGCAGCTAACCGCCCAATAGCCCAAGTGCCAATGCAGCCGCTCTTCCCGCACATTCAGCGCAGCACTCAGCGCGGCCCCAAGCCCCAAGCCGCACACCGCCCCTGAGACCACTAAGAACGTGTAGTGATAGTGCTGCAAAAAGGAAAACAGCCGGACGAGGCCGATTTCATAGCCGATGACGGCCGCGGCTATCAACCCCACGCTGAGTTGCAACCGTCGCTCAGCGCTCACCTTGGGCCTCGCGCCGCCGCAATTCGGCGAGCATCTGCTGCGCCTTGCGGTGTTCGGGGTCGGCTTCGATAGCTTTAGCAAACGCCGCCATCGCACGCGCCTCCTCACCGGCCAACAGGTACGCGTTGCCCAAGTTGTAGTGGGCGCGGGCGTATTGAGGGTTGCGGCGCAACACCTCTTGGTACGCAGCAATAGCCAGCCCCAATGCGCGGCGGCGGAGGTAGATGTTGCCCAAGTTGTTGCGGGCGTCGAGATGCCCCGGTGCCACTGCCAAAGCCGCTTGGTAGGCTTGGCTGGCGGCCTCGTAGCGGCCAATCCGCGCATAGACCGCCCCTAACTTGTAATACGCGTCCGCGTCGTTGGGGTTGAGTACCACGGCTGTCTTGTGGGCCAGCAACTTTTGGTGCTCCTGCTGCAAAGAGTGGAAATAATCGAGGAGCTTGCGGCCGCGCACGGCCTCACCGCGCCGCAACAATGCCTGACCCAAGTGATAGTACACTTCCGCGCGGTCCGGGTCCGCGGCCAAGGCCCGCTGCAAAAGGGGTACGGCCTCGGCATCTGCCCCCTCCTGTAAGAGCAGAATGCCCAGCCGTCCCAAGAGTGCGGCGCTGTTCGGGGCGTGTTCCAGCCCCTGCTGCAAAGCGACGCGAGCGGCATCCGAGTCCTCGCGCACCATCCAGATCTGGGCCGTCAGCTCGTGTGCTTCAGCGCGCGCGGGCTGCGCTTGCACCACCCTAGCGAGTTGCGCTAGCGCGTCTTCGTATTGCGCTTGGGCAAAATGGATCCGCGCCAATTGCAGCATCAGCTCCACTTCCTCGGGCAGAGCCGCGAGACCCCGACGCAAAACGTCTATGGCCGGGCCGTAATCGGTCTGCCGAGCGTGCAAACCGGCCAAGTTGAAATAGGCTTGGAGATAGCGCGGTGCCAGCGCGATGGCGCGCTCGTAGAACGGCACAGCCGCGGCCAAACGCTGTTGGCTAAGGTGGATGTTGCCCAGCACGTAGTGCGGCTCCGCTAGGGTGCTGTCGAGCGCAATCGCTTGTCTCAGCGCGGCGATCGCTTGCTCTAGCGCCCCTCGGTCGGCGTAGAGCTTCCCCAAACCCACGTAGGCTTGGGCCGCGCCCGCGTCGAGCTGTAAGGCGCGGCGATATGCCGCCTCTGCTTCGTCATACGCACGCTCGCGTACAAGCGCGTCAGCTAATTCGATATGGATGGCGACCACCTTCGGCTGGGTGCGAGCCGCAACGCGCAACTCGGACAGCGGGGCTGCGGGCGGCAGAGGGGTGCGCGTCTTTTGCGGCAGGACCAAAGGCGCTTCCCGCCAGAATTGCTCCAGATCCTCGGCATCGCGGCCTTGGGGCGCGGCCTGCGTGATGGCTGCGCGAGCGGACTCTTGCGGTGCGCTCGCATCCGGCTCGACGATCCGCAGCACCTGCCCAGCGCGCACGTCCGCTAAAACTTGGCGAATACCCGAAGGCCACGCGATCTCCACCTGCTCGGCCTCCTCGCTCGACCCCAAGCCAAAAAACATCCGTGCGTCATTTTGCGACAAATAGCTCGCCGCACTGCGCTTTTCCGCCGCCAGTGTCCGGCCGTCCACGCGCACCACCACGCGGGCACCATAGCCATCGCGATTGCTCGTCCGCCCCTCTAGCATGAGTGCCAAGTAGTGGCCCGCTTGGGTGTCGTTGCGCCAAAGCAGGGCGCGTTGCCCAGTGTTGAGTAAGAAAATATCTAGGTCGCCATCGTTGTCGTAATCGGCCACGGCCGAGCCGCGCCCGACCAAATCCCGCGTCGGCGCGGCCATGCCGGAAGTCGCACTCACATCGGCAAAGCGGCCACGGCCATCGTTGAGGTACAACTGATCGCTCTGGCCGTACGCGGCCTGTGGGTCAAACCGATCGATGTCTTCGTCGATGTGGCCGTTAGCCACGTAGAGATCGGGGTCGCCGTCGTTGTCGGCGTCGAGGAAGTTGATGCCGAAGGCCAGCTTGTCCAAGCTGTTGGCGGCGATACCCGCGGCCAGCGATTCATCGGCAAACATTCCGCCACCCGCGTTGCGGTACAAGGTGTTGCTCTCCCACTGGAAATTGGTCATAACCAAGTCGAGAAGACCATCGCCGTCGCCGTCGGCCACATCCACGCCCATTGTCCCCTCGGGCTTGCCTCCGATGTTGTACGCCACGCCGGCTACGAGCCCCACTTCAGCGAAGCGACCGCCGTCGTTGCGCCAGAGAAAATTCGGCGTGGCGTCGTTGCCCTGAAATAAATCGGGATCGCCGTCGAGATCGTAGTCGAAAAACACCGCGCCCAGTTCGCGGCCTTCGCGCGTCAGCAGCCCAACCGCGTCCGTCACATCCACAAAGCGACCGCCGTCGTTGCGCCAGAGCGCGTTCCGCTCTCCGGGGTATTCGGTGGGGGCCAAGTGCCGCCGTGGCCAGCGCAGCGTTCCGCCCGCGCTCAACTCACCGCGCTCAAATTCGTAGTGCAAGTAATTGGCTACGTACAAGTCTAAGTCACCGTCGAGGTCGTAATCGGCAAACGACGATCCAGTTGACCACCGCTCGTCCGCCCCGATCCCGACCGCAGCCGTCACATCCGCAAAGACCCAATCCATCGCCGCGCCCTCGTTGCGATAGAGCCGGTTGCGGCCAAAGTTGGCGACGAAGAGGTCGGCGTCCCCGTCGTTGTCGTAGTCCCCGGCCGACGCGCCCATGCCGTAGCCCGTGTCCGCCACCCCGAGGCTTGCGCCGACCTCGGCAAAGTAGCCGCGATCGTTGCGATACAGCGCGTTTTGCGGCGGCACCGCCGAGACGTACCCTGGCAAATCCGCTCCATTAACCACGTACAAATCCATCCACCCGTCGCGATTGTAATCAAAAAACGCCGCTCCAGAACCAATGGTCTCCACCCCGTATTTGCGCCCGGAGCGGCCGCTGGTATGCACAAAATCGATCCCCGCTTCCGCGGTCGCATCGACAAAGCGCACGACGGGTGGAGGTTCGCTCACAGTGCAGCCGCACACTAAGGCGACGATGCTCGTTGAAAGTCTGCGTGGAATAATCATCACTTTGATACAGAGTTGCTTGCTGTTTACAATAACCTCTTACTACACGACACCTAAGCTGAATGTGCGTTTTCTGATGTTTTCCTGGGAACGCGGGCCTCTGGCCCGCCTGCGGGCGGGACGCCCGCGATCCCAGTTGAGGCCCTACTGTCGTGTACTTAGCAATAACCTAACTGATGTTACGCGACTTTTGTCATGCCTGCATAAGCAGGCACCCAGAACGGCCGATTTGGAGTCAGCGCGTTAGGCTGGATTCCCGCTTGCGCGGGAATGACACCCGGCCAGCGGCCGCAAGCAGCAGAGAAGGCAGAGGATAACGGCGGCGTAACACCAGTAACCTAATTAGCATTTAGCAAATTTACACGACACTAAGACGCTAATATATTTGTTGGAATAGATAAAATTTCCACTAGGAGGCCTTCTTGCTGCATCGTTTGCTCTCGCTATTCACTATTCTGCTCCTCGCCTGCACCTCTCCCGAACCGCCGCCCAGCCCAGACGTACTCGCCCGCGTCGGCGACGTCACCATCGAGCGCGAGCACGTCGAGCGCGCTGCCGCACGGCTCTTTCCCAAGAACGCCCCGGGCGACCTCCAGCGCCAAGCCCTTGAGCGGCTCATCGACATTGAGGTCTTGCTGTTAGCGGCCCGCCAAGACGGCCTAGAAAACGACTTCCAAGTCACAAGCAAGGTCGCGCAACGACAACAGGAACTCATCCTCGACGAAATGTACCGTCGCGGCGTGGTCGCGGTCGCCGAGGACATAAGCCGCGACGAGGCTCGCCAGTACTTTGAGCAGCACCACATCGGTCAGCAGCGCCGCCTGAGCCGCATCCTCGCCAGCGGGCCAGCCGCCATCGACCGCGTACTCGCTCGGCTGCGCGGCCCCGACAGCTTTGCCGTAGTGGCGAGCGAACTCTCGGACGATGGCAACACCGCCCAGCAAGGCGGTGACCTCGGCTGGAAGAGCCGCCTCGATTTCAAAAACTACGTTCTGCGTCGCCAGATATTCGCAGCCAAACTGGGCGAGATCGTCGGTCCCGTGCAGGAGCCAGATGGCTTTTCGGTCTTCGTCGCCACCGACGAGCGCGAAGTGCCCTTTGAGGAGATGGCCCCGGCCGTCATCGCGGCCATGCAGGAACAAAAGCACGCCCTCGCTACCTTTGGATTCCTCGAAGGGCTAGCCAATCGCGCCGACATCGCGGAACGGCGCGAGACCTTGGAATTGCTCTTGGCCCGGCTCAGCGAAGCCGGCGAGCAAATGCCCACGTTCAAAAAGGGGGAGACCGAGCTAGTACTGCTCGAACTCGATGGCCAGCCGTGGACGCTGAGCAACTTTATGGCGGCCATGACCAGCGAGCGCAACCCGGCCGAGATCCGCGAATTGGACGACTTGCGCCGCTTCGCCCGTCGCCTTTATGCGCTCAAGGTCCTGCTTCCTCGCCACGCCCGCGAAATAGGCATCCACGAGGCCGAGCGCGTCGCCCAAGGCATTGAAGCCACGCGCCGCCAAGCCCTTATCGAGCGCATCCGCCAAATCAGGGTGCTCGAAACACTCAAACCGTCCAAAGACGAAATTCGCGCGTACTATGAGGCACACAAAGACCTCTACGTGCGCGAGGAGCGGATCTCGATCCTCGAAATCCTCGTCGATACCCGCGCCCAAGCGGACTCACTGCTGGCCGCCATCGAACGCGGCGGCGACCTCGGCGAGCTAGCCCGTCGCTACTCGCGGCGCAGCACCCGCATTCGCCGCGCCGAAGGGCGCATCCAGCTTTTGCGTCCCGACAAGTACGGCAATTTAGGTTGGGAAGCCAAAGACGCCGAAGTCGGCCAAATCGTCGGCCCGGTCAAGACCGCGCAGGGCTTTACGGTCTTCAAGGTGCTCAACAAGATTCCCGGTCACCAACAGAGCTTGGACGAGGTCTGGGGCCGGGTGCGCGCCCACTTGCTCCAAGACCTGACCCAAGAGCGCTTCGATGCGTTGCTGGTCAAACTCAAAGATCAGTACTCCGACCAAATTCACATCTACGAGGACCGCCTGCGCGAAGGGGCTTGACGTATCAATTAGTAAAGATCGTCCCCACCAAACCGCATCTTCCCCTTTGAAGCATCCGCGAAGTACTGCTCTACTTTCTCCCGCGAGCGCGGAAAGTACCGACTTAACTCTTCCACTACCGCTTGCACTTTTTCCGCATCCTCTCCCATATCCAGCAAGAGCCGCGCGTACAAAAAGAGTAGCTGCAAGTTGCGCGGGTCCACTTCCATCGCCTTCTCCAGATGCGCCCGGGCCTCCTCCAGCCTTCCCTCCTCGGCTAGGGCAGTCCCCATCAGCAGATTGGCTTCGGCTCCCTCTGGGTATAGCTCCAGCAGCACCTGCGCCAACTCTTGCAAGGACGTGCCTTTGAGTTGCGGCTGCCCCCGGGCGTGCGTGCGTTCCAAAAGGTGCCCGTGCTCGACCGTGCGCTGCTGTTCAAAAAAAGCTAGTACCGCGCCGACGATCGCGATGACCAAGAGCAATTTGAGCGAGCGCAAGTATTGCATTCGGCTTTAGCGCACGAGGGTCATCCGCGCTAGGTAGCGCGCGCCACCCATTTGCGCCGAGACGAGATACACGCCGCTGGCGGCCGCTCGCCCACCCTCGTCGCGCCCATCCCATGTTAGCTGATAGACGCCGGCTGGCCGATAGCCCCGAAAGAGCCGCCGCACCACCTGACCCAAAATGTTATATACCTCGATATTGACTTCACCCGCCTCCGGCAATGCCACTGAGATCGAGGTTGAGGCATTGAAGGGGTTGGGGAAATTGAATACCCGCACGGCCACAGATCGAGCCGCTGGCGCGGGAACCGAGATAACGAGACCCGCCTCAGCGGCCAATTCGAGACCCGGCGGCGTCAACCCGCTGGGCACTCGCGCTGGCACGTGAACCGCTATCGTCGAATCCGTCAGAGCGTGCATGAAGGCCAACAGATCTTGCTTCTCTTCGGTACTCAGGCCCAAGGGGACTAACTCGGGATCGATATTCTCGGCGGGGACGGAGGCTTCGTCGCCGCCGCCGCGGTCGTAGAATTCAATAACATCCTCTAGGGTCGCAAGGGCACCATCGTGCATGTAGGGGGCCGTCTGCGCGATTTGGCGCAAGCCCACCACGCGGAAAGCGCCGATGTCGCTGCGATTGCCCGTATTGAGAAATCGGCCTTCGTCTCGCCCCGTCGGCCGCGGGGTACCCGTGTTGGTAGTAGCCGACGCCCGGCCCGGCCCAATCTGCTCGACTCCTTGGGCGCGGAAACTCGAATCCGTAAACAGCGGGCCGCTATGGCAGTTGGCGCAGCGCGCCTTAGTATGGAACAGTTCAAGCCCGCGCTTTTGCGTTGGCGTCAGAGCCTCGTCGTCGCCGACCACGTAGCGATCATACGCGGTGTTGACCGTGTTTTGCTCGCGCTCAAACGCAGCAATGGCCCGGCCAAACGTCGAGCGCGTGATGACCGACTGCAAGGGCGTCGGGTCGTGGGCGCAGCCGAGGCGCGGCAACTGCCGGGCCACGGAGTCGGCTTCGGCCGGGAAGGCTTGCTCGAAGAGTGCGACATATTCGGGAATCCCCCGCAACCGCGTCAACACGCTATCGACGGCCATCTCGCGCTCATAAGCATCGCCGCGCAGCTCCACGCGCACGATGAGCGGCCGTAGCGCTTGCGCCTCCAGCCCGCGATCCTTGCCGTCCCACAGCATGAAGCCCCTAGTCGAGGGCAGTCCAGACTCGTCGCCGTTGTACCCGACGTTAAAGAGGGTCATGGTGTGTCGCGGCTCGGTAATCACGGTGTCGCCGGTAATGGCCGAAACCCCGGGCACCCGCCCCGGCCCCAAGCCCTTGCCCCCGACACCCACCGCGAGCGGTAGGCCGTCGGCCATGCCAAAGGTCGGCAGGTGGCAGGTGCCGCAGGCCGTGTCCTTCTCGCCGCTGAGAATGGGATCGAAGAATAGCAAGCGGCCCAGCTCGATGCGATCGGGGTTATAGGGGTTGTTCTCGGGGTAGGGCACTGGTGGCACCGGCTGGAGGCCGAAGCGCTGCCGCAGGTCGTCTTCCTGTCCCGGTGCGCTGGCGGCACTGGCTAGCAAGGCCAGCGCAACAATGGCTACTATATGCCTCTGTTTATTCATCGTTGCCCCCTTTGAGCCATAGTCGCGAGGAGTTCTTTATCGCGCCCCACGTCTCGCGACGCAGCATCGTGCCCATGCCTAGGTTGGCGCTACCAGCGCAGCGAAACCCCACGTCCGGGCCTTTGAAGTCCGGGGCGTCCCGCGCTCGGTACGAGGGCCGCACGTGGCTGGCGTCAACCGCGTACGAGCCGCCGCGCACGGCCTTGACGACGCCTTCCTCTGGCCCTTGGGGATTGATGTCTGGACCGAAAGTGTAGTAGCCCGGATGGTACCAGTCGTTGGTCCACTCGAAGACATTGCCCACCATGTCGTAGGCACCAAAGGGACTAGAGCCGTCTCGCGTTTGGTAGCCATCCCGATTGGAACCATCGAAAAAGCCGACGGGGTTCGTGCTGAGGATGGCCCCGAAGCCGCGCTCAAACGGATCGTCGCTTTGGAAGTAATTGGCGCGAAAGGCATCGAGACCATCGCCCCAAGGATACTTGCGGCCGTCGTCGCAGCGCGCGGCGCGCTCCCATTCGGCTTCTGTGGGCAATCGCTTGCCAGCCCACTGGCAGAAGCCCTCGGCGTCGTACCACGTCACCAGTGTAATGGGGTGGTTTTGTCGCGCAACCGTATTTTGCAAGGTCCACTCCGGGATCAGCGCGCCCGTGTCGCGCTGATACTCTCCCCATTGCGCCACCGTGACCTCGTATTGGTCGATCAGGTACGCGTCGAGGTAAATCTCGCGCACCGGCTGTTCGTCAAAGGCTTCGCCTTCCATGCCCCGGGGGAAAAACCCGGCCGGCACTAGGACCATGGCGGTGGGCCAACCCGTGGGCAAGTTGACGCTCCGCTCGACTTTCTCGTACTGGGCGCAGACCGGCAGGGCAATCAGTGCGCAGAGGGCAATTCGACCAATCATTAGTACATTCTCCAGCAAGGACTTGGTTTGGACTATTGCTATATTGTAAGATATAAATAGACAGAGTGGAAATTCCGCTCCACCCCGCAGCCAGCCCATTTGACTTGTTCCGCAGCGTGGATATTCATTATTTAACTGATATTACGTAGCAAGTGTCCGGTGGTTGGTTTTCGGCCCGATTCCCGCTGGGATCGCGGGCATCTTGCCCGCGTCGAGGGCGTCCCGCCCTCGATCCGACTAGGCCGGTGGCTGGCATGACATCGGTCAGGCTTCGACAAGCTCAGCCTGCGGCCCCTGAGCCGGTCGAAGAGGCCACAAGCGGCAGACGCTACATAAAACTGCGTAACAGCAGTACCTAATAAGCTATGGGGACGTTCATCCTCTGCGATAGTGCCAGGAGGAAGGCATTTATGAAGGCATTTATGAATTTTCGCATGGCCCTCGCCGCCGTCTTGATCTTGGTCGGCGGCTATCCGCTAGCAGCCGACCAGCTACGCTACGACTCGGCGCGCGATTGGCGTCAATGGCACCTGCCCCTAGGCGCGGTGGAATTGACCCCGTCCGGTGCGATCCAACTCACAAAAATCGACAAGGGGATCGACGCCGTACGCGATCTAGACGCCTTCGGTGGCGGCATCCGCAACGCGGGCTCCAACCTCAACACCGCTCGTTTGGCCATCGACGGCAATCCAGCGACCGGCTGGGCACCCGCCCCGGAGGCCGATCCAGACGAGTGGTTTATCGAGATAGACTTGGGCCGCGCGGTCTCGGCCAAAAGCGTCACGTTGGTATTCGATGCGGAAGCTCCGCCCTTTGAACTTTTCGACCTCTTGCTTTCAACCGGCGAGCCGGAAACCGACTTTATCGCCGCGCCCATCGACGGCTCCTTGGTCTATCGCGTCAAAGGGCGCATCAAGGAAAACACCCACCATCAGGTGACGTACCATATAGAAGAAATTGACGAAGAGCCAATCCAATTCATCCGCTTCGAGCCGCTGCTCATAGTGCCCGATGCCCGCCTCGCCGAGGTCGAAGTCGAGACCATCGGCGACAACATCGCCCTCGGGCTATTGGAGCGTGGCGGGGGTGTTGATATCAACATCAATCTCGCCAACAACGACTCGCAGCCTCTCGGCAAAGCAAGAGCGCTCTTTGACGGCGACTTGTACGAGCGCTGGCGTGCTGGCACTGCCTCGCGTGGCCTCACCGACATTCTCGCCCACATGATCCTCGACTTGGGCGCGGTCTATTGGGTCGATCAAACGCGGATTATCGGCGGCGTGGTGGTGCGCTCCGGCTTTGGCGGCGGCATCACCACTAGGCACTATGTTCACCGTCGGCGTTGGGACTTTCGCTTCTACGAATTTATGACCTCAGATGGCTCGCTTTCGCCCGACGGCACCCGCCTGTGGACCAAGCACTTTTCCGGTGCTTCGCCTGGGGAACAGACCTCCAAGGGCTTGGTCGATCACCATTTCGACCTGCTGCCAACGCGCTTTGTCCGCATCTGGTGGAAGTACTGGGACACCAGTTGCTTTTCTTTGCAGCGGCTCGGCGAGGAGGGTGGCATCAACAGAGTTCCCGGCTGCGGAGCGGGTGGGACCACGGACGAGATTCAGATTTTCGGCGAGGGATTTCCGTCGGAGGTCAGCTTCCGCTCGCCCCTGATCGACTTGGGCACTGGTAAAAACCTCAACTCCGTGGAGTGGAGCGGCGACGAGCCGCCCGGTACGCGCATTGAGCTTCGCACCCGTACCGGCAACGAAGTCTTGGAGACGTACACGTACCGTGACAAAAACGGCAAGGAAGTCACCGAGCGGAGGTACAACAAGCTCATTCCCAGCTTCAAAGGCCCCATTGACACCACCCTTGCTGTCGGCGGCGACTGGAGTCCGTGGAGCCGTATCTACAGCTTTTCGGGTGAGGGTTTTCTTTCACCCTCGCCGCGCCGCTACCTCGAAATCGACGTGCGCATGACCTCAGATTCACCCGTTGTGGGAGCTTCTCTCGACCACTTGGCCGTCAACTTCACCCAGCCGCTCGCTAGCCGCGTACTCGGCGAAATTTCTCCTCAGCAGGCCCTACCAGGGATGCTGACGGAGTTTACTTATTACTTGCGACCGGAAAATGCCATCGGCTTTGACCGCCTCGCCGTGGAGTCGGACGCGCCCGTGCATTTTGTGGACATCTCGCGCAATGGAGCCGCCCTCGACGTGCAGATGGACACCACCGCAAGCGGTTTTCTAGTCCAGCTACCCAACCGCATCCGCACCGATCAGCTCATTGAGCTAAAATTTCAATCTTCCGTATTTAGGCAATCGACGCGCTTCGATGTCTTTTTGCAGGACAGCCGCCAAGACGAGAGCGTGCGGCAGCGCGTCGATCCGGGCGACGCCACTGACCAGATTGCAAGCAATACCAACATCGTCAGCTTGCCGGTTTCTCAGGAGCTACTCACCAATATGTCCCTCTCGTCCAAGGCGATCACCCCCAACGGCGACGGGATCAACGACGAACTGACGCTGGAGATCGCGCTGGTCAATGTGCTAGCCCTGCGTCCTCTGCGATTGCGCCTGTACGACCTCGCCGGCCAGCCGGTGTACGACCGCAGCGAAGACAGCCGCGCCGGTCAGCGTGAGCTCGTCTGGGATGGCCGCGACAGCCACGGTGACCGGGTGGCTCCAGGCCTGTACGTGCTCGAAGTCCTCGTCGAGGGCGATGCTGGCGACGAGAAAACGCAAGCACTCATTTCGGTAGCTTACTAGGAAATTCGCGGGCAAAAAAATCTTGACAGTCAAGCCCATATTTATTTGTTTGTTCGAATTACAATTTATAATGATTCAAAAATTGCCCATGAAAGGAGGTTTGAAGTACCAATCGCTGCATTTTTGAGCAATTTTGTAATTCAGCCCGCTACCTATGGCGGGCCTTTTCCTTCAACCTTTTTTATACAAACTACCGAGGAGGATTTAACAATGCGCAAAGTCCTAGCTTTGACTCTAGGCGTATTGCTCGTCGCTGGTGCTGCTTTCGCGCAGGAGCCGGCTGAAGTACCGCTCTATTTTGCCGTGGGCATCCCTAGCAACGCCCTGCCCACCATCGACGGCGACAATTCCGACTGGGCTTGGGTCGATCGCAGCTTTGAGGTCACCATCGAGGACATGAGTCCGCTGACCGGCGGTGCCGACGACTCCGATGACCTGTTCATCGACCTGATCATCGGCTGGAGCGATGCCAACAACCGCGTTCACGCCATGATTCACGTCCACGACGATTTCCTGATCGTCGATAAGAACCCTGCCTGCACTTTCCGCGACGACAACTGCGAAGTGCATTTCGATCCCGACAATCAAGGCGGCGGCCCGTACTCGGCACCCAACGACCAAGACTTGCAGCCGGCCTACCAGATGTGCCTGAGCTTCTCCGAGCAGTTCTCGCGCGTCCAAATGTACAACGGTGCGCTGGGCAACTTTGAGCAAGACGCCCTGAACTTCTGGTGGACCCACACGGATTTCGTGGAAGCCAGTCAGGTCAACCAAGGCCAAGAGTACTACTACGAGTTCAGCGCCGAGCTGATGGATCCGCTTTCGATCAGCGGCGGTCCGGATGCCAGCACGGTGTGGACGCTCGCGGCCGAGCAGACCATCGGCATGTCAATCTCGGTTGACGACGCCGACGAAGGTCTCAACGCCAACGGTAACGATCCACTTTCTGAAGAGTGCTGCGAGAACGGTTTCTTCTGGCAGGCTCAGTACAGCATGGCCGAGCAGTTTATGAACAGCGGCGGCATGCCCGATGTCTTCTTGACTCCGATCGAAGCCGTAGATACGGCGGTCGAGGAAAGCTCTTGGGGGCAGATCAAGTCGCTAGTAGGCGAAGAGCTATAAACAGACTTTAGCAGTCTTCGTCTTAAGTAAGTTCACAAGGGGAGGGGAATGGATTCCCCTCCCCTTGTTTTTGTCTATGGGAGTGAGAGGCGACACGCGCTATGTTCAAGTGGCAATTTAGGCTGTTGATCTGCATTCTGTTGGGTGCTAGGATGGCTGGTGCCGTGGAAGTGTGGACCGCGGGAGGCTCTGGCTTTGCATGGAGCGATGTCGGCGACCTGACCGGACTCACCACCGACGCATCAACTCTGCTCCCGGCCGTGGTGGACTCGACCACCAATGCCGTCGAAATTCTCACCCTGAAGCGGCGGGGGGGCAACATTTCCTCACCGCAGTCGCGCGAAGAGCTGACCGGCCTGCTCACCGACGGCAACACTGAGACCTTCTGGCGCGTCACGCGCGAGCGCCGCCCCGACGGCACCTCTATGCTCATCGACTTAGGCGCGATCTTGCCGATCAACCGCATTCGCTTTCAGTGCAACCCCGACATCTTCCTCCGCGCCTATGAGCTTTTTGTTCACGATGGCAACCCCGCGCAACTGAGAGAAGATCTGCCGATCGCCTTTATCAACCAAGTCGGTGCCAATCTCGAACAAAGTGAATCGGATATTGACGTTCGCATCCCTCTCCAATTCGTGCGCTTCCTCCGCCTAATTAGCCGCTCGGGCCAAGAATTTATCATCGAGGAAGTCGAGGTCTTTGGCGATGGCTTCGCGCCCACCGGCAGTTATCTTTCCGCAGTCATCGACCTCGGCGAGGCGGCCAACTTTGGCCAAATTCGCCTCCAAACCCGCTCCGACCCTTTGACTAACGTGATATTGCAGACGCGCACGGGCACGGTGCCCGATCCCAAAATTTACTATCGCAAAACCGAGGTCTTTGAGGGCGAGGATCGGCAGGAAGAACCCATCTTGCCGATAGGCTCACCCGGGGCGGCCGACGAATACGACGATCTGACCTCGTCCGACAAGGGTGCGATCATCGACAACATCGACGAGTGGAGTCCTTGGTCGGCACCATACGAAGACTTCTTTGGCGATCTACTCTCGCCGGGCAACCGCCGCTACGTCCAGTTCCGCCTGTTGTTTTCGTCCGAGGACGCGCGCCAGTCGGCCTTTGTCGATTCGTTCTCCTTTGACTATTCGGTCCCGACGCTGGCCGAAGAACTGACGGCCGAAATCACGCCAGCGACGGTCACTCTCGGCGAGAGCAACACCTTTTCCTACTACATCCGCTCGACTTTCGGCGCAGCCAACGATGGGTTCGACCGCGTGGAAATCCGCACGCCTTTCAAGGCGACGGTCAACAGCGTCGAGCTAGACGGGGCCCTCGTATCCTTTACAGAGGAGGACGCGCAAGATGAGAGCAGGCTGGCCATCCAACTAACCGATGACCGAGTGACCGAATCGGGCCAGCTTTTGCGCATCCGCTTCGAGGCCATGGTGACCGTCTATGGCACCACTTTTTTCGCCAAGGTTTTCGATAGCCAGACGGGCGAACTCGGTCAAGATGTGGTGGCTGGAGACGCCACCCCCGAGGCCCAAGCAGATCGCCTGTCTATCCAAGGCGCATTGCGCCAAGAACTCGTCCTCGAATTGAAGGCTGATCCGCCAGTATTTAGCCCCAACGGCGATGGGGTCAACGACCAGTTACAGGTGTCCTATATCTTGCTACGCGCACTCTCGCAGGTGCCCGCTGACCTAATTGTGTACGACCTCGCGGGCCGCCCAGTGCGCAACTTGCAAAAAAGCGGTGCGCTCAACGGGCCACAGCACGTAACTTGGGACGGCTTGGATGAGAGCGGTGCCACCGTACCGCCTGGGCTCTATATCCTGCGCCTTTCCATTGAGACGGATACCGGCTCTGAAGATCGGTCGCTGCTAGTCGGGCTAGCGTACTGAGCGCGCGGCATGTCCATCCTATAAGGGCATATTAAGGGAGCATGGCTATGACAATCACTCGTGCACTGTGCCTCGTTATAGCGTTGGGCAGTTTTGCCTTTGGCGAACGCGTTTCGTTTAACTCCCGCTCCGCTTGGCAAGAGTGGGAGTACCCGGTCGGTGCCGTGGAACTCCAAGCGACCGGTCGCATCCAACCCGTATCCGTGCGCAAAAACATCGACGCCGTGCACAATGCCGAGCACTTTGGCGGCGGCATCCGCAGCGTCGGCAGCAACGCCCGCGACGCCGGCCTCATCATAGATGGCAATCCGGCGACTAGCTGGTCGCCCGACCCGACCGACGGCATTGAAAACGCCTATATCGAACTCGACTTGGGCCGCTTGGTGACCGCTTCCGAGATTGTCATCACTTTCGACAAGTCTGCGCCGCCTTTTGAGTTTTTCAACATTCTGCTGTCGAGCGGCGAGCAGTTCTTTACCAACGCCCTAGTACCGGTAGAAGGGACCTTGAGCTACAGTCTCTCCAAGGGGATTGGCTTCAATGAGAGCTACGAACTCGTCCTCGACCCCCGCCAGCGAACCTTGGGCTTGAGTGCGTCCGGCTCGGACGACATTGGCGGTGGGTTTGTCGATGGCACTGTCCGCGAGTTCAAGGAATCCTCGGGCCTAGTCCGCACCATCCGCATTGAGCTGTCCAAGTTCGTCGAGGGTGCCGGCCTAGCCGAGATTTCGGTTTCCACCATCGGCGACAACATCTCCCTCGGGCTTATTGAGCGCGGCGGCAATATCGATATCATCACCGACTTGCAGGCCGTGCTCTCCGGTGGCGAGAACATGGTGGACGGAGATATTGTCACTAACTGGGGCATGCAGACTTACCACCAGACCCAGACCGGCTTCGATATTTTCAATCGCATCATCTTCGATCTAGGGGCCCATTACTGGATTGACCAGATCAGCATCATCGGCGAGCCGGCCGGTGCTCCATCGCGGATTCGCAGCCGCTACGCCAATTTCTTCTGGTACCAGCTCCTCGCTTCCGACGGTTCGATAGCCCCAGACGGTACCCTGAATTTCCACGAGATTGCCTTTGTTGACGACAGCCCGCTGAACGAGACGACAATCCGCAACTTCGACCACCAATTCGACTTGCAAAAAATTCGCTACATCAAGCAGTATTTCCCTTCCTCCCGCCACGGCGGCGAGCGCTCAGGCACCCACGGCACCTACCGCCTCTTCGCCCTGATTAGCGAGTTTCAAATCTACGGCGAGGGCTTTCCCGCCGAATTGCAGCTAACCTCGCCGATCCTCGACCTCGGCGAAGCCAAGGCCCTGACCTCGGTTGAGTGGGACGCCGATGTGCCGCCTAACACGCGCATCGAGGTTCGCAGCCGCACCGGCAATGAAGTCGTCGAGAACATTCACTACTTCGACAAGAAGGGCAAAGAGATCACCGAGCGGAAATGGAACAAGACGCCCAAGAGCTTGCGCGGGCCGACCAAAACCACGATTTCCGTCGGTTCAGACTGGAGCGTCTGGAGCGATCCGTACGTGGCTTCGGGTGCGCTCTTTAACTCGCCCTCACCGCGCCGCTATGCCCAACTCGACCTGCGTCTGATTTCCGCCGACCCCAACGCGGCACCATCGCTCAATGCCCTGCATTTGAATATGGAAAATCCCATTGCGCTCGAAACCCGCGCCGAGATATTTCCCAGCCAAGTTGAACCAGGCGTCAAAAAGGACTTTACGTATTTCGTCCTGCCAATTTTTGGCGGGCGCTCGCAGGGCTTTGACCGCCTAACCATGACCGCGTCCGTGCCCGTTGATTTCACCAGTCTAACGTTGGGAGACGAGCCGGTAGAGGTCGCAGTCACTCCAATCGCCGAGGGGTTTGTCGTCGATCTACCGAGCACGGTTCGTCGCTCGGAACTAATTGAGCTTTCGTTCAGCAGCATCATTTACCAAAACCAGACGCGCTTCGACCTTTTTCTCGGCAATAGTAACCTCAATACTGAGGTGCGCCAGCTTGTTGACCAAGGCGACGCCAAAGCCGATGTGCCGAGCGAATCCGTCTCCGTACAACTGCCGATCAACGACCTCCTGCTGGCCAACCTCGCCCTTTCGACGGCTGTATTGACGCCCAATGGCGATGGAATCAGCGACGAGCTAGCCATTGAATTCGACGCGCTCAAGCTGGTGACGCCGCGGCCCATTCGAGTCCACATCTACAATTTGGCCGGCCGCAACGTGCGCGCACTCGACAGCGGCGATGGGCTGGCTCGGCGCTACCGCTTCACTTGGGATGGACGCGACGGCACCGGTGCGCTCGTGAGTCCAGGTACCTATCTAGTGCAAATCGAAATTGCCGGCGACTCCCAGACTGAGACAGTGCAGCGGATCGTGCCGGTGGCCTACTGAGGGGACTGCTTTTGCCACCTTACAGCAAAAAGGAACTGCGATGACCCGTGTCGCACTCGCATTAGCCTGCCTAGCGATGGGATACAGCACTCCGGCCGCGGCCGCGGAACGGCTCAAAATAGGCGGCGATGGGCTAGAGTGGGAGAGCAACTCGCTCGTCTTCAACGCACTCGAAGTTACCGACGGTGGGGGCCTCTCGCCGCTGGAGGCCGACCCCGAAGAAAACATCCTGCCGCGCATCAAGGAACTCGGTGGCAGCGCGACCACCTCGGTGCGCACCGCTGCGGCGCGTTCCAATCAGATAATCAACGAACTTATCGACGGCTCCCACACCACGGGTTGGCGCGTGTACACCAACCCCAACGGCGCAGAACTCGAAGTCGATATGGGTGCCATTTTCGTCCTCCACCGCCTCTATTTTCGCCGCGGCGTCCTCAACGACGACGAGCGTTCGCTGCGCGGCTACGAGTTCTACGCCAACGATGGCGATTCGCTCAACTTCATCGGCGGCAATCCCGTGTACGCACTCATCGCACAAGACCGCTCGCACGGCCTGCCCGAGTTGGATCTGAGCTTTCCGCCGACGCAGGTGCGCTTTTTTAGACTGCGCAGCACAGGGGAACGCGGCTTCCAAATGGGCGACCTCGAAGTGTTTGGCGTTGGCGTCACGCCCTTTGCCCAGTACATATCGCAAGTGATTGACCTCGGCGAGGCAGCCAACTTCGGGCCGGTCAACGTGTACAGCCGCATCGACGGCACCGCGCAAGCCCAGTTCAGCACCAAGAGCGGCTTCGTCGCCACGGACTCGCTCTACTTCCGCCAGACGGGCATTCCCGGTGAGTTGGAGGAAGTGGCCCTAGCGGATTTCGACCGCACGCTCGATCCGTCGTACGCTGGCGTCGTACGCGAAAACGACCGCGACTGGAGTGCGTGGTCCCCGCCCTACGCCGAGTTGCTCGAAGCCTCGATCAATTCGCCAGACAACCGGCGCTACCTCCAGTTCCAATTCAAGCTCCTATCGAGCAGCTTGCAGCACAAAGCCGTCATCGACTCGGTGGTCTTCAACTACACGGTCCCAGCCCTCGCCGATTCGGTCATCGCCGAAATCAGCCCGGCCACGGCGACCCTCGGGCGAGAAAACGAATTTACCTATCATCTGCGCTCGGTCGTCTCGAGCGGCAACCGAGGCTTTGACACTGTGATCATCCACACTCCATTTGCGGCCCGCGCCACGGGCGTGCGCGTCGATGGAGTGGAGGTTGACAACTTCACTACGGCGTCCGATTTGGGCCGCTTGCAGGTGAGCTTTCCCGACCAACGCATCACCCGTAGCGGCCAAGAAGTCGCCGTGCGCTTTGCCAGCTTGGTGACCGTCTCTGGCACGGAATTTCGCGGCGAGGTCGCCGACAGCCAATCCGACGCGTTTCCGCAGCGAGTCGCTTTCGGCGATGCGGCCGAGGAAGCCGCCGACAACACGCTCGTCGTCAGTGCCCGCATCGACGATGAGCTTTTTACCGGCGTCGTGTTCTCATCTGCGGTAATCACGCCCAATGGCGACGGCATCAACGACGAGATTTCCCTCGACTACATTCTGCTCAAGGCGACTCACGAGGTCGAAGTCGAGGTCGTCGCGTACGACTTGAGCGGCCGACCGGTGCATCGCCTCTACCAAGCCCGCGACCGCTCCGGCCCCAACCAAGTTAGCTGGGATGGCCGCGATGCCGGCGGCGTGGTGCCACCGGGGATGTATTTGCTCCGCCTCAAGGCCGCTACTGACGCTGGCATCGCCACGCAGATGCGGAGCATTGCCGTAGTGTATTGATACAGTGTCAGTAGCCAGTGGCCAGTAGTTAGTCCCCGCACCACCCTATGGTAGAGGGAGGAAACTGGTCGCTGACCACTGACCACTGACCACTGACAAATAGGGAGGGTTGTTATGCGCAAAGTTATGTTCTGGGGGGTTGCCTTGCTGGTCCTAGCCGTCGTAGCGTCCAGCGTCCAAGCAGCAACCCCGGGGCGCGAGCGCGGTGCCACCTCGCAAGTTAGGATCGAAGGCTTCGACCCATTGGTCCCGACCATGCGCAAGTGGTACGTGCCCCAAGATCTCTACTACATCTATAACTGGGGAGGCTACAAGTACACCAACTACGCCAAGGAACCGTTTCAGCGCTACGTCAGCACGCAGCTAGAGGGCACGGGCCAGTACGACATTTTCGGCAATTGGATCACCCGTGGCTGGCGCATCTACGAGTGGCGTCAGCAGCAGCCGCTGGCTTTTGGCAGTTCGGTCTTCAAAGACGGCCGCTTTGGCTCTTGGTTTCAAAACCTACTGGTGGCCGCCGACTCCAAGGGCCAGTATTACTCCGCTCTGACCGTCGGCGATTACATCCGCACGACCTTGACCCCACTGACCTTCAGCCGCTCGCGCTTCAACGGCGTCCAATGGGACTTTGCCTCCGACAAGTACGAGGCCACCGTGTTGCTGTCGCGCGTCAATGAACCGGTGCGGTTGGCACAGGGAGGGAACCGAGTACAAGACACGGACTTCACCAACTTCATCGGCCTGCGCGGCACCGCCCAAGTCGGCGATTTCATGGGCTTAGGCGTCACGTATGTCAATACGAACTTCGGCTCGGCCAGCAGCAATTTCTCGGAAAACTCGCGCGCCGGCTTGCTGACCAGCAGCCAAAATTCGGGCAACGTCACCGAAATCGTCATCCGCATCTCCGACGACTCGCCCGGCGACGCCTCCGGCGCTTTATTCTTTTCGTCGCAGATGATCGTCGATGGCCAAGAGACCTCGGTCAATCCCACCATTGAGGGAGGCCGCCAGCGCGAAGGTTTCTTAGAAGCCCTTGAAGAAGCTCCGATCCTCCTCCGCTACCGCGTGCCCGACCCGCTGGTAGTGCAAAAGGTCAGCTTTGCCATGGTGCTCTCCAACGACTACCGAGTGGAGATAACCTCCAACTTGCAGACGAACATCAACGGCCAGCCCATCTTCTTGCCGGTCACGCGCTCGGAAGGCAATGTGCGCGACAATACCAACCAGCGCGTCGTCCGCTTTGACTACGGGCTACCCTCGGCCAACCAAATCGCCAGCGTCGATTTGACCATTGAGGATATATGGGGCCTAGAGGTGCGGGGAGAATTCGCGCGCAACACCCAGTTTCAGCGCTATCCCAACATCAACATCCAGAAGCTGAGCAACCTCAAAAAGAGCGATCGCACGGCCGATGCTTGGTTCGTCAACGCCACGCGCCGCACGGGCCGCTACTTTGGCTACGGCGAGGTGTTCAGCATGGATTACGGGTACACCACGCGCGGGTACATCACCGACCAAAACGATGTGGTGGATTACGAAAACCAGCGCCAGAACTGGTTCGAGTACATCGACGACAACGACGATCAAGACCAACTCGTCGATTGGCCGCGCTACGGCGGTGCCGGCGGCGACAACGCCGTCTTCCCCGGCCTCGACGAAAACAACGACTTGCTCTCGGATTTCAACGAAAACGCCAACCTCACCCCGGACTACGAAGAGCCATTCTTGCGCCACTACATCGACCCGCCCGACTTCCTCTTCGGCGTTGATATGAACCACAATACCGTGGTGGATCGCTTTGAAAACGACGACGAGGCCGACTATCCCTACCGCAAGGGGCATCGCGGCTGGAACGCGTACGGAGGGGCCGAGATTTACCCCGGGGTTAATCTCACCGTAGGCCGCAATCGCGAGTGGCTGATCGCCGGCGAAGAGCGGTCAACCGCCGTGTACGCCTTGCTCAGCGCGGTGCGCGACATCTCTAGGACGGGCAAGTTTGAAGTCTTCCACATGATCAAGTCCGTTGAGGACAACATCGCCGACAACCTGCTGCAATGGGTGCAGCGCCCTGGCTCTATTGGCGGCTTGCAACCTTTTGACGACCCCCTAATCACCGGAAACACCCTCGTCAATCAGAGCTTCGTCCGCTACAAGTACACCCGCGGCAACCTGACCTTTGTCAACAAGTTCCGCCTCGATCACTTCAATCAGCGCGACGAAGCAGCCGAGCGCCTCCGCGACAGCGCGTTCTACGGCGTGATCAACAAAGCGGACTATCCGTTTTCCATTGGGCGCAACATCACCTTGATCCCGCGTTGGAAAAACATGTGGCGCAAGCGCACCCAACCACGCACCGTCCAGCTTGAGATCAACGAGTTGAGCGAGATTTTCTCCCTGTCCGCGGTGTTCCCAGTGCTGACCAGAAGCCGCGTTGAGGTCGGAGTAGAGGCCATAATTTTCCGCAATGCCGTGGCGATTCCCGACCCGCTGCCGCCCGAATACATCGACGATTTCATCGGCAGGGTGTTCACCGTGCAGTACACCAATCGGGTCCAGTACCAAGGATACAGCGTCACCTCCAACGTTGGCTTTCAGGTCAACGACATCAATTTTGCCAACCTCACCGACCAAGACGTGAGCAACACCATTGCCTTCATCGAACTCTATGCCGGGCTAGAAGAAGAGCGCTTGGGCGGTCGGCCAGCCGAAAGAAGGGGATGGAGCTTCTAAAGCCACAGACAGTCCTCCTATCCTTGGGCTTATGGGCCTGCGCCGACGCGCCGCCAAAAAGCGCATCGGTGGTTTTGGCCCGAGTGGGCGAAGCTGAGATTAGCGAGCGGGATTTTGCCGCGGCGCTAGAAAAGCTCCCCGCCGGCGGTGAAGCCCAGCCGCTGGCGGATTGGCGTCGCCAATTTCAGGCCCTCATCGACAAAGAGCTGCTGCTGCTCGAAGCACATGCCCAAGGGCTAGACGAAGCGGTCGCCGCTGCGATGGCAGCTTGGGAGCGCAAAGAACGGGTCGAAGCCTTGCTCGCACGCGAGATGGGCGAGCAGTTGACTTATACGGAAACGGAGCTAACGGAATTCTTCGCCGAATCGGGCGCGGGGCGAGAAATTCGCTTGCGGCGTTTGCCCGTGCGCGAACGGGCCGCAGCCTTGGCGGCTCTGAGAAAGGCTCAAGAGGGATTGGATTTGACCGGGGAGTGGAGCGAGAGCGGATGGCTCAACGCGCTCAACGCGGGCGACGCGCGCACCGCCGCTCTGTTCCTGCAGGAAGTGGGGACCGTTGAGTTGGTAGAAACGGACGGGCAATTTTTAGTGGTAGTCGTTGCGGCCGAGCGCGAGGTATCGTTGGCAGACCGCCGCTCACTCGTGGCAGCGGCCCTGACTCGGCACAAGAAGCAACAGGCGAACTTAGCCTATCTAGAGCAGTTGACCAGCCAGCACGCAGTGCAGTTAGATACGGCCGCGTTGCGGCAGGTCGCCGCAGGCGCGGCGCGACCGCAGGTGCGGTTGGTCCGCAGTGCTGCGGGCGATTGGAGCGTCGGGGACTACCAGCAGGCCCTCGCCCGACTCGGGGCAGACGCCGAGTCCCAGCCGACCGATGTCAACGCCCTCGGATTCAAGGTGACCCGGGCCTTTGTCGCCGACCAGATTCTACCGCAGGAGGCGCACAAGCACGGTCTGGACGCCGAGTTGGAACTGCGCCGCGCAAAGGTGCGCCAACAGAAGCTGATCCAAGCCTTGTGGGAGCGAGAAATTTACGCACACATCCAGCTTGACCCTGCCCAAGTGCGCGCCTTTTACGAGACCAACGCGCAAAGCTACGCCCGCTCGGGTGTGCTCGGGCGGGAACTGCAAGCACAAGTCGCACGAGATCTGCGCGACGCCCAAGCCGTGCCCCTGTTCGACCGCTACATCGCGCAATTGCGCGAAAAATACGCCGCGGTCGTCGCGGTGGAGGAAGGGCGGTTGGGGGAGTTTGTCTCCCGACGCAGACAGGCTGCCAACCCCGTCGAGCTATGAGCTTGTCAGAGAGGAGTGTTTCCATGTACGCTTGCAAAAAAATTTCCATCCTCGCCGCTGCGGCCCTCTTGTTAGGCTGCGGCCATTACCTAGTTCCCGGGCGGTTCCAGCCCTTAGAGGTGGCCCAGCAGCAGACCGATGTTCAAGGGTCGAACATGAAAATCCTCGACGACGGTACGGTCACCTTCGTTCAGAACCGCCTCGAAGTGTCCGTGCGGCCTATGGACGACGAGGAGATCAATCGCCAGTACCCGGCCCAATCTACCAACGCCAGCGGTCCGGCCGACGAGCTACCATCCAACCCGTTCACCTATGGCAATTGGATCGATCCGCGCACAGGTAAGTCGCCGCAGCGTTTGTCCATCTTCAAGATCACGGTCAAAAACTACGAATACCCCAAAGTTAAATTCGATCCCCTGACGGTGACCTTGGAGTCGGCCAATGGGCGGCGCTATTATCCTTGGGGGAGTTATGACGTAGAGGAGTACTTTCGGCGTTTCCCGCTAGCGTTCAACGGTTTGGGCTATTTGCGCTTCGACGAGCGCCGCGATATCTACAACCGAGCCAAGTACCCAGACGACGAGTTTTGCTTCTCCGGGCAAGAGGTCGAAGGCTACGTGGTTTTTCCCAAGATCCACGACGACGTCGCCGAAATCGCCGTCGAGATTCCCGAGTTTGGGTTGCGCTATAACTTCCGCAACGAACCCCTAGAGACCATCGACCTCCGCTTCCGCTTCAAGCGCGACATTCAGAAGGTCAAAAACATCGACAAGTTGGCGGCCAATTAACCGGGTCGATCACGCTGTATAGCCTAGGGGCAGGCTCCTCGGCCTGCCTCTTTTTCTGTCCGGTGTCCGGCACGCGTTCATCAATGCTGACCAAATCCCTCCTATTCGCCACCGCGGCCTTCTTTTTGCTATCAGTCACGGCCTTTGATCCGGCCACCATTTCGCGCTGGATTGAACGGGCCATTGGCTGGGAGCCCCTGCGCGAAGTGCCAGCGACCGACGAAGCGCCCTCGCTGCGCGCAGCCGTCGCGCAAATAAACGCCGCCGACCTAGCCCACCACCTCCGCATCCTCACCGCAGACTCGTCCCGCGTCACCGGCTACGCCGGAGCCACCAACGCAGCCCACTACATCGAAGGGGAATTCCGCCGCCTCGGCCTCCAAGTAACCAGCGAATTTTTTCCCGTTTCCGTTCCCCTAGATCGCGGTGGTCGGCTGCGCTTGGCCGGCTCGGACGAGACCATCCCCATCTACGGATTGTGGCCCAACCACGTGCGCCCGCCATCCTTGCCACCGGGCGGCGTCTCTGGCCACCTCATAGACTTGGGGCGCGGCAGCTTAGCCGAAATGGATGGGAAGCGGCTAGCGGGCAGTGTCGCGCTAATGGGATTTGGCTCGGGCAACGCCTATGTCGAAGCGCGGGCCTTGGGTGTGCAAGCTATCTTGCTGTACGACGATGGCCGCGTCACGCGCAGCGAGGCCGCGGAAAAATTCCTCCAAGTGCCCGTCGATATCCCGCGCTTTTGGATAGAAGCGGCGGACGCGGAAATCCTGCGGCAGCAAGCGCACGGCGACGCACAGGTGCATCTCGAAGCGCGCATGGATTGGGAGCAGGTCCAAGCGCGCAATATATTCGCCGTCCTCCCCGGCTTGGCCGAGGACATGCCGCGCGGTCAGCGCCGCGAAATCCAGCAGTGGGACGAGCAAATCATCGTCCTACAAGCGCACTACGACGCAATCTCGGTCGTCCCCGCGCTAGCCCCTGGGGCCGAAAGCGCGACCGGCATGGTCGCGCTGCTCGAAATTGCGCGCTTGCTCGCTGCCGAAGGCACCCGCTACACCGTGCTCTTTTTGGCCACCCCTGGGCACTTTCAGGGCTTGGCCGGGGTCAACGATTTCCTCTATCGCCACGCGCGCAAAAGCGAGCATTTCCGCGACCAGATCCCGCTGGCCGAGCGCATCGACTTCCGCCTCTTTGTCGGCCTCGATTTGGCCAGCCACAGCCCCCGGGTCGGCAGCTTTACCATGGGCACGTTCTACAACTCGGCGTGGCGCAACGACGACTATCAGAAAAACCTGATGGCGCACTACGCCTCGCGCTTTGCTCGCTATAACCGCGAGATTTTCGCCGACTCGACCCGCTACCAAGACGCCGTGGCCCCGCAGAAGCGAGTGTGGAAAAACTTCATGCCCGTGCGGCTGGCCCTCGACAGCGAGGCCGCGGCTTTCGTGGGCAAGGAGGCGCTCTCTTTCGTCACGCCCAACCAACTGCGCCAGCGCGTCGATACGCCCCTCGACCAGCTCGAATTCGTCGCGCTCGACAACCTCGCTGAACAGACCCGCACCATAGCCGGGCTGATGCTCAAGGCCGCTTCTGACCCGGACTTCTTCAACGACACCAAGCTGACCCTGCGCGATTGGGGGCACAGCTTAGAGGGCAACATCTACTGGTTCGACCGCGACGTAAATTTTGCCGTGCCCAAGGCCCCGGTTCCCAACGCCCTCGTCACCTATCTCCAGCCCGGTCCCAATTCCGTGGCCGGCGTGCGCACCCTTATGGCCACGCACGGGGATGAAACGGGCTACTTCAAGTTCGACATCGTGCGCAACCGCTTTGCCAATCGGATCCAAGCCTTTGAACTCGACGAATACGGGCGCATCGTCTCCGCGCCTGATCTCGGCGAGGAGGGCGACAAAACCTATCCGGGCACCCAGCCGTATGGCTGGTGGGAAAACCGCATGTTGCAAGTCCTGTTTCGCTGCCGCGCCCTGAGCTTCTTGGAGGTCGTTGATCCACGCTACCTATCGGCCATGGACCGCGTCAACGTCCTCGGCACCAACGACGCGCCGCCGCGCTCTTTTTCCCTCAACTACATCGAAAACCAGAGCGCAGTGCAAGACCGGGTGGTGCAGGCTGGCGTGGTGTTCGCCGAGCCGGGCACTCGCGTCAAAATTCTCGCCGGCGAGGGAGCCTTTGGCGGCGAGAGCGCGCTCGCCGGCGTGCGCTACATGCTCACCAACGCGGACTCCGCCCTGTTCGCCGACCTCGACCCGGCCGGTGTCGATCTGGCGACCATTGAGCGGGCACAGGGCGCGGGTTTCCCCGTCGAACAAGGCATCATCCCCTATCCGGCGTTGCAGGCGGCCCGCGACATCTGGATTATTGACGAGGCGCGGATCAAACAAATGGAGCGCCACGGCATCGTCCTCGAACAGCTACAGGCCATGCACGAGCAAGCGCGGGAAGCCCTGCTCGAGGCCGGCGACAAACTCGCGGCCTTCGATTACACCGGTTACCAACGCTCGGTACGCCGCGCCCTCGGGCTAGAGGCCCGCATCTACCCGGAAGTCAAGGCCACGGCCAACGACGCGGTGCGTGCGGTGATTTTCTACTTCGCGCTCCTGTTGCCTTTTGCCTTCTTCTGCGAGCGCTTCTTCTTCGGCTTCCCGGATGTGCGGCGGCAAATCGCCGGCTTCGTGGGCATCTTCGTCCTCGTGTTTCTGATCCTGCGCTTCGTCCATCCGGCCTTCAAACTGAGCTCCTCGCCGTACATCATTTTCCTCGCGTTTGTCATCCTCGCCTTGGGCGTCCTCGTCATCTTCATCGTCGTCACCCGCTTCAAGGCGCTGCTGCAACGCCGCAAGGGAGCAGCCTCGGGCGTACACGAGACCGACGTAGGTCGGATTGCCGCGGGTTTTGCGGCCGTGCTGTTGGGCATCTCCAATTTGAGCAAACGCCGCCTGCGCACCGCGCTGACGGCCGCGACCCTGACCTTTTTGACCTTTACCGTCAATTCCTTTACCTCGGTCAAGTCCAGCCTCGACTTCTATCGTCTGCCGCGCGATACCTCGCCTCTGTACGAGGGCGGCCTCATCCGCGACCGCGCTTGGCGCGGCATGCAGGATTCCATCTTGGACTACGTGCGGAGCGCATTCGGCGACCGCGCCTTGGTGGTGCCGCGTGCCTGGTACTTGTCGCCGGTCGAATCCGAACGGGCCTTTATCGACTTTACCGCCACCGCGACCGGCACGGCCAGTTTCGCGCACGGCTTGGTGGGCCTACAACCAACCGAAGCCGAGGTAACGGGCCTCGACGCGCACATTTCGGCGGGCCGCTTCTTTGCCGCGGGCGACGACAAGGCCGTCATCTTGCCCGACAGTTTAGCCGCGCTCGTTGGCATTGGCCCCGAGGACGTGGGCACAGCTTCCATCGCGCTCTACGGCGCGGAGTACCAAGTCATCGGCCTGTTCGACAGCGCAGCCCTGAAAGAAGTAGTTGATCTCGATGGCGAGCGCCTAACGCCTGTGGATACGGTCAAAGACGCTGGCCTCATCACCCGCGAGAGCACCGAAGATCCGCGCGCCTTGGCCGCCACCGCAGTCGAGACCTTCAACCACCTCGAAGTAATCAACACCCTGTTCTTGCCCTATGAGCGCGTCCGCGCCATGGATGGCCGCCTGCGCTCCATCGCCATTGCCGCAGACGCGGACGACCCGGAATTCGTCCAGCGCGTGGAGTCCTTTATGTCGCGGGTGGCGCTGACCCTGTTCGTCGGCCAAGGCAACCGCGTCGTGGCCTACAGTTCGATCGGCTCCACCGAAATAAGTGGAGTCGGCCAGCTTTTGGTGCCGGTGATCATCGCCGCCTTGATCGTGCTCAATACCATGATGGGGGCCGTGTATGAGCGCGTGCGCGAAATCGGCATCTACAGCGTCGTCGGCTTGGCCCCCAGCCACATCGGCCTGCTGTTCTTGGCCGAATCCACGGTCTTTGCCACCTTTGGCGCGGTGGTCGGCTACGCCCTAGGCCAAATCGCCCATCTGTTCATGTTGCAATACGGGCTACTCGCCGGCCTGACGCTCAACTACTCGTCGCTGTCGGCGGTGTGGGCTACGGTAGTAGTCATCGGCACGGTCTATTTATCGACCTTGTACCCAGCGCGCATGGCGGCCAACATGGCCGTCCCAGACGTGACGCGGCAATGGCAATTCCCCCCGCCCGTCGGCGACCACTGGCGCTTTGACTTTCCCTTCACGGTCGGCGGGGCCGAAGTACCGAGCATGTACGTGTATCTCAAGTCGGTCTTCGCCGCCTATGGCGAAGGCTCGATCGGCGACTTCATCGCCCGCGACGTCGAGCTATCCGTCGCCACCGACGGGCCGGAGCCGTCCTACGCCATTGCCATGCGCACTTGGCTGGCACCCTACGATTTGGGCATCAGCCAGCAGGTGCGCCTGCAGGCGACCCCCACCGGCGAGCACCAGATCTACAAGATCGAGACCCACATCGAGCGCCTCAGCGGCGACGTGGCCTCTTGGCAGCGCATGAATCGCAAATTCCTCAACGTGCTGCGCAAGCGATTCCTCGTCTGGCGCACCCTAGCGCCGGCGATTCGCCAAGGGTATCAGGACGAGGTGGAAAAGGCGTTTGCCGGGGCTGGGCAGCAAGCGGTGTAGTTTTATGCGCCGGCGATAACCGTTGGGAAAAATTGTATGATCGAAAGGCCACCATACGCGATCGCGCCGGATATTCTTTTTCGCATTGAACAAATCGGTGAAGCGATTGGCCGAGCCGAAGCAGCGGGCCTTGCACAGGATTTGCGCCGGCGACGCATCAATCGCATCCGCACGATTTGTGGCTCGCTCGCTATTGAAGGCAACATCCTCAGCGAAGAGCAAATCTCCACGATTCTCGATGGCAAACTCGTCGTTGCTCCACCGAGAGACATTCGAGAAGCCCGCAACGCCATTGCAGCTTACGATCAATACCAGCAATGCAACCCCGCCAGCGAGGCCGACCTTCTGCACATTCACGAAATTTTGCTGACCGGCCTATTGGATGCGCCCGGCCAGTACCGTCGCACCGGCGTTGGCGTTATGGGCGGCGGCGAAATCCATCACATCGGCCCGCCCGCCCAGCGCGTACCGCAACTAGTGGCAAACTTGTTGGCATGGCTGGGCAGCACCGATGAGCATCCGCTCATTGCCAGTTCGGTATTCCATTACGAGTTTGAGTTCATTCACCCCTTTGAGGACGGCAATGGTCGGATGGGGCGGCTCTGGCAGACTCTGATTCTGACCCGCTGGAAAACCCTGTTCGCCCACATCCCGGTAGAGAGTCTGGTTCATGCGCACCAAGGCTACTACTACGAAGCTATCAGGCAGAGTTCGGCCGCGGGCGAGAGTACGCCGTTCATTGCGTTTATGCTGAAAATCATTCTGGAGGCCCTCCAGTCTTCTACGGCAAGCGACCAAGTAAGCGACCAAGTAAGCGACCAAGTAGCGCGGCTGCTCGCGGCCCTGCGGACCGGCCCGAAAACCACCCCTGAACTCATGGCGACCATGGAACTATCGCATCGTCCTACCTTCCGCAAGAACTACATTCGCCCGGCCTTATCCGCCGGGCTAGTGGAAATGACCCGGCCCGAATCGCCCACCGCGAAAAACCAAAAGTATCGGCTCACCGCCCGCGGGAGGGAGATCCGATGATAGGGAGCTGGCATTACGGAACCGTTTTCACCCGCCAAAGTCCGCACACTAGGTCGCTTGACAAAGCCCCGCCATAAAATAGACTTAGCTTAACTTAGCTATTGGAGGATTCACAATGACGAAGGTGAACATGCACGAGGCCAAATCGCAACTTTCGCGTCTAGGCAAATTGGCTTGGGCCGGGGAAGAAGTGGTGATCGCCAAAGCCGGCGAGCCGTATTTGCGACTGGAACCGTATCGGGAGCGTCTAGTGGAACGCCAGCTTGGTGGGCTAGAAGGAAAAATTTGGCTGTCGCCAGACTTCGACGATCCCGATGAAGAGCTCATGGACTTGCTTGAGACCTCGCAAATTTTTCCAGATAAGCGCTAGCAATGTCGCGGTTATTGTTGGACACTCACGCCTTTTTATGGTGTCTATCCGATGTCGGGCAACTGGCCGAAGAGACCCGGGCCACAATCGCCGATCCGCACAATGACGTCTTCGTCAGCGCCATCACCGGGTGGGAAATCGCAGTCAAACGGGCAAAGGGGCGCTTGGTCGCCCCAGACAATCTGTCGATGTTGGTTGAGGAAAGGGGCTTCACGCACCTGCCGCTGACGTTCCATCACGCCGAGCAGGCCGGTCTCCTCCCGCTGCACCACCGCGATCCATTTGATCGGTTCCTGATTGCCCAAGCGCAAACCGAAGGGCTGACCCTCGTGACCCGGGATGGGCACATTCGGCAATACAATGTGGCCACCATGGAGGTTTGAAGCCGTGAAGAGTTGCGAGAAGATCGAGAGGGCATGAGTCCAATCCTCGACGGGCTGCACACATGGCCGCGAATCCGCCAGCGCGTGCCGTCCAGCGCCGGGCAGCCGACATGACCGCACGCGCCTTCCTCATCGGCTTGGGCCTCGTGGTCCTGATCAACATCGGGGCCCCGTACAGCATGTTCATCCTCAAGTCCTCGCAGTGGGCGATCAGCTACCTGCCCTTGAGCGTGGTCTTTCTCTTTACCGGTTTGGTCTTTCTCAACGCCACGGCCAAGTCGCTGCTAAAAGGGCGCGGCCTGAGCACCAGTGAACTCGGCTTGATCTTCACCATGTCCTTGGTGGGAGCCTCGATTCCCACTTGGGGCACCTCCACGTACATGATCGCGGTCGTCGCCGCTCCCCAGTACTTTGCCTCGCCCGAAAATCAGTGGCAGAGCAAGGTAGTGCAGTACATCGAAGAGTGGCTGGTGCCCAACGATGCGATTGCCCTCAAGTGGTTCTACAACGGCCTACCCGCGGGCGAATCCATTCCTTGGGGCGCTTGGATCGGGCCGCTTTTTTGGTGGACCAGCTTGGTGATGGCCATCTTCTTTTTGGGTCAGTGCATGGTCGCGGCGCTGCGCAAGCAGTGGGTCGAATACGAGCGCCTGCCCTTCGCTCTGATGGAATTGCCCCAACAGCTTATCGCCCCGCCGCCCGGCTCTAACTGGCCCAGCTTCGTGCGGCAAAAGGCATTCTGGTTCGGCTTTGCCCTGCCCTTCTGCATGGTTATGTGGAATGTGGTCACGTACTTTACCCCGGCCTTTCCACCCATCCCGCGTGATCTGTCCGACCCCATTCGCATTGGCCGCGAATTTCCCGCCATCAACACCAACGTCAACTGGGCCATCGTCGGCTTCACGTACTTCGTCAATCTCGACGTGTCGTTCAGCATGTGGTTTTTCACGGTGCTGACCATGCTGCAACAGGGCTTGTTCAACCGCTTTGGCTACACCATTGCTGGCCGCGACGTGTACACCCTTGGCCACCCCGGCATCGGCTGGCAGTCGTTCGGCGCGCTGATCGCCCTCGTCGGCGGCATGCTGTGGATGGCGCGTGGACACCTCGGAGCAATCTGGCGCAAAGCCGTGCGCAACGATGCGGACATCGACGACTCAGACGAGCTGATGTCCTACCGGATGATCGTCTTTGGCGGCGGACTGGCCCTGCTCTACATCGCCTTCTGGATGTGGCGGGCCGGCATGAACCCACCCACGGTCGCGCTTTTCATCTTGGCCACCTTGGTCCTCTACGTCGGCATTACGCGCATCATCATGGAAGGCGGTTTGCTCTTCAGCCGCGCCCCGCTAGTCGGCCAGACCTTCGTTGGCTACGCGCTCGGGCCGCACGCCACTGCGCAGAGCAACATCGCCATGGGGCTGTCCTACGGCTGGCACCACGAGCTCAAGGGATTCTTCATGGTCGCTGCGGCCAACAGCGCCAAGGTGGCCGGCCATATTCGCGGCAGCCGCCGCTGGCTGAGCTTTTTCATCCTCCTCTCGGCGCTGGTGGCCCTCGTCGTCTCCATGGCCTTCGCGCTCTACATGGGCTACTCCTTTGGCGCGTACAACTACGGCGGTTGGATCTTCGGCACGGGCTCGCAAGTACCCTACGTGGAAAGCCTGCGCAAAATCGACCTCAAGGCCCCGGATTGGACGCGGTTGGGCCACCTCGTCAGCGGCGCGGGCGCGATGGGACTGCTGACCTTTATGCGCTACCGCTTCCCGTGGTGGCCCCTGCACCCGATCGGCATGCCGGTCGGCATCTGTTCCTACCCAATGACCATCATCGTCTTTTCGATCTTCGTATCCTGGCTGGCCAAATGGGCCATCATGCGCTCGGGCGGCATCGGCCTCTACCAGCGCGCCCAGCCCTTTTTCATCGGCCTCATCCTCGGGTACTTCACCGCAATCGGCCTGTCCTTTTGCATCGATATGATTTGGTTCCCCGGGCAGGGACACCCGCTGTACGGAAACTAGCGCATGGCTCAAGACGACAAAAAAACGCCCGAGCTGATTCCCTCGGACCTCCAATTTGAACCGGGCTTCAACCTCAAGACCTTGTGGGCCGCGCTGTTCGTCGGCTTCATCATGCTGCCCGGGGCCATCTACTTGGGGTTGGTGACTGGCCAGAGCATGGCCGGCGGGGCCGAGTGGGTGACGCTCATTCTCTTCATCGAAATCGCCAAGCGCTCCTTTGCCCGCCTGCGCACCCAAGAGGTGATCATTCTCTACTGGGTGGCCGGCGGCCTAGTCATGATGGGCGGCAAGTTGGGCACCGGGGCCGAGCTGTTCGGCGGACCTTTTGGTGGGCTGATCTGGGATCAGTACTTGATCCAATCGCCCCAAGCCGACGGCTTGCACCAGCACATCCCCGAGTGGGTGGTGCCGCCGCGCGGTTCACAAGCCCTAGAGGGGCGCTCCTTTTTACACCCCGCTTGGTTCAAGCCCATCGTCCTGCTGCTGACCGTCATTGTGATGCAGAAGGTCAACAGCCTGTCCTTGGGTTACGTGCTCTTCCGCATCACCAACGACATCGAGCGCCTGCCGTACCCGCTGGCTGCGGTGCAGGCCGGCGGCGCGACCGCCCTCGCCGAGAGTTCGGGGCCGAGCCAAGGCTGGCGGTGGGAGGTCTTTAGCGTCGGGGCCTTTATCGGCATTATCTGGGGACTGTTCTACGTGGTCATCCCCACGGTCTCGGGCATTTTCTTCACCGAAACCGTGACGATTTTGCCGATTCCGTTTATCGACCTGACTGTCTCCCTCAAGGAAATGCTGCCGGCCAGTATCATGGGCATTGGCACGGACCTCGGGCACGTCATGGTCGGCTTTGTCCTGCCCTTTTGGATCGTGGTCGGCTCCTTTGCCGCAGCCTTTTTAGTCAACATCCTCGTCAACCCAGTCCTCTACGCGTACGACGTGCTGCACACCTGGGAGCCGGGCATGTCGGCGATCCCCACGCAGATCGCCAATTCCTTTGACTTCTGGCTCAGCTTCTCCATTGGCGGCGCCGTCCTCGTGGCCGTGATGGGTTTTGCCATGGTGGGCAAGACCCTGTGGACCTTGCGCGGGGTTAAGCGCGAGGGCGACGACCAAGGGCTACCCAAAGGACGCGGCGACATCCCCATCCCCCTCGCCTTGGGCATCTGGGCGGTGAGCACGCTCGGCTTCGTGGTTTTGGTGTGGTATTTGGTGCCGGAATTTCCCTGGTGGATCAGCGCGTTCTTCGGCTTTGTGTGGACGCCGATTTACTCGTACATCGGCGCGCGCATGATCGGCCTGACCGGCTCGCCGCAAGGGGCGTCCTTCCCCTATCTGCGCGAAGGCTCCTTCTACCTGTCGGGCTATCAGGGCGCAGCCGTGTGGTTCGCGCCGATCCCGCTCTTCCAGTGGGGCTACGAAGCCGCGGCCTTCAAGCAACTCGAACTGACCCGCACTCACTTCGGCAGCATCGTCAAGCTAGCCGGCGTTACTTTGCTAATCATGTTCGTCTGCTCGTTTGTATTCTGGTCTTTTATCTGGAAGCTCGGGCCGATTCCCTCGTCGGCCTATCCCTACGTGCAGAAGTTTTGGCCCTTCCACGCCACCATGCAGGCGTTCTGGGCCAAGTCAACGCTCGCCGAGGGCGGCAACGAGCTGATCAGGACCATCATTCGCTGGGAATACGTGCTCACGGGTGCGCTGGGCAGCGCGGGGATTTTGGGCGGGCTGGCGCTCTTGCGCTGGCCGGTCGCCCTATTCTACGGATTCATTGGCGGCGTGGGCGCGTGGCCGCACTTTCTGCTGCCCAACTTCATCGGTGCCCTGCTGGGCCGCTATCACTTGCAAAAGCGCTTTGGCGAAGCGCGCTGGCGGGCGTATGCGCCGATTTTGTTGGCGGGCTATTCGTGCGGGATGGGCTTGGTCGGTATGTCTTCCATCGCGCTGGCGCTGATTTCCAAAGCGGTGTCGAGCATTGTGTTTTAGCGATTAGTGATGAGGGGACTTACCAGGATGCGTTTCGATTAAGTAGATGATGGGGGACGTATCCAATCCCAACGTCGTCACCTCGGCCAAGGCGTCGTCCAATGGGATCACGGTTGATGGTCCCATTCTTCACGAAGACCATCGACATACGTTTGGGCATCTATCCCTTGCCAAATCTCTTTGCCCAATCCACGCAGCTCCAGAATACTCCGTTTTTGGGGGGCCAGTGGAGCGGTGAGAGCCAAATCATGAGCCGTCATTTCCAATAAGCGCAAGCGTTCAACGGTGGGCAACGGTTTGACATATTTTTCATAGACTTCCTCCAAGCGATCCGTCATACCATCTCCTTTTTCCGGTTTTACTTTCTCTTGATACGCGACACCGAATTTAAGTTGCTTAGCGAGTGCTGTCGAGTTTCAGCAAGGTCAGCGTTCCGTTTAGCACGAAGCCCACCCTAAACAACCGAAATCTACTGGCACAGGGACCGCTGTCGCATATAAACGATTTCAACTGCCGGGGTAGTATTGTAAAATGCCCCCTTTTTTGTACATTATACGTACGAAAAAGGGGGCATTTTTATCCATTATGTATAGATCGGCTGAACGCGCTCTGACTCAATGGTTTGCCGCTCCACAGCGAAAACCGTTGGTCATCCGCGGTGCGCGCCAAGTGGGCAAATCCACCCTAGTGCGGCAATTCGCCCAGTCCCATCGCCTGCGCCTCAACGAAATCAACCTCGAGCGCCACCCAGACTTGGATTCCGTCTTCCAGACCTTAGACCTGACGCGCATCCGCCGAGAACTCGAAGGGCTGCTGGGTCAACCGCTGTTGGCACCGGGCAACCTACTTTTCCTCGACGAAATCCAAGCGACCCCCCACGCCCTGCCTGCCCTGCGCTATTTCTTGGAAGATCATCCCGAACTGCCGGTTATCGCCGCTGGCTCCCTGCTCGAATTCGTCCTCTCGCAACACGCCTTTACCATGCCGGTAGGGCGCATTCAATACTTCCATCTAGGCCCGATGAGCTTTGAAGAATTTCTCGCCGAACTGGACCCGCCCCTCTTGGCCTATCTGCAAGACTACACCCCCGAGCATCCCCTGCCTTATACCGTCCACACCCGCTTGTCGGCCTATCAGCGGGAATACTTGCTGGTGGGTGGTATGCCCGAAGCCGTAGCCGCATATAGTTCTACCCGCCACTTTGCCGACGTGAGGCCGGTGCATCAGTCCATCGTCGATACCTACCAAGACGATTTTGCCAAGTACGCTTCCGCCCGAGTCCGGCTGCGCTTGCAGCGAGTCTTCAACTACGTGCCCCGAGCCGTGGGTCGCAAAGTCAAATACACTCAGATTGACCGCGAGGAAACCGCCCGTGAACTGCGGGTCGCCATTGACTTGCTGGCCAAGGCTCGGGTCATTGCACCCGTCTTCCACAGTGCCTGTTCCGGGGTGCCCCTCCACGCCGATGTCGATTGGAAGACCTACAAACTCCTCTTTTTGGACATCGGGCTGATGAACCGTCTGTGCGGCTTAGACTGGCTGGCTCTGAAGGACTTGGACGACCGCCGACTGGTCAATGAAGGAGCCTTGGCCGAACAGTTCGTCGGGCAACACCTACTCTACTTGGAAGAGGGTCGGGAAACGCCCCGTCTGAACTACTGGCTGCGGGAGGGGAAAAGTGCCAACGCCGAAGTTGACTATGCGATTGCCCGGGGTGCTCAGGTCGTGCCGGTCGAAGTCAAAGCCGGCACCAGTGGCACCCTGCGCTCGCTGCATCAGTTCGCCTTGGCCAAAAAGACGCACCTCGCAGTGCGCTTCGACCTCAATCCGCCCACCGTCCAGCCCATCCGGCACCAAGTGAGCGGAACGCGACAGCGCGTGGAAATGACCTTGCTCTCGCTGCCGCTTTACTTGGTGGGACAACTAGGCCGTCTGCTGGATCGGCTCAGGCAGAAGCGATAAGGTGGCGGCAGCAGGATAGCCTTGATCGACGCGGGGTATTGTCGCTATGCACGGCGGCGAATGGGTTGACCTTCCCTTGACAGATAGACGGTGGACAGTACAATGAGTCAAAATGAATTTTAAATAATAATCAGGTAGAGGTGACCCAGTATGAATCAACTCACGGTCAGAGGCTTTGACGACGAATTAGCGGACAGGATGCGACAGCTCGCAAAGGGCGATGGGATCTCTCTGAATCAGGCTGCGCTGAAGCTGCTGCGAAAGGGTGCCGGCCTAACGAACAGTACGGGAGACGCAGACACCGTAGGCTCTTCCCTAGACCATCTAATCGGGACGTGGACTGCGGATGAAGCGGATGAGATAAACTCTGCGCTCAAGGAATTTGAGGTAATTGACGAGTCGATCTGGACATGAGAATCCTCCTAGACTCCAACGCTTATTCTCAGCTTATGAGAGGCCATGACCGGGTCGCAGAGTTAGTACGCGGTGCCAGAGAGGTCCTGCTCTCAGCCGTCGCGATTGGCGAACTGATGTATGGATTCCGGCAAGGATCGCGCTTCAAGCGAAACGCAGCGCAACTCCGCTCTTTTCTCGATAGCCCGTATGTGTCCTTCGTACCTGTGGGGCCTGTGACCGCAGACCGCTACTCCAGAATAGCGGCGCTCCTGAAGGCGAAAGGTCGTCCCATTCCGACAAACGATATGTGGATCGCGGCTCATGCAATGGAGACCGGTGCCGATCTCATTTCAGCCGACAGGCACTTCGAGTACGTCGATGGAATTGCATGGATCCGAGTGGCGGTGGAGTCCGCATAGGAGGCTGATCGCCCTGTTATACGAATTCATTGGCGCTTTGCTGGGTCGCTATCAGTCGCCTAGGGTACGGATGATGCGCTCCTGCGGATCATCCACGTAAATCGGCTCCCGCCTGAGACCAACGCCGCACAACAGCTTCGGCACCGCTCGCCAGGACGGTGCTATACGCCCCAGCAAGCGACCATCCCTGAAATCAAAGCCACGGTCCCCAACCCACTCGGTGCATTTCAGGGGCTTATAGTGCGGACGATGCGGCCCTGCGGGTCAACCACATAGATCGGCTCTTGGTGTTGGCCGGTGCCGCACGACCACTCCGGCTCTGCATGAGTAGATGGGGCCGCGATCTTCGCACTGGCCTTGGCGGCGGCATCGGATAGGGTATATGGTAGGGTATATGGGTCCGCTTGCGTGACATCAACGGCATAGCCGAGATCGGCCAACGACTGTATTGTGATCGCGCTTAGCTGATCCTTAGAACTAAAGCGGGCGAGGCCGCCGGCTGCCATGAGTTCTCCCGAGAGCACGTCACTCCAGTGCAGGCCTTTGTAATAAGAAACCGGCACCTTCGTGCCCGCGTAGCCCCGTCCGCCCGCGTCGTTAAAGGCGGCAATCGCCAGCGGACCGTTGAAGTGCAGAGGCCACTGTAGGAAGCCGAGCGTATCCCAGATCGTCCCGACCCCCAGAACATGCCCAATCTCGTGCAATGCTGTTGCCCAGTAAATACTATTATTGCTCACATTGAACCTCATGCATCCTACGACGGGCAGATAGGAGGTCTCGCGCACCACTTGTACGTTAGCCACCCCCGAGACCGTCATGTAGTCCTCGTCGAAACTGGTTATATAGATCCGCAGGTCGTCTATTCGCTCCCCGGCGGGAATCCTATACGAATGATCGCCGCACGTACTCGAAAGGCCCGCAGTAAATGTATAGTCCGGCAGGTCCTCTCTAATAATTGACCTCCAGCGCCGGGCCATGTGTTCTATTATCATCTTCTGAGATGCAGTGAAGTCGGCGAGAAAAACCAGTTCGATGTCGAAAGGGGACTCGCGGAAAAGCGGATCAGAATCAACCCTAACGCCCCTGCTTTTGAGGGCAGGAATATGATCGTTGACAGAGGAGGAATTCAGAAGGTTTGCCCGAAGCTCCAGGTATGTCAGGTTGGTCAAGCCCGAAAGCGGCGACACGTCCGTGATGAGGTTATTTATAAGCTCCAGGTATGTCAGGTTGGTCAAGCCCGAAAGCGGCGACACGTCCGAGATGGTGTTGTTAATCAAATTTAGGTATGTCAGGTTGGTCAAGCCCGAAAGCGGCGATATGTCCGAAATGGAGTTGTCTTGAAGCCGCAGGTATGTCAGGTTGGTCAAGCCCGAAAGCGGCGATATGTCCGTGATGAGGTTACTTCTAAGATTCAGGTCTGTCAGGTTGATAGCGAACTCCAACCCGGTCAAATCGCGGATGCCCTCATCATTCAGCCACAGGTAGCTGCGAAAGGCCGCCATTTCACCCTTGGTAATCGTCTCACCACTCGCCTTACCTAGCCTTGTCTCAATCTTCTCTCGCAACTTGGCGTCGGGGATGGTCACGGGGGCTGGGTCGTCGGTTACGGTTACGGTCCCAGTCTCATCAAACCATACCTGAATCCCTCGGCCCTGCAAGGTGGGAATATTATAGATGATAGAGGAGCCACTCAGGGGGTTTCTAAGAAGATCCAAGATTATCAGGTTGGCCAAGCCCGAAAGCGCAGAAATGTCCGAAAGCGCAGAAATGTCCGAAATGGAGTTGGCTTGAAGCCTCAGGCGTCTCAGGTTGGTTAAGCCCGAAAGCGGCGACACGTCCGAAATGGTATTATCTATAAGCTCCAAGTATATCAGGTTGGCCAAGCCCGAAAGCGGCGAGATGTCTGTGATAGCGTTGAAACTAAGGCTCAGCCGTGTCAGGTTGGTCAAGTTTCGCAGCGGCGACACGTCCGAGATGGTGTTGCTATCAAGGTGCAGCTCTTTCAGGTTGGTCAAGCCCGAAAGCGGCGAAAGGTCCGTGATATGGGCGCTGTCAACCCGCAGGTATGTCAGGTTGATAGCGAACTCCAGCCCGGTCAAATCGCGGATGCCCGCACGTATCGCCGCCCTGGGGGTCAAGTCCTTCTCCAATCTGGTCAACGTCTTCATTTCATCCTTGGTAATCGTCGCACCGCTGGCCTTGCCTAACTCTGCCGCAATCGCCGCCCGCAGGTTGGCGTCGGGAATCATCTGATCCTCTTCTTCTGTTTCTTCTGTTTCCTCTGTTTCCTCTTCTTCTGTTTCCTCTGTTTCCTCTTCTTCTGTTTCTTCTGTTTCCTCTTCTTCCTCTTCTTCTGTTTCTTCTGTTTCCTCTTCTTCCTGCTGATCGTCGAACAGGTCGAACAGGCCGCACAGGGCACAATCGTCGTCCATGGCCTTGCCCGCCGAATACGGTCCCTCCGACACCACCAACTCCACCGGAGCCATGCCCGCCTCAACGCGAAAGGCCGGATCCGCATAGGGAACCAACCCGCTTCCCGAAACAATCAATCCGTACTCTTCACTCGCTCCATCAGACTCGCCACCAGACGCACCAAGCCCAGCAGAAACCGCGACACCCGCCGCGACACCCGCCTGCCCGTCAACCAACACCATCCGCCCGGTCTGACTCTCCGCCTCCACCGTCATCCGGTAGATATACACCCCTGCTCCTACCGCCCGGCCAGCCCTATCCGTGGCGTGCCACGTCGCCGTGTGAAACCCCGCCGGCCGTTCCCCATCCACCAACGTCGTAATGCGCTGTCCTAACAGGTTGAACACCTCCAGCCGCACCTCGGACGAAGCCGCCAGTTGATAGGGAATGATCGTCGAGGGATTGAACGGATTGGGATAATTCTGACGCAAGGCGAAGTGCTGCGGCAACACCCGGCCCGTCAGGGACGCTAACGGCAGCGCGAAATACCCGGTTCCATCGGTCGTGGCGCGGGCAATGGCTCCCCGCTGAAGGTCGCTCATATCGAATATCCGCACCTGCGCGTCGGCGACCGGCTCGCCCGAGTCCAGCCGCACTCGCCCCTCGACGAGGGGTTCCGCGCCGACGCTAATGCTTAAGACTAAGCCGATGAGACTGCTCATAAAAAATTGCATGAGATACCCTTTCCTTGAAAAGTGGTGTGCATGAGAGAAGAGGGAACTCCCCTGTATTTTGGATCAACAAACGATGGGCACGTCGCGCTGTGCCCATTATTCGCAAGGACAGACTCCGGCCCTTGCATGAACGGCCAGAGAAATGGTAGCGGAAAGAGAATTCGGCCTGAATAAAAGCCGAATTAATGCTTGCTAATCGAGCGAAGGATTTACGCACACGGGGGGGGGGGGTAAATAATTGTTTTTATTGAATTTATGAAAATTTTATACAACATAATACCCTAATGATCTGATTTTACCACGTGCCGTTGGTCTCCTCAAGCGGCACGTTATGCTTATTGACTGACGAAGAAAATTTAGCGCGAAGTCCCTCCCAAAACAACCTCAACCCCCACCTCCGCCGCACTCGCCACAATCTGCGCCCACGTCTCATCCTCCACAAAAATCCCCTCCACCTTCCGCTTCTCTGCCATCGCCCGCTCGCTGTCCCCGGGTATCAAGATCGCCTCGACGCCCGGTGCCGTGTGGCCGCAGACTTGAAACGCAATTATGTGTCGGATAAATCAGCTTGATTGGACAGGGTTTACAGTGGATTGACGGCTTTCAAGAAATCAAATGTCTTAAAATCACCAACATTCACAGTATAAAGTCCTGCTATCCCATTGTCTTTCAAAGTAGCCGCTAGGACCATATCGAACACTTTCTTGCGTGTTGTGCCACTTTCTAAAAGTTCCAAAAAGGTCTGAATCTGTGTTTCTCGCTGATGAATGATAGGGATGCCTACATCCCTATAATCTCGGACGACGCGGATCGCTTCGGCTATAGACAGTGGCTTTTCAACGCGCTGCCAAGTTACGACATGCACAAACTCTGATAAGACTTGGGTAGGCAGGCAGATCGTGTGTTGTCCTTTATGATCGCGTTCATTTACCACCTTAGTGACAAATGCGGCCGCCTGTTTATGGAATTCCGAGTCTGTATTATGTGCATAGACAAGCAAGTTGGTATCAATGGCAAACACAATCAGATTGTTCGCTCGTTATACAATTGATCGCGGTCTGCATGGACCTCTGCACCCAAACTAAATTTACGCACAGTGAACATTTTTTTTGCTGCAGGAGAGGTTGTTTCTATGTCCTTCTTGAGAGATTGGAGAATGATCTCAATCAAATGAAGGCGCTCTTCGACCGGTGCTCCTTGAATTTCCCGCAGCATGCTGGAATCGATCATTTTTTATTCTCCTTAGAATCACGGTTGATGGTCCCATTCTTCACTAAGACCATCGACATACGTTTGGGCATCTATCCCTTGCCAAATTTCCCGGTTTTACTTTCTCTTGATAGGCGACACCGAATTTAAGTTGCTTAGCGAGTGCTGTCGAGTTTCAGCAAGGTCAGCGTTCTGAGCGTCAGCAAGTCCCCTAACCCCTCACTTCAACCCCCACCTTCGCCCCACTCGCCACAATCTGCGCCCACGTCTCATCCTCTATGAAGATCCCCTCCACCTTCCGCTTCTCGGCCATCGCCCGCTCGCTGTCCCCAGGCATCAAAATTGCCTCGACTCCCGGTGCAGTAGCCGCAGATTTGACGAATTCGATGTACGTGTCGGCCTCGGCAAAATAGGCGTCTAATCCCACCAGCTTTTCCACGTCGAGCACCAACAGCAATGCCCCGTTGCGGAAGGGCCGATCCTGGCCTATGCACCCAGCACCGGCCAACGCGCCGGCCAACAACTCAACCGCCACATTCAGACCGTAGCCTTTATGCCCGAGACTACCGCCCAAGGGCAAGATGGTGCCGGGCGGATCGGCGTACAGAGTGTGAGGATCGTTGGTCGGCTGCCCCTCCGCGTCGAGCAGCCAGCCGTCGGGCACCTCGGCACCGCGATTGCGCTGCACCCGCACCTTGCCCTCGGCCACCGCCGATGTGGTCATGTCGAGGACGACCGGCGGGCCGCTGCGCGACGGAAACCCCATGGCGATTGGATTGGTGCCGTGCCGCGCCTCGCGCCCGCCCCACGGGGCCATGCGACAAACCGGCGCACCGTTGACAAACATCAGGGCGATAGCCGTATCCTCGGCAATGCGCTCCACGTAGCTGCCGAGGCGTCCGATGTGATTGGCTTGGCGGACGGAGATAGCGGCCATGCCCGTGGCTTGTGCCTTCTCCAAGCCCATATCCACGCCGCGACTCATCGCCACCTGCCCAAAGCCCCAATGCGCGTCGAGCACGGCGAGCGTTGGAGCCTCGTGCACGATTTCGACGGCCGCGTCTGGCACGATGTCGCCCGCTTCGACTTGGCCCAAGTACTGAGGGATGCGGATGACGCCGTGCGAGTCATGGCCGACGAGATTGGCCTCGACGAGCAATTCGGCGACCACGCGCGCCTCGTCAGCGCACATGCCAGCCGCGGCAAAAATTGAGGCGGTGGTTTCGGTTAAGGACGCTGGTGAAAAGATCGGCATTATTCTTTCGCTCCGCTGGCGATCCACGCACGAATTATCTCCACCTGCTCTGCGGACAACGGATTGCCCGGCGGCATTTGCTGACTGATGATTTCGTCGTCGCCGCGCACCTTGAGCAGCAGGTACGACTTATTGGGATTCCCCGGATCGACCAGCTTGAAATCGGGCCGCTGGCCACTATCGACGCCGACGATGTGCGCGGCAAAGTCTCCCTCCAGCGACAAATCGGCCGCAGGCTCTCCGCCGCTGTGGCAACCCGAAAAGGTGCAACTAACCGCGAAGACCTCGTTGACCTGCGCTAGCGTAGCCTCTGTGAGAGTGCCCTCGACATCGTCGTCCGGCCCCACCGTCGAGTCATCGCCCCCACAACCGGCCCACGACAGGGCCGCGATCAACAACAGCGACAGGCGCATAAGTCGTAACAACATATTCCCTCGTAGTAGTTGATGTTTGCGTAGTACAGCGCGGCGCAAGTATATAAACCGCCCCTTGAGGGGTCAATCGCCCGCGAGGTGACATGTACTCGCTAAAATGTTAAATTGGCAGGCCGTTCACGCTTTCCCACCACGGAGAATATTAGGAGTACGCATGCACCTAAGTTGGATCGACTACGCCATCGTCCTCGTCTATGTCGGCGGCACCATTGTCGCCGGCACGTTGGCGCGAGGTGCCATCAAGGGCATCTCCGACTTCCTCGTCGCTGGCCGCGGCCTCAAAACCCACATGGCCGTCGCCACCATGGTCTCGACCGGCCTCGGGCTAGTAACGGTCATGTACATGGCCGAAGAGGGCTTTAAATACGGCTTCGTGCCCTTCGTCTTTGGCCTCATGGCGCTGATCACCACCCTGATCATCGGTCGCACGGGCTTCATCGTCAGCCGCCTGCGCCATTTGCAGGTGATGACCGTGCCCGAATTCTACGAACTCAAATACACGCGCGGCGTGCGCCTGCTCGGCGGCATCATCCTCACCCTCGCCGGCACCCTCAACATGGGGCTTTTTCCCATCCTCGGCAGCAAATTTGTCGTCGGCTTCACTGGCCTCGACAAGGAATACGTCAACTACGTCATGATCGGCATGTTGCTCATCGTCGTCTTCTACACGTTGATGGGCGGCATGGTCTCGGTGGTGCTGACGGACTTCGCGCAGTTCGTGCTGCTGTCGCTGGGATTTTTCTTTGGCACGTACATCATTCTCAATCACCCGCAACTCGGCTGGGACACCATGGTCCAGGCCGTCGAGGTTCACAAAGGCGATGTCGGCTTTGACCCCATAGCCAATCCCGGCTACGGCATCTCAATGATCTTATTTTTATTCTGCGTCGGCTTAGTCGGCGTGGTTTGGCAGCCCGAAATGATGCGGCCGCTGAGCGCCGAAAGCCCCAAGGTGGCCCGCCGCGTGTTTTGGATTGCCGCGGGCACGGTCATGGGGCGGGCGATGGTGCCGATGTTTTGGGGCATCGCGGCACTGGCTTATTTTGGCAACCCCGAGCTCGACCCTCACTACGCCATGCCCGAAATGCTCGGCAAAATCCTGCCCATCGGCATCGCCGGTCTGCTCATGGCCGGGATGTTCGCCGCCTTTATGTCCACCCACGACAGCTACCTGCTGGCTTGGAGCGGCGTCATCGTCCGCGACGTGGTCTCGCCGATCAAGGCCATGCTCACCAAGTCGGGCGGCGAGCGCGAGGCCGATGGCACTTGGGGCGGGCTGTCGAGCGAGCGCGAAATCTACTGGACCCGAGCCATCGTAGTAATCCTCGCCGCTTTCCTGGCCATTTTCGGCGCGCTCTACCAGCTTCCCGAGACGGCTTTCCGCTTTATGTACGTCACCGGCACCATCTACTTCGCTGGCTGCGTCGGCACCGTGGCCTTGGGGCTGTACTGGAAAAAGGCCAATACCCCAGGTGCGTACTGCGCGTTGATCTTAGGCGCACTGGTGCCGATCAACTTCCTGATTATGACCGAAAACCAGCACTTGGTGCCCGAGTTTATGCTGCCGCTGGTCGAAAACTCCAACCTCGTTGGGATTACCAGCCTGGCCTTGGGCGGCCTCGCCATGCTGATCGTGGCCTCGCTCACGCAGCGCTCGCACCCGCCGCGCCCTTTAGACTTTAGCGAAATGGAGTAGTGCAATGGACGTCGAAACTTGGAAAGCCCTCTGGCAATACGTCTTTATCGCCGCTAGCGTCCTCTTTTACGGCATTGTCATCGCCGTCGCCTGTAAGGCATTTGGCGATGTCGCCCAGATGATCCGCAACATGGCCGCCGGCCGCGGGGCCAGCGAATCCGCCGCAGACTCCCAGCACGAGTGACGCAGCGCGCCCTCTTAGGAGTCGCTTTAGCGTGCCTGTGGGCCGCGCTAGGCCACGCCGAGGTGCAGTTTGTCGAGGTGGCAGCCGAGGCCGGGATCGCCTTTCGCCATCAGAATGGAGCCAAAGGGCAAAAGTATCCAATGGAAACCATGGGCTCGGGCACGGCCTTTTTCGACTACGATGGCGACGGATGGCTCGACCTGTACTTCGTCAACAGCGCCGGGCCGGGCGCGCTTTACCACAACGCGAGCGCCGGTCAGTTCGCCGATGCAACCGACGCGGCCGGCGTGGCCAATTCGGGCTATGGGCTAGGCTGTGCCGCAGCCGACTACGATTCAGACGGCGACTTGGACTTGTACATCACGGCCTACGGCCCCAATATCCTCTACCGCAACGAGGGCACGGGTCAATTCACTGATGCAACCGACCAAGCCGACGTAGCCGGTCCCGTCCTAGTCAACCCGGCGATGAGTACCGGCGCAGCCTTTGCCGACTACGATTTAGACGGCGACTTGGACTTCTTCGTCGCCAATTACGCCAAATTTCGCCCCGAGATACACGAGCCCTGCCTCCGCTCCGGGATTGCGGTGTACTGCGGCCCGGAAGCCTTTGAGCCACAGCGCGATGTGTTTTATCGCAACGAAGGCGACGCCACCTTTGCCGATGTCACCGAGGAAGCCGGGTTGCTGCCGGATGCCGCCAAGGAATTAGGGGCCTTTTTCATCGACTACGACGCAGACGGCGATCTCGACTTGTACGCGGCTGGCGACCGCACCCCCAACTTGCTCTACCGCAACGACGGCGGCCGCTTTGCCGAAGTCGGCGCTTTGGCCGGAGTGGCTTACAACGACGCCGGCAAGCCGCTGGCCGGCATGGGGGTTGACGTGGGCGACTACGACGGCGACGGCCGATTCGACTTCTTCGTCACCAACTACCAGTGGGAGACCAACAGCCTGTACCGCAACCTCGGCAACGGGTTTTTCGCCGACGTGACCTTTCAGTCCGGGCTAGGGGTTCCCAGCTTGCAGTTCCTCGCGTGGGGCACCCTCTTCATCGACTACGACAACGATGGCGACCGCGACCTGTTTGTCGCCAACGGCCACCTCGACGACAACATCCACCTGTTCGACGCGGTGACATACGCGCAGCAAAACCAACTCTTCCGCAATCAGGAAGGACGCTTTGTCGATGTGAGCAATCAGGTGGGGCCGGGCCTGTTGTTGCAGCAAGTGAGCCGCGGCGCGGCCATGGGCGATTGCGACAACGACGGCGACCTCGACATCGCAGTAGCCAACAACAATCAACCCGCCGCGCTTTTGCGCAACGACGGCGGCAACGCCCAGCACTATTTGAGCTTGCGGTTGGTCGGTAACTCCGTCGGAGCCGAGGTGCGCGTCGCCGCGGGCGACTGGGTGCGGTGGGACGTGGTGCGCGCCGGATCGAGCTACATGTGCCAAAGTGCGCTGCGCCCCTTTTTCGGGCTGGGAGACCACACCCGCGTCGATGAGGTGGAAATCCGCTGGCCCAGCGGCACCGTGCAGCGTTTACAAGACATCGCCGCCGACCAAATTCTAACCGTACACGAGCCTTGATCGCAGCAGCGTTGCCCAATCGCACCCTAGGCATTGTATTATACTCCTATCACCCAAATATCACCCAAAGAGGAGACTGCATTATGCAAGCCCTTTCCACCTTTGACGATGCACACCACGAGCAGTTCATGGATCAAGGCTACCTACGGCTGGGCAACGTCTTGTCCCCGGATGAATTGGCCACCTTGCAGCAGCGCATCGACGACATCATGCTGGGCCGCGTCCGCTACGAGCACATGCGCTTGCAGGTAGTTAAAGAAGACGGCGAAGTGCGTCGCACCATGGGCAACGAGGTGCAGACGCTCGCGTACCGGCGCATCGACGACCTAGAGCAAGACCCGCTCTTCCTCGCCTATATCCAGCACCCCCTCTTCCACCAAATTGCCCGCCGCTACATTGGCGAGGAGGTGTCGGTCTTCCGCTCGATGTTTATGAACAAACCGCCCGAACTCCAGCGCGAACTGCCCTGGCATCAGGACGTGGGGATTGGCTGGGGCATCGACACCAATCCCATCGTCACGGTGTGGACGGCGCTCGACGACGCGACCACAGCCACCGGCTGTATGCAAATCGTGCCGGGCAGCAACCAGCACGGCATCATCAACGAGCGGCACTTTCTCCCCGCCGAGCAAGAAGCCCAATACACGCCCCCAGAGGCGGTGATCGACTTGGAAGCTGAGGCAGGGGAGGCCATTCTGCTGCACAATTTCCTGCTGCATCGCTCGGGGACTAACTCCACCGCGTCGGCCCGCCGCGCTTTCAGCGCAACCTATATGGATGCCGAGACCCGCACTCGGGACACCGGCCAAACCTTTCCCGTGGTTTTCGGCACCCAGGCGCTGGACCCGGCGACCGTAGATGGCAAACCGGCCGAGTTGGTCGCCAAGTTTTACGGGTGATTCCCTCGCGCTAGCTAATGTCAACAACACCCGAGCAGACCGCATCCAAAGCAGCAGACGCAGTACCGGCTTTTACCGTCAAATCCGTGCTAGTCGGATGCGCCGGAGCTTTCAGCGTGTCGGCCGGGGCCGCCTATGGCACCCTCTATTTACACGGTTCCTTCATGGCCCTGGGCACTAGTATGCCTGGGGCGGTATTCATCCTCTTTCTACTGACCCTTTTTATTAATCCCCTGCTCAAGCTCGTCCACCCGCGCTTGGGACTCAATCGGCGTGAACTGCTAGTCGTCTATGTTATGATGGTGATGGCCTCGCCGATCCCAACCCTCTTCGTAGCCAAGTTTCTCAGCGCCATTAGCTACCCATTCTATTACGCCACGACCGAGAACGAATGGCGAGACCTGATCCACCCCTATATCCCCGACTGGCTGATGGTCCACGACGTGGAGACCGTCCGCAAGTTCTACGAAGGCAGTGGACGCGACGAACCCATTCCTTGGGAAGTATGGCGCAGCGTCATCGGGGTGTGGACGCCCTTTATCTGCGCCCTCTTCCTAATGATGATTTCCTTCATGGCGATCCTGCGCAAACAGTGGATCGAGCACGAACGGCTGATCTACCCGCTGATGCAGGTGCCACTGGCCATGACTGAGGAAGGCGAAGACGACCAAAAACTAAGCCCTTTTTTCAAAAATCCCGTCATGTGGGCCGGTTTTGCCATCCCCGCGCTGTGGGGCACGCTGCACGGGCTGTACAACTACTTTCCCGAAACCATTCCCATCGCCCAGAACGTCGATCCAATACGCATGGAGGTGCCGGTTTTTCGCCGCACAGCCGACCTGTACGTCGCGTTGCGCTTCAACATCATTGGCTTCTTCTACTTTCTCAAGACCGACATCGCCTTCAGCCTGTGGTTTTTCAACCTGCTCTCTTTTGCGGTGCGCGGCATTTTTGGCATTCTCGGCGTGGTCAGCAGCGAGACCGGAGGAGCCGGCCACGCAGTGCGCGATCCCTTTTTGGCCTACCAGTCGATGGGCGCGATTCTCGTGCTCTTTTTGGGCGGTATTTGGACGGCGCGCAAGCATCTGCAGGGCGTGTGGCGCAAGGCTTTCAAAGGCGACGACAGCATTGACGACAGCGACGAAATCCTCTCCTATCGCGCGGCCCTGATTGTGCTGACGATCTCTTGTCTGGTGATCGTAGGTTGGCTGTGGTTGGCCGGGCTGCCGCTGGTTTTCGGGCTGGCCATTCTCTTCTTAGGCGTCGTCATCATCTTTGGCTATTCGCGGGTGGTGGCCGAGGGCGGGCTTTCGGATGGCTCACCGCCGGTGGTGCCAGCGGGAATTCTGGTGTCCGCGGTGGGTTCGTCGGTCATCGGTGCCCAAGGTCTAGTCGTACTGGCGACGACCTTCCTGTGGACCACCGGGCGCAATTTCGTCATGGTCTCCTGCGCCAACAGTCTGCGGCTGGGCGAGGAGTTGGGGCGCAACCGCCGGCCGCTCTTTTGGATCATCGTCTTGGCGCTAGTCGTGGCCATGGGCGGTGCCGTGTGGATGGTGATGCTGCTCAGCCACAAGTACGGGGCGATCAACCTGTGGATCTGGAGCGGCGGCAACTACAGCTACATGGAGAAAGTCATCCGCACGCCGACCGATTTCTACGGCTGGGGCTGGGTCAATATGGGGATTGGCGCGGCCATTATGACCGCGTTGATGGCCGCGCGCTGGCTCTATGTGTGGTGGCCGCTGCACCCGCTGGGCTACGTGATCGGGCCGATCTGGATCATGGACCACTTGTGGTTCAATATGTTCATTGCTTGGGGGATCAAGGTAATCGTGCTCAAATACGGGGGCGTGCGGCTTTACCTAAAGACGCGGCCCTTTTTTATGGGAATGATCCTCGGCTATTTCACGCCCGGCGGGTTTTATCTAATCATCGATCATTTCACCGGCATGACTTGGAACGTGATATTCTGGGGTTGATTTAGATTTGACAGGTACCTGCTATTTTGCGTTATATTCGCCGTAAGATTTCCTGTTTTAGGAGATGGGCGGTATGAAATCCAAGCTCTGTTTGGCAGCGGCATGCATGGCCATAGCCCAAGTCTGCACGGCTGGAGCGCAAGTGTCGCAATTCCGTCTCGGGGGTGTTGATGGCCTCGATTGGAAAGAGCAGACGCTGGTCAACTTGATGGTTGATAACACCACGACCCCAGGCTCTATCCAACCGCTGGAACTCAAGCCCGACGTCAATGTGGTGACCCAGCTACACCACTGGACGCGCTATCGGCAACCGATCGACATCAACTACCAAGAGGGGATGCCCCGCATCTGGCGGGCAATCGGCGACGTCTCTCGGCCCGGGCACGTCTCCAACCCGATGGAATTCATCGACGGGGATCTCAACACTTTTTACGAAGGTCGCGATTTTCAAGGCAGTGGCGGACTAGGGGGTATCTGGGGCGAGTTCTATACGCTCGATATGGGTATGCAGATTCCCGCCGACCACTTCAAGTTGGTGCCGCCTGAGGGCAACGACCCCTTCTTCCAAGAGCCGTACCGACCCAACTACAAATTCGAAGCCTACGAACTGACGGCCAGCAACGACAAAGTCGCTGTCGAAAGCCAACTGCCCCCGCAATTTCGCTCGGGTGTCGCCGGTACGCAGGAGACGCAATACTACCTGCCGCTGGATAAACTGTTGGCCAAGGTGGATCAGAACTTCGACGCCGTTATCGAGATCGACTTTCCGCTCCAGTATCTGCGCTTCTTCCGCATGCGAGTGCTTCCAGATGCCCCGCCGAAATTCACGCGCTACGCGCTGGCCGAGCTAGAGGTCTATGGACGCGGTTTCGTCCCCCGGGCGCGCTGGTTATCGCAGGTGATCGACATGGGTGATATAGTCAATATAGGCGAAGTGAACTTCGGCTTGAGTACCTGGCGGCGCGACGGGGATCAATTGGCCGAAGCTCCCGACGCCAAGGCCGGAGTCAACATCGAGATCAAGACTGGGCTAGACGACGGCCCCATCGCCTATCATTCGTACAACGACTTGGCTCAGCCCGTGGAAGTAACAAAGGACGTCTATGCCAAGCTCAAGCCGCGCGTGTGGCCGTGGGATCCACCGGCCGTAGGTTGGCAGGGAGTCATCGCCGCCGACATCAATAACTGGAGCTTCTGGTCGCCGCCGATCCGAGTTTCGGGACAGCGACCCCGCGTGCCTAAGGGGCGCTATATTCAGCTACAAATCCAGTTAGAGACCGAAACCTTGTGGGAGTTCGCCCGCCTCGATTGGATCACCATCGAAACTTCCTCGCTTTTGGCCGACCGGATCATAGGTGAGGTCGCTGCGGTTGACCACTTGCGCCCCAACGGCAAAGTACCGCAAGTGCCCGCGGGCACACTGACCGAATTCATCCTCGACTTGCGCGCTGAGTTTTCCGCCGCCGGCCAACAGGGATTTGACGCGGTGCGGCTAGGCTTGCCCTCTACGGGCCGGGTGCTGGAACTGGAGATGGGCGATCCGCTGGCGACCGTGGAGCCAGACAGCATCATCGACGAGGGGAGCGAATTGGCGGTTTATTTGCCGCAGACAATCGGGCCGGACACCAGCGACGAGCTTCGCTTGCGACTGGAGACGACCGTGTACGGTGCGTCCGACCAGTTGCGCGCCGAGGTCTTTTCGCGGGGGGGAGATTCACTGCCTCAAAGCGTTGAAGGCGGCGACGCCAGCGACGAATTGGGCACAGACCAACTGCGGGTATTAGTCAGTTCCGGTTCTCTCGAATCCGTGCTGTCCGACGTGGAGATCACACCCCCAGTCTTCACGCCCCAAGGCGACGCTATCAACGACCAAGTGGCCATTGAATACACCTTGTTCAGCGTGCTCAACGCAGTCGAAGTGGACGTCGAGTTGCTGACTTTGGCCGGCCAGCGGGTGCGGAGCCTGTCGGGTGGAGTACAGGGTGCTGGGTATCACGCGCTGCAATGGGATGGCCGCGACGAAGCCAATCAACTCGTCGCGCCAGGCGTGTATCTGGTGCGCATTGGGGCCAACACCGACCGCGGCCGGGTGGTGCGCTTCGGGGCAGTGGCCGTAGCCTACTAAGGCATGGAATTCCAACCTATGGGCTTGCGCACGACAATTTCTCGCTTGGCGGCCCTGTGCATAGCTGCTGTGGTTCTCGCCCCACAATCGGCAGTTGCGGAAGTCCGCCAGTGGGTGGTGGGCGGGAACGAAGGAGCCGCTTGGCGGGAGCACGAGCTGCTTTCCACCGCGATGAGTTTCGATGTGCCGGGCACTATCCAACTCGTAGCCTTCACCTCTGAGGATAACGTCATTCCGAGTCTGAGCTGGGTCGATGGGTTTCCCACTGGCTACGTGGAGGAACGCGCCCGGGCACTGATTTGGGACAACGTAGCGGTCGTACGCCCCCTGTTGGAGATCGTCGATGGCATCGACACGACCTCCACCCACCTCGCATTTAAGCGCTTTGGCATCGCCCAAGACGGCACCAAGTTTTTCTTTGATTTGGGGACCCGCTTTCCCGCCAATCGAATTGCGTTTTTTCCGCGCTTGGAGGGCATCAGTTCGGAGGGGCGGCCGTTCAGCGAAGACTTCATCCGCGGCTACGTGCTCAAAGTCAACGACGGCGCGAGCTTCAATGAGCGGGACGAGCCGATCTACGACCCCATCAAGCGCGTTGACTTTACTCGCGAGAACACGGCGCAGATCGACTTTCCCCTGCAATTCGTCCGCTATATCGAACTAGAAGTTACCTCGGCCAACCCGTTTGAACTGGCCGAATTCCAACTCTTCGGGACGGGATTCGCACCGGCCGGCTCTTATCGGTCAAAGATCATCGACCTCGGAGAGCCGGCTAATTTCAGCCGCATGGAATGGACGCTAGAAAAGCTGCGTCAAAGCGGTGACGAGCTAGTCGTCGAGCCAGCCGCCGATGCCGATTTGACGGTGGTGATGCGCACCGGCCTAGACGACAACCCCCGGGTCTATTACGAGTACACCGACCTCTTTACCCGCGAGCGACAGGTCGTCACCGAAGACGAGTACAAGACCCTCGACGAAAGTGTGCGCGGCCCGATTGACGACGACCAAGCCAACTGGAGCTTGTGGTCACCTCCCTTCACTGAGTCCGGCCAGCCCATCCAGCTACCCAGCCCAAGGCGCTACTTCCAGTTTGAGGTGCGAATCGAAAGCGGCGCGATCCTCGACGGCCTACGGCTCACATCGCTGAGCGTCGAACACACGATCCCGCCTGTGGCCCAGCTCTTAGTAGCCGAGATTTCCCAGTTAGACGTCCCCCGCCCCCCCGGAGATGTGCCCATTGTAACCGCCGGAGACTTTACGACGTTTGCCTACGATGTCGTAGCCCAAATCGAGGAGACAGACACCGGCTTTGACGCCCTGCGCATCCTCACGCCCCAATCGACGCCAGTGTTTAGACAGTTCTTCACCGGAGAAGACGGGGTCGAGGTCACACCCGACAGCGTGCAAGCGGAGCTAGGCAGCCTGACCATTTTCTTTTCCTCGCAGCGGCCGGAGATCGGCATTCACCGCATGCGCACCGTGTTCGACGCGCAGATTTTCATCCAGGGAACCTCGGTCGAAGCTGAGGTGTTCGACGCGCAGGCCGAGGACGGCGTGCCGCAGCGGGTGCAGCCCGGCGACGCCAACCCAGAAGTGCTGACCAATGCTCTGCGGGTGCTGACGACAGCCGCTTCGGCCAGCCAGTTGGTGTCCTCCCTAGCGGTGAGCAGCCCGGTCTTCACGCCCAACGGAGACGGAATCAACGACCAAGTAGAGCTGATCTACAGCCTGTTGCAGTTAGTAAAGCCGGTTGAAGTAACAGTTGAAATTTTCGATTTGGCCGGTCGCCCAGTGCATACCGTTCTCGAAGCCGAAAGCACCAGTGGTGCCTATGCAGTGGCTTGGGACGGGCGCGACGGCCAAGGGCAGGTAGTCCCGCCGGGGCTATACCTCGCCGTGGTCCAAGTCCACACAGAGCGCGAGACGCTCATGCGTTCTAACAGCATCGGCGTGGCGTATTGAGAAAGGAGCGGTAGCTATGAACCGCCTATGGCTTTGTTTGCTAACGCTGGTTTTGCCAGCGAGTTTTGCCCATTCTCAAGAGATTTTTCAAATAAACACCAAAGCGCAGTGGGAGACGTGGACCTATCCGGTCGGGGCTGTTGACTTGCGAGAGGATGGATCAATCCGGCCGGTCAAGTTCGAGCAGCCCTTCAACGCCGCACCGAGTTCCCCTCTGTTCACACACGAGTTAAAAAAGGTCAAAGAGCAGCGCGGCGGGGTGTGGAAGGCCGGGTCCAACGCGGCCGATGCCCCCCTGATCATCGACGACGACATCACCACTTACTGGAAACCCAACCAAGACGACCCGCTCGACACTTGGTGGCTCGAAATCGATTTGGGCCGGATGGTAGCCGTCAAGGAAGTTCGCCTGCACTTCCCCGACGAGGAAGGTGCGCGCCCGCTGCGAGCACTCCGGGTCTTTGGCTCCGACGGCAAGTTCCAATCAATCACCGACGACGTCTTTCTTTTCAACCTCATCGGCGGCACGACCAAGCGCAACGAAGAAACCCTCTTATCGTATCCAGTGGCCTTTGGCGAGGCGACCAAAAGAGTGTTGAGCTTTGGCCAACCCGCCGCCGCCGAGGTCCCCACGACCTTCGCTCCCACCCAATACATCCGCATCATAGCCGACGTCAAGAGCGAAGACGCGGCCCTCGCCGAGGTCGAAGTCATCGCGTTTGGACAGAACATCGCCCAGGGCACCGTGGCGCGAGGTGGGATCATCGACGATCAGGGCAAGGAGCGCGCGCCGGCGATGATCGACGGCAATGTCAATACCTTTTGGGAGGAACTCAACTGGAGTGAGACCGGCCAGTTTATCGCCCAGTGGCGCTGGGATTTGGGCGCGGTCTTTTGGGTCAATCGCGTCATCTTCGTAGCGTTTCAGGAGACCACCACTTGGGGCCGGCCGCGCATCTTGCGCCACCGGCTGCTGGGGTCGGCCGGCGAGCTTAAGCCCTCCGGCGATATCGATTTCGACATCCTCTTCGATTTCCCTGCGCCAAGCGATTGGAACAATCCCGAGCCAATCACCTATCTCATGCATCCGTACCGGCCCCTGCGCTATCTCGAAATGATCTTCGGCGGCAGCAGCAGCGGTGCAATGGCCGAAGCCGTCGTCGTACCCACCGGCTATGTCGCTGAAGTGGAATTGCGCTCGGACTTCCTCAAGATAGACGACAGCCCCAAGGTTTTCCGCACCCTCGAATGGGACGCCGACTTGCCCCCGGGAACGCAAATTTTGGCGCAGACGCGCTCGGGTAGCGGTCTTGAAGAGGGCAATACGTATTACCACCGCAAAGGCCACGAAGTAACCGAGGACGAATACAACGCCTTGAAGAAACGGTGGAAGGGCGACATCGTGCCCTACATTCGGCCGACTCAGGATTGGAGCGGCTGGAGCAACACCTACCTGTTCTCCGGTCAAGAGTTTCTCTCACCCAGCCCAAGGCGCTACGTGCAGTTCAGGGTGCTGCTCAAATCGGACAGCCCAGACGTGGCCCCCACCCTAAAGGGACTGAAGCTCAACTACACGGACTCGTTCCTCAACGGGGCACTCGGGCAAGTTACCCCCAACGAGGCCCAAGTGGGTCAGCCGGAAAACTTTACGTACGTATTACAGCCGGACTTCAAATCTGGTGACAAGGGCTTTAACCGCCTGCGGCTAAACACGCCATCGCAAGCAACCGCCGAAAGCGTGGTCATCCGCGTCGCCGGTGCCGAGGTCGAGCCAGTCTCCTTAGAGCTGTTGCCCGACTCGCTGGTAGTGGAGTTGCCACAACTCGTCCGGCGGCAAGAGATCGAAATCGATCTGCAAGTCAACGTATTCGCCAATCCCTATCTCTTTTCTGCCTTCGTCGGCCACACCGACGAAATGGAGTTCTGGCAGCAGGTCGATCCGGCCGGCCGGGCGGCCACCACGGTATTTCTGCCCGAAGTGCCCGCGTCCGAGAGCCTACTCGACAAAGTCGCTATTTCGCCCAAGGTCCTCACGCCCAATGGCGACGGAATCGGCGACCACGCCGAGATTCGCTTTGCGGTATTAAAAACAGACGCCCCGATAGCGGTCGGTATCTATGCGCTCGATGGGCGGCAGGTCGGCTCGTTGGCGGGCGGCCGCAGTAGCGACGGCTACCTCGTCTATGAATGGAATGGCACAAACGACGAGGGCCGGCGCGTACCCCCGGGGATTTACGTGTGCCGCATCCAAATCGACGCCCAAGCCGCAGTCCAAAACTTGGCGCAGATCATCAACGTAGCGTACTAGCTATTCGGCCAAGCCTCTTGAGGGAGGGGTATCTCATGTATTTGTCTCGCATCCGATCGGCATTGTGTGCAGCACTCGCGTTGCTGACGCTAGACTGGAGCAGCGCTCTAGCTCAGTTGACTACGGGCTATCGACCCATAGCCGAGCCAGGGATTTACGGAGTGCGAATCCACCCCGGTGCCCTAGCGCCCAACCGCCGCAAGTTCTACCTGCCGCAAAACCTCTTCTACGAATACGGCTGGCGGGGCTGGGAGTACAGCAACTACGCCCGCGATGAGTACGAGCGCTACGTCGATATACAGCTAGAGGGCAACCGCCACTACGATGCCTTCGGCAACTACATCGCTCGCGGCTGGACGATTTACGACTGGACTGAGAACAACCCCCTGCGCCAGGGCAGCGGCATCTTCAAAAGCCCGCGCTACAGCAGTTGGTTCGACCGCGTGGTGATCTCGTCTGCCCACAAGGGCCAGTTTCACACCGCGCTGACCGTAGGCGATGCCATCCGCACCACCCTGACCCCACTGACCTTCTCCAAGCCGACTTTCAACGGCATCCAGTGGGACTTCCTCTCCGATAAGTACGCATTCACGTTCCTCGGCTCGCGCATCAGCTCGCCAGCTAACCCAGCCGGTACCCAATCCGAGGCCGCCGCCCTCGTGGAAAACTCCACTCGCTTACTCGGCGGCCGGGGCGTGGCCCAAGTAGGCGACTTTGCCAAAGTGGGAGCGACATGGGTCAGTGCCCACAACGCGCGGAGCACCCTCGACATGGGCGACAATTCGCTCAAGGGCGTCTTGACCACGCCGCAGAACACGGGTAGCGTCGAGACCGTGACGATCCTCATCTCGGACGATTCGCCCGAGTCGAGCGACGACGGCGCACTACTGTTTTTCGACCGAGTGCTGATCGACGGCGAGATTCACCCGGAAATCACCCCGATCGTCCGCGGTGGAATTCGCACCGACGGCAGCTTAGAGGCCAGAGGTGTGGACAACATCGAACTGATTTACGACATCCGCAACAGCTTCCGACCCACCGAAAAGGTGCCGACCTATCAGGAGGCGAGCAAAATCGAGTTCGAGTTGATTCTAGCCAACGACTACCGAGTGGCCGTCACGTCCAACGTGCAAACCGATCGCTTGGGCGATCCCGTCTTTTTGCCTGTGGCGCAAGCCGAAGGCGAAATATCCGACGGGTCGAATCAGCAGTTTTTGCGCTTTGAGTACGGGCTGCCCACCGGCAGCGATGTAATCGGGGTGGATTTCGAGATTCTGAGCCTCGGCGGCCTAGACCTCCGCGCCGAGTTCGTGCGCAACCGGCGCTTCCGGCGCTTCCCCAACCAAAACCTAGAGCAGCATACCCTCGCCGAAGACAAGGGAGAGGCCGGTTATATAACCGCGTCTTATGCCTCCTATCCGTGGTTTGCCTACGGCGAGATGTTCACCATGGACCCCGATTACAGCACGACCGCGTTCATGGCCAACTCGCTGGGTGGCATCGATTACAGCAGCGAAATTTTCCACCTCTTCGAGTTCGTCGATGACAACGACGACCAAGACCGCTTTGCCGACTGGCAGCGGGCCGGTCAATTCGGCACCGGGGTGGGTGCTTCAGGTGGCTCGGTGGGTGCCGACCTAGCGGTGTTCCCCGGGCTAGACGAGAACAACGATTTCGTCTCCGACTTCAACCAAAACCGCAACTCGCGGCCCGACTACGACGAGCCTTTCTTGCGCTATGCGGTCGATCCTCCGGCCTTTCTCTTCGGCATGGACATGAACAACAACACCCTGATCGACCGCTTTGAAGACGACCGCCAACCCGACTATCCCTACGACCGCGATCACCGGGGCTACAACGCCTACGGCGGATTTATGCTCAGCGAGGACGCGCAGCTAACCTTGGGCCGCTTGAGCGAGCGCCAGCTAAGCTCGGCGCGCAAGAGCAAGGCCAACTACGGTTTGTTCACTGTGCGTTGGAACTTCCCGGGCCTGCGAATCGCGCTCTTTGAGCACGCTAAACTCGTGTCGGACAACATCCCGGAAGACCGCCTGCGCTGGATAGACCCAACGGGCCGGACGGACTTTACCGATCCGCTCGACAATCAAGATACGTTCGTCAACAGTGTTTACTTGCAGGCAAACTACAACCGCATCCGCAACTTCAGGGCGACCGCCAAGGTCAAACACGAGATCTTCAACCAGCGCGGTGAGCAGGCCGACAAGCGCGACCGCTCGTTTTTCGGGCTGATCACCAAAGCCGACTACACCATTCCCATTGGCGCGGACCTGACCATCTGGCCCAAGTGGAAAAGCACCTTCAGGCGCGAGACTCCCACCGATCCGGCACAGGCCAATATCCGCGAGCTAGAGGAAACCCTGTTCTTGATTTCGCGCTATGCGATCCTCGAACAGACTTGGATCGCGCTCGGTCTAGAGTTCAGTTGGTTTGAGAACTTGCGCGACCGGCCAGCCGAGCTACAAGTCGGTTATGTCGAGGATTTTACCAGCCGCGTCTATTCGATTCTGTTCTCCAATACTTCGGCCTATTTGGGCTACCAGCTAACCCTGAATGCGGGCCTTCAGCTAGAGGAGCAAAACTTCGAAGCCGAGAAGCGCAACACCTCGCTTGGGTTCATTCGCGTCTTCGCCAGCACTGGGCAGGAGTAAGCGAAAAGGACGAAATTTGAACTTGCTAAGCACCCCTAAAGAACGTACTATAATGCGTCTTAGAAGATTGATCGTCAGACAGTCATACCACCAATCCCACGGAGGGAACGTATGAAGAAGATCCTTTTTCTTTTTTCCGTTTGCGTCGCAGCGTTCGCCTTAGTCAGTCCGGCCAACGCGCACGTCGGCGCTGAGTATTTCATCCCAGGCGTGCCCAACCCCAGTGCCATGACCATCGACGGTCTCGAAGACGATTGGGGCTGGTTGGACGAGGAATTCATCCTCACGACCGAGGGCATGTTCACCGCCGGAGGCGAGACTATCGCCAAGGAAGACTACGACGTCAGCATTCTGATGGCGTGGAGCACGCCACCGGATAACCGTTTCTACTTCTTCATCCGCGTTCAAGACGACACACTCCGTTTGCTCGAAGAAGACCAGAAGCGCTGGTGGAACGACGACTGCATCCAGATCACCTTCGATCCGGATCACTCGGGTGGCGACTTCTTAGGCGAAAACGTCGATCAGGTTCTCAACGCCCAGCGTTATCACCTGCGCATCAAGCCGCTGCCGGGACAGCCCGTGGCGTACAACAGCCTGCTCGAATACATCGACCTACCGCCGATCGGCTGGAGTTCCGATATGTTTGAGGAACAGCCGACAGGCGACATTTTCGAGATCGCCTGGACCGTCAATCCGCCGGATGCCGAGCATTTCTCGACCAACGTCTCGTACACCTTTGAGTTCCGCAACGCCTTTTGGGACATTCACGGCGTAACTCAAGACGAGGCGATTCGGCATATATTCGAAAATGACCAAGTGACCCATATCGGCGTGCGTCCGCTCGATGGCGACGGCGGCGAGACCGGTGCCAAGCATCAGCTCTATCCGCTGGGCGGCTCCACGGGCCAAGACCAGAAGGGCGACCAGATGCTCGACTACATCTTGCTGGAAGCCGACGAACTCGAGGAAGACACGGCGGTCGAAGCCACAAGTTGGGGGCGAGTAAAGAGCCATTTGAACAGCCAGCTCGACTAAACAAGGCTGTATTGCATCAGCTATCTAGCAAAGAGAGGAGGGGCAATCGCCCCTCCTCGTCTTGTATTGGCCAACAAAGAAGCGAGGATCGCCATGAAGACATTGGGTAGCTTGCTCCTATTGCTAATCGCGCTCGCCGGATGCGGCTTGAAGTTCGGGTATCGGCACTTTACCGGCCCGGTGGTGCCCACGGAAATCGCGGACGACAACTACTTAGTTGGCGACGATCACAGCATCACTTTCGTCAAAGATCGTCTAGAGGTAGCGATGTTGCCCATGTCGGCCGAGGCCCTGAATCGGCAATTCGCTGGCGTCTCAGCGGCCCCAGAGGGTTTTACCTTGCCCAACCCCTACGCCGTGGCGACCAATCCCTACACCTATGGCGATTGGACCCCACCCGGCGAAGAGGAGGCACCAACGCGGTTTACCGTTTTTTTGGTCAAGGTAAAAAACTACGCCTATCCCAAAGTCCGCCTAAATCCAGCCAACATCGAATTGATCGCCCCCAATGGGCGTCGCTACGAGGCGCTCAGTCTCCTCTCCTTGACCGAGTACTATTGGCCCTACGCCCAAGCCTACGGCGGCAATGCGCGCAAGGGGTTCAAGGCGCGGCGCGATCTCTTGAATCGCACCCTGTTCGCCGACGACATGATCTTCAGCGGCCAAGAGCAAGAGGGATATTTGGTCTTTCCCCCGCTCGATCGCGACGTAGAGGAATTCACGCTGTGGGTCCGCGATATGGTGCTGAGATTCGACTTCCGCGACGCACCTGTGGAGACCGTGGATATACCCTATGATTTTCAGCGCGAAGTGTACTACGCTCGGACTCGGCGTGCAGACAAGAGTTGAAATGGCGGCGCGTGCGATCAGTTGTTTGTCTCTGGTCATTATCGCTGCCTGTAGTTCCCCCCAAAGCGACAAAAACGTCGTAGCCCGCGTGGGCGAAGTCGCTATTACCTTCGAAAATCTACAGCGTTTCAAAAGTGACATGCCCCCCCTCCTGCTTTCCGAGCGCGAAGGCGTCGCTGCATTGGAAGAATATCTCCAAGCGATGATCGACATGGAGCTTCTGTTGCTAGAGGCGCGGAAGGGGCAGATCGATAGCGACCCAGATTTTATAGAGCAATGGGAACAGGCGCGAAGCGAAAAACTCTTCCAAGAATTCGTCAAGCTGGAAATCCAAGACAAAATCGACCTGCCGCAAGAGGAAATAAAGCGGCAGTGGGGTGAGAGCAAGTGGAATCGGCTCCTAAAACTCGCCCGCATCCGCTCGAGTACCGCCGACGAGGCCGCCCAAGTCCTGCGTGCCCTAGAGCGTGGAACCCCGTTTGAGGAACTGTCCGGCCAACCCCTGACCCACCACCAGCAAGGGAGTCTCCAAGGGGCGTTGAGCTCCTACGTTGGACGGAACAATATCGAAGAGTTCGGGGTTTCTCTCGATGCGGCGGATGTGCTCTTTGAGTTGGCTAAAGGCGAGATTAGCGAACCGCTGAAGGTCGAAGCCGGCTACGACATATATAAGGTGTTGGACGAACGTCCCGCGCCGGCCAGCTATTACTTGATCTTTTCTCAAGGGACACTAATGGCCGCCTTCGGCGAACGTCGGCGAGCGCTTATTGCCGAGTTGATGCGGGAATACAACGTCGAACTAGATCCCCGTAGTATCTCCGAGTTAGCCACCATCGTCGCCCAAGACAATGTGGAAGCCATCGACGAAGAGGGCATTCTGGGCCGCTACGACGATGGCCAGATAACGCTAGCTGACTTCCTAGCGCTCTACCCGAAAGTGCGTCGGGTCGCCTCAGTAGGCACTGACAGTAGCGGTATTGATGAGTTCGTTCGGCTCTATCTGGTGCCCGAGGTGCTCTTTCCCGTGGCAATCGAACGCCGCAACTTGGCGCAGGAGCCAGCGATAGCCGACTGGCTGCGGATCAAAAAACGCGCGATGCTCATCGAAGAGTTGCGCCGCCGCGACGTGGAAGAGCGCGTCGATCTGAGCGAAGATGTGCTTCGACGCTACTACGAGGCCAATCTGCACCGTTTCATGGAAGATCGAGAAGTGACCGTGCAGGAGATCCTAGTTGCCACCCACGAAGAGGCGGAGGCGCTAGCGGCACGCATTCGAGCAGGTGAAGACATGGCGGCCTTGGCTACAAGTCACAGCATCCGCCAAAGCAACGACGAGGGCCGCTTCCACATCCACTCCTTCGAGCGGGTGGTTTTCGGCGAACTGTTGACAGAAGCCCTAGCCGCAGAAGTTGGCGTGCTCACCGGTCCGGTGGCCATCACTGCGACCCCACACCGCCAAGGCGGTTTCTCGCTGTTTAAAGTGCTGGAAAAGACCCCCGAAAAGCCTAAGCCATACGACGAGGTGGTCAAACAAGTTCGCTACTGGTGGACCAAGGGGGAGGAAAATCGCCTCTACAACGAACTGATCGACCGCCTGCGGGAAAAGTATGCCGCACAAATTTTTATCCACGAGGATCACTTGGCGACCATGTATGACGCGGCTCAGATCTAGAGTACTGGTTTTTTTTGCCTGCGCATTGCTTTGCGCTTGCGATGGTGCCGACGACCACTTAGCAGCAGCCAAGCGTCTAGCGACAGCGGGCAAATACACCGATGCCGTCGCCGCGTGCAACCAAATACTCGCAGCCAATAGCCAGCACCTTGAAGCTCTCTTGCTCTTGGCCCACCTCAATCTGATTCAAGGCCATCTAGCGCCGGCGGCCCAACTGGCCGAACAGACCGTACAGTTAGCCCCCGACCGCGCCGATGCCTATCTCCTTTTGGGCGACATCTACATCCGGCAGCGGCGCAACGCCGATGCTGCAATCATCTATCAAGAGGGTCTGCACGCTACCGCCGAGCGGAGCGACTTCTACCGCAAACTCGCCATAGCCTACGCCGACGACGGACACTATAGCGAAGCCATAGAGGCCCTCCAGCAGGCCCTCCAACACTCCGACGACGCGGCTATCCACTACAATTTGGGCGTGGTTTATGAGCGACAGGCGCACTACGACGAGGCCAGCCGCGCATTTGCCCGCACCACTGAGCTAGACACCACCTATGGCGACGCTTATTTCCGGCTGGGGCAAATCCAAGGCAAGCAGGGCCTATTTGAGGAGGCTGCGGCTAACTTCGCGCGCATGATCAGCCTGGACCCAAACTACGCCCCTCCCTATACTGGGCTTGGCCAAGTCCGCATGCAGCAAGGCCGCTTAGACGAAGCCGAGCGCCTCTTTAAACAAGCCATTGTCCTTGATCCCTTTGAAGGAGAAGCCTACCACCGACTCGGCACGCTCTTTTTGCGGCGAGGTGACCAAGAACGAGGCGAGAAGCTCTTGGCCATGTTCAAACGCATCCAACCCGTCAGCGCCGATATCGAGCGTTTCCGCTATATCCTCAACCTCTACCCCGACGACGCCAACGCGCATTACAACCTAGGGGTACTCTACGGAGGGCTTGGCCGCTACGCCGAGGCCGGCACCGAGTACGCCGCGGCATTGCGCATCAACGACCAAGATCTCAGTGCCCGCAACAACTTGGCCAATGTTCTCCTGCGGCAGGGACGCATCGACGAAGCGATCCACCACTATGAAATCGTGCTAGCGCTCAATCCGCGCTATGCCCAGGGCTTTAGCAATCTGGGCTCGGCTTATATGATGAACGGCGATTTGCAGCAAGCCGTCCAGGCTTTTGCCAAGGCGCTCAAGCTAGCCCCGGACAACGCCGATACTCGCTTCAATCTTGCCCGTCTTTACAAAAGCCAAGGGCTGGATGCGCGGGCCGCCGTTGAGATGCAGATCTACGAGCGGCTTGTACAGGCCGCTAAGAAAAAAGAAAACAGTGAGTGAAGAACAGCTAAACCACCAAAACCGCTTGCTGCTCTACGGCACCGTAACCATCTCCGGGGCAGCGGTGATGATGCTGGAACTGTTGGGCACGCGCATCATCGGCCCCTTTTACGGGGTCAGTCTCTACGTGTGGTCTTCGCTCATATCGGTCGCTTTGATCGCCTTGGCGCTGGGCTATTACCTCGGCGGCTTGGTCGCCGACAAGCAGACGCGCTTTCGGCTTTCCTACGCCATCGCACTCGCCGGGCTGACGACGGCTGTGATTCCGCTCGTAAGCCGCCCGATCTTGCTGTGGACCAACGACCTGGGGCTGCGCGCCGGGGCTTTTACCAGTGCCTTGCTGCTTTTTGCCTTGCCGCTGACCTGTCTCGGGATGGTGGGGCCGCAGGTGATCGCACTGGCGGCGCGGCGGCGGGCCGACGTGGGCATGGCAGCCGGTTCGGTCTTTGCCGTCAGCACGGTCGGCAGCGTAGTGGGCACCTTGCTGCTGGGCTTTTTCCTGCTGCCGGCCCTTGGCTCGCGGGTGATTCTCTACGCAGTCAGCGCGGCCTTGATCCTGTTGGCACTCATCGTGGCCCTGTACGAGCGACGGTGGGGACACGCAGCGGTAGGACCGGTCGCAGCCGCAGCGATCGCGACCGGCGCAGGGCTATGGCTCCAGACCGACCCAGAGCCGACCGAATACGGGGATTATCGCCTAGTCCATCAAGCCGAAAGCCACTACGGCTGGGTGCGGGTCGTCGATGACCGCGCTCGCCGAGTGCGGTGGATGCTGTCGGACGCTTCGGTCATCAGCGCACTGCGGCTCGACACGCGCGGGCCGGTGCTCAGCTACCAAAAAATCATCGCCGACCTGCCCCACTTGCACCCGGAAGGGCGCAACGCGCTGCTGATCGGCCTCGGCGGAGGCTACATTGCCATGGCCTTTGCAGCCCAAGGCATTGACACCGACGCCCTAGAACTGGACCCAGAAGTGGCCAAAGCCGCGCAGCAATACTTTCTCTACGAGCCATCGGGCGCGCTGCTGGTCGGCGACGCCCGCTACGAAATCCGCCGCCTCGACCAGCAATACGACTTCATCGTCCACGACTGCTTTACCGGCGGGTCCGTGCCCAGCCACCTGCTGAGCGTCGAAATGCTCCGCGATCTCGATCGGCTCCTCAAAGACGACGGCCTCTTGGCCCTAAACTTCGTCGGCTTCACCGAGGGACCAGAAGCCGACGCGGCTGCGGCCGTGTACCGAACGCTGGGCGAGGTCTATCCGCACCGGCTGGCCTTTGTCTCACTGCCGGGCGCAACCTTCAACGACTTTGTCTTCTTGGCCTCGCAGCAACCGATTTCCCTAGCGTCTGAGGCTGCGGCGTGGCTGGCGGCGCACGAATATTCCATGCCCGCCGGAGGCGACCTCATCACCGACGACTTCAACCCGCTCGAACGGCTGCAAGTGGCTAAAGCCGAGCGCTACCGGGCCCTCTTGCTGGAGCGCATGGGGCCGATGCTGCTGGCCTTCTGACAATAGGAGCGTTGCCATGCTAAAAATTCTCAAGGTGCCCGTGGAGCCGCTGACCCCCTCAGCCTTTGCCCCTTTCGGGCAAGTCATCTCCACCTTTGCCGAGGCCAAACCCGAAATCGTGGTAGGAGAGTTGGTCGAGCATGAGTACACCGTGCAGGCCGAGGTCAAAGACCCCACATCCGACCAGCTCAACCTGTCCGAAGGTCGGCTGCGGGCGCATTTTGCCTTTCACGACGACGCCGGGCAGTCCTTCTATCCAAGTCGGCACTGCCCGACCGTCTTCTTCGTGGCTCCGATTCAGCCGATGATAGAGCCAGAGGATCTGCGCGCCTTTTACTCCGACGGTAGCACCGGCATCTGCATGCACCTAAAGGTGTGGCACACCATGCCCGTGTGCTTGCGCGGCGAGGAGGTGTACTTAACCGCGCGCGGCAACCAGAATTATCACGATCACTCGGTCGATGTTCACTTCGACCAAGACCGCGGCCTGGCCCTGCTGCCCGATATGAGCAGCGTCCCCAACTGGCAGGAGTAGCCAATGGACAAGGTGCGCTTAGCCCTCGTCGGCTGCGGCGGCATGGGCACTCGCCATCTGCACGGCCTCAAGCAGCTAGCCGACTCCCCCTTCGACGTAGTCGAATTGAGCGCGGTCTGCGACATCAGCGCCGAAAATGCCGAGATGGCCGCGGCTGAAGCCGATAAGCTCCTCGGGGTCCGCCCCAAGGTTTGCACCAATATGGAGGAGATGATCCAGCAGGTACCGGACTTGGAAGCCGTGGACGTGGTGACCGACCCTTCGGTGCATCACACCGTCGTCTGCGAAGCCCTCGACTTGGGATTGCACGTGCTGGTAGAAAAGCCGCTGGCCATCACCGTGCGAGCCTGCCAGCGGATCCTCGACGCAGCCGCGCGCAACGAGCGCATTGTCTCTGTGGCTGAAAATTTCCGCCGCGACCCCTCGGCCCGCATCGTGCGCCACCTACTCGACACCGGTGCTATTGGCACGCCCTATATGGGGATGTACCACTCGCTCGGCGCGGGCAATTCCATTTTTATCACCCCCTGGCGGCATCGCCGGGAGCTGGGCGGTTTTATCCTCGATATGGCCGTGCATTTTACCCACATGATTCGCTACCAATTGGGGGATTTTGCCGAAGTCTATGCCGATGCGCGGATGATAGAGCTGGAGCGGCAAAAATCGGCATCCATGTCCATGGACTACGAGTTTTACCAAAAGCGCTTCGCCGCCATGCCCGAGCGCATCCCCGCCGCGGCCGAGGACACGACCCAAGCGATCTTCAAAATGGAGAGCGGCGCGACCCTGAATTGGCTCGTCGGGATCGCCGGCCACGCGGGCGCACACCGCGAGCTAATCATGGGTACCGACGGCAGCATTGACGGCTTTGGCGTGCGCGGAGGGCGCATAACACTTGCGCGGCGCGACGCCGCGCCCCTCAGCCAAGAGGACATCCTCGCGTCGGCCGAGGGCGCGGGACTAACATTCGACCCGTTGACTCGCCACCTCTTTCCGAGCGGCGTCTCGGCCGGCGACCTGCTCGTCGATCTGAAGCTGATCGCGTACGAGTTGCACGAAATGGCGGAAGCCGTGCGCGGCCAACGCACCGTCGAAGTGGATGGCCACTGCGGCCTGAAGGACGTGGCCGCGCTCTACGCGGTGTTTGAATCCTGGCGCGCCGGCGGCCCGGTGGCGCTCAGCGCGGTCGAATCCTGCCAATCGTATGCCTATCAAGCGGAGATAGATGCCGCCTTGGGCATCGACTAACCACGCCAACGAAAGGAGATTGCCATGTGGAACCTCGTCAAAATCCCGGTCGAACCGCTCGTACCCGAGACGTTTGCCCCCTTCGGCCACGTAATTCGCACCTTTGAGGAGCGCAAGCCGGACAAGGTCAAAGGCGGCTATGCCACCAACGCGTACCCAGTCCGCGCCACGCCCGGCTCCGAGCCCAAAGATGGTCCCGGCTGGTATGCACCCCACCCCCAGCGGGTGCCCATCTCCGAGGGGCTAGAGCGCGCCCATTTTGCCTTTCACACGGACGCCGGCCAATCGTTTTACCCCAGCTTGCACTCGCCGAGCGTGTTTCTCGTCGGGGCGATCCAAGACGACATCCAGGCCGAGGAGTTGCGCGCTTTTTACTCGGCGGGCGATGTGGGCGTCTGCCTGCACTTAGGGGTATGGCACACCATGCCCATCTGCGTCGAGGGCCACGACGTATATCAGACCACCCGCGGCGACCAAGATTACCAAGCGCACTCCGTGGAGATCGACTTCGACTTGGAGCGCGGGCAGTCCATTGTGCCGGACATGGACAATTTCAAAGGAGCTTAATCAAATGCGACGCGTTGGTTTTCAAATGCAGGTTAAAAAGGATCGGATCGCCGAGTACAAGGAAGCGCATCGCCAAGTGTGGCCCGAAGTATGCGCGGCTATCACGCGCCACGGCTGGCATCGCTACTCGCTTTTTATGAACGAAGACGGCCTCGTCTTCGGCTACTTTGAGACCGAGACGGATTTTGCCACGGCTCTCGACGGCTTTCTCTCGGAAGAGGTCGTGCAGCGTTGGGGCGAGGCCAATGAGGGATTAGTCGAAATACCGGAGGGCGGCCCCAAAGACGCGCTAATCGAACTAGAAGAGGTCTTCCACCTCGACTAGTGCCAAGAGCAACCTTATCGATGTAAACCCAGAAGCGGTTTTGGCGGGAACCAAACCTCAGTCAGCGGAATAGGAAGATCACTCAATTTCTGTGAGAATCGCTTTCAGTCGTTCTGGATAGTTTGTCAAAATCCCATCGACGCCGATTTCGATGAAAGCTCGCATATCTTCAGGGGTATCCGCATAGAAGACGTGCACAGCTCGTCCTGCCGCATGGGCCTTTTGCACAAACTCCCGAGTCGTGATGTCCCGCCCCGGCTGCATCGTCCGCAGTCCCATCTCTACCGATTTTTGGATGTATTCCTCTGGGGTGCGATTCGCACGAAAGATCCGGCACTCAATCCGCGAGTCAATCTCGGCAAAAATTCCAACGCTTTCATCGCTACATGCCAAAATAGAAGCCTCTACCATCTGAAACTCGCGCAATGCCCGTGCAACCTTGCGCTCGTAATGACCGTCTGGATTGCCCCCTTCTTTGAGGTGGACATTGAGTCTAACCTTTCCTTGTACGAGGTCTAATGCCTCCTCCCATGTTGGCACGCGCTCACCCCGAAACTGCTCGCCAAACACGCTTCCGGCGTCAAGGGCTTTGATTTCAGCTAGTGTGAGTTTGGCAATCGCGCCCGTGCCATCTGTCGTTCGTTCTACGATTGAGTCGTGCATGACAATTAGATGGTCATCCTTTGTCATGTGGAGATCTAGCTCAATCTCACCAACGCCAATCTCTAACGCCTTCTGAAAGGCGATCAACGTATTTTCGGGATAGTTTCCCGACGCACCCCGATGAGCAACATTAACAACCATTTTTTGTACCTCCTAGATTAGCCCCACGAGTCCCTTGCGCCGCGACCAAGTAGAAGTGGTCCCAAAACTCCATATTCGGTTCCTCGTGTGAAGAAAAAGCGTCGGCTCAAGAGCGTCTCGCCCTATGAAAAACGCTCAATGCGAAGGCACTTGACAACCCTTGATATGGCCCGACACTAGTTTTGGGACCGCTTCTAGTCATCCTGGTATCGCCTTGCATTGGGAATTTGCCGGTGCGCTGGGAGCTGCGGTCGGCTGCTATAGCGACCGCAAAATAGATTCTCACATTTTATAAGGAATCAAAACTCAGGATTTGTTTTGCGGCAGATATAGCAATCCTAAATGATTTGAAAGCATGGAACGTTCATCAGCACTGTCTTTCCCCTATAAGTCTTTCCCGCGAAAGCGGGAACCCAGCTTTGAATGATGTAGGGTTGCTATATATCTGGGGACGATGGGGCTAGTGGGGCACCTGCAATCAGGAGGCGATCCCCATTGAGCACGTAGGCCATGCAGTACTTCTTGTTGTCTATGACGCAGGGATATGTGCGAACGACTTCTTCCCGAAGCGGTAGTTGGCGCGGTCCTCTTCGGTGGCCAAGCGAGCCTGCGACGGTAAGACCGTGGCAATAGCGACTGTGTAGCCATCTGGCTTCAAGAACTCCACTTCGAAGGCTTCTCCGTCACCTTGTACATACACAATCGTGCCGACATCGCCGGCTTGCAGTCCTCCCCTTGGACTGCCGTTCTCGAGCAGCGGGCTGCCGGGTGGAATATCCCAGATGTGACCGAGCGGAATTTCGGTTGTGAGAACGATAGCGTCTAGTTCTTTGAACATATTTGCCTCCTAATCAGCCGGATACGCCGTGACGAACCTCGGATAGTCCCTTCCCTTGTCAACCTGCCAAACAGTTCTAATGAATGGGTTGCGTCCATCGGGAGTCTCAAGCGATCCATCTATAACATACTTTATACCGTAGCTGGTTTCGATAATCCTGACAACTTCATAGCTCGCCCCATGAACTCGCAATGCGTCCACAAAGATCTGCCACTGATCTATGCGAAAGCCAAATCCAGAGAAAAATTTAGCTTTGCTTCGACCTCCGGAACTACTCGTTGCAAGCAGATAGCCTGTGATTTTCTCTTTTTCAATTCGGGCATGTCGTGCGTTGGGCAGATTCAATTATAATCCTCTACATAGCATCCTGTTCACTCTGTCAATATCCGATTGATGTGGTCAACGCGCAATGGCCCTCCTTTCCCCTTACGGCGTGCTACAGTACGGCACCACCACAAACGCCTCCCCCGTAGGCGAGTGCCGAGAGTTTTCGTACACAGTCAACAGCACACCAGCTTCCACGTCGGTTGCGAGCTGCATGCGTCCCGAAGGCCAGCGCACGCGCACGGCATCCGCTCGTTGATGTGCGCCTAAACCGACGAGCAAGGTCGCGCTGTTCTGGGCCGAAAAGCCCTCGCCGGCCCGGTGCTCGCGCAGCAGCGTCTCTCCGCCGACATCCACTTCCACTTGCACGCCATACCCATCGCGCACGCTCCACTCACGCGAAATCTCGTCGCGGTCGTTGCCCCCTACAAACCGCAACGCGAGGATGTGGCCCGCCTTGCTGCGGTTGGCAAACAACTCGCAGAGCGGCTCGTTGGCATTGACGACGGCCAAATCCATGCGGCCATCGCGGTCAAAGTCCAAGGTGGCAAAGGCGCGGCCATCCGCAGGTGAATCCGCCGCCGACAGGCCCGACACGTCGATAAAGTCCCGGCCTTCTACATTGAGGAATAAGCGGTTGCGCTGGTATCCGCTGAGCGAGGCCCCCGCGTCGAGCCGCGCCCCCACGTTGTACGCCCCATCCGTCCGGCCATGGCGCACGACCGTGCGCCAAAACAGACTTCAGGTATCCTCGGGAAGCGCGACTGCGGTCGGCGGAGTGTAGTAGCCGCTCAGGGCATAGATGTCGAGATCGCCGTCGTTGTCAAAGTCCAAAAACTGGCCACCCCAACCCCAGCCGCCGTCCTCCACCGGCGAATCAGCAACGAGAGTGAAACCCTCACTGCCGTTCCGCAGGAGAGAGTTGCCCCGGGCCAAAGGGGCAAACGCCGCACCCGCTTGCCCAGCGGCTTCCGTAATGCGGCGACCGGCACTGCTGTGCATGTTGGTCACGTACAAATCTTGGCGGCCATCCCCGTCGTAATCGGCCCAACTCGCGCCCATGCCAAAGCCCGGATCCGCAACCCCGCTCTCCGCGGTGACATCGACGAGGGCACCGCCGTCATTGCGGAGCAAGTTGTTAGCGGCAAAGTCATTGGCGAGATAGAGATCCGGGTCGCCGTCGCGGTCGTAGTCGGCCCAAGTCGCCTGTAACGTATTGCGCCACACCGCGGCGGTTGCAGCGAAGCGGCCGTCGCCAAGGTTGCGCAGCAAGACGTTGGGCGGGCCGGGCGCGTCGTGGATGAGGTGGCCAATGCGGTCGCGGCTCAGGCCGTAGAGCGTGCGAGCGCGGTCCGCAGGCAGGAAATCGACTAACAATGCGCCTGCATGAGACGCGGTGGAGACCGCTTCAAGCAACATGCGCGCGGCATACGTGGAAAAGTACGCATCGAGCAGACCGTCGCCGTTGTAATCGGCCGCTGAAATCGAGGCCACGAGAAACGGCAAGACGCCATCGCCTAAGTCGCGGAGGGCGAAGTGTCCGTCCTCATTGACCAAGTAGCGGCTAGGCTCGAGCGTGCGGCCGAGGAATACATCCGGGTCGCCGTCGTTGTCAAAATCGGCAAAGAGCGCAGCGGCCGTGTGGTGCTCCACATCGAGACCGTATTGGGCTGCGCGCTCGGTAAACGTGCCGTCGCCGCCATTGTGCAATAGCATGTTCCGTCCCTGACGCACGGCAATGTACAGGTCGTCGTACCCATCGGCGTCAATATCCACGACGCTGATGCCGGGATGGCGGTCAAAAGCCTGGCGAGTGAAATAGCGGTGCGGCGCGACGAACGCGGAGTCGCTAAACGACTGGCGCACCAGTTCGGCGTGGCGCGAAAACCTAGCCCGGGCGCGGTCCTCGTCGCGCGGGAGTGCCTCGTCGAGGACTTCGGCAAACAGCGCGTGCGCCCGCGTGAGCATCTCCAGCGATTCGGTCTCCCAGCGTCGAATCCGCCAAGTAGCATCTTCCTGTCGCTGCCACTCAAGCACCAGCCGAGCCAGTATTTGTGCACGCTCCCCGTCTTGTGTTTGCGCCAAGGCGTCAAAGCGCAAGCGGGCTTGGTAGATCGTCTCCACGTCGAGAAAATGCCCGGTTTCAATGTGGAAAGCCGCATAGTCGCAGGAACGCATCGCGGCAAAAAGCGGCTCCCATAGCTGGATGTCTGAACCACGGAACTGCTCAGCGGGTGCAATCCCCCAGCGCTGACGCTTGATACCCAGCGCCGGGACGATCTCAGTCGCCTCTGCCGTCTGCTCCACATCCGCAACATCAACCGCAGCGGCAAAAAGTGCGCGAGCCGGTGCAGCGGGCAGTTGACCTTGGTACATCCCCAAGGCAAGCAGCGGCAGCGCCTCGCCGCTCAGATGCTGTTGCACCGCTTCGCTGCGGTCAATAGTCGCCAAAAGCCGGTTGCGTTCCTGCACCTTTTGCAGTGAGCGGACCGTGCCGTACCCCCCGAGGACGGCAAGCGCACCAAAGGCGAGGACAACGAACACAATGGGAATCAGCGGCAGCCGAGGACAGCGCCAAACGAGCCAACCGCCGCCAAAGAGCAAGGCGATCTGGAGGACGATGATGCCCTCAGTGTCAAGCGGATGCACCAGAAAAAAATGCGCGAGCCCCAGCGGATTGAAAGCCAAGCCACTGAGCAGCAGAGCCGCACCAGCGAGACGCACGGCGGCGCGTTTAGTCAGCGGGTTCATAGCAAGCAAGCATCGTTGTTATATATTAAAACGTTTGCCATCCTATCCCTCAATAAGCCGATGTCGAGAGGATGATGTTGACGCTTCGGGCGTCGTCTTGGAAGTTCTAACGAGCAGCGGGAAAACTCCGAAGAAAGGAACGGACATGGGAGCCACGCACGTTACCGTAACCATTCGCAATCCGGCCGCACCACACCGCACTTGGGAAGGGCTTTTTCTAGTGGATACCGGTGCGACGGATTGCCTCGTCCCAAGGCAGCATCTCGAAGCTATCGGCCTTGAACCGCAAGGCCAGCGGACGTATGAGTTGGCCAATGGAGCCGAACTCAAGCTCGACATCGGGGTCGGGCAAATCGAATTCATGGGCGAATTCGTCGGTGGCACGATTATCTTCGGCGCTACGGACGCCGAGCCACTACTCGGAGTAACGGCTCTCGAATCGGTGGGCATTGAGGTTGATCCGCTCAACCAACGACTGAAAAGACTGCCCGCCGTCCGCCTCAAAAGGGTCGGCGAGGAATAGCCGAGCGAGGAGTGAGTAACGTCGATTATTCACTAGACAGCTTTTTATGAAGGAGGACGCTCCTGTTCGCTGAAATCGCCCGCCACGCCCTTGATCGGGTGCCCTTGTCCATCATCTTCGACGATTCCACGGTGCTGGTCAACCTCAACTATTTCTTCCTCCGCGACCGCACCATCGCCGAGGGCCGTCCCCAGCGCTGGGAGGATGTGCCGGTGGGCCATCCTACGTCCTTTACCCGCGAATTTGCCGAGTGGTGCCTAGCAAGCGGCGTCCGGGGCAAATTCTCAGTGGTGCCCTGCCCAGCGGCCCTAGGGCGGATCGACGAGGGGCTGCCCCTATTTAGCAAAGCCCAGCAAGACGAATGGCTGGCCATGTGCCGCGAGGTCATCGTCCCCGCCTTCGACATCACGCCCGAGATGCTCACCCACACGTTCGTGCTAGACCCCAAGACCTTGCAGCCGCTCCCCTCTGGAATATGGGAGCAATACGATTGGGCCGCGCTGCCCGAAGACCAAGAGGAGTTGGTCACCGAGTACATCGCCCAAGCGTGCCGCATTCTAGTCGCTGTGGGCCTGACGCCGCAAGGAGTAACCTCGCCGGGCGGTTTCGGCGGCCGCACCTTGCCCTTTTACGCCCGCTGTGCTGGCGAGGCCGTGCGCCAAGTGACGGGTAACCCCGTGCCCTACTTTTTCCAGCGAGTCTCTAGGGACGACACGGTAGAAACCCCCGTATGGTACCCCGACCGCCAAACCGGCCAAGCCACCGGCGAAATCATCGCCTCCACCGGCGACTGGACCGGCAATTGGACCGGATATGGCGAGGCCGATCCCGACAAGTACATCACGCCCGACTTGGAGGGCGGCCGCCTACCGGCCCTCATCGACGCGGGCGAGCCGGCTGTGCTCATCAGCCATTGGCAGGGATTTTATGGACTACACAATGAGGACCGGCGCGGCTTTAACGCATTCAAGAAGGTGGTGAGCCGCCTCGCCGAGCGCGATCCGAGGGGAGAGCACACCCAATGGCGCACCTGTAGCCAAATCACCACCTATGCCTGCGCCCGCGCCATGGCCGAGATCGCAGTAGAAGGAAACACCATCTGCCTCGATCTGCCGGTGCAGACTCCTGAGTTGACTCTGCGTCTGACCGATGGAGCGGTGCGCTCAATCCGAGTGGATGGCCGCCCATTGACGCGAGCTGCCAACCGCGCCGCCTTCAAAAGCGACACTTTCCTGCTAGAAGACGGAGCTACTTTAGTCGCCTTTGATCCGGCCCAACGCCAAGTGCTAGTGGAAGTGGAACAACCAACTTAAACGGAGACTACAACATGAACTCACGCCCCCAGATACTCATCGCCTGCAACAAGCACGTGCGCGAGCAGTACCTCGCCGCGACCGATTTCGCACGCCTCGAAACCTTCGCCGCCTGGGACTGGTTCGGATGCGAAGGCGGCGGCATTTACGACACCAATGCAGACCTTGAGACGGCCCAAGCGTTGGGCGAGCGGCTGGGTAGCTACGACGGCTTGGTCGTCTGCCACGGCTGCCCCACGGTCGATGCCGCGATTTTGGATCAAGCCCCCGATCTAAAAATCATCGGCGAATTGGAGGGCGACCGCTTTGCCAGCCGCATCGACGTCGAGGCCGCTTGGGCGCGAGGCATCTGCACGGTCGATACGACCAACGGCTCGTCGTATCCAGTGTCCGAGTGGGCCTTGGCGCTCATCATCATCGCCCTGCGCAACGCCGGGGCCCAATTCCGCCGCCTCATCGCCGGCGACGTGACCCCTCGTCCGCACAGCGACTTTGGCTTCATCCACGGCGATCTGACCGGCAAGCGCGTCGGCCTAATCGGCTGCGGGCACATTGGCCGACGGCTAATCCAGTTTTTGCGTCCCTTCCAGACCGAGGTGTGGGTGTTCGATCCCTATCTGGCGCGAGAGATGGCCGACGCTGTCGGCTTCCTCAAAACCTCACTGGACAACGTGATGTCCCAGTGCAACGCCATCGTCTGCCTAGCCCCGCACACTCCGAGCACCGAGCGCATGATTGGCCAACGGGAGTTGGACCTGATCCAGCCGGGCGCAGTGTTCGTCAATGTGTCGCGGGGTAAAGTAGTGGATTCGGATGCTCTGGTGAAGCGGCTCAAACGGGGCGACATCGTCGCCGGTTTAGACGTGTTCGACCCGGATGCGGGCGAAGACAACGCCTATGGCGACAAGGAGATTCTCCGCCTCGAAAACGTCTTCATCACCCCCCACATCGCCGGCGTAACCGAGCAGAGCTACCCGCGCTTTTTTACGCTAATGGTCGATGAACTCGACCGCTTCTTCCACGGGCACGAGACCCTCTTCGACCTAACGCCGCGCTCCATCGCCAACCGCCGGGGTAGTGAGTTGGCCGACTAGGGCCGAGGAGGAGTTGAACCGTGAATCTAATCGCCCCGACAACAACGGTACAAGTACCGGACTGGGTCGCGTACCCAGATCGCGACTGGGTGCAGATTACGCCTGCCGAAGCCGGTCTCGATGCGCGGAAATTCGCCGCTTGGCTGGACAGCCTCAATGTCAGAGGGGCGAGCTTTGGCGGCGAGAACCACAGCGGCGACCAGTACGGAGCCGTACTCACGCGCGGCGGATACCTAGTCCACGCTTGGGGCGACCGCCACTATCGGCATCAGACAGCCTCGGTCGGCAAAGCCCTGACGTGGGTGGCGCTGGGCGCGGCCGTTGGCGACGGCCTCCTCGACCCGGACGAGCCGATCCACCAAACGTGGACTGGGGCCGGGCAACTGTCGCACGAGCACAAATACCTCAATTGCGGCCACCACCAAAAACTCACCTGGCGCCACTTGGTCGGGCGGCGCGATGAGAGCATGCACTGGGGCGGCTTCCCCTTTGAAATCGGCAACCGCTGGCGGGAGCAGTGCACGGGTCTCGAAGAGCGGGACGCAGTTCCCGGCGTCCCCAAATGGGCCACTTGGACGGGCGATCCCTTGTACGACTGCTACGCCCACGCCGAACCGGGCACCCAAGGGCTGTACAGCAGCGCCGGCTTCTGGCGGTTGGGCCAAGCCCTGACCTACGTCTGGGGCCGCGACCTCAAAGACGTGGTCCAAGAGCGCCTGTTCGACGCCATTGGCATCCCGTACGAGCGCTGGGACTGGCTCGCTGGCGGCGAAGTGAAAGAGCGGAAATACCTCTATCCCGCCATTCCGGACGCGTACACCTACCTCGATCCACCCTACGAGATCGGCGGCCAAGTCGTGCGCAGCGGCCCGGGTTGGGTGGTCATCAGCTCCTCGGATCTGGCGCGGTTCGGCCACCTCAATGCGACCCGAGGTATATGGAAGGGGGTGCGCGTCATCGACGACGCCTGGCTGCGCGGCCACGGCGGGGGCAATAAGAGCGGAGCCAGCGGCGAATGCGATCACTTCACAGCCATGGGCGTGGTGACGACAATCGGGCTGCCCGAGTACAGTCACGGGGTCGAGACCAAGAGCATTCTCCCCGACAACTTCTTCGTCGCCGAGGTCGAGCCGAGTTCCCGAAGAAGCTAGCGGAAAAGCTCAGCGGGCGGAATCCTCATAGGCGGGTTAGAAGCTGAAGGTGACGAGCACGCGGGCCGGCGATCCTCTTGCTGACCAACGATTGCCCCACCAATCATTGTCCGTTTGGTCGCTTCCTTCTTCGGGTTCGGGCCTTTTATTTGTGAATTCCCCATACTGGAGAGAGACGCCTTGTTGCACGGATAGGCTGATATTCTTTTTAAGGGGCCGCCAAATAAAGCCTATCCCGATCTCTCCCCCAGCATACCACTCTCTTGCTCTGGCGCGGTGGATGGTTGCAGATGCCTTCTGGTAAGACAACGGAGCCAATTCGTCAGACCGATGAATTTGAATGACTGTCAGCGATGGAAGGATGATCGTTGTGTTGCTCTTCCTTCCCACGAAGTCTATAGACCTAGACCAGAGTAAGTCAAACCCCACCCCGATCATGGAGCGGGGTTTGACGCGCCACAGACTTAGCTCTGTTGATCGAAAAAAAGAAAAGCCTACGGCGGTCTCTGATGTGGCCGAACTGGACAGAAGGCACAAAGAAAAAAAGATGGCTACGGAACAACGACCCAGCCGCATTTTTTTACCCGAGATATTTCGTAGTAATAATTGAGTAGTATCATGTATCCAGACGGAGAAATTGTCAATGGTGTCATCTATTGACCTCTGCCATTCGAAAATAAACGCCCAACCGCTGGCGTCGAGGCGATCTCGTAACCACGGCCCGAACCGACAAGCGATCGTGGATATCCCATATCTTGTGCCTAGGCGTATGGCCCCACAACGTCTAGGTTCGGCGACGGGTGGGTTGCAATAGGAAGCCGCTCTGATTGAGCTAGGCGATGGTCATCCCTTTCTGCCGGACTTTTTTAAGGTCGGCTCAATCAAACGGCGAAAAAAAGGTCAGATCCGTGCCAAAGTTATCCATCGCCACCACCTCGTCACCGCGCAGCCGCGCACGGATGGCGCTGTCGCGCCAAGTCAGGGTCGTCTCGTGGACGGGCAAGTCAAACGCAAAGCCGACCCAGCTTCCCACGGGCGGATTCTCAATCACCGCATAACCGCCGCGCAAGACCGGAGGCGCGGCACCCTCGACCGAGAGATAATCGCTATCAAGCCAAGGCGGCAGACGCACGTGCAGTGCTCCCGGCTGCTTGACCTTGACCGCTAGGCGCGGATGCGTATAGGGCGACTGCACTGCTAGAGCATCCGTCTCGCAGTCGAATAGCATATCCACCCAATGCCCCGCTCCATCGCGGCGCACCACGGCCTTGTACGCCGCGGCTAGCGAGCCTACGGACCCGCCGACAATGTCGATATTGAAGCCAATGCGCGGCTTGTTCGACTGCCAGATGCCCAGCGGCTCGTGCCCGTAGGGAGCCGGGAAACCAAAGCCGCCGCGCAACCTGTGCGCTACTTGGCGCTTGCCATCCACCCCCTCGGGATTATCTGGTTCGACGATAAACGAAACATCGCGCAATTGCGACGGCAGCAAATGGCTGCGCAACATGCGCTCGGCATCGGCGTAGTACTCGGGATGGCCCCAACGCCCCAAGATGAGCGCGGTCTCGATAATATCGCCGGTATTGTTGGCCTCACCTCGGCGACAGAGCGTAGGTCGGCTCGACACCTCAATGGACCAGCCGATCTGATCGCGCAAATCCCACAGGCCGCCATCGTAGAACCGCTTGACCCGCTCCATCAGCCCGGCGTCCCCCGTGCATTCGGCGAGTTGAGCCAGCGACGACATCACACAAGTGGTCGAATGCACGTGCGAGCCAAAGCGCTCGGTGGAGCCGTCGGCGAGAAAGAATTCGCGCACGGCCTTGTCCTTGAGCACAGTAGCCAAATCCAAGGCCGGTTGGTACCCGGTAGCTTGGTACAATTTGACCAGCGGCCCAATGGCGCGCGCCGGTCCTTGGATAAAGGTCGCCTCGCCGGAATCGCGGAGGCGCACCGGCGTGTCGCGTTCGAGGCGGACGCGATCCCATTGCTCGTTGGGCACCCAATAATCGAATAGCAAATCAATACTAGCGGCAGCCAATTCCATGGCCCGCTCTGACTTGCGGAAGGCTGTCAGCGCGTAGAGCGCGTGGAACCCTTCGCGCAAATTGTGTTCTTGCAGTTCAATGGGATCGCCCTCACCATTGATGTGCTGGCCGATGCGCTGCAAGGGCAGCGGTGCCCGGCTGTACGAGAAAAAGGCCGCGCGGGCGTGCTTGTCGATCACCTTCTCGTCTAAGTCCAAACCCATGGCATCTTCAGCCGCCAGCATGGCATTCAAGAGGCGGCCCGGCATGTGGCCTTCCATGCTACCGCGCAAAAAGGCTTCGGGCCGCACCTGCGCTCCGCCGTAGGGCATGTCGGCGTCATCGGCGTTAAAAGCCCGGCTCATGGCCTGACAACCCAAGCGAATGGCGTCGCCGATGTCAGTGGTATTTACATCGCGCAGTTGCATTCGTCGCGCACTAAGCCGGTGCTTTCCACTTCTTCAATTGCCTCTTCCACACCCGGTTCAACTCGCGGCGCACCACCTGCACGTCCTTCCAGCGGTCGGGGAAAACCGACAGATGGTAGCCGCCGGCGATCTGCTCGGGACAGGCGAACATTTCCCGGCCCGGCTCGGCCGCTTCCAACCAGCAGGCCATGACCTGCTCAGCGAATTCCAGCCAATCGACGAATTCGGGAATGATCTTGCCCTTGTGGTCAATAGCGGGGATCATGGCGTGATGCCCGTTGAAGGGCCTAAAGTGAAACTGCTGCGCCAACTGGATCAAATCGACGCGCTCGGCTAGGCGCTCCCAATAGGGCGGCGACAAGTGCTTAATCACCGCCGGATGGGAAAAGTCCCAAGTCATTTTCAGCGGCTTTTTCTCCGCCTTCTCGTAACCAGCAGCCAAGGCATAGGCTTTTTCCGGCGTCTCCGTGCAGGTATCTCGGTGCACCTCCACGGCCACGTCCATCTCCAAGTCTGCGGCCGCGTCCATCAAGCGCCGCGCCACTTCCACAGCCCGCGGGGTGAGCGTGTCGTGATCGAGCATTTGCACATTGACGCAGCGCGCTCCCGCCGCCTTGATTGCGCGCAACTTGGGCCTGATCTCGCGGATGCCGCCCAAATCGGTGGTACAGGCGAAGACCAAACCCGAGGCCGCGACCTCGTCCGGGGTCACCATGAAGACGCGCCCCACAAAGCCATCGAAGCCGGCGTCTTTTATTTTTTTCAGCTTTTTAGCCGCGCTCCACTCGCCCTTCTTGCCACCGTATCCCATCAGGGAACCGAGAGAGCACATATGATAGATTTTAGGCCGCTTGATTTTTGCCATGTTCACCCTCCTTGGAGTGATTGCGCTGCTGCGATAGGGGGCGCTAATATACCGCCCAGATTCACGGGGACCAAACCGCGTAGGGGCCGGTATCTGCGTCTATCTGCGGATACGTTGCTCTCAATCAAACGGCGGAAAAAAGGTCAGATCAGCGCCAAAGTTATCCATCGCCACCACCTCGTCGCCGCGCAGCCGGGCGCGTATGGAACGAGTTCGATGCCGCAGGACCAACTCTTCTTCGGCTAGGGCAAAACGGATCTCAATCAGCGCGTGCAAAGGCGGCTGGGCAAAGAAAAGGAACCCGCTGTCTATGCGCGGCGGCGCGACCCCTTTAACCTCTAAGTCAGACGGCGCGACCCAGCTAGGCAGGCGCACCCACAACGACCCCGGCTGCTTAACCTCGACGCGCAGGACACCATGCGTATAAGGGGATTCAACGCGCACGGCCTCGGTCTCGTGGTCAAAGAGCAAATTGACCCGGTGACCCGCCGGGCCGCTGCGCACCATCTCCCGGTACACCTCGCACAAAGACGCCACAGCCCCACCGACAATATCCATATTAAAGCCAACAGTATCGGCTTCCACTGGCTCGTGGCCGTACGGTGCTGGAAAACCAAAGGCCCCCTGGTGCCGCTGGGCCACGTTGCGCAAGCCATCTAAGCCCTCGGGGTTGGGCGGTTCGTCAATGAAGGAAATATCGCGCAGTTGCGACGGCAGCATATGCCCCCGCACAATGCGCTCGGCGTCTTGGAAGTACTCGCTCCAGCCCCAGCGCCCCAAGATCAGAGCAGTCTCGACAATATCGCCTGTATTGTTGACCTCGCCGCGGTCGGGCGGCGCATCGGGATGCGTACTTTCGACGACCCAGCCCAATGGGTCGCGCATGGCCCACAGACCATTGTCGTAAAAAGCCTTGACCCGCAGCAGGAGCGCCACGTCGCCCGTCAGATCGGCCAATTGCGCCAACGACGACATGACGCAGGTGACCGAGTGCGTATGATCGCCCAGAAGTTCTCGGTCGTGGCCGCCGTCCGCCGTGAAGAACTCACCCGTGATCTTAGCTGCCAATTCCAAAGCCAACTCCAACGCCGGCCCATAGCCCGTCGCCCGATAGTACTTGACTAAAGGCCCCAAGGCCCGAGCTTCCCCCGGAATGAACAGACTCTCCCACGCCTCCAGCCCCAACTCCTGTAGCGCCGGTCGGTCCCAGCCCTCGTCCACACTCCAATAGCGGCGAAACGCCTCAATACTGGCCTCAGCTAGCTGCCGTGCCCGGTCCGAGTCGCGGTACTGCACCAGCGGATAGAGCGCGTGGAAACCCTCGCGGATATTGTGCGGGATGAAATTGACCAGCGGACCGTCCAACTCGGCCCGATTGAGCGGCATGGCTATGGGGCCGCTGTACGAATAGAACGCCGCGGCCGCGTGTTTTTCAATCGCCGTTTCATCTACTGCAACGCCCACCGCATCTTCGGCGTTGAGTAGAGCGTTGAGATGCCGACCGGGCACGTGCGCCTCCGAATGCGCGGCACTAAAGCGCAATTCGGCTTGGGGGCGCACGTACGAGCCGAAAAAGGGAATATCGTTGTCGTCGGCATTGAAGACGCTCGACATGGTGCGGCAACCCAATTCAATGGCACTGCGCACATCCGTGGTATTGACATCTTGTAAACGAGTCATGGTCATCTCCTGTTAAAATTATCGGCCAGTAAGGGACGTTATGCGTAGGTCTTGCATCAAATCGGTTCCTCCTCTTCTATTATTTATCCCTCAGATTGGATCATCCTCATGCGCCGATTCAACCTCCACCAATTTAAGACAGTTCTCGCGTTTGCCCTACGACTAACGATATGCGCTAGCGTCGCCACGTCGGCACAAGAAGAAGGCGAGGATAACACCATGTCCTGGTCCATGACGCTGAAGACGATCCGCGCCAAATTTCCGACAGTCGCCCATATCTCGACCGATACGCTACAATCTTGGCTCGACGAATCTCCGCCGCGGGAAAACCTCCTGCTGTTCGACGTGCGAGAACCCGAGGAATACGCCGTCAGCCATCTGCAGGACGCCCAGCCAGCCCCCTCGAAAGACGAAGCTCTAAAAGCACTCCAAGGAGCACCGTCAGACCAGCGTATCGTTTTGTACTGTTCCGTGGGATACCGCTCGTCGGAACTTGCCCAATTTCTAATGAAGAAGGGATATAAGGAGAGCTACAATCTGGAAGGATCAATCTTCGCTTGGGCAAACGAGGGACGGCCGGTCTATCGGGGAAACGAGCGGGTAAAGGTCGTCCACCCCTATGACAAAACCTGGGGCAGATTGTTGAAGAAATCGCTGCGAAAGGAGTAGCAGGTCAGAATCGGCTGTCCCGGTTCGGCCAGGCAGCTTCCTTTTGACATCTTATTTTAAATTGCACACATTATGTGTACACTTTAAGGAGGGGTTATGAAAGCATCTATTCTCGACCTAAGACGACGCATGAAAGATATTTTGCTCGCTCTCGACCGCAACGAATCGGTCACCATTCTTTATCGCGGTAAGGAAAAAGCCATCCTGTCTCCCTGCCGACAGCAAACAAAAAAACCTGTAAAAGACCATGAGGCTTTTGGGATGTGGCGAGATAGAAAAGATATGGCGGATGTCGATACTTATGTTCGCAATTTGAGAAAAGGCCGCTTGAATGATTTTTGATACCGATATTGTGATATGGGTTTTCAGAGGTCACGAAGGGGCTGCAAAACTCGTTGAAAGTACCCATGATCGTCAGATATCAATTGTTACATATATGGAATTTATTCAAGGTGCGAGAAATCGCCAGGAATTAAAAAAGATCAAGAGTTTTCTCAATGATCACGCCTTTCAGACTTTACCTCTCACTGAAAATATCGGCCACCGAGCGTCTGTATATATGGAAGAATATTCCCTTAAGACAGCACTGTATATAGCAGATGCATTGATTGCAGCAACAGCTATCGAACATCATTCAACACTTTGTACCGCCAATAGAAAACATTACCGCGAAATCAACGAACTTAATTTAAAAAATTTTCGACCGTGAACTTCTGTTTTACGTCTATTGAAAACCCGAGGCCCACCATGCCCAACACCCCCATCCCCATCGGCTCCAACCGCCAACTCCTGCTCGACCGCCGCCTCATCGACGAGCTACAAGACGCCCGCCAAGTCCTCCACCAACCCATGCGCCGCAACGCCGCAGTCCGCATCGACCATCCCTGGGAAGAAGGCGGCCTCGCCTACGCCGTGCTCTTCAAAGACGGCGACCGCTTCCGCGCCTGGTACCGCTGCATCCCCCACGCCGACAACAACAAAACCGACCGCGCCTGCACTGCCTACGCCGAAAGCAGCGACTGCATCACTTGGCACAAACCAGAGCTGGGCCTCATCGACTTCCAAGGCTCGACAGCCAACAACTTAGTCATCGACGATCCCGACCTAGTCAACTTCTCCCCGTTCCTCGACCCACAAGCCCCAGAGCAAGAGCGCTACAAAGGCATCGGCCGGCGCGGTGCCATTTACACGGCGACCTCGCCCGACGGTTTCCACTGGCGCAAAAACCCCGAACCCGTGCAGACCGCAGGCCCGTTCGACTCGCACAACATCGCCTTCCGCGACCCGTGGACCGGCCAGTACGTCATGTACACGCGCGGCATTCGCTGCGACGGCGAACTAGGCCACGGAGCCACTCGCGCCTTTAAGGAAGGCGTGCGCTGGATCCGCCGCGCCACCTCCGACGACTTTGTCCACTGGAGTCCGCTAGAATCTATCGACACCGGCGATGCGCCGCTGGAGCACATGTACACCAACTCCTGCGTTCCCTACGAGCGTTCCCCCGGCCTCTACCTGATGTTCCCCTCGCGCTTTGTCAACAGCCGCAGCCCCACGCCCGACTGGCCGTACCCTGGAGTCAACGACGGCGTGCTGATGAGCAGCCACGACGGCCTCCACTTCGACCGCCTCTTCCCCGAAGCCTTCGTGCGCCCAGGTCCCGACCCCGGCAACTGGCACGACCGCAGCGTGTACATCATGCGCGGCTTACTGCGCACCGGACCCGCCGAACTGTCGCTCTACATGACCGAGCACTGGCGCATGCCCTCCTCCTGCATCCGCCGCCTGACGATGCGCCTCGATGGTTTCGCGTCGGTGCAAGCGCCCTATCGCGGCGGCCAGTTCACCACCAAGCCCCTGATCTTCAGCGGCGATCAGTTGCGGCTCAACATGGCCACCTCGGCGGCTGGCAGCATCCGCGTCGAAATCCAAGACGAAAACGGCAAGCCCTTCCCCGGCTTGTCGCTGGCCGATTCGCCCGAGCTTTTTCAGGATCAGACGGACTTAGCAGTGCAGTGGGAATCGGGCACAGAAGTAGGACCGTTGGCTGGTCGGCCAGTGCGTCTGCGCTTTGTCATGTACGACGCCGACCTGTACGCACTGCGCTTTTGCCGCAGAGAAGAATAGGAGACGGGACCCATGTATCAGTCTGTAGCTGTCGCCGCCATTTCCTTCCGGCCCAAAAAATTCGACCTAGCCAACAACGCCGACCGCTTGGAAGCCGTGTTCCGCGCCGCCGCCAAAGGCGGTGCCCAACTGGCCCTAGCGCCCGAAGGAGTGCTGGAGGGCTACGTAGTCATGGAACTGATCACGGGGGAGGAACCGGAAGAACGGATGCGGGACGTGGCCGTCACCACGCGTGGGCCGGTCATGGGCCGCTTTCGCGAACTGGCTCGCGAATTGGGAATATGCCTCGCCTTTGGGCTAGCCGAGCGCATCGGCGACGACGTGTACAACTGCGCCGTCTTCATTGACCACCGGGGCCGCCTATGCGGCAAGTACCACAAAATGCAGTTGGCCGAGGGCTACCATCCCTCTTGGTGGTACAACCGCCTCGGTGCCCATGCCCGCGCCTTTGATACTCCGTTTGGCCGCTGCGGCTTCCTTATATGCAACGACCGCTGGAACCCCGACATCGCCCGCATCCCCGTGCTCGATGGGGCACAGTACCTGCTCATCCCTTCCTACGGCTCCCGCTCCAAGGAGCAAGACCGCGCCGTGTTGGCCCGGGCGCGCGAAAACGGCGTCGCCATTGTCGAGGCCAACGTCGGCGTCACCTTGGTCATCAGCAAAGGAGAAATCGTCGCTTTGTCGCGCCGGGTACGCGAAATCACCTACGCCACCATCGAAATCCCAGCCCCAGCTTCGGCGCGCCACCGCGATGCGCAGGAACGCAGTTTTTTGCAATGGCGGCAGACGGAAATGCCCCACCGCTACCAACAAGGAGAGGCCAAGCGCGCCCGCTCCGGGCCGCACGACCCCGACAAGGTCAGCCACGACCAAAGGGGCCGCTTGATCGGTTGAAATAGCTTACTGCACAAAGGCCCTCTTCCCCACAATCCCCTCACCCTGCGCGATGTCGTAGTGCGCCCCGGCCGCGAGTTGTTCAAGGGCTTCCACCGCCCCATCCGGCCAGCGAATCTCCAAGCGGTCAATCTGCTCAGCGGTTCCCAAGCCAACGGTCAAAGTCACAGGACTGTGGCTCAAATAGGAAGACCCCGTGCGCACCATGAACACCTGCTCCTGCTCGCCCACCTGCGCAGTCACCTTCGCGCCAATAGCGTCTCGATTGGGTGCCTTACCCGTCAGGTCGAGCGCCACCACGCGGCCGGTCGGCCCCTCGTTGCGCAATAGATAGGCCGGCCCGCCATTGGTCGTCAGCAGCACGTCCAAATCGCCGTCGGCGTCGATATCGCCGACGGCCAGCCCGCGCGCCACCAGCGGCTTGAGAAACAGCCCGCCCGTCTGCTCCGACACCTCAATCATCCGCCCGTCGCCGTCATTCCAAAACAACTGCGGTGCCTGCTGGTACTCGATCTCCTTCTGCACCGAGTTGATCTCTGGCTCGATGTGCCCATTGGCCAAGATCAGGTCTTGATAGCCGTCGAGATCGTAGTCGAAAAAGCGCAGCCCAAAGGTCAGCGGCTGCAACGTCGCCTGCATCAGCCGAGCCTTGCCCGCGGCATCGACGAAGACCTCGCCGCCGGCTTGGCGATAGAGCGAGAGCGCCTCGCGGCTGAAGTTGCCAATGGCGATGGAGAGCACGCCGTCGTTGGCGACCGAGGCAATATCTACGCCCATCCCCGCTCGCGCCCGCCCAGTCTCGTCGTAGCCAATGCCCGCGGCGAGACCCCGCTCCGCAAAGCGGCCCTCACCTAAGTTTTGCAACAGGAAATTGGGCTGGGTGTCGTTGGTGACAACCAAGTCGATGCGGCCGTCGTCTTCAAAGTCGGTCATGGCCACGCCCATGGATTTGCCCTCGGGCAACAACAGACCCGCTTCTTCGGTTATTTCCTCGAAGCGGCCCTTGCCTAAGTTGCGGTAGAGCCGTGGCGTCGAGCCGGGGTACTGCTGTGGCGTGGCATAGGACTTTTCCTTGCCGTCGAGCGAAGTGTATATATCGGTGCTGGCCGACCAGCGCACGTAGTTGGTGACCAACAGATCCAGCCAGCCGTCGCCATCCACATCGACCCAAGCCGCGCCTGTTGACCACTCGGGATTCTCATTGCCCGCGTCATCCTGCCAGACCGCACCTGCCACGCCCGCTTCCCGCGCCACATCGACAAAGCGCCCCGCGTCGTTGCGCAAGAGCAGATTCGGCCCCAAGGTCGTCAGGTAGATATCCGGGTCGCCATCGGCGTCGTAATCGGCAATCGTCGCGCCCATGCCATAGACCGAGAAATCTAGGCCCGCGCGTTCCGTTGCGTCGGCAAAGGTCCCATTGCCGAGGTTGCGGTAGAGCTTGCCGGGGGCCTTTTCGCCACCCCAGCCTTCGCTGTTGACCAAGAGCACATCCAGCCAGCCGTCGCCATCGTAATCAAAAAGCGCACCGCCGCTGCCCATGGTTTCCGGCATCCACTTGTCGCCGCGCGCCCCGGTCTCGTGCCTGAATTCGAGACCAGCTTCCTTCGTCACATCGACAAAGCGCACCGCAGGAGCCTCTTTCCGCCCGCGCCCCACCGCATAGTCGGCGGTCGGTGCTTTGGTGTACTCGGGCGTCGGAGCCGGTTCCGAAGGCTCTTCCGGGCCGCAGGCGGCCAACATCAATGCGCCGATTAAGAGGAAAAATGTCATCGAAAAACTACGTGAGTACGACCCTAGCAAGCTACTTTCTTACTATTTAGAGCTTTGATCTAAAGCAAGCCCGGCAGCGACCTTGGCAGATTTACTCGAACCTCTGTCGCGAAGGATTTTTAAAACAGTCGCCTCGGTGGGGCTCGAAGAGTTCCTACGCTGTGATAGGGCAAGGCCGTCTGCCAATTTGGCGGACTTGCTTGAGTTGCGGTTTCTGAGAACTCTAGCCACGGCAGCCTTCGTGCGCCTGCGTATTTGCTCTTTATTCTTTGTCATCTGCAACCTGCTCTTGGTTTGCCTTGAAGGTTTTGACTATCTCGGCAGGAGAAGTGTCGTTTAATACAAAGAATGCTATCAGCACAAGGAATCCTGTAAATAGGACCGCACTAGCCAAGCCTCCAACTAAGTTTACGCAGAATTGAGGCCAAAAGCTACCATACTGTCTGATTTCCCTAACGATGGTGGCCTCTTCAATTTCCTTCCTCAAGTCAATTTCAATATCCTCAACCACTTCGGCCGAATATGCCTGTAGAACTCCTTCAGCCACAGCTTTAGCACGGAGAAGCTCCCCCTCTGGTTGCTGCTCGTACCATTCGCGGATTTGTTCGGGACTAGACTCTTTGTTGTGCTGCTCTTAGCAGTGCTTCAGCCACTCGAATTTCTTTTCTTCAAAGGTAGCAAAAGCAACTAAGCCTGACAGCCAATGTTCCTCAGATTCTTCAACTAACTCTCGATAGACATCTTCTGGACCTGAATATCTTGCCATGATTACGATCTCCTTGTATTCCTATATAATACGGATTGCCTATGTTCTGGTTCGTTCTACAAGGCGAGACCGCGTTGCGTTTTGTAACGGCCATTCCACAAAGGAGTTAGCCCATGAATACCAATATCCTAATCGAACACCGACGGGCTGTCCTGACAGCCGATCAACCCCAAGCCGAGCTGATCGCCGGTGATGTCGGGGTCGTGGTTTTCATTCACGGCGAAGGGGTCGCGTACGAGGTGGAGTTTCCCAACCAAGCCGTCCTCACCCTAGAGGCCGACCAAGTGCGGGCGCTAGGCATGGAAGAAATTCTCCACGTGCGCCCTCAACCACCCTCCCCCAGCGGATGAACGTGAATCTTGAGCGCCTCGCGGTTGTCGTGTGGATGCGCTAGCCGGTAGCGGCGCGTCAGCTCTTGCGCCGACTCATCGATCTGGTAGTACTGGTAAGCCCGCTCGGCAATGAGGGCCTCATCCTCGCGGCCGAGCGCGCGCAGCGCAAGCATCCGGTGGTAGTGAGCGACGCGGTCCTCCGGGTCAATGGCCAACACGCCGTCGAGGGCCTCCAAAGCCTCCTCAAAGCGGCCATCGAGGTACAGCACCCGACCCAAGTTGCGCCACGTCGCCCGATCCTCGGGAAAGTCGCGCAACACTCGGCGATACGCCTGCGCCGCAGCCTCGTAACGACCATCCTCTTGCAACACCACGCCCCACACCCAAGCCGTCTGCCCGTCGCCGCTAACTAACCCCTCGCAGTCCTCCAAATGCTCATAGGCCCGCTCCAAGTGGCCGTCGCGCACGGCAACCTTAGCTAAGTTGCGGCAGCCGTCCAAGCGCTCCGGCGCTAGCTGTTCCACCGTCGCAAAGGCCCGTGCAGCCCCTTGGGTATCGTCTTGGAGCAGCAAGCCGATGCCATAGTCGTTGAAGCGCATCCAGTCACCCGCATCCGGCCCACCCGCCGCAGACGGCCCTCCCACCGTCAGCTCTACTTCGCTGCGAGCGATCTCAGTTACCGGCAAATCCGGCACTTGGTCGAATCGGCGGAAGCCTTGGCGGTTGTTGTTAAAGGCAAATTCCGTATAGGCGCGGTCAAACTTGCGCCACAGCAGGCGCGCCCGCAGCGTCAGCTTGCGCCCCGCGTAGTCCTCGGGCACCTCGAAGCTGTAGTGCGCCACATCCGCCGTACCCGGGCCAATGGTGCGCACATACACGGCCGTGACGATGTCCTGCGCGTTGCGCCGGTGGATGGCTTGGCCTTCTGCATCGACCATCAGCGCCTTGTAAAAGTGCGCTCCCGGATCGACGTGCCCATCGTCTTGCACCGCCCCGCTCAAAGCCAACACCGCGTCGTCGTCGCTCACTACCGAGACCTCTAGCCAACCCTCGTTGGAATCATTGGTCCCTCCCGGGAAGGTGTGCCCGACGCCCTTGTTGCGCACCACCACGTCGAATGTGTACTCGCCGCCGGGCACCAGCGCTGGCTGGCTCTTATCCAGCGCGTAGTGCGCTTCTTCTTGGTGATGCAGCGCGAACACATCGACGCTGAGTTTTTCGTCTTGCAAAAATTCCTCGATCCGCGCAATGGTCTCCTCGTCGCCGCGGATGAAGGGCAGAGCTGTGTTGACCGCCAAAAAGCGGTGCGACTTGACGTACCCATCCCGCGCCGACACATCGCCAGCCACCGCTTCCTCCAGCGGCATGTGGCAATCCTGACAGACCCGTTTGACACCGGGTAGATAGAAAGTCCTAGAGGCGTTGAGCGCCACGCCGCTGTCGTGCCAATTGTCGTATTCGTCTTGGCCGCGCAGCCAGCGGTAGCCATTGACGCGCGAGTCGAGGCTGACCTTGTGGCAAGTGGCGCAAAACTCCGAGGTGCGGAAGAAGGGCTTGAGCATCTGCTTCTTGTGGACGATGGGCCGCGCCTTCAATGCCGTGTCGTGCACGAAGCGGCCCACGCCTTCTTTGGCATTGGCGAACAGATAGGGATCCTCCTGCTCGTCGGCGATGTTGTAGTTGCCGTTGCCAGTCTGGTCGTGAATCTCGTCGATGGCGTGGCAGCCCAGACAGGTCAACCCGGCTTGAGCTTGGGGCGAGGCGCGGTCGATCTCTTCGGTCATTTTGCCCGCCAGCATCAGCGCCGGATCGTGGCAACCCGAACACCACTTAGACTTGATTTTGGCCTCCTCGCCCGCCAAGTCTTGGTAATAAGCGATATGCGCGTCAACCTCTGCATTGCTCTCGGTCGAGCTGCTGCGCATGTGGTTGATCGTCGCCTCGTAGAAGGGGTTGTTAAACGAGGCAAAGCGGTGCGCCGACGTCGCCCACTGTTCGACGATGGCCGCGTGGCAGCGGGCGCACGTCTCCGAACCAATCGGCTCGTTGACCACAAAGCCGTACTCGTCCATGTCGTCAGCGAGTTTCTCCGGCTGCGACAGATCGCCGCGCGTGATGATCCGCGAGGGCAGCACATCGCCGGTCGTAGTCGTAGTAGCCGCCGGGAAAAAGGGGCTTTCAGCAGGAACGAAATTGGCGGGGACAAAGTCGTCTGGGGCAAAGTCGGCGACCTCCCGCGCCTTGGAACCCGGCCCGGTGTGCTTGCCAGCGGCAAACGCCTGCTCGGCCGCCTGAGTGTACTGCTCGCCGCTATAGGTCAACCCGTGCAGCACCACGGCTAACGCCAGCACCCCGACCACCGCTACGGGCACGATGCGATAGCTCCGCGCCGAGGGCTTCCACAGCGAGAGACGGCGGTGCGCCAAGTAAAAAAGGGGGACTAAAACCGCCGCGGCCACGTGGCTCCAGTACGCCACCGGATTGCCGCGATTGCTCGCCGCGCTGAGGATGAACAGCCCGCTGACGGCTAGGACGATGCCCAGCGTCAGCGTGGCGATGCCGGTATAGATGGCCCGCTTGCGGCTCTTGCGCCACACCGCCGGTAGGTGCCAAGCCACAAAACCCATCGCCAAGACCACCAGCACCAAACCGACGCCCGTATGCGACAGCACCATGCCTTGGTAAAACTTGGGCAGGGAAATGTCGGTGACCGCGAAGTAGGAAAAATCGAGGGCGTCAGCCAGCCGGTTGGTCAGCAAATAGAGCGTATCGGCGACCATGAATACGCCCAAGGCCACCACGGTTAGTAAGGTCCGTTGCTGGCGAGTGCTCAGGCGACTCGGGGTTTTCTTTTGCATGGCTTCAGAGCGCGTATGGCCGGCGGGATTGCCGGGTTTCCTCCTTTTAAAGATAGGAGGTGTGCGCAATCTCTGGTAGGCGGCGACCGGGGGATGCTTATGCCCACTGCCCTTGTAGCCAACCGACGACTTTTTCGACCATCACCTGCGCGTGCTCGCTAAAAACGTGGTCGGCTCCGTCGATGACGACGAGTTCGGCGTTGTCGCTGGCTCGGGCGAGGATGTCGTGCGAGTCAGCAATCGGCACCACATCGTCCTCGCTGCCGTGTACCAACAGCCAAGGCACTACAATCTCGCCCCCGCGTCGCACCACGGTGTCGATCTGAGCCATGTCGTCCATGTAGGCTTGCGAGAGCGGGCAGTCGGGCTCGTCCCACATGCAGCCTTCGTCGGGCACCTCCTCGCCAAACTCGCGCTCGGCAAAGGCGTGCGTATGCACCATGCCCGCCAAGGAGACGAGCAGGCGGATGCGCTCGTCGAGACTGGCGCGCAAGACGCCGACCGCCCCGCCCATGCTGTGGCCGACGTAGCAGACCGAGTAGCCGTCCAAGGCGCTGAGCACCGCGCCGAGATCTTCAACTTCTTTGGAGATCGTCGCGTCGGCAAAGCGGCCCTCGGACGCGCCATTGCCGGCAAAGGAAAAGCGCAGTGCGTGGATGCCAGCGGCCGCTAATCCCTCGGCAAGCGCTGCGACAAAGGGGCGGTCCTTGTTGCCGGTCACGCCGTGCCCCAAGACGGCGATGTGCCGCGATCCCTCCGCGCCGGCGTGAAAAGTGTAGTCCAGCACTTCGCCGGACGGATTGCGAATGGTTCCGAACATAGGGTTACTCCTCCATAGGATTCTATCGTTGTTTTTATTTAATGTTTAGAATCGACAACCACCGCTCAATCAGGCGAGCGCTGGGTAGCCCTTATATCCACGCTTGAGGTTGTTGTTTGAGGACGCGCTCGGCGAGTGGGCTAAACGTACCGAAGTACGATCGGCTCGTCGTGAAGAAGGAGACCAATCGGTCGTCCTCATCTGGCGTCAGCTCAGAGCGTATCCAATCACTCACCATATCTGGATCGTCTGAATCGTCAATTTGTCCCAACTCTTCCTCAAGGCCATTCCACCTCTTCTCCCGCGCCGACCGGAGCCGTTCCACGTTGAGGTTCAGCAGCTCAATGGTACGGGTCACGCGGTCAGGAGGAAAACCGGCCATTTGGCAGGCATTTTCGTCCGCTTCAATCAGCCCATTGTCAAGTACCCTCATAAGCGATGGCAACGCGGGTAGTATTCGAGGGTCAATAAAATTTTCGTCGTTCTGACTTCCCTTTGCCTGACCACAGCTCGTGTTATGTCCCACGGGCCTGAGATAACGATCCTCATCATCCTGCACGGTTCCACCCATACAGCAGGCGACCGTGTTGGCTATGTCGAGGGCCTTCGCTTTGCCCAGTTTGGCGTCGCTCTGCGGGATCACATGCTCAATCTGACGACGCCATCCTCTGATCGCAATCTCGCAGTAAGCGCAGAGTCCGTGTTGGTTTTGGGTTAGGACATCTCTAAGTTCGCGGTACGACGCCCCCGAATTGTGAGAGCGAAATTCGTCCCAATCCGCGTCTTCACCCATACAACCGAGGTATTCGTCAAGGCCAGCAGGGGTGGGCTTGTTCAATTCGCGGATGGCCTTCACTGAGACTCGGCCCGCTGCTTGAACAGCTTGCGCCGTCGGATTTCAAGGTCCGCTCGATCAAGGGCCGGATCGTAGGGAGACATGCGTTCTAGACTCGATCGCAGGGACAAGGCTTCTTCGGACTCCCAGTGCCCCTCCCTGATCAGATACCGGTATTGTTCCAGTGCTTTTGTGAACTCGTTTTCGGGTCGTTCTTTCACGCCCATCACCACGGAAAGCACATCCCCCGCCTCGGCCCCATAAGTCGCCCCTGCCGGTGCCCCCGCAACAATGCGGTCACCTTCGCGAGCAAGTTCCACAATGCGCTGTGGCTCGACTGTAGTCAGCACCTGCGGGCTGTGAGTAGAAACGATAAACTGCGCATTCGGGAACGTCCGTTGCAGATCGCCCAAGATGCGCTGCTGCCACCCCGGATGCAGATGCAGTTCCACCTCATCAATTAGGACAACCGCCTCGGATGTGAGCGGATCATCCAAGTGCGGATTGCCCTGCACCATTCGCCTCGCCAGATCGGCTGCCAGCGCCAGCACAATGCGATAGCCACCACTCAACTGGTCAAGTGAGAGCTTTTCTACCTGTCCCTGCTCCGATTTCCTCGACACCACAAAACGGAGTGGGTTCAACTCGGTGCGCGGGTCAGACACCTCCGGCAGCATGGACGAGATCGCTTGGCGCACCGCAGATACCTCTTTTAGCTGATAATCGAAGTTGCGGCGTTCCTTCTGTTCCCTCAATTCCTCATCCTCCTTGATATAGAACCAGCCCAAGAGACCTTTGAAGTCCGTGTGAGCAGAGAGAGCCCCTTCCAGCGCGGCGAAACGGGAAACTCTGCTAACAGCTTTGGGATCCCTTGGTGCCTTCCGCATACCTAAGACGTTGCGATCAGTACTATAAAAGGCAACGATCGGCAGGTCGCCCGGTGGCCCTTCCTCCTCCACGCCACTCATATTCATACTTTCCAGCAACCTGCCAAGGTTAAGCAGCTTTTGCGCAACTATCCGGTCATCAGCCTGCTTTCCCCCTTGCCGTTCCCAAGAGGTCCCATCCATTGCAGAGACCAATACCCGCGGAGACTCCGCGCCCTCGCGCTGATCCTCCTCTCGGAAATCAATGCTCGATGTATCGTTGGGCAACAAGTCGGGAATCGCCCCCAAACCCACCGCAATCGCGCTCAGAACGCTCGTCTTGCCGTACCCATTGTCGCCGTGTAACACCGTCAGCGACGGATCGAGCGGCAGCTTGAGTTTCTCAATGGCGCGGTAGTTTTCAATCTCCACAGATTTCAATTTCACAAGTGCACCTCCTTCGTCTGGGAATAACCCCGCCTACGCTCCCTCAGTCCCCACACCCAAAAACGCCCACGTCTGCCGCGCCACCACCAATTCTTCATCGGTGCGCAGCACGTAAATGGGCACTCGGCTCGGCTCGGCGTGCAGGCTGCCCTCGCCCTGAACGCTCTCATTTTTAGCCTCATCCATCACCACCCCCAAAAATTCTAAGTCACGCAGAATTTCGCCGCGCACTACAGCCGAGTACTCGCCAATGCCGCCGGTAAAGCTGATCGCGTCCAGCCCGCCCATCTCCACCACAAAAGCCCCCAACCAATCGCGCGCCGACGTCGCCAACACGTCTATGGCCAAGGCACAGCGCTCGTCGCCGCTTGCCGCACCCGCTTCAATGTCGCGCATGTCGCTGTGCCCACAAAGCCCCATCAGGCCGCCCTCGTTGGCGCACTGCGCCAACACCTCGTCCCACGGTCGGTCCTCGTTGCGCATCACCAAATCCAGCGCATACGGATCCAAATCGCCAATGCGGTTGTTCTGCGGCAGGCCGCCCTGCGGGCTCAGTCCATGCGACGCCCCCTGCGAAATTCCGTCCTTTACCGCGCACAGCGACGAGGACCCGCCCAAGTGCATATTGACATGCTTGATGTCAGTGCGGCCCACTAGTTCGGTAACCTTCTCGGCGGCATAGCGATGGCTGGCCCCGTGGAAGCCGTAGCGCTGAATGCCGTACTGTTCGTACCAAGCGTAGGGCACCGCATACATTTTGCGCCGCTGCGGCATCGCGCCGTGGAACGCCGTCTCAAAGCACCCGACCCGCCGCGCCTTGGGAGCCACCCGCGCAAACTGCCGAATCGCCGCCACATACGCGGGATTGTGCGCCGGAGCCAGCGGATAAAAATCCTCCATCCGTCCCACCACGTCCTCGTCGAGTTCGACCACCCCGGAAATAGCGCGTGCGTGCACAGCCTTAAACCCCACGGCGTCCAACTCCTCCACCGAAGCCAACACCCCGCCCTCGGCCAAGCGCACGAGGGCCTCGTCAATCGCGCTGGCGTGGTCGGGCAGGTTCACGACCTGTTCAACCTCGTCGGTCCCGCCGATCTCGAAGGTATGCACCGAGCCTTGGCCTCCGATCCGATCCATGCCGCCCCGCGCCAAAACCACTTCCTCGGGCATGGCAAAGACCTTGTACTTAAACGAGGTGCTGCCTAAGTTGGAAACTAGGACTTTCATCTTAGGGCCGCGCCGGACTGCCGTCGGGCAAGCGCGTCTGCGTCCACCCAATCACTTGGTCTTCACAAGGATACTTGGCCGCCAAGTCCTCGTCGATGTCGATCCCCAACCCCGGCCCGTCGCTTGGATACATGTACCCGTTGCGCACCTCGGGCAGCCCCGGAAACATCTCGTACACGTGCTCTCCAAACCGGCACCACTCCTGTATCCCAAAGTTAGGTGCCCACAAGTCCAAGTGCAGGTTGGCCGCATGCCCCACCGGCGAGGTATCGCCCGGGCCGTGCCAAGCCGTGCGCACCCCATACATCTGGCCGAAGGCCGCCACATTGCGCGCTGGCGTGATCCCGCCCATCTGGCTGACGTGCATGCGCATGAAGTCGATGAGCCGTCCCTCGATGAGCGGCGTCCACTCGTGCGGATGGTTGAACAACTCGCCCATGGCCTGCGGCGTCGCGCACTGCTGGCGGATGTGGCGGAACCACTCGATGTCTTCGGGCGCGAGCGCATCCTCCAAAAAGAACAGCTTGAACTCCTCCATGTCCTTGGCAAAGCCCACCGCCTCAATCGGGTGCAGCCGCTCGTGAATATCGTGCAGCAGCTCCACCTCAAAGCCCAGTTCTGCGCGGATGTGCTCAAACATCCGCAGGTGGTTCATCATGTACTCTTTGCGGTTGTAATACGCGCCTTCGGGCGCGCCCTCGGGCTTGACCAAGGTCGATGCCTTGCCGCCGTAGCCGCCCATCTGGCAGCGGATGTAGCGATAGCCTTGCTCTTGGAACTGGCGGATGCTATCGACGACCGCCTCGGGCGTGTCGCCGCCCGCGTGGCCGTACACCGCCGCACCTTCGCGGCACTTGCCGCCCAAAAGCTGATAAACCGGCATCCCCGCCCGCTTGCCCTTGATGTCCCACAGCGCCTGATCGACGCCAGAGATGGCGTTGTTGAGCACTGGGCCGTTGCGCCAATAGCCGTTGACCATCAACATCTGCCACGTTTCTTCAATGCGGTCCACGTCGCGGCCAATGAGGAAGGGCTTGAAGTGCTGCTCAATGGCCGTATGCACGGCGTGGAAGCGCTGGGTAAAGGTCGCACAACCGAGTCCGTACAGGCCGTCGTCCGACGTGATGATCTTGACGATGACCAAGCGGGAGCCGGCCGGCTGGGTGAGAATGGTTTGAACGTCTTTAATGGTAACGGGCATGAGGTCTCCTTGTTATGGTGAAAATCAGGGGTATTCTGCACACTGGTCCGCATTTTTGTCAAGGGGCGCGGCGTCCTTGTCGGGGCGGGCGGCGGCGGTTAGCTTAGTCCCTCCATGCACTGGCTACAAGCACTCATCTTAGGCCTGGTCCAAGGTCTGACCGAATTCCTGCCTATCAGCAGTACGGCTCACCTGCGAGTAGTGCCGCATTTTCTCGGCTGGGACGACCCTGGCGCGGCGTTTTCCGCGGTGATCCAACTGGGGACGCTCGCGGCTGTATTCGCGTATTTCACCGCCGATGTCAAAAGACTGGTCGTCGCCGCGCTGCAAGGGGTGATACACCGCAACTTCAACCACAGCCCAGACTGTCGCATGGCGTGGTCCATTGCCGTGGGTACCGTGCCCATTGCCGTGCTCGGCCTCGGGGGACGCGACTTTATCGAGACCGAGGCGCGCCAGCTCCCCCTCATCGCCGCGAGCTTGATCGTCCTCGCGCTGTTTTTGATACTGGCCGAGCGCGTAGGGCGGCGCGAGCGCACCATGCCGGACCTCGGCTTCTGGTCGATCCAGTTGATTGGCCTGTGTCAAGCTCTCGCCCTGATTCCCGGGTGTTCGCGGTCTGGCTCAACCATCATGGGCGGACTTTTCGTGGGTCTCCAGCGCGCCGATGCCGCCCGCTTCTCCTTTTTGCTCGGCCTGCCAGCTATTGGTGCCAGCGGCCTCCTCCAACTATTTGCCCTGCTCGAAGGGGGCCTAGGCGGCGCTGGGCTGCTGAGTTTGGGGCTGGGGATTCTCGCTGCCGCAGTTAGCGGCTACCTATCCATCGGCTTCTTACTCCGCTTCCTCCAGCGCCACGGCACCTACTCGTTTGCCGCTTATCGCATCCTGCTCGGCGGTGCCATCTTCTACTCACTGTACGGTTAAATCCAACGGAGCTATCCATGTATCCCAACAACCTAAAAGCGCGTTTGCGCAGCGGCGAAATCCTCCTCGGCACCAGCCTGTCGGCTCCCACCCCACATGTGGCCGGGTCGATCATTGCCACCGGTCCCGATTTCCTCTGGGCCGACACCGAACACATGCCCCACGCCACCGAAGCGCTCGACTCAATTTTGGTGCTGGCGCGGATGCGCGGCGTCGCACCCATGGTGCGCGTGGCGTGGAACGACCCTGCGCTAATTAAGAAGGCGTACGACGCGGGCGCAGTGGCCGTGATGGTGCCCCAAGTCGATACAGCCGCCGAAGCCGCCGCCGCGGTCGAGGCCGCCCGCTACGCACCCGAAGGCCGGCGCGGCCTCTCGCCCATGTGGACCCAAATCGCTGGCGCGGATTGGAACGAGGTCATCAAAACCGCCAACGAGGAAACGCTTGTCGTCCTCCAACTCGAAAGCCAACGGGCCTACGACAACCTAGACGAAATCAAGCGCGTGCCCGGCATTGACGTGATTTTCGTCGGGCCGTTGGACCTGTCGGCAACTGTGGGGACGATCACCGACACCGGGTCGCAACAGGTGCAGCAAATCATGCGCGACGTGCCGCAACAGCTAGCGGACACGGGGATCGCCGTAGGTACTACGCTAATGGACGTGTCCGAGATCCAAGAGAAAATTCGCTGGGGATATCGCTTCCTCAACGTCGGCAATGCCCTCCGCTACGGCGTACAAGTCCTCGACAGCCACCTCCAAACCCTGCGCGCTGCCCCACGCGGCGACGAATAGAGGCGGGTGGAGATAAAAATTTGGAATTTGCCGGGAATAATGGTAATTTGGCTAGTAGTATCCACTCTTTTCTAAGGAGGTGCCTTATGAAGAAGCGGATGCTAATGGCCGGCGTAGCCCTCGCATTCGCGAGCGCGGCTTGGGCGCAATGTCCTCACGGTGCCATGGAGCTTATGGGACCGGAAGACGTACGGGTCAGCCTTGCTAGCCCTCAGTCCCAGTTCGTGCTGGTTGAGTGGGAGGAGGTCGAAGACGCGACCCGCTACGCGATCTATTTGCAGGTTTTCGACCCCGATGAGATCGAAGTCGAAGCCAGTGGAGAGATCGTTGAGCCCGCCGAAACACAGCCCACCTTAGTGCCGTGGGGCCATGTGGAAGCCACGCCCGCTCAGGGTCGGTACAGTATGGAACTTTTTCCAGACCTGCCGAATCCCGAGTCCGTGGTTTATGGCGTTTCCGCCGAGGCCCAGATGCACGGCCGCTGGGTTTCGTCGCCGATCGTGTCCGCGAGCTGGACCGCCCCTCAGATAAGCACGGCTACTGAGGCCGTGACTTGGGGTCAAGTCAAAGCGACCGCCGCCGACTAGTACGCCTGTTCCATCAGACGTACGGACCCCGCCGATCGCACTGTTCGGCGGGGTTTTTTATTGGTGCGAATTCATTTAACCATCCATCCTAACACCGGAGCATACTGTGGAATCATTGCTAGCCAATCCTCGGCTCAGCCGCTTTGACCCGCTGGCGCGCATTCTGTGCTACGACGATTTCGATGCGGGACTAAACGGCTGGACCGGACTGATCGGCAATTACGAAGACTCGCTCGACGCCATGCTGCCCGACTACCAAGACTTGCGCCCCCCGATGTTGAGCAACCTGACGATGTGGGACACGGGCACGGCTGGCTCGATGGAGGGTATCTACGCCCTCAAGCTGGCCACCCGTCCGCAGGCCGGCGGCCTTTCCGTAGGCATCAAGCGGCACACCTTCCGGGCACTGGGCCAAGTGCAGTTGGAGTGCTATTTCGCGTTCAAGCCCGAAGCGTCCGAACTCAAGCTCGGCGAAATGGACGTCCGCGCTTGGGGCGTGCTCTTCGACGTGCAGGACGGCAATCCCCAAGGGCGGCGCTGGATGCCCCACTTGCGCTACCTCAACGCCGAGCGCGGCCAGCGCCGAGGACGCTGGCAGACTAAGCCCGCCACTCGGTCGGTACAGCCCATTGGCCAGAGCGGCAAGACCGTGTCGCATTTCCATTTGGGGCCGGAGGGCTGGGAGGATGTGCCGGGCGAGCCGCAACTTTTGTGCTACAACGAAATCGCCACCAAAATGAACTGGCACTATCTGCGCATCGGCTTGGACCTCAAACGGCGGGCCTTCACCGGATTCCAGTGCAACGACCACACCTTCGGGCCGGAGGGCATGCACTGCATTGAACTGCCGGCCATGGCCAATTTGTGGTGTATGCTCAACGCGGCCTTTTGGGTCGAAGCCGACGTGGATAAGCGGGCCTTTCTCTATATCGACTCGGTGTTGTTGTCCGGGGAGTTTGCGCGATGAATATGCGACCGAGCCACACCGCCGTCGTGGAGCGCAATCAGCGCTGGGAGGGCGACTTTGCCACCGAGCCGTACGAGGCAGGCTGGAGCCACGAGGCCATTTTCTTCGTGCATATACTCCGCGCTGAAGAGAACCCCATAGTTGAGGCGAAAGTGCAAATATCGCCCGACGGCATCCACTGGTGCGACGAAGGATCGCGTCTGAACTTCGTCGCACAACACGCGCTCGACGAGCCATCCTTTGTGCGGGTGTCGCACTACGGCGGTTGGCTGCGGCTGGCCGGAACGGTAAAAGACGGCCGCGTCTGGGCACTCGTCCATCTGGCGCTCAAGGCATGAGGTAGGGCCGTGAGGCGAACGCGGCATTTCTACCCAACAGCATTGAAAGGAGCTTGTCTTCATTCGACAGCTTAACTTGACTTAAGAGGGGGTAGAGTTCAGGTGACAACACTGATGAGGACGGTAAAATGGCTAAGATAGAAGGCTTGCGAATAAAAAACTTCAAGGTGCTCAAAGACGTTACACTGGGCCGCCTGTGGAACCAACCAAATAGTCAACCGCTTACTCCCATAACAGCGGTAATCGGCAAAAATGGCGTGGGAAAGAGTGCCCTATTCGATGCCTTTGGATTCCTTGCCGACGCCCTGAAACTCGACGTTGAGGAGGCCTGCGACGCACGCGGACGCGGTGGGTTCGAGAGGATGCGGACGCAAGGAGAAACAGGCCCCATCGAGTTTGAGGTATGCTACAGAGATAATGAAAACGTCCGACCTATTACCTATCAGATCGCTATTGGGGCGGACAAATCAGGGCGTCCTTATGTAGTGTCAGAAATCATGAAAGAGAATCTGGGAAATGATCAATCACTCTTTTTCCTTTTCCTTGTATTAGGCGGAGGCGCGGTTTGGAAGGGGAACCAAGCAGGTAAGCAGATCGATGAAACATCAGAAGGATTCGATATTTCCAAGTTAGATAGATCAATAAAAGAACGGGAAAAACCCCAAGATGCTGAATTCATCGCATTGGAAGACCAGCGCAAGCTCGGCATTGCCACGCTCGGTGCCTTGAAACAACACCCACGAATTTCCGCTTTTCGCCGCTTCATCGAGGAATGGTATCTCAGTTACTTCATCCCCGACGCGGCACGAAGCCTGCCACTGGCCGGGCCCCAAAGCCGTCTCAACATCCATGGTGACAATCTCGGCAACGTCGTGCAATTCATGGAGCGCGAACATCCACGGCGTTTTCAGGCTATTCTAACAAAAATCGCCGAGAAAATTCCAGGCATACACAAGATCGACACGGAAAGAACTAATGATGGCCGATTGCTGCTCAGGTTTAACGACAAAGGATTCCAAGAGCCGTTCTATGCCCAGCAAGTGTCCGACGGGACGCTCAAGATATTCGCCTATCTGTTGCTGCTCGAAGACCCGAGTCCGCCCCCGTTCCTCTGCATTGAAGAACCGGAAAACGGCCTATATCACAAGCTCTTGGAGACTCTAGCTAACGAATTCCGCGAACACGCCAGTGGACGCAGAGGCAACTCGCAAGTTTTCGTCACGACGCACCAGCCATACTTCGTCGATGCGTTAGAGCCGCAAGAAGTCTGGATTTTGGAAAAAGGCGAAGACGGCTTTTCGACAATTCGCCGGGCAAGCGACGATCCTATCGTGAACAACATGGTCGAGGAGGGATTGCCGTTGGGTAGTCTCTGGTACAGCGACTATCTCGACGCGAGGTAATTGGATGCACTTTGAGGTACTCGTCGAAGACCAGTCCGGCAAAAAAGCACTCGACATTCTAATCCCAAAAATTATCGGCAACCAACATACATGTAAGGTCATTGCATATCGAGGAATCGGCCGCATCCCCAGAAACCTCAAGAGTGGCACCGAAGCGAACAAGCGCATTTTGCTCGACCGACTTCCCAGTTTGCTCAGAGGGTACGGGAAGACATTTGCTGACTATCCCTCGAATTATCCAGCAGCGGTGATTTTAGTTTGCGATCTAGATGACAAGTGTCTGAAAACATTTCGCCAAGAACTCTTCAGCATCCTAAATGCGTGCAATCCCAAACCAGAGACCCGGTTCTGCATTGCCATAGAAGAAGGTGAAGCCTGGCTGCTCGGCGACATTCCCGCAATCAAAGCAGCTTACCCGAAAGCCAAGGACGATGTCCTAAGTCGTTACAAAAACGACGACATTTGCGGCACATGGGAACTCTTGGCCGATGCAGTATCCCAAGGTGGCGCAAACGAATTGAAAAAGAAGGGGCGGATAGCAGTCGGCCACGAAAAGTCGATATGGGCAGAGCGCATCGCTCCACACATGGACGTAGCTATCAACGCATCGCCCAGTTTCTGCTACTTTCACAAGAAGATTCGAGAGCTTATCTGAGTATCAATCTCCATCGTCAATCTGTTTGGCTATGACATGCAGGCACCACAACTTCTCGTCGATTTCGTCGGGAAGGAAGATCAGCGCGTGCTCTTGCCCGTCAGCACGAACCACACCGTTTGCAGCATGATCTTGAAGTCCAGATTGAGCGACATGTTCTCGATGTAGTAGAAATCGTACTCCAGCCGCTCGCGGGCAATGCCCACCACGTCCTTGGAATCGAGGTCGAACTCGTGCTTGGACTGCGCCCAGCCCAACAGGCCGGGCTTGACGTTGAAACGCCGCATGTACAAGGGAATCTGCTGCTTGAATTGCTCGACGAAAAACGGGCGTTCAGGCCGTGGGCCGACCAAGCTCATGTCGCCGCGCAAGAAGTTGATGCACTGGGGAATCTCGTCTAAGTGTAGGGTGCGTAGCACTCGGCCAATCGGAGTAACCCGGGGATCGGCTCCCTTGGCCCACACCGGCCCGGTCTTTTCCTCGGCATCTTCGTACATCGAGCGGAATTTGAGCATCGCAAAGGTCCGCCCCCCCTCGCCGACGCGCTCCTGGCGAAAAAACACCGGCCCCCTGGAGGTCAACTTAATCGCCGCGGCCACCAACATCCACAACGGAGCCAAGCCCGTGAGTACGACAACGGCCACCATCATGTCGATGAGCCGCTTGACCGTCCGCTGCCAAGCTGGCATCAACTCGGGCTTGAGCTCCATCAGCGGCACGCCGTAAATCTGCGTCGTGCGCACGTGGCCGGTCACAATGTCGTACAGGTCGGGCGTGATGCCAAAGGAAACTGTTAGCCCCTCGGCCTCCTCGACGATCTGCATGATCTCTTCGTGCGAATTGGATTGCAGGGCAATGAGCACGGCCTCAATGCCCTCGGCCCCGAGGATGGTGCGCAGATCACCTACTGCGCCAAGCACGGGCAGGCCGTCAATGGCCGCGCGATCGTTCTCGCCGTGCGCCCGCACAAGGCCCACGATCTCATATCCCTGCGCCGGTGCCGCCCGCAACGCACGCAGCAGCCGTATGCCGCGCGCATTCACGCCCACGATGGCCGTGCGCCTAAGGCCAATGCCGCGCAGCAAGAGCTGCCGCTCAAAACTGCGCACTAGCACTCGCCCACCCGCTACTAGCGCAACCATGCCCAGCCAGTAGAACAGGACCAGCAACCGAGTAAGGCGGATGTCGCGGTCAAAGGTAGCCACCATAGCCAGCAAGATGCCCAAGGTTACTACCTTGAGGACCTCGGACATTTCGTCGAAGCGCGAGCTAGAGGGCGAGGCTTGATAGAAGCCAAAAAACAGGAACAACAGCAGCCAGCAACCGCTTATCAGCGGCAACACGTCCGAGTAATAGCCCAGCGCATACCAGAAGCTCGGTCCTTCTACCGCGTCTTGATAGAGCCGCTCGTAGTTGTGGCGGACGATCTCCAGCCCGCCGCCGGCCAACTTCATCCACAAAAAGAACACCGACGCCAAACTGACGGCGACTATGTCACTCAACAACAGCAAGACAACTCGTTTCAGACGCGACATAAACGCTCTACCTCGTGGGTTGCCAGACGCGGTGGCGGCGACCCATTAGGAAGCTCAAAAGCCCCAGCAAGGTGCCCAAATTGGTAGCGGTAAAATAAGTCGGCACGTAGAAGAGCCAATACCGCCCAAGCCGCTCCGGCAGCAAGAGGCCTAAGGCGGCTAAACCGTAGAAAGCCACTTGCAGCGCCAGCAAGAGGCCGTAGTACTCGCTCTCGGCCAACGGGATATTGACCGCGAGCACTACCAACAGCCACACCGGCACGAGCCAGCGGAGCAGCTTGTGGGAAAACATTTGAAACGCAAAAAAAAAGTGCGCCAACGGGTTGAGCACGCCAGCCTCGGTCCATAGCCCATAGAGCGAGCGCGAGACAATGCGGCGGCGGCGGCGAAACTCGTCGCCAAAGCGGACACTACTGTACTCGGTGGCAACGGCCGTTGGCTCATACGCAATGCGAAAGCCGCGCCGCCAGGCGTGCAGGGGCGCGACAAAGTCGCTGATAATATCGCCGCGTAGCTCGACGAACAGCTCGCGTCGAAGCGCGTAGATCGCCCCATTGGCACCCAGCGCAGAGCTGAGAAGGCTCTCTCGGCGCTTGAGAAACTGCTCGTAGCGCCAGTACAGGCCCTCGCCCTTGCCGGCGCCTTGATCGTCTGGGTTGGCGTATTGCAACTCGCCGCAGACGCAGCCGATCCGCTCGTCGGCAAAAGGAGCCAACAGCCGCTTGAGCGCACTGGGCGCGTACATGCTGTTGGCGTCGGAGAACGCGACAAACTGCCCGCGCGCCAAGCGCACACCCGCGTTTTGCGCCTCGGTCTTGCCACCGCGAACCTCCTGCCGGTGCAGCCGCACCCCGCGCGCGGCGAATTCGGCGGCAATGCGGTCGGTGCCATCGGTCGAGGCGTCTGAGACGACGATGATGTCGAGCCGCTCAGCCGGATAGTCCATGGCCAGCGCGTTTTCTAGCTTGGCGCGCAATACGGCTTCTTCGTTGTGCGCGGCAATGATCAGCGACGCTGTGGGCCATTCGCTCAGCGGCGCGTACTCGGGCATCTTGCGGCCAGCCGCCAAGAGCCAGAGCAAAGCCGGGTAGATTAGATAGGTATAGACGACGAGGAATAAAGCGGCCCAAAAAATGGCGATGAGCATGGGATTCTAACGGTGGAAGGTGTATCTTATCTCGTTATATTTTCGTCATTTGTATCCATTTATGCAACCGCGCATTGTCCGCGCTGAATGGGCATCGTCGTCCACCCACCCCCGTCCACAGAACCGCATCTTTCGCCGCGATTTCGTCTTACTGAGCACTTCCTTCGCACCGCCGAACAATCCCAAGCGGGCCTAGCGCAGCACGTCCTCGTACAGCGCGTGGATCCGCGCCGCCACCCGGCGATAGTCGTAGCGTTCCTCGGCCTGTCGGCGAATCGCCGCGCGGTCGTAGCGGTTGTATTCGTCTAGTACCGCGAGGATGCCCGCCGCCAAGTCCTCGGCATCGCCGACTGCCACCAGCCGACCGACCGCCTCATTGACGACCTCCTCCGGCCCCCCACAGCGCGTGGCGACCACGGGCAGACCACAAGCCATGGCTTCGACCAGCGACGTGGTCAGGCCCTCGCTAAAACTAGGCAGCACGAACAAATCGGCGGCGGCCATATAGGAAGGCAACTCCTCCCACGGCACCGCATCCTCAAACGACACGTGCTCGGACAGGTTCAAGTCGTTGACTTGAGGTAGGAAAGGATCGGCGGTCCCGGTCGCGGGGTGGCCGCCGATCAAGGTCAACGAGACGTCGCGGCCCTGACGGCGCACCTTAGCCAATGCCGCCAGCAAGACGCGCAACCCCTTCGCCTCGACAAATCGACCCACGTAAAGTAAGTGCCACTTTTCTTTATCGGGCTGGTGCGACCCGGCCGCCGAAAAGAGCTGGCAGTCAACGCCGTTGGGAATGCAGCGAACCTTATCGGCCGGGACGCCCAATTGCATCACCTCGCGGCGCAACTCTTGGCTGACGACAATAACGGCCGCGGCTTGCGTTAGGGCCTCAACGATCAATTGCCGCCATTGGGACTTGAGTTTGGGCAGGATCTTAATGTCTGAACCGTGGACCGTGATGACCACGGGCCGGCCGGTTTGCGAGCCGTACTCAACAGCGGCCCGGCCGTCGGGATAGGCGCAGTGCGCGTGGATGATGTCCGGCACCCCCGCAACAGCGTTGCGCAACGCCTTGAGGTGAAAACGCCACTGCTGATTAAAAAAAAACCGCCGCGGTACGGCCAAGCGGCGGGGATGTCGGACCCCGATTCCGTCCACCACTTCGCAGCGCGGGACGTGGCGGTAGGCACTCCACAACCCAAATCCCGGCAGGGGGAACCAAGGCACGGGTGCCACTACTTCTAGTTGACAATGCTCTTGGAGGAAACGCGCCTGATTGTGGACAAAACTTCCGGAGAGCTTAGATATGACGTTGGGGTAGAGGTGCGATAGCAGCAAAACTTTCACGATTGATCCTCGCGTTCTTCAAGCGCCGGCACGGCAAACTTCACGGCGCACGCGCGTCCGCGTCGAGCCGCTGCACGGCGAAGAGCATGCCGATGTAGAACCAAAACATGTTGCTGGGCAGGTCGCCATTGAACGACTGATTGACCTGGAAGGCGACAAACGTGGCGATCAAGCCGATGGCTATGGCGCGCAAATGGGAATCCTCCATCTGCTGCAAGCGCCCCAAGCTCAAAAAGAATGTTTTCCCGACAAACCAGACAAAAGCCGCGAAACCAACGATGCCTAGTTCGCCCAAGACCGCAGTCACTATAGTGTGTGGCTCTTTCACCATGGTCCAGTGGGGATATCCGGGCGGCGCGTATTCGGAGAATACGACCGGAAAGGCCCGCCAACCAACGCCCAAGAACGGATGGTCCAAAAACATGTCGAGCGAGGCCATGACGAGATAAATGCGCGCCGTACTCGAAGCGCGGCCGGTCGAGCCGAACTCATCAAACAAGGTAAAGATGGAGGCGAAGCGCTCGAAGATGTACTCGGCATAAGGCACGAATTCTTTGAGGCCGAGCACCAGCAGGATAGAGGCAAAAACTGCGATAAAAAAATAGCGCAGCTTGCCGCTCAACCAGAGGATGACGAGCACGCCGGCCAGCGTTGACACCCAGCTAGAGCGGCTAAACGAGGCCAACAGCCCGCCAAGGCCGATGACGACCGACAAAGCAAAAAGCGTGCGCTGGCCCCTAGGCAGTCGATAATTGAGCAAGACGGCCATCAGCGGCAGGACGCCGCTCATTACAAACGAGGCAAAGATGTTGGGGTTGTGAAAGGCCCCCGTCGCCCGCGGCACGTTGCCGCCCAAGGCGGTGATGACCTTGGCCGGCAGGTGGAATTGGCCGGTGATGACCTGATAGGCCCCCATCACTGAGCCCGCTATCGTCAAGACCGCTAGGGACCATAAGACCGCGGACACGGCCCGCCTAGAGTCGAGCGTGATTTGCACCATGTAGGTGAAGAGCACGAGGGCGCAAATCCGCAAGAAGCTGACGGTTGCAGCCGGCTGATTGGGCGTGTACGTCAGCGACACCGCAATAGATGCGAGGAACAAAAAAAGCGGCACCTTAATCTCGAAGTCGGGAAAATGCACGCGCTGCCGCAGACAGATGTTGGCGGCCAAGCCGACGACCATCAGCCCAAAGGCCAAGTGAAACCCCGTCAGCAAGAAGATGTCTTTTGAAGGGCCAGACTCGCCGAACAACCGACCCGTGCTGTCGAGACCCGTCGTCAGCAACAAAATTGGGACGACGATCCACGGCCTCAGCATCAGGCCCGCGACAAAAAACGCGACGCCGAGCGCGCCGAGGAGGAGGGCCGGGAGGAATTCGAAAACGAAGATGCTGCCAGCGACCACCGCGCCTTGGAAAACCAAAAATGCCGCAAAGTAACGGCGGTCGAGGGCGAAAGCCCACGGGATCTTAGGAGCGGGGGCCGTCATAGATTACGCGCGAATAAAGGCGAGTACCTCGTCCCGCTTCTCGGCCATGCGCTCTGCGGAAAGGGCCTCTAGATTGAGGCGCAACAGCGGCTCGGTATTGGAGGGCCGCACGTTGAAGTGCCAGTCGTCGTAACTGACCGAAATCCCGTCGAGGCGCTGGATGTGACCATCTTGGTAGCGGTCGGCTAGGGCTGCGATTTTGGCCGCGGGGTCCGCGACTTCAGAGTTGATCTCAGAGGACGTGAAATACTGGCGCTCTAGCGGAGCGAGCAGCTCGGAGAGCTTAACCCCGCGCTGCGACAGCAACTCCAGCATCACCAGCGACGGCACAATGCCCGAATCCGCGCCAAAGAAGTCGCGGAAGTAGTAATGGCCACTCAACTCGCCGGCGAAAACAGCTCCTTCCTCAAACATCCTCGGCTTGAGAAACGAATGGCCGACGCGCTCGATCAGCGGAGTGCCGCCGACCGCTTTTACGAGGTCGGGCACGGCCCACGAGCAGCGCACGTCGTACACGATCTTGGCTCCGGGAGCGCGTTCTAGCATGTAGCAGGCCATCAGCGCGGTCGCAAAGTCGCCGGGCACGAAGCGGCCCCGGTCATCGACGATGAAGAAGCGGTCGCCGTCGCCGTCAAAGGCAAAACCGACGTCCGCACCTTCGGCTAGGACGCGGCGCTCTAAGTCGGCGCGGTTTTCCGGCTGCATGGGGTCGAGACCGTGGTTCGGCAGGTGGCCATCCGGCTCTAGATACATGCCGATAAACTCAATGGGCAACCGCTCGTACACGTCTTGCAGAATCGGCCCGACCATGCCGTTGCCCGTGTCAGCCACCACCTTGAGCGGCTCAATGCGGGCCGGATCCACAAGGCTCAACACCTTGTCGATAAAGCCCGGCGTCACGTCCTCAGTTCGAACCGCACCCTGCCTCTGACCTGTACCCCAACTTTCCTCTGCCACGAGGCGGCGCAAGTCTTGTATCCCGGATTCGCCGCTGAGCAGATAGGGCATTTGGCGCACCATCTTAAAGCCGCAGTATTCGGGCGGGTTGTGCGAAGCCGTCACCATCGCGCCCGGACGGTCCAAGGTAGCGCAGGCATAGTAGTATTGATCGGTGCTGACCATGCCAATGTCGATGACGTCCGCGCCTTGATCGACGAGGCCGCGCAAGAGGTGCTCTTTTATGGCCGGACTCGAAAGGCGCATGTCGCGCCCCACGACGACCTCCTCGCACTTCAGCAGGGCCACCAAGGCGCGGCCTATGGCGTAGGCCACTTCTTCGCTCAGAGGGTCGGGATAGATGCCGCGGATATCGTAGGCTTTGAAGATGGAAGGATCAACCTGCATGCTCAGACGAAGCGGCGCAGGGTGATGTCGAGCGCGCGCACACCGCCCGCAGCCGGTTGGTGCTGCACCAGAATCGGGCTTTGGTACGTGCCCTGCAGGATGCGATCCGCCCCGGTTCCAGCGCTGTCTGAGACCAGCAGCCGGATGTGGCGCTTCAGGCGCAAGATGCGCTGGGCTGGCGTTGACAACACCGAAAAGATGCGGTCAATGACCGACCGCCCCACCGGAACTTGGTCGAGCAATTCGTTGTAGAAGCGGAGGGAATCATAGGCCGCGTACGCGTGCATCTTGCCGGGGATGGAGGCCGGGTGCCGCAAAAGCCGCCTACCGCGCTGGAACACGTAGCGCAGCGGATCGCTGAGGGCTTGGGGCAAGTCGTTGCGCATCAACAGAGTCTCGTACTCATTGACGGTCATGCCGACGTGCTTTTCCTCTGGAGCGAGGCGGATGTCGATGCAGCCCTTGTCGATACCGGACTGCCGCAACCGTTCGGCGAGCGTTGCAAAGAGGCCGTAGCGCGGGTCCTTGAGGTTGAAGGCGTCGATTGCATGACTGCCGCCCACCGGAAGCTCCACCCGACTGCGCTGCACGATTTCGGTGTGGTTGTAGGCCATGACTGCGGTGTGTCGGCTGCGCACGTAGTGCTTGTAGATGCCGTCTAGTTCGATGAAGTACACCGGCTCCTCGGGACGGTGGATATAGGTCACGCAGTTTTTGAGCCCCGCGGCGATAAAGGTCAGATGCGAGTCGGCATTGACCGGCTCTCTTTGCTTTTCGCCCTCGCTAAGTTCGTCGCGTAGCTGCATGCGGTCGTGGAAATAGCCAGCGTTGTAGGGAAATATCTTTTGGATGGCGCGGATAAATGGGTCAATCTGCTTGCGGCTATGGCCCAAACGCGCACACATACCCTGCTCTATATAGCCGGCCGTGGTGTGCAACGAACAATACGCGGCTTTGCGAAAGGGACGCAACTCGTCGCCGACTTGCTGGCGGATTAGCTCGGCAATGTCGATGATGGCAAAGCGGTGCTGGGGGCGAATAGTTAAATTGAACTCTACGGGTTGTGGAGCCATCTGATATAAATCCTGAGTCGCGTTTGTATCGAGCGCCGACACACACTATCTTGCTGCTAATTAAAAATACCCTCTAGTAAATGCCCACGCAACCAATTCTTAACTCCCATGAAAACCTTGCTAATCATGCGCCATGCCAAGTCGGCCTATCCTCCCGGGATAAGCGACGATTTCGACCGTCCGCTCAACAAGCGCGGCCGCGCGGATTTGCCGCGCATCGCTCACCTACTCGCAGCGTACGGTCCGCGCCCCGAGTTCGTGCTGGCCTCGGCAGCGCGCCGGGCGCATCAGACGGCCACCGGCCTAGTCGAAGCCCTCGGCCTGCCGGCGAGCACTCTGCACTTAGACGACGCGCTTTACCTCTCGTCTCCCAGCACCTTGACCCAAGCGGGGGCCAGCTTGCCGGACAGCGCCCAAACCAGCCTCATCATTGCCCACAACCCAGGACTGGAAGAATGGATCGGCGAGCTGACAGGTGCGCACATCGCCCTGCCCACTGCGGGCTTAGCCGCGGTCGAATTGGGCATCCACGCTTGGGCAGAAATCAGTCGCGGGCGCTTGCTCTACTTCGTGGTGCCGCGGCTGGTAAAAGCCATAACTCAATGACAATGAGCGGTTGACGAATGTCGCAGATAAGGCTTATTTTTCAACAACTCACCCGGAGATAAATCGCATGAACCTGTTGGACATTCTGTCGCTCGAATCCACCATAGTTGACCTTCAAGGAGAATCCAAAGAGGAAATCATCACCGAATTGGTCAACTCGCTTCCGGTCAGCGACTCGATCACCGACCGCGACCAAGTATTGCAAGCCGTACTCGACCGCGAAAAAATCATGAGCACGGGCATTGGCGACGGCATCGCTATCCCTCACGGCAAGTCGGCCGCGGTGACCGAGTTGGTCGCAGCTATGGGCACCCAGCGGCGGGGCATGGATTTCGACGCCCTCGACGGCGAGCCAGCCTATGTGTTCTTCCTGCTGGTCTCCCCGACCAACGTTTCCGGCCCCCACATCAAGGCCCTGGCGCGGATTTCGCGCTTGCTCAAAAACGAAGAGTTCAAAAAGAAGCTCATCGACGCGAATTCAGCCGAGGAAATCATCGCCACCATCGAAGCGGCCGAGCGCGATATTCCCACTGCAAACTAGCGCGGCTCCTTCCCCGTCTTGCAGTTTCTCAATCCCGCGGTCCTTCTCGGACTAGTCGCGGCGGCCCTTCCCCTAGCCATCCACCTGCTGCATCGAGGGCGCGCCCAACCCCATCCTTTCAGCGACTTCTCCTTTCTGCGCCAGCTACAGCAAAACCGCATGCGGCGGCTGCAACTGCGCCAGTGGCTGGTCCTGTTGCTGCGCACGCTCATCATTGTGCTCATCGTCTGCGCCTTTGCTCGCCCGACAGCCGGCGGCGGCTGGGGAGGCGGAGATCGCCCGGTAGCCGTTCACGCGCTCTTGGACCTATCGTACAGCACCAGCTACCAACGGCCCTCTGGCTCCCTCTTCGACCAACTCCAGCGCCAACTCGGCGACCTGTTGGCCGTTTTGCCCCCGCGCGATCAAGTAACAGTGCAGCCTTTTGCCCAACAGCCCCACGCCCCTTTTGCCGGCGACCGCGATTACTTAGCCGAGCGCCTTGCCGAGCTCGCGCCAACGCAAGAGGCGACGGACTTGCGATCGGCTTTGCACGCAGCGGCCCAACGCTTCGACCAAGAATCCGCACTCGCAGCGCACGAGCTTTTCCTCTTTACCGATTTGGCCCAATACAACTGGGATCAACTCGAGGATTCAGTCCCGTCCTTTGCCGGCACGCGCGTCTATATCGCCGACCCACGCGCCCGGACCCGACCAAATGCCTACGTCGAGTGGGTCGCGACCCCCAGTTGGATGCTCGCGGCCGACGCCAAAGTCGCCTTGCAAGCCGAAATCGCGCACAGCGGCGCGGGTACGGCTCTCGACCTGTTTGTCGATGGCCAGCGCGTGCGCCGCCAGAGCATAGATCCCGGAGCACCGGGCACGACCCAAGTAGCACTCAGCTTTTCGCCGCGACGGCCCGGGCGATTAAGTGGGCACATCGCGCTCTCAGACGACGGGCTCGCGCTCGACAACCGCCGCTACTTCACGCTCGATTTGCCCACCGCCATCACCGTGCTGCTCTTAAGCGAACAGCCCGAAGACGCGTACTATGTGCGTCGAGCACTCGGGGCGGCGGCTGTTTCCGATCCAGTCGTAAAAATTCGCACCAATCTCTTTACTAACCTCGACGCCGACACCCTCGCCGGAGTAGATGTGCTCGTGCTTTGCAACCTCGCGCGGCTGAGCGCGGCACAAAAGGCGGCCTTAGACGAGTTCGTCGCCAGTGGCGGAGGCGTGGTTCTCTTTCCCGCATCGCACAGCGACCTCGGCTACTACAACCGCGACCTCTTGCCCGGCCTGACTCCAGGACGCTTCAAAAACCGGATCGGCGCACCCGGTAACACAGCCAACTATCAAGTCTTAGATTCGGACGAGCCGCACCACCCGCTTTTCAACGACCTCATCGCCAGCGACGGTGATCAACCGCGCTTCTACGCCTATTTCGCCATGGTCCCCGCGCCCGACCTCTTGCCCTTGGCCCGCTTCGGCGACGGACAACTCGCCATGGCGCTAGCTTGGAAGGGGCAGGGGCGCGTCGCGCTCGCGGCCTTCCCCATCGACCCGCAGTGGAACGATCTGCACCAACGCGGACTGTTCGCTCCCCTCCTGCACCGCTTGGTGCGCGAGTTGAGCCTGCCTCCAGATCGCCACGCTGCTTACTTGGTCGGAGAAACGGTCTATCGCCGCTTGGCCGATGTGCCAATGGAAGCTGTGGTAGAAGCCGAGACGCCGTCGGGCGAGCGCCTGCGCTTGGAGCCGGAGCGCGTCGGCGGCCAATACTTGTGGAAAATTCCCCAAGTCGGCGAGGCTGGCATCTGGCGATTGCGCGCTGCGGGCGCAGAGGTCGATGCGTTCGCCGTCAACTTCGACGCCCGCGAATCCGCGCTAGCGCCCGTAGTGCCCGAGTACGTACGGAGCGTTTTCGCGGACGCAGAAGTCCATTTCCTCAACCCGGGCGACGACCTGCGCCTCGCGGTCTTGGGCAATCGCCACGGCCGCGAGTTGTGGCGCGAATTCCTGATTTTAGCCCTCGGCCTCCTCCTCGCCGAACAGTGGATCGCCCGCGCGCCCCGCGACGTTCCGGTGCGTCAGGCGGCATAAAGAGGGAATTATATACGTACCAAGCCACAACCATTCGATTCAACGAGAAGTTCTATGACCCCACGCCGAGAAAATTCGCCGTGGGCAATCTGTAAGGAGACCTATGGAAAAAGTGAAAAGCTATTTCGATCAAGAACTGATAGATACCATAGGAGCATTTCTGTCTTTTTCGTGTGCGGTCCACTGCGTGGCAATGCCGCTTTTAGTAACAATTCTGCCGTTACTGGGGCTTGGGTTTCTCGCAAGCGAACGCGCGGAATTAATCATTATTGGAGCAGTTGCGCTCGCATTAGGTAGCGTCGTTTGGGGGATTAGGCATCACAAAAGCTGGAGAGCATTTCTCATCCTCGTAGTGGCAGTAGCGTTCATTGCCACCGCCCACATTACTACTGAAGGAATCTTTGAAGTAGTCCTCCATGCAGCAGGAGGCCTCCTACTGGCAGCAGCACATCTCCTAAATCGGCACCTATGTAAGATATGTCCTACCTGTGAACGCGAACATACGGGTGATTCTCATTCGCTGCGGCATTGACAGAGTAGATATAGCAGTCCTGAATGACTTGAACGATTCGATATGCGGATCGCCTTGCAGTAGGGGCGAGCGATCGCTCGCCCCTACAATTCGGCGTCTGTCCGCGTCCATCGGCGGATTATCTCGTGAATGATTTAGGATGGCTATATGACCTTTACCTCATCCGCCCGCGTCTAGCGCACGAAAAAACTCAAACGTATAAATGCCGTGGTCGTGCCCATCGGCCCATTCGATGCGAATGCCGTAGCGCCCAACGTAGCTAACCCCCTGCACCTTAGCCGTGGCCGACACGGCCTCGGGCTGCAAAAGCGTCAACCCGCCCTCATTCGCGTCGCGCAGTTCCCGGCAGTGGGCGCAGGGACACTCGCGCCGCAAGCCCTCCAAATCGTAGCGACTCTCGCGGCCATCGCTCCACCCGATCACCAACTCGCCAGCCCGGCCATCCACGGCGATGTCGCGCGGCTTCGCCTTATTCAACGCAGCTCTCCCACTACCTTAGCACTCAGCTCGTAGGGCGCGGCCGCGGTGATCTCCACTTCGACGAAAGAACCCACCGGAGGCGTACCCTCGGCGATTACTACTTGGCCGTCGATTTCCGGGGCGTCGCGCTCCATCCGCCCATAGCACATCTCCCCCACGCGCGCATCGACCAAGACCTGCTGCCGCGTGCCGACAAGCTCGTCGTTTTTCTCCGTGCCCACGCGCTCCTGCAGTTGCGTCAGGCGGCTATAGCGCTCCTGCTTGACCTCCTCGCTGACCGGATCGCCAAGCTCATACGCCGAAGTCCCATCTTCCGGCGAGTAGAGAAAGCCGGTCGCATAGTCGAAGCGCGTCTCGGCCACAAACTCCAGCAAGGCGGCAAAATCGTCCTCGGTCTCGCCGGGAAAGCCGACGATGAACGTCGAGCGCAGCCCAGCCCCCGGCAGCCGCGCCCGCAATCGCGCCAACAAATCGAGCGTCTTTTGGCGCGTCGTCGCTCGCTTCATGCGCTTGAGCACTGGGTCGGAGATGTGTTGCAGCGGCATGTCGATGTACCGGCACATCTTGTCGCACGCAGCGTAGAAGTCGATCAGTTCCTCGGTCCAGAACGCCGGATAGGTGTACATCAAGCGCATCCACTCAATGCCCTTCACCTCGGCGAGCGCTTGCAAAAGTCGCACGAGCTGGGGACGACCGTAGAGATCGGCCCCGTAGCGCACCGAGTCCTGCGAAACCAAGACCAACTCCCGCACCCCAGCCGCGGCCAGCCGCTCGGCCTCGGCCACGAGCTGTTCGACCGGCTCGCTCACGTGCCGCCCGCGGATGGCGGGAATGGCGCAAAAGGCGCATTGGTGATCGCAGCCGTCTGATATGCGCAAATAAGCCCAGTGCTTAGGGGTCAGCGAGGTTCGCGGCAAGCTAGCCAAGTACTTGGGCCGCTGGATGCCCAACACGTCGTCAACGTGGTGGACGATGTCGGCCTCGTCGGCAATCGTCAGCAGCTTGTCGGCTTCCACCAACTCCTGCGCGAGCTCCTCGTAGTAGCGCGTCGATAGACACCCCGTGACGATCACCCCCTCGCACTGCCCCTCTTGCTTGAGCCGATGCGCGTCCATGATCGCGGCGAGAGATTCTTCTTTGGCCGGTTCGATAAAGCCGCAGGTATTGACCACCACCACGTCCGCTTCTTCCGGCACGTCCGTCATCTGATAGGCATGGCCCTGCAAAAGCCCCTGCATCCGTTCGGAATCGACCGTGTTTTTCGGGCATCCCAAACTGACTAGATGCACTTTGTGGGGTTGGTTTTCACTCATATCATTCCTCGCCAAAGGCTTCGACGTTGAGCGTTCGACTGAGTTCACGCCGAAGTCTCAGCCGAAACGCGCTGCGCGTATGCAATAGCCGTGCGTACCGTGTCATCGGTTATTCCCTCCACGACCTCCACCTCCCCAATCCGCCGCCCCAGCACGAACCGCAGCTGCCCATCCACTCGCTTTTTGTCAGCCTTGGCGCAGGTCAAAATCCGCTCTATCTCCACCTCGGCCAACCCCCCGGGCACCCCCAACCGCTCCAGCAACGCGTCCTGCCGCTGCCGTTCTGCTTCGGGCCAAAACCCCTCGCGGCAGGCGATTTCGCCGGCGGCGATCAAGCCCAAAATTATCGCCTCCCCGTGCCGGTAGCGGCCGTAGTCCGTGGCGGCCTCAATCGCGTGTCCAATGGTGTGCCCGTAATTGAGGATGGCCCGCAAGCCCTGCTCCTTCTCGTCGGCGGCCACCACCTCGGCCTTGATCTCCACATTGCGGCCGATCAGCCAGTCCAAGGTGTCCGGTGCCAACGCCATATCCACGACTTCCTCCAAGTGCTCCTCTAAAAAGGCGAACAGCTCAGCGTCGCGGATCAGCCCGTGTTTGACCACCTCGGCCATGCCCGCGACCCGCTCTCGCCGCGGCAGCGAGTGCAGCGCGTTGGTGTCGGCCAAGACCAAGCGCGGCTGATGAAAGGTGCCGATCAGATTTTTGCCCAACGCGTGATTGACCCCGGTCTTGCCGCCGATGCTCGAATCCACCTGCGCGACGATGGTAGTAGGCACCTGCACGTAGGGCACGCCGCGCAAATAGGTGGAAGCCACAAAGCCCGCCATGTCGCCGACCACGCCCCCGCCGAGAGCCACCACCCAAGCGCCGCGATCGAACTCGGCCTCAATTAGCTGCGCGAAAATGCCCTCGGCCCCGGGCAAGTTTTTAGCTTCCTCGCCTCCGGCATAGACAATCTCCAACACCTCAAACCCAGCAGTGCGCAAGCTCTCCCCCACAGGTTGCAGATAGCGCACGGCCACGATCTCGTCGCTCACCAACGCAACCTGCCGGCCCAAAGCCAAGTCGCGGCAGCACGGCCCCAGGTCCCCTAAGATATCGTGGCCGACGAAAATGGGGTATGCAGCTCCCGGGATGTCTAAGTCAATTCTTTGCATAGCTCTCCAGTAAACCGAGAAGTTGCCCGGCCGTGTCCTCAGGCGTCTGCGCCTGCGTGGTGTACAGCTCGATATGGGCTTGGTCGTAATAAGGAGCGCGCTCGCGGAGTAGGGATTCTATCTTGGCGCGCTGCGCCTGCGGGTCCAACCCGGCGAGCAGGGGCCGGTTAGAGCGGAGACTGACGCGGGCAAAAATCGTCTCCACGTCGGCCTTGATACACACCAAAATCCCAGCGCAGCGCACAGCCGCGAGGTTGTCGGCTCGGGTGATCGCCCCGCCGCCTAAGGCCACTACGGCATCCGGGCGGCGGCAGACTTCGAGGACGCAGTCGCGCTCTAGCTGGCGGAAGTGCGCCTCGCCTTCGTCGGCGAAAATCTTCGCAATGGTCTTGCCAGCGTGCTGTTCAATCATCCGGTCGGTGTCCAAAAAGCTACGTCCTAGCTGCTGTGCCAAGATGCGCCCGACCTGAGTCTTGCCCACGCCCATAAAACCAGTTAGAAATATCGGCCCCTCCGTCATGGCCCTCGCCTCACATGCGCTCGAGCGTCTCAATGCCGAGCAGGTCGAGGCCCTGGCGCACGACGCGTGCGGTCAACAGTGCCAGCAGCAGCCGACTCGTCCGCACCGGCTCGTCCGCACGGAGAACCGGACACTGCTCGTAGAACTTCATAAAGGCGTCAGCCAATTCGTAGAGATAGTTGCACAGCACGTGCGGATAACATTGGTGGGCCACGGCCGCGACCACCTCGGGAAACTGCAACAGCTTGATGGCGAGCGCATTCTCGGCCCTTTCGCCAATGATTATCGCCCCGTCGAGTGCATCTTCATCCACGCCAGCGCGGCGAAACATGCTCTTGATGCGGGCATACGAATAGAGCATGTACGGAGCGGTGTTGCCGTCGAGGGCCAGCATCCTGTCCCAGTCGAACACGTAGTCCGAGGTGCGGTTGAACGACAGCTCCATGTACTTGATGCTGCCAATGCCAATCACGCGGGCGATCTGCCGTCGCTCGGCCTCGTCCATATCGGGATTTTTCTCGCTCACTTGGGCAAAGGCCCGCGCCACGCCTTCCTCCAACACGTCCATCAGTTTGACCACGCCGCCGGCTCGCGTCTTGAACGGCCGGTTGTCCACGCCGAGAATCGCGCCAAACTCGTGGTGTTCCAAAGCGGTCGTCGCCGGCGCGTATCCAGCCGCCCGCGCCACCGCAAAGACCTGCTGCAAGTGGAACGACTGGCGCGCATCCACGATGTAGAGGATGCGGTCGGCCGCGAGGTCGCCGGCCCGATAGCGCACGGCCGCGAGGTCGCTCGTCGCATAGAGGTAGCCGCTGTCCGACTTCTGCACGATTACCGGCGTGATCTGGCCGTCCTTGTTTTTGAATTCCTCCAAGAAGACGCACTGCGCGCCATTGGACTCCACCAGCAAGCCCTTGGCCCGCAAATCCTCGACCACGCGGGGCAAGTCGTCGTTGTACGCGCTTTCTCCCTGCACGTCTTCGGGCTTGAGACCGACTCCTAGCGCGTCGTATATGCGCTGGCCGTGGGCAAGCGACTCGTCGATAAACTGCTGCCACATCCCCAGCACGTGCGGGTCGCCGCCTTGCAGCTTGACCACGTATTCCCGCGACAGATCGGCGAACGCCTCATCTTGGTCAAAGCGCTGACGCGCCGATTGGTAGAATACTTCTAGATCGGCCAATTCCGTGGCCGGATCCGCGAGCTCGTCCAAGTGGGCAATGAGCATTCCAAACTGCGTCCCCCAGTCGCCCACGTGATTGTGGCGCACGACCTCGTGGCCTGAGAATTCGAGGACGCGGGCGATGGCGTCGCCGATGACCGTGCTGCGCAGATGGCCGATGTGCATTTCCTTGGCCAAGTTGGGATGCGAGTAGTCGAGTACGACCTTTTGCGGCGCGTCCTTGGGCACGCCGAGTCGCGGATCAGCCAGCACGTTCCCCAACTGCGCGGCCAACCACTCGCCCTTGAGTTGGATATTGATAAAGCCCGGACCGGCGATATCCACAGACGAGGCCATATCCTCCAGATCCAGTTCCTCCACGACCTGAGCGGCGAGCGCGCGGGGATTGGTCTTCAGCTTCTTGGCCGCGGCCATCACGCCGTTTGCCTGGTAGTCGCCGAACTCCGGGCGGGTAGCCGGGCCGACGAGAGCCGGAGAATCCGCGGGCGCGCCCGCTCGGGCCAGTGCCGCGCTAATGCGCGTTTCTAATGATTCGGTTATCATGCGCTATGGCGATCCAGAATGATTTGAATTATTTATGTAGGGGGCGGTTTACAAACCGCCCCTACCCCAGCAAACCGCCCCTACCCCAGTGCGGCCGCCATCATCGCCTCGACCGGCGGCTCGACACCCGTCCATATCTCAAACGAACGCGCACCCTGCCAAGCGAGCATACCCAAGCCGTTGATCGCCGAGGCACCAGCGGCGGCAGCTTGCCGCATGAGCACGGTTTCCAAAGGATTGTACACAATGTCGGCGACCAGCATGCGCTCGTGCAGACACGACGGGTCCACCAGCGGTGAAACGTCGTCGCGGGGGTGCATCCCCAGCGCCGTGGCGTTGATGAGCAAACCAGCGTCGCCAATCGGCCCGGTCTCTGTCAGCGACCCAACCCGCACCTTGCCGGCGCTGTCGAGATCGTCGGCGAGGGCTGCGGCCTTTTCCACCGTGCGGTTGAGCAGTAGCACTTCCTCTACCTCGTCCCGCGCCAGCAGCGCGTAGAGCACGGCCCTCGCTGCGCCGCCCGCACCGAGGAGCGCGACCTTCGGCGGCAGCGGGTCCAAACCGCCATCGACCTTGAGGCTTTGCACGATCCCAAAGGCGTCGGTGTTGTACCCCACGAGCCGACCATCGCGATTGGCAATGGTATTGACCGCACCAATGCTCTGGGCCTCGGCAGAAATCTCGTCGAGATGCGCCATGACGGCCTGCTTGTGCGGCACCGTCACATTCAGCCCAACCATGTCTAAGGCGCACATTCCGGCGAGCGCTTGGGGCAAGGCTGCGGGAGCGACGCGGAACGCCGCGTACACATAGTTGAGATTCAGCACCCTGAGCGCGGCATTGTGCATGGCCGGCGACGCCGTGTGCGCGACCGGGTCGCCGATGACGCCGAGCACCCGCGTCGTTCCGGAAATCACCCCAACAAATCCTCAACGAAGCAGTTGGCAATCTCAAAGGATTCGCGCCACGATACGCCGTAGAGCAGGCGAATGGCGAGTAGGCCGCCACACAACATCACGGCCGAGCACACAAAGAGCCGAAAAATTCCTCTCATATTTAATCTCCTCCAATAGATTGTACGGTCTTAAAAAAATCGGGCCAGATGGGCGTCAAGCAATCGCTGCCTTCGATGGTCAATTCCCCTTCGGCCAACAGCCCGGCCACGGCAAAAGCCATAGTTAAATTAGAGTCGCCCTTGCCGTCGAGCTGGCCGCCCTGAAGCGGGAAGCCGCCTTTGATAACCAGCCCCTCTGGGAACTGGCCAATCCGCGCATCGAGCGAGCGCAACGCGGCGCACAAATGCTCCACATGCGGCATGTCTTCGATATCGCGGATGACCGTCGTCCCCTTCGCTTGGGTCATCAAAACCGCCAGCAGCGCGATCTGGTCGGCAACCTTGGCCGCCCGCTGCCCAGCCACGCGCGTAGCCTTCAGTTGGCTGGCGCTCACGTGCAAATCGCACTCGTTTCCCCCGAGGCTTTCCGCGGCGATCTGCGCCCCAATCTGCCGCAGCAAATCCAAGAAGGCCCGCTGCCCAGGGCGAATGGCCACGCGCTTGATGGTCAGTTCCGACCCCTTGCGGCACAGCGCAGCCCCCATGAGCGGATAAGCCAACGCGAGTTGCCCAGGCACCTCTACGTCAACGCCTTGTAGCGCCTGCCCGCCCTCTACCGCCAACAGTCTGCGCCGCTCGACGGCGACTCCGCGCTCGCGCAACAAGCGCTCCACGCGGCTGCCGACTTTCAGCGCAGTCGTCCCCTCGGCAAAGAGCGCGGCCACCATCGCGCCCAGCGCTAGGGCGTCGGTTGGCGGTGCTGCGGAGAGGACGAACCCTTTGGCCTGCTGCCCCCCAGTTGCAAAAGTGTCCGCGCTCTCCTGTTCGACGGCGAACCCGACCTGGGCCAGCAGATCGAGCAAGAGCCGACACCGCTCGGCTTCCGCGCCCAACTTCACCTGCGAGCGAAATGGTTGTCCGGCGAGCAAGGGAAGTAACAGCAGCGCGGTATCGCCCAACCCCTCTAGGTTGAGTGGGGCCGTTGCGCTCTGAAATCCCCGCAGCCCAACGCCACTCACCGCATAAGTGCCTACGCGCTTGGCGATGTCAACGCCCAACTCGCGCAACAGACCGACCACCCGGTCGGCAGCAACGGGCACGTGGCGGACAGTGCTCTTCCCCTCGCTCAACGCGGCCAACACGAGCGCACGCTCGGCTGGCTCTCGCTCTCCGGGCACTGAGACTTGCCCCATAATTTTCTTGACTGGGGTTACGGTCGCTGCCATCGCCTAGGGTCTCCGCGCCACGTACCCGAGCCGAGCCAAAATTTCCTGCGCGTGCTCCGCGTGCTCCGCGCTGTCAAACCCCAGCCGCAGCGTCCCTCCCTCGCCCTCGCGCACCTTCATTACCTCAATATCGTTGATGTTCACCCCTTGTGCCCCCAGTGCCTGCCCGATCTCGGCGATGACGCCTGGCTGGTCCTCGGCTAGCACCAAGATCTCGTGCAGCACGTGGATAAACCCCTTTGAATCCCTCGGGATGGAACCCCGAATCTCATTGGCAAAATCGAAATCCGCCTTTAGTTCCTCTGTTTCCAGTCGCCCCCTCACATCTGCGAGCGCGGCGATGTAGCGGTCGATCATCGTGCGGATCTCGTCGGCATTGGTCGCGCAGATATCCTCCCACACCGGCGCAAACGGGCTAGAGGCAATCCGCGTCAAGTCGCGGAAACCGCCAGCCGCCAGCGGCAGGAAGTGGTCCCGCTCGGCATTCAGCCGCCCGACCATACTCACCAGCGAGGTCGCCATCATCTGCGGCAAGTGGCTGATCGCGGCGACCGCCCGGTCGTGTGCCCCCGCGTCTAGTTCCATCACCCGCGCCCCGACCTGCCGCAAGAGCGCGGTCAATGCTTGGTAGCGGTCCGCCGGCACCTGCTGATCGGGAACCAAGATATAGATCGCATTCTGGAAGAGGAACGGATCGGCCGCGGCCACCCCTGCCTTTTCAGAACCAGCCATAGGATGGCCGCCGACAAAGTACACCTCGTCGCTGAAATGAGCTTGGGCCTCCGCGACGATGCGCCGCTTGGTACTCCCCACATCGGTAACGAGTGTCCCCGGCTCGGCGAGCTGCCCCACCTCCGCAATCAGCGTCAGAATCCGCTTGATCGGCGTGCTGATAAAGACTAGGTCGGCCTCCTTGAGTGCCTGCCCCAACTCGTCGTAGCCCCAACCCTCGTCAATCACGCCCAACTCCAGCGCGCGGGCGATGGTCGCAGGACGGCTGACGCCCACAAGCCGCCCGCCAAAGCCAGTGCGCTTGAGCGCCAAGCCTATGGAGCCGCCAATCAGGCCCACGCCGACGATGACTGCCCGCCCGAAGAAGACTAATCCTCCTCGATCTCGAAGTAGGTGGTCAGTTCGATGAGCAGCCAGTAGAGCTTCTCCAAGGACTCGTCCTTCATCGGCCCTTGGAGTCCTTGATTGTAGGTTTTGGTTTTGGCGATCACATCGCGCTCGCGCTCGGGATCGCGTATTGGTTTTCCCGCGGCCTTTTTAATCTGCCCAACCTCGTGTGCACACTGCATGCGCTCATTGAGCAAATCGATCATTTGCCGGTCGATACCATCTATGCGTTCGCGCCAGTCACTCAGGTCCATAGTTGCTCCCTTACCGATGTCCCATGGCCCGACGGACCGCGTCCATGGTCGCGTCAACGATTGGACGCAGTTTCTCGACACTCTCGGCCAACACCTCGTCGATATAGGTGTGATCCGCCGTCAACTCCCGATAGCGGGCCTGGATTGGCTCGATCTCGGCGATAACCACTTCGGCCAGTTCCTTTTTCAAGTCGCCGTACCCCTTGCCAGCAAAATGCGCCTCAATCTCGGCGTTTCCTAGGCCGGTCAACGCCTGATAGATCGTTAGAAGATTGTACAGCCCGGGACGCTGCGGATCGAAGACAATCCCCCGCTGCGAATCGGTTACCGCCCGCATGATCGTCTTGCGCACCTTATCCGGGTCATCGAGCAGGCCGACGCTGTGGTACTGGCCCTCGGCCGACTTGGACATTTTCGCGGTCGGATCGTCGAGCCCCATGATCCGCGCACCGACTTGCGGAATGACCGGCTCGGGCACGGTGAACACCTCGCCGAACTGGCGATTGAAGCGCTCGGCAATGTCGCGCGTCAGTTCCACGTGCTGTTTCTGGTCGTCGCCGACGGGCACCTCGTGCGCCTGATAGAGCAGAATATCGGCGGCCATCAACGTCGGATAGACGAACAACCCGGTGCCGACGCGTTCGCGCCGTGCACCCACCCGATCCTTGAACTGGGTCATCCGCTCCAGCCAACCCATCGGCGTGATACAAGTAAAAAGCCAAGCCAACTCAGTGTGCTCCGGGATGTGCGACTGCACGAAGAGACGGCACTTTTGCGGATCGAGGCCACAGGCAATGTATAAAGCCACGGCCTCGCGCGTACCGCTATGCAAAGCCTCCGGGTCGTACGGCACGGTGATCGCGTGCTGATCGACCACGCAGAAGATGTTGTCGCGGTCCGCTAGGTTGACCAGCCAATTGCGGACGGCCCCGATGTAGTTGCCGAGGTGGATGTGGCCCGAGGGCTGGATACCTGAAAATACTCGTTTTTTCACTCGCCTAGTAGCTCCCTCATTTTAGCCCCGATATCGTCTTCGCGCATCAGGGATTCACCAACCAAAATCGCATCGACACCGGCGGCAGCGAGCCGCTCGACATCGCCGCGATCACCAATCCCGCTCTCGCTGACGACGACAGTTCCCTCCGGCATTTGATCCAAAAGCGCGAAGGTAGTATCCAAGGTTGTTTCAAAGGTCCGCAGATCGCGGTTGTTGACGCCGATGAGCCGGGCACCGGCCGCTTTGGCGCGCGCCAATTCCTCACCATCGTGGACTTCGACTAGCACGTCTAATTCCAACTCGCTGGCTAGGCCAAGGTAGTCGTCGAGCTGGCTAGAATCCATCAGCGCCACGATCAGCAAAACGGCGTCGGCACCAATGACGCGGGCTTCGTAGAGCTGGTATTCGTCGATGGTGAAGTCCTTGCGCAACACCGGCAAGCCCGCGACCACTTTAGCCATCTGCACATAATCATCGCACCCCTGAAAATACGCCTCGTCCGTCAATACCGAAAGACAGCGCGCACCATGAGCGGCATACGCATCGGCAATCCACTCTGGGTCGAAGTCAGCGCGAATGATGCCCTTGGACGGCGAGGCTTTTTTTATCTCGGCGATCAGCGCGATCCCGTCCGCAGTTAGCGCACCCATGAAATCGGCCGGCGCGGGCGTATCGCGAGCCTGCGACCGCACATCGGCCAAACTGCGCTCGCGCTTGCGGTCGGCGACGAACTCGCGCTTGTACGCGGCTATTTCGCTTAGTATATCTGCCATGTTCAGGAGTTGCTTACCTCGACTAGCCGGTCTAGGGCCTGACGCGCCTTGCCCGAGCCGATGGACTTTCGGGCCACTTCAAGACCAGTGGTTATGTCCTCGGCCAGCCCGCCAACGACTATTGCCGCCGCCGCGTTGAGCAACACCACGTCGCGCTGCGGCCCCTCCTCGCCGTCGAGTATCCCGCGTAGGATGCGTGCATTGTAGTCCGCGTCGCCGCCTTTGAGGGCCTCGGCTGAGACTGTCTGCAAACCAAAATCTCCCGGGTGGATCTGACGCGTACTGACCTGCCCGTCTCTAAGCTCACTGACCTGCGTCGGCCCGGTCAGCGTGATCTCGTCCAGCCCGTCCGAGCCGTGTACCACCAGGGCCCGCTCTGATCCCAACTCGCGCAGCACTCCGGCGAGCGCCTCAGTCAACGCGCTGTCGAACACGCCGAGCAATTGCCTTTTGGCCCCAGCCGGATTGGTCAGCGGCCCCAAGATGTTAAAAACCGTGCGGGTAGCTAACTCCCGGCGCGGGCCGATGGCGTGTTTCATCGCCCCGTGTAAGGCTATCGCAAATAGGAAACCGATACCAACTTCGTCGATGCACTCGCCGACCTTTTCCGGCGCAGCTTCGACGTTGACCCCTAGCGCGGTCAGCACGTCTGACGAGCCGCACAGGCTCGATATGGAGCGGGTGCCGTGCTTGGCCACTGCCAAACCGGCACCGCAAGCGACAAAGGCTACCGTCGTAGAGATATTGAAGGTCCCCGAATCATCGCCGCCAGTGCCGCAGGTATCGATAAGATCGGGACGCACCGTCACTATCGGCGTAGCTTTTTCGCGCATGACTTCGGCACCGCCAGCGATCTCGTCAATGGTCTCGCCTTTAATCCGCAGGGCGACGAGAAACGCGCCAATCTGAGCGTCCGTAGCTTGGCCACTCATAATCTGCTCCATCACCGCCCGCATCTTAGCGCGGCCCAAGTCCGCGCCGGCGATCAGGTCTCTTATAGCTTCTTGTATCATTTCGCGCTCCTCATAAGCAAAGAAAATTATTCAGTAGTTGTTTGCCTTCTATGGTCAAAATCGACTCGGGATGGAACTGCACCCCTTCGAGGGGCCATCGCCAATGCCGAATCCCCATAATCATCCCGTTCTCGCTCGTAGCCGATACCTGCAAACATTCAGGCAAACTCGCTCGCTCGACAGTTAGCGAGTGATAGCGAGTAGCGACGAAGGGATTTTGCAGGCCGGCAAAGAGCGTGCGGCCATCGTGTTGCACTGGTGTCGCGCGGCCGTGGACGATCTCGTCGGCCCGCACGACGCGCCCGCCGCAAACTTGGGCGATGACTTGGTGCCCCAAGCACACGCCCAAAATGGGGATCACACCGGCCAACCGCTCGACGAGCGCACACGAAATTCCAGCTTGCTCTGGGCCGCCGGGACCAGGCGAAATAACGACGCGCTCAGGTGCGAGCGCAACCGCTGCGGCGACCGTCAATTCGTCGTTGCGCAAGACCTTGGTTGCCGCCCCTAATTCCTCTAAATAATGCACCAAATTGTAGGTAAAGGAGTCGTAGTTATCAAGTATTAGCAGCATGTCTTCAGCGCGCTAGTTTCCCTATTACTTGGGCAATCAGCCGCAAGCCCAAATCGTCCTTGAGCGTCAAAATAGACTCCGGGTGGAACTGCACGGCTGCTATCGGCAACTCGCGGTGCTCCACGGCCATGATGACTCCGTCGTCGGTTTGCGCTAACACCCGCAAACACTCGGGCAGCTTCTCCGGCACGGCGTAGAGCGAGTGATAGCGGCCGGCGACAAATTCCGTGGGAAACCCGTCAAAAATCCCTGCGGGCGTGCAGCGGATCGTCGATTCTTTGCCGTGCATCGGGTAGGAAAGCACGCCTAGCTCGCCGCCGAGCGCCTCGACAATGCCCTGCAAGCCGAGACACACGCCAAAAACCGGCAGCGTGCGCCGCACGCATTCGTTGACTAGCTCCGGCACGCCGAATTCCTCGGGCGTGCCTGGACCCGGCGAGACGAAGACCAAATCGGGATCAAACTCGGCGAAGATGCCCTGGGGATCGCGCAGGCCGCGCGCGTCGCTGCCGTCGCGCGACCTCGCAGCGCGCACCGTCACCACCTCGGCTCCGGTCTGCCGCACGTAATCGCCGAGCGTATGGACGAAAGAGTCGCGATTATCGACAAAGAGCACCCGCTTGCCCTGCCCCGAGGTCGCAATTTGGGCACTCTTCTTCTTGGCGTCGTCCGCACCAATCACCGCGTTGATAAAGGTCTCGGCCTTGGCTCGCGTCTCGCGCTCCTCAGCGTCGGGATCCGAATCGCAGAGTAGGGTCGCCCCGGCCCGCACTTTGGCAATGCCGTCCTCCAAGTGTACGGTGCGGATGGTGATCCCAGTGTTGATCTCGCCGCTGAAAAGCAACATGCCGACGCAGCCGCCGTACCAGCGCCGCGCCGAGTTTTCCAGTTCCTCAATCTTCTGCATGGCCGCTGGTTTGGGCGCACCGGTAAGCGTCACTGCCCACATGTGCGAAAGCAGGGCGTCGAATCCGTCGCAGTCGTCCTTCAATTCGCCTACTACTTGGTCCACGGTGTGGAAAACCTTCGAATACCTTTCAATCATCCGCCGCCCGACCACCCGCACCGAGCCTTCCTTGCAGATCCGCGCCTTGTCGTTGCGATCGACGTCCGTACACATATTCAACTCAGCCTCGTCCTTTTTTGAGTTGAGCAGGTCGCGGATCTGCTCGGCGTCCTCCATCACGGTTTTGCCGCGGCCGATGGTCCCGGCAATTGGACTCGTCTCGACGAATGACCCGTTGACCCGCACGAACATCTCGGGCGAAGCGCCGATCAGATATTCGTCGCCGAGGTTGATGAAGAACTCGTAGGGGCTGGGGCTATTGCGACGGATATTCTCAAAGAGAGTGTGCGGACTCCCCGCATAGCCAGCACTGAGCACTTGGCTCGGCGTCACCTCAAAGAAGTCGCCGCGCTCGGTACCGGCGATGACCTCGCGCACCTTGTCGGCGTATTCCCCGGGGGCGTGGTCGCACGTGATCTCGGACATCGCGCCGCGCATATAGGACACGGCGTCCGTGCCTCGCTCCATGCCCTCGGTTGACAACCCGTCGGCAGCAAATTCATAGCAATAACGCCGCGCCTGCTCCTTGCGGTGATCTACGACGATCAGTTCGTCTGGCAAAAAGAGGTGCAGATCGGGCCGATCCTCGCGGCGCGAATGGCGCAATTGGAGCGGCTCAAACTGGAGCACCAAGTCGTAGCCCAGCGCCCCGTAAAACCCCAAGTGATTTTCGCCTTCGGCGCACATCTGCGCCACTAGTGCGCGCAGAACGCTGAAGATCGTCGGCTGCTTGGAGCGCTCCTCTTCGGGGAAGTACTCGGGCATGGGAGCCACTGCGCCTTTGAGCTGGCCATCGGTTAGCTCCAGTTCCGTCACATCCTCGTGCTTGGCGAGGCTGCTGCGAAACGTTTCCAGCAGCATCTCGCCGCGTGCGTTGAGCGCCCGGAAGGCAAAGGTGCGCTGGCGCGCCACCAGTTCCAGCGGCGGATCGACGAAGCCAATGTCCCAGCGGCTATAGCGCCCTGGATACTCGTAGCCGCTGGCAAAGACGGCCCCCCGGTGAGTATTGAGCCGTTCGAGCAGAGACACTAACGGCTTTTCTATGGGCAATTCCTCGGTCTGGCGTTTGACTTCGACGCCGCCAGCCGTGCGAAAAGTTTCCGTGTGAATGGTCATATCGTTCTCCAAGTACAAAAAAACGCGGACACCCGAGGGCGTCCGCGTTGGATTGAAAATTCATCTCGTCGCAGTCTAGCGGATGGACGCACCTTTCTCCCTACTCGGTGAATACCAAGCGCGCCACCAGCGACGAATGTGAGGCGAAAATTTCATAACGGACAGAAAGTAAAGGCGAGTCTTTGCACTGTCAAGGACTGGACGACGCTCAGCGAATCAACGCCAATTTGGCCGTTTGGACGGCACGTACGCAGTGCCTTTAGTCGTCGGCATCTAACAAATGTCTAAAGGCTTGGAGGCTCGGAACCTGTATGGCCACCCGATGTAACTGCTTGAGGCGCTGCACATCTCCGATGCCCCCAATGCGGGTGGCCAATGGATTCGACGCCACCAGCCCAAAGCGGATTTCCAGCACATCGAGCAGAGCTTCGATGGCGCGTTCGCGGCTTCCTTGCTCAATGCCTTGCTCAATGCCTTGCTCAATGCCTTGCTCAATGCCTTGCTCAATGCCTTGCTCAATGCCTTGCTCAATGCCTTGCTTGGTGACTTCCTCAACGATTTCCTCACGGATTGTTTCGGCGAGGTACTGGGCAAATGAGGATTCGCGCATGAGGTTCATGAGATGCTCCTTGGAAACAATGGCCGTGATCGTCTGAGGATTATACACCAACCCACTCAAAATCGCCAGTCCCGCAAGAAAATCGGCCTTGACCGACCCCTCCAGCGGCAGGGCCGTCGCCCGTGCCACGCACTGCGCTAACCACGCCGCCTCGGTCTGACCGGCTGGCGGCTGCATCAACGGCGCAAACGGCAGCAAGCCCACAAACGCACCATCGAGCACAGCTTGACCGGCCAGTTGGCTCAGGCGGATCACCTTGTACTGAACGAGGATTTGGTAGCCGGGATGCTCTTGCAGGTAGTAGCCCGGATCGCGTCGTCCGGCGTTGGGGCGCAGGTAGATGACATGGGCGAACACCGGCAGGCCATAGTGGTTGGTAAGGCGGCCGATGTAGTCGGCCATGCGGCGGGGCATGGCCGGGTGGTCGGTGGTTTGAAATTCGTGGTGGACTAAGGCGTTCTCGCCGTTGATGCATACGTGGAGGAGGCTGTCGGTGCGGCGGGTTTCGACGGTGAACTGCTCGCTCTCTATTACTTGGACGGCTTCGATATCGTCGCGCTGGAGGGCGAAGCGGGCGAAGTCGTGGGGATAGGTTTGGATGAAATGTTTGGCGATGGTGTCGAATTCGGCCATGCGCCCTGCCTTGGGTTGCGGGTGGGGTAGTATCCGCAACGGGCAATATTCGTGCCAAGGCGGTGGCTCAGAGGGGCGGCGAGAATAGGAGGAGCTGGAGTGTAGCGAAAAGGGTACAAGGATGGGTAGTGAGCGACAAAAGTTCGGCGGTAGGGCGTCTGGCCGTTCTGGCAAGAGAAGAGTGCCCTCAAGCCAAGCCGCCGCAAGGCGTGTATATCAGGACCGGGGCGTAACGTCGGCTTTTAATATACTTAGCGAATCAACGCCAACTTAGCCGTTTGCACGATCTCGCCCGCGTACAGCACGACCCAATAGACCCCCGAAGCAGCCTCTACACCCGCCGCCGTGCGACCGTCCCAGCGCACACGGTGCTCCCCGGCAGCCAACCACCCGTCGGCCAACACGCGCACCTGCTGCCCCATCAAATTATAGACGGCAAGCCGCACAGGACCGGCCTCGGCTAGAGCAAAGGGAATGGTCACTTCGGCGTTGAACGGCGCGGGAAAGGGATCACCGAGGCCGGAGACTAGGGCATCCGGCACCTTGGCTAGAATCCGCGTCCCGGCGACCGGCTTAGCACTAGGCGGTTCCCCTACCGACACGTCCTTCAACTGCCAGTGAGCAAAACCTGAGGTGCGGTTTTGGTTGAACATATTGCGGAACTCAATAGTGTTTGTGCCGGTGCGCAGGTCTGCTCTGTCCAAGATGAGATACCAACCCGTCCAATCCTCGCTCGCTGGAATATAGGCGTAAGATTGTTCGTTAAGAAAAATATCGATTTCGCCGTCGCTTATTTCCTTTACCGAAAAATAACACGCGAGATCGCGACTGGCTCCCCCAAAGCCAAATTTGACGCTTTTGGGATTTTTGGTGACCGCAGGCGGACTATAGCCGAACAGCCCTCTGCTCGGCAGCGATTCCACCACTTCGCCTTCATCGCCTTCAACAATAATGCGCTTAGTCCCGGAAGACAGAGACCCGGTAGCGACGACCTTCACGTCTCCACTTCGCGCCCCGATCGGAACCTTAACCACGATTCGGCTGTCGCTCCAAGTCACGTAATCACCGGACGTTGGCCGGACATTAGGCGTGAAGAGGACGTAACCGCTCCCCCGGCTACTCTTGAAATTGGCCCCAGTCAACGTCAGGCGATCTCCGGGTTTGACTCTGCTCGGCGAAACACTGGCCAAGTAGGGGCTTGTTATCTCTAAACGGATGGCGTTGCTCGTTCCTGCCGAAGTGCGGACGGTGACATTGCCCGAGCGCACATTCGTGGGAACGCGAAACCTGATTCGAGTGTTCGACCAACTAGCCAACGAAGAGGAGGGGACCGCGACCGAACCAATCCGAACCGTACTGCTTCCCCGCGACGAGCCAAAGTTGCTTCCGGTGACGGTCACGACCTGATTGTACTGCACTCGGCGAGGAGAAACAGAAGTGATGCGAGGAGACGCGCTTTCGATTACAAGCCGCTTCGTCCCCGACGTCCCATTCGAAGTAGTAACCTGCACATTGCCACTTCGCGCCCTAGCCGGAACCTTGACGACAATTCTGCTGTTGGACCAACTCACATAGTCCGCAGCAGAAGGCCGTACATTAGAAGCAAAAAAAACGTATCCAGTGCCGCGCCTAGTACCAAAATTACCGCCCGTTAGCGTCAGGCGATCTCCTGTTTGGGCTCGCGTGGGTGAGATTCCTGTCAGATACGGACTCGTTATTTGTAGGCGGATGGAATTACTGGTGCCTTGGGACGTTCTAACGGTCAGGTTGCCAGGAGGAGTATTGACGGGAATGCGGAACCGTATCCGGCTACTCGACCAAGAGGTAAACGCAGAGGAAGGAATCACGACCGAACCAATCCGCACGGAACTACTCCCCCGCGACGAACCGAAATTACTCCCGCTTACGGTAACGACTGTATTCGTCCTTCCGGTCTGTGGAGAGATGCTGCTGATCCGAGGAGAGGTGCTTGCGGAAACTTGCATAATCGGCAGCACCAGCTTGCCGTATCCGCTGTCGTTGTCCCTCCCCCGAGTTCCTATGTCAACCGTCGCCGCAACAAGTGCGTTCCATAATTGCGTGCGCGAGTGCGATGGATTCGCCGACTTGATCAGAGCCGCCGCACCGGCGACGTGGGGCGCAGCAGCGGAGGTCCCGACGAAGATGTACGGCGCAAAAGAAGCCGTCGATACTCCAGTGGGGGCGACGAGGTCTGGCTTGGTGCGTCCATCGGTAGTAGGACCACGGGAACTATAGTCTTCAATCCGGCCAACGTTCCAATTTCTATGATATATTGCCCCGACGCTCATGGACCCTCTGGCGTCAGCAGGACTCCCGATACTGCTCTTCGCGACCGCATACTCTTCAAAATCGTGATTGAGCGACCATATTTTCAGCCTTCTTGGCCGAGCGTCCTCGCTGCGAACAGAAATTCCATACTCTCCCGATCTTTCTACCTTGTATTCGATTGATTCTACAGGTTCGCCACCGGAGATATTTTGACGATCGGTGCTTTCGGCGACGGTTTCAAGATCGCCGGAGGAATTTACAAAATCGAGGTACAAATCGTAGTTCTCACGGGAGCTAGGCCAATCATTCCACGTCAAGAAAATACTTATCTCATCCCCTTCCTCAGCTCCAAACGCTAGCACCTCGTCTTCACCGCTAAAATTTTGCCAACCGTCATCATCGCTATCAGACCAGAACCCGTCGTAATGGCTCTTTGCATTATTGCCCGCTGAACTTACCCAGAGAATGCCATTATCGGCAGCGTCATTTACAATGTCGCAGGCTATTCCTCTCCCGTCGCCAATGCCTGTTCCAAACCAGCCAGAGGAATAATTGATAATGTCAATACCGTTTCGTATGCAGCGGTCTTTGGCGTTTTCAAAGTCAACCATATCTCCCGTCTTATAGAGATATAGTTCAGCTTCCGGGGCAACATCATGGATAATCTCGGCACACGCCGTGCCGTGGACGCTATCACCAGCATATATCCCCTCGCCCGTATAGTCGTGATACCACCAACGAGCTGGCATGTCTCCAGACAGTTCTTTCGCCCCCTTAAATCCGCCGTCGATAATGGCCACTTTGACTCCTTGTCCTCTCACGTAGTGATTATCATACGCATTATCATACGCTTTGATGGACCACCCGCCTTCGCTCCAAGTCTCCTGTTGCGCGTGCGGCCGATGCGGCCTGCGGACAAAACGAACTCCCGGTAGTTCCGAAACCGCCAGCAACGACGACGCCGGAACCGAAACCCGCATCAGATTTTTAGACTGCGCCAGAACTCGCCCGCCAAGTGCAGCCAGCGACGACGTATCAATCGAAGCCGACGCTTGGCCAAGATGTGGAACCAAGATGACGACGACAGTGTCCTGTAAATCGCGAGTCGATTTGGCCGCCCCTGGCGTTGCCAACTCCCACAACGCACTCTGTATCTTGGCTGGGCCGTAGGGTCTGTCAGGTGTGAAGTCCAGATTCTGTCCCCAAAGGGGTACATAGCCAAAGACGCCTAAGAAAAGGACGGTCATAATTCTACAACGATTGATTGATTTCACTGCCACTCCATGCTTGAGAGATGATTGTATATAACAAGTGGGATACCGACGCGAGTTGGCGGCGGTTTATAGTAAGTCATCAAAACGAGACGTCAAGAAAACTTGCGACGGGCACTATTAGACTCAGCGAATCAACGCCAACTTAGCCGTTTGCACGATCTCGCCCGCGTACAGCACGGCCCAATAAACCCCCGAAGCCGCCTCTACACCCGCATCCGTGCGACCGTCCCAGCGCACACGGTGCTCCCCGGCAACCACCCAACTATCGGCCAATACGCGAACCTGCTGCCCCAGCAAATTATAGACGGCAAGCCGCACGGGACCGGCCTCAGCCAGAGCAAAGGGAATGGTAACTTCCGCATTGAACGGCGTGGGAAAGGGATCGCCCAAGCCATCCGGCAACTTGGACAAAAGCCGCGTCCTCGCAGCGAGCTTGGCACTAAACGGCTTCCACAACGCCACATCCTTCAACTGCCAGCTAACGAAGGTTGCGGCGCGGTCTTGGTTGATGATGTTGCGGAACTCGATGACGTTTTGATCGGAGTGTAGCTGCGTTGCGTCGAGGACGAGATACCGAATCGTCCAATCCTCACTCTCCGGCACCGCGGCGTACTGCTGTTCGTTGAAGAAAATGACGACTTCGCCATCGCTTATTTCTTTCGTCGAATATATCAACAGGACAGCGCGATTGCTCCCCTCGAAGCCGAACTTGACGCTTTTCGGGTGCTTTGTAAGATCGGGCGGACTATAGCCGAAAATTCCGCTGCTCGGCAGCGGCTCTATCCATTCGCTGCCAATCTCCACTTGCGCGGCCCCAGTGAACCCATCGGCGGTAAAAACCCGCATCCCACCACTGCGGGCCTCGGACGGAACGCGGACGACGATGACGCCGTTAGACCAAACCGCATAATCGTCGGCCTCGGCTTGCACATTGGGATTAAACAACACGTACCCCGCGCCGCGCTCCTGGCCAAAGTTGCCGCCGGTCAGCGTTAGGTTCTCGCCAACTTGTACTTGCGGTGGCGAAAGTTGCGCCAGATACGGGCTGGCAATTTCCAAGCGGACGGCATTGCTGGTGCCTTCAGCCGTCACAACGGTTACATCGCCCGAAGGCGCATTGAGCGGAACGCGGAACCGCATCGTCTCATTCGACCAAGCCTCAAATGAAGACACCGCGACCGAATCAATCCACACCGAACTGCTATCCCGTGCGAGGCCGAAATTGTCTCCGTCAATTTCGATGAGATCGTCGGTCTTAGCTCTCGCATCCGTGCGCGTGTGATTGGTGATCGCATCGATGTAAGGCGACGTGACGACTACCGGCACACTGTCGTTACCGCCGCCAGTTATCACCTGCACCTGACCGGTGCGCACGCCGGTCGGCACGCGCACCTGAATCTGTACATCGCTCCAAGCGAGATAGTCGGAATCACTCGGCTCCTTGTCTGCGAAAAAAACCACTTTGCCCGTCCCTTTGGTATCGCCAAAACCCTGGCCGACGATGGTAGTTATTTCGCCGTATTGGACGCGGCTAGGCGAGACGCTGGCAATTTGCGGCGCTGACACCGACAGCACGAGTTTGCCGTATCCCGTGCTGTCGTCCTTGCCCGGTGCCCCCACATCGACGGTGGCCTCGACGAGGGCCTGCCATAGATCGTCGCGCGAAAGCGACGGGTTGGCCGATTTGAGCAGGGCGGCGGCACCAGCCACGTGGGGCGTCGCCGCCGAGGTTCCCCCAAACAACCTAGCCGCACCGTAAGAAACCGTTGTCACGCCCGTCGGCGCGACGAGGTCTGGTTTGATCCGACCATCGGCGGTGGGGCCGTGCGAGCTGTAGCTCGCCACTGTTCCCAATTCCCACAGGCCCTGATGAATCGCCCCAACGCTCAACGCACCGCGCGCGTCCGACGGAATCCCCAAGCTGCTAGTCGGAACCGGATATTCGATGTCGTGGTGCCAAGACCACACGCGCAGTTTTTTAGGCTCGGCCTCGCCGACGCGGACCACGGAAATGCCATACGTGCCCGCTCGCCCGGCAAAGTATTCAATGAACTCCACCGGAGCACCACCTTCCCCCTGTACATCAGTGCTTTTGGCGACTTCTTTAATGTTGCCAAAAGCATCTTGATGGTAGAGATATAGATCGTAGTCCGCCGTAGTAATGGGCCAATCGTCCCAAGTCAGCGTCACCCTGATGACGTCGCCGATTTCAGCGACAAAATTCACCGCGTCGTCGCCAGCGGCAAAATTGTGCCGATTGTCGTCGTCGCTATCGTGCCAAAAACCCGCGTAGTGCTTGTGGGCGTAGTTGCCGACGGCGTTGACCCAGAGAATGCCGTTGTCAGCCGCGTCGTTTACGATGTCGCAGATGATTCCGCGCCCGTCCCCAAATCCCTCGCCCACCCAAGTCGCCGAGTAGTTTACGATAGCAACTCCGTTTTGTATGCAACGGTCTTTGGCATTTTCTAAATCCACTATATCCGCGACCTTGTACAGATAGAGTTCAGCTTCTGGAGCCACATCGTGGATGATCTCGGCACAAGCCGTGCCGTGGGCATCCGTACCAGCGTATATCCCCGTGTACGTATAGTCGCGTTGCCACCAACGCACCGGCATATCTTCGCGCAGTTTATCGGCCCCCTTAAATCCACCGTCGATAATCGCCACCTTGACCCCTTGGCCCTTCGCGCCGGCGGCGTGATTTTCGAGTGCGCGGATGAGCACTACGCCTTCGCTAATGGTTTGTTGCACATGCGGACGGCGTGGCCGGCGGACGAAAGCCACGCTCGGCAACTCAGACACCGCCCGCAGCGATGCGGCCGGTACCGACACGCGCATCAGGCTCCTAGACTCGGCCAAGATTTCAACGCCGAAGGCGGCAAACGCCGTAGTGTCAATAGTAGCAGCCATACCCGCTGCGGGTACCAAAATGACGACCACATCTGAGCCGTCCACAGCGCGGGTCGGCTTGGCCGCTGAGGGCGCGACCAGTTCCCACAACGCGCTTTCTATATTGGGAGGACCGTCGGGTTTGGCTGGCGCGACATCGAGATCTTGTCCCCACAGGGGCACTGCAAAAAGGAGAAAAAGAAAGGTATGGCGCACGGCGATCAGGGCTGGCGAGCCTTGTACGACTCGCGTGTGCCCTGCATCCCTAGCTCTTTGGTGCGCGATAACAGCGCGAGCCGCTCGTCGTCGGCCAAGGGCGCGAACTGCCGGGCAAGGTCCGCATTCTGCCGCAGCTTTTCCAGCGAATCCATCCCAGAACACACGGTAGCCACCGGCAGGCTCATGGCGTAGCGCAAGCATTCTGTTACCGTCGCCACACCTGTTGCGAGGATCGCTTCGGGCTTACCTCCCAAGGTCTTCATGGCGATGACCCCGATATTTCTTTCCACTGCGAGCGGCAACACCTGCTCGACAAAGCTGAGGTAGTGCGGGTCGAACACGTTGATCGGCATTTGCGTGGCATCCCAAGCAAAGCCGCGCTCGATCATCTCCACATGTAGGGAAGGCAAAGTATGGCCGGTGAAGCCAATGTAGCGGATCTTGCCCTCCTCTTTGGCTTTGAGCACAGCCTCTAACAGGCCCCGCTCGTAAATCCGCTCTAGATCGTCGGGCTGTCTGATACTGTGAAACTGCCACAGGTCAATCACGTCGGTTTGTAGCCGGCGCAAGCTCTCTTCGAGGTGGGCAATCGCCCGCTTGGGATGGCGGCTCGCGTCCTTGGTCATTAGAAATACGCGGTCGCGATAGCCGCCGCGCAGCGCCTTGCCCATGCGTATCTCGCTCGCGCCGTTGGAATAGCCCCAAGCATTGTCAAAGAAGTTGATCCCCTCGTCGATGGCCGCGTGCATCAAGGCGATGGCCGCCTTCTCCTCCATGTTGCCGTGGTCGGCCAGATGCGCACCGCCCAAGCCGAGCAGAGAAACAGCTTCGCCTGTGCGGCCCAAGATCCGCTGAGGCATGTCGCGGTGATTCGGAGCGGCACTTATGGAAAGGCCGGCGGCCGCCGCAGTCGAGAGCTTGAGGAAAGTGCGGCGGGAGTAAGGTCTATCGTCCATTGCTTATCTATCCTTGCAAGGTTGTGGACTAGCTTCCTTGACACTGGCAACCGCCTTTTTAATAGTGGCTATCTTTATTTTTCCCTTTTTGGGTGCCTTCTGTACGACGCGCTTTGTCTTTGCCATTTTTTAGCTCCCTGAATGATTTGTACCTGAGTAGGCACAATAAGGACGAGTCCCCAATTGCCGTCAAACCCATATCAGGGCCGTCGCGCTTTGTATGAATCGTGTTCGCCCAGTGACCCTCCTCTTCGGTATGCCCAACAGTGCCTTCACCTTAGCAGCAGAGGTCTATTGCCGGGCACCACCACCGACCGGCGACTAGCTTGATTTTTTGGCGGCAGAATTTATACTAAAGTTACTTAAAGTTGAACTTCACAATGGAGATTTCTCATGGCTAAATACTTGAGCGCAAAGGAATTCCGCCAGCAATTGCCGCGCATTGCCGAATACTTGGAGCAATGGCGCGAAATCGTCGTCGTCAAGCGATCCAAGCCGCTGTTTAAGGTCGTCGCTTTTGAAGATAATCCATCCGACCTGCTCGACCGAGCCGCTGCCGTAGCGGATTCCACTCAGCCCTCGCTCGAAGAAATATCCCGCATTGTCCACCAGCTCCGCCGAGCCTAGATGAGAGTCGTCCTAGACACTAATGTGCTCGTTTCTGGTCTGCTATGGGATGGCCCGCCCAACCAACTACTTAAATGGGGCCGCGATGGCACGTTGGAAGTTATTAGCTGCGAGGCGGCTGTGGAGGAAGCAAAACGGGTGATTGAGTATCCTAAATTTTCTCGAAGGATCTCAGCACTTGATACTGCGCCTGATCAGATACTCGCCTATCTGATGAACTTGGTGACCTACGTACCCTCTCCTACATCTATCCCCCCGGTCATCGCCGAAGATCCAGCCGACGATCTCTTTTTGGCGTTGGCCGTCGAAAATCAAGGGTGTCTCATCGTCTCCGGCGACCAGCACCTCCTTTCTCTGAAGGAACACAACCGCATACCCATCGTCGCGCCGGGCGAAGCCGTTGATGTAATAAATGCAATAAGGGAACTACGGACACCCTGAAACTGTCCGTGCGCCGCGATTTTGAGGCGCACGGTCTATCGCCCACCGATCATCCCCTCCAACAGATTGTCTCCAGTAATCAACTGCAACGCCGTCGCCAGCAACATCCCATACACCAGCCTATTAAACCACACGTCGCTAAATCGCTGGAGCAAAAACACGCCCAACTTCACCCCGACGTACGCCAGCGGTGCCAGCAGCAACGTCGTCTTAAAAATGTCGGCGTGAAAAAGCCCCAAGCCCCAATAGGGCGGCAGTTTGAGCAAGTTGAGCATGGCAAAAAAGATGACCGTAGTGCCGACGAACACGTGGCGCGGTAGCTGCTGCGGCAGCAGGTAGATGACCACCGGCGGTGCTCCGGCGTGGGCAATCGTCGAGGTAAAGCCCGAAATCGCGCCCATCAGCACGCCGGTGAACTTCCCCGGACGCTGCTTCTGCACGGCCCCGACAATCGCCGCCCGCCCGAACTGGAAAGCGACAAACAGTAAAGCCAAGCAGCCCAACCCCACCTCTAGAACGCGCTCGTGCTGGCTGAAGTAGCCAAAAAAAAAGGCCCCCGCGCCGATCCCCAAGACGGAACCGGGCAGGAGCCGTTGGACGCTCGTTTTGTCGAAAGTGCGGCGGTAGTGTCGGACCGCGAACACATCGCAGGCGATCAACAGCGGCAACAACAGGGCCGCCGCGTCCGCCACCGAAACCGTCAGGGCCAAAAGCGGGGTGGCCAAAATGCCGATCCCACCGCCAAAACCGGCCTTGGCCACCCCCATCAACAACACGGCCCCCACCGCGCAGACCCAGAACGCGGTCGGGTAGGGCGGCAGCACTACTCGCCTTCTACGTGGGTTACTTCAATATCTAAGTCTTCGCGATTGCGTATGTGATCGACTTGGCCATCCTTGACCCACACCACGCGGTCGGAGACGCTGAGCATCTTGTGATCGTGGGTCGCCGAGATGACGGTCACACCGGAGTTCTCGTTCATTTCTTTAAGCAGTTCGATGATTTCGGTCCCCGTGCGCAGGTCTAGGTTCCCCGTCGGCTCGTCGGCGAGGACGACGGCTGGATCGTTGGCCAAGGCGCGGGCGACGGCCACGCGCTGCTGCTGGCCACCCGAAAGCTCGTAGGGCTTGTGGGAGTACCGCTCGCCAAGGCCCACCTTGCCCAACAGTTCCATGCCCTTGTCGCGGGCCTCGTCGCTGGTCAGACCGGCGAAGACCATCGGCAAGGTGACGTTTTCGAGCGCGGTCATCACCGGGATCAAGTTAAAGGACTGGAAAATGTAGCCGATCTTGCGGCAGCGCAGCCAAGCCAGTTCATACGCGTCGAGCTGGGCGACATCCACCTCGTCGATGTACACCTTGCCCTCCGAGGGCTTGTCGAGGCCGCCGACCATGTTGAAGAAGGTGCTCTTGCCCGAGCCTGAAGGCCCCATGATCGACAGGTACTCGCCGGTGTAGATTTCCATGTCCACCCCGCGCAGGGCGTGAACCTCAATCTCGCCCATCAAGTACGTTTTCTTTACTTGCTGAGTCCGTACTACCGTGCGTTTTTCCGCTTCTTGGACAGCGACCTCGCCCGGGGCGGTTTCGGTCATTTTAAGACCTCCTCTAAGGAATCAAGTGTCGGAGCGCATGGCCTCGACCGGCTCCATCTTGGCCGCGCGGTACGCTGGCAACATAGCACCGATTAGCGAAAGCAAGGTTCCCACCACCAAGGCGTAACCGGCTGATTCGGCGATGCCGCTCAGTGGGAAATAGGTGAACGTGTAATCGCCGTAATCGAGCAGAGCCAACCCCAGCGTCAGCGCAAAGCCAATAACGATCCCAGCCGAAGTTCCCGCCAACCCCTGAAAGGTCGATTCGAGCAGGAAGAGCTTGACGATAAAAGTGTCCAAGGCCCCGAGGCACTTCATGGTGCCAATCTCGCGGAAGCGCTCGGTCACCGACATCAACATGGCGTTGGCAATGCCAACGACGCAAACCAACAGCGAGAGACTGATGAGCCAAGTCTGCTTGGATCGCTCTTCCTGTAGGCGGGCCTTGGCCTCGGCGGAAGCGTCGCCAGCCTCGGTGACGCCGGTCTCAATGCCGTTTTTTTGCAACAGCAAGTTGATCTCGCTCTTGTCTGCGTTGCGCAGGCTGCTGATGATTTCGTTGTTGCTCCACACCGACATTAAAAAGGCTATGGCCAAAATCACGCCGCTAGTGGTGATCAGAGAGCGGCCAAAGCGAATTTTCAGACTGCGAAAACTAATTTCGACTGCTTTACTCATCGGCAGCACGATCTCCCGACCGCCTGCCAAACGCCTCTCAGACATAATTATTCTCCCAGCGTATGCTCGCGTTCACAATACGTAAATAAAGGTAAAAAATCAACACTGCCCCACTCAACTGCCCGTCCTAATTTCCACGAGGGGTAACGGCGCGGAGTCGTGTGCGCCGCGATCGGCAACCATCTCGGCAAACGCGATCGGCACCATGCTAACGCGCAAATCCCGCCCGCCCCGCGACGGCACTGGCTGCTCTAAAAACGACGCCATGGCGCTCGGAGTGAACACGAGGTGATCAATGGCAAAGTCGTTCACTAATGACTCCAGTTCGCCAACGTGGCCGACCACCGGGCGACCAGCCAGCGGACGACCGTGCTGCTGAGGGGCCTCTCCCACCACGCCGATCAGGTCGCAGTGGGCCGTACCCGCCCTCTCTAACTGCTCGACGAAATGCACGGCAACCGCATCCGTTCCCACCAACAGGGTGCGCAACCGACCCTCGCGGCCACGCTGATACAGGAACCAACGCGCGGCCAAGCGCCAACCGGCGATTAACAGCAAGTTGCAAAACCAAGCCGCGACCACAGCTAACCGCGAGAAGTTGTACGCCTTAAAGAAGAACACCAGTATCACGATGCAGGCAAACCCCAACGTCACCCCCACCACGGACCACGCCACCGAGTAGCGGCGGCGGTCGTACAGCCCCGATGCGTAAAACGCCAACAGCCAGACCAAGGTCGAAGCGCCGTACACCGCAGCCCATTGCAAATCCGAATACGGAGGCGGCACCAGCCAGCGCGTCGGCTGGACGTCGAGGCCGAATAGATTGCCGACTTGCTCGATGCGGTAGATAAAAGGCACCAACTCTTGGTGGTAGCGCATCGCTAATCCCAGCTTCAAGCCACAGAGCACTAAGCCGGCGTCAATCAGGGGCATGGCCAAGGCGCGGCCAGCCCGGGCGAGGAAGCGAAACGTCCCGTACAGGGCAATACCCACCTGCAAAAGCCACAGTGGGAAGAAGCGAAATCGCCGCACCATGTGCTTGTTGACAAAAATCGACATGGCACGGCTTTTGCGATAGAGAATTCGCAGCGGCACTCCCCGGCCACTCTCGCCGCGAAAGTGGATGATCGAGGTAGTTGGCACGTAGTAAATTTTCCAGCCAGCTTGGTGGAAGCGATAGCACCAGTCGATGTCCTCGCCGTACATGAAGTAGTCCTCGTCGAGTAGGCCGACTTGGTCCATGGCCGCCTTTCTCACCATCATGCACGATCCAGATAACACCTCGACCTCGGCCGTCTGTTCGGGGTCGAGATACGTCATGTGGTAGTGGGCGATGAGCGGGTGCTTGGGAAAGAAGCGGCTCAGGCCCGACATCTTGCAGAAGGCAGCCAACGGCGTGGGAAAGCCACGGCGGCTATCGAGCTGCAAAGTGCCGTCCGGGTCGAGAATTTTGCAGCCGCAGGCTCCGGCTTCCGGGTGCGCGTCCAAAAACTCTACCATCGTGCGCAGTGCATCTCGGCGCACAATGGTATCGGTGTTGATCAGCAGCGCATATTCTCCGATTACCTGCCGCAAGGCCACGTTGTTGCCAGCCGCGAAACCCACATTGGCCGCGTTGCAGATCAACTTCACTTGCGGGAACTCCTCGGCTACCATGTCAGCACTGCCATCTACCGAGGCATTATCAACTACGAATATCTCCACCTCTAAGCCTTCGGCTGCTGCGAGCACAGAATTCAGGGCCTGTCGGGTCAGGTCGCGGGTGTTGTAGTTGAGAAAAACAACGCTCAGTCGCACGATCTAGCGCCTCGCTGGCGGCCCATGAGCTTGTAGCCGCTGAAGTAGAGAATCTGTTTGGCAAAGAGCAGATGCTCGCGCAGGTCCAGCTTGCTGGCGCTGAACTGGCGGTTGCGAAAGATAAAAGGCACCGAGCGATGCTGCTGATAGCGGCCCTTGACCAAAATTTCGAGCAGAATTTTGTAGCCCGAGGATGTGAGTACTAGGTCTTGTATCACTTGGCGGCGCAGACAGAAATAACCCGACAGCGGGTCCTCGACCCCGGTCAGCAGGCGGGCCGCGCCCACGCCGATTCGCGAAATCAGCTTGCGGTGCCACGCCCATCGTTCGACTCGGCTAGTCGTCCCAAAGCGGCTGCCCATGGCAATGTCGCATTCGCGCAGGCTGTGGATGAGTTCGGGCAGGATCGCCGGGTCGTGGCTCAAGTCGGCGTCTATCACTCCGAGGTATAGCCGCGCCGACTGCGAGAAACCTTCCATCACCGCTGACCCCAAACCAAGTTTGCCCGGCCGATGTACCACCTGCACGGGATAGCGGGCCTTCAGCGATTCAGCCACCTCGCCGGTACCGTCGGGCGAGTTGTCATCTACCACGATGAGCTCCAAGTCGATATCCGGCTCTTGGCCGACGATCGCAAAAATTTCTTCGGCCAAGAGCGGCAGATTTTCCCGCTCGTTGTACGTGGGCGTTATCAGTGAAATCTGCACGGGTTCCATGAGGAGTACGCTAGCGGGCGAATTGGGGAAAGTCGCGGCGAAAATGCGGGTCCGCAGCGAGGTGTTGCAGCCCCTCGGCAAAGCTCATGGGCCGGCGGCCGAGCGCGGCTTCCAGCGCGTCGGTGCGCAGACCAGAGCGCAGGGGACGCTCGGCTGGCAACTTGGCTGCGCGGGTCGGTACGGGTTCAATCAACGCACCGTCGATGCCGAAAAAACAGGCCAGTTCCCGCGCCATCTCCCAGCGCGTCATAAAGGTCGCGCCACCTGCGTGCAACAAGCCTCGCGCCTCTTGGCCGCACAGGGCCACCAAGGCGCGGGCCAAATCGCGGATGTAGGTCGGGTTGCCCCACTGATCGGCAAAGACCCGCAGGGGCTGGCCGCTAAACAACGACCGCAGCACCCAAGTGAGGAAGTTGGATCCGGCCTGCGGGACATAGCCGTACAGCCACAGGGTCCGCACGACTAGCACGCGCTCCATTTTTTGCAATATGCCCTCGCTTTCGAGCTTGAGTTGGCCGTAGCAAGCCAGCGGATTAGCCGCATCCCCTTCGCCGTAGGGGCCGCCCTTGCCGTCGAAGACGTAATCCGTGGAGATATGGACCAAGCCGACGCCGGTTGCGCCGCAGACTGCGGCCAAGTTCTCGGGAATATCGACGTTGGCTTGCCGCGCAGCCCGCGCATCTTTTTCGCAGCCATCGACATCGGTCATGGCCGCGGCGTTGATCACCCAATCTGGAGCCAGTTCGGCGACGAGTGCGGCCACAGCTTTGCGGTCGGCTAGATCGACCTGACGATAGGGAATGCCCTCGGCAGCGGGGCGGCGACCGCAGCCCATCCATTCAGCTTCCCCGGCCAAGGAAAGCAGCGTGCGGCCCAAAAAGCCAGTGGCACCTGTCACCAAAATTCTCATAGCGGTGGGCCGTACAGCAGCAAGGCTCGCGCCCACGAGCTATGCGCTCGGTCGGGCGACTGTGACAGACGCGGCTCGCCGACCAAGGCGGCCACCCGCTCAGCGCGGCCCTGTTGCCCGTAGAGCTGAAGAGCGAGAGCCTTGCCGCGGGGTGGCAGTGGGCCGAGATCTGCGAGGCGATCGTACGATTGCTCCATAAAGCGCATCACCTGCTCGGCAGCCGCAGCAAAACGCGCCTCCCCACTCCACTCGCCCAACTCCCATAGAGCCAATGCCGCCAGGGCTTGATCGCCGAGCAGGCCAGTGCTGCCGTCAGTCTCTGATTCGCAGACGTGCCGCACCCGACCGCGACCGTCGATGCAGCGGGCGATAAGCGCGTCGCCAGCTTGCATAGCCACCTGAGCAGCGCGGTCATCGCCTAAAGTGGTGGCCGCAGCGAGATAAGCTCTTATCAAGGCCGCTTGGCGGTCGGCGTAGAGCGTGGGGTCGGTCCACCAAGTGTCGGCCATGACTTGGCGCCCGCGGAACACGCCTTCGGCTTTGTCAAAGAGCGTACCCTCGATAAAGCCGAGCAACGCTCTGGCCGACTCGGCGTAGCGGGGCTGGCCGGCCTCCAGCAACAGATGCAGCATGGCCGCCTGATCGAGGGCATCCCGCTCACTCGCAGGTGCACTCCAATCCGGCGCGTACGAATACGCCCGAAAACCACCGTTGTCGCCAAGCGGCGAGGCGAGCACTGCATCCAAGCTAGCCAAGGCCATCTGCCGCGCCGACTCCGCACCCCGCGTCTCGGCATAGACGAGCAGGAAGCGCAACGTCGAAGTTTCGAGAAACTTAGTCGGGCCGCCGAAGCCACCGTGGGCCGAGTCAAAGGCGGCCGCGCACGAACGATAAACGGCATCTATTGCAACAGGTTCCTCAACCTCGGGACGAGCGGTGCGCTGCACCTTGGCGACGAGCACCTCGCGCTTTTCCTCGTAGGCCGTGTGCAACCGACGCAAATAAGGCTCGACGTTGGCTGGCGGAATATCCACAGCCTGCGCGAAAACCCGCCCGTCCGCCAAGGCCACCACTAGGGCCGGCCAACCGCCGCTGTCGTAGCGCCGAGCAATGTCCGGCCGCTTGAATGGATCGACCTGCACGCTGACGAATTTCTCGGCGACCAGTTGACGCAACGCTGGCGTCGGCGCGGGAAACAGGCCCTCGCATCCCGGGGCGGCCAAGTACATCAATATGGGCTTGTCTTCGCTTTGGGCGCGCGCGAACAAAGACTCGTCCCAAGCACCCCAAGGCAGCTCGCCATCGGCCCACTGCCATTCGGCCAAAGCGGGCCGCTCGCTGCGAACCGTTTCTTCTTGCGGCGGCTCTTCGGTGGCGGCACATCCAGCCAGCATTAGCAGCGCCAGCAGCTTGGCCTTAAATTGATACATCTCTTTTATATTCAATGAGTTCGGGGTAATTTACAAAGGCCGTTTAATGTACGGCATGCCCCGGTGAGCGTCAAGCAAGTTCCAAGGGGCGGGCTTTTTGTTGCGAGTAGTTTGGCCTATGTTAGTGGTCAGTGGCCAGTGGCCAGTGGTTAGTGGTTAGTCCTCCCAGCTTCCGGCCCCTAGGGCGCGGGGACTGGCCACCGACCACTGATCACTAACCACTAACCCCTGAGGAGCACGCCATGAATCCACTCGAAAAAGTCACCCTCGGCAGCAGCGGCCTGCGCGTCACCCGCCTCGGCTTGGGCTGCGCCTCCATCGGCGGCCTATACGGCGACATACCAGACGACCAAGCCGTCGCCGTCGTACACCGCGCCCTGTCGTTGGGGCTGAACCTCCTAGACACTGCACCGCTGTACGGGGCGGGCAAAAGCGAAATCCGCCTCGGGCAGGCCCTCGTGGGCGTACCGCGCGACAGCTATGTGCTCGCGTCCAAAGTGGGGCGCGTCTTGGTCCCCGCCGAGCAAGACCAACAGGCGGGCATTTTCGACGGCCCGGCCTCGTATCAACCCGTGTTCGACTTCAGCTACGACGGCGTCATGCGCTCTTTTGAAGACAGCCTCAAACGCCTAGGCGTAGATCGCATCGACATCCTCCACATTCACGACCCGGACAACCACTATCAGGAAGCCATCGACGGTGCTTATCCCGCGCTCGACAAGCTGCGCAGCGACGGCGTCATCCACGCCGTCAGTGCGGGCATGAACCAATGGGAAATGCTGGCCCGCTTTGCCCGCGAGGGCGATTTCGACTGCTTCCTCCTCGCCGGACGCTACAGCTTGCTCGACCAAGGTGCGCTCGACGAACTCTTGCCGCTGTGCGTAAAAAAGAACATCGGCATCATGGCCGGCGGCACGTACAACAGCGGCATCTTGGCCAAAGGCGCGCGCCCGGGCGCGACCTACAACTACCGAGAAGCGCCGCCCGAAATTGCGGCTAGGGCCGAGTCGCTAGAGGCCGTGGCCGCTCGCCACCACGTCGATCTCAAGGCAGCGGCCTCGCAATTCGTCTTCGCCCATCCGGCCATCACCTGTATCATCCCCGGGACGCGACAACCTGAGCGAGTGCAGGAGAATTTCGACTTGCTCACGCAGGAGATTCCCGCCTCGTTTTGGGCCGCACTCCGCGACGAGGGCCTAGTCCGCGAAGACGCTCCACTGCCATGAGCTACTTGAGCAAGAGCAACCGTCGGGTCTGGACTCCACCGGGGTAGTGCAGACGGCTGATATAGATGCCCGCCGCTACGGGGACGCCCCACTGGTCGCGGGCGTCCCAGTGGACCTGATAAGAACCAGCGGCCTGAAACTCATCTACTAGTGTATGTACCGACTGGCCCAGCACGTTGTAGATCTTCAGTCGTATCAGGCCGGGGGTGGCCAGACGGTAGGCGATCTGGGTGCTGGTGTTGAAGGGGTTGGGATAATTGGGATATAGGCCGCTGGCGACCGACGTCACCTCCTTGGCCGCACCGGGATCGTCGGGGTCGCCTTCACGCATGAGGGCCTGCACCTCTGTGGCCGACAATGTCCCATCGTATATTCTGAGGTCGTCCAACGCACCCCTGAGAACCTGACTCGTGTCGAAACCGCCCCCGAACGTATCCTGATCTTGACCAAGGATAAGCCCTCCCGCCTCGACCTTGAGTGTGTCGTATGTCAAGTGCCTACAACGCTTGATGTACTCCTCGCCATCGATGAAAAAGTCGGCATGGCCCTGCGAGGCATTGCGAATCACGGCAAAATGGTGCCAAGTGCCGTCGGCAATCGGTTGGATTTCTACGTCACATCGTCCCTGACGGCTTTCCACTCTCCCGTGCGAAAAGAAGACGATCAAACGCTCGTTTAAAAAAAAGACAATGTGTTCGTTGTCGTTGAGCTGGTTGGCACCGCTGACAATGGTTTGAGCCCCGGTCTTGGAGGTTTTCAACCAGAAGGCGATGGTCACATCCAGTCGGCCATCGAGCACTTCGTGCGGCAGATCGATGCGATGGTCAGTACCGTTGAAGAAAATAGCACCACCTTCGTTGCCGAAGCGGTCTCTTGTGGGCACGGGGCCCGACAGAGTGCCGTGGTGCTCGTTTCCACTGACGTCTCGGGCATTGCCATTGAAGGGGTAGTGGGCAATCAATTCGGCCTCTCTGGCCAGCACTTGGCGGGCTACCACTTTCACACCGCCGCCCAAGGTCAGTTCCAAGCTCTGGAGCCGGTCCTCGTCGAGGAAAATGCCGGGCCACTGGCCCACCACCTCTCCGGCGGCGTTGCGAGCGCGGGCTTGATAGTAGCCGCTCACCGGAGCCTCACTGGAGATGATAAGTTCTAGCTGGCCAAACTCGTCGGTGACACCGATCCAAGCGTAGTCGAGTTGGCGGCCGGGGATGGTGCGTGCAAACTCAACAATTAAGTGCTCGGTCTCGTCGCCCAAGACAGTGGCCGTCACCCCGCTAACCGCCGCATCGGATGACTTTGCGACTTGGGAGCAAACCGGCAGATCGTCAACCCATCTGGCCAATGTCTCCGGTACACATCCTATCAGCGCGTTGCCGTCGAGGTTCAACTCCTCTAACTCTGTCAGACGGCCCAAAGCGGGTGGAATCACACCCGTCAGCCTATTGTTGTCGAGACGCAGCCCCCGCAGAGCGGTCAGTTGGCTCAGTTCGAGTGAAATCGAGCCGATCAACTGGTTGCCGTAGAGATACAGCCCCCGCAAGGCTGTCAGTTGGCTCAGTTCGGAGGGAATCGGGCCGATCAGCACATTGCCGCTAAGATCCAGCCACTCCAGTTGGCTCAAACGACCCAACTCAGGAGGAACTGAGCCGATCAGCACATTGCCGCTAAGATCCAACCACTCTAATTGACTTAGCTGGCCCAACTCAGGAGGAATCGAGCCGGTCAACTCGTTGTCGTACAGACTCAACCACTCCAGTTGGCTCAGACGACCTAATTCGGGTGGGATCACCCCCGTCAATTCACTGTCACCAAGTTCCAACGTTTTGACGCCAGCATCGCCGACCGCGATCCCCTCCCACTGGGTAATGGGTACGTCCGCGCTCCAGTTTAAGCCGCGGTCGCCAGCCAAGCGGTCGCGTAGGCCCAAGAGCACCTCGCAGTTGGCTACTAAGCCGGGGTGGTCCTGCGGCTGAGATACGACGATACCGTTGGCGCACGGGTTTGACTCCGCGGCCACCGGCCCCGCCCATGCGGCCAGCCCGGCGCTCAGCAGACAGGCCGCCAGCCACTTGGAGCAGTCGTAACAATCCTGCGTGGTAGGCAACTTATCAGTGTGATTCATAAGAAAAGGACCTATTGCTTGAGGAAACGCAGCACATACGTAGGCACCACCGAATCGCGCCACACCACTTGAAAGCGGTCGCGGTACTCCTCGATGGCCGGAACCAAGTACCGCCCAGTCTGCGGAAAACCGAGGCTTTCCAACACCACGTAATCTACCTTTTCGCGCTCTATATGGGCCAGCACTTTTGCCGGTTCGTCAAAGGGGAAGCCGACGCAGCGCCGACCCGAGACGATGTACATCCAGTAGCCCTTGCGGCATAGCACGATGGCGTCTTCCGGCGCGTTGGCTTTGAGCCATTGACCGGCTTGGTAATAGCGGAGCCAAGGCGGAGGATAGTCGGCAGCCGCGTAGTCAGCTAGGCGTTTGACGCCGCCGGCTTGGCCGCTGATGCATACCAGCAGGCAGCCCCACACTGCGAACCTGCCCACCTGACCCCCGGCCAGCCTATCGCGGATTTGCAAAACGGCCCAGACTCCTAGCAAGACGAGCACCGGCACAATCGGCACTAGAAAGCGATCCCCCGGCCAAGGCCACAGCAACACAATCCCCATGAAGAAGGCCGCGTAGAGCAGGAACAGCAGGTGTTCGCCGCGCTTGATGCAGAGCACCGTCACCGCAACGGCGAGTGCGATCAGCAACAACGGTGCGGGGTGAAAAATCGTCTCAGTGCCCCCAAAAAACGGCACCAAAGTATGGGGCAATTCCCCCGTCAGATAGCGATGTGCATGGCCGATAAAGCGCTCGACAAAGCCGCCCACATCGAGCAGGCCCCGCTCTGGGTGGTAGGGATTGACCATGAAGAGCTGTTTGATATAGACGCTGCCGCCACCGACCGCCTGATTGCGCAAGGTCCACGGCAGCCAGCAGACAAACGCCGCGCCGCCAAAGAACAAACACCGCCGGAAATCGCGCCGAAGCAACAAATAGACCACCACAGCCGCCACGAGCGCGATCCCCGCCGTGCGGATGTAGTACGCCCAAATGGTGCAGGTGAATCCGCCGACGAGCCACCAATTTCCCTTGAGATCCTCGCGCCCAACGCCCCGTTCGACGAGCCACAGCGCCAAAAGCGAAAAGGTCAGATAGGGCACTTCGGACATGACTTGGTGTGCGTAGTGCAGCAGCAGCGGACCGTAGGCTGCACCGGTCGGCCCGTGCGTCAAATAGCTCTTGCCGAGCACGACGCTCAGCGCCACCACCGCTAGGCCGGGCAGGACGCCCACTCGCTCCTTGGCCAATTGGTAAAGCACCCCCATCCCCAGAGCAAAAAGCACCAGCACCCAAGCCTTCATCGGCACCCAATCGCCGGGAAAAGCCCACGCCAAAGGAGCCAGTAACAGGGGAACGCCAAAAGGGTACTTGGTCGCTGGCTTGGGGTCGGGCGCGTTGATGTGCAAAAGCCCCTCGCCTTGGGCCAGACTGCGCGCCAGCGTGATGAATTCGGCGTTGTCGCCGCTCAGGGACAGTTTGGCGTCGAAGGTCCAGACCCCCAAAAGGAAGGTTGCCGCGACAATGAAGAAAGGACCCCAAGGCCCTGCCAATACTAGATCCGCTTTGCGAATCTGAGGCTCAGACTTGTGGGACGTAGCCTTCTTTTTTTTGCGATGTGCTTTCATGGAATAGTAGGTATCCGCGAGCCATCTGCTCTGCGCCCGATCTTAAAAGGTAGGAGCAGCACGTAAAACAAAACGAGCGCCACGCCGTCTAGAATTGGGATATACCACGGCCACGGGGCAAAGAAAAACGGCGATTGGGTAACGGGCGGGCGGCTGAGGAACATGTAGTTGCTCCCCAGCGCCCAATTGACGCCGAATGCGACAATGGCCAAGAGATTGAGCAGCACAAAGACGCGGATGACGGACTTGGACGTCGGTCGCATGCCGAGGCCCCAAGTTGCGAACAACGCGCCAGCGACGATGCCGCCGTGGGCAATGAAATATTGAAAGAAGCGATACGCTGGATAGTCAGCTATGAGCGGCGGCGTGACGACGGCGTTGGTCGCGCCGGCGAGTCCCCAGAAGTAGGCGATTTCATACGCCGTCTGCCAGCGGAAGATAAGTGCGCCAGCGACGGCGAAGACGGTAATGCTACAGACGTGCAACGGCAGGTACCACCGCACAAAATCGTACGCTCCGACCATCGTCAAGCGCTGGCCCCAAGGCAGGATCTCGTTGAGCAAGAGCACGCCCGCGAACGCGCCGCAGATGGCTTGAGCCGCCTTGGCCGAATTGAGCCGCTTGACGACGATGGTCAAGAGGATCGGCAAGGCGAGCGTCGCACCCATTGCAGCGATGTGGGAAGGGCCGAGAAACTCGAACTGGCTGGACATGGCGTCTCATCGCTCGCACTCGGACAACTTGCAAAGCCGCTTTTCAGTACTTCTCATCGACAAAGTGCAACTTGCTGTGCGGCGGGCGCTGGTACTCGCCGTGGGGCGGGCGCGGCGGCAGCTTGATCTTTTTCGGCATCACGTCCTCGTAGGGCAGTTGGCTGAGGATGTGCGCGATGCAGTTGAGACGCGCCCGACGCTTGTCGTCGGCCTCGACCGTGTACCAAGGCGCTTCGGGAATGTCCGTGTAGAAAAACGCCTCGTCTTTGGCCTTGGAATACTCGACCCACAGCTTCCGCGACTTGAGGTCTATGTCGCTGAGCTTCCAGTGCTTGAGCGGATTCTGGGCGCGCTCTTGAAAGCGGTTTTCTTGCTCTTCCTCGCTCACCGACAGCCAGTACTTGAGCAGGATGATCCCCGAGCGCACTAGCATGCGCTCAAACTCCGGGCACGAGTGAAGAAACTCCCAATACTCTTCCTCGGTACAAAAGCCCAACACCCGCTCGACGCCGCTGCGATTGTACCAACTGCGGTCGAAGACCACCATCTCGCCCGCGGCCGGCAGGTGGGCTACGTAGCGCTGGAAGTACCACTGGGTGCGCTCGCGGTCCGACGGCGTGCCCAAGGCCACCACGCGCGCACCGCGCGGATTGAGTGGCTCGGTGATGCGCTTGATGACCCCACCCTTGCCAGCCGTGTCGCGCCCTTCAAAGACGATCACGACCCGCAGGCCCTGGTCCTTGATCCAATGCTGCAACTTGACCAATTCGTGGTGCAACTTGGCCAACTCGCGCTCGTAGTCTTTCCTCTTCATCTTCGCCGACTTGGAGGCTTTTTTAGTTTTCATACCCAATCTCCCTAGCTTGCAGTTCGCCGTTCAAAAAAACGTACACAAGGCCGCTGCGCGAGAAAAATCGGCCTCGCCCCATCTTGCTCGCCCCCGACCGGCCACGTACCTTGTCGCGCACACTACATAACCGATAAGGACCATTATGAGCCAATCATCCCGTCCCAATCTGCTCTACATCCACTCCGACCAACACAGCCCCTACGTCGCCGGCTGCTATGGCGATCCCTTAGTTGAGACCCCCCACCTCGACGCCCTTGCCGCGCGCGGCGTGGTGTTCGACAACACCTATTGCCCCTCGCCGATTTGCGTGCCCTCGCGAATGTCCATGCTCTCGGGCCGCTACCCCTGCGACAACCAAGTCTGGACCAACAGCCACATCCTCGACTCCGGCATCCCCACCCTCGCCCACGCTATGGGCGCGGGCGGCTACCGCCCTGTCCTCATAGGCCGCATGCACTCGGTCGGGCCGGACCAACTGCACGGGTACGCGGAGCGGCTCGTCGGCGACCACGGCCCCAACCAACCCGGAGGCCAAGGAGTCGATCACGGCCAACTCACGGGCACAGCCGGCCCGGGCCGCGTCAGTCTGCGCCTGTCCGGCCATGGCCAGAGCGCCTACCAAGTCCACGACGAAGACGTCACCGCCGCGACCATTGACTACCTCAACCGCCTCGGCGTTGCCAAGCGCGCCGGCCAAGCCGCGGAGCCGTTTTCGCTCTCGGTCGGTTTCATGTTGCCGCACCAGCCCTTTGTCGCTCGCTTGCAAGACTATCGCTACTACTATGAAAACATCACCTCGCCGCAAACCCCCGAACCCTTCGGCGACCACCTCCATCCCCACATCAAGCGCTGGCGCCAAGCCTGCGAGATCGAGGAAGTCAGCGCAGAAGAAACCCGCCGCGCCCGCGCCGCCTATTGGGCGCTAGTCCACCGCATGGACGTGCTAATCGGCCAGATCATAGCCGCGCTGCGGGAAAACGACTTGGAGGAAAATACCCTAGTTCTCTACACGTCGGACCACGGCGAGCAGGTCGGCGAGCACGGGCTGTGGTGGAAGCAGACCTTTTACGAGGACTCGGTTAAGGTGCCGGCCATACTCGCTTGGCCCGGGCGCTTGCCCGCCGGCACCCGTTGCGACCGGGTAGTTTCTTCACTCGACCTCAACGCGACCATGCTCGACGCTTTGGACTGTCCAGCCCTGCCCAACTCGCGGGGCCGCAGCGTACTGCCTTTGCTCGCGGATCCCAAAAACGTCGCGTGGGACGACGTCGCCTTCTCCGAGTTCTGCCAAGACGCAGCCGGGGCCGGCGGGCCCTTCTCAGAAGAGGGCATTTTTCAGCGCATGATTCGGCGCGGGCCGTGGAAGCTCAACTACTACCACGGCCAGCCCTGCCAGCTTTTTAACCTCCAAGCCGACCCGCGCGAGCGCTGCGACCTAGCGGCCGACCCGGCGCACCAAGAGATATTGGCCGCGCTCAAAGCCGAAGTCCTAGACGGATGGGACCCAGAGTGGATCGTCGCACGCATGGCCGCGCTCCGCACCAATCGATCCATCCTATCCGCGTGGGGCCGCACCATACAGCCCCCCGACCAGTGCCGCTGGAGGCTCGACCCGGCCATGGATTACCTCGACCCCGAGCAACTCGACGACAGCCAGCGCAGTACCAACAAATGACCAAACAGGGCGGCTGGTGCCAAGACCGTCGGCAACCAGACGTAAGGCGCATAAGTCATGAACGTGCTAGGCGGATCGTTGGTGAAGACGCGGAACTCCGTCGGCATGGAGAGGGCCGCGATGACCATTGCCTCAGCCAGCAGCAACAGCCCAAACGCATTCCAAGCCCATATCGCGTAGGCTCCCACCTTGCCGCGCCAGACCAACCAAGCCATGGCCGGCGCGGTCAAGCCAGCGAAGACGTCGAAATTGAGTCCCTCGTGCGTCATCTGCACCGGCACTTGCCCGGCCTGGTACATTCCTCGTAAGAACACGGCGACCGGCACGCGGAAAAACTGGAAGCCAATCAGCCCGACCGGGCCAACCGCAGCCACCAGCACGGTCCCCACCCGTGAAAAGGCCGCACCGCCCGTTAGGATCATCAAGGCCGTAAAGATGGATAGCGAGAAGCCGTGCAGTGCGCCCGAGAGCGCAGCTAGCCCGGTCGCCACCAACCAGAGCATCGCTCCCATAGCCGCCCGCATAGTCCACAGGTCGGCAGCCTGCCCTACTCGCTGGACCGCGACGCGCACGGCCAGTACGGCGAGCGCCAAAACGCCCAAGACCGTGGTGAAAAAGAGCGCGTCAACGCGGAGGGGAACTTTGTCGAGCGCTAGTTCCATATCACTTGCTTATTCTTCGCCCTTTTCGCGCACTTTCACCTCGTCCCATATCTCGTCTAGGGCCGCCAGCGAGAGCGCGGCTATTTCCTCACCTCGCGCATGGACGATCTCCTCCAGAGCGCGGAAGCGACGCTCAAACTTGGCAACTGCCCGTCTGAGGGCCTGTTCGGGATCTACTTTGAGGAATCGGCTGGCGTTGACTAACGAAAAGAGCAAGTCGCCAAACTCCTCCTCGACCGCCGCGGCCTCATCCGTCTCCCAAGCCTTGCGCACTTCGGCAAATTCCTCTTCGACCTTGTCGAGTGCGCCATCAACCTCGTCCCAATCAAACCCCTGCTGTGCGACTCGCGTTTGAATCCGATAGGCACGCATCAGAGCGGGTAGGTGCTTGGGAATGCCCTCCAGCAACGACGGCGCAGCTTCCCCTTGCTCTCGGCGCTCCTGCTTTTTGATCTGCTCCCAGCGGCGCAAAACCTCGTCGGCCTCGTCCGCACTCGCATCGCCAAAGACGTGAGGATGGCGACGAATCAGCTTATCGACGATGGCTTGGCCGACCGCCTCAATGTCGAAGCGACCCTCCTCGGCTGCGATCTGGGCGTGGAACACCACTTGCAGCAACACATCACCCAGTTCCTTGCACAACTCGGCGGCATCGTCTGCGTCAATGGCTTCAAGAGCCTCGTACACCTCCTCTAATAGGTAGGGTTTGAGCGTGGTATGCGTCTGCTGGCGGTCCCAAGGGCAGCCATCGGGGGCGCGCAGACGCGCCATGAGGGCAACTAATTCTGAGAAGGAGGAATCGTTTTGCATCGCCGTCTCTCATTTCTGGACTTACATGAAAAAACAATAATAAGGAACTGCGCTTACCACAGGCCCAAAAACCTTGCAACGCAGCTTATGCAATCGATTGCTAAAATATATAACCTATTTTTTTATAATATGTTATGTGTTTTTGCTGCTTAGCTGTAACTAAATTGAAACAAACTCTTGACGCTCCGTCGCGCCGTATTATATTGAGTTAGAGGCGGTGATTAGGGTCTTCTGTATAACTCCCCTGAACGTGCTCCCTTTAGCTATGGGAGCAGTCAGTTGGCCCTCTTAATTTGTTGCTCACTAAATAGCACGGAGTCGCGCTTAGGCTCGCTCCGATTAGCTGATTGAGCCTTTGTGTAGGCTTTGATGGGGCAAAATATCGGTATGGGCAAAATCATCGCTATCGCCAATCAAAAAGGCGGGGTGGGTAAGACCACTACGGCTGTCAACCTTGCCGCCGGTCTAGCCATTTTCGGATACCGGACCCTACTCATCGACTTAGACCCGCAGGCCAATGCCACTAGTAGTTGCGACGCCGAGCTCGGTAGCGACTATGCCTCGACCTACGAGGTCTTGATAGGCCAACTCAGCGCCGCCTCGGCGACGTTTCCCACCTATATAAAGGACCTCTTCGTAGTGCCCGGGCACATCCGCCTCGCAGGTGCCGAAGTGGAGATGGCCGCGATGGTCGGGCGCGACAAGCGGTTGGCCGAAGCTCTGGATCCGATAAAACGACAGTACGAATTTATACTCATTGATTGCCCGCCGTCCTTGGGCTTACTGACCATCAACGCGCTGAGCGCGGCCGATTCCGTGCTCATTCCGGTGCAGTGTGAATACTATGCCTTAGAAGGCGTCAGCAAACTCAACGATACCATCCGCGTGGTGCAGCGCTACCTCAATCCCAATCTCGAAATCGAGGGCGTTTTACTTACTCTATACGACAACCGCTTGCAGCTTTGTCGCCACGTGGCCCAAGAAGTGCGCAACCACTTCGGCGACAAGGTCTATCAGACGATCATCAGCCGCAACATTAGCTTGGCCGAGGCCCCGGGTTTTAGCCGGCCCGTCGCGCTCTACGACGCAGAATCGAGAGGCTCTAGCAACTACAACAGCTTAGTTTCCGAAATCTGTGCCGATAGGTCCTCTGTCCTAGCCTAATCCCCCATCTACATTTCTACATTAATTGTTCTTGACAATCGTTTTCATTGGCATATTATATTCATTTTTGCATTATATATCCAAAAAGAAAGGAAGGTTATCTGTGTATTCTTGTACGTCTGCGAACTCGGACGCGGGTACGAGAGTGAGCGCGTCCTCCCCCCGCTGTGCTGACCATCCTGAATTTATCACCCAAAACGCCCAAGTCCGCCGCCTGCTAGCCCAAGCCGACCGGGTCGCTGAGTCCCCAGCGACCGTGCTCCTCACCGGAGAAAGCGGCACGGGCAAAGAAGTGTTGGCGCGGCGTTTGCACGGGCGCAGTCCAAGGCGCAGAGCCTCGTTTGTGCGGCTCAACTGCGCCTCGCTGCCCGAAGGCGTGTTGGAGAGTGAGCTGTTCGGGCACGAGAAAGGAGCCTTTACGGGTGCTATTCGACAGCACTTAGGCCGCTTTGAACTAGCCAATCGCGGGACTTTGTTTCTCGACGAGATTGGCGCAGCGGATATGCGCGTGCAACTGCGCCTATTGCGCGTCCTGCAAGAACGCGAGTTCGAGCGCGTCGGAGGCGCGGAGACCTTGCGGGTAGATGTGCGGGTCATCGCCGCCACCAACGTCAATTTGCGGGAGGAGGTCCGCAAAGGAACCTTCCGCGAGGACCTCTTTTACCGGCTCAACGTCGTACCGCTCAAGCTGCCGCCGCTGCGCCAGCGCAAGGGAGACATTCCCCTACTAATCGAACACTTTATCCGCCGATTGGCAGCGCAAAATAGGTGCAAAATTCGCGGGATCGACGCCGCGGCTTTAAACCACTTTTTGGCCTATCCATGGCCGGGCAATGTGCGGCAGTTGGAAAACGCGCTCGAGCGCATGGTCATCCTCGCAAGCGACAGCTTGTTGCGGGAAGAAGACGTGCCCGAAGAGATCGTTTACTGGCAGGACGAAGAAGAGCCCGATCTAAGCCAGCGCGATTTTCGGGAAGCGCGGGACTCGTTTGAGCGTAACTTCCTCTGCGAGGCTCTACACCGACACCGCGGGGTGATTTCGCAAGTAGCCGAAGACGTGGGCCTGTCGCGCAAAAGCCTGTACGCAAAGTTAGAACACCTCGACATCAACTACCAATACTACCGCACCTAACTCACAGGCGCGTGGCGAGCGCACGGTGGAATTTCGCCATCTGGCCTTCGAGATAGGCCCGGTACTCGCCATCGGTCGGCTCGAGCGCGAGGGCTTGGCGCATAATGGCCACTGCGTGGGCATGCCGCCCCAACAGGTGCAGCAATTCCGCATAGGTGTCCAAATAGACTGGGTTTTCCGCGTCGAGCTTGACCGCGCACATCGACAGATTCAGCGCATAGCTAAGACGCAGGCCCTCTTCTGCATAGGTCCAAGCCAAGTTGTTGAGGATCAGCGGATCGTCTGGAGCACCAGCCAAGGCGCGCTCGTAGTATTCAATAGCGCTGTCGGGCCGCTCGCGCTCGTAATAGATGCGGGCGATGTCAACTGCACGAACGACCCCGGCCGTCAGCGCTTGATCAAAAGTGCGAGCGGCCCGTTCCGCAAGCCCTTGGCGGAGTTGGCAATCTCCCAAGGTGAGGACGAGTTGCCGGTCATCGGGTTGAATGCGCACGGCCTCGACGAGCGCGACTTCGGCCTCGGCGAATCGCCCCTCGGCAATCAAAAGGCGACCGAGTTCAATGTGGGCGAAGAGGTGGTGCTCGTCGAGTCGGGTGGCTTGGCGCAGCGCTTCTACGGCTGCATCGGGCCGCTCTTGACGGGCGTGGAGCCAGCCCTCGGTTGCCCACAGCGACGCACTCTCCCCGTAATCTGCACGCAATTGCGCGAGGAGTTTTTCGGTTTGGGCGAAGCGCTCCTCTTTTTCGCAAATATCGCGCAAGGCCCTGTACAGGTCGTCGTCGTCCGGTGCCAAGGCAACGGCTTGGCCGATCAGCTCTAGTGCGGCATCCACTTCGTCTAGGCCCAGTCGGGCGAGGGCGGCGATGAGCAGCAAGCGGTCATCCGGCCCGTCTTGGCGAATGGCCCGGCGGGTTTCGGCCAAGGCTTGGTCGTAGAGGCCGTCGCGCAAATAGGCGTGCGCTAGCTGAGCGTGTCCGGCTCGATAGGCACCGCATTGCGGGTTGCTGATGACAAACGCGCCGAGCAGAGCGCAGCAGATGGCCTGTCTAGCAACGAGCATTCAAAACTCGTGGCGGTAGGTGCCGATGTGGAGGAGTAAACCGATGGCGAGGAGGTTGGACAGCAGCGAAGAGCCTCCCGAGCTGAGAAAGGGCAGCGGTAGGCCGGTGATGGGCATGACGCCGATGGTCATGCCAACGTTGATAAACACGTGAAAGGTCAGCATCGCAGCCAAGCCGAGGGCTGTTAGGCCGTAAAAGGCATTGTTGGCCATGGAGGCGATGTGCAGCGCCCGATAAATAAGAAAAAAGAACAGGCCCAGCACGATCAGGGCCATGACAAACCCCCCCTCCTCCGCGATGACCGAGAAAATAAAATCGGTATGAGCCGCCGGCAGGAACTGGTGCTTAGTCTGCGTGCCTTCTAGCAGGCCCTTACCCCTCAGCCCTCCGGAGCCAATAGCGATCTTGGATTGGATGATGTTCCACCCGTCTCCGAGCGGATCGCTCTCCGGATTGAAGAAAGTCATAATGCGGGCCTTCTGGTATGGACGCAGAAAATTCTCCAAAAAGTACACCGTGAGCAAACCCGCCGAGATGTTGACGATGGCCATGAAAATGGTCAGCCAAAGCCGGCGCATAAAGCGGTGAATCAAGAGGGTGCTGCCGACGATAAAGATAGCAAAGACGTACGGAGTACCCCATTGCCACAGTAGATTTAAGGAGCAGAAGACGCTGATGAGCGGAGAGATGACGAGGAAGATGAAAAACTTGCGCATCCCCGCCCAATAAAGCATGGGGAAAAACGGTGCGCCAAAAGAAATTGCGGTCCCCAAGTCGGGCTGGGGCACAATCAAGGCGATCGGCACCAATATGAGGAACAAGGCCCCGAGAAAGCCGCTGATAGAGTTGATGTGTTCGGTGTTGCGATCGCTCAGATAGCGAGCTAGCGCTATGATGGTGGCGAGCTTGGCCAGTTCTGAAGGCTGCAACATCACCGGTCCCAAGCGCAACCAACGAGTAGCGTCGCCCGTGCCCCACATCAACACCGCGACTAGGCTCACAATGCTGAACAGATATAGCAGATACGCCACGCTGTAAATGACCTTTTCCGGGATATAGGCGACGGCTATGGCCACGACAAAAGCCAAAATTGCGAATTGGAGTTGCTTGATCCAAGCGTTCTGCACCGAGGTAGAGTCGTTGTGATATGTAGCACTATAGACCGCGATGATGCCGATTAGTACGGTCGCCAAAGTCGCAATCAGGAGCGGGACATCGAGTCTGCGGAGCAAGCGCATGAGTTAAAGCATTCCCTCGTCAGCCAACAGCGTGTCTGCCTCGGCTGCTTCTGGCGCAATGATGCCCTCTTGAATGCAAAAGGCTTTGACGACCTCGCGCACAACCGGGCCGACGCGCGCCCCGCCGCTGCCACCCCCTTCGACCACGGCCGCGATGGCAATGGCGGGTTTCTCGTACGGAGCAAAGGCCACCATCCAAGCGTCATCGTCTCGACTAGGCACTTGTGCAGTACCCGTCTTGGCCGCAATCGCGACGCCGTCAACCCGCGCTCGGCGGCCGGTCCCGGTATCGCTGGCCACCACACGGCGCATAGCCTTTCTCACGATGCTGAGAGTCCGCTGCGAAATGCCGTCAATGCGTTGGCGGCGAGGGGGATCGCCGCTGACGTATGGCGTGACCAAATAACCGCCGTTGGCAATGGCAGCCACGTAGCGGGCCATCTGCATGGGCGTGACCAATAAGGAACCTTGACCAATGGAGACGTTGAGCAGATGGCCGAAGGACCAGCCGCCGCGCTCCTTGTAGTACTGGCGCGAGGGCAGGAGACCAGCAGCTTCCCCGGGATAGACGATCCCCGTCGGCTGGCCGAAGCCTAATTGGGCCCCGTACTTGTGCCACGTTTCAATGCTCATCAACCGGGCCAAATGGTAGAAGTAAACATTACAGGAGACCTCGATCGCCCCTAAGAGGGTCAGACTACCGTGGCCTGTTCGCCTGTGACAGCGAAACGTACTCCTACCCACTCGCAGTGCACCATAGCAAGGCTCAAACAGGCTCAACGTATCAGTGACGCCCGTTTCGAGTGCGGCTATGGCACTGACCATCTTGAACGTCGAGCCAGGTGGATAACTCCCTTGCAAGGCGCGGTTGAGTAGCACCGTCTCGCTCTGCAACACCTGCCGCCGCTCCTTTTGGGCTTGGAACGACACGAAAATGTTGGGATCAAAGGCCGGCTTGCTGACCAAAGCCAGCACGGCCCCGGTGCGTGGGTCAAGGGCGACCAGGGCGCTAGCAAAGCTATCGGGCAAGGCGCGCTCGGCCGCTAGCTGCACTTCCAAGTCAAGGGTCAGGTGCAGGGGGGCACCGGGCACGGGAAGCCGATCGCGCTCTGGAAACTCCCGGCCCGTGCGGCCGGTCGCGTCAATCTCGACGAACACCATGCCGTCGCGGCCGCGCAGGCTGTTTTCGTACACCTTCTCGATCCCGGTCTTGCCGATAAAATCGCCGAGCACATAGGCGTTTTCATTGTTCCCTTGGAGATCTTGGTCGCGGATGATGCCGATATAGCCAAGCAGATGGGCGGCGGCCGAACCGTAGGGATAGTAGCGCTGGGTCTCAATCTCAATATCGAGCAGGGGCCAGTCGGCCTCGAGCTGCTCCTCTACGATCGATACCGTGCGAAAGTCAACATCGCGCTTGAGGCGAATGGTGCGATATTTGCGGCTGTATTCGCCGTCTAGTTCTACATCCTCGATGGCCCTTGTAAACGCTGTGGTGACTGCCTCAAAGTCCTTGCGCGTGGTGCGCTCTAACGAGACGGTGTAAAACGGCCGGGTGCGGGCCAATATGCGTCCGTCGCGGTCGTAGATCAGCCCGCGGGGGGCTTTGACGCGCCGCTGAGCAATGCGGTTTTCCTCGGACTCGCGAGCGTAGTCGGCCGAGGTGATAACTTGCAAATAAAACAGCCGCAGGAGCAAGATCGCGAACAGCAAGATGACGGGCGCAAGGAGGAGTTTGAGGGGCAGACGCTCATCTTGTGGCAGTGGATGTTGCATAATCAAGCAGGAAAGAGATAGCGTTTGATGAGCAAGCCGGTCAAGAAAAACGCACTTATCAGGCCCGTGTATATAGCGCGGCCCAAAATCTTGACTGCCTCAAAGGGCATATCGGCGCTAGTAAACATATAGTAGATAAGATCATGGCAGATCACAGCACCGAGAATCAGCGCGGCCTGCACTTGAATGCTGTCGGAGACCATGTGAGTATGACTGTAGCCAAAGCCCATCCCGAGGAGCGACTTGGCGAGCGCATTGACACCGAGGTCGGCGGGCATATAGAGGTCTTGGAAGACGCCCAGTCCCAGCCCCATATAGGCCCCTACCACCGGCCCGCTGCGCAGCGCAACTAAACTCAACGCCACAATCAATAGATCGGGTTTGATCGACCCTATCTCGATAGCGTCAACCCAAGTAGTTTGCAGGACGAAGGCCAGTGCTAACAAGAGAATATGGCGGACCGCACTCATGTCACCTCGGGATTTGCAAGGTCGTGCCCGCCAGCAGCGTCTCCGAGAGGCCGATGTTGTTCTGGCGGGCAATATCGCTAGGAGCGAGGCCGAATTTGCGGGCGATGCTGTGCAGCGTATCGCCCGTGACTACGGTGTACATCTGCGCTTGCCCGTTGGCCACGGTTAGCTGTTGACCGGGTTTGATCCGTGCGGTTTCAAGATCGTTCCACGCCTGTAAGTCGGCGACGCTAACCGAAAAGCGGCGGGCTAACTCCCACAGCGTATCGCCCGACTGAACCGTGTACACTTCGCCGCCTTTCAGTACCGCTTGGGCACTAGGCTGGGGTCGCATCACCAATTCCTGACCGGGTTTGATCCGTGCGGTTTCAAGACCGTTCCACGCCTGTAAGTCGGCGGCACTGACCGAAAAGCGGCGGGCTAACTCCCACAGCGTATCGCCCGACTGAACCGTGTACATTTCGCCGCCTTTCGCGGCTCTTTCTTGCTTAGCCCTCGGAGCGGCCGAGATCGGGATATAGAGCACCTGTCGCGGCCGGATGAGGTTGGGGTTTCTCAGGCTATTGGCCGCGGCAATGACCCGCGTGGAGACGCCAAAAGTCTGGGCGATGCCAGAGATCGTATCGCCGCGCTGCACCTGATATTGATGGACCGCTACTCCCGGCGAGACCGGCAAGCTAGCGTACTGGTTGAGCAAAATTTGGCCCTTGCCCGGCGGCACCTTCAAAACATAAGGCGGGCGACTCCCCGGCGGCGTGATGTCTTGGCGCAACTCGGGGTTGAGGTCGTGCAACACCTTAGGTTCGATGCCCAGCAGTTGGGCTGCCGCTTTCAGATCGACATACTGCCAGTTTTTGGGCAGGACGACTTCCTCATAAGCAAAAGCTGGATCTTCGGCTTGGGGCTCAAAACCAAAAAGCTGGGGATCCTTGGCGATGACGGCCGCGGCCATAAAGAGCGGCACGTAGTTCTTCGTTTCGCGGGGCAGGTCGAGTTGCCAGTAGTCTTTGGTGCCGGAGCGGGCAATGGTCCGGCGGACTCGTCCTGGCCCGGCGTTGTACGCGGCTAGGGCCAAGCGCCAGTCGCCGAACTCGGCGAAAAGCTCTTTTAGGTATCGGGCGGCAGCCTCGGTCGCCTTGATCGGGTCGCGCCGCTCGTCGATCCAGTGGGTGCGTTTGAGGCCCATCATGCGGCCGGTTTGTGCCATAAACTGCCACAACCCCACCGCTCGCGCCCGCGAATAGGCCCTTGGATTGAGACCGCTTTCGATAACCGCTAGGTAGAAAAGGTCCCTAGGCATCCCTTCGCGCTGGAGAATATCGGTAATCAGCGTGCGATAGCGCCCGGCGCGCTGCAACCAAATGGCAAAGGTCTTGCGACCTCGCGTCTGAAAGAAGTGGAGACTGGCGACGACGCGGTCATTGGCGTCGATGGGCATGTCGCTGCGGCGACCAAGCCGTTGGATGAGGACCAAAGGCTCGGCGTCAGCCGGCAGAGGCTCGATTTTTTCTTTGGATAGTCCTTCGAGCAGAAGGGGTAAATGACTGTCGGGGGGAAGGTGCTCCAAGTCCGGCAACAAGCTGAGGTATGTCTGCTCAATATCCAAACCGAGGCGCATGGCCTGCGTGGTATCGACCAGCGCGTCGTGCTCGTCGAGGCTGGCGAGAATGCCGATGGCCGAGTCGAGGGCTGCTTGCGCCCGTTGGGTCTGCCCGAGCTCGTGGCTTTCGATCGCAAACAGCAAGTGCCAGCGAACAGCGCGTAGATCGGCCGTATCTGGCGGTGGATCCTCAACAGACACGACCGGGACGGCCTCGTCGTTGAAGACCATCGGTCCGGTGCTTTTGCCATGGGCACAGGCGATGAGCAGCAATGCGATGACACAGCAGCACAAGCGCATGGCGCGTTACTCCTCCTGCGAGATGACAATCTGGGAGCGGACCTTGAGGGCATTGGGGTAATACCTCCCGATTCGTTCGGCCGCGGCCTGAGCTTGCGCCTCGGTGCGATAGTTGCCGACTTCAATCTTGTAATAAGGCCCCTTAAGGGTCACGTTGATGTCTTCGCGCTTCAGGCGCTTTTTGGCCTCTTCCGCGAGGTGGGTGGCCTTGTCGTGATCGTGCGATAGGAACTGGTCAATCAGCACTCGCCAGCCAGTGATACTCACCATCTCGGGCGCGGCCTCCGCTGGAACGGAGTCGGGCACCGCGCTCGCCGGGACCTCGACGACATAGGCATCGGCGTAGTCCGAGCCGAGTGCGGCGACCTGTTCCTTGAGGGCCGCGGCCGCAGCGCGGGTAGCGTATTGACCAGCTTGCAGCACCAAGTGCGCACTGCGAGCCACTAGATAAACCTTCACGCCGAGTGCGCGTTCTAGTTCGGCGCGGCGCTGGCGGGCTATGGCTTCGTTACTCAGGGCCACTAGCTGGAGGCGATAGACCGAAGCGCTCGCTGCTGGGGCGTTCCCTTGCACGGGAGCCGCCGGCTCCGCCGGGGTTTGGGCCTGATCGCGGTTTTCGCGTTGAACCGGCTCAATGAGCAAATCTTCGTCGAGGGTGTGCGGATCGAATTCTTCGCGGCTGACGGGCGCGGCATCGCCCGAATCGCTGCGCCAGCGCGGTGCGCTCGCGCAGTGGGCCGAGCCGAGCAGGGCCAGCAAGAGGAGGATGGAATACGTTCTCATCGCTCGCTCCAAGCGCGCAGGGCGGGTTCGTACGGAGCGCGGGCGACGCCCTTTTCCGAAATGATCGCCGACACCAAGTCGCCGGGCGTGACGTCAAAGGCCGGATTGTAAACCGGCACCGCGTCCGGGGCCGTGGGCTTGCCCATGCCTTGGCGGACCTCGGCTCCATCGCGCTTTTCAATGGGGATTTCCGCCCCCGAGGCCAAGGCCATGTCGAGGGTCGAGACCGGCGCGGCCACGTAGAACGGCACGTCGTGTTCGCGGGCGAGGATAGCCAGCCCATAGGTGCCGATTTTGTTGGCCACGTCGCCATTTTTGGCGATGCGGTCAGCACCCACGATACAGCAGTCAATCGCCTCATTGCGCAGCACGACCGCGGCCGCATTGTCGCAGATGACCTTGACGTCGATGCCGCTCTGCATCAGCTCCCACGCGGTCAGCCGCGACCCCTGGAGCAAGGGACGGGTTTCGTCGGCAAATACGGCGACTTTCTTACCTGTCTCTTGGGCTGCATAGACGACGCCCAAGGCCGTGCCGTAGTCGGCCGTGGCCAAGCCGCCGGCGTTGCAGTGGGTGATGACTTGGCTACCATCGCGCAGGAGTGTCGCGCCGTGGGCACCGATCTGGCGGCAGATTTGGCGGTCTTCCTCAAAGAGGCGGTGAGCTGCTGCTAGCAGGGCGTCGCAGATAGCGTGGTTGTCGCGGCGCTGATTCGCCGCCAACACCTCCTGCATCTGATCTAAGGCCCAAAACAGGTTGACCGCGGTGGGCCGGGTGCGGGCGAGGCGAGCAATGGCTGCTTCCACGCGGCGACAAAAAGCCTCGGGAGCGCCATCAACCGCAGCTCGCGCACCCACCACCACGCCGTACGCAGCCGCCAAGCCAATGGCCGGAGCACCGCGCACCACCAGCCCTTCAATGGCGCGGGCGATGCCCTCGACGTCGCGGTAGGTTGTGTACACCAGTTCCTCGGGCAAGCGAGTCTGATCGAGCAGGATCAGCGCGTCGTCCTGCCATTTGAGCGTTTGCATCGGCATTAGAAGGTCGAAAATTCAAAGGGCGTTTCTGCGGCTTCTTCGGGCGCACCCGCATCTGGGAAATCCGTGCGCTCGGCGTCGCCCCACAGTCTCTCTAGGGCGTAAAAGTCTCGCACTTCCTCGCGAAAAATATGGACGACAAAATCGACGCAATCTATCAACACCCAGCGTCGCGTATCCGCGCCTTCGATGTGCCAAGGCTTTTCCCCTATCTTGGCGAGTTGGTCCCGCACTTCGTCGGCGAGGCTGCGGATGTGCTGCTCAGAAGTGCCCGTACAGAGCAGGAAGTAGTCGCAGGTGTCGGTGATGTCGCGCAGGTCCAGCAAGGTTATTGCGAGGGCCTTTTTATCTTGTAAAATTTCTACGACGCGGGCGATGGGCGGCTCTTGTCTCATGGACATTTTCTCGCAAGGTTACTTAACTGGGTCGAGTAGGCCGATGCGGCGATAGTCGTGCCCGATGATAATCGAGACGCTCGCCAAGTTGAACTGATCTTCCTTCTGCTGGCGAATAAAATGGGGTATCCCCAAGACATTCGCCACTTGTCTGGCTCGCTCGATATCGCCGTCCAAAGCGACGACGAGCGTGTGCAGGTAATTGAAGCTGGTTGCATTGCCTTCGTGAATCACATCTAGCCCGAGGGCGCGTGCCTTTTTGCGGAGGCGGGCAGCGATCTGGGGTTCGCCTCCGCCGTTGAGAATTTCGACCCGAATGGGGCTAATCTGGGGAGCGGTTTCCGCCTTGGCAACTTCCCGCTGGAGCGCTGACTCGGGGGCAGTAGCAGAGTGCGGCCAGAAGGCCGCCTTGAGGAGAAGGGCTATGGCCACCGTGGCCAGCCCCCACAAAATTAGCTCCTGCAGATTGAGGTTTCCTCGCTCCATCGCTCCAACGTCATTAAACGTCATTAAATGAAGAAGAAACGGCAAGTTACGTCAAGCAAACAAAGGAAGAAACATGGATATCCTACGCGAAGAAACCTTTGCCCATCGCTTCTCTACGGCTGATTTTCTCGCCGCCTGTCACCAAGCGTTTGAGCGCTACGGCGCGGGGGTCATCGACAATCCGCCGCGCACCGAGTCCGTCCAAAAGCGCGGCGCACTCGACTACTTTCGCTTGGACATGCCAGCCGAATGGCCGGGAAAGTTTCGCGCGCGAAAAATCATCGAAGAATTCTCCGATGTGGCGAGCGGGAGGCTGGCCAAGCGAGAGGCGTACATCGCATTCGAAGATATGCAACAGGGTCAAACATGCCAGCTAGAGGCCGGGCACATCACCGACTGGCGCACCGGCGCGGCGGGTGCGCTGGGCCTTCAATATCTAATGGGCGCGGCCATCGAGCGAGTCGCCATTTTAGGGACCGGCCGGATTGCGCGGACCTTGGCCCTATCCTGCGACGAGCTCTTTGACTTAGAGGAAATTGCCTGCACGAGCCGCCGGCCTGAGAACCGGGCGGCGTTTGCCGAAGCGGTCGGACCAGACCTGCACGCGAGCCTGCGGTTAGCAACATCGCTAGAAGCGTGTATCGCCGATGCCGACGCCGTGCTGACAGCAGTGCCGACGCCACAGCCCATTTTGACCTCGGCGATGCTGGCCGAGGTTCCATACCTCGCGGTCCTCGCCGGAGACAGTCGCACGCGCCAGCTCGCGCCAGAAGTGCTCTGCGAGCGCACGGTGGTAGTTGATGTACTCGCCCAAGCCCAGAAGTCCGGGGAATTTCGCTTTGCGGCTGAGCAGGGCCAAGCTGCGCAGATTGCCTTGGCGCGCAATGCCGAAGGCGCGGTACTGGATATCGGCGACGCCGCCTGCGGGCGGCTTGGCACCTCAGCACCGAGCGCGGTCTATCTGACGGGGATGGGGGCGCAGGACTTGTGCGCAGCGGCCATGGTGTACCGCCACCTGCTCATTTGAACAACCCTGAGTACTTAAAGGTCATAATGTAATCCTGCGAGCCTTTCTTTTTTTTGGCGGGTCGGCTGTCGTAAATGTCCCAGCCAAAGCCGAAGAGGAACTGATCCTTGTAAAAGGAAACGGCCACGCCCAGCGAAATGGCCAGTGAGTTTCCGGTTGAAAGAGCTTCGAGGACATTGCCGATGGCGGTGAAATGGATGCCGGAAATCAACGGATTATCCACGTTGTGCCAGCCGGCAAAGGCCAATCCAGGCAAGCCAATCAGGCGCTCAGTTTGGCCCGGGACCGCGTTGCCGTCGGCGTCGGTATAATCGCGCCCGGGGCGGATCGTCAAAAAGGAAACCAGCGGCTTGGCCTCAAATTCCCACTTCCAGCCCCCGGCTTCCAAAAGCTGCGCCACGCTCTGCGGCGGGGCACCCGGGTAGCTGTGGGTAGTAATTTTGAGCCGCACGCGGCGATTGTCTTCTTCCGACAAGAGCAAGTTGAGATCCTCGGCTAAGACGCGCCCACCGCTCGACTCGTAGATCGTAACCTTCTGCTTTTGAGTACTGTTTTTGCCTTTGGGGGCATAGTTTTCGTCGAGCCGGGTCCACTCGACGATCAACTCGCGACCGATTAGCGCCTGCCGCAGCGAGTCGGGAATCGCAAAGGCCACATCCACTTTGGTACCGTCTTTTTGCACCACCGGCGTATTGTTCCAGCCGACAGCCAAGGACTGGGGCTTCTCGCCGCGCGAGACCAAAACCTCGACAAGCTGCGCCAAGTGGATGTCTGCGAGCACCCCGTGCCCCTTGTATTCGAGCGGACGGGCACGGTCCTTGACGTCATTGCTGACCAACAAAACGCGCCCTCGGCGGTCGCCCAAGGCATTGGGCGTAAAAAAGAGCGTGAGGCGGGCGGACTCGCCCGGGGCCAGCGCGAATTGCGCCGGTGTAACGTAAGCCTCCTTGCTTTGGGGATGCGCCTCGACTTGCAGCACGGTATCGCCGACGTTAGTGGCCACAAAGGTTCTTTCCGCCTGCTCACCCAAAACCACGTAGCCAAAATCGACGACGCCCGCCGGATTCAACTCGATTTCCGCGGCCACTCCGTTGCCCTTGAGCAAAACGTCGAGCGTCATCATCTCATGCGCGCCCAAACCGTCCAAGCGCAAGGTCCCCGAAATTGCTCCACGAGCCGACGGGCTGAAGGACACGTGCAGTGGCAAGGTGCGCTGGCTGTGGGCTGGCAGCAGAAACTTGCTGTCGGCGTCGATTGAGGTGTGGACGGTAAATTCGCTACTCGTCGAGCGAAGCTGGTGAATCTCAAAGTCGGCGTTGCCCACATTGGCTATCTCGACGACGCGACTGCTGCTTTCGCCAACGGCCACTCGCCCGAAATCCACGGTCGCCGGGCTAAGGGCGAAAAACTGGCCTACGCCCTGCAAGCGCACGGTCTGGCGTTCGGCTTCGGCCTCGACGTGGAGGATGGCTTGGCGAAGACCGGCTTCCTTGGGGGAGAAACTCAGCGCTACTGGGGCGCTATCTTTAGGCTGGACGAGGACCGAGGGCTGTTCGAGACCAAATTCAACGCCCTCGTCTGCGGCCACGGCGACCTCCACCACGCCCGGCTGTCCCCCCTTGTTCCACAACAGCAAATGGCCGCGTGCGGTCCCGCCGATGGGCACGCTGCCGAAATCAATGTCGCCATTGATAATCTCGATGCGCGGCGGGCTGATTTGGCCGCGACCCGCGAGGGGGATGGCCACTTCGGCCGCTTGTGGATCGCTAGTGGACAGACGCAGGACGCCGCTTCGATCCCCTTCGCTCTGCGGCACAAACGCCGCACTCAGGTCGAGCCGCCCCTCGGGAAGAAGGGTGGCCGACGAGTCCACGACTCCAAGGACAAAAGCCGCGCCCTCAATGGCGGCGTTTTCAACGTGCAGCTCGGCTTGGCCCTGATTGAGGACGGTCACGCGACGCGTTAGGCGCTGGCCCACTTCGACGGTGCCAAAGTCGAGACCCACTTGCGGGAGAGGCGAAAAGGCCGCTTGCGGCACCAAACCGCTCCCCCGTAGGGGAATGGACCAAGCCCCAAAGTCAGGTGCGGCGATGACGAACTCAGAAGCGGCCGGCCCCGCGCGCGTCGGGGCGAACGCAACGTCGATCCGCGTTTCATCGCCGGGAGCAGGCCAAGGGCCAACGTCGCCCGCAACGCTAAAGGGACTCTGTAGGTCGGCAACTTTCATCTGCCCAGCCGCCACGGGCACGGTTCCGGTATTTTTGACAGTAACGGCTGCCGTCGCCATTTGCCCGACGGGCACTGCGCCAAAATCCAGCCCTTCGACCGGCAAAAGTGCTAAGGTCGGAACGACGGCTATTGCTTGAAGCGGCACAACCAAGCGCTCGTCTTTGAACAAAGCGGCTACCTGCAAGGTCAGTTCGCCCGCATATTCTCCGGCCACTGTAGCACTGAAGCGCACTTCGACGCTGCTGACGCCTTTGCCGTCCAAGCGCAGCGTATCCGGTGCCGCGCCAAAACCAGCACCGCTAATGCCGACGATCACTTCGAGCGCATCGTCTTGCAGATTTTCGACGGAAACGGACGTGCGCGCCTCCACGCCGACGCCGACTACACCCAAATCGAGCACATTCGGGGCAATGGCGAGAGGTTGGGCGAGTAGAACCGCTGGCAGGAGCAGGAGGGCGAGCAGAGAAAAAAAAGAAGAGCGACCAACCCGCCAGAATACCGAATACAATGTTTGTCGAAGTTCCACGTCGTAGAGGAGTGGAAAACTTCCTCTGAGGTATTCTTCACGCCGATTCAGGTCGCTCTCTGTTAGCCGAAACATACGCTTAAATAACCTACCGTGTCAAGCGGAGAGAATCTGCTCCAAGCCCCCGACGAGCCGATCCATGCCCTCGGCCACATCCCCTTGGCGCAAGGCACCGTAGGCAACGCGCAAATAGCAATCCGCGCTCAATCCAAAGGCATTGCCGGGAATGACGGCGACCTTGTGTTCCCGCACCAAGCGAGCGACTACATCCATGGCGTCGAGGTCAGTTTGCAGACGCGCTAATAAATAAAAGGCTCCTTCAGCAGCCGGCACCTGCACCCACTCGCCAAGTACGCTGAGTCGCTCTAGACAAAGCCGGCGCACCGCATCCATATCCGCTAGATGGTTCTTGCAGTAGGCCGCTCCGGCCGCGAGGGCACCGAGGGCGGCGCGTTGCGAAATAACCGGCGGGCAGATGAGCACGGTATCTTGAATCTTTTCTAGCGCACCGAGCAGATGCCGTGGGGCCACGAGGTAGCCGACCCGCCAACTGGCGAGGCCGTATGCTTTGGAAAAGGAAAATAGCGAAATGGTGTGCTCGGTGCTTTCGGGTAGAGAGCCGGGCGAAAAGTGCTGGGCCGCACCGTACGTGAAGTACTCGTACGCCTCGTCGGCAAAGTGGTAGAGGCCCCGCTCGCGGCAGAGCCGATTGACCGCGGCCAAGTCCGCGGGCCGATAGACCGCGCCCGTCGGGTTGTTGGGCGAGATCGTAACAATGGCGCGGGTGCGCGCCGTGATCGCGGCCTCAATCGCGTCGAGGTCGAGCTGATAAGCATCGTCCGTAGGAACGAGCACGGCCCGGCAATTGGCCATGCCGACGGCCATTTCGTGGTTAAAGTAAAAGGGCGACATCACGACGATCTCATCGCCCGGGTCGGCCACGGCGAGCAAGGCGTGGTAAAAGCCCATGTTGGAGCCAGCCGTGACCATCAGGATCTGGTCGTCGCCCACTTCGATTCGATTCTCGCGCGCGAGTTTTTGGCGCAACTCTTCCCTGAGTTCGGGCAGGCCGCGGGCGGCCTGGTAGTGGTGTTCGGCAATCGCGCCGCCGAAGCGGGCCACCGCCTGCATGGCCTGCGGTGGCGGCGGGTAGTGTACCACGCCTTGGCCGAGGGAAATGGTGCCCGGATTGTCGCGGATGAGGGCGGCCACATGCGGGATTACCGGACTCTGTACCGCCTGCATGCGCTTTGAGTCAGTCATAGCACGTCCTGTAGCCGCTCAAACAGACGATCTATTTCGGCGCACGTCTCCGCATCGAGCGCAAAGCTCAAAGGGCCGCGGTGGACTTGGTTGGGAAAGAGGCCGCGCTTGTGCATGAGGTAGCGCTCGACCACGATGAAGCCGTCCAAGCCTCCTTGGATCTGCAACGTACACAGGGCGCAGATAGGAAAATAGATCTGGTACGCGCGCTCTTCGTCGCCGGCTGCGAGGGCGCGCCACAAGGCCACCGTACCGTCGAGCAACTCGACACCGGGAATAGTGCCGCGAATGCCGCGGCGGAAGGAGTCGATCAGCAGCAAGCCGCCGCTGCCTTCAAATATACCGGCCCGGCCCTCGGTGTGGTCGCGCAGGGCCGAAATGCAAGGCCCCAAAGGAGTGGCCTCGGGTTTGAATAGGACGCGGTCGCCGTAGTCGCCAAAGAGCGACGCTTGAAATTCAATGCTCATCGGGTTGCCGACATACGAGCTGGCGTCTTGGATCATGACCGGGATGGAAACCTCGGCGAGCAGGGCGGTAAAATAGGCGCGCAATTCGCTCTCGCCCAAAGCGCGGGAAATCGGCGGAATGGCCATGACGGCCGCGGCACCGCCGTCTTCAGCGGCGCGAGCGTAGAGCCGGGCCTGGGCCGTGCCCTCGGCTCCAACACCGATGATGACCGGGCCGCGTCCACGAGCCAATTCCACGAGCCGCGCCGGCAGCGCCAGCCGCTCGGCCGCCGTCAGGCGCAACAGATCGGATACCAAGGCGAGGCAAAACCCGTGCGCCCCTGTCTCAAAAAGATAATCGACTTCGTTTTCCAACACGGCGTAATCAATGGCTTGGTCGTCGCTGTACGGCATGTGGACGACCGGCAGAACGTCTTTGATTTCGTAGCTCATAATCGTTGGTCTCGGTGCGCACGGCGCAGGATGGCAAAGAGGTATTCGGCGATTTCGTCGTTGGCCGCGGCCCAAAAGTGCCCAAATTTGCGGCGCTGGGTATAGGCCGGGCGGCGGCGTTTCCCAATGTAGCAGCGCGCCCCGGCTTCTTCAGCAATCAGCGACGGCGGGCCGACGTCATAGACTTCAACTTGGCGCGTCAGGTACGCGCACAACGCGCCCTCGGCAATCTCCGTGAGGACCAATGCCGCACCAATGGGGCTTTCGCGCGGGTCCAGCGCAGGGCGGACGAGGGCCTGATAAGGGCGGGCCTTGGAGGAAATGAAGACCTTGTTCGTGCGCGGTTCGGCAGGTAGCTGCAAGCGCCGCGGGCGGCCATTGCCGACGCGCGCGAAAGCTCCCTCGCCCTTGATGGCGGTAAAAATTTTGTCCTCTGAGGGCCGTGCGACAATCGCGGCCAGCATCTGGCCATCGCAGGCCAAGCCGATGACGATGTGATAGGGCGCGTCGCCCCGCTTGAAGTGCAAGGTGCCGTCGATGGGGTCGAGGATGACCACATAGGGCGAGGTGTTGCCGGCAAAGCGCTTTTTGAGCGGCGTGCGCTCTTCGGCAATGCAGCGCACAAACGGGAAGTGCTGGAGCACGGCTGCGAGGAGGATATCCTGCACGGCCGCGTCGAGAACCGTGAAGGCCGTAGAGGCGTCCTGCGCCTTGCTGCCGGTGAGGCTTGTGTCCGCGGCCTTGCCAATGTCGGCGACTTGGCCGTAGAAAATCAGCGAAGCGCGGGCGCACTGGCCAACGACCGGTAGCAGCGCGTCGATAAAGTCGTCGGGGTCGATGTTTTCGGCCATAATCCTAATCAATAAAAGCGCCCGGCTCCCACGAGGAACCGGGCGCTAATACTCAGAGCGCTGCTCCTCAGCCGGCCGCTTCCTCTAGCTGATGCTCCTGCAAGGCGGCGACGACCCGGTCTGGACTCATGGGCAGCTCGCCCAAGCGGCAACCCAAGGCGTCGTACATGGCGTTGGCAATGGCGGCCATCGGCGGCACCAAGGGCACTTCGCCGACGCCGCGGATCCCGTGCGGGCTGGCCGGATTGGGCACTTCGACCAAAATCGTCTCGATCAAGGGAATGTCAAAGGTGGTCGGCATCCGATAGTCGAGGAAGGTCGGGTTGGCCATCTGGCCATCGGCCGTGTAGAAGTAGCCCTCTGTGAGCGCCCAGCCAATGCCCTGTACGGCCCCGCCTTGGATCTGGCCCTCGACATACGAGGGATGAATGGCCTTACCCACGTCTTGGACCGCCGTATAGCGCAAAATCTCGACCTTGCCGGTGTCTGGATCGACCTCCACATCGACGATGTGTACGGCGAAGGCGTTGCCCGCGCCGCCGGCATTGATCGTGCCCTTGCCGGTGATCGGGCCGCCGGTGCTGCCCTGGCTGGCGGCGACCTCCGCAAAGGTGAGCCGCTGAGCGGGATCGGATTTGCAGACAAAGCTGCCGTCCTCGAACTCGATGTCGTCCTCGGCGACCTCTAACTGCCGCGCCGCACGCCGACACATCTCGGCCTTGACGTCCTCAGCCGCGTTGTAGCAGGCGTGGCCGGTGGCATAGCACACGCGGCTGCCACCGGTGCCGCCGGTGAAGCCAATCGAGCTGGTGTCCGGGATCGAGGGATTGATGTCCTCGGCCCGCAACCCCAAGGTCTCGGCGACGATCATGGCCATGGCGGCGCGACTGCCGCCGATGTCAACCGAGCCTTCGGTGAGGTTGATCGTGCCGTTGTCGTTGACGGCAATGGCAGACGAAGACATGCCGCCGCCGTTGAACCAAAATCCACCGGCCACGCCGCGCCCCCGATAGGGGCCTTCGAGCTTGCTGTGGTAGTGCTCCGAGTCCTTGGCGGCTTGCACGGTTTCCTCGCAGCCGATCTGCCGGTACACCGTGCCGTCGGCGCGCCGCGTCCCCTCTTTAGCGGAGTTCTGCAACCGCATCGACAGCGGGTCCATGCCGATCTTTTCGGCCAGTTCGTCGAGGACGCTCTCCGAGGCAAAGGCCGCGTTGGGTGCCCCAGGCGCGCGGTAGGCCGAAGACTTGGGCTTGTTTACTACCACGTCGTACGCGTCGATGGTGACGTTGGCGATGTTATACGGCGCGAGAATGCACTGCGCTCCCGCCCCCACGGCCGAGCCGGGATAGGCCCCGGCCTCGTACGCCATGTAGCAGTGGGCCGCGGTGATGGTGCCGTCGTTTTTGGCCCCCATCTTGACCTTTATATAAGAGCCGGGAGCTGGGCCGGTCCCCTGAAAGACCTCGGTGCGGCTCATGATCATTTTGACCGGCTGGCCGGTTTTGTGCGACATAATGGCTGCGGCTGGCTCCATGTAGGTGGGGAACTTGCCGCCAAAGCCGCCGCCGATTTCGCAGGGAATGACCTTGACCTTGGAGACCGGCACATTGAGCACTTCCGACACCTGCGAGCGGATCTCAAACGGCCCTTGCGTGCTCACCCACACGGTGACGCTGCCGTCGTTTTTCCACCACACGGTCGTGTTGTGCGGCTCGATGTAGCCTTGGTGAATGGTGGCGGTGTGGAATTCGCGCTCGACGATCACATCGGCCTCGGCAAAGCCCACTTCGAGGTCGCCCATGGCGTGCTGATTGTGGGTGGCGACATTGCTCTTCTTGCCCGTGTCCTCGCCGAGGGCGCGGGTGGTGCGGTTTTCGTCGAGCAGCGGGGCGTCGTCGCGCATGGCCTCGCGGATATCCACCACCGGCTCTAGGACCTTGTATTCGACCTCGATTAGGTCGAGGGCCTCTTCGGCAATGTGGGGGCTGACCGCGCACACGGCCGCGACCGCGTGGCCCGTATAGAGCACCTTGTCCGAGGCCAGCGAGTTTTTGGCGATCTCGCGCACATTAACGGTGGTTTCGCCGATATTAGAGAGCTTATCTACGGTTTCGACCAAATCGTCGGACGTGGCCACGGCGCGCACTCCGTCGAGCGCGAGGGCCTTGGAGGTGTCGATCGAGATGATCTCGGCGTGGGGGTGCGGGCTGCGGAGGACCTTGCCGTAGAGCAGGCCCGGCAGGCGCACGTCGGCCCCGTACACCGCCGCACCGGTGACCTTATCGACGCCGTCGTGGCGGATGGGGCGGGTGCCGATGACTTTGTACTTGCCGTCGGACGTGTAATCGGGATAATCTTTGCTGGAAAAAGCAGCCATGAGGCACTCCTTATTTAGGAATTGGAAATTGGAAATTAGGAATTAGGAATTTGAATGCGATAAACTACGCCGTCAAGTGAACCTTTTATGACTTTTGTTTGGGAATCTCCGTCGAGCTGGCCTCCACTCAGCGACGATGAAATCCACGTCTGGTGCGTCGAGTTGGACGCGGCCGGCGAGGAGTCTGCACTCGCGGCTTGGCTCAGCGCGGAAGAGCGCGAGCGAGCGAGCGGCTTGCTCTCCGGTGCCCATCAGCGTCGCTTTGTGGTGGCGCGGGGGATGCTGCGCCAGCTTTTGGGACGGTATCTCGGTCAAGCGCCCGATGCGGTAACTTTTTCACGCGGCGCACACGGCAAACCCTTTCTGACAGAGGGCGGGCTGCATTTCAATGTGTCCCACACCCACGAACTAGCCCTGTATGCGATAGCGCAGAGCCGCGAAGTTGGCGTCGATGTAGAGTGGATGCGGCCCCAAGTCGCGCACGAGCAAATCGCTGCGCGCTTCTTTTCGTTAGAGGAGCAGGAGGCGCTGGCCGAGGTGCCGGACGAGGATCGGCGAGCGGCTTTTTACAACATCTGGACGCGCAAGGAAGCCTACGTCAAGGCGCGGGGAGACGGCATCGCCGCTGGCTTGGGCACCTTTGCGGTGTCGCTGGGAGCGGAGGCAGTGCTTTTGCGCTCGGACGAGGGGCAGGACGAGGTAGAGCGGTGGAAGTTAATAGCTTTGGAACCAGCGGACGGATACGGGGCGGCTTTGTGCGGGGCTGGCGTGGACTGGCAGGTGCAGGGCTGGCGCTGGCGGCCTTAGACGATCCGCTGCGTCACTACGCCGTGCAGATCCATCTCAAAGTCGATATCGACAACCGGCGGCCGAGCGTAGTGCCAACAGACGCCGTAGCGCCGCGCCGCACCCATCGTCGGCAGGAGAATCTCTTCGAGTATTTCCGCTAAGGGATAGATGGTGTACACGTCAACTGCGTCGATCAAATCCCACGTCCCGCCGAGGCCCGCGAGCCGCTCGCTCATAACCTGCGCCACATAAGCGGCCTTCTCGCGCATGGCAGCGGGCGACGTGTCCCCCGAGCGAATAATCCCCTCGGTCACAAGGTGCCCCTCCCGCAATTCGCCAGCACCAGCCACGATCAAAGTTTTGCGGTCAATCTGATCATTGGGAACCGCGTAGGAAAAGGCGTACAGCGAAGGCACAGCCGGCGGATCGCACGCTGGCGCGACATTCGTCCGGGCCACCGGATTGAGCTCATCCACGTACAAACCCCACGCCCGCAGGACAGCGCAGTACTCGCGGTTAAAGTCGATAAACCCCTGCATGGTAAAAGGCGCGGGCGAGCGCAGCTCCATCGCGCAGAGCGCGACGCGGTCGCAGCCTTCCGCCGCCAGATGCGCATCCACGCGCTCAAATCCCTCCCGCCACGGCAGCGGCTCGGCCAGCACAGCGCGAACGATCTCCCAGCCCGGCTCGGCGACGACGCCACAAGAATAGGGGTCAATGCCCTGGAGAAAGCGATAGTATCCTCTGGGATGTGCAATCAGCATGACGCCTCGTCTTGAAATGACCTGAAAGATTCCAACGTCGGCCACCGGTGTCTTTGCGTCAAGACTTCTTTCACGATTACCCCGTTCGTTTGGTCCATCCCCGGCACCTAAGCCTCGTCAGGCTTGCTCAGAAGTTCCTGAAATCTTACTCTCCAATACGCGTTGCTTCCGAATTTTATGCGTATAGGATGCTGACTATGCCAAACGAAGTAGTTTTTGAAGTCCACGAGGCTGAGGAGGGTGGCTACTACGCCGCAGCAGTAGGATACGACATCATTACTCAAGCTAACTCGTGGAAAGACCTGAAGCGAATGGCTCAAGACGCCGTGCTGTGTCATTTCGACGGCGAGTCGGTACCCGGGACTTTCAGACTGCACTTGGTAAAGGACGAGGTCGTTGCCGTGTGATGATCCCTAGGGATATGTCCGGTGATGAACTGGTCCGCCGTCATTATGCGTATCGGGTCGTCCGGCAGAGGGGCAGCCACATACGACTAGTTACCTATGTAAAAGGGTCGGAACATCACGTATCAATCCCGCGTCATAGCCAGCTAAAAGTTGGCACGTTGCACGTGATTTTATCCAGAGTTGCCGCGTATCTGGAAATTAGCCAATCTGAGTTGCGTCAACAGCTATTCGGAGCTTAGGAGCTAATGCGGATAGCTGTTTTTCACTTTATGCGAGAGCAAGAATGCCCTACAAAGTCCTACTCCGCTCGGAAATCGAACCGTATTACACCATCATTCCCATGATCGCGGAACGCGCCGAGATCGTGCGCTGGAATCCGCTGGAGCCGCAGCCTCCGGCCGAACTCCTCCGCACCATCGAAGGCGTGTACAACTACGGCCACTACGCCTTCACCGCCGAATACATGGATCTCATGCCCGACCTCCGCGTCATCAGCAACTACGGAGTCGGCGTCGATCACATCGACCTCCAAGCCGCCCAAGAGCGCGGCATCCCCGTAGGCAACACGCCCAAAATTCTCGACGGCGCAACAGCCGATATAACCTTCGCCCTCCTCTTGGCCGCCGCACGCAACCTCATCCAAGGCGACCGCTTCGCGCGCGGCCCGGACTTTGTCGCCTACGATCCGAGCTTCATGCTGGGACAGGAAGTCCACCACCAAGTCCTCGGCATCATCGGGCTGGGCAGCATTGGCTACCAAGTAGCGCGCCGCGCGCTGGCCTTTGACATGACCGTCTTATACCACAACCGCAACCGCAACCCCAAGGCCGAAGCCGACCTCGGAGCGCGTTACGTCGGCTTAGACGAGCTGCTCCAGCAGGCGGATTTTGTGACCTTGAACATGCCATTGACCGATCAGACGCGGGGCATGATCGGCCGGCGCGAGTTGGGCCTGATGAAAAAGTCGGCCGTGCTGGTCAACGCCGCGCGCGGAGGCGTCGTCGATCACGACGCGCTGGTAGAAACCCTACAAAACGGCGGGATCTACGCCGCCGCCCTCGACGTAACCGAACCCGAACCCCTGCCCCGCGACCATCCCCTCCTCGCGCTGGACAACCTCGTCATCATACCCCACCTAGGCAGCGCAACGCACCAGACGCGCCAAGCCATGGCCGAGCGGTCGGTCGGCAACCTGCTGGCCGGGTTGGAGGGCCGAGAGCTTTTGAGCCGCATCGTCTAAAAAGGAGAACAATGAGCGCCAATCACCACTACAAGGTCGTCATCATCGGCTCGGGTCCAGCCGGACTGACCGCCGCCCTGTACGCCGCCAGAGCCGACCTCGCCCCGCTCGTCCTCGAAGGCTTGCAGCCGGGCGGCCAGCTAACCATTACCACGGACGTAGAAAACTACCCTGGCTTCCCCGACGGCATCATGGGGCCAGAACTCGTCGATCTGATGCGCCAGCAGTCGCAGCGCTTTGGGGCCGAGTGCCAATTCAAAATTGCTACCGAAGTCGATTTGTCCAAGCGACCCTTTGCCGTCAAAAGCGACGACGACGCCTATACCTGTGACGCCCTGATCATCGCCACCGGCGCGTCGGCGCGCCTCCTCGATATAGAATCCGAGACGCGGCTCATGGGACACGGGGTCTCGGCCTGTGCCACCTGCGACGGCTTTTTCTTCCGCGACAAGGAGCTAGTCGTCGTCGGCGGCGGCGACTCGGCCATGGAGGAAGGGACCTACCTGACCAAATTCGCCTCCAAGGTCACCATCGTCCACCGCCGCGATGAGTTCCGCGCCTCCAAAATCATGCTCAAGCGCGCCCAGGATAACGACAAGATCGACTTCGTGGTCAACGCCACCATCGACGAAATTTTACAGACCGAGGGCGAGCTAGCCGTGCGCGGGGTGCTGCTCAAGGACACCCAAACGGGTCAGACGTGCGAATTCCCCTGCGAGGGCGTCTTTATGGCCATCGGCCACATCCCCAACTCCCAGCTTTTCGAAGGCGTGTTAGAAATGAACGAGCAAGGCTACATCCTCACCGACCCGGATTCGACCGCCACGGCTATCCCCGGGGTTTTTGCCTGCGGTGACGTGCAGGACTCCGTGTATCGCCAGGCCGTCACCGCGGCCGGCACCGGGTGTATGGCGGCAATCGAGGCCGAGCGGTTTTTAGCCCATTAGGCAATGCAACCCCTCTTAAACCGCTACTCCATCCGCCCCAAGAAAAAGCTCGGCCAAAACTTCCTCACCGACGACGCCATCCTGCGCCGTGAAGTAGCTTGCGCCGACATCGCTGCCGGCGATACCGTGCTAGAGATCGGGGCCGGAATCGGCAATTTGACGCAGTTGCTGCTGGAAAGAGCCGGGCGGGTCGTGGCGGTGGAGCAAGATCGCCAGTTCGCTCCGTGTCTAAAGGAATTGCAGCGGCGGCACGAACATCTCAAGGTACTATGGGGCGATGCGCTGGCCGTGGATTTTCCGCGCTTTGACAAGGCGGTGTCCAACCTGCCGTATCAAGTGGCCCTGCCGATTGTATTCAAACTGCTAAACCAGCGATTCGAGCGGGCCGTGCTCATGCTGCCCAAGCGGCTGGCCCAGCGGCTGTGTGCCACCGTCGGCCAAAAGGGCTACAGTCGGATTGGAGTCGCCGTTGGGCGGTTGGCCCAAGTAGAGTGGATCGAGCAAGTGAGCAAAGACGCTTTTTTCCCCCGCCCCGAGGTCGAGAGCGCGCTCGTGCTCATCAAGCGCACTAAGCCCAAGTTCGCCGTGCCGTCCGATGATTTCTTCCGCCAGGTCCTCGAAAGCCTCTTTGCCCGCCGCCAAGAGCAAGTCCAGCAGATCATCCCCCCAGCCGCCCTCGCCAGCTTGAGCAAGAAGATCAAGACCAAACCCGTGTACACCGTCACGCCGCACGAGTTCGGCGAAATCACCCGCGCCTGGTGGCCGCTCAGCCAGCCAACCCCGCGAACACCTCGCGCCCCCTCCTGAACAGCTCCCGCACATCCTCGCGCTGCTGGTCGTTGTTGTAGCGTCCATACGAGTCAATCCACTTGAGCGACTCGTCAATCGAGCGGAGAAAGAAATTCGCGTCCGCCTCGCGCTCGGCTGGCGGCGCGCCGCCGCGGAAATAGCTCGGGCTCGAATGCGCGTAAATGGACTGGCCGAAGCTGTCGCGCGAATCGCCCCACAACCGGGCAGCAACCCAACCATCGCGCTCGGCCCTAAAACCGTGGCGCAACGCGCCTTCGCGTCGGCCACCCGGCCACTCCCAGCGCTGTACTACCGTGCCGTTGACCACCAACTCGGCGCGTTCAATTGGATAGAACGAGCTAAAGGTCACTTCGGCCTCTAACTCCGCGCCGCTGCCACATTCCACAGTATCGCCCATGGGACGCCCGTTGAGTGTGAGTTGGAGGGCCGGCCCGTTAGTTATAAAGGTCCGCCCCTGTTTCATGCCCTCGATCCAACTCGCATACGAAAATTCCCCATCCACTTGCACGTACACGCGATTATTGGAACACACAAACCAATCCGTGCCGGTCGAGGCCGGCAGCCGCAGGCCGCAGTTGAGCAGCTTGTACCAAAGATCGTATTCCGGATCCATCCAAAAGGGATCGAACAGATTGAAGGCGTCGAGCTTGCCCAAGCCTGCGGCCACCGGGGCCTCCATGCCGCGACCGTTGTGGCACCATATCACCAAGCCGCCCTGCTCGCGGGCGTCGTCGCAGCAAAAGCACAAGGGCGGATAGTCCGGGTCGAATTGCCCGGCGAGGGTGTGGCCGCGGCTGACGGGCTGCACGAGATTGCGAATGTTGAGCAACATCACGTGGCCGTAGCCAAAACCCCACGGCGAATTGTCTCCGTAGTGGCGGTTTTCCTCGCCGATGTCGAGGACGTGATGGGCGGTCGTAAACTCGTTCATCACGCCAATGGGATATTTGTTGGAGGCGTAGGGTAGTTGGCGGCGGTCGAGCACGCTGACGCAGGTGACGTTGTACCCCTCGACGCTGCAATCAATCCCGAGCCGCTCGTCGGGCCGGGTCTCCTTTTCGTCGTAGTGAATGTGCGTGTTGCCCGGATACCAAGCATCCTCTTGGGGGCGATACCAGCGGCGCAGCGGAATCTCCACCTCGACGCGGCCCTTGGCGGGCAGTTCGACGGTCGTGCGATACGGCTCGTACTCGGTGCCGCGCTCGACCAGCACATCCGTGCGCCCCCGGCTACCCTCGACGGCAAACGCGCCATCGCAAAAGAAAAACGGCGTACCCGGGCCGCGCTTCAGCATGGAGTTCGGCGGGTGGGAGAAGGTGCCCGAGGCATTGAGGACGTGGACTTTGGCGTCGAGCGATTCGCCGGAAACTGCGTCGATAATCGTGCCGTGCAGGGTGCCCATAGCGCCTCCTGTCAGTTGAGCGAATACGTTTCGTACGGGGCCTCGCAGGGGTTGCCGCGGCTGATGTGCATGCGGCCTTGATCGGCCTCAATCACCACCGAAAACACGCTCTCCCAAAAGCCGGTCTGCGGATGGTCGTTGACGTGGCGGCAGATGGAGTACGGATGCCGGTCGTGATCGCGCAGGGCCTCTTGCACCTGCGCCATGCTCACGAGCGGCTCGGGTCCGAGCAACTGTTCGATGCGCTGGTGGCGCGGGACGGACTCAATCAGCTCGGGAAATTCGCGGTTGATCGGCACCAACTCCGGGTGCAAGCAGTGGTTGGTGTGGACGACAAACTCGTCGTCGCGCAAGACGTGGACGTGGCCCAAGGTGAGTTCGAGATCGGCCGGCCCCTGCGGAGTGGAGAGGAGGACGTTGCCGGGAATGGCCCGGTCGGCCCGGCCCACCGCGGCAACCGCATCGCTGAGCGAGGTCTGTTCGTAAATGGCGCGCACGGCAAAGTAGTGCGGGACGCCGACCGGGCGACTAGGGGCCGGCAGGGTGTTCATGCAGACGCCTATGCCAGCGTCGTTGCAGCCAATGTAGGCGATGAGGCCCGCTTGGGTGACGTTCATCAGCGCGGGCTTGCCAGCCGGCCGGCGCGTCAGCACGATCGTGAAAGGGTCCAGCGCGGGGTCGTTGTCCCAGTTCTGCGCGGCAATCGCCCGACCCTCGGTGCTGCGCTTGGGGGCAACGGCAAAGGCCGTGCAGGCCGCGTCCTCCTCCGGGCAAAGCTGATTGCGCACCTGCAAGAGCATCATCTCGTCGAGCGCGACGCCCGCCCCCTCGCTCATACCGCGCAATTCGTCGAGCATGTCGGGCGCGTACGCAGCCGCGCAATCCATGCTCTGGCGGCTTATGTCCATGGCGCGCTCGTGCGAAACGGGCACGGTCTTGTTGACGCGCTCTAAGGCAATGGCGGCAAAGCCGCGAATTTCGTCGCGGGCCGCCTCCCCGATCTGTCGCCCCAACTCGTGCGGCGGGCCGCTAACTTCGATGTGGCGATAACGTGTACTCATAGAAAAATCCTAATTCTTAATTTTTAACTGACGTTACGCATCGGCGACGAATTGGTAGGTGTAGGGGCACCTCTTGTAGGTGCCCAAGCGACACCGCGTATGCGGCCAGCGGGATCCGACGAGGGCAACCACGAGGGTTGCCCCTACAAGGCGTAACATCAGTTCCTAATTTGCAGAACGACCTTGCCGATGTTGCGGTTTTGCCGCAGGATGTCTTGGGCGTCGGCCGTGCGCTCAATGGGCAGCACGTCCTCGATCACCGCTCTCATACTCCCGTCAACTAACAGCGGCCAAAAGCGCTCTTGGAAGGCCGCGATGATCGCGGTTTTCTCCTCGTCCGAGCGGCTGCGCAACACCGAGCCGATCAGACGCAGCCGCTTTTTTTGTAGTTCCAAGAGGTCGATCTGGGCCTCGGCACCGGTCAGGACGGCGATGACCACGAGGCGGCCCCCGGACTTGAGCAGCCGCACATTGCGCGCTAAGTAATCGGCCCCCGCAATGTCGAGGATCACATCGACCCCGTCGGTGTGGGCGAGAATGGCCTCGGCAAAGTCCCGCTCCTTGTAGTTGACCCCAAACTCCGCACCCAGCGCTAGGCAACACGCCACCTTGGCGGCCGTGCCAGCCGTGACGATCACCTTAGCATCGGCTTGGTGGCATAGTTGCACCGCGGCCGTGCCGACGCCGCTGCCCCCGCCGTGGATGAGGGCGGTCTCGCCCGCGCGCAAGCCGGCTTCGCGGAACAAGTTGACAAAAGCGGTGAGAAAGACCTCGCAGATGGCCGCACCCCAGATGAAGTCGCGCTCAGTCGGCAGGGGCAGCAAATGGCTGGCGGGAACGGCTACGCGCTCGGCGTACCCACCGCCGGAGAGCAGGCCGAGGACGCGGTCGCCGGGCTGCCACTGCGCTACAGCCGCGCCGACAGTGGCGACCACACCCGCCATTTCCAAGCCCATATAGGGAGATGCGCCTGGGGGCGGCGGGTAGTTGCCAGCGCGCTGGAGGAGATCGGCGCGATTGACGGCTGTGGCATGGATATCGACGAGGACCTCGCCTGGGCCGCAGGTCGGGTCTGGAACCTCTTGCCAGCAGAGCGAGTGGTCCGCGTCGTTAGCTACAATTATGGCTTTCATGGGCTATACTTTGACGCATCGGGAAATAGAGCGCAAGTTTGACGAGTCGAGGGCCAGCCATACATTTGCAAGCCTCATTTAACGAAACGCATCCAACATGACTAATATCGAGATCAAGGCTCACTATCACGACGTCGAGCGCGCCGAAGAAAATCTCAACGCCCTCGGCGCGGGGCTGGCGGGCACCTTCCACCAGAAGGACACCTATTTCAACATCGACCAAGGTCGGCTCAAGCTGCGCGAGCTTGGGACCGACGAAGGTCATCTGATTTTCTACCACCGCGAGGATCTAGCCGGCCCCAAGCGCAGCGACTACGAGATTGCCAAGACCGAAGACCCCGAGGGCCTGCGCAACATCCTCAGCAGCATCCACGGCGTCTGGGTCGAGGTGGAGAAGACGCGCCAAGTCTGGCTGTGGGAAAACGTGCGCATCCACCTCGACGACGTAAAGGGCCTCGGCCAGTTCGTCGAGCTAGAGGCCGTGACCGAAGAAAAGGGCGTCGAAGAGTCGCACCGACGCGTCGAGGCCCTGATGCGGGCGTTGGAAATCACCAGCGACCAGCTAGTCAAAGGCTCCTACGGGGATATCGTCTCCGCTAATTGACCCTGAGCCATGTCGCGGCCGACCAAACTTGATCCCTGCTACGTGAATCGTCGCGTCGTTCTTCCCTACGGACTCAAAGTGGAAGAAATAGAACAGGCTGTGGCAGAGACGTACCGACTTTTTCACGGGTTGAACGACTTCCTCGAAAGCAGCGGCTTCCGTCCATTGGAGGAATTATTGCTAGGCAACTCGCTGTCCGGCATGATCTCCGAGTTTCTCGTAAAAAATATCGCTCGCGCTGCTGAAACGCTGGAGGCCAATGCGAAGGTAGGAGGGCATCCCGACCTGCTGCCGAAAGGCCATTACGCATCGAATCTAGTGTTAAAGGGCGACGAGGGTATCGAAATTAAGTCGTCCATTCAGCGCGGCGGTTGGCAGGGACACAACCCGGAGGACTGCTGGCTAATGGTATTTCGCTATGAGATTGGCGAGCAGGAAGAAGGGGTTTCTACGCCGCTGACATTTCTCGAAATCCTCTGCGCCAAGCTCGACGAAGCGGATTGGTCATTCTCAGGCCGCACCGGTGCTTCGCGCCGGACGCCCACAGCGTCTATAACAGCGGCTGGTGTCGAGAAGTTGCGGAACAATTTTCTCTACCGGTTGCCCGACGTCGGCATTGGTCGCCATCGCGTCATCCTAGCCGAGCCGTAAGCGCTTTCAGCCGAACAGACTCGGCTGTTTCCCAGCCTTCAGAACCAGCTTACTGTCTCCGTTGACCTCCAACGTGGCCAATCGCGGAATTGCGGCTTTTGCGATATCGAAAAACGCGGAGTCACTTTCAATACCAATACTCTCATGGCCTACTGCATACGCGGCGGCGATGGTCGAACCCCCGCCCATGAAGGGGTCGAGCACGATTCCCTCGCCAAGCGGCAAGGCTGCACGCACGATCTGGCGCATAAAGCTCTGCGGCTTGAGTGAGGGATGCGGCGCGATGTCGCGTTCCGCCGACCGGGTGGGCGCACTGCGGATGACGTCGCCGAAAGGACGCTCGGCACTGATCCGCCTCAGTCCGCCCGTCTTCCATACGCGCAGGTTGTCCTGTACGCGGCCCTCGCACGGCTTGCGAAATAGGCCCCAAGGCTCCCAACCGGAGCGAGGCATAACGGTGACGTCCGCAAATTCGTCGTGTGCATTCTTAGGACGATCGCCACCCCGCAGCGTCTGCACTAGGCGGATGATTTCGCCGCGCTTTTCAAAGCCGCTTTCGACGAGGGCGGCATAGACCAAGTGCGACAGCAGGGGGTTGGCGGCGATGAAAACGTGCCCCCCCGGCACGAGCACTCGCAATGCCCGCTCGCCCCATTGTTCAAAGAACGCAGCAAGCTGCTGCTTGTCGCCGTTACTGAGGACGGTAAACCGAGGCAGAGGCTGGCGGACGCAACCGTCCAACGCTGGCGGGATGCGCCAGACGCCACCTCGTCCGCGCCGGAGTTTGTCTTTTTCTTGGGAGGTGTACTCTTTCAGACCGTAGGGCGGGTCGGTGACGATGGCATGGACGCTGTTGGGAGGGCAACGATCCATCCATGAGAAGCAATCCTCTTGGACGAGCTGATATGAGGCTTCGCCAGTCTGGTAGAGCGCCTGAGATTCGGCGACAGCGGGGGGCGCATCTTGAGGGCGATCAGTACGCCCAAAGGTGCCGCGCAGGATCGCCGACGCCTTGGCTGGGTGCTGCGATAGGATTTCTCGAAGGTCGGAAGGCAAGTAATCGGCCAAGATGAGGAGCGAATCCGGATCGGTCGCGCAAAGTTCGGCTAGGCGTCGGACTGTGGCTTCGGCGGGCCGCGCCTTGCCGCTTTCGAGACGCGAGATGTATCCCTTTGAAACCCCAAGGTGGCTTGCTACATCGGCTTGGGTCAATCCGCTTTCGAGGCGAGCCGCCTTCAGGTGATGCCCAAACTGAACCATGCGGACGTTCTCCTAGGTGGGATTTGAGGATTTTGAGGATAATGTATCTATGTTTACTTATATGGTCAACTACGTTCTCAACTCTATGTCGTCGTGTTGCCAACGCCTCTACGATAGAGTGTATATCGCCCCTTCCCTAGGCAAACAACCCTTCCACCTCGTCGCAGAGGCTTCTGCAGCGCTCGCGCTCTCGGCGAAGATCTAAGAAAAGGGCGTCGAAGAGTCGCACCGACGCGTCGAGGCCCTGATGCGGGCGTTGGAAATCACCAGCGACCAGCTAGTCACAGGCTCCTACGGGGATATTGTCGCTGCTAGTTGATTCTTGGACGAGGGCAAGATGCCTTCGCAAGAGTGCGATTCCAAGCAAGATAAAGAGGCCATTTGTTGAGTCGGCTAGTGTGGCTTAACAGGCTATAGATTCGCCCTAGTCTGACAAAGGAATGATCGTCCCTACGGTCAAATCGTCGAAGGCCACTTCTTGGTCTCCACCTATTAGGACACCTACTCTTCCCTCAGTGTAGGTATCGTCAAAGACCTCAGCGACGAGAGTTCCGTTGATGGATGCCTCTATCCTGCCTTCTTCACTAAAAATACTTAACGTATTGGTTCCCTCTTCATTGATGGATGGGCTATAAGTCCAATCAACCAGTGATATGGGGTCGCCACTGTCATCCCATCGGCTTAGTACAAAACCCCCATTAGCACTTATGCCAAATCCGTAGAAATCCCTACCGTCTCTATAAAAAATGATACCGTAACTATGGGTCTTAATACCACGAAGCCATTGGGTCGTAGCCGTGACGTAGAGTGATCCTTTAAAGTCGGGGTCTGCGGTCAAACTCGTCAAAAAGTCGTCATCACTACCCCGTCCAATTAGCCTCCCTCCTTGTATTCGCCAAGTTCCAGAACCTCGTTTGTTCCAATCCCATAAGTTGTCATCGCTGAAGTCCGCCCTCAAGAACGTAAAGAGACTAAAGACATCTGTTCCTATAGCTCTTGGCGGCCCTTGTTCACCTTGTGGGCCTTGCTCGCCCTGTTCGCCTTGTTCGCCCTGCGGACCTTGTGCGCCTCGTGGCCCTCGTTCGCCCTGTTCGCCTTGCTCTCCCTGTTCGCCTTGAGGACCTGCGGGACCTACAGGCCCTTGTGGGCCTTCTGGACTGGTGCAAGCCAACAACACTGCAAGCGAAACGAAAATAATCCTGTACATCGTCTCTCCTTTGTTCTGAAAGGGCACCCCAGTAGGAGTGTCTTCTATCAAACAGATAAAAAAGTCGAAAACTTCCCCGAAATCCGAGCGGCTGAGAAGGAGAGGCTGGCCTCGCCCCGCCCTTTAGCTGGCTTTCAGACCAACGGTCAGGTTCCCAGATAGGCTCTTGTCGGCCAAAAAGACTAATGCCAACGGATATTTCGTCAAGGAAAGCTAATGCGAGGTGTCTTCGAGTTCGAGCGGCTTCGGGCGAGGTGTCCCTACGTCTCTATTTTCGGCAATCGCACAGCCCACCACATCAGCTCGGCGGACGCGGAGCGTCGTTGGGCATAGGTCGGCGTTGAGTTGCCGTTATGGAAGGTATTTCACCAATGTCGCCACGGCTACGACCGCGCCGATGGTGATATAGAGGTTGCGATTGAGGCCCTTGTGCAGTTCAGTGGTAAGTCGGCCTTCTAGTTGAGCGAGGTCTTTTTTGAGTAAAGCAAAATCGGCCTTCGTCGCTAGATGCTCATAGACCGCTTCCAGTCGTGCCAGCCGCTCCTCGGGAGTCAGTGGTGAGTTAGCCATATTGTGATCGATTCTCCTTTCCGTGAAAGTACTGGACGGTATGGAGAGGTGTCAACAAAAAAGTGCATAACACACGTATATATAGAACTCTCAACTGCATATCGCCTCTTCCCCTATCTAAACAACCCTTCCACCTCGTCGCAGAGCAAAGCGGCTTCTGCGGCGCTCGCGCTCTCGGCGATGACCCGAACGATAGGTTCGGTGTTGGAAGCGCGGAGATGGATCCAAGGGCATTCGAGCTGTCCGCTCAGGTAGAGCTTGGATCCATCGCGCACCGGGTGGACATACGCTTGGGGATAGCGGTCGCGCAGCGCGGCAATGGCGGCGTCTAGCTGCTCTGGAGTGCAAGTGATTTTGCGCTTGTCGATGGCATAGCTGGACAGCGCGGCGATCAGTTCCTCAAGAGATCGTCCGGTCCGCGCCATAGCCTCCAGCACTAGAGCCAACCCCAAGGCCGCGTCGCGGCTGGGGCCGATTTGGGTGACGATGACGCCGCCGTTGCCTTCGCCGCCGACGACTGCTCCCTCGGCCATCATCTTCTCCACTACGTGAACCTCGCCGACCGCCGTGAGCAAGACCGGACAGTTATGGGCAACAGCCGCGTCTGTAACCGCCTGCGAGGTGGAAAGGGTGGTGACAACCGGGCCGGACTGCCGCGCCGCCACCGCTTGCACCGCCAGCGCAAGCGTGTAGTCTTCGCCCACCGGCGCGCCACTCGAATCAACCAACGCGACGCGGTCGGCGTCCGGGTCGATGGCAAAGCCAATGGCGCAGCCGTTGTCGCGCACGGCCTGCCCAAGCTGGACGAGATTGGCGGGCACCGGCTCCGGGTCGTGGGCGAAATCGCCGTCGGGCCGCGCGTTGATGAGCGTGGCTTCGACGCCCAAGGCGTCCAGCAGGCTTGGAACCACCAAACCCCCCGTGCCATTGCAGGGATCGACGGCCACCTTGAACCCGACCTGGCGAATGGCGTCGGCATCGACGTAGTCCACAATCTGCTGCACGTGACGCTCCACTACCGCTTCTGGATCGTACATTTCCAGCGCCCCGGATGCAACACAGCGAAACTCGCCCGCATGGAAGAGAGCCTCGACGCGCGCGCCCTCTTCCGCATTGAGAAAAACGCCGTCAGCGCGCACCAGCTTGAGGCCATTCCAAGGGGCCGGATTGTGGCTGGCGGTGATGATGATCGCACCCTTGGCATCGAGCGCAGCGATCATCAGCTTGGCCCCGGGCGTGGAGCACGCGCCTAAATCGACGACGCGGCATCCCGCCTGGCACAGAGCCGCCGCCGCCACTTGAGCAAAAGCCACTCCAGACGGGCGCGTGTCGCGGGCGAGGACGACGGTATCCCCCGGCGTCAAGGTGGTGCCAAAGGCCGCGGCAAAGCGGGCGACAACCGCGTCGGTAAGCGACTGGCCGACGAGGCCGCGAATCCCAGAAATACTGACGATGAGAGGAGCATTAGCCATAATTTTTTCTTTCTCAGAGCTTTTCGACGACAAGAGTAGCGCGGCGTTGCATTCCTAATTGGCGGGCGGCATGGCCGCAGTTGACCGCAATTTCCAACAGACCGGCACTGCCGATCAAAGCAAGCGGCGCGCCCAACTCGACGTCCTCGTACGTGCGGCACAGTCCCGTGAGTACATGGTCCCCAAGACGAATGCACAGCGCGGATCCCCACGGCGCAATATCAGCGGCCGCAATGTTGCTCACCAAGTTCCCGAATCCGTCGATGTGGATGATGTGGCCGGCGATGCGGTCAGCCGACTTACAAGGTGTGGATTCGGCCAAGCGCACTGGATCGGCCACCGGCGGCCCGACATCGGCAAGGTCCAAGCCACGACAGAGGTGGGCGGCCAGCGGAGCAAAGAGGTCGCGACCGTGGAAGGTGCTGCTCAGGTCGGGCCGGGCGAGGTCGGGCCGGGCGATCTCGTACACCCGGCTGTCGGCGCGGTCGATGACAAAGCTGAAGAGGCCGTTGTCCGGCCCCACCCACAAGTGGCCACTGCTCTGGAGAGCGAGGGGACGACGCGGGGTACCGACGCCGGGATCGACGACGGCTATATGAACGGTACCGGGCGGGAATTCGCACGCGGCGTGGCGCAGAACAAAAGCAGCGGCGAGCACGTCTTGCGGCGGAATCTGGTGGGAAATATCCACGAGCTGGGCTTCCGGTGCGATGCCCAAGATGACCCCCTTCATCGCTCCGACGTAGTAATCGCCACCACCAAAATCCGTCGTCAGCGTGATGATTGGGGCCGCACGCCGCATGAATTTATTCCGCATTTTGCACGCATACCTCCCGCTTCCCAAGTATAGCGACATATTCCATTTGTCGCTTCGTCCCTGTGTTGATAGCAAACGGCTCGGGCCTTAGATTTGCCGCGCAATCCCCTCCCTGCCATTTGGAGCGAAAGGAAGATCATCATGCCTGCATCCTACCCCCGTATTCCCTATGGCTAGGCCAATTTTCGCGCTATCCGCTTGGAAAACCGCCTCTACGTCGATAAAACCCGCTTCGTCCACGCGCTTGAAGAAGAACGCTATGCCTTTCTGATTCGCCCCCGTCGCATAGGCAAGTCCTGCTGGGTCTCCCTGCTGGAGAGGAACTGACGAATTTGAAGCCGTCTTCGGCGGTACGGACTTGGGGCGGCAGCCGACGGAAAACCGCCATCGCTACGTCGTGCTGCGCTTTGACTTTTCGACTTTTGATGACACCTTGGAAACCTTGCAGGAGTGCTTTGAAGAGTATTGTCAACTGGTGGTCCGGCACACCCTAGAGCGCAACCGGGACCTGTTTCCCGAGGTAGCAAGGCACCATATCCGCTCGTCGGACTCGATCAATGGCCAGCTTAATGAGTTGTTCTTGTATGCCGACGACCACGGTATTCCGCACCTAGAGCCGTTTGTCGCCCAGTATCCCGACATGCGGTACGGCTACGTGCTAGAGCTGAAGTACCTCAAGTGGCACTAGCCTCTCGACGAGTCCCTGCTGGCAACGACGCTACGGAAGGCCGCGCAGCAGGGACGCGGCTACCTCGCAGACTCGGGCTTGCAGCGCCGCTATCCGTCGGTGCGGCACATTGGTCTGGCGGTGGTGTTTCACGGTTGGGAACTGGCGGCCTACGAGGCGGTGGACGCCGACGCGGAGGCCGCCGCACTATGACAGGGGCGATACTGTCATGGTTTTTCTTGTAGGGACTATATCCGTAGTTTATTTTGCTAAAAACGCCTTCTGGGAGAAGTCAACATGACCGCAACCGCACAAGAAGTCTTCGCCGACACCGTTCGTGCCTTACCTCCGAGCGAGCGGTTCCGTCTCGCAGCACTCATTTTACAGGAGTTGGCGCAGTCCGAAGTGGTGGTTGTGGACCGAAGTGACACTTGGAGCGAACAAGACCAAAGCGACTTAACCTCTGCCTCTTTACAATACGCGGCGAAACTCTACCCGGAGGAAGAGGATATTGTTTAATTCGGGCGACATAGTGGTGCTTGACTTCCCCGGTGTAACAGGCATCAAACGTCGGCCGACAGTAGTAGTTTCTTCTCCGGTTTATCATGCTTCGCGGCCTGATGTGGTCGTCGGCCTGCTTACGAGCCAAACCATGGCTCTTGGTCCTACGGACTACGTATTGCAGGACTGGTTGCAGGCTGGTTTGCGGCTCCCTTCCGTTTTTCGCAGCTTTTTCGCCACCCTGCCGCCTGCTACCCATCCTGAGCTTGTTGGCCATCTGTCGGACCGCGATTGGCAAGGGGTGTGTGCATGTGTGAGAATGGCTCTGGTTCCATTGGCTTCTTCAGAGCCTCCGGCGACCCCACCGCAGTAATCCGTTCTCTCTGATAGTATTCGCGCAAAACTACAAAGACGTAAACCACCCCATATCCCATAAGGAACAACAATGAAAACGATCATCAACAGTCTCATCGGCTTAGTCTTAAGCATTAGCGTCAGCGCGGAACCCCTCGTCGAGGGGCGGGTGCGGCTGGACTCTGGCGAATCTGTGGCCAATGCGCAGGTGCGGATATTCGATATGAGCGACCTTCAGCGGGGAGCCATTGCCCGCGCCACGACCGATGGAACCGGGTATTTCGCGCTGCCGTTAGCGTCCCTGACGGGCCGGGCGCTGCCGCAGCACTTCGCCTTGGGTCAGAATTATCCCAATCCGTTCAATCCCTCGACCATCATTCCCTATCAACTGGCGGCTTCGGCGGCGGTGCGGCTGGAGGTGTTCAACCTGTTGGGGCAGCGCATTGCGACGTTGGTGGATGGGGAGCGACCGGCGGGCTTTCACACGGCGATGTGGACTGCTACGGATGGGGCTGGCCGGGCGGTAGGAGCGGGGGTGTATATCTACCGGATGACGGTGGAGGCGGAGAGCCAGACCGGGCGGATGGTGTTGGTTGACGGGCAGGCGGGTGTCGCGGCGGTCGGGGCGGCTTCTGTTTTGCCGGGAGCGTCTGGCGGCGGGCCTAATGGAGCGAGTGAAGAGTACGGATTGATTGTTTCGGGTAGTGGGTTGGTTCCCTATGCGGATCCGGCCTTTCGCGTCGAGGTGGGCATGGCTCCGGTGGAGTTGGTGGTGTCGGAGGGACCGTATTCGGCGGGCAAGGCCATGGACGACGATTGTGCCCTGTGCGACCTGTTCAACGCGTTCGACAATCTGGAGGCTCTGATTGTTTCCGCTTCGGTCAGCGATAACACCCCGACGCCGGGGCAGGCCTTCACACTCAGGGCGCGGGTGCAAAACCAAGGAACGGATGAGTTCCAAAACCTCGTCCTGTCGTACTACCGCTCTGCGGATGCGACGATCTCCACACAAGACATGCTCTTGGGCACCGACGAAGTGGGCAGTCTTGCCGCGTCCAGCACCAGTGGGGACGAGTCGATCAGCCTGACGGCTCCCTCTACTTCCGGCACGTACTACTACGGGGCCTGTGTGGCCAGCGTCAGCGACGAGGGCGGTACACCCAATACTTGCTCCACTGGCGTACGCGTGACCGTCGCGGACGAGCAGGATCCGGTATCCATCCCCGACGCCAACCTGCGGGCGGCGATAGAGGCGGCTTTGGGCAAGGCTTCTGGTGCGCCGATTACCAAGGCGGAAATGGCGACTTTGACCAGCTTGTTCAGGGAGAATGAGGGCTTCGAGGGCATCCGCGATTTGACCGGGTTGGAGTTTGCCACCAACCTGACACGGCTGAACCTTGGGCACAACCAGCTTACGGACATTTCGGCGCTTTCGGGCTTGACTAGCCTGAGATACCTGTACCTTAACGACAACCAGCTTACGGACATTTCGGCGCTTTCGGGCTTGACCAACCTGACACGGCTGAGCCTTAGTCTCAACGCTATCACAGACATTTCGGCGCTTTCGGGCTTGACCAGCCTGAGATACCTGTACCTTAACGACAACCAGCTTACGGACATTTCGGCGCTTTCGGGCTTGACCAACCTGAGAGGGCTGCTTCTTGATAGAAACAACATATCGGACATCTCGCCGCTTAGGGACTTGACCGAACTGAGCATTCTGGATGTCAGGGGAAACAATCTGGACGCCTCCTCCCCCGATCATATTGCGGCCATTCGGCGCAACGGCGCTGATGTACGGTTTTACCCGCCATCCCGCGAAAGCGACTTCGACATCGAACTCGTTTTTCTCAGTTCCTTCACTGAAAAACAGAAGCGGGCTATCCAGTATGCGGCTCGGCGCTGGATGTCGATTATCAGAGAGGACTTGCCGGACTATACATTTACTCAGGGCTGGTCGGGTCAGTGCGGCGATCATTCGTTTAGGATTTCGTCCGGGGAGCGGATAGACGACCTGCGGATCTATGTAGTCAGCGACAGCGGCGACGTAGCAGGGTGGGCAAGCCCCCGTGTGTTGCGCACGACCTCCCATCTGTCCGTCGTAGGATGCATGGGGTTCAATGTGTATAGTTATGGTTATTATTCCTCCAATGTTTCCTTCGGTTTAGCAATGCACGAGATAGGGCACGTGCTGGGGATCGGGAGTACGCCTTGGTACAACAACGGCTTCGTTCAGGAGTCGTCTGGCGACGTACACTTCAACGGTCCGCTGGCGATTGCCGCGTTTAACGATGCGGGCGGACGGAACTACACCGGCAAGAAGGTACCGTTGGAGGAGGATTGGTCACACTGGAGGGCTTCCGTGCTCAAAGGCGAACTCATGGAGCCTACGGGTGGTAGGCCGCTGAGCGCGATCACGATTCAGTCCCTCGCCGATATCGGCTACAGCGTCGATGTCACCCAAGCCGACCCCTATACCCTGCCCAGGGCCGCCGCCAAGGTCGTCGCGGCCGGCTCGACTCCCGACGACCGCTTGCCGGGGCGGCTGGCACCACAGTGGACGTGCGGCACCGGCCAACAACGGGAGCCGATCCATGTGGTTGACCCTCAGGGCCGCATCGTCCGCACCCTGCACAGGTGAACTGGACATCGACCATGCCAAAGCCTCCCACTCGCCGGCCTCCCGACCCTAAAGCCTGCGCTGTCGCACGCGCCGTTGGCGAAGTGGTCCACCCGGCCAAGGTCATCCTGTTCGGCTCGCGCGCCCGGGGCGACTTTGCCCCGGATTCGGACATTGACCTGCTCATCATCACCGGCTCCGGTCCGGTGGACCAGCAGACGTACCAACGCACGAGCGCGGCAGCCCACCGCAAAGTCGAGGAACTGTACGGCGGCTCAATAGATGTCGATTTGGTCCGCATGAGCGAAGGGGCCTTCCACGACGGGCGTCGGGCGCGCAATCACGTGGCCGGCCAAGCCGTCCGCGATGGCTTTGACGCCAATGGAGACAAAATGACTTACGACAACCCGCAACCGACCAACTGGCCCGATATACGGCAGCGCATCGCCAATGCCGAGCGCTACCTCAGCGATTTGGAAATTCTCATAGAAAACCTCCGGTCTTCGCAAGAGACCATTGGCTTTCACGCGCAGCAAGCCCTTGAAAATGCGCTGAAAGGCTGGATTTCCGCGCTCGACGCCGACTATCGCAACACCCATGACCTGATGAAGCTCGTGGCAATCGTGCGCCAGCATCCGGCCGAAAACGACACCTCGGCTGGCGAGCAGCTAGCGTGGTTGACCGAGTATGCGGTGCGCTATCGCTATGCCGGCGCAGAGGTGGTCATGGACGACCGCTTTGCACTGCTCGCGGCCGTGACCGAGACCGTCGCGGCGATAATCGCCCGCATCCGCGTACTGGTCGCAACGGAAGAGGAGAATGTTGGCTCCGAAGTGGGTCAACAGAATTCGTCCACAAAACCGGATGAATCGACGGCAGAATAGCGCGATGCTTGTGAAACATTAGTGCTTAGTGGCACTTACCACTGAATTTTTTCAAAGGAGCTAGACATGCTGAGCAAGGAACAGATAGCGCAATACCGCGAACAGGGCTATCTCAAGGTCCCCCAACTCTTCGCCTCCGAGGAAACCGCAGAGTTGGCCTCGGAGATGGTGCGAGTAATCGAGCAGTGGGGGCAGGAGTCCATCGGCTGGGTCGGCCCCTGGCGAGATCGCTACCTCGACGAAGAAGACCGGCTCAACACGCGGGCGGTCTTCATGCACAACCCGCACTTTTACTCGGCCGCTTGGGGCCGCGTCCTCTTCCACGAGGCCATGATCGCCTGCGTGCGGCAGCTCATCGACGGCCCGGTGCAGTGGCACCACACAGTCCTGCACGCCAAGCCGCCGGAGAAAGGCACGCCCTTCCCCATGCACCAAGACTATCCGTTCTACCCGCACGACGGGCCGGACTTTGTGGACTGCTTGTTGCACTTAGACGACACGCCGCTGGAGAGCGGTGCGCTGATGGTCGTGCCGAGTAGCCACAAGCAAGGACCGCTGGAGCACGTGCTAGGGCCGGAAACAGCCCCGCACCTGCCGCCCGCCCAGTACCATCCCGACCGCCTCGACAGCGTCGCCGTGCCAGCAGAGCGCGGCGACATGATCTTCTTCAGCTACCAGACGATCCACTGGTCGGATTGCAACCGCACGGACTCTTGGCGCAAATCCGTGCGCTTTGGCTATCACAGCACGGCGCTGCGGCCGGTGGGGCGCGCTGAGGACAATCCGCATCGCATCGACCGAGACAACGTGCTGGAGCGCAACAACAACATCGTCGTAGCCGGATTTCGGGCCAACGAGATGGAGCCAGCGGCCAGCTAAGGACAATCCTGATGACAGCAAAAGACACAAGTGCAGTCGGCCTGATGCAAGAGGCCAACGATGCCCTCGGCGACAGCGCCGAGCTGCGGCGGCGACTAGACGAACAAGGGTACATCTTTTTGCGGCAAATCATGGCCAAAGACAAGCTGCTATCCTTGCGGCAGGAGATGACGGAAGTGCTGATGGAGGCCGGGTGGTTGGTCGCCGGCACGGATCCCATGGACGGCATTGCGCGGATCGACGCGCAGTGTACCGAAGGCGATCCCGAATACGCCGAGGTGTATCACCGGGTGTACAGCCTAGAAGCCTTCCACCAAGCCGGACATTGGCCGGAGGTCTTAGCCGTGATGGAACAAGTAGTAGGCGGCCCGGTGCTGCCCCATCCCCAGAAGATCGCCCGGCTGTGGTTTCCTCAATACACCGAGCACACCACGCCCATGCACCAAGACTTCGTCCACTTCCAAGGCAGCTTCAACACCTATACCTTCTGGGCACCCGTGGGCGATTGCCCGCTGGAGTTGGGAGGATTGGCGGTACTGCCCGGATCGCACAAAATCGGCAAGGTGCGCGAGCACCACTTCTCATTGGGGGCTGGCGGCTTGGCAGTAGAAGAATCCGAGCTGGCCGGGCGCTGGCTCAGCGCCAATTACGAAGCCGGAGACGCGCTGATCTTTCCGAGCCTAACCGTCCATCAAGCCCTGCCCAACTACACCGAAGATCGCCTGCGCATCTCGCTTGACAACCGCTATCAGGCACAGGGCGAGCCGATTGCGCGGCACATGCTGGACCCGCACCTGACTGGCGTCACCGACTTTAACTGGGCCGCCTGCTACGCGGGCTGGCAAAGCGAATCATTGCAGTACTATTGGCAGGATCTAGACCTAGAGGTCGTGCCACAGTCGTCCCAATGGGGGGATCAAGGCTTTACCGAAGCCCTGTCCCTAGCGCGCGACGGCGACGAGCGTGCCCTGTACCAATTGCGGCGCATTGCGCGGCGCGATCCTGAATCCGAGCGCGGACAGCAAGCTCTCCAACTCCTACACGAGGTGAATGTATGAAGGCAATTATGGTCATGTTCGACTCGCTCAACCGGCACATGCTGCCACCCTACGGCTGCGATTGGACGCACGCACCCAATTTCCAGCGGCTCGCCGAGCGGTCGCTCACCTTCGACACCAGCTACGTCTGCTCCATGCCCTGTATGCCCGCCCGCCGCGATTTGCACACCGGGCGGCCCAACTTCCTCCACCGCTCTTGGGGGCCACTGGAGCCTTTTGACGACTCCGTCCCTCGAATGCTGCGCGACGCCGGAGTCTCGTCGCACCTCATCAGCGACCACTATCACTACTGGGAGGCCGGCGGCGCCACCTACCACACTCAGTACAACACTTGGCAGTTCTTCCGCGGCCAAGAGGGCGACCCGTGGATCGGGCAGGTGGCCGACCCGCCGCCCGTAGAGGCGCACGCGAGCAATGCCGGCCGCAGCATGTGGCATCGCCAAGACCGCGTCAACCGACAATACATGCGCCGCGAGGAAGACCAGCCCCAAACCCAGACCTTCAAGTCCGGCGTCGAGTTCATCCGCCGCAACCACGCAGAAGACAACTGGTTTTTGCAGATCGAGACCTTTGACCCGCACGAGCCGTTCTTCACCCAACGCCAATACCAAGACCTCTACCCCGAGCTTTTCAAAAACCGCTCGTCCGTGCTGTTCGACTGGCCGACCTACGGCCCGGTGACCGAAGAGCAAGCCCTCGTCGATCAATGCCGGGGCCACTACGCATCGCTGCTGAGCATGTGCGACGCCCGCCTCGGCGACATCCTCGACGAGATGGACCGGCTCGATCTGTGGGACGACACCATGCTCATCGTGTGGACCGACCACGGCTTCCTGCTCAGCGAACACGACCTGTGGGCCAAGATACAAATGCCTTGGTACCGCGAGCTGTCCAACACGCCGTTCTTCGTCTGGGATCCGCGCTGCGGCCAAGCGGGTCAGCGGCGGCAGAGCTTGGTACAGCCGTCGCTCGACTTGGGACCAAGCCTACTGGACCTCTTCGGAATGGAACCAACCGCAGACATGCTGGGCCAGAGCCTGCGCGAAGTCTGCGCAAGCGACTCCCCCGTGCGCGAGGCCGCGATTTTCGGCAACCACGGCGGGCAGGTAAACGTCACCGACGGCCGCTACGTGTACATGCGCGCACCCACCCAGCCCGACAACCAGCCCCTGTACAACTACACGCTCATGCCCACGCACATGCGCGACCCCTTCTCCGTCGATGAATTTGCCGGCGTGGAGCTGGCCGAGCCGTTTGGTTTTAGCAAGGGCTGCCGGCTGCTGCGGACGCAAGGACACACGCGCAGCAAACAGCACGAGTACGGGACCCTGCTCTTTGACCTAGAGCAAGACCCGCGCCAAGAAAACCCGCTCTCCGACGCGGCACTGGAGCAGCGAATGCAGGGACTGTTGCGCGCGCAAATGGAAGCGTGCGAAGCTCCATCAGAGCAGTACGAACGCTTGGGAATCTAACACAGGAGAATGCTATGCAGAGTCCGGCACAAAAAGCCATCGTCATTGGCATGGACGGGGCCGCCATGGAGTTGGTGCAACACATGGTCGATCAAGGTCACATGCCCCACTTGGGTCAGCTCATGGCGCAGGGCGTCAAGCGGCCCATGATCGGCGTCTTTCCAACCCTGACGCCCCCCGGCTGGACGGCCACTTCGACCGGAGCTTGGGCGGGAACCCACCAAGTCATGGACTTCAACATCCGCAAGTTAGGTGGGCGTCTCGACGAGACCGTGTGGGGCATCAACACCGAGCTTTCGCAAGCCGAGTACATGTGGAACACGGTCGAGCGGGCTGGTAAAAAGCCGATCTTGGTCAAGTGGGAAATGTCCTGGCCGCCGACCGTGCAAACCGGCATCCAAGTCGAAGGCACCGGCCCGGGCGTGTCCAACGTGCATCAGATCACCGGCTACCATCTCTTTGTCGGCGGCGGCTGGACGCCCCGGCCAATCGGCGGTCCACGCGACCCTGAGACGTTGGACCCGAGCGCCCTGCAAAAGGTGCGCAACGTCGATCCAGTGGAAATCGTCCCGGCCGAGGGGTGGCAAGATGCGCCCACATCTGCGCTGCCGCCCAAAGAAGTGGCGCTGGTCGTCGAACCGCTCAAACGCGGTCGGGCGGATATGCGCCGACAAGGCCTAGAGGGAACGCCTAAGCATTTCTACGGCCTGATATACGCCTCAGCCGACAAGGGCTACGACCGGCTGCTCATTTGCCGCAGCCGCGATGCGGGTGATCGAGTCGCCGAACTGGCGGTAGGCCAATGGACCGAGTGGTGGAAGGACAGCTTTGAGATCGACGGCCAAACGCTTGACGGCTACGTGCGCATGAAGCTCGTCAGCCTGAGCGCAGCAGGCGATGTGTTCGAGCTTTTTGTGCCGCAGGTCTGGCCGGCGAGCGGGTACACGCAGCCGGAGGAAGTGGCGCAGCAGATCGACGAAAACGTCGGCAATTTCCTGCAGAATCCAGCACGCGACGCTTTGGGCGTAGTCGATGACGACACCTATTTCGAGCTGTTGGATTTCCACCACCAGCGGCTGGCCGAGGTCGCTGCTTACCTAACGGAGAGCAATGACTGGGACGTGCTGTTCATCGAAACCCACGCCTCGGATTACACCAGCCACTTCTTCCTCTCGCAAGCCGACGAGTGCAGCGGGGCCGACCCGCACACGCTGGTGCGCTGCCAAGCTGGCGTCGCCGAGACCTACGCCTCCATAGACCGCATGATCGGCCGCGTCGTCGAGCTAGCCGATGACGACACCGTCGTCGCAGTCGTCGCCGACCACGGCGGCACCCCCAACCAGCACCGCCCGGTCGATATCGCCGAGGTCTTGGAACAGGCCGGCTTTTTGGTCTATGCAGACGCCGAGAAAAAGCAGATCGACTGGCAGCGAACGCGAGCGGCCAACGTGGGGCTGGTCCACATATTCGTCAATCTCAAGGGACGCGAGCCTACGGGGATCGTCGAGCCCAGCAACTACGAGCAGACGCGGCTCGACCTCATCGAAGCCCTCCACGCCTATCGCCATCCGCAGACCGGGCGCGGTCCCTTTGCCCTCGCGCTGACGCGGGAAGACGCGGAAATGGTCAATCTGGCGGGCGAACTCGTCGGCGACGTGGTCTATGCGCTGCGGCCCGAGTACGACGGCGCGCACGGCAAACAGCTACCCTCGGCCACCCTCGGCATCGGCGGCCAGCACTGCACGTTCGTGCTAGCCGGTGCCGGCGTAAAGCAAGGGCTGGCGCTCGAGCGACAGGTGCGGGCGGTGGACGTCGCGCCAACGCTATGCTACTTGCTCGGCATCCCCATGCCCGCACAGGTGGAAGGCGGCGTGATCTACGAGGCACTCGAAGACGCGGACTGGCATCTGCGATGAAGGCAGCTTATTACTGCGGCGACCGCACCGTCGAAATCGGCGAGTGCCGGGTGCAATCCCCCAGCGCAGATCAGGTGCGGATCGAAGTGGCCTATTGCGGAGTGTGCGGCACGGACATCCACATTTACCTAGGCCATCAGGACCGCCGGATTGACATGCCCCAAGTCATTGGGCACGAGATGTCGGGGCGGATCGCAGAGGTCGGAGCCGGCGTCGAAGGCTGGGCCGTGGGCGATCCGGTCGTCGTGCGCCCCTTAGAGGCTTGCGGCGCGTGCGCGGCCTGCAACGCCGGCAATGGCCACATCTGCCAGAACCTCAACTTCATCGGCATCGACAGTCCGGGGGCCTTTCAGGGATCGTGGACTGTCCCGGCCCATACACTGCACCGCCTGCCGGACGACATGCCGCTGACGCTAGGTGCCCTAGTCGAGCCGCTAGCAGTCGCCTGCCACGACGTGCGCTTGGGCGAGGTGGTGCCGGACGAGAAGGTGGTGGTGATTGGCGGCGGCCCGATCGGCCTACTCAATGCGCTGGTGGCGCAACACGCGGGAGCCGAGGTGCGGGTGGCCGAGGTCAATGCCTATCGCCTCAAGGCAGCACACGCGCTCGGACTGGAAACCGTCCATCCGCTAAAGAATGACTTGGTCGCCTACGTCGAAGCCTGGACCGAGGGCGCGGGAGCCGACGCAGTCTTCGAGGTTTCCGGCTCGTCGGCCGGGGCCGAGGTGATGACTAAGCTCGCCAAAGTCCGAGGCCGGATCGTGGTAGTGGCGATTTTCGCTGACGCTCCTAAAGTCGATCTCTTCCAGTTCTTCTGGCGCGAGCTAAAAATGTGCGGCGTGCGCGTGTACGAACCCGAAGACTACGACCGCGCCATTGAGCTGGCAGCCAGCGGCGCGCTGCCGCTCGACGAACTGATTACCGAACACCTTCCCTTAGACGCGCTTCCCGACGCCTTTGCCCGGCTGGCAGCGGGCACCGACGCGGTCAAAATTTTAATCGACACCCAAGGGGGGAAGATGTATGACTGAAAGTGAACGCTACGAAGCAGGACGCAGAGTCCTCTCGACGATGCTCGGAGAGGCTGCTGCAGAGGCCACTGCCAAGAAGATGCACACACTTCATCCCGAGTTCGAGCGACTCGTGATGGAGCTCGTGATGCATGACCTATACGGACGGGACGGGCTGGACATCAAGACCCGTCTGCTGTGTACGATCGCGGCCTTGACGGTTCTCGGCCGGCCGGAACAGCTTGCTGTTCACATCGACCGAGCTCTTGGTTGTGGAGCCACAAGGACGGAGATTGAGGAGGTCATGTTGCAGATGAGCGCTTTCGGTGGATTTCCGGCGACGTGGGATGCACTGACCGTTCTTCAAGGACAGAACCAAGGGACAATAGCATGAGCATACTGGATCTTTTTAAGCTCGACGGCCAGACGGCGCTGGTCACCGGATGTCGTCGAGGCATCGGGCGCGGGTTCGCGCAAGCATTGGCCGAGGCGGGCGCGGATATCGTCGGCGTCAGCGCCTCGCTGGAAGCAGACTCCGAGGTCGGCCAAGACATTGCAGCACGCGGCAAGCGCTTCAAAGGATACGCCTGCGATTTCAGCGACCGGGCAGCGGTCCGCGCCTTCGTCGAGCAGGTCAACGCCGAGGTCGGCCCAATCGACATCCTCATCAACAACGCCGGTACCATTCGACGCGCCCCAGCCGAAGAACATGGCGACGAAGACTGGGACCACGTCATCGAGGTCAACTTAAACGCACAGTTCGTGCTGGCGCGGGAATTCGGCAAGCAAATGCTGTCCCGCGGCCGGGGCAAAATCGTCTTCACCGCTTCGGTGCTGACCTTCCAAGGCGGTATCACCGTGCCGGGCTATGCCGCGGCCAAGGGCGGGATCGGGCAGTTGACCATGGCGCTGGCCAACGAATGGGCCGGTCGCGGAGTCAACGTCAATGCCATTGCCCCCGGCTATATAGCCACCGACAACAATCAAGCCTTGCGCGACGATAAGGTGCGCAACGAGCAGCTACTAGTGAGGATTCCAGCCGGCCGGTGGGGCACGCCGGACGACTTAAAAGGCGCGGTAGTGTGGCTGTCGTCACCAGCAGCCGACTATGTGCATGGGACAACTGTGATCGTCGATGGGGGGTGGATGGGCCGCTGAGATGGAATTGAGGTAAGGAGTTCAAAGGTGAGCTTACAGGACGTTCCAGACAGCATTAAGCGCGATGTAGCCCGCGGAGTGGCGATCCTCAAAGAGGCCGGCTGTCAGCAAGTGTACGTGTTCGGCTCCGTAGCAGAGGAACGAGTACGGCCCGGATCAGACATTGACTTTGCCGTCCGCGGCTGTCCGGCAAAACAGTTCTTCAAATTGCAGGGGAGACTACTCATAGAACTGCGTCGCTCCGCTGACCTGATCGACTTGGATGCAGACCCAGATTTAACGGCCTTTCTCGAACGCGAAGCGGGCATGATCCATGTTGGATGATCGTGCTCTGGCTCAAATTGAGCGAGAATTGCAGCGGATAGATCGCTCGAATCCCTTTTTGAAACAACAATGAGTCCAACAGTATTTAGAGAACGCGGCTATCGATTCTACTTTTTCTCCCGAGAAGAACCAAGGATGAACGTTCACATCTATTGCGGCGATGGTGAGGCGAAGTTTTGGCTAGAACCACAAATCGAGTTAGCCCGCTACTCGCCTTTCTGGGCCTGAAATTTTATTTAATTGCAACGTGCATCCCACCGCTCAACGAAGGCGAATATCCTTAAAAAACAATAGTTTGTTTATTTAAAAGTAAGTGCATATTACGAAGGCCCTGATTCTCGCGGGCGGCTTGGGCACACGCCTGCTACGTGCCGTTTTGGGCGTGAGAGGTCAACGTTTGATCGGGTTTTGATTTTGGGCGCACTGCCGATGTCTCGGATGTTAAAGTCTCTTGTAAAAACAGTATCTTACGACGATTTTCAACGTTTGATCAGGTTTTGATTCCACCTTTACAACGAGGAGACCCCATGATCCGCATGGCGCAGTACGGCACCAAGCACGGTCACGCCGCTGGCAAACTCAAGGCAATGCTCGACAATCCCGAGGTCGAAGTCGTCGGCCTGTACGAACCCGACGCCGAGCGCCGCCAGCAAGTCGACGACGACGAACTCTATCGGCAGGTCCGCTTCTTGGACAGCGAAGAAGAACTGCTCAGCGATAGCTCCATTGTCGCCATCGCCTCTGAGGGCCGCAACGACGAGAGCTTGGCCCAGACCGAGCGCATCGTCCAAGCCGGCAAGCACGTGTGGTACGACAAGCCAGCCGGAGACGATTGGGCGCAGTGGCAACAAGTCGTCGCCGAGGCGCGGGCCGCAGACCTGCAAGTGCAAATGGGCTTTATGCTGCGCTACCATCCCGGCTTCAGCCAGATCGCGGAGTGGGCGCGGTCGGGTTTTTTGGGCAATGTCTATTCGGTGCGCGCCCACATGTCCACCAACATTACCGAGGCCGGGCGCAAAGTAATCGCCGCCGGGCACCACGGCGGCATCTTCTACGATCTAGCCGGGCACATGCTCGATCAAGTGGTCTGGATTCTGGGGCGGCCAGAGAAGGTGAAGACCTTTCTGCGCAATGACACCGGCGTCGTGCCCGCGTTTCAGGACAACACGCTCGGCGTCTTTGAATACGAGCGGGCTATGGCTTGGGTCGATATTGCGGCGATGGAGCCGCAGCCGATGGCACGGCGCTTTGAGGTCTATGGCGAGCGCGGCAGCGCGATTTTGCTCGAGCCTTTTGAGCCGGGCCACGCCATCCGGCTCTGTCTGACCGAAGCCGCCAATGGCTATACAGAGGGCATGCAAATGGTGTCCTTTGAAGGAATTTCGCGGCAGGGACTTTACGAACTCGAATTGGCGTCCCTCGTGCGAGTGCTCAAGGGCGAACACGGGCCAGACCGCTCACTCGACCACGAACTCCTCGTACAGGAAACCTTACTGCGCGGCACCGGGCTTATCGCGGATTGAGCCATGCCTCGGCAAGCACGCGCTTGATCGGCGGAATCGCTAGCTGGAAGTTGCGGCCGACCGGGCGCGGATGCGGAAACCACTTCCACAGCAAGGCACCAACCACGCGCGGCTCAGCGGCGATGGCGTCGAGTGCAGTGCTCAGACAGACCACCTGGACGGGAAGCGCGTCCTCGCCATCCACCGGATACGCCCACGGCGCAAGCGGCGCTTGGTGCGACTGGTTGTAGCCCAGCTCAGTGAAGAGGATGTTGCGATTGTGTAGCTCGCCAAAGGCCCGCAGTTCCCCCATGCGCTCCGCCCAGCCAGCGCGGATATCCTCCTCGTCGTACGCGGGATCGTCAGTGAGGGGGAAATAAGCCTGAATGCCAATAATGTCGAGGGCGTCCCAGAAGGGCACTTGGCGGTAGTCAGTCCAATTGGCCGCGTAGGTCAGGGGCGCGTCAGTGCGCTGGCGCACCTCGGCGATGAGTGCACGCCATTCCTCCTCAAAGGTCAACATGCGGTCGAGTTCCGTGCCGACGACAAAGCCATCGGCCTCCCGGCAGACGGTGGCCAACAGTGCGATCCACTCCCGATAGTCCCGCCAAAACCGCTGCCAATCTTCGGCGCGGTCAAAGGCGATTTCGCCTCGCCAAGCAAAGGGCGAGCGCCAATAGGCGATATGGGGCTTGATGTAGATGCGCAATCCCAAGCGATGGGCCTCGCGGATGGGGCGGACGATATGGGCTGGCGGGTCGGCCGGATCGATGTCCGACCACCGGAGTGAGCCGTCGGCGCGGATGCTGGCGTAGGGATGGATCGCCACCCAGTTGGCACCCACAGCGCGAATGTCCTCTAAGGTCGGCACAATGCCGTCACTGCCCCAGTCGCGGCTGATGCCGTGCGTGGAGATGGTGATGCCGCGGACCTCCGTATCGTCGGCCACAGTCGATCCGGCGAGCGCGAGGGTGAGAACGAGGGCATTGATGGCATTGGACATATTAGGGTAAATATACGGAACCACGCCTAAACAGGATGGGAGACCCAACCATGCGTCCGAACATTCTCTGGATCTGCACCGACCAGCAGCGCTACGATACGATCGGCGCGCTGGGCAACGAGCATATCCGCACCCCGCACATCGACCGCCTCGTCGGCGAAGGCACCGCATTCACCCACGCCTTCTGCCAAAGCCCGATCTGCACCCCGAGTCGCGCCAGCTTCCTCACCGGCATGTATCCGAGCAGCGTCCACGGCTGCACCAATGGCAATGCCTATTGGTCTGGCGCGGCTCCCCTAGTCACCAAGCTACTAACCGACGCCGTGTCCTACGACTGCGGACTAGCCGGCAAGCTGCACCTAGCCGGCGCGCACGGCCGGATCGAGCCGCGCGGCGACGACGGCTATCGCGTCTTTCACTGGAGCCACGACTCGCGCGACCAGTGGCCCGAAGGCCACGCGTACGCCGATTGGGTCCGCGCCCAAGGCCACACCTTAGCCGACCTGCGCGAAGATCCAGCCCAGATGCCACCCGAACTACACCAGACCACTTGGTGCGCGGACAAGGCCATTGAGTTCATGCGCGAAGAGCGCACCACGCCTTGGCTGATGAGCGTCAACATGTTCGACCCACATTCACCCTTCGACCCGCCGCAAGAGTACTTGGACCGCTACGATCCAGCGGCCCTACCCGATCCGCTGTGGAGCGAAAAAGATCCCCAAGCCCATGCGCAACTCGGGCCGGTAGATGGAGCCGCGTCCATTGGCTTGGCTCAGGCCAAGGAGGTCATGGCAGCGTACTACGCCATGATCGAATTAATCGACGACAATGTGGGACGCATGATCCAAGCCCTAGAAGAAAGCGGCCAGCGCGATACTACCCTCGTGATTTTCACGTCAGATCACGGTGAGCTGTTGGGCGATCACCAACTCGTGGGCAAAGGGTGCCGATTTTACGAGTGCTTGGTGCGAGTACCCTTGATCTGCTCCTGGCCGGGACGCGTGCAGGAGGGCCGCGTCTGCGATGCGCTGGTCGAACTAATGGACATTGCCCCGACCTTGCTAGAACTAGCCGAGGTCCCCACTCCCGAAAGAATGCAAGGACGCTCGCTGTGGCCGCTGCTGACCGGCCAAACCCAAACGCACCGAGCTTTCGTCCGCAGCGAGTATTACCGCGCCCTAAACCCCGACGCGCCGGGCCGCGAGCATCTCCAAGGTACCTACGGCACGATGATCCGCGACCAGCGCTACAAACTGGTCTGCTACCACGACCGCGCCCAAGGCGAACTGTTCGATCTAGAGAAAGACCCAGGTGAGTTCGACAACCGCTGGGACGACCCAGCCTACGCAGACGTGCGCTTCGCCCTGCTGAAACAAAACTTCGACGCACTGGCCCAAGCCGTGGATATTGGCCCCAAGCAGGTCGCGCAGTTTTAGCGGGGTGTGCAGTGGTGGTTGCCGACCAGAAAAGGGCCTATCTCTGCGGATTGGCCTCGGTGTTGCTGTGGTCAACCGTGGCGTCGGCGTTCAAGATTACCCTCCGCTACATGGACTACGCCGAGCTGCTGTTCTGGGCAAGCGGCGCTTCGACATTGGCCTTGGGAGTGCTACTCGTCGCACAGGGGAAAGTGGGACAGGTGCTCAGGAGCCGACCGACTGACTGCGCCCGCTCGCTGACGCTGGGAGCGTTAAATCCCCTGCTCTACTATCTAATCCTCTTCAAAGCCTACCAATTGCTGCCCGCCCAAGAGGCGCAGGCGCTCAATTATACTTGGGCACTCACCTTGACTTGGCTCTCCATTCCGCTCTTGGGACAGCGGATTGGCCGACGCGATCTGGCCGCGGGCCTGATCTGTTACGCAGGCGTGCTGGTCATCTCCACGCGCGGCGAAATCTGGACCTTGCGCTTTTCCGATCCGCTCGGGGTCGCCTTGGCGCTGGGCAGCACCGTGGTATGGGCCTTCTATTGGATCTACAACACCCGCGACAAGCGCGATCCCGTAGTGCGACTCTTCCTCAATTTCGCTCTGTCGCTGCCGCTAACACTCGGCTGTGTTCTGCTGATGGGACAGTGGAGGACACCTGCTTGGCCGGGTTTGTTGGGGGCAGCGTACATCGGCCTCTTCGAGATGGGGATCACGTATGTCCTGTGGCAGTGGGCGCTGCGCTACGCGGAAAATACCGCCAAAATCGGCAACCTAATCTTCATTTCCCCGTTCTGCTCCCTAGTGCTGATTCACTTCGTGCTGGGAGAGGCAATTCGCTGGGCGACCCTAGCGGGACTCGTGCTCATCGTCGCCGGCTTGCTCTACCAGCAAAGGGGCGCAAAGGCTCGCTCGACTAGCCCTTAGTGTGGTCTCGTTGACGAGCCAAACGCCGCACCCTTAGTTTGCCTTTTGTAGCGCGCACGCTACATTCTGCATATGAACATACCTCTTAGGACGTTGCGCAATTACGTTTCTCCACAAGGAAACGTGCCCTTTAATGATTGGTTGGAGTCTCTCAAAGATAGAAAAGCACGAGCGATCATCCGCAACCGAATTAATCGCGTGAGACAGGGTAATATGGGCGATGCCGATTCTCTAGGTGGAGGTGTGTTTGAACTGAGAATCCACTATGGTCCAGGGTATCGCGTGTACTATGGAGAACTGGGAAGGACGATTGTAATTTTGCTCTGCGGTGGTACTAAACGATCACAACGCCGCGACATTGAACGCGCCAAAGCATATTGGCAGGATTTGAGGAGCCACAGTGATGAATGAGAAACAGGTTTTGCAACGCACGGTCAGCTACGACGAAGGGCTGCTAAAAGCGCTCAAAGACCCCGAAGAAGCTCGGGCCTACTTGGAAGTCGCGCTAGATGAATGTGAAGCGAGCGGCGAGATCGCAGGGCTGCTATTGGCTCTGCGCGATGTCGCCCAAGCACAAGGGGGCGTTGGTGCATTGGCAGAGCGCTCTGGTCTCAACCGCGAACATCTCTATCGCGTGCTTTCAAGTCGCAGTAAGCCGAAGATAGACAATCTGATGGCTATTGTATCGGCCTTGGGATTTCGGCTCAGATTGGATTTTGCCGAGATGTAGATTTTTAGGTTTGAGCAATCGGTAAAGCTCGCTCGACCAGCCCGTAGTGGAAGGTCTTAAAGAGGCGTCATTTTGATTCACAATCCCTTGGAGTGATCCTATTTTGGCTCCGTCTATTCCACTCAACGCCGGATGAGCTTATCGGGTCTCCGGCTGAATTCAAGGCAGATGCTACTGGACACGCGATCCAGTGCTGGCGAATAGGTCGGATTCTCCTGTCGCGCTTCGGTGCTTGAGGGAATGGACAAGGCCCGAACCCTTCGGGGTTTTATCGTCCACTCCCTCACAAGGCAGGTAATCGCATGGAATTCTTAGAAAAAATCAAGCGGCTTGGCGAAAAAGCACAGGCTCAAAAGGATGTTCTCCAAACCGAGGAAGCCAGTAAGAACGCCCTCGTGATGCCTTTTTTGATCGCGATGGGTTACGATGTGTTCGATCCGCACCAAGTTGTACCCGAGTACGTCGCCGATGTCGGGATGAAGAAGAACGAGAAGGTAGATTACTTGTTGATGTCCGGGGACAAGCCGCGCATCATAATCGAGTGCAAAAAGGCCGACGCGAACTTAGTCGAGGACAACAAGCATCAATTGAAGCGATATTTCAGCGTGCTGTCAGATATTCAATTCGCCATCTTGACCAATGGGATTTTGTACGAAATCTACTCCGACATCGACACGGACAACATCATGGACGATGATCCCTTTTTAGTGGTCAATTTGCTTCAACTAGATGAGTCGGCTGTTGAGTCGCTGAAAATCTTCACCCGCAGCCAATTCAAGGCAGACGATGCGCTCTCACAGGCCACACGCCTAAAATATCGCGCTCAAATCAAAGAGGAGTTAGCCTCGCTGTACGAGGAGCCTTCGACCGATTTTGTCAAGCTGTGCATCCGGCAAGTCCATCGCGGTACAAAAACCCAAAATATTGTCAACAAATTCACCCCGATTGTCCGGGACGCTTTTCGTCAATTTATCAACGACGAAGTAGGTTCAAGGCTCAAGTATGTTTTTGAAGGAAAAAACCAGCCAGAAGCACAGGCTGAATCGCAAGAGGAAAAAAATGAGAAAAATGCAGCCGAGGAACAGACTGGCTCCGGCCGCATAATAACAACCGAAGAAGAGATCGCTGCCTTTGAACTGGTTCGAGAGTTAATTTCTGAACAAATTTCCCCCGACCGCATAGCCATACGTGACCGGATCAGTTATTGCGGAATTTTGCTCGATGATAACAGGCTCAAGCCCATTTGTCGGTTGCAGCTAGATGGGAAGAAAAAATCTATCCAAATATGCACGGCTATGGACGGGGAGAAAAAAGGAGAAAAAGTCTTCGAGCGGTTCCCTGTTGAGCAACTGGAAGATATTAGGCAATATAAATCTCAGCTTTTAGCCGCTTGCGATTTGTACGAAAAAACCGAAGAAATTGCTGCGGCCAACGTCCTGTCGCTTCCAAGGGCCACCGGATGAAAAAATCCAAGCCCATTAAGCCACCCCATCCTATTCGGTTCCAGCAGCTTCTAAAGCTGTCAGTCAAATCCAAATCAACGACCGGCAGTCCTATCCCAAAAAAGAGCGACAAGGCTGGTGGGCGAACGCCCTAGCCTTGTCGCTTGGTGGCATTAAGTATGTAATTCCCAAGAATTTGATGTTTCTTCATCGGGGTAATCTTCAGCAAGAATAAGGGCAATTTTACTTCTCAGTTCTGGAACATCTTTCGTTGCCGTTACCCAGACAATAGACCAATCTACTGCAAAGTAGGCGTGAACAGCGATATTGCGAAATGCAACAATATCTTTCCATTCTATTTCAGTATGGCGTTCTTGAAACTCCTTGGGTAATCGTGCGGCTCCTTCACCAATGATTATTAACTTTTGTAGGACAGCACTACGCAAGAGATCGTTCTGGGAAAAGGCATCCTGCTCGACACCAAGAAGAAATTGACTGATGGCATCTGCCGCCTCTACCATATCGGCAAGGTATAGTTCTTCACGACGCATAGAGTACTTCTGCACTGGAAAGTATTGCTTGGCGTATTTTTGGCTTCAGTCCTCCCTTGGGTACTAAATCTACCTTGCGATTGAGTACAGCCGAAAATTCTCTCTGCATTTTGGCCAGCTTCATAAAGCCCACCTGTGCCTCTGGTTGAAATTCTACCAGAAAATCGAGGTCACTATCTGGCTCAAATCTATCCCCGAGAGCCGAGCCGAAAAGTGCAAGCTCTTGCACCTGATAGCGCCGACATAATACATTGATTGACTCTATAGGTAAATCTATATCTTGGCTTATCATTATATCATCTCCTCAAAGATAAAAGACTCACTCCACCAGTCCGCAGCCCCCACTCTTTACATCCCTACCAATTAGTATAGGACCCATCGTCGCGCAGATATCCGGTGGGTGGTCCGTAATCCTGCGTTGACACGATATCGAGCGCGGCCTCGTTGAATTCAATACCGAGACCAGGGCCTTCGGGCGGCAAGAGGTAACCAGATTCAAACGGCACCTGCACTGGAAACTCATCGGTGAGTGAAGACATCGGCGCACGTGGAAGTTCCTGAACACCGACGAGTGAGGACGCTAAACACAGATGCAGACAGGCCGCGGTAGAAACCGGCCCGAGCGGGTTGTGCGGGGCCAGATGGATGTAATGCGTTTCGCACCACCCGGCAATTTTGCGCGCCTCGGTCAATCCACCGGCAATGCACAAGTCAACGCGGCAGTAATCCATCAGATCCTCCTCAATGACTTCTCTGAACGTCCACTTGCTATCAAATTGCTCACCCACGGCGAGCGGGACGGAGGTCTGTTGGCGCAGCCGCCGAAGACTAGCTGGGTTTTCGCTGCGCAGCGGATCTTCAATGAAAAACGGATTGTACGGAGCTACCCGGTTGCAGAGATCGAGGCTATCCGCCGGGTCGAGACGGGTATGCACGTCAACTAATATGTTGACCTGATCGCCTAGGGCATGGCGCACGGCCTCCACCTGCTCAACGCCGTGCTGGATAGCGCGTCTAGGTTCAAACGTCCCTTTGTCTGCACCATCGGCCAAGCCCCAGCGGACGAACTTCCAACCGGCTGCATGGGTTTGGCGACAACTCTCAACGAGGGCATCAATGGTGCCGCCACCGTTGTGCGGATAGCAGACGACCTTGTCTCTCGTGCGCCCGCCCAAAAGTTCGTACACCGGCACATTGAGCGCTTTCCCTTTGATGTCCCAGAGTGCGATATCGACGGCACTCACCGCGGCGGATTGGACGACACCGCCGGGAAAGAAACCACCGCGGAACATCACTTGCCACAGATGTTCAATTTGGAAAGGGTCTGCCCCAATGAGAAACGGCTCAAAAGAGCGAATGACTTCGGCCAAGGCGAGGGCGCGTCGTCTTAAGCCGCCTTCACCGAGACCGTAGATGCCCGCATCGGTTTCTACCTTCACAAAAAAGTAGCCGCTCGATCCAACAAAGGATTTGATCTTGGTGATTTTCATAAATTCCCCGTTAATGTTTTGTATCCGTTCACTCCACCGACCCGTAATGCGGCCCCCATTGACGGGCTATCTCCCGCCCCTGTGCTAGCAGTGCCTGCTGTTGGCCAGCATCCAACGGCGCGTAACGCCGCACCCATTCGATGTTCTGCACCAATTCCTCCTCGTTATAAACTCCTATGACCGCCAAGCTCACGCCCGGCAATCCCAAAGCGTAGCGCAGCGCCCGCTCGTGATCGCCAAAGCCGCTGTTGGTCAGCTCTGAGGACCGCGGCGTTTCGTACTCCATGTCGATGGCCCCGCCGTACACCTTCATCGCAGCGACGGCGGCGTTCTGGGCGCGAGCCAAGGGCAGGACCACTTCCTCAAAGTTGTAGATGTGACAGTCGGCGAAGCTGAGGGCAAACATGCAGGCGTCGATTTCGACCTCGCGCAGGACCTTGGCGGACTTCCAAGGGGCGTGATGAGCAGTGATGCCGATATAGCGAGTCCAACCGCGCCGCTGGGCTTCGCGCAAGCCAGCGAGAGCACCGTCTTTGGCCAGCACTTGTTCTACGTCTAAGTGCCCCAGCGAGTGGACGTACATCAAGTCCAAGTGGTCGGTACCCAAGGCGTCTAAATTCTTTTCGACGATGTCGAGCGCCTCTTGGTAGTGGGCCGTGTGGGCCTTGCTGACTAAGAATAGTTCGGACCGGCACTGGGGAACGATCTGGGCGAGCTGGCTCTGGGCGCGGTCGTAGCCGGGGGCCGTATCGATGTAGGTAACGCCGAGGTCAATGGCCCGTTCAAACAGCGCGATGGCGTCCGCGTCGGCGAGGCCAAAGCCGCCGGGGGCCGTGCCCAAGCCTAATAAGGGGACGTGTTCGCCGGTCTTGCCGAAGGTGGCTTGCGGCAGAGGGGCTATGTCGATAGAAGCGGTAGTCATAATGGCTACTCCCTCGGTTGGGGGGACGGGTATTTGGGGACAAATCTAACCAAACGGCGCACCGGCAACAGGGTGCGCTTTGCCCGCCGCCTGACGTTTGATATGTTAAGCCGACAATTTCACTGGCACGCACGATCAAACGCGAGGAGGATATTTTGGTCATTCGCAATTGGCGCAACGTCACGCCCGTCGTCGGGCATGAATCCAAGCTGATCTGGTCGATCTTTCGCGCCCAAAGCGCCGAAGGACTAGACGAGAACGAAGCAGTACTCTTGGGATTTTCTGGACTAACGCTGCATCGCCTGCAAGGGGGATTGGACGGCGATTACCACGAGCACGAGGCCACCGAGCAGGTGTACTACTTTCTCAGCGGCCAAGGGCAGATGAAGATCGACGGGGCGATCTACGAAGTGCGCGAGGGCGACGCAGTACACATCCCCCCGAAGGTCAAACACCAGCTTTCCAACACCGGGGACGATTGGGTCGAGCATTTGATCATCAGTGCCCAAGTCGCAGGCTAGGCGGTGCCGGCAACTCCTCTGATTATGGACGTCGATACGGGCGTTGACGACGCCCTCGCCCTACTCTTGGCCCTGTCCTCTCCCGAGGTCGAGTTGGTGGGCGTCTCCACGGTGGCCGGCAATGTGTCGTTGTCGCGGACGACTGACAACACCCTGCGCCTGTTGCAATGGGCGGGGCGGGGCGACGTTCCAGTGTACGCCGGCGCAGACCGGCCCTTGGTGCGGGACGCGGTCGCCGCAGCCGACGTACACGGCGCGACCGGTCTAGGCGCGGCCCAGTTGCCCGAGGCGCACACTGCCCCAGCGGGCGACGGGGTGGAATTTCTGCTGAGCACCTTGCAGGCGCACCCCGGAGAGGTGACGCTCGTCGCCACCGGGCCGTTGACCAACCTAGCGCGAGCCGAGGCGCGGGTGCCGGGCGTGCTGCGACAGGCACGTCAAGTGGTGATCATGGGCGGGGCCGTGCGCGGGCCGGGCAATATCACGCCAACGGCTGAGTTCAATTTCTACGCCGACCCGCACGCCGCGCGCCAAGTCCTCGCGTCCGAAGCCGAGCTGGTGCTAGTGGGACTGGACGCCACCGAGCAGATCTGGCTAGCGGAGACTGACTTGCAGGCTTGCACAGGTCTGTACGCGGCGTTTTGCCGTGCGGCGTGTGAGCCGGTAATCGCCTTTGAGTCCGCGCACTACGGATTTGCCGGAATGCACGTACACGATCCCGTGGCCTTGGGCGCGGCCTTGTGGCCGCAGCTCTTTCGCACACAGCAACTGTGGGTGGATGTGGAAACCTCCGGCGAGCTAACCGCCGGTCAGGTGGTAGTTGACCAACGCACCTTGGCGAGCGACCAAGAGCGGCTGGGGTGGCCCGTAGAATGCGCGGTGGATGTGGAACAGGCGCGCTTTCTCGAACTATTCACCGAGCGGGTATTGGCTTCTTAGACCCCGTCTTGACGGCCCCAAAAAAGCGGCAGCGGACACCACTGTTCGAGGGGAGCGGCCGCCGCAGGCAGGGGCAATACGAGTGAGGGCGACAGCGGGCCGCAGAGCAGGCGCATAGCCGTGAACGGGTCCATCTGCAGCGCCGGCGTGGCCTCCGTGCGAACGCATCGCGCGTCGTCACCCCGCACCTCCAGCTCAACCCGTCCGTAGCCCGCAATCTCCACGACGACCGCGCCGTCCATCAGGGACACCAGCGCGGCGCGCGTCTTGAGCAAGGCGTCGAGCGTCGCCGCCCAATCGAAAATCTGCCAATTGCCCGAACTCGATGCGCTCACACCTTCGCAGATCTGGGCCAGCTTGGGCAAGAGGCGGCTCCAAGGCGGCAACTCAAAGCTGGTATTCCCATAGCGCTGTACCCAAGCAGCAGCTATGTCCAATTCCGGCTCCCCCTCATTGACAGCCAACAGTTCGGTAACGCACGTCCGGTCGGCTTGGGCCACGAGGTAGCCGATCATGCGGCCATCGCGCGAACGGGCCACATAGGGCCGGTGCCCCCAGCTCAGGAGCAGGTCGTAGAAGCGATGCGGAGCGCGCACCCCGCGAAACGGCTGGGCGTCGTGCAGGCCGATCACGCCTTGCAGATGCGTGCGATCCTCGCGCTCAAGTGGGAAAAAGTCAATCCCAAAATCGACTGTCCCCAAGACATGTCGCACATTGGTCTGACTCAGCGTCAGCCGGTAGTACACGCCGCACTTCTCGTAGCCAAAATAGCCGTAGCGCTGGCGCTGCCCGCCCAGCCAAGACAGGTGAAAACCCTCGGCGGGCGCGACTTGGACGCAGTGGGCCATGAGATGCTGCATGTAGCCGCGACCGCGGGCGTGCGGATGGCAGGAAACGCCGCCAATGCCCGCCACGCGCAAAATCTCACCTCCCCAGCGGTACGCAAGGGGAAACATCCCAACGACAGCGCGAATGCGGCCGTTTTCGCGCAAGCCAAAGTTCCAACTCATCTCCTCTTCCCCGCGCCGGTACAAGACCGGCAAAATAGCCTCAAAATCCCGAGGCGGCGCTTTGCCAAAGGCGAGGTTGAGGACGTCGAGAGCCTCTTCAAAGTCCGCGGCGTGCAGCCGACTGATGGCAGTCGTCACGACGTCTAGGCCGTCGGCTGGAGGCGGTCGGCAAACTCCTGGCGGAACTTGCGCATCTTGGGATCGATGACTATCGCGCAGTAGGGCTGGTTGGAATTGAGCCGGTAGTAGTTCTGGTGGTAATCCTCGGCCGGCCAAAAGTCGCTGGCAGGCGCGATCTCGGTCACAATCGGATCGGCCCACAGGTCGCTCGCGTCCGTGGTAGCCTTGGATGCGGCAGCTATCGCTTGCTGCTCCGGGCTGTGGTAGAAAATCGCCGAGCGGTACTGGGTGCCGGAGTCCGCGCCCTGGCGGTTGAGCGTGGTGGGGTCGTGCGTGCGCCAGAAGATGTAGAGCACGTCATCAAAGCTAATGATCTCGGGGTCGAATTGCAGTTGGACGACCTCGGCGTGACCAGTCCGACCACTGCAAACAGCCTCGTACGTGGGTTTTTCCAACGCGCCGCCCATATAGCCGGAGATCACGCTGGCGACCCCCCGCAGATCTTGGTACACGGCTTCGACGCACCAGAAGCAACCCGCGCCCAAGGTAGTAGTTTCTAAACTCATGCTCCATCCTCCATCCACTGCTTGTATTGGGGCCACGTGCCGCCCTTCGGGTGCTTCTCTAGGGTGTGGTGGACCCGCTTGTGTGCTCGGTGGTTGTCCTCGACGAGGCGGCCAAGGCCGCGACCCTGAGCCCGGTGAACGAACCAGAAAACTAGCGCGAAGAAAATCAGGTACAACCCTTTGCCAAAGTATTCCATAGCATTCTCCTACGGTGGTCGGTGACCGGTGGCCGGTGGTCAGTCCCCCTAGGGACGGGTTGGGACTGGCCACTGACCACTGACTACTGGCCCCTGAAAAGTAGGAACCTCGGCGCTCCTCGGCAACGCGCACCGCTTGACCGGCGCAGGCGGTCGCTTACCTTGAGAAGCGGTCTGAAAATTCCGGGTGAGCCCCGACCGCCGCTTTTGCAGCCGGCCAGGGGTTTTTAGACCGCTTCTGATACGCAGAAAGGAGACAACACATGTTGTACAGAGCATTTGGCCGCACGGGCTGGCAGGTCTCGGCCATCGGTTTGGGAACCTGGAACATCGGCAACCAATGGGGGCCTATCGACGCGGCCACCGCATGGGACACTGTGCGCACGGCCTTTGACTGCGGCGTCAACCTCTTCGACGCGGCCGAGTCCTACGGCACGCCCAACGGGCTGTCTGAGGAGCGCTTGGGGAGCGCCTTAGCCGGCATCCGGCACCAAGTTTTTGTCGTCAGCAAAATCGGCAATTGGGGGGCGCGCACCGGGCAGGGCGTGCCCAAAACCACGGTCGATATGATCCGCCTGTGCGCCCACGCCTCCCTGCACCGGCTGCGCAGCGACTGGCACGACGTGCTGCTGTGCCACGACGGTAACATCGCCGATCCATCGATTTACTTGGATGCCTTTGCCGCGCTCGTCGAGGAAGGGCGACTGCGGGCCTTTGGCATTTCGACCGACAGCCTAGCAGTGCTCCAGCGCTTCAACGCCCGCGGCGACTGCTCGGTGGTGGAGATAGACTATTCGCTGGTCAACCTCCAAGCCGAAGCCGAGCTTTTGCCCTATTGCCAAGAGCACGGCATTGCCGTGCTGGTGCGAGGGCCGCTGGCCAAGGGGCTTTTGTCTGGCCGTTACACCAAGGAGTCGGTTTTTACCGACGAAATACGGCAGTCCTTCAACGCCGGCGAGGAACAACGCGCCAAATTCGAAGCCCAGCTAACCCACGTCGAGCGCCTCGCCGAAGTCGTCGCGCCCGGCGCGGGCATGGTGGAAAAAGCCCTCCAGTACGTCATTTCCCATCCAGCCGCGCCGGTGGCCATCCCCGGGGCCAAATCAGCGGCCCAAGCCCGCGCCAACGCCGCAGCCGGAGCACAGCTTTTGCCCGCCGACGAAATGGAAAGGTTGCGGGGAATTTGAGTTATCGCCACAAAAGTACGTTTACTATTGCAAAGAGGAGAGTCCCATGACCTTAGTAGGCAGCGGAGCATTCACCTATGAGGTGCAGCAAGATTGGTTCGAGTTGCCGGAGGGCTGGCGCTTTGGCTGGGTTCCGGCCGTGGCCTGCGATTCCGCAGATCAGGTCTATGTGTACAGCCGCAGCGAGCATCCCATGATCGTCTTCGACCGCGACGGACGCTTCGTCGCCTCATGGGGCGAAGAGGTGCTCAAGGACGCCCACGGCATCTTGATCGACGAGCGCGACCAAATCTGGTGCGTCGAGCGCGAAACCCACTGCGTGCGCCAATTCACCCGCGACGGCGAGCTGCTGATGACTCTGGGGACGCCAGACCAAGAAGGCGCGGAAGGCCAGCCCTTCCGGCTGCCCACCGACTTGGCGCTCGACGCCGACGGCTGTATCTACGTGTCCGACGGCTACGGCAACGCCTGCATCCACAAGTATGCACCCGACGGCGAATTCATCAAGACGTGGGGCCGTCCGGGCACCGGCCCAGGAGAATTCGATCTGCCCCACTGCGTGCGCGTGGATCAGCGCGGGCGGCTGATGGTGGCCGACCGCGCCAACAACCGCATCCAATTTTTCGACCTCGACGGCAACTACCTAGAGGAATGGGGCGGCTTTCACCATCCCGATACGATCTTTCTCGACGGAGATACAGTCTATGTCGCGGAACTCGACCAGCGGGTAAGCATTCTCAACCTCGACGGCGAATGGCTCGCCCAATGGGGGTCGGGCGAGCGCATTGACGCGCCGGGCGAATTCCTCGGCTGTCCCCACGGCATCTGGATGGATTCCCACGGCGACCTCTACGTGGGGGAAGTGCAAACCGACCACCGCATCCAGAAGTTCGTGCGGCAAACCTAAGGAGATTTACTATGAGAAAGTCTTTAGTCAGTTTGGCAGCTTTAGCGGCGTTAGGAACCTCAACCCTAGACGCCCAAGTGCCACGAGTAGGCGATCCGGCCCCGGATTTTCTTTTAGACCGGGTCGATGGCGGCCAAGCCGCTCTGAGCGACTTCGAGGGCCGAGTCGTACTGATTTTCTTTTTGGGTTATAGCTGACCGGCCTGTCTCTCGCGTGCCGAGAGCTTTGAAGAGCTGTGGCAGGAATTTGCCGCCGAGGCCGACGAGCGTTTTGTCGCCCTAGGGGCGGATGTGTGGGACGGCACCGCAGAACAGGTGCATACCCGCTGGCGCTTGGGCAAGGGCGTTACGATGCCCCTTTTGCTGAACGCCAGCCAAATGGCGAGCGATTACGGGCAATCCTATCAGACTTTTGCCATCATCGACCACGAGGGCCTCATCCGCTTCAAGAGCAGTTACTTGATCCCCATGGAAGACCTCCGCGACGAGGTGCTGCTGGCACTGGCCGACATACCTCCTATTGAGGAGGAAGTGGAGGAAACCGTCGAAACCGCCGAAACCGCCGAAACCGTCGAAACCGTCGAAACCGCCGAAACCGCCGAAACCGCCGAAACCGTCGAAACCGCCGAAACCGCCGAAACAGAGGAAACCGCCGAAACCGTCGAAACAGAGGAAACCGCCGAAACCGTCGAAACAGAGGAAACCGTCGAAACCGTCGAACCGGCCGACCTCCAGAACCTGTTTGACCTCTTCGATACGGAAACCGAGCAAGCGGTCGAAACGGAAGAAGCAGTCGAAACCGAGCAAGCGGTCGAAACCGAGGAAACGGAAGAAGCGGTGGAAACGGCGGTGGAAACATCCGATCAAGCGTCCGTGCCCCAAGCCTTTTCGCTAGCCCAGAACGCGCCCAATCCGTTCAACAGCAATACGGTAATCCGCTTTGCGCTACCGCAGCCGAGCCAAGTCGAGCTGACAATCTACAACCTGCTCGGCCAGCCAGTGGCCGTGCTCGTACAAGGGCCTAGCGCGGCTGGGACATTCTCAGTGCGCTGGGACGGCCGCGACCAAGCTGGACAGGCGGTGACCAGCGGAGTGTACCTCTACCAGTTGCGAGCCGGCGAATACACCGAAGTCCGCAAGCTGCTGCTGCTTAGGTAGCAGCGGTTTGCAAACCGCCCACGTCAGGACGATCAGAAGAAGCGGTTGAGCAGCCGGACTTCAACGCCCTTAAACCCTAGCACTTCATAGCAGATACCCGCCGTGCAGGCTAGCCCCGAGCGGCGCTGGCCGGCGAAAACATTGATGATGTGGCCCTCGCCAATATCAGCCCCGATGTTGAGGCCCCGCCACCAAGTGATACCAGAGGGATCGGCCCCGGTTTCCAACTCGTCGGAGGTGCGCTGAATCTGCACGGCGGCCGAGAGGCCGGGGGCGCGGTGGACCGCTAGAGCATAGTAGTGATTGGTGTAGGGAAGCGCCAGATCGCCAAATCGCCGATCGACGTCTTGAAATTGCGCGTCGAACTCAAAGGTGTAGGACCCGTCTGGCAACCATTCCCAGTGCGTGCCCAAGAGGCGGCTCTTATCGTCGAGGAGAATCTGGTTGTGGCTAAAGTCGGCGAAAAGCTGCACATCGGCGCGTTGGCCCAAGGGCGAATCCATCTGCACAAAGAATTCGCGCAAGACTGCGCCCGAATCGCCGCGGCGCGTGGCGCGCGTCGCATTGGCGGTGAGCGTTTGGCCGCTGGGTAGGGCGTAACTCAGTTCAGCTTGGTAGCCCTGTTCATCGTCGGCGAGCAGGTCGTGCGTGATGCGGTTGAGGAGATAAGCCGAGTGCTCGCGGATCAAGGGCGGGGGATTGTTGATGTGTTCGAGGGCAAAGTCCTCGTAGTCTTTGTATTCCAAGCTCAAGCCCCACGGCCCAGCCGCCAAAGTAGCCGCCAAGTACAAGGCGCGGCCCAAATCGCGGTCGAGCGAAAAGAAGCGAGCAAATTCTACATCGCGCTGGGCGTACTCGCCCTGAAGATCGGCATAGACTCCGCTGAGGCCGAGGCTCGCCAGCCAAGGAGCGAGCCGCCAGCGGGCATTGAAGGCCGCGGCCGTTTCTTGCCGCCGGCCGACTGGGTAGCGGGTGGCACTAACGCCAACGTCGAAATGCGGGTGCGGCTTGAGCTGGAGCGAGCCAGCGTGGAGTACTGCTGGGCGCCGCTCAACCCCCGCCAAGCCGGGCGGCAGATTGCTGTTGATCGGCGCACCGCGCAGCAGCAGCACCTCGGCCCGCTTGGCGCGGTAGCGCACCTGAACGCCGTCGAGATCGCGCACGATCTGGTAGCGACGGCGGCTGCCCCGCGACTCGGTGATGACGCCGGGCAACTCAAAGGCGTGGAGGAGCAAGCCGCTGCCGACGATGGCGTAGAAATTGCCAACCGTGGCTTCAAAGCCACTCCGGCGATAGGAAGCAGAGCGCTGGAGGAATTGGCCGTAATTGCGATTGGTTGCGTTCGCGCCAAAAGTCTCGCCGCGGACCCCGACTTGGAAATCGGCGATTGCATAGTCGAGGTTGAACTGGTGATAAAGCGTCCGCAAATCGCTGGGCTGCGCGCCGGGCAGATTGCCGACTTGGCCTTCGGTCAGGGCCGAAAGACGCAACTCGGCTTGGAGAGGGGCGGCTAGCAGCAGTACAAAGGCGGGAACAAAGCGCATGGTTTGGTCCTTATCTTAGGTACACGACCCCTGACCTGAGTGGGCGTTTTTAGTGTCGTCCTGGGAGCGCGGGCATCTTGCCCGCGTCGAGGGCCGGACGCCCGCGATCCGACTAGGCCAGTGGTCGCTACTGAGGACGCGGCGTAACATTAGAGAGTAAAACGGAGGCCCACAATGAAACCAATTTTTGCATTGACAACCTGCTTGCTGCTCGTCGGCTCGGTGCGCGCCGAAAAGGCACCGCAACTGGTGTTGGAAAACCTCGACGGATCGACCTTTTCGCTGGCGGAGGCGCTCAAAAAAGGGCCAGTCGTCTTCGACTTCTGGGCGACTTGGTGCAAGCCCTGTATCAAGAGCCTGCCCAAGCTTCAAGCCCTAGCCGAACAATACGCCGAGCGCGGCGTCCAAGTGCTGACAATAAATATCGACGGCCCGAGGAACCTGCCCAAAGTGCGGCCTTTTATGCAGCGCCACAAGCTCAAACTGCCGGTTTTGCTCGACAAGACCAACGAGGTGCTCAAGCAGTTCCACCTAGCCGGCGTCCCGGCGACCCTGATTATTGCGGCCGACGGGACGGTGTGGTATAAGCATCAGGGCTATCGGCCCGGCGACGAGAAAAAGCTCAAGGCCAAACTAGACGAATTACTCGGTCCTTTAGAGGCCGAGTAAGCACGCCCCCTTATCCGCGAACGTCTATCTCGTATTGCTTGATCTTCCGCTGTAGATTTCTCCGCGTCAATTGAATCGCCGCTGCGGTCCGGCTTACGTTGCCGTTGGCCCGCTCTAGGGCCCGGCGGAGAAATATCCGCTCAAACTGTTCGCGCGCCTCGTGGAAGAGCGGCTGCGGAATATCGTAGTACCCATCCTCGTCGCGATAGACCGGCTCCATCCCACCAGCAAGGGAAGCGGGCAGATGTTTGCGTTCTATCTCGTCTCCTTTGGCCACGGTCATCGCCCGCATGATCGCGTTTTCCAGTTCCCGTACATTGCCGGGCCAGTTGTATTCCTCCAAGCATTGCAGGGCCTCGCTGGTAAACCCCTCAATATGCTTATCGAGAACCCCGTTGTAGCGATTGACGAAGAAGGTACACAAGAGCGGCAGGTCGCTTATACGTTCCCGCAACGGCGGTATTTCAATGGTCAGCGCGTTGATGCGGTAATAGAGATCTTCGCGGAAAGTGCCTTCCTCAATACGAGCTTCGAGATCTTGGTGCGTGGCAGTGATCAGGCGCACATCCACTTTCTGCGTCTGCGTCGATCCCACCGGCTCGAACTCCCCCTCCTGTATCACGCGCAAGAGCCGAATCTGCATATTGGTTTCGAGATCGCCAATCTCGTCGAGGAACAAGGAGCCGCCATCGGCCTCAGCAAAACGACCGACGCGGTCGCGGACCGCTCCAGTAAAGGCCCCCTTGACGTGCCCGAAGAGTTCGCTCTCCATCACACCCGGCGACAAGGCCGCGCAGTTACAGCGCACAAAAGGCTTGCCTGCTCGGTCGCTGGTGCTGTGGATGGCGTTGGCCACTAGTTCCTTGCCGGTCCCGCTCTCGCCCCGAATCAGTACTGTGACCGGCGTAGATGCCACATCCCGGACGAGTTGGTAGAGCTGTCTCATGCTCTCGCTCTGGCCCACCAAATTGCCTAATTCGCCCCGTTGCTTCTGCCGCAGAGCCTCATTTTCGCTGCGCAGGGCCTGCAGCTCCAAGATGCGGTTGAGATGCGTCATCACCTCCCCGGTGTCAAAGGGCTTGGACAAGTACCCATAGGCACCTAACTTGACGGCCTTCACCGCGCTTTCCACATCCGCGTAGGCCGTCAAAATGACGACCTCTTCTCGGCGTTGCTGCTTTTTGAAGATCTCTAAGAAGCCGAGGCCATCCATCCCGGGCATCCTCAAATCGAGGAGGATGAGGTCGAACTCCTCGTTATTCAGCAGGGTTAGGGCCGCTTTGCCCCCGACGCAGGTGGCAACCTCCACGCCCTCGCGGCGCAACAAAATGGCCGACAAATCCAACAAGTCCTGCTCGTCATCTACCATGAGTATTCTGCCCCTGCGTTTTTCCATGTCAATCGTTCCTCTCTGGGTTAGTGGTCAGTGGTCAGTGGTCAGTGGTTAGTGGTTAGTGGTTAGTGGTCAGTGGTCAGTGGTCAGTGGTCAGTTTCCGTAGGGACTGGTCAGTGGTCACCGGTCACTGACCACTGCTATAGGTAGATATAGTGAAAAGCGCGTGCCTTGGTCGGGGACGCTTTCGACCTCAATCCGGCCGCCGATTTCTTGTATTTGCCGGTGGACGATGGCCAATCCCAGCCCCGTGCCCTGCCCCGGCGGTTTGGTCGAGTAAAACGGCTCAAATATCTGCCGGATGCGCTCTGGGGGAATGCCCGTACCCGTATCGCCGACCACCACCACCACCCAATCGTCCTGCTGCTCGGCTGAGATCAGCAACTTGCCGCCGTCGGGCATGGCGGCAAAGGCATTGCTGATTAGGTTGAGAAAAACATCCTTGAGCATGTCCCGATTCACCAAGACCGATGACACCTCGTGCAGACGGACCTCAATGGCTATGCCGAGGTGTTCGGCGTGTTTTTGTTCAAGATCGACCAGTTGCCGGAGGATGTCCGTTGGGTCAACCAACTCCTGCGTCTCTTGGGCGGGTCGAGCAAAATCCAGCAGATTGACCACCCGTTCATCGATCCGACCAATAGCCGCGCCGAGGGGCCTGAGCGCTTGGTCTCGTCCCTCCACTTCCCTTGGGACAATTTGCACCAACAGCTCGTAGGCGTGCCGGATGATCGCCAGCGGATTCTTGATCTCGTGCGCCACGCCAGCGGCCATCTCGCCGAGCGAGGCCAGCTTCTCGGACTGGCCGTAGTGGAGTTCCAGCAGCTTGCGCTGGGTCTGATCGTCAATTACCAGCAACAGATGCCCTGGCAAAGCCCCGGCCAAGTCCACGACCTTCAAGTTCCAAAACCGGGTGCCGCCTTGGGAGTGCTTGATCTCCAAGTTGTCGGCCTCCCGCGTCTTGGGGTTGTGCTCGATCCAGTCCAAAAGCTGCTGTCCTTCTGCTGTTTGGTCCCAAACGCCAGCCGCGCTTTCGCCAAAGAGCTGGTGCCAAGCCTTGTTTACCCGCACGGTTCTCCGCTGGTTCACCACCGCGATGGCGAGGGGATTGTCCTCGATGAGTCGGTCGTTGAAGTTCAGCTCGGCTTCTAAGTCGGCCTTGCGAGCTTCGAGGGCTTGGTTCATTTCGGTGAATGCCTGCCCCAACTCCCACAACTCGTCCTTTATCGTCGGCAACTCCAGTGCAAACGCCTCGCCTGCCTGCACGGCCCGCACCGTGTGCATCAGCCGATTGATGGGACGAGTGATCGACCGTAGCAGCACCAAGCCCAGCAAAATGGCACCCGCCACCGAGGCGACCGTGATCCAGTTGGCGCGGTGCTGCATCATAGCCACCAGCCCAAACGCCTCTTGCGCCTCCTGCCGCACCACTACGGTCCAGCCCCAGTCCTCAATGTATGCAAAGCCCGCTATCCACTCCCGTCCCTCAATGTCGCGCCACTGCCGGGTGCCGTTCCCGCTTAGATGAGGCACGAATTCGGGCGAGGCATCGAGATAGACATCTTGGCGGGCGGGCAACGCAATATAGCGGCCCCTCGCGTCCAACAATATCCCCCGCCCGGTATTCCCCAGCCGAATCTGGTCCACCTGCTGCCAGATTTCGTACAGTGCAAAACGGGCGATCAAGGCTCCGGCCACTTGGTCGCCCTCTTTGACCGCCAAGCCGATAAACAGGCTTGGTTGCCCCTCGTGCTGGATCACCTCGGAAGCGTAGAATTCCGCCCGCTTCACCTGCGCCCAAAACACCCGGGTATGGGGCAAATAACCGGGCGGCAGCCGCTCGCCGCGCTGGAGCGAGGCTTGGACATCGAGCACGTTAGTGGCTTGGATCGTGCCGGCCGTATCCACGAAGCAGAGTTCGGCAACCGCGTCCAGTTCCAACCCGACCTGACTCAACAGGCTCTGCCGCTGCCAAGGATCGCGGACCACATTCATGCTCTGGGCCAGCACCTTGAGGCTGGCAATGGGCTGATCGAGGAAATGGTGGATTTCCTTGGCCGCTCGCCGCGCCACCTGCTGATGGCCGTCGAGCACGGCCTGCTCAAGCGCACTGCGCGCCGTGTACACGAGCACACCGGCCACCAACAGCACCGGCACCAGCCCGACGATCAGATGATTGCCCAGCAGCCGCACCCAGAGGCTCTGCATGTTGGCGACGAGTGCCATTACCGAGCGCGATCCCAGTACCACGCTGGCAAACTGCGGAAAATTCCCATGCGCACAATCGACTCCAAGCCCCGCAACGGCTGCCGCACTGCGTACATCACCGGCTCTCGACAAATGAAAATTGTGGGGTGCTCGGCCAGCAGATGGCGATGAATGCGCCGATAGATAGCTATAAGCGCGTTCTCGTCGTAAGCTGTACGCCCGGCTTCGATCAACTGATCCACTTCGGCATTGACATAGCCCGACCGATTGCGCGCATCCTGTGAATGCCATTCAGACGCGGTTATATCGGGGTCGAAGTCACTGTACCCTTCCCTCAATACCATATCGAACTGCGGTTTCACTGCATAGAGCCTTTGCAACGGCTCGGTCTGCATCAGCAGGTGAATCCCTACTTCTTCCAAGTCCTTGCGCAACTGGGCCGCTATGTCGTGCCGATGCGGCAGCTCCTTGGCCATGCCCAAGGTCAATTCCAACGCCTTGCCATCCCGCTCGCGCAGCCCATCGCCATCTGCATCCACCCAGCCGGCCGATTGTAATATGGCCCGGGTGCGCCGCTGGTCTTTGATCGGCGCGGCCACCTGCGGGTCGTTGTAAATCGAGCCGGGCGGAAAAGGCCCGGCAATAAACACTGAATCTGCGGTTGCGTCCCCGCTGAGCAGCCGCCATATCGCTTGCCGATCAATCGCGTAGTGGAGCGCTTCCCGCACGCGCCGGTCGGCCAGCACCGATTCGGGACGGCAGTTTAAGCTCAGTGCCATATAGGACGCCCCCCCTCCTTTGAGCACCTTGAAAGCCGGGTTGTCGGCGATGCTTTGCAGGTCCTCGGGCGCAGCGAATAGGGCTACATCGCTCTCGCCGCGCATAAATGCGGCCCAGGCGTGGCGAGTGTTCGGGTAATCGCCGCGCACTTCTACCGTATCTACGTATGGACGCCCACCGCGATATTCCTCAAACGCCACTAGCCGCAAGTGAGCTTCGCCCAACCAACCGGCAAAGCGGAACGGCCCCGCCCCAATCGGATGCTGGTTGAACGGCAATTCATTTAGCTCATAGCCGGCCGCCACCTGCGGCTCCACGAGGTGCTTGGGCAGAATGTGCAACCGCAAGTGCGATAGAGCCGACGAAAGGGGTGGCTCGGCATAGTGCAGCCGCACAATGTCGTCGCTAAGCGCTTCAACTCGCTCAAAGAGCAAATTCTCCCCGTTTTGCTGCTTTCTCATCCATTGCAACGTAAAGACCACATCCTCAGCCGTTACGGGCCGACCATCGTGGAATTGGGCATCCGACCGCAGCAAGATGTCCCAAAACTTCTTGCGGGGGCTGAACGGCCAAGCTACGGCCAACGCCGGGGCGAGCTGACCCTCGGGCGTTTCCGCAAACAGGCGTTCAAAGAGCAGGTCCAATACCTCTGTACTCACGGTGCGGGAGTCAATAAGCGGATTGATCGGCTCCATGCCCCCGGTGGCCCCGATCCGCACTCGGCCCCCATAGGAAGGGCCGTCGCGGTCGGGCGCACTGCAACCGAAAAAGAGAAAAAACATCCAGACTGTGATTATGCCGGTGCTTGGGGCACGGACTGAACACCCCATCGCGCCTCATTTCTGTTGATATAGCAATCCTAAATGACTTGAACGATTCGATATGCGGATCGCCTTGCAGTAGGGGCGAGCGATCGCTCGCCCCTACTCTCAGATAATAAAGCGCACTGTTCAGCGACAAAAGTTTGGCCGAACACCCATCCCCTACTATCCGGCCTTCTTAATCTCTGCGGCCACCGGCCCGCGCTCGGCGGCAAAATGATCGACGACAATATCGACCATGCGCTGCTGCCCCTCCTCGGCAACAATCGCCACCGCTGGCAAGCCGAACGAAGCCTCCAAGCGCTCCAAGTGGTCCTGTATCTCCCCCTCGCTCATCTGACGCGAGGAAACCCACGTCTTGCCATAGACCGACCGGGCGTGTTTCTCCTTGTCGCTCATCGCCAGCAATACGACCGGGGCTTTGCCCAATATGCGTATGCCATCGATGGTGTCTTGGATATATGCATCCGAATCCGTGCTGTTGACCACTAAAATGCAGGCGTCCGGTTTGGTTCCCAACAGGAAGTGGATCGACGGCTCGGTATGGGAATTTTTGTTGACGACATCATAGGGTATCGTGCCCGATTGACAGCCGACCAGCATGATATCCGGTTTTTTCGCCGCGTTAATCTCGCGCATCTTGTGATCTAGGTACGGGCCGTAGTATTGCAACGGCAGATCTCTAGGCGCGGCATAGCCCATAGGGAAGGAAAAATCCATCCCGAATAGGGCTGAATGATGCTCAGTGCCGAGTTGCCCCACTTTGTATCCTTGCTCAATCAGCTTTTGCCGCAACGCGAGTTGTAAGGTGAACTTGCCTTGTTGGGAACTCGTGCCAAAGATGCCGACTACTGGCACATCGACAGCTCGTTCGGAATCTTGGGACGCAAGGCACCTTTGGACATCGGCAAAATCGAAATCTGGGAACTCCAAGCGCAACTCCTTGCTCCGCGCCAAATCATACAGGTCGGCGTAGGTCTCTGGATCAACCGCTAAGAAGCTGAACACGTTGAGGCCCCGCTCCAACGCCGTCTGTATGGCTTCGCGCAGTAAATCCTTTTTGCTCAACTGAGATAGCTGATTTACGTACCCCAGCACTAAGGTATCGGCTCCTTTTAGCGCGTCTCCTAATTTGGGGACAATGCGCACGCCTAACGGTTCGATGCCTATGGCCTCACCAGCGTCCTTGCCGACCAAGCCTTTGCCGACCGGATCGGCAATGCCAGTAATGGTGAAATGCAAGTACTTCGCGTGGCGCACCAGCGCGTGCATTTCCTTGTTGTACGGATATAGGGCCGCCCGGCCAATCCACTCGTAGCTGGGAAAACCTGACCGCTCGACAGTGGTATCCGAAGCGACGGTGACCGACCCGGATTCCTCCGATTCTAAGGCGTTTGCCGCCAAAATCTCCCGCACCTTGGTCAACCCCGCTTCGGGAAATCGCTGGCGGATCAAAGCGACAAGCGCCGATATGTGGGGCGCAGCAAAACTGGTTCCGCCGGTGATCGTCTCCCCTCCGTTTAGCCAGCACAGCCGCTGCTGATCGCCCCGGGCCACACACTCAATGGCCTGTCCGGGCCGATAGTAGTACCCGTAGCGATCGTAGATTTTTCCCCAAGTAACGCCGATTACGTCGGACAACTCGGCCGGATAGCTCTCCATGCCCTCGTTGTGCTGAGAACCCACCAAAATCACATTGGCTGCAACGGCCTTGCGGCATATCTCCGCCAAGGGCCGCTTGTACGCCGGATCAATCGTCCCGAGACTGAGATTGACCACGTCCATACCTTCTTCTATGGCCCAAGCAATGGCTTCTACCAGCGACTGTCCATCTGTGGTCAGCGACTCGTCGAAAATTCGTATCCCGTAGAGTTCGGCTTCTGGGGCCAGTTTGCGGATAATGCCTGCACAGGCCGTACCGTGACCGGCCCGGTCAGAGAAATCGTCCTCGCGTTGGATACTATCGGCAACCGCGCACAACCCGACTCCGCCGGCAATAGGGCCGATCTTGGGATGATTGGGTTCAATACCGCTATCAACTACCGCGACTTTGATTCCGCGTCCGGTCAAACGGGTAAAGTCGAGCGTCTGCGACTTCTCATTGGTATTCATCTTGGTCTCCTTTTTTATAATTATTTGGTGTTACGCAGCCTTTGTCATGCCTGCGAAAGCAGGCATCCAGATTAGGCCAAGGCCCTGGACTGGATTCCCGCTTGCGCGGGAATGACACTAGGCGGGGCAGCAAGCGACAAACGCTGCATAAGGCTGCGTAACATCCGTTAATTGTTCGCAATCTGGGTTTTGAACAGCTCCCAGTAGTGGCCTTTTTTCTGCATCAGTTCGGCATGGGTGCCTTTCTCGACAATTTTTCCCTCGTCCATGCAGACAATCTCATCGACCTCCCGGACGGCGCTGAGCCGGTGGCTGACGATGATGAGCGTCTTGTCGTCGGCTTGGCTCTTGAGTCGGCGCAACAGCTTCTCCTCGCTGTCCGAGTCCAAGGCTGAAGTCGCCTCGTCCAGCACGATGATTTCGGGGTTTTTCAGCACGGCCCTCGCTAGCGCGATCCGCTGCTTCTGTCCACCCGACAGGTTGGCTTTAGAATCACATACCGTCGCCAAGGCGTCCTCCGGCTCTTCGATCTCAAGCTCCTCGGCAGCGCGTTCAATCTCTTCTTCGGAGCTTTCCAACCGGCCATAGCGTATGTTTTCGAGCACCGAATCGCGGAAGAGCTGCGCTTCCTGCGACACCAAGCCGATGCGATCCCGATATTTGCCCAGACCAAAGGCCCGGCAAGGTGCGTCGTCTATGGCTATTTCGCCTTTTTGCGGCTGGTAAAAACGGCACAACAGATCGACAACCGTGCTTTTGCCGCAACCGCTCGCCCCGACGAGCGCGTAGGTCTTGCCCTTTTCAATCTCCAAGTCAAAATGGCGGAGTACGGGGTGCCCGTTGTAGGCAAACTCCACATCTTTGAACGCTATCTTCTCTTTGAACGAGAAGGATTTGTCCTGCTTTGGCTCAATCTCCGTCGGCACGTCCATAAATTCCACAATCCGTCGCAGGGAAACCGACGCCCGGACGCAGTCTAGGTACAGTTGGTTCAGGTTTTCCAAGGGGCCGAAAATGCGCATGAAGTACTGGAAAAAGGCGATCAGTGCGCCCAAACCGAGCGATCCCTGCATGACTTGATGCCCTCCCCAACCGAGGATGACAACCGGGGCCAAGGACATGATGAAAGACGCTATGGAACCAGCGGAAAGATTCAATCCCGTGCTGCGCATCTCCAGATCGAATAACTCTCCCTGTCGTCGGCCCAACTTGTCGCTTTCGTGCCGGTGTGTGTTGTACGACTGCACGAGCTTGATATTGTCGAAACGCTCGATAAAAAACCCCAGTATATCCGAAGTCTTGTGCTGGGTCGCCTCGGCTACCTTGCCTATTTTCGGCTGGAAGTACTTGAGATTCACTAGGAAGCAGGGCACGAGCAGGCTCAGGCCGAGGAAGAGGGGAGCGTCCAGCCATATCAGTACCGCCCCCAAGCTGACCAACGTCAGCACACTATTGACCAGCTTCAGCACGCCGGAGGTAAGCGTTTTCTGGACGATCTGCACATCGTTGTTGAGCCGGTGGGCAATATCCCCGGTCTTGTTGCGCTTGAAGAAACTTAGCGGCAGGCGCAACAGGTGCCTGAATAACTCACTCCGCATCTCAAACACGACGCGGTTGCCGACCCATCGGTACAGATAATTGGCAATAAAGACGCTGATTATGTTCAAGGCTATGATGCCAAATAGCGTGGCCAGTAGGATGCCCAGCAGGTAGTAGTCCTCGTCGGGCAGCACCTCGTCAATGAGGATCATCAGGATATAGGGGAAGGCGAGCGAACTGACCGTCGCCAAGATCATGAAGGCGAATACGATTGAACTTTGCCACCAATACGGTTTGATGTACCGGGCGAAGCGCCTGGCGAATTCCTTGAATATCATCTCGTTGTTCTCCCTTACGGATAGAGGCAGATCAGTAGAGCAAGTGCTTGACCGAACTCAAATCGGCCTTATTGGTGATAACGTCGTAGTACTTCACGCCCTTGAAGCTGAAAGCGAGCGGCTCGGCCAAATCGAACCAAGGCTTCAACTCATTGTAGAAAATGACCGAAAGGTGCGGCTTTCCATCCACGGGGATATGGACGTTGACAACCGTATTGTTCTCATCAACTACAAATACCGCTGGAGTCGGTTCGCCAAAGGGCGTCTCGTTGAAGTATCTGGTCGTATCCGACGCGACCGGAAACGTGATCTGAAACGTCCGCACATAGTCCGAAAACTTCCGCTCGCTCATCCTAGCGATGCAGTAGATGGGCATTTCCTCCGGCTCGGCAAGACGCTCGTAGATGTGCTGCAGGATCTGCATCTGCGGCTTGAGGCAGGGCTGACACGCCAGTTCGCTAAGCACGACGACAATTCCACCCTTTTTGGTCTTGGAGAAATCCGTGCTCAAAGGCTGGCCTTTGAGGTCCGTCGTCTCAATGACGGGGAATTTCAGGCCCAACTTGGTCGAGGCTTGGACGCTGCTGTTGAGGTAGTTCTTGAAGTAAGTCTTCTCCTTCACCAGCCGCTCGGCCTCGGTCGGGTCTTGCCGGTGCAGCTCTTTCAACCCCCATAGAGCACCGGTCGCAATGAGGATCAGCAGGAACGCATTGACGAGCAGGGAGATGTTACGCGCCATGTTTTTCATCGTTCACCTCGCTTGGGTTTTGTTAGGTCTCTTCTCGGCGGTGAGAGAGGCTACGCCTGTGGGAGTTGGAGTCATTCTTCGGGCCGAAAATGTGCCTGATCTGGACTAAAGGATGCAGGGTCATGGTTGACCTCCCATTGTGAGTGGTGAATGATTAGTCCCCTACGGGGCTTGGTCACTTTATTTGCAAATTCCGTGCCAAGCCGATCTGTAAATCCGTAATTGATTGTCATACAAAGGGTTACAAGAAATTGAGGTATTTCACACCAGACGCCGAATCGCCCTCTTATTGCACCCTTTTGACGCATATAATGATCTATCTTGCTTCTATCTCACGTCTTTACAATAGCTTAGAGCAAGTGCGTCATAAGGGACGCAGTGCGTTAAAACCGACCTCTGGTTGCCCGCGCTCCCCGCATACCGTACAATCAGAACTATTCCCTCGCTTTAGGAGTCACCATGCCTGCATCCTACCCGCGCATACCCTACGGTTGGGCTGATTTTCGGGCCATTCGCCTTGAAAACCGCCTCTACGTCGATAAGACCCGCTTTGTCCACGCGCTCGAAGAGGAACGCTACGTCTTTTTCATTCGCCCATGTCGCTTTGGCAAGACTTGCTGAGTGTCCTTGTTAGAGCATTGCTACGACCGCCGGGCAGCCGACGAGTTTGAGGCTGTCTTCGGCGGCACCCCACCGAAAACTGCCATCGCTACGTCGTGTTGCGCTTTAACTTTTCGGCGTTCAAAAACGCGCTGGAAACTCTCGAATACTACTTTGAAGAGTATTGTCAACTGGTAGTTCATTACGCGGCGGTGGACGACGCGGCGAGAAACTAATTCCGGCTTGATCGCTTCGGCACCGACGTAGTAGCTATTGATGCGACAGCACGGCTTGAAAAGAGCCGCTACTGCCAACTGTGGACAGGCCTAGAGGGTTAGCGCAAAAGAATTTCAGCGAAGGGGTCAGGGACTTTCGCGTCCTGAGGCGGGATGGGAAAAGATGAAAGGAAGGAGCTGAAGCTAGGGGAGTGGACCATGGTTAAGAGAACCCACAGGCCACTCCCCTACCTACGGCCTCCTTATTTAGTCAGGACTTACGCAATATCTCTACATCTTGTGATTTATTTGAAATGAGATATACAAGATATTGTGGCAAATTTCGGTAAACTGTGTAAGTCCTATTAGTAAAGGGTGAGTGGTTTATACCGAACCAAGTGGGGACGGAAGGGCCTCCTTAATAGCAGCATTCGATGTCGCCGTCTCCCCAGCAGAGGAAAACGTTGGGTTGACAGATGACAACGGCATATTCTTGTTGGGCCTCGACGGCTTGGCCGTAGGTGGTGCGTTCGGGTTTGTGCAGAGCGATCATGGCTATACTCCTTGGTAGTAGTAAGCGACTGGTTCCATTGAACCAAATGGGGACGCCAAGAGCGTCGCGAAAGGGTCTCCCGACGGATATGCCGGTAAAGGCGTTGTCATTGCACGAGAAGGACGGTAGCCGCCAACGGCAAATGCCTGCAAGGCTTCGATGGCCGGGCCGTAGATCGTGTATCCACGGATTTGTGCAGGGGCATGGCTACAGGTCTCCTCGGCATTGACAGTGGCTTTACCAGCGCGGCACGAGCGCGAGCCGTTGTCCAAGCAGGCGAGAGCGGACGTTGATAAAAGCGGTTCATTGTTCCCTCCTCTTATGGGGTGAATGGAAAGCCTACCCGTTGGCCTCTGTTCCTTAGCGTCTGCGACCAACAACGGCTCGCGCTCGTGCTCACCTGCTATAATGCAAATTCCGTGCCAACCTGATCCAAAAAGCTGTAATTGATTGTTATACAAAGAGTTACAAGTAACTGGGGAATTTCGTCCAAGCCGCCGCATCGCGCTTCCATTGCACCCTTTCGACGCATCTAACGATCTGTTTGATGTCTAATTCAATTTTTTACAACAGCTTAGGTCAAATGCGTCAAAAGGGGCACAGTGCGCTAAGAACGCGCTCGTCGATGCGGTCAGCTATGAGCACGTTGCACTGGTTCCGCTCAATCGTTACGCTCAGGTCCGTCAACTCGTTCTAGGAGTCGCCATGCCCTCATCCTACCCCCGCATTCCCTACGGTTGGGCCGATTTCCGGGCCATTCGCTTCGCTTGGAAAACCGCCTCTACGTCGATAAGACCCGCTTTGTCCACGCACTGGAAGAGGAACGCTACGTCCTTCTGATTCGCCCGCGTCGCTTTGGCAAGTCCTGTTAGGTGTCCCTTTAGAAGACTACTACGACCGCAACCGCACCGATGAGTTCGAAGCCGTCTTCGGCGGCACAGACTTGGGGCGGCAGCCCACGGAAAACCGCCATCGCTACGTCGTCCTACGCTTTGACTTCTCGGCGTTCGATGACACCTTGGAAACTCTACGGGAACGCTTTGAGATGTGTACTGGCACCTAGGTACACGACACCTGCCCTGAGTGGGCGTTTTTTCGTGCCGCCCTAAGAGCGCGGGCCTCTGGCCCGCAGGCGGGCAGGATGCCCGCGATCCCAGGTGAAACCCTACTGTCGTGTACTTTATACTGTCACTTGGAACTCGACCACGCACTCAGGCGGAATCAAGACCTGTTTCCCCAAGAGGCGAGACAGAACATCCTCTCGCCGCCCTCCATCGACGCCAAGCTCGCTGCGCTATTTCTGTACGCTGGCGACCACGGCATTCCGCTGTATGTGCTCATTGACAAGTACGACAATTTCGCTTACGAGGCGGTGGACGACGACGCGGCGGAAACCTAATTCGCCGCTTACGAGGTGAAGTACCGGTTCAGCCAGTCTTGGATACACTGCGCCGTCGCCTCTTCGTCCCCTTTGGCGCTATAGTGCCAGTTGAGCACTTCAAAGGCGTCGTCCACGACAAATGAGACCGGCACTGACGAGCGAGCGTCGGATTGGAAAAGCAGCGCTTCGAGGTTCCGCTCGGCCACAAAGGTGAAGGCAAACGGCACGAGGCCGACCTTGTGCTTGATGACGATCTGTTGCTTAGTGTGCTCGTTGGCGTCGCCTACAACCAGCAGCAGCTTGCCGTGGGAGACGCCCCTTTGCGCCATAGCCTGTCTCCACTGGTCGAGTTGGCCAAACAGGCACGCTCCGCACGTCCGGCTCGTCGATACGATGACGACAAACGGCTGGCCGTCCTCGGCCGCCGACTCGTCGAGCTTGGCGAATTGGCTCAAGTCCACCGATTCGAGCAGTTTGCGATGTAATTTCTCCTTGAGAGCGGCGTTGACCTCGTAGTTCCACTGGATGGTCTCCAAGTGTTTCAGCCTTTGGTTAAGTGCGCCCAACTCGTCGCGTCGGGCGGCGTTGTCTTGATGCAGGGCCAAGGCGACCGAGCCGAGGCCGAGGGACAATACCAAGAGTACTTTGGTTAGCTTAGTGGCATCCATGGCGATGGTCTCCTTCCCTTACTGGCCGCCCTACGAGTGGCTAAACGCACTTTTACCGGCCCCTTCGCGGTCATTGAGCCGATAGACGGCTATGTGCGGATCGCTCACCTCGCCAGTCTCCTCATCTAACGTGCCCTCTACTACGAAATACAACTCGCGACCGTCAACCGTCACGAGCCTGTGATCTGCGGGGACTCTAATGCCGTCGGCTACCGAATGGCCGTCCTTATACAGAAGGTTCATATAGCGTTTCACTTCGCCGCCGACTTCCTTCCTTATTTGCATGAGCACCAGCAGGTCGGGATCGCATTCAAAAAGCTGGACAGGAAAAATGTGCTCGGCGAGCCACTCTGCGTGCTTGGGAGTCCAACCGAGCATATCCAAGTTGGCAGGCAAGGGGCTGATCCCGTTCCGGTAATTAGACCAATAGGTGCTAAATAGGGTCTGTTCCAACTCCCCTCGCTCGCTGTACTGATGGATCTCGTAGGCGGTAGGATACATGAAGTAGAAGCCGCCCCCCGTCCTAGGAGTGAGAACTGTGTTGTGATAGCGGTTCAACACCCGTCCTGTTCGCTTGTCTTCGACCGGATACAAGCTGGCGACCTTATTGAAGTGGTCGTCAAAGCGAAACAGAGCGGGTGCTCCATCCTCTTGCACCCCGGCATAGCCTCCATCAATGACGTCCACTTGCGAAGCGTACATGTTGCCTCCCTCGGTAATCACAACATGGTCAATGAGCGCGGAGTTAGGGTCGGGCACTTCTCGCTTGAACTTATATGAGTCGCCGGCAAAGACTAGATACTTCGCGCTTTCTCCGATGCAGTGTATATAGAGATCGCCATTGGGGGCTAGTAGCATCTTGAGGACATAAAAGTACTCGCCTTCAGCTCCCCCTCGCATGCCGATCTGCCGCAAGTATTGGCCCTCTGCATTGGTCTGGAAAATCGTCCATTGGACAGAGTCCACAACGATGAGGTTCCCCTTGGCATCTATCAATGTATAGCTGATCGTGCCCAAAACGACGTCTTCGGGCATTTGGAAGTAGATGTCCCGGTCCTTGATGACTGCCTCATCGAATGCCAAGTCAGCCGCCGGGGGAGTGATCTCCACCCGATTTTCGAGCTGGTCCTCACCGCACCCAGCCAACAGGGCCATAGTGCCGGTTATTACGATAAAATGCTTTAGCTTGTTCATAACATCCTCCTTGGATGTGGTTGGGATTTGGCGGGCAGACGACCGACTCGGTCGCCCACTAAGGAGTAAACTACAGGCCCACGATCATTAAGGCCTGAAGCCAAGCGGAGTGGACCGGGGTCAATAGGACCTCTGGTCCACTCCGCTCATCCATAGCTTGGTCGATTTTTCAGCTACCTCCCAAGTGAGAGGCTCTATCGAACCAAGTGGAGACGCCAAGGCATTCTTACGGGCAGCACAGGAGGTCTCCATCATCCCAGCAGAGAGCGGCCTTGGGATCGCTGGAGCAGATGGTGAAGCGATATTCCGCCTGGGCCTCGACGGCTTGGCCGTAGGTGGTGCGTTCGGGTTTGTGCAGAGCGATCATGGCTATACTCCTTGGTAGTAAGCGACTGGTTCCATTGAACCAAATGGGGACGCCAAGAGCGTCGCGAAAGGACTTCCCGACGGATAGCCCTACGTGGTGCCGGCAAAGGCGTTGTCATTGCACGAGAAGGACGGTAGCCGCCAACGGCAAATGCCTGCAAGGCTTCGATGGCCGGGCCGTAGATCACGGATTTGTGCAGGGGCATGGCTACAGGTCTCCTCGGCATTGACAGTGGCTTTACCAGCGCGGCACGAGCGCGAGCCGTCGTCCAAGCAGGCGAGAGCGGATGTTGATAAAAGCGGTTCATTGTTCCCTCCTCTTATGGGGTGCATGGAAAGCCTGCCCGTTGGCTTCTGCGTCTTAGCATTCAAAGCCAACAACGGCTTCGTTTCGTGCTCACCTGCTATAATGCAAATTCCGTGCCAGACTGATCCAAAAACACATAATTGATTGTTACACAAAGAGTTACAAGAAATGGAGGCACTTCATAGCAACCGCCGCATCGCGCTTCCACTGCACCCTTTCGACGCATCTAACACTCTATTTTACTCCTATCTCACGTCTGTACAACAAGTTAGAGTAGATGCGTCATAACGGTCGCAGTGCGCTATAATTGACCAGCCTTTTTAAAGAGCGGGCGCATCCGGTTCAAGGCACCAGACTACGACAGAGCATTAGAACGACCCCAGTGGACGCCGGCGGCCTGTGGCGCGGCTTTCGCTTCCGATGGCGGAGATCGTCAGGAAGGGCGTATCTAAGCGGGAGAGTAGGGCGGCGATTGGCCTGCCACGCCGCATACTGGGGCGTCCAAAGCAAGGCACTGCGCGGCAAGCCCGTAGTCATCAACTGTAGCAAGGCTTATGCTGAGTCGAGGAGATTTCCGAACTCAAAGAAACTGGTCGAGGAGTACGCTGATCGCAGTTGAGCGAGCGTTGAGGTTTCTTCTATAATACCTATGGAGATTCACACTGCAAGAGGACTCTTGCTAATATCCTCTTTTCTTCACCAGCTAATTTCTCTAATTTCGTTTTTACATACTTTATATATGATGTGCCTATTTCTTTTTTCTTTTTAGAGCCCAAGACAACCCTGAGCATTACCAAGCGCAAGTTCGCAACTTCTCTTTCTATTTTATTATAAGCGACTGACAAATTATCAGATGGGTCAAGATAACCTTTGTTCTCCATGTATATCAACCTATTCAACATACATTTTTTATGTTCCCATAGTATGTGGAGCAGCCGAATGTCAAAGTTACTCCTTTGCTCTAATAAACAATGGATAAGGTAGCAATACGTTTCTATGCCATATATACCATCTTCTGGCGTATCTAACATGCGAAATTTTTCAGAGGTATTATTCGACTCGATATAATCTCGGATTTGCTCTGAGACAAGATTTACATCAAACTTATAGCATCTATTATTATCATATTTTAATAGACCTATTTTGGCCATGTGATTAGGCGAGTATTTAATTTTCGTATATGCCTCCTTAAAATCCGAGTAGTCAATTTTTGTATATGCCTTCTTAAAATCAGCAAGCTTCAATTTAGAGGAAACATATTGGCCCATTTTATTATATCCAATAATATCAAACGTTTCATCGTACAAATCGTAGCCATGTATCAATGTTTCATGTATGTTTTTTTGGGTATTATAATTCGACCGATCAGGCATATAAAACTCATCCAAATATAGCTGGACATAGTAGTCCCTATCTATATATTTAACGACGAACTGTACAATATCCTCATTTACAATGGAAATTAAATCGCGATCCAACCAGCGCGTTTCCAGTAATGGCGACGGCAAAAGCCTGTTATTAGGAGGCCGGTAAAAATCTATTTTGGGAACTCCTTTTTGAATCTGCGTTTTAGCAAAATAAAGCTGGATATGTTGACTGTAAAACCAAGGTAAGTACAACTCATTTGTTGCCAATATCGACAAAGAGAATACGGTAAAGCCCTTTATTGGTGGATTGAGTTCAACCGCAAGTACTTTTCTTTTCATCTCAATTTCCTCACTCCTTCTGCGCCAGCAGCAAGGCAGCTCCCCCAGCCAAAAACAGATCGCGCAACAGAACCCACGCCAGCGAAGTTCCCCCGTCGCCACCAAAACAACCACAAGTCACATCGTTGCCGCGGTATATATTAATGCCGAGCGCCGCGCTGAAAACCACCAGCAGCACCAAGACGACCAAGGCATTGCTGCGCGGCCAGATGTCGAGAAGCAGGAGACCGCCAGCGATCAGTTCAATCCAGATAACCGACAGCGCGAACGGCGCGGCCCAGCCCGCTGGAAGGATGTCAAAGGCGGCGACCGTCTCGACGAAAGACGGTATATGCACGAGCTTTGCGGCCCCCGCCCAAACGAAAACACCGCCAAGCGCCAAGCGGATCGCCAAAGCCTGATAGGGCCTGAGTACAAGTTTGTCCATTAGAAAGGTCCCTCCGATTCCACCGGATAACCCGCTTCTTCCCATTGAGGAAACCCGCCCTCAAAGACATAGACCCGGGTAAAATCCATTTCCTCTATGAGCTTCTGAGCCAGTTTGCTGCCTAAGTTACATGTCGTACCCGAACAATAAACGACCAGCGCGGTATCCTTGAATAAGTCGGCCACTTCCGCGCCGAAAGCAGCGGGGATCTCCGACGGCGGGACATTAAGGGCACCGGGCACATGCCCCAACTGGTAGGGCCAAGAAGATCTAGCGTCCACGAAAACGGCTGCCTTTTTGTCAAAGAGCCGTTTGGCCATCGCTAGATCAATCATACGCACACCATTTTCTGGCCTTTGGACATCATCCACGGCCAAGCCGTGCAACGCGCCGCTGGAGACGCTAATAGCCACTACTAGCAATGCCTTGCCGACAATTCGCTTCATCAGACCTAACCCCCTTTCGCAGATAATCGCACCGGCCCTTTGTCAAACCCCTACTGCCGGTATTTTGCCACGCACGAATTCAGTGATGGATCGTGCCGACACAAACCGTTCTGCCCGCAGTTCCTCGTCTTCCACATCAATGGCGAAGTGCTCTTCCAAAGCCATGACGAGCTGCAGCATGACTATCGAATCGGCACCCATGCCCGCACCCAACAGCAACTCGTCGTCCGGGATCTCTTCTGGTTCGATCTCCAGTTCAAGGGCTTGGGCGATAACTTGCTTGACTTGAGTTTCGAGCTTCATCGCGGTGTCCATATCAGCCTCTCCTCTTGTGCTCCTTACAGACCGGCCAACAACGGCTTACTTTTTTGATAAGCATATTTCGTGCCAAACTGACCTACAAAATCATAACTGACTGTCGTACAGAAAGTTACAATAAACTGGCGCACTTCACGCCAACCGCCGAATCGCCTCTCTATTGCACCCTTTTGACGCATCTAAATCGCTTATTTAGTTCTATCTCACGTCTTTATAATGGGTTATATAAAGTGCGTCAGAATAGTCGCAGTGCGTTAAGAACGCACTCACCGCGGTGGTTAGCTGTAAACGTTGCGCTAGTTCTGCTCAATTATTACGCTCAGGTCCATCAACTTGTTCTAGGAGTCGCCATGTCCGCATCTTACCCCCGCATCCCCTACGGCTGGGCCGATTTTCGCGCCATCCGCTTGGAAAACCGCCTCTACGTCGATAAGACCCGCTTTGTCCACGCCTTAGAAGAAGAGCGCTACGTCTTTCTGATTCGTCCGCGTCGCTTTGGCAAGTCCTGTTGGGTGTCCCTGCTGGAAAGCTACTACGACCGCACCCGCGCCGAAGAATTCGAGGCCGTCTTTGGCGGCACCCACTTGGGGCGGCACCCGACCGAAAACCGCCATCGCTACGTCGTGTTGCGCTTTGACTTTTCGGCGTTCGATGCCACCTTGGAAACCCTGCGGGAACGCTTTGAGACATACTGTCACTCGGTGGTCCGGCATACGCTAGAGCGCAATCGGGACCTGTTTCCCGAAAAGGAAATTCAGCGCATTCTCTCCCCGCCCTCCATCGACGCCAAGCTCAACGAATTATTTTTTTACGCCGGCGAGCACGGCATTGCGCTGTATGTACTCATCGACGAATACGACAACTTTGCGAATACGGTGCTGGCAGATCGCGGCGAGCCGTCTCAGTCCTTCGCCCACGGCGGTGACCTCTATCGCAATTTCTTTGCCGTGCTCAAGGCGGGAACTGGGCAAAGCTATGGCGGGATCGAGCGGCTATTCATCACCGGGATGTTGCCGATTGCCATGGACGATGTAACTAGCGGCTTCAACATCAGTCGCAACATCAGCTTGGATCCCGAGTTCAACGACATGCTCGGCTTCACCGAGGCCGAGGTACAGGAGCTACTGGAACTATACCGCGACTACGGCGTGTTCAACCAGGATGTCGAAGCCGCGCTAGCAGTGATGCGGGAGTGGTACAATGGCTATCGGTTCGCCGAGGACGCCGAGGGGGCTCTCTACAATACCGACATGGTCCTCTACTACCTGAAGACTTCCATGCCGAACCAACCCATACCGGACGAGTTGATCGACTCGAACGTGCACAGCGACTACGGCAGGTGGCTCCACCTGCTGACGGCCAATCGCCAACTCAGCGGCAACTTCGACCTGCTTCGCCACCTTATCGACGAGCAGGTGGCAGAGAGCAACATTCAAACCATCCTTCCCCTAGAGAGGCTGGATCAGCACGAAAACTTCCTGTCGCTGCTGTACTACTTCGGCCTGCTCAGCATTCGGGGGATGTCACATGGGGTGCCCCGGCTGGGCATTCCCAATCAGACCGTTAAGCGGCTAATGTACGGCTACCTGTGCGATGCCTAAGAACGCTTTCTATGCAGGCTCAGGTACAGCATAGGTAAGTAGATCGGCAGCAAAACCGACGAAGCCACCAACCCGCCGGTCACGCCCACGGCCAGCGGATACCAAATACTCTCGGTATCCTCGAACAATACGATAGGCAGTAGCCCGGCTAGCGTGGTCAGGGTGGTAATGGCAATCGGCTTGAGGCGGTGAGCCGCGGCGGCGAATACCTCGGCTGCCATATCGCCAGCCGCCGCTTTGGCCTTCTCGTCCATCTGATACAGCATGAGAAAGGCGTTGTTGACCGCGATGCCGGCCAAAAAGAGCACTGCGATGTAGCCGCCGGTGTCAAAGCTGGCCCCTAAAAAGTAGAACGCATCGAACAGGCCAATCAGCGCCATGGGAACCGCTAACAGCACCAAGAAAGGCTTGGTCCAAGACTCAAAGAGGCAGGCGGCGATCATCCACACGACCAGCACGGCCACGCCCAAAATGGCCATCAGTTCCTTTCTGTTGTCCTCTTCCAAGTACCAATAGGACGCCTCGCGGGCGATGCTGAAGCCGTAGGGGAATTCGGTCCGATCAATGAGCAGGTCAATGAGCTTTTCTCCGTGCTCACGCGACCCTAAGTAGTTGAGGTTTATCCGGCGCATATACGTTTGGTCTTCGCGCACGATTTCGGGCTGTATCCTGCTTTTTTCGAGCCGAATCAGGTCGCCGAGCCGCACGTGGCCGCCGAGGTCCGTCCCCTCGACCTCGTCGCTAGAGACAACGTTGGCCCCGCGAAACTTGATCGCCACATCCTGCAACTCGCCACCCACCCACAGGCTGCTCCGCGACACCGCGGTCGTCTGCTGCCGCAACGCCTCGGCGACGCGCTGGATGTCCAGCCCATAAGCGCTGATCGCGCTGGCGTCCAAACGTCCGACCATTTCATACGGCTCATCAACGCTGTAGCGGGCCACCGCGTCTATATCCACATCGCGGATGCGCCTGTTGGCCGCGAGTTTGTCGGCGAACTGTTCGGATATCTCCCGCAACTTGAGATAGTCGCTGCCGGTGGCCTTGAGCGAAAACTGGGCAAAGTCGCTCAACAGCGACTGGTGATGCTGGAGGCCAAACCCACTTACCGAAATCCCCACCCCACCGACATTGGCCGCGTGTCTGGCTAGGGCCGCGTACACCTTTTTGGGAAAAGTGAGTCGGTCGGCCTCCTTTGCGAGGACGATCTCCATCAGTGCCGCTTTCGGCGAGTAGCTGACCGCCACTTTCTCTATTTGCTCCATGTACGGGGCCAGCGCCGCTTCAAACCCGAAACATAGTTCCTCCATCTTTTGGATCGGCACGTTGCTCGGCATCCGCAAAGAAACCCGCAGGCTCTGCTCCGCATTGCGGCCAAAGACCTCCCCCTTGTGGACTTTTTGAAAAAACAGATACGACGCCCCACCCAGCACCTTGAACAGCAGCGGTTTGGTTTCCTCGTCAAACTGTGGGTCCATCCACCACTCCTCGTACACGCGAGCTATCGCGCCGTCCTCGCCGATGGAATCGGGCAGCAGCCAGACCGGCAGGCCCCATAGCAACACCAGCAGTGCCAGCATGATCCGGCGGTGCTTGCAGCAGCAGCCGATCAGGGCAATGTATGTTCTAGACATCTAAGCCGCGCTTTCTCGCCGCCGGTCCAGCACCAACATTAGGGACGGTAACAGCAGGCAGGATACGAGGAAGGAAAACAGCACCGTGGCACCGAGTGCCAAGGCCACGGGTTTGAAATAGAGTTGCAGGGTTTGCGACAGAAAAAGGACCGGCAGCAAGGCCCCGACGGTCGTCAGGTTGGAGGCCAAAAGCGGTCTTAACACCCCGGCGACCCCGGCGAGGATGCGCTGCTGGGCTGCGCCGCCACCTGTTGTTAGGTGGCGCTGGACGCTGTCGTACACCACGACCGAATTATCGACACTTAAGCCGTAGCCGACGGTCAATCCGGCCAAGGTCAACACGTTCAGGGTCATACCCGCCAGATGGAGCAGCCCGACGGTGTAGGCCAGCACCAGCAGGATGGTGCCCCATATAAGCAGGGTCGCCGACACTCTTTTGTACGTGAAGATGACGATGGCGGCAATAAACAGCACGGCCCAAAAGGAGCGGTTGCCGATCTTGGCCAATTCCTTTTTCAAATCCTCGCCCTTGTCCAACTCCTTGACCAAGCCGATCCCCGGCGGCGCATCCTGCATGGCACTGGCCAAGGCCACTTTGACCGCCGCGGACGTTTCGAGCAGATCCACTCCTGGATACTTCTCTATGGTGACCAATACGGAGTTTTTCCCGTTGATGCGGATGCGGCTAAAATCGTCGGGCGCGTCCCAATGGATTCGCGCAATATCCCCTAAACGGACCGAGGCCGCGCCGACGGGCATCCGCTTGAGCGTTTCCAAATTGTCGTAGCCCCCGTCAAAGCGCACCCTTTTCGCCCTACCGGCGTCCCACAGCGTTCCCAAGCTCGCTTTGCCACCGCTCAACTGCTGCTGAAATGCCGCTATATCTTCGCTGGAAAGCCCTGTGCTTGTTGCGGCGTTCCCGTCGATCTCGATCACCAGTTCGAGCGGCTTGCCGCCCTCCAACTGCACGTCTTTGATGCCGGGCACTGCGAGCAAGGCTTTTTGAATGCGGGTTTCCGCGTATTCCCGCAGCGCGCCCGGCCTCCGGTCGCCGTACAAGCGGTAACTAAGGAAACCAGCCAAGTCGGCCAATTCCTCGGGCACCGAGCGCTGAATCACCGGCCATGCGACACCTGTGGGCATGGTCTCGTAGAGCGGGTGGACTCGTTCATTCAATTCTACTTCCAGCAAGCCGAGGTTGGCCTTGGTGTCGAATTGTACCGCGAGTTCGGCGCGGCCTTCCCGCGTCTGCGAGCGAATGCTGGTGACGTGGTCCAATTGCTGCACCAACGACTCCAAGGGCTGCGTTACTTGGGATTCTACAGTAAACGCCGAAGCCCCGGGCCATTGCACGCTGAGGCGCAACTCGGGCAGTTGGCTCGGCGGCGACAGCTCGACCGAGATGACGGCGAAACTCGCCGCGGCCAGTACGCCGAGGGTAGCCGCTGCGGTGAACACCGCGACCGGATGGTTGAGAGTCCAGCGTATTGCATGCATATCGGGCTTTGTCCTGAGCAGTGAAAACTTGGGCTACGCCCACCAGGGCTGCTGATCGAGCCGACGGTATCTGATCTCGACTAGGGGATTCATGGTTTACCTCCGCTTGTGAGTGGGACGATAACCGTTTCACCCGCTAGTATTGCAAATTCCGTGCCAAGCCGAGTTACAAAATCACAACTGACTGTTATACAAAGAGTTACAGAAAAGTGGGATAGTTGCTACCAGACGCCGCATCGCGCTTTAATTGCACCCTTTTGACGCACTTGACGTTCTATTTTGCTTCTATCTCAATTTTTTACAACAGGTTAGAGCGAGATGCGTCAAAAGAGACGCAGTGCGCTAGGAGGAACGCATGGGGACGCGACTAGTGCCGATGCTACAAGAGACAAGCGACGGGCGGGAATTTTAGGTCAGATGGGCAGGGCTGCTCGCAGGGCCTGCGTTACTCTCTGCTGGTCTTCCGCTGTCAAGCGCCCCACCCTACCGAGGATGAGTCCGTTATCCAACGCGAACAGCTTCATCCGGGCGAGACAGGGTTTGCGCAAACCAGCTTGGCTCCACTGCTCAAGGGACACGTCTAAGTGCCAAGCACTGCGGGCGGCGCTGGTGATCATCATGAGCAGACTGGAGGCGTTTTTCTGGTTAAAAACAGCGTCGGACAGTACCAGGGCCTTGCGGCGTTTGGCATGGGGCACATCGCTGAACGGGAAAGGCACATCAACGATGTCAAAGCGGCTACAGATCATCGTCTTCCTCGTCCTGCCACTCCGTCAGGGTTTGTTCGAGAGCCTTGGCCCACGCTAAGTCGATTTCTGCGGCTTTGTGGATGCTGACCTTATCGCCCTCTACTCGATAGGCGATGGCGTCCCCCGGCTGTAGATCCAGCGAGCGGCGAATGGCCACGGGAACTGTGGTCTGGCCCTTAGATGAGATCGTGCTGATTCGGATCGGGTCCATAAGTGGATTGGCTTGGGTAGAGGTAAGGAGAGTAAAGGTCTTTACATTCTTTACTAGTAAAGATAACATTGCTTGGACGGCTCGCAAGCTGCTCTCTACTACCGCACCCGGCCACACACCAAGGAGTAAACCACCGGCACCACAACCAGCGTCAGCCCGGTCGCCAGCGTCAGCCCGCCGATAATGACCCAAGCCATCGGCTGGTGCAATTCCGCGCCCTGACCCGTAGAAAGTGCTAGCGGCAGCAGGCCCAGCACCGTCGTCACTGTGGTCATGGCTATGGGGCGCAGCCGTTTGCGGCCCGCTTCGGCTATGGCGGTACTTAGATCGGCCCCGGCTAGGTGGCGGTTGCGGATAAAATCCACCTTGACGATAGAGTCGTTGACCACAATGCCGACGAGCACCACCGCCCCCATCGCCGACATAAAATTGAGCGTCTGACCGGTCGCATAGAGCGTCGCGACCACGCAGACGAGCGCCAGCGGCACCACCGCAATGACCACGAACGGAATCCTGAGCGATTCAAACTTGGCGGCGAGGATGGCAAACACCAGGCAAAAGGAAACCACCAGCGTCAGCGCCAAGTCGTCTAACATCTGCTGCATCTCCTCGTCAATGGCCCCAATCTCCAGCCAAACGTCTTGGGGCTTTTCCACCCTGCTCGCGGCGTTCTCCAATTGCCGCTTGGCCGCGGCCGCATCCCCTTGCACAAGTTCGGCCTCCACTTCCACGGTCCGGCTCTGGTTTTTCCGCTGCAGCGCAGCATAGCCCGTATAAGGCGAAATAGAAACCAACTGCTCGACCGGCACGTACACGGTCTGCTCTTCCCTGCGAACGGGATAGCTCAACTGCTTTAGCGTTTCTATGCCAAGCGCCCCTGCCCGGCCCACAACCAACTTGACATCTACCTCGCGGGAATAGTCAGCCAACTGGGTCGGCTGGCTGCCCTGCACTTGGCGGCGAAGAAAGGCGGCGAGTTTGGCCGCGTCAATCCCGTACAGCGCGACTTGGCTGTGGTCAATGGACACTTCGTATCCACCGGCCCCCTCGGCGAGGCTCGAACGGACGTGGGCAAAACGCGGCATGTCCTCCATCAGCGCCACAATGGCCTTGCTCACCGCGGCCAGTTCCCCCCAGTCCTCGCCGTTGAGGCGCACCTTAAAATCGCTGGTTTTTGGCGGGAAGAAATGCTCGAGAAAAGACGGCGGTGGCCGCACGCTCAACTCAGCGGCCGTGCGGCCCAAGGCTTTTAGTCTCGCTGCGACCGCGTCGGTGTCGGCTGCTTGGGCAATTTTCACTTCGATCACGGCCTTGTTGGCCCCCGGGCGGTGCGACTGGTCAAAGTCGATATCCGTCACTCCCACCGAGGAATAGACCGTTTCAATCGCCGGGTCTGCGGCCAAGAGCCGCTCAATCTCGGCGACCTCGGCCAAGGTCCGCCGCAGTATGGACGACTCCGGGAATTCCACTTCGAGCACCAACCGCTTCCGGTCCACCGTAGGCATTAATTCCCGCTCAACCGCCGACAGCAGGGACAAACCTAGCCCAGCCGCAACCCCAATCGCCACTAGCGTCACCGCCTTGTTTTGTAGGCAGACTGCCAACAGCCTTTCGTAGCGCCGAATCGCACCCTCGCCCAGCGCATCGGCGCGGTCGCCGAGTCTAGTCAGCAAGGGCAGCTTGCCCAGTAGGCGCGACAGCCGGCCCCTTGTATCGCCGCGCGATAGCAGCATGGCGACCAAGGAAACCGACACGAGTAGGGATAGAGTCAGCGACGCCACCACCGTGATGGCTTGGTCGAAGTACAGGGCTCCGGCTAGCCCTTCGATGTACACCAGCGGCAAGAAGACAGACACCGTAGTAAAAGTCGAAGCGGCAATCGGCAGGCTGACCTCTCGCGTGCCTTCAATGGCCGCTTCCACCAGCGAATAACCCTGTTGCCTAAACCGCTGCACATTGTCGAGGACGATGATGGCATTATCGACCAAAATGCCAATGCCCAAGGCCAGTCCGCCGAGGGAAACCACGTTGAAATGGATGCCAACGCTGTACATCACCGCAAAGGTGATGACTATGGAAACGGGCACCGCCAGCCCTACGACCAGTGGGCTTTTCCAGTCGCGGATGAACAGAAATAGGACCAGCACCGCGAAAAAACCGCCCCAGTACAATGAGGAAAGGACGTTGTCCACGGCCTCTTGGATGAATTCCGCTTGATCGAAAACCGGAATCACCCTGAAATCGGGGAATTCAACGGTTAGGGCCGCCAGCATCGCTTCCACTTTGCCGGCGGTCTTTACCGTATTATCCCCGGACTTCTTGTATAGATACAGAGTAACCGTATCCTTGCCGTTGAGTCGGTTGTAGCCGGTCGGCTCTTTGAACCCGTCTTGGACGGTGGCAATGTCTTGGAGGAAAACCGTCGCGTTATCGACGCGTTTAACCGGCACTTTTTTTAGGTCTTCAAGGTCCCGGTAGCGGCCTTCTATCCTCAGCGGGTACACCAAGTTGCCTTCGCGGATGGTCCCCCCCACAGCATGGGTGCTAAACCGCGTCAAGGCCGCCTCGACATCGGCGAACTCCACGCCGTAGGCGAGGCATTTGCGGCGGTCTAGCTCGACTTGGACTTCCCTTTCTAGCCCACCGGCGACGAGGGCTTGGGCCACGCCTTGAATTTGTTCTAGGCGGGGTTTTACCACTGCTTCGGCGATGTTTTTAAGTTCGACCAAGGCCGCCCGATAGTCCTCATCCGAAATCGGATGCTCTATCCGGTCCCCGGTGACCGCGAGCATCATAAACGGCGACGACGACGGATCGAAGCGCAAAACCGTCGGCCTTGCGGCGAAATCAGGCAGCAGTTGTTGGATCCTGTCGAGCTTGTTGCGGACCTGGATGAAGGTCAGGTCCATGTCGGCGTCCCAACTGAACTCCAAGTATATCATCGAGAGGTCGTCCCGCGATACCGAGCGCATATTCCTAATGTTGTACAGGCCGCTCAGCGCGGCCTCTATCGTTTGCGTGACCTCTTCCTCAATGTCGATGGCCGCCACGCCCGCACACTCGGTCTTCACCGCCAGTTTCTGGACTTCGACGTCCGGCAGGAAATCCACCCCCATTTGATAGAAAGAATAGAGGCCCAAAAGCACGGCCGCGGCGTACGCGACAACCGTCGTCACCGGACGCCGCACGGCCGCGGCGGTGAAATTGGCAGCCATTAGAGTTCCTCATTGACGACGATAACTTGAGCATTGTGGGACAAATTGAAGTGCCCAGCCGTAATCAGGGTATCTCCAGCGGTTAGGCCCTCCCGCACTTCCACCATCTCGTCGGTTTCTTCGCCGGTTTCGACGTAGCACCATTTCGCCCGCCCCCCTTCGTATGCGAACACCACCTTCCTGTCGTTGCGAGTGAGTAGGGCTTCCCGCGGCACCAGCAGCCTATCTTCGTAGCGGGCGGCCTCGACGCGCACATCGGCGAACATGCCGGGCCGCACGGCCCGGTCCGGGTTTTCGATCTCTATTAGGACCCGGCACGTTCTGCGTTCCGCATCTATCGTTGGGTTCACCGAGACGACGCGCCCGCTCACCGTTTTCATAGGCAGCGCAGCCAACGCTATCTCGGCCCTCGCGCCTAGCCGGATATGCCTGATCTCGGTCTCCAACACCTCCATTTCGAGGCGGAGCCGATCCAGCGACACGATCTTGGCCACCATATCGCCCTTGTTGACGAAATCGCTGCGGTCTGGCACTACTTCTGACACGTATCCAGCAAACGGTGCCTTTATGATCGCACGCTCAAGTTCGAGATTCGCCCTTTTGAGTTTCAGCCTAGCCTCGTCGAGCCCGACTTGATCCGCGGCCAGTCCCTTTCTCGACTTGCTAAAAATGAGCCTGAATGCTTCGACATCGTTGGCATTAGTCGAATCGACGCCCAGCCGGTTGAGCACTTGCTTTCTGTTGCTGTGGTCGCCAGTGAAAAAAGCGATGTTGGCGTATTGGGTAAGGGCCTTGTCCAGTTCCTCCTGCGCCTGTCGCTGGGCTATCCTGAGCAAGTCGTCCTCTAACTCTACTACGGTATCGCCTTGTTCTACCCAATCGCCTTCTTGTATGAGCAGCCGATGGATCCTAGCCGAGACTTGGGCCGTAATTTCAGCCTTTCTCGCGGCGCTGACGTATCCGTATGATACTACTTGGCGCACCAGTGGCCCCTCACTCACCTGCATTACGGCTACGGGCTTGCGGGTATCGGCGGGGATGGGCTTTACCGCTTCGGCGGGGGAGCGGTCCTTGGCCTCTACGTGGTCGGCATGGAAAAAGCCGGTCACAGTTTCGCTCTGACTGGCGAGCATAATCGCCAGCAGGGCTATGATTGAATAGAGCACTTTGTCTTTCACGGCAGCACCTCCTTGATGGGCCAACAGCGGCTTATCTCACTAAAAGCACATTCCGTGCCAACACGGAGCTACCAAACCGTAACTGACTGTAAAAAAAGGACTTAAAAAAATGGAGGCACTTCGTGTAAAACGCCAAATCGCGCTTTGAGTGCCCCCTTTCGACGCACTTATCCCGCTATTAAACTTCTATCTCGATTTTTTACAATAGGTTAGAGAAGGTGCGACAGAGATGTCGCAGTGCGTCAGAAGCGGCTAGGTCGGGGCGGTTTGCAAACCGCCCCGACCCAATCCCTACGATCCCTGTTTGACGAAGGTGATCCACAGCGGGCTGTTGCCCACCTCATGTTGCTCTAGAGGCGTCAGCGCACCCGTGTCCGCGTCAATGCGGTACGAAGTCAACCTGCCCGAATCTTGCCCAACCGAATAGGCGAAGCGGCCGCTCGGATCCAACTCGAAAAAGCGGGGCGTGGCCTCAGTCGGATAGTGCCCTTTAGCCGTCAGCCGCCCGTCGTCGCCAATGGCAAAGAGTGCCAGGGAATCGTGGCCGCGATTGGATCCGTAGAGAAATTGGCCGTCGGGCGTGATCTTTATTTCGGCTGTGGTGTTGTCCTCGTGGTTAAATCCCTCCGGCAAGGTCGAGATAACCTGAAACGACGACAGCGTCCCGGCCTCCGGGTCGAAGTGGTGGGCCGAAGCCGTGCTGCCGTTTTCGTTGATCGAATAGAGCAGGTCGCGGGTCGGGTGGAAGGCAAAGTGGCGCGGCCCTTCGGGCGTAGCCGGCTGTATCTTGGGCGGATCGTTGGGCGTCAGCCGCCCGGTTTGCTCGTCAAAGCAAAACTGAAATATGGCGTTGGATGGGTTGGTGTGCGGCACAAAGGCAAAGCGGTTCGCACGGTCGGTTTGGATGCTGTGGGCGCGTATTGCAGTGGGAATCGTTTGCAGCGGTTCGGCCGAGATCGCACCGTCCGCGGCCACGCCGTGTACGGCGACCTGGCCCGACCCATAGTACGACGACAGCAAAAAGGCACCGGTGTTGTCCAAATACAGATAGGGCGGGCCTTCTTCTAAGCTCGTCTCCGCCAGCTTGACGAGCGTCCCCTGCTCCCCATCGACCGCATAGCTGGCCAGCTTTTGGGCCGAGCGCAGCGCCACGAACATCTGCGTCCCGTCTGGGCGCACAGTCACCGCCCCCGGAGAATCCCCCAACTCGATATTGGGCTGCGGCTCTAACGCGCCGCTGTCTTCATCCATCAGGAAATGCGAAAAAAAGTTGCTGCCCGAGTTTGAAACATATACGTGATAGGCCATGAAAATCTCCTCCAAAAGGTGTTAGGTAAGCGATTGGTACTGCGCTGCTTCGCGCAAGGCGGGCAAAAAAACGGCGGGATCAGCCGGGCCGAGCAAGAGGGCATGGGAACCGTGCGTTGGAATATACACAGTGCGCGGCGCACCCGTGTAGAAAACGTGCGCCTTTTCCCCGCTGCGCAGATAAAACGCCCCGCCGCGAAAGAAGAACGCGCTAATGGCGAAAATTTTGCCCCCAGGCCGGTATTGAGGCTCGGCTGACAAATCGACGACGCGGGCCTCTTCTACCTTCAGCTCGTCATAGGTGAAGTGCTTGCCGTGGGCGCTGTTGCGGATGAGCAAGTGGCCCTCTAGCAAGACGAAATCCGTGCGGCGGGCGCTCAAATAAAACCAAATAAATACCGAGAAAAATATGATCAGCATCAGCGCCCACGACGAGCCCAAAGCCACGGGCGCGGCGACGCGAGCGACCGGGCCGTGCGGGTCAATGGCCGCGTAGAGCGCGAGGGTCAGCACGGCGAAAAAGACCGTGATCACGACAAAAGACGCGGCCAGTACTTTGCCGAACACAGCGGCAGACGGCGGGTGGATGGGAAAGATGCGCGGTTCCATGTCAACCAACCTTAATAAGCACCAAACCTCCGACGATGGCGAGGATGCCGGTCACCTTGAGCGGGGTGAGCCGTTCTTGCAAAAAGTACCAACCAAGGAGTGCCCCGAGTACTACCGAGGACTCGCGCACGGCGACAATGTAGCCGACTGGGCCTTGAGTATAGGCGTAGAGAATCAGGAGATACGTGCCCAGCGAGGCGACGCCGATCAGGGCGATAGTTTGCCAACGGACGCGGGCCGTCGTCAACAGCCCGGCCCCGTACCGGCGCACGACCCAAGGCGCGCACACGAGGGTGCTGATCACCCACATGCCGGTGATGTAGTAGCGCGGTTGCACGTAGCCGACGCCTATTTTATCTACCAACGAGTAGCAGGCAATCGTCAGCCCCACGCCCAAGGCGAGCTGCAAGCCGCGTGTCTGGTGCTTGAAGGCTGGGGCACCCAAGCAGAAAATCCCCAGCAAAACCAAGGCGATACCGCCCGCACCCAACAGCGAGATGTCTTCGCCCAAGGCCAGCCACGCGGCTAGGGCCGTTATCCCCACGCCCGATCCGCGTGCGACCGGATAGACGAGGGAGATTTCGCCGTGCTCGTAAGCCTCGGCCAAAAGGGCGAAGTACAGCCCGTGAATAATGCCCGTGGCCACGAGGCAAAGGCCGCCTCGCCACGACAAGGTCGGCGGTGCGCCCTGCCACCAAGTGTACGCGCAAAGCAGAATAGCGACTAGCGTACCAACAGCTACGGACAGCCAAATTACTGCCGCATCGCCAGCGGCTTTGCGGGCGGCGAAATTCCACAAGGCGTGCCCGACTGCCGCCGTCAATACCAGTCCCCAAACCTCGGTGCTCACGCGCTACCCCTCCCTTCGTAGCAAGTGCGGGGAGCATAGCAAGAGAGCAGGATTAGGGCAACCAGTTACTGTGCCTGCATAGGCGAGTTTGTCCTGCAAGAGCAGACCGGAGGTCCAGCCGCAACCCGCCTCTACTTGCTACGGTATATCTTGCGGGCTAGGTTTTTTTGCACTAGGAGCGATTATGGCTACAAATCTACCTGCGTTCGCCGACGTAGAAGCGGCACAAGACCTAATCGGCGCATATCTCGCGCCGACGCCGCTCATCTACTGCTATAAGCTCTCGCAACTGCTGGGCTGCGAATATCACGCCAAATGCGAAAATTTGCAGCCCGTGGGGGCCTTTAAGGTGCGCGGCGGCGTCAACCTCATCGGGCGTTTGTCCCCTGCCGAGCGACAGCGAGGCGTCATCAGCGCCAGCACCGGCAATCACGGCCAGTCGCTGGCGTACGCCGGTCAGCTCTTTGGCGTGCCGGTGGTCATTTACGGCCCCAAACACAACAGCAATTCCGCCAAAGTCGCGGCCATGCGCGCCCTCGGCGCCGAAGTCCGCCTCGTTGGCCGCGACTTTGACGAGGCGCGCGAACAAGTCGAGCGCGTCGCGCAGGGCGAAGGCTACCGCTACGTGCATTCAGCCAACGAGCCGTTGCTTATCGCTGGCGTAGGCACCATGGGCTTGGAGATTTTTGCCACCCTGCCCGACGTGGAAGCGCTGATCGTGCCCGTGGGCGCTGGCAGCGGCATTTGCGGCAACGCGCTAGTCGCCCGTCAGCTCAATCCAGCCGTCGAAATCATCGGCGTGCAGACAAAAGGTGCCCCGGCCTGCTACCGGGCTTGGCAACAGCGGCGGCTCGATGTAGTAGCACCGATGACTACGCGACACGAAGGGCTGGCGACGCGGGTGACCTTTGAGATGCCCACGCGCATGATGTGGGAACTCGTCGATCGCTTCGAGCTCGTCACTGACGAGGAAATCGACGCGGCCATTGGCCTGCTGGCGCGGGAGGCCAAGCTGATAGCCGAAGGAGCCGGAGCCGCATCACTAGCCGCGGCCCTGAAGATCCGCGAGTCCTTGGCCGGTAAAAAAGTCGTAGGCATCCTCAGCGGTGGGAACGCGCCCGCCGATCACTTAGCGCGGATTTTGCAAAATGGCTAAACAACCCAAGCGCAAAAAGAGCCGTCGCCGGGGTGCCACCGCACGCGCCAATGCCGAGTTGGGCGCACATATCGAATCGCTGGGCCTAGAGGCCATTGAAGCCTATAAGGTCTGGTGCCGCCAGCACGGATTTAGCGCGGCCCTGAGCAAGACTTGGCAGGAGCGGCGGCAAGAGCGCGCCGCACACCAGCGCGACCAACAAGCCGCCCAAGCCGAAGACGCCCTGCACCAACACGTCGCGCAACTAGGGCTAGACGGGATAGCCGCCTACCAGACGTGGTGTCGGCAGCAGGGGCTCGGCGACGCCGTCCACAAAAGCGACGCCCAGCGCACCAAGGAGCTCAAGCTCCACCAGCAAATCCAGAGCACCCAGGCCCTGCACAAAGGCCGCAAGCACAGCCGGCGCACCAAAGACCTCATTCACCAGCTCTGGGCCGGAGCCATCGCCGAGGAAGAGCTGCGCACCGAGGTCTTGCGCCTGATTCATCGGGCCTTTGTCGGCTTGGCCGGCGACCAGCGAGCGCAGCTACGGGATTTGCTGCTGCACGTAGAAAAGCGAGCTCCCAACCTGCTCGACGCGCGGCCAGCTCTCCACCGCTTGGGGCGAGTGGAGGGCAATACCTTCGTCGAAGCCCTCGGCGCGTTGGCGCGACACAGCCGCGCTTGGCAGCAGTCGCCGGCCGAGTGGAAGCCAGACAGCCGCAATCCCCGGCGACAATTCGCCGCGCTGGTCCGCTTCCTATTGGCCCGCTACCACGTGCCGTCCTGCTTGGATTCGGTGTGGTTCGGCGGCTGGGAGCCAGAAGCCCAACGCCAGCAAGGGTGGTTCGTCCACGTGGGCAGCGGGCAAAACATCCGCACGGCCGACCTGCCGCTGGTGCTCTCCAAGCGCATGGCGCACGTCTTTGCCGAGGCACCGAGCGACCTGACGGCGACCGAGGCCCTGCGCTGGGCGCAAGTGATAGGTCAGGGGGGCAACGAGATGCTGGCGCAGGCCGTAATAACCACGGAATTAGGTCGCAATTTTGCCGAGGAGTCCTTCTGGAGTACAGTGGTGCTTTTCCTCGTCGAAAACCAGATGCTCGACCCGGACATGGTGGGCCCCATCGTCGATTACATCAACCACCAGAAATTCGTCCCCACCGAGGAAGGCGAGCCACCGCAACCCAACTACACCATGAAGGGGCGCGGCGCGGTCAAGCTCCTGCGCCAAGTCGAGGAATGGCACGAGCGCTTAGCTCGCGATAACCGCCAGCCCGGCGGGAGTTGGGAGTCGTCGGGCATAGCTAACTTTGAGTGGATGGATGACAAAGAGGAAGGGCTGCGTTGGACCATCTGCGAACTGACTTGCAAGAAAGAACTCGCGCTTGAGGGACGGGCGATGAACCACTGCGTCGCCTCTTATGTGTCCAACTGCCGACGGGGCAGCAAGTCGGTGTGGTCCATGCAGGTGGCCGATCCAGAGGGCTACAGCGCACGGGTATTGACGATCGCCGTGCACAATCCGAGCCGCAACATCGTCGAGGCGCGGGGACGATTCAACGCCGTGCCACGGCAGTCGGGAAAAAACCCAAAAAACAAGACATTGGAACGGCCTTATCGAGAGCTGCTGGCGCGCTCTGGGGCCGTGTTGCGGAAATGGATTGAGGCCGAGGAGTTGGGGCGGACGACGCGGGCGTACTAGTGTAGGGGCGACCGGCCGGTCGCCCCTACACCGAACCGCCGAGGGGCAACCTCGATGCCTGCCTTCGCCGGCATGACACACCGGACAAAGACCAACCAATCGTTACGCTACGCAACATCAGTAAATAAAAGTAGCTCTTTTAGCCTCGGTAAGTGTTAAATATATTGAATCACTGTCGCGTATTAGCTAATGGGAGGTTGCGGTATGAGTGGCCCTAAGAGTGCAAGTTACGAGGTAACGTCCAACCCCAGACGGGAGTCCAGATGGGCGGCGGCGGCCGGTTGGGCGGCTGAACGGGCAGCGGCCAAACGGCGGGCCGAACTCATCGGACGCGCCAACGCGCTTTCCAAGGAGTTAAGCAAGGCCGCTGGGCTTTGGCAGCAGGCTAGGGGGCAGCACGGCGCAGATTTCCCGGCGTGGTCCCATGGAGAAGCTCCGCCGGACATCGACAAGATGAAGGACAATGACGCGTTGGAAGCAGTCGTCCGCGATCTTGCCGAGCGCGTGGCCAAAGCGCAAAGGGAATACGCTCAACAGTCGGCATTGTTCAATATACGCACATCGTTGCAGGCGGCTGGTTCCCGTGCGGCGGTGAGTTCGGCACAAGAGGAAAAGGCACAACGGGAAGAGCGCGAGCTACGTCGTTGTGCCGAGGAGGTCTCGCGCTTGCTCGAGACATTGGAGGCAGAGGCATCGCACGAAGACCGGACCGCCATTGAGCAGCGGGCGCAGGAGACGGTCGGATCGTCTCAGGCTTCCCGTCGCCGGGCCTTGCTGGCTCAACTGCGCCTCGACATTCAGCGAGCCAACGCGGCCGGCCAAGCGCGGCAGCGCATGGTTGAGCAAGCCGAACAATGGCGCGAACGGCTGTTGGGGCTGGAAGGGACAGAAGTCGAAGAACTGGATCAAGCGCTGCGGCAGGTCGCCGAGGGGCAGGCGTCGCTGCCGGCCGACATGGCGCAAAAGGTAGAAGACGTCGTCGCGCGGGCGACCGAGGCCTCCGATCGCGCTTATGCGCTGGACGTCATAACGGAAGAACTGGAGAATTTGGGCTATGTCGTGGAGGTCGGCTTTGAAACGGCCGCGGCCCAAGGATCGGAGATGCTGCTGCACAAGTCGGGCATGGAAGATGATTACCATGTGTCGTTGCAGGCCGAAGCTGGAGCGCCCCACCTGCACGCGAAGATGGTGCGCGAAACCAGTGGCCGCAGCCTTGGACGAAACGCGAAGCGCGAGCGGACAGATCATCAAATGGAACGCATTTGGTGCCAAGACTTCGCCGCCGCCCTAGCGGCTGCCGAGCGCCGAGGGGTTCGGGGGCGGATCGCAAAACGGGTTGAAGCGGGCCAAGTGCCCGTCCAGACCATTGCGCCCCTGAAGGGTAAAAGTAAGCGCAAGAGTAAGCGGACCAACCAACTCAAGTCGCGGGGCGGTCGTTAACTTCCTTGAGGTCTAATTATGTCGCGGGCGATTGAATCGAACGCTTCTGATGCGCCAGAACAGCCCAACGAGTCGAATGCTGCCGATGCGCCAGAACAGCCAAGCGATAAGCCGACCGCAACGAACGTCGATGCGTTTCCCCGCTGGCTGCGTCAGTTGGCACAGTACCTGCCAATCTGCTCGCAGTTCGTGGTTGAGGGCAACATCAGGGATGTACACTTGGTTCGGAGCGAGGACGGGCTGCTTTTCCAACCGATTGTCGACTGCCTGTGGGAACTACTTCAAGGGCAGGGCTGCGAGGGCCTCCTCATTTACGATCGGGTGTCCGGCATTCAAGTCTTCCCGGAGGACCAGCGGGAAGCGATCGAGCAGAAGCTCGGGTCTAGGCTAGGCCGACAACCGCAATCGCTTGAGGAGCTTCAGCAGCGACTCTTTGAAGTCTCAGCCGCGCGCGAGCTTAGCTGCGCCTTCATAATTGACTACGCCTCGAGGCTCACCAGAAGCGCGAGCGACCAAATGGACGAAGCCGAGTACGATTTCTTTGCCGCGTGCCAAAAGCTCGCCGACACCACCCATGAATTGCGCCGGCCCGACGTCGGGCAATTGGTGTTCAATTCCATCGTTTGGCTGGTCGAGCAAGCGAACGATTTGCCCGCGTGGTTCGCCGTCGGCAACGACAGAATCCGCACGGTGGTTGCCGACATGCCAGACCAACAAGCTAGGCTCGCGGTCGCAGAGCGACTGGCCCGCGATCTGCCGGGCGTCGATGCAATGAGCGAGCATGATCGCGCGGGGGCGACTGGCGTGTTCGCAAGCCTGACCGACGGCTTGACGGTCCGTGCCATGATGCAGATACGCACGCTCACGCGAAGTCAGAACCTGCCCTTTGCCCAGATCTCAGACGCGATTCGAGCCTACCGGGTGGGCATCGCCGACAACCCGTGGCGCCAGACGTACCTGTACGATCGGATCCGCTCCGGCGACCGCGAGATCACAGCATCCGTAAAGGGACAGACTCAAGCGGTGCAGCAAACCCTCGATATTCTCAAGCGGTCGGTAACGGGACTCACGGCCGCGCAAGCGTCGAGTTCGGGCAACAAGCCGCGAGGCATCCTGTTTTTCGCCGGCCCCACCGGGGTCGGCAAGACCGAGCTCGCCAAGGCCGTCACGCAACTGCTGTTCGGCGATGAGCAGGCCTATATCCGCTTCGACATGAGTGAGTTTTCAGCCGAACATTCCGAGGCACGACTCGTCGGCGCACCGCCGGGATACGTCGGATACGATGCGGGCGGGGAACTGGTCAACGCGGTGCGTCAGCGCCCGTTCTCGGTGGTGCTGTTCGATGAAATCGAAAAGGCGCATCCCCAGATTTTGGACAAGTTTCTGCAGATATTGGACGACGGGCGCCTTACGGACGGGCGCGGCGACACCGTTTACTTCTCCGAGACAGTCATCATCTTCACGTCGAACTTGGGAGTATATGTGCGCGACGAGTCTGGAGAACCGGTTCTGAACGTGTCCCCAAATGACGACTACGCCGAGGTCTCCAAGAGGATACACAAGGCCATCCAAGACCACTTTAGGTTCCAACTTCAGCGTCCGGAGTTGCTAAACCGGATCGGCGACAACATCGTGGTGTTCGACTTTATCCGCGCGGATCTCGCGGACCAGATCATGGACAAAATGCTGGGCAACGTAATTGAGCGGGTACAAGACGAGCACAATGTAACGCTGAAAATTGGTGAACAGCCGCACGAGATCTTGGTCGAGCAGTGCTTGGGCGATTTGACCCACGGCGGCAGAGGAATTGGGAACAGGCTCGAGACCGTGCTCATCAATCCACTGGCCCGGGCCTTGTTCGACTTTGATCTGACAGCGGGACAGACGATTACAGTCGAGCAACTCTTTGAGGAAGACGGCATTTTCAAGGTGACACTCGCATGAAAATTCGGCTCAACAAGGCGCACTTTCCGGTTACCACGCTGGGGTACGGGCGCAGGCTCGGGCTGTGGGTGCAAGGGTGCAGCATCGGATGCAAGGGCTGCGTATCCCAAGACACGTGGGACGCCGGCGGCGGCTGGGAAGTAGATGTGGCAAAAGTCCTCGCATGGTGTGATTCGTCGCGTAAGCACGAGATTGACGGGATTACCATCAGCGGGGGCGAGCCGTTCGAGCAGGCGCAGGCACTGAAGACGCTGCTCGACGCGCTTGATGCGTGGCGCCAACAGCTTGAACGCCCGTTCGACATGCTGTGCTACAGCGGCCTTCCCCTTAGCAAAATCAAGCAACGCCACGCGGACATCCTCGCCTTGCTCGACGTCCTCATCCCGGAGCCTTATGCCGCCGGGCGCACGGGTGCTAGTGGCCCGGCACCCGGTCCATGGCGGGGTTCGAGCAACCAGCCGCTAGTCCCGCTGACGCAACTCGGGCGGAGGCGCTACGGGGACGAGACCCAGTATGTGGAGGACTCTCCACACATCCAAGTCAGCCTTGAGCATGGGGCCGCTTGGTTCATTGGCATACCCAAGCCGGGCGACTTGGATAGACTGGAGGAATACGCCCGCGCAAGGGGTGTGGTATTGGAGGATGTGTCATGGCGCGCGTAAAGGTCTGCCGGCTGTGCGGTCAACATAACGAGCCCGACGAATTGTTCTGTGTAGCCGCTGGCTGCGGCGCGTCCCTAGCCGATGTCAGCGCGGTTGACACTAGCGAGCTTGAGCGTAGGGAGGCTGAAGATAACGCGGCTGATGGTGGCGGCGGTGTTGACGGCGGTGTTGGAGGTCAGCAGAACCAGGTGGCCAACGCAGGTGGGCACACGATGCGCGAGGGCCAAGGGGCCCAAGCTGCGCCTTGCGCGTTGGTGTTTCCTTGGGGTCAAGTGCCGATTGCCGGTCAGCTAGGCGTTGGCCGCGACGCAGGATTTTCTCCAATCAGCGGGCAGTTGGATGCCTTTCCGACGGTCTCTAGGCGACACGCCGTAGTGGGTGCGGCGCAGGGCCAATGGACGGTGCGGGATTTGGGTTCTACCAATGGGACTTACGTAAACGGTACGCGGCTCGCGGAAGGCGAGACCAGAGCGATTCAGAACGGCGACCAAGTTAGTTTTTCGCAGGGATTGCAGGTTAGAGTTGAGATCGCAGCAACGGGAGGCGCGAGTGGCACACCTAGCTACTAACACCCAAGGCGACGGGCAGATGCTACTGGAGGTGACGGCCGTCACCCACCAGGGAAATGTCCGTATGCACAACGAAGACGCGATCGTCGTCGGTAGTTGGATTGGCAGCGATTCCATGGACGCGCCGTGCCAATCCAGCCACGACTTCACAGAAGCGACTTTGGTGCTCGTCGCCGATGGCATGGGTGGTCACGTCGGCGGACAGGAGGCGAGTCAGCGGGCAGCCAAAGCGATGGTCCGGCTGATTCCGGGCGATACCGGCGCGAGTCCGGCTGAAGTCGCCGATGCATTGCGGGCGGTCAACAGCGAGGTGTTTGCTGCCGCGGCGGCCGATCCAACGCTCAAGGGCATGGGGACGACCGTGGCCGGGATCGTGGTGATGTCCGACCAGATCGTTTGGTTTAATGTGGGGGACAGCCGAGTTTACAGCGTCAGGCCGGAGTTCCTGCGCCAGCTTAGCGTGGATGACGTGCCAGCTTGGCAGGGCGCGGGCGGTTCCCAGATAACGCAGGCCCTAGGGGGTGCGGATGCGTATTTGGAAATTGATCCGCACGTCGGCAGCGAGGCGACCAGACCCGGGCGACGCTACTTGCTCTGTAGCGACGGACTAACCGATGTCGTGCCGTTGGAGGCGATAGAACGCGCCTTGTCGGACGACGACCGCAGCCTTGTCGGCAAACTCCTAGACAGCACGTTGGCCGCGGGGGCACCGGACAACGTCTCGATTGTGCTGGCCACTATTCGACTTAGGGACCGCGAATAGCGACAGCTCGCCCAGTGATTCCTTTGCCCGAGGTGCAGGCGAAGGCACTCACAGGCATCGACGCGGGGTAAGGAGGCACTATGCAGCAAGGCGACAAGACCGTGCGCGAAAGCGGAGCCACCGTGCGCGAAAGCGGAGCTACCGTGCGCGAAAGCGGAGCGTCCTCCCCGTCCGCGGCCCCTGCACAAGAAGCGCAAGCGGCCGGCTGGCTGCCTCCAGTCTTGGCAGCTAATTGGCGCGTTATCGAGCCCCTGCCCGCACGAGGCGGGGAAGCCGATCTCTACATCGTCGGTCCGCACGATGCCGGGTGCAAGACCCGTTTTGTAGCAAAGGTGTACCGCCAAGGCATCGTGCCCAAGGAGGATGTGCTCAGCCGCGTGCGTGCGGCCGGTCCCGCCCATGTGGTCCGGCTCGAATCCTACGGGCAGGACGCCGGCCGGTGGTGGGAACTGATGGAGTATGTCGAGCAGGGCAGCTTGCGCCAACTGCTCGAACAAGAAGGGCCAAAGCTTTCCGAGGACTTGATCCGCGACATTCTCCGGCAACTCAACAACGCGCTGACGGGCTTGCACCGGCTGCCGCTGGAGCATCGAGATCTGAAGCCGGGCAATGTCTTGGTGCGTAGTAGCACGCCGCTTGATTTGGTACTGACCGACTTCGGCATCGCCTCGGTGATGGAAGCGTCAATGCACTTTACCGATACGGCGCGGACGATCCGGTATGCGCCGCCCGAAGCCATCGGCAGCATCGTGTCCGACGAGGAAAGCCGCCGCAGCATGGTGGTGATCGAGCACACCACGTGGGACTACTGGTCGCTGGGGATGATGCTGGTCGAGATGCTGCAAGGGGTGCGTCCCTACGATGGCTTAGCCGAAGCGGTGATCAGCCACCAACTGGCCACGCAGAATGTGGAGGAGCTGACCGAAGACATTGCCGACCCGGCTTGGCGGAAGCTGTGTCGGGGGCTGCTGCGTCGCACGCCATCGGCTCGTTGGGATGCTGAGGCCGTGTCGAAGTGGCTTGTTGATCCCAACGATCCGAGCTTGGCGGTGGCCGAAGAAGCCGCCGTGGCGCAGCCGTCGGCCGAAGTGCCGCCAACAGCCACGATTGACTTTGACGGGGCGCGCTACGCGACGCCGGAGGAGTTGGGCATGGCGTTGGCGCAGGACTGGGCGAAGGCTGAGTCGTTCTGGATGCGCCGGTTACAAGACGTGCGCACTTGGGTGACCGACGGGCTGGGGCTGCAGCCGCTGGGCGATGCGTTGGCGGCCATTGACGACAACGACGAGATGTCCCTCGAAACCCAAGTGTTCAGCTTCGTGTACCATTTGGCCCCCAACGCGCCGACCGTGCGCTTTCGCGATGTGGACCTATCGATGGAAGGTCTCACCGCACTGGGTCAGCGGGCGGTGAATGAGCAAGACGCCGACGCCCGCACGACGCTCCTGATGCTGCATCAGCAGGGAATTTTGCTGCTGGCCGGTGCCCTGCCGGGCAAGGAAGCCTTGGCCGAGGTGGCGCGCCGGTGGAACGAAGCGGTCAGCGACTATGAACGCCTCCGGGCCGAGTTCGGTGCCCAAGAGGTGGCCGTGCCGGAGTTGGACGACGACGACCTCGTGACCCTGCTGGCCGGAGGCGTACCGAGTCCCGCTGCCTTAGCTGCACTCAGGGCGGAGGCGCACCAAGCCAGCACGGAGGATGCCCGTGCGTGCCCGTGGTTTCGAGAATTGGGGACGCCCGAGGACATGTCGGTCGCTGCGTTGGCCATGCTTCCCCACCTTCAGGCACCCGCAGAGCACCAAGGGAGAACCTTCAGAACGCGATCCCTCCGAGGCTGTGTGGGAGGCATCATCGTCGGCGGCCTATTCGGGATGCACGTTCGGTGGGCGCACGAACAATTTGAAAGTGGAAGAGATTTCGCCATCGACGGTTTCGGCGACTTTTTCGAGGCTTTAACGGGCGTGATATTGCTGGTAGCAGTGATCCTCGCCTTTCGCGTGGCCGTTGTTTGGTATAGTCAGGGCGCAGCGGGCGTGTGGCGGGCGTGGAGCAGATGGATACAGCGGTGCATAGAACGGCGAGAGGCGTCGCGGGATAACAAAGGTGAATAATGGCCCAGCTAATCGGCATATTAGTAGTGGTTGCCTTGGTCGCGCTTTTGGTCGCGTTTGTCGTGGGGATATTAGCATACATAGTTGCCATAGTTGCCATTCCATCCATCACCGTAATGGAACTAATCCAATTTTTGGGGCTAACCGACCCGGGATGGTATGTGGTGCTGCACGCTCTGCTAGGTGCTGCGATCGGGCTCTGGGCTCACCGAGTTACCCGACTCCGCCAAAATGTCCGTCAGCGGCTATCCAAAAAGGCTACCGCGGCCGTGGGCGGGTCGGGCGGTGCGCCCCACCAAAATGTCCGTCAGCGGCCACTCAGAGAGACTGTCGCCGATATCTGGGCTAACCGAACTCACCGATTCACAGCGATTTCGATCTTGGTACTTCTCGTGCTAATTTCTTCCTGCTAATGCTCCATTTTGCGCGCCTCTTCCTCTAAAATTCCCATCAGCACCGTATGATCAAGGCGGGTACACCAATTCCTTTGTCTAGCCGTGTATCCCGTCCAGTTCGGGTAAGAGCTTAACGCTCTCCTGTTCGTTGGGGTCCGTCCGGGCGATCACCGCCGTGCAGGTTTCCGTCTCGCTGGGATTGTAGGGAAGGTGGGGGACGCCGGCGGGGATGTAAACAAAGTCGCCGCTGTTGATGTCTTCATGCTCTTCCAGCCGCTCGCCATACCACATTCCAGCTTGGCCGCTAATGACATAAATAGCGGTCTCGTGGTCTTCGTGTAGGTGGGCCTTGGCGCGTTCTTTGGGCGGCATGTTCAGCAGGTGCAGGCAAATCCCCTGCGAGCCGGTGGTCTCGGCGGCGATCCCCGAGACATAGGTGAGTGCCTGTTTGCCTTCGTAAGTTTCTCGGCCGCGAATCACTTTGCAGGTTGGCTTGGGATGCTCCGACATTGCTTTCCTCTGTGAGTGTGGGGTAAAAGGCATTGTTTGCACATCGAGCGTCAAACGAGTGGGTCCTCCACCGCCGCCAATCGCCGCCGGACCTGCTGGCATAGCGCTTCCAAACGCTGAACTGCTTCTTTCCGGTTGATTGGAGCCGATTCGGATTCCATGGCATCGTAACGGAACTGAACCGCGTAAGCCGTGTACTCGTTGAGATCGCGAAATTGTGCGGCGGCAGGCGTCTTCTCCTGCAAGAGCGTCAGAAGACGGGCGAGGTTGTGAGTCAGGGGATATGGCTCGCTCCATAAGACGAGCCAAGCCTTCAGAAATTTCTCGGCGGCCTGTTGGACGTGGAAACCGACGATCTCATCGGCAAAGACTGAAGTATCCTCCATTCCGCGGAGTGCCGAAAGATCCCGGTCCCCGGCGTCCATGAGCGTACGAGCCTCATCAAGCTCGCTCATAGAGCACGGTTCCCTCTCGTAATGCACGGGCAAGGACGTGGTTGACTGAGTCGCGCCAGTGCTCGACCTCGTCGCGGCTATAAATCAAGATGTCTGTCAAAGCGTCGAAACCGGCCACCGCCCCGTAAACCCGGGCGGCCTCTAAACGTCGGCTCCGCGTCTTCCCAAACGGCTCGGCCTCCACCACCACCAGATCGACATCCGAATCTTCCCGTGCGTCGCCTCTGGCGCGAGAGCCGAAGAGGATCACCTGCTCGGGATCGACCTCGGCGACGATGGCCTGGACCATCTGGGCGAGCAGATCGTCGGTAACTTGTGTCATTCCTCTACCTCGCGGATCATATCTGCCGTGCCGGGTCCTAGCGCCCACTCCCTCACTCAAGACGCCAGCCCGTCGAGCAGGTACTGCTGTATCCGGTCGAGTTCCTCGTGGCTGGCGATCTTCTGCCCCTCGGCATCGACGATGTAGAAGGCGTCTTGCGCCCGCGCCGCCACCGTGTTGATAATGGCGCGGTGAATGTCGAAATCCAGCTCGTCCAGCAAGTACGCGATTCTGTACAGCAGGCCCACGGTGTCTTGGGCTTCGATATCGACGACCGTGTAGCGGGCCGAAATGTGATTATCAAACGCAATGCGCGGCGGCTGATCGTACTGCCGCTGGCGGCGGCGGCGGTCCCAACTGCTGCTGTACTTCGCTATCAAGTCGCGAGCCTTCAGCCGCAGCGAAATAACCTCGGCCACCCGCTCGCGCATGCGCTCCTTCTTCCAGTCGGGCAGCACCGGACTGCCGTCGATGTTGGTCACCTGAAAAATGTCGAGTACCACATCGTCGGCGCGGGTGTTGACATCCGCGCGGAGGATATTGATGTCGTTGACGGCCAAAGCGCCGCAGATTTTGGCTATGAGTTGGCGCTGGTCGCGGGTGCAGACGACGACCTCAGTGTGTCCTTCGTGCTCGATGAATTCCAAGACAAAAGGCTGCTCCCGGCTCAGGCGGGCGATCATCTCCAGATGCACCTTGATCTGCGCGCGGTTGTAGGCCACCAAATAGCTGGGGGGTAGCTGATCGATGTGCTCTTGGAACTGGACGACGCGCTGGGCCGGCCAGTGGCCCTCGATGTGATCGAGGTGCTCGTCGAGTTTCTGGCGCGCGCGCTGTTTGGCCGCTAGGGCCTCCCGATCCGAGTGCAGTTGCTCGGCCGTCTTGTAGTACAATTCCCACAGCAAGGCCCCTTGCCAGTCGGTCCACGCGTCGGGCGCAACCGCCGACAGGTCGGCGTATGAAACCAAGTAGAGCGTGCGCAGCCATTCCGCGTTGGCGAACAACCCGGCAAACTCGGCGATCATCTCGTAGTCGTCGAGATTGCGCCGCCGCGAGATCAGCACCATGTCTTGGTGGTGCTCCACGAGGAAGCGCAGCATGGACCGCTCCTCTGGAGACAACCCCATCCGCTCGCTCAGTTCCTCGGTCATCTCAATGCCGCGCGCGATGTGGTCGTCGCGCTTCCACTTGCCCACATCGTGCAACAGCACGGCGAAGAACAGCAGATCGCGGCGCGTGCATTGGGCGAGAATCGCCGCCATGGCCCCCTCCTGTTGCCCAAGATCTTCCAAATTTTCCAGCGCGACCAGCGTGTGCTCATCGACCGTGTAGATGTGGTAAATGTCGTATTGGACCAAGCAGGTCAACTGCTCAAATTCGGGCAAGTACGCGCCCAAAACGCCCAAAACGTGCATGCGCCGGAGGGTGTGCGCTGTGCGGTATTTGCGCTTGAGTATCCTGAAGAACAAGTCGCGGGCTTCAGGCCGGCGTCTGAATGCGTCGTCGATCAGCGGCAGACTGACGCGCACCGCGCTCTGCGCCTGATCGCTCAACTCCAAGTTCTTGGTCTGAGCGATGAGGAAAATTTTTAGCAGGCGCAGAGGATCGGCGGCAAAGTACGCCTTGCCATCGGCGAGGACGATCTCCCCTTCTATCGCAGCCACCCCGCGCTCTAGATACATGCTGCGGCTGCTGTTGCGCGGCTTGCGCGTCAATTGCTGGAAGGCGCGTTCTACTAGCTGATGCACAGTGCGCGCATGTAGGTAGTACTCGCGCATAAAGCATTCGACCGCTAGCTCTTGATCTTGGTCTTCATAGCCCAAGGCGGCCGCGATCTGCGGCTTGAGATCGTGCTCTAGCACATCGCGCTTGCGGCCCACGGCAAAGTGGAGCGCGTGCCGCACCCGCCAGAGAAAGGCGCGGCTGTGGGCGAGGCTCCTGCTGCCACCATCGAGATACTGCGCGTACAAATCGCTGTACTCGGGCGCTTTGACCTTGGCCTTGAGCGCCCACTCGAACATCTGGATCTCGCGCAGGCCCCCAGGGCTTTCTTTGACATTCGGCTCTAAAAGCTGAACGGATTGCCGCGCTTCGCGCTGCTGCTGGCGCAGCCGATTCAGTTCGACGACCGTGCGCTTGGGCACGCGCTTGTAGAGCCGCTTCTGGAACTGGGCAAAAAGCGCGGCGTCGCCGGCCAGCAGACGGCCGTCCATCATCGCGGTGCGCGATTCCAGATCTTCGCGCACCGCCCGCACCACATCGTCCAACGTGCGACTGCTGTGCCCCACCTCAAACCCCAAGTCCCACAGCGGATTGAACACACCCGCGACGACTGCGGGCACTTTGTCTTGGCTCTTGGCAAACAGGAACAATAAGTCAACGTCAGAGTGCGGTGCCATTTCGCAGCGGCCGTACCCGCCCAGCGCCACCAGGGCGTGGGGGCCAGCCGTCTGAGGCATGGCACTGTGGTAGATCGACAGCACCACCGCGTCCATCGCCTCGGCGATCCGCCGGGCTACGGTCTGCCCATCAGCCCCGGCTTGGTGCTCGGCTTCAATGCGGGCAAGGGCCTCGCTCCACAGCGGCCGCAGGGCATCTCCCATCGGCGCGCGGGGCATTTCTTTCAGCGAGTCGGCAAATGTTTCTACAAATCCCATAGCTTCTCCAAATTCATTAAATATACGGCGCAGTAGGGGGCGGTTTCAAACCGCCCCCTACTGCGTAACGTCAGTCAAATAATATTCTTGACAGATAGAAATACCATCTATACTTTTGTTTGATATGACAAACAAACGATTACTAAAAGAAACTTTAGTTCTATCAACAGAATACTTGTAATAGCGACATTACGACTCTTTATCCAATCCATGCGACACGCTCCCGACAAACCTTATCTCCATATTTCTCAGCTACTTATCCTTCTCGTTTTCCTATCCGTGCAGGACGCGAACGCCTCCGCAAAGCCGTCCTTCCATCTAGAAGGCTACGGCGAACTGCTCTATTCCTACTTTGATTTCGGCCCCGACCAAAAAAGCGGTCCCAACGGTTCCCCCCCAGACAGCCGCGCCATCATCGACATCACCCGCCTCGCGCTCGAACTAGAAGTCGAGTTGCTCAAAAATACCGAGCTGGAAGCCGAGGTGGAATTTGAGCACGGCGGGACTGGTGCCGCGCTGGAATTGGAGTTTGAGGAATTCGGCGAGTTCGAGCAGGAAATCGAAAAAGGCGGCGAAGTAGTAGTCGAGGAGTTAGCCGTCGAGCGGAAATTCAGCGATGCCTTCCGCGTCCGCTTGGGGCATTTCTACGTCGCCGTGGGCCACTTGAGCCATCACTTCCATCCCACTGATTTCTTCGGCTCCCGACGCTCGGAAGCCGAAACCTCCATCATCCCGGCCCTCTGGCACGAGACCGGCGTGGAGGTCTCCGGGGCCTACCGGGGCTGGCGCTACCAGCTCCAGCTAGTCAACGGCTTGGACGCGACCGGTTTCAGCTCGCAAAACTGGATTGTCGGCGGCCACCAAAAGCGCTTTGAGACGATTCAGGCGACCAATATGGCTTGGGTCGGACGCCTCGATTATCAGTTCGCGCCGCACTGTGTGCTGGGTATTTCCGGCTATCGCGGCGACAGCGCCGACAACCGCCCCAAGCCCGATATGGAGGGAATTGACGCGCATGTCTCCATCGTCGATGTACACGGCAGCTTCGACTGGGGGCGGGTCCGCGCGCGCGGGCTGTACCTCTATGGGCATCTGCAAAATGCCGCCCTCGTCAGCGCCCGCAACCGCACCCTATCGAACAATCTCGACGTCTTGCGCTCGCCGGTGGCTCGGGCGGCTTACGCGGCCTTCGTCGAAGTCGGCTACGACGTCCTGCCTTGGCTGACCCCTTCCTCGTCCGACCGCTTGGACCTATTCATCCGCTTGGACGCGTACGACAGCATGGCCGCGGTCCCGGACCAGACCTTTGACAATCCGCGCTTTGCGCGCCGGGTCTATACCGTTGGCGCGAACTACAACATGGAGGAAACCGTGGTGCTCAAAGCCGATTACGCCATGCGGCGACTCGGTGCCGCCCGCTTTAACCCAGAAAACACCCTGAGCTTGGGGCTGGGATTTCAGTTCTAAAAAACCATTCACTGTGAAACCGGGCACGGGTGGAAGTCGCCTGTGCGCTAAGTTTCAATTTTGCCGAAGGGAGTCATCCTTATGAAAGCCACGTTCTTGCGATTGGGGATCGGCCTAGCCGCTTGCAGCCTGCTGTTCGTTACCGGCTGCGGCGACGACAGCGACGCGCCCACCGGGCCAGCTGAGGCCGAGTTCGACTTTGCGCCCATCTTGAACAACTTCACCGACAACGTCGTCATTGCCACGTACGCGGACTTGGACGAGCGGGCCGGCGAACTGCTCGCCGCGGTCGAGGCCCTGAGCAGCGATCCCACGGCTGAAAACCTCAGTGCTGCCCGGGACGCTTGGGTGGCCACGCGCATCCCCTGGGAAGCCAGCGAGGGATTCCTCTTTGGGCCAGTTGACTTCAACGGCTACGATCCGGCGCTCGACAGTTGGCCGGTTAACCGCACGGACTTGGACGGAGTATTGGCCAGCGACAACGACTTGACGCCCGCGTACGTGAACAGTCTAGACGGCACCCTCAAGGGCTTTCACACCATTGAGTACCTGCTCTTTGACGAAGGAGGCAGCAAGACCGCGGCCGATTTCACTGAGCGCGAGTTCGCCTATCTGATCGCCACAACCCAAGACCTGCGGGCCACGGCCAGCGCCCTGCACACGAGTTGGATCTCCTCCGGCGGCAACTTTGGCCAAAAGGTCCGCAACGCCGGCAACGGCAGCGACGCCTATCCATCTGCCCAGTCGGCAGTCCAGGAAATGGTCGGCGGCATGATCGGCATCTGCGACGAGGTAGCCAACGGCAAAATCGCCGATCCTTTCGTCGAGAACGATCCTCGCCTCGTCGAATCCCAATTCAGCTTCAATTCTATCGCCGACTTCCAGAACAACCTCCGCAGCGTCGAGCACGTCTATACCGGCGACTACGCGGGCACCGGAGCGGGCTTAGACGACTTCATCCGCCAAGCCGACGCCGACCTCGATCAGCGGCTCAAACGGGAAATCCAGACGGCCATCGACGAGATCGGCAATATCCAGCAGCCCTTCCGCGACGCCATTGCCTCGGATCGGGACCAAATCGAAACAGCACAGGCCGCGGTGGCCAAGGTTCAGCAAACCTTGGAGGAAGACATTCTGCCGCTGGTTTTGGGGAACTGATATAGCCATCCTAAATGACTTGAACGATTCGATATGCGGATCGCCTTGCAGGTAGGGGCGAGCGAGCGCTCGCCCCTACAATTCGGCGTCTGTCGGCGTCTGTCGGCGGATTATCTCATGAATGATGTAGGATAGCTATATTACGCATCTGGGCCGAACCGATAGGTGTAGGGGCATCCCTTGGGGGCTACCCATGCGACACCGCGTATGCAGCCAGCGGGATCCGACGAGGGCAACCCTGAGGGTTGCCCCTACAATGCGTAACATCAGTTAGGTAATTAACCTAGTCTCTCGCAATGATCTTTATCCGTACGTCCATACTCTGTATGGGCCTTCTAGCGACACTCACCCACTGCGGCGACGACCGGGGTTTAGACCCAACTCCCGTGGAGGACGACCGCGCCCTATCCGGCGGGGCGGCGACGGTCTTTGACGCCAGCAGTTTGGCGTTTGAAAACCCCATCCCCTCTTTGGACGGGATGGACCTGGACCGCTTCTTGGCCGGGGACGCGGCCTTTGAACAGGTCTTTGTCACCTCGCCGGCCGCAGTGGGTCACGGCCTAGGGCCGGTTTTCAATCAAACCTCGTGCGTGGGCTGTCACGCCCGCGATGGCCGAGGGCGCGAAGGGTTCGGCGATGTGTCCCCTTTTATCGGCTCTATGCTCATGCGAGTCAGCCTACCCGGCACCAATCCCGCAGTACCCGGTGGCCCGCAGCCCGTGCCGGGCTTTGGCGAACAGATTGGGGATCGCGCCGTTTTCGGGGTCGCACCCGAGGCGCGGATTGACGTCACCTACTTTGAGGAGACCCGCCATTTTGCCGACGGTGCAACATACTCCCTGCGCTTTCCGGTGTACGACGTAGTGGAGACCTATCAGCCGCTGCCGGCGGACGTCCTTTTCTCGCCGCGCATGGCTCCGCCGGTTTTTGGCCGCGGCCTGCTCGAAGCCATCCCCGAAGAGACTATTTTGGCGCTGGCCGACCCCGGCGACAGCGATGGCGACGGCATATCCGGCCGCCCCAATCGGGTGTACAACTTCCGCACGCAACGGACCGAATTGGGCCGCTTTGGTCTCAAGGCCAACAATCCCGATCTGTTGCAGCAGGTCGCCGGGGCCTACCACCAAGACATGGGCATCACTAGCCCTTATTTCCCCGAGGAATCCACCGCCGGTCAGCCGCAAATGGACGAGCACCAAGACGACCCTGAAATCGGCCAAGAGACCCTGAATATCAACACCTTTTACGTGCAAACCCTAGCGGTGCCCGCCCGCCGCAACATCGACGATCCGCAGGCGTTGCGCGGCGAAGAACTCTTTGGCGCGGCCCAGTGTTCGGGGTGCCACATCCCCACCCTGCGGACGGGCCACCACGAGATCGCGGCCCTAGCCAACCAGACCATTCATCCCTACACGGATCTGCTGTTGCACGATATGGGAGAAGAGTTGGCCGACGACCGTCCCGACTTTGAGGCCGATGGCCGCGAATGGCGCACGCCGCCGCTGTGGGGCATTGGCCTGACAGCAACGGTCAACGGCATTCCAGCGTATCTGCACGATGGACGCGCACGCACGCTGATGGAAGCGATCATGTTCCACGGCGGCGAGGCGGAAACAGCGCGGGAGTTTGTGCGCCAACTAGACCAGAGCGACCGGGACGCGCTCGTGGCCTTTTTGCAGTCTTTGTGATTGCAGTTTACAGAAGGAGCAACGTAACAAGTTAGTACGACGTAGTACCCAAAAATAAAAGAGGCTATTGGCTGCGCCTGCCAGCACTTCGCCAATAGCCCCGTCGAGAACTTAGCGCCGATATACTCCGAGTTTCTAATTGCTCACTCAACGCAGCAGGACGAGCTTGCGCGTTAAAACGCCGTTGGTCGTCACCAGTCTGTACAGATAGACGCCGCTGGCTAGGAGGCGACCCGCGTCGTCCCGGCCATCCCAAGAAAGCCGGTGATAGCCCTCCCTCTGTTGCCCTTGGCGCAAGACCGCTATCCGCTGCCCCGTCAACGTGAGAATCTCCATGCGTACTGGACCCGGTTCTAGCAGGAAGTAGGAAAGAACCGTTTGGCCGTTGAACGGATTGGGCGCGTTCTGCTGCAATTGGGGACCATCGGGCAGGCCGATTTGCTCCTGAACCGTCGCCACCAGCGTGGCTTGGTCGCCCTCGTCGTCCTCATCGCCCTCGTCGTTTTCGTCGCCCTCGTCGCCCTCATCACCCTCATCGCCTTCATCCCCCTCGTCGCCCTCGTCGTTTTCGTCGCCCTCATCGCCCTCATCCCCCTCGTCGCCGTCGTCCTCGTCGCCCTCATCACCCTCATCGCCCTCATCATTCTCATCGCCCTCATCGCCCTCGTCGCCCTCATCACCCTCATCGCCGTCGTCCTCGTCGCCCTCGTCGCCTTCATCCCCCTCGTCGTTTTCGTCGCCCTCGTCGCCCTCATCGCCTTCATCGCCCTCGTCGCCCTCATCGTTTTCATCACCCTCGTCGCCCTCATCGCCCTCGTCATTCTCGTCGCCCTCGTCGCCCTCGTCGCCCTCGTCATCATCGTCATCATCGTCGTCATCGTCGTCATCGTCGTCATCGTCGTCATCGTCATCGTCGTCGTCATCATCGTCATCATCGTCATCATCGTCATCATCGTCGTCATCGTCGTCATCCTCGTCATCGTCATCCTCGTCATCGTCGTCATCGTCGTCACTGGAAGCACCGACACTGAAGCTAGTACGTGAGTCGATACTCCTTTCGCTTCTAAGGAGGGGCGAGGTCTGGTCCCCCAACGGCGTGTCTTTTACACTCTGCCCGTAAAGAGAGGAAGGGCGACCCAAGGTCATCAAGATCATTATGCTCACGAGAGAAATAAATCGCCGTATATGTCTCATATCTATATTCCTTCCCTGTGAATGCAAATAACAGAAAAACTATCTGCGCCTTTCCTGAGACAGGTTGAAGCTCACGATGATCCGATCAGCGTCCTCCCCCTTGGCCTTGGATCGATTCGGAGCCACGCTATGGTACAACCAACTCGGGAAGACCAGCATTTTTCCGGCCACGGGTTTGTATTGGACCTTCGTCCAGCAGATTCGTGGGCGCTTGGTGTCGGGGATGTATTCGACGGGACTCATCAGGTTCTGGGTGCGCGGATCGATGAACTCGATTCCACCCGAATTCTTGGGTGCCTGGACGTAGTAAACGCCGCTCCAGAGGCAGCCGGGATGGATATGGGCCCGGTTCGAGCTACCCGGTGGATTGATGATTGACCACATGGTGCCGATCCTCAGTTGATAGGACCTGTGATATCCGAGCTCGCGGCACATCATGGCCGAGGCCGCATCGACGTATTGAACCAATCCCGCAAACGTGGCGTCCTTGTGCAGCTTGACGTGGCTGTGCCAACTCCCCAGCTCCGGAAAGTTCGACTTGCGCACCCCTGTTCTGTCGCGTTCTCGTTCGGCGTAGATTGCCTCGATCAGGTGGGCGTTCAGAATCTCGCTGTCCGGAACTTCCAGAGAAAAAATGAGCGTCGGAAAATAGCGTCGCACCTTGAGCGCGTCTTCGGACAGACGAGCCACCAAGCCGCAGTTCGGAGTGTCGCGCGTCACTTTATTTTCCTGTCGTCATATTACGGAACCACACGGGCCTATGTCTAACCCAGTCAACCCATTTTGCTTCCGATTCGCTTCGGGCGCGATCATGGCTTCTATACCCTGCCCGTAAAGAGAGGAAGGCCGACCCAAAGCCATCAAGACCACTATGCCCACAAAAAATAAATCGTTGCAGGTGTCTCATGTTTGGTCCCTCCTATGGAAGAAGAATAACTCCGAGAAAATCCTCAGTTCGGTCAAGGTAAGTGATATATATACTTACAAGGAAAAAATAATAGAAGCCATTTGCGAAATCCCAATAACGGTCATTCCCCATCCCCACAGCCCCTACCCACTCGTCGTTCCCGCCGCTAACTTTACCTGACCCTTTCATGCGCTCAGTGCCTTGACAGCGGGGTGCCTTATATACGGATTTATCTACCTATTATGAAAGCCGCCCTCGCCCAGTTCATCTTCGAAAGCAACACCTTCGCCCCCGGCCTAGCGGAGATCGACCTCTTCAGGAAAGGGGGCGTCTTCCTCGCAGACGAAGCCCAAGTGCGCGCCTGGGCCGCCGGGACCGACTCGCAGATGCACGGCAGCCTAGCGGTGCTGACCGCAGCCGGCTGGGAAACCGCCCCCTGTTTCACCGCCCTCTGCGGCTCTCCCGCTGGACGCCTAAGCGCCGCTTGCTTTCGCGAGATCAGCAGCACCCTGCTCGACCGGGTCGCCGCCGCCATGCCGTTCGACGTCCTCATCCTCCACCTGCACGGAGCCGCAGTCGCCGACGGCGAGGACGATCCCGAGGGATACCTTCTCGAAAAGGTGCGCACCGATCTCGGCTACCGCGGCCGGGTCGTGCTCTCCCTCGACCTGCACGCCAACTTCACCCGCCGCATGCTGCAACACGCCGACGCGGTCACCGCGTACCGAACCTTCCCCCACATGGACTTCACCGCCACCGGCGAGCGTGCCGCGCGCCTAGCCTTGCACCCGGGTCCCTTCACTCGCGCCACAGCCAAGGTGTCCACCCTGATGCCCCCGACGGACAGCACCCATCTTGCGGGCCACCTGTGCGACCTGCTCACCCGCGCCCGCGAGCTGGAACGGCGGTGCGCAGACATCCTCGACGTCTGCATCCTGCCGGTGCAGCCCTGGATGGACATCCGCGAAATGGGCTCCTCCGTGGTCGTCACCGCCACCGGAGACGGCGTCCCCTTCGATGAGCTACACAAGCTCGCCGACGAGTGGTACGCCCAGCGACACCACTGGAGAAGCCAGCTCATCCCCTGGTCGGAGATCTTGCAAAAGCTCCGGCGCAAGGGGCCGGAACCCTGGATGCTAGTCGACACCGCAGACGCGACCTCCGGCGGCTCCCCCGGCCATAGCGCCGAGGCCCTGCGGCGACTGCTGCCGCTCCGCGAAGAGCTGCCCGGCAAAGTGCTGCTCTGGGTGGTCGATTCGGGCACCGTCGCCGCAGCCCGCCGAGGGGCGACCCACTTCACCACCGGCGACCCGCCGGTCTTTTGGGAAGGGCGCGTGATCTGGACGGGAGAGGGCAACTACAAGGCCCGAGGTGGAGCCTACACGGGCCAAGCCTTCTCGATGGGGGAAGCCGCGGTCATAGAGTCGGGGCAGATCCAGCTCGTCGCCTGCTCGTACCCAGCGATGACTCCGGATCCGGCCTTCTACGAGTGCGCCGGGCTACAGCCGGACGCCGCCCTCGCGGTCATGGCCAAAAACATGACCGGGTGGATGGCGGCCTTCGGCGCTCCTTGGGAGCGCGGCCTGCTGTTCGACGGCCCCGGGGTCTGCACCTTGGATTTCGCCTCCATCCCGTTCACGGGAAGCGGCCGCGGACTCTGGCCCGTCGATCCAGGCCCGGCGAATCCGGTAGCGATATGGGACCCGGACGCCTCCGGCTGAGCCGGGCACCAAGGCGAAATTCGCAGAGGAGAAGGCCGTGAAAGCACAGCGATTAATTTGCACAGACATCCGGCGGATCGAACTGGCGGACTTTGAACTGCCGCACCTGCCCGACCACGGCATTTTGGTGCAAAACGACTACACCGCCGTAAGCGTCGGCACAGAAATCTATGGCTACGCCCACGGCGGCGAACCAGCGAGCGCGATAACATTTCCGCGCTCCACCGGCTATTGCAACACAGGCGTGGTGCTCGAAGTCGGCAAAGATGTCAAAGGAATACGACCCGGCGACCTCATCGCTGGCCAAGGCAACCACGCCAGCCACGCGGTCCTAACCGACAATTTCCGCAAAGCACCCGCCGACGTCCCGCCCAAATCTGCGGCCTTCATGGTCATGTGCGCCATTGCCCTGCACGGGCATCGGGTTGGCCGTCCCGAACTAGGCGAGGCGGTTGCCATCACCGGTATGGGCATTGTCGGCCAATTGGCAGCGACCTTTGCGCGGTTGGCCGGTGCCCTCCCAGTCATTGCAATCGATCTGGACGATTTCCGCTTGGGCAAAGCCAAAGACCGCGGCGCGGATGTTTGCATCAATCCCACCACTAATGATGTCGCCGAAATCGTGCGCCAGCATTGCGTCGGCGATGGCGTCGATCTAGTCATCGAAGCAACCGGCATCCCCGCCGTCTATCCCATGGCCCTGACCTTGCCTCGGCTAGGAGGTCGTCTAGTCGCGCTAGGATCTCCACGCGGCACCGTCGAAGTGAGCTTTTTGCCCGAAGTCCACCTGCGCGAAATCGCGATCCTCGGCGCGCATCAGCCCAAAACCCCGGACGACGACCACATCTATTATCCTTGGAACAAAACCAGAGACCGCGATCTGGTCTTGCGCTTGATGGCCGCCGGCAAATTGCCCATCGAAGACCTAATCACCCACGTTGCCAATCCCGCCGATTGCCAAACCACCTACGACATGCTCGCCGACAATCCAAAAGAAGCGTTGGGCGTGGTGTTTGAATGGGGTAGCCTTTGACATAACCGTAGAAATTTCAAGAATTTAGTTATCGCGTAACCTGAGAGTCGGGTTTATCAAAAAATCATCGAGGAGAGGAGTTTGTTTCGCAGAATGAGACCAATTACAATGTTCCTTATCGCCTCACTCTCAACGATTGGGTGCAGCGACAATCCTACTGAACCAACGCAAACCGATGGATTCGCACAGGCAGACCTCGTAACCGGCGGTGCCATGTACGACAAGTGGTGGGTGGTTGCAGACCTCAGCGAACCGGACGGAGACCATCCACTGTGGTCGCAACGTCCCGACCAAACGTCCAACACGCGCTCGGGTGCTGATACATACCGGTGCAAGGAGTGCCACGGCTGGGATTACAAGGGGGTGGACGGAGTTTACGGGGGGGGAAGTCATCGAACCGGAATTCCCGGCATCTTGGCGACCGCCAAATCGCCGCAAGAGATTTTTGACCTACTCAAGACCGGACACCAATACGGCTCTCTTGGCTTGGATGATGGCGCGCTTTGGGACCTGACTAAGTTCGTCGTCGAAGGCTTAATTGATACGGACCAGATCATCGACCAAGAGAACAAGTTTATCGCCAATGGTGAAAGCGACAGCACGCTCTACGACCGGTCGTGTGCATCCTGCCATGGAGCGGATGGGCTGACAAAACCGTATGATGCGATACCGGAGCAGCGGGGAGCCTCTCCCGACTACGACGAATTCCCACAAGCAATTGCCAACGAGAATCCATGGGAGTTCCAACACAAAATCCGCTTCGGCCAACCAGGAACCGACATGCCTCCCTTGGCTGACATCACGCTCGAAGAACTGGCGAGTTTGGGGGCTTTCGTCCAATCACTGGGAGAGTAGCTAGCGGTGTGCAGACCATTGCCCCAGCCTCGGCAGTTGGGTAAATTTGGAATTTTTAGGCGTAGGAAAATGAGCTACAAATTGGCGTATAGCGGCCTATTCTGGCGAGCACCCGATCTAGCGCAAGAGCTAGAAGCCCTGCGAACTTTTGGCTGGGATGGCTGGGAGGCGCGGCAACCGCTCGACTGGTTGGGCACGCCGCAGCGCGTGCGCCGGCTCTGCGAGTCATCTGGAGTGGAAGTGGCCGCCATCTGCGGGCCGAACGTCGCGCTGGACCTCGACGGGCCGAGCCAACAGATCAACAAACGGCGCATCGAGTTTGCCGCCGAGCTTGGGGTCGCAACCTTTATGACCAAAGGGCCGGGGCGCGAAGGCCGCAACGGCACGGACGCGGAGTTGGACCAGATGGCAGCCGCGTACGAGGATCTGGCCGCGTACGGCGCGGACTTAGGCGTTGTGGTTACATTTCATCCGCATATCAATCACCTCGTCGACAGCGCCGCAGAGTGGACCCGCTTCATGAGTCGTCTAGACGCGTGCCGCCTCTGTATGGACATGTCCCACGCCGTGCATTGGGGCTACGACCCGGTCCAAGCCGTGCGCGATTTCGCCGCGCGGATCGCGTACGTGCATCTGCACGATTTCAAGGACGGACAGACCGTGGAGCTGGGCGAAGGCCCCATGTGCGACTATCCGGCATTTATGGCGGCATTGCAGGAAGCCGGATACACTGGCTGGATCACAGTCTGTCCCGGAGAAGCCGCACGGCCCGAAACCGAGAAAATGCAAATCAACCGTCAGTACATGCGCAGCATTGGCTATTAGAATCGCATAGGAGAACAAAAACATGAGTCAGATACAGGCAGCGATTATGACCGGCCCCGGCCAGATCGCCGTGCGCTCGTATCCCAAACCCCAAATCGGCGACGACGAAGTCCTATTGAAAATCGAACGCACGGGTATCTGCGGCAGCGACAAGCACATGTTCGCCGGCCACATGGCCCTGCCGTTTCCCGTGATACCCGGCCACGAATTAGTCGGCACTATCGAGGAGATGGGGCCAGCCGCAGCCGATAGCTTGGCCATAGTGGGCGGCCCCGTTGCGATAGGCGACCGCGTGACGACGACGCCCTCGTCGCGGGCTTGTGGGCGGTGCTACTACTGCCTGCACATGCCTCAGCGACCCACCCTGTGCTCCAACCGCTTTGTGTACGGATTCGTGTCCGCTGATCTCGCGCCCATGCCGCGCGGCGGCTTTGCCGAATATCTGCATTTGACCGGCCATTCGTGGCTCTTCAAGATCCCCGACGACCTGCCCTCGGAACGGGCTGTACTCACCGAGCCAGCCGCCGTGGCCACCCGGGCCGTAGAGCGCGCCTTGGGTCCGGGCATCCCGCACATCGGCGAAGGGCTCGGCCTCGACAAATCCGTGCTAGTCCTCGGAGCCGGCCCCATCGGCCAGCTCGTGGTAGCGGTGCTGAGCCACATCGGCACCGACCTGATTATCGCCGGCGACCTGAGCGCAGCCCGGCTGGAACTCGCTCGCACCATGGGCGCTCATCAAGTGCTCGCGATGGGAGAAGGTAGCCCTGAGCAGCGGCAGCTAGCCCTCCAAGACATGACCGCAGGCGTGGGAGCCGATATCGTTATTGAAACAGCCGGCGTGCCCATAGCCTTCAAGGAATCGCTCGACTTGGTGCGCCGGGGCGGCATCGTCGTGGAGGTGGGGCACTTCACCGACCCGGGGGGCGTGGAGATCCACCCGCACATCGTCTGTTTTAAGGATTTGGACATCCGCGGCATGTGGGCGTATCCTTCTATGCAGTTCAAGACCGCGCTATCTTTCTTGCGCCGCACCACCGCGCCCTTGGATCGCTTTATCACGCATCGGTTGCCGCTGTCTGACATCCGCGAGGGTCTCGACATTACCGGCGGCGAAGCGGCCATGAAGGTAGTGATAGAACCAGCAAGTTAACCTTTGACAGCCGCGTTTAGGCTAACCCAAACTTGGGGAAAGAAAAATGGCAATACTACGACCCAAGATCCTCGTCGTCGATGACGAGCCAGATTTGGAGCACCTAGTACGACAGCGCATGCGCCGCGAAATTCGCTCGGGCCAGTACAGCTTTATGTTTGCCCACAACGGCGTTGAAGCCCTAGAGGTGCTAAACGAAGAGCGAGACGTCGACATGGTGCTCTCGGATATCAACATGCCTAGGATGGACGGACTTACCTTGCTAGAGCAAATCCCCAAGGTAGATCCCAACATCCGCTCGGTCATCGTCTCGGCATACGGCGACATGAAAAACATCCGCACGGCCATGAACCGGGGCGCATTTGACTTCATTACCAAGCCCATCGACTTCGAGGACATGCGGGTGACCATCCAGCGCACCTTGCGCCATCTAGAGCTGTGGCGCGAGGCGCTGGAGTCGCGCGACAAACTGGTCGCCCTGCAAAACGAACTCAACGTGGCCAACAAGATGCAGCAGTCCATCTTGCCCACCAGCTTCCCCAAAGGACCGGGCTTTGCAATTTTCGGCGGCATGAAGCCCGCACGCGACGTCGGCGGCGATTTTTTCGACGTCTTATCCCTCGAAGACGGCCGCATCGGCCTCGTCGTCGCCGATGTCTCGGACAAAGGCGTGCCAGCGGCCCTGTTTATGATGTCGAGCCGCACCTTGCTAAAAGGCTCGGCCATCGGCCTCGATTCGCCGGGCAAGGTGTTGAGCGAAGTAAATCAACTGCTGCAAGAAGAAAACGACGCCTCCATGTTCGTGACCGTTTTTTACGCGACTTTCGATCCAGAAACCGGCGAGTTGGCCTATGCCAATGGCGGACACAATACGCCGCTGGTGGTCCACGCCGACGGCAGCTCGACCGTGATTCCGCCGACCAACGGAGTGGCACTCGGCGTGGTGCCCGAATTCACTTACGAAGAACGCTCGTTGACCTTGCAGCCCGGCGATTACGTCGTCTTGTACACCGATGGCGTCACCGAGGCCGAAAACGACCAAGGCGACCAGTTCGGCCTAGAACGCCTGTGCGAGATTTTCACCGGCGGGGCACCGATGGACGTCCGCTCCACCAACGAGGCGGTTTTTGCGGCGGTTGAAGCCTTTGCCGGCGACGCCCCTCAATTTGACGACGTCACTTGCCTGACGCTGCATCACCCCGAGACCGACCAATGAGCGCTCAAAGATCGCTGCTCATAGCGACTGAACTAGACGAACTGCACAAGGTCAACGCCGCTATTGAGGCACTAGCGGAGGAAGAAAACTGGCCGCCAGACATCACCTTTCAGATCGGGCTGGCCGTCGAGGAACTAGGAGTCAACATCGTCAACTACGGACACGACGACGACAAAGCCCACGAAATCAAAATCGTCATCTCCTCGGAAAACGAGGCGATCACCATCGAGATCGAGGACGACGGCCACGCTTTCAATCCGCTCGTCGACGCTCCAGAGCCAGACTTGGAAGCCACGGTTGAGGATCGCACTGTGGGTGGCCTCGGCATCCACCTCGTGCGCTCCATGATGGACGAGGTCCGCTACCAGCGACAGCAGGACAAAAACTGCCTGACCTTGGTCAAGCGGAGGGATAGTTGAGCAACGCGCTTGCCCGATGCGCGGCCGCGCTGCTAGTGGCGAGTGCTGCGCTTGGCGAGGAACAGCCCGGCGTCTCCGACCGGAGTATTCTCTTTGGCCAATCCGCCGCCTTTAGCGGGCCAGCCCAGGAGTTGGGCCGCAACATGCGGCTCGGGATGCAGGCGGCTTTCCGCGAGGTAAATGAGCAGGGCGGGGTCCACGGACGCCAGCTCGAATTGGTGTCGCTCGACGACGGGTACGAGCCGGAAGCCGCCATCGACAACACCCGTCAGCTAATCGAAGGCGAACGGGTCTTCGCGCTGATCGGCGCCGTCGGCACCCCAACCTCGCGCGCAGCCGTTCCCATTGCCGAAGACACTGGCGTCCCCTACATCGCTCCCTTCACGGGCAGCAACTTTCTCCGCGACCCCAAGTGGCGCGGCGTGGTCAACCTGCGCGCCTCCTACTATCAGGAAACCGAGGAAATCGTCGCCCGCCTGACCGGTGACTTGGGCATCGAGCGCATTGCCATCATGTACCAAGACGACTCTTTCGGCCGGGAGGGATTTCGCGGCGTGCGCCGCGCACTAGAACGTCGCCAGCTATCGCTCGTGGCGGTCGGCGTGTATCCGCGCAACACCAAGGCGGTAAAGACGGCCCTGCTCGACCTGCGCAGCGGCCAGCCTCAAGCCGTGATTTTAGTCGGGACCTACCAGCCGGTCGCCACCCTCATCGCTTGGGCGCAAGCGACGAATTTTACCCCCATTTTTGTGACCATCTCCTTCGTGGGCAGTAAAGCATTAGCGCGGGAACTCGGTCCCGCCGGCACGGGGGTTATCGTCTCGCAGGTCGTGCCCTTCCCAACAGCCGCCGAGCCGGCCATCGTCGGCTCGTACCGCCACGCCCTCACAGCTCACGCCCCGCGGGCCGAGCCGAGCTTTGTCTCGTTCGAGGGCTACCTGGCCGGTCGCTTGGCCATCGCCGCCCTCACCGGCTGCGGCCGAGCAGTCAGTCGCGCCTGCCTATTAGACAACTTGCGCCGCACCGAGATCATCGACCTAGAGGGGTTCAATCTCCGCTACGGAGACGGCGACAATCAGGGTTCGGACGCGGTCTTCCTCACCGTGCTCGACAGCGACGGCCAATACCGTCCCATCCGCTCCCTGAAGAGCGCGACGAAGCCATGATCGCCCTACTAAAACGCCTGCTCGCCGCCCGGCACCGCATCGCCTTTCATCTCTACATGGGCATCGGCACGGCCGTAGTCTTGACCATGGTGGCGAGCTTGGTGGCTTGGTTTTCCTTCGACCAAGTCGGCGATGCCCAAAGGCAGGTAAACGAGCGGGCGGTCCCGGAGATAGCCACCGCTTTTGCGGTCGCCCAGCAAAGCGGCACCCTCGCTGCGGCCGCCCCGCGCTTAGTAGCGGCCGAGACGCCGAGGGCCTTTGCCGAAGTCTCCACCCAAGTAGCCTCTGAGCGGGATGCCTTCAAAAAGCAATTGGCCGCCCTGACTGAGCAAGGTGCTGCCGAGGAACGCTTCACGCGGATTCGCGCCCGTGGCGACACGCTCATCGCCAACATAAACGCCATTGAGGCTTCGGTCGCCAAGCGCTTTGACCTCAACGCGCGCAGCCGCGTATTGCACAACAACCTAGAGGCATTGCAAATCGAACTGACCGGCATCTTGGTTCCGGCCATCGACGACCAGCTATTCTACGCCATGACCGGCTACCGCACCCTCGGCCAACCGCCCGCCCCCCGCGCTCAGCACCTTTCAGAGGCCGAACTTTCTCGCTATCGCAATCTAACCGATTTACAGGAAGGGGCCACCACGGCCATGCGTTTGCTGGCCAATGCCTTCAACCTGTCCGATGTGCGCCTACTAGAGCCGTTACAAGAGCGTTTCGCCTCCACCGTCGGAGGCATCGAGCGAAAACTAGCCGTGCTTGGCTCAGGCCCCTCGCCCAATGGGCTCGATCAGACCTTTGACCACCGGATGGCCAAAGCCGGCTTCCGCATTGAGGACGCCTACTTGCATAGCGAGCTTACCCAAGTCTTTGACCATCTGTTCGACTTGGGTCGCGGCGATGGGAAGATCTTTGCCCTCCGTGTCGCAGAACTCGAGATCGTCGAACAGCAACGGGCACTACTCGAGCGCAACCGCGATTTGGCTGTTGAATTAGTGGCTGAGGTCGAGGGCTTAGTGAATGCAGCCCGCGAGAGTGCGCAGGCGGCCACGCAAACCTCCACCCAAGCCATCTTCACCGGCCGCAAACTCCTGCTCGCTATTAACGCGGTCGGCATCGCCGGAGCGATCTTGATTGCTTGGCTGTTGGTCGGTCGAGTGCTACTGCGCCGCCTCGAATTTCTGTCGAACCGCATGCGCCGCATGGCAGAAGGCGACCTAGAGGCAAAAATCGAAATGCCCGGGCGCGACGAGGTCGCCGACATGGCCGCGGCCCTCGAAATTTTCCGCCACAACTCGTTGGAGGCCCAACGGCTCAACTTGGTAGAAAATCTGGCCGCCGATCTAGAGGAGAAAAATGCCACGCTCGAACAGGTCCTCGCCGATCTGCAACAGGCTCAGGATCAGATCGTCATGCGTGAAAAACTAGCCGCACTGGGTCAACTCACTGCGGGCGTGGCGCACGAAATCCAGAATCCTCTGAACTTCGTGAAAAACTTCGCGGAAGTCTCGGAAGAACTGTTGGAGGAATTGCAAGAGGTACTAGAGGAAGAAGGCATCCAGATCAACGAAGAACAGCACGAGCTAATCAACGAGATCAAGGGCGACTTGACCGACAATCTCGGGCGCATCCGCCACCACGGCGACCGCGCCAACCGCATTGTCCGCGACATGCTGCAGATGGGTCGGGGATCGGGCGAGGCACGCGCGGCGGATATCAACGCCCTGCTCGAAGAACACGCCCGTCTCGCTTTCCACAGTGCCCGAGCGACCGATGCGAATTTTCAACTCGACATCAAGGAAGATTTAGACGAGGAGATGGGGGAGTTAGAAGTGATCCCGCAGGACTTGGCCCGCGTCTTTCTGAACATGGTGGGCAATGCCTGCTACGCCACCAACGAGAAGCGACACTCCCCAGAGACGGCACCCGACTACGTACCCACGCTCTGGATCAGCACCCAGCGAACGCCTGACCGCGCCGAAATCCGCATCCGCGATAATGGGAGCGGGATCCCCGCAGATGTCGCCGACAAGATCTTCAACCCATTCTTTACGACTAAGCCGACCGATCAGGGAACCGGGCTCGGACTCGCGCTGTCCAACGACATCGTGCGCGAACACGGGGGCATCATCAAGGTAAACTCCGAGCCTGGCGAATTTACCGAGATGACCATCGAACTGCCCACGGAGCAATCGGCGTCCCTGCAAGCGGACCCAGCCGATTCAGACGCGACGCCCCCCTCTTCCGTTTAATTACGACAGGGCGGCGAGTGCTTCCTCTTCGGAGGCGTGGATCGCAATGATCTTGTCAAAACCGCTGATTTCGAAAATTTCCCGTATCGGCTCCGAAAGCGAGCACAGCGCGAACTGAGCGCTGCGCTGCTGGAGCGTTTTGGCAATCAGCAGAAACGTCCGCAAACCCGCGCTGCTGATGTAGTTGATGGCCGTCAAATCGACGAGCACTGGGTTGTTGTCATCGCCGATCGCCGCGCTTAAGGCTTCGTGGAAGTCGCGGGCATTGACCCCGTCGATGCGGCCTTCGGGCTTGGCGATTAATACGCCGTCTTTCTGTTCGGTATTCACTTGATCTCCTACCTTTCTAAATGGTATGCACTGTTTTTATCTGATTTAAGAATTGCCTTGAACTACGTCAACATCGTCTTGATCGGGCATGAGCACAAACTCAGGATACGCTTCGATTCCGAGCTCTGCGGCATCTTGGCCGAGCTCTTCAACGGTTCGCGACACCCGCACCCCCATTATCTTGTCTATAACAAACCACGAGACCCACGAAGCCCCAAACGCGAACGCGCCTATCGCCAACACCCCGATGAGTTGGACGCCGAAATTGCCACCGGCTGCAATGCAGACCGCCAAGGTCCCCCAGATGCCAGCGAACAAGTGGACCGGAATCGCACCTACAACGTCGTCTATCTTGACAGCCTCCAACAATCTCATCCCGCCGACTGACAACACGCCGCCCACGGCACCAATTACGAGCGCCCAGTAGTGATCGACGATATCTGGCCCAGCCGTAATGGAGACCAGTCCAGCGAGTGCGCCGTTGAGGACCGCGAGCAGGTCAATGCGTCCTAAGATGGGCCGCGACACGAAAAGCGCTGCCACGACGCCAGCCGCGGCCGCAAGGTTGGTATTCACGAGTACATTGCTCATGGCGACTGCATCTAACGCGCTCGACAGCGCGAGTTGCGAGCCACCGTTGAAGCCGAACCACCCAAGCCACAAAATAAAGACGCCCAAAGTAACGGCGGGGACATTGGAAGGTGCCGAGACCTTGACGCTGCCGTCGGCGCGGTATTTTCCAAACCGCGCCCCGACCATGAGCACCCCGGCGAGCGCGGCCCAACCTCCGGTCGAATGCACGATGGTAGAGCCAGCGAAATCCTTAAACCCCATTGCGCTGAGCCAACCGCCCCCCCAAGTCCAAGCCCCGACGATGGGATAGATGATTATGGTCAACACAACCGTAAAAGCAAGAAACGACCACAGCTTTACCCGCTCGGCCAGTGCGCCCGATACAATAGAAGCGGTCGTCGCCACAAAGACCATCTGGAAAAACCAGTCCGACATGGTGGCATGGCCGGCCTTTGTCACCTCTGCCGCAGCCGCGGCCTGCCCGGACAACAGCTTGAGTTCATCAGCCGAAGGCCCGTATAAAAACTTAAGCGTGCCGATCCAGCCTTCTTGCACATCGACGTACATGAGGTTGTAGCCGACCAAGTAGTACGTGATCCCGGCAATCGAATAAAGCCCGATGTTCTTGAGGCAAATCATGGAGGCGTTCTTGGTGCGCACGGAGCCAGCTTCGAGCATGGTAAAGCCCGCACACATCCACATTATGAGCACGCCCCAAACGAGAAACGAGAAGGTGTTGAGGATGAATTGCAGTTCTTCGCCGCTTGCGGCATAGGCCCCGGTCGCCCCCATTAGGAGGCCGCAGGCCGCGATAAATCCGCCCACCCGAAATAAGCTGCCACTCGACTTTCTAATCATTCGATCTCCCTCCTTTGATCGAGCAGATCCTACTCTATCGGTTTTATACTATAGCCAATCGCCAAGCCTCTCGCAATCACCAAGCCGCTTTCCAAATCTCCAAACAACAGGGGTTGAATATCGCTGGGATCAATCCTAGTCTCCCGCAGGCGTCGCGCTCTCCGCGACCCGCACGATCGCGTCCAGTTTCTCGCTAATCTCGGGATCAATCTCGCTGTCGGGGACATGCTCGGCCAACTCGTAGAAATTTTTCTTGGCCATCAGGTTGGGTAGGCCAAGCGTCTCGAAGTAGGACTTGAAGAGCGGGACTAGAAAATCATCGCTGGCTTTGATGTCGGCACTCCAAGGAGACCCCTTGCCAAGCGTCTTTAAGGCAGACTCTACTTCCTCTATAGCTTGGCCCATCGCGTTCTGACGCTTCTCTACTTCGGCCACCGCGAACAGTGGTCCCGACGCAGCATCCTCCGACGCTGACGCGTACTTTTCGAGTGTGGCTCGCGAGCAGATGTAGTTTTCTATCTCCCGGCGTTTCCAGATCAGGCGTTCGACCGGGGAAATATCGAGAGGCTCTGATTCGAGGCGATCAAAAAGGACGACTCCGCGAAGCGCGGGAAGAGCTTCCCGCAGGCCGTAGTAGTGGTTCTGAACTGCTGTGAGTTGATTCCCCACGTATTTCACGAATGGCCGCTCAAGCACCTGGATCGCACGTTCGTGTCCCAGCCGTCTAGCAAAAGCTTGCATTATCGCTAGATCCGTTGAACCCTCTAGGTAGAGTACCCATCCAGTCTGTTCCGCCTGATAGTATTGCTCAAACCCGATCTCCCTGAGTGCCTTCAGGACCTGACTGCCGCGGTCGTTGATGCGGTGCGGCTGGCCGACGAAGGCAACGACCAAGTCCCGGTCCGCAGCTTCGTTGAGCAGCACTTCGGAGTGGCTGGCGGCGATAATCTGGCTGCCGCTGGCACGCGCCACATCGGTGAGCAGACGGTATATCTGGCGCTGGCGAAGTATCTCTAGGTGCGCGTCAGGTTCGTCTAGGAGCAAGACGGTCCCGGGATTCGCGTACATATATGCCAACAGGAGCAGCGTCTGTTGCAAGCCGCGCCCGGCAGACGACAAATCGAGTTCAGCGCCCTGTTCGCGATAGGTCATTGCGATCTCGCCGCGTTCGGCAATGTAGCGCGGCGAACGGAGTTTTGACCCAAACAGGTTCTCGATCTGCTTAACAAGATCGTTCCACAAGGACGGCTGTTCTTGGCAAATCCGGAAGCAGAGGTTGCGCAACACTTCGGCGGTACGTCCCTCTCCGATCCGAACATTGACAGCACCGTCATCAAGGCGTGTTTCCGTAGCCGCAAGTCCAGACATCGGCGGCAGGAAAGCGATCAGGATGCCTCCAGCTTCTTCCGGCACCGGCATGCGGTCGGGGGTTTTACCGTCAGACAGACGAAGCGGCCGACAATAGAAAGACTCGTCGTTGGCGTAGTCGAACTCCAAGCCACACCCCCAGCTTTGGTCATGGGTCACTCCTTCGACGGTAATGTCGATGCGAATATTGCTGGTGCGCTGCTGGCCGTTGACTCTGCGCACGTCTCGCACATGCAGACCGCGCCACAGGAGATTCGCGTCCGGAATCGGAATAGCTACGAGGTCGCGGCGGTTGACAGTGACCCCGGGGCGCTTCTCGGGCGTACTCTTCTTCCCAGATCGCTTCTCGTTCCAGCGCTTGAGACCGATGTCCCATAAAGCGAGCGCCTGCATGGCCGAGGTCTTCCCGGAGTTGTTGGGACCGATGAAGACCACCGGACTCCCAAGTTCGATCTCGACTTCGCCGAAGCATTTGAAGTTGCGGATGATAAGTTTGGTCAGCATCGGTCAGGCTCTAAGCTGTGATATAGTGCTCGGCTGCCAGCAGTTCGCGGATTTAATCTCGTCGGAGCTACCTCCAGCAAATAGCGGCTTGTCGCCAACCGCTTAGGAGGAATAGAGCCACAGCTACACCCGCCCGTCGAATTCGCGTCCCCTGATCAACAGAAAGCGAAATTCGCCGCACGGCTTTTCGCACTCAGTCATCAGGCGCTGCTCTTCGCTTCCAACGCCGAGATACATGGTCTCTGAACGGAGGTAGTGCAGGGCTAGGCCGCGCCGCCGATTGGGCGTGGGATTGGCACCTGTGCGGTGGAAGTTGAGGCCGTGATGGAACAAGCAGGAGCCAGCCGGCAATTCCACTGGCACAGGTTCGGAAAGCAGGGGATTTTCCAAAAAGCGGGCTTTGTGCGCCGGATTGATAGGCCCCCATTTGTGGCTGCCCGGCAGCACGGTCATGCAGCCGTTTTCCACCGTGGCGTCGTCGAGGGCGACCCAACAGGAGACGTGATCTTGCGGAGCGAACTGCGGCCACGCCACTGAATCCTGGTGCCAGTCGGTGACCGTACCGTGATAGCGCGCCTTCATCATCAACTGATCGCAGTAGAGTTTGATGTTGGGACCGAGCAAGTCCTCGATGACATCGACGATCTCCGCCTTGCGAGCCACGGCCTCAAAGAGGGGATCGAAATAGCACAGATGCGTCATTTTGCGCACCTGATCGAGGCGGTCCACCTCGGCGTCCTCTTCCTCGCGGAAGGAGGCTTCCAACTGGACGTAGCGCGGCGGCACGTGGTCGGCTTGGCCCCGAGCGATCTGTTCGCTGCGCTGGCGCAGGGCTTCTAGTTCATCGTCGGAGAGAACCCGGCGATAAGGCAGGTAGCCCTGTTCCTCAAAGTGGGTTTTTTGCGCTGGCGTTAAGGCCATGATGTGGGCTAGCCTGCCATTTCAGCGCGGATTTCCCGAATCCAATCGACGCTCTGGCGCACCTTGGCGGCCAAACCATCCCAGTCCTTGGCGGCGACGAGTTCCTTGGTAATCAGCTTGGAACCAGCGCCGACGGCCGCAACGCCAGCCTCAAACCACGCCTCCAAGCTCTCGCGGGTGGCATCGACGCCGCCGGTGGGCATGATCCGAGTCCAAGGACAGGGGCCGAGCACGGATTTGACGAAGGCCGGACCGCCGACTTCGCTGCCGGGAAATACCTTGACGATCTCGACGCCTAGCTCCTCGGCTTGGCCAATCTCACTGACCGAGCCGCAGCCGGGCGAATAGGCAATTTTGCGGCGATTGCACAGGCGGGCGACCTCCTCATTGAGCAAGGGGCCGACGACGAAGTTCGCGCCATTGGCAATATAGAGAGCCGCGGTGGGCGCGTCGCAGATCGAGCCAACCCCCATGATGATGTCGATTTTCTCGGCCATCACGTGGCGCACGGTCTCGGTGAAGACGTGGTGGGCCAAATCGCCGCGATTGGTGAATTCAGCGCAACGAGCACCTCCTCGGGCGCAGGCTTCGACGATGTCGATGGTGGTTGCTGGGTCGGCGTTGTAAAAGACCGGGACGATACCCGTGTCGTAGATGGCGTTGAGAACGGCCATCCGGTCGTACTGGGCCATTGTGTCTCCTTATGTGTGGCGGAATGGGTAATTATCGAGCGGCAGGGGCAAAGGGCACGTGCTGCTCGGGAAAATTGCCGTAGCGGTCCTCGCCGCGCACCAAAACGGTCGGATACTTGTTGCCCAGCGAGTTGAGCTCGACCTGCTCGACGTGCGGGGCCACGTAGCGCAGCGTCAGCCCGCAGCGGCGGCGATTGGAGGTATTGGGATTGCTGGCGTGGAATATCTGGCCGTCGTGAATGGATATCTGACCCGGCGCGAGCACTAAATCGACGGCTTGGCTGTCATCGACGAATTCGTCGGGAATCTCCTGATTAATGCTGAGCAGGTTGCCGGCTCTGTCCGACTCGCCGTGGGTGGCAATGCCGTTTTTGTGCGAGCTGGGGATGACCCGCATGCAGCCGTTCTCCACGTCGCTGGCATCCACAGCCACCCAAGCGGTGTGGGCCTCGGGCGGCTCTAAGCCCCAGTAGGTGACGTCCTGGTGCCAAGCCACAAAGTGCTTGGCCTCCGGGTCGGGGTATTTACAGAAAAAGTGCGTCGAGAGCAGCATAATGTCCTCGCCCATGACCTCCTGCATGGCGTCGAGGATGCGCGAGTCCGTGGCCATCTGCCAGATGAATTCCTCGTCTAAGTGGCGCGCTTGCAGGCCGATCTGGCACTTTTCGCGGCCCTCGCGGGCTTCCAATTCGTCGAAACAGGCGCGGAAGTGATCGATCTCGCTGGCGTTGAACAGGTCGATGCCCGTGAGAAAGCCCTGCTCGACATAGGTCTGGGCGGCGTCTTGCGTCATGGTGGCTCCGTTTTTGTAGTGCTGCGGCTTCGTGTATATATTGCACAAATCCCCCGCGCGAAACAAGACTCGATTCGCCGCATCAACACATGGAGGAAGGCCGCAATGGGCAGTGTGCAAATCAACGAGGAGTTGCTATCCAGCAGCCCCTATTTTGCCGCAGAAAGTCGGCAGGCAGCACTAGCAGAAATGTTCGAATTCCACGACCGGCGGGTCGTATTCGGAGCGGGTGCCATAGCGCAGCTAGCTGACGAGTGCGTCCGCCTCGGCGCGAGCCGGGTACTGCTCATCCACGATCCGGGCATTGCTCCACTCGTCGATTTAGTCCGCCAAGCCCTCGGCGATTTAGACGTGGTAGGCGCGTACAGCGAGATCGCGCCCAACCCCTCCGTGCAAAGCGTCGATGCCTGCGCGCACGCACTGGCGGCTGCGGATTTCGACGTGGCCGTTGCCTTGGGCGGGGGCAGCACCATGGACACGGCCAAATCCGCGCTCTGCACCGCGGCAAATGGCGGCTCGGTGGCCGATTACTTTGGTTTCGACCTGTACGAAAAACCGCCGCTGGCCCCGCTCGTCGGCATCCCGACCACCGCGGGCACGGGCAGCGAGGTCAGCCGGGTGGCCGTAATCGCCGACGCAACCGGCAAGAAGGCCGTGTACAGCAGCTATTTACAGCCCAAGGCCGCGCTGGTGGACCCGCGTTTGCACCAAGACCTGCCGCCGGTATTGACCGCAATCACCGGCTTGGACGCCCTCGGCCACGCCCTCGAATGCACGGCTTCCACCAAGAGCAATGCCCTCGGCGATGCCGTAGCGCGAGCTGCCCTGACCGCAGGCTGCCCGGCGTACGTGCAAGCCGTAGTCCACGGCGACCCCGACGCGCGCTACCAAATGGCCCGCTGTGCCCTGCTCGCCGGATTGCTGTTGAGTCCCATCAACACTGGGGCCGGCCACGCGCTCGGCTACGGGATCGAAAAGGTCTCTTTTGAGCGCGGCGCACCTGTGCCGCACGGCGCGGCCGTGGCCCTCGTCTTGCCCGGGGTAATGCGGCACAACGCCCCGGCCGTGGCCGACAAGTATTACTTTGCCGCCGGAGCAACCGGACTGGCGCTAGGCGGCAAGAGCCGCGAGGAGGGAGTCGAGCTGGCCGCGGAGTGGATCGACGGGCTGCGGCGGCAGCACACTCCCTACGGCTCGCTGAGCGCGGCCGGGATAAGCGCCGCCGACATTCCGCAGATGGTCGAAAGCGCCCTGAGCGTCCAGCGCTTGCTCGAACCCAATCCGGTCGCAGTGGAACCAAACGACGCAGCCCGCATCTATCAGAACGCACTCAACTAAAGCGAAAGGAAACGCGATGGCGTTTGATCCTCTGCTGCAGCGGCAAATCATGGGCCGCTTTGCCACCGGCGTCACCGTGGTGACCACCTCCTGCGACGGCCAACTGTGGGGCATGACGGCTAACGCAGTCATGTCGCTGTCGCTGTCGCCGCCGCTAGTGGTGGTCTCGGTTGACAAAAGCGCGTCCATGCACGGCCTGTTGCAAAAAGCCGAGGGCTTTGCCATCAACATTCTCAAACGGGAGCAGGAGAACCTCTCTGTGCGCTTTGCCCAACGCGGCCCCAAAGACTTTGCGGATCTGGCGACCAAAGTGGCCCAGACCGGCGCGCCGATTTTGGCCGACGCCTTGGCCTATGTGGACTGCAAGCTGGTAGAAATCGCCGCTGCGGGCGACCACGACATGTTCATCGGCGAATGCCTCGCCGGCGAGGTGGGCAGCGGCGCGCCGCTGATCTTCTTCGGCGGGCAATACGCCGAGTTAGCCGATTAGACTAACCTCAGAGAAAGGAATGCTACAATGGAGAAAAAAATCGTCAAAAGCGAAGCCGAGTGGCGACAGGAACTCACCGAAGAGCAGTACCACGTAACCCGGCAAAAGGGCACTGAGCGCGCCTTTACCGGCGAACTCTGCGACAACAAGGAATCGGGCGTCTATCGCTGCGTCTGCTGCGGCAGCGAGCTGTTCAGTTCGGCGACCAAGTACGATTCGCGGTCTGGTTGGCCCAGTTTCTGGCAGCCCATCGCCGCGGACAAGGTCACCGAGGAACGCGACGCCAGCCACGGCATGGTGCGCACCGAAGTGCTGTGCAGCCAGTGCGACGCCCACCTCGGCCACGTCTTCCCCGACGGCCCCCAACCGACCGGCCTGCGCTACTGCATGAACTCAGCGGCGCTCAAATTCGACCGCGAGCAGGAGTAATCTCAACGCTCCAGCACGATCCCCTCGCGCTCAATCCGGCCGAACATCGCCCGGTACTCCTCCGTCCCGTCGTCGTCCCAATACTCGGTCTCGATGGGCGCGGCATAGCTCATGGGCATCAGGCGATTGCGGTCGGGCCGCACCATGAAAATCGAGTTGGCCGGGTCGGCGATGTTGTACATACGGGTGCCGTTTTTGAAGCGCGATTTGATGATCCACTTGTCTTGTGCGGGCAGCGCTAGCGCTTTCAGCCGCTCCAATTCTTCCCGGTCCAAAGTCAGCCCCAACCCCGGTTTTTCCGGCACCCGCACAAAGCCGTTGACCGGGTCCAGCCGCTCTGCTACCACGTCGCTTTGCCAGACCTCGTAATCGTTGTGGCAGTGGAAGGTGGCCGTGGGCGCGGCGGCCATCATGTGTACGACCATGGCGCGGGTGATGGCCCCGCCGACGTTTTGCAGCATAAAGGGCTTGCCCGCCGCGGCAAACAAGCCAGCGCGGCGCATGGCATCGCCGATTTTTGCGTGGCCGAGCATGTAGATATCGGCCGGCTCCATCAGCACCTCATAGGTGGCTCCCAGCGGGAAATGGTGCAAGACGATGGGCCGTTTGGCTCGCTTGCGCAGGTCGATGTAGCCCTCGATGTCCCCGGGCGGCAACGGGTCTTCAAAGCAACCGGCAATCGGATACTCGGCTAGTCTCTCCACCAGTTCGGGCATGTGGTCGTCCGTGCCGTGCATGGTGAAATCGTAGTGGATTTTGAAGCCGGGCGGCGCGACCTTTTGCATGGCCTCGGTCTGGTCAAAGACGTTTTCAAACGGCGAAAGGTGGTACTTCAGCCAAGTGTAGCCCTGCGCTGCGTAGCGAGTTACGGCCTCGGCCATGTGCTCGGGATGGGTCGATACCGTCCAAGCACCCACGGGCACAAACGACCGATACTTCTGGCCGAACAGCTTATAGACCGGGACGCTAGCGGCCTGTCCCATCAGGTCGTACATGGCCGTGCCCAACCCCAGCGAAGTCTCGTCGCCGATCCAGTCAAAGGGGTTGCTGCCGATGTATTGGTCGATGGTCTCCTGCGGCTCGGTGCCCCCGCTCTCGCCGAGGCCAATCCGGCCGTCGTCGGTGTGGGCGATGTAGATCGTGCGGTGCGCGGGGCCGTAGTAGTGGTTGAGCGGATAGGCGATCCAGTCGTGGTACGCGAGCGCGATCTCGTGGACTTCGATTTGGGTAACTTGCATGATTGGACACCTTTCTGCTCAGAGTCAGGGAAACTTGAGCACGATCTTCAGTGCTTGGTGCGGCTCGGGATCGTCAAAAGCCATGGCAAAGGCTTGCTGGATCTCGGCAAAGGGCAGGACGTGGCTGACGATTGGAGCAACGTCGATACGCCCTTGAACGATCCAATCGAGTGCCGGCCGGTAGTCGCGCTCGGGATTGGGGCCAATGGAGAACACCAAGCGCAGTTCCTGGCGCAATAGGTCCAACATCCTGACCGTCATCAAGCCTTCGACGTGGGCCTTGTCCGGGACGCCAAAGCAGATCACCTCGGCGTTGCGGTGGCAGAGGTCCGGTACGAGACCGAGGGTCTCGGCCACGCCCACGGCCTCGACTGCTAGACCGGCCATAGCACCACCCGTAATTTCGGCGACTGCGGCAACCGGGTCTTGGGATGCCGAGCAAATCGCGTGCGTGGCCCCCATCTGACGGCCCACCTCCAAGCGGTACGGCAGCGGATCGACCGCCATGATGCGGCGTGCACCGAGATTGCGCAGCACTGCGTTAAACAACAGCCCCACCGGCCCTTGGCCGATCACCACCACATCGCGATCAATGATATTGCCCAGCTTGTAGAAGCTGTGGATCACCGTGCCCAAAAGCTGGCTCATCAGCACCTTTTCCTCGGGCAGGTCGCCGGGCAGGCGGATGCAGCCGCCATCGTCCTTGGCCAAGACGTACTCCTGGAAAAGCCCGCGGTCAAAGCCCCACAACAGCACCCGTTCCCCCGCCCGATAGCGACCCGACGGGCAGGCTTCGACCACACCCATACCTTCGTGGCCGGTGGCCCCAGGCGGCTGCGGATACCGCTTGTGGGGGCCGCAAAACGGCGGCTTGTCGCTGCCGCAAACCGCGACCCGCTCCATCCGCACGAGCATCTGGTCGCCGACTGGCTGAGGCTTGTCCGTCTCGATAATTTCCCACTGACGCGGGGCGACTAGTTGGGCCGCACGCATACCTTTCCTTTCCATTCTATCTCTACTGGTCGAAGAAATCGGCGTCTTCCTCGCGCAAATAGCGCCGCGCTTCTTCGGCGATTAGATCGACGCCCATCCCAGGCGCGTCCCAAACGGCGATGTGGCTATCGACCACAATCGGATCGGGCAAGCCCGTGACGATGTCGTACCACCACTCGGGGTGGCCCGTCGGATATTCAAAGGCAATGTAGTTTTGCGGCAGCGTCGCCGCGACTTGCACCAAGGCCGCCAAACCCAACAGGCCGTCGAGCACACCGTGAGGAGCCATGAGGATGCCGTGCATATCGGCGTATTCGGCCACCCATTTTAGCTCCGCGATGCCGCCGATATCGCAGGGATCCGGGCCGATGACATCCACGGCGCGCTTCTCAATCAGGTCTTGAAAATTGTGCCGCAAGTAGATCTGCTCGCCCGTATGGATCGGGGTCGAGGTACTCTGCGTAACCTCGCGGTAGTGATCCGCCGACACGTAGGGCACGTAATCGCCGGTCAGCATGTCCTCCAGCCACGCCACGTTGAGGTCTTCGACCGCTTGGGCGAGACGGCGCGCATCCGGCACGAGAAAGCCCGGGCCCAAGTCCAGCGCCAAGCCAACCTCGTCGCCGCAGACTTCCTTCATCGCGCGGATGCAATCGACGATGTAGTTGAGACCGCGTTCGCTCAAAGGGCCGCGATTGGCGTGGGACGGACCGGCTTGGTGCGTGCCGTAGAAATATTCAGGCGACTCGGTGATCCGCCCGCCGTGGAAGGCGAGGCCCTGCTTGATGATGCTAAACTTCTGCGGCGCGTCTATCATGCGCTGCATGTTGTCCGCGTAGTCCTCGGGCGGGCGGCCACCCTCCGCGGGCGAGCGGGCGGGTGCCATGGGAAAGCGCACCGCGCCATTGTACACCCGCACGCGGTCGCGAACTTTGCCGCCGAGCAGCTTGTACACCGGCGCACCCACGGCCTTGCCGGCAATATCCCACAGCGCCATTTCAATCGCGCTGACCGCACTGCCCCAAGGCTTAAAGCTGCCCAAGCGGCGGATATTGAGCATCACCCGCTCGACGTCGGTCGGGTCCTGGCCGAGGATGCGGTCTTTGTAAAACAGCACGTGCGGCTTGAGATAGGACTTGCTCGCCTCGACTTCCCCGAGCCCGTAAATGCCTTCGTCTGTATTGATGCGCACGACCGGGTTGTTGCCGATGATCGCGCATTTGAGATCCGTGATTTTCATCTGCTTCCTTTCGCCAATAATTGTCGAGCTAATCTGCCATTTATCCGTCCTGCGGGCAATCGCGTCCGCCCCTCGTTGCGGCGGTCGAAGAGCAGATAATTTTCGCGCAGCCCAAAGTAGAAGCCAACGACCAAATCGGCTGCCTTAAGAAGCTGTCGAGGTCTTGACCGGCCGGTGCGGCAATCTGCTCTCGCCCATAGTCTCCATGGTCATGAGCTGGATGATGTCGCTGCTGGTGACCGCGCCCAAAAACTTTTCCGAATCCCTTTCCACGACGGGCATGACGGAAAGGGAACTCTCTGACATACGCTGCAGCACGTCTTCGACTTGCTCGTCGGGATAAGCCAATGGGGTTTGGCGGCGTACCACAGCGTCGAGCCGGGTCTCGCCCCAAGCCTCCTTAGGCAAGTAGCGGAGCATCTCCAAGGACACGACCCCGATCAGCGTTTCCCTATCTGCCACGACGTAGTGGGGCTGGTGCGGAGCGATCCACTGCTCCGTGAAATCGCGCACTGTGACCGAAGGCGCCGGATGCCGACGCGAGCGGTCCAGAATGTCATCAATCTTGATGTCTTCCAGCGCGAAGCGGACTATGCCCAACGGAATGTCGTCAAGTTGCGCGGGCAGGTCGGTCCTTTGGCTGGCCCGGCTCACTGCGAAGCTGATCACCGCCGGCATGAACAGGATGTAGCAGAACATGACCAGCACCAAGAATGAGAAAACCACCTCGTCAATGATTCCAGAATTCCACATAACCAGCAGCAGCGCAATTTCAGCCACTCCCTTACCCATCAGCCCGGTGGCCACGGCGTAGGGAACGGCGAGGCGGGACACGTAAGCGCCGATGAAAGCGCCGGTGAAGTTGCCGAGCAATGGGATCAGCGCCAACCCCGCCATGGCCCCCAACGGCAAGGTTGCGAAGGTAAAGCTGAAGCTCAATCCGGCGGAAGCAAAGAACAGCGGCACGAAAAACCCCTCGGCCACGCTGCGAATCCCCGGGATGATCTCCCGCTGCACTTGATAGGGAAGGCTCGACAGCGACGCCCCGAACAGCAAAGCACCCAGTGAGCCGTGGATCCCCACGGCTTCCGCGCCGTACACGATCAGGAAGAGCATGCCAAGCAGCAAACCCAAGGAGAGTTGCGGCACCTGGATCACCCGCTGCAACCCCGCCACCAACGGCGGCAGCACCCGCGACGACAATACCCAAGTCACCACCGAAAAACCGGCCACTTTGCCCAGCAAAATCAGTATGCCGACCGGCGAAACTTGGTGGGCGTGTTCGCCGATGCTGAAGCCGATCAGCAGCAGGGCAATCAACTCGGCGATGATCACCACCGTGAAAATTTGCAGTCCAACCGGCTGTTTCAGGTATCCGCCATCCGTCAGCACTTTGGCCACGATGCCCAGACTGGTCATCGACAGCACGCCGGCCAACGCCAGCGACTCGGTGAAATTTAGTTTCAGTCCGAAATCGAAAACCAAATCGGTGGTGACCAGCATCGAAATGCTCAGTGACACGGTCACGGAGAGTACGGCCGCAAGGAAGTAATGGCCTTTGAGGGACGACATGAAACTGGAGATATCCACTTCGTCCAGGCCGATCAGGAAGAAGAAAATGAACACGCCCAGCGCCAAAACCAACTCGAGGTGCAGCGAAGACTCAATCCACCAGACGCCGGTCTGTTCCATGACCGGCCCAAGAAACATACCGGTCGCCGCATAGGCGACGATGGCGTTCAACCGCAGCCGGCGAAAAACGCCCTCGGCCAACTTGGCGACGATGATGAGCATCCCGAGCGTCAACAGCGATTGGTGTAGTTCATGCGTGTGCTCACCGAATCTGAACAGATCCACTATCGCTTGGAGCGAGAAGCCTTCCGTGGGCATCTTGAGGTTCTCCGTAGGTGCCGTTTGGGGGTCTTTAGTGCGGGCCTGTCAGTTTTTCGACCCCGTGGTACTTGCCGTCCGTACCAATCACGGTCAAGAACACGGCGTCGGAGCCCTGGTTATCGTCCGGCCCGTATTTGAGCTGCATGCCGTCAATTTCTATGGTGCCGGCATCTCGCACCGCGTGGAGCAGGCACTCTCGACTCAGGTCGGGGCCGCAGGCTTTGAGACCGGCGACGGCGAGGCGTCCGGCCAGATACCCTTCCAACGAAACGAACCCGGGTTCCGCTTGGGGGTCGTACTCGGAGAGGGCGCTGTGGTATCGAGCCACCACCGGGATGTTTTCGTCAGCGGGGGGAGGAACTACTTGCGTGACGTACACGCCGGCCCCGGCGGGCCCCAACTCGTTGGCCAAAGCGTTGCTCCCCACGAAGGAGACCGTCATGAATACCGGGTCCAGCTCCCGCCGCACCAACTCTATGGTCTTGACCACCGGCTTGTAGGAGCCAATCATGATCACCGCTTGCGGCTTGGCCGCGGTGATTTTGAGCGCGGCTCCCTTCACAGCGCGGGTATTGCGTGGGTAGTGCGAGGACGCTACCGGCTCTAGGCCCCGGCGCTCCAGTGCCAATCGCGTGCCCTCCAGCCCGTTCAAGCCGAAGGAATCATCCTGATAGAGGACGGCAACGCGGGTGATCCCCAAATCCTCGGTGAGCCGCGCCACCATCTCCTCGGTTTCCTGATAGTACGATGCCCGGACGTTGAGCACATGGTCCAACGCCCGGTCGCGCAAGAACTCGGCCCCGGTGAACGGAGCGAGGAAGGGCACCCCGGCAGTCTGGGCCAGCGGTAATGCAGCGCGGGACGTGGGGGTGCCCACCGCGCCGATCAGCGCGAATACCCTTTCATTCTCAATCAACTGTTGCGTGTTGGAAGCGGCAAAGTCGGTTTCATAGCCGTCGTCCAACGCCTTGAGCTTCAGTTGGCGGCCATGGACGCCTCCTTCCCGATTGGCCTCGTGGAATGCCGCCTCAATTCCCAAGCGCATCGCCTTGCCCAATTCCTGGGCTGGCCCGGTGAACGCGGCGGATTGACCAAAAAGGACGTGGTCGTCGGAAAACCCAGGGTCCTCGCGGCCTTCTCCCTGCGCTGTTGCCGGGTGCGGCCTATTCATTCCCCTTCCGTCATTTGGCTCGGGGGCATCCTGTCCGCCCAGACAGGCCATGCCAAAGGTCGCCAATAGCATCACAAGGGGGGGTGTCAAGTGAGAAAACAAACGCTGCACCAGCTTTATCATTGCGTTCCCCTCACTGGCAGATTGTGGAAGAGTAGCTGTCCGTGACCACACCTAGTAGGGGCGACCGATCGGTCGCCCCTACACCGACTTGCGCAGGCATGACGAAAACTGCGTAACATCAGTTCGTAAGCTAAATAACCCCAGTCTCTCCAATCAAGAACATTCGCTAGCGGCGAGCCTACATCGCATCGCATCTGCGGTCGCGTATTAAGCGCCTATATATTGTGCCGTAGAATTTGCTCGCTATATCACCGCCGACACCTCTGGGCAAGCCACGTACAACCGCCTCGACACCCACCTCGAATTGCATAGTGCCAACAGCATCATCGGGCTGGCAGTCATCGTTCACGCACTGCCGGATGATTTCTCACCACTGGTGCGGCCAGTGCCCGCGTCGGCTGTGGGGTCATAGAGGGTGGATAAGGGCTAAAACTCATTTGCGGGCGACCAAGTCCTCTAACTTCCAGTCGAGCGGGATGCGCATCCGCCCCTCGTTGCGGCGGTCGAAGAGCAGGTAGTTCTCTTTCAGCCCGAAGTAGAACAGGTCGCGGGTCAGCTCCACGTCCTTTTGGCAGTACTCGGCAATCAAGTCCAGCCGCCCCTCTTTGAACCACCTCAGCGCGTCCAATCCGTCGGCGCTCTTGGGCGCGTCGAGCGTGGCCCGGCCCAGCGAGTCGAGGCTCACTCGGTAGCGCAGCCGCTGGTGGATCTCGCGTAGCATATCGAGCGTGTTGAGCGTGCGAAAGTCGAATGGGCTGTACCCGCGCAAGACCGAATAGTCAAAGCCGATGATGTTGAACCCGACGACCAAATCGGCCGCCTGCAAGTGCTCTAAAAGCCGGTCGATGTCTTCCTCAAAATACGTGGTACAATCCTGCGCGCGGCTGTCCCACACCACGCCGACCGACATGCCCATCATGTGTGCTTTGTTCCAGCCGCCGACTTCTGCGGCCGAGCGCTGGGTTTCGAGGTCGAACACGACCACGTGCGGGCCTTGCTCGGGCGGCGCGTCCTCTTCCCCCTCCTCTTCCTCCCCCTCGGCAAAAATCGGCGCGTCCTCGGCGCTCTCGGCTGTGGACTGAGTACGGTCGATGGTCCGGCGACCCGTCAGCGCGCCGAGCAAGTGGATCGCGCCTTCCTTGTCGAGGGGGACGTTGCCCGCGCCGCACGTGGGGAAGTGGATGCAAGACGGGCAGCCGAGCAGGCAATCGCAGGTTTCGACCATGGAAAGCGTCATGTCCAAGAGGCGGTCGAGCTGGGCAAAGCCCTTTTCCGCCAGGCCAATGCCGCCGGGGTGATAGTCGTACACGAAAATCGCGCCTTTGCCGAGCTGCGGATGCTGAGGATAGCAGATCCCGCCGACATCCGTGCGGTCGCACAAGGCCAGCAGCGGGAACAGCGACTTCATGGCGTGTTCAATCGCGTGGATCGACCCCATGTAGTGGTGCTGGTGGCGGCTGAGGTCGGCTTTGAAGTGGGCGTCGAGCTCAATCCAAAAGCCAATCGTCTCAAAGTGCTCCACCGGCGACTCCAACTCGTGTTTGCTGAGCACGACTTGGTCGCCGACGCGGATCTTTTCGTAGCCCACCACCTGCGAGCTGACCTTGAGCCGGCCCAGCCGCGCCATAAAGCCCGGCAACGGCCGCGAGCGCAATTCCTCTAAGATCTCGGTGTCCTTTTCCGTGCGGGCGCGGGTAAAGTATGCCACATCCACTTCCTCGGCGTAGATCTGGCCCCGCTCGGGGTTGCGGGCGCCGATCTCGTACTGGCGGCCGCGATGCAAGTAAATCGCGCCTTTGTAGCACTCGCCGTACACCTGACCGCCGCTGACCGTGCCGATCTGGTTGTCGCCGCGCTCGACGATGTTATACGACTCGCCGATGGTGCGCATATTGACCAAGCGGTGCGGCTGCTTGCGCGCGGCAAACCAAGCGTCGCCCTCGGCATTCTGCAGCAGCATCCCCTCCTCAGTCAGCGCATCAATCGCCTCCTGATAGTTGGGCAGCGCGTACTCGGGTTCGCTAGCGGCGAGAGGCAACTCGCGCGCCGCACACGTGAGGTGATTTTTAAGGATGTACTGATTCGTCGGATCCACCACCGCGTCCTCTAAATCCCGCGCGAAAAACTCCTTCGGGTGCCGCATAAAATACTGATCGAGCGCGTCGGGAGACGCGATGAGGAGGATTAGCGACTCGCGGCCGGCGCGGCCCACGCGGCCAGCGCGCTGCCAAGTGTTGATGATTGAACCCGGATAGCCGACCAACACGCAGACGTCCAAGCCACCGATGTCAATGCCCAGTTCCAAGGCCGACGTGGCCACCACGCCCTTGAGCTCGCCGCCGTTGAGCGCCTGCTCGATCTGACGGCGCTCAGTGGGCAAATAGCCGGCGCGATACGAAGAAATCCGCTCCCGCAAATCCGGGCGGCTTTGGGTTGCCCAGCGGTACACCAGTTCGGTAGTAATGCGGGCGCGAGTGAAGACAATCGTGCGATAGTCCTTGAGCACGCTGGCGCGCAGCAGATGGGCCGCGAGGGTGTTGGGGCTTTCTGTCGGATTGACGAACACGAAGTGGCGCGCCGCAGCCGGAGCGCCGTGGTCTTCAATCGCGTAAAAGGAGCGATTGAGCAGCTCGCCCGCCAATTCGCGGGGGTTGCCCATCGTCGCCGAGCTGGTGATGTACACCGGATCGGACCCATAGTGCGCGCAGATGCGGTTCAAGCGTCGGAAGAGATGCAGCACGTGGGTGCCAAACACGCCGCTATACGCGTGCAGTTCGTCGATAACCACGTAGCGCAGGCGAGCGAAAAAGCCGGCCCAAGCCTCGTGGAAGGCGAGGATGCCCGAGTGCAGCATGTCCGGCGTGGTGAACAGCACCTGCGGCGGCTTAGTGCGAATTTGCCGACGGCGATGACCCGTGGTATCGCCGTCGTAAATGGCCGCTTTCAACGTGCCGCCCAAGCCCTGCATCAGGCCGCTTAACTCGTCGAACTGATCCTGCTCCAGCGCCTTGAGCGGAAAAATGTAGAGCGCGTGCGCCTCCGGTTCGTTGAGCAGTGTGGTCAGCACGGGCGCGTTGTACACCAAGGTCTTGCCCGAGGCCGTGGGCGTGGCAATGGCCAAGTGCTGGCCCTCCAGCACTTTTTGGATGCCCTCGGCCTGGTGCGTATAGAGCGCGGGAATGCGGGCGATTTCGAGGATGCGGGCCATGGCCGGAGGCAGGCCAGCCAAGTCGCGGACTAGGCGCGCCGGGCGCGCCGGCAAGGTCTGGTGATGAACGACCTCATTGCCCAAGATGCGGCGTTTGAGAAAGCGGATGTGTTCGGCGATGCTCTCGGCGTCGCTGATCAAGGCCCAATTTCCTGAAGCAGTGTATGGCGAAGACGAGCGGAGAGAAAACCAGAGAATAGCTAAGCCGTTGGGCTAGGGCAAGGCGGGAGGGACTTGCAACCGTTGTTCAGGAAGCTTGTCCGGCCCGTGTGCGCATCCATCGCCTTGACAGAGAATTTAAAAAAGGGTCTTTATTCTACTAATCCTGACGAGCTTTTTCCTTGGCGGCACCTGATTACGAAGGGGAGGTAATCGCGGTGCATCAGATCAGTTTCTTCGACCTAGCGGAATGAGATCCTTACTCACAGACCTTCGCGCCGACCTCCTGTCTGCAAAGGCCGTTCCAGCGCTGTCGGCCGGCTTCACTTCGGGCCTAGGTCTGCTCGTCGCTCAGATTGCCTTCGGGAGCTTCATATTCTCGGGACCGTTAGCTCCCTATTCCTCCCAAGGCGTCGGCTTGGTGCTGTTCGGAAATTTTGCAGCGTGCCTCATCATCGCGCTGGCAGGCGGCTACCTCGGCGCGATTGCCGGGCTGTCTCCCGCGCTGGTGATCGTCATGGCCACGATCGGGTTCACAATGGACGCCGAAGGCGACGCGCTGTTCGTCACCACCGCGGTCGCGCTCATCATCAGCGCCGTCGCCACCGGCGCGTGCTGTCTCCTGATCGGGCGCTTCCAACTCGCCAATCTAGTCCGCTTCATCCCCTATCCGGTGACGGGTGGGTTTGTAGCTGGGATCGGGGGGGCCGTGTGCTTAGCGGCCATGTCGTTGATGGGTGCCAAACCAGATTGGCGAACGATTCCCGCACTCCTCGAACCCGCCGTGCTGTGGAGGTGGAGTCCGGGTGTGGCGTATGGGATCGCCTTGTACCTTGCGATTAAGCGCTGGCGCAACCCGCTGATCCTGCCGGTGAGCGTCGTGCTGGCCGGAGGTGCGTACCATCTCGCACTCGCCAATCTCGGCATTTCGCTCGATGCAGCGCGGGCGGAGGGCCTGCTGCTTACGAGCACGGCCGACGGGAATCTGTGGCCGGCCTTGTTCCCTGCCGATCTGGTGTACGTGCAATGGACCGCAATGGCCGAGCTGGTTCCCCACATGCTGACGCTGATTTTTGTTGCTTTCATCTGCGTGATCATGAACTTCGCCGGTCTCGAATTGGCTACGAATCAAGAATTGGACTGGGACCGGGAGTTCCGGGTGACTGGGGTCGCGAGCGCAGTCGCCGGTCTAGGCGGCGGCACGGTGGCAACCCTGGTCGTGCCAGCGTCCCTGCGCAGCAAGCTGCTCGGAGCCACAACAAGGTTGACCGGGGTGGTCGCCGCCCTCGTCATCGGAGTCGCATTGTTCTTAGGCGACGGGATACTGGAATTCGTCCCGGCACCGCTCGTAGGCGGCGGCATCCTGGTCTTTGCCGGACTCGGCATGTTGGACGAAGGTCTCGTGAAAAGCCGCAAACGACTCCCTTGGTCGGAGTACGGCATCATTCTGCTGATCTTCATTGCGATCATGTCCTTCGGCCTGATCGAAGGGGTGGGCGTTGGGATGCTCGCCACCCTCGTGTTCTTCGCCGTGCGCCTCAGCCGCGTGGACCCAATCGCATCGCAGTTCACCGCGCGCGAGCGCGAGAGCAACAAGGCCCGTCCCGTCCCCGACCGCGCCATCCTGCTGGAAGAGGGAGCGCGCGTGCAGGCATACCAACTGCGCGGCTACCTCTTTTTTGGCAGCGTGTGCCCCCTCGCCGATCAGCTCAGGCAGTCCCTGCACGGCGCTTCGCGTCCTACTTGCCTGATACTGGACTTCAGCGCCGTCTCCGGCTTCGACTTCTCGGCGGTGAACGTCCTGAGCAGGTTTCTGCAAACGGCGCAGGCGACCGGAGTGCGAGTAGTTCTGAGCGCATTGTCCGAGGAGTTGCAGACCGGACTTGAGCACAACCTGCCGTCGGCCGTATATGCCGAGTTGCTGGTGGAGCCGGATGCAGACCGCGCCCTTGAGCGCTGCGAGGACATCGTCATTGCCCAGTGGAGGGCGAAAGTGGACATGGCGGATGAGCGCCGCGCCGCGCTGATGGAGCACACCGTCGAAGATCTCGAGCGTTACCTAGAGCGGCAAATTGATTTTGAAAATCTACTGGAGGAACTTCGACCTTGGCTGAGTCCGCGCCAGTACGCTGCCGACGAGGCTCTCATAGGACCGGATGCGCCGCAGGACGGTCTGCAACTGCTGCTTGCGGGCCGGGTTTCCGGCTACGATTCCGCGGGCACGCGCCTGTTTCAATGCGGCCCGGGCGATGCGATATGGCCGACGGGCGCGTCGGACCAGAAAGCGGCCTCCGTATTTGCAGACGACCCCTGCCAAACGATGGTGCTGACCCCGGCCGACCTAGGCTGGCTGGAGCAGCACGAACAGCGGCTTACCCTCAAGCTGTATCGCTACCTCCTCGCCAGTCGTTTCCAAACCGAATCGGGAGCAGAACAATAGCAAGCGGACTCCCGCAGCTAGAAGGAATCGACTTGGTTTTTCAGAAGAGGAGTCAAGACTAGTGAAGACGACCCTAACTTTTCTACTCTCCCTTTTCCTAGTCAGCCCGGTCGTAGCGCAAGACCAGCTTGCAGAACGCCTACCGGAAATACTGCAGACGGTAAACGCACAGATGGTGCGCGTCGAGGGCGGATCGTTCACCATGGGGTGTACGCCGGAGCAGGAAAATTGTGATGACGACGAAAAGCCGACACACCTCGTACAAATCAACAGCTTCGAGATTGGCAAGTACGAGGTGACTCAGGAACTGTGGGAAGCGGTCATGGGCGACAATCCGAGTGCTTTTGCGGATTGCCCGCAGTGCCCAGTTGAAACAGTCAGTTGGGATGACGTCCAGGCGTTTCTGGCCAAGCTGAATGCGGGAGGCGGCCAGTATCGGCTGCCGAGCGAAGCGGAGTGGGAATATGCGTCGCGGGGAGGGCAGCAAAGCAAAGGGTTCCAGTATGCGGGGAGCAACGACTGGGCTGCGGTCGCTTGGTACTACGAAAACACCGACAATAGGACGCATCCGGTGGGGCAAAAGCAAGCGAATGAACTGGGCTTGTTCGACATGTCGGGGAATGTCCGGGAATGGGTGCAGGACTGCTACCACGACAGTTACGACGGCGCACCGACTGACGGTACGGCCTGGGAGCCAGAAGGTTGTGTGCGTCGCGCCATACGCGGCGGCTCCTGGTACGGCAAGCAGAGTTACGTCCGCTCGGCCAACCGCTTCTGGTACGCCACGTATTTCCACAACAACAACCTCGGCTTCCGCCTTGCCCGGACGCTCCAAGACTAGAAAAACAAAATGGAATCCTGGCAAACATCTATTAAGGCGCTGACTGTCGATGTCTTCGGCACGGTTACCGACTGGTACTCTACTATTGTGCGGGAGGGCGAGCGCTTAGGCTGCGACAAGCGGCTTACTGTGGACTGGGCGCGCTTTGCTGCGGCTTGGCGCGGTGGCTATGAACCTGCTATGGGGCGCGTGCGGCGCGGCGAATTGCCGTGGACGAAAATAGACGCGCTCCACCGAATGATTCTCGACGACATTCTGCAAGACTTCTCGATTCCCGAACTGTCCGAGGACGAGCGCAGCCATTTCAATCGCGTTTGGCACAGACTGGATCCGTGGCCCGATGTGGTCGGCGGCATGTTGCGGTTGAAGTCCAAATACATCGTTGCCGCGCTTTCCAATGGCAACGTGTCGCTACTGACCAACATGGCCAAGCACGCCGGTATTCCGTGGGACTGTATCTTGTCCGCAGAGCTTGCGCGGCATTACAAGCCGGACCGGGAAGTGTACGAGACCGCGGCTCAGCTTCTCGATTTGGAGCCGCCTTCCATCCTGATGGTCGCGGCGCATCGCCACGATTTGGAGGGGGCTAGAGCCGTTGGCTTCAAAACGGCCTTCATTCCACGTCCACTTGAATGGGGGCCAGAAGGCCAAGCCGACACAGCGCAAGACGGAGATTTTGACATAATTGCGGAGGATTTTCACGACCTTGCGGCGCAGCTTGGAATCTGATGGCCTTCCCCTGAAAGACCCGCCTAGGGGTATTTTGTCTCCTCGCTTGGGGTTGTTTCTATTATCTTTACTATTCATAATACGATAAGGCTTGTGAATGCCGATACCATTCGAAATGATTATGGAACAGGCTCCGGTATCTTCTCAAACCCGCCGCAGGCAGAGATTCCACGATTTGATAAGAAATCCAACCAACGCTGAATACCTTCTTGCTCTTAAAACAGCACAGGAATATCGGAGCAAGGGCTACGATGTTTCGACAGGGGTGCTTCTCGACTTTTTTCCCAACTTCCAGGCTGACCTAGTTGTGCGGAAGGGTGACGATTCGAAGGTGATCGAAGTGAGGTCTCGGTCCTCACTGGCCGCGGACCGTAGAATCAGCGAATTGGCAAATATCATATACTCAAAGCCGGGCTGGACCTTCGAGCTGATTCTGGTGAGTGAGCCTGAGAGTCGTGATGCACCTGCTGGTGCGAGGTCTTTCGAAAGTGAAAGCATCCTTCAACGAATTGAACAAGCCGAAAAAGCCTTGCAATCAGATATTCCTGAAGCGGCTTTCATGCTTGCGTGGTCAGCTTGTGAGGCTGCGATTCGAGCATTGGTGTCAAACGAAGGAGTTTCAAAGCCGGGTATCACTTCGGCGAGTTATGTCCTTGACCAAGCGCGTTACTTGGGAGTTATCTCAGGGGACGAGTATTTCAAGCTGGCTGACTTGCATAAATACAGAAACGCGATTGCCCACGGGTTTAGCCACGACGACTTGGGTATCGAGATGGTTTTGGAATTGATCGAGACTGCCCGTAGATTGACGAACGAGCAGAGCACAGAGGAATATGCCCAAACTTGAATCCTCCCACCACCGGCATCGACCGCAACCTAACCCACTACGCCGACCCCGGCTTTAGCCGCTACCTACGCCGCGCTTTTCTCGCCTCGGGCGGCTACGACGAGGCCGATTTAGAGCGGCCCGTCGTCGGCATCGCCGATACCTCGTCCGACTACACCACCTGCCATCGCGCCATGCCCCAGCTCGTAGAAGCCGTCAAACGCGGCGTGCTAGAAGCGGGCGGCCTACCCCTCGTCTTTCCGACCCTGTCCCTCGGCGAAATCCTCCTCTCCCCCACCGCCATGCTCTACCGCAACCTCATGGCCATGGCGACCGAGGAAATGATCGCCGCCCAGCCCATGGACGCAGTCGTGCTGCTCGGCGGCTGCGACAAAACCCTGCCAGCCCAACTCATGGCCGCAGCATCCGCGTCCGTGCCCGCCATCCACCTCGTCGCCGGGCCAATGCTAGCCGGAGACTGGCGCGGCGAGCGCTTGGGTGCCTGCACGGATTGCCGCCGCTACTGGGCACAACACCGAGCCGGTGCGCTCGACGCCGAAGAAATCGCCGCTGTCGAGCAGAACCTGTGCCCAACCGCCGGAACCTGCATGGTCATGGGCACGGCCTCAACCATGGCTTGCGTGACCGAGGCCCTCGGGCTAATGCTACCGGGCGCGGCCACCCCACCCGCAGTCTCAAGCCAGCGCTTGCGGCTCGGAGTCGCCACGGGCCGCCGGGCCGTTGCCTTAGCCACTGAGGGACGCTCGGCGCGAGACATACTAACGCCAGCGGCCTTTGCCAACGCCCTCAAGGTGCTGGCCGCGCTGAGCGGCTCGACGAATGCGGTCGTGCATCTGCTCGCCATTGCGCACCGGGCCGGCGTGGACCTGTCGCTAGACGACTTCCACACCGCAGCCCAACAAGTGCCGCTGCTAGTCGATTGCAAGCCAGCGGGCACCGGGTACATGGAGGATTTCGACAAGGCCGGGGGCGTACCCGTCCTGCTCAAGGTCCTGGAGCCAATGCTCGACCTCGATACAATAGGAGTCAGCGGCCAACCCCTCGGCGCGCTCTTGCAGGACGTGGCCGCACCCGGCGCGTGGCAAACCGCGATCCGCACCTTGGACGCACCGCTGGGGCCAGCCTCGTCCCTTGTAGTGCTAAAAGGCTCACTCGCGCCCGACGGAGCCGTCTTGAAAAAGGCCACCTCGTCCCCGCACTTGCACAAACATCGCGGGCCAGCCATCGTATTTGAGGGGCCAGACGACGCCGCGCGCGTTGACGACCCCGCCTTGGGCGTCACGCCAGAACACGTGCTGGTGCTGCGCGGAGCCGGGCCAGTGGCCCTTGGGATGCCCGAAGCCGGGTCCATGCCCTTGCCCAAACACCTCGCCGCCCAAGGCGTCGAGGACATGGTGCGCATCTCCGATGGGCGGATGAGCGGCACGGCGTATGGAACGGTCGCGTTGCACGTAGCGCCGGAAGCGGCCGTCGGCGGGCCGTTGGCACTCGTCCGCGACGGCGACCTGATCGAGTTGGACGTAGAAGCCGGGCGCTTAGATTTGTTAGTCCCCGAAGAAACCCTCGCCCGCCGACGGGCCAAATGGACCGCACCCGTTGCGCCCGCCCGTGGGTGGCGGCGACTGTACGCCGAGCGCGTATTGCCGGCGAACTTGGGCGCGGATTTAGACTTTTGTTAAACAACACGAGGAGGAATACATGCTTAGCGCATTGCTCGCCGAGCGCGAGCGGCAAGGAAAACCGATCCGCGTCGGCATCATCGGCGCGGGAAAATTCGGCGGCGGGCTAGTCGCACAAATCGCCCAGATGCAGGGCATGGTCGTCTCGGCCATCGCCGACATCGACCTAGCGCGCACCCGTTACGCATACACAGCGGGGTACGGGGATGTTGCGGTGGAAACGGCGGATAGCCCGCAGGCATTGGCAGAAGCCATTCACGCGGGAAAATTCACCGCCGTTGAAGACGGGCTGTTAGTCGCCCAGGCCGAGGGTCTGGACGTAGTGGTAGAGGCAACCGGCTCGACCTCGGTCGGAGCCAGCATGGCCAGCGCGGCCAGCGCCAGCGGCAACCACCTCGTAATGGTCAACGTGGAAACAGACGTGACCATCGGCGCGCTGCTCAAGCGCAAGGCCGACAGCGCGGGCGTGGTGTATTCGCTCGTCGATGGCGATCAGCCCGGAGTGACCATGAACATCATCGAATGGGCGTGGTCCCTCGGCTTAGAGATAGTGGCGGCCGGTCGCGGCACCATCCTCTTTGCCGACGATCCCCAAGGCACACCCGACAACACCGCGGCGCGCTTCGGTTTCGACGAAGAGACCTTGCAGCGGCGCAACATCAGCTTGAAGATGTACAACTCCTTCCGCGACGGCACCAAAGCCCAAGTCGAGGCCACGGCCATCGCCAACATGGCCGGGCTGGTCCCCGACATAAGAGGCATGCACGAGCCGTCGTGCAATTTGGCGGACATCCCGCAAAAATTCAGCTTGGTCGAAGAAGGCGGGCTACTGAGCCAGCGCGGAGTCATCGAGCTAGCCAACAGCGTCGCCGAGGACGGCAAGACCCAGCTCGCCAATCCGCTAGGCATGGGCGTTTTCGTCGTCGCCCGCAGCGAACACCCCTTTACCGTCGAAGACCTCGCCACTTACAACCTGTATCCGGGCGGCGACGGCAAAAACTTCCTCCTCTACCGCCCCTATCACTTAGTGGCAGTTGAAGCCCCAATCACCATTGCCAAAGTCGCGCTCTACGGCCTGCCAACCGGCGCTCCGCGCTCCGTGCCCACCGCCGATGTAATCGCCGTAGCTAAACGGGATCTCAAGGCCGGAGAAACGCTCGACGGCGGAGGCGGCTACACTGTATTGGGACAAAGCGAAAAGGCAACCGTGGCACGCGAAGAAGGACTATTGCCGTTAGGACTGTCGGGCGGGGCCGTGCTCAAACAAGACGTGCGGCAAGGCGACGCCATTGGCTACGCCATGGTCGATTTGCCGGATTCACTCGCGTTGCAACTGCGGCGCGAGCAAGACGCCATGTGCTAATTTTATCGTAAAGATACAGGACTTCAGGTTGTTCAGGCCGGATCTGATCCATCGCCGCCGAACTCCTTGAGACTGTCGTCGCAAAGATATATGATTATGAATACATTTTGGAAAACTGACATATCCAACCTCAGTCAGTATCGCCCCAGCAAGGAGAGACAGCCATGCTCCAGATTGAAATTCACGCACCTGGCCTTGAAAAAGAGATAAACGCCCTGATTGATGTGGGGCTTTATGCCGACTCGCAGGCGTTGCTGACCGATGCTCTTGAAAAACTGGTCACTACCAAGAAGGAATCTCGCCTTGATGCCGCAATTTTACTCTATCAACACGATGAGGTAACGCTCTCTAGAGCGGCGGAATTGGCTGGAATCCACCGTTTTGAATTTGAAGCGGGGTTAGAAGCGAAAGGCATCTCGAAAACAGTCGAAGTCGATGAAGCCTTGCAAGCGGGCGTTTCGCGCATCAAACGACAGCAGAAATCAAATGACAACACCAACGGGGTTTAGGTGTGGTTTTCATTGATACGGATGTGCTTTCGATCTTCGCTAAAATTCAACGGCTTTCCTTATTGTTCTCCGTCTTTAATGAGGACCCGCTCAACATTTCTGCTGCCGTGGAAAACGAACTCCAAGTGGGAGTCTCTAAGGTTTTTGACTTTGCACAAGACATTATGGTATTGCATTCACAAGGGCGAATCGCGACGTATTATCCGACGGCTGTTGACCACCAATTCATGGCAACTTTGCCTTGGACGCTCGGTTCAGGGGAGCGCGAGTCAATGGCAATTTGTAAACGGTTGAGTGCTATCTTTGTTAGCAACGAGCGACGGGTCAAACATCACTGCCGGGAAAACGGGATAGATTGCGTCAACCTAGCCGAAATTTTACGTGCGCTATGGGAACTTGGGATTTTGCTGCAAGCCGATGTGAGGGACGTCATCACTGAGATCCGCACAAAAGATAACCTCAAATTTCAAACAACTGACTCGATTTTCAAATGAACCTTTCTAGGTAGGCTCTTCCCCTTTTCAAGAGGGACTATTGCCGTTAGGACTGTCGGGCGGGGCCGTGCTCAAACAAGACGTGCGGCAAGGCGACGCCATTGGCGACGCCATTGGCGACGCCATGGTCGATTTGCCGGATTCACTCGCGTTGCAACTGCGGCGCGAGCAAGACGCCATGTGCAATTGACTACTCCCAATCCTAAAGAAGTTGGGACTCTTGACAGCGTTACGCCGCAGACTGTAGCTCCAGTCTGCAAATGTTCGATAAACTTGAAGTAATTCTTACCGCATAACCAAAGATTGGAAAATGTCCGAATATCAAGAAGCTAAGATAGTAATCGTCTCTATCTTGGAACTCTCAAAAGACTCGATCCATATGCACGTAGGATTGATCGTGTTTTTCTTGGCTGTAATCTTTTGGAAGAAAGGCTCAATTGAAGCGCGATGCTTGATCCCGGTCGTAATTGTAGCATCCTTGATGGAAGTTCTCGATCTGAGATACGATTATGTCTCTGTGGGACACTTTCGCCTGAAGGCCATAACGGCAAGCATACACGATTTAATCAATACCACGTTTTGGCCGGTGGTCATCGTAGTACTTGCTCGGCTGGGCAAATTGCAGAATGCGCGGAATACATAGTTGTTCAAAGCTCTCCTATAACTACAAAAAAAGGGGAGGGGCGCGCGCTATACCCCTCCCCTTTCGCGCGTCTAAGGCTGGCTAGCCGGTCTTGACTTCGACCTGCCGGACGACCTTTTTCGCCTCCTCCTTTTTGGGCAGGTGGAGGGTGAGGACGCCGTTTTTGAACTTGGCTTCGATGGCGTCGTCCTGCACGCCATCAGGGAGGTGGAAGGCGCGCTCGAAGCGGCCGTAGATGCGCTCCTGGCGGAAGTACTGGCCTTCCTTTTCCTCGCTAGCCGCGCTCTTTTCGCCCCGTAGCACGAGCGTTCCGTCATCAACGGTGATCTCGAGGTCCTTCTCCTCCAACCCCGGCAGCTCAGCCGAAATTTCAAAGGAGGCGTCGTCTTCCTTGACGTCGATGCGCGGGCTGAAAGCCGCGTTGCCAGCCAAAACGGGCAGACGCGAGTCCTCGCCAAAGAAGGCATCCACGAGGTTGTCGAATGGGCTGCGCCACGGGCGATTGCTGACGCGGACGCTGGGTAGTAAAGTCTTGATGGCCATGATCTTTTCTCCTTGTTAAGGGTGGTTGGCTTGTGTGGCCTTCGCCCATTGTATTGCAAAATCCGTGCCAACATGCTAAAATTATACATATCTCGTTGTTATACATAGAGTTGTGGTATTTTTAATACAAAAAGAGACACGGTCCGTATTGTCAGCACTGCCTAGAAAAATTGGCAGGCGTCATGCGAAATTGGCTGAAGTTCGTGCCGTTATTGCACTATATTGTAGGACAGGTCCCTGTACCTGTCCTTATAATTTGGCAAGAGGAGTTAAGCACATGGGAATCTTTCAGGTCGAACTGGAAATAGGTGATCCGCAAGGGCAGCACTTTGAGACTGTTGATGCGCTGGTAGATTCCGGCGCGACATACACCACGCTGCCGGAATCGCTTCTGCGAAGATTGGGAGTGGACCCTCTCAGCAGAGCCAATTTTATACTTGCCGACGGCAGCAGAATGGAGCGTGGAATCGGTCAAACTTGGATGCGGCTAAGGGGCGAAGAGTTCATAGTACCCGTCGTCTTTGGTACGGAAGCCACTCAACCCCTGTTGGGAGCAGTAACGTTAGAGATTTTCAGGCTGGGGATAGACCCCGTAAGGCAACGGCTGATTCCCGTTGAAGGGCTGCTGTTGGGCAACAAGGAACCATTGTGATCGACTGGAAAGCTGTGCGCGCCGAAGTAACCGGCTATTTGCAGGCCCTCATCCGCATCGACACCACCAACCCCCCGGGCAACGAAAGCAAAGCCGCGCGCTATCTAGCAGGAATTTTGCGGCAGGAGGGCTTTGATCCCCTCTTCGTCGAGTCCGCACCCGAGCGCGGCAACGTCCTTGTGCGGCTGTCCGGCGGCGACCAACCACCGCTCATGCTCTTGGGACATACCGACGTGGTGGCCGCCGAGCCGGAACACTGGACGCATCCACCCTTTTCGGGCGCACTAGCCGACGGCTGCGTGTGGGGACGAGGCGCGTTGGATATGAAGAACATGGTCGCAGCGAATCTGATGGTGTTGCTGTTGTTGCAACGGGAAGGCGTCCGACTCAACCGCGACATCGTCTTCGCCGCCACCGCCGATGAGGAAGCAGGCAAAGGCAACCACGGACCGGGATGGATTATCGACAATCGACCTGAGTTGTGGGACGCGCCTTTGATCATTACCGAGGGCGGCGGCAGCGACTTTTCCGTCGGCGAGCAGCGGTTTTACACCTGCCAGACCGGGCAAAAGGGACTGTGCCGATTGCGTCTGATCGCCCGCGGAACCCCCGGACACGGCTCCATGCCGCACGGCGACAGCGCGATCGTCAAGCTGTCCAAAGCTCTAGCTGGCTTGGAAGGAGCCGTATTTCCCGCACACATGTCCGCAAGCGTGCGCCGCTTTATCGAGGGAATCGCCAGCCGCCGTCCAGCCGCCGAGGCCACCCGGTGGCAACAAGTGCTCGACCCGGCGACCGCGGACGCAGCACTGCGCGACCTGCCCATCGACAGCCCCTTGCGCCGCGAGTTGGGCGCAGTGCTGCACAACACGGCCTCGGCGACCATGGTGCAGGCCGGTTCCAAGATCAACGTAATTCCGGGAGAGGCGACCGCTTGGATCGATGGGCGCTTAGTGCCCGGTCAGACAGCCGAGAGCTTCGCAGCCGAGTTGCGCGCATTCGTCGGCGAAGAGGTCGCCATCGAGATCGATCAGTACACGCCGCCGTTGGAGGCATCGTCCGCTACCCCACTTTTTCAGACGATCGTCGAGGTGATGCAAGAACGCGAGCCAGACGCGCCCGTGCTCCCATATCTTATGCCAGCCGGCACCGACGCCAAGCACATTGTGCCGCGCCGCCCCGAAACCCAGATCTACGGCTTTATGCCCTATCGGCAGCAGCCGGGCGAGGAGGAAATGACCCTGATCCACGGCCACGACGAGCGCACTCCCGTGAAAGAACTGCTCTTTGCAACGCAGGTGCTCTACGAAATCGTCTGTCGCTTTGGCGGGGTAGAAAGCCGCTAGCTCGAATCGACGACCGCGACGCCATCGTCGATTTCGAGCACCAAAACCTTATCGCCGGGGTTGAGCGGGCCTTGGGCATCGGCCCGGCGCGCCAACAGTTCGATGGTGCGACCTTGGACGGTAGCGGAAATTTTACCGGTGCTGCCGGTGGCGATGGGGACGGTGACTTCGGCTTCAAGGCCGATCAAGTCGTCGCCCGCCAGCGAACTGTCGGCACTTGAGCCGCTCAACCGGCTCAGCATCCAGTCGCCCACAAAGGCGCAGACTACGCCGCTACCCAGCGCCGTGAACAACGCAGCACTTGGGCCCATCAGCAGGCTACCTAACATCCCGGCCAAACCAAAGAAGAAGGCAAAAAAGAAGAACAGCCGCAGCCGCAAAAAGGCCAGCGCCCGCAGGCCGTCGCCCACGCCATCGCCGTCCCCGCCAAACAGCGAAGCACCGACGGCGACCCCCCCGACAATCAGCCCGCTCAAGTACAGATAAAGGGGCTCCACGCTACCCTTCCTGCGTCGGCAGTTGGCCGTCGGTCTTGTCGTTGATAACCGAAGCCAAGTCAACGCCGGTTGTCGCCTTGATACTCTCAAAGAGTGCAGGGGCTAGTGCCCCGATCTGATTGACGACTGCCGGCAGGCCGCTCTGACCGCCGTTGCCGGAATCGACGACGGCGAGATGGTCAATTTTGATGTCCTTGGCCATAGCAGTGATTTGCTCGACCAAGTTCGGCAACATCTGGATCAACAACAGCTCCTTGCCATTGGGGCCAGCGATGGTCCAGACCTCGTTCTTCTGCTTGAGCACCTCGATCTCGGCGAGGCCGTTTTCGAGGATGTTGGCCGCCTCGCCCTTGGCGCGCAGCTCGGCCGCGTCGCGGTCGGCGCGGGCCGGCTCAATGACCTCAATCTCTAACTGGCGTTTCTGCAGCGCCAAACGCTCCTGCTCGACCTCCTGCTCGGCCTGGACCTCGGCTTTGCGGGCAATTTGCGCGGCGCGCTTCTCAGCAGCCAAGCCCTCGCCTTCCAGCTCGGCCTTGCGGACGCGGAGCAAGTTTTGCGCATCGACGATCTGCACCTGTGCCTCGGCGTCGGCGACTTCACCGCGACGGCGGGCCTCAGCCGATTTCTCCTGCGATTCAGCGCGGTTTTCAGCCTCGGCGATTTCGGCTTCCTTGAGGACCGCGGCCGTACTCTTGCGGCCGATCGCGTCGAGATAGCCGACCTCGTCGGTGACATTCTGGATTTTGAGCGTGTCGAGTACTAGGCCCAGCTTCTGTAGATCGACGTCGGCCTCGTCGATGAGCGATCCGGCGAATTTGAGGCGATCCTCGTTGACCTCTTCGGGGGTCAGCGTGGCGAGGACACCGCGCAGGTTGCCTTCGAGGGTATCCTTGGCAATGTCTTGGACTTCAGGGAGCGCGATGCCTAAGAATCGCTCCAGCGCATTGCCGAGCAGCGGCTCGTCGCCGGCGATCTTGATATTGGCGATGCCTTGCACCGACAGCGGGATGCCGCCTTTGGAGTACGCGTTGGTGATCGATACTTCGAGGGGAATGGTGCGCAAGTCGAGGCGATCGACCTTTTCGAGCAGCGGAATGCGAAAGGCGCGGCCCCCCTTAATCACGCGGTAGCCCACCGCACGCCCATCGGCCGTCTGGCGTTTGCGGCCCGAGAAAATGATGACCTCGTTGGGCTGGCAGATAAAGAGGTTCAGCCGGACGATGGCGATCACCACGATCAGCAACACCGCGAAAACTAGGGCGAAGGTCAGAAACATTTCCATGTGGCACCTCCTGAGGCGTTTGCGGCGTAATATACGGAAAGAGACCACCAAACCCTACGAGGGTTTTCTCGACAATTCAATACGCCCCCTTAATCCGCCCAAACCACCCGCGCAACGGGTCTCCCAATTCCTCCATGTAGCAGCCCATCCGCCCCATCAGATCTTGGCGGACGGCTTCATAAGCCGGATCGCCGTACACATTGTCGAGTTGATAGGGATCGCGTTGCAAGTCGTACAACTCCCCCGGGTCGCCCGAATTAAAGGTAAACTGATGGGTGCGGGTGCGGACCATGCGCTGGTTGGCAACCGTAAAATGGCGGTCGAAAACGCAGTACACTTCTTCGCGGCCATTCGCAAACGGACGTCCCTCAATGGCCGGGAGAAAGGACTGCCCATCGAGGTCGGCGGGAACGTCAAGACCAGCGGCGTCGAGCGACGAGAGCATGATCTCGTGCAAATAGACGAACTCGTCGCAGGCCGTGCCCGGAGCCTCGCAGTCGGGATGGGCGATGACGAGCGGGATGCGGTAGATCTCGTCGTACATAAACTCGCCCTTCTCGATCAGCTTGTGCGCGCCGAGGCAGTCGCCGTGATCGGCGGTATAGACGATGATGGTGTCGTCGAGGACACCCAATCGTTCCAAGTGAGCCACCACCCGCCCCACCATGTCGTCAATCAGCGTGCAATGCCCAAAGTAGCGCGCGGCGATTTCCTGAAAGCCCGCCCAGCCGTAGTCGCCCAACCCCCATAGCTTCTCGATTAACTGCTGGCGATAGGGCTTTTTCTCAAACGTCTCAGCGTAGCCGGGGTGTTCGGGAATGGCCTTTGGATCGTACATGGAAAAGTACGGCTCCGGCACCAGCGACGGACTGTGCGGCCCCCAAAAGTTGGCCCACAAGAAGAACGGCTCCTCACCGGTCGCCACTTCGTCGAGGACGCGCATGGCTTCCTCGGCGACGAAATACTCAATGCACGACTCGACCGGCCCCTCGTGCAACGCGAACATTTCCTGCGCCTGATTCGAGGGATTGGTGCCGACAAAGCGATGCGACACCGTCGGCGGCGGGTCAAAGCCGCGTTCTTTGAGATAGTCTGCATACGGGTTGTGTCCCCTCGGCTTAGCCCCGAACTGCAAGCCGGGCAGCAGGTCAGACCCCGGAAAGGCGTAGCCCATGAAATCCTGGCCTGTGAACCCGTAGCCCGTAGGGCCGGTCTGCTCATCCACGTGCCACTTACCGGCGTATCCGCAGCGATAGCCGGCCTCGTCCAGATAGTGATTTAACCCGCGCACGCCCTCGCGCAGGCACAGGCCATTGGCCGTAACCCCGTGCTTGTGCGGATAGAGACCCGTGTAAAAGGAAGCGCGGGCCGGCGAGCAAATCGCAGTCGGCGTAAATGCCGAGTCAAAGCGAATGCCGCGGGCGGCCAAGGCGTCGATGTGCGGCGTCCGGCACACCTCGTTCAGCCCGTAGCAACTCACCGTGTCGAGCCGCTGCTGGTCGGACATCAAGACGACGACATTAGGTTGCTTAGCCATGTTAGCGCTCCTCGCTCCGCAAATCCAGCCACGCCATCTCCGCCTCCGTGAGCGGATTGTCGAGCGCTTGGATGTTCGCCGCGATCTCATCGCCGCTCATGCTGCCGACCAAGGCGTAGATGTCGAGCGGATAGCTGAGCACGTACGACAAGGCGATCTGCGGCACCGACAATCCCTTTTCTTCCGCCAGTGCCCACGTGCGGTCGAGCCGCTTGAAGTTGTCTTCGCAGTAGTACGATTTGGGCATAGTGCCGTCGAATTGGTCGCGCACTTGCTCGGCGTTGTCGCGGGTAACTTTGCCCGAGAAAAAGCCACGCGCCACGCTCGACCAAGTAAAAAGCGGCATGTCGTGCTCGGCGTACCACGCGCGGGCCGCGGCTTGGCCCGGCCCAGCAATCGACAGACAATCCTTCCACGGCTCGGCGATCTGATCCGCCAAGCTGAAGTTCGGGCTGGAAGCGGCAAAAGGCACGAGTCCGCGTTGGTCCGCGTATTCATTGGCCTCGGCCAAGCGCTCTGGCGTCCAATTCGAACCGCCGAAAGCGTGGATGCGGCCAGCCGCGTGATGCTCGTTGAGCGCCTCGACGATAGGCCCGACCGGCACCGCCGGATCGTCGCGATGCAGCAGGTAGAGGTCGATGTAGGAGGAGCGCAGGCGCACGAGCGAGTCGGCCATGTCCGAGGCGATGTCGTACGGGGTGACGCGGTTGCGGTCTTGGTTGAGATGCGCACCTTTGCCAATGATGACGATCTCATCGCGATTGCCCCTTGCCTCCATCCACAGCCCCAGCATGCGATCCACTTCTCCGCCGCCGTAACCGTGCGCCGAATCGTAGGTCGTGATCCCAGCCTGCCAAGCCGCGTCGAGCAGGGCAAAGCCTTCTTCCTTATTGCTGCGATTGAGCATGATCGAGCCTTGCACTATGCGCGAGATCTTTTTTTTGCTACCTGGTACGTTGCCGTATTGCACGAGTGTTTTCCTTTCTATTCCATTGGGTATTTCAGGCCGATTTGGGCGCGGATTTCGTCGAGGATCCGCATCAGCGCCACGGTTTCGTCGAGCGACATGACCGCGCTCTCGGTCAGACCTGCGCCGAGGCAGCGAGCGACTTCTTGCGCTTCGTAGTTGTAGCCATTGCCCTCTAGTGGCAATTCGACGCGCTCTTCGCGGCCCCCGGCTTTGAGCGTGGCGGTTTCGCCCTTCCACCACGCGGGGTCAATGGCAATCGTCCCTTCGCTGCCGACGATGCGGGCCTCGTGTGGGGTCGTGGCGCGGATGGCACAAGAGAGATTGGCGATGGCACTGCCGCTATAGCGGAGCACGATGCCCGTCTGCTCGTCAACGCCAGTTTCGCCGAGGTGCGCGGCCGCAGTGACTTGGGCTGGTTGCGACCCGAGCACCATCGCCGCAAAGGAGACGACGTAGATGCCGATGTCGAGCAAGGCACCGCCACCCAAAGCGAGGTTAAAAAGTCGGCCATCGGGATTGACGCCCGCACGAAAACCAAAGTCGGCACTGACCATCAGCGGTGCCCCAATGGCCCCAGCGTCGAGCCACTCGCGCACCTGCACCATAATGGGCAAGTAGCGGGACCACATGGCCTCCATCAGAAAGACACCGTTGGCGCGAGCACAGGCGACGACGGCTTCGGCCTCGGCCGCATTAATGGTAAAGGGCTTCTCGCAGAGCACGGCCTTGCCGGCTTCGAGGCAGAGAATCGAATTGTCTTTGTGGAAAGGATGAGGGGTGGCCACGTACACCGCGTCGATGTCGGGATCGGCGCAGAGGGCTTCGTACGAGGCGTGGCGGTTGGGGGCACCGTACTGGTCGGCAAAGGCATCGGCGCGCTGCTGATCGCGCGAGCCAACGGAAACTAACTCTCCTTCGGAAGTGGACTGGAGGCCGACGGCAAATTTGTGGGCAATGCTGCCTGGGCCGAGGATGCCCCAGCGGATGGGTGCGGTCATGGACGCTCCTAGCTTGGACTGCTGTGGAAATAAGTGGGGCTATAGTTTGGCCGTGCGCAGAGAACGCGTCAAGGATTGGCGGGTTTGTAGGGAGACCGCCTCAATGCTACCCTATAGTTATCTTTTTACTCGATATGTTAGAAGGGCATTATGGCGCTTACCAAACACGATGACTACGTCCGACTGCGAGCGAAGCGAGATCCAGAATTCGCCCGACTGCTATGTCAGAGAGCGATTGAACTTTTGGACGGCGATGAAGAGGATCGCCGGATTGCCCAACGGATACTCCAGAATCAGCTCGGGATCGCCGCTGGCGAAATCGATGAATTGGAACGGGAGAAGATGACTGCCTGATGAGGTAAGAGGGCCGTCGCCTCACGCTCGCAAGCTACCAGCCACATGCCTCGCGTAATGGACGCATCGCCTCCGCAGCACCCTTTACCTTCCACCACGGGTCCGACCTCTGGATCGGCTCTCATCATATAAGATCAGACAGATTTCAAGTTATCTAAACAAGTCAGCATGAGTACCAGTGCGCTCAAAAATGATGTCGTCTCCGTCCAGTTTGTAAATGAGTAACCAGTCCGATTCAATATGGCATTCACGACGGCCGACGTAATTCCCTATAAGTGGATGATCGAAATAGCGGTCATCAAGCCGCTTGCCCTCAATCAGGTGCCGCAGTACTGCCTTAATTTTTTTAAGGTCCTTCCCTCTCCGTTGAGATCGCCTCAGATCCCTTTCAAAGCGTTTAGAATAAAAAGGACGCCGCATCAGATGTTGAGCTTCTTAAACATGTCATCAGCGTCTTCACACTCGACCAATTCTTCCCCTCGGTCCGTCTTTTCAAAAACGTCTCGGGTCTCCTCATTGGGTAGCTCTACGAGAAACGGCAGCCCCTTGCGTAGTTCCATTTGCTGAAAGAAAAGGGTTATGGCCTCAGTCGTGGTCAGGCCGAGTTTACTCAATAGCAACTCGACATTGCGCTTTAGGTCTGGATTGATACGGGCCCGGACAACTTCAGTCTTTGCCATAATGGTCTCCTTCCTCGTCAGATTGTAGCACATTTGGGCTACAAAATCAAGAGGATACTCTTACGAACGGGGGACAATAAAGAGAATTAATTGTTTCATGCTGCGTATCGCCATTCAATAGTCAGCTCGCATCGGCAAAGTCACGAGCATTCTGAAATAGCTTCAGCCACGGCCCCTCTTCGCCCGTCCACTCCGCCGGACGCCAAGATAGCTGGATATTGCGAAAGACGCGCTCGGGATGCGGCATCATAATGGTGGCGCGGCCGTCGGCGCTGGTGAAAGCGGCCAACCCTGCGGGCGAGCCGTTCGGGTTGGAAGGATAGCGTTCGGCTAGCTGGCCGTAATTATCCACGTAGCGCAGGCAGAGCTGATTTTCCATCCGCGCTCGTTCCATTTCCTGCTCATCGTCAAATTGGACACGGCCCTCGCCGTGCGCCACCGCAATGGGCAAGCGCGATCCCTCCATCCCACGCAAGAGCACCGATTGGCTCTCCAGCACCTCTACGGTGGCGAGCCGCGCCTCAAACTGCTCGGAGCGGTTGCGCCCAAATTGCGGCCAGTTGGCCGCGCCCGGGATCAGCTCCTTGAGGTGCGACAGCATCTGGCAGCCATTGCACACCCCTAGGGAAAAGGTATCCGGTCGCTCGAAGAAGGCGGCGAATTGCTCGCGCAGGCGGTCGTGGAAAAGGATCGAACGCGCCCAACCAGCCCCGGCCCCGAGCACGTCGCCGTAGCTGAAGCCGCCGCAGGCAGCCAGCCCGTGAAACGAACTCAACTCGACTCGGCCTTCCAACAGGTCGGTCATAGTCACGTCAACCGCCTCGCACGCGGCAGCGTCAAAGGCCGCGGCCATTTCCACCTGGCCGTTGATCCCCTGCTCCCGCAGCACAGCCACGCGGGGCCGCGCCTTTCCTCCAATAGTCGGAGCAACTTCGTGCGCCAAGTGAAAATTCAGGCCCGAATCTTGGCCGTCGGCAAGGGCCTCGTACTCCTCGCGGGCGCAGTCCGGGTCGTCGCGGTGGGTCTGCATCCGATACGTCAGCTCGGCCCACGCCGCGTGGAGACCGAGCAGTGGGGCTTCATAGACGAGATCGCCGTCGCGGCAAACGCGCAGATGTAAGTCGTCAACAGGTTGTCCCACGTCGTGTACCAAATCGGCGATGCCCTGCTCCGCAAATACCTTGTACACGGCTTCTTCATCCTTGGCGCGATATTGGATCACAGCACCCACTTCCTCGCAAAAGAGCGCGGCGAGCGGGTCGGGACCCAACACGCCAATTTCCAACTCCACGCCGCAGCGGCCGGCAAACGCCATCTCAGCCACCGCAGCGAAGAGGCCGCCATCGGAGCGGTCGTGGTACGCGAGCACGAGATCTTGGTCGAGCAAAGTCTGCACGGCCTCGTACAAGCCGCGCACATCACCTGCATCCACGTCCGGGGCCTCGCTGCCAATTTGATTGTACGCTTGGGCGAGACAAGAGCCGCCGAGGCGGTTCTGCCCGCGACCCAAATCCACGAGCAGCAGTCCGGTGTCGCCGCCACACTTTAGGTCGGGCGTGGCTTGGCGACGCACATCTTCTACCGGCGCAAAGGCCGAGACGACTAAGCTCAATGGCGCAACCACCTTGTGCGCCGTGCCCTCGGCGTCTTCCCACACCGCCCGCATGGACAGCGAGTCTTTGCCCACCGGGATCGACACCCCTACTGCCGGGCAAAACTCCAACCCCACGGCGCGCACGGTGTCGTACAGGGCCGCGTCTTCGCCCTCCTCCCCACAGGCACACATCCAATTCCCCGACAGCTTGATGCGGTGGATCGGCCCAATGTGTGCCGCGGCAATGTTGGTGATGGCCTCGGCAATAGCCATGCGCCCGGACGCTGGCGCATTCACCAAGGCGAGCGGCGTACGCTCACCCATGGCCATGGCCGACCCGGTATATCCCTGAAAGGAGTGACAAGTCAAAGCCAAATCCGCGATCGGCACCTGATAAGGACCGACCATCTGATCGCGGGCCACCAAGCCTGTAACCGTGCGGTCGGCAATGGTGATGAGGAAGGTCTTAGCCGCTACGGCAGGAAAGCGGAGCACGCGCTCGACGGCCTCCGCTATCGCAGGCTCCCCTAAGGCGAGAGGCTGCCGCACGGGCTGGCGGCGCATCGCCCGGCGCTCCATCTTGGGCGGCTTGCCCAAAATCACCGCTAGGTCGAGGTCGTCGATGGGCTTGCCGCCTAACAGAGAGTCGTCGAGCGACAGCGTGCCATCGCCCGTGACCTCGCCGATGACCGCAAACAGGCAGCGCTCGCGCACAGCCAACTCGGCAAAGCGATCCAAATCAGCGCGGCCCACCACCAGCACGTAGCGCTCTTGCGCCTCATTGCTCCAAATCTGCATCGGGCTCATGCCCGGGTCGTCGTTGTGAATGGCCCGCAAGTCAAAGCGCGCTCCCACGTCTGCCACCAACTCCGGGCAGGCGTTGGACAACCCCCCGGCCCCCACATCGTGGATGCTGATGATGGGATTTTCCGCACCAAGCGAGATGCAGCGGCTGATTAGCTCTTGGCAGCGGCGCTGCATCTCGGGGTTGTCGCGCTGCACCGAGGCAAAATCGAGGTCCTCGCTGTTAGCCCCGGTGTCCATGCTAGAGGCCGCGCCCCCGCCTAAGCCGATGAGCATGGCCGGCCCTCCGAGCTGAATGACGCAATCGCCCGCAGCCGGAGTTTTCTTTTCCACATGCGCGGCGTCGATGAGGCCAACGCCACCAGCGACCATGATCGGCTTGTGGTAGCCGCGCCACACTCCGGTGCTGTCGTCTTCCAAGGTGCGGAACATCCCCAAGATGTTGGGCCGGCCAAATTCGTTGCCAAAGGCCGCGCCGCCGATCGGCCCTTCGGTCATAATGGCAAGCGGGGTAGCCAAGCGGTCTGGGAAAGCAGCGCGCTCTTTTTCCCACGGCTGGGCAAACTTAGGCAGGCGCAGATGCGAGGTGAAAAAGGCGCACAGGCCCGCCTGCGACCAGCCACCCGTGCCAGCCGCTCCCTCGTCGCGGATCTCTCCTCCGACTCCAGTAGAAGCTCCGGGATAGGGTGCGATGGCAGTGGGATGATTGTGGGTCTCGACCTTGATCAAGACGTGAGTCTGCCGCTGGCGATAGCCATAGCGAAAATCCTCGTCTCGCTGCGGGCCAAAAACCGGCACATCAAAGCCCTCGATCACGCCGGCGTTGTCGGAATACGCCTTAACCGTACCTTGGGGGTGAGCCGCGTGCGTGTGGCGAATCATGTCGAAGAGCGAGTGCGCCTCGCGCTGGCCGTCGATGATCCAATCAGCGTTGAAAATTTTGTGGCGACAGTGCTCGGAGTTGACTACCGCAAACATCATCAACTCCACGTCGGTTGGGTCGCGGCCGGCAAAGGCGTGCAGCGCGTAGTCGATCTCCTCGTCCGACAGAGCCAAGCCCATCTCGTGGTTGGCTGCTACCAGCGCACACCGCCCCTCGGCCCGCACCGGGATGTGGATTAGTGGCTTGGGATCCACGCGGCGAAAGAGGGATTCTAAGGAATCGAGCGGAGCCTCAATCATGCGGTCGTAGAGCAACGGCAAAACCGCGCTGGGCACGGTATCAGCGGCAAAGGCGTACAGCGTGCCGCGCTCGACGCGGCGCACAAATTCAAGGCCACAGTTTTTGAGGATGTCCGTAGCCTTGCTCGACCACGGAGACGTCGTGCCCGGCCGCGGGCCAATGGCCACCTCGTTGTGCGCCCGCGCTGGCAGAGCCGCGTCCACGTCGAGAATACGCATAAGCTGCGCCATCTCATCGTCAGCTAGGGAGCGCGCGCATTGCACGGCATAGAAGTACGTAACACTCAGATCCTCAACTTCGGGCGCACAACGCTGGCAGCGCGCCAAGAGCGCACGACGACGCAGGGACGACAGGGCCGGGGGGCCGACAAAGGCGAGTAGCATGGGATACTTTCTAACTGGAAGAGGTTCTATAAAAATGTAGGTGCTGCCGTGAAAACCCTCAAGCATTGCGGCAACTCGACGAGCTTATTTTTGCACCCGTGTATATAATGTCTATTTTCAGAATTAGCCCATGGAACTGGAGGTTCCTATGTCATTTGCTACGCACAGTGAAAACGCCGAGTACATCGAGGCTCTCTACGAGCAATACCAGCGCGATCCTAGCTCACTCCCAGAAGAGTGGCAACACTTCTTCCGCGGCTTTGAATTTGGCTTCGCGTACTCGGCACCCACCAGCGAACCAGCACCAGACCAAACAGCCTTGCAGTCCATAGAAGAAGCCACTGAGGGCCTTTTGATCCTCGAAGGTGCCCACGCCCTCGTGCAGGCCTATCGGCAAATGGGCCACTTTGTCGCTCGGCTCGACCCGCTGGGCCACAACCGCCAGAGCCTGCCCCTGTTGGATCTGGCGGAATTTGGCCTCGCCGAAGAAGACCTCGACAAGACCGTGGGCAACGGCAGCTTCCTCGGACGCACGGACGGAACGCTAAAGGGGCTGTTGAGCAAGCTGAAAACCACGTATTGCCGCTCCATCGGCGTCGAATACATGGACATCCCAGACAAGGAGCAGCGCGACTGGCTGCAAGAGCGGATCGAGCCTTGCCTCAACAACCCCAATTTGTCCGAAGATGCCACGCGGCGGGTGCTGGCGCGCCTGATCGCCGCCGAGGAGTTTGAGCAGTTTTTGCACACGCGCTACATCGGGCAAAAGCGCTTCTCGCTCGAAGGGGCCGAGTCCATGGTGCCGCTCTTGGACGAACTGGTCAGCACCGGCTCCAAGTTAGGCGTCGAAGAGATGGTCATCGGCATGGCCCACCGCGGTCGGCTCAATGTCTTAGCGCATCTTTTGCACAAGCCCTACGAGGAAATCATCGCCGAGTTCGAGGGAGCCGACCGCACCGACCGCGACGACGACGAGGGCGACGTCAAATACCACAAGGGCTATTCCCACGACCACGTCACCGAAGCGGGGCGCAAGGTCCATCTCTCGCTCAGTTTCAACCCCAGCCATCTAGAGCTCGTCGATCCGGTCATCGAGGGCATCGTCTATGCCAAGCAAGCCTACTTGCACGACGACAAAGGAGAACGGGTGGTCCCGGTGCTCATCCACGGCGAGGCCGCCTTTACCGGCCAAGGCATTGTCTCCGAGACTCTCAATCTCTCCGAACTGCCCGGCTACGGCACCGGCGGCTCCGTCCACATCATCATCAACAACCAACTCGGCTACACCGCCCTAGCCGACGAGACGCGCTTTACCCCCTATCCGACCGACATCGCCAAGGAGATTCAGGCTCCGGTCTTTCACGTCAACGCCGACGACCCCGAATCCGTAGTACAAGCGGCGCGGGTGGCAATGGAGTTCAGGCACCGCTTCAAGGTGGATGTCTTTATCGATTTGTGGTGTTATCGCCGCCACGGCCACAACGAGGCCGACGACCCTACCCTGACCCAGCCGCTGATGTACAAGAAAATCGCCGAGCATCCGACGATCCTCCATCTCTATTCCTTCCAGCTCATTGCGCAAAACAAAATCTCCCAAGAGGAAGCCGACGATATTCGCGCGCGGATCCGCACCCGGCTCGAAGAAGCCCAGCAAATCGCCCGCCGCCTACAAGTCCAGCCCCAAACTTCGTCCTTCGGGGGCGTCTGGCAGGGCCTGACTTGGGCACCCGATGACTGGAGCGCCCATACGGCCGTCGATGCCAAAATCCTGCAGCGGATCGTCGAGCGAGCGACTCAAGTCCCCGAGGGGTTTTCCCTACACCGCACACTCCAGCGGATGGTCGAAGCGCGCCGCGCCATGGCCGCTGGCCAAGCACCCATCGACTGGGGCTGTAGTGAGGTTATGGCCTTTGGCTCGTTGCTGCGGGAAGGCGTGGCAGTGCGCCTGACCGGCCAAGACACCCAGCGCGGCACCTTTGCCCACCGCCACGCCGTCTGGCACGACACCGAAACGGGCGCGGAGCACGTCCCCTTGCAGTGCTTGGAGCGCGATCAAGCCGACTTCGTGGTGATCAACACCATGCTGTCGGAGCTAGCAGTGCTCGGCTTTGAGTATGGGATCAGCTCGGCGGACCCGAGGCGCTTGGTCTTGTGGGAGGCCCAGTTCGGCGATTTCGTCAACGGCGCGCAAATGATCATCGACCAATTCCTCTCCAGCGGCGAAGCCAAATGGCAGCGGATGAGCGGCTTGGTGCTGCTGTTGCCACACGGGTACGAGGGCATGGGGCCAGAGCATTCGAGTGCGCGGCTGGAGCGCTTCTTGCAACTATGCGCCAAAAACAACATGCAGGTGGCCTACCCCACCACGCCAGCGCAATTATTCCATATCTTGCGGCGGCAGATGCACCGCAACTTCCGCAAGCCGCTGGTGCTAATGACCCCCAAGAGCCTCCTGCGGCACAAGCAATGCGTCTCGGAACTAGCCGAGTTTTCCAGCGGGACGTTCCAGCGCGTCATTGACGACGCAAACGTCGCCGATCGAGCCGCCGTCGGCCGAGTGGTGCTATGCACCGGCAAGATCTACTACGACTTGGCGGCTGCCCGCGGCGAGCAAAACGGCAGCGACGACGAGGTAGCACTGCTGCGCGTCGAGGAACTCTATCCGTTTCCGACCGCCGAACTCCAAGCTGCCTTCGACCGCTATCCCGCCGCTAAGCAGTTCTACTGGGTGCAAGAAGAATCGCAGAACATGGGCGCTTGGCCCTTTGTCCAGCCTCTTTTGGATGAACTGTTGCCCGCCCTCTGCGAACTGAACTACGTCGGCCGCGACGAAGCGGCCAGCCCGGCCACCGGCTCCGGGCACCTGCACAAAACCGAGCAACGAGAAATCGTCGAGCAAGCACTAGGCCGCAGCCGCGAAGTGGTGCTGCATCCGCGGCAGCAATCTGGTTAGGAGCATTTGCATGTCAGTACAAGTCGAAATACCGAGCATGGGCGAATCCGTCAGCGAGGTCATTCTCCTCGAATGGCTCAAAGGCGATGGCGAGCGTGTCGAGCGGGACGAGCCGCTCTGCGTGCTGGAGACCGACAAGGCCAACGTCGAGCTACCGTCCCCAGCCAGCGGCGCGCTCAAACACCTGCAATCCACCGACACTACGCTAACCATAGGAGCGGTAGTAGCGGAGATAGATGAATCAGCACAAGCTGACGCTCCAGCTCCGGCGTCCAAACCCGAACCCGCCGCACCCAAACCCGAACCCACCCTAAGCCCAGCCGTGCGCCGCTTAGTCGAAGAACACGAGCTGGACCCGGCAGCAATTCAGGGCACGGGCAAGGACGGACGGCTGACGAAAAAGGACGTGCTCGCCCACCTAGAGACGCTATCCGCACCCGAACCCGCTCAACCGTCACCTGAACCTGCTCAACCACCACCTGTACCCAAGCCTGCTCCGCCGCCTGAGCCTGAATCCACTCCAGCACCCGAACCCGCGCAACCCCTCGCGTCCACTGGTCCCGATCCCATCCGCCGCGAGCCAATGAGCCGACTCCGCCAGCGCATTGCCGAGCACTTGGTCGCCGCGCAGCACAACGCGGCCATGCTGACGACTTTCAACGAAATCGACATGAGCGGAGTGATGCAACTCAGAGCCAAGTACAAAGAGCGCTTTGCCCAAATCCACGGCTCATCACTGGGGCTGATGTCGTTCTTTTCGCGCGCCGCCGTCCTCGCACTCGGCGAATTCCCAGCGATCAACGCGCAGATCGACGGCACCCACATTGTGTATCACGACTTCGTCAATTTGGGGATCGCAGTGAGCACCGAGCGCGGTCTAGTCGTGCCCGTCTTGCACCGCGCCGATCAGATGTCCATCGCCCAACTCGAAAGCAACATCAAGCGTCTCACGCTGAGTGCCCGCGACAACAAGCTGGCCATGGACGAGCTAAGCGGCGGCACCTTTACCATCACCAACGGCGGAGTCTTCGGCTCGCTGCTTTCCACGCCGATTCTAAACGCACCGCAAAGCGGCATCCTAGGAATGCACGCGATCCAAGAGCGGCCCGTAGCCGTGGAAAGCCAAGTGGTAATCAGGCCGATGATGTACGTAGCACTGTCCTACGATCACCGGCTAGTCGATGGCCAACAGTCGGTCTCGTTTTTGGTGCGGTTGAAAGAGCTGTTGGAAGATCCAGCACGGTTGATGCTGGAGGTCTAACCAGCAACGCATCCACGCAAAAAGGAACAACTGTGAGCGACACTGCATTTGACTTAGTGGTTATCGGCGCAGGGCCGGGCGGCTACGTGGCCGCGAGCAAGGCGGCGCAGCTCGGCATGAAGGTGGCCTGTATCGACAAAAGCTACCTCGGCGGCACCTGCCTCAATGTCGGCTGTATCCCCAGCAAGGCCCTGCTGGAATCGAGTGATTTGTTCTACAGAGCCAAGAAGGGATTGGGGCACCACGGAATCGGGCAGGGCGAAGTGGGCTTGGACCTGCAGGCCATGATGGCGCGAAAAGAAAAAATCGTCCAGACCATGACCAAGGGCATTGCGGGGCTGTTTAAGGGCCGGGGGGTGACGCATTTCGTCGGTACGGGCCAAGTCCGCGCCCCGGGAAGCGTGGCGGTGCAAGGTTCCGATGGCGAGCAAGTGCTGTCTGCCAAAAACATCCTGTTGGCCACCGGGAGCACGCCCGTGGAATTGTCGAATCTGCCTTTTGATGGAAAACACATAATCAGTTCAACCGAGGCCCTAACCTTAGAAAAAGTGCCTGATCGGCTCGTCGTCATTGGCGGCGGTGCCATTGGGTTGGAACTGGGGTCCGTGTGGTCGCGACTAGGTGCCCAAGTGCTAGTAGTAGAGGCCATGGATCAAATTTTGCCGGAGATGGACCGTGAGATGGCCCAGCAGCTAGAGCGGCTGCTCAAGCGACAGGGGCTAAAGTTCCTGCTCGGAGCCAAGGCCCAAGAAGCTGCGATCAAAAAAGGCCAAGTGACGCTGACCATCGCGGCCGGCAATCAAGAACGCGTCGAGACGTGCGATCAGGTATTAGTGGCCGTGGGGCGTAAACCATGCAGCGCGGGGTTGGGGCTGGAAGACGTGGGCGTGGCAATCAACGAGCGCGGACAGGTCCTAGTTGACGCGCAGGGGCGCACCAATGTCGAGGGCATCTGGGCCATCGGCGACCTTGTGCCCGGGCCGATGCTGGCCCACAAAGCCGAAGCCGAAGGTGTCGCGGTCGCCGAGCGGATGGCCGGACACGCCGGACAGGTCAACTACGCGGCCATACCCTCAGTCGTGTACACTCACCCAGAACTAGCCTCCGTGGGCGCAAGCGAAGAACAAGCCACCGCGGCCGGCCACGAGGTCTCCGTCGGCAAGCACCAATTTCGCAGCAACGCCCGCGCCCACTGCATGGACGACATCGACGGCCTAGTCAAGGTCGTCGCCGACGCGCACACCGACCAGCTCTTGGGAATGCACATCCTCGGGCCGCAGGCTTCGCATTTAATTGCCGAAGGCGTCTTGGCCCTAGAGTTCGGTGCCAGTGCCGAGGATGTGGCCCGCACCGTCCACGCGCATCCGGCGCTGTCAGAAGTCGTGGGCGAAGCGGCGCGGGCCGTAGCATCGTGAAGCTCGCCGACAAAGTCGTCCTCATCACCGGCGCTGGCTCGGGCATCGGCTGTCAAACCGCACTGCACTGCGCCCGCGAAGGCGCGCACATCGCCGCCGTTGACATCGACGCGGCCACCGCCGAAGAAACGGCCACCGCCATCGCCGCTGACAACGGCCAAGCCATCGCCATCGCCGCTGACGTGTCCCGCGCCGCCGACTGCGAGCGCATGGTCCAGCAAGCCGAAGCCGCCTATGGCCGCCTCGACGTGCTGTTCAACAACGCCGGCATCTCCCACCACGCCGACGCCGATGCCATCGACACCGAAGAAGAGGTTTGGGACCTGACCATGGCCGTCAATCTCAAGGGCGTCTTTTTGGGCTGTAAATACGGCATCCCAGCCCTGCGCCGCGCCGGTGGCGGTGCCATCGTCAACACCGCCTCTTTCGTCGCCCTGCTCGGAGCGGCCACGCCCCAATTGGCCTATACCGCCAGCAAGGGCGGCGTCCTCGCCCTAACGCGCGAGCTAGCCATTACCCACGCCCGCGAAAACATCCGCGTCAACGCACTCTGCCCCGGCCCGCTGCGCACCGAACTGCTGATGAAATACCTCGACAGCGAAGAGAAGCGCCAGCGCCGCTTGGTCCACATCCCCATGGGTCGTTTCGGCGAGGCCGAGGAAATCGCCCGCACGGTCGTCTTCTTGGCCTCGGACGACGCCTCCTTCATCACGGGCTCGACCTTCGTCGTCGATGGCGGCATCACCGCCGCTTACGTCACCCCAGAGTGATGCCGCCCATGCGCTTTGCGGCCGCAGTTTTCGACCTCGACGGCACCCTACTCGCCGAGCCGTTGGACCTGTTGAATTTTCTATAAACCACCGCACAACTCAGAAAGGGAAACCATGAGCGAATTTTTCAAGGGCATCGAAAAAATTGCCTACGAAGGCCCGGATTCTAAAAACCCCCTCGCCTTCAAGCACTACGACGCTGAGGCGCTAGTCGGCGACAAGACCATGGCCGAGCACCTGCGCTTTTCCGTGGCCTTTTGGCACAGCTTCAAGGGCGGGGGCATCGATCCCTTCGGCCCAACTCCGGTGTACGACCGGCCCTGGGACCGCGCCACCGATCCCATGCAGCGCGCCGAGGACACCTTGCGCGCGGCCTTTGAGTTCATCACCAAGCTCGGCGCACCGTTCTATTGTTGGCACGACCGCGACATCGCACCTGAAGGCGAAACCCTCAAAGAGAGCAACGAACGCCTCGACCACATCGTGGGGCTGGCTGAGCAATTGCAAGCCGACACGGGCGTCCGCTTGCTGTGGGGCACGTCCAACTGCTTCTCGCACGCACGCTTTACGCACGGGGCCGCCACCAATCCCGACGCCCACGTCTTCGCCTGGGCTGCGGCTCAAATAAAAAAAGCCATGGAATGCACCCATCGGCTCGGGGGGGCCAACTACGTGTTTTGGGGTGGACGCGAGGGATATTCCAGTTTGCTCAACACCAACATGGCCCACGAGCAAGACCAGCTCGCGCGCTTCTTGCACATGGCCGTCGAACACAAAAAGACAATCGGCTTTACCGGCACCCTGCTCGTGGAACCCAAGCCCAAAGAACCGACCAAGCACCAGTACGACTACGACGCCGCCACCGTCTTGAGCTTCCTCCGCAAATACGACCTGTTGGACGAGTTCAAGCTCAACATCGAAGCCAATCACGCCACCCTGGCCGGCCACACCTTTGAACACGACCTCCAGCTCGCCTCGGCCGATGGCAAACTGGGCAGCATTGACGCCAATCGCGGCGATTACCTGCTCGGCTGGGACACCGACCAATTCCCCACCGACCTCTACTCCACCACCTACGCCATGCTGGTGATCCTCAAGCAAGGCGGCATTGCGCCCGGCGGCATCAACTTCGACGCCAAGCTGCGGCGCGGCTCCTGCGACTTGGAGGATCTCTTCCACGCCCACATCGGCGGCATGGACTCATTTGCTCGCGGACTAACGCTGGCCCAGCGCATCATCGACGACGGCGCACTCGACGCCTTTGTCGAGGCGCGCTACGCCTCGTACCGCAGCGGCATTGGCGAGAAGATCATGCGCGGCGAGACCAACTTCGCCGAGCTAGCGGCATACGTCCACCAGCACGGCGAGCCGGAAAAGCGCAGCGGCCGCGAGGAAATGCTGGAAAATATCGTCAATAGCTATCTGTGAGGAAGGACGACGCGAGCGGCTCAATTATCCCTCGGCACGGCCATCATCCGCTCCAACGCCCGCCGCGCCCCGACAATCACCTCGTCATCCAGTGTAATTTCGTAGCGCTCGTACAGCAGCGAAAAGTACACGTCTTGCAGGTCGGTGATTTTCATGTAGGGGCAGTGTAGCCGGCAGCCAATGCAGCCGTCCGCCGCGACGAACTCTTGGTGCGGGAAGCGCTGCCGGAGCTGGTGCAACATGCCGTTTTCCGTGGCGATGATGAAGCTCTTGGCCTCGGGATACTTTTCCACGGCCTTGAGCATCCCCGTGGTCGAGCACACTTCGTGCGCGATTTCGACCACGTCCTCGCGGCATTCCGGGTGCGCAATGATGACGGCCTCGGGAAACTCGCTGCGGGTGCGCTCGACGCTAGCGGCGCGCAGCACGTCGTGCGTCGGGCAAGCACCGTCGTACACGACGATCTCTTTCTCCGGCACCTGCTCGGCCACCCAGCGGCCCAAATTGCGATCCGGCGTAAAGAGAATCTTGTCGCTGTCGAGGCTGCGCACCACCGAGACAGCGTTGGCCGAGGTGCAGCAGATATCGGACTCGGCCTTCACCTCGGCCGTGGAGTTGACATATGTCACCACCGCGTGATCGGGATAGTCTGCTTTCCAATCGTCGAGGCTTTCGGGGGTGATGGAGTCGGCCAGCGAACAGCCCGCGCCCAAATGAGGCAAGAACACCTGCTTGCCGGGGCTGAGTATTTTGGCCGACTCAGCCATGAAATGCACGCCGCAAAAGACGATGCGCTCGGCATCCGCCTCGGCCGCTTCCACCGACAGCCCGAGCGAATCACCCGTGAAGTCGGCCAAGTCTTGGATCGGCGGAATCTGGTAGTTGTGCGCGAGGATGACCGCGTTTTTCTCGCGGCGCAAGTGGTTGATCTGGGCGATGAGATCTTCGGCGGGCAGGTCGCTGTGGTACTGCTGCCCAGCGGCTGGGGCGATCGTCTCTGAGTACGTCATGGCTTGACTTGCGCTCCTTCGTCGGGGGGGATGGTCTCGGTGCCGTTGGGGAAAACGCGCCAAAACTCCTTGCGAATGAGGCCGGCAATCATGGCGCTTTTGCTGCTGCCGTGATAGCGGGCAATCGCGTCGAGCATCTCGTGATCCCGGTCGGGCGCCGAAAAGGTCCGCACTTTAGCCCGGCGACTTTGGTCTTTGGATGGCATTATATTATTTTTATATAAAATTTAATTAATATGTATGTAATTTAATGAATCTCTGGCGATCCGTCAATACATTTTGTAACCGCACTTTAACAAAATCGTCGCACAAAAAAGGAGAGATGAGGCGCGGCCCTAGAGCTGGCTAATCCGCTCCATGGCCTCTTCAATCCGGTCGCGGTGATTGAAGGCCGACAGGCGCAAGTATCCCTCGCCAGCCGCGCCAAAACCCGCACCCGGCGTGCCGACGATGTAAGCCCTGTCGAGCAAGTGGTCGAAGTAGGTCCAACTGTCTTGCCCATCGGGCGTAGCCACCCACAAATAGGGAGCGTGCTCGCCCCCGTACACCGTAAGCCCAGCCGCCCCCAACTGCTGGCGCATGATCGCGGCATTTTCCATGTAGAACGCAACGCGCTCGGCAATGCCCTGCTGGCCGGCCGGCGAATACGCGGCCTCCGCAGCGCGCTGCACCGGATACGCCACGCCGTTGAACTTAGTCGAGTGCCGCCGCGCCCACAGCCGCCGCAGATCCACTTCCTCGCCCGAGGCAGCGCGGCCCTTGAGCTCCTTCGGCACCACAATGTACCCACAGCGCAGGCCGGTAAAGCCGGCGTTCTTGGAAAAACTGCGGAACTCGATCGCCACCTCTCGGGCGCCTTCGACCTCGTAGATGGAGCGCGGGAGCGCCGGATCGGTGACGTAGCTCTCGTAGGCCGCGTCAAACATAATGACCGCCTGCTCGCGACGGGCGTATTCGATCCAGCGGGCCAAGGCGTCGCGGGTCATCACTGCGCCCGTGGGGTTGTTAGGCGAGCACAAGTAGATCAGATCGACGTGGCCGGTGGGTAGGTCCGGGATGAAGTCATTGGCGGCCGTACACGGCATGTAGATCAAACCAGCGTACGAACCATTCTCGTCGGCTGGACCCGTGCGACCGGCCATGACGTTGGAATCGCAGTACACCGGATAGACCGGATCGGTCAGCGCGACCACGCAATCGTCGGCGAAAATTTCCTGCACTGCGCCCGAGTCGCACTTGGACCCGTCGGAGACAAAAATTTCGTCGCTGTGTACCTGCACGCCGCGCGCGCTAAAGTCGTGCTCGACAATGGCCTCGCGCAGAAAATCCTGGCCTTGGTCGGGCGGATAGCCCTGCAAGGTATCGTCGTGCGCCATTTCCTCGACGGCCTCTTTCATCGCATCGACCATCGGCCGCGGAATGCCCTTGACCACGTCGCCGATCCCCAAGCGAATCACGTCGGCTTGAGGGTGAGCCTCGGCAAACGCCTCGACCCGGCGAGAGATTTCTGGAAAGAGGTAACCGGCTTTGAGCTTGAGGTAGTGATCGTTGATATGCGCCATGACATTGCTTTCTTTGTTTAGAAGTGAGCGTAAAAATCTAACCATAAGACACGCGATTTCAAGCGAAGGAGACTCGCTCGTGGATATAAGTTTTATGACCAGTGTCGGCGGTGCCAACAATTGGAGCCTCGACGAATGCGCCCGCTGGGCGCGGGAGCACGATTTCGACTGCGTGCGCCTAAACGACTCCGGCGCGCTCGACTCGGACCACATTCTATCGGTCGGACCGGACGCCGTGCTTTCGACCTTGCGCCAGCACGACCTGTACCTCGCCGCCCTCACCGCGCACTACAACCTGCTCGACGACGACCGCGAACAGGCCCGCGCCGCCCAAGCCAAGCTGCTCAAGGCCATTGCGTCGGCCCGCGCCCTCGATTGCCCCGTCATCGTCACCAGCAGCGGCGCGCCCGTGCGCAACGGTCAGTTCTACGGCATGTTCTCCTCCGAACCCGGCAACCCCACCGACCGCTCCGACGAATTAGTCGATCGCTTCCAAGCCATGTTCGAACCCGTGGTGCGAGCGGCTGAAGACAACAATGTTCGGCTCGCACTCGACGTGGCCGTGCGCATGGGCCAGATCGGTTGCAACCCAGAGATGTGGGAAAAAATTCTCGCCGCCGTACCCTCGGATCATCTCGGCCTGTCCTGCGACCCCTCGCACTGGCTGTGGATGCACATCCTGCCGGTCGAAGACGTCATCCGCGACTTTGCCGGCCATTGGTACTACGCCGACGTCAAGGACTGCGAGATTAGCCAGCGAATGCTCTACCGCCAAGGCATCATCGGCAACTGGTGGTGGCAATACCGCGTCCCCGGCCGCGGCCAGCTCAACTGGAGCACCATCATCGGCGCGCTGTGGGAATCGGGCTACGACTACGTGCTGTGCGTCGAAAACGAAGACCGCGGCTTCCCCGGCCTAGCGGGCTTTGCCTTTGGCGGCCAACACCTGCGCAGCTTGCTGCCGCCCAAGGAATCCGGCTTTAAGCGGCAAGGAAGCCATTGGAAGACGAGCGGGTGGGACCGCAGGATGTAGGGGGCGGTTTGCAAACCGCCCCCTACCTTGCCGCTGGGACCATTTGCCCTATCCTTTATCTGTTACGCTGCAACCACCCACAGAGGAGCCATGAGCACGGACAAAAACCGCGACTTCATCCGCGAAGCCATCGACGCCGACCTCGAAAACGGCCGCTACGACCGCGTCATCACCCGCTTCCCACCCGAGCCTAACGCGCACCTGCACATCGGCCACGCCAAGGCGATCTGCGTCAACTTCGGCATTGCCGCTTCCTACGACGGCCAGTGCAATCTCCGCTACGACGACACCAACCCCACCCGCGAAGAGCAGGAATACGTGGACTCCATGCAGGAGGACATTCGCTGGCTCGGCTTCGACTGGGGGCCGCAGCCGTACTACGCTTCCGACTATTTCGGCCAGCTCTACGAATGGGCCGTCGCGCTCATCAAAAAGGGCTTGGCGTACGTGGATGACCAGACCGCAGACGAGATCCGGGAAAATCGCGGCACGCTCACCGAGCCGGGCAAAAACAGCCCGTACCGCGACCGCTCCATCGAAGAAAACCTCGACCTCTTCGCGCAGATGAAAGACGGCGCATTCCCCGATGGCAGCCGCGTGTTGCGCGCCAAAATCGATATGACCGCGCCCAACATCAACCTGCGCGACCCCGTCATGTACCGCATCATGCACACCACCCACCACCGCACTGGCGATGCGTGGTGCATCTATCCCATGTACGACTGGGCCCACGGCCAGAGCGACGCCATCGAGGGCGTTACGCATTCGCTGTGCTCAGACGAATTTACCAACAACCGACCGCTCTACGACTGGTTCATCGAAAAACTCGGCATCTTCCCCTCGCGCCAAATCGAGTATGCCCGCGGCAACATCACCTACACCCTCCTCTCCAAGCGATACCTCCTATCGCTCATTGAGCAGAATCTCGTCTCCGGTTGGGACGATCCTCGGCTCTACACCCTGCGCGGCCTGCGCCGCTTGGGGTATCCACCGGCGGCCATCCGCCGCTTCTGGACCGAAGCCGGCATTGCCAAACGCGGCAACAACATCGACATCTCCCTCCTCGAATACTGCATCCGCGACCAGCTCAACCAGACCGCGCCCCGGCGCATGGCCGTGCTCAATCCGCTCAAGGTAGTAATTGAAAACTACCCAGAGGACCAAAGCGAGATGCTAACGGCCATCAACAACCCAGAAGACGACAGCGCCGGCACCCGCTCCATCCCCTTTTCTCGGCACCTCTACATCGAGCGCGAGGACTTTATGGAAGACCCGCCACGCAAGTTCTTTCGCCTCGCTCCGGGCCGCGAAGTCCGCCTGCGCTACGCCTATTTCATCACCTGTACCGAGGTTATCAAGGACGCCAGCGGCGAGATCGTCGAGCTGCGCTGCACGTACGATCCGGCCACCCGCGGCGGCAACGCACCCGATGGCCGCAAGGTCAAGGCCACCCTGCACTGGGTCTCAGTCCCGCACGCGGTCCCAGCCGAGGTGCGGCTCTACGACCGGCTCTTCAAAGTCGAAAAACCACTCGAAGCTCCGCCTGGAGGCACCTGGCTGGACAACCTCAACCCAGACTCGCTCAAAGTCCTCAACCCCTGCTATCTAGAGCCGTCCCTCGCCGACATGGCCCCGGGGGACTCCTGCCAGTTTGAGCGGCTCGGCTACTTCTGCGCCGACAGCAAGGACCACGCCCCAGACGCGCCCGTCTTCAACCGCACCGTCACCTTGCGCGACACTTGGGCGCGGATGCAGCGGCACTAGGCCACTCCCATCGCCGCGCATGCGGATTTCGCGCCTCCTCTCGGCCCTGCTCCTCTCGGCACCCGTTGCCGCCGAAGAGGTCGTCGTGCCAGCCGGTCCCTTCACCATGGGTATCAACCACCCGCGAGCCACCGACGAAAAGCCCAGCCGCCAAGTTTATCTGAGTGCCTTTTCCATTGACCGCTACGAGGTCACCAACGCCCGCTTTGCCGCCTTTGTCGCGGCCACTGGCTACCAGACAGAGGCCGAGAAACACGGGGCCGAAAAGGCCGACAGCATTAGCTGGCGTCAGCCCCACGGCCCCGGCTCAGCAGCCAACCCCGACCATCCAGTCGTCTATGTTAGCTGGCAAGATGCCCACGCGTATTGCGCTTGGCGCGGCGGACGGCTGCCCACCGAAGCTGAGTGGGAAAAAAGTGCACGCGGCAACGACGGTCGGCTCTGGCCCTGGGGCGCGAAGTTTGCGGCGGGACGAGCCAATCTATGGGGCGCGGAAGACGGGTACGAACAACTGGCACCCGTCGGCTCTTTCCCCGCAGGAGCCAGCCCATACGGCGCGCTCGACATGGCCGGCAATGTCTGGGAGTGGTGCGCCGACTGGTACGATGCCAACTATTATGCCACCGGCCCGACTAAAGACCCGCAAGGGCCGGAGACCGGCCGCTTCAAAATCCTGCGCGGCGGCTCGTGGATCAACCCAGGACCGGTGCTGCGCAGCATCAACCGCTTCGAGATTCTGCCCGTAGAGCGCAGCCCCTATATCGGCTTCCGCTGCGCCCGCTCTCCATGACTCTGCTTGCCGCGCTCTGCGTCGCGCTTTTAGTAGCCTGCGACGCGCGCCCGCCCACACCAGCACCCGCACACTTTGCCGAAGTGGCCGCCGCCTCGGGCCTCGACTTTGAGATGCGCTCCGGCGGACAGGTCAAAAACTACATCCTCGAATCCAAGGGCGGCGGTGGCGCATTCCTCGACTACGACGGCGACGGCTGGCTCGACATCTATCTCGTCAATGGGGCCCAACTCGGGAGCACTGCTCCTCCCAACGCCCTCTATCGCAACGAAGGCAACGGCGCATTTGGCGACCACACGCAAGCGGCCGGCGTCGGCGATGATCAGTGGGGCATGGGCTGCGCCGTGGGCGACTACGACAACGACGGTGCGAGCGACCTCTACGTTACCAACTACGGCCCCAACGCCCTCTATCACAACGAGGGCGGCACCTTCCGCGAGGTAGGCCAAGCGGCGGGTGTCGATCTAGCCGATTGGAGCACCAGCGCGACCTTCGGCGACTACGACCGCGACGGCGACTTGGACCTCTACGTAGCCCAGTACCTACACTTTGCACCCGAGCGCGTACCGCCTCGGGGCGGGATGTGGAAGGGGGTTCTCGTGTTCGCTGGTCCGCTCGGCCTCACCGGCGCGCAAGACGCCCTCTACCGCAACGAGGGCGACGGCACCTTTCGCAATGTCACCCGCCAAGCCCACGTCGAACAAGCAGAGCCGACCTACGGACTCGGCGCGCTCTTTTGCGACTACGACCGCGACGGCGATCCAGACCTCTACGTGGCCAATGACTCCGCGCCCAACTTCCTCTACCGCAACGAGGGCGGCACCTTCCGCGAAATGGGCGTTGCGGCGGGCGCGGCCCTCAGCGCCGAGGGGATAGCGCAGGCCGGCATGGGCATCGCCTATGGGGATTACGACCGCGACGGGTTTGGCGATTTCCTAGTGACCCATTTTGAGGACGATTACAACACCCTCTACCGCAACCGCCGCGACGGCACCTTTGCCGTGGCCAGCACCGCAGCCGGCCTCGCCGAGCCGAGCCTGCCCCACTTGGCCTTTGGCACGTGTTTCCTCGATTACGACAACGACCAAGACCAAGACCTCTTTGTCGCCAACGGCCACGTCTATCCCCAAATACGGCACCTAAACCCGGACGGGTACGCCGAACCCAACCAACTCTTCGCCAACGAGGGGCCGGTCGCGAGCTATCGATTCTCCTCGATCGCGGCCGGAGATTTGAACCTTCCTGCCGTCAGCCGAGGCGCGGCTAAAGCAGATTACGACAACGACGGGGACGTGGATTTGTTGGTGTTCAATCTCGACGGGCCGCCGTCCCTGCTGCGCAACGACAGCGGCAACCAACTCAACTGGCTGAGCCTCCGATTGGTCGGTACTGCGTCCAACCGCGATGGCATTGGGGCGCGAATCTTCGTGGTCAGTGGCGGAATCGAACAGATCGCCGAGCGGGTCAGCGGGGGCAGCTTTCTCTCGCACAGCGACGGGCGCGTCCACTTTGGTTTGGGTGCCAACACCAAGGTCGAGCGCATCGAAATCCACTGGCCTTCGGGCCGCACGCAGCACTTAGAGGACGTAGCCGCCAATCAGTTCTTAGTGGTGGAAGAGCCTAGGCGTTAAAGGATCCGTTCACTGCTCCCGCACCAAGTGCGTCAACTGTTCTTGCGCTCCCGCGTGATTGGGGTCGCGTTGCAAGACGCTGGCAAAGGCGCGCTGGGCCTCGTCTGCTGAATCGTGGCGCACCAATAGCAAGCCCTGCCTATAAAGAGCTTCCACGTCGCCGGGATCGATCTCAATACACGCCTGCAAGCTGCGCCAAGCCTTGCGCGGCTGCCCCAATTGCCCGTGCGCCAATCCGAGCAAATAGTGGCTGTCGCGGTGATCGGGGTCGCTGGCCAAGGCGTGCTGGCTGGCGATCACCGCGGCCTGCGGGTCGCCAGCTTGGTACGCCAGCTTGGCCGATCCGTGATGCGCTCGCACAGAAGTAGAATCCACGCCAAGTGCGCGGGCGAAGAAATGGTGCGCAGAGTCCGGCTGGCCGCTGGCTGCGTACGCCTCGCCTAACAGGCAGTGAACCTCCACATGATGTGGAGCCAGCGCGAGTGCGCGTTTGAGGGCCGCGATGCCGCGCGCGGGCGCGTCTTGGTACAAATGGACCATGCCCAAGCGAATGTGCGCCAGCACGTGGGAGGAATCAGCCGCCACGGCGCGGGTTAGCAGGTCGGCGGCGCGCTCCCAAGAGCCATGATTGGCATTGCGCAGCCCCTCCTTGTAGTGGCGATCCGCCGCACTCAACCGCTGGAAGTCGGCCGCCGCCGCCGTCGCCCGACCCGGTTGCCCCACCTGCGCGTATGCCAAGCTCAACAGGTAATAGATGCTGTGATCTGCCGGATTTAACTGAACAGCGCGTTCCAAGGCAGCGACCGCTGCGGAATGCCGCTGCTGCTTGGTATAGACGCCGGCCAAATCAACGAGGGCCGCGGCGTTTTCCGGCGCTAAGGCCAACACCCTTTTGAACCCGGCCACAGCCGCGACCAAATCGCCGCTGCGGGCTAGCAAGTCACTACGCCGGTACAGGGCTTGGGCGTGGTCGGGTTGCAATGCAAGCACCGCACCGTACGCGGCCAATGCCCCCTCAAAGTCCGCCAGAGATCGACGTACTTCTCCGAGGCGAAAATGGTAGTGAGGCTGGTCCTCACTCCGTTCAATAGCCCGCTGAAGACAGGCTACCGCGCCCTCGTACTGATGCTGCATCTGCAAGGTGGTGCCCAGTGCGTAGTGAAAATCGGCCTCGTCCGGCGCTAGGGCTACGGCGCGTTCAAACGCGGGTGTGGCTCGCTCGTTTTCATCCAAGCGGGCATGCGCTAACCCCATGTAGAAATGCGTCTGCGCGAGATCGGGATCGTACGCGACTGCTCGCTCCAGCACGGCGAGGGCTTTGTGATGGCGGCCCTGCTTGAGCAACGCCCCCCCGCGCTGGCTCAACAGCGCACCCCACTGCTGGGCCTTGCGCGCCAGCAATGAATCCGGCAAGGCCCGTTCTAACGGCTCGGGATAGACGCGCACCTCGTGGCCGCGCTGTTTTCGCAAGCGAGCCAACAAAATCTCGCCTTCCATCAGGGCGGCTGGATATTGGTTTTGGTAATAAGCGCGGAGCTCGTCTGCGACTAGTTGCCTGCTGTCCAAGCCTTGAGCCCGAGCCTCCTCCAACAACAAATGGCGATCTATGATTAGCTGGAGGTACTGACTTCTAACTGCCGCCGCATTTTGAGACTGCACTGCGTCCAACAGGCCGAGGCCTTCGGCCGGAAGCTGGGCGACGTAAGCACGCAGCGCGTTGGCCTCAATTCGGTGTGGGCCAACCTCGGCGACAACGGGCGTGTCGGCCGGCTTACACGCCAGTAGCAGGCCGATCCAAACGGCCCACCACAGCGCACCCCTTCCCCGCTGCATCTGAATCAATAGACGAGCGAGATCGTGCCGACCTGACTCGCGGTTTCTGCATCTGTGTTCAGTGAAATGCGGTAGATGTAGTGCCCCGGAGGCACTAGCTGGCCCGCGTCGTCACGGCCATCCCACATCGGCACGGCTGCGCCGCGGTCGAACAAACCGCGAATCGCGCTTAGGTGCTTTAGCTGGCGCACCGGCCGACCAGCCAGATCGTAGATGCCAACAATGAGATCGCGCTGTACCGACACGTCGTGTAGCTGAAAGCGAAATTCGGCCGCGTCGTTGAGGCCGTCGCCATTGGGCGTGAATGGATTGGGCGCGACGCGAACTTGCGCCAGCGGATTTGAACCCAACTCGTCGGTGCGCACCCCGAGAGAATTGCCCGGAAAGTCGATGTTGGCGTCCCCAGGGTCGATGAGCTGTTTGACGCCGTCGCTTTCGCTGGCGAAGACCCAGCCTTGGAACTGGGTGCCATAGCGCACCACATGGGCGGCAAACTCCACCTCAATGAGCTTGAACGTGTCGTCCGTGCCCGCCAGCTTGGGCAGGGCTACGACGATGCGGTCGTCGAGGATTTCGACCGCAAAGTCGCTGCCCAAAGCGACGCCATCGACGCGCACTGCATGCACGGCCTCAGCGCGGGTCAGCGTAAAAATTTCCAGCCGATCAAAGCCCGTGTCTTCTGGCGCAAAGGTCGGGCGCACGCTATAGGTGAAGTTCGTGCTCTCGCTGCGCGAGACGTCCTGCGGCCAAATTTCTCCTACTACCTCTAAGGCGGCCGGCGGTGCGAACTGAATCTCCAACTCGCGCAGCGCACCAGCCTGGTGCAGACTCGACAGGAAGATGACCTGGATTTGCAAATAGCGCTGGGGGCCGGGCGAGAGAATCGGGGTGCCGTCCGCCCACGATGCCGCCTCTGTGGTAGAATCGCGCTGCCCGGCCGTCAGCGCGTAGGGAGCCGACCAGAAGCTCCAGTTTTCTTCGTCGAGAGTCGTAAAGCGCACGGACAAATCGGCGCGCTCAAACTCCTTGCGGATTAGTTGCGTCGGCTCGCCTTCTATGTTGCTCGGCACCCAGTACAAATTGGGATCTGGATCGCGGCCCGAGCGAGTGCGGATAATCACGCTAGACCCCTCCTCAAACGCGCCGTCCCAGCGGATTTTGCCCCACGCCATGGGCGTGCCAAAGTCGAGCACGGCCGTAGTGTACACGGCGCGTTCGACAAAGCCTTCGCCAAAAATCTCAAATTCGGCGATCTCCCAGTTTTCAATCGGGTTGAGCGGGCGTACAGCCACCCACTGGAACTGCTGGGTTGGAAAGCGGATATCGACGATGGGGTCCAAATTTTCGGTTTCCTTGCTCAGGGTAATCAGTCGCGAGTCATTGGGCGGGTCCACGCGGCGGCTGCTTATCGAGGTGAACCAGCGGTTCGAGGGGGTACTCAAATAGCAGTGGGGGGCAAAGTTGTTGAAGCTATTGGCCGCTGAGACCTCGAACCACGGCAGAAAGCTCTCGGTGAAATCCTCTTCGGCCAAGTCGGACTTGGCCAAGCGCGGCTCTCCCATCAGTTCGAGCAACTCGTCGATTTTGGGATTGGCAGTGCCCAGCCGCGGGTAGAAGCGAATCCGATTGATCGGATAGTTGACGCCCAGTTCGACAATCGAATTTTGGACGTACAACCGACTCTGGATCCCGCTGCTTTCGCTGGTGCTAACGCTGAAAAACGCCGCGGTGTTGGGGTCGCCGTCGAACATGGGGGCAACCTGCACCAATTGGGTGGAGATATCGCTGCAGCTTCCGCTAGTGGTGATGTTGTTGGAAATGCCGCGGGCAATGCGGGTGCGGACATCGGGGCGCGCCAAGTTCAAATCTGGTGGCACGAAAAACGGGCGCATCCACTGCCCATCGGACGCATCGACGATCTCGTTGAGCGTGTCTTCCCAAGTGGCGTACGCGATATTGGAAGCCACCGGCTGCATCTCAATCAGTGAGCCTGCAGAATCGAGCACCGCGTAGTGGCCCGGCTCAAAGGACAGGGCCGCGGTCCAAGCATTGCCGCCCTCGCCGCCGAGGTTGTACACATTGAAAGCGAAGGACGGTGAGGCGACCAGCGCACTGAGCAAAAGACCAACAAAGAGCATATCCCGACCTCAACAACTTTTAAGGGGTGGAGGACGTGAATGCAACATACTAAAAAAAAACTCGCTATGCACTCTTTTGGCTAGGTTCTATATTAGCATGTTCATTCCTAACAGGCAGGTTTTTATGCCTTATCGGCTCGTGTTGGGCATTCTCTGGAGCGTGTTGACGCTCGGCACCGACCTGCTGGCACTCGATACCCTGCGAGTGGGCAACAACGGCAATGTCTCATGGACCGGGCAAACCTTCGGCTCAGCCGTGCAGCCGCTCCCCGCCGAGTACAAGGTCAGCCGGTTCTTCACCGAGGTCGGCAATGTACCAGGCAACGTCATCGACCTGTCCAACCTAGCGGTGGTCAGCCCCCAAGTGCTGGTCAAGACCCTCATCCAAGCACCGCCCGAACTGCTCTCCGGAGAAGTGGCCCTAGCCGAAGAAAAGCTGCTAGACGCAGTCTCTTCTGTGCCGGGAACGACGGCGATTACTCCCTCCCAGCGCGAGGGACTTTCTCTGATTCGCACTGATTTTGCGGACGACATTTCCCTCGACGAGGCCGTGGCGCAGGTCGCCGCCGCACTAGCGCCGGTGCGCTCGGCAGGCGTTGATCCGCTCATTCTGCCGGTCTTGTTAAGCCCGGATCACGTCGTCCGCGGTGAGAACGTAGCCCAACGCGCCCTCGGGTGGGGCGGCGGCATTACGGCACCGGCCATCAAGGACGTGCCCGCATCTACGCTGGAGGCGATCCTGCTGGAGCTAATCGAGCCGGGCGGGGCCGAAGACGCGTTCGTCCGCAAGGGGGTCTTTGGAGCCTTGGGCACCTTTATCGTCCTCGACCTCGGTAGCCCCATTGGCATCAACCGCATCCGCTTCTATCCGCGCAACACCGTGCAGAGCGCGCCCCAATACCCCTTTCAGACGGACTTTATCCGCCAGTTCGAGTTGCTCGCCCACGACGGGCAAGACCTCGTCTTGGACGGTACCGGACGCTTCGTGCCTCAGCTCGACGACTTTGAGATGCTGCTGAAGACTTCGGCCAACGAAGAGTCGGTAGTGGAATTGGTGATCGACCCCGCCCAGACTGCGCGCTTTGTGCGGCTCAAATCCACGTCCTCCTTTCCTTATGAAATCGACGAGTTCGAGGTCTTCGGCGAGGGTTTTATCGGCACTAGCCGCTACATTTCCCACGTGTACGACTTGGGTGCGCCCGCCACTTGGGGGAACATAAGTTGGCGCGAAAAAACCGTGGATTTGCGCACCCGCAGCGACCCGACCGACCTCACGCCCCAGGCCGCAGCCTGTCGCGTCGAATCCGCAGTATTCGCCACGCCCGACGCCATCCCAAGCGACTACGGCGACTGTGGACCAACAGCGCGTTTTACCGCGGACCAAGGCTACACCAACGTGTACGAATGCTTCCAAACCCACTGTGGCGAGACCGTGCTGCCGGGCCGCCAGCAAAGCACGGAGCCAACGGCTAGCCAATCCTCGCGCCTGTCAGGGAGTACCAGCGGCGTCTCCGAGATCATCGTCCGCACCCGCACGGGCACCGATCCAACCCCGGTGCTCTACAAGCGCGGCAACGTGCAGCGCGTGTCCGATGACCAACTCGCCACCTCCATCGACTCCCCGGGCGACCAACTCGCGCGCGAAGAATATCTCGATCTCGAGCCCGATCTCGAAGCCGTGCCCCCGCAGGTTTGGGGCAAGGGAGAAATCGAAGAAGACCTGCAAAACTGGAGTCCCTGGTCGTCGCCCCACCAAGGAGGAGAACGGGAAGGCGGCACGCCGGTTTTGTCGCCGGGGCCGCGTCGCTACATCCAGTTTTCCGTCGATTTCCTCAACAGCGAAATCAACGCGACTAAGGCACTAGAACAGCTAGCCATCGAATACCTGCTGCCGCCGATAGCCGAGGAACTCGTCGCCGAGATCTTCCCGCGGGAGGTGGAGGTCTTTGAATCGGTGGATTTCACGTATGCCGTGCGCGCCAAAATGGAATTCGAGGGCGTCAAGGGGTTCGACACCTTTGAATTGCTGACCTCTAACCGAGTGCTGGGCATCGACAAGATCGAAATCTGGGAACTGCCCGCCCGTCTAGTCACCGAGTACTCCTTGAACGCCGACATCGTGACTGCTCCCAATGGCCTGTCTGCGGTCCAGACATCCGATGGCACCCAACACGCCCTACCCTATACCGTAGAATCCGCAGAGGGTGGCTCCTTTGTCATTCAAGCGGTAACCGAGCGCAATGCGATCGTGCGCTTTCCCCAAATCACCCGGCCCGCCAACGGCGGCCAGATGTTGCTAAAAATCAAGTTCCGCGGGCGCGTACTGCTGTACAGCACCTTATTCCGCGGGCAGGCCGTGCTCTCGTCGCAGACCGGCAGCATCCAGCGCATCTCCGCAGGCAACGCCGACTTCTTAGGGGAAGGCGACCTGCCCACGGCCTCTGGCATCACCGTGTTAAGTCCAGACATCAACAAGGGCGACCTGTTCGGCTCCTTTGCCATCGAGCCGAGTGTTTTTACCCCCAATGGCGACGACGTCAACGACGCCGCGACCATCGGCTACGACATTCTCGCGGTGACCCGACCAACCTCGGTCGCAGTACATGTTTTCGACCTGTCTGGCCACCTCGTAAAGTCGCTCTACTCAGGAGCAGACCTGAGCGGTCACTACGATGGCCTGTCTTGGGATGGGCGCGACGCCGACGGCAAGCGGGTGCCACCGGGGCTGTACTTGGTGTCGCTCTCCGTAGATGGTGATGCGCGTCAGACGAGTAGGGTGCGCACGGTGGGCGTGGCGTATTGAGGGCTAGCGCACACTCCCCCGCAACTGCCCTTCCCACTGCTCTCTAAGCTGTTCAAAAATCTCCGCCGAGCGCCCATCTCGGAAGTACTCGGTAAACTGCTCTAAGTGCTGCACTCCTTTGAGCGTATCCCCCAAGACCATGTACAAATGGCCGGCCAAGCGGTTGCCCTGATAGTGCTCTGGCTGAATGGCCAAAATGGCTTGCACCTGTTCCATGGCAGCCGCAGCGCGCCGCTCGACGATAAACTGAGTGGCCAATAGAAATCGGGCATCGACCGCGTCCGGGTTGCGAACAATCACTTGCTGCAAATGGGCTTTGGCTTCCTCGGCTCGATCAACGAAGAACAGCAGGCGGGCCAAGCGGTAGCGCGCCGCAGTGTGCAGCGAATCCGCCGCTAGGATCTGCCGGTATTCGGCGCGGGCTGCGTCCAAACGTTCCAACTGCTCGTATAGCTCGCCCAACTGAAGACGCGCCTGCAGCGAATCCGGCTTAGCGGCTACAAGCTTCTCGTACGCGACCGCAGCTTGCCCCAACTGCCCCAACTGGGCGTGAGCATAACCGAGCCGCCCGTACAGATCCGCCGCGTCTGCATCCTTGGTGCCCAACAAGCTCTCGTATGCAGCGATCGCTTCGGCGTAGCGGCCAGTGCGCAAATAGACGTTTCCCAATGCCAGCCACGCCCGCGCAACTTCGGGAAAGCGGCGGATAAATTCTCCGTATGCAGCAATGGCTCGGTTGTACTCGCCGCTCCGAGCATACAAAGAGGCCAAGTTGAAACGCGCCCACTTGATGTCTGGATCGAGCGTCAGCGCTTGCTCATAAGCGGCCACAGCATTGATGGGCAGCCCCTTTTTCTCGTACACATAGCCCAAGCGATAGTGCGTCTGGGCGTCGCCCTCCACATTCATCGCCCCCACCCGAAAATTGCACGCGACTGCCAACAGGAATGCGGCACCGCAGCCGACAAGTAGGTCGCGGTACGCCCCTCGTCGCCCCAGCAGGTAGAGCTCCCGGCCACCATACGCGGCAAATATCAGTAGAATGGGGACCACAGGCAGGCGATAGCGCGCACTGATGAAAAAAGCCACCACCGTCAGCATGTATGCACCGGCGAACAAGGCGAGCAGCAGGGGTTCAGGGCGGCGCAGCAAACCGTTCCGATAGCTCAGGCCCAACCCCACCAGCGCGAGCGGCGCCAGCAACCCAAAGGGAAATGCCACTCCGTACTTCCAAAGCAAGACTTGCAGCAACGGCGCATACTCGCGAGCAAAGTAGAGATCCTGATTGCGGCCAATCTCGTCGCCATGCCAAAACAAATACAACTTGTACAGCAGCAGCTTCAGGTAGGCAAAAGGCTGGTGGCGAATAAAATCCCAAGCCTCGGCAAAGAAAAATCGAGATTGGGCCGAAGGCTGAGAAATGCCAGCCTCTACGCGCGGCCGTGCGGTCAATTCCAGCCACGCCGGCCCCGGCTGAATCGCCACAGTCTCGTCGTACTGGGCGTTGTTGCCAATGTAAAAATTGAGACCCGCGTTGTAAGAAATAAGCACCCAATCACCGCTCACATAGTAGTTACGCAACGTGACCGGCGCGACGGCCAAAGCGGTCCCCAACAACAGCATGGCCACCCCCACTAACCGGCCGCGACGCACCCACACCAACCACAGCGCAGCCACCGGCACAAACGCCAGCACATTAGCCACGCACAGCGCGGCAAGGCCGAAGAGAAACCCAGGCAGCAGCAGTCGCCGCGGCCGCCCCTCGGCCGCCCACAACAGCGCCCATAGCGCAAGCAAGTTTAACACCAGCGCGAGGGCCGGCGGCAGCAGTTCAGCTTCAAAGAAAATGAAAGGCCCGTAGCAAGCGGCCAGCCCGGCCGCCAGATAGCCCACGGCAGGAGAAAAGACGCGGCCCAAGCGGAAAATCAGCAAGCACAGCGTGGCCCCTAGCGCGGCCTGAACCAGTCGCGGCAGAGTAAAACTCGGCTCAAAAAGCGCGTAGAGCGCGGCAAGAAAATGCGGATAGAGGGGTGGTTGCCAAAAGGGCTGATCGCCGAAGTGGCCGAGGGCCATGGCCGCGGCCGCTTGGGTATAGGTCTTGGCATCGACGAGGGGAAAATCGTAGAACGGGCTGCGCTGGCTCTGGAAAATGTACAGCAATCGCAGCGCAAAGGCCGCGCCCCAGACGAGCGCGAGTTTTCCCACCGCCCTAGATACCCAAGCCGGCGTACACCGTGATAAAGCCCTCAGTCACAGTGCGGGTTTTAATGTCTGGATCTTCAAAGTCGCGCGCGTCGAACTTCAGGCCGACCTGCGTGGTCAGCACATAGCCCTGGTATTCGGCCACATTGGTGACTTGGCTCGCCGTGATGAAGGACTGGAAGTTGTTGATCTCGGCCTCCAGATCCCGAAACAGCACGTATTCGACGCCGGTTGCGATGGTCGTGCGACGCATCACAGGCAGCTCTACTACCACGCCGAATATCTCGGTCAGCTCTTCGCGGTCGTCTTTGGTAAACAGGTCGTAGGTCTGGCGGCGGTATTCGCTTTTCCATCTCGGCAACACCCGCAGGCGCGACAACTCGACGAGATAATCGGCCTTGTTGATGACGCCGAAGAAAAACTCCTCGTCGTCCAAGCCGAACTGGGCGCGCGCTGTTTGGCCAAGGCGCTGGTGCCACAGGTCGTATTTGAGCGAATTTTTAATTGTCAAATCCGCTAGCGGCTCATACGTGTGGCCGATGTACAGCGAATTGTTGAGCGCGTCGCGCGACAACAGCGGGTCCAGCACCTCTACGTTGCGGGAGTCGCGCAGGGTATTGCGGTTGTCCCACTGGATTAGGTTGTCTGGAATGTCGTCCTCCACGCTTTTGAGCACCTCCATGACCTTGAGCCGCCCCCAATTCGGATGATTCACATCGACGGTCAGCACGCCGTACGTGGCGCGGTTGCGCTGGTCGGAGGTAATCCGCTCCTCGCGCAAATGCCCGACGGTCGCGCGGATTTCCGGGGTGAGATTGACGCCAGCGTACACGTTGAAGCCACTGCGGTCGCGCTTGTAGGGAAAGTCCGGCTCGTTGTCGTTTTCAAAGCGATCGATCCAGCCGTTGTTGTTGGCGTCAATGCCATAGAGAAATTCGGGCCGATCTACGTGCTGGCGAAGGAACGGCTCCTCGTAGTCCGGGATCAGGTTGATAACGCGACCGTTGTCGTTTTGGTTGAAGTCGGGAATGAAGTCGTTGTTCTCGTCCCAACCCGGAAAGACCGCGCGATCTACCGACAAGGCGTCGTTGCGGCCCCAATCTGGGGTGCGGTCTTGATCGTCGTTATCCTCGACAAATTCCACTAAGAACCGCTCGTTGCTGCCCGGGTTGTGGTCGGCAAAATAACCGGAGTTGTAATCGATAAAGCCGTCCTGCTCGCTGATGTAGGTCGAAGTGGCATAATCCGGGTCCATGTGAAATGCTTCAGCAAAAAAGAAATACGGAGAGGCGCGCTTCCACAGATTGAGCATGAAGGCGTCCGCCGAGGGCTTCGCGGACGTACCCGACGAGATGCTGTGATCGGTATTGCCCTGGTCGGCGCTTGGATAGGGATACTTGCGATACGTGCGGCTGTTGTCCCACTCGCCGTACAAGTGAAAGCCCTTGACATCTTCCAACGCGAGCGTGAACCCAAATATCTGCGTCGCCGTAGGCAGGCCGTACTCAAACGAGACGACCCGCAGATTGGTATTGTCCTTGACGTTGCCCGTGGCTCGCGCGACCAGTAGGAATATGGGGTCGTTGCTGCGGCCAGTTTGGCGGTTGGACGTGGCCTGCACTTTGTAGTCGTTGCCCAGCACCAAGTCGAACTGGACCTGGCGAATCTGCGATTTGTCCTGCGACGCAACTAACAAAAAATCCGCGCTGTTGAAATCGTAGCGCAGGCGGATTTGCTCGTTGCCGTCGGCCGAGATAAAGCCCTCTTGCGGGAAGCCGCCTTCAACGACTGGTTCAAACCCAATTTCCTTGCCGCGGTCCACGCTGCCGTCCAAGTAGGTAATGATAATATCCGAGCCGGCGCTGAAAAACGCCGCGCCGCCCTCGCCATCAGCCGGCGAGTCGTCGCTGAGCAAAATCTCGATCCAAGAGATGGCTTCGTTTTTCTGATCCACGGTTAGTTCGCCCGTGAGGGGATTGCCGCCAAAGCCGTCGGTGAGCGTATTCGACTGGTGGGCGTTGACGAAGTTGAATCCTAGCGTGGTAAAATCCCCCACCTGAACGGTAGTGCGCCCCCCCATCAGCGAGGTGTTGTTGGTGCGGTTGATGCCCTCGACATTCGTGCCCGAGCCGCCCGATTCGCTCAGCCGCGAATACAGAAAGGTGAGCAAGTATTTGTCCGTAGCTAAGTCGAACTGGACCCCGTCAAAATCGGGCTTGGAAAAGGTCATCGGCGTCAGGGTCGTGCGGATGCCGTTGCCAATGGTGAGGGCGTAGTGATACTCGCCGATGGAGTCCGAAGCGATCAGCAGACTGTTAAACCAAGTGCCAAAGCGGGCGTCCTTGAACAGCTCGTTGCCGCGCTGCAAGGGCTGGCTCTGGCTATTGTTGTAAATGAGCCAGCCGCGATTGACGAAATTGCCGAAGAAGTCGTAGAAGTAGCTACCCTCCAACGCCACATCGACGTAGCGCTGGTACGACCTGCGGGCGTAGTTGGAATACTCCCACTGTCGCCAGCGGTACTCGTTGAATAGCTCCTGCGGGATGTACCACTTTTTTACGGCTGGGTCTATCGCATCAAAAAGAACGCCCGAACCCTGTGGCTCAAACGTGGTCCTGCCGCCGCGCTGGACGCCCAGCCGACTGCCGTAGTCCTGGGCACTGGCCGCGCCGGCTAGGAGGCAGAACAAGGACGCAATGAAAAAAGGCGATCTCATACCGGGCTCCTTGAAAAAAATAAGGCGATGGGCTTGGCTAGCCCATCGCCTGTAAATCTAAACCGAATGCCGGGTCGAGCCAGCAGGACCTAGCGGTTGAACTCGGTTTTGATGCGGCCCCAAGTGCTGGATTCAACGGCTGTGGTGGGAGCAGCACCCCAGTCAATAGCGTCGTCGAGCTCGCTCATGACCATGTCGTTGTCCGCGCGGCAGCAGCCATTGGGCGACACCGACCAGAAGCCCTGGTAGTCTTCGAGGACGGCTCCACCTTCAATGTCGAAGTCGCCGAAGGTCCAGCTAATGGCGATGATCTGACCTTCTTCGAGGTCGGTCTCTTCAGCAGCGTCCCGGTCGCCATCGTCGGGAATGAAGTCGAAGGGCCGGATCCAAGCCTCGTAGAAATACGTGCTCTCGCCGAATTCCTCTCCCTCAAACGTGTACGCGAACTGCCAAGCGTCGTTGTTGTCTGGATCGAGGACCCAGTCAAACGGGGGATTGTAACCGCCCCACGCGCCAGCTGTCGGCGGCATAGACCAGTTGTATCCCACCTTGATGATTCCGCCTTCTTGGCCGGGAGCATAGCCGCCGCCGCCCTCAACCTCGGGGTGAGTCGGCGACACGTAGATTTCCCAAGCGTCGTCTGACCACCAAGCATTAGGCTCTTCGGCGTCGCGGGTGTGGACGTTGTCGAAGACCTCGGCCATGAAATAGAGCAGGTTGGTATTGTCATTCCAGCCGACAATCTGCCGCACGCTCAGGTCGCTTACGTCAATCTCACCGCGCGCCTTGCTGTACACCGAATCCGAGTACTTGTCGTTGCCGACTTCGTAGGGGATCTGGGGCACGGCGGCCCAATCGGCGTGATTGCCGTCGATAACCGGTATGTTTTCATCTGGGAACTGCACGGCGAACAGGAGTTCGCCAGGCGGAAAGTGAGCCAGAGCCGGTAGCGCAACCACCGCGGCGAGTAAGGCACTTACTAGCGTTTTTCGCATTTCCATCTCCTTGGAAATTGGCGTGAATAGAACGAGTTATATTTAAGAATACGCCTCAAGGTACTTCCAACGACATTCAAAGTCAAGCATCTTTTTCGCTGTATTGCCGTGCTCACATCCTCCGTTATATAAGCCTATAACTTATTGTTATTAAATGCTTTACCGATCTCGTCCAATACCTGATGAATGCGCTCGGCTTCGCGGTGCGCCGGATCCAAGCGCAGCAAAGTCGTCCAAGCAGCAGCCATTTCCGCCAAGCGCTGCTGGCGGCGGTACAACTCGCCCAAGCGGTAATACGCCTTAGCAAATTCGGCGTCTAGCGCCACGAGCGCGGTGTATTGCCGGATGGCGTCTTCTATGCGACCGACGCGCTCGTAGGCACGGCCTAAGTTGTAGTAAGCTCTCAGATGGTGCGGGGCCAAATTCAGCACTGTGCCATAGTGTCCTATAGCTTCCTCGTAGCGACCGGCTTTCTGATAGGTCAGTCCGAGATTGAAATGCGTTTCAACGTGAGTAGGATTTAGGGCCAGTGCAGTCTTGAAGGACGCGATCGCCTCCTCGTAACGCCGCGCCGCGCTGTGCAGTATTCCGAGATTGAAATGCGCTCGCAACCGGGTCGGCTGGATGGCCACCGCCCGCTGGTAGTGGTGAAAAGCGCGGGCGTATTGTCCCTGCTGATAGTAGGTAAACGCGAGATTGTCGTGGGCGCGAGCGTTGTCTGGATAGTGTGCCAAAACTGCGGCAAACAAGCGGGCATCGCTGTGCCAATCTCGATTGCGGACAATGGTGCGCGCACCGCACAGAACCACCACGCCCAGTACGACCGCCCAAATCAGGCGTCGCTGTCCCGAACTTCTCCGCAGCCAGCACTGCCCAGCCCAGCCCCAAGTCAGGGCCACCGGGATCATGGCCAAGTGCAGATAGCGCTCGGCCATGCCGCTGGGCGCGAGGAAAAACAAATTGGCCACCGGCAGCAGACACGCGCCAAAGAACGCGCTGACAAAGACGAGAAAGCGCGAACGCGCCACCCAAGGCAGTGCGACCAACGCAACCACACAGGCCAAGCCCGCGACAAACCACAAATCCCAAGGCGACGCCACCGGGGGAATCGACGCATGCGAATAATCCGCCGACAAATGCAGCGGAGCGGCGATCAGCAGCAAATAGCGCGGCAGAATGGCCACGGCCGTACCGAGCCGCTGCCACGGACCAAAGTCCGCCAAAAAATTGGTAGAAACCGGCCCAGCAGGGGCGTCGGCCAACGCCAGCCAACGCAACGTCAAAACGCCCAGCAGGGCCACCCCATATCCCCAGTATCGCTTGCACCAAGCCGCTATCCCCTCCCCTCGGCTGAGCTCGGGTCGAAGCCGTGAGTCCACTAAGAAAAGCGCGACCGGCAAAACCATCGCCGTCTCCTTCGACAGACAGGCCGCCGCGTACAGCAAATAGGCTAGTACGCGCTGCCGCCGATGCGCTAGCAAGGCACTCAGCGACAACAGGCTGGCCAGCAAGTCGCCCCGCGCCGAAACCCAGGCTACTACTTCGGTTTGGAGGGGATGGCTCGCGTACAGCAAGGCGGCCCACAGCGCAGCGCGATCCTCGCCGAACAGGTCTCTGGCCAAGGCGTATAGGAGTAGGCTATTGACCGTGTGCAACAGGACGTTGGTCAGATGATAGCCCCAAGGGGCTTCTCCGAAGAGCTGGAAATCGAAGCCGAGCGAGAGCAAAGTGAGCGGTCGGTACAGCTCCAGCCCCATCCAGCTAGCGCCAAAAAGCTCGCCTAACGCCAGCCCGCGCACCGCATCGCTAGCGAGGTACGCCGAGTCATCAAAAACAAAGCCGTTGCCCAAGGTATTGGCGTAACACGCCAGCGCCAACGCCGCTATGTAGATAAGATGCGAGGTCAAAAACCGATTTCCTTAAACAAATGTTTCTTTGTATAATGCAAAGTAATTATGAACAGGCTAAGCAGAAATGTTTTGCAGCTCAGATGCACCACTGCGTGGACGGCGTTGGTTTTGTCCGTCGCGTGCAGCCAACAAGACGCGCCGCCAGTAGCCCTAGTCGGCGACGTGCCCATCACAGGCGCAGAACTGCGCCAATTTGCGTCAAATGTGCTGCCGGGGCTACGTCCGGCCCAACAGGGACCAGCGGCGCGGCAGTCTTACTTGCAGACCTTGATCGACCGCCAACTCATGCTGCGCCACACGCGCGAAATGGGACTAGACCGCGAGCCAGCCGTGTGGGTTGAGCAGCTACTCCAGCGGCGCACCTATTTAGCGAACCTATACCGGAAGCGCGACCTGCATCCCCAAGCGCAAGTTGCGGACGCGGACATCGCCCGATTTTTCGCCGAACACGACCTCGGGCGCGAGCGTCTCATGACCGCCATTCTGGTCCAAACCAAGGCCGAAGCCCAAGCGATCCAGCGCCAACTCGCAGCCGGCGCTTCCTTTGCTGAACTCTCTGCTCAACACACGCTCGATCCGCGCACAGCCGCCCAGCGCGGTCGGATCGGTTTTGTCAATCGCTCCATGGCCAGCCGCCTTGGGGTGCCAGAGGTCGTATTCGATCACCAGCCGACCGGCGTCGTATCCGAGCCGTTGCCCTTGGGGCGACGATTTCATTTGGTGCGCTTTATAGAGGACCGCCAAGTAGAAGTCGATAGCCAGCGGGACTTGCTCGCCCGCGAGTTGGCCAAAGCCAAGAGGCGGGAGGTCGAAAAGAAGCAGGTCGAACTCCTTGCCTATGAATTGGGCTGGCATTTGACTGCGCAGGGCCTAGCCGCCCTGCCATCGCGCGCGAATGCGCCTCTGTTCGCGTACGCCAACGGTCAGGTCTCCACCGAAGAATATCTAGAAGTTCTTAAGAAGCATCGGGTAACGCGCCCAGAGGCGCTGCAAGACAGCGCGACCATTGCGGCCTTTGCGCGCCGCGCCATCCTGCCGGAACTCGTTTTGGCCGCCGCCGCCGAAAAAGCGGGCTATCACCAAGAGTTAGAGGCCGCCGCGCATTTGGCCAAGGCCGACGAAGAATTGCTGCTCAAAGCCGTGTATCAACGCCAAGTAAGCGACTCAGTCACCGTAGCCACAGCCGCTGTCGAGCGCTATATCGCCGCGCATCCCGAGCGATTTACCATCCCTGAGTCCATCTGCTTTGACGAGTTGATTGCACCCAGCCCGCAAGAGGCACAGCAACTCAAAGGCACCTTGACGGGTCAAGAGGATTTGGCCGCCTTGGCCAAGGCTCGCGGCTTCCCACTGCGACCGCGCCGCGCCGACGGCCTCGTCTGCATGCACCGCTACAACAGCATCCCGTATCCCCAGCTCTGGCGCGCCCTGCAACAGGCCGAGGTAGGCGTCCTCAACGGCCCAGTGCGAACCCGCGAGGGATTTGCCTTATTCGTGGTGGTCCGCACCGAACCAGCCCGCCCAGAGCCGCCACAGCAGGCACAGCAACGAGCGCGGGCGACCCTCGTACAGCAGGCCGAACAAGCGCACTTTGACCAGTGGATTTCGTCGCTGCGAGAAAAATACCGCGACGAAATCGACATCTCCGCCGAGCAACTCGCCGCCGCCCTGCCCGATTCGCTGCTAGCCAGCCTAGTACCGCGCGAGTGAAACCTTGGAGGAATTCCCATGACCATCCAACGCATACCCTTACGCTGGAGCCTGCCGTTGCTCCTTTTGTTGAGCCAAGCGAGAGCGCAGGAGGGATTTGAACTGACCGCCGACGGCGTGACCATAAATCGCGCCGCGCAGTGGGAACACTGGACGCGGCCCAAACACGCCGTGCGCATCAACTCCCAGACCCATGCCCTCACTCCGCGCCGCATTGGCCAGTCAACCGACGCCATCCTAGACATCGATCGCTTCCAGACCCTGATCGGAGACCAAAAGGCATACGAAAAGATAGTCAAGGAATTAAATCGCGCCGACCGCCCCGTACCGCTCAACATCCGCACGGCTCCAGCCACGGTAGCCGGGGTGCCGATCGTCTATCTAAAGGCTAACACCAAGAAGAACATCGAAGTCGGCGATCCGATTATCTGGTACTACTATCACGGCGGCATCCGCCACGCTGGCACCAGCGTCGAAACCGCCGCCGCCATTCTCGACGGCGATCCCACGACCTATTGGGAACCTAGCACCTTGGTTTCTCGCGCCGAATACAACGACCTCGCGCCAGCCGCCAAAGGTCCTATCTACTTTATCGTCAAAGGCGATGATGGCCTAGAACGGCGAGTAGATGAGGCCACGTATGACGCCGCCGCCCCGGGTGATCGCCGGGTCGAATACCACAACCACTCGCTCGAAAATTGGACGGTCGATATCGACTTGGGCCGGTTGGTTCCACTCTCCAAGGTGGTCCTGCGCTTCCTAGATCCCAGCGAGGGCGAGCCTTTTCGCCAAGTGCGCTTGCTCGGAACGCCTTCGGATGCGCGGGGCGCGGATTTGTCGCTCATAGACCGCACCATCGCCCCGGTCGAAAACCAAACCTCGGTGGAGTTTGACCTCGACCCAAACGACGAGGGTTTTTACCGGCAACTCCACATCCTCCGCATCGCAGTCACCGACAGCAAGCTGGACAAATTCGCGGTCGTGACAGAAGCCGAGTTCGCGGCCCTGCCGCTCGACGAACAGGGCGGCATCGACTACCACATCGTCAACGCGGCTGGCACCGAGACCAAGGTCGCTCGCAGCATATACGAGGATGTCGCGCCCGAGCGCCGCGGTCGCCTCGTCCACTACCGACGCGAGCGACCCCGTCTAGCAGCCGTAGAAGTGTGGACCCAAGGCGACAACATCGCCCTCGACGTCATCGACGGTGGCGGCAGCGTCGAACTAACCGGTACCTTCGGCGGCCTGCCTGGGTTTGATGGCCGCTATGAGAGCAACTTCCTCCAATTCGTCTGGTCGCCCGACCCCCGCTTCGAAGATCGCGGCATTATGACCCTCGACCTCGGGGCGCGCTTCTGGCTCAACTACTTCCGCATGGTGGGCGGCATCAGCGGGGTCGATGAGATGGTCGTCCGCATTTCAGACGGATCGCGTGATTCCAACGGCAGCCTGAAATGGCGCGAGATGTACCGCCAGACGGGATCTGCACCAAATTCTACTCCATGGTCGGGGGTATCAGTAGGTACGTCGGAGAGCGGGTTCGAGAAACTCGAGCAGGTGCGCTACCTGAACAGCCAGATATTCACCAGCCAAGCGGGCCGCGCCGGCGGGTACAACACCGGCGACCGCATCCGCGAGGTGCAGCTATTCGGCGAGGGCTACCCTTCTGAGGTCACGCTCACCTCGCCGATGATTGAGCTGCCCGGCTCGGTCATTCTCGGCCGCATCGAATGGGAGGCCGACCTGCCGGACTCCGAACGGGTCGATGTCCAGATCCGCACGCGCACCGGAGACCGTCTCGTGGAAATCGTCGAGTACTACGGCAACGGCGGCGACCTCAAAACCGAAACCGATTACACAAACCTGCCGACCAGCTTTAAGGGGCCGGTCGTCAATCGGCTGCAACCCGGTGGCGGCTGGAGCAGTTGGAGCCAGCGTTATACCCACTCGGGCCAGGTCGTGACCTCCCCCAGCCCGCGCCGCTTCTTGCAGATCCAAGCGCGGCTGCTTTCCACCTCGCCCAACGTGGCGGCCAGCTTGCGCTCCATTGCCGTGGAATTCCTGCCCCCGGTAGCGCACCGGACCGTTGCCGAGATCTGGCCCAATACGGTCGAGCCACGAGAACCGAACGAGTTCGCGCTGTTCCTCAAGCCGACCTTTGTGGAGCACCAGCCCGGGGGACCGCCCAGCCGGCGCTTTGACGAGATCCGGCTCGACGCCGCACCCATAGAGGCGCTCACCATCGCCGATGTGGCTCTCGGCCGTGAAGAGGATTTTGACCGTGGCCAACCTCGCCGCCTCTTCTCCGCCGCCAGCGCGGACGTGCTGCTCGACGCGGCCACTGGCGATTCCCTAAAAATCTTCCCGGCCGACACCGGCACCGGCCTGCGGTTGCTCCTCCCCGAAAAGGTGGCCTTACAGGCCGTCGGCGACGACACCCGCACTTATTATAGGGTCGTGACCGAAGAGGGCGAGCAAGTGCCCGTAGATGGCGACGGCCGCATACTCAACGAGCTGACTTATCTCGGCCTGCCGCTTGCAGAGCAGGGGGATATCCTCTACTTCGCCCTGCGCGGCCACGACGCGGACGGCAACCCTATTACCGAAGCCGTAGAGGAGTTCGCATACCGGAGCTTAGCCGATTCGCTCCAAGGCGAGATTCGCTACTTTCGCCGGTTAGTGGGCAAAGGCGGTGAATTTCCATTTGACCAACAGGGGAATCCATTGACCCAAGCCGCGTACAATGCCCTGCCTCGGAGTCAGCAGGGGTCCATCGCCGCAGCCGGCGAACTGGTGAGAGTGCGCTTTCACGCCTCGGTGCTGCTCAACGGCACCACCGTAGATGCCGCGATCCGCGATTCGGCTTTCCCCGAAACCTATCAGCAAGTCGATCCAGGCGACGCCACAGCCTTGACGCCCGGCACCGCCCTGAGCATCTCCGTGCCCTTGTCCAACCGCGTCGTGCAGGGCGTCGCCATCGCGCCGAATCCTTTTACCCCGAATGGCGACGGCACCAACGATCAAGCCCACATACGCTTTGCGCTCGGCAACCTCAATGCCGAGCGCACCATCCAAGTGCACATCTTTGACTTGGCCGGGCACCCCGTGTGGAGCGGGCGGCGGCAGGGCTTTGGCGAGCAGGTATTTACTTGGGATGGACGCGGCGACGACGGGCAACTCGTGCCGCCAGGGACGTATCTCTGCAAGATAGACGCCGACGTAGATGCGGCCTCTGCGTCCCATACCAGTGAGACGCACTTGATCGGGGTGGCGTACTGACATCGCCACCCCACCCGTGTCTTCATGCAGCCGCCCCCTGACCTCTACCCCATCCTTTGACCGCGACTTCACCAACTTCACAGCGGCCCGGCCTCCGCGCCCTCCTCGTCGGCGCAGCCGGTGCCTGGGCCATTGGTGCTGGCGTCCCGTATTGCAACATGGTGCTCCACGGCTCTCGGATCGCCTCGTACTTCAACACACCCGCCGCCATCATTCTCTTCTTCTTTCTGGTCTTTGCCGGCAACACGCTACTGGGCTTGGCGCGCCGCTCGTGGATGCTGAGCCGGGCCGAGTTAGCGCTCATCTACATCATGTGGATCGTCGCTACCTCAATCCCCGAATGGGGGCTCACCGCCTTTCTCCTGCCCGATATAACCAGCGTCATCTACTATGCCACGCCCGAAAACAACTGGGCCGAGCTCCTCCATCCACTCATTCCCGATTGGATCATCCCCCACCACGACTTCGACCAGATCAAAAACTTCTACGAAGGTGCGCCGCAAGGCGAAGGCATCCCTTGGGGCCTTTGGCTGTCCCCGCTAGTTTTTTGGCTGCCCTTCGTGCTGGCACTCTACTTGGCGATGATTTCCCTCATGGTCGTGTTGCGCAAACAGTGGATCGAAAACGAGCGCCTAATTTTCCCGCTGGTCCAGCTCCCTATCGCCATGCTCCAAGAAGAAGACCAGCGCCCCGGATTACTCAACGCCTTTTTCAAGAATCCGCTGATGTGGATCGGCTTTGCCATCCCCGCCCTCATCCAGAGCGTCAATGGCCTCAATCACTATTTCCCCTACTTCCCCCGCGTCGGTCTCGATAGCTCGGTGCCGCTCTTCCGCGACAGCATCCAAGTTCCGCTCCGGCTCAGCTTCCAGATGCTGGGCTTTTCCTACTTCGTCAACCGCGACATAGCCTTTGGGCTGTGCTTCTTCTATCTGCTCAACACCGTTCAGCAGGGCATCTTCAACGTACTCGGCGTCCAGAAGATCGATCCCGTGCTCGGAGCCTACAGCACCTATACGGGTTCGATCGTCGTCCACCAGGGATTCGGGGCCGTCGTCGCGCTGGTCCTTTTCGGTCTGTGGAATGCCCGCGACCACCTGCGCGCAGTCTGGCGCAAAGCCGTCTTTGGTGCCGCCGAAGTCGATGACTCCGGCGAAATTCTCTCCTACCGGACCGCACTCTTGATGCTGGCGGGCAGTCTGACCTTTATGGGCGTGTGGCTCTGGCAGTCAGGGCTGCCCGCTTGGATTACCCCCGTCTATCTCTTTTTCGCCTTTGTGCTCTTCATAGGCATCACCCGCGTCGTCGCCGAAGGGGGTTTGGCCTTTATCTTCGCGCCGATGATCGCCTCGGATTTCGTCGCCGCTGGCTTTGGCACCCGCACCATCGGCTCCTCCGGCGTCATGGCCTTGGCCTTTACCTACATATGGGCCAGCGACATTCTCACCTTTGTCATGGCCTCCTGCGCCAATGGCCTCAAACTCGCCGAAGAGACCATAAAAAAAGGACGCCGCATCGTCTTTTGGGGCATCCTCTTGGCCATCCTCGTGACCCTCTTTAGCTCAATTTGGGCCATCCTCGACCTAGGCTATCGCTACGGGGGGATCAATACCGATTCTTTTTTCTTTGGCGGCGCGGCGCGCTACCCCTTTGACAACGCCGCCGCACGGCTGCAATCGCTCGATGGCCCGCATTGGGAGAACTGGCTCTATACAGCCATTGGTGCCGGAGCCATGGTGCTTTTGATGGCCGCCCGCCAGCACATATCTTGGTGGCCCTTCCACCCGTTGGGTTTTCCGATCAGTGCTGTCTTTGGCACGATGTTTTTCAGTGTATTCCTAGCTTGGCTGTGCAAGACGCTCGTCCTGCGCTACGGAGGTCCGGCGCTCTATCTCAAAACTCGACCCTTCTTCATGGGCCTGATTCTCGGTCAGTTCGTCACGGCCGGCATCTGGTATGCCATAGACTACTGGGCCGGCGAAAGCGGCAACGCCGTAATGAGTTGGTAGTTTAGCTCAGTTAGGGTCTGGACAACCATGTAGCCGTCTGGCGGCAGCGCCACCCCTGAGCTAACTTTCTTCTACGCGGAACCACGCTCCGCACCGCAACATCTATATAGCGATCTCAAGCCTAATCCCTATGGACCATAGCTCCCTTTCACCCCTTCTCGCACACCTAGCCGCACTGCGCCGCCGCGCCTTGGGCCTAACCATATTCTCTGCGTTGGCCTTGGGTCTAGCCGCAGGCTTGATGTCTGTCTTGCTGTGGGTCCTGCTCGAAGCGCTTTTTTTTCTCTCGCCACCTTGGCGCACGGGCTTGGGCATCTTGGCACTTTTGGCTACCGGAGGGGTACTGGCGTTTGCTCTCAGGCGGCACCTGCCCGTTCTCCTCTCGCAGCACCGCTTCGCCCTCTTCGTCGAACGGCGCTGTCCCCCGCTCCAACAGCGGCTGATTAGCACCTTAGAACTGTCCGCTACAGACCCCGCTCACTCTCCCGCACTGCTTGCGGCTGCGAGCGAGCGGGCCACCGCGCTCTTACGCGCCGCCAATCCAGCCCAAATCCTCGACCGTCGGCCGCTCTACGCCTACCTGCGCCTGCTCGGCGGCGCAGCGACCATCGCGCTCCTTTGCGGTTTCCTGTTTGGCGACGACCTCGCCCAAGCTGCCCAGCGCTGCGCCCATCCGCTCACCGCGTACGAGCGCCCTCCGCGCACCCTGATCACCGTCCGTCCCGGCGACCTCGAAGTCATCAAGGGCGACGACGCCACCCTGCAAGTGCATTTTGCCGGCGACAAGCCGCGCCGCGCCCGCATCATGCGCCGCGCAAGCACAGAAGCATCCTACCAGACCGAAGAACTCGTAGTCGATCGCGCCGACTCCGTCACCTACACCTTTCCCCTAGTTCAGCGATCCTTCCGCTACGCCATTGCAGTCGGCGACGACCGCTCGCCCGAGTACGAAGTGAGCGTCATCAACCCCCCGGCCGTCACGCGCTTGCGCCTGCACTACCAGTACCCGGCTTACAGCCAGCTACCCGACCGCATCGAAGAGGAAGGCGGCGACATCGAGGGCCTGCCCGGCACTCGCGTCGCCCTTGAAGTCGCGGCCAACAAATCCCTGTCCAAGGCCACCTTGGTCCTCGACGACACCTTGTCGATCGCCGCCCAGCTCGACGGCGCGACCGCCCGCGTCGCCTTCCAAATCGAGCGCCCGGGTGCGTACCACATCGCCCTCGTCGATCGCCAGGGCGCGACCAACCGCGACCCCATCCGCTACGCCATCCAAATGCGCGCAGACCAAAAGCCAGTAGTCGCCATCACCGATCCCGGCCGCGACAGCGACCTGCCTGAGTCCCTCAAGGTGCTGCTCAAAGCCGAGGCCAGCGACGACTTTTCCGTCGAGGAAATCGCCTTGGTCTATCGAGTCAACAGCGGCTCCGAACAGCGCCGCGCTTTGCCCACCACCCCCCAGCGCGAGGTGCTCGTCAGCCACATCTGGGATCTCTCAGCCGCCAACCTGCTGCCCGAAGACCGCATCTACTACCACCTAGAAGCCCTCGACAACAATCAAGTGGCCGGCCCGCAAAAGGGTCAGAGCCGCCAGTACGTGCTGCGCTTCCCCTCCCTATATGAACTCTACTCAGAAGCCGACCAAGCCCAGGAGGAACAACTATCGTCCTTGGAGCAACTCGCGGCTGAAGGACAAGCTCATCAGGAGTACATCGAGCGGGTGCGCCGCGAGTTGCTCAAAAGCGAAGAACTAAGCTGGGAGCAAAAAAAGGAACTCGAGTCAACGCTCACAGCCGAAGCCGAGCGCGCTCGCGCCGTAGAAGAGCTCGCGGCTGAATTGGAGCAAACCATTGACTCTATGCAGGACGAGGGCACGGGCAGCGAGGAACTGCTCGACAAGCTCGACCACATCCGCGAACTCATGGGCGACATCGCCACCCCGGAAATGCAGCAGGCCCTCGCCGACCTGCAAAAAGCTGCCAGCGACCCAGACCCCCGAGTCCTCGCCGAAGCCCTCAAGCGCTTTAACGAAGACCAGCAAGCCTTCCAGCAACGACTCGACCGCACCATTGCCTTGCTCGAACAGGTGCGGACCGAACAACAGCTTCGCGCCATCGTCGAGCAAGCCGCAGAACTGGCCCGACGCCAGAGCCAAATCAACCGCGAGCTCGCGGACGGCCAGAGCGGCCTGCGCCAGCAGCTACAGGAAGGCAGTTTGCAGCGCGACACCGAACGGCTCGCCGAGCAGCTCCAAGAACTGAGCGATTCCACAGCCGAGCAAAACCCCGCGCTCTCCGACCAGCTAGCCCACCGCGCCGAGGACATAGAGCGCAAGGCACTCGCCGAGCGGATGCGCCAGATGGTGCGCCAGATGCGGGCCAAATCCCCAGGTGAAGCCCAGCAGAGCGGACAGGCCCTAGCCGCAGACCTCGACGCGCTAGCCGAGGACTTGCAGCAGATGCAAGACGAATACCTCGCCGCAGAAAAGGATCAACTCAGTCGCGAGTTGCGCCGCGCCATGCGCGACCTCGTCCAACTATCCCAACGCCAAGAGAGCCTGTTTGCCGATGCCCGCGCCCAAGACGGCTCGACCGAGCTCGCCGAAGTCCAATTCGCGCTCATGCAAGGCACCAGTCACGTCGTGGAGCGCATCGCCGCCGTGGGCCGGCGCACCCTAGCCCTCGCCCCTGAGTTGAGCGCAACCGTCGGCTACGCCCTGCGCGATATGCAGCACGCAGCCCAGCGCCTCGGCCAGCGCGACGTGCAAGGGGCGCACCATTTCCAGCGCAAGGCCATGCGCTATCTCAATGAGACCGTCCTACTCCTGCGCGAGAGCCTCGACAACCTCGCCAAGGCGCAGACCCCTTCGGCCTTTGCCGAGGCCATGCAGCAGCTGCTCGGCCTCTCCGAGCAGCAAAGCCAACTCAACCAAGCCTCCGAGCAGGCCATGGGCCAGATGCCGGGACCTGGGCTCCAGCAGCAAATCGCACGCCTCAGCGCCCAACAACAGGGCCTCATGCAGGCCCTCGACGAGGTCGCCCGCTCGCTGCGCGGGCACCGAGGAGCACAACAGCGCGTGCAAGCCATCCAAGACGAGATGCGAGATGTGCTCGCCGACTTGCAGCGCGGGCGGCTCAACCAGCGTACGCGGCAAAATCAGGAGCGCATCTACCAGCGCATGCTCGACGCCAGCCGCTCCATCCACAGCCGCGGCTTTGACGAAAAGCGGCGCAGCATCACGGCCACCGACCAACCCTACGCCGGCCCAACCGCCTCGCCCACCGATCGCGGGCAGACACCCGACCTATGGCGCGAAGCCCTGCGCCAAGCGCTTGCCGGCCCCTATCCCGAAGAGTACCGCGCCTTGCTGCGGCGCTACTACGACCAAATCTACCAAGACCTGCAAGCGCACGAGGCCCCATGAAAATATCCATCCTCATCGGCGTCTTTGGCCTGTGCAGCGCAGCCGCCGCAGCCGCCGACCTACAAGCACAAGTCGAGCAAGCGCGTCTCTTGCTAGAACGCGACGCCCAAGGCGCTTGCACCGCTTTACAAGCCGTAGTCGAAGCCCCGCAGCGCGGCCCGTGGACCAAACCGGCCCTGATGCTATTTGCCGAGTGCAACTTGCGCCTCGGTGAGCTAGACCGCGCCGATCGCTTTTGGGCGGATTTAGAAAAGCGCGGCGGCCCGGTTGCGTACGCGGCTCGCTATCACCGCGCCGAACTCCTCTACTTCCGCGGCGACTTTGCCGCAGCTACAGCCGCCTTGGCCGCGCTAGCCACAGCCGACCCGAGCCATGACCTCGCCAACGATGTTCTCGCCCTGCTCGCCATCTGCGAAGAGTATGCAGCGTCCGAGGGCCTCGCCGATCTCAGCCGCGCTCAACTCTTAGAGCGCCAAGGACAGAGCGAAGCAGCCGACGCGCACTGGGCTGCCCTCGAAGAGGATGCTGAGCCAAATCTCGTCGAGTGGAGTTTGCTCATCCGCGCCGACCTGCGCGCCCAACAAGATCGTCTCGACGAGGCTATGACCCTATACCAGCGCCAAATCGCTCACTTCCCTCAAGGCGAGCACATCGTCGCCGCCCATCTCGGCCTAGCCGCGCTCTACGAGCGCCAAGGCGCGATTGAGCAAGCCCTCAAAACCTGCGAGACCGCACTCCTCCAACACCCGCACGACGCTCGCGCCCCAGAGGCGCGTCTGCACGTCGAGCGGCTCCGCCACCTACGCGAAAGCGGCTGACCCCATGCCCATTCTCTTTGCCTTAACCCTTTGCACCCTCGCCCTCCTCCCGGCCCGCGCCGAGCAAATCCTCGTGCCCATGGACACCTCCCAGCGCGACCATCTCCGGGCCTATGGCCTCGCTTTCTGGACCTTGGAGCGCGGCATTCCGGTCGAGTGGCTGCTCAACTATCGCGGCGGCTCATTCCTCGTCGAAGCACACGCCCTCATCGCCAGCGAAGCCATCCTGCGCGGCGTCAGCACCGAGCACATCTCCGAGGCCCAAGTCGCCCAGATCGACGCGGAGATCGACGCGTCCAACATGGAAGTCGTGCGCTTGGAAAAGGTGCCGAAGATCGCCGTGTACACACCACCCAACAAACAGCCCTGGGACGACGCAGTGACCCTCGCGCTGGAATACGCCCAAATCTCCTACGAAAAAATCTGGGACGACGAAGTGCTCCAAGGCGCACTCGACGACTACGACTGGCTGCACCTGCACCACGAGGATTTCACCGGCCAGTACGGCAAGTTCTACGGCTCGTACAGCAATCAGATGTGGTACCGCGAACAGCAAGTCGCGTACGAGCAGATGGCGCGTCACCTCGGCTACGCCAAGGTCTCCGAACAAAAGAAGGCCGTAGTAGTCAAAATCTACGAGTACATGGCCGCGGGCGGCTTCCTATTCGCCATGTGCTCGGCCACCGACACCTTTGACATCGCCCTCGCCGCGCTCAACGTGGATATATGCCACACGGTCTTCGACGGCGACTCAGCCGACCCCAACGCCCAAGCCCAACTCGACTTCAGCCGCACCGTAGCCTTTGAAAACTTCGTCCTTGAAACCAACCCGCTGGTGTACGAATTCTCCAACATCGACACCACCCCAGACGACATGCGCCGGATCCGCACGGCCGAGGCCGAGTATTTCACACTATTCGAGTTCTCGGCCAAATACGACCCTGTGCCGACGATGCTCACCCAGTGCCACACCAATATCGTCGATGGCTTCCTCGGCCAGACCACGGCCTTCCGCCAGTCGCTAATCAAGGACTCGGTCATCCTCCTCGGCCAAGAAGAGGGCACCGACAGCGTCAAGTACATCCACGGCCGCGTCGGCAAGGGCACCTTCACCTTCTACGCTGGCCACGACCCAGAAGACCACAGGCACCACGTCCACGACCCGCCGACCAACCTCACCCTGCACCCCAATTCGCCCGGCTATCGGCTGATCTTGAACAATGTGCTCTTCCCGGCGGCCAAGAAAAAGGAGCGCAAGACCTGAGTATTTGAATGGCCCTTGCAAAGACGGTATTTTGAAGGGAAGGGACCTGCTATGAAATCGCTTACCTGTTTATTAAAAAAAGAAGGCAATCAGTACGCCTCGCTGTGCGTTGAGCTAGATATTGCCTCTTGCGGAAAAAATAAAAAAGAAGCACTGGAAGGCTTGAAAGACGCGGCGGAAGCCTATCTTGAGTACATGATTGCTGAGAATCGCCGAGACGAAATCTATCGGCCCGTGTCCATAAACGAACTCAAAGAGTTCTTATTTTGTGGGGACGAGGTTTCCGAACAATCGAAAGGAAGTACATGTCAGACACCGAGGCCGTAGCTCAACTCGGCCAAATCAGGGACCGCATCTACGGCGAGATCGGCCAAGTCATCATCGGCCAAAAGCAGATCGTCGAAGAACTGCTCATCGCCTTGCTCGCCGGTGGCCACTGCCTGCTGGTAGGCGTGCCTGGCTTGGCCAAAACTACGCTCATCCAAACCCTCGCCCGCACGCTCGATCTCTCCTTTGGCCGCATCCAATTTACTCCAGATCTGATGCCCTCGGACATCACCGGCACTGAGGTACTCGAAGAGGACATCGACACCGGCCGCAAAGCCTTTCGCTTCATCCGCGGCCCTCTGTTTGCCAACGTCATCCTCGCCGACGAAATCAACCGCACGCCGCCCAAGACCCAAGCGGCCCTGCTCCAAGCCATGCAGGAACACGCGGTCACCGCGGCCGGCGAGACCATGCGGCTCAGCGAGCCATTCTTCGTGCTCGCCACCCAAAATCCCATCGAGCAGGAGGGCACCTATCCCCTGCCCGAAGCCCAGCTCGACCGCTTCATCTTTGAGCTGTGGATCGATTATCCCAGCGACCGCGAGGAAGAAGACATCGTCCGCGCCACCACCAGCGTCACCCAAGCCACCGTCAACCAAGTAGTAGATGCCCAACAGATCGTCGAGCTACAACAACTCGTGCGCCGGGTGCCCGTGGCCGATCACTGCGTCCGCTACGCTGTCTCGCTAGTGCGCTCCTCCCGGCCCGGGGACGCCCAAGCGCCGGATTACATCCGCGAAATGGTCAGTTGGGGCGCTGGGCCGCGCGCCTCCCAGTACTTGGTCTTAGCGGCCAAGGCACGGGCCATTCTCTCCGATCGGCACTCGGTCGCCATCGAAGACATCCGCGCCGTGGCTCTGCCAGTGATGCGCCACCGCATGGTCGTCAACTTTCACGCCGAAGCGCAAAACATCAGCGCGGTCGGCCTAATCGAACGCCTGCTCGCCGACGTGGAGCCAGAATCCTAGCGTGAGCGAAACCGCCTCCTACCTCCACCCGGAAACCATCTCGCGCCTCTCGCGCCTCGACCTGATTGCGCGGCTCGTGGTTGAGGGCTTTATCACCGGCTTGCACCGCAGCCCGTACCACGGCTTCTCGGTCGAATTTTCCGAGCACCGTCCCTACATGCCGGGCGACCCCCTGCGCGACCTCGATTGGAAGGCTTATGCCAAGTCCGACCGCCTGTACGTCAAACAGTACGAAGAGGAGACCAACCTCAAAGCCTATCTGCTGCTCGACGTCTCCGGCTCCATGGACTTTGCGGCCGGCGCACCGCTGAGCAAATTTCGCTACGCGGCCTCTTTGGCCGCCGCGCTGTCGTACCTCATGCTCAAACAGCGCGACGCGGTCGGCCTGTTGCTCTATCACCACCAAACCGAGGCGTACGTGCCGCCGCGCTCGGTGCAAAGCCACCTCCAAGTACTCCTCAAGACCATCGACCAAGCGCAGCCGCGCAGCGAGACGAGTATGGCTCCGGCCTTCCACGACCTCGCCGAGCGCATCCGCCGCCGCGGCCTCGTCATCGTGCTCTCCGACCTGCTCGACGCGCCCGACCAAGTCCTCGAAGGGCTGCGCCACTTCCGCCACCTGCAGCACGAAGTGATCGTCTTCCACTTGCTCGACCCCCGCGAGCGCGACCTCGCCTTCCGCGACCAGACCCGCTTCTACGACCTTGAAGACCCAGACCAAACCCTCACCACCCAACCTTGGCACATCCAGCACGAATACCGGGCGCTGATGGACGAGCTGATCCAGACCTATCGGCTCGGGTGCGCCGAGGCCGGCATCGACTACGCCCTGCTCGACACGGCGACCCCCTTTGACGTGGCCCTATCGCGCTACCTAGCGCAGCGCAAAAAAATGGGTTAGCCGTCCTTCGACAAGCTCAGGACACCGCCCTTGGGCTGAGCCTGTCGAAGCCCTCCCTGAAACTTGACTTTTTTGTACAGATTCCTAAGTTCTTGAGACCGCGCATAGATACGATACAAGGAGCCAACATGAGCGAAAGCACCCAAACCCTAGAGCAATTTGCCAACCGCGATTACGAGTGGGGATTCGTCACCGACATTGAGGCCGACTCGGCCCCACCCGGCCTCAACGAAGAAATCATCCGCTTCATCTCGGCCAAAAAGGACGAGCCTGAGTTCATGCTCGAGTGGCGGCTCAAAGCCTATCGCCGCTGGCTGACTATGGCAGATCCAACGCACGGCAAAGAGAGCCAGCGCTGGGCCATGGTCCACTATCCCGACATCAACTACCAAGACATCGTTTACTACTCGGCCCCCAAGCAGAAACAGCTCGACAGCCTCGACGAGGTCGATCCCGAAATTCTGGCTACCTACCAGAAGCTGGGCATCCCGCTCGAAGAGCAGAAAATGCTCGCTGGCGTGGCTGTGGACGCCGTTTTCGACAGCGTCTCCGTGGCCACCACGTTCAAGGACAAGCTGGCCGAGTTGGGCATTATCTTCTGCTCTATGTCCGAAGCCATCCACAATCACCCCGAGCTCGTGCGAAAATACCTCGGCTCGGTCGTGCCCTATTCCGACAATTTCTTCGCCACCCTCAACTCCGCGGTCTTTACCGACGGCTCCTTCGTGTACGTGCCACCGGGCATGCGCTGCCCCATGGAGCTATCGACGTACTTCCGCATCAACGCGGCCAACACGGGCCAATTCGAGCGCACCTTGGTCATCGCCGACGAGGGGTCGTATGTGTCGTATTTAGAGGGGTGCACAGCCCCAATGCGCGACGAAAACCAACTCCACGCAGCCGTCGTCGAACTCGTAGCCCTCGGCGACGCGCAGATCAAGTACTCCACCGTGCAGAACTGGTATCCGGGCGATGAAAACGGCAAAGGTGGGATCTACAACTTCGTCACCAAACGCGGCGCGTGTCGCGGCGACCGCTCCAAAATCTCGTGGACCCAAGTCGAGACCGGCTCGGCCATCACCTGGAAGTACCCTAGCTGCATCCTCCAAGGAGATCACTCGGTCGGCGAATTTTACTCGGTAGCCGTCACGTCCAAGCGGCAGCAGGCCGACACCGGCACCAAGATGCACCACATCGGCAAAAACACCCGCAGCACCATTATCTCCAAGGGCATTTCGGCCCAGCGCGGCCAAAACACCTATCGCGGCAAGGTGCAGGTGCTCAAAAACGCGACCGGCGCTCGCAACTTCACCCAGTGCGATTCCATGCTCATCGGCGACCAATGCGGTGCACACACCTTTCCCTACATCGAGGTCCGCAATCCCACTGCCCACGTCGAGCACGAGGCTTCCACCTCCAAGATTGGCGAGGACCAAATTTTCTACTGCAACCAGCGCGGGATTTCCACTGAAGACGCCATCTCCATGATCGTCAACGGCTTCTGCAAGGAAGTCCTCGCCGAGCTGCCGATGGAATTCGCCGTCGAGGCGCAAAAGCTGCTCGGCATCAGCTTAGAGGGCAGCGTCGGATAGGTAGGGGTGTGAGCGGCTACGGGATTGCACACCGCGTGTCGTCCTCGTATAACAAATTCAGCTATGACTACGACATCCAGCGCAAAGCCCCTTGAGCTAACGGTTGCCAACTTCGGCCCAATCGCCGAGGCGAGTATCGAACTGCGTCCAATGTCCGTATTCGTGGGGCCGAGCAACACCGGAAAATCCTACATGGCGGCTCTCGTTTACGTGTTACATAAGTTTTTCAACGCCTACTCAGGGGATGATATTCGCTCGCCAATGCTTCTGAGAAAGCGACAAAGTCCTGATTTGTCGACAAATGATCTTTCAGGTCTTTATGATTGGATGAAAGAAACGATTTCGGACTTACAAACTACTAAATATGAGAAGTCCTACTTAATTGAATTACCAGAATCCATTGAGATGTCAGTACGTCCAATTATCAACAATATTGCACATTTAAGCGGGGACCTAGAGGGTGAAATCACAAGATGCTTTGGGGTGGAGAAGGCGAAAACTTTGATTCGCCATCTAAGTGATGGCAAAACTATACTTTCCCTGTATCAAAACAACTCAAAGGAAGTAGGACAAAGTGATCTTTTTGGATACGAAGTTGAAGTAACAGAGCAAGGGGCTAAAATAGATGCTGCAATTCCGAGTACAATGCCCTTACAGATGAATATGGGAGATATCTCAGTCCTTCTCTGGAACTGGCACGTAGACTGGTTGGCTGAACTGGAGAATATGGGATTTAACAAGATGGGAAGTAAGGCGACGGCCAATCTGAATATCGACTGGCTGACTGAACTGGAAAATATGGAATCAGACGGAAAGGAACGTGCCAAACGTATCTTAGAGGACCTGCTTTGCACTCTTGCTAGCGACATTGCTTCAGATATCGCCGGCCCATTGTCTCGCCCCGCGCATTACCTTCCCGCCGACCGCGCTGGTGTAATGCACGCACATCAAGTGGTCGTGCGATCTTTGATAGCGAGAGCATCGCGGACCGCGCTACGACCGGATTCTCCCATGCCAGTACTTTCTGGAGTTCTCGGCGACTTTATGGAACAGCTTGTTGCGTTGGCCGGTTCATCGCGACGGGCACACCGTAAAAATTACGATAACCTCGCACAGCGCTTGGAACAGACGCTACTACGGGGGGCCGTCCGCGTCGAACAGTCGCCAATCGACTACCCTTCGTTTGTCTTTCGACCGAATGGCTGGGAGCGAGATTTGCCCTTGATGAATGCATCATCCATGGTGTCGGAGTTAGCACCTGTAGTACTGTACCTGCGTCATGTAGTTCAGCCGGGTGACCTGCTCATCATTGAAGAGCCCGAGTCTCACCTGCACCCAGCCATGCAGGTGGAGTTTACCCGTCAACTCGCAGCAGCCGTGCAGTCTGGTATCCGCATCATCATTACTACCCATAGCGAGTGGGTGTTGGAAGAATTAGCGAATTTGGTCCGGTTATCGGACCTTCCCACTGAGCAACGCGAGGGAATTGACGACGCCGATATTGCGCTCGGCCCCGAACAAGTCGGCGCGTGGTTTTTCGAGCCGAGCACAGAGCAGTCTGGTTCAGTAGTTCGGGAAATTTCGCTCGATACCGAGTCGGCGACCTTCCCTGCCGGCTTCGGGTTGGTAACAGAGTCGCTCTATAACCGATGGGCGGAAATTTCCAGCCGGATTGAGGATCATTAATGCCAGCGACTATAGTGGAAAAGGTGCGAAAAAAAACAAACGTGCAATGCCCTTCAACAACATGCCGCGACGGTCGTTGCTCGCTATTGCTGAAGGGCGTACCTGAACCGTCGGTCCTAATCAGCTTGGAACACGAAGCCGCACCAGTACGAGTAGGTAATCCTCGTTGTGATTATTTATTTGTCGGCGGCATCGACGAAAATGACGGGCCGTGGGTCGTGCCAGTAGAACTAACCGCAAGTGCGGCCCGGGTTGACAAATTCCGGCCACAGCTACGCGCCGGTGCTACTATTGCAGAGGGGCTAGTTCCAACGGATGTCGAGGTTCGGTTTCGTCCTGTCGCCGCCTATGGTGGTGAGCTCCGACGCATTGAGCGCGACAACTTTCTCAAGCCTTCTAACAAGGTTAATTTTCGAGGAAAACTAGAACCTATTCGCTTGGTTCGCTGTGGATCGCCACTAACAAAAGCATTGAAAGGCTAAATAAACCCATAGCATTACAACCCTAACCGAAAGCACACTATGCTCCACATCGAAAACCTCCACGTCGCCGTTGAAGACACCCCCATCTTGCGCGGTGTCACGCTAGGAGTTCAACCCGGCGAAATCCACGCCATTATGGGCCCCAACGGCTCGGGCAAAAGCACCCTCGCGCAAGTCTTAGCCGGACGCGAGGGCTACGACATCACCGAAGGGTCGGCCACGTACTGCGGCCAAGACCTGCTCGAACTCGCGCCAGAAGAGCGGGCGTGTGCCGGGCTATTTCTCGCCTTTCAGTACCCAGTGGAAATCCCCGGCGTCAACTCCACGTACTTCCTCCGCCAAAGCTACAACGAACTCCGCAAGCAACGCGGCGAAGAAGAACTCGACGCCTTCGACTTCCTCGGCCTGATCCGCGAAAAGCTCGCCTTGGTGGAAATGGATGAGAGCTTTCTCAAGCGATCGGTCAACGAAGGCTTTTCTGGCGGCGAGAAAAAGCGCCACGAAATTTTGCAGATGGCCGTGTTGGAACCCAAGCTGTCGATCCTCGACGAGACCGACTCCGGCCTCGACATCGACGCGCTGCGGATCGTCGCCCAAGGCGTCAATCAACTCCACACCCCAGACAAAGCCGCCGTCGTCGTCACCCACTACCAGCGCCTGCTCAACTACATAGTCCCGGACTTCGTCCACGTGCTCTACGAGGGGCGCATCGTCCAGTCGGGCGGCAAGGAATTGGCGCTGACGCTTGAGGAAAAGGGCTACGACTGGGTCAAGGAGCCGGTCCAATGAACGGCGTCGATCATTATCAGTCCTGCTTTAACGACCTCGTCGGCACAGATGAGTTGGTGTCGCTGCGGCAAAAGGCCATTGGGCACTTTGCCGACGCTGGCTTTCCCACGACCAAAGACGAGGAGTGGGCTTTTACCAACATCGCCCCGCTGACTCGGATCAACTTCGAGCTAGCCGCGTCCTCATCCACACCTGCCGTTCCCGACGACTACCGCTACGGCCTCAACGGGCTGGTCTTTGTCGATGGCCACTTTGCCCCCGCGCATTCTCATCTCAACGGCCTGTCCGCCGGTGTGCGCGTCGAGCGCTTAGGCGACGCCATTGCCGCAAACGGCGACCTAGTCTCAGACTCCCTAGGCCAAGCCGCCACCACCGAGGACGAGGCATTCACCGCGCTCAACACCGCCTTCTTACAAGACGGTGCGGTCGTCTATTTGCCCTCGGGTGCCGTCGTCGAGCAACCCATCCACTTGCTGTTTGTCTCCACCGGCCAACGCGCCAACATCGTCTCTCACCCGCGTGTCCTCGTGATCCTCGGACCCAACGCTCAAGCAACCGTAGTCGAAAGCTACGTCGGCTTAGGGTCGGAGCCATATCTGACCAACAGCGTCAGCGAACTATTCGTCGGCCCTAACGCCGTGCTCGACCACTACCGAGTTCAGCGCGAATCCGCCGCCGCCTTCCACATTGCATCGACCCACGTTTACGAAGAACGCGCCGCTCAATTCCGCTCGACCGCTATCACCTTGGGCGGACGCCTGACTCGCCACCACATCCACACCGCGCTAGCAGGCGAAGGCGTTGACTCCACGCTCAACGGCCTCTACATCGAAGACGGGGCGCAACACGTCGATAACCACACGCTCATCGAACACGCCCAGCCGCACTGCCAAAGCCACGAATTCTACAAGGGCATTCTCGGCGGCCGAGCCACCGGCGTCTTCCGCGGCAAAATCCACGTCCACCAAGCCGCACAAAAAACCGACGCCTATCAGGCCAACCAAAACCTCCTACTCTCGAAGACGGCCCAAATCAACACCAAGCCCCAACTCGAAATCTACGCCGACGACGTCAAGTGTTCGCACGGAGCTACCATCGGCCAGCTCGACGAAGACGCTTTGTTCTATTTGCGCTCCCGAGGCATTGGCCACCAAGAGGCCGTCCGGGTGCTGACGCGCGCCTTTGCCGGCGAAGTCCTCGACCGCGTGCGCGTCCCCGCTCTCAAAGACCAACTCGACCAGCTAGTCGATCACCGGCTAAACCAAGCCGCCGCTGGAATTGCCTCGTGACCGCTTCCTTTGACATCGCCAATATCCGCCGCGACTTCCCCGTCCTCGGCGAGAAAATCCGCGGCAAGGACCTCGTCTATTTCGACAACGGCGCGACCACCCAAAAGCCGCTGACGGTCATCTACGCGCTCCAGCGCTACTACGCCCGCGAAAACGCCAACATCCATCGCGGCGTCCACTTCCTCAGCCAACAGGCGACCTTTGCCTACGAACGCGCGCGCGGTCGAGTCGGCCAATTCATCAACGCCCGCGAGAGCAGCGAAGTAGTATTCGTGCGCGGCACCACCGAGGCGCTCAATCTCGTCGCCCACAGCTATGGCCGGCCGCAGCTAGGCCCCGACGACGAGGTCATCGTCTCGCAGCTAGAGCACCACTCCAACATCGTGCCGTGGCAAATGCTGTGCGAGGAAAAGGGGGCGCGCCTGCGGGTAGTGCCCATCAGCGATACGGGCGAGTTCCTCTTCGACCAATACGAGCGCCTGCTGTCCGAGCGCACCCGCATCGTCGCCATCGCCCACGCTTCCAACGCCCTCGGCACCATCCTGCCGGTAAAGGAAATCGCCGCCTTGGCCCATCAGCACGGCGCAGTAGTAGTAGTAGATGGGGCGCAAGGAGTGCCTCATCTACCGGTGGACGTGCAAGACCTCGACTGCGACTTCTACGCCTTTTCCGGCCACAAGCTCTTCGGCCCCACCGGCATCGGCGTACTCTACGGCAAGCAGGCCCTTTTACACGCCATGCCGCCCTATGAAGGCGGCGGCTCCATGATCGAAAAGGTGAGCTTTACCGGCACCACGTACGCTCCCCCGCCGACGCGCTTTGAGGCCGGCACGCCGCACATCGCCGGCAGCATTGGCTTGGAGACCGCCATTGATTACGTCAACTCCGTGGGGAAGGAACAGATCGCCGCGTACGAGGCCGACTTGCTCGCGTACGCCGACGACGCCCTCGCCGACATCCCGGGCCTGCGCCTGATTGGCACGGCCCGCGAGCGCGTGGCCGTGATCTCCTTCACCCTCGGCGACATCCACCCGCACGACATCGGCACCATCCTCGACGCCGAGGGCATTGCCGTGCGCGCCGGCCACCACTGCGCCCAGCCGACCATGCAGTTTTACCAAGTGCCCGCTACGGTGCGTGCCTCATTGGCTTTTTACAACACGCGTGCGGAAATTGACGCCCTAGTCGCGGCGTTACACAAGGTCAAGAAGGTGTTTGGTGGGTAGGGGCAAACAGGCACGGTAGGGGCGACCGATCGGTCGCCCCTACACCGACATTAATGAGGCATTTCAACGATGACTGAACTTCGCGAGCTGTACCAGCAGATCATCCTCGATCACAACAAAAATCCGCGCAACTTCGGCAAGCTGCCCGAGGCCAATCGCATGCAAGAGGGCTACAATCCCCTGTGCGGCGACCACCTGCACATCTATCTCCACGTGGCCGACGAGCGGATTGCCGACATTAGCTTTGAGGGGTCGGGTTGCGCCATTTCCAAAGCCTCGGCCTCGCTGATGACCGCCGCCCTCAAGGGCAAGCGTCCCGACGAGGCGGTCGCGCTGTTTGAGCAGTTCCAGCAGATGGTGACCGCAGACCCGGACGCGCCCGTCGATCACCAAGCCTTGGGCAAGATGGCCGTCTTCGCTGGAGTGCGCGAGTTCCCCATGCGCGTCAAATGCGCGACCCTCGCTTGGCACGCCGCCAAAGCGGCCCTAGAACAAGACCCATCGCCCGCATCCACTGAATAAGCGCCAGCTAAAAAGGAGTCCTCCATGGAACTGTTGCACGAAAAAACCTTCCCCCCCGACTCTACCGAGGCCAAAGTCGTGGCCGTGCTCAAGACCTGCTACGACCCCGAGATTCCGGTCGATATCTTTGCCCTCGGCCTGATCTACGACGTCGAGGTCAGCGATTCGCAGGATGTCCACGTGACCATGACCTTGACCTCGCCCGCCTGTCCGGTAGCCGGCACCCTGCCGCCGGAAATTGAGCACAAAATCAAGGCCCATGTCCCGGATATCGCCACAGCCCTAGTCGAGGTCGTGTGGGATCCGCCGTGGACGATCGACATGATGACCGAAGGGGCCAAACTCGAACTAGGCATGATGTAGAGAAGCAGTGGCCGGTAGCCATTTCTTTCCCTACCGGGACCACTAGCTACTGACCTCTGTTCAGTGGAGAGATTGTTATGAAACTCAGCTCAAGCGAAGAATACGGCTTGCGCTGCCTCTTGCAACTGGCCCGCCAGACCCCCGGCAGCCTGACCATCCCGGAGATCAGCCAAGCCGAGGGCATCACCCATCACAACGTCGCCAAGCTCTTGCGCATTCTCCGGCAGGGCGGCTTTGTGGCAAGCGCCCGCGGCCAGCAAGGCGGCTACGCCCTCGCCAAACCTCCCGACCAAATCTCCGTGGCCGATGCGGTCGCCACGCTGGGCGGTCGCCTCTTCGACGACGATTTCTGCGATCACTTTGCCGGCAGCGCAGATTGCTGCACGCACTCGCTCACCGCGTGTTCAGTGCGCGCGCTATGGGGACAAGTGCAGCAGGCCGTTGACCAAATTTTATCGCGCACAACCCTCGCCGACCTGCTGGAACAAGGCTACGCCTTGGCCGACGAAGAGGCCCTACTCGATATATCGGCTTAGGGGGGGTCGTGTAGGTCTTCGATTAAGTCTCGGGAAGCAAAATTGCGCTGGCCGTGCTGGAAATCTTTTAGTGCCTTTTGGAGATGGGCTGCGTTTTTTGGTGACGAGAGCAGGTAATCTGTCTCGTCCACGCTGCTTTCCTCTTCTTCTTGTAATTTTTTCACAGCACGAGCAATCAAGCTGCATATATCTTCCCCGGTACTTTGCGAAAGCTCCTCTAGTACTGCCTTCTGCTCAGGAGTAAATTCAAATGGAGAAGTGCTCATGGTGACCTCCTTCAATTTTCTGCTTCTCGGTCAAAGGGCAGTCCCAGACTCCTTCAAGAGGTTCGGGACCATGCCCATTCCTTGCTCTCACAAGCTAACAAACACGGCCCTTTAATCAACACCATGCGGTTGGTTTGGTGAAAGATATCCGTATAGAAATAGAAATGGTATGCTGAAATGAAAAAAGTTTTGCTGTGCTGGATCGGCACTACAGACTTGCGTGCCTCACAAGGCGATGATGTTGGAGAGGGTCCTATTGCACAGGCAGTGGAAAAGCTCGGGTTTGACGAGGTGTTTTTGATTTCAAACTACCTATCCGATGACCGTGTAGCCGCGTACGTCGAATGGGCCAAAAAACGGAGCTCGACGCCATACCAATTATACGAGGAGGAGCTTTCAAGTCCGACCCACTTTGGCGAAATCTATGAGGCGGCGGTGCGCGTTTGCACAGCGGCTTTGGGCGAACAGCGCGATCAAGTGGAATTGACTTTTCACCTTAGTCCTGGTACGCCAGCAATGGCTGCGGTGTGGATCCTCTTAGCGAAAACTCGCTTTCCCGCTGAATTGATCGAGTCTTCAAGAGAATACGGCGTTCAACCGGTGTCTGTTCCCTTCGATATTTCGGCAGAATTTTTGCCCGGCCTTCTACTCAAACCCGACAAGCAGCTCCGCTCGGTCAGCGCAGAGAAACCCATAGAATCGGCAAATTTTGCAGACATATACTACCGAAGCCCGATTATGGCGCATTTGGTCGAAAGAGCGCAGCGTGTCGCGTTAAGGAACGTTCCCGTTTTGCTCGAAGGCGAATCCGGCACCGGAAAAGAACTTTTTGCCCGCGCCATTCACCAACACAGCCCGAGAAGGGATAAGCCATTTATCGCGGTAAACTGCGGTGCAATTCCGGAATCTCTTGTGGAATCCGAACTGTTTGGGAGCGAAAAAGGTGCATTTACCGACTCAAAAGCCCCACGCAAAGGTCATTTTGAGTCGGCCAATGGCGGTACGATCTTTTTGGATGAAATCGGCGAGTTGCCCAAGGATATGCAGGTGAAATTGTTGCGCGCCCTCGAAGGAGAAAGAACCGAGATTGTTCGTCTCGGTTCATCCAAACCCATCAGCATAGATGTACGTATTATAGCGGCAACAAACCGGACTCTCAGTGAGGAAGTGCGTGAAGGACGATTTCGCGAAGACTTGTTTTATCGGATTGTAGTGGCCTATCTCAAATTGCCTCCTCTGCGGGAACGCCCAGGGGATTTGGGTCTGCTGATTGACCACTTTATCGAGGGGATCAATCAGAAAAGCGAGGAACAGCCCGGGTACCGACGTAAAAAAATTTCCCCTAACGCAAAAAATATTCTCCTAAGTCACGATTGGCCGGGCAATATACGCGAGCTGCAAAACACGCTTAGACGCGCAATGGTGTGGACAGACGGCGAAATTCTCAGAAAAAAAGATATTGAAGAGGCCCTCTTGCCCCTCTACGACAAGGGCGGCGAAGATATACTAAATCGCCCGTTAGATGGGGGTTTTAGTCTGGAAAATCTCCTTAGCGAGGTCGCCAGGCACTATATTCAGCGCGCTGAAGAAGAATCTAAAAACAGAACAGAAGCCGCAAAACGGTTGGGATTTTCTAGTCGTCAGACGTTTAACAACTGGAAGAAGAAGCACAAGGTATAGGAATTTTTCAAGAAAAATCGGCTTTCTGGCAAGGTTGGCACGGAACTTGCTTTTACATGGCTAAAGCCATTGCCAACCTAAAACAGAAAAGAGAAGGCGATGTGGCCATTCATATTGATCCCATTGGCGATATATGCTGGCGAGCGCATCATTGATAAGATCGTTGATGAGCTTTAGCATATAGCTCAATCTCTCGCTGGGCAGCACCAACTCGTTGCCCAGCGAGAGAGCCTCCGTCTAAGCCGAATAGAAAGGATACGATTATGGCTAGAAGAATCCGTAGTGACGCACGAGTAAGAACCGTTGAGAAAAAGCTGGGAATCGGGAACAGCCTCACGAATCCCAACGGACGAAATGCCCGCTCCGATAAAAAACTTGGGAATCTGCGCAAGAGTTGGGAAAAGTCTAGTAAGAAGCGTTCTTAGGGCCGCTTAGAGATCGAAACTGTCCCACGGACCGGAAGGAGTGAAATTAAATGAAGCGTCGTAAATCCTATATGAAAGGAGGTGATGCTATGAAAAAATGGCTACCGCTTGTCTTTCAGATAGCTATTATCGTCATAGACAACTGGCCGTCGAATCGGCGCTAGTAGTTTGGGCGAGGCTAGTTAGGGGACGGGGATTCACTCCCGTCTCCTGACAGAAGTTTCTTGACATAGCTTTTCCCAGACGTAGATTTTTAACACTCTTTCGCCAACTTGTGAGAAAATCATGGCTATTACATCTATCACCATTGAAAACTTCAAGGGCATCGGCGATGCCGTGACCATTCCCATTCGCCCCATCACCTTGCTGTTTGGCAAAAACAGTTCTGGTAAGTCAACGGTATTGCAAGCACTGCACTATATGCGTGAAGTATGTGAACATGCAGGAGCCGATCCAGACCGCACACACATGGGCGGAGACTATATTGACTTGGGCGGTTTTCGTTCTTTGGTGCATCTTCACGATTTGGATCGGAAAATTCGGATTCGCATTGAGTTTAATCTGACCTCCAGAGAATCTAACCATTTGAATAGCTATTGGGAATGCGTGACGAATCCTGACTCCGCGTGGATAGAAGTGGTAACAAGTTGGAATGCAGAAGAACATAAGGCTTATACCGAGTCATACGGCTATGGACTTAATAGCATAGTATGGACTCGTCTCAATCTAACAGAAAGACCAGAGGCAAGACGTAGCGATATGGTCGGCTTAAATAACGTGGAATGGCATCGATTAGGTGATACCGTGTTTCTAAATAAGAAACATCCATACATCAAGAATACAATAATAAATGATGATGATTCTATAAAAGAAAAAATTCTTATGATACTGTCCAAGTTGCGAGAAATTGCACTCGAAGAATTGAGCAACATACGATATTTGGGCCCGATTCGGAAATTGCCATCTCGCAATTATAATCCACAAAAAACGCCCAATGAATCATTATGGGCAGAGGGGTTAGAGGCATGGAATACACTTGGGAGAAACCCCGATTTGGTCAGAGAAATAAACCGTTATATGCGAGATGTTTTGAAATTGGGATACAGTATCAGCCGGCAGGAAATCATTCCACTTGATAGGAATAGCGAGATCATGGCAAGCTTAAAAAAGATTTGTAGCTCTGACAATTTTGAAGCTAATGAATTAAAAAAACATATTCGTGATTTGATTGAAAAATACCCCGAAATTAGAATGAAGCTTCATGATGACGAAAACGATATTGATTTGGATATCATAGATGTTGGTCTTGGCATTTCCCAAGTTATTCCGGTTTTAGTGGGCGCATTGCATTGTGATCGACCAGACCCAAATAAGTTTTATTTGATTGAATCACCGGGAGGATTTTTTGCGGCTGAACAGCCTGAACTCCACCTGCATCCTGCTGCACAAGTGGCTTTGGGTGACGTGTTTATTGACAGTATAAAATACAACCGCTATCATCCTGTTCAGGAGGCTTTAAAAAGGATTCTGGTCAATATAGATATAGAAAACAGCGATCATTTCAAAGAGTTCTTCGAAATTATGAGAGAAAACTGCAATCATCCTGATGTTCAAGATGAGACAGATCGGATTATTGAGAATCTAAAAGGTAGCAATTATCCTGATGTCCAAAAGGCCGTACACAGGTTTATTGAGATTATGAGAGAAAACTGCGATCATCCTGATGTTCAATTAAGTACTAAAAAATGCCTTGAGAAAATGATAAGTCAAGAAGCTTCTAAAGAGTTTGCTTACAGTATAAAAAATAGCAAGCATCGCACCATGCTCATTGAAACGCATTCTGAGCATTTACTGCTGAGAGTTATGAGGCGGATGCGTGAGACTTTTGAAGATAGGATTGAAGAAAATCGTTTTCCTGTAACGCCCGATGATGTTGCGGTGTTATTCGTTGAATCCCGTAATTCTCGAACAAAAATACAAGAAATGCATGTAAATGAACGCGGCGATTTGCTTCAAGCTTGGCCGGGTGGTTTCTTTGAGGAAGATACTAAAGAGGTATTCGCTTAATGGCTTTATTTTCTGAATATGCTGTAACCCCCGATGTGTTTGATGATAGCTGCTATGAATCGCCGAACGGGGGCTTGTGTGGTGTATATGTTCGCCAATTGCAAGAAGTATTTTTGTCTGAGGGTATAGTTCGAGATCTTCGCGACAAAGAATGGAGTCGGCAGCTTTTAGACCATAACAACCCTTGGCATACCCATGCAAACAAACTCCTAAAAGTTTTGGAATTTAACGGTCGTTTAGTGCCAATTGGCTCAGTATCGGTTTCTACACCAACAAATGATTGCGAATGGTGTAAGGAAGCGTTATCAGCTACAAATAGACCTGATGGCATTATTGTAAGCAGTCGTACTAAAAATAGCTATAAAAAAAATTCATTGGTTGAAAGTGTAGAGAAACTTTCTTTCTCTACTAAATGTACTTGGTGGTCACCTAGAGATGGATCGATTAGATTAAAGCGCGATATAAATGACTATAAAGGCGCTCTTAAACTGATTCTCAAACATGCAAGGTACATTAAGTTTATTGACCCCTATATTTATCCAAAAAGAAGTGGATATGCTGGTTTTATACAATTGCTTGAAGCGGCCAGCAATAGACCATCAAAATCACCACAATTACGCGTTGAGATACACACCACATTTCGTAATATAAATAAAAAGAGTAAGGAAGAGTCCCTTCGGATTATGAAAGATACTTTTCAAAAGAAGTTTGCTGGTCTTTCGAGGCGGAACTTAGAGGTAAAAGTCTTTATATGGAATGATTTTCATGACCGCTATCTGGTTAGTAATTTGGGAGGGATTCAGATGTCTAATGGATTCGACACGTCAACAGGCCCACTTAAAACAACGTGGTCACGACTTGGGCAAACAGCCCGAAAAAAGATAGAAGATGATTTTGATCTCTCAAAGAAAGATGAACATGAACATGAACATCCTAAATGCCAGCTTGAACCTTTTACGATACCGCAAGATTGAGATTTGCTTGAACAACTGACTGCAAGCGCTCACCCCCTCACCCCCGAAACGGATTCTCCTCCCCCTCGGCCCGATGCCGATAGAGCGGCTTGACCGCCTCCGGCAGGGCCTCGTAGGTCTCCTTCGGCACAATCGCATTGTTGCGCCCGCCAAATTCCACGCTCAACCACCACGGACAATAGCGCGTGATGATCGCCACCCTCGGCTCCGGGCTGGGGTTCGCCGCGGTCGAATGCCAGATCCGGCTGTCCATCACCAGCGCACTGCCCTCCGGGCCGACGACCTGGATCTCCCCGCGAATCGGCTTGAACTGATCGATTCGCTCTTCTAGCCCCTCGGGCGTCTGGTGCATCCGCGGGTTGAGCGGGTCGCGGTGGCTGCGCGGCACCACCCACGTCCCACCCGTCTCCGGGCTAAATGGCGACAGCATCCACAGCACCGATAGCTGCATGGTCGCGTTTGGGAAGGGCTGCGCCACCCGGCCGGCGAAGTCCCCGTCGGTCAGGTCGTGCGGCCAATCCGAGTGAAAGCCGCGCCAGTCCAAGTCCTCGCGGTTGGGCACTTGCGTCTTAAACTCGGTCTGTGCAATCCGCACGTGCCCGCCAAAAACTGCCCGCGCCACCCCCAACAAACGCTCGTCGCTTAGGTACGGCGCAAACTCCGGCAAATACGCGATCAGACAAACGCCCGGCTCGCCGTTGAGGCCGGTCTGCCGCCCAATGTGCCCGCCCATAGCCTCGTAATCCTGCCGCGCCTTTTCGTGTGCTTCTTGCACGTGCGCCCGCACGCGGTCGATGGCGTCCTCTGGAATAATCCGCTCCAACACGCACCAACCCTCGCGGCGCAATTGATCCACTTTCTCCTCTATACCAGCGTCCATAAGACCTCCCGCTTCTCGGTTGCCCAAGCAATGGCGTACTGCTATACTAGACCCACTCGCGGATGCACCCCACCCTTTTCCCGGCCCTTCTCATGCACATCACAGACATCGAAGTCCACGCTATCTGCCCACCGTATTGCGACTTCAACGCCCTGTCGCTGGCCCGCTACCACGGCGCGCGCATCCAACGCCGCGCCATCCTCGTCGTCCACACGGACAACGGCCTAGAGGGCCTTGGCGAAAACATCGGCGACGCGCCCGACGGCGACGCTTTGCGTGCAAGGTACATCGGCACCTCGCCCTTTGACTGGATCAACGCCGAGCAGGACCTCGCCATGAACATGGCTTGCTACGACCTAATGGGCAAGCACCTCGGCATTCCCGCGTGGAAACTGATCGGCCCCAAGGTCCGCTCGTGGATTCCGGTCGCCGCTTGGACCGTGGCCCAAGCCCCGGACGCCATGGCCGAAGAAGTGCGCCAAGCTGCCGCTCGCGGCTATCACTGGATCAAGTACCACGTCGATGAAATGCAGGACGTCATCGCCCAAACCGAGGCCATGCAGGAGGCAGCCCCGCCCTATTTCAAAGTCCACTACGACTTCAACGCCAACAGCAACTACTACACCATGCGCCCCATTCTCGCCGAGTTGGTCAAATTCCGCGTCGCCGGCCGCTTTGAAGACGTAGTCCAAGGCACGGACGAAGACGCCTACCGCATGCTGCGCGAGCAGTGCCCACTGCCGATCATCGGCCACCACGTCCCGCCCGAAGCCATGACCAAGCGCTACGTCGATGGCACCATGGCCGGGCACGCTCCCATCGGCAGTGCGATCAAAGCAGCCGCCATTGCCGAGCGGCTCAACATGCCCCTTATGTACCAACAGACCGGCGGCACCATCAACCAGGCCTTCTTGGCCCACGAAGTTGCGGTATTCAAAATGGCCACTATCGACCACGTCAATTGCTGCCACCTGTGGCAAGAGGACGTGGTCAAAGATTCCATGCCTGTAATCGACGGCAGCGTCGCCGTGCCCCAAGGACCGGGCTTAGGCATCGAACTCGATCGCGCACAATTGGAAAAATTGGCCAACGCGACCCCAGCCGATAAAGGCCGCTTCTTGATCCGCATCCGCTCCGCCGGCGGCCTCACTGCATATCTGCGCCACGACCCCGAGCCGAGCGGCTCTACCGACAATCTGCGCTTCCACGACCGCTTGCACCGCCAAGGCATCCCCGGGCGGCCCCCTTCGTACGCCAACCCGCTCACCACTGAATTTTGGGACGCAGAAAAAGACCCCGAGCACTTTGAGGAACTGTGGCAGGCTACGGCCGACGGCCCTTTATGGAAAGAGGAATGGTAGGATGAACGAAGACGAAAAGTATTTCTTCGACCTCAACGGCTACATCGTCGTGCCCAACGTCTTGTCGGCCGAGGCCATTGACCGCCGTGCGGTTCGCAGTGAAGTAGCACGGCGAATGCCCTGCGACCCCACTCGCTAACCCCTCAAAACCGCAACGCAAACACCGTCCGCACCCCCGGTTCCGAGCGGGCAGCGATGGACCCTCGGTGGAGCCGCATGATCTGGCGGCACAGGCTCAGCCCAATGCCAGAGCCGTCTGGCTTGGTCGTGAAAAAGGGGATAAAGACCTTGCCGAGCGCTTCTTCGACGATGCCCGGTCCATTGTCCGCGACCTCGACGACGACCTTGTCGTGCGCCAGATGAGCGGTCAAGTCAACGCGACCTCCAGCGCGGCCGGTCGTGGCTTCGCGGGCATTGCGCAGTAGGTTGATGAGGATTTGCTCGACTTGCTCGGGGTCGGCGGTCAATTCGAGGCTGGGGGGATTGACCGCGGTGTGCAACTCGACGGCGGACTCGGCGAATTGGGACCGCATTAGCTGCTCCACCCGGGCGAACAGTCCGGCTAACGGGACGATCTCAAAGGACGGCGCTGGGACGCGGGTGAGGTCGCGGTAGGCTTCGACAAAGTGCAGCAGGCCCTCGCTGCGGCGCTGGATGGTGCTCACCGCGGTGCGGATGTCTGCGGTGGTCTCGGCGTCGGGGGCTTCGTCTTTTAGCATTCCGTCGGCAGTGGCGGCCAGCGAAGCAATGGGGGTGATGGAATTCATGATCTCGTGGGTGAGCACGCGGATCAGGTTTTGCCAAGCCTCCATTTCCTTTTCGTCGAGGTCGGGGCCAATGTCGTGGAGCGCCACGAGGGTGTGCTTGCGGCCCCCTAGCTGGAACACCGAGGCGTACAGGGCGAGTCGGACCTCTTCCAAACTCACGAGATCGCGGCCCCGGGGACCGAGGCTTTGCAGGGTAGTGGTTAGGATGGGATTGACGCGGTCGAGGTCGGCGATGCGGCCCAAGCGAGGCACCCCCAACAGGTGCTTGGCCGCGTTGTTGATCAGCGACACCTCGCCAGTGTTGTCGAAGACGATCAAGCCGACACCAATGTGCTGTACCACGGTTTGCAGGTAGCGCGCTTGTTCCTCCTTTTCAGCCCGCGCTTGGCGAAAGGCGTCGAGGACCTCGTTGAACGCGATCTTGAGTTCGTCGAAAGAGGAGCCGAGGCCGCCGGTGCCAAAGGTCTGCGAGAAATCGGCGTAGCGGATGGCGTTCAAAAAGCGCACTAGATCGCGGTTGGCGCGCTCGACGTAGTGGACGAGGGCATAGAGCTGGTAGAGCAGGACGCAGCCGACGACGATGGGGACGGCCAGATGATAGGTTCCTTTGGCTAGTATGTAGAACAGCAGCCACAAGGTGGTGCCGAGGAAGGCGACGCGCAGCACAATCCGCGTGCGGAAGGCACGGGCCCCTTGCGCCAAGCGATGCAGAACGCCCTTAAAGTCCATACTTCTCCATGCGGCGATAGAGGGCCGTGCGGGTCAAGCCGAGTTCCCGTGCGGTTTGGCTGACGTTGCCTTGGTGTTTGCGCAGCACCCGGGCAATGACCTCGCGCTCGACGTCTTCGAGGTTGTAGCTGTCAAAGGCGACGGACTCCTCCGGCGACGAGGCCGCGGTCAGGGGAAAATCGCCGGCGGCTAGTCGGTTCCCTTCGCTCATAATGACGGCGCGCTCCACTGCGTGCTGCAATTCCCGCACATTGCCCGGCCAAGCGTACGCACGCAAGTGGGCGAGCGCCTCGGCGGTCAGACTAGTCAGAGCCTTGCGGTACTTGGTCCGGTACAGGTCGAGGAAGTGGCGGGCCAACAGCGCGATGTCCTCGGGGCGCTCGCGCAGGGGGGGCAGGGGGATTTCCACGGTGTTGATGCGGTAGAGCAGGTCCTGGCGGAAGGTGCCGGCCGTGGCCATTTCGTGGATGGGCTGGTTGGTGGCGCATATAAGGCGCACATCCACGGACACAGGCTGGTTGGCACCGACGCGGACGACCTGCTGGTTTTGCAGCACCGCGAGCAACTTGACCTGCAAGGACAGGGGCAGGTTGCCGATTTCGTCGAGGAACAGGGTGCCTCCGGAGGCGATTTCAAAGCGGCCAGCGCGGTCGCTGCGAGCGTCGGTGAAGGCACCTTTGACGTGGCCGAAGAGTTCGCTTTCGAACAGGGTTTCGCTCAGGGAACCCATATCGACGGAGATGAAGACTTCATCGGCGCGCGCCGAGCGGCGGTGGATCTCGCGCGCCACCAGTTCCTTGCCCGTGCCGTTCTCGCCGAGGATGAGAACGCTGGCGTCGGTGGCGGCCACTTTGGCCATCGTCTGAAAGACTTCCTGTAAGACCGGGGCCTCACCGATGAGGTCGCCAAAGGGTTGGTCGAGGTCTGCGGACAGCCGCTGCTGGCGCGAGCGGAGGTGATGGGCTTCCCGGCGCGAGCGGTGCAATTCCACGGCCGCGGACACGGTGGCGAGCAATTTCTCGTTCTGCCAGGGTTTGAGCACAAAATCGGCGGCCCCTTCCTTGACGGCGCGCACGGCCATTTCGACATCGCCGTATGCGGTGATCAGCAAGACGACGGCGGTCGGGTCCAGGTCGCCGATTTGCTGGAGCCAGTAGAAGCCCTCCCGGCCGCTGGTTGCCTCCTGCGTGAAGTTCATGTCGAGCAGGACGACGGCTGGCGACTCCTGCTTGAGGGCACTCGGAATGGCCTGGGGATCGGTCTCGGTGCGGACTTGGTAGCCCTGCTGCTTGAGCAGCAAGCGGGCGGCGACGAGCACGTCTTGATTGTCGTCCACGACGAGGATGCGGGCGGCTTCAGCAGGCATGGGAACTGCTCCTTGATATATCGTCAGCGGACGGTGGCGTAGGGGCTGGGCAAGGGGTCAATTGGGCTCATCTTTTTTTATTGGTGATGGCGAATCAAATGGATCCAATGTTTCCACCCCAAGTTGGGCAAAATCGTCGATGTTACGGGTCACGACGATCAGGCGGTGAACCACGGCGGTCGCCGCGATCAGGGCGTCTTCCATCAAGGTGTCCGATTGTCGGTGCTTGAGTCGGGCCCACACGCGAAAGGCAGCCGCGTCCACCGACAATAGGTTGTAGGAGGCGAGCACCCGGCCGAGCCAAACCTCCAGTTCGGCCGCCTTGGTGGGATCCTGTTCGCGGGTAATCTCAATGCCGGCTTGGATTTCGCCTACAGTCACCGCAGAAAGGAAAAGCTGTTCGCTGGCTACGCCCGCTAGCCAAGTCAGAACGCACGGATGGGGCTTGGGGCGGCGCAGTTCTGAAACGACATTGGTATCGAGAAGATACATCCTACTACTCGAGGTTTAGCGACTTGCGGTGACGGCGTTGCGCTCGCGGCGGCGTCAGGGCATCGGTCCGCGCTTCGGGTGCCAGTAGCAGTTCCTTGAGGTCGGGCTTGGTCATCTGCTCTAATCGCCGCCACTGATCAATGGGGACCAAAACAGCCGCCTCCACTCCTCGTTTGGTCACGATTTGCGGCCCTTCGGCAAGGCTTGTTTCGAGGAGTTCGCTGAACCGCGCCTTTGCGTCTTGGACCTGCCATGTTTTACTCATATATCCTCCCAATGTTTGTGGTCTGTTCTGACTAGACTTATAACCAGTCCGTACTCTAAAGTCAAACTAGATACATCGCGGATACTGCGCCCGTTCAGGAGCTACGAATTGGGTAAAACCAATGGAGTGCCAATGAACGCAGCGAGTGTACGCCAGCGGACACTCCTGTATCACCAGCGGACAGTAGCGCCGGGCCTTGCCGCAAGGCGAATTAGCCCATTTTCTTGTTTTTCAATCAGTTACATAACATGGCATACATCTTGCTTTTTCAAAGATGTGAGTTGCCAATTACCACGAGACAAGGAGCAAGTAGCCGTGTCCACAAACATCCAAGTCTTTCCCAAAGACCCCGCTCCCGAGCCGAACCCCGGCAGCACCCGTCCCGGCGGCGGCGCTGGCATGGACCGCAAAATCGAGAAGCCTCGGTTCACGCCCAAGCGCATCGGGGTAGGCGCGGCTGCTTTGCTGTTGGCCGGGCTATTCGGATACGCCCTACTCGCGGATTTCGGGGTGCGCAAACTGAATGTGGAGCGCGACCGGCTGACGATCTCGACGGTCGCGCTCGGCCCGTTTCAGGAGTACATCCCGGTGCGCGGCACGGTGCTGCCGCTGCACACCGTGTACCTCGACGCCCTAGAGCGCGGCCAAGTGGAGCAGGTGTTCGTCGAAGAGGGTGCCTCCGTGGCCGCGGGCGATCCGCTGCTGCGGCTTGCCAACCCCGATCTGGAACTGACCGTCCTGCAACAAGAAGCCGAACTGGAGCGCAGCCGGGAGGCGTTGCGCAATGGCCGGCTGACCATGGAGCAGGACCTGCTGCGCTCGCGCAAAGAGCTGATGGAGATCGAGTACCAGCTAGCCGTCAACAAGCGCAACTTCGAGCGCTACGAGAGCCTGTCGGCAGAAGATTTGACGGCCATTCTATCGCGGCAGGAGTACGAGCGGCTACGCGACGAGTACCAGTACAGCGTCCGCCGCATGGCCTTGACTCAGGAGACCCAAACCCAGGACTCGCTGCTGGCGGCAAGCAAGGTGGTACAGCTCGTCTCGGCTGTGGAGCGCATGGAACGCAACCTCGAAATCGTCCGCCGTCGGCTCGACAACCTGACGGTGCGAGCCCCCGTACCCGGGCAGCTAACCACGCTGAAAGCGGAGGTCGGCGAGAGCAAGGGGACGGGTGTGCGCTTGGGCCAGATCGACAGGATCGACGGTTTCAAGGTGCGCGCCGCCATTGACGAGCACTACATCGGTCGCGTGGGCCGGGGGCAGCGCGGTCAGTTCGACAGCGACGACGAGTCATATAGCTTGATGATCCGCAAGGTCTATCCAGAGGTAAAGGAGGGCCGCTTTGAGGTCGATCTGGTGTTTGAGGGACAAGCACCCGAGGGCATCCGGCGCGGCCAGACCCTGCACATCCGCTTGGAACTGGGCGATCTGGACGAAGCAGTGCAAGTGGCGCGAGGCGGATTCTATCAGGCGACCGGGGGCCACTGGGCCTATGTGCTCGACGCTGCTGGCGACCGGGCCACGCGGCGCTCTATCGCCTTGGGACGCCAGAATCCCCGGGTGTACGAAGTGCTGGAGGGGCTTGAGCCGGGAGAGCAGGTGATTACTTCGAGCTACGAGACTTTTGGCGAAGACATGGACGTGTTGGTGTTGCGCTAAGTGCAGTGGCCGGTGGCCAGTGGTCGGTGATCAGGCCACCCCGCTACCCGAGTGGGGTTGTAGGGGACTGACCACTGACCACTAACCACTGACCACTACTAACCAAGGAGCGAAAATCATGACTGAGCAAACATCGAATGCTGAAAACGGCCGTGCGCCCGTAATCCGCACCGTCGGGCTACGCAAGCTGTACACGACCGAGGAGGTCGAGACGACCGCCTTGGACAACATCAACCTCGAAATCGCCGAAGGCGAATTTGCCGCCATCATGGGGCCGTCGGGCTGCGGCAAGTCAACGCTGCTCAATCTGCTCGGCTTGCTCGACAACCCGACCGAGGGAGAATACTACCTGCTCGACGAGGAGGTAGCGACCTACTCGGAGCGATTGCGGGCGAATCTGCGCAAGGGGACGATCGGCTTTGTCTTTCAGTCGTTCAATCTGATCAACGAATTGACCGTCCACGAGAACGTCGAACTGCCCCTGCTCTACATGGGGATGCCGGCTGCGGAGCGCAAGCAGCGAGTGCGGTCGATCCTCGACCAGATGCAGATCACCCACCGCGAAAAGCACTTTCCGCTCCAGCTTTCCGGCGGCCAGCAGCAGCGCGTGGCGGTGGCGCGGGCCTTGGTCGCGGAGCCGAAGCTGGTGCTGGCCGATGAGCCGACCGGCAACCTCGACTCGCGCCACGGCGACGAGGTCATGGAGATGCTCACCGAGATGAACCGCAATGGCACGACCGTGGTGATGGTGACGCACTCGCCGGCTTACGCCGACTTTGCGCACCGGATCATTCACTTGTTCGACGGCAAGGTCGTGAGCGAGAACATCGAGCGGGATCAGGAAGCGTCGTGAGCACTACGAGACGAAAGGACCTATCATGCTGGGCAATTACTTGACGACGGCGCTGCGCCTTTTGTGGCGGGAGCGCGGCTATGCGGCGATCAACATCTTTGGGCTGGCCATTGGCTTTGCCCTGTGTCTGCTGATCGTCCAGTTCTCTGCTTATCAGCTTGCGGTTGGCGACTTTCATGAAAAAAAAGACCGGGTTTTTCGCGTACTAGGACCCACCCTCTGGGGCGGGGGCCAGTACACGGGCAGTTTGCCGATACCGTTGGGGCCGACCCTCAAGGAGCAACTGCCCGAGGTCGAGGAGGCGGTCCGCTTCAGCGGGGCTAGGCCGAGTTTGCTGCGGGTCGGGGCCAAGGACGGGATCTCCGAGCAAGTGCTGACCGCGGAAGCCGGTGTTTTCGATGTGTTCAGCCTGCCGCTCCTGCGCGGCGATCCCAAAACGGCTCTGACCCGCCCCTACACCATAGTGCTGACCGAGCCGCTCGCCCGTCGGCTGTTCGGCGAGGGCGATCCCATCGGACAGGTCGTCCGCTACGAAGAAAAATTTGATTGCGAGGTCACCGGCATCGTCGGCCAGCCGCCCACCAGCTCGTTGCTCCAATTCTCGGCCCTGCTCTCTTTTGCCACACAGTACAAGGAGCAACCGGGAATGATGGCGTCGAAGGGTGTGAGAGCCTTCACGACCTTCGTGCAGCTAACGTCTGGTGCCGACCCGGCTGCGGTAGCCGCGCACATCCCCAGCATTGTCGAGGCGCTCACGGGGATGTCAGACGCTGATAGGGCCGAGGCGATCACAGGATCGCGCGAGACTGCCGGTTCCTACGCGCTGCAACCTCTGAAATCGATCTACTTCGACACCGAGGTGTCCAGCAATATCGGCCCGAGTGGCAACCCCCTCTACTTGGTGCTATGCGCCATCTTAGCAGCGGTGATTCTGACGATCGCCGGCGTCAACTACGTGAACTTGGCGACGGCGCGGGCCGGGCGGCGGACCCACGAGATCGGCGTGCGCAAGACGCTCGGTGCTCATCGCGGCCAGCTCATTGGCCAACTCCTGAGCGAGTCGGTGCTGTTGAGTACTGTAGCGACGGTCTTAGGCGTTGCCATGGCCGAGGGTGTGATTCTGCTCCTGCCGGCGATTACGGGATTCGATTTTGAATTGTCCTTCCTGCGCTGGACCCTCCCGGCCTGTGCTGGGGCTGCGGTGCTAGCAGTGATGGTCGGATTGGCTGCGGGTGCATACCCGGCGTGGGTGGTGGCGCGCTTTCAGCCGGCGACCGCGGTGCACGGGGGCCACGTGGGTGGTGCGCGTCTGCGCCGGGGTTTAGTGGTGGCGCAGTTCACGGTTACTGCGGCGTTGATGACGATGACACTGCTGATATGGCACCAAGTCGGTTACATCCAGAACCTCCTCCGCGAGGACTCTGCCTTGGGGCTCGAGCTGGAACAAGTTGTCGTCGTCCACAACCGCGGTCTGACTATGGACCGTGCCCGAACCTTCAAGACGGAGCTTCTCCAAGATAGCCGCATTGCCGCGGTGAGTCTCGCTACGACAGTACCTGGTGAAGGTTCGGGGGTGACGTACAGCACCAAGCCGGAGGGAGTGGAAGAGGACGTAAATATGAGAGTGTATGGCGTGGATGGCGACTTCGTCGAAATCATGGGCTTGCGCATGAGCCAAGGACGCCACCTGACCGACGAAGCGACCGGCGAAATTGTCATCAACGAGGCCGCGGTGCGGATGTTGAGGTGGACCGAGCCGCTGGACAAAAGAATCAACTTTCAGGGCAAGGACCGGCGCGTCGTCGGCGTGATTGAAGACTTCCACTTCGACGGTCCGCACCGAAAGGTAGAGCCACTGCTCATAGCGCCGGTCGATAACTGGGTGAGCGTCATTATCGTGCGGGTACACCCTGGCCATCTCGACGCAGCCCTCAAGGTAATCGACGCCAAGTGGGCTGCTGTCGCGCCCTACCGCCCCATCCAGCGCAATTCCCTCGAAGAGGTTTTCGCCGGGCTTTACTTCCAAGAGCTGTTGATAGGACGCGCCCTCACGGTCTTCCTCGTTTTATCTCTCGTCGTCGCCTCGGTGGGACTTTTCGGCATGGCGGCGCACGCCGCCCAAGAGCGCACCAAGGAAATCGGCATCCGCAAGGTGTTCGGCGCTTCCCCCGGCGGCCTCACCGCTATGATGATGCGCGATTTCGCCAAGCCCGTTGCCATCGCCTTCCTCCTCAGCGTGCCGATTACCTATTGGTTGGCCAACCAGTGGCTGCAAGACTATGCCTATCACGTGGAAGTCGGCGTGGGCCTGTTTTTGGTGTCGGGTGCTTTGTCCTTCGCCATCGCCGGGCTGACGGTGGGGCACCAAGCGATGCGAGCGGCCCTGACCAATCCGATAGAAACGCTGCACACTGAATAACCAGCACACCCATTACGTGAAAGGACGCCATTATGAACCCCTTTATCTACCCACTGCAACGACTCTTGGGCGCGATGTTGGCCATTCTGGTCGCCTTTGGCTCAGCTCAGGCCGACTCGCCCAAACCGGAACAAAGGCGGTTCGCGCAAAACGCTGCCACCGCTCCGGGCCAGACCCTCTATCTGGAAGCGCACCATGCCGAGATCGTCGTCAGCGGCTCGGACGAAAACGAAATCGCCCTTGAAGCCACCGTCGAACTCAGCAGCGACAATGCCGAAGCTAGGGGCGCTTTCTTTGCCGCGACCCAACTCCTGCTCGAACCTCGCGGCCAAGACTTTCGCGCCGTGCTCAAGATCCCCGAGTGGGAAGAAGAGGAGTCGGAAGACAAAAGAGAATCTTCCGGCTTGCTGCGTCGGCTGTTCCATCGCGTGGAAGACCGAGCGCAAGCCCGCGTCGTACTGCGCGTTGATGTGCCCTCGCGCTATGGACTCGACATCGCGAGTGAATTCGGCGACATCCACATTGAGGGCATTGAGGGCGAGATCCGCATCAACAATAGGTCGGGCCGCATCAGCGTGGAAAACTCCGGCGGGTCATTCGATGCACGCAGTCATTACGCCGACTTAGAAGTTGTCTCTTTTGCGGGCGACATCCACTACCGGGGTGCCAGCAGCGCGGTGTCTCTGCGCGACATCACCGGCAATGCCACCGTGCACACCACCTACAACCCCGTATCCGCAGTCGGTGTCAGCGGCACCTTGCACATCGACGCGCAGAGCAGTCGGATCGAGGGCCGGGACATCGGTGCCGACTGCACCATCTCTACTTCGTACAACCCGGTCGTCGTCGATAATGTCGCGGGCAACCTGTCGGTCAGCGCCAATAGCAGCAAGGTCAAAGTCGCCGACATCAAGGGCAATGCACACATCGAATCGAGCTACAACCCGATCGCGGTGAATCGCGTCGCCGGCAACTTGGAAATTCGCGGCTCCTCCAGTTCGGTCGCCGTCGAGCGCGTCGAGCGGGATGTGTACGTTCGCACCTCGTACAATCCCATCACCGTCGAGCATGTCGCTGGCAATTTGGTAATTGACGGCTCTTCGTGCAGCGTGGTCGTGCGCCAAATAAGCGGCGATACCAAGGTGGTCAACTCGTACAATCCCGTCACCGCCGAGGACATCGCTGGCAATTTGGAAATTCGCGGCTCCTCTAGTTCTGTCACCGTCGAACGCATTAAGCAGGACGCCACCATACGCACCTCGTACAACCCCATAGTCGCCGAAGAAATCGGTGGTGATCTGTTCATTGATGGCAATTCTTGCAGCGTCTTGGTGGAAGGGATCGAGGGCGACGCGACCATTGCCAATTCCCACGATTACGTCGTCGTCAAGGGCAGTGCCGGAGCGCTCTCCATCAACGGCCATAACAGCCCCATTGAAGTATCCAGCGTGGCCGCTCTGCCTGCCACCGGCCGCGTCGAACTCTTCACCACCGGCAAACCCATCGAACTACACATCCCCGCCGATGCCGACATCGAGGCTAGGTTGCAGACCAGTCGCGGCAAAATTCGCTCGGACTTCCCGCTGTTGACTGAAGAAGAAGGCCACAACCGCAAAAACGCTCGTCTCGAATTGGGCAATGCCGGTACGCCGGTACACGTGCGGACGGACGGAGACATCAGGATCGAGAAGCAATAGGGCAACCTAATGGGCGGTTCGCGCTCCGCACCGCCCCTTCGACGCGAAAGGAATTATCATGCTAGGCAATTATCTGACGACGGCGCTACGGCTTCTGTGGCGGGAACGCGGGTACGCGGCGATCAACGTCTTCGGCTTAGCCGTCGGCTTTGCCCTGTGCCTGCTGACCGTCCAACTCGCCACCTATCAGCTCTCGGTTGGCGACTTCCACGAGAAGAAGGACCGGGTTTTCCGCGTGTTGGGGCCTCCCTCGTGGGGTGAAGCCCAGTACTCAGGATCAACGCCGATACCGCTTGGCCCAACCCTCAAGGAGCAATTGCCCGAAGTCGAGGAGGCGGTCCGCTTTAGCTTTGGTTATCTGCGTCTGCTGCGGGTCGGGGATGAGGAAGGGATATATGAAAGAGTTGGTGGGGTGGAAGCTGGCGTTTTCGACATGTTTAGCTTGCCGCTGCTGCGCGGCGACCCCAAGACGGCTTTGTCGCGTCCCCACACCTTGGTGCTGACCGAGCCGTTGGCCCGTCGGCTCTTCGGCGAGAACGATCCCATCGGACAGATCGTCCACGTCGAGAAGCTCGATTACGAAGTTACCGGCATCGTCGGTCAGCCGCCCGCCAGCTCATTGCTCCAGTTTTCGGCGCTGCTTTCGTTTACCGCCGCCACAGAGCCGATGATGACGTCTGGTTGGAACGCTTCAGCCTTCGAGACCTTCGTGCAGCTAACGCCCGGTGCCGATCCTGCTGTGGTAGCGGCACGCATTTCCGACATCGTCAAGGAGGCCAAGGAGTTGCCCGAAGCACCCGGTGCCTATGCCTTACAGCCCCTGAAATCGATCTACTTTGACACGGAGGTGCCTAGCGGCGTCATCCGAGGTGGCAACCCCATGTACCTCGTGGTGTGCGCCATCTTGGCGGTGGTGATCCTGACGATCGCCGGCTTCAACTACGTGAACTTGGCCACGGCGCGGGCCGGGCGACGGGTTCACGAAATCGGCGTACGCAAGGCCCTCGGTGCTCATCGCGGTCAGCTCATGCGCCAGCTTTTGAGCGAGTCCGTGCTGTTGAGTAGTGCGGCAACGGTGCTGGGCATTGTCATGGCAGAGGTTATGGTTCTGCTCCTGCCTGCGCTTGTGAGATTCGATTTTGAATGGTCATCCCTGCACTGGACGAGCTCGACCTATGCCGGGGCTGCGGTGCTGGCGGTGGGGGTCGGACTGATCGCGGGCGCGTACCCGGCGTGGGTCGTGGCGCGCTTTCAGCCGGCGACCGTAGTGCAGGGGGGCCGCATAGGCGGTGCGCGCCTGCGTCGGGGTTTGGTAGTGGCGCAGTTCACGGTTACGGCGGCGTTGATGACCACGACGCTGCTGATATGGCACCAAGTCGATTACATCCAAAACCTCCTCCGCGAGGACTCCATCTTGGGAGCAAAGCCGGAACAGGTTGTGGTGATCGAGAACAAGGCCCTGACCTTGGATCAGGCTCGAGCCTTCAAGACAGAGCTTCTGCAGGACAGCCGCATCGCCGCGGTGAGCCTCTCTCATGTAATACCTGGTGGGGGTTGGGGAATGGTGTTTATGGCAGGGGAAGAGCACATGAAGACAAATGTGTATAAAGCAGATAGCGACTTCGTCGAAATCATGGGCTTGCGCATGGTCCAGGGACGTGCCCTGACCGACGAACCAGCCGACGCCGAAGCGGTCGTCATCAACGAGACCGCCGCGAGGATGCTGGGATTAGAGGAGCCGCTGGGCAAGATGGTCAACGCCTCTAGGGGGGACTCGCGTGTCGTGGGCGTGATCGAGGACTTCCACTTCCACGGTCCGCGCTATAAGATAGAGCCACTGGTTATATTGCAGGTCGATGGAGGGGGGGGCGTCATTCTCGTGCGGGCGCAGCCCGGCCATCTCGACGCAGCCCTCAAAGTGATCGACGACCAGTGGGCTGCCGCCGCTCCCTATCGCCCCATCCAACGCAATTCTCTTGCAGAGATCGCTGCCAAGCTTTACTCCGAGGAACTGATAGTAGGCCGCGCACTCACGCTCTTCCTCTTTTTAGCCATCGCCGTCGCCTCGGTAGGACTCTTCGGCATGGCGGCACACGCCGCTCAAGAGCGCACCAAGGAAATCGGCATCCGCAAGGTGTTCGGCGCTTCTCCTAGCAGCCTCACCGCCATGATGATGCGCGACTTCGCCAAACCCGTTGCCATCGCCTTCCTGCTCAGCGTGCCCATCGCCTATGGGTTGGCTACTCACTGGCTACAGGAGTTTGCCTATCGCGTGGAGATTGGCGTGGGCCTGTTCTTGGTGTCGGGTGCTTTGTCCTTCGCCATTGCCGGACTGACGGTAGGGCACCAAGCGATGCGGGCGGCGCTGACCAATCCGATAGAAACGCTGCGCACTGAATGACCAAGACGCGGAGGCACATCATGATCGAAATGCACGACATCGAAAAATACCACCAATCCGGTCCTCGCAAGACCTATGTGTTGCGCTACGTCCACCTGAACGTCGCCGAGGGCGAGTTCGTGTCGATTATGGGGCCGAGCGGCGCGGGCAAATCGACGCTGTTGCACATCATGGGGATGCTCGATGAGCCGACGGCTGGGTCGTATCGGTTCCTTGGCGAAGAGGTGGGCGGCATGGGGGAGAAGGAACGCACCGAGATCCACCGGGGGCACATTGGTTTTGTGTTCCAAGCCTATCACCTGATCGACGAGCAGACAGTGTACGAAAACTTGGAGATGCCGCTGCTCTACCAAAAGGTAAAGGGATCCGAGCGCAAGGCGCGGGTGAGCGAGTTGCTCGACCGCTTCCAGATGGTGGCTAAAAAAGACCTGTTCCCACACCAGCTTTCCGGCGGCGAGCAGCAGCGCGTCGGCGTGGCGCGCTCCCTGATCGGCCAGCCGACGCTGATTCTCGCCGATGAGCCTACGGGCAACCTCAACTCCAAGCAGGGGGAAGAGGTGATGGACATGCTGCGAGAGTTGAACGACGAGGGCACGACGATTGTGCAGGTGACGCATTCGGAGAAGAACGCTGGCTACGGCAGCCGGGTGGTGCATCTGTTGGACGGCAAGATAGAGCAAGAGAGAAGGTACTAGCCAACTGACGTTACGCATGAAACTAGTAGGGAATAACGATCGTTATTCCCTACTAGTCGTACCGATTTAGCGCGGGAAGGAGAACAGAAACCATGTTACGCAATAACCTGATCGTCGCTTGGCGCAATCTGCGTCGCTATCGGATGTACACCGCGATCAACGTGGGAGGGCTAGCCGCGGCTTTCGCGGTGGCCATCTTCGTCGGCCTGTACGTGCATAGTGCGCTGACGTGGGACCGCTTCCACGCCAAGGGCGAGCAGATCTACCAAGTCTGCATGACACATCCGGCCAAGAAAGGGCGGGCCCATACGTCGACGCCGGGAGACCTCGGCCCGGAGATGGTGGCTACACTCCCCGCTGTGCTGCGCTCGGTGCGTACGGACGATACGTCCGGGCTGTTGAGCTACGGGGATCAAGTGACCGAGGCGAGGGGACGGTTCGCTGACCCTAACTTCTTTGATCTGTTCAGCTTCCCGCTGATCGCGGGCGATCCGGGCACGGCCCTCGACGCGCCGAACTCGATCGTGTTGTCGAGGCGACTGGCGCAGCGGCTATTCGGCTCCGACGATCCCATGGGCCAGACCCTGCAGCTAGGAGACCGCGGTATCAGCGGCGACTTCGTCGTCACCGGGATCGCCGCTGACGTGCCGTACGAGTCCAGTCTGCAGTTCGACTGGGTGACCCCCTTCGTCCAGCGGGAAATCCAGACTGGGGGGTACGGCGCAGGTGAGACCTACTTACAGATCGCCGATGCCGCAGGCGTGGAGTCGGCCTTGGCCTTCGACCCGGACCGGTACTGGGAGGATTCTGAACTCGTCATCGTGCCGCTGTTCGACAAGCGGCTACACCCCCAACTCAGTGGAGGGAGGGGGATGAGGAGTGCGCTCTACCGCAACGGATTCGTCGCCGGCCTCGTGCTGCTGCTAGCGTGCATCAACTACACCAATTTGGCCGCGGGCATGTCGCTGACTAGGGCGCACGAAGTGGGTGTGCGCAAGGTGGTCGGTGCCGGACGAGGACAGCTAATGCGCCAGTACTTCGCCGAGTCTATGCTGCTCTGCTTCGCCGCCTTGGTGCTGGCCGTGCTGCTGTCGGAGATCTTGCTGCCGGGCCTGAATCGTCTGCTGACGTTGCCCGGAGCGTTTGAACAGCAGCGACTCGACCTGCAGTACACGCCGTGGACGGTGATGGCCTTGGCCGGATTCGGCGTGGTCATGGGCCTCGTGGCGGGCGCGTACCCAGCGCTGGTGCAGTCGCGGATGCAGCCGGTCGAGATTATGCAGGACAGGCTCCAGGTGCGAAGCCGTGCCAGCCGCATCTTAGTAGTCGTTCAGTTCGTGGCCTCCACGGTGTTCCTGACCACGGCTTTCGTTGTGGATCGGCAGGTCGATCATTGGGAGTCCTTAGATCAGGGCTACGACCCACAGCTCGTGGTCTGCATTCCGACGTTTGCGGGATTCTCGAAAGGGGAAGGCGTGGACAAGTCGCATCGCTTCCTCGAGATCTTCCGCCGGGAGGTCCTCCCGCTTTCGGGTGTACTAGCGGTGTCCGGCTCCAGCGAATTCCCCGACAGGGTCAGTGACTTTCGCTTCGATGACCATGAACGGCCGGAGGTCTCGCTGATTGAGGTCGATCCGTACTTCCTACACACCCTCGGCTTGGAATTGGTCGAGGGCGAGGACTTCCCCCCGGACCTGCTGGCCAGCGGTCGCGTAGCGCTCGTCAACCAGCAGCTAGCGGCCACGCTAGAGGGACCGGTCGTCGGCTCCTACCTCGAAGGCGGGTACCGGCCGCGGATTATTGGTGTGGTATCCGATTTTCAGCACGACGATCCCAGCGCTAGGGGCTTCGTGCCGGAACTCGTGCTCAGCGTCCTACCGGATCGTCCCATTGAGACGGTGCTGGTGCGGGTGCGACCCGAGGGGGTGCCCGAGACGCTCGCCGAGCTGCGCGAGGCTTGGGAACGGCTGTCGCCCGGGGTGCCCTTTAGCTATCGCTTTCTCGAAGACCATATCGCCGAGCGCTTCTTTTATCACGTCAGCATCATTAGCCTGCTGCGCTGGGCGACCGGGTTCCTTGTGCTAATCGCCTGTCTTGGCGTCTTCGGCATGGCCTCCCTCGCCGTCAGCCGACGCACCAAGGAGGTAGCCGTGCGCAAGGTACTCGGTGCCTCGACGGCGAGCGTGGCCGTGCTGCTGTCGTCGCAGTCCACGCGGCTCGTGCTGATCGCCGTGGTCATCGCCATACCCCTGACCTACCGGCTCTCGGAGTATTTACTCCAAAGCGAGACGAGCCGCATTGAGCTCGACCTGCTCAGCTACTCGGCTGGCGGCCTGATCGCCTTGGGCTTGACGTGGCTGGTGTCGGGATACCACGCGGTTCGAGCGGCGCTGGCGAACCCGGTGGACTCGCTGCGCAGCGAGTAGAGGGATTCCCTACAACTCGTACCGAGTTATGACGATGGGGATTTTTTCTAACTCCAGAGGAGGCGAAAGATGATCAACCAGAAGCCTAACGGCGGCAGTTCAAAACGGAAAGCGGTACTCTTTGCGCTCTTAACTTTTTTCTGCACCAGTGCGGCAATGGGCACGAGTACCGAGGACGGCCAGATCGTCGTCCCGTTGCAGTGGGTGCGGCCAAGTGAGGAGGTGCTTAGCCCCTACACCATAGATGAAGGAGGTTCAAGATGCTGCGCAGTTACGTCGTAATCGCACTCCGCAACCTGATCCGCGACAAAGTGGTGACCAGCATCAACATCGTGGGCTTGTCCGTCGCCATCGCCGTCAGCGCCATCCTTGGCATTGGCGTACACGGTGCTCTGACCGCGGATTGGAACCTCCGCGAGGATGACCGCCTCTTCCGCGTAGTGGCACGCGAGATTGCCGCTGCAGGTCACATACAGCGCCCGGCGTACCAGAGCGAGGATCTCGCCGCGGCGCTCGCGGAGACGTTCCCCGAGATCGCCCGCACCACGCGCGTCATCTCGACGAGTATCCTGATGACAGTAGGCGAGCGCCATCTCGAACACTCGGTGGTCGAGGTTGATCCCCCGTTCCTACAGATGTTCCACTATCCGCTCGCGGCCGGTAATCCGGCCACGGCGCTGGATGGCCTCGACCAAGTCGTCATCTCCAAGCGACTGGCCGAGCGCATGTTCGGAGATGAATTCAGAGACTACCCGGAACTCGTAGGCCAGCAGATCGTCTTGCACGGCAACGAGGGCCCCGAAGCATACACGGTTGCCGGTGTCTTCGCCGATCTGCCGAAAAAGCGGAGCCTAGATTTTGACGCGGCGATCCGTTTTGAGAACCGGACGAAGTATGGCATGGCCAGTTATTGGGGCGCTACGGCTTCTACATACATTGCGCTTCAGCCCCTTGCCGAGCGGAAGGCGCTCGAAGCCAAGCTCCCGGAGTTCTCCCGCGAGTTCATCGCCCCGGTCTGGGAACGCTACAAAGGCGTGCGCTGGAAGGACGATCCAGACGCCTTCCTACTCGAACTCGAAGACGCCCGGAGCATCTACCTCGACCCGCAGGCCCAGACCTATTATAGCTCTGAAAAATCCGTGAGCAGTGAGTCAATCCTCGCCCTCGTCGCCCTGATTGGCGTCATCCTAACTGTCGCCTGCCTCAACTTCACCACCCTCGCCGTAGCGGGTTCCATTGGCCGGAGCGCGGAAGTGGGCGTGCGCAAGGCGCTCGGCGCTAACAAGGCCCAAATCGCCTTGCAATTTTTGGGAGAGGGCATCCTGCTGGCCTTTTTCGCCCTAATCGCCGGATTGGTCCTCGTGCAATTGGGATTGCCTGTCTTTAACGCTCATTATGGACTTGACCACTGGGCTGGGCTGTCGCTCGGCGATCTAGGGCTGCCAATTCTCGTCGGCGGAGGCGTCTTATTGGTGGTGCTGATCGGCATCGCGGCGGGAAGCTATCCGGCCCTAATCGTGGCGCGGATGCAGCCTGCGTCTGTCGTCCGCGAGGTATCGCCGCGGCGAAAAAGTAGGGTGACGAGTGCACTCCTGACCTTGCAGTACGGCATGGCGGTTTTCCTAATTTTCTGCACCATCGCGATTCGTCAGCAGTTGGATTTTGCTCAGTCGCGCGATCTGGGATACGCGGCTGAGCAGGTCGTAGTCGTCAAGCTGCGCGGTGCAGACCCCACGCGGCTCGGCGAACGATTCAAGGAGGCAGCCCTTTCCCAGTCGGGCGTCGCTGGTGTGGCCTTGGCCGATCGCGAATTTTCGCTCAGTGCTAGCACCAATTACATCAAGCGGCCGGACGGGGAGCGCGTGAGCGTGTTCGTGTATGCCGTTGACCCCGACTTCTTCACCACCTTGGGCATCGATCTCGTATCCGGTCGCTCCTTTGCGGCCGGACGGGGAGCTGATCGGACGGAAAGTGTCGTTGTCAATCAGCGCTTTGCGGACGCTTACGGCTGGGGGGAAAATGCCGTTGGCGAATTCCTACCCGAGTACGGGGGCTACGGGGTGAGCAAAACGCCTACCGTCATCGGCGTCATACCGGACTTCCACTTCCGCTCTCTTAGGGAGCCGATCAAACCCGCCGTGTTCCACTATGGGCCGGAAGTGTCCTTTGAGCGGGCACTAGTGCGGCTGAATACACGCGAGGTTGACGACTCGCTGGCGGGCCTAGAGCAGCTATGGGAAAAGGTCGCACCCGAACAACCCTTTGAGTACGAGTTCCTCGACCGGGCTTTTGCCCGTCAGTACGAGAGCGACGAGGAGAGCCGGCGCACCGTTACCTTTGCCTCCGTCGTCGCCATTCTCATCGCCTGCATGGGCTTGTTCGGTCACGCGACCATTGTCTTGCAGCGGCGCACCAAGGAGATCGGCGTCCGCAAAGTGCTCGGCGCTACGGTGGCAGAGATCCTCGCGCTCTTGTCGCACGACCTAGCGAAAATGGTTGCCTTGGCCTGTCTGTTGGCGTTTCCGCTGGCTCACTTCTTGGTAGGCCAATGGCTGTCGCGATACGCCTATCAGTTCGGATTGGGGCTGACGACTTATCTCCTTTGCGGGACGATTGCTTTTGCGATTGCACTGAGCACGGTGGCGTACATAGGCGTCCGCGCCGCACGTGAGAATCCCGTCAATGCCCTGCGCTATGAGTAGGAAAGCTATAGAGGAGTGAGATTTAGGATGCTACACAGTTACGTCGCAATCTAAGGTCAGAGTGTATCTTCTGGCAGGGTCGGTCGGGACTTTATTCAGGTAGATATTCCAAGTGAGGCGCGTCGGTTTATTTTTTGCGCTCCTATCGCAATTATCCCACCGAAAGATGTAATCTCTTGCCGATCGCTCTTACATACTTTTCTAGCGTTGACAGCCTAATATCCTCGGCATGGTTTTCTATTCTTGAAATAGCAGATTTCTGGGTATCTAGCCTTTGCGCCACCTCTTCTTGGGTCAGGCCAGCTTCTTCCCGAGCCTGTCTGAGAAGAACACCGATCTTGAATTCCAAGTAACCGGCTTCGTAATTCTCGGCAAATTCGGGATCTCTTGCTTTGCGTCTTGCGACGTACTTTTTCAAGTCGCTCATGAGGTCTTCCTCCTGAAGTAATCTCGTTTTCTCTGTTCTGCCAGATGAAGGTCCGATCTTGGAGTTTTCTGTGTCTTCTTGGCAAAGGCATGGTTGAGGACCACCAAGTTTGGACCGTCGAAGAAGGACAGAAGTCTGAATGCATCCCTACCAATGTTGACACGAATCTCCCAAATGTCATCAGTGTTGACCAGCTTCTTGAAGTACTGGCGGGGGACAAACTCCAATTCCTCAATCAGATGCAATGTCCAAGTGACTTTGGCAGCTTGCCTAGTAGCTATGGAGTCGAGAAACTGTTCGACAGGGCAGTGTCCGGATGCTGTGCGATAAAAGCTGATCTCTCTCACACCAATAAGTTAACGAATATGTGAACCGAAACAAGCAGAACAACGTTGAATGTCCGTTTACAGCTTTGGCAAGAAGCCTTACCGGCTTCGGGACGCCGTATCCGCAACTAGTGCCGATCCCCCTTCCAGAGCCTGCCGCAGAAAATCCACCGCACGCGGGATGGCACCTCTCAGCGCGAAGATCGCGTGACCGCCTCCCTCGTAGATGAACGCCTCAAATTCGGGGGGCTCGCGTCCCAGCGCTTCCATGGCCCGGATCAGGGAATGGGCTTGGCTGACGACGACGGTTCCGTCAGCGTCGCCGTGGTGGAGTTGGACCGCGGGCAGGTCCTCGGCGAACAGGACCGAGGAGCGGCGCACCAGTTCGAGGCGAACTTCTGCGAGGTCGATTTCACCTCTCAGGTAGGGCTGGATGAAGGTGGTATCGATGTGGGCGACCCCGGTCAGATCGCGTGGAAAGCCCATGGCCGCCTCCCGCGCAATCTCCCGCACCCAGTCGTCGAAAAAGTCGGTGGGGCCGAAGAGGGCTACAATGTTTTCGATGCGCTCGTCGCGAATCCCGGCCAGCAGGGCGACGCCTGCTCCTCGGCTACCGCCGACGATGCTCAGGCCCTCGATCTTCGCCTGCGGCGTTATCTCCAATGCAACGTTGAGGAGCGCCAAGGCGTCATCTACGTCGTAGTCCCAGTGACCGCCGGGGCCAGTCGAGACCCACTCTCGGTCTTCGTACTCGAGGGGTTCGCTGCGAAAGGACGGGATCACATAGACAAAATTGTCGCGCAGTTCGCCGAGTGCGAAGATCACGAGGCCGATGTCATCCACCTCGACGCCACTGTCGCCCCCGTGCAGGTACATCAGGATGGGCAAGCTGCCCGGAGCCGCGGAGTCGGGGGCGAGGATCGCTCCGTAGTGGAGTACCTCTCCCACCCGGTGGGACGCGATGCGCAGGGTGGCTGGAGTCTCGCTTAGAGGATACGACTCGGTGAGTTCGATAGTCACCTCGGCCGCGGAAATGTCGCGCCGGGCCCAGTCGGCGCGGACGGCCTCCACCTCGGCCGCAGTCGGAGGCGCAAAGAGGTCGTCGAGTTTGGCCTCCAAGTCGATCGCGTCGGCAGCGGGCTCCACCGGACTGCCGGCCTGATCGCATCCCGCTAGCAGCCCAAGCAGCACAGCCAACAATAGCCCGCGCACGCATCGAATGTCTAGATCATCTGTTTTCAAGAGCAACTCCTAGGTTCCCGTCCTTATATCAACCTGCCCTAAGCACCTTAATATAAGCCCGTTCACCCACGTATGGAGGGGGATCGTCCAGTTTGCACCTGACCCTAGTCTGGGCTGAGCACCTTGACAGAGAATCCAAAAACGTGATGTGTGACTTTTAAAATTGTACGAGTCCGTCCAAATCGAGCGGCTCTCTTTTCAGGCGTATATTGAGCCATACGCAGATGGAATGGGTGAGTATTTTGGTGGTCCATAGGCTTTGTAGATGCCACGCATCGCGGACTTTGATGGCTTGTACGTGGAAGCGTTGGACCAATTGGGCATAGACGGTTTCGATGCGTCGCCGGAGTCGGTGCGCCCAGCGCGGGGCGACAAAGGGTTTTCGCGCCTCGGAGGGCCGCATATTGCGTTTGAGGGGCGTTAGCAGGTGGATGTGGTGCTGTTGGAGGTGCTGTTGTCGGTCTAGTCCGATAAAGGCCGCATCGCCGAGGACGTGGGTGGGGGCCTGCAGGCCAGCTAACAGCGGGTCGCATACGGTGCTGTCATGGCCATAGGCTGGCAAAATCGGCGCGTGAACAATCAGACCATAGTCGGTGATGCGCAGCCCGCCCTTAAAGCCAAAGTAGTATTCGTCCTTAGCCGCACAATAGCCCAACGTCGGTGCGGGGAACCCCCCGACGGACTCGGTCTGGAAAATCCGCCGTTGAAACCGACGGGCGGTGTGGCAGATGGGTACGGGGAGGGTATCCATGATTTGATAGGGCGCTTGATCGCCGCCTAACCGCGCAACGAGGTGCTGATGCATCCAGGCTTTGACCTGCCAGAGGTTGGCGCACTGCCGGGTGAAGGCAACCCGGTCTTGCAGGGCCGGGAACCAAGGGCCCCAGCGGTCGTGCATCTGCTCGTAGAGTTGCTTTTGGCTGGTATAGCCCAGATACTGACCGACCAATTCGATGGTCAGACATTCGCTGTCGCTTAACGCCGGGGGGAAACCCGCCCGACGAGGATGGCCATGCTGCTTTAAGAAGGCCGGATACAATTCGTCCTCAAGCAAGCAATAGATGGTAATGACAAAATCTTCTACTTTATACATGATGGTGATCCCTATCTGTTTGATCGCACAAATAAGATAGGCGAGGGATCGCCATCGACGAAAAAAAGTCACACATCACGTTCCAAAAAAGACCCTTTATGTTTTATACCTCTCACCATCGATCAGGCCGCGCACCGAGTAACCGCAAGCGCCAAAGCCCAAGGAGCTGCTATGGGAAGTGAAAAATTGTTTACAACGGCACCCTCACCTGAAAGCGCGGGCATACCTTCGCGGGCGATCCTGAATTTCCTACAGCGGATCGACGCCGAGCGAATCTGCATGCACGGGTTCCTGCTGGTGCGGCACAACAGAATCGCGGCTGAGGGATACTGGGCCCCGTGGACGGCAGAACGCAGGCACCGGATCTATTCGGTCAGCAAGAGCTTGGTCGCGTTGGCGGTCGGGATGATGATCGACGAAGGCCGGCTCACCCTCGACGACCGGGTCGCCTTCTACTTCCCGGACAAACTGCCGGCAGAACTTCATCCGTGGCTTGTCGCCGCAACCGTCCGAGACCTCTTGATGATGGCGACTCCCCATTCGACAACCTCCTATACGCGCAACGATCCAGACTGGGTTTGGACCTTCTTCAACCGGACCCCCTCGCATCCTCCCGGAACCATCTTTGCGTACGACACCGCGGCAACCGTGGTGCTCACGGCCACGGTCGAACGGCTTGCTGGCATGCCCTTTCTGGATTACATGCGACCGCGATTTCTGCACCGAATCGGATTTTCCGCTGACGCATGGTGCATCCGCACGCCCGAGGGGGTGTCGTGGGGCGGATCGGGGGTCATCTGTACGCTACGCGATATAGCTAGAGTCGCACTCGCCTGCATGAACGGCGGCATGTGGGGCGATGAACGAGTTCTCCCGGAGGCGTACGTGCGCGCCGCGACCTCCTGCCAGATCGACAACGCCATCCGGGGGAACTGCGGATATGGGTATCAGATCTGGCGCGAGCAAGAGAACGGATTCTCCTTCCGCGGGATGGGCAGTCAGTACGCCATCTGTTTTCCCGACCAAGAGTTTCTATTCACCTGCATCGCCGACACACAGGGCGCACCGGCCGGCAGCGCCATTCCGACCGTGATGCGCGAGGAACTCTACCCCCACCTAGCAGACGCGCCGCTTGCCGAAAACCGCGCTGCCCACGCGGAACTCTGCGATAAGATCGAACGGCTGGCCGTCCTGCCAATCCCCGGGGGCCCCGACGCAAGGGCGGCTTTGGAAGTCAACGGAGCCTGGTATGCTTTGGCAGACAACCCGATGGGGATCACGCGGATGCGCCTGTCCTTTGAGGAGGATGAGGGCGTCTGGGAGTACACCAACGGTCAGGGCGACAACGCGCTGCGGTTCGGTATCGGGCGCGTGCTGTCCGGCAAGTTCCCGCAACGCAACTACTTCGGCGAACAGATCGGCTCGATCCCGGGCATCGAGTACGATTGCCTATCCTCAGCCGCGTGGATCGATGAGCAGACGCTCAACATGGAAGTATATATCACGGATATTTACCTCGGTGGGCTCAGAATATCTTTCGCCTTCAAGGGGGAAGAGATCGGCGTCTTTATGACCAAGCAAGCCGAGTGGTTCCTAGACGAATTCAATGGATTCGCCGGGGGAAGGCGCCTCTAACGCAGCATGGGAAGCATCCTACCGCATTTCCGCCAGCGAGACCGTCCTGCGTTCCCTGGCCGAAACTGAGACGGCGGCGGCAATTTCGACGTCCAGCAGGGCATCTTCTGGAGGATTGCGGGCTTTGTGGCGGCTCTCTATGGCATCGAGAAAGGCGGCGACCTGCCGGACGAACGGAGACGGCTCGTTCGCAAAGGTGCGCACCTCGGAACGGCCTTCCCTGTAAACGGTTATGGAGTCCTTGCCGGATGCGTCCCCGGCATTGGGCAGGATTCCGCCCTCGGTGCAGACAAAGCGCGGCTGTGGGTCGGGCATGCCCTCCGGGCCGATATAACTGGCCGTGGCCGAAACGAAGGCCCCGTTTGCAAATCCGATCAGGGCCCCGCATGTCTCCTCCACTACGCGACCGGGAGCCGTGTTTCGCAGCCGATTGGCCATCGCGGACACGGTGGTCGGCCGGCCGAGAATCCAGCGGACGGCATTGAGATAGCAGTAACTCATGTGGGTCAGCGGCATCCCACCACTCGCCTCTTGGTCGTAGTACCACCCGTCCGGGTCCGGGTTCCACAGGGCCGTGGTCACGGCCATCACCGGTGCCCCCAGTTCCCCTCCCGCCACTAGGCGCTGGATTTCCTCCCAAGCAGGGTCGTAACGGCGCTGGAACCCGGCCTCGACAATCCGATTGTTCCGGGCCGCCATTTCTGCGATCTGACGCCCATTTTCCACACTCGAAGCGAGACATCCGCCCACGAGGAGATCGTAACCGGCATCCAGCGCCCAAATGGAGACCTCATCCTGAACGCGATGTGGGACCTCGATTAGGATCGCGTCCGGTCCGGCCTCCGCCAAGCGGCGAAAGTCATCGCAGAAAAGGTCGCACCCCAACTCAGCCGCGCAGCTTGCAGCGCGCTGGGCGCGCCGGGCGGCGACGCCGCAGATTTCCGCCCGCCCGGTATCCAGCAACGCCCTACCCCGCGCCCGGGCCATGTTCCCGGCTCCCACAATCGCTATCCGCTGTTTCGGCATTGTACTAGCGCTCCCGTTTTTTGAGTTTAATCGCCCCGGATTTGCCGCAGGCTCCATTTCTTGAGAAACTTGGAGCTGTGTCAAAACAAAATAGATATTCCCCAGTTGTATACCAGGAGGAGAACATGGAATACGTCAAATTTGGCCGTTCCGGCCTGAAGGTGTCGCGCCTGGCCTACGGCTTGGGCCTGCGCGGCCAAGAGGACGCCGGCGAGGCCGAGCGCACCATCGAGCGGGCCGTCGAGTTGGGGATCAACTTCATCGACTGCGCCAACATCTACGGCTTTGGGGACGTGTACGAGACTCGTGGCACGTCGGAGCAGGTTCTGGCGCGCGTCCTCAAGCGGCACCGCGACGACCTCGTGGTCACCTCGAAGGTGGCCAGCCGCGTCGGCGACGGGCCCAACGACGCGGGTCTGTCGCGCTATCACATCATGCGGGAGATTGACCGTACCTTGGCCCGCCTCGAGACGGATCACATCGACGTTTACATCTTGCACATGTACGACGACGAGACCCCTCTTGAGGAAACGCTGCGCGCCATAGACGACGTGGTGTGCGCCGGCAAGACGCGCTATGTGGGCGTCTCCAACTTCCAAGCTTGGCAGGTGCTCAAGGCGCTGTGGACGCAGGACCGCCTCGGGCTCGATCCCCTGCTCTGCATCCAGAATCCCTACAACCTCCTCAACCGAGAACTGGAGCGCGAGATGTGGCCGGCCCAGCGCGACCAGGGCTTCGGGGTTATGACCTACAGCCCCTTGGGCGTAGGCTTGCTCTCTGGCGTGTATATCCCCGGAGAGCCGCCGCCGGACGGCACTCTTTACGCCTCCCGGCGCGTCGGCGACCTGGAGCAGGACCTCAACGAGGCGGCGCGCCGCACCCTAGAGATTCTGCGGCAAATCGCCGACGCCCACGGTCGCACCGTGGCGCAGACGGCGATCAACTGGGTGCTCTCCCACCCTGAGGTGACGGCGGCCATCACCGGCGGCGACACCGCGGCTCACATGGAGGAAAACGTCGGCGCGGTGGGCTGGTCGATCACGCCGGAGGACCGGGCCCGTCTCGACGAGGCCTCGGCCGGCCAGGATCGCGTCTTGGACGTCTGACCGCTCAGTAGGGTACATCAACCGCCGCAACCTCTGAGGGTCGGGTACATCAACACTCAGGCGCACACGGCGCGGTGATCTTCATTCCGCCTTTATTTTTCTAATACGTTCCAAAAAACCCAAGGGAGACCAACATGCGACTCAAAGACAGGACAGCCATCGTCACCGGCGCTGGGGGCGGCATGGGCCTCGGCATAGCGAAATGCCTGACGCGCGAAGGAGCGGCCATTGTGGCGACCGACATCGACGGCGACAGGGCACAGGCTACCGCCGATCAGCTCGAAAGCGAAGGGGCCACTGCGGTCTCCATCGCTGCCGACATAACGGATGAATCCGCTTGCCAAGACCTCGTCGCGCAGGCGATCGAGCGCTTCGGTGCCATCGACATCCTCGTCAACAACGCCGGCCACTTCGGCACCATCGTCGGTGCCCCGTTCACCAACTTCACCGGCGAGGAGTGGGACAGCAACTACGACATACACGTCAAGGGCCCCTTCTTCCTCTGCAAGGCGCTCGCCCCGCACATGATCGAGCGCCGCTACGGCAAGATCATCAACATCTCTTCCGCGGCCGCCAAACGCGACCCGACCTTCCTGCCTACTTACGCGGCTGCCAAGAACGCGATGCTCAGCCTGACGCGGCTGACCGCCAAGGACCTCGGGCCGCACAACATCACCGTCAACGCCGTATGCCCCGGATTCGTGTGGACCAACTTCTGGCACACGCTAGCACCGAAGATCGCCGAGGTAGATCCCACCTATGCCGGCAAAAGCGCCCGCGAGGTGTTCGACCTGTTCATCGCCAACTCGACGCCGATGCAGCGCGAGCAGACGCCTGAGGACATCGGCAACATGGTCGCCTTCCTCGCTTCCGACGAGGCGCACAACGTCACCGGCCAGACGATAAACGTCAGCGGTGGCATGGTCTTGGACTGAACGGTGGAACTGAAAATCAGTGATTATAATGGAGTTGACACCAGCTAATCAGCTACCATCAGGCGAAGTTATAGTAGCCAGACGACGGACATTTTTTAATTTGTATATGATTGATTAATTGTCCGGTTTTAGATATGTTCTTTGGTAGAAAGAAGCGAGGAGCCATCTTTTGGGAAAGTTGGAATGCTTTCAATTGGCAGGCCTAGAATTATGGTTCAATTCCTCAGATCACGAACCTCCTCATTTTCACGCTCGCAAACCGGACAAATGGGAGATACGCGTCTTTTTTGGTGCGTGTAAACGCAAGAATCTAGTTTTTAATGTGAAGTTTCCCCCTTCGAAATCAGGCCCTTCGAGCAGAGAGCGGCGGGAACTGTTACGTCTAGTGCTTCAGCATAGAGACGCACTTTATGCCGAGTGGGAAGCCAAAGTGGATATAGGGAGCTAAAAATGGCAAAGACTGCTGAAATGACTGTCTGGGCTCAAGACCTATTTAGCTATGACGTTATTCCGTCCTCTTTCACCATTTTTAGGAAGCCGGATGTGAGCAAGGTGAATGCCCGGGATATTTTTGTCTTAACTTCTGTTGCCGACCTTCCTACGGTAAGTGAGTTTGTCCGTGCTGCCAATCATCGAAACCATCTTCGAACCCTTTTCGTCCGCGAAGACGACAACGCGCAGTTTTTGCCGCAGATGCTTTACGAGGCAAAACTCAAAAGCAGCCGACATATTCTCGTGCATTCGACTGAGGATGTGCCAAAGCGCGTGCTAACGGCTTGGAGTCTTGGGTGTCCCGATAAACTCATTGCCACGGCACGGGTCGTAGATGAGGAACTCTTTATCGTGGCGTGTGATAACACCCTATTCAGAGTGGGTTTTGCAGAAATGCCCGCCTTGGAGCGGATTCCATCCCAACAGCGTTCTTTATTTTCTATCTCCAGTGAAGGCAGTTATATACACTGGCCTGAGGTTGATGTACATATTGACCTAGATGCTGTTCGCTACCTAAAAGACGAAACATGGCGTGAGAAAAAGGATCGGGAAAAACTAATGTACGACCTCCGATTCGGAGAGACCGTTGCCGCATTGCGCAAGCAGTACGGGCTTAAGCAAGCCGATATACGGGGGCTTTCTGAGCGCCATGTGCGAAGGATCGAAAAGGGGGAACGGACAAAGATTGATACGCTAGCGATCTTGGCAAGAAACCACGGATTGGCCCTTAAAGAATATCTCGATGAAATCGCCGAAATGTTCTCCCCTTAGGACTTTTCCAGCCGCGTCGGTTTATTTTTTGCGGTCCTTGTAGCGGCGGCCCCGATCTTCGACGCGGCGTTCGCGCACTAATTCCATTACCGGGACGCCGTAGCCGCAACTCGTGCCGGTCAGTTCGACTTCAACTTCGATTACATGGCGTTTGGTGCGCAGGTGTTCGGACTCCGTTTGCAGCAGCAAGGCGGCGTGGGGCGATTCTTCGAGCGGGGTGGCTGTGGCTTTGCCGTAGAGGCGGATGATGCCGGCGTCTTCTCCTGCAAAAGAACAAACCATGACGGTGATCGGGCCACCGGCTATCGCGTGCCGCGCTGTTTCGTTGCCGCTGCCCAAGTAGTCGAGGAAGGCCACTCGGTTGGGATCAATTACGTGTAGTGGTACGCCGCCCTTGGGCGAGAGGTTTACCGGGCCAATGCCTTCGGGACCGGGCGCGAGCGCGGGATCGGCGGAAGCGACGAAAAACAGCGGCGCGTTGCGGATCAGTGCGGCTTGATCGTCGGTGATGGAGGGATAATAGGTGGCCATAGGTTTTTCTTCGTTAGGAGGCAGGTTTTGCGTTTACAGCATGTCATGTGTTGGGCTGCGTTGAAAATCCATGGGAACTGACTTTCGCTTAAGCGGCTGCGTTCTGTTTGATTTCCCAACCGGGGAAGACCAAAACAGCCGGATGGCACTGCAGGGCTTGCGCTAGCACTTTGGCGCGTTCAACCCCAAGCTGTACGCGGTTATTTTCAATGGCTGAAATAGTAGATTGAGGGATGCCAGTATGTCGGGCGAGTTCATTCTGGCTAAGCTCCTGAAGCTCGCGGATAATACGGACGGACTCACCTACAGACACCTCAATCTGCTTCTTGGCGCGACGATAATTTTTCATTTTATGGTCTCCGGTAGTCGTGTGCCGTCAGACTGACAACCTGCACGAGAATTTCGCTGGCTTCAATTTTGTATATGACGCGATAGTGAAGGCCGAGCCGGGACGATCTGTATCCTTTCCATTGGCCTCGCAGTGCTTCGTCGTGAAATCCTTTGATAAGCCTCAAGCCTTTGGGACCAGAGATCATAACTATATCCTTCCACTTTTCGTAACGCTTGAGGATTTCTTGGGGCATGGATTGTAGCTGCTTATCCACCCTCCGGTGTTCGAAAATACTCCACATACTATATAAAGTATAGATCGATTATGGTATGTCAATTCATGGGGATCGCCACTTTTATTCGGCAAACGTGCCGGACGTAGAGCTGGACAGTATATAATCGGTTACAGCCGTAAACAGGACACGTTTGGGCAGGCTGGTTGTGCCTTAAGTGAGCGCTTCGTTGTATTGCAATTGATGCAGGCGGGCGTAGATGCCGTCTTGGGCTAGGAGTTCTTCGTGGCGGCCCTCTTCGCGCAATTGGCCTCGGTGCAGCACGAGGATTTTGTCGGCGCTGCGGATAGTGGAGAGGCGATGGGCAATGACGATGGAGGTGCGGTCTCGCATCAGTTTTTCCACGGCCTCTTGGATCCAGCCTTCGGTCTCGGTGTCGATGTGGGCGGTGGCTTCGTCCAGCACCAGAATGTCCGGGTCGGCAGCTAGGGCGCGGGCAAGGGACAAAAGCTGGCGCTGACCGGCAGACAGGGATGCGCCGCGCTCCTGCACCTCGTGCTGGTAGGTGTTGGGCAGGCGGGCGATAAAGCGGTCGGCATTGACATAGCGGGCCGTTTGGGCAACGGCTGTGTTCGACAGCTCGGGAGCACCGAAACGGATGTTGCTGGCAATGTCGCCGGCAAAGAGAAAGACGTCCTGCTGCACCAAGCCGAAGCGTTGCCGCAGTGCTTCCACATTCCACTCGCGGATGTCGATGCCATCGACCAAAATCTGGCCCCGTTGAATCTCGTAAAAGCGGCACAGTAAGCTGATGATGGTGGTCTTGCCTGAGCCAGTGGCTCCGACTAGCGCCAGACTCTGGCCCGGCTCGGCGCAGAAGGAAACGTCGCGCAGGACCCACTCCTCCTCTTCGTAAGCAAACCACACGTGGCGGAATTCAATGGCCCCCGCGACGCGCTCATGGCGCACGGAACCGCCGACCGGCTCTGGCTCGGCGTCCATTAGTTCAAAGATGCGCTCGGAGGAAGCCATAGCCACCTGCACGGTCGCGTATTCCTCGGCGAGGTTGCGGATGGGCATGAAGAAGCGGGGCACGTATTGCAGCATAGCCACCAAAACGCCCCAAGCGATTTCCTCGCGCAGCACTTGGCCGACCCCGTACCACAGCACCAGCGCCATCAGCGCGGCACCGCACAACTCCATAAAGGGGAAGTAAGCCGAGTGGTACAAGGTGCGCACTAAGCGAGCGTCGAGGTATTCGTCGGTGCCCTCATTAAAGCGGCGAGCACTGCGCGGCTCGCAGTTGAACAGTTTTACTACCTCTATACCCGACAAGGTTTCTTGCAAATCGGCGCTGAAGCGGGCAAAGCGAGTGCGGGCTTGGCGAAAGGCCTGGAAGGTGCGGTTTTGCAGCCACAGAGTGGCGGCAAAGGCCACCGGCAAAAAGGCGCAGGTGATCAGACCCAGCTCAACATCGAGGTAGAAGAAGATGTAAAACAGGATGGAGGCGATGGTGACGGCTTCGGTTACTAAGGAGACGGCACCGTAGGTGAAGAATTCGTTGAGCGCATCCACATCGCTGGTATTGCGCGCCATCAGTCGGCCGATGGGCGTGCGATCGAAGAATTTGAGCGGCAGGCGCTGGAGGCAGGTGAAAATGTTCAAGCGCACGTCGCGCATGGTCCACTGGCCGACCATGCTGGTGATCCAGCTCTGGGCGTAGCCGATGGCGAATTGAGCGACTAACAGCGCGGCGAAGAGCAGGACGAGGGAGCCTAAGCCGTCTAGGTCGCCGGGCACGATATGCTCGTCAACAGCTATTTTGGTCAGCACGGGACCGGCCTGGCGGGCCAGCGAGGCCGCGAGGATGAGCAACAACGTCGAGGCCGCCCAAGGCCAGTAGGGCCGCAAGAAACCCAACAGCCTAGCCATCAGGCGCAAGTCAATGGACTTTTTGTCGATTTCCTGCTCGTCGCGAATGGTCGGCGGCATTAGAGGTCGCTCAATTCCTCGGTGAGGTGCTGGCGGCGGTACATGTCGGCGTACAGGCCATCGCGTGCGAGCAGTTCGTCGTGGGTGCCCTCTTCAATAATGCGCCCTTCGTCGAGCACGATGATGTGGTCTGCGGCCATGACGGTGGAGATGCGGTGGGCGATGAGAATGGTGGTGCGCTCGGCCATGATGTCGCGCAGGCGCGTGAGGATTTGCTCTTCGGTGCGGGTATCGACGCTGGCTAAGGCGTCGTCGAGGATGAGGATTTTCGGTTGCCGCACAACCGAACGGGCCAAGGCTGTGCGCTGCTTTTGCCCACCCGACAAGGTGACGCCGCGCTCGCCGACGATGGTTTCCAGCCCTTGGGGAAAGGTCTTGAGGTCTGCGGCTAGTTGGGCTACTTCAATGGCGCGTTCGACGTCGTCTGGCGCAACTTTGTCGAGGGCGATATTGTCGCGGATGCTCTCAGAAAATAGGAAGGTGTCCTGCGGCACGTAGCCGATGGCGTCGCGAAAGGCGCGCAGTGGCATTTGTTCAATGGGTTTGCCGTCGATGAGAATCTGGCCCTCGCCAGCTTGGATGAGGCGGGGGATGAGCCGGGCCAGCGTGCTTTTGCCCGACCCGACCCGGCCGACAATGGCCAGGGTGCTGCCGGCCGGAATGTGCACATCTATATCGCGCAGCACGGTTTGGCCGTTGTATGCAAAGGAGGCGCGGCGGAATTCGATTTCGCCTTTGATCGCCAAGCCGTCGTCTCGGTACTGGTCGGGCTGGGGCTGTTCTTTGAGCACGGACTCAATACGGAGCATGGAAGCCATGGCGCGCTGGTATTCATCGACGATGCGGCCCATCATCATCATCGGGCGGCTCATGCGGATCAAGTAGGCGTTGAAGGCGACGAAGGCCCCCAAGGTGAGCGTCCCTTCGACGACGCGGATACCGCCCAGCCACAGGATGAACACCATGGACAGGCCGCTGATGAGGAAGGTGAAGGGGAAAAACGTGCTGTAGAGGTAGATTAGGCTGCGGTTGCGCTCGACGTACTCGTCGTTGAGCTGGGTGAAGTGATCGATCTCGCCGCGGCGGCGGGCAAATGCCTTGACCACGCGCACGCCCGCGAGGTTTTCCTGTAAGCAGGTGCTAATGGCGGCAAATTGCTCTTGGACCCTGCGATAGCGCCGACGCACTCTGCTGCCCACGAAGCGCAGGATCACGGTCATAATGGGCATGGGCAACAGCGCGTACAGGGTCAGTTCCCAGTCGTACAGACACATGGCTACCATGCTCAAGCTGAAGCCGAGCAGGGCACCTAGGAACATGCGGAAGCCGTGGCTGAGATAGCGCTGCACGGCCTCGACGTCGTTGGTCGCTCGGGCCATTAAATCGCCGGTGCGGGCCTGTTGGAAATAGCCGATAGGCAAGGTGAGCAGGTGGGCGAAGTAGCGCTGGCGGATGTCGCGCTCGACGCGATACGAGGTGGCGGCCAAGTGCCAGCGCATACCAAAGGCCATGCACCACTGCGCCAGACCTAAGCCGACTATGAGGGCGGCGTAGCGCGTTAGAAAAGTCAGGTCCGGTGCGGCTTGATCTAGGCTGGCTCGGGCTTGGTCAATGGCGCGTTCGAGGATGAGGGGGATCGAGACGGAAACGAGCTGTTCGCCTAGCAAAAAGGTTAGGCCGATGACCAAGGCCCAGCGATAGGGACGGAGGTACGAGGCGAACGGTTTGAAGGGATTGAGGCTCATGCGCTGTTTGGTGGGCCGCTAAGGCCCTACTTAGACTATATATATCTATAAACCGTGTCAAAGCAGGACGATTAGGAGACTCATCCAATGAATGCCTTCCGAATGACTCCCGACGAAATTCAGCGCTGGGAGCGCGATGGATATTTTGTGCGTGAAAACGTCTTTTCCGACGAGGAAAACGATCACTTGCGGCAGGTGGCCGAAGACATTGTCGCCGGGAAGCGGAAAATGCCCATGGCCCACATCGACCGCAATGCCCTAGTCCGCGACGGCAAAGACGCGCGATCAGGTATCTACGGTATGCACAAGATCCATCACCCCAGTTGCTACATACCGGAATTCCTCGCCCGCGTGCGCGATCCGCGCCTGACCGACCCGCTCGTCGATATGCTCGGCCCAGACCTTCTGGGCATCAACAATCTCTTCATTTGGAAAGCGCCCGAAATCGGCTTGGGCTTCCCTTGGCACCAAGACAAGTTTTACTTTGGCAAGCGGTTCAAAACCGCAACGACCGTCGGCACTTGGACGGCCATTGACCCCGCAGATCGCGAAAACGGGTGCCTATACGTGATTCCCGGCAGCCACAAACAGGCCGTTGCCGAACACGACGATATTGAGGGGTCGCAGCAGACAGAATTCAAGCTGGCCCGCAATGCCCGCGACGAGGACGGCATTGCCGTGGAAGTTCCACCCGGTGCGGTCATCTGGTTTCACTCTCACCTGTTGCACAAAAGCACCAATAACCACAGCCAGCGCTTTAGACGCAGCTATGTGTCGCATTACTTAAGTGCACAGGCAGAATGGTTTGATCCAGAAAAAGCCGGCAAAGGTCAGCCAATTATGTGGGTGAGAGGACGGACGTTTCCCGGTAAAGTTCGGGAGGTTACACTAGACGTTCTTCCCGTTCCCGACTAAGGTTAAGAGAGAGGATTACATCCATGAAAACGGTCACGTTTGTCTTATTTCTGTCCTTTTATTGGGCTCTCCATACGCAAGCTCAGACTGGAAATATCGATAGTCATCGCGTAAAGGCTGAGCAGTTGAGCTACGAAAAATTCGCCAAGTCTGTTGAGGTGGCCAGAAGCTACCTAATGGAGGTTCAGGAATTTACTCGTTTGCTTTTTGAACACTGCAATTTAGAAAAGGTGCGCGAGCAAGGCTTGTTTGACACGTACGGACTACCGAAAGACACGACAGTGGTTTTCGAAATTCCTTTAGAGAAACTCGCTGGGCACAGCATTCTAGACTGGCCTGTGGCATACTTAGGCTTTCCAAACACAATGCTGCGCATTACTGGCTACGGGTTGGTTAGTCGAGCGGAGATCTTGAGACTAAAAGTTGAAAACATGAAGCTCTCGAATGCGCCTGAAGATACGACTAGGAAATTGGAGTTGAAGTACTTGGAGGCGCAGAAGGAGCTTGACGAGTACTTGGCGACGCAGCGGTGGGCGGATTGACTGCTCCTATATTCGCTTGAGAAGCCGGTCGTACTCGTGATGTGGACCAATCCAGAACCACACGATATCGCCTTCATCTAGGACACCGAGGGCACGATAGTCAATGCTTACGCGTACCGAGTACACCGGACGCCGCTGACTCACGCGCTTGAAATCCAAGCTGGGATGACGAGGATCCGACACGAAAAACCGATAGGATTCGCGTGCTTGCCGTTGTACGTGTTCAGGAAGGTGACGATAGGCATCCCAGAAACTCGTCAGTGTAAACGAACGCACGCCTACAATTCTTCTATATCGAGAGGCTGAGTCCGTCCTGCTCGGTGCTCTGCTAGGGCCTCATCGGCCAGCCCCTCCAGCAAATTCTCTGATTCGGAACGGCTAAACAACTCAGTCCATTGCCGCTCCGATTCAAGCTCGGCTAGGAGGAAACGCGCAAACTTGTCCTGTTCCTCTTGTGGAAGTTTGGCGGCTCTCTCGAAAGCCTTTTGTAGAAGCTGAGTCATTTGTTTTTGCTCCTCGCTTTTAATTGTCCGATTTGCGCTCTGGCGGACCTGTGCTCAAACTAGACTATACATGTTCACAAACCGTGTCAAAGCAAGACGATTAGGAATGGAAATCCCTCATAGGCAAGTCGAGGCACTTCTTCGCGAAGCGTCCGAGCAAAAAATCATACCGCTCTGGCAAAATCTTAGACGGGGTGATGTCGCAGAAAAGACTCCCGATGAAATCGTTACTATAGCAGATAGAAGCTGCGAGTCATTCTTAATGGATCATCTGCCCAAGTTGATGGAGGGATCGTTAGTCTTAGGTGAAGAGAGCGCACACGAGAACCCGAGTTTGTTGTCGGCATTACAATCAGATGCCCCTGTCTGGATTATCGATCCTCTGGATGGAACCGGAAATTTTGTTTCGGGAAAACCACCTATCGCTATAATGGTTTGCCTCGTTCATTGCGGTGTAACACTCGGGGCGTGGATACTTAATCCGCTAGAGGGGACGTTGACGAGCGCGGAAAAAGGGAGTGGGGCTTTTGCAGGCGGTACACGCTTAAAGGTCGAATTTGCGTTTCAGACCTTATGTGAGCTACGTGGGGCATTACTGACGGGATTTTTACCAGACTCCTTGAGGTCTGTTGCCGAAGCAGCATCCAATTGCTTTCAATGTATCGAAAAAACCAAATGCGCTGGCTATGATTACAACGCCTTTGCGAAAAACGAAATGCAATTTCTGTTTTACTACCGCACGTTGGTGTGGGATCACGCTCCTGGGATTTTGATTGCAGAAGAGGCGGGGGGCTTTGTGCGCAGATTTGATGGAACTGAATACTCTCCGCTGGATTCCCGCAAAGGCTTATTATGCGCTGCAAATAAAGAGATGTGGGAAGCAATACAAAAGACGTTGGTCCCGACTATTTCGGTTGTCAGCTCAGATTAGTGAAATGCTGTCGGAGGATGACGCAGATGAGAAGTAGCCACGTAGATCTGTACAATCACGACGAGGACGCGGCCACCTATGATCGGGATGTGCTTCGGTCTGAAGATCCTATTCGGGAGGGCTATACCAAGGTACTCGACTGGGTCGCGCAGAATGCGGGTATCAACCAAGACTCGGTCGTTATAGAGCTTGGTTCTGGGACTGGAAATTTGACCGTTCGCTTACCGCCGTGTCGGTCTCTTGTTTGCGTCGATGTTTCTGCTGAAATGAGTAAAATCGCAAAACGAAAGCTCGATGGCATATCTCATATCTCGTATGTGCAAGCGGATATACTGGAGTACTTCGACGCCGATCCTCCTCCGTTCGATGTCGCGATTAGTACATACGTAGTACATCATCTCACTCAGCAGGAGAGAGAACTTCTATTCGACCAGCTCGTGCAGCGGCTATTGCCTGGGGGGCGAGCGCTATTTGGCGATCTAATGTTGGAGAGCGCACGGGAGGAGAGGATTCTGATTGATCACTATCGTTCCATTGGCGACGACACTACGGCGGACGCTATTGAAGAAGAGTTTTTTTGGCATGTCGATGCTTCCGTCGGATACCTTCGCAGTCTGGGTCTCGCCGTAGAGACGATCAGATTCTCTACTCTGTCTTGGGGGATCAAGGTTCAGGTGCCGAGGGCCGGTGGCGTGTAACAGTTATCTGCCGCAGCGTAACCCGATAGTCATGCTTGCTCATAGAGCGGCAGCATCTCCTGACGAACGAGGGGTTCTAGCCACCGATTCAGCCCTGAAAACAGATCAACCTTGTGTCCCAAGATGGCCTCTAACTCTTCATGCCATACAAAAAATTCCCAACCTGGGGTCCGGCCAGGTAGAAACTCCACTAGCACATCCACGTCGCTGTGAATCGGATCAAAATCATCCCGCAGGATCGAGCCAAATAGACTCAGTCGGCCTATCCCGTGCATACGACAGAAGGCGGCGATTTTTTTTCGATCAATTTTGATGGGTAAATGTTTAGCTGAGGCCATAACGGGAATTATAGAGGGTTCTTTGGGAGTGGCAAGTACTGGGATTGTTTACCCCTTCACCGCCCCTAGCTGAATCCCGCTGATAAACCACCGCTGAAAAAAGACGAAAACCACGATCATCGGCACGAGCATCAACACCGATCCCGCGCAAATCAACCCGTAGTCGTTGACATAGAGATCCGACAGCTTGGCCAATCCCACCGGCAGCACCATCATGGAGTCCGAATCCGTCATAATTAGTGGCCAGAGAAAGGCCCGCCAACGCCCGAGGAAGGTAAAAATCGCCAGCGCCCCCAGCGCCGGCTTGGCCAGCGGCACCACCACGTGCCAGAACACGCCCCACGCCGAACAGCCGTCGATGAGCGCCGCCTCTTCGATCTCGCGCGAAATGCCCAGCAAAAACTGCCGCAGCATGAACGTCCCATAGGCACTGAAACACCCTGGCGCGATCAGGGCGAAGAAACTGTCCAGCCCCACTGGATGGCCGATGTAGTGACTCTTTAGGTAGAGGAAACCGCTGAAAAAATCCGTTGCTAACACCGCGTTCAGCCATTCGGGAATCTTCTTCATCAGCACGAATTGCGGGATCATCAGCACATCGGCTGGAATCATCATCGTCGATAAGTAGCCGAGGAAGAGCACGTCGCGGCCCCGGAACTGCAAGCGGGCAAAGGCGTACGCCGCGAGTGCGCTGGTGGCGACTTGGACCACAGTGACGGCGGTGGCGATGAACAGCGAATTGGCGTAGTAGCGGAGGAAGGAGAAGGCGCGGAACACGCCGGTGTAATTGTCCGTGGTCCAGCGCGGCGGAATCCACCCGAGCGTCACATCGACGTTGTACTTGAAGGAGGTGAGCAGGGTCCACACCAGCGGCACCACCATGCCGCTGAGCACGAGGATCAAGATCGCATAGATCAGGATCGTTGATTGGTACTGACGCCAGCGCACCATTTAGACGGCCTCCAACCGCTTGCCGCCGTAGCGCCAGTTGATCAAGGTCGCCGCGAAAATCAGCGCGAAAAGCACCATTGAAATCGCCGCGGCGTACCCTACTTCTAGCTGCTCGTACGCTTGGGTGTAGATGTAGTAGCTCATGGTGGTCGTCGAGCCCTCGGGGCCGCCCCCGGTCATTACATAAGCAGCTTCAAAACCGCCTTGCAGCCCGCCGATTATACTGGTGACAAGGATGAAAAACGTCGTGGGCGCTAGCTGGGGCACGGTGATGTGGATGAGCTGCGACCACCAGCCAGCGCCGTCCATTTCAGCGGCCTCGTAGAGCTCGAGCGGGATGTTTTGCAAGCCGGCTAGGTAGAGAACCATGTTGTAGCCGCCGACGCTGGCCCAGATGAACATGATGATCAATGCGGGCTTGGCCCAAGATGCGTCGATTAACCACCCCGGCAGGAGCGCGGCAGCCCGCTCGGGCGCGATCCCCAACACCCCAAAAACCTGCCACAAAAGCCCGTTGATGATGCCGACATTGGGCTCGTAGGTCAGGAGCATTTTCCAGACCATATAGATGGCGATGCCCGTACACAGGTGGGGAATAAAAAACAGGGTGCGGAAGAAGATGCGGCCGGGCAGTTCTTTGTTTAACAACACGGCCAAGAGCAGGGAGCCGACCATGGCGAGCGGGATATTGAGCATCAAAAAGAGCGTGTTGCCGAGGTACTTCCAAAAGTATGGATCGCGTGCCACCCACTCGCCATCAACCTTTTTGAAGAGTACCAGATCCGCAAAATTATCCAGCCCGATGAAGACAGGTGCGCCCGAAGCGAGCTGATAGCGGTAAAAGCCCATGCCCGCAGCCACCACGACCGGACCAAGCGCAAAGATGAGAAAGCCGACGAAATTGGGCAGCAGAAAGAAGAACGCGGCTTTGTTTTGGCTCTTCATCGAGGAATTTCTTCGGTGTAGATGCGCTGCAGATAGGTGTTGGTCACTTGGTGGGCTTCGGCGAGGGCTTCGGCCACGCTCTCGCGGCCGGTGAGGGCGGCGTCGAGTTCGTCGAGCATCCGGCGGTAGAGGTCTTCCCACCACAACTCTTGGGGGAAGAGCCGGACATTGTAGTCCATCGAGCGCACGAAGACCTCTTCTTCATAGGGCGTTGACGCCCGCGGATAGGTGTTGCGGGCCACCGAGCGTTGCGGCGGCAGGTCGCTGCCTAGCTTGGCCATCTTGGTCGTCGCCTCGGCCGAGATCATGTGCTTGAGTACATCCCAAGCGACTTCTGGCTCGCGTGTGCCCTTCCAGATCGTAAAACCAACGCTGGCGTAGCGCGTCTGCCGGCCGGCCGGCCCCTGGGGAAAGAGCGCTGCGTCCCACTCGAAGCGGTCCAAAAGCTGGAAGGTCGGCAGCATCCACGGCCCCATGATGCCGATGGCGATGCGGCCGGCCTCAAACGTGAAGGTGCTCATGGCGTTGTCGCTGCGCACGCCGGGCCGGGGCGGACTGACCTTGTGCTTGAAATAGAGATCGACGTAGAACTGCACGGCTTGGGCCACGCGCGGATCGTCGAGGTTGGAGACGTAGCGCCCGTTTTCCCAGCGCAGGAAGTCCCCGCCCATGCTCCACACGTAGCTGGCGATGTCGTACGGGGTACAGCCGTAGATGTCCGGCAGGCCGTCTTGGTCCTCGTCGAGGGTCAGGGCCTTGGCCTTGGCTAGCAGATCGTCGAGCGTCCAATCGTCGGTGGGATAGCTGATGCCGTAGCGGTCGAAGAGGTCTTTGTTGTAAAAGCAGGTAATGGTGCTGCCTTTGACCGGAATGCCGTAGAGGATGTCGTGGTAGGTGTACGCTTGCAGGCCCACTGGATAGTAATCGCCGGTGTTGATCTGGTCGCGCCGCACCAAGTCGTCGAGCGGCAAAAGTTGCCCGGTGCTAGCTACTTGAGGCATCTGCCGCCAGTGCAATACGCAAATGTCCGGGGCATGACCGGCGTCCATGCCCGTCAGCAGCTTTTGCACGACGCTGCGACCGGGCACTACCTCTAAGCGCAGGCGAACTTCCGGGTGTTGCTGGCGATATTCGGCGGCGACTTTGCGGTACAGCTCGGCCTCTTGCGGCGAGCCATACACCCACATGGTCAGCACCTCTTCGGCCGGGTACCAGTGGATGGAAAGGACGCCCCAGAGTGCCCCAAAGGTTAGCGCAACAATGATCCCGATGCGGAGTACGGGCAATGCGGCTCCTAGCTAGCGGCGAATAGTTTTTCGCGCAGCGGCTTTTGCAACTCGTAGATGCCGCCGCCGCCGCGCGATCCGGCTGGCATGCGCGTGCGAGCCGTCAGCGACACGAGGCGAAAATCGTAGGTGGGGCTACCGCGCAGGATGTTGGCGTTAAAGGCATCCCAATTGCCCACTCCGCCAAGCGGCCAAGCATCGACGGCCGCGTACTGATACAGTAAAAGCCGCCGGGACCGACCCGAGCGGTTGAGCGCCGAGCCGTGCAAAGTGCGGCTGTGGTGGATGGAAAGCGAACCGGCTTTCATCGCTAGGGGCACGGCCGACGAGAGAGCGATCTCGTCGCGCTCCGGGCTGATGGCACCGATGAAGTAGCCGTCTTGGTGGTGGTCGAGGATCGGCCCTTTGTGAGAGTCGGGCACTACCATCATGCAGCCGTTTTCTTCTGTGGCGTCGTCTAGGGCAATGCCCACGGCGCACAAGTCGTCGTTGGTGTGCGGATAGTGGGCAAAGTCTTGGTGCCACTCGACCGGGCTGCCGCCGTCGGCCGGTTTCATGTTGAGCTTGTCGCCTTGGGCGCGAATGGCCGGGCCAATCAGGGGCGTTAGCAGGTCTAGGATGCGGCTGTCGCGCATCAAGCCGCCGAATAAGGGGTGATAACGCGCCGGTGCGCTCAGGCGGCGCACCTTGGGGTTTTCCGGGGTGTGATCGGGCTCTAGGTCGAAGTGCCCGCTCTGCTCGGAGATGTGCCGCGACTGCTCGACGAAATCATCGACAATCGCGTGGGCCGCTTCCAACTCGTCTGGGCGCAACACATCTTCGACGACGAGATAGCCGTGTTCGCGATAGAAATCGACCTGTTGCTGGGTGAGCATATAGCCTCCTAAAAATTTGGGCAGGCCCCGCACCTAGACGAGACCTGCCCAAATTGGATACGAAAAAAAGAAAACCTTAGAACTGGGCCTTGATCCGGCCCCAACTGCTCGACTCGACAGCCGTGGCTGCGCCCCAGTCGATGTTGGGATCGGCCGGAGTGAGCAGCAGGTCGTTGAGCGCACGGCAGCACCCAATCGATTGGGTGCTCCACTGGCCGATGCGGTTGTCGCCTTCGCCTTCGCCGCCATCGACTTCGTTGATCGTCAGGGTGAAGTGAATGACGCTACCCTCGACCAAGTCGTGAACTTCGACTTGGTCCTCAGTGGCCTCCTCCGAGCGCGGCATCCGCTCGATCGGCAGGATGCGGATCTCGTAGTCGTACGTGCTCTCGCCGAACTCGTCACCTGCGAAGGTGTGGGCGATCTCGATCCACTGCGAGCCACTGGTCAGCCACGGCAAGTTGCGATTGGGGCGATACCACTCAAAGGTCTCCTGATAGACCGGGAAGGCGAACTTATAGCTAAAGTTGGTGGCGTCGTCGCCTTGGTTTTGGTCCTCGCCAGCCTGATGCTGGGCGTTGACCTCGTATTCGACGCTGTCATCCCAGTAAAACCTGCCTGGGTCTTGACGCTGGGTGACGTGTCTGTCGTCGAAGATGCGGGTGGTGGCATAGAGGTTGTTGGTCCCATCGTTCCAACCGACGATGTGGCGGACCTGTAGCGAACTGGCGTCAAGGGCGCCGCGAGCAACGTTATCGCCGGCAAAACCTTCGAGCGAATACAGGCTTTCGCTAAAAATCCCGTACTGATCCAACGGCACGGGTGCCCACTCGCTGGGGTTGCCGTCGATGACGGGAACGTTGGCATCGGGAAAATTCACGGCGACCAACAACTCGCCCGGCGGCTCGTGAGCTTGAGCGGCAACCACAAGGCCCAACGAGGCAAGGGCAGAGGTGAGGAACTTTTTCATGGTAAAGCTACCTCCAAAAGATAGGGTTAAAAAAGAAAAAGATGCGGCAATCCGGCGACTTATAGATTCCGCAACGAAATGGAAAAATTCAATATATGCACCTGAAAAAGTGCTTGTCAAGGCTTAGATCCCCGCGTACATGGGAATGAAGGATTGGGGCTTGGTGCGCGAGGGCGCTAGCCAGATGTCGCGATAGAAATCGACCTGTTCCTCGAGGTGCGTATATACCCTCTCAAAAATTCGGGCAGGCCCCGCATCTAGGCGAGACCTGCCCGGAATGGTACTGCAATTGAGATGAAACAGCCTAGAACTGGGCCTTGATCCGGCCCCAACTGCTCGACTCGACAGCCGTGGCCGTGCCCCAATCGATGTTGGGATCGGCCGGAGTTAGCAGCAAGTCTTGACCGGCGTGGCAGCACGAAATGGGATTGGTGCTCCACATGCCGATGCGGTTGTCGCCATCGCCTTCGCCGCCATCGACGTCGTTGACCGTCAAGGTGATGTGAATGACTCCCCCCTCGGTCAGGTCGTGGATCTCAACCTGGTCCTCAGTGGCTTCATCCGAGCGCGGCATCCGCTCGATCGGCAAGATGCGGAGTTCGTAGGTGTACGTGCTCTCGCCGAACTCTTCGCCCTCGTGGCTGGAGGCGATCTCGAGCCACTGCGAGCCGCTGGTCATCCACGGCAGGTTGACGATGGGGCGATACCATTCAAAGGTCTCCTGATAGACCGGGAAGGCGAACTTGTAGCTGAAACTGGTCGCATCGTCGCCGGGATTCAGGTCTCCTTGGGCTTGATGTGCAGCGTTGAGCTCGTATTCAACGCTGTCATCCCAGAAGAATTTGCCCGGGTCTTGACGCTGAGTGATGTGAATGTTGTCGAAGACGCGGCTGGTGATGTACACATTATTAGTCCCATCGTTCCAGCCGACGATGTGGCGGATCTGCATCGAGCTGGCGTCCAGCCCGCCGCGCTCGACGTTCTCGCCGGCAAAGCCGTGAATCGAAAACAAGGACTCGCTGAAAATCCCGTACTGGTCGAGCGGCACAGGAGCCCACTCGCCAGCGTCGCCGTCGATGACAGGTACGTTGGCATCGGGGAAATTCACGGCGACCAGCAGTTCGCCCGGCGGTTCGTGGGCTTGAGCGGCAACCACAAGGCCCAACGAGGCAAAGGCGGTGGTGAGGAATTTCTGCATGGTAAATCTACCTCCAAGAGATAGGGTGGAAAAAGAGAGGATGCGGTAACTCGGCTATTTTCTCGGTTCCGCAACGTGCGAATGCCCAATGTACAAGCTCGCAAAAGCGCATGTCAAGGCTTAAATCCCCGCGTAAATGGCGATAAAGGATTGGGTCTCGGTGCGCGATGGAGCGTCCTTGAAGTTCTTGCGCTCTAGCACCAGCCCGAGCACGGTCTGTAGCTTGTAGCCTTGGTAGGCCGATTCGTTTTTGAACTGAACGCCCCAAGTCAGCGCCGTGAAATCATTGGCGTCCGCGTCAAAATCATCAAAGATCAGGTACTCTAGGCCCGCTTGTAACTTGGTGATCTCTAGGACATCGGTGATTGCCAACAGCGAGAAGAGCTCCGCTAGGGTCGTGCGGCGCTCATCCGTGAACAGGTCGCGGCTCTGCTTGATGAACTCGCTCTTCCAGCGCGGCTCTAAATGGAGGGGGCCGAGCGCATGGCGGTAGTGGGCCTTGTTGATCATCCCAAAGAAGAAATCCGTCTCGGCGAGAGCCCAGCGCTGCCGTTGCTCGGCGTCCATGAGTTGGTGAAAGACCACCCAGTTGACCTTGTTTTGTAGGCTCAACGAAAAAGCGCGCACCTTGTGGCCGAGGAAGAGCTGATTGACCCAAGTGTCGCGGGCCAGCAGCGGATCGTCGATCTCGGTCAGCGTGCCGAGGCGCAGCGCGTTGTCGGGCGCCCACTGCAAGAGCGGGTCGGCGATGTCGTCCTCCACGCGCTTGGTCATGCCGAAGAGGCGCACATCGCCGTAGCGTACCCAGCTCCGGTCGAACCGCAGGAGGGCGTACGCGCTGTGGTTTTTCTGGTTGGAAGAGATGCGATCCTCGCGCAGGAGGCCGGCGATGATTTTTAGCTGCGGAGCCAAATAGGTGCCGACGTACGCGTTGTAGCCTTGGTGGTCGCGCTTGTAGGGGTAATCCGGCTCTTGGTCGTTTTCGTATTGGTCGGTCCAGAAGTTGTTGTTCATATCGACGCCAAAGAGAAATTCGGGCCGATCTACCGCAAAGCGCAGGAAAGGCTCTTCGTAGTCCGGGATCGAGTTGGTGCGCACGCGGCTGTCGTTTTGGTTGATGTCGGGCACGAAGTCGTTGTTTTGATCCCAGCCCGGAAAGACTTGGCGGTCGGGGAAAGCCCAGTCGGCGCGGAAGGAGTCTGGCACCCGGTCTTGGTCGTCGTTGTCTTCCACCAGGTCCATGAGACTGCGGTCGTTTTGGTAGTCGATGCTGCCGTCGTCTCGAGTGACGAATGTTTGGGTGTTGTAGCGCGGGTGCATCTGATAGGCTTCGCCGTACATGAAGAAGCGGGACCACTGGCGCGACAGGTTGAGCATATAGGCCGGTGCATTGCGTGCGCCGACAATGCCGGCCGAAGTCTGGTGTTCTTCGACGAGGATGTTGGGATATTTGCGGTAGTTCCAGTTGAGGTCGTACTCGCCGTACAGGTCGAAGCCCATCACGTCGGTGGCCGTCACGGTACCGCCGAGGATGTGGGTCGCCGTCGGCAGCCCGGCCTCAAAGCTGATAACGCGCAAGTTAGACAAGTCCCTGATGTTGCCCGGCGCTTGGGTCATCAGCAGGAGCACGGGCTCGCCGCCGCTGGTCTGCTGGTCCGAGGTCATCCAGACCTGATAGTCGTTGGCTACCACCAGCCGGAATTCCACTTTGACGATCTCGGTTTTGTCGGCTGCGGCTCGGTTGATGAAGCTGTCGCTGTCGAAGTCGTAGAGCAGGCGGATTTCGTCGTTGCCGTTGGCCTCGATATAACCCGGCCTAGGTGCGCCGCCTTCCACCACCGGTTCAAAGCGGATCTCGCGGCCCGAATCCACGCGGCCATCCCGATAGGTGATGAAGATGTCCGAACCAGCCGGAAAATACGCTGCGCCGCCCACGCCATCGTCGGGCGAGTCGTCGCGCAGGGCGATTTCGAGGCGGGAGATGGTGCGGTTCTGGCCTTGGGTCAGCGACCCGGTTACCCAATTGCTCAACAGGGCTTCTTCTGAAAGCGAATTGGCTTGGTGGGCGTTGGCAGCGTGGACGCCGAGCTCGACGAAATCGCCGATTTGCACCTCAAAACGCCCCCCGATTAGGGTAGTGGAATTGGTGCGGCGCAGCTCTTGATTGGTGACGCCGCGCGGGGCGCTAGCTTGGGCGTAGAGAAACGTGCCCCGGTACTTGTCCATGGCAAAGTCGAACTGCACGCCGTCGAGGCGCGGTTTGGACAGCACCATGGGCGTCAGGGTGGTGCGCAGGTCGCTGCTGATGGTCAGCGCGTACGCGTATTGCCCCTTTTGCTCAGAGGCCACGGCGACTTCGGAAAACCAGTTGCGGAAGCGCTGGGCCTCGAACAAGACGGTGCCGAACTCTTCGGGGTTGGACTGAGATACATTATATATCAGCCAGCCCTGATTGAGGAAGTTGCCAAAGGCGTCGTAGAAGTAATCTCCTTCGATGCTGGGACTAACATACCGCTGGTAGGGAACGCGCGCATAGTTGGTGGCACTCCACTGGCGCCAGTGATGTTCGGCGACCAGATCTTGGGGCACGTACCAGCGGCGCACCGCCGGGTCGAGGGCCTCCGTGCCTGGGGAGGTCAGCGATTGCAGCCCGATTTGCGCCGCAGCCGAACTGCCGCTGATGGCCCACAAGAAGAGGGCGGCTTTGCAGATGTGTTTTACAGTTTCTGCCATTTGCTCGCTCAGTAGGCCACAGCTACGGTGCCCGCGGCTGCAGAGAGGCCCTTATCAGTAGTTAGATCGACTTGGTAGAGGTACACGCCCGGGGCGACTAAATCGCCCTCGGTGCGGCGGCCATCCCAAACCGCCGCAAAACTGCCGCTGACCGCGGGCGTGGAGATCACCTCGCGCACCAGCCGACCGGACAGGTCGAAAATCCGCAGCGCAATCTGGCGCGGCGCGCCGATGTTGCGCAAATCGTACGAAATCACGGTCTGATCGTTGATCCCGTCGCCATTGGGCGTCAGCGTCGTGGGATGCGCGGTGACTTTTCGCACCAGTTCGCCGCCGACGGGGGTGCGCACCGAGAGGGCGTCACCGGCAAAGCGGAAAGTCGAGTTGCCGGGCCGGACTTGCTGTTTGAGCTCGGGCTCGGTGCTGTCGTACACCCAACCGGTGAATTCCGCGCCAAAGCGCAGCACCTTGGCGTCGAAGACCACCTCGATGCGGCGCTCGTTGTCGCGCGGCGCGACAAACGGTTCAAAGCTAATGACGATTCGGTCTTCCTCTATTTTAGGTGGGAAGTCATCGATAATTTCCCGGCCATCGATCGCGACCGAATGCACGGCTTCGGCCGGGACTTGGGTGAAGATCTCCAGCCGATCGAAGCCGCGGTCGCCGTCTTCGAGCACGGGCCGCACTATGTATGTAAAGGTCTGCGGCTCGAAGTTTTCAGTCTCGACCGGCCAGATCTCGGCGATCACGCTTTGGGCCGCGGGGTCTTCGGCAAACAGCAGGGATATTTCGTCGATGCGCGGCGCTTGGTCTCCGTCGGAAAACATGACCACTTCTAGCTGCAAGTACTGGCTGGGTCCGGGCGAGAGCAGGGGCGTTCCGTCCTCCCAGCCCGTTGCTTCTGGATTGTGCAGCCCGGCCGCAAAGTCGTAGGGCGTGGACCAGAAGCTCCAGTTGTCCGTGTCATAAGTCGCTTGGATATGGCTGAACCGACCTACTTGGTACGTCGTGGTGTACTCGTCTTTGGACACTCGTTCAAAGCTGCCGGTGCTGCCGATTTTCCAAAATAGATTGGGCTGTGGGGTGGAGCCGGTGCGCGTGCGCAATACGAGGCGCGTGCCTTCGGGTACCTCGCCCTGCCAGCGAATTTTGCTCCACGCCACCGGGCGACCAAAATCCAGCACGCCGGTGCGATAGGAGGTCTTGGTGACGAAGCCCTCGCCGTACACCTCCATTTCGGCGATCTCCCAAGTGCGCTCGGGGTTGACCGGGCGAATGGCGACCCAGCGCAAGTCGCGCGTGGGAAAGCGCAAATCTACGATTTGGTCGAGGTTTTCCACGTTGCGCTCTAGAATGTCGAATTCCGGGTCGTTGGTCGAGGTGAGCGAGCGGCTGATGTCTCGGTACCAACGCTTGCCCGGGGCGCGCTCTTGCGGCGAAGCCATGAAAGGGGCGGTGTTGTTGGCGACGCCGATTTCATACCAAGCCAAGTAGTTTTCCTCAAAGCCCGGGCGCGGATAAAAGCGGATGCGGTTGACCGGCATCTCGGCCCCGAGATTGACGACCGTGTTTTTTACGTAGCCGATATTGAGGCCGGCTAAGCGCGGCGAGATATCGACCTGTCGCAAGGTCGCCGTTTCCGGGTCGCCGTCGATCATGACTTGTACTTCTTTGGCGGCCTCGCGGGTATAGCCGGTAGAGACGCTCGTATAGAGGTTGCCGCCGCGCGGGGTCAAGTTCACGTCTAGCGCGAGGTTGACCGACGGATCAACCCATACGGGCCGGATGGCGTTGTCGTCGTAGGCGATCATGGTATCGACGCCTGCTTCCTCCACGCCGATGGCAATGGGCAGCGTGCCCAAGACTGCGCCTTGGTCATCGACGAGGGTGTACTCAGTCTGCGCGTCGGTGATCAGCCCCTGCCAAGAAGTGCCCGTCGGCCCGCCGATGTGAAACTCGGCCCGGCCCCACGCCGCGCTGGTGCACCAAGCTGCGATACTTAAACTCCACAATAAATTTCGCCCTAGCATGATCCTCGCTCCTATTTAATTCCCCACGCGGTGGGGCGGTAAATCCCATAAATCACTGACGTTACGCAGCTTTTGTCATGCCTACGCAAGCAGGCATCCAGCAAGGCCCGTTTGAGGTTAGAGCGCAGACTGGATTCCCGCTTGCGCGGGAATGACACCGGGCGAGACAGCAATTAATAATGCATAACATCTAACATCATAAATCCTAGTACGCTACGCCGACGGTGCGCGTACTGGCGCTAGCGCGCGCATCGCCTTCGATGTTGAGTTGGATTAGATAGAGGCCAGGAGCCACGCTCTCACCCTGATCGTCGGTCCCGTCCCATTGCAGTTGGGGCAGGTCTTCCGAGCTGTACACGCCGCTCTGTCCTTCGATGTTGAAAAGGCGACGCACCTGGCGTCCCCCTAGGTCGTATATATTGACCACAATCTGTCCGCCATCGACCGCGAGGACCTCGCATTCCATATCCAAGACGTCGTTGATTCCGTCGCCATTCGGCGTGATAACGGACGCGGTGAGGTCAAAGTTGCCCACTAGGCTGCCGCTATTGACAGCCGGGCTCAAGACGGTAGTGTCCGATTTAAACGAGACGTCGCCTTCGTCCAGCGCGGTAGCGTCGCCGGCTTGGACGCTCTGGAAGGCGTCTTCTTCTAGCAGCAATCCCCGGCCCTCAAAGGCCGTGCTGTACGAGAGGATGCGGCTGACGAAGTGGATCTTCAACACGGTGTTGTGCGCGGCCACGCGCGGGAAGCGCACCGCAAAGCTGCGCTCGGAGATCGCGGTGATGGCCACGTCGCCCTCATCGACGACTGCGTCTTGCACGGCAAAGTCGTGTTCCAAGAGGGACTCGCCCTCGGTGTCGATAATTTCAATGCGCTCGATGCGATCTATGCGGCTGCCGGTGACGAGCTCGAATCCGTCGAAGCCCTGCAAATCGCCGCTTTCCATCTCGGCGCGCACGGCATAGACAAAGGGAATGTCCGCGGCCGCGGATACCTCGCGTGGAAAAATTTCGCCGACGAGAACATCGGCCAACGGCGGCGTTGTGAAGTCAAAGGAAAACTGCCGCAAAACTTTGGCCGACTCTAGGTCGTCGGACTGGAAATCAACCCGGAACTGGAAATAGCGGCGCGGCCCGGGCGAGAGGACCAATGCGCCCTCGCTGCTGGCACCGGCGGCCGGATCGTAGGGCGAGGTCCACGGGCTCCAATTGGCCAAGTCGTCGCGCACCGGGCCGCGTTCCCACACATCGGCGGGGCCTCCCTTGGCCGGCAGGTCGAGGTACTCGTCGCGCAGGAGCGGCTGGTCGGGATCATCGACTGAGAACGCGATCTCTTCGGCGTCTTGCCGCCCCACTCGCTTGCGCGTATAGGCGAAGGGCGACGGGTCGTTGCCGCTGCGGGTGCGGATGTTCATCTGCACGGCGCTCGCCTGCCCGACCGTCTCTTCCAGCCAGCGCAAGCGTCCCCAATTGGCCGGGGTGCCCATGTCGATGAGCGGCGAAATGTACTGCACGGTGGGGAAGAAGCCCTCGCCAAAGACCTGGAATTTCTCCACCTCAAAGGGAATGGATGAAGTGGCACGCAGGCGGATGAAGCGCAAAAAGCGCGGCGGATTGATGTCGATGGTGGCGACCGGATCGGCGCTGTTGGTGCGCACCGCAAAGGTCTCCCAGATCGGGTTGCCAGCCTCGGTCAGCACTTGGCCGTCGTTGACCTGCAACTCGAAGTTTTTGAGAAAATCTTCTTGAAAAGGCGTCGATAGCGACGGAAAGACTGTATTGCGCGGGAAGAAGCGGATTTGGTTGACGCCAAAGCGAGCACCCAAATCGAGCACGAGCAAGGTGCCCAACACGTCCCGTCCCTTGCGTTCGAAGGCCCCGCCGGTGGGGTCGGGCGACACGATCTGCGCGAGGATGTTTTGGAGTTGGGCCTCGGCGAGGTCGAACACGGTCGGGGCGCGGATGCTGCCGCCGCGCTCGGCGATTTCAGCGGCGAGATTTTGGCCTTCTTGCACGCGGCGGGGCAGGATGCTGCTGGGAAAATCCGCGCTGGCGAAATCGACTAGATTGACCGGCGCGACGCCGATTTCGGTGACGTTGGGATCCAACGTGGAGCGGTACTCTGGCTCAATGGTTTGCACTGCGGTCCCGGCCTCCACGTCCCCCGCCCAGCTAATCTGACCGTCTTGGCCGACGAGCAATACTTGACGCCCCTGCGAAGCGCTGCCGTGCAAAAGCACTATCGCACCTATGAGGAGTAAGCGCTTCATAAGTTTTCCCCGATAATTTTTTTCATTAATGCCTTTTGCTCAGCCTCAACTCGCTGCTGGAGTTGGGCGCGCTGCCTTTCACGTTGATAGCGCGCCTCGGCGTCTCGCGCCTCGGCGTGCCGCCCCAACTGACTGTATGCCTTACTCAAGTGCCCTTGGATCCGCCAGTTGCGCGGCTCTAGTTCGGCGAGGCGCAACCAATGAGGCAGGGCTTCGCCGGGCCGTCCTTGCTCTAAGAGGACTTCGCCGAGCCGGAGTAGCCCCTCGCGGTGGTCTGGCGCTAGCGCTAGGGCTTGCGAGAGCAACGGCTCGGCCGCTGCTAGCTGGCCGTTGTGCCGCAAGAGTGCGGCCGCTTCCACCCGCGCCTGCACGCCATAGGCCGGACTGTCTAGGAGTTGGCGATAGGTTCGCTCGGCGTCTTCCATCTGCCCACCCGCAGTGTAGGCGCGCGCCAGTTGGTAGCGCACCCGGCTGCTATCTGGGCTAACAGTTAGCAGCCGCTCGTAGGATTGTATGGCCTCGTCGAGTGCGCCGCTCGTCAGTTGTGCATCCCCCAAGCGTCCGAGTAGGGCCTCCTGCCCACCGCCCGCGACGAGCTGTTGGTAGATGGTACGCGCTTGTTGGGGCCGGCCCGCGGCCATGTAGCGATCGCCGAGTGCCCGCTGCCCGCGCTCGTCGGCGGGCCAGTGCGCGACGAATGCGCGGCTGACCCCCAGTGCGCGCTCGGGTTTGCCGCTGGCGTCGTAGAGCGTCGCCAAGGCCCGATACACGTCCTTGTCGGGGCTGCCCGCGGCCAAGGCCTGTTCGTACGCGGCGATCGCCGTAGCCGTCATGCCCAATTCCGCATAGGCGCCCCCCAAATAGCGGTGCTGCGCGGCCTGCGCCGCTCGGTCCATAGCGGGCGTACTGGCGTTGACCAATCCCGCGACTAGGACCAAACCCGCCACGGCTATTCCCCTCCACGCCCAAGACAACTGTGCCAGTTGCCCGACCCCGCTCACCGCAAAGAGCAAGAGCACGGGAACCAACACCATGCGCGTCTCAGCATGGGCACCGTAGAGCGCGGTGCCGACCGCGCCGGTTCCGACAAACAGCAGGGCGAGCAAAACACCCCGCTCCCGCGCCGCCAAGGCAAAACCCATGCCTAGCAGCGCGAGCGGCAAGACCAAGCCGAAGGGAAACGCGAGCACCCATTTCCACAACAGGGCTGCTAGGATGGCTGAATCGCCGCGCGCATGGTACATATCGAGCGCGGGCAAATGCTCTCCGCCGCGCACGAGGAAGTCGGGCGAGCCGCCGGCATTTGTGGTCACTCCCCCAAAATACCACAGCGCGACCGCGCAAACCGTCCCCAGCGCACAGGCCCAACCCACCCGCCGCTTCCCACCTACCCACAGCCACCACAGCACGGCCGGCGCGAAGAGCGCCACTTGCGGGGCGATCAGCAAGCAAAACGCCAGCAAAATCCCGACGCCTAAAAACGCCTTCCCATCGCTCTGCCGGTCGGCCCACAACAGCACCGCCAACAGCAAGAGCACCAGAAATACCGCGAGGACCGGAGGCAGCAAGGAGCCGGTGAAATAGACGGCCGGCCCGTACAGGGCTGCGCACAAAGCTGCGATGAGTCCCGTGCCCGGCCCCCAAATCGTGCGGCCGATGAGGGCCAATAGCGCACAACTGGCCGCGTCTAGCAGGACTTGGACGTAGCGAGGTGCCAGACCGATGGCGACGAAGCCACGCAAAAAAAACGGGTACAAGGGGCTGGCAACCGCTTCCTTCCCTTCCCCCCTAGCGGCCTCGACGTAGGGCATACTCGCCGCTGTCGGCACCTCCCAGAAGGGGCTTTGCTCGACCTCATCCAAGTAGGTCAGGCGCGGCCAAAGGGCCACCAGCGCAATGCCGATGACGGCTGCGCCGAAGTTGTCGTTGCGCCAAATCACGCGCTATTCCAATCCCGCGTAGATCGTTATAAAGGTCTGACTCGTGTACCGCGCTTTGGTCTCTTTGAAGTCTTGGCGCTCGATGCGCAGCCCGGCTAGGGCGTGGAGGCTGTAACCCAAGTACTGAGACTGGTTGGTAAACTGAAACGCGCCGGTAATGGAATTGAAGTCGTTGGCATCGACGTCGAAGTCGTTAAAAATTAGATACTCGACGCCCGCTTGGAGCTGGGTGGCTCTCAGGAGGCGCGTTTCGACTACGGCCGAAAAAAGTTCGTAGAGGCTGGTGGAATGCTCTAGGGCGAAGAGGCTACGCGATTGCTTGCGGAATTCGCTCTTCCAACGCGGCTCCAAGCTCAGCCGGCCCAAGGCATAGCGGTAGCTGGCCTTATTGATCACGCCAAAGAAGAAGTCCTGCTCGTCTAGCTCTAGGGCCTGTCGGCGGGCCTCGCTCATTAGCTGGCGGAAGCGGACGTAGTTGAGTTTGGTCTGTACGCGATAGGAAGACGACTGCAAGTTGTGCCCGACAAAGAGCTGGTTGATCCACGTGTCGCGGGCCAGCAAGGGGTCTTCAACCTTGGTCAACTCGCCGCCGCGCAAGGTATTGTCCGGTGCCCACTGCAACAGGGGATTGGGGATGTCGTCCTCCACCAATTTGCTCATTTCAAAGAAGCGCAAGCGCCCAAAGCGCGGGGAGTTGTTGTCGTACGTCACAAGGGCGTAGGTGCTCTTGTTTTGCTGGTTCGATGAGATGAGTTGCTCGCGCAGTGCGCCGACCATCACCTTGAGTCGCGGCGTCAGGTCGGCACCGCCGTACACATTGTACCCGCGATGGTCGCGGCGGTAGGGGTAGTCTGGCTCTTCGTCGTTTTCGTATTGGTCGATCCAGAAGTTGTTGTTCATGTCCATTCCGAAGAGAAATTCCGGGCGGTCGGAATGGAAGCGGAGGAAAGGCTCTTCGTAGTCGGGCACGGCGTTGGAGCGCACGAAGTTGTCGTTTTGGTTGATGTCGGGCACGAAGTCGTTGTTTTGGTCCCAGCCCGGGAAAACTTGGGAATCGCCCTGGAGCCAGTCGAAGCGCACGGTGTCGGGGAAGCGGTCTTGATCGTCGTTGTCCTCGACGAGCTCGACGATGCCATCGCGCTCGCTGTCGTATTCGATTTCGCCCGTGCCCGTGGTGACAAAGGTCCGCGTATTGTAGAGCGGATCCATGCTGTAGGCCTCGCCAAAGACGAAGAAGGGAGCGGCCTTTTTGGATGCGTTTACCATCCAAGCCGGGGCCCGGCGGCGACTGCCGATGCCAGATGTAGTGCGGTGCTCGTCGCGCAGGACGTTGGGGTACTTGCGGTAGCTCACGCTCAGGTCGTATTCGGCGTACAGGTCGAAGCCCTGGTAGTCGCGCAGTTCGATGTTGCCGCCGAAGATGTGGGTTGCCGTCGGCAGGCCGTATTCGAGGCGGACGGTCTGCAAATTGGTGATGTCTTGCACGTTCCCGTCGGCTTGGGCCACCAGCAGCAGCACGGCCTCCCCGTCGCGGTTGACTTGGCGGTCGGAGGTCATCCAGACCTGATAGTCGTTGCCCAGCACCAGCCGGAACTCGACTTTGACGATGTCCTCTTTGGGAAATGAGGCCCGATCGACAAACGCTGGGCTGTCGAAATCGTAGCTCAGGCGGATCTCTTCCGGGCCGTTGGCGGCGATATAGCCCTGCTGGACAAAGCCCCCCTCAATGACCGGCTCGAACTGGATGTCTTTGCCGGCATCGACAGTGCCGTCCTCGTAGGTGATTAGCACGTCCGAGCCGGCTTGGAAGAAGGCGGCTCCGCCCGTGCCGTCACCGGGAGAATCGTCGCGCAGGACGATCTGAATCAGCGATACAGTCTTGTTTTGGGCCACGGTCAAAGCGCCGGAAAACGGGTTGCCCACTAGGCGGTCCGAAAGCGTGTTCGACTGATGGGCGTTGACCGCGTGCAGGCCCAATTGCAAGGCGTCGCTGAGTTGGTAGGCGAAGCGCCCGCCAAAGAGCGTGGTGTTGTTGGTGCGGAGGACTTCTTGGTCCTCGGTCGTTGAGCCGCCTGGATTGCTCAAGCGCGAATAGATGAGTGTCCCTTCGTAGCGGTCGGTGGCGAGGTCGAACTGCACGCCGTCCATGCGCGGCTTGGAAAAGACCATCGGCGAGATCACCGAGCGCATCTGTGCGCTGGTCGTCAAGGTGTAGAAGTATTGGCCCTTGGCGTCTGAGGCGATGACCACGTCGGAAAACCACTGTTGGAAGCGGCTGGACTTGAGCAGCGAGTTGCCAAACTGCTGGGGCTTGCTCTGCGAGTTGTTGAAGATCAGCCAGCCACGGGTGAGAAAATTGCCGTACAGGTCGTAGAAGTAGTCGCCTTCGAGGCTGATATCGACGTAGCGCTGGTAGGGGTTGCGGGCGTAGTTGGTGTACTGCCACTGACGCCAGTGGTACTCTTTGTAGAGCTCCTGTGGCACGTACCAGCGGCGCACGGCCGGGTCGAGGACGCCGAGCATGACGTCCGGCCCTTGGGGCGCAAAGGAGGTTTCATCACCCTGCTGTAGCCCTAAGCGAGACCTGTAATCGACTTGGCCGGCTGCCTCTTGGGCTGCGCCGGCGGCGACGAGTAGCAAAACGACGATTATTCTAATAGTGTGCATGGCGCTCTCTTTTCGCCCCTAATAGGCTACCGCGATAAGGTGGGATCGCCGTTGTCCGGCGCTGTCTTCGGCGTCGGCGTCCACGTCGATCTGGCAGATGTAGAGCCCAGGTGGCACGACGCGGCCGTGGTCGTCCTTGCCGTCCCAGGTAAAGCGCTGCTGCCCGCCTTGAGCCGTGCCCTCTAAAAGGCGCATGGGTCGGCCATCGAGTGCCCATATACGGACGGCTGCCGGCCGCTCGGCATAGACCTTGAACAGCGAAAACTCGATTTGGGCAACGTCGTTTACGAGGTCGCCGTTGGGCGTGAAGGGATTGGGTGCCACCGAGATGTCGGCGACGATCTGCGTGGCACCGAGCGCGGCAATCGACAGGGTTTGCGATGGCCGCAGCGCGGTGGCGTCGGCCGCGTCAGCGGGCTGATAGGGCGTGCTGGCCGCTTGGTTGCGCACCGCCACCTTCAGCTTGGTGCCGTGGAGAAATACCTTGGCTGCAAAGCGCAGGCGCACGAGTCGGCCGTGGCCGACGACCCATCCTCTGGCAAGGCCTAGCCGGTTGTACTGGGCCGCGCTGAGCGTGTCGCCGACCTCGTCGAAAAGTGTCTGGTTGCCCACGCCTACTACCTTGCGGAAGTAGCGCACGGGTCCTTGGGACTCGGGCGGCAACTCGTCGTAGGCCGCGCGATCCACTTCCACTAGCTCCTCTCCGGCAATGCGGAAGTAGCGCGCCGCGCCGCGCACCGCGTCTGGGAGCAGGGCATGCGAGGTCGCCGTCAAAAGCTGGCCGTCAATGCTGGTGGGCACTTCCTCGCCATCGTCCGCCGTGCGAAAGTATAGCTGCGGCAGCGCGTCGGTGTCGCTGCGGGCAACCTCCGGGAGGCGGACTAGCAGCGAGTCGCCTTGCAGCATCTGGCCGTTGGTGCTTGCCAGATCCAAGAGCGATTGCGGCGCTCCAGATGCAAACTCCTCTTCAGTGCCTATTGCCACATCAATAAGCTGCATATCGAGTCCCGGATCGGCGCTGATGAGCATCTCGTCGAACCCGAGGCTGCGGACCGCGATGGGTCGCTCTAGGAACTGAGGTTGGACGAAGACCTCGAAAGTGTCCAGAACCCCCACTTGGGCCTCGGGCGGCCAAACCTCGGCTCGCAACCCGAGGGCGACCGGGGTGTGTAGCTCTACGGAGATGTTCGCTAACGCTGGGCTAAGCTCGCGTTCCTCACTGAGCAAGCGGGCTTGGATCTGCATGAACTTGCGCAGACTGGGCGACGTCACTTGATCACCGGGCTGCTGGTACTGCTGGCTCCAAGCACTCCAGCCCGGGCCTATGGCAAAGGACGTGTCGATCGGGCCTTTGAGGAAGGCGAGGAGCTTTTTGTGCTCAGCCGCCGTCTTTTCAATGCCATTGCTGTCGTAGTAGCGGATCTGCTGGATGAGTTGGTCGCCGGTGCGGGTGTGAAGCTCGACTTTGGTGCCCGGCGGCGTGTCGGCCTCCCAGTGGATACTGCCCAAGGTCACCAGCCCGGGCAGTTCGATCAGGTCGGACTCCAGCGCGATTTCCGCGGGTGCGCCCTCGGCAAACAGCATCAGCTCGTTGAATCGGGACCAGAAGCGGTCTCTGCGGTTTTGGTCGTCGCCGATGAAATTGGCCAAGGTCAACAAATTGAGAAAGCGCACCTTGCGCACGGGCTCCTGCACATCGTTGAGGTAGCCAAAGAATCCGTTATCGACGTTTTTTACCCGCTCCGGCGGGGTGATTGCACGCCAGCGCAGCTTGCCTTGGGCATCGCGCTCGCCGGTTGACGACCGCATCTGGTAGCCGCGGATATTGCCGCCGGCAAAGCGGATTTGGTCCAGCCACACTGTGCCGCCAATGTCGATGGTCAGCACATTGGCACCCGGGTCGAGGAAGTCTCGGGTGGGGTGCTGATAACTGCTACCGATGTCCCCGTCGAAGGCCGGGCCCGGCGTTTTGCCGGCCGAGGTCAAATCCAAGGTGCCGCCCCCTTCGACTAGGCCGAGACCGATGTTGTCTCCCCACCCCCACGCCTCAACCTCGGCTAGACGCGGCAATTCCCGGCGGTAAAATTCCCGCCGCCCGCGGCGCTCTTCCTCCAAGGACTCGTAGGTCGCGGCATCTACCGGCTCTTCGCGGCCGGCAAAGTCGCGCACGAAGTAAACGATATCGCCGCGCTCCCGCACCGGCAGGGCCTCCCACGCGGTTTGGTCGATTTGCTCGGCCCGCCCGCCCCGCGTATCGGTGATCACAAAGCGGATAGTTTCGATGACCTTGCCGGTCCAAGCTGGGTCGGCGCTGTTTTGTCGCAGTTTCTTGACAGCACTGATGCCGCCGGTGGGATCTATGAGGCCGGGGTTGACCGGGAGCGCAAGGGAGGCTCCCCCGGTTGCGGAGGCACTTTCAAAGAAGAAGGTGCGCTGCTGGGTATTGGGGCCTTCGTGGGGGACGAATAACTCAAAGTTGATTCGGTCGTCGTCGGTAAACGATAGCGTTTGATTCGGTGCCAAGAGGAGGAGGTACTTGAAGAACGGATCGCCCAGATCTTCTTCGACGAAGCGCACGGAAATGCCCTCCACCGGCACGGCCCGACCCAGATCGACTTCGACCCACCACTGCTCAATGGGGTCGTCTGGGTCGGGCTCCCAGAAGGTGGTCGGATCGCCGTCGATGATGTGGGCTGCCAGCTCGATGTTGGAGCCGGCGCGGCTGACTCCGGCCCGCACTAGATAGTCGTACACGAAGTTTTTCTGGGTGTCTTGGACCGGTTGGCCGAACACATCTACTTTCAGGGTGCTATCTACATTGAGGATGCGCGGGTCTTTGTTGGTGATCACGACCGGACGGGCGATGCTGGGATCGGCGAGGACGTTGTAGAGCGAGCGCAGGTGTCGCGGACGCACTGCACCCGAGTTGTCGATCTCGGTCAGGTGTTCGGGTTTTTTCCAGTGTTCCCAGTGGCTGCGCCCGGTTATGACAATGCGGTCGTCAACGATGTCGTACCCTTGCTGGGCGCTGGCCGGCAGCCATGCCCACAGCAGGCAGTGCGCGAGGATACTCCATTTTATTTTTCTCACGATGGCACCTCCTTACAGGCGCTCGGCGAATAAGGCGACTTGGCTTGTGCGCTCGGTGCGCAGGCGTTGGATGAGCGCGTCCATGAGCTCGTTCTGACGCCTTGCTGCCAAGATGGCCCTCGCTTGCTGCCGCGCTTGGGCGAAGGGTTGGATGTCGCCGCCCTCCTTGTGGAGCACCCGGAACACGCCAAATTGGTCTAGCACTTCTACTGGTCCACCCCATTCGCCGACTGGCGCAGCAAAGGCCGCATCTACGAGCTGGGGATAACGCGCCCGCACCACCTTGCGCAGGTGCAGCGCGCCGTCGTCGTGCGGGTCACCATGAGTCTCAACGCCTGGTCGCGCCAACAACTCGGCGACGGTGCTGCCGTTTGCGAGGGCTTGGCGCAACTGTTGGGCCTGCTCGCGGGTGGGTGCGAGAAGCTGGTTGATGTGGACGGATTCGGCCGTGCGGAAGCGCATCTTGTTGGCCTCGTAGTACGCGGCGACGTCCTCTTCGCTGGGGACGGCCTTTGTCGCTGTTGCTACTTGGGTGAGCTGCTGCAAGACGAGGGCCTTCCGCTTGCGCTCGCGCCACTCCGCAAATTCGGCTTCTCGGTCCCATCCGCGCCGCTGGGCTGCCGCTGATAGCAGATAGGCTGGCAAGAGCACGGTGCGGGCCAGCGAGACAACTTGGGCGCTGTCTTGCAACGCGGCCCGGAAGCCAGCCGAGCGCAGGTCGTGGAGGTATTCGCCCAAGGAAATCGCCCCGCCGTCAAAGCGATAGAGCGGCAGCGCGGCGAGCGAATCGGCGAGATTCGGCTCGGCCAGCAAGGCTTGGAGTCCTTCGTGGTCCAACTGTAAACTCAAGGAGCGGCTCAGGGCTTCCACTTCGATTTGCAGGCGACTCTCCCACTTTTCGCGGTGCGCGGCGCGGGTGGCTTCTTCCGCGTAGTCGGCCTTGTCGGCTGCTCGGTCTTCGACAAAGCGGTAGATTTGCCAACCGCCCGCCAACCGCAACGGCTCGGCGACTTGGCCGACTGGCAGGGAGAGAAAGGTCTGCGGCGGAATGGCAAAGCGTTGCGCTTGGGTGCGCCCAATCCAACCGACGACGCCGTCGCCCTGTGGGGCGAAAAGGTCGTTGGCCGCAAAGCGCTGCGCTAGTTCGGCGAAAGGCTCGCCTTCGTGTAGGGCCTGCAAGACGCGATCCACCTCTTGTTGCTGCCGCACCAGAATTCGCGCAAACAGCCGCTCGCGGTCGAAACCCATCTCGACGAAGGTGCGCTCGATTTCCTCGGACGTTACCTCGACTTGCGGCGCGAGCACTTCGGCTTGGTAGCGCTGGGAGAGCTGTTTGCGGACGAGAGCGTTTAGCTGGTAGCGGACCTCGCCGCTTTGCTCGATCCCCCTAGCGCGGGCCTCTTGCATCAGCAGCTCCTGATCGACGAGGGATTGTAGGTGGTCGTGCGCGGATTCGCTCTGCAAGCCGGGCGGCAAGCGCTCGACAAAGCGCAGGTACGCGGTCTTGGTGAGGGCCACGTCGCCGACTTGGGCCACGACCGGGTCGTCTGGCGCACAGCCGAACAGAGCCAAGAGGGCGATAGCGCACCACAGGAAGCGGGAAGTAGCTATAAACATGGTGTTTGATTTAACCAACGGCTAGGCGAGTGTCAAGTTTTTGCCAATATAATTAACTGTAACTGTATGTAACTATTGGCTTTATTTATCTTTCAATACATGCGAATCACGTTGCCCGTCATGCCGGTGAAGCCATCCACGACCAGCCACGCTCCGCCCGAAGCGAATTGCCCGAGTATGACCCCCAAAAAGAACCAGCGCGTCGAGCGGTAGCCGTTTGGCCCCATGTATTTCAAGACGACGGATTTAATCAGCCAAGCTAAAAAGATACTGAACCAGACGTTGCCGAGAATCCAAGTGCCGCTGGCCACGTAGCCGATGGGATGCAAAGGCCACCACAGCAAGTGGTGCCGCGCCCACAGCAAGAGTGCCATCACCGCAGCCCCCACCCCGTTCCAGAGCCACCCCAGCCAATACGGCCCGGTCGGCGTCTCGATGAAGCGGGCGGCAAAGCGAAACGGCTCAAAGGCGAAAAGCCCGGAGAAATACTGGCGGTGCAGGTTGAGTGCCCCGTACTGGTAGCCCAAGTTCAAGGTCGCGTAGATCGAGCCCAAAAGGCCGATGGCCAGTGCGGCCGTTAGCATCGCGAGGACGCGCCGCCGCCCGACCTTGAGGCCGTGCAACATGCGGATGCTGTTGGCGCAGGGAGCCATCATAAAGACCAGCAGGTCGCCCGCCCAAGCGAGCGTAAAGCCCAGCGCCATCATCCCCGTCGCTCCCAGCGCCGACGAGCCGACGCCCGAGACCACAAAGCCCGCGCCCGACAGCCCCTCCACAGCCGACGAGAGACCTGCTTCGACGATCACGCGGGTGAGGGCGAAGAAGATGGCAAACGCCGCGCCGAGAAACAGCACCACCGCCCACCAAGGCAACCCCGTCTGCCCCAGCCACAAACCCATGACGAGCATGCCCACGGCCAAGCCCACCACAGCCGTCCGATAGGACAGCAACTCCCCGGCGTCGCTGCCACCGACTTTGGCCTGCTGCCACACGGCTTTTAGATGCCCGCGCGCCGTCCACAGCCCCAAGACGACCAGCGCAACCATCGCGCCCATGCTCTGGTGGCTCAACATGCCCGTAGTGGGACCGGCGTGGCTGAAGGCGTCGAGCTGTTCGGTGGTAAAGATGCCCAAAGTCGAGCAGACCCATTCTTGGGCTTTGGCCAACACATAGAAAAACCACAAGCTGCCGGAGATCCCGGTGTTGATAAAATAGGCCAGGCCCATCATCAGGAAGTTGAGCCGGATGCGCAAGACGACCGCGTCGTGCCCCAAGGCTAGCGGGAAGTTGAGATCGACGCGCGGCGCAAATTCGTAGTAGTGGCTAAAGGAGTTGACCGTGTTGAGGATCGCCGGTACGGCAAAGCCGGCCCACATGATTGGATTGCGCAAAAAGGGCTTTATGCGCGCGGGCCGCGGGCCGTCTTCAATCATCCCCAACGGCACTTGGACCAGCGGGTAGAGCAACCGCTCGTGGTCCATCCACTGCCGCCGCATAATCACCATCGCGCAGATGAGCACGAGGTAGAAGGCAGCCATAAAGAGCAACCACCAAAAAAGCGGCTCGACCCAAGCACCATAGGGGATGGATTCGCTTCGGGGGAGTCCTTCGTAAAACTGCTTGATCGCCACCTCGTCTTGGACGACCAGCCAGGTGGGGATGTGGGGCACCAGCAGTTCGGCCCAGTTGTTTTCTGGGGTCGCGTAGTAGAGCACGCTGGAAATGGCGGGGAGCGCGGCACCGGTAAAGCCCCGCGATGGGATCGCCGTTGCCAGCAGCATCATTGCGGTAATCAGCAGCAATTCGGCGCGGTTGAAGGCCCAATTTCGCCGCATTAGCCCCAGCAGCGGTTGCACCAGCGCGAGCAAACAGAAGAGCAGGAAAAAGGCCGCTGGCGTCGATGAGCTCAGGCCCAGCCGGGTGCCCTTGATCACGAATTCCCCATAGGGGAGGCCAACGGCGATCAGGGAGCAGAGTCCGAGGCCGGTCAGCATCGCTGGCAGGCGAATTGCGGGGGAGGGTTGGGGATCTGGGGGCATGAATTAGGAATTGGGAATTGATGTTACGCAGCTTCTGTCATGCCTGCGCAAGCAGGCATCCAACAAGGCCCATTGGCGACCCGTGCTCAGAATGGATTCCCGCTTTCGCGGGAATGACGGCGGGTGGGTCAGCAAACACCAGACCCGCATAAGGATACGTAACATCAGTTAGGAATTAGGAATTGGAAAGTGGGAAACGTAGCCAAATCCGTGGATACCCGTCAATAAACGGCTACTCGCGTCTCGAAAGGTGGCGGCGGTTTGGTTGCTGTCTGCGGGAAAATGACGCTAACTATGGTCGGTGGTTAGTGACCAGTGGACGGTGGACGGTGCCTCCCAAAAGGTGGCGAGCGGATGGGAACTGACCACCGGCCACTGACCACTAACTCAATGAGGAGCTATGGAGCGCAAAATTTACGCCTTTGGCATGGACGGCTTTATCGTCCCAATGATGAAGCGATTCGCCGCGGAAGGGGCCTTGCCCCACTTCGAGCGCCTGCTCCGCGAGGGCACGGTCAACCAGACCCTGCCCTCTTTCCCGGTGTGGACCCCGACTAACTGGGCTACCCTTTCGACCGGGGCGCACACCGGCACGCACGGGGTGACGCGCTGGCGGGTGGAAGTCGCGCCGGGCCAGCGAATCGACAGTTTCGACGGGCGGGCCAACAATGCCGAGCGCATCTGGAACGCCTTGGAGCGGGCGGGCATGCAGAGCGTGGCCGTACACTATCCGGCGGCCCATCCTTCGGGGGTGGAGACGGGCTTTGTCGTCGATGGTTTTGGCCATCCCGGACACCGCAGTACGGATTTTGAAGTGGCTATCTGCCAGGCCTATACCACGGACGCCGCGCTAGAAGGTGACATTGAGATGGACCACGACGGCACGGCCGTGCGGCAGGCCCAGCGCAGCGTCGAGCCGATTCCGCCGCTAACACCGGCGCAGGGGTGGCGAAATCTGCCCGAAAGCAAGGCTCCACCGCTGGAGAGCCGCATTGAGGTGGTGGCCCGGTTGGGTGGGGATGTCACCGATTTCCATCTACTGGCGGTGGACAGTGCGGGGAAGGGCTACGACCGGATGCTGGTGTGCCGCGACCGAGACGGAGCCAGTTGCATAGCCGCTGCCGGAGTGGGGGAATGGAGCGAGTGGGCGGTGGAGGACTTTGCCATCGACGGGAACAGACGCCCGGCATCGGTGCGCTTCAAGGTGATGGAACTGGCCGCGGACGGCAGCCGGCTCAAGCTCTACCGCACTCAGGTGACTTATACCGATGGCTTCACGCTACCCGACGAGTTGGCCGGGGAGCTAGTGGAACGCTTTGGCCCGTATCAGGAACACGCCTCCATGTTGCCCTATACCTCGGGGATGGCCGATTTTGACACGGCCTTGGAAGAATGCGAGTACCAAGGGATGTGGTTTGCCGAGGTAGCACGCTACATGCTGCGCGAGCGGGGCTGTTCCTTTTTCATCTGCCACTGGCATCTGTACGATTATCTCAACCACATCCACCTTGGAGACGTGGATCCGGTGTGTCCGGGGTACGAAGCTGAGCGAGCCGAACAGTACGTGGACTACTTTCGGCGGGCCTATCAGGTGGGGGATCGCATTTTGGGACGGCTGTGGGAGGACGCGGATGAGCATACGTACGTGGGCGTGGTGTCCGACCACGGGTGCTCGCCCGATGTGCGGGTGGCCAATATCCGGCAGTTTTTGCACGAGCAGGGCTTCCTAACGCTCAAGGGCGGCGGGGAAGAGACGCTGGTGCGCGATCAGGTGCGCGAGGAGGACATCGACTGGGAACACACCCGGGCCTATATGAAGGACGACAAGGGGTTCGACATTTTCATCAACGCCGAGCCCGGGCCGGAATTCGACCGCATTGAGGCCGAACTGCTGCTGGCTCTGCGCACGTGGGTTGACCAGGAAGTGGGGCGCAATCCAGTGGCCATAGCTCTGCCTCGGCGGGACGCGTACATCCTCGGGCAGTGGGGCGACCAGTGCGGCGATGTGGTCTTTGCCTGGGACCACGGATACGTGAGCGGGTACTACGGGCAGTGGCGCGGCATTGTCGGCGGAGGCTGCGTTGGAGCGCCCAATGTGTACGGGGCGCACCACGGGGGTTTTCTGCCGACCCAAAGTGAGGCCTCGTCCAGCTTCGGCTCGTGGTTGCTAGCCGGGCCGGGCGTAAAGCAGGGCTACGAGCGGCCGGTGGACAAACTGGGGTACATCCACGCCGCCGACGTCGTGCCGACCTTTTGCCAGATACTGGGGGCCGAGCCGCCACGCCAGGCGCAGGGGACGGTGGCGCGGGATTTGTTTGAAGGGCACGAGATGGTCAGGGAGCGGGATCCAGTCTGAGGATCACCGGCGTCTCGAACAGGGCCTGTGCTAGTTGAATCAATCCTCCTCGAAGACAGCCTCCCCTCGGTGTAGCCGCTGGGCGATCTGGAGCGTTTGGAGCAGCTCGCGCTGAGTTGGTGCCTTGGCCGCCAGAAAACGGGCCGCAGCCACCATCAGAATCCGTTGCTCGCCGACGTCGGTGCGCTCACCATACTGGCGGATGGCTGCCTCGAGCATCTGAAAGCTGTGGAACTCGGCGTCCTCTCGCACCAAGGATTCCGCCAGCGTGCGGAACAGGGGTCCCGGTTCACCGCCCGATGCTAGAAAACTATTGACGAGTCGCCCGGCTTCATCGACTTGCTGCTGCTGGTTGAGTAGCAGCAGGTATTCCTCCATTGCCCTGCCATCGCCCGCCTCTGCCGCGCTGGGGTCAGGTAAGCGGGCAGCCGGAACATTGAGAAAACGGTCGAGATAGACGCGCAGCGCCCCGTGGTACACGCCGCGCAGCATCTCGGGCGACTCGGCTCTCTTCAGCATCTGATGCAGTGCGTTGGCGTACGAGAAGGTGTGCAGCACCACGATCCAGTCGGAAAACTCGTTGCGCACGTGGAACCTGACGATGCGCCGCGCCGCTGCCAGCGCTACCGCCTCCGCAAGCTGCACAGGGCGCGCGCCCTGCCTCAGCGCTTCGTTCAGCGCCGCTACGATCGCCTGAGGATCGTCCTGTAAAAGCTCCTCTGCGAATCCACTGTCTCGTTTCCACTCCCTTCCTTGGCCTTCTTTTAACAGTTGATTCAGCGAGTCAAAGGTCTCGCTCAGCAGCGTCACGAGGTCAACGGGAGAGCGCCAGCTATTCTGCTCTTCGCTGCGCTGCGCCCCGCTTAGCTGGCGAATCAGGGAGGGCAGGACGTCTGCCGCGTGCTCCCAGCCAATGCGGTCGAGCAACTCGAACGCCTTGTTGATGAAGTCAATGACGTGGCCACCGTCGAGGTAGAAGTGGTCGGTTGCCGCCGTCACCATCATTTCGGCTAGGTCAGCCTGGCTCGAAGGGCGCTCGATGGCCGTTAGCAAGGTGCGTTCGGCTCCATCGGCGTTGCGCACCTCGATCAGGTAGCGGAACCACCGTCTCAGTGAGGCGTGCGGGATCGCCTTGCTCTCGAGAGGCCGCAACGGGATGCGCGGCGGCTGACCGCTGGTGTTCGACGCCACGTGTAAGACCCCTTGGTACAACGGCGCGATGCGCTCGTCGCCTTCGAGGTGGTCGCTGACGTTGGCCATCGCCGAGAGGATCGTCATGCCATCTGCCCAACCCGAACGCCGTCGCCGCACGCCGTACAGGCCGCTTACCCGCACGATGTCGTGCGGATTCGCCCCGGCGCGGATGAGCGCGACGACGGCTTTGGCGACCACCAGCCTGATGTTCTGGTCCATACCCTCTTCGAGTCGGCGCAGTTCGCGCTCGACCGGGTCGCGCGGGGTTGCGGAAACATTGATATATACGTGACCGTCCTTGACTTCAACCGGATAGACCGTCGCGTCGTCGGCAAACAGATCAAAGGTGCAACCGCTGTTGAGATCGAATCGGGCGTGATGCCAGTGACAGGTCAGAATGCCGTCCTCGACGGTTCCGCGATGCAAGGGGAACCCCATGTGTGGGCATCGGTTGTCCACGGCGTGTAGGTCGCCCTCCGAGTAGAAGACGACAATCGGCACAGGTCCGTTCGAGACCACAGCCCTTCCCTTGAGCTTGATCTCATCCAGAGATCCCGCGTCCAGCAATTCCGTCGCTGAGTTTTTCATGATTTTTCCTTTCGCTTGGCATTCGTCTCGCAGGTCATTCCCGGTCGCGAAAGCCGATGAGCTATGGACTGAACCTACAACTTCAAGTATCCTTGAAGTCAAGGAGAATCTCATGCCGGAACTCTCGCACTTTCTGACCATCGGTGAGGTAGCAGTGCGCAGCGGAGTCGCTACTTCTGCGCTGCGCTTCTATGAGGAACAGGGACTGATCGCATCCGAGCGGACCAGTGGCAACCAGCGACGATATCGACGGGCCGTATTGCGGCGCGTCGCCGTCATTCGGGCAGCCCAAGCGATCGGCGTATCGCTGCGGGAAATCCGCTCAGCGCTGGATGCGCTTCCCGACGGGCGCACGCCGAACAAAGCGGACTGGGCCAGCCTGTCGCGGGGCTGGAGGGATCAGCTCGAAGAGCGGATTGAGGTGCTGGAGAAGTTGAAAGAGAACCTGACCGGCTGCATAGGCTGTGGTTGCCTGTCCCTGCGGTCGTGCTGGTTGTTCAACCGGGATGACGAGATAGTATCTCGCGTCGATGGCAGCTTGCTGATGGGAAGCCCTGAGGCGCGGCGTCCATCCTCTAGGTGAAGTGTGCGGGTGCCGGGTACTTTACTGCGGGTCAAAATAAATGTCCTACTGGAATTACCTCATTGCGTTTAGCTGCTTTTTTGCCCGTGGCTATTTCGTGTACTGCATGAAGGATATCGGCGGAATAATACCGATTGCCGCACGAATCGCAGACGCCTATCGCGACATCTTCCAGAATCACGAACCCATCTTTGTGCTTGAACGCCTCATGCGCGACAAGACGTGGTTTAACCGTTCCGTCGCAGTATTCGCAATTGTATCCGTACATGGCCCTTATTCCTCGAGTTCGGTGGCTTCGTAAACCGTAATAATCAGGAAGCGGTCGTTTCCAGTAAAACGCCCGACAACACCGACTGGCGTCTTCTGATCGACAGCCGGGCCTTCTATGATGTACTTCGTTCCTCTCGGATCGTCCCTTTCCGTCCGGACAATTTGTCCATTCCATACCGCTGTCTCGACATCGACAATATCCAGTAAATCCTCGGCCATCTCCTCCATAGCGTGAGCGGACATATCGTATTGGCGCGCCCGGATATTGTCTCTTATGCGCTCTATGAGACTCGGCGACAAGCAGGTCCTCCCCTCTCTTCCTTGTGATATATATTAGATTATTCTTGACCTGTTTCCAAGCAGAGATCAGCAACACCTACTTGAGGAGGAACCATGGACAATTTGACTAAGCGCACCTTGGGCCGCACAGGGCTCGAGGTCACCCAACTCGGCTTTGGCGCGGCTGAGCGCGGCTTGCCGGATGAGGCCGAGTACGACGATCAGGCCGGCAGCGTATTAAATGCGGCCCTCGATGCGGGGATCAACTTGGTTGACACGGCCCCGGATTACGGCGCGAGCGAGGGGCGGGTCGGCAAGTATCTGAGCCATCGCCGCGACGAGTTTTTCCTTGCTACCAAGTGTGGCTGCAACATCGACGAGGAAGGCAACAGACTGGACCCAAGCCACCTGTGGACGGCCGAGCGCCTGCGCACCAACATCGACCAGAGTCTGCGCCGCCTGAAGACCGACTGCGTAGATCTGCTGCAGATGCACAATCCCACCGTGGAAGACGTTGAGCTGGGAGAGCTGATCGAAGTGCTTGAGGACATTCGACAGGCGGGAAAGACCCGTTTCTTCGGCGTGTCTTCGACGCTGCCGCATCTGGCCGCGTTCGTGGAGTCGGGTGCGTTTGATGTGTTTCAGATTCCCTACTCCGCGCTTGAGCGCCAGCACGAAAGGATGATTCAGCAAGCGGCCGACGCCGGAGCCGGCATTCTCATTCGCGGCGGCATTAGCTTGGGCCATCGAGCCAATGAGGAGCGCCAGTCGAAGTGGGAGCAGGCGGGGCTCGACGAACTGATCGGCGAGATGAGTCGCCACGAGTTTGTCCTGCGCTTCACCCTCGCGCATCCAGCGTGCCACACGACGATTGTCGGCACGACGAACCTTGAACACATGAAGGCCAATGTCGCGGCGGCCTTGGCGGGGCCACTGCCCGCGGATCTCTACGCGGAGACAATGGCCAAGCTGGCGAGTATTGGCGAGGATCCGGAATAGCTATGCACTGGAATCCCCTCGACGAGCTCGTTGAGGAGGGCGCTTTCTCCGGCGTCGTCCGTGTCCGGCGACATGGCCAGCCGCTGTACGAGAGAGCTACGGGGTTTGCCGATCGCGCCAACTCCATCGCCAACACCGCAGAGACGCGCTTTGGCATCGCTTCTGGAACGAAGCTGCTGACGGCATTGACCGTGGGCCGTCTCATCGACGCGGGTCGGCTGGCGTTGACGACCCGACTCCGCGACTGCATCTCAGTGGAACTGCCGGATTACTCAGCGGCCATCACCATCCAGCATCTGCTTACCCACACCTCCGGGATTCCCGACTATTACGACGAAGAGCGCATCGAGGATTTCGACAATTTCACCGTCGCTATCCCTTGGTACGAGCTAAGAGGGCCGAAGGACTACCTGCCGGTGTTCCCACAACGGGAGATGAAGTTTGCACCGGGGGAAGGGTTCTCGTACTGCAACAGCGGTTACATCCTGCTAGGTGTAGTGGTGGAAGAGGTAACAGGGAAGCGCTTTCAGGACGTCGTCGCCGAGGAGATCCTCGAGCCAGCGAGAATGGGTCGCTCTGGATTCTTCGCCATGAACCAACTGCCGGAAGGCACGGCCCTTGGCTACATCGAAGACGGAGAGAGTTGGCGGACGAACATCTACAACCTGCCGATCGTCGGTGCCTCGGACGGCGGTTTGTTCTCGACGCTGGCAGACATCGCGGCGCTCTGGGACGGGTTCTGGAACGGCGAGATCGTCTCTGAGGAATTGGTGCGCACCTTCAGTGCGCCTTTCTCCGATGTTAGCGGCGATTCTGGTCTCCACTACGGACATGGAATGTGGATTCGCAGACGCGCAGACGGAACGCTCCAGCACTATATCATGGGAGCGGATGCCGGTATCTCTTTCAAGTCTGCCGTCGACTGTCAGCGGCAGTTGGACTACGCGGTTCTTTCGAACACTTCCGAGGGTGCGTGGCCGATTGCAAGGGCTATCGACGACGTTCTTGGAAAACCTAGCTGAGCATGGCGCGTTCTTCGTCGCTCATGTCGAGGATGTAATCGGGGGTTTGCGTCTGATGGTAGCCGGGCGCGTGGGCTTGGAAGGATGGACTGTACTTGTAGATCAGCGAGCGGCGCTGGTGTTCGCCCTGCCATACTAGCGTGCCGTGGGTCAGCGCTTCGGTGAAGATAAGGGCGTCGCCGGCTTGGCTGTGGACTTCTTTGACGTACTCGCGGTGTTCTTCGTATAGGGACAGCTTCTCAGGCAGGGGGAAGTTGGCTTTGTGGGACCCGGGTATGACCGCTAGGCCGCCGTCGCCGGGGCCTTCGTCGGCTAGCTGGAATTCGACTGCGGTCAAGCCGCAGAACATCTGGCCGAGTTTGAAGGTGTAAGTCTGCGAGAAATCCTGGCGCTCAACGCCGCCGCCGTGCAGCAAGTGGCCGCCATCGCCTTTGTCCATGGCAATGAGTAAGGGGCCGTGGTCTAGGCGGTAGCCGCCGAGCAATTCGTTGAGATAGGGCTGGATTTTGGCGTGGACGAGTAGGTCGCGAAAAGGCTCGCAGTGCGGGCGCTCCCATTCCAACATGCCTTCCATCCACTTTTGCTTGTCTGTGCCACCGAGGACTTTGGAGTTTCCTTCGAGGGTGCGCTCGGTCTGGAAAAAGCGATCGGCGTGGGCGTCGATGGCGGCGTTGCAGCGGGCCACTTCCTCTTGGCTCAGCACCCCCTTGAGGTGGACGAAGCCTTTGAGGTCGAAGAAGAACTTATCGTCGTCGTTCATTAGGGCTTTGGGTTCGCTTTTAGTGCGGTGGCCGGAGGACGGCTTGTTGTTCTGGCGTCATGTCTTGGACGTAGGGCGGATACGATACCTCGGAGATAGGAGGGGTGAGGGTTTGGTAGCGCGGGCAGTAGGAATAGAGTAGGGTGCGGCGCTGGTGGTCCGCCCGCCAGACTAGGGTGCCGTGAATGGTGGCTTCGGCGAAAATTACTACATCGCCGGCGCGCACGTTGACTTCGACGATTTCGTCTTGGAAATCCTCGCAATCGCGCAGTGCTGCGGGGATCGGATAGTTGGCTTTATGGCCTCCGGGGACTACGGCCAAGCCGCCGTCGCCGGGGCCTTCGTCGGCCAGCGGGAACTCCACTAGGGTCAGGCTGTTATAGATCTTGCCGAATTTCCAGTGATAGGTCAGCGAATAGGACAGCCGATCGAGTTGGCCGCCGTGGAGATAGTGACCGGCGCAGCCTTTGTCCATCACAATAAGTCGCGGCCGCGTGGCCATGTGATAGTCGCCGATTATTTCGCACAAGTAGGGTTTGAGGCGGGGGTGTACCATCAATTGGCGGAAGGGCTCACAGTAGGGTCGCTTCCAAGCGACCATCTCGTCGCTCCAGCGCTGCCGAATGTCGCTGGTTAGCGTCTTGGACTCGCCTTCAAAGCGGCGCTCGTGGACCTCAATTTGGTCGTCGTAGTGATCGATGGCCTCGTTGCAGCGCCGGATGGTGTCTGAATCGACGACATCTCTGAGGACGAGGTAGCCGTTGAGATCGAAGAAATACTTTTCGTCGTCTGTCATGCTTTACCTCTTAGAGATATGCATATATAGCAATGCGGAATGATTTGAACGATCCGAGCGGTGGATCGTCTTGCAGGTAGGGGCGAGCGAGCGATCGCCCCTACAATTCGGCGTCTGTCTGCATCCATCGACGGATTACCTCTCAAATGATTTAGGATGGCTATATGTCAAACGAGCGGGATGATCGAGTGGATCACTCCGGCGCTGGCTTTGAGCTGTCCAGCGCTTCCTGAAGAGCGGCGGTTAGGACCTCGGGTTCGTCCGTGCCGATGCGGCAGGTCTTGCCGCTTTTCATTTTTAGTTCTACCGCTTCCTGTCCTGAGACATTGTAGAGCCAGCCGTGGGGCGTCAGGCGGATGCCCCAGCCGTAAATCCAAGGGTTTGTCACCGGTCGGCAGGTATCGATCTGATCGAGGGGGAAGCGCTTGCGGATCAGGCCGATGCCAAAGCGGATGCGGAGGTGCTCGGCGTCAATCTCGACGGTCAGGCTGGCGAACAGGGCCAAGGCTACGGCCAAGACTACCACTATGCTGCCTAGCAGCGCGATGGTGGCCATTTCGACCACCCACGCGGACGCGGGCAGGACGGCCAGCGGTATGGCGGCCGAGGCGATGACGACGATGATGCCCGTGCCGATAGCAACGACGATAACCTTGCCGAACTGGGTGTGGCGATAGGTGTTCACTGCATCTGCTCCTGATAGGGTTTGATCCACAGGCCCGCCAGTTTGCCGTCTTGGTCGAGGACGACGCGCACTTCGGGTGATGCGGTACTGTACCGGCCTCTGAAGCGGTGGATTAGCAGGTGCGGTTGGCCCTCTATGGACCGGGTCTCGACGAAGTCTAGGCCCTCAAAGGTACCGAAGAGTTGCCGGAGCTGTTGGTAGCTGTGGCGCTGGATTTCTGCGGTGAAAGCCTTGCGAAAGCCCTCAGTGGCCTCTGGCCCTAAGGCTTCAAAGCGCCCCTGCTCGTGGGCTTGGAGGATCTGGGTGGCCAATTGTGCGGCCAGATGGCGTTGTTCGGACTGGACGGGTGCGCTGGCAACGGTCTGAGGGGCTGTGGTCCCCGGCAGCAGGCGTCCCGCCGCTCCGGTGGCGACCTCGCCTAGGGCGATGGCGGCGATGAATACGGCAATGGCCCTGCCACCGGCGACATTGCACGAAACGGCAAAGGCGCGGTACATCAGGAGCACTATCCAGACCAGCAGCAGTATCAGCACTATGCCTACCGAACTGAGGATGGCGAGCTGCACGATGGAGAGATGCGAGATACCTTGGGCGACCAAAGACGCGGTGAGGTCGCGAAAGGGCGGCGACACCGCGATCAGAGCTATGAGCAGTCCGGGCACCCGGGCTAGGGCTTGGGTGCCGAAGACGTCGATGGGGCGCACGCGGCTGCGACTGATCAGGCGACCACCGATGTAGAGCAGGGCACTGGGGATGGCCCAAGCCATGAGGCCCTGCGCTATGGCGTGCCAGAGCGGGGCCGGGGCCGTGCGCTGGAAGGAAATCACGCCTGTGAAGCGGAAATCGAAGATGCCGCCAAGATAGGCAGTCAAAGCGATACACGCTAGGCCCCAAGCTAGGGCTTGACCGCCGGCTAGGAAGTGAAAGGGATTGAACAGCCACAGGTGCCAAGCTGAGGTCGTGCGGGTGTGGGGAGCGTCCATGGCGAGTTTCTTTCTGTGAAAAGCGCGTCACTCTTGCTCGACTTTGCCGAGCGTGTCCTTTGGGCTTTCCGCCTCTTCCAACGGCCCCAGTTGCTCGACAAGGGCATCGAGGCGGTTGCGCAGAGTGGGGTAGGAGACACCGTAGAGTTTGGCCATGTGCTTGAGATTGCCGCCGATCTGGAGGAAGCGGAGCACAAAGGTCTGGTCCTCTGGGGCAAGGCGGGCTAACGGCGGCAGATCAAAACCGCCTAGCACGGCCGTATCGCATTCGGTGCAGTCTAGGCGGGCGACCTGCAGGGCCGCGGAACAAGCCGGGCAATGGGTAGGCAAGCGAGGATTTTGTATTGGATCAGTATGATTCATTTTTATTCAATTAATTTTTAAAGAAGTTAAAATATAATTATCTTTTATGCAATAACAATCTTTAAATATACAACTGAATGAATGGCGAGTTATACGTCGCGTGTACTCATTTATTGATTCCATTTGCTAGTATTTGACGATATACGGTGAATAAGTGAATGTAGCGCACCAGAGCTAAGTCCTGATGCTGGCTTGCTCACTAGGGCAACAGTCAGGAGAGAAATAATTATGAACGAACTCGCATTGGCGGAGGATTTCCAGTTCGACGCGCAGGGTTTTCTCATGCTGCGCAACGTCTTTGACGCCGAGCGCTGCCAGCGCTACCTCGAAGAGCTTGAGCGGCTGTTTGCGCGCCAGTACGATGATCCTTGGCTGCGCGACGGGGTTCGCGGGCAGACGACGGTGCAGATCACCGAAGGCCAGCGGCGAATCAACGGCCTGCCGCTGTGGACGGAAGTGTTCGATGAGGTCATCAGCTTTGCGCCGGTGGTGGAGCGCTTGCGGCGCTGGATGCAGCATCCCCAGCTCGTCAACACGTGGGCCATTGAGAAGACCGGGGACACGCCTTGGGGCGGGTGGCACCGGGGGTTAAATCCCGACGACTACACCGTGCGCCGAGGGCAAATCCGCACGCGCATGTTGAACTGTGTGTACTTCCTGACGGACAATGGTGAGGAAGACGGCTGCCTAACGGTGGTGCCCGGGGCGCACAAGTCGGAGATCGACCTGCCTATGGCCGAGTACCGGGGCCGTGATTTGCCCGGGGCCGTGCGGGTCACTGGGAAGGCCGGGGATATGGTCATGTTCTCGGAGACGCTACTCCACACTGGCGCGGCAAAGAGTTCATCCCGTCAGCGCACGAACCTCTATTTTAACTACATCGACGCCACTTACAACCCGGCGATGCGAGAACTGCTAGCGGGGAATCAAGGCAATGTGAATCACTACGTGTTCCCACCAGCGGTGCGCGCTCGTTTCGACGAGACTCAGCGCGAGCTTACCGAGTGGATGGAGTGGCAGCGCACGGCACCGGCGTCGAGCAGCTAAAGCAGGCGATTAATAGGCGAGGAAGCGGGTCAGGTGCGCGAGTTGTTGGCTCATCCCGAGGATACGGCCGGCGGGCTGATGACCTCGCGTTTTATCGCCGTGACTGAGGATATGAGCGCAGCCCAAACCATAGAGCAAGTGCGGGCTTGGGCCGAAGACGAAGACGAGGTGTTCTATCTCTATTTGACCGACCAAGAGGGGCTGCTGAGTGCGCTCAAGCGGTTGCTGTTGGCCTCGACCGATGCTCCGGTTGGCACCTTGGCCAATCGGAGTCCGATCGCGGTGCGGAGCGATATGGACCAGGGGGAGATCGCCTATATCTTCGCCGAGTACGATTTGTTGGTATTGCCGGTGGTACTGGCGGCGGTGATGGGTGCGGTGGTACCGTTGGTTTTTCGCCGCATTGGCGTCGATCCGGCCGTGGTTTCGGGGCCGCTGATTACGACGCTCAACGATGGGTTGTCGCTGATGCTGTATTTTGGGATTGCGGCGTTTTTCTTGTAAGGGTGGGTGATGAGAGCGTACTTTTCCGCTGTCTGCCTACGTCACCATCGATAGCCGCTCGACCTTGATTTGGTCGGCCTTTTTCATCGCTTGGGCTAAGTCGTAGGCCGCCTGCAATCGGTTGTGTTTGCTCCGCCGCCGAATGCCTTGTCGAGGCGAATCGCCATTTGCGGCGAGATTCCCGAATGACCATTCACGACATCGGATAGCTTCTTTCGGCTGACTCCAAGTTTTTTTGCTGCTTCCGTCACGCTGAGCTCCAACGGCTCTAAGCAATCGTGACGGATGGACAGTCCCGGATGGGGTGGATTCTTCATCTGGAGATCTTTGTGTCGAAAACGGACAATCATTCATAGAATGTAACCTGTCACTTCTCAGTTTGCCATTCTTCTTGGTGGACCAGAGATTTGTTCCTAGGAGGCTACGTCAATCAATGAACAAAAATTATACTGGCAAAACGCGCGACCGGACGAATCTGAAGAGGCTGGATAATCTCACCGACGAAGAGATTGAACAAGCGGCTCGGTCCGATGCCGATACCTTGCTGTCAGAAGAGTGCAATATGGCGTCCTTAGAAGTCGTGATGCCTGAGAGGAAACAGTCGATTTCTCTGCGCGTTGACTCGGATGTATTGGCCTATTTCAAGTCCTTTGGTAAAGGCTACCAAACGCGGATGAATGCTGTATTGCGCACCTATATGCAAGTCCAACAACGCCGAAAAGAGAACTGAATTTGATGGAACCGCTTATTTAAGTGAAATTTTTGACTTTTTCACTTAAATTCCTATTTTCAGCGAATGATGAAATCTACTGAAACAGTGAAAGAGCTAGAGATCGCGGCCGCGAACACTATCCGCTACCTACTCGGCCATGTGCCGAACTTGGAGATCCGCTCAGTTGACTATGAGGAGCATGTCGGACGCTACCAAATCGATTTACGGGTCGCTTTGAGCCGTGGCGGCGTCAATTATGCGCTCATCATCGAGGTGAAACCGAATGGGGCACCGCGCTTTGTCCGTTCTGCGGTCTATCACCTTAGAGACTATGTGGCGCATGCGGATCAATCCAATCACGCGGATGCCGGCCAGCGTTCGATTCCGATGCTTGTTAGCCCCTATCTGTCTCCAGAGTCGCGGGCGATCTGCACCGATCACAACGTCGCGTATCTCGATCTTTTTGGGAACGCCCATCTCGCTTTCGATGGTGTCTATATTGATCGAGCCGTCGCAGATAAGCCGAAAGTCGAAAGCCGTGCCCTGCGTTCGATTTTCAACCCGAAGGCGGCCGCTATTTTGCGCGTTATGCTGCGCGAGCCAAACCGTGCATGGCTCGTCACCGACTTGGCCGAAAAAGCCAATGCGAGCCTTGGTCATGTGAGCAATGTTCGCAAAGCTCTGCTTGAACGGGAATGGATAGAAAGACAGGCTAACGGCGTCGTCCTCATCCAGCCGGATGCACTCTTGAAAACGTGGCGTGAGAACTATCGCCGTCCGGTCGGCCATCGCATCACCGGATACACGCATTTCCACGACAAGCAGTTCGACGGGCAATTGTCGAGATTACTTAATCCATATCCGCAGCGCCCGCACGTGATCTACTCATTGCATTCCGCCGCCCAATGGTTCGCGCCCTTTGGTCGGGACGGCACACATACTCTCTATGCTGACGAACTTGGTGCTCAATTTTTGCAAGAGGCGTTGAGACTGACGCCTGTCACAAAAGGAGCAAATGTCGTCTTACACATCCCCAATGATGAGAGTCTGTTCGACGACTCCATTGAGCCAGCGCCAGGCATATTCTGTACCAGTCCGATCATCACGTATCTCGATCTGTGGAACGGCAATGACCGCGACCGTGAAGCTGCCGAATATATAGCTAAGGAATTCTTCCCATGGCTAGAATAGAACCTCAGTCCGCCAACGACTATGATGACCGCACCACAGCGGCGGTCAAATTCGTACTGGTCGAGATCGGGCAGATTCTAGGCAGCTTTAGAGGCAAGTTCGCAGTGATCGGCGGTGCTGTTCCTTGGCTGTTGTTGAGCGAATCCGATATGTCCCATATTGGCACCGCAGACGTAGACCTCAGCCTCGACGCCGAGGCCCTAGGTGATGGAGAATACGTCCAGCTTGTCGAGTCCCTTCAAGCGCAGGGCTACAATCAGCGGGAAGATATGCGCCGCTTTCAGGTCGTGCGTACGGTGCCTGCCCGCGATGGCGGGTCTGATATCAACGTCGTTGTGGACTTTCTCATGCCGCGCGACGTTGAGATCGTGAAGAACACCCCACCGCTCATCAGCAATTTCGCCGTACAGCGTGCCGATGGTGCCGACCTTGCACTCAAATTTTACCAGATGGTTGCCATCGACAGCGAGATGCCTGACGGCGGTCATAATCGCGTGTACATTGCCGTGGCATCGATCCCGGCGCTGTTGGCTATGAAAGGATACGCCATCGCCAATCGTCAGAAACGCAAGGATGCTTACGACATCTACTTCTGCATCCGCAACTTTCCAGACGGTCTCGACGGTCTCGTCGCAGAGACGAAGCCACTTCTTGAAGTCGATACGGCGAGAAAAGGTTATCTATTGATCGCGGAAAAGTTCCGCGACGTGGATGATTTCGGCCCGACCAGCGTGCGGCAATTCGTGCAAGGTTCTGACGCGCTCGGCGAACGCACTGCGGATCAATGGCAACAGGACGCCTTCGGACAGGTCAATGCTTGGCTTGTAGAGCTTGGCTTGAGGTGATCCATGACCACGAGTCGTAGGCCGCTTGTAATCGGTATCTCAGAGTAAATAAACCGCAGTGAAACTGATCATTACCAATGACGACGGCATCGAAGCAGAGGGCTTACAGACCCTAGTCCGTCTGGCGTCGCGGTGGGGCGAGGTCGTCGTGGTCGCACCGGCCGAGCCTCAGTCCGGCATTGGACATCAGTTGACAACCGATAGGCCCATTCGCGTCGATAAACTGACGGAAGAACGCTACCGGATATGGGGCACGCCGGCCGACTGTTCCCGTCTGGCGCTCAACTGCCTAGCGTCCGACGGAGACTGGGTGCTCTCCGGGATTAATCACGGTGGTAATCTTGGGGTGGATGTGTACGAATCCGGCACGGTAGCCGCCGCTCGGGAGGCTGCTATTCACGGTTGTAAGGCCGTCGCCCTGTCCCACTATACCGTAAAAGGCCGGTCGGTCGATTGGCTGCTGGCCGCCGAACGGCTGCGTCCGGTTTTGGACGATGTGCTGAACGAGACCCTGGAAGCCGGATATTTTCTCAACGTGAACCTGCCTCATCCCGAGCACAACCGGACGTGTTTGGAAACGAAACGCGCCCCGGTGGACCCAAGCCCCCACAAAACCACATTCTCGCAGACCGGTGACGGCTTTCTATATACCGGAATCTATCAGGAGCGCTGGCGACAACCCGACAGTGACGTGGACCTCTGTTTCAAGGGTCATATTTCGCTGTCGAAAATTGCCGTTTGAATAGGTTGTACTTACGAAGTCCTGCGAATGGAGACGCCCGGCGGCGGTGGCTGGGGAGATCTGGCCAGGCGAGATCGGGCAAAGGTGGAAGAGGATGTCTGGAACGGACTCGTAAGCCCGGAGAGGGCGGTCGAACATTACGATTATCCGGGGGCTCTCGCAAGGTCAGTCGGGCCTATAGAGGCTTACGAGCCAAGAAACAGTACAGCGGCGTAAAGATACCCGCCCTGCCGCCCTCGACATAAGCGTCTGCGGTTCGATCCAGGAGCCGGACCACTTCCGAGTACCCCTTCGGCAGCAGGCGTAGCGCTTCGGCCATCTTCGATCCTGCGATCACGGCTTTACGGCCCCATGGAAGCCTGTTTAGCGTGTTCCCCAAGGTCCCATGCCGACTCTCCATAGGCCGATACCAAGGCGTGGATGGTCCTTTCCGGACGTCTCGGTTCATCCCTTCGATGACGTGGAATCCCACCGCTTCAAGCGCGTGATTCACTTCCCCGAACGTCGCAATGTCGTTTAGCGCAATGCCGCGCCTGAGGTCTTGGTCAATGGCCCGGTGCCGGTTGTCTTTCGGATCGAATTTCTCGGTCAGACACATTTCCTGACCCCAAAACAGGGCGCCTGGTTTGAGCACGCGGAATATCTCCGCGAAGGCCCGTTCCTTGTTTGGCGCGTGGCACGTTGACTCGATGGCATAGGCCCGGTCAAACGTCTCGTCTTCAATGTCGATCATATCCATGAAGCTACACGCCTCGTAATCGACCATGTGGCCGAGCCCCGCTTCAGCGTTCAACCCTTTAGCCTTTTCTAGCTGGAGTTCATTGTTGTTGATTCCGACAACCCGGACACCGGCCTCACGGACGACGCGGCGCATCGGGCCGCCGATTCCACAACCAACGTCGACCACCGTCATACCCTGCCGCAAATTCAGCTTCGAGATCATCAACCGCTGATGCCGGACTATGGATTCCTCCAGGCTTTCATCAGGCGAAAGTGGCGCGAAGTGGAGGGATTCGTTCCAACCCCAGACCATTAACCCGCTGCAAAGATCATAGTACTCTTTCACTGTTGCCGTGTGGTCGTAATCATTCGCGCCATCGGCTCCCCGGGCCGCCCGGGCGATCCAGCCTTCAAAGCGCTGCACGCGACCCTTGACGTCCGATCCCCGGCACGCATCTCTCAGTTCTCTGGAGAGTTTGCCCAGTTGCATTTCCTAGTATTCCCCCTGGCGTTTCGTCTGCACGGCATCAGACTGGCAGTTCGTGTCTTTGCTCGGAGATGACGAACTGCAGCTTCTTGCTCGGCTTCAAAGACGGAAACGGATTGAACCGCAGCTTATAGTTTGCGGGCGACACTTCGATCTTGAAGAAACGCGCCAGCATCAGCAAGTTGACAGCCAATTGCAGTTCCATCCAACGGGTGCCGAGACACATGTGCGTGCCCAGCCCGTACGGGGCGTACCCGGGGCTGCGATGTTCATTGCGCGACGGCAGGTAGCGGTCGATGTCGAAGGTGTACGGGTCGGGAAAGACATCGCTCATGTAATGCGAGGCGGTCGGCGCGATGTGGATCCGTTCCCTCAAGGGCAGTTCGTAACCCTCGAACACACACGTATTCATTACGTTTCGAATAGACATGGGAACGATCGGGTACATGCGCATACACTCCATGAGGAAGCGGTGCGTGACGTCAATCGCGGACGGTGTGAAGGCCTCGACGGCCGGAACGCCGTTCCCGAACACGGTATCGGCTTCATTTCGGATTCTCTCGTAGAGCGCAGGCTGCGACGCCATGGCGTATACTACCAAGCTGAACGTATCGCCAAGGTACACGCTGGCAATCAACGCCGCGGAAAAGGCAAACCGCAGGTTGGACTCCGGAAGGAATTGCGGGTCGCTCGCGTGCAGGCTGAGGTAATCGTCCACTAGGTCCCGCGGGTTTCCGGCCCGTTGGGCGGGGGTGTGGACCTCCTCGATTCGTTTCATCAGCGTATCGAGGGTTTTCGCCCGGCGTTTCATGCCCGGGGTGTTCAGTGTGAATTTGGGCAGAATCTTGGCGATGTGCACGCTGAGCGCCCGTTCCTTGTACTGCATCAGATCGTCCATCAGGTCCTGCGTGTCTATGCCGATAAACAGTGGCGAGAGTTGGGCGTTTATCATCTGCCGGCACATGGACGTTGCAGGATAGGAGTCTCCTACATTCCAGCTTGCCATGTAACTCCGAGCATGATGGTAGAGCCGGTCTAGCTGCCCTGCCAGTCTCCCGCGAGAATACGCTGGCGACAAGGACTTGCGCAGGCGGAAGTGATCAGCACCGTCCAGGGAAGGCAAGAGGCCGGACGCGCCGTAGACCTTCTCGAAGTCGCTGAAGTAGTCCTTGGCTCTCAGGTACATGCGCCCGTGCTTATGCACCCAGCGGTTTGCCTCGGGTCCAGCCAAGAAAAACATGGGCCGTTTGAAAGGAGGACGGATCATAAACACCGGACCGTAGTTCTGTGCAAGGTCCGCAAAGAGCGCGTTGAGGTTGCCGTCTCGAACATGCGGATGTATCATCAGCTTGCGTAGCGGTACCGTCGGAATCTTCTTGGTAAAACCGGGCCGGCGAAGCGTCGGGCCGGCGAGTTTGTGAGAGACCGCTTCGGCGATAGACCGGCCGATCACGTCCATCTTGCAGATAAACTTGATGCGCTTCTCTTCTTCGTCATCCAGTTGGAATATGAAGCGAAAGACGTCGCAGGTATTGACGAGGCAAATAATGATGATGTCTCGCGGATTGGGTATCGCGTCGGTAAAGATATACCTCATGATACGCAACTTGATAAACTCACCGGCCGTATCTTCTATGGAGTTGCTGGACAGTTCCGTCTGCCAGCCGGTACGAGCCAGCGTATAGAACCCGCCGTCGTGCTGATCGAGGATTTTCAGGTTGACTAAGCGGTCCAGCGTCGAATCAATGACCAACTCCGCACGGGAGGCGAGCCGTTCAATCCAGTACTGGGTGTTCCGTTGAACAGGTTCGCTGGCAATTTCTTGCAAAATGGGGTCTAAAGCGGGGTCGCCTGTTTCTGTCTGGTCAACGAGGATCAGAGATTCCATATCCGTGTCGATGCGCGACAGGAGGGAAAGCTCCGCAAGCACGGCACCGACCACGGCGCAGTTCAAATCCCAGCCGGGCACTTGGTGGAAGTAGCCGGTCTCCTCGTTGAGGAGCATCAGGATGAATTCCTGGGTCAAAGTAAGAGATTGGGGCTTCACGTCCTTTGCAGCATCAGCCATTAGTGGACTCCCTTCATCAGACGCAGATGAATGGTGAAAAGAGCGGGAACGATCATCATGAGTATAGCCGTGACGAAGAGGATGCCGCAACCAAGCGATGCGGCAAAGGGAGCCAAGAACTGCGCCTGAATAGCCCGTTCCAGAATCAAGGGTATGAAGCCTAGAAACGTAGTCAGGGAAGTAAGCATAATCGGACGGAAACGTCCCTTTGCGCCCTCTATGATCGCAGTCCGCGCCGGAGCGCCTTCCCTGAGTTTCTGATCGATGAAATCGATCATGACTAGTGAATCGTTCACGACCACGCCGCTCAGGCCGAAGATGCCCATGAAGGAGACCGCGCTCAGGGCTATACCAAGGACCCAGTGCCCAAGGATCACTCCGATGAACCCGAACGGGATCACCGCCATGATGATGAACGGTTTGGTATAGGATCGGAGGGGGATGGCGAGCAGGACGAAAATCATGATCAGAGCGATCGCAAATCCGCGAGACAGCGCATCCAGGGACTCGAGTTGCTGTTGTTGTTCACCTCCCAGCGTGTAGGTCAGGTCCGGGTACACGGCGGTCAATTCCGCGAGAATCGAGTCCGACAGGATGCTGTTGGCCTGGTCACCGGAGATCACCGCGGCGTCCACATCTGCGGTGACCGTGACGACACGCTGACCATCCTTCCGCCGAACGACCGGCGGCGACACGCCCGGGTTCAGCGAGGCCACACTGACGACCGGGACCTCGGCTCCGGCCGGCGTGCGGATCAGGTACCTTTCGATATCGGTGATGGAACTCCGCTCATCGGCGGGCAGACGCACATAGACCCGGACCTCTTCCCGGCCGCGCTGCACCCGGACGGCATCCGCACCGAAAAACGCGGCGCGCGTCTGTTCGGCCAACGCTTCCAGCGTGAGACCCAGGGTCCGCGCTTCCGGCCGCAGTTCAAGCTGTATTTCCGGGATGCCCGGGGTGTGATCCGAACGGACATCGTAAACGCCTTCCACTCCACGGAGACCATCGACCACGGAATCCGCAATCCGGGCGAGTCGCACCGGATCCGGATGCGACAGCACGGCCTCGACCGGGTTGCCCAGGTCGAAGACCTCGCCGCTGAAGGTGACGCCGCGCACGTAGGGCAACACACCCACCTCCTCTCGCCATGCCTGCACGACCTCTCCGGTAGTGATCTGCCTCTGCTGTGCGCTCAGGAGTTTAAACTCGATGGTGGCAATGTTGGCCTGAGGATTGAGGGTGGGTGCCGGATTAAGCCCACCTTCGAGTCTCGAGCCCTGTCCGACGGTCACCGTTACGCCGGTCAGCAGCGGTGGCGCATCCTCCGGGCGGCCGCGCGAAAGCCGTTCGACGACCCGGTGACCTGCGGCCTCCAGTTCCTGTGCCACCTCGTATGTCCTCGGAGCGGTCGTCCCATCGGGCATCTCCAGGATGACCGCCGCGAAATCCCCCTCCACGTCCGCGGCCAATGTGGTCGGGATGATACCTGCCGGCACCAGCGAGATACTAAGCACGAGCATGCCCACGGCCCCTCCCATCGTGACCACGGGCTGATCCGTCGCGAACCGAAGTGCCCGGTCTAGGGGACCCTGCACGAACCGGTTCAGCGACTCGTTTACACGACCCTGGATCCGCGCGAAGAACCGGTCGAAAGAACTTGCCGGCGTCCATTCCGGACCGTGCAAACGGGACAGGTGGTTGGGTAATACCAGCAGTGATTCGACCAGGGAAACAAACAGCATGGCGATGAGGATGATCGGCAGTGCCCGCCATACGTCACCGACGCCGCCGGGGATGAAAAGCAGCGGGACGAAAGCCACCACAGAAGTAAGGACCGCGAAGGTCAACGGCACCTTTATCCGCCGTACGCCGCGGATCGCAGCCACGACCCCGGGCGTTCCCCGACTGCGTTCATATTGAATGTGCTCGGCTACGACAATGGCGTCATCGACGACAATCCCTATGGCGAGGACGAAAGAGAACAGGCTGATGGTGTTGATAGCCACGCCGAGAACCATCATGACGACCAGTGTGCCGATACCCGAAACGGCGAGGCCAACGGCGACCCATATTGCAAGCCGGATTTCCAGAAACAGGCTGAGTGCGATCAACACCAGCAACAGACCCAGGATGCCATTCTTGATGAGAAGATCGGCACGTTCCTCATAGGCTTGGGATTCGTCATTCCACATGGTGATGCCCACACCGTCTGGCAGGGCCGGGATCACCTCGTTCGCCAAGTGTGCTCGGACGGTCGTAGCGACATTCATTACTTGCTCACCATCGGCCCGATAGACCTCGACGAATACCGCGGGATGGTTCTGATGCCGGACGATCAGGTCGGTTTGCTGAAAATCGTCGCGAACCTTGGCGATACCGCCAAGGCGCAAGACCGTGCCGTCACTGCTGCTGAGCAGGACGATCTCTTCGAAATCCTGCTGGTCGTAGTTCTGGCCGAGGGTCCGAACCCGCACTTGGGATTCCCGGGTATCGATACTGCCGGCAGACAGGTTAAGGGAACTGCGACGAATGGTGTTGGCGACATCGGTGAGTGTCAGTCCAAGGGCTCTCAGCCGATGAAGCGGTACCTCGATGGAGATCTCGTATTTCCGAACACCACTGACCTCGACTTGGGACACGGACGGAAGCGCCGTGAGCCCATCCTCGATCTGATGCGCCAATTCCTTCAGCGCGCGCTCGGATACATCGCCATAAACAATGAGCCGCATCATGCTCATACGGTTGGTCATCTCCCGGAAACTGGGGCGATCGGCTCCGGTCGGGAAAGACTGTACGCGATTGACTGCGGATTCGATATCGTTGAGCGCCTGGACCATGTCCGTCCCGAAATCCATTTGAATCCGCACGGATGCCATACCCGGGGCTGCTACGGACTTGACCGCTTTCACGTCATCCAACCCGCTAACTTGGTCCTCGATCTTGACGACGATCGACTCCTCGATTTCCTCCGGCGTGGCGCCGGGATAGGCCATCGACACTTCAATATGGTAGAAGGGCGTGGTGGGCCACGCTTCCCGCTCTAGGCCGGTCAGCGACACCAGCCCGGCGGCGACGATAGCCCACATAAGCAAATTGGCGGCTACACTGTTGCCCGCCATGTAGGCGAGCGGGCCGGATGGTTCCTTGTGATTGTCGTTGTCAGGGCTCATGGTGTCGGGGCGGCTTCCGTCAGGACGCGCATGCCTTCGGTGGCGAATTGGATACCACCGGTGATCACCCGCTGCCCGGCATCGAGAGAACCGATCGCGAATACCTCGTCGTTGGCTCGCTGGAGCACTCGGACCGGGACGATATGCACAATGCCTTCCTCGTTCACGGTCCAGATCTCGTTGCCGGGCTGCAAGGCCGAGCGCGGTAGCCGGAAATAGCTTGCCGGTGCCAGACCGCCGAGCTCTACCTCCACGAACGTACCAATCAGCAACGGAGGCGTGCGGTCGCGGGATTCGGTTGCGTCGGTGGGGAAGGGATTGGGTACGCGCACGATCACGTCGATGGTGCGCGTTTGCTCGTCAACGGATGCCTCGCTGCGATCCACATACCCTTCATAGGCGTGGGTCGCGTCTCCGTATTGGGTGACCACGCGGGCTGCCACCCGCTGGCCCCGGTCGCCGGCCTTGAGGTCCCACAGCCCCGGGATCAACGCGGCATCGGCATCGGACAAGGGAACGACCACTTCCACCGCATCCGCGGCGAAAAGCCGACCGACGGTCTGGCCGGCGGCGACGATTTGCCCCACATCCACGGATTCTTCGCGCACAAAGCCAGCAAAGGGCGCAGTTACCTTGGTTCTGGAGAGGGCGAGATTGGCGTCGGCGAGCCGGGCCTCGTCGCGGCTCAGCGCGGCCCGCGCTGCGTTCAATTGGGGTTCCCTCAGTGCGAGGGGCCCAGCGGCTGCCGTCGAAGCCGAATCGCCCTGACTGGCGGCGTAAAGCGCGTACTGGGCTTGGGCAATCTCGGCTTTTTCCTCCTCCTCAAGCAGGGCCACGCGCTGGGCGGCGAGATTGGCCTCGGCTTCCTGCACTCGGTACAGAAAGTCCGCCTCTTCGATGCGAAAGAGCATCTGGCCCACCTGGACCCGTCCGCCGCTTTGGAATCCCGGCGCTACCCAGACGATCTTGCCGCCGACTTGCGGTGCAATGCCAATCTCTGCGCTTGGCCTTACGGTCCCCGCTCCGTAAATCGGTATGGGACCGGTCCCCGCTGTGACCAAGCCCGTCTGCGCGAATGGCAATTGGGGCGGTAGTTCGGTGCGGGTCGGTTCGGGTGCCAGTGAAATCAGCAAAGCCGCCAAAGCAACGGAAACTAGGAGAATAACGCCGGCAATTATAAAACTGGATATGCGGGACATGGCGATTTACTCCGTGGAGACCAAAGAAAGACTCACTGGGCCGATCAAGTTCAGGCCTAGATTGCGGAACCATTGAGACAGCAATCCTAGGTGGATGTCCAGCCGAGAGCGTATGGCCGCTAGGCTGACCCGGCAAAATATAAGAAATTCGAGCCATTCAGTCAGAAGGGCGATAAAGGGCGCGGCGGTTCGACTTGTAGAAGAATCTCTGATTAAGTATCCTAAACAGACCCTCCTCTTGGTGATTGCCTCTAAAAAGCTGGCTAAATTTAGGTTTATCGACGAAACGCAGCAGAGCAAAGCGATGAAGATAGCCGACGTTAGGGCGTTCCCGTTGCGGATCAGTAAATCGGAAGAGGCGTCGCAAGCACCGACGATTGATGCCGGCGATTACCGCGTGGACCATTCGAGATCCATAACGATCTACTCGCCCCATCACGAAACCACCGTTATCAGGATTGAGACGGACAACGGAATTGTCGGGTGGGGTGAGGCGCAATCGCCGGTGTCGCCGAACACCACGGCGACGATCGTGCGCGAATTGGTGCGGCCGTTGGTGATGGGGCGCGATCCGTTCGACATTGAGGCGATTTGGACGTGCAACTACGATGCGATGCGGGAGCGCGGCCATCTGACGGGGTTCTACATCGACGCTCTCGCAGGGACGGACATCGCGTTGTGGGATGTCGTGGGCAAGGCGATTGGGAAGCCAGTACACAAAATTGCGGGGGGGCGGTATCGCGATGAGATACCGCTCTACGCCGGGATCGGCGGTACGGACCCGGTGAAGGTTGCCGATGCGGCTGAAGAGCATGTGGCTTATGGGTACCAAGCGCTGAAGTTGCACTTGTTGTTGGATGTGGAGAGCGTCGCGGAGATTTGTCGCGCCGTGCGGCAGCGCGTCGGGCCGGGCATCATGCTGATGGTCGATACGCACATGCGGCAGACGGTATCAAGTTCGATACGGCTGGGCCGCGCGCTGGAGAAGCTAAATTTCACTTGGCTGGAGGCACCGATCATACCGGACGATATACCGGGTCAGGCGGAGATAACTCGGGCGTTGGATATGGCGGTGGCGATCGGGGAGTGGACGCGCACTCGCTACGAGATGCGCGAGCAGTTTGAACGCCGGGCGTACGACATTTTGATGCACGACATCGCGCGGACGGGGATTACCGAGGGACATCGGATTGCGACGCTGGCCGACACCTACAACATTCCGGTTGCGCCGCATGTCGGCGGGGGTGGGATCCTGTCGGTGGCGGCGACCGTCGAGTGGTCGGCGTCGTGTCCAAATTTCATGATCATGGAGCACAGCCACCACGCCAACGAGGTCAAGAGCCGCATTCTCAAGGAGCCGTACGAACCCGAAAACGGCTACTACAAGGTCGCGGATCGGCCGGGTTTGGGCGTTGAGGTGGATGAGGCGGCGTTGGAGGCGTACGCGTTGCCGGGGAGTTGAAAGTGCCCCGCTTCATGCTCCCACTAGCGATTGGTCCACGTGCGGGAGAGCAGCGAATCCTCAAAGAAGGTAATATGGAGCACTTGCGCGGAAGTATTGCGACCGTTTTAGCGGTTACTTTTGCCTGCTGCGTTCTGATCGCCGTCCCCGGGCTGGCGCAGCCGGGCGATGCGAAAAGAAGGATGTACGTCGGCACTATGGTGGCCGTTCCTTTTGCCCAAGACCTGCACCATCAAACTTCTTTTACCTTGCCAGAAACGTCTCCGGTCTTACCCGGTGCTGAGTTGTCTGCTGCCGGCGATATGGAAATAGGCTACGGACTCGGGTTTGCGGCTGTTGTGGGAAGAGAAATTTCCACTTATGCGGCGCTTGAACTCACCGGCTCTTGGTCGAAGCAGCCAGCCGATCTCGCCGTTTCTCTGCCGGCCATCTTGATGCAGGGGTTTTCTAACAGCGATTTCGAGCTTCCCACCGGTTTCAGTTTCGATGGGAAAATAGTAATACTACAATCGAAAATTGATCTGCTGATTTACCCAACAAAGGTGCCCACAGATTCTGCCGGCGCGAAGCCTTATTTGGGTGGTGGCGCGGGTATTGTGCGCTCGGATATAGACATGGATATTGAACAGGATGCGCCAACGCAGGCCTTTATCGGGGCGTTGGAGGAGTTGGGTTTTGCAGAACTGCTGCCGCAAAAAATAGACGACACCGGAACGGATTTTCAGTTGGCGCTACGCGCGGGCGTAAGTATTCCTTTCAACAACATAGACTTGGATTTGGGCTGGCAGTTTTACCGCACGTACGTCGAAGGAGCAGACAACAATTCCCACGTGGCCGGCGGCATTCTGAAATACGCGTTTTAAGCGGCTGCAATCTCTTGACAGCAGCAGTGATGAAGGTTCCTTTTGAGGCAGTGGGCGCGTTGTCTCTGCGCGACTTATATAGCCCGATTGGCGATAGGATTAAATGATGCAAAAAAGTCAAACTACCATCAAAGACATTGCCCGGGAGTTGCAGATTTCGCATTCAACGGTCTCGCGGGCGCTATCTGAGGATCGGAAGGTGTCGGCATTGGTGGCTGAGAAGACCCGCAAACGGGTACAACAAAAAGCCGCCGAGTTGGACTACAGTCCCAATTTGATGGCACAGGGGTTTGTAACGGGCAGGACGGGAACCTTGGGGCTGCTGACCTACGAGATTTTCCGCGAGACATTTGGTCGGCAGACCGATCAGATTTTGCGCGCGGCTGACAAACAGAAGTATCAGATCCTGATGGGCCTAGCCACTAACCGGCGGCAGGAGTTTCCACTGGAAAACCAAGCTATACAGATCAGGCAGCTACTTTCCCGGGGCATAGACGGACTCTTGATTCATACGAGAGGAGACGACAAAGAGCCCGAGCGCATAGCAAACACAGTGGGGGGGCGAGTACCGGTGGTGACGTTCACCTCCCCGATTAAAAACTCAAGTGGGATCGTCGTGGACACGATAATGAGTTTTTGCGAGGCGACAGAGCATTTAATCCGCTTAGGGCACGAGCGGATCGGGTTTATCGGAACGGATTGGAATACGGACTTCTTGGGGTCGGCCAAGGGCAAAGGGTATTTGCTAGCAATGCAAAAGCACGGCTTGCTTCCCCAACGCATATCTGGTGAAACCTATCCGGCAAAAGCGACATATCACCTAGGAAAAAGGCTCGGCGACCAGTTTACGGCTCTTGTGTGCCGGAGTGATTATACGGCCATAGGCGTTTGCCGCGGGCTACGAGAAGTAGGGATTCGCGTTCCCGAAGATGTGGCTGTGGTGGGGTACGGCAATCTGGAGGTGGCGGCGTTTGTAACACCGCCATTGACGACCTTGGCCACTCCCTACGAGGCGATTGCCGAGATGGCGATGGAGCTGATGCTGGAACAGCTTGAGGGGCAGGATACACCCCGGCAAATAACTTTGCGAACGTCTCTGATTGTACGGAAATCCTGCGGAGCGCACAGACAACAGCAAAACTAATCGAACAGTGCTTGACGTGATGGCAGAGGAAGAATATATTCATTAATTCTATGCAAACGTGTGAAATTTAAATGCAAAACGTGTGCCTGCCTCACCTCTGATGTGCCGGCACCTGTCGCCGTGACTTCCAGCCTCAAGATATCGTAGGTTTGTATTTGTTAGGGCACTCTCAGTGCATCTTATGGGACAGATTCCACCGACAAGCGTTTGCGGTAATCAATGACTGCATCTATAAAGGAATTTTAAAATACGCTCTTATTGCTTTTCGACTAAGGAGTATGTCAATTGACAGATACTCTAGGTCTGCTGACCTACCAGATTTCCCGCGAGACGTTTGGCCGTCAGACCAATCAAATTCTGCGAGCGGCGTACAAGCAGAAGTATCAGGTCGTGATAAGCATGGCCCCTAGTCGGACGTCGCGGGATCCGCTAGACGACCAAACTAGGCAGATCAAGCAGTTGCTATCCCAAGGCATCGGCGGACTCTTGATTCATACGCGGGGTGACAAAAGAGAGTCCGAGCGCATAGTGAACACCGTGCAGGGACGAGTGCCGGTGGTGACGTTTCACCGTCCAACTCCCAATCTGAGTGGAGTCGTGCTAGACGATGCCGCGAGTTTTTGCGAGGCCACAAATCATTTGATCCGCTTGGGACACGAGCGGATTGGGTTTGTCGGCCCGGAATGGAATGGAGCGATCCCGGTTTTAGCTAAGGCCAAGGGGTATTCACTAGCGATGCAAGAGCACGGCCTAGTACGCGAATTTCCACCGGCCTTGGGCATCTATGCAAAAGGAGGGTATCTTCAGGGTAAAACGCTCGGCGACCAGTTTACGGCCCTTGTATGCCGGGACGATTATACGGCGATCGGCGTTTGTCGCGGGCTGCGCGAAGCCGGGATTCGCGTGCCCGAGGATGTGGCGGTGGTGGGGAACGGCGACCTAGGCGTGGCAGCGCGTATGACACCGGCCCTTTCGACCTTGGCGACTCCCTACGAGGCGATTGCCCAAGCGGCACTGGAACTGATGCTAGAACAGCTTGCAGAGGGGCCGGGTACACCGCGGCAAATAACCTTGAAAGCGCCGCTAATCGTGCGGGAATCCTGCGGGGCGACGAACGCGTGTTGTCCCAAATGAGAGAGCGGTCTATATTGTAAGAACATTGAACATATAGCTTCCGTTGGGGGTGGCTCGGCAGCGGGCCTGAGATTGAAACCCTTCGAACCTGAACTGGATCGTGCCAGCGTAGGGAAACGGATGTCGTACGAACCGCGTACGCACCGCTGGCCCATCCGAGGCGAGCGGTTTTTTTCTGCTCCTCAACGGATCAACGGAATTGAAACGAGGGAGCAGAGCTATGAAAATTTCACTATCAGCGGCTAGCGTGCTGGCGGCCGGTTTATTGACGCTGACGACGCCGGGCTGGGCGCAGGCTGAGGAGATCCCCGGCCAGGTGTTAGATGCGGCTACGGGCAGCCCCTTGGAAGGGGCCAACGTGCAGGCCGGGGATAGGGCTACCACTGCGGATGCTCAGGGCCGCTTCAAGGTGGAGGCGGCCTTGGGCGATTCTATTAACATTTCCTTTATCGGCTACCAGAGCGCGCGGGTAGCGGTAGTGTTGCCGCTGGTCGTGGCCTTGGAGCGCGCGATTTTGCCAGCGCCGGAGGTGGTGGTGGAAGGCGGCTTGATGCGCCAGCGGCTCGACCGCTTGACCGCGAGTGTTACAGTAGTGGATGGGGATCGTTCCCGGGCCAGCGGGGCTGGGCACTTACAAGACGCGGCCCATGCGGTGCCCAATTTGAATTGGGCTGGCGGCTCGTCTCGGCCGCGCTACTTCCAGATCCGGGGCATTGGCGAGCGCAGCCATTACGCCGGCGAAGGGCCGCCTAGTTTCTCGGTGGGATTCGTCATGGACGACGTTGACTTGAGCGGCATGGGCACGGCCGGGTTGCTCTTTGACGTCGATCAGGTCGAAGTCTTCAAAGGCCCTCAGTCAACTATTTTTGGTCCCAATGCCTTGGCCGGGCTGATCAATTTGCGCTCGGCCGATCCCCAGCCGGGGTTTGCCGGAGCGGGCAGTGCCGAGATGGGCAGCGATGGTTTAGGGCGTTTTTCCGGGGCGGTGAACCTGCCGGTCGGGAGTGAATTGGCACTGCGCGTGGGGTACGAAAATGGCCGTTCCAACGGCTTTCGCTCCAACGGCTTTCTCGACGCAGACGATACCAACGGCCGGCGCGAGCAGTTGTTGCGCGCCAAGGTTGGCTGGACCCCGGCGATTGGCCCCGAGGTGCTGGGCACTTTCTTTTGGGCCGATATGGACAACGGATACGACGCTTGGGTGCCCGACAACAACGAGGACTTGACCACCTATTCCGACAAGCCGGGTAAGGACCGCCAGCAAACGACCGGGGCGTCGCTCAAGAGCACTTGGGGGCTAGGCGCGAGCGATGTTGAACTGGTCGCGATCACCGCGTTTTCGCGCAGCGAATTGGAGCACAGCTTCGACGGCGATTGGGGCAACGACGAGTACTGGCTGCAAGCGCCGTACAACTTCGATCCAGACGTCGAGGGGTGGAGCTACGACTTTTTCGACCGCAATGTGCGCGACCGCACGGTTGTGAGCCAAGAGGCCCGGCTCTTGGTCGCGGAACTGGTGGTAGGGGCCTATTGGAAGCGGCTCGAAGAGGAAGACAAGGCCGCAGGCTATTTGTTCGGTGGCGATGCCACGGACCTCAACGGGCGTTACGAGATCGACAACCTAGCCTTTTACGGCCAGTACGGGCTGGCCTTGGGCGAAAAGTTGCGGCTGGAAGTCAATGCGCGGCTCGACCGCAACGACACGGCTTACGAGGGGACGACGACCAATTACGGGGCCGATAGCACGAGCACTGCGTTCGCCGTCGATCAATGGCTGGGCGGTGGCAAAGCGGCCCTTAGTTACGACTGGCGTCCGGGCCAGACCCTGTACGCTGCGGCCTCGCGCGGCTACCGCTCCGGCGGGGTCAACCAGCATCCGTACCTAGCCGCGGAAAACCGCCCCTACGACCCCGAGTACATCGTCAATTTTGAACTCGGCTGGCGGGTCCGCGGATCGCGTTATTCCACCGGCCTGACCCTGTTCCACGCTCTGCGCTCAGACCAGCAGGTCGAACTGTCGAGCCAGCAGGATCCGGGCGATCCCAACAGCTTTTTCTACTTCACGGCCAATGCCGTCAAAGGCCGCAATAGCGGTTTGGAATGGGAGCATACCGTCCGCCTCCTGCCCCAAGTCGAACTCTTCGGCTCGGTGGGCTTGCTCACTACTCACGTCGATACGTACACCTTCCCCACGGAAGATGGGGAAATAACGCTGGGCGACCGGGCCGCCGCTCATGCTCCCAACTACACCTTTAGCGCAGGCGGCGAATACCGCCATCGGTCGGGTTTGGGGGCGCGGCTGGTCCTGAGTGGCATGGACCAATTCTTTTATTCCGATGGCCACGACCAAGTCTCAGAGCCTTATCGATTGGTCAACGCCCACATTGCCTACGAGTGGGAAGCATGGTCTGTGCAACTGTGGGGCCGCAACTTGCTCGACGAACGCTATGGGGTGCGGGGTTTCTACTTTGGCCTAGAGCCGCCGGATTACGCCGACAAGCTATACAAAACCTACGGCGATCCGCGCCAAGTCGGCGTGCGGCTGACGACGCAGTTTTCTTCCTTGGAAAACTAAAGCCGTGGGTGGTCAATCTGCTTTAGTCGTCGGCAACGGCGAGCCGCCTTCCCGCGCATTATTCGCCGCCTGTGCCCAAGAAGCCGAGCTGATTCTGTGCGCCGATGGCGGAGCTAATACTGCCTCGGCGTATGGGTACGCGCCCGATTACGTCGTCGGCGACCTCGACTCAGTTAGCGACCAAATCAAGGCCACTTTCGCCGCCGACCGCGTCATCCTCGTTGACCCCGAAGGCAATATGGGCACAGATGGCCAAAAAGTCCTCAACCACGCCGTCGCTTTGGGCGTTACTGAGGCCGTGCTCGTCGGTTTTACAGGCCGGCGCACCGATCACCTGCTGGGCAATTTGAGCTTGCTCAAGACCTTTGCCGACCGCCTCGCCTTGCGAATAGTTGACGATTACTGCGACATCCGCCTCATCGACCGCCGCATCCGCTTCCGCGCCGCTGTTGGCCAGAAAATTTCCCTGTGCCCGCTCGACGGCGCAGCGGAAGGCATTACCACTGAGGGGCTGAAATGGCCCTTGCGGTCCGAGAGCCTGATCCCGGGCGTGCGCGACGGCATCTCCAACGAGGTGGCGGTCAATCCGGTCGATATCCGAGTGGGGCGCGGCGATCTGCTGTTGTGCGTGCAGCGGGAGAGCGCGTCTGGGCGGATCGAGTTGCTAGATTAGTCAGGCCGAGCAGCTAGCGCTCCCGAGGACGCAGAATTGGGTGCAGTGCGGGTGGTTGAGCTTCACCGGTTCCCAAGCTTCGGCTAGGGTCCGGCCCATCTCAAAGGCCGCGTCATACGGCAGCAGGGTACAGGAGAGCACGACCGGAAAATCCGCGCCCTTGCGCTTGATGACCATGCGCGAGGAGGCACACATGATGTCGGCGGGCGACTGGCCGAGAATGTCCCAGCAGCCGGTGGTGATCTCGGGGACATCGACGGAGGGGTTCATTTCCGGGAAAATCACGAGCTGACTGGGGTCGGCCGCGTCAATGCGTACGCCGAGGTCGGCAAAGAGGCGGGCGAAGCCGGCGCGCAATTCGCTTTCTTCGCCGCCCCAGAGCATGCGGCCAGCGGCTGTTAAGCGGAAGCCGCAAGCGGAAAGCCAGCGCAAGCCCTCGATCGTTGGTACCCAAGAGCGCTCGCCGCGCTCCGCCTCGTGCAGCACTGGATCGTAGTGGTCGATGGAGACGCGAATCGTCAGTCGGTCGCCGTGCGCCTCGCGCAGCCGCAGCAGGCCGTCGGCGCATTTCATCATCGGCCGCATGGCGTTGGTCAAGACCAAACTCTCGAAGCCCCGTTCCAGCACATCTTCCAGCATGTCGAGCATCTCGGGATTCATAAAAGGCTCGCCGCCGGTGAAGCCGATCTCGCGCGTGCCCAACCGGTCGCACCCGATTTCGTCGAGATAGGCTGCCACTTCTGCCGCCGTGAGGTACACCAAACGGTCGTTGCGCGGGCTCGATTCGATGTAGCAGTTGGCGCATTCTAGGTTGCAGAGGGTGCCGGTGTTAAACCACAGGGTCTCCAGCCGCGTCAACGCTACGCTCGCTCGCTCTTCGCCGTCGGCGGTGACATCAGGGTCTTGGAACTTGCGTGGGTCTAGGAGGGGCCGGGCTTGCGCTTGTGTCATGCTGTCTCCAGTCTGGGTCTCATCATCCAAGGCGACGGGGATGCGGTTGACCGCTTGGGCACCGTGCGACTGCCCAAAGAATCGGTAACTTAATAGACTGTCAAGGTGCGTTGCATTGCTCTGAGCCGTATGGCGGGAAAAATTGTGGCCTAGTCCAAAATGGCCCTTGCGGTTATCCTAGCTATCTCCAACCTAGTCGAAGGAGGGAGGCTCTGGCGAGATTGTAGTGGGATGAGTAGGTTGTCTGCTGCATAGAAAGGAGAATTACCATGCAGAAACACACAGTAGCTATCATCGGCCTCGGGCGCATGGGCAGCACCATCGACGACGAAGGACACGGCGACGTGCCCTATTCAGTCGCGGCCGCGACTAGGGCGAGTGAGCAGCTAGAGCTCGTGGCCGGAGCGGACCTGCTGCCGGCTAAGCGCGATGCGTTTCAAAGCCGCTGGGGCGTGGCCGCGTACGAGGATTTCCGCGACATGATCCGCCGCGAAGAGCCAGATCTTGTCGCCATCTGCACGGCGGCCTGTTTGCCCAAGCCCGCCAGAGAAGCCCCGGACGCGAGTTTTCGCGGCGACTCGCATGCCGACTTAGCGGTAGCGGTGGCCGATCTCGGCACGCCGATGATCTACCTCGAAAAGGCCATGGCCAGCTCGATGGAGCGCGCCGACGAAATCCGCGATGCCGTAAAGCGCAACAACACACTCTTCAACACCGGCGTCCTGCGCCGCTTTGACAACCGCTACGACGTGGTCAAGGACGCGGTCGCCGCCGGGCAGGTCGGTGAGGTGCGGGTAGTGATTCACTACGCTAGTTCCAGCCTGATGCACGGGCACATCCATTCGATCGACACGGTGTCCTATCTCATCGGCGATCCGGCGATTGAAGCCGTGCGCGGCGAGCTGTTGCCGCACGGCTTGCAAGTCGAGGGCAATCACATTCCGTCTGATCCCTCGGCTACCTATCAACTGCGCTTTGCCAACGGCGTCGAGGCGTGGTCCATCCCCGCGGCTCCGTGGGAATTCGAGGTCATCGGCTCGGAGGGCGCGATTCGCTCGTGCAACAACGGAGCCAACGTTTTACTGCGCCAGCCCGGCACGGTACAAGGACGGAACGCCTTGTGGGAGGAGGTGTCCGTCAATCCAGTGACGCCGCGCAGCACGACGCAGTGCTGCTTGGAGGATTTGGTCGCCGCGCGCGAATCCGGCCAACCCACGCGCGGCCATATCGACGTGACGCACCACATCACCGAAGCCACCATCGCCGTCGCCGAGAGCCATCGCCAAGGCGGCGCTTGGGTAGAGTTGCCGCTGCCTGCGCGCGACCTATACATTTTTCACGTCTAATTATAAAACGCTTACAGAGCACCCACGAGGGGCGCCCCTACCAAAGGATACACATGTTATTAAAAGCAGGCATATTTCTCGATATGGAGAATCTCAACCGCTGCGGCGGCTACGCCATCCGCTTTCGCCAGATCAAGGCACTAGTGGAGGCGCAGCAGGCGGTTGTAGTGCGGGCCAACGCCTATATGGCCGTTGACCGCGAGCGCGAGAAAACGGACCTAGAGTATCGCCAAAAGAGGGAAACGTATCGCAGTCGAGCGCGGCGGGAGGGCTACCACTTGATACTCAAAGAAGTGCGGCGCTATCTGACTGCGGAAGGCGAGACCATCGTCAAGGCCGACGCCGATTTAGAGCTGGCAATCGATGCCCTGTTGCAGTCGGAGAATTTGGATTACGTGCTGTTGGGTACGGGCGATGGCGACTTTGTGCGCTTGGTGCGCGCCCTGCAAAACCGGGGCAAGCGAGTCGATTTGCTGTCTTTTATGAACACCAGCACCGCGCTGCGCCAAGAGGTAGATTACCATTTTTCCGGGTACTTGGTGCCCGATCTTCTGTTTTCTGACCGCGATTCAACTCAGCGCCTGCGCGGCATCCTGCACGCGGTCAACGAGGAGAAGGGCTACGGTTTTTTGACCGCGCAGACCGATTTGGGACTAGACACCATGCGCGAGGATATTTTTCTGCACATTACCGACCTGCGCACGGCGAGAGGTGGAGTGGTGTCCAACACGGATTTTGCCCAGTTGAGGATGCGCGGCGCGATCATCGAGTTTGAGATGGAGGACGACGGCGACCGAAAAAAGGCCGTCAACGCCGTGGAATTCCGGCCGGAACTGCTGTGATGTTCTGATTTTTTAGCCTAGATCACCGCGAAGCGTCCGCCGCTCTTTTAGCTAGCTCCGCCTTGCGCTCGACAAATGCTTGGGGTGGGGGCGTGAGGATTGCGCGTTTGCGCTCGTCGATCCCTTCCCATTGGTCGGCGTCCGTCGGACTAAAAAAGTTATTCGGTCCCGAATAGGCCTCTGCGTGCGCCGTGTATTTGTAAAAGAGCGTGGTCCGCGTGCTCGGTGCCGTCCACGGCAGCGTGACGTGACACAGGGCCTCGGTGAAGATGATGGCCGTGCCAGCGCGGGTCTGGTACGCGCGCGACCATCGGATGCACGCCCTTGGACAAATCGACCCATGCTTCTGGGACAGGGTAATGCCCTTTGTGCGAGCCCGCCAAACAGCCGAACCCACCCCCGTTGCAAACGGTATCCTCCAACTCGTACGCTACGGTGACCAGACCGTTGGAGAACCTCCCGCTTGCGGGATCGCGAGCAAAGTAATGCGTGATTAGCTCATGCGGCCGATTGGGATCTAGCAAACGGCCGTTGCCGCCGTGGATGGTGCCCCCGGCGAGATTTTTGTTGAAGGTGCCGTGGGTGTGGACATTGATATGGTCGATGCGAAAGGGCGGGAGGCCGCCGGCTCGTTGGCCGCTGTAGATTTCTGCTAGGATTGCAGAAATTGCCGGGACGTCCAGCAAATCGACGAAAGCCTGCGACCAGAAGCCGCCGCGGTCCGCGTGCTGCGAGTGGAGTTCCGGGCCTTTGGCATCGACGGTGGCCTTGAGGTCGGCGACCTGTTCGGGGGTGATTGCATCCTCTACTGTGAGAAATCCCCACGTGTCAAAAGCAAAGCGCTGTTCCTCATCCATCTTGGATTGACCCCTCAGTACGCGACGACAATGGTTTTCAGGACCTGCTCGCCATCGATGCCAGCACCCTCGGTGTCGGTGTCGATCCGCAAGCGAGCGTAATACACTCCGGGCGGCACCAAGGCTCCCGCGTCGTCTCTGCCGTCCCAGCCGATGGCGTAGGAACCAGTGCTCAAATCCCGCTGCTCCACCAATCGTCGCACCCGACGGCCCGCCAGATCGAAAACTTCCACTTCCGCCGGGCTATCGTCGCCCACCCGCACCACCTTGAAGGCGAACTGAACTTGGTCGTTGACGCTGTCGCCGTTGGGCGTGAAGACGCGCGGGATCACTTCTACCTCCGTCAGCAGCGAGGTTCTCTGCACCGTACCGACTAGTGTCGTGGTATTGCTCTCGATTCCGACTAAGGCCTCGCCGGCATCGACGCGCTGCCAGTTGCCTTCGCCGGCGTCGCTATTTTTTAACAGCGCCCGCAGCACCGCGCCCGCCGAAAACAACGCCGTTGCGAAATCTAGCCGTAGCACTTCTACGCCTGAGCGCGGTTCCACCGGCGGAAAGGCCAGTTGCAGACTGTCCGTGCGCGTCTGCATCACTTCCACATTGGATATAGCTAGACTGGACAAGTCGGCGCTAGGCCCGAAGGCGTCCTCGGCACCGGCATATAGGCCCACGAAGCGCAGCGGCATATCGGACGGTGCCACCAGCAGCAACTGGTCGAAGCCCGGGTCCCGACTGCCGAAGTCTGGACGCACATAGAACGAAAACATCTGCTCCTTACCCAGTTGGTCCACCTGAAACGGCGAGATTTCACCGGTGATGCTCTGTGCCACGGGGTTGCTAAAGTTGAGCCGAATCGAGCGCAAGGTCGGACTGACCTCAGGATCGTCCGACAGCAAGGTCGCCCGCAAAGTCAGAAACTCGCGCGGGCTGGGCGAGGTCACCGGCGAACCGGTCGGGTCTTCGTATGGTTGGCTCCACGGCTCCCAGTCGGAACCGGCGGTTTCTTCGGCGACGATCTCGCCGCGGAAAATCGACAGCAGCTTGTCGTAGTCTTCCTTGGATACTTCGGTGCCGTCTTTTTTAAAGTAATGCAGGGTTTCACTCAACTCGTTGCCAGTACGGGTCTGGATCAGCACACTGGTTCCGGGTGGCGTATCGGCATCCCACTCGACAGAGAGCAGGTTGCGGCTGCCTCCCAAACGGATCAGATCGGAGGCCAGCGCTACTTCAGGGAGGAAACCTCGCCCGTATAGCTGTAGCTCTGCTGGCTGCCCAGTGGCTCCACCTTTGCCCGTGGAACTGGTGCTTTCGAATTGCCTCCAGACGAAGCGAAAGAAACGGGCTTTGAGCCGCCCAAAATCGTTGCCTTCGTAAAAGCCGAAGCCCAAGGCCGAAATCCCACCGCCGCCGCGCTGCTCGCGATCGACGGCGGTATTCCACTTGATGCTGCCGTCGGCGGCCAGCGTGCCGTCCGAAAAATCCAGCCGGTAATTGGCAAACCTAGACCCGCCGTAGGCCATCCTGAAGGCATCGATCCAGTAAAAGGCACCCAAATCGAAAAGTACCTGCCCTTCGGGCGATTTGAGCGATCCCCGGCCGTAGGTGTAGATGAACTGCACTTTGCTTTCGATCTGCCCGTCAATCAAGCTATTGATCGATGCCGTCTGGGAAGCCGTACCAAAACCGCCCCGGTCCAACGCTCCGGTGAGGATCTCGTCGCCTTCTGCCCACACTTCCAACTCGGCTAGCCGTGGACGCTCGATCCGGTAATAGCGCACCGAGCCTTGTTGTTCGGGCTCAAGTTGGCGGTGTACCTCTTGGGGCACTAGGGTCTCGCGCCCGTTCGCATGGAGCTTCAAATAATCGACCTCGCCCCGCTCGTCGGCCGCGAGTTGATCGTATTCGGCCTGAGTCACTTCTCGACCTCGGCCAAAATTGCTGCCAGTCACCACCACCTGCACAAAGCGGATGCCAGCCCCCTCGAACTCGCGCTCTAGGTCCATGTCGATCTCAAAAAGCCGCTGTTCTTTGTTGGGCTTGAGGGTCCGCCACATGGTGGTGTATTCGAGAGAGGGCCCACGACTACCCGTGGGCTTGTTGCCCTGGGACACCAGCACGTCGAACTGCAGGAAGGGATCGCCCAATGTCTCGTCGACGAATTTCAGCACGATGCTCTTGGCGATCACTAACCGCCCCAGATCGACGGTAAACCACCACTGGCCGGCCAGTTCGCCCTCTCCGGTGGGCGGGTCGGGCTGCCAGTACGTTTCCAAGTCGGAGTCGAAAAGGTTGACCACGTCCGCCCGATTGCCAGCGGTTCCGGCTTCGATGCCGTCTAGGACGGTAATTTCTTCGGGGGCCTTTTTTATCCTAGCGGGTGGGCGGGCTTGCAGATAAGCGGCAATGTCTCGTACCGCGTTGATGTCGCGGTGCAACTGGTGCGGCGTCAAGGCTCCACTGGACGAAATTTCCACTACCCCTTTGGGAAAAGTCCAATTGCGCCAGTGGGCTGCGCTGTTGACCACTACTTGGTCGGACGTTACTCGGTGGCCCGCCCCCTGACCGTACGCTGCCGTACAGCAAACCACCGACCAGGCCGCCCAACGTATGTACCGCAGAATCCGTTCCATATCTCGTATCACTCGCTGAGTGTTCAGATCAATAGACCAGCGAAACTACTCGTTGCTCCGATTTTATGCCCCCGTCGCTTTCTACTTCTAGGCGCAGGATATAGAGGCCCGGCGGCACCAATTTGGCTTGGGCGTCGCGGCCGTCCCAAGTTACTGCAAAACGGCCACTGGTCGCGATGCCGCGATATAGCTCACTGATGCGTCGCCCCGCAAGATCGTATAGATCAATAGCTACCGGTACAGTGCCCAAATTGAGCAACTCGTACTGCATTTTTAGCTGATCGTTGACCCCGTCTCCATTCGGAGTGAATGACCGCGAGGTCAAGCGCAGGGCATTGACCGCCTTTTTGTCGATGTCTATCAAACCGACGCGCAAGGTGTTGCTATCGACCAGTTGATCGGCATCGCCTGCCGTGACCTCTTGATGCACTTCGTGGGGCTGCTCACTATCGAAAATTCGCGCTGCGAATACCGTGCCAAACTGGAAGACCTGAGCTTGGAAATCCACTTCCAGCAATTCGTTGGTGCGCTGTAGGTCCATGCGGGGAATTCGCAACTCAAATTCATTTTCTTCCACGCGAACCTCAGTAAAATCCACTGGCAAGCCTTCCAGTCGGACCTGATCAATGCTGGCGACTCGTGCTGGCGTTTTGATCTCAATGCTGTCAAAACCCAGATCAGTGCCGGTTAATCGCGGCAGGATCTTGTAGGTGAACTGCGTTACTGTACCCGCTAGCACCTTCACCGGGACGATCTCGGCTAGGGCTTGGGATGCCACCGGCGGATTGGACACTTCAAATTGCAAGTAATGCAGCCACCCGCCCGCTTCTGCGGTAGAGGAGAATTGGACGGCAAACTGGACGAATTGCCGCGGCTTGTTGCCGGCGAGGTCGCCGCGGCCGAGGACCAGATCGTACGGAGGGCTCCAAGCTTGCCAGTTTTCGGTGTCTGGCGTGATGCCGGCTCGCTCCCCTTTGTCCAGTCTGTTGTACGTGGCCAACACCAAGGCTTTGCCATCGCTATAGCGCGTAGTCTCGTCGCCGCGGAAGGTTTTGCGCCAATAGGTGTTGGGATCGGAATCGTCGCCGCTGCGCATGGTCAGATCAATCGCCGCGCCTTCGTCCTCCTGCGCGGACCAGTTGAGTCGGCCCAAGCTGACGGGTTGGCCTAGGTCAATCACATTGGAGACATAGGTGGCCTGCGGTGCAAAACCGGAACCGTAAATTTCAAATTCGGCGATTTCCCAAGCACCGCGGATGTTGGCCGGCGCTTCAAACAGGATGTTGCGGATCGGCCGATCGGGCATTTCGATGACGATATCGGAGCGGGTGTTTTCGGTGGCGTTGAGGACGATTGCAAAATCTTTCCGCGCACCTGGCGGCCGCCTTGCCCACCTCTCGCCTACTAGGTATTCCCGAGTCCCGTCCTTGAGTGGGTCGCCGTCGTTGATGCCGACTATAAAGGTCTGGATAAAGCGATCTACAAGGTGTTTTTCGCGGGGATAGAAGCGCACCCGGTCGATGTTGAATAACCCGCCTAGGTCGAATACCAGCACTTTGTTTTCTATTGCGCCGTAGTCTCCGCCCCAATCGCCGTCGCCGAGAAAATGAGTGGTGGGATCGCCGTCGAACATCGGTGCGTCGCGGGCGGGAAAATCGGCCCAGCCCACGATCGAGCGCAGCGTTTCAATCTTCCCGCCCCGTTCGTCCAGCAACGGTGTCAGGTTGACTGCGGGGTCTAGTTGCTCGGGCTCGAGGGTCGTGCTGATCTCAGTCAGTAGGGTGCTGCCGTGCTGCTTGGCGTCGATATCAGCCCATTCCAGTTGGACGAAATCGAAAGGCGCGTCTCGCTCGGGCGGCGGCAGGTCGGAGCCACCGATGCGGTAGATGGTCAGCGCATGGCTGACGTCGGTCAGCGTGGCGCAAAATATCAAGGCTATCAGCGGCAATACCAAACTTCGGCTCATCTGAACGACCCCCTCGGGCGGCATGAATGATCTTCGACAGGCCGTACTTGTACTTATGGGATATATAGAAAAAGGGGGGGAAGGGCAACCGCTAACCACATGTCTGCACATTGAGTTCGGTGGCCACCGTGCAGCCGCATTGAGGTGCCAACGTACACCCATTAGCTACCTTGGGGCAAAATGCCGTACTGGCGCAGCGTATCCTCCAAGGTCGGTCGGCGAAGGCGAATGCGATCGTCGCTTAGCAAATACGAAAATACGTAGCCAAGCCCGAGCATCAGAATGCCAATTAGGAAGCAATAGATAAACGCCCGATCGGGATACTGATCCTTGAGATACCCCACGTACAGCGGCCCGCAAATTCCCGCCGCCGCCCAAGCCGTCAAGATGGTGCCGTAGATCGTCGACATTTTTTGCGGGCCAAAAACATCGAGCACGAAAGAAGGCATGGTGGCAAATCCGCCGCCAAAGCACAAGAGGACGTAACAAACGAGGACCGAAAAGACCCAAGGATTGCGCTCGGTCATCAAAATGCCAAACACGACCATCTGGCTGGCGAGCAGAATCCTGAAAACCCGGACGCGCCCCAGCCGATCTGAGAGCAAGCCCCAAAATAGCCGCCCCACGCCATTGCACAGCGAGCTGACGGCGATCAGCGTGGCCCCGTACTCGGCCAGCGTCGCTGGTTCGACGGTTGGATCGGCCAGGCCCCAGACTTCCTGCAGCAGTTCCGACTGGAAGCTGATGACGGAGATGCCAGCGGCAATGTTGCAGAAGAAGACGATCCACATGAGGGCGAACTCAGAGGAGCGCAGATACGGCACCGCCGAGTCGGATTCGTCGGCGGGCGTCTGCTCGGCAACCGCTGCGGCGGTGGCTGGGGGATTGCTCAGTAGCAAGCTGCAAGGGATTAGGACGACGGCGAAGATCACCCCAAGCCCAAAAAAGACCTGGGACAGATCGCCTGCTAGGTGGGATACGAGCAGAGGCGCTAGACCCTTACTCAGCAGAAAGGCACCCACCCCAAAACCCATGACGACGATGCCGGTCGCCAAGCCCTTTTTGTCCGGGAACCACTTGGCGACCGTCGCCACGGGTGTGACGTAGCCCAGCCCGATGCCGGCGCCCCCGATGACGCCGTACCCCACGTAAAACAGCGCAAGCATGTCCCACTTCAGCGCCAGACTCGCCAGCACATAGCCGACCGAGAACATGACGCTGCCGGTCACGGCCAAACGCCGCGGCCCGACCCTCGGCAGCAGCGCACCTGCCCAAGCCGCCGAGGTGCCCAGCGAAAGGATCGTCAGGCTGAAAGCCCAAGCCGTTTCCGTAAACGACCAACCCAATTGCCGCACCAAGAGCGTCTGGAAGAAACTCCACGCATACACCGTCCCAAAACAGACCTGCAGGACTGTGCAGAACAGCGCCATAAGCGAGCGCGGAATTAGTACCCTTTGTTGAGCCATGTTCCCTAGACCTCAATCGCCAATCACTCGCATCGAGCGACCTCACCCCACCTCTGCGCTAATCTGCGTTCGTCTGCGGACGTTTACCTATTCCACGTTTTCAGGCGAGTGCTGGCCTTTGTCGGCAACGTAGAGGAAGAGTCGAGCTAGGTGTCCGGCTTCGTCGTCGCGCGCTAGCAGGTTGTCGTCGGTGGGTTTTTCATCGCGCGCCACGCCCACGGCGTAGCCCAAGAGCGCACCCATTGGTTTAGCCGCCAGATTGACCAACCATACGGCGGCAAAGACGCCGACGACGAGGATGATGGAGAAGAGGTACACCTGCTGGCCGATTGCGCGCTGAATTTTTAGCGCAATCAGACCAGTGTCCATGCCCACGTGAACCGTGCCGGCAACACCGGCGAGAATCGGACTGCCCACTTCGACGAAATCGCCCATCCCGGGCAAGCTGCGCTCCACCGTTTCCATGTTAAACGGATCGCTGGCGCGAATTTCTGCGGGAATGCCCGGCACAAAGGTGTGGGCGAGGAACTCGCCTGCTTCGTCGGTGATGTAGATGTACTTGATGCCCTGAATTTCGACGAACTGATCGATGAGCGACTGCAAGGCCGACAAGTCGCGATTGAGGAGAATATCGACACTCGAATCGGCGATGGTTTTGGCAATGTCGCGGCTGTTGCTCTCGTATTCGGCTGACAGGTGCGTATCGACGGTATAGACGCAGAGAATGGAGGTCGATAGGCCGATCAAGCCAAACAGGGCAAAGACGCCGAACAGCGTTTTCTTAAATAGCTTTTGGACTTTTATCATCATGCGAACCTAGCGCGCCAATCGTCTAGGGGAACAAAACGACCTTCCTCGACCACCGTGTAGTACACGCGCTGGAGCCCTTGGCGACGGTCAGGACCAAAGGAGACCTGTTCGCCAATGCCGAGATCGAAGTCCGCGACCGAGAACACGGCCTCTTCGAGTTGGTGGCGCTGCGGCTCGGTCCCGAGGCGGTGCAAAATTTCGACCAGCAACTTGGCGTTGAGAAAGCCTTCGAGACTGACGAAGCTGTGGTCAAAGGGCGTATAAGGGTCTTGTAACAGCTCCGCAGGTAGCTGTGGGGCGTAGCGGCTCATCAAGTTGCGGTACTCTTGGACTGCGGGTATGGATGTGTCTTCGTAACTGGGCACCACTTGGGAGTTTACTAGCCATTGCGTATAGCGCTGGCTGTCGTCGCGCCCCTCGGTGAGCAGCTTGAGGAGATTTTCGCTGCCGACAAACGACAGGTTGGCAAAGGGCACTTGTAGGCCGAGATCGACGGCATCGCGGGCAAAGGCCGCGCAAGCCGCATAGGCCCCGATGCAGATCACCGCTTCGGGCTTGGCTTCTTTGAGGATTTCGACCTGTTTGCGCATCGTGCCGGTAAATCGTTCGCCGCGCCGGTAGGTGGCCTCGCCGACGATTTGTTCGCCGTGTTTTTTCAGGGCGCTGCGCACGCCGGCCCAGCCGCTGCGGCCATACGCGTCGGCTTGATAGAATACGGCAATGCGCCGGCGATTGATGCGCACGAAATTATCGACTAAGCCAGCCGTTTCTTGGCGATAGGAGGCGCGCAGATTAAAGGCGAAGGCACCATAGGGTGGTTCGCGCTGGGGTTGGGCGCCGGTGAAGGGGAAGAACAGCAGGATGTTCTGGTCTTGAAATTTCTTGAGGATGGGCAACACGCGCGTCACCGTTGGCGTGCCAACGTACCCGAACAGCAAAAACACCTGATCGTCGAGCATTAGCTTCATGGTGTTTTTGACCGAAGGGCCGGGTTGGTAGCCATCGTCGTAGGCTTTGACCTGCACGGTGCGGCCCGCTATGCCACCTTGCTGATTTACGTGGGTAAAGTACGCACCGGCCCCCCGATAGAGTTCGATGCCCAACCCTCGGGAGGGGCCGGAGAAAGCGGCGGACGTGCCGAGGATGATCTCGGTATCGGTCACGCCAGATTTTGTCAGACGGTCGGCAAAGGCCCGCACTGCGTGCCACCAAGGGGCGACCAAGCAACCGGTAAGGCCGGCACGGAGCAGCGATCGCCGCGTCATTGCTCGCATACAGTTACCGTAGCTTCTTTCTGCTGGAGGGGACCAGCATGTGGTCGGGATATAAGGCAAATAAAGGAATTTTGCTGGTCGTGGGTCAAGTTCGTTCGCAATAGTAGGTGCTGAAGGTTTGTCCGTCGGTGCGACTATGGCGATGCGGATTTTTGGGGTGGACTTGCGACGGTTTTTGGCAGTTTTTTGGGGCGACCAATCCTACCACCCGCAAACCACAGGAGCCTCTATGCAAGCCCTCACCTCCCGCGCTCCCACCTTACCGCCGACTCTGCGCCCGCGCGTGGCCTATTACGACTTGGGCATCCCCTTTGTCGGTGCCGTGTGGAACGGCTTTTCCATCACCTACGATCCCGCCAATGGGCACACCCTCGCTTGGGGTGCTGAATTTTCGCAGGACGGGGCGCACTACTTCTGCAACGACCTCGACACTGGCAGCTTGGAAGTTTTTCCCATGCCCTGCCGCGAGCACGGCCCCGTCTTCCAGACCCAAGACGGCACCATTTACGCCCGGATCATGTCCGGCTTGTCGGCCGATCACGGCCACCATCTCATGGTCTTTGACGCCCAGGCCCGCACCTTCAGCAGTCTGGGGCGTCCCGCCCCCGGCGATCAGCGCCTCCTCTGCATGGAGGAGCGCAACGGCCTGTTGTATATGGGCGGCCACGAACTGGCCGAACTGTTCTGCTACGACCCGCAAAAACGGTGCTTTGACAAACTCTGCCGTCCGTTTGCCCCGCCTACCGACCGCCTAGTGAACATCCAATTGCTGCCCGATGGCCGACTGCTGCTCAGCGGCTATCCGGCCGTCCCGGCCAAAATCTACGATGTGGAAAGCGGTCAGTTGAGCGATGTACCGTCTGGAGCCGAGGGGATTGCCGGCGCTGTATCCGAAGGGGAGCGCCTGTTTTTGGCGGCTGGCGAGCAAGTGCGCGTCCTCAGCGCCGATTATACTGAGGTAGCCCGCCTCGACAGCCCCGTTGCTGACGCAGCGCTCGCGCCCTTAGCCTTGGGTCGTAACAGCCGCGCCAGTGATCGCGGGGTGGTGTACGCTTGGGCTGGAGACCAATTGGTGGCCATCGACGCCCAGACCTTGGACATCCGTTCCATTTGCCAAGGTCCTTTCGCCGGTGTAGCGGGGCTGAGCAAAGACGGCCATTTGGTCTTCGCCCAAGTCGAGAAGGGCCGCGCCACTATCGTCGATCCCGACACAGGCGATCGGGAAGAACGCAGCTTTGAAGTCTATCAAGGCAGTCGTGGCAGTGCTGTATGTGCCTTAGGTAGAGGGCCGGAGGGCAAAATCTACGGCACCAATATTTACGGCATGCACCTGTGCGCCATAGATCCCGCTACGGATGCAATAGAAGATTTGGGTTACACTTGGCCTGGCGGCGAACTCTACCACGTCCACGCCCACGGGGGCAAGCTCTACGTCGGCAGTTACGGTGGCTCTAACATTGGCGTGTACGACCCGAGTCGGCCGTGGAACCCCGGCTCGGAGGACGACAGCAATCCGCGCAATTGGGGCCAGTTGGGTCAAAACCAGAACCGACCCTTTGAGGCGGTGACCGGCCCCGACGGCCGCATTTACGTGGCCAACCGCAGCAATTATGGCATTCCCGGCGGCTCCTTGGCCTCGTACGATCCCGCAACCGGCCTCGATGATCGGGAAATCTACCTCGACCCCGAACAAAGCGTGCAATGCGTGGCCGCAGACCAGCGCTATGTGTACGGTGGCACCAGCATTTACGGGGGGCGCGGTTCGGAAATCACTACCAGCGACGGCTTGTTATTTGTCTTTGACCCTCAGACTAAGCAGCGCGTTTGCCAACTGCGTCCGGTGGAAGGGGCCAACACGATCACCAGCTTGGCCGTTCACCCCTCGGGACTAGTTTTTGGCACTACGGACAACCGCCGCTTGTTCGCGTTCGACCCGGAGCGGTTTGTCGTAGAAGACGTGATAGGGCCCCTGCGCTCGGAGGGGACTCGATTGATGGGCGTGCCCGAAGGGGTGGAGATGTTCCCACTGATCTGCGCCTCTGACGGCTTTATTTATGGCCTGACCCGCTTTGACCTGTTTCGCATAGACGGTTCGTCCCGCGTCCTGACCTATCTCAACGATCCGCCTCTGCCCGAGCTCTACGCCCTGACCGAAGGGAATCCCGGCGTGCTCTACATGAGCGCCGGCACTCATGTCATCAAGTGCCTGCTGAGGCCGCCGCCCTTTTACCGTTGAGAGGTGATCTGAACACCCTGATGACCGTCCCTTGTATGCCGGATCCCCCACTGGATTCCCGCTTGCGCGGGAATGACGGGACGCGGCTCAACGCGATCCAAAGCGGGTTTTCAGACCGCTTCTAAGATTCGTTCGCTATGCGAGCGCTTCGCGCACCACTTGTCCGGCCCAATCCTCCGCCGGTGCCACTTTGAGCAAAGCGGCAATGGTCGTCGGGTTGTCGATGATGCTCACCGGCTCCTGCAAGCTCCGTCCGGGGAATACCGCAGGACCGGAGATTACCCACGGAATGGTCATGTCCTCGTCCATTTCCGTGCCGTGGGTGCGCTCGTGCCCGCCGTGGTCGCTGGTGACGATGGCTACGGTCTCTTCTTGGTTGACCGCCTCCAACACCGCGCCAATGGCCGCATCGGCCCGCCCAATAGTGGCCAGATATTCGGCCGACATCCAGCCGTGGTCGTGGCCAGCTATATCGGTGCAGCCTAGATAGACAAAGGCGAAATCGGGCGTCCATTCTCGCAGCGTCGCCGCGGCCAAGCTGGCCAATTCCAAATCGCCGTTTGGCTCGTGGCAATTGTTCATATAGTACGAGCGGTCCAGCGAGCCTGGATCGGCCAGATCGCGCAATTGCTCCCAATTATAAAAGAAGGCCGTGCGCTTGCCAGCTTGGTCCAGCACATCGACGAGGCTGGGCACGGGTCTGACTTGGGGCACCCAGGTGTTGGTGAGGATGCCGTGCCGTTGTGGGGTTACGCCGCGAAACATGGAGGTGTGGCAGGGCAAGGTAGATGAGGGCATTACGGTGCGGGCCGTATAGGTGCTGGCACCTTGGCTGATCAAGCGATCGACGTGGGGGGTGGAGGCCTGTTGCAAGCCGTCGGGCCGCAGTCCGTCGAGGACAAAGAGGATGACGCGCATGGGATTCCTTTCTTGGGGGGATACTGATGCGATTACGCGCTTGCGTACAGTTCCGCATCGTGAGGTTTCAGCGGATACCTCGGTACTACACCTTGGTTGACGATGTTTTCCGGCGCTGGCCAGTGGCCCTTGAGGACGGAGACCAGATTGCAGACGCCCGTGCGCGCCACGGCTTCGCCAGACTGCACCGAGTGGGCGGAAACGTGGGACGTCATCAGGACGTTGTCCAGCTCCATGAGCGGATGCTGCGGAGTCTGATTCTCATCAGTGAACACGTTGAGCCACTCGTACGTATCCAACGCCGCGCCAGCCAGCGGCCCTTCTCGCAGGACCCGCACCAGCGCATCCTCATCGACCAAAGCGCCGCGAGACGTGTTGATAAGGTAAGACCCCGGCTTCATCTTGCGCAGTAGCTCTTCGTCGAACATGTGGTAGGTATCCGCATTCAAGGGCACCTGCAAGGAGACGAAGTCGGACTCGGCAAGTAGCGTTTTTAGGTCCACCATTTCGACTGCCAAATCGTCCGGCAAGGGTGCCTGCAGGTTTCTGCGCGTGGCCAAGACCCGGAGGCCGAAGGCGCTGGCGCGGCGGGCGACCATTTCGCCGGTGGCTCCGAAGCCGACGATGCCGAGCGCACAGGTGGAGAGCCGCTGCAATTGGGTGGACTCGGCGCGGGCTTGGCGGAAGCGGCCGGCGCGCATGAACTGCTCCATCCTCGGTAGTTGGCGGGCTAGGGACAACAGCATGGCCATGATGTGGTCGGTCATTTCCTCGGCGCAGAAGAAGGGAGCATTGGCGACGACGATGCCGCATTCCGTGGCCTTTGCCACGGCGATTTTATCGGTGCCGTTGCCGAGGCGGGAGATCAGGCGACAGCGGTCCAGCGATGCGACCACGGCCGCGGGCAAGCCGGTCGAGACGACGGCGACAGCGTCGCAGCCAGATAGATGGCGAATGAGTTCCTGCGGGTCCTCTTCCTCAACGTATTCAGGTGTGATGCCGAATTTGGCGTACAGCGATCGCTCCAGCTCGCTAGCTGGGTACATGGTGGCGTTGAGGCGGACGAAGCGGAAGGGCGGGGCCATGACGAGTAGGGGTAGGGACAAACGATCGTTTGTCCCTACGACCAGCCTTTCACCAGGCCACTTCCATCATGTCCCGCGCCCAGTACATCGGCCCGTCGAAGACGCTTTTTACCTCGGCGATTCCTTGGGTGGTCTCTTCTGCGGGGTCGAGGGTCGGAGACTGGTGGTTGATTACCAAGCGCTTGGCACCGGCCTCGGCGGCCATGCGCCCGGCATTTAGGGTGCCGGTTTCGGAGATGACGCTGGGGAAGGTTTGGATTTTCTCCTCTCGGTGCACGGCTTCCATCACGAATAGGTCTGCATCTCGCGCAAGCTCGACCACGGACTCGATCGGTGCTGTATCGCCGCTGAAGGCGACGACGCCTTCTTCGGTCTCGAAGCGGAAGCCGTAGCATTCGATGTAGGGTTGGGCGTGCTTGACCTCGCGCGCATAGCAGGTCCAACCCTTTCCGGCGGCCACTTTTCCCTCGGCGTATTCGGCTGCGTGAACCACTGGTTCCGGCCTAAAATCGCCCACGCCGCCGCGCATCTGGTAGGCGTGGACGCTCATGGGATGATTGGTGCGGGCGATCACGTCGTACCAGAAGAGGCCATTGGGACTCCAGATGCCGTCGGTGATGCGCTTGATCGGGGGAGGCCCATAGACGTGGAGGTCTGGCTCGGTGCCGATGCACTGGTCGAAGCGGGTCATCAGGAAGCAGAGATAATCGGAGATGTGGTCGGAGTGCAGGTGGGTGAAAAACAGGTTGTGTACCGAGGTGCAGGGGATGCCCAAGCGGTGCATCTTAAAGGTCGATGCCGGGCCGCAGTCGATCATCAGCCGCTGGTCGCAGATTTCGAGGATGAAACAGGTGCCCCAGCGGTCGCGAGTGGGGGTGGGCGTACCGGCACCGACAATGTTTAGCTTTGGCATGGGATCGTCTCCAGATTGTAGGGGACAATAAATAGGTATTATTGATAGAGGGTCAAGCTCGTCGGCAGGCATTTGCACAACGGCTGCTTGCGAAAAAATAGTGGAAAGAAATCCTTCCCGCAGGTATCGAACGCGATATTTTTAGGACGAGAACCTGTCAGCCTCTACTATGTAGGAGACTTCACTCTTGGAATTCGACACCAAAAAACTGCCCGCCACTCCTGACGTGACCGCCCCCGACGGCTCGGATGTGCGCATTCTACTGGGTTTGCAAGGCGGCGGCATGGCGCATTTTGAACTCCAACCCGGCCAGACGTCCAAGGCCGTTGCCCATCGCACGGTCGAAGAGATCTGGTTTTTCCTCGCCGGTCGCGGCCAAATGTGGCGGCGGCAGAACGGTCGCGAGGAAATTGTGGCGGTCGAGCCGGGCGTCTGCCTGACCATTCCGCTGGGCACCCACTTCCAGTTCCGCGCCGTGGGTGATGAGCCTCTGGCCGCGATTGCCGTTACCATGCCTCCTTGGCCCGGCGAGGACGAAGCCTATCTGGTCGAGGGTGTGTGGCCGCCGACCGCGTCCGATTAGGCGGAGTATCTATGTCCATCAAAAGCCACTCCCTCCACCTGCACACGCCCCGCCTACACCTGCGTCCCATGACTGACGCCGATTGGGACGTCTTGCTGCGTTGGAACCAAGATCCCGACGTGTTGTATTACGCCGATGGCTCAGATGTGACGGCCTATACGCTCGACCAGATCAAGCGCATCTACGGCGGCATCTCGCAAGCCGCCTTCTGCTTTATCGCCGAACTCGACGGCCAGCCCATTGCCGAGGCTTGGTTGCAGGCGATGAATCTGTCGCGGATTATCGAGGCCCATCCCGGCAGGGACTGCCGCCGCATTGATGTATCTATTGGCGAGAAGCAGCATTGGAATAAGGGATTGGGGACGGAAATAATCCGCGCGTTGGTCGATTTCGGTTTTGCTGAGGAGAAGGCCGATTTTATCTTCGCCTGCGACATTGCCGACTACAATCCCCGCAGCCGCGCTGCGTTTGCCAAAGTAGGCTTCCGCGTCGTGGCTCACATCGCTCAGCCGCCCGGCGGCAAGGCGCGCTCCATCTGTGATATGAGCATCGCCCAAGCCGAGTGGGCGGCGGGTGCTAATCCGTCGCCCTGAGTAGTTTTTCAATTAAGTTCATTTAGCCAAAAATGTCGCGATGTCGTTTGGGTCCCAAAGGTAGAGGTGCGGGTCGCGGAGATTTTTGAGGGGGTCGGTAAAGCCGGATTTGGAGGTGATGAGATAAAAAGCGTTCGCGGTTGGGAGGTTTTGGGCGCGGTGTTTGAGGGTTTGCAGAACGTCGGTGCCAACAGGGGTAGATGTCCATTTGCATTCGACAAAGAGAGTCTGCCGGGTTTCGGAGTTGAGGGCGATGAGGTCTATTTCGCTTTGCCGGTCCCACCAGCGTCCGATTCGGTGAAAGTAGAAGGGGGCGCGGTTGTGAAGATTGAGTTTAAGCAAGAGTTCGCGCGTGATATTTTCAAAGGCAAAGCCCATAAATTCCGCTACGCAGGTATTGAGGCGATTGAGAAAATACGGAAAATTGCCCGATTCGTAGATACTCAATTGACGGTAGATGAATCGCATCCAGAAAGTGATAAAGGGGTCGCGGATTTTATAGCGACTTTTTTTGGTTTTCCACGATTGCTCGGTAATGGGCACTTCGCGTTCGATGAGGTCGAACAAGTCAGACAATTCGCGCAGGTATTTGGACAAGCTAGTGGCCGGCAGTCCGGCGGGGCCGGCGATTTCAGAGCGGCGGGTTTTTCCGGTGGCGATGGCTTCGAGGATTGCCAAATAGGTGTGGGCAGTGCCGCCAAATTCGGAGAGGATGATATCGCGCATTTCGTTGCGAAAGGGGGCAAAGGGGGTGAACAGTGCTCGATGGAGAATTTGGTCGATGGTACTGCCGCCCAATCCCATGCTTTCTATAATTTCGTAGTACCGAGGCATACCGCCAAAGATGCCGTAAAGGGTAAGGATGTCTGTGGGCGATTGAAAGCCGAGGTTTGTAGCGATTTGATAGATGGCTTCGATGGGTAAAGGGCTGAGATCAATTTCCCGGGTGAGACGACCATAGAGGGGTTCTTTGGCGTCTTGGAAAACTTTTTTCATCAGGCCCACGACAGAACCTATGGCAATGATATGGATGCTGGATTGTTTGTGCCATGTGTCCCACACGCCTTGGAGGATGGAATAGATGGCGGGATCGACCGTGAGAAAGTTTTGAAATTCATCAAAGACGACGATCAGGTGCCGGTGCTGGGTTTCGGCAAAGAGAAAAACGAAAAAGTCCTGCCAACTTGTAAATGTGGGTGCGTGGGCAATGTGCGATTTGAGGGTCGCCGAAAATTCGGCGAGGAGGGCATTTGCCGGGCGTTTTTCAACAAAAAAATAGATGCCGCCATGCTGGATATGTTGGCGCACGAGTTCTGTTTTTCCCACACGCCGTCGCCCAAAGATCGCAGTGAACTGAGAAAATTGGGCAGATCTTTCGGTGAGGTCGCGAAGAAGTGTCAGTTCTGTTTCTCGGTCGTAGAATTTCATTATTATTCTCTCAATAATTATTTTTTTTAGAATAATAACAGACATGGAGACAAGTGTCAATGCAAAGCAAGCCTGCTAAACGACCCATGCGCCTAGTCATCCTGTCGTACAGCCACCACGGCCGCGGCATCGGCCAGACCATCCGCGCCTTGGGACACGATATAATCGGGATTATGGATGGGGAACAAGCTCCGCGCCAACAACTTGCAGAAATTTTCCAATGCCCGGGCTTTGCCACAGCGGGCGAATGCCTCGACGCCGTGCAGCCCGACGCCGCCCTAGTCGCTGGCAAGCACATTGAAATGCCGGATCACGTGCAGGCCTGCGTCGAGCGGCGCATCCCCTACCTGCTCGACAAACCCTTTGCCGATTGCGCTGATCGACTTCGTCCCGCAGCCGCAGCTTCGGCCAAATACGGAGTCTTCAGCGCCCTCACTCTGCCCAACCGCGCCAGCCGCATCGTCGCTACGGTGGAGCGTTTGCGGGCTAACGGCACGCTGGGCGATCTGGTTCAGTACAGCAGCCGCCTCAACAACGGCCCGCCCTCGCGCTACGACCCGACGCCTTCGGCTTGGCACAACGACCCGGCCATTTCTGGCGGCGGTAGTTGGGCCGTAGAGGCAGCCCACGGCATTGACACCTTCCTGCAATTCGTCGGCGAGCAGACGGTACACGTGGTCGGTGCCATCATGTCCAACGCCACTCACGGTCGTATAGTGGAGGATATTGGTTTGGGAATGTTGCGTACGGATGGGGGCGTGACCGGCGTTATCGAAAGCGGCTACGCCTATCCGTCAGGGGTGCGCGGCGGCGATCATTTCTTCCGCTTTATCGGCACCCGCGCCATGGTGTTCCAGCAATACGGCAAAGAGGGCGAGCCGCTCATCGAAGTCCACACTACCGAGGGCGTGCAGTTCAGTGAAGATCTGTCGCACGGCGAGCGCATGACGACCATTGTCGATCAAGCCTTGACCGCTTTGGCAGATGGGCGGTCCTTCACCCCCAATATCGACCAAGCCGTGCGCATCCTCGAAATACAGGACGCGGTGTACGACCACGCCCGCAGGAGCCATCTGACCAACGGCCCACATCCTATGGGCATCCCGCCTAGTCGACCGAAGATCTCCCTATGACAGTGCATCTAATGATGCTAATACGCGGTGCCGCGCTTGGACCGCTGGCTGTACTGTGCGGCGACGAGGAGACCCTCGCATAACTCCTGTGGGATACTTGAGCTTAGCCTGACTTGTGGTAGAAATGTTCCGTATCTCTACCAAATTTTATCGGTAGCGCCCCCTTAATATCTGCGTCATAATATCCCTACTCCCGGTAGGAGTGTCCCCTCTTGGAAATTCGATGCCTAACGCCCTCTCAACCGCTTGAATGGTGTTTATTATGGCTTGACTAGCGGCTTCTTTGCGGATTGTCCGTTCTCGTTCATTAGGTAAGTACATGAGTCTCTCCTTACTTAAGTGGGTGGTGGCCGATCATATTCTGGCCCCTTCGGGTACCAGTCTTTTTAACGCTTCTAAATTCCTTCTACTGAACCATCGGCCTCCTTAACAGCATCTTGGACAATCTGGATGACATTATCTAAGAATTCTTGTGTCTGCATATCCTTCACCGATGTGATAGAAGGCGCGGCCGCGTCATAAATCTGTGCCATCTCCTTTGCCCGGTCGTTGCTCGACCCTATTCCACTGAACGCAAAGGCCCTTCGCCAACCAGCTTGATGGGATACGATTATACGCTGCTCGGCCAAATCGTGGATGTCCTTGAACACGCGCTGACGGATAGCGTCAATGGCGGCATGCCTTTCGTCTTCACTCTCTGGTTGCCTAGTCCATCCATTTGGATTATCCAGCCACAAGGAGATACCGATCTGCAACTGACGAATCAGGTCGGCAACCGGTCGCAAGTCGTTATATTCAATGTCCCACCTGTTAGCGAGGCGCCGGCACAATGCTTTGACTCGTCCCCAGTGTTCCTTGCGTCCACCCTCATAGTAAGTGAGACCTAGCCGACCCATCCAAGGGTGCTTGAACCCGTCGGTGGCGTCGCGCAAAGGAAGTTCTAGTAGAGCAAGATTGTAGAATGGAGCGATGGCAATCTGCTCAGAGGGTTGAGCCGACTGTTTCATTTGCTCCAGCAAGTTCCCCCTCTCCTTCACCTCTATGTTGAAGACCTTGGGCGGTAGTTTATTCGTGGCTCTATCTAGACCGCCCAAGTAGAAGTCCCTGCTCTCCAGCCTTCGTTCCAATATCTCCGTTACCGGTGCCCCCAGTGATTCGCGCAGGCTGGTACAGGCGTTGACGATTGAGGCACGAACATGATTCCGTTTCTCGTTATAGGTACTGAGGTTAGGCCCCTTCACTTGGTCAAAATGCGTAAAGGCGATAGCGATTTTGTCTCCATGCCCGCTACTACCGACCGATCGCAGGAGTTCCAAAGGGGCGGCTTGCATCGGTGATTGCGCGTTGTCCACCAGCAGAATCATATCCATTTCGGAGAACTTTTCCGTTACCTTTGTGGATACACTGGAAGCTTCCTTTGCCGAGTGCCCTAAGCCTTCGCCGTCTATAAGCACTAGCTGTCGCTCCTCATCCTGTAGTTCGGTTTCGGCGGGTTGGAAGGGGCCACGCACCCGGATGCCGTCAACCAGAGGTGTCAGCAACCGCCCAAATTGCCAATGGTGATTGCCTGAGAACCAGCGTACTTGCTTCAAGAAGGCACTGCGGTCCGTTTCCTCATATCGCCAAAGGTCTGGCCAACCCACGCCCGGCTCAAACTCACCCGGCGCAGCAATCAAAGAGAACCGCTCTGCTACGGCGTCCATAATATCGAGGGATAGGTCCACGAAGTAGCGATTGTCGTACAGCGCGTCGATGAATCTTTCTAACCACTTATCTCGCTTGTTAGCGTTATCCATATCCTGAAAGTCACCGTCCTCGGACGCCAATTGCTCGCGTACTGCCGTCGATATTTTCTTGATACGGGAAACGTACTCGCGCAGACGTTCATTGTTAGCGGTGATTTCGTCACCGCTAATGGTCTCATCTGCCGGCAGAGTCTCAGTTTCCGTCGTTTCATCGTCGTAACTGTAGGCCATTTCGTACTCATCAGTCTCATTGCCCGGCTGTCTCTGTTGCCAAGAGCCAAGGATATAAGAGAGTCGAAAACGTTGTTCTCGGTGTCCCAAGAGAGCGGTGGAGATTCCCTTGTCATCACGCCCGTGAATTACGCTTGCACACGCCTCTTCTAGGCACTCGTCAACAGCGCAGCGAACCTCGTGCTCGGTCATAAAAGTAATTACAGCTTGAAAGGGGGTGTCAGCATTAACTATCTCAATGTCAGCAGTCGTCGTCCTTGCCGTCGATGTAGAGGGGAACTGATCAGAGCCGATAAGTTGGCGCAGCAGGGTGGTTTTGCCCGCTCCCGTGGAGCCAACTAACATCACCCGCGCGTAGCCCTCCTCCGGCTTAGGCAACGGAATAATCGTCTCTCGTCGGTCTTTGGACTTAATTTTGCCAACCTCAATCTTGTCAAAGAACGCTTTGACAACGGCGCTATCGAATCGCTGCTCGGCCTCGGCGCGCCGATCAAGGCTCCACCAGGACGAGTCACCAAGCAGAGTGTTAAGCTGCTCAACCAGTCGGTCAGCCTCGGCATCATCCTTTGTTCCAAGACCACGCCGTACCTTCAGTCCAGACTTACCACGGGTGTCTGTGCGGAGCGGGTGGCTGAAAATTACGCTCCAGCCTGGCCTATCTTGTGAGCGCGTTTTGGATGCCTTGTAGGTTTTGCTTGCCATTGCCGGTCTCCTTGATTGAGAGAGCGAATTGCGTTGTTCGATGTTGTAACGAGAAAAGAAAATAGATGGCGATAAGCGTTTTGTCAAGAATTTATACAACGCCGAACAACGCCGTCGTCGATCTCAAGATGAAGCAACGTTCAACAGTTGAGCGCAGAACCATCATGCGGATATGCGGCGCGGCGAAAAACTACGAGCTATAGCTACTTATAGTTGAATGGTTCGCTGGGCCGCGTCTTCCCACGTGAAGGCAGCGGCCCGTTGGCGTCCTTGGCGAGATCGCCGTTGGCGGAGTGCGACGCGATTATGGGAACATGCAGGAGGAGCGCAGATTTACGGGATGTGTTCTGTTGTTAGATATGGCTTGGGACGGGCGTTGGGGGGCCGAGGATGGCGATATAAAAAGATCATTTCAAAAGTCCAAGACGCTTGAGATCGTTCTCATCCCACCGAACTTGTTGCTCAATGATTGACTTGAGGGTACCGATAGCAAAGGTCTGGTTCATATTGTGAAGGTGAATAGTCGTCGTTCTCCCATCCGGGTGAATAAAAAGACGGGTTGCGCCTTTTCTTTTGTATTCGCGAAACCCGTCTCTTTTTAATGCTCGTATCAATCTGCGTGCTGTAAGCGAACGAAGCCTGCTATAATCAATGGCCATATACTAGATGGCTATGGCGACCAAAGGAACATCGCTGACCTGAATCTGCGAAGGTGGGTCCGTAGGTATGCCTTCTCCAATCTCCAGCAGATGTGCAACGAGAAGATCAACAGCATTTTCTAAATTCTCTAAAGCCTCTTTCTCGGTATATCCCCAACTCGCAGCCCCTTTATGCTCTAGCGCGGGAATATAGGCTCGCCAGACCGCTTTCTCATCGGGCTCATCAGGCCACTTATCTTGCTCTAAAACGGCCTGAAACAAATACGTTTTCATATATATTCCCCTTTTTATTCGCGCTTCGGAACCCCTCGACAGGACCCGCTAGCTTCCTCAACTAGTAATAGTTTACAACTCGCGGCCAATCAACCCAAATGTGAAGTGGCCCGGACGCGTCCGTCTGCGGCACGGCGAATAGCTACGGGCTATAGCTGCTTGTACAGTTGAATAGTTCGCTGGGCCGCGTCTTCCCACGTGAAGGCCGCAGCCCGTTGGCGTCCTTGGTGCGATAGCTGTTGGCGGAGTGCGGAATCGGTCAGCAGGCGCTGCATTCCGGCGGCGATGGACGCGATGTCGAGCGGATCGACGAGTACCGCATCTTCTCCGGCGATTTCGGCGAGCGACGAACAGTTCGACGTAAGCACCGGACAGCCGCTAGCCATTGCTTCGAGCACCGGCAGCCCGAATCCTTCTATCAGCGACGGAAACGCAAAAAAGAGCGCGTGGGTAAGACAGGCGCGGATTTGCTCGTCGCTGAGCTGGCCGACGAGGAGCACCCGGTCACTCAGGCCGAATTGACGCGCCAGGCGCACGAGTGCAGGATTGCCCTCGCCGCGGCCGGCGAACACCAGCGCGAGATCGGGATGGTCCGGGGCGACTTGGGCAAAGGCACGCACCAGCCGAGGTAAGTTTTTGTACGGCAAGCTGTTGCCCAGGCCAAAGATAAAGGGCCGTTCTGCAAGGCTGGCGAGCATATCCCGCTGCGCATGGTCTTGGTCGGTCGCGTTGCCCAAGTCAAACGGGGCCGGTTCCGAGTTGTCCGAGTGCCAGGCGGAAGCCACGCCGTGGAGGACGGCTGTTACTTTGTCGGCGGGGACGCCGTGGTCGAGCGCAGCTTGGCGCGTGCTTTCCGAGACGGCGACGATGTGGTCCGCTGTGGCGATGGCTCGGCGAATACCCAAGCTCCCCAGCGACCCTTTGACCCACCGCCGCCAGCGCCGTCCGTCGGCAAGGTAAGAATGATTCACCCAAATCAGGTCGTGTAAGGTGATGACGACGCGCCGAGCGCGCACGCCGATGGGGAGAAAGTGGTACAGAGAGTGGTACACGTCGGCGTCGAGCCGGTTGATGACCCGGGCACCGGTGAGGATGTTGTGCGGCGAGGAGATGTCGTGCGGTGCGAAAATCTCCCTGAAATTGGCCTGATCAGCGATGGGACCGTGGCGCGAGGGCCGGCGGACGACGATGTACTCGTTTTCGCGGTCTAGCTTGGCAATGTGGCTGACGAGGTCGGCGGCGTAGCGGCCGAGGCTGGTGGGCACGTCGCGCAGGGAGCGAGCGTCGATGCAGATCCTCATGGGGGGAGGCCGGCGCAGTAGTTGGGGATGTGCGCCAGCGCTGCCCGCGGCCAGACCCGGAAGTCGGCGTAGGCGGCTGCGGCGTACCCCCGGGTCGAATTGGCATCGGTGAGCAAGGCGATGCCAATGGTTTTTTTCGGTAGCTTGGACGACAAGACGCGCTCGTGATCTTTTTCCAGATCGACCCACTCCTGGAGCCATTGCCCCAACTTCTCCGGTCCGCTTTGGAGCACGACAAACCAAGGCCGTGCAATGCCTTTGCGGCGGGAGACGGTGCCTGGGGCCAAGGTCGTGCTCCACACGTATTTGATCTGGCGCGGGATGCCGAGCCAGTTGTGCGAAAAAATGACGTGTACCCCGGCGGCGCTGTCGTTGGTCTCGGTATAGCGCTCGTCGCCCCCCGGCGGCAGGGCGTCGGCGCGCCAGCACCAAGTCATAATTGGGTATTGCCGAGGATCCCAGTGGAATCGCTTCATGAGGACGACCGAGTGGCCGGTGTCTTGCGCGGCTAAGTAGCGGCGGCCATTGGTCTCGCGGACAGCGTAGAGCTTGGGTTTGTCGTCGTCCTTGCCGCGCCAGCGCCAGTCATGAGGCAGGCTGTCTAGGGGCGTGGTGGCAAAGTCTTCGATGACGATGTAGGGAGGGGCTTCATGCTTGCCTCCATCCGGTGGCGCATCTTGGGCAGAGGCAGTGTAGAGAGAGAGGACGCAGCAGCCCGCTAGGCCAGCGAGTATGTGTCGACGCATTGCTCCATCTCTTGTTGGGGCAGGGTCAGCGCGGGTTTTCTTGTTCCTGGAGCATGCTTAAGGCCGTCGAGGGGCGGCGCTGGAGCGCGGTGCGACTCATGTAGCTGAGAAAAGTCCAGCCGATGAAAATCCAGAACACGCGGCGCATGCGGCGCGTAAGACCCAAGGACAAGCCGAGAGACGGGTCCAACCCCAAGCTGGAAAACAGGAACACGAGGCTGCCTTCCATGACCCCGATATTGGAGGGCATGAAGAAGAACAGGCCGTTGATGACCGCGCCCAAGGCGTTGAGCAGGAAACAAAACCAAAAACCAATGCCCGCGTCCAGTGCCCAGAGGATGGCGTAGGTCTCACAGGTGCCCATAAACCAGCCGATGCTCTGAAAGAACAAGGCGCGCAGGAAGCGGGTGCGGTGGGTGCGGTAGAAGGTGCCGATATTGGTGTCGATGCGCGCCGCACGCCCCATATTGCGCTCGATTAGGTCGGTGCGCAAGCCGGCTGAGCGGAGCAGTTTGAGCAGGGACGTGAACATGCGCTCTTGACGCTTGTAGAAGACCCAGAAAGCCGCCAAGCTGACGATGAGCAGACCGGCGAAAAAGATCCGGTATTCCAAGGGAATAAGCTCGGACACGTCGTGGTAGTAGAACAACAGCCCAAGGCCGAGGACAGTAAAGGATAGGCCGACCGCAATTTGCGCGGTTTTGTCAACGACCACCGAGGCCATGCCGCGCGGGCCGGGCGTCCGGTGAGTGAGCAAATAGGCCTTGACCGGCTCGCCGCCAAGGTTGGCCAGCGGCGTGAGTTGATTGACCGCCTCGCCAGCTAGCTTGGCCGCAAAAAGGGTGAGCAGCCGCGGTTTGAAGGCGTCGGGCGGGAAGGCAAAATTCCAAGCGATCGTGTTGGAGATGTGCCAGGCGCACGAGGGCAGCAACAGCAGGGGGAACACCCACTTGATCGCGTCTAGGTGGTGCAGGACCTCATCGACCCCGAGCTGGCCGACGAGATAACCCAGCAGCAGGAAGCCAAAGGCGACCATGGAGATTTGCAAAGCTCTCACGCGATTTCCTCGGGGTTGACAGCCGGTGCCGGAAGCGAGGCAATCTGCCGCTCGGCAGCGCGCTGGTTGCCCATCAGCCGATAGTGGGTGGTCAAAACGCCCAGCGCTGCTACGTGCAGCAAGATGACTAGGAGCCAATAGACGACCGCCAACAGATTGGCCACCAAGCCGATGGCAATGAACAACGAGAGGAAATCCCGCTTGGTAATAAAGCCGGTGCGCTCTAGGAAGCGATAGCTCCAATCCTTTTCGCCATCGGGCACCTTGTTGCCCAAGTCGCCGAGGTAGTACTGTAGGCTACCAGTGCCGGTTTTCAAGGCGTAGCTGTAGAGCAGGACTAGGGTCAGGACCATCGAGGCGATGGCGGAGATGCCGGCGTAGATGGGCAGGTAGTTGTCGGGATAGAGGTGCCACATACCGGCCATCAGCGCGGCGTAGCCGAAGAGATAGGCGAGGTTGTCGGTGACCGTGTCGAACCAAGCGCCGAATTTGGTCTCGGCTAGCTTGACGCGGGCGATCTCGCCGTCGCAGCCGTCGAGGATGGAGGCGAGTTGCCAGAGGACGCCAGCGCATGCAAGCCGCAGGTAGGAGTCCGGCTGCGTCGCCAGATAGGCGGCGAACAGGCCCGGGCACAGGACCATGAAAAAGGTCACCATGTTGGGCGAGATGCCGGTATCGACGATGAGCTTGCTGATCGGCACCGAGATGCGCACGTTGAGCAGGCGCGCCACCGTGCCGCTGGTAGCCTTGCTCACTTGGTCGAAGAGCATGTTCTTAGCGGCGTGTGCACTGCGCTTGTCGGTTACGCGGTGCCACAGGTGCGGTGCGCTGTCTTCGCGGCGCTGCGGACGCGCTGCGAGCCAACTCCAGAGGTCGCCGATTAGCGCATCCGCGGACAACGCGCCCGGCGCGCAGAGGAACGCCCCGCTGCTGACGCCGTCGCTTGTCTGGGCAACGAGATCGTCTCGCTGTAGGCCCGCGTCAATGAGGGCTTGCAGCGAGGAGTGGTGGTGGACGCAATCACCCCTGAGCAGCAGCAAGGGCACGTCGGGTAGGCGAGCGGCTTCCGGGGTGGTTTGCTCTACTTGGATGTCGAGGTCGGGGGTTGAGGATTTGCCGCTAGGGGCGTGGCCGGGGGGAAGCACGACCAAGACGCGTTTGATGCCCGCGCTGGCCATGGTGCGGACTCCGCGCTGGAGGAGGCTGCGGCCAGCAACCTGCACATCGGTTGCCGCGCCTGTGGGAAAGACCAAAATGCCTTGTTCAATTGCGCACTTTCGCATGCGTTTGCCGTTTAATTTGGGGATGTGGATAAAAGAGGCGCTTTATAGAGAAACACTTATTATAAGGAATTTTGCACAGTTTGTCGGACCTTAATTTCGTGTGACTATTGTGTTACAATTGACCAAAAAGGCTTGTCATGGCGGTTAAGACTTTCGCGTGGCTGCTGCTAATCTGCTGGGCGACGGATAGCGGTGCCCAACGACAGAGTTGGCAAATCGGCGGCGCGGGCTTAGCCTGGAGCGAAGGCGATTCCTCGGTGGTGCTCGTCGATTTTGACTCGGTGCCCGGCGCGATTCAGCCCATTTATATCGACCCCGACCAAAGTCTGTTTTCGTTGTTTACCGGCTGGGAGCCGCTCAAAGAGCCGCGCGAGCTGACCTATGTCGAAGGCGAGACGCCCCGGGCTTGGAAGGGGTCGCAGGGCAACGAGACCACCGCCCATAATGGCACCTATATGGTCGATGGCGACAGTATGAGCTTTAACCCGCCGGTCTCGTCCAATCCCGAATCGGTCTGGTACACCATCGACTTAGCCGTGCCGGTACCGGCGCACCGCTTTGGTTTTTTTACGCCGCCTCGGGGCTTTCGCTCCGATGGCATTCCCTTTGCCGAGGATGCTGTGCCGGCCTATGAGGTATCTATCGCGGCGGAAGGCGATCCGGGTTGGCTCGCAGGGAGCCAACCCTACAAGCGCATTGGTCCACTGATTGCCGATGTAGCCGAAAATTTTGTCGCCCGGGTGCAGATCGAATTTCCCAGACAATACGTGCGCTTCGTGCGCTACAAGCGGAAGACGTCGTTGTTGGATTCGGGAAGGGGAGGCAACACTAGCGTGGGTTCGGGGACTGCTTTCAAGGGGTCCATCGGCGACTTTGAACTCTTTGGCGAGGGGGTACCGCGCAAAGTGGTGTACCGCTCGCGAATTTTCGACTTGGGTGCGCCCCGCAATTTCGGTCGCCTTTTTTGGGCGGCAACGCCGCTGCGCGTGATCGATGGCGAACTGGTGGAGGCTCCCGATGCCGAGGTGGGGGTGGAGGTGGAGGTGCGTACGGGGCGCGACGAGGATCCGAACATCTACCACGAGTACACCGACCGCGGCGGCGAGGAAGTGGTGACGCGCGAGCGCTACGATTTGGTCTTGCAGCCGCGCTGGCGCGCCGGTCGCCTGCGCGATCCCCGGCCGGGAATGCGAGCCTCCATACAATACGATAGCGACAATTGGTCTTTCTGGTCGTTGCCCTTTGCCGAGCCAGGGCAGGCGATCGACCTCAAAGGGGGGAGCCATTTCCAGTTGCGGATTGCGCTCAAAAGCGAGGACTTCGCTGCGTTTGTGCGGCTCGACTCGCTGTGGATTGAGACCGCGCCGCTGTTGGCTAGCCGGGTCGTGGGCGAGGTCGCGCTGTTGGGCGATGTCCAGCCAGCCGGGGGCTTGGTTGAGGTGCCGTTGGGGGCAGCGGCGGAGTTCGCCTACGATATTCGCGGCGAATTTGCCGATGAGGGAGCGGGATTTGATGCACTGAGGATTCGCACTGGGACGCGGGCTACGTTTACCCGACTAGAGATGGGGAACCCTCCGAGGGCGATCGAGCCGGTTGCAGTTGTCGAAGGCGACGAAGAACTAGCGGTGGTGTTGCCGGAGCGGATCGGGCCGGGGGCCGCGGAGGGGGTGCGGGTCGTCTTTGTCGCCGATGTGTTCTCGCTGGCTTGGACGTTTTCGGGCGAGGTCTATAATGACGGCGTCGATGCGCTGCCCCAGCCGGTCGAACCGGGCGATGCCAGCGCCGCACTAGGCACCAATAGTCTGCGGGTCTTGGGGATGGCCGGGCAAAGCGGTGGGCCGGTGGTGGGATTGGATTTTTCCACCAGGGTGCTGACGCCCAATGGCGACGGAGTCCACGACGAGGTCGAGATTGGCTATGCGCTGGTGGGGTTGCCCGAGGATGTTCCCGTGATGTTCAAGGTGTATTCACTCGACGGGAGGCGGGTAGCCCAGCGGTCATTAGGGGCGCAGCGTTTCGGTGTGCAGCGGGTGCGCTGGGATGGGCGCGATGGGGACGGGGTTTTATTGTCGCCGGGTATCTATCTAGTTGAAGTAGTGCCTGAAGCCGAGCGGACGGGAGCGCGTCGGTTGCGTCCATTAACACTAATCTACTGAGAGTATGGCGATGCGCTCGTTTTACGCGCTAGGGGCAATGCTGCTATTAGGAATAAGCGGCGCGGTATGGGCCGATGCGCTGCGCTTCGACCGTGCGGCGGCGTGGCGGACTTGGCAGATGCCCAACGACTTGGTGCAGATTGGGGCCGACGGCGGGCTGCGGCTGACGAAGTTCCGCAAGGAGATCAACGCCGTGGCCAACGCCGGGGACTTCCGCCATGCGACGCAGGAGCGCGGCGAGGTGAGCGGCGGGGTCTGGGAGGCCAAGAGCAACCCGCAGACGGCAGCTTTGATTGTCGATGGCGATCCCACCACCTTCTGGCAACCCGATCCCGACGATGCGCTCGATCAGTGGTCGGTGCAGATCGATTTGGGGCGTCCGGTGCTGGCGCGCCAGATTCGCTTGGTCTTTCCCGACCGCGAGGGGGCGCGGCCCTTGCGGCAATTCAGCGTCTTTGTCGCTTCGGGTGCGCGCATTCAGGCGCTCGACGATGTGTTCAAGTTTGAAGCGGTCTATCGCACATCCAAGCCCAACACCGAGACTGAATTAGTGATTCCGTTGGAGTATCTGGGCACGGATAGCACTTATGTACTCGACGAGGGGCGGATGCTCGATTTAGAGCGCGAGAAGCGCTTTCAAGTGATCCAGTATATCATTATCGAAATCGACGAGCATAGCCCAGAAGCCGCGCTGGCCGAAATCGAGGTGCTGGCCATCGGGGATAACGTGAGCTTGGGCACGGCCGAGCGCGGCGGCAGCTTCCTCGAAGGAGGTCGCACCACGGGCGCGGCTCTGATGTTCGACGGCGATATGGACAGCTTCGCCCTGTTGACGAGTGCCGAAGGCGGTTGGCGCGATGCGGGTGTGTGGTGGCGGGTGGATTTGGGGGCGGTGTTTTTTCTCGATGAAATTTTTATCTACTTCAGCCAGCTAGGCGAGGGGCTGCGCAGTCAGGTCCAAGGCGGCAATCCTTCGGCGGCGGGCGGGCTGTTCTTGGTTTCCGACGGCCGTCCGGCCGCGGGGTCGGGATTGCCAGTGCCCGAGCAGGTTGACTACGAGGTGCTCGTCGAAGATCGCTGTCGGCCCCGGTGTTTGGGGCGGCTTTTCCACCAACGCTACTTGTTCGCCCCGCGCAAAGTCCGCTACCTACTCTGGCACGAGATAGACGGGACGGCCTCGGGCTTTGGTTGGGGCTTGGAGACCATGCTCTTTTCGGCAGGCTACCCAGCGCGCGTGGAGATGCGCTCGGACTTTGTCAATTTAGCGGCCGCCGCCGGCGACGGGCGGCCCAAGGTGATTGAGCGGCTGACGTGGGACGCCGACCTGCCGCCGCAGACTCGGATCCAACTGCGCTCGCGCTCGGGCAATGCACTGCAGGAGGTGTACACTTTCTCCGATCGCAAAGGCGATATCGTCACCGAGGAGAAGTGGAACAGCTTGCCCAAGGTGTTAAAAGGCCCGATTGATACGACCTTGGTAGTAGGCGAAGACTGGGACGCTTGGAGCAATGTGTACCAGGCTTCGGGCGAGGACTTCCAATCGGCGAGCCCGCGCCGCTTCGTGCAATTGGAAATGATTCTCGCAACCGACGACCCGCACGCGGCTCCGGCAGTAGATGCGCTGACGATTGAGTTTACCGACGCGTTGGTACAAGAAGCGCACGGGCAAATCTGGCCGCGGGAAGCCCGGCTCAACGAGGATACGCGCTTTACCTATACGCTGTGGCCGGGCACCGACGGGCAGGACAGCGGCTTCGATCGCTTGCGTTTTCGCATTCCCGGCGCGACCACGGGCGAGGTGGCCCTGCGGATTGGCGGGGAGGAGGTCGCGCCCGAGGCGGTGAGATTAAGCGGCGATTCCTTACTGGTCTCGTTGCCGCGCATCGTGGTCGCCGATTCGGTGGAAGTGGATTTTACGGCGCGGATTTGGGACAACGCCGCGCTGTTCGCGCTCGATCTAGGCGCGGGCGAGCGCCCGGGGATCTGGCAATCGGTGGTACCGAGTGAGCGGCGGGCCAATATCGTGTTGCTGCCCGATCTGCCGGTCCAATCTGCGCTCGTCGGCGATGTGAAAATTGCGCCGGTGGCGTTTACGCCCAACGGCGATGGGGTCAACGACGCGGTGGAGATCGGCTTTATAGTTTTCAAGGCACAGGGCATCCAGCCGCGAGTGCAGATTTTCGACGTCGCCGGGCGGTTGGTGGCGCAGCTAGCTGGCAGCGAGGGTGTTGGACGTTGGCACTTTCGCTGGTCGGGGCACGCTGCAGATGGCGCGTTGGCGTTGCCGGGGATGTACCTCTGCCGGATTGATCTAGAGACGGCGAGCGGTAACGCGGCGGTCTTGCAGCCGCTCGCCTTGGCCTATTAGTTCTCAAACCCCAACGAGTAAAGGTAGGTATCATGGCAGTTAAGACGTGTTTGATGATCGGAGCCAGCGGCATGGCGGGCGGCTGGATCGAGCGGATGACCCAGCAACTCGGCGACAGAGTCCAGATCGTCGGGCTGGTGGATGTCAACGAAGAAGTGCTCGCGGCCCAAGGAGCCAAGCTCGGCTTGGACGCCGATCAGCTCTTTACTGATTACGAAGAGGCTTGCGCCAAGGTGCAGGCCGATTTCTGCGGCATCGCCACCCCGCCGCAATTCCACAGCCCGCAGGCGATTGCCGCGCTGGAAGCGGGGATGCCGGTTATCTGCGAGAAGCCGATTGCCGATACGCTAGCCGCGGCCAAGGCCATGGCCGCTAAGGCCGAGGAGACCGGGTTGCCGTGCGCGATTATCCAGAATTACCGCTACGCGCCCAACAAGCAGGAGGTGGTGCGAATTCGCGACGAAGGGCGACTGGGGCGGCTACAGCACATCTTCGGCCGCTACGCCTGCGACTATCGCCAATACAAGTCGTGGGGCAAGGAGTGGCGACACGACATGGATTTTAGCCTGCTCTTTGAAGGCTCGGTGCATCACTTCGATATGATGCGCTTTTTAGCGGGGGGGGATTGCGAGGTGTTGCAAGGGTTTGGGTGGAACCCGGCATGGTCGAGTTTTAAGCACTATTCGAGCGGGTTTTATCTGATGAGGATGGACAATGGAGTACACACCGCGTACGAGGGAAACAGTTCGGCCGCCGGGATTACGAGTTGTTGGCAGCGCGAGTACTATCGCTTGGAGTTCGAGGAAGGGACGGTGGAGATAGGGGCGGGAGACGAGGTGCGAATTTATCGGGTGGGACAGGAGGTGGAAGTGTATGCGGCACCGGCGATGGCGTGGGCCGGGCACGACTATTTGCTCAAGGAGTTTGTCGATTGGCTGGAGGGCGGGGCCGCGTCGGCGACGAGGATTGAAGACAATTTGCCGAGTTTTGCGTTGGTGATTGCGGCGATGGAGACGACGGAGGATGGACAGCCCAAGCGAATTGCGGATTATCTGTAAGAAACAATTCGCTTGGGCTCACTTGCAGCCGCACGGCTCCTATCGTGCTGTTGCAACTAAGCTGATTACTGGAAGTGCCAGTCTAGCCGTCGTTGCCGCCGCGCAGCAGGAACGCGCCCATCGCGCCCATAAGCAGCGGCAGGGTGGCGTCGATGAGAATCCACACGAGGGAGGCCGTATCCGCTCCTATGGCGGTAAATGCGGGACTGTACAGGATAAACCAGTTCCAGAAAAACAGGATGCCCACGCACAGGAAGCCGTAGAACTGGACGTTGGCGGCGACAAACTCGCGCGTCACCGCTCCGCTGTCCCCCTCGCTGTCGGCGGCTTTCTTGCGGCTATAGCCAAATAGCACGCCCAACACAATGGCTATCGCCATCAATGGGTTCAAAATGTCCCAAAGCGAGCTGTACGGCTGCCCTGCGCTGGAGGTGTGATAGAGCGGTTCAACTACGGTGTGGACTGCGACCGCAACCGCCATCGCGACGAGGAATATGCCACAGATTCGCTTGAGCGCATTCATAATTCCCTCCTAGATGATGTGGTTGAATTTCCCCTCAAGTTAAGACTTATACCTATGGCGATTCAATAGGAAAAGCGCTCACCCGCACATCGACTTCGAGGTGGGATTCTCCGCCGCCTTGGAGGACACCGCGCGTCGGCGACACGTCGCGGTAATCCCGCCCTACGGCGATGTGTACTTTCCCTCCCTCACCGGCGAAGCTCTGATTGGTGGGGTCGAATCCGACCCAGCCCAGCGCTGGCAGTCGGCATTCGACCCAAGCATGCGTGGCGTTGCTTGGCACCTGCCCGCCGGATAGATCGGTTGGGTTTAAGTAGCCCGAGACATAGCGGGCGGGGATGTCCCAAGAGCGCGCAATGGCGATCATCAGGTGGGCGTAGTCTTGGCAGACGCCCCGACCGGTTTCGATGATGTGCTCGACCGGGGATTCCGCGGTGGTGCTGCCCGGGATGTATTGCAGGCAGTCGTGGAGCGTGTGCGACAGTTGCAGCAGGCTTGCGAGCGGGTCGTCCATAGGCGCGATGCGATGCCGGGCGACGAATGCGGCGAGCGCGGGCGAGGGGCGCACCAGGGCGCTCGGGTGCGTGAAGTCCCAATCGGCGCACGATGCTCTACGGGAGCGGAGTTCCTCCCAAGCGCCGGAGGGCAAGCGCACGGGGAGCGGCGGGGCGGACGCTACTTCGATCGTGGAGCGGGTTGTGATCGCCAAAATTTGGTGCGTTTGGTGGAGGTCGAGCAGGTGCCGCGTGTTGCCGAAACAGTCCGTCTCGCGGCTTAGGTTGGCCGGAGGGGATGTCTCAATCTCAAAGTCGAGGAGCCGCTGCCCGCGGTCCTGGCGCGGCTCCAGACACAGGAGCATCACGCACTGCTGTACTGGTGCTGTATAGGAGTAGCGAGAGCGGTGTTCGATTTCGTAACGGACGGCTCCGGTCATGGCGTTTGCACTGGAGAGTCCTCGATGGCGTAGTCGATATACGCGGCGACCACGAGCGCGTGGAGCTTCCGGCAATCCTCGCCCACCTGTGTGAGAAGTGCTTCCCGATCTTCCCGGTCCGGCCACTCGTAGCGGATTAGGGCGCACAGGCGGCCGACGAGCCGTTCGGCTGCGGCTCCCGCCTGCGCGTCAGGGCTTTCACCAATGGCCGCTAGCTCGGCTGCTATCGCGTCGAGCGCAGAGCACAATGAACTGGGCAGCAGCGGATCGGTAACGAGTAGATCGATCACCCGCTCCGGCTGGATTTCGACGCTGTAGTTGCGCTTGTAGGCATAGAATGCTTGGCATGAACGCAACAGGCTCGTCCAGTCCGTATCCGAGGTTTCGCCCTGCTCGCGGCCCGCGGCAAACTGGGCGAGGAGCAAGGCGACTAGGAGTTGGGCGCGCTCTATGAAACGACCGAGTAGCATGAAGTGCCAGCCCTCGTCCCGGTACATGGTTGCGTCGGCTACCCCGGTGAAGGTGTTGATCTCCTGCGTGGTCGCCGCGTAGAAGCTCTCTGGAGAGACCTTCCAGATGTCCTCGATGTCGAGGTCGCGGATGCGCAGCCAAGCTAAGTTCAGGCAGATCCACATCTCGGCGCTGATGCAGTGGCGCACTTGGCGGGCGTTTTCGCGACCGAGGGCGAAGCAGTTCCGCACTGAATTGGGGTTGTCGCGCTCGAATGTGAGATCGCCCGCTAGGGTGTAGGAATCGGCCAAGGCGTAGTCGTCGCTGTCGTCGGACTTGAGATCGCCCCAAGGCGGTTGCCGCCTCAAGCCAGTATAGATCCGGTTCCAGCCAAAGTGGATTTCAGCAATGGGCCGGTCCACCAGCGCTTCCACCTGCAAGCGGAGCAGGCGGCACAGATGTTCCGCCCGCTCGAGGTAGCGGCCCATCCAGTACAGCCCTTGAGCACTGCGCGCGAGCATTCAGTCCTCCAGTACCCAGAGGTCTTTGCCTCCGCCGCCTTGGCTGGAATTGACCACGAGGCTGCCTTGGCGCAGTGCCACGCGGCAGAAGGCCCCGGGCACGATGCGGGTTTCGCGGCCGTGGAGGACGAAAGGACGCAGATCGACGTGGCGCGGCTCAGCGCGGCCGGCAATAAAACAAGGTGCCCGCGACAGGGACAGCGTCGGCTGGGAGATAAAATCGGCTGGGTCGGCGCGAAGCTCCTCGGCGTAGGCCGCACGCTCGGCGGGCGTTGCGTGCGGACCGATGAGCATACCGTAGCCGCCGGATTCGCCCACGCGCTTCACCACTAAGTTTTCGAGGTTGTCGAGGGTGTATTCCAAGTCCTCTGGCCGTCGGCACAGGTGGGTCGGCACATTGGCGAGGATCGGCTCTTCACCTAAGTAGTAGCGGATCATGTCGGGGACGTAAGCATAGACGCTTTTGTCGTCGGCCACGCCCGTCCCGGGTGCGTTGGCTAAAGCTACGTTTCCGCGCTTAAAGGCGTGCAGCAGCCCAGGCACTCCGAGCAGCGAGTCCGGGCGGAAGACGAGGGGGTCGAGGAAATCGTCATCCACCCGGCGGTAAATCACATCGACGCGCCGCAGCCCGGTGGTGGTGCGCATGTACACGAAGCCGTCGTTGACCAGCAGGTCGCGGCCTTCTACCAGCGACGCGCCAATCTCATACGCGAGGAACATGTGTTCGTAAAAGGCCGAGTTATAGACTCCGGGCGTCAACAGGACGATGCAGGGGTCGGTGCGTCCTTCGGGGGCGAGGTCGCGCAAAGTCTGGAGCAACACCTGCCCGTAGTGCTCTACTTCTCGCACGCGGCAGCTTCGGTAGAGGCGGCGCAAGCTGGTCTTTATCACCTTGCGGTTGGCGATCATATAGGACACGCCCGAGGGCACGCGCAGGTTATCTTCAAGCACTAGGAAACCATCGTGAGTGCGCACTATATCCGTACCGCAGACGGCGACCCACGTGCCGTGGGGGACGGAGGAGCCGCGCATTTCGAGGCGGTACTGGGGACAGCCGCGCACTACGTCGGCTGGGATCACGCCATCGGCGATGATGCGGGCTTCGCCGTACACGTCTTCTAGAAAGCGGTTCAAGGCACTGATGCGCTGGGTTAGGCCGCTTTCGAGATGTTGCCACTCGGCCGCCGAGAGGAGCCGGGGCACGCAGTCGATGGGAATGATGCGCTCGTCGGCCTCGTCGTCGCCATAGACCGTGAAGGTGATGCCTTCGGAGGAGAAGGAGTGCGTTACGCGCTCTTGGATTGCGCCGATTTCCTCGGCGGAAAGCTGACACAGGGTGTCGTATAATTCGCGGCAGTGCGCGCGGGGCGTGCCGTCGGGCAGAAACATCTCATCGTAGATTGCGGCATTGAGATCGTAGGCGTCGAAGTGCATGGGACGACTTTCCGATCGAAGGGGCGGATTGCGAGGGTGCTGCCAGAGGCGGGAAAGAGTTCCGACCGACTCCACACTTAGGTGAAATATATACTATTTACTTTTGGAAAAACAGAACCTATTTGACGAGGAGCATCTTGCGCCCGTGGATGATCGGCCCGGCCTGTAACACTGCTCCGGATCGCCTCATTCCGCCGTCAGCACGGGCGACTCGGTGGCGCGGGCGTAGAGGTCGGCAAATTCGGCGCTGCCGTCGTCGTCGACTAGCTCGGTGCTTGATCCCCATTCGTCAACAGGATGGTTGCCGCCTTGGAAGAAGGTCCACTTCTGACCGGAGTTGGCGAAATAGATGTTGATGCCGCCGGCACGGGTGACTTTGACCAGTCGCTTAGGCAGGTTATGGTCGGCTTGATCGACGCGGTACCTGGCCAGCGCGTCTTCGTCGATTTCAATGCCCAAACCCGGCGCTTCGGGTACCCGGGCGTGACCGCCGAGGACCTCGATCCGCTGTTTGAGCAGGCTGTGCTCGTACAGCTCGTGGCAGGTGATGGTCGGCCACTGGGCTTGGACTAGCACTGCGCTCAGGTGCAGCGAAAGGGCGGTGGTTGGTCCGGCACCGACCATTTGCAGGAAGAAAGGCATGCGCAGCGCCGCGCACGTGCTGCCTTGGCTGGTGATTGCGTTGACGCCGCCGCCCAAGATCCAGCCGTCGCAGACGCCGCCTAGCTCCATGGCCTCGCGGGGGTGGATTACGCCGTAGTGGTGGGCGATGGCGGTGCTGATCTGGGTGCGCAGGAAGCGGTTGCCAGAGGCGTCGTGGCGTGGGATGGGGTCTTCGAAAATTTTGATTTTGGGGAAGGTCTGCTCCAACTCGCGCAGCAGGGGGATGGCGTTGGAGGCGTTGTTCAAAAAGGCGTTCCAGTCGGCGTCGATGCGGAAGTGATCGGGGGTGACGGCGCTGATTTGGCGGATGGTCTCGCGGACGTCGAACCACGGTCGGGTCTTGATCTTTATGCTGGTGTAGCCGAGTTCAACGGCGGTTTGCGCTTCGATAGCGTAGCGCTCCGGCGACATGTCGTGGTCCCAAAACGAGATGGCGCACCAGTCGCGGCACTTGGTGCCCAACAGCTTGTAGAGCGGCACGCCAGCCAGTTTGCCCGCAGCGTCGAAGAGGGCCATTTGCAGACCGGCACCCAAGGAGTCGTCCCACATGATGGCAAAGGGCGATTGGCCGAGGACGCGCTCGTGGGTTTGGACGCGGCCCCAGGTATAGTTCTGAATGGTCTCACCCCAGCCGACGACGCCGGCGTCGGTTTCGACGCGGGTGATTTCAAGCTCGGACCAAGTGTGGATGCCAGCGCGTTCCATCTCGCGGCGGACGCGCTCGACAAACGGCACTTGCAGGGTGAAGCGTTCGACGTGGGTGATAGTGGCAGTCATGGGCGGGCCTTCCTTAATCATTCATAAATCCGCAGATGGACGCAGAGTAGCGGAAACAAGACGATCCGTATCTCGAATCGTTCAAGTCATTCAGGATTGCTCTTCTGCGGATACGTTGCTGTCGGAATTAAGCCTTCTCAGCGCGGATCCTGCTCGAGGCTGAGCGGCACCGCGTAACGCGGCTCGGCGACCGGCCGGCCGGGTAGCGGCTCTTCGAGAAAGGTGATACTCTCGTAGTAATCGTCTAGGGCGATAAACCGGCCCACGTTTTCGGCCCATTCTCGCATCCGCCGGTTGCAACTGTGGCGCCACGACAGTATTTCAATGCGCCAGCCTTTGCGGTGCATGCGCTCTAGGTCGGCGTGAAATCCAACGCCGTCGGCAAAGCCGCTGCCGTCTCCGGTCAGCAGCACGGCGATGCCGGGGTCGCCGTTGTAGTCAACCGTGTCGCGGAGCATCTGCGTCTGCAAGAGTTGATCCACGCCCTGCTCGCCGCCTTGTACCTGGCCGCGCTCCAGCAATTCAACGGTAACGCCCTCGTTTTCGAGGCGATTCCACACTTGGCGCATCTCTGGGGGAATGGAGCCGACCGCGATCGCGTGTTGTACCGGGCGGTTGGCGTGTGCCAACGCCAGCAGGTTGCGGAAGTGAATGCGCATCCGCGAGCGCACCTGTTCGCCTTCTTGTTCCGCCGCCGCCTCTTGGGCGCTGATGAAGATGTTGGAGGTGTCCCAATAAATAAATACCTTGGCCATTACTGTCCTCTGTGCCGGGGTTAGAAGTGATAATTTAATCTAGCCCGCGCTGTCGCCTAACGCAACGCGGCCCGATTGACGGGCCAAGCGCTCTTCCCTTAATTCCCGGCCTCACATAGCCAAAGGAAGGCCCTATGTCTGCTACTAGTTGGCGGGATCACCCGTGGACGGGTGTGTTCCCCGCAACCCTGTGTCCCTTCCGCGCCGACGAGTCGATTGACGAAGAGGGGCTGCGGGACTATATCGCCGAATTAGCCGCGGTCGCTGGCGTCGATGGCTTGACCTGCAATGGCCATACCGGCGAGGTCATGTCGCTGCGTCCGGCCGAGCGCAATCGGGTGACGCAGCTTGTGGCCGAGACGGTCAAGGCTGCTGGGCGCGTGGTGAAGACGATCTCCGGCGTGTCGGTCGAAGGCAGTTTGGAGGGCATCGACCACGCGCTGGCGGCCAAGGAAGCTGGGGCCGATGCGATCTTGTTGATGCCGCCGCACCACTGGTTGCGCTTCGGCCGGTCGAGCCAGACCGCGGTGGGCTTTTTTGAGGATGTGGCCTCGGCCGGGATCGACATTGTGGTGCATCAGTATCCGGCGTGGACCAAAGCTGGCTATACGCTCGCCGAGATGAAGGCGCTAGTGCAGATTCCCCGAGTCAAGTGCATCAAGATGGGCACCCGCGACATGAGCCGCTGGCTCTACGACTACCAAGAGTTGAAAAAGGTCAACCCCGACGTGCCGATCATCACCTGCCACGACGAGTTTTTGCTGCCCAGCTTGCTGGAGGCGGCCGATGGGGCGCTGGTCGGCTTTGCCGGTTTTGTGCCCGAGCTGATCGTCGAGTTGGTGCAGCGGGCGTTGGACGGGGATTTGGCTGGGGCCAAGGAGGTGCAGAAAAAGGTCGAGCCGCTCAACCGCATCGTCTATGCTTTTGGCGAGCCGTCGTCGAGCGCGCATCAGCGCATGAAGTGCGCCCGCTGGCTGCTGGGCAGGTTCCCCTCGCCCAAGATGCGGCGGCCCCTGCGGGACTTGGCCCCGGCGGAGATCGCGGGCATTCGGCAGGGGTTGGAGGCGCTGGGTTACGAGTGCGTCCGCAAGTAAAAGGAAAGGTCTGTCATGGAAGTCCCCAAGCTAGATGATCCGGTACAAGTCGCCCTGATCGGCACGGGCAATCGCGCCAGCACCATTTATCAGCCCTTGCTGCCGGTGCTTAAAGACTGGGTCGAGGTGGTGGCCTGCGTCGATCCGGTCCGGGAGCATTGCGACCGGGCGGCTGCCGCGCTCGGCGCGCGGGCTTATTACGACGTCCGCGAATTGGTCAAAGACGGGATTGCCGAGGCCGCATTGGTAGTAACGCCGATGCCGTCGCACTATGCGTATTCGATATACCTGTCGAGCCACGGCATGCACAACATGTGCGAGACGACTTGGTGCAATTTGATAGCGCAGGCGCGGGAGATGATCCGGGTGGCGCGGGAGCAGGGGGTGGTGGTGCGCGTGGCGGAAAACTTCTTCCGCTTTGCCTGCGACCGCTTCGCTCTGACGGTGAAGGACAGCGGGTTTATCGGCCGCATTGGCCGCATCTTCAGCTACGCCGACCACACCGGGTATCACAACAACTCGCGCTGGGTGCGCTTTTTTGGCCATCCGGTGTGGGCGCAGGCCATTGGGCATTCGATGGAGACGCCGTCTTTCCGCTCCATGCCGCACCGCTTTCACTCCGGCGAGCATTTCACGGCGCATTACTTCGGCTTTGCCGATGGCGAGATGGTCGCCGATCAGCTCGCCAATGGCAAGGGCTGGTTGGGGCGGCATCCGCGGCCTGGGTACACCGAGTGGCAGGGCGAGCGGGGGACGCTGCTCTACCGGGCGCAGGATCCGGGGGTGGGAGCGAGCAAGGGGAGCTTTACGGTCGCCAAGATGCAGCTTCGGCGCTGTTCGGATGCTGGGATTGATCCCGAGCACGGGGTGGAGACGATTCGCTCGATTGCCGACGAGATCATCGACGTCATCGACGAGGACGATGGCTACAGTTGGACTCGAAGCTATGCCGACACCAGCCTGGGCCGGATCGAATACGAAAATCCCTTTCGCACCCATGCGTATTCGAATCTGCGCAAGGACTACGGCGCGTCGGCCATGAGCCATATTGCCGACTTTGCGCTCGCTGTGCGGGGGGTGCAACAAAGCGAGTTCGACGACGAAGACGCGTTGATGTCGCTGGTGATGAACGTGGCCGGCGATTTGTCGGCGCAGAACGAGGGGCAGCGGATAGCCCTGCCATTGGCCGACGAGGCGGCTGCGGATGCTCCGATGCACCAGAGCCTCACCAAACAATACGGCATCGATCCCATGGATGTAGAGGGCATGATGTCGGTCAACTACGCCCAGCCCTGACGTGGGACGAGGCACGCTTTATCCGCCCGAGTCGCGAACCCTGCGCGACGCACAGACGGGAGCCGAAGTCCGCCAGATTACGGCGCACGCGTCCATTCACCACCATCCGTTCTATTATATTCCCGCGTACGACGATGTAATGCGGCATCTGGTGTTTGTCTCGCACCGCACGGGCCGACCGGAACTTTTCTTGGAATTGCGCGATTCTGGGCAGTTGCTGCAGCTAACCGAGCACGAAGGGCTAGCCGAGTTTTCGATTGCGCCGTCGCACGATGGCCGCTATGTCTATTTCACCGATGGGCAAGGAGCTTGGCGGGTGGATACTGAAACTTGTCGGGCAGAGCAGTTGGCTTCTTTTGCCACTGCGGCCATGCGCGAAAAAGGCATGGTCGCCGCGGCGATGGGGACGACGGCGCTTAGTTACGACGATGCGTGGTGGGCGGTGCCGGTGAAGATGGGTGCTGTGGCGCACTTGGTGGTGATCGATACCTGTAGCGGCGCGAGTGAGGCGATTGTGGAGCGGGATTCGATTGGCCATCCAGAATTTCATCCGAATGACAGTTCGCTGTTGCGCTATGCTGGGCCGTATTACGAGCGGATGTGGGTGGTAAATCGGGATGGCAGCAACCATCGGCTGGCGTACGTGCGCGAGTGGCGCGAGTGGATCGTCCACGAGACTTGGCACCCGCGCAAGCGCGAGCTGCTGACGACGCGCTGGCCGCACGGAGTCATCGGCGTCGATGTCGATACCGGGGCCGTGCGTTCGGTCTGTTCGTTCAACGCTTGGCATCCGATGGTCAGCCGCGATGGCGAGCGGATGGTGGCGGATACGACGTTTCCCGACAGCGGCTTGCAGGTGTTTGATCCCAACGACGGCGTCGGCTCGCCGCAACTGCTCTGCCTGTCGCAGGCGAGCAATGAGGGCAAACACTGGAACACCGACCACTGTCCGTACGACGACGGCCCGGTCGCAGTCTATGCGCCGCAGCACACGCATCCGCATCCTAATTTTTCGCCGGATGGGCGCTACGTGGTCTTTGCGTCGGATCGGAGCGGGTGGGCGCAGGTGTACGAGTGTAGAGTACCGAATGAGATCTGATTATCTTCAAACGGTTGGAGAGAAGCACCATATCTCCGTCCCGTTTTTCCGCCTGCTATCTATAGACGAACTCGCCGCATTCGAGAGTCTGCAACCAGTTGCTGAAGTTCCTCGCTCGGCATTAGATCCGCAGGCCAAATAGCCCTTTGCGTTTTTTATAAACTCCGTTCCAAACCCGCTTCCAATGCTGCCTCAATCCGCGCCTTGGTTTCTTCGAGAACTCAGCTCCATTTCAATGTTGGATTATTCGCAGTAAACGCGGACCTTGTCTTCCCCGTCTTGGATGTTGACCTCGATCTCGCTCAGTGCGTCTATGAGCTGTTCGAGGTCCTCGGTGTGCAGGTTGTCAATGTCAACGTCAATGCCGTTGTCCTGCAGAGCCGTATTGATCCCCGTCGTGGCTTGCGCCGGAAGCAAGGTGTGTAGCTTGACTCCGGCCTTGATCAGCGCCAGCGGCACCCGGACGTCGATGTGCTCATCATCGTCCGAGTCAACGGTGACTCTCAGATACCGTCGGGCTAATCCCGCTAGCGGCTGTACCACTGTGGTCGTCTCTGATTCCTCGTCAACGAGGGAGAGCAAGCGCTCGGCCTCATCGACGGACACTTTGCCTTCGGATAGCATCTCGAGTACGCGTCTGCTGTTTTCGTTCATGGCGATCCTCCTGTGCGTGGTTGGCTACTGAACTACAATGGAGCCGTTTTTGGTCTCGGCGATCAGCTCGGCCTCGCCGGTGCCCATCGTTCCTTCGAGCTTGTGGCGCTTCTCGACCGATGCGACGAAGCCCGGCACTTCGCAGCGAACTCGCCCGTTGACCGTTGCAGCCGTTAGCACGAGGCTCGGGTCGTCGTCCAGAGCTACTTTGATGTTGCCGTTTGTAGTGGATAGTCTGCTGTTTCCAGACTCGATGCTGCCCTGAAACTTTATCGTCCCATTGGTCGTCCGCGCATCGATGCGGCCATGGGCATCCTCAATGGACACGCGGCTATTTGCAGAAGAAAGCTCTGCCGAACCTGAGAGCGTCTTGACAGTAATTGGGGCGTTCTTGGTCGCCGCGTTCAGGTCGCCCTTGAAGTTTTCGACCCGTATAGGCCCGTTCTTGGTCTGTATCACCCCACTGTTTTCCGTTCCATGGAGTTCCACTGGCCCGTTGCTAGTCGCCAAGTCAACGCCAGTTGTGACGGGCACAACCACTTCTATGTTTGCTCCAGAGGACTGGCGGGAGAATCCGTGTAGGAATCCCTCGGATTGCTGATCCTTGGCCTCGACCGTGATGAGGTCGCCTTCCTGCACGGCGCTGTATTTGATTCCGCGAGGTTTCTTCAGCCGCGCTCGCACGCGAATTGAGCCGGGTTCGCCGGCACGGACCCGGACGCGACCGTTGAAGCCGCGCACCACGAGACGCGGGTTGTCGCCCACGGCGAACGTGTCGTCGCGCATGGAGGTTTTGTCGTCCTCGTCGCGGGCGGCGTTATCGCTATCTGACCACTCGGATAGGGACTCTTCGAGTCCTTTTCCGATTTCTTCTCCGAGATCTTCGAGGGAGTCTTGTAGGGCCTCAACGCTAGGTATCGGAGATAGCGGAGCATTAATTCTGCTCTTCTTGCGGGTCTGACGGCGAGCGCCTTGCAGCGCCTCCAAGAGACGCTCGGCCTCCTCTACCGTTACCTTCCCCTCCGAGAGCATGTCGAGAATTCTGCGTCGTTCTTCAGTCATCACAGCTCCTTAGTCAATTGAAATGAATACGCGATTCTCGCCAGAGACTACGTTGCAGCGCAGGCCGCGCAGCGAGGCAAGCACGTATAGAAGCAAGGGGCCGGCCAGCAGGACGGAACGGCTCCGAGCGCGGTGTCCCGAGCGTGCCGCTACCAGTAATGCAACAGGCGTCCCCAGCAGCACCACGACGACAATGACCGGCCATAGCACGATGAGCGGGATCCACAGCCGGATGCGGCGCTTGTCGCCCTGGACTCGCACTCTCAGGAACATCGGTGGCAGCATCAGGAGAGCCTCCGCAGCGCCTCTTCGACGTCGATCTCGCCGCGTTCCAGGCTGTCGAGTACTGCTGCCGATTGGGGATTTGAGCGCGGGGTGCTAGCCGATTCTGTGGTTCGAGTCACCGTCTCGACCAATGGTAGCTGCTCTGCAATGGCATCCAGTCGGTTTTTGACCGTTGGGTAGCTGATGCCAAATATGCGCTCCATTTCCTTGATCGAGCCGTGGACTTGGACGAAGGTCATTACGAATACTTGGTCCTCGGCGGAAAGACGCGCTAGGACAGGCGGCTCGAATTGCCCTTCGATCGCGATGGCGCTGTCCGGCAGGGAAACCCGCTCAACCACGATACGCGCCCCCTTCGTCAGATCGGTCAGCTCTTTCCAGTCTTTGATGACAAAACCTCCAAATGGTTAAATTTAGACGTAATTATAGCTATATAATTGAAAAAGTCAATTATAAAATTAAAAAAATTAATTTTAGATTGAATAAAATTAAGAGGAAATTTGGACGCTATTCTTCCACGGCTGCCGACACCGCGTTGGACACCCGTCGCAACAGACTCCCGTTGGCGACCATTCGGTTGGTCAGCACTACGCAGCTTAGCTGGCGCTCTGCGTCCGCCCACGCTACCGTGCCAGTCGCCCCAGTGTGGCCGAAGGTGTGCGGCGACACCAGATCGCCCCAAAAGGCCCACACCCGCGCTCCGCATACGCCCCACCCAAGGCCCCACGGCGCGTCGAGCGTGCCGTTCTGATCTCGCGTCATCGCCGCGACCGCGGCGCGGCTGAAGATGCGCTGATCGCCGTACGCACCGCGGTTGAGCATGGTTTGCAAGAGGATCGCCAAGTCGCGTCCGGTGCTGTGCATGCCGCCCCACGGCGCTCCGAAATCGCGCCAGTACGGAGAATTCCATCCCCAACTCCGCAATTCTTCGTCCTCTTCAGTATCGGTCCCGCACCATACGGTATCTTCAATCACCCAATCGCCTATGCCCAATGCGCTGCGCTCCATGCCGAGCGGCGCGAAAATTTCCTCGCGTTCAAAGTCGCGCAACCGCTGGCCGCTGACGCGCTCGACGATCGCGGCTGCCAGCAGGATGCCCTTGCTTTGGTAGCGGAAATCGGTCGCTGGTTTGTAGAGCAGGGGCGTCTGCATGGCGCGCTCGACAAAGACCTCTACCGGCTCGTGCGCTCGCCGCAGGCTGACGTTTTCCGGCAGCATGTCGGGCATGCCCGATATGTGCGACAGCAGGTGGCGGACCTTGATGTCGGGCCGGTCGCCGCCTGTGAACTCGGGCAGATAGTCGATGGCTGCGTCTTCGAGCGAGATCAGTCCCCGATCGACGAGGATCATCAGCGCGCAAGCGGTGACCGGCTTGGTGATTGACGCGAGGAGAAAGATCGAGTCCGCATCGACCGGCTGGCCTGTGCTGGGTTTCCCCTGGCCAGCCCCGCGTGCGAAGACCTCTTTGCCGTGCCGCGCTACCGTCAGCGAGGCTGCGCTGATCTGACCCGCTTCAACAGCGGTCGCGAGCAGGCCGAAGGCCCGTTCGAGTTGTGCGGCCGACATGCCGACAGCCGCTGGGTCGCCCGTTTGTAAAACCGTTCCGTCCGTTGCCATCATGTGCTCCTTTTTCGCGAGTACTCTACCTGCATGAATGTGAGCAGTAGGGGCGAGCGATCGCTCGCCCCTACAATTTGGCGTCTGTCGGCGTCCATCGGCGGATTATCTCGTGAATGATTTAGGGATGGCTATAAGACGTATTCAACGGTTATGAGATAACCTCATAGGATATACAAAGCACTTCTCAATCAACTAATCCGACCACTTCCCTCAACCTCGTCACCACACGCACCCCATCCTCCGTCCATGCTGGCGGAGAGTCATCTGCGCCGAGCGATCGCCGAATCAACACCGGCCTAAGCCCCGCCGCCTTCGCTCCCGCGATGTCGTCTTCCGGTGAATCGCCGACAAAGAGCACTTCGTCCGTCGCCAATCCCGTCTGTTCTAGCGCCGGAGTAAAGATCGCCGGATCGGGCTTTTTGACGCCGACATCGCCGGAGACGACCACCGCGTCGAAAAAGGGCCGCAACGCCAGCTCGTCTAGCAACCGATGGACGTGCGGCGGATGGTCGAAGTTGGAGATCAGCGCCAGCTTGTAGCGACCTTGCAGTTCGCCTAGCACGCTTTTGGCCTCTGGATCGAGCGGCGTATGTGCGTGCCACGCCGCTATGCTTGCTTCGCTGATTCGTCGCAGTTCCTCCATTTCCAACGCCAAGCCCAACTCCCCGACCAACTCGCGCATGCGACGCTCATACACTGTTAGTCCGTCGTCCCGCACCGGCGGCTCGGGTTGAAGCAGGAATTCCTCGCATAGTCGGATTAAGGTTTCTTCATCAAACGCATGGCCACTAGCGACCAACTCGCGGCGGATGGCATGGTACCAACTTTCCCCCGCGGCCTTCATATTGCCATATCGCAACAACGTGCCGTACAAGTCGAAGAATATACCTCGTATTTCAGTCATTGAATGTCTTTCTAATTGGGCTGCGGAGGATAGCGTCTGTGCAGCTCAATCACAACCTTTTACCCACCCACAGAGCACCTCGGCGCACTACTTCTTGGAAGGAGGGGTTTTCCAGCACCGCGTTGTCGTGTCCCAAGGCAAAGAAGAATACCCGGCCCTGACCATAGGTGTGGTGATAGGCCATGACGTGGGTCTCGTCGCGGCCGGGGTCATAGGCGTGCATGAGGTGATGCGAGCGGCTTGGGTCGTGCTTGAGGTAGTGCAACTCGTCGGTCACGGTAAAGTCTTTGAGGCCGGCGGCAATGGGATGGTCGGGGTCGGAGATGGTGACGGTGAAATCCATGTACGGGCTGTGGCCGTCGAAAAAGCCGTTGAGCATTTGGTGATAGCCGGCGTTGTCGCGGAAGGAAGCGTCTGCGGTGTGCAGGCCGAAGCCGCCGCCGCCGCGTTCGACAAAGTGCAAAAGTCCCTGTTCTTGGCCTTGGGTGAAGTGGCCGACATCCGTGAAGAAGAGGGTGGCGTCGTACGCGTCGAGGCCGCTGGCCATAACCTCGTAGTCGCGCGAGAAATCGGCTTCGATCTGGTCGTCTTGGTTCAGCAGGTCGGTCAAGAATCGGCCCTGGCCTGCGTGGTCGTGGTAGATGCCTTCGGTGCCGACGAATACTAAAAGTTTAACGGGAGCCATGGCGGGTTTCTCCTGTTGGTATTGGGTTGGGAACGGCGGTAAGGAGTTTCTCCAACTCACCGTGACGTTCGAGTTCGTCGAGAGTCTCCTCGGTTCCCAGGTATTCCCCATTGACGAAGATCTGCGGAATTGTGCCGTCCCCACCGGTTCGACGCAGCATTTCCCTGAAGTTGGCAGTCGGCAGTTTGAAGCCGAAGTAGAAACGAATGGGGATCTTGGTGTATCGAATCCCCTTTCGCCACAGCATCAGGCGCGCCTTCCAGCAGTACCCGCAGAACGGGCTCAGGTAGATTTCGACTTTCGGCATTTTATTGCTCCGACGTTGATGCTTCACTACCGACCAGACTTGGGACGCGGGAATATACCCCATATCAAGTCCAGCGGATTGGCACCTCTAAATCGCGGGCTAGTTCTTCTACTTGCTCGGCCAAGGTGGCTTCGAGGGCGATGCCGTGTTTTAGGTAGTCGGCGCGCCGCTGGTAGCTGCCTTCGCCCGGCCACTGCACGGGGCCCTGCTCGGGTGCTGCTTCCACTGATTTTATATGGGTCTTCAGATCGGCGCTGCGGTCGTGCAGCCAGTCGCCAAAGGGCTTGAGGGCGATAAAGCACTTGGTCGAGCCGCCGGCCGAATCCGTTGGCCGCTCCTCGGTGCCCTGCTCAAAAGCGAGGAGGCCGCCGGCCAGTCCAGCCGTGAGCAGATCGACCATAAAGGCAAGTCCCGAGCCTTTGTGTTGACCCATGGGCAAAAAGCGCCACGATTGCAGCAGGGCACTTGGATCTGTAGTGGGCCTGCCGCGCTCGTCCAAACCCCAACCTTCGGGGACGCTGCGTCCAGCGGCCTCGGCCTGCCGCACGCGGCTTATGGAGGATTGGGTCATGGCCAAGTCGAGGACGACAGGCTCGCCGTCGGCCGTGGGAATGCCAATGGCGAGGGGATTGTTGCCTAGGGAAGGGACGCGTGTACCCCAGGCGGGAAAGTTGGCGAACGCGTTGGTGAAGGCTAGACCGACTAGCCCGGCGCGGGCGGCTCGCAACGCGTAGCTATGCCCGCGCCCCCAGTGCCCGACGTTGCGGACGACGCAGGCCCCCACGCCGTATTGCTGTGCCCGTTCGAGTGCCCAATCCATGCCCTGCGCCGACGAGAAGCGGCCAATGCCACCGCTGGCGTCAATCAACCGGGAGGCTGGGTACTCGACGATGGTTTCAAAGCGGGGGTCGGATGCCAAAATACCCTGGCGGATGTAATTGATCGTCGAGGACAACAGGGCGACGCCGTGGGTGTGGCCGCCGTGCAGGTCCACTTCCGCGCCGATTTGAGCTTCGACTGCGGCCACGTGCGGCGGCACTCCTACGGCTGCGAGCGCGTCGAGAAAAAATTGTTCCAGATCGGCGTGGGCGATGCGCTTGGGCTTGCTCATTATTGGATCGGATTGTATAGGCAGGCGTCTAGGAGACTCAAAACTTCGTCGAGTACTGCTCCGGGGGCCTTCCCAACGAACTTCACGTTGCAGCTTGTGTAATCGACGGATTTGATCTGTTCGACCATGATATACCCCGCAAGGGATGATTCGCTTGGAACTTCCACGTGAAAGGGGATATTCCTTTTTGTCTTGGTTATCGGGCACACCATAGCAAGTCCGGTGTGCCTGTTGAACAGCGTGTTGCTGACTACCAATGCGGGACGACGCCCTTTTTGCTCGTGTCCCGCCTGTGGATCAAACGTCAGAATCACGAAATCCCCTTTCTGCGGAATATAACGGGGCATTTACCAGACTTCTTTCCCAACAGGCTCGCCCCAATCCAGTTCTTCAACTCGGTACTCTTTGGGCATCTTCGACAGCAACTCCTGCAAATCGTATCTCCCGCGAACTTTAGTCGTAGGCTCAATTATAATTCGTCCATTTTTGACGGAAATATCCACTTCGTCGCCCACGTTTAGTTGCGCTTCTTGGAGGATGGTCTTGGCCAACCGAAGCCCTTGGCTGTTTCCCCATTTCTGTATTGTAGTCAACTTGGCTAATCTCCTTATAAGATAGTGTATATCCAAAGTATATCCCATGAGAGACCGAAGGGCAAGGCGGACTGTTTACGGCCCTGGCGGCAGTGTCCACAGGCGGTGAACGAGAGTTTCCCGTCAGCTTCCCGTAGAGCCCACTTACCAGCCGCGCACCATATAGGCTTGCAACACGCCACTTTCATCGGAATTGAAGAAGCCCGATCCTCCATCCGGCGAGAGGAAAGGATGGATGTGGGTGTCCTTCTCCCAAGACGATCCGGGGTTTGCGACCTTCCGCGCATTGGCGAGTGCGCCTTCCTCTTCTTCGGGAAGGTCGAACAGCCAGACTGCGCCGCCCCCGTCTTTTGGACCCGCATCTGTGATCAAACGGGTCCCGTCTCGGTCTGTTGCGAAATGCCAGAAATCGGGTCCGGCAAAAGAGCGGGACAGATCGTTGCGCCAGCCGCCCGGTGTGTTGATGCCTTCATCGCCGATGTGCGTTACCGCCCTGCCCGATATGAGCTGTCTTTCGTCTAGTTCGCGCGTCGAGGTGCTGGTGATGGCAATGTCGCTTTTCCCCTGCCAGCACTGATGCCCCTGACAAAACTCGTTCCCATCCCGGCCCCAGGGGAAGTCGCGCAGATCCGTGCCATCGTCCCGGATTAGGTGGATGTCCGCGCCTAGTCCGCTGGTGAGCTTTTCCACCCGGCCATCGGCGGCAATGATATTCCCGTGATTTTCTTGGATCATGATGTCGTGGGAAGCCACGGGGTCCATTTGACGCGTGTACTGCGGGTGCAGGTTGCACCAAGTGGGACCGTGCAAGACCAACCGCACGGATGGCTTTTCGATCTCGAAGACGAGCAGCCCCCAGGTCGCTCCTGCGCTGTTGCCGCCCCCGAGGAATCCCGAGATGGCGATGCGCCGGCCATCGGAGGAAATCGTCGAAAGCGGATACGGTCGGCTCAACCTGAAATCGGTCTCTGGAATCGCGTGATCGAGGACGTAGATGATCTCGCGTTCAGACCCGTCTAGCCCGACCCGCTTCAGCGTCAGTCGTCCGCCTCCCCCAAACTCTGTTTCATTGACGAAGTAGTACAGGTGGGCACCATCTGGTGAGATAGACGGCCCCGTCGTTCCAAGCTCGGTGGTGATCGGCGTCAGGCTGCAATTGTCTTCTAGGTTGCAAACCAGAAACTGGTGCTCGGGGTCCTTGGGATCTGAGCCGTGCGGGTGTGCTGAGCGGTGGAGGATCAGCCGCTGTGAATCGGGCGTGAAGATCTGCGCCTCCATATAGATATGCGACGAGGGGATCGGCTCATCCGTGAGCTGGATGACTTCGAGATGGTCCCGCTCGGTCTCTGGGACGAGGTCAGGTCGGATTTTCATTGCTTTTTCTCCCTATTGACGGCGTGGCACTCCGAGGAAGAAGGTAAATGTCTGCCGGACCGCATCAAGGTAAACGAGATACCTCGGCAGGAGCCGAAGCTAACGCGACTGTCGGGGCCAATTGTTCGGCGGCACTAGTCAGCTCCCCGTAGAGCGGTAGTGCCGCACGCCTACTTGCCAGATGCGCAGACAGATGACAAAGAAGAGCAGGCCCACGACCGGGGCCAACCATTGGAATAACGGGCCTGAACCCAAAGGGTCGGGGCGCTCCAAAATTCCCAACGCCGGGTAATAGCCAACGCAGGCGAGGGGGATGACGTAGGTGAAAAAGCGGCGGAACCACGTGCGGTAAATTGCTAGTGGGTACTGGGCTGTCTCCACGCCGCCGTAGGTTACGGTATTGACGATTTCCAAGCTCTCGGTGGTCCAAAAAGCGAGTGTCGCTTGTAGCACTATGAGGCCGTAAAACAGGCAAGCGCCACCGAGGACGGTGAGCAAGGCGAGGAGCAGCTTGTCCGGCGTCCAGACTAGTTCTAGGGCATGTGCGGCCCACAGCAGGACGACCAAGCCTTGGGTGAGACGGCCGATGCGCTTGAGGGTGAGTTCCTGTCCGGCCAATTGCAAGGCCGTGCTGCGGGGGCGCAGCAGCAGGCGGTCGAAGTCGCCGCTTTTGACCGTGGAGGCGAACAAGTCAAAGCCGCGCGAGAACGCGTCGCACAGGGCAAAGGCGATATTGATTAGGCCGTAAAAGAAGGCCACTTCGGGCAGGCTCCAAGTGTCGAGGGCGGCGAAGCGGTCGAAGAGCACCCAGATACCCAAGAATTCCAAGCCGGTCATCAGGCCGTGGCCCACGGACAGCATGACAAAAGAGGCCCGGTACTGCATTTGGCTGCGGAAGGAAATGTCGATATAGCGGCCGTACAGGCGCAGTCCGTCGAGCACGGCTTCAGCCTCCTTGGACGACCAAGCGGCGGGTGCCGCGATAGAGGAGGAAGCGGCCCAAGCTCACCAGTATTAGCGTCCACGCGAGCTGATGCCCCACTACCGACCAGACTTGCGACGCGGGAATGTGCCCCATGTAGAGGCGGAAAGGGGTATCGGCTAGGCCGCGAAAAGGCATGAAGTCGAGTATGGGTTGGAACGCGTCGGGAAACAGCGGCAGGGGGATCACCATGCCCGAAAAAACGTAGATGCATATCCCCAGCATTTGAATGGTACCTTCGCCGGCGATGGTCCATAACAAGGAGACGTTGACTAAGTTGGACAGGGCACCGCCTAGGAGGATAGCTCCCACTGTGGCCAAAGCCCAAGCCGCAGCCGCAGCCGGGGATGCGGGAGCTTGTAGGTCGAAGAAGAGGAGGGCTAGGCAAAACAACGGCAAGGAGCGCAGCAGGGCGGGGGCGATGCGGGTGGCGAGGGCGCGGCTGTACCAGAAGGCGTACAAATCGACGGGGCGCACCAGCTCGTAGGCCACTGTGCCCGTGCGCACCATGGCGCGCACGTCGTCGTCGGGATTCCAAGGCAAGAGGGCGAACAGGGCTTGACCGAGCCAGACATAATTGACCACCTCGGCGTAAGTCATGGGCTGATCTTGGGTTGCCGTGCGGTAGAACGCTTCGAAGATCATTACCCGAATGAGGCCCCAAAATAACTGCGTGCTCATGCCGGCTAGGGCCGCGGCCCGGTACTGCAGCAACATGCGGATGCGGGCGCTGAGGACGGACAGGTAGGGCCGCATCAAGGGCGATCCCGGTAGAGTTGGGCGATGACTTCCTCAATGGGCGGGTTTTCGACAAAGAGGTCGCGCACCTCGTGGCGGGCGGTGATGCGGCTGATGAGAGCCGGGGCTGAAATGCGTTCGGGCGCAAAGCTGAGATGCACTCGGGGGCCGTCGCGCTGAACGACGCGAGCAGCTTCGTCTTCGATGGTCGCCGTGGGATCGACTAGATCGACGATGAGGCGGCGCTCGGACGAGACGCGGGCGCGCAGGTCGGCGAGGCTGCCGTCGGAGAGGATGGTGCCGTCGCCGATGACCATGACCCGGTTGCACAGGGCTTCGATATCGTCCATGTCGTGGGTGGTCAGGATGACGGTGGTGCCTTCTCGGCGGTTGAGTTCTTTGATGAAATCGCGCATCGCCAGTTTGGAAACCGCGTCGAGGCCAATGGTCGGTTCGTCTAAAAAGAGCAGGCCGGGGCCGTGGAGCAGGGCTGCCACCAAATCGCAGCGCATGCGCTGGCCCAAGCTGAGCTGGCGCACGGGCACGTCGAGGAAGGAAGAAAGTTCCAACATGGCGATGAGCGCGTCGCGGCGGCGGCGGTAGGCATCGGTGGGCACTTTGTAGATGTCGCGCAGCAGATCGAAGGATTCAATCGCCGGCAAGTCCCACCACAATTGGGTGCGCTGGCCGAAGACCACGCCAATGCGGCTGACGTGGGCAATGCGGTCATCCCAGGGGACGCGGCCTTGGACCTCGCAGCGGCCCGAATCGGGGACGACGATGCCGGAGAGGATTTTGACTGTAGTGGATTTGCCCGCCCCGTTTGGACCGATGTAGCCGACCAGTTCGCCGACTTCTAGCGAGAAAGAGATGCCGTCCAACGCCCGGATTGTGCGGTGCGAGCGCTGCACAATGCCCCGGAAGGCACCCCAAAGGCCGGGACGGCGCTCGGCAATGCGGTAGGTTTTGACTAGGTTTTCAACGACGATTTGGGGCATGAATACTAAATAACGAGTACTAGCGTAACAGGAGCTATTGTGGGTTGGTCCTTTTATCGGACTAGTCGGGAGCGGTACCGGATTTTTCCCAGGGCCGGATAAAGGATTCAGGTTCGACGCCCAAGGCGTCTGCCACGCGGTTGATATAGTTGAAATAGCCGATGATCTGGACGGCGTCGTGGATGCCGCGATCGTCAAAGCCGTGCTGACGCAATTGGTCAATGTCCTCAGCGGTTGAGTCTTGGGGTCGCCGGGTCAGTTTTTCGGCAAAGGCGCACAGGGCACGGTCGGCTGGCGACAGGTCGGCCTTGCGCCAGTCCGCGGACAATTGATGTACCAGTTGATCTGCCGGGGTTCCTTCTGTAACGGCAAAATCGCGAGCGACCTCAGCCCGGAGGTCGTGGGCGTGGGCGCGTATTCAGTACACGCAGTGGTTCGCGGCTGAAACGACCACGGCCAGCATTTCGCGCTGACCTCGGCTTAGGGGCGAAGGGCCGTACATGAGGGTCTTGTAAAAATCCATTGAGACCTTCATGGCCCGGGGATTGAGGCTCATAATGGAGACAATGCCCCAAATGCGCCCAGCCCGAGCGAGGGCGGCTTCGTATTGCTTTTTGAGCAGGCCGGTGGCCCGCTTGAGGGGAACGATGTTTATGTAGGGCATTTGTTGATCGCCTCTGCGACGGTTTGACTGGCTGCCGACGGCAAAATACGTGACATTGTTGCGAGTTTTTTGCTCTCAACCGGAGATCACTACCGCGTCGAAAAAGGGACGCAACGCCACCTAGCGCAACAAGGAGCCGTTTCCATGCCCATCCGCTTCGCCTTTCTCACCGACACTCACCACTATCCCGACGCCCCCGCAGACTACGGCGCGCCCAAGATGCTCACTCGCAGCCAAGAGGTGCTCGACGCGATCCCGCCCGCCCTCAACGCGCAGGCTTGCGACTTTGTCGTCCACGGCGGCGACTTTCTCTGCGGTGGGTCGTCCTTCGACCTGCCCACCGAGACTTATTTGCGCTCGATTGACGAGGCGGCTGCGGCCTTTGCGCGGATTGAAGCCCCTTTCTACTCAATCCCCGGCAACCACGACTGCGACGCCCAGAGCGGGTCCTTCGATGGTTTCGCCGCCCGCTTTCCCTATCCCGACCCACTGATCGTCGTCGATGCTGCGCCGCGCCTGCGCTTGGCACTGGCCAACGTCTTCCACGACTGCGATGTCTTTGAGAAAGGGTCTGGCGTCTGGACCGCCGCGCTCGACGAGGCCCTGCGCGCTGCCGCTGCTCAAGCACTAGCCGATGGCTGCGCGCTGCTGCTCGTTATGCACACCTGGATCTTGCCGGATTTCGCTTGGGATCGCGGCGTGGTCGAAGGCGCGCCTCGTCTGGTCAAAACGCTCGACGAAAGCCCTGCTATCGTCGCCGCGTTCACCGGCCACCGCCACATCAACCGCATCACCGCCTACCGCGACTACCTAGTCGTCGATACGGCCTGTCTGATCGGCTTTCCCTTGGGGTATCGCAGCGTTGTGCTCTCGGACGATGGCTTTTTCAAGACGCGCTTCCACACGCTCGACCTGCCAAATTTGCTGCAAGATTCCTACGATCGCTCGACGCCCGAGGAGAACCGAGTCTGGGAAGGTCATATTTTTGACCGGGACGTGGATATCCTGTCGCCTCGGCTCAGGGCGCTGTGGGGTTGAACGGGGCGACTTAGCGAAAATTTTATCGCAAGAGTCGGCTCATTCACTCTCGGCCACCATAGCGGTTTAATAGCTCGGCTGTCTCAGTAGCATTGTGTTCCGTCGCAATGTGTAGTGGTGTTAGGCCATCGTCGCTCTCAGAGTTGACCTTGGCTCCCTGCTTAAGCAGCAACTCGGCCGTCGCAGCAGCATCCGTCTCTGCCGCATCGTGCAGCGGCGTCCGGCCCTTGTCGTTTTTGGCGTTTATCTCAGCTCCTTGCGTTATCAACAATTCGGCTGTTTCGGCTGCGTTGTCTCGTGCCGCATAATGCAGCGGTGTCCGGCCCTCGTCGATTTTAGCATTGATGTCGGCCCCTTGCGCGATCAACAATTCGGCGGTTTCGGTTGCATTTCCCCGTGCCGCAGTGTGTAGCGGCGTCCATCCCCTGTTGCTCTCGGCGTTAACGTCGGCTCCTTGCGTCAGTAAGAGTTGGGCTGTTTCGGTCGCGTTGTTCCTCGCCGCATAATGCAGCGGTGTCCAGCCCTCGTCGATTTTAGCATTGATGTCGGCTCCTTGCGTCAGTAAGAGTTGGGCTGTTTCGGTCGCATTTTTCCACACCGCATAATGCAGCGGTGTCCAGCCCTCGTCGGCTTTGGCGTTTATCTTAGCTCCTTGTGTTAGCAACAATTGGGCTGTTTCGATTGCATTTTCCCTCGCTGCACTGTGCAGTGGCGTATTGCCATATTCGTCCTTTTCGTTGACGTTGGCTCCCTGTGTCAGCAACAGTTTGGTCGTCTCAACCGCGTTGTGTGCTGCCGCACTGTGTAGCGGTGTCCGGTCCTGGTCGGTTTTGGCGTTAACGTCGGCCCCTTGCGTCAGTAAGAGTTGGGCTGTTTCGGTTGCATTTTTCCACGCCGCCCAGTGCAGCGGTGTGCGCCCCCGGTCGGTTTTGGCGTTTATCTCAGCTCCTTGTGCTATTAACAATTGGGCTGTCTCGGTTGCGTTGTTCCACGCCGCATCGTGCAGCGGCGTCCCTCCCTTGTCGGTTTTGGCGTTTATCTTAGCTCCTTGTGTTAGCAACAATTGGGCTGTCTCGGTTGCGTTGTTCCACACCGCATCGTGCAGCGGTGTCCGGCCATATTTATTCTTTTCGTTGATTTTGGCTCCCTGTGTCAGCAACAGTTTGGCCATCTCAGCCGTATTGTTCCCCGCCGCCCAGTGTAGTGGCGTCAGGCCCAATGTGTCCTTGGCGCAAATCTCGGCTCCTTGCGTCAGCAACAGGTTGGCCGTTTTGTTTGCATTTTCTGCTGCTGCCCAGTGCAGTGGTGTCGCTTCCTCGCTGTTCTTGGTGTTGACGTTGGCCCCCCATGTTATTAACAGTTGGGCCGTTTCAGCCGCGTTGTTCCACGCCGCCCAGTGTAGCGGTGTCGATCCCTCGTCGGCTTTGGCGTAGATGTCGGCTCCTTGCGTCAGTAAGAGTTGGGCTGTTTCGGTTGCATTTTTCCACGTCGCATAGTGCAGTGGTGTTGCATCCTTGCTGTCCTTGGCGTAGATGTCGGCTCCTTGCGTCAGTAACATTTGGGCTGTTTCGGTTGCATTTTTCCACGTCGCATAGTGCAGTGGTGTCGCATCCTTGCTGTCCTTGGCGTTGACGTTAGCTCCCCATGTTATTAACAGTTGGGCCGTTTCAGCCTTATTTTTTGTTGCTGCCCAGTGCAGCGGTGTCTTATCGGCCTTGATACTGGCGAATAAAACGAGGCCAATGACCAAGAGCACCACTGCGCCCAAGACCTTGGCCAATCGCCGGACTTTAGTCTTTTTTGGCGGTCCGTTGCTCATTCCGTTTCTCGCAATTGGGTGGTAGTGTCTAGTGGTATTGGCGGCTACGTTGGGTTTTTGCTATTGCTCTCTTGAGCTGACATTTGCTTTGCGCGATAGCTACCTGATGTCTAAAACATAATGTAGTTAGTATAGATGTCGGTTGAAACTCATGGCAAGCGTCGGTGCCGCGTTGCGGGAACTGTAACTTAAAATCACATCTTTCTCTGAGGAGTAATCCCATGAGCCGCGATCTTCCCCGGACAATTTTAGGCCGCACCAATCTCGAGGTTACCCGATTCGGCATCGGCGGCACGTATTGCGAGTCGGTTGATGGATATAGGGCGGCGCTCGATTGTGGCGTCAACTACATCGATACGGCACGCAGCTATCTAGGTGGTGAAGACGAGAAGGTGATCGGCCAAGCGATCGAGGGCCGACGTCACGATCTCATCGTAGCCAGCAAATCCGCGCGGCGCGACGCCGAAGGGGCGCGCGAAGAGTTGCAAACCTCCTTGTGTGCGCTCAAAACGGACTACCTCGATATTTTCCAACTCCACCATTTGAACACCGAGGAAGAACGCAACCAAGCGCTGGGTCCCGGCGGCGCATTGGAAGCCGCCCAACAAGCCCGCGAAGAAGGCCTCGTGCGCTTTATCGGCGTAACTGGACACGATTGGGTGCAAGTTGAACAGGCAGTCCGCACCGGTCATTTTGATACGGTACTTTGCTGGTATAATTGCGCGATGAAAGAGCCGGAAGAAACGGTTTTTCCCGCCGCGCAGGCTTCCAATACGGGCGTGGTGATCATGAACGCCTCGCGCAACGAGCGGTTGCTAAAAGGTCCCGGCGCACCCGCCCCTGAACAGTTCTATCGCTACGTGCTCAGTCACGACGCCGTGCATACCACGGTCATGGGCTTGCGGAGTGTCGATCTCTTTGCACAAGTTGCCGCTAGTTTGTCGGAGCGCGAGACGCTCACGCCGCAAGAGCGGGCCGAGCTTGAAGCCTATGGGGCAGAGCAGCGGGCGGCTGGAGTATTGGATTGAGTGCCAATTCGTCCTGATGTATAGCGGTGCCTAAGTAGGTCAACGGACCGCTTCTGGACGGCTCGCTACCTTCTTCGCATTATCGCTTTCCACCTCTAACCGGAGACTAAAAAAATGTCGAATCCTCTTCTCCGCGCCGCCGAAAGCCGCCAGAACCGCGTAGCCGAATCATGGGGGCATCTGACTTGGTTGGCGGGCCGTCCGCAGGGCAATGTCGAGGGCCTCACCTTGGGCCGCGTCGTCCTCAAAGCCGGCCAAGCCAATCCGCGCCACGCCCACCCCAATTGCGAAGAAGTACTCTATCTGCTCGCCGGTCGCGTAGAGCACACCTTGGGCGACGAGTCGTTCACGTTAGAAGCTGGCGATACGCTCGCCATTCCAGCCGGCGTCTTTCACAACGGAATTAGCCTCGGTCCCGAGGATGCGGATATGATCGTGGCCTACTCGGAAGGCGACCGTCAATTCGTCCTAGAAGAGGATCGCTCGTGACTCGCAACGGCTATCAACGCGTCTGGACAAAGCCTAACCGCACACTGCGATGGCCGCCTATACCCAAGCCGACTTACAGAGCCATTTAGAGGCCCTCGGCGTCGAAGCGGGGGATATGCTCTTTATCCATTCCTCGTTCAAAAGCTTGGGGCCTGTCGCCGGTGGAGCGCAGACTGTGATTGATGCGCTCCAAGCCGCGGTCGGCCCCGATGGGCTTATCCTGATGCCTTCGTTCCACCTGATAGAGCGGAGCGAACGAGCGCACCGCTGGGACTGGGCGACTACTCCCTCAACCGTGGGCTGGCTGACCGAGTTCTTTCGCCGCTTACCCGATACTTACCGTTCGGATCACTACTCCCACTCGGTAGCGGCCCGAGGACGTGAGGCCGAAGATTTTGTCGCGGATCACTTATGTCAGGAAGGGCATACTTCGCCGTGGGATTTGGCTCCTTGGGGACGGACCTACGGCACCCACTCGCCCATGTTCCGCGCCTATCGACGCGGTGGTAAAATTCTTATGCTGGGCGTGGATTACCAGACTTCTACCTACGTCCATCTGGTCGAAGTGCTCTACTGGCATCACTTGCGCCGAACCGATCCCCAAGCCGCCTATCCCGCTTTGGACCGTCCGCGTCTGGGGGCCTTTTGGGACGCTACCGGTCCGCTGACACGGGGCCTCGTCGGCGCGTCTCCGTGTCGGCTTTTTGCCATAGATGTGTACGTCGATACTCTGCTGGCCGAGGTCGTGGCGAACCCCGAGTGCTATTTGGCCTGACGCTAGCTGTCGCCTAGGCGTAGCTCTACCTTCTAGACAAACGGCTACAGGGAAGGTGCGGCAGGAACGGGACTAATCGGGTGTAAAGTCGTCGGGTTCAAGAGCGTGCCAGTACACCGTGCCGTCGTCAATCAGGGACCGGATTTCGCGGACGTTGCGGACGCTGGCAATGGCGGCGTGGGCTGGGTGCCCAGTGAACCGAGTGAGTAGGGCGGCGTTGCGCTGGGCGCGGCTCGTATCGCGTTGGTCGGCGGTGTAGGAAGCCTCTACAGCGATGTAGTGCATAGTGCCATCAGAGTCCGTGGCCTCGACGACCAGATCGGCGCGGAAGAAGCTCTGCCGGTCGCCATGGGGAATGTCATCCCTCTCGCTATGGGTGAGCATTTGAACGAGGTCCGCTCTCATTAGAATGCCCTTGCACCGGAATCCCATACCCTCGGCAATCTCTATGAAGTGCGTACTGACCACTTGCCGCGCTGTGTTGCCGCGCAATTCGCCGATAGAATTTTCTATGCGCTGGTTGAACTGGCGCTGCTCTTTATTGAACTGGTGCAGTTCACCGATTTCCGTCTCTATGTGCTGGTTGAACTGGCGCTGCTCTTTATTGAACTGGTGCAGTTCACCGATTTCCGTCTCTATGCGCTGGTTGAACTGGTGCTGCTCTTTATTGAACTGGTGCTGCTCTTTATTGAACTGGCGCTGCTCTTTATTGAACTGGCGCTGCTCGCCAATAAAGTCCTCGACATGCGTTTCGAACTTGGCAAGCCGCTCGGGTAGCTGAATTAGTTCGTCGCTCAGGACGTGGCGGCGGACGGCTTGGCGGAACTCGTCGTTTTCGTTCAGCAGGCGGATCAGATCGTCGGTTGTGTGGATGACGGTCATCGTGGTCTCCAAGGCGCGGTAGCGTATGTCGGGTGGCCCGTTTTATGCCCTCGTCGCGCACGTCTTTAAATTTCGGGATCGCCTGTGTATTAGTCAACGAAACCGTGCGGCTAAGCCCTTGCTGCCGTCGAAGCGATCAGACGCGCATCCGCAGCATGGGGCGGCCAAACGACACTTCGAGGAATTGCCCGGTGTGCGCCGAGCGCGTGCCGGGGGGCATGAAGTGGATGACAAAGGCGCGGCGCTGGCGGTCGGTCTGGTTGGGTGGGGTGTAGTGGAGGGTTTGGCAGTGGTGGAAGAGCGCGCCGCCTGCGGGTAGGTCGATGACGGCGGCTTGGGCTGCATCGACTTGGTCGCCGTAGTCGAGCAAGGCACTGGTCTGCCCTGAGCGCTCGTGCCCGACGGGCGTCAGGTGCGATTCGGGCAGCAGGTGCATGGCCCCATTGGTCTCATCGACGTCGTCGAGCGTCATCCAGCAGCTAACCAAATTGGCCGGCATACATTTCCAGTAGGCGTTGTCTTGGTGCCAAAAGACGGGGCCGCCGTGGTGGGCGGGTTTGTACAGGGCTTGATCGTGGAAGAGCTGGATATTGGGGCCGATGAGGTCTTCGGCAATGTCGAGGATGCGGGTGTCGTAGAGCAGTTGCCGGAAGAGGATGCTGCGCTCGCACATTTGCATGATCTGCAACATCTGCTCGTCGGCGCTGTTCTTTTCGTCGAGGTCGTCGGTGTCGCTGATGGACAGGTTGCGGAAGCACCCGTTTTGGCGCGCCTCGGCAAAACGGCGGTCGTATTCATCGCGCAGCAAGGCGACGAGGTCGTCGTCGAGCAGCTTGCCGATGATGATGTAGCCGCGGCGACGAAATAGGTCAATCTGGTCTTGGTCGAGTGCTTTGTGGAGTTGGGTGGTAGTCATCGGTGTCCTCCTGGTGAGGCGTGCAAATTAACAAAGGCAGCGACGGATTACAACTCTCGGCTCAACGTAAGTACCGCGATTTCGGAAGGGGCACCGAGCCGCAGCGGCGGCCCCCAGTAGCCGGTGCCTCGGTGGACGTAGATCCAAGTGTCGCGAAATTTGTGCAGGCCCGCGACATAGGGCTGTTGCAGAGGAATGGCGTACTTCCACGGCACGAACTGACCGCCGTGCGTGTGGCCCGACAGTTGCAGGTGACAGTCGGCTTGGCTGGCAGCCTCTATGCTGCGCGGCTGGTGCGCGAGCAGGATGCGCACATCGGCCCCGTCGCTCGCGGCAAGGGCCTTGGCCGGGTCCGATGCGTGGTCGGGGACTAGCTCGCCGGCGCTGAAGTCGGTCGTGCCGGCCAAGGCGATCCGCCCGCCGCCGCAGTCGATCTGGCGCATCTCGTTGATCAGGACGTCGAAGCCGAGGCGGCGCGCCTGCTCGGTCCAGCTCTCCACGCCCGAATAGTATTCGTGGTTGCCAGTGCAAAAATAGACTCCGAGCGGCGCGGTGAGTTCGGCTAGGGCGGCTGTATGGGGGGCGAGTCGTTCGACCGGCCCGTCGGCAAGGTCGCCGGTGAAGGCGATTAGGTCGGGTTGCAATTCGTTGACGCGGGCGACGACGCGCTCCACAAAAGGGGCCTTGATGGTCGGGCCGATGTGGAGATCGCTGATCTGGACGATGCGCAGTCCGACTAGCGCGGGCGGGAGATTGGCGATAGGGACATCGACGCGGCGGACCGCTGGCGTGCGGCGAGCTTGGTAGTAGCCGTAGCTCGCCGCGACCAAGGCTAGGGCGAAAGTCACCAAGTCGATGTTGGCATTGAGTGCCGCGTCGATAGGATAAACTAGTCCCAAGAGCAGTCCTCCAACATCGCGCAGGAGCAGCAGCGTCGAGCAGACAGTGAAAAAGCCCATGCCGAGATAGGCCACCCAGGAAAGGGGATCTGTCAGCCAAGCGAGATGCGGGTGGGACCGCAGGCGAAAGAGCAACAAGGGAGTCAATAGTAGGAACACCAGCGCCAGTGCGGCACCGATCTGTGCGGGCGGCGGGAGATAGGGAATGAGCCGCCAGCCCGAATAGCCGTAAATCGAGCCGAGCAGCACTAGGAAAATCAGCGCAAACATGCCATGGTCTTTTTTTAAGAGGAAGTGCGGCTTTTATTGTAGAGGCAAGCCAAGACCTTTACAAGTCGAGGTAAGCAGGCCGACGGGTCTTGTTTCCCGTCGGTCAAGTCGTTATAAAGGACTTGGAAGCAGGAAGAAAATTGAACAAAAGGAGACCAACTGTGAAAGTAACCAGCCAACAGCTCGACTTTTTCGAAGAAGAAGGATACGTCATCATCAGAGGAGGGCTTACCGACGACGATCTCGCGCCGCTGATTGAGGATCACAATATCATCGTCGATGAAATCGCCCGCGATCTACACGCACAGGGCAAGATCGCCAACCTCTACGAAAACGAGCCTTTTGCGCGTCGCTTGGCCTGCTTGGCCGAAGAGTGTGCCGAGGTCGATGGCTGTCCCGACATCGGGGAAACCCGCCGGCGCGGCACCTTTGAGTTTTTGCGCAATCAAAACCTCGTCGATCTGATTGAGCCGTTCATCGGCCCAGAAGTTACCTGCAATGCCGTGTCGCATGTCCGGCCCAAGATGCCGTCAACAGATGTAATTTTTCATCAGGATGCCGTGTTTACCACGCAAGAAGCCCAAGGTATTCTACAGGTGACCGTTTGGATTCCCCTCGTCGAGTCAACCGAAGAGAACGGCTGCTTGCAGGTCCAGCCCCGGGTCCACCAGCAGCGCATGGTCTATTGGCGGTACGGGCAGGATCTGCCCCAGACCGAGCGGGTTAGTCTGCCCATGCAGAAGGGGGACGTTCTGTTCGTCCACAAACTGACGCCTCACGGATCAGGACCGAACAACACCAACGCCGTGCGCTGGAGCATGGATCTGCGCTATCAGAAGACGGGTGAGCCTTCTCCGCGGCCGGAGTGGCCCAGTCTCGTCGCCCGCAGCCGGCGCGACCCCGCTTCGGAGACCGTCTATGAAGCCTGGCGCGACCAGTGGGCCGCCGCGCTTGAAAAGACGCCCAAACAGATTCACTACGAACGTCCAAACAAGCCTTTGCCCTTCACTGGGGAAATGTTTCTAGCGCGTTGAGCAAAAGAACGACAGATGCCGATTGACTCACCGCAGTTCCCCGAGCGATTCCGGCGATACGCAACTAGAGAATTTGGCAAAGAAGGAGAGGCATGGCTTGAGAAGTTGCCGTCCATTCTCGTGCGGTGCTGCGATAAGTGGGGTCTGACACTCGGCAGACCGACCGAAGAAATCAAGGTCAACTACATCGCCTACGTCGAGATGGGCAATGGGGAAGAGGCCGTGCTCAAGGTGGGCGTCCCGCACGGCGATTTCAGCGCGGAGATGGAAGCGTTGGCGATCTACGAGGGCCGTGGGATCAACCGGCTCATCGACTGCGACAAAGCGCTCAACGCCATGCTGCTCGAACGACTGCGTCCGGGCAAGATGCTAGATTCTGTTGGGAACGCGCGCGAGCAAAGCGAGATTGCAGCGCGTATCCTCCAAGAGCTACACGCGACCCCGCCGCCGTCGCATCACACCCTGCCGCACTTTATGGATTGGATGTGCGGTGCATTCGCGGACGCTAGAAGCTGCAAAGATTCCGAGAGAGCACGGGGCTATATCGAGCAGATTCCGCGTGTGGAGTCCATGATGGAAATTCTGATGAAGCCGGATGAACCCCAGATACTGCTGCACGGTGACCTCCATCACTGGAACATCCTGTCCGACGCAGACCGCGGCTGGATGGCGATTGATCCGAAGGGCGTCATCGGGGCCTCGTGTCTGGACGTCGGCCGGTTTATCAACAACGCGATGGGATTCGGCGAAACCGCGGCGGAGAAGCGGGAGATTCTGCTTGAGGCGGTGGCGGTTTTCAGCGATGTATTGGGGGAAAACGAGGAGCGGATGTTTGCGGGTGCCTTTTGCGACAAGATTATGGGTTCATCGTGGGGCCTGAAACAGAAGCCCGACGAACGCGAGGCGAGCTCGCAAGAGGCGCTTAAGGTGATGGTTGAAGCGGCGAGGGATATGGATGATCGTCGGCTGCGGTGTCGAGCCGTCTAGCGGTACAGGCGCACCAAGCACGCCGCGTTGCACCTACTCGCGCAGATGCAACGCGCGTCGTGCATGGCTTCGGGTATCGAGGCGGACTTTCGCTTGCAGCCAATCATCCACCTGTCATGGTTAACCCTTGAGCCGGTTGATCGTCCTTCTGATGAGAATGGTTATGACACCAGCGTACAGAGCGATGCTGACCTGATCGACGATGGCGTCGAGGTGACCGCCAATCGCTGGGATGTGGTTCAACACACCCATCATGCTCGCATCCATCATCATGCCCGCATCCGCACTTGCGGCAGCACCAACCGCAATGGTGACCGCCAAGTAGGCTGTCGCGTCCTCGGCGTCGATCGCTATCGCCCCGTATATCAGGCCCAGAACGACTAGCGCGAGCGTCAGGATGCCCCCTGCGATCGGGTCTCCTGCCAAGCCCTGAATGATGGCCACAAGAGCCATCAGGCCAACGATAATCCTGAGTGCCATTTCTCCCTCCTAGAGTAAGTTGATAACGACCAGCGCCCTCAACCTCCCGTGACGGTCACCGAAGGTATAACGCGGTCGCAGAAACCACACCGCCAATGGAGAAAAAACTGTCTCGGAAAAAATCGATTATATGCCTATATGACGTTCCGCCGGGATCGAATCTGTAGCTTGGTGCAGCTTGGTTAACTTGGTGTAGGAATAGCCGAACCATGCAGCGCCGCACCAATAGTTCGGATGGATAATGTAGAGAGATACGGTATTATCGGGCGCACATCAAGAAAATAATGATGTGCCATAGTGCGGGAGAATGTTTTAGGGGCGATAGGCTAGGCGATGATGCCGCCGCCGAGGCAAATCTCACCGTCGTAAAACACGGCGTGCTGGCCCGGAGCAATGCCGGGGTCGGGCGTGGATAAGGCGACGTGGGCGTGATCTGGCGCGAGCATCTGCACCTGACAGGGAATCAGGGCCGGCCCATGCCGCAGCTTGACTTGGAGCACGGCCTGCTCCGGTGCTCCAGCGATCCAATGGATGTGTTCGGCAATCAGCTCGCGGCGTCCGGCCCGCGTCGGCGCGCTGCCGTGGGCGATGTACACGATGTTGTTGGCGATATCTTTGCCTGTCACATACCAGGGACCGCCGCCGAGTTGCAGGCCGTGCCGCTGGCCAATGGTGTAAAACCAATAGCCGGGGTGCTCGCCCTTCTTTTGCCCGCTCGCCTGCTCGACGATGTCGCCTTGGGCCTCTCCCAAGTGGAAGCGGACGAAGTCCCGGTAGTTGATCTTGCCCAAAAAGCACATGCCTTGGCTGTCGGGGCGGTCCTTAGCCGGTAGGTCGAATTCCGCGGCGAGTGCGCGCACTTGGTGCTTGTGCAGGTGGCCGATGGGCAAGCAGAGCCGAGCGAGTTGCGCTTGGCTCAGGTTGGAGAGGAAATAGGTCTGGTCCTTGACCGGGTCGGCGGCGCGCCGGAGCCGATAACCGCCCGCTTCCTCCTCGACGCGGGCGTAGTGCCCGGAGGCAATTTGGTCGCACTCGTCGGCTACCCGCTGGTAAAAGGCTCCGAATTTGACGCGCTGGTTGCACCAGATGTCCGGGCTGGGCGTGCGCCCCAAACGCAGCTCAGCCAACGCGTACTCGACGATGTGGTCGCGGTACTCGCTTTGCAGCGGCACGACTTCGAGCGGCACTCCGAGTTGCTCGCAGGTAGCGCGGGCGTAAGTCAAATCCGTTTCCCACGGGCAGTCGCCGAGCGAAAACAGCTCGTCCTCTAGCCAGATCTTGAGGTAGTAGGCTTTGAGGGCGAGCTGCTTTTCGCGCTGGAGCAGGGCGAGGGCCAACGAGCTATCGACCCCACCGGAGAGCAGGACGGCGACGTTCATGGGATGCTAGTAGCGGTAGTGCTCCGGCTTGTACGGGCCTTCCACTGGGATCCCCAAATACGCGGCTTGGTCGGCGTCTAGTTCGTCGATTTCAACGCCCAGCTTTTGCAGGTGCAGCCGTGCCACCTTCTCGTCGAGGTGCTTGGGCAACATGTACACGCCGACTGGATACTGCTCATGCCGGGTGTGCAACTCAATCTGCGCTAGCACCTGATTGGTAAACGAATTGGACATAACAAAAGAAGGATGTCCGGTGGCGCAGCCTAAGTTGACCAAGCGTCCCTCGGCCAACAGGACGATGCTGCGGCCATCGGGAAAGGTGAACTTATCGACTTGCGGTTTGATCTCAACGCGCTCAATTCCGCGATAGCCCACTAGTTCGGCTACTTGGATTTCGACATCGAAGTGGCCGATGTTGCAGATGATGGCCCCGTCTTTCATCCGCTCGATATGGTCGATGCGAATGATGTCGCGGCACCCCGTTGCCGTAACGAAGATATCGCCTTCGGCAGTGGCGTCGTCCATCTTCTTGACCTCGTAGCCTTCCATGGCTGCCTGCAATGCGCAGATGGGATCGATCTCGGTGACGATTACCCGTGCGCCCAAGCCCCGCATGGCGTCGGCGCATCCTTTGCCGACATCGCCGTAACCAGCTACCACCACGACCTTGCCAGCGATCATGATGTCGGTGGCGCGCTTGATGCCGTCGGCCAGCGACTCGCGGCAGCCGTAGAGGTTGTCGAACTTCGACTTAGTGACGCTGTCGTTGACGTTGATCGCTGGCACGGCGAGCGTCCCGGCTTCGAGCATCTGGTAGAGGTGGTGGACGCCGGTGGTCGTCTCTTCGGAGATGCCGCGCAGGCCCGGCAAAAGCTCTGGGTGCTTCTCGTGGATCCGCTTGGTCAGGTCGCCGCCGTCGTCGAGAATCAGGTTGGGGCCGTCGCCATCGGGCCAGCGCAGGGTTTGCTCGGTACACCACCAGTACTCGTCCTCGGTCTCGCCCTTCCAGGCAAAGATCGGGATGCCGGTGATGGCGAGGGCCGCGGCCGCGTGGTCTTGGGTCGAGAAGATGTTGCACGAGCACCAGCGCACCTGTGCCCCGAGCGCGGTGAGCGTCTCGATGAGCACGGCGGTCTGGATCGTCGCGTGCAAGGAGCCGGCGATCCGCGCGCCCGCGAGCGGCTGAGCGGCCCCGTACTCTTCGCGCAGGGCCATCAGCCCGGGCATCTCTTGCTCGGCGAGAATGATTTCCTGCCGGCCCCATTCGGCCAGCGCTAGGTCGGCGACCTTGTAGTCTAGGTCAGCGGTTTTTTGTGCCGCGATTTCCATTGAGTTCTCCTTCTGGGTGATGAGTGGTTTTGTTATGTGGTAAATTACTCAGGCTGGTCCGGCTTGTTTTACGGCTGCCGAAGTCCCATCCGCAAAAGCGGTGAAGTTCGCCTTGAACAACTCGGCGAGTTGGCCAGCGCACTCGTCGTAGGCTGCTGTATCGGCCCAAGTTTGCCGAGGCACCATCTGCTCACTGGGCACGCCTGGACACGCGCACACCACGTCAAAGCCGAAGCGCGGATCCCGCTCTGTGGGCGCGTCGGCGAGGGATCCGGCGTGAATCGCACTGATAATCGCCCGAGTATGCTGGAGCGAAAGGCGCGAGCCCACGCCGTACGGCCCACCCGTCCAGCCCGTGTTGACCAGCCAGACCTGCGCATTGTGAGCACGGATTTTGTCAGCCAGTAGGGCTGCGTACTTGTTCGGGTGCCAGACCATGAAGGCCGCGCCAAAGCAAGCCGAAAACGTGGCCTCTGGCTCGGTAACGCCCATCTCGGTACCAGCGACTTTGGCCGTGTACCCGCTCATAAAGTGATACATGGCTTGGTCGGGCGTCAGGCGGCTGACCGGCGGTAGCACGCCGAAGGCATCACAAGTGAGGAAGATGATGTCGCGGGGATGGCGACCGGTGCAGGGGATCATCGCGTTGGGGATGTAGTCGATGGGATAGGCTGCGCGGGTGTTTTCGGTAATCGAGTCGTCGTCGTAATTGACGCGGCGGCTTTCCTCCTCGCAAACGACGTTTTCCAAGACTGTGCCGAAGCGAATGGCGCGAAAGATCTCCGGCTCTTGCTCTGGGGTTAAGTCGATGCACTTGGCATAGCAGCCGCCCTCAATATTGAAAATTCCCTCCGCGCTCCAGACGTGCTCGTCGTCGCCAATTAACTGCCGCTGCGGATTGGTCGAGAGCGTGGTCTTGCCCGTGCCCGACAAGCCAAAGAACAGCGCAGTGTCGCCGCTAGTTCCCGCATTGGCCGAACAGTGCATGGGCAGCAGACCGGCTTTGGGCATGAGGAAGTTCATCACGGTGAACACGCCCTTTTTCATTTCGCCCGCGTACTCGGTTCCCAAAATCACCATTTCCCGGCGCTCGAAGCTCAGGTCGATGCTGGTCGTGGAGGTCATCTCCGAAGTGTAGCGGTTGGCCGGAAAGCGGCCGGCGTTGTAGATGGTAAAATCCGGCGTTCCGAATTGGGCTAGTTCGTCCTCGGATGGGCGGATGAGCATGTTGTACATGAAGAGCGCGTGGTATGCGCGAGAGCAAATCACGCGGATTTTGAGCCGATATTGGGGATCCCAGCCGGCGAATCCATCGACCACGTACAACTGCTCGCAGGTATTGAGATAGTCGATGGCGCGCGCTAGGTTGATCATAAAGGTGTGCTCTTGGAGCTTGATGTTTACCGCGCCCCACCAGATGTCAGCGCTGCTTTGCGGGTCGAAGACGATGCGCTTGTCGCTAGGGCTACGCCCAGTTTTATCGCCCGAGGAAACCACGAGTGCGCCTTGGTCGGAAATGATGGATCCGCGCTCGTGGCGCAGCGCTTCTTCGTAGAGTCTAGCTGGTGCTATGTTGCGGAGAATCGCGCCGACCGAGATCTCGTTGAGCTGGACGATTTCGCTCATGGTTGTTCGTTTCGTTGTATAAAAGCTAACTCAAACACGTTGGCCCCATCGGCCCACCGTTGACCTGCCGACCCCCAAGGGAGGCGCTATTTATAAATTAGGCAATTAATAAGACATGCGCCTGCGAATGGACAAGGGTTCCGCCAAGTTGACGGTCTAGCTGCCACACCCTACTTTGCCCCCGTCCTCACAATCCTGCCTCCTATGTTATATCCAACCTATCATGCAATCCCTCGTCTCCCCCTCCCTCCTGTACCGAGATAGCTTCCTAGAGGGCGCGGCCGAGTTCTTGGCCGAAGGCCGTTTCGACTCGACGTATGCCCGATCCCTCGGCTACGACAGCGACTCCCTCGCCGACCAGTTCCCGCAATTCGTGCGCGACCTCAAGGCTCTTGCCGATGAGACAGGTTTGCGGGTGCGGTACCCAGATCGGGTGCTCTGGCTCGTACACGACGGCTACTACATCGGCCAAACCTCTATAAGACCCGAGCTCAGCACTCCGTATTTGCTTACTTACGGCGGGCACATTGGCTACAGTATCCGACCCTCGCGGCGGTGTCGCGGTTACGGCAAGGCCATCCTCGCTCTGACGCTGGAGGTATCGCGGGAAATCGGGCTGCACCGCGTGTTGGTCACCTGCGACTCGGACAACATTGGCTCGCGCAAGATCATCGAGCACAACGGCGGCCAATTCGAAAGCGCGATGGTCATGCCCAGCCAAGCATTCCGCGCCGAGGGCCGCAAACCCGCGCCGCTCATTGAAAAGTTGCGCTACTGGATCGACCTGTAATGGGGTTGTTGTTGGCCGGGTGGCGGCCAATTCGATGATCCTCAATTCCTCGCATTGACACGCGACCTCCGGTCCTGCGTCAAGAAAATTTTTCTCCCGTAAAACTTTTTATGCTCGGTCCTCGTCTTATAAGGAAAATGAGCGACGCCGATCTCATCCTGCGCTTCAGGGCCGGCCAGCACCAAGCGTTCAATCTCTTGGTATGGCGCTGGCAGAGCCGCCTCTACCGCTTCGCGCTCCGCTACAGCGGCGATGTCGAAGACGCGCGAGACCTCTGCCAGCAGAGCTTTATCCGCGCATATCGCCAGTTGCATCGGCTGCGCGACCCCGAGCGCTTTTCTACGTGGCTCTACCAGATCGCCGCCAATCTGTGCCGCGACCACCTGCGCCAGCGAGTGGAGCATGTTTCGCTCGACGCGCACGAGGAGGCAAATGCCCGACCGCATCCGGCACTGAGCCAAGCTGCCGATATGGACAAGGCCGAGCTACGCGATCTGCTCGACCGCGCCTTGCAGACCCTGCCCGAAGAACAGCGCGTCGTGGTGGTGCTCAAGGAATACGAGGGGCTGAAATTTCGGGAAATCGCCGAAGTGCTCAACGCCCCGATCAATACGGTTAAGTCGCGTCTTTACTACGGCCTCAAAGCCCTGCGAAAAACCTTTAACCAGTGGGACATTGACCGAGATGGACTGTAACGTAAAAAAAGAAGACCTACTCACCTTTTTTTACGGCGAATGCGAAAAAGGTGAACAGGAGCGCATGAAAGAACACGTGGCCGCCTGTGCGACGTGTCGCCACGAACTCGACGCGTTTGCCAGCACGCAGGCATTGCTCAGAGCTTGGCCGGACGAGACCCCGCGCCTCGACTTGACGTTTGTCGAGGCCGAGGTGCCGCGTCGGCGTTTCCGGCTGATGGCGGGCTTGGCTGCTGCTGCGGTGGCCGCTGTGGTCCTCTTTTTTGCGTGGCCGGAGTTTGAACTCAGCTATCGCTCCGGCGAACTCGACCTCAAGTGGGGGGAGGCGCTGGCGGACGAACCCCTGACTCGGGCGGAAGTGCTGGCCACACAGGAGGGCACCATCGCGTTAATGAACCAGCTTCTGCGGGCATCTGAAACGCGCCAGCAGCGCGTCCTCGATCATTTGCTGACCGGTATCCAAGCCCAGCGCTACCAAGACTTGCAGCTCATCAACCGCCAGTTCGAACAGTTCGACCGCGAGATCTACATCCACTTGCGACGCGACGAAGCACCCGTGATGGAAGTGATGCCGGCAATGCGCTATACCAACCCATAGGAGACCTGCCATGACCACGCTTTACATTCTAGTCGCCGGCTTCATGGCCACTGCCAGCCTCGCCGACATGGACCCCCGGCGCATGCAGCGCGACATTCGCATCATGGAGGGGGTGCTCGGCAATCTATATCTCGACGCGCCTGATCCGACCGAGTCCTCCTCTCGTGGTTTGTACCTCGACGGCTACGGGGTCCTCTTTCTCACCGAAGGATCATGGCCCAAGCAGGCGCATCCCGGCATATCGGTCGCATGGGACAAAAAGGGCGTCAAGTTCCTTGAATTGAAATCGAGTGATCCCGCATCGTACGAGAAATCGCTGGCAGAAATCCACGACCTACTCGCCGAATTTCTGGGCAACTACGCCGGCATTATCGGCCAACTCGACTCAGACGACCGGATTACGGTCTGCCACCAGCGTCATCCTCCAATCGACCTAGCAAATGTCCTAGAACATCGTATTACCGATGACTTTACATTCAGTGTAGAAACTGAAACCGATACCGTATCTTTCGACTTTACCAAGCAAATAGAAGCTATTATGCCTATGGCTATGGATAGGGTGGGAGCCTTCGACTTTGAAAAGTTAGTCCTGACCTTTGGGGATTCTATGTCTTTCTTCGACACAGACAAACAAGTCGCGGCGATAACCAGATTGAGGAAGCACTTAGAAGAATTACCCACGGAGGGCGAATTAGAAGTCAAGGGGATAGTCGTGGGGGTAAGAGACTCTCTGTTGGCCGACGTTGCGGAGGCCGATGCGCCCCCCCCCGGATCCATAGTCGCTCGCATCCACGGTCTTACTCCCCGGCACCGCCGCACTACCGCTGATGCCTCTCTAATAACCACAATAACCGCCACCGCCAAAAAATCTGCCATTGACGCCTTTCGCGCAGGGCGTATCGACTCGGCTGCTTTTCGCCAGCGCATCACTTTTTCTGAACGCGCTGACTCGAAAAAAATCGACATCATGGCCGGCATCCTCGACCAAGTCTCGGGCCAAGAGCATCATCCCTTGATTGGTGGCCACCTAACTCTGGGGATGTATCAACCAGAGTTAGGTGTTCTTTTTCTTATTAGCGATTCGGTGTTCCGCTTCAGACCCCTATCCCTTGACGACGTCAAGGCCAACATTATCGAAGCCGTTGCCGATTACGGCGCGACCCTCAGCCAAGTCCAACCCGACGAGCACATCATCGTCGAATATCGCACTGGTCGGACGACTCATCTTCTGCAGGGTCATGAACCCGAAATCGTCAAATATCATCCAGATCAGGCATACCTTCTGCAGATCCCTAAATCCACCATTGACGCCTACGCCCGTGGCGACTTGAATCTCGATGCTTTTAGCAAAAAGACGGTGTGGAAAACATGGTAAATATGGAAAACACATATCCCTACCAAATACACCAAAAACGTGTTTACCTATTAGCATACGATTATATGGCCAACAGCGAGGATGCCGAGGATATCGTCCAAGAGGTTTTGCTCCGCCTGTGGGATCATAGTTTCCTCATTACTAGCAAAGATATAGAGGCTTGGATAGGTAAGGTGACACGCAATGTTTGTTTAGACGCCTTACGTCGGCGGAAAAGCTATCGCTCGGTAGTTAGTGTTCAAGATTTCGAACCAAGCCTACAGAACGCCCAAGCTGCCGAGAAAAACTTGCCCCAGTACCTAAAAGCGGCCTTAAATCGGTTGCAGGAACCCTACCATACTCTTGTCTTTCTCCGAGACGTTGAGAGATTGCCTTATAAAATTATCTGTCAGGAGCTAGATATGCCCCTTAATACGGTCAAAGTATATCTTCACCGCGGACGGGGATACCTCCGCGCCTTTTTGGAGTAAATTGATCTATGTCTTCAACTTCTTTCGTGCTTCGCAATCTGCCCCATTTTTAATTTTTTTGCTCTCCCTGTAAAACTTTTCTCTGCCGACATCCGTCTCATTAATAGAAGACCACAACAGCACATGACATGCAGAGAGGTTTGCTATGAAAACGCTAATGCTATTTTGCAGTGCGCTTATTATCGGCCTAAGTTCGGTATCTTCGCAAGCGCGAGAAGGGGGTTACAGCGGCTTTGATAAAGAAAACATGCAGGAGTTTAACGACTACATAAACGGCCTTGAGATGATTAAGGTTCAAGAAGGCGGAGAGTTGAACCAAGTGATTGACGCTATACCCATTAACTTGGAAACGGCCATAGACTTGGAGCAAGAGCGCGGCTTGAGAGATTGGTTGCGCCAGTATCTGATTGCTTTTTCCGAATCGGGCAACGATAGCTTGGCGGCGGTTTTCTATCTGAGGGAGGGGTTTAACAAGGAAAGATATATAGACCAAAGTATGGGATGGGCTGATTTCGCCCGGGAAAATGCCCAAGATCCAAGCATCGTTATCAAAGGGCCAGACGGTACCACATTAACTGGCGAAAAAGAGATAGAGAAGGTAATTAAAAAGTTCATTGATAATGTCAGAGCGAGGGCTGAGACCGCTTCGCAGGAAGGGGCACTACCGCTGTTTCGTTCAATGTACAAAAATAAACTAAGCAACCACATAGAAAACGTATCGTTCCACGATAGTAGCTTTAGGGTGTTTGAGTTGGGAAAAGAGGAACCGACGTTCTTACGCTTGGCATCTGATCGAGGAATGTTACCTTATAGGATATAGACATTATTCGACAGAGCTAAATAGTAAATTCCCAGCACTTTTAGAGGCTGGGGAGAAGATCATCTGTGCGGATATATTATTCATTGTAGAGAAATCGCTAGAGTTTACATCTGATCCGATCCCCAAACGCACATCATCGTTTTTTCGTTTGATGTGGGACCAAGACAAGAAGCTATGGCGTCATTTGGAAGTATTCTATAGCCCTGGAGTAGGAGAGACCTACTTCTTTAACTTATTGTAAATCTTTTACAGGAGAAATTCGCTATGGAGTAAATTCGTGTAAGTAGGTATCACCCTCGTCGCCACGCCATCTTCTTTTTGGTGAAGATGGATTCACACACACATTTACAGAAGGAATTCACAATATATTCGCCAAGCCGTGGACTTCAGTTAGCAGCTTTAGTCTATCGAGGATAGCCGACTTAGAAAATGATAAAAATCATCTGGAAAAAAGAGTTACTAGAGCAGCTAACCAGTCGGCGCTTTATCTACTGTACCCTAATTGTAGTATCGCTTATATGGGGCATCGGACTGCTGCGAATAGCAGGTCACGAAAGAGCACAGGCAGAGAAGGATCGAATAGTCGCAGAAACAGCCGACGAGATCCGCAAGATAGATAAATACCCCAAATTGCGGACTAAGGTCGTCCGCACGCCGAGTCCGCTGGAGGTCTTTGACCGGGGCGTCACCGAGCAAAAGAGCTCCGTAGTGCCCATTGAGATATACGAGATACCCTACCTTGCCGATAAGCATACCCTAGCGACCACTGGCAATCCTTTACTCGCCATAATAGGTGCATTGGATGTCGTTCACGTCATCCAAATCTTTTTAGCGTTGTTGGCCATTCTCTTTGCCTGTGAGTCTATTTCAGGAGAAAAAGAAGATGGCACCCTAGCCCTGATGCTGACGACGAACGTCTCCCGAATGCAGGTCGTGATAGGCAAATTCTTGGGCGGTATTACGCTCCTTAATATACCTATCTTCTTAGGCTTTCTCGGTCTCGCAATTTTTTTCATTGCTTCTGAACATGCCCAGCTTACAGAGGCCGACTGGGTCGGCCTCATCGGGACTTGGATGGCTTCCCTGTTTTACATTGCCATATTCTACCTGATTGGCATGGCCATTTCGTGCTACACCCACAACACTTCGACGAGTCTGATATACAGCCTATTCGTCTGGACCTTTTTGGTGATTGTCCTGCCGAGCAGTGTTACATTTTTCGTCAATCAGCAGTACCATCGGCAAGCGGATGCCCAGCAAGCCGAGGCTATGGAAGACGAACTATGGAGCAAGCACCAAAAACAGGCTAACAGTTTGGTGCGTACGGCGGGGGTGGGTGATACCTATCCTCCGACATACTTAATCAGTTATGCGTATGGGTATGACGGAGGGAGCACGCCGGGCATCTCGATCGGAGCGATTCGGAAGGATGCCCGTATAGCCGACTTCTTAGACATTCTGAGGGCCGGGGAGAATCTACGCCTCCAGTATGCCCAAAAAGTTTGGCATGCTTGCGGTCCTCTTTGGGAAGGCCAGCCCCGGTCGCTCATCCGCCTAAACGCCCAATTGCAGAGGATAACGCCGGCGGGAGCCTACCTAGAGGTTACTGGCGGCTTGGCTGGTACGGATGCCGGAGTTTTTTACGATTTTATCCATCAGGCTCGTCAGTACCGAGAGCAACTCTTGGAGTATCTAAGGGCACACGACGCGTTCGGGAGCCTAGAATTTATCGGTACACCAAGTTTCACATCTGAAGAAAGAGCGGCTAAAAGAGCGACACTCGACCTCAGCGATCTTCCTGTCTTTGCCGAGCGCCGCGAGCCTCTCTCGCAACGGCTAAGTAGAATTGCGCCGGGCCTCCTGTCTCTGTTTATCTATGCGGGCCTAACTTGGCTTGCCGTAATAAGGCTCTTTTCTCGCTACGATATTATGCGGTGAACAGATCATGCTGACGACTATTATCAAACGGGAATTCATCGCGCACATCCAAAGTCTGCGGTTTAGCCTAGCGCTGATGCTGTGCGTTGGCTTGATGGTGCTCAATGCACTAGTCCTCGTCCATAGTACCTATCAATTCGGGCGAGATGTATATAGAGAAAACATCACGCAGCAACACCAGAAGCTGCGCGATAATGGTGCCGCAGGCCTGCGACAGCTACTGCTCGAAGGTCCTGGGGTGTTTTATAAGGAACCGAGTGAATTGGCGTTTTGTGCTGGTTTTGCCGACAACAAATTACCAGACAAAGTAGGTGCTGAATCAGAATTGATCTATATGGCGATATATAGCGGGGGCAGGAGCATTGATAAAAGTTTTTATTGGCCGTGGATTCTATCCTTTCCGACCGAATTAAAGGATGCTCCCCTTCTTTCTACTTTTATCACCATTGATTGGGTTTTCGTCATCGGCGTCTTGCTGAGCTTGGCCGCCTTCCTGTTTACCCACGATGCTATTGTCGGCGAAAAGGAGAGCGGCACCCTCAAGCTAGTCATGGCCAATAGCCTGCCGCGCCATACGCTGCTGTGGGGCAAATTTTGGGGTGCGATGATGGTCTTGATCGGGGTCTTGATCCTCAGCGTGGTGCTCAACCTATTGATCGTCTTGATGCTCGCCGATCTGTCGCTGGATTTCTCGCACGCCGTGCGTATCGCGGTCATGGTTTTAATCTCGGTGGTCTATCTAGCGGGTTGTACCTCGCTGGGGTTGCTCATATCAGCCCATAGTTCCACTAGGCGGGTTAGCCTGACTACAGTGCTCCTCGTCTGGGTGAGTATGGTTTTACTGTGGCCGCAGACCGGGAAGACCATAGCCGAGCTATTCCACGAAGAGGTACATGAGTTAGAACACACCAAGCATGTGTACGAGCATGGCGACGGTACTTTCACTTGGCATCCTATTCGGGGGTATGCTTTCGACTTGGCAATGGAGGACAATCGGCTCGATCCTACGTTTATTAAAAAATTTTCGAGTGCATTGCAGTCAGAACGTACTCACCATCAAGAATTAGAAAATGCCCTGCTGAAGCGTCGGGTACAACAGGTCAATTTAGCCCAGAACATCGTCCGAGTTTCTCCCATGGGAGCCTATCAATACGCGATGGAGGCCATGGCAGGTACTGGCCTACCGCGGTATCGTCATTTCATCGATCAAGCCCGAAGTTATGCACAGCGTTTTGAGGAGAATCTTCTCACCATAGATAGGACAGACTCGCGCAGTCTGCATATTCCATTTGTAAAGAACGGACTGTCCACGCAAAAGGTAAAGCTGGAGCAAGTGCCGGTGTTTTCCGAAGACCTCTCCGCGGCGTCGTTAGCCAGCTCGGCCGTTGTCGATTTAGCTCTACTCGGCTTCTTTGCGGTGTTCACCTATCTGGCCGCGTACTTGGTCTGGTTGCGCTCGTCTATTGTCGGTTAGGACTTGTCATGCGTCTTAAAGACGCTTTACCCGAAAGGCGTTGGTTATGTTCCTGCTCCTGCTTTTGTTGATCGCCTATCCGCTAGGAGCCCAGTTGCCCTCAGAGGTGGTCCTAGATTCGGTTTATAGCGGCCAAAACAGCATACACTCAATTGCGTTCAAACCCACCACCGATATCGAGATAGAAAACGTGCGGACGGGCTGCGGCTGCACCGGGGTCGAGTTCCCCACGGGTGTGCTGAAAGCCGGTGAAGGATACCATTTGAAGGTCGATGTAAATACAGCGAATATCGCCGGTTCCTTTAAGAGCCAAGTCGCAGTCAAGATCGCCGGCGAGGATTCACTGTGGGCTCTGAATCTCCAAGGACAAGCCGTGCCACCCTTTCCCGCCGAAATAGATTTCGGAGAAATAGACTTCATTACCTTGCCCTTAGAGCGCCACCTATCGCTTGCCCAGATTGTTGACCAGCCGCTAGCGATCGACTCGGTGGCAGTGCAGGGTGAAGGCATCGTGGCATATCCTACCGATGCAGGTACGGGGTTGTTGATTCGGACAGATGAGGCGTTGACTTGGGGCCGTCGCATAGACGGCCTAGTCGAAGTCCATTTGGCAGGGAGTGACCGAACACTGCGGCAGACCGTGCATGTCGAAGGAAAGGTCATAGACCTGTTCCAAGTAGATCCGTCCGCTCTTTCTTTCGGTATGGGCAAGCCTCACCGAAGGCAAATGAAAACGGTCGCGGTGCGCGTTGCACCCGATGCGGCACGGGTATCGGTCCGGGTGCAATCGAAGTGTCCAGCCCCCACATTCGCTTTCGAGTGGCATTGGGAAACAGATCGGCGGCTGGTCATTGAGGTGCGCAACGAGAGTGACTTCCCGATCGGCCAGACCGATTGCGAAATTATCGTCCATATTGGGGATAACCCGATAGCGATTCCCATATTCGCCCTGACGCGGTAGGTCAAGCCGAACCACGGGGAAATAAGTTGAGGGTATATGCTACATTCTATCATAGCTAAACTTTCTGAGCGATTGCTGCTTTGGGATCGTTTGCTCCAGCGGTGGATGGAACTGGACCAACTGGCGCGAAACCAACGAAAAATCCTCGTCTTCTTCCACGGGTATAGCTTGGCACACACCATCCGCCCGCTCCTGCTCGCTCGCACACTGCGGGAGCGGGGATATCCAGTCGAATGCGCCGGGCGCGGCCCCCATATTGAGCGACTCGTCGGGGAGGGCTTCCCCGTCCACGATGTCGAGACCTTGCCGCAAGAACGGATGGACGAATACGTGGCTCGGGGTGAATACGGCTATTACGACTTGGAGTGGATTGATCGCTGTGTTCAGTCGGAACGGAACTTGATCCAAGCGATTAAGCCGGCCTTAGTAATCCAAGATATGAAGCCGACCCTCTCCATAGCGGCTCAACTCGAAGGAATTGACGAGGCCATCATAAGCCAAGCGTACAACCAGCCGGGCTATCCGTTCCCGGTACGGCTGATGGAGTCGTTAAGCACCGAACTGGGGCCGTTTGGTGCGTATCTCAAGCGCAAGGCCCATGAGGTGAAGCCTCAGAAAAAGCTGTACCTGCTGGCGGACATCCCCGAATTCCATCCGCCTCCAGAACAGACGGCTCCGGGGTATCACTACGTAGGTCCTTTGCTGGATGCCCCAAAGGAGAAAGGTACGGTCCCCCTGCTCGACCAAGGATGGGATTTGTCTTGGCCGCTGGTCTATGTGCCCTGTGGCAACAGCGGACGGCCTCCCGAATACTTGGAGGGGCTGATTGAGGCCGTGGCGCACGAACCCATCCGTTTGCTCGTCACCGCGGCAGGCCGCTGGGATGGAACAAGCTGTTATAGCAATGTCCGGGTGACCGACTTTCTCCCCGGCGAGTGGGTCTTGCAGCAGGCACGGGCGTTAGTGGGTATCGTCGGCATTGACACTATTTATCAGGCCCTGCGGTGCGGGGTGCCTATCATCGGAGCCCCCGAGGACTTGGATCAGGAATACCACTTGAATCGCGTTGAACAACTCGGATTGGGCATAAAGCTCGACCGCAAGGCATTTCGAGCAGACGAGATTTTGACGGCCCTGTATCGAGTACTGGGAGATGATTCCCAGTTCGCGTCATCGTGTCGTGCTTTTGCTAAAACGGCGTCCCCATGGCACGGAGGCCAAGTCGCTGCTGATCTGGTAGATGGCTTCTTCCTCGCCCAAGAAAAACCGCATCAACTCGACTCGCGTTATGCTATGGAAAGACGGGAATTCGTCCGCTATCTGGTCGCCAGTTCCCCGCTTTCAACGGAAGAAGTAGAGGCGATTCTGCACGAAGGCACGGGCCGGGGACTGCCGCACCACAAAGTTCACGGGGCGTTGTATTACGACCGCATTGATTCGTGGAATTGGCTCTACGACCACGAGCCTCGCTTTTTTGAGGCCGATTATCGAGCATTGGAGCAGAAGCGCAACCGATTTTTCATCCGAGATGACAAGGGCGTCCGGGGTCGCAAGAAATGGCAGCGATACCGAATGACCTATCAGTTGCGGATCAATCCTGCGCCGCTTCAGCCCGGTCAGCGTACTCGAATCTTCCTGCCTTATCCCATCGAAGGGGGCGGTCAACGGGATATCCAATACATCACCTGCGAGCCTGATGGTATGGAAGCCGTGTTGGTGCCGACGATGGGTTTTTTCTACAACTATGAGCGGACCAAAGGTTCCGCTGAAAGCGAGACTTGGGAGCTGAGCTATGTCTGCGAGTTGACCGTGGAAGAATTCCCGCTAGCTAATGGGTCTCAGCCGATTCCTCTAAGTCCCATCGAGCGGAAACGGTATTTGAGCCTAGACCCTGCTCTGGTGGATTGCCCCGAAGTCGAGGTTTTCCGGCAGGGACTAGGCCCTCGAAAAGGGCGCAGCGACGAGTGTCGTGCCCGTGCTCTATACGAGGCACTGATGCACACCAAAAGGTTCAAGAAAACCAAAGACCCCAGCCAAAGTATCGGGTACAGTGCCCAAGCCATCTTGGGCGATACCGGCGGTCATTGTATCACACTTTCCCGAGCGTTTATGGCACTGTGCCGTCTAGATGGAATCCCTGTGCGCGAGGTCGCCGGTGCCCCTAACGGGGACGATAGCTTTGCTCTTGACACATATAGAGAACCTATCTTCGGCCACACTTGGCTTGAGGTTTATTTGGCGGAAAAGGGCTGGGTGCCCGTCGAATTCCACGGCATTGTCATCGGGCAGACCGCCCTGACGGATCACAATGTCGCCGACCCGGCACTGCGCCACTTAATCAAGGAGAATACCAATCCGTATTGGGCCTACTACTTTGGTCATTTGGACACCCAACGCATCCGGTGTTCCAATTCTGTCAAAAATATCCCGCAATGCCTCGTAGAGCGGCCAAACGCTCAGGCCAACGACCCCAATCGGTGGGACTTGCAGACCGAATTGTCTTACGAGTGCCACTTGCAGATTGAGATTCTCGACGAAGGCTGAATGGAGGGATACAATGGAAGTTAGTGTCGTCATACCTACGTACAACCAACGAGAACGGCTCCGCCTAGTCTTGAGCGGCTTGGAAGGTCAGACCCTTCCGTCCGGGTGCTTTGAAGTTTTGGTGATTGATGACGGCTCGACCGATAGCACGACAGAGATGCTCGATGCGTTGTACATCGACAATATGAAGCCGATCAGACTCTATCCGAACGAAGGGCGCTGCTCGGCGCGGAACCGAGGGATCAACCAAGCCGCGGGCGACCTCGTCGTGTTGCTCGACGGAGACGCTCTGCCGGCCCCTGACCTGCTACAAACGTATTTAGACGCCTTTCGGGAACACGGTCCAGATAGCGTGTTGTGCGGCCAGCTATACTCACTAGCCGAGTTGGAGTTTTTCCAAGATCCCCAACGTGGGTCGCTCGCTGATGTCGCCATCCCTAGTGTCCAGAAAGACTACCTAGAGAGCCACCGGGCGGAGTTGATCCTGACCGAAGCGATGGTTCGCCACGATTTCGCGGCAATCCGCGAGCGTGCCCTCCCCGGCGGCTATCCGTTCCCTGAACTGGAACAGATGCAGGACGAACAAATCGATCTTTTTCGCCGGTGCCCGGATGCTGCCGTGGCTTGGCTAGGTCTGACTCCTCATAATAGCGCCCTTCCCCGCGAGGTGTTGCGATCCATCGGGGGATTCGACATCAATATTCCTTTTTGCGAGGGATGGGAGTTGGCGTACCGGTGCCAGCAACACGGGTGTCGGCTCTATGGAGTGCTGGCGGACACCTACCATCTATACCATTTCCACGACTTCAACGCCGCAGAGACGGCGGTGCGGCATCGGGCCATCGAGTATATGGCGGACAAATTTCAACAGCCGCGCATCCGCTTGCTCTACTTTTGGTTCGCTCACCTGTGGCCAGACCCGTTCCTGCCCGAAGAATCCCTAGTAGAGGACTTAGTCGAGTTCGACCGACGCTACCGGACCCTCACGGACGCGGACTGGCAGCAGTATCAATTCCTGTTGGACCATCGTCCGAATCAGTGGGCTTTGGGCTGAGTCTGACGAAGATAGCTTGCCGAGATTGAGCTTCAACTTCATTGACCTGTTATCGCTCCACGACCTCGACAGCCTGACCTGTGGACCGAGTTAAAGTGGGTCAATTCGGCGGGTGCAATAAACAAAGAAGGTATTTTGAACACATGGAAATCATTCCGTTAATTCCCGAACGCGACGTAGCAATACAGCGGGCACGGGTCGCACAAAATCGAGATGTACGTACCCAAGCGAAGGCTTGCCTCCTGTTAGGTCGCTATTACAAGGAACAAGGTGAACTCGACAAGGCCGAAGGGCTTTACCGAAGATCCCTTGCGAAAGCACGGCAGTGGCAGGATCGGGAGATGGAAGCCGATGCGTGTAGCGGCTTGGGGCTTATGTACCAAGTCAAGGGACGGATGGATGAGGCGGTTGACTATCTCAATAAAGCCTTTGCGATCAATAGTGAACGCCACGATGAGGAGCGTCTGGCCGTCAATTATAGCAATAGAGGCTTTGTCGCCCATCTCCAAGGAAAAATCGCCGAGGCGCGAGACCTGCACATCCGCGCTCAGCAACTCCACGAGGCGTCGGGCAATAGGGCCTATTGGGCGGAAGAATGCGGCAACTTGGGGCTGTTGGCACTCCAGCAAAACAAACTAGAGGAGGCCGAGGCCTACTTCCAGCAGGGACTGAACGTGTGCCGAGAACTCGGCGATATGCCGGGTATTTCTGGCCACTATCAGGGCTTGGGTATGGTCTATCTCCAACAGCAGCGTTTAGCCGAGGCCGAGGACATTTTAAAAAAAGGCATTGAGATTGAGGAGCGGCTCCAGCGCGACGAGGGATTGGCGCATCATTACAGCGTCTTAGGGGGCGTATATAGCCAGACGGGTCGATTTGCTGAGGCGGAAGCCATGTATCGTCGGACGCTGGCCACCCAACGAAAATTAGGCCATAAACAGTTTGAGGCTCGCACCTTGGGTGGTCTAGGACAGGTGCTATTGGAGAAAGGTGACACGCCAGAAGCCACGGTGTTGTTCCAGCAGTCTAGGATGCTGTTTGACGCGATTGGAGACGACAAAGGTGGGGCGGTACAAGCGGCCATTTTGGGTAATGCCTACGTGAAGGTTGAAAACTTTCATGCGGCAGAAGAGGCGTACCGGCAGGCCGTGCAACGGTTTGAGAAAGTATCGGACTTGAAGGCCGTCGCCGACGTTAGAGTTAGCTTAGGGGGAGTCTATGCGTCGAATCAGGCCCCTTATGATGCCTTACTTCAGTGGCGGCAAGCATTGGAATTATACCGCGAACTCCAGATAGACGACAAGGTTGAGTTCGTAGAAGAACTGCTGAGGACGAGCGGTCGAATGTAAAGGACAACTGAGTGCTACCGAAAGGAGTGCCGTCATGTCTTCCATCTTATATGTTTTCGGCCTGCTGGTGTGCGCCCTCGCGGCCCACGCTGAAAACTTGACCAAAGAACAGCAGCGCATCCTGCTCGACCTCCAAGAGGCCCACTTGACGCTGGAGCAGGTCAAAGCGCGCGAGGCCGAGGTCGAAATCGAGTACGAGCAGATGATCGGCCTCAAGGAGCGCGGCGTGGTCACCGGCCAAGAGTTGCGCATTGCCCGCGAGCGGTTCGAGCGCGCCCGCGAAGAGCGGCAACGGGCCGACTTAAACCTCCAGCGCGCCTTCCTCCACTCGCTGGCCGACGCCACGCACCTGACGGTCGTCAACGGTCAAAAGTACGGCGTCGAGGGCGACAAGGTGCGCGTGCGGCTCACCTTGCGCAACGACTCCGATCTCCGCTTAGCGAAAATGGTCGATCAGGCCCGCCGCCGCTACGCCATCAACGGCCTCGACCAAGACGCCGCGTCGCTATTGCAGGTGAACAACATCTTCGTCACCATCCTCGCCGACAATGTCATGGTCGGCCAGCCCTACCAAGTCCACATCCCGGTGCTGGCTCTCGGCGAGGAAGTCGAAGTCGAGGTTGGCTTGCAGCGTCCCGAGGTCGAGGACCTCACCGTGCAACTCCAATACCTCAACCGCACGGACGACCACGTCATTCACCTCGAAAAGGCTTCAGCCCGCGACGTAGTGCGCGTGTACGCCACCCAGTTCTCCCAAGAAGGTCCCTTGGGCAATTCGGTGGCGTACGAGCTCCAGCTAGAGCGGCTGGCCGAAGACGAAAAGATTTTTCAGCTCATGGCGCACGGGCTGCCAGACGACTTTCGCTATGAGTTCGAGAGCGGGGGCCGCAACCTGTCGCGGCTGCGCTTTTCCCGCGACCACTCCAGCGACTCGCTCACCCTCAACGTGTACGTCCCCGAACAGGCCGCTACCTTTGCGGTGGATCAGCCGCTGATTTTCTCGGTGCTGGCCTACGAGCCAAATACGGTAGAAGCCGAGGTGTTGGCCGCGGCCGATCCAGCGCGTTTGCAAGCCATGGGCATTGGCTACGAGCAACTGCAATTAGTGCCCACGGGCCGGGCCGAATTGGAACTGACCACCCTCAACCTCGACCTGTCGGTCAATGGCGAAGGCGAGTCGCAGTCCGTTTGGCATGTGCGTAACCTCGGCACGGTTGAATTGCTCGACATCCGCCTGCAAGCCCTGTCGCCGCCGGGCTGGCAGGTCTCCTTTGAGCCGCCGGAAATCGCCCAGATCGCACCGCGCGAGGAAATAGAGGCCATGCTGACCGTGCGGCCCATCAACAGCGCCGACATAGGACGCTACGAAGTCAAGACCAGCGCCAGCACCCAGCACAAGGGGCAATGGGTCGAGTCGGTCGAGCGCACCGTCAACATCAACATCAAGAGCGATGGCTCGTTTTGGGGCATCACCGGCTTGGTGATCTTGCTGGTGAGCATCGTGCTGGGCATCGCCGTCTTCACCGTGCAATGGAGCAAGCGATGACTACGTATCGAGTGGCCTTGGCCACCCTCTGCTGCTTGACGAGCATCGTCCACGCCGAGGAGTGGGACCTAACGACTTGCCAGCGCGAAGCGGGCCACCACAGCCCGGTGCTCGGAGCGGCCCGCGCGCGCTGGCACCAAATGGCGGCGCGCACCCGCTTCGATTACGCCGAGCAGCTTCCGACCATCGGCCTGAACGCCGATTACGCTCGCAGCGAATTCGCCGACGCGCCCGAGACTGACCAACGCGAGCTGTTCTTAGAAGCCCAGCAAGAGATCGTGCGCTACGGAGCCACCACCCCCTCGCGCTTTGCCGCCAAGCATCAAGAGCAGGCGGAAAAGGCGCGCTACCGCGAGACCATCATCAACGTCGATAGCCAAGTGCGCCAAGCATACTACCGCCTGCTGCTGACGCGCGACGAGATCGCTAGCCGCGACGAGTTGCTCGCCTATTTCCGTGCTAAAATGGACCGGGTGCAAACGCGCCTCGACGCCGGCTTGGCGCGGCCCGTAGAACTGCACGAGGCCGAACTGGAGGTGTTAGAGGAGCAGACGCGCATCAACAACCTCCAGCGCGCCCTGCGCGCCCTGCATCTGAAGCTCTTTACCGAGATCGGCCTCGTGGGCAAGCGCTCGCTCCGCGCCATCGAGATCGTCGGCCCGCCCTACGAGCAACTCCCGCTCCTCGATCCCAGCGAAGCGGACTTGCCCACCCTCATCGAGGAAGCTCGCACCAACCGGCCCCATCTCGCCGAACTCGTCTGGCAAATAGGCGAACAGCAGCACCAGGCGCGCAGTGTGTTCTGGCAGTGGTTGCCCCACGTCGGCCTACAACTGACCAAGGAGGTCCAAGACACCGACCTCGGCTTGCACTGGAGCGGCAACGGCCAAACGTGGAAGCTGGTAGGCTCCGGTCGCCGCTCGCTCGCCAGTGAGGGCTTGGACCCCGCCCTGGACATGGGCGAGGGCTGGCGCGTGATGGCCAACGTATCCCTGCCCCTGTTCCAAGGCGGTCGGCGCTTGGCACAGAGGACTGAGGAGAGCGCACGGCTCCACGAGCTGCGCCAAGACCGCGACGAGACCCGCAACTTGATTGAACTCGAAGTGGTCGAAGCGTTTTACGCCCTGCAAAGCCGGCGGGAAAACACGCAGATCCTGCGCCGCCGCGCCGATGTAGCCCGCCAGCGGTTGGACACGGTCGAAGAGCTGTTTGAAAACGCGATGGGCAACCTCAACTTCGACGACATCCGCCGCCAGCGGACGGCCGTCACCTTCGCCGAGCAGAGCTATTTTACCGAGCGCCTAGCCTACATCCTCGCCGCTGAAGAGCTGCGGCGGATACTCGGCCGCGCGCTCAACAGCGAGTTTTATAAAACTAGTGGTCAGTGACCAGTGGCCGGTGATCAGTCCCAACCCCTTCGGGGGGCTAATCACTGACCACTAACCACTAACCACTCAACCGAAAGGAACGCATCATGTTGGAGATCATCGGACTTTCCAAGCACTACGGTGACGTCAAAGCGGTCACCGACCTCAACCTGACCATCGAAGGCGGTGAGATCTTCACCATGCTCGGGGCCAACGGCGCCGGCAAGACCACCACCTTGATGGTCGCACTGGGCTTTACCGACCCCACTCAAGGGACGGTCAAGCTGTGCGGCATCGACATCACCGAGCAGCCCTTAGAGGCCAAAAAGCACGTGGCTTATGTCTCGGAAAACGTCATGCTCTACGGCAACTTTAGCGCCCGGCAGAACTTGGATTTCTTTACCCGCTTGAGTGGCCAGCCGCCGCAAGAAGCGGCGCACTACGACCAGATCATGGCGCGGGTGGGCTTGCAATCGGAGGCGTTTGGCCGGCGGGTCAAGGAGTTTTCCAAGGGGATGCGGCAGAAGTTAGGCATTGCCATTGCCATCGCCAAAGACGCCCGCATCGTGCTGCTCGACGAGCCGACATCGGGCCTCGATCCCAAGTCCGGGGCCGAGTTCTTGGAGCTGTTGGACGAGCTGCGCAACGAGGGCAAGGCGATCTGGATGACCACCCACGACGTGTTCCGCGCCCGCGTGATCGCCGACCGGCTCGGTATCATGGTCGAAGGCCACCTCGTCAAGACGCTGACTCGCGACGAATTCCAAGAAACCGACTTGGAGCGCCTCTACGTCGAATATGTAGAGCGGCCCGTGGTGCCTGCAGCCTAGGGGCGTAGTAGTTGGCCGATTGTCCTGCCTGCACATCCCGTCAATTATTGTAGGCATGACAGAGAAACAGACGCAATACACCATCAGGAAAGTGCCGGCGCGACTAGATCGGGAACTCAGAAGACGGGCCGGCGAAGAGCACAAGAGCCTCAACGAAATAGCGCTGTGGGCCCTCGAGCGCGGCTTGGGCTTGTCGGACCAAGAAGTGCGCCACCACGACCTAGACGATTTGGCCGGCACTTGGGTAGAAGATCCGGCTTTTGATCGGGCCATCGAAGCCATGGACCAAGTAGATCTCGACCTCTGGCCGTGAAGCTCGTCCTCAATACCAACCGCTATCGCGATTTTTGCATCCGCAATGATCCAAATTTCCGAGCCGATAACACTCGAAAAGCTGTTGCCGCTGATTGAGCAACTGCCGCAAGTCGAGCGCGAACAATTGCATAAATCCCTTGAGTTTCTATATTCGCCGCCATGCCAACCTCAACCGAAGCAGTTCTGCCCGACAAGGATACCTGTCTGGCGCTCTATCGCCAGATGCTGGTCATCCGCCGCTGCGAAGAGCAACTCGCCCGGTCCTACCAAGCCGGTCTGATTCCCGGTGCCTGCCACACGTACGTCGGCGAGGAAGCCATTGCCACCGGCGTTTGCGCTCACCTCAACGACGACGACGCGGTTTTTAGCACGCATCGCGGCCACGGCCACGCCCTCGCCAAAGGCGTACCGCCCAAGGAGCTGATCGCCGAGCTTTTTGGCAAAGCCACGGGCTGCTCGCAGGGGCGCGGTGGCTCCATGCACCTTTTCTCGCCGCAAGTGGGGATGATGGGCACCAGCGGCATCGTCGGCCCCTGCATCCTCCAAGCGGCTGGCGCTGGCTACTCCTTTAAGCTGTTGGGCGTCCCCAAGGTCGGCGTGGCGTTCTTTGGCGACGGGGCAGTAGCCAACGGAGCCTTCCACGAAGGCATCAACCTGGCGACCAACTGGCAGTTGCCGGTGCTCTTCGTCTGCGAAAACAACCTCTACGCCACGGAAGTCGCCTTTGTCGATACCACTCGCAATCCGCAGGTGGCCAACCGCGCCGCGGCCTACGGACTGCCCGGCATTGCCGTCGATGGCAACGACGTAGCTGCGGTGTACTCGGTAGCTGGCGAAGCAATAACGCGTGCCCGCCAAGGCGGCGGCCCGACCCTCATCGAATGCAAGACCTATCGCACCCGACCCCACGCCGAGGGAATGCGCGACGGAGGCTATCGCTCCACCGAGGAAATCGACGAGTGGAAAGAGCGCGACCCCATCCTGGCCTTTGCCCACCGGCTGCTAGAGGCAGGCCACGCCCGCCAAGAAGAACTCGACGCGATTGCGGCGGACGTCACCGCGCTTATCGCCGAGGCCCTGCAATTTGCCCACGACAGCCCGTGGCCCGACCCGGCCACCGTGGCCGACCACGTCTTTAGCCAAAGGGGCGGCGCGTAATGCCCGAACTCACCTATGTAGAAGCGGCGCACCAAGCCTTGGCCGAAGAGATGGCGCGCGACGAGACCATTTTCGTCGTTGGCGAGGGCATTGGGCCGCGCGGCGGCAACTTCAATACCACAACCGGCCTCTTCGACCTGTACGGCCCGGAACGCCTGCGCGACACTCCGATATGCGAGCGTGGCTTTGTCGGTTTGTGCGCTGGCGCGGCCATGACCGGGACGCGGCCCGTTGTGGATTTCATGTTCTTGGACTTCATCCTCGATGCGTTCGGCGAGCTGGTCAACCAGATCGCCAAGATGCAGTACATGAGCAGTGGCCGCCTGAAAATGCCCATCGTCCTGCGCGGCTGCATTGGCGTCGGCGGTGCGGCCGCCACCCATCACTCGGGCAATTACTATCCGATTTTTACGCATCTGCCCGGCTTCAAGATCGCGGTACCGTCCAACCCGTACGACGCCAAGGGCCTGCTCAAGACGGCCCTGCGCGGCGACGATCCGGTGCTTTTCCTCGAACACAAGTCCTTGCTCAACACTCGCGGCGAAGTGCCGGAAGAAGAGTACGCCATTCCCTTTGGCCAAGCGGCCGTGTGTCGTCGCGGCGAGCACCTAACCGTCGTGGCTTTTACTACTATGGTGCCCGAGACGCTGCAAGTCGCCGAGGCCCTATCTGGTGAGGGCATCTCGGTCGAAGTGATTGACCCCCGCACTACGTCCCCCCTCGACATCGACACAGTGCTCGAATCCGTCCATCGGACGGGCCGCCTGCTGATCGCCGATGAGACCTTTGCCCCCTGCGGCATGGGCGCAGAAATCGCCGCGGCCGTGGTTGACCGGGCCTTCGACGACCTCGACGCGCCGGTGCGCCGCCTCAACGGTGCGCACGTGCCCACGCCGTACAGTGCGCCTTTAGAGGCCCTGGTCGCGCCCAATGGGAAGGACGTAGAACGGGCCATCCGCGACTTGATGGCCGAGTAGGAGCAAGCGCATGGCCGAGCCAATCGCGATGCCCCGCTTGGGGTGGACCATGGAGGAGGGCACCCTCGTCGAGTGGCTCAAAGCCGATGGCGACGCGGTCGAGGTGGGCGAAATCCTCTTTACGGTGGAAAGCGACAAGGCCCTCAACGAGATCGAAACCTTCTCCGGCGGCATCCTGCGCATCCCCCCGGACGCGCCCCGACCCGGCGATACGGTGCCGGTGGGCACTCTGTTGGGCTATCTGTTGCAGCCCGGCGAGGAAATGCCGACTGCGCCGCCGCCAATTCCTACCGCAGAGCCGGTTCCACCCGCACCCGTAGCAAAATCAGAGCCAGCCCCAACGCCTACACCGACTCGCTCCGCAGGGCCGACCATTAGCCCCCGCGCTCGGCGCGTGGCCTCGGAGCTTGGGGTAGAATGGCGCGTGCTCACCGGCAGCGGACGCACGGGCCGGATCGTCGAGCGCGATGTTCGTGCGGCCGCCCGCAGTGGCCAAGCTGCTCCCGCGATCCTGACGACCGAAGCAGACGCCACCGAGTTGGTGACGTTGCGCCCGCAGCTCAAGGCGGAAGATGCGCCCGCGCCTTCCTATCACCACCTGATTGCCAAGCTGGCGGTCGTCGCCTTGGCCGATTACCCTCAGTTGAACGCCTCAGAGACCGAGGCCGTCCATCTCAGCCTCGTCGTAGATACGGGCGATGGCTTGGCGGCTCCGGTCATCCGCGACGCGCATACCAAGAGCTGGGCCGAACTCGCGGCCGCGGCGCGCTCCCTAGCGCTTCAGGTGCGGCGGCGCGCCTTGGAGCCGGAGGCCGTGCAGGGTGGCACCTTTGCCATCGCCAATCTCGGCATGTACGGCATTGACGCCTTTACCCCGATCCTCCATCCTCCCTACCGCGCGACCTTGGGACTGGGTCGCATTGCCGAGCGCCCGGCTGTGCGCGAGGGCCGCGTGGTACCGCGGGCGTTGATATCTTTGAGCCTGACGGTTGAGAGTGAGCTGCTCGAAAACGGTGCCGCGGCCCGCTTCCTCGACCGCCTGCGGTCTTTGATCGAGCGGCCCGAATTGGGGTTGCAAGACTAAGCGCGTCCCTCACTCCAGCATCGTCTGCACGACCATGCGCACGCCGTCAATCCGCACTTGCACCGCGCCGGTGTGGTCGGTGCGCAGCACCCGCGCCCCGTGCGCTGCATAGCGTGCGACGACTTCCGGCGCGGGGTGCTTGAACTTGTTGCCCTCCCCCAACGACATCACCGCCACTGCGGGCGCGACTGCCGCGACGAAAAGCGGCTGCGACGAAGTGCGCGAGCCGTGGTGAGCCACTTTGAGCAAGTGCGCCTGTAGCCGCGTTCCCCAAGCGAGAATCGCCGGATCGGTCTCCTGCTCTACGTCGCCGGTGAAGAGCACGCGCACGGTTTCGTGCTGCAAGCTAAAGGCCACGGAGCCGTTGTTGGTGCCGAAAGGGGTGTTGCCGTCTGCATCGACAAAGGCGGCAGTCGGATGTAGGACCAGTCCCGCGACCCCGCCCAAGCCCGCCAAGCTGTCGCCCGCTGCGACTCGGTGGTAGCGCACGCCCCGCTCGGCGATGAGTTCCCGCAGCCTTTGCGCCGTCCACGAGTCATAGACTTGTCCGCTGTCGAGAAAGTGGCCGACTTCCATTTGCTCCAACAGGGCTACCAGTCCGCCGATGTGGTCGTTGTGCGGATGCGAGGCCACGACGACATCGACCCGCCGGACGCCTATGTAGCGCAAGAAAGGCAACAGCACTTGTTCGCCGCCGTCGAAGTATTCGCTGCGCTCGCCGCCATCGACGACCATGGTCTTGCCGTCGGGAAAGCGCACAAACGCCGCGTCGCCTTGGCCCACATCCAAAAAGACGATCTCCAAGTCGCGGGAGCGAAGCGCATAGGTCCACACTGCGACATTAAGCCAGACGAGCGCCGCGAAAATGGCGGCTTTGCGTGCCCATACCCTATGGGTCAAAAGCGGGCCGAGCAGGCAGAGCGCAGCCGCCACTGCGACGAAAAGCACTCCTGGCCGCGGCACGGCCACGGACGCAAAGGGCAGCGAGGCCCACCATGAGACTAGCTCGATCAGCCCCACGAGGACCAAGTAATTGGCGGCGTTGAACGCGGTGGCGACCCAAGGCAAAATCCACCCTGTCAACGCGGCCAGCAGGCCCAAGCCCACGGCGAGCGCCAACAGCGGCACTACCACTATATTGGCCACCACGGCCCCCAGTGCCAGCTGCTGAAAGGAATAGGCGATCAACGGTCCGGTGCCGAGCTGGGCTGCCAACGAGGCGCACAGGGGGGTGACGATCCAGCGGCCGATTCGGCTATCGGCGCGTTGCAAGGCTGCGGGGAACAGCGAGGCGAGCGGTCCGTGCAAGGAGACGATAGCCCACGTCGCGCCAAAGGAGAGCTGGAAGCTCAGGCTCCACGGACTCTCCGGCCATAGTACCAAGATCGCTAGCGCCGCCAGCCCAAGGGTATTGTAGATGTCGCCCTGCCGCCGGAGCACCCGCCCCAACAGCACCACCGCTCCCATCACCACCGCCCGCACCACCGGTACCTGCGCTCCGGTTGCGAGGGCATAGAGCGCCAGCGCGACTATTGTGGCCGCGGAACTCGGTCGGTCGGCGAGCCGCAGGAGCCGGAACCCAAAGAAGAAAAACCCACCCACCATCCCGACGTGGAGTCCGCTGACCACCAGCGCGTGCGCCAGCCCGGTGCTGCGAAACGCAGCGCGTACCTCCTCGGGAATCCGCTGCTTCTCGCCCAAGAGTACGCCCAACAACAGTCCGGCCGGTGCGCCTGATAGGTTGCGCTCAATGCTCTGGCGCACGGCGCGTCTAAGGGGCAACACCACGCCTTCGTATAGCCAGTGTCCGGGCAAGCACTCCACGGACGCGATCTGCTCGGGTTTGCCGACGAAGAGCGTGCCGTAGATGTCCTGCTGGGCCAAAAAGGCCCGGTAGTCGAAGCCGCCGGGATTGCGCATCGCACGAGGCCGTTGCAGCTTGCCGCGCAGGGACACGCGGTCGCCGTAATCGGCGGGCAAGTTCACGTCTTTTACTGTGACTAACGCTTGCCCGCTCAAGTGGTAGATGGCACTGTCAGCGACCACCTGTTCCAATGCTATGACAAAGCGCATTCGCTCGTCGCTACGCTCCGGCTCTTGGACGATGCGCCCGGTTACTACGCCGCGCTGGCCAAAGACTTCGAGCGCAATGAGGTGTGGCAAAGGGGACAGGGCTGTGTCGATGTGGTAACGCAGTGCGCCTAACAGAACGACGGCGACCCACAGGGTCCAACCCGTCCAACGCGCCTTGCAATAGAAGCCGGTGGCCGCGCCGAGCAAGGCCAAGCCGCTCAGGGCTGCCGCTGTAACGAAACCCAGTTCTACGGTCCGCCCCAAGAAAATGCCGATCCCGAATCCGAGGGCCGTCCACAGCGCGGGCCGCCGGAGCGTCTTTTTGCTCGCAGACATACCAAGTCCAACGGCAAAAATCGTTCCAACTCGACAGGATGGTGGCGAGTCTGTATGCTAAGAAGAAGAGAAAAGGAAGTTTTGACGAAGGAAGATTAGATGACTAATCCCACACCTAAGCTCCGCGGCAAAGACCGCCGCTACTTGCGTGGTCTAGGCAACGCGCTGCGCCCGACTGTGTATTTGGGCAAAGAGGGCCTTTCCGCTGCCGTTATCCGCTCACTCAACGAAGCCTATGCCAATAGCGAGTTGGTCAAGGTGCGCTGCGAGCGCAACAGTCCCCTCGACCGCCGCGAAGCCGGCGAGCAGCTTGCCGCCGCTACCGAGGCCCATCTTGTGCAGGTCTTGGGCAACACCCTGCTCCTCTACCGCCCCGCCCCCGACGACCCCCAAATCGCGTTGCCCGAATAGAGGCGCAGGCTTCCGTTGAGAAGCGAGACCAGCTTCCATATACTTACTTGTAAAAGCTCGTAACAGGAAGGCTATTATGCTCAATATCAAGCCGAAATATGTCGTCAATGAAAAGGGACGGAAAACAGCAACCGTTCTATCGATGGAAGATTATCGCTCTCTGATACAACGACTTCAGGATTTAGAAGATGCTTTAGACTTGGATAGAGCCGTTGAAACGGCAACCGGCTTTCGGGAATACACTGAAATACAGGCAGAAATGAAAAAAGAAGGGAAACTTTGACGGATGCGATGGCTTATATCATCCATTTAGAACGTCGTGCTGAACGAGAATTTCGGAGGCTGCCACGAGAAGCTATTAGACGCATAGATGCCGTGCTCCGTCAATTAGCAAGCAATCCACGTCCAGACGGCGTCGTTAAACTTTCAGGTCGAACGGCTTCTGGTTGGCGGGTCCGTGTGGGGGAGTACCGCATCCTCTATCAAATAGATGACGGCAGGAACCGTGTCGATGTTTATCGAATAAAACATCGTCGGGAAGCCTACCGTCAATAACAAATTGTCGCTTACGTGGCAAAGAACGCCGCTATTTGCGTGGCCTAGGCAACGCGCTGCGCCCGACTGTGTATTTGGGCAAAGAGGGCCTTTCCGCTGCCGTTATCCGCTCACTCAACGAAGCCTATGCCAATAGCGAGTTGGTCAAGGTGCGCTGCGAGCGCAACAGTCCCCTCGACCGCCGCGAAGCCGGCGAGCAGCTTGCCGCCGCTACCGAGGCACATCTTGTGCAGGTCTTGGGCAACACCCTGCTCCTCTACCGCCCCGCCCCCGACGATCCCCAAATCGCGCTGCCCGAATAGAGGCGCAGGCTTCCGTTGAGAAATTTTTGCGCCAAAGCAGTCAGCGCGGACGCACGGTCATACCGTTGGGGCAGTGCTCCTTCGATACTCTAAGAGACTGCCGATAACCATCCCCAAAACCGTCCCAATCCCCACCCCCATTACAAAACCTTTTGCGGTCCCGCCTTCTACGAGAATAAGAACGCCGAATAATAGACCGAGACCGAGACCTACCCATAGACCCACGCTGGCAAGATTGAGGGCATTCGCTGCATAGTTCCGCGTTTCAGTCCTTTCCTCGGAAGGGTCTCCTTTATACACTGCAAAATTTATGTTGTCTATGCGCAGGGTCCGCAAGCAGACCACGGCTATTAACTGAAAATACAGACTCATCGCCGTAGGCTGGAGGTCGCGCAGATCCAGACTGGCTAGGATTACTTCTAGCGCCATAAACGTCGTCGCCGCAATGCTCATAAAAACCATCTGTTGCACGACGAGTTCTATCTGCCTTTTGCGATCTTCATACGCTTGGTACGGGTCCAGTTTTTTCCCATACATGTTCCAAGCCACTATTGCCGCAAAAAAGACATTCCCCGCCGTCACTCCGACGATATTCCAATATCCGCCGAACCAGGGAAAATCGAATTGTCGGATATAGAGAATGAGCGCTACAAAGGCGAAATACACGAGTAGCGCTAGGCCGATCATTGTAGGTGAAATAAAATCAAACAAACGGCGGGGTTGCAGCTCGGCCTTGCGAGTGGTGCGCGAATCGGCTTTTCGCATCAGCCGATAATATTTGAAAGATCTTATTTCTAGGAGCATCATAGGGAAAAACTGGATCATAAAATACGGAAATACTAAATTGCCCACGTCCCATTCACCACTGCGCGAATCGCCTAAAAACACCGCCAGTAACGACAAGCCAACTAGCAGTACAGCCACGTTTAAATTCCGGTAATTGCGCCGCGCTTTCTCGTAATACTCGATCGGTTCTGGGTAGAGCTTGGGATATTGCGATGGTGGGTACGTTGCGAACACGTAACTTATCCGCTTGAGCATTTTTCTGGGAAAATAAAAAGAAATAAGAAGAATCTGGCTCAGAAATACGGCGTAAAATAAGATGTTGTCTGGCATCGCTAGCTCCTCACTGGTCTCGGTTGTTCATGACATTCCCGAATGCAATCCGGATTTCGGAATCCGTTACGCCGGATCCTCTTAATGTCTTGATTGTTTCGCTTAATGTGGACGTCACCCATGCGTTTAAATCGACTGCGCTATTGGCCTTGGCGTCTGGGTGGATGAACGTACCGCGATATCCTTTGGTCTCAATGACAGCATCGCGTTCCAATAGCCGATAAGCCTTGGCCACCGTGTTGTGGTTCAGGCCCATGTCGTTTGCAAGTTGCCGAATGGAAGGCAAGGCAGCCCCTGCGCTAAGCTCGCCGCTGAGAACGGCCTTTTTGATTTGATCGATCAATTGAGCAAACACCGGCACTGAATCACTGGTGTCGATGACTATTTCCATAAATATGCTCCTTACCTTATACTACTTGGACTAATAATACATCTATTGCATGTAAAAGGCAAATAAAAAGTGATATGCAAAAGAAAAGCGGCGCGGTTCCCATTAGAGCCGCGCCGCTTCGTCATCATATAGCAGTCCTAAATCATTCGCGAGATAATCCGCCGATGGACGCAGACAGACGCCGAATTGTAGGGGGGAGCGATCGCTCCCCCCTACTGCAAGACGGTCCACCACTCGAATCGTTCAAATCATTCCGCATTGCTATATGTCCATTAACCGTGTATAGCCCGTCTCGGCGTCGAAGTCGTCGCTCATTCCTTCCACGCCTGGGCAAAGAGGCCGAGTGAGCCGGGCGCGTACCCGGCGTAGTGGTTGTTGAAAAATACGTACACGGCCCGCTCCGGCGCGGCCTCCGCTAGCTCCCGCACCTGCCGCGCCCACTGCTGGGTCTCGGCGGCGCGGTCCCAGACGAGGCGGTCCCAATGTCGTTCCTGCTCGCCCTTGCGAATTAGCTCCTCGACGTAAGCGTCCATCTTTTTGCGATCGCCTAAAAATCGCACGTAGAGAAAGTCGGCCGTTACTGGATCGACGCGGTTGAGGGTCTCCGCTAAGCCTGGCATGGTGTAGTAGTTGTTCAACACCAGCGCCACTCCATATTCGCGCAGCAGATCTAACAGTTCCGCTCGCAGCCAACTCCCGTTGCGCACTTCCACCGCAAAGCGGAACTCGCCTGTAGGTAGCTGCGGCAAGAACTCTGCTAGACGCTCGGTGAACGCGCTGCCGTGCTCGTTTTCGTGCGCGTCTTGGCCCCGCGCAATGTACGGAAACTGCATCAGCAGCGGCCCTAACCGCTCGCCCAACGGGGCCATCGCGTCGAGGAAGGATTCCATTTCCCCCATGCAGTCTATGAGCATTTTTTCGTGGCTGATCACGCGGGGAATTTTGGCAGTAAAGCGAAAGTGCGGAGGCGTCCGCCGCAGCCATCCTTCTATGGCCTTGGGTGTCGGCATTCGGTACCACGTCGAGTCGATCTCTACGCTCCTGAAGGCTTTGGCATAGTGCTCGATGTAGTCGGCCGCGGCGCAGCCCTCTGGGTAGATCAACCCTTCCCAATCCTCATTCGACCAACTCGTCGTTCCCAAAAAGAGCTGCGCGGGTAGTCCCTCCTGCACTTGCTGCATCCGCTCGACGTGCCGGGGCTTGGCCGGCGGCATGATTTCGGAAAAAAGGTCTTGTTGTTCTGCCACGGTTCACTCCATAAAAAAGAGGGCGCGGCACCTACCGCACCCTCGAAATTCCGGCGAATATCCTGTATGCGCTACGCTTTCTCCCGCACCATCTTCACCACCTGCTCCTGCCCCACTAGCTGCACAAGCGACCCAAATCGCGGCCCTCGCTCCTGCCCGAGCACCACCTCGTAAAACATCCGAAACAGCGACTTGGGGGGGACTCCGGCCTCGCGGGCCAAGTCGAACGGAATGGCTTGCAACTCCTCTTCCGTGGCCCCATTGGCCGCGCTCAACCGCTCGGCCAACTGTCCTAGCAGCGCCCGTTCTTCATCGGTAGGCGGACGAAACTGCTTGTTCGGCAGCACCACGTCTCGGTAGTAGTTGAGCCCCTTTTCCACCAACGCCTGTGTTACCTGCGGATAAGTAGCAGCTTGGGCGTCGTAGCGCGCCAGATATTCCTCCAACACTTCGACCGAATCCACTCCGAGGGATGCGATTAGATTGTTGACGGTCGAGAAGTTGACCCGAGACGCGTACTCGGGCACGTCTTTACCGCGGTCGCCGATGTGCCACAGGGCCTGTTCGGGGCGCTTTGCCTCTGCTACATCGGGATAGTGCCGCAGCGCATCGAGATAGTCGTCAACGCACTTGGGGACGATGTCCCAGTGCAGCCGCTTGGCCCGCTTGGGATTTTGGAAGAGGAAAAAGAGCAGGGATTCTATTGGCGCGTACTTTTTCCACGCATCCACCGTCACCCCCATGCGGCCGGTGCTGCTCGCCACCTTGCGCCCTTCCTCGTCGAGAAAAAACTCGAAGCACAAGCCGACTGGCGGCTGCTTGCCCATCAGGCGCACGATGCGGGAGGACTGGCGAACCGAGTCAATGAGATCTTTGCCGTACATCTCATAATCGACCTCGTAGGCGTACCAGCGCAAAGCCCAATCGACTTTCCAGCCCACCTTGGCGTTGCCGCCGAGCACCGACTGCTCGCCGCTTTTGCCACACCCGGTGTAGTGGCCGGTGTTGAGGTCGCAGGTGAAGCTCACGGTGCCTCGGCTGGGATGGTAGTCGGTGACTCGCGTCGCCATGATCGAGCCACAGTTGGTACAAATCGGGAAAAACGGCGACCAGTGCTGGCGATTTTGTTCCCGCAGCGTCGGCACGATGATCTGGCGAACCTCCTCGGCTTTGGCTAGGAGAATCGACAGCCCTTCGTCGAAGTCGCCGCGCACGTAGGCTGCCCGTGAGCTTTGAAACTCGTAGTCGAAGCCGGACGCGTCGAAAAACTCGCACAGCTTGGCGTTCATGTGGTCGCCAAAACTCGTACAGCAACCAAAAGGATCGGGGATGGCGTGTACGGGTTTGCCGAGGTGGGCGGCGAGCATGTCGGGCTGCGGAAAGTTGCTAGGCACCTTGCGCAGGGCGTCCATGTCGTCGCTGAAGCAGAGTAGGCGGGTCTTTAATCCGTAGAGGTATTCGCAGGCGTTGCGCACCCAAGAGGTGCGGACGCCTTCGGAAAAGTGCCCTAGATGGGGAAAGCCGCTGGGGCCAAAGCCGGTCTCGAATAGTACCGGGCGGTCTTGGCTGGGCCGGCGCTGCTTGACGATCTGTGCCGCCTCTTGGAAGGGCCAAGCCCGATGCGTACTGGTCTGGTTCCTCTCCATGTGACCTGATCAGGTATGAGGCTCATCGAGACGGCGCTTGGGTGAGCGTGCGGCGTCTCAGCGATTGCGGAAAGTGATGCGTCCGCGGCTCAAATCATAGGGCGAAAGGGCCACGGTGACTTGGTCGCCCGGAAGTACGCGAATGTAGTACTTGCGCATCTTGCCGGAGACATGGGCCATAATCTCGTGGTTATTTTCCATCTCGCACTTGAAGTAGCCGTTGGGCAGGGCCTCCTTGACCACTGCTTGGACTTCGATCGCTTCTTCTTTGGCCATTGCTCTCGCCTGAAAGAGATGGGATGGTAGTAGCGTTATCGGTACCACCAAAAAAGTAGCCGCCAAAGCGACTCACAAAGAACACGGAGTGTACGCTTTGACCGAGCAAAAGTCAAACTCATTCGGTCAGGTAATTCACGTCGTACGAGGCGTGTTTAACCGCATCGATCGTCGCCAGATGCGGGGCTAGCTGCTGGACCTTGCCATAGTATTGGACGGCTTCCGCGTATCGCTCGGTTTTTTCGCAGATCGCGCCGAGGTTGTGCAGGGCTGGGATGTGATCGCCGGACAATGCGATGACCTGCTTGAAGGCCGCTTCGGCTCCGGCGAAGTCGCCGCTGTCGAGGTGAGCGAGCCCCTTGGCGAAGAACATGCTTTCGTTGTCTTGCTCGTACTCGACGGCCTTGGTCAGCACCGGGAGTGCCAACTCGGGCTGTTGGGCTTGCAGCCGCAAAATTCCGAGGCTGTAATAAGCGCGGGCCAGCGCGCGGCGCGCACCGCGATAATTGAAATCGACCCTCAGCAAGGTCTCTAGGTGTTCGATGGATTTTTTGAAGTCTCCGACCTTGTGATACGCCACGGCCATGTTGAAGCGAGCGTTGACGTGATCGGGCTGGATTGCGATGACTTTTTCGAGGTATTCAAGGCCCTCGACTTGGCGCTCGGTGCGGCAGAGCAAGGTTCCCAGTCCAGCCATAGCTTCGACCATTAGCGAATCCAGCCGCAGGGCTTCTTCGTAGTGGTGCTTGGCCTCGCGCTCGTATCCCTGACCGTGGAGCATGACTGCGAGATTGCAATGCGCCTCGGCGTAGTCGGGGTCGAGTTCCAATGCCTCGAGCAACAGCCTTTTGGCTTCGTACTTTTGCCCGTCGTCAAAATACGCGTTGGCGAGGAGGACGCGCAGTTGCGGGTTGTAGGGATTGATGGTGACCTTGGCGTTGAGGTAGCGGATCTTCTCTTTGGTCCAGAGATTGTACGTCCGCTTGTCTTGGCGCTGGGCCTGACCCTCGCTGCACAGCAAGGCCAACAATAGGAATGCGAGCACAGCCCTCATGGTTGGAACTTCTGAATCCGATCGTTGAACGTATCGGCCACGTAAATGAACCCTTCGGCGTCGCGGGCGATGCCGCCGGCCACCACCTCGCGCTCGTCCTCCTCGCCAGTAGCCATATCGACGACAACTTGGATGCGGCCTGTGAAGCGAAACTGGTTGTCGCCCCCACCTTTCTCGCCCCATCGCGTCAGGTAGTGCCCTCGCTGGAAAACCTCGATGCGGCTGTGGCCAGCATTGACCACGAAAGCCCGGTCGGCCGCTTCATCGACGGCAAAGTCGGTGGGCCGCAGCAAAAGCCCGTTGCCACGGTCCTGATGCGATTTGGGATCGCGGCCAATGACGCGGCTGGCCGCGGCGCGCTGTGGGTTGTCATACACGACTAGCCGAGGTGCCTGCCAATCGTCGGCGCGTAGGGCCAACGGCTCGATCAGCGCGGCAAAGCGCCCTTGCCAAAGCCGCAGACTAGCCACCAACAGGGCCGGGATGGCGTACTGAATTTGCTGTTCGCCGGCTTGGTCGAATAGCTGCAATTGGCTGATGCTTTCGATGTAGATGGCGTCGCTGTCGATGACGATGTGGCGGGCAAACAGCCCGGCGAGTGGGCGCGTCCACAACAGCCGACCGTCTGGGGCAAATTTCGCCCAAAAGGCCGCTGGCTTCTGGCCCGGGCGATGCAGGTTGTACACCACGTAGAGATGATCTTCGTCGTCGAGGGCTAGCGCCGGCCCGTCCAGCGCACTTGTTTCCATACGGGCCAGCGGCTCAGTGGTATAGACCCATGCGTCCAAAGCGTGGCCCGTGCGGTCGAAGCGCTCGACGCGCCCGGTGCCCACGCCGACGACAAAGACCGTGCCGTTGCGGCTGATGGCCAGTCGCGTGGGGGCCGTGCCCTTGTCCAAGGACCAGCTTGCGATGCGGCGGTGGAACCCGCCCGCGACCGTCGTGCTGACCAACTCGTGTACGGTTTCGTCTGCGCCGAAGAAGCTGACGACTCGGTAGCTATACTGGGTGTTGGCCAACAAGCCGCCGTCTGTAAAGGTGGTGTCGGTTGCGGATTCCACGCGCGAGATGGCCGCGAACTCGCCTCCTGCGGCGCGCTGGATTTCGCCGTAGAGAAAGCTCGCAGAAGACACTGGGGGCCAGACCAGATGCGCGGCGGCCTCATCACTGGAGAAGGTCGCCTTGAGCACGGGGGGATCTGCAAGCCAAGGTGGAACCTTCTTGCCAGCGAAGGGGCCGACACAGGCGACGAGAGCTGTAGCAAGGCAAAAGATAAGTCGATTCATAGCGCAAAAGAGATAGGCCCACCCTCACGCGATGTCAAGGAATATGGAATCAACCCAGAATGAAAACGGCGTTGCCGACCTTGCCGGTGAAGTAGTCGATGACCAGCCACAGCCCGTTGCACAGGGCCTCGCCCATAATCAGACCCATAAAGAAATGCTGGCTCGTCCGATAGTGCGCCGCCCCGCCAAAACGCAAGATCAGCTTCTTCAGTGCCCAAGCCAAGAGCACGCAAGCCCAGATTTTATCGAGCATGAAGTTTGCGCCAATCGGGAAGCCGATTGGATGGAAGGGCCACCACAACACGTGATGCCGCGCCCAAGTCAAAAGGCCCATGACCACGGCCCCTCCAGCGAAAAACGTCAGTCCCAACCAATCGGCTCCGGCTGGCTCTAGCGCGCGTTGCGCCGCGTTGTAGATGGTCGATGGACCGCCGCGAAAGCGCCAGCTATCGAGGTTGATGCCCCCGTACTTGTAGGCGAGGTGGAAGACCATCCAGCAGGATCCCGCTACGCCGATAAAGATGGCCGCCACCAGCGCCCAGAAGACGACTCGCCGACTGCGGCGGTCCATGTTTTGGATCAGCTTCAAGCCATTGGCGACCATGGCCAGCAGGAAGATGCGGATGTCGGCCGACCAGATGTAAGCAAAGGAGAGGTTGAAGACGCCAGCGGCCCCGATTGTCTGCGAGCCAATGCCCTGCACGATGAGGTCTGGGGCGATCATGGGCGAGCGCACCGCCGCCAGACCCGCCTCGCACACGACCCGCGAGATGCCGATAAACACCAACAGGGCCACCGCTGCAAAGAGCGCGCCGACCCACAGCGGGGTCCCCATCAACCACAGCCAGCCGACGATGCCTCCAGTGCCGAAGGTTACTCCGAGTACGGCCGCTCGATAGGACATGATTTCATCGCCGTCGTCAATGTCCGCATGGCGACTGCGGGCCTTGCGCCATACGTCCCGCAAGTGGCCGCGCCCCGTCCACAGCCCCAAGAGTACCATGGCGATGAGCGCACCGCCGCCCTGATAGGCCAAGAGCGGCTCGTACGCGACCCCATAGACGAATTTGCTGGTGGATTTGAGGCCGGATAGGGCGAGGAATTCGGCTTCGACTTTGGAGAGCAGATAGAAAATCCAGATGCCGGCCGCTATTTGGGTGCTGATGAGATAGGAAAAGCCAACGAGCGCGAAGCTGATCCAGATTTGCAGGTTCTGCTGGCCGATAAACGGCACCCACCAAATTAGGCCGAAGTTGGGCAAGGACGGGTAGTATTGGTGCAGGGCCTTGAGGCTGCCGTACGCCAGCGGCAAGGCTGCACCCCACCACAGGGCACCGTGCTTGAGAAAGCCGTTGAGCAGCCCGGTGCCGCGCTCGCCTTGCACGATGGCCACCCCGAGCTGGGTCAGCGGATAGGCCAATCGCTCGCGCTCGACCCACTGTCGGCGCAAGATCACGGCCGTCGATACCATCGCCACGTACAGCGAGAGGAGCAGTAGCGCCCACCAACACAGCGGCTCGACCCAAGTGGCGTAGGGAATGTCGGCGAGCGCGCCGCCTTCGTAAAAGCCGCGGTTGCCGGTGCCGTCATCGACGAGGATGCGCTGCGAGGGAAAGAGCGGAAAGAGCTTTTCGGCCCATTGGTTGGCCGGGGAGGCGTAGTAGAAAATGCCAGTGAGGGCCGGCAAAAGCTGCTGGGTCAGCCCCATGGTGCAGAGGGCGGAGACGACCAGCAACATCGCGTACACCAGCACCAGTTCGGCGCGGTTGAGCGCGAGGGTGCCCCCGCGCTGCACTACTGGCACGTTCCACAGCGAAGAGAGGGCGAGGAAGGCGCCAAACCAAAAACCAGGCGAGTACCAATCGACCGCGCCACGGCTGGCCCAATAGCCGCAAAAGCCGCCCGTGGCCAGCAGGGCTAGCCCCACCGCTAGGCGGAAGTCGCGAGCGGCGAGCTTGAAGAGCGTGTTGAGCAAGCCGACCAGCACCAAAAACAGAAAGATGGCCCCCGGAGTGTTGAAGTCGAAGGCCATGTTGGTCGCCCGCATCGCCATGTTGGCGTAGGGCGCGCCAATGGACAGGAAGAAGCTGAGGAACGCACCGACCCCAAAGCCGCGCAGCGTCAGGTGCGAGCGGCCTTCCGCATCGGTGAGTCCCTCGCCTTGGCTGCCCCGGAGGTGCCGGCCATACGGAGAGGGTAGCGATCTATTCACCGCGCGGTCTGGGGCTTGACGGTGCAGGTGGGACAGACGCGCCGCAGGTGTTCGCGCCGCACCTGCCACAGGTCGTGGGCCTTCACCAATTCGCATTCGGCCTGCCCGACCTTGCCCCGCCGCTGCAATTTCCTCCGGTCGAGGGTTGAGTCCAACTTGTGGGTTGGAACCGGGCAGGGGCCGCGGCGAAAGGCCAGCCCTAAGACCTCTTCTACAGTCCCGTCGTCGCGCACGATGCGGTCTGGAATGGCAAAAGACTCAATGCAGCCGCAGGGCACGGACATCTCAGCTACGTGGTAGGCCGTGCTGGTATCGTGCGTCGTCCCCAGCGCGAGAATGTAGCCACCGTCGTGGACCAATTTGCCGATCGGGCTATCTGGGGCCCAGATGCCAGCTTCGAGATGACCTTGACAATAGTAGCTAGCACGCGGCCCAATTGCCGCTACCGCGTGGGTGGGTTGCATGCTGCGCTCGGCTTCGGTGCGCCGCCACAGCGCGTCTGGAATCGCGCCGTTGGTGGTGGGCGTGGTCAGCGGATTGAAGACTTTTGCCGCACGGTGATTGAACGAAGGGGCCAACAGGGTCCCGCGCTTGCCGACCGCCTGCAAGAGCGCATCGACGACGGTTTCGGCACCGCCCTCGACAAAGCCGATGGCCGACAGGGAGCTGTGGACCATCAGGTCCATGCCCGGGGTGACGCCCAAGCGGCGCAAATCCCGCACCAATTCTTGGCGGCTGATCATATTAGCCGGGTCGGTCAATTCGGCGTAGCCCAACTCGGCGTGCGCTGCAAAGTACTCGTGTACCCGATCAACGGCGACGGAACTATCCGACCGTGGCCCGGCCGGATAGTCGGCCTCCTCACAGGCAATGCACTCGGCGATTTCGCCCAAATTCCGGCGTCCGTCGGCCCAAAACAGCGCCCACGGCGATAGCTTTGCGGCTGAAATGCGTGCGTTGATCGCGGATGGCGCGTTTTCGGCGGTCGGTGACAGCACGGCCGTGCGCCGCGGTACCAGCCGCGCTTGGGCCGTGCGCCGCGCTCGCTTGCCTGGTAGCACAGCTTCGGCGGCTGCGCCCGCTACTTGTCGCTCGCTATCGTCCATGGCCTCCAAAATTTCGCGCCGATTGCCTCCCCAAAGCCAGCGCGTGAGCCGCCGCACACTGCGACTGTGCGCCTCGCGCACGTATTCGACCTCGGCGCGGGGCCGCTTTTCCTTTCGCAATACGGCGAGAAAATGCTGAGTCTCGGTGCGGACCAACTCCCCCACTTCGCGGCTGCCCATGTCGGCCAAGTAATACAAATAGGCCGCCATTGAGGCCGCGCAGGTCTCCAGTCCCTGCGGGCTGAGCAATGCCTCCACGTCAGCCGAGGAGTGGTAGGCGTCGAAGCCGCGCCCGCTCTTGCGGTGATGTGTGGTGATCCAAGGGCAGGGAAATCCGTACTGGGGATCGCCGATCAAAGTGTCAGATGTGGACATGAATCGCGCTAGATGCACGCGATAGCCAGGCTTGTGTTGCCGCACGCCGGCCCGCAAGATAGCCGCACCGACCCGATCGACGAAACCAGCCGACATGGGGATCGTCGCGTGCCACTCCAGTCGGCCATCGCAGACCGCGGGCCGGGAGCCGATCGTGTCGATACACACGCCGGCCAACGGGGTTTGCAAGCGCCGCACCCGCTCTAGATAGGCGAAAAACCCGTAGCACTCATAGGCGTTGAGCAGGCGAATGGTGCGCTTGGGACGCGCGAGTTTGCCCGCCTGGATAAGCCCTTCGATCACGCGGGCGATCTCTAAGGTGGTGGCCACGCCCGAAGCGTTGTCTATAGCCCCCGGCTCGGCGCTGTGCGCGATGGCCCACACTTCGTCCTGCGGATCACCAGCTCCCTCGATGATGCCGCTGACCACATCGTGGCTACCGACGTATTTGCGGATATCGGCTCGGACGTGCAGGGTTAGGGGGCTGTGCTGCTGCGCTAGCCGCCGCAACCGCTTCCCTTGCTCCTCAGATATCACAAAGCCCACCAACCGCGCCGCCGCATGTTCGAGGGGAATTGCACCCCATCCGAATTTGGTCCACGCCACTGCCTTGGGCAGGTTGGGCACCGGCCGGTCGGTGATGACGGCGGCGGCTCCCTTAGTGGCTAAAAGAGCGAGGTGGACGCGCGGGTCTAGCTTGGTCAGCACAATAGCTCCTGCGAGTCCGTCGGTTGGCTGGCGTTGGAGGTCTTCGACTTGGTCGAGAATCACCAGTCGCAGCCGCAAGCCGTCTGCCGGGGTCGCCGCGCTCCACTGGATGACGTGCCAGGGATTCTCCTGCCAATCCAGTACTCGCTCGGTGAGCGGATGTACCACCTCCACAGTCGCGCCCGCCACATCGGCGGCCTCGCGGATGATCCACCGGCCCGACCCTAGCCGCCCTCCGGTCTGGATGGATTCGACCTCCACTCGCGCACCCGCAGCCTCGTAGCGGCTAGTTAGCGTGGCGGTCGTGTCGCCGAAGCGGTCAAACGAATTCCAGCGATCGGTCTGTACCACATCTCGCACCGCCGCCATCATCTTCTGTCCATTCGCCTGCTGCAACATCAGCGGTAGAGTTTGACGACAAAGCTGCTGTAACGACTTCGCGCTAGGCATGAGCTCCTCCTTTTTAGACCCTAATAAAAGTCGGCGCGTGGATTGAAACAAAAAAGCGGAGAGCTAGCGGACGAAAACGTCCACCAACTCTCCGCTGGCCGAGCGCAGTATGCGACGCCTATTAGTTGAGGTCGAGGACCTCCTCTAGCGCCTTGATCTCTTGCAGGTCAATGTCGATGTCTTCTAAGAGATCATCGTCGCGCTGACGGCCGAACTCCTCGCGCCGCCGCCGCTTACGCGCATAGGGGGTCTCGATGTTGTAGAGCCGGCAGAGCCGACTGAAACTGCCCGGGGCAATACCCAGCGCACGGCTGGCTTCTTGGTTGCTCGCGTAAATGCGCGCCGCACGCCTGATGCGTTCTGGCTCGATTTTGCGCATGAGTTGTTTTCTCTCCAGATATTCAATTGGTGCGAAGTTCGACGAAATTCAACGAAAAAAAGCCGCAGCATTTTTGCGCCACGGCCATCAAAAAAGCCGCTGGAAAGCGGCTGTATCGAAATCGATGTATCGCCGGTTTCCGGGACGCAAAAGTGCCCTCCTTCTCGAAAGCGCTGTCCCGAAAACCCCGTGGGAAAGCCCTTGCACGCGCGGTCAATCGCCCGAGACGATTACATTGCGAATGCGAGGTGAATTCCCGATTCGGCTGGGCGTTTTAGCCAGCCGATGCACACAACCTGAAGAGTCGTGCGTGTATCCTAGGGATTGGGACGAACGCGCAACGCTCGGATGCTGTTCGTGGCCCACATATTTGGTAGGACCGTATGGCCGCCCCCAGCCGGGAGCTGGCTCCTGAGACTACACGAGGATTGATGTGCGAAGAGAATCATTTTTTGAGGCCCTCCTCTCCAAGGTGATGTGCAATTTGCTTTGCACGGTTTTTGACTGCCTTTTAGTTTCAGTTTCAAGGTGATATATTGTCAAGGAAAAAATGGCTAAGAATAGAAAAAAAAGAACTTTACGTCATTTTCTGAATATCTCTTTATTTATTTGCATATTTATCAATCAATCTGCGCCAAACGGTGCGCGATTCCTAACAATAAGGAGACCATTATGTATTCGATTGGCTTAGCTATGCGGCTACGCCCCAATGCGTACGCCGAGTACAAACAGGCCCACGACGACCTGTGGCCCAAAATCGCCGACAGCATGACCGACAACGAGGTCAGCATGGCCATCTACCGCTTGGACGATCACCTCATCATCCACGCGGTCGCCCCCACTGAGGAAGACTGGCTCAAGAGCCGCCAAGTGCCCATTCTAGAAGAGTGGTACAACTACATGGCCCAGTTGCTGGAGACCGACGCCGAGGGGGAGATCATCTTCGAGGAGCTACCTGAAGCCTTTGCTTTTGGAATGTTCAAGGAAGAGTGAACGCTAGGCCGCTTCCACCGAGTTTTGCAGTCGGCCGATCTGGTCTATTTCCACGATTACCTCGTCGCCGGCGGTAAGCCACACGGGCGGTTTGCGCGCAAAACCCACGCCCTGCGGGGTGCCGGTGAGGATGACCGTGCCCGGCAGCAAAGTCGTATCTTGGCTGAGGAATTCGATCAGTTCGGCGACCGTGAAGATCATGTCGCCGGTGGTGTGGTCCTGCATGGTCGCGCCGTTGAGGATCGTGCGGATGCCGAGGGTTTGCGGGTCGGGGATTTCGTCGGCTGTGACCAGCACCGGCCCCAACGGGCAGAAGGTGTCAAAGCCCTTGCCGCGAATCCATTGACCGCCACCGCCGTGGAGCTGCCACTTGCGGGCCGAGACGTCGTTGGCACACGTGTATCCGAGCACATAGCCGAGGGCGTCGGCTCGCGCCACATTGCGGGCGGCCTTGCCAATCACCACCGCGAGTTCACACTCGTAGTCAACTTCCGGGCCGCGGCGACAGCAGGCTGGCAGCAGGATTGGGTCGCCCGGGCCGCAGACCGCGCTCGTGGGCTTGGCGAAGACGACGGGCTGCTCGGGCGGTTCGAGACCGGATTCGGCCGCGTGCTCGCGGTAGTTTAGCCCAATGCAGAAAATGTTGGTCGGGGCGAGTGGGGCGAGCAGCCTTTTGACGGCCACCTGTTCGCCCGTGGGCGCTAGTTCTGCGAAGAGATCGCCGGTGAGTACAGAGGCTTGGCCGTCCTCGGCTTCGAGGCCCCAACGGACGGCGTCGTCAGCGTCGATAAAGCGGATGATGCGCATGTCTTTCTCCTTTGTTTTTTCACCATTTGCACAAACCTTAAGGCAGGGCTAGCGGCCCGTCAAATGACCTTGACGCTCAGAGTGGAGCCGCCTATTTTTCCCATGCTAAACTATTGAGCACAACGCGAGGAAAAGAGCGTGCCCCAAAACGTCAGCGAAGAACACGTACGCAAAATAGTCGAAGAAGTGGTGCAGCGCGTCGTCAGCGGCGGCAGCGAGGGCGGGGACACTGGGGTCTTCGCGACGATTGATGCAGCCGTCCAAGGCGCAACCCGCGCCCAGCAGCAGTTGGTCGCCTTGTCGCTAGAGGAGCGCAAAAAGATCGTCGAGGCCCTCCGGCAGACGGCGCACGTCCACGCCGAGGAGTTTTCGCGGCGGGCCTTGGCCGAGACGGGCATGGGGCGGCTGGAAGACAAGATCATCAAGCACCAAGTCGCGGCCGACACCACGCCCGGCGTCGAAGACCTAGAGGCGACTTCGTGGACCGGCGATCACGGGCTGACCGTAGTAGAAATGGCCCCTTATGGGGTCATCGGCGCGGTCACTCCATCGACGCATCCTGTCCCGACGATGGTCAACAACGCCATTTGCATTGTCGCCGCGGGTAACTCGGTCGTCTTCAACGTACATCCGGCGGGCAGAGAGGTTTCCATGTTCGCGGTGGGCTTGATCAATCAGGCCATTGTCGCGGCTGGCGGCCCGGCCAACTTGGTGACCGCGGTCGAAAATCCGACCATCGAGACGGCCAACGAATTGTTCAACCACCCAGACATCCGCCTGCTGCTGGTCACAGGGGGGCCGGGCGTGGCTAAGGCCGCGCTGGGCAGTCCCAAAAAGGCCATCGTCGCCGGACCGGGCAATCCGCCTGCGGTAGTTGATGAAACGGCCGACTTGGCCAAGGCCGCGCGCGACATCATCGACGGGGGGGGCTTCGACAACAACATTCTCTGCATCGGCGAGAAGCAGGTTTTTGCCGTCGCTTCTATTGCCGACGAGCTCAAGCGGCTGATGGTTCAGTACAATGCCTATGAGCTCGATGCGCGGCAGATCGAAGCGCTCGCGCAGGTGGCCTTTGTCAAAGGGCCAGACGGGCATCTCGCAGCCAACCGCGAGTTGGTAGGGCGCGACGCCGCCGTGCTGGGCGAGCGCATCGGCCTCCGGCTCGACTCGTCGCTGCGCATGCTCATTGGCGAGACGGATGCCAACCACGTTTTTGTGCGCGAGGAGCAGATGATGCCCTTTCTGCCGATCGTGCGCGTGCCCAACGTCGATCAAGCCATCCGCGAGGCCGTCATCTCCGAACACGGCTACGGACACACGGCCGTGATCCATTCGCGCAACATCGAAAACATGCACAACATGGCTTGCGCCGTGGACACCACCATTTTCGTCAAGAACGGTCCTTCCTACGCCGGGGTTGGTTTGGGCGGCGAGGGCTTTGGGACGTACTCGATCGCCGGGCCGACGGGCGAGGGGCTGACTTCGCCGCGCACCTTTACCCGCCAGCGCCGCTGCGCCCTCGTCGATTACTTCCGCATCGCCTAATGCTCCTAGGCCAAGTCAAAGGGCATTTGGTTTCCACGGCCAAGGTCCCAAGCCTCAACGGCAAGAAACTCTTAGTAGTAGAAATCGCGTCAGTACGCGAGTACGGTCTGGTGCTGACGGGGCGTGATATGGTCTGCATCGACGCGGTGCAGGCGGGCAAGGGCGAATTGGTGATTTTGGTGCAGGGTAGCTCGTCGCGGATCGCCCCGAACTTGGGCGACGTGCCAGCCGACGCGGTAATCGTCGGGATCGTCGATTCGCTACAGGCGATGGGCAAGGATTTCGACTGTCGGCAACTGAGCCGCGAAGGATAGGCGATGGAAGCGGCTGGATTGGACCGCAAGCAGATTGAGGCGCTGGTGCGCCGGGTGGTGTACGATCACCTGCCCGATGCTCAGCTAGAGCAGGCACCCCCAGCCCCGAGGCTGGTCGTCAATATGTCCGCCCGCCACGTCCACCTCAACCAAGAGGCGCTGGACGCGCTTTTCGGCGCGGGTGCCGAGCTAACCGTGCAGAAGGCCCTGTATCAGGGAGGCGCTTTTGCCGCCGAGCAGACGGTGTCGGTTTTCGGCCCGCGCAAGCAGGTAATTCCCAATGTGCGCATCCTCGGCCCATTGCGCGATTACAACCAAGTGGAGCTGGCCTTTACGGACGCTCGCTATTTAGGCATTGACGCGCCAGTGCGGCTCAGCGGCAACATCGAGGGGACACCGGGTTGCTACTTGGTGGGGCCGGCTGGGGGGCTGGAGCTGGATCACGGGGTGATTCGGGCCGCCCGCCATGTGCATCTAAACCCGGCCGAGGCCGCGTACTACGGGGTCAGTCCGGGGGACTTGCTGCGGCTGGTCGTAGAAGGCGATCAGGGCGGAGTGTTGGAAGGGCTGATCTGCCGCGTCAGCGAGCGCGAGCACTTAGAAGTTCACATCGACACGGACGAGGGCAATGCGATTGATTTGGTACATGCCCGCAAGGTATATTTGGAGCGTTGAACGCAAAAATCCGCACAATTACTTCAGGAGGTAAGGGATGTCGGATGCAATAGGCATGGTAGAAACCGTGGGGCTGGTCGGAGTCGTCGAGGCCGGCGACGCCATGGCCAAGGCCGCCAGCGTACAGCTTTTGGGCTGGGACCGAGTCGGCTCTGGCTTGGTGACTGTGTTTTGCTCAGGGGATGTGGCGGCCGTCAAGTCGGCCGTAGATGCCGGCTCGACCGCGGCGGCCAAGGTTGGGGAGGTACATTCGGTGCACGTGATTCCCCGCCCGCACAGCGAGTTGACGGCTGTGGTGCCCGAGCGCGGCGACAGCGACGACAGCGATGGTCGCGTCCGCGCCTTGGGCCTCATTGAGACGAAGGGGGCCATCGGCGTGGTCGAAGCAGCCGACGCCATGAGCAAGGCCGCGGATGTGGAGATCGTCAAGCTGCAGGACATCGGCGGCGGGTACATCACCGTCATGGTCAGCGGCGACGTTGGCTCGGTGCAAGCTGCGGTCAGCGCCGGTGCCGAGGCGGCCGAGCGCGTGGGCGAGCTCGTGTCGCAGCACGTGATTCCCCGTCCCCACGACGATCTCATCGCGCTGTACTTGTAGAGGAGACAAATAATGAAAGCATTGGGTATGGTCGAGACCCGCGGTTTGGTCTGCGTCGTCGAAGCCCTAGACGCCATGTTGAAAACCGCGGATGTGAGTTATGCGGGTCAAAAGCGTGTAGGCAGTGGCCTAGTCGCCGTGTTGGTCGAAGGCGACGTAGCGGCCGTCAAAGCGGCCGTAGATGCGGGGGCACAAGCTGCCCAGCGCATCGGCGAGTTGCGCAGCGTCCACGTGATTCCCCGCCCGACTGAGGGACTGACAGATCAGCTTGGTTAGCTAAGTGACCGAGGCTTTGCACATCGACGCCCCGGTAGTAACCGGCGATTTGCTCGGGCGCGAGCACAAGGGCGAGCGGACGCTCAGCGTGGCTCCCAGCGCCATTTTGACGCCAACGGCTTGGGACTACATCCGCCAGCACCGGTTGCAGCTAAGTCGCGGCGAGGCCGTTGCGGCAACTGCCGACGGCATTGCGGACGCGGGCCAATGCGAGCATCCCGACCGCGCCTGCGGTTGCGAGCATGAGGAATTTGGCTCGGGGTACGTCGAGCCAGCTAGCTGCGGCGATTGCGCCATCCACGAGCGCAAGCAGGCGGGCGATCCCGAGGCGAGTTGCGAGGGTTGCAACCGCTACAAGACGCTGTTGCAACAAATCGAGCAGGGCCAAGCTACCGATCCAGGGGCCTTAGTTGAGCAGATCACCGAGCTAGTAATTCACCGGCTAGCGGACTGAGCTATGGCGGGCGACCCGGCAGTCGGCATGATCGAGGTACAGGGCGTGGCCGCGGCCATTGTGGGTGCGGATGCGGCCTGCAAGTCCGCGGACGTGAAGCTCGCAGGTTGGGCGTCGATCGGCGGTTATACCACGGCCTTTTTCACCGGGTCGATCAGCGATGTGGCTGCCGCGCTGCAAAGCGGCGAAGAAGCGGCCCGCGGAATAATAGAACACGTGGTGGCCGTCCCTCTAAATCAACCCGATCCCGCCTGCCGCCATTTTGTCGATTTTCCGGTCCGGTCCGACAGCGACTTTCCCGCTGGTGCCTTGGGGTTGGTCGAGACGCGCGGCTACGGGGCTCACATTCACACCAACGATCAGATGGTCAAGACGGCTGCCGTTGAGGTAATCAACGTACTGACGATCCACGACCGCGTGGTGTGTTCGCTGGTCTTGGGAGACGTAGGGGCCGTCACCGAAGCCATAGCCGTCGCGCAAAAGTTGCTCGCGGGCTGCGAGCACTTGCTGGGCACAGCATTGATTCCGCAGCCGCGACCCGAGGTTTTGGCTGCATACGCCGTGCCGATGGGAGGGGGCGGTGTCTAGCGGGGCGATCGGCATGCTGGAGACGCGCGGCATGGCGTCGCTGATGGCTTCCACCGATGCCATGCTCAAGGCCGCTGAAGTGCAACTCTGCGGTCGGCACGGCATTGGCTCGGGTTGGCTCACCGCCGTAATTGCTGGCCAAGTGGCTGACGTGGAGGCGGCCATCCGCGTTGGCGAGGTCGAGGCGAACCGCACCGGCGAACTGATTGGCGCACAAGTGGTGCCGCGACCAGACGCGCGTGCCACAGACGCCATGCCCCACGCCTCCGGCCTCGGTGCCGAACAAGTCCAGCCGCGGGCTATTGGCCTATTGGAGACGCAGGGTCTGACGCCGCTAGTGGCCGGTGCCGACGCCATGCTCAAGGCCGCCCAAGTGGAGCTAGGGGGTTGGGCTTTCATCGGCGGTGCGCTGTGCCACGCGCCGATCTTTGGCGATGTGGCGGCCGTGCAGACGGCGCTAGAAGTTGGCCGACAAGCAGCCGAGCGGATTGGCACCGTGTACGCGACCCTCGTTTTGCCTCAGCCTAGTGAGGGACTAGGGCCTCTGTTGCCGCCCGCGCCAGCGGTCGAGCCGCGTTCCACCGGTGCCTTGGGACTCATAGAGACCATTGGTTACGCCTCGGTCGTGGCCGGTGCCGACGCCATGCTCAAGGCCGCGGATGTCCAAATCGAGCGCTTGAGCATTGGCAGCGGCGGGCGGATTGCCGCACTGGCCACCGGCCATCTCGACGATGTGCAGGCCGCAGTGCGCGCCGGTGCCGAGGCCGCCACGGCCTTGGGGCAGCTCGACGCCTCGGCCGTAGTCTCGCGGCCCGATCCCGCGCTCGTCGCCCGTTTTGCCACTGCGACCGAGGGCCTCGGTGCGGGGGCGCGGCAGGCTATGGGGCTGATTGAGACGCGCAGCACCGTGGCCTTGGTGCGGGCCGTCGATCGGATGCTCAAGGCTGCGTCCGTCGAATACGAGGGAGCCTATAAGGTAGGGTATTACTTGACGGCCGCGGTCGTGCGCGGCGATGTCGGTGCCGTGCAGGTCGCCATTGAGGCGGGCCGGGAGGAGGCCGTTGAACACGGAGAACTGGTCTCGGCCTACGCAATTCCACAGCCCTACAGCGGCCTTGAAGGCCGCCTGCCGCACGTTTAGCGAGGACGCGAAAAATGATTCGGATTGACGATGCAGTAATTACTGCCCAGACCTTGGAAGGCCGCCTAGCTGGCGAACGGCAGGTCGAGATCGGCCCGGGAGCCAAGCTGACGCCCTCGGCGCAGGACTTGTTGCGCGTCCAAGGCGTTGAGATCGTGCGTCGGGAAGCTGGCAATCAAGCCCCTCCAACGCCAACGCTGGCACCAGCACCGGCACCAGCGGTTCCTCGCGCCGCCGGACGCCAGGCATTTGCTGGCATCTTCTGCCCCAATGTCGTCCTTTTCGACAGCCAGAACGGGGTCAACCACGCCGAGATGGAGCGCTATATCAACTGGCTGATCGAGGTTGGGATCCACGGGCTGTATCCCAACGGCAGCACGGGTGAGTTCGCGCGCCTGTCGCAGGAGGAGCGCCAAGACGTGGTACGGCTGGTCTGCGAGGTCAACAAGGGGCGCGTACCCGTACTGGCCGGAGCCAGCGAGGCCAACTTGCGCGATGTGCTCAAAATGGCCGAATACTACGCCTCACTCGGCGTGGATGCCGTTGCGCTGATGCCTCCCTATTACTACGAGATTTCCACCGAGAGCCTCTTCGAGTACTTCGCCGAAATCGCCGAACAGTCGCCGCTGGACATCCTGCTGTACAATATCCCGCGATTTACCCAAGAGCTGTCGATAGATTTAATGGAGCGGCTCTTGCCCTACGATCGGATCTTCGGCACCAAGGACTCTAGCCGCGACTTGCCGAGGCTGCTCAACACCATGAACCGCCTGCGCCAACAGCGCCCCAATTACGTGGTGATGACCGGTTGCGAGGAGATCGTGTTCCCCTCGGTGCTCATGGGCGCCAACGGAGGCACCATCGCCACCTCGGGCATCGTCCCAGAAGTCATCGTCGAGCTGTATGAAAAGGCCAAAAGCGGCGACATTGAGCGGGCCCGCGAACTACAATACCGCATCCTCGATCTCATCAACTTGATGCTCTTAGGGGTCAATTTCCCAGAGGGCTTTAAGACCGGGGTGGCGGCCCGCGGCTTTGATGTAGGCCCAGCGCGTGCGTCGAGCAGTGCGACCGAGCAGGAGTACCTCATCAAGCTAGAAGCCCAAATCAACTGTGTCCTCGCAGATATGGGCTATCCAGTCCAAGGCCCCCGCGCCTGCCCGGCGACTAACCTGCCGCCGATCGTCGGTCGCTAGATGGCCCTGACGGGCGCGCGCGCGTTGGTGGTCGGGGCCGGTATCATCGGCCGCTCGACAGCCTATTTTCTCGCGCGGCAAGGCGCGCAAGTTGTTCTGATCGACGAGGGAATCCCCATAGGTTCGCCCACGAGCCGGGCCTCGTTGGGCGTCCTCACCCACTGCAACGGCGGCGACAATCCCTACGCCCAGCTCTTTCGCGATGGCCACGCTTTGCACGCCCGGCTGGCCCGCGACCTAGCCGAAGACTTAGGCGCAGACGTGGGCTGGCGTCCCCTCGGCGGCATTGAGCTTTTTGCCGACCCAGCCCAGCTAGAGGAGGTATGGCGCTTCAACCGCGAGCGCGGCTGTCGGGTTGAGCGGATCGACGAGCAAGCCCTGCGCGATGCGGAGCCGGCGTTGGACGGCGGCTGCGAGGGGCTGTATTTTGCCGACGATCACCGGGTGGATCCCCTCAAGTTGGGCACGGCGCTTTGGGCGGCGGCCGTACGGCAGGGTGCATCCGCCGCTTGGGGCGAGCGCGTCTGGCGCATTGCCCAGGCGGGTGAGAGCGTCGAGGTCGCCACTAGTCGTGGAACTCACCGCGCCGACTTTGCGGTGTTGGCGGCTGGGGCGTGGACCGGCGACTTGGCTGCCCAACTCGGTGCCCAAGTCGCACTGCGCCCGGTGCGGGGCCAACAAGCGCGTTTTGCCGGTGCCCCGCTGCGCCACCTAGTGAGGATAAACGGACGCCACTTCATTCCAGACGGCGGCGAAATGATCGTGGGAGCGACGTCGGAGGAGGTCGGCTTTCGGATGGAAACGACCCGTGCAGCCGCGGCGCAGTTTGCCTCGGAGGTGCGCTCGGCGCTGGGGAAGTGCTTGCCGTTGTCGCGCCAGCAGGCCGGTTTGCGGCCCAAGCCCCGAGGCGGGCGTCCGCTCATCGGCCCGCTGACGGCTGCGCCGCGCGTTTTCGTGGCCTCTGGGCACTACAAAAACGGCGTCTTGCTGGGCCCGATTACCGGCCAAATCGTCGCCCGCTGGATCGCCGAGGGAACCCCGGGGCGCGACATGCGCCGCTTCGCGCCCGAGCGTTAAATTCTTCGCCACTTAACACAGTTGAGGTTAAACATGTCATTGCAAAAAGAAGACCTACTCGCCGCGCTAAACTCGGTTACCTCCATTCCGGTGGTCCCTTTTCGCGAGGGGCAAATCGACTACGAGGCTCACGCCAAGAACATCAACTACTTGATGGAGAACAATCACTTGGACGGCGACCGGCTCCGGGTGATCGGCATCGCCGGCACTAGCTTGATTCACCACATTAGCGCGGACGAGCAAGTGCGGTTGTTAAGCTCTACCGGCGAGCAGATGGGGGGGCGCGGGGTGCTGATGGCCGGGATTGCTCCCAATCCGGTTGGGGATGCCGAGCGGTTGATCGAGCGGGAGGCCGCGCTCGAATATCCGCCGGATGTCTATCTCGTCATGCCGCTTACGGGCGTGGCCAATCCAGAGGGCATTTTCGCGTACTACGTGGATTTTGCCGAGCGGTTGGGGCGTTCATGCGGGGCTAAGTTGCTCTACTATCTGCGCAACCAAGCCGAGCGCGAGATAGCCGTGCGGCTGATGAACGAGTCCGAGCACTTCGTCGGGCTGAAGATCGGCACTACGGTTGATGATGTTGAGCCGATTGTCGCGGGTGTGGAAGAAGGGGCTGCGCTGGTAATTTGGGGCGTGGGAGATCGTTCGACCGGGCCGGCCGAGCGCGGCACCAAGGGGCACACGTCGGGTATCAACGTGGCCTTTGCCCGCGCCTCAGACGAGATCAACAACGCCCAACGCCGGGGCGATTTTGCGACCTCGCAGCAGATTGAAAATCAGCTTGCGGCCCTAGAGGAAATTCGCTTCCGCAACGGTCGCATGTACAACTACTCTGCTGTGGTCGAGGCCATGCACTTGGGGGGATTCAGCGATGTGGACGGCGGCGAGGGTGGCCCGTTCAATCCGCGAGTGCCGGCGGAAGTGGCCGAGGAAGTGGCCGCGGCCATCGCCGACATTGTGGATTATCACTAGTCGCTAGCCTTCGTCGCGCAGTCGCTTTAGATAGGCCGTCCATTCGACGGGTAGCAGGTGCTGCTTTTGGCTGTTGCAGTACTTGCAGCAGGGCACCACGTTGGACTTGGTGGTGCGGCCGCCGCGGATGAGCGGCACCACGTGATCCATAGTTAGTTCTTGGGGCGCAAATGACTGCTGGCAGTAGTGGCACTGGCCAGTGGCCCGTCTGCGCTTCCACCACTGGGAGCGTCGCAGTTCCTTGGCCTTGTTTTTCTCTCGGGCGACGTGCTCGTCGTCGGCTGGGACGAAGTATGTGTCTTCCATGTGAGAGCAAGATAGTGCAGAATGAGCGCGGCACAAATGAAATTTAGCGAAGCCGATACCAGAAGTTAGTCCCGCGTCTGTTCATTGAGACGAAGAGGAGGATGTTCGCTGCGTGACGAGATTTCTCTTAGAGCGATTTAGCTCTTGGCTGAAGCGCAAAGGTGCCCGAGGAAACGTAATGGCTGAGACCCGAGGCGGTAAGGAGGATAGGCAGCTAAAGACATCCTTCCGCCGACTATGGGAACGAGGAACGGACTATGTAGGACCGGAACAATTTCAAGAGACGCTGACTAGCCGCAAACTCAGATTCAAACAGAAGACGGCCAATATCGCTGGACTACAGCTTGCCGATCTGCTTGCCCATCCTTCGCGTTGCGAGATTCTGAATGAACAGGGACTGCTCGGAAGGCCCCTAGCGCCTTTTGCCGTTCAGATTATCGAGATTCTTCAAGAGAAGTACGACTGGAGAGAGGAGGCAATGTATGGAAAACATTTTATAACATAAAAAAAGGGGGCCGCAGTAAGGCCCCCCTCTCCCAATGGTCAGACTGACCACCCACCTTCGCATTAGCGAATTAGTAGAGAGTATATGGGGTCCCACGGATCATGTCAGACTAAAAAACAATAGAGAACAATTTTTCAGGGAAAACAGATTGCATTACTGTCACAGCACATTGGATTCAAATTTTATCAAGTACCTTTCGTATCTCGTCCGGTTCGATACATCCTTTAAGAACAAGCTGCAAAACGAGTTCAAGTACCGAGTCCTTCCCCAACACCGGAGGGCCACCAGGACCGTGTCCTTGTTTGAGTCTTCCGCCCGTAGATCGTAGATCTTTGTAGTATGCGAACCATACATCATCAACGACATTATCAGTTTTGTACCCTGCAAGGAACACGAAAGGCTGATATGTATCATCGGGACCACCAAGCCGAATAGCACCCTTGAGGATTGGCTCCCAGGTCTCACCCGGCTCTTGTAGTTCGTATAGCCGTTCTACATCATTTAAGAGCCAAATTATATTGGCTTACCTTAGTGAATTGGAAGTATTTTTTCTGTCGAATGCCCTTGACAAATAGGTTTTTAATCTGTTCAAAACAGGTGGTCCATACCGCATGGGTACGGACAAAAGTCTTGCCTTTTAACCAGATGTCTTCGACCGGGTTTTCTTGCGGTGTATAGGGTGCTAATCGCGTACAGCATGTCTTCCACTCATCAGGCGGTAGATCGGCCTGCATCGTTTGTAGAAAATCACGCATGGCCTGTTGGTGATGATAGGACACCCCATCCCAAAAGATCAATAACTTTTGTCCGGGACGCTGTTGTTGTAGGTAGCGTATAAAATCGACCGTATAGTGTGCATTGGCCTTGGGATATGGTTGCATGAGAAAAGTGCCCTTGACTATATCCAACGCCCCATAATAGGTTTGGCGTTGCCGTCCATTTTCAATGGCGACCTCCAGCCGTTGGTCTCGACGACCCCAGCCATAGCCGCAGGCATCGCCCCAGTGTAGATGCGATTCATCGATGAAAAAGGCACTGACTTGACCCACTTGGAGTTCGGCCTTATGCTCGGTTAGTTTTTTTTAATCTCTTCGCGTTTGTCCAACCCCTGTTGGGGATCGGTCTTGGGGTGCCGAGCTTGGGTCTTTTTCCAGCTATAGCCCGCCTGAGCAAGCAGATCGTAATAGCTTTGCGAGGAGCGAAACACGACCCCAAACTGCGTTTGGATATAGGAGGCTAAGGAGGCGACCGAAGGGTGCGACTGGGTCGCTAACCAGGCGTTGATTTGGGTGCGCTGATCCGCCGACAAATACGGCTGTGAGCCTTTATAGCCTAAGCGAAAACAAGCGACTCCTTCGGCCAGATAGCGCTGCTTCCACGTACTGATGAAGCTCGACTGCACACCGAGAATCGCTTGAATCGCACCTTGTTTAAGCCCCAAAAGCGTCATCTGAACCGCTAACGCCCGTTTCAGTTCGCGGGCGTCGGGATTGCTCGCGATAAACGCCGATAAAGACGAATCCGAAACCATAGAAAACACTCCTGAAAAAGAACAAGCATGAGAAAACATAGAAGCAAAATAAGAAAAAACCAAAACCTCTCAAATCATTTAGGACGGCTATATGACTTACGAATATAGCCACGCGCACCGCAGTTACAAAGAAACCAATCTTCCGAATCTCTATAGTTATCCAGTAAGTCTACGATATTTTGAGCCCAAGCTCCGGTATCCTCACAACCCTGCGAGCATTCAATCCAATAACCCATATTGAATCCCTCCCTAAGTACACGACAGTGCTCTAAGTTGAGGTACAGCCCTGATTTAGGTTTATTTGTAATCGTCAAGATTGCATTTAAATCCTAAATACAGGAGCTGTACCGTGCTTATTCATACGCTAAAGAAAGCCCTCATGCAAGGGTCTGTATCGCTCACGCGCCACCGCATTGAGTTAATTAGTGGCTTGGTGTGTGCACTGATACAGGTGCGTTCGGTCAATCTGAGAAAACTCGCATGTAGCCTGCCGGGCTTGGCTCAAATAGACAGTCACTATCGTCGCCTACAGCGTTTTTTCAGCAGTGGATTCTCCCCGGCCGTGTTTACTCAGTTGATCGTCTCTAAGCTGGTGCGCCCCGGCCAGCCCCAAGTGTTGGTCATGGATCGGACCCATTGGAAGTTGGGTCGCACCCATCTGAATCTGTTATGTGTCGGTCTGGTCTACCAAGGGGTGTCTATTCCGTTGGCCTATCAGTCGTTGCAAAAGCCGGGCAACTCCCATACCGACGAACGGAAACACCTACTGAGCCAAGTATGGGCCTATCTGGATGCTCGCGTGTGTTGTTTAGTCGCCGACCGCGAGTTTTATCGGTCGAGATTGGTTTGCCTTTTTGTTGGAGCAATCCGTCGATTGTGTCATTCGCCTACGAGGCAACACATCGCTTACGCTCGACGATGGCCGGCAACGATATGGGGCTACTTTTAATGAACGGATGCCCCGAGGCACCACCCGATACTATCCACACACGACCCTCTATGACGGCTTGACGCTGAATTTGGTGTGTCACCGCCCCGTCCACGGCCAACGCATCCTGCTGATTACCAACCGAACCGACCTCCAACAGGGGCTGGCACTCTATGGGCAGCGCTGGGCTATTGAGACGACCTTTGCTTGTTTGAAATCGAGAGGATTTGACCTCGAAGATACTCACTTGACGCATCCCCAACGCCTGCACCTGTTGCTAGGACTGCTCGCGTGGACCTTACTGTGGGCACTGCTGGTAGGACAGCAACTGCATCAAAGAAAACCGATCCCCAGAAAAAAACATGGACGAAAAGCCATAAGCCTGTTTCGTCGAGGACTCGACCAACTCACACAGATCATACACCAAACACGAGACCAACCTAAACGCGCACGACAATATCAACCCATTTTACTGTCGTGTACTTAGCTCCCTCCTATAAATTTATGTTTAGGGACGATATAACCTAGCTTCATGCTGTTGCCAAACCGATGGCACGTGTCCGTATCGAGCAACGGGCTCACGGCAAGTAGTCTTGGAAATGCTCAAGGTGTTCATCGTCATTGGCAAGGATCGTCAATTTACCCTTTCCAAGACCAAACTGTCGCGTCTTCTTTTGAGTGCTATTCCTCACTAACCGCGCAACGGTCTCGCTGTCACGTGTCAACTCGATTTCCTCGCCCGGCTGTAGTTGGTCAATCAGTTCACTAAGCCGCGAACTCGCTTCTCTGATCGGTATCGTGGTCATGGCAAATACTCCAAGGATGTGCATATATGCTCAGACAGGTTCATAGCGCCGGACGCTGATCTCACTTGCCCGGGTGCGCATCTGCGAGGCGTCATACCAAGCCTGCATCCTCAGCAGCATGTCCATGCCTACGCCGAATGCCTTCTCGATGCGCAGTGCCATCTCCGGCGATAGCGCGGCGTTGCCGTTCAGCAGGGCCGAAAGCGTTGCCCGCCGAACCCCTAGAATCTCGGCGGCCCTTGTCACGTTTAGGCCCAATTCTTCAATAACTTCCGTGCGAATGAAGTCGCCCGGATGCGAAGAGGTCATGTTCACTTTAGTGCCGTCAGTAGCCATTAGTATAGCTTCCGCAAAACAAATTCTGAGTTTTTGATTTGGTTATCCCGCGATGATCCATGTAACGCTTACTCCGACGGAGCGCCGCGTGCTTATCACTCATTCTAAGCAGGGTGCGAACGATCTAACTCGCTGTAGAGCCTTGGCCATTCTCATGCATGCAGCGGGCCAATCGTGTTCGGGTATTGCGGCGGTGGTGGATTATCACGTTACCACGGTGCGTAGTTGGCTGCGCTCCTTTGAGTGTAGTCGGGTGAGCAGTATTTTCCCCCGCTATGCCGCCAACCAGAACGCGGCCAAACTAACCCGAGCGCAGCAGGAAGAAATAGCCCGCACCCTCCACACACCTGACTCGTTGCCGGCCCAGTTGTGGACGCTACCGCGGTTGACCGAGTATATCCGCGCCGAATTGGGGGTCGTCTATGAATCGGATCGAAGCTACCATTATCTACTCAAGCATCTGGGCTTCTCCTTCAAGTTACCTTCCCCGGTCGATGTGCGTCGAGACGACCCAGCCGTCGAGCACACGATGGCGGCCATACGCGAACAGATAAAGCCGTTTATGGCCTCGGATACTTGGGTGGTGCTGTGTGCCGACGAGACCCAAGTACGCTAGAAGCGGTTTCATAACTTGATAGGGGGTTTTGTTTTTTCTTTTTTGCTTGTGCTCGTCTTCCTTCGGCTTTAGGAGTCCCGATTATGTTGCGCCATACGTCTGAATTGACCGATGCCCAATGGACGCATATTGCGCCGTTGTTACCCGCACCGAAAGCCTCGCCCAAAGGCGGTCCCAAACCCATTGCCAACCGTCCGGTGTTTGAGGGCATTTTGTGGGTGTTACGCAGTGGTGCGCGGTGGAAAGACCTACCCGAGCGATACCCCTCGCCGAGTACCTGCTGGCGTCGGCTGCGCCGTTGGGAAGAGCAAGACCTCTGGCTGAAGGCGTGGCGGACGCTGTTAGGCCAACTGGATGAGCAAGGCCAACTCGACTGGGCAGAAACGTTTGCCGATGGTAGTTTTGCCCCGGCCAAAAAAGGGGGGCCTGTGTCGGGCCGACCCAACGTGGAAAGGGTACGAAGTGGATGGTGGTGGCCGACGGCCAAGGGCTTCCTTTGGGAAACTACCTGGACTCGGCGTCCCCAGCCGAAGTCGGGGTGATCGAGCCGACGCTGGAGCGGGTGGCCGTGCCGCGCCCCGGCCGGGGAAGGCCGCGGAAAAATCCGACGCGCTTGATCTACGACAAGGCCGCCGATTCCGATCCGCTGCGCGCTCGATTGGCGCGACGGGGCATTGAGTTGATCTGTCCGCATCGAAAAAACCGGAAGAAACCGCCCACCCAAGATGGACGCCCCTTGCGCCGCTACAAGAGACGATGGAAGGTCGAACGCACCTTGGCATGGTGGGGCAATTTTCGACGGCTGGTCGTGCGATGGGAATATCATATCCAAATGTATCAAGCCTTTGTCAATGTCGCCTGTCTGATGATTACACTCAGACGGGTATGAAACCACTTCTACGAAGAAGAAATCACGCGGGCGTGGCTACCCAAGGGAGCCAAGACGATCCTCAAGCTATCCCGGCAGCAAGAGGGACAACACTATTTTGGAGCCCTCAATCTAAAAACCGGCCGCCATCATTTGATCCCGGTAGCGTGGCAAGACACCGACCATATCTGCCAAGCACTGACCCGGATCAAAAAAAAGTATCCGAACAAAAGAATCTGTATCCTTTGGGATAACGCCACGTGGCACCAATCACAAGCCCTGCGAGAGCTATTAGGCCCAGGAAAACCGCTGGAGGGGATCCACTTGATTAGCTTACCCCCATACGCGCCCGATAAAAATCCACAAGAAAAGGTCTGGAGATACGCCAAAGAGAAAATACGTAATCAGCATTTCAATAGCTGCCAACAACTACAAAAAGCATTTCGACGACAACTACAACGAACCTTTCATTATAAAATATGATGAAATATAATGATCTGTTTTGCCGAAGCTATAAGTAAGTCAGCATCTTTCACCGGTTCAATAGTGTAATAGAAAGAAATGGTTGCTTCACCCGCAGCTATTCCTGTGTTGGTGATGGTTGCAGTGATTGTAACAGGCTCATTTTCGAAGACAATGTGTGGCGTGGCACCGACATCAGATATGGTGAAAGAAGGAGTTCCGTTTTCAGGTTCTGACGATGTGGGAGTCTCTCCCGGATCTTCGACAGGTTCTGGTGTCTCTGGTTCAGTCGGTTCTTCTCCCTGCACTGTTACTGTGGTTGATGCACAGTTGTTGTCGGTGTCTTCTTCGGCGATCTCTTGAATGCAGGCGGTGTAGTGGTAGGTGCCGGGAGTTGTTTATGCCGTTGTGATTATCGATATGGTGTGAGTTGCATCTGTTCCTATCGTTACCGTTCTACTTGTAAGGGGGACACCACCCTGTGTTGGGTTGTCAGTTGCCTGGTCGTGTCGATAGAAGGAGATTTGATGTGCAGCAGTTGGTGCATCAGTGTTTGCAGCGGTTGCCCGGAGTAGGATGCTTTTTCCAGGGGCTACTGTTGTCGGTCGTGCTGTTAGTGCGGTCACCGCAAGGTCTGCTGGTGTTTCTGTTGGTTCTGGTTCTGGAACAGGTTCCACTATCACTGATCCTGCTGCTGCAGTGATCATAACGTTATCGATTGCAATAGTGGCGAATTCATTTGTCGTGATACCGAAGAATCGTACGGAAAATGTATCACCAATGTGATTACCAGAAAGGGTGAACGTTTCTCGACGCCACTCGCTGTCAGCATCCTGACCACTCCGGGTTGCAAGGCGGTGATATGCACCGTTGTTGCCAGCATCAATGCCGAGGAATTCAGAGACTCCCATCCCATGACTCAGGTATCGATCGAAGGAGAGAATGACTTCTTCATGTGCAGAGAGGTCGATGGGGGATTTGAGAGTGAGGAAACAGATACCACATCCTTTTCCTTGCGTCCTTGCAACAACATTCCCGGGACCTTCATCAGGAACACCGTCAAAAGAAGCCGCTTCCCATTTCGATCCACTCCATGCCCCCAGTCCTTCTTGGAAGGTTTCAAGGAAGAGGTTGACCTGCTCTTTTGTCTCCGGCTCATCTTGTGCAGGGGTAATGGTCAGTTCCCACGCCTGGAACATACCCGCGTCCTCCCGCTCGTAGTCGCCAACGCGGAGTTGCCACACCCCCTGCGCCGCCTGCCCCTGCAGCGCGGTCGTGGCCGGCAGGGCTTCGATGAGGTTGGCCGGCCGCCCCGAGTAGAACCCGGCTTGAACCCCGTCGTACAGCGTCGTGGCAACCCCACTCGGCGCGACCAAATCAATTTTTAGGTCGCCCGGCGACGGGTGAATGATCTCCACGCCCACCGAGACCGTGCCCACCCGCACGTCATCCGGCACCTCAATACGACCAACCACGGTTTGGGTCTTGTCGTTATCTGCGATAGCCGTACCAACGGCCTGAGAAAAGGAAATCGGGTCCCCGAACAGGGTAACCGGCTTCACCGTTCGAATAGCCGTACTTGGCAGACCGCTGCTGCCACCAGAGAGTTGGTTCGCACCAGCCGATGGTCCAACGTAAATGGGCGTGACCGGGAAGCGGGCCTTCAAGGCTTGATAGATATGTTTGCCGCCGTGTTGGGCCCAATAGGCGCTGTCGATGCCGAGGTAGATGTGATCCTCGCCGTCGTTAGGTAGGACACCCGATAGCAGCACCGGCACCTCGTTGAGGAGCTGCGCCACGGTGGCGTCTTGTTGCTCATTGCCGAGAATCGAACCCCAGATCATCTCCATAACCGGATCGAGCGAATACCCGCCCCGTTGACCAATCCGCCGCGACGAAACGGACGCATCCTTCGGCTCAGCCCAGCGCCGTCGGCAGCAGCGCCTGATTGTAGCCGACGATTAGGCGCGTGCCGCGGCGAAATGCGGGTGCCCGGAGCTTGCCAGAACGCCCCAGCAGGAGCTGAAGCAATTCCTCGTCTGAGGGCCGTTGCGCCACCAAGTCGAAGCGGAGGACGCGCTGCCCTTGGGCGACGAATAGCTCGGTCGCGTCTTCTAGCAGGGCGAGGGCTGCCGTGCCTGCGACCGGTTCTTTGGTCGCGCTCTGCACGATGCCGTCGGCAATGCTGTTCTGCACAAGAAACTCTTGTGCGCGCTTACAGCTCGTTCAGCCGGGGCGGTGATAGCGCCATTCTAAGGCGTGGGCCATTGCTCAGGTTCCTTCAGATGTTGTAGTGCAGCCCGCACTCTTTGTGGTCGTCTGCGTCGTCGGCTTGTTCGTTGAACCAACGCCAGCGACCGTTGCGCTTGGGTTCGTCGGGCCGGATCGGGGTGGAGCAGATGATGCAGCCAAAGCTCGGGTAGCCTTGGCCGTAGAGCGGATGCACCGGCAAGTCGTTGGCCCGCGTAAACTCCATTAGCTCCTCTTCGCTCCAATCGACCAATGGATTGAGCTTGACTATTTTGCGCCGGGTGCTGTACTCGTCGATCAAGGTCGCCTTCTTGGCCGTCTGCTGGCGATGCTCGGATTGGTCCCAGCGCTGCCCCGAAATCCAGCAGTCCGCGGTCTGCAACAGCGCGTTGTTGGGCCATTCCTTCCGCACTTGGCAGCAGTGCTCCTGTTTTTCCTTGGAGTCGAAAAACAAGTACTCGCCGTGACGCGCGACCATCCGCTCGACATCGCCGCGCTTGGGTTGGACGACCTCAAAGTGACAGCCGTAGCGCGCTCGGACTTCCTCCATAAAGGCGTGCGTTTCGGGGTGGAGCCGGAGGGTGTCGATGGTGGCAAAGCGCAAGTCCAGCCCCATCGACGTCGCCATGTGGATCATCGCAATCCCGGTGTACTGGAAGCTGGTGTTGAGTATCGCCCGGCCGGGAAAGGTCTCGCTGGCCCAGCGCAAAAGGTCGGCGGCGGGCATTTGCTCCAAGGCTAGGTCTCGGAGGTAGTGCGCTAGCTGCTGGTCGCGCTCGGCGCAGGACGAGGACACCAGCGTTTTTGGGTCTGCGGTCGTAGCGGTCATAGACTTTATAATGTAAGGATAAGAGCAGATTGGAAAAATAGATCGCCGCAGTCCGCATCGCGTGCAAGACTGGCATGGCACGCCCGCGCCTAGTTTGCCCTTGCCATTGTTCCAATGCCAAGAGAGTTTTTCAAGGTTGAGTCAACCCATTTTGCGGGGCCTTACCAAGGCATGAGGATGCAAAAACTGCTAGAATCAGCCGACGCGACCGCGACTGCGCGGATTGCCGCCGTCCTGCCCGCCGGGGAGGAAGTGCTCATCCGCGCCTCGACGGATTTGGCCGCGGACGGGCGCTTTGGCCAACAGTGGCTGGTGGCCACTCGACACCGGGTCCTCGTCGTGCCCGCTCAGGGCGAGATCGTCGATATCCCACTCGCCGCGCTGGCTGAGGTGCACACCGACGCGCTCGTCGGCGGCGGCCGGTTGGAGATTGAGCGCGTGGATGCGCCGGCCTTGTCGCTGAGCTACACCAGCTCGGAGGCCGAAAAGATGTCCGAGGTGGCGCGGGGTTTGGAGCAGTTGCGTCAGGGCCAGCCGTTTGCCGTCAATGGGCACTTGGACCGGACCCGCTGCGAGCGCTGCGACCGGCTCTTGCCGGAGAAAAACGGCATCTGTCCGGCGTGTATCAAAAAACTGGCGACCCTCAAGCGCATTGCCAGCTATCTCGGCCCGTACAAGCTCAAGGCGGGCATCTTGGCCTTTGCCTCCATTGCCACCACGGCTGCGGAATTGGCCCCACCGCTGATTACCAAGCGCATCGTCGATGAGGTGTTGGTCCCGGTGGAGGGCCAGGCCACGGGGTTTGACGAGCGCATCCACCTCTTGGGCCTGTTCGTCATGGCCTTGATTGGCGTCCGCTTCGCGGCGTGGGTCGCCGAATGGGCCCACGGCTGGATTGCGACTTGGCTCGGCGCACAGCTCACCGCAGATATTCGCTCGAACCTCTATCGTCGCTTAGAAATGCTGTCCTTGCAGTTTTACGACAAGCGCAAGGTCGGCTCCCTCATCTCGCGGGCCACTCGCGACGCCGGCATGTTGCAGGACTTCCTCGTCGATGGCTTGCCCTATATCGTCATCAACGGCCTGATGGTTTTCGGCATCCTCGGGTTTTTGTTTTGGATGAGCTGGTCGTTGAGCCTGTACGTGTTGATACCTGTGCCGCTGATCATGCTGTGGGGGGTGGTCTTTTGGCGGCGGCTGCGCGGGTTTTTCGTCAAGTGGGGCCAAGTCTGGTCTGGCCTGACCGAGCGCACGGTAGAGACGCTTTCCGGCATCCGCGTGGTCAAGGCGTTTGCCCAAGAGGGCCGAGAAATAGCGTCCTTTGCCAAGCCCAACGGCAAGCTGCGCGAAGTCGCCGAAAAGACCGCGGTAAATCGCGGCGTGTTTTTCGCGACCATCACGTTCTTGACGGGTTTGGGGGTCTTGGTAGTATGGTTGCTCGGCGGGCTGCAAGTCCTCGGCGGAAAAATGACCTTGGGCACGCTGTTGGCCTTTTACTCGTATATGTGGCTGTTTTACGGCCCCTTGGAGTGGTTTGGCCAAGTCAATTCTTGGATGTCGCGGGCCTTTGCCGGAGCCGAGCGCATCTTCGAGGTCATCGACACCCAGCCCGAGGCATACGAGGACCCGACTGCGAAGCGGGTGCCGCGAATGAAAGGGGGCATTCGCTTCGAGGGCGTCACCTTTGGCTACGACAAGAGCAAGCCCGTGCTGAAGGATTTTGACTTGGACATCCAGCCGGGCGAGATGATCGGTCTCGTGGGCAAATCCGGGGTCGGCAAGACGACGACTGTCAACCTCATCGCCCGCTTCTATGACATCGATTACGGGTCCATTGCGATCGATGGAATAGACATCCGCAAAATCCACCTGCGCGACTTGCGCTCGCAGATCGGCATTGTGCTGCAGGAGCCAGTGCTCTTTTCCGGCACCATTGCCGAAAACATCGGCTACGGCCGGCCCGGCTCCTCCTTTGCGGACATCATGGCAGCCGCCCGCGCGGCCAACGCCCACAACTTCATCATGGCCAAGCCCGATGGCTATGAGACCCAAGTCGGGGAGAAGGGGGCCGGGCTTTCGGGGGGAGAGCGCCAGCGCGTCTCCATCGCCCGCGCCATCCTCCACAATCCGCGCATATTGATCCTCGACGAAGCCACCGCTTCGGTCGATGTGGAGACCGAGTTGCAGATCCAGGAGGCGATTCAGCGGCTCATCGAAGGGCGCACCACCGTGGCCATTGCCCACCGGCTTTCGACGTTGCGCAACGCCGACCGGCTGATGGTCCTCGACGACGGCCGCATCGTCGAGCAGGGAACGCACGCCGAGCTTATGGCGAAGCAGGGGACCTTTTGCGAGTTGGTCAATTTGCAAAGAGAAGTGGCGGAGATTATCGCCATTAAGGAATAGAGCATGTCCACCTTTTTGGAAAATCTGCCGCACGCCGTCGAAGCCAAAGTCGAATCGCGCAAGGACCGCGAGGAAAAGGTACTGATCCAGGTCGCTACGGACATGGCTGGCGAGGACCGCTTTGAGCAGCGCTGGTTGGTCGTAACGTCGAAGCGCCTGATGGTCCTCAATCCCAACGGCGCGAGCGGCGACGTGGAATTTTCGCTGCAAGCGGTCAAGTCCGCCCGCATTGAGGCGCTCGTGGGTGGCGGACGCTTGGAATTGGAACGAGAAGAAGGCGCACCGACGCATCTGTACTACTCCAATTCACTGGCGGCCAAATTCTCCGAGGTGGCCGAGGGCATCGAACAGCTCAAACAGGGCGAGGACCTCAACCTGCCCCACGAGCTGGACCGCACGCACTGCGAACAATGCGGGCGTCGCCTGCCCGAGATAGGCGGGATATGCCCGGTCTGCATCGCCAAATTCGATACCTTTAAGCGCTTGATCGGCTACATGCTGCCCTATCGGCTCCAGCTAGCCTTGTTGCTGGGCCTGACTGTGGCATCCTCGCTGCTGGAGTTGGCACCGCCCTATATCGTCAAGCATCTCATCGACGACGTGCTCGTCCCCGGGACCGCCGCTGACATGCTCTACTGGCTGGTCGGCGCTCTTTTCGTGATTGGAGGCGTCGAGTGGTGCATCGGCGTGGTGCGCCGCTGGCTCAACGTCCGGGTCGGCTTCCGCGCCATTGAGCACTTGCGCACGGACTTGTTCAGGGCGCTTCAGTATTTGCCGCTGCGCTTTTACGACAAGCGCAAGGTCGGCGCGTTGATCTCGCGCATGAACAACGACTCGGAAATGGTCGAAGACTTCCTGCTCTTTGACATGCCCTACATCGTCTCCAATGCCGCGATGATCGTCGGTATCTTGGGGCTGCTGTTCTACATGAGCTGGGAGTTGACCCTGTACGTGCTGGCCCCAGTGCCGCCGATTATTATTGGCTCGAGCCTGATCTGGAATCGCCTGCAGCGCTTCTGGGGCCGTTGGTCGGCGCGCTGGTCGCGGCTTACTACGCATCTCAATGAGTCGATCTCCGGCATCCGCGTGGTCAAGGCTTTCGCGCAAGAACACCGCGAGTCCGAGCGCTTTGATCAACGCAACCACGCCCTGCGCCAAATTAGCGTCAGCGCCGAGCGCTCGTGGTTGGTGTTCTTCATGGTGACCAACTTCTTTATGAGTTTTGGCGGATTTTTCGTGTGGTATTTCGGCGGTCAGCAGATCGTTGGCGGCGACCTGTCGCTGGGGGAGCTGATGGCCTTTATCGCCTATTTGTGGATGCTCTACCACCCGCTCAAGTGGTTTGGCGATTTCTACAGCTTCATGGTGCGGGCCTTCGCCGGGGCCGAGCGCATCTTTGAAATCGTCGATGCGCCCTCCGAGCCTTTTGACCATCCCAGCGCCCAGCGCGCGCCCGCGCTTGAGGGCCAAGTCGAATTTGAGGGCGCGGCCTTTGGCTACGATCCGGGCAAGATCGTCCTGCGCGACGTCGATTTGGTGGTGCAGCCGGGTGAGATGATCGGCTTGGTGGGCAAGTCCGGCGCGGGCAAGAGTACGCTGATCAACCTCATCACGCGCTTTTACGATGTCTCGCATGGCCGCCTCACCATTGACGGGGTCGATATCCGCAAAATTCGCCTGCGCGACCTGCGCTCGCAGATCGGCATGGTGGCCCAGCAGTCGTTTTTGTTCAACGGCACGATTGCCGAAAACATCGCCTACGGCAAGTCCGGCGCTGCGTTCGACGAGATTTTGCGCGCGGCCCGCGCAGCCAACGCCCACGAGTTCATCGTCAAAAAGCCGGACGGGTACGACATGGTAGTTGGGGAGCAGGGTGACAAGCTGGCCGGTGGCGAGAAGCAGCGCATTTCCATTGCGCGGGCCATTCTCCACGACCCGAGGATCCTGATCTTGGACGAGGCTACTTCGTCGCTTGACACGCCGACTGAGAAAAAGATCCAAGAGGCGATTCAGCGGCTGGTCAAAGGCCGCACGACTTTCGCCATTGCTCACCGGCTTTCGACCTTGCGCAGCGCGGATCGCCTCGTGGTGCTCGACGCGGGCAAAATCGCCGAGGTTGGCACGCACGAGGAACTAATGGCGCGCGAAGGCATCTTCTACAATCTGGTAAACACCCAACGCGAGACATCCGCGGTCATGGCCACCAGTGGATGAGCACAAAGGATCACAAAATAGCAATATGTAGGGGCGAGCGATCGCTCGCCCCTACCTGCAAGGACATACCATGAGCAATAGCCGACTAGCGATCACCCCGATTTCCGTGACGCACCCCGAGCGCGTAGAAATCGCCAATCTGCGCCTCTTCCGCGAGCCAGCGTGGATCTTGCGCTTGACCATTGACGGCGACCGCTCGTACCTGAAGGTGAAGGTCGTGCGCGCCGCGCCGCTGTCCCACCCGAACCGCTATATCTGCCTCCTCGACGCCAAAGACGAGGAGATCTATATGATCGACGATCTCACCGAGCTCGACTTAGAGGCGCGTGCCTTGATTGAGGAAGAGCTGGACCGCCGCTATTTGACGGCGGCGATCCAGCAGGTCAATGCGGTGCGCAACGAATACGGCACCTCTTATTGGGACGTGCAGACCAACCGCGGCCCGCGCGAGTTCGTCGTCCAGAACGTCGCGGAAAACGCCCAATGGCTCGGCGACCACCGGCTGCTGATCACCGATGTCGATGGCAACCGCTTTGAAATTCCGCGCCTCGACGAACTGGATAAGAAGAGTTTGGCCGCGGTTGAACAGGTTGTCTGACTAGCACTCGCCGTTGCAGGTAGGGGCGCTCGCTCGCTCGCCCCTACTTTGTTTGGAACCGAGATAGGCAATCGTTAGTTTGCTGTTTTACGGACGGAACAAACCCTTCACCCCACAAAGGAACCGCCATGGAAGCCCCCCAAGCAGAAATGAGCGTCGTCGGTCGCATATTGCGCGTCTTCTACGCTCCATCCGAGACCTTTGAGGCCGTAGCCGAGCAGCGCAGTGTTGCCGACTGGCTGCTGCCGACTGTTATCGTCGCGATGGTGATCTTTGTCTCCACGTATTTAACCTCGCCTATCTACGTGGCTGAGGCGATGGAGCGGATACAGGAACAGACGCCCGCGGAACAGCCCAGTGTGGAGGGCACTGGAGACGCCATACGGATCAGCGGGCTGATTGCCGCGCCGGTTATGACGTTTGTCATGCTCTTTATTGGCGCGGCGATCTACCTGTTGGTAGGTAAATTGCTCGGCGGCCTGCTCGGCTATGGTCAGTGCTTGGCCCTCGTCGCGTACACGTCGCTGATTGCCATTCTCCAGCATGTTGTCAAGACGCCGCTGGTCTTGGCCAATGAGACGATGGATGTGCAAATAGGGCTGGGGATGTTCCTCGCCGAGGAAGCGCGGAAAACTTTCGGGGGCGCTTTATTGAACTCCATCGATCCTTTTGTCGTCTGGATGATCGTCATCGCCGGCCTCGGGCTGTCTATCGTCGGGCAAATTGAGCGCAGCCGCGCTTATGCGGGCGTTGCAGCTATCACGCTGATTTTCCTCTCCATTGGTGCATTCTTCAGCACCCTTAGCCCCGGAGGTTGAGGTGGCAACCAACAAACGCGGTCTTTTGAAACTCCTCGTTTTCTTGCTCTTGGCCGGTTCGGTTGGAGCGGCGGTCTATTTCAACTTGCGGCAAGAAAAGGCCGAAGAGACCTATCCCACGGCACTCGTCGAGCGGGGCGCGGTCGTCGATAAGCTGGCGGAAACCGGCCGCATCGAGCTGGTGCGGACCGTGGAGGTCAAATCGACGATTGCCGGCGAAATCCGCGCTTTGCCCATCGAGGCCGGCGCGTGGGTGGAGACGGGCGAGTTGATGGCCGTCATCGAGCCAGATCCCAATCAATCGCTGCAATTATATCAGAAGCGCTCGGGCGTGGAGCAGGGCAAGATCGACCTAGCGGAGCAGGAACGCAACTTTGAGCGTCAGAAGGCCCTCTTCGACAGCAAGATGATACCGGCCAAGCAGTTTGAGGAAGCCGAGGTGCGCCTGACCCGCGCGCGCACCAGCCTGCGCTTGGCCCAGCTCGAACTCGACATGCTCGAAGCCAAGGCCAACCTGCAGCGCGACCAACTCTCAGAAGACCAAGTCGCGCTCGACGAGATGCGCGTCCTCGCCCCGATCGACGGCATTGTCATCCGTCGCAACGTGGAAATCGGCGAGGTGGTGGCCTCCGGGCTGTCGTCGTATTCGGGCGGAACGGTGCTTTTCCAGATCGGCGATCCCAGCCAGCTGATCGTGCGCGGCGACATCGCGGAAATCGACATTGGCCGGGTGGCGGTCGGCCAAGACGTGGACATTGTCGTGGATGCATATCCCGACACCACGTATCGCGGCCAGGTGCGCTGGATTGCGCCCGTGGGCCAGCAGAAGCAGGGCAGCACCATCGTCACCTTTGACACCGAGATCGAGATTACCGACCACGCGCCGCGCCTGCGCCAGGGCATGTCCTGCGACATTGACATTCTCTTTGCGCGGCTCGACAGCGCGTTATACCTGCCGGTCGAGCGGGTGCTGGAGGTATTTGACGACGAGGACGAAGAGCAGACGGCCGGCCGCTTTGTCGCGTATATCGCCGAGTCGCCGGATTCGTTAGCTGCCGCTCCAGACAGCACGCACTCGGACAGCACGCGCTCGGACAGCACGCTGCAACTGCCGCTCAGCGCCTTCTCTGAGGTGGAACTAGCCATTGGCATTGAGACCTCGACTCGCCTCGAAATCCTCTCCGGCCTCGCCAGCGGCGACCGCGTCGCTGAAGATCCGAGTATCATTCGCAGCGAACTGGAGCAAAAGGACGCGGAGAAAGACGGGGATGAGGAGAAGGACGAGGAAGGCTGATAACCGCTCTATTAAGTCCGTTCCTCTAGGCCTAGACGCAACAGGGCTTGGGGCAGGAACTCGACGGGAATATCTCCTATGCTCGTTGGCGCACTCCGGCGGGCGAGGATGCGGCTGTTGGCGTACTTGCTGATCTGTTTGAGTGTCTTGGGCCGCAACTGGCTCGTCCACTTGATTTCCACGGGCCAAAAACGACCGTCTTTTACATAGGCGATATCTACTTCGCCCTCGCCTTTGATATAGTAGGTAGGATAGCGACGGCTATAATGGGCAACGGCGCAGGCTTCTACGAGGGTGGCGGTGCGTTCGGGGTCGGCGAGGAGGGGGCGCACCTGGGCGGCGAAAGGGTCTTGCGCCGCATGCAGCCAGCTTTGCACGGCGTGGAAAATGAAGGGATCGCAAAAGCTGATTTTGCGCGCCTTTTTCGGCGCACCGGTCAGCTTGTCCTCGCGCAAGGCCGGCTGGACGCGGAGGACATCCATAGAGGTGAGTAGGGCGACATAGTCGCTCACGGTAGCGGGATGGTCGATGCTGAGGGTGCGGGCCAAGGCGTTATACGTGGTCTGGGTGCCGCCGCAGCGGACAATGGCGGCTAGCACTTCACTCAAATAGTGCTCCTGCTTGCCGCGTTTGAGCATATCGCCGCGTATCCAGTCGCTGTACGTGGAGAATGTGGCCGGGAGGATGCAGTCGTGGCGAGCCATGTCGTTAATGGCGGTGAGAAAACCGCCGTGGACTAGATAGGCGAGAAATTCCTCGCGCAGGATTTGCTCGGTTTCTGCGGATAGTGGCGATCTAGGCTGTGCTAATTGTAGCAATTCTTGGTTGCTCAGCGAGCGCTTTAGACCCACGGCCGCGGCAAAGCTCAGGGGATGGAGGTGAAAGTCAACCTCCGCGGCTTGCCCCCGGCGGCCGGGAAAACGCATGCGGGCCTCTTGAATGACCGCCATGTCCGAACCGGTCGCAATCAGGACGACGCCTTCGAGCAAGCCGGCGTCGGCGAGGTACTTAATTCCCTTGTCCCAACCGGCGATATAGGTGACTTCGTCGAGCAGGATATAGCGCTGGCCCTCGGTGGGCATTGCTCGCTGTAGGGACGATACCAAGCGCACTAGGGCGTGGTGGTCGTCGATGAGTTCGCCGGTGAAGAAGCGCAGGCGAGTTGGGTCAATGCCGGTTGCAAGCAGATCGGCCATCCACTGTTTGAGCAGGGTTGTCTTGCCAATCTGGCGGCCCCCGCCCACCGTGTAAATGCCCGGCTGGTTGCGCGGCAGGCGGTCGAGGAGGGGAAAGCGGTAGATTAGGGGCTGAGCTCGCAGGCGTCTGAGGTGCGGGTCGAGGTCGGAAAAGGCACCTTCGAGATGGCTATTGTGAATCTGAAATTCTTCTAAATTCATTGATATATTATAGTTACGTTTATTATAAAAATTTAGTCAATAGATAATGAATAAATTTAGTCAATGCACATTGGCGGTGCAAGATAGAGCTGATCGTCATTGGCTAAATTAACAGCAGTGGAACTCTCGATGTCGTTTTGGGCTTGTAGTTATATGGCTTATCTTCAACGCTTTAATTGCTGCGTCTTCTATCCGCAGGACGAAAAACGCCAATGACCGTTCTCGAACCCCTCTTTGCCGGCTTGGGTCAGATCCGGGCGCACAAGTTGCGTTCGCTGTTGACGCTGTTGGGCATTGTCATTGGCGTGGCGGCCATTATTGCCGTGGTGTCGCTTGGGGAAGGATTGCGCCGCCAGGTGATCTCGCAGTTCGTCTTCAGCGGCGGGGCGGGCATGATCGAGGTGGAGCCGCCGCGCCAGTGGGTGCGCAAGGATGGTCGCTGGGTGCGGCGGCCTTGGGAGGAGCATTTGACCGCAGCCGACATGGCGGCCATGCAGCGAGAGATTGACGGTCTGCACGCCCTCGTGCCTAGCGTCGAGGGCAGTGCCTCCCTACAGCGGGGCAAAACCACGGTGGATGCGAGCTATACGGGCACTTCCGAGGAGTTCAACGAGGGCTTCAACTGGCCCGTGCTCGGTGGCCGGCCGCTGAGCGCGGACGACTTGCGCTTTGCCCGCAAGGTTTGCCTGCTCGGTGACGATGTGTATGGAACCCTCTTTCAGGGGGCCAATCCGCTGGGCAAGGAAATCCTGCTCAACGGCGACCGCTATGTGGTCATTGGCGTGCTCGACGAGCGCGTTCGCTTTGGCCAGAGCGAGGGCAATATCGTGTTGGTCCCGTACACCACGGCCCAAAAGCGGTTGCGCGGAGAGGATCATTTCTCGGGACTCACGCTCTTCGTCGAGGATTTGGATGCGGTCGAGCGGGTCGTCGCGGCGGTGCGCCGCGTCCTCCGGCGGCACCACGAGCACGGCGACGAGTTTGAGGTGGAAACCAGCGAGGAGCAGATAGACGACGCCAATGAGTTCTTCCGCGTCTTGCAGCAAGTGGGCGGGGGGATTGCGGGGATTTCGCTGTTGGTCGGCGGGATTGGCATTATGAACATCTTGCTGGTATCGGTGGCCGAGCGCACCCGCGAGATTGGCATCCGCAAGGCCCTCGGCGCCAAGCCGCGCCACATCCTCGGCCAGTTTCTCGCCGAGTCCGTGGTCTTGAGCATGGTCGGCGGCCTGTTGGGCATCCTCACCGGCTTCGGTTTTGGCTTGGGGGCGGCCTTCGTCATTGGGCAACTCGCACCCGGCGCGCCTTTTACCAGTATTGTCTCGGCTGAGTCCGTGCTCTGGGCCGTTGGTTTTTCATCGGCTGTTGGCATCTTCTTCGGCGTCTATCCCGCCTTTCGCGCTGCCCGGCTCGATCCGGTAGAAGCGCTGCGTCGCACGTGATTTTCCTCGAATCCATCCGCATTGCCCTCGGGCAAATATGGGTCAACAAGCTGCGCACGGCCCTGACCCTGCTGGGCATGATGATTGGGGTCGGCGCGGTAGTAGGCATTGTGTCCATTGGCGAGGGGATGCGGCAGTTCGTCATCGACGAGTTTGGCAAGTTAGGCGGGGCGCAGTTCGTGATGATCTCGCCGCAATTCATGCAGCTCAAGGACGGCCGCTGGGTGCCCAATCCCCGCTCTAAACCCTTGACTATGGACGACCTGCGCGTAGTAGAGCAATCCTCCGACCGCTTAGCCGCGGTCCTGCCCTCTATGAACAGTGGAGCCAATTTGCGCTATCGCAAGGCCAGCTACCAGAGCAGGGCGGCCGGGACCTTGCCCGAGTTCTCCGAGGTGTACAACTGGGAGGTGGCCGAGGGCCGCTTTCTGCTCAACGCCGACTTGGACAAGCTGCGCCGGGTCTGCGTGATTGGGAAAAAGGTGCGCGAGGAGGTGTTTGGCTTGGCCCCCTTCTTGGGCCGCGAGCTCAAGCTCAACGGCCAGCGCTTTACGGTGGTCGGCCTCATGGAAGATCGCCAGATCTTTGGCGAGGACTGGGGGGATCAAGTGCTGGTACCGGTGACGACGGCCCAGCGACGCCTCGCCGGCAACAAGTACATCCAAGCCATGGTAGCCCACGCCAAGGAGCAAGAAGACGTTCCCGACATTACTGTTGCCATTGAAAAGGCGCTCAAAAAGCGCCACGGCCCAGAGGCTGGCTATCAGATCGTCAGTGGCCGCAGCATCCTAGAGCAGGTCGAGCAGACCATTTTGCTGTTGAAGTTGGTCGTGGGTGGGATTGCGGGGATTTCGCTGTTGGTCGGGGGCATTGGCATTATGAACATCTTGCTGGTGTCGGTGGCCGAGCGCACCCGCGAGATTGGCATCCGCAAGGCCCTTGGTGCCAAGCCGGTGACGCTGCTGTGGCAATTCGTGATCGAGGCGATGGCCCTGAGCTTGACGGGAGGAGCGCTCGGGGTGGCGGCGGGCTATGGGTTGGGCGAGGGCATTGCGCGCGTCATTTCCCACTACAGCGAATTGAACTTTCCCAGTATTGTTTCGCCGGAGGCCACGCTGTTCGTGCTGGCCTTGTCTATTGCGATTGGTCTTTTCTTTGGCATCTATCCGGCGGCCCGCGCTGCCCGGCTCGATCCGGTGGATGCATTGCGCTCGGAGTGATCTCGTGCTGATCGAACTGAATGGCATTAGCAAGGTATATGTGCGCGGCACCGAGGAAGTCCATGCCTTGCGGGAGGTGGATTTGGCAATTGAGGACAACGAATACGTCGCGCTGATGGGGCCTTCTGGATCGGGCAAATCCACGCTGATGAACATCTTAGGCTGCTTGGACTCGCCGACCGAGGGGACGTATCGCTTGGCTGGCACGGATGTATCGGGCATGAATGCCAACGAGCTGGCCGAAGTGCGCAACAGCCGCATCGGCTTCATCTTCCAGACCTTCAACTTGCTGCCGCGCGCGTCGGCTTTGCAAAACGTCGAGCTGCCGCTGATTTACAATGGCCAACGCCGCAAGGTGCGCCGTGAACGGGCGATTCAGGCACTGGAGCGGGTTGGTTTGGCCGACCGCATGACGCACCGCCCGACCGAGCTGTCCGGCGGCCAATGTCAGCGGGTGGCCATTGCCCGCGCTTTAGCCAACGGGCCGTCGCTGCTGTTGGCCGACGAGCCGACCGGCAACCTCGACTCCAGCACCGGTGAGGAGATCATGGTCCTCTTCGACACCTTGCACGCGGAGGGCAACACCGTGCTGTTGGTGACTCACGATCCGGTTATTGCCCTACAGTCCGAGCGGCTGATCCGCATTCACGACGGTCGAATCGCTTCTGACGAGCAGTTGGCGTAGGCTGGTCGGGAGACGCGAATTCGACGGGCGGGCCGTGAAATTGACACAATTTCCGCGTTTCCACTATTCTTGTGTGATAGAAATCATCGCGGACCGTCCTTGGTCCTTTGACACCTATATTCTGCGGATATTGGAGACTTAGATGGAACGGGCGCGTGATGATATGCGGCGTATCTGTATCTACTTCACCGTGTGTGAGGAAATCTGATGAACCGGCACGAGCGCGAGACGGACGCCCGCATCGCGATCGACGAATTGCTACAGCAGTCGGGTTGGAACCCGGCTGACAAGTCGATGGTTGGGACCGAGGTCCCGGTCACGAGTTCTCAATCTGCCGTCGGACTTGTTGACCGCTCGCAGGCGCGTGCTTTTCAGGTACACGCTCCGGTTTATGACCTTCTGGCTGCTGCTGGTAACTTCGGCCCAGACCGTGCTGTTGGACTTGACTTTGAGGAACTCGGGTGGATGCCGGTACCCAACCACGTCCGGCTTACCCGGGACCACTTCGTGGCCCGCGTCGAGGGACATTCAATGGAGCCCACCATCCCCGACGGCTCCTACTGCCTCTTCCGGGCCGAACGCGGCGGGACTAGGGAGGGCAAGCTGGTTCTCGTCTGGCACCGAGGCTGCACCGATCCCGCGCTCGGCGGCGAGTTCTCCGTCAAAAAGTATACCAGCACAAAGACTGAGATACCTGACGACGGCAGTTGGAGTCATCGCGAGATCCGGCTACAGCCGCTCAATCCCGACCCCGCTTACAGCGACCTCGTCTTTGACCCCAGCGCCGAGGGCGACCTGCGAGTCGTAGGCGAATTCGTTTGCGTACTCGAAGCAGTCGAAGAAGACGAGCCTACATCCGGTCGTGCCGACTATGTCCTCTACGACCAACGCGGTCAGCCACTCGCCGTGATTGAGGCCAAGAGGAACGCCATCAACCCATATACCGCCAAGCAGCAGGCGCTGCCCTATGCCAAGGCGCTCGGCGCACCGTTCATTTTTTTGGCTAACGGTGAACTGACCTACTTCTGGGACTACCAAAACGACGACGCTCGACAGATCGCTGGCTTCTTCTCTCGACGCGATCTGGAACGCATGGTGCAGATGCGCGATAGCCGCCAAGTGCTGGCAACCGTGGAAATTCCCGAGCATTACATCCGCCAAGGCGAGACGCGCACCGTGCGGCCGTATCAGGCCGAGGCAATGCAGGCGCTCGATCACGCGCTAGAACTAGGTAGAAGACGTTTCCTGATCGAGCTGCCGACCGGAACGGGTAAGACTGATCTTATCTGCCTATATCTCAAGCGTCTCTTCCAAGCCGGCTGGGCTGAGCGCGTGCTCTTCTTAGTGGACCGCGAGCAACTCGCGAAGCAGGCGCTGGAAGCTATCCAAGACGTTCTGAATGTGTATTCAAGCTACTGGCTGCGACCCGGTACGGTGCGCCAGGAGCAGCAAATCACAGTGGCTCTACTTCAGACTATGATCGGCCGCATTGACGAGTACACCGCCGGATACTTCGACATTGTCATCGCCGACGAGAGCCACCGTTCTATTTACGGTGCTTGGCAGGGTGCGCTCACCCGTTTTGACGCCCTCCATATCGGCCTCACCGCTACTCCGGCTAGCTACATCGAGCGGAATACCTACGACTTCTACAAATGCGACTTGGGTAAACCCGACATCTCCTATTCAATAAAGGATGCCTTCCGCGATAAGTATCTGGTGCCTTATCGCTTCGCTACAGGTATCACCGAGATCCTCGCCGAGGGTGCCAGAGTTGAAGACGAGCACTACGACCCCGTCGAGTTTGAGCGTCGCTGGACCAATGAGAGATCAAATCGGCTTATGATGGAAGAGTTCGACCGACTCGCTTGGGAGAGCTATTGCGAACTCGCTCCGGGCCAAGACTTAGGTCCCGGTAAGGCAATCGTTTTTGCCATCACTAAGCACCACGCGGCACGACTGACGCAGTATCTGAACGAGCTGCACCCCGAACACAAGGGGCGCTACGCCGAGGTTATCACTTCTGACGTGGCCGACCCGGATGCCCTAATTCGGAAGTTTAAGACCGAGACCTACCCCATGATCGCGGTAAGCGTTGGTATGCTTGACACGGGCTTCGACTGTCGAGAGGTGCTTCATTTGGTGCTCTGCCGGCGGGTGCGCAGCCCCATCCTCTACCAGCAGATGCGGGGCCGTGGTACGCGCACCGCACCCCATATCCAGAAGCAGAAATTCGTCATCTACGATTTCTTCAGGAATCACCAGTACTTCGACGACAGCGACAGCGACGTCTTTACTGGCACGACGGGTGATCAAACAATAAGCGATAGCTCGATCCCGCCGACGCGGGAACTCGTCGAGTTGGGCCTCGAAGACGAGTGGCTCGAAGCGGTCTCCTACGTCGAGGTCGGCCCCGAAGGCGAGCGCATCGACAAGGAGGAATACGTCACCCACTGGAAAGAAATGATTCGCACCCAGGCGGTCGATGATCCGCTCCTGCGGAAGGTGCGCGACGATGAGCTACTCGAACCGGACGAGGAGGAGGAACTTGCCCGTCGCCTGAATCGGCCCGACCACTACTTCAATGAGGACAACCTGCGCCGCGCCTACCGCAACCCAGGCGGCAACCTCGTCGATTTCATCCGCGACGCGCTTGGGCGGCTGCACATCAAGAGTCGCGAGGAGAAACTTGAGGAATCCTTCCGGGCTTGGCTTGTGTCGCGCTCGCTTACCCCGCAGCAAGCCGAGTACCTCTCTCTGATTAAGAATCGCGGCATCGCCACTGGCCACGTGCGCATTGAGGATCTATTCGAGCCGCCGCTTTCGATTCTTGACGTCGTCGGCAAGGGGGTCGAACTGTTCGGTGAAGAGGGGCTTATGCAGGTGGTTGAGCAACTCAACGAAGACGTTTTCAGAGATGCGATTTAGAATGTGTATAGTCCAAAACCTACCACAAAAGGAGTAAGAGTTATGATGCAGTCGAGAGGGCCTCTTACAAAGGCTACAAAAAAGGCAATGGAAAAAGCGTACCGCCAAGCGTTGAAAGATGAAGCGGAAAGCACAAACGACGAGAAAGAAATAAGACGAAGAGCAGCCGATAAAGCATATCAGGTTGGAATAGAAAAACACAAAATGGATTGCCAAGAAATTGACGAGTACATTGACAACTTGGGAACGATATAGAATGGACCAAGGACTACGCCGTAAGTTCGACCGGATAACCGACATCCTCTGGGCTGGAGGAGTCACGAACCCTGTCACGTATATCGAGCAGATTTCCTATCTCATCTACCTGAAGCTCCTCGACGAGGAGGAGTCCACCCACGAACTCCAAGGCCGACTCGGTGCTGGAGACAGCGTGCGGCTCTTCCCCGCCCAAGCCGAGCGCTTCCGCTGGTCCAAGTGGCGTTTCAAAAGCGGCAACGAATTGCGCGACTTCGTGCGCGACGAGGTGTTCCCGTACATGGCGTCGCTGGTCAAGGACGAGCCGCAGGTGGCCGATTACTTTCGCAACGCCGTGCTTGAGATCGTCGATCCAAACGTGCTGAAGCAGGTGGTTGACGAACTCGACTCAATCGACTTCCGCCAACTCGGCCCCGACATCAAGGGCGACATCTTTGAATACCTGCTCACTCACCTCGGCCAGTCGGCGTTGAACGGCCAGTTTCGGACACCGCGCCAGATCCGCGCCTTTATGGTCGAGATGGTCGATCCCGATCTCGGCGACACTGTGTACGACCCCGCTTGTGGGACGGCGGGGTTTCTCATCGACGTGGTAGATCACATCCTCGCCCGCTACAGCGAGGAGCCCGAGGAGGTGCCGATCTACGGCGAGGTCTGGCTCGAAAAGCGCGAGCAGACCCTCGCTAAGGCCAAGGAGGCGATCCCGAAGCTCCAGACGTACAAGAAGGGTCCCGGCGAGAAAATTCCCGACTGGAACCTGCTCGAAGCCTCGATCTACGGCACTGATGTATCGCGCCAGATGATGCGGATCTCCATGATGAACCTCGTCCTCCACGGCATCCGCCGCGCTCGCCTCAAGCTCGGCAACGTCCTTTCCGAGATGAGCGGCCTCACTGAAGACGACCTGAACCGACGCTATCGGGTGATCCTGTCGAACCCACCTTTCGCTGGCCAGATTCCTAGGGAGTCTATCCGCCAAGACTTGCCTTCAAAGTCCAAGAAGAGCGAACTCCTATTCCTCGCCCTCATGCTGCGCTCGCTAGCGCCGGGCGGGCGCTGTGCCGTAGTCGTGCCCGAGGGTGCGCTCTTTGGATCGACAGGAGCGCACAAAGACCTGCGCGAGAAATTGCTGAGAGAGTATGAGCTTCAGGCCGTGGTGTCGCTGCCAGCGGGCGTGTTCAAACCTTATGCTGGCGTCAAGACCTCCGTCCTCGTCTTTCGTCGTCCTGCAACGGAGCCGGGGGAGGGTGAGGCCGCGACGCAACAGGTGTGGTTCTACGAGATTCGCAACGACGGCTATGACCCAGAGAAAATACAAGGGGGTGGTCGCCCGGAGACGCCGGATGAGAACGACATCCCCAACTTGCTCTCAGCGTGGGCTGATTACAAAGCCTCGCGCTTTGAGAAGCCTCCGGGCACTGAGGCTGGTGCCGTGCTTGAACCGGGCAGCGACGAACCTCACTGCTGGTGGGCGGCCTTCGAGACCATCGAAGAAAACGACTACAATCTCGCTGCGTCGCGCTACAAGCCGCGTGTGGCGGAGCCGATTCCCGACGAAGATCCGGCGGAGTTGATCCGCGAAGTCTTGGTGATTGAGCGCGAGATCACGGTGGGGCTGGAGAAGCTGCTGAGCGAGGTGGAGCAATGACCCGCGTCGCTGACACGCTCCAGTTGGCGGTGGAGGGAGCGTGATGGAGTGGCCTCGTGTTAGACTTGACGATGTTGCTCAAGAGTTCATCAGCGGTGGGACTCCCAGCACTAGAGTTGAACACTACTGGACAGGTGATATTCCTTGGATTACAGGAGCCGATGTCACTGACAATGTTATCGTGGCGGGACGTAAGTGGATTACGCGGGAGGCTATCGACAACAGCGCGACTCATGTAGTGCCCAAAGGAGCGATTCTACTTGTAACGCGCACGGGTGTTGGCAAGGTTGCCATAGCAGGCGCAGACATCGCCATAAGCCAAGATTTGACGGGCATTGTATTGAAAGAGGGAACGAATGCTGATTTCGTAGCCGCTGCGATTCGGCAGAAGACGAGGAATCTCTTAGATATTCAACAGGGTGCCATAATCAAGGGTGTCCTGCGCAAAGACGTGGAAAAACTCAAAATCCCCCTCCCGCCGTTCTCCGAGCAACGCCGCATCGTCGAGATTCTCGACCAAGCCGACCTCCTCCTCCGCCGTCGCGCCGAAGCCGATGCCAAGGCCGAGCGTATATTGCCTGCCCTCTTCATCAAAATGTTTGGCGATCCAGCAACGAATCCAATGGACTGGCCGGTAATCCAGCTTGGCGATGTTGCCCAAGAGTTCATCAGCGGTGGGACTCCCAGCACCAAGGTCGAACACTACTGGACAGGTGATATTCCTTGGATTACAGGAGCCGATGTTACTGATAACGTTGTCGTGGCGGGACGTAAGTGGATTACGCGGGAGGCTATCGACAACAGCGCGACTCATGTAGTGCCCAAAGGAGCCATTCTACTTGTAACGCGCACGGGTGTTGGCAAAGTTGCCATAGCAGGTGCCGACATCGCTATAAGCCAAGATTTGACGGGCATCGTATTGAAAGAGGGAACGAATGCTGATTTCGTAGCCGCTGCGATTCGGCAGAAGACGAGGAATCTCTTAGACATTCAACAGGGTGCTATAATCAAAGGTGTCCTGCGCAAAGACGTGGAAAAACTCGAAATCCCCCTCCCGTCATTGTCAATCCAAAAAAAGTTCGCCAACTCGGTTGCTGGTATTATGAAATTAGAAGCCAACCGATCCGAGTCTCACCGCCACTTAGAGATTCTATTTCAGACTAGCCTCTACCGTGCTTTCTCCGGCGACCTAACCGCCTCTTGGCGCGCGGCGCAGAACCTCAGCGGCTAATTGGCTGATTGATATAGCAATCATTCCGACAACTGATCTCATACTATGACGCTCCCAGGTGGACCCGCAGACAAGCTCGGCAATCGCTACGAAAAGTGGTGGACGGTCTCGGAGTTCGTTCGCATGCTCCATGGAGATACGGAGGCGATCCGCATTGAACCTCCCGGTGTCAAGAAGGCGGAGTTCGTCGTGACGGTTGGCTCGCGACAGGAGCTTCATCAAGCGAAACGCAGCCATCCAAACGGCAAGTGGAGTCTTGCTACGCTCGGTGCCGACGGACTCCTTCAGGCCATCGGTAATCAGTTGGCGGACAACGATGATCGGTTCGTTTTCGTTTCAGGCAGTGACGCCCGTGAGTTGTCCGAGCTATGCGAGGCGACAAACAATGCGGAGTCAACGGAGGAATTCAAACAGGAATTTCTCGCAGCCGAGGGACGGAAGAAACGATTCGAGAAGCTGCTTGATTACTGGAAGTGTGACCTTACGACCGCGGTCGAGCGGCTGCGGCGAATCGAAGTCCGGACGATTGGCGAGCGTGATCTCGAAGAGAAGCTGCGATTGGGAGTGAGGTCGCTCTTCCTCGCAAATCCAGAGAAAGTGCTAACGGAGCTTCAGACGATTGTTGAAGACTCCGTACATCGCACGTGGACGCGCCAAGCACTCGTGGGAGAACTCGATCGGCGCGGCTATTCTGTGCGGCAACTACGCAGCCCCGAGCATGCGGGTGTCGCCGTGGAAGCGGCGACAAATCGGTACCTAGACGGAGCACGAAGCAGGCTTATTCGGAAAAAGCTCGTCCGAAGGTCGGCGGCGGAAACGTTGCTTTCACGACTAGAGGGGACCGCGACTGACAGCGTCGTAACCGGCAAGGCCGGCTCCGGAAAAACGGCCTGCGTCATTGAGGTCGTAGAGGGCCTACGCGAGAGAGGACTGCCCGTGTTGGCGTTCCGGCTCGATCGCGTTCCCTCGGCGTCAACAACCGCGGATCTTGGACGTTATCTTAATCTTGAAGAGTCACCAGTCCTAGTACTCGCGGCGGCAGCAGAAGCTACCGGGCGTTCCGGCATTCTGATCGTCGATCAGTTGGACGCGGTGAGCACCATGCCCGGCAGGAGCTCTGAGGCGTTCGATCTCGTCGAGAGGCTACTTCACGAGGCGCGAGGAACACGCTCGCGGGTTACGATTCACACAGTCGTCGTCTGCCGGACGTTTGACTGGAAAAATGACTCGCGCCTACGGCAACTCATGCCCGATTCGCACACACAGGTTGATGTCGCTGAATTCCCGGTCGCCGAGGTTAAGACGATTCTAGTGGAGGCCGGTTTCGATCCGGCGTTATTCCGGGAGCGCCAGTTGGAGCTCCTGCAGCTTCCGCAGAACCTGTCGCTTTTTATTGAAACTGGCTTTGATACGTCGCTCACACCCGCGTTCAGCACGGCGACTGAGCTTTTTGGCAGGTACTGGGACGAGAAGCGGCGGTTGGTCGCGGAGCGAGTCTCGCCCTCACCGGATCAGTGGATAGAGGTCGTCAAGACCCTCTGCGATGAGATGACCTCCACTCAACAACTCTCGGTGCCCAAGGAAAGGTTAGACGCGATCCAGCCCGATTACTTGCACAGTATGGCGTCGGAGGGCGTGCTCACATTCGAGGGACACCGCTACGGATTCGGCCACGAGAGTTTCTTCGATTACTGCTTTGCCCGACTGTTCGTCAATCGGCCGGAATCGCTGATATCTTTTCTCAAGGAGTCGGAGCAGCATCTGTTCCGCCGCGCCCAGGTCCGGCAGGTACTGGCCTATCTCCGTGATGCTGACTCCGCCCGATACGTGCAAGAACTTGACGCTCTGCTCTCAGCGGAGGGAATCCGACCGCATATCAAGGACCTTGCGTTTGCGCTCCTCGCCGAAGTTATGGAACCGACCGAGGAGGAGTGGAATATCCAGGAAAAGTGGATTGCGCCGGAGCTTAATTCCATCGAGCAAGGAACGCCGAACCAAGACAAGCTGTCGGAAATCGCATGGCGGCGATTCTTCACGGCACCGTCGTGGTTCGCGGTCGCCGATCAGCGCGGCGTGATTAAAGACTGGCTCGCCTCGGGCAACGACCGGCTCGCCAATGTGGCGGTAAAGTACCTGAATTTCCACCAACGCCATTCGCCTGATCGCGTTGCGGCTCTGCTTGAACCATACGCCGACTGCGGCGGTGAGTGGGCACTGCGGCTTCGATACGTCATGGAATGGGCTGATCACCAAACAAGTCGTCGCTTTTTCGACCTCTTTCTATATCTCGTGGACAACGGTACGCTCGACGAAGCCCGTGGACCAATCGCGGTGAACAGCACGTTCTGGAGCATGCTCTACGGTCTAGGTGAGAGCCGCCCCGAGTGGGTCCCTGAAGTCTTGGCCCGTTGGCTCCGGCGGTGCCTTGCGGTCATACGCCACGCGGGTGAAGACCTAAACGGAAGGGAACTGCTTGGCTCCGACGATTCCATGGTGAAGATGTGTTTCGAGTCTGCAGCACGTGCTCCCGCAGACTTCGTGGAGTATGTATTGCCAGTTGTTCTTGAGATTTCGGATCTCGCCGCGAGAGGTGATAACCCACCTAAGTTTGACGGCGTATGGGAGATCCCTATGAAGAACTCACCTCCGGATGGGGAGGAGGCGTGCCTCTCGGGATTGGCCGAGGCGCTCGTCGCGCTCGCATGTGAGGACACCGCTGATCTGCGCGATGTGATTGCCAACTTACGCCGCCGCGACACGCATATCGCAAACCACCTTCTATTGGCTCTGTACGGTGGCGGGACTGCACGCTACGCGGACGAGGCGATTTCGTTGCTGTGCGATGAACCATGGCGATTCAAGTGTGGGTTCTCCGGCAGCCCGAACTGGTGCGCGATGGAAGCGATTCGGGCCGTGATCCCGCACTGCACTATTGAGAATCGCGAGAGGATTGAGCACGTGATTCTGGATTACGTCTCTCCTGATGAACGCACCAGAGACGGATACAAAGAGAATGGCCGGACTCGATTCGCCCTGCTCTCGGCGATTCCGTCAGAGCTACGCAGCACCCGTGCGAATACGCATTTTGAGGAACTAGCGCGGAAGTTCGATGAGCCGCAGGGTGAGCCACGTGGGATTACCGGGGGTATAGTCAGGTCACCGATCGAGGAGTCTGCTACGGACAAAATGACTGACGACCAATGGCTGCGCGCAATCGCGAAGTACCACTCCGAAGATCAGTGGGATTTCTCAGACGATGAAGTCAAGGGCGGCGCGTTGCAGCTAGCACAAGCCCTCGAAGCGCGGGTCAAGGAGGAGCCAGAGCGATTCGCACATCTCAGTCTGAGGTTTCCAGCAGACGCGAACCCGGTGTACCTAGAAGGGATACTCTCCGCGTTGAAGAGTGCCTCAGTCGGAAGCGATCTCAAACTACAAGTCTGCTGCAAGGCCTTTTCGGAGTCTTGCGGATATTGCGGTCGGTCGATTGCCGACGTTCTCGGGAGCATCGAGGATCCGCTCCCGGATGTCGCCGTCGAAATGCTCCACTGGCTCGCAACGGAACACGAAGACCCCGCTAGGGAGTCATGGCAGGAGGATGCTGGTGGCGGACGAAAGTATTACAATGGCGATATCCATATGAACGGCATCAACACCACGCGCGGGAGAGCTGCCGAAGCCATTCGGGATCTCATCATCACCGACACCGCCTACATTGACCGGTTTCGTCCGACTCTCGACCGAATAATTCGGGACCCGAGCGCAGCCGTACTCTCATGCGTCGCCGGGACGCTCCGGGCTGTAGCTCTCCACGATCCCGTGCTCGGCATGTTGCTTTTTCATCGCATGAACCTGTCCGAGGACCGCCTGCTGGCGACACGCCACGTTTACGAGTTCATTCTTGGCGGCCTGCGCGACAGCTTCGCCGAGTTGCGGCCGATTATTGAGCGCATGCTCCGGTCGCCCAAACCGGGGGTCTGTAAAGCAGGCTCGCGCTTGGCCAGCATCGCTACTCTTCTAGAACACGATAGTGCTGCCGATCTCGCCGATGAAGCCTTACGCGGAGGCGTCCACCATCGTCTCGGAGTTGCCCATATCGCCTCCGCCAACATTGCCATTCCAGAGTACCGGGCTTGGTCCGAAGCTACGCTTGTCACTCTCTTCAACGACGACGATACTAACGTACGGAGTGAAGCAGCGTCATGCTTCCGCCATTTGGGAGACGAGACCCTCGACACATACGAAGATATGATCACGGTGTTCTGCGACAGCAGGGCGTACCAAGAGAATTCCTTCTCGCTTCTTCACATGCTGGAGGAATCATTGGGAAGGCTGCCGGGGATGACGTGTGTGGTCTGCAAGAGATTCCTCGATCGCTTCGCCGACGAGGCGAGGGACGTTCGGACTAGTCGTTCCGGGGATACGTACACCGTCGCAAAGCTCATCTTCCGCACGTACCAGCAGCACCAGAATGACGAATGGACGTCGCCTTCGTTGGATCTGATTGATCGCCTTTGCCTAGAAGAAATTGCCGGCGCGGAAGGCGAATTTGAGCAGTTTGAGCGATAATGAAGAAAAACAAGATGATCTCGCACGATAGTATTGGGGTTCGTCTGCCGCCTTCCGGATGCGGGACGATTTCGTGACGCCGGCTTCATTACCTGAGTCCGCGCAAGTCGAAACGTCCGCCGACGTATCGAAGTAAATCAGGTTATCAGCTAGGGTGCTGCTTGACGCCCCGGCAGGAGTACTTACTGCAATGACACTCACCGCTTTTAGCATCGCCAATTTCAAGGCATTCGCCGACACCCAACGAGTGCCGTTGCGACCAATCACGCTGATATACGGAGCGAATAGTGCTGGCAAATCGAGCGTGATACATGCCCTAGCACTCGCACACCACGCCATCGAAACCGGAGACCTCGACGCGCAGCGGACCCAGATTGGCGGGGAGTCCATTGATCTCGGGGGGTTCCGCCAGTATGTACATCGACGCGATAAGGCCCTCCAAGTCGAGTTGGGTTTCGAGCTTGATCCTAGACGCCTCTCCGGGCGCGTGGCAAAACTTCTGCACTCAGCGCGTGAGATCGTGGTGGAGTTGGCAATTGGGGAGGGCAGAGCGAGCGAGCGCGAGGATGGGATACGAGTGGAGCGCTTTGAGATGAAAGTAGATGGCGAGCCATTTCTCTCTATGATCGAGCGGGCAGACGGACTTCTGATGCTAAGTCAGCTTCACCACAGCCATCCAGTATTTCGCGAGCTATTGATGCTGACGATGGCCGCTCATGACATCCGCGAGAAGCACTTCAAAATGCTTGATGCACTGGTCCCCGGCATCACCACTAGGAGCCATGGCCTCTTCCCCCGAGTCGAAGAGGAGTCCGAAGGTAGCGAGGCAGAGGAAGAAGGCTCGGAAGATCTCGTGCGGACAGCCCTGCTCAGGGCGTTGCGTGAGTTGATGGGAGGTCTCGGCACAGCGTTGGAGGACGAGATACAGCGACTTCGCTACCTCGGACCGTTACGGTCTTACCCCCCTCGCCACTTGGCCTTTTCGCAACATCACGATCCCAACTGGTTCGCCGGTGGTGGCTACGCTTGGGATGTGGTACGCACCAACGAGGATGTCCGACAACGTGTGAACGCATGGCTTGGGGACGCAAATCGTCTGAAGACGCCTTACGAACTCAAAGTGCGCGACCTGCTGCCCGCGGAAGTGGTGTCTGAGAAGCTGCCTGCCAAGCTCGATAAGGCGCTACACGATCTCGCGGCGTCACTTCTCAAAATGGATGAGGACAAAATGAGTGACTTGTCGTTGCCAGCTAATCAGGTCTCCGAGCAAATCGCCAAGTTTGACTCCGACAATCCGGCCGCCACCATCCCCGAGATCGAGGCACTCGTGGCCGCGGCGAGCGACGCGGATACCCTGTCCAAACGCTGGGTAAAGGAACTGGTCAAGGCACGGTCCGAAGTTCTTCAAGATCTTGTTCTCATCGACAATCGAACGAAGACTCCTGTAAGCCATCGCGACATCGGCATCGGCGTCAGCCAAGTGCTTCCGGTGCTGGTGTCGGCCTATGCGTCGGAGAACGAACTGCTGGCAATTGAGCAGCCCGAGATCCACCTCCACCCAGCACTTCAGGCTGAGCTAGGTGATGTCTTTCTCGAATCAGCACTTGGCGGTGCCGGCAACACCTTTCTTATCGAGACCCACAGCGAGCACCTTTTGCTGCGTATCCTGCGCCGGATTCGGGAAACCTCCGATGGCGAGCTTCCGCAGGGCGTCCCTGATGTCTATCCGGAGCAGGTCGCTGTCCTCTATGTTCAGCCTGGACGTGAGGATACGGAGGTTCTGCATATCCCAGTGACAGCCGATGGCGAATTTGAGCGTGCGTGGCCCAATGGCTTCTTCGCCGAACGTGCGGAGGAACTCTTCTAAAGATGATCCACGAATACGCCCTTGAACCTGAACTGGTAGCGACTTGGACCGACCGTCGCACTTGTCACTCCATCAAGGAAAACTTCGGACTTGGTCAGGGAAGAGTCGTCTCTCAGTATCCAGAAGATTGGAAGCATCTCGTACGGGATGCTTCCCGTGGAAACAACGACCTCGCTCAAAATGACCTCGCTCAAAAGCGTCTCGTAGAGTTGCTAGTTCACCTATCCGAACAAATGGTTCGGCGGAGCGATGCTCAGTGGGATGGAGAGTCAACGAGTTGGCTTGAGAACGCCGAGCGCGAGCACAAGAGACGCCCTTTTCATGCTATCGTTGCCCTAACCAACCCTAAGAGCCTCGCTCACGTACTGACGGAATGTGAGATTGATGACTCCGCACTCTGGAAGGTGGAACATGGGCGTCATGTCAAGAGAAACGCTGTAGAAATGGCAGAAGTCGTGGCACCTATGCTTGAGTGCAGCTCGGATGTGATCTTCGTTGACCCCTACTTTCGTCCCGGACTCCAGAGATGCCGACGCCCCTTCAAGGCTTTCCTTGAGCGAATGGTTCGCCAGCGTCCCGACGAGATGCCAACGCGCATTGAGGTACACACCTCGGATAAGTTTAAGGATACTAAGACGGATAAGTTTTTTCAAAGAAAGTGCGATGCGAAGCTTCATAAGTGTGTGCCCAAAGGGATGAAAGTCTTGGTACGCCGACTGAAAAAGAAACAGGACGGCGAGCAGCTCCATAATCGCTACATCCTCACAGATCTGGGCGGCGTCGCTTTCGGAACCGGGCTTGATGAAGGCAAAGAGGGTGAAACTGACGACATCACGCTAATGGCTCGCGACCAATACCAACTTCGCTGGTCACAATATGGTGGAAATCCACCGGCAGGCTTCGATCAGAAAGAAACACCTGTTGAGGTGGTAGGAACAAGAAAGTTGCCCAAGCTGTCGTAGCCACTCTTACACACCTTCCTCGACTGGCACCATAGGCGTTGAAGGCGAATAACAGCGCCTGACGATCAATTGACACACTTTCCGCGTTCCACTATTCTTGCGCGCTAGAGACCATCACGGGCGGAGAAATCAATGAAAATCGTCGGGTACAGCGACCGTTTCAGCGTGCGGCCCGGGCAGACCATACGCTTTATGGTCAGCAGCGAAGCGCCCGCGTACCGCGCCCAACTCGTGCGCCTGCGGCATACGGACGCCAATTCCCAAGGTCCCGGCTGCAAAATCGAAGCGCTCGCATCCTCGATTAGCGGCGAGTACCCGGGTCGGTACCAAGCCATCCACAGCGGCTCGTACGCAGCCGTGCCGCACCACTCTTTATTAAATTGCCCCAATGGGTTTACCCTGCGGGCGTGGATTTACCCCACCACGCCGCAAAAGGGCCTGCAAGGGCTGTTGACCAAGTTGTCCGGCCAATCGGGCTATGGCCTCTTTATCGCCGAGGACGGGTCGCTAGCCCTGTGGGTCGGCGATGGGACGCGGCTGGAAAAGGTGAGCACCGGCGTACCCCTGCAAGCAGCGCAATGGCACTGTATCGCCGCCAGCTACGACGCGGCCACTGGCGCAGTTTGCCTCCACCAAGAGTTGCAGTCCAACTGGCCGGTGGCCCATGCCCGAGCAAGGGTTTGCAAAACCATCAGCCCCTTGGCTGTGGGAGAAAACGAGGGGGATTTGCTGATGGCCGCTCAGGCGGGGCCGGTGGCCACCCACCACTTCAATGGCAAGATCGACAATCCGCGGCTCTACGACCGCGCACTCTCTATAGCGGAAGCCGACGCTGACACCCCGATCGCCAACTGGGATTTTTCCCTCGATATCGGTGCGGAAATAGTGCGCGACATCGGGGACAACCAACTCCACGGCCGCACGGTCAACCTGCCGACCCGGGCCGTGACCGGGCACAACTGGACCGGCGACGAGTCAGATTTCAAAGTCGCCCCTAGCCAGTACGGGGCCATTCACTTTCACGACGACGATCTCGAAGACGCCCAGTGGGATGCCGCCTTCGAGTGGACCGTGCCCGCAGACTGGCCGAGCGGCGTGTACGCGGCCCATTTGACCAGCGCCGACGCCGAGGATTATCTGCCCTTTATCGTCGTCCCCGCAAAGGCTCAAGCCCGTATCGCCTTTCTGGTGCCGACCCTCACGTACCTAATCTATGCCAACCAGCGCTTTAACGATCCGATCCGCGCCATGCTGGACCTGCGCGAAAGCAGCGACGCCGCCCCGCAAGACCAGTACATGCAGGACCAGCGGCTGTTGAGCTGTTACGACCTGCACAGCGACGGCACGGGTGTCTGCTATTCATCGCGTCTGCGGCCGATCCTCAATTTTCGTCCCCTGTACCGCATGCCCTCCCGCTCCCTGGCCGCGCACTGGCCTCGCCTGCTCAACGCCGATCTCCATCTGCTCGACTGGCTGGACACCAAGGGCTTTGCCTACGATGTGATCACCGACGACGAGTTGCACTGCGAAGGCAGCGAGTTGTTGGAGCCGTACCAGGTGATCCTCACTGGCACGCATCCAGAGTACTGGACGGCGTCCATGCTCAAAGGACTGGAATCGTACCAAGCAGAGGGCGGTCGTCTGATGTACCTAGGCGGCAATGGCTTCTACTGGATCGCCTCCTTCGACCCTGGGCGTCCGCACATCGTCGAAGTCAGGCGCTGGCGGGGCTCGCGCGCTTGGGAGGCCGCCCCCGGCGAGTGCTTTCACAGTACGACTGGCGAGATGGGCGGTCTCTGGCGCTTTCGCAACCGAGCGCCGCAAAAAATGGTCGGCGTTGGTTTTACCTCCCAAGGCGGAGGTCGCAACCGCCCCTATAAACGGCAGTCGGACAGTTTGGACCCGAGAGCGGCCTTTATCTTTGAGGGCCTAGATCCCGAGGAATTAATCGGCGACTTTCCCGCCCTGGTCTTGGAACACGGCGCTGGCGGCTTTGAGATCGACCGGCTCGACCACGGCCAGGGCACGCCCGACCACGCCCTCTTGCTCGCTTCGGCCGAGGGTTTCACTGATTTGTACCAAGTGGCCATTGAGGACCAGTTGGTCTCGGCCCCCAATACCGGCGGCAGCCAGAATTCCCTAGTGCGGTCCGACATGGTGTACTTTGAAGGCCCCAAGGGCGGCGCGGTATTCTCGGTGGGCTCTATTAGCTGGTGCAGTTGCCTTTCCTACAACCACGGCGACAACAATGTCTCTCGCATCACCGAGAACGTGTTGCGCCGCTTTGCAGAAATGGATTGATATACAGCGAATACGACCTGCTCCGCGACGGCGCAGTGCGGGCTTTTTCCATGTACCGAGAGGATGCAGATGACCACTAAAGTTACGGTTGGGATCACCCGGGATTTCTGCAAAGGCGGTGATTGTGATGGACAAAATTAAAATGGGCGTAATCGGCTGCCGAGTCGGCAGGACTTGGGTGGCCGGTGCCCGAGCCGGCGCAGATACCATCGCCTGGGCGGTCGCCGATCTGAATCGAGATTTGGCGCGGCAGGTCGCCGAGGAAAACGAGGTCCCCAGAATCTATGGCGACTATCGAGAACTGCTCGCCGATGACGAGGTTGAAGCCGTTGGAGTCGCCACTGCACCCGATGTGCGGAAGCCGATGGTCATTGAGGCGCTGGAGGCGGGAAAGCACGTGTTGGTGCAGAAGCCGCACGGTCGCAATGCCGCGGATGTCGCGGAGATCAACGCTGTTGCCGCAAGCACGGGGAAAACACTCGTGTATTCCTACTTCATGCGGCACCAGGCGGAGAACAAAGAGAGCCGGCAAATGATCGCCGCTGGAAGGATTGGGCGCGCGTACCACGCGCGCGTCCACTACCACCATCGCGAGCACGGAGCCAATTACGAGCCGCCGCCGGGCAGGAGCTGGCTATATCGGTGGGGTTTTAAGGGCGGTGCCTTGGGCCAACACGGTTCGCACTACCTCGATCAGGCTTGGTTTTTACTGGGTTGCCCGCAGCCCGAATGGGCCTTTGCCGTCAGCCATAGCGCGTTTCCGACGACCTTGGAAGTAGAGCGTCATTCCGAGGATTACATGAGTTTTCTGGTGGGCTGCGCCGGCGGTGTGACAATTCAGATGGATACTTCCTCGGTCATTTCCACTTGGGCAGATCGGGCGTGGGACTTGCGCTTGCGCGTCCTCGGTACGAATGGCACCATTGAGGTGGAATCCGCTTCGCTGCCCGAGGGCAAGAGACGTTCGGGGACGCGCCGGTTGCTGGGTGCCATCTACGCGGAAGGCGATGATTCCACTGGTGAATTTGTGGAACACGGCGACGGCGACTTCAACGCGGAGATCCGCGATTTTGCCGGCGCGATTCGCGGTGTTCAGCCGCCCGATGTCTCTCCCGCCGAGGCGCTGACCTTCATGAAGTTGCTGGACGCGATTTACGCGAGCGCGGAGAGTGGCGCAAAGGTGCAGATCGACAATTGACGCAAGGTGTAGCGGGGGTATAATCTCAACCGAGGAGAGTCTGTCATGCAAAAAGCCACCATCGACGACCGCGACTGGTCCGCCCTCACGCTGGGCGAGCGCATCCGCCACGTTGAGCTCGAAGGCTATCTGGTCATTCCCGACTTGCTCAGCCCCGAGCACATCGCCCGTCTCAAGGCCCAGGCCGAAACTTGGGAGACCACGCCGCGCGACTACTACGCGGCACTGGGACTTTGACGTGCCCAACAAACCCGATAATATGCCGAGCGAGGCACCGGGCGTGAATCCCAGCCGCTGGCAGCGAGCCTGAGGAGAGGTAGGCAATGACTCCGGTCACCGACGCACTCCTCGACCAGATGGTTCAGGCCATCGTCGCCGAAGTTGATCCCGAACAAGTAATCCTCTTCGGCTCCCGCGCTCGCGGCGACGCACGAGAAGATTCGGATGTCGATCTGATCGTCGTAGAATGCGAGCCCTTCGGGCCGGAGCGAAGTCGCCACAAAGAAATGGTCCGGATCTACCACGCGCTGGCGGGATTTCTCGTCCCTGCCGACGTCTTGGTCTATTCCCATGAAGACGTCGCCTACTGGCGCGACTCCCTCAACCACGTTCTGGCGCGGGCGCTGCGGGAAGGAAAGGTGCTCTATGAGCGACGTTAAGTGCGCGAGGGCAATGTTGCAAGCGGCCGAGCGCGACCTCCTCACGCTCCGGGGTATGACGGCTGGTGTGCCGGAAGAGTCGTTTGGATTTCACGTGCAGCAAGCGGCGGAAAAGTCCTTCAAGGCTTGGCTCGCACTACTGGGCGAGACGTACCCTCTCACCCACAATCTCGAGGCGTTGCTGAATCTGCTCGCCGCTCAGGGGATCGATAAGAAGCCTTTCCGCAAGCTGACCGGGTACACGCCGTACGCCGTCGAATTTCGCTATGAGGGTGTTGATTCGAGTACTGAGCCGATCGATCGCAAGAGTGCGCTCGCACTCGTCGAAGCGTTGCTTGGACAGGTTCGACGGGAGTTGGCAAAGGTGGAAGGGACGTGATGGAGTGGACTCGCGTTCGGTTTGGCGAAATCGCTGAGATCGTCATGGGGCAATCGCCACTGATTTAATTGCACAGTTCTATACTCTCATCGCTAGAAGGGGTACCACCATGTTCGTCGTCCGTGCATTAGCATCAATTACTCTCATCTTCCTTCCCCTCTCTGCTACAGCCCAGATTACCCTTTCTCCCGACGATTTACGCCCGTCTTTGGGCATGACTTGGGAACAAGAAATCGCCACAGTCCTTAGCAGCCTAGCGGACACTAACTTCGACATCGGCTCTGCTGGTGCCGACCAGTCCTCAGACCTCACCGGATCCATTGCCAACAGCATACTTGCCTTTATCCGCAGTTCAGTCATCCCGCTGGAGCAGGCCCCCGACGCCACTAGCTTCCCCGACGCCGATTACTCCGTCCACAACATTACCATTGTGCCCAATGCCACTGGCGGAACGGACGAGATTGAGACGTATGGCTATTTCCAGCGCAGTCCCGCAGGCGATGTCCCCGTTGGAGCCGAAGGACCGGCCGGCCAAGTCTCCTTTCCGCTTATCGATATCGGAACGCCTTGGCCGCTGGAATTTGGCAAAAGCTGGACCGTTGAAAACTTCTCTTTGGACCAGACCATAGCCCCAGGGATCACAAGTTCCGGCCTGTACGACTATCAGTACGAGGTTGATGCGTGGGGTGAGATTCGGCTGCCGGCGGGCACCTTCGATTGTCTGCGCGTCCACCAGACCGGCACCGGCGTTGTTACCTTCACGGGCAACGATCAGCTCGCGTCTCTGGGTGAAGTGACCGCCGAGATAGATGCCTATGGTTGGTATGCTCGTGGGATTGGGGCCGTCGCTATGGTGGTAGAGACGAAGCAGACTTTCGCCAGCGGTGCCCTCCCGCCGAGTACGAACACCCAAATCGCTCGCCTCACCGAGATATATAGCCCGGCTAGCGCGGTAGAAGCCGAGAGTTGGGGAGCACTCAAACAGAAGTTTGCCGAATAGTAAGGAGAGAAACAGATGGTCAACAACAAATGTGCAATTTGGCCCGATTTCGACGCAACATGTACGCCTATAGACGGCTCAGACTCATACTGCATAGAATCGAAACGTGCCGGAGGCAAATACGGAATCTCCTCTGAGGTGGCTGAATTAATCGAGGGGCTAAAAGACCCTGAGAAAGTTCGGCTGACTACTTGGCTTGTCGATCAACGGTTACAGAGAGTTTACCAGCCAAAAGTAACCAAAGAGATCATCGACTACGTCAAGACCAAAAGGCCTCTTTCAGTTCCCGAACGTGCTGATAGGCTGCTTCGTTTTATAGTAGAGAAGACAGATAGAATAGGAAATCCTGTTTCCTTTCACACCCTAGAAGATGCTGATAATCCAAATGTTAAAAGACGTAGATCAAAAGAGATACAAAATACCCATCTTGCTTACGCACGATCGGAGTCAATCGATTGGGGAGAAATTGATTATTTTCTTAACTATATGACGACCAAGAAGGGTTGGTTAAAAAGTAAGGCTTATGGTGCAAATCCTACACATTCCGATAATACTGTTCCTGTCACGGTTACAATAGATGGCTACAGTAGAATCGGAGATTTGGAGGCTGAAATAGATTCAGCCCAAGTATTTGTCGCAATGTGGTTTGGTGACGAAATGGGAAAGGTATATGAGGAAGGAATTAAACCTGCTATTGAAAACGCAGGGTATCAACCTATGAGAATCGACCGAAAGCCGGACCTCGACAAAATCGACGACGAAATCATTGGGGAAATACGTCGATCTCTATTTTTGGTAGCTGATATGACACATGGGAAATGTGGCGCAAGGGGAGGTGTGTACTATGAAGCGGGTTTTGCGTATGGTCTTGGAAAACCTGTAATTTTTACTTGTCGCAAGGACATGATAAAAAAGATCCACTTTGATACCCGCCAGTATGATCACATCCGTTGGGAAGAGGAAAACCTCGAAGAATTACGTAAGCAATTGTGCGACAGAATTCTGGCACGGATTGGAGAAGGCCCCGAGAGAGGCGCTACCAGTCCTTCCAAAAACGACTCAGCGTAGTCGGGGTGTGGGTCGAAACGAGAAAGCGTCATCGAACTGTGGGTTAATGACAAAACTTCCTTTAGCGTCTATGAATCCATACGTGCCTTCTCCATAATCTCCGATCCTTACGAGAGCCAATCCTTCCGAAAACGGCCGAGCGTAGTCGAACTGTGGAGTAATGACATAGTGTCCTTTAATGTCAATAAACCCCCACTTGTCACCGATCTTTACAGGTGCCAATCCTTCCGAGAACAGCCCAATGTCGTCGAACTGTGGAGTAATGACGATATTTCCTTTAATGTCAATGAACCCCCACTTGTCACCGATCTTTACGAAAGCCAGTCCTTCCGAGAACCACCCAGAGCCGTCGGTTACGTAATCCAATCCTTTCAAAAACGAGTCAAAGTCATCGAACTGTGGATTGATGATGTAGTGTCCCTTCGTGTCGATGAACCCCCGTTTGCCGCCGATTATTACACAAGCCAATCCTTCTGAAAACGGTCCGGCGTGACGGAACTGTGGGTTAATGGCGTAGTTTCCTTTAATGTCAATGAACCCCCACTTGTCGCCAATCTCCACAGGTGCCAACCCTTCCGAAAACGAGAAAGCGTAATCGAACTGTGGGTTAATGGCGTAGTTTCCTTTAGTGTCAATGAACCCCCACTTGTCGCCAATCTCCACGAGAGCCAGTCCTTCTGAAAACGGCCAAGCATGACGGAACTGTGGGTTAATGGCGTAATTTCCTTTAATGTCAATGAACCCCCACTTGTCGCCGATCCTTACGCGTGCTAGTCCTTCCGAGAACTCTAAGGCTCTTTCGAACTGTGGGTTGATGACGATGTTTCCTTTAGTGTCAATGAACCCCCACTTGTCGCCGATCCTTACGCGTGCTAGTCCTTCCGAGAACCACCAAGCATTGTTGAACTGTGGGTTGATGGCGTAGTTTCCTTTAGTGTCAATGAACCCATGCTTATCGCCGATCCTTACGAGAGCCAAGCCTTCCGAATGTTTGTCGCCAGAGCATGAAACAAATAGGGCCGAGTATATCAGTATGTACGAAATGGAACGCATGGTTATACCTTTCTTGCATTTGGGTATTAGCAGTGATCAATAGCTCAACGGTGTGGACGACCGACACCTCATCACGGCGGCAATTTGTTCCATACAGTCGGGGTTGCCTGCGTCTGCGGCTTGGCACTGGCGATGTGTCCGGCTTGTCACGCCGAAGGCGTACTGAAGAGGCGAGATCAAGCCGCCTTCTTGCGGTACCTTTCGGACGATGCAAGCGAGAAGATGCTGATTTACTATTTCCACTTTGTTTGCACGTGTGGATAGGCGTGCAGCCGTTGGTCGGCGCTGATCAGCACCAGACTGTGCATCCGCGCTGTAGCGACAATCATTTGATCGGCCGGGTCTTTGTGGAAGGGACTAGGTAAATGCGCCGATTCGAGGGCTATATCCACCGAAAGGGGCAGCAGCTCTATAAACGGAGCTTGAGTGGCGTGCGCTACCCACTGGCGCACAGGCATAGATAATTGCAAAAGCCCCTTGGACTCTTTTTTCGCCACTTCCCAAGGACTGATCGCCGCTAGCCCAAAGGGCAGGTGATCCGGCTCCAGCAGCATCTTCCTTATAGGATCGGGCAGTTTTTCCGGTGCCTCCAAAGCCCAGATCCACGCATTGGTGTCGAGCAAGTACTTCACTGGCAGGCTTCCCAATCATCCTCGCCGAGCGGCTCATCCCAACCAGGCTGGTACGCGACAGTACCGCGGAGCGAGCCGAAGAAGGATTGGGGATCGGGTTTGGCCTCCGGCTTAGGAGGGACGACTTGCGCGACGACCTTGCCTCGGTTGGTCAACTCCACGGTTTGGTATTTGGTGCCGACTTCGCGCACGACTTGGGTGCATTTGGCTTTGAATTCGCTGATGGACATTTGCATGGTCTCATCTCCTGACTATATAGTCATTTTATATGACCATATTAAATCGTACACTCCTTGTTGTCAATGGAGTCGTATTCAGTAGGGGGATAAGTTCAGGGAATGGATTGAAACGACCCAGCGTCGTCTAGTGCTCGGCAGCTTCTGAAGGCACTCCCGCCGGCATTGGCCCGCCCGTCGCCCAATCCAACAGCTCGACTGTGTGGACGACCGGGACCTCGGCGCGGGCGGCTATTTGTTCCATGCAGCCGATGTTGCCTGCCGCCACGATTTGCGGCGCAACGCTGGCGATGTGTTCTACTTTGCGCGCTTGTAGCTGTTGCGCCAAGTCGGGGCGCAGCATGTTGTACGTGCCCGCGCTGCCGCAGCAGATATGCCCCTCGGGCACCTCGACGACCTCAAAGCCCGCGGCCTGCAGCAGTTGCCTCGGTGGCTCGATGACGTGCTGGCCGTGTTGGAGCGAACAGGCGTCGTGATACGCCACCTTCAGGGCCGGTGCGCGATTGGCCGCGCCCAATCCCAATTGCGCCACCACCTCGGAAACGTCCCGCACTCGCTCCACTACCGCCTTGGCCTTGTCGGCCCACTGTGGGTCGTGGCGGAAGATGTGATCGTATTCTTTGATGGCCGTGCCGCATCCCGACGTGTTGAGCACAATCGCGTCTAAGCCCGCTTCCAACTCGCGATGCCAAACCTCAATGGTGCGCTGCATTAGCTTGAGGCTGCGCTTGCGCTCGCCCATGTGGAACGTCAGTGCGCCGCAACAGCCCATATCTGGCGGAATGACCACCTCGGCTCCCAACCGAGTCAGCAGCCGCACGGTCGCATCGTTGATCTGCGGCCCCAACACCTGTTGGACGCACCCAGTGAGCAGAGCCACGCGCAGCCGACGCGTGCCTTCGGCGGGCACGACGCCGGGCCGGGCTACAGCGGCTCGTCGCGGCAATCGCTTGGGTGCCATAGCCAACAGGGGCCGCATGACGCGGGGCATCAGGAAGGAGAACGCGCGGCCCACGCCAGACATTCTGAGCGCTAAGCGCGTGCGGCCGGGGTAGGGCAGCATCCGCGTCAGCATGGCGCGCAGCAGGCGGTCCATCAATGGCCGCTTGACGAGCTGATCCAGCCGCGGCCGGGCCGTTTCCAAGAGGAGCGAATAATCCACGCCGCTCGGGCAGGTGGTCTCGCACGCGAGGCAGCCGAGGCAGTTGTCGATGTGCTCGACCGTTTGCTGGCTCGGGGGGATTTCCTCTTCGAGGATGTTTTTGATGAGGTAGATGCGGCCGCGCGGCCCTTCGAGTTCGTTGCCGGTGAGCAGGTAGGTGGGGCAGGTGGCATTGCAAAAGCCGCAGTGGACGCAGGCGCGCAAGACCTTTTCGGACGCTTCAACTTCTGGGTCTTGGAGCAGATGGAGAGGAATGGTCGTGCGCATTATGTCAGCTCCGTTCGTCTCGCAGCCAGCGCACGAGGGCCTTGTCGGACGCGCTAATTTCTGCGAGCGATGTGTAGTAGTAGGCTTCCCAGCCGTCTTCTGGCAGGCCGGTGAACAGCATCAGGTTTAGGGGGTAGTTCTCGGAATCCGTGCAGCGGCGGAAGTCGTCGCGGAAGAGAAAGGTCGGCTTGCCGAGGGCAATGGCCGCGCCCAACTCGACCATCACCCCCTCGTCCGGGGGCGTGCCGTTGACAATGGCGAAAATCGCGTCGGCCTCGACCACGTCGCGCAAGTCAGCTTGGCCGACTTGGTAGGCCCAGCCCGGCGCGGAGAAATCGACTTGGTTGTTGCGGGCAAAAGGCTCCCAGACCTCAGCCCCCAAGGTCTCTAAGGCCGAGACGAACTGGGGCAGGAGCCGCTCCTTCCACTGGGGCGAGAATCCATAAGGGCTGGCGAGATAGAGGGTCTTTTTCATTGTGTTCAGTCCTCCAATGGGCACAAAAGGCCACGGTAGGGGCGGTTTCAAACCGCCCCCTACTTGGGCCATAATTTAATGAACTGATGTTACGCATCTGCACCGAGGGGACGCCCATGCGATACCGCGTATGCCGCCAGCGGCTCCGACGAGGGCAACCACGAGGGTTGCCCCTACAATGCGTAACGTCAGTTATTCTGTAATATAGATAGTGCAACGCAAATGTTCATATACGCAAAGCTAGGCATCCCCCATGCAAAAGCCGTCCCACATCCTTCGCGAGCATGTCCCACTCGCTCCCCTCACCACCATGGGCCTCGGCGGCCCTGCACGCTACTTGGCCGAGTGTACCTCCCTAGACGAGATGCGCGCCTGCTTGACGTGGGCGGCGGCTGGGGGCTTGCCCGTGCAAGTGCTCGGCGGCGGCAGCAACGTGCTTTTTGCCGACGCGGGATACAGCGGCTTGGTGCTCAAAGTGGGACTTAGCGGCGTGGTCTTCAATGGCGCGACTGTCGAGGTAGCGGCTGGCGAGGATTGGGATGGCTTTGTGCAGTGTTGTGTGGAGCGCGGCTTGGCTGGCGTGGAGTGTCTGTCGGGTATCCCTGGGTCGGTGGGAGCGACGCCGATTCAGAACGTGGGCGCGTATGGCCAAGAAGTAAAAGACACCATTGTGGAAGTGCGGGCGCTCGACCGGCAGACCTTGGCGGAAATCGCATTTGCCCCCGCCGAATGCGGCTTTGCCTACCGTCAGAGCCGCTTTAAGGGGGCCGACCGCGACCGCTTTATTGTGACCTCGGTGACGTATCGCTTGGATGTTAGCGGCCAGCCGCAAATCCGTTACCCAGAGCTGCGTCGGCACGTGGATGACGACCGCCCGACCTTGGCTACCGTGCGCGACGCTGTGCTGGCGCTCCGCCGCGGCAAGTCTATGGTCATTGACCCGCAAGATCCCAACTCCCGCTCGGTCGGCTCCTTCTTCTTAAATCCCGTCATCGACGCGGAAGCCTTTGCTGCATTAAAGGATCGCTATCCCAATGTCCCGAGCTTTCCCGATTCGGCCGGCGTCAAGGTGCCGGCCGCTTGGCTGGTCGAGCAAGCGGGATTTCACAAGGGGCTGCAAAGGGGCGGCGCTGGCATTTCAGAGCGACACGCGCTGGCCTTGGTCAATCGCGGTGGGACGACCCGCGAAGTCCTCGCCTTGGCCGGTGAGATTCGGGACGCGGTAGAACAGACTTTTGGCATTCGTCTGGAGCGGGAGCCGGTGTTGGTGGAGGGGGGGAGATGAGCGAGGCGGCTGCTCGGCATAAAATCGACCAGTTGCTCGAAAACGCTAATTGGCGATTCTTTGACGACGACCATGGACCGGCCAATATCCGCTTGGAGGCGCACGTCGCTCTCAAACGCGACGACCTCGATAGCTTAGGCGATGATTTTGAGCGTTCCGGTCGAGGATTTGTCGATTTCCTGCTCATTGACGACCGAGGATTTCCATTGGTCGTGTTGGAGGCCAAGTCCGAGGACAAAAACCCGCTGGTCGGCAAGGAGCAGGCCCGCCGCTACGCTCGCTCGCTGAATTGCCGCTTCGTCATCCTCTCCAACGGCAATCTGCACTACTTCTGGGATCTAGGGCGCGGCAATCCGCATATCATCACTGCCTTTCCGTCGCCGGATTCGGTGGAGGGGTACAAACAGGGCGCGCCCAATCCGCAGCGCCTGATGGATGAGCGGGTTGGCGACGACTACATTGCGCTCACGCAGCGGCCCAACTATGCGGCCGAGGCCGGATGGCGCAACGAGGACGAGCGTTCCGGATACATTCAGACGCACGGTCTGCGGTTTTTGCGCGATTACCAGCTACGAGCGATCTGCGGTTTGCAGCGGGCAGTCCGAGACGGACGCGACCGATTTCTGTTTGAGATGGCCACTGGCACCGGCAAGACGCTAGTGGCCGCGGCTGTTATCAAGCTGTTTCTCCGCACTGGCAACGCTCGCCGCGTCCTCTTCTTGGTAGATCGGCTGGAGTTGGAAGACCAAGCGGCGCACAAGTCGTTTGTCCCGTATTTGGCGAACGACTTTGACACGGTCATCTACAAGGAGAAACGCGACGACTGGCGGCGAGCGCACATTGTAGTCACGACTGTTCAGTCGCTGCTGTTCAACAACAAGTATCAGTCGCTGTTTTCGCCGACGGACTTCGACTTGGTGATTTCGGACGAGGCGCACCGGTCTATCAGCGGCAACGCCCGCGCTGTATTCGATTACTTCGTTGGGTATAAGCTGGGGCTGACTGCGACGCCCCGAGATTACCTGAAAGGCATTCACGCGAGCGACCCACGCGAGGTGGAGCGCCGGTTGTTGCTCGACACGTACCGCACCTTTGGCTGCGAGAGTGGCGAGCCGACGTTCCGCTACTCGTTGCTCGACGGGGTACGCGATGGGTATCTGATCAACCCTCGGGTCGTTGACGCACGAACGGAGGTGACCACCCAGCTTCTCGCCGACAAGGGCTTTGTGGTGTCTTTTACCGATGACGAAGGGGAGCAGCAAGAGGAAGCGTTCAAAAAGCGCGATTTCGAGCGGGAGTTTTTCTCGGAAGCTACCAATGCGGTCTTCTGCCGGACCTTCTTGGAGAATGCGCTTCGCGATCCGATTAGCGGGGAGATTGGGAAGTCCATCGTCTTTGCGGTGAGCCAGGAGCACGCGGCCAAGCTAACGCAGTTCTTCAATGAGATCGCCGACCGCATGTTTCCGGGCAAGTACCAGTCGGACTTTGCGGTGCAGGTTACGTCGCATGTGATGGATGCCCAGCAATTCACGGTCAACTTTGCCAACAATAACCTCCGGGGGTCTGGCAACTTTATGCGCGAGTACCGGACGAGCAAGGCGCGGGTATGCGTAACCGTCGGCATGATGACCACTGGCTACGACTGCACTGACATTCTCAACTTGGGCTTGTTCAGGCCGATATTCTCGCCGACGGATTTCGTCCAGATCAAGGGGCGCGGCACCAGAAAGCACAACTTCCTCGATCAGATGATAGGGCACCGCCCCGCAGACGCGGTCGCTGACCCGGAGAAGACGACTTTCAAGTTGTTCGACTTCTTCGGCAACTGCCAATACTTCGAGAACGAGTTCAACTACGACGAAACATTGGAACTGCCTCGGTTGCGAGATAAAAGGGATAGGGAAGGGGACGACCCGAGGCCGGTTGTATATGCCGACACCTACGAGCACTTGGGAAGCGACTTCCTCTCGACGATCGAGCAAGAGCAGATCGGCTCCGAAGGAATGAGGATTGACCGGATGTTCTTCGACCGCTTTGCCGACGAGGTGCGCGAAAACGACTTCATTGCCCAAGCTATCGAGGTGGGCCAATGGGATCGCGCCATCGACTATGTGAATCAGGAGGTCTTCGACAAGCCCGAGGAATACTACACCCTCGCTAAGTTGCGCCAAGCCGCGGCGGTGGATCGTCGCGTAACCTTGCGCGAGATATTGGAGAAGGTCTTTGATCTCATCCCGCGTTTTAAGTCGAAGGACGAGCTGCTTGAAGAGGAGTTCGCCAAATTCGTCGCCGATTACAAACCCGACGAGGCCGAGTCCATCGCGGCGATCAGGGCGTACTTTAAGGCGTACCTGACCAGCGGACAGACCCGAGACATTATTGAGAATCGGCGCTTCGCCGCATTGGCGACTAATCCGGCTTTTTCATCCAGCGACTTTCGTGCGGTGCCGGAGCCATATCGCAGGCTTGTTCCCGAGTATGTCAAGGATTACGTGTCTCTGAACCAGTTCGCCGCGTAGAAAAGGTACACGACGTTCGAGCCGTGGAGACGTTGTCGCAGAGATGACCCAAGATTGGCTGAAGTGGGGCGGAGGAAAGGGTTGCGATGGTGAATCTGGAACGCTTGTTCCCAAGGTTCAGTAACGCTACCCCTACTCGGCTTCGTCTAGCAGGAGCCTAAAGGCTTCAAGGTTGGGCACCTGTATGGCCGCCCGATGCAACTGCTTGAGGCGCTGCACATCCTCGATGGCCTCAATGCGGCTGGCCAACCGTTGCACATCCTCCGGCCGAAAGCGAAGGGCCAACACTTCTTGGATGCTTTCTTGGATCCCTTGCTCAATCCCCTTTTCCGTGAAATACTGCACTACCGACGATTCGTACATGGTCGCCTCCGCGATGATGGTCATAATCGTTTCTGATTTATACACCAAACCGCTCAAAATCGCAAGATCGGCCAAGTAATTGGCTTTGACGGTTTTGTCCATCGGCACCGCTTGTGCCCGATGGACACACTGGCGCAACCACGCTTCGGCATCCACCCCCGCAGGACGCTGCATCAACGGCGCAAATGGGATTAAGCCCGAATGCCCCTCGTCGAGAATGCGTTGGCCGTATAGGTCACTCAGCCGAATCACCTTGTATTGCACCAAGACGCGGTAGCCGTGCCGCTCTTGGAGATAGTGCCCCGGATCGGTGCGGCCAGCGTCCGGCCGCAGGTAGATGACGTTGGAGTAGATCGGCAGGCCGTGCTGCTCAATGCCACGCCCGATATAGCCCACCATCCGCTGGGGCATGGGGGGTTTGCTGTCGGTGGTTTGAAATTCGTGATGGACCAACGCCTCTTCGCCGCCGACTTGTACGCGGATGAGGCTGTCGGTGCGGTGTGTTTCGACGGTGGGTTGCTCGGTGTCGATCACGTCGAGGACTTCGACGTCGTCTTGGTGGAGGGCGAAGCGGGCGAAGTCGTGGGGGTAGGTGTGGATGAGATGTTTGGCGATCGTATCGAGTTCTGCCATAGGTAATGCCTTGGGTTGCGGGTGAGGTGGTACCCACAACGGGCAAGAATCGTGCCACAGCGGCGGTTCAGAGAGGGGAGGGAATATGAGGCGTTGGAGTGTATCGGAAGGGATACAGGGATGGGGGGATTGGGGACAAAAGCTGCGTAACGTCAGTTCCTAACTCGGCTTTCTCATCCACGATTAACGAATTTATCCCAAAAAACCGTGAATAGTCTCCATTTTTAGCGATTTATTCACGGATATTTGACAATATATAGTGAATAAGATACAATAATGATATGGCGACCACACAGCCGATAAAAAGCCGCATCCAAGACTTGAAACGAGCGTACGATACCTTGCGCCAAGGCAAGGAATCACTGCTGTCGATGATCGACGAAGTGGAAGTCCCCGAGAGTGTGTACAACTCGAATGCAATTGAGAATTCAACGCTCACTCTTGAGGAGACAGAGCGAATTCTGTTGGAGCAGATGTTGTCCCGCAATGTGTCTGTGCGGGAAGTCTTCGAGGCGAAAAATCTAGCCCGCGTCACGGAATACAAACGCGCCAAGGCTAAAGACAGCGAGCTGACCAAAGACCTGATACTACTTTTGCATCAGATGCTCATCGGCGGCATTAATGATGCCATTGCTGGCCGCTTTCGCGAGCAGGGGGAATACGTGCGGGTGGGGACTCATATTGCGCCGGCACCCGAGCATGTGGAGCGCATGATAGATGAGATCCTCGTCGAGTATTCCAGCGATCTCGGCTCCTACTTCCTCGATAAAATTGCCCGATTTCACTTGGATTTTGAGACCGTCCATCCCTTTTGCGACGGCAATGGTCGTCTGGGGCGGGTTCTCATCAATTTTCAACTTATCCAGCTCGGACTGCCGCGCCTTATTATTCGCAACTCGGAGAAGGAGCGCTACTATCAGGCGTTCAGGGACTATGAGGGCCGCCAAACGACTAGGACGATGGAAGATATTATGGCGTTGGCGCTCGTAGAGTCGCTGCACAAGAGGCTGAGCTATTTACAGGGGGAGGCCATTATCCGGCTGTCGGATTATATCAAGCAGCATGGGCTCTCGGCACCCGCAGTCACCAACGCCGCCCGTCGCCAGACCATTCCCGCTTTCCGGGAGAAGGGGGTGTGGAAGATCGGGGAGGGGTTTGTTCCATGAATAATAGCAATGCAGTTCGATTTAGCCGGGATGGTGACCAGTTTCACTATTTGTGGGCCGCCCGTCGTTGTTTACGATTGCTGTCTCCGACTCCGACGGATAATCTCGCGGATAATCTCGTCGCAATATCAATCGAAGATCCTTCTGCGCGAGAAGCTAGACTCGGCGAATCCTCAGAAGCCGGGGTAGATCAGATTGATGTGGGAGAGTATTACGGAAGCGAAAATGTCAGGGAGGCGACACTGGTTCGATATATACAGCTTAAACACTCGACACAGAACCCTACCGTGGCTTGGACTCCCAGTGGCCTGGAGAAAACGATACGTGGATTCTCGGAGAGATACCAAGAATTTGAGAAGTGCGACGACTTCACTACATGTATTGAGTTTTGTTTTGTCTCTAATCGTCCAATTAGTGTCAACCTCATGGAAGCGGTTGAAGATACAGCGTCAGAGACCAGCAGCCGCCATCCAAATATCCTCAAGAAACTGGAAGATTTTACGTCCCTAAATGGCGAAAGACTTTCGGCCTTTTGTAGGCTTTTGAAGCTTGAAGGCGGTCACGAAGATTACTGGCTTCAGCGGGCCGACCTAGCCCGGGAAACTAAGGGATATCTTCCCGGTGATGATGTTGAAGCTCCGGTTCAACTCAAGGAGTTGGTAACAAGGAAAGCCTTATCTGAAAGCGCGAGTGATCCATCCATTACCAAAATAGATGTGCTTCGAGTGTTAGGTACGACCGAAGACCGTATTTTTCCAGCTCCGTCTCGCATTGAATCCGCAGAAAATAAGGTCCCGCGTACTCAGGAAGCCGATCTCGTAGCTCAGATAGTTAGGGCGAATACTTCAGTAGTCCTACATGCTGAAGGTGGCGTGGGCAAATCTGTCTTGTCACAGCGAATCGGGCTTCACTTTCCTGAAGACTCGGTGACTGTGGTCTATGACTGCTTTGGCAATGGTGAGTACAGACGCTCTGGAAGCCCACGACATCGCCATAAAGATGCGCTCGTCCAGATCGCGAATGAACTCGCAGCGCACAGACTCTGCGATCCTCTAATTCCGTCGTCGAACGCTGACGATACCGACTATCTGAGAGCCTTTACTTATCGACTAAAACAAAGCGTTAAGGGCATCAGAGCTAAAAACAGACAGGCACTCCTCTGTATCGTCATCGACGCCGCTGACAATGCTGAGATAGCGGCGAATGAATTCGGAGACGAGCGTTCGTTTGCCCGAACTCTTCTGCGCGAGCCCTTGCCTGACGGTGTCCGGCTGGTCTTTCTTTGCAGAACAGAGAGACAAGACCTCCTTGATCCTCCAGTATCTGTCCTGAAACTCGAATTGAAGCCGTTTACCCGAGACGAAACGTCTGCTTTTCTCCGCAAAACATATTCCGATGCGTCAGACGACGACGTTGACGAGTTTCATAGACTGACCTCCCACAATCCTCGTGTTCAGGCAACTGCCTTGGCTCAATCCATCTCCCTTTCAGAAGTACTCCTATCATTAGGGCCGAATCCGACGACTGTAGACGATACAATCTCTAATTTACTGCAACAGACAGTTGATAAGCTGCGTGAAACGGTAGGGAGCGCAGAGCAGGTACAAATTGATTCAATCTGTGCCGCTCTAGCTGTTCTCCGGCCGTTCGTCCCTATTAAGGTACTTGCATCGCTAGCTGGCATAAGGGCTGCGGCGGTCAAGAGTTTTGCAAGCGATCTTGGCCACCCTCTTCTAGTTCTAGAGAATACAGTTCAGTTTAGGGACGAGCCAGTCGAAACATGGTTTCGCGAAAACTTTAAACCAAGCGAAGAACAGCTATCTAAATTCGTCGCAAAGTTGCAACCACTCACGTCGGAAAGTGTTTACGCAGCATCGACCCTTCCTCAATTGATGTTGGAGGCTGGCCAGCTAAGCGAATTGATTGACCTTGCTCTCTCTTCGTCTTCGCTTCCGAGGAACCCGATCGAAAGGAGGGATGTAGAGCTTCAACGGCTACAGTTCTCACTCAAGGCTAGCCTTCGAGAGCAGCGTTTTGCCGATGCAGCTAAACTAGCCCTCAAGGCGGCACAAGAAACGGCGGGGGATACTCGGCAACGGGGTCTGTTACAAGCTAATACGGACCTTACCGCAACAGTCTTAGAGCCTCAACATATCCAAGAGATCGTTTCGAGACGGACCTTTGTCGGTGGGTGGACAGGCTCCCGGCATGCCTATGAGGCAGGAATACTCTCCTGCATTGGCGATTTTCGAGGGGACGCACGCAGTCGTCTCAGGATGGCCTACGAATGGATGGTAAATTGGAGTCGTTTGCCGGAGGAAGAGCGAAAGAACGAGATAATTGAAGACGAAGATATCGTGGAGATAGCACTAGCTCGATTCAATATTGACGGTGCTGAAGCGTGTGCCAACGAGATGCGCAGATGGACGCCCAAAGAAGTGTCTTATCGGGTTGGTCGTATAATCGCACGGCGTCTTGTCGATCATGGGCGGTATAGCGACATAGACCAGTTAGCACTTGCCGCTACCAATAATTTATGCCTTCTCTTGGCAATTAATATTGAGCTTCGAGCGGTTCATCGAAGTCCCCCAAAAGAGACCGTAGAGCGCACATTACGTCTAATTCTGAACAAACGCGTAAAGATCAAAGAGCGTGCCTTTGATTATGAAGAAAAGGTGCTACAGGCGATCACTGCGCTCGTTGAATCTTCCCATATCTATCAACTCCGCCCCAATGATGTCCTAGCCTCGGTGTTGCAGAAATATCTACCTGAAAAACCTCCGCGTGGGTGGACTTCACGACATAGCCGTCGAAGCTTTCCGCTTCTTCGAGCCTATGCTCTACAGGCTGAACTCAAAGGTGAGGATTTGCAGTCTGTTAATCTGGCCTGCCCAGATCTTAGAGAGCAGCTTGAGAATGGGGAAAATCATCACGACTCCCAAGAGCTTCGAGAGTTCAAGGAGCGTATTGGAGTATTGCTGCCGTGGCATAAGCTCTGGGCTAAAAACCTTCTCGCCCCAAAGAACTCTTCCACTTCAGCCACCCTAGAAGCCAAAATCGGTGAAGCACACCGAGAATCCACTAAGGCGAAGTCCAGTTATCGCGAAGATTCGTTCACTTCAGATGAGATCGCGGACATTTGGTTCGATATCTTGGTTGACAGTAGCGGGAATAACCAAGCCCTTTTGCAAGAATTCAAGAATTGGACTGAACGTCTTAAACGTCCTTTGTACATCCCGACTTGGGTCAGGCTTGCGCGTCTGGCTGCTCGAACACCAACTTTTGAAAGTTATGCTTACAACTTTGCCCGACGAGCGACTGAAATTACGGAAAAGGCAGACGAAGAAGCTGAGTCTAAGGCCCAAACATATGTAGAACTTGCAAGAGCCATTCTGATCAAGGACAAACTAGAAGCTAGAGAATACTTCGACCAAGCAATAGTAGTGGCTAGTAAAATTGGAGATGAAATAATTGATCGTTGGGCCGCTATTCTCAATTTAGCTAACCGTGCAGCCAATTCAAATCAATCATGTCCTAAAACAGCCTACAAATTTGCTCGGTGTGTCGAACTTGTATATCAATATATTTATAAGGATGATTACATATGCTGGGAAAGTGTCATCTCGGCAATTGCAGGTTTGTGTCCTTCTTCTTGTTTTGCTATCCTGAGTCGGTGGCGTGACCGTAACTTTGGCCAATCCGAAAGATTGATTTTTGAAACTATTAACGTCCTCCAGGATAACGGAAATATTGATTCGAAAAACTTGTCGGCTCTTATTGGATTTCGCGCTCACTGGGAATGGAAATACAGCGATTTTCTGGAAAAAGTATTTGCTACATGTGATTCTCATTCTGATCGCGAGAAGATATTTAATTACTTTCTTTACTATATGCGTTTGGAAAATCAATCTTTGTCGGTATGGAAACAAATGAAACAAATGGCCACGAAGTACAACATAGCCATACCTGATATTGATCAGTTTGAGTACTCAAGTTACCGAGAGATATCCCCTCGCAACACGAATAGTTTGCACAGTGACAGTCAAAAATCTGAGATGGACTGGGATAGAATATTTCTGAATTTGGATTTACATACGCCAAACGGTCTATCTATTGCGTATGCCAATTTTAAGGATAGCGAACCACCATTCTATCGTGAGACATTTTTTGCTAGACTATTCAAGCGGATACCGATCGGAAAAGAAGCCGAACTTATCCGGGTGTTTTCTGAATCTGCTGAATTTGATCTGTACGACGTTAAGCACTTCCTTGAGCAAATCCCGGAGGAATGGAAACCGCGAATGGCAGTCAGGTCTTCTCTTGGAAAGGCGCTTAGAAAATTCTGTGGCCTATATTGCATGGAGATCAATAAGAATCGTTACTATGAACCGTTCCCCCTACAACTAGCCTCAGAATTATCCGATATTTCGGAACCGGAGCTAATTAGTGTTGTCGTGGCTGCCATTGGTGAAAGAGATGAAACTATGAGCCCAGAGCGTCTATTCGCACTTGTAGGGCTATTGGCCTCACAGTTGTCTCACGAGGAAGCACTGGATGTACTGAACTTTGGTCTAGGCCTCTTTGATGATGCTCTTGATGAGGATCATGGAGATGGCCCTTGGACCGATGCTTTGACACCTACGCTGGATATTAACGAGTCCATTGCAGGTTACATCTGGGCTGCATTAGCGGCACCACAAGCCAGCCTTCGTTGGGAAGCAGCGCATGTAGTTCGAGGGATTTGTAAGCTAGGTGGACAGGCGGTCTTGGACCATCTGGTCGAATTGGCCCAAAGCAAATCGGGTGGACCATTCGCAGATAGGCGACTTCATTTTTACCATTTACACGCTCGTCAATGGCTGATGATCGCCTTGGCTCGTGCTGCAAGTGAGAATCCTGCCACGCTCGTTTCCCACAGTGATTTCTTTATTCATTTCGCCTTAAATGATGAGCCTCATGTCGCGATTCGGCATTTTGCGGCAAAGGCTGCTCTCGCTCTAGCCGAGAGCGAATTTTTTCAACTTGACAAAAATATTGTTGTTCAACTTAACTCGATAAATAGTTCTAAATTGCCTGTCGTATTGTCCAAACGCTATCAGCGGAACCAAGACCATCGAGATGAGGACGATAGGATAAAGCGTTTTAGCTTTGACTACGACATCAGTCGATATTGGTTCAAGCGTTTGGGCGATTGTTTTACAAAAAATACTTCATTTATTGAGAACGAGGCAGAAAAAGTAATATGTGACGACTGGCAATTCTCAGAAAATGGTCGCTGGGATAGCGACGAGCGTATCCGACGTAATATCTTTAGTGAAAATGAAACGCGGCATTCTCACGGCACATATCCAAGAACAGATGATCTAAGCTTCTACCTTTCCTACCATGCAATGATGACCGTGGCTGGGAAATTGCTCGCAACTATTCCTCTTCATCAAGACCCAGATGATTCTGAAGATGAGTTCGAGTCTTGGCTTAGTCGGCACCTGCTCTCTCGACAAGACGGCTACTGGCTGGCAGATCGAAGAGACTCAATGCCACTCGAATGGCCGGGTTGGAAAGACGATAAGCAAGAAGACGATTGGCGCTGGTCCGTGTGTAGGTCGGATTTTGACCATCTTCTTGGCCTCTGTGAAGATAGATTAAACTTGTGGGGCTATTGGAACACAGTCTTCGGACAGCGAGAGGAAACGGTTCGAATCAGCAGTTCGTTGGTTCCGCCTAATCGGTCTGCGTCGTTACTTCGGGCTTTACAGACCGCTACCGATCCATACAGCTACCGCATGCCTGACGCTGGCGACGATATGAAAATAGATGAATCGGGCTTTCAGCTTAAGGGTTGGGTTGAAAATGCTGACTCTGAAAATGCACTGGATAAGTTTGACCCATGGGCGGGAGCCATACAGTATCCACCATTGAAGCCAGCCAAGTTTGTGTGTGATCTTTTTCATCTAGAAGAGGACAGAGAATGCCGAATCTGGCGGATCCGAACAAAGAGTGTGACCAAAGAAGTTATTTGGTCTCAGGTTTGGGGTAGCTACCGTCGTCAGGACAACGAATCAGAAGGCGAAGGGGGGCAGCGTCTTCAAGCATCTCGGACCTTCGTCACGGAGTTTCTCGGTAAAATGAATATGGACCTCATTGTAGAGATAGAGGTCGAGCGGTCTATCCGCCGCATACATTACGAAAGGAGCCGGGATGAAGACATCGGATACGTGCCGCCATACTTCAGAATTTTCGTCCTCAGCGCCGATGGACAAACGTATTCGCTCTGATAGTGTTTTAGCACTTGGAAAGAAAATCGTCGATGAACTCGATGCGGACCAACCGGTTGATACCCTCAGTCGTTGGATGGCCCACTATATCGCCGAGAAAATAGAAGATGCCGAAACTGCTACCGATGGAGCTCGTGATCGAAAGATGTCTGAATGTAAAGACGCTATTTTGAAGCTTTGGGCTCATCGAAGCGAACTGCCGAATGGCAAAAGTCCGTTTGAAGACTTCGAACCGATATTTCGAGTACTAAAGAGCTTCGATATGGACGATACAACGTCGCGTTATTTTAGTCAGGTACGATTGGTAGCAGACGAAAATGATGAAGGTGCCCAAACTAAGCAGTGGCTCAAGACCGCGTCTGGGCTTGATGATGCGGCGAGAATTCTCATTCGCTATTGCTTAGCCATGGCGGCACGAGACGCTGTAGATAAGTCTAGAGATTGGGTCTCACTAGCCGAAGCAATCTCAGAGGAAGATAATACTGATATTGATATCAAGATCGTTAGCTTCATTGGGGACGATATTGATGCTATAAACTCGGAGACCTCGGATGATCTGGAGAAGGCAAAAATAGAAGACTTTCTGAAGAAACTGGAGGCATTTACCGATTTCTCTAGTATGCTGTCTTCACACTTTCACCAGCAGCTAGAGAGGACCAAATCCTGAAGGACTATTTTGAAATCAGGAAGGATTTAGAGACTGGAGGGAAATGTGGTCAATACAATCAATCATCAAAGGCGAGGGATTATCAGAAGTGGGCGACTAGGTTAGAAATGCTCGATACCGCTACCAAACGCCGCATTGACACGGCCCGCGACATTCTCGTCGGCAAGGTGCCCGATCCGAAAAGTCAGGTGGAGCAGATTACTATCGCGCTCATCTACAAGTTTATGGACGACATTGACGCTGACAGTGAGGAGATGGGCGGGCAGCGCACGTTTTTTGCTGGCGACTTTGCTCGCTATGGCTGGCCTCAACTGGTGTGCGCTGGCTTGGGCGGCCACGAGACTTTGAATCTGTACGCCGAGGCGATCACGCGGATGCCGGAAAATCCGGGCATTCCGCCGCTGTTCCGCGACATTTTCAACAACGCCTATTTGCCCTACCGCGACCCGGAGACTTTGCGCGCCTTTCTCAAGGTCATCGACGAGTTTACGTACGATCACAGCGAGCGGCTCGGCGATGCCTTTGAATATCTGCTCTCGGTTCTTGGCTCGCAGGGGGACGCCGGGCAGTTCCGCACTCCGCGCCATATCATCGACTTCATTGTCGCCGTCGTTGATCCGAAGAAAGACGAAACTGTACTCGACCCGGCCTGTGGTACTGCCGGGTTTCTGATTTCGTCGTACAAGCACATTCTCAAGGCTAATGCCGACGGCGAGGGTAACAGTACGCTAACGCCGGACGAGAAAGGGGCACTCGCGGCTAACTTCAGAGGCTATGACATTTCGCCCGATATGGTGCGGTTGTCGCTGGTGAATCTGTATCTGCACGGCTTTGTCGAGCCGCATATTGCCGAATACGACACCCTGACCAGCGAGGAGCGCTGGAATGATTATGCCGACGTGATTTTGGCCAATCCGCCGTTTATGTCGCCGAAGGGCGGCATCCGTCCGCATCGCCGATTTTCAGTGCAATCCAAACGCAGCGAGGTGCTGTTTGTCGATTACATAGCCGAGCATCTGACGCCTACGGGGCGCGCCGGTATCATTGTGCCGGAGGGCATTATCTTTCAGAGCCAGACGGCCTATAAGCAACTGCGCAAGATGCTGGTGGAAAATTATCTAGTGGCTGTCATCTCGCTGCCAGCGGGTGTGTTCCAGCCTTATTCGGGGGTTAAGACTTCTATTTTGCTGCTGGACAAGGCGCTGGCGCAAAAGACGGATCGCATTGCCTTTTTTAAGGTGGAGAATGATGGGTTTGATTTGGGGGCGCAGCGGCGGGAGATTGCGGAGAATGACTTGCCGAGGGTGCAGGCCGAAATTGCCGACTATCTGCGGTGGCTGCGAGCGGGCGAAGCGGTGCCGAGCGATGGGGTGGCGGAACCTAGGGTGGACTACACGGCCACGCTTGGGCTGGTCGCCGAGAAGGAGAAGATTGCGGTAGGTGGGGAGTATAATCTGAGCGGGGAAAGATATAGGGAGCGTGAGATTAGTACGAAAACAAAATGGCCGATAGTCGAGCTGAAGGACATCTGTGCTATCAACCCGGAGATGGTCAATCCGGTTTTGGCCTATCCAAATGAGACTATCTTTTACGTTGATATATCGTCCGTAGAGAATGAAACAGGTCGTTTCTTAGGATACAACGAAATCGTATCGTCTCAAGCTCCAAGTCGAGCGAGACGTGGACTTCGTAGCGGAGATGTTCTGCTTTCAACTGTGCGTCCTAATCTGAAAGCATTTACCCTTCTCGAAAAGGTAAGACCCCGTGCGATCGCTTCTTCCGGCTTTGCTGTTCTACGGGCGGATTGTACCCAAGTGGAGCCTGCTTTCATTCTCGCATCCCTATTTTCGGATTATGCGGTAAAACAAATGGTCGGCATGATGGGGAAAGGGGCATATCCAAGTATCAACCAGTCGGATGTCATGGCTATAAAAATCCCCCTGCCGTCCTTGGAAGTACAGCGGGAAATTGTGGCGGAGATCGAGGGATATAAGAGAGTTATAGACGGGGCACAGGCGGTGATTGATAACTACCGACCACAGATTTTGGTTGATCCTGAGTGGCCTATGGTGGCGATTGGTGAGGTTTGTAACCTTATCAACGGACGTGCGTTTAAGCCACAGGACTGGAAACGTGCTGACAGTGGTGGCCTCCCGATTGTACGAATTCAAAACCTAAATACGCCTGACAGTGAGTTCAACTATTACACTGGTGAGGTAAAAGATCGGTACATTATCAACCAAGGACAGCTTCTATTCTCATGGTCTGGCTCGCGAGGAACATCTTTTGGAGCGCATATCTGGAATGGTGGAAAGGCCATACTGAACCAGCACATTTTTAAGGTCGAATTCGATCAAATTCGGGCAACTAAAATGTACTTGCTCTACGCACTGAACAGAGCAGTCGCCGAAGTTGAACAGAATCTTCATGGCGGAGTCGGTCTTGTCCACATCACAAAAGGAAATTTGGAGAAGATACAAATACCTCTCCCGCCCTTAGCAACTCAGCAGGACATCGTCGCCGAGATCGAAGCCGAGCAGTCCCTCATCGTCGCTAACCGGGAATTAGTAGGGCGAATGGAAGGAAAGATACGGGCGACGATTGGGCAGGTGTGGGGCGAAGCAGAGACCATGACGTCATAGGTTTGGATCATGGAAGACGCTATTGAGATATACGAATATCTCCCAGTTTTGTTCCGCGTCCCTGGGAGACACGAATATATTGATTTCCTATGGACTAGCTTCGAGACAAATTACAGAGAAGATAAGTTCCAGTTCGCGTACCTTGCTTACCATATGCTCACAATGAGTCTTGTCTATTGCAAAATCTGGCAGATCAAGTGTGCATGGCCGAAGGATTTCGAGAAAAGCCTTATAGGTTCTGATAAGGCTTTTGAAAAGACCCTCATAGACGCCTCCTCTCCATTCGATTTCAGCATGGTGTCGGAGAGTAGAATTTTACGTTTACTTAAACTCGTCGGATGTGATAACAGTAAAGTTGGTATGTACACGAAACTCGTAAAGGATCGCAATGATATGGCCCATTCAAACGGCCATATATATATCAAGACAAAGGACATGCTCGAAGACAAGATTAGGAATGTTCTAAAGGCAGTGGATGATATACAGAGCCACTCCAAACTCGTCGTCAAGTCCTGCTATCGGGATTTCCTATGTCAAAGCAGTGATATCGAAGAATCTGAGTATATAGACGATTCTGATCAGATCCGTGAGGTACTGATCTACCAAAATTACATGTCCAAGAAGGACATTGCTTTTTGTTGCGACTTTGACCCTTCAAAAATGGATATACCCAGCAGATCCAATCGAGTCGATCGTCTACATAACTCTCTTCTAAAAGACTATGGACCGGAAGGGCGTTGTTGCATGAATCATATATCAGGTATGGTTTTGGCATGTTGTTTGTTTGTCAGTTGCTTTTTTCTATCCGATAGGATTCGGGTTTGCCCAAATGGATCATTCGATTGAGGACGGCACAGCCGAGGCGACTTTCGACCTGTTGGTTGGCCTCGCTACGCGCCTTGAGTTGGCCACCGATGAGATGCTTATAGCGATAGATGAGCGTTTCGGCCAACGAACGTCGATGATAGCCACTTTCCTGTTTCCACCCCTTGCGTCCCTTTCGTCGAATAGCTCGGAGCATCTCGTCCCGCGCCAACGGAGGGGCCTTACAATTACCATGCTGCTGGATTTTAGCGTCTTTACGCAGGGCAATGATCGGCCGAATCGCGGGGCCGCTCGGTGGTGTGGCCAACGCGTCGAACACCTTCTGTTTGTCATAGGCCCCATCGCCGCCTACCGCCCCCACTGCCTCGTCGACTTGCTCCAGCAGGAGGACGACCTGCGAGGCATCATCGATCCGATGGGACGTCAACGTCTGGGCGACCACCTCGCCGGTGGCCTCATTGACCCCCACATGCAGTTTGCGCCACGTCCGCCGTTTCGTCCAGCCGTGTTGGCGCACGTTCCACTCGCCCTCCCCATAGACTTTCAAGCCCGTCGAATCCACCACCAAGTGCATCGATTTAGGCGTGCGTTGAGTGGGCAACACCACCGCCAATTGCCCTTGGCGACGCGACAAGGTCGAGTAGTCCGGCACGGCCAAGGTCAACCCCATCAAGTCCAAAAGCGATTGGATAAAACCCTGCGTCTGGCGCAGCGGCAACCCAAACAGCATCCGCATCGTCAACATCCATTCAATCGTGCGATCCGAATAGACAAACTGAGCCCCCCGTTGACACGGCCGCTGATCATACCACTGCCGCCAAAACGAATCGTCCAGCCAGACCGTCAGGCTGCCGCGAGCAACCAACGCCCGATTATACGACGACCAATTCTTAACCCGATACACCGCTTTCGACTTGACCGAGGACGAACCACCAGATACTTTGCTCATCACAGGCTCTTTGGGAAGAGAGGAATGTGTTTCTTGTTGGGAAACCAGAAACCACGAACCAATCTAACTGGAGAGCCTGCACCATTTCAAGACCCTAACCAGACTTTCATGCAACAACGCCGACCGGAAGAATAAATAGATGCTGCACCTTAATAGTAAAGCAGTCGTAACCCTACACGCATCTGGAACGAGAAGATGATAAATGTGTCATATCCTTTATTCAACAAACTCATTGTCAACCGATTTGCTGAAAGATCACAAGGCGACGCGTGAAAAGGAGAGGCAGATGGATAACCGCAAAGAGACCATTATGAGGTACAAAATTGCCCTTCATCGATCTGACGAAGGCTATAGTGTGTCGATCCCTGGATTTCCAGGTTGTTGGTCTGAGGGAAGAACAGAGAAAGAGGCCCTCGTCAATATCGAAGCCGCCATTCGAGAATATATCAGCGTCGTAGAAGACCTTTTGGAGAATGTCGAAGTCCGAGAAATCGAACTGGCCGTATAAACATGCCCAAGATTCTGGACGTCAACCTTAACAGGAGGAGTAAAACATGGAAGCCCTATCTAATCACCCGAATGAGGAGCGAGTTTCACTCAAGCGCGAAGTTCGCAGTCTGCTTGAGGAAGCCGGAACTGAAAATTGGGATGGGGAAGGCGCTCTTGCACTTGCTTCAGAGACAGTAGATATTGCCCAAAAACTTATCGACGAATTCCCACTTCATATCGGCAGGCCGGATGTCGCTGCCACTCCACATGGCGAAGTGGATTTCGATTGGGTCATCAGCCGAAATGTGATGCTTACCATCAGCATTGGTCCCTCAAAAGAGATTGCATTCGCCGCATTGTTTCACGACGTACGCTTGAATGGCTGCGAGCCGTGGAAGGGTACACTGTCGCAATTTGTGAATTGCTGCTTTGAGCGGCTGGGCGAGGCTCGGAATTTATGACAACAATTAGAGAGGCGAGAACACTCGCAAGATTTGCTACACAAAGTGGCCGTCTCACAGACGAAGTTGTGAAACCCAAGTTATTTGAACCAAATAGGAAACTCGAGCTTTCGGTTTTTCGAGTTGAAGGTCTTGGTTATACAGAGATACAGGAAATCGGCATAGATGTGGTGAAAAAAATTCCAAATGCTCAGCGACTCCATGGATGGGGCGAAATCAGTGAGTCAGCAGTGAAGAAGACCGGCCTCCGAGTTAATTACGATGATGAGCCGCCGAGACACGCCAACGTCCTTGGTTGGCCTGACAAAGCACCGGAACGGAAGCAAATACAACTGATTTTGGCTTCTCACGCCTATGCAATAAGACTCAATCCACCTATCCAAGTTGCAGAATGAAATCCTACCAGTACCACTTACATGAAGGTCGGTAAAGCGAGGGCATGACCCAAATTGCCCAACTCGTGAATCAGCCGGAAGCTCCGCTGAATGATCAAGGGACCAAGGGTTTAAAATCCTCGCTGCTCATTGGTTCGTGCTTATTCCAGCGGCCACGCATCTCAATCAATACGCGCTGCTTCGGACGATTAATCCGTACCACTTTCGCCCCGTATCTACCAGACCCTTCGGCCATCGCCGCAACCAAAGCTTCCACCAAGTAACGCGGTGTCCATCCGATCATACAGTAGTCCATCGTCTGAATTTGCACGGTCAACTCGGTCACAGGATTGGTCAATTCCAGTGTGACATACAGTTCTTCTTCCTGTTTTAAGCGGTCAATTCGACCTTTAGCCGCTTTATCGCTATACCGCCAGCCACTCAGGCAGAACCGGCAAGAGAAGCTCCCGGTGTCGTCTTTCTCGATCTTTGGAAAAACCTCGTAAGAGTCCGTTACGCGGTGGCCTCCATTGGTGGACAAAATCTCAATGGGGTCGGCTTCCTCGGTTAGATCAAGGCTGTGAAGGTAGTCGGTAAAATCCGGCCTTGCCGGATTCATAACCCGGTTTTGGAATAGTGGGAACAACTCCGCGGACTGATAATCTTTATCCAAATCGGGAAAATCAATCAACGGAAGGAATCCCACCTCCTCTTGTGCTCGCTTTGCGCCGCCGATGTAGCGAAAGCGATAGAAGGAACGTTCGACATTAGCATCCAGCCGACCCACCGGAAACCATGCCTTGCTAGGCTTTTTGTCCTGCCAAGCTAAAAATAAAGTTCTCGTGCTCATCGGAGCGGCTCCTGCAATTGTTCAAGATTATAGTGCATTAGCGCAATCGCGAATTTTCTAGCTGAAGCGGACATCCAATCACTGGGTACGCGGCTTACGAGGGCATCCACAGAGCCTTCGTCCAATTTTTCGAGTTTCGTCAGCCCCGGGCGGAAAAGGTCTGGATAGCTGCAAGTAGCCCGCCGAACCAACTCCAGTGGGCTAGGCCCGCGCCGATCTGCCTCCGACCAGTAAATCGCGCCGCGTCCTTTTTCAACATAGTCGCCTAGGCGATCTTCTGCCAGTATCCTATCGCGTCGCTCATCTTGAAGCTCCCGACCCAACGATGAGGCGTGATCGAACGATGGTGCCACGAACAAATCTACCCAGTGGGACCCTTTGCGCTCCCAGCGTAGTATGCCCCAGTTCTCGTGATGGCGATCCGTGTTACCAATCAACGCGTCTAGGACTACGTACTCTGCAAGGCGGCTCTTCGCCTTTTCTGCGTGTTCAGACTCTCCGAAAACACTGTCCATTACCTGCCAGATATTCGCTAAGGTATGGCTCGATTGACGAAATTCTTTCTCGGGATCGTAGCCATGAACAGCCCTCTTCAACATCTGATTGCCGTGGACCAATTCCTGACCTTCTTGGGCGAACGATTTCGTCACGGATCCTTTATTTTTTTCAAATACAGCCAATTCCACCCTCGCATGTGGAATTTCCAGCAAGGCCGCGACTTCGGCAGCAATCTTCTCCGCCCAGTGTTCCCCTGTATTACAGCGGGGGTATTTGAAGAGCCAATATTCTTCTTCCTCCGTCGGATCGAGATACCAGAACTTATTCTTGCTCCCCATCATCTCCTCAGACTCATGTACCGATTCTCGCTCCACTTTAACGATTGGGTATAGGTCAGACATAGCTATAACTTCGCGTCCTCAGTTTCATATCGCCATATCTCCGTTTATCAGCAGAGTTGTCGAGGAGAGGTAAAGCACTATTCAACAAAATTGTTGTCAACGGATTTGTTGAAAAATCGCAGGACGACACGAATGGATCGTGGAGAGATGAAGGGCCGCCATCGCTTCTCCAATTAGGCCGTCGGCCTCTGCGACAGGTCCAATTCCGCGGAATCGCGTGCAGACGCAAGTTCCGCTCCCGGCCTGGACGGTTCCATGAATGTAATGGCCTCGTAGAAGTCGTCTAACGCGACAAATATGCCGTTTTCTTGCGCCCATTGGCGCATCCGCTGGTTGCAAGAATGCGCCCATGACAGGATTTCCACCCGCCAGCCGCGCTTGTGCATGCGCTCCAACGTGCTGTGAAAACCCGCGCCTTCGAGATAGCCTGCACCGTCGCCGGTCAGCAACACCACGATGCCGGGATTGCCGTTGTAATCCAGCGCATCTTCCAGCATGCGCAACTGCAATACCCGGTCGGGCATTTCCTGTTCGCCGCGCCCGGAGCTGCCTCGGTCAAACAGTTGGACTTCCTCTCCCTTGCCTTCCATTCGATTCCACAACTGGCGCATTTCTGGCGGCACCGAGCCGGTGGCAAGTGCCTTCTTCAATGGGCGATCGGCGTGCGCTAGACGCAGTATATTGTCAAAGTTGACGCGCACGCGGTAACGGGCATTAGCCCCTTCGCGTCGTTCTTCCGCCAGCCGTTGTGCCTCGTGAAAGATGTTGGAGTTGTCCCAATAAATGAAAACACTGTTCATGCCGGATTGCCTCCTAGCGTTAAATCGGGATTTTTCACATAATATACTAACATGCCGAGGAGATTCGACAATGAACAGAATGTGGGAGATCCTCTGCTTGGCGGCTTCCTACCAGTAACTCAGCGCGTCCGCAAAAATCCCCGCCAGTTCCTCGGCGTCAGCCGCTCGCGGCGAGAGCTTGGTCACCCGGTGTTGCGGCAGCGTGCCTTCGACGAGGGTCGGGATGTGTTGGCTCCCGTAGCCGAGGGCGCTGAGGCCGTTGGGTGCGTCGAGTTGGCGCATCAGTGAGACGATGCGGTCGGCTAAGACCGCGCCCGCGGCCTCGTCTTTCGCCTCGTTGCAATCGGCTCCCAAGACCTCGGCTGCCCGCAGATGCCGCTGGGGGCAAGTCGGCGCGGTAAAGCGGAAGACCGCCGGCGAGTTGACGATCACGGCAAACCCGTGCGGCACCAGTGGGTAATCGATAGCGTATCCCTCGGGCACATAGCTTTCCACCATGCCGGCCACCGGATAGGACATGCCGTGCGGCAAGTGGACGCCGGCGTTGCCAAAGCCAATACCGGCGAGGGCCGCGGCCAAGCACATGGCGCTGCGAGCCTCGTCGTCGCTTGGGTCGGCCACGGCGCGGGGCAAAAATTGCTCCACCAACCGCAAAGCCTCCAACGCCCACAAGTCGCTGACGGGATTTGAGCCTTGGTAGGCCGGTCGCAGTTGGGGCCGGTCGGGTCGGGGCCGCTGGTCAAATGGGAGGGCTGTGTACGACTCCAAGGCGTGTGAGAGCACATCGAGGCCGGTTGATGCGGCTACCTGCGGCGGCATGGAGCGCGTGTTCTCTGGATCGACGATGCCCAAGGTCGGGCGCATGTAGCGGTGGGCCATGCCGGTCTTGGCCTTCATCTCGACTAAATCGAAGATTGCCACGCCCGTGGTCTCGCTGCCGGTGCCAGCGGTGGTGGGAACGGCGATCAGCGGTTTGAGCGGGCCGGGCACTGGCTCACCTCGGCCAATGGGCGCGTTGACGTAGGTGAGGAAATCGGCCGGGTACGTGGTGTACACGTTGGCGGCTTTGGCCGTGTCCATCACCGATCCCCCGCCGATGGCGACAAACCCGTCAAACCCTTGTTCGGCGAATGCAATCGCCGCCTTGAACGAGGCGTCGGTCGGCTCGACGCGCACTTGGTCGAACAGCGCGTACTCGACGCCCGCCTCGGCAATGGCCGCCAAGGCCGTCTGCACTGGGGCTTGCTCGCGCAAGTTTGGGTCGGTCAAAACCATGACCCGCTTTAGTCCCCGGTCCTTTAGGTCCATGCCGATCTCCTTGGTGGTACCCGGACCGAAGCGGATGTTGGAGGTGGCGATTTCGTAGGCCGTGTCGAGCAGCATAGGGTTTTGTCCTTTCGGGCGGGGAATATAGGCTTGACTTGGAGAGGGAGGCAAGGTCTAGTTAAAAGGAGTCTGACAATGGGAGATCGTCGTGGTTGAACGAGCGAATATGACGCATGAGGAAGTGGAGGAAGGGCAGCGGTTGGCCTTGGATTTTGGCAAGTTGCAGCGGGCCGCGGCTTGTGGCCAAGGCTTGGTGCCGGTGGTAGCGCAGGATGTGGATAGCGGCGAGGTGCTGATCGTGGGATACGCCAATGAAGAGGCGCTGAACTATACGCGGCGCGAAGGCGTGGCCGCGTTTTGGAGCACGTCGCGCAACGAGTTGTGGGTCAAGGGCGCGACCTCGGGCAATGTGCTCGAACTGGTCGAAATCCGCGTCAACTGCGAGCAGAATTCGCTGCTGTATCGCGTGCGGCTCAAAGGAGAGGGGGCGTGTCACACGTTGGACGCAGATGGTCGGGCGCGGTTGGGGTGTTACTACCGGCGGCTGGTGGGGGATCGGCTCGAACCGGTTTGAATTGCGCTGTGCGGATTGTATTTTTGCGGATAGGAGGACTAGGCGATGGCTAATGCCGTGATTGTCGTGGATATGCAGAACGGCTTTATGCGTCCAGACGGGACGCTCTACTGCGGGGACCACGCCAGGGAAATCATCCCGCGAATCGCCGCGCGGGTCGAGCGCGAAAGGGCCGCTGGAGCCTCGCTGTTTTTTACCCAAGACAGCCACACCGCAAACGACCGCGAGTTCGAGATGTTTCCTCCGCACTGCATTGAAGGCAGCGAGGAGGAGCACATCATTGACGAACTAGCGCCGTTGGCCCAAGACGCGCAGATCGTCAAAAAGCGGCGCTACAGTGCCTTTTTTGAGACCGAGTTGGCCGCGATGTTGGATGAGTTAGCGCCGGACAAGGTCGTGGTGATGGGCGATTGCACGGATATTTGCGTCCTGCACACCGTGGCTGGGCTGCGCAACCGCGACTATCCGGTCGAGGTCCCAGCCGATTGCGTGGCCAGTTTTGATCCTCAGCAGCACGAATGGGCCTTGGGACACATAGAGAAAATTCTCGGCGCACAGGTCACCAACCGCTGATGGTAGAGCGCGACTTATATGCGCCCTCGGCGGCGACGCTGGCGGGTGACAATGCGGATATTTACTTCCGCCGCAGTTGCGACATCCTCGCGGCCGAGCAGCTCAATCCGGTTGTGGCGATGGAGGTGTTTACCCGGCGGCGCGCCCTGCTCTGCGGTATGCACGAGGCACAGGCCCTCTTGCGGCAGGTGCTCGGCGCGGAGGCAGAGGTGTGGAGCTTGGACGAGGGGGATTGGATCGAGCCGCGTGAAGTCGTACTGCGGATCCGCGCGCCCTACCGGCAGTTCGGGCTATACGAGACGGCACTGTTGGGGATGCTCAGCAGCGAGACGGGGTGGGCCACGGCTGCGGCCGAGTGCGTGGCTGCGGCTGACGGGGTGCCGATTATCAGCTTTGGCGCTCGGCACATCCACCCAGAGGTCAGCGCCCGGATGGAATACGCGGCCATCGTCGGGGGGTGCGCTGGATGCGCCACCCCGCAGGGGGCAGCGCTCGCCGGCATTGAGGCGACTGGGACCATGCCTCACGCCTTGATCCTGTGCCTTGGCGACACGCTCAAGGCCGCCGAGGCATTTGACCGCCACATCGACGCCGAGGTCGAGCGCATCGCGTTGGTTGACACCTTTAAGGACGAAGCCGAAGAGAGCCTGCGGTTGGCCGAGGCCCTAGGCGAGAAGCTGTGGGGCGTGCGGCTGGACACTCCCAGCGAGCGCGGCCGCGTCACGGCTGAGCTGGTCATGGAGGTGCGCGCCCGGCTCGACCAAGCCGGGCATAGCCATGTAAAGATCGCGGTCTCCGGCGGCTTGGATGCCGAGCGCATCGGCTATTTCCGGGCGGCAAGAGCGCCGGTAGATGCCTTTGGCGTCGGCAGCGCGATCAGCGCCGCTTCGGCGATAGATTTTACTGCGGACATCAAGGAAGTAGATGGCCGGCCCGTGGCCAAGCGGGGACGGATACCGGGGCTTACTGAAAATCCTCGGCTCAAGCGATTGGAACTCTAAAAGGAGCGTGTTATGAACAAATACGATTTTGGCAGTGGACGCACAGATCCCGGCTCGTTTCCCACGGAGGCACTGGCCGAGGCCGCTAGCGAAGCCGTGCGCGAGTTGGGCGCGGCGCTAGTGAGCTATCCCGGCGACATGGGCCACCAGGGCTTGCGCGAGGTCATGGCCATGCGCGAATCCAAGCGCGAGGGCATCGACGTGTCCGCGGACCACATCGCGTTGATGAACGGCTCCATGCAGGCCGTTACGCTGGTAGCTGAGGCGCTGATGGAAGGACCGGGAGACGTGATCGTCACCGAGGAGTTGACGTATTCTGGGACGATTGGCGCGTACAAGCGGCTGGGGGCCGAGCTGGTCGGGGTGCCGCTCGACGAGCAGGGCATGCGCGTCGATGTGCTGGCCGATACGTTGGCGGATCTGCGCCGCAAGGGTACCCCGCCGCGCTTTATTTATACCTTGGCGACCTACCAGAACCCCACCGGCTCAGTCATGCCGAGGCAGCGCCGCCTCGAACTGCTCGAAGTGGCGCGCTACTACGATGCCATTGTGGTGGAAGACAACTGCTACGGCGACGTGCATTTTGAGGGGCCAGAAGAGCCGGCGCTCTACGCGCTCGACGACAGCCCCAACGTCCTGTACATCGGCTCGCTGTCCAAAATTTTGGGGCCCGGCGTGCGGATGGGCTATTTGTTGGCTCGGCCGCCCATGCTGGGGCGGATTCTCGACCGACGCTACGACGGGGGCAACAGCTTGTTGACGGCCGCTAGCTGCGCGGCTCTGTTCCGCGACCGGCTGGGGCAGCACTTGGCCGAGACCAACGCCATCCTCAAGGAAAAGCGCGATGCCGTCTTCGCCGGCCTTGAAGAAAACGCGGGCGATCTGTGTACGTGGTCGCGGCCCGTGGGCGGCATGTTCATCTGGATCGAGTTCCCCGAAGAGGTGGATCGCGGTCGCCTGATGGCCCGGTGTGCCGAGCGCGGCATTGTGGTGGCGCGGGGACAGGGCTTCCACATCCGGCGCGAGGACGTGCCGGCCATCCGCCTCGCCTTTGGCTTTGCCTCGCTGGAGGCGGTCCGCGAGGGCGTGCCGCTGTTGGCCGAGTGCATCCACGAGGCGCGGGTCCCCGTGATGGCCTGATGGGCCTGCCCGCAATCGCCTTGGTGCAGATGGAGGTCAAGCCCGGGCGACCCGACCTGAACGCGGAGCGGATGCTGGCCTTTATCGCGCAGGCGCGAGAGGCTGGCGCTGAGGTCGTGGTGTTTTCCGAACTGTGCATCAGCGGCTATATCCTCGGCGACTTGTGGGAGATGGACGCTTACGTGGAGGATTTTGCCGGGTACAGCGACGAGATTTGTCGGGCTAGCACTGGGTTGACCGTGATCTTTGGCAATGTGGCGGTGGACCCCGTCCACAAGGGCCAGGATGGACGGCGGCGCAAGTACAATGCCGTCTATGTGTGCGCCAACGGCGAATATGTGGTGCGCGCAGCCGTGCCCGCCGGCCTGCCCTGCGGCGTCCAGCCCAAGACCTTGCATCCCAACTACCGATTTTTTGACGACGACCGGCACTTTTTTTCGCTGCGCCACTTGGCTGAGGCCGAGGGTCGGCCGCTGGAGGACTGGCTGCATCCGTACAAGGTGTGGCTCAAGGACGGGCGTTCCTTTGGCTTTGGCGTGCAACTGTGCGAGGACATGTGGTGCGAGGACTACTGCCACAGCGGCGAGCCCCTCGACACGCTCGCGCTGTATCGCCGCCGTGGCGCTGAGGTCGTATTCAACCTCTCGTCCTCGCCTTTTACTTGGCAGAAAAGCGACAAGCGCAACCGCGTGGTGCGTCAGATACTGGTGCGCTCGCCCCTGCCGTTCTTCTACGTCAACCAAGTTGGAGCGCAAAACAACGGCAAGAACATCATTGTGTTTGACGGCGACAGCACGGCGTACGCGGCCAGCGGGGACATTGCGTGCCGTGCGCGTCCGTGGCGGGAACAGCTCGTGCTCACAAGCCGCGGCGAGGTTGCGCCGCCCCAAAGCGAGATCGAAGCCCAGTACGCGGGCATCCTTACCGGGCTGCGGCACTTGGACGATGTGCGCGGTGCGGAGAGCAAGTTCCTCATTGCGACGAGCGGTGGCGTGGACTCAAGTGTGGTCTGCTGTCTGCTGGAACGCGCCTTTGGCCCAGAGCGCGTGTTTGCGGTCAACATGCCAACGCGATTCAACGCCGCGGTTACCCAAGACAATGCCCGCTCGCTGTGCGCCGCGCTAGGCGTCGATTACCTTTGCTGCCCGATCGAATCGCTGTACGAGGCTGTAGCCGCGCTCGTGCAGGGTGCGGAATTTTCCGTGGGTCAGGGCGAGTACACGCGGTTGGTGGATGAAAACGTGCAGGCGCGCATCCGCTTTGCCGATGTGCTCTCCGGTTTAGCGGCCAAATACGGACTCGTGTTCACGTCCAACGGCAACAAGACCGAAGTCGCCTTGGGCTACGCCACGCTCTACGGGGATGTCAGCGGCGCAGTGGCTCCGATTGCCGACCTGTACAAGGTGCAGGTCTTCGCGCTGGCGCGCTTTCTCAATGAGAGTGTTTATGGCCGCGCCGTGGTGCCGGAGAATTTGCTCGACGGCTCGGTGGTGCCCAGTGCCGAGCTGTCGGAGGCCCAAGACGTGACGCAGGGCTTGGGCGACCCGATTAAGTACGGATACCACGACGCCGTGCTACGGCAGTTCGTCGAATACCGGCGGCACAGCAGCGATTTGTTGCAGTGGTTTATAGAAGGCGTGCTGCTAGAGAAGTTGGAGTGGGACGACGCGGAGCGCTTTCGGGCGTACTTCCCGGACGCGCGCAGTTGGATCGAAGATCTCGAATGGGTGGAGCGACAGGTGCGGACCAGCTACTTCAAGCGGATTCAAGCGCCGCCAGTCATCGTTTTGAGCAAGCGCGCCTTTGGCTTTGATTTGCGCGAGGCCCAACAGCCCCCGTACGCGCCGCGTCGCTGCGAACAGCTAAAGGCCGAGGCCCTGAAGGTGCGGATTTAAACGGCATGGATACTTCATCAACAAAGGAGCTTGTCTTATGACCGACCCGATCCTGCTCACCGACGAGCAGATGCGCGAGTTTATCGTCAATGGCTATTTGGTCTTTGAGCCGACCGTGCCCGAGGGGACGCACGAAGCGTGCTATGAGCGGCTCAACCAAATCATCGACTCCGAGCTAAACCCGGGCAATAACATCCTGCCGCGCGTGCCGGCCATGCGCCACGTGCTCAACTCGCCCGAGGTGCGCGGCGCACTCATCAGCGTCTTAGGCCCGAACTACTTGGAGCATCCGCACCGCTACTGCCATCCCCTCAAGCCAGCAGAGGAACCCGTGCCTGCGGACGAGGCCGAGGAAAGGCTGCGCCGCAACTGTCATCAGGATGGGTACACGCCGATGGGCCATCCGCGTCAGCACTATTTGCGCTATGCGCGGATCATGTACTACCCGCAGGACTCGCCGGTCGAGTTGGGGCCGACGCACGTGATTCCGGGCACGCAGTTTAATCGCGGATTGACCGACGAGGACCGGGCGCGCGCCTTGCCATTGGCCGGTCGGGCCGGTACGGTGTCGCTGACGCACTTCGACGTGGGCCACGCAGCCGGCGTCAGTCTGCTACCGATGCATCGGCACATGATCAAGTTCATCTACATGCGGGCCTCTGAACCGACGGCACCGACTTGGGGCTGCAAAAGCATGCACTGGCAGAAGCCCCAACGCATTGACTCCCCCTACGATCTGGAACTGGCTTGGGCGCATACGTGGGATTGGCTGTGTGGCAAGCGGGATCGCTACGATAGCTGGCCACAGGCCGTTGGGGATGTGGCGGCGCTCATCGCTCAGCTCGATCCAGAAGTGGACTTGGCACAGCGGCTGGCGGCGGCACAGCAATTGGCCGGATTCGGCGTTGATGCGGCGGCCGCCGTGCCAGTGCTCGTCGAGTGCTTGGGCATCGATCACCAAGCCATGCGCACGGCAGCGACCTATGCGCTGGGCGCGATCGGCGAGCCCGCGGTCGCGCCGCTGGCCAAGGCGTTGCGCGCCGCAGGTCGCGAGGCCGACCAGCACGAGGCACCGCCCGCTTGGAACGAGGGGGCGACTAACATGGAAGACGCGGCGCAGGCTTTGGCGGCGGTTGGCGAACCCGCGGTCGAGGCGCTTTGTGAGCTGTTGGCGGACGAAAGCGAGTGGACTCAAGTCAACGCCGCCTTTGCTCTCGGCGAGATGGATTCGCACGCGGTGGCAGCGGTCCCGGCGTTGACGCGAAGCCTCGAAGATGGCTCGCATCGCTTGGTGCGCACGGCCCTCGTGGCGCTGGGCAATATCGCGCAAGGCGTGCCCGTGGAAGCCTTGGGGCGAATGCTCTCGGCCGATCGCCCAAATTGGCAGGAGGAAGCTGGCCGCCGCTGGGTGCCGCGCGATCAGGTGCGGACCAACGCGGCGATAGCGTGCGCCCAACTCGGCCAAGCCGCGGCTCCATTAGAAGCCCAGCTCTTCAGGGCGCTCGACGACTCCTGCGGCCACGTGGGCGCATTCGCGCTCAGCGCCCTGCAACAGATTGGCTCGCCCACAGCCACGCAGGCCGCGATGGATTATCTCTATTCGCAGCGTTGGGATGCAGCTATTGATGGCGAGCGGCAGTTTTGAGGAGATTATGGAATGACGACGCGGAGGCTATTGGGTTATCCGCCGCAATGAGGCGTCTATCTAGAAAGCTGCTCGGTCAGCCTTGACGTCGCTAGGGGGACTTCTACCTTGAATAATAGCCACTATTGACAGCGCTACGGCGGCCGTTGCTCTGTTTATTTATTGGCGCATTCAGGACAAATCATAGGAGGACGAGCATGGGCCAAATTCATGTAGCTCGGAATACGGACAATGAGGATATAAAACTTACCAGCAGGCCAGCCATTGACAAAATTGTAGATGCCGCTGAAGAACAGATATTAGCTCTTGGAGAGGATTGGGATGGGGAGGGATCGCCGGCCTTTGGAAAACAAACACTTGATGCTATTCGCAATTTCCTCTTTGAGCTAGTCAACGAGTCTGAATTGAGCGTAGTAAAGCAGGTATGGATAGTTCCATTTAGTGGAGGCAGCATAGATTTGCAGTGGCAAACAGAACATTTCGACCTGTTAATTAACTTCTGTGATGATGGTAATGTAACTTACTACGGAAAGGACACTGACGGGCATTCCATCCGTGGAGATAGCCGTCCTAAACCGGGGTTTATCTCTTGCTGGATGAGCCATGCAGGTCAGTAACTACGGTTCGGCTCATTTTAAGTAAGGAAGCTAAATGGGTCCCCGGACTAGGGCCAGAGACCTTCGAGAGCTAGTATTGTGGATCAGGCTGCTCGGGTGTATAACTCACAGCGGATCGCTTCTTCGATCTCAAGCGTCGGGCGGCCATAGTCGTCCGCTAATGCACCGATTGCCTCCCCAGCCTTGTAGCGTTCGGCAATAATAGCTGTAGGAATCCCCATGTCGTCGCTCAGGGCTTCTTGCGCACGCCTTGGAGGAAGATGCGCATGATGGTATCGACCATCGCTTCGACGCTCAGGCCCCTCGCGTGGATCATCACTGAGCGCACCATGTCGCGGAGGATAGCGGTTTCGACCTTCGGATTCTCTACGGAGAAGACGCCCTCTTCAGTGCCGTTTTGTAGGACGCTTTCGATTGCTGCGAGTTGGATGCGTCGTTCTTCGCGCCAGCGCTTGCGGTTTTTGCCCTTGCCCCCCTCACTGTCCTCGTGCGACATCAAGCGAAAGAAAAAGCGGTTCTGGCTGAAGAAGGAGACGATGGCGTGGACCATCCGGCGGAGTTCATCTTCGGGATTCTGCTGGCGATTGGCCTTGCGCTGAAGTTGCTCGTTGAGCCGTCGGATGCCTTCAAAGACCACTGCAAAGTACAGCTCCTCCTTGTCGGCAAAGTACGTGTAGATCGTCCCTTTGCCGACACCGGCTTTGTGAGCAATATCGTCCATGAGCACTTCGTCGAAGCGCTTGGCCGAAAAGAGGCGAGCCGCCTCTTCGAGGATGAGCTTTCTGCGGTCTATTTTGGCCATGGATAGAAGTTAATACCTAGGGCTTATTCTTCAAGAAATACATACCGTTCTAGCCGCGCCAGTTCGTTGTCATCGACGTATTTTCCGATTTCTCGTCTCCACTGGGCCATGCTCTTGTAGGGCCGGTATTCCTCAAACTCGTGCGCCATGCGCTTGCCAACTCCTGGAATCGTGAGAAGATCTGCTTCGCTGGCGCTGTTGAGTTCGAGCGGTACGAAGACGTACTGCTCTAGCCGCGCCAGTTCGTTGTCATCGACGTATTTTCCGATTTCTCGTCTCCACTGGGCCATGCTTTTGTAGGGCCGGTATTCCTCAAACTCGTGTGCCATGCGCTTGCCAACTCCGGGCACTAGTTTCATTCCGGCGTCGCTGGCGGTATTGAGGTTGATCGGCAGGAAGAGATTGGCATACAATTCGGCTTGGACCGAGTCCGCCAAGGTCGAATCCAAATAGGCGTCGAACGCTTCCATGCCGATAAAAGGTCGCCGCTCCACAATCCCCTCGACTAACGCCGAATCGAGTTGCGCTAGGGCCAATAGTTGTTCGACGTCGGATCGGTTGGGGTTGAGGACCGTTTCGTTTTTGCCTACTTGCCCGTGGGCACTGCTGCCGTAGAGGCAGACGGTTAAAACCGCTACTGAAATGACGTGCTGCATTACTTATTCTCCTGTGTTTGTTCCCGGCTCAGCGCTGGGTGGTGGTAAGTATAAAGAAACCCGATCAGTCCCAGTTGGACCAGCGCCCCAGGTGCTAATGCTGGCATGGCACCGCCCAACGCTTTAAAAAGAAGTTCCAGCCCGCTCAGCGTCGGGTACATCTCCAATTCAAATTCCATATTGGCATTAAGATGAAACCAGAGGCCGACCATGCCGCCTAAGACGAAAGTTAGCATAGTCAAGCGGAATAGGCGCAGGATGATCGCGCCTCGGTAAAGTAGCCGAATCGCCAACAAAATTAATCCAAGCGCCAACAACACCAAGGGCACCTGTTGACGCCATTCTTCAAAATGCCCGAGCAGCAGTAATTCGGTGCCTAGTCCCACGGTTCCTAGGACAAAAATCAGCAGGGCACCTCGCCGCAAGGAGACTGATCCACGGTCTTTTTTGTTGTCGAACGTCATGGTTTCAAACTTTTGCGCGGAGCGGCGATAGAATAGTTCTCTTCATTCAGCTTTCAACGTTTCGTTGAAGAAACCGATGGTGCGTTCCCAAGCCAGTTTAGCGGCTGCTTCGTCATAGCGGGGCGTGGTATCGTTGTGGAAGCCGTGGTTGACGCTTGGGTACATGTGCATCGCATAGTCGATGTCGGCTTCTTTTAGCGCAGCTTCGTACGCTGGCCAACCGACGTTGATTCTCTCATCTAGTTCGGCGTAGTGGATCAGCAGCCGCGCCTTGATTTTGGGAACATCTTCAGCCGCTGGTTGCCGGCCGTAAAAGGGCACGGCCGCGGAGATTACTTCTGGTATGCGCACGGCCAACTCGTTGGACATGCCACCGCCAAAGCAGAAGCCGACGACGCCTACTTTGCCGCTACAGGCAGGATGCGCTTTGAGATATTGGGCGGCCGCAATGAAGTCTTGCGTTACTTTTTCCGGGTCGAGTTGTCGTTGCAGTGCCCGCCCTTCGTCGTCCGTTCCTGGATAACCGCCCAGCGGTGCCAGCGCATCTGGGGCCAAGGCGAGAAAACCGGCTGTGGCCACGCGGCGCGCAACGTCTTCGACATAGGGGTTTAGCCCCCTGTTTTCGTGGATGACGAGGACGCCCGGGATTTTGCTTTTCGCTTCAGCCGTGGGTCGCACAAGGGCCGCGCGCGTCTGTTCGTGGCCCTGCGGGGAGGGATACGACATGTACTCGGTGGCAATGCGTTCATCGTCTGCGGCCACTTGCTGGGCCAAGGCGTAATTGGGAGTAAGGCTGTCCAACAGCGCGGCAGCCGTCAGGCCGCCGATGGCAAAGCGGGCCGCATCGTCGAGAAACTGGCGGCGGTCCATGTCGCCGTGGACATAGCGATCGTACAGCTTGAGCAATTGTGGATCGTATTCAGCAGCGGTTTTTCGTTCCATGGTTATCTCCTAGTGTTTAGATATGACAATTCGCATAGTGCGAAATGTCAGTCATGCCTTATGCCACTGTAAAAAGCGGCGGCGCACTTCGGCGAGACGGCGCTCCTTGCCCGCGATCATTTCCGCTAAGAAAGTGCGACATTTTTGCTCGCGCTGCTCGTCGCGTGGTGCGTGGCCTAACAGGCCCCTTTGTGGATTGTAAATGAGGCGGTGATCTTCGTTTCCGTTGCTGTAATAGATCTTGTTGATGATGCGGCGCGTGGTGGTGTCCTTGATGCGCCGCTGAGGGGGATTGCCGCCTTCGAGACAAATGAAAACGAGTAAGTTGATGGCGCGGAACTGCGCTTCGGGTACTTGGTTTGTTTCGACGATTTGGTGGTGGATCTCATCGAGGTCGTCGGCGTGGACATTGCTGACTAGCGTGTGCCCGGCGTCGCCTAGAGCAAAGAAAGCGCGCAGGTCGTCTCCCCACAGATAGGTCGGGGGCGTATGATCGCTCAATTCGTTGGAGATGACACAGGACTTGGTTGCGCCAATAGAGGACACCTCTCCCGGCAGTGCGGTGACAAAGGGGAGGTCGGCTCCAACAAAACTGAGCAGGGCGTGCATGGTGGTGGTCTTGCCGATGCCACCAGGCCCCGAACCGGTGATATAGGAAGCCCCGCGCCAGACGTGGGAGACTAAAAAGGCGGCCAATTCCAAATCGACGGTCTGCACATCGATGAGGTCGATAAGCGAGCGGGTGCGATCTTCGGGATTGTCCAACTTTTGTAGATATTCTAAATCGGTTGCCATCGTTACGGCCTTTAGCGGTGGTGTTGGGTGAAGAAATCGAATATGGACGGCAGCGAGACTTCGACGATTGTGGGGAAGGCGAAATCGAGGAAACCGCCGTGGTCGTATCCTGCTAAAATCTGTGTTATGTGAGGAGCGCCCGTGCGCTTGACAAAGGCTTCAATGGCTGCAAACTGCGGTTTCACGCGTGGAAAGAGGAAGTCTTTGTCGCCAATAATCCAGTAGGTGGGCAACTCGCGCAACGCTTCCAATTCATCGGGATTCCAAGGGATGGCGATTGGTGCCACGGCTGCGTAAAAATCGGGCTTGTCACTGGCCAAACGCAGCGTCCCTGCGGCTCCCATAGAGTGGCCGACGCCGTAGATGCGCTTGGTGTCGATCGGCCACTGGTGTTGCACTTGTGCTACTACGTCGAGGATGTCCTGCTGGCCTGCGGCGCGATAGCCGACTTGTCCTCGACCATAGGGACAGACGACGATCCAGCCCTTTTCCTCGGCGCGTTCCTCCAGTGTATAGCGTTCAAATAGCACTGTTTCGTCTTCACCGCCGCCGTGCAGGGCGACGACCAGTGGGACGGGGGCGTTACCCTGCCAAGAGTTGGGTACGTACACTTCGTAGAATTGTTCAGACTGATCTACATCGCTCCAGTACGAGAGCTTGATACGGCCTCGCTGCGAATGCAGAGCGGAATGTCCCTGCCGAACAGATTGCAATGCTGCGCCGATTCGCTCGACCAATGCAGCGCGCAGTTTTTGGGTGTCAGCACCATTGTCGATCTGGCGCGCCTGACGGATGAGTGCAGCGATGATAAAGTGGTCGCGGGGGTCTATTTGTAGATTGTTTAGCTCGTTTTCCAATTGGCCGACGGGAGGAGGTGTGCGCAGTGCGGTGGGGAAGCGTATCGCTGGGCGCACGGGATTGTCGGCGATTATTAGCTCATCGAAGCGCATATCGTTTTCCCAGACGCCGGTGCGCAGGGACGCTCGGTCGAGGCCAACTTTATCGGTAATGACGTCGTAATTGAGCGAGCCATTTACCTGTAAGGTGCCCTCTGTATGCACCGGAGTGGGTAGGCCCTGTTCGCCGTAGTTGAGCGTGCCGAGAAATCCGCCGTTGCGGTAAATCTCAATCCCTATTCCCGTTCCAACAAATGCGACATGGGTCCACTGCCAAGGCTCGATCAAGACGGGTTGTTGGTCCGTAGCGAATTCTTCGCCTAGGCGCAGGATCAATGGCAAAGCGCCGCGTGGCAACTGGCGTTGAGTGACCTGTTGAAAGCCGACGCGCCAAATATAGGGATGCTCTTCGCTTTGGGTTATAAAGTTGAGCACATCGCCGTGCCGGTAACGCTGAGAGGTCCATTCTAATTTGATCCAGAACTGGATGGAGAACGTGCCATCGCCGACCACATCGCGCGCATCTTCATAGCGCAAGGCGTCCAAGCGCGATAGGCGTACGGCTTTGCCCGATACTCCATCAACTTGCTCTGCTTGGCGTAGAAGGTTAAATGCAGCCGAGCCGGATTGACTGATAAATCCCTGCGAGTCTTGGCGGTCAAAAGACCAGTGCATAGAAGCCGCTTCCTCTCCCCATAGATGGTCTGTGCCAGTGAGGATCAGAAGGGCGAAAAATAGTGGGTGCATGTGCTTCTCCTATTGGAAGAGAATATCGTTTCTCAGTAGCACCAGCTTGCGCGTGAGGGTTTGGTCGCCGAAGCGAAGGCGATATAGATACACACCGCTAGGGGAAAAATCCTAGTAGGCAAGTTCGGCCAGTGTTGCCGCTGCTGTTCGTTTTGGCTCCCTCATTCGTAGGCCAAGTTTTGCGCCTGCATCATGCCGATCATGTAGCCGAAGGCAAAGATTTTCCCCAACATGCCGTAGCCACGGGTCGTCTCCGCATCTTCGGACCCCATAGTCGGCGCGTGGTCGGGGCGGATGGGTCCTGCGAAGCCGGCGCGGGCGTATATCTCTAGCATCCGCGCCATATCCGTCGGGCCGTCGTCGTGAAAGGTTTCGGTAAATCGCGTTCCCGCGGTGCCCTCGACGTCGCGGTAGTGAATAAAGTGGACCTTGCCCTGCTCGGTGAACTCCCGCGCCACTGAGTAGATGTCCTCGCCCATCGCCTTGAAGTTGCCTTGGCAGAACGTGACGCCGTTGGAGGGACTCGGCGCGATGTTGATCAGGCGGCGGTACGCGTCGGCACTGACCATGATTTGGGCGGAACTCCGATAGGGCGAGATCGGCGGGTCGTTGGGGTGATAGCCCATGCGGACATTGGCTTTCTCGGCGATGGGGATGATGCGTTCGAGCAGCCAAGTCAGGTTGTCCCAGAGTTCTTCCTCGGTTTGGGGATCCGCCAAAGGTGGCTCCTGGTGCGACTCGGCGTAGTCGAATTGCGAGGAAATGGCACCGCCGCGCGTAGGCACCCAATCGGTGCGCGAGCCACCGGCACCGAGGTTGTAGCACAGCACGGGAATACCGACTTGGCCCATGGCCTCCACTGCGGCGATAAAGTCCAACAGTTCTTCATCGCGGCCCGGGGTGCCTCGGCGTATGTGTTCGGAGCGGGTGGGCGTCATGGTCTCGTACACGGGGATCGAGAACCCCGCCTCGGCCCATTCCTCCTTTTGCTGGCGCATGGCCACGGCGTACTGGTCGCGGCTTATCCCTTCGAGGGGTGGCGACGTCACGCAGCCAGTGACGCCCATTTCACGGCAGATCTTCACCCGCTCGGGTTGCTCGCGTGGGCTGCGGCCTAGGGTCATTGACAGTTTGAATATGCCTTGGCGCATGGGTGTTCCTTTCGCTTGGTGGCGAGGCGGGCATTGCGCACGGGCTTCTTAGGTATGAGATGCCTCGCTGCGCTCAGCATGACAGGTGCTGGCCCTTGCTTCTCAGTCATGTTGAGCGGAGATCATGTCTAAAGGCGCGGTGAAGCGAAGTATCGCTACGGCGGCTTGCTTATAGCTCAGGCTCTGACAATAGGCAACATTAAGCAGGTGTATTCGCTATCGTCCCTTATACCATTTCCTCGACCAAAGCCCTGCTAGCCGGTTCCAAGAGCCGGTAGTCGGGAATCTCGTAGCGGTTGCCGTCGGCGTCTTGTACTAGGACCCGCCCGCCGCCCAAAAGGCGCACATCGCTATTTCGATGGCTGGAATAGATTTCAAAGGTGCGCGGTCCGCGGTCGGTCTCTACCTCCCAGCGCGGCACTCGGTTGGTCACGGTAACTTTGGCGATGCGCTGGATGCACGGGGTGAAATAGGCCCGCTCCAATTCGTCTTCCACGGCTTGGCGGCTGTCCCGATCGAGCGCGTCGAGCCGCGCCAGCGAGCCAATCTCCTTGCCTTTGCGGTCTTGGACGACGATAAAGCAGTCGTTGCGGCTCAGGGGAAAAGCCCGTTTGACCCGCACCCTCGCGTAAGTCTGATCCCCGGCCAACTCTAGGTTCAAGTCCTCGAAAGCATCGACGAAAAACCGCGCTTTGTCTGGGTCGAGATAGGCGACTTCAGCGGCTAATTTATGGTGCTGCTGCATGATTTTACCAAGCCCTCAGTTTGGACATTTCGGTTTGCATGCGGCACAGATGCGCGTAGATGCCGTCCTGTTCAATCAGCTCGTCGTGGGTGCCGATCTCGGCGAGTTTGCCCTTGTCGAGAATGAGCAGGCGATGGGAGTTTTTGAGGGTCGATAAGCGATGGGCAATGGCAAAGGTGGTGCGCCCTTGGACCAGCCGCTCCAACGCCTCTTGAATCTGCGCTTCGGTCTGGGTATCGACGTTGGAGGTGGCTTCGTCGAGGATGAGAATACGCGGGTCGCGCAAAATGGCCCGGGCAATGGACAGCCGCTGCCGCTCGCCCCCGGACACGCGGGTGCCGCGCTCGCCGACCATGGTGTCGTATCCGTCGGGCATGTTCATGATAAACTCGTGCGCATTGGCGGCCTTGGCTGCGGCGACGATCTGTTCGAGGGCAGATTCGGGATGACCGTAGGCAATGTTCTCGGCTACCGTGCCGTTGAAGAGGAACGGATCCTGCAAGACCACGCCGATCTGTTCGCGCAGCGATTGGAGGTTCACTTGGCGGGTGTCGTGGCCGTCGATGAGGATGGCCCCCTCTTGCGGCTCGTAGAAGCGGCAGATGAGGTTGATTAGGGTGCTTTTGCCCGCGCCGCTGTGGCCGGCTAGGCCGATCATCTCGCCCGGCTCGACGGTGAAGTTCAAATCCTCAATGACGGGCTTGTCTTCTTCATAGCCGAAGTGGACGCCGCGAAATTCGACCCGGCCTTCGATGGGCGGCATGATTATAGCTCCGGGCTGGTCGATCACCTCTGGATGCGTGTCGAGCACGTCAAAGACGCGCTCGGCTGAGGTCGCGGCGCGCTGGAAGCGGTGGTTGAGGCGGCACAAGCTCTCGACCGGCCCGTAGAAGCGATACATGTACATGGTGAAGGCGACAAAGGCCCCCAAGGTCAGCTCACCGGATAGGATGTCGCGACCCCCGACCCACCAGATGATGATCGTGCCGATGGCGGTCACAAAGGTCATGACCGGACCGAAGAGGCTACGCATCCACGCCACGCGCAGCTCGCCCCGCAGCAGGTCCAGGCTGCGTCCCTTGAACTTGCCCACTTCCCGCCGCTCCTGGGCAAATGCCTTGACCACGCGCACCCCCGGGATGGTATCGGCGAGCAGGGCACTGAGGCTGGCCCAGCGGCGCCACAAGGGCCGGTAGATGGCGTGCAACTTGCGGCCGAAGCGCAGCGTCGCCCACACTAGCAGGGGCGTCGGCAGGAGTACCAGGGCCGCCAGCCCGGGATTGAGCCCGAAGAGGATGATGCAGATGATGACTAGGGTGAGCACGTCGCGGATGGCTTCTTGCAGGCCGTCGCTGATGAAGTCCTGCAAGCGGCCCACGTCTTGGGTGACGCTGGCCATGATGCGCCCGGTCTCGTTTTTGTTGTAATAACTAAGCGATAGCGCGTGGAGGTGGGTGTACACCTCGTTGCGCAGACCGTAGGTGACGCGCTGGCCGATGCGGGCCATGATGTAGCCGCGCAGAGCCGCCAGGACGCTGACGGTGAGGTTCATCAAAATTAACAGGCCTACTAGCCAAGCCAGTGCCGCGACTGGATCATCTTTGGCCACCGGCAAAAGAGCCAGCAGATCAAAGCGCACCTCAACGTCCGTAGAAGAAGGGGCACCGACATTCAAGACATCGTCGATGAGAACGCTCATCAGCAGCGGCTGGCCTAGGCCAATGGTCGTGGCCATCACCATGAGCAACAGGCTAAAGGTAATGAGCTTCCAATGCGGCTTGGCATAGCTCAACAGCCGGAACAGCAGCTTGCTCTTTTCTAGGCAGGCCGGGCATACGCCGTAGCGGCGCGGAATGACTTGGCCGCAGCGGTCGCAGCGCTTGCGCCCGGCTCGCGCTCCAGCCAACCGCCCGTGGAGCATTTGGCCGTCGGGTTCGGTCGGTTGGGCTTGCTTGACCAAGCGCTCGACCTGATCGGGCAGTTCGGACAGCGCGGGCACCAAGCTCTTGGAGAATACGGCCATGGTCGCGCCCTGCTCTTCGGTGCGCACCTTGAGGGCCGCGGTTCCCCAATCCTCGCGCACTTCCACGCCCGTTATTTCGTTCAGCGGTAAGCAGACCACATCGGGCGGTCCACCGCCGTCGGGGCTGAAGGCGACCAGATGGTCGGCGGTGGCCATCAGCCACGCCTCGCCGTACTGGCCGTCGAGCTTAATGTCCGTGGTTACCGCTAGATGGAGCTCTTCGTCGGGGCCTACTACCTCGGCCAGTTCGCGCCGCACCTGCGTTGGCACGGGGGCGCGAAAAGGAGGCTCCGTGCTTGCTGCGATGCTGCGTTCCGTTTCCGTCATATAGCCATCCTACATCATTCATGAGATAATCCACCGATGGACGCCGACAGACGCCGACAGACGCCGAATTGTAGGGGCGAGCGATCGCTCGCCCCTACCTAGCCTGTCGAAGTGCGCCGTCGGTAGGTCGCCTCGGGGGATGTTCAACATACAGGGACGCCCCACCTTCAGGCGTTGGCCGTGCTCGGGCTGTGCGATGCGCGCATCACCCGCTTGCACCACAGCGCCAGATCGTCCAACAGCGAATAGAGCGTCGGGGCCAGCATCAAGGTCAGCAACGTCGAGGTGGCTAAGCCGCTGGCTACTACCAAGCCCACCGGCCCCCAGCGGCGGGCAAAGCCTTCAGACGTGCCATAGACCATCGGCAGCACGATTGGCATCAAGTTGAGGATGGTGGTAAAGGCGGTCATCAGGATGGGCCGGAGCCGGTGCTGGCCGCCGAGGCAGATCGCCTCGCGCCGCGACATCCCGCTCGCCCGCAAGTGGTTGATATGGGAGATCAGCACGATGCCGTTGTTGACGACAATGCCGAAGAGGATCAAAAGCCCCAAGGCCCCGTTGTTGTCAAAGGGCACGTCGAGGACATACAGCCCCAAGGCCACGCCGATCAGGGAGAAGGGAATGGCGAAGATGATGACGAAGGGATGGATCAGAGACTCGAATAGCGAGGCCATAATCAGGTAGATCAGCAGGATGGCAAAAATCGCGGTGAAGTTGATGTCGCTGGCGTCCTCCCGTTCCCAGCGCGCCGCCCGGCCCAGATCCCAAGTGTAGCCGGGGGGTAGCTGCATCCCTTCCATCATCTGGGTGATTGGCCCCATCATCGCGCGGGCGGCGTTGCGGTCTTCGGTATTGGCGAAAACGGTTACGTTGAGCATCCGATTCTCGCGCCGGAGGTCGCGCGGGCCACGGCCAAGCTGGAAGTCGGCCAACGACGCGAGTTGGACCGAGTTGCCGTCGCGGGTCTCGTAGCGGCTGTTTTTGAGCTGGTCGAGGGTGGCGCGGTCGCCCTCGTTGAGCTGCATGACGATGTCGATTTCGCGGTCGTCGCTTTTGAAGCCACTGGTGCGGCGGGTGCCCAAGGCCGAGGAAATGCCCTGGGCGACCTCGCGCGGCGACAGCCCATAGCCGAGTGCCTGTGCGCGGTTGATTTCGACGCGAACTTCATCTTCGCCGTCTTCGAGGCTGCTATCGACGTCTTGGACTCCGGGTAGCTGTTCGAGACCGGCTTTGACGTCTTCCATTAGCACGGCTAGGACTTCGGGGTCGCGGCCGTGAAGCTGGACTTCGACGCCGAGTTGGTTGCCGGTCCAACTGCGCGAGCGGCCCATTTTGTACGTGTATCCCACCTTCTCTGGCAGCAACTCCTTGACGGCGTTGCCCGCCTCCATGGACGAGAGCCGGCCCTCGTCGGCATCGACGAGATAGGCGCGAATACTGCCTCGGCGCTGGCTGAATCTCGTCATGAGCGATTGAATGTCGAGCGAATCCTTTTTCGCTAGCAGGATTTTTTCTATTTGATAGAAATGCTCGCGGACCTCTTCGAGGCTATAGCTGCGGTCGATGACCACCGTCATATCCACTCGGCGCTCTGGGGTCCAGGGGGTGCCGCGTTGCTCGATCTGGTCGTAGAGGTAATAGCCGGTGCCGGTCAGCATCACCGTGGCGAGCAGGGCGACCCAGCGGTGGTCGAGCGTCCAGTTGAGCAAGCGGCCGTACGAGGAGCGCAGACCGTGGCGGGAGCAGTACCAGCCGAGCGCGGCCCCGGCCAGTGCAGCGAGCGCGCAGCCGAGGATGGTCTGCCATTGCATCCCACCGATTGAGGTGGCGATCAGCCCGGACCAGCGGACCCACCAAGCCTGCAAGCCGCTCCAGCCAAGGTCGCTGATCTGCCAGTAGGCAATGCCTACCACGATTGAGACGACCAGCAGCTTGAGCCAGCGGTCGAAGCGCTCGACCCCGGCGCGCAGCAGCCGCGAGGACACCAGTGGGATCAGCGACAACGAGACGATCATCGACACCATCACGGCGAGGCAAATCGCGATTCCGGCGTCCTTCATCCACATGGCCGAGCGGCCATCGGTGAGGAAGAAGAAGGGCACGAAGACGCAGATCGTCGTCAGCGCCGAGGCTAGCACTGCCATGCCGACTTCGCGGCTGCCGGCGTGGGCGGCCTCATCGGCGTCGAGCCCGTCTTCTTGGCGGCGGCGAAAGATGCTCTCCAACACCACCACTGCCGGATCAACCAACATCCCCACCGCCAGCATCAGCCCCATCATTGAGACCATGTTGAGGGTGATGGTCGATTCAAAGACCTCGCGGGCGACGTACATGCCGATAAAGACGCACAGGGCCGAGGTGGGGATGGCGAGGGCGATGACGATGGTCGAGCGGATGTTGCGCAGGAAGAGGAAGATGATAGTCATCGCCAAAAACGCGCCGAGCAGCGCCGAGTTGAAGAGCGTACCGGCTTCTTTGAGTACGGCCTCGGCGCGATTGCGGTCGATGAAGACTCCGAGTTCACCATCGTATTCGTCCTCAATCGCCTGCAACTCAGCGACGACGGCCTCGCCGACATCGACGACATTGGCGGTAGAGGCTTTGAAAATTTCTAGCTCCAGCGCGTCGGTGCCGTTGAGCCGCTCGTAGCGGCGCTTTTCGGGGTAGCCGTAGTTGATCTCGCCGATGTCGCTGAGGCGGAACTGACCGCCCATGAGCGGCATGTTGGCAATGTCCTCGGCGCGGGAGAACTCGCCGATGGCGCGGGCCATGTAGCGCTGGTCGCCGTCCATGACCCGGCCCAGCGAAATGTTGGTGTTGTTCTCGTTGAGCTGCCAGCCGAGCGAGCCCAGTGAGATGTTGTGGGTCTGCAAGCGCTCTTGGTCCAGCTCGACGATGAGTTGTTTTTCCTCAAAGTCGTCGATGACCACGTTGACGACGCCATTGAGCCGCAACAGCCGTGGCTCAATGACCTTCTGGATTAGGTCGAGTAGGCGGTCGCCGTCGCCGCGCCACGCCAGATTGGCGTCTATGATGGCGCGCTGGTCGGACTGCCAGCGGCGCAGGCTGACGCGATCGACGTCTGAGGGCAGGAGGGCGCGGGCTTGGTCGAGTTTTTCGCGCATTTCCATGTTGGCCAAGTCCATGTCGGTGCCGGCCTTAAAGTCAACGCGGACCTCTCCCTCATTGCGCCCCGAACTCGAACTAATGCGGTCGATGTTGTTGAGCGTGCCCAGCGTCTGCTCCAGCGGCAGGATCACCAAGCGCTCAATTTCTTCGGGAGAAGAGTTGTTGTACTGGACGCGGGCCGTGATCCCAGAAGAGGAAATGCTCGGCAACTGCTCCATAGGCAAGCGGTCTAAGGCGACCACCCCCACCACCAAGGCGCAGATGGTAAGCATCAGGGTGGTCACGGGCCGTTTGAGCGAAAATTCAGATAGGTTCATAACCAATCTCCTAAGCGCTGCGATCCATCAGGGTATAGACCACGGGAATGAGCACCAAGGTCAGCAGGGTGGATACCAAAAGCCCACCGATGACGGTAATGGCCATGGGCGCGCGGATCTCGGCCCCCTCGCCCAGCCCCAAAGCCATGGGCAACAGCCCGAGGGCGGTGGTCGAGGTCGTCATTAGAATGGGCCGGAAGCGCACCTCGCCGGCGCGCAGCACCGCGGCGAATTTTTCCATGCCCTCGTCGCGGCGCAGACGGTTGATGTAATCGACGAGCACGATGGCGTTGTTGACGACAATGCCGGCGAGCATAATCAGGCCAATGAGCACCACCACGCTGATGGTGGTGCCCGTGGCGAGCAGGCCGAGGGCGCTGCCGATTAGCCCGAGGGGAATGGTGAACATGATGACCAGCGGGTGCAGAAGCGATTCAAATTGCGAGGCCATCACCAGATAGACCAAGAATACGGCCAACAGCAGGGCGAATTTCATGCTGTCGAAGGAGCGGACCATTTCCTCGTTTTGGCCGCCGATCGACACGGTGAAGCCCTCGGGCAGGGGCAAGTCGGCGAGGGTGGCTTCGATCTCCTCTGCTACGCCGCCGAGGTCGCGCCCGTCGAGGTTGGCCGAGATGACGGCGACGCGCTCTTGGTCGAGGCGGCGGATCTCGGCGGGGCCATCTACGGCCTGCACTTCGGCGACCGATTCGAGTGCGACCGGCACGGGGTAGGAGGCTGGGCTGATGACCATCTGCTTGAGGTCGGCGACGGTCTGGCGTTCCTCGTCGAGGGCGCGGACCCGGATATCGACCTTGCGGTCGCGGCGCGCCAGCTCGGTGGCGACGTCGCCTTGCAGCTTGTTGCGCAACAGCTCGCCGATATTCTGCACGGTGGTGCCCAGCTCGGCGACGCGCCGGCGGTCGAAGAAGATCTGGACTTCGGGTTGGCCGCCGGCCGTACTAGAACGGATGTCGGTTAGCCCGTCAATGGTGTGCATCCGCTCGACCGCTTCGTCGGCCAACAGATCGAGCGTGCTCAGACCGTAGCCGCGGATTTCCACCTCTACCGGGGTGCGGAAAGAAAAATAAGCGGGCCGCGAAAATTTGAACTTCAGTTCGGGGATGTCGCCGAGGAGGCCGCGCACTGCTTCGATGGCTGCCTCTTCGCTGACTTCTGGCGCGAGCCGCACGTGGAGATGGGCGGTGTGTTCCTTTTTGTCGGCAGCCGTGCCGCCGGCTTGGGCGCTGCTGCCGACGAGGGCAAAGACCGAGGCGATGCCATTGAGGCCGCGCACCTGTCGGTCAATGGCGGCGACTTGGACGGCGGTCTGCTCCAGCGGGGTGCCAGCGCGCCATTCGAGATCGACGAGGAATTCACCTTGGCTCATCTCCGGGATCAGCTCTAGCCCTAGGCCGCGTGACCGTTCGAGCACTAAGGCCCCTATCACAATAAAGATGGCGATGACGATCAGACGCCGACGCAGTGCCCAGTTCAAAAGGAGCGGATACGCTTTGTTGAGCGCGTTGAAGACGAGGTCGAAGAGCCAGTACAGCGGGAAGAGCAGGATGGAGAAGACGCGGCCAGCACCGTGCGCTATGGCACGGACCAGACGGATGAGCAGCGCAGGCCCTTGGAGGCCGCGTTTGGGGCCGATTTCTTCCCGCTCGGCAATCATGCTTTCGAGGTTCAGCGACGAGAGCATGGGGATCAGCATCAAGGCGACCACCAGCGAGGCGACCAGTGAATAGGTGACGGTCAGGGCCTGATCGCGGAAGAGCTGGCCAGCGACGCCCTCGACGAAGACGATGGGCAAAAACACGCAGATGGTGGTGGTGGTGGCGGCGATGACGGCGCGACCGACTTCGCTGGCACCGCGCACGGCTGCGGCCAAGACGTTGAGCCCTTGGTCGCGGTAGCGCTGCACGCTTTCCAAGACCACAATGGAGTTGTCAACCAGCATCCCGACCCCCAAAGCCAGTCCGCCCAGCGACATGATATTGAGGCTCACGTCCGAGCCGAACATTAGGAAAAAGGTCGCCACCACCGAGAGGGGAATCGAGAGGCTGATGATGGCGGTGCTTTTGAGGTCGCGGAGGAAGAGGAAGAGCACGATGACGGCGAGGATGCCGCCGATGATGGCGGTGTTGAGCACCTCGTCAACGGCCTCCTGGATAAAGGTGGCTTGGTTGAAGACCACTTCCATGCCGCTGTCTTGCAGCAGCGTGGCATTCTCGGCGAGAAATTCGTCCAAGCGCTCCTGGACCGCCGCACTGACTTGGACGGTGTTGGCGTCGCCTTCCTTGAAGACCGAGACCTCGACGCCCTCGCGGCCGTTGATGCGAGTGACGAGGTCGCGCTCGCGGTGGCCGCGGAAGACGCGACCCACGTCCTTGAGCTTGATCGGCGCGCGGTCGATTTGACCGATGACGATTTCGCCGATCTCGTCGATGCCTTGGAACTCGTTGAGGGTGCGGACGAGGAACTCGGCCTCGCCGTCCTTGAGCATTCCGCCGGTCAGGTTGACGTTTTCCGCGGCGAGGCGGCTGGTGACTTGGTTGATGGAGATGCCGAGGTAGGCGAGGCGCTGGGCTTCGACCTCGACTTGGATTTCTTCTTCTAGGCCGCCGTTGATGCGGACGGCCGCTACGCCTTCGAGGCTTTCGAGGTCGGGGCGCAGCCGCTCTTCAGCGACGCGCCGCATCTCCATCAGGCTCAAATTGCCGTAAAACGCCAAGCGCATTATGGGGTCGAGCGAGGGGTCGAAGCGCAGGAGGATGGGCTTGTCGGCGTCGCGTGGCAGGTTGGACAAATCGAGCTTTTCGCGGATGTCGAGCGAGGCAAAGTCCATGTTGGTGCCCCAGCCGAATTCTACTACCACATCGGAGATGCCCGGCCGCGAAATCGACGAGACGCGGACCACGTTGCTGACCACGCCAACCAAGCCTTCGACCGGCTCGGAAACGAGGCGCTCGATTTCGAGGGGAGCCACGCCCTCGTATTCGGTGCGGACGGTGATGGTGGGATAGGTGATGTCCGGCAGGAGGTTGACGGCTAGGCGCGAAAAGCCCACGCCGCCGAAGGCGATGATCGCCACCATCAGCATCGCCACTGTGACGCGGCGGCGAGTGGAAAATTCGACTAGTTTCACTGGCCTCTACCTCTACCTTCGCCCCTACCCCTACCTTCACCCCTACCTTGCCCGCGCCCGCCGCCCTGCTCGCGCATTGCGCGCAAGACTTGGCGCAAGCTGTCGGGCAAAGGCTTGCCTTGGCGGCGGTACTCGGCGATGATTTGGCGCAAGCTGTCGGGCAGGCCGCCCCCCGGCCCGCCGCCCCTAGCCCCGGGCGGACCGAAGCCTCCGCCTCGGGGGCTAGCGGACTCTGAGGCGGCCAATTCTTCCGCAGTTGGCAGACCCTCGCCGGCCAGCCGCACGGCCGCACCGTCCTTGAGGCCCTCGTGGCCGACGGTTACTACTTGGTCGCCTTCTTGGAGGCCAGAGATGATCTCGACTTGATCGCCTTCGACAAAGCCCAACTCGACGGCGACTCGGCGCACCTTGCTGTCTTCGATGAGGAAGACGTCGTCCTCGTCTGTTTCGAGGATTAGGGCCTTCTTGGGGACGATCAAGGTCTGGGGCCGCCGCTCGGTAATAATGCGCACTGTAGCGAACATCCCCGGTTTGAGTAAGCCGTCGCTGGCGACTTCGAGGGTGACCTTGACGGTGCCGCTGGCGGGATCGACCTCTGGACTGATCATGCGAATGCGGCCGCGGAAGCTGGTGTCGGGCAGGGCTTCGACCGCGATGGTCGCCTCTTGGCCGGGGTGCAACTGGTACATGCGCTGCTCGGGCGCGAAGATGCGCACCAACAGCGGGTTGCGGTCGGCGATGACGAAAACTTCTTGATTGCCGCGCACTAGGTCGCCCACTTCGACCAACCGCTCGGTGACGACGCCGGCAATTGGCGCGGTAACGTCTGCGTACGCGAGATTGAGCTGGGCTTCTTCGAGGGAGATCTTGGCGTTGTCCAAGCGGAGGTGGGCCGCGTCGTATTCGGATTGGCTGACCATGCTGCGCTCGTACAGCGTCTTGATGCGTTCGTAGTTGGTACTGGCGTCGGCGAAAGCCTGTTCGGCTTGGCGCAAGTTTAGGCTTAGTTCGTCCTTGTTGAGGCGGATCATCACTTGGCCTTGGCGCACGCGGTCGCCCTCTTCGGCCGCGAGCTTCTCAAGTAAGCCGGTCGTGCGCGCCAAGACGCTGACGCGGCGCTCGGCTTCGAGGCGGGAGTACGTCTCGATGTAGGCGCTCATGTCGCCGCGCGTGACCTTCTCGCCTTTGACCGGAATGGCTGCTGCTTCGCGCCCGCCCCAACCGCCGCGCTGGAAACCCTGTGCGGATTCCTCTTCCTCGCCGCAGCCTAGTGCGAAGAGCAAGACGCTGCCGATGTACAGCGCATATTGGCGAGCTAACATCTGGAGCAGCCTCTAGTTGTATGTGTTTTGTCCACGGGATTCCTTTCTTTGGCGTGTGTCGTCAAGAGAGTATAGACGAGGCTTTAATCCTTGTCAATAGAACTGACTGGTCAGTTCTGGTTAGCTATTCATCATATTAGACCAGCGATAGATTCTATTCATTCCCGTTCGTTTTCATTTTTTTGTCGCTACTGCTCGCCCCTACAATTCGACGTCTGTCTGCGTCCATCGGCGATTATCTCGCGAATGATTTAGGATGGCTATATTATTCAGTGACAGAGTACAGATCTTCGGCGCGTTAGGACTGCTTTTCCAAAGCGGCCAGCCGCTCCGCCACGTCCGTAGGGGCGGCGAATATCATGGGCTTGCCCTTTTTGACCATTTTGAGGACGCCGCGTTTTGCGAGGTCCAATAAATCGGTTCGCGCCGTCTGATAGGCGACGATATGGCTTTGTTGGTGGCTGGCGACGGTATAGCGTTGCCCCGGATTGTTCAGGGCGTGGCGGATGAGTGCAACCTGCCGGTGATTGAACAGCGCAAGGGCTTGGATGTCCTGCTCTGCTTGGCGCAGTTGGATCGCTTTTCTCTCGATATAGCGATGTAGCTCGCCTATGGCTTGAGAAATCACCTCAGTCTGAGCAACCAAAAAGTAGGTCAAGTCGTTGTCGTCCGTCTCTGTGTACAAAAACGAACGGCCGTATTGAATCGGTGCCTTGCGCAGGATAGTCGAGATTGAAATGAACTCGAAGATCCAATAGCCGTTCCGCAACATGGACCAGTAGAAAAGCGCCCTTGCAGTCCGTCCGTTGCCATCGACAAATGGATGATCGTAAGCCAACCAGAAGTGCAAAACTATGGCCCGCACAGCCGGATGAATGAAATGGGCTGGCGTTTCGCCATTGGCAAAATCACACATAGCGTTCATCCGCTCTGCCAACTCACCAGCGGGCGGCGGGTCGTGAAAGATTTGGCCGAAATCATCGCCGACGACGCATCGCTCATCGGATCTGCGGAAGCGACCTGCTGCGGTCGGTTCCTCTAGGGTCTTGTCCGTTATCAGACGGTGGATCTCCAACACAAGCTCCGGCGAGAGGGCCGAGGATTTTAAGTCCAGGATGCGCTGCATAGTCAGATAGTTATTCAGGATCATCCGTTCGCTCGTATCGCGCGGGCGGCGGCCCGTGCGGATCATGTCTTTAGCTACTTTGCGAGTGGTCGCCGCACCCTCGAGCTGGCTGGAAGTGATGGCTTCTTCCATAAGTGAACGTACCAAATAGCGGTCGCGAGTCTGGGGATTGACAATGGGTTCCGGTATGCTCACCAGTCCGCCCGTGCCCAAATCAATCTGGTGTAACTCCTGCAAGACTCCCTCTGGCACGGCAAACTGGAACGGCCTTCCTTCCTTGTCTTTGAGGCAGATCGGTTGCAGCGCGTTGATGCGAAAGAGCTTCAACGCCAGCCACCACTCGCGGTGGGAAACGTCTTCGGGCGGCGGGCGATGCCGGAGTTCATCCCAATGCAGGTAGCGTCCCGTGCCGGTTCGCGCGTGGCGGGCAAGTTGAATCATCCGTTCCGGCGTAACTTCGATTATCAGGTCTTCGAAATTGGGAGGGAACTGTGGGAGACGCATGGAAAAGTCAATCAGGTGAAAGGAGTAATGTCAACGAATTACTAATTAATACTAAATTAGTAATTAAAGGGGTAATGTCAACGAATTACTAATTAATACTAAATTAGTAATTAAATCTCGTGTAATTACTGCCTCCGAGAAGACTGCCGCAAAGCGTCCTATCCAATAGGCCGCAAATGATCCTGTTTACAATCCGCGCCCCGTCCACTTTGCAGGCCGCAGCCACAGCCCCTATAATTGGCCGTGTGTAAAAGACTCGAACCGAAAAGGAGCAGTATAATGAAACAGCTCCTCGTGGCCTTGGCGGCCCTTACAATGGCAGCCTGTGGCCGAGAACTTCCTGCTGATCTCATCCCCGCCAAAATTGTCGATGTGCGCGACTTCGGTGCCGATGGGGTGGCTGTCGTGCTCAAAGGCGACGACGTGCCGCCGTTGCCCATTATCATTGGCCACTGCGAGGCGCGGGCGTTGGTCGGGGCCATGCGGGAAGAGGATTTCCCGCGCCCGCTGGCGTACGATCTGTTGGAAGCGATGCTGGAGAAGCTGCAAGGCGAGGTGCAGCACCTCGTCGTCCACAGCCTCAAGGACGACACCTTTCACGCCAACTTGTACATTGAAACCGAGGCTGGCGAGTGGGTGCTCGATTGCCGGCCCAGCGACGGCATGGTGCTGGTGACGCGCCTCGGTGCGCCCATCTACCTGCGGCCGCAACTTTTTGAACCCAAAGATCTAAGCCCACAGATATAACTAAGTGGCCAGTAGCCAGTGGCCAGTGGTTAGCAGAGTGGGACTGACCACTAACCACTAACCAAGGAGAGTGCCGTGGCCTATCGCGTCGGCCTCGTGGGCACGGGTGGTATCGCCCGCGCTCACGGCACGGCCTGCCAGCAGATTACCGAAGCCGAACTCGTCGCCATTTGCGACGTGTCCGCCGAGCAGCTAGCGCGCTACGGCGAGGAGTTTGGCGTTGCAGCGCGTTATACCGAGCTCGACTCCATGCTCCGCGAGGCCGAGCTGGACATTGCCATCATCTGTACTTGGGGTGCTTTTCACGCCGAGACCGGGATCCAGATCTGCGATTCGAGGCGGGTAAAAGCCGTGCTCTGCGAAAAGCCCTTCACCCAAAACGCGGCCGAAGCAGCGGCCTTTGCCGCGGCCGGCAGGAAAAACCGCGTCCTCGTGGCTGAGGCGTTTAAGTTCCGCCATCACCCCATGCACTTGCAGGCTAAGGCCATGCTCGACGCCGGCGCAATCGGCGACTTGGTCGGTGTGCGGAGCACGTTTTGCACCAGTTCGGGTGCCTCGCTCCAACAGCGCACGCCCGAGTCGAATTGGCGCTTCAACAAGGCCAAAGGCGGCGGCAGTATCTACGACTTGGCCTGTTACAACGTTCACCACGCGCGATTTGTGTTTGGCGAGGAGCCGGAGCGGGTGTTTGCCGCGCAGCAGTTGGGCTTGGAGACCGATGATGCCGCGTCGATTGTGCTGGTCTTTTCCGGGGGCCGCACCGCGCAGATCGCCGTGGGTTTTAATACGTTCAGCTCCCAGTACGCGGAGATTTCCGGGCACCGCGGGATGCTGCGGCTAGACCAAGTGTGGAACAACGAGAATCGGGCCGTGACCATCGAGCATCGCACGTCGAGTGGGGTGGAGGTCGTCGAATTCCCGCCGTGCTTTCAGTTTGCATTGCAGTTGCAGCACCTGTGCGAGTGCTTGGCCAAGGAGCGGGAGCATCGGATCACGCCGGAGCACAGCGTCGCGCAGATGCGGGTGTTAGACGCGGTGAAAGAGTCTATGGAGACGGGGCGGGCAGTGGAGTTGTCCAACAAATAAAGAGGAGGTAGCGCGTGAAAGTTGGAATAATTGGGCACACGGGCCGCGGCAACTACGGCCACTATCTCGACATGGCGTTTGTCGGGGTAGAAGGCGCGGAGATTGTGGCGTTGGCCGATCCCGATGAGGCGGGACGCCAAGCCGCTGTCGCCAAGACCGGAGCACCCAAGGGATACGCCGATTACGTGGAGATGTTAGAGCAGGAGCAGCCGGATATCGCGGTGGTGGCATCGCGGGAGATCGGCGATCACTTGGCGTTGGTGCTCAATTGCGTGGAGCGCGGGGCGCATGTGTACCTCGAAAAGCCCGTGGCGGCTTCGGTCGCCGAAGTGGACCAGATGATTGCAGCGCGCGATAAGGCTGGAGTGACGGTGGTGGTGGCGCATCCGTGGCGGGGACATCCGCCGATCCAGCGGGTGGCGATTCCGGCGATTAAGGCGGGGAAGATCGGCCAGCCGCGGCTGTGCCGGATCTATGGGATGGGCGGCGCGCACGGCGGGGATCAACTGTTTTTGGACTTGTATCCGCATTTTTTTGACTTTCTCTGGCAAGCGTTTGGTGCGCCGCTGTGGTGTCACGCGCATCTGACGCAGGATGGGCGGAGCGCGACGCCGGCGGATCTAAAGGAAGGCGTTGAAGGGATGGGCTTGGTGGCTGGAGACGGGATCAAGGCGTACTACGAATTTCCGGGCGGAGTGGCTGCGGATTTTGAGTCGTACCGGGGGGACGGGAAGGAGAATCCCTATCGGATCGATATTCACGGGACGGAAGGGACTTTGTCGCTGCCCGGGCCGATGGTCAATCTGCCGGACATTTACTACCACCCCTTGGTCAATCCCGGGCTGATCGACGATCCGCGCTGGGAGGTTGTGCCTTCGTCGCCGCCGCCGGACGAGCACAAGTGGCTCAACGCGCATCGCCGCATGGCGCGGTCTATGATTGACATGATCGAGGGCAAGGAGCTAGAGTGGGAACTGGTAGAACTGGAGAATGCGCGGCTCTATCTGGAAATGGCGATGATGGCCCACGCCTCGCATCGGGCCGGCGCGCGGGTTGGACTGCCGCTGGCTAGTACGGCGAATCCGTTTGACGAGTGGGAGTGATGGAGGTCACCACGTTAAGCAACACGAAGAGGTACCTAATGAAAACAAGGTGTGCTTTTTGTGGTCATAAGGGACTTCAGCCTCGGCAAACCCAGTACATTTATCGGCACAATGGCCAATTTCTCATTGTGGATGACGTGCCCTGTCTCCGATGCGCGTACTGTGGCGAACAGTACTTTGAAGGTGGCGTATTGAGAGATATAGAAAAGAGATTCAACGAACTCCATGTACATGGGCAGAAGGCGAGTAAGGAGGTTCAAATTCCCGTTGAACACTTCTCGAATCTGCATCAAGTCTAACTCGCTAGACAACAGGACGAGTGAAGATATGACCACACGCCGAGATAAGGTGGGCTAGGTAAAATTATGAGCAATCCGCGTCCGAACACATCGGCTGAGCGCACAGATAGACGCAAGCTGCCCATCGGCCTTCAGACCTTCCGCGAGATTCGCGAGGAGAACTACTACGTAGATAAGACCGCTTACATTTCGTCGGATGCTGGACGAGGGCAAGCATTATTTTCTATCGCGCCCGCGGCGCTTTGGCAAAAGCCTGTTTCTGGACACCTTGAAAGAACTGTTTGAGGGCAACGAGCCGCTGTTCGAGGGGCTGTACATCCACGACCGTTGGGACTGGTCGGTTCGCCATCCGGTGGTGCGCTTGAGCTTTGGCAGCGGCAATTTCAAAGAGCCGGGCTACCTGCATACGAATCTAATGGCGCAACTGGACGCGGTTGAACGGCGGGAGGATGTGAAGTCCGAATACGCCAGCGTCCCCGAGCGTTTTGCCTCCGAGATGAAGCAAGGGAGCTTAAAAACACGGAGGAGATCATCGTGAAGTGTCATGTTTTTGGAGGACGTTTGGAGCCGACCATTTCAGACCTTCCCTTCTGCCTTGGGCCGACTAGTATTGTCGTGATTAAGAAGCTACCTGTGTTGGAGTGCTCCAATTGCACAGAATTCTCTATCGAGGATCCGGTTATGGAAAAGGTGGAGAACTTACTTGAGCAGACGGGTGAAGCGGCTGAGCTTGAAGTCATCGCCTATGCAGCCTAGAACAGGTAGTATAGTTGTCATTGCACCTAGGGTTTGTCCTCGTGAATAGGTTCCTGCGCCTCGACCAACCACTCGACAGCAGCGATCTGGCCTTGGCGGGCGTAGTCGGCTGCTTCGCCGAGAATGCGGGCGGCCTCCTGCGGAGCGTGAAAGCCCATGGAATTTTCCGCGGCCACAAAATCGAGTCGCCACTGCGCCTTGCGCTGTAGGGCGAGGGCCGCTGCTAGGTCGTCGTCTGCGGCACCGGCCGCGCGAGCCGCGGCTATGGCGTCGAGTTGGTCCATGAGCGCGGCACCGGCTCGCTGCAAAAGGTCGAAATTGCGCTGCTGGATCGCGTCGGCGCGGGCGGCGAGTTCGGCCTCGGAAAAAGAGTGGCAGACCTGACAGGCGCGGTTGATGTTCAGCAGCGGGCTGCGCACCCAGTGATCGGAGATTTTAGAGGCTCCGTCGCGCATATAGGGCATGTGGCAGTCGGCACAGGAGACACCGCTGCGCGCGTGGATTCCTTGGCTCCACAGTTCAAATTCCGGGTGTTGGGCCTTGAGGACTTTCGCGCCTGTCTCTTGGTGGACGTAGTCGTAAAATTCGCTGCCATCGTCTAGGGTCGTGGCGTCCCAAAACGCTTCCATTTCCTCTGCTTTAAGCCCGTTGCCCCAGGGAAAAGTCAGTTTCGCCCCGCTGCCGCAGTAGTATTCGACGTGGCACTGGCCGCAGGTGAAAGAGCGCATCTCGTTGCGGCTCGCGCTCGCATTGGGGTCGTAGGGGCGGTCGCGGTTGCCCCGCCGCCAGCGTTCGAGCGATGGCAGGTGCGGGACCGGGGCGTCGGACTCGGCCAGCATTTGGATGCCTTGGATAAACCCGGGCCGGGTGATGCGCAGTTGCATGGTCGCTGGGTCGTGGCAATCGACGCACGATACCGGGTGGGCGTGTCCGGCGTCGTGCAGCATCTGGTTTAGCTCGCCATAGGAATAGGCGTAGGAGCGCTCAAAGCCCGCGGTGGCGTCGCCGTCGCCAAGCTGTCGGTAGAGGGGCATGATGGAGGCGTGGCAGTGCAAGCAGGAGCCGGACTGGGGCTTGGATTGCCGCTCGGTTTGCTCTTGGTCGTAGAGCATGTAGGCGTGGCCGCGCCGGTCGCGGTAGTCGATTGAGAACGCGTAGCCGAGGAACATCCGCCTAAGCCAGGGGTCGCGTTCGATTTTCTGCGCGGGCAGGGCCTCGCTGCCGCCGTGCCCGCCAAAGCGCGTGCGAGTCGCCTCGGCCGTGCGCTTATAGCTGTCGTATTGCCGCGGCCAGTTGATGCCCCAATGGGCTGGGTCGGTGTCGTCTTCTCCGACTTCGACGAGGCGCACCGGGCCGCGCCGCGCTTCGGCCTTGCGTTCGTATATGTTGACCAACAGCCCGGTGACGAGCGCGCTGGCCAAGGCCACTAAGGCCAAAAGGACGATGGCTTTATAAGGTATTTTGCGAGACATAAGCTACTCGTCGTTATGGATGTTCTCTGCGCCGCCCAAGCCCACCCACTCCCCGTGGCCAGCCGTGCGGTGGCAGTGGACGCAGCGCACGGCTTCGGTAGCGACGATTTGGTGGACGAAGGCACTGTGACACGCGAGGCAGTTTTGCTGTAAGATGCGGCTGTTTTTCTCGTTGATTAAAATTGGCTCGGGGAAGTTTTGCAATGTAAAGGCCGTGGAGTGATTCCAGCCGTTTTCGGCCTTGGCCAGATACTTGCTCAAGAAACTGCGCGGCAGATGGCAATCGACGCAAGTGGCCACGGCGTGGTGGCTGGATTTGCGATAGGAATCTAGCTGGGGCCGCATGATGTGGCAGTTGGCACACGCGTCCGGATTCGTGCTGAAATAGGACAGCCCCTCTCCGTAGTGGAAGGCAAAGGCCCCCACTCCGATTAGGGCGGCCAGCCACAACAGGCCGAGCCGCAGGTAGAGACTTGTTGGACGCATGGATGATTTTTCTGCCGCCTTGTAGGTCGCTTGTCGAGCCGGTATCTTGGACTGCATAAAGATAAAACATGGATGGACAGGATGGGAACAGGATGGACAGGATTAAAGGAATGATGATATAGGGGGGTGCGTTGGAGCGGGATGGACAGATGCGCTGGGTTTTTGCGCTGCTGATTGGCCTGTGGGCAGGGGACACCGTCGCTCAACCTCGATACGTGGATGTAGCGGCGGCGGCTGGCATTGAATTCGAGCACCGCAATGGGGCTAGGGGGCAGAAGCAATTGCCCGAGACGATGGGGTCGGGCGTGGCCTTTTTTGACTATGACGACGACGGTTGGCTCGACCTGTATTGGGTCAATGTCGCGGCTCCGGCTGCATTATACCGCAACGAAGGCAATGGCCGTTTTGCCGAGCGGACGCAAGCGGCTGGCGTGGGGAATTCCGGGTGCGGCATGGGCGTGGTGGCCGCGGACTACGACAACGACGGCGACTCAGATTTGTACATCACCTGTTACGGCGCGAACATCCTCTACCGCAATCGCGGCGACGGTCGTTTTGCCGATGTCACGGCCACCGTTGGCGTGGGCGACGAGGGCTTTGGCACGGGTGCGGCTTTCGGCGATTGGGATCTCGACGGCGACTTGGACTTGTATGTGGCCAATTATCTGGACTTCCGCGCCGACCCGGACCGCGCCTGTTTTCGCCAGGATAGCGTCCGGGTCTATTGCGCGCCGTGGACCTATGCACCCGAAGGAGATGCGTTCTACCGCAACGACGGCGGCCGTTTCGCCGAGGTCGGTGCGGAAATGGGCTTTGCTGCGGGCCGGGCGCGGGAGCTGGGCGCGGTCTTTTCCGATTGGGATCTCGACGGCGACTTAGACCTGTTCGCCGCGGGCGATGGGACGCCCAATTTGCTCTACCAAAACGAGGGCGGCCATTTCGCGGAAATGGGTTTGATCGCCGGGGTTTCCTACAATAGCCAAGGCCAATCCGAAGCCGGCATGGGCGTGGCCGCAGGCGATTACGACAACGACGGGGCCTTTGATTTTTTGGTGACCAATTTTTACTTGGAGACCAATACCTTGTACCACAACGAGGGCGAGGGGTTTTTCCGCGACCGGACGACGGACGCCAAATTAGGTAAGCCCTCGCTGGCGTACCTATCTTGGGGCACGGCTTTTTTCGACTGGGATCTCGACGGCGACGAGGACCTCTTCGTGGCCAACGGTCACATCGACGATAATGTGGAACTTTTCGCCGAGACCACGTACGCGCAGCCCAATCAGTTGTTCAGAAACGACGGTGCGGCTGGGTTTGCCGAGGTCAGCGCCGCGGCCGGGCTTGGTGCTGTGCAGTCGAGCCGAGGGGCGGCTTTGGGCGATTGCGACAACGACGGCGACCTCGATATTGCGGTATCCCACATCAACGCGCGTCCCTCGCTTTTGCGCAACGACATGGGCGGCGAGCGCAACTACTTGGCCGTCCGCACGGTAGGCGTGAAGAGCAATCGCGACGGCGTCGGCGCACGCATTCGCGTCCGCACCGGGCCTCGGGTGCAAGTGCGGGAGGTGCGGCGCGGCGGCAGCTATCTGTCGAGCCACGACCCGCGCATCTTTTTTGGCCTCGGCACCAGTGCGCAGGCCGACGAAGTGGAGATTCGCTGGCCCAGCGGTAAGGTGCAGCGGTTTGAGGGCGTGTTGGCCGGACAAGTGTTGACTGCGGAGGAGCCGCGATAGACGCTCCCGACCACGTAAAGTCAGTCCCTTATAACAAGCAAGGGTGCCCACAAGAGGCACCCTTACCAACGCGCTAGGAAAACATGTAGGGGCACCTCTTGTAGGTGCCCTCCTTGCGAAAATTGTCATTTATGAGCTGGCTGCTAGTAATTCTGCTCATCGGCTGCCAAGAGCCGGAGCCGCCCTCGCCTACCGGGCGTGTGTATTTCCAGCAGGGGCTCGAACACGCCCAAGGCGGGCGTTTCCACGCCGCCATTGCCGCGTACCAGCAAGCGGCCGCGCAGATGTCCGACGCGCCCCAAGTCCATTACAATCTCGCCAATGCCTATTTTTTGACCGATGCCCTCGACCAAGCCGAGGTCGCGTACCAAAAAGCCATCGCACTCAAGCCGGATTACGCGGACGCGTACTATCAGCTCGGCGCTGTGTATATTCGGCAAAAGAAATACGAGGCGGCCTACGCGCCGCTCCACAAAGCATTGGAAAGCAACCCAGGATACATTTCCGCGTACAATGCCTTGGGCCTGCTGCACATCCGGCAAGGTGCCTACCAAGAGGCCGCTGACCTGTACGAGCGCGCCTTGCAGGTAGATTCGACGCACTACGAACTGTGGTATCATCGCGGCCAAGTCGAAGTCAAGCGCGGCGAGCGCGAAGCTGCGAAAACGGCGTTTGCCCAAGCTATTCGCGCGGACACGACCCAAGCGGGTGCATACGCAGGTTTGGGCGCTCTGTATGTGGAGGAGCGGCGCTACGAGGAGGCTGAAAATCTTTTGCGGCGGGCCGTTGCGCTGCGCCCGTTTTGGGCGCGTCCTCATTACGACTTGGGGCAGGTTTATATGCGCTTAGGCGAGCGGGAAAAGGGCCGAGAGGTGTTGGAGCGATTTGCGCGCCTCGAAGAAGAGGAAAAGATGATCAAGAGTTTGGAGTTTACGCTCTTGAGCGAGGCCGAGGACGCGCGCCGCCACTACGACTTGGGCGTGCTCTACGGTCAGCGTCGCCAATTCGCCAAGGCCGCGGCGCGCTATCGCCGCGCTCTTGAACTCGACTCGACCTTTGCCGCGGCCTATGTAAACTTGGGCAACATCTATTTGCGCGGGGAGCAATTCGCCGCGGCCCAGCAGCTTTTTGCCCAAGCGCTCGCCGCGGATTCGACGCACGCCAACGCGTACAATAGCCTCGGCAACCTGCACCTGATGCGCCGGGACTTTGCGGTCGCCGCCGCGGCATTTGCCAGCGCGGTGCGCTTGGCCCCGGATGACCCGGGCTTCCGCGAGAATTTGGACATCGCTCGGGGGTTGGAGGCGGGCGATGTGCGTGGGCCATGAAGGTCTGCGACTAGCGTGCCAAAAGCCGCGTGGCGGCGTCTTCAGGGCTGAGGTGGGGGATGGAGCGGTTGAGGAAGGTTTCGAGGAGTTGGGCTGGCGTTAGGTCGGTGGTATCAATGGCGAATTTGCGGCGGATCCAAGAGGCCCGCACCTCTTGCTCGAAGCGAGCTAGAATTTCTGGAACGTCTTCGGCGGGGACCAATGAGTGTGGATGTGGGGCTGCGGCCATGCGGGCGCGAATTGTTGCGGGCGCGGCGTACAGGTGGACGAGCAGGGTGTCGTCGGGCATGTCCGGCTCGTATTCGCGGATGTCGATGTCGATGCCTGGGTAGTAGTATTGGGGGCCGTACACCTTTTCCTCGATGTGGAAACCACCCAACAAGATGTCTCGATAGCGGTGCAGCAAGCGCACGTGATAGACGATCTGGAACCGCTGGAAGCGCTCCTTGATGGCTGGCAGCATGGCCAGCATGGCTAGCTGCTCCTCATCGCTGAGGTGATAGGCGTCGGGGATGGTAAAATGATCGTCGAGATGGTGGCTAATTCCGCGACTCAGCCCCCATTGATGCACCTGATCGATGAGGGTGCTGACGCCCGAGTATTCGCAGCCGACGGCAATGACGCGCATGAGCTATATCCTTTGCAATGTCGTGAGGTGAACTGAACACTATACTGGCCCTACAATCCGCTGTCAAATTTGTCGCCGAAGGACGAGCATAGGAGTAATCGGCACTGTATATTGGCAATTATCTTAACGCGACAGTTTACGCATGGGCATTGAGGAATAAGATATTTCGACTCCGCTTCGCTCTGCTGTCGTGTACTTAGCTTTGGCACTCAACCTCTTGGGAAGGAAATCATAATGGCAGATTTGAAAGTAGCGGTCATCGGCTGCGGTGGCCATGCCCAGTCGCACTTCCGCATGATTGCCGACGAGCCGCGCCTGCGCTTGGTGGGCATTGCCGAACTGGACGAGGAGCGGCGACAAAAAAACCAAGCTGAATGGGGGCCGGAACGCGCCTTTGCCGACTATCGGGAGATGCTCGATGTCTGTCAGCCGGATGTGGTACACGTGGTCACCATGCCCGGCCATTTGCTGCCCATCGTACTCGATTGCTTGCAGCGCGGGCGGCACACCTCGGTGGAGAAAGCGCCGGGCATGACCGCGGCTGAGACCGAGCAAATGGCGCAGGCGGCCCAGCAGAGCCAAGGCAAGGCGCTGGTATCCTTTAATCGGCGTTACTTTCCCCAAGTGCTCGCCGTGCGGCAGCGCATCCGGGCGGCTGGCGGCGCGGTGCATTGCGCTGCCACGTACAATAAGCCGGTGACCCTGTTGGGGCCGGCAGCGCCCGATCCGGTGATATGCGACGCCATTCACCACGTCGATCTGCTGCGCTGGTTGGCTGGCCGCAGCGCCGAGGAAGCGGCCATTCCGGTGGAGGTGCAGGGGATGGTGCAAGATGGCGAGCGGCCTGGGTGCCACCGCCACAACGCCGTGGTGCGTTTCGATACGGGCACCTTCGGCACTATGATGAGCCACTACGGCGTGGGCTACCGCATTCAGCGGGCCGAAGTACACGGCGAGGATTTATCGGTCTATCTGGATATGACCCGGGGGCCGCAGGTGGAGGGCTATGAGAGGGGGCAGCCTTTTACCGTAGAGGACGAGGAGATCGAAGCAATGGGTGGGGTCGGCTTCAACGAGGTCGTCCACTTTGTCGATTGCATTTTAGAGGATCGCACGCCGTGGTCGCACTTGGACGATGCGGTGCATACCATGCGCTTGTGCGAGGCCGTTCGCCGGGGACATCGGGGGGTGTTATAGAGGTATTTAGATGAATATATCTCGCACTGGTAGGGTCCAGTTCGGCCCTACTTCGCCGCCGTCGAGTACGTCGTCGATAGTCAGGATACGGACGTCGCTCCGCGAGTAATACAAAGCGACCGTTTGGGTGCTTGGATTGACGACCACGACCAAGCGGGTGCCCGCGTCCAGCCAGTCGGCGATCTTATTCTGGACCTCGGCGTGGGTATCGCCCGGTGATACGACCTCGGCCGCTAGGTCGGGGGCACCGGGCCAAAAGCCCTCGGTCTGGCCTACTGCCTCGACCCGCTCGCGCCGGATGAAAGCCGCGTCTGGTGCTCGCACTACATCGGGATATTCGGCTAGTTTGAAGCCGGTTCCGGCCGCATAGACGGCACCAAGCTGGTTGGCCCGGACGAACTGGTCCAAAGGCATGGTGAAATTGAGCGCGATTCTGCCGTGTTGGTGGCCGGCTGGACTCCTTTTTATCAATTCCCCTCGGACCAGTTCATAGCGGAAGCCATCGTCCTTCATCTGCAACAACTCGTCGGCGGTGATCAGATCGGTGGTCGTCATGGGAATCTCCACAAGGGCAGGTAGAGCAAGGATAATGTTACACGGCGGACTTACTCGTCGGCGTCTAACAGGTGCCTAAAGGCTTCGAGAGTGGGCATCTGGATGGCCGCCCGATGCAACTGCTTGAGGCGCTGCACATCCTCGATGGCCTCAATGCGGCTGGCCAACCGTTGCACATCCTCCGGCTGAAAGCGCAGGGCCAGCACATCGAGGATAAATTCTCGGCCTACCTGCTCGCGCCCCTGCTCTGCAAAATGCTGAATAACCGACGATTCGTACATGATGTCCTCCGGGATGATGCGTTGAATGGTTTGATAATCATACACTAAACCGCTCAGAATGGCCAAATCCGTCAGAAAATTGGCCTTGGTCGCCGCCGCCATCGGCAGGGCCTCAGCCCGCTGCATACACTGCCGCAACCACGGTGCGGCAGCCAGTCCTTCTGGCGACCGCATCAACGACGCGAAGGGCAACAAGCCCGTATAGCCACCGTCGAGAATGGCTTGCCCGTCCAACTCGCTCAGCCGAATCACCTTGTATTGGATGACCACCCGATAGCTCGGCCGATCTTGCACGTACTCGCCGCGATCGTGGCGTCCGGCGTCCGGCCGCAGGTAGATGACATGAGAATAGACCGGCAGGCCGTACTGTTCCAGCATCCGACCCATATAGCCAGCCATCCGCAGCGGCATGGCCGAATGGGTGCTATTGGTCGTTTGAAACTCGTGATGCACCAACGCTTCGGTGCCGTCGATACGTACGCGCATAAGGCTGTCCATCCGATGCGTCTCTACAGTGGGTTGCTCCGTATCGAGCACTTCGAGCACCTCGACGTCGTCTTGGGCTAGCGCGAAGCGGGCGAAGTCTTGCGGATAGGTCTGAATCAGGGCTTTGGAAATCGCGTCAAATTCTGCCATAGAGGCCGTAGCTCCTTGAGTCTTAGGAATAGGGAATTGGAGTTTGCAAGCTGTCCGCCCTGAAGGGCTGTTGGTTCATTCCTAATTCTTAATTGCACTCGCAAAATTCATGCCAAGGCCAAGTGGAGCGGAGAGGACGGGAATGTGCGGGGTTCGACTGTATCGGGCGCAACACATGGATGAGACCCTTTAGGGACTAGACCGACCCGGAAGGACAAAAAATGCGAGCAACACAACCACTGTTTTATGGCTCTGTATGCGGCCTGTCGCTTAGAGCGCCCTGCACGTCGAGCACCCGCTGTTATCAGTCCTTTCAATTATATAGTGCTAGTGCCTCTTTTTCTTGCTCAGTCCGAAGGAACCCGACCAAACAGAGTTCACGCCGCTGGGTCGGCTTCAGCATCCAGAAGCACGGTGATGACAGGAGCTAGGGGCACGCTGCACCAGAATGTCCGCATTTGTGTCGCCCGCGTATTGAGACAGGGCCTCGGTCAGTATTCCAAGAGGCGTAAGGAGGACATTAAAGTACATAAAGAAGACATTTTAATTCAATTAATTCATTTTTATATCATAAATTTTGTAGAAATAACCGTCTATATGTCTCTTGAAAAATTTATAATAGAAGCTATATTATGAGTGTCAATCGTTAAACTTCACAGGAGCTTCACCATGAAGATTGATTCTAAAAGCCTTCGTAGCCTACGCCAGAAGCAAGGACTGACCCGTCCCCAGCTTGCTGAACGGGCTAAAATCACCGTGCGCACGATTCAACGCTTGGAAAACGAACCGCAGCAATGCCAAAAATCCCGAAAGGATACTCTGGAACGTTTGGCCAAGGCGCTCGGCGTCAAAGAAGGCGAAGAAGGTGTGCTGACCGGCGAGTTGCCGCTTCCTGAGTCCGATAAGGCACCCGCCTCCGACTCCGAGCGCGTCCAAATCGGCGCACAGATCGCGCCGAAGGCCCGGCTTGCCTACGACCTTATCAAACGCCGATATGGTGTGAGTCCTACTGAAATCATCAACATGGCACCGCTCTTCTTTGCGCTTCTGGCTGAGGGAAGTCTCGCCTGGCGATGCGAGAAATTGAAAGAGGCGTACGAAGCGATTGATCGTTTGGGGCAGGTCGAGTTGGGGCATGGGGTTTTTACGGGTACCCTGACAGTCGCGGATATGGCAATCGCGGAAGAAGAGGAATCTATCGAAAAGAACGACCTGTTCGGCGAGCATCTGTTACAAAACACAAACATGGTTGGAGGCCAGCCCTTTGACCCCTCCACAGGCAACCCTTTCGCTAGCTATTTGCGCGAATTGAAAGCTGAACTCGCCATCCCCGGCATCGTCGATGTGGATAACGGCGGTACCCTTTTCGGATCGCCGTTAAAGTTCCCCGACTACGACATCTGCCGCGACGCACTCAACGACATCGCCAACGATTCTGACTACGCCAAGATGGCTCTTGAAACCGGCCATGTGCGGCTCTCCGAGATTCCCGAGGAACTGATGGCAGAAGACGCCAGTAGTGAAGAACGTGCGAAGTGGCTCAAAGACAGACTGCCGGACACCTTCAAGGAAATCCTGGAGGAGGACGGCGGAAAAATAATCGCAGGAATCGTGGCCAAGGACCCAAAAGGCGATTTGAAGAAGCTCATAGAGGATGCGGATTCTCAGAAGGCCAATTCCGACATAAAAAAAGGAGGAAACGACTAATGATCGACATCCGCTATACCCACCACGCCGAGACACGTATGCAGCAGCGAGCCATTCGCGAAAGGGATATTCCACTCGTTATCGAGTTGGGGACGCAGGTGGACGACGAGACTTGGATTTTGCTCAAGCGGGATGTCGCCCGCGAGATCGATATCCGCAAGCGGGAGATCCAAAAGCTGGAACGCCTAGCGAATTGCAAGGTCGTGATGCTCGGCGAGCACGTTATCACAGCCTATCCCTCACGGCCAGCGGATCAGAAACGCACACTACGCCGCGGACGGCAGAAGGGATTGGCGAAATGACGACGGAACTTCGGAGCAGCCCGCGCAGATGTATGAAGTATGGTGAACGAGACATGGTGTTCGCGCAGGTAGCGCAGCCACGGGCCGCGGACGTTTCACTGCGTCCCTATCAGCAAGACCTGCTACAGCAGGTGCAGACCGCTCTGGCCGCCGACACCAAAGCGCGGGTGATGATGCAGTTGCCCACTGGCGGCGGCAAAACCATTATTGCCGGAGCACTGCTGGCCGATTGGCTCACGGACGGGCGCAAGGCGGTTTGGCTGACGCACCGCCGGGAACTTGCCGAGCAGACTTGTCGGATGCTGACCGATGCCCACATTGCGGCCATGACGGACGTGAAATGGACGCCGGGAACCGATGCGCCAGCGATGAGCAGCGGTGCCGTCATTCTGATGGCGCAAACCGTGAGTCGGCGCACTGACAGCATGGAAGTTTGGAACAGGTATAACGCCGATGACTTGATGGTGATTGACGAAGCGCACCACGCTGCTGCTGAGGGTTGGGAGCGGGCGATGCAGCAATGGCCCGGCCGCATTATCGGCATGACCGCTACCCCCTGGCGGCTGTCGAAAAAAGAGGGATTCGACCATCTGTTTGACGAGTTGCTCTGTGGGCCGCAGGTCGCTGATTTGCAGGCGACTGATTGGCTATGTGAGGCCCGAACCCTACTGCCGCCCCCGGAACAGCGCATAATCGGCGGCGAAGTTGACCACACCGGGGATTACACGGACCGGGGTATTGAACGGGCCAATCGCCTGGACGTAATGACGGCGGGGGTATTGAAGTTCTGGCAAAAGGACTTCGACAACCGGCCAACCATTGCCTATGCCGTTTCGGTAGATCATGCTCGTAACCTAGCCAGCGTTTTTAATGACGCCGGCATACCGGCTGCGGTTATCTTGGGCGATACCAGTAGCGAAGAGCGCAGTAAAGTGATAGCCGGTTTTAGAGAAGGCACCCTCAAAGTGCTGGTCAATGTGGTCGTCGCGACCGAGGGGTTTGACCTGCCCGACGCATCCTGTATCGTAATTGCCCGGCCTACCATGAGCTTGGCCCTGTACTTGCAGATGGTAGGACGCGGCTTGCGCCCGAAAGACAGCGGCGACTGCCTAATTCTGGATTTGGCCGCCAATTCAGAAATCCACGGCCTACCCGAGAAACATCGGGAATGGTCTTTGGAACCGTGCGGAATAGAATCGCCGGGCGAGGCACTAGTTGTCTGGTGTCCGAATTGCGAAACGGTATCTCCTGCGACCAGCCATCATTGCCGGGGATGCGGCGACACCTTTGGCAAAGACTGCAACCGTTGCGGCAAGTGGCGGGCTTGGAAACGCTGGCAGTTTGAAAATCACTGCGGCGACGCCCATGAGTTGGTATGCGACCTGTGCCACATTGATGCTCATATACAAGCGCATTTGCCTGTTACCGAACCACTGGACGAGTTGATTGATACTTATTTCCCGGAGGATGAAATGTTATCTCACGATTACCCCGAACTGAACGGCGAACTGGACAATCGCTTGGCTGGTTTGTTCAAAGAGTTACTTGAGCAAGAACGGCGCAGTGTTACTGGTGCCAGCGATGACCACCAACGCGAACTGCTTGAGAAAATTGAGCGGCGGGAAACGGAATTGAACGATGAAGAGGGATTGGAGACGCTGTTTGAAAGACATATCGCCAACTTGTCAGAGACGGAGTGCCCGGAGAACTGGGTGCAGAAAAGGCGTATGGCTGTCGATTGGGAAGACCGTCTCAAGTCGGAATTGGACGAGTGGAAAGACGAGTTAGACGAACTGGAGAACCGGCCTATCGACAAGCAGTTGATATTCAACAGCGCAAAAAATAAGGTGATGTACCTGTTGCAGCGCGAGGCACAGGCCGCCGACCTGCAGCCTGAACCATCGGAATTACCAGACGATGAGGATAAAAGTAAAGAGGAACAGAAAAGAGGTGGGGGGAAGAAAGGGCTTGAGCAAGCTAAAAAAGTTATTCAACTGATGAAAAAGGGTAAAAGTCATACAGAGGCTTTTCAGTTAGTAGCTGAAGAACTGGATATCCACAAGAATACTGTCTCGAATAAGTGTACGAGAATATTGGGAATTGATAATCAAGAATTTGTAGAGTCTGTCGATAGCGGTCGGATTGTTCAAATAATGAAAGAGAAATATCCTCAACAAATTGAATTGATCGAGCGTGAATTAAAGCCTTTGTTCCCTGAACTCACAGACTCACCCAACGACACTACTCGTTCCTTGGCCAACTCGGCGGCATAGCACACCGCCGCTTGGACGGACTCGCGGGCGATCGACGGATAGCTTGTCGTGATTTCTTCTGGATTCAAATCCGCCGCGAGGTTGTCGAGGACTGTGGTCACCAGCACTCGGGTACCCGTGATGCAGGCTCTCCCATGGCAGATTTCGGGATCAACGGTAATGTAGTCTCGCCAGTTCATGGGCTTCATCTTGCACCTCTTTATTCGAGGAGGTCATCGCTCGCTTTTTCTTGACGCTCGAAGGTGAATTCTAGGATGTTGGCACTCTGCTCGGCGTGCTCAATTTTCATGGAGACGAGGTTGCCATGCTCGTCGAGGTCTATATAGATGTTCTCACACAAGTTCCGAGTCTCGGCGACAGGTTGCGCGGTGAACTCGATAAGAGCGGTGTCCGTGTCTTCAAAGTAGTTGATCTTCACGTTTTTCCTTTCGTTTGATTCTTCCGATTCATCGCTTTTAGGGCTACGTAGGACCTGAGTTAATATATGTATTTCTGGACGATCTCGTCTTTAGGTGTTGGGGCCTAAAGTGGACATGGCGATGGCCAAGAGACATACTTAAACGGCAGTCAGAATCCGAAAATTTGGCGAGGAAATTTGGCAGATGGAAGCTAGGCGGGTGGATTTGGTCGGGTCGCAAAGCCGGGCCGCTGCTAAGCCGAGCGAGTAGCCCTCTATGGACGCCTCGAAAAAACCCGCGGATCGCGCCGGAATCAGCGTGCGCGCCATGCTCGTGGGGGCCGTGCTGTGCGGCGCGATTGCCGTGGGCCTGCCGTACGGGGAATTCGTCCTCAATGGCACCCAACTCGGGCTGAATTCTTCGACGCCGGCCGCCTTTTTCCTGCTCTTTTTGCTCGTGGCCCTCGTGCAGCCGCTGCTCGGTCTGGTGCGGCGGGACTGGCTTTTTAGCCGCGCCGAGCTGTTGAGCATCGCGGTGATGATGATGGTTACCACCGCCATTGCCGCGCGCGGGTTTATCAGCATTGCGGTGCCGATTCTGACCGGCATCTTCTACTTTGCCAGCCCGGAAAACAACTGGGAGGAACTGCTCCTCCCGCACGTCCCCACTTGGCTCATTCCCTACGATGCCCAAGCCATTCAAGGTTTTTACGAGGGCCTGCCAGAAGGTGCGGCGATTCCCTGGGGCGTTTGGCTGGAGCCGCTTTTGTGGTGGCTTGTGTTTATGGCTGCGTTTTACGTGGTCGTCGTGTGTTCGATGGTCATCTTGCGGCGGCAGTGGATGGACCACGAGCGGCTGCTCTACCCGCTGACGCAGGTGCCGCTGGGCATGGTCGAGGACGCGGCGACGCCCTCGCGCGTCAAACCCTTCCTGAAGAATCCCGCGATGTGGCTGGGGCTGGCTGTGCCGTTTGTCCTGCACGGGGTCAATGCCTTGAGCCACTACTACGAGTTCATTGGCCGCCTCAACTTTGCTTACTCGATGCCGCTGGCCCATGACGCGGTGCGGTTTTACTTGCGCTTCGACTGCATGTGGATGGGACTGGCTTATCTGGTCAATGCCAACATCACCTTCAGCCTGTGGTTCTTCTATTTGTTGGTCAAAGCCGAGGAGGTACTTTTTACCCGCATCGGCATTTTGAGCACCGAAAATCTCGACATCTTCAGCCACACCTTTGAGGGGCCGACCATGGGCCTGCTGAGCCATCAGACTATGGGCGCGATGATCGTCATGGTGCTGTTAGGGCTGTGGACGGCGCGCGTCCACCTGTGGCGCGTGGTGCAGCACCTCTGGCGGCGGGAGGGGCGGTCCGATGGCGAGGAACTGCTGTCGTACCGCACGGCCATCCTCGGGGTTGTGCTGGGTCTCGCGGTTATGTCGCTGTGGCTGTGGCGCTCTGGGATACCGCTGTGGGCGGTCTTTGTTTATTTGTTCGGGGCGTTTGTCATCTTTTTGGCCCTGACGCGGATGATCGTCGAAGCTGGTTTGGCCGCGGCCGTCCAGGGCATGTCGGGTTGCGGCTTTCTCATCTCCAGCGTTGGCTCTTCGTCCCTTGGGGTGGCAGGGGTGTTGGCCACGGGTATGACGCTGGCTTGGGCTGGCGATCTGTTGGTCTTTATGATGGCCCCCTGCGCCAATGGCATTCGCATGTTGCACGGCCTGAGCCGCTACAAGCGCCGCATCATCGCAATGATTGGGCTGGCCATGGCCATTGGCCTCGTGGGCGGGGTTTGCACGATTCTCGTGTTGAGCTACCACTACGGCGCAAACAACTACCACGGCTCGTGGGCGTGGTTTGCCAAGGAGCCGTTTCGCGTCGCGCAGAACTTTGCGCTCAATCCGACCGGCCCCAATTGGGATGGCTGGCTGTGGAACGGAGTCGGCGCGGCGATTATGGCGCTGTTGATCTGGGCGCGGCACCACCTTTTGTGGTGGCCCTTCCATCCGCTAGGTTATTTGGCCAGCGGCACCTGGATCCTCAATAGCGTCTGGTTTAGCATCTTCCTCGCGTGGCTGGTCAAGGCACTCGTGCTGAAGTACACTGGGCCGAATGGGTATAAGGCGACGCGGTGGTTTTTTCTCGGCATGGTGCTGGGGCAGTTTGTCGCCGGGGGATTCTGGATGGTCGTCGATGGGTTTACGGGCATGACCGGGAATAGGATTCGGATGTTTTGAAAAGAGATTTACGAGATGATCCGCCGATGGACGCCGATAGACGCAGAATGAGATGCCGAATCGTGCAAATCATTCCGAATGGCTATAGCATAGCGCGTTCCGCTCTTTGGCCTGTTGCGCTGTTGTTCGTCGCCTTTAGCGCCCTTGCAGAACCTTTTGACGACCAGCATGTAGCCGTCTTGGTCTTTACCAAAACCGCTGGTTTCCGCCACGATTCCATTCCCGACGGCATTGCTGCTATCCAGACCTTGGGACAGGAAAATGGTTTTGCCGTCGAGGCCACTGAGGACGCGGGGCGTTTTACCGACGAGGAATTGGCAGCGTATCGGGCGGTGATTTTTCTCAATACGACCGGCGATGTACTGGCCTCTGAGCAAGAGCGAGCCTTCGAGCGCTACATTCGCGGCGGCGGCGGTTTTGTGGGGATCCACTCCGCGGCTGATACCGAGTACGACTGGGCCTGGTACGGCGACTTGGTGGGAGCTTATTTCGACAGCCATCCGGCCATTCAACAGGGCCAGATCCAAGTGGCCGACCGAGTTCATCCGGCCACTAGTCATTTGTCCGCTCGCTGGCCGCGGCGCGACGAGTGGTACAACTACCGCCGCAATCCCCGTGGGCGAGTCCACGTCTTGGCCACCTTGGACGAGGGCAGCTACACCGGCGGCAACCACGGTTTTGACCACCCCATTGCTTGGTGCCACGACTACGACGGCGGTCGATCTTGGTACACCGGCGGCGGTCACACCCGCGAAAGCTACGGCGAGCCTCTGTTTATGCAGCACATCCTCGGCGGCATCGAGTACGCCACAGGAGTGACCGCGGCTGATTGCGGGGCTGCGTTGGATACCAATTTTGCAAAGGTCGTCCTCGATGACGAGGCTGAAAATCCCATCGACTTGGCCGTAGCTTCCGACGGGCGCGTGTTCTTCATTGAGCGCAAGGGAGAGCTGAACGTATATCGGCCCGATCTTGGATTGACTCGCTTGGCCGGACAGTTAGCGGTTTCGACCGACTTTGAGGACGGCCTGCTGGGCATCGCCTTAGATCCAGATTTTGTTCGCAATAATTGGCTTTACCTGTTTTACTCGCCACACGGCGAAGAAGCCAAGCAGCATGTATCCCGCTTTGAGTTAGCGGGCGACGAACTGGTCTTGGATTCCGAAGTCGTGTTGCTGGAAATTCCCACTCAGCGGCGTGCGTGCTGCCATTCGGGTGGGGCGCTGGCATTTGGCCCGGACGGTAGTCTGTACATCGGCGTCGGCGATAACACCAATCCCTTTGAGTCGGACGGGTTCAGTCCGTTGGACGAGCGTCCGGACCGGCGCGATTGGGACGCCCAGCGCACGGCGGCTAATAGTGCCGATCTACGCGGTAAAATCCTGCGCATCAAACCTCAAGCCGATGGTAGCTACAGTATTCCCCCGGGTAATTTGTTCGCCGAAGCCGAAGAAGGCCGCCCTGAGATTTATATCATGGGCGTGCGCAATCCCTTCCGGCTGTCGATTGACCATAAGAGCGGCTGGCTCTACTGGGGCGATGTTGGCCCCGACGCCCGCCAAGCCGACCCCCAGCGGGGGCCGATTGGTCTGGACGAGTGGAATCGGGCGCGAGCGGCGGGCCATTTTGGCTGGCCTTACTGCATTGGCGACAACCAGCCCTACGTGGCCTACGATTTTGCCACTGGACGTTCCGGTATGCCCTTCGATTGCGGAGCACCGAGGAACTTGTCGCCCAACAACACGGGCCGGCAATCGCTGCCTCCGGCGCAGGCGGCGTGGGCTTGGTATCCGTATGGCACTTCGTCCGCGTTTCCCGAGATCACCGCCGACGGTGGCCGCACGGCGCTGGCTGGCCCGGTGTATTACTACGATGCTGCGGCGGGCAGCAAGAAGCTGCCGGAGTATTACGACGGCACGCTCTTTATGTACGAGTGGGCCAGCAATTGGATTAAAGAGGTCAAGTTGGACGAGGACGGGCACATCCTCAAGATCAATCCCTTTTTGGACAGCATGGAATTCATCCGTCCCATCTCCATGCAATTCGGTCCCGATGGCTCGCTGTACGTGTTGGAATGGGGCAGCGGCTTCTGGGGCGACAACGACGACGCCCGCGTGGTGCGGATTGATTACGTGCGAGGTACGCGAGCGCCGGTGCCCCGCATTGAGGCTGCGCCTACCAACGGTGCCGCGCCGTTGGAAGTGCATTTCTCGGGCCGCAATTCCTTTGATCCCGATCCGGGGTCGGTGCTAGACTTTGCCTGGGATTTTACTGGCGACGGCGAGATTGACGCGACGGGGGCCGAGGTCGTCTTCACCTACGAGGTAAGCGGCGACTATGTTGCTCAGCTAACGGTCTCGGACGCCGAAGGCAACCAAGGCGTGGCGCAAGTGCCGATCTCGGTCGGCAATACCGTCCCCGAGGTGGAGATCGTGCGGCCTCCAGACGGCGGGTTTTTTAGCTGGGGCGAAGTCGTCGATTTTGAAGTCAGGACCTTTGACGCGGAGGACGGGACCACCGACTGCGCCCGGGTGGTATTGCAAGCATTTATCGGCCACGACGAGCACAGCCATCCCCTTGAGGAATACGGCGCTTGCAGCGGTAGCTTCCAGACCGAGGCCGGGCACGGCGGCGATGGCGACGATTTGTTTTATACGATTGAGGTGCGCTATACAGACTTGGGCACGGAGTCGGTGGCTCCTTTGACCGGTAGGGCGGGCCACATTCTGCAACCCAAGCGCAAGCAAGCCGAGCACTATACGCGCCAGAGTGGAGTGCTGTTAGAAACGACCGGAGACGAGGCCGGCGGCGGGCAGAATATCGGCTATATTGCCCACGGCGACTGGATTTCCTTTGCGCCCATGAACTTAGAGGGCATAGAGTCGCTCAATTATCGGGTGGCTTCGGCTGGACTGGGGGGGCGCATCGAAGTTCGCGTTGATTCGCTGAAGGGGCCTCCGATTAGCGCGGTACGCGTGGGCAGTACGGGCGACTGGCAGGTCTATACCGACGTGGCGGCACCCGTTGCGGATCCGGGCGGCACCCACGAGCTGTTTTTCATTTTCCAGCGCAATCCGGGCGACGACGGCTTGTTCAATATCAATTGGATTGATTTCGAGGGGCCGGGAGTGTCTCGTCCTCCAGTCACCGCAGTGGGTGCCGAGTCGAGTTCACAAGGGGCGCTGCCCGGTCAGCCCGTCCTGTATCCGCCCTATCCCAATCCCTTTAACCCGACGGTCCAGATTCGCTTTGTGCTTCCCGGACGCATGGCCGTGCGGTTGGAGGTTTTCGATATCTTAGGGCAGCGGTTGGACGTCGTGGTCAACGAGGTGCTGGACGCCGGAAGCCACGCAGTGCGGTTTGACAGAGCCGATCTGGCCAGTGGGGTCTATATCGCACGTTTGGCGACGCCGAGCGGGGTCTTGGTGCGGCGGATGGTGTTGTTGCGCTAGCTCATATCCTTGCGGCGAACCTTGAAGTTGCGTCTCGCAATACAAGCAATCCCTTGACAACAAAATGTTTTTGCGTAATATGACCATAGTTATAACTGTGGTCATATTTACACAAAGGAGAAAGAATGCCTTCCATTTCAAAAAGTAAATTGAAAGCCAATATGCTGCGCATTTTTCGCGAGATTGAAGAAACCGGCGAAGAATGGATCGTCACAGATCACAATCGCCCTGTTTTGCGCATTCAGCCGATTGCGCAAAAAAAGACCGTGGAAGAGGCGTTCGGAGCGATTCAGGGCAAAGTCGTCTATCGCGCAGACATCAATACGCCCACCACTGACGAATGGGGAGCGCTGGCGTGATCGTCTTGGATACTTCGGCCCTCGTATTCTGGACGCTAAATCGAGATCGGCTATCTCGAACCGCAGCACAAGCGATCTCGGACGCCGACCGCATTGCTCTTAGTTCCATCTCTATCTGGGAAATTGGCATCAAGGCAAAAAAAGGACAGCTCTCCATACCGATTTCCATCCAGGAATTCACTGATAAACTGGAACAAATTGACCGCCTCGATATTCTCCCGGTAGATGTCCAGACTTGGATCAAAAATCTCGAACTCGACTGGGATCATCGCGACCCGGCTGACCGCACCATTGTCGCTCTGGCCAGTCTGCATGCCTGCCCGCTCGTCACTTCGGATTCCGCTATCCGCGCATTTTATTCACAAGCTGTTTGGTAATTCAACTTTTGACCTTGGCAGATGTAGTAATTCGCCAAGTTTTTCGCGGAGAATCTCCATGAAATACGCGCTCGCTCTGTCGTCGGTTCTGTGCTGTCTGGCCATTCCGGTTGCGGCCCAAATAGTCCACGTGTGGGATCTGGCCGATACTGCCCAGACGGGTCAGTTCACCGTGTACAACCCGGACGTCAATGATGCTGAATTTGGCACGCCTATTACCGCCGGCGATCTCGATGGCGACGGGCGCGACGATCTGGTGATTTCGGCCATGGCCGGCGATGGCCCGGCCAACGATCGCTCTAACGCCGGCGAAGTGGCCATTTGCTTCGACACCAAACCCTCGGGGGGTGGCCTGGATTTGGCGGCTGATCCCGGCGATGTGGTCACCCTATATGGCGAGGCCCGGCGCGACCTTTTCGGTATCAAGACCCATGTGGCCGACCTCGTGGGCGATGGGCGCGCCGATCTTTTGGTGGGCGCTTTTTACGCCGATGCTCCCGATCGCTCCAACGCCGGCAAGCTCTATATTTTTTCGGCCGAACTCATCGCTCGGTTGCGGGCCGCAGGGAGGCGCTTGGATTTGGCGCAACGACCTTGGCCGGAGGGGGTGAGCCTCGTTGTCGGCGCTGAACAAGACGACCGTTTGGGGGTGTGGATGACCGCTGGCGATTTCGACGGCGATGGCCACCGGGATGCGGTGGTGGGTGCCGACCAGGCTTCGGGGATGGCGGGGGCCGCTGAGGCGGGACGGGTGTATGTCCTCTACGGACCGCTAGATTCGGGCGCTACTATTGATCTGGCGGCGGCGGAACATCCCTTGACTATCATCTACGGCATCGATGCCCTGGACCATGCTGGTTCGACCGTGGCCGCTGGCGACTTTGACGGCGATGGATACGACGACATCGCCATTGGCGCGGCGGCTTTTGGCACCTTGCGCAATGCGTACCATCGCACCGGCGGCGCTGGGGATGGCCCGGAAAACCAGCGCGAAAACGCCGGGGAAATGTACGTGGTGTACGGCGGTCCCCAGCGGCGTGCGGCCATTGATTTAGCCGGGGATCCGCCAGGCGATCTGACCGTCATGTACGGTGCCGATGGCGGCGGGGATTCGCCCGATCGGCTGGGCGAGGAATTCGTCTTGGCCGATATCGACGGCAATGGCGTCCAAGACCTATTCATCGGCGCGTACCGGGCCGACGGTCCGGGCAATAGCCGTGCCGACGCTGGCGAAGCGTACGTGGTGTACGGCGGTCCCCAGCGGCGTGGACAGCGGCTGGATATGGCCGCGCCGCCGGCCGACATTACTGTTATCTACGGTGCCCGCCCCAATGCCATTACGGGCGACGCCTTAGCGGCCGGCGATATCCACGGCGATGGGTACGACGACCTCTTTGTTGGCGTGCCCGGCGACGAGGGGCCGCTCAAGCGGCGCTTCGCTGGCGGTTTTGCGGTGCTGGCTGGCGGCCCCGATCTGCTGCACGAGATCGACTTGGCCGACCCCGCAGTACCCGTCGTGTGGATCGAAGCACCCGACCCGATCGATTTTTCGGCCTATTGGGGGACCAGCGGCGATATGGATGGCGACGGGCGAGTGGACGCCATCCCCAACGGCATGGCTGGCGACGGCCCCGACAACCGGCGCGAAAACGCAGGGGAAGCCCACATCGTCAGCGGTGCCGCACTGGCCCAGTATTTGCCCGGCGTGGTCGTTCCCACGGCCGTGGAAGAGGTGGAACGAACCACTCCTGCCAAGGCCGCTTTGTTGGCCAATTACCCCAATCCGTTCAACAGCTTCACGCGCATTCCCTTCATCCTGCCGGTCGAGGCGGATTACGACTTGGCTATTTACGGGGTTGATGGCCAATTGGTGCGCCAACTGACCAGTGGCCGGGGGGTGGGTCGCTACCTAGCCGGGTGGGATGCCCGCAACGACGAGGGGCGTCCGGTGGCCTCCGGGGTCTATTGGGCGCGTTTGCGCGTCGGCTCCCAACTGTACCGGCAGCCGCTGATGTATATCAAATAACCCCTTCCCTCGACGGATCGGCGCTCTGAAGCATCCCCATAGATTAGGTACGTCATTGGAGCACATCATGGCGCGATAGGAGTCAGTATAAATCCTACTGTTGACAAATTATCGGCAAGAGCATAATTTAAGCAGTATGAAATCTACTGCTCAATCAAATTGTCCGTGGGTGCAGTTGTCGGAACTCGTCCACATCCAGCCCGGCTACCTGAGCCGAGGCCGCGTTCGCTCTGTTCCCGATGGGACTCACCGCTTGCTCCAAGCTAGGGATTTCTCCGCAGATGGCGGTGTGAGCCTAGAGAACTCCGTCTGGTTCCACCCTGAGCGAAATCCTGAGCTTTATCAGGTTTTACGTGGAGATGTGCTCGTCGTAGCCAGAGGCCAAGAGCATCGAGCGTACTGTATCGACACAGATCTTCCGAACACTCTCGTCTCTGCCACTTTTTATATACTGCGCCCGGACTCCAGCCTCATTCTGCCCGGCTACCTCGCGTGGTGGTTGAACCAGCCCCGAGTTCAAGCCCAGATCAATGCGGCGTCGCGTGGCACGGGCATTAGCTATATCAGCCGTCAGGCCCTCGAAAACTTGAGCGTCCAAGTTCCAACGCCCACTGTGCAGCATAAGATCGTGCAAATCTTGGAACTCTGGCACAAGATAAAAGCGATTCGGCGGCAGCTTAACGAAAAGCGCGAGCAGCAGATCCAGATGGTATGTCAACGTGTAGTCCAGCAAACGAATAAGAAGGAGCAGGTATGACAAGAGGTATCGCTCAGCAGGAGATCAATGAAATCGTCTGGCAGGCGTGCGACACGTTTCGCGGGGCGCTCGATCCCACCCAGTACAAGGACTATATCTTGGTGATGCTCTTCATCAAGTATTTGTCTGACCTCTGGAAGGACAAGGAAGAACAGTACCGCGAGCGCTATCAAGGAGACGAGCGGCGCGTCGAGCGAGCGCTCAGCCGAGAGCGCTTTGTCATGCCCGAGGTTGAGTTAAAGGACCAGGATGGCAATGTTGAGGAATCCTTCCCGGCCAGCTTCTATAGCCTCTACGAGCGGCGCACGCGCTCCAACATCGGCGAGTTGATCAATATCACTCTGGAAAAGATCGAGGATACCAACAAGGCCAAACTAGAAAATGTCTTCCGCAATATCGACTTCAACTCCGAGCCGAATCTCGGCCAGACCAGGGATCGCAACCGCCGGCTTAGCCACCTTCTTGAGGACTTTGCCAAGCCGCAACTCGACCTTCGCCCAAGTCGCATCGGTGACGAGGACATCATCGGCAACGCCTACGAGTATTTGATCGGTCGGTTTGCTGCGGATGCGGGCAAGAAGGGAGGGGAGTTCTATACGCCCGGCGAGGTTGCAATGCTCTTGGCGAAGCTGTTGAACGCCCAACTTGGCGACACGATTTGCGACCCTGCCTGTGGGTCGGGCTCGCTGCTGATCCGCGTTGCCAAAAACGTAGGCTCGGACGACTTCGCGCTTTACGGCCAAGAATCGAATGGCAGCACTTGGGCGCTGTGCCGGATGAATATGTTTTTGCACGAGATGGATAACGCTCGTATCGAGTGGTGTAATACGATCACTAGCACCCGCCTAGTCGAGGGTGACCGGCTAATGAAGTTCAACGTCGTCGTCGCCAATCCGCCCTTCAGTCTAGATAAGTGGGGGCAGGATCACGCCGAGAATGATCCCTACAACCGATTTTGGCGCGGCATCCCACCCAAGAGCAAGGGGGATTATGCCTTTATCAGCCACATGATTGAGACGGCCCTCGAAGACGAGGGGCGCGTTGGCGTCATTGTCCCTCATGGAGTGCTGTTCCGGGGGAGTGCCGAGGGTAAAATTCGGCAGAAGTTGGTCGAAGATAACATGCTCGAAGCGGTCATTGGGTTGCCCGTCAATCTGTTCTTCGGCACTGGCATCCCGGCGGCTATCGTGATTTTCAATAAGGCGAGGAAGCCGTGGAGTGAAGCTGGCACCGCCCGCGAGAAGCACGTGCTCTTCATTGACGCCAGCCGGGAATTCCAAGACGACAAGAATCAGAACCGGCTCCGTGCCCAGGACATCGATAAGATCGTCGAGGTGTTTGGTGCCTTTCGGGCGGTGGATAAGTACTCCTATGCGGCTCCGTTCGACGAGATCGTGGAGAATGATTTCAACCTCAACATTCCCCGCTATGTGGATACTTACGAGCCGGAGCCGGAGGTGGATATCGCGGCTGTGCGGCAGGAGATCGCGGACCTTGAGGCTGAGCTTGCCGAAGCTGAGGCTGAGCTGGAGGGGTATCTGAAGGAGTTGGAGCTATGAAGAACGTACTGGATGCGCTTTCTGCGCTCGAAGCCGACGCCGGAGTCAAAGAGCGAATGGCCCGTTGGATCGCCGAATCTCGCTCGCTAGGTATCGACATCCCAAACCTCACCGATGATCACGTTCGCCTCTTTGAACGCTTGGTGGATTTGGAGGCAGCAATTGCGGAATGGCACGAGCGGCGCGAAGGCATGGAGAGCGCTGACGACGAACGACTCTGGAGGAAACTCAGACTCGAATGGAACTATAATAGCAACCATATCGAGGGTAACACGCTGACCTACCACGAGACCGAACTGCTGCTCATACACGGCCGCACGGCGGGCGGGCACCCGATGCGGGACTACGAGGAGATGAAGGCGCACGATGTTGCGATCGACTATACGCGATCTCTCTCAGGCGAGGAACAGGTTATTGGGGAGAGCGATATAAGACAGCTAAACAAAATTATCCTCAAGGAACCCTTCTTGAAATACGCGGAGACGCCGGATGGCCAACCGACGCAGAAGCGCATTGTTCCGGGCCAATACAAGACACAGCCGAATCACGTGCGGACGGCGACTGGCGAACTACATCGGTTCGCCGAACCCGAGGAAACGCCCATTTTGATGCAGGAATGGGCTCGTGATTTTCGGCGTGACCTAGAGCGGAGTGCCTATCCTCTACCGTTGTTCCTAGCTGAATCGCACTGGAGTTTTATCCATATCCATCCATTCGACGACGGGAATGGGCGCACCGCACGACTACTCACCAACTACGCTTTGCTACGGAACAACCTGCCGCCGATCGTAATCAAGAGCGAAGACCGGGACCGTTACATCAGTGGGCTCCAAAATGCCGATGTAGGTCGCATCTTGCCCCTTGCCGAGTTTATGCTGGAAAATGTCTCATGGTCGATTGAATTGGCGATTCGGGCTGCGAAGGGGGAATCGATTCGCGAGCCCGATGATATGGATAAAGAAATGGAACTCTTCGTGCGAAGCAGGAGGGGGCCGGAACCCAATAACTCTGACGTTGAAGTGCTGGATCAGATATTCTTCCGGCATGTTAGTCCAATGCTCGAAAAGCTGGACGGGCTGTGTGAACGGCAAGGCTCTGAGTTATTTAGTAACCACATGGCGAACCGCTACGTACAACCTATCGGGAGCGGACGTGTCTCCGGGAGTGTACTTGGAATCCACGAATGGGAGCAGACAAAGAAACAATATCTCGTGAGACCGGGCTTCGAGCTCAGTGACAAACAGCCAGTCGTGTTAGGAACAGAGTACCAATTCCACGAATACATAGGGATAGGGAACCATGGTTTCGATCTGAAGCTATCAGTCGTCTGGGAACTCGGTGGCGAAAAATTCTCGTTTGAGGCAGCGCTCGACGAAATCCCTATGACGGCCATAGGCCATCAAGTCTCTTATTCGGAACTCGACGGTCGAGACGCTGAAGTGGACTATACAGCCGAGGCGATATGTCGTTGCATGATGGATGAAATCGACAGGCGGTCTCAGAGAGCGGAATAGGAGCGATGACAATATGGGTACGAATTCTCTCATAGACTTGGGCAATTTGTCGAAACCGGCTGATACCCTGATCAAGAAGGTGTCGGACGCAGTCGGCGGTCTCTTTGCGCCGTACCAAGTCAAGAGAATGGCCAAGGCAGAGGCCGAGGCTGCGATGATAAAGGCGCAATCTGAAACTGAGATCACCGACCTGCATCGACGGGCCGTACATCGGTGGATTGAGGAGGAAGCGCAACGTCAGAAGAACATGGAAGACATCACTGCCAAAGCGTTGCCTCAGTTGGACGAAAAGGCTACCCCCGATTCTGTGGAGAATGACTGGCTCGTCAACTTTTTCGACAAATCCCGAATCGTATCCGACAATGAGATGCAGGAGCTATGGTCGCGTGTTCTGGCAGGAGAAGCCAACACCCCTGGCACCTACTCAAAGAGGACCGTCAATTTTCTATCTGACCTTGACAAGACTGAAGCGGAGTTGTTTGCCAAGCTTTGCGGATTCGGCTGGGTGATTGGAGTTTTCGTGCCGTTGGTGTTTGATGTTCAGGCGGAAATCTACAATAAACATGGGATTAACTTTGGTTCCTTGATTCACCTTGAAAGTATCGGACTTATTCAATTTGATGACTTTTCTGGTTTCGCAAGACTCGACCTCCCCAAGACATTTTCTGTGTTTTATTACGGTAAGTGGTTGCCCTTAGAGATGCCCAAAGATTCTGGTAACGAGCTTGGGACCGGAAAGGTACTCCTCACAAGGATTGGTCGGGAACTTGCACCGATATGCGGAAGTGAGTCTGTAGAGGGATTTCGGGAATATGTGATGGACCAATGGAAGCAGTATTTACCGAAGTCGGAAACCGTATAAGGGGCTGCTACGCCTCACTTCTTACTATGGCAGTGATTATGGAAATCTATTCTTCATATATTGCGTAAGGAAAGATACTTTTGAGTGCAAGACCCGCATATCCAAGCAGTGTTGTTAAAGGTATCCCTCGGCTTGGACGGAAGCCAGATGGCTGGCGTGAGGTCGCTTTTGGGGATGTGCTTGAAGTTGTTAAGCGGCCAGCGACAATCGATCCAGCTCAGAGCTACCAACTCATCAACGTTAAACGGAATCGTGGGGGGGTTATCCCTCGTGAGACGAAGAGTGGTAGTGAGATCAAGACCAAAACTCAGTTCTATGTTGCGGCTGAGGATTTTGTGATCTCTCGGAGACAGATAGTGCATGGAGCCTGCGGTATTGTCCCGCCAGGGTTGGATGGAGCGTTAGTATCTAATGAATACTCGACACTTGTTCCCAAGAAAGGTCTATATCTGAAGTTCTTGGCTTACTTCTCCCACACAAGCCACTTCCAGAAGACTTGCTTCCATGCCAGTGTAGGTGTTGTGATCGAGAAGATGATCTTCAACCTCGACGCTTGGTTGGAACACCGATTCTACTTGCCGCCTTTGGAAGAACAGGAGCGCATCGTACGAATTCTCGCAGCAGCCGACCGAGCAATTGCGCGAACTGAAGACCTCATAGCTGCTAAGCGAAGACTCAAGAAGGGGCTCGCGCAACGATTGACCATAGGTAAACTCCGGTTTTCGGATTTCAGAGAGTCGTGGACACGTCGTTCACTGGGAAGTATGGGAAATTGTGTATCTGGTGGAACTCCCGATACTCGGCGTACAGAATATTGGGGAGGGGAACACGTATGGTGCATTCCATCGGATATCCCTAACAGCAGTCCGGTTATCCGGTCAACTGAAAGGACCATTACGGATGAAGGACTGAAAGCCTCTAGCGCGACGCTTGTTCCGTCAGGTGCTTTGATCGTATGCACTCGCGCATCTGTAGGCGAGAGCGCCATCACTGGTGTCCCGCTTGCGACAAATCAAGGGTTTAAGAGTCTTGTTTTCGGAGAAGATGTCTGCCCAGAGTTCATTTACTACTCGTTGGTTGAGCAACGACATGTGCTAGAACGACTCGCGAGCGGAAGTACTTTCCGAGAGGTATCCAAGAGAGACTTCGTTCGACTTGAGTTGCCAGTTCCTCAACAGATCGAGGAACAGCAACGAATCGCTGCCGTCCTTGGTTGTCTTGACCGGCACGTCGAATTGCTCCAAACGAAACTTACCGCTCTTCGGGAGATCAAGAGAGGATTGATGCAAAGGCTCTTTGCCGGCAGTACAGGTAAAGTCAAATTAGCAAGAAGGGAGAATCGCAATGAATCTTGAGGACCTAATTCAACGAATAGATCAACTCATCCAAAAGGCCGACGAGGTTCTTCAGACCGAAGAAAAGGATATGTACGCTGGTACTTTCGTCGATAGTGAGTTATTTCACGCCTTTCGGTCGGCCTCTCTTTCGCTTCTCGCCATGACTTTTGGCAAGGATCACATTCACTATGATGAATTCAATTCAAAGGCAGATCGACCAAAGCCACACTGTGCAAAGACAGGCCGTGGTATCCTATCGGCTGCGCGGGAGGAATTAGCAGGTGGTTGGCTTACTACAACCAAGGGCCTGATTTCCGCTGAGATTTTCTCTGACTTCCTCGAAATGGCGCAACACTTGCTCGACGAAGGATATAAGGACCCTGCTGCGGTTATGGTCGGCAGCGTTCTGGAAGAGCATTTGCGGCAGCTTTGCCAGAAACACAGTATCCCAACGGAAATAACCAAACAGGGCCGCCCGCATCCTAAAAAAGCAGATGCACTCAATGCAGAGCTTGTGAAAAAAGAGGTGTACAACAAGCTTGACCAGAAGAATGTGACCGCATGGCTGGATCTTCGTAATAAAGCCGCCCACGGGAAATATCAGGAGTACACAGAGAAGCAGGTCGCACTGATGCTCCAGAGTCTCTCAGATTTCATGGTTCGCGTAACCCTATAGCTGTAGGAAAAGTACTTTCACGTCCTTTTGTAAGGGAACGAGACATGAAAGCCGAACTCATCCAATCTGATCCCGCCGTTCTGATGGGTAAACCCGTCGTCGCGGGAACGCGGATTACCGTTGAGTTGATTCTGGAGAAACTCTCCACAGGTGAGACAATCGACCAGATCCTTGAGGCACATCCCCGTTTGACTAGGGAAGGCGTTCTGGCAGCCTTGAGTTTCGCTGCTCAAGCCCTGCGCCGATAGGTAGAGATAAGGAGCGCCGTATGCTACACGACGTTGTTTCTGCTATCTATCAGGGTGGCTACCTAATCGAGCTAGAGTTCGATGACGGCCAGCGCGGAACCGTTAATTTCACAAAGTATTTGAAGTGTCGAGGTGTATTTGAGCGATTCAGAGATCTTGAGTTCTTTCGGAGCTTCTCTATCAACAAGGAGCTTGGGGTTCTGACGTGGGGTGACGAGATCGACATAGCACCGGAGACCTTGTATGCAGAGGCTACAGGGACCTCTCTTCCTGAATGGATGAATCCAGAGAAAGAGCCTCAGAAGAACAAGGATTTGCATACGGATTCACCGCTAAGTAGCCGAACCTAATCGAGGTGCCTGATGGCCCTACCCTCCTTCCAAGAAAAGCTCATCTCCCAGCTTCCTGCAGTAAAACTGCTGCAGAATCTCGGCTATAAGTACCTCAGTCCCGAAGAAGCGGTCGAAGTTCGCGGCGACCGACGGGGCAGCGTACTCCTCGACAAGATACTGACGGATCAACTGCGCAATCAGAACGCCATCCTCTTCAGAGGCCGCACGTATCCCTTCAGTGAGGGCAATATCCTCGCGGCAGTTCAGGCACTGAAGGACATAGTAGATGATGGCCTGCTGCCAACCAACGAGAAAGCGCATGACCTGTTGTGCATGGGGAAGAGCCTACAACAATCGGTCGAAGGAGACACCAAGAGCTTTCAGCTCAATTACATCGACTGGGAGCATCCCGAAAACAATGCCTACCACGTGACCGAGGAGTTCGTGGTCGAGCGCAGCGGTAGCCAAGAGACCCGCCGGCCCGACATCGTACTCTTCGTCAACGGGATTCCGCTGGTGGTCATCGAGTGTAAGCGGCCCGACATGAAAGACCCAATCGGCCAGGCCATCAGCCAGCACATCCGCAACCAGCAACAAGACCAGATCCCCCGTCTTTTCTTTTACGCGCAACTTCTCCTCGCCATCTCGAAGAACGAGGCCAAGTACGCCACGGTGGGTACACCCGCCAAGTTCTGGTCGGTGTGGAAGGAGAGTTTCAGCGAGAGCGATGAGGCTGACCTAAAGAAGAGGATGAGCCTTCCGCTGAGCGAGGGCCAGATCGACAGAATTCTTGCTACGCCGGAATTCTGGGGTCGAGAACAGGCGAGCTATGGAAGCCTAGAACGACAAGTGACGCCACAGGACGAAGCGCTCTATGCCCTGTGTCGAAGGGAGCGACTCCTCGAATTGATCTTCCGTTTCATGCTCTTCGACGGAGGCGAGAAAAAGATAGCCCGCCATCAGCAGTACTTCTGCGTCAACAAGATCCTCGATCGAGTGCGGGAAACCCAGAACGACGGGACGCGCCTAGGCGGTGTAGTCTGGCATACCCAAGGTAGTGGCAAAAGCCTGACCATGGTGATGCTCGCCGAGGCTCTCGCCCTCGAGCGAACCATCATTGACTTCAAAATCATCTTGGTGACGGATCGCGTCGATCTCGACGATCAGATCTACAAGACCTTCCATCACTGCGGTACACAGCCTATTCAGGCGAAAACCGGCAGGCACTTGGAGCAACTGCTCAAGGACGACAAGGCGCGAATTATTACTACGGTCATCGACAAATTTGAACTCGCGGTCAGCAAAGCTGGCGTACGCAACGAGCATCCAGATATCTTCGTCCTCGTCGATGAGAGCCACCGGGGCCAGTTCGGAGAATTACACGCCAAAATGAGACAGGCGCTCCCCAACGCCTGCTTCATAGGCTTCACCGGCACGCCCGTAATGAAGAAAGACAAGAGCACCATTGACCGCTTCGGTGGCCTGATCGACGCCTATACGCTAGAACAGGCCGTACAGGACAAGGCCGTGGTACCGTTGCTCTACGAAGGGAGGCACGTCGATCAGAAAGTTGATGCCAAGGCACTGGATGACTGGTTTGAGCGGCTTACGGCCCGCTTGTCCGACCAGCAGAAAAGCGACTTGAAGAAGAAATTCTCGTCGAGCGACCAGTTGAACAAAGCCGAGCAAAAAGTGATGCGAATCGCTTGGGACGTGAGCGAACACTTCCGCGACAACTGGCACCAGACTCCCTACAAAGCGCAACTCGTAGCTCAGGACAAAGCCACGGCCCTGCTCTATAAGCGCTTCCTCGACGAGTTCGACATGGTTAGCAGCGAGGTGCTGATTTCGGGACCCGACGACCGCGAGGGTGAGGAGGATGTCCACGAGAAATCCAAGGACGTGGTCAAGGTTTTCTGGAAGAAGATGATGGCGAAATACGGCAGTGAGAAGGAATACAATCGCCAGATCATCAGCGCGTTCAAGCAGGCTGAAGATCCCGAGATCATCATTGTCGTTGACAAGCTGCTTACTGGCTTCGATGCGCCGCGCAACACTGTGCTCTATCTCACGCGGCAGCTAAAGAGCCATTCCCTACTGCAAGCGATCGCCCGGGTCAACCGCCTCTTTGACGGCAAGGATTTCGGCTACATCATCGACTATCGGGGCGTCTTGCAGAACCTCGACGAAGCGTTCGATCTCTATGGCCAACTCGCCGAATTCGAAAGAGAGGGGATTGACGATTTAGCCAGAGCGATAACGGATGTGAGTGCTGAATCCCGCAAGCTGCGGCAGCGCTACTCAGACTTATGGGATCTGTTCAAGACCATCCAAAACAGACAAGACGAGGAAGAGTATGAGCAACTTTTGGCAGACGAGGGGCTGCGCGACCGCTTCTACGAACGCTTGAGCGCCTTCTCACGGACGCTGGGGATCGCGCTCTCCAGTGCGGGTTTTCTCGATGCAACGCCGGAAAAGAAAATCGCCTCGTACAAGTCTGATCTTCGCTTCTTCATGCGTCTGCGCAGCTCGGTAAGCCGACGTTACGCCGAAGTGGTGGATTTCAAGGAGTACGAGCCGCGCATTCAAAAACTGGTCGATCAGCACGTGGGGACGGGAGAGGTGGAACGAATCACGGACTTAGTGGACATCTTCAACTCCGACGCTTTCGCTAAGGAGGTCAATAAACTCGCCAGCGCGTCGTCCAAGGCCGACACCATCGCCTTTCGCACAAAGCGCACGATTGACGATCTCATACAGAAGGATCCGGCCTTCTATAGCCGATTCTCAGAGTTGCTTGAAGACGCGATCAGGGCCTTTCGAGAACAGCGGCTTTCAGACGCGGAATACCTGCAGAAGGTGGAGCGAATTGCCGAGCGTGTGCGCAACCGAACAGGCGACGATATTCCTGCAGCCCTCGCGCACCGGGACGTGGCCAAGGCATTCTTTGGCGTGCTTCAAGAAGTGTTCACGGCTCGTACCGACCAAGTGGCTAATGCCCGGGATATTAGTGCCACGGTTAGCCTAGCTATCGACGATGTAGTCCAGAAGCATCGCATTGTTCACTGGACCCGCAACATTGATGTACAGAACCGGATGAAGTTGGCGATTGAGGACTACTTGTTCGAACTCATGGAGCGAGAAAATCTCGAACTAAGCTTCAAGGAGATTGACCGCATTTTGGAATCGGTGCTGGATATTGCGAGAGTGCGATATGCCTGACGAGCATATCCAGCACGTTGTCGTAGAGTATTCGGATGAACAAATCTCGGTCGCGCTCAAATTCAAAAAGAGCCGGTACCTGTCAATCTCAGTTCATCCCGACTGCTCGGTGACAGCGTCGGCACCTGTAGGTTGTCCTCTAGAGGAGGTGCTAGCATATCTTGAGAGCCGACGGGCGTGGATTGCCAAGCAGCGTCGCCATTTCGAGGCTTTCCATCCACTACCGGAAGTCAAACGGTTCCTCTCTGGAGAGACCCATCTATATCTTGGGCGTCAGTATCGGCTGAAAGTTCGCCGCGCCCGCGATGTTAAGGTCAAGCTAATTGGCCGTTTCTTGAACGTCTCTGTCCCAGAGCCGGAAGAGCCTCGGTGTGTTCGCACAGCGCTTGACGCTTGGTATCGCGCACACGCTGAGCCCATCTTCCGGGAGCGAATGGCTCACTGCTTGGAGTCAGCGCCGTCCTTGCAGCAGGTGACACCCACCTTGAGAATCCAACGGATGACTAGGCGGTGGGGTAGTTGCACTAGGAGAGGAACCATTACTCTCAGTACCGAACTCATTAAGACGCCCTTGCACTGCATCGAATACGTCATCATGCACGAACTCTGCCATCTGCGCGTCTACGATCACAGTCCGGCGTTCTTCCGCCTACTCGACCGCTGTATGCCCGATTGGGAGGCTAGGAAAGCACAGCTTGATTCGGTGGTGTTGCAATAATCGAGGTCACGGCTGCGTCGGTTCCAATCCCAACAGCACGATCAAGAACGAGCGCACCCAATAAGCGCTGTTCATGTAGGGGTTTTCGGCCGAGGGCCAGTTTTTCCAGTAGGTCTGATTGTGGGGAATGCGGTGGAACCACTGGAGGAGGGGGATGGCCGGCAATTCGGCCAGCCAGATCTCAAGGGCTTGGCGAAACAGTGGCACGAGCGCTGGGTCGTCAGGCGCGGTCTGGCCCATCTGATCGACTAAGCGGTCGAAATCCGCGTTGCGCCAGCGCCAGAAAGACGGAGTGGCCGTGCCGGTGGGCTGGACGTAGCGGCTGTGGTAGAGCCGCAGGGTGAAATACGGGTCGCGCACGGAGCCGCCGTTGCCCATGATAAAGGCGCGAGCCGTGCCTTGGGTCATGCGGGTGTAGGCGTCGGAGAACATGCGGAAGGAAGAGTCAAAACCCGCGCGGCGCAGTTGCTCGACCAGCACGGGCGTGAAGTCTTGGAAGAGGGAGGGAAAGACGACGACCGGGATTTTCAGGCGCTCGCCGTCCCGCTGCCACATACCTTCCGCATCTTTGCTCCAGCCCTTGTGCTCCATGATGGCTGCGGTCTGGGCTAGGTCGTGTTTTCCGACGGGATACTTTGCTAGCAAATCCTGCACTTGGTCGATGTAGTGCATCAGCGGCGGGAAGTGGGGGAATGGCAACAGGGTGTACTCGCCGGCCCCTTGCCAGCCGATGGCCACGAGTTGTTCGCGGTCGATGGCGTGGTTGACGGCCCAGCGAATGTCTGGGTCGTCGAAGGGCGGCTCTAGGTTGTTAAAGCCGAGGGCCGGCGGCCACCAGTCCCGATAGCCGTAGGGCAGTTGGCGGCCCGACCACGTGGTGACGTTGGGATTTTGGTCGAGCAGGGTTTTGATGTTGGAGGGCCGCAAGTCGATGCACTGATCCATCTGGTTGGCGAGGATGAGTTGGACCCACTTGTTCTCGTCGCCTTGGGGCAGATAGATGATGCGCTCGACCCTCGGCAGGCGCTGGAAGCCGATTTGGGCGGCCCACCAGTCCTCGCGCAGATCCCACAGCCGTTGCTGAGGCTCAGAGAGGGCGAGGCGATAGGGGCCGCTGACGACGGGTAGGCCGCGCGCCAAGTCGAGGTTTTTGAACGAGGTTGGATCTTGGCCCTCCCAGATGTGCTTGGGCACGATGTGGATGCCGTTGCCGAAGTTGTAGGTAAAATAGGAAAACACAAAGCGGGGGTTGGGCGCTTTGAGCACGAACCGCGCCGTCAGCGAATCCGGGACTTGGACCTCGGCGACCCAAGTGTCCATGTCGGTGGAAAAGGCCAGCTCTGGGGCGTGGGCCTTTAGCATGTCAATGGTGAATTTGAGATCGTGGGCGGTCCAAGGGTGCCCGTCACTCCACGTTACCCCCTGGCGAATGTGGATCGTCGCTTCCGTGTAGTCTGCGTTGTACTCGTGGCTTTTGGCGATCCAGGGTATGACGTGGTCTTTTTCTACGTACGCGTTGTAGAAGTAGAGCGGCTCAAACAGGTAGTCGAAGCCCGGGGATTGGGTGCCGACGATAAAGGGATTGAACGAATCGTAGTCCCGCATCTGCGGCAGGCCGAGGATGAGGGTGCGGTTGCGGGGGACGTGCTTTATGCCCCCTTCGTCGGAGCCACAGGCGGCGAGTGCCAAGCCGCCGAGCAAGCCCCAAGCGGCGAGTTTTGTCTTTTGAAGGAATTTTGTCATACTTGTCTCGATTGGGTGGGCGCTTGCAAAGGGTGTACAACATCCGAATAATAGGGGAACGGCCTATATGGCGATGGTGAGAATTTTTTTGCTTATGACAGCCCTGCACGGCGCGAATGTAGCCCTAGCGGAGACCGAGGTCAAAGGCCGGCCAGCCTTGGTGCTCGACGACCGGCAGGTCGTGCGCCCGCACGGCACCACGGGCAATCGCGTCAAAGCGATAGAGGCGGCGGCAGGCGCTGTTGAACGCACAAATGCAGATCTAGAGATGGAAGTCGATGCGCTATTTATCGAGTAGGTTTTTGGGTGTGCTGGCCCTGTTGTTGATGGGGTGCGGCGAGGAGGCGACCATCGTCGCGCGGGTCGGCGAGGTGGAGATTGAGCAGGCGGAATTTGCGGCATTTGTCGAGCGCCTACCGCCGGGATTGCGCAGTCCCAAGGAAGGACGCGCAGCCGACCGAGAGCATTTGCAGTCGATGATCGACGAGGAGCTGATGTTCGCCGAGGCGCGCTCGCTCGGGATCGACACCAGCACGGCGGTTGCGCACCAGCTCCGCGAAATGGTGCGGCAGCGCCTCGTGGAGCGCTACCGCGCCCAAGTCATTGTGCCGCAGGTGGAGATCACCGCCGAGGATGTCGAGCGCGCCTTCGCGGAGATGGGGTTTGACCGCGAGCGGCTCTTCAGTCGCATCTTGGTACGCACCCGCGAGGAGTTGGAGGCGGTTGGGCGCGATCTGCGCGAGGGCCAGCCTTTTGAGCAAGTGGCCGCGCACTTTGCCACCAACGACCTCTTCGCCGCGCAGGGAAATGGCGTGGTCGGCTGGATCGGGCGCACGCAAGCCGCACGGCGGTTCTCCATTCCGCCCGCCGTCTTTACGAGTTTGCCCGTTGGGCAGATAGCTGAGCCGGTTGCGCTGGCTGGCGGCTATCAGGTCTTCCGCTTTATCGAGGATCGCCCGACCGCGCTCGCCGATTACAGTGAGGAGGTGGCCGAGCGGCTGCGCAAGGAACGGACGCGGGAAAAGGAAGAAGAGGAATTTGAACGCCTCCGCGTCCGCTACGACGTGCGCCTAGATCCAGAAGGCGAGGCCATTTTGCTTCAGAGTTTGGACCGGCCCCTGACGACGGACGAGTTGAATCACCCTTTCTACACATACGAAGGCGGCACGATCAGCGTGGCCGAAGGCTTGGGCAGCCTGCAGGCGGTTGGAGCCCAAGGCGCATTGCAGGACGAGGCCGCCGAGCGGATCGGGCGCTTGTTGCTGCCGGTGCGGCTCTTTGAGGCCGAGGCGCGCCAGCGCGGCTGGACTGAAGAAGCGGCTTTTGTCAAGTGGCGCGAGCACCAGCGCCGAGCACTGATCCTCAATCAGCTCTTCCAACAGGCCACGGCCGGAGCCGCGCCGAGCGAGGAAGAGATCAGAGCGCATTACGAGGCTCACAAGGACCGCTACCGCACGCAGGAGGCCGTGATTGTCCACGAGTTGTGGACCGCTGAGGAAGAGGACGCTACGGCCTTGCGCGCCGAGTGGGAGGCTGGTGCCGATATAGCCGATCTGCTCGACCGGCCTGGGGTGCGCTCGCACGCTGGCGTCGAGGGGCACGGAGTGCGCGATCACGGTTGGGAGATGCGCCTAGTGCGCCTGTACGAGCCGCGCTATCCCGAGCTGGTCAAAGCGGCCTTTGCCGCTGAGGTCGGTGCGCTCGTCGGCCCGCTAGAAAGCATGGACGGGTATGCGGTGTTCCGGGTGCTACGGCGGGAGGGCGGCCAGATCCAGCCCTTTGCCGAGGCGCGCCGCCGGGCAGCCGCCAGCTTGCGCCGCCAGCGGGAAAACGAGCGGATCGGCGTGTTTATCCGCCAGTTGCAGGATAAGTACGAGGACCAAGTCGCCGTCTTGGTGGATTGGTAGCGGCTATCTTGACAGCCCTGGGCTTTGGCCCTACCTAATAGTTTTTTAGCAAGCGCCGCGGCAAGGGCGGGCCGGGGCAAGCGCGGGAGAACGCGGAACGATGAAGAGCCACTCCGCTGTGCAGATCCTCGTCGGCCTAGCGCTGAGTTGGGCATGGGCCGAGGCCCAGTCGGGCTATCAGATCGCCGGTGACGAAGTCGTAGTCGGGCGGGCCAGCCACTGGCAGCAGTGGTCCATTCCCACCCATCTGGCGCGCATCCACGAGGACGGCTCGGTACGGGCGCATTCGCTGCGGACGGTCTTCAACGTCCTGGACGATCCCGGATTCAAGCGTCCGATCGTCATCAGCAAGCCGGACCCGCGCATTGGCACCATCGACAGCACCATGCAGTTTGACGTGTTTGGCGAGCCAATACGGAATACGCTCAACGAGCTGGTCTTTGACTATTGGGTGCGGCCCGGCATCAGTCGGGTGGGGTCCAATCCGCGGCTCGCGGCCAACATTCTCGACGGCGACCCCACCACGTTCTGGGAGCCAGATCCGCGCGACCCCATCGAGCAGTGGTGGATCGAGGTGGACTTGGGGCGAGTGGTGCCGGTGGAGCGGCTCAAGCTCCAGTTCGTCGATGAGTCGATAGGGGATCCCTTCTTGCGCTTTATCATGCTGCTGTCGGACCGGCAGAGTGCGCTGTTGCACGAGCCGAACAGCCGCATCGGCTTCCAGCTTTTCATTCCGCAAGACGCGCCCAATACCACGCAGCGCGAATACATCTTCGAAAGCGAGCACACCAGCCCCGAACTGCCCCCGGCCCCTGGCGTGGTTAGCGATAAGAAGCTCGTGGAGAGCTTGCGCCGCTCGCCCGAGTGGACCGGGCGGAAAATTGAGACGATCCGCATCGTCATCACGGATACGCGCGGCGGGCGGGCCAAACAGATTGATCAAGAGGCGTGGGAGGCCCTGCCGGAAGCAGAGCGCGGGGATATCGTCTATTTCGCGCGCGATGTGGCCGGCCGCGAAGAGCCGGTAGAAGAAGTCACCTATCAGGCCCTGGAAGAGCAGCGCCAAGGGCGGCGGGATTACTATCGCCGCGAGCTGCCGCGCCTAGCTGAGGTCGAAGCGCACGGTTGGGGCGACAACTTGGCCATCAACCTGATTGAAAATGGCGGCTCGTACGTGCTAACGACCGATGGGACTAATACGCTGCTTGCGTTCGACGGCGACGCCGGCACTGGATTCTCACACCAGATCCGCAACCCGAAAAACCCCACTGCCAACGTGCTAACCATAGATATGGGGGGCATTGTGCGCTTGGCGCAGACCCGCTTCGTGGGCAGCAGCCGGGGCTACATCATGCGCGCCTCCACGGGCGAGCGCGACGCCCAGGGCAATCTAAAGTGGCAGCGCATCAGCCCGGAGGAACGCGAGCGCAATATCTTCACCGGCAATTTTCGCGACATTGCCGACATTCAGGCCCCGCCAGTTTTGACCCGCTTCCTCGACATGGTCACCATCGGCCACGTGCCGCCCGGATTTAGGGCCACCGGCCCGGGCGGCACCGGCCACATGAACCAGTTCTGGTCGTATCAGAATGAGCTCATGCTGCTCGCCGAAGGAGCGCCGGCTGAGGTGGTACTGGAGTCGGATCTGATCGAGCTGCCGGGGTTGGTGGCCTTGGGCGCAGTGCGCTGGGAGGCGAGCACGCCCCCGGGCACGGATGTGGAGATCCGCACCCGCACCGGCGACCAGCTCTTGCAGCAAATCCGCTATTTCGACAAGACTGGCAACCAGAAGACCGCGGACGAATACAGGACGCTGGCCGGTTTTCTCAAGGGGCCTTCGGACACGACCGTGGTGGTGGGGCCGGGCTGGAGTCCGTGGAGCCAGCGCTACTTGCAGCCGGGGGACTTGGCTACTTCGCCGGGCTTGCGGCGCTTCATGCAGATCCAAGCGCGCCTCAAAAGCAGCGGCCAAAACGCGGCAGCCCTACACCGCATTGCGGTCGCGTTCCACCAGCCAGTGGCTCAGCACCTGCGGGCCGAGGTGTGGCCGACCACCGCTGCGGCCGGAGTGCTCGACACCTTTGCGCTCTACGTGCAGCCCAACTTTTTGCAGCAGCCGACCAACGTGCGCAGCCCGGGCTTCGACCAATTGCTCTTGCACGCCGAGCCGTCTTTCGCGCTGAAGTTCGTCGATGCGGCTATGGGTACTGAGGCCGAGTTGTTGGCCGGAACCCCGCTCCAGTGGGATGATGGGCTAGCGGTACACGCCGAGGGCGACTCGCTGTGGTTGGAATTTCCGCAGATTGTGCAGGGCGCGCCGGACGATGTGCTCACGCCGGTGTACTACCGGTCGGTCCTGCCCGGCGACGAGGTGCCCACTGGCTTGGACCGCAACCTGTTGACCTTTACCTCGCACAGCCTCTTGCCGGACGCCGAGCGGGGTGCCGTGCGCTATTTTCAGCGGCTGGCCAACGGCAGCTTGGCCGAAGTGGATGCCGCAGCCTACGAAGCGCTTAGCGCGGACGAGCAGGGGCCGGTGCGCTACTTCCGCAAGGTGGTCGGGCTGGGCGATCAGGTGCCGTTTGACGCGGCTGGCGACAGCCTCGACGAGCAGAGCTACGGTCGGCTGGGCAGTCAGCGGGGCTGGATAGTGGGCCGCGGCCGGCTGTTGCGCGTGCGCTTTGCCGGGCGGGTGTACCTGCAAGGGACGCGGATGCAGGTCGCCGTGCGGCAGAGCCAGCCGGCGACGCCTTGGCAGGTGGCCGATGGGGGCGACGCGACCGCCCTGAGCCCTTCCAAGAGCCTGTCGATTGGCGCGCAAGGGGCGCGAGCCACGATCGACGATATTGCCATCGCGCCCAATCCGTTTACCCCCAATGGCGACGGGATCAACGAGACTGCGGAGATTGGCTTTTCCCTGTTTCGCGTGCAGGCTGCGCGGCCGTTGACTATTCATCTATACACGCTGGCTGGACGGCGAGTGCGGCAGCTAGCGGGGTTGGCCACTGGCGGGCCGCAGCAGTTTAAGTGGGACGGGAAGGACGAGGCCGGGCAGGGGGTGCCGCCGGGGTTGTACTTGTGTCAAATCACAGTGGAGGCCGATGCAGAAGGGGTCGAAGGGACGACCCGCACCCGCCTCATCGCCGTGGTCTATTAAGGTGGGGGCGATCGGCCGATTGATGCCGAGCCCCGTCCGTCGCAGTGGCTGGTAGATGTTGCATATTAATGTAGGGGCGACCGATCGGTCGCCCCTACCAAAGGGAGGTTGTCGTGAGACCAAAGACCGGACTGTATTGCGGTCTCCTACTATTGTGGAGTGTGGTCGATGCACAGGGCCAGTACGGGACGCGCTTGGGCTTGCAGCTCGGCGACCAGACTAGCCTCGCGCCCCAAGGCCCTGGGGTATCCCTGAACGCCCTCGACCCGGCCGTGCGCCGCTGGTACGTGCCGCAGGAGCTATACAGCGAGTACCATTGGCGGCAGTGGGAATACACCAACTATGCGCGCAACCCGTATGAGCGCTACGTGGAAACGACCTTGGAGGGCGATTACTTCTACGATCTGTACGGCAATTTCCTCACCCGCGGCTGGCTGATTTTCAACAACTCGCAGAGCAAACCCCAGCAGTTCGGCAACGTGCTGTTCAAGTCCTCCCGCTTCCAGAACTGGTTTTCCGAGGTGGTGGTCGCGCAGGACAACAAGGGCCAGTACTTCTACACCTTGACGGCGAGCAGTCGCCTGCGCTCGGTGCTGTCGCCGATGGTGTTTGCCAAGGCCCGCATGGACGGCGTGCAGTTCGACTTAGCTACCGACCGCTACGAAGCCACCTTTTTGTTTTCGCGGCTGAGCAATCCCGGCGGCGGCTCGACCGGGGACCGCGAGGTGCTGCGGACCAACAACACCATCTTGGCGGGCGGGCGGTTGGGGGCCCAGCTCGGCGACTTTGCCGAAGTTGCGCTGCACACGGCCAACGCCCACCAGTCGCACACCTTGCTCGACAAGCAGGCCGGCAACCCCTTCGCCGGCTCGCTGACCATCGGGCAAAACAAAACCATCTCGCTGGTCAAGCTGGTGCTGCGCGACGACTCGCCCGAAGACGGCGTGGGCGGCGCGGCGTTTTTTCCCGATGCGTCGGACGTGCAGATCACCTATCGCGATGGCTCGGAGGAATCGGGCAAGGCCATTGGCTTTGAGCCGATCATCGAGGGCGGCTTCTTGCAGCAGGGCTTTGTCGCCGCCAATGGGCCGGAGGAGATGCGGCTGGTGTACGACTTCGACAGCCCGGACTTTGTCGATCAGGCCCGTTTTGCCAAAGACGAAATCGCCAAGGTTGAATTCCTGCTGACGCTGGGTAACGACTATCAGGTCTGGATGACCTCGGACCGCCAGATCAATCTCGACGGCCAGGAGGTCTTGCTGCTCGTCGCACAGGCCGAGGGCAACGTCCAGGACATCACCAATTTGCAGACTATCCGCTTTGAGTACGGCCTGCCCACGGCGACCCACATCTTTGGCGGCAGCGTCGAGTTGCAAGACCTGCGAGGCTTCGACGTGTACGGCGAGTACGATTTGAGTTGGAGCTATCGGAAGTACCCCAACGTGCTCACGGAAACCCACGAGGCATTCTCGGGGATCGGCGGCCGGCGCTCGGCACCGGCTTGGATGGTCAACGTGTCCAAAAAGGCCGCCCCCTATTTTGCCTTCGGCGAGTTTTATAGCATGGACCCGCGCTACAATACCCAGACCTTTATCACCTCGGGCACCGGGGACTTTGACTACGACAACGAGCGCGGCTTGGTCGATTTGGTCGATGACAACGACGATCAAGACAAATTCCCGGACAACGTGCGCTTCGACTTTCTCAGCGGCGATCAGCAGGTCTTTCCGGGCTGGGATCAAAACAACGACTTCGTGCCCGACTTCAACCAAAACGACACGTTCGTGCGCTCAAATACCGAGCCGGACTACGAGGAGGCCTTTCTGCGGTTTTACGTCGATCGGCCCGAGTTCCTCTTTGGCGTCGATATGAACAACAACTTTTGGGTCGATCAATACGAAAACGACGAGGAGCCGGATTATCCGTATCGCCGGGATCACCGGGGATTCAACGTCCACCTCGGGGCCGACATCACGCCGCGGGCGCGCTTGGTGGTGGGCGCGCTACGCGAGGGGCTGATTTCCTCGGCGCGCAAAAACGAGAGCAACTACCTGATGTTCACCTACGAGCGCGATGCGTCGCGACTGGGCCGCTTCCGGGTATTCGAGATGAGCAAGTTAGTCCAAGACGACATTCCCAATCCGCTGTTGCAGTGGGCGCCGGACAATACGCTGCGCGGCGGCGAGTTGACCAAGGTCGAGGACCCGCTGTTGGCGCGCGACACGTGGGTCAACCAGCTCTTTGTCGGCCACAATTTACAGGTGGCGGCGCTCTTTTTGACCACCAAGATGCACTGGCTCCACTTCGAGCAGCAGATGGAAAAGGCCCAGCGGGAGCAATACGGCTTGGCACCTTCTGACTTCTTCTTCGGCCTGATCAACAAAGCGAGCTACCGCCTCCAGCTCGGGGCGTGGTCGTTGGAGCCGCGCTGGAAGAGCGAGTTCCGCAAGCAGAGCCGCAGCTTGCTGTCGCTCAACAGTCACACCAGCCTGATGGAGCTATTTTCGGGCTTGGTGGAGACGCAGGTCTTGCAGGTGACCAAGCTCCAGGCTGGCGTGGAATACGCGATCTTCAACGATTTCGACGCCGACGAAAACGATTTCGACTCGGTGACCGTAGCCGTTCAGTTCAGCAATGAGTCCAACTACCTCGGCTACAAGCTCCGCGCTTTGACCGGCATGAAGGTAGAGCGCAAGCAGTTCACCGGGCAGCAGGCGCGGACGACCAATGAATCTTTTGTGACGATTTACGCGGGGCTGAACTAGATCCGCAGATGGACGCAGATGGACGCAGATGGACGCAGATGGACGCAGATGGACGCAGAATAGACGATATGCATAGCGAATCGTTCAAGGCATTCAGGACTGCTGTATTGGCCCAGTGCTCGTGGGCGGTCCTAATCGCGCTCAGTATCGGTTTCCATGCGTGCGATAGTAGATCAAAAGGGGAGCAGCACTACTGGTCGGGCCACGCCTACCAAGAACAGGGGATGACGGCCAACGCCCTGCGCGAGTACCGGAGTGCAATCGAGGCAGGAGTCGATTTTCCCGCCGCCTATTACGCGCTCGGAGTGCTCTATGGCGAAAAGGACGAGCACCGCAAGGCTATTGCCGTGTACCGCGAACTCGTGGAGCACTGGCCCGAAGAAAGCCGAGCGCAGGAGTTGCTGGCGGCTTGCTATGTAGCTGCCGGGCAACCAGCCGCAGCCGTCAGCATCTACCAGACTCTGCTCGACCAAGGGGGTGATCCCGCGGCGTTGCTCGGTCGCCTCGGCGACGCGCAGAGCCTGAGCGGCGATTTGCAGAGTGCGGCCCAGTCCTACGGCGATTTGCTGGTGCTGCGTCCCGACAGCAGCCGGGCCCGGTACCAGCTAGCGCGCATTTACGCGGCCGAAGGCCGAGCCGAACCAGCCATTGCGGCGTACGTCGAGTTGTTGGCGCAAAAGCCCTATGCGCGGCAAGCGGCCCTCGGGCTGGCGGACCTCCTCATTGAAATGGAGCGCCACAGCGGTGAGTTGGGCAGTGTTAGGGCGGAGGGCTGGTGGCGGCAGCAAGGGTTGGTCGGGGAGGAAGCCATGCAAAAGGCGGAAGAGCAGCTTGAGGCCGCGCTGGTGGAAAGGCCCGGTTCGAGTGCCGACTTGTGGGGGTTGGGCAAGCTGCGCTTCTGGCAGGCACGCTACCAAGAGGCCCTCACTTGCGTCGCTAGGCTGGCTGAGACCACCCCAGAAGACTACCGGGTGCATTTCTTCCTGAGCAAGCTCTACGGGCTGCTGGGCGAGGAAGAGGCCGCACGGGAAGCGTTTGCTCAGTACCAGCGCCAAGAGCAACGCGCCAAAGTCGCCGTGCGCGTGCAAACCGAGCGGGACGTGTTGCTGAAACAACTGTCGAGAAAAATGCCATGAGTGCCGACAACGGGATCTCTAAAAGAAGGCGTTTTGCCTTCTACCGCGTTTAGTCAGGTTCGATCTCAGCGCGAATCATCGCCATTACCTTTTCAGCGATGGCCAAGGCTTCAACGGCTTCTTGGCGGGTGGGATCGGAGGTAACTTCGGGGTAGCGCGTGTCAACCGCATAATTGGAAATGGTGGCTAAGCTTTCCCTGAAGGATTCCAAAGCGGGCAATAGAGGGAGGGCTTGATCCAGCAGGCGGCTCAGATCGTGGATGCGCTGAAAAGGGATTTCGGCGACGGTCAAAAGAGCTTTCAGAGCCTTTTCAATGGCCTGCTGGGCGTGAAAGCAGGGCGTATCAGTCGGTCCGCCGGACAGCAAAAGCGTCTGCCGAGCGGTGACCAGATCGTTATCGGCCTTTCGCAGCCAGTGCTGGGCCAGTTCAAGGTGCTGGTTGTTCATATACTACTTTGCCGTGTTGAAATACTGCGGTGACAATGTGGTTTACAGTACCGTTCCAATAAGCCACTTCTGCGGGCGTATAGACCAAAAGGTCCAAGGCACAGGGCACTGGTTTGAACAACAGGCGGATCGGCGTGGCACGCTGGTGCTGGAGTAGATCGGTATCCATGACGACCAATAGATCGAGGTCGCTATCGGGTGTGGGGCAGCCAGAGGCGTATGAGCCGAACAAGATGATGAGCTTGGGTGAAAGATGATCGGCAATAACTTGGACAATGGCATCAATAGTCTCCTGAGCGATCAAATGCCTCGCTCGTTGTTCTTCGACTGCAATATCGGTCGCCATAGCTCTTCTCCGCGAGCCAAAATCCTTAATATGCAACACCAAAAGATAGGTTGAATCACAGCCCGATATTAGGTTTATTGATTGCTGCCCAACAGGCTCAATCGAAACCGTCCGGTGCTGTACTGTGAAGCTAATCTATAAAGTTGAAAAGGGCATCTGCGTCAAGTGCTGTCCCGAAGTCTCGCTTGCGGAAAGGCCCGGTGCCGTCGCCGATTTGTGGAGGCAGGGCAAAGCCCAAAAGGAGGATTTCTATGGTAGGTTACACGTATAACTCCAAGGAGATAACAGCCCGAGGGGAAGCCATCTACCGGGAACAGATACGCAACTTGGTGGAGACGACCGAAAAAGGAAAATTCGTGGTTATTGACATTGAGACTGGCGACTACGAGATAGGCACAAAAGACGTAACAGCCACGCTGAAGCTGCTGGAGCGGCGGCCTTATGCAGTTCGAGTCGGTTATCGCGCAGCATACCGTATCGGCGGCCGACGCTTGATGCCCACGCTATGAGAGCCGCGTTGCTGATTGGGGTCTTAACTGCGTGCTTGGTGCAACCGCTAGCGGCCCGACAAGTCCTGCTCATCGGACAGGACGGGCAAATCGCGTGGACCGGGCGGGTCGAAGGGACCGAGGACATCACGACGATCCAGCCCGAGCACCGCTCCTTTCTCGACCCCAACGTCACCGAAATAGGCTATGCGCCAGCCGATTTGATCGAGTTTAGAAGCGCGGATTTTCCGGGCAGTATCCTGCCGCGGCGAGTGGGTGCCGAGCAGAACTTGGCCACAGAGGTGCTAGATCGAGGCGGCTCGTTGCGCGCACCGACGGTCTTCGACCTGACCGCTTTGCAACTCCAAGTGATTTTCGAGGACATGCTCGCGGCCGACCCGACCGGGCAGGCATTCGAGCGCAAAGAAGACGACATCTTGGGAACTCAGCTCATTCTCGACCTAGGCGCGCGCTTTGGGGTCAATCGGGTGCGCTTCTTCCCGCGCAACACGGTCTTTCCCTCGCCCGGCACCCCCTTTCAAAACGACTTTTTGAAAAACTTTGAAGTGGAGATCAACGACGGCTTGGTGCTGACCAGTTCGGGCAACCCGATTTGGGAAACCTATGTCGTGCGCAACGACAACAGCGACCGGATTACCGAAGTGCCCATCGACCCGCCGCGCTACATTCGCTTCATCCGCCTGCGGGCCACGTCGGCCATTCCCTTTGAGATCGAGAAGCTCCAGGTCTTTGGCGAGGGGTTCTTTCCGACGGCGCGCTACATCTCGCCGATCATCGACATGGGCAGCCCGGCCAATTGGGGCCTCATCCGCACCTTGCAGCAGCAAGTAGGCGCTGCGGACCTGGCCGATATGCAGTTGCGCACCCGCAGCGGCCACGATCCCAGTCCCTTGGCGTACACCCGCAAGCAGGTGGCCCTGCAAGACGCCCCTGAGATTTCGCTGTCTGTAGCCAACCCGGACGAGCCGCTGCTGCGCCGAGAGTACTTAAAGCTGCCCGAGCGCGGGCGTCAGGGCGACGATTGGGAGCGCGGCTCAGTGCGCGACGACTTGGCAAACTGGAGTCCGTGGACCTCTCCTTATGCGCTGGAGGAGTTGGCCGCGGGCACGCAGATTCTCTCGCCCGGCCCCAGTCGCTATTTCCAATTCCGCGTGGAATTCCAGAGCCAGCACTTGGAGGCGAGCCACATTCTCCAGCAAATCGCGCTCGAGTTTTCTGCGCCGCCGCTAGCGGATGCCCTCGTCGGCGAGATTTTTCCCCGCGAGGTCCCAGCCGCGGCGGACGTGCCCTTTGTGTACGCGGTGCGGGCGGAGATGGAGAGCGATTACGTGCAGGGCTTCAACAGCTTTGAGGTGTTTACGCCGAGCCGCGTGGGCCGCGTCGAGCGGATCGAGATCATTGACGCCAGCGGCCAGCAGGTGCTCGACCACGCTTTTGCGGTCACCGATGGGGCCACAACCGAAGGCGAGGTCGCCATCACCGCCATTGACGACCAGCGCTTTGCGGTGAGTTTCCCGGCCATCAACCAGCACGACGCGGTGTTGAAAATTCACTTCGCCAGCCGAGTGCTGGCCTTTAGCACCCGTTTTGGCGGCCGCGCCCTGCTGCTAGAAGAGGATGCCTTTCAGGGCATTACCGAGGGCAACGCGGCTTTCTTGGCGGAAGGCGACGTGGCGACCGAAGCGGGGACGACGGTGCTGAGCCGTGCGGTGAACGAGGGCAGCTTGATTGGCAATTTCACCCTCGGCAGCGAGGTTTTGACGCCCAATGGGGATGGCGTGAACGATGTCCTCGACGTGAACTTCGAGGTGCTGGCGGTCATCGGCAAAGCGCGGATTGTGATCGACTTGTGGGACTTAGGGGGGTGGCGGGTGCGCCGCCTCCTTGACGCCGAGGGGCAAAACGGCGTGTACGATGCCGTGCATTGGGACGGCACAGACGAACAGGGCCAGCGCGTCGCCCCCGGCATCTACTTGGTGCGGATCGAGGTGCAAGGGGATGCGCGCAGCGGGCAGACGATGCGGTCCTTGGGCGTGGCGTACTGAACGAAAGGAGACGTCGTGCTGAATCGAATAGAGCGGATGGGCTGGCTGAGCGCGGTGCTGGCTGTGGCTTGGACCGCCAGTGCGTGGGGCCGCGGCGAGTTCCGCCTCGGCGGCGCGGACGGCAATGCTTGGCAAGCACTGGTCGCCGAGCAGACGGCTGCGTACGTGCTGCTCGACGCCGAGGGCGGCATCGTCGAGGAGGTTTCTATTGGCGCAGTCGCCGAAGAGGTCAGTGTGCGCTTCAACACCGCGGGCGTCGATACGCTGATCGACTTTGTCGATGGCGGCCTGCGTCCGGTGTACATCGACCCGAGCGAAAATCTGGCGCGGTCGATCAAGGAGCGCCAAGGGCACTTTTACACGGCCAGCATTTACGGCGGCACGCACTTAGTAACCGACTCACAGCCCTTGCAGTTTCTCATCGACGGCGATCCGACGACCGCCATGCTAGTGCGGGTGCCCGAGCCGCCGCGCTTGGCTGGCCGCAACAACCCCGGCGTGGTCAAAAACAACGTCATGCACTTGGGGGTCGAACTGCCCATCAACCACATCCGCTTCTTCCCCCGGCCCGGGTTTGAGGACAATTACTTGGCGTGGTACGAAATCGGCGTGGCCGATCACACCGGCCCGTTTTGGGACAGCAACTTCGACCGCAGCCAGCGCGGCAAGCGTTGGTACATGGTTATCGACGCGGCCTTGGGCGCACCCAACGACCCGGCCTTTGACATCTTGGCGCGCAACCGCGAGAGCCTCGACGTGGTGGTGGATTTGCGCTTCCCCACCCGCGACCTCAAGTGGATTGCCATTCGTCCGCTCGACCCCGAGCGCGACTGGGAGATCGCCGAGCTCGAAATCTATGGCGAGGGCTTTGTGACCCGGACGACCTACCGCACCCCGATCATGGATTTTGGCCGCGAGGTCGCGTGGAGCAAAATTCGCTGGCAAGGCGAGGTGCCCGAGGGGACTCAGCTTTTGCTCCGCACCCGCACGGGCAACGCGCCGCAGCCCAACATCTACCGCGTCATCGGCCCGACCGGCACGCTCGAAATATCGACCCTCGATGAATACCTGACCCAGCTCGGCCTGCGGCGATGGAACAACGTGGAGTTGGGCTATGATCTAGAAAATTGGAGCCCGTGGTCGGCGCCCTATGATTTCGCCGCTGGGCTGCGGCAGGCCGAGTTGTCGGCGGATTTGTGGCAGGACGGCACGCCCGTTCTGTCGCCGAGTCCGGCGCGCTACTTCCAGCTAGAGGCGGTTCTGTTCGCCAGCGGCGACGCGGCCCCGCGCATCGACAACATGTCGCTGCTGTTTTCCGAGGATCCAGTGGCTCAAGAGGTGGTTGGGGAGATTTGGCCGATCGCCACGCAGAGTTTCGCGGCTGAAACCTTCACCTATGTGGTGCGCCCGGTCTTGCGCGCCAGCGACTTGGGCTTTGACCGGCTGGAAATTTTTACCCAGATCCCGGTCGAGCGGGTGCATTCGGTGCTCATCGACGGCGAGGAGATCAGCGACCGCTTCCCGCCCGCGATCGAGGATGACCGCCTGATCGTCTCGTTTGACCGTTTGGTGGGGCCGCGCGACAACGAGAAGCGGATTGAGGTGGTTTTCGACGCCAAGGTCTTGCGTTTTGGCGCGGACTTCAGAAGCTGGGTGTACGACAGCGCCGAACCCGAGCTCAAGCAGCAGGTCGCCCCAGGCAATGCGACATTCCGCTTTAGCGGCGACGTGGTATCGGTGCGCACGCCCATGGGCGGTGGCCTCATCAGCAGCGTGCAGGCCACGCCAGCGACCTTTACGCCCAACGGCGACGGCGTCAACGACCACGTCGCAATCGCCTATGAATTGCGCGACTTGGAGAGCTTGCGGCAGATCCGCTTGCGGATATACGACCTGTCCGGCCGATTGGTGCGCCAAATCGCGGCTAGCAGTGGCAGCGGCAGCTTTGCCCAAACTTGGAACGGGCGCGACGAAGAGGGCGCACTCGTGCCGCCCGGCATGTACCTCTATCAACTCGATTGGGACACCGACCAGGGCCGCGAAGTGGCCAACGGCGCGGTGGGCGTGGCGTACTAAGCTGGAGAAATGGATGTTGACTAGGGCCACTCACTGTAAGAGGCTGTCTGCAAACCCCCGGCGGATGTCTGCCTTCTGTGCTGCGTTGCTCGCCCTCGCCCTTGCCGACGGGACTTATGGTAGCCGCTTGGGATGGCAACAAGAAGTAGCGCAAAGCCCGGAGGTGTACCTCGACGCGCTCGATCCGGCCATGCGGCGCTGGTACGTGCCGCAGGTGATGTTCGCCGAATACCCGTGGCGGCAGTGGGAGTACACCAACCGCGCGCGGCTGCCGTATCAACGCTACGTGAGCATCGACTTGGAGGGCGATTACTTCTACGATCTGTACGGGAATTACCTGACCCAGGGCTGGCTGATTTTCAATACGGCGCAGCGGCGGCCCGAGGAAGCCGGTAGCTCCTTGTTCAAGACCGAGCGGTTTGCGCGGTGGTTCAACGAGCTGGTCATCGCCGGCGATCACAAGGGCCAATATCACTACGCGCTGACGGTGAGCAACAACCTGCGGACCACCTTGACGCCGCTGTCGTTTTCCAAGCCGCGCCTGAACGGCATGCAGATCGACCTCGCCACCGACAAATACCAACTGACCTTTCTCCACTCGCTGATCACCGGCCCGCGCGGCTTGCAGCAGGAGGAGAGCCGCTTTACGGACGCGACTTCCCTCGTGGGAGGGCGATTCACGGCCCAGTTGGGGGATTTCGTGGAGTTGGGCGTACATGCGGTCAACGCCCATCAGACCAACAGCGAGTCGGACCAACTAATAGAAACCCTGTACAAAGGCGGGCTGAACGAGCAGCAGAACGCGACCATTTCCCAGATCGCGATCGCCTTGCGCGACGACTCGCCGGAAGACGGTGCCGGCGGTGCCGCGTTCTTCCCCGATGCCTCGGACGTGATTATCACCTACCGCGACGGCACGGTGGAGTCGGGCCGCGACATTCGCTTTGGCCCGGTGATCAACGGCGGCTTGGAGCGGCAGGGGTTTCTCACCGCGGATGGCGACGGGCAAATTAGCCTGCTCTACGACTTTGACAGCGCGTCGTTTGTCAACCGCGCCTCGGCCGATAAGTCCGAAATCGCGGCAGTGGAATTTCGCCTCGTGCTGGCCAACGACTACCAGATCTGGATGAGTTCGGACCAGCAGCTCGGAGAGGGCGGCGGTTTTGTAACGGTTGGTCGGCCATCGAGTTCGTTTAGTTGGACGGGCGAGCGCAGCATTAGCTTGGGCGACGTATTCGGGGCGGATGTGGATGACCCGGTGTTCTTGCTGGTGGCGCAGGCCGAGGGCAATGTGCAGGACATATCCAATCTGCGCACGGTCCGCTTTGCCTACGGGCTGCCAACGGCTACGGCAGTCGCCGGGGCCACGCTTAAGGTGGAAGACGTGTTTGGCTTTGATCTGTATGGCGAATACGACCTGAGCTGGAGCTTCCGCAAGTATCCCAATGTCGCCGCGGAGACGCACATTTCCTCGGCGGGCATTGGCGACCGGCCCAGCGCGCCGGCGTGGATGGCGAACCTGAGTAAGCACTTGGGGCGGCTGTCGCTGTTTGGGGAAGTGTATTCGATCGACCCGCGCTACAACACCCAGTCCTTTGTCACCACGACCTCGGGCCTCGATTACGCCCGTCAGGGCAACCGCTTTGACTTAGTGGAAGACAACGACGATCAAGACCGCTTCCCCGATGGGTTCCGGGCGGACTTTTTGGTCAATGACCGCTTGGTCTTCCCCGGCTGGGACCTCAACAACGACTTGGTGCCCGACTTCAACCAAAACGACAACCGGGTCAAGGCCAACGCCATTCCAGATTACGAAGAGCCGTTCCTGCGCTTCTTGGTCGATCGGCCGGAGTTCCTCTTCGGCGTCGATATGAACCACAACTTCTGGGTCGATCTATACGAAAACGACACCGAGCCGGACTACCCCTATCGCCGCGATCAACAAGGCTTCAACGTCTATGGCGGTATCGACCTGAGCCGGCACTGGCAGCTCAAGGTGGGGGCCTTGCGCGAGGAGCAGATTTCCGCGGCTCGCAAAAACCACAGCACCTATTTACAGCTAGGGTACGAGCGGGCTTGGCCGCGGCTGGGTCGGGTACGGCTCTTTGAGATGAGCCAGTTGGTGCAAGACGACATTCCCGATCCAATTTTGCAGTGGCAGCCCGACAACACGCTGCGCGGCGGCAAGCTCGTACACATCGCCGACCCGCTGTTGGCGCGCGATGCGTGGGTTCACCAGCTATTCGTCGGCCACAGCTTGACCAGCGACGCGCTATTGGTGATGAGCAAGCTGAACGGGGTGTTCTTTGCGCAGCGGCCGGGCGATGCGTCAGACTTCTTCTTCGGCCTAATCAACAAGGCCAGCTATCGCCGCACTTGGCGCGGGCTGACTCTAGCGCCGCGCTGGAAGAGCGAGTGGCGTCAGCAGAGCCGGTCGCTGTTTGACCAGGAGGAGCGCACGACGCTGATGGAGCTTTTTTCGCTGCTTTTGGAGACGCAACTATTGCAGGCCACGCGGGTACAGGCCGGCGTCGAATACGCGCTGTTCAACGACTTCGACCGCGATATGGAGGACTTCGACTCCCTGAGCTGGGCCTTGCAGTTGGCGACCGAGTCGGCCTATTTGGGCTATCGGATCCAGGCGTTGGCCGGCTTTGTGGTAGAGCGCAAGGCGTTTGCCGAGGCAGAGGCTGAAACGACGACTGAGACCTTTGTCACGCTATACGCCGGCTTGCAATAGTTGGTTGTATTTGGCGAGCCATTTGGCTACATTTGCAGTTCAGTCGTTCATCTGCAATTTAGTCGTTTATCGTCCACCTACCCCTAAGGAGGTAGCTATGAAACGTCTTTTTACCTGTGGCCTGACGGCAATCGCGCTATTGGCCTTTGCGTTAGCCGCCGGGGCGCACGAACCCCCGGGTGAGGTCTTCCTCGCCGTGCAGTTCCCCGATGCCAATGTGCCGAACATCGACGGATTTGACGACGATTGGTCGGCGGTGCCGCTCGAAGTGTACGCCATTCCCAGCTCGAGGCTCTTTTCGGTGCACGGCTTTGCTGGCGACGACGTGCCGCGCGGCGGCATGGACCCGGCTTCGATGCAGATCCGCCACATCTTGGGTTGGAATGATTCGCGCAACGAAATCTACGTGACGACGAAGGTGTTCGACAACAAGCACACGATCACCCGCCAAGACTTAGGCTCTTATTGGTGGGACGACAGCATTGAGATCGAGTTCAACCCGCGGCACGACTACTTGCCCAAGCCCGAAGACGTGGTGACGCACCACAAGTATTCATTCGCGTTCCCGCCGCTCAACGGCAATTTCGGCCCGGCCCTGCAAACGGCTGCGGTCAGTAGTGCCGACGTCGAGAATCCGACGCTGTTGTCCAACGGCAGCCGTTGGTACTACTGCACCTATAGCTTCGAGGGCGAAGAGTACGGCGAGAGCACGTATATCTACGAGTTCCGCACGATCGCCATTGATTCGTATCCCAAGCCCACCGAGGAGAACATCACGGAAGATCAGGTGATTGAGCACGACCTGACCGCGGGTGAGGTGATCGGCTTTTCGATTTTCGTCAGCGATGTAGATGACAGCGCCGGCGATGCCGACAATCGCGTTGGCATGTGGGCTACTACTCCGACGAGTTGTTGTCACTCTTCGCAGGACCTGCTCATCTCCCCCATGGACGACACCATTGATTGGGGCGAGCCGACTGCGGTCGAGGAGCAGAGTTGGGGCCGGATTAAGTACCAGTACCAGCAGTAATACTCGGTTCCACACCCTTTGCAAAGAAAGCCCGCTTGCCCCTGTGGTAGGCGGGCTTTTTGCGTCTTACAGCCCGAGTAGGCCGCGGGCGTTCTCGCCGAGGATGAGGCGCTTGGCGTCGTCGTCAATGGCCGCGGTGATGATCTTGCCGAGCTGGGGGCGAGGGTCCATCAAGGGCGTGTCCGAGCCGAAGAGCACGCGGTCGGCCCCGGCCTTGGCCACCAATTCTTCGATGACGCCTGGGGTGCGGAAGGTCGAACAGGTTTCGAGGAAGTAGTTGGGCAAGCGCTGGGCCGCGGCAATGGCTTGGCCGCGATACGGCTCGACGTTGCCGGAGTGGCCGGCGACGAAGCGGGCGTTGGGGAAGCGTGCGGCTGCGCGACCGAATTGGGCGGGTGCGGCCGTTGGCTCGCCGCCGGTGTGGGCCAAAACTGCGAGGCCGCGCTCAGCGGCAAACTCGTAGATTGGATCCCAAGCCGAGTCGTCGAGCGGAAAGGGCGTATAGGGCGGGTAGATTTTGATCGCCCGGAACCCGAGTTCGTCGATGGCCCTTTCTAGCTCGGGCCGTACGGTGTCGGGGCAGGTGGGGCACACGTAGGCAAAGCCGATGAAGCGGTCGGGATGGCGGGCGACGAAAGCCGCGGTCTGGTCGTTGCCGGGCTGGCCGTCGGGATGGAAGATGTTGAAGACGCAGCTTTTGTCGATACCTGCCGCGTCCATGGCGCGCAGCATCTCGGCTGGGTCATCGACCATGTCGAGGGAATCCCAGCGGCCTACGTGGCCGTGAAAGTCGATGATCATGCGGCCCCTCCGAGAATGCGCTCTAGATTGCCCGCGGTCAAAGCCGCGAGCGCGTCGTCGTCAATGGCCAAGTGGTGCAGGTAAAAGAGCATCGGCCCCATGGCGTAGCGCGGATAGTAGGAGCCGTAGAGGAAGCGCTCTATGCCAAATTCGCCGATCAGGGCCTCGATACCGCCCAGATTCTCAAAGCGGCTTAGCTCCAGCGCCGCTTGGGGCAGAGCCCTGAGCAGGGGGCGCAAGGCGAGGGAATGCGTGTAGTGGGCGCCGAGGAGCACTGCTTGTAAATCCGGGAAGCGGCGCAAGGTTTCCATGACTTCGGCGACCGGCGTGTCGGCCAGCGAAATCCACAGGGGGATGCGCTCGGCTGCCAGCCAAGCGAGCAACTCGCCGTAGATCCAGTCGGCAAAGGGAACACGGCTCCCCTCGGTGTTGTGCAGGCGGACGCTGGAGACCTCGCCCGCGGCGCGGAGCGCCCGCAGTTGCGCCAACGAGTCCGCGTTCGGTCCGGCGACCCATTGGAGGATGAGGCCGTCGCCACGCCAAGTGCGCAGGGCCTCGTTGCCCTCAATCGCGCTGATGGTTTCACCTTGGAGGTGGTAGATCAAGCTGCGCTCTACGCCGTGGCGCTGCATTTCCGCCCGCAGCTCGGCCACGTCGGCAAACGGCGAGGGCCGGTCGTGGCAGTGGCCGACGCCGATGTTGGCGTCGAAGACCGGGACGCGGGCGCGAAAGCTCAGCTGCTCGGTGTTTTGCTGTGATGCCATGGGAACTAGGCGATGTTTTCGCGCTTTTTGACGATGTCTTTGTATTCGTAGTACGGGGCTAATTCGATTAGGTCAATCGTCTCGGGGTCGAGCCGCTGGCGAATGGCGTCTGGAAAAGGACGGCGCTGGCCGGTGAGCATGTGCTGGACGTTGTAGCGCAGAATGAGGAAGCGGCGGTCGCGGTCGCGGGGCTTCCAGGTGAGTGCGCCGTGCATGAGGTGCTCGGGCATGATGACCACGTCGCCGGCGCGGGCGCAGACATTGTGGACGCCCGGAGGCACGGTGTCGGCGACGTAGTCCCTGTCCTCGTCGTCTTCGGCTCCTAAGTAAAACATCGCTCGGGGCCGGTCGAAGTGGGCCTTGTGCGAGCCGGGCAAGACGATGAGGCCGCCGTCGCCGGGAAAGACATCGCTCAAGTAGAAGAAAAAAATAAAGTCCGTGCAGCGGACTTGGCCGTCCTCGATGTAATAACGCCGCACATCGGGTCGTTTGGAAGGCCGCCATCCGGCGTGCAGGTAGTGGAAGCCGTGACCGTGGCGGTTGTAGCCGAGGGTGCCGCCGTTGAGGCGCGGCCGGCGGTCGGTGAGTTCCATGAGGATCGGCCAAGTAGTAGGATGCCGGGTGAGCACTTCGAGGCTTTTGTCAAAGGCAAAGCCGTGCTGATAGCCGGTGAGGTCGCGGCGCTCGAGGTCCGCGCCGAATTCGGGCGGCCACTCTGCGGGCGGCATGTTGATGTAGCGGTCGGCTGCCGCTTGGGCGGGCGCGAGTTCCTCCGGGCTGAGCACCCCGCGCAAGTGGAGGTAGCCGGTCAAATCGAAGAAGTAGCGTTGCTCGGGCGTCATCATGGGGTTGGGCCTTTGTTGGGGTGGGTAAGATAGCCGTTTCAACAGCGCCGTTCAAGCGCACTTCACTGGAACACGATCCCGCCTAGATAATTGTTTTGCATGCCGGTTATATAGTCGATAAGCACCCAAGTCCCGGCCACGACGGCCTCGCCTAGAACCAGCCCCAAGAAGAAGGGCTTGAGGCGATTGAAGAGCGTCAGGCCGCCGTATTTTAACACTGTGCTCTTGATGAGCCAGGCGATAAAGACGCTGAACCACATCTTGCCGAAAACGCAACTGACCGGAAACCCCAGCGAGTGGAAGGGCCACCACAGAAACCGGTACTGGACCGCCATCAACCCGCCCATGATAGCTGCGCCGGTGCCGATGTGTAGCCACGTGCTCGGCCGCGGGTCGAACGGATTGAGAATGCTTTTCTCCATAAAGCGATAGGGGTACTGCGCGACGTTGTTGAAGTAAAACCGCGACAGATTAATGGCCCCGTACTCGTAGCCCAGATAGAGAGTCAAGACCACGACGCAACCGAGCGTCAGGACGATCACCGCGACCGTGGCCCCGAAAAGGCGGCGACGATGGGGCAGGGTGATCTCGGTGACGAGTTTGAGGCCGTTGGCGCAGGCGCTCATCATGAGGATCAAGGTGTCCACGCTCCAAGCATAGCTCAGGGCCATGCCAGCCATGCCCTTAGTGCCCAACACGGTGCCGCCGACATTGGCGACGACGAAGTCCGGCCCGTTGGTGGGCGGAAACATCGCCGCGACCCCACCTTGCGCGGCGACGCGGGCAATGGTCATAAACCCGACAAAGGCACCGAACAGCAGCAAGGGAACAAAGGGCAGCGGAATGCCGGATTGCCACAGCCAGACACCCATCGTCAGGAAACTGATGATGGCTCCCCACGCGGCGACTCGGTAGGACATGATTTCATCCGCGTCGGTTACGTCCGGTGCGCCGAGAAAAGCCTTGCGCAGCACGTCCTTGATGTGCGCTCTGCCCACCCACAGCGACCCCAGCACCAAGACGATCATGCCGCCCATGGCTTGGTGGATGATGATCGGGTCGGTGTACTGGCTATACGCCCCCATCGTCTCATCCTTACCTCCCCAAGCCAATACCCCAAGCAGGCCCCGCTGCACCACGTTTACGAGATGAAAAAAACTCAGGCCCAAGGCGATGTTTTGCGGTACGAAGTAGGAAAAGCCCACCATCGACAAGCTCAGATACATCCTCAGGGACGCCATGCCGCGAAAGACCGGGATGCTGTCGAGCGAGAGACTGACTGAAGGGACGACCACAAAGTAGTTGTGCAAGGCGTTGATAGAGGCGAGGACAAAGGGCAGAGAAAAGCCCAGCCACATAAACCCACTGCGGAACAGGGGTTTGATGGTCCGGCCGCGGCCGTCGTCGGCGATCATGGCCAGGGGAAGCTGGACCATGGGATAGGCTAGGCGCTCGCGCTCTACCCATTGCCGCCGCACGATCACCATCAGGCAGATCATGGCCAGAAAGAGCGCCAAGCCAAAGACGGCCCAGTAGAGCAGCGGAGCCGCCCAGATCGCCCACGGTACGGAACCCGTGGGATCGCCTTCGTAAAAGCCCCAGATGGCGTCGCGGCTTTGGGGCACTGGCCAATCGGGCATATAGGGCTGGACGATCTCGGCCCAACCGTTTTCCGGCGTAGCGTAGTAATAGGCCCCCGTGATGACCGGCAGGAGTTGGGCGGGCAGGCCGCGGCTCGACAAGGTGTTGGCTAGCAGGATCAGGAAGAAGGCCACGGCCAGTTCACCGCGCTGCAAGGGCAGGCGCGGATGCAGCAGCCGCAAGAGCGGGTTTAGGAGGACGACGAGGATAAAAAAGAGAAAGATCGCCGCGGGGGTCAGGTTCCACACGGCCAGCCCGGAGCCTTTGACGATCATGTCGTTGTAGGTCGAGCCTAAGCCGATGCAAACGGCTCCGAGCAGCCCGACGAGCAGCGCCTTGGGTGTGCATCCCTTTATCGTCGGTGGAGAACGCTTTAGCAACATGTTCCTCTCGCGTTTTGCCTTCCCCTTGACAATGCCCACGGCCGCGCCCGACTTTCCGCACACACAACAGGAGACCCTATTATGGAAAAAGTACCGCTTTGCGTCGTCGGCTGCGGCGGCATGGGCCATCGCCACATCTTGGCCTACAAGGTGTTGGAAGAGAGTGGCATTGGCAATGTCGAATTGATGGCCGTCTGCGACGTGAACCGAGCAAACGCCGAGTTTGCCGCCCGCGAAGTGCAGCGGCTGTTTGGGCGCGAGCCGCTGATCTTTACGGATATGGACTCGATGCTCAAGCGCGATGATATCTTGGCCGTCGATGTAGTTACCGACGTTTCCGTGCATCACCAAGTGGCCGTGCCAGCCCTGTTGGCCGGTAAGCACGCGCTGGTGGAAAAGCCCCTCGGCATTACCATGCGCGCCTGCCAAGCCATGATCGACGCCGCTCACACCGGCAATGCCGTGCTGGCCACCGCCGAAAACTACCGCCGCGACCCGCCCAACCGCTTGGCGCGGGCCATCGTCGAGTCCGGCTTGCTCGGGGATCCCTTTTTGATGATCCAGGCGTCGGCCGGTGGCAGCGACCGCATAACCATTACGCCTTGGCGCCATCTCAAGGAAAAGGGGGCCATTGGCTTGGACATGGGCGTCCACTACGGCGACATCATCCAATACTACATGGGGGACTACGCGCACGTCTTCGGCGGTGGCTTCATCGTCGAGCCGGTGCGGCGTCGGCCAGACGGCTACGACGATCACCCCCTCGAATCCTACCGCGAGCGGGCCAAGACCTATCCCGAGAGTATAGAGGCCACGGGCGAGGATTCAGTGGTCGCGCTATACAGGATGCGGTCTGGTGCGCTGGTGCAGCTCGTGCTGGTGGCCGGTCGCGGTGGGCGGGGAAGGGAGCGCAGCGTCCACGGCCGTTGGGGCGCGCTCTATTCTCCCGGTGACCGCAATGGTCGGCCTGTGGTGCTGCGCTTGGAAGGCAAGGAGCTGAAAGGCCGCGAAATCCTCTCGCTCCTGCCGGATTTTCACCTCGACGAGATCACCGAGCGCCTCTTCGGTGCCGACGGCGTAGAATACGATCCGTCCGCAACATCTTTCTACGAAATCGACTCCCGGCACTTGGCCATTGAGTACCACGACTTTGCCCAAGCCATACTCACCGGCGGTCAACCCGAGGTGGATGGTTTGGGCGGGATGCAGGCCGTGGCGGCGATTGTGGGAGCCTATGAGTCGGCGTACGCCGGGCGTTCGCTGTCCATGGAAGAGATTATGGGCGGGGCCGTGCGGGCCTATCAGCAGGACATCGACGAGGCTCTCGGGCTAGACTAAAGGGTTGTCACCATGACCCAAAACGGCTGACTGCCCACTTCGTAATCCGCGATGGGCTGTAGGGCACCGCTGGTTGCATCGACCTGATAACAGGTCATGCGGTCGGCGGCTTCTCCGGCGCAGTACAGGTATGTGCCGGTCGGGTCGATGTTGAACGAGCGCGGGCTGGCCGGCACTGGGTAGTGCCCAAACGGGCTGAGCGCGCCGTCGGCGTCGATGTTGTAGCCGACGATGCTGTCGTGGCCGCGATTGGATGCGTAGCACCACTGGCCGTTGGGATGGACTTCGACGTGGGCGGTGTTCCCACCTTCGGCGTAGTCCTCGGGCAGGGTCGAGATGTCTTGGAAGATGGTGAGAGTGCCGCGCTCGGCGTCGAAGCGGTGAGCGGTGAGCGTGTTGGCCTGCTCGTTGACGATGTACGCGACGTCGCCGAGCGGGCGGAAGCATATATGCCGGGGGCCAAGCTCGCCCTCCGGCGGAGCCAGCACGGACGGGTCATTGGGCGAGAGTTGGCCGGTGCTGGCTTCAAAGCGGAACTGGCTGGTCTTGTTGTTGGGGCAGACGTGGGGCACAAAGACAAAGCGCTCGTCCTCGGTCAGCAAGACGGCGTGGGCTTTGGGGCCGGTGTCGATGCGCTGGACGAGGTCGCCGATGGCCCCGTCGTCTTCTAAGCGGTGTACTGTGACGCCGCCGCCGGTGTAATAAGCGGTGAGGAGAAAGCGGCCGGCGGGGTCGGTAATGAGGTGAGCGGGGGTGTCGAGGCTGGTGTCCACCTTGTTGATCAGGGTCAATTCGCCCGATGCGGCGTCGAGGTGGAAGCTGGCGAGGGTTGAGGCCCCGACGTGGCCGTCGTAGAGCACCGGGCGCGACGGGTGCAAAAAGAGCGCGCCCGACGGGCCGTGCGCCGGACTAGTGGCGCGCAGTTTCAGCGCGCCCGATTGGGGGTCGAGGTCGTAGAGTTTGATGGCTTCGTCGCCGGTGAGCGAGACGAAGACGACGGGTTGGGCTTGTGCGGTCATTGACGTTTGCTCCTTTGTGAATTTGCGTGGAGTAAGATAACGGGTTACTGCGATGGGGTCGAGTAGAGTTTCGCCGCATACTGTAAGGAGGCGGAGGTTAAGGCACATCTAATATGTATATTTCTGAGCCTGAACCATCTTGATCCTCAAAAACAATTCGGTCGCCTTGGGGAGACCACCTCAGATAAACTTCAATCCCATATCTGTTTGTAAGTCTTTTTTCATTCTGTCCGTTGGCACTCATGAGATATATATCCGAATCTGGCTCCCATGAATCGTCGGTTCCGCTTCGGTCTGACGTAAAGGCAATACGCGCACCGTCAGGCGACCAGACCGGACTATAATCGCTACCTTTTGCATGAGTGAGTCGGATTTTATTCTGACCATTGGGATCTACAACAAAAATCTCAAAATTTGGATTTCTTTCGTTGCTTTTCCACGAATAGAACTGACTATACGCAATATGCTTTCCATCAGGCGACCAAGCGGGCGCATCATAAGCGTACCCGAGATTTTGCGCGAGCCTTCTTTTGCCGCCTCCATCTGCATCCATAATATATAAGTCATATTGCTGGTCTCGATACGACAGGAAAGCAACTGTTTGACCATCGGGAGACCATGCCGGGCTCACATCTGGATAAACATGATCTGTAAGAAGCGTCTTATTAGAACCATTGGCATCCATGACATAGATGCCCCTATCCTCATAATTATCGCCATTCCAGGGCGACGATACATACAGTATGCGCTGTCCATCGGGAGACCACACATGATATTCTTCCGAAGAATTGCCCTCCGTAAGCCTAACTTCGTTTTTCCCATCAGCATCCATAACATGAACACTAGCACGACCACTGCGGCCCGATGTGAACATGATCTTAAAGCCATCAGGTGAAAACTTAGGCGACGACTCGCCAGTCTCATGCGTTGTTAGCTGAGTTTCATTACTCCCATCAGGAGCAATAGTATATACGTCCCACCAGCCATTACGACTAGTATAAAAAATGATACGTTGACTATCGGGAGACCATTCTGGTGCCCGCTTACTACCCGGACCATACGTAAGACGATTAATACCTCCTAAAACCTTCTGCTCCACCTGAGCTTGGTTGAACAGATCAAACAGATCATCGAAGTCGGCCTCTTTTCCGGCTGGTGCTACCGGCGCAGGCTTGTCAAAAGAGCAGGCGGTGAGGGAAAGAACTACGGTGAGAGCACAAAGCGAGCGCATCATGGGAAAACTCCCGGTGAGGGTGGACAATTAGATCACAGAGCCAGTCCATGTGGTGGCAGAATAGGGTAAGCCAGCGACCGCGGCGACCGGCCGACCGCTTCAAAAAACCAGATGCCTAGGGCTTTGCGCGTGCCCAGCAGGATCAGCGCCGCGTACGTCACCTCGCCATTGACGAGCATAAATTAACGATGCGGAATGTAGGTGCAAGGATGACGACGAAGGAATGACGAGGCGCACATCGAACCCGGCCATGCGCTGAGAGACGCGGGAGTTTCTCTTGAGTGGTGGGCGAGGTCGGAGCTAATAGGCGATTGATTCAAGCGCAACAAGAAGCTATACTACCCACCCCATCAATCCACCCAATTTCCCCATGCCCACTCCCCAACGCCAAACGACGATCATCGTGCTCCTTAGTGGATTGACGGTCCTCGCCAGCATGGGGATCCGCCAGTCGTTTGGCCTCTTTCTACAGCCGATTAGCGACAGCTTGGATTTGGGGCGCGAAGTATTTAGCCTAGCCATAGCGCTGCAAAACGTGGTCTTCGGCCTGCCCCTGTTCGGGATGATCGCCGACCGCTACGGGGCGCGGTGGGTCGTGTTGGGGGGTGCGCTGCTCTACGCGGCCGGGTGCCTGTTGGTGCCGGCTAGCAGCGGCCCGCTCGGCTTGTATCTGACGCTGGGACTCATTATCGGGCTGGGGCTTGGCAGCACGACGTATGTGGTCGTGCTGGGAGCCGTCGCCCGCGTCGTTCATCCGGCAAACCGCAGCACGGCGTTTGGCATTGTCACCGCGGCTGGGTCGTTTGGGACTTTTGCCTTGGTACCCGGGTTGCAGTGGGTGATTGTCCACGCAGGTTGGCAGGCGTCCTTTGTGGTCAGCGCGGCCTTGATCGGCTGGGTCGTGCTGTTGGCCTTTGGCTTTCCGCGTCGTCCTAGCACACATGCGGCCCGGCCGCACAGCGAGGGCACGCTGCTGCAAGCGGTGGTCAGGGCGCGGGGCCATTCGGGCTATTGGCTGCTCAACGCGGGGTTCTTCGTCTGCGGCTTCCACGTCGCCTTTATCGCCACGCACTTGCCTTCGTTCCTCACCGACGGTGGACTGCCGCGCATGATTGGAGCCACGGCCTTGTCGCTGATTGGCCTGTGCAACATTTTCGGCTCGTCTTTGTTCGGCTGGCTGGGCGACCGCTACCGCAAGAAGTATTTGTTGAGTGCGCTTTACTTCAGCCGCGCCGTGGTCATTGGCTTGTTTCTCTTCGTTCCCCTGACCAGCTTTTCCGCCTTGCTCTTCGGCGGCCTAATCGGCTTCTTGTGGCTGGCCACTGTGCCGTTGACCAGCGGGACGGTGGCGCAGATATTCGGGGTGCGCTACTTGTCAACGCTGTACGGGATTGTCTTTTTCAGCCATCAGGCCGGCAGTTTTCTAGGAGTTTGGCTGGCTGGTCTGCTCTATGATTCGACGGGGTCGTACGATTCGGTCTGGTGGCTGGCGATAGTCCTCGGGGTGGTGGCTGCGCTGCTCCACCTGCCGATTGCCGACCGCCCGATGCAGAACGAATCCCGCTAGTCAAATTTTGGCTTAAAGGAGGCTATAAATGTCCGCTGTAGTCACAAGCATAATTAACCTGAAGGGCGGCGTTGGCAAGAGCACCTTGACTATGATGCTGGGGGAGTTCTTGGCCTTTCGCCATTCTCAAAACGTCCTTCTCATCGACATGGACGCTCAAGCCAATTTAAGCTACTGTATGCTGCCGGAAAGCGAGATCCGACGCCAAGAGAGCTAAGAAAGGACTACCTACGACCTCTTTAGGAAAGCATTGAAAAGTGAAGCGTTAGACATCAATGAATTTATTGCCCAACCGCCCTTGATAGTCTCCAACGTCTCTAGAAGCGGTATGCTTCAACCCCGCACAGACATTCATATGGTGGTATCTACACCGTCTGTTGCTCAGCTAGATGAAGATCTTTTGGAGTTGTGGGACAAGAACAAACCAATGCCTCATAGAATAAGGGAAACCCTTGTTGATGCGTTAAAACCCGCATTAGAGAATTACTCATATATACTGATAGATTGTCCGCCCGGGCTTTCAATCTTTTCCTCCGCAGCTCTCATGGCGAGCGACTACTTTATTTCTCCTGTTATACCTGAACCGCTTTCCCTACAAGGCGTCGAATTAGTGAAGCGAAGGGTAATTGAGCTACGGAATAGACTTGGTTCCAAGGCCGAGTTTAAGGGAGCAATGCTGAACATCGTGAAACACTATCGCAATACTCATAGCAATGTATCAGAGTATGTATACACCTCTGGTATGTCTGATTATTTACCATTCCAGTACTGGTTGCCTGACAACGAAAGATTGAGAACACTCGGCGAATTTGATCCGGATGTTAAAGGAGGATGGGCGATGGGAGTGGATAGAAAATTTCCAGACCTCCATCATAAATATGCTGTGTCACACCGTTTGAAGAATCCAGGCGATGGAGCGTTAAGCCGCCAGAATGAAGAAGGTGTATACTATAAACTGGAAGACCGAATTGGCCATTTGGTAGAAGAATTTCGAGAACGATGCGCTCCAACAAAACCCTAACCCTTTTTAGAGTGTGCCATGTCCGCAAAAAAAGTGCCCAACCCAAAAGACGAGCTGCTTGAAATGCTGGACTCGAAGTACCGCAGCGAGCCTGAGAAGTTCCGTTCATATCTGCCTGAAGTAGCCCAAGCACTTGACAGCCTCAACCCCCCTCGTCGTCTAGGTAGGTCGCCGTTTGGCCTGACAGAGCGGGAGCGGCGACATCACCAACAGGCATTGGCGCGAATCATGGAGGCGGAAGGCGCGGAGTCCGTGGAGCAGGCGGTCAAAGCCTTGGAACACTGCGTGGCCCTGATTCAGGACGATAGCCTGCCGGAGGAGGTCAAGTACAAAACCTTGGTGAAGCTGTTCAGAGCCGCCGTTGGCAAGCCCCTCAGTTCTTTCAAAGCACTGGAGACGATTGCGGTTGCCGACAACCGCTCGCCAGCGGATGCTGTCACCAAGGTCTCGCTCGTACGGGGCGTTTCCCTCGACCTCGACCAGGAAATGCGTCTCGTATCCATCACCGTCTTGCCTAGCAAAGTCCGACAGCGACGCAAGTTGCTCGCCTTCGTCGGCATAGGGCAGGACGCCAAATCCGACGTCGCCCTCCGCCACGACGAATACTTAGCCGAACAGGATCCCCATGCCCCTTCCTGAAAAGGTTATCATAGATACGTCCGCCTTCTATGCCCTCATGTCGGCCAAAGATGCCTTTCACAGTAGGGCGGCTGACACCTACGAGCAGCTAATTGACCGGGAACAGGAGCTCTGGACTACGTCTTACGTCCTGGTGGAAACCATGGCCTTGGTTCACCGACGCCTCGGCTTCGGTATTCTTGCCGAATTCGTGAAGGGAATCGATGGAACGGTAAGAGTCTTCTGGGTCGAGAGCGCCGTCCACAAGCAGGCGTTGAGCCAATTGACGGCAAGCCAAGGTGCCGGTCTGAGTTTCGTGGATTGGACGGTGGAGCTAGTCTCCCAGATACTCAACGCGCACATTTTCACCTTCGACCGCGGCTTCGCCGAGCGCAGCCTTCCCGTCATTCCTCGCTGATTCGCCCTGTGATAGAATACATCCGAGCCCTCAGCTCACACGTCACCACAACGCACAGACCGTCGGGGCAGACTTGTATCTCGGCCCTAAACCGGTCCCAGCTTTCCTTTCGCCCATCGCAATTATCAACGCAAGCGAACTCAACACACAGGAGGCCGACGCTATGGCTGCTAGTTTTAAGGAATTGACTGGATTTTTTAGGGAAATTGGCGCTGCCGACGTGGGGCATACCAACAAGACCTACTTGGCCCACTGCATCGGCGTACACGGCGATATGAAGAAGTGGGGCGGCGACGATGTGATGTGCCGCGCCGCGCTCTTTCACTCCATATACGGCACTGAGATTTTCCAAGATTTTGCCCTGCCCGTCGAGCGCCGCGCTGACGTGCGAGCCCTCATCGGCGAGCGGGCCGAATACTTGGCGTACGTCAATTGCGCCATGGTGCGCGACACCTTCGACGCCGCTGTGGAGCAGCATGGTGCTCCCTACGTGCTCCAAGACCGCCTGAGCGGCGATTCCATCGAGATGAGCGAGCAGGATTTCAACGACTTAGTGACGATCCACCTGTGCGATTGGCTGGAGCAGGTGGCGCGGTGGGGCCAATGGGACTATCGCCGCGACGCCTTTGAGCGCATGGCGCAGCGCTTGGGCGTCATTGCCGAGGAGCGGTTCGCCGAGGTGTTCGCGGGCCGCCTCTAATTCTCACCCCTGCTCCACGTCAAACGCCGCGACATTGCGCTCATCCTTGCTGAACTCCACGCCAATCAGGTGAATCGGCTGCCCCAAGCGGCGATACTTATCCGCGTATCGCCGCTCCTGTAACTGCGCCAGCGCCGCACCCGCCGACGCCAGCTCGACCACCTTAAACTCAAACAGATAGACATGGCCGTTGAACAAAACCGCCATGTCCAAGCGACCGTGGCTGCTGCTGTCCTCTACGGTGATGTCCAATCCCAGCGCGGCGAAATAGGAGTAGAACACGCTGGCGTAGTAGCCCTCGTACCCGGCGATGTCGTTGTTAGTGTACCACTCGTAGGGAATGCTGGCGAAGAAAGCGTGGAACAGCGTCTCCAGCCCGGCGAAGTCGTTGGCTTCCAACAGCCGGTAGAGCCGGATGCTGTTGGCCATCTGCCGCGTCGAGTCCTGCACCAAGTAGCGCAGCAAGCTGCGGTTCAGGCTCTGCCGTACCTCCCGATTGGGATAGTCCAAGCGATAAAGCATCTCGCCTCCCAAATCCTCGGCGTCGGTTATCGTCAGGTAGCCGGTCTGGAACAGCAGCGCCTCGGTGGCGATATGATCGACGTCAAAGGTCGAGAGCAACTCGTCGCTGCCGACCATTTCACCAAGTTCTAGGGAACTGACGTGGCGGTTGCTCAGCGTTTCGACTAGGAATGTCGGCGTACCGGTCTCAAACCAATAGGCTTTGAACTCGCGGCTGTCGAACAACAGGAGGATGTCGAAGGGGTTGTACACCCTCTCGTCGCCGAGCCAACGGTAGCCGTTGTACCAGTCGCGGATTTGGTCCCGATCCAAGCCCGGCAGTTCCGGCGCGAACACGGTATCCAAGTCCGCCTCAGTGTATCCGCAGAGGGCCGAATAGCGCGAGTCCAAGGTGATGTCCTTTAGATTGTTGAGGCCAGAAAACAGGCTGACCTTGGAGAATTTGCTGACTCCAGTGATGAACGTGAAGCGGACGTGCGCGTCGCTGTCCTTGATGACCGCGTAGAGGCCGCGCAAAAAGTCGCGGTTGGCGCGGGCTATGTCCGGCACTTCCAGCGCATCTAAAATCGGCTTGTCGTATTCGTCGATCAGCACGGCCACCGGCTGCCCGGTTTGGCTGTGCAGTGCCTCCAGTAACGAGGCAAAACGTCCGGGGGCGGTGGCGTACTCAGGGACGACCTCCGACCGACGTTCGGCCGCGGCGAGTTGCTCCATCAGCGTGGCCTCCACATAGCCGGGCACCTTGAAGTTGCCACTGCCGAAGCTCAAGCGCAGCACCGGATGGCGCACCGACCAATCCCAATGATCGTGGATGTACAGTCCGGCAAATAGCGGCTCGTTGCCCTCGAACACCTCCTTGAGCGTATCCAAGAACAGACTCTTGCCAAAGCGTCGGGGACGCGACAGGAAGTAGTGCTTGCCCTCGTTGAGCAGCCGACGAATGTAGGCGGTCTTGTCAACGTAGTAGCACTCGCGCTCGCGAATCTCGCGGAAGGTCTGAATGCCGATGGGGAGTAAGCGTTTGTTCATGGCCATTTCTCCTTGGGCCGACCCATCAGACCGCTTGGATGGGGCCGGGATAGCAGGCCCCTTGTCGTCCGTGGTAAGCAGCGTAACGTGCTTGCGCGATGAGTAGTTTGATACCCGTTACACCGGGGAAATCAAGCATCACTATGTCGCTAGGAGTAAACAAGCTCCTCTTCCTCCGGGTAGAGTTTCGCCGCATACTGTAAGGTGGCGGAGGTTAAGTCGCTTTGGTCTTGTTCGCTCCAAGTATCACTTCGTTCCACAACAACCACTTCGGATAACTCCTGTAAAATAAGTGCTGCTAGACGAAACTGCTCGCTCGGTGGTAAGGCGCGAACGGTTTCGGTGAAGACTTCTTGTGCGGTCGTGGTCATGTTGACTTTTCCTAGAAGGGCATCGCTTATTAAATCGGTTGTTGAGTAGTTAGATTATCGATTTAGTTCATTCCGCCATTCTTGTATTTTCTTGAAAACGGCATTAAACTGCTCTTTCTCAGTATGCGACAACTCAAATAATATATTACCCAATGGATAGTCATCATTGACAGAAATAGGACTATTAATAGAAATCGTCTCAAAAATAGCCTCGATATCTTCTTTACCTTTACGATTACGAGGTGTATCTAATGGCCATTCACTATTATGCTTCCAGTAATTGGCTGAGGCATCAACTATTTTCGCGAAAGTATTACCACTTTTGTGTTTCGGCTCTTTCGACAGCGCATCTTTTTTATCTTTTTTAAAATCCCCATACACGACTGTCATATATTGTTGAAGCACAACAAAACCAAGTCCTACAATGTGCTCTATGATCTCAAAAATTCTCTCATCGTCGATATGACTATTCTTTATTAGAGGCCATAATTCATCAATTCTCTCATCGATTATATTTATCAATTGACTAGTCAGCCCTTTTTGATAATCAATATCAGTAAGAGAACCTGTGAACTCTTTCTCACGCATCTAGATATATCTCCTGATCGTAAGCGACTATTACAGTTCCTGTCGTCTAGATCTCTGCGGGTTAAATTCCTCGCCGCTTGTTCCGTATCCTATACCGCATGAGCGAGTATATCCACAATAGCCATATCTTGGAAATTGGAGCAGATAGAGATCACGTTCATTTCCTTGTGCAATCGCCGATGAGGGGACTCCCGATGATTGGTGTGGCGACTATGAGTAAAAAACATTGACGGTTTAGTGTAAGTTGAGGATTCAGCGTCGGCCACCGTAACGACTCAAGATCTCGGCGGTTGCAGAAGCATTTGCCATCACCGCAAAGTCCAGCGGCGTATAGCCCAAATAGTCTTTGGCGTTGGCACCGGCCCCCGCCTTGAGCAACACCTCAGCGATCTCAGAAGCATTCACCATCGCTGCAACGTGCAGTGGCGTAACACCCTCATTGGCGTTGGCGTTGGCACCGGCCCCCGCCTTGAGCAACACCTCAGCGATCTCAGAAGCATTCACCATCGCCGCCGCGTGCAGCGATGTATAGCCGTCATTGTTTTTGGCGTTGACATCGGCTCCTCCCTTAAGCAAAACCTCGGCTCTCGCAAAATCATTATTCAACGCCGCATGGTGCAGTGGCGTAAGGCCGTCATTGTCTTTGGCGTTGACATCGGCTCCCGCTTCAGGCAAGACCTCGGTGGTCGCAGAAGCGTAACGACCCAAGACCTCGGCGGTCTCAGAAGCATTCGCCATCGTGGCAAGGTGCAGCGGCGTAGCGCCCTTATTGGTTTTGGCGTTGACATCGGCTCCCGCCTTGAGCAACACCTCAGCGGTCTCAGAAGCATTCACTCCCGCCGCAAGGTGCAGCGGCGTAGCGCCCTTATTGGTTTTGGCGTTGACACCGGCCCCCGCCTTGAGCAAGACCTCGGCGGTTGCAGAAGCATTTGCCGCCGCCGCCGCGTGTAGTGGCGTAATGCCCTTATTGGCTTTGGCGTTGACATCGGCCCCCGCCTTGAGCAACACCTCGGCGGTCTCAGAAGCATTCGCCATCGTGGCAAGGTGCAGCGGCGTAGCGCCCTTATTGGTTTTGGCGTTGACATCGGCCCCCGCCTTGAGCAAGACCTCGGCGGTTGCAGAAGCATTTGCCGCCGCCGCCGCGTGTAGTGGCGTAATGCCCTTATTGTCTTTGGCGTTGACATCGGCCCCCGCCTTGAGCAACACCTCAGCGGTCTCAGAAGCATTCGCCAACGCCGCCGCGTGCAGCGGTGTATAGCCGTCATTGGTTTTGGCGTTGACACCGGCTCCTCCCTTAAGCAAAACCTCGGCTCTCGCAAAATCATTATTCAACGCCGCATGGTGCAGTGGCGTAAGGCCGTCATTGTCTTTGGCGTTGACATCGGCTCCCGCTTCGGGCAAGACCTCGGCGGTCGCAGAAGCGTAACGATCCAAGACCTCAGCGGTCGCAGAAGCATTCATCGCCGCCGCAACGCCCAGCGGCGTATAGCCGTCATTATTTTTAGCGTTGGCATCGGCTCCCGCCTTGAGCAAGACCTCGGCGGTCGCAGAAGCATCCGCCGCCGCCGCAAGGTGCAGCGGCGTAACGCCTCCATTGGCTTTGGCATTGACATCGGCTCCCGCCTTGAGCAAGACCTCGGCGGTCGCAGAAGCATTTGCCGCCGCCGCTGCGTGTAGCGGCGTAATGCCCTTATTGGCTTTGGCGTTGACATCGGCTCCCGCCTTGAGCAAGACCTCGGCGGTTGCAAAATTATTCGCCAACGCCGCCGTGTGCAGTGGCGTAATGCCCTTATTGGCTTCGGCATCGGCTCCCAAGCTCCCAAAGATCAAAGCTGCAACGAGTATTCCCCACATCATAGCCGTCTCTTTCCTCCTTGAAAAAGGGCGTTGAGAAGCGGTCTGAATATCCCCATCAGGCCGCCTGCAATAATATACTCCCGATAAACCCGTGTATGGTAAGTATCCACATAGACCTAAGACGGAGGAGCCGCTCCCCCGAACATTTTTTCTATCTCCGGCCCGCCCATGCGGTCGAAGTCGTCGGGGACTTTGATCTGTCCGGCCATAAAACCCAATCGACGAGAAGCCGCTGTTTGGTCGGCTCGCTCGCGGACGAGGGTTTTGAGATAGCCCCGAACCAGTGCCGACACAGATGTGCCCAACTCCGCCGCCCGAATGCGGGCGAGCCGATGGGTTTCTTCATCTACAGATACGGTGATGTTTTTCACGTTCATCTCCTTGCAGATGTAGTGCTTTACAGTGCATGGATAGGGTGATTGATCAAATAGATACCGAAAACAGCTTGGCTTTGTACAGGTGAAAGCGGAGGCCGACTTTTTCGCCTGCGAGGGCCGATAAGTCGGTTTGGCCGCGCCAGCGCGCTGACTCGGCGATGGAATCGCCGGTGAGGGGTTCGGCCTCGGCGAGCGAAAAGCCGGGGTGAGCTTCCACGGGCTGGGGTGGCGTGTGAATGGTCTGGACGATTTCGGCCTTGATCCAGCCGTCCGGAGCCGTGCGAAAGTTGAGCAGCAGTTGGCGGCCGCCGCAGGGCCGCTCGATGAGCGTAACCCGTCCCTCGCCTTTGGCCTCTATTCCCGCGAGCCGATCCGGCTCCCAACAGGCCCAGCGAAATTCCCCATCCTCGGAGTGGGCCGCGCCACGGCGGAGGAAGTCGTGGCGGCGTTGGTAGCCCCTAAAAGGCAGCCGCCAAGTGCCGTTGGCAGCGATGAGATTCGGGCTGGCGTAGAGCTGGCCGTACGTTCCCCCCTCATAGGCGCGGTCGATGATGGGCTGGCGAAAGGGCCGGATCCATTGGTGGTTATCGCGGCTGACCGCGAGTTGGACATCGACCGTAGAGGCGATCCGATGGTATATCGACGGAAACATCAGGTAGCGCGGCTGCGTGCCGGGGTACGGCGTGTAGCAGGGGTTGTAGATGTCGTCGTCGAGTGCGTCCAAGGGGTCGGGCAAGAGGCAGGGGTGCGGATCGGCCAAGGATGTAAACTGCGGGCCTGAGGCGCGGCGCACCAAGCGCCGGCGGTCGATATGGCCGCGCAGGTACGCCACGTATTGCTCTCGGTGAGGATCGTACACGCAGAGGTTGTGGGTGTCTAGCTGGGTTGCGCCGGCGTCGAAGACGGGTGCGCTGAGGTTGTGCCAGTGGATGCCGTCGGGCGAGGTCGCGCCGAGGAGCTGCTGCCGAATCTCAATCCCTTGGGCCTTTTCCCCGGCCGACACATCGCCCAAGTCGCGGGCTGCGAGCAGGGCCTTGAAGCGCGCGGAGTCCATTTCCGGGTCGGGCTGGCCGTCGCGGAAGTAGTGCGCTCCCGGGCCGACGGCTTTGTAGCGCTCGGCCGCCGGGGCGCTGGGGTCGATGAACACCCAGCCGAGGGGATGGTCGCGGCCCGCGCAGATGATGTTGTTGCGGGTAGAGCCTTCGTACTCGCACAAGCCCAAATCCGGTCGCTGCCAGACAAAGCCGTCGTCGCTTTCGGCGTAGCAGACATACGAGCGCGTGATGTCGTCTAGGCGTTGCACGCCGTACCAGAGGCGGTAGCGCCCTTCGTCGTGGAGCATGGCGTTGATGTGGAGATTGGCTCCTTGCTCCCAAGGGCGCTCCTTGTGGAAGAAGACCTCGGATTTGCGCACTAGCTCGGGCACGAGTTCAATGCCTTGGGGTGGGTCTTGCGACCAGACGGTGCCGTCGTCTTCGAGCTTGCGGTGGGAGGGCCATACGCCGTACCAGTCGAGGAAGGGTGTGGGTTGGGGCTGCATGGTGAGCTACCCTTGGGTGAGGTCGCTGAGGAGGACCAATTCGCCACCGCTTTCGGCCGAGGCGTTGGCTCCCAAAACGGCGGCTAGGCTGTTGAGGGAAGGGACGTAGGGGCTGCGCGTCGTGGAAGGGTCGCCGGCTTGGACCGCGGCGATAAAGGCGCGGGCTTGGGAAAAGAAAGCTCCACGCGATTGCGGCTGTTCTTTCGCTTCCCACACTACCTCGCCGTTTTCCATCACTTTTTGTGGATTCCATTCGATGATCGAATCGTCGCTGACGACGAGGATTTCGCGCTTGGAGTACGAGACATTGCTCATTACCCGCGAGACGCTGGCGTTGGCGGTTATGCGCCCTTTGAAACGGTAGTTGACGTTGTACACGTGGGGCAGGTTCATCGGCTCGATGCACTCGTCGGGCAGGGATTCGACGTAGAAGGCCGAGACCGCCTCAATGTCGCCGAGCAAGTAGCGCAATAGATCGACGCTGTGGATGGTGTTTTCGACGAAAGAGCCGCCGCAGAGTTCGTAGCGGCTGGTCCAGTAGCGGATGGGCTGGCCGCTGTAGAAGTTTTGGATTTGGGCGTGGCGCGGCGTGCGTTGCTGCAATAGCTCCAAGGTTGGCGCGGAAGAAGGCTCGTAGCGATAGACAAAGCCGACTTGGGATACGATGCCGGATTTTTCGATTGCGGCGTTGAATTTGGCGACTTGCGCTAGGTCGAGGGTCTGTGGCTTCTCGACGAACAGGGCGACGCCTTGGTCCGCGGCGATGAGCACCTCGTCGGTGTGTGCAGTCGGCGGAATGCACAGGTACACGGCATCGAGTTCCTGTTCCTCGAACATCTGGTGGTGGTCCGTATAGGTCGAATGCGGCTTGTAGATGGCTGCTTGTTCACGGAGGGTTTCGTCGCTTTTGTCGCAGAACGCTTGGAAGACGACTTGGCCTTCCTCAGCGAGCGCAACTAACGCCGGGAGGTGCGCCCTTTGGGTGATCCAGCCGAGGCCGATGCAGCCGACGCGGACAGGTTTCATGGGCAATTCCTTCTCAAGGGGTGAGTGATTCGATGCGGGCGATGAGTTCGGGTGATAGGTAGCGGCCGTCGGAAACGGCCGTGGAGACTTCGAGTTCGTCTAGCGTTGCAGCGCCGGTGAGCAGCACGGCGACTTGGGGGTCCGACAGCAAGTAGCGCAGACCGTGGTCGGGCATGTCGCCGGGTTCGTCGGCGAGCAGCGCTTCGAGTTTTTCGAGTTTGGGATAGAGTTCGGCAAAGCGGCCGGCCTCCTGCCAGGCGTCGCGCTTGGACCCGAGCAGGCCGGCGTGCAGCGGCGAGGCGAGGATGATGGCGACGTCGCCGGCGGCTGCGGTGGGCAGGAGAATCTCCTTGGCCGTCTGCACCAGCAGGTCGTATTTGAGAAAGGTGATCACTGAGACGAAGGCGTCAGTCTCGGCGAGGACATCGCGCATCAGTACCAGGTCTGAGCCGGTCAGGCCGATGTGTTGTGCGAGTCCTTGATCGCGGATTTCGAGCATGGTTTCTAGGGCGCGTTCCCGGCCGAAGATGCCCTCCCAGCCCGCCTGCTCGGCCTCGTGGAGTTGCAATAGATCGACCGAGTCGCGTTGCAGGCGCAGGAGGCTGGCCTCAAATCCCCGCCAGATGGTATCGCGGGTGTAGTCGAACGGCGCGGGATAATAGCCTACCTTGGTCGCCAGATAATAGGGCGCGTCAACGCCTTTAAGGGCGTGGCCGAGGACCTTTTCGCTGCGGCCTTGGCCGTAGAGCGGAGCGGTGTCGAAATAGTTGATGCCCAATTCGAGGGCGCGCTCGACCATGGCGACCCCGTGCGCCACCGGCAGGAGGCCGTATTCTGGGCGTCCGTAGAACCAAGACCCGCCCATGGCGATTTCGCTGACTTGCCAGTTCGTTTTGCCGAATCGTCGGTATCGCATGTGCGCTCCGCTGTTGGGGCTAAATGGAATGGGGTAACTTAGACACGGCGGCGGCAGACCGCCACTTTTCCACTCACTTGGAGACAGCGATGCAATACAGCTATATGGTAATCGACTTTGCGGATCTCGGGGGCGATTTCGCCGCTGGGTTGGACTTTATTCGGGACTGTGGGTACGAGGGCGTCGAGTTGAATCTGACGCCTGCGGTACTCAGTCAATTAGACGCGATTGAGCGCGCGGTGGAGGCGTGCGGCTTGGTGGTACCGTCGCTTTTGACCGGGGCTGCCTATGCCGAGGGGTTGTGCTTGAGTGTGGCCGACCCGCATCGCCGCGCCGGTGCTGTCGCAAGGCTGTGGGAGTACCTGCCTATCGCCCAGCGTTTCAATGCCATCCTCGTCGTCGGGCTTTTGCAGGGCTTGCGTGCGGACGAGCCGGATGCCGAGGTGGCCAACGAGCGCATTGCGGCTAGTCTGCGCGAAGTGGGCTTGGCCGCGCAAGACGCTGGCGTGGACCTAGTAGTCGAGCCGATCAATCACTTGCAAGTGGGGTTTAACAATTCCGTCGGCGAGGTGCGCGCCCTGATTGAGCGGATTGGCGTGTCGGCTTTTAGGCCGATGGTCGATACGATTCACATGAACATTGAAGAAAAGTCGTTGACCCAGCCCATTTTCGACTGCGGCGACGCGCTGCGGCACGTCCACTTGTGCGAGAGCAACGGCGGCGTGCTGGGCAGCGGCCACCTCGACTTCAAGGCCGTGCTCGCGGCCTTGGACGCCATTGGCTACGCGGGTTTCGCCTCGGTCAAGGTCTATCGTCAGGCTAGTTTGCGCGAAGCCGCGCCCGCGAGCTTGGCGCACTTGCGCGGGCTAGGCGGCTAGCGGGCCGCCCAATATCCGACGAAGACGGCGGGAATGCCCAGCAGCAGTTGCAGGCCAATGTGGACTAAGGCGGCTGGCACCTGCCCTGCGCGCAGTATGGTAGCGGTCTCGTAGGCCACGGATGAAAAGGTGGTGAAGCCGCCGAGGAGGCCGACGAAGAGGAATAGGCGGAGCTGGGGACTAAGGTATTGACGCTCTTCGGCCAAGCCGCCCAAGAAGCCGATGAGCAGGCAACCGACCACGTTGACTGTGAGGGTGGCGTAGAGTGGGGTGCCCAACAGGCGCTGGGTTCCCAAGGAGACCAAGTAGCGCAACACGGCTCCAATGAAGCCGCCGCAACCTACCATTAGAATGCGATCCATGACGTGCTAACAACGGCATCGTCGTTTGTGCGGGCAAGCTGCGTTGGAAGTTCGCCGCCAATATGCGCCACTGCGACCACTGTTGCGGCGATGCCGCACATTGATCGCAAAGGTCACGTCCACATTGGCCTTAAATCCCCTAACTAGCCTTTGGGTCGAAGTCGAATGTCCTGCCTAAAGGCGCGGAGAATCAAGGATCTAAGCCTACGCCGCATAAAAACTGCTTTTCAAGTAAAGCAGAAACTACCGGCTTGCCACGAGGAGGGTTCAGGTCAACCCAAAATGGGAAAGCCAACTCGTAATGGACGGGATAGCCCATATCCGCTAGCGCACCCAATGTTACTGTTGACAGTTTCGGGAAGGAATCGACCCAATGCCCCGGTGCGTCGGCCATTAACTCTCCACCAAGCGGTTCGCCCCAATGACCACCATCCGAAGTTAAAGGCACCTTGTGGCCTGTATAAAGCGTGCCACCCGGTTGTTCAACAATGGCTTTGGTGTGATAGTCAAACAGTCCTTTAGGTGACGTAGGATCGTGCCGGACAAAGCGAGGTAGCTGGTTAAATTTTTCTATGGCGTTAGGGCCGGGGAAATGTAACTGATTGTTTTCAATCGTCTCAATTGCGTACCAATTAGGACCTATGCCTATGCCTAGGACGTGGCCTATTTCGTGAACTGTAGTATTGTAAACCCAGAATTCATGGAGGGGGCCTCCTAAGAATGGGTGATAATTTTCATCCCATATCCGTGGTTTCATGCTAACGCAACCCACAGCGGGAAGTCCACTGTCTCGATATATAAGACCGCCACCCCTTCCGGTGGCTATATCATAACGCGGCAAAAAAGCAATGAAGATGGTCAGATCGTCAATTGAGTCTTCCCTTTCGTATTGTACCCTATGCTCGCTCGCATAACACCCAGTCTCATGTGGCTCATCAAAAACAAACTCAGGTATATCCCCTAGACGCACTTCCCAATAATTAGCCGCACGCTTGATAACTTCCTCTTCAAAAGCTGGAAATTCATCTAGAAACACCAATTCGATATTAAAGCGTTGAGAGTCGTCGAGTGCCTCTACGCTAGTAGAATCTGCCTGAACCGGCTCTTCTGATCCCCCTATGTCATCGGTCTGAGTAGTTGCCGTTGAATCAGCAGGATCGGTTTTGGTTTCGGTGCTATCTTCCGTCGCCACCTGCCCATCCACTGTGATTTTCACCGCAGCGGAGCAGTTGTTATCGGTATTGCTCTCGCCACGGACGCTGGTTACACACGCGCCGTAGTATCTCTCCACCCCTACACTGGCCATCAACTCAATCGACTGCACACTGGTGGCCGAGGCGGCCAGTATATCCACTGCGTCCGTACCCACTTCCGTGTCACTGGCAGTAATCGTCGCGTTGTTGGAGCGATAGTAGTGCAGCATCGTCGCCGCCGCCTGCTCGTCGCCTTGGTTATGCACCGTAACATGCAAGGTGAACGCCTGCCCCGGCGTCAGGATACTATGGTTGACCGAAGGCGATTGAACGATTAGATCCGGCCCCCCCTCGCTGGACGTACTATCCGTTTCCGCCTCTCCTTCCTGCGTCTCGTTCGCCTCTTCTTCCTGTGCATCGTTGAACAAGTCGAACAGGTCGCCGAAGTCAACAGTCTTGCCCGCCGAATACTGTCCCGGCGACACCACCAACTCCACCGGAGCCATGCCCGATTCAACCCGGAAGGACGAATCCACATAGGGAACCAATCCGCTGCCCGAAACAATCAGCCCATACACTTGGGCATCCTCCCCACCACCAGATACACCAGACCAACTAGAAGCGGCTCCGGCAGCCGATACACCCGCTTGCCCGTCGATCAGCACCATTCGGCCCGTTTGACTCTCCGCCCCCACCGTCATGCGGTAAATATATACCCCGGCCCCTACCGCCCGGCCAGCCGCATCCGTAGCGTGCCAAGTCGCCGTGTGAGAGCCCGCCGACTGCTCCCCATCCACCAGCGTCGCAATGCGCTGTCCTAACAGGTTGAACACCTCCAGCCGCACCGCAGACGAAGCCGTCAGTTGATAGGGAATGATCGTCGAGGGATTGAACGGATTGGGATAATTCGGTCCCAACGCGAACCGCTGCGGCAGTGCCCGTCCCGTCATTGCCGCTAACGGCAATGAGAAATACCCCGTACCATCGGTCATTGCGTGGGCAATGGCCCCTTGCCGCAGGTCGGTCAAATCGAACAGCCGCACCTGCGCGTCGGCGATTGGTTCCCCAGATTCCAGCCGCACCTGACCTTCAAAGAGAGATTCTGCGCCGATGCTGACGCTCAGTATTAGTCCGATGAAACAGCCGATGGCTGTCTTCATAACGTCATCCCCTTTGGAATAGTTAATTGCGGCAGGCGGGTACAATAAAGCTAAGATGCAAGCCTAAAAATAACGTGAGTTCGGATCAAGCGGCCTTCTAATTGGAGTCGTGTGTCTGCTTGATTATACACATTACAGGTCGTCTGGCGAGGCGTCGGGGATTTGGAATTTATGCGCCAGGGAGTATTCGTATTGTTGGGTGCAAGAGATGCGGAGGAGATTTTCCGTTTGTGCGCGGCGCAAGAGGAGGTCGAGTTGCTGTGCGCGGCGGTCGATGCGATAGACGGACCAAGGGTGGAAGATGGGCAGGTATAGCTTCGGCAAAACAGATCATTATATTTCATCATATTTTATAATGAAAGGTTCGTTGTAGTTGTCGTCGAAATGCTTTTTGTAGTTGTTGGCAGCTATTGAAATGCTGGTTACGTATTTTCTCTTTGGCGTATCTCCAGACCTTTTCTTGTGGATTTTTATCGGGCGCGTATGGGGGTAAGCTAATCAAGTGGATCCCCTCCAGCGGTTTTCCTGGACCTAATAGCTCTCGCAAGGCTTTTGACTGGTGCCACGTGGCGTTGTCCCAAAGGATACAGATTCTTTTGTTCGGATACTTTTTTTTGATCCGGGTCAACGCTTGGCAGATATGGTCGGTGTCTTGCCACGCTACCGGGATCAAATGATGGCGGCCGGTTTTTAGATTGAGGGCTCCAAAATAGTGTTGTCCCTCTTGCGGCCGGGAGAGCTTGAGGATCGTCTTGGCTCCTTTGGGTAGCCACGCCCGCGTGATTTCTTCTTGGTAGCGTACTTGGGTCTCGTCGGCACACAGCACCACCCAAGTATCCGAGGCCATAAACGGCTTTATCTGTTCGCGTATGGCCGCCATCGTGTGCTCGACGGCTGGGTCGTCTCGACGCACATCGACCGGGGAAGGTAACTTGAAGGAGAAGCCCAGATGCTTGAGTAGATAATGGTAGCTTCGATCCGATTCATAGACGACCCCCAATTCGGCGCGGATATACTCGGTCAACCGCGGTAGCGTCCACAACTGGGCCGGCAACGAGTCAGGTGTGTGGAGGGTGCGGGCTATTTCTTCCTGCTGCGCTCGGGTTAGTTTGGCCGCGTTCTGGTTGGCGGCATAGCGGGGGAAAATACTGCTCACCCGACTACACTCAAAGGAGCGCAGCCAACTACGCACCGTGGTAACGTGATAATCCACCACCGCCGCAATACCCGAACACGATTGGCCCGCTGCATGCATGAGAATGGCCAAGGCTCTACAGCGAGTTAGATCGTTCGCACCCTGCTTAGAATGAGTGATAAGCACGCGGCGCTCCGTCGGAGTAAGCGTTACATGGATCATCGCGGGATAACCAAATCAAAAACTCAGAATTTGTTTTGCGGAAGCTATAGTAGGGCAGGTTTGCTTGTTGCACGTAGCTGATGCCCGGGGCGTAGGCTGCGTACACGCCTTGGGCATCGACTGGCTTATGCGCCGGATAGGGCCAAGGGAACTGTGGCGGCCACAGCACCTTGCCCGGCTGCCCGGTGAGGATGTTGTCGTGCCAGGCGTGCGAGGGCATTTCGAGGAGGCCGGGGAAGCCCTCGCGGGCGTACCAGAAGGGCCGGTTGAGCGGCGCGGGCATGGTCCCGTCCGGCCCGGCTCCCACCGTGCGCATGTAGCGGTAGCCGGCCTCCCACATCACGTGCAGGATGCGCTCTTGGCCAATGAAGCCGCGCGTGTAGCCGCCGGGTGCGGTCAGGCCGATTACCGGGCGGGAAAAGGTGTCTTCGATCAGCTTTTTGGAATCGACTAACTCGCGCTGCAAGGCGGCGTGGTCATCGGCTAAACTGATGAGGTCTTTGTGGGTGAACGAGTGGCATTGGATGTCGAAAAGGGGCTCGTCGAGGATGGCGCGGAATTCGGGCGCGGCGCGTTGCAACAGTTCGGCGACGATGAAAAAGGAGGCCGGCGCTTGCCGCTCTAGATGCACTTGGGCCACGGCCCGGACGCCGGCAATGCACTCGGCTAGCCGCTCTCCCTCGTAGCTGATCCGTCCTTGGTAGCCCGGCCCGGTCGGCGCGTCCCACCAAGCGTACACGGCTTCAGTGTCGTAAGCAGATATGTAAGCAGGCATGGGTTAGACCGTCTTTGGCGACTCAAATAAGCCGTAAACGGCGGAGGTCGTCTTCGGTCCATCGAGTTCCTTTTAGGATGCTCCGTAGAGTGCCGATTGGGAACGTATCACCCGACGCATGGTAGTGAAGTATAACGCGGCGACCATCTTCGCTACGATAGACTCTGCCGGATCCTTTCCTTCTCCTATACGTAAAGCCATCCTTTTCCAGTGCTCGTACCAAGCTGCGTGCAGTGACAGTCCTGAGTCGCCGAAACAGGTCAGGACGCAGATTCATCGCGTGACGACGACGAGAGGAGAATCTACCACTTCGATGACACGTTCCAGAACCTGTTCATCCGTTTCTTCCATATCTTCGATGTACGCATCGGCGGCGTCCTGCAGTGCCAGTAGGGCTTCCTCGCGGGTGTGGCCCCAAGCGGCACATCCCGGCAGCGCGTCAATCCAAGCGCTCCACCGACCGTCTTCATCTTGCTCGATCTCTGCAGTAAGTACGTATGTCGTCAAGCTGCACCTCCACTTTCACAGTTGTCGGTACTGTACTCGTTCTATCCCACGATTATAGGTAAAATGATCATCTTTGGCGATGGGGGTGGGATGGGGTAAGTTAAGGCCGACTACGTTGACTGTGAGGGTGGCGTAGAGCGGGGTGCCCAACAGGCGCTGGGTCCCCAAGGAGACCAAGTAGCGCAACACGGCTCCAATGAAGCCGCCGCAACCTACCATTAGAATGCGATCCATGACGTGCTAACAACGGCATCGTCGTTTGCGCGGGCAAGCTGCGTTGGAAGTTCGCCGCCAATATGCGCCACTGCGACCACTGTTGCGGCGATGCCGCACATTATCCCTAGTGTCCCACTCTGCATATAGACGAATACGAGGCCTATCGCAATGCCCGCAGGCGAGAGATAGGAAGATAGATTAGTAGCTGTCATATAGCAACCCTACATCATTCAAGACTGGATTCCCGCTTTCGCGGGAAAGACTTATAGGGGAAAGACCGTGTTGATGAACGTTTCATGCTTTCAAATCATTTAGGATTGCTATAGCTACGACACTCGTCTGCTTAGAGGATGCCCGCGACGCTTTTGGTGCAAGCGACGCGGGTTTTTGTGTACGCTGGTCTATCTAGCGCATTCTAAAGAACTGGACCGATAGAGCTAACGTCAATGGTCTAGGTCTTAGTGAATGCCTTCACAAATTATCTGTGAATACGTATTCGCTTTGCCGAATCCATAACTGGCGGCACTTTTCATCTTGACCATAAGTGGTTCAGCTTGGTCCATATCGACGGTATATCCCATATCGTCAAGCGCAGCTACATCTAACTCCGTTATGATTTTGTCCGTATAATACGTATCTCCACCCGGATTATCGTAGGCACGATAGTGCCCAAACACGTCAAATTGACTCAACCTAAAAATAGTCATAGTCGAATTGGTAATAATCCACATCTTTGCATAATCCGAAGCGGGATATTGATAACTCCAATGTCCTGAATGGATCGGCACATAATTCCGTCCCTGGTGGTACTGTTGAGGTACGTGTTGCTTCCAAACTTCAAGAGCCTTGGGACTATAGGCCCTTGAAAAACCATTACCATCTTGTGCTAAAAAAGAATAAGCTAAGCCGAGTACGTGTCCAATTTCATGTATTGCTAAAAAGTTGAGTTGATCAGAGTAGTACTTAACGTACTCATTATTTTTATATCCTTCACGATATTCCGGCTTATCTGGCAAGTAAATAGAGCCATATATGGGTATTCCTACATCATTCGTATAATGCTCTGCGGTTCGACGAAGATCAATCGTTGCGGCCCCGTAAACGTTTCCCTCTTGATTGGCTCCTGGTTTGTCGTTGAGGCGAACCACAATAGCCAGATCGTCTATATCGGGCACGTCTGAAGGCAAATGTTCCCTGTTACCATCTTCAAGCCCTTGCGTAATAATGCTTTCCCATTTATAGGCGGCTCTTTCAACTGCTTCGATAAAGGGAGCCGGATAATTGATTTCCCAATATAGGTCAATGCTAAATGGCTCTGTTGGAGCCGGTAGCGTCGTATCAGGTTCGATATTAGAGCGTTGAGAGTCGTCGAGTGCCGAATCAGCAGGATCGGTTTTGGTTTCGGTGCTATCTTCCGTCGCCTCCTGCCCGCCCACTGTGATTTTCACCGCAGCGGAGCAGTTGTTATCGGTATTGCTCTCGCCACGGACGCTGGTTACACACGCGCCGTAGTATCTCTCCACCCCTACACTGGCCGTCAACTCAATCGACTGCACACTGGTGGCCGCGGCGGCCAGTATATCCACTGCGTCCGTACCCACTTCCGTGTCACTGGCAGTAATCGTCGCGTTGTTGGAGCGATAGTAGTGCAGCATCGTCGCCGCCGCCTGCTCGTCGCCTTGGTTATGCACCGTAACATGCAAGGTGAACGCCTGCCCCGGCGTCAGGATGCTATGGTTGACCGAAGGCGATTGAACGATTAGATCCGGCCCCCCCTCGCTGGACGTACTATCCGTTTCCGCCTCTTCTTCCTCGGTCTCGTTCGCCTCTTCTTCCTGCTGATCGTTGAACAAGTCGAACAGGTCGCCGAAGTCAACAGTCTTGCCCGCCGAATACTGTCCCGGCGACACCACCAACTCCACCGGAGCCATGCCTGCTTCAACCCGGAAGGACGAATCCACATAGGGAACCAATCCGCTGCCCGAAACAATCAGCCCATACACTTGGGCATCCTCCCCACCACCAGATACACCAGACCAACTAGAAGCGGCTCCGGCAGCCGATACACCCGCTTGCCCGTCGATCAGCACCATTCGGCCCGTTTGACTCTCCGCCCCCACCGTCATGCGGTAAATATATACCCCGGCCCCTACCGCCCGGCCTGTCGCATCCGTAGCGTGCCAAGTCGCCGTGTGAGAGCCCGCCGACTGCTCCCCATCCACCAGCGTCGCAATGCGCTGTCCTAACAGGTTGAACACCTCCAGCCGCACCGCAGACGAAGCCGTCAGTTGATAGGGAATGATCGTCGAGGGATTGAACGGATTGGGATAATTCGGTCCCAACGCGAACCGCTGCGGCAGGGTCCGTCCCGTCATTGCCGCTAACGGCAATGAGAAATACCCCGTACCATCGGTCATTGCGTGGGCAATGGCCCCTTGCCGCAGGTCGGTCAAATCGAACAGCCGCACCTGCGCGTCGGCGATTGGTTCCCCAGATTCCAGCCGCACCTGACCTTCAAAGAGAGATTCTGCGCCGATGCTGACGCTCAGTATTAGTCCGATGAAACAGCCGATGGCTATCTTCATAACGTCATCTCCTTTGGCTATGCACCCAAGAAAAAGGCTTAAACGCGTCGCTGTGCAGCACTACTTATACCGTTTTGCGAATCATCTGTCCCAATAAGCTGGGCCGAACCGATCGGTGTAGGGGCACCCATGCGACACCGCGTATGCAGCCAGCGGGATCCGACGCGGGTGCCCACGAGGGACGCCCCTGCCAGGCGTAACTTGCGAAGGCACGGGCATCGCCGTTTTTGGCGATGGGGGTGGGATGGGATAAGTTAAGACTGGCGGCGATGGATGGTCAACTTTTACTGCCAACGAAATCTCACGTACGCGCCGAGGAGAACAACCGTGAAAATCACCGATGTTGACATCATTCCGGCGCACGTGCCGCTCGCCGCCCGCAACGCCGAGCACGCCGTGCGCTTCCGCTCCATTGACCAACGCACCTTCTTCAAGGTGCAAACCGACAATGGCTTGGTGGGCTGGGGCGAGTACCGCTGTACGCCGCCGCCCGCGCAGAGCGCAGAGGGCCTCATCGGGCGCAGTCCCTTCGACTTTTTGGGCAGCGATGTCCACCTCGGCTTGGCCGGGGCCTTGTACGACGTGATGGGCCAGTATCTCGAAGTGCCGGCCTACAAGCTGATGGGGCCCAAAGTGCGCGACCGCGTGCCGGTGGCGGCGTGGACGCGACCCGCCGATCCCGAAGAGTTGAGCCGCGAAATCGTCCGCGCCGCCGACCAAGGCTACCGGCTGTTCAAGATGCACACTTGCCAGCACCACGACGTGTTCGAGCAAAACCGCGCGGTAGAGGATGTGGCACCGCCGGGCTTTAAGATGCAGTACGACTTCAATTCCAATCGCACCTTGGCCACGGTGTTGCCCATTGTCAAACAGCTCGAAAAATCGCCTGTAGTAGGCTATATCGAGGATCCCTTGGTGTTGAGCGATGTAGAAGGCTGGCGGCGGCTTCGCGCCCAATGCGGGGTGCCATTGGTCATGCACGTGCCGCCGTTGGGCGGGTTGCAGGAGGTCGTGCAGGGGATGGCCGATGCGTACATCGTGGCCGAATACTGCGGCGGCTTTGGCGACGCGTTGGTGCGCGGCTTGGCCTATGGCAAAGCCAATGTGCAGGTGGTGGTACAGCTAACCGGGGGCACCTTGGCCAAGGCGTTGGCGCTGCACTTGGCGGCTGTGTTGCCTACGGCCGCGCACTCGATCAATCTCGACGATCAGTACGAGGAGGACGCGGCCCGGCAGCGCATTGAGATCGTCGAAGGCTGTTCGCCCGTGCCCGAGGGGCCGGGTCTTGGAGTGGAGGTGGACGAAGCGGTTATTATGCGCTTGGCGCAGCGCGGCCCGGCGGAGATTCCCCGGCACTTGGGTAGGCTGCGCCTGCCGGACGGGCACGTGCTCTACACGGCCAGCATTCCGCCGATAGATGCGTTGACTGGTTTTGCTGAGGGGACTATCCGGGGCTTGTCCTTTGCGGTGTGGCACGACGATGGGTCCGAGGAATTTGCCCGCATGTACGGGCGGGTGGAAGAGGAGGGGTCGGTGTTGGAGTGACGGACTGGCGCAAGCGATCTTACCCCTCCCAAAGCCGGCCGGCCATGCTACTGTTCATTGTTTTGCTAACCTTGATGGCCCCCCCGGTCGTCCTAGCCCAAACCCCGTACGGCCTGCAAGAAAGGGTGCCGAACCATTCTTTGCTCATCGCTCCGGTTGAGGGACGAGTGCCCCAGACCGTCTCCGCGTCGGGCCTGTTTAGCAATGTAGCGGCTCAGACCCCGGCTGCGGGACTCATTCCCTACGGGGTCAATTCGGTATTGTGGTCCGATGGGACGGCCAAGACCCGCTTTATCGCGCTGCCCGGGCAAAGCCAGATTGAGTTTTCCGCCTCGGGCGTGTGGAAATTTCCTCCCAACGCGGTGGTGGTGAAGAATTTCTACCTAGAGTTGGAAAAGGGTAATTTGGCCAGTCGGCATATTGTCGAGACGCGCTTTTTGGTCAAGCGCGGCCAAACCGATGCTTGGGACGGCTTTAGCTATAGGTGGGATCTGGAGGGCGAGGATGCGATATTGCTCGAAGAGGCGACGACCCAGTCCTATCTCATCGCCGATCCAGAAGCCGAAGACGGCTTCCGCGAATACGTGCATTTCTATCCCGGACCCGAAGATTGCGCCTTGTGCCACACCGGACCGGCTGGCTACGTCTTGGGGCTCAATACGGCCCAGATGAATCGCTCGTACTACTACGGCGGCATTGTAGATAACCAATTGCGCACCCTAAACCACATTGGTTTGTTCACTGAGGATATCGGCGAGAAGTACGACGGTTTCCCCCAGTGGGCCGACCCCACCGATGAAAGCCTGCCGCTGGCCGACCGCAGCCGCTCCTATCTGGCGGCCAATTGCGCTCACTGCCATCGCCCCAATGTGGTCAGCCGCTCGACCATCGACCTGCGGTACGACACCCCCTTAGAGAAGACCAATACCCTAAACTGGGTGCCTTCCTTGGGTGCTTTGGGTACGGAAGAAGGGTTTATCATCGCCCCGGGCGACCCGGATAACTCCACCCTGTACTTGCGCCTGCTCACCTTTTCCTCCAATCGCATGCCGCCGGTGGCCTCCGCCTTGGTCGATTGGGAAGGCAGCGATTTGATCCGCCGCTGGATCGCCAGTATGGACCAGCCTACGGCCGTACAAGGACTGGCGACTGTACCAGAAGAGGCTAGCTTAGCGCAGAACTTCCCCAATCCCTTCAATGCCCATACCACCATCATCTATCAGGTTGGGGAAGCTGGCCCGGTAGAATTGGCCCTATACGATGCGGTGGGCCAGAAAGTGCGCACCTTAGTACAGGCCGAGCAGGCACCGGGGTCTTATACTGTGCGCTGGGATGGTAGGACAGAAGACGGCGGCTTGGCCGCCAGCGGCGCGTACCTCTATCGCTTGCGAATGGGGGACTACTCGGCAGCCCGACCGCTGATACTGGTGCGTTAGCATTCAATTCATCTCATCTGTGAGGAGCGTTCACATTGCGAAAAATTATCGGGATAGTCCTAATCGGCTGGACTCTAAGCACTGCCGGTGCTGATCCCCGGTCCCTGCGCGACGATGTTCAAGTCCGCCACGTGCTCGACGTGAGCCGGCGGACCATGCGGATTGCCAAGGACCCACGCGACAACACCCTGTACACCCTCACGGCTACGGGGACTATTTATCGCATTCAGGTCAAGGGCGAGGACGAGCGCATCGGCGAGACCATCGCCCGAGGGGTGCGCAACGCCGAGGGAGCGTGGACTTGGACCCAGTTCCGTCCTGCGGAGGAGGTGCCCGAAGGAGTGCCCATCGACGAAATCCGCGCTGCAGCCGAGGGTGCAGCAACCCGGGCGACCGACCCGATCGAAGATAAAATCCACGTCCTCGATACGCGCAACAACCGCATCATCACCCCACCGAACACAGAGGTGGCCAATTTGGACGACTATGGCATCGCCTTCCCTCGGGCTATCTACTTCGACGCCGAAGGGGCTTTATACGTGGTGCTCGACGTGGAGGCGGCTAATGCTTCGGGCGAGGAGCGGATTGCTACTTCCGCGGACCACAAGCTCAACGACACTCAGGGCTTTGATATTGCGGCGGACGGCACGTTCTACATTGGCGGCAACAGCGGCAACACGGTCATCAATGTGGTGCGTGGGGTGCGCGACGGAGAGAACATTGAATGGACTACGGTGGCCCGCACTGAGCGCATTCCCCCCGGCACCAAGAACCACCCCCATCCGGCCATTGTCCTCAGCCCGGACGATCGCTTTGTGTACGTCAATTCGGGATCCCGCACCGACCACGGCGAGCTATCCGAGGATGGGGCTTTTGCCGGGGCGCGCGAGTTGCCCCTGTCGTCGGCCATTTTGCGGGTGCCGGCCGATGGCGAGGGTCTTTTGATCCCGGCCGCTGAGGAGGCGCTGAAGGCTTCGGGCTACTTGTACGCCGACGGGTTCCGCAATGCCTTTGACATGGCCTTTGCCGCCAACGGCGATCTGTTTGCCGCGGACAATGGCCCGGACAGCGATATGGCCGACGAGGTCTGCTGGGTGCGGCAGGGGCTGCACTATGGCTTTCCTTGGCGCATGGGGGCGATGGACACAGCTCAGCGCTTTCCCGACTACGACCCGGCCGCAGACTTACTCCTTTTGACCCGCTCTGACGCTAGGGATCGCGGCCTGTTTTACAACGATCCGACTTACCCGCCCCCGCCCGTGGACCGTTTTGCCGATCCGGTTCTCAATCTAGGACCCGACGCCGACCGCTACCGCGACCCGAGCACCGGCGAGGTGCGCGACGCCAGCGACGAGGGTGGAGCGGCCTATACTTTTACGCCGCATAGTTCGCCGTTGGGACTGGTCTTTGACGTAGAAGGGGCCTTGGCTCCCGAGTTTCGCGGCGACGGCTTTGTGTTGCGCATCGGCGGGGACTGCTGCAACCTGATCAACCCGTTCGACGACCCGGACGAGGACCTCATCCACATGGACTTAGAGAAGGTGGGAGATAACTATCAGGCGCGCATGACCCGGATCGTCGGGGGTTTCAGTGGCCCTATTGACGCCGAGATCATCGGTAACAAAATCTACGTGATTGAGTGGAGTGGCGGTCGCGGCTTGTGGGAGATTACCCTGCCCGGTAGTTCGGCCACCGCGGTGGTGGAAGAGGGCGGCAGTGGGCCCGACGGATACGCGCTGGCGCAGAATTATCCCAACCCCTTTAACGCTAACACGACCATCGCCTACGAGGTGGGCGGCGAAGGGCTAGTGGAACTGACCGTTTACAATGCCGCCGGACAGCAGATCCGCGATTTGGTGCAGGACTGGTTGGCCGCGGGACGCTACGAGGTGCAGTGGGACGGGCGCGATGACCGTGGCCGAGCCGTGGCCAGCGGCACCTATATATACCAGTTTACCGCGGGCAATTACCAAGAGAGTCGCACGCTGACGTTGTTGAAGTAATTTCTGCGGATTTTGTACTTGGGCGGCGTCTAACGAGGTAGGCTACTGTCCAGGACCCAAGAGCCGTTCCATGTTGCCGCCGAGGATCGCCGCCATTTCGGATTCGCCTATGAACGGACAGTAGCGCCGCACGTAGTCGAGGCTCTGGCGATAGGTCCAGTGCAGCAGCACGATGGGGATGTCCGTTCCCCATAAGATGCGATCGGCACCGATGCGTTCGACCATTTTCTCTAGGACGGGCCGCATCTGTGGCATGGGGTAGTCCCAGCGTGACTGGAGGAACACGGCGAAGAGGATCTGGATGTGGAAGCGCGGATGGCCGCTGGGCGTCGCCTCGTACACCTCGTCGGGCACGTGGAGCCGGTCTTCGGCGGCGAACATCCGCCAGGGGAAGCCGTGGGTCATGATTACGTCGATGTCGGGGAAGCGGTCCATCCAGGCGCGCAGAGCATGCAACTCGTCGAGGTAGGCGGCGGGCGAGTTGGCCGCGCCGAGGGTGAAGAATACAGGGATCTCCAGTTCGGCCACGGCCGCCCACAAAGGATCGAAGTCGGGCCCGGTCCACTCGGGCGAGAGGTCGTAGAGGGGCCGGTGAAAAGGCATGAATTGCAGGCCCGACAGGCCGTGGTCGCGAATCGCCCGTTGTAGCTTGCCGACGGCGTCGTCCGTCCTGCTGGGGAACCACCATTCGGGAACGTGGGCTAGGCCTTGGATCCGCCCTGGGTGGCGTCGGCAGCAGTCGGCGATGTACTCGTCGCCCAGACCCATGTACGGGGTGCGATGCAGGAGCGCGCGATCGATGCCGGCGTAGTTCATCTCCGCGACTAGGCTGTCGGCGGGGAAGGCGAAGTCCACCGTCCACGGCGGCAGGGCCTGCTTCACGTAGTCCTCGCCTTCGACCGTCCACTCGACGAGGCCGTGGTCGCCGGTGCGGAAAGCGGCGTCGCGCAGGCCATCGAAGCGCCAGGGGAGATCGGGGTCGTACAGGCCCGTGGCGTCAGCCGGGGCGCGGTCGGTGCGCCGCCAGCAGGGCTGTTGCCGAGCTTGGGCCATGAATAGCTGTAGGTGCTGCCAGAACTCGGCGGGGTCGGCGAAGCCCCCGTTGCGGCCCGGCGGCGGGAAGCAATAGGCGTGTCCGTCGTAGATCATGGTGTTGTCCTCGGCAGGGAGCGAGGCTTGTCTAACGAGGAATCAGGCGGATGTCCAGGCGGCAGCCAACAGCGTCTGCGTATTTTTGCAGAGTAGCAAGCGAAGGAGAGTGCTTTTTATGTCGTCCCGATGCTTCAAGGCGTGCGACTGCTGGCGTTTGGGTACCCATTTTTTCGGCAACATCAGCCTGAGTTAAACCAGCATTCTTTCTGGCTTTGAGCATTTCATCAAAGAGGGCGAATTCATCTGCAAGCGCATCGTATTCAGCGACGAACTCGGGTTCTTTCATCCATTCGTCAAGCATTTCTCTATGCGTTTTCATGTTTAAACTCCTCTCATTGACAAAGGAAAAATAAATCATGAGCCAGCCTAGCGCACTTTCGCGGTTTATCGGCATTCCGTTGCACTGGCAGATCGCCATGGCCCTCGTCCTTGCTGCGTTAGTAGGCTGGGTGGCCGACGAGCGTACGACGTTGTTCGGTGCGTCGCTCGTGGAAATTCTCGATTTCTTTGGCAGCTTGTTCCTCAATGCGCTGAAGATGATCGTGGTGCCGCTCATTCTGTCTTCGATCATTGTTGGCGTCCGCAACATGGCGAGCCAGAACGCCTTTGGACGCATTGGCGGGAAGACGGTGGCCTTTTACGTGGCGACGGGATTGCTGTCGGTTAGCACCGGCCTTGTTTGCGTGAATTTCATAGCGCCCGGCGAGACCGAGTCGGCGCGGGCACTGGGTGCCGCGCTGCCAGATCCGTCGCAAGTCATGGACAAGGTAGAGGGGCGCGGCATACGCGATCTGGTCGAGGTCCTCAAGCGCGCGATACCGTCCAATATCTTCGCGGCGGCGCTAGAGGTCCAACTGCTGGCGCTGGTATTCGTCGGGGTCGTGTTTGGGTATTTCATGTCGCGGCTGAACGGGCCGGCGGGCGACATTCTACAGCAGTTCTGGGTCGGCCTGCACGATCTCATGATCCTGATTACGATGTGGATCATGCGGTTTGCTCCCATCGGCGCGTTTGCGCTGGTGGGCAAGACGCTGCTGGTCTCCGGCTTTGCCGCGCTCGAAGCGTTAGGTCTGTTCTTCCTGACCGTATTGCTGGCGCTGGCACTGCATTTTGCCGTCTGGTTGCCGCTGCTGCTGCGCTTGGTCGCTGGGATCAGTCCATACGCGTACTACGCCAAAATTGCGCCCGCGCAATTGACCGCGTTTTCGACTGCGTCGTCTTCGGCGACCTTGCCGGTGACCATCAACAGTGCCGAACAGGCCGGCATCTCCAACCGCGTGACCAGCTTTGTCCTGCCGTTGGGCGCGACGGTGAACATGGACGGCACGGCCCTGTACGAGTGCGTGGTGGTGGTGTTCATCGCCCAAGTGTACGCGTTCGCGTCTGGCGTGGATTTTGGCATTGCCGAGCAGATGATCGTCGTATTGCTAGCCTTGCTCACGTCGATTGGCGTGGCGGGCATCCCCGCTGCTAGCTTGGTCGCCATCGCGCTGATCTTGCCCGCGGTCGGCCTGCCGGTGGAAGCTATTGCCATCGTCTTGGCCGTCGATCGTCTGCTCGATATGTGCCGCACGGCCGTCAACGTGACCAGCGATTTGGTGGTCACGGCGCTGGTGGCGCGCACGGAAGGCGAAAATTTGCCGGACGTCCGGGCTTGATGAGTTACTGATGTTACGCAGCAAGTGGCCGGTGGTTGGTTTTCGGTCCGATTTCCTCTGGGATCGCGGGCATCTTGCCCGCGTCGAGGGCGCGACGCCCTCGATCCGACTAGGCCGGGGAGGACGCAGTAGGGGCGAGCGATCGCTCGCCCCTACAAGATGCCCACGCGCTCGCTCTCGGCGTCTTCCAACATGCCTTCGGCTGTCACGAGGTTGAGCTGGTCCACTTCCTCGGGCGTCAGGTCCGGCAACCGATCTACTAGCCCCAGGAAGCGCTCGACCTCGGCTGGCGCTACGAGTCCCTCGGTCAATACGGCTAGCTTGTCGATGTAGTCTGGCCGCGCAAAGGGCCGGTTGCCGAGGTAGTGGGCGTTGGGGTTGTCGAGGCGCTCGGCGATATGAGTGCCGTCGGCGAGGCGGACTACGACTTGGGCTCCGAACTTCTTGTGATCGGGATCGGGATGGTGATAGGCTTGAGTCCATTCGGCGACTTCTTCGGTGCGGATCTTGTGCCACAGCGCGACGGTTGAAGGGCGGTGGGCGCGCTCCGAGGTATAGGAATGCACGTGGTGCCAAGCGCCGTCCTCCCAGGCGACGGCGAGGATGTACATGGCGCTGTGGTCGAGCGTCTCGCGCGAGGCGTCCGGGTCCATTTTCTGCGGGTCGTTGGCACCCGTGCCGATCACGTAGTGCGTGTGATGGCTGGTGCGGATTACGACGTCTTCCACTTGGTCTAGGGCTATACGGTGAGCGTGGAGTCGGAAGCCGAGGTCGATTAGGGCTTGGGCTTGGTATTCGGCGGAGTGTTCCTTGGTGTAGGAGCGCAGGATGGCGCGCATGTTCTCGCCGGGATCGGGCAGGGGGACGCGGTATTCGGCGTCTGGCCCGGACAGCATGTAGGCGATGACGGCGTCGCGGCCTTCGTAGATGGGCGACGGTGCCCGCTCGCCGAGGCGCACCCGACCCACGGCTTCGATGGCGATCTTGTTGGCTTGGGCTGGGGCGTAGGCCTTCCACGAGGTGATGTCGCCTTTGCGCGACTGGCGGGTGGCGCAGGCTAGGTGCAGGCTCTGGTTGATCGCTTGGTAGATTTGCTCGGCCGGCATCTGGAGCATGGTCCCCAGCCCGGCGGCCACGGCCGGGGCGAGGTGGGCGACGTGGTCGATCTTGTGCTCGTGCAGGCAGATGCCCGTCACCAGCGCCATCTGCACCTCGTAGGCCGTGAGGATGCCCAAGGTCAGTGCGCGACCGTCGGCACCTGTTTGCTGGGCGGCGGCTAGCAGACCGGGAATGTTGTCGCCGGGATGCGAGTAGTCGGCGGCGAGGTAGGTGTCGTGCATGTCGAGTTCGCGCACGGCCACGCCGTTGGCGAGGGCCGCCCATTCGCAGTGGAAGCTGCGGTCGTTGGCCACGCCAAAGAGGCGAGCGCCGCTGTTGTGGGGATGGGGGTAGCCCAAGGCGAGGAGGCGGGCGTTGCGCACGGGTGGACGGTTGATTGCGGCGAGGGCGACTGCGGCGTTGTCGATGACGCGATTGCCGATCATCTCGGCGACATCCGCGTCGAACGCTTGGTTGTGGGCGGCGAGTTGGGCTAGCTTCCAAGCTAATTGCTCTTCGCGCGGGAGAACGGTACCGTCTGGATGGGTCTTGACGACGTGATTTTGCATGACCTGCTTCCGTGGTTGGTGAGACTGGGAAAAACAAATAATAGGGTCTGTCGCCGAGGACGGACAATTGGAAGGGAAGGAGAGGAATATGAAAGTCTTGATGCAGATGGATTTAGCAGAGGAGTTGATAGAGGAGATCCGGCAGGTGGCCGAGGAAGTGGAAGTGGTGTGCGTAGAATCGGATGCGGCGGCCTTGGAAGTTATGCCGGAGATCGAGGTCGTCTGCGGGCATATAAGCCGGGAGATGTTTGCTCGGCGGCAAAAGCTCAAGTGGATGCAGAGTTGGGGAGCGGGGGTAGATGGAGTGCTGCATCCCGAACTGGTCGAGAGCGATGTGGTGTTGTGCAGCGCCAAGGGGTGGGTGGGGGTGCATTTGGCCGAACATGCGATGGCGTTGTTGCTCGGGCTGACGCGGGGGATTCACACGGCGGTGCGCTATCCGAACTGGGAGCGGCGCTGGGCGATTCGCGCTGCGTCGTGGGAACTGGTTGAACAGACGATGGGCATTGTGGGATTGGGAGGGACTGGGAGGGAGTTGGCAAAGCGGGCGAGCGCGTTTGGGATGCGGGTTGTCGCGGTGGATTCAGAACAGGTCGAAGTGCCGGAAGAAGTGGAAGCCTGCTGGGGGATGGATCAGTTCCATGCGCTGTTGGAACAATCCGACGTGGTGGCGATTTGCGCGCCGCTGACTGCGGAGACTGAGGGACTGTTCGATCAAGAGGCGTTTGTGCGGATGCGGAGCCACGCGCTGTTGATCAACGTCACGCGAGGGCAAATCGTCGATGAACAGGCCCTGCTAGCGGCGCTTGCCGACGGGCAGATCGGCGGGGCGGGATTGGACGTGGTGCCGCAGGAGCCTCTGCCGGCAGATCACCCGCTGTGGCGGATGGACAACGCGCTGATCACGCCGCATACGGCCGGGGGGTCGCCCAACCGCGACCGTCGGTGCGTGGCGTTGTTTTGCGAGAATTTGCGGCGCTACTTGGCGGGGGAACCGTTGGTGAGTGTGATTGACAAGCGCAAGGGGTACTGAAGCTATAGCAATCCGCAGATGGACGCAGAAATAGTGCAAATAAGACGAGTAGGGGCGAGCGATCGCTCGCCCCTACTATTCGGCGTCCATCGGCGTCCATCGGCGGATTATCTCGCGGCGGTAAAGTTGTGAAAAAGACGGGTCTTGGCGAATATTGGGTTATGCCTGCTTGGAGTGACATGACTTGCTTGGGATGCTGTGGTGTGTGGGCCGTGATGCTGGGGGCCACGCTCGCTGTGGCCGATGCCGACGATACCAGCGAGGCGCTGGGGGACCGCTACATGGCAGAGGGGAACTACCGACTGGCGGTGCAGGCCTTCGAACAGGCTGTGCAGGGTCAGCCCGAATCCGCGGACCGCCACCGCAAACTAGCCGCTGCCTATGCCAAGGACCAGCAATTGGACCAAGCGGTCGTCTCCTACCAAGAGGCGATCTCTTTGCGGACCGACTACGCCAAGGCACGCACCGAGTTGGCGATTTTGTTGACTCGTCTCGACCGCCACGACGAGGCCGTAGCGACACTCGAAAAGGCAATTGAACTCAGCCCTGATTACGCGTGGGCACATCTATCGCTGGGACAGATCCACTTCAGCAAGGGGCGCTACGACGCAGCGCAAGTGTCCTATCGCCGTGCCCTCGCCGCCAAAGGCGACTACGGCGAGGCGTGGTATCATCTCGGTGAAGTCCAGCGCAAACTGAACGACTACGCCGCTGCCGAGCGGGCGTATCGCCAGGCCATTGCCGCCGACTCGACGGTGGCCAAATACCGCAATGGACTAGCCGCCAGCTATTACCGCCGCCGCGATTACGCGGCCGCGGTCGGCGAACTGACGCGAGCGGTGCGGTTGGATTCGCTCTATGCGCTGGCTCGCTTCAACTTGGGGAATGCCCTGTTGCGCACCGGTCGGCGCGAAGAAGGGCAGCGCCAGTTGGACATGTACCGGCGTCTCGAAGAACAAGAGCGGGGTATCTCCTCGCTGAAAAATACGCTGCTGACAACGCCTGACCAAGCGGCAGTCTATCACGATCTGGGCATGATTTATTCACGTCGCGGCCAGTACGACCAAGCCCAAATTCACTACATGCAGGCGATCTCCCGGGATAGCTCGTTTGCGCCCTCGTACCACAATCTAGGCAATATCCAGTTGCGGCAAGGGCGGTTCGAAGCGGCGCTCGACCTATTTCGCCGCGCCCTGCAGGCGGATTCCACCTATGTGTTGTCCTATTTGGCACTGGGCAACGTACAGATGCGGCTCCGGCAAGTGCCGCTGGCATTGGCAAGCTATCTCAAAGGTTTGCGGTTTGCCCCGGACGATCCGCGACTCAAACGCAACGCCGCGTTGGCGCGGCGAATTCTCGCTACCGCCCGACAGCAGGAGGCTCCGTGAGAGGGCCTAGGCTGCACATGGCGGTCATCGCTTGGCTGTCGATAGTTAGTGGTGCGGCGGTGGGTGCTGCCGCACCTCGTTTCGTCGAGGTCACTGTGGAAGCAGGCATCGACTTCCGCTATATCAATGGGGCCAGTGGGGCCAAATACATGCCGGAAGCGGTGGGGTCTGGGGCGGCTTTTTTCGACGGCGACGGCGACGGATTCCTCGACTTGTATATCGTCAATGGCGCGGCTCTGCCCGGCTATGTGGGGCCAACCGGCTCCAATGCCTATTATCGCAATCGGGCGGATGGCACGTTCGTCGATGCCACCTTAGAATCGGGGACGGGAGACGATGCCTTTGGCATGGGGGCAGCCGTCGGCGATATCGACGGCGATGGCGACTCTGACCTCTATGTCGCTAACTATGGCCCTAACCGGCTCTACGAAAACGATGGGCGTGCGGTTTTTGCCGATATCGCGTCCGAACTTGGTACAGCAGACCCGGGTTGGGGCACGCACGCGGCTTTTACCGACTACGATAGGGATGGCGACCTCGACCTCTACGTCGCCAACTATATGGATTTTGACCCAGCGCAGAATGTGGAGTGTTTCGCTGGCAAGGTGCGGTCGTATTGCGGGCCAACGACCTATCCGGGGCAGACAGGCGTCCTCTATCGCAACGACGGGGGAAAGTCGTTTGCCGATGTGACGACAGCAGCCGGTCTGCGCGACGATTCCGGTCGCCAGTTGGCGGCAGTCTTTGGCGATATCGATGGCGATGGCGACCCCGACCTCTTCGTCGCCAACGACAAGAAGCCCAATTTCCTCTTTGTCAACGGAGGCGACGGCACCTTCTCAGAAAGCGGTGCAGTGGCGGGGGTCGCCTACAACGAAGAAGGCTTAGCCGAATCGGCGATGGGGGCCGATCTGGGCGACTACGACAACGACGGACGGCTCGACATTATCGTCGCTACGTACCAATGGCTGGCCAATACCCTCTATCACAACGACGGCGACGGCTTCTTCACCGACTTGACGTTCGCCGCTGGACTAGGCGTGGCGAGTGTGCCGTATCTCGGCATGACCGCAGCCTTTGTCGATTATGACAACGATGGTTTCCTAGATGTCTTCGTTGCTAACGGCCATCTCGACGAGAATGTCGCCGAATACGACCCCTCCACCACCTATCCGCAGCAAAACCAGTTGTTCCGCAATAGCGGCGACGGCTCCTTTGTTGAGGTCAGCGACCAGAGCGGGCCGGGGATGCACGTCGAAAGGGTAAGTCACGGAGCGATATTCGGCGATTACGACAACGATGGCGATATTGACTTTTTTATCTCCGATTCCGATACGCCCCATTGTACCCTGCTGCGCAACGACGGTGGCAACGCCAACCACTGGCTCCGGGTCCGCACCGAGGGCCGCCAGAGCAACCGAGAGGGTATCGGTGCTAGGGTGCGGGCGGTGGCTGGCGACTTGGTCCAGGTGCGGGAGATTCGCGCTGGTTATGGCTATATGGGCAGCAACGACGTGCGATTGACCCTCGGGTTGGGCCAGTATGCGACCATCGATACGTTGCAGGTCTTTTGGCCCAGCGGCACAGTGCAGACGCTAGTGGAGCTGGCCGCCGACCGGGAAATCGTCGTGGTGGAGGGGGCCGATCCATGAGTGCACGGTGGTAATTAACAAAAAGGAGAGCATCTAATTGCGTTTCACTGACCTTGCCGGCATCGCTTGCGCGTTGTGGGCCTGTTGCGGCGTGGCTGCCGCCCAAACCGACTACGTCGTACGCGTAGGCGATGAGCAGATCTCGGTTGCGGAGTTTCAACAGCGCGCCCAGAACATGATGAAAACGGGTTTTCGCCACATCGACATCGAAGACCCCCAGGCTAAAAAGGTTTTTCTCGACGGCATCATCGCCCACGAGTTGCTCGCGCAAGAAGGGATGCGGCGCGGGCTAGACCGCGATACGGTGGTCGCCGAGGAGGTGCGGCGCGTCGAAGAGCAGGCGTTGCGGAGCAAGCTCTATGAAGTCGCGGCGCTGACGGGTGATTATTCGTCAACCGAAGAAGAGTTACAGGTGTTTTTCGTCGAGCGGGAGTTCGACACGGAGGTCTATAGCCAGCACATCGTCTGCGCCACTGAAGCAGAGGCTTGGGAAGTACTGGATCGACTCGGCAAGGGCGAGACCTTTGCCGAGCTTTTTCCGCTGTATTCGGTGCCGCACATTCAGAAACGTTTTGCGCCAGCCGGGCGGGTCGGTTGGGTTAAAACCGGCGGCTTGCTGCCTCCGCTGATCGAACCATTCAAAAGCATGAAGCCGGGCGAGATCTATCGGCAACCGGTCGAGACTAGTTCGGGTTTCCACGTCTTCAAGCTCGAGGAGCGGCGCAAGACGGGTTTTGCCGCGAACCGCGATTGGTTGGAGCGCCGGTTGCGCGAGGTGAAGCGGGGGCGGGATATGGAGGCCTATGTCAACGAGTTGCGCCAGCGCTATGCGCTGACTCTGAACCTAGAGGCAATGCAGCGATTGCAGGCGCTAGCTCCCGGGGTCAAGGAGTGGTCAGGGGAGGATCAGGTGCTGCTTAATTGGCAGGGCGGCGAGCTGACACTCGGCGAATATCTGGAGTATCACCGCTTGGGCCGGGTCAAACATCCGGCGTCTCTCGACAGCGCCAGATTGCACAAGGCTGCCGACGGGCTGGCGGGACGGGAGATCATGCTGGCGGAGGCCCGCAAGCTGAAGCTCGACGATGATCCAGAGATCAGGACCAAGACCAAGACCCGCCGCGACGAATTGCTGATTCAGTGGCTCTATCGCGTCGAGGGCAAGGCGGTGGCGTTGGAGCAGGACGTGAAGGAAGAGGAAATACGCGCGTTCTACGACGAAAATACCGATATGTTTACCCGCGAGGACGGGGAGGTTGCGGGTTTTGATCTGGTTCGCGATAGCATTCGCGGGGCGTTGCTCACTCATAAAGAAAACAAGGCGATGGATGATCTGATCGCCCGGCTACGGGAGGAACGCAAAGGAGAAATAGAGATTTATCTCATAGGTCTCGACCGCGTCCAACTCGTGCGGCCCGTTGCCCCTGCAAAACCAGAGCCATCGCTGAAGTAAATGGAGGTAGATATAAGCTCCGGTGAATTTTTGATTGGATTCTTTGTTGGCTCATATTATATTACGCGACGCGAATTGTTGGGTACTAGCCGTTTTTATCTATGCCAATCGCAGCATGTTGTAAATCAATATTCTCTCTCGCAACAACCTCCAAAGAAAGGGGATTGCAGATGCGTAGGCTTATCCTGACGGGTGTGTTCAGCTTGGCTTTTGTCGGGCTGGCGAACGCCCAGTTTAACGACCCGCCCCCAATAGAGACCCGCAATGGTAGTATGGGTTTCCAGTGGTACATGCTCGAAGTGCCCGACAATGCCAATATGGTGATGGACGGCAAGGCCGATGATTGGGACTGGTGGGATCCCGAATATACGATCGTCACCGAGGAGTTTCGCGATGAAGCCGATCGCCCGTCGCCGACCCGCGACGACCTTAGCTTCACTCTGTTTATGGGGTGGAAGGGAGGCGACGTCAATCGCTGGTTCGTGTTCTTGGAGATCGTCGATGACACGTTGCATCACCACGGCACCAACATCGAGCGCTGGGAAGGCGAAATGATCGAGTTTGCTCTCGATCCTCAAGATCACGGCCGCGAGTTGCCCTCCGGTTACAACATGGAGTGGCTCGGTGCGCCTGGCGATTTGAGCCCACCCGCCAATATCCGCTATCGCTGGCTGGATCAGGAAGCTTGGATACAGTACGGCGATCCAGAATACATGGACTATTCGGTGACCGTTGATCCGCCCGAAGCTTGGGCCGCTGAGATCTGGCCTACTGGCGGTACCACGGTTTACGAGTTCAACTACATAGTCTTCTGGTTCCTCGAGGACGGCGGTCCCGCAGTCAGCCAGGTCCATCAGCTCGATAGCGTCGCGGGTGAAGATGGTTTTGGCCTGCCGTTCTCCTTTTGGATCGAGGACGGCGATTCCAGTGCGCCCGACAACGACTTCACCTCGCGCGGCCCTGAGGCTTCGGCCCGCCAGTACTACTCGCACGCCTTGCTGCTGCGGGTTGGCGACTATGTCGATGGCCGCGGCGATGCTGCGACCTCGGTGGAGAATTCGACCTGGGGTCAGATCAAAAACGCCTATAAATAGGCTTCACCTAAGTCGGTTGGCAGAGAGGTAATTCGGGGCAATGGGCGTTTGCCATTGCCCCGAATTACTTGAGTATCGCCCGTGATAAGGATCTGGCACATGCGCGGATTGTTGTTGATTGGCATCTTGCTCACAATAGGGGCCTGTGGCCGCTATTTCCCGCAAGACCTGCGGCCCGTGGCCCAACAGGCAGAAGGGATGGTGGTCAACGACGACGGCTCGGTCACGTATACCCTCAATCGTTTGGCTCTCAATCTCAAGCCGATGATCGACGCTGAACTCAACCGGCAATTTCCCGCCGCATCTACCGGCGGCGCGGCTTCGACCAACCCCTACACCTTCGGCGACTGGCAGATACCTGGCGAGGACTGGACCCGATCGCGCTTTACCGTGATCCAGCTCAAAGTGAGTAATTACCAGTTCCCCAAGGTGGTAATTGACCCGCAGAAGGCGACGATCACCTCGACCAACAACAGAATCTACCGCTCGCTTTCCTACGCTCAGCTTTACGCTTATTTCCGTGCCTTCTGGCAGGGGCGCACCGGCCAGGGTCGAGTCGATTTCAAAAGCCGCACCAGTATTCTCCGACAATCCATGTACACCGAGGCGACCACCGTCTTTAGCGGCAGCGAACAAGAGGGCTATCTAGTTTTTCCCCTGCTCGCCGCCGACGTGACCAACATCCGCCTTGATCTCGAAGATATTGCCGTCCGCTTTAACTACGCCGGCGAAGCAGTTGAAACGATTGATCTCAGCTTTTCGTTCGAACGCGAGGTACTGCGGGGGTATCGTCTTTCGGATGCACAGCAGGCGAGTGCGGCCGCAGATCGAGAATAACGGCGTGTACGTTCATCCTCTACACCTATAATCAAAGATGATCACTATCTGGATCAGCGCCGTGGCCCTCTGTCTATGGATCACTGCGGCCTATGGTCAGGTAGAGGTCTATCAGGTTGGTCGCGGAGGCCTGTCGTGGACCGATCAGGCTTCCGTGCAGACTGGGGCGGTGGAAAGTGATGGCTCGCTGCAATCGCTCGAGCTGACCAGCGGCCAAAATTTGATCCAGCTACTGCGCGATTCCGGTCTGACTTGGCTAAAGGGACAGCCCCCTGATTTCACGGCCGTGGGTCAGCCGCGGGCGTGGTCCAACGACGGCCTATTCAACCAAATCAACGGTCCCTTGCGCTTGGTCGACGGCGACCCAAGCAGCTCCTCCGAGGCCAGCTTCAAGAGCATCCGCAATCAGGCGGGCGCGACCTTCTTTTGGGATCTAGGTTCCCCTTTCCCGATCAATCAAGTGCGCTTCTATCCCGATCCCAACGATCCCGACTCCTTTATCAAGGCTTTTGAACTGCTGGTCAACGACGGGGCCGACTTCAACGAGATCAACCGACCGACCTATCACTTGCTGCGGAGAGTGGAGGGCAACCGCAATCAGGTCGTCGATTTGGAATTTCCGCCCCTGCAGGGTCGTTTTCTGCAACTCAAGGTTTTGTCCAAATCGGCCTTCAACTTGGCCGAATTTGAAATTTTCGGCGAGGGTTTTGTGCCGGTGTCGAGTTATGTCTCCGACCTGCATTCTTTTGGCGAAGCCGTCAATTTCGGGCAACTGCGGATTCACGCGACCAAGCTGGTGCGTGGCGCTGGAGGCGAAGACCGGCGGCCAGTCGCCGTCCTGCAGATGCGCAGCGGTGCCGACGACACCCCGCTGTCCTATTTTCGCCGCGACCGCGATACCGGCTCTGTTGCAGAAGTCTCATTCGCCGAGTACAACGCCGATCTGCCACGGCGCGCCTTGTTCCGCCAGGATCCCAGCACCGGCGAGGTGCTCGAGGAATTGGAGCGGGTTGACTATCTCGAACTGCCGGCGGAAGAGCAAGGGCCGGTGCGCGACTTCGTCAAGGGCGATATCCGCGACGACGGGGACAACTGGAGCCCGTGGTCGACACCTCTGACAATCGACGCGACAGGCACCCTAATCCTGCCGGTCAATCTGCCCAGCCCGCGCGAATTTTTCCAGTTCCGCTTCTTTTTTCAGGGGGACGCCGAAACCACGATCCGCATCGACACCCTGAGCTTGGAACATTCGCCGGCGCTCGTCAGCAACGCGGTAGGCGAGGTGGCGCTGGCGGATGATCTAAGCCCGCAGGGCGGCGTGATCGCTGTTGCAGGCGGAGTAGATACATCGTTTGTCTATGACATCCGCGCCGATTTCGACGCGGAGGGGTTGGCGGGTTTCCGCGGCATCAAGCTGTCGGCTTTCCCACCGCCGGTTTTTTCTGGGCTGCAGATGGGCGATCCGCTCGTCGCGGTCGGCGATGCCGAGGTGGTGGAGACTGCCGATGGCTTTGAGGTGTTTTTCGACCCTGTGCAAGAGGCCAACAATCAGCCGTTGCGAGTCACCTTCAAATTGCGGCTCCTCGAACACAATACGCCCGTTAATGCTTGGCTGCTGGGCGCGGGCGATGTACCGCCTCATCCCATTGCGGTCGGCGACGCCAGCAGCGCTGTGGGCACCGGGACGATCAACATCTTCACGCTCGATTCCCGGCCAAAAATCGAAACCCAACTTTTGACAACGATTGTCACGCCCAACGGCGATGCGGTCAACGACGCGGTCGATATCGACTTTGTCTTGGCTCAATTTGCTGGGGAGCTCGCGGTCGATATCGGCGTTTTTGATCTGTCCGGTGTCGAGGTGCGTCGGCTCGTCTCCGGCGTGCGGTCCGCAGGGGCGTACCGCGAGGCGTGGGATGGCAGGGGCGAGAACGGTACAGTGGTGCCGCCGGGGATATACATCATTCGGTTTTCCATCAAGGCCGATGCCGACGCACTCGAAATTGCCAAGTTAATAGGGGTGGCGTATTGATCCGTTTAAACACCAGAGCGTGTGCGGTGCTGCTGTGGTTACAGGGCGCGGCTTGGGGCTTCGACCTGAGCTCAGCCGAAGGGCAGGCAATGGGTGCGGTTTGGGTGGTCGGCGGGACCAACGGTGAGCCTTGGGCCCAAGCGCGCGAGCGCTGGATTGCCCTCGACGACACTAGTCACGCTGGGTCAATCCAGCCGCAGGAAATTCCGCGTGGGCACAGTGTCATGCGCGAATTGGTGCGGACCACTGGGATTTCGAGCCAGCGCAATGTCTTCGGCTATACTTGGAATTTCTCCAAAGGTCCGATTACCCTCGAGGGCGATACCTTGCGGCTAGGCTGGAATCCGCGGCTGTGGGATGGCGGGGGACGCGAGGCGGGTACCGTAGCAATCTCGCGCGGATTAGTCGATGGGGACGGGCTGAGCCCGGCGTTCCTGCACGCCGAGCGCGCCGACGGGTTGCCGACGGTTGACAAGTTTTTCACGCTCGATCTCGGCGTGCCAGTGCCGATTGACAGCGTCTCCTTTTATCCGCCGCAGAGCGGTCTGTTCGAAGACGGCCGGCGGCAGCGGGCGCTGTTCCCGGTCGCCTATGAGGTCAGCCGCGCCAATACGCCGGTGGATTGGCTGATCTTTGAGGACGAGAATGTCTCGACCGGGACCAATGGCTACCATCCCCTAGAGGAGATCTTGGGTAGCACCTTCACCAACAACACCAGCATCGTCTCGTTGAAAGCCGGGCTGCGCTTCACCCGCTTTTTGCGCTTCAAGTTCGGCGGCGTGACCTCTACTGGGATGCTGGCGGAAGTCGAGGCCTTCGGACGAGGTTTCCCCGCCGAAGGTCGCTATATTTCCAAAGTCCATTCTTTCGGCGGGCAGGTTAGCCTTGGTCGGATCACTTGGAACTTCACCAAATACCGCCAGACATCTTCGGGCGAGGTGTCGGTTGATCCGGCGGCCCCGGTCGAATTGCTGCTCCGCACCCGGGCGGGGATCGACGCCGACCCGCTCGATTACTTCATCTTCGACGAACTCGGTCGCCAAGTTCTGGTGGACCGGGAGACCTATTTCGACGGGCCACCGCCGCGCAGCCAGTTTGAGATATCGTCGGTCAATTCCGGCGGGCTTGCCGGTTATCGGGCTTCGCGTTCCGACGACATTACTCATTGGAATAATTGGTCGGTGCCCTACCAGACGTCGGGCGATGAGATCCGCTCCTCCGACGGCAGAGAGTTTTTCCAGTTCCGCTTCGACATCAAGACCGCCGACCCGCTCGCCTTCGGCGTCCTCGATTCGGTGGCCTTCGAGTTTTCGCCGGTCCTGGCCGATAGTGTGCTGGGGGAAGTGTCGCTAGCGGGATTGGCCGAGGACCGGCAAGGCGTGGTGGAAGTGCCGTTGGGGGTAGATACGCTTTTCGTCTATGATATTCGCACGGTATTCGGCACGGGTGACCGACCCGGTTTTGACGGCGTCGAACTCGATGTACCTGCGGGGGCACGTTTCGTCGGCTTGGAGCGGGACGGGGCCGAATTACTGGAGGGAACGGATTTCTCCCAACAAACCGCTGCCGGTCTCCTGCGGGTTCTCTTCGCCGAACCAATTGCCGAGGACACAGGCTTGCGGCTCCACTTCCGCAGCGCCATCTACCAAGCCTCCGTCTTTATGGAAGGGCGGATATTCAACAGCGACGTCGCAGTCGCTAGCTTGCCACAGTCGATTGAGTCGGGCGACGCTCGCACGGAGGGCGGCAGCAACGGCATCCAGGTGGTGGCGACTGAGGTCAAAACGCGCGTTATCGGAAACCTGCGGCTGTTGTCCCCGGTAATCACGCCCAACGGCGATGGGGTTAATGAGGAGACCGTGGTTTCCTTCAACCTGTTCGGCGTCGGTGGTGCTGGAGTCCGGGTTGAAGTTTACGACCTAGCCGGGCACCGGATCACCTCGGTGCTAGACCAACAGGCCATTGCCGGACCCTACGAGCCGAGTTGGGCGGGGCAGGACGGAGGGGGTGGATTGGTCGCGCCAGGGATCTACTTGATCGTGGTTGAGGTGGATGTGGATCAGGGCATCCAAACGCTATTCAAACCCGTCGCAGTGATCTATTAACGGCCTAGCGAGGGAAAGATGAGACGCCCATTGAACCAAATACTGGCTGTGGTGGTAGCGGCCGCGCTTGCGGGATCAGAGCTGGCGGCGCAGGATCTGGTTTTCAGCGGATTGGATTTCGACGCTTGGGACCATCCCCGGGGCTTGGTCAACGTCGAGGAAGATGGCATTGAGGTCAAGCGCTTCGGCAAGACCTTCAATGCAGTGGCCAATGCCGACGAGTTCTCGTCGGTGATCATCGGCGACCTCTATGGCAGCATCCGACCGGCGCGCACCCCCTCAAACCAAGCCGACGCCCACTTAATTGCCGACCAAGATCCCAATACTTGGTGGAAGCCCATTGCCACCGACCCGACGGAGAACTTCTGGGTGGAGCTCGATCTGGGTCGAGCGGTGGTCGCCGACAAGATCCGCGTAATTTTTCCCGATACCACCAACGCGCGACCGTTCACGTTTTTCTCGGTATTCACCAGTCCGGGAGTGCGAGTGGCTTTCGGTGGGGGCAACCGGATCGTCTTCAACCAGGTCGGCCGTCCGATCAACAACAACACCGAGCGCGTCGTCGAGTTCCAACTCGAAATGGATAAGGACCCGTCACAAAAATTCTCGCCGGTGCGCTTTGTGCGCTTTGAGGCCGCTGGCCGCACGCCCAACGCGGCATTGGCCGAGATCGAGGTTGACGGCATAGGGTTCAACATCGCCTCCAAGGTCTCGATTGAACGCCGACTCGAGCGCGGCGACGAAGGGTGGGGCGGGCGGACGTGGACGTCGGATACACGCGAATGCACGGACCGCGCCTGTGGTCGCGGTAGTGGTGCCGAGGCGCTAATCGACGAGGACCTAGGCTTCCGCATGTGGAATATCGAGGCGGTTATCGAAAGCGGCGATTGGCGCGATTCGGGTTACTGGGGAGTGGTCGATTTTGAAAACGTCTTCCGCGTTGACCGGGTGGTGTGGTTGCCCTATGTCAGCGGCGTTGGCCCTTATCCGTACGCCCATTTTTCCGGCGGCTGCGGTTGGTTTAACCAAGAGTTATTCACTTCGGACGGCACGCCTAGCAAGACTGCTATTCTGGCAGTGGAAGGCCCTTTTGAATACGAACTGCTCGCCGCGGATACCGGCAACAAGGGCATTTACGATTTCCAGTTCCCGCCGCGGGCCGTGCGGTTGATCAACTGGCGCGTGCCCGGCGGCAGGGGGAATTGCCGGGCGTTGCAGTGGTGGATCTTCCACAGCGAGGGCTATCCGGCTCGCATCTCCATTGAGTCGGTCGATCTGCCGATGGGTGGTGCGCGCAGTATCCGCCGGGTCGAGTGGGATGCCGACTTACCGCCGGGCACCCGGATCGAGGTGCAGACTCAGACGGGCAACGGCTTCCAGAATATTACGCGCTACTATCTGACCAACGGCAAGGAAGTCACCAAGGATGGCTACGAGGCGGCCAAGCGGCGCCAGCGCGGCGATATCGTCGAAGAGAGCATCCGCGACGCCTCTTGGAGCACTTGGAGCAATCCGCACCGCTTCTCGGGACAGGCCTTCCAGTCGCCGACGCCCCGGCAATGGTTGCAGGCTCGCGTGGCGCTAATCAGTGATGATCCCGAGGTCTTCCCCAAACTGCGTTCGCTGACTTTTGTGGCCAGCGATCCGGTGATTTCCTCCGGGCTGAGTGGCGGCGTCTTGCCGCGAGAGGCCGCGTTGGATTCGCTGACGGAATTCCGCTATACGATCAAGCCGGCGGCTTTCAACGGCAGCGACGTGGGTTTCGACCGAGTATTGATTACCCTGCCGATAGGCGGTGCTGGGGCCAATTTGGTGCGGGCGACCGTCGGCGGGGTCGAAGTCGAGGCGACTAGTGCGCTGCAAGGAGATTCACTGCTGGTGCAGTTGCCCCCGCCCGTAGTTCGGCGCGATTCAGTGGAGATTGCCTTTACAACACGCGTATTCACCAGCCCGACGGTGTTCGACGCGTTCGTCTTCAATTCCGCGCAGGCCGACAACACCCAAGGCGTCCTGCCGGTGGTTTTCGGGGCCGATCAGGTTTTTGTGCCGGACGCAGTGGCCGACGGGGAGCTAGTCCGCAAGCTCAGTCACACCGAGATATTCACGCCGAACCAAGACGGCGCCAACGACCTTTATCGGCTGAGGTTTATCGTGGTAAAGACCGGGAAACAGCCACGGGTGAGAATCTTTGCCCTCAACGGGGTTTTGGTCGCCGAGTTGGCCAACCACAACCTCGCGGGCAACCAAGCGCAGTACGCTTGGGACGGCACCACCGCCGCTGGGACGGTGCCTCCGGGGGTTTATCTGGTGCATATTTCCGTGCCCGCCGACGCCGGAGAAGAAGTGGTCCAGAAGCTCGTACACGTAGCATACTGATACAACGCTTTGCCTTCACAAACCTATGGGAGGGGTGACGGTGAGACATAGAATCCTACTATTGTTGGCTTGTCTGAGTATAGTGCTAGCGCTGCCGCCAGAGTCCCGTGCCCAACGCGAGACCGGCTTTGAGAACCCTTATTACACGTCCGGGGCAGAAATCGCGCCTTCGACCCTTGTGCCGACGGTGCGCAAGTGGTATTTGCCGCAGCGCCTCTACTCGCTTTACGACTGGCGGCAGGAGCAGTATTCCAACTACGCGCGCAACCTGTACGAGCGCTATAACGACATCTTCCTCGAAGGCTCGCCTTTTTACGATGTGTACGGCAACTACATCACCCAGGGCTGGCAGGTGTACGATTGGACCGAGGACTACCCGACCCAAAACGGCAGTAGCATTAGCAAAAACCCGCGTTTTACCTCTTGGTTCAACAATGTCTTGATCGCTTCGAGCCATTCCGGGCAATTCCACTCCTCGCTGATGGTCGGCGACGGAATCCGCACGACCCTGACGCCGCTGACCTTTTCCAAACCGCGTTTCGACGGGGTGCAGTGGGATTTGATGACCGACAAATACGCGATCACCCTGCTGTCCTCGCGCGTCAACAACACCGGCCAGGTCGCCCAAGAGGAAGGCGCGGCTGGGGTGCAGTTCACGACCTTTACCAACCTCTGGGCTGCCCGGGGCCAAGTCGGGGTCGGCGATTTCGCCAAGCTGGGTTTGACCTTCGTCAACGCCGCCCACCGCAATTCCGAGGTGCCTTTCGGCGACAATTCGCTACAGGGCTTGTTGAGCGGGCCGATGAACGCCGATTTCGTGCGCTCGATCATCGTGCGGATCTCCGATGACTCCCCAGAGGACGGCGAGGGGGGGGCGCTATTGTCGCGCTGGCGCATCTTCGTCAATGGCGTCGAGCACACCGACGACATCGAACCTACGGTCGAAGGCGGCCTGCGCCGCCGCGGCGTGATTGAGGCCAGCGGCCCGGACGTCATTACCCTGACCTTCAATATTGAGGACTTTTCGCCGAGCGAAGAGGACGAAATCGACGACTTCCGCCAGATCAAGTTCGTCGAGATCGGCCTCGTGTTGGCCAACGACTACAAGGTGGAAATCACCTCCAACAAGCAGACTAACCAGCTTGGGACGCCGGTATTTTTGCCGATGCTGCGCGCTCCGGGCAATGTTAAGGACGGGTCCAATCAGGCTTTCCATCGCTTCCGCTATGGCCTACCAACGGCCAACCGCATGTTGGGTTTCGACCTGGCGATCAGCGATGTGGCCGGTTTTGAGTTGCGCGGCGAGTTCGTGCAGAATTCGCAGTACCGCCGCTATCCCAACGAGAACTTCACCCGACGCCAAGCGCTGGCTAAAAAGGAGGCCAATGCCTTCTACCTGACGGCGCAGCAGCGCTCCTACCCGTGGACGGTTTTTGCCGAAACCTTCAGCATTGACTCCGACTATTCGACCCGCGCCTTCATACCCAACGCCGAGGGTGATGTCCACTACGACAGCGAGGAGCGCAATGTCTTTGAATTTGTCGATGACAACGACGACCAAGACGAACTTCCCGACTGGACTCGGCGCTATTTCGGTTCCCGCGTCAACACTCGCCAGGGCCGGGGATTATTGACCGATAACGCGGTCTTCCCAGGCATTGACGAGGACAACGACGACATCTCCGATTTCAACCGCAATTTCAATCGCGAGCCAGACTACGCCGAGCCATTCCTGCGCTTCGAGGTTGAGCCGCCCGAGTTCCTGTTCGGGATGGACATGAACAACAACACAGTCATCGACCGCTTTGAGGACGACACCCAAGCCGACTATCCCTATAAGCTGGGGCACCGTGGCTTCAACGTCTATGTCGGGTTGGAAGTGACGCCGGGGACCAACATAATGGTCGGTCGCCTCGACGAGCGGTTGTTGAACACGGCTCGCAAGAACAAGTCGGCCTACCTGCTGCTGACAGCGAAAAAGGAGATGCCTGAGCAGAACCTGCGAATGCGCTTAGTCGCCAATCCGCGCAAGGTCCAAGACGATATCCCCGACGACGTTTTCCTGTGGGTCGATACGCCTGGCACTCGCGGCGGCGCGGTCTTGACCCGCGACCAGTTGGTGGCCCGGGACGTATTCGTCAATACGACGTTCTTTGAGGTGCAGTACGACCGGTTCTTCCCGTTTACCACCAAGGTCAAGCACGAACTGTACAATCTATTGGGCACCCCCGAAGCTGGACGCCGGGACCAGCGTTTCCTCGGCGTGGTCAATAAGGGCGAATACCCGCTCTCATTCCGCGAGTGGGATTTCCTGCCGCGCTGGAAACAGCTCTACAGCAGCCGCACTCCGGCCGATCAAGGCGTCTTAGAGACTCAGGAGTTGACCGAAATCTTCTCCATCCAGGCCACGCGTGCTATCAACGATAACATCAGCCTCACCGTCGGGGCTGAATACGAGTTGTTCTACAACTTGCGCGAGCGGATAGTCCCACTGCTGCCCGGTTATTTGGAAGATGGCAAGACCCTGATTTTGGCCGGGCAAGTCGCCAATAGCTCTAGCTATTTAGGCTATGCGCTGACGACCAATGTCGGCGTGCGCTGGGTGCGCCAAGATCTATTCGCCACGCCGGCGGCTTCCGATTTATTTTCCTTTATCACCGTTTTCGCAGGGCTGGGCACCGACCGCTAGGAGCAGCGCGGTATCGCTATCGCGCAATCCTACATCCTTCGTGATAATCCGCAGATGGACGCAGATGTGAAATGATGTTGAGCGGGGCGCATTTAGAATGTTGAGACGGCTTCCTAAGTACACGAAAGTAGAGGTGGTCTGAGATGCCGGAGTCGAAGCATCTTAGACCTCGATGTCCATACGTAACGTTACTGTCGTGTACTAAGGACGGCTTCTTATACGTTCTCTCGGTGGGGGTCTATTCCGTCGATCAGCGTCCTCTTTTGCTTGAGCCTGATACACGTGTTCTTGGAATTTCCTCTCAATCACAAAGCGTTTGTCGGGATCGGTAGCCACCTGCGCACTGTGCTGGCGCGGGCGTGAACGAATCCGCACACAGCGGTAGCCACACGTCCCTAGCGATTACTTGGCGCGGGGTGGCTCTGGGTGGACTGACGATTGCTGTGATGTTCACCTACCTCATCCTCTATGCGGGGATGGGTGCGGGGTCTGAGGGCTATGTGCAGTCCCAGTTCCCGATGATGGCGTTTATCCCCTTCGTCCTCTGGTTGTTCCTCAATACGATATTAGCGCGGATTTCGCCCCGGTTGGCGCTGAGCCAGAGCGAGTTATTGACCATTTTCGCGATGGTGTGGATCGTCGGCGTGATCCCGCAATGGGGGTGGATGGAGTACTGGGTCGCGCTGATGGCGGCACCGGCCTATATGGCCACGCCCGAGAATCAATGGGCGGAGATAGTCTGGCCCTTTATGCCGTGGCACGTCTTTCCCGATACGGCACCGCGGGTAGTAGAGGCCTTCTGGTTGGGGCAGGTCAAGGGGACGCCGGTGCCTTGGGATGGCTGGTACGCACCGCTGAGCCAGTGGTTTGGAGTTTCCGTCGCCATGGTGGCGTTTGGGTTTGCCCTAGTGGTGATTTTTCAGCGGCAATGGGTCGAGGCAGAGAAGCTGAGCTTTCCTTTGGCGCGGATGCCGCTGGAGCTGACCGAGGGTTTTGACGGACGGCGGCGGATGCCGGACTTCTTCCGCAGGAAGCTTTTTTGGCTGGGCTTCAGCGTGGTTTTCCTGCCGACGCTCTACAATGTCATCAGCTATTTCACGCCCGGACTGCCGCTTGTCGAGCTGTGGACAGAGCATTACAGGCTCGTGTTGCCACGGCCCTTCCCTGGGCTGACCATCCGCTTGATGGCTCCGGTGCTGGCCCTGACCTATATGTGCCCGTTAAATATCCTCGGCAGCTTAGTGTTCTTTACGCTGTTGGGCGCGCTGAAGCTGGGCCTGATGCAGCGGGTGGGAGTCCGCGTGGGGCTATCAGGTCAAGAAATAGGCGGCGGTGGCATTCTGCAAATGGAGAGTTTTGGTGCCTTGGTGTTCATCGCCGCGTGGTCGGTGTGGTTGGCCCGCAGCCACCTGCGCTCGGTGTGGCGGCAAGCCCTCACCGGCCAAGGCGACGTCCGCGACGTCCGCCACTATCGCTTGGCCTTGGCAACCTTGATCGCATCGGCGGCTTACGTGGTCAGTTGGGGGGTTAGCCTAGGAGTGAGCCTGCCCTTGTCGATTGGGGCCTTCCTGTTGATGGTGATGACGTACTTCGTGACCATCAAGTTGGTCGCCGCTACGGGCTTCCCCTACCTGACCCCGAGTTGGGCCAATGCAAAGGGGGAGATGTTCGTCACCGAATTGATCGGCTCGGCCAATTTATCACAGCAAAACTTGGTGTCGTTCAAGATATTTTCCAGCAATATGTTTTTCGGCAATATCCGCCTGCCGGTATGGCCGGCCTTACCGCATCTGCTGCGGATATTTTCCTTGCGCAGACAGCCCAAACGGGTGGTGGCGGTGGTGGCGGTGGCCTTTGTGGTCGGCTTTTTGGTGGCGGCGTGGGCTACGATCTCTATGGCCTATGATGTTGGCGCGACCAACCACCTGATGGTCATTATCGGGCTATACGATCAGATTGCCCATATCCAGCTCAATCCTCGGATCGCTGATCCGGGCAAGTGGGGCATCTGGCTACTGGGATTTTTCGAAGCGGCGGGACTGGCGTTTTTGCGCGGGCGATTCTATTGGTTTTCTCTGCATCCGATCGGGTTGGCCTATCAGGCGACGGCGGGGACTTCGATCTATTGGTTCAGTCTGTTGCTGGTGTGGCTGGCCAAACTGGTCTTATTGCGCTACGGGGGGATTCGCGCCTACCGCACGGGCAAGCCCTTTTTCTTTGGCTTGGGGATCGGCTATGTCATTGGCGTGGTCTTTTCTGGGGTTGTCGATATGATCTGGTTCCCAAGGCAGATGCACGTAGTCCACGATTGGTAAACGACTATCAGCTTGCGGCGGCCAATTCGCGCATCGCCGCAACAAAGCGGTCGAGTTCGCCGATCGACGAGTAGATGTTGGGGCAGATGCGGACGGCACCGGGATAACCGGGCGCGACAGTGAAGATCCCGTAGCGGTCATACAGGGCGTTGGCGAGTTCGCCGGGGTCTTTGCCTTTGATTCCAACGGCGGTGATGGCACAGGAGCGGTGGTCTTCGGTGGGGGTGTAGATGACAATGTTGGGTACGTCGATCAGTTTTTCGACCCAGTAATTCTTGATATAGCGCAGCCGCGCCTCCTTGCGCTGGCAGCCGATGGCCTCGTTGAAGCGCACCGCCTCGGCGATGGCAAAGAGCAAGTAGGGAGGGCGGGTGCCGAAGTGCCCGAGTTTGGCGATCTTGTCGGTGGCGTAGTTCCCATCTCCGTAGAGCGGCCAGAGTTGGGCGATGTGCTCCTTTTTTACATAGAGCAGACCGGTGCCGAGGGGAGCCATCATCCACTTGTGCAAGCTAGTGCCGTAGTAATCCCCGTGTAGGTCGGCGATTGGGTCGGCGAGATGGGCGAATGAATGGGCCCCATCGATGATGACCTGCACCCCCCGCTCGTGGGCCATATCGCTGATGCGCCGCACGGGCAGCACTTGACCGGTCAGATAGACCATGTGCGAGATTAAGATGACTTTGGTCTTGGGGGTGATGGCATTGCGGTAGGCCGCGACGATTTCGTCGTCGCTCATCGCGGCGATATTGAGGTTGAGGACGCGGTTGACAATGCCCTCGCGCGCTGCGCGCTGACGGAAGGCGACCTTCATGCTGCCGTATTCGTATTGGCCCCAGATCGCCTCATCGCCTGCTTTTAGGTCGAGCCCCATGATGACGATATTGAGCGACTCGGTCGTGTTGCGGGTAATGAGAAATTCCTCGCTGGAGCAACCGGTAAAACGGGCGAGCGCTTGGGTGACACTCGCGCTGTCGTCCAGCCAATGACGCCGCATGTAGAACGCCGCTAATTCGTTAATTCGTTGGGCTTGGGTAGCGACCTCGTCAACGCCAGCGTAGGGTTGGGGGCTGTAATAGCCGCTTTCGAAGTTGACAAATTGGGGCGAGAGATTGAACGCGTTGCGGACGCTGGTCCAAAAGCGCTCGTCGGTGGCGAGCGGCGATTGGTCCGCCAGTGTTGCGCTGGCGGCGTGGACCTGCTGGCTGCTGTCGGGTGCTAGCAGGGGCAGGGCCGGTACGGCTAGCGCTAGGCCTGCTGTCTTCTTGAAGAAATCCCTGCGCGAATCGGACATATACTCACCTCTAGGGACGATCGTATTTGGGGTCCAACGCATCGCGCAGACCGTCGCCTAGGAACGAAAAGCCCAGCATGGTCAGGGCGATGGCGATGGTTGGAAATAGCGCTAGGTGCCAGTAGATGCGGACATAGGCGTTGGAGACGCCGACCATCTTGCCCCAACTGGCCATCGGGTCGTTGATCCCCAAGCCGATAAAGCTCAAACCCGCTTCGGCGAAAATGGTGCTTGGGATGCCGAAACTGACGGCGACCAAGATTGGGGTCAGCGCGTTGAGCAGGAGGTCGCGGAAGATGATTTTGCGCGTCGGCACCCCCAACGCCCTTGCCGCTAGGGCGTATTCTCGCTCGCGCAGGGTCAAAAATTGTGCCCGCGTCAGCCGGGCGATGCCGATCCAGCCGGTGATGCTCAAGGCGACGATAATGGTCGTCAAGCCGCCTTCGAGTACCGAGATGATGAGGATGGCAAAGAGCAAGCTGGGAAAGGCGGTCATCACGTCGATGATGCGGGTGACGACGAAATCGAGCCGGCCGCCGAAATAGCCAGCGAGGGCACCGACCGGCACCCCGATCAACACGGCGAGGGCCTGAACCAGCAGACTGACGATTAGCGAGGTGCGGGCACCGTAGATTAGGCGGCTGAGATAGTCGCGCCCAACCTCGTCGGTGCCCAGCAGGTGATCTGGGTGCTGCAAGGGCGCGAGCAAAACCTTGTCAAAATAGGCGTGATCGTAGGGGAAGGGCGCGAGAATATCGGCGAAGATCGCCAAAAAGGAGATCGCGCCGACAATGGCCAGTCCGGCGACAGCGAGGCGGTTGCGCACAAAACGCCGGCGGGCGTCGGCCCAAAAGGAGCGGTGGACGCTGCTGATTTCGCCGGCGAGGGATTGGGTCATCAGGCTTCTTTTTTGCCGCCGAGCTTGACGCGCGGGTCGATGAGGGTATAGGCGATATCGGTCAGCATATAGGTGATGCCCCACAATAGCGCCACCAGCAGGAAGGTCGCCATGATCATCGGGTAGTCGCGGTTGAGGGTGCTGGTGACGAAGAACTTACCGAGGCCATTGATGCGGAAGATGCTCTCGATGAAGATGCTGCCGGTGATGAGGTTGGGTATTTCGGTGCCCAGCGCCGTGACCATGGGGATCTGCGCGTTGCGCAGCACGTGGCGCCGCATGACCTTGGCCTCGCTCAGGCCCTTGGCCCGGGCGGTGCGCACGTAGTCCTCGCCGATGACATCGACGATGCTGGCGCGGGTGTAGCGCGCAATGATCGCCATCGGTGCCAGCGCATAGGCCAAAACCGGCAGAATCCAGTCCGAGCACAGCATGTTGCCATAGAGGCAGGCACCGGAATTGCTCCAGCCGCCGGTGGGCAGCCACTGCCGCGCCACCCCGAAAAACAGGATAAACCACATCGCCACCACGAAATTGGGCACAGTGACGCCGAGCATCGCACCAAAGGTCACGATGTTGTCAAGCCAACTGTTTTGGTGGTAGGCCGCCAACATACCGGCGGCGATCCCACAGCTAAAGGCCACGAGAATAGTCATCACGCCGACTTGCACAGTGACGATCCAAGTCTTGCCTATTAGCGCGGCGACCGTGGTCTGCGGCTGCTGGTAGGGGATGCCGAAGTCGAAGCGAACCGCGTGGCTCATGTAGTTGAGGTATTGCTGCCAGACGGGTTTGTCGAGGCCGTATTTGCGCTCAATATTCTCGCGGGCGGCCTTGGGCAGCTTGGCCTGTTGGGTGTCGAAGGGGCCGCCTGGCACCGAGTGCATCAGGGCGAAAACGATCATCGACACGGCCAGCAGGACAAAGGCTAGGGCGATCAGGCGGCGAGCCAAATAGAAAAGCATCGCCTACGGCCTTGGGTGCGCTCGGTCGCTGGTCATTATTGCGCCGCGCCGATGTATATATCGCCCCACATCCAGTCGTTGCCGGAGTGGTTGCCATAGGTGCCCTCAGGCCCTGGCTCGCGGATGCTGGCACCGCGCACCGTGGGCCGAAACAGGTCGCCGGCCCAGCGGTGGGCGATAAAGGCTCCGCCGACATCGTCGACGAGGAGCCGCTCGGCGTCGCGGAAGAGCTGGTCGCGGCGCTGGGGGTCGCCCATTAAGTTGCTGGCCTCGTCTAGGATGGCGTCGAAGCGTTGGTTGCGCCAAGAGTGGCGACCGCTGCTGACCCAGATGCCGAGCAGGTTGATAGGGTCGGCAAAGTCGATGCTATAGGCGACAGCCCCCAGTGCAATGCCGGTGGGTCGCTCGTGTAGGGCGTCCATAAAGACTTTGTTGTCTTTGTTCGAGACTTGGATCGAGACGCGCAAACACTGCGAGATCGAGGCGGCGGCCGCTTGATAGACGGAGGCAATGCCGGGATTTTCGTTGCGCAACCACATCACCTGCGGTGGAAAGTCGGCCCCGTTGGGAAAGCCAGCTTGGGCTAGGTGTTCCTTCGCTAGGCCACAGTCGAAGCGCTGGTAGTGGGCAAGTTGACCCTCGACATCGGCGGCGGGAAAGCCAGGCATGAGCATGGAATGGGCCGGCGTGGCCTTGATCTCGCCATAGACGCCTTTGACGATGGCCTCGCGATCGATGGCGTGGGCAAAGGCCTTGCGCACATTGATGTCGTCGAAGGGCGGGCTATGCGCGTCGAAGAAGACGTAGTCGGTGCCGATCAAACCGGGGCGCAGGTAGTTGGCCTGCAACTCGGGGTCGCGCTGGATGGTGGCGAAATCGGCTGGCGACAAGCCGTTGAAGTTTAAGGTGTCAATTTCGTTGTTGAGATAGGCGATAAAATAGGTCGCTGGCGACAGGTATATCCCCTCGATCCGCGCCAACCTCGGCGGCCGATAGCCCCTGTAGTGTGGGTTGGCCTTGAAAACCACTTTGAAACCGTGGTCGAAAGACTCCAGCATAAAAGGACCGGACGAGACCGAGGTGGCCGGGTCGTTGTTGTAGTAAGGGCCGTGCGTCTCCAGCGCCTTCTTTTGCAGCGTGAAGGCGTATTTCATGATCTTGGGCAGCGGCGGAAACACGCCCTTGGTCACAATTTCGAGGGTGCGGTCGTCCACAGCGCGGACCCCCAATGCTTCGACAGGTAGCTTCCCGGCGATGACCTCGTCCCAGTTTTTGATCCCACCCTTATCGACGAAGGTGTAGTACCAGGCGAAATCCCAAGCGTGGTCGGGGCTGGCGCTGAAGCGGAAGGTAGCGACGTAGTCGTGGGCGGTGACAGGAGTGCCGTCGCTCCACATCAGGCCCTCGCGCAAAACAAAGGTCCACGTCACGCCGTCGGCGGCGACCGACCAACTTTCGGCGGCACCGGGTTGGGGATTTTGTGCCTTGTCAAAGGTGATCAACGGATCGTTGAAGAGATTGGCCCCGCAATAGGGCTGATAGACGCTGACCGAAAAGTCGAAGGTGATAGAATTGGCGGTATTGTTGCAGGGGATGCGGTACACCTGCTGGTCATAGGGTAGCGCGTCGGGCGGCAAGTCGTGGCCAAGGATGGTCTTTTCTTGGGCGCTGCCGGGGCGGCTGCAAAGCGCGAGAAGGGCGATTAACAGCGGGATGGAGGTTTTAATGTTGTTTTTCCTTTGTTGGTGGATTGGCGGTCAGTGTTGTCGCAGCAAACAGGCGACGTGGCGTCCAGCGCCGATAGCGGTTAGTTGCGGAGTGGTCGTTTCGCATTGTGCTTGGCGCTCGGCGCAGCGGGGGTGGAACGGACAGCCAGTGGGGATTGCGGTCGGATCGGGCGCATCGCCGCTGAGGAGAATTCTCGTCTGCCGCTTTTGGGGATTGGGGACGGGCACCGCTGCAAGCAGGGCTTGGGTATAGGGGTGCAAGGGCGCGTCGTAGAGCGCTTCTTTGGGAGCCAATTCGACGATTTTGCCCAGATACATTACGGCGACCCGGTCGGCAATGTGGCGCACGACGCTGAGATCGTGGGCGATAAACATATAGGTCAACCCCATGTCGGCTTGGATGTCCTGCAGCAGATTGACGATCTGGGCTTGGACCGAGACATCGAGAGCAGAGACTGGTTCGTCGGCGACGATAAAGCGCGGCTCGACCGCTAGGGCGCGGGCGATGCCGATGCGCTGGCGCTGGCCGCCGGAGAACTCGTGTGGATAGCGACGGACGGCCCCAGCGGGCAAGCCGACCATCTCCAGCAATTGAGCCACTCGGGCAGCGATCTCTTTGCCGCGTGCGAGATGATGGGTCGTGATGCCTTGGGCGATGATCTTGTGTACGGTCAGTCGCGGGTTTAGCGAGCTGTAGGGATCTTGGAAGATTACCTGCATTTGACGGCGAATAGCGCGCATCGGCGCACCGGATAGGCGGCTGATGTCGCCACCGGCGAAATGCACTTGGCCAGCGGTGGGTTCGATCAAGCGCAGGATCAAGCGCCCGAGAGTGGTTTTACCACAGCCGCTTTCGCCGACGACGCCAAGGGTTTCGCCCTCGTAGATGGCTAGCGACACGTCGTCAACGGCCCGCACTTGGCCGGTGGTCCGGCCCCAGCGGCTTTTGCGGATGGCGAAGTGCTTGGTCAGGCCGATGGTGGCCAACAGCGGAGTAGGGTCGGTGGCTAAAGCTGGCGGCATGTTGTAGTAGCGGTTGGCCGTGGAAAGGGGTCCTAGGCGGCCCCTGTACGCGAAGCTTGACCGCCCGCACACAGTGTGGCTTTATTGGGCCGGCGCGACGGCTTCGACCTGAGCTCAGCCGAAGGGTCGCCGTGCGCGGTCGCGGTGAAATATAATAGGACATGCAGCCGCGATGCAAGAATCCGCCATGAACCTTTAACGCGGGGAGCAGCCCTTGTCTGATGTAAAAAAAGTTTGGCCGACCACCAATAAAGCAGAGGCCTACTGGCGAGATATTGCCGCTGATTTTATGCATGCGCCCGACGAGTCCTATCTCAATACTGGCTCTTGGGGCGTGTTGCATCGTTCGGTTTTCGACGCCTTGGTCAAGGGGTTGGAAGAGTTGGAGGGCAATCCGACGCGCAACCGCGGCCAGCAGGTTGCCCGCCTAAACCAAGCGCGGCGCGATCTAGGTGCTTTTCTCAACGCCGCTCCCGCCGACTTGGCTCTCACGACCAATGTCACCATTGCCATCAACCAAGTCATCCACGGCCTCGATTGGCAGCCCGGCGACGAGATTCTGGCCTCCGACCAAGAGTACGGTGCCATCGACAACTGCCTGCACCACGCTGAGCGCCGCTATGGCGTGGTGGTGCAGCGAGCGCCGATCTCCATCCCGCCCGCAGAGCCCGAGCAAATCGTGGATTCTTTCCGCCGGGCGCTGACCGCGCAGACGCGGCTGTTATTGGTCAGTCATGTGACGTCGCCTTCTGGGCTTATCACTCCGATCAAAGAATTGGCCGAGCTGGCACACGCTCACGGCGCGATGATTGTCGTTGACGGGGCCCATGCCCCTGGACAGCTCCCGCTGGATTTGACCTACTACGGCTGTGATTTTTACGGCGGCAATTGTCACAAGTGGCTCTGTGCACCCAAGGGCACGGGATTTTTGCACGCCCAGCCGCAAGTACAGGATAAGCTGCACCCCATCGCCGTCAGTCATGGCTACGACAAAGACGGGCCCAAGCGCAATGATGCGGGGGCGCTCTGTATCAATGGGCAGCCTTTTATGTGGCAGCTAACGAGTATTGGCACGCGCGAGATGTCCTGTTTCGGCGCAGTAGCCGAGGCAGTGGCCTTGCAAAACGAGATCGGCAAGGAGCAAATCGCCGCCCGCGGGCGGCAGTTAGCCGGTTATTTGCGCCAGCGCATGGCCGAAACCGGCTGGGTCGAACCGCTTTCCTCGCCGCACCCAGATCTGGCCAATTCGATTTCCACGTTTCGGCTCAAAGGCTTTGGTGCGGCCAATCCCGGACAGCTCCTCTATGATAAATACCGGATCACGACCCCGATTTGGGGTGCAGCCGAGCCGGGCTATACCCAGCGAGTTTCCACCCATATCTACAACAACTTTGGCGAAATCGACCGCATGATCGCGGCGCTGGACGAGATCAGAACGGGCAGGGATTAAAGGTTCGACAAATAGGACAACTTGAGCAGCAGCACCCGAATAAACGATGTGGAATTCACGCCGGCGAAACCTGTCGTTTGCAAGTGGTTAGGACAACGCCGTTTCCAAGCGATGTTTTCGTTTTGTCCAGTCGGGGAGAAACTGCTCAAGCAGGTTGTAAAACTCTGGTCCGTGATTGAGATGGAACAGATGGCATAGCTCGTGGATAACGACGTATTCAATACATTCTCTCGGTGCTTTTATGAGTTCCAGATTCAATGTTATGCCGCGTTTGCTGCTGAAACTGCCCCAGAGCGTTTTCATCTTGCGGATTTTAAGTGCAGGTTTGCCCACTCCCTTTTCTTGAAAGAGCTGCCAACATTCTGCAAATAGTTGAGCAAAGTAAACCTCTGCCTTGCTCCGGTACCATGCTTCAAGCAGCATCGCTATATGCTCCGGCTTATCGTCAACCGCTTGTATGTGGAAGAAGCCGCGCTTTAACAAAACCTCGTCTGTTGCAGACGGCCTTATCTTCAGCCGATACTGTTTGCCGAGATAAAGGTGGCTTTCGCCGCCGACAAATTGCCGCTTGGGGGTGCGCGGTGCAAACTGGGCAAAATAGCGACGCTGGCGTCTTATCCAGCGCGCGCGCTTGTAAATGAAATCTTCGATAAGGGTTTCATCTTCTCCCAGTGGGGCTTTTACAACTACCGAGCAGTCGGGGTGAACGGCGATCTCAAGAGTCTTTCTTTTGGAGTACTGTAGGTGAAAGGGAATGGACTCGCCGGCATAGGTGAGGGTGCGGTTTGCCTCCGGCATTAAGAGCGTCTCCGGGATTTGGCGATCTTCATGGTTTGGTTGATCATGGCGTCCATCTGTGCCGACGATAAATCAATGCCATGTACGTCTTTTACCACGTCGTAAAAGAAATCGTCCATTTCGTTTTTTGCGGCGTTTTGCGCGTCGCTATCGTGCCAAAAATCGACCTTCCAATTTTTCTCTAGCGCGCTTTTGACCGCAAGAGCCGTTTCTGCGGCGACATAGTCAACACGGCTTTCACCCACCTCAGTCAGACAAGGTTTGATCACGCCAAAATACGCGCTGGCCTCCTCGTTGTCGCGGATAGAGTCGGGCACATCGTCGCGTTGGGTGTTGGCGACCTCGTCGCGGATGGCACTCACCTTTTGCAAATAGTCAAGGTCGGATAGCCGCTGATTCTTGAAACCGTCAATGGCGTCTTGGATGAGCTTTGAGAACTTCTCGTAGAAAGCCGGGTCTTTGTCCATGTTTTCCGTAATGGTGCGCTTGGCTGAATGGGCGATAATATCGGCTCTTGCCGCCGTAGTTTTGGCTTGATAGACGCCGCGCTGCTCTTTGACCATAGAGAAGGTCTTATCGTCAAACATATTCACGGGATCGTTTAAGCGAGTGACCTCGTTGGCTTGGATATGCGTGTCCAGCAATTTTTTGATTCGGGGTTCGTAGTCGCGGTAATCAATGGTTTCGGCGTAGCGCAGTTGGACCGCTGATCTCAGTTTCTGAAAACGCTTGAGATCGTTTTTGTAGCGATTTAGTTGCGCCTCGTCGGTCTGCATGATGAACTGCTCGGCTGAAAGGGCCATGGCAAGGGTCTTGCTGTATTCCGTGAGGCGTGCGTAAAACTCATCCCGCACTGCGTCGTCGGCCAGCAACACTTCGTAGCGTTCTTCATCGCGGGAGTTTTTGATTTCCTTGAAGATGCTCCAAAGGTCTGAGTAGCGCTGCGGCAGCTTGGACACTTCTTCGTGGATGGAGGTCAGGAAATCCGCGAGGTCGTCGCCGTCAAAACCCGCAAGCGCGTCGTACGTGTGTAGCGCCTTGTCGAGTTCACCTAGCACATTGGCATAGTCGATGATGTAGCCGAATTCCTTGCCCTCGTGCAGGCGATTTACGCGGGCAATCGCTTGGAGCAGCGTGTGTTCGCGCAGCTTGCGGCACAGGTAGAGCACGGTGTTGCGCGGCGCGTCAAACCCGGTGATGAGTTTATCTACCACGATTAGGATTTCCGGTTTGTCCGCGTGCTTGAACTGGGCGATGATTTGCTTGGTGTATTGATCTTCGGACCCGTAACGGGCCATCATTTTATCCCAGAACTTGATTACCTCGCTTGTCGTCTCCGCGCCTACTTCCTCATGCCCTTCCCGCATATCCGGCGGGGAGATGACGACCTCGGATGAGACTGCGCCTATCTCATTGAGCGATTCGTGGTATTTGAGCGCAGTCGCCTTGCTGTCTGTTACAAGCTGGGCTTTGAATCCCGTGTTCTGCCAAGTGGTCTGGAAATGCCGGCTAATATCAAACGCGCACATATAGACGACCTGATCGGTCTTACTCAACTCTTGGGCGCGCGCGTATTTTCGCTTCAGGTCTGCTTTTTGTTTGTCGGCTAAATCCTCGGTGTGGCGAGCGAACCACAGGTCAATGGCGGCCTGATTCTGTTCCATCTCTACGTGCCGCCCTTCGTAGAGCAGGGGAACCACGGCCTTGTCCGCGATCGCTCGCCGGACGGAATAATGCGGTTCAATCAAACTGCCGAATCGGGCAAAGCTGTTCTTTTCTTCTTTGAGCAGCGGCGTCCCGGTGAAGCCGATAAAGCAGGCATTGGGTAGCATTTGTCTCATGCGCGCTGCTAGGGAGCCGAAGTTGGTGCGGTGGCTTTCGTCAACGAGGACGATGATATCGGCGGAATCATCTACATATTTCTCAGCCGAAAGCGCCTTGTCGAATTTATTGATCAGGGTGGTGATGATGCCGACTCTGTTCTTGATGTGTCTGATTAGATTGCGCCCGGATGTCGCTCGCTCCTTGTCTAGGCCACAGACTGCGAAGGTATTGCCTAGTTGTTTGTCCAAGTCTTTGCGGTCTGTAACCAGAATCATGCGCGGGCTGGTCAGGTCTGGGTCCAAAGATAGGGCGCGGACCAGCATGACCATGGTGATGGATTTCCCGGAACCCTGCGTGTGCCAGACGATACCGCCCATGGGGCGACCTTCGCTGTCTTTTTGCTTGACGCGCTTCATGGCCGCACGAACTAGGAAGAACTGCTGGTAGCGGGCAATTTTTTTCTGGCCAGATTCAAAGACTATAAAACCGAAAATTAGCTCCAACAGGCGCTCGGGTCGGCACAGACTGTAGAGACAGCGATCTTGCTCTGTAACTAGTCGGTCGTCGCTGCGCTCAAGCTCGTCAAAGTGCGACCGCGCTGAGGCGAACTCACCGGAGAACAGGGCGTCTTTGTCTCTATTGGAAATCGCTTTATTGATGCAGGCGTTTACGTCGCGCTCGGCATCCTCCAACTCGTCCCAGACGCTCCAGAACTCCTTTGAGGTGCCCACCGTTGCGTATTTGGCCTCGTTTTTGTTCACGGCCAGTAGGACTTGCGCGTATGTGAAAAGACGCGGGATGTATTCGTCGCCTTGGTTGCGGATCATTTGAGATACCGCTTGCTCTACATCCGTATCGGGGGCTTTGCACTCGATCACGACTAGGGGTATGCCGTTTACGAACAGGACGATGTCGGGTCTTGCGGTCTCTGTGCTGCGGGCGCGTTCAACGGAGAATTCCGCTACGGCGTGAAATGCGTTGTTGGCGGGGTTTTTCCAGTCGATGTAGTTCAGCGTAAAACTTTTGGAATCGCCTTCGATGGTTTGTTCAAGCGCCGTGCCAAGGGTGAGCAGGTCGTAGATTGCTTCGTTTGTCTTTTGCAGGCCGTCGTATTGAACGGTCTTGAGCTTCTGGATGGCGGACTGGATGTTCTCCTCGCTGAACAGGTATTCGCCGCCTTTGTAGCGGATGCGGTTTATTTTTTTGAGTTGGTCGCGCAGGATGTTTTCCAAGAGGACGTTAGAGGCGCGACCGCCGCGTTCGGTCATTGCTTGGGCGGGCGGGAGATACTGGTAGCCTAGGTTGATTAGCTGTTGCAGGGCGGGGATCTGGGAGAGGTGTTTTTCGCTGAAGGGGAAGGTGGGCATGGTTTTGGTCCTGGTTTATCCGCAGATGGACGCAGATGGGACAGATGGGTTATTGGTCTGACTGATCTATCCAATAGCCTACGGGCTGTGCGAGAAACCGCTCAAGGGAAATTCCGCCCGTGCCGACTATTAACAGGCGATCTGGTTTGAAGGAGTTGGCGAACGCTTCCATGCCGGGAAGTGAAGTGGTGGTGCGTCCGCTTTTTACTTCTATGGCCAGCAACTTCCTTCCTCTTTTCACGACAAAATCCACTTCGCGGTTGCGCTCTCGCCAATAAAAGAGTTCGCACTCCCCGCCGACGGATGCGTTGAGTAAGTGTGCGCCTACTGCGGATTCGGTCAAACGTCCCCAAAACTCGCGGTCGGCAAACGCTTCCGCCTGAGTCATGCCGGACTGGGCGGTTATCAGCGCAGTGTTAAAGACTTGAAATTTGGGGCTTGATCGCTGCCGCCGTGCGGTGTCGCCGGCGTATTTAGGCAAGCCGGTGAGCACGCCAGCACCCGCGAGCAAGTCGAGGTAGTGGGCAAGCGTCGTCGTGTTCCCGGCATCCTGAAGCTGGCCCGTCATTTTCGTGTAGGAGAGGATTTGCCCCGAATAGGCACAGCCCAGCTCAAACAGACGCCGGAGCAAGGCTGGTTTGTCAACGCGGGAGAGCAGGAGCACGTCGCGGGCGACGGTTGTTTCGATGAGGGAGTCTATTATGTAGCGCGACCAGCGGAACGGCTGTTTTATCAAAGGAGCGGCACCAGGATAGGCACCGTAAAAAAGATATTGTTGCAGATCCCAGCCGAAGGCCGTCCGCATCTCGGGAAAGCTCCAGTGCGGCATGTGCAGGATTTCAAAACGGCCGGCAAGGCTTTCTGTCAGTCCCCTGCCGATTAGGAGAGGGGCGGAGCCGAGCAATACGGTTTTTACCAAATTTTTCTTGCGGGTGTCTTCGTCCCAGAGATGTTTGACCGTTTCAGCCCAATGCGGAACTTTGTGTACCTCATCCAATACGAGCAAGGCCCCTTTTCTTTTGGGGCTGTCGGCCAGCAGCCGGGCCTCTTCCCATTGCGATTCGATCCAGCCGGGGCCGCGTAGGGTTGGCTCGTCGGCGCTGGCGACGTGATAGGGCAGTTTGCTCCGCTCGGCGACTTGCAGGGCAAGGGTTGTTTTGCCGACCTGCCTTGCTCCCGAGACGACTTGAATGAATCGCCGGGGTTCTTTTAGGCGCCGGGCTAGCTCGGACGCTTGGGGTCTGATGAAGACCATTTTGCTCATTACTTTGAGTAATTTTACTCAGTGTATTGAGTAAAATGTAAAGTGCCGTGTTGATAATCTATCCGCAGACGACGCAGATGGATGTACGTTATTCAGTTGTCTCCTAATCGAATTCGCCATTTCCCGGTCAGCAGCTTCTGCATCAAGCCGTGTTTTTGAGCGCGGTATTGTTCAGCTAGGGCCTTGGTTTTCTCAATCGCCGCGTCCCAAGTGGCCAAAATTTTGACGATTTTGCGTTGTTCATGTAGAGGAGGAAGAGACGCCTCTACCTGAAAAAGCTCCGGGACATGAATATGGACGACGGATTGACCTTTGCCGAGACGAGCCTTTTGCCTTGCTACATCTGAGGAATTGAGCATATGTGCCAAATAGGCTGGTTCCTGCCCGTGGTCACGAAAAATTACGGTATCACCGCCAGCAACCGCCGGGCAGTGGCCAACGAAGGCGATGGCCTTCCCGATTTCGGCAGCCGTTTCCCCGGAAGCAGCGAATATGATATCGCCAGACTGAATAGGAGTGGCCTTGGTAGCTGCATCTGGACTGACGGAGGAGGTCAATTCATTAACTATACCATCGTATTTCGTGTAGATTTCGGCGTAACGTAGGCACGGGATGCCATCCTCAACCAAGTCGGCTTTTGTGATTCCTTTTCCTTTGTAGAAGATTCCAAACTCACCCAACGTCACCTTTCGCCATTCAGGATTATCTTGCTGATCGCTGATGAGAGTTTTCAGCAGCCACTTAAATTGCCTCTCCTTCGCCGCGATCAGTGCTTCGGTTTTCTCAATCGCCGTGTCCCATGTTTCCAATAGGGAAACGATAGCTTTTTGTTCGGAGGATGGTGGAACAAGAATAGATTGCTTGTGGACATCGTTGCGGTTAAGCGTCGGCACACCACTCCCCGCATGAAATCTATCCAGTCTCAGATTTTGTAGGGCGTAGAACACGAACTTGGGGTGATTATCTTTGAAATCAGTGACCCATAGCGATGTATTGTGTGGCCAGTAGTCTTTATTTACGTAAGTGACTTCTCCGATTGTGCCAGACCTTCCTGTCACTACACCAGGAGCTTTGGACTTGTATTCTGAATGGTAGTTGTTTATGCCATTGGAGTAAACAACAGGATAAACTCCCTCTTCAATCTGACCAGCAGGTAAGTCAAAACCTCTTTGGAGAGGAGAGAAATCTATAATCTTCACCCGCCGCCATCCCTTCGGCAACGCTTCATTTTTCGCCGTTTTCCTACTCAAAGTCACTCTACAACCTTCTCTTTTGAACAATTCGGAATTGTTGTCCTTCTCTTGGCTCCACCGTATGTGTCTCTACCCTCGCAACCCTCCTCTGACAGTTTTGCTATTACTCTAGCAGTCTGCGTCTCATCCTTGCTCAACAAGGCATCCGAAACGGCCTGTGGATCGCTATGGGTTCTCAGCGCGAATTCTTGAACGCCGCTCTGTGCTTCAACAGCCTGACTCAATGCGCGATGAAGTGCGGCACCGTCCTTATCTATTTGATATTCTTCCAGTGCCGTTTGAAGGTAGGAGATGGCCTTCTCACGGTCAGATAGTTCTTCCATCAAGTAATCGTGGTATTTTCTCATTTTTCTCATCACTGGGACTCCTTGTATTCCTGCCAATAGGTTTTTGCGCGTTTAATGTCTCGCGTCTGAGAGGATTTGTCTCCACCGCAAAGCAGAAGGACGATTATGTTTTCTACTTCACCGAAATAGATCCGGTAGCCTGCACCGAAATGCAACCGAATTTCAGATATGCCTTCACCGACAGGTTCGCAATCCCCAAAGTTGCCATCCACAAGACGGTCAAGTCGTGCTTGAATACGGGTACGAATCTTCTGATCTCGAATTGACTTTAACCATTCAGTAAAAGGCTCACGCCCGTTTGGATTCTGGTAAATTTGTAGTTCTCTCGGATGTGGAGCAAGCATGTTGATTTATCTGGCCTACCAACTTTTCCCCTTCAGTTCCTTCGGAAAGAGCTTGCGATCAGACAGCCGGTCTTCATCTAGCACCTGAATGAGGTACTCAAGCGTCTCCCGCTGTTCATCTGCATCGCCCTCGTCCATCCATGACTGGAACAACCGACCAAGCCCGGCTGCACGATTATCTAGAACTCTGGACTCGAGGACAATCTCAGTCCGTATGACTGTCTTTCCCTTCGGCAACGCATCATTTTTCGCCGTCTTTCTACTCAAAGTCACTCTACACACTCAACGGTTGATGGCTTCCGCACGCAGCTTCAGCCCCAAGGCGGTCATCACCTTTAGGATGGTATCGAAGCTCGGCGTCCGCTTTCCAGATAAATCTTTGTACAAGCTCTCCCTAGACAGGCCGGCATCCCTCGCGAGTTGAGACATGCCCTTGGCGCGGGCAATATCGCCCAGCGCTCTGGTGATAAAGGCCACATCGCTGTCCGCTTCTTCCAAGCAGGCTTCCAAGTAGGCTGCCATCTCCTCGGGCGTGTGCAGATGCTCGGCAACGTCGTAGCGCGTCGTTTTAGTCTTGTCCATTGTCTGCTCTTTGTCCATCTCTCTCGCCCTTCGCTAAACCCATCGAATTCGAGGGGTTTAAACTTCTTTTGCGCGTTCCAAATCGGTAAATGGAAACCGCGTCAGAACCACACTACTGCGAGAGAGCGTTGGGCGCGTCACACCGGCTCCCCGTCCTTGGAGGAGTAAATGTCTTCTCCTTCCTCCTCCCAGAAGCCAAATGCGCCGCCTTGTTCCACCAAACGCATAATATCCCACATTGGCACATCATCTTCCTGCCTTCGCACGGTAATTTCTTCATATTGCTGTGCCAGTTCCACCAGTCGTTCGAGTTCTCTCTGTGGGACCAGCACTTTCTCTCCAATATATTGGATGTGAATCGTTGTCATTTTGGCCTCCTATTCAGGGTTTTAAGAACGCTTCTTCTTTAACTGCTTTTCTACTCATCCCTTACCCCTCGTCTTTTCGGCTCAGTTGCTGTTCCAGTCTCTTCGTCTCCCTATCAAAATCAGACTCAAACAGCCGATCCTGAACAATCCGGTATTTCTCAAACTCGCTTTCGGCATGGGCCTTGGCAATCTCGGCACTGACTCGTCCGCTGTCTTGCAGTATCTGACGGTCAAAAGCTTCGAGAAATATATCGAGCCGTTTTGACCAATCCTCCATCGTCATGGGAATTTTGCGCTGTGCCCGGTCTTCGGCGAGGTCAATATAGGCATTGACGATCCGCCCAAGAGATTCCAGCTCTTCTTTCGACAGGTAGTTTTTGGCGACAGACACATCAGACTTTAAGATTTTGCCGTCGGGACTGTTTTCCCAACTGGTCAATCCCATGTTTTCCTTTTTCCCATCGGCCCGCTGTTGGATCAATTCCGCCGCAGTATGGCCGTGGATAGCGTAATGCAGCTTGTTTTGCACTCTGGCGAAAAACTCGCGGGTGGTCGGCGCGTCCCTGTTGTAATCCATGCTGGTGGCATAAATGTCGGTGATCTTTTGGTAAAACCGCCGCTCGCTCAGACGAATCTCGCGTACTTCCTCCAGCAACCGCTCAAAATAGTCCTCGCCGAGAAACGCGCCATTCTCCAGCCGCTGCTTGTCCAAGACATAGCCCTTGATCGCAAACTCGCGCAAAATTTGGGTGGCCCATTGGCGGAATTGAGTGGCGCGCTTGGAGTTTACGCGATAGCCGACCGAGATGATGGCGTCGAGGTTGTAGAACTGGGTATTGTAATTTTTGCCGTCGGTAGCAGTTGTCCGGAATTTCCGGATAACTGATTCCGGGTCTAACTCACCACTCGCAAAGATATTCTTTAGATGTTCACTAATTGTGCGAACATCGACTTCAAACAACTCCGCCATCAGCTTCTGCGTCAGCCAGATAGTCTCATCCTCATAGCGAACCTCAATTCCTCCCTCACCGGCTTGGCTGGAAAAGATCAGAAACTCCGCCGTGCTATTGCGGATAGTAAGATTTTTTAAGGGTTTCTTGCTCATGCCGTTACTCCTCCTACCATCAGAAACCGAGCAGAATGAGAAGAACCAACGAAAGGGTCGTGAAAACTATCAAGAAGATGGTCCACTTAAACATGCGGGACATCTTGGTTTCGATCCGGTCGAGTCCTTCTGACATATTTTTTCCAAATTCGTCAAAGGACTGCTTCATTTGGTCGAGGGATTGCTCTATATCCTCAAACTGCTCCAACAATTCATCCAGATCGGCCCCCTCCTGTCCCGTCAGCAAGCGATAGGCATGAGCACCTTCCTTAAATGCCTCTTCGGCAACCAGGTTGTCCGGGTTGCGGTCGGGGTGGTGCTTGAGGGCATAGCGGCGAAACGCCGACTTTATCGTCTCTGTGGTGGCGTCCTCATCTACACCCAAAATGAGGCGGGCTTCTCGTCGTCTCATGTTTTTATGCGACCTTGGCTTCGTTCGAGGAAGTGTTACGGGCTGTCTTCCCGTGGTCTGCTTTACGGCCTCATCCAGCAATGTCGGACCATATCTCTGCCTGAACGAAACGAGATAGATGCCTTACGTTCGTCGTCGCCACAACCACATCCGCCCAGTTCAGCGTTGCCGCTTGCGCCGCCAATATCACATCGCCGTCAAGGGCCGGATCGGCTGCCGTTGGCCGACCCTGCTGACGAGCATCGGCCCAGTAGGCTGCGGCTCGGCGCATGGCATTGGTCGTAATAGGCAAGTAATCGACTTGAGTGATAAGTTCGTCGAGCCGCGTAATACCTCTAACTTTATTCGCCCGCATCAGTTCGCGACGAACTTCGTAGTCGGCAATTTCCGGCACTATCATGGTCGTGCCGCTGGCTACCACCTGATTAAACCAGTCCCTACATTTCGCAGCCTCTCCCGAGCCGCTTGGGCTGGTTACCAGACCGAGCGGGCCGCTATCGAGCAATACTATCTGGTTCACCAACTCTTCCCCTTCAGTTCCTCTGGAAAGAGCTTGCGGTCGGCCGGCCGATTTTCATCCAGCGCCTTAATGAGGTACTCAAGCGTCTCCCGCTGTTCATCTGCATCGTCCTCGTCCGTCCAAGACTGGAACAACCGGTCAAGCCCACCCTCGCGGTTGATCCCCTTCAACAACTTCCCCATCGCTCCACGCACCATGCTCAATTCCTTTTCCAACTGATCGATCTCCCTGCCCACCGCGTCAATATCAATCTCCTCTTCTTCCTCAAAGGTGTCCACATAGCGCGGAATGTTCAGGTTGAAGTCGTTTTCCGCGATTTCCTCAAAGGTGGCGAGGTGAGCGTATTTATCCACAGCTTCGCGTTTTCTGTAAGTAGCGGTGATCTTTTCGAGGTGTTCGTCCAGCAAGGTGTTTTGATTCTTGCCCGCCTGATATTCGCGGCTCGCATCGACAAACAGAACGTCTTTGCGGCTCTCATTTGCGCCCCCTTGCTCACGCGAGCGGTCAAAGACCAAAATGGCCACCGGTATCGAGGTCGTGGGGAACAGATTGCCGGGCAAGCCGATGACGGCATCGAGCAAGTTTTCTTCAATCAATTGCTGGCGAATACGCCCTTCGGCACCGCCCCGGAACAAAACGCCGTGCGGAGCCACCACTGCAACCCGCCCCTCTTTTTCTAAAGCCGCTTCTATCATGTGACTGATAAAAGCGTAATCGCCCTTGGATTTGGGCGGCACCCCGCGCCAAAAGCGGTTGTAAGGGTCCGCGTCCGCATCTTCTGCGCCCCACTTGTCGAGCGAAAACGGCGGATTGGCGACCACGTTGTTGAACTTTATCAGTTGGTTGTTTTCCACCAGTGTCGGGGAGGTAAGGGTGTTGCACCATTCGATGCGGGCGGAGTCGGCACCGTGCAAAAACATGTTCATCCGCGCCAGTGCCCAGGTGCTGCCGTTCACCTCCATGCCATACAGGGAGTAGTCCTTGCCGCCCACCAGCCGGGCCGCTTCAATCAGCAGCCCTGCGGAACCGCAGGCGGGATCGCAGATGCGGGCACCTAACTCGGGGGCGCACAGTCGCGCTACTAGTTCGGACACCTTGTGCGGCGTATAGAACTCGCCGGCTTTTTTGCCCGCATCAGAGGCGAAGCGTTCAATTAGATAGATGTAGGTGTTGCCGATGACATCTTCCGAAACGCGGTTGGGGCTCATGTTCAATTCGGGCTTGTTGAAATCTTCCAGCAGCATTTTCAGGCGGCGATTGCGGTCTCTGGTTTTGCCGAGATTGGCCTCGCTGTTGAAGTCTATGTTGCGGAAAACATCTGCCAGTTTCTCTTTGTTCTCCGTTTCAATCGCCTCCAGCGCGATATTGATGAGCTCGCCAACATTGGCTTCCGAGCGCCGTTCATAGAGGTCGTAAAAGCTGCTACCCTCTGGCAGGACAAAGCGCTCGTTTTTCAGCCTGCGCCGGATGCGCTCATCGTTGTCGCCGTATCTTTCTTGATATTCCTCGTAGTGGTCTTTCCAGACATCGGAGATGTATTTGAGGAATAGCATCACGAGGATATAGTCTTTGTACCCCGCTGCATCCATCACCCCGCGAAAGGTGTCGCAGGCTGCCCAAGCGGCGCTGTTGATGTCTTTCTGTTGGATTTGATCGCTCATACTTTTTTATCGCTCCCATCGGTTTAATATCTGCGCTCATCTGCGTCCATCTGCGGATACCTCTGTCGCCCATCGCATCTGAATCCCGTTGACTAGTTTTTCCTTCTTCGCCGCCAACTCTCTCATCAGCTTCTGCTCTTGATTTGACAAATCGGCCAGGGCGACGATGCGCTCCTGAGTTGCAAGATCGGGCAGGGGCACTTGCAAAGCGTCGAGAGCGGATTTGCCAATCACCGTCATCGCCGTCCCAGTAGCCCTGCTGTGCAAAAACGCTTGGGCTGACGGCTGGTTGATGAACCAGCACAGATACTCCGGTAGGACCTTCTTGTTTACAACCCGGACTCTCAACAACGGAGCTGATACAATCGCCGGTCCGACCTCCGTATCAATAATTGCCGCCGTAGTGGTCTTCCCTCTGGAGCGAAAAATCAAATCTTTGTGTTTTACCAAATGGCGGTCGTTGAGACCATTCATTTTAGTAGTGATCAAATTGCGATGGCTCAGTTTATTATCCTCGGTCAAGTCGCGCATCTGAATGACTGCAACCGTTCCGTCCGCTTCCGGCTCAATGCGGGAGCGAAAGGCAAGGCCCATCTGGACGCGAGCGATGTCTTTAAGCGTCTTTAACAACTTGCAATCGACAGGTTTCAAATGGTGTGGTGGCTATCCACCAAATAATCTCAGTCCGACTATAGTAGCCCAAGTAGCCAACTGAAGGCCGATGAGCCAGCGAAAGTCTCGGCGGTGGTTGATTTCTAGGTTGTCGAGACGACGGGTGATGTCGCTGAGGCGTTGGTTAATTTGTTCGATGATGCCTTCAAGGCGGCCAATGCGCTCGCCGTGGTCGTGGGAGGTCAGTTCAGTCATAATTGGAATGGGTTGTAGCGGTGAAATTCTGTGCAGCGTAAAGTACGCGCAGACCATATCTCTGTCAAGAAAATACAGTAACGGCGTTATTTTAATATAAAGGACACTGGCTCGCATCGACAACCAGTCCCGGTTGTCGCCACAGGGCCTTTTGAGCTTATTAACAGGCTTCAACTCAACACCAGGAGATACCTTATGAAAAGCTGTATCCGCGCCGCGCTCGCGTGTGCGCTCGCCGTTTCGCCAGTTTTTGCCCAAGAGGCCGTGCCCCTCAAGACCCTGCCCTTTAGCCCGGCCCGTCAAGCTGGCGACCTCCTCTTCATCAGCGGCCAGATTGCCCGCACAGCGGATGGTGCCGACGTCAAGGAGTCGGTCGCGGCTGAGACTCATCAGACCATGGAAAACATCGGGCGGATACTCGAAGAGCACGGGTATGAGTACGACGATTTAGTAAACGTCACCGTCTGGCTTGCGGACATTGAGGATTATCACGAGATGAACAAGGCTTATGCCTCGTACTTTAAAGAGCAATTTCCGGCGCGGGCCTGCACCGGCGGGGCGCAGATCGTCTTTGACTTTCGCGTTGAGATCGCCGCGATTGCCTATAAGGGCACGGATGGCGATGAACACCACGACGCTAAGGACGCGGATGACGATGAACACCACGACCGTGCCGACGAGGATTAGGCCATGCCGCTGAGCCGACGACGCTTCATGCGCGAGACCGCACTAGCCGCCGGCGGCCTAGCCCTCGCCGGGACGGCGCACGCGGAAAAGGACATTCCCATGAACACTGCTCGCCCCCTCTTTATTTCTACGTGGCCCTTTGGCAAAGTCGCCAACGAACAATCGCTGCGGACCGCCGAACAGGGCGGCTCGGTCCTCGACGCGGTCGAGCGCGGCATCCATGTTGCCGAGGCCGATGCCTCCAATGCTTCCGTGGGATTGGGGGGCATACCCAATGCCCGGGGCGTGGTGCAACTCGACGCCTGCATTATGGACGGCGAGGGGCAACGCGCTGGCAGCGTCGCCGCGATTGAGGGGCTCCTGCATCCGATCTCGGTGGCGCGCCGGGTGATGGACGAGACCAAGCACGTTATGCTCGTCGGCGAAGGCGCGCGGCAGTTTGCGCTGGAGCAGGGTTTTGCCAGCGTCGAGTTGCTGACGGAAGAGAGGCGCAAGGCGTGGGAGGAATGGCGAGAAAAGCAGGGCGCGGCTGACAATCACGATACTATCGCTCTACTTGGCCTCGACGGGGAGGGGCGGATCGCTGGCGGCTGCTCGACCAGTGGTTGGGGGTACAAGCTGCCGGGCCGCGTTGGGGACTCGCCGATTATTGGTAGCGGTCTGTACGTCGATGGGGGCGTGGGTGCGGCTGGCGCTACTGGCTTAGGCGAGAATGTCATGCGCTACTGCGCCACCTTCCTCGCCGTCGAATACATGCGCCAGGGGCTGCACCCGGAGGAAGCCTGCATCGAGACCATCCGCCGCATCGTCGCGCTTGACCCACGTCCAGTCGAGGAATTGCACCTCAACTTCGTGGCGCTCGACAAGCAGGGGCGCTTTGGCGCGGCGGGCACCAACGAGGGATTCCAATACGCCGTTACCTATCCCGGCTACAGCGAGGTGCTCACGGGCGTTGGGGTGGGCACGGGCGAGATTGGGCCCGAGGGGGGGAACCGGCGCTGAGCGGCAAAGTATCCGCAGATGGACGCAGATGGGCGCAGATGTGGGATGAAGTGCGGGATACGAGGGCCGACAACGAATGCGTTTCCCATTGCACCGTAGGGGGGGCCTTGTGGGCACCTTGGGCACCTACAAGAGGTGCCCCTACAGGCTATTGTCTTTAGGCGCGGCGCGTTCGTTTTCGCGCACTAGCAAATAGACGACCAAGGCGATCATATTGCCCAAGAGGCCGAAGAGGCCCCAAACTGCGGCTCTTTCCCGTCTTTTTTGGGCGTCTAAGGTCATCCATGCCGGGATAGAGAACCAGAAGAGGATCAGGCCGATTAGGGCCACGAGCGTGATTATGTTCATCCACAGTCTGAGCCTGTCTTCTTCCTCCCAAGACTGCCCTAGAGACTGAGTTCCCGGTGGCCATCGTTTAGGCGTCACGGCGACGGCGATCAAGCCGTCTTTGACGCGGGCCATTTCCACAGAAAGGTCTGCGAAGCGAATAATTTCTTCGGCATCGGCAATGGTTAGATGCTTTAGGATTATGTCGCCACCTACATAGTAACGTCGGGAAGACAAGCTATGATAATGATAGCCTCCTATTACCGCCGGTAACAGGACTGCGGTCCGTTGTAAGGGCGAAAGCACATCTTCGGGAACCGTATCCAATATCGGGGTTAGGGCTCCGAGAGGAACATCTGCGACGTTGCGTACCGGGGGATGATGCCGACCGTAATACACAATGAGGCCGTGAGCATTGGTCACCCATAGCTCGCTGACGACTTCTTCTTGAGCCACTGCTGCGCTTAGGGCCGCTTGGGTCTGACTGTTGCCGTCGAGCGTATCTATGAGACCGACGAGCCGTTCTAAGACGGCTCTGGCCTCGTCTCTCTTGGCTTGCTCTGCCTTAGCTCTCGTGGCCTGCCTTGCCTTACGAGCGATCTGCTCCTTTTCATGTCTAACCTTTGCAGCGGCGTCGAACTTAGGACGCACGTAGTACTCGGCGAACAGGTAGGAAGACAGCATAACCAGCACGCTCAGGATGGTCAGCTTAGGCATCCATCTATGCAGCGTATCTTTCAGGCGCTCATTCATGGAACAACTCCCTTCTTTGGCGGTATAAAAGAATGATGGGGCTCGTCAACAGCGCGGCGAGGTTCAAGCCGACTAAGCCGATGACGGAGGCCCGTATGATCTGGTCCATGTCGAGCCTTGGGCCTACGGCGTAGAGCAGGGCGCACCATTCCAAGGCGACTAGCCCCAAGGCGATTTTGCCGTAAAGGGGGATGTGGAAACGCTCTTCCTCGGCCCGCCTTTTTCTGGCCCAACTCACGGCGTTAGACCGCACTTCTTCGTCCAGTCTAGGCGGCACCTGCACTTCGGGTACAGAGCCCAACAGTGCTCGAATCTCTTGTATGGTGCGGCGGTCTTGGTTCATGGGTTTGGTGCCATTTGGCGCAGTTGTTTTAAGGCGTGGTGCAAGCGGCTTTTGACGGTTCCGACAGGTACCCCGACGATTTTCGCGGTTTCTTCCTGCGAGTAATCATGCAGGACGCGGAGGACGACGACGGCGCGCAAGTGGGGTTGCAGGGCCGCGAGTAGTTGGTGGGCGGCTTCTTCGTCTTCTCGTTTGAGCAAATGGTCTTGGGGATCGCGAACTGGCGGCTCGGCCATTTGCCCGGCTGGAATGCTCGTGCTTTGGCGGCGCAGTTCGTCCATGCACAGGTTGTGGGCTATGGCATAGAGATAGGTTGAAAATTTGCCCCGAGGCTTGAAGCGGTCGGCGTTTTCCAATACGCGCATGTAAGTCTCCTGAAACACATCTTCTGCTAGGGCTGCGTCCTGCAAGAGCCGCAAGATAAAATTGAAAAGGGACTGGCGATGGCGCGTGTAGAGTTCGTCAAACGCCTGCATATCTCCACGGCGGAGATTTCCCATCAATGCTTCGTCGCTCCAGCCCATAGGAGAATCCAGACGAGTTTTAGTCTTCGGCCCTGAGATTGTTCACATCTATTTATACGGATGGGGCCGCGATTTCGTTCACGGTGGGGATAAATTTGTGGGCTTGCGATCATCCCGCAGATGAGCGCAGGTAGGGGGTGTGGTGCGGGCCGACGCCGAATTGTAGGGGCGAGCGATCGCTCGCCCCTACCTGCAAGGCGATCCGCATATCGAATCGTTCAAGTCATTCAGAACTGCTATATGAGATGGGGTGCGGACCGATGAATGGGGTGTCTCGTACTAGCCGAGGACTAGCTGCAACGCCTCGACGGCGCGGTCGATGTCGATCTCGTCGTTGAAGATGTGCGTGGAGATGCGGATGGCGTTGTAGTTTTCCTTTGGCACGTCAGCGTCCTCCACATAGGCGTACGTGCCCTGTGCTGGTTTGAGGAAGATGTTGCGCTTTTGCAGCGCAGAGACGACTTCGCTGTGGCTGCCGCTGGCGAGTGAGAAGCTGGCGATGCCCGAGGACAGCTCGCGCTGGGGTGGGGTGATCGGTGTGAGTTGGGGGATTTCTGCTAAACGCTGGCGCGCGTAGGCACTAAGTTGGCGGCAGCGCGCTTCGATGCGCGGGCGGCCAATGGTATTGTGGAATTCCATCGCCACCCCGTGCGCGACGATTTGCGGCACGTTGCGGGTGCCGGACGAGGCGGAATAGGCGTTGTAACCGGAATACGTGAACACGGGCCGGACGCGATCTTGCACTTCCTTGCGGATATAGAGTAGGCCCGTGCCCTTGGGCGCGAGCATCCACTTGTGGCTGCTGGAGGCATAGGTATCTACGCCGAGCGCTTTGACATCGACGTCGATCATGCCTGGAGCTTGTGCGCCGTCGCAGACCAGCAGGATGTTGCGGGGTTGGGTGAGGGCGGCGATGGATGCTAGTGGCATTTGCAGCCCGGTGATGGTGTCGATGTGACAGAAGCTGCACACGCGGGTGCGCGGCGTCAGGTGATCTTCTACTAGTTGCAGGATCTGGGCGGCATCGCGCACGGGATTGGGCATTTTGATGCAGCGAACTACCACGCCGCGCGTGCGCGCCAAGTGCTGCCAGCAGACCATGCCGCCGCCGTGCTCGTGATTGGTCGTTAGCACTTCGTCGCCCGGCTGGAGGTCGAGGCCGCTGGCTACGTGGTTCATGCCTTCGGTCGTATTGCGCGTCAGCGCGATTTCGTCCAGTTCGGCCCCAATGAACTCCGCCCCCTTGGCTCGCACCGCTTCCATCTCGCTGCCGAGGCCGCCCCAGGTATTGGCCAGCGGATTGCCCTCTAGCTCGGCGAGGTACGCGGTCAGCGCGTCGGTCACTACGCGGGGCGTCGCGCCGATACTGCCGCAGTTGAGATGTACTAACCCTGGGTGCAGGCTAAATTCTCGCCGCAGCCGTTGCCACAGGGCGCGCTCGTTGCTGGCGACCGCCACATCTTGGCCGAGGGTGCCGAGCCGCTCGGCAAGCCCGGCAGCTACGTCGGGAAGGAGCGGGGCTGCGGCTGCGGCTGCGGCGATTCCCTTGAAGAATGCTCGGCGTTCCATGGATTTGTCCTGTGGGTAGAGGTGGTTTGTTGTGGGGTAGGGGGCGGTTTGCAAACCAACCCCTACACGGTCTATACTTTTTGTATGTTTTGGTATAAATCCTCTTTGCTTCTGTTGGCGATTGTCGGCTGGGCGGAAGCAACCGAATCGACGCACGAAATACAGGGCGACCGCTCGATGCGCGCCGGCCACTATGGGGAAGCTGCAACCCACTACCAGCACGCCGTTGACCAGAACGCAAAATCGGCGATGCTGTACCGCAAGTTGGCCGAGGCCCATGCGAAAAACGAGGCTTTGCCCGCGGCCGTTCGCGCGTACGAGCAGGCCATGGCCCTAGCGCCGAGCCACGCCAAGACGCAGACCGAGTTGGCGATCCTATTTACGCGCCTCGACCGCTACGACGATGCCTTGGCCTTGCTCGAACAGACGGTGCGGGAGCAGCCCGACCGCGCTCAAGCGCAGATGGTGCTGGGGTTGCTGCACGCCCGCGAGGGGCGCTACCCAGCCGCGATTGCCGCCTATCAGTGCGCCATTGCCGCGGTGCCTAGCTACGGGGAGGCGTGGTTCAATCTCGGCGAAGCCTATCTCAAGCAAAACGACTATGCGGCCGCTGAGCAAGCCTTTGCCAGCGCCGTAGCCGCGGACACGACCTCGGCCCCATTCCGCAATGGCTTGGGGCGCAGCTATTATCTTCGGCGCGACTACGCCGCGGCTGTGGCCGAATTTAGCCGCGCCGTGCGGCTGGATTCGCTGTTTGCCCAAGCCCGCTTCAACCTCGGCAACGCCTTGCTGCGCTCTGGGCAGCGGGAAGAGGGCCGACGCCAACTCGCGCTGTACAAGCGGCTCGACGAAGAGGAAGACCGAATCGCCATCCTGAAAAACACCTTGGCGACGCATCCAAACGACGCTGGCGCGTACCACGACTTGGCCGTTGTGTACGGACAGCGCGGCCAGTACCGAGAAGCGCGCATTTGCTACCTCCAAGCACTCGACCGCGACCCGGCGTTCGCGCCCGCGCACCACAACCTCGGCAACATCCACTTTCGCCGGGGCGAAATGGCCGCGGCCGAGCAGCGGTTCCGCCGTGCATTGCAGGCCGATTCCACGTACGCCCTTGCACATTTGGGATTGGGCAATGTCCAGATGTTGCGCAAGCAGTACGAGCGCGCTATTGACTCTTTCCGCCGCGGCTTGCGCTACCAGCCCGATCATCCCAAGCTCCGCCGCAACCTCGCAGCCGCCGAGCAAATCGCCGCGCAGGTGGGCCGATGATGCAGCGCACCTCGTCGCTGTGGGCTGAGGATCGTTGAGGAGGCTGGAGCGTTTTGACGATAGAGGGCTATTGGGCGATAATTTGGATCGCGATCAAAGATTTTTGGCCAGAATTAGAAAAGAGAATAGCCTAATGAGAGACGCGAGCGAAAATAATGATTCTACCTTCAGGACTGCCTGAAGAAGTTGCCGACAGCGAACCACTCGCTCGCTTTCTCACTTCTTCGGGACAATTCAACAGGTCGGCGGTTAAACAATCTGCTTTTTTGCCCAAACTGGCCGCCATGGATGGAAAAAGCCAGACAAAAAGAGATAGCCATATTGCTCGCGCAAAAGGCTGAACTCGTCCTGTTTCCGGCGACCTAAAAAAGATCCTATCACATCGTGAAATACCCAATTACTACTTTCGCGCTCCTCGTCCTGTGTAGCGCAGTTCTATGCGCGGAAGAAACGGTCCTGCGCATCGGCGATAAGAGCATATCAATAGAGGAATTCGAGCAAACAGCGCAAAAGCTGCGGGAGACCGGCTACAGCCACGTCGAGGAGTTGGATAAGCAGGGCAAGCAGGAGTTGCTCGACGGGGTTATCGCACGGGAATTGCTCGTTGCCGAGGCTCTTCGGCGCGGGTACGACCGCGATCCGACGATTGCCGAGACCATCGCCAAGAGCGAGCGCCGGGCGCTGATGAACCAGCTCTACGAGCAGGAGGCGGTGCAGGCGTCGTATTCGTTTTCGGATGCGGACCTGCGGGCGTTTTTTGCCCAACAACAGTACGACGTGGAAGTGCTCAGCCAGCACATCGTCTGCGCCACCGAAGAAGAAGCCCGGCTCGTCCTCGAACTGCTTGGCGAAGGGACGCCTTTTGAGTCGCTGATCAGACCCTATTCGCTGCCAAACATCCAGCAGCGCTTTGGCCCCGGCGGTTGGGTCGGCTGGTTCAAGATCGGCGAGGTGTACGAGGGGCTGAAGGTGCCGCTTGCAACCATGCCCGTCGGCAGCGTGTATCCCGATCCCGTGCAAACGGTGAGCGGCTATCACGTCTTCAGGCTTGGCGAGCGACGCCCCGTCGATTTTGCTGCCGCCCGCGAGTGGGTGGAGAAACAGGCCCTCGTGCAGAGCCGGGCCGACGATATGGAACGCTACGTCGGCACCCTGCGCGAGCGGTATCAGTTGGCGCTGGACGCGGAAGTTTTCGCTGGGTTGCTCGCCCTGCCGCGGCAATTGACGCGGTGGGAGAGAGGGAACGCGCCGCTGCTTACTTGGCGCGGCGGTCAGCTCATAGCGCGGGAGTACCTCGCCCTAGTCGAGCAGGGCCGCGCACCGCATCCGGCCGAACTCGACAGTGCGCGTCTGTACAAGGCCGTGGATAATCTCGCCGGCAAGCAGATCATGGTGGCGGAAGCCCGCAAGTTAGGGATCGCCGACGATGCGGAAATCCGCGCCAACGTCGAACGGGAACGAGACGCCCTGTTGGTCAAGCGGCTCTACCAAGCCGAGGCCACACGGGTCGGGGAAATCGGCGACGAAGCCGTGCGGGCCTTTTACGACCAGCACATCGACCAGTTTACTCGCACCGATGGCCGGGTGGTGGATTTTGCTTTTGTGCGCGAAAGCATTAGCGCAGCCCTGCGAGTGCAGGCCGAAACCGAGGCCATGGATGCGCTATTGGCCGAGTTGCGCGAGGCGAATGCCGGCCAAATCCACGTGTTTCCAGCGGCGTTGGAGCGAGCGTTTGAGTAGGTACTTTCTGAGAATTCTTCGCCTAGGATTAGTGCTAATGAACCCCAACAAACACCACGGCCTGCGTCGCCGTGCAACCGCTTTGGTTGTCATCGCTTTGCAGCTTGGGGGAGCGGCTGCGGTGGTGGCAAACGAATCACCGGCGGCCGGCCAGCTAATTCATCGCTCCATCCCGCAAAAGGGCGACACCACGCACGTGGTTGTCCCCGGTGAGCGATTCAAAGCAGGCCGTTTGCAGCAGTGGATTTACGGCCGCAACTATCGCCAGCTCTGGACGACGCCGATTGCGGTGCCGGTGCTCGACCTCGATGCGGTCGGTGGTGGACTGTCGCCCATGCGCACTGGCGGCTTTGGCCAGTCTGTTTCGCTGCATTTTATGGGCCAAAACGGCCGCCGTTACACCGTGCGCTCGCTCGACAAAGACCCGTCCAAACGGCTTTGGTCCGAACTCAAGCAGACCGTCGTTGAGGATGCGATCCAAGACCTCATAAGTGCCCAGCTACCAGCCGGGGCGCTGGTGGTGGATGCGCTGATGGAGGCGACCGGCATCCTGCATGCGCCGCATCGGCTGGTGGTGATTCCCGACGATCCGCGGTTGGGCGCGTATCGCGAGGAGTTCGCCGGGCTGATCGGCACCTTGCAGGAACATCCGTCCGAAGCGGAAGGCGACGAGCCGGGATTTGCTGGCTCGCGCAAGGTCAGCGGCACGGAAAAGCTGTACCAGCGCCTCGAAAAGACGCCCGGCGAACGGGTGGATGCCCGCGCCTATCTCAAGGCGCGGCTCGTCGATTTTCTCGTCGGCGACAAGGACCGGCACTCGGGCCAGTGGCGCTGGGCGCGGTTTCCGGCCGGAAACCGCTATACGTGGTTGCCCATCCCCGAAGACCGGGATCAGGCCTTTATCGATTTCGATGGCCTGCTCATGCAGCAGGTGCGTCAGGTTGATCCTAAGTTCGTCCGCTTTCAAGCGCACTACCCAGACCACCGCGGGCTGCCGCGCAATGGTTGGGAGGTGGACCGCGAGCTGCTGGCCGAACTAGAGTGGAGCGCGTGGGACTCGGTGATCACCACGGTACAGGCCGAGCTGCCGGACTTGGTGATTGAAGACGCCGTCCGCCGCTTGCCGGACCCGTACTACGAGCAGGTGGGAGCGTTCCTCACCCGGGCGCTGAAGGCGCGCCGCGACCAGCTCGACGAGTTTGCGGCGCGGTACTACGAGTTGATCAGCCGCGAGGTCGAAATCAAGGCGACGGACGAGGACGAGTACCTCGAATTGGCACACCGGGCGGACGGCGCGTTGGACGTCCGCATCGGCTTGGCCGGGGCGCAGCAGGCCCCGTACTTCCGCCGCACCCTGTATCCCCGCGAAACCAAGGAAGTCCGCATTTACCTACACGGCGGGGACGATCAAGTCACCGTCCTTGGGGAGCGGGCCAAAATTCGGGTCCGCGTCGATGGCGGCGGCGGCGACGACACCTACGCGAATCAGTCGCGGGCTGGACGGCGCATGACGCGCTTCTACGATGCACGCGGCAAAAACCGCTTCAATGGCGGTGCGGCCCTGATTGACGAGCGACCCTACAAGCGGCCGGCCCCCACGGGTGCAGTTACCGACCGCTACGTCGTTGACTGGGGTCAGGAGACGATTGCGCTGCCGGTGGTCAGCTACAGCCCGGACCTGGGCGTGTACGCCGGGCTGTTCCGCGCCCGGATCTACCACGGCTACCGCAAAAACCCCTATGCGTCGAAACACGCGCTCGGCCTTGGCGTCGCCCCTAGTGCAAAAGTTAGGCCCCTAGTTACCTATTCCGGGACGTTTCGGCATCTGCTGCGGGGCCTAGACGGGCGGCTGCAAGCGGAATACTCTGGCATTGAGGTCATTCGCTTCAACGGCTTTGGCAACGGCGTTGAGATTCCACACGCGGAGTCGTTTTACGAAGTGGAGCAGACCCAGTTCCGCTTGGCACCCGCGCTCTCTTGGTCGCAGGCGGCGTGGACGCTGACCGGCGGACCGCTCGTCCAGTTTACCCAGACCCCTTTGGCGGACAACGAGGGGAAGTTCATCGCCGGCTATGCGACGCCGCTGTATGGAACGGAGGCTTTCGGGCAGGTCGGCGTGGGTGGGGAATTGGCCTACGACACCCGCGACAATCCCGGCCATGCCCGGCGGGGCGTGCAGTTGGGGTTGCGCGGCGCACTCTACCCCAAGCTGTGGGACGTCAAATCGACCTTCGGCCGCGTGGGCGGCGACGCGGCGGCATATCTCTCCGCCAACCTTCCGACCCGCCCCACCCTCGCCCTGCGCGTGGGCGGCGAAGTCGTTCGCGGCGCGTTCCCGTTCCACGAAGCGGCCACGGTCGGTGGTCCCGACGATCTAAGGGGCTTTTACGAAGACCGCTTCGCCGGTGAGGCCGCGCTCTACGGCAACGGCGAGTTGCGGGTGCGGCTTATCCGACTCTGGTTCCCGCTGCCGGGTGAATTGGGAGCATTCGCCGCGGTCGATGCCGGGCGGGTGTTCTACAACGCCGACCCGGCGGAGGCCGCTCGCTGGCACATCGGCACGGGCGGTGGCCTTTGGGTCGCGTTTCTCAAGCGCCGGGCGACGTTGAGCGCGGCACTGCTAGACGGCGAGGACCGAATCGGCGCATACCTACGCGCCGGGATGATGTTCTAGATTAGGGGGCGGTTTCCAAACCGCCCCTACAGGGGTCCGATTCGAATCAGGGAAGGCGCATCTGGAAAACCGGCGTTTCCCGCCCGGTCTGCACGATGCGCACGATCGGGCTGTCCACGCCGTTTTGGCTGGCGAAATCGAGCACGGCAAAGCCGGGGACCGCGTGGGCGAAAATCGTCCCTTCTACCGCGGTCACAGACGACACTTTGCCGACCGAACCCGCGCCGCTGACGATGTGCATCCGCGCCACTTCGTCGGCGGCAAAGAGTTGCAAGCTGTGATCGTGTCCGGCCGCATAGACGAGGGGACGATGCTTGGCGAGCGCGTCTTGGACCTGCTGGGCGCGGGCCTTGTATTGCGGATGGTCTAGATCGAGGGGCAGCCGCGGGCGCAGCAGGTGATAGAAGTCGATGATGCGGTCGATGATGAAGCCGCGGCTAAAGCCAGCGTGAGTACCGCCTGAGCGCAGTGGAAAGTGGCTCACCACAATCGCAAAATGCTGCTTTAGGCCGGCAAAGGCCGCGTCAATCCGCGCTGCGAAATCCTCGTCCGGGCACTGGCGGGTGTCGGCGACGGGCGAAAACCACGGCATCCAGTCAATGGCGACGACCGCGACCCCTCGCTTTAGTCCGTCTCCGGGCGGGAGCAACTCGCGCACGGCCGGGCCGGCACATCCGTTGCGCGGCAGGAAATCCACCTCGCCCTCCGGCCACGCCAAGACGAACTCCTGCTGGGCGACCACGCGCGTGCCGGTCCAGTCTTGTGCCGCCGAGCCCCAATCGTGATTGCCCGGCACGAAAATCCGCAGTGCCGAGGTGGCCGCAAGCTGCTGGCGCAAAATGGCTTCGCCGCGGGCGCGGTCATCGGCGGTAAGCCCCGACGGGTAGAGGTTGTCCCCCAACAACACGACCGCGGCCCGCTCGGGCGGAACGGCCCACTGCCCGATTGCCGCCAAGGTGGGATCGCCGGCGATCGGCTCGCCGGTGTCGCCAACCAAGATGACTCGATACGCGACTTGCCCGCCGACCGCTGCTGCTGGGATATCCGGCCGGATGTACGGTTCTTGGCCGGCACCGTAGTTTTCCCCCCGCAGCCGTCCAGCTTGGCAACCGGCGACGACTACGGCGAGTGCTAGGAACAAAATTAAACGGCGCTGGCCCCTTGCTTTTTGGAGTCGATTCATCTCAACGTAACGCCCTAGGGGCTGCAAGGTTCCGTCCGCGGTGTGCTAGCGGACCTGTGCAACCGGGTAAAAAGTCAGGGTGGCGCGCTTACCCGCACCTTCGTCGGATAGGACCAGTGTATTGTCGGCAGTGAATGTGATGCCCTCGGCTTGTGGATGCCGCTCGGCTGCCAACTTGGCGACGGCGAGGACCTGTCCTTGGGGGGTGACCTCGGCAACGGCGCACTGGCGGGCGGCGACGACAAAGTAGTTTCCCGAAAGCGGGTGCCGCTCAATGCCCGAGGGTTGGAATTGCTTGCTGTTGATGCGGTCGGCGAGCATGGCGACCGGTATCAGCATAGGCCCATCGGCGACGAGTTGTTTGGTATTGAGGGACCAGCGATATATCGCTATGTGGTCGGCCTGCTCGGGTTTTCTAGCGTTTTTGCTGATGAGCAACAGCACCCGTTGGTCTGGGTCGTAGGCGAGGCCCTCGATTTCGTGGTTCCGGCCAATGCCGGTTGCATACAGATTGTAGAGCACGGTCTCTTGGTCGGCCCCTTCGCCAAACTCGTATAACCGCCCGGCACTCGAGACGAGATACAGGCGGCCTTCAGCCGCAGCGATGCCTTCAAAATCGTCGGCGACCGGAGTGCGCCGATCGCTGAGGGCGAATGCCTTTACAATCGAACCAGCGCGCTGATCGATCTCAAATACTACGCCCCTTTCGTCATCGTGCGCGAGGAGGCGGTTTGCGCCGAGCCGGGTTAAGCCGGAAATCTCGCGCAACCGCTTCGGCAGCTTGAAACGCCGCGCCGGTTTTTCGAGGTCGTACTGAGCGAGAGTGAGGCTGTCGCCGTGTGAGGACGTAACTGCCGAACTGTCCGCGGCATAGGTGATTGCCGCGTCCTCCCGCACGAGCGAGGCCACGGCAAAAATCAAAACGCCGAAGCCCAAAAACCCGCACAGGAGCTTATTGCCCGGCGTGTTCACTTTTTAGCTCCACGGTGCTGATATGGCTTGCGGCGCTTTCTTCAAGCTGCCTGACGAAAGCGGTCGGATCCGTGGATTTTTTGAGTCGCACGTCAAACTCGATGATCGCCGGGCCGTCTTCCTGCTGGACAATCCCCACCTGTTGCCACTGCTTGGCATAGGTTGCCAAAAACGCAGTAACAGCCTGCCGGGCCGCCTCGACTTGCGCCGTGTGGACGCGGAGCCGGGCCGTAGCCTTACGCGCCTTTACCGGCGCGGGCAGCGACTGCTCTTTGGCCGGATGCACCAGCCGAAACCCGGACAGCGTGGCGGGCTTTGCCCCGTAGTTCATGCGCCAGATGCCCAGCGCAACGGCATTAAAAGCCACCGATGCTAAAACGGCCACGGAACCAAGCTGCACCCCGGCCGACAACCCGATGCCAATGACGATGAACATGTAGGTGGCATCCATGGGATCGTTCAACGACGTGCGGAAGCGGACCGCGGCGACAATGCCCGCGAGACTGAAGGCGAGGGCGAGACTGCCCTTGACTAAGAACACCACGAGGGCAATCGCAATGGGCACGACGAGGAGGGTATGGGCAAAGGCTTGGTCGTATTTCTTGCGCGGTCGCGTCCAGCGGTACACCCAAGTAACAGGCAGGGCAAAGAGAAACGAAAACAGCAGGGACATCGAAACCGGCACAAACGTCTTGGGATGGAAAACACTGCTCTCTTCAAGGGCCAGCCCCGGATCCATCTCAAGTTGCTGGGACGACAAAGTAGTTGTTCGGGAACGCGCCTGTTCTTCGGCCACATAAATGGATATATCTGGAAACAACTCCCAAAGGCCGACAAGAAAAATGAATGTAGCGACATAATGGAGCACGAGACGGACGATTACGTTGTTGAGCATATTAGTTCCTTTCGCCAATCGCATGGATGTGGAAAGTCGCTTGAAGCTAGCGATCCGTGCCCAAGCCGGCGTACACGGTGATGAAGGACAGCAACTCGGACGAAGCGGGCGATCCGTCGAAGCTGTTGCGGATCCAGCGCGCGCCGACGTTGGTCGTCAGGGCGTAGCCCAAATACGCGGAGTCGTTGGCGACTTGGGCGGCGAGTACCCAGGTGGTGCCGTCGAGCAGGTAGCCCGAGGGCAGGGGGTCTGGGGCGGGGCGGAGATTGTTGAACAGCTCGCACTCGGCCCCGGCGATAAAGCGCATGTTGCGGTTGATGCTGCGCACGGCTTGCAGCGAGAAAATTTCCGTTAGCTCGCGGATTTTGAGGGCGCTGGGCTGGGCGGGCACTCGGCTGTTGTAAAGCTGTTTCCACTTGGGCACCAGAGTCCAGCTGCGGATGTGGGTGGAGTACTCGCCTTTAGCCACGATGCCCAAGAAGCGCTGGTCGCGCAACTCGTCTTCCCGATCGCCCAATTGCCGATAGAATTCGTGTTTGACCTTGGCCGTCAAAGGCAGAAAGCGGTCGTAGTGTACTTCGAGGTACGTGGTGTTGATGAAGGCGTTGCGCGCCGGCAAAAGATCGCGGGTGAAGACCGAGCGGCCGCGCGTGCCGGGCAGGTCGCGCCACAGCATCACATCGTCGGGAATGTCGTCTTTAACCCGGCGCGGATTGGCAATCAGCCACGCGCTGAAATCCTTGGCGGGAAAGTCCTTTTTCGCGGTCAGCAGCAGGTAAGCGGCTTGGTTGTCCCGGGCCGTGTCTAGCAGTCGCTGGTCGAGATAGCCGACCATGAGGTTTATGCGGGGCAAAATTTCGACGGCCGCATAGGTATTGAATCCTCGGCGGCCTAGCTTGTAGGGATAATCGGCCTCGCCGTCGTCTTCAAAGCGGTCGATGACGCCGTTGCTATTCATGTCCATGCCGAACAAAAACTCCGGCGGATCCACGTCAAAGCGCAGAAACGGCTCGGCGTAGTCGGGCTGGGTGTTGAAGTTGCGGTTGAAATCCGAGATGTCGTCGTTGTTCTCGTCAATGCCTGGGAAAACCGCAGCGTCGGTCAGCAACTGCTGCCCCTGCCGCGTATTGACGCGGCTGCCGAATGTGCGCCGCGTCCAGTCCGGCAGTTCGTCTTGATCGTCGTTGTCATCGACGAATTCGTACAGGTGCCGTTGCTCGTTGTCGTAAAACACCTGCCCCTCGGCGTTGGGGATGAAGGCGCGGGTGGAGTAATCCGAGTCGATGCTGAAAACCTCGGCGAAAAACGTGTAGGGATAGCTGCGCTTCTGCGCGGTCGCGTACATGGCTTGGGCCTCGTTGGTCGCCAGCGTCTGGTTTGTGGCCACGTTCTCGTTGGGAAAGCGGCGGTACTGAAAGTTGCGGACGAATTCGCCGCGGAAGTCAAAGCCCTGTAGGTCGGCAATGGCCAGATCAAAGCCCAACATGCGGGTCCCGGTCGGCAGGCCGTAGCGGAACCGGTGAAATGCTTGATTCGAGCCGTCCTTGACGTTGCCGGCGGCGCGCAATACCGGCAGGAATACGGGCGTGCCGAGGTTGTTGGTCTGTTTGTTGGAGGTCACTTCGACCTTGTAGTCGTTGGCCAGCACGAGGCCGATTTCAATGCGCTCGATCTCGCGGAAATCGTCGATGGCATCTTCGGTGCTCGGAGAAAAGTCTTCGATGTTGTAGGTCAGCGTGATGACATCCGTGCCGCTGGCCACAATTGCGCCGCCGCGGCGAATGCCGCCCTCGACCACCGGGACGATGTCTCCGGTGTGCTCGACGCCATCGATGAAGATGCGCCAGCGCGACAGCAGCGCACCGCCCTCGCCGTCTTCGGGCGAATCGTCGGAGATGCGCACGACGATGGAGCGGACAAAGTCCGCGTTCATTGGGCCGCTGAGCAGGCCGCTGAGCGAGTTGTCGCCAAACGGCAGGTTGGAGTTGCGATGCGCCGCATTGACAAAGGTTGCGCCGAAGGCGGCAAAATCCCCGACCTGCACCCGTCCCTTGGCCGCCATCAGAGAGGTGAAGGTATTGGCTTGGACGCCCCCCCCGACTTCGCTAGCGGAAATCTCCCCGGTGTTGCTGACCCGCGACGACAGCATGGTCAGGGCGTACTTGTCGGTCAGAAGATCCCACTGAATGCCGTCGAAGCGCGGTTTGGAAAACGTCAGCGGGGTCAGGGTGGTGCGGATGCCGTCGCCGACCATCAGGGCCGAGTGGAACTGCCCGGAATGGCTAGACGATATGAGCAGGTTGTTGAACCACGAACGAAAGCGCGGATTTTTGGTGATGATGCTACCGTTGTCTTCGGGGTAGTCTTCGGTCCAGTCGTACACCAGCCAGCCCTGGGTGATGTAATCGCCGTACACGTCGTAGAACGGCGAGCCTTCCAAGAAGACCTCGGTGTAGCGCTCGTAGTGGTTGCGGGCGTAGTTGGAGTATTGCTCTTGCCGCCAGTCGTACTGTGAGTACAGCCGCTGTGGCAGATACCACTTGCGCACCGAGGGCACGAGGGTTGCCGGCGAGACTTCTGTGCCCGTGGCGTAATAGGGGTTGTCGTATCCGGTGGCGCGTTGGGCTTCCGCTTCGGGCGGCGGCCAAGCGAATAGACAAATTAGTAGTGTGAAGATTCGATGTCTCACGGTGATTCCTTTGGTCCTAATTACGTAGGGGCGACCGATCGGTCGCCCCTACCTATGCGTAACGTCAGTAAGCAACATGCAACAGCCTATAAGCCCGGTCGGCGCGGGCATCGGCTTCTATGGCAATGCGCAGGACGTAGATGCCGGGCGGCACTGCGCGGTCGGCGCTCCGTCCGTCCCAGACGTAGCGGACGCGCCGTCCCGGTGTGCCTTGGCTGGCGAGCTCGACTACGGGCTGGCCAGCTAGGGTAAAGATATGTACTTGCGGTGCTTGCTCGGTCTTGACGACGGTGAATTGCAGTTCGCATTGGTCGTTTGTGCCATCGCCATTGGGGGTTATCGAGCGGGTGTACTCGACATTGCGGATGAACGAGCCGCTGGCGACCGCTTCGGGCACGAAGACCAAGTCGGCTCCGAACTCGGCGGGCACGACGCCTTGGAGATTATCTGCTGCGGTCGAGTTGAAGACAAACGCGTTAAATACCGTGGGGCTGTGGGACAGGCGCGTGGAAAAGGCAATGGCGACTGAATCCCGCCGGACTAGCGGCGGTGGCAGTTCCACCAACAGCGAATCCCCCCGCAACAGGCCAGTGGCCGCGACCTCGGCTCCGCCTACGGATGCGCTGATGAATGCGGCGTCGCGGCCGCTGCCGGGCGGGAGTAGGATGAGTGCGCGGTCGAACCCAGCGTCGCGGCTGTTGAAGGCCACTGGCGCGATGGTGTAGCGAAACGTCTGCAAAGTGTCCATGACAGCTTCGCGGGGGAAGACGCGGCCGGTCAGCCCGGCGGTGATGATCGGCGCGTTGGCTACAAACGTGAGCGAACGCAGGGTGGGAAAGACTGCGGGATCGTCGCTGATCAGCCGCACTCGCGCCCGCAGCCACTGTCGCGGCGACGGCGAGAGGAATGCCTGCCCGGAGAACCGATGGGGTTGGCTATACGCGCTCCAAGTGTCGTCGCGCACCCGTTCCTCGACGATGTCGCCGCGATTGCGGGATTTGGCCGACTCGTAGGCTTGTTTGGTCACTTCTTTGCCATTAGCGAGGAAGTAGCGCTCGAGGGTCTGGAAGCCATTGCCGGTCTGGGTTTCCACTTCGATGCGGGTTCCGGGCGGCAGGTCGGCGTCCCATTCGACAAAGCGCATGCTGCGGGCACCGCCGAGGGAAATGTCTTCGGACTCCAGTTCGACTTGCGCGGGATAGCCCTCGCTGTGGAAGACGAAGAGTTGGGCGGCGCGGTGGAATTGCTGCGGCCGCGTCACGCGCCACAACAACAGCCGCAGCGCACGCGGCTCGAACTGAAAGTCGAACAAGTAGCGGCCGGAGTTGGCCACCGACGACAGCAAGTCGTAGTGGAAAGGGCCTTCGACAACCGGATCGGCGCTGTTGCTGGGGGTGCCGTCGGAGGCGAAGAAATCGAAACTGGGCCAACTGCCCTGTTTGTCGCGCTGGAAGCCGTAGAGGAACGGGCCGCGGCCGGAGACGATCGGCAGCCATATAATGCGATCGACGCGAAAGACGTTGCCGAAATCGACGACGGACCAGACGCCTGAATCGCGCCAGTTGCCCTTGTCTGATGCCTCGATATTCCACCCGCGAAATCCCACGTCTTGGTCGATGAGGGCCTCGGCCCCGCTGCCCTTGCCGCAGCCCGGGCAGTCGCGGTGTTTGGACGTCCACGTCCGTCCTCCCCAGTGCTCGGTGCGATCCTCGACCTGTACCATGGAGGCGAGGTTGAAGCCAATGCCTTCTACCTCTATTTCGGCGAGCGCGGCATCGGGCGTGGCCCCGGCTGCTTCAAAGCGCACGAAGCGTATGATGTCGAAGTCGAGGACCTCGTCTGCGCTGAGGTGCTCGCCTGTGGCTGAGGCGAGGCCGGTCGTGGTGAGGTCGAACTCGACTAGCGACTCGGTGTTGTTGTTGATCGGCCTGCCCAGCCGGCGATAGACGATGCGCTTGGCCCGGCCGCCGAAGACCGGAATGCCCGGGCTGACGTACACGGAGAAAAAGTTAAAGGGCTTAGCCCCCTCGCGGTTGGGAAAGCGGACGCGCACCTTGTCGGCTACGACGGAGCGCCCCAAGTCCAATTCCAGCCACCACGACTGCACTGGGGTGTCCGGGTCGGGCTTCCACCACGTGTTGGGGTCTTGGTCACCGGCTAGGTCGGCCTGCTGTTGGTTGGACGGCGTGCGTGCAAAGCGCCGCCCGTATTCGCCGATGGACTGGCCGGAAAACGCGCGGGCGTTGGCCACTGCGTTAAACCGCTGGTCAAAGCGCTTCACTGCAATGCCCTGCGGCAAGACTTCCACTAGCCCTTGCGGATGGGCCCAAGAAGCGAAGTCGGACCCGGCAAAACGCAGATTTTGGCTACTCGCTGCAGCCGCGAGCAGGAGGGAAGCAACTGCTAGTTGTAGAGTTTTCATGTCGTCCTCATTGGTACGCGACAATCAATTCGCAATTCCATCAGTACGCGACCCCGACCGCTGCCAAGCGGGCAAACGTGCCGTGATCGACTTCGACCGCGACGCGGATTAGGTATAGCCCTACGGGCACGAGGTCTCCCCGCTCGTCCCGCGCATCCCATTGCAGCGCGTACGGCCCAGCGGCAGCCTGCGCGGCCAAGATCGCGGCGCAGCGGCGACCGCTCAGGTCGCGCACCTCCACCCGCAACGTACCTCCAGCAACACCGAACAAATCAAAGCCAATGACTACCTGCTCGTTGGTGCCATCGCCGTTGGGCGTGACCACCGGCGCAGACAGCCCAATCGCCCCGAGAATGCCCAAGGCTTCATCGCTGGATACTACTTGGATGCTGTTGCTGGCCACGTCGGCGTGGGCGTCTCCGGCTTCGATGGACTGCGGCAAGCTAGCGGCTGAGGTGTTAAACAGGCGGCTGGCCAAAAAGACCGATGGCTGGAAGACCGCGCCTTGGAAGCGCACGCGAAACGCCTTGTCTTCTTGGAACGCCGCGGGAAAGGTGAAGCGCAACTGCTCGTCGCTGGCGGCGAGGGAAAAATCCTCGCCCTCAGCCGCTGGCTGGTCATCGATGGTCAGGTCGAGGAAGCGGGAGGCCGGAGGAACCTCCAGCTCGATGCCGTCGAACCCCGTGCGATTGCCAGCTTCGGTGCGAATGTGATAGGCAAAGCGCTGGGCGACGCCGAGCGGTACCTCGACGGCCCCGTCTGCACCGGTGCGCCCGTCGAGGGCAATTTCCGCCAGCGCGTGGTCGGCCAACAGCGGCGAGATCTCAAAAGCCAAGCTGTCGAGCACGCCAAAGGTTAGTGGATCTTCGGTGGTGATGGTAAAGCGAAACTGGAGGAACTCGGCCCCGTCCGAGGAGCGGATTTCGTCGCCCGACGCTTGGTAATTGACCGACCAGTTGTTCCAGTTTTCGATGTCGTCGTCGCGCTTGGCGCGGAAGCCGGCGATGCCCTCGGAAAATCGCTCTACCACGCGCGGCGAGTCGAAATAGGTATCCTCATCTACTTCGAGCAGGCGGCCGAGGTCGTCGAAGATGAAATACGTCTTGGGATTGTCGTCGAAGCCGGCGCGGGTCTGCAAGTTTAGCTGCACGGGTGCGGTGGGGTCGGCGGTGATTGCGCCGGAAGGCAACAGGCGATAGCGAGTGAATTTCCACGCGACCCGTCCCAAGCTCACGGCTTGGCCGAAAGAATGGGGCGCGGAGATGTAGCGGGCTTCTTGGGGGTAGCCGCGGCCAAAGACTTCGATTTCGGCCAGCAAGGTCGTGGTGGAGGTCTCCCCGAACTTGAAGCGGAGAAAGCGGGTAAAGCGCAGGTCGGTTGCGAGGGAGACGACGCTGGTGTTGTTGGCAAAGGTGCTGGCGAGAATCTCGTCGAGGGGGTGGTACCCTGACGATCCGGTTGAGGTGGTCTCGTCTTCAAAGATCAGCCATTCGACCGGCACGTTGGTCCGGCTGACTTCGTAGGCGCGGGCGAATAGCTCGCGCTGCCGCTGGTTGTCGCTGGTCAACCCAGTCTGCGGCGGAAAGAACACGATGCTGTCAACGGGCACGGGCACGCCCAAGTCGAGGGTGATGAACTGCACGCTATTGGGACGGCCATCGGCTCGCGCCCGGTGGGTAAAGCTCGCGGTTAGTTCGTCACCATCGACTAGCCCGCGCATGACCTCTGCGGCTAAGGCGTTGGTCCCGCCCCCCTGCCACAGGCGCGGGTGCCACCCAACCTCTAAGGTGTCGGCTTCGATCTGGCGCGGCCCCTTGTGCAAGCTCCAGCGATAGCCAAAGAGGTTGCGCTGGGTCGTGGCAATGCCGGTGCGCACGAGTTGGCGAGTAACCGTGTGGCCTAGGGGAATCGCCCGTGGTTGAATCGCCCCAGCGTGCACTGAGTCGTCGAGGGCGATCCAGCGCTCTGCGGCCGCAGCCCACGGCTCGCCGCTCGTGCCACCCACGACCCAAGCCGAGGGCGTCTGCGCTGCCAGTGGGCCGCTGATGAGGAGCAGCACCAGCCACCGCATGTTGCTCAGCGCGGTCAATAGGCCACCCCTATCGGCTCTACAGCGGCAAACACGTCGAAGTCGGCTTCCACGCCGACGCGGCAGAGGTATAGGCCTGGGGCTACCAGCGCGCCGTGATCGTTGCGACCGTCCCAGATTTCGGAGTAAAAACCGGCGGGCCGCGGCTGGGAGACTAGCTGCCTCACTCGGCGTCCGCCGAGGTCGAAAATCTCGACCGCCACGGCTGTATCCGCGGCGAACTGGGACAGCACGAGGTCAATGGCGACGGCATCGTTGCGGCCGTCCCCGTTGGGCGAGATGATGGCCGTTGAAAGTGCTACTTGTAACTCGGGTTGTGCCTGCGTTACAAAGGCGTTGGTTGCGTTTGTGCCCACTAATTCGCTGGCATTGCCCGGGGCAATGGGATGCGGCGGGACGCTCCCTGCGCCCAAGAGATAGGCGTTGATCGGGGTGTTGTGTACCAGCGGCCGCAGGCGGAAGGTGATCCGCAGGGGCTGGTTGTTGTCCGCGGCGACGGGGTCAAAGAAAAGGTCGAAGCCGTTTTGGGTTGCCACCCATTCAACGTCTTCCAGCGCTACGAGGGGATCGCCCATTTGCAGGCTCTCGAATACCGGCGGTGGAAACGCCTCGATGCGGACGCCGCGATACCCGGCTACGCCGGCGGCGAACTCGGTGCGGATGTCGTAGGTAAAGGTCGTGTCGATGCCCCCGGCGACTTCGAGCAGGCCGCTGGCGGGAAAGGGATCGGTGGCGAGCGCTACTTCGCCGACGGCCTCGCTGACCAGTCCGGGCGAAAACTCCACCTGAAAGGTATCGATGCGCACGGCGTTTTCAGCGTCGCCGTCGAAGAAGATGCGAAACTGCATGAATTCCCTTGGGCTGGGCAGCCCTATGGGCACTTCGATTGTACCCGTGCCGGTGATGGGCGTGCTCGGCGACCACGCGCTCCAGTTGTCCACATCGTCGCGGATGTCGCCCTTGACGAAATCGCGCACTGGCCCTTGCTCCTCGATCGGCAGGTTGAGATAGTCGGCTCGGTCCAGCTCTTCTAGCAGCTCGCCGGTGGCTGGGTCTTGGCGGTACAGGGTGCGCCGTGGCAGGTTGGTGTTGTATTCGGCTGCGGGCACTTCCTCTTGGCGACCGGTGTCGCGGTCGCGGCGGAAGTACGCCAATGGGCTGTCGTCGGCCCCGGTCCGCATCTGGATGGCCGCGGTCGCGTCTTCGGTTGTTCCGAGTTTTGTCGCGTGGACGCGCAAGCGGCCGTAATTGACCGGGCCGCCAAAGGAGTGCAGCGCCGACTCGTAGCTAGCGACCGGCACAAAGCCCTGCCCGTAGATTTCAAATTCGGCGATGTTGAACACCGTTTTCGACAGCACGCGTAGCTGGAGGAAGCGGCCCTGCAAGGGAGCAAATTCGATATCGACGGTGGATTCGCGGTTGACTTCTACCCGCCGCAAAACCTCGTATTGCGGCCTATTGATGTCGTTGAAGTTTTCGCCGTCGTTGACCCGCAATTCAAAGGCTTTGATAAAGGCGTCGTCGTTGGGCGCGGGAAAGAAGCGAATGCGGTTGACCGGGAAGGGCGCGCCCAGATCCCAGAAGAACGTCGCCCCGGCTTGGCTCTGGGCGGTCTTGAACACGCCCGACGAGGAGGTCGTTGGATCGCCGTCGAGCAGGTCGAGGGGGCCGGAGACTTGATTGAAGAAGCCGTCGTTGGACCACGCCCGCGGCTGGCCGCCGAGGGTGAAGTCGCGGGGTTGGCCGTTGAGAAAGCGCTGACCCGAAGCGCGGAGCAGTTCGATGAGATTTTCGCCGGCTTGGAGCTTGAGGGGCTGTAGGGCACCATCGACATCCAGCGCGCCGATCTGCGTCTCGGCCTGCGAAACCCACGTAAGCCCCCCCTTGCCGATGTGCCACACCTCGACTTGCGCATCGCTTGGCGCTAGCCCCCCAAGCACCGCTAGAAAGGCGCCGACGAGGGATCTGGGCGCACGGGCGGTCATCAGTTGATCCGCACCGCGGCCGAGGGGTCGTACCCTTGCAGGGTGTTGCGCTGGAAGGAGAAGCTCAGGTCAATCGCCTCTACGGGGGCGTCGGCGTAGTCGAAGCGCAAGACGATGTTCTCGATGTGTACTTGGATTGCGCGGACATCGTCGTCGAGGACGGGGAAGACCAAATACCCCTGTTCTTCGCTGCCGCTGAAGACCAAGGCTCCGCTGTACAGCGTCCGCTTGAGCGCGTCGGTGCGGGCTTGAAAGGTCTTGCGCCCTTGGCCGGTGCGGCCCAGCCAATACGAGCGAAAATACTGGTATAATTCGGCGTAGCTCAGCACCGCGTACTGCCGAGTGTTGGCCGCGGTAATGCGCGCGTTGAGCGGGTCGATTTTGACCTTGGGAAATTGATAGTTGTTGACCTTGAGCCGAAAGACGGTAAAGCGCGGCGGCGTCCACTCGTCGCCCGCGGCGGTCCACTCGCCAAAGGTATAGGGGTTGTTGGACAGGTCTGGCCCGGGAGCGAGGCGGTTTAACTCCGCGTCTGTCATGGGCTTGAGCTCAATCGACAGGCGGTCGAGGGCGTAGGTGATGGAGCCGTCGTCGTTGACGATCATGCCCTCGGCTTGGCGGCTGGCGGGCTGGAGTGGCGTGTGAAAGTAGCGGCCGCAAGCCCCCACCAGCAGGATCAGCAGCAAAGACCAAGCCCATAGCCGTTTGTACACGGTGTAACCCCCTAAAAATAATGTAGGGGCGACCGATCGGTCGCCCCTACGATTAACGACCGGTTGGTCGCCTTGCGTTTAGAACGAATCCTTGATCTTGCCCCAAGTCGAGGACTCGACCGCTGTGGCGGCGGCGTACTCGCCGACGCGCAGCAGCTTGGCAATGGAGTAGTACTGCCGCGACGAGGCTTCGGGGCCGCGGGTGGTCCAGTCGTTGCGACCGCCCGGGGTGCCGTCTTCGCTGGGCGAGAAGCTCGAATCCGGGCCTTCGCCGTCTTCGTACCACATGGCGAAAGGCAGGCCCGAACCATCTTCACCAGCCACTGCGTCTAGCTGCCATTCCTCGCTCGCCGACGGACCAGTGTCCTCTTGGAAGGCGAGGACCTTGACGCTCCACTCGTAGTACGTGGTGCCGCCTTCGGCCCACAGGTCGGCGGCCCAGGCTTCGGGTGGATCGACGCGCACGGCCATTTCGATCCACGGCGATTCGCCGTACTCGGCCCACGCTTCTTGCTCGGTGTAGCGGAAAGCGACGTTGGTCGGCGGGCTGAGGTCGCCCGGTGCCATCAGCCACTCCATGGTGTAGCCGGAGGCCGGGCTGCGCTCGCGGCCGTGATCCTGCGGATCGAGGCCGACTTGCAGCATGTCGCCGTCCCAGCGGGCGATATTGGTGCCAGCGTGTGCCAGCACGTCGTCAACCGCTTCCAAGAAGCAGTACCAGCGGTTGTCGTCGCCGCCCTTCCAGCCCATGAAGGTGGTGATGAACAGGTCATCGCGGTCGGGGGCCGGGCGGTCGCCTTCGTCACGCCACTCGTCCATGGTCAGGGTGTACTCCGGGTCGAACCAACCCCAGTCGTCGCCATGGGCGTCGATGGTGATAGCACCGGGATCGGGGACTTCGAGCATGTAAAACCAAAACCCCTGACTGCCGTTGCGATCTGCTAGGGCGGGTGGATCGAAAAACTGGGCATTTGCCATCCCTACGAGGGCGAGGCTGAAAATGCCTGCGATGGTGAATCGCCGCATTATATAACTCCTTGCGTTTGAAGTGAACGCCGGAAATCTCCGGCGCGTTGGGCGATGTTCATAATTATAAGCAAACAAAGATGATAAAATCAACACGTCTGTCTGAGGCACTAGCGGGGCGAATAGACTGTGGATTGATTGTACGGAATAATTATCGGTTCAACCCCGACGAGCGCAGCCGCCCATTCTCGGGGATCGTAGTTGCGGGCGACAAAGCAGGCGTAGTGGGCCGGCACCGCGGCTTTGAGGCCGAGCGCCGAGGCCATTTTGGCCGATCCGGCAAAGAAGGGGAATTCTCCTTCGCTGGGGTGATTGGTCAGCAGCCCGAGGTCGGGCGCGAGCTCGCGAATGGGCGCGAGTAATGCTTCGTGTTCGGCAAACGTGTTGACCGGGTCACCGGAGATGTACACGCGCACGCCACCGGCTTCCACCACGTAGCCGAGGTGGGTCACATCGGGCGGGGCGATGTCGTCGCTGGGCAGGCCCTCTGGGGGCTTGGCGTACACCGCGTGGGCCGTCATGGTGCCCAGTTTGGCTGCGTCTCCGGCGGCAACCGTCGTTGTTGCGGCCGTAATACCCGCGCTGCGGATGCGCTGGATGCTCTCGGCTGGGCCGACGATCTGCACGGCTGGATAGGCCGCGGCAATGCGCGCAATGGACTCTATACACGTGTGGTCGCCGTGGTCGTGGGTCAGGAGGACGAAATCCGTGTGCAGCGACGCTTCGTGCAGTGGCGGGCGGGCGTGGATGAAGCGGTCGGCGGGCCGCTCGTGGGGGTAGTAAGGATCGACTTGGACGATGGTCCCCGGCGCGTCCTTGAGGCCAAACGTGCTCTGGCCAAACCAGTGGATGCCGACTGCGCCTTCGCGTACTACCAGCGATTCAAATGGGTGCATGATTTCTCCCTGCAAGCGTGAAGCCGGGTTGCAACCCGGCGTGCATTCTGTAAGTTTCGGTAAAAGTTACGCGGAGGCAGAATGGGGAGCAACCGATGAACAATTCCACGCTTTTTGACACGGCGTATCAGCGCCGCAAGTGGGCGCTGTTAGAGCGGCTGTTAGAGCGGCTGCTGCCGATCTACACCGCCGAGGAGGTCGCCGCGCTGCGCATCGACGCGGTCAACCGGGACATTCTCTCGCAGCGCTCCGGGCGCGGGTTTGTCAATCGCGATCTGCTGGAAACGGTGTTGGGCAACTTGCTCGAATGCGTCGCCCCGGGTTCGCACAATGCCTTGGGGCCGGGGCACCAAAAGCCATCGCTCGACGAGGCTATCGGCGAGATCGCCGACCAGCTATATGCGATGATCGCGCAGTCGCTGCTGGCGGCTGGTGAGAGCGAGGGCGCTGAAGAGAAGGCCCTGATGAACACCATCTGCTTGCTGTGGGAATTGCCCTCCTACAAGATGCGCGCTCACTGGAATCGCTTTGCCGCGCTTAGGGATCCGGCCGTTTGGGACGCCTATTTGCTCGACAACTGTGGGTTGACGCAGGAGCAGTTGCTCAAGATCGACTTCCGGGCCGCCTTGGACGAGACCATTCGCCGCCGCGACTTCGACCACTATCGCCGTTTCCTCGACGCGCTAGAGTGCGACTCTATTTTCGACTACCAGATGCAGCTTGTGATGAGCACCTATCCGGGGTGGCGGGTGCTGTTCTACCACGACATTGCCCACGCCCTAACGCGCTCCGGCTCGGTGGCGGGCGAATCCGGACTGACGCGGCGGCCGGTGCCCTTGCTGCCACGGGCCATTGCCGAGTTGGGGGGGCGCTACTACCAGGCGGATATCCACCCCGAAACGCAGATGGGCGATGCCAACTTCCTCGACCATCCCCATCGCGGCATCACCACCGGGCAGACGGGTATTATCGGCAGCGGGTGCCACATTTATCCGTGTACTTTGGGCGGCCTCAGCGGCAAGGTGCAGCAGCGCCATCCCGTCATTGGCGACTACGTGTTTATCGGCACGGATGCCGGGATTTTCGGCCCGGTGCAGGTGGGCGACCGCACGGCGATTGGGGCCAACACTGAAATCAATGGCATCGTCGCGATTGGCCCGGATTGCCGGATCGGCGTGTCGGTATCTATCGGCACGATCATAACGAGGGCTGTGCGGCCTGGAGCGATTAAATTGGGGGCCGGAGTGCGCGTGGGGGCTGGCACGGTCATTGAAAATGATTCGCCGCTCGAATTAGTCATTCCCGACCAAGCGGCGATTCCAGTGCGCAGCCACGTGGTCAACGATGGCTGCGGCGGGCCGAAGTTCGTGTAAGAGTAGCGAATTCAATAGAAAGTCTATATGATTGACAGTCCATAAGCCGAATTGTAGGGGCGAGCGATCGCTCGCCCCTACTTCTTTCAACGCGTTAGAAGATGCGACAAGGCGTCAAGATTCAATAGGTCTCGCCAAATGCACATACCTGTTGCATATAAGCCCGGATACGAACAGGCCCGTGCGTCTAACCCTGAGCTTGCCGCTCAGTACATCGAGCACACGCTCATCGGCGATCCCGAAGCTGATGCCTTGGTCAATGCAATAGCTACTGCCGACCAAGAGCAGCAGGCCGAGTTCATCAGGGCTGGGATGGATGAGGATGAAGAGGCATTGCGCGCGGCGGCGCAGGAGGTGAGGGAGTTTTTTGATCGGATTGGGAAGCCGCCTGAGTGGTTCGATCCCGGGGTAGTGTATGCTGGATGCCGCAAATTCCACGCTTATTCGGACCTATTTCTCACCGCGTTTGTCACGGATATCATCGTCCGGGGTTTCACGACCCTAATCAGCCAATCGTTCTTCATCACGGGGCGGCTGACCGATCGAGGTGTGCGGCGGCTGCGGCAGAATATCCGGCACCTCTTAGAGATCATGTTGCCAGGCGGCCTAGACCGGCATGGCGAGGGCTGGAAACTGTCCGTCCGCCTGCGGCTGGTACACGCACGGGTCAGGCAACAGTTGCTCGCTTCTGAAGACTGGGACCAAGAAGCGCACGGAATGCCGCTGAGTGCTGCCCACATCGCGCTGGCGTCGTGTAACTTTTCTGGAATGATGCTGTGGGCAGCCGGGAGGATCGGAGCGCGGCTGAACGATGAAGAGCGCGATAGTTTCATGCAAATCTGGCGCTACACCGCTTGGCTGATGGGGGTGCCCGACGCGCTACTGTTCCGCGATGAGGACGAAGCCCGCGAGATATTCCGCGTGGGCTACATCTGTGAGCCGCCCTTCGGCGCGGAAGCCATTGCGATGGCAAACTCGGTAATTAATTCGGCCCCCTTAGTGATCGGCATTGAAGACAGAGACGAGCGCAGGGCCCTGCTTAGCTATGGATATCGCCTTTCGCGTGCGTTTCTCGGAGACGAGATCGCCGACCAACTCATGTTCCCCAAAAGTCGGACGACCGGGGCGTTGGTGTATTTGCGGCTGCGGCGCAGAATCCAAGAGGCCATTGAAGCCCTTAGGGGACCTAGGCAGCGTGCCAAAGGTCTGCGCCCGCAAAATTTTATGACCATGCTCGACATATCTGTGCTCGATGAAGAGGGGATTAGTTACCGATTGCCCGACGAGCTACACGGAGACGCGTCGAGTTGGTAAAACCGCGTTCAACGCTTTAGAAAACACCTATGCAATTGGAACGCTACATCGCCGCCGTGCTGCGCCGCCGCTGGCTGGTCGTTACGCTCGCAACGCTGGTCATGTTGGCCATCACGGCTGGTGTTCGCTTTATCACTATCACGAACGATCACCGTGCTCTGTTCGGCGAAGACAATCCGCAACTTCTCGCTTTCGACGCCTTGGAGGACACCTACTCCGGATCCAATACAGCGCTGATCGCCATCGCGCCGCGAGAAGGCTCGGTGTTCACCCGTGAGGCACTTGGTGCCGTTGTAGAGTTGACTGAAGCGGCGTGGCGCGTGCCTTATTCCACTCGGGTCAATTCCCTCACCAACTACACCCACAGTGAGGCATTCGGCGACGAGTTGGTTGTCGCCCCGCTCGTGGAGGATGCACAGTCGTTGAGCGATGCCGACTTGGCCCGTATCGAGGGGATCGCGCTGAACGCAATTGATATTGCCGGGCGTCTGGTTTCCCATGACGGGCGCGTGGGTGGATTGGCGATCAATTTCGCCCTGCCGGAAGAATCGAGTGCCGCGGTGCTTGAGATTACCGATTATCTTGCCGCTCTACTGGACGAGGCCCGCGAGAGCCATCCGAACATTGCCTATTACCAGACCGGCGACATTGCCCTGAGCCGCGCCTTTACTGACGCCACCAAGGACGATACAGAGAACCTGTTGCCGATCGTGTTCCTTATTATCGTAGTAGTAGCCGCCGTTCTTCTGCGCTCCCTGTTCGCCACCGTGGCCGTCGTTGTGGCGCTCATATTCACCGTCAACACTACTATGGGGTTCGCCGGTTGGATCGGCACGATTTTAACTCCCATCAGTGCTACCGTGCCAATCATCATCATAACGGTCGCTGTCGCGCATTCCATCCACATTGCCACGGCCGCCTTATTGGGCATGGGCCAAGGTCTAGATAAAAATACAGCAATCACCGAATCGCTTCGCGTCAATGCCTATCCAGTGTTTCTATCTTCGGCCACCACAGCGATCGGATTCCTCAGCTTAAATGCCTCGGATTCGCCGCCTTTTCACGTCCTCGGTAATCTCGTGGCGTTTGGCGTGCTATGCGCCTTCTTCTACTCCATGACGCTCCTGCCGACGTTGCTTTCAATCCTGCCATTGCGTGCGCTTCCAGTCCGCGCTGAACGGCTTGACTTCTTCGACCGATTCAGCACCTTCGTCATCGCACGCCGCACATTCCTGCTTTGGTTCGTCGCCCTGCTGGCGGTTGTTCTGAGTATGGGCATTTGGCGCATTGAGTTGACCGATAACTGGACGCGGTATTTCGACGATCGCTACGAGTTTAGGCGAGATACGGACTTCGTCATCGAAAACCTGACTGGCCTAGAATCTTTAGAATACTCGTTGAACGCAGGGCGCGAAGGTGGTATCACCGATCCCGATTACCTGCGTGCGGTCGATGCTTTCGCCGAATGGTACCGAGAGCAGCCAGAAGTGAGCCACGTCCAGGCATTCCCGGACATCATGAAACGTCTAAACAAGAACATGCACGGCGACGCCACGGCCTTTTATCGCGTACCTGACGACCCGGACCTCGCCGCGCAGTACCTGTTGCTTTACGAGCTTTCGCTGCCGTTCGGCAGTGATCTCAACGACCGCATTGACGTCGCCAAATCCGCCACGCGCATGACCGTCCTAGCCCGCGGTAGCCTGTCGGCTGCACACCAGCGCGCGCTCGATGTCCGGGCGCAGGCATGGCTCGGGGCCAATGCGCCACAGCTTACGACCGAAGCTACGGGTCTCAGTATGGTCACCGCGTATCTTTCCCAACGAAACATCAACAGCATGTTGCGTGGTATGATCGTCGCCATGGGCCTTATTTCACTCATTTTACTCTGGGTTTTCAAAAGCGTGCGCCTCGGTCTCGTCAGTCTTGTGCCCAACTTCCTTCCTATAGCTATGAGCTTTGGTCTGTGGGGCTACCTAGTCGGCCAAGTGGGTCTTGGCGGCTCCGTGTTCATCGTAATATCCTTCTGTATCATCGTGGACGACACGATTCATTTTCTGAGTAAATATCAAAAAGCCCGTCGCGAGGGGCTTTCGGCACCCGAGGCCGTATGCGCCACCTTTAGCACTGTTGGTCAGGCGTTATGGACTACTACTGTGATCTTGTCCCTTGGTTTCTTGGTGCTCGTTCTCTCGGGATTCGAGAGCACCGTGACGCTCGGCGTCATGGTCTCGGGCACTATAACCCTCGCACTCCTCGCCGACTTTCTGCTTCTCCCCTCTCTGTTGATGGCCATCGATCGGAGGAAATCACTGTGATAGAAGACAATCGAATATCCATACCTTCTGCCTATCAGCCAGGTTATGAGAAGGCCCAGGCACTGGATCCGGACTTGGCGGATACCTACATTGAGCACACCCATATCGGCGACCCTCTGGCGGATGCGGCGGTAAACTCGCTGACTGAATTTAATAAGGCGCAGTCACATCGCTTTATCGAGGCGGGCATGGAGGGTGATGAAGATGGCCTGCGCGATGCCCCGGATGCACTGAGAGCATTCTTCGACGCTGTTGCGTCCCCTCCCCCTCATCTTGTTTTCGATCCAGATAAAGCTATTGCAGGCGCACGCGCCTTCTACAAGTTCTCGGATATGTTCTTCGTGGGGCTTGTGTTAGATGCGGTCATCACTGGCTTCACAACGGGAGTTAGCAAGTCATTCTTTACTACGGGGCGAACAACCGGGAACCTCCGTCGAGTCAAGCAGAATACTAGGCACCTGGTGGAAATTACATTGCCCGGTGGCCTCGATCGACATGGCGACGGTTGGAAATTGACGGTCCGCATTCGACTAATTCATGCACAGGTGCGGCGGTTGCTTCTCAACTCGAATGACTGGGACGTGGCGGCCGACGGAATTCCCCTCCATGCCGGACACATGGTATTGGCGGCTACCGGGTTTTCCGCCGTAAACCTGCGGGCAGTACAAAAGTTGGGGATCAAATTGTCCCGCGAGGAGCGGGTTAGCTTCATGTACATTTGGCGCTATGTGACGTGGCTTCTTGGCGTGCCCGAAAAGATCCTATTCCGCGGCGAGGAAGATGCCGTACATCTGAAGGAAGTCGGTTATTTGTGTGAACCTCGGCCCGAAATAGAGTCGATCACGCTAGCGCATGGCAACATCGGCGTTATTCCTGAACTTGTCGGCATCGATGATCCGGCCAAGGCGAAAAAAATGGTGGATGGTCTATTTCGAGCTTCGCGTGCCTTGATCGGAGACGAACTGGCCGACGCTCTAAATTACCCGAAGCAGTCAACGTTCGGGATATTGGCATTTTTGCGACTGCAACGGCGATTCCAGATCATCCGCTCAAAGATCATGCCTCATGCACCATCGCATGACTTCAACAATTTTGCCGGATTGATACAACGATCAGTTTACGATGACATGGGCATCAACTACCGTATGCCCGATGCAGTGAAAGACACAGAGTCGAGCCCGTGGTGACCTGAAAAACCTACTATGGAATCGTAGTCTTTCACACCTTATCAGAGTTTTTTCTGGTCGCCCGAATTCAATTGATTTGGCAACCCGCAACAAGAATGATGAAATGTGTGGTTTAGCCATTAACAAGAGGAAACTATGATCCACGCATACCCCACCCGATTGGTGCTGCCGTTTTTCGCGCTTTGTTGTATCATTTTCTGCCTCGGCGCGGTACCTGCTTATTCCGAAAGCGCCACTCCCGAGGAAACAGGACTGAAAATCGCCCAAGATTCCCGCGCACGCGAGCAAGGTTTTGGCAACTTTACGGCCCAACAAACCATGGTGCTGCGCAACAAGCACGGGCAAGAAAGCCGACGCCAGCTCCGGGTAAAGGTGCTTGAAGTCGCCGATGATGGCGACAAGAGCTTGTTTGTGTTCGATGAGCCGCGCGATGTCCAGGGAACGGCGTTGCTCATTCACGCGCATCGGGAAAGTGCGGACGATCAATGGCTTTATCTACCCGCGCTGAAGCGAGTCAAGCGCATTAGCTCGTCGAATCGGTCCGGATCCTTCATGGGGAGTGAATTTGCCTATGAGGACCTGACCGCCGAGGCCGTGGAGAAATTCACCTACCGCTACCTGCGCGACGAGGCTTGCGGCGATCTGACCTGCACGGTCTCCGAACGCGTTCCCGTCGAGAAGAAATCCGGCTATAGCCGCCAAGTGGTATGGCGCGACAAGGATGAACTTCGCGTGTGGAAAGTGGAGTACTACGACCGCAAGGATGCCCATCTGAAGACGCTCATCTTGGGGAATTATCAGCAGTACTTGGAGCGTTACTGGCGCGCTGGCGAAATGGCGATGGAAAATCATCTGACCGGGAAAAGCACCGTGCTGACTTGGACGGATTTTCAATTCCAAACAGATCTCGACGACCGCGATTTTACGCGAACCGGACTAAAACGGGCGCGTTGATGCTACTTCGCGCTGTCTGGATTTTGGTCTTGGTCTTTGCCGTCGGAGCGCGGGCTGGAACCGAGATTGATCACGAGTTTTCCGGGCGCTTGAACGTCGAAAGCCGGTGGTTCCCCGAAGCCAGTGCTCACGCTGGCCAACGCTCCCATGCGAGCGGCTTTGTTGCAACACCCCAACTCTACCTTGAAGACGCCGAGGGTAGAAGCCTCACTTTATCTCCGTTCTTCCGCTACGACAACGCAGACTCACGCCGCACCCATGCCGATCTACGCGAAGCCTATCTGCTGCTATTCGGCGAAATTGGCGATGGCGAATGGGAGCTGCGCGTGGGCGTCGATCAGGTGTTCTGGGGCGTCACCGAATCGCAGCACTTGGTCGATATCGTCAACCAAGTTGATCTCGTCGAACATCCGGCCGGAGAGGCCAAGCTGGGGCAACCCATGGTGCATTTCACCTGGTCTAGCGATTGGGGTGTGATGGAAATACTGGGGCTGCCCTATCACCGCGCCCGCACTTTTCCGGGCCGAGCGGGCCGCCTGCGCCTGCCGCTCGTGGTGGAAGCTGAGCATGTCGAGTACGAGAGCGCGGCCGAGGAGCGGCACGTAGATCTTGCCGCCCGCTACAGTCACAGTTTTGGACTCCTCGATCTGGGTGTGAGCGCATTCAACGGCACCAGCCGAGAGCCTGCTCTGAAGCTACTTTTGGACGCTAGCGGCGCACCGGCCTTGGGTCAGTACTACGCGCAGATCCGCCAGTTTGGGCTGGACGCCCAGCTAACGGTCGGCTCTTGGTTGTTCAAGCTGGAGGCCATTCAACGCGCTGGCGCTCGCAACCTGTCCGGCCGGGAAGAGGATTACGTTGCTTCCGTTTTTGGCGGCGAGTACACGTTCTATTCTGTATTTGGCTCGGCTGCCGATCTCAGCCTGCTCGGCGAATGGAATTACGACGGGCGCGGCCGCAATGCGACCCCAAGCCGCTCGCCCAATACGCTCGAAAACGATCTCTTCTTCACTGCGCGTCTTGCGTTCAACGATGTTCAGAGTAGCGAAATTGTCGCTAGTATGCTGGGGGATATAGACCGTTCTACCCGTGCATTGGCCGTCGCATTGGAGCGACGCCTTGCCGATCGGTGGTCTGTGAACCTAGAGTCGATCTATCTCCTCAATATCGACCCAGCGGAGATCCACTACGAGACCCGACGCGACAGCTTCATTGATCTGAGCTTGGTGTATAGTTTCTAGCCTTTCAGACTCGCGTCCAACCCACCAAAGAACCACTAACCGAATTGAAGATACAGGCGTAATTTGTCCCGACGGCTCCTTTTTTCGGATACCTTTGTCGCCTAAGAAGCAACTATAAGGGTGATCATGGAACGGAATGGAGAAAATTGCGTGCAGAAGGCTGCTGCTGGCGACTCGGCGGCGTTTGGTTTGCTCGTCGAGGAACACACGCCGTGGCTGCTGGTGCGGCTCACCCGCAGGCTGGGTTCGCAAGAGGCGGCAGAGGACGCCCTGCAGGAGGCGTTTATTGCCGCGTACCAGCAGCTAGCGGAGTTGCGCGCTCCCGAGCGATTCGGTGCTTGGCTGTGCTCGATTGCGGACAACAAAGCGCGCATGTGGCAGCGGCGGCGCATCACGCAACTCAATCTGCTGGATCAGCTCGACTGGGCGGCACCGCCCGAGCAGGAGAAGCAGGAGATCAGGGCGCTGGTGCGAAAGGCGATCGGACGATTGAGCGATCCCCACCGAGACGTGATCGTTCACCACTACCTCAAGGGCTATTCGTATCAGCAGACAGCAACCTTGCTGCACCTCCAAACCGGAGTGGTAAAGAGCCGTCTGCAAAAGGCCCGCAAACGACTGCAAAAGGAGATCATGGCGATGGCGGAATCCAGCACGGCACAGATATTTGAGCTTGGACCGGACGATCTGGCCGGACTGCGTCACGTAGCTCGCTTCACCAGCGACGATCCTAAGCGGCTCATTATGCACTGCGTCTGTCTCGACGCTGGTGGCAGGGTTGTCGCAACGGATGGCTCGCGGCTGCTCAACTGGTCGAGTAAGGGGCTAGCGTCGTTGCCAGCTCCGGTAATCCTCGATTCGCTGAAAGCTGAAATGATCCCGGAAACGGACTCGGCAACGCTGATTCTCGAAGAGGAATCGGCTACGTTGCAGACCGCGGACGGTCGCAGAGTGACGTTCCCTGCAATTTCTGGACCGTACCTTAAGTACCAAGAGGCCGTCGGCACGCCCGGGCTGATCTCGGTGGTCGTGCGCAGCGAGCGTCTGATGGCCTGCGTGGAGGAGATCGAGCCGTTCGTCAGAGATCGCCACGAACTGGGGAAAAGTGGTTGGGAGTACGTGCCCCGCGTACAGATGCGGGTGTCGAGTACAGAGGGGAAACTAGCGCTGCGGACGACGCGGGATCAGGGGTTCAGTCGGACTGGAGAAAATGCGGACGACCTGCAAGATGACAACCTCCCGGACTGGGAGCATTCCGTGAGTTGCCCTGCTGAGGTGACGAATATCGAGGATGGCGGATCATTCCGCGTTGACCTCAATCACGACTTTCTCAAGACGATTGTGGAGGCCCTGAAAGACGCGGCAGAGGAGATACGGATATATTTTGAGCATCGTGAGGCACCTCTTCATTTTGAGGTGGGTGAGGAACACCACGCTGCCGTGCTCATGCCGATGCGAGTGGAGTCCTGACTCCCTTCTTTCACATCCTGCCGAACTTGCTTTACCATTTTGTCCAACCAAGCATGAGATCTTTTTGATCCCACTAGGGCGTCCCATTCGGCTTCGTCCTTCTCGTCCTCTGGACCCCAAGTAGGGGCGAGCGATCGCTCGCCCCTACAATTCGGCGTCTGTCGGCGGATTATCTCGTGAATGATTTAGGATGGCTATATCAGCCCTCGTTAAGAATTATTCTGTAAAAGCATACCTGAATAGCTTTTCTTCGTCAATCAGTCTCATCTCCCTTTCCATTGTGGCTTGCGTTTTTCGCCGAATGCCCGCGGCCCTTCGGCGTAGTCCTCCGACAGCCGCAGGCGGCGCACGGCCGTCAGGTCTTCTAGCTGGCACTGCGCTTGGGAGATGGGGGACTCGATGGTGTGGAGTGCTACCTGCTTGGCGGCTTGGACGGCGAGGGGACCGCACGCTAGGATCTCGGTGGCCCAACGCTCGGCCGCGGCCATCACGGGTTCGTCGTCGGCTACTTCATTGACCAAGCCCATGGCTAGGGCTTCCTGTGCCGAGAACAGCTTGCCGGTCAGGAGCATGCCCATAGCCAAGTGGTAGGGGATGCGGCGCGGTAGTTTGAGCACGCCGCCGGCATCGGCTAGCAGACCGCGCCGGGCCTCGGGAAAACCAAAGCGGGCGCTTGCGGCTGCCACGATTAGGTCGCAGCGCAGCGCTAGTTCCAAGCCGCCGCCGATGGCATAACCGTTGACGGCGGCGATGATCGGCTTGTAGCAACGGTCGAGGATGTGGACCGGGGAGTGGACTGGGTTGCGGAGCTGATCGTCGTCTGTTTGTTCGACGCGGTATTTCAGGTCCGTGCCAGCCGAGAAAGCGCGCTCGCCGGCACCGGTGAGAATGGCGACCCAGACTTGGTCGGCGGCGATGAAGTCGTCCCAAGCCCTAGTCAGCTCGGCGTGGGCGGGGGGATGGAGGGCGTTCATCACTTGCGGGCGATTCACCGTCACATAGGCGATGCGGCCCTTTTTCTCGTAGAGGATGTGTTCGAATGGTGGGGTCATGTGGGCTCCTTACTGGATGTTCTCTTTCAGACTACCGCTAAGCACTTCGCGGCGCAAGTGGGAGCTGTCTTGGGTAAAACCCAACCAAGGTCCACAGATCGATAAGTGATGTAAATAGGAGTTGTGGATAGGGATTGATTGGTTAAAGTTAAAGTGGAGGCACAAAACATGACGAGTAAATACGGCTATTCGGAAGAGGGTTTGAAGCACTATACCAGCTACCGGGCGAAAGGCCCGATTGTGGTGGACGGACACCTCGATGAGGAATCGTGGCAATTGGTGCCTAAATCGCCGCGTTTTGAGGACTTGGAGGAACCGGGCCGACCGGCTCTTTTCGACACTCGGGCTGCGGTGCTGTGGGACGACGAGTACCTCTACGTGGGCTTCTGGCTGGAAGATCGCGATGTGTGCGGTACGCAGGGGGAGGATTCGCTGTCAGTCCGACAGGACAACAACGCGGGCGTGATCCTCGTCGGTCGGGGAGCGTATTACGAACTGGCGGTCAATCCGCTGGGTGCGACCGCGGAGATGTTCCACATCTGGAAGGAAGCCTATCAGCGCGGCGGCCGCTACGATGTGCCGGAGTTCGATTTGGCGGTGCATCGGCCCGAAGTTTTGGGCGGGGGTTCGAATTCCGATTATCGCGCCATGCGCTGGGCTTTTTCGCACTGGCGCTTTCCCGGATTACAGGTGGGGGTGCAGGTCGAAGGTACCCTGAACAAACGGGATGATATCGACCAAGGCTGGAGCGTGGAATTAGCTTTCCCTTGGGAGGGGTTGGAAAGGCTGGCGGACGAGCAAAGCCTGCCTCCGGCCGCTGGCGATGTATGGCGGATTGGGCTGGTGCGGCGTCAGCTCATCGATCAGCGCGCCAGTCGGCGGCAGGTCTCGTGGACTTGGCAGCCCCTTGTCGAAAGTAACCTGCACGTGCCCGAGACGCATCTCGAGGTGGAATTTTCCCGCGTGCCGTCGGGCGAATCCGCCGCGAATTCGGCGTAAGTTTTTATTCGGGCGCGGGCCAGGGGTGCCCCTTTTCTGTTGCAGCGATCATTTGCTGCAACTTGTCGGCGATGAATTGGGTGTGGATGGCGATGAGCGCTTCTCCTTTTTCTACGCTGGCAAGCAACGCGTTTTCTTGGCGGGCGCGGTCGCGCGGGTTTTCCGGGTTCGGTCCGCCCTGCGGCCAACCTTCCTTGGAAAAGGGTTCGAGATACGCCTCGACTTCAGGTGATAGATTATGGGCGTAGTCCAAGCCAGCAGCGTCATACTCTTCCATAGTAAAAGCGCGGACTCGTTGTGGGCAGGCCACCAACATTACGGATGTCTCGTCCTCTGAGGCGTGGTTCAGCGCGGTTTGGCGTGCTACCGTGTCTAGCTTGCCCGCTTTCAGATCTCGATAGCCCTGGAGGATGGTTTCCCGATCCTCGTCCGTAAGCCCCATCCAGTACGAATCCTCATCGAGTGTGATACCTAGGTCTTGTCGCCACGCCGGCAGTACATCCCGCAGCAAGCCGTGATTGCCGCCGTGACCGTTTACGACCAGAATCGTGCGAATACCGTGGGTTTTCAGGCTCTCCGCGACGTCGAAGATATAGGCTCGCAGCGTTTCCTTGCGCAATGTCAGCGTTCCTTTGCGCGCCATGTGGTACGGGGAATAGCCCACCGGACAAGGCGGAGCGACCGTTACTTGTGGGTAGAGTTGCAAGGCGGCCTGCTGGGCGATAAACGTGGACAGGACAATGTCCAGATCCAAGCTCAGGTGTTCGTTGTGCTGTTCGGTTGCGCCGATGGGGATGATGGCGGCTTGCAGGTTGCCGCTCTGCAGCGCGTGGCGAATTTCCTTGCGGGTGCATTCTCCTAGCATGACTCTGGAGGGGTTGACGTATCGGCTTTTTGCGTTTGCCATGATATTCCTTCGGAATCGAGGTTCTAGACTGTCCTGCAAGAGAAGATACAGATCGGCCAGCCCTTCTGGCGGGCCAGACGCGCTAATCTGCGGTCTGGATTGACGACGACGGGATGAGCGACTTCCGCCAACAAGAAGCGATCGTCGAAGGCGTTTCCGTAGGCCGTGGATTCGCGTAGGTCGAATTCGTATGTGTGCGCTACTTCGTCCGCTTGGCGGACCTTTTCACGCCCAGATACGCGCGGACCGTCCAAGTCGCCCGTCAAGCGTCCCTGCTCGCAGGCTAGCTTGGTGCCAACGACGAAATTTAGGTCGAGAAGATCCTTCAGGGGTGCGATTAGAATCTCCGGCGCTCCCGACACGATGCCGAGACAATCCCCAGCGGTGCGATGGACGGCGATCAGACGCTGGGCCTGAGCTGGGATACAGCGAGTCAGGTGCTGGTGACAGAAGGTTTCTGCTGTTTCCGCGAGTACATCCATAGCGATGCCGCCGAAGTAAGTCTTGTTGGACTGGAGGCCGCGAATAGGGATGTGGACGAACCAAGACAGGAACGCGCGAACCGCCTCTGGGGCGGTCAGCTTGCCAGTCGTCAGCGCAAAGCGGATGAATTCCCTTTCGGCGCTGGTATCGGGCAGCAGCGTCCCGTCTAGATCGAATAGCGCGGCTTTCACGGTACTGGCTAATCTCGCAGCAGACCGGGAAACATTTTGCGGAACAGAACGTCTTGGCTGTCCCATATTACCGGGATGCCCCGCACTAGGCACATCACCACCGTCAACCAGACGATTGCCTGCCCGATTAGTAGCAGCAACTCCGTAGATACGCCGATTGACCAACCGTACTCGGCTTGGCCGGACTGGATCAGCAGCACCGCGCCCAGATAGACAAATACGACGGCCTTGGTAAAGCCGTAGAGCGCCCGACTGAAGCGGGAGCTCACCAGCGCCTTGGCCCAGCGGCTGCGCATCATCGTCTTATTGCCGAAGGCGGTTTGGCCCGCATCTATAAAGGCGAGCGTCCGCAGCCAGTCGATGAGAAAACTGCGGGCGACGACGATGGCCGCAGCCCAGAAGCTGGCCATGCCGATCGAGGCAAAATAGACCCAGAAGACGTTCTCGACGATGCGGTCTCCAGCGATGTCGAACATCGCGCCTAGATCGGATTCGATGCCGAGGCGGCGGGCAATGATGCCGTCGAGCGCGTCCATGTAGAGGGTGGCAATGGTCAGCAAGACCGCTATGCCACAGGCAATGGTGTTGACTTTGTACAGCCCAATCACCAAAAACACCAAGAAGATTCGGATCAACGTCACGAGATTTGCTTGCATATTCACCTCCCTCGAAATGCAAGAATATCGGCTAGCGATAGGAATGTCATTATAATATGGGACCTAAGTACACGATAGTAGAGCGGTATGAGATGCTTCGCTTTGCTCAGCATCTCGGCACCCCATGCCTAACGTCCATTGGATTACTGTCGTGTACTTTAGTATGGGACAAAAAGTAGCAGGTACCGATGAAAAATTACAGTGTCAGAATGATCCGCGAGCACATGGAAGACATTCCGCAATTCCCGATCCCCAAAGGATTTGCCATGCGGAATTACCGGCCGGATGAAGGGGCTATCTGGACGCGGATTCAGCGAGCGGCAGAGCCGTACTTCGACATTGACGACCAGCTTTTTGCGCGCGAATTCAACCGCGATTTTGGGGCGCTGGAGGACCGGAGTTTTTACCTGACCACCGATGCCGGCGAAGAGCTCGGGACCATTACGGCGTGGTGGCAGCCCGATTTAGACGGCGAGGATTGGGGACAGATTCACTGGGTTGCGATTCACCCGGACTATCAGGGGCGCGGGCTTGCCAAGCCGATGATGTCTGTGGCGATGGCCTACCTCAAGCGATTCCACGAGCGCAGTTTTCTCGGCACCTCAAGCGGGCGGATTCCCGCCATCAAAGTGTACCTCGATTTCGGATTTTATCCAGACCTTAAAAAAGAGAATAGCCAACAGGCTTGGGCGGAAGTCGCGTCCGTGTTGGAACATCCGGTTTTGCAGGACTGCGGTTTTTAGCAAGGCGAGTGTCCGCAGTCCAGACGCTGAGAAAACTCCGGGCCGCAGCCCAGACGCTGACCATGCCAATGTGAAACCGTCGGCCCCGTCAATTCAACCCCAAGTCCGCGGCGATCACTTGCCAGGCATTGTAACCCGGCAACCCGGTGATGTTCCCCGACGGGTGGCAGCACGCACCGCACAGGTATAGCCCCGCCAGATAACCCCGATAATGGCCAGCGCCCGAGAAGGGCCGGTTGTAGCCGACCTGACCGTGGCCGAGAGAGCCTACTAGTAGGTCGCCGTCGCGCATGTTTGGCAGCCGCTTGGGGATGTGGTGGACTGGGCGGATCAGATGCTCGCACACGACGTCCCGCAGGTTCGGTGCGTAATCGGCCCATGCGTCGAGCATGCGGTGGCCGTGGGCGGTGGCCTCTGCGTCCCAGTTATCGGCGTGGCCGCGCAGGCGGAAGGGCACCTTCTCCCACATGAAGGCGGTATGGGCATTGTCGGGTGCTTGGGTGGCATCGAAGCGGCTGGGACAGGAGCCCCACATTACCGTCGGCGGCAACTGGCCCCGCTCGTGCGCCCGAACTATGTCGTCGAAGTCGGGCACCGACTGTAGGCCGAGGAGGACCATGAAGGCGTCGTCCAAATCGGGGTTGGCCTCGGCTGCCGAGTAGAGCGGGGCCTCGTCGAGGTTGAGGTAGAGGCCAAACAGGGGTGCCAGCAGGTTGTAGCGGAACGCGGCGGCTTGGTCGCGCCAGGAAGCTGGCAAGTGCGCGGGATCAATCAGGTCGAGGAAGGTCTGTTGCGGGTTGAGGCCCGAGGCGATGAAATGGCGGGCGTCAATCCGCTCTCCCTCGGTCGTGACGACTCCGGCGGCCCGTCCCGGCTCACCGGCGACGGGTTGCACCGCGATTCGCGTCAGTTCGACGGCGGTGCGGACTTCGCCACCGGCTTCGGCGACAGCGGCGACGAGGGCTTCGGCCAGTCGGGCCGAGCCGCCGACGCACATTTGCGCCTTGCCGCGGGCGGCCAACAGTGCCGGGATGTGGTGGCCGAAGCCGGGCGCTCGCGGATCGACTTCGCGTAGGCCGTTGAAGAACAGGAGGCCGGCCTGCACTGCTGGGCTCTCAAATTCGCGCAGCACGAACTCGCGTGGCGAGCAGGCGCTCGTTTCTAGCAGCAGGCGGCCTTCGGCCGTGGCTTCCAAGCGGCGTCGGCGTTCTGGCACCGGTAGCGGGGGTGACTGTGCCTCGGGCTCCAGAATTTGCGCCACGATTGGCAGGAACGCCTCGCGCCAGCGGCGCAGGCTAGCGGCGTCTCGGCGGCTAAATTGAGCGAAGGAGTCGGCGGTGCGCTCGAAGTCCGTCCACCAGGTCAGGGAGCACCCGTCCGGGAGCAACATGGCCACGTTTAGATCGGGCTCGAGGTAGTGGGCTCCGTGCCGTTCGAGTTCGAGTTCGGCGTACCACGGCATCCGGGTCACGCCTCTATGGTAAAACGAGTGGGTGTTGTGCAGGAATCCGGAGCCGACCGGCCACTCTTCGGTGCGCAGTCCGCCGCCGGGCACGACATTTCGCTCTAGGCTGACGACGCGTAGGCCGGCCCGGCACAGGTAGGCCTGTAGAATCAGGCTGTTGTGGCCGGTTCCAAGAATGATGCCGTCGTACGTGGAGTCCGCCATGACGAGCAATCTAATGTCCGTTAATTTAAAAGGGCAATTGCCATATTTATGTATATATAATATGCTTTTATGCATGAGAACGACGATTCAGTTGGATGACCAGTTGTTGTTAGAGGCCAAGCAGCACGCTGCGCAGACGGGCCGCACACTCAAGGCGGTGATCGAGGATGCGCTGCGCGAAGCCTTGGCGCGCACGGAAGCCACTCGGCCACAAACCCGCGTCCCTTTGCAGACCTTCAAAGGGCGAGGTGTGCAACCCGGCGTCGATTTGGACGATACTCCGTCCCTCCTCGACCTGATGGAGCGGGATGGTAGTGAGGCTTGACGTCAACGTCCTGCTCTACGCCCACCGCGAGGAAATCCCCGACCACCCGGCTTACCGGGATTGGCTGGAAGAACTAATCCACAGCCCCCAGGCCTACGGCCTGACCGATCTCGTGGTGTCCAGCTTTCTCCGCATCGCCACCCACCGCCGCATCTTCGATCCGCCCAGCCCGCTGGACACGGCGCTGACTTTTGCAGACCAAATTCGCGATCGTCCCAATCGCGTGGCCATCGCGCCCGGTGCCCGCCACTGGGAGATATTTACTCGGCTTTGTCGGCAGGTGCAGTGCAAGGGGAATCTGGTTCAGGACGCGTATTTGGCTGCTCTAGCCATTGAATCAGGCAGCGAATGGATCACTACTGACCGCGACTTCAGCCGTTTTCCCGACCTGCACTGGTGCCATCCGCTCGCCTAGACGCACTGCTTGATAAGGCAATCGAGAAACTGGAGGGCGCGAAATGAGCGACCATTACACCTACCGCATCACGTGGTCGGCTGAAGACAACGAACATGTGGGTCTATGCGCTGAATTTCCATCGCTGAGTTGGCTGGCCCCTACGCCTGCTGCGGCGTTGTCCGGCATCCAGCGCCTTGTGCGCGAGTGCCTCGCAGACATGCACACCACCGGCGAAGCCGTGCCGGAGCCAATAGCGGACCGTAGCTACAGTGGGAAGTTCATGGTGCGCGTGCCGCCAGAATCGCACCGCGCCCTCGCCATTCAAGCGGCCGAGCAAGGGGTGAGCCTGAACCGGCTCGTGAATGCGCGGCTTGCAAGCACCTCCTAATTGGTTGCGGTGCTCTCGTCCGCAGGCTCCTCACTCGCCCGTCCTTGGCGGCCAGGTGGCGAAGTACTCGGGTGCCCAGCGTCTGGCGAGGTGGTAGTTGCGTTTGTGATAGGACCCGGCGGGTGGTGCCTTCTCGGCTTCGATCCAAGCTTCGGCACCAGCTAGCTGGGGAAACTCTAAGATCCCGAGAAACTCGCCTTCGGTGTTGGTCCCGAGGAGGCGGAAGACTTCCCCGTGGATGAGGTCGTGGTTTTGGGCGACCTCTTGTAGTCGTTGCTGGCGATCCTCGTCGCCGCGCGTCCGGGGGTCAACTTGGTCGGAGCCGCGACGCCAGCCGCCGAAGGCGAGCACGACGATCGAGGAGGGATCGACGGTCAGGGGTGGGATTACGTGCGGGTCCGCGTCGGGGGCTACGGAGGGCTCGGGCTTGCGGGGTAGCCAAGCTAGGCTCTCTGGTTGCCAGCGGCGGGCGAGGGCGTAGGAGTAGAAGCCGTAGCTTCCGTACGGAGGTTCCGTCTCAGCCGCCATCCAAGCCTCGGCACCGGCTAGGTCTGGGAATTCGATGGTCCAGAACCGCTCCCAACTGTTTTGGGGTGCCAGCAGGCGGTACCCGTGGATACCGATCAGGCCGTGGTACTCGGCGACGGACAGCATCAGGTCCACGTGCTGGCGCTCGTAGTCGAGCCGCTGCTCGTCGTCGAGTTGATGCCACTGAGGCAAGCGTCCGCCTCGGAATAGAATGACGACGCTGTTGCCCGGTGCCGAGTCAGTCATGGGTACTCTCCTGTTGGGCGGATGGGACGAGCCATCTTCTGATCTCGCATCAGCTTATTTTACTCTCGACCACCGTAACGGCGCAAGATTTCGGCTGTCTCATAAGCATTTTTACGTGCCGCCCAGTAAAGTGGTGTCCAGCCATGATTGTCCTTTGCGTTGACATTAGCCCCCTTGTTCAACAAGATTTCGGCTGTCTCATAAGTATTATTAGAAGCCGCCGAGTGCAGGGGCGTCCAGCCAAATTTGTCTTTGGCGTGGATGTCGGCTCCTTGGTTGAGCAAGACCTCGACTGTTGCAGAAGCATTCTCCTTTGCCGCCGCCAAGTGCAGCGGTGTCCAGCCAAATTTGTCTTTGGCGTGGATGTCGGCTCCTTGGTTGAGCAGGGATATAGTCAGCACGGGCAGGTTTAGTCTCGCTGCAATGTGCAGGTCGGTCTCACCCTCGTTCATCCCCTTCGGACGTGGCATACGGCCCACTTCTGCGACAAATGTTTGTTCTTGCCGTTGTTTTTCCAACGTGGCTTGCTGTTCTTGCCGTTGTTTTTCCAACGTGGCTTGTTCTTGTCGTTGTTTTTCTAACTCGGCTTGCTGTTCTTGCTGTTGTTTTTCCAACGCGGCTTGCTGTTCTTGCCGTTGTTTTTCCAACGTGGCTTGCTGTTCTTGCCGTTGTTTTTCTAACGTGGCTTGTTCCTGCTGTTGTTTTTCTAGTGTGGCCTGCTGTTGCTGTTGTTTTTCCAACGTGGCTTGCTGTTCTTGCCGTTGTTTTTCTAACGTGGCTTGTTCCTGCTGTCGTTTTTCTAGTGTGGCCTGCTGTTGCTGTTGTTTTTCCAACGTGGCTTGCTGTTCTTGCCGTTGTTTTTCTAACGTGGCTTGTTCCTGCTGTCGTTGCCTTTCCAGGTCTACCTGATCCTGAACTACTATAGCGCCCGTAATCAGGAGAGCGACTACACCCAAGATCACAGCAAACCGCTTTGATCCCGCTTTAGGCTTGCTTTTTGCATTTGCTAGTTCAGCACCGCTCGTCTCTCTCTTTACGACCGGCTCGTTCGTCATCGCAGCCTGCCAAGCCTCAACACTTTGCGGACGATCTCCCTCATCCACCGCCAACGCCGCATCAATTGCCGACAAAAAAGCACCACTCACCCGACCCGCACACCGCTGAGATACCGGAATCAGCGGGTCATCCCGCATCCGGTCGGTCGCATCGTCGGGTACCTGCTCCGTCAACGCCCGATAGCACACCCCACCCAACGCATAAATGTCGGTCCACGCTCCTTGACGCCCCCGGCTCGAATACTGCTCGATCGGCGCATACCCCGGCGTTACGATCGACGTAACCGAACGACTTTTGGCCCCCATCGCCTGACGCGCCGCGCCAAAGTCCAACAACACCGGCGAACCATCCTCAGCGCGCAGGATGATATTGCTTGGCTTGATGTCTCGATGCAAAAAGTCTGCTTCATGAACCACTTCTAAGGCACTTAGCAACGGATACAGAATACCTTTAAGCTCGTCTTCGCTCAGCGTTCCCTTGTGCGTCAGATACGCCGACAGGTCTTCTCCCTCCACATAGTCCATTGCGATATAGGCCGTGCTGTGCGCTTCAAAGAAGTGATGGACGCGGACGATGTTGGGGTGCTGAAGGCGCGCTAGAATTCGGGCTTCGTCCAAGAAGCGTTCCAAGCCCCATTGGAAATCCGACGCTGCCTTTGGTGCCTGTGGCACGACGGACAGGTCCTGTTCGCGGGTAGCCAAGTCCGAGGGTAGATACTCCTTGATCGCCACCGGAATATCCAGCGCCACGTTCCAGCCGAGGTAAGTCATACCGAATCCGCCGTGGCCGAGGACGCGGCGAAATTCAAATTCCCGTATGCGCGTCCCTTGGGGCAACGCCAAGCGATGCTGCTGTTCCTCACTCATACTCGGCTTTCTCTATCTCCGCACGGGTACTATCGTTTCAACAGCCGCGTCTTAACCCCACCCAAGCCAATAAAGCACCCCCAGTAAAACGACAACGCATAGCAATATCCCCAACAGTCCGACCCAGTATTTCAATCGTGGCTTGTCCTGAGCAGCTTCCCCTTCGCCAATAGCAGCCGCAGTCAATTCCACGTCCTCGGTCGGTGCGTACAGCAAGAGGGTCGTGTTGTCCTGATGGGGATGTTCTGCCGCTTCTACAGCTTGGATAAGGGCCGCGGCGCTATCCTCCAATGGCGCGTCTTGCGTTTTTTTGAGGATAGCCGCGATCTCTTGCTCCTCTAAGGTCAGCAAACCATCGCTAGCCAATAGCAGTCGGTCGCCTTTCTCGACCGCCACCGGCTGCGACGACACGTCAATCAGATGTATGTCATCGCCCATGACCGCTGACCGCAGTGCATGCCGCCTTGGATCCCGAGCAGCGTCCTCTTCGGTCATACCTCCCTTTGCTACGAGATCCGCAAGAACCGGAGCCATAGAGTGGTCTGCATTCAAGCGCTCCAATTGACCCTTGCGGAACAACCACAACGGAGAGTCGCCCACGCTGATCCAGTTCAGCCCTTCGCTCGAAACAACAGCCGCTACCACGGTCGAACCCATGCTGTCGAGTTCGGGATTTTCGGCAATGGCATCGGCAATGGCTTTATTACCCGCTTCGAGACAGTCCCGGAGCCGATCAACGATTGGCCCAGCAGCCTGCGGATACGCCTCGACAAAGGTCTTGCCCAAAAGGCCGCTGGCAGTCGCGCCACCAATATGGCCGCCCATGCCATCGGCGACCAACAACATGGAGTGCTCGCTGCCGTCTAGGCCGAGGTCACGCCCATCCAGCAGGCCGTAATCATCCTCTTGATACTCCCGTTTGCCGGGGATTTGCCGCGCGGCAAAGCGCCCGTCTGATTCGTTCATCGCGCTACGCTTCCTTCTGTATCCTGCCAATCAAACTCGGCACCGCACAGGGGCACGAAGCGGAGAATCGTATTGCCGATGCCAATGTGGCTCAGCGCCGGCAACTCAACTGGTGCAAGCACGGGCTGATCCCCGAGATATGTCAGGTTGGTGCCGCCACCGTGCTGCACGTAAAACTTCCGGCCGCGTGGATCGTATGTAACAACGGCATGGCCATTGCGCGAAATCTGATCGTCGCCAAAATCCAGCTTGAGACGGTCGGTTGCACCGCGCCCAAGCGAATTGGAACCATAACCCAATTGCATGGCTCGCCCTTTGCCCGGCCCCTCGACGACGACCAGCCACCCCACAACCGGATCATCCATGCCGCGATCCGCTTCGGTGCGCTGCTCGTCTTCTCGCCGCCGCCCACCCACCAAACGCGTCTTCTCCTCCTCGCCGCCCTGTGGTGCCGGTGGCAATGGCCTGTTGGCCTCCTCCGTTGGTTTGGTATCCTCTTTCCGCCTAACGGTTTTTTCTTCAATGATTTTACCATCGGGTCCTCGATAAACAGGCATGGTGCCCTCCTATCTTTGGGTTATTCCGTCCGTGCAGGCGTCTTGCCCTCGACTTGTTTTTCGTACAGCCGGTTGATTAGGTTGTCCAAACAGTACTGGCCGGATTGGTTTAGGGCCATTTCTTCTCGGCTTTGCACGATGTGCAGCGCAAACACCAACAGCACTGACTGGACCAACGAGAGCAAGGTTGTGTAAAACGCGACGCCTAGCCGACCCGTGATCTCGGCCAGCAAGGTCGGGCTCCGTGGATCTTCAAGGGTGGCCGCATAATCCAACGCAAATGCGATGCCCACCATGGTGCCAATAAAACCCAACGTTGGTATCAGCCACACGAGATAGCGCAGCATCGCGTATTTGAGTTCGAGTTCGTGCTGAAATAATTCGAGGGAAGAATTCAATAGCGAGTTGGCTTGGTTCACGGAGCGGCTTCCCTGAAATTGTAGAATACAGCGCATGATCAGACGTTGCAAATAGAAGGTGTGCTCCTTGGCTGTGGGCTGTGCCTTTTGATAAAAGGGACCTAAATCCTGCGCCTGCAACACAACCTTATCGTCCTCTGGCAGGTAGTGTTTTGATATCTGCTCCAATTCTAGCTTGGCTTGGTTAAACCGCACCCAGAGTTCACCGCAGCTAATCCAAAACATAAGCCACATGACGTTTTGGATTGTAAACGGGTAGAGAAAATTTTCCGTGTGACGATCTAACAAGAAAGCACCTATCGCAGAATCGGGATGAGCGAAAACAAAGCTCATAATCGCTACGGATACGATGCCTCCTAGCAGGCTGACGACGCTTACTTTTAGGCGTTGCTCTCGTGTTACTTTTACCATGTCACTTCTCCTCGCCAATTACATTTTGTTCATATTAACTTGGTATCAACCCGGTTTGGCTCCTACGACATACCCATTGTTCTGCTTTGTCAACTGCACTAGAAAGTCAATAAACTTCCGGTCCGCGGTGTAATTGCCAACGGCTACGGCATGTATGGGTATTTTTCGCTTATTTTCAGCAGTTACCGTCTGCACGACCATGCGCCAATCTTCTGAGGGTGCACCATCGCTTAGCAGGATGATTTCTTCGGGATGCAGTGCAAGCGCCTCCAGCAAAGCGACGCGCGTAGGCGTGACGCCATCGATCAACTTCATCCAGTCGTTTACCTGTCCGACAACGCGATCTTGGACGTTCTTTTTTATAAGAAAAAAACTTTTGTCTCTAGGCCAATAGTGCAACACGGGCCTCTTATTTGGGGCGTGAAAACCAATGAGGCAGACCTCTATTTCCGACTTAAAAGCAGCGAGCATGTCTTGTATGGACAATGTTATGAACTGGCGGTAATCGTGCTGTCCGGGATGATAAATACTACCCGACATATCTACGACGAATACGAACTTCTTCGCCTTCGTCTTGATGCCCAATAAAACGGCTGTGTCGTCTATCTCCTGTTGCAAAGCCTCGACTCGTTTTTCGAGCGGACTTTTTATTTTTGGAGCTTCGGCCTTTGCCTGCTCCAGCGTGGCTTTTTCTTGTTTCAGCGTGGCTTTTTCCTGTTCTAGGGTAGCCTTTGCCTGCGCTGCTTGGGCCTTTGCCTGCTCTGATTGGGCTTTTTCCTGTTCCAGTTTGGCCTTTGCCTGTTCCAACTCAGCCGTTGTCTGCTCTAGTTTGGCCTTTGCCTGTTCCAACTCAGCCGTTGTCTGTCCCAGCATGTCCAGATTCGGGAAAAGGGGTAGCAGCACTATGGTGATGAGTACGAAGGCACCGAGCGCCGATGCGAACAGATCGAGCGCGGACATGCCAAAGATGCTGAGCTCTCGGCTGCGTTTTTTCATCTATTCACTCCTGAACCTGCTCCTTTTCGCTGTGAGCGAAAGCAACCAAACCGCTGCGAGATGCACGAGGTATTGTTGTTTATAACCTTTCGGGCACCTTGGTGGGCGGGGTGCGTTGATCCGAGCGGTTGGGTAGGGAAAGGCGAACGCATCGGTTTCAGGGTTGTGGTGATACCTGAAGTGGATGCGATGCGTTCGCCTTCTCCAAAGTGCTTTGAGCCAAGCACTCAAAGCAGAGGGTAAAGCACTAACTTCGAAGATACAGGATGCTTGGTGGCCGGTGCCTGTGTTAGGCTTCCTCAGTCAACATCTACCACATAGATCTCCCTATTGCCGAGACGGAAGGAAACGAAGGCGATTTGACTGCCGTCGGGCGACCAAACCGGCGACATGTCGTCGGCATCGTGGAAGGTGAAGCGGGTCGGGTTTTGGCCATCCGCGTCCATCACATAAATATCAAAATTGCCCTCGCGGTCGGAATGGAAGGCGAGGCGGCGACTGTCGGGCGACCAAACCGGCGACTCGTCGTCGGCAGAGTGTTCGGTGAGACGGGTCGGGTTTCGGCCATCCGTATCCACGACATAAATATCAAAATTGGGACCGGGACCATGAAAATAAAAAGCGATACGGCGACCGTTGGGCGACCAAACCAGAGATCTAGTGGGTTTGAATTGATGATCACAGCCGGAGGAGTTGAAGATTTTGGTCCAGTTGTCGCCAGTCGCATCCCGGATAGCGATGTCGCAACCGGAGACGAAGGCGATACGGCGACCGTCGGGCGACCAAGCCGGATCCCAGTTATTACCCCTGTCGACCAGGACCCTCCCGTTGACATCCACCCTACGCGTGTAAATATCCCCATAGCCCCTGTTGTTGTCATCGTGAAAGTAGGCGACACGGCTGCCATCGGGCGACCAAGCCAGCGACCAAGAGTTGCTGTTGCCGACATTATCGTTAATCCGGATCGTGTTGCCGCCATTTGCACCTATCACATAAATATCAAAAGTGCCGTCGCGGTCAGAAATGAAGGCGATTCGGCTGCCATCGGGTGACCAAGCCGGATCCCAGTCGTTGCCGGCGTTGTTGGTGAGGCGGGTCGGGTTGCTGCCATCCGCATCCATCACATAAATCTCCGCATTGCCGTCGCGCTGGGAAACGAAGGCGATCCGGCTGCCGTCGGGCGACCAAGCCGGAGCCCAGTCGTCGCGGAAGTGGTTGCTGAGGTTGATGGGGACAGACGGATCGAGCGAAGACGAATCGGACTCTTCAGGCGCTTGTTCGCCTTCGCCTGGAGGCGCTTGTTCACCTGGAGGTCCTGGAGGTCCTTGGGGTCCTTGGGGTCCTTGGGGTCCTTGAGGCCCTTGTTCCCCTTCACCTTGTTCCCCTTGGGGTCCTTGAGGTCCTTGAGGTCCTTGAGGTCCTTCCGGCCCTTGAGGCCCTTCCGGCCCTTGAGGCCCTTGTTCCCCTGGAGGCCCTTGTACGCCTTCGCCTTCGCCTGGAGGTCCTTGTTCCCCTTGGGGTCCTTCCGGCCCTATCGGCCCTTGCTCGCCTTGAGGTCCTTCTGGCCCTATCGGCCCTTGTTCGCCTTGTTCGCCTTGGGGTCCTTCCGGCCCTTCTGGCCCTATCGGCCCTATCGGCCCTTGCTCGCCTTGTTCACCTTGAGGTCCTTCCGGCCCTATCGGCCCTTGTTCGCCTTGCTCGCCTTGGGGTCCTTCCGGCCCTTCTGGCCCTATCGGCCCTTGCTCGCCTTGCTCGCCTTCTGGCCCTATCGGCCCTTGTTCGCCTTGCTCGCCTTGGGGTCCTTCCGGCCCTTCTGGCCCTATCGGCCCTTGCTCGCCTTGCTCGCCTTCTGGCCCTTCTGGCCCTATCGGCCCTTGTTCGCCTTGAGGTCCTTCTGGCCCTTCTGGCCCTATCGGCCCTTGTTCGCCTTGAGGTCCTTCTGGCCCTTCTGGCCCTATCGGCCCTTGTTCGCCTTGAGGTCCTTCTGGCCCTTCTGGCCCTTGGTCTCCTTGAGGTCCTTGGGGTCCTTCCGGCCCCTGTTCTCCTTCGCCTTGGGGTCCTTGGGGTCCTTCAGGCCCTGATTCGCCCGAGGGCCCTTGCGGCCCCATCGGGCCCGGAGGGCCCTGAGGGCCTGTGCATGTGGCGAGGCCGAAAGCTAATAACGATAAAAATGCAAAGCGCTTCATTGCTTGCTCCTTTCGGGTGGCTGAGAATAATGGATTTTGAAGAGGTCGTTAGTCATTTAAAAATGAAGCATCAGTCTAACACCTGATCCATTGGGCCGAATAATAGGATCGACACCTAGGGTGGCTTGGTTGCCATCAAACTCTAGCAGATGCCCGTAATCAGGTTGCTGGCCTTGCTGATTGATTCGGTTGGCAGAGATGGCGGCGTCAATCACGGACCACAGTAGGCCGCCCAACCAAAGAGGAGCCCCGAAGAAGATCAGCCGATCGTCTCCATCAGCATCGACCCATTTTTTGTCAGGGTGTCTCTGATAATTATCCCGCAAACCTTCGAACACAAGCCCTGCACCTGCTAGTGCAATACCAAATTGGGGTAGTCCCTTTTTGTATTGGTCGTTATAGAGTTGTCCGGTTCCAGGAATAAGCAACGACAGGCTGAAAGCCAGCCAAGGATTTTTCTTTTTCGCCTTAATGTACCCTTCTTCCATCTTCATCATAGGTTCCCTACCGATTTCGGCAATCTCGTATATGGTATAGTCGAATACACTGCCGTCTGCAGTTTGTATTTTCAGCGATTCGCCTGGAATCTGCTCAATTATGGTGCCGCGCACGATTTCTCCATTCCTCAAGTAAATGACATCTTCCATCTTTTGAGCGAAAAGTGGCGATGTTGCCAAAGCCATCAGGCACAGAACCAAGACAAAGCGTAGCATACATTCCTCCATCCTTTATTGCTGTCTAAGATAGGAGAGCTAACGGATCACTCCCTCAATGATCTCAATGCTAATGGTATGATAGTGCGGACGATGCGTCCGTTCGTATCAACCACGCGAATCTCCCTCGTGCCCAAGCTACAGTTGATTTCCAAGCTATGGTTGGCAACGGGCTTCGGACTTAGCTGTAGAAGGGTGTACGAATCGGCCTGACTTACATCAACTTGGTAGCCGAGATCGGCAAAGGACTGGATCGTGATCGCGCTCAGTGGAAGTCTATAAGATGTATCCACCCTCCCAACCATAAGCTCGCTCTTGTTCCCCTGCCTGAACACGGACTCCCGCCAATGAGAATACTCCCTACCCCAATCCGGTTCCCAGTCTTGCAATAGGGTTATATTATTTTCCACGGGCACCTTATCATTCTCGGCATAATTACGGCCTCCCGCGTTGTTGAACGCCTCAATTGCCCGCTGGCCGATGAAACGCACGTCCCAGTCTATGGAGAAGTCACTGAAAAACAGATCCCATTCAAGGCCCTGAACGAAATTTTTCTCATTCCAAACCTCGCTGGTAAACCCTAAGGCGTGCGCCATCTCGTGGAGAATAATTCGTTGAAGAAAATACGACGAACTAGATATATCAGATATATCCCTTTCGTCGAGTATTATCACTGCGATAACTGGCAGCAGGAGAGAATCCCTTAGCTCTAGCGGGCCTGCCTGTGCTAAAGTTCCACCTGGCCCATCAATGCTATCGACATGAACAAATACCCGCAGGTCGTCCACGACATCGTCGACGCGAATAGGAGGGTTGGTATATTTTTTTGTTTCTATTGTTACATCACACGGATTAGATGAGTGGTCAACCTCCGGGAGATCTCCTGTAATGACTGACTCCCAGCGTGTAGCCGCTTGTTGGACGACCTTTTTCACAGAATCCGGCTGAGATGAAGTGAGGACGGAATTGAGGAAGACGAGTTCGATATTGAAGTCTGATTCATGTGTCACATGAGTAGGAGGCGGTTCTACACTTGGATCAGTAGGCTGTCCTATTCCCGGTGGCAACCTTGGATCGGATGGATTGGCGACGTAAATCGCAATCAGCCAAGCGTCGATAGAATCGATACGACCATCTTTGTTCACGTCGCCGAGGGAAATATCGCCGATGTTGTAAATCACAATTGCGGCTAGGGGATTGGTGCTGTACGCGATCACTAAAAGGGCGTCGGCTAGATTGACGCGGCCATTTTTGTCCACATCACCTAGAAGCCCACCCTGCGTCTGCACCACCTTCATTCGGGCACTATCGTGGGCTTCGATTTCGATTTCCACTGGCCCCATCCCCATCTCAAGGCCAAAATCTGAGTCCACATGCGTAGTCAACCCTTGTCCCGAAACCACTAACCCATACGCGGAACTCCGGGCCTCTGCCATTGACAATGATTCTAGCTGTGCCCCACCTCCCAAGACACCCGCCTGCCCATCCACCAGCACCATCCGACCTGCCTGATGCATCCTACCAACCATTAGACGATAGATATACACTCCCGCTGCTACCGCACGGCCCGAAGCATCCGTGCCATTCCAGCGAATTCGGTACGCTCCTGCCCCTTGCTCCCCATCCACTAGCTTCGCAATCCGCTGCCCCAGCGTGTTGAACACCTCCAACCGCACGTGCGCCACCTCCGCCAACTCGTAGGGAATGATCGTGGACGGATTGAACGGATTGGGATAGTTCTGTCCCAGCACAAAGCCTTCCGGCCGTGCGAATGCCCCTCCCAACGCCGCCAGCGGCAGCGCGAACTGCCCGTTCTCATCCGTCGTCGCCTGCGCCACCGCACCCCGCCGCAAATTAGCTAGGTCAAATAGCATAACCTGCGCCCCGGCCACCGGCAGCCCACTAGGCAGCCGCACGCGACCGGATTGCTGTGCCGTACCCGCTTCGACGAAAACCAGCAAGATCAGCAGGGGTACCAATACCACTATAGATAGAAACTTCATAGTTATTAGGAGTTTTAAGACAGCCTCTTAAGCCAATGAAAGGATTATCCACCCAGTTGGGTGCCAAGTCCGAGTAATAACGAGAATTGATTCACTTTGTCCTCAAACCAGCGTTCATACCGTCCTTCCGTCCGCAGGACAAGAGCCCCCATACGTGCGCGTAAACCCATACCGATGCCGGCGATGATGTCGGATTCATTATAAGAATCACGATGGGTGTAATCTAGAGAGCCTGTCCCAAGTACGTAGATACTAGAGGTCCTAGTATATGAAGGAGAGAGTGCTACCTTCCCTGTCAGCAAGACGTCAGCATTTGTATCAGAGGATGCAAAGTCGATTTCTGCACCAATCGCCATCATGTCAGTCGGAATTAACCAAACGCTTAACGCGCTTGGTAGCCGAACGCGTGTTACTGTCAAGCGGTCAGGTCCGTCCCAGGAGTAGTATTCTGGACCCCTTAAATGCCTAAGCGCAAGCAGCGTTCCGATTTCAACCCCTATCACAGGTTCCTGAATATCTTTGGCAATCCCATCATAGGTTTCCCTAGACATCTCGGCAATCTCATCCATCGTATAGAAGAACACATTCCCGTCTCGCGTCTTTATCTTCAGCGATTTGCCTATAACTTCCTCAATTATAGTTCCGCGAATGAGTCCGCCATTTTTTAAGTGAATCACATCTTCCATTTGCTGGGCAAAGACTTGCGAAGTCGCGGCAAAAGCTATCAGGCACGTGAGCAAAGTAAAACGTAACATTACATCTCCTTTTGTGGGTGTGAGGGCAGTACCTCAAGCCCTCGAAAGTAAAAAAACGGATCGGCTCGTAGGTCTTGGCTACGATATCGACCCATACGGTACGGATATTTGTGGATAGGATTCATAGCGAAAACGAGAACCCAACCACATCCTCGCCAGCTCTATCGTGACGGCCACCGATCGACCGCGAACAATCTCACCATTCTTCAAATAAATGACATCTTCCATTTTCTGAGCGAAAAGTGGCGAGGTTGCCAAAGCTGTCAGACACAGAACCAAGACGAAGCACAGCATACGTTCCCCCATTCTTTGTTACTGTCGTGTAACCAGCAAGCTCATCAGGAATACCATTAGAACTTGCATCTACAAACCAATCCACCGTAAACCCGTAATGACAATTATATCTACCTGCCGTCAAGTCTGGTCCCTAGCCCGAGAAAGAACGAGAATTGGTTCACTCCAATCGTGTTTTCCCTCCATCTGTACTCCTCTCTCCCTCCATCGTAGTACTCTTCATCGTAGTTCACCCACCATCGCTGATACCGCCCTTCCGCCTTCAGAACGAAAGCCGGTCCTACACGCCACTGGTAACCCAAGCCGACTCCGGCTGCAAAAATATGTTCGGAGTCACTACTAGTGCGAATGTCCCCCAGTTCGCTTTCTTCCGCGGCCCCGTATAGACCTAGTAGAGCGCCGTTCCCCAGTAGATAGAGACCAGAGACTGCGTTACTTGGCAGAAAGAATGCACCTCGGCCTCCAAGATAAAGCAGAGAGAGGCTATATTCATCGCCAGAGTCATCGAATGATAGCCGCCCAAAACCGAATTCTGGACCAATGGCTAGATGCTCATTCGGAAACCACGAAACATAGAGCGAAGAGAGAGGGGGTATAGTTGGAACCCCAGTCAAAGTCAGCCCCTCTCCATTGGCGGAAAGATAGGAATGCCCAAACTGTGTTCCTATCTCAACACCTACACTCGCCGAGGGTGAGGTGTCGGCAGCAAAATCCTTAGACAATCTGGCAATCTCATCCATCGCGAAGACAAGCACGTTTCCATCTCGCGTTTGTATCTTCAGCGATTCGCCCGGAATCTGCTCAATGATGGTGCCGCGAACGATCCCTCCATTCTTCAAGTAAACGACATCTTCCATTGGTTGCTGGGCAAAGACTTGCGAAGTCGCGGCAAAAGCTATCAGGCACGTGAGCAAAGTAAAACGCAGCATTACATCTCCTTTTGTGGGTGAGGGCAGTACCTCAAGCCCTCGAAAGTAAAAAAACGGATCGGCTCGTAGGTCTTGGCTACGATATCGACCCATACGGTACGGATATTTGTGGATAGGATTCATAGCGAAAACGAGAACCCCAAGCCCGGTGCGAAACCGAGCTTATTGTCAATGAGGAAACGTATCTGCTTTAGGGAGTTGTTGAGCTTGCGCTGATTTCTATAAGCCGCCGTCCGTCCGGCTCCGAGTATGTTGGCATAGTAGAACATGCACGTCACTGCGGCGCTGAGGATGGTGGCGAGATGGCTCTGCTCACCTAAAGCCCCGAGACGGTAGCTGGCATACGTCATATAGGCAAAACTATTGACCAGTATAACAGCCTGTGCCGCATCATAATAATGGCGGGCATATAACTGGCCGAGACCTGGGCATAATGCGGAGAGGACCGACGCGGTCCGGGCACTTTGCTGCGAGCTTCTGTATCCGTCGATTTCTCGTAGGATTTCCTGTGAGCCGAGCACTATCGTCTCTCCTTCGCGCGCGCTGATAATGGACTGGAGACGGTCAGAGGCCGCTGCGAATTCGCCCTGCTTAACGTTGCTGTACGCGGCCCAAACCAAGCCTGTCCCGTCGTTTTTTACATTCTCGGCCAGCGAAAAACTCGCAACGGCTTTATCGTAGCGTCCGAGTTGCAGGTAGCTCGCGCCGAGGTACATCTGCGCTCGGTAGAGAAATGTATCAGCGGCAGCATCGGCTATGTACCGCTCCAAGTATTCTACCGAGGATTTGTACTTTCTGCTCTTTTGGTACGCCTCGCCAATTTTGAAGACGCACAGGGCCTTCGTTTTTGGATCGTCCGCAAAATAAGCTGCTTGTTTGAGCACGGAGATGCTGCGATAATAGTCGCGCTGCGCTACCAAGCTATTGGCGTAACCAATCAGCTCGTCGCTGGATGCGGCGCTGTTCCCCAGCAATATTGCAATTTCGTCTCGCTTGTTAGACAAGTAGAAAGAGTCGTCCAATTTCAGTTTAATACGGTTGTTTATCCAGGTCTCGCGTAGTGGGTACAGATGCAGTGCGCCAGCATGTTCGCGGAAATAGTGCCGGTCGATAAATAGAGCAACTCCCCGAACAAGGCCGAATCGCTCTACCGCCTTTTCGGCAAAGTGGGAACACGAAATATGGAATGGGCAGCGGTCGGTCGATTCAATCGCGATGCGTCGTCGGTAGAATTGAATAGCCGATTGAGCGAGAGGTTTAAGTAGAGATGGTTTCTGAGGAGGTCCGGTCCAGCTAGACGATTCAGCTACTGGCAGATCCTCGGGCTCCCACGGCGCATCAAGCGTGGAGCTGTGTTCACTGGATAAGCAAGTGCGAGGCAGAAAGACTAGGAGCAGAATGACGAGGCATAACACCTGCTCGCTAGAAAGCTGCGAAGTATTCAATCTTCGAGCAGAAGTTGCAAGAAGTAGTGTCTTGCGTTGCATAGCTCTCTTTAGTTATTGACCTTCTACTTGGGCCAGAGCACCAGCAATTGCGCCAAGTGCCATTGCACGATCATCGACAAATTCAATCGACCTTGCTGTGACAAGAGCCTGCTTGAATTGCCCGGCTTCCGCCTGCGCTATTGTTATCGCGCTGAGTGCCACAGTACGATCTTCGGGTCTGCTAATCGACCTCGCCGTGCCAAGAGCTTGATCGGTCTGCCCGGCTTCTGCCTGCGACACTGCTTGCGCTACTGCTATCGCGCTGAGCGCCACAGTACGATCTTCGGGTCTGCTAATCGACCTCGCCGTGCCAAGAGCTTGATCGGTCTGCCCGGCTTCTGCCTGCGACACTGATATCGCACGGAGTGCCGACTCATAATCTCCGATCTGCATAAACGGGTTCGGCCAATCTTTGGCTTGCTTCCACGTCTGCTGAGCTTGATCGGTCTGCCCGGCTTTTGCCTGCGCTACTGCTATCGCGCTGAATGCCGACGCACGATCTTCGATCTTACTGAAAGACTTTGCCCGATCTTTGGCTTGCTTCCACGTCTGCTGAGCTTGATCGGTCTGCCCGGCTTTTGCCTGCGCTACTGCTATCGCGCTGAATGCCGACACACGATCTTCGATCTTACTGAAAGACTTTGCCCGATCTTTGGCTTGCTTCCACGTCTGCTGAGCTTGATCGGTCTGCCCGGCTTCTGCCTGCGACACTGCTTGCGCTACTGCTTGCGACACTGCTTGCGCTACTGCTATCGCGCTGAGCGCCACAGTACGATCTTCGGGTCTGCTAATCGACCTCGCCGTGCCAAGAGCTTGGTCGACCTGCCCAGCCTCCGCCTGCGACTCTGCTATCGCACGGAGTATCGACGCAGAACGAACAGCATTGTCTATCAACTCTGCCTGAGCTTTGGCTTGCTTCCACGTCTGCTGAGCTTGATCGACCTGCCTAGCTTTCGCCTGAGCCACTGCTATCGCATTGAGCGCCAACGCACGGAAACTGGCATATTTAATCGAATCTGCCGTGACTAGAGCTAATGACATGACACATGCGTATGTCGGGGACTCTTGACATGTCTCCCTTTTCGGCACCTCGATCACCTCTTTTTTTGCCGCCTCCACCTCTTTTTTTGTCGCCTCCACCGCCTCGACGACACCCGCCAGCGAAAGATCTCCGATCTGCTGTCCCGTGATTAGCCTGACGGCAAGATCGGTAGAGGGATAGTCGTCCATAATCGTCTGGAGATTGCCGTGCGCCTGCTTCAGCAGGTCGAGTTTTTTCTGCGCCGCCGTCTCGCCTTCAGCGGCCCGAATGAGCTGAACGGCCTCCACCAACAGACTGTTGGCGCGAGCATTGTCGTCCGCCAGTGCTGGTGGGACTATCAGGCAAAAAAGGAGAGCAGCGAGTTTTTTATAAATGCTCATATCTGTCTTCTATAGGTAACTGATGTTACGCATTGTAGGGGCAACCCTTGTATGTTGAATGTTTTGTATTCCAGTCGTATGCTGGTTTCTATTCGTCGATGCGATAGACCGTGCGTCCCTTGAGAATTGATCTCGTCCACAAGCGAGGGTCATCGCATCGTTTTTCTTCTTAACTCGAACAGTTGCCTGGGGTTCGACCCCGTATCGGCAAGGTAGAGTACCGAGGAGTATGAAGATGACTCACCCCGCCCCTTTCGTCGGTATCGACGTAGCCAAAGCCCACTTAGACGTGGCCAGCCCACAGACGAACCAAACTTGGCTGGTGCCCAACACCGCGCAAGGCCATCACGCGCTGCGGGAGACCCTGACGGCGCTCGCCCCGGCGTTGGTAGTGCTGGAAGCCAGCGGCGGCTATGAGGCGGCGGTGGCCAGTGTGTTGTATGAAGCCGGGCTGCCGGTGGTGGTGGTCCACCCCCGCCGCGTGCGGGCGTTTGCCCACGCCCAAGGCCGACAGGCCAAAACCGATCCCATCGACGCGGAAGTCTTAGCCGACTTTGGCCGCGCCGTGCCGCCGCCGGTGCGGCCCCTGCCGCCGCCACAAGCCCAGCACCTAACCGAACTCACCCGAAGAAGGCGGCAACTGATCCAGATGATCACCGCCGAGCAGCACCGACTGGACCAGGCCTCTACGCCGTTGGCCAAGACCATCCGCCGGCATATTACGTGGCTGCAAAAGCAACTCAAAACCCTCGACGCGGACTTGGCCGCGCTGATTCGCCACAGTCCGCTGTGGTGCGACCAAGCCGCCTTGATCGAATCCGTGCCCGGCGTCGGATCCACGACCACCGCGATGCGGGTAGCCGAGTTGCCCGAATTAGGGCGGCTGTCGGCCAAACAGATCGCCGCCTTGGTCGGGGTGGCTCCCTTCAATCGGGATAGTGGCCAAAGGCAAGGCACACGCGCCATCTATGGCGGACGAGCCCCCGTGCACACCGCGCTGTATATGGCCACGTTGGTCGCCACCCGCCACAATCCGGTAATTCAGCCCTTTTACACCCGCCTACTAGCGGCCGGTAAACCCAAAAAAGTTGCCCTGACCGCCTGCATGCGGAAACTAATTATCATACTCAATGCCATCCTACGAGACCAACAACCTTGGAATCCAACCCTACAAACCCCTTGACAGCCAAGACAGTTGCTTGGGGGCGCCCTCGTAGGATCACCGGCTGCATACGCGGTGTCGCTTGGGCGCCCACAAGGGGCGCCCCTACACCGACCGGTTCGGCGCAGATGCGTAACGTCAGTAGGTAAGCAAAGACACCGAGCACGTCTTGCTTACCTATAAGGGTTTTAATTAGCTAGGGGCGTCATCTCAACAGCGGTTGTGGATTGCTTGCCGTCCTCATCGACAATAGTCAAGAAGGCATAGAGAACCTCATCGTCTCCACTCGTGGCGGCGACTTTCTGCAGCGATACGTTGATCGTATTTGGTTCGAGTTTGTACAGCGCACCAGAGAAATGGTCGACCAACAAACCTAGAAGACCGGTACAGAGAATGTTGCCGCATACACCCGTTCCAAATTCGACATCTCCCTTTAAGATCGAAACGGTCTGCGGTTGATAGCCGTCAAGGCTGATGGTGACAATATAGTCCTTGCCTTTGACCAATTTGGCAGCCATCGGAGTCTGGCCTCCCTTGATGAAGACGCCATTACTCGTTTTGATCTCGACGTTAGCACCAATTGGAGCTGAGTTTATGTTAACTGGGGCCGAGGAGCCTTTGAGCATGGTCGCGCATCCGGCCATTCCCAAAAGGGCAATAGCCGCGAGCGAAGTTAGGACAACACGAAGCATGATTTTTTCTCCTTAGATTGATTGGAAGCTGGCCGTCCTCATTTTGTTGAATAGTACGGGAGGATTTAGAGCTTAACGATCGAGAATATTTTTTGCGGGGGGGGGGGGGGGGGGGTAAATAGTTGTTTTTTAACGACTTATGAACACATAAGCCAACGGCACATCTACGCGGATAACGGAACTCAGCTGGCGCCAAAAGCTGCGCTTCCGGCGCCAGCATCTTTTCTGAGATTGAATTTCCCACCATGTCCAGTTCGTCCTTTACCAGCGGTGCCAAACGCTCCGCGCTTCACGGTAGCATATCAAATTATTCCATTAAAACAAGATGTCAAGACCTCTTCGCGGCTGAGCTAGTCGACCTCTACGACATAGACCTCTGTGTTGCCGTCGCGATTGGACGCGAAGGCGAGGCGCTGGCCATCGGGCGCCCAAACCGGTGCCCAATCGTCGCCAGCGTTCTGCGTGAGGTTGGTGGAGTTGGTTCCGTCGGCGTCCATGACATAGACCTCTGTGTTGCCGTCGCGATTGGACAAGAAGGCGATGCGTTGGCCATCGGGAGACCAGACAGGAGACCACTCACCGCTGAAGTGGTATGTGAGCCTAGTGGACTTGGTTCCGTCGGCGTCCATGACATAGACTTCTGTATTGCCGTCGCGATTGGATGCGAAGGCGATGCGTTGGCCGTCGGGGGACCAAACCGATGCCCAGTCGTCTCCTGTGCTCTGTGTGAGGTTAGTTGGGTTGGAGCCGTTGGCGTCCATGATATAGACCTCTGTGTTGCCATCTCGATTGGATGCGAAGGCGATGCGTTGGCCGTCGGGGGACCAAACCGATGCCCAGTCGTCTCCTGTGCTCTGTGTGAGGTTAGTTGGGTTGGAGCCGTTGGCGTCCATGATATAGACCTCTGTGTTGCCATCTCGATTAGACAAGAAGGCGAGGTGCTGGCCATCGGGCGCCCAAACCGGTGCCCAGTCGGCACTGGCGCTCTGCGTGAGGTTGGTTGGATTGGAGCCGTCGGTAGCCATGACATAGACTTCTGTGTTGCCATCGCGCTCAGACGTGAATGCGATGCGTTGGCCGTCGGGGGACCAAACGAGATCCCACCCGTCGGTGTCGGCGTTCTGTGTGAGGTTGGTTGGGTTGGAGCCGTTGGCGTCCATGACATAGACCTCTGTGTTGCCGTCGCGATTGGACGCGAAAGCGAGGCACTGGCCATCGGGCGCCCAAACCGGTGCCCAGTCGGCACTGGCGCTCTGGGTCAGATTAGTTGCGATGTTGCTAGCGCCGCTGAGACTCCGCACATCAAGCGTATAGTCAGTTGTCGATCTATAAGCCTCTACATAGATGTAGTAAGTACCTGAACTGACAGGAACGAGAATTTGGAAATTGAAGCCCGCATCGGAATTGCCGTCCCTAGCCAAGACGTTGCCAGAGCTGTCCAAAATGAAGGTGTAGGCACCCGTGCTGCTCGTCACAAAGGCCGACAAGACGCCAGCAGTGCTCATCTCAAGGCGAAAATAATCCACATCACCGGCCGAGATCGAGCCAACAGTCGAACTCCCCAAAGACACTTCCGTCGCCTTGGAGAGCGTGTCGCCATGATCATCGCCGATCAGCGGCAACGTCGGATCGGACGGATTATCGGTGTACCGGATGAGGAGCAGGAGGTCGGACAAATCGACGGTGCCATCGTTGTTTATATCGCCGAGGGAAATGTCACCGTTGTTGGGCAGAACAATGGAGGAGTCTGCCATAATATATAATAGTATGTACAGCGCATCCGAGATATCGACTTGGCCATCGTTGTTCACGTCCCCTAAAACCCCGCCCGCAGCGAGCTTCATCCGTGGGATGCCGCCGTGCTCTGCGATCACAACGTCCGCCTCATCAACTCCCACCTGAAAAGCCGGGTTCACATACGCAACCAACCCTTCGTCCGAGACAGTCAATCCATAGACTGAGCCATCCGCTTCCACCAGTTCCTGAACCGCCGCTCGCACCAACCCCTGAGCCGCCGGGATTCCTGCCTGCCCATCCACCAACACCATCCGCCGACTCTCCGTCTGCCCACCGCTACTCAGTCGGTAGATGTACACTCCTGCCCCCACGGCTCGTCCCGCTGCATCCGTAGCATTCCATGGTGCCGTGTACGCACCCGCCGACTGTTCCGCATCGACTAACGTCGCTAGCCGTTGCCCCAGCACATTGAATACTTCCAGTCGTACATGGCCAGACGCCGGTAGTTGGTAGGGAATCACGGTCGAAGGATTGAACGGATTGGGGTAATTCTGCCCTAGAGCAAAATCGGTCGGTAGAGCCGTGCCCCTTGCCGTAGAGAACGCTCGCAACGGCAGCGCAAAATGCCCGGTTTCGTCCGTCGTTGTGCCAACGAACCGGAGTAGATCGGTCAAATCAAACAGCCGCACCTGTACGCCAACTGCTGGCTGCCCGGACGACAGCCGCACCCGGCCTTCAAGGAGAGATTCTGCGCTGACGCTGACGCCCAGCACCAATCCTATAAAACTGCTGATCAAATACTTCACAGATCATTACTCCTTTATACTGGCGTCTTGAGTCTCCGAGATAGGAAGGCTACGCCAACTCTCCAATCAGCCGGCGGATGTTGGCGTAGTTCGTCTGCATGGCTTCGAGCCGCGAGCCGCTTGCCGGTAGGAAGTGGGTGGCGATCGACAGGACGACGTCGCAGCGGTTGTCGCGCAGGTTGCGTAGGATCGTCGGGTAATCGACGTGGCCCTCGCCGATGGGCGTGTACTCGAATTCGAGCGTTGCGCCGTTTATGGTGCGCAGATCCTTGGCGTGGACGCCGTGCAGGTAGGGTCGCAGGTTTTCGAATCCCGCGGTGGCGTTGTCAACTTCGCCGCAATTGTAGTTGTCCGCCGGACACCAGAGCACCTTGAAGCGCCGCGAGCCTACGGCCTCGACGATACGGCGGAAGTTGCGGCTGGTGTTGCCGTAATTCCACTGCATCATCAGGAAGGCGACATCGACGTCGTATTTTTCGGCGAGGTCGGCGAACATGGAGAACGCTTCGACGAGCTTGGCCATGTCGCTGTCGGAGATGATACCGCCGCGCGTTGCCCAGCGCATCGGCCACGTGGGCTTGCCGCCGGTGTACTCGGCCGGCCAAGCGAAGCTGCTGCAGCCGACCGCGCCGATCCCCAAGCGGGCTGAAACTTCCATCGACCGTTCTAGCTTGGTGAAGTGCTCTTTGAATTGGGCGTGTTCGAGCATTTTGCCCGGCTCAAGCTCGGCGAGATGCACTGTTTTGAACAGTCCCGCGCCGTCGAGCAGGAAAAATTCGAGACCGTGTGCGGCGACCTGTTCGGCGGCTTGGTCTATCTCGGCGTCGGCAAGCTCGTAGAGGCTGCGATTGTTGGAGTGGGTGCCGCACCAGATGTAGTGCGCGCCGAGGTCGCGCGCTGTGGCCAGCGATTGCTCGAAGGGCTGCTGCAGCTCGCCGAGGTAGATCCCCATTTTGAATTCGTAGTGGTCGCTCATGATTTTCCTATCCCCGCGACGGCTCGGCCATCTCGGCCCGTGCCATCGCGGCTAGTTCTTTGAGGTGGCCGCGCAAATCGTCGTCCAGCCACCGCCTGCTTATCTTGGACTACTCAACGCAGCAGGATGAGCTTGCGCGTTAAGATCGTCTCGTCGGTCATCAGTCTGTATAGGTACAGGCCGCTGGCCACGGGCCGGCCGGCGTCATCGCGGCCATTCCAGCGCAGTTGGTGGTAGCCGGCCCGCTGCGGCCCTTGCTGCAAGAGAGCAACCCGTTGCCCGGTCAAGGTGAACACAGCTAAGCGCACAGATCCGGCTGCTGGCAAGAAGTAGGTAAGAACAGTCTGGCTGTTGAATGGATTGGGTGCGTTTTGTGCCAACTGTGGGCTGTCGGGCAGAGCCGCCCGCTTGCCGCCACCAAAAGCGTCTAAAAGATCCTGCAAATCCCCCGCAGTTTCCGCGTCGCCTTCACTAGCGGTTTCCGCGTCGCCTTCACTGGTTGTGGAGACGGGGATTTGTGCGGTGAGTGGGGGACCGTTGTAGTCGGCGATGGCGTCGGCGGCAACGGTGAAGGTTAGCTGAGCGTCACCGTCTAGGACACCCGAGAAGTTTAGTTTAACAAGGATTTGCGTGTCGCTAGCGCGAAAAATTATACCAGCGGTTGCGCCCGGGATGCCGGATACGGTCACCTTATTTGCGATGTCGGGTGCATAGGTAAGGCCGCTGAGTATCAGAGCGACCGTGCTCCCAGATAGCGTGGCTTCGGTCAACGGGGCTGGCGTAGTAGTTATGCTTAGACCCGTGGCGGTGTTTTCTTGGGGTACAGTGACGGGGATTTGTGCAGAGACTGGGGGGCCGTTGTAGTCGGCGATGGCATCGGCGGCAACGGTGAAGGTTAGCTGACCGTCACCGTCTAGGGCACCCGAGAAGTGTATGTCAACAACGATGGTTCCGTCGCCTAAAAGACCCCAAGCTACGACAGTTACGCCTGGAATGCCGGATACGGTCACCGCCTCTGGGATGCTCCCTATGGAGGGTTCGTATTCGTAGCCAGAGCCGAGCACCACAGAGACCCCGACCCCACGTTTTAGCGTAGCTTCAGTCAACTCATAGGCCGCGTGTGCGGTTAGTTTGGGCGTAGCTCGGACATTGACGGGGCTATCGCCTTCACCGGAGGTTGTCGTCAGCGTGAGCGGACTAGCCCCGGTCCACTCGGACACATCCCACAGTAAGATCTGGCCATCGTTCCCCCCGGAGGCCATGACGCCTAGTTTGGGGGAAAAGGACATCGATCCGATCGGATTCCCATGAGGAAAAGCGGCTATAATTTCTTGGGTATAGGCATCCCACAGTAAGATCTGGCCATCGTCCCCTCCGGAGGCCAAGATGCCTGAGTTGGGGGAAAAGGACACCGATCCGATCTGACTCCTATGGTAGCAAGTGCCTAGCTGCTGTCTCTGGGCATCGACGTCCCACAGTAAGACCTCGCCAGTGAGATCCGCGGAAGCCAAGATGTTTCCGTCGGGCGAAAACGACAGCCCAGTAAGTAAATGCTCACTGGGGAAAGTTTTTCTCCGCGTTTGGGTCGCCACATTCCATAGTATGATCTCGCTCGTTAGGGACGCGGAGGCCAAGATGCTCCCGTCGGGCGAAAACGACAGCAAATCAACCCAGCGCGAATGCGCTTTCAGGGTGGTGGTCTTCTTCTGAGTTGCCACATCCCACAGGGTGATCTCGCCGTCGTTGCCGGAGGCTAGGATGGTGCCGTCTGGGGAAAACAACACCGATCTGACTGTACTCCTATCGTAGAGAGTGGCGGTATGCTTTAAGGTCGCCACATCCCACAGTTGGACTATATCGTCGAAAAGCCCAGTAGAGGCCAAAGTGGTGCCGTCGGGGGAAAACGACACCGAATTGACCCCATACTCATGCCCGTCTAGGGTGGCGGTCTTCGTTAGGGTCGCCACATCCCACAGGGTGATTTTGTCCCCAGTGGAGGCGAGGGTGGTGCCATCGGGGGAAAACAACACCTGACTCGAATGATCTTGCAAGGCTGCAAGCCGGTATGGCGACATTTCCCTATAGCGGAATTCTTCTTGGGTCACATTTCCCTTAGTATCAACCACAGTGCTCCTGATTCGATGTGTGACCCTTTCGGGCAGATTGATAAAGCCAAAGGGGGTAAAAACACCTTCATACTCAAACGCAACCCTGTTTTCCTTCCCGTCGATCCCTCGACACGCCGCAACATCGATTCCACTGCCGGAGCTTAGAATCATTTGATGAAGCTCGTCTGAGTGGCTGATTTCGAGTTGGACGGGAACACTCTGTAAGCCGGCCGAATACTCGGTCGGCGACAATAGCCTGATGCGAGCTGGCGAGACATCTTCAAGTGGAATGTCCGAATCGAAGTAAGGATGCACAGATAGGAATTGGGCGGAGCACGCCGATAACTGATTCTCTCCCGGGCCATACGACATGATGTATGCACCATCGCGAAAATCGTGCCCCAAACCGAAGGCATGTCCCAGTTCATGGGCGAGGACTTTCCACTCCAAAGCCTTGTAGTCTGTAAAGGGATAATTTACCGTCCCAGCCCTTTTCGATCTTCTATACGCAGAGGCCGTGACGCTGTCGTCCCCAACAGAAAGTCCAGCATAGACGACATAAGTATTCTCATTCAGGTCAAACGTTGAATTTTCAAATTCTTCAAAGTGATAATCCTGAAAAAATCCGTTTAGAAAATAGTGACTCTCGGGGTGTTGCCCATCGACGCGATGCACTAGCGGCTCCCCTTGGGCATCGGTCTCAAAGCGGAAGGTCTTGTCGCCGTACCCGTGTGCCTGCATCTGCTCGGCAAAGAAGGCTTGGGCCTTGCGCAGGTCTTCTTGTATCCAAGCAACGGCTTGAGGGTTATAGGGCCGGTCGTTGGGCGTGAAGTAGATTGTCCGCACCGTGCGCGGTTCACCCACGTTCCAATCGGCCGCGGCCAGTCGCTTGGCCGCGGGGAGAGGGTGCGAGTGCTCGTGCCCAAACGGCGCAGATAAATGCATGTGGTCAGCCGGCGGGGGCGACGCATGAGCGATTGTCAACGGCGAGAGCACGAGGCCGATCAGCGCGAAAAAGGCGCAATAAAAAGCGATGAGCTTCATAGATTTGCTCCTTGATTAGGTAGGGTGGCCCGATTCACTCGTTTTCGCGGGTGCCAACGTTAGGCGCGACCCAGCGTATTCACCCGGCGGGATCTCACGAGGGCTACAAGGCGTAATTGTAATTTATAGTAAGCATAGTAAGCAAAAAAATCATCATTTTTTGTCACAACTTGGTGTCATTCCCGAACTGAGCGTGTTCAAGCTCGGCGGCTTGGATAGTGGCCGCACATGATTTTCCTATCCCCGCGACGGCTCGGGCATCTCGGCCCGCGCCTTCGCCGCTAGTGCTTTGAGATGGCCGTCGTTGGCCATGCGTTGTTCGAGGTGTACCATGCGGCGTTTGCTCGCCGTGGCGATCATGGTCTCGCCGTATGCACGCTCCGCCCAGAAGCGAGCCAGCCCGGCGATGTCTTGTTTGACGAGGTCGAGCTGCTCGTCGGGCACGCGCACCATGCAGTTGATGGTGAACATGCGGCGGCGGCCATCGCCCCCGAAGGCCGCGTGTTTGAGGTTGTGCTGGAAGACGACGACGTCGCCGGGGACGATTTCGAGCGCGACGGCTGGGACTTGGTCGCCGGAGATGCCCCACTGCTCCTGCGATTGCCGCGCGTTTGTTTCGAGCGTCTCGGCGTACTGATCGCCGCGGCGGTGGCTGCCCGGGATCACGCGCAGGCAGCCGGTGTCGCGGGTCAGGTGGTCGAGGTAGAAGGCGATCTTGACGTGGCGTATTTCCTTTTGGTAGCCGTCGGAGTGCCACTGGGTGTCGCCGGCGTAGTAGTTGCCGTCGGAACTGCTGTAGTTGAAGTCGTCGCCGAGCAGGCTGGCGAGCAAGCCCTCGATGCGTGGATCGTCGAGCAGCGCGCACAGGCGCTCATGTTGGTCGATGAAGGGCACGATGCAGGAGCGGCGTTCGCCGTCGTGCGGTTGGCCGTCGTGGCCCCCGCCGCGCTCGGCCCAAACCTGCTCGAAGGCGTCGATGATCTCGTCGATGCAGTCGGCCATCAACCCCGGCAGGGCGAGGTAGCCGAAGGTGTCGAAAAAGTTGAGTTGCTGTTGGTTGAGTCGGATCATGGCGGTTCTCCCGCAGAGCTTGACGGAGGGTGAGTTAAAGACGAAAAAAAAGAGATTGGCTCTCGCTATCTATAGATAGTACTGCGATGACCAACCTTCACGACATAGACGATTAGGGCGTCGTCCTCAATTGAGATATTTGACGACGTCCTCAAACGGCAAATTGGGTTCGGCGTCCCGCTCGTCGAAGGCACTTAAATCCTCGGCATCCTCGATTAGGGTGCGCCTCACGGCATCATTGACCAAGGCGGAGATCGACCGGTTTGCTTCGGCAGCCTGTAGCTGAAGAGCACGGTGAAGCGCCGGATCAAAGTCGATGGTGATTCGTTTAGTCGTATTAGTCATAAGAAAAGTGATAACCTCATCGCGTTAAAACGCATAGCGGATTCATTGGCTGTCGCCAAGCGGCGGCGTTCCTCCCACAGCGCTTGACGGAGGGTGGGGGAGGCGATACATTGGCGGCGCTTTGGAGGCCGTGTTCAATCTAATAAGGCATCTGTCCTTACTCAATGGCTGTATAAATGCCTCTCGCTGATTGAGGATAGAGGGTAGCGATGAAAATTGTTGACGTGGGTGCTGTGCTGCTGCAACCCATGCCGTGGGTGCTGGTGAAGGTGCGCACGGACGAGGGAATTACCGGCATTGGCGAGGCCTATCACGGGGCCGGCGTCCACCACATTGCCGTCGATGAACGCCTCACCCAACGCGCCCTCATCGGCCAAGACCCGCGCAACGTCGATAAGCTCTTCCGCGATATGAAAAGCTCGATGTCGGCGTCGGGGTACTACCAAGGCGCGGTGATGAGCGCGATTAGCGGCATTGAGATGGCGCTGTGGGACATCACCGGGCAGGCGATTGGCGTACCGATCTGGCAATTGCTGGGCGGCGCGTACCGCGACTCAATTCGCGTGTACAACGACTGCCACGCTGGTGAGGAGGACGACAATCCCGAATCTTGGGTAGCTAAGGCGAGGGAAGTGGAAGCGCGCGGCTTTGACGCCATCAAGTTCGACATTGACCCGCGTCCCGACCGGCGCGACCATTACAACCGCACCATGAGCAACAGCGACATTGCCTTCCACATCGAAGTGGTCACCGCGCTCCGCAAGGCACTGCACCCCAACACGGATTTGCTCATCGATGCCCATTGGGCGTACGCGCCGCACGACATTCTCAAGGTTGCCTATGCTTTGGAAGCGCTGAATTTGATGTGGTTGGAAGATCCGATTCCGGCTGAAAACGTCGCCGCGCTCAAGGAAGTGAAGAACGCGACGCGCACGCCGATCTGCACTGGCGAAAACCTGTACACGCGCCACGGGTTCCGCGAGCTGGTCGAGACGCAGGCGACGGATATTATCTCGCCCGATCTGGCCAAAGCTGGCGGCCTGTCTGAAGGCCGGCGCATCGCCGATTTGGCCGACATCTACTACATCCCGATTTCACCGCACAACATTTGTGGTCCGATCGGTACCGTGGCCATGTGCCATATGTGCGCTGCTTCGCCCAACTTTCAGGTGTTGGAGTTTCACCACCTCGACAACGAGTTGTGGAACAGTCTCACGGTGGAGCGCGACCTGATCGTCAACGGGCATATTCCCTTGCCGCAGGCTCCGGGGCTTGGCGTTGCGCTCGACGAGGACGTGGCGCGCAGTGCGGTGCGCGAGGACCTCGGTTTCTTCGACGCGGAGTCGAGCTAGCTTGTCGCTCAACTACGTCTTTCGCCGCTTCGGGGTATTCCTGCTGATCGTGTGGGCGGGGGCTACCATCAACTTCTTGATGCCTCGGCTGGCCCCGGTGAATCCCATCCGCGAGCGTTTGTTGCAGGCGGTTTCCTTCGGCGGCGCGGGCAAGACCGACATGGAGGCCGTGGTGGCCACGTACGAGGCTCGCTTTGGTCTGGATCAGCCCCTGTGGAAGCAGTATCTGCGCTACTTAGGGGATGTGGCGCGCCTCGACTTTGGGGTTTCTATCGCCAACTTTCCGAGCCGCGCTTCTGACATCATTATGCGCGCCTTGCCGTGGACGCTTGGGCTGCTGACAACGGCGACGCTGATCGCCTTTGCCCTCGGCACGGTGCTCGGCGCGCTGCTGGCTTGGCCGCGATCACCCGGTGCTTTGCACTACTTTGCCGCGCCGTTCTTGGCGCTGTCGGCGATTCCCTATTACTTGCTCGGACTGGTTCTCGTTTTTCTTTTGGGCTTTACTCTGCGCGCCTTTCCGCTTGGCGGGGGTTTTACCTTGGGGACGCTGCCGGGGCCGACGTTGGCCTTTGCCATTGACGTGATCTACCACTCCATCGTCCCCGCTCTGTCGATCGTGCTGTCGTCGGTGGGGTTTTGGGCTTTGTCGATGCGCGGTATGATGGTCACCGTCCAGGGCGAGGACTACGTCAATTACGCCGAGGCCCGAGGTTTGAAGAGCCGCGACATTTTCTTCCGCTACGCCCTGCGCAACGCGCTGTTGCCGCAGACCACGGCCTTGGCGCTGGCTATGGGTTACGTGGTGTCTGGGGCCGTGCTGGTGGAGGTGGTGTTTGCTTACCCGGGTGTGGGCACGGTGCTGTACCGCGCTGTGCAGACTTTTGACTACTTCGTCATCTACGGCGTCGTGCTCATGGTTATCCTCGCCATCGCTCTGGTGACGTTGATTCTCGATTTGGTTTACCCGCTTCTCGATCCGCGCATTGCCTACCGCCGATGAGGCTCTCGCCGATCTCCGCGGCGGTGCGCCGCCATCCCCAGCTTACGGCTGGTTTAATCGTCGTCTTTGTCGTGCTCGCTTTTGGTCCGGTGGGGACCCTGTTCGTCGATACGGATCTGGCCCGCGTTGGCTCGGCGGAACCCAATCTATCGCCGTCGTTGGAACACCTGCTAGGCACGGATGCGGCGGGGCGGGATTTGCTTGCGGTGATGGTGACGGGTACGCCGCTTACGCTTAGAATCGGCTTCCTCGCTGGTGCCGTGGGGCTTGGTATCGGCATCATCCTCGGCTTCTTAGCTGGGTACTTTGGCGGTTTGGTCGATACCTTGATTCGGGGGGCTGCCGACGTGCTGCTGACTGTGCCCGGCCTGCTGTTCTTAGTGGTGCTGGCTACCTCGCTGCGCACGGCTGTCACGGTCGATATGATGGCCCTCGTGGTGGCCTCGCTGGCGTGGATGCTGCCGACGCGCACGATCCGCTCGCAGGTGCTGTCGATGCGCGAGCGCGCGTACGTGCAGGTAGCGCGGCTCTCTGGCATGAGGGACTTGGAGATCATCGCCCGCGAGTTGCTGCCAAATTTGCTGCCCTATCTGGCGGCTAGCTTTGTCAGTGCGGTGGGGGCGGCGGTGCTGGCTTCGATTGGTTTAGAGGCGCTGGGCTTGGGGCCGCAGAACGAGCCTACGCTTGGGATGACCATTTACTGGGCTTTGTACTACACCTCGCTGCTGCGGGGGATGTGGTGGTGGTGGGCACCGCCGATCTTGATGATCGTGCTGATTTTCATTGGCTTGTTTCTCGTTTCCATGGGGTTGGACCGCATCGCCAATCCGCGGATATGGAAGGTCTCGTCGTGAGCCGCGTCGTGCTGCGGGTGCAGGACTTGCGCGTTCACTACCACACGCCGAGGGGACCGGTGCGCGCCGTGGAGGGCGTTGGCTTTGAGTTGCGGGCGGGAGAGCGGTTGGGCTTGGTGGGCGAGTCTGGCTCGGGCAAATCGACGACGGCGATGGCTCTGATGCAGCTAATCCGGCCGCCCGGGCGGATTGAGGGCGGGCGGGTCGAGCTCGACGAATTGGAACTGCTGGCGCTGTCCGAGGAGGAGATGCGGGGCGTGCGCTTTTCGCGGATCTCTTTGATCCCCCAAGGCGTGATGAACTCGCTCAATCCGGTGATGCGCGTGGGTGCGCAGATCGCCGACACGATTGAGGCGCACGAGGAGCGGCCGGACCGCGAGGCCCTGCAGGAGCGAGTAAGAAGTCTACTGGCGCTGGTTGAACTGGATCCGGCGACGGCGCGCATGTACCCTCACGAACTCAGCGGTGGCATGAAGCAGCGCGTGGGCATGGCTATTGCCGTGGCCTTGCGTCCACAGGTGATTATCGCCGACGAACCGACTAGCGCCTTGGACGTGGTCGTGCAGAAGCGGGTGATGGACACTTTGTTCCGCGTGCAGGAGGAACTCGACGCCGCGGTGATTTTGGTGGGTCACGACATGGGCCTGATGGCGCAGTGCGTGGACCGCATCGGCGTGATGTACGCTGGCCGATTGGCTGAACTGGGGCCGGTGCAAAGTCTGCTCAAAGAGCCGCTGCATCCGTACACGCGTCTGCTGGTAGAAAGTCTGCCGTCTCTGGAGCGCAAGGGCGTGTTTCGCGGCATTCCCGGACTGCCGCCTTCGCTGCTGGAGCCGCCGCCGGGGTGTCCCTTCCATCCGCGCTGTCCGCAGGTGATGGATAGCTGTTCGGACAGCGTGCCGGAGTTGGAAGAAGTGGCTGCTGAGCGCCGGGCGGCCTGTCACCTGCATACAGAGGTTTCGTGAGCACGCCACTGTTGGAAGCGCGGGGAGCCAGCCGAACCTTTGGCGGCGGCGTGTTCGACCGGCAGCAGTTCGTCGCGGTCGCCGACGCCTCGCTGGTGATCCCGGAGGACGAGCCCGTGGTGGTGGCTATTGCCGGGGAAAGCGGGAGCGGCAAGACTACCCTAGCGCGTCTGCTGCTGGGTATCCTGCCGCCGACCGGCGGATCGGTGCGCTACCAAGGCACGGAATTGCGCGATCTCGACGCCAAGGCGCGGCAGAATTTCCGCCGGCAGGTACAGGCCGTGTTTCAGGATCCCTTTGAGGTGTTCAATCCGTTCTACCGAGTGGACCACACTCTGACGGTGCCGGTCGCCAAGTTCTTTCCGGAGCTGTCGCGCAGCGAGCGGCGGCAGCGGATTTCGGAGGGCTTGCAAGCAGTCGGGCTGCGCCCGGAGGAGACCCTCGGGCGTTATCCCCATCAGCTAAGCGGCGGTCAGCGCCAGCGCATCATGGTGGCGCGGGCGTTGCTGCTCGACCCGCGCGTGATTGTGGCAGACGAGCCGGTGTCGATGGTAGATGCCTCGTTGCGCGCTACCATCTTGGAGACCCTGTCTCGCATCCATCGGGAGCGCGGCATCAGTCTGGTGTACATCACGCATGACCTGACTACGGCGTATCAGCTAAGCCATACTATTCTCGTCATGTATCAGGGTGCGGTGGTCGAGGTGGGCGACGTGGAGCAGGTTATTAAGGCACCGAAGCACCCTTACACGCAGCTACTGGTGAGTTCGATCCCGCTGCCGGACGCAAAACGCCGTTGGGGAGAAGGCTCGGTTGAGGTTGCGTCTAGCGGGCCGACAGTGGAAGAGGACACAGAGATTCCAAGTGCCACCGGCGGCTGCGCCTTTGCCGAGCGCTGTCCCCACGTCATGTCGCGCTGTCGGCAACAACGTCCGCCGCTGGTGCAGACTGATGCCGGTCGCGCTGCGGCTTGCTATCTCTACGAGGACGCTGCGGTGCTGTCGGAAGAGCAGGTCGCTGGCCTGTCCTACGGGGGGAGGTGAACGATGGGGCGAGCGAGCAACCCGATCTCGGTGCGCGGGCTAGTGCCATGTTTACGTGCGGGTAGAATAAGTTGCTTCGTTATGACCATAATAGCTATTTTGGGTCCATGAAAGAAATTACAGCTAGAGAAGCCAAGAATCGGTTCGGCCGCCTGCTCGATAGCGCGCAAAGCGCGCCGGTCTGCGTGACTAAGAAGGGCCGCGCAGTCAGTGTGGTGATGTCGATAGAGCAGTACGAGCGGCTGCGCGGGGCCGCGTGGGAGCGCTTGACGGCAACTATGGACAGCTTGGGGGCCGAGGCCGTTGCACGCGGTTTGACGGAATCTAAGCTGGAAGCACTCCTAGCCGATGAAAGCTGAGCGGGTCGTGCTCGACACGAACGTTCTGATTAGTGCTGCGCTGCAACCGAATGGATCGCCGCGGGCGGTAGTGGAGGCAATACGAGCGGCTCATGGAGTACTGCTGTTCTCCGACGAAACGTTTGCTGAGCTACAGACTCGGATCCATCGTGCGAAATTCGATAAGTACGTCAGCCACAATAGCAGGGCGATGTTCCGCGTTCAGCTCGAGGCCGTCGCGGAATGGGTGTCGATCATTGGGGCCAAGCTAGGATGTCGCGATCCAGAAGACGACAAGCTGCTTGAGACGGCGCTCATGGGAGAGGCGAACTGTATCGTCACGGGAGACCAAGATCTTCAGGTGATGTCGCCGTTTCACCAGATCCCGATTTTGAGCCCGGCGGATTTTCTGGGGCAGAGATGACGCTAGAACATTTGAATAAACTCGGTCCCGTTGGAACGATTCGTTTTCTCCATCAGTACGAAACGGGCAAAGGCAATTACTCCGTCGATCGGCAGGAATGGCTTACTGCGCCAGACGTCGAGACGCTCGTAAACCAGATACAGCAATCACGCGAGGACAATTCCTCCAGTAGAGCTTAATGTTGATTTCGTCCGTAGGGGCGACCGATCGGTCGCCCCTACATGTTATGCGCCTGTTGGGGGCGTCCCTATTTTGGCGATGCGGGCAACCACGAGGGTTGCCCCTACTGGTCGCATTTTTGGCTAGCTGCGGGCCGGCGGTGGTGCTGGACGACGTCCCTCGGGACCGCACCATGATCTTGATGAACGGCGGGCCGAACCAGTATTCCCTATTCGACAATCAGAACCCCTACATCCCCGGCTCCGATCAGGGATTTCACATGGGCACGTTGCCGGCGGTGTTCGAGCCGCTGATTATGTACAATGTGCTCACTGGGGAATACGAGAACTGGCTGGCCGAAAGTTGGGAGTACGACGACAGCTTTACTGTGCTCACTGTGAAGATCCGCGAGGGCATTGAATGGGCGGACGGCGTCCCGTTCACGGCGCACGACGTGGCTTTCACCTTCGACATGCTGCGCGATCACGCCTCGTCCATGGTGCATCTGGCCGATCTACCCGAGTTCTTCGATTCCATCGAGGTTGTTGACGACCACACCGTGCGGTTATTGCTCAAAAAGGCGGGGCCGGCTTTTTGGGCGACTACGCTGAGCAGCAACCACGGCATTTTCGTTTTACCCGAGCATATATGGAAAGATCGAGACCCGCTAGAGTTCACCTTTCACGACATTGAAGGTGGCTTGCCTTTGGGCACCGGTCCCTATCGCCTCGTGTACGCTTCGCCATACCAGAAGATCTACGATTTGCGCCAAGACTGGTGGGGGGCTAAGAAGGGGTTTAAGCGGCTGCCGAGAATCGAGCGAATCATCTACGTGCCGCAGCAGGAGGAGAGCCAAGCCGCGCAACTGCTGCTGACCGATCAGCTCGACATGGCCCCCATCATGCAGGTGCTCACGCTCGAAAGCGTGTTAGAGCGCAATGCGCGGGTCGTGACCTTCGCCGATCGGCAGCCGCCCTATGGCTACTTGGACTGGTGCCCGATTGACCTCAACATGAACTGCTCGGAGCCGCCGTTTGACGATCCGCAGATTCGCCGGGCGGTCAGCATGGCCATCGACCGGGAAAAACTCGTCCAGCTAGCCGAGTCGGGGGCGGGCGTGGTCGCGCTGCATCCCTTTACGCCCTACGAATGGTTCGCGCCTTTTGACGAGGCCCTGCAGGAGATTCTCGCGCGGCACGGGTACGACTCCAAGCCGCACTTGGAAGAAGTGGACCGGATCATGGAGGGGAAAGGCTATCGCAAGGACGAGGAGGGCTTGTGGGTCAGTTCGGAGGGCGAGCGCGTCGAGATTGCCATGTACGTGCCGCAGTGGCTGCGGGCTTACGGTCCGCCGCTGACTCAACAGCTACGCGACGCTGGTTTTGATGCGAATTTTGACACCTCGCCTGGTTTGACCTCGCTCGTGCAGACGGGGGAGCAGACGGTTTCTCTGGGGTGCAAGGGGCCGAGTGGGGTGCGCGGCATGGATCCCTATCTGATGCTGTCCTATTACACCTCGCAGTACTTTCGGCCCACGGGGCAGCCGGCGCCGCTGTGGTCAACCATTTCGCGCTGGCGCAACGAGGAGTTCGACCGCATTGTCGAGCGCATCGCGCCTCTACAGGTCGGCGACGAGGAATTGTTGGAGTTGTTCAGCGAGGCGATGGAAATTTGGGTGGAGGAACTGCCCGACATCTTTTTGGCGCAGCTCATCATTCGCTATCCTTGCAACACTACCCGCTGGACTGGCTGGCCGAGTCAGCAAGACCCCTACGGCTTCCCGCACTCTTGGCAGTGGGAGCTGTTGAAGACCTTTATCCGGCTGGAGCCGGCCAGTGGCGATTAGCCCATGACCCCGGAGCAAAGTGGGCAGGGCAGGCTACGCTTTTACCGTTTCGTTATGCTCTCTGGCGCTGTCCCGAAATGGAGCTCTCGGAGGGACCGAACGGTCACCCTCAACGCCGTGGCTTTATAACTACCACCTACTCATTTATGTAGAGGAAAACGAAAACACAATGGATCATTTTAAAAAGGTAGCTGACGCGGCTGTCGTATTCACGTGCGGAAGAACCCTCTCCGGGTTCCTGCTTGTGGCATCGCTCCTTTTCGCATTGGCATTTCCCCAAGGCGCATTGGCATTGAAGGTAGGGGATCATGTTGAAGTAGACGTTCCTTCCGGTTCTTGGCTCCACATAAGAAACAGCCCAAGTATCACAGATGAGAATATAGTAGGTAAAGCATATGATGGTGCTACGGGAATTATTGTGGGGGGGCCAGTTCACTCGGAAGACGGCTTTACTTGGTGGTGGCTATGCTGGGATGACTCTCCATCCCATGATGGTCAGAGGGAAGGTTGGAGCGCGAATGTCAACGGAACTACACTTGTTAAAATAACTGCACCAACTCCAACCCCAATCATTGCAGCGAAAAAGGATCGTATCGTAGAGGTACTGTTCGATTTAAGTTCAGGTCAAGCTGACTCAATAACTTTCCATGACGACAATGACTATGGGAATTGCCCTTACGACTGGTGTGATAAACCAAAGTCTGGCTATAAAGGTGGTCACGCAGGGTGGGACGTCCAGACCAAATCTGTAGCTGGCGACACGGCGACAGCTGACGAACTGTTTTACTCCCTGACATCTGGAAGGGTCATTAAAGGCAAGAAAAAAGAAGACAAGTGGGGAACTATCGCTGTTTACGACTCCGTTTATGACAAAACCACATTGTATCTTCATGCTCGACGAATTGATGTGTCTATGGGGCAGTTTGTTAACGTAGGCGATTCCTTGGGAATACAAGGAAATTTCGGGCTGGCCACCGATCCCAATGTAAGTGAGCATGTGCATATTGAAGTCAGAATCGGTAAGAGGAATCAAGCATCCAATGGTAAGGGTGCCTCGCAAAGTACATCGTGGCCTACCATAGATCCTGTTCCCTATCTCTACGAGTCGATAACCTCCACAATGGGGACACCAACGCTCACGCCCGACAGGCTGTACTGGAAAATTTCTGGAGGCATCACCGGAGGCCGTGATCTTCAAATAGTTGCCGGTGATTTGGTGGAGATGGTGGCGGAATTCAGTTCCCTACCGTCCGGCACCTTTACCTTCAAGATCTACGAGACGGATTGGTCTGGTTATCGGCTTGTAGAAGATGTCGCAGTTCCTCCCGTATCGGTATCTGCTACCAACGTTGAACAGGACGGTGGCACGTATAAACTGTCCACATCATGGAGGTCAGTCTTTAGTGTCGGAGAAGAGTTCTATAGCCCTGATCAGGCGGAGTATTATTTTACCGTAGAGCAGAGCGGTACAGTACTTCGGAGCATGCTGGACGACGCCAATAAACGCGATGATAAGTTGTATCCTCTGCTTGAAGTAGTCTACGTCGCACCGGAGCCGGATGCACCGGTTGCGGAAGATGTCGCCCTAGTGCATAACTACCCCAACCCCTTCAACTCGGCCACGACGATCAAGTATGCGTTGCCGCAAGCCTCGGCGGTGCGCTTGGATATCTTCAACGTCGCTGGGCAGATGGTTCGCACCTTGGTGGCGAAGCGCCAAGAGGCCGGGCGCTACGCAGTCCACTGGGACGCGACCGACGACCGAGGGCATAGGGTGTCGTCGGGGATATACTTCTACCGCCTGCAGGCTGGCAGCGAATTCGTCGAGGTCAAGAAGATGCTGATGGTCAGGTAGACAACCCCTGTGATTGTCTAAGAGCGTCGGGCGGCTGCGCCATCGCTATGGAGCTAGGGACTTTGCCCTTCCTCTGGAAGTTGACAGGCAGACGGAGATTTCGGGGCAGGCGGCCGCGAACGGGCAGTTCGTTTATGAACTGCCCGCTTCTTCCGCGTTGCTTATAGGCTGGATCACGTGGCATTAAATAGAAACAGAACCGGCGCATCATTAGGCGCGAAGGCTTCTACAAGAAGCCACATAGCCTGCCTTGGGTGCCAGACGAGTCGCACGAAAAACGGATGGCGCATCGGCCCCTCATGGTTGGCGAACTCTTCAGGCTCTTCGGCGATGAACATGAACTCGGCCGCTACCCACTGCCCGCCCAACTTTAGCCCTTCCTCAATCTGACCTCTCAGCTCGGGAGACCACTCCATAGACTTCATGGGGATCAGGCCGTGGGTCTGGGCGTAGTCCCGATAGCTTTGGTAATAGTCGCCTTGTAGCTCAAACACTCTATACGCGCTGTCAAAAAAAGAAGCGTTGCCAAAGAAGTAATCGCGTCTGTTTATACGGGAATCGTGCCTCTTTATGTTGATGCCGAATCGGTGCATGGCTTTGAAGAGGTCAAAGGGCGTCGCGGCAATGGGTAACTCGGGCATCTGTATCCCCATTCCTGCCGGCGGACGAGCCGACCTCCACCATGGCGTCGCGGCAATGGGTAACTCAGGAATCTGTATCCCCATGGCCTGTAGCTGCTGGGCGGTTAAGGGGTCACCCAATTTAATGGCTTCAAGGAGCCTTTTTATATCCGCTATTCCTTCGGGATTGACGCCCCCGCGCAGGTAAGATTTGGCGGCGAGGCTGTCGTTGCCGGAGGCGGAAAAGGCGACCAAGAAGTCGTAGAGCCAAGCGCGTAGGTCGGCTTCTTGCTGAGGGGTGATGGCAATGTCTGCCTCGACGGGGATGGTTTCGACGGTCTGCTGCAATTCGTCGCCAGACTCAACCTTGATCATCTCTAGGCCGTTGAGGTAGTCTAGGCGTGCTTGGTGTCCGGCATCGGGCGGAAAGTCGAGGTACTGACTTTGGGGAATGGCAGCGGCCGTGCTGACGGTGAACCAAGCGGCGATTAGGGCGAAAATGGCTAAGCGTTGCATGATGCTCTCCTTTGTGGAAGAGTGTGGGTTGTTGCTTCGGTAAGCACTATTGCAACTATCGTGCCAATGGAGGGAGTTAGCAGTCGCCAATCGCGCTGATTTTTCTTTTGTCTTATACCTATAACTTGCTGTTAAATAATATGTTACAGAGGTAAGCCAATTTTTTTGTTCGTCTCTTAGATTTTTTTATCGGTCCTTTTGCGGCTCTAATGTCCGTTGATACGGAATGCTCGGAGGGTGTGTACTGTGCGCTATCGGACAGCGGGTGTTCACTATCGGACAGTAGGGGTTATTGATGTTATGCAGGTGTGGGATGCTGTTCACGCCAGCATCTCCTTATCCAAGGGGTCGATGCGTGACGTCAGTAATTGACCAACCAGCTAATGCCCAATAGCTTTTGCCGTCCATTCACTAACATTTTGGCATATCCTTAGTCCATACACCTACTCAAGAAGAGAAGAGAGGGATATCGCATGTTCTGCCAATTGCCGCTGGGGATGAGCGGCGATGTCCGGCTGTTGTTGAACGGCGAGTGGGAGTTTGCCGAGGGGCCCGACGGCGATCCGCCGATGGATGGCTGGGAGCGCGTGCGCGTGCCGCATCGCTCGCGCGAGTTTGAAGACGAGCCGCCCGAGTCCGGTTGGTACCGCACGGAACTGCGCCTACCGGAAGGCTGGGATGCGGACGGGCGCATTGTGCTCGACCTCGGGCGGGTGCGACACTTTGGGCGCGCTTATCTCGACAGCGAGGTGATCGGCGAGCACTACGGTATGCGCTTGCCTTGGCGCATTGATCTGACTAATAGCATCCGTCCGGGGTGCGCTCATCGGCTCGATGTGTTTACTCACAACTGTAGCGGTCGCTATGCGCATCCCGACGCCTCGCAGTTGAGCGAAGAGGCGGAAAAAGCCCTCGACACTCGCTTCTGGCACACGAGCGCCGCCACCGTTGGCATGGAGTCGGATGTGTGGCTGGGTTGGAAGTCGCGGGTGCGGGTCGAAGATGTACAGATCGTCACGTCGGTGCGGGAGCGTGAAATCCGCATTGGGTTGACGGTCTGCAATGATGCTGAGGAAGCGTTCCACGGCGACATTCGCCTGCAGGTGCGCCGCGCAGGTGAGACCGAGTTGGAACTTGCAGGCTGCGATCTCGATCTGGCACCGGGGGAGAGCCGTCGTCTAGAGACCGCAGCGCCTTGGCGCGACGCCGTGCTCTGGGGACGTCCGCCGTACGGCGAGCCGGTCCTGTACTTTCTCGAAAGTTCGCTGCACTCGGCAGGTGGTGCTGTGCATACTGCTGTGACTCGCTTTGGTTTCCGCGAGATCTGGGCCGAGGGGGATCGGCTGCTGCTCAACGGCACCCAGCTAATGCCTTGGGGCGATCACACGGTGCCGTACGTGTACGAGCGCCAGTGGCTGACGCGGAAGTTTGTCGATTTGGCCGACGCCAATGTCAGCATTGTCGAGCACCACCGCTACGATCCGCCGCCGGTGTTTTACGACGTGGCCGACGAGCTTGGCGTGTTCGTGGTGGGGGCCAACTTTTGCGTTGGTACGGGACAGGTGTACACGCCGGAGATGGACGTGCGGGAAAAGGCGCTGGTAAGGGAGTACCAGCTAGCGGTGGCCGACTACTGGATTCGCTCGGTCCGCAACCATCCGTCGATTCTGTTCTGGGACATCACGGACGCGAGAGATCCCGAGTATTGCGTGCCTCTGCTGCGCAAGGTGAAGGAACTCGACGATAGCCGCATCGCCGAAGTCACCTTTGATCCGTCGGTGGCCACGGACGAGTTGATTGAGCTGATTGATTGCTACCGGCTGTTCAGCAGCTTGGAGAACATTGAGGCGAGCATTGACGCGATTCGCAGCGGCCTCCCGGTGAAACCGATCCGGGTCGGTGAGGCGGGCATCTTCGACGGGGGCTCTTGGGGAGAGCAGGAGGAACCGCCGCTGGGAGAAGGCTGGTGGGAATTCTTGACCTCAATGCCGGAGCGCAATATACACGGGTTACAGACGTTTTTCCTCGCCGACATGGACTACCGAGGCTTTACCGACCACGTGCCGGGGATGTTGGCTGGACCGCTCGACGTGAAGGTCACGTGGCCGTCGCAGTCGGGAGCGGACGCCCGCATTGACCCTTTTGGCGCGGGGACGCCGGCGGCGTGGGGCAAGCATCGGCTGTGTCTCAATTGGTGCGATCCGCAGCAGCCGGTCTCGCGTCCGACGGCGACGACGGCTTGGTCGCAGGAGTTGTTCCGGCGGCTCGCCGGACGGGATGTGGGGCCGCTGGCGCACGAGCGATTGCCGGAGGTGCTGGTGCGGGTGATGCGCGATGGGCAATCGGTCGCCCGCGCCTGTGTTTTGGTGACTCCGCTGGCCAGGCAAGCAGTTCTGACCTATGCCGTGCGGGCCGATCTGGCGGGTACGGCGTGGTTTGTGTTGCCCGAAGCGGGTGCGTATCGCTTTAGCTGTCAGGGTGCAAATGTGGATGTCGAAAGTCAGCCGCAGCCGATCCGTGCGCCGGGGGGATACGACCACGTCCAAGCGGTGACGCTGAATTTGACCCAAGTCTCTTAATCGGAGAATGATATGTCAGACACTCGTCCCAATATCCTGCTCATTATGACCGACCAGCAGCGCGGCGACTGCATGGGGCTGGATCCCCACAGTCCCTCGTGTCTGCAAACGCCCAACTTAGACTGGCTGGCGCGCACGGGCACGCACTTTCACCACGGCTACTCTGAATGTCCCAGTTGCATTCCCGCGCGCCGCAGCTTGATGACCGGCACGGCACCTGCGGCCAATGGGGCCGTTGGCTTCAAAAGCGCTCCGTGGGACCCGCCGCACACCTTGGCTGGTGAGCTATCCAAGGCCGGTTATCAGACGGAGATGATCGGCAAACTCCACTTAACCCCCCATCGCAAGCGCTACGGCTTTGACCACATGCAGTTAGCCGATGGCACTCGGGGTGCTGACAACGATTATGTCGAATGGCTGCTGCAGTACCACGGTCGCAATGAGGTAGATCCCGGCATGGCCCACGGCATTTCCGCCAACGGCTGGGTCGGTCGCCCGCACCATTTGCCCGAAGAACAGATGCATACCTTCTGGTGCGTTGATCGGGCGATGGACTTTTTGCACAAACGCGATCCTTCGGCTCCGTTTTTTCTCAATCTGTCCTTTATCGATCCCCATCCCCCGCTCACGCCACCCGCTCCTTATTACGACCGCTATATTGACCGCAGCTTGCCCGATCCATTCGTCGGCGATTGGGCCCCTGCATTCGATGGGCCCGAAAAAGGGCTCAATCCCAATGGGTGGGAAATTCGTCTCGACGAACACGACATGCGCTGTAGTCGCGCCGCTTATTACGGCATGATCAATTTCATAGACGACCAGATCGGCCGCCTCATCCAGTTTACCGGTGGCCTCAACAACTGCTTAGTCATCTTCACCTCCGACCACGGCGAAATGCTGGGCGATCACAATCTCTTTCGCAAAACTTGGCCCTACGAAGCGTCGGCGCGAGTTCCGTTTTTCATGCGTGCGCCAAGAAATTGGGACTATCCCGAAGAAGTCATTGGCAAGAGTCCGGTCGGCATCCAAGACATTATGCCCACCATTCTCGCTGCGGCTGGCAGCGATATTCCCGCTACCTGCACGGGCAAAAGCCTCCTGCCCGTCGTGCAGGGCGATGCCGACGGCGTCCGGGAATTGCTCCACGGGGAACACGCTGGCTGTTACGCCCGCGACCACGGCAACCACTTTGTCACCGATGGGCACTGCAAGTACATCTGGTATTCGCAGACGGGTCGGGAGCATCTTTTCGACTTGGACGAAGACCCCCAGGAAATGCGCGACTTGTCTCGTGAGTCCGACGCTGAAAATAGGATACAACCCTGGAGAGATCGCCTCAGCGAAATCCTCAAAGACCGACCAGAAGGTTTTGTGGATGGCACGCGCTTAATTCCCGGCCAACCCCATGACGCGCTGCTGCCGGACTACCATCCAGAAGCGACTTATCCCTATCTATGAGCTAAGTAAGCGACCTAAGTACACGACAGTAATCCAATGGATGTTCGGCATGGGAGCTCTGAGATGCTTCGACTCCGCTTCGCTCCGCTCAGCATGACAGGTGTTGACGCCCATGTTGTCATGCTGAGCGAAGCGGAGCATCCCATACCGATTTACTGTCGGGTACTTAGATACGCGACAGTAAAATCCCACCCAAACCGCCGGAGGAGACCATGACTACGTATCGCGCCGCTGTTATCGGCTTGGGCCGCATGGGCAGCACGTTCGACGATGAAATGACTGAGGGAGGCTCCATTTTTCTGCCCTATTGCCACGCCCCCTCGTACTGCGCTTCGCCCCATACGGAACTGGTGGCTGGAGCCGATCTGCACGACGAACAACGCGCCATTTTCAGCGACCGCTGGGGCTTGGAGCAAAACCATCTGTACAGCGACTATCGCCAAATGTTGGAGCGGGAAAATCTCGATATAGTCAGCGTCTGCACCACGGCCCGCATCCGCTCGCAGATCGTCGAGGACTGCGCCCGCGCTGGCGTCAAGGCCGTATGGGCCGAAAAGCCCATTGCGCTGACTTTGGCCGAAGCCGATGCCATGGTCGAGGCTTGCCGCCAACACGGCACGGCCTTGGCCATCAATTGCGCCCGCCGCTGGAACCCGTTCTTTAGTCAGGCCCGCCGCCTCATTGACAAAGGCGAGCTAGGGCAAATTCTCCAAGTCACCGGCTACGCGCAGTGCGGCCTGTCGCACAACGGCAGCCACCTCATCGACATTGTGCGCTACATGGCCGGGGGGCAGGTCGAGTGGGTTTTTGGCGAAATGGAATCGGACGCCGTAGCCGAGGGCGAAACCGACCCGCAGGGCAACGGCTACCTCGTCTTTGACAATGGGGTGCGCGCCTTTATCCGCGCTACGCCCACCGGGGTCGCGGCTTGGGAAATCGACGTCATTGGCACCAAGGGCCGCATCCGGTCCATAGCCAATTGCACCCAAATGGAGTACATCCGCACGGCTCCGGGTGGCAATAGGGGACGCGGCGTGCCCGCGTACGTGCCCTTTCCCTATCCGACGCACATACAGGGCATGGGCCTGACCATTGTAGAGGATCTGATTCAGGCTATTGAGACGGGAGCGGATCCGCGCTGCTCGGGCGACGATGGCCGGGCCGCTCTCGAAGTGGCCATTGCCCTGCGGCAATCGCACCGCGACGGTTTGGTCCGCGTGGATTTGCCGCTAGCGGATCGCTCGTTGGGCATTCTCTCTTCGGAGATTGCCCAAGACGATACCCCGGCGCGGGTGCGGCGATTGCAGGCTTCTTGAGTGTGTGGGTAAAGTGCATATATATGCACAAAAATATTGACTTAATCCTCAAAAAAGTGCATATATGTACGCATATCGGGCCACGAAGATGGAAACTAGGACCAATCTGATCAAGAGAAAATTGGAGAGAGAAGGTTGGTACATGGTGCGGCACGGTGGCAGCCATGGCATTTACCGGCACCCTCTTATCAAGGGCATCATCACCTTGCCGAGACACAACAAGTTGTCGCCGGGTGTCGCCCGATCCATTGCAAAGAAGGCCGGATGGCTGGATGAATAAGTGGAGACAAGAGAGACCATGATCCGATATCCTGCACTGATCGACGGCGAAAAAGGTGCCTATGGCGTGACCTTCCCGGACCTTCCCGGCATCGTGGCTATGGGCAAGACGATGGATGAGGCACTGATGAATGCCGAAGAAGCACTTCGCGATGGTGCGCTTGAGGCCGAGCATGATGGTGAGCCCCCCTGCTGAGCCGAGTGCCCTCGAAGACATCGAAACCCCCGCTGGACAAGCGCTAGTGTCCATTCCCCTGATCCGTCTGTCGGGTCGCAGCGTGCGCGCCCATTTGAACCTCGACGAAGAGGTAGCCGCCTTCATCGATTCCGAGGCGCGAAGGCGCAAAATGACCCGCACGGCCTATATCTCTTGGATGGCGCGAAGGATCGCGCAAATGGGTGGCTAAAGGCTGGGCTGGTCGCCCAAGGGTTGCAAGATACTCGTCCTCAAATTAAGGAAACAGCAGGCCAGCGGCGTCGAAATCCCGGCTGATTAGTCTTTGAGGGTCGAACTGGGAGAGATCGAACGACATATTTGAGCAACTGTTGAAGACAAAGAGACAGTTCCGGCTTCACAAACGCATTCAACAGATGAGGTCCATAAGGCATGTCCCAACGACGAAGTTCAAGCCCGCAACGCAGTCATATCGCCTACAAGATAAGGAGACTATCCAATGGGAATGGAAGCTAGGAATAGAACCCTCCCTGACTGGTTTACCCGGATACGGACCGGACAGTTAAAACTACCCCGGTTCCAACGTTTCGAGAGCTGGAGTCATGCGGAGGTGGTTACGCTTTTGGACTCGGTAATTCGGGGACGGCCGGTTGGAGCCGCGCTGGTTCTTGAAACCGGAGACAGAGAACCGTTTGTCAGCCGCCCGATGGCAGGTGCACCCGAATCCACAGAAGAACGCACAACATAGCATCTGTTAGATGGACAACAGCGACTAACGGCACTTTGGAAGGCACTCAAAGATCATTATGAAGATCGAACTTACTTTGCCTTGCTAACGCCTGAATCTGAAGACGAATCTCTTGCAATCAGCGTCGGCCGATGGATGAACAATGGCCGGCGATTTCCAATTTGGGCCGATCAACCCAAAGAGCAATATACGCGAGGCCTAGTACCAATGCGTCTGCTAGACCCTGAAATAGAAACAGATGAGATCTTCAAATGGTGTGACGAAGCGACTAGTTCCATAGAAGATAGTCGAAGCACAGAACGACAAGTGGTCAAACTCCGTAGGGCGCTGGATGGGGCGAATCTGCCTTTCCTAGCATTACCAGTTGGAACTTCTCCTGATGATGCTATCGACGTGTTCATTAAGATGAATACTACTTCAGTGCAGCTCTCTGCGTTCGATATAGTCGTTGCTCAGCTTGAAGCCGCAACCGGTCGGGGGCTTCACGACCTTGAAGGATCGCTCCGAGCAGCGGTACCTGCCACAGAACGATATTTTTCCACCTCAGAATTGGTTCTACGAGTCGCCGCGCTACGAGAGGATCGGGTTCCAACAATAGCTTCGTTTAGGCGTTTAGACGTGAGGAGGCTTTCGGATGAATGGGAGGTGATCGAGAGAGGTATCGATGGAGCGACCAGATTCCTGAGCGAGGAGCGCATATTTGATCGAGATCGGTTACCGACGGTTGCCGTCCTGCAGGTACTCGCCTCCATATGGAGTCAGATGCCTCAGCAGCTCGACGCACTCGGTCAGGCGCGTACGCTACTGCGTCAATACCTGTGGCGTTCGTTCTTCACTAGCCGGTACGAACGAGCAGCGGGTACTGCAGCTTTACAAGATCATCGTGGTTTAAAAGCTCGACTCGTTGACGGAGACGCAACTGCCTCGATTCCGATTCTTGACGACACCCTATTCCCAATCGCATCGGAGCAAGAATTAGAAAAGGCTCCTTGGCCACGGCTTCGCAACACCCTCGCCCGTGGAATACTGGCCGTTTCTCTCAGAGGCGGCGGATTGGATCTAGCTGACGACACACCAGCCAGCTATGAGTCGCTGTCAAAACGGGAATACCATCATCTATTCCCAGCGTCCCTACTCAGGAACGAGGCGAATCTAGAAGAATCAGATATCAATTTGGCGTTGAACTGTGCCTTAATAACTTGGAACACCAACCGAAACATCTCAGCAAAAGAGCCCTTGGCCTACTTACGTGAGCGATCAGAGCGTGCCAGTTTAGGTGTCGATCAAATCCAACGCCGCCTTAGTTCACACACAATTCCATTCGAGGAACTCAATGTCGGTGGCTATTCCGAAATCACGGAGACAGAAGTGAAGTCCGATAGAATCAGATATGACTTCGAGCGATTCATCGCCGCTCGTGCCAAAGCCATTTACAGCGCTGTCAAGAAACTCTGTAACGGAGAAGAATGGACCGGATTGGATAGCGTTGACCAGTAGTCGTAAGGAAGTTTCGACTAGCGTCGATGAAGGGAGTCTATGAGTACTTTGATATCGATGCGGCTCACGCCCCGGATACGGGCAATACGAGCCGCGAAGGATGGGCCGCCGAGTGATGCACGGCGTTGGTCGCCACGACTAGTTCGGTGTCGGCGAGGTCGTTCTTGCCGGTGTTGTGATTGCGGTCGTGGTTGGGGAAGTCGCTCGACGTGATCTCTAGGCGGATGCGGTGGCCCGGCTCAAAGCGGCAGGCCGTCGGCCCCAAGCGGATGCGGAGTTCTACCACGTCTCCGGGCGTCAGCAACTCTTCGACGTCGAGGGAGTTGCGGTGGCGGGCGCGCACCATGCCGTAGCACATTTCCGGTGCCGATCCGCCGGGCGGGTGCTCATCTACCAGCCGCGCGAAGAAGTCCGTGTCCGGTGCCGACGAGCTGACGAAGAGCACGACTTCTGGATAACCGGCGATCTCCACGGCGTCAGTCAGCGGCTCCGAGCGGTAGCAGAGGATGTCGTCGCGCCCTTCGAGTCGGCGGCGGTCTGCCGGACCCGTGAACCACTCCCGCGTCCACAGGGTTGGGACGGGATTGTGGGGATCGTAGGAGAAGCGGTCGGCCTCGGCGTTGGTGTGCCCGCCGTTGATCGACAGTCGGCCGGAACCGCCAAACTTGGCGTCGCCGTCGCTGCTCAACAGGTACTCACAGGACGTCGTGTCCGCTGGCGGCCAAGTGTCGGCTGAGCGCCATTGACCCTGCCGTCCGGCCATTACAAAGTAGCGCACCGCTGGCTCGCGGTTGACGCCGTTGTCGATTCCCTTGAGCCAGTGGTCGAACCAGCGGATGATTAGGTCTGGCAGGTCGAGACTGGCCTGTGGCCCGAAGTCGAATCCGGCTACTATGCGGCTGCCGAGGCTCGGGTGATTCCACGGACCGGCGACCAGCTTCGTCTGCGCCCGCGCCCGCTCGGTGCGCCCGTGGCGCTGCATGAGCTGTAGGTGCTGCATCGAGCCGTTGCAGTGATCGTACCAGCCGCTGAAGTCGAGGTTTGGTACGGCTACTTCCCTGTGCATCTCGTCGAATTTCCAGGCCCGCCGGTTCGGGTGTTCGAGCCAGTCCTTCGCGTACTCCGCCAGCCCCGGCGGCAACTGCCGGGGGAAGTCGAGCCACGGCAGGTAGCCGATCCAGTGGCCCTCGCCGGCGGTCTGGTCCCACTCCTGCCGCGCTTGCTCTGGCGTGTGCGGCGGCGGCAGTCCGTGGCGGCGGCGCAGGTCGGGTGCCATGGAGGTGAGCCACCACTTGATGCGCCGCCCCGGCCGGAACCCGCCCGGCCAATCAACCTCGGTCAATTCCAGTGGGATGGTGTACGCGCACATGGCGACCAGATGTGGAGGGCGCAGCTTGGCTAGCTGCCACTGCATCCAGGCGTTGTACGAAGCTCCAAGGGTGCCGACGTTGCCGTCACACCAGGGCTGTGCCGCCAGCCACTCCACGGAGTCGTAGCCGTCCTCGGCGTCGCCCGTGTGTTCTGCGGTGAACGGCACCCAGTCGCCCTCGGAGCCGTAGCGGCCGCGCGAGTCCATGGAGACGACAGCGTACCCGGCGCGCACGTACCGCTCGAATCCAGACTTTGGGCGGTCGTACGGCGTGCGCAGCAGGATGCCGGGGAACCGGCCATCGGCGTCGGGGCGGAACACGTGCGCCGCCATGTGGACGCCGTCGCGCATGGGCACTTGGACATTGGGTTCGGTGAGAATTCCTAGGGCACCGCTCATCGCATTGGCTCCGTATCGATAGTCCCGAGCAGGTCTTCGCCGGAAATCATCTTACTGTTAAACGTTTTTTTAGGCCGCAAAAAGGGAGCTACCGACCGAATCGGGGCTCCCTTCGTCGTTGTAATTACTAAAAATAAAATAATAATTGTCTTTTCTTTTGTCAAGGGTTATTTGTTCATAAGTTATTTATAAATAAATATTTATTGATAATTCGTCAAGTCTCCTTATCTTATTACATCCGCATCTGGAGGGGTATTCGATTCAGGATGTGGCTCTTCAGGTACTCAGGTGTGAAACAGCGGCTATACAGGGCGCGCAGACAGCTTCAGGAGGAGGTCACTCGCATGGCAAAGGACGACAGGAGCAAGCACGATCTGCCCGAGGGATTCGCAGCACAGACCATTGCCCGGCTTTTGCAACAGGGCAAGAGGGATCGATTGTACATGAGGATGGATGACGCGCGCTCCCGCTTCAGGGAAGCACTGGAGATGTCCCCGGACCATCCTGAAGCATTGATGGAACTCGGACGAACCTATGACCCAATGAATGGCCCATCCGAGGAAGAAACGGCAACTCTTCAACGAGCCGCCAAAGCGGCCCCGGATTCCATAGATGTCGCGCTCGAGCTTACCGTTGTGTGGGCGAGAGACGAAAAAAAGAAAGCCACAGCAATCGAGAAATGCCTAGTGCTGTGCAGTCTTCGGCTTGCGAAGGTCCCCGACGACCTAGTGGCCCTCACGGCCCAAGCGCAGATGCTTCTGTGGAAAGGTGACTTTGAAGCGATGGAGGAGGTTGCCCGCCATGCCGTCACTGTGGCCCCAAAAGACCAGCAGTGTCTGAATTATCTTGCTTTGTCACTCGCCCGGCAGGGCCGGTGGGATGAGGCCTATCCGGTGTATGAGACGGTATATGAACTAGACAAAAAGACCGTATGGGCCTACGTTGCACTTCGGCAAATGGGGTCGTGCTTGGCATTCCACAGAGGTGATTGGGACCGGGCCGTGGTCATGCAGGAGCAGGTGTGGAACCTTACCGGAAGACCAAACGAGGCTAGCAATCTCATCTACTTCTATGGACAGGCTGGGTTGGTGGAAAAGGCAAAAGCGCTGTTTGAGAAAGTCAAAGATCACCGCCAGCCGGCGAGGGTTTACGAGATCGTTGGGGAGGTCAAGAACTAAGCTGCGGCTGCGAAAACTTCGGATACCTTTGTCTCCTAAAAGCAACTATAAGGGTGAGCCTAGAACGGAATGGAGGGGCGAGCGCTCGCTCGCCCCTACCTGCAAGGCGATCCGCATATCGAATCGTTCAAGTCATTCAGAACTGCTATATGAACGGACAGCCCCTCGGCAACCTTGGCCCAATTGGGAGGAGATATATGAGCACGGCACCGACCCAGCGCATCTGTGTACACTTATGGCTACTCTCGATGATAGGGGCTGTGCTCGTCGTTGCGCCGCCTGCCCCGGCCCACGAAAAGCCCAGCGAAAAGGAAGTGCGGGCCTTCAGGACTCACCTCCGGCCAACCATCGACGGCGTCCTAGACGATGAGGATTGGAAGCGAGCTACACCGGCGACGGGGTTCATATTGATCGAACCCGAAGAAGGCGTCGCCGCGACCAACCAAACCTTTATACACGTACTCTACGACACCGACTATCTGTACATCGGCCTCAATATGATGGATGCAGAGCCTGGCAACATAAAGGGACGCATCATGCAGCGGGATGGCCGGTTTGCTCCGCTGGATCTCGTCGGTCTCGTCTTAGACACCTATCACGACCACCAAAATGCCTACGGGTTCTATATAAACGCCTACGGCGTCCAGAACGATTTTCGCGTTGAAAACGACGGGGCCGGCGGCTGGGGTGGCATCGATCAGAGCTGGGACGGCATTTGGCAGGCTGAAACCCATACCCACGACCAAGGCTGGAGTGCCGAGGTCGCCATCCCATTCAAGACGCTGCGGTTTCCCGAGTTGGACCATCATACGTGGGGCATAAACGTCCAGCGCATTGAGCGGACCTATACGGAGAATAGCAACTGGGCGTTTATATCGAGAGACGACCGCTATCTCTTAAAAGTGTCCAAGGCCGGCCACCTGCATGGACTCGAAGACATAAAACCGGGGCTTCACCTCGAGGTACTGCCTTATGCGACCGGAGGCTACGGCAATGTGGGGAGTCGGTCTGCAGAAGGCTGGTCCAGCGATTTCGGCCTCGATCTGAAATACAGCATTGCCTCCAACCTCACCTTAGACACCACCTTCAATCCGGATTTTGCCCATATAGAAGCCGACGAGAACCAGATAAACCTGACGAGGTTTGAACTCTTCCTAAAGGAGAAAAGGCCCTTCTTTCTCGAAGGCCAAAATCTATTTACGGCGATGGACCTCTTCTACAGCCGTCGCATTAGCGATCCGGATGCCGGCGCTAAAATAACGGGGAAGATTGGCAAGAACAGCCTCGGCATGATCGCAGCGCGGAACCGGCCGTCGGACGGGGAGGGCGACCCTCCACACTTCGGCGTCCTGCGGCTCAAGCGCGATGTAGGAGTCAATTCCTCGATTGGTGCCTTAGTGGTCGGGAAAGATGGTCCTCTCGGGCAGCAGGCGGTGGGCAGCGATCTCGTTCTGAGCGTGGACGACAATGCTAAGCTCTTCCTAAATTCGGCCATGAGTTTTGGTGCAGACGCAGATCAAGACAACAAAATGTACAGCGGCAGCTTTAGGTACAATTCCGACCGCTTCCCATTTGGGATTCGGGGCTCTTGGATCGAGCCTAAGTTCAACGTGGATCAAATCGGCTTCATCCCGCACGACGCCGACGTCGGCGAGCGAGAATTCAGTCTCTATGGCAGCTACGGTTGGCGTCCCGGTTTCCTTGGCATTAGAAACATCTATTTGGGGCAGAACCTCGTCGCCGAGCGACGGACCAACGAAGAGGGATGGGAATGGCACTGGAGCAACGTCAATGTGAACGTACGGCGGCTGGACGACTCGCGGGCGTTTTTCAGCCATAATAATTGGCAATTGCGATGGCAGCAAAAAAAGTATAACGGCGACTCCTTCAGTGCCGGTTTTGACACCGGCAACGGACGCAAGTACCGGCTCAGCCTCATCGGTCAACTGCGGGACCAGTACGACTTTGCAGACGAATACCTCGGCGATATACGCCGCGTATCTGGGTCGTTGCGGTTCGACTTGTGGGAGGGGTTCTTTTTGGACTCTAGCACGGAGTCTGTCTGGGAGTATTTTCCCTCCGGTGCGCTGGACGAGGTGAAGCGCACCATGCTGGTGAGGACGACGTACTTTTTGCACCGGGATTTGTTCATCCGCAGCTTTTTTCAGCGCAGCTTCCACCGGGACACCGTCGATCTCAACCTGCTTTTTAGCTACACCTTCGGCCCGAACAACAGCCGGTTCTACATCGCCTATAACGAGCATCGAGCCGACACCACAGAACGGATACTGCTGACGAAATTGAGCTATAGGTTTAATTTCTGAGCCGGGCTAGTCTCCCCAAGCGCTATGCGCCAGCGCGGACGATGTCCTCGTCTCGTTTCTCGCTGTGGGCACGTTGAGTCATGGGATTCAGAAGTTAGATCGCGGAGCGCGCGAAAGGTTCGGTGACAAAAAGCACCATGCCCCCTCCACGCTCAGGGTACACCTTTAGGGCCTTCTTCTTGGGCTCGCTCTGTGCCGCCTTTCTCGCCGCTGGTGCCCCCTACAGCAACATGGTGCTGCGCGGCTCGTATATGACCCAGGATTTTTCCACTCCGGGGGCGCTGTTCCTGTTTTTCTTTTTGGTCGGCGTATTCAACGCACTGTACAAATGCGTTTTTCCGAGCGGCGGTCTGGCCCGCGCCGAGTTGTTACTGATCTACAGCATGATGCTCATCGCCTCGGCGATTACCACCTGCGGCCTCTCTGAATACCTCTTGCCGATCATGGGGTCTTGGCTCTATTTCGCCACGCCGGAAAACCGCTGGGACGACCTGTTCCACCCCTACATCCGCGGCTTCTTGGTTCCCGACGACGCGCGTGCCATCAAGCACTTCTACGAGGGCCTACCCACGGGCGCGTCTATTCCTTGGGACGTTTGGCTGCTCCCTTTGCTTGGGTGGAGCGCCCTGATTGTCGCCGTCTATTTCGCCATGATCTGCGTGGCCGTGGTCCTCCGTCGCCAATGGGTCGAGCGCGAAAAGCTCATCTACCCGCTCGCGCAATTGCCACTCGACATGGTGCGTCAAAGTGACGAGAGCCGACTGCCGCCGTTTTTCAAAAGCGCGAGCTTGTGGATCGGCTTTGCCATTCCCTGCCTCATCTCTTCGACCAACGCCTTCCACAACTACTTCCACGTCTTTCCACAAATACAGCTTTCCTCGGGCATCGGCCTTTTCCGCGACAGTGTGCATCTGCCGGTGGTGCTCAGCTTCCCGGTGCTCGGCTTTGCCTATCTGATCAACCTCGAGATCGCGTTCAGCCTGTGGTTTTGCAACGTGTTGGTCAATGTGCAAAAGGGACTCTATGGCGTGCTCGGCGTCACCTCCGGCGAGGCTTTGGACACCTTTAGCGTCAATCCGCCGGCGATTGCCCACCAGGAAATGGGAGCGCTGATCGCGCTAGTCGCTCTTACGCTGTGGGTGGGGCGCGGGCACCTCAAGGACGTGTGCCGCAAGGCGTTTTTCAATGCTGAAGATGTCGATGACTCCGACGAGATCCTTTCCTACCGCGTCGCAGTCTGTGGCGCGCTGGCCAGCTTGGGTTTTGCCGGGGTTTGGCTCTATCTGAGCGGCATGCCGCCGCTGGTCGCCCTGCTCTTCCTGCTCAGTGCCTTTGCCATTTTCGTGGCATTGACCCGCATCGTCGCCGAAAGTGGGGTGCCCGAAGCGCGCACGCCAATGATGCCGCAGAGCTTCGTCGCCACGGGGATCGGCACGACCGCGGTCGGCGAAACCGGCATTACTGCTCTTGGTTTCTCTTTTACTTGGGCTACTGAATTGCGCGTCGTGGTGATGGCCTCGGCCGCCCACGCCCTCAAGCTGCTCGACGGCCAGCCGGGACGCCACCGCCCTTTCTTCTGGGCGCTGATGCTGGCGGTGCTGGTCAGCATGGTTAGTTCGATGTGGGCGATCCTCGATTTGTCCTACCGCTACGGCGGCATCAATCTCAACCGCTGGTTTTTTGGCGGTGGTGCCCGCGCCCCCTTCGAGAGTTTCGTCGCCCGCCTCTTGCTCAATCCCACCGGGCCTAGTTGGGAAGGCTGGTTTTCTACGGGGGTTGGCGCGGCGATCATGAGCGGCCTGATGCTGGCCCGGCACTACCTGACGTGGTGGCCCGTACACCCTATTGGCTTCCCCATCGCCGGTCTCTGGCTGATGAGTCACTCTTGGTTTTCGATTTTTTTGGCGTGGCTTTGCAAAGCCATCGTGCTCAAATACTGGGGGCCGCGCGGCTTCCGCGCCGTTCGCCCGTTCTTCATGGGGGCGATCCTCGGCCAGTTTGCCAGCGCCGGGGTCTGGCTGGTCATCGACGCCTGTACCGGCATGACCGATAACCGCATCTTTAGTTGGTGATTATCAGGGGCGTTACCAGCGATAAAGCAAGGCGAAATTGGGAATGGGGCGGATGGCAAAGCCGTCGTCGGACACGAGGAAGATGGCGATTGGGACATCCATAGAAACGGCGATGTTTTTGGTGCCGATCTCTAACCCCACGCCCGGCCCCACTACGACATCTAGCTTCTCGTCGATCCCTTTGTCGCCTTCGACATAGAGCCCTACTTTCACGTCTGGTTTCACCTCGACGTCTAACCTGCCGTGAACAAAATCCCATTGTTCGCTCCGCCGGTAAAACGCGGCCACGCCCCCAGAGAAAAACGCCCGTGCCCACTCGCCTTGGTGCAAGGTCTTGAACAAGGTAAGGCCCCCAAAGAGATAGCGTTCCTCTTGGGACCAATACGGAAACCCCGAGACCTGCCAGCCGTTGCCGGTAGTGGGATTTTGGCGACCGTAACTGAGTTCCAGACCGTAGGTCGGCCCAGCGACGAACCCAACGCTGTGGCCCGCGCCATCTGCGGCCAGCATGGCCGGTGCCAGCAAAGTCGCCAGTGCGATACTGCGCAAAATGAGCATAGTACCTCCTACATGTCGCGCAATAGCACGATAAACAGCCCCATGTCCTCCCGGTCTTCACCCCGCAAATCCACGCTGACCCCTGCGTTCAGCACCATGCCATCGCCGACGCCGATGTCGAAATTCGGCTCTAAGCGGACGCTGAGGTTGCCTTCCAAGTCGGCGGTGTTGGACGTGAGGAGCAAGTCGAGGTACGCGCTTAGTTTTTCGCTAACTACTTGGGCTGGTTCGAGCAAGAGATCGACGACGATCCCCTCCTCAGCGTAGCCTTTGAGTGCGGCGACCTGCAATCGGGTGTTGAAGCGGAAGGCAGGACCAATTCGCACGGTCTGCATGAGACCGACGGCCAAGCCGGGATTGTCGATGTCTCCGGCGGGTAGCACAATGTTAGCGGTCGCCGCGCGGTTGGTGCCGAGTTGGTACTTGCTGCCGACGACGAGCGACGAAAAGTTGGAATTTCCATCTTTGAAAAAGCCAAAGGTGAGATGCGCGCCCACCTCAACGCGGGCGTGGGGATTGAATTTGGCCATGGCCACGATGTTGCTCACGTCCTTGAGTTCTTTGAACGCGGAGGAAGCGGTGCGGACGCCAATATCGACGCTCGTGTAGCCTAAGCCGCCCGGCAGGACGTAGTAGGGGTCGTAGCTAAGGGGGGCATGGACGGGCGCATGGACGGCAGGGGCCTCGGTCTCAAGCGAGACCGTTTCCTCGGCTGGCGCGTCGTCTTCGGGTTGAGCATGGACGGCAGTGCCCAATAGCGCGACCACGCCGATCAGTACGCAAAACAGGTGCATGAGATCTCCTAAAATTGTGAGGAAATGTTCAAAAGCCGCAGCGCTTGCAGGCGCGGAAGAAAGGCTCGGCCATGGCGTAGGCCCCGCGGAAGACCATGTCGCTGGTGAGGGGGTGCACGCAGATTAAGCGCGCGCCGTTGTCGATGGCCTCGACCATGCCGTCTTCGATGTCTTGGGGATCTTCCATGGCGCCGTGCCCGACGACGCGGCCCGTGTGGATGCCGCGCTCGGCCGCGGCGCGGAAGAGCGCGTTGACTGCGTCGTTGACTTCGGGAAGGTCGCCCTCGCGCAGGATGGCGTCGAACGGGCCGACGAAGCCACATGCTTTGTTGCGCCCTTGGGCGGCCATCAGGTCGAGGACGCGGTCGCGGGTTTCGATGTCGATGATGTATTCCTTGGTCTCGAACTGGATCCAACCTTGGGTCTCGGTCTCAGTGCCGCGCAGTTCGTCGGGCGTGAACATCATGGTCCGCTCGCCGTCGCGCACCGGATACCCGCCCCGGTCGTCTGGAGTGGCTTGGCCGGGGACGGGGAAGTTGATGGCGCGGAAATAGCGCTCGGCTTCCTCGTAGGTGGTGCCATAGGGGCGCATCGTCGCTCGCGCCCCGAGTTGGAAGGCGTCGCCGTGTTCGGAGCGGGCCTCGCGGGCTAGGCGCTGGACTGGCAGGATGCTGTGGCGGGCGAGGACGGCGTTTTGCTCGCGACCGTACCAGCCTTCCCACTGGCTGTGCTCGGCGTCGTTGACGATCCACGACCAGCCGGCCTTGGCCCAGGCGTGGACCTCGGCGTCGCGCAGCTTGTGCCACGGCACGTCGTTGAAGCCCCCTAATAGGGGCGGGGTCTTGGCCACGGACTCGCACTGGTCGAGGGTTTCCTTGAGCGGGTTGCGAGCGGGGTTGAGGGCATAATTGTAAGCGCGGCGGGCAAATTCCTCTGCTTTGAGGGGTCGGTTGCCGCCGATGGCTGCAATGGCGTCCACTGAAAGGTCTCCTTGTTGCTCGTTGTGGGTCAAATTTTGTCGCGTTCGCGTTTTAAAATATAAAGGACCGCAATACCCATTGCGGGAATTGCGAAATACGAATTGAATGTACCAGTCTAAAAAGCTGCAATGTCCGTTGTGGGGCGCAGGCGTCCTAGCCGGCCGGGAGCATACTGGACAACAGCGTCGCTAGGCCCAAAAACGACAGGAAGCCCACGATGTCGGTCGCGGTCGTGAGAATGATCGAGGCCGCGGTCGCCGGGTCGTGGCCCAGCTTGACCAGTACGACCGGAATGGCCGCGCCCGCTATGGATGCGAGTATCATGGATACCAACACGGCGCACAACATGACGAGGGCTAGCCCAAAGCTCTGGCTCCAGATGAAGACGCCGATCGCGGTTACCACGGCAATGGCCAGCCCGTTGCAAAAGCCGACTGCTAGCTCCTTGGTGAGGATGCGGGTTGCGTGCGAAGTGCGGATTTCGCGCAGCGCGAGTCCCCGCATGGTCACGGCGAGGGCCTGCGCACCAGTGTTGCCCGACTGACCCGCGACTACGGGCAACAGGACCGCGAGCGCGGTAAACTTGGCAATGGTGTCTTCGAAGAGGCCGACGACCGCAGCCGCGAGAAAGGCGGTTACTAGGTTGATGTTGAGCCAAGGTAGCCGGCTGCGAATGCCCACCCACGGCTTGGACAGGGCGCGCTCTTCCGCGGATACACCGACCATCTCTTGGACATTACTCGCCAAGTCTTGCTGCGCCGCGCTCACGAGGCCGTCGTGGCGAATGATGCCTACTACTTGCCCGGCAAAATTGACCACCGGCAGGCTGGTGAGGTGATAGGTGTTGAGGAGTTCGACGACTTCCTCTCGCGGCGTCATGGGATGCACTTGTACCGCTGCGCTGTCGCGGAGGTCTCCGAGCGACAATTCCGGGTCAGCGGCGACCACGTCCGGCAATCGCACCATGCCCGCGTAGTGATCGTTTTCGTCGCGCAGCACGAGAGCCATGGCGCGGCGATTGCCTAGCCGGCGCACCCGTTCCAGCGCGGTGGCTACCGTACAATCCAGCGCAAAAGTGCTGACCTGAGTGTCCATCAGGGAGCCTGCCGTGCCCGGGGGATAGGAGAGAATCTCTTGGATTTCTCGGCCGCGATTCGCACCCGCTAGCGCGAGGATCCGAGCGCGCTCTGACTCATCGAGATGCGCAACTAGCCTTGCAGTAATGGCCGGGTCGAGTTGGGTGAGAAGGCGACCCAAGTAAGCGTCGTCCAAGTGAACTAAAATGCGCGCGCCGTGGTCCAGTTCCATCCGCTGTAAGACGTTTGCCGCGACCGCGTCGTCCACGCCTTGCAACACGCCGACGGCTTCGTCTATGCTGGCATCGCCTAGCTGGAGTGCCACTTCCTCGGGATAGCGTTCGACGAACTGCTGGATGAGGACATGATTCGGAGTTGGTTGTTCCATCACGACTCCCGCTCGCTTGAACCATCGGTGGTCCCAGAGGTCGGCCAGTGAAATACGCCGCGCAGGCCGAGACCAAATAGTTCGCCGAGGGCCGAGGCCGTTTGCAGGCCGCTGTCTGCCAAGGTATCGCTAGCTTGGCGTCGTTCCAAAGCCCGCACGATTTCGTAGCGGAGGACGCCGACGAACTGGCCAGCTCTGTCCACCACGGGCAGCGCGTGGACGCTTTTCCACGCTGGGTGCTCCACCACGGTTTGCCAAGTGGCGCTGGCGGCAATGGATGCGACGCGGCGCGTGCAGACCGACGCGAGCGAGGCATCGGGCCGTGCGCCCATTAACTCTCGCATATTGACGACGCCGACGAGTCGCTGATCGTCAGCTACCACGTAGAGATAGTAGAGGGCGTGCGCGGGATTGCGCTGGAGCCGCTCGAGCACTTGGCAAACCGGCTCCTGCTCGAATGCGGTGAGCACTTCCGGGTCCATGAGTGCTCCGGCCGTATCTTCGGCGTAGATGAGCAGGCTCGAAATCGTGGCTTGAAGGCGCGGGGGAAAGCAGGCGATGACGGCGGTTTGGCGTTCGCTCGGGGTTGCCCGCAAGATGGACGCGGCGATATCCGGGCACACGGCAGTGAGTATGGCGGCCGCTTCTTCGGCTGCTAGCTGCTCTAGGGCGAAGGCCGCAGAAAGCGACGGCAGATAGTGCAAGAGGCTCGCGGCAACTGCTGGCGCTAGGTCGCCGAGCACTAGCGCCGCTTCACGATGCGACATGGCTGCTAGGGCGGACGCGACTTCCGCCGAATGATCGGTTGCAAATTGCGCGAGGAGCTGTCGTTCAAGATTCACTGGACACCCCCTTGCTTACGCGGAGGCAGCGCTCCTCAAAGAACTGCTGGCCGGGGATACCCAACTCGCCTTCGTCGTGCTCGACAAAAACGGTAGTGGAGGTCGTCCGCACGATGCGCCCGTTGTCGTCGCCGAGGCGAATCTGTTGCCCTACGCCGTAGGATTTATTGACGTAGTGCATGGCGAGGATATTGGCGATGATGCTGCGGGCACCTAGCCCAAATGCAAAGGCTGCGCCGGCGAGGAGTGCGGCGAGCACGATCGAGAAGATGTTCGTCAACAGCGATACATCCACACCGAGTTGCTTGATCGCCACGAGAATGGCCGCGCCGACGATGATCCCCCGGACGAGGCGCGCCAACTGCTGACCCTGATGCGGCAGCAAGCGGAAGGCCGTACTCATGGCCGCATCGCTGATGAGGCGACCTCCGATGATGCCAGCGAACAGGACCACAATCGCCGCGATGACCCTAGGCAGGTAGTGTGCTAAAGCGGCCAAATAAGTGGTCAAAACCGGGAGCCCGATAGCTTCACTGGCCACCATGACCGCGACCAACAAGACGAGCCAATAGACGCTGCGTGAGAAAACGCGCCCAGCTCCTTGGTCGGCTAGGGCCTGTTGCCAAGCAATTGCGGTCGTTTTCGCGGCAATCCGCTTAGAAAAACGCGCGACCACTCGGCGCACGACCGCGCGAAGCGACCACGCCACCAGCCACCCGACGAACAGGATGACTAGGGCGACGACCAATTTGGGCAGCAGGTGAAAAAAGCTCTCTTGAATGGAACCAAGGATGGCGAGCATCTCAGCAGATGAGCTAGGCTCCATACGATACCTCCAGTTACTTTTTTTGCTTTACCACCATTAAGACGATGGCCAGCCAATAGAGGTTCTGCACGACGGCGAAATAATAGACGACCCCCATGAGGTGGTCAAACACCGCGCCTAGGGCGAAAACCATCAAATAGACGTCGATGCCGCTGCGCAGATAGTTGCGCAATTTCAGCGGCGGAATGCGTGCGAAGGCCGCCAAACGACCAAACAGGCCGTGGCTCGCGGATTCCGCTAGCTGCCCCTTGCCAAAGGCCGTGGCGTTCATCAGGGTGGCGATGTGGGTCATGGCTAGCGCAGCGAAGACGACAAACGAGTAGAGGTAGGCGTGCGGGTTGCCGCTTTGGCGTTCTAACGCGTGTCCCAACGCGAGGCAGAGCATCAGCTCGGCGATTCGGTCGAACAGGCCGTCGAGCCAAGCGCCAAACGGCGAGCTGAGGCCGCGCAAACGGGCGAGTTCGCCGTCGCAGCAATCGAGCGTAAAGGATAGTTGGATGAGCAGGCCGGCTCCGATGAGGGCCATGCGCTCGCCCGTGGAGAGCAGGTACACACCGGGCAGGATGACGAGAAAGGAAAGGACCGTTACTTGGTTGGGGCTGAGGGGGGTGCGGACCAACAGGCGGGTGAGCAGGGTGGAGAGGCGGCGGTTGAACAGGACTTCGACTAGCCCCATGACCTCGGGTTTGCTGGCCTTGAAGTCCGCAGACGTGTACGGAGGTTTACGCACAGGTGCTCCTATAGGGTCTGATTTTTCGGACGCGCTAGCGAGATAAGCAATGTTGACTGCGGCCTTATTGTCCTCGGACAACCGCGGATGCGACGGCAATCGGCTGGCTTTCCAGATAGAGCGTGTCATAGCTCAGATCTAGCTCGCCGAGCCATTCCACGGAACCCGCCACCGCGCGGGCTGTTTGGAAGGCAGCGCGATTCTGCAGGCGCACAAAGACGCCGCTCTGGAGATAGGGCTTCACGTCGAATATCCGCTGCTCGCCGTTTTCGAATAGTATCTCCAGTTGGTAATTTTCCAGTGGACGCACCTGTTTAACATGAGGATTCACAGTCCAACCTCCTACTTCAAGGGCTCGATCTTGAACACGTCTTCGCCGTTTACAGCAAGCTGCCAATTGGCCAGTAATTCCTCGCGATGTATTTCAATCCACGCCTGTACCAATCGCGTTTTTCCAGAGGGCAAACTGCCAGCCAATACGTCCCCATCACCGATGTTGAACACAGCCTGTTTCCCGGCATATTCGGCATTGGGCATTTCTCCTGAAATCATCTCATAATGTCATTGAAGTAGTGGCAAAAGGCGGCGCAGATCCGCGCACATAGGTACATATACTTTTATTTTAGGCATTTAATGGCTACTGGGGTTGAATTAGGAATTAGGAATTAAGGGTAATCAACGCTCCCGCCTTTAATTCTCAATTCTCAATTCCTAATTCCCAATTGAAATTAACGGCAGGGCTAGAGCGCGGCAATGGGCCGTGCGGCGGTTGCCGCCGCTGGGGCTAGCGGCTATTTTGCGGCCATGCAAACGGAGGAATTGGTTTGGAGGTGACGCGGCGCGCCCTCGTGTTGGGCGCGGGGGCGGCGCTCTTTTTGAACTTAGCTTGTCCCTACTCAGTACTCGTCCTGCAAAACGCCGGCCTGACCTCGGATTACATCGCGGCTGGCGCGATGATGGTCTTTTTGGTTCTCGTCGGGCTGGTCAATCCCCTGTTGAAAGCCACCGTCAAGTCTTGGGCACTGCGCACGAGCGAGCTGGTGGTCGTGTACGCGATGATGGTCGTGGCGTCGGCGATTCCCACGTGGGGATTGGTGACCAACCTGTGCCACATCCTCACCCGTCCCTTTTACTACGCCACGCCAGAAAACCGCTGGACCGAACTGATTCAACCGCTGATTCCCGCTTGGCTCGCGCCGCACGAAGCCGAGGCCGCGCGTTTCTTTTACGAAGGGCTGCCGGCGGGGATGGGCATTCCGTGGGGCGCTTGGCTGGTGCCGCTTATGGCGTGGGGCAGCGCGATGCTAGCGGTTTATCTGCTGATGATCGCCACGATGGTCGTCTTCCGGCGGCCTTGGGTCGAACAGGAGCGGTTGGTGTTCCCGCTGGCGCAGGTGCCCTTGGAGATGCTGCGCGGCAACGACGAGGGCATTTTCCCGCAGTTGTTTCGCAATCCGCTGATGTGGGTTGGGTTTGCGTTGCCCTTTACCATCCAAGTGCTGGATGGGCTGAACCACTACTTCTTTTACGTGCCCGAGGTGCGGCTGGTGTTCGACCCGCTGACGCTGTTCCGCGATAGCGTGCGGCTGCACATCTTCGTCAATTTCGCCATCATTGGCGTGGCGTATTTTCTCAATCTCAATGTGGCCTTCTCGGTGTGGTTTTTCCACTTGTTGAGCCGCTGCCAGACCGGGATTTTCAACGTCATCGGCTTTGAGGTCAAAGGGCACAACGAGGCGCTGACGGGTTCTTCGATCGCCCTGTCGCATCAGGGGATGGGGGCGATGTTGGTGCTGGTGGCGGCGATTTTGTGGACGGCGCGGGGCCACTTGCGCCAAGTGTTCAGCGCGGCGTTTAGGCGCGGCGTGCAAGCCGACGATGGCGACGAGATTCTCTCGTACCGGGCAGCCGTGTGGCTGTGGATTGCCTGCGCGGCCTACTTTTTCGGCTGGCTGTTGCTGAGCGGGGTGCCGGTGGTGGCGGCGGTGGTGTTTTTCTGCGGGGCGTTTGCCATTTTCTTGGCCATTGCGCGGGTCATTGCCCAAGGCGGCGTGGGCTTTACCTCTTCGACTATGCTGCCGCAGCCCTTTGCGGTCTATACGTTGGGTACGGACGTGATCGGCTGGAAGGGGCTGGCGTCGATTAGCCTGAGCTATTCGTGGGCCGCTGAAATGCGCACCACGGTCATGGCTTCCACCGCCAACGCGCTCAAGTTAGCGCACGGGCACGGAGCCAATCACCGCCGCCTGTTTTGGGGGCTGGTCATCGCGGTCGTCGTCGGCATGATGGGGGCCTTTTGGATCACCCTCTATTTGAACTACACGCACGGCGGGATCAACCTGCGCCAATTCGGGGTGCCGACGCTGGCCTATCGATTTTTGGAAGACAAGATCCACAATCCCGTCGGCTGGGACCACATCCGTCCGCGGCTGCTGTTTACGGGCGTGGGTGCGGCCTTGATGGGTGGGCTGATTTACATGCAGCACCACTTCCCGTGGTGGCCGCTACACTACATCGGCCTGCCGGTGAGCGACAGTTGGGTCATGGGCGTGGCGTGGTTTTCGGTGTTTTTGGGCTGGTTGTGCAAGGCCGTGATCTTCAAGTTCGCTGGTACGCGCGGATACCTTACGTATAAGCCGCTCTTCGTCGGGCTGATCGCCGGGCAGCTTTTAGGCGCGGCCATGTGGATGGTGATCGACTTTTGCCTTGGCGAGATGGGGAATGTGGTGTACGTGGGGGTGCGATAAACAGCCGCGACTCAGAGGATTTGGATGCCCCATTCAGCACACCGCGCTTTCACACTATCAGCCGGTTCTAAGCTGATGAGGGCACCTTCGACCGCTTTGTCGGGATGCTGACGCCGCACCAACTCCACCTTGTCGGCAAATCGATCCACCTCTTCGACCTTACAAGCGGCCGACTTCACCTCAAAGACCAGCAGCGAACTGTTATCGATCAGAATATCGACTTCGTAGGTTCGTCCGACCGGCCCCACCACCCCCTCCACATCCGCTAGCTTCTGCCGCAACCGCACGTTGTCGGCGGACACGTCTTGCCGCTTCAGCCCAAAGCGCAACGCCCCGGCAACCACATCTTCGAGCTTCCTGCCCGCCCGCCGCTGAAACCCCCCGACCGCCAAGGCGATTTTATCGCTCTTATCTTTTATCTCGGCCGTCTGCTGTTTCATCTGCTCAAGCTGCCCATCGATTTTTTCAAATCGTCCGTCAATTTTTTCAAACCGTCCGTCAATTTTTTCAAACCGTCCGTCGATTTTTTCAAACCGCTCGTCGATTTTTTCAAATCGTCCGTCGATTTTTTCAAACCGCTCGTTGACCTCCGAGCGGAACTGACCAAATTCGCCGCGGAAGGCATGCAACTCAGCGAGCACGGCGGCTACTTCCTTTTTGGTGGCAAACGCTTCGATGAAAGCCGTATAGGCGCGCTGCTCCAGCTCGGGGTGCCGCTTGAGCAGTGCTGGCAACTGCGTTTCGAGCGTCTCCAATAATTCTTCATCTGTTAAAAGAGCCATATTCTTCCTCCTTAGTAGAGGATTTACGGCTAGAATATAACCTACGCAAGAGTCTGCCGCCCATCGCGTACCCGAGATTGACGCATCCCACGGATAGCTTCTATATAACTGACGTTACGCATCGGTGCCGAATCTATAGGTGTAGGGGCGTAACAGCAGTGTATAATATATCCCGATAAAACAACCGAAGGAGGTTCAACATGAGCGACAAGATGTATCGAGCAGCGGCCATAGGCCGGACGGGACGGGGCAATTGGGGACACGGGCTGCATTTGGGCTTGAAGAATCATCCGCGCATTGAGGTGGTGGCCGTCGCCGATGAAGATGCCGAGGAACGGCAGGCCAAGCAGGAGGAGTTGGCTGCTTCCCGTGCGTACGCCGACTGGCGCGAGATGCTAGCAGCCGAGCAGCCGGAAGTGGTGACGGTTGGCCCGCGCTGGACCGATTGCCACTTGGAGATGGTGCTGGCCTGTTTGGAGGTGGGGGCGCACGTGTACTGCGAAAAGCCCATGACGTGGAACTTGGCTGAGGGCGACCAGATTGTGGCTAAAGCCGAGGCGACCGGGCGCAAGGTGGCGGTGGCGCATCAGGGAGCGTATATGCCGCGCATCCGGCACGTCAAGGAGGTGTTGGCGCAGGGGCGGATCGGCGAGGTACTGGCTATTCGCGCCCACGGCAAACAGGACCGGCGCGGCGGCGGCGAGGACATGATCGTGTTGGGGACGCACCTATTCAACATGATGCGCCTGTTTGTCGGCGACGTGGCGTGGATGACGGCGCACGTTGAGCACGAAGGCCGCGCGCTAACAGTCGAAGACGTGCGGGATGCTACCGAGCCGGTGGGGCCGGTGGCTGGCGATTCCATCAATAGCTACTTCGCCTTTGAGAGCGGGGTGGCCGGCTTTTTTGATTCGCGGAAATACGTCGAGGGTGGGGGTGCGCGAATGGGTATGGAGATTGAGGGCAGCGAAGGGGTGATTGCGCTGCGCGGCGGTGGCAGTGGTCCGGCCATGCTCTATCCGCATCCAGTGTTTGACCCGACCGATGCGAGCCAGCAGTGGATTCCCTTGGACGAGGTGGCGGACGAAGCGCTGAGCACGGGCAACGACTTGGCGGTCGCCGATTTGCTCGCCGCGGCCGAAGCCGACCGCGAGCCGCTGTCGAGTGCGCGCGACGCCGTGGCGGCCTTGGAGATGATCTTGGGAGCCTACGAGGCGGAGATTACCGGGGGGCGGGTGGCGTTTCCCATGCAGCGGCGAGAGCATCCGTTGGTCGCTTGGCGGGAGGGGCGCTAGGCCGGAACCGGCCCGAGCGTCTAATTCTTGTACTATTGACGGGCTGGCCTAAATTCCTTCTATTGATTTGTTCACTGGCGCGTTTGTGCAAAACTTGTAGCAAATGCGCGAGATTTTACTCCACCTCTAGCACGTTACAGGAGGCACTCATGCACATTGAGAGGAGGAAGTGGCCGGCGGCACTAGGCGCGGCACTGTTTTGCGCCCTGCTCGCCCTGCCGGCGTTGGCTGGCAACGGCAAAATTGCCGGCGTAGTACAAGATGATTCTGGGCAGGCATTGCCCGGGGCCAATGTGTTCGCCGAAGTAGGCGGCGAGCGGGTCGGCACTACAGCCGACGACATGGGACGTTATTTTTTGCTCAATATCCCCCCCGGCGCGTACTCGGTCGAAGCTAGTTACATCGGGCACCAAACGGTGCGCCAGACCCAGATCGAGGTCCGCTTGGATCTGACGACGACGGTCGATTTCGCGCTGGCGACCGAGGCGATTGAAGGCGAGGCCATAACGGTGGTTGCCGAGGCACCGCTGGTCGAGCGCTCGCTGACGACCAGCCGAGCGACGATCGGCCGCGCCGAGCTCAACAACACCATGCCGGTGGCCGATTTGCAGGACTTGATTAACACGACGCCGAGCGTGTTTCGCGGCTATATCCGCGGCGGGCGCAAGGCCGAGACCAAAGTGCTCGTCGATGGGATCGACGTGTCGGATACGTATTTCCGCGCCGGCGAAGGCTTGGTCACTTGGAATCCCTATGTAGATGTCAATCGCACCTCGGACGGCGAGTTCACCGCGGTCGGCGTCAACGCCAGCAACGTGCAGTCGCTGGACATTATCGCCGGGACCTTCAACGCCGAGTACGACGCGGCTAGCGCTGGCATCGTCAATGTAGTAACGCGCGAAGGCGGCGAGGAGTTAGAGGGGCGGCTGTTTGTCCGTCGCGGCGTTGGCGGCTACAAGAATGCCGGGCCGGATGTCTATGCTGGGCTGGTCAATTCCGAGCCGGGAGCCGACAGCACCTTCTATAATACGTATTTCTACCGCTACGTGCAGGCTCGCGAAGCCTTACTGGCCTCTGAAGACGAGGTCGATAAGGCCAAGGCCGATAAATACTACATTTTCGACCCCGAGCAAGTTACCTACGGCGACAATCCCTCCACCGAGATGGAGCTTTCGCTGGGTGGCAAAGTGTTGCCGCGCACCCATTTCTACTTGACCACGCGCTATCTCAACGACGAGGGACTTCTCCCCAACATGCTCAATCGCTCGCAGCGCTATTCGCTCAAACTGACGAATCGGCTCAGCCAGAATGTCAAGCTGACCGGCAACGTCATGATTGACGACGGCGGTGAGTTGGGAGGTTGGGTCAATCGCAACTTCAGCGGTCGCTACGCCTATTTCCCCGACGGGGCCTTGGGCAACAAGAAGTTAGGGACGATGGCCTATCTGGGGATGAGCCACTCGCTTTCTAACAACACCTTCTACGAGATCAAGCTCTCGCAGGTTACGCGCTCGAGCAAGTTCGGCTACTCCGACGACAACGGCGACGGCGTCGTCGGTGCCGACGAGAGTGGCGACTTCATCTTCATCGACAGCGCCGAAGAGTCGGAAAAGTACCTAGGAGTTGACGGCTCTGGAGCCGATGCCGACGGCAACTTTACCTTTTTTACCACCAACCCCGGCAATTCGCGCAACTTCGACCTGCCCTTTGGCGACAATCAGTACCGCTTGGCGCAGGCGGGCTTCTATTTTGAGGAGCTCAACCGCGACGTGATGCAGCTCAAGGCCGACATCACCCATCAGTACAACTACCACCACCAGCTCAAGGCCGGCCTGCTGTTCCGCAGCCACACGGTCTCGAAGCTCATGCAGCGGACGCAGATTACGGTGGGCTATTCCAACCTGCCGTACGAGATTTCCGAATACGAGCGCAGCCCGAGCGAACTGGCCTTGTACGTGCAGGACAAAATTGAGTACGAGGGCATCATCCTAAACGCCGGCTTGCGGCTCGACAGCTTCAACGCGGACGCCGAGCAACTCGCCGACTTTTTCCGCCCGTCCGAAGAGGGTGAATACACCTATGAAGGCGGCCAGACCCACACCTACCGCACCCCGATTCGCAGTGGGGCGGTTGAGACGCGCTGGTACTTACAGCCGAGGCTGGGGATCTCGCATCCGATCAGCGAGCAGGCCGCCATGCACTACTCGTGGGGCAAGTTCTACTCGGCACCGTCGTTTTCGTACCTCTATGAGGACTACGACAGCTTCACCAACCCAGCGTGGCCGAACGTGCCCGATGTCGAGGCAGATCCGACGACGGCCACCGCGTACGAGATGGGCCTGCAGTACAGCTTCGCGCCCGAGTACTTGTTCGACGTCACGGCCTATTACCGCGACATCGAAAACTACGGGCGGCTCGGCTTTACCATCAGCCCAGCCGACGCTGGCTTTGCCAATTACACGCTCAATACCAGCGGTGGGTACGCCGACAGCCGAGGCATTGAGTTTGGCGTGGAGCGCCGGTCGCAGAGCAAAATTAACGGTCGCGTCAACTACGCGTACAGCTATGTCAAGGCATCGCGCAATGGCAATAACTCGACGCCGTTCCCGGACAAAAATTCGTTTTCGGTCAACGCCCCAGCCGATGACGAAGCCTTGGACACGGCGCTGGCCAACAAGGAGCGGTTCAACACGTACGAGGCCAATGTCAACGGCGGTGGCAATCCGCTGATCTCCGGCTACGACCGGGCCCACCGCATCGCCGTCACCCTGTTGGCCGAGTTGCCAGCAGAGGTTGGCTTGACCTTGATCTCGACGGCTGATAGCGGCTTCAACTACAATATAACGGCCACCACGGACGATCCGCGTGCGCGCGAGACCCGGCAGGCCCCGTGGAATGTGCGCACGGACCTGCGGCTCCACCGCGGCCTTGCGTCGGGCGGTTTGGCGTTGGGTGTCTTCTTTGAGGTGCGCAATGTTTTCGATCGCGAGAACATCCTGACGTGGGACAATCGCAACATCGCCTCTACCACCAAGTGGGAGGAAGATGGAGACCCGACGGGCAACCTCAACCGGGCCTTCACCGGCCAGAGCCAGGCGATTTACGACATCCCGCGCATGGCCAATTTCGGCGTCACCGTGGATTTCTAGGAGGAATACTAAGATGATTAAACGCATGAAAATTGCGTCCCGGCTGGCGACCGTGTTGGTAGTCGCCACGGCCGGGACGATTGCCGCGCAAGAGGGTGGCGTGTTCACGGCTGGCGATCTGTGGGATTCCTTCTTCCCCAGCAACGCCGGCTCTTGGTATCGCGAAACCGATGACGATCCGACCGCCCGCTTTACCCTCTTCCGCGTCGGCAACTGGGATCGCCAATGGACGACGCCGACCCAAACCTATCCGGGCGGCGAAAATCTACACCTGCCTTGGGGCCAAGACTTGCAGATGGCGGAATACAGCCCCGAAGAGATCAATATCACCACGGACAGCAATGCGCCCCGGGCCAAGCAGTACTTGCACGGTTTCTACACCAGCAACCTAGCGGGTGCCGGCGATGCGGCGCGCAACTTTACCAGCCCGGGTGCCTACTGGGTTGATGAGGACCGCAATGAAATGCGCTACGAGGGCGCGATGCCGACCAACCTTGGCGTTGATGTGCGCTGGCGGATGCGGCAGTTTGCCGCTAATCACGCCAACCTCAACGACTTTATCGTCGTCGAGTTGGAATTGACCAACACCGGCGTACTCGACGCCGATGGCGACGGCACAGCCGAAAAGACCGACAATCGCATCCATGCGCTCACATTGCATCTGCAAAACGAGCCGATCAATTCGATGAGCAATGCCGTTCATGGTCGGCGCGGTGCTTCGGGGTGGTTTACCGGGCCGACCTCGGGCTACGACGCCACGCCCGACGCCGACGGTGCGCCTTGGGATGTGCCGGTGGTATTCTCCGGCCCGTCGCCGAGTACACTTGGCGAGCCACACCCCGTGTTTGGTTCGTCCACCGGCTGGTCAGCCGATGGCTCGCGCTTGTTGGGCAATACCATGAATCGGCGCAGATACTACTACGACATCTATAATGGAATGCAGTGGATCGCCGCCAAACAGGGCGCGTTGCCAGAAAGCGGCAGCAGCGCCAGCGCGGAGGACAAGCGCACCATCTTCGACAGCCATCCGGTCGGCATGGATGCCGAGCGCGGTTGGTTCACCTCGGTGCTCAAAGACGACGGCGGCTACGCCAATCCGCGCGAGAATCACATCTACGCGATGGCCGCGTTTTTCGACGGCGATCAGATCGGCAGCCGCACTTGGGACAAAGGTGCGGCCATCCAGAACGAGAGCAGCTTGGTACCCGATCCCAACTGGTTTGATCCCAATCACGCGGACATCGTCCCCGGCGACCCGCTGTCGTTCATCAATGCCGTGCGTCCCGAAGGCGAGCGCGGCCAGCCGGTGGGCGACATGAAGTACAACAACACCTTCATCCAAAACTGGGAGGTCGATCCGAGTCGTTCGCTGGACGACCAGCCCGATTGGGCGTGGACGCAGGGCTACTCGATTGGCCACGGCTTCGACGGCATGTTGCAGGTGGGCATCGGCCCGTTCTCCTTAGAGGTGGGCGAGACCATCAACTTGGTGCTCATAGAGTACGCGGGATTCCGCTTGCAGGGGGTACGCGCTGCGCGCAGCACGGCGCAGTGGGTCTATGACAACAACTTTGAGATCCCCTCGCCGCCGCCGACGCCCCACATCGAAGTCGCGCCCAACACGGATGTCAAAGTCGATGTCAAGTGGGACGATAGCGCCGAAGCGGCATCTGATTTTGCCGGCTACAAGGTCTATCGTTCGACGCTGTTCCCACGAGTCAATTCGCTCGATGTCGGTCTGCGCCTCATCGACCGCTATCACGAACAGACCGAGGTCAATCCCACGGACGCGCAACTGGCCGCCTTTGGTGCCGACAACAACCCCAATATCAGCTCGGGGGGCTACAGGCCGCAGGAGCCAGCGGCGTGGGGGCCTTATCGGCTGATTGCCCACGTGCCCGCAAGCGAGTTGGGCAACTACCTCAACGACGGGCCGGACAGCGATGTGTTCAAGTACAAGTTTGCCGATAACAGCGACTTGGTGACCTTTGGGTTTACCTATTACTACTACGTCGCTGCGTACGACAACGAGTCGGGCGAGATCAATGGTCAGCCCTTCAACTCTCTGGAGACGCATCGGCACAACTTCAACGGCCGCGATGGGTTGTGGAAGGGCACGTACCACTACGCGACCGCTAGTTCGTTTTTCCCCGGTACCTTAGAGGGGCAAAAGTCCATTGGTGCGCCGTTTATTCTCAAGGCGCCGCTGGCGGATGCCGGCGATCTCGTAAGCGGCGATCTCGCCATCCGCGTGGTGCCCAATCCCTATAAGAAGGGTGCGCTGCACGATACGGGCACTGAGCACAAGATGCTCTTCTTCAACCTGCCGAACGATACCAAGATCACCATCTTTGACGTGGCTGGGCAGGTCATCGATGTGCTCTACTTCAATAGTGCCACCCCCAACCCGTTCGATGGCACGCTGTTCTGGGACATGTTTTCCAAGGACGGCATTGAGGTAGCCAGCGGACTGTACATCTACGTGGCCGAGTACCCGGGCGGAGCACAGACCGGGCACTTTGCCATTCTGCGCTGAACCGAACAGGGGAGACTTGAAAATGAAAGTGTTAAAACTCATTGCAGTGCTAGGGTTGGCCTGCTTGTTGGCGCAACCCGGAGTTGCCGATGTGCGCAAGTCTGGCCTGACTGGTGCCGCGTTTCTCAAGGTTGGCGTGGGAGCCAGACCGGTCGCGCTTGGCTCGGCCTATACGACCGTAGCCGGCGACGTCCACCAGCTATTCTGGAACCCAGCCGGTGCGGCTCTGAGCGGCGGCGAAAGCCAAGTGCTACTGTCGCACAACTCGTGGATCGCGGATTTGTCGCACGACGCCATTGGGTTTGCGCGCGATATGGGCGACATGGGCACCTTGGGCATTGGCATAGTGACGCTCGGGTTGGGCGACATTACCGCCGACCGCGACGTGGTGCCGCAGTTCGTGCTCGACGCGGGAACGTTCGATCCCAACGACACCGAGACCTCGGATACGTATAGCTACCGAGATTTGGCCGTGGGTGCGACGTGGGCGCGCAACATTACCGACCGACTCAACTTAGGGGTGACCGGCAAGATCGTCAGCCAGACCATCGATGGCGTCAGTGCCACCGCGTATGCGGCTGATTTCGGCGCACTCTACCGCGTCAATCCCACGTACACCATCGGTGCGCGGATCAACAATCTGGGCAGCGATCTGACGTTTTACGACATCGGTGCGCCGCTGCCGCTGATATTCAGCATTGGCGCGGCCGCTGCCATCCTCGACGACCCAGACAGCGGCATGAAGGTGACCCTGCTCGCCGATGCTACCAAGCCTCAAGACGCCGAGCAGCTCGTGTACGCGGCGGCTGAGGTGGAGCTTTTTGACATGCTCAGTCTTCGCTCTGGCTACAAGTACAACTATCAGGGCGTAGAGGACGAGAAAGTCAATGAGGTCGACGGCGCGGTCGTCCCGGCTGGCCGCAGCGAGGAGGGCCTGACGGCTGGGCTGGGCCTCGATTTGAGCATGGCCACGGTCGATTACGCCTTTACCTCGTTTGGCATCCTCGACAGCGTGCATCAGTTTTCCTTGCAGTTCCGCTTCTGAGACTGCATATTGCGGTTCGCTTAGAAAAAAGCCTCCGGGACCTCTGGTCCTTGGGGGCTTTTTTCTCGTAGTGGCAACTTAGAGGGAAAGACGATATAGCAATGCGGAATGATTTGAACGATTCGAGCGGTGGATCGTCTTGCAGGTAGGGGCGAGCGATCGCTCGCCCCTACTCGGCGTCTGTCTGCGTCCATCGGCGAATTATCTCGCGAATGATTTAGGATGGCTATATGACAACTAAGCCCGTGCCGCATGAGGTGATCCCCTGTGATCGGCTGCCAGCCGGGCAGTACCGCGACCTACCCGAGCCGCCCCACTGGCGCAAGCTGGTTGGGCCGAGCATCCTGCTGTTGGGGCTTTCGCTGGGCAGCGGCGAGTTCGTGCTCTGGCCCTACATAACCTACAAGTTCGGCTTCGTGGTGTTTTGGGCCTGCATGGTGGGGGTGCTGACCCAGTATTTCATCAACATGGAAATCGAGCGCTGGACCTTGGCTACCGGCGAGACCGCGGTGACTGGTTTTTGCCGTCAATGGTCGGGCTGGGCCGGGGTTTTTCTGGTGTGCAACGTGGTCCCGTGGATGTGGCCGGGCTGGGCGTCGGGGGCGGCGACTATTTTGACTTGGGAGTTCGGTGGCGATGAGAGTACGCGGGTCGGCTATTCGATCGCGAGCCTGTTGGTGGTCGGGCTGGCACTGAGCTTGGGGCCGGTGGTGTACCGCACGGTAGAGCGCATTCAGACGGTGCTGATCGCCGCGGTGCTGGTCCTGCTGTTGGTCATTTTCTTTTTGGTAGTAGAGCCAATTCACGTGTGGGACATGTGCAAGGGCATCGTCAATATCGGCCATATCCCAGAGGAAATGGAACTGCCGCTCTTTTTGGGTGCCTTGGCCTTTGCGGGTGCTGGCGGGACGATGAACTTGGCGCAGAGCGATTTCGTCCGCGACAAAGGCTATGCCATGGGCGCGTACGTGGGGCGGCTGACTAGCCCGCTGACCGGGCGGGAAGAGGCCGTGGGCGCTATTGGCTATCACTTCGAGCAGACGCCGGAGAACATGCAGCGCTGGCGCGGCTGGTGGCAGGCGGCCAACCGCGAGCACTTGATCACCTTCTACGCGCTGTCAGTTTTGTCGCTGATACTGTTGTCGCTTATCTCCTACGCCACCACCAGACAGGCTCCCGGGTTGGAACAGGGGTTGGGGTTTGTCGGGGCCGAGGGCGACTTTATCGCGCAGGAGCGCGGCAGCTTTTTCAAACACCTCTTCAACTGGATGGGCATTGCCATTTTGCTGACGACCGAGCTGGGGCTGTTGGACGCCTGCTCGCGCATCTCCACCGACATTATTAAGACCAACTGGCTGCGCACCCACGCCAAGTGGACGCGGAACCGGCTCTATTTTCTTCTGTTGTGGGCGCAGATTCTCTTCGGCGTGCTGATTATGCTCTCGGATTACAACAAGCCGGTGCAGTTGCTGGTCTTGAGTGCCTCGCTCAACGCGGGAGTTATGCTGCTGTATTCGGTATTGCTCTTGTGGCAAAACAACCGCGTGCTCAAAGGGGCGTTGGCCATGCACCCGGTGCGCTTTGTGGCCTTGATTTGGGCCTGCGCCTTTTTTGGCTATTTCTCGTTCGTCACGCTGCGGGAGCAGTTGCCCAAGCTCTGGGGGTGAGGACGCAAGAAGTTGCACTGGATACCCTATGAGTGTGAAGCACCATAGATGGTCGGCAATCCATTGGAGCGGACATTATGGATGATCGAAAAAAAGATCAGAATGAAGGTATTACTGCAATTTCGGTGCAGGGCTTCAAATCGATTGCAGTAGAGAGCCGGATTGAAGTTTGCCCGCTGACGATCTTGGCAGGTGCGAACAGTTCTGGCAAGTCGAGTATAATGCAGCCCCTGTTGCTGATGAAGCAGACCCTTGAAGCGAGTTACGATCCTGGGCCGCTCTTGTTGAATGGCCCAAATGCGAAATTTACGTCCGCCAATCAATTCATTTCACGGTTGCAGAAAAATTCTGCTAGCCAGTCATTCAGCATCGGAATGGAGCACGCGAAAGGTAGGACGCTTAAAGTTGAGTTGCAGGTTGGGCGACTACCAGAAGCAGAGCCAAACGGGGCAGATCTTGTAAATATCGCCGATGTTGGCTTTGGAGTCTCACAAGTGTTGCCTGTACTCGTCGCGCTTTTGGTTGCTGAGTCAGGACAACTCGTATATATCGAACAGCCGGAACTGCATTTGCACCCGAGAGCGCAGTATGAGTTGGCCAAAATTTTGGCGGATGCCGCAAAACGTGGCGTGAGATTAGTCGTGGAGACCCATAGCTCGTTGTTGTTGCTTATGATACAGACCTTGATGGCGAAGGGAGACCTAGAGCCTGATTTGGTGAAGCTACACTGGTTTTCGCGCAACCCTGAAGACGGAACGACGGCAATTCAAAGCGCTGATCTGGATGAAAATGGTGCTTTTGGCGATTGGCCAGAGGATTTTGGCGATGTCGAGTTGAAAGCTGAAGGTGCATATCTCGATACAGTGGAAGGGCGGAGCCAAAAATAATGGCAAAGCAGCGTCCTCGGCGATTGGTGATTGATGCCGATATTGTAAATTCTGCGAGTGAAGCGAAGTATCCGATTTCAAGTACATGTCGAAAATTTTTGGACACAGTGTTGGATGTTGGACATCATGTTGTGATGACGAATGCAATACGAGAAGAATGGCATCGCCACATGTCCAGATATTCAAGAAGAGGGCGTAGGCGAATGTGGGCGCGAAAGCGAGTTGTAAAAATTATTGGCGAACGCGATGAGACCTTGCGAGGGCGTATTGATGCGAGTGTGTCCCAAGATCAGCAGGCGATGGTTGCCAAAGATGTCCATCTCGTTGAAGCGGCACTTGCGACAGATCGGTTAATTACTTCTCAAGATGAAAGAGTACGTAGCGCATTGAGAACTGCGTCAAACAATGTGGGGGAATTAAAGAGAATTGTGTGGGTTAATCCGACACGGAGTGACGAAGCGCCTATTGACTGGCTGCGAGATGGCGCAAAGACTGAAGAGCATCGTCTGTTAGGCAGTTGATTGGCTTTAAGGAATGGAATTGGCTACTCCATATAGAAAAAGGCACTGCGCTAGTCGAGCAAGCCTCCGGGCGTTGTCTCCGGGGGCTTTCCTTTTCTTGATCTTGTTGGTCTCGTCCACAAGCCCGGCGCTTGCCGCCGAGTCCAAGACGGAAGTGCGTCTGCGGCGCACAGTGGAGACGCTCTCCGCATCTGCCTCGCGGATGACGGGCTATCCGGGGGCTGTGGTAGCCCGTGAATGGTTGGTCGCGGAGCTAGAGGGTTTGGGGATAGCAGAGATCTACCGGCACGAGTTTCCGGTGTTGGTGCCGATCGACGAGGGGTTTTGGCTCGAATGCGCCGATGAGCGGCTCGAATTGTTCGGCGTCTGGCCCAATTTGGTGCGGACGCCGACGCTGCCAGCCGAGGGGATTGAGGGGCAGTTGGTGTATGGCGGGGATGGCAGCCGACTCGAAGGGCAGCCGGTGGCTGGGCGGATCGTCCTGCTCGACTATGTCTCGGGTACAGCTTGGGTGGATGCGTTTCACTTGGGGGCCGCGGCTGTGGTGTTTTTGGAATCGGCTGGGGCGCATCGCAAGGAAGCCGAGCAAAAGTTCCTCGACGTGCCGGCTGACTTGCCGCGTCTCTATGCGCGCAAAGACGTGGCGGAACGGTTGCGGGAGTTGGCAAGGTCGCAGGCGCAGGTGCGCTTGCGGGGACGGATGGCGTGGCGGGAGGTGACGGCGCAGAACTTGGTCGCTGTGATCCCCGGGCGCGATGCGACGCTGAAGGAGGAGGTCGTCTTCCTGGCCGCGCATTACGACGCGGTGTCGCCGGTGCCAGCGTTAGCGCCAGGGGCCGAGCAAGCGGCAAGTGCGGCGGGGCTGTTGGAATTGGCTCGGGGGTTTGCCGAGCGGCCGCCCAAGCGCACGGTCGCGTTGCTGTGGACGGCTGGGCACTTCCAGAACATGGCCGGGATGCGCCATTTTGCGCCGTTGTTGCTGGCGGCTGGGGGACAGCGGGAGGGCGAGGTGGAGGAGACTGCGCTCTTGCGGCGGCTCAGTGCGCTAAAGACGCGCTTTTTGGTGGGCTTGGATTTGTCGTCGCACAGCCCGCGGCTCGGGGCGTTTAGGCCGCGAGAGCCGTATCGCGTCTCCTTGCTCGCGCCGCCGATTACCGAGCGGTTGCTAAAGCTAGTGACGGCATACGAAGACTCCGCGTTAAGGGGTGAGCAGGTGCTGGTCAATGGCCTAAAGCAGGACTTTGCCCGCCAAGGTTTGGGAGGCATGGCGCTGACAGTGCCGTTGGATGCGGCGGTAGCGGCCCTCACTGGATGCCCGGCGTTGGCCTTTTGCACGGTCAACGACAGCCGCGCCCGCTTTGACGCGCCCGACGACGATCCTACGGCGGTGCGCTTTGACTGGTTGGCCGGTCAAGTTGCGCTACTGCAGGGCGTGCTGCCCGCGCTCATTGACGACCCGGAACTGGAGCCGTGGGCTTGGGGCAACGATGCGTTTGGCACCATCGGCGGGGAGGTGGTTCACTACGGGCCGCGCAGCTATCTGCCGGATCAGCCTACGGCTGGGGCGTTGGTGCGGCTGCGGCTGCGCCATCCGACGTTGGCTGGGGTGCGGCCGGATTTTTGGGCGGCCGCGGATGATTCGGGGCGGTTTGTCATTCCCGGAGTTGAGTCTGGTATCATCTACACCAAGCCGGTGCGGTTGGAGGCGTATCGGCTCGATGCGGAAAGTGGGGCGGTGACGGATGCCCCAGACTGGGGGATCAATGGGGAGCGCAAGTTGCCGGGGCGTGCGCTGACGGTGACAATGGATAGTGCCGAGGACGAGGTGCAAATTGTCACCGCACCGCTGCGGGGGACGGCGCTGTTTGGGATTTTTGATCCGCGCAATTTGTTGACCTTGGAGCGCGTGCAAGCGATTGACGCGGTGTTGGAAGCCGAGCCGGTGGTGTACGGGGCCTGCCTGCCGCTGACGGCTCCGGAGATGGAGCTATTCAGCTATGTGAATCGGGTGGGGTCGTGGACGGAGCCGGTCGGCGTGATTTTTACCCAGCCTAGCGAGCGGTTCAAGGCCGTGATGGCGACGGGCCGCTATGGATTGGGGCGACGCCTGCTGTTGCTCAATGGGACGGAGGATGTGCCGAGCGGGGTGGGCTATGCGGTTGATGGGAAGGGGCGGATCGCGGAGACGGTGTATCGGGTGGCGGCTGATATGCACATGCTCAATGGCGAGCGGATTGACCGGTTGGAGCGACACGGCGTGCGCAATGGGCGGCTGGCGGCTTTCCACGAGCGGTCGGCCGGGTTGCTCAAAGAAGCCGAGGCAGCGCGCGCTGAGCATCGGCATCAAGATTTTTTCGATCGGGCGCGCCGCGCTTGGGCACTGGCCGCGGCAGCCTATCGGGACGTGGAGCGGACGCAAGCTGGGGTAGTGCAGGGCGCGCTCTTTTTGTTGGCCGTATTGATTCCCTTTGCCCACTTTGCCGAGCGGTTGGCGTTTGGGTTTGCCGATTTGCGGCGGCAGGTATTTGGGTATTTCGCGCTCTTTCTCGTGGGCTTTGTCGCCCTGCGCTACGTGCATCCGGCCTTTGAGTTGTCGATCTCGCCGGCGATCATCCTGCTCGGCTTCGTCATCTTGGCGTTGGGGATTTTGGTCACGTTTCTGGGGATGTCGCGGTTGAACCGGGAGTTGCAGGAACTGAGCAATCGGCGCGGGCAGATCGCGGTGCAGCGGTCGGGTGCGGTGCTGACATCGGTCGCCGTGGGGTTGGCGCATTTGCGGCGGCGACCGTGGCGCACGGGGCTGACCTGCGCGACGCTGGTGTTGTTGACCTTTTCCGTGCTGTCCTTCACCTCGGTCCGCGCTGCGCTGCACACCAATTGGATTGCGATTGGCGCGGACGCGGCGTACGAGGGTGCGTTGGTGCGGATGCCGGGCTGGCAGACTATGGAGCTGGAAGGCTACGATCTGTTGCGCGATTGGTTTGGCGACGAGCAAGTCGCGCCGCGCGCGTGGCTGTCGGTGGGATCGCTGGCGTCGTCCTATCGAGTTGAGCGGGATGACGCCGAGGAGCGAGCGGTTGGGGTCTGGGGGTTTGTTGGGCTGGCGGCGCAGGAGGAGAATTTGCTCGGGCCGGAGGTGGTGGCCGGGCGGTGGCTGCGGCCCGGGGAAGAGGACGCCTGTCTGTTGCCGGTGGGCTTGGCGGATTCTTTGGGGGTCAGCGCCGAGGGCTTGGAGCAGGAGCGGGTGCGGGTTTTTGGGGAGGTGTTTCGGGTCGTGGGATTGCTCGCCGATGACGCGCTGGACCGGCTCGATCTGAATGGCGAGCCGCTGACCCCGTTGGATCCAGAGGCGCAACAGCCTTCGGAAGCGGAAGTGGGACGTGAGCAGGGAGGGAAGTTGCGGCCGTTTGCCCATTTGCCTGCGTCGGCGACGCCGGTCTTGCCGTTTGCCGCGCTGATGCGGTGGGATGGGGTGCGGCTGGCGTCGGTGGGGATCCGGTTGGATGGGGGCACGGAGGCAACGCGCGGGGCGGTGGTAGAGTTGGCGGAGACCTTGGATTTGAACCTGTTCGCTGGCCTCGGAGGGCAGCGCTTGCTCGTCAATTCGGTTGGGGTGGCGTCGGTGTCGGGATGGGGGTCGCTGATTGTGCCGCTACTGATCGCCGGATTGATCGTGTTTAACACCATGCTCGGGGCGGTGTACGAGCGGACGCAGGAAATCGGCACCTTTAACGCGGTCGGCTTAGCCCCCGGACACGTCAGCGGGTTGTTTATGGCGGAAGCAGTAGCACTGGGCGTGGTTGGTACGGTCGCGGGATATTTGCTCGGCCAAGGCGCGGCGCAGCTTTTGGCCCAAGGGGGCTTTTTGCCCGGCTTGGAACTGAATTACTCGTCGCTGGGAGCGGTGCTGACCGTTGGCGCGATCGCGCTGTTGGTGGTGGCGTCGGCGCTCTATCCGGCGCGCATGGCCGGGCGGATCTGCACGCCGGGGATTGAGCGGCGGTGGAAGCTGCCGGTCGTCAAGGGCGAGCATTTGCGCGTGCAACTGCCCTTCTCGCTGGCGCGGCGTGAAGCGCTGGGCATGGCGGCGTTTCAAGCCGAATCGTGGGCGGCCAATCAGGAGCAGTCGATCGGAGCGGGATTTTACGTCGAAGCCTTGGAGGCGGAGCAAGTGGGGGAGAAGGTGCGGGTGGCGGCGCGGGTGTGGTTGGCACCGTTTGACCAAGGCGTGGTGCAAGAGACCGCGATGGAGATAGAGCCGGGGCCGGACCCGCACTATTGCGACATCCACGTTGACTTGGCGTTGGCGGCTGGCGATCTGGCGACGTGGCAGCGCGTGGTGCGCACCTTTTTGGACGATGTGCGCAAGCAGTTTTTGATCTGGCGCACCTTGGACGCGGATAGCCGCCGCTACTACGCCGAGCAGTTGCCGCAGTGGGAGCGGGGCTGAAGGCTACGCGGGAACTGGAAAATCGGGCTTGCCATAAACGAGGTGATGAAACACCTGCCAGAAGGAGTCGCCTTTGCAGCGAATCGTAAGGTCATCTACGCGCTCAACCCCTTCTGGCAGGGAAAGACGCTTGGGATCGGGGTGCATTATCTCCACCACCACCGGACGTTTTGCAACGAGTGGTTCGATGTTTGTGGCGACCGCGATGGCTTCTTGTACGCGCGTCTTAATCAGGGTGCGAGCGTCTGTTGGTGCCATGTGCAGGGCACATAATTCGCCCAGCCCTTCTTTCACAGGTGCTGTGACAATGCCGTGGACCCAGCGCTCGGATTCGGTGCAGGCGTGCAGATCGCCTGCGGTAAAGACCCAAGGAATGCTTAGATGACCACACAAATACGCCGCCATTTCCATTTCGCCGACTTCGACATCATTGACGCGATAGACCATATTGTGGCTCATCGAATGGGCGAGACATCCGTTGGGCGTGCCGGTCATTGCGTGCATGCCCACTTGGATCAAGGCGTCAAATCTGGGCGATAAGCCCGGCAACCAGCACGGCCGCTTGACACCCTGGACCAGTTTTACGCCTGAGATCAATTCTTCGGACAAAATCGTGCGGCCTGCCCCATGCGCGTCATTGATGATGACTTCTTCGACACCTGCTGCAAATAAGCCTTCGGCCGCGGCATTGACTTCGCCGGTCAACAAGCGCTGCATCTCGGCGCGGTCGTACACGCCTTTTGCCGTTGTCGCATCGTCCCGGTGCCTCGGGTCCCAATCATCGACGCCGGCCACGCCTTCCAAATCGGTCATCATATAAACGGATTTCACGCTCATGGGATTCTCCTACTGTTGGGATACTTTGCGTCCTGCGAATTCACCATCGTTAGCATCAGCCAGATCGCCCAATACGAAATGGCCTCTCTCCGCAACGGTCAAGTAGCCGATCTTGAGGACAGCCGCTAACGCTCTGGTGAGGCTTTCTGGCGCGGGTTCTTTGGTCTAGTAAGCCACTGTCCGCTAAAGCGGACAGCTTTCACGGACTACGCTTGAGATCCCTTCCTCTACGTTAGCGTCCGTAGGCCAGCATCTGGCCCTTTTCAAGATGTTTCTGGCCGCGTTGACATCGCGGTTTAATTCGCATCCACAGGAGCAGGTGTGCACACGAACGGCCAAAGACTTCCTCACCCAAGCATCGCATCGAGAGCACTGCTGAGAGGTGTTCTTAGGGTCAATAGCTACAAGCTGGCAACCAGCACTTTCAGCCTTGTAACCGACCATAGCTTTGAACATCCCAAGCCCTGCATCAGCAGCGGATCGAGCAAGTGTTTTGCTTTGGGTCATAAAAGCCAGCGGCAAGTCTTCAATCGCTATCAGCGCATAGTCTTGGGTCAGCTTGTGCGTCCGCCGATGCCAAAAGTCTTGGCGCTGCTGTTTGATTTTGTCGTGCAGACGGGCGACTTCGTATTTGGACTGGTAAAAGCGATGAGAGCCTTTCTTTTTTCGCGACAGAGCCCTTTGAGCGACTCGAAGTTTGGCAAGTGAACGCTTCAACCAGCGAGGGTTTTCAATGAGCGTGCCGTCCGACAAAGCCAACAGAGCATTCAGGCCCATGTCGATTCCAACGGCGAGACCAGCCTTCAGCGGCTTAGGCGCTTGGCCGTCGTCTCCGAGAAAGCAGACATACCAACGTCCCAATCGCTGAGTAAGGACGACCTGCTTGAGCATGCTTTCAGGAAGCTCCCGATGCCGCTTGACCGAGCTTGCATCCGTTCCCGTGTTGATACTCAAGGGAGCGAAAACGCTTGAAGGGCTTGAAGCGCGGAAATCCGGGCTTTTTGTCGTCTGGGTGCGGCTTTTTCAGTCTGCGAAAGAAGGCTTGCATGGCTTTGTCTTGGCGACGCAGAAGCTGTTGGACTTGGGTTGCATTCAAGAGACCAAAGTCTTCGGGCCGCTCTTTTCTGTCGGCCTTAAAACGACTCCAGAGGGAGACAAAGTTGAGCGTTTGTCCCTTAGTCCGATAGGCTTTCTTGCGCACATCCAACGCCTCGTTATAGAGGACGCAAGACTGGTACCGGAGGACGTTGAGAAGGTCGTCCTGTTTTTGGGTTGGATAAAGCCTAAATCGGTATGCCCGTTGCATGACTATAATGTCCAAAGTTGACACAACAGTCTCAAGAGCTAATCATTGTTTGGGCCTGCTTTTTTTAGCTCTTCTTCAAGGAGCACTTCGGCCCCATTAAAAAAGCCACTCCTATCCCCCTGCCAGCTAGCAGTCCGGCCACAGTATTGTGGCCGCAAGCAAGCAGTCCCTTGGAGACAATTATGGTAGAAAAATTTACGAGATGGTCGCGCTGCGCTTAGCCGCGCTCATCACCGGCATCACGGTCGCGAGCGGATGGTTGCTCCAGCGCGTCGAGTTGCTGTACAACGGCCCGCATTTGGCCGGGGCCGGGAGTGCGCCGGGGGCGCAGGTCTTTTTCGCCGTGCCAATAGGGGCGTTGGCCGCCGTTACCTTACTGCGTCGCTGGCTTGGCCCGGGGGATCGCGCGGTGCTTTACGCCGCGCTGGTAATTGGGGTGTCGGCGACCGCTTCCGGTCTGATGCACCGGTTCTTGCCGGGCTTGGTGACGGGTTTCTACGGCGGCTTTGCCCAGCCGACCGGCCCCTATTACCGCTTTTTGCAAGTCGTCCCGGACTGGTTGGTGCCGGGTGGGCCGAGTGAGGCCCCGGCCATCGGGGCGTTTGAAGGCGGCGCGGCTGTTCCTTGGGGGGCGTGGCTGTGGCCGTTGGCGATGTGGAGTGTGTTTTTCGGCGCGTTTTTTCTGACCTGCTTTTGCTTGGTGTGGCTGTTGCGGCAACGCTGGCTGGAGACCGAGCGGTTGGGATTTCCGCTGTTGGAAGTGCCCCGCGCCCTCATTGCCGGAGACCTGTTTGGCCAGCGGCTGTTTTGGTGGGGCGCGTTGGTGCCGGGGGTGCTGTTGGGAATCAATGGGTGGCATCACTACATGCCGTCTGTGCCCGAGATCACCACGAGATTGGCAATGGAGCATTTCCTGCTCGACGACCCATGGAAAGCTATGGCCCCTTTTGAGTCGCCGTTCCACTTTGAGTTTGTCCCGCTGTTGGTGGGCGCGGCTTTTCTCGCACCTGTGGAAGTGTCGTTCAGCACGTGGTTTTTCTACCTACTCACCCGCGTGCAATTGTTGGTAGCCCATTTCCTCGGGCGCTCGGAATATCGCGGCGACTTCATCCCCGGGCACGGGTCGCCGTGGCTAGATTGGCCGAGTCACTTTCCTTTTTTTATGACGCAGGCGCGCGGCGGCTTGCTGTTTTTGGGGTTGTTCAGCCTGTGGTCGGCGCGGCGGGCTTTAGCGGCGGCGATTTCTTGGCGCAGCCGGGCGACGTGGGGGCTGGTGATTGGGGTGATGGTGCTGTGGGCGTGGACTACGGCTTTGGGAGTGCCGCCGCTGATGGGCATTGCGGCACTGGTGCTGGTGTTGCTGTTGGCGTTGACGTTTGCGCGGCTGCGGATCGACGGAGGGTTGCCCATTGTGGGGATGCCGCAGATTGTGGGCTATCTGTTCTTCGTGGTTTTGGGAACCGGCGCTGGGCATTTTGCCGATGAGACCTACATGGGCTTTGGCTTTTTGGCGGTGTTTGGCTTTACGATGATTGGGATCTGGCCCGCCCTGCAATTTGAGGGGCTGAAGTTGGCCGAGATCCACGGCGTGTCGCCGCGTCGCTTAATTTGGGGGATGGCCTTGGGGTTGGCCGTTGGGTTGGGGGCCGGCTACGTGTTTTCGCTGGAAACGATGTACGAGCACGGGCTGTTCGCCTTGCAGGAACAGGGCGGTGCGCGGTCTGAGGCGCGCATTGGCCGCTACTACAACTACTTGTTCAAAGACGCGGGCACGGTGGATGGAGGCACGGACTGGGTGCGCTTGGGATTTCACGCGGTTGGGGCGGGCTGTACCTATTTCTTGGCGTTGATGCGCCAGCACTTTCTGCGCTGGCCCTTGCATCCGATGGGCTTTGTGTTTGGCACGGGTTTTGGCTGGCTAGTGTGGGGGTCGGTGTTGTGCGGCTGGCTGTGCAAGTGGCTGGCGGTGCGCTACGGCGGGGCACAGACCTACCGGCGGGTCATGCCGTTTTTCTTGGGGATGATTTGCGGCGAGGTCGCCATGCGGCTGGTATGGGCTGGGGTCGCGTTGGTGCAGGGTGAAATGGGAGGCGGATACCGACCGTGACAGCTAACGATCTAACTAGCTACCGCGACTTGATGCAGCCCCCGACGCGCTTTCGCGAGGGCTTTACCATGCGCACCGTGGCCGGGGCGTTCTTCGTCGGCTTTATCATGATGCCCGGTGCCATTTACATGGGCCTGATTGCCGGCGCATCGTTCGGCGCGGCCGCCGAGTGGGTGACCATCATCCTGTTTTCCGAGCTGGCGCGGCGTTCCTTTTCTTCGCTGACGCGCCAAGAGATTTACCTGATCTACTACATTGCCGGCGGTTTGGCTGGCGTCATTGGCGGCACCATGCTGGCCGGGGGGCCGTTTGGGCAACTGGTGTGGAACCAGTACCTCGTGCAGTCGCAAGCCGCGGCTGGTTTTGGCATTGCCGAGCACATCCCGGAATGGGTCGCGCCGCCGATTGGTTCCGATGCGCTGATGGGGCGCAGCTTTTTGCACCGGGCGTGGATCCCGCCCATGGTCGTGCTGGTCGCCTCGCAGTTTTTGTCGCGGGTCGAGTGGTTCACGCTCGGCTACATCCTCTTTCGCGTCACGTCCGATGTGGAGCGCTTGCCCTTTCCGTTGGCCCCAGTCGCTGCACAGGGGGCGACCGCGCTGGCCGAGAGCGACGAGGAGCGAGATAGCTGGCGCTGGCGGGTTTTCTCGGTGGGCATGGGGATTGGGTTATTGTTCGGCGCGGTGTACGTGGGGTTGCCCGCGCTGACTGGGTTGATCGCCAGCGATCCCATCGTCCTGCTGCCCATCCCCTGGATCGATCTGACGCGCACGACCGAGACCATTCTGCCGGCCGCGCCCTTGGGCATTGGCACGGACTTGGGCTTGGTGTTGTTGGGGATGGTGCTGCCGTTTTGGATCGTCGTTGGCACGTTTGCCGCGGCCATGGTCCACGCCTTGGGCAGCCCGATTCTCTACCACGCGGGCATGTTGACGCACTGGCGGCCGGGCATGGACGCGATTCTGACGAATTTCGCCAACGACATCGACGTGTGGATGAGCGTGTACATTGGCGCGGGCGCGGCTGTCGGCGCGATTGGCTTGGTGCAGGCCGTGTTGTCGGTGCGGGCCTCGCGCCGTCAGGGCGGGCACCGCCCGTTGCGGGATACGCCGGCCGGGCGGGGCGACTTCCCACTGTGGCTGGCGATTGGCGGGTACGTCCTATCGACGTTGGCCATGATCTGGCTCTGCGTGTTGCTCTTAGACGACGACGACTTCCCGCTGATCTTTTTGCTGCTTTTTGGCTTCGTGGTGACGCCGGTGATTTCGTATGTCAATGCGCGCATGGCCGGGCTGACTGGACAGTTGGTCAGCTTTCCGCTACTGCGCGAAGGCGCTTTTATTTTGAGCGGCTACAAAGGCATTGATATATGGTTTGCGCCCATTCCGTACTCCGACCACGGCCGGCGCGCCCAGCTCTTCCGCGAAGTGGAGCTGACCGGGACGCGCTTCTCGTCGATTCTCAAGGCCGAGCTGTTGCTGTTGCCGCTGAGCTTGGTCTGCGGTTTTGTGTTTTGGTCGCTGGTCTGGCAGATGGAGCCTATTCCCTCGCCGACCTTCCAATACGCGCAGACGTATTGGCACCTGATCGCGCTGCGTCAGTGTTTGTGGTACTCGGCGACGTTGGGCGGGGAAACGCTGTTTGATCAGGCGATTAAGGGTTGGTGGATCGCGGGGAGTTTTGTGATGGCCGGGGGGCTATTTGGGGTGATGTCGTGGTTGGGGTGGCCGATTTCGCTGGTGTACGGGTTTGTGCGCGGCCTTGGCGGGCTGCCGCATTTGCTGATCCCGGAGATGGCCGGTGCTCTGCTGGCCCGCTATTGGCTGGAGCCGCGCTTTGGGGCGCAGCAGTGGCGGCAATACGCGCCGGTGTTGTTGGCTGGGTATGCCTGCGGCATGGGCTTGGTGGGCATGTCGGCGGTGGCTATTGCGTTGATATCCAAGTCGGTGACGCAGTTGCATTATTGACGTTCGTCAGCCGCGCAGGGCCTGTCGGAGGCCAATAGCGCGACCCACCCGCTCTCGTATCCTTCCACCGCGTAGTACGGCACTAAATCGCAGCCAAAGCCGTGCTTGAAAAAGGCGATGTTCGGCATGTTGGTGCCGGCGGAACCAACCTACAAAACGTTACCCAAAGGCATCATCTCTGTATCCTCCCCGATACACCAACCCCCGGCCGCCTTCCTTTGGCTGTCGATGGAAAAAGCGTAACTCCCTGCGGGGCAAGCCAAAATACAATCCATACGCGGTCTTGGCACAGGCTTTGCCTACTCAACGTAAGCCGAGCCTGCCCCCCAACCCGCCGAGGCCCCATGCCCCTCATCGACGCGCTCACCAAACACTTCGTCCAAACCTACCCTCACCATTTCCTCCAATTCACCTTCCAACGCGACGACATCCAACTCGTCGAAATCCTCCCCACCGAACAAACCATCGTCGAAACCCGCCACCTCGACACCCTCCTCCAAGTCCGAATTGACGGCCAACCCGCCCTCGTCCACTACGAGTTCCAAACTGCCGACAGCACCCCTCCCATGCCCCAACGCATGGCCAGCTACATCGGACGCCTCATCGGGCAATATGGCCTTCCCGTCTATGCCCATGTCATCTACCTCCGTCCCGACGCTGGCAAAAATGATCCGGGCAGCTACTTCCAAGAGCATCCCGTGTATCCCATCCGCATTCACTACGCCGTCCTTCGCCTCGCCGACCTCCCCGGCGAAATCGTCCGCGATAGCCGCTTATTCGGCCTACTGCCCGTAGCCACGCTGATGCAGCCGCCACCGGGCACGAACCGCGACCAATGGCTGACCGAGTGCATGGCCATGACGCGAGAGCTTCCGCTAGATTCGCCGGCCAAGGCCAACATGGCGTTGGGATTGGCGTTTTACAGCAGCTTGACGTATGATAAGCTGCACCTTTCCACCCTTTTAGCCCAGGAGCGTCTCATGGACATTCTCAAAGAATCCGAGTTTGCCCGCGACTTCTGCGACATGCTTCGCAAGGAAGTCGAGGACGAAATCAGAGGACAAGGTATCGAGCAAGGTATCGAGCAAGGCATTGAGCAGGGCAGGGAGCAAGGCATCCGCCACAGCATCCAAGCCGTGTTGGAACTGCGTTTCGGTGCCAGTGCCGCCCAAGCCTTCGCCGCTCGCTTGGCGTCCATTGACGACGTACAGCGTCTCGATCACTTACATCGCGTTGCCGTGCAGGCGTCGAAACTCGAAGAAGTAAGTCGCCTGTTAGACGACTAGCTCAATCGCTGCCCACCTCGCGACGGCCCTATCCCACCGCAGAGCTTGGGCCGTCGTCTCTCCTCGTCACCCGCGCAATGCTTGGCGCACGCCAAAAGCGCGTTTGACCCACCCGCTCTTGTATCCCTCCACCGCATAGTACGGCACTAAATCGCAGCCAAAGCCGCGCTTGAAAAAGGCGATGCTCGGCATGTTGGCGCCGACGAAGTCGAAGTACTGGTGGGCGACTGTGTCCCAATACTGCCAGTACAACAGCGAGATGGCCCCGGTGTGGTTGTAAGCGGGGTCGGCTCCTGCGGCCCAAGCATAGGTGGTGTCGAAGCCCTCGACAAAGGCGACGACCGCGGCTGGCCCGTCTGGGGAGGCGATTTCGTACGCTTGGGCTAGGCCGGCCGCTAAAGCGGCGGCGACAAAGCGCTCAGCCAAGTCTGCGGCGATTGGGGGGCCGTCGGCTTGGTTGACGTAGATGGCTTCGTACTGCCGCCGAAACAGTGCGACATCGCTGGTGGGCCGCAGTTGATAGCCGAGTTTTTCAGCCTTGCGAATGGCAGTGCGCGTGCGGCGCTCAGTCCGTTCCCATAGTGCGTTGCTGTCGCCGAGCGGCAGCCGATAGGTATAGCGCAAGTGCGCGTCCCAGCCCTGCCAAGCGAAGGGACGCACGTCGGCGATGGCCGGCGCGTGGACTAGGAAGACGCGGTCGTAGTGCACGGCGAGATGGTCCGTCAGGTGCGTGCAAGCGCGGTGTTGGGCGGCTTCGGCTTTGGCTGGTCCTTTGCCAGCGACCGGGGCGAGGAGCAGGCCGGTGTAGGGCGTCAACTCTGGGGTTTCGAGGCGGTAGAGACCCATGCGCCGACGGGCTAGGCCGCTGATACCGGCGACGAGGCGGTCGTTGCGGTAGCAGCCGAGGCGGTTTACTTGACCTCCGGTGGCGGCTGCAGCACAGCGGAGCCACGCGCTGGTGGAAAATACCGTGCCGCCGACGGCTTGGCGGACGAAGGCGTCCCAAGCAGTGTCGTCGGTGACGAGGCGAATTTCAAAGGTGTCGGCCACAGGGGATTTCGCGGTTGAGATTCAATGTGTGAGGTAAATTGGGGCAGGATGGGCGCTTGCGCCACTTCGCTTGACATTCCCTTTGGCGAGCCATATATTGAAATTTTTATCGTATTGAAAGCTAACTTCTTGGATTACTTAGGTTTAATGACAATGAGTGCGCCTTTTCAGTCCCCGCGTATTTTCCGCCCGACGCCCGTGTGGGCGCACCTCCGACTTCTCCTCCTCGACCTACTGCTTATTATTGGCCGGCCGGTCAAGTAGGCTTCGCCCCTCGTTCCATTTTCAACAACCCAATTAACGGACGAAGCCGCTGCAACGAGCCGGCTGTCAGCTAACTATGTCTATAAAACAATCTCAACGCCCTCAGTAAAGGAGAATTTTTATGCAGATGTTCTACGACAACGACGCCAATCTCGACCTGCTCTCGGACAAGACCGTGGCCGTCATCGGCTACGGCAGCCAAGGCCACGCCCATTCGCTCAATCTGGCGGAGAGCGGCGTCAAGGTGGTGGTGGGCCTGCGCGCGAGTAGCCAGCGGCGCACTGAAGCCGAGTCCGAAGGGCTGGAGGTAGCCGACGTGGCCGAGGCCAGCAAACGCGGCGACATCGTGGTGATCTTGATCAACGACGAAGTCCAGAAGGCCGTGTACGAGGCCGATATCCGTCCCAATCTCGAAGCGGGCAATGCCCTCGCCTTTGCCCACGGGTTTAACATCCACTTTGGGCAGGTGGTGCCGCCGGCCGATGTCGATGTGTTCATGGTCGCGCCCAAAGGGCCGGGGCACTTGGTGCGTCGCGTGTACCAGCAAGGGGGTGGTGTGCCGGGCCTGTTGGCCGTGTACCAAAACGCCACGGGCCGTGCGCACGAAGTCGGCTTGGCCTATGCCAAGGGGATTGGCTGCGGCCGGGCCGGAGTTATTGAAACAACCTTCCGCGAGGAGACCGAGACCGACTTGTTCGGCGAGCAGGTGGTGCTGTGCGGCGGTCTGACCGAGCTGATCCGCGCGGGGTTCGACACGCTCGTCGAAGCTGGCTACCAGCCCGAGGTCGCTTATTTCGAGTGTCTGCACGAGGTCAAGCTGATCGTCGATCTGATCTACGAGGGCGGCATTGCCAACATGCGCTCGTCGATTTCGGATACTGCGGAGTTCGGCGACTTGACGCGCGGCCGCCGGGTGATAACCGAGCAGACGCGCGCGGAGATGAAGCAGATTCTCGCCGATGTGCAAAACGGCCACTTTGCGCGGGAATGGCTGGCCGAAAACCAAGTGGGCCGCCCGGTGTACAATGCCGTCAAGCGCCGCGATTCCGAGCACTTGATCGAGACCGTCGGCACCCGGCTGCGTGCGATGATGAGCTGGCTGGACGACAAATAAAGGAAAACCTTGAGAGGAGGTGAGCGCGATGGAACCCCTACTTAGCGAGTTGAGTTCCGACCCCGACCTTAGATCGGTAGGCGGTCTCTACACGGCTGGAGGGGACCGTCTGCCGCTCGTACCACCATATCCGGCCAGCCTAGGAAAAACACATCATGGCTGATGCAAATCGCGTATATATTTTCGACACCACGCTGCGGGACGCCGAGCAGACGCCCGGTGCCTCGCTGACGGCTAGAGAGAAGCTGAAAATCGCCCACCAGTTGGCGCGGCTGAAGGTCGATATTATCGAGGCCGGCTTTCCGGTGTCCTCCAACGAGGACTTTGAGGCCGTGCGCCGCATTGGGCAGGAAGTCGAAGGGCCGGTAATATGTGGGTTGGCCCGCGCCGTGCCCAAGGACGTTGAGCGAGCGGGTGCGGCCCTCCAGGACGCATCCCGGCCGCGGATCCACACCTTTATCGGCACATCGGAGATTCAACTCGCGGGCCAATTGCGCAAGGACCGGGAAGAGGTACTGAAGATGGCGGTGGAGTCGGTGAAGCAGGCCAAGTCGTACTGTGACGATGTCGAGTTCTCGCCTTTGGACGCCACTCGCACGGAGCCTAACTACCTCTACGAGATCATCGCAGCGACGATCGCGGCCGGGGCGACGACGATCAATATCCCCGACACGGTCGGCTATGCCGTGCCCGAAGAATTCGGGGAGATGATCGCGCAGATCATCGCCAAGGTTCCCAACAGTGGAGACGCCATCATCAGCGTCCATTGCCACGACGATCTGGGCATGGCGGTACCCAATACCCTCTCCGCGATTAAAAAGGGCGCGCGCCAAGCCGAATGCACGATCAACGGCTTGGGCGAGCGAGCCGGCAATACCTCGCTGGAGGAGATCGTCATGGCGCTAAAGACGCGCCAGAACTACTTCGGCTTTGATACTGAAGTGGTCACCGAGGAAATTGTTTCCACCAGCCGGCTAGTTAGCCGCTTGATGGGCATCGCGGTCCAGCCCAACAAGGCGATCGTCGGTGCCAACGCCTTTGCCCACAGCTCGGGCATCCACCAGGACGGCGTGCTCAAGCAGCGCGACACCTTTGAGATCATGGATCCGAAAGATGTGGGGCTGGAAGCCACCGAGATCGTGCTGACGGCGCGCTCGGGACGCGCTGCGCTGCGGCATCGGCTGGAGGTTTTGGGCTACGAGCTGAACAAAGAGGAATTGGACAAGGTGTACGAGGATTTTGTCGCGTTGGCCGACAAAAAGAAGGAGGTCTTTGACGAGGACCTGATCGAGATAGTCGGTGGCTCGGACGAAACGACCGCCTACTACGAGCTCCAGTATTTGCATTCGGTCAGCGGCACTGGTACGGTGCCCTCGGCCACGGTGCGGATGCGCATTGGCGACGAGATCGTCCAGCAGTCGTCTTGGGGCGCGGGACCGGTGGATGCGGCGTATGCGGCCATTGGCCTGACCTGCGGCACCGAAGTCCGGCTCGACGACTACGCCATCCGCGCCATCACCTCCGGCCGACAGGCGTTGGGCGAGGTAACGGTGCATCTGTCGAAAAACGGAGAAAAGGCGCGGGGCCGGGGGGTTTCAACCGACGTTATCGAGGCGAGTGCGCGAGCGTATGTGGATGCGCTGAACCGCTTGGCCGCAAAGAGTAGGAAAGAAAAACACCTGACCGTGTAGAGGAGATTGGAGATGGGCAAGACCCTGTTACACAAGGTTTGGGACGCGCACACCGTGCGCGAGTTGCCTTCCGGGCAGACGCAGTTGTTCGTTGGTCTGCATCTGGTCCACGAGGTGACCAGCCCCCAGGCCTTTGAAATGCTGCGGGAGCGCGGCCTTACGGTCCGCTTCCCCAAGCGCACCTTTGCCACCGTGGATCACATCGTGCCCACAGACTTGGTGCAGCGGCCTTTTGTCGATGACTTGGCCGAGGAGATGATGGACGCGATCGAACAGAATGCCGCCGAGTTCGAGATCCCGCTTTTTAACATCGACGACCAGCGTCAGGGAGTGGTCCACGTCATCGGCCCGGAACTGGGGCTGACCCAGCCAGGCATGACCATTGCCTGCGGCGACAGCCACACTTCGACGCACGGAGCTTTTGGCGCGGTGGCCTTTGGCATTGGCACTAGCCAAGTCCGCGACGTGCTCGCCACTCAGTGCTTGGCCATGGACCCGCTCAAGGTGCGGCGGATCGAAGTTAGCGGCGCGCTGAGCGATGGAGTGTACGCCAAGGACGTCATCTTGCACATCATCGGCCTGCTTGGGGTCAATGGCGGCGTTGGCTACGGCTATGAGTACGGCGGCTCAGTCATTGAGGCCATGTCCATCGAAGAGCGGATGACGGTGTGCAACATGTCGATTGAGGGCGGTGCCCGAGTTGGCTACGTCAATCCCGACCAGACGACGTACGACTATCTCAACGGGCGGCCACACGCGCCGCGCAACTTTGGGTCTGCGGTCGAGTGGTGGGAGTCCATGGCCTCGGATGCAGACGCCGAGTACGACGACCTAGTCCAAATCGACGGCCGCGAAATCGGCCCGACCGTGACGTGGGGCATTACGCCGGGCCAATCGGTCGGCGTTGACCAAGACCTGCCCGATCTGGACGCTTTTGCCGATGCCGACCGCTCCACCGTCGAGGAGGCCTTTTCGTACATGGACTTCGCGCCGGGGCAGAAAATCGCCGGGACCAAAGTAGATGTGGCGTTTATCGGCTCCTGCACCAACGGTCGGCTCTCGGATTTGCGCGAGGCCGCTCGGGTCGCTCGCGGGCGCAAGGTCGCCTCCGGCGTCCGCGCCCTCGTGGTGCCTGGGTCGCAGCAGGTGCGGGCCGCAGCCGAGGCCGAAGGCTTGCACGAGATCTTTGCGGAAGCCGGATTCCAGTGGCGGGGGGCGGGCTGCTCCATGTGCTTGGCGATGAATCCCGACAAACTCCAGGGCCGCGAACTGTGTGCCTCGTCGTCCAATCGCAATTTCAAGGGCCGGCAGGGCAGTCCCACTGGCCGCACCCTGCTGATGAGTCCGGCGATGGTCGCGGCGGCGGCGGTGGCGGGTGAGGTGGCGGATGTGCGAGAGTTGGTGGGGTAAGGGTTCATTTTTAGCACTTGTCAAAACTGACCGAGTGGAATGGAGGTACCGATGACAGAGATACTCGAAAGCAAGCTCGACGCTATCGCGCAAGCCTGCAAACGCCACGGTGCAACTCGGTTGGATGCCTTTGGATCGGCTCTGCGCGATGACTTCCACCCCGGTCAGAGCGACGTGGATCTATTGGTCGAACTTGGCCCGATGGAACTGTATGCACGAGTTGATGCCTACTTCGGCCTGCTGGAAGACCTCAAAGCCATACTAGGAAAGCCTGTTGATCTGGTTGTTGCAGGAGCTGTGAAGAATCGCTATATCGCTCGTGACATTGAGCGGACAAAGCAATTGTTGTATGCCGCGTGACACAAGAGCCTACCTATCTGATGTGATCGAGGCATGTGACGCGATTACCAACGCAGTTCAGAGCCTCGATCTACAGAGCTACGAAGGCAACCGACTGATTCGGTCCTCGGTAGAGCGTGAGTTCATCATCATCGGCGAAGCTCTTGTGGCCCTTAACCGCATGTCGGAAGAGATATTCGGCAGTATTACACATGCTCGTCGAATTGTGGACTTTCGCAATCAATTGACTCATCAGTATCCAAACGTGGATGACGCTATCGTTTGGGCGATTATAGAGAGGGATGTTCCGGTGCTGCGAGGTGAGTGTGCGGGGCACGTTCACCGCATGAGTCCACCCGCTGAAGATGAAAAATAATGTAGGTGCAACTCTTTAAGGAGACACAATGGAAAATTCGAGTGTGATTCAGACTATAGCTGGCCGCGGCGTGGTAGTGCGCGGGGCTGATATTGATACCGACCGCATCATTCCGGCTCGCTTTTTGCGGACGGTGACCTTTGAGAATTTGGGGGGCCATGCCTTTGAGGACGATCGCGCGGCCGGCGACCATCCCTTTGACCAAGCGCGCTTTCAAGGGGCGTCGATCTTGTTGGCCAATGCCAATTTTGGCTGCGGATCCTCGCGCGAACACGCGCCGCAGGCTCTGATGCGTTGGGGGATCAAGGGCTTTGTCGCCGAGTCCTTTGCCGAGATTTTCTTTGGCAACTGCATCGCCATGGGATTGCCCTGTGTGCGGGTGGCGGCCGAGGATATGCAGGCGTTGATGGACGCGGTCGAAAGCGATCCGGCGCAGGAGGTGGTCATTGACCTCGAAGCGCGGCAGGTGCGCTGGGCCGGCGGCCAAGTTACAGCCGATATTGCCGACGGCCCGCGCGAGCAGTTTCTCAAGGGGAGTTGGGATTCGCTAGGTCAGCTCTTGGACGCCGGCGACCAGATTGAGAGCACCATGCGGAGGCTGCCGTACGCGGCGGGGTTCTAAAAGAGGTGATAAGTGGGACACATTAAGATAAACGGACGGAAAGTTACCAACCCATTAGCTCGGGTGCTGATACCGACGACCGCCTTGCTGTTTTTTGCTTTCGTCGCGGCAACTGTTATATGCGCGATTCTAATCGCGACAGGGTTGGTGTTCGTGATGTTGATCCTCACAGCCGGCGTGATGTTGCTATATATCGCTGTTAGAATCGCGGTCACAGGACTGCGCTATTTTGCCAATTGGAACGAGAAGAGAAGGAGATAAATAATTGCACAAAATCGCCGTAATACCCGGAGATGGAACAGGACCTGAAGTGGTCGTCGAGGGCTTGAAAGCACTCGACGCTGTAGCCGCTAAGCAGGGATTCAAATACGAGACCGTGGAGTTTGACTTTGGCGGCGACCGCTATTTGCGCACCGGCGAGGTCTTGCCCGACTCAGCGGCCGACGACTTTAGGCAGTTCGACGCCATTTACCTAGGGGCCATCGGCCACCCCGACGTGAAGCCGGGTATCCTCGAAAAGGGCATTCTACTGAGGCTGCGCTTTGAACTGGATCAATACATCAACCTCCGCCCGGTCAAGCTCTATCCCAATGTGCCGACGCCGATCAAGGACAAGGGGCCGGAGGACATCGACTTCGTGGTGGTGCGGGAAAACACCGAGGGGCTGTACGCCGGTTCTGGCGGCTTCCTCAAAAAGGGCACGCCCGACGAAATCGCGGTGCAGGAATCGATCAACACCCGCAAAGGCGTCGAGCGCTGCTTGCGCTACGCCTTTGAGTACACCCAGCGGCGCAACAAGGACAACACCTTGACGCTGTGCGGCAAGACCAACGTGCTGACGTATGCCTTCGACCTGTGGGAGCGGGCGTTTGACGAAATCGGCGCGGCCGACTATCCGGCCATCAAGCGCGACTACGCCCACGTCGATGCCATCTGCATGTGGATGGTTAAAAATCCCGAGTGGTTCGACGTGGTAGTTACCGACAACATGTTCGGCGACATCATCACGGATTTGGGCGCGATGATCCAGGGCGGGATGGGCATTGCCGCGGGTGGCAATATCAACCCCGAAGGCGTGTCGATGTTCGAGCCGATTGGCGGCTCGGCTCCCAAGTACACCGGCCAGAATATCATCAATCCTATGGCCGCCATCGGTGCTTGCCAGCTCATGCTCGACACGCTCGGCGAGCACGAAGGTGCCGACATTTTGGAGGGCGCTATCGTCTCGACGCTGACCAAGCTCGACGATATGGGCGCGGGGAGGATGGGGTATTCCACTTCTGAAGTAGGCGATCTAGTAGCCCAAGCTGTGGCCGACGCCTAGAGCAATGGAGGGAAGCGACACCATGCGCATCGAAGTCTATGACTCCACTCTGCGGGACGGTGCCCAAGCCGAGGGCATTTCCTATTCGCTAGAGGACAAGCTGCTGATCGCACGGCGGCTCGACGCGCTGGGGGTCCATTATATTGAGGGCGGCTGGCCCAACCCGACCAATCCCAAGGACTTGGCCTTTTTCCAAGAGGCCAAAAAGCTCGGCATGCGGGCGAAAGTGACCGCCTTTGGCAGCACTCGGCGAGCGACCAACACACCGGAAGAAGACGAGACTTTGCAGACCTTGCTCAAGGCCGAGACCGCAAGCATCGCCCTCTTCGGCAAAAGTTGGACTCTGCACGCGACGGAAATTTTGCGCACCACGCTAACGGGCAATGTGCAGTTGATCGAGGACTCGGTCGCCTATCTGGTCGCTCACGACCGCGAAGTGATCTACGACGCCGAGCACTTTTTCGACGGCTATAAGGCCGACGCTCGTTATGCGGTCGAGACGCTATTGGCCGCCGAGCGCGGTGGAGCGCGGATTTTGGTGCTCTGCGATACCAATGGTGGCACCTTGACCAGCGAGATGGGCCAGATCGTCGAGGAGGTCAAGGCGCAAATCGGCATTCCCTTTGGCATCCATACCCACAACGATGCTGGCGTCGGCGTGGCCAATACGCTCGTGGCGGTGGAGCGGGGTGCGATGCAAGTGCAAGGGACCTTCAACGGCTATGGCGAGCGCTGCGGCAACGCCAACTTGTGCTCGATTTTGCCCAACTTGGAACTGAAGATGGGTTTTGACACAGTGGGCCGCGACAACCTTGAGGAGTTGATGGAATTCTCTCGCTTCCTCAGCGAGATCGCCAACGTCTATCACGACCACCGCCAGCCTTACGTCGGCGAGAGTGCATTTGCTCACAAGGGCGGGGCACATATCGACGGGGTGATGAAGGTCGCCCACTCGTTTGAGCATATCGAGCCTGAGCAGGTGGGCAATGAGCGGCGGTTCTTGGTTTCAGACCAAGCGGGCGGGGCGACGATTGTCAGCAAGCTGCGGCGCTTTTTGCCCGACATAGAGAAGCGGGATCCGCTGGTCGGGCGGGTCTTGGAGCGGGTCAAGCAGTTGGAGCACGAGGGCTATCAGTTCGAGGCGGCGGAGGGGTCGTTTGAGCTGCTGGCGCGCCGAGTCCAAGGCACGTACGAGGATGTATTCACGCTGATCAACTTCCGCACCATCAACCGCCGAATCGGGGAGCACGCCGAAGAAGCCGAGGCTATTGTCAAGGTCGCCGTTGGCGCTGCCGAGTACCATACGGTCGCGGCCGGCGATGGTCCGGTCAACGCGCTCGACCAAGCGTTGCGCAAGGCGCTGGAGCAGGAGTTCCCCGCGCTCAAGCAGGTGCACTTGGAGGACTACAAGGTGCGGGTGTTGTCGAGTAGCGATGGGACCGCGGCCAAGGTGCGAGTGTTGATCGAGTCGTCGGACGGCAAGGATGTGTGGGGGACGGTAGGGGTTTCGGAGAATGTGATCGAGGCGAGTTGGATCGCACTGGCCGATAGTTTGCACTACAAGTTGATGAAGGACGCGCTAGCCGAGCTAGCGGTCGGCGCGACGGGAACGGACTGAGCGCTTAAAGCAAGGAGCAAAACAATGACCTCGACAAAAGTTGCCGATTTAACAGTTGATGAGTTTAGAGCACTTGTTCAGGAGATTGTTGTACACACGCTCTCAGAAATGCTGGGCGATCCTGATGAAGGAGCGGAATTGCGCGAAGATTTTGCCGAGGAACTTCGGTCCGCCCTAGCTGTCGGCTCGACCGGAACGGACTGAGTGTTATGAGAATTATCGAGGGTGGAGGGGTCACTGCGCCGAGTGGGTACCGGGCCGCCGGCATTCAGACCGGCGTCAAGGAATCGGGCGCTAAGGATTTGGCGCTGGTGTATTCGACGCGTCCGGCCAATGCGGCCGCGGTGTACACCACCAACAAGGTGCAGGGTGCGCCGATTGCCATTGACCGCGAGCACCTCGTCGACGGCAAGGCGCGGGCCGTCATTCTCAACAGCGGCAACGCCAATGTCTGCAACGGCGACGTCGGCTTAGACCACGCCCGGCGGATGTGCGCCCTGACGGCGAGCGAACTGGGTCTGCAAACCGAAGAAGTGCTGGTCTGCTCCACTGGTTTGATCGGTGTGCCGCTGCCGATTGCCAAGATCGAAGCGGGCATTCCGCAGATCGTTGCGGCGTTGTCCGAAGAAGGCGGTGCTGCTGCCGCCGAGGCGATCATGACTACGGATACTGTGCCGAAGAGTTGCGCCGTCGAGGTCGAGTTGGAAGCGGGCCGCGCTGTGGTTGGGGCGATGGCCAAAGGAGCCGCGATGATCGCCCCCAACATGGCGACGATGCTGTCGGTGGTGACCACGGACGCGGTCGTGCCCAGCGGACCATTGCAAGAGCTGCTGTCCCAGGCCATACAGCGCACGTTTAACTGCATTACGGTTGATGGCGACATGAGCACGAGCGACACAGTGATCCTGATGGCCAATGGCGACGGCGCGGAGCTAGGCGAACGCGATTGCGAGCGTCTCTACGAGGGCATTGAGTACGCGTGTCGGCAGATGGCCCAAGCGATCGCGCGCGACGCCGAGGGTTCGTCCAAGCTGATTACCATCGCGGTGCGCGGGGCCGCCACTGAAGCCGAGGCGAGGCAAGTCGGCATTGCGGTGGCCAATTCGAGCTTGGTGAAGACCGCGGCGTTTGGCAACGACCCCAACTGGGGACGCATTCTGTGCGCGATGGGGTACGCCGGCGTCGAGTTCGACCCCGAGACCGCGCGCGTGTCGCTGTGCGGCACTGACATCTACGGCAATGGTGCCGGTCTCGATTTTGACGAGGATAAACTGAGCGCGGCCATGCAGGCCGAGGAAATGGCCATTGACATCGACTTGGCGATGGGCACGGCCGCGGCTGAAATTTTTACCTGCGATCTGACGTATGAATACGTGCGCCTGAACGCCGAATACACTACCTGAGGAACTATGCCACTTTCGCACAATGTCCAGCGCGTGCAGCCGTCGGTCACCATGCAGATTTCGGCGCGGGCCGCGGCCATGCAGCGCGCCGGTATCGACGTGGTTTCCCTGTCGGCGGGCGAGCCGGATTTCGATACGCCGCAAAACGTCAAAGACGCTGGTATCCGCGCCATTGCCGAGGGCTTTACCAAGTACACCACGCCGGGATCGGGGATCATCGAGCTCAAAGAAGCGATCTGCCGCAAATTCGAGCGCGATAATGGTTTGGTTTACACAACCGACGAAGTGATCGTCAACAACGGGGCCAAGCACTCGCTCTTTTTGGCGGTGGCGGCGCTGGTCAACCCCGGCGACGAGGTCATTATTCCCACGCCGTACTGGGTGACCTACTGCGAGCAGCCACGGATAGTGGGCGGCGAGCCGGTGATCGTCGAGACCCAAGCCGCCAACGGCCTAAAGCTCACCGCAGACGAGTTCCGCGCCGCCATCACGCCGCGCACGCGGATGCTTTTTTTGTGCTCGCCGTCCAATCCCAGCGGTGCAGTGTACACCCGCGAGGAATTGGAGAGTTTGGCGGCAGTGGCCGTCGAGCACGGGGTCTATGTGCTCAGCGACGAAATCTACGAGAAGCTGATCTACGACGGAGCCGAGCACCACTCGATTGCCGCTTGTAGCCCGGAGGCCAAGGAACTCAGCATTGTGGTCAACGGGGTGTCCAAGGCCTATTCGATGACCGGCTGGCGCATCGGCTACACGGGTGCCAGCGAGGAGATCATCGCCGGTATGAACAAGGTGCAAAGCCAAGAGGTGTCGCATCCTTCGTCGATGGCGCAGAAAGCGGCTGTCGAGGCGCTCGACGGCCCGCAGGAGTCGGTTGAGGAAATGCGCCAAGCCTTTGATGCGCGGCGGCGCTACATGGTCGAGCGTCTCAACGCTATAGAGGGCGTGGAATGCACGTTGCCATCGGGGGCCTTTTACGCCTATCCCGATGTTGCCGCGTACTACGGCAGCCAAGTCCGCGACTCCGTGGCATTGTGCGAGTACTTGCTTGAAGAGGCCAAGGTGGCCTGTGTGCCCGGCGCTGGGTTTGGCACCTACGAGCACATCCGCCTCTCCTACGCCACGTCGCTGGACCTGATTGAAAAGGCATTGGACCGAGTTGAGGCGGCGCTGAGTGAATTAGGAATTAGGAACTGATGTTACGCGACTTTTGTCATGCCTGCGTAAACAGGCATCCAGAACGGCCGATTTGGAGTCAGCGCGTTAGGCTGGATTCCCGCTTGCGCGGGAATGACACCCGGCCAGCGGCCGCAAGCAGCAGAGAAGGCAGAGGATAACGGCGGCGTAACATCAGTTAGGAATTAGGAATTGGGGTGGGGGTAATTCTCAATTCTCAATTCCTAATTCCCAATTGTAACCTAGGAGGTTTGGCCCATGAATAATAGTGGATTTTACCTCGATTTTGAGCGCGATCTCGTCGAGTTACAAAAGAAAATCGACGAGTTAAAAAGCCAAGCCGAAGCCGATGGTTTGAATGTGGATGAGCCCGTGCGCAAGCTCGAAGCGCAGGCCGCGAAGAAGCGCCGAGAAATCTACGCCAATCTCACCTCTTGGCAGCGGGTGCAGATTGCACGGCACCCGCATCGCCCCTACGCGCTCGATTACGTCGAGCGGATGCTCTCCGACTTCACCGAGCTACACGGCGACCGCCTCTTTGCCGACGATGCCTCCATCATCGGCGGCCCGGCGCGGCTGGACGACGAATCGGTCATGGTCATCGGCATCCAGAGTGGCCGCAACCTCGAAGAGCGGCAAAAGCGCAACTTCGGCATGCCGCATCCAGAAGGGTATCGCAAGGCCCGCCGCCTGATGCAGATGGCGGCCAAGTTCCAATTGCCGGTCTTGACCTTGGTCGATACCTCGGGTGCCTATCCCGGGATTGAGGCCGAGGAGCGGGGCCAAGCCGAGGCCATCGCCCGCAACCTCTACGAAATGTCGCATTTGCCGGTGCCCATCGTCGTGGCCATCATCGGCCAAGCCTTCAGCGGCGGTGCCATTGGCATCACGGTCGGCGACCGGATCCTGATGCTGGAGCACGCTTGTTATTCGGTGATTGTACCGGAGAGCTGCTCGACGATTCTGTTCAAGGTGCGCGAGCGCCGAGAGGAAGCGGCCGAAGCCCTCAAGCTCACGGCTAAAGACCTAAAGCAGGAGGGGATCATCGACCGCATCGTATCCGAGCCGTTGGGCGGTGCCCACCACGACTGGGATGCTGCCGCCGCCGCGCTCAAACGCCACGTGCAAGATGCCTTAGCCGAGCTTCGGCGACTCACTCCAGAGGCACTAGTGGCCCAGCGGCTGGACAAGTTCGCGGCGATGGCGCGCTTTGAGGAGTAGGGCGTTTGCGCCTACGAAGGCCAATTTCCACGGCCTCGCAGGCGCAAAGTTCTCCTTTGGCTCAGGCGCGCCGCAGGCGGTCGAAGAGCCGCTCTAGGCGGTCGAAGGCAAGGCGGATCATGTCTTCGTCCCAGTCGCCGTCAATTTTGATCTGGACCATGGACTGGAGGGTTTCTAGATAGGCTCGCTGCGTCTCGGTTAGGGGGCGTTCTTGGCGGTCTGAACGTTCCGGGCGTTCTTGCCGTTCTTGTCGCTCGGAACTAGTGCGCTTGGTGCGTCCGTCGCGCCCGGAGTGCTCCTTGGGGGCGGATTCGCGGCGGCTGCGACTCTCTCGGGGCGTAGGTTCGGGTGTTTCGGGCGTTTCGTCTTGGGGGGCGGGTTCGGCGGCCGCTGCTTCTTCTTGCGCGTCGGAAGGGTCGCCGAAATCGGCTTCGGCGATGAGGTACTTGAAAAACATCTTCATCTTGTTGGCCGAATCGCGCCCCATGCCAGTGCGATTGCGGAAGTAATCGACAATCGCGTCGTCACTCATGTTGCCGTTGTTTTGTTCCCACTCCGGCAGCAGATCTTTGTACAGGTCGCGGACCACATCGGCGAACGCGAATTTGCGCGTCTCCTTGGGGACGATTCGCAGTAGCAGGTCCGTGGGCTTTTGGTCGCGGTCGGTCAGGTTCATGGATTCGATGCCGCGCAAAAAGCGGTGGATCATCGACGGGGTGCGAATAATAGGCCGCACGTAGTCGCGGTCGATTTGGTCGGGAATTTTGGTCTCCAGCCGCGAGAGAAATCGCTCGAACTGCACCTTAGTGATGTAGGGAAACCAAGCCCGGTCCTGCCGGTTGTTCTTTTCTGCCGCTCCCTCTTCTGTCTTCTCAGCAGCGTCTTGGCTTACTTCTTCCATTGCAAGTCTCCATTCGGTAAGTTGATATGTCTCCGGGCACTAGGGCTGTGGGGCAAATTTGGCCGTCACAACGGCGGAAATGCCCCCGCGCACATTGAATTCTCCCACTACGGTCATGCGTCGTGGTGCGCAGGCAGCCACCAAATCGTTGAGAATGGTGTTGGTGACCGCTTCGTAAAAAGCGCCTTCTTGGCGAAAGGACCACAGGTAGAGCTTAAGCGATTTGAGCTCAATGCACTGTTGGTCGGGCACGTAGCGGATGTGGATGGTGCCGAAATCGGGTTGCCCGGTTACTGGACATATCGAAGTGAATTCCGGACACGAGAACTCGATTGTGTAGTCGCGGTCCGGATGGGGGTTGGCAAAAACGTCTAGGTTTTTGCTCGGCTCGGTAGCCATGAAATTTCGTCTCCTAACAGCCTAAAGCACTCATAAAGTAAGGCCAAACGGGTGCTTTGGCTATGCCGCGACAAAGGGCGACCGGCCGGTCGCCCCTATATCGGTGGATGCCATGCCAATGGCCTCCGCAACCTCGGGCTGGGTGGCGCGCAGGAAGGCGGAGAGTTGTGCGAGATCGACGCAGTATTCGCGGTCGTAGTCGTGGAAGTTGCCGCCGGCCCAACCGACTCCGCCGTAGTGGGCAGGTGGCTCGCCTACGGTGGGACCTAAAGGTGGGTCGCAGGGATGGCCGGCTAGGGCTGTGCAGATGAGGCGTTCGAGGCCGCGTTCGGAGGTGTCGGTGGGCATTATGCTAGTTTAGTATCGACAAAGCGCATGGCGCTCATCCACTTTTGTCCTCGTCTCTAACCGGGATGGCGACCTCCCTCAACTCCCCAGGCTGCGCCTCAGCGACAGCGGCTCGAATGTCTTCGATCCTCGATTCAGTGTAAGGCCAAACCCCGGAGAGTAGTACGATGATGGCCAACCGCCTGCCTGCAAGGTTCTGCTGATGCCTCATGCTCTGGTCGGTCGTAATCAGAATCTCGTAGCCATCCTGTTCGGCACTGTTGAGCAGGTCTCCGTTGGCCAACCGGTCCCACCTCTTGTCTGCCGCTGTATCGACCGAGTGTCCGGGGAGTTCCCGCCTGAGGGGCCTCGGTGTACCGTGATCAAACAGTATCTTCAAGGCTGCTCACCGGCACGGCCTTCAGAGAGTCGGCCACGTATTGCAAAACGGCTCTCACCTTCCATTCGTCCACGGGCGCGAACCACTCCATGAACTCCTCGATGGTGGCACCGGCCTCCAGGTTCTCGAACAGGGCGGATACGGGCAGTCTGCTGTCGGTGAAAAGCCAAGCGCCGCTGACCTTGCCCGGGATTTGCTCGACCGCCGGGCACTTGCTCCAGTCTGTCATACGGTCACCTCCTTTGCGATTGTGTACTCTTCTGCCGATTCCTCGGCGTTGAGTTCGCCGAGATTTGAATTCTCCCTATCATGGATTGTACCGTCCAAGTCGTCTTCCGCAAGCGGATCCACTTCCGGCAGTTCAGCCGCCGCCTCGCGCACGTCGAGCTTGCCGGTGATGACATCGGCGATTAGGCGGGTCAAGTACTCGCACAAGTGATCGATTTCACGGCCACAGGGATGGCCGGCTAGGGCTGTGCAGATGAGGCGTTCGAGGCCGCGTTCGGAGGTGTCGGTGGGCACTGTGGAGACTACCCGTCCGTGAACGGGTTTATGACCCGGAGGCCATCGTAGTCCTGTTCCGAACTGAGGTCCTCAGAATAGACCGCGTCGCAGCCGAGGGTCCGGGCTGCGGCAAGGATAGCGCCGTCCCAATAAGACAGCCGAAAGCGTCGGCTGATGGCGGTGGCCTCGAGAAAAACGTCCATCGTCATGGTCTGAATCCGGAACAGCAGAATCGGCTCTAGGAATTGCAATGCCCTATTGCCAGAAAGACTGCGGATCCGTGTCGGTCGGGTGGCTTGGTGATAGAACTCCTGCAGCACCTGAACGGATGCGGTGAGGTCGGGTTCTGTCAGGACTTCCCGCGCCCGGGCCCGCTTGTCGGCCTCTTCCGGGATCTCGCTGACGGCGTACAGTAGGACATTGGTATCTACGAATCGCATGGTGAGGTTTTGAGTGCTTCGGAGATGCTGCGCTTCCGCTCACGCTCGGCGACAGCCTCGGCCCTTGCCGCGACGCGGTCGTACAACGCCTCTCTGGGCAGATTGTCGGACATCCGCAACCCAATACCCTGCCCATCGAAGTCCGCGAGCACTTCCCGCAGCAGCCTGCATCGACGCTGATAGATGGTTTCGCTAGACTCACTGGCTTCGCCCCCCGCATCCGGCTCCGCTGCCAGATGTCTCAGGTAGTCTCGCACGAGGGCCGACACCGAGGTGTCCAACTCCGCCGCCCGGATGCGGGCGAGCCGGTGGGTCTGTTCGTCGATGGATACGGTGATGTTTTTCATAGTCGCAGCCTCACAGTTTCTGTGTAGCACAATATAGATGCTCATTGGCCGATGGGCAATGCCTGCGGCGCAGGCATGCACCAGATTGAAAATGGCTAGGCCGGTGCCAGCGGCAGAAATAGCAAGATCGAAAATCGCCACGTCCCCGAAGACTGCCGCAGAATCGGAATCATCCGCGAGACCTCCCCGATGACATAGGCCCAGGGAAAAGGGGGGTGGAGAATATGCCCCGACTAACTGCTACGGTTCCTGCATGGGCTGACATAGCTGTTGCGCTGTCTCCTCGTGCATATCGGGACAATGCTCTCGTAGAGTTGAAGACTGGATGTCAATGATACGTACTCCGCTCGACCGAATCTTCCATACAGCAGCGGGAAGCACATCCATGAAAGGCCGTATTAGGGTTTCAGCTTGGGCACGTTGGCCCTCACGGAAAGCTGCCTCCGGCACAAAAGTGTTCTGAAACTAGGTTGCTAGCCCTTCTTCGAGAAGAGTAGAAGGGCCATCTACTGTAACTATTGTCGGGTCAATTAGGTGCTGATGTTACGCAGTTTTGAGGGTTTGTAGCTCCTCAAAGGCGGATCGAATGGCCTTGAGATAGAGTCTGGCTCGCAGCGCGAAGTGTTTGAGTCGGTGCTTGCTCCGCAAGCCCTCCAAACGCGCCGCCGCATACAGGGCCATAAAACAGTGATTGCTTTGGGTGCGAACCCGTCTCGTCGGCGACTTAGCTAAGGCGGCATGGGACTTGAGCGTTTTATGAAACGTCTCCACGTTCCATCGTTTCTGATAGATGGCTTCGACGGTGGGGCCCTCACAGGGTAGATCGCTGCAGGCCAGATACAGGGTGCCGGTGCTACCGTCTTGGTTTGTAAAGACCTGCCGGAGCAATAGGACGGGAAAGTCTAATCCTTTGATCCAGCCTTGCACCGGTTGGTGTTCAGGCAACGCACAGGCTTCTATGCGGGTGAAGGCTCCTTGGCACTTTTGTTGATGGCTCAAGGCAACCGTCCTGTTGGATTTAAGGGCGACGACGAAGTGTTTTTTGAGGGTTTTTCGGATGAAGGTTAAGTTCTCTTTGGCCGAAAACCAGCTATCGGCCAGCACGTAGCGATAGGGGATCTGATTATGTTGACAGGTGCGCAACATCTGGCGCATCAGTTCATTTTTCGTAACCACGCTCTTGCGCTTGACCCGACGGGTCTGCACATCCGAAAACAGGATCGGCTTGCGGATCAAGGCATACGTCACCGGCAGACTCACCCCGTCGGCATGATACACGCAGTTGAGCAGGTTGATCCCCTTAACCGAACGGTTTTGGCTATGATCATAATGCCAACAGATCAACTCATTTTCATCCGTATGCGGCTTTTGTTGGATCGTATCATCGACGATGAGCACCCCATCGGCCTGTTGGATGTCGCATACCAGCGGCTTGACCTGCTGCCACAGCGTTTTGCCATCATAGTCGGCACCAGACAGAAAGCGCGTGACTTGATCGTGGCTGACCGCCCCGTCCACCAGAGCCGATAGCCCCGTAGCCGTGGTCGCGCCAAACGAACTGAGCAGATAATCGCTATACAATTCTAATAGGTGTTTGTCCATACCAGGAATATACGTAGGATAAATCTCAGGTGCGTAACATCAGTTAGGTGAAAACATTCGTGGGCAAGTTGCCATCGGGCGAGGGTTGGGTTGGTGGCAGCATTTGACGCCAATCTGATAACGATGTGCTTGAGATTCCCGGTTCCAAGAAACCAAGGGTGAGGAGCAACTTCCGGTGTTCTGCAAATGTCGATCCCTACCAGAGTGAACGACTTGTCGCGCGGCCCGAATAGACGTTCCAACTCTGACAGGTAGTAACTGGCGTACTCTGGAAGAGTGGCCGGATGTGAGGTTCCACCAGCATCCCGAGTGAACATGCAGTCAAGCATGATCTTCTCCTTTCTATGCACGACTAAGTAGTTCAAGGCTGCTCACCGGCACGGCCTTCAGAGAATCGGCCACGTATTGCAGAACGGCTCTCACCTTCCATTCGTCCACGGGCGCGAACCACTCCATGAACTCCCCGATGGTGGCACCGGCCTCCAGGTTCTCGAACAGGGCGGATACGGGCAGTCTGCTGTCGGTGAAAAGCCAAGCGCCGCTGACCTTGCCCGGGATTTGCTCGACCGCCGGGCACTTGCTCCAGTCCGTCATAAGGGCATCTCCTTTGCGATTGTGTACTCTGCTGCCGATTCCTCGGCGTCCGCTAGGCACCTATGATCAAATCGTAACTGTGTAGTGATTCACCACAACCGAATCCGCCGCCAGATCACCATCTCGCTCAAGCTCATCGAGATACAGCCTGATCGCGTCGGCGACTAGGTCATGCACCTCATCTTCGGTCTCTCCGGCAACCCCGATGCCCGGAAGTTCCGGTACATAGGCTCCATACGCTCCGGGGCCGTATTTCTCTACAATGATCAGATACTCAGTCTGTGCCATCTCCACCCTCCGTGTAGTTCTATTTCAAGCCGGCTTGTTTGAGCACTTGGCTGAGCGTACCGGCTTTCATGTCTGCGTTTAAATTCCCAGCCACTACAACTATGCCTCGCTTGGTAGGGTGTCGCATCACCCGGTGACTCCCACGACGACGGACCTCGTACCATCCGTCTTCACGCAACCGTCTCAAAACCTCCCGGACTTTCATTGTATATAATGGCGTTGTTGCATGAAAGGCTCGCTAAGGTCTTGAACTGAGGCAGGCTCTCCAGTTAGATTGGTTCGTGGTTTTCAGCAAGAAACACGTACCTCTCTTCCCAAAGAGCCTGTGATGAGCAAAGTATCTGGTGGTTCGTCCTCGGTCAAGTCGAAAGCGGTGTATCGGGTTAAGAATTGGTCGTCGTATAATCGGGCGTTGGTCGCCCGTGGTAGCTTGACGGTGTGGATAGACGATTCGTTTTGGCGACAGTGGTATGCTCAGCGGCCGTCGCAACGGGGGGCTCAGTTTGTCTATTCGGATCGCACGATTGAATGGATGCTGACGATGCGGATGTTGCTTAAGTTGCCATTGCGCCAGACGCAGGGGGTTATCCAATCGCTGTTGGACTTGATGGGGTTGACCTTGGCCGTGCCGGACTACTCAACCTTGTCGCGTCGCCAAGGGGCCTTGGCGGTGGTGTTGCCGACCCGGTGCCCCGATACCTCGATGCACTTGGTGGTAGATTCGACCGGCTTGAAAGTCTATGGGGAGGGCGAGTGGAACGTGCGCCAACATGGCTGGACGAAACGGCGGACGTGGCGCAAGCGGCATGTGGGGGTCAACGAGGCCACCGGCGAGGTGGTCGCCCAGACGTTGACGTCCCATCGGATCGATGATGCCTCGCAGGGGGCACCTTTGTTGACCCAAGTCGACGAGGCGGTGGGAGCGGCAGGCGGGGATGGAGCGTATGACAAACAGAAGGTGTTCGACGCCTTGGCCACGCCACCGAGCGGCCCCGCGATTCAGCCGATCATTGCCCGGCGCAAAGACGCTAAAATCCAACAGCATGGCAACGGTAAGGCGACCCCGTTGGCACGGGATGAGATCCTTCGAGCCATTCGACAAAAAGGACGCAAGGGGTGGAAACAGGCCCGTGGCTATCATCGACGCTCGTTGACCGAAACGCTCATCTATCGCTATAAGCACCTCATCGGCGACACGTTGAAGGCACGTAGCTTTGCCAACCAACAGGTCGAAAGTCGGTTGGGATGTGCCCTCCTCAATCGAATGATCCATCTGGGCAAACCCGAATCGTATCGAGTCGAAAAAAGCAACTAAACAAAAAACAACATTCGACAAGCATACCCGAAACATGATTCATGCAACAACGCCGTATATAATTATACTTCATACTGCTCTGGACACGAACCTGCGCCGTGCAGAGTCGAGGTGCATTAGCCTTCAAGCAGCGTAGTCTGCCTAGGTAGCTCTTTCGAACGCTTCCTCTACAGAGAGAAGACACTTTGGGAGTCGCCTTCTGGTGGTAACTCCGAGGAAGAGAGCTGCACGAGATATTGTCAAATGTTGTGGATCAAGCTCGAGCGTATCCCGGTGAATTAGGCGGCTTTTTTGATGATCCCATCGCAAAATTCCACGCCTTCGACGCCTTTTTCCAGCCACTTATAGCCGTGTAAGCTCTGCTATTTTTTTCGGCTTCCGTCGCCAGTTTGTAGCCCATCATCAGGGTGGCTTTGCGTGAGCCACAACCCTTGGTCTGTCGGGTGCGGTGGCGCACCGTGCTAAAGGTTGATTCGATCGGATTGGTGGTGCGCAGGTGGCGCCAGTGGTGGGCTGGAAACTGGTAGAAGGTAAACAGGGCGTCTTTATCTTTTTGCAAGCAGTCGCAAGCCTTGGGGTATTTGGCCTCGTACAAGGCGATAAACCGATCATATTGATCCAGCGCCTCCTTGCGGGTATCGGCCCCATAGATCTGGTGGATCAGTTCCTTGGCCTTGGGCTGTTGACTTTTGGGCAGGGTATCCAGCACGTTAGCCGTTTTATGCACCCAACAGCGCTGCGCTTGGGTAGCCGGGTAGGCCTCCCGCAACGCCGCCCAAAACCCCAACCCGCCATCGCCGATGGCCACCGCCGGGGCTTGGGTCAGCCCCCGAGCTTTGAGGCCCTGGAGGAGCGCCTGCCACGACAGTTTGCTCTCGCGCTGGCCGTCCTCGATGGCGATCAGCTGCGGCCCTCTCGGGTGGCTCCAATCACGACCAACACGCAGGGCCGATCGGCGGCCAAGCGGACGTTGAAATAGATGCCGTCAGCCCAAATATAGACATAGTGCTTGTCGGTCAAATCCCGCCGGCACCACTGCTGGTATTCGTCGTCCCAAAGCGCTTTGAGCCGGACGATATTGGCCGGAGATAACCCGGATACGCCCTCGCCCAAAATCGCACTCAACGCCGCGGGAAACTGCGATGTGGACACCCCTTTGAGATAGAGCGCCGGAATCAGCGCATCTATCGAGGGGCTGCGCCGCAGATAGGGCGGCAAGATCGCACTGGTGAAGTGGTGCTCGGCCCGTCGATCGGCAACCCGAGGCTGGCGAATAGGAATCTTGCCAACCCCCGTGACCACCTCGCGCGCACGGTGGCGGCCATTACGCACCACCAACCGATGCCCCGACCCATCGCGCTGCTCCTGGCACCGCTCAATATAGGTGTCCACTTCCATCTCTAAAGCCGCCTGCAACATCCGACGAGCCCCTTCGCGCAGCATAGCTTCCAAGCTGCTTTGGGTTTCTGCCCCGATTAGCCTAGCCACCTCAGCGGCGGTATATTCTTGCATGACGAGCGTATCCTTTCTCCCTCACAGCGAGGGCTTTTAATAGGTTGAGCGCTATTAAAACCAGGATACGCTCGTTGGGCACTCAATCCCAACATCCACAACTTGCGAATATACCTCAACCGCTGTACGGCGAGCCCTTCTTATGGGACCAAGAGGAACGGTAAAGAGATTGATTAGGTATGGCTGGGTGTACGTCTTGGGATGTGACGAGTGCTGCTAACTCTATGGCGACCGCCAAGTCTTCCGAGGTGTATCCAAGAATACCAGCGTGAGACTCGTCGTCGCTGAGGGGCAGATGATCTATGTTCAAGGTACGCCCGACCGCTTCATGGACAGCCGTCTTTGCCGCTCCGACATTCATCACCGCAAATCGACCGTTCGGTGGCAGCGTCCAAGTCGGTCTCACCGAAATACTCAAGCCAGTTGACTGAGAGGTGATCTTCGCCCTATCGTGGACTGAAGGCATTTACTATGGGCATGCCACTTTCGTCGATGGCCGATGGCTTGCAGTACCGTGAGATGTGGTCATCGTCGGGAAGCGACTGATTTGTCATAGGAGCTATAGACGCGCCGTGAAAGGCCGGACCGCTTCTAGGGCCGCGTCCTTATGCAACGTGCCATTGACGCTCAGTCGCTCGATACCGGGTTGGGCCGGCGCAGAGATGGCAGCGAACCGGATCAGACCGGAGGACAGGAACTCCATGGCCAGAATACCGTTGGTTGGGAGTCGCCACTCGATTTGCGTCAATCCGTCTGGGGTGATGCCGATTTGCGGATCGGGTAGTTGTCGTTCGCCCATGAGAAAAAGGGCCAGTGCTCTCAACGATTCAAGTGCCATGGACGGCTCGTCAGGATCGTCCTCGACAAGCTGGCGGAGATAGCTTAGACGATCGGCGGTCGCATTGAGATCGAACAGCCTGAGGACAGCAATGATCTCCTCGTGCGTACTCCCGCTCTCAATTTGGGGTTGCCAAGCGGGAAGCAGGTTGCTCTTGGTCAGAGCACCGATGGACCGCGTTTCAGAAGTCATATCGCATGATCGTCACCGACAGCGGGTGATTGCTTCGGTGAACGTCCAGTTAAGCGTGTCCCAGAAAATCTACTAGTATGCCCCTTCTGGGTTCCAAGAGCAAAAACGCGCAGCTTAGAAGAAGTTCGCCGTGTGCCCAAACATTCGCAAGGGCGGTTGGTTCTAGTCGTCAATGCGAAATAGCCAATTCAACATCGGTCAGTATCACTTGCTCGCGGCGACCTTTTTGTCCCGCCACTAGCCGCACGGCGATCTCGTTTGCTCTCTCTCGCAAGCGAGCCTTTCATCTGGGACGCAGAGGAACGCCGTCAAGCTCTACAAGTTGGGACGGTTGTCCTCGGCCTCGCACTCCCCGCGGTATGCCAACATATCTTCGTAGCGCAGCCCGGTGCCCCCGAAAATATCCAGCGCCGCTCCCACCGTAAAATCCAATTTCTCTTGGCCGAGCTTGCGGATAATCTCGATGTCCTCGGTGCTGCTCACGCCGCCGGCGTACGTCGTCGGGATCGGCGCGATCTCGCCCAAGAGCGCGACGAGTTCGGCATCGATCCCTTGCTGCTTGCCCTCGACCCCAGTGGCGTGAATGAGGAATTCGCGGCAAGACTCGGCGAGGAGCGCCAAGTTGTCCGCGCTGACAGCAAAATCCGTGGCCTTTTGCCAGCGGTCGGTCATCACCACGTAGCACCCATCGCGTTGGCTACAACTGAGGTCTAAGACCAGCCGCTCACGCCCCACCGCAGCTACCATTTGCGCCAGCCGGTTGCGGTGGAGCTGGCCGTCGCTAAAAACGTAGGAAGTGACGATTACCTGCGCGGCACCGCGACTGAGCCAAGCCGCCGCATTGTCGGGGCGGATGCCGCCGCCGACCTGCAAGCCTCCGGGGAAAGCGGCCAATGCCTGTGCGGCTGCGTCTTCGTTGCCCGGACCGAGCATGATGACGTGGCCGCCGAAGAGCTGGTCGCGGCCATAGCGCGCCGCAAAGTACGCTGGCGGATGGGGGGCGATGAAGTGGGTTTGGGGGGCGCTGCCGTCGCGTAAGCTGGTGCCGACGATCTGCTTGACTTGCCCCTCGTGCAGGTCGATACAGGGCCGGAAGCGCATCAGCGGTCGCAGCGGTATTCTGCGAGTGCGTCCTCGTCGAGGGTGACGCCGAGGCCCGGGCCGGATGGCGGGAGGATGTACCCATCGGCGATGGGCAGCTTTTCGCGGATGACGTCGCCGCGGTGATAGACGCAGCCGTTCACGTCGCTGGCGTAGCCCAAGTTGGGCATGGCAAAGGCGAGATGAGCTTGGGCCGCGGTGCCGATTCCCAGCTCGGGCATACTGCCAATGATACAGGGCAGGCGAGCCGCCTCGGCAATGGCGAAGATGCGCACAGCCGCACCCAAGCCACCGGCTTCCGACACGTACACGTTGAAGACATCGACGGCTTGGTGGCGGATGCAGTTGAGGGCATCGGCCGGCGTCCAAACGCTTTCGTCGGCCATGATGGGCAGCGAGACGCGCTCGCGGACAAAGCGCAATCCCTCTAAGTCGTCGGCTGCTAGGGGCTGTTCGACCAACTCCAAGTCAAAGTCTGCGATTGCCTCGATGCTGCGCACGGCTTCCTTGGCCGAGGACCAGCCCATGTTGGCATCTACGCGCAGGACGATCTCGCTACCGATTGCGTTGCGCACGGCTGTGAGCACGGCTAGGTCGGCGCGCAGGTCCCGCCCGATTTTGGCTTTGAGGGTCTTGTACCCTTGCGCGACTAGGCTCTGGGCTTGAGCGGCGATGGCCTCGGGGTCGCCCATGGACAGCGAATGGCTCAGCAACACGCGGTCGCGGACTTGGCCGCCTAACAGTTGGTACACGGGCACGTCGCAGGCTTTGCCGACTAGGTCGTAGAGGGCCATTTCAATGCCGGCCTTGGCCGGGAAGGAGCGGTGCAGGACTTGATTCATGCGGTCGGCGATCTCGCGGATGCGGCGCGGGTCTAGGCCGCAGAGCATATCGGCGAGTAGCCCGTTGATGGCCTCGCTTTCCCCGCGTCCGCGGCGGTCCCAGATGCTGGAGGCTTCGCCGAGGCCGGTGAGGCCAGCGTCGGTGTGGATCAAGACGACGGCGTTTTCAGAGGCTTGGTGCGTGCCGAGGCTGCTTTGGAACGGTTGCGGTCTGGGCACGCGCACGGGTATGGCTTCGACGTGGGTGATTTTCATGGAATCAGTTGAGGCGATAGATGCTGAGGGTGGTGTTGCCGTAGGCTCGCTGCTCGGTGAGCGCGAGGTGGCCGCTCTGCTCGGGCACGTCTAGGTCGATCTGGTGCTGTACGAACAGCAGGCCCTCGTCGTTAAAAAGCTCGGATTCCCCGAGGGCTTCGATGAGGCCCAGCAGGAGTGGAGCACCGCAGTAGCGAGCGTGGTACGGGGGATCGGCGTACACAATGTCGAAGCGGTGGCCAGCCTCTGCCAATTGGGGGATGAGGTGTTGGGCTTTGACCGAGTGCAGGCCCGCGACGCCAGCTTTCCATTGGTAGAGCAACGAGCGAATCTGCCGCCGCCGTCGGTGGTCTGGCTCGTTGAGTTCGACGCTCGCGCCTCGGCTCAGCGCTTCGAGCCCCATCTGGCCCGAACCAGCACACAAGTCGAGGAAGGTGCGGTCCTTTAAGTCGGGGCCGAGCATGGCGAATACGGCTTCTTTGAGGCGCGTGGAGGTGAGGCGGATCTGGCGCAGGCGTCGCCCAGAGGGTATCTGCCGACCGCGATAGGTGCCAGTGACAATGCGCACGGCTAAGCTCTAAGTTGGGGTTAATATAGACAAAAAAGTATCGCGGTTGGGGCTAGCAGCGTCAAGTTGTGGGTTGCGGACGATGGGGGAAGTTTGAAGTTTGCATCAAGGCCCGGATTCGATGGGAGGTTAATCAAATGATCACAGAACAATACGATGTTATCGTCGCAGGAGCCGGTGGCATGGGCAGTGCCGCGCTGTACCACTTGGCGCGGCGCGGCGTACGCGTCTGCACGGTAGAGCGCTTTGGCATAGCGCACGACCGGGGGTCTTCGCACGGGGATACCCGCATCATTCGCAAAGCCTATATGGAACATCCCGACTACGTGCCTCTGTTGCACCGGGCCTACGAGTTGTGGGAGGAGCTAGAGGCCGAAGGGGCGGGGGAACTCTTTGCTCGCGTCGGGCTGCTAGTGGCCGGCGATCCCGACGCGGAGGCGATGCAGGGGCAGGCAGCCTGTTATCAGGCGCACGACCTGCCGCACGAACAGCTCGATGGGGCAGCCATTGCCGCGCGCTACCCCAGCTTGGCTTTGCCTGAGGAGTGGAATGGGTTTTACGATCCCCTAGGCGGTTTTCTCCGGGTCGAGGACTGCGTCCGTCAGCACGTTGCATTGGCCCAAAAGCACGGCGCAAAGCTCTACACTGGGGAGGTTATGCTGTCGTGGCGGCGCGAGGGCGCAGGAGTGGTAGTGGAGACCGAGCGACGGCGCTTGCTCGCCACGCGGTTGGTGCTGGCGACTGGGGCTTGGGCGGTGCCGGAGCTATGCCGGCTGGGCGTGGCGGCGTGCGTAGTGCGCAAGGTGCTGTTGTGGTACCGAGGGCGCGGCGTGGAGCAGTACGCGCGCGGCGCGTTCCCCTGCTTCTTCATCGCCGACGGCGAACAGTACTTCTATGGTTTTCCCGCGGAAGCGCCGTGGGGCCTCAAGTTGGCCGATCACAATGTGTCGCACGACCCGGTGGACGACCCGCTCCAACTCAATCGCGCATTGACCGACGGCGATCAGCCCTGCGTCCTCGATTTTCTTGCGCGATACTTTCCCGCGCTGCAACCAGAGCTGAGCAAATACACCGTCTGCATGTATTCGCTGACGCCGGATAAGAACTTCGTCTTGGACATCCACCCCGAATGCCCAGCCGTGGTATTAGGGGCGGGTTTTTCCGGCCACGGCTTCAAATTCTCTCCGGTGGTCGGCGAAATTTTGGCCGAACTGGCGCTAGAAGGCGATACCCAGCATCCCATCGAATTCCTGCGTCTTTCCCGCTTTGCACAAAGGAGGTCGTAAATGGATCTAGGACTGAAAGGCAAAATTGCGCTGATAACTGGAGGGAGTCGGGGGATTGGCCGGGCGATTGCGTTGGCGCTGGCCAACGAGGGGTGCAAGGTGGCGATTTGCGCCCGCGATCAAGTGCCGCTTGAACGCGCATTGCAGCAGGTGAGAGCTACTGGAGCCGAAGCTATCGCCGAGGTCGCCGATGTGCGCTCGCGGTCGGAGGTGGAGGCCGTTGTCGCGCGCTGTGCAGCCGAGTGGGGTGGTGTCGATATCTTGGTCAACAATGTGGGCGGAGCGGCTGGCGAACAGAGCTTGATTGAAACTACCGATGAGGATTGGGAGGAAACCTTTGACCTAAACGTGTTCCACGCCGTACGCACGACGCGGGCGGCCCTGCCCTACATGCGGCAGCGAGGCGGGGGCGCAGTGGTGATCGTCTCGTCGATCTCGGGGTGGAAGCCCGGGCCTAAGTCCCAATACGGTAGCGCGAAGGCTGCGGAGATTTTTCTCGCCGGTGCGCTGGCGCTGGAGTTGGCCGAATGCGGGGTGCGGGTCAACACCGTTGCGCCGGGGTCGATATTTTTCCCCGGTGGTGGGTGGGCGCGTTTTCAGCAGGAGCAGCCCGAGCACTTTGCCCAGTTTGTGGAACGGGAGTTTCCCGCCGGGCGCTTGGGGACGCCAGAAGAGGTGGCGGATGTGGTGGCGTTTCTGGTGTCCGAGCGCGCAAATTGGATCAATGGAGCAATGATCCCGGTGGATGGAGCGCAGGGCCGGCCGACGGCGTTTTGAGTGGCGGCGATTGACCGCAATCACCGCAGCACCATGAGCTTGCGCGTCAATATGCCTTCGTCGGTCACTAGCCTGTACAGGTACATGCCGCTGGCGACGGGGCGACCGGCGGCGGCGTGGCCATTCCAGCGGAGGCGGTGGTAGCCGGCCTGCTTCGGCCCTTGGTGTAAGACCGCTACCCGTTGACCGGTCAATGAGAACACTTCCAGACGCGCCGGACTAGGCGCGTGCAAGAAGTAGGAAAGAACCGTCTGGCTGTTAAACGGATTGGGCGCATTTTGCGCCAACTGCGGGCTGTCGGGCTGGCCGATCTGTTCCTCTGCTAGTGCTAGCCGCTTGGCCCGTTTCCATTCAGATACATCCCATAGCTTGACCTCCGAAGAGGTCGAAGCGAGTATCGTCCCATCGGGTGAAAACGCCACCGAATGAACCCAAGACGAATGCCCGGCAAGAGTAGCGATCTGGGTTTTTGTCGCCACGTCCCACAGTTCAACGCCTTTCGCCGACACCCCGGCAGCGAGAGTGGTGCCATCGGGTGAAAACGCCACCGCTCCGACCGCCGAATGGGCATTCAAGGTGGCGATCTGGGTTTTTGTCGCTACGTCCCAAAGCCTAACCGTGTCATCTGCCGACCCAGAAGCGAGGGTGGTGCCGTCGGGCGAAAACGCCACCGAAGTGAGATAATGATTATGTCCAGAGAGATTGGCGATCTTAGTTTTTGTCGCTACGTTCCAAAGCGTGACTGTATTATCCTGTGCCACGGCAGCGAGGGTGGTGCCATCGGGTGAGAAGGTCACCGCTCCGACATCTCTCCCATGCTCAGGGAAGGTGGCGATATGGGTTTTTGTCGCTACGTCCCAAAGCGTGACGGTGCCATCCCCCCACCCGGCAGCGAGGATGGTTCCATCAGGTGAAAACGCCACCGACAGGGCTGCACCATCTCCTGCCACCAAGGTAGCAGCCTTGGTTTTTGTCGCCATGTTCCATAGCGTGACGGTGCCATCCCCCATCCCAACAGCGAGGGTGGTTCCATAGGGTGAAAACGCCACCGAAGTAACTGCGTATTCTGACTCCTCCAAGGTGGTGATCTTAGTTTTTGTCGCTACGTCCCATAGCTGGAGCCCGGCAGCGAGGGTAGTTCCATCAGGTGAAAATACCACCGATAGGGCCCGGGATGAGAGGGTAGCGATATGTGATGACTCTCGCGAGATCGTCCATTGCACGGATGCGATATTGTCCGCCGGCTTGATTTCCTGCTCGTCCGATGAAAATTCAACGGAGAAATCGAGAGAACCTGTTTGCAGCGGAACGAAATACAGATCAAGCGTCAGAGGCCGTCCGTCGTTCTCGTTATAGACTGTGCCACAGGCAAGCGTGCCCTTTCGCTCGGTTTGTTCGACGACCTCGCAGCGGCCCGAACTGACTGCGTTTAGGTTTGCTAGCGGCAAGCTAGCAGACCAAGTCATGATGATATTGGAGGCCGCTTCTTCTGGAAAGTCCAGTGCTACCTGCAGCCTAAGACGCTCTTCCACATAGGCACTCGAACCGCCACTGAGGTTGGTCAGAGTGACTTTTAGATCCACCTGCGGCGGTACCCAATTCACATCCGCCGGCCGCAGGGGGCCTTCACAGTATAGGTCGGCCACCGGAGGACTGCCCGCTAGGTTGGCAAAGTAGCAGTTCATGGCGTTGAAATTATTGATCGCCCCATCTTCTACAGCAGCGACGATAAAGCTGTCTAGCCGGGTATTCAGGTGTTCGTTGAGTTCACCCCGGTCCTCACTGAACTGAATGTCGTCTAAAGCATCGAAGAGATCAAAAAGGCTTGATTCGCCCTGATCCTCGCTGGACGGTTCACTCCGGTCCTCGCTGAACTCAGATCCTGCCGACAAGGTTCCAGCGCACCCGAAGCGAGGACTGAGTCCGGTCGCAACGGTTTGGCAACGTAAGCCCAGATCGCTGTTAATGCGTTGCAAGGCACTTTCGATCTCCGCAGGGCTGTCGCTGGTAAGGCCGGTCATCTGGGGAACATAAGTGGGAGTACTGCCAATCCCCCATGAGACGTTGGCTATCTGTTCAGCCAAAAAGGCGTCGAAATTAGCGGCCAGTTGGCGATCTGCCGCCCAAGTCCTGACCTGAGCACGGTATGCTGTATGGTCCCCGCTACGGAGCAAGTCGAACAACTCCAACAACTGGGTGCGCCGCTGCTGGTACATGAAATGGAAGAAGAGATCGGCGTAATAGTAGAAATGGCTGCCCCCCAAGTCGCCGCTGTACTCGGAGTCGAACAGTCCGGCCGGGTCGAGTCGGAGCTCGTCGCTGGCGATGTATTGCACTTGGCTCGCGCGCACGGGGGTGCCCTCAGCTTGGGTACTGCCCACTAGGAACTCGGCCAGACCTTCGTCAAACCAAGGGCCGCCATTTAATCCGAAACGGTTGGCCAGATAGTGGGCGTACTCGTGGCGAATGATATCCTCAAAAGAGCCGACACCGTATGTGGTGCGATCACCGGGCTGATTGTGTATAAAGGTGCGAATGATGCCACCGCTATAGAAGCCGCCACTGTGAATGCCTCTAGTGTCCGCGTAGGACAGATAGGCCTCAAATATTGTGTAATCCAACTTGGTGCCATAGATCCTAGCGGTGAAGACATCTACGTCATCGCGCATGATCTCGTCCGTTTCTACCAGCCGATGAAACTGCGCCTGTACCTCCTTGGTCGCGTAGTACCAGAGTTGAACTTTCTTTTCCTCCAAATCCAAGGGAGTCTTAAACACGATGGCACCATCGTCGAAGCTGTATATGTTGGGGAGAGCTTGGGCGAGGATTTCGCGCTCTAACACGTCGCGGCAGATGTTCAGGCTGGCACAGTTGATCTCATTTTCTAGGCCCCGTGCCGCGACTAGGAAGGGGCTGCTGAGGCGCTCGTGATGGGAGAGAACGGAGGTCAGGGCAGCGATAGCGGCTTCCCTTAGAGGGTCTAACTGGGTTAAGCGGACGAGTATCTGAACGGCCGTTTCCAGCAGATGCAGTCTGGGCGTAAACGGATGATCTTCTTCAATGAGAAAAAAGAAGTCATAACGGGTAACTCGCAGCATGACCTCGACGAATTCCGGGTCTTGTGCGAGGGCGTCCATGAATACCTGATTGTGGTTTAAGAAGGCCCCATGTACTCGACGTAAGACCCTCTCGAAGACCCATGCCTGATCTCCGCTGACCGCCCGTTCAGGCGTCAGCTTGGACAAAACCTGTTTGATCGGCGTTAGGTGATTCCGGCGCAGCCCAGCAGCAAAGGCGGTCTCAAAGTAGTAGTACAAGATCTGAGCAGCCTCGTCGTTGGGGGCATAGAAGTGGTCGCTGGCAGCAAAGGCGTCCGATGCGGTGAGGAAGGCACGGTCAGTCGTCGAGTTGAAGGGTCCTACCCCTGTCTCTCCCGAAAAAAACCTGTGGTAGTCATAGCCGACTTGGACGAAGAACCAAAGCTGCAGCATGCTGGTACTGTTAGTCCCGTCATATCCGACAGCCAACTCTTCAATTTCAGCGAACACCAACTGCATATTGCGATTGCTGAAGATAGTGGGCACGTCGGCTCGTATAGATGGATTACTGGAGATATGGAGAGTATGCGCTAGACAACCTTCCGAGGTCGTCCGTATATAGTCGATCAGAGCATTCCCTGTGAGGGCGGTAACGTCAACGGATGAGCAGTCAGACGCTTGTGCCACCGCCTTGGCCGCGGGGCGCAGCAATGGCCACTCCTGTTCCGGCGAGGATGTGTCTCTACTGCAAAGCGGAGCGATCGAAGACTGGCTTTCGTCCGCGACATTCGCTTCAGCCAGACCCGTGCTCAATGCCACGAGTAGGGTCAGCAAAATTCCGACGTTTGTGTTGTGCATTTAGCCCACCTCCAAGTTGTGTTGCAGCTTCCTCGCAGCGCTCGGCACGACGAGCCGTCAGCGCGATGGGACGATGCGGAATTGGCGCTTGCCGTCGATGCGGTAGGTCTCGAAGTCGTCGTGATCGATGGTAAAGATCGCAGTAAGCGATTCCCGTTTGGCCAGATGTACCAGCGTCGCGTCGGCGAAATCCATCGGGCGGTCGTCGTAGCGTTTCATCAGACGCTCCAGATCCGGTAGGTCTGCATCTGTTATTGGCAGTACTGTTATGGCACCGGAGCGCAGAAAACGCCAAGCGGCGTTGATAGCCGGCCGGTGATCACCTAGCAAATGGAAGAGTTCAGCAAGTACGGCAACGCTAGTGGCCAGTGGTAGCCGCAAAGACGGAAATGCCTCGACACACCGGTCGTGCCACTGGTCGTCGGCATCGAGTAAGGCCAAGATCGTCCCTGTATCGATCAGGCCCTTAGCCCGCACGGCGTTGTTGTAATCGGGCGCGTACCCGTTGCCCGACCTGCTGTGAACGGAGAGGGTCGCCGCCCTGGATGGTGCCAAAGGTCTGCATGGCGGCTTGGCGAAGCTGGTCTTGTATTTCGTCGTCCCCAGCCTCTTCCCGGTCGAGCCACTGGGACACGATCTGGTCGAGTAGTTGGGCTACGCTCGTTTTATGGGCTCGGGCTGCGGCTTCGAGACCGCTTTTTACTTCGGGCGAGACGCGCCAGCTATATACTTCGCTTTTGTTCATGTAGTGCAGTGTACCACATACGTGATGCCGTTGCAACAGGCACGAATAAACCACCACCCAGGAGATCGGCAGAGTACGTGCCGGTTCAATGCGAAGCAATCAACGTAGCAGGGTGAGTCTGCGCTCTCACCCCTGAAACAGCGACAGCGCCCCATCGACGTACATCTCGGTTCCCGTGATATAACTAGCCTCGTCCGACGCCAGAAAGAGAATGGCGTTGGCGACCTCCTCGGCGCTGGCAGCGCGTTGTTGTAGGGGGATCATGCCTTGAGGGAATTCGCGGGGGATGCGGATTTTGTCGATGTTGCGGGGGAAGGTGTTCTCGCCGATGCTGGTTTTGGTGGCCCCAGGGCAGACGACGTTGATGCGGATGTCCCACTGCGCCAGTTCGACTGCGGCCATTTTGGCGAAGGTCACTTGGGCGGCCTTGGAGCAGGAATACGAGGTGAAGCCAAAGTTGGAGAAGATGCGATTGCCGTTGACCGAGGAGACCACGACGATGCTGCCGCCGCCGGCTGCGCGCAGGTGGGGGATGGCGTATTTAACGGTGAGGAAGGTGCCGCGCACGTTGATGTTGTGCGTCTGATCCCACTCCTCGGGGGTGATGTCTTCGATGGGGGCGAAGACGCCGTTGATGCCGGCGTTGGGCACGACGATGTCGAGGCGACCCCAACGCTCGACGGTGGCGGCCACCAGTCCGGCGACGTGCTCGGCGTTAGCTACGTCGCCGGGCAAGGCCAAGGCTTGGCCGCCTAGTTTCTCGATTTCGGCGACAGCTTCCTCGCAGCGCTCAGCGCGGCGGGCCGTCAGCGCGATGTGGGCTCCTTCGCGGGCCATGGCCACGGCCGCGGCCCGGCCGATGCCGCTGCTACCGCCGGTGATGAGGGCCACTCTGTCTTTCAGCTTCATGTCGATCTCCTAAGTTGACGAAAAAATGCGGGCGGAATATCATTGGAAGCCCCTAAAATACATCCAGCGAAAATGGAGACAAGAATGGAAGAAAACGTGAACCCGCACTCCCGCCCCTCGGAACTGAAGATCACGGATATGCGCGTGGCCAATCTGCGCGGCGCACCGTTCCGCGCGACGATCATCCGCATCGACACCAACCAAGGTATCTCGGGCTACGGCGAGGTGCGCGACGGCGGCAGCCCGACCTACGCACTGATGCTCAAAAGCCGCTTGCTCGGCGAAAACCCCTGCAACGTCGATAAGCTCTTCCGCAAGATCAAGCAATTCGGCCACCACGCGCGCCAAGCCGGCGGCGTCTGCGGCGTGGAGATGGCGCTGATGGACCTAGCGGGTAAAGCCTATAATGTGCCGGCCTACCAACTGGCCGGCGGCAAGTTCCGCGACCGGATCCTCTGCTACTGCGATACCCCCACGCGGCGCGATGGCCGGGAGATGGGACAGTTGCTCAAGGAGCGAATGGAGCGGGGGTTTAAATTCCTCAAAATGGATGTCGGCATTGGGTTGCTGCGGGGAATCGAAGACGCGCTGATCGCCCCGCCGGGCATGTTGGAAAGCCAAGGCATCATGCACCCATTTACGGGGATTCAGATTACCAACAAGGGCATCGATATCCTCTGCGAATACGTGGCGCAGGTGCGCGAGGTGATCGGCTATGAAATTCCCTTGGCCGTCGATCACTTTGGCCACATTGGCGTCGAGTCCTGCATCCGCTTGGGCAAGGCACTGGATCAGTTCAGCCTCGCTTGGTATGAAGACATGATTCCTTGGCAGTTGGCCGACCAGTGGCAGCGGCTCGCCGAAGCCGTGGATACGCCCGTATGCACGGGCGAGGATATCTATCTCAAGGAAAACTTCCTGCCCCTTTTTGAACGGCGCGCCATTGCCGTCGCCCACCCGGACTTGGCCTCTTCCGGCGGAATTCTCGAAACCAAAAAGATCGGCGATTTGGCGCAGGAGCACGGCATTGCCATGGCGCTGCACATGGCCATGTCGCCGGTGGCGGCACTGGCTTCGGTGCATTGCGCTGCGGCGACCGAAAACTTCATGGTGCTCGAAAACCACTCGGTCGATCAGCTAGAACAGTGGAGCAGCTTGGTCGAGGGCTTGCCGGTGCCCCTGATTGAGGACGGGCACATTGCGGTGCCGGAGGGGCCGGGACTGGGCTTTAGCGGCCTCAATGAAGAAGTACTGCGGTCGTTTGCCGATCCAGAGCAGCCGGAGATTTTTGGCCCCACCGACGAGTGGGACGACGAGCGGCCACACGACCGCTTGTGGAGCTGAAAATGGCCTACGACATCGCCGTCCTCAAAGGCGACGGCATCGGACCGGAAGTGATGAACGAGGCCCTGAAGGTGCTCAATGCGCTGGAGGCTCCTTCCCTTGCTCTTGCCGAATATCCGTGTGGTGCGGGGTGCTATCTGGAGCAAGGGGATCCGCTGCCGGAGGCGACGGTGGAAGGATGTCGCCGGGCGGATGCAGTGCTGTTGGGCGCGATGGGGTTGCCGCACGTGCGCTGGCCGGACGGGACGGAGATGCGGCCCCAAGTCGATTTGCGGTTCCAACTGGACCTGTACGCGGGAGTGCGGCCGATTTATCTCTATGCGGCCGCGCATACTCCGCTCAAAGGCTTCAAGGCGGGCGATATTGACTTCGTCATCCTGCGCGAGAACGTCGAGGGGCTTTTTGCCTCCATGAACGGCGGCATCCAGTTGCGCGGCGAAGTGGCTGTGGACTCCATGGTCATTACGCGCACGGGCACGGAGCGCGTAGTGCGCTACGCTTTTGAGTTGGCGCGGCAGCGCGGCCGGACGCCGATGAAGGTCACGTGCGTTGATAAGGCCAACGTTTTCCGCTCGATGGCCTTCTTCCGCAGTGTGTACGACGAGGTGGCTGCCGACTATCCAGACGTAGAGCGCGACTACGCGTACATCGATGCGCTGAGCATGTACTTGGTGCAGCAACCGGCGGGATACGACGTGCTGGTTACTGAGAATATGTACGGGGACATCATCTCGGACTTGGCCGCTGGTTTGGTCGGCGGTTTGGGACTGGCCCCTTCGGGGGACATCGGCGAGGACGCGGCTGTGTTCCAACCTTCGCACGGCACTGCGCCCGACATTGCCGGACAGGGAAAAGCCAATCCGGTGGCGATGATCCTGTCGGCGGCCTTGATGCTGCGTTGGTTGGGCCAGCAACACGGCGACCCGGAAGCCACAAGCGGGGCGGACCGAATCGAGGAAGCGGTGCGCGCAGTAATCGGCGAGCAGGGCATAGGGACGCCCGATTTAGGGGGTGCATTGAACTGCCGCGAGTTAGGGGAGCGGATTGTCCAAGCGCTCTGATATGGACCGCCGGACCTTTCTCGGCTTGGGGCTAAGCGCGGCTGCGTGGCCAGCATTGGGCCGCGCCGCGCCCGTGCGGCCGGAGCGGGTGCGCCTGCGCGAGTTGGGCATTGTCATTGGCGACTTGGCGACTGGCCCCCACAACGCTATTACCGATGTCGAGGGCGTACGGGTCGGCCATGTGACGCTGATTGAGGATGGGGGTCCGGTGCGCACCGGCGTGACGGCGATTGTGCCGCGCACGCCCGCATTTGCCGCGGATTTCACGCTCAACGGCAATGGCGAGTTGATGGGGATAGGCTCCATGCGTCGCACGGGCCTGTTGGCAGGCCCAGTCCTTTTCACCAACACGTCCAGTGTCGGCGCGGTGTACGATGGGGCGGTGGAGTGGATGCTGGCGCGCGATCCCGATCTGTTCAAAAGCGATTTGCAGCCCGCGCCCATAGTCGGCGAGACGTGGGCTGCGTTTCTCCACGACGAAGTCGGGCGGCACGTGCAGCCCGCCCACGCGATAGCCTCTCTCGACGCAGCGCGCGGCGGCCCGGTGGCCGAAGGCTGCGTCGGCGGTGGGACCGGGATGCGGGCCTATAGCTTTAAGGCCGGCATTGGCACGGCGTCGCGCAAAATTCCCTGCGGCGATCAGCTCTACACCGTGGGCGTGCTGGTGCAGGCGAATTTTGGCCGACGGCCCCAACTGCGCGTTGACGGCGTTCCGGTGGGCCGGGAGATCACCGACCTGATGCCGGCGCGCGGCGGCAAGAGCAAGTCTATGATCGCGGCAGTGGCCACGGACGCGCCGCTGCTCCCGATTCAACTTCAGCGCGTGTGCAAGCGAGTGGCTTTGGGCATGGCGCGCACGGGCGCGATCTCTACCCACGGCAGCGGCGATCTCTTTCTGGCGTTTTCTACGGCCTCTCCCGAGCCGCTGGTCGCCATGCTCAGCGACCGCTGGATTTCGGGCCTGTTCCAAGGGGTAATTGAGGCTACGGAGGAAGCCATTCTCAACTCGCTGACTACGGCCCACACCATGACCGGCCGCGGCGGCAATACCATCCACGCCCTGCCGCTGGACCGCTTACTCGAAATCATGCGTGCATACGGTCGGCTCAAATGAATCGCACGCACCTAGCGGACGATGCAGCAGGGCCGCACAACGCCATTGTCGATGTGGCCGGCGTCAGCGTGGGCCACGTAGATATTCGCACGCCCGACCTGCACACCGGCCTTACGGCTGTCGTCCCATATCCAGCCTCAGTAGAAGAACGCAAGCTGTTTATCGGTCGCTTCTCCATAGACGACGGCGATGCCATGAGCGGCTTGGGGGTCGCCGAAGACTTCGGCACCTTTTCCTCGCCCATTGTCCTGGCCCCGACCCCGGTCGTCGGCCGAGTGTACGAATCCCTAATCCGCCACAGCTTGGGCCGCGACACCGGGCTATCGACCGTAGCTGGCTGGCCGCCGGTGGTCGTGGGGATCGACGACACGGCTGTCAACGACCCCGCGCTCGTCCGCAAGGTTCTGACACACGCTCACGCAGACGAAGCGTTGGCCAGCGCTGGCAGCGCGATGCCCACGGGTAATGCCGGAATAGGCGGCGGGTTGCAGGCTTTTGGCTACAAGGGCGGCATTGGCACGGCCTCGCGCCGAGCCGGTGAATATGCGCTAGGGGTGCTGGTAGCAGTCAACGGGGGGCGCGAGCTGCATTGGGCCGGTCGCATCCTGCCGGTGGGTGAGGGAGTCGGGGGACCGCAGACTTTTGCCGCGGTTGTGGCCACGGATGCGCCCCTGATCCCGCGCCAACTAGAGCGGTTGGCTGGCCGGGCCGCGCTGGGGCTGGCGCGGACGGGCTTGTGGAACCCGCATACGCGCGAGGGGCTAGTCCTCGCCTTTTCCACCACGGGCATTATCCAAGAGCCGGACGCACCTGTGCGGATGGTGGGTGAAGAAAAGCTCTATTCGCTCTTTGCTGCTGGCGCTGCGGCTGCTGAGGCCGCGGTCGTCGATGCCCTCTTGGCCGCTGAGACGGTCGGGGATATCAAAGCCATGCCGCAAACCGACTGGCTGAAAGAGGGGGACGATTGAGCCGCGGCTTGCTCGACGATCGGGACGCGCTCAGCGCCTTCCGCGCTCGGCTCTTGGCTTGGTATCGCCAAAACAAGCGGCAGACGAGCTGGCGCGACAGCGGCAATCCCTATTACGTCTGGGTATCCGAGGTCATGTTGCAACAGACCCGGGTGGACCAGATGGCCCCTTATTTCGAGCGTTTTATCCGCGCATTTCCCACGCTTCAATCGCTGGCTGCTGCTGCTGAGGACCAAGTGCTCAAGGTATGGGAGGGCTTGGGTTACTATGCACGGGCGCGCAACATGCACAAGGCGGCCAAGCGCATGGCCTTTGAGTTGGGAGGCCGCATACCGGATACGTACCAAGAGCTGATCGAGCTGCCGGGGATTGGCCAATACACGGCCGCGGCCGTCAGCAGCATTGCCTTCGACCGCGACCACCCAGTGCTCGACGGCAATGTGACCCGCGTGCTCTGTCGCTCGTTGCGGATTGAGGAAGAGCCGACCCGCGCCCACGTCAAGGCACAACTCATCGCCGCTGGAGAAACGCTGCTGGCCCGGGGCGAGGCTGGCGATTTCAATCAGGCGATGATGGAGTTAGGGGCGCGGGTCTGCACGCCGCAAAGCCCTTCTTGCCCGACCTGTCCGGTCGGCGACTGGTGCCGGGCCAAGGCCGAGTTGGACGACCCGGCCTCCCTGCCGCGCAAGGCTCCTAAGAAACAGAGGCCGCATTATCAAGTGGCGGCTGGCTTGATTCGCAAGGGCGACGAATTGCTAATCGCCCAGCGGCCAGCCGAGGGGATGCTCGGTGGCCTGTGGGAATTTCCCGGGGGCAAGCAGGAGCCTGGCGAAACCCTGCCCGAATGCTTGGTGCGCGAGATCCGCGAGGAATTGGGCATTGAGATCGAGGTGGGTGCGCGCCTGACGAGCGTCGATCACGCCTATTCGCATTTTGGCATCACCTTGCATGCTTTTGCCGCCCGCTATGTGCGCGGCACCCCCCAAGCGTTGGGTTGCGCTGCTTGGCGCTGGATTGTGCCGGAGGCTTTGGACGATTTTGCTCTGCCTCGGGCCGATCGCCGGATCGTGGAGTTCATGCGCGAGCATGCACAGCAGATGGAGCTGTTTGGTGAAAAAAAGTGAGTTGCTAGCTGACAGCCGACGCCGCGCACCTGGGCTAGTTTTGCGCGGGTTGTGCATGGGCACGGCCGATGTGATTCCCGGCGTTTCCGGGGGGACGATCGCCTTGATTACGGGCATTTACGACGAGCTGGTCGGGACTATTGCCGCGGTCGATCAACGGCTCGTGAGTGCCTTGGTGCGGGGACGCTTGATCGAGGTGTTGCACCGCGTCAATGCCCCCTTTCTGGTGCCGCTACTGTTCGGCGTGGGTTTGGCCATTGTCTCGCTGGCCAAATTCATAACTTGGCTGCTTGCAACGCACCCTCAGCCCGTGTGGGGCTTTTTCACGGGGTTGATCTTGGCCAGTGCGCTCGTGGTCGCGCGGCAGGTCGCCGGATGGGGGCCGGCACAGTGGGGGCTGACAGCTCTTGGAGCAGTGATTGGCTATGCCATCACCACGTTGGTGCCGGTCGAGACCGGGGTCGAGGGTTACAAGTTTGCGCTGGCTGGCATGGTGGCCATTTGCGCGATGATTCTGCCGGGAATCAGCGGTTCGTTTCTGCTGGTGGTCATGGGCAAATACCAGCAGGTCTTGACCGCGGTACACGAGTTCGATTGGACGATCTTGGCCCTTTTTGGCGTTGGGGGAATTGTCGGTTTATTGGGCTTCTCGCGGCTACTCAAACGCCTGCTGACCCACTTCCGCGCTAGTACGATGGCCTTTTTGGTCGGGTTGATGTTGGGTTCGCTACGCAAGGTGTGGCCGTTCCGCAATGAGTTGGAGGGCGGGAGCTACGAATGTGCGTGGCCGCAGGAGTTCAACGGCGAGGTTTGGCTGAGCTTGGGGCTGATTGCCGTGGGCGTTGTGCTGGTCTTGGCGTTGGAGCGGCTGGGACGGAGGCGGTAACTGCGAGCTCAATTTTGCGAATGATTATCATCGTCGCGCTTGGGAGCGGGGCCTATCTGCGGGCCATCCTCGGCATCGCGCAGGGCGTCGCGGGCATCGTGGAAGCGGCGGATGCGCCGCACGAAAATGAAGATCAGGCCCGCCAGTGCTATATAGAGCAAGTACTGGTAGATCGGTTCGGTCCAGCCTAGCACCACGGGCCAGAGGCTGGCGATGCAGAGCAAGATGAAAATATCTTCGATCAGCTTGTGTCTTTTTTCGCGCTTCTCTTCTTGTTCAGGCGTCATCGGATAGGGCCTTGTAAATGGCGTAGTTTCTGAGGACTAGCTTGACGTAGGTGCGGGTCTCCTTGAAGGGGATGCGCTCGACGAAGGCGTCCGGGTCCTCGGAGGGAAAGGTCTTGAGCCACCGGCGGGCGTTGTGCGGGCCGGCGTTGTAAGCAGCTAGGCCCAGTTCAAATCCTAAGTCCGCGCCCGCATCGGTCGTGAATTGGCGCATTTGGTCGCCGAGGAAGTAGCTACCAAAGCGGATGGAGACGGCCGGGTCGAAGAGCGCGCGCAGTTCGAAGGGTTGTACCTCCAACCGCCGCGCGAGGTTGAGACCGGTGTGGGGCATGATTTGCATCAGGCCCCTAGCGCCCGCCCGCGATACCGCTTTTTCGTTAAACGTGCTCTCTTGGCGAATTACCGACAGGACCAGATAGGGGTCGATTTGGGCCGCGGCTGCGGCCGCGGCAATCTCTTCCCAATAGTACGTCGGGTAGATGCGCGACAGTTCCTCCGGGTCTTGCCCGTCAAACAAGCGCATCGACAGCCGCATAGCTTGGTCGCGATAGCCGAGGGCCTCGTAGTAATCGCGGATGGCCTTGAGTGCCGTCTTGTGGCCCGTGTAGTCGCGGACGGCTTGTTTCATCTCGGCTATTGACCAATCCCGCAACCCTAGTTGATTCAGCAGGCCGGCGCGTTCGAGGTGGGCCCGGTGCGCCAGCGGGGGGACGTCTTGACGGAGGCTGTCGGCGGATCGCCCTTTGAGTTGAACCTGTTCTCGATAGCCCAATTCGACGGCGCGGGTCGAGTAGTACGAGCGAGGGAATCCGGCGGCAGCGCGGCGGTAGAACGCGGCGGCGTCCGCTGTCTGGCCCAGTTGATTGGCGATTTTTCCAGCCCAGTACAGAGATTGGTCGATGATGTGGGGCTGACGCGCTTGCTGACTGGCGCGCTCAAAAGCGGCGAGGGCTTCGGAGTATTGTTCTTGGCAGTAGAGCGCGAAGCCGACGCTCCAACGCGCTTCGTCACCGTAATCGGTTTGCGGGTGGTGCTCGGCGAGGCGGCGATAGAGCGTCTCGGCGCGGGCGAACTGGCTTTTGCGCTCGGCGGCTTTGGCGGCTTGCCACAGAGCGTCGTCGGCCAAGTCGTGCTGGGGATAGCGCTTGGCAAAGTTCGCATAGGCTGCAATGGCCTTGTCTTCGCGGTTTTTGCGGACCGAGAGGCTGGCGAGGCGATACAGGGCCGCTGGGCTGCCGTAGCGCTTGTGAGCCGTGCGAAAAACCTGTTCGGCCTTGGTGTAGTGCCCCGCAGACTGGTGGGCCCGACCGAGCATGTAGTGCGCTTGGGCGACGCGCCGGTCGCCGCTGTGTTGGCGGATGAAGTTCTGAAAGCTCTTGATGGCTTGGTTGTACCGCTTGTGGCTGTAATAGGTGCGCGCCTTGGCATAAGCCGTGCGGGCGTCGAGCTTCTTTGGCAAGTGCGACAGGCTATTGCGAGCGTGCTTGGAACTGGGGTGGTTTTCCAAAAGCTCTAAACGCCACTTTTGCGCCCTCACCGGGTCGTGCTTTTGGCTGGTGGTTGCGAGCAAGTAGAGGACCCGCGCTGGATCGGTGCCCTGCGCAAGTTGCTCCTTGTACAGGGCGAGGGCCTTGGCGGATTGGCCGGCGGTCCGGTAGAGAGAAGCCAAGTGCAGGCTGGCGGGGTTGCGGAGAAGCGGATTAGTCGAAGTGGCTAGAAAGTTTTCGTACTCGGCGATGGCGTCGTGCGTCTGGCCCATGTCCTCTAGGGAGCGGGCTATCCAGAAGCGGCGGTAGTTGTCCAAGGCCGGTAGGTCGAGGTCGCGCAAGCGATCATACGCACGACTTGGCTTCTTGAGCATGCGCTCGCAAAACGCCCGCTGGAACTCGAGGTGCGCCTGAGCGGTCGGCTCGCGTTGGATTGTGTCTGGCGCGGTAAGTCGGGGATAGGCCAGATCGCAGCGATCGGCGGCGATCTGCATGGCGATTGGGCTGGGCGGCGCGGGCGCGGGGATCTTGGAGAGAGCTTCGAGGGGAGCTTTGGAGGACACAGTGGGAGTCAAAGAGTAGAAATGGGCTGCTAGGGACGGCAAAATTAGCAGGCTTATTAGCAGGCTCAGGGATAGCGTTGTCCAAGCCCATTTGGCTTTATTGGTCATTAGTTTTATCGTGGTTTGAGGTGGGTGGTTATTCGGACGCGCTAGCGGCGCATCCTTTCTTTAAAAATACAATAGTATCGCAAAGGGCCAAGCGGAAAATCGAACAGGGCCAAGGAGAGTCAGGTAAAATGCAGAAACGCGATTATGCGAATTTGTTGCATCGTCTGCAGGCGGTGGGGCCGACACAGCTAGTGGCTGAATGCGGTGGGTATCCAATTTACGCCATAGAGCTAGGGAGCGGTACTGAGGCACGAATCCTGCTGACGGCCGGGTTGCACGGGGACGAACCGGCTGGGCCAGAAGCCGCGTTGCGCTTTGCCGAGGAGCTGAGCCCGCACCGCGCCCAATGCTGTCAGTTCCTGATTTTGCCCTGCCTCAATCCGCACGGCTATATCTACAATACCCGCGAGAACGAAGCCGGCTTGGATTGCAATCGAGAGTTTGGCGGCGATGCGGTCCCGCTCGTCGCACAGGTCAAGGCCTTGCTGAGCGGTCGGCGCTTTGATTGTGCGCTGGACTTGCACGAGGACTGGGAAGCGTCGGGGTTTTACTGCTATGAGGCCAAGCGCGACAAACAGTGGCTCGGGCCGGCCATTGTCGAGCAAGTGCGCACAGTGATGCCCATTGACGGCGAGGTCGGCGAAAGCGACAAAGTGATTGCTGATGGCGTCTTCCTTATTGACCCGGAATGGGGTGAGGCCGGGTTGGCACCCTACTTGTACGCGCACCACACCGAGCACGCGCTGATCAGCGAGACACCCAGCGAATGGCCGCTAGCGGTGCGGGCGGAGGCGCATCTGAAGGCGCTGGAGGTCGTGCTTCAGCGGCGTTTAGGCGCGTAGAGGTGTGTGCTCTGACCGTAGTGGCTTTCGGCCGCTTCCATGAGGGTTTCGGAGAGCGTGGGATGGGGGTGGATCGAAAGCTGGACATCTGCTGCGAGCGCGGCCATTTCCACAGCTAGGACGCCCTCGGCGATCAGTTCACCCGCTCCACTGCCGGTAATACCTACGCCTAGGATTCGATCAGTCGAGGGATCGATGAGCAGCTTGGTGAGGCCGTCATTTGCGCCTTGGGTGGAAGCGCGGCCAGAAGCTGACCAGGGAAAGCGTGCGACCGCGACCGCGCGGCCCTGCTGTTTGGCTTCTTCCTCGGTGAGGCCGCACCAGGCGATTTCCGGGTCGGTATAGACGACGTTGGGGATGGCGTGGGGCGCGAAGACCTGCTTGTCGTGGCCGGCCACGACCTCGGCGGCTAAGCTCCCTTGGTGGGCGGCCGTGTGGGCGAGGGCTGCGCCTACGAGGTCTCCAATGGCAAAAATCGAAGACTCGGCCGTGCGCAGTTGGTCATCGACTTGGACGTAGCCGCGCTCGTCGAGGCCGACGGCGGTGTGTTCCAAACCCAAGTCTTCGCTGTTGGGAACCCGGCCCACGGCGAGCAGGATTTTGGCGTAGGTTTTGGCAAAACGCTGGCCGTCGCTGTTTTGTAATTGTATCTCTAAGCCATCGCCCCTCTCGGCGAGCGCGGTCACTTGGGTGTTGAGCATGATGTCGTCAAAGCGCTCGGTGGCTTTGTTGTGCAGCGGTTTGACTAAGTCGCGGTCGGCCGGGGGAATCAGTCCGGGGAGCATTTCGACGACTGAAACTTGGGTTCCCAGCGCCGCGTACACCTGCCCCAACTCCATGCCGATGATACCGCCGCCGACGACGAGCATAGAATCGGGTATGTCGCGGAGTGCGACCGCGGCGGTCGAATCCATGATGCGATCGCTCGGCTGGGCAAATAGCGCCGGCACGGCTGGGCGAGACCCGGTGGCGAGGATGGCGTGCTCAAACTGCAAGGTGCCTTGGCTGCCGTCGGTCTGGTCGATTTGCAAGGTGTGGGGATCGACCAAGCGGGCGCGTCCCTGTACGTAGGTCAGCTTGCGCGCCCTGACGAGTTGACCCAAGCCCTGCGTCATCTTGGCGACGACCTCATCCTTATAGGTCCGCAACTTGTCGAGGTCAATCTCGGGCGCGGCGAATTGGATGCCCCAGTGCTCGGCTTCCTTGGCCTCGTAGAGCAGCTTGGAAATGTGCAGGAGGGCCTTGGAGGGGATGCAGCCCCGGTAGAGGCAGACGCCACCTGGATGGGCTTCGGGATCGATTAATGCGACATCCAACCCCAAGTCCGCGGCCTTAAAGGCGGCGACGTAGCCGCCCGGACCGCCGCCGATGACCGCTAGCTGGGCCTTGTCCATAGCCGCCTCAGCCTTCCAAGAGCGCGATAAAGGGGTCTTCCAATGCCGTGCAGACCCAGCGGAGGAAGCGCGCGCCATCGGCCCCGTCGATCAGGCGGTGATCGTAGGACAGCGACAGGGGCAGGAAGGTGCGCGGCTGGAGCTGGCCGTCGATATACGTGGGTTCGACTTGCGAGCGCGCCACGCCGAGGATGGCCACTTCGGGGGGATTGACAATGGGCGTAAAGGCCGTGCCGCCCATGGTGCCGACGTTGCTGATGGTCATGGACCCGCCCTGCATGTCGGCCGGCGCGATCTTGCGCTCGCGCGTCTTTTGCGCCAGCTCGCTCAGCTCGACCGCCAATTCGATGATGTTCTTTTGGTCCACGTCGCGCACCACCGGCACGAGCAGGCCGTGGGGGGTATCGACGGCAATGCCGATGTGGAAGTAGCGTTTGTACACGACTTCCCGCTGGGCTATGTCGATGCTGGCGTTGAACTGCGGGAAGACCTTGAGGGCGATGCCGAGCACTTTGATGAGGATCGCGGTCGGCGTCAGCTTGCCGCCGGCTGCCTCGGCCTTTTTGCCGTATGCCGCACGCCACTGTTCCAAGTTGGTGATGTCGGCTTTATCGAATTGGGTGACCTGCGGGATGGTGGCCCAAGCCTGCGCGAGGCGCTCGGCGGTTATCTCGCGCACCTTGGTCATGGGCTGGCGCTCGACAGCGCCCCACTGGCCGAAGTCGGGTAGTGGGGCGACTGCCGGAGCAGCCCCCCGCGCTGCGTGCAGCTTTTTTGAGTGTGCCTTGACGTCGTCGATTGAGATCCGGCCGCCCGGCCCCGTGCCTTGGACTTGCGCAATATCGACGCCGATCTCGCGGGCTAGGCGGCGCGTCGATGGCGCGGCTGGGACGGGGCCGTCTGTAGAAGTAGGTGCAGGCGCGGGAGGAGCTTCTTCGACGACCGGGGTGGTTGCCGGTTCTTGTGGAATTGGGGCTAGGGTTGGTTCCTCGGCCGGTGCAGGGGCTGGGGGTGCTTCCTCGGCGGCTGGGGCTGCGGCCCCCTCGACTTCGAGGATGGGCTGCCCGACGGCGATGGTGTCGCCCTGTTGGACGAGAATTTCGGTGATGGTGCCATCTACGGAAGAAGGCACCTCAATGACGGCCTTGTCGGTTTCGAGCTCGATGACGGTCTGGTCTTCGGCGAGGCGGTCGCCGACATCGACGAGGATGCGGATTACATCGCCGCTTTCAATGTTTTCTCCCAAGTCGGGCAGAGCAAATTGTACGGGCATGGGGTGATCTAAACTCACAGGTAAATGGGATTGGGTCTTGCCGGATTGATCTTTAGGTCTTGCATGGCTTGGACGACTACGTCGCATTCGATCTGCCCCTCGCGCGCCAGTGCGCTCAAGGCTCCTAGGGCGATGAAGCGGTAATCGACCTCAAAGTGGTCGCGCAGGGCCTCGCGGGTCTCGCTGCGGCCGAAGCCATCGGTGCCGAGGGAGACGGGCGGGTTGGGAAACCAGCGGGCAATGGATTCCGGGAGGGCCTTGACGTAGTCCGAGGCCATGACGTACACGCCGCGCTCCTTGGCTAGGCATTGTTCGATGTAGCTGAGACGGGGCTTTTCGCCGGGGTGCATACGGTTCCAACGCTCGGCATCGAGGGCGTCGCGGTGCAGGGCCTTGTAGCTGGTGATGCTCCAGACATCGGCGCTGACTTGGTATTTTTTTTCGAGGAGGCTCTGTGCTTTGAGGGCGCTGTTGATGATTGCGCCGCTGCCGAAGAGGTGGGCCTTGAGTCGGGCGCGTTTCTTGGCCGAGGGCTTGAACTTGTACATGCCCTTGAGAATGCCTTCTTCGACGCCGTCGGGCATCTCCGGCATGGCATAGATATCGTTTTCGACCGTCAGGTAGTAGAACACGTCCTCCTGCTCGACGTACATGCGGCGAATACCCTCGCGAATGATGACGGCGATTTCGTAGCCAAAGGCCGGATCGTAGGCTTCGAGATTGGGCACTGGATAGGCCAACAGGTGGCTGTGCCCGTCCTCGTGTTGCAGCCCTTCGCCGTTGAGCGTGGTGCGCCCGGCCGTGCCGCCGACCATGAAGCCCTTGACCCGCATGTCGCCGGCTAGCCAGACCAAATCGCCGATGCGCTGCATCCCGAACATCGAGTAGTAGATGAAGAAGGGAATGGTGTTGATGCCGTGAGTGGAGTATGCCGAGCCGGCTGCGATAAAGGAGGACATAGAGCCAGCCTCGGTGATGCCCTCTTCGAGTATCTGGCCGTCTTTGGCCTCTTTGTAGTAGGTGATGACGTCTTTATCGACCGGCTCGTATAGCTGGCCTAGGCTCGAATAGATCCCGAATTGGCGGAAGAGCGGCTCCATGCCGAAAGTGCGCGATTCGTCGGGGACGATGGGGACGACTAAATTGCCGATTTGCTTGTCTTGCATGAGTTTGCGCATGACTGCGACGAAGGCCATCGTCGTGGCGAACTCGCGCTTGCCCGAGCTCTTTTTGAATTCTTCCCACAGCGTTTCCGGCGGCATGGTCAGCGGAGGGGCCATTACCTGCCGCTGGGGCACGTAACCGCCGAGGCTTTCTCGCCGCTGGCGGATGTACTGGATCTCTGGACTATCGTTCGGGGGCCGGTAGAACGGCGTCTCTGCGACCTCGTCGTCCGAGATGGGTATGCCGAAGCGGGTGCGGAAGAGGCGGATCTCGTCCTCGTTGAGCTTTTTTTGCTGATGGGTGATGTTCTTGCCCTCGCCGGCCTCGCCCATGCCGTAGCCCTTGATGGTCTTGGCGAGGATGACGGTGGGTGCGCTTTGGTGGGCGATGGCTTGCTGGTAGGCGGCATAGACCTTTTCTGGGTCGTGGCCGCCGCGCCGCATTTTCTGCAGTTGTTCGTCTGAGTGGTGCTCGACCATGGCGGCTAGTTTCGGCTCGGTGCCGAAGAAGTCGTGGCGGATGTAGCTGCCGTCGGAGACCGAGTACTTTTGGTACTGGCCATCGACGACCTCGTTCATGCGCTGGGCCAAGCTGCCGTCGGTGTCCTGCTCCAAGAGCGGATCCCAGTCGTCGCCCCAGATCACCTTGATGACGTTCCAGCCAGCACCGCGGAAGACCGCTTCGAGCTCTTGTATTATCTTGCCATTGCCGCGCACCGGGCCGTCGAGGCGCTGGAGGTTGCAGTTTACTACCCAGATGAGGTTGTTGAGCTGTTCGCGCGCAGCGAGAGTGAGCGCACCCAAGCTCTCGGGCTCGTCGCACTCGCCGTCGCCCAAAAAGGCCCACACCTTGCTGTCGTCAATGGGCTTGAGGCCGCGGTTTTCGAGGTAGCGGTTGAAGCGCGCCTGATAGATCGAAAGGATGGGGCCTAAGCCCATAGACACGGTTGGAAACTGCCAAAAGTCCGGCATCAGCCAAGGGTGCGGATAGGAGGCGAGGCCGCCGCCTTCTTGCAACTCGCGGCGGAAGTTTTCGAGCTGGTGTTCGTTGAGGCGGCCTTCGACGAAGGCGCGGGCGTACATGCCGGGGGAGGCGTGCCCTTGGAAGTATATCTGGTCGCCGGGATGGCCGTTGCTGGGGGCGCGAAAAAAATGGTTGTAGCCAACCTCGTAGAGGGTGGCTGAAGAGGCGTAGGTCGAGATGTGGCCGCCGACGTTGGAGTCGTGATTGGCGCGCACGACCATGGCCATGGCGTTCCAGCGCACGATGCTCTTGATCCGCCGCTCGATCTCGCGGCTACCTGGATAGGGGGGCTGCTGATCGCGGGGAATGGTGTTGATGTAGGGCGTATTGACGCTGAAGGGCGTACCGACGCCGGCTTCGGCGGCGTGGGTTTGGAGCTGTTGCAGGAGCTTGAGGACCTGTGCCGGCGTCCTATGGGCCAGCACGTAGTCGAGGGATTCGAGCCACTCGCTTAGTTCGGCTTGTAGTTCTTGGGCGTTGCTCATGGCTGAATAATTCCTTTGCGTAGGCCGTTTTATAGGTTGAAAAAAGATAACAAGCACCTGTTTTCTTGGCAAAAAACCGTTTTGTTACAATCAGTTATATTATCTATAAATACTGCTCGCACGCGCTGATGGGCGGCGCAGAAAGAGAGACTCCCCGTGCGCAGACACCGAACCGCCTATATCTGTTTGCTGGCATCGCTGCTTTTGCATCTGACCGCACTTTACCTAGGCGATCACCTGTGGCGCGACGAGTTGGACGCGGAAACCTTCCGCGTGCGCCTCGCCCGCATCCCGCCGCAGTTTAAGCCCCCCCGCCCGATTCCCTTGCCCCGCTTGGACGTAGAGGCGTTGAAAGTGGAGATGGAGTATCTGCGGGCCGATCAACCGGCTGTGGCCGTCCGCGACCCCAATCTAGAAAGCGAGACGACCCCGCCCGAGATCGATTCACCGACGGCCCCCTTGGCGTTGGGCGAGATGGCCGTGGGTGCAAAGGAAGATGCGCCAATTTTGGAGCGCGTAGAGATGATTTCGCCCTCGTCGTTGGGTTTAGCCGATAGCATGGGCGTGGCCTCGATGGATCTGTTGCGGATAGAGGACATGGCTCGGGCCAACAAGGATCACGCCGCGGTCATTCCCAGTCGGGCGACTCGGCGGGACTTGTCCGGCTACGTGAACTTCACTCAGTTGCGCGTCTATGGGGCTGGTTCGGGACGCGGGGTGCTCGATGCCCTGAGCCGCTACGTGCGCGACCACACCCACCTGTTGGCGCGGGTGCGGGACCAGACCTACGAGTATTTCTTGTCGGAGCAACTGCTCAAGGATCCCATTCACTTCCTCTTTGAAGACTCCTTGTCGGCATACGACGCGAACATCCTGACCAAGTTCAGTGCGGAGGAGAAGGCACTTTTGGGCCGCTATCTGCGCGAGGGCGGGTTTTTGTTTATCGAGGGTACGAGCAGCCGTACCAACCGCTATTTGCGCGAAATGAAGGACCAACTGCGCGAGATTTTGGGGCCTGAAGCGCGCTTGGCACCCATCCCGACTTCGCATCCGATATATCATTCCTTTTACGAGTTTGGCGGCGGCTTCCCCGGCGAGGATAAGTCGCGCATTGAGGACGCCGGAGACAATTCCTCTTGGTATTATCCAGTCAACAATCGCTATGAGGTTTTGGCCTTGCAGGAACAACAGGAGGCCACCCTTGGCGGAGCCAGTGCTTCGGGCGAGGCTTTGCCACCGCCAGAGGGGCTGTGGGGCGTCGAACTGGACGGCGAGTTGGTCGCCGTGATCAGCGATTTATGGTTGGGGAATTATTGGCGGGCCAGCTTCAACACAGAAGGAGAAATCACCCAGCCAACGACCTATGCCCTGATGGCGGGGACCAACATCTTGGTCTATGCGCTGACGCGCAAAAGTGGCATCACGCCCCAACTGCCGCCGCCGACGTGGATGCCGGAACAAAGGCCCGTGGCCATGGTACAAGAGGCTCCGATAGCTATTGCCACGGCCGCTGCCGACGAGTTGCTCTTCGACGATCTCGACGCTTGGCTGGCTTTAGTGGTGGCTCCCATCGGCAGCGAGATCACCGAGGATATCGCGGTGCGCTTGGATGGTCGTTACTCGCTCGAATTGCTCAAGCGCGGCTACCAAGGATTGCTTTTCCACAACCTGTCCGCTGGCAAGCACTGGGTCGAGTTGAGCTATGGTGGGCAGACCCAACAGGTAGAGGTCGATCTGAGGGGGGGCAAGGTCACCACGCTGACGTTCGCGCTCAATCGCTTTGCCTTTGTGGTGCGGCTGCGGGTGCAGGAGCAGGAGGAACGGGCGGACTGGCCGCGCTGGTCTGCGGCCTTTGCCGACTTGGAGGTCGAGGAAATTTACTTGGCCGCAGACCGCGAGTGGTTGGAAGGCGGAGACGCCCCTTGAACCCTACTTGTAGCGCTGCATCTCGCCGCTTTTCAATCGGCCCCAGTACTCTTGCAAGCACGCCTTGATCTGCGGGCTGAGTATGATACCGCCGATGATGTTGGGGAAGGCCATGCTCAAGATGAGCATATCGGTAAAGTCGAGCACGTTTTTGAGCGTGACAACCGAGCCGAAGACGACGAAGACGACGAAAATGACTCGGTAGATTAGGTTGAAGCGACTGCCAAAGAGGTACTCCCACGCTCGCTCCCCGTAGTACGACCACGAAATCATGGTTGAGTACGCAAAAAGCATGACGCCAATGGCGAGGACGTAGCGGGCGCCGGGCAGGAACGAATCAAAGGCCGCCGAGGTCATTTTGGCCCCGACGATAAAGCCTTCACTTGCTTGGAACTGAGGATCGGTGTACACCCCGGTAATCATGCAGACCAAAGCGGTCATCAAGCAAATCACGATTGTGTCTATGAAAGGCCCGATCATGGCGACCATGCCTTCGCGCGCTGGCTCGTTGGTCTTGGCGGCGGCATGGGCAAAAGCTGCGGAGCCGAGACCGGCCTCATTGGAAAAGGCTGCCCGCTTGATGCCGACGACCAGGACGCCTAAAAAGCCTCCATACAGGGCTTGCGGCGAGAAGGCTTCGCGGAAAATGGTCGCGATCATGGCGGGTACCTCGCCGATGTGCGACAGAATGATGATGAGGGAGGCGGCCACGTAGAGCAGGCACATGAAGGGCACGATCCGCGAGGTGACGCGGCCGATTCGCTTGATGCCACCGATGATGACCAAGGAGACCAACACGGCGAAGAGGAGGCCGAAGGCCCAGTTGTAGTCCCCTACAGCCGGGGATACGGTGCTGAGGATCTCGACCGTCTGGTTGACTTGGAACATGTTGCCGCCGCCGAGGGAGCCACCGATGGTGAAAATGGCGAACAAAATGGCGAAGACGCGGCCCAACGACTTGAGTCCTTTACCGGCAAGCCCGTGCTCTAGGTAGTACATCGGTCCGCCAGAGATGCGGCCGTCGGGGTGAATTTTGCGGTACATGACAGCTAGGGTGCAGGAGGCTAGCTTGGAGGACATGCCGAACAAGGCGGTCAGGAGCATCCAGAAGACCGCACCCGGTCCGCCCAAGCTGACAGCAATGGCGACACCGGCGATGTTACCGAGGCCGATGGTAGCCGACAGGGCGCTGGTGAGAGCTTGGAAATGGGAAATCTCGCCTGGGTCATTGGGGTCGTCGTAGCGACCGCGGAGGACGTCGATAGAGTGGCGGAACCCGCGCAGGGAAAGCCAGCCGAAGTAGAAGGAATAGTAGATGCCGCCTAGGACGAGCACCCAGATGATGAGGGGAATTTTCGTCCCTAGGTCGGCAAAGAGAACACCAGCCATCGCCGAGACGATGGAGCCAAATGCGGCATCCAGGTTGGCGATGGCCGCCTGAATCCAGCTTTGGTTGGCGTCTTGGGCTAGGGCGGGGGCGGTGGTCCACAAAATCAGAGCGGCGGCGTAGAGTAAGCGCATGGGCAATTTTCCTCTCGAAGGCTCAGCGATCCTGTCCGTTATCGCTGAGCAGTTGGTCTAGTTGAGCGCGTTTTGCAGGGGCCATGTGCGCTGTGTTTTCAGCCGTGGGGAAGCGGCCTTCGGCGACTTCTCGGCAGTACGTTTTGAACATTTTGACCCAATCTTGGCGCGTTTGGCCGTAGGCTTTGGTCAGGATTAGGTCTTCTTCATTGAGGCCAACGAGGTCGTGGACGATCAGCACTTGGCCGTCGCAATAGCGGCCAGCGCCGATGCCGATGACCGGAATTTTGAGCCGCTCGGTGACGGCTTGAGCGGCCTCTTCCGTGACCATTTCCAAGACCAAAGAGAACACGCCGGCGTCCTCTAAGCGCAGGGCTTGTTCGACGAGGGCTTTGGCTCCCTTCGGCCCCTTGCCGTGAAACTTGGGCACAGTGCCGCGCCGGTCGCTGAACAGGTAGAATTCGCGGGCTTGGGACTGCGGGGTAAACCCGAGATGGCCGACGACGGGGATGCCGGCGTCAACGATGGCCTTTAGCTGCGGCAATACCGGCAAGCCGCCCTCTAATTTGACGCCTTCAGCCCCGCCCTCCTGCACCAAACGCCCGGCGTTTTTAACCGCAGTTTCGACCGACGGCTGAAAGGACATGAAGGGTAGATCGGCGAGGAGAAAGGCCCGGCGCACTGCCCGGCGCACCGCCCGCAGGTGGTGGAGGATGTCGTCCATGGTCACCTGCTGCGGGCCGCGATAGCCCAAGACGTTGGTGCCCACCGAGTCGCCGACCAAAATCACGTCGAGGCCAGCTTCGTCTTGCAGTGCGGCCGTGGGGTAGTCGTAGGCCGTCAACATGCAGATCTTTTGGCCGCGCTCCTTTTTGGACTGGAGCGAAGAAACGGTGATTTTATTGGTCGTCGTCGCCATGGCAGCGGAAGGGCAAGTTTACAGGCGATAGTATAGAGCGGCGCACCTTGTGCGGCAAGCCTGTAGGTAGCTTGCCTTGCCTGAGCGGACCATTTGGCACAGCTTCACCTTTATGCAGGCGAAATTCGATTTTATTCACGCTGAATTGGCGCGGCGGCAGCAGGCCGGGCAGATGCGGTCGTTGCGAACTTGGGAGCCGTGCGGCGGTGTGCGCGTTCGCGCTCAAGGCCGCGAGTTGGTCAATTTTAGCTCCAACGACTACCTCGGCTTGGTGTCGCACCCGCTGTTGCAGGCGCGGGCCATTGAATTCGTCGAGCACTACGGGACCGGTGCTACGGCCGCGCGCTTGATTTGTGGCTCACAGCCGGGCTTTGCCGAGGTGGAGCAGACCTTGGCAAAGCTCAAGCAGACCGAGCGAGCGCTGGTGCTCAATTCTGGTTATCAGGCCAATGTTTCGCTGCTGCCGACGCTGGTCGATCGGCATGCGCTCATTCTGCTCGATCGGCTCTGCCACAACAGCTTGGTGCAAGGGGCGGTTTTGGGGCGCTGTCGGATGCGGCGCTACCGCCACGGCGACTTGGACCACCTGCGCGCCCTGCTGGAGGAAAGCGCGGGGGCGGATCACTCGCGCCGGGTGATTGTCACCGAATCGGTGTTTAGCATGGACGGCGACGTCAGCGATATCGACGCGCTCGTTGAGTTGGCCGGGGAATTCGACGCGCTGTTGGTCATCGACGAAGCGCACGCCACGGGCGTTTTGGGCGAGCGGGGAATGGGGCTGACGTGCGGCAAGGCCGTGGATGTATGCATAGGCACGTTTGGCAAGGCCCTCGGGTCTTTTGGGGCGTACGTGGCTTGCGGCGAGAAGCTGTGGGATTACTTGGTCAATTGCTGCCCGGGGTTTATCTATACGACCGCGCTGCCGCCAGCCGTCTTGGGCGCAGTGGATGCGGCGCTAGAGTTGGTGCCGCAGATGGACGCAGAGCGCCGAACATTGCTCAGCCATGCCGACTATTTGCGCGGTGCGCTCAGGGCACAAGGCTGGGACACGGGCGCAGCGACCGCGCAGATCGTGCCGCTGATGGTGGGCGCGGAGGGCGAAGCGCTGGCTCTGAACGCCTATTTAGAAGAAAACGGTGTCCTGGCTGTGGCCATTCGTCCCCCCACGGTTGAGCCGGGGCGGGCGCGGATTCGCTTGGCGCTCAGCGCCCGGCACCAGCAGAGCGACCTCGATATGCTGGTGGAACTGCTACAAAAGTGGCGCGATGGCCGGCGTTGACGTAGTCGCCCAACACGGGTGGGGCTTTGGCGCTTGGTGCTGGGATCGCTGGCGGGAGGTCTTGCCCGCTAATTTTGCGCTGCACTGTCCAGACCGAGGGTATTTTGGCCCAGCCGTGGAGGTCTCGGTCCAGCCGCGCATCGTCTTGGCGCACTCCCTCGGCTTGCACCTGTTGTCGCCGCAGCTATGGGCGGCGGAGTTGATCGTGGTCATCAGCGGCTTTCGCAGCTTTCACTCTGCGTGCGCCCGTCAGGCCCGGCGTTCGCGCCGCACAGTAGAGCAGATGCTCGCACGCTTGGAGCGCGAGCCAGCGGCCTTGTTGGCCGATTTTTACGCCCGTTGTGGTGCGCCGTCGGGCAACCGTTACCCCGGGGCTATTGATGCCGACGGCTTGCGCCGCGATTTGCAACTGTTGCAGGAGAGCGTGTTGGAACTAGCCGCGATACCGGCCGCAGCACAAGTGCTCATTTTGCACGGCAGCCGCGACCGCGTGGTGCCTGTAGAGCGGGCCGAGGAGTTGCGCGAGTTGGTGCCGAACAGCGCACTTACCATCGTCGCGGAGGCTGGCCATGCGCTGCCCCTGACGCATGTTCGCACATGTTGGGAGCGAGTTGAACAGGTTTGGCGGGGAATGCGGCCTTGATTAAGTGGTCGGTGGCCGGCGACCAGTGGCCAGTCTCTAGCCTACTCCCTAAGCAATGTATTTTACCGATCACTGACCACTGATCACTGCTATGAAGGAAGCAAATTTCAAAGCGCGCGTCGTCGAGAATTTCTCCCGCAGCGCCTCGACGTACGACTGCCACGCCGAAGAGCAGTGCGCTGGTGCTGCTACTTTGGCTAAATGCGCTGTCGAATGTGCCGAAGATCTAGTGGAAGGCCCAGTGCTCGAAATCGGTTGCGGCACGGGCTTTTTGAGCGCATCCTTGGCCGCGCTCTTCCCCGAGCGACACTTGGAGTTGACCGATCTTGCGCCGGCCATGGTCGCTCATTGTCGGCAGAAAATGGCCGCTGAAACCACCCATCCAGACCTCTGCTATCGGGTCTTGGACGGAGAACAGCTAGTAAGCGAGGGACGCTACGCCTTGATCTGCGCCAGCTTTGTGGTGCACTGGTTCGCCGATTTGAGTGCTGGGCTACAGCAGCTACTGGCCGCGCTCAAACCCGGCGGGCGATTGCTCTGCTCTTATCCAGGGGCGGGTTCATACGCCGAATGGCACCGCCAATGTGCGCGCCAAGGCGTCCCGTGTAGTGCCAACGCCTTGCCCGACTTGGCGTCTGTCGCCCGTGTATTCGCCAACGAGCCGGTCGCATTGCGCCAATGGGAGCAAGTGATTGCACTGCGCTTTCCGACTGCGCACGCCTTTTTGCGCCACCTCAAGGGCACGGGAGCCCACACGTCGGCGCGGCTGAGTGCCCTCAGCCCAGCGCAATTGCGCCAGCTCTTGCGCGGCTGGGATCGCGACTGCCCCAACGGCGCGGAGATTACGTGCGCTATTCATTATTTGTCTGTCGAGAAAGCGGGGGACTGTGACGGCTGAACTCCCCGCGCACTTGTTCGTCACCGGTACGGATACGGGCGTTGGCAAATCCTATATCGCGGCACTGCTGACTGTGGGGCTGGAAGCCGCCTATTGGAAACCCGTGCAAAGCGGAGCCGATGCGGACGCCGATTGGCTGCGGCGCGTCACTGGCCTACCAGCCGAGCGCATTCTGCCGGAGACTTATCGCTTGCGCGCTCCGCTGTCGCCGCACGAGGCGGCCCGGCGCGAGGGCGTGCAGATCGAGATGAGTCGCTTTGCGCTGCCCAAGCAGGAGCGCTTGATCGTCGAAGGGGCCGGCGGGGTTATGGTACCGCTCGACGACCAGCACCTGATGGTCGATCTGATGGTCGCTCTGGGGCTGCCGGTGCTGGTGGTGGCGCGCAGCGAATTGGGCACCATCAATCACACGCTATTGACGCTGGACCAATTGCGCCGCCGAGGTTGCCCGCTCTTGGGCGTAGTGGTCAACGGTCCCTCCAATCCAGCTAACTGCCAAGCTATCGCGCACTACGGAGAGATACCTGTGCTGGCTGCAATCGACCGCAGGGTGGAGCTGTCTCCCGCCAAGGTGCCGGAGCTTTTTGTCCGCTATTTTGGCCGCCATGACTGAGCGTACTTCCCACGTGTGGTCGCCTTTTACCCAGATGAAGGCTGCGTTGCCGATACAGCAAGTGCGGGCTGGTCGCGGGGCCGTGCTAGCGTTGGAGGATGGGCGGCAGATCCTCGACTGCATTTCGAGTTGGTGGGTGACCTTGCACGGTCACGGCCAGCCCGAGATCGCCGCCGCGGTGGCCGAGCAGGCCAAAGAGTTAGAACAGGTAATAGCGGCCGGATTTACCCATCGCCCCGCCGAAGAACTGGCCCGGCGGCTCGTAGATGCCTTGCCCGCGCCGCTAAAGTGGGTATTCTACTCGGACGACGGCTCGACGGCCGTAGAAGTTGCGCTCAAGCTGGCCTACCAGTTTTGGCGCAATCAGGGCGAGCGAGATCGCACGCGCTTTTTGCGTTTCGAGGGGGCCTATCACGGCGACACGCTCGGGGCGATGTCAGTGGGGGAGCGCTCGCTTTTTACGCGCCCTTTTGCCAACTTGCTCTTTCCGACGGACGCCGTGCCCTTCCCGGCCACTTGGGAAGGCGATGGGGAGGTAGAGGTCAAAGAAGCGCAGGCACTCGCGCGGCTGGAGGAGCTGTTGGCACGCCGTCCTAGTCAGTACGCGGCCATGATCCTCGAGCCGCTGGTGCAAGGCGCCGGGGGCATGCGGATGTGCCGCCCGCACTTTCTCGCGGCCGTGCAGGCGCTTTTGCGCCAATGCGACGTTTTGGCCATCTACGACGAGGTGTTGACCGGATTTGGGCGCACCGGGGCGCTTTTCGCCTGTGAAAAAGCCGCGACCCAACCGGATATCATCTGCTTGGCCAAGGGGTTGACCGGCGGTTTTCTGCCCATGGCGGCCACCGTCTGCAGCGAGCGGGTTTTCGCGGCTTTCTATGACGACGATCTCGCTAAAGCCTTCTATCACGGGCACTCCTATACGGCTAATCCCTTGGGGTGCGCGGCTGCGCTGGCCTCGCTGGATCTGCTCGCTGGCGAGCCTTTCCGCCACCTAGCGGCTTGGCAGCGCGAGGAAGCGGTGCGTCTGCGAGGCCACCAACGGCTAAAGCGGGTGCGGGTGTGCGGTACGATTGTGGCGGCGGACGTGATAGCCGAGGGCGAGGAAGGATACCTGCACGAGGTAGGGCCGCTGCTGCGGGAGCGATTTTTGGCGCGGGGATTCCTGCTGCGACCCCTAGGCAATAGCGTGTACGTGCTGCCGCCCTACTGCATTGAGCGGCCTCAGCTAGCTTCGATCTACGGCTGCCTCTGCGAGCTGATCGACGTGCTCTGAAGCCCCTTGCGGCGGCCGCGCTTCTAGGTCGAGCAGGTCGAAGAGGGCTTGGTCGGCGTCAGTGCCGGGATGGGGCGTAGTCAACAGGCGGTCGCCCGAGAAGATGGAATTGGCTCCGGCCAAAAAGCACAGGGCTTGTTCGACCGCCGAGAGCTGGTCGCGGCCAGCCGAGAGGCGCACCATAGCCTTGGGAAAGAGGATGCGGGCGCAGGCGATCATGCGGACGAGCTCCCACACGGTCGTCTTTTCGCGGTCGCCCAACGGCGTACCGGCGATGGGTACTAGGGCGTTGACCGGTATGGATTCCGGCGGAGTTGGTAGCTGCAATAGCGCGCAGAGCAAGTCGATGCGGTCTTCGTCGCTTTCGCCCATGCCCAAGATGCCGCCGCAGCAGACCGAAATCCCGGCGCGACCGACGTGGCTTAGGGTTTCGATGCGGTCGCGATAGGTGCGGGTGGAGACGATTTCGGGGTAGTAGTTTTCCCCAGTGTCTAGGTTGTGGTTGTACGCGTGGAGGCCGGCTTCCCGCAACTGGCGGGCTTGGTCGGCGGTGAGCATGCCCAACGTGCAGCAGACTTCCATGCCGGTGGCAGCGACCGTGCGCACCATGTCCAACACGCGGTCGAATTCCGCGCCGTCGCGTACTTGGCGCCAGGCCGCGCCCATGCAGAAGCGCGTACTGCCAGCGGCCGCGGCGCGCTCCGCGGCCTCGCGCACGGCCTCTAGCGACAGCAGTTCTTGGCGTTCAAGGCCTGTGTCAAAGTGGGCCGATTGCGAGCAATAGCTGCAATTTTCAGGGCAACCGCCGGTTTTGATCGACAGCAGGGTGCAGACTTGTACTTGCTGCGGGTCGTGGTGGGCGCGGTGGACGGTCGCAGCTCGGTATATGAGGTCGAGTATGGGGCTTTTGTAGAGGGCGACGATTTCCTCGCGCGTTGTAGGCGCATTCAGGCTCATAAATCCTCGATCAGTTTGGTGGATGAGCGTCTAAAATCCGAGGTTTCACTCGGTTTGGCAAGTTCGGCGGGGGAGCAGGCCCGCGTCTGCCGCGCAAATGGCTTGCTCCATCGCGATTCTTGGCTTTTATTTCTAGGCTGTTTGCGAGAGGTGAACGGGCTAGACAGCGCGCCCGCGCTTTAATGTCTGGCCGATTGCGAGATGCTAAACCTCGGCCACTCTTTGGCGACAAGTAGGGCTGGCTGGCTTAAACTGGTCAGTTTTAGTGGCGTTTACTTTTGAAAGGGGATCGCGCAGCGCACATAATGGCCAGTAGTAAAATTGTAATAAAAAAAGGGTTGAACCTGCCCATTGCTGGCGCGCCGGAGCAAGTGATCGAAGACGGCCCGGCGATTGGGAAGGTGGCCGTCTTGGGACCGGACACTATCGACCTGCGGCCGACGATGGCCGTAAGCGAGGGCGATTCGGTCAAAAAGGGGCAGTTGCTCTTCGAGGACAAGAGGACCCCGGGTGTGCGCTATACGTCGCCGGCGAGCGGCAAAGTGATCGCCGTCCATCGCGGTGCCAAACGCGTCTTGCTCTCGGTCGTCATTGAGGTTGCCGGGGACGAGGAAGAGCGCTTTGAGCAGCACACGCGCACGGTGCCTGACCAGCTAAGCCGCGAGCAGGTGCGCGAAACCTTGGTGGCCTCTGGCCTTTGGACCGCGCTGCGCACGCGGCCCTACAGCAAAGTGCCCCTGCCCGATAGCGCGCCGCACTCGATTTTCGTCACCGCAATGGACACCAATCCCCTCGCGGCCGATCCCCAAGTCGTGCTCCGCGAGTACGAAGACGACTTCGCTCGGGGTCTGACCATATTGGGCAAGCTCACCGAGGGGCCGGTCTATGCGTGCAAGGCACCCGGTGTGAGCATCTCAGCCGATGGTGCCGAGGTCGTCGAATTTGCCGGCCCGCATCCCGCGGGATTGCCCGGCACCCACATCCATTTTCTCGATCCGGTCGGCGCGGCCAAGACGGTCTGGTACATTGGCTACCAAGACGTGATAGCCTGCGGTAAGCTCTTTGCCACCGGCTCGTTGTGGACTGAGCGCATAGTGGCTTTAGGCGGCCCCCAAGTGGAGCAGCCGCGCCTGTTGCGCACCCGCCAAGGGGCCTGCCTGAGCGAACTGACGACGGGCCAGCTCAAGCCGGGCGAGAATCGGGTCATTGCCGGGTCGGTGCTGGCGGGTCGGGTCGCGTCCGGCCCGTTGGACTTCCTCGGCCGCTACCACACACAGGTCTCAGTGCTCGCTGAGGGCCGCGAGCGCGAGTTTCTCGGTTGGCAGAAACCGGGCGTCGATAAGTTTTCCATCAAGAATGTCTTTGCTTCCAAGCTGCTGCCTAGCCGGCTTTTCGACTTTACTACCTCGACCGAGGGCAGCGACCGAGCCATGGTGCCGATCGGTTCGTACGAGCAAGTGATGCCGTTGGACGTCCTCGCAACCCTTCTTCTCCGCGCCCTCATCGTCGAGGACACGGACCGCGCCCAAGCTCTCGGCTGTCTGGAGCTAGACGAGGAGGACTTGGGGCTGTGTACTTTCGCGTGCCCCGGCAAGTACGAATACGGACCCATACTGCGGCAAAATTTGGACAGAATTGAAAGAGAAGGATAGACGCATTCAATGAAGGTTTTGCGAGATCTGCTCGACCAAGCCGAGCCCCTCTTCCACAAGGGGGGGCGGCTGGAAAAGTTCTACGCTCTATACGAGGCAGCCGATACATTTTTATATACGCCCGGTCGCGTCACGGAGGGGCCGACGCACGTGCGCGACGGCATTGACCTCAAGCGCACCATGATTACGGTCGTCGTCGCGCTCGTTCCCTGCATTTTCATGGCCATGTGGAACACAGGCTATCAGATCAACTTGGCCATGCAGCAGATGGAGGCCACCACGACGGGCGAATGGCGCGGGATAATCATCGATATCCTCGGCATTGGCTACAATCCCCATAACCCGCTGGCCAATGTGTTCCACGGCTTCCTCTATTTTTTTCCCGTCTTTTTGGTGTGCAATATGGTGGGCGGCTTGTGGGAGGGGCTTTTCGCAATGGTTCGCAAGCACGAGATCAACGAGGGCTTTTTGGTCACGGGCATGCTCTTTCCCCTGACCCTGCCGCCGACGATACCCCTGTGGCAGGTGGCCATCGGCATTAGTTTCGGCGTGGTGCTGGGCAAAGAGGTCTTCGGTGGCACCGGCAAGAATTTCCTCAATCCGGCGCTGACCGGTCGGGCCTTCCTTTATTTTGCGTATCCCGTCGAGATCACTGGCGATGCGGTCTGGGTCGCGGTCGATGGCTTTACGTACGCTACCCCGCTGGGAGCTGCTGCTGCCGACGGCATGGCGGCCGTTACCAATACGGTGACTTGGACGCAGGCTTTCTTGGGCACGATCCCCGGATCTATGGGCGAAACATCGACCCTAGCCTGTTTGATCGGCGCGGCCATCCTCATCGCGACTAGGGTCGGCTCTTGGCAAATTATCGTCAGCATGACGGCGGCCACGGTCGTTTGCGCCGAATTACTGCACGCGATTGGCAGCGATACCAACCCGATGTTCCAGATGGACGCGAGTTGGCATTTGGTGTTGGGCGGATATGCCTTTGGCTGCGTCTATATGGCGACGGACCCGGTATCGGCGACCATGACCCCGGCTGGCCGTTGGGCGTACGGGGCGCTCATAGGCTTTATGACCGTGCTGATCCGCGTGATCAACCCGGCCTTCCCCGAGGGCGTAATGCTGGCCATTCTCTTTGGCAATGTCTTCGCGCCCGCGATCGACTACGTAGCAATACAAGCCAACATCAAGCGCAGGCTGGCCCGCACCGCTGTCAGCTCTTAGGAGAGATAGACAAAGTGGCTAACGATTCAGTAGGTAGAACATTCGGCGTGGCGCTTGGCGTTTGCCTCGTCTGCTCGGTGCTGGTATCGGCGGCGGCGGTGTCGCTGCGGCCGACCCAAGCAGTCAACAAGACGCTCGACAAGAAGCGCAATATTCTAATGGCCGCGGGTTTGTTGAAATCCGGCGAGGTCGCCAGCGGTGAGCGCATCGATGAGTTGTACCGAAATATAAATACCCGCGTCGTCGATTTGGCGACCGGAGAATACGTCGATGGGGTGGACCCAGTCGCCTACGACCAGCGGCGGGCAGCCAAAGACCCGGCGCAGAGCGAGGTGGTACCGGCCGATATGGATATCGCCAATGTCAAGCGCCGCGCACTCCATGCCTCGGTGTACTTGGTCTCGCAAAAGGGCAAGATCAAAAAGGTCATTCTGCCCGTCCACGGCTTAGGGCTGTGGTCAACGCTCTATGGATTTGTGGCCCTCGATGCTAGAGACCTCAATACCATCCGAGGGTTGGTGTACTACGAGCACGCCGAGACTCCAGGTTTGGGAGGCGAGGTCGATAACCCGAGTTGGAAGGCCCTGTGGGACGGCAAAAAGGCCTTCGACGAAAGCGGTGCCGTGCGCATCGAAGTGATCAGGGGCAAGGTCGTCCAGGGACGGCCCGAAACCCAGTATCAGGTCGATGGGCTGTCGGGTGCTACCATTACCTCGCGCGGCGTCCGGGACATGCTGCGCTACTGGCTGGGTGCGGAAGCCTTTGGGCCGTATCTGGCCAAGCTCAAAGAACGAGGAGTTAGTTAAATGGCTGATAAACCAAGAGACGTCCTCTTCAGGCCGCTCTTTGACTACAATCCCATTGCCTTGCTGAGCCTCGGTATATGCTCGGCACTGGCGGTGACGACCAAGTTGGAAACCACCGTCACCATGTGCTTGGCGGTCATTTTCGTGCTCTGTTGTTCCAACATGGCCGTCAGTTTGATTCGCAACTTTATCCCGGCCAATATCCGCATTATCGTGCAGATGACGATCATTGCCTCGCTGGTGATTATCGTCGATCAATTCCTGCGCGCCTATGCCTTTGACATCAGCAAACAGCTCTCGGTCTTCGTCGGCCTGATTATCACCAACTGCATTATCATGGGGCGAGCCGAGGCTTTCGCCTCGCAGAACGGCCCTGGGCTGAGCTTTCTCGACGGTTTGGGCAACGCCTTGGGCTACAGCGTCATTCTGCTGGTCGTCGGCATATTGCGCGAGCTATTCGGGTCGGGTTCGCTCTTTGGGGTACCAATGTTCGCATTGGCCGCCGAAGGGGGTTGGTACGCGCCCAACGGCCTGATGCTCTTGCCGCCGAGTGCGTTTTTCATCATTGGCTTATTTATATGGGCGCTCCGAAGCTGGAAGCCCAAGCAGGTCGAGAAGGAGTAACCGAACATGGTCGAAGCCTATCTGAGCATATTTATGAAGTCCGTGTTCGTCGAGAACATGGCGCTGGCCTTCTTTTTGGGGATGTGTACTTTTCTAGCGGTCTCCAAGGAGGTGCAGACGGCGTTCGGGCTTGGGATCGCCGTAATCGTGGTCCAGACGGTTACCGTTCCAGCCAACAACCTAATCTATCAGTACCTGCTCAAGGAAGACGCGCTGGCGTGGGCTGGCTTGAGTGGGGTAGATCTGACCTTTGTGGGGCTGATTAGCTACATCGGCATTATCGCCGCGATGGTGCAGATCCTCGAGATGTTTCTCGACAAGTTCGTGCCGGCCCTCTACAATGCGCTGGGCATTTTCCTGCCCTTGATTACCGTCAATTGCGCGATTCTGGGCGGTTCGCTGTTCATGGTCGAGCGCGACTACAACCTCGGCGAGAGCGTGGTCTTTGGCTTTGGTTCCGGCTTCGGCTGGGCGCTGGCTATCGTCGCGCTGGCGGGCATCCGCGAGAAAATGAAGTACAGCGACGTGCCACCAGGGCTGCGCGGCCTCGGGATTACCTTCATTACGGTGGGCTTGATGTCGTTGGCTTTTATGTCCTTTTCCGGTATTCAGCTATAAGAGAAAAGAGCGTTTTATGACTGAAGTTATTTCCGGCGTCGGCATGTTCACGGGCGTGGTGCTGGCCCTAGTGGCCGTAATTTTGGTCGCGCGCTCCCGGCTGGTGCCCAGCGGCAACGTGCGAATCCTCATCAACGACGACGAGAGCAAGGCCCTTTCCGTCCCAGCCGGGGGCAAGCTGCTCAACGTGCTGGCCGACAACAAGGTCTTTGTGTCTTCGGCCTGCGGCGGCGGCGGCACCTGCGCCCAGTGCAAGGTCAATATCTACGAGGGTGGGGGCGATATCTTGCAGACCGAGACCAGCCATATTACCAAGCGCGAGGCACGCGAGGGCGTGCGGCTGTCCTGTCAGGTCAACGTCAAGCAGGACATGAAGATCGAAGTGCCGCCCGAAGTGTTCTCGGTCAAAAAGTGGGAGTGCGAAGTCGTATCCAACGACAATGTGGCGACCTTTATCAAGGAATTTGTCGTCAAGCTCCCCGAGGGCGAGACGCTGGATTTCCAGCCCGGCGGCTTTATCCAGATCGAAGTACCGCCCTTTGAGTGCGACTTCAAGGACTTTGAGGCCATTGACGAGCGCTTCCACCCCGATTGGGATCGCTTCAACGTCTGGGACTTCAATCTCGTCAATACGGAGTCCGTCTTCCGTGCCTATTCAATGGCCAATCACCCGGCCGAGGGCGACATCATCATGCTCAACATCCGCATCGCCACCCCGCCGCCCGATCGCGAAAAGGGTGGCTGGGAGGATGTGCCGCCCGGCATTGCCTCTTCTTACGTGTTCAGCCGCAAGCCGGGCGACAAGGTGACGATCTCGGGGCCTTTCGGCGAGTTCTTCATCCAGGAAACCGACCGCGAGATGGTCTATATCGGCGGTGGCGCGGGCATGGCACCTTTGCGCTCGCATCTATACCACCTCTTCCACACGCTCAAGACGGGGCGCAAGGTGTCCTATTGGTACGGGGCGCGCAATCCCAACGAGGTCTTCTACGAGGACCACTTCCGCAAAATCGAAGAGGAGTTTCCCAATTTCACTTTCCACATCGCCATGTCCGAGCCGCGGCCGGAGGACAATTGGGACGGCTATGTGGGCTTTATTCACCAGGTGGTGTACGACCATTATCTCAAGGATCATCCCGCTCCTGAAGACGTCGAATATTACCTGTGCGGCCCGCCGCTGATGCTCCAATCCGCGCTCGGGATGCTCGACGATTTAGGCATTGAAGAGGAAATGATCCGCTTCGACGAGTTTTAAGTCGGGAGGAATGCAAGATGACTGTGAGCATGCTTATCGCCGCGTTCGCCGCCTTTGGGTTGGTCATGGCCGCCATGGCTGTCGGCGTGATCTTCAGCAATCGTCGCCTCCAAGGCTCGTGCGGAGGGCTAGGTACTATGCGCGATGCGTTGGGCGAGCCTATGTGCGAATGCGGTCAGGCTCCCGGCTCGTGCGGGGATGCCGAGTCGAAGACGAGCTGAGCACTGTCGGCAGCTTTGATATAGCGGCGGGCAGTGGTCCGCCGCTTTTCTTTGCTCGTAGAAAATATGGTCGCCAAAAAAAAGACCGGAGCGTATGCCGATATTGGCCCTTACGTCAGTCTGGGGATTCAATTCGCGGCGACGATCCTGATCTTTGTGTTTCTCGGCTGGTGGCTCGACGACAAATTTGCAACTACGCCACTCTTTCTCGTGTTGGGTACCCTGCTCGGCGCGGGGGGCGGGTTTTACAAACTCTATCGGACACTGATGGACTTAGATGAGCGGCGCAAGCGGGAGGACGGACCGTGAATTGGGACGGCATCGCCGCTGGCTTGGCGGTCGCCGGGGTCAATGGCGCGCTCGCGCTAGCGGCGATTCGCTGGGGATGGGGCAAGGGCATGCAAACCTTTATAATCGCCTTCTTCGGGGGGATGATCGCGAGGTTTATCGCCGTGGCGATCTTCTCGGTAGTGGTGCTCAAATGGGTCGGGGTCCATGCCGAAAGTTACTTCGTCGCGCTAGTGGCTGCGTACTTGCTTTTTCTCGCATTTGAAATTTTTTACGTACTCAAGCTGCAAGGCCGTTCAAAGCGCTAGAAGCGCCCGCGAGGTATTGACAGGAATTTACGGCCTAATTAGTTTATTCGGTTGGCTACTGCAACAGATTTCCCTCCTATTTTTGGATATTTCACAAGGCAGCAAATGGCTGGCGATACGCAGGCGGCTGACGCCGCAAATGCGCAAGTGGACATCATAGGGCACATTCTAGATAGCCCTTATATCGAATTGCCCTTTGTCAATTTGGATCACCTGCTCGCAGGCAAAGTTTCTCTTCCTTCGCTAGAGCTTTTCGGCATCGACCTTTCCATCACCCGGCACGTAGTGATTATGTGGGTGGCGAGCATCCTGCTCATAGTGCTCATGCTCAGGGCCTTCCGCAAGCCGCGCACCGTGCCTTCGGGTCTGGCCAATTTCTTCGAAGCCATCGTCCTCTTCCTGCGCGACGAGGTCGTATTGCCCATCATGGGCGAGGACGGCAAAAAGTACCTGCCTTTTTTGCTGACGCTTTTCTTTTTTATCCTGTTTTGCAACCTGCTAGGGCTAGTTCCCTACAGTGCTACAGCCACTGGTAACATCAGCGTCACGGCGGGTCTGGCTCTGTGCTCTTTTTTGGTAATGATAGGAGCTGGCATCGCCAACAACGGATTGTTCGGCTACTTCAAGAGCCTGATCCCTTCCGGGGTGCCGCCGGTGCTGCTCATCATTCTGATTCCCGTAGAATTAATTGGTTTGTTGGTCAAGCCCTTCGCTTTGTGCGTGCGTCTTTTCGCCAATATGACCGGCGGCCACGTGGCGATTTTGGTCTTCTTGGGCTTGATTTCCATTCTGCAAAGTGAGTGGATTGCCATTGGATCTGTGCCCTTTGCCGTGGCGATTTACATGCTCGAAATTTTCGTGGGATTCGTCCAAGCTTTTGTCTTTACTCTGCTATCGACGGTCTTTATTAGCATGGCTGCTCATCCAGACCATTAGCAGGGGTTCACACCGTTCACAAGAGGGAGTATTTGGCTATGGAATTTGCGTATATGGGTGCCGGAATTGGCATGGGGCTTTGCGCCATTGGCGCAGGTTTGGGCATCGGCCTGCTGGCCGGCAAAGCACTGGAGGGCGTCGCCCGCCAGCCCGAAGCCGTAGGCGATATCCGCACCAACATGATCCTGACGGCCGCTTTGGTCGAAGGCGTGGCCCTGATCGGCGAGGTGTTTTGCTTGCTGATCGTACTGACCAAGTAGTACAAGCGCTATGTTACTTGATCCCCATGTGGGGCTCATAATATGGACGATCATCACCTTTTTGGTGGTGCTTTTCGTCCTCAAAAAGTTCGCTTGGCCCCAGCTTTTGGCGGCCCTCGACGAGCGCGAGAAACGCATCAGCGACGCGATCACCGCGGCTGAGCAGGCGCGCCAAGAGGCCGAGGAGGTCTTGCGCCAGCACCGGCAGAAGCTCGCCGCAGCCGATGAAGAGGCGCGGCAGGTCGTTGCCGAGGCCCGCGAGGCTGGGGCGAATGTGCGGCAGACAATCGTCTCCCAGGCACGGGAAGAGGCGGAGCGGATGCTCGATCAAGCGCGGACCAGTATCGAAAGCGAGAAGCGTGCCGCCATCGCCGAGCTACGCCGCGAAACCGCCAATCTCGCGGTTCAAGCCGCTGGTGCGCTGATCGATGCCAATTTGGACGATGAGAGAAACCGCGGTCTCGTCAACGACTTGATCGCCAAAATTCCCGAATCCAATTGAACGCCATCGTGCGAGTGGGACAATGAACGCACCCGAAGTAGTGCGACGCTATGCGGTTACGCTGCTGGAAGCCGCCGATGAAACAGGCGCGACCGCGGCGGTGCAAAGCGACGTCGAGCAGCTTTTGGAGACCGTGCGCCAATCCGGCGAGTTGGCCGAGTTTTTGGCCAACCCTCTAACCGCTAGCCAAGTGCAAGCCAATGTCTTGCGGGAGCTTTTCAGCGGTAAGGTCGAGGTGCTGACCCTGAATTTTCTCCGGCTCATGGCAATTAGGGGCCGTGCCTCTATTATCGGAGCGGCACTCGAAAGTTTTCTCGATCAGGTCGCCGAGCGCGAGGGCATAATCAGTGCTGAGGTGCGCTCGGCCGTGGCGTTGGGTGAGGAGCAGTGCCAGCGCCTACGGGAGCGCTTAGAGCGCCGCAGCGGCCGAACCGTGCGCTTGAATGTCCAAGTCGATGCTAGTTTGCGGGGCGGCGCAGTCGTCCGCGTCGGCGACACCGTATTCGACGGCAGTGTGAACACTTATCTAGAGCGCCTACAAGCGCGTCTGGCCGGTTAGTCAGCAGGAGGATCTATGGCCACCGAAACGATGGTTCAGCCCGATGAGATTTCCCAAATTCTCAAGCAACAGCTACTGGGCTTTGAAAAAGAAATAGACATATACGAGACGGGCACGGTGCTCTACGTCGGCGATGGCACGGCCCGCGTCCACGGCCTGAGCAATGTGCGGGCCACCGAATTGGTGGAATTCCCGCACGGCATCATGGGCATGGCTCTCAACCTCGAAGAAGACAACGTCGGCTGTGTGCTCTTCGGCGAGGACACCCTGATCAACGAAGGCGACCAAGTAAAGCGCACCGACCGCATCGTCGAAGTGCCAGTGGGCGAGGCTCTCTTGGGGCGGGTCGTCAATCCCTTGGGCATGCCCATTGACGGCAAGGGCGACATCCAAACGGACGAGAGCGTGCCGGTCGAGCGCAAAGCTCCAGGCGTCATCGACCGCCAGCCGGTTAGCGAGGCCCTGCAGACGGGCATTAAAATCATCGACTCGACCGTTCCCATCGGCCGCGGCCAGCGCGAGCTGATCATCGGCGACCGCCAGACGGGCAAGACGGCCATTGCCGTCGATACCATCATCAACCAGCGCGACCAAGACGTCAAGTGCATCTACGTGGCCATTGGCCAAAAGGCCTCAACCGTGGCCAAGTTGGTGGCCGAACTCGAGGCCAATGGTGCCATGGAGTACACTATCGTGGTCTCGTCCACGGCGTCCGATCCGGCACCTTTGCAGTTTTTGGCACCCTATGCCGGTGCTGCGATGGGCGAGTACTTCCGCGACAATGGTCAGCACGCCCTGATCATCTACGACGATCTGTCCAAACAGGCTTGGGCCTACCGCGAGATGTCGCTGATCTTGCGCCGGCCCCCGGGCCGCGAAGCCTATCCGGGCGACGTGTTCTACTTGCACTCGCGCCTATTGGAGCGCGCCGCCAAGATGAGCGATGAGAAGGGCGGCGGATCGCTGACGGCCCTACCGATTATCGAGATTCTCGAAGGCGACGTATCGACTTTTATACCCACCAACGTCATCTCGATTACCGATGGCCAGATCCTGCTCAAGCCCGAGTTGTTCTACTCGGGGAACAGGCCAGCCATGGACGTGGGAGCCTCGGTGTCGCGCGTGGGCAGCGATGCCCAGACTAGGGCGATGAAAGCAGTGGCCAAGACCATCAAGGGCGATATTTCTCGCTACAACGAAGTCAAGGCGTTCGCTCAATTCGGCACTTCGGGCTTGGACCAAGGCACGCGCAATCTGCTCAACCGCGGCGAGAAGCTGATGGAAATCCTCAAGCAGGATCAGTTCTCTCCGCAGTCGCTGGCCGAACTAACGGTCTCGCTGTCGATTATCGACCACGTACTCGATCTGCCCACGGCTGACATAGGCCGCTTTGAGGCCGAGTTACTGGCCTACATGCGGGATCACCAGTCCGAGCTTATGAAGGAGATCTACGAGAGTCGCGATTTGAGCGACGAAGCTAGGGAAAAGCTCGACGCAGCGATCGAAGAGTTCAAGGGTAGCTTCCGTCCCTCTGCGGGGGCTGACTAAGCGGTGGCTACCCTTCGCGAACTCAGGACGCGCGTCGCCAGCATCACCAATATCCAGCGCGTCACCAACGCCATGCAGATGGTGGCAGCGGCCAAGATGCGCCGCGCTCAGGCGGCGATTTTAGCTGCCCGGCCGTACGCCCAGCGACTGGACCAAGTACTGAAAGCGCTGCACCAGAGCGTCGATACCTACGAGCAGCCGCTCTTTGCAGTTCGCCCAGTCCAGCGCGTTGCGCTGGTGGTCATAACCTCCGATCGCGGCCTCTGCGGTGCCTTTAACACCAACCTGTGCCGTCGGGTTCAGGACGAGTTGGACGAGTATGTGGATGCCCAACCTGAGTTGATCACCATCGGCAACAAGGGCTGGGACTTCTTCAGCCATCGCGGCTACTCAATCTCTCGCCATCACGCCGATGTGTTCAACCAGCTCGAGTTAGTTCGCGTCGCGGATATAGCTCAGGATCTAACGAGTCGCTTTGTCGCTGGCCAGACTGACCGGGTGTTGCTCTGCTATAGCGAATACGCCTCTGTTACTTCCCAAGTGCCCACCGTCCGCCAGCTCCTGCCCATCGCGCCCGAAGAGGAAGCAGGTGAAAGTGCAAAGTACGCTTTCGAGCCATCGCCCGAGGTCCTGTTGGGCACTTTGGTTGAGCGTCAGATCAACTTCCAAGTATGGCGCGCTCTGCTGGAGTCGAATGTGGGCTTTTTCGCCGCCCAGATGATGGCGATGGACAACGCCACCAAGAACGCCAGAGACATGATCGAGGATCTGACCCGCGAAATGAACAAGGAGCGGCAGGCCTCGATAACCCTCGAATTGATGGATATTATCGGCGGTGCCAATGCTGTGGCTCAATAGCGCTGTTTACTACGCGAGGTAAAAATGAAAGAAGGAACAATCAAAGAAATCATCGGCGTCGTCATTGATGTCGATTTCGCTGGGCAGGAACTGCCGCCCATCTACAACGCCCTCGAAGTGGTCGCAGAAGACCGCCCAAGCCAAGAGCGCCTAGTCCTCGAAGTACAGCAGCACTTGGGCGAGCACGCGGTGCGCTGTGTAGCGATGGATTCTACCGACGGCCTGCGGCGCGGTGCGCGGGTAGTTGACAGCGGCGGTCCGATCCAAGTTCCGGTGGGCGAGGAAGTGCTCGGTCGCCTCTTCAACGTCATCGGCGAGCCAATCGACGGCAAGGGTGCGCTCAGCAGCGAAGCTCCCCGGATGCCCTTGCACCGTCCTGCCCCGGTCCACGAAGACCAAGTCACCGCAGACGAAATGCTAGAGACCGGCTTAAAGGTTCTCGATTTGATCTGCCCGTTTGCCCGCGGCGGCAAGCTGGGGCTGTTCGGGGGTGCTGGGGTCGGCAAGACGGTCATTCTCACCGAGTTGATCAACAATGTGGCCTCTGGGCACGGCGGTTATTCGGTCTTCGCCGGCGTAGGCGAGCGCACGCGCGAGGGCAATGACTTGCTGGGCGAATTGGAAGAATCGGGCGTCATCGACAAGACGGCCATGGTCTTTGGGCAGATGAACGAACCGCCCGGTGCGCGCCAGCGCATCGCCCTCACCGGGCTGACCATTGCCGAGCACTTCCGCGACGAGGCTGGCCAAGACGTGCTGTTCTTTGTCGATAATATCTTTCGCTTTATCCTCGCCGGTGCCGAGGTGTCGGCTCTACTAGGCCGCATGCCCTCGGCCGTGGGGTATCAGCCGACGCTGGCGACCGAGATGGGTGCCCTGCAGGAGCGGATTACCACCACCAAGAACGGCTCAATCACGTCGGTGCAAGCCATTTACGTGCCAGCCGACGACTATACAGACCCGGGCGTGGTCTCGGCCTTCGCCCACCTCGACGGTCGCATCGTGCTGGAGCGCTCCTTGGCCGATCAAGGGCTTTACCCTGCGGTTGATCCCCTCGCCTCTTCGTCGCGCCTCCTCGATCCGCGCGCCGTCGGCGAAGAGCACTATCAGGTCGCTCAGCGCGTCCAAGAGGTCTTGCAGCGCTACCGCGACCTACGCGAGATCATCGCCATTTTAGGCATTGACGAACTATCGGACGAAGACAAGCTGATTGTATCGAGAGCGCGCAAGATCCAGTTCTTCCTTACCCAGCCCATGCACGTGGCCGAGGCATTCACCGGTAAGCCAGGTGAATACGTCAAAATCGAAGACACGATCCGCGGCTTCAAGGGGCTGGTCGATGGCGAATACGACGACGTGCCCGAACTGGCCTTCTTCCTCGTCGGCAATATCGAACAGGCCCTCGAAGCCGCCAAGGACCTTTAGTCCATGCCCGCCTTCTCCTTAGAGGTCGTCACTCCAGAGCGAGTGGCTTACTCGGGTCAGGTAGCCAGCCTGCAAGCGCCCGGTAGCGAGGGGAGTTTCGGCGTCCTCGCCGGACACATACCGCTTTTGACTTCGTTGCAGATAGGGCGGTTGCGCTTTGCCGAGGAGGACGGCAATGAGGTCCAAATGGCTATCAGCGGCGGTTTTGTCGAGGTCGGGCGCGAGCAGGTCGCGGTGCTGGCCGAGACGGCCGAGCGCGTCGAAGAAATCGACGTTGAGCGGGCTGAGGCCGCGCGGCAACGGGCCGAGGAACGGTTGGCGCGGGCGCGGGAGGAGCGAGTCGATGTAGCGCGGGCCGAGGCCGCACTGGCGCGGGCGATCAATCGCCTCCGCGAGTAGTTGATTTCCTAGGCAGACACTCGGGGACGTTCTCGTCGATTGCGCATAGACGGTGCCCCTACCACAACACCCACAGTCACCTGCCTCAGCACCAAATACGCCCCGTTTTCATACATCAGTAAGGCAGCAATTTGTGTAGTTGCCCGGTTGGGCGCTGACGCTGGCGCGCAGCATCACGGCGGATCAGGACGTTGCCGTATGAGTGGAACCTTCGAGACTTTCCTTACCCTTTCGGAGCAAGACAAGTTTTTGGATGATTTGAAGTATTGCCGCAGGTAATCCAGATTACTTTTGGTGGAGGGTCTAAACGACCCAAAAGCTCAACGAAGTCCCGATCTTTGGTAATCACAATCGCGTTAGCTGCTCGTGCCGTCTAGAGGCTGGGCACACCGGAGGGCGATCTCGGTTATCTCTTGTTTCATGACTCGGTCGTGGAAGAAGTACGCCATCCAGTTGACGAATGCGAGCCATAGGTCATTAGTGGAAAAATCGTCTCCGGAGATCGTTTCAAGATAAGAGTGGGCGTCGGAGCGAGTGAGTGTTGTGTCTTCGGTTGCTTCGAGAAGGGCTTCAGCGATTGGTATGGCTGCAAGCAGGGAACAGACCTTAGTTCGGAATTCATCTTCCTTGAGACCCGGCTGGAGATTGGAGTTAGCCAAGTCAGTCAGCAGAATGCGGTCGGTAGCTCTTAAGTATCCGCTCGGGGGTTGCGTATAGAACTGATATGCGTATTCGGGTCGTCGACTGATCGGAAACCAAGATGCTTCAAGATTGACTGTGGATACCATTGAGGTAGGAAGACTGTCGGCCAAGCGGCGAGCGGTTTGCGCCATGAGCCTTGTTGCCGGACGTTCCGCTTGAGAGATTTCATCAAGCGTCGCAGCAATTCCAGGATCGTCGATGGCCGTCTCAACGAGAACCTCGATATTCTTGCTGCCTCCTTCCCCTAGCCCGGCAAGGGTTACGTTGGCTGAGCCAGCGAGACATCGTCCACCGGCGATATAGAGCTTAGCGTGTAGCCTGTCAACGAGGGAAATGGTGAAATTCCCGCGTTCCTCAAGCATGTCCAAGATTTCCGGATCGGATACGCCCGCTGCAACTTCTTGGGGGAGCCATCGCGTGACACAGTGTAGATGTGTGTCCGTGGGAATTACATCGAGTAATGACCGTAGTGCGTCGACCTTAATGAACGGTGCGACGACTGAAACGTTACCTACGGCGCTTTCGAAAAGGGCGCGAATCCGGCCACCTTGGGTGTCATTGGCTGCCTCCATGATCTCCTACACTAGATCCGTGGGAGCGATTGAGCCATCGTCTTCATCGAAAAATTCCTCCGCGTACTTCCCCCATTCCACGCGCGCATCTCGAACCTGACGCCGGGCGCGGTCGGTCTGTTCCTCCTCATAACGAGCCCAGGAATAAATGAGAACGCGGAAGGCCGCGGCAGCTTTCGAAAGGCGTTCCCGAACTTCATCTTCGGTCAATTTATCAACATCGGGGTGCATGATGTCGTAAAGGTGTGAGTACACGGGATGGTTCGTGTTGAGCGCGACTTGAATTACGTTGGGCAGTGATTCAACATCGAAGAAGGCCGCGCTGGATTGCGCCGATTGGATCCAACGCACTCGATTCCCTGCCTCGATTGTTTCGGCCACTCGTTGAAGCGCATCGCTCTGGTCGAGACTATGCTTTTCGACCAGAGATTCGACTTGCGTCTCCTTGTGTTCTTCTTCGGTGCCTGATTCCCCGGCTCTATCGGACTCTCCTTGGTGGCCCTCCTCCATGCGGCGTTTGATCGCGGCGGTTGCCTTGGCGTCAGCCTTCTGGTCTTCATCGAGATTGTGGCGTCGATCGCGGCGCTGTCGCGCCTGCCGAACGCGCTGCCGCATCAGCCCAATTGCCCTGTCGATCTGTGTGCGAAGATCCAGAAGGTGGATTCGGTGGTCCCCTTCCTCTTCCATCCGGCGGCGCACATCGCCGACTGACTCTTCACCAGGGAGCACCTCTCGCTTCCAGTCGTATCGAGCGAGCCGTTGGAAGGTCATCGTGCCCTGCTTATTGTTAGTGACGCCGAATACTTCGTCTAGTGCCGTTGGAAAATCGACTTCCACAGTCCACCAGCGTTCTCTCGGATCGTCGCCGCTCACCCAAGAGTCGTCGAGCTGGATTTCGCGGTGAGCCCGCATTAGCGAGACCCCCATATTCTGATCCGCGTGCTTCCCCCACGGAGCATGGCCGGCATCCTTACCTTTCCACTCCTCGGGCCATGCAGCGTCGGGTGCGAGGGAGTCGCGAACATGGGCACGGGCGTAACTCGCCCGGACACGGACCTCGTACTCCCTACCTCTATATATTACTGGCACGGAAAAAGGACTCGCATCTAGTTCCGTAAACATGGGACCCGGTCCGAAATCCTCTGGGCAGGAGGTTCCAGTCATAAGATACAGGGGATCGTTCGGTCTCACTGCGACGATGTCGGCTTCTTGGACTTCAATCAGCCCCTCATTGTCCTGGAGGGGTATACATGTGATGGTAAGCTGTGGTCCGATTTCATCGGCTCGCGAGTCTTCGGGATGCAGCCTCTCCGTTGGTTTAGTGAGGAAACGCCGATATATCCGTCCAAGGAGGGTCTCGGTGTGCTTGAAAGTCGTCGATGCCTGTTTCCATTCGACTCGATCGAGATCGCTCCATACTACTAGGGTACCGGAATCGCCGAACACATTGCGGCTCGCCTTGCGGTAAACTTCTGGGATGGGTCGCAACTCGGGTTCAAGGATTTCACGGACACCGCGTTCCACATCGTCTATGGAAAGCTGCGCGTGGAAGGCATTCGTGGCCCCTGATTGCCAAGACCAGACATCTACCCGCCTTGCCTGCGACATCGATGAATTGGGAAGTCCGAGGCCAAAACGGCCAATTCCCTGTCTCTGTTGGCGAGTCCCATGACCATAACGGAGGCTTCCCCGAAGCGTGTTTTTGTCCATGCCCTCGCCATTGTCGAGGACGGCCAATTCTTTGAGGGTAAATCTTCTAGTGTGGCTATCCTGCCGACTCACTCCAAATATCTCGATTGCCGTCGCTCTGCTCTCTATCGAATTGTCGATAAGCTCGGCAAGCGCATGCGTGGTGGACTTGTACCCGCTGTCGCGCATTGCCTCGACCGTCATTCTGGTATCGACGATCGAGAACTCCAGTTGTCCATCAAATTCAGTCACTGCCATACGTCCTCCCAATTCAGAAATGCTGCCGCGACGTCACCGAATCCCGGCAGGCTTGGATCAACTACGGTTACGATTTCGCAGGCGTCCGTGCCGCCTGCCTTTGGACCGCGGATTGCACGACCAACCATCTGGCTGAATAACACTAGGGACTGCGTCGGGCGGGCTATGACTACTGCACTCGCCTTGGGGGCGTCAAAGCCAGTAGTCAACACACCGAAGTTGACGAGGATCATCGGTCTCTCGTCATCCAACTTGAAGGTCCGGATGGCGCGGTCCCTCACGCGCCCCGGCGTCAAACCGGTCACTGCCTCGCTTCGGACGTCGCGAGCAACGAGAATCGCCGTAAGGACTCGCGCATGTTCGACTGTGGCGGCGAAGACGAGTACACGCTGATGACCTGCGCCAAGCAGTTCCTCAATCGCGCCAAGTACTGCCGTAACATACTGTTCACTCATCGACAAGGCGGATACGATCTCTTCAGGGATGTCCAAGGCCCCTGCGATGCGATTCAACTCGCTATCGTTGATACTGAGGCCCGGCTTGGAAAAGAGCGTTCGGAAGGTTGGTCGGGCAAGAAAGCCGTTGTCTGTGAGATACTCAATCGGGTTATCACTAGGAACTTCGAGTGTGACCTTGTTTCCAGAAAAGAAATCGGCGAGCTCACCGTCCTTATCAATGTCATCCCACGTTCGTCCTGGTGTGGCAGTAAGTCCCAATAGGGCGCATCGAAAATCAAGAGTGAGATCGTTGGTGATCCGCCTGTAGGTCCTAGCGATACTCTGGTGGGCTTCGTCAAAGACCACTAGCCGAACCCGTGGAGAAAGTCTCGCCGCCCAATCCGGGTCAGTTCGTGAGATCACAGACCAGCCTTTTGCCAGCCCGACGGCGAGGAATCCGTCGGAGAAGCTGTCGAGATCCGGCATTCTGTCGCCCCACATGGTCCCAATCTGCAGTGGTCTTGTGCCTAGGTGCGTCCAAGCCTCCTTAAACGCGGCCACTGCTTGCTCAAGCAATTCTTTTCCCGATGCAAGCCAGACAACGACCGAGGGTTCATGGGTGCGTAACGAATCCGTCACCACGTGCATGGCCGTGCGAGTTTTGCCCACCCCAGTAGGTAGGTGAAGAACCGCTCGGCGTTCATCGTGGGACAACAGCGGTGTCAACTTCCGAACGGCGTTCCTTTGATGATCGAACAAGCTGTATGCAGGGATGACTGTATCCGTTGGTGGCACCGCCGGTGGCACGATCCGCTCTTCCACCAGACCGAAGAAATCACGCAGCCGCCGCACTTCCGCTTCGGTCCAATTGCCCGCGTCAGTGGGAAGAATGCTTCGCCCGACGCGGCTTTCCAACTCGGATAGCTTCTGCTTGGGGATCAGGCTCAGGACAAGCCTCCGTCCCTCTTGATCTCCGAGCACCAAATCGAAGTCGATAATCGTACTAGCAACACTCCGCAGATAGTCACCGACAATGCTTCCACCAAAAATCGCATCTAGGACTGAAAGGACATTGGGGTCCAAGAACCGCCGGATGTCCCGATCCGACAGCGATTCTAGAAATCGAGCGAAAGTCAAACCGGGGCCATCAAACATCGTTGATCTCAAGGATGAGCATCGTCCGATATGGGTTGAGTACTTGAATCTGCAAAGTAGTGGGGAAGACTGACGCTCTGAGGATCCCGATTCAGCAATCCTGCTAGTTCTTCTCTTACGTTTTTTCTGGATGTCTTGAATGGTACTCGAGTCAGATATCCTCCAAGTGCGTTGAAAAGCAATTGACGAGCAACTTTTTGATTCTCCTTTGCCGTCAACATACGTTTGTTCGTATTGTCCCAAAGCAACCCCATCCAAGGATCCTCAGCAAGGTTGGTCGGAGTATGTCCAACTGCCTCGATCGCCTTCGCGAGACTCATGTCTACACTTGAACGCAAATCGGCGACGACGCGTCCAATTAACATCAGCCCGACAGGTCGAAACAGCAAATTTCCACCATTAGAACTCCTGTACTTACCAGCAACGTAGTCTTCCGGGGAACTGTCACGAAGTTCCTTGAGCGAGATAAAATTATAGCAAAGAGCGTCCCAAAACTCGCTTGCTGTTTGATAAAATATCTCGACCTCTGACTCCGGTGGTCGCCAACGTTTATAGTCTTTCCAACCTCGCTGACCGTTGCTTAGCACTATGTCCACGACATCATACACTGTGACGATGGTTGTCAGATTCGTCTGATCAGTGGGCCTTATAGATTTTGACATACCCATATCCACTTTGTCCATGAGGAGAGGGTGTTCTTCTAATAGTCTTCGCGTAATGATCGCGGTGATGTCGTCTTCATCAAGTGCAATAATGTCACGTTTACGAACGGGTTTAGCATAGCGGTTTAGTGTCGAAAAAAGACGCCTCGTGCGCTGAAAACCGTCTGGGTCATGGTCGCGCTTACTTGCGATAACTCCTTGGATGAAAATCGTACATACTTTTTCATTCTTTAAACCCTCGTTCTTACCGATAGCCCCCCTGATGCCTTTCACACGATGTTGTCCATCAATTGCGAACAGAGTCTCATCTCCGCTAAGTTCTAGGAGACCGATAGTTCCTTCGATATTTTCTGGTACCTCGGCGAAGTTTCGTCCCTTCACCGATATCTCGTGCCAATTGGGATGACCTCCATAGGTTCCAACCACAATCGCGTTGAATAGTCTCTGTTCTTGGCCGAGTAAGTACGTAGTGATTTTCACGGAGTTGTCTGTGAGGCCCCTCTGCAACCACTCCCTCAAAGATTCGCTTGAATGGATATCGTCAACAACGCTAACACGAGTTGCAATATCCTCCATGCTCATGAAGGATATGTAATACACCCAATCGCCCATTGTTGCTCGAAGGGCGGGTAGGAAAAGTCGCTCATGAATATCAACCATCAGAACGCTCCTCGTGCACGTTGCACTTCTCCGGTGAGTTTTGTATTACAAGGAGGAACGAAAGCATTGATCAATTCCTCCTCTATATTGTCAAGTGTTTCTTCAGCGACCTTAGAATAAAAAAACATTATGTAGCCACCATACATTTCGAGAAGCCTTACGACTTTGGGACGTCTGACCCGTTCTCTAGTCAAATAGTCATCAAAGCGCTTATGGAGGTTCTTCGCTTGGCCGACGTACATGAGATAAGAGCAACCTGAGTGACCCGCAATCCCGGGTTGGATCACTAAGGAATAAACTCCAGTGGTATGAGGCACCTTGAGCTTGCTATCGTCGTTTAATGCGACGTTGTGCCATTTTAAACTTACGTTATAAGTTCCCCATTGTTTTGGCCAAAGACAAATAGACCAAACGTGCTTTTGGTATTCGTCCTGAGCTGCTACAAGATCCGCGGGTGAGGCCATTAGGTCTTTTCCGGTATTGAACTTATCAATCTCTGGCGGTTCACTTCCTCGGGTCGCCCCGCACTACAGTGCACACACTGTGCAGGGCACGGTGTCATCATCCTCGTCGAGAGCTTCGGAGAGAGCTTCGATCAGCGGGATATTTGCCCGAGTCTTACTGGCGCGAGCTACTGATGCTTCGTGGCGTTTGAGAATCTCATCTCGGCGGGAGATTAACTCAGGGAGAGTTTCCCCTCCTGACCATGTGTACTGGCGACCACGCATAGCTTGATTGCCGAAATCGGCGTCACCGTCAACGCCAGCGTCCCGCAGCACTTTCCGTTCTATGGCGACCGCTCGCTCGAATAACTCAGGGTGGCGTTCGGCCAACCCGATCCATTCCGCCTTGCGTTGATAAAAGCAGAAGTAGCAGCCAGATCTCGTCCTCCACTCATAGTATGTCGGGAGACCAACGCCGGCGTCCGCGAGAATCCGCATCACACCGTCGTGGTCAATTCCATCTTCGATGAACGGAAACCGAGTTTGGATATTAGGCTTGGTGGAGATGTAGCCCTTGCGGTTCGACTCATCAGCGCGGATCGCAACGTAGGAAAGCACCGGAGCTTCACCAATCCATTCTTCGATCGGCTTGATCTTCATGTTCTTAGTGCACCATCGCATCTGAGGAGAGGGCAGCGTCCCACGGAATACCTCGAACCAGTGGTCGAAGCCGCGTTGAGCATTGAGACGGACAATCGACTTGCCGAGGATTACTTCGAGGCGGGTGAGGTACTCATAGGTTTCGGGAAGCTCGGCACCGGTGTCGCAGAAAAAGTATTCCATCTCGGGCACCTTGTCCCGGAGGTAGATGGCGAGCGCGCTGGAGTCTTTGCCTCCTGAGATGCCACAGATGTGGCGGACGGTTTCAGCCATGCTGTGTTTTCCTTTCGATTAAATTGACTCCCTCTCTATTGTCGCTATCGGCTCGTTCGGACAGAAGTCGCTCGCCGAGGAGAGCAAGCAATGCCTTATGAGCGCGATGCGGTGAGCCAATACTCTGGGTCAGGTCTTTGAGGACGCTATCGAGGGCTTCGTCGGCATGTTGGCGTTGATTCTGGTCAATATCGACCAAGCCGACATGCTCGTGGCCATCTGGGCGGGTGATAGTCACGCGGAACGCGTTGAACGGGCCACCACCATCAGCCCGGTGTTCCGCGTGAAGGGCGACGAGGCGCTGAAACGCGGCAATCTGCTGCGGAAGCTCATGGCGGAATCGCAGCAGATCTTCGTCTGTCCACTCCGCCGGTGCCTTCTCGATCACCACTGTGGCGATGGCCTCAATCCAGTCAGTGTCGGTATCCACGCCGTTGTTGGCCAAGGTGGAGACGAACGCCCTAACCGTAGGATTAAGGACTTCGTTCTCAAGGGCAGCAGCTTGGCCAGTGATTGCTAGGCGGTTAGTCTCTGCACTTGTCTCAAGGAGAAAGTCGAAGAGATCGTTAAGGAGCTGATCGTAACATCCGGTGAGTTCGGTTAGCACAACATCGATTTTCTCTGCGTAAGCGTCGGCCTTCCCATAGATTTTCTCGTCGGCAGGGATAGGCCGGAATCCGAGGACCTTTGGGAGGCTATCGAAGAGCAGTTCATCTGGTTCCACCGCAGCCACAAGGGTATCCCGCGCTTTCAGCGTGTTGGACGAGAGGTTGCCGGTAAGTAGAGTATAGTTGTCGAGAGCCCTCATCTGAGAAACTAGATGACCGACGATGGATAGGACATTTGCGACCCGGTGCTTGCGGAACCCCGGCCTCACCCCGAGGCGTTCGGCAATGGCGTCGATGACTTGCCGACGGGCACCAGTGGTGTTGGCGAAGTGTTTGATGTCGAAGTGACCAGGGTTGCGAACCATCCGTTCTGACAGATCTGGGGTAAGAAGCGGCTTGAAGGTACCGTGCTCATAAATGGCGATCTCGTTTCTGAAAGCGAGCAGCGCCGCCGTGACAAATACCGGGATGACTGCGGCCTTCATCCCAACCGGGGGTGAGAGCAGTGCGGCATAGATGTCGCGGAGGTTGATGCGGCGAGTTTTGGCGCGTTTGAATTCGTCGTCGAGGATTTTCCAGGCTGGCTGTAGTGAGGGGTCGGTGGGCTTGCGGAAAACCATGGTGTCGTTGCGGACATCGCGGGCGTGGAGTCCGGTCCGGTCCAGAAACGCCCGATACATAGCCACTTCCGGCCCATAGCCATCGAACCCGAGTCCCGGATTGGCACCATGCTCAATCATGGCCTCAAGCAAGAGGCGCCGGGCTTTGGAGCCTTGGGTGGTGGGATTAGTACGGTTGAGCATTTCGTTGCGAATCGTCGGCGTAGACGGGTACACAAGGTCAGCCGCCGCTGACAGCGCGGCGCTACCCCGACCGGCGGGCAATGGAGTCTCACCGGAGGCGTCGAGCAAGATCCATCGACATGAGTCAGTGCTGAAAGTGGCGCTGATGGCGTGTTCAAGAGCGACTCGTGTCTGCGCTAGCCGCTCTCCCAACTCACGGCGAGCTACCCAATCAGTTTCGACGACCGGATCCTCCAGAACGGCGGTGACGGCCGCAACTTCCCGAGCGGCCCGGCCAAGCTCGGTTACTTCGTTGGGAATTGCGGCCACAACCGGTTTGACCGCAGCCGCTGACTGAACCAAGCTCGGTACCGTCCGGTCTGAGCTGATGACGAGCAGAACCTCGCCGTCATACGGGGAGAATGCGTCAAGTGGTTCGATTTGCTCGCTGCCATCGGCATAGCGTCTGGCAAACACTCGGAGCACATCGTGTTCTGCACTGTGTCGCGCCGCTACTACGGGCGGAGGCTGATCCATGGCCGCCAAGATTTCGACGAGTGGTTGCCTTTGTACTCGTTCATGGGCAGCGTCAAGGAGACGGCGGATGTCGACATCGGTTCCTTGCCAGACCCGGTACTCGTCGGCAAAGTCCCGGTAAGTGACAACACCGGCTTTCTCAAGGTCAACCAGATTGTCATCCGCGTCAGGATCGATGAGGGCGAGTATTTGACGTGATGCTCGAATCGTTCCAGTCGTCGCCACTAGATTGAGTAGGGCGATGGACTTGACTAGTCGCGCCTGTCGTTTTGAGAGACCGTGGATGTCGCGGATTCGGGTAGCAATCTCAGTCCATCGACTCGATTGGCCGGCAGATAGGACTGCTAATGCACCTCTGTCGACGAAGTAGTCGAAGATAGCCTCAAGGTCCAAAAAAGGAAGAGAGCCGCGGCCCGGCAGCTTAGTGGTTGCAAGGAAGGACGCTGCGCTCGCCGGATCAGCGCTAGTCAGGAATGAGAACAACGTACGTTCGTGCTGTCCATACCGGCTGCATAGCTCGGGTAATACTATCGCAGCTAGGGGATGCAGTGGGTAGCAAGTAGCTATGACCTCTGGATCTGCAAGGTCCACGATACCAAGTGAACGCATCGTCTTGGCGTGGCCTTGAGCCCAACGAGCAATCCGGTCCCGCAGTTCATCGTCGCCAACCTCAAACACAGTCCCGATCAGGGATCGGGTCTGGTTGGCCGATTCGACATAGGAGATGTCCTCAAAGCGGCCTTGTACCTTAGCCCATTCACGGTGCTGCGGACCGTCGGTACCTGTTAGATAGTCCTCGAATGACAGATGCTGCAACGTCAGCATGAAGATGGGTAAGCCTGAGCCTTGGCCCGCCTCCGCAATCTGCTGTAACAGATAGGGATCGGCGTCGCTACCATCTTGGATCGCTTCGAGGTTCTTGCCAAACTCATCAATGACTAGTAGCAGCGGCGCATCCTCTGCCAAGCACCGAGCGATCTCGACTATCGCAGCCGGTGACGGCCCGGTGCGGCGGGGATCATCTGTCGCTGCATCTTCAAGTGCTCCTCTCAGGGTCTTGGCCGCCTGGAATTTGCTGGCGGGAGGAATCTTACCGTAGCTACGGAGTACAGCCGCGTGGAGTGTCTGGAGTACAGTATGGCTGAGCGGTTCACGATTCGCGGTAACTAGGCCACGATGGAATCCGGTGTCTTGGATCTGGTGGCGTTGGTGAGTCTGTCGGATCAACTCGCCCACCGTCGGAGAAGCCTCATCAATAAGCTCCCAAGCGAACTCTCGTATCGGTGTGGCTGGACCTAGGGCAGCGTCGAGCAACAAAGCGAGCGACGACTTACCTGAGCCGTAGGGGCCAATCAGTGACCATGCTCCTCCTGATGGTCCCGCCACAGCAGTCGCGGTGATGCGCTCCACCACATCAAGCGCACGCGCCGTGACGATGTATCCGTCGAGTGGCTCGGACCGGTTGACGTCGCGTTCGAGGTTTGCTGAGCGGGCGAAGCGACCGCGGACGGAAAAATAGTCTGCAAGAATGGCCATCACTGACTCCCCACCAACGGCGCTGCCGTCGGCCGTTTACTCTTATGGTCAACTCGAATGTCGGATGTCGGGAATCCGTAGTAATGGTTGAGGACTTCGGTGGCGACCTCGCTGGGATCTTTTGACCATGAAAGCTGAGATGCTCCTGTAGTGCTAACTAGTCTGAGCGCATCTGTTTCATCAACGATCGGTTCGATGGCTGCGAGAATTTCACCTTCGGTAAGTTTGAAAGCCTTTCCGGGGGCACCTAACTCATAAGCAAGGCGACTGAGCGTGATCGTGTTCCCCCCGGTGTTGGTACGGGTGATGTAGTCTAATACAGAGTAGGTCAATATGGCCGATGGCAGAGTAGGTTTCGCCCCCAATGTGAACCGGTACTGACCCGTCGCGGATGAGCGTCCAATCAGATTCAGTTCGCGGAGAGGACAGTCCAAGAGGTCATCAATCCCAGTGCTTCCCGACTTTTCCGCTGGTGCATAGGTGCGCAACAAAACGCTGATGTCCTTCCTGACAGAGGACGGATGTGGCGTAGGCCACTCGGCAACTGCTTCAAGTTGCGTGGTAATCACCATCTCGAGGTCGTCATCAGTGAACTCAACGGCGTGAAATTCGTTGAAGGCGAGCCACCACACCGGAAGCCGGGAGAGAGGTGACAACAACAACCAATGCAGCAGCCATAGAGTTCCCGGATCCTCCATATACCGATCCCACCCAGAATCCCCGAAGAGGGTGTCACCCAAGAGGGTCGGGACTAAATCAGGAGGTCGGCGGTTGGGAAGCTGTGGATCTACTTCGATCAGCTTGGCCGCGAGTCCCCAGAAGCGAATAGCTCGGACCATATTCTTGCCGACCCCAATCTGTACCGGGGCGTCCTCTTGGATGAAGATGCGAGGGTCTTCGGCTACGAAGGTATATGCCTTCCGAAACCATCCGTATCGGGGGTGGAATGTCTCATGCCGAGCGAAGATCGGCTCGGCCGCTTCGACTATGCGCATCTATACCCCTTCCTTGGTCATAGCTCGAACGTACTCAACGGCTGCGATAGTTCTCTCCACGGCGAGGTTAATGTCCTCCCGTGTGGTGAAACGGCCTAGGCTGAACCTGACCGACTCGAACGCTGCATCACGTGGGATACCCATAGCGAGTAAGACCTCGGACGGTTCAATCGAGCCGGAATTGCAAGCGCTACCCATCGACACCGCGACAGGGTCCATGTTGGTTATGACCGCCTCCGCATCGGCACTCTCGAAGCGGATATTGGCCGTATTCGGGAGTCTTCGGGTGATGTCTCCGATGTCGTAAACGCCGGAGAGTCCGGATTTCAAGGCGGCGGTAAGGTGGTCACGGAGCGTAGCGACCCGTGTTGACTCGGAGATGCGTTCCTCGGTGGCTATGCAGGCAGCGGCCCCGAACCCGACGATGCCTCCGACATTCAACGAGCCCGACCGCAATCCTCGTTCGTGCCCGCCGCCGTGAATGATCGGACGCAACCGTCTCAGGCTATGGCGGGTCCCGACGAGAGCCCCGACACCGGTCGGGCCACATATCTTATGGCTGCTTACCGACAGGAGGTCGGCCCCGACCTGCTCGATGTCGAATGGCAACCGGCCCACCAACTGCGTGGCGTCGCAGTGGAACAATGCGCCGGCTGCATGCACCTGCTCGGAAATCTCCTCTAACGGGTTTAGCACACCGGTCTCGCTGTTCGCCGCCATTACTGACACTAACAGCACGTCAGTGCCGATAAGAGCTTCTATCGCATGAGGATCGACGAATCCTCCGTTAGTCACGGGTATAATGTCCAGATTTGCCAATTTCTGCTCTCTGAGCCATCGTGCGGTCTGGCAAACTGAAGCATGCTCGACTGCAGAGATCACGATTCTCGACCGGTCGGCTGGCGCATCTTCCACCGCCCCTCGTAGCGCCAGATTGTTAGCTTCGGTCGCACCAGACGTGAACACTACATTCGATGGATGGCCGCCGACCATGGCCGCGATGTGCTCCCGTGCCTCATCAACTGCGGCGCTTTGGCGGTGGCCAAAGCGGTGTATAGAGGCTGCATTCCCGACTCTCTCAGTGAGGACAGGCACCATGACCTCAGCGACGCGGGGATCAAGCGGCGTTGATCCGTTGTAGTCGAGGTAAACCTCTCTCACGACGCCTTCCTTTCCGTTCTGTGCTTGGGACGCGAGCCAACTCCCCTTGTCTACCGCCAAAGCATCAAGGGCCAGCTTTAATGTAAAGCTAATATAAGACTACTGATAATGCGCCGCCCCACCTCCGACTTTGCATTTCGAGCCAAAAGGTCATACAGCGATGACCGGATGGTTAAGCTGTTTACCGGCAAAGCGCAGACAGGCGCGAATATCCTCAGATTCAAGGTCGGGATGCTCGGCCAAAATCTGTTCAATAGTCAGGCCGGCGGCGAGTAAATCCAGCACATCCGTGACGCGAATCCGCATTCCCCGAATACAAGGATGTCCCCCGCACTGCTTGTGATTTACCGTGATGCGATCGATTAGAATAGCCATTGCTGTCCTCTCTTAGATAGCTATCCTCCTTGGTCCTCTCAGGCGTTGTGTTCTTGAAAGCATGTACTTGATGTAGTAAGGAAAATATAGTATATTTCTGACAATTCATCAAGAATGGAAACGGGAAAGCTGTAAGCAAAATGACTCGTATGGCCGACAAGATCATGAAGAGGGTATCTGCTTACGGCAGGGGCAGGTGGGTGTGCACACCGAAGGACTTCCTAGACCTTGGAAGCCGTGAGGCCGTCGATCAGGCCCTGTCGCGTCTCGTCAAAGCGGGTCAGCTACGCCGAGTCGGCCACGGATTATACGATATGCCTAGGGTGAGCGACGTGCTAAAGCGGCCCGCGCCGGTCGATCTCAATGCTGCCATAGCAGCGCTCGCAAGAAGGGACGGTGTCCGCATTATGCCCGATGGCTTGGCGGCTGCGAACCAGCTTGGTCTTACCAACGCGCTACCTGCTAAGGCATCTTACGTGACGGATGGCTCCTCTAGGACGGTCAAGATCGACGGACGAACGGTCCGGTTTCGCCATGCGGGGCCGAGCGTCATGCAGTGGGCGGGAAAGCCGTCGGCACCGGTGGTGCAAGCGTTGCGCTGGCTTGGCCCAGAGGCTGCTGCCGACGCGCAGGTCGTTTCGATCTTGAGTCGCCATCTTCCCGACGCGGTGAAGCGCGACCTGTTCCAAAACAGCCGACACCTGCCCGGCTGGGCGCTGCCGCTGGCGCGCAGCATCACGTCGGACCAGGCCGTTGCCATATGAGTGGAACCTTCGAGACTTTCCTCATCCTTTCGGAGCAAGACAAGCGAGACGTATTCGAAGCGTCGGCGAGTCGACTCGATACATTGCCTAGCTATGTGGAAAAGGACTTCTGGGTTTGTCTCGTCCTTGATGTGCTCTACAATCGGCTGCCCGATGAGCATCCGAAACTGCTTTTCAAGGGTGGAACCTCCCTGTCCAAGGCATTCGGGCTTATTCGACGGTTCTCTGAAGACATCGATCTCGTTGTCTATCGCGATGATCTGGGCTTTGAAAAGGAGCGCGACCCAACTATTGCAGGCAATCTCTCGAACAAGAAACGGAAGGCCCTATTCAAAGAACTTCAGGCCGCGTGTAGCAACTACATACTCGGAGACCTGAAAACAGCGCTGGCGAAGCTGATCGACCAGATCGCGGAAAGGTGCTACGTTGGTTCGGATGAGAACGACGTCGATCAGCAGACACTCTTCATCGAGTACCCCACCTTGTATCCAAGTGGCGAGGTTTCCTATGTGGCCCCGCGAGTGAGGATTGAGGCGGGTTCCCGATCGGCTATAGACCCGAGTTTAACCTGCACGGTTATCCCTTATGTCGCTGACGAACTCCCCGACTGGTCGTTTGCCGTAGATAACATCAGAGTAATCGCGCTGGAGCGCACCTATTGGGAGAAGCTGCTGATCCTACACGGCATCCACTGCGGATACCGAGACGAACAACGTCTGCCAACTGACAGGGACCGGATTTCGCGCCACTATTACGATGTCGCGATGATCACGGCGACAGAGACTGGTAGGTCTGCCTTATCGAATATCGACCTGCTGGATTCAGTTCGGAACCACAATCTCATCGCGTTCCGGCAGGCTTGGAAGCGGTTTGAGGAAGCCATCCCCGGATCGGTGAGATTGGTTCCACAGGAGGCGCTGCACACGGTGATAGAGCGGGATTACGAAGCCATGCAGGGTATGATCCTCGGCGATGTTCCAGCTTTCGGATGGGTCGTGGAACAGCTTCGGCATGCCGAGTCCGCGATCAACGAATGAAATTGCGCTCGGCCCGCAAACGCCTACAAGATGAGATGCTGAAGATGGCTAAACGAGAATTTCAGGAACGGGTCGCGCATCTGCTTCAGCCCGAAGGCATGAAGACCGAGCACTATCAATACGGAGTCGAAGCCGTGGACGGGCACCAAGCCTGGGCGCTTTTTTGCGCCAGTGGTGCCGGCGATCTGGCGCGGGTCAGCGCGTTGCTCGACCGCGATCCCAAGTTGGTCAATGCCCAGTACTGGTACCAGTTTCCCATTCACATGGCGGTGCGCGAGGGCCATGCCGAGGTGGTCCAGCTATTGTTGCAGGCCGGGGCCGATCCGGGCCAGTCGCGCTATACCTATAATTCGTGGGACAAGCTACTAGCCATCGCCGAGGAGCGCGGCTACGGGGAGGTGCAGGCGCTGCTGGAGGCGGCGATGCGCGAGTGCTTTGGCTATGATCCGGGTTTTGTTGCACTGGCCGAGGCGATCAAAGGCCGAGACCGAGCGCGGGTCGCGGCGGTGTTGGCCGAGCATCCCGACTTTATCCGCGCCGCCGATGCGCTGGGCAACGGGCCGCTGCACTGGGCGGCGCTGACGCGACAAAACGACTTGGTGGATTTCTTTGTCGCCCAGGGTGCTGACCTCGAAGCCCGCCGCGCCGATGGCCAGACGCCGCTATTGGTCTCGCTCAACGGCGACTACTGGTTTAGGACGCGCGATTTGCCGGCAGAAGCGCCGCGAGATCCGTGGGTTGTCACGCGCCACTTGCTCGCTTGCGGCGCGGAGTACGCCCTGAGCATTGCCTGTGCTGCTGGCGACGAAGACCGCGTCGATGCGGTGCTGGCAGCCGATCCGGCCCAAGCCCGCACACTCGATGCTGGACGGCGCAGTCCGCTGTCCTATGCCGCTCGCAACGGTCATACCCAGATCGTCGGAAAACTGCTGGACTTAGGTGCCAATCCCAATCAGCCCGAAGAAAATGCGTCGCGCGGCAAGGCACTCTTCGAGGCTTGCGCGGGCAACCATTTGGAGACGGCGAAACTGTTGCTCGAACGCGGTGCCGATCCCAACGCCGGGGTGGACTCTTCGGGGTCTTGTTTGACCATCGTCGAGTTCAGGCACGGCAAGAAAGGCCAACAAATGCAGGCTCTGTTGCGCGAACATGGAGCTGTGACACCGCCTTATGCCATGGACGACGCAGCGCTGGAACGGGCCATGCGCGAGGGAGATGCTGTCACTTCGCACTCACAATTCCTGCACGAGTTGATGGGACGGGACAATCCCGCGCTCATTGGCGTCTTTTTGGAAATTACGCCAGATGCAGGCGACCTGTTCCAACTGACCGATATCTGGGGCGGCAACTACCCTTCGGATCCCGATACAATCCGCGCCTTAGCCGATCGCGGCCTCGACCTGCACCGCGCCAATTGGATCGGCCGCACCTTCTTGCATGGCTGTGCGGAAAAGGGCGATATTGCGGCAGCCCGCGTCTTTTTGGAATTGGGAGCCGATATTGAGGCGGTCGAGTTGGAATATGGGGGCACGCCTTTGGCCGCTGCGGCGCGCAAGGGGCAGGCGGATATGGTGCGTTTTCTATTGGAACAAGGTGCCGATCCGGCCGCGCCAGCCGAGTCGCCTTGGGCACAGCCGCTTTATTGGGCGGAGAAGGAAGGGCACGGGAAAGTGGCGGCGTTACTCAAGGAGTGGTCCGACGGGAAAGGCGCTAGCGACGGTTAGAGCGTTACCTCCCACCAGTGGTATTCTCTGCTCGAGTATCATCGCTGATAGCGAATATATTGACATTTTTTATCTGATGGATATGTTTGTCGCATGTTCACGGTGACGATTGCCAAGGAAGCAAGGCGGCGGCTCCGCGCTATGCCAAACAACGTGGAGAGAACAATTAGAGCGACCGCAAAACGGATTCTCACATTTTATAGGAGTCAAAAACTCAGGATTTGTTTTGCGGTCGCTATATCAGCAAGATTGAGCGACTGGCCGCCGACCCCTTTGCCGCGAACAACAACGTCACCGCGCTGAAGGGAAGCGCGGGATTTCGGCTCCGAGTCGGCGATTGGCGGGTGCTATACGTCCTAGATTTGACAGCCGAAACTGTTACTGTCGCTGCCATCCTGCCACGTGGAGAAGCATACCGATGACTAGTGCCCCTCAGATCGTCGTCTTGGCCGGCGAGGAATATGCTATCGTCCCTCGCGCCGAATATGATGCACTGCGCACCGCCGTTGACGAAGACGCTATGGATGCCGCCATCATCCAGCGCGTTCTCGATGACCCCGATCAGGAACTCGTGCCCTTCGAACTCGCCAAGCGCATTGCCGACGGAGAACATCCGGTCCGGGTGTGGCGCGAGTATCGCGGCATGAAGGCCGGCGAACTGGCCGCTGCCGCCAATATCGCGGCCTCTTATTTGTCCGATATTGAGCACGGCAAGAAGCCCGGATCGATCAAAGCAATGAAGCGCATCGCGACGACGCTCAACCTCACAGTAGATGATTTGATTTAGTTTCAATCCGCTCCCTCGCCGAAACGAAGAGAGACTCGCAACAGGACGCGATTGCTCTTCTACGTTGGCAGCGTAGGCAAATCCGGCACTTGGACTACTGGCCTACTATTGATGCGCCCGGTTAATCAGCACCGCACTCAGAATCAACGCCCCTCGCACCACGAGTTGCCAGTATTCGCTGATGTTCATCAGCGTCATGCCGTTGACTAGGATGCCCAAGAACACCACGCCGATCAGAGTGCCGCGTATCTGACCCTCGCCGCCCATCAAGCTGGTGCCGCCGATGATGACCGCGGCAATCACGTCCAGCTCCCACCCCCTAGCCGTGGTCGCTGCGCCGGACATGATCTCGGCCGATTGCATAATGCCGGCCAGCGCCGCCAAGAAGGCGACAATCGCCATGACGGCGATCTTGATTTTGCCGACCTCAATGCCGCTGAGCCGCGCGGCCTCGGCATTGCCACCCACCGCGTAGATCGAGCGCCCCAAGGTGGTGTAGCCCATCAGGAAATGCGTCGTCAGAAAGACCAGCGCGAAGACCAGCGCTGGAAAGGGCACTCCGAAGAGATAACCGCCGCCCAAGAAATTGTACCACTCGGGAAACGGCGTCAGCGGAAACCCTCCGGTGATAAGTTGCGCCGATCCGGTCAAGACCGTCATCCACGCTAGGGTGATGATAAAGGTCGGCACCCCGAAGCGCACGCGGATAAACCCGCTTAGGGCACCGACGCTTAGGCCGACTAGCAGGGCCGCTAGCATGGCTGCGGGCACGGCCAATTCCACCGCTAACCCAGCCCCGGCCAAATGCTGCGTCACATAGGCGGCCAAGCAGCCGGCAAACGCCACCGCCGACCCCACGCTCAGGTCGATTTCCCCGGAGATGATGACCATTGTCATGCCAAAGGCGATAATGCCCTGCATGGACACGTTGCGCAGCACGTTGAGCAAGTTGTCAACGGAAAAAAATCCTTCGGCCTCAAACGCCAAGATCGCGCAGAGGACGAAGAGAATGATCTCCATAATCGAGCGCTTCACCCACGCCAAAAGCCGTTCACGCATTGCGGCTCGCCCCCATGCAGCGCAGTGCCAGCTCGTCGGCGCTGATTTCTCCGGGACGCACTTGGCCTTCGATCCGTCCCTCGCGCATGATTAAGATCCGGTGGCAAACTTCGACCAATTCTTCCAACTCGGTCGATACAAAAAGCGAGGCAATACCCTGGCGGCTCAAATCCCACATAGCCTCGAAAATCTGCTGCTTGGCCTGCACATCCACGCCGCGCGTCGGCTCGTCGAAGAGCATGACCCGAGGGCGATTGCCCAGCCAATTGCCCAACACCACCTTCTGCTGATTGCCGCCGCTCAGCGCCGAGACTGGGGCTTCGGTGTCGGCGACCTTGATTTCGAGTTGGGTCACCAGCGCATCTACCACGGCTTGCTCTTCTACGCGGGTGATATATCCCCGGCGGGCGATCCGGCCCATGCTCGCCAAGCACATATTGGCGCGGATGCTATGCGCCTGGATCAGGGCCTCTTCCTTGCGGTTTTCAGGGGTAAAGGCCAAGCCCTGTGCCTTCATTTTCGGAGGGGTTGGTGCTTGTACGCGCTGGCCTTGGACCAAGACTTGCCCTTGGTCCAAGGCGTCTGCGCCGAAGAGGGCGCGCAGCAGTTCGGTGCGGCCCGCGCCCAGCATCCCGGCAATGCCGAGGATTTCGCCCTCGTAGAGTGTGAAGCTCACATCGGTGAAGGCGTCCCCGCGCGACAGGCCCTGCACCTCTAGCACTGGAGTCGCGCCCGGCTGCAAATCATCTGGCCGCTCCTGTTGCGCGACTTCGCCAAACATCATTTGCACGATCTCCGCGATGCTGGTATCCCGCATCGCCACCGTGCCAATGTGATGCCCGTCGCGCAGCACCGTAACTCGGTCGGCGATGGAGTGCAATTCCTGTAAGCGGTGAGAGATGTAGATGATTGCCACGCCCGCTGCCGCCAGCCCTTTGACCACGCGGAAGAGCTGTTCAGTCTCGTGCGTTGCCAGCGCCGAGGTCGGCTCGTCGAGGATGAGCACGGCCGGGTCAAAGGACATGGCCTTGGCGATTTCGACGATTTGCTGCTGCGCCACCCCCAAATCGCCGGTGCGCGCCCGGACATCAATGGCGACTCCCAGCCTCGCGAGCACATCCTCGGCCCGTGTGTAGGTTGCCGTCCAGTCGATGAGCCCGCGCCGCTTCGGCGTCCGGCCGAGCAGGATATTCTCGGCCACGGTCAGCCCCGGCACCAAGCTCAACTCTTGATAGACCATGGCGATGCCATAGTCAAAGGCGTCCTGTGGCGAGCGCAGCGCGACTGGTGCCCCATCGCAGAGGATCCGCCCTCTGCTTGGGGCGACCGATCCGGCTAGGATCTTGACCAGTGTACTCTTGCCAGCGCCGTTTTTGCCGATCAGCGCGTGGACCTCGCCGGGGGCAAACCCCACTGAAACCCCGTCGAGCGCCACCGTCCCCGGGTAGTCCTTGCCGAGGTCTTCGACTGCTAGTTTGAAGGAGGGTTGGCTCACTGATTGCCGAGGGCGATCAGGTCCGCAAGCCGCGTGCCAAAAGCCCGCACCCCGTCCGGGTCTTGGCGCGCCACGAGCACCCCGTCCATCACGACCTTGGCTGCGACATCCTGCCCCTTGAGTGCCGCGATGGCCAGCTCCATGGCCTTTGTCCCTAGTTCGAAAGGAGTCTGGGTGGTGAGGGCCTGCAAGATACCGTCCTCGGCGAGCATAAACTCGACGAGCTGCTGGCTGGCATCAGTGCCAAAGACGACCACCTTCCCCTCGCGGCCGGCGTTTTTGACCGCCATTACCGACCCGACGGTGCCGCCTTCGTTGGCCGACCATAAGATGTCGATTTCTGGCTGGGCCGTGAGGATGTCCCCGGCCTTCTTGAGTGCCATCTCCGGCAGCCAGGCGTCCTGCTCGGCGACGAATTCCACGCCCGGCAACTGCCCCACCACCTCGACGAACCCGTTGCGGCGCGCGGCGCTTTGCTCGGCGAGCTGCGATTTGAAGGCGAGGGTCGCAATTTTGGCTTGCCCGCCTAGCTGCTCTTCGATGTAGCGCCGCGCCACCAGTCCGGTCTGGCGGCCCAAATCCCCTTGGTCGCTCTCGATATAGGCGACGGGGATATCTCCTTCTACCGTTGTATTGTACGTCACCACCACGACCCCAGCGTCCTTGGCCCGCTGCAAGGCGGTGGCCGAGGCTTTGGCGCTCAGCGGCGAGATCACAATGGCATCGACGCCGCGCGCGATATAGGTGTTGACTAACTGAATCTCTTTGTCCGGCTTATTCGCGCTATTGGCCAGCAGCAGCTCGACGCCCGCTTTGTCGGCCGCGTCCTGCATCCCAAACTGGATCAGGCGGAAGAACTGGTCCTCCTGAAAGACGATCCCGGCGATCTTGAGTTTTTTCTCTGTCGGCGTTTCTCGCTGATCGCCGCAGCTTAGGGCGACTATTCCCAAAACAGCCGCGATAGTCCATCGGCGCAATTTCATGTGTACCTCTCTGAGCGTGTTGTTGCGTTTAACGGCTCCACTAGGGACTCAGGTGTTTTTCCAGCCACGGCAAAATGATGCGTTGTTGAGCGGGCATTCGAATGAGATGGCCGCTTTGGTGCCAAATCAACTCTTTGGGCTGGGGCAAAACGGCATATAACTCTTCTACCGCTGCCTTGGTTGCGTACTCGTCCTCGGTGGCATTGACCATCAGGACTGGTGCCGAAACGCGCGGAGCAAAGTTGAGCGAATTGGCAAATCGACCGAATGGTCCCGCGGTCGGGAATTCTCCGGCGGCCGTAACGACGAGTATCAGCCCGGCTAGGCGGGGGTCAAGCCCGGCGGCGCGGATGCCGATAAAGCCGCCCATGCTTTCGCCCATCACCGCGATGCGCGTCGTATCGACCTGCGTGCGCGTATAGAGATAGTCAATAGCTCGGCGCGTATCGGTCGCCTGCTGAATCGTGCGTTCGCGCCATGCGTATAGTCCCATGTCTTTGTTTTCTTCGGGGTCGAAGCGTTCGCCGTAGCCATAGGCGTCAATGGCCAAAGCGCAGAACCCAGCCCGCCCTAGCATATCCAGCCAAGAACGCACCCAGTGGTGGTCGATGCCTTGTGAGCCATTGTTGCCGTGCAGCAAGACGACGGCGGCGCAAGTCGCGTCGTTGCGCGGATAGGCGAACAGGCCGGGGACGACTTCGTTGTGGCTTGAACGGAAATGGACCTTATCGATTGCGTAGGGGTGCTGTGGATCGTAGATCTGTGTATCGAGTACTTTGGCGTGCAGCGACAAGTCTGGATCATAGGCGTAATAATCTACGACTCGGGCAAAGGTGGGGTCGTCAATGGGCGTCCGGTCGTCTGCTGCGTCTTGGGCGACAAGCGGGCAATAGGCCGCACAAAGCGCGATAAGTATGCGTGCAAAAAGGGTCATCTCGTATGTATATCTTATCCTTGTGGCGGTTGTAGGTTGAGTAAGTGATGTTGTGTACAGGCCCGGGTATGAGATGCTGCGCTGCGCTCAGCATGACAGTGGCTGGCGTTCTCGTTCTTTGTCATACTGAGCGCAAGCGAAGCATCCTATACCGAAGAAGCCCGTGCGTAACATCAGTGAGTAATGTCAACAACCAGATTCCGACATCCGCACGCCCATCCACGACCGCGATATGGATATGCTGCTGCCGCGACTGCTTAGTGCAGCTACCCCTGTACCGGCTGCAAATTGAGCAGCACCAACAGCCACACCCGGTGCCAATAGGCACTGTTGATGTACGGGCTGTATTCCGAAGGCCAGTTGCGCCAGTAAGTCTGATTGTGCGGAATGCGGTGGTACCACTGCAAGAGCGGAATCGACGGCAGTTCGGCCAGCCAGATTTCCATGGCCTGGCGGTACAATTGCACTATCTGCGGATCGCGCGGCGAAACTTCGGCCATTTGATCGACGATCCGGTCGAATTCCTCGTTTTGCCAGCGCCAGAAGTACTCGGCGGGCGTGCCGGTTGGCTGCACGAAGCGGCTGTGGTAGAGCCGCAGCGTAAAGTATGGATCGCGCACACTGCCGCCGTGTCCTTCGAGAAAAGCGCGGGCCGTGCCGTGCGACTTGCGGGTATAGGTGTCTGGGGTGTTGCGAAAGTCGGCGTCAAAACCCGCTTTCTCTAGCTGCGCGACCAACACCGGCGTGACGTCTTGGAAGATGGAGAAGATGTCGATGACCATCTTAAACGGCTCGCCATCCTTGGTCCAATAGCCCCCTTCGGGCCGCTGCCAGCCCATGCTCTCCATCAGGGCTGCGCTTTTGTCCAAGTCAAAGACGCCGATCTCGTATTGCGCCAGCAAATCTTCGACCTCGCTGAAATACGGTCGGAGTGCCGGATACGAGGGAAAGGGCAAAAGCGTTGAGGTGCCTGCTCCCTGCCAGCCGACCTCCACAAGTTGGTCGCGGTTGATGGCGTAGTTGATCGCGCGGCGCACATTCACCTCGGAGAAGGGGGCCTCTAGGTTGTTAAAGCCCAGCGAAATGGGCCAGAAATCCACGTAGCCATACGGCGGTGCTCGCCCGGTCCACGTCGTCACGCGGGGGTTGCGGTCGAGTACGGTCTGGATGTTGGGCGGCCGCAGGTCTAGGCAGGTATCCATGTGATTGGTGATTAGGTTTTGGACGCGCTTGTCCTCCTCCATGTACGGCAGGTAGATGATGCGCTCGACTTTGGGCAGGGATTGGAAGCCAACGGCCGCGGCCCACCAGTCTGGCCGCAAGTCCCATACGCGCTGCTGCGGCGTGGATAGCGCCAGTTTGTACGGCCCGGAAAACACCGGCCAGCCCTTTTGCGGATCAAAGTTTTCAAAGGTGTCTGGCGACTGTCCTTCCCACACGTGCTTGGGCACAATCGGCACCCCATTGCCGAAGTTGTGAGCGAAGTACGAAAAGACAAAGCGCGGATTAGGTGCCGTCAGCGCGATGCGCGCCGTCAGGCTATCGACGGCCACGGCCTCTTGGACCCAGTTTTTCATGTCGGTTGAATAGGACAACAGAGGAGCGTTGTCGCGGAGCATGTTGATCGTAAAGACCAAATCGTGCGCCGTCCACGGCTGTCCGTCGCTCCATTTAACCCCCGGACGAATGGCGATTTCCACTTCGGTATAAGCGTCGTTGAAGCGGTGATCGGTGGCGATCCAAGGAATCAGCTTGCCCTCGAAGGCATTGTAAAAGTACAGCGGCTCGAAAACGAAGTTGTACCCCGTGCGCGAAGTGGTTTCTGGCCGATAGGGATTGAAGGTATTGTAGTCTTTGATCTGCCCGGCGCAGGTGCCGCTTTCGGCGCAATCCATGATCAAGGTGCGGTTGCGTGGGACCTCAATAAGTGCCGACTTCTCGCCGTCCTCGGGCTGGTCGGCCGCGTCCGCTGGCTGTTGGTCGGAAGGGGTATCGCCGCAGCCGCTGAGCAGCCACGCGCTGAGCAATGTGCAAATGATGCGTTTCATAATGGACCTCGCCTCGGTTTGGAGTGAGATGATGCCAGCCGCGCCGATTGAGCGCGATCAAACCTTTAACCTCGCGTTGGTTGTAGATTCAACAATACCAAAAGCCACGTCCGGTGCCAGTAGGCTGTATTGATATACGGGTTGTCCGCCGATGGCCAGTTGCGCCAGTAGGTTTGGTTGTGTGGCAAGCGGTGGTAAAATTGCAGCAAAGGTATGGCTGGCAACTCGCCCAGCCAAATCGCCAACGCCTCTCTGAGCAGGCCCACCAAGCGAGGGTCGTCGGGCGCGGTCTGTCCCATCTGATCGACGAGTGCGTCATATTCGGGGTTTTTCCAGCGCCAGAAGTTCGGCGTCGCCGTGCCCGTTGGCTGGACGAAGCGACTGTGGTAGAGCCGCAGCGTAAAATACGGGTCGCGCACTGAGCCTCCATTGCCAAATATATAGGTTTTAGCCGCGCCCGTAGTCATCCGCGTATAGTTGTCCGAGGTCATCCGCATGTTGGCCGCAAAGCCGGCTCGCTGCAACTGCTCGACTAGAATCGGCGCGATGTCTTGGAAGGTCTGGCTGATGTCGAGCAGCATTTTGGCCTGCATCCCGTCCCGCGTCCAGATGCCCTCGGCGTCCAGATGCCACCCAGACTCCTGCATCAGGGCCGCGCTGCGGGCCGGATCGAACAGCCCCACCGGATGTTGTTCCAGCAAGTCTTGAACTTGGCCCGTGTAGTGCCTGAGCCGCGGAAAGTCGGGGAACGGCAACAGGGTTGGTCGCCCTGCCCCCTGCCAGCCCACCTCCACTAGCTGCTCGCGATTGATGGCGTGGTTTACGGCCCAGCGGAAGGCCGGCTCGTCGTAGGGCGGCTCTTGGACATTGAAGCCCAGCGAAAGGGGCCACCAGTCCAGATAGCCATAGGGTGGCTCTTGGCCACTCCAAGTCGTCACCTTGGAATTTTGCGCTAGAATCGTGCGGATGTTGGGCGGCAGCATGTCGGCGCACAGATCCATGGCATTGGTAGCAAGGTTCTGGACCTGTTTGGCCTCCTCCATGTAGGGCAGGTAGATCAGCCGCTCGACTTGCGGCGGCTGGCGGAAGCCGATCTTGGCAGCCCACCAGCCGTCGCGCCGATCCCATATTCGCTGCTCTGGCACGGAGTGCGCCAAGCGGTACGGGCCGCTTACGACGGGCCAACCCCGCGCCAGATCGAAGTTGGCGAAGGTCTTGGGGTCTTGGCCCTCCCAAATGTGCCGGGGCACAATCGGCACGCCATTGTCGAAGTTGTGGGTGAAATACGTGAAGACGAAGCGCGGGTTGGGGGCTGTCAACGCAATGCGCGCCGTTAGGCTGTCGCTGGCCACGGCCGTTTTTACCCAAGTCTGCATATCGACCGCAAAGGTCAATTCCGGCGCGTGGTCGCCGAGCATGTTGATCGTAAAGACCACGTCGTGCGCCGTCCACGGCTGCCCGTCGCTCCACTCGACTCCGGGCCGAATTTTTATGGAGACCTCGGTATAATTTTCGTTGTACTCGTGCCCAGTGGCGATCCAGGGGATGATCTCGTCGCGATAGGCGTTGTAAAAGTAGAGCGGCTCGTAGAGGAAGTTGTACCCCGTGCGCGAGACCTTGCCGGGCAGATAGGGATTAAAGGCGTCGTAGTCCTGGAACTGGCCACTGCACGTGCCCTGATCGACGCAGTCGGTGATCAAGGTGCGCTCGCGCGGCACGTGTTGCAGGCGACCTTCGCCGCTACAAGCGGCGCAGACCAGAGCGAGGATCAGCGGGAAAGCGGGGCGCGTCAAGAGCTTCTCCTTTTGGCGGTGGTCGCCAGAACGTATCAACGCGCGTTGGGAGGGTCAACCAACTTGAGCGAAGCCACCAGCCCGCCTATACTACCTCCATCCGATCTCAATGCGGTCATGCCGCGCTCTATTAACCTCCCGGAAAAGACCATGTACGATCTCCTGATCCGCAACGCCCAACTTCTCGACGGTAGCGGCCAGTCGGCTTTCCGCGGCGACATCGCCATTGAACAGGGCCGCATCGTAGCCATCGGCGGTCTTGCTGCAGCCGAAGCGAGTCGCACCATCGACGCCGAGGGCCGCATCGCCTGCCCCGGCTTTATCGACATCCACACGCATTCGGACTTGACCATCGCCCTCGACGGCCGCGCGCTCAGTTCCCTGACGCAGGGCATCACAACCCAAGTCATGGGCAACTGCGGTGTCTCGGCCGCGCCCACCCGCGACTACGAGCCGTACTACGGCCCGCTCGACCCGGCGATGACCCGGGGCTTGGCGTGCGACTGGACCCATTTTGGCGACTATTTCCAGCGGCTCGAAGCCAATGGATTGGGCACGAATACCGCGACCTTGGTCGGCCACGGCAACGTGCGCGTCGCCGCCATGGGCTACGACGACCGCCCGCCGACTGCGGCCGAAATGGAGCAGATGAAGGCGCTGGTCGCCCGCGCAATGGAAGACGGCGCAATGGGGCTGTCGTCGGGCTTGGCGTACGCACCCGGCCCGTATGCGGCGCTGGAAGAACTCGTCGAGTTGGGCAAGGTCGTCGCTGAATACGGCGGCATCTACACCTCGCACATCCGCAACCAGACCGAGTCGATTGCCCAAGCTGTCGGCGAGGTCATTGCTGTCGGTGAGCAAGCTGCGGTTGCCGCCCACGTCTCGCACATGCAGCCCGGTGCGCCGATGATCGGCGCGACCCGCGACCTGCTCGCCACCATCGACCAGAAGCGCCGCGAGGGCTGCGACATTAGCTGCGACGCCATTCCCTATACGATTGGCAGCACCACCCTCAAGTCGCTGTTGCCCCCTTGGGCCTTGGCCGGCGGCGACGAGGAACTGCTGCGGAGGCTACAAGACCCGGAGACTCGCGCCAAGATCGAACAGGACACTAGGCAATACGGGGCCGAGAGCGGCGGCAGCCGCAAGCGCAACTTGGCGCGAGATGGACAATGGGACAAAATTTGGCTGGGCAGCGCCGAGCAAAACGCCGCCCTAGTCGGCCTGAGCTTTGCCGAGATCGGTCGGCGGCGCGGCCAGCCCCCGCACGACGCGGTTTGCGACATCCTCGTCGAAGAGTGCGCGCGGCCGTGGATGCTGGCTGAAGACGTGTCTGAGGAGGACTTCCTCAACATCGCCCGCCACTCCACTGGCGGCGTCATCTCCGATGGCTTCTCGCTGGTGCCCGAAGGCACCTTGGCCGAGGGCAAGCACCACCCCCGCTCCTACGGGGCCTTCCCCTACTTCTTGCGCCGCTTCGTCCGCGAGCAAGGCGCGCTGCGCTGGGAAGAGGCCATCCACAAGCTCACTGGCCACGCCGCCGCCCGCTTCCGCTTGCGCGAGCGCGGCCTGTTGCGCGAAGGCTACTGGGCCGATTTGGTGGTCTTCGACCCCGCTGCCATCGGTGAGTGCGCCGACTTTGCCGACCCCTACCGCTATCCGCAGGGCATCGACTGCGTAATTGTCAATGGACGGATCGCCGTTGAACGAGGAGCAATAGCCGACAGTCGCGCCGGACAGATCGTCCGGGCATGAGCTATGCCCAACTAACGCGCTTCATGTTGCCGTTGGTGGTGACGGTGCTGGTGCAAGAGCTAAGCGGCCAGTTCCTCAACGGCGGCATGGCGCGGATGCCGCGGGCGGTCGAGACGCTGGCCGCGTTTGGCTTGGCGTTTGGCTTGGCGCTATTCCTCGCCGGCACCCTGTCGCAGGTGCGGCAGCTCGGCTTGGTGCTCGTCGAGCACACCCAAGGCTACCGCGTCTGCTTCCGCTTTGTGCTCGCCGCCGGGGTGCTATTGGCCGGTATCTTAGCCAGCTTGGCGCTGACGCCGCTGGGGACTTGGGTCATCAACGATCTGCACGAGGTCGATCCCGCGCTCGGCGACGCGGTGCGCTTGGCCCTGCTGTGGCTGGTTCCCTTCCCCGTGCTGCACGGGATGACGCGCTTTTATAGCGGCGAACTCATCCGCATCCGCCGCACCGACATCCCCGCCTACGCCATTACCACCGGGATCGCCCTCAGCATCCTCGCGGTCTTTGCACTGCTGCCGCTCGGCTTCGTCCGCCAGAATCCCATCTTACTGCCGGTGCTCGCTACGTACACAGGTGCTCTCGCCGAGCTTGGCGTGGTCGCGTGGGGCCGCTGGCGCTTGGTGCACTGGCCCGCGCCAGACAATGCGCCGACTCTAAGCTACTTCTACGTTCTGCGCTTCTTTTGGCCCTTGGCGCTGATCATGGCGGTACAGGCTGGCACCCGGCCGCTGATCAACGTGTTCGTCGCCCGCAGTGCCGACGGTACCGAAGCGCTGGCCGTGCTGACCGTCGTCTATGCGCTTGGCCACATCCCCTATGGCTGGCTCAACGAACTGCGCAACCTGCCGACGGCCTTCCGCCAAGAAGGGGATTTGGGCAAGATCCGCCGCTTCTGCTGGGGCTGTTGTCTGTTTTCCTGTGCGTGGATGGCAGTGCTGTTTTGGACGCCGGCGGTCGATTACATACTCGGCACTTGGATCGGCATTGGCCCCGAGTTAATTGTCCACTGCAAGACGCCGCTGCTTCTCTTCATGGGCTTTCCCTTTGTCGTCAGTCTGCGTAGCTACTTCCACGGCATTGGTCTGCTCCAGCACCGCACTCAAGCTATGGCGCCGAGTGCTCCGTCGCGGGTAGCGACCGTCTTGCTGATGCTAGCCCTGCTGGCCAATTTCGAGCTCCACGGCGCGACCCAAGCTGTGGGTGCTTTAATCAGCGGCCACACTGTGGAGGCCCTGGTCGTCTGGTGGAGTATCGGGCGCGGGCGGCGCGCCTCTTGACGCTGGTGCGTCCCTGTCCAACGTTCTATGCAAATTGCGGGTGGGCAACCACGAGGGTTGCCCCTACCAAATCCCCATAGGGACCACAGAGGTTGTCCTTACCAAATCCCTGTAGTCATGTCCTTACCAAATCCCTGACCCAACCACAAAACCCGGAAAGGGACGCCATGTCCATGAACGGCAACCAAGCCATTGCCCACATCCTCAAGGCCGAAGGCGTCGAGTGGCTGTCGGCTTTCCCCGCCCAGCCGCTGATTGATGAGGCGGCCCGCGCTGGTATCCGGCCCATTATCTGCCGCCAAGAGCGAACGGGCGTCAACATGGCCGACGGCTTCAGCCGCACGACCAATGGCCGCCCCTTTGGCGTCTTCACCATGCAGACCGGGCCGGGCGCTGAAAACGCGCTCGGCGGCGCAGCCCAGGCCTATGCCGATGCCATCCCCTTGATGCTCTTGCCCGGCGGCGTGTCCACGGCCCGCACGCAAGTGCCGCCCAACTTCGACGCGGTGGCCAACTATCGCGGCATCACCAAATGGGCCGCCAACGTCAACCGCGTCGAGCGTATCCCCGAGCTGATGCGCCGCGCCTTTAGCCAGCTCGTCCACGGCCGGCCCGGGCCGGTGCTGGTGGAAATCCCCAGCGATTTAGGTGCCGCTGAATTTCCCGGCGACCTCGACTACCAACCGGTCAAAGCCTGCAAATCTGCGGCTGATTCAGACGCGATTCGCGACTTGGTTACCGCGCTAATCAAGGCCGAATGCCCGATCATCAACGCCGGACACGGCGTGATGTGGGCCGAAGCCACGGATCAGCTCGTGGCCCTCGCCGAGCTGTGCAACGTGCCCGTTATGACCACTTTGGCCGGCAAGAGCGCCTTTCCCGAAAACCACGCGCTCGCGCTGGGCACCGGCGGCCACACCGGCACGCTAATGGTCGATCGCTTCTTGCAAAAGACCGACTTCGTTTTGGGCGTGGGCACTAGCTTTACCATCTCGGTCTTCAATGCGCCCATGCCCGCCCGCGCGGTCTTGGCGCAGGTGACCAACTGCGCGGAAGATCTCAACAAGGACTACCAGATCGACTTGGGGGCCATCGGCGATGCGCGGATCGTGCTGGAGCAGATCATCGAGGAAGTCCGCAGTCAGCTTGGGGCCGACGGGCGAGGAGACGGCGGAGTTGCGGCCGAGATCGCAGCCATCCGCGCGGAGTTCAATGCCGCGTGGGCGCCGCGATTCCGCTCGGACGAGGTGCCGATAAACCCCTACCGGGTTTTCGCCGAACTCGCCCGCGCCGTGGATGTGCCCAACACCATCATCACCCACGACTCGGGCTATCCCCGCGATCAGCTCGTGCCGTTCTGGCGGCCCCAAATCCCCAGAGGGTACATCGGCTGGGGCAAATCGACCCAGCTCGGCTACGGCTTGGGCTTGGCCTTGGGGGCCAAGTTGGCCGCGCCGGACAAGCAGGTCATCAACGTCATGGGCGACGCGGCTTTTGGCATGGCGGGTCTCGACATCGAGACCGCAGTGCGCGCCGAGATTCCCATTCTCACAGTGGTGCTCAACAACGGCGTGATGACCCACTACGACCAGCACATGCCCTACGCCACCGAACACTATCAGAGCAACCAGCTCGGCGGCCACTACGCGCAGGTGGCCGAGGCACTTGGTGCCCATGCCGAGCGCGTTGAAACGATCCCGGATCTGGCACCGGCGATCCAACGCGCCCTCGCGGCCAACAGTGAAGGCCGAGCCGCTCTGTTGGAGGTGATGACTAAGGCGGAAGAAAACGTGGCCAAATTTTGGTGAGGATAGTATGATTTTTTTTGCTGGCATTCTCTTCTTTCTTTCCGGTGCCGCCGCTCTGGCGTACGAGGTGGTGTGGGTGAAACTTCTCACTCTCCAGTTCGGCAGCGCGGCGTGGTCGATCTCAACGGTGGTGGCCAGCTTCATGGCGGGTCTGGGAGCGGGGGGCGCTTGGGCCGGCCGTCGCGCCGACCGCATCCGCAGGCCCCTGAGGACCTATGCCCTTTTAGAACTGGGCATTGCCCTCTTCGGCGTGGTTTCAGTGCCCCTCCTGCGGAACATGGCCGGCGTCCTCGATCCCCTGTACCACCTCACCGACGGGTACTTCGCCCTCTTCGTGCTGCTGCAGTTCCTCCTCTCCTGCGCCATGCTGGCGGTGCCGACCTTCCTCATGGGCGCCTCCCTGCCTCTGCTTATCGTGGCAGTCACGGAGGAAGCAGCCTTCCGCCGGAGCGTGGCCCTCTTCTACGGAATCAACACCCTTGGAGCGGCGGTCGGCACCCTCGTGGCGGGACTCGTCCTGTTGCCCGTTCTCGGGATCTCCGACACGGTGTGGGTCGCCGTCGCCGCGGGCGTCTTGGTGGCTGCCGGGGGTTACCTCCTCGATCTCCGCATGGCCCCCCGGGACGCGGCCGAGGAGCATCCCGCACCAACCGGCGGTGCCCAGACCCCCCGGCTGCTGCTGGCCGCGGTGGCCATGGCCGGATGCTTGGGGCTCTTCTACCAGATCGCCTGGACACGCCTACTCATCCCGGTGGTGGGATCCTCGGTCTATGCCTTCACCATCATCCTCACGACGGTCCTCCTCGGCATCGGCGTCGGCTCCCTGCTGGCCGCGGTCCCCTCCTTCCGAGAGAGCTCCTGCTGGCGGGCAGTGGCCGTCACGCTGGGGGTGGGCTCGTGCTCGGTCCTGGCAGGGCTCTTCGCCGTGAACGAGCTGCCGGCGATGTTCACGGCCATGGCCCAAGGCACGGGCGACCGCACCTGGCTCCTCTTCCTCTCCCAAGGCACTCTGGCGGCTTCCATCGTCCTCGTCCCCGCCTGCGCTATGGGGGCCGCCCTGCCCTTGGGCATCGCCGCCTGGCGGAACGAGGTGGAATCGAGAGGTTGGGCGGTTGGCGGCATGTACGCGGCCAACACCATAGGAGCCATTGTCGGCTCCGTATTGGCGGGCTTTGCGTTGCTGCCGTGGCTTGGAGCGACGGGGTTAATTCGCCTCGGGGCCACCTTGGGCATGGTGGTCACGGTCGTCCTTTTTCTTTTGGACCGCACCAGCCCGCAACGACAGCGGCTCGGCTGGGCGGGCCTCTTCGCCGCAATGCTGGCAGCATTCGCCTTCGCGCTGCCCCAAACCGATACAAAAAACCTTCAGCGGGGCGTTTTTCGCCGGCTCCAAGCCAGCGAGGAGCGCTCGCCGATAGGAAGCTTCCTGCTCTACGCACGGGAAGGGACCAACGCCACAGTTACCGTGTTCCGCACGCCCAACTCCACCGTGCTCAAGGTCAACGGCAAGGCGGATGCCTCGACCGGCGGGGACATGGACTCGCAGTATCTGCTCGGACACCTACCGATGTTCCTCCATCCAGGGCCGCAAGAGGTTTGCATCATTGGCTACGGCAGTGGTGCCACAGTGTACGCAACAGCAACGCACCCGAATGTGACGGCCGTCGATGTGGTCGAAATTGAACAGGCGGTACTCGATGTTTCCGAGTACTTCGACTCGATCAACCACGACATACTCGAAGACTCGCGGGTGAGACTGTACACGGAAGACGGGCGCAACTTCCTCCGCCACCAGAAGAAGGCGTACGATGTCATCCTCTCCCAACCTTCCAACCCCTGGATAGCGGGCATCAGTTCCCTATTTACGACAGAGTACTACCGGGCCGCGTCGGCGCGGCTCAAGTCGGGGGGTCTTTTTTGTCAGTGGATGCAGGCCTATGAAACCTCTGCGGAGACGGTGCGCGTTGTGCTCAACACCTTGGCATCGGAGTTTCCCTACGTGGCGGCGTTCAAGGTCAACGATGACCTCATCTGCGTTGCTTCCCACTCCCCCATTGCTGGCTCTGCGCGGCGTTACACCGAGCGCTTCGCATTGCCGAAGGTGCGCAGTTCACTCCGGCGAATCCAGATCGAGACGCCGTTCGACCTCTTCGCAGGTGCCTTTTTGCGATTTCCCGAAAACGCCGATGCGTTCAAGTCGCCGATCAAGAACACGGACGACAACCTCTGGCTGGAGTATCGAGCGCCCATCGAGATGTACCAAGGGATGGAAGAGAACGTCGCGTCCATATCAAGCACCGATTATCTGCTCATGCTCCAACATCTGTTTCCCGAGCTAGTCCTCCGGGACATCGTCCTTGGGGTCGCCCAAAGCATCGCAACCAGACATTCTAATTTGTGGTATGTCATCCCCGCTTGGCAGGAGATGTTTGCCGAGGATGAGCCGTTGGCCATGCGACTTGGGGAACTGTCCGCGCTGGCCGATTCGAGAAAGCGCGCGCTCGACAGCAACAAAGCACGGGAGAAAGCGGCGTTGCGCTTGATTCAAGAGCAGCGGTACTCCGAGGCGATTCCCATTTTTGAAGCTGTACTCGCCGCCGAGCCTGCAAGCGTTTCCGCCCATCGCATGCTCGCTTGGGCTTTGTCGCATACCGGCGACAACAAAAGGGCGTGGCGGCACTACGTAAAGGCCGTTCAGTACAATCCCGATGATTTTGAGTCGTACACTAATATGGCGGCCATCGCGCTTTCAAATGGCCTCGCCGAGGGAACCGAACTGTTGGATCGCGCACTCGCAGCCAATCCACACCATTTTACCGCTTGGCGCATCTATGTTGAGTACTTGGTGGATCAAAAGCAATACGATCAGGCTCGGGAACTCCTCCGCAAGGCCGGGGAATCAATCGAGGGAGAAAAACTGGAAACCCTTAAAAGTATGATTCACGGATGATGCTTTTTTGCGAGGCTATCCCGATAAACCCTCGCATTAACTTCTATCACAGGAGCAACACATGAGCCAATACAAAGCTGTTCTCATCGGCTGCAGTCGCATGGGGGCTTTTATCGACAACGAAGTCCCGGCCGAGATGCGCCCGTACTCCCACGCCGCCGGGTACGAGGCTTGCGAGCGCACTCACCTCGTCGCCTGCTCGGACCTGCGCATCGATGTAATGGAACGGGTCGGTGCGCGCTACGGCATCCCCGCAGACAAGCAGTACACCGACTACCGCGAAATGCTCGCCCGCGAAGAGCCCGACATCGTCAGCGTCGCCACCCAGCCCGAGCACCGTGCCGAGATCGTCATCGCGGCGACCGAAGCAGGTGTCCGTGCGATCTACGCGGAAAAGGCGTTCTCGGCCTCGCTGGCGGAAGCCGACCGCATGGTCGAAGCCTGCCAGCACCACAACGTCGCGCTCAACATGGGCACCAATCGCCGCTTCTACCCCGGCTACGACCAGATGAAGGCCGTCATCGACTCTGGGGAAATCGGCGCGTTGCAAACCCTCATCATCCACCAGACCAGTACGCTCTTCAACGGTGCCAGCCACAGCTTTGACCTGCTCCAGCGCCTCAACTCCGACGCCCCGGCCGCTTGGGTGCAGGCGCATTTGCCCAATGGCGACGAGATCATCGATGGCGATATCCTGCGCGAGGACCCAGTCGGGCACGGTATCATCCAGTTCGCCAACGGGGTCACTGCGTACGCGCTCAATTCGGGCCGGGGATTGGAAGTGGAAGCCGTCTGCGAAAGAGGCGTGGTAACGGCGCTTGGCAATGATAAAGAGTGGCAGTTACGGGCACCGGTAGCACAGGATCACCGGGGCCGCAATAAATTGGGCTTGGTGGAGTTTCCTGCTTTCAAGCACCGGGCTTCGACGCTTTGCTTGATTGAGGATTTGGTCCGCTCACTCGATACGGGCGAGCCGCCGCGCGGAGGCGCCGAGCTGGCGCGGGCTAATACCGAGCTGATTTTCGCGTTTGTGGAGTCGCACCAGCGCGGCGGTGCCCGCGTGGAGTTGCCACTCGACGGGAGCGTTTATCGACTAGAGCGGGATCGCGCGCCGAGGCAGCCGAAGTACGAGCCGGACGGTTGAGGTTGTCTGGCGTCAGACAAACCGACAAACTGCTTCACATATCCAAAGAGAAATTCAACTTGGATCCATGAGTTTTAATGAGTGACGATAGTTTCGGTGGATCCTCGCTGCCCCCTCGCGTACAAACCGAAAAATGAGACTAAGCCCTCATTACTCTAACTCTACGGTCAATGACCGGGTGCGTTGATCAATGGTCTTGGGTTCGTCGAGTTCGCCATCTCCAACATTCAACTCCTGAAATCGCCGGATAGAGGGCAAAACTCTGCGCTCCAGCGAACCGATGGACTGATTATAACTCTCAACAGTCTGATCGATATGACGTCTCAAGTTGTTGAGATGGCCAAAAAATGGTTCCACGCGCTGGTAGAGCTCTTTGCCCGTAGCTGCTATTTGACGTGCGTTTTCAGACACCGCCTGTTGTTGCCATCCATAAGCAACAGCCTTCAAGAGTGCCAAAAGCGTCACAGGTGTCGCTATCAGCACCTTACTTTTCAAGGCATCGTCTAACAAATTTGGTTCTTCTGCAAATGCCGCCGCAATACTGGCTTCGACTGGCACAAACATGACGACAAACTCCGGAGCCTTTTCAAATTGCTTCCAGTAGGCTTTTTGTCCCAATTCGCGAACCCGACTCCGCACTGCACTGGCATGTGCTCTCATGTTCTCTTTGTATGCCTCATCATCACGAGCATCTGTGGCCTCCAAATAGGCTGTCATAGGTGTTTTAGCATCAACCGGCAGGGAGCCACTGCCGGGCAAATGCACAACCATATCCGGGCGACCACTGTCGCCTGTCACCTGTTCTTCAAATGCCACGTGCGGCTCCATGCCCGCCAACTCCACCACACGACGTAGCTGCACCTCGCCCCATTGTCCGCGCACAGAGGATGATTTGAGGGCCTGAGATAATGTAACAGTCGTGTTTTGAAGATTTTGTTGCGCATCTGCGAGTTCCTTCAATTGCTGTCCGAGCGACTGATACGCCCCTTCTCGTTTCTCCTCCAGCGACCGAACATGACCATCGAGTTTGTCCAAATTCTCTCGGACCGGCGTCATCAAGTTTTGCATTTCCGATTTCTGCGTGTTCCAATCACCGCGCACCTCATTCAGCACCCCGGTCATCTGCGTCTGCGCCTGTTTCAAAAACGTTTCGGCATTGTGACGCAATGAGTTGCTCGCCAACGAGTCAAAAGCCTCGCGCAACTTTTCTTCTGCCTTTTCGGTCCACTCCAATCTGTCAGTTAGGGCCTGCTTCTCGCTCTGCAATTTCGCCAACTCAATGCGCAAAGCCTCATCCCCACCCTGCGAATTGGCCTTGTGCCACAACCTCATAATCGTGCCCCCAACCACACCCCCAATTACAAATGTGATCAATAGATACAGCATTTCCATGTAGAAACTCCTTTTGAGTAGACCATTGGAACAGACCTTGATACGAGATGATTACTTACCCATTCGATCAATGGACATTCTGCATTCCTCCTTTGTTAGGCGGTTGCGAGGTTGTTTGGCAGATGGCATCGTTATCTCCTGATTCCTTAAATCGTGCTCCAAGATGGTGGACACCAGTGGGGCGAAGGTATATTCAAAAACCCTCGTCATTTTCACGCAAGCGGTGGACTGGATTTCTGCTTGCACAGGAATGACAGAGAGGGTTGCAGGAATAACAGAGGGTTGCAGCCGGATGCTTAGGTCCTCAGAGCACGACCGTCGGTTATGCCGCAGCCTTTGAACAAGGTCCGCTGCACAGCGCGGTCGTGTGCGAGGGTAAAGTCCGGCGTTTTCTCTCCGCGAATGCACGCGGCTAGCTCCCGCAACAGGCTCGGCGGGGACGGCCCCGGATCAAGCTCCACGTCCTGCCATTCGCCGGTCTGATATCCCTCGGTCTCCTGAGCCAAGAAGACGCGCAGCTTGTTCGAGCCAATCGGCTCGTGCAGCAGGGTTCCTTGGGTTCCGTGCATCTCGATCCGACGATCCATGCCGATCTGCATGGCAGTCGTATACACGATGCCGATTCCATCGCGACACTCGTGGACAACCACTGCGTTATCGACTTCGGCCCGCTCCCCGTAGTGCTTGCCCAACACGCCGCGGACGGCCACTGGCTCGTCCATCATCGCTACCATTAAATCCACTAAGTGCCCGGCCATCTCGAAGTACACGCCGCCGTGATAGGCGGTGAACTCTCCGTATAGCTGTTTGTGCCAGCCAATCGGCTTGGGATGTGGCCGCGATACATAAAGACCTGCCCTAGGGAGCCTTCCCGCACCAAACGCAGCATCTCGGCTACAGCCGGATTGTAGCTCCACATGTAGGCCATTTGCAGCATCAGCCCCTTGTCTTCGGCGAGCTTGTGCAGCCGCTCCAATTGGGATAGGTCGACGCCGGCTGGTTTTTCCAACAACACGTGCTTGCCGGCGGCGAGTGCCCGCTCGGCATAGTCGAGGTTCTGATACACATGCCCTTCTACGACCACGGCCTCTGCTTGGCTATTTAACACGTCTTCGACGGAGTGGCGTTGTTGCATGAAAGTCTGGTTAGGGTCTTGAAATGGTGCAGGCTCTCCAGTTAGATTGGTTCGTGGTTTCTGGTTTCCCAACAAGAAACACATTCCTCTCTTCCCAAAGAGCCTGTGATGAGCAAAGTATCTGGTGGTTCGTCCTCGGTCAAGTCGAAAGCGGTGTATCGGGTTAAGAATTGGTCGTCGTATAATCGGGCGTTGGTTGCTCGCGGCAGCCTGACGGTCTGGCTGGACGATTCGTTTTGGCGGCAGTGGTATGATCAGCGGCCGTGTCAACGGGGGGCTCAGTTTGTCTATTCGGATCGCACGATTGAATGGATGTTGACGATGCGGATGCTGTTTGGGTTGCCGCTGCGCCAGACGCAGGGTTTTATCCAATCGCTTTTGGACTTGATGGGGTTGACCTTGGCCGTGCCGGACTACTCGACCTTGTCGCGTCGCCAAGGGCAATTGGCGGTGGTGTTGCCCACTCAACGCACGCCTAAATCGATGCACTTGGTGGTGGATTCGACGGGCTTGAAAGTCTATGGGGAGGGCGAGTGGAACGTGCGCCAACACGGCTGGACGAAACGGCGGACGTGGCGCAAACTGCATGTGGGGGTCAATGAGGCCACCGGCGAGGTGGTCGCCCAGACGTTGACGTCCCATCGGATCGATGATGCCTCGCAGGTCGTCCTCCTGCTGGAGCAAGTCGACGAGGCAGTGGGGGCGGTAGGCGGCGATGGGGCCTATGACAAACAGAAGGTGTTCGACGCGTTGGCCACACCACCGAGCGGCCCCGCGATTCGGCCGATCATTGCCCTGCGTAAAGACGCTAAAATCCAGCAGCATGGTAATTGTAAGGCCCCTCCGTTGGCGCGGGACGAGATGCTCCGAGCTATTCGACGAAAGGGACGCAAGGGGTGGAAACAGGAAAGTGGCTATCATCGACGTTCGTTGGCCGAAACGCTCATCTATCGCTATAAGCATCTCATCGGTGGCCAACTCAAGGCGCGTAGCGAGGCCAACCAACAGGTCGAAAGTCGCCTCGGCTGTGCCGTCCTCAATCGAATGATCCATTTGGGCAAACCCGAATCCTATCGGATAGAAAAAAGCAACTGACAAACAAACAACATGCCAAAACCATACCTGATATATGATTCATGCAACAACGCCCGACGGAGTCAAAAACCGGAATGTCCAGCCCGTATTCCGCCCACCGCTCCAGATTCTGCTGAATCACTGGGGGGTCGGGATCGTACATCCCCACCAGCTCCACCTCGCCCGGTCTTGCCGCGGCCTCTCGCACGTGCATGGACGCGTGACTGTGCCAAGCGCCTAGGAATGCAAATCTCAACATGTATTTATTCTTTCCAATGAATACGGTGAAGTTGTCCGTTTTTGTGCCTATTCATCGAACCGGCCGTACTCCGCCTCTTCGACCGAGGCCATATCCCACCCTGAAAACGTCTGGGATGTTGACCCGTCCGTCGCGCATACGAAAAAAGACTCCCAATGATTCAAGATCCTCGCGCACGCCATCGGAATCCTGCTGGCGAGGGGGTAACTTTACCGCGCCCTGTTCGACCGCTTCAGCGAGAGGGGCGAGATCCCAGCGTTTGGCAATCTCCTCAAACTCGCATGGCACGGTCATACCTCCAAGGGGAGATAGTATTTGGTGTACCCAAGGATAGTCCTCTTGGATCTCAAGAACTCGTGTTTTTGAAGCTTCCTGTACACCTCGTTTGATGCTGTCGTAATGCAGCGCGTGGTTGTGGTCTGGGTGCCTATCGGCGGTGTCTTCGGCAGCCGTTTTCAACGCCGCGAGAAACGAACGGGGGCTCACTCGCCCTTCGGTATCGGCTAAATGGTTCGGAATCCAAGTGTACGGAAAGCCTCGTTTAGGCCCGCGTCCCATCCATTGGCCGGCAATAACATGAAACTTTTCGCGTTGGTCTTCTCCCCTAGAGACTAAAGATCGCGGTACGGAGAATACACGCTGTCCGCCAGCTTCCACTGACTCCCAATCGTCAGCCGTGAGAAATTTGCGAAAATCGGCACCGTAAGGCCCATTGGCGAGATAGTACCATAACAGGCCGTACAGCTCATGGCTAGGCCAGTTCAATTCAACTCTTGAAGAAAGAACCTTCGATGCGTCTGGGAAATCGGCGACTTTGGTCTCATCGACTTGGTCGGAACGCAGGAATACCTTAACCCGCAGCCATCGGTAAGCACGCATATCGAGCGCGGTTTGTAATAGCCCGCGAATCATCCGATACATGTCCTGCCAATCGTCAGCACAACGGTCTAGGGCATCGAAGAGGATTAGACAATAGACGCCTTGCTGTTGAATTCATCATCGCGTTCCCGAAAAAGGCGTTCAATCGGCTCTATATGGTTGGATACATAACGCACGCGCTCGGGCCATGATGTATTCTGTTGCCGGAGTGGGTGATTGTCATGTGCAAGCTGCCGAGCTTGTACCGTACGCCAAATGATTCTCGGATCAACGCCATCGCTCATCAGAGCCTGCAATGTGTCTTTGCTTGGGTAATCGTCCCGTGAGGGGATTCCAAATCCCGTTCGCGCCTTGGTCCCCTCGCCTAGGCTGGGCTTTCTAGTGGACTGGCCAGACTGGCCAACTAGTTGACGCACGGCGCTACTCTGAAGTGCGCTCCACCAGAAGGTTTTTCCGGCCCCTCGCATACCAGTGACGAGTAGAGTGTTTGGATCTACTGCATTGACATGGGATCGCGGTAGATATACGTATTCAGGCTTTGGTAATTCGCCGTAGCTCGTCTCATCCGGTAGATCGGCGAGTGCTTCGCGCACCATATTTACGTCAATTGCGGTCATCGCGTCTCTCCTCGGTTATCGACTTTGAAGAGTTGGTCGAATCGGCGCAGAAATTCTGAGTAGGCCTGCTCCACGGTCGTCGTCTCTAGGTTGCGCAACGAGGTGCCCGCAGCGAGACCGCGCGTCCAGTGAATAGGGATCGGATTGTGGGGCGCGGGATCAGCGTCCAGTGCAAAGGAGAACTCGGTGCCGGATTCGTTTGACGGGTCCACATCGTCATACAAATTGTCTCTAAACAGGTCCCACGCCTGCTCCTGAAACCGATACAAGTATTGTTCCGTATCGAGCTCGGGCGTCAGCGCGGACACAATCGATAGGCGTTCCCTGATTTTCGACGCCAAGTCGTGAGTTTGCCAATGATGGAAGAGGATATTGTAATCCGTCCAATTGCTCGCCGAGTCGATAGCAAATAGCAGGATCTCGGCATCGAGATGGGTGACAGTCGCCGCCGCAATGTCGTGCAATCCGTTGCGGCTCTCCAATAAAACGACTGTCGGATCATAATGGGTCTCTAGGCGATTCAATAGACGTTCTAGACGCGTTGTCCAAGGTTCATTCGTTGTGTCCATATAGACGCGTCCCAGCTTGGCCAGATACTCGCCAGGTTCGCTGCCATGCGCGGGCACTACGTACACGTCGCCTTCGGAGTCTTGCGCCCACGCGGGAGTTGCGGTCATTTGCTCAATCACGCGCTCGCCTTGTTCAACTAAGTCCTCCACGAACCAATCGGTGATGCCGAATTCGGGCTGCTCCTGCCGAGCAAGCATGGCCGACGACAGCCCCGGCGACTCCAGATCAAGATCTACGACTAGGACTCGCTCGCCTCTGCGCACCAAGTGCCACGCGAGAACGGCGGCGGTAGTGCTGCGTCCAACGCCACCCTTGACCGAGAACAATGTGTAGCGCATCGGCGTCCTCTGAGGGTCTGAATCGCCGACTGTCCACCAATCGCGGCCGGTTACTAGACGATCAACCCAATGCACGCCCACGCCGGGACGGATCTCTTGCGCCGTGTCATTGAGTGCTTGCAGCATGGCGTCCTCCACGGACAAAACGGCTTCTCCCGCAGGGTAGCCATGTTTGCCGAGCGTTTCGTATAAGTCAGCGGCGAGACGCTGCAACGTATTATCCTCTTGGACCGCGTCCGACACCAATATACGCACCTTTCCGAACAAATCCCGCACCAAGTAGATGGGAGTAATCTCGTCGGGAATTACCTCGCTTTTGAGCATATCGACCACGCGCTGCCGCATGGCATCGAAGGAAACGAAGCTATCATTCATAGCTGGCCATCCTGTTCTGCTTGTTGAACCATAAGATAAACCTTACAAGCTGCTTTGCGATGCGGCTTCACGTCTGCTTTTTGGAAATGGCATCCACGGGCATAGCGGTTGTGCTGCGACCAGTTATTGAACGGGTCGCCGTTCGGGAGTTGATTCAGATACTGCGATCCCTTCCTACCGTTGACGAAGGTTTTGAAGACCGGCCAGAGCTCCTGCACATGTTTTCGGTACTGCTCATCAGTCGGTTTCCCATCCGGTTCGACAGACATCCCAAGGGCCTTCATCACCGCCTTCAAGCCTGAACCCATATAACTGATCGGCGTTTGCCCAGCGACTCTGGTCAAAGAGCAACTCTGCGTCTTGCCAGTGGCGTCGGTGTGCGTCGACGAAATCGGCAGGATGTATCATGGTCGGGTTTCACCGTTAGCTGACTGTGCCCAGCTACCCACAAATTCGTCCACGCCAAAGCCCTCGGGCATTTCGCTGTTAAAGGTGCGTAGCGGCCGGGATTCAAAGTTCGGCGAGTTGGCTGCGGGCTGGAGGGATGCGTACATGTCGCTGTAGTGCCGGTGGACGCGGGTCTCGTCTTGCTGCAACCGCTCGTTGAGCGCGGCCAAGCGGCTTTGCAGGGCCTCGGCCTCGGCAGCGGTAAAGCGCTGCGCCATGTCCTCGGCGTAGTACGCGGGCGGCGATCCGTCGACTAGCGGCTCGCGCTCTTGCACGGACATCTGGGCGATCTCCGGCCGGTGCAGGAAGACGACCTTGTTGGCGATCCGGCACAACAGCACCACGCTCACCATGCGGCCGAACTCGCCTGGGTGCAGTTCGGCCAAGCAGGTGCGGAATTTTTGCTCGTCGCGGGCAATCAGCGCGCGGAAGAGCGCCTCAATCTGGTCCCGTTCTTGATCGTAGTACTCGGTCCAGCGGGCAAAGTGGGCCTCGGCCTCGGGTGAGAGGTGCTGCCGGAAGCCGTCGGTGTGATACCAGTCGAGATGGTGGTGATACGAGAAGATTTGGCCGCCGAAGGAGCGATAGCCGAGGTGGATGGTGCGGCGCAGCCGGCTGGTGTACTTGCTGCCCCAGTGCATCATCAGGTTGGGATAGACGATGCCGTCGCCGGGCTGTAGCTCGACAGGGACTCCGCCTTCTAGCGGCACCTTGGGGTCCAGCATGAGTTGCCGCCGCTGCGCTTCGTCGGTCGGCTGCTTATGGCTTTCGGGCAGGATCCAGAATACGTCGTCTTCGTAGAGCGCGATGTTCCACTGCACATATCCGGGAGCGTTGGCCATTAGGTCCGCTTGCATGCCGCTGAGCGGTGCCTGCTCGGCGGAGCTGGCGTCGCGGTGCCAGTCCGTGTACCCGTAATCGATCAGCCCGCTGCACAGCGCGCCAAAGGCGGTGAGGGCCGGCACTGGTGCCTGCATGAGTTGGGCGCTGACGCCAAAGGTGGTCTCGCCGAGGCAAAAGTCGATGACATCCGCGGTCTCGGCATCAATTGAATTCATGTTCAGTCGCGGTTGGGCGCTTTCGTACCAAGCACCGCCGAGCGGATCGCCGGGTTGGCGCGCGGCCGCCGAGCGCGCCTTTTCCCGATCCACCATCCACTCGATGGCAAGCCGCATCGCGTCCAACCGCTCGGGCGGCACGACGTTGTGCAAGATCAGAAAGCCTTGGCGGCGGAATTGTTGCGGATCGACGTGCATGACTCTCACCTATTAGTTGGGAGATCGCTGCATGGCTTGTTCGATCAAGAGTCGGTCCTGCTGCGTGGCTTGTTCGATCAAGAGCCGATCCTGCTGGCTTTGCCGCACCTGCGTCTCCAAGGCGACCGGGTCCCACTTGGACAATAACCGTTCTTGGAGGACGGCTAGGGTGCCCGCGTGGGCTGGATCTCCGGCTAGATCGTCGAACTCGTTGGGATCGGCCTCAACGTCGTATAGCTGGGGCGAATATCCCAAGCTGTAGTGGAGCTTGTAGCGGCCGCACCGTAGCATGGCTGTTGGCCCCGCCACGCCGTGGGCGAGGTATTCGGAAAATGCTTCGTCCTTCCAGGCCGCGTCTTGCCCTTGCAGCAATCCCAACAGACTATCGCCGTCCAGCGGTCCTGTGCTGGGCGCGTCGGCGACTTCGACGATGGTCGCTACCAAATCCACCAGCGACACTACTTCGCTGATGTGCTGACCGGCGGGAATCTGCCCGGGATAGACCATTTGCAGCGGCACTTTGGCGGACGCCTCGTACATGCTCGACTTCCGCCACATGCCGTGCTCGCCGTTCATTTCTCCGTGATCGCTGAAATGCGCGATGAGCGTGTTGTCGCGCTGCCCGGTTTCTTCTAGGGCGGCGAGCAAGCGGCCAATTTTTTCGTCGAGATAAGTGATCAGTCCATAGTAACCGGCGCGGGCGCGGCGCACCTGTTCTTCGGGAAAATCGACCCCTCCGAACATGGCTCGCATCCGCTGGTGGACGGGGTGCTGGCTTTCGAGGTGGCCGGGAGGGATTTCCGGCATGTCGATTTGGTCGAGGGGATAGAGGTTGAAAAACCGCTCGGGCACTACGAGCGGAAAATGCGGCGCAATAAACGAGACGTTCAGCGCCCAAGGCCGCTCCTTGCGGGCCGGATCGCGCAGATAGGCCAGCGCTTGTTCCTCCACCAGATCATCGACTTCGATCTCCAAGGTCGTCCCCGGCCCGGCCTCGGCGACTCCACCCCAGGGCTTGTCGGCTGGCGGCGTGCCCTTGCTCCAGTCGGGCGTGCCACGCAGGACGCCGTCTTTGGTCCACAGCTCGGCGTGCAAATCGCGCGCTAGCTGGGTGCGGAAGCCGTGCAATTGATCGGGGCCGCAAAAGTGCTGTTTGCCCGAGAGGACCACATCGTAGCCAGCGGCGCGCAGCCGATGGGCCCAAGTGACCGCATCCGACGGCAGGGGGCTGGCATTGTCAAAGGCCCCGATCTGGTTGATGTAGCGGCCAGTCATAAACGACATCCGCGACGGCAGGCAGAGCGGAGAGTTGCAATAGGCGTTGGCAAAGGTCGCGCCCTCGGCGGCCAATTGATCCATAAAGGGCGTCTGCACGAGCGGATGCCCGTAGGGGCCGCTGTACATGGGCGCGTGTTCGTCCGTCATAATGAGCAGGATATTGGGGCGGTTCACGGGTTGCTCCTAGTTTGCAGGTAAAAAGTTGCGGCGAAGATAAGCCAAACAGATTTCGCTAACCAGCCGGCTACTCAGCCATCGCTCCGCACGCCCAAGCCGTGGACATAGACTAATTCGCTACCGCAGTAGCCCGTCCACAAGACCAAGCCGCCGATCAGGACGCCGAGCCCGATCCACGCATAGAGCGGCCATCCTTCAAGCCGCCCCTTGAGATGCAAAGGCAAGCGCCCGAGAACAGCTCCCAATCCCAACAGCAAGGTCCAAGTGGCGAGGGATCCGTGCGTGACTAACGGCTCAGCGGCTGGCCCCTCCCAAGCCTTGGTCGCGGCCGCGTTGCCGCTGAGCACGGCGGCTGTCGCTGATAGTACGCCCAACACTAGCAAGCCGTACGCTAGGTGGTGCCCGGCGCGGCGACCCAGCCACAGCGCGCCTAGATCGCACAGCGGGCTCAGCGACAAGAGCGCGATGGGGTAGTGGACGATGAAGGGATGCCAATCCATATTGTTGTAGGGGTAACCCTTGTGGTTGCCCTCCTTGCGCTGGCTGGTTGAATAGTCGCTTGGGCGACGCCCCTACATCTATCGATTCGGAGCAGATGCGTAACGTCAGTTGTTAATAACAGTTTAGGAACGCGACACCTCAAACCGGAGCAATGCCCCATGGCCACGGACCTGCGCCAACACATCGCCGACACGCTGCTAATTGACACGCACGAGCACCTGCGCAAGGAGCGCGACTGGGTCGAGAATGGCCCAGACATTTTGCAAGACCTTTTTGGCAATTACGTGCCCGCCGACCTGATCGCCGCCGGCGCTACCCCCGAGGACTTGCACAAGCTCAACGACGCTTCCGACCTCGACTTTGGCGCGCGCTTTGACGGCATCCGCTCGGCCTTTGCGGCCATCCGCTTCACTGGCTACGGCGAGGCCGTGCGCATCCTCGCGCACGAGATCTACGGCATGGCCGATTTTAGCGGCGACGAGTTGCACAAGGCGCAAGAAAAGCTCACTGCTTGGCGTCAGCCCGGCGGGCGGCACGAGTTGCTCAGCCAAATAGGCCGGCTGGACCACGTGCAGACCGACGACTTCTCCTGGCCCTGCTCGCCTGACGAGTCCGGCGTGGACTTTTTCCTCTACGACTTGTCTTGGGCCGCCTTTTGCAACGGCCAAATCGACGCCGAGGCCATTGAGCGCGAAACCGGCGTGGCCGTCACCGACTTGGCTAGCCTCAAGCAGGGCATGGAAGCCATCTTCGACCAGCACGGCCCCCATGCCATAGCGGTCAAAGCTCAGCACGCGTACAATCGCACACTGCGCTGGGAAGAGCGCACCGACGCCGACGCCGAGCGCGTACTCCAACACCTGCTTCAGGGCGAGGAACTCGACGAGCCGAGCCGATTGCTTTTGGGCGACTGGTGCTGGGCGCGGGGCACTGAGCTGGCGATCGAATACGAGCTGCCGTTCAAGATCCACACCGGCTACTACGCTGGCAATGACCGCATGCCCGTTGACCGCATCAAAAGCGGCAACCTCTGCCCCTTGCTGGCCCGTTACCTCGATTGCCGCTTTGTGCTGATGCACATTGCCTATCCCTATTCCAACGAACTGGTCGCGCTGACCAAGCACTACCGCAACGTGTACGCCGATCTCTGCTGGGCGTGGTCGATTGACCCGTACAGTTCGTGCGACTTTGTGCGCCGCTTTATCCACGCGGCTCCCGCGTCCAAGCTCTTCGCCTTTGGCGGCGACACTGGCTGGCCGACTAGTTCGGTGGCCTACGCGATTCAGGCGCGTCGCTGGCTCGACCGCGCCCTCCAAGGCGAGATAGACGACGGCCTGCTGACCGAGGCCGAAGCCATAGAGCTGGCGACCCGCTTTATGCGCGGCAACCAAGAGGCCTGTTTCGACTTGGCTGGGACGCGGCAGGCGCTGCGCGAGACGGTTTCAGCGGCTGGCTAGGGTAAGGATGTAAGGTAGATCAGTTAGAACGGAAACCTATGTCCCCGTCATTCTGCCGGCATCGGCTACAGGACGACGAAGGCGCCTTGTAGAGGCGATGTTCTTGAATAACTGCCGCGACCACGCCTTCTGCGGATCGGTTACGTAATCCCATAGTTCTCTAGGCAACCAGCCATTTATGGTCTGGGGGTCCATTTCCGAGACCATGAACCACACGTCGGGCAGTCGATTGCGAAGGATGGAACAGAGGTCCTGAGTATCGAGTGTGGAAACGAGGATGGCAGAGTAAGGAAAAGGCGCAACCCATGTTTGAACGCCCTCGGTGTCGTTGAGTGCCTCATGTGCTTGCGCCTGGGTGCAGGCTTGGCCGTATGTAAAGAGATAAGATTTCATGGGGCGTTTTCCTCATCTGTATCGGTCGAAGTAGGTGGTTTTTCTCTTGGGGCTTCCAGCGGAAGCTCTTCTGCAGGAATTGGGTTAGGCAACTCCTTGGCGGCGATCATCTGTAGCCGCGCTCTTTCGTACCGGTACTCCTCCGACTGGAGCCTATCGGGGTCGTTCTTGGCAAACGACGCATAGTGGCGGAGATAGCTAAATACGATTCCTAGTGCTCCAATCACTAGTGCGGTGGTGATAATCGGACAACCTCTAATCACGAATGTTGATCGAAACAACCAAGCAGTCCCAAGAAGCACTGGGATCAGGAGGAGCATAGGGACTAGCGGTCCCATGGCTGATCCCCGCTTGATTAGTAGTTTACCGATGTCCTGAAGGCTTGCCAATGCTTTGTGAAACGACGAATCCATGCCAGAATAGTAGAGGGCAGACCTAGAACAGTCAACCAAGCCTCGGCTATGAGTTCGGCCTCTGCACCAAGGACGCCAACGGGCCGCAGCCTTCACCGTGGGAAGACGCGGCCCGGCGAATCGTTCAACACTATAAGCTAGCTAGGTTGCGCCACGGCAGGAACGCCAATAGACGCTCGCGGTGTGCCCGCACCGTTCTATCTTCATACACCACAAGTTCTAAATCGATCAGGACCTTGATGTCGCGGTGTAGCGTTCGGGTCGTGACGGTTGCATAGGCGCGGCCCAAATCGGCATCTAGCGTGGGAATATCGGCGATGCGGTGTAGTCTAGATGCGATAGGTCGAGAGCGAAGGTAAGCCAAGGGTTTGACGCTCCGTATGTCCGCATAGTTGTCACGGATTTTTTTCATTGTAATTCGTTGTCATAGAATAGGTAAGAATGTTTACATCCTCTGAACTGACAAGAAATATGTCATCGACTTTGACAAGGAGAATGACAGATTTTAGAGGAAGTGTAAAGACGGGTCAAGGCCGTCGCTTGCCGTGGTTCAATTATTCTTGAACTTCTAATCACCAACTAGGAGCGTAAATGCGGTTTTTCGAAAATGGTCCGGCGATTCCAGATGAGCTGCTCCACGCCCGCGACGAGGGCCGGGTGGTTTTCTTTTGTGGAGCCGGGGTCTCACAGGCTAAGGCCGGGCTACCGGACTTCTTTGGTTTGGCAAAAAAAGTTATGAAGGCACTCGGGGTTCAAGCTGATAGCCCAGCCCGAAAGCTACTTGATGAAGCGCGTAATGTTGAGGCCCAAACTGGTGTTGCTGGTGTAATCGCGGCAGACCGGATATTTGGTCTGCTTGAGCGAGACTTTCCCTTGAACTCTATAGAAGAGGCGGTGGCTTCCGCGCTACGACCGGGTGCTGAACCGGATTTGACGGCCCACCGTACAATCCTCGATCTCGCAACTACTAGGGAGGGCTTGGTTCATATCGTAACGACCAACTTTGATCGTCTGTTTGATGATTGTGGTCACGGCCTTTCATCGTGGCAACGACCTCGTTTGCCTGATCCGTCGCGGCCAAAGGATGTGGACGGCATTGTCTATCTTCACGGTAAGACTACATCTGATTATCAAAGAGCCGAAGGTGATGGGTTTGTTCTGTCTAGTTCCCAATTTGGACAGGCGTATCTTTCGGAGGGCTGGGCTACTTCCTTCTTTCGAGAAATCATTGAAAGGTACGTCGTTGTCTTCGTCGGCTACGCGGCGGACGATCCACCTGTTCATTATCTGTTAGAAGGACTAAACAGACAGATCAATGAACGCCAAGTCTATGCTTTTCAAGCGGGTGATGCGGACGAAGCGGCCGCTAAATGGGGACACAGAGGGGTTAAGGCCATTTCCTATGCGGAAGATTCCGGCCATACTGCGCTTTGGGACACGTTAGAGGCGTGGGCGCAGAGAGCGCGAGATCCCGATAAATGGTATGCGGAGGTCATCAACAAAGCGAAGCAGGGTCCTCAAAGCCTTTTGCCGCATGAGCGTGGGCAAGTTGCCCACATCGTCTCGACGGTTGAGGGGGTTAGAAAATTTTCGGAGGGAGAAGAACCGCCTCCGGCAGAGTGGCTGTGTGTTTTCGATTCGTACAGACGCTATGGTGAACCGGGAAGGTTAGGTAGCTGGTTGCAGGAGGGACCAGACGTCGATCCATTTGACCTTTACCGCATCGACTCGGATGTGCCACCAGCCAAAGCCAGTTCTATAGACCGTAAGCCGCCAACCGACGCTTGGGATGCTTTTAACCTGAGCCGCATCGACAAAACCACTTTGAGAGATGATAATTTTCCGTCGATAACAGGTCGTTGGGCGTACAATGTACCGCCTCTTCCTTCGCGGCTTCGCCAAATGAGTGCGTGGATAAAGGATGTCGCTGGCCAGCCTGCGGCGGTTTGGTGGGCAGTACGACAACTTCCTCTGCATCCCGATATTCGGCGCGAAATACGTTTGGCTCTTACAGATTCACAACGGTCCATATCTCCCGCTGTTCGTAAGGCTTGGCACTATCTGCTTGAATATTGGGAACAAGGTAGAGGTAGGAATGCCGATTTGGACGCTTGGCGTGAATTGAAAAAACGAATCTCAAAGGACGGTTGGAGCAAAAGCGTTGTTCGCGCCTATGCTGCATGTTATCGCCCTTACTTGAAGGTGAGATCTCCTTGGGGCAATCCTAAGCCGCCCGAACAGGAAGACGAGATAGGTCTCAGCGGTCTTATTGATTTGGATGTCGTGTATCCAGCAGATAATAGTGAAAGAATCCCCATCCCAGATGAAGATGAATGGGTTGCTCCTGTTGTAGTAGTATTGCGTAAGAACCTCGAAACTGCGCTTGAACTCGGAACCGAAACCGGCAGAGGTGGCCTTGGTAACATAAGCTCTATTGTTCCAGACCAGAATACAGCCAGCGATCACAAACGCAGACTATCTGGGGCCGTCATTGAATTTACATCTGTTTTTAAGCATCTCATACAGATTGACCTTAAAGCGGCGAGACGAGAGTTTTCAAAATGGCCGGTTGAAGACGATACGATATTTGCAAGGCTGCGAATATGGGCGGCAGGCAAATCTGACTTGGTGTCGGATGATCAGTTTGGTTCTATGCTTGCCGATGTGAGTGATGACGCCTTTTGGGATCGTAGCCATGAGTGGGATTTGATGCATACGCTATTGGTTCGGTGGGATGGACTGAGTGACGATACTCGCGCAGAGATTGAAAAGCGGCTTCTGAAAGGACGCTCGCGCCGGAAAAAAGAAGAGGAAGATGATTTTGAGAAATGGTGTGCTTTGTCAATACTCGCTCGGATAACTTGGTTATCCAAAAAAGGATGCAAACTAAATCTCAACCTTAAAAAAGAAACAGATCGACTTCGGGAATCAGTACCAGACTGGAAGCCGAAATATGCCGATGAGATCATAGCATATTCGGGAGTACAAAGTGGATCAATGAGCATTGAAACCGATTGCTCAGCATTATTGGACATACCTCTTGCTTCAGTACTGTCAAAGGCACGTAATCTGAGCGGGAGACGAGAAGAGCCTTTCGTTGAATACAACCCCTTCGCCGGATTATCGGCTGACCGTCCTGTCAGAGCGTTTTCTGCTCTCAGGATAGTGGCCAAGGAGGGAGATTTTCCAGCTTGGGCATGGAGCACCTTTCTAAATCTAGAGAAGCGAAAAACCGACAAGCCCAGATTTATGATGTTGATCGCCGAGCGGTTGGCCTGTTACTTGGACAACGGCAAGACGGTACCCGTCGAGCCAGTAGCAAATTGGCTCTTGAATGTGAGCAATCGTCTCTCCGACGAATCTCCAGCAAGTTTTCACCGGGTGACGAGTGCGTTAATTCAAGCCCTAAAAGATCCGGAGAACAGGGTGGCTACAGCTATAGTGTTTAATGCTCCCCCCGAGGAACTTAAACAAGAACGAGAACGAGAACTTGTTCAGACGGCTGCACAGACTGCACAGGCAGTTGCACAAGCTCTCTTTCACACTCAGAAGACAGACCTTCTAAAGTATGCAGACAAACTGCTTGCTTTGCCCAAAGAGCTGCGCCGGCATGTATTGGCAATTTTCGCACAGTACACGGATTGGTTTTATACAAATAAGCGCGAATGGTCAGAGGAGAATTTGCTTTCGGTTCTCGATTCCAGCGACTTTGACGATAAGGATGCTTTTGGGGGAGGTTTTTTCTCTTGTACGACAGTAAGCCAAGAGCTGTTTATGCGCTTAAAGACGCATTTACTTCAGCTTGCAAAGGAGGATGGTGAGACACACCGTAAGCACGGTGAAGGGCTTTCAAGTCTTATTTTATTGGGGTGGGGGAGCGTTATTGAGGGAACGGGTGATCGTTGTATTTCCAATGAGGAATTTAGAACTATACTAGTACAAACGGATGATAAATTTCGATCTCATGTGTTATGGCGTCTGGAGACATGGGTACGCAATGTGAACGAAGAGACTGAAAACAAATGGACATCACTATTGCCAGAGTTCTTGAGAGACGTATGGCCTCTTCAGAGAAAGGCAAACTCACCGGCCATGTCCGTGTCCTTGTGCCAATTGGTGCTTTCTAACGAAGAGCTATTTCCAAATTTAGTAGATATAATTCTTCCGTGTCTAACGAAGATAGATGATCTCCTATATCGCCATTATTTACCATTGTCTGATAATATCGCCCAAAAACACCCTCATCAAATGCTGAATCTATTGTATAAAGTGCTACCGGATGAGACTTTAACTTGGCCCTATGATATTGAAGATATACTTGCCTCGATAAGCGAAGGCGAGCCTACCCTAATTACTAACGAAAAATTCCTCGAATTGAAGCGGCGCTGGGATTCCCGCTAGCTCAAAGAGCTTTATCGCTTCTTCACCCTCCGCTTCTTCTGCTTCCCTGCCGCTTCCGCCGTCAGCGGCACCCGCATTTTTTCGTACAGTCCAAATAGATGTTCGACGCGGTCGCGGTCGGAGGTGAAGCGGCGGCGGCGGTAGAGTCTATCGACGGCGCGGTCGAGGGCTTGGTGTGCTTTGCGAAGGTCGGCGGGCATCAGGTCGGGATCGTAGAGGTCGGCCAGCGTTGCGTCGGGATGGTTGGCGCGGGCGGCGAGGACGGCGGCGGCGTGAGGCGCGAGGCGTTGTAGGCGTTCTGCGGGAATGGGGGGTAGGGGGAAGGTGTTATAAATGATTCCGATTCCGTATGAAAAGTCGCTTTTGAGCCGCCCACCGATATTCCTGACCCATGCCATGTGCATTGCAGATGTGAGAAGTCCAAACTGCCAAAGAGTGGCGTTGGGCAGTATGCGTATCTTATTGCTTGGAATTACCGGTGGCTCCAGCCATGCAATCGGGATGTAACCCCGCCGTTCGGAACTGACCTCTGGCACGACCAAAAACGACGCGGTAGGAATGACGTTGACATTGTATTGCGTCGGGTAGTCAGCAATAGCGAGAGTGCTCTTGCGTTTGCTCTTTGCTCGGAATGCCTTTACGGCCTGCATCCGCTCAACGACTCTCGGCATCGCCTTGAGGTCGGCTGGGCTGGCATCCTGAAGGGCCAAAATCCAGCGTTCACCACCTTGAATGTGCTCCCGTGCACCGATATAAGGGCGCATAAACTTCTTGGCTGTTGGCTCTTCCATTAAAAACGCGACCCGTTGGTCAGCGTCGAAAATGTAGTTCCCGTCATCAATGGGTTGTGAACCGCTCAATAAGGGCGGTAGCCCATTCAGAGCTTGGGCCGATTCCTTTACCACAACTCGCGAATCGGTCAGCCCGCCGCCGTCGAACAGGTAAGGCGTGATCGCCGCGAGGCTGGTTTCCTCCGGCTCGCCATTGATGTCGGGATAGGCAAACAGCCGCTTTTCCTTACGCGCCGCTTCCCGTTTGTCCAGCCCGATAATCACCACGTGAACATGCGCCTTGCCGCGTGCATCTGAACCCCAAGCAAACGTGCGGTGAGCAAAGGCAATGTCGAGGCGGCAGCGGTTGAACAAGACCGGCCAAAGCTGCGCCACCTGCTCGCCCTGCGTAATGGAGTTGGTGGCTACGAACCCAATGCGTGGATTGCCCTTCTGCGCGTACTCACCAGCGCGTATGAACCAAGCCGCCACGTAGTCGAGAGTACCGCCACTGCCGCCAAGCGCAGCGACCTGTTGCACCTGCTTCCGCTGATCGGGGGACTGGAACTTTGAGCCCACAAATGGGGGATTGCCGAATACGTACGAACATTCCTCCGGCGGCAGCAGTTCGGCCCAGTCCATTGTCAGCGCGTCCGCGTTGCGGATGTGCGGCGATTTCTCCAGCGGAATGCGCGCATAGGTCTGGCCGAACTCTAAGCTCAGCCGGTTGTTCATAATGTGGTCCATCATCCACAGCGCGGTCTCGGCGATGCGCGCTGGGAACTCGCTAATTTCAATGCCATAGAACTGATCGACGTTGACCACGGAAAGCAGTTCGGCGAATGCAGAAAGCTGGCCGGATGGGTGCAACTCGAGCAATACTTCGATTTCAAGCTGCCGCAACTCGCGGTACGCGATGATGAGGAAGTTGCCGCAGCCACATGCCGGGTCGAGAAATGTCAACTGACCTAGCTTTTGTTGGAAAGTGTACAGATCGGGGATGCGGCGGTTGTCGCGCCGGGCCTTCAGGCGTACAAACTCGGCCCGCAGGTCATCTAAAAACAGCGGCTCAATCACCTTGCGGATGTTCTGCTCGGTGGTGTAGTGGGCACCCTGAGCGCGGCGACCGGCTGGCTCCATCACCGATTGGAACAGCGAGCCGAAGATGGCCGGGGAAATAGCGGTCCAGTCGAACAAGCAAGCGTTGAGCAGACTCTGGCGCATTTCGGCGTCGAAGTCGGGGATGCGCAGCGGCTCGGCAAACAACTCGCCGTTGACATACGGGAATTGCGCCAAGTCCTCGTCTATCTTGGTTTGCCGCCGCTCCCCCGGCGTGTTCAAGGCTTGAAACAGCCGCGCTAGATAGGGACCAAGGTCGCTGCCGTCAGGTGAGATGCGCTCCTCAATGAACTGCAAGAAGATGTCGCGTGGCTCGAAGATGCCGGTGTCGTCGGCAAACAAGCAAAACACCATGCGCACGAGGAAAAGCTCCAAGTCGTGGCCGTCGTAGCCAGACTCGGCGAGCGCATCGTGCAGGCGAGCAATGCGCTCGGACGCTTCGATGTTGACCGGGTCTTGGTCGCGGAATGTGCGCCGCTGCACTCCGATGATGAAACCGAACTTTTCGACGTGTTGCGGCAGGTCGGCGAGGGCAAAGCGCGTTTCCTCGCGCTCGTCCCGGTCGAGCAGTTCAAAGGTCTGAAAGTCGCAGAGCAGTTGGTAGCGGGGACGGTCGCGCTCGGGTAGCGCGTCGAAATAGGTACCGGCCTGTTTACGCGCGGCGGTAAGGTCTCGGCCCGCGCTCTTTTGCTCGACCAGCAACACGCCTGGCCAGAATAGGTCAATAAAGCCGTGCGAGTTGTCCAAACGGCGGACATGCTCCTCATAGCGCGCAACCGTGCGGCGACGCACATCGAAGATTTCAAAAAATTCGTTGTAGAAGCTTTGGGTCTCGCCACTCTCATAGGTCGCGTTGGCCCACTCTGCGGCAAATTGGGCGGCGCGGGAGCGGATTTCATTCCATGAAAGGCGCATGATGATGGGTCCTACGCTGGCTTGCTACTGAAACAACTGCACCGTCGGCTTGATCACCAAGAGGGGCACACAGGCGCGGGGAGGCAGCGCGGCGACGAAGAGCGCGGCTTGGGCCATCTCTTCGGGTTGCAGCATGGCGGCCCGGCGTTCGGCGCTAACGGGTTCGGGCCGCTGGGCCAAAATCGGCGTCTCTACCTCGCCGGGACAAATCGCGCAGGCGCGGATGCCGGACTCGACCTCTTCCTCGTTGATCGAATTCGTCAGAGCCACTGCCCCGTGCTTGGAGGCCGAGTACGCAGCACCGGCCAGCTTGCTGGCTCGCAGACCGGCGATGGACGAAACGGTGATGATAAGGCCGTCGTTCTTTTGCCGCATTCCCGGCAACACCGCCCGCACCATGTTGTACACCCCAGTGAGATTGATGGCAATGGTCTGGTCCCAGTCCTCGGGTGCCACTTCGCCGACCGCGCGCGGATTGGTATTGATGCCGGCGTTGTTGACTAGCACATCGACAGCACCCCACTCGGCCTCGACAGCGGACGCTAGAGCCTCGACGGCATCGCGGTCGGATACGTCGCAGGAGTGGAGCATGACCCGATCGGCATCGAGGCCAGCGGCGGCGGCGGTGAGCGGCTCGGGACGTCGCCCGACAAACGCCACCCGCGCTCCGGCGTCGGCAAAACCACGCGCTATGCCCGCGCCGATTCCAGTACCTGCGCCGGTTACTACCACAACTTTATCGACAAACTGACCCATTATTTCTCTTCCTTTTTGAGTGCCTGCAAACGCTGAGCTTCCTCGCGCTCCTTGTAAAACGAGTCGAGGGGAAAGCAACCCGAAATCATGCCGTTGCGCGGCGCGGTCGTGCAATCGGAAAACGTGCGGCAAATGACGCGGCGTTGCATTTGGCCGGTTTGCAGCACGTCGCAGGGCAGGTCGGGATAGGACAAAACCATCCGCCCCAAGCCGATAAAATCCACCATGCCCGCCCGCACGAGGGCCTGCCCCACATGCGGCAGATACTCCTGCAAGTAGGAATAACCCGACCCGACGAACAGGCTGTGCGGGAAGTGCGCCTTGAGCCGGGCGACCATCGCCACTTGCCGCGCTACCCCGCACAGCGGGTCTTCCGGCGGCAGATAGCCATCGGAAGGGGGAAAGAGCGCTGGCCGCTGGATGTGCGGATTGTAATAAGGGCTGCCGCAGGACAAGTTAATCAGGTCCACGCCCAAGCTCTCCAACAAGGCGATGAACTGCTCGGCCTCACCTAAGTCCATTTGCCGCGGGTCGCCCTGATCGACCCCAAAGCCGTACTCGTAGGGCAGACAGTTTTGGTACGGCTCGGGCACCCCGTGCCCCGGCTTGCCGTCGGTACTCGCGTCTGGGTCGGGTTGGAAGGGCACGAAGTCGAAGGCGCTCAGCCGCACGCCAATGCCGAGGCCGGGTGCTCGATTGCGGATCCCCTCGATGATGGAGCGGACAAAGCGCGTGCGATTGGCAAAGGAGCCGCCAAAGGGGCCGGGCCGCGTAAACGCGCTGAGGAATTCGTGCCCTAGGTAGCCGTGGCAATGTTTGATATCTACGAAGTGGTAGCCCAGCTCATGGGCTATTTGCGCGCCGGTGACGTAGCGGTCGATCAACTCCTCGATATAGTCGTCCGTCAGGAGCGGATAGTCCGCGTCAAGGCCGAATTTGCGATCCAAGATTGGGTGGTGATAGAGAATGGCTGGCGCGGATTGGTCTTTACGCCAAGGCCGACAGAACCGTCCCGAGTGCGTCAGTTGCAGGCCGAGGAGCAGATCGTCGGTGGTGCCGAACCGCTCGTCGTGCGCCGACAGGAGGATGTCGCGCAGCTCGGCCATACCGGCGCGGTTTTCCTCGCGCGCCATGAGCTGGTTTGGGTTGGCGCGGCCCTCGGGCACCACGGCAAACGCCTCGCCGCCCCAGATGAGCTTGGCCCCGCTGCGCCCGAAGTTCCGCCAGCGTCGGCGCGTCAAATCGCTCGGCTGGCCGTCTTCGGTCCCATCCCATCCTTCCATCGGCTGAATGGCAAAGCGATTGCCGATGCGGTTGCCGCTGCTGTGGGCTGGTTGGGCCAGCGGGGAAGTGGGAGCGGTTTCGATTTGGTCGTCGCAGGGCAATTCTGCGCCCAAATGGGCCAGATGGGCGCGGAAGTCCGCAGCCTGCTTAAAGCTGGAGATGCGTGGATAGCGCGCCTTGGCCATCAAGAGGTCTCCCGGCGTTGGAGATACAGCATCAGCCCCAAACCGAAGGCAATCATGGCGATGCTGAGGAGCTGAGCTTGGCTCAGGCCCCACAGCGCGTGCGGGTTGATCCGAATGAACTCCACCAAGAATCGCGCTAGCCCGGCGAGGATGAGATAGAAACTGAACGACAGACCTGGGGTCGCGAAGCGGGTGCGCATTTTCCACAAGAAGGCCGCGATCCCCAAGTGGGAGAGGGTTTCGTACACGGGAGCGGGATGGACCTTTTCAAGGGTTGGCACCACCCCGTCGGGATAGGCCATGCCCCAGGGAAGATCCGTCGGCACCCCGTAGTCGCCATCGCCGGCGAGTTGGCAGCCGATCCGCCCGATCCCGTAACCCACGGCAATGGCAATGCCCAACGAGTCGGCGACATGTCCCAGCGGCGCACTGTGGCGGCGAATTTGCCAAAGCGCGCCGGCAGTGGCGACGATAAATCCCCCGTACCAAGTCAAGCCGTAGCCAGAAAACAGCAGGTCGAACACTTCGCCCCAAGTCTCAGGCGACGTTTCAAATAGCACAAAGTAGAGCTTGGCCCCGACTAGCCCGCCGATCATACAGGTGGTGACAATGGTCGAGCCCAACTCATCGTGCAGTCCTTGGCGTTTGAACTCTCTATTGAGTACGCGCAGGGCTGCCAAGAAACCGAGGGCGACCATGAGGCCAAACGTGCCGATGCTAATGGGGCCGATCTCAAATAGGTAGGGATACATAATCAGATATTTTTGCGGCCCAGCGCCTCGATCTGTCGCTTGAGCGCCGCGGCGATCTCGTAGTAGATCTCATAGGGGCTCAACGCTTCGGCGGATTCTTTAAAAGAGGTGGTTTCTAGAGGAGGGCCAAAGAGCAGGCGCAAGGGGTGGCGCGATGGCGTGCGCGTCCCCTTGGGCAAGGCTTCGCGGGTCCCGGCAATGTGCAGGGGCACTACGGGCGCATCTAGCTCGTAGGCCAAAAGCCCTACGCCCGCCTTAAATGGCTGTAGCTGGCCGTTGACTGAGCGCGTGCCTTCGGGAAAGACCAGCAGCGGGCGGCGCACCCCCACTGATTGCCGCGCTCGCACCAAGCCGGCGGCAAAGTTGCCTTGGCCGTCGAAGGGGACGGCATTGACAAAGGTGTACAAAAACCAGCGGAACTCGGAGTCGGCTAGGTAGTGCTCACTGGTGGCGATATTGAGGTGATCGACATGGGAGCACACGGCCGCGTACACGCAGGCACCGTCGAGGTGGCTGGTGTGATTGGCGGCAATCAGGTAGGGCCGATCTTGGGGCAAATGTTCTAGGCCGCCGGCTCGGAAATCGAAAAAGCGGCGGAACAAAGAGCCGCCGGTCTCCCACAGAATTTCTTGCAGCATATTTTTGCCAGCCTCGCTCTCTGGCTCGGCACTCGGCTCGGCGTGCAAGATGCCCGACCAGTACGCGGGCGACTGCTCCACTTCCCAGTCCACCCCGTCGCGCAGATGAGCCTCTAGCCGTGCTAAGACGCTGCGGAGCGTGTCCTGTGGCTGCAAAAGTCCATCGACTTGGATACCTAGCCGCTGGCCGAGCCACGCGGCGAACTCCACGGCCATCAGCGAATCCAACAAGGTGTCGAGCGGCGCATCTAGGTGAGCGGCTACCTCCTCGGTGCTCAGCCCCGCAAGCAGGCCGATTTGGCGTTGGATTGCTCTCTCCCATTCCGGCAGGGCAGTGCCCGGGCAGTCCTCGCGCTCAATGGCAGACGCTAGGGCGTGGCGGTCCACGGTGCCGTCGTCTAGCCTCGGCAGCGGTTGGGTCCAAAAGTGCAGGCGCTGAATCCGGTGATGGCTGGGCAAGGTGCGCGAAATCTCGTATGAGCGCGCTTGGATGGCCTCGCGCAAGTCGGCGGCGTCGCGGGTGAGCACGGCTATGCCGTGTAAATCTTCGCCCCCGGTGCGAGCCGAAGGCACGCCGACCACGCTCAACTCGGCCACGTGTGGCAAGTCGTGGTAGAGTGACTCGACTTCGCGAGGATAGACGTTGTGGCCGGCTCCGTTGACGATCAGGTCTTTGCTCCGTCCCTCGACGAAGAGATAGCCGTCGTCGTCGAGGCGGCCGAGGTCGCCGGTGTGTAGCCACCCGTCGCGCAACACCGCCTCGGTCAGATCCTCTTGGGAGAAGTACCCTTCCATGACGTTGGTGCCCCGCACCAAGACCTCGCCGACGCCGCGGTCGTCCGGCTCGGCGATTTGCACTTGCTGTCCAGGTAGCACCTGCCCCACGGACTGAGCTTTGCCCTGATGGGGCGTGTTGACCGCCACGACGGAAGCCGCTTCGCTCAGGCCGTAGCCTTGGCAAATCGACACGCCGAGACGCTCATAAGCGCCGATGAGATCGTCGGACAGGGGCGCACCGACGCTGACGACCCGCCGCAGAGCGGCTAGCCCAGTTGTGGCTTCGGCTCCGAGGCGTTCGACGCGATCGGCCAAGACGCGCAACAGGCGCGGCGCGGTCAACAGCACGGTCGTGCCCGTGTCGCGCAGGGCGCGGAGCATCTCGCGGCTGTTGACGGACTCTAAATACGTGATGGTGGCCCCGCCGAGCAGCGGCAGCAACAAGCCGCCGGTGAATTCGAGAGCTTGGTGCAGGGGCAGGGTCGAGAGCATGCGGTCGGATTCGTAGATGCGCAGCACCTCGCCTTGAGCGAGGACGTTGGAGATGAGGTTGCGATGGCTCAACACCACTCCGCGCGGCTCGACAACCGAGGTAAAGATGATCGACGCCGTGGCGTCTGGATTGACCTTTGGTCGCTTCCAACGGCCTTTTTCGGCGGGCGCGTCTGGCTCGGGAGCCTGCCCGAACGGCAGCCCATCGCGATCTACATTGAAAAAGGCCATTTCCTTGTGGGCGGCTACGCCCTCGGGCGAGAGCTGGGAAAAGCGTTTTTCCGCGGCAATTAGTGCCCGTGCTTGGACAAAGTCGCACAGCCTCCAGATGTCTTCTTCGCGCGTCTGCGGGCTGATGGGCACGACGGCTAGCCCAAGCAGGCTGGCCGCCATGTAGGCGACGACCCACTCCGGCCCGTTGTCCCCGCACAGCAGGACCCGCGCACCGGCCGACAGGCCCTGTGCTTGCCAACCGCGCGCCACGCGCTCGGCGCGAGTGAGCAACTCGTCGTAGCTGATCCGCGTCCAGCCGGCTCGGCGCTCGATTTGCAAGGCCGTCTTGGCGGCGTAGCGGCCGCCGGCCCAGCGCAACAGGTCCGGGATGGTGCGGATGCTTTCTTCGATGCGCCAACGCTGTTCTTCGCCCCCCACTTCGCTCGGTGCCGCGCTCAACGGCTCTTGGTCGTCGGACCCGCCCAATTCGTGGCGCCGGAGGCCGGGCAGGTGGGTCTTTTGATAGTATTGATACCAGTCAATCCGCCGCACGTCCATGTTGAAGATCCGCTGCTCTTCGGGGGGCAGCGACTCGTAGAGGGCCAACATGCGCTTGGTTTCATAGCGACAGTCGAGGGTCGTGTACGGGCTGAACAGGTCGATGAAGTACTGGACGCGCTTGAGGCGCGTCTTGAGCGCGGCTAAGCGGCGTTTTTTGGGGGCCGGTGCCCAGCGCTCGGGCAGGCACTCGTAGAGCTTTTGCTTTAGCTCTAGAGGGTAGAGGTACTTCCAGTTGAAGACGCGCTGGAAGCGGGCCACGGTCGGGAAGGTCCAATCCACTAGCTCGGGCCGCGAGCCGTCCTTGTTGAGGAGAGGGTGTTCCTCAAAGTAGCCCTTGACGTACTTAAACATCCGGGTGTTGGGCAGCGGGTTTTCTCCGCTGGTTGCCGCGTGGAAGACCTCCACTGAGGAAGCCGTAGCCTGCGTGGCCGCGGCCAGCACGGTATTGACGACGATGTCCACGGGCACCAAGTCCATGGGTGCGCCCATGGCGGCCGGGAAGTCCGGGACGATCCCCCGCCCGTAGGCCACTATCAGTGGATCGGTTACTTTGAGCCCGTGGATCCAGCCTGGATGCGGGTCTTCGAGCGCGCCTTCGGTGACGCTGGGCCGGACGATGGCCAGCGGCACTTGGCCGCGGTGCTTGACGAGCAACTGTTCGCCTAGGGCCTTGGTAAAAGTGTACACGTCATTCCAGCCATGCTGCCGCGCTCGGCGCATCCCCTCCTCGACCAGCTCGCGTTCGATCCAGCGGCGACAGCGGTCGTCAATCAGCTTTTGCAAGCGACTGTCCGAGAGCGTGCGGCGGTGGCTCTGCTCGACGATCTCGCGGCGGAATGCACGCTGTTGTTCCTTGCTTTGCGCTTGGGCGCGGATTGCACGGCAGCGGGCTTGTGCTTGGGCGACTTCTTCTGCGGGGACGAAAGGTTGTGACGGCGTGTTGCCGTCAATTAAGTGCTGGATCGTGCGATCGACCGGCAGCGTTTGCTCGGGGACGGCACCGGTGAGGCGGCCGTTGACGTATGCGGTTGATATGTGTACTAAAACGGGATTTTTGCGGCCTTCGCGGGCCAGCCGCAAAAGCTCTTGAGGCGCTAAGGTGTTGAATTGGATCGCCGAGTCGAGCGGTTCGTCGAAGGTGACGCTGGCCGCGTTGCCGATGATGAGGTCCACTTCCGCTAGCAGTTCGTCGCGGGATGCGTCGTCTAGCCCGAGGCCCGGCTGCCGCATGTCGCAGGCAAGGGCGCACACCTTCTGTCGCGCCGCGGCAAAGGCAGCTGGCTCCTCTTGGCGGAAGCGGTCGAAGACGACCAGCTTGAAGAGTTCGTCCAGCCGCTCCTCTACCGGCAGTGCAGCTCCACCAGGACCCCGACCGGGCCGCAACACGAGATACAAGCGCCGCACGCCGGGCAAATAGCGCAGGATCTTGGCTGTCAGCCCCTGCCCGTAAAACCCGGTGCCGCCGGTCAGCAACACGGTGCGGTCCTGATAGAATTCTCTGATCATAGCGGAAACGGACAAAAGCCCCATGCCCGTGTCAGGACAGGGCGCAAAACGTTGTAATATAGAAGGCGGGACGCCCTGCCACAAGGAGGCTCACTGCTTTGGACGCCTAGGCTTATGGCCCTTGTCGTCGCGCCGATTCCGGTCTAGCCCTTGCTTGGTGATATAGGGGTGCTCGACCTGTTTTTCCAGTTCGCGGCGCTGGTCGGTCCAATCAATGTCGCGTTTTCGCTTGGCCATGTTTTGATGTTATCTTTGTGTCAAAGATAATCTACGCGCAAGGCTGCTCATGGGACAACCCAAGCTATGGCCAAACACTGGGTCTTGATAGCCAATCCAACCGCGGGCAACGCCCGCGCCCGCCGCGTCGCCGAGCAAGCCGCCTTGGCTATACAAGCCGCCGGTCAAGCGGTCGAGTTGCGCTACACGCGGGCCAAGGGCCATGCAACCGAGTTGGCGCAGCAGGCCGTGGCCGAGGGCACCGAACGGCTGGTGGTCTGCGGCGGCGACGGCACCATCAGTGAGACGCTCGCGCCCCTCGCGGGTTCGCACACGGCCTTGGCGCTGCTGCCCTGCGGTACGTGCAACGACTTGGCCCGCGCCCTTGATGTGCCGCTCCGCGTGGAAGCGGCCATCGACAATCTGCTGCGCGGCGAAGTGCGCGCCATAGACTTGGGCCGGGCCGGCGACCGCTTCTTCGCCACGATCGCCGCCTTTGGTTTTGACGCCGAAGTCAACCGTCGTATGGAAAGCGCCCAAGGGCCTATATCCGGGCGGATTCGCTATATTTGGGAAGCATTGCGGCACGTCGTTAGTTACCAGCCGATCCGGGTTCGCCTCTGTGGCGACTTCGGGGAGATTGAGCAAGAGGTGCTGCTAGTATCTACTGCCAATGCGCGGAACTATGGCGGCGATTTGCGCGTTGCCCCAGATGCCGACCTCGGCGATGGCCTCTTCGACGTGGTCGTCGTTGATGCGGTGCCGCGGCGGGCGATTCTGCCGCTGATGATTCGCCTCTTTTGGCGAACACACGTCCGCCATCCAGCCGTGCGCATTGAGCGGACGGCCCACCTAGCGCTGCACACCGACGCGCCGCACCGCGTATATGCGGACGGCGACTATCTAGACCAGACGCCACTCGTGCTGGAAATTAGCCCGGCCGCTCTGCGGGTAGTGGTGCCGAGTTCTTGCTCACAGGGGGTGCGTTGCTGATATTGCCCCAAGGGGGCGGATTTCAATCACGACTTATTCCACACGTCTTATGGCTACCAGAGCACAGCAAATACGCCTCGGCATCTTTTTCTTGGTTTCGCTCGCCGTCCTTGCGCTGTTCTTCTTCGTCGTCGCCGGCAGCCATCTGCTGCGCCAGCGCGACACCTATTACATTGAGTCTAACTCGCCCGTCAGCGGCCTCAACAAGGGCGCGGACGTCAAGTACTTGGGCTTTAGCATTGGCCGTGTCGAGGACATCGCGATTGCGCAGGATCATCTTTCCACTGTGGTAGTAGAGATTTCGGTCGAGCAGCGGCTGGCCGAAAATGCCATCCGCACCGACACGCAAGCGCGCATGGCCTCGCTGGGAATCACTGGCCTGAAGTACATCGAACTTTTCGGCGGCAGCGACGACGCCCCAGTTCTCCCCCCGGAGTCCACCATTGTTGCGGACGAGACCTTTTTTAGTAGTATGCAGGAACGCGCCGAAGTGCTCAGCGCCAAGGTTGAACAAACCATCGACAACCTAAACGCACTGCTCAGCAGCGAAAACCAGCGCACCTTCACCCAACTGCTGAACAACGCGGGCAACCTGCTGGCCACGGCCAACGCACTGGTCGAGGACAACCGCGCCGCATTCGACGAGACCGCTACCAATATGGTGGCCGCCAGTCGCTCGCTCGCTCAAGCTAGCGCGACGGTGGCGACTACAGCCGATTCCCTGCACGTCTTGCTCGTGGGTGCGAAGCTGCAACAGACGGTTGACGACCTGCAGGTGACGATGCACAAATTGCGCCAGCAGATGGACGGCCCGGTTCCCCTGCTCGTCGCGCGGATGGACACCGTGGTAAGCCATATCGACCGGACCTTTGTGGGCATTGATCAGACTGTAGGGGCCAGCCGGCAGAATATCCTGCGCGCCATGCGGGAATTGGAGGAAACGTTGCAGAATATCCGCGAAACCACCGAACTAATCCGCGAGAATCCCGCGGTACTGATCCGAGGTCGCAGTGGTGAGGCCCAATAGCCGAGTGCGCCGCTGCGGCCAAGCTCTCGTCTTGGCGGTAGTTCTGTCCGGCTGCGCTCAGTTGCTAGGCGGCGACACCAAGCTGCCGCAAAAGCGCTATTTTAAGCTGCATGTCGAACCCTTGCGCGGTAGCGTGGAAAATTCCGAGCGCCCGTATCCTTTCCGCTTGCAAGTCAAGGGCTTTGAGGTGCCGCGAGCGTATGATCGCACCAACATCATCCACCGTCGCGATCAGTACGAGCTGCAGCGCGACAATCTCCACTACTGGATGGAGCGCCCCAGCGACATGATTACCGATGCAGTCGAGCAGTACTTGCGCCAAGCCGACCTGTTTACCTATGTCGGCGGGGATGGCGATTTTTTTGAGCATCGCCCGGATTACGTACTCGGTGGCTCGGTCAAAGCTATTGAGCGCTTCGACAGCGGCGACCTGTGGGCAGCCCATCTCGTTATGACGATGGAACTGGTAAGGCAGGACGATGGCAAGGTTATATGGCAGGCCGATTTCGACGCCGAGAAACAAGTATTCTCCCCGGCCATGATCCACACGGTGGCCGCGTTGAGCGAAATTTTGGGCCAGCGGATGCAAAAGGCGATCGGGGAGATCGACTTCAAGTTCGGCAACAAGCAGCAGCCTGCGCCTGTAGTGCCCAATGGAGAAACCGCACCAGCGGCCCGAGATACGGTGCGGCAAATCGAAGCCGATCACTACGAACTCATACCGGGAAAGCTGGCCCCCTAGGACTTGGCATGGACAAGCTGCTCTATATCCTGATCGCCCTGCCGTTGCTCGCTGGCCCAGCCCGAGGCGATAGCTACTCGTGGATCGCCCCACCCGGACGCGGCCAACTCGAACAGGACCCAACGCTGATTCCCAAGGGCAAGGGCTTCCTCTTCGTGCCGACGATGACCGGTTCTCTCAATGAGCCGAGCTTCCTCGTCTTACAGGGCAACAAACCCATCCGCGAAGCCTCCCCCGGCACCGGCGTGTTGCTCTCCCCCGGCAACTACAAATTGTTAGTCGGCTCGGGCACGGACCTCCAGATGATGCTCCGCACCGTGCCAGTCCAAGAGGGCATGACGACCTTGGTAAAGCCCTTCTGGGCCGGACTAGTCATCAACGTCATGTCCGAGAACCGCACATCGATCAACGAATCCTATGAACTGTACCGAGAGTCCTCGCAGGAAAACTACGGCCTCGGCTTCGGTATCGAAGAGGAGCGAGGCGAGGCGGTCAAAACTTGGCTCCTACCCCCAGGCGTTTACTCGGTAGTGCGAGTCGGCGACAACGTATCAACTACCCGCAAGTTCAGCGTCCGCTTGGAGCCGGGCGAGTTGGTCCAGCGCAACCTAGTAGTGGATACCAAGGACGGTACCTTCATCGGCTTCTACCCCCCGGCTCAATATGGCCTCCTCACTCAAGTGGTTGACTCGCGCTGGAAGACCTCCTTGCAGCTAAGTGGCTCGCCCCGGCTGACCACCTCGCAGAACACCACCGGCGCAGATCGCTCGGTTCTCTCGCTTTCCGCTGAGATCATCGGCAGCAGCGTCTATAACACGGACCGGCATTACGCCAATCTGCGGCTGGACTTTGAAGAAGGCCTTACCCGCGTAGAGGGCGACGATTTCCGCAAGTCTGTCGATGAGTTCGAGATTCGCGCTACGTATATCTATCGACTTTCTAAGCGGATCGGCCCCTATCTGCGTGGGGTGTTCAACACTAGGCTATTCGCTGAAGAGGAGCACTTCGACCCGCCGCAGAATATTCTGGTCCGCGACGGCGATCAGGTCGAGTCTAAGATGGGCATTAGCGAATTTACCCTCTCTCCGCCCTTCAGCCCCATAGACCTGCGCCAAGGCATTGGCATCAACGCCCAAGTCATCAGCAGCTTTCCCCTGAACCTCGACATGCGCGTTGGTTTTGGGGCGCGTCAGCACTATGTTACCGATACCCATGACCTAAACTCCTCCCGCACCATCGCCCGCAAGTTGGAGGACAAGACCACCACCGGCTTGGAGGCCGTGTTACTCCTGCGGTCGCGGTTTTCGCGCCTTCCGAGCTTGGACTCGGAGTTTGACCTCCTTATCCCGAAGACAGACACCGACACTTGGGAATTTACTTGGGAAAACCGCTTGCGCTTGCCGCTTAGTCGCTTCGCCAACGTGGTCGTCGTCTTCGACTTCGAGCGCAAGCCGCCGGTCCAGCGGCTGCAATCTAGGCAACAGGTTCTGCTGCGCCTCAACTATTTGCTATGACGTGGGTGCAGAGCGACGACTTGGGGATCGCGTTCGGGGGCGCGCTTTCGCTACATTCCATCGGCGCGCTCACCCCCCAAGCGCGCCGTCTCATCGCCGAGCACTCGCTCTCTGCGCTTCGCGCCGACTTGCGCCAAGTCGAACACCTCGATACCGCCGGAGCCGTCTTCCTGCGCGACTTGCCCGACCTCGCCCGCGCCGTGGACAAGGAACTCCGCCTCAATGGGTTGCCTGCCCATTTGCAGCCCGTTTTCGACTTTGCCACGCCCGCGCCACCGCCCGCACCGCCCGCAAAGCCCCGCGTCGTTCTTGAACGCCTCGGCACGTGGGTTCGCGCTTGGGGCGTCCGCGCCGCCGGTTTTCTCTACCTAATGGCCGACCTGAGCGTTTTCTCGGTTAGCGCCTTGTTCCGCCGCGAGCAGATTCGCCGGGGCAGCTTTGGCGAGCAAGCGTACGCGATTGGTGCGCAGGCCCTGCCGATCGTCGGGCTGATTCTCTTTCTCGTCGGCGCAGTGTCGGCCCTCCAGTCCGCAGCCCAGCTCCGCCAGTTTGGGGCCGATATCTTCGTCGCCAATCTGCTGGGCATTGGCCTGACGCGCGAGTTGGGGCCGCTGATGACCGCGATCATGGTGTCTGGCCGCTCTGGGTCGGCCATAGCCGCGGAGATCGCCACCATGAAGTTCACCGAGGAATTGGACGCCCTGCAGACTATGGGGATCGACCCGCTGCGCTTTGTGGTGGTGCCCAAGCTGTGGGCTATGGTCGTCTGCATGCCGCTTTTGACGATCATGGCCAACTTCGTTGGCATCCTCGGCGGCACCTTCATCGGCGTGGTGTCGCTGGACATCCCGGCTACGGTGTTTCTCAACCAAGTCGCATCGTCGCTCTTCCTCAAGGATTTGCTCACTGGGCTGGTCAAAAGCGCGTCCTTTGCGTGGCTTATCGCGATCATCTCGGTGCATCACGGCTTCAATTTCAGTGGTGGGGCCGAGGGCGTCGGCCGGGCGACAACTTCCGCGGTCGTGTCGTCGCTGTTTGGCATCATCGTCCTCGACGCCTTCTGGGGCATTGTCTTCTATCTCAAATGGTAACTCGCGCTATCGACATCCAAAATCTCTGCGTGTCCTATGGCGAGACGGCCGTTCTGCGCGGGATTAACGCGCACATAGGAGAGGGGGAAATCGCCGTCGTGCTCGGTGGCAGCGGCTGCGGCAAGAGCACTTTGCTCAAGGCGATTATCGGCTTGGTGCAACCCGCTTCGGGCCGCGTCGAAATCCTCGGCCAAGACGCGACCGCCCTCGGCGAGGAGGAGTTAGCGGCCCTGCGCAAGCGGCTGGGCGTGATGTTTCAATACGGCGCGCTGCTCAACTCGTTGACGGTGGAGCAAAACGTCGCCCTGCCCTTGGAAATGCACACGGACCTAGAGCGATCCTTGATTGGAGAAATTGCGCGCACCCGCCTCGCCTCGGTGGGCTTAGGGCACGCCTGCGACCACTTCCCCGGTGAGCTATCGGGCGGGATGCGCAAGCGCGCTGCCCTTGCGCGGGCCATGGTCATGGACCCGGAGATTCTCTTCTGCGACGAGCCGGGCGCGGGCCTCGACCCGGTCACTGCCGCTGAGATCGACGCGCTGCTCCTCACGCTCAACCGCGAGTTGGGCATCACTATTGCCATTATCACCCACGAGCTGCTCAGCATCGAGCGTCTCAACGGCCGTCTCATCATGCTGGACCAGGGCCAAGTGGCATTTACCGGCACGGTCGCCGAGGCCAAGCGCACGGAGCAGCCGGTCGTCCGCTCTTTCTTTCACCCGTCCGATTCGTCTGCATGAAAACCATCATCATCGCCGCTCTGAGCGAGAACAGGGTCATTGGTCGCGACAACGCCATCCCGTGGCACTACCCGGCCGACATGAAGCACTTCCGCCGCGTCACGCGGGGCCACGCGGTCGTAGCTGGCCGCAAGACCTACGAAACCTTTCAGACGCGCCCCTTGCCCCAGCGCCTCAATTTCGTCCTCACGCGCAATCCAGCTTACGCGGTGGCCGAGGGCGTGGTGATTTGCGCGAGTTTGGCCGAGGTTTTACAGTGCGCCCGCGCCCACGGCAGCGAAAAACTCTTCGTGTTAGGCGGTGCTCAAGTCTATGAACAGGCCCTGCCCTTGGCCGACGAAATGATCCTGACGCACCTGCCCATCGAAGTCGAGGGCGATGCGTACTTTCCGGCGTGGGACGAAAGCGAATGGGAGGTGGTGGAAAAGCGATGCGAAGGCGAACTGGTCTTTGCGACGTATCGCCGCCGCTGAGGATGCCTTCCCGCATTGTAGGAAATATGCGTTATGTCGGTGAGTGTTTTATTTTTTCTGCGCTAGGTGGATGGGACGAAAGCGAAAGCAGGCTAGCGCATCCTGCGGTAAGAAAGGCGCGCAATGAATCAAAACGCGATTGAAGCGCGTTTGTGGGACGCGGCCGACGAGTTGCGGGCGAAATCAAAGCTCAAGTCTGCGGAATACTCGGTTCCGGTATTAGGGCTGGTGTTCTTGCGGTATGCGGACCACAAGTTCCAACAAGCGGCCCAAGAGCTGGTGGAGACGGGGAGTCGGCGGCGGCGAATCGGCCCGGCGGACTATCAGGCGCGGGGGGTGTTGTACCTGCCCGAGGAGGCGCGGTTTTCGGCGTTGATTGGGTTGCCTGAAGGGGAGAATATCGGCGCGGTGATCAATGCGGCGATGAACGCTATTGAGGTGGAGAATCCCGATCTGCGGGGTGTGTTGCCCAAGACCTACAATCGCTTTGAGAATGCGCTGCTCAAGGAATTGCTCAAGACCATGAACTCGGTTTCCATGGACATTGAGGGCGACGCGTTTGGCAAAATCTACGAGTATTTTCTCGGCCATTTCGCCATGAGCGAGGGGCAAAAGGGCGGCGAATTTTTCACGCCGACGGCCATTGTGCAATTGATCGTGAGTATCATCGAGCCGTTTCACGGGTGCATTTTTGACCCGGCTTGTGGGTCGGTTGGCATGTTCGTGCAGAGCGCACATTTCGTGGAGGAACACCAGGGAAAGCCGAGCGCCGATTTGAGTATATTTGGCCAGGAGCGGGTGGCTGAAACGGTTCGGTTGGGCAAGATGAATCTCGCCGTGCATGGGCTGGCTGGCGACATCCGACAGGGCAACACCTACTACGAGGATCTACACCATTCCGTTGGCCGGTTCGATTTTGTGATGGCTAATCCGCCGTTTAATGTGGATCGCGTGGATAAGGAGCGGCTCAAGGACGATGCACGTTTTCCGTTTGGTATGCCGCGCACGGATAATGCGAATTATTTGTGGATACAGCTTTTTTATAGTGCGTTGGCCGACACCGGGCGGGCGGGGTTTGTGATGGCGAATTCTGCGGCGGATGCACGTAGTTCGGAGCTGGAGATTCGCCAGCGGCTGATTGAGACGCAGGTGGTGGATGTGATGGTGGCTGTGGGCCCCAACTTTTTCTACACAGTGACGTTGCCTTGTACGCTGTGGTTTTTTGACAAGGGCAAGCGGCAGACGGCTCGCGCTGACAAGGTTCTCTTCATCGATGCTCGGCACATCTATCGGCAAATCGACCGCGCCCACCGCGATTGGACACCAGCGCAAATTGAGTTTTTGGCCAATATCGCTCGGCTCTATCGAGGAGAGGCGGTGGAGAATTTGCACGATAGCGGAACTTTGTTGCGCGAGCATTTTGGCGAGCAGGCTGAGTATGCGGATGTGGCGGGGCTGTGTAAGGTGGCTACGCTTGACGAGATTGAAGCGCAGGGATGGAGTCTCAATCCGGGGCGTTATGCGGAGGTGGCTGAGTGCGCGGAAGAGGATTTTGATTTTAAGGATAGGTTGCGGGATCAGACCTCGACTATTCAGACTGCTTGGCAAGACAAAAAAGATAAAAACGACATTAGCCGCTATGATTTTTTTCAGCGGATATGTCGCTTGCCTTTTGTCGATAAAGTCGTGCTCTTTGGCTCTTGGGCACGCGGCGATCACCACGACCGATCCGACATCGATCTCGCCGTTTTCTGCGACCAAGCCAGTGACGCAGAATGGCAACAAATCCTCGATTGCCTGCGCGAAGACCGCATTGATACCCTCCTCAAAGTAGATTGTGTCCGCTTTGAGTGCAGCAATGCCGCCTTGAAAGAACACATTATGATCGAGGGAAAAGTGCTGTACGAGAAAAGCAGACCACAAACAATTAAGCGACAAAAAAGGAGAAAGGAGCCAGTAGGAATGAGTGAGAACAAACTAGCCAATCACTTATCTAACAGTCAGCGTTGTTTGAAACGTCTTGATGACGCGATAAGACAGCCTCTTGACGAAGACATGTTCATGTTGGATGCGGTAGTACACCGCTTCAATATAGCTTTTGAACTGCTCATGGATACGCTGCTCGTTTACTGTGTAGAAACAGATTTTCTCCCCAAGGAAAAGGTGAAAGAGTATGAGTTAAACGCTAGAAAACTGATCGAGTTGGCGTTTGACTGTAAATTGATTGACGACGATCAAACGTGGGTCGCAATTAAAGATGCTCGCAATGCCACCGCCCATGAATACGATGAGCAGCAAGCTCTTGATCACTACAACAAGGTGAAATCGTATCTGCCGCACTTGCAAGCATTGTTTGCAAAGATGAATACAATTCATTCAGACGACGTTGCTAAAGACGTATCGTGCTCAGCTAAAAATTCCGATATTGATAATACTGATAATTAAGCAGTTTTTAGACGCGAGTTTACCACAAGCCTACACGCCGGAACTGTTTGCACAAAAAACAACAGCCGTGTTCGAGCACGTGTATGACGCGTACTATGGCGCAGGGCAGAGTATATACGCAGCGTGACACAAACCTCTACGAGAAGGAAGACTATGTTTCAGCAGTTAGAAATGGCGCCAGCCGACCCCATTATGGGGTTGAGCGCGGCGTTCAAGAGCAACGAGAATCCAAACAAAATCAACCTCAGCGTCGGCGTCTATCAGGATGCAAGCGGCCAGACGCCGGTTTTGGCGGCAGTGCAAACGGCGCAAGAGCGCGTGTTGGCCGCGGAAAAAACCAAGAGCTATTTGAGCATTGAGGGTAGCTCGGAATACGGTGCTGCCGTGCGAGAGCTAATTTTGGGCGCTGGGCACGAGGCGACCGAGCGCGCCATTACCGTGCAAAGCCCCGGCGGCACCGGAGCCTTGCGCCTAGCCGGCGATTTCCTCGCCCAGAATCTAGGCGACCGGCCCGTGTGGATAAGCGAACCGACTTGGGCCAATCACCCCAAGATTTTTGCCTCGGCCGGCCTACAGGTCGAGACCTATCCCTATTTCGACGCCCGTGCCAACAGCATCGACGCCGACGCCTTGCTCGCCGCGCTTGGGCAAATCCCTGCCGGCCACGTAGTGCTGCTGCACGGCTGTTGCCACAACCCCACCGGCTGCGACCCCACCCCGGACACTTGGCGGCAAATCGCCGCGGTCGTCGTCGAGCGCGGCCTGTTGCCCTTAGTCGATTTTGCCTACCAAGGGTTCGGCGACGGGTTGCAAGAGGATGCGACGGGCCTGCGGACGATCTGCGACACGGGCTGCGAATTATTGATAGCCAGTTCCTTTTCCAAAAACTTCGGCCTGTACAACGAGCGCGTCGGTGCCCTGACTTTGATCGCCGCGGACGCCGATGCTGCGGAAAGGGCCTTGAGCCACCTCAAAATCGCCGCCCGCACCAGCTACTCCAATCCCCCGGCCCACGGCGCGGCCATGGTCTGCGAAATTCTCGGCGATGCGGTGCTGCGCCGCCAATGGGAAGGCGAATTGGCCAAGATGCGCGAGCGGATCAATCGCGTGCGCCAACGGCTCGTCGCTCGGCTCGGCGAGCAGGGCGTGGAGCGCGACTTTTCGTTTATCGAGCGGCAGCGGGGGATGTTCTCTTTCTCGGGCTTGAACGCCGAGCAGGTCGAGGTGTTGCGGGAACAGTACGCGATCTACATCGTCGCGGGAGGGCGCATCAACGTCGCCGGCCTGACCGAGGATAACCTCGATTACTTCTGCGCCTCGGTGGCCGCTGTTCTGTAGGGGCGACCGATCGGTGGCCCCTACTGCACGGAAAAACTCAGGGCGCGCACCAGCACCGGGGTGCCGGTGAGAATTTCCGCTTGGCTCGACAGGGTGTTGCCGTCGTCGTACACCATGGTCTCTGGCTGACCGAGGGAAATTTCTTCGTCGCCGCGCAAAACTTCGAGGGGTTCGGGGCGCTGGAGAAATTCGATCAGGGCCTTATCGAGTTGTTCTAGCCCGGCGAAGCGGTTGATCTGGCCATCGCGGACAAGCGTGGCGAATTGTTCGTAGAACGGCCCGGCGTTTTCGGCCAATAGCTGCGGCCCGACGAGGAAGTACAGAGTATAGACTTGATCGAGTTCATTGAAGGTGATCCAATCGTTCTCGCCGGGGGCGTATTGGACGATGTCCGAATAGACGAATTGTTCGTCAAACAAGGTCTCTAACGCGCCATCAGAACTGCACAGAAAGGCGTGGACTTCGGCGTCGCGGCTCAGTTTGAAGCGCAATTGCATCTGGTCGCCTTGCTGCAATTGTACGCCCTCCGTTAGCTCGACGATTTGGGCGATGCCTCCTTCTTCGCGTTTGGCAATAAGGTGCAAATCCACTCCAATTGGCCCATCGCGCACGTCAGTTCCAAGCTGGCGCGAGGCGACCTCGTGGCGCACGTCCCGTTCCAAGATGCGGGTGGTGCGAGTTGCCACTAGCTCGCCGCTTTTCCGCTCGACTAAAAACATCCGCACGTACATCCACGGGGCGTCTGCTGCGAGCCGTCCGCCCAACGCGAGCGCGGCGCGTCCCCCTTGCTTTAGGCCGACTAATTCCTCGCCGCGCCAACGCTTCCCAGTCGTATCGACCAGCCCCACCGCGACCTCGGTCCTCATCAGCGCAGATAGCACGTAATCGTCGAGCACCTTGGTCTCTTCGGTCTGCACGCCAGCGGGGTCGCGCAAGCCCAGCCAGTCAACTTCGCCCTCTTGGGCCTCGACGATTTCCACGAGGTCTTGGGCCGCAGTCGCCAGTTGACGGCTTTGCTCGCGCCCGCCGATAAAGGGCACGCAGCCGCCAAGCGAGAGTGCGAGTGCAATCACCAGCCCAGCCATGTCACTTTTCCAGCCGCCGCAAAACGGGCAACAGCATATCCTCGGCCACGCGTTCCCAACTCATCTTGCGGGCTGCGGCATAGCCTTCGGCAAGCAATCTTTTGCGACCGGTCGCGCCTGCGGACAACTGGCTGGCCAAGGCGCTGGCCACCACCTGACTTTGCAATGCTTCGGCCTGTGTGCGTTCGCGCGCACCAATCGGCTGGCCGGCGCGGTCGGCCTCGTCGAACTGGGTATAGGCCCCCTCGATAAAGCCTCCCAATCCCGCCTCGTCGGCTGCTTGTTGCACAAAACCGCGGCAGCCACACACATCGCTGACCACGCTGATGGTGCCAGCGCTCAAGCACTCGACTTGGGAGATGCCGAAAGGCTCGTAAATCGACTGCCCAAACTCCGCGTCGCTACCTCGGCGCAAATCAGCGAACTCCGCGTTGGCTGGCAGGAACGCGCAGCTTTGCCGATCCCAGCCGAATTGGTTGACGAAAAGCGCTTTGACGGCGCGCGTGCGCGCATTAAAGGCGCGGACTAAAAGGTCGAATTTTAGCTCGCCGCTGCTGAGGTCGCTCCCCCCTTCGCGGTGGACCAGCGGCCAACCGTACGCGGCCATGCGCTGGACGTCCTTGGGATCGCGACGGCCGGTCTCGGTCGCCAACGCGATAAAAAGCGCTCGTTGCCCTCGCTCCCACAGGTGGTGATCGAGGTGTTCGAGCACCAGCAAATCGCGCCACAAGCCCTTGCTCTCGACTAGGCGGGCGACGTGCGTGAAGATCAGATCTGGGGCCCAACCCAAGAGCGAGGATCCACTGGCCTGCACTTTTTTCCGCGCTGCCTCCCGCTCGGCTGCAGACAACTCGGCAGCCGGCACTCCGTTATACACGAGGTCAATGGGACGAGCGGCGAATTCCGGCCCGAGAAAGCGCAGCTCCTCCACCACCCAATCGCCGACGGCGAGGACGGCGTCGAGACGCCAAGCTTGGCTGACGAGGGCGTGTTTGAAATAGTTGTCTTGCGGGCCGAATAGCTCGTCGATGTACTGGCCGTTTGCGCGCGCTTGGCGCAGCGCATTGTAAAAGGCAATGTCGCGCCCGGGTCGCTCTTCGACCAAGGGCCGCACGGTGGCTACTTCGTGCGCGTAGAATAGGGTCTTGCATGCCGCATTGCTCATCAGGGCCTTGAAGGCGGTACCTAGCCCCATGAATTCATGCGCCAGCAGCAAGAAGGGCGCGTCTCCGACTAGGGAGCACACGGCTGCGAAACCCGGCTCGGCCAAGCGCAGGTATTGCTCGTATTCCCAGTGGTGTTCATAGCGGTGCGATTCGAGGCCAAAGTGGAGGAACAGGTCGCGCTTGAATTCGTTCAGTCGCAGAGGAGAGCGGCTCACATCCACCAGCAAAACCTCGGGCGAGGCTCGATGCCCGTCTTGGGTCAGCAAGCGCCGGCCATAGACCAAGCGCACGCCAAATTTCCGCTCGACCGCGCTGAGTTGGTCGGCGACATCGGCGGCGCGGATGCTGCGGCTGGCGTCGTAGAGGATCTCGCCGTCCGGGCCGAGCGGTTGGGCACTGTCTGGATCGGTTAAGGGGCCGAGCAGGATGGTGCGCTGGCAGTGGGCTTGGTAGCTACGGGCGGTGATCAGGCCGCGCAGGACCGTGCCGATGCCACCGGCTTGCTGCACGGCTTCGTGCGTGACGTGGACGAGCGTGGCCATACTAAAAAACATAGATTGCCGGGCATTTTCTGTCTAATGTCAGCGGCGCGACCAGACTTTGCGTACATTTGCCACACACTGTAAACCAGCAGCTTTTTTAGGAAACAAAATGGCCACAAACTACTCCGCTCTATTGCCCCCCTCCGCGTATGACCAGCTCATCGACCTAGCCTTGCGGGAAGACCTCGGCACTGTAGATGTGGAAGCCGATTTGACCGCTGCTTGGACCGTGGCGAGCGATGCCGAGGCTCGCGCCCGCATCATCGCCCGCCAAGCCGGCGTCGTCGCGGGGATCGAAATCGCCCGTGCAGTCTTCGCTCGTCTCGACCAGGACGTTTCTGCATGCGCTGAGGTCGCCGACGGGGACGAGGTGGCAGAAGGCCAGACTCTCGTCCGCTTGCAGGGCCGCGCACGCTCTCTCTTGGCCGGGGAGCGCACGGCGCTCAATTTTCTGCAACAGCTTTCGGGCGTGGCCACCCTGACCCGGTGCTATGTAGAGGCTCTAAACGGCACGGCTACGCGCATCACCGACACTCGCAAAACCACCCCAGGCTGGCGGCACTTGCAGAAGTGGGCCGTGCGCTTGGGCGGCGGCGTCAATCACCGCATGGGTCTGTACGACGCCGTGCTGATCAAGGAAAATCACGCCGCAGCCGCGGGCGGCGTCCAAGCTGCCATCCGCGCGGCGCGGGGCCAAACAGCACCGATTTACGTGGAAGCCGAAAATATCGCGGAAGTTGAGGAGGCCCTTACGGGCGGCCCGGATCGCATTCTGCTCGACAACATGGATGCGCCGACTCTGCGCCGAGCCGTAGCGCTCATCCGCGCCGCCAATCCTGCCATTGAGATTGAGGCCACTGGCGGTTATACCTTGGCGACCGTGCGCGATGCCGCTGCCGCCGGTGTGGACTTCATTTCGATTGGTGCTCTGACGCATTCGGCACCAGCATTGGACTTGAGCATGCTTTTTGAGGGATATAGCAGTCCTAAATGATTTGAAAGCATGCGTTCATCAGCCCGGTCTCTTCTACCTATAAGTCATTCCCGCGAAAGCGGGAATCCAGTCTAGTCAATGATGGAGGATGGCTATAGGAGCGACCGGATAATCTAATCGTCCCGCCACCTACGATAGGGATTGCGCACGAGGTTGGCGTTGTAATAGCGTGGATCGTCCGATACTTCGACGCCGGCCCAGGGCGGCTTCTCCACGGCCTCGTCTTGGCTGTTCAGCTCAACTTCGGCGAACACTAACCCTTCGTTTTCGCCAGAAAATACGTCGATGGTCCAGACCTTGCCCGCCCAAGGCAAGGTATAGCGCGTCTTTTCGATATGGGGCCGCTGGCACAGAGTTGCTAGGATGCTCTCGGCGTCTTGGCGCGGGATTTCGTATTCGTACTCGCGGCGCGCGATGCCGCTAGTCGCCCCCTTGAGCGTGAGTACCGCTCGCTCGCCCTCGATCCGCACGCGCACCACGCCGCCGTCTTGGATGGGAATGTAGCCCTGCCGAAAGGCGACGCCCGCTAGCTGGTCGAGGCAAGAGCGGTCGGCGACGAGGTACTTGCGCTCGATTTCCCAGGACATCGGTTAGGCGGAAGCGGTGCGGTCGAGAGAGTCGATCATCCGATCCTTGTCTTCCGTCCCACAAACTACCGATATGGTCATGGCGTTTGCTCCTCTATGTGCTTGGCCAACCCCCGGGCCAAATCGCCGCGCAAAACGCCGATCACGTGGGCGTCCTCGCGGCCAAAACCCTGAGTCAGCACTTCCATTGCCTGTACTTGAAAGACGCGCGTACCCCCGCGCTCTAAACGAGCCAGTTCGCGCAACGTCCGCTGCGCTAGGCCGCTGCTGGCAAATACAAGAGCCAGCCCCTTGGCGCGACGCACGGCCGACAGGCCGACGACCGTGGCCCCCGAGCGGCAACCGATCCCCAAGAGCGCGGACAGTTGTGCAGTTGGGTTGAGACGGGGCAGGTCTTGCTCAGACAAAGGCTGGCTTGATGGGCACCGACCCGCGCGCCGCCGAAATGTTGGCTGCTTCGAGCACGCCGATGACCCGGCCCGCGGACTCGGGGGTAATGACGAGGTCGGCGCGGCCCTGCAAATGCGCGAAAACGTTTTCGTAGTACGCGTCCCAATTGGACTCGGCGAAGGGCACTTCAGTGCTCATCTGGCGGCCGTTGATCATTGCCTTGACGAGGTACTTGCCGCCCACATCTTCGATTGCGCCCTTCGTGCCCAGCACCCGCCAGCGCGGTCGCGGACTCATCGACAGGTTGGACATAGTCAGGGTGACGGTGCAGCCGCTGTGGAAGCGCAGCGTGTATTCGGAGTGATCCTCGTTGTCGTATTTTTTCCACGCGGGGTTTTTGACTTGATAGCCGCTGACCGAGGTGATTTTTTCCGGGACGATATTCAAAATCCAATCCGTAAAATGCGCCCCCCAGTCGTAGATGGCCCCGCCGGAGATTTTGCGATTGGAGCGCCACCAAGTGCCCTGCTCGCCGTAGCCGTAAAACCCGGCCTCAATGCGGAAGACGGGACCGATGATTTGCTCTTTGAGAATTAGATCGCGCAGCACCACAAAGTCGCCGTCCCAGCGCCGGTTGTGAAACGTCGAGATCAGGACCTTGTTCTTTTTAGCTGCCGTCTGCATGCGCTTGACTTCGGCGCTGGTGATGGCGAGGGGCTTTTCGCATACTACGTGGACTCCAGCATTGAGGCACTGCACTGCTAGCTTGGCGTGCGTGTTGTGCGGGGTGATGATCGTCACCAAGTCCAAGTTCGCGTTGCGCAGCAGGGTGCCGACGCGGCCGTAGGTTTTGATGCCGGGGAAGTCCTCTTCAGCGACTTGACGCCGCTCGGCATCTAATTCGCAGACCGCAGCTACTTCCACGCCTTCGTTTTTGGCCATGGAGGTCAAGTGCAACTGACCCATATTGAACGCGCCGCCGTATCCTATGACACCGACGCGGAAGTGCTCTTGTTTTTTTGCTGCCACCGTGTGCTCCTCTGTTAAGGGTTTGAGGCCGCGAATCTGCAAAATGCCGCTGTGCGCGTCAATGCGGCGGGTTTGTCCGCGACCTAGGCCGAATCCGTAGCCGCTGGCCAGAATCAGAAGCCCTCGCTTTCCAGAGCGCACACAAAAAGCCCCAATACCGAAGTACCGAGGCTGCGGCCGCTTGCTCGACGACTACTGGCCGAGGTCCGCGCTCTTTATCTCAAGCAGTTCCCGATGCAGCAGCAAGTTGATGATTCACAACCTGCCAAAACGCGACAATCGCTTTTTTCTCTCCATCAAAAAAATCCTCAAAAAAACCAACTTTATTTAACGGCAATGGATAGGCATAACGCTCGCCGTCTTCGCCAATCTCTGTGATCCAATCGCCAGGTTCTGTGGAATCGACCACCTCAAACAACGCATCATCATAGAGAAAGGGCCTGCCCGCGTCGTTCAATATTCTAAAGTCATCGGCTTCTATCCCTATTACTACATAATGTTGATTGGGTGTGAGATCGGGATATGCGATATTATGTGTTCTAAATTGGACAATCATGGCGGATTAACTCACAGACCCTTTCTTTTGGCATGAGCGAGTACTACATAGCCGAATTTTTAGATATTGTCAAGAAGGTTCCGGCAGGATTAGGCGATTACCGTCTAGGTGTTGAACGGATTGGGCGCGTTCGGCTGCAATTGCGGGCTATCGGGCAATTTGCTCAACGCCTCGGCTGTCGTTGCGAGCCGCCCACCGATAGCTGCGCCGTGCCCTGTTGTGCCTCAATGTGGCTGGTTTGTCCGAGTCCTAGTCTTTTGGTATGTTGAACGGAATAAAATCGTCCTCTCCACAATTAAAATCCCACGCGACAGATGGAAACAAGACTAACGAGAAAAGACCTCGCCTTCATCGGCGGCTGCGTGCTCATTGCCGCTGTTAGTTTAGCCGTTGGAGTCCACTATTTTTACCGGGCCTTTCCCGAAGCCTCCATCGACTTCCGCGTCACCCGCGACGAGGCCAAGGAGCAGGCGGTCGATTTTATCGCTGCCCGCGGCTTTGACCTCGCCGACTACCGCCACAGCGCCATTTTTCGCTACGACAACCAGACCAAGACCTTCCTCGAGCGCGAGTTGGGTCTCGAGGGGGCCACGCAGGTCATCGGCGATCCTGTGCAGTTGTGGCGCTGGAGCAACCGCTGGGTGCGGGAGTTGGAAAAGGAGGAGTTCCAAGCCACGGTTACGACTTCTGGCGAGCTCGTCAGTTTTAGCCATCTGATTGAAGAAGAAGCGTCCGGCGCGAACCTTGAAGAAGCCGAAGCCCGCCGCTTGGCCGAGACCTTTCTCACCGCTGAGCTCGGCCGCGACCTCGCCGCGCTCGAATTCGTAGAAGTCCAGACTCAGGAACGACCCAACCGCATCGACTACACCTTTAGCTGGAAGCTGCGCGACTTTGCCGTCGGCGATGCCTATTATCGCTTCTACGTGCGCCTGCAAGGCGACCAGATCGGCGGCTTTGGCGAGTATCTCAAAATCCCCGAGGCTTGGGAGCGCGATTTCGCCGAGTTGCGGTCGAAAAATGAGACCACGGGCTTGGTGGCCGGGACTTTACTCATCCTAACCATCCTGGCGATGCTGGTCTCGTTCTTTAGCGGCGTCCGCGCCCGAGATATCCGCTGGAAGACCGCCGCGATTTTCGGGGCCATCGCCACGGTTCTGACGCTCTTGGCCGAACTCAACAACCTGCCGCTGACCTCGTTTAACTACGACACGACCGATACATACGGGTCTTTTCTGACGGGGCAATTGCTCAACAGCCTGTTTGCCGCCGCCGCCCAAGGCATCCTCATCTTCTTTCTCACCGCGGCGGCCGAGCCGTTGTACCGCCGTTACTGCGCGGACCAAATCCAGATCGGGGGCCAATTTACGCCAGCGGGCCTGCGCACTAAGCGTTTCCTCCTCGGCACCATCCTCGGCTTGGCCATGACCCCCGCCTTCTTGGCCTACCAAGTCCTCTTTTACATCACGGCCGAACAGTTGGTCGGCGCTTGGGGCCCGGCGGACATTCCCTACAGCGAGATGGTCAATACCTATATCCCGTGGATCATGGTGCTGTTGATCGGCTTTATGCCTGCGGTCTCCGAGGAGTTTATATCTCGGGCGTTTTCGATTCCCTTCCTACACAAATACCTCAAGTTCCGCTGGGTTGCGGTCGTCGTCGCGGGCCTTATATGGGGGTTCGCTCATGCCAACTACCCGCAGCAGCCCTTTTACATTCGCGGCATTGAGGTGGGCATCGCCGGTATTGTAGTTGGCTATATTTTCCTGCGCTTTGGGATCCTTGCCCCGCTCGTATGGCACTACACTATCGACGCCCTGTACACGTCCCTAATCCTTTTCCGCTCGTCCAACAGCTACTTCATCGTTTCAGCGGCCTTGTCCGCGGGTCTGATGCTCCTGCCCTTGGCGGTGGCCCTCGTCCTCTACCTGCGGCAGCGCCGCTTCGCCGACCCAACGCCCTTGCTCAACAAAAGCGCTGCACCCGCAGTCCCGGAAGCCGCCGCAGACGAGCCTACAGCGCAACAGCCCGCCGCCCCGACTCCCACGTTTGCCTATACCCCGCTCTCTAAACGACGCCTAGGTTTGGCTGCCGCGGTGGTCGTGGCCTCGCTGGGCTTCTTTGCTCTCGACTACGAAAAGCCGCTCGATTTTGTCGATGTTCAGTTGACGCGGCTGGAGGCCGAGGCCAAGGCTGTTGAGCATCTAGGGGCGACCGGTGCAGATGCCTCGACATACGAAGTGGTCACCTACTATCAAAACCAGCCGAGCACGATGGCGATCCGGTACATCTTAGAGCGCGACTCAGTGGCCGTCGTCAATCGCCTATACCAAGAAGATCTGTTGGCCAGCTTGTGGGTGACGCGATTTTTCCGCTATGGAGAAAAGGAGGAGTACAGCGTTGCCGTTCATCCCGAAGACGGCTCCCTCTACAGCATAAACCACCTGCTGGCCGAAGAGGCCGAGGGTGCGGACCTCGAAGAAGCGCAAGCTCAGGCAATAGCTGTCGAGCACCTGCGCGCCTTTGGTCTCGATCCCGAGCGTTTGGACCTAAAGGAAGCCTCGTCGGAAAAGCTGCCCAACCGCCGCGATCACCGCTTCGTCTTTGAAGCCGCTGAGGGCGACGAGCGCAACGTCGATGAGTTGCGCTATCGAGTGCGGGTCAACGTCGCTGGCGACGAGCCGGTTTCTATCTATCGCTACCTCAAAGTGCCCGAGGATTGGCGGCGTGCGCGCCAGGAGGGCACTACGCTCAAAACCGCGCTCTCCGGTCTGCTTATCGTCTTAATTGCCGCGGTGGTGATCCACGGCCTGTGGCTGCTCGTGCGCCGCGTGCGGAACGAGGGTCTAGTTTGGGCACCGCTGGTCAAAATTTCCGCGATTGGCGCGGCCCTCTTCTTACTCGAATTTCTCAACGGCCTGTCGATCTTTGAACACTTCTACGATACCCGCCTCACGCTGTCGATCTTTATCATTACCCAGATACTGAGCATTGTCTTGGGCAGCTTGGGCATCGGCTTGATGATTCTCGCGGCCCTCGGCTTGGCCACTAGCCTCTATCCAGACTGGCCGGCGCGTCTGCGAGCTGCGCGGCGCGTGCCCGAATTCCGCGACGCGGTCGTCGGGGTTGCGCTGATTCTCATCGCCAGCGAGGCGTGGCAGCATTTGCGCGGCTACCTAGAGAGCCGATTCATTGCCTCCGACCCGAGTCTCGGCTTTGGGCTACCCTCTGGATTGGACCAGTATCTGCCCTTTTGGAATTTCCTGTCCGACGGCGCAACGAACGCCATCTTCGTCCCGATTATCGCCGGCTTGGCGCTCTACTATAGCCGCGTCGTAATAAAAAAGAGGCTCTACGCAGTCGTGGCGGGCTTGGGGGTGGGATTGATTATGTCCGGCGGCAACGCCGTTCATTTCGACGAGTTCCTCTTTGAGTTGTTGACGTTTGTCACCAGCATTGGCTTCGTCGTCTCGGCCATCGTCTTGATCTTGCGAAACAACCTCCTCGCGTATGTGCTATTGGGGTTTGCCTCGGTGCTTTTGGAGGTTAAGAGCCTTGGCGCGCTGTCTGCGCCGGCCTATCAGTTGCAAGCTGGCATCCTGTTGCTGCTGGTTCTTGTGGTCATCTTTGGCCTATGGTGGCGTTTGGGCGCTGAGCGCGGGTGATGGAGCTTATTTCCCACGCCGCCCTGCTGTGGGCATCGTTCGAGCGCTTAGCGGCGGCGATCCCGCGCTTCCTCATTTTCGCCACGGCGACGTACGTCATCCTCTATTTTACAACGCTGGCCTTGGTCGTTGGGGTGCATCGGCACTGGTGGCGCGTCGCTTGGTTCCGCCGTCTGTTCTACGGGCAGTTTCCCCTGACGCTATTAGGCGTGGTGTTCTGCGTCCTGAGCCGCTACCGCGATGTGCCGTGGCTGTGGACCGTCGGCACGAGCCTGTTCTCGGCTCTCACTCTTTACCTCGGGGCCTTCTTCATCGCCGCCCTGCTTATGACGCCGGTCGTCTTGGGCGTCTTGCTCTACGACCACTGGCGGCAAAGGGGAACGGAAGGGCCTAGTTCGGTTGAGCGGCGGCGCTTTCTCAGCCGCGGCCTCGCTGTGGTGCCCGCGCTTGGGGCGGTGGGCGTCAGCCACGGTATCTACACTTCCTACACTCGCACGCGGATGCCCACAGTGCCGCTCCGCTATCCCGATCTGCCCGCCGAGTTAGAAGGCTTGAAGATTCTCCATCTCAGCGACATGCACATTGGGCCGTACATCCAACTCGCCGACCTCGAAGCTCTGCTCGAACGTGCGGCCCAAGCGGCACCGGACCTGATCGCGATTACCGGCGATGTATGCGACCACAACCCGGAGTACTTGGCGGCCCTGCGCCTGCTCGAAAGCGTGCCGACTCGGCTTGGGGCCTACGCCTGCTTGGGCAATCACGAGTACATGCGCGGCATCCGCCGCATTCGTCGGCACTTTGACCGGACCGCAATTCCCTTGCTCGTGAATGAAGGGCTGGCGGTGCCGGTGGGTGCGGCAACGCTCTACCTCGGCGGGGTTGACGATCCGCGTTTTCTGCGCAGTCCGGCGTCCTACGCGCAACTCCGCAACTCAGTGGAAAAGGCCGTAAGCGCGTCGCCGAGCGATGCCTTCACGGTGCTAATGAGCCACCGCTCGCAAGCCCTCGACTACGCCGCGCCGCTCGGCGGCACCGATTTGATTCTGGCCGGGCACACGCATGGCTTTCAGCTAGGCATGGCCGGGCGCAGCTTTTTTGAGCCGTTCTTTCCCGAGCGCTATATCTGGGGGCACTACGAAAAGGGAACCACTCAGCTCTACACTACGGCCGGGGTTGGGCACTGGCTGCCCTTTCGCTTCGGCTGCCCGCCCGAGGCCCCGATCATCACCCTGCACCGAGCGTAGGGGCAATCCTTGTGGTTGCCCTTGTTCCGAACAGCACGAGGAATGTTAAAAATGTCTCTTAGCGAAAGGAAAGTGCTATGCGCATACTCGTAACCGGCGCGGCCGGCAGCGTCGGCTCTAACGTGGCCCGCGGCCTCAAGGAGCGCCACGAGGTACGCGGCCACGACCGCGTGCCCATGCCCGATCTCACGGATACGGTCGTTTCTGACCTCACCGATTTCGACTCTATGTTAGAAGCTACTCGCGGCGTGGACGCTGTCGCCCACATTGGAGGCCTGCCCGGCGGCAACGAGTGGGAGCCCATGCTGCAAAGCAACTTCATCGGCACGTACAACGTCTTTGAGGCTGCCCGCCAAAACGGCGTCAAGCGCGTCGCCTATGCCAGCCGTGCCGGGGTCTTAACGCTCTATCCGCGCAGCATCCGCCGCACGGTCGAGATGACTACCACCCCGGTGGGCATCTACACGGTCAGCAAGGTCTTCGCCGAGGCCCTAGCCCACTCTTTTGCCCATCAGCACGACATGGAATTTGTCTGCGTGCGCATCGGCAATTTCAACCTCAAGCGCGACCAACCCGAACATCCGCATCACCTCAGCCACGGCGATTGTGTGCGAGTTTTTGAGCAGGCGCTGACTCATCCGGGCGTCAAGTTCGAAATCGTCTTTGGGGTGTCGGGTAGCAACTGGCCGCTCTACGATGTCGAACACGGGAAAAGGGCGATTGGGTACGAGCCGCAGGATTATTCGGAGGTGCCGGAAGAGAAGTGGGGGAGGTAGAGACGCAAAAGAATCAGGGTCGCTAGCAGGCTATGAAATAGTTGAAAGCCACATCGATTTTTAAGAAAGGAGATTCATGACACAGTATTACCATAAGCGGTATAGCGAGATTAAGATTGATGTCATGTCGGAAGCACTTGATGATGCAATGAAGATGGCACCAAGTCACTTAATCCTGTGCATTGATATGAAGAGCCTGTTGGACGTATCAGATATTATCAAGGTCTTGCCAGCTAGCTTGGTAGAGGATCTGAAAAATCACAACAAGGGTACCTATCAGGGGAGTGATATAGCCATCCTAAATCATTCACGAGATAATCCGCCGATGGACGCGGACAGACGCCGAATTGTAGGGGCGAGCGATCGCTCGCCCCTACTGCAAGGCGATCCGCATATCGAATCGTTCAAGTCATTCAGGACTGCTATATGTATCTCTTGACACAAAATATTACCCCGTGTGTACGGGGAGGCGTAGCAATTGCTCCATTTATTAATATCAAATTACTTCCTTGTATAACGTCCTGTAACCCTGACGCAATTGTCTACATTCCTTGGATGCAGGACGAGCTTTCTATATACCAAGCTCAGACAAAGTCGACAGTGATATAAAGGGAGCGAGGTAAAAATGCCGCTATACCCGATATGCTATGGACGATAATTGCAAGGAGGTAGAATAAGAACAGCACAATCATAACTCATCCCTCCCCCTTCCACGGCGCACCGGGCAGAAGTGCAATAAGCCGCGCCGAAACCTTTTGCGCCGCCTCTCCCATATCCCACTGATGGCCGTATGCGAGCAGGGGACCAATGTCAGTTCCGAACTGTGGGTCTCGTAGTTTGAACGCCATATTGCGTTCAAACTGGGCACAGGTTACATGATGGCCGCTCCGTTCCATATAGGCGGCAAACGCTGCGACAATGCGGCTAGGATCGGCTACCGTCCCTTCGAGGGCTGTCGCCAAGTCGAATAAGTCACGACCTTTCTTGCGCTGATAGAGCGCACGCAGCTTTGTGGCGAGAAGCTCGTCGAGTGCGTAAGTCACGACTTCGGAGGACCCGTTGAACCAACGCGAATCTACGAAAAACGGAATCCTTTTGAACCCGAATACAGAAAAATGCTCGCGGGAGTTGATTTCAATTTTCAGACGCAGGCGTATGGGCGGCGTGTCCTCGGACTTGAAGCGGTAAACTAATGTGATGCCGCCAGTTGTCTGCTTCCATTGGGGCTTGCCGAGCCAGAGGTCGAGAACTTCGTGTAAAGCGTCTAGCATCGGGCCAGCGGGACTAGGGTTGACCTGCACCAGATCAATGTCTTCGGAATAGCGGGCGGGAGGCTTCAGATGTAGCTGTAGAGTGCCGTGCCGCCGCGGAACGCAACTCCGTTGGTCAGTACCGGATGAGAAAATATTTCGACCAGTGCTCGGCTAATAATCAGATCCTGCTCGACCTGAAAATCTTGAATCCAAGGCACCCGCGCCCGCCATTCCGTGACGTAATCGCGTGGGATCACGCATCCACCTCAATTTCGGCGTTGACGAGCAGCCGCCAGTCTTTGGTGCGCGTCCCGTGGTCGCTGGCGGATGGTAGTAGTAAAGCAGTGTCGCGTGCCCGCTGCCGCACGTGAGCCTTCAAGGGCAACGTCTTGTCCGCTGCGCCGACGAGTTCGAGCAGGTAGCCAAGACGCTGTGCCCAAGGTATGGGAGCCGTTCGCGCCGCTGTTACCAGTAGATCTGGATCAATGCGCTCGGCGAGTTCAGAGAGGACAGTCGCGGCTTGATCTAGCCCTCCGATACGCTTTTCATAACCGACTAGATCGACCGCCGTTGCCTCAATGCTTGAGGCTAAGATCGTTCCGCGTGGCGTATTGAAACTCTGAATCGGTACGTCGGCAATGCGCTTGCGTGCTATAAAGGAGACTTCGACGGTGCCACAGGAGATCGGCCGGCGGTTTCCGGCGAGAGCGACTTGGAATGCCTGCGGGCGATGGTGTGCTGCGCCGTGATACTGGGCGGCGGACAGGAGCGCAGCATAGTACGGGCGTTGCAGACGCTCCATGAGTGCCGGAATGAACTGGTCGGCGGGCAGGCAGCCGATGCGCCGGTATTCTGGAGGGACGATGACGTAGAAGCCGCGAGCGGGGCTTGCGACCACTCCCTTTTTTGCCAATCGGTGCAGGGCAAGTCTGGTCGCAGCAGCGGATACCCCAAGCGCTGCACGCAATTCCGCTGTTGCGAAGTGATATCGGCCATTGGCGGCAAACTCGGTGATGAGATCACCGGCTCGGGGTTTGGCCATTTCCATTTTCATCTTCATAAAGTATCATAATTCGATATATCAGGCAAGTAATTCCGGGAGTATTCGCTAATGTTGAAGGCGACGTCGAACACGGGAAAAGGGCGATTGGGTACGAGCCGCAGGATTATTCGGAGGTGCCGGAAGAGGAGTGGGGGAGGTAATAGCGACGCTGATAGAAATAGGGTATCTTTTTATGGCTAATCACTCAACGTCTTTTTAAACCATACGACAAACACAGGGGATCCAATATGAATGCAGCCAACTTCAAGGAAGCTGCACATCGCTTGGTGGACGCACTTCCTGACAATGCCACGTGGGATGACGTGATGCGCAAAGCTTACGAACGACAAGCCATTGAGTCGGGGCTCGCCGATAGCGAAGCAGGCCGAGTGATCGATGTGGAGGCGGTTCGTAGGAAGTATGGATTGCCTAAATGAAGGTCCATTGGACGGATGAAGCGCTGTCACATTTGGACAACATCTACCGCTACATCGCAGCGGACGCGCCGGTTTATGCACTTAGGATGGTGGATAAGATCACGCGCCGTTCACAGCAGATAGGTGCCTTTCCGCAATCAGGCCGTGAAGTACCTGAATACCAAGAGCAGGACATACGGGAGGTACTTGAAGCTCCGTATCGCATCGTGTATCGCATCAAGTCGGAAGATCAAGTGGATGTGCTGGCGGTATTCCACGGGGCACAGCGATTGCCCGATGATATCGACACCTGACCGGGGCCTATCGGAACTGCTCAACCTTCATTCGCAAAATGCCGCACGAAATCGGCTGTACTAAATCATAGAGGTGATCCCCATGGACCCAAGCTGCTTGCAGTACTGCATGACCGATGCCCAGCGCGACCATTTTGAACAGCAGGGATACTTGGTTGTCGAGGATGCGCTCGACGATGACATGCTAGGCCGACTGCTGGAGGCCGGCGATCGCGTCGATGCCGAGGAAAGGGCGGCGCGTGGCTTGGCACCCAATGCCTTGCTGTCGAAATTCAGGACCATTGTCGAGGATGATGTTTTTCTCGAACTGCTCGATTGGCCCAAGACGTTCCCGCTGATTTGGGATATTCTCGGTTGGAACGTCCAGCACTATATCTCGCACTTGATCTATTATCCACCCGAATCCAAGAGTAGCGTCAATCTGAAGCCCGGAGGATGGCACCAAGACGGCGGGCGGCCGGTCCCCGAAATGGAGCGTCCCCAACCGAGGTTGTCGCTAAAGGTCGGATTTTGGCTGACCGACATTAGCGAGCCGGAGAGAGGGGGGATCCGAATTGTCCCCGAGAGCCACAAGCGGGACCGTCCGCCCGATTTTGCCGATGCCATGCAGATTCAGGTGAAGGCGGGCACGGCCGTGCTGTTCGACCGCCGGATGTGGCACGCGCGCGGAACCAATACCTCGGAGACGACTCGGAAAGTACTGTTTTTGGGCTATAGCTATCGCTGGCTGCGCGGCCTCGACTACAACTTGATGCCCGCTGAAATCCTCGCCAAGTGCAGTCCAATACGCCGACAATTACTCGGCGATGGGGTGGATGTTAAAGGGTGGTGGCAGCCGACAGATGAGGACGTTCCTCTCAAGGGCTGGCTGACCGAGCACAAGGGGAAGGAATACGTCGAGCGGATCGGGGAGAAGCAGTGGGAACGGGAGAAGTGGGAAGTGCCGGGTGGCTGACCGTTGAAGCTGGATGAATGAACGCGCTCATGTACGTGCCAGCGATTAGCAAATTTTGTCGTAGCTACGGATTGTAGTTACATTTATTTTATGCAGTTCGAGTGGGACGAGCACAAACGGCAGACCAATTTCGCCAAACACGGAATCGACTTTGAGGTCGCTCCCGTCGTCTTTGCCGGCATCGCGGTGACCATTTCCGACGAGCGCCAAGACTATGGCGAGCGGCGTTCCATCACCCTCGGCGCCCTACAAGGACGTGTCGTTGTTGTAGCACATACCCAACGAGGTTCTGTCACGAGAATTATTTCGATGAGGAAAGCCAATGAGCGCGAACAAAAAATCTATCGAACGCACACTGAAGCGGCTGGACGCGATGAAGGATGAGGCTATCGATTACTCCGATATTCCGCCTCTGTCTTCGGAGATGTTCGCTCAGGCTCTAGTGCAAAAGGATTTGCAGCCGACACCTCCCAAGGCGCAGATTACCCTGCGTCTGGATAGGGATGTGCTGGAGTGGTTCCGCAACCAGGGCAAGGGCTACCAAACGCGAATCAATGCGATTCTGAAAGCTTATAAGAAAGCCCACGAGCAGGTCTAATCCCCTCCCTTTAAGCTGGCGCTTGCTCTTTATCCCGATGCCGGCTCGCTGTACTGCGCGGCGAGCTCCCGTTCCACGTTGCCGTCGCCTCCAAAGATGCGACCATCGTCCCCATCCTCTTGTGCGTCAGTGCCTTCAATCCCACCACACTTCGCCGGGAAGCAGATGGGTGCGCAGCAGCTCTTCGTTTAACTCCACCCCGATCCCCGGCCGGTCGGGCACGATGATGTACCCGCGATCGACTACCGGGCCGCCCCAATCCAGCGCGATATCGTCCCACCAAGGACAGTCGAGACCGTGGTGTTCCAGCGCCAAGAAATTCGGCGCGTTGGCGCACACGTGCGCCGACGCTACAGTGCCCACGGGCGTGCAGATGTTGTGCGGGGCAAAGGCCAGCGAGTGCAATTCGCACAATTCGGCCACCTTTTTGCCTTCCTGCACCCCGCCGAAGCGAGGGATGTCGGGCGTGATAATATCCGCGGCCCGGTCTTCGATCATGGGTCTAAGCCCGTGACTCATCCAGTGATTTTCACCGCAGGCAATGGGCACGGAGGTGTGGTCGGTCACGTACTTTAGGGCGTCGAGATTTTCCGGCGGGGTCGGGTCTTCGAGCCACAGGATGTCGATGTCCTCCAGCCGCCGGGCCACTCTGAGTGCGTCCGCTGGTTGGTAACTCCAGTGCATATCGAGGCACAGTTCAACATCGGCGGGCAGGGCCTCGTAGGCCGCGTGGCTGACGGCGCTCATGTACTCGACCTCGGATCTAGACAGGGCGCGATTGTGGGGATCTTTGCGGTACTCCCCCGGAGCGCTGTTGTCGATATCGACCTTGACGACGGTGTACCCGGCTTCTACCCGCTGGCACACCCCGTCGGCATAGGCTGCGGGCGAGTGGTCGCCGGGCCGGGCCGTATCGGCGTAGATGCGCACCCGATCCCGATATTTGCCGCCGAGCAACTGCCACAAGGGCAAGCCCGTGATCTTGCCGTGCAGGTCCCACAGCGCCAGTTCAACCCCCGACAGAGCCAGCACAATACTTCCCCCCGTGGACCCCGCGCCGATCAGTCCACGGTAGATTTTTTGCGCCAGCCGCACGGGATGGCGGGGATCCTCGCCGACGAGCAGTCCTTCCATGCGCGTGAGGATGTCTCGTACGCCGATGGGCAACTGCGCTTCGCCAATGCCGCAGATCCCTTCATCCGTTTCTACCTTGACCAGCGTCCACGTCCAAGGAATGCCCTGTACCATGACGGATTTAATTCCTGTGATTTTCACGTAGGCAGCGCTCCTCTAAGAAAGTTATTTGCCCTGACGGCTTCTAAGTGCGCAGCGCTCGCTCGAGGTCGAGGCAACCGGCCTCTAGGGCGGTGCGGAAGACTTCGACCGTATCCCGGACTCCTTGGACCAGCGATCGATACTTAAGGGGTCCGAGGGCCTGGTTCAGGGCACTGTCATCGGCGCTCGAGGGATGTGGCAGTGGCGTTGGGTCGAATCCAATTTTGCCCGCCGACTCGGGGACAACCTCCTCGATTGCAGCGACGATTTGGGCCATGGAGACCGTACTGCCTCCTATATTGTACACTGGGGCACCTTCCAGCTTGGTTCTGGCCGCGGCGATAAAGGCGGCGGCGACATCATCGGCGTGGTGATAGACGAGGGTGCCGCCATAGGTGATCTCGTACTCGCGACCAAGCGCGGCGGCCAGCATGGCCTTGGTCGGAGTGGAGGTCCAGCCTTGGTCGCGACCCGGTCCGTACACTACGCACGGGCGCAGACCAATGCTATGCACCGACTGCTCCCGCCAATAGACCTGAGCCGTGCCTTCGTTGCACTGCTTGAACACCCCGTAGAGAGTCGGCGGCAGCAACGGAGCGTCGTGGGCAATCGGCCCCGGAGGATACGCTTCTGGATCGCCGTACACCCCAAATGAGCTTGCAAAGACCAAGTTCTGGATCTGGTCGCGATGACGCACGGCCGTTTCGAAGACGACGGTGCTCCCCACGACGTTTACCTTGGCCCCGCGCACTGGATCGGCCCGGACTAGGGGCACCTGCATGGCTGCTAGGTGCAGGATATGAGTAATACCGTATTCGACCACGACTCGCTCGAACTCGTCCAGATCTGCGATGTCGCCCTCGAGCAGTCGCACCTTGTCCAGTTCTTCGTCCGTCATAATCGTCCTCAACCGATAGGGATCGCCGCCTAGGTCGTAGGTATATACCGGCACTCCCTCGCGGACTAGCCGACGAACCGCCCATGCACCCACGCAGCCGAGCGCACCTGTCACCAAATACCGTTCATTCATATATCGCCTTTATGGTAAAAATAACCCCGATTTTTTATTGCCCTGCCGATAACATATTGCGTTCCACCTAGCGGGCAATGGTCGCGTTGCCCGTCTGCAACACTCGCTGTAGCGGGGTCACGTCGTTGTTGTCTGACTCAGTCGGTCGAGGACATTGCGGGTGATCTGGGCGACAGTCGCGTCTCCTTTAAGCCCGTGCGACCAGTCGGTTGTCCCGGCCGTGAACACTGTGCCGCCGCGAGTGTAGAGGCCCATGACTGCCGCACCCTCCCGGCCCTTTTCCCAGCGCTCGTACCACACGCTGTCGTCTGGATGCCATCGCGCCGGGGCGGTACACAAGATGGTAAAGTCCGCCGGGGTGCCATAGGTTCCCGTGGGTACCGGCAGCCCGTCTTCCAACGCGTACTCGCAGCCGTCGCACTCGTAGCCGACGATGGTGTGCTCACCTCCGAAGGTGTCGTCGCTCTGCAAGCCCGTCCCCGCGAAAACCCAGTGCTCCGGGCGATGGACTGTAAATTCCCCAGACCCGTCCATGTATTGCCCGTGGCTTAGATGATAGCCCCCGTAGAGGAAGCCGACGCCGGTCAGCTCGTTTTCCGGCCGACCCACGAGGTGGTGGCTCCACAAGGTCGAAAGGTTTCCGTAGTCCCCGGCGGCGTAGGCCGGGTCCATGTTGAACTGTTGCTTCCAGCACACCAGCGCTCGGCCCGCGTCCTCGCTGCGTACCCGCCAGCACACCGAGTTGCCGCTGAAAAACGCAGCGTTGCCCCCGGCGGCGATGTAGGCTTCGAGGTGGTCGCGCATGGGAGCCGACCAGTATTCGTCGTGCCCCACGCTGAGCACGAGCCGGTAGTTGTTCAACAGTTCGGGATGCCATTCGAGGTCGGAATTGGCGCAGTAATCGAGCGCGTATCCTGCGCCCTCCGCCCACTCGACAAAGTCGCGCTCCCAGCGGTCGAATAGCCCGGCCAGCGGACGGTCGAAGGAGACGCGATGCCCCTGCAAGCCGCCACGGCCGTGATAGCCGTACAAGCTGTAGCCGCCCCAGTTGTTGTAGGCGCTGTAAGTATTGGTGGCTAACTGGAGGAGGATGCGAGCGTCTGTGGGGCCAGCCGGGCGGACGATGAAAAAGCCCCGACTCTCGGCCGTGCGCCGTCCTCGCCGCACGAACTTGCCGCCTTGGTCCTCGATGCGCAGCGCAAACTCGTAATACCCACTGCGCCAGTCGTCCGGTACTTCCAAGGAGTGGGAAACCGGCCAGCCGCAGCCGTTGGACGAAGCGTCTTCGGGGACTGGGTGGTTAGCTCCAGGGAGCCGCTCCTGCCGCCATACGACTTCGCGCTCGGCACCGATTCGCGTCACTTCCAGCGCATATTCGTCCGCGCTGGTGGCCACGTGAAAGCGCACCAGTTCGCCGGCTTGGTAGCTGAGCTGATCGGTGTAGCCTTCGACGAACATTATCTATGACCTCCGATTTGCGTTGGGAGTGCCGCTAGGTTGGTGGTTGGGCAACTCCAAGAGTTGCCCCTACAGGCTGCGAAGGCGAATCTTATCCCTTGTACTCCACTCCTACCACTCGCTCGTCTAACTCGCGTTGCAACTTCTCCACTTGTTCCACCACGTACTCTACCGCCTGCTCGACCGGCGTGTCTTGCCGCTCTTTTTCGCGCCGCAGTTTGACCTCGACAATCCCCCGCTGCAACCCGCGATCCCCCACCGTCACCCGCACCGGGATCCCAATCAGGTCGGCGTCGTTGAATTTGACCCCTGGGTTTTCTCGGCGATCGTCGAGGAGCACTTCAATGCCGCGCTCCGCGAGGTCGGCGTAGAGTTGCTCGCCCGCGTCTTGCGCTGCGCCTGCGCCCTTGGCGAGGAGGACGATGTGGACCTGGTAGGGCGCGACGGCAATGGGCCACACCAAACCGTCTTCGTCGTGGTACTCCTCGGCAATGCAGGCCAGCAGCCGCCCCACGCCGATCCCGTAAGACCCCATGACGACTGGCTGCGCCTTGCCCTCGGCGTCGAGGAAATCTCCGCCCAGTGCCTCGGTGAACTTGGTGCCGAGCTGGAAGATGTTGCCCACCTCCACGCCGCGCGATTCGCGCAGCGCTGCCCCGCAGTTGGGACAGCCATCGCCTTGCCGGGCGACGGCGATGTCGGCGACCACGTTGGCTGTATAGTCGCGACCGTGGTTTACATTGGCGAGGTGGTAGCCCGGCTCGTTGGCACCGGCCACTAGATTGGGCGAAGACGCCACGGAGTCATCGACGACGACTAGCGCTCCCTCGACGCCAATGGGCGATCCATAGCCCGGCTCCGCGCCGACAGCGCGTATTTCCTCGTCCCGCGCCGGCCACATTTCGAGCGCGCCGACCGCGTTGGCCAGCTTGGTTTCGTTGACTTCCATGTCGCCGCGTATGACTGCCAGCACAAACGCGTCCTCCTTGTCCCGACCGTCGCCGACCGTCGCCATCAGGAAGAGCGCTTTGGCCGTCTTATTCGCGGGGATGTCGAGCAGCGCAGTCAGTTCCTCGATGGTCGTGGTATTGGGCGTGGCGATTTTCTCGGGCGCGGCAGGCTCTTCTTCCGGGTTGGCCTGTTTGGCGAAGGTGGCGATCTGACGGTTGGCCGAGTACCCGCAGCCGTCGCACAAGAGCAGAGTGTCTTCGCCGATCGGCGTCAGGTACATGTATTCGTGGGCCAGCTCGCCGCCCATCATCCCGGTGTCCGAGCGCACCGCGAGCACATCGAGGCCGCAGCGATGGAAGATGTTGAAATAGTGCTGGTAATGGGCGCGGTATTGCTTTTCGAGGCCCTCCCAGTCGGCGTCGAGGCTGTAGGAGTCCTTCATGGTGAACTCGCGCACTCGGATGAGGCCCGAGCGGGGGCGGGGATCGTCGCGCCACTTGGTCTGGATGTGATAGACTAGCTGGGGCAGTTGCTTGTAGGATTTGATCTCGCGGCTGACTAGGTCGGCTACTACTTCCTCATGGGTCATGGCCAGCACCATGTCGCGCTCGTTTTTGTCTTGGAAGCGCCCCATCTCCGTGCCGACCGCGTACCAACGCCCCGTCCGCTGCCAGAGTTCGGCCGGATGCACTACCGGCATGGTGAGCTCCTGGCCGCCGATGGCGTCTATCTCGCGGCGGATAATGTCCTCGATCTTGCGCATCGACCGCTGCGCTAGGGGCAAGTAGCTGAAGATGCCGCTGGCCAGTGGGCGGATAAAGCCGGCCCGCAACAATAGCTGGTGGCTGGCGACTTCCACGTCGGCAGTGACTTCGCGCAAGGTCTGGCTGAAAAGCCGACTCATTCGCATGGTTTTACATTCCTCTCTGTCGATTTCGTGTGCTACTTAGTAACTGGTGTTACGCCGCTTGTAAGGTGTCATGCCGGCGGAAGCAGGCATCGAGCAAGCTGGTTTGCGGCCTATCTGTTAGGCGTTGCCCCGCGCTGGGTCGAGGTCTGGATTCCCGCTTGCGCGGGAATGACGCAAGCAGCAGACGTTGGTAACGTAGCGCATCGGGCTGTTGCACTCAATTGCAAGAAACCCGCCGGGAGTCGTTTCTATGCTTAAAGTCCCCGATTGAGGGCCACCGCGCGCATCGCCCGATACATGCACGACAGCGACACCAGCACCCAAATCAAGGCAATCAGATACGCCAGATAGGGCACCTGCAACGGATCTAGCCCCCAATAGGCCGATAGTATCCCAGCGTCCGTCCGCTCTGTATAATACCACAAGTCGGTGCGGAAGTCGTAGAGACTGTACAGGCACAGCATCACCCCCATCCACACCGCGCCGATGCTCGCCAGCCGCCGCGACTTACAAGCCATGATGCACAAGACCAGTCCGCCGCCGATCCCCAACACAAAATCAACGCTCCCTTCTTCCAGCGGCGTGTAGATCAGGGTCATCCCCGCGCAGGCCGCGCCAATGCACAGCAACACCAAGCGTTGCGCCTGCGGATAAAGCGAGGTGTACATCAGCAATGCCCCCCACAGCGCCGACCCCACGTAGCCTGCCGCACTAATCAGCGGGAAGAAGCCCCCCTTGGTTAGGGTGTGCCCGGACTCGTTCCAATGGGTGCGGATTTCGAGGACCTCGCCGCCGGTGATCAGGGCCGCTGCCGCGTGGTTGACCTCATGCACCAGCACCACGAAGAAGCGGAACGGCTTGATCAACGCGGTGTCCCAAAAGACCAGCGCCAGCCCCGTGCAAAGGAGATAGTAGCGGAATTGCCAGAAGACCTCGGCGATGTAGCGGATGCGGCGGAACATGGCCGCTAGTCACTGATCTCAGCGCCGATCAGCGCGACGGCCTCGGCTAGCGGGAGCGGGTCGAGCTGTGCGCCGGATCGCTGCCGAATCGCCACCTTGCCCTCTTCGACCTCGCGGTCCCCGGCGATCAGCATATAGGGCACTTTCTGCGTCTGCGCTTGGCGGATGCGCTTGTTGAGGGTTTCGCTGGCCGCGTCGAGTTCGGCTCGGATTCCAGCGGCGAGAAGCTGCTGGTGGAGCTGGCTTCCGTACTCGGCGTGGCGCTCGGCAATGGGCAACACTACCGCTTGCACGGGTGCCAACCACACTGGGAACGCGCCGGCGTAGTGTTCGATCAAGAAGCCGATAAAGCGCTCGTGCGTGCCCAGCGGCGCACGGTGGATGCAGATGGGCGTCTCCTCTTCGCCGGCTGCGCTGGTGTAGGTCAAGCCGAAGCGGCCGGGCACGGCGAAATCGACTTGGTTAGTGGCGATTGTAAACTGCCGCCCGATGGCGCTCCAAACCTCGACGTCGATCTTGGGGCCGTAGAAGGCGGCCTCGTCGGGCACCTCCTCGTAATTGATCCCGCCCCGCGCCATGGCACCGCGCACCATGTCCTCGGTGCGGAGCCACCGCTCGGAGTCATCGACGTACTTGGCCCCTAGGCCCGAGGGCGCGTGGGTGCTCAAGCGCATCAGATAATTCTCCAAGCCGAACAGCTCGAAATAGCGCAAATACATCTGGCAGACGGCGAGGAATTCCTCCTCGAATTGGTCGAGCGTGCAGTAGATGTGCGCGTCGTTCATCTGCAACGAGCGCACCCGCATCAAGCCGAACAATTCGCCCGATTGCTCGTAGCGATAGCACGTGCCATACTCGGCCAAGCGCAAAGGCAAGTCGCGGTACGAGCGCGGAGCAGCGGCGAAAATTTTGTGGTGGTGGGGGCAGTTCATGGGCTTGAGGTAGTACTTGACTCCCTCCAACTCCATGGGCGGGAACATGGACTCGGCGTAGTACGGCAGGTGGCCGCTGCGCAGATACATGGACTCCTTGCAGATGTGCGGCGTGCGCACCCGCTGATAGCCGGCTTCGCGCTCGGTCTTGCGGGCCAAGTCCTCCAGCTCGTCGATGAGCACTGCCCCCTTGGGAAGCCACAGAGGCAACCCCGGCCCTACTTCGTCGTCAAAGGTGAACAACTCCAGTTGCTTGCCCAGCGTGCGGTGGTCGCGCTTTTTGGCTTCCTCTAGCATCGCCAGATGGTGGTCGAGGGCTTCGCGGGTGGCAAAGGCCGTGCCGTAGATCCGCTGCAACATCTTGCGGCTCTCGTCGCCGCGCCAATAGGCCCCAGCCACGCTCAGGAGCTTGAAGTGTTTGACTTGTCCGGTGCCGAGCATGTGCGGCCCCCGGCACAAGTCGATGAACTCGCCGTCTTGGTAAAAGGACAAGGTCTGGCCCTCTTCCAAGTCGGCGAGGATCTCCTGTTTGTAGGGAGCGTTGGCGACCATCTCTTCCGCTTCTTGGCGCGCAACATCGATCCGCTCGAACCGGTGGTTTTGCTTGACGACCCGCTTCATCTCGCGCTCGATCTTTTGCAAATCTTCGGGCGTAAAAGGCTCGGCCACGTCGAAGTCGTAATAGAAGCCGTCGTCAATGGCCGGGCCGATGGCCAGTTGCGCGTCCGGGAAGAGGCGCAGCACGGCCTGCGCCAACACATGCGACATGCTGTGGCGGTAGATCCAGGCGGCCTCGTCCGCATCCCAGGGGATAAGCTCGACTTCCGCCTCGCTGGTGAGTTGGGTGTGGAAGTCGATGCGCTCGTCACCGGTGCGGGCGGCAATGTATTGCTTTAACAGTTCCTTGTTCTCTTGGACGAGGATCTCCTTGAGCGTCCCCTCGCCGGGGTATTCGATGTCCTGTCCTTGGGGGACCTTGATCAGCATGACGCGCTCCTTGGCATGAAAAAACCCGCTGTCATTGGAGCCGACAGCGGGGAGAGGTTGCAAAAAAATGAACTTTTAGTCCGTCGCTATCCGGCGCACATGGTCGTAGTGGTAGTAGTAGTGGTAGCCGTCGGCCCCGATGGGAAACCGCTGAGGCACGGTGCGGAAGCGACTGTAAGCATAGCAGAAATCATGGCGTATAAGATACCGGCAGGGTTCCGATTGTGTCAAGAGCCGCTAAGCTAACTCGTAGTGAGAGCGGTCGGGCAGGGGCACCGGCTGGCCGTCCTCGGTGTTGATGCTCCAGTCGGCGAGCCGCAGGCGCATGTCTGCGAGCGCGTCGCGGTGTTGCTCCTCGTCAATCACATTGACCAATTCGTTTGGGTCGGCGACGAGGTCGTAGAGTTCGTCGCGGTCTCCCATGGGGTCGTGGACGTACTTCCATTCGCGGGTGCGGACCATTTTACAGCGGCCGGCTGCTTCGCGCCACTGCAAGGTGTCGATCAGGGTCTTGCGGCCCCAAGGTTGAGGCAGTTTTTCCAAGTCGGCCATGGTAAAGAGTGGCCCTCCGCTGCCGTATTCGGAAAAGGTCGCGTCCCGGGGCGCGGCGTCGGTCGCGGTAGGCAGTGGCGTTCCGTGCATTGAGCGCGGCTGCGCCAGTCCCTGCAAATGCAACAGCGTCGGCACTACGTCGATTAGATTGGCCATGCTCCGGTCGCGCACTCCGGTGGCGACCTGTCCGGGCCAAGAGACGATCAGCGGCACGCGCGTCAGGCTGTCGTAGAAGACCCCGCCTTTGCACTGCATGGCGTGTTCGCCCATGAAGTCGCCGTGGTCCGAACAAAAGACCACAATCGTCTGCTCCCGCAGCCCCAGTTCGTCGAGCTTGTCGAGGATCTGGCCGAGCGCGTCGTCGATAAAGCGCACCATGCCAAAGTACGAGGCCATGACGCCGTAGAGGTCTTCGGGCGGGTCGCGGCGCACTCCCAGCATTTGGTAGAGTGCTCGGTTGCGCTCGGGGGCGCGCTCGTCGTCGAATTCGTCGTCGCGCCAGGGGGGTAGGTCAATGGCCGAGGGTGGGAACAAGGATGCGTACTCGGCTGGGCACAGCCACGGCTCGTGCGGGTCGGGAAAAGAAACCCACAGGGCAAAGGGCTGGTCTTGGTGCTTTTCGATAAAGCGCGTCGTCTGCCCGGCGATCAGGCCGGTGGAGTGGTCTTCTAACGGCAGTTCGGAGGTGCCGTAGCTAAAGCGGGGATTTTGGTGGGCAAGCTGGCGATGCTCGGCGGCGACCTTGCGGCGGCCTTCTTCCGGCCGGAACCAGTCCATGCCGCGCGTCTGTGGCCCCTCGTTGCGCCCGCCGTGAGTAAAGGCATTCCACACGTCGAAGAGCGCCAAATCTTCCTCGCGCTGGAAGCAGTGGTTTTTGCCGATCAGACCCGTGGCGTAGCCAGCTTCCTTCCAGAGTTGCCAAGCGTGCGTGGCACCGGCGGGCATCAAGGTCTGGTTGCGCCGGCCCCCGTGCGAGTGGGGAAATTGCGAGGTCCAAAACGAGATGCGCGCCGGCACGCAGAGCGGGTGCGGGGTGATTGCGTTCTCAAAGAGCACGCCGTCGGCCGCTAGGCGTTCCATGGACGGGGTTTGGCAGAAGGTGTTGCCGTAGAGGTGGCTGGCCGTGGCGCGCTGTTGGTCGGTCATTATGACGAGGATGTTGGGGCGGTCGGTCATGGGGGGTTCCTTTGTTCTAGGCGCATTAGTCAACAGACTTCAGTGCGGCAGACCGCTTGACTGCGAAACAGGTCGCAGACAGCGTCGATGGCTTGGAGTTGGTAGTCGAGGTTGGATTCAAAGTGGAGTTTCATCAGGTGCTTCGGTGGGGATGGACCAGTCTTCGCAATCAAGACCTTCCACCCGCCCGAATTCCCGGGTGTTGGCGGTCACTAGAACCAGACCGCGAGCCAGTGCTTGACCCGCAATCAGGGTGTCGAGCGGTCCAATGGGGCGTCCGATCGCTTCAAGAGTTGCCCGAACCGCGCCGGCTGCACGAACATCCGCCGCATCAAAGGGCACGACTTCAAAGGCGATGTGATCGAGCAAGCCGAGATTCCGATCCTTGTGTGTACTCTTAAAGGCTCCGTAGTAGAGTTCGTAGGTCACGAGAGCCGGCAACCCAAAATCCGCAGGAGTATGGCGTCGCACCCGACTAGCAAGCGCGGGGGGCCGGCCGTTCAGTAGCGCAATGCAAGCGTTGGTATCGAGCAGATAGCGCATTACTCAAAGGCGGTATCGAGGGCTGGCCGGATTTGATGCGGCGGCTGATTGCGGCCTGCGGCCAAGAAATCCTCCGAGAATTTCTCTTGGATAGAATCGAGCCACGCCCAATCCGTGACAACGGGTTCGAGGACTACGGCCACCCCTTGCTTGCGAATGCGCACTTCCTCGCCGTCCATGCGGAATTCCTTTGGCAGCCGAACGGCCTGAGAGCGCCCGGTCCAAAATAGTTTTGCCGTCTTGGTCACTGGTCCCTCCTTTTTTGGCGATAAATATATAGCATAGATATATATCACGCCAGCATCCGCCGATAGTATTTAGTTACGCCTAGGGACTGGCTCCCGGTCAACAGCCTCCTTGGGCGAACCGTCGCACCCTACCGCTCCCACAATTCGCTCAGCGGCACGGCGAGTATGCGCTTGTCGGCCAACGGGAGCCGAGCAGCCGATGGTTGTTGAGCCAATTGGCCGCAGTCAGGTTGGCGAGAGCACTGCCGGATCACTATTGAGCACTGGAATGTAGTGCAGGGCTTGTTCGTCAAAGGGCTTAGCTGTGAGCGAGTACGTCGTCTAGAGAGCGGGCAGTTCGGTACTCCGCCGGTGATTCGCTCACTTTGAGCGCGGCGAAGTGCGCTTTGCTGCATTCAATCTTGGCGCTTTCAGCATTGCGGAGATCGCTGGAGAATAGGCTGGCCTTGGTTTCGACTACAAAATATAGCCGCTCGCCGTCGTCGTGCTCAACCAGCACAGCCCAGTCCGGGTTATAGCTTCCAAGCGGCGTCGGCACCGTGAACCATCCCGGCAGTTTGGCGTACATCTTGACCTCAGTACTATTCTCCATCTGGTCGGCAAAGGATTTCTCAATGTCGGAGTCGTACACCACCTGATCGTACACTGACTTCTGCGTGTCCGAGATCATGTTTTTCAGATAGCCGGTTAGTTCCTCTTGGCCGAATAACTCCTGTGCATAGTAGTACTCGTCTCCGAGGCGTTGGTACTTGACGCCATCTACTAAAGCAAGACGCTTACAGCGATTGATAGCTTGCGCGGCGAGGTCGATGAATTGCTGTGGGTTGCGCTTAAAATCGGCGAGGCGTCCGCTCGCCGAGAGGATGTGGTGGATGCTGCGGCGCGTGAGTTGTGTGCGGTCCTGAAGCTCGGTGAGCACATCGGGTAGCTCTACATCGGCCTCGTCCAACACTACGGTTGCCGATCCTTCGCGTTCGGTTGCCTCGACTCCTCCTTGGCCAATGGCGATGTCGGCTTTGCGCCACTGGAGCCGGGGCCTAGGGATCGGCGGCGCATCGTCAAGTGCTTGGATGCACTGTGCGAGTAGATCTTCGTTGTCGAACTCGACGCGGTACGTAGTCTTGTGCTTGATGCGGTCCCACAGTGCCTTAAACTCCTGGCTCTGGAGGACGGCTCGGCGCGGTCGGATTGAGCGGCGCTCGTCGGCGTTTTTGATTGTTAGACGCCCGGCGAATTTGCGTAGCACCTTGGCGATCTCTTCGCGCTGCTCGGCGAATTCCTCGGGTATGCTGAGGGTATCGTCTTGGAGTGCCTCGCGGAGAGTGTCTTGGACTCGCCCTGCTGCGTCGATATATCCCTCTGCTTTCAGGTGTTCCCACAGATTCTTCGACGCTTCGGAACCGAAAGCCGTCGTCTGTCCGTTTGTGCCGGCGACCGGAATGGCCGCAAACTGATGCGCCTCCACAATACCGAAGCGGATACCGGTATCGGTCTCGATCTCCTGCTGGAGGTTCTCGGCGAACTCCTCGTAGCTCTCCGTGGCAATAACCGTGAGTGTGTTGACCTCGAAGCCGTGCAAGCGCTGGCCCTCCTGATTGACGCACAGGCGCAGGCCGCGCCCAATGGTCTGCCGTCGCTCGCGTTCGGTGCGGATGTCGCGCAGGGCGCATATCTGAAAGACGTTGGGATTGTCCCAACCTTCGCGCAAAGCCGAATGCGAGAAGATGAACTTGAGCGGCGTCTCTAGGCTCAGGAGTTTCTCCTTGTCCCGCATGATCAGGTTGTAGGCTCGTTCGGCGTTGTCGCGGTTCGCTTGGTTGTTCTCGGCGGTATCTGTCCAGCCGCCTTTTTTGTCGATGGAGAAGTAGCCGTTGTGGACATCTTCTGCGGGCACGTCGAGAGCCACTTCGCCAAAGTCTGGATGATTAGCCAAGTGCCGATACTCTTCTTCGAATATTTGGGCATACTTCCCTTTGGCGGGGTTGCCCTCGTCGTAATATCGGTAACGATCTACCGCATCGATGAAAAACAGGCTTAGCACTTTGATTCCCTGTGAGCGCAGGCGCTTTTCCTTGTCGAAGTGCTCGCGAATGGTGCGGCGAATCATTTGGCGCTGGACAGCGAGATGATCCACGTCGCCGTAGGCTTCATCCAACCGGAGAAAGTACTCACCGCCGGGTACGCGTAACTCGACGGATTCGTTGCCCTTTTTGACGCAGATATCGCCAATACGACAGTCTTGGTAGATCGCACGTCCGGTGATTTGTTCGAGATCGTCGCCATCTTGGATAGTGACCTCCCGTCGACGGACCCCAGCCGACTTTTCGACATCGAGTTCGACCTTGGCGCTGATCGCGCCGCGCTGGTTGCGCGTTGACACCAAGCGGACGTAGGGCTTGTTGTGGGCGTCCTCGATTGTCGCCGATGCCACCTCAATTTGCTTGACTAGCTTGCGCTCGTAAGCATCTACTGCATCGAGCCGATAGACCATGTGGTGCTGGTCCGCATGTGTCGCCGAGTAGCGCAGGGTGCAGAGGGGATTCATGGCTCCGAGGGCTTCTTTGCCGCGTCCTTGCAAACCGCCATCCACGCTTTGCGGCTCATCGACAATGAGGATAGGCTGCGTGGCCCGAATCAGATCAATCGGCTTTTCGCCGCCCGTCTTCTCGCTGTCCTTATAGAGATTGTTGACGTCCCTTTTGTTAATAGCACCGACCGTTACCACCATGATTTGAATCTGCGGGCTGGTGGCAAAGTTTCGCACCTGACCGAGCTTGGCCGAATCGTATAGGAAGTACTCAAAGGGCGTGCCCGAGTAGAGCACACGGAAGTGGTCGTCGGTAATTTGGAGCGATTTGTACACGCCTTCCTTGATGGCGACCGACGGCACAACAATGACGAACTTGGTGAAGCCGTAGCGCTTGTTTAGCTCGAAGATAGTGCGTAGGTACACATAGGTCTTGCCGGTGCCAGTTTCCATCTCGACAGTGAAATCGCCCGAGTCCAAGGAGGCCGAAATGGGCAAGCCGTTGCGAAGCTGGACATCGTTCAGATTCGCAAGTATCTGATCGTCGGGCAGGCTTAGCTGGTTGCCGGTACCGAGGTCGCTTTCTGCAAAGCCGAGACTAGCCTGAGCATCCGCCGCATTGTGTGTGACCGTGAACTCGGTGCGGCAGACCTCTTGGCCGCGAAACAGGTCGCAGACTGCTTCGATGGCTTGGAGTTGGTAGTCGAGGTTGGGTTCAAAATGGAGTTTCATGTGGTGGCTCAGAAAACCTTTCCATTATTGAGGACTGCATAGCTAAAGGAATACGGTCTGGGGCGAAGCAAGAGTGAGAAGCTATTCCATTGTAAATGCAGAGATCAATAGTAGATACCCTTGAGTTGAAACACCTTCGTTACGCCAGCATCAGCCGCTCGCCTTTGGGTTCTGGTATTGGATCGCCGAACTCTTTCGCGGTATCAATCCAGAGAGCCATCGCTTGATTGACGTGTCTGAGAGCGTCTTCTTGCGTGTCACCATGAGCCATGCATCCGGGAAGCTCGGGCACTTCAGCTACAAAAGCGTCGTCGTCATTGCTCCAATAGAGGATAATCTCGTACTTGTACATCAGTCTTCTCCTAGTTCGTACTTCAGGATCACCTTGCGGACCTGCTGTACCTGATAGGGCTTCGCATGACCATTGTCGCGCTGTAGATTGATTCTATCCGCAACGCCACTCTTTCTGAATATATGGTGGCTTCCTTGCACTCGCTCGGCGAACCCCAGATTCCGGAGCAGCCCACATAAGTCGCCGAAGCGGATGTTCGCATCCGAGCGACCGCCGAGAATCCGCTGCAAAAGCTTCTTATGTTGGCTCATGCTTGAGCTCCATTCAACCGTCGTTACAAGCTCCGCACGTTCCCCAATCCGTACTGCTCCAGAATGGCCACCATATTCGTCTTGGCGACATCATCCTCAAAAGCACTATCTCGGAAAATCACCGTGGCGTCGTCCTCGGATTCGAGTTGCTTGTGCCACTCGGCAATACCGAAGGCTATCGAATCGACTTCCTCCCGGTCAATATGCTCGTCGAGGCAGGCGAGCAACGTCCCGGCACCGATGGAGTGCACAGCCTTGCCTGCAATGGTCCGGGTCCCGATGGGTACGCACAAGTCGAGGCCGAGCTTAAGCAGCAACTCGTAGAGGATATCGTCTTGGCTTCGATCCGATTTGATGTGGTCGATGCTGTCGAGCAGCGTCTGTTCTAGGTCGTCGCCGTCCGGCTCCCAAGTGCGGATGTTGGACGTGTCGAGCTTGAAGACGCGGAAGCCGAGGTCGCCGGTATATTGCGGATTCTCTTCCTTGACTTTGTTTGCGGCGCGGCGGAGGCGCTCCTTACACACATCGCTCAGAGTCTCGAAACCGTGTTGTCTTGCTTGGCTTTTTTTTTCGCATACTTCCGGGAGTTGCACCATGATATACCGCATCGAGTGCCCTGCCAAGACGTTTTCCAACATCGTAGCAGTCCCTGTCGTCCCCGAACCTGCGAAGAAGTCCAACACTATGCCATCTTCTGAACCACCTAATTGGATAATACTCTGCAACAATCCAACTGGCTTTGGATTCTCGAACACAGCTAGATTGCCGAACATGTCGGTCATTTCCTTTGACCCGGCACTATTTAGGGGAACGAAATCCCACAGAGTAGTCCAAGAAATCCCCTCCTTGACATCACACAGAAATCTCTTGAGTTTCGGCCGTCCTTTATCGTCTTCTCCAAAGTGTATTTCATCATTGTCGAGAAGACATTGGATCTTCTCCCTATTGAAGCGCCAGTTACCCTTCGATGACGGATAGAATTTTTCTCCTGTACGAGGATTAGTTATTGAAAAATATAGAGACTCTACGTAACGGCCACCCTTAACGTTCGCCATCAAGTCGCCGGGTGCCCAAGGCCCCTTTGGATGATTATCTGGATTTTTGTATCGGACAAGTTGTGAGGAAGAGCGTCTGCGTAAGCGTAGCCCCAAATCGGGCTTCTTAGTGTAGCCAAGGATGTAATCATGCTGCGCACCAACTACTCGATCATTTGGGGGAGTGCTGCGTTTCTTCCATGCGATCGTCGCGGTAAAACACTCCTCTCCAAATATCTCATCACATATCTCTTTGAGTCTCACCAACTCTCCATCGTCAATACTAATAAGGATCACCCCATCCTCGCGGAGCAGGTTCCGCGCCAGCTTCAAACGCGGATACATCATATTCAGCCAGTCGGTGTGGAACCGACCCGAGGCTTCCGTATTCGATGACAGCTTTCGGTTATCGTCATCGGTCTGTCCCGTCAACTTCAGATAATTCTGGATACTGTCCCGATAATCGTCGGGATAGATGAAATCCTTCCCCGTGTTGTACGGCGGGTCAATGTAAATCAACTTCACTTTACCTGCGTAGCTTTTCTGCAGCAGCTTGAGCACTTCTAGGTTGTCGCCCTCAATCATCAGGTTTTGCGTCGTGTCCCAATCGACGCTCTCCTCTGGATAGGGGCGCAGGGTCCCGGTCGAAGGCGTCAGTGCAAGCCGCCGCGCCTCGCGCTTGCCGTGCCAGTTGAGGCCGTACTTCTCCTCGCGCTCGTCCACCTCGCCGCCGTCCACCTCGCCGCCGAGAAGCTGCTTGAGCACCTCAAAGTCGATCTTGCCCTCGGTGAAGACTTCGGGTAACAGGGCCTTCAGGTGTTCAGTGTTCTCGGCCACAATGTCCGCCGAGCGCGTCTCAGGGTCATTGGCAATGAGTTTTTGCATATGATTTTCGTGTCCTAGCAGCGTACGGGTTTTAGTCCCAAAATCATGGACGGCACAATTTTTTATTTTTTAGCAACCTATCGTGCCTAGGCAGGAAGCTCCCATCCCCACTCGTCGAGTAAACTTTACCTCGGGGATCGTCAATCAGGCTCTTACTGTTGAAATCTTTCTGCAAGTTGCCATCGTTCGAGTACAACAATCGGGCACCGCTGACTTGAGCCAAGGCAATGACATGTGGATCATCGGACCTGATTGCGTCCTCACTCTGGATATGCTCTGTCCTTGCGTCCACTTCACTTTTATTCGCGATTATCATTCTTCCAGCAAGTTGGGCCTCCCGTCCCCAGCGTCTGAAGTCCGCCGAACCCTGTTCAAGTTCTTCAAGCAGCTTGCCGCCGACTATCAGCCGGCCACTTCCTTGGTTGAGCCAATCAAAGAACTTCTCTCCTGCCGGCGGTGGATTAGAACCGAATACCTCAGAGATGACGTTAGCGTCAACAATCGCACACATGCTTCAGGTTCCTATAGACTGTCTCTTCCATAAAGACCTCGCCGTTTCTTCCAAGAAAAAGTTCCGGTAGCCATCGGGTGCGCCTTCGATGTTTCCCTCTTCGTCTATTCGGAGCGAGTGAATGCAAACATCCAAATCCTTACGCTCAAAAAAGAGGATGGAAACATCGTCGGGCTTCAGTGCAGTGGTGCCGTCGCGCACGTCCATACGCACCCGGTCGATCAGGTGGTCGCTGTGGGTCTCGATTACTAAATGGCGCTCTGGCGTCGCGACTTCGCAGAACAAGCTACCCAAGGCGGCTTGGGCGCTGGGGTGCAGATGCACCTCGGGCTGCTGTAGCAGAAACATAGGCGGGGTGCCGCTGAACCACTCTAGGAAAATGTCGCCGCGGAGCAGTTCAGTGACGAGGGGCAGAACTTGACTGACACCATAGCCGACGTCGATTAGGTTGCGATGAGGCCCCTTGATCCTGCTGCCGAATTTCCTGACCTGCACTTGAAACGGTTCGCTTGCCTTCCTTCCGAAGGACTTGACCGAAATTTCATCGAACAGCCCAGCCTCTTGGCCAAACTGCTCAAGTGCTCCCTTGAGTTCGTTCCATTGTCTCTCATCCTGAAAAAACATGTCCGCAAGATACATCGGGACGTAATCGCCTTCCGGGTCCCGCGTTGGGCGTGCGGGATCGTAGGTGCGTTGGGGCTTGGAACGAACAGGGGCACTGGCGTAAGGCCGCTGTTTACGACGGCCGAATTCTCTTACTTCCTCAAAAATACGAGAAAGTCGCTGGAGCCGTTCCCAATCCTCGTCGGTAGGAGACTCAGAGCCTTGGCGAGCCTTTAGACTGCCGGGATCTACGTCAAAGGGCCACGATCGGGAGGATTCGGACTCCGACAAGAGAGATTCAACGCTTATTTCCCCTTCCCAAGCACCATTCGGCGTTCCCCAGAGGAGCATTGGAATCCCAAGTGGGTTGGTATATAGGGACAATTCTTCAATCCAGACATCATCGCAAGAAAAGCGCCTGCTTGCTGGAATCGGCGCAGTGCCATATTGCTCGAACGTCACGTTGAAGCGATATGGGCGATCAGTTGCAAACTCGGCATTCTGATCAGTTTGAATCACCCTCTGATTAGCAGCAAATCCCGCCTCAAAGGCATCCGCCCGACCACCCCGTCCCCCTCTGTGGTGGGCGATTTCGTCGAAGCTACCGAGGTCGTAAGGCTCCTCTTTGAAATCCAAGTCGGTCCGCCTATAGGCGACATCCCACAGCGCCCGAATCATCGCCATAAAAGAAGTCTTGCCGGTGCTGTTTTCGCCGACGAGAAGTGTCAACGGCGCGAGGCGAGCGGTCTGCTCTTCGCGGAAGCAGCGGAAGTTTTTGAGTGTTATCTCGTCCATGGAATCATACCTCTCTTCAGCACCGGTACCCAATCGGATCCGAACCTCATCGACCTTATTTAGTTACGCCTAGGGACTTTTCCCAGTCAACAGCCTCTTTGGATACGCCCTACCGCTCCCACAATTCGCTCAGCGGCACAGCCAGTATGCGTTCATCGGCCAACGGAAGCCGGTCGCGACCGGCGTAGAGCAGGACCCCAGACTCGAAATCCTCGCCGCAGCGAGCGGCCAGCCGCACAAGCCCTTGCCCATCTTTAGAGGTGAGCGCACTGGCGGCCTTGACCTCAATACCCCAAGTCTTCTGGCCCTGAGTAAGGACTACATCGACCTCCACCTGATCCTTGTCGCGATAGTGCCAAAAACGCAAATCCGGCTCTGTCCAAGTGGCTTGGGCCATGAGTTGCTGCACCACGAATGACTCCAACAGATGCCCCATGCGGTCCCGATGATTGAGCCAGTCGGCCGCAGTCAGGTCGGCGAGGGTCGCGGCCAGCCCGCTGTCGAGCAGATGGACCTTCGGTGTTTTGACGAGCCGTTTGGCCGGGTTGCGGTGCCACGCGGGCAGGCGTCGCACCAGAAAGAGTCGTTCCAGCACGGCAATGTAGCGATCTACTGTCGCCCGGTGCAGGCCGAGGCTGTTGGCCAGATCGCAGGTATTCAATAGTTCGGCGCTGCGCAGGGCCAACAGTTCTAGCAGGCGCGCCAATTCTTGGGCATCCCTCACCCGCGCCACGTCTTGCACATCCCGCTCGATGATGCTGCGTAGATACTGCCGGTGCCATTGCCGGGCGCGGCTGGGCGTGCGGGTCAGCGGCTCGGGATAGCCGCCCGCTACCAGTCGTTCCGGCAGCGACGGCCTGGCAGGCTCCGCCTTGGGCCGGATACCCGGTTTGAGTGCGCCGTCCAGCAGGTCGCTGAGGAAACGCCCGGGCTGACGCTCTTTTTCCGCTTCGGTCAATGGGTGCAACTGCGCCATTTCCATCCGTCCCGCCAAGGATTCGGTAACGGTCGGCACCAGCAATAGATTGGCTGAGCCGGTCAGCAGGAAACGTCCGGGCTGGCGATCCTGATCCACGGCGCGTTTGATGGCCGAGAGCAGGGCCGGCACCCGTTGCACCTCGTCCAAGGTCACCGCCTCCGGCAGGCTGGCGACGAAACCGTCCGGGTCGGCCCCGGCGGTTTGGTAATAGTTGTGCTCGTCTAAGCTGACGAACGCACGGTCAGGCGCGAGTTGCTGCGCGAGCGTAGTTTTCCCGCTCTGTCGCGGACCGAGCAGACAGACCACCGGCGTGTCGGCCAAAGCCTCTCGGAGGACGGGTGTCAGCGAGCGGGGAAACAGAGAACGGTTGGCGTCCATTTGTCGGTTAGAGAAGCGTCCAATTGTCGATTAAGGGAGCGTCCAATTGTCTAATGACAATCTATGGGAAGAGGACGCAGAGATCAAGATGGGAAGCTGAAGTCGGCTAGATTGAACTATAATACTCCGTTGCGAATTTTCTACGCCCTGACCCAAGAAGGGTCCATGACGCAGCGGTTGATGCAGATTGTCCACTAAGGAGGGCTTTTTTACTTTGGACAGACCAGTTCCTTTTCGAGGAGGTCTTGGTTGACCGCGTAGTTTACCGGCACCTCGATTAGATGGACGCCCGGCGCGGCGAGGCACTCGCGCATGGTCGGCAGCAGATCATCGGCTGCGCCGACGCGATGCCCATAGGCCCCATAGCTGGCGGCGTATTGCACGAAATCCGGGTTGCCGTAATCGAGGCCCCAATCGGCAAAGCCCATGTCGGCCTGCTTCCACTTGATCATGCCGTAACCGTCGTCGCGCAGAATGAGGACCACGAGGTTCATGCCGAGGCGTACCGCGGTCTCCAACTCTTGGGAATTCATCATAAAGCCGCCGTCGCCGCAGATGGCCATGACCTGTTTGTCCGGCTCCACCAGCCGCGCCGCCATGGCCGAGGGCAGCCCAGCCCCCATGGTCGCCAAGGCGTTGTCCAGTAGCACGGTATTGGGCTGGTGGGCGCGGTAGTTGAGGGCGAACCAGATCTTATAGACGCCGTTGTCGAGGCATATAATGCCGTCGTCGGGCATGGCGCGGCGCACGTCGGCGACGAGCCGTTGGGGCGCGATGGGAAAGCCTAAGTCGTCGTTGCCGACAGCGCGGATTTCATCGATCCACTCCTTGACCTTGGCGAAATAGCTGAAGTCCCAGGTCTTTTGCCGGTTGATCCGCAGCAGCAACTGCCAGATGCTGTTGCCGATGTCGCCGATGACCTCTAGCTGGGGGAAATAGACCGGATCAACCGAGGCCGAAGAGAAGTTGACGTGAATGACCTGTAAGCTGTCGGCCTCCATGAAAAACGGCGGCTTCTCGACCACGTCGTGCCCGACGTTGATAATGAGGTCGGCGCGGTCGATGGCGCAGTGCAAAGGGTCGTTGGCCGACAGCGCGGCGTTGCCCAAAAAGAGCGGGTCGCGCTCATCGACGACGCCCTTGCCCATCTGGGTGGTGAAGAACGGGATGCCGGTGTCGCGGATGAAGTTGAACAGCATCTTGGAGGTGCGCTTGCGGTTGGCCCCGGCCCCGATCAACAAGAGGGGGCTTTGCGCCTCCTCGATTAGGGTGGCGGCTTGGGCGATGGCCTTTTCTTCCGCGACGGGTCGCCGCACGCGGTCCTTGGGAAAAAGCGGCGTATCGGTCTCTTCGCAGGCGATGTCTTCGGGCAGTTCTAAATGCACGGCCCCGGGCCGCTCCTCCTCGGCTAAGCGGAACGCCTCGCGGACGCGGGAGGGCACGCTGTCGCCGCTGACGATCTGATGGGTGTACTTGGTTAGGGGCCGCATCATCTCGACGATATCGACGATTTGGAACTGCCCCTGCTTGCTCGACTTGATGGGCTTTTGGCCGGTGATCATCAGCATGGGCATGGCGCCGAGTTGGGCGTAGGCTGCGGAGGTGACGAAGTTGGTCGCCCCCGGTCCCAAGGTAGATAGGCAAACGCCGGTCTTGCCGGTGAGACGGCCGTACGTGGCGGCCATGAAGCCGGCGGCCTGCTCGTGGCGGTTGAGGATCAATTGGATCTGCTCGGACCCGCGCAGTGATTCGAGCAAGTCGAGATTTTCCTCGCCTGGGATGCCGAAGAGAAATTCCACGCCCTCGTGCTCCAAGGCGCGGACGAAGAGATCAGATGTTTTCATTAAATAGTGCTCCTTGTGCTAAACGCTTGGTAGAACGGCTCCGACTCGCTGAGCGCAATCGAGGATTTGCCGCCAAGTTTCTTCCTCGACGACCACGCCGTCCTGTCGTCGCTGTCGCTCGCGCTTTTCCAACTCTCCGGGCAGCAGGATGGCATCGACGCCCTCGGCTTTGGGCGAAGACCGCAAATAATCCGCGAATGCCCGCACTTGGGCCGCGTACTCGGCTAGCGGCTGAAAGCGCCCAATGTCGATGACCAGCAGGAAACAGCCGTTGCCGATTCGCGCCTTCCGGCCCCGCGCACAACCCGCCCCGCTCAGCGCCCCGCCCAACAGCTCCACCACCACTCCGAGTCCGTAGCCCTTGTGGCCCATGACGCCGCCAAAAGGCAAGAGGCTGCCGCGCGGCTCGTCGTAAAAGTCTGCGGGATCGGTCGATGGCTGGCCAGCCGCGTCGATGATCCAGCCTTCGGGGACTGGTTCGCCGCGATTGCGCTTGACCCGCACCTTGCCCTCGGCCACTACGCTGGTGGTGATGTCCAGCACGAGTGCGCCGCCCTCGCCGTCGGGCCAACCGCCCGCCAGCGGGTTGGTGGCCAAGCGCCCGGCAATGCCGCCCCAAGGGGCCACGCTGGCACCGCCGCCGTGCGAGTTGGCGCAGAGCAGGCCGATCATGTTGGCCTCGGCGATGTGCTCCACATAGCTGCCGAGACGACCGATGTGATTGGAGTTTTTGACGGTTATGGCCGCGACCCCACAGTTGCCAGCGCGCTCTAAGCCCATTTCCACCGCTTGGCTCATCACGACTTGACCAAATCCCCAGTGCCCGTCGAGCACGAGCGCCGCGGTGGTCTGGCGCACCACTTCGACCTCGGCGTGGGGAACGATCTCCCCCTTTTCGATGGTGCTTATGTATTGGGGAATGCGGATGACGCCGTGCGAGTCGTGCCCCACGGCATTGGCATCGGCCAACAGCTTGGCGACGACATCGGCTGCCTTGGGTGGCGCGCCGGCTGCGGCGAAGATGGCTGCGCCGACTTGGCGCAAATGTTCGATGGAAAATACGGGCATAGAGTTATCGGGGAATAGACGCGGCTAGCACCGCGAGCAGGTCTTGGGCCTGCTCCTCGGAGAGTTTGGCCTGCCGCCGCGCCTTGTCGATTAGGGTTTCGGAACTAGCGACCTTGCCCTCGGCGTATATCTTTAGGGCCTCGCGGCAAAGCGATTGCACTAAGCGGATAGCTTGGTCGCCATCCACGCCAACTTCGGTGGCGGCGCTGGCGATCTGCGCCTGTAGCTGCCCTTGCTCAAGGTCGGCCAGCGTCTTGGCCAGTAGTTTTTGCAAGAAGTGCTGCGCCTGCGCCCGCCAAGTCCCCGCGTATTCGGCGATGTCCATGACAATCCCGTCGGTGCGGGCATTAATGCGGTCCGCGGTCAGGCGCGCCAGCGAGTGGGTCAATCTATAATAGAGCGAATCGACTTGGCCCCGCGACACTTCCGCGTCGTCGTTGAGCACCCGCACCCAATCCGGCGCTGGATGCCTCTTGGCCAACAACGACCGATTCAGCCGCGATCTGATCGTGGGCACCGACGCAGGTTGCACGGCTTCTTGTGACCGGCTTGGGCCTGAATCCCTGCTGGGCGCTTGCGCCGGAATTTCCCGCTGGGCGACCAGACTTTTCTCAACGGCAACCGAATCCTGTCCATCCTGTCTCTTTTCCTCCGGCCCAGCCCGGTCCACCTTCGGCACGGTAATCTCCCGCGTCTTCTCTGCGATCTCCGCGATGACTTGCTGCTTGGGCGGTTGGCGCAACCCCGGTGGCTGCCCCTTGAGCTGCACCTTGCCCTGCCACCAAATCCACTTGTTGCTCTGTCGCACCTTGTCGCGCAGTGCCTCGGTGGGCAGGTCGGAATCCGGCAGCAGAAAAAGCGCGTCGAGCACCATGTCGGGCTGGGGATAGAAGCCCAGCCAGCGCCAAGGAATGCCCACTTCAAAGGTGTAGAGCTGCTCGCGTAGCGCCCCTCCGGCTTGTACGGGCACGCGCTCTGTAGGCTTCTGGCGCTGCATGCCCCCCCACAGATAGGGCGTGCCGTCGGTCGGACTCAGCCAGATGGTATGCCCCAAGGGCTGCTCGGGGCCGCGCAGGAAAATTTTCAGGTGATCGTAGTAAAACATCGCGTCCTTGCGCTCCCCGGATGGGCCGCGCCATTCGCTTTTGTCAGGGGGAATCTGTTGGGCATCTACGATATCGTCAACTACCGCGGCCGCCACGTACACAAAGTCGGCGTCCCACATCAGGTAGAGGTCGGCCTCGTGATCTGCCGAGCCAGCAAAGGCCCCGCGCACGCCCACGCGCTCGCCTCCGGGGACTAGGCCGATGCGTTCAGGTGCCCCCCACTCGACCAAGATGCCGTCGAGCGTTGGCTTGGCAGCCGTCGGCACTACGGCGACCGGCTCAGCACCGACGACCTTCACGGCTATTAGACTCGCCCACGCGGCCCAAGCAGCGCGCCGCATCCTCACTCGTCTTGGCGCAAGGAGGAGACAGCCCAAGCGGCGTCCGGGTCGTCCATGGCCACGGCCCGCACGCCGCCCGGCACAAACGACAACAGCTCCTCGTAGCTGACCTGCCGCTCGGCGTCGGGATAGATCCAGTCGTGTAGGTAATACACCGCGTGGATCTTGGCTTGGAGGATTTCTTTGGCACAGCCAAAACAAGGCCGCATCGTCGAATACAGCCGCGCTCCTTCGGTGGCGATGCCAAAGCGGGCCGCCGACAACAGCGCGTTTTGTTCGGCGTGGACGCAGATGCACAAATCGTAGTCCTTGCCCGAAGGGTATTGGTCGCGGTGAGCACAGCGGTCGCACCCGCCGTCGAGGCAGTTGACCATGTTGTGTGGGGTGCCGTTGTAGCCGGTCGAAATGATTCGATCGTTTTGCACCAAGATGGCTCCAATGCGGTTGCCCGTGCAGTTGGCGCGCGCCCGGACGGCCATGGCGATGCGCATGTAGTACTCGTCCCAATCGGGCCGCTCGAACATAGTGATTCCCTTCCTCGACATAATGGCTCAGGCACCTGCTAGCTGTTTTGTGCGGATCGTGCGGAATGCGGGTTGGTTGGGGAATAATACGCCCGCTGCTGCAACGGGTCAACCGCGACCTAGTAGCTATTCCTGCGCCGTTTTGGGATCCCGCACGAACGCGATCGACACGAGCAAGGCGACGATGGTCAGCCCAAAGACGAGCAGAAACGGAATCGCCGGACTCCAAGCGTAGAGGAAGCCGCCACACAGCGCCGCCGCCATCAGCGGCAGGGTGGTCAAGAACCCGGTTCCAGGGCCGCCCGTCCCTCCAGAGGCACTGCCAATTGACACAGATCCTCGGCCAATGGCGGCCATCACGCGGCCGCGGATTGTGCTGGGCACAGTGTCGGCTAGCAGGGCACCCATAGCGGGGCTGAAAAAAGCCGAAGCCACGGCGATGATACAGCGGATCGCCAGCACGAACCCAAAGGAGCCAGCCAGCAGATACAGTGGAGTCGCAGCGGAGATCAGCAAAGCGGCAATGAGAAACCGCGTGCGTCCAAAGCGATCGGTGAGGAACCCCGCGGGAACCGTCGTCAGGTTCCGCAAGCCGAACTCTACCAGCAGGATCAGCCCCCACTGCGAAGCCGTCAGCCCAAGGTGGGTCTTCGCGTACACCACCCAGAAGGGGCTGGCCACGCCGTTGGCGATGAAACACAGAATGATCACCACGGACACGGCTCGCAGCGATCGCGGAAAACCCCGCAGCAATGCCGGGATATCCGTGTAGGAGCGGCGTAGCGTCTGTCCGAGGTTGGCGGCACTCACTGCTTCCGCTGGTGGTTTCCGGGTCTCGCGGATGAAGATCAAGTTGATCGTAGCGCCCGCGGCGTAGGCCGAGCCCATCACTACGTAGAGGATCCGCATCCCCGCCTCAACTCCCCAAGTGTCGATGGCCACGCCGGCGACAAACGGAGCGAACAGCGCCAAGCCCCCGGTCAGGCCGGCCATCGTCGCCATTCCGCGACCCCGGTTTCGAGAAGGCAGGGAGTCGGCGATGAGCGCCGATGTGGCCGGGAAGTGGAACACGGCAAAGCCTCGCATCAGCATGGCCGCGGCCACCCATTCCCAACTCGGTGCTACGGCATTCACCAGCACGGCTATAGCTGAGAAGTAGCCAGCCGCCGCGATCAACCAAGCCCGGTTCATGTGGTCGGCGAGATAGCCGGCGATCGGAAACGCGATCAGCCCGCCGAGAGGCCCCAAGGCGTAAACGATCCCGATCTGCTCCGGCGCGCCGCCGAGGGCTAGGATGTAGAGGGGGACGTACGGGAACACCATGGCCCGGCAGAACATGCCCAGACTTCCCGACACGGTGAGCACGAGGACGTTGCCACGGAGAAATCCGAATGACTCGGACAGAGACCGCACTATCGCTCCTTCATTCCCTCACCACGCCTGAGCCGCGGAGGGCGGTGGAAACAGAAGCAGATCAAGGCTAGGGGCATGGCCGCGGCGGTCAATAAGCCAACCCCACTGGGATGAGCCGCTTGATCACCGCGGCCTCCCCTTCGACTTCCAGCCCGAGCAGGTAGAGGCCCGTCGGCAAGAGTGCCCCGCTGTCGTCTCGGCCGTCCCAACGAATGCGCTGTAGGCCCGACTTCTGCCCGCCTGCCGCCAGTGTGGCGACTTTGCGGCCGTTGAGGGCGTGGATATTCAGCCGGACTGCTACGGTACGGGGTAGCCCTAAGAGGGCATACTCGATTTCCAGCAGGTCGTTGACGCCGTCGTCGTTGGGCGTGACGACGGCGGTAGAGAGGCGCAGGTCGCGGATCTTCTCGTCTTGACCAGTCGAGGAGGCAAGGACGCGCAGAGTGCTGGTGGCGATATCGTCGCCGACATTGCCGTCTCGCACGGGCTGCGGCAGACTCTGGCTCTGGCTATCGAGTACTTCGCCGTCGAAGGTCCAGGCAAAGTCGAAGACCTCGGCGGCGAAGACGACGCGGATCAACTCGTCGCGCCCGGCGTTTAGTCGCTCCGGCAAGCGTATCGTCAATCCGTCCTCACGTTCGATTACCTCGCTTGCTTCCACCTGTTGCAAGGGGATACCCATTTCGAGCTGCTTGAACGCGGGCTGACCACCCGTGCGAATGCGCAGCGCGTCGAAGCCCGCGTCGCTGGCGGCAACCTCTGCTTTGACAGCATAGACGAACTCCGTCATCGCGCCCATCTCCACCTCGGCAACGCCGCGCAGAGGCTGCGGATCGTCCAACCGGGCCACTTCGCCGATGACCGAGGTGGCCAGAGTCGGCGAGGTTTCGATCCACAGGGAATCGAGCCGCACGAAGGCGTCGAATTCCTCACTATTCAGGACGATTTTTAGCTGCAGATGAGAGCCGGACCGCAGGCCGAGCGTTTGGCCCGACTCGAACGCCGGGACCGACCAGAAGGTCCAGTTGTCTTGGTCGTATTCAATTCCGGCGCGAATCCCCGGCTTGGGGCGCGTCGTCAGCGTCAGCGTCCCTCCTTGCCCGTCGTCGGCGTTGACCGCCCCACTCGGGTTTTTGAGCACGTCTTGGTAGCGCTGCTGCGGCACTGGGACGCGGGTGCCCATGTCGGTGAACTCGTAGTAGATGTCCGGCTTGGGGTCGGTGCCGGTACGCGCCTCGACTTGAATTGAGACCTCGGCGGCGTCAGTTTCCACCGGCACGCCGTCCACCATCCGCAACGGGGTCGCCGACCAAAAGAAGCGGCCGAAGTTGACTTTCTGCGCCAAGTCGAATATCCGCGTCTTGTACACCGCATGCCGGGGAACACCCTCTCCGAAGATCTCGAAATCGCCGATGGTGCCCCGGTGGGCTTGGCCTTTGGCGAAGATTGCCTGGGACGATATTTGCAGCGCCTCGATCTGCGCGGCTTCGAGCGAGCGCGAGAGTCGGCGGATATAGCGGGCGAAGCGCACGTACTGGCGGGGAAACTGGTGCTGCACGACGGGGCGAAAATTCTCCTGCACGTCGGCGATCTGCCGCCATTCGCTCGGGTTATGGGCGGCGACATAGAGCTCGTAGGCGGGTACGACGTCTTCGCGCAGGCTCTTGCCGTCCGAGCGGTATCCCTGCGAGGGCGTGTAGAACCCAAAGGAGAAGACCGGCACTGGCACGGCCAAGTCGAAGGTGAAGGTGCGGCCGTCGGGACTGCCGCCCGAAGAGGGTGCGAGATAGGACGTGCTGTCGCCGTCCACTAGGCGCAAATTGCCAGACACTCGCGGTCTTTCGCCATCCACGTAGCCCAGTTCGCGGGGAGTCCAGCTACCCCAGTTGGTCAGATAGGAGAAGACTGAGCGGTCGGGCTGTATATAGACGGGCTGTATTGCTCCCGGCGTGGTAGTCTCATCGATCAGAATGGCGACCGAGTCGTGTTCGGCCCACTCCAAGCCGCTACCGCCGATCTGCCACAAGACAATGTCAGCCTCCGCTGTGGAGCTCCACAACGCGACCAGCCACAGCAAGAAGGCCGATCGGTTGGCAAAGAGCTTATCCATCAGTAGGCTACCGAGATCAGGCGATTCTCGCTGCGGGTCAGCGCGTCGCCTTCAGCCGTGACGCGGAGGATGTAGATACCGGGTGCGACCGTGCGGCCTTGGCTGTCGCGTCCGTCCCATTGATAGGTCTGGTGACCGGCTGTAGCAGCCGCGTCGCTGATGAGGGCCACTCGGTGGCCAGTTAAATTATAGACGCCGATGATGACTGGTCGGGGATCGAGCACTTTGAACAGGTCGAGGTCAATGCGCAACTGGTCTGAGATGCCGTCGCCATTGGGAGTCAGCACCCGGTTCGATAGCGACAGATCGGCAAAGAGTCGCCCATCGGTGGGCAGGGAGACAAAGGTGCGGTCGCTGGCGATGGCCGTCTCGGCGTCGCCGGGATCGACCTGTTGACGCGCAGTGGTTGACAAGGCGCTGTTGAACAGAAAGGCTTCAAAGCGGGTCTGGTTGAGATAGAGGGTACTCTCAAAGTCGATTTCGATCAGGGCCGAGCGCCGCACCGGCTCGGCGAGGAGGAGCTTGAAGCCATTTTCAGTTTCTTCGACCGTGGGGGCGGCTGGCTCGCCGGCGAGGCGCAGTGCGCGGAAGGAGGCCCCGGCGGTGGAGGCGAGTTGGATCTGATCAAAGCCACGGCTCGACGAGACAAAGTCGGAGCGAAGATAGTAGGTAAACTGACTCATTTCACCGGGGTCAACCTCGACGGGAAAGACTTCGGCGCGCGTCTCTTGCGCCAGCGGATTGTCGAATTCAAGGACGATATTGTCTAGAGTGGCGGCGACGAAAGGATCTTCGGAGAGGAAGCGGATGTCCAATTGCACGTAGCGTCGGGGGCCGGGCGAGAGAAAGACTTGGCCGGAGGTCGCGTACGCCCGGCTCCAGTTGCTCCAGTCGGCTCCAGGGGTGCGGATGGTGTCGATGGCTCCTCGGAAGCTGGGAATTAGCTTGTCGTATTTTCGCTGGGTGACTTGCTTGCCGTTTTTGTCGTAGAAGACGTACTGGTTGTCGAGGAGGTTGCCGGTGCGGCTGCGGATTTCGACGCGAGACCCCGGCGGTGCGTCGATGTCCCAGCCTATTTCCGCAATGTGTTGTATGGAACCGAGGTCGTAAATCGGCGATCGCGCCACGACTTCGGCTGGATGGCCCTCGCCAAACACCTGCCACTCGGCCGTGGTGCCGATGCGGCCGTTAAAGGCTTCGAAGCCCTCGGACATGGGGAAGATCAGCCGCACGTGGCGCACCTTGCGCAATGGGAAGAGCTCTTGGAAGTGGCGAACTTTCGTCAGATTGCGGCGATCTGAGGGCAACTCGCCCAATAGTTCCCAACTCAACGAGCCATCCGGTGCCCGGGAACCGTCGGAAACAAAAAACTGATACCACAGATAATTGAAAACGCCGCTCCGGTGGCGACCCGAGCCTTTACCTGGAGCGACGCCGCTGTCGTCGCCCAGCATCCGCACCCGATCCACCCAGTACAATGCGCCTAGGTCTATTTCGAACTGACCGATCTGCTGTTCGGGCTGCGTACCCGAGCCGCCGCGATGCACCGTACCCCAATAGGTGGTGATATCGCCATCGACGAGGGTATTGCTGATCCCCTTCGACTCAATGAGCGTGCGGCCCAACTGAGAGGTGGCTTCAGAAATGATTTCGACGCTGCCTCTCCGGTCCCAGATCCCCAGCGAAAGGTTGTCGCCGATGCTCTCGACCACCACCTCGCTCAGGCGGATATGCTCCGTGGGCAGGTCGGCCTCAATGCGGATATTCTTGAGCGGCTTAAGCTCATAGTCAATCTCGATGATGTGTGCTTCGTTAAAGCTGTAGCGCCAGCGCTTGTTGTAGCGCAGCGTGCCGGGGAGAATGGAATTGGCGTTGCTGAAGAAAGGCTCGCCGTCGGAGGTAAGAATTTTGAAAAACTCCAGCGGGGTGCTATCGGCGGCGAAGTGGAGCTCGATTTTGCGCGCCGATACCACGCGCCCCAGATCGACTTCGATCCACCAATCCTCGACGCGGGCGTTCGGATCGGGTGCCCAATAGGTCGCCGGATCGCCGTCGATGAAGTTGAGGGCGTCGCCGGGGTTGGATCCCACTTTGCGGATGCCACCGCTGGCAAAGTCAAAGGCGTTGGCCACGGCGTTGATGTTGCGGCGGACAAAGGAGGGCTTGAGCGTACCGCGCGCGACTTCGACGGCGTCGCCGGGCAGTTGCCATTGGCGCCAGTCGTTGGAGGTGGCGATGCGAAGTTGGTCGCCCGCGAGGGGCGTGGCGAGCAGCAGGGCACTGACGAGGATGGCGTTGCGCATGGGATGTATCCGGTTGAGCCGAGCCAATGATCCAATATAGGACGCGCACAAGGGGTCTAACAACAAATAATTCCTCGCGCTAGGCCACTCCAATGGAAGCGTGGATCTGCGCGAACTTCCATTTGCCCGCTTCTCGCTCCAATACGCCCGTCAAGCGCAGGGATAGTTCCTCGTCCTGGCTTTGCCATTTGAGCCGCCACTGCTGCCGGGTGTAGAACCAAGCTACCGAATCGCGCTCCTGCACGTCGAGGTGCTCTATGTCGATGGTGAAATCCCGGGTACTGGCGACGTGATGGTAGTAGTACTGGACAGCGAGTCCGCCGCCCTCGACGTATTCTCCCGGTTCCGTGCCGATCTTGACAAAGTGATCGGCTGGAGAGATGAGGTCGATGAGCCGGTCGGCATCGCCGGTTGTCAACGCAGCGAAGTAGGCCTCGACTGTCTGGCGGGCGTTCACGGCACTCGCTCGTAGGGAATGGAGGCTTGGGGCACAATGGCAATCTCCTCAGTGAATTTGCAGGTAGCGTAACTTCTTGCGGTCCGCAGCAATCCGCAAGCTGGCGGCCCGGAGTGCCGTTTGACATCCAACGGCTCCCTTGTATAATTGAGCCTCCCGCATCGCTTTCCGAGTGTTCGTCGCCATGGCCCGCATTCTGCTCGCCCTCTTGATCGCCGTTCCGCTCCGCGCCGACATCTACAATCGCCTCGGCGAGCTGACCCACCACCTGCGCTCGGGCGGGGTGCCACGCGACGGCATCCCGGCCATGACCAATCCCCAGAGCGTTGCGCCGGAGGGTGCGTACTATCTCGCGGATACAGACCGAGTCCTCGGCGTGGTTGCAAACGGTGCCGCACGGGCCTACCCGCATCGCCTCGGTTGGAAGCACGAAGTCATCAACGACCAACTCGGCGGCCAGTATATCAGCGTCACGTTCTGTCCACTGACCAGCACCGGGCTAGTTTTTGACGCGACGGCCCCGGACTCAGCACAAATCGAGTTCGGCGTCTCCGGCATGGTGCTCAACAGCAATTTGGTGCTGTACGACCGCCGCGACGAGAAAACCCTGTACCCGCAGATGATCTACGTTGGTATTAGCGGCGAATACAGAGGGCGACACCTCCAGCTCTTGCCCGTAGTCGAGACGACGTGGGGCCTGTGGCGCACACTGCATCCGCACACCACGGCCGTGCAAGCGGCGACCGGGCTCGACCGCTACCCGGATTATATCCGCGCAATGTATCCGCTCGATGCGTACGGTCACTATCCTTATGGCAACTATCGCAGCGACCAGCGGATGATTATTTTTCCGCTGACCACCGCTCGGCCCAGCGACCGCTTGCTGGCCAAGGAAATGGTCTTGGGGTTGCGAGTCGCTGGCGAGACCAAAGCCTATCCTTTTACTAGGATGCCCAACAAAGCCGTCATCAACGATCGCGTTGGTGACCGCGCCGTGCTCGTGCTCTACCACTTAGCGACTGTCACCGCCATTCCCTACAGCCGCGTCGTTGATGGCCAGCTTTTGACCTTTCGCATCCTCAGCCGCAACGGCGATCTGCCGTTGGCCTTTGCCGATGTGGAGACTGGCAGCGAGTGGAACATGCGCGGCGAGGCCCTTGCTGGGCCGCTCAAGGGAGCACAGTTAGAGCAAATTCCAGCCTATAATTCGATGTGGTTTGGGTGGTCGGCTTACTGGCCGGAGACCCGCTTGTGGAACGGCGAGGGCATCTTGCCCGCGCCCTAATCCCGATAAGGAGCTTAGCCATGCACGAAGTCCCCAAAGGGAAAATTACTTGCATTGAAAAATGCGTTCTGCGCGGCACTCGGCCGCGCTACATCGGCTTCAACGCCCGGATTCCCGCCCACGGCTCGCAGATCGCGGACCCGGTCGTCCGGGTCCGCACGGACGGCGGGGCGTGGGGCGTGGGTTGGTCCCGCATTGGCGAGGACGAAGCGCGTGCGCTGCTCGGCAAGGAAGTCGGCGATCTCTTTCAACTTCCCGACGGCTGCCTGCCCGCGGGCCGCAACCTCGACCTACCGCTGTGGGATTTGGTGGCGCGGATGATGGATTTGCCGCTGTACCGCTTGCTCGGTGCCCGCGGCAAACGCGAGGTCGAAGTGTACGACGGCTCGGTCTATATCGACGATTTGGACGCCACCGATGAGGAGCAGGTCAAAGACATCTTTCGCAGCGAAGTCGCCACCGGCCATGAGCACGGCTATTTGCACTTCAAGATCAAGGTCGGTCGCGGTGCGCGCTGGATGCCCACGGACGCGGGTCTCAAGCGCGACGAGTTGGTCATTCGCACAGTGCGCGAAGCCGCTGGACCGCAGGCCAAGGTGCTCATCGACGCCAACATGGGTAATACGCTCAACACGGCTATCGCCCTGTTGGACGCCTGTGCGGACGTGGGCATCTATTGGTTTGAGGAGCCTTTTGCCGAAGACGCCCCGCTCAATCAAGCGCTCAAGGAACACATCGTCGCCCATGATTGGGATACGCTGGTGGCCGACGGGGAATTTGCGCCGCCGCCGTACTTTTTTGACTTGGTAGAGAAGGGATTTATCGACGTGGTGCAGCACGATTTTCGCGCTATGGGACTGACGTGGTGGCGGAACACGTCAGCGCGGCTAGAGCAGTGGAACGCACTCTGTGCTCCCCACTGCTGGGGGTCGTACATCGAGCGCTTTCACCACGCCCATTTCGCCGCTTCCATCCCCAACTTCTGCCTGCTCGAAGCCGCACCGGCGGCCATGCCCGGGCTAATCACCGACGGCTGGCGGCTCGCCGACTCCATTCTGCACGTACCCGACACGCCCGGCGCAGGGCTCGACATCGAGCCGCGCATCTTCGCGCAGGGCATGGAGGATCGAGAGGGGTTTCAGGTGGTGCTGTGAGAGTTGAAAATTAAAGAATAGGGAGGCGAAAATCGCAGTTATGCGTATCTTTGTACAATCCCCTCTATCCCCTGCCGCTTTTCTGTCCTAAATACGCTGTAAATGAGGAGGAGTGTGCGATGACAGACGATCTTCACACCAACCCATTTGAGAAGATCGACACCAATCAGGTCGCCGAAGATCTGCATATCGTAGAGGATAGCCAAAGGAACGCGAGGCGGGGGCGGCCGGCATTAGACAGTGCGGAAGACGATCTCGACCCCACCGAACGCAAGGTTATCGGGCTAATTGAGAGTGCTCAAGCGCAGGCACAGCAGGTGTGTGAGAGCGAGCTAAGGGCCTACCGGGAGCGGCTCGTCGCGCTAGATTTCCGGGAGCAGCTAAGCTCTATTGACATCGAAACGGCCAAGCAACGAGCGGAATTCGATCAGCACGTCGATAAGGCCATCGTGGAATTGAGCAGAGAACAACAGGGTCTGCGCCGCAAAAAAGAGGACATGCAGCAGTTTAAGGAACAAAATGACCTCCACCGCGAGCCGCAGCCCCGCAGTTGGGACGATAAGATATTCAACATTGGCATCATCGCCGTGCTCTTTCTCATTGAGACATTTGGCAATGCCTCCTTTTTGGCCAAGGGCAACGAATTTGGGCTGTTCGGCGCGTACACCGAGGCGATTGTCATCTCGTTTGTCAACCTTGGGATCGCCTTTTTGCTCGGCATCCTCGTGACCAATTTCAACCACGTTCATCGGGTCAGAAAGTCCGTGGGCATCCTCACCGCGGTGGTGTTTTTGTCCTTTGCATTGTTTTTCAACTTGATGGTGGCGCACTACCGAGAAACGACGGGCACGGTGCTCGACGAAGGGGGCAAACTCGCCATCGCCGCTTTTGGCGCCAATCCATTGGGGCTGGAGGACTTCCAATCGTGGATCCTGTTCTTCATGGGATTCCTCTTTGCGATTATTAGCTTTATCGATGGCATCCTGTGGGACGATCGCTATCCGGGGTACGCCAAGTGTGCGCGCGTATTCGCAGAGGCCGACGAAGCATACAACGAATTCTATCAGTCCTGTCTAAAGGGATTGAAGGAAACGTCGGATGCAGCGGTGCAAGCGTTGGAGAACATCAAGCAAAACATTTTGCTCGCGGGGCGACAACACGATTCTATCATCGACGACCATCGCCGCCTTATCAAATCGTTCGACGATCATCTAGATCACTTGGAGCACGCGAGCAACCATTTGCTCAAGCTCTACCGGGATACCAACCGGGCAATGCGCGATGGCGAAGCGCCCGAGCGCTTTAAGAAGCCTTGGCATATCGTGAAAACGCCTATCGACACCAGCTTGCCCAAGGCCATGCTGACGCGCGAGGAAATTTTGAAGATCACTAGCGCCGCGGAAATAAAAATTGACAAAGGCGTCGCAGAACTACACAATCAGTACGACATGGGCAGCGAGGAATTGCGCCCGTTGGCTCCGCATCGGAGGCAGGCGGATAGCCGGATCCCGAGGGACGACCAGGAAGAGAGTTAATGAGCGCGGGTAAGCTATCGAATAAGACGATAGCCGGCGGTGCGATGATCGCGGGGGTCATCGTCGTCTTGCTCGTTTTTGTATGGCTAAAGCCGCCTTCGGTCGAGCGCGACCCAAAGACTCTTTGCCGGTCGGAAGGGCCCTCGGCGATTACGGCGATTCTGCTCGATCGCACGGATTCGTTCATGCCCACTACCAAGACCGATCTGGAGACGCGAATCTGGAACTTGCTCGACCAGATTGAGGAAAATCACGAGATCAGTCTTTTTGCGGTGGACCCTGAGCATGGCGGGAGCCTCGATCCGATCATCAAGGTCTGTAGTCCCGGCGACCCGAAAAACGTCGATCACCTCACGCAGTCTGAAGCGATCATTCGGCGCAACTGGCAGCAGAAATTTCGCACTCCTTTAGAGGAGGAGCTTGGCAGGCTGCTCACCAATAAAGAGGCGAAATCGTCACCGATCATGGAGTCGGTGCAATCGGTTGCCATAAAGCATTTCCAGAGTACCCAGCGGCGCAATGTGCCGCGTCGTCTCATCGTCGTTTCAGATCTCCTGCAAAACAGCGACGCGATTTCGTTCTACAAGGATCAGCCGGATTTCCAGCGTTTCCACGGCAGCCCTCAGGCCCGAGGGCTCAATCCAGATCTGCGCGGCGTCGAGATTGAGCTATGGCTCATTCAGCGGAAGCAACGGCAGCAGGGAGACGGCGCAGCCGTGTTGCAATTCTTCCGCTCTTGGCTCGCGGAATACGGAGGCCAAGTGCGTGCGGCCGTGCGGACTTCGGGGATAAATAATTGATATTAACCGCTCAATCATCCAAGCCAAGTGCTTTTCTCACCTCGGCGGCGGAATGGACTTTTTCCTCTCCTTGGCGGACGCGTTCTAGCACGGCCATGGCGAGGTAGTAATCTTCGATGTCTTCAAGGCTGCGTTCAGTGAGCTCGCGCCGGTAAAAAGCCTTGCTGCGCCCGTTCTCGGACACTAGTAGGTCGAGCCGTTGCTCGGTTTCGGAATCTAGTTGCATCGTGGTTGCCTCATCAGAGAGTTCTAACACATGTTGGATGTCTCCAAGTAAAAACTAAGCTAGACATCAAGCCTCGCATCTTCGTCAGTCTGCTTATGGAATTCATATATCAACCCGCTTCAGCCAATCGACTCGGAGATTACCTCAAAGCCAATCTCTCGGCTCCTAGGCATTGGACACAATTCCGCGCTGCAGTCGCTTTCGCAAAGCGCTCTGGCACCAAGCATATTGCTCCCTCGTTGGGGGATTTCGCCAAGGAGAACCAAGTTGAAATCATCGTCGGAATCGACCACCGCGGAACCTCTTTTGAAGGACTCAGCGATCTCATAGAGGCAGTTGCTCCTCACGGTCGGGTAATAGTTTTTCACAATCGGTTGCCATATACCTTCCATCCGAAAATCTATCTTTTCAAATCCGATACTGCTGCCGAAGTCATACTCGGTTCGGGCAATCTGACAGAAGGCGGCCTGTTTACCAACTATGAAGCCGCGCTCCGATTGTCGTTTGATCTCACAGATTCGATCGAAGTTGCTAGGCTCCGATCTATTGAAGACCTCCTTGATGCTTGGGCCAATCCCGCACGAGGTACTGCACAAATCCTTGATGAAACCATTCTTAATCGGCTGCTAGATCTCGATCTTGTTCCTAAAGAGGCCCTTGCTGCTCCCGAAATGAGGGACACGATGGCCCCCCAATCCACAGCGGCAGGGGACGTCGAGGATGAAGTCGAAACGGAACCTCTTTTCGCCGCTCGGCCCGAACCACGCGCCCCAACGACACCTCGTTCTACCAAGGCAGAAGAGGTGAGCAAACCAAGAACGGGGACAAAGGGCTTCGTCATGACTCTCCACCGCACCGATGTCGGCGTCGGCCAGACCACTACTGGCACTTCTAGGCGTTCGCCGGAGATATTTATTCCGCTTTCAGCCCGAAATGCCAATCCCGATTTTTGGAAATGGCCCCATGCCTTTACCCCCGATCCAAGGAAGCGGGGTAAGCTCGATCGCCCCAATGTGCGTATGCGCCTCGGCGGTCAGAGCATCTTTGTCAACATGATGGCTTGGCCCGACAAACATGACTTTCGTTTGCGAAGCGAGGCATTGCGTAGCGCTGGGAGCATTGGCGACATCATGCGAATGGAAAAAGTCGATACGGCGAGCAACTTCGAGTACTACGTGGAGATAATCCCCCAAGGCACCACTCTATTTCCAGTGTATCGTGCCTTCTGTACGGAGTCTGTGCCTAATTCAGAGAAACGCTACGGCTATTATTGAGGCTTCTTGAGCGTCAGTATCTGTTCTGACTTCATAGCGTTCTTCCGAAAAATGTCCCGCGATACGAGCATGTCCATTGACAGGCTGCTCTTTATCTTAAGCCCAAGGGTCTCCGCTATCGCCGAGAGATGGTCGGCAGTGCGAATTTCGATCAACTCGCGACCAGCCGTAGTCCGGTTGTTGCCAACTACCAAAAACATCACCCCGCCCGGGCGCAGTAGGGCCTTTGTCTGTTTAATTACAGTGTGCATATCAAAGAAGTACTTCGACAACAGAGCCGACATGTTGCGTCGCCGAAAGCCGACCGCTGTAGCTTTATTGAGCCGATCAATCCGTTCAATCAAAGCGCGTGTAGCCGTAGGTAGAAGTAGCTTATTTTTTTCGTAAAAAGCCCAGTACTGCGCCCGACACCTTTCGGTTACCTCTCGGTTGCCTATCATCATCCCATCCCGTGCTCGATGAGCATCGCGACGTAGAAGTCCGAGATAAATCAGGCTCAACCGATCCGTATCAATGTAGGGCAATGCCGTCGCATAGGGGGGCGAGGAGATCACCGCGTCAACTCTGCCGATCAATGTCGGTAGGGTATCCACGGCCTGACGTGCATCGGCCTCTTGTACTGTATAGGTGCCTAATTCCTCTTGGTCTCGTTCTGCGAGGAAAGCAGCGACGATCTTAGTCGAGCGTAGGGCTTCATTGAGAAAACGCGTTATCACTTCGCCGGTTTTGAGTTCGACCACCTGCTTGCGCACCCGCAGGTCTTCGTTTTTCTGCCAAGAGACACTGCGCAGGATATTGCTCAAGCAAACCCGATAGAAGTCTTGTAGTTCCAGTGTCGGCAACCGCTGCACAACTTCTATTATTTGGTCGAGTTCCATCAGGGTGTGCGCCGAAAACCACCGCTCTAAATACGTCTGATCCCCCTTTGGCAGCGACGCGAAGTACTGTCTTGTAGTCTGATCCGATAGGGATGTACAGAGAGTCTCTTGCAGCGTCTCGTATGCCTCGATCAATGACTCTGCATTCAACGCTAGTGCTTGGCACTTTACCTTAGCGATGAACACCGAAAGCGGATTCATGTCGAGCCCGTACGCTGTGCGTCCAGCAAGCCGCGTTTCGACCAGCGTGGTGCCGCTACCACACATCGGGTCGAGCACAATGCCGTTGTCGGGTACTCGGGCAATATTTATGAGTGCCCGCACCAGTTGCGGAAAGAACTTACCTCGATACTCGTGTAGCCCGTGAGTAGCATAGCGCAAGCAGCGTTTTTTAGGCAGCTTGGCGGGAACAGAGGGTATCAGCCCGTTGAACATCCCCCCGTTGTGTGCACTGACCCAAGTTGCCTCACGTCGGATTTGAATCGTCAGCCCGTCTGGCTCGGTGCCGACCTCCTGCCAGTACGCCAAGGCGTTGCGCAGGGTACCGAGATTGGCCGCATCGGGCACTGAGAATAGTGAGGCGTTCGCTTCATCGCCGTCGATCGGTATTACATCGCCTAGGGACAGAGCACGCAACTCCTGCAGCGCAAGCTGTCGCTCAAACGGCTGTATATATCCCTTAATTCTACACGTTAGGAAACCCATCTCATTATACTTTCTGCAGAATCAAGATATGTTCAGTCTTGATCTTCCCAATTTTGGGGTTAAACGATTTCCGAGTCGGTGCAATCGATCGCTGGATCCGCGCTATCTCGCGGAAGCCAACGGAGGCTCCTGCTTCCGCAATCAGCGATGCATTGTCGATGCGTGCTCCGTTTAAGGTTGAATCCCCGATCACGAAACAAGCGTGGCGATGGTCGCGTAACCGGTTACGTAGCCACTGAAAAATCTGCTCAAACTCTGCACGAAAGGTCGCGGCTGTGGCCCGGTTGCGACCTTTCGCACTGTATTTGCGATGGCTGCCTATCTCAATCCTCTTAAATTGTTCTGGCTCATATCCGAGCCAGAGTAAGCGAGTGCGGTGGTAGAGATGGTAACTATAGGCATTAGGATAGGGAGGCGAAGTGATCACTAGATCGAATGGTTCGGTCTCGGGTGCCTCTAGAATATTCGCGTTCAACACGCGGCAAGAGGAATGGCCATCGAGCGTGTCGGTAAGTTCGCGCACTGCCGAGACCGCGGCGTCCAGATGGGCCAGATAGCGCCGCACTGCACCTCCTAACTTGATCTGCTTCTCGCGCCGGACATAGCGGGTGTCCGAATCCTGCTTTGAGACCGCCACAATAATCGCAGAAAAAACCACCGCACATAGGGTATAGGCCGCCTCGCTTGGGATTTGGTCGATCAGACGGCGCAGTTCGGCCAGTTCCTCTACAACATGGGGTTTGAACCAGAACTGGCACATCTTCGGGTCTGGCCTCCAGCCAGCGGACTGAAAAGGTTGTCCGTTATAGAACAAATCGCCGCTGTTAAGCTCGATCTCCACCAAAAGCTGTTGGCAGTGGGCGCGATGGGCTGACAACTCCTCGAATTCCGACTGTGCGAGCGACGTGGTTTTGGCCTTGCTGATGAGGACGGCGAGGGGATTTGCGTCAATGCCGATCGCGTGATGTTTAAGCTGGAGTGCCTCCAAGAGCGTGGTCCCGCTGCCAGAAAAAATATCTGCGACCGTCTCTCCGGACGACGATAGCTCCTCGATTAAGGCATTGGGTATTTGCGGAATAAACTTTGCCGGATAGGGGTGTAAGTTATGCGTTAGATAGTCTGTTTTAGCTGTTGCAAAATCCCACTCAATGGCCTGTAAGCGAGTACTGATGACTTCACCGTTATGCGCTATGGGACACACTGTTCCTCGTCCACTGTTTTTGGCGAAGGCGACAATTTCAGCGTCATTTGGGCACATAAAACTTTAATGGAATATCAGTCTCAAGCCTGAGTCTAATGTCGAACAAAATGCGAGCGCTTTCTGAGCTTGCCTACTTACCTACTCATTTGTTCAATATACTTGCCTGAGAGAACACAAGCAAGCGAAGTTATCGGCGACGAGTACCCGCTCAGCGCTCTAACCACCTCGGCAAGCGAATTTCCGCCGACTGCTGCCAAGCCGTCAGGTAAAGCGAGGCCGTAAAGCGCACGGAGGTGCGGGCCAAATCTAAGGCCAAGGCGCGTACGCGGGCGTCGTTTTCGTCTTCCCAATGGCCCCACAGCGCGTACACTTCTTCTACCCGCCAGTTGCTTTTTTTGATCTGGCCAGTGATGGCCTTCATCAGCGAATCAAAGGCTGCAACGTCCTGCTCGGCTGCCAAATCCTCGGGCGCAAAGCCGAGCCGCTCCACCGATGAATCTACCTGTTCGTGAATGCCCTTGCCGATAACCGTGCCGTCCTCCTGCTTCTTGCCGTCGAAGTCCCGGGTCGCATGCAGGGGCTGGCAGATGTCTTCGGCATAGTGGGCGAGGATGCCCGCATAGACGAGGCACTTCTGTTGAATCGCCTCGTTCTCCGGCCACTGGCGGTACTCGGCAAAGGCCACGGCTAGCCGCTCGGTCCACTCGGCAATGGCGTACGGGGCCAACCCGACGCGTGGCGGGTCTAGCTGTAGCTCGAAGCACAAGGCGATAAAGTCAAAGCGCTGCGCCGGAATTGCGCGTCCCTCAAGGTACTCCAGATCGAAATAGTGCTCTCCGTGCTCGGCGTGGTTCAGCAAGGGAGCGCGGCGATTCTTAAACAGATCTGGATCGAAGACCGTATGGCTGGCAATGTCGCCGCCTTGACGAAAGAAAGCTGGCATTTCCTCCGGCAGGGCCAGCACCGCCGCCTCAGTCAGAATCCCGTGTCCATCCCCCCACCAAGCCTCGGCTGGAACGGCTACCAAGCTGGCGACGACTGCAATCCATATCGCGCGGATCGTTCTCATTGGTTTGCTATCCTTTCTTTGTGCAAATTACATGCAAGTGTCCAACAACCCTCAACCGCGAGGATCCCATGAAACTCTCGCTCTCGGTCCGCGTGGCCGAAAAATTTCTCGCCAAGCGCGAAGCCAATATGACGCTTGAGCAATTGGCCGCCCTCGCCACCGACCACGGGTACCGCGGGCTGTGTATGCGCGCCTCGCAAGTGGGCGTCCACAGCCCGCCAGAGACGGTTGCCGCTGCGCGCGCCCTACTCAACCGCTACTCGCTGGTCGTCTCCATGCTCACCGGCGACTTCCCCATACCCGAAAACTCCGATCAAGGGCCGGACGCCCTCCGCAATATAACGCCCTATCTCGATCTCGCCGAACAGCTCGGCGCTCCGCTGCTGCGCGTCTGCCTGAAAAAGGACGAAGATATTGCTTGGGCGCGTCGGGCCGCGGACGAAGCCGCCGAGCGCGATATGCGCCTAGCACACCAGTGCCACACCCGCAGCCTCTTCGAGGAAATCGACCGCTCGCTGCAAGTTTTGGCGAGCATTGGCCGCGCCAATTTCGGCCTAATCTACGAACCGGCCAACCTAGAGCTATGCGGACAGCCTTATGGGCTGGATACCATCCGCCGTTTCGCGCCGCACCTGTTCAATGTGTATCTGCAAAATCACGTTTTGACCGCCGATGGTCCAGATGCGCTCGAGACGTGGTGCCGCGGCGAGGTGCGGTTCCGCCAGATCCCCCTGTGGGAGGAAGGGGGTATTAGCTTTCCACCGCTGATGGACGCGCTGCGTGCGGTCGGCTACGAGGGCTATGTAACGGTTCATCAAGCCTCGGCCGATCTGGGCACTGAAGCCGCGGTCCGCGAAAACGCCCGCTATCTCAAGCGGCTGTTGGCGACCAATTGACGACCGCTAGGCGTATCTTGATATTTAACTATTTGTTCGCAAACCCTTTCACAAGTAGGAAAAAGGAGAATTATCATGGCTGTCCGACTCGGCGACGAAGCCCCGGATTTTAGCGCGGAAACCACCGCCGGCCCGATCAACTTTCACGAATGGCTCGGCGATTCTTGGGGAGTGCTCTTTTCCCATCCCGCCGACTTCACCCCGGTCTGCACCACGGAGTTAGGTGCCGTGGCCAACATCGAAGCGGAGTTCAACAAGCGCGGCGTCAAGATCATCGCCTTGAGCGTCAACTCGGTTGACGACCACGAGGGCTGGATCGCCGACATCAACGAGACCCAAAACGCCAATGTCGGCTTCCCGATCATCGCCGATCCCGACCGCAAGGTCGCCGACCTATACGACATGATCCACCCCAATGCGCTCGACAATATGACCGTGCGCTCGGTTTTCGTCATCGGCTCGGACAAAAAGGTCAAGCTAACGCTGACGTACCCGGCTTCGACCGGCCGCAATTTTGACGAAATTTTGCGCGTGATTGACTCGCTGCAACTGACGGCCAATTACTCGGTCGCCACCCCGGCCAACTGGCAAGACGGCGACGACTGCATCGTGGTCCCAGCCCTGTCAGACGAGGAAGCTACTGAGAAATTTCCCCAGGGCTTCACGGCGATTAAACCCTACCTGCGCGTTACGCCGCAGCCCAATAAGTAAGCGATATGAATTTAACTAGGCTGGTTTGGGCGGGTGCATTGGCCGCGTTGGTGTGGTGTGCGTCGGCCGTTGCGGAATCCCTGACTGTGGTGTCTTGGGGCGGCTCGTATGCGCGCGCCTGTGTAAAAGGCTATCACGAGGCGTTTACGGAAGAGACGGGCATCGAAGTTCGCCTAGAGGACTACAACGGCGGCCTCGCCCAAGTGCGCGCCCAAGTGGATGCAGGGGCCGTGCATTGGGACGTGATAGATATGGAGCTCGCCGATGCCATGACCGGCTGCGACGAGGGCCTCCTCGAAGTGCTGGACCTTGAACTGCCTCTTGGGACGAATGGCGAATCGCCCGAGGACGATTTTTACCCGGAAGCTATGGGCGAATGCGGCGTCGGTACGTTGTTCTACTCGACCGTCTATGCGTATCACGCGGAGCATTTTGAGGAGCGCAAACCAGAGACCATCGCCGATTTTTTCGACCTTGAAACGTTCCCGGGCCGGCGCGGGATGCGGCGCGTGGCAGCGGTCAATTTGGAGTTCGCCCTGATGGCCGACGGAGTGCCTCGGGACGAGGTATATGCCACCCTCGACACGCCCGAAGGAGTCAATCGCGCCTTCCGCAAGCTCGACACCATCAAAGATCAGGTGGTTTGGTGGGAGGCCGGTGCGCAGCCGCCGCAGATGCTCGCCGATGGCGAAGTGGTGATGACCACCGCGTACAACGGACGCATCTTCAACGCGCAGATTTTGGAAAAGCAGCCGTTTACCATTGTCTGGGACGGTCAGGTGCTGGACACGGGCCAGCTCGTCATTGCGGCGGGTGCGCCGAACTTGGAGGCCGCACGCAAGTTCCTCGCCTTTGCGGCACGGCCGTCGGCCATGGCCGGCGTGGGCCGCTACATCGCCTATGCGCCGGCGCGTCGCTCGGGGATGGAGCTGATCTCGGTCCACGCCGAGACTGGCGAGGAGATGGCCCCGCACATGCCGACGTATCCAGCCAACGCCGCGGGCGCACTGAACAATGACTGGCGCTGGTGGAGCGACAACATGGACGAGATGAACGAGCGCTTCAGCGCTTGGCTGGCGCGCTAGTAGCGGGAAAAGCTGTTTGAAAGTGGGCCGAGGCGTTACTATTTGCCGCGGCCCATTTTTTATAATTCGGCGAAAATAGCCTCTATGTCAGCCGTTTTCTTCCACTTGGCGAATTCTTTGTCCATCTTAGGCGACCACTTGCGATCCACTTCTCCGGGCGTGTAGCGGCCGTCGGCAATGCTCTTTTTGCCCCAATAGTCGCGCAGGCGGGTGTTTTCGGAGGACTCCACGACCTCGCGGGCGTATTGCGGCGGCACGAAAATCACGCCTGTGGGGGTTGCCAGCACGATATCGCCCGGCATACAGGTCGCCTCACCTACCCGCACCGGACCGTTGATCTCGGCCATGGTCACCTCGCCGATGGCCGAGGGATGCAGCCCCTTGCAGAGCACGTTGATCGGCAACTGGCGCACGCGGTGATCGTCGCGGATGCCGCCATCGACGACCAGGCCCGTACCGCCGGTGTTGGCCGCGATTGCCGTGCCGAGATTGTCGCCGATAAAGGTCCCGCGCAGCACCTTGCCGAACAGATCGACGACCAATACGTCGTTGGCGACCAGAGTGTCGATGACCCAGCTATTTTGACCGCCGATCCGCCCGTGCCGCTCGCCTTCGGCATTCACGACGTCGTTGAAGTCGGGCCGGTGCGGGATATAGCGGGCCGTCACCGCGCGGCCGACTAGCACGCGGCTTGGATGCAGGTTAATCCAGTCGCCTTCGAACTGAAACGAATGCCCCTTGCCCATCAGCACGCCCCAGGCTTCCTCAATGGTCACCCGCTTCATCCGCTCGACGATGTCGTCGTCAACTTTGGGCCGTCCGTTGCGAAAGCGCGGGCCTGTGTACGCGCTCGTTATGCTTTTTATTTTGCTCGGTGCGTTGAGTTCAAACGCCATGATCGCTCCTTCGATGAAATAAAAAATGGCCGCGCATCCTTTGCGGACCGCGACCAAGCTAATACATCTCGTCCGAGCGTCAACCCGGCGGAAGGTGGAATGGCTAAAAGGGCAGATCGTCGTGGTTGGGACCGGCCGCCGGGGCAGCGGCGAGTGCATGGCCGTTGCTTTCAGCGGCTTCGACGGCTTCGGCAGCCCGCTCTGCGCCGAGCATTTTCATGGTGTTGGCGACGATTTCGGTGGTCTGACGCTTCTGGCCCTGCTGATCTTCCCAAGAGCGCGTTTGCAGCTTGCCCTCGATATAGACCTTACTGCCCTTTTTTAGGTACTGACCAGCGATTTCGGCGAGACGCCTCCACAAGACGATGCGGTGCCATTCGGTGCGCTCTTGGCGCTGCCCGTCCTTGTCGTTCCACGACTCGCTGGTGGCCAAGCTGAAATTGGCGACCTGAGCGCCGCTGGGGGTAAAGCGCGTCTCGGGATCAGACCCTAAGTTGCCGATGAGTAAAACCTTGTTGAGACTAGACATGTTACTCCTCCTTGACTCCGACGAGCTCAGTCGAGTCGTCGTGCCCGTTGGGCGTGGTGAATCGGTTGTGCCGGCTGAGATAATCCTGCTTCCACTCGCTGCGCTGACGGCGCTTGCGCGCTTGGGGCGTCTCGATGCCGTAGCGACGACAGAGGCGGCTGAAGCTGCCCGGGGCAATGCCCAAGGCCGAGCCGGCGTCGTGGTTGCTGGCGTACATCCGCGCGGCGCGTTCGATGCGATCTTTGGCGATAGGCGGCATGAAGTTTCTCCTTTTGTGCCAGATTAGGTTAGATAGCGGAAAACGGGAAAGCTCCAGACGACGAAGATTGCTCCTGTACACATCGGCCCTAGCCGGCCCACTTGGCGCTGGGTGCGCTTGTTTTTGCTCAACTCGCGTAAGGCGTGAAACGCAAAAATTGGGTTCATTGCTCTGCTCTCCTATGGCCAGTGGCTATTAGTTGAGAAGCGGCTTCACCGCGAATACAAAGAGGCTGACGAGGGCGTACATTAGGCCCTGGCTGATGATCTCGCGTCGCATGTGGTTTTGCTCCTTGCGATGAGGTCTGTGGTGCTCGGTTTTCCAACGCAAAAAAGGCCCTTTTTGCTTCGATTACCTGCACAAAAAGATAGTAAACATTTGTATATAAGTCAAGAAATTTACCCCCTTTTTTCGCCCCATTTTACGGGGGTTTTTCCATCTGACCAAAAAACAATAACTTATTGATATAAAAAAACTTTTTCAGCTTAATAAATTCCCGTTAAAGAACAATAAAACGAGGAATATTATGGTCTGCAAACGCGGTAGTGTCGCGCAGTGCTTCGTTTGTTAGATTATGGGCACTAATGGCACAACGGCTACGAGCCTATGAGAAAGGAGAAAAGCCATGAGTACGGTACTCGTCCACATTGGCGTCCGAGCTACGGACCTCGAAAAAACAATCCGCTTTTGGCGCGACGGCCTCGGCCTGCCCGTGGTCTCGACCCACGAAAGCTGCTACGACCTCAGCGACGGCCACCACAACTTCCGCGTCTTCCAGCACAACGGCCCGGACCGTCCATCCCACGTCAGCGGGATGCTCGACTATCTGCACATCGGCGTGCGGGTGCTCGACCTCGAAGAGACCGGTCGCCGCCTATTGGACATGGGTTACGAGATTTTTTCCGACGGCTTGGGAGGCAAAGAGCCGATTGATGTCCACAATATCAGCGAAGGGGCCTTCAAGGTCGAAGACCCAGACGGCATTACCGTAGATGTGACGGCCAGCGACGACCAATGGCCCGGTGCAGTCCTCAAATAACCCCACGACACGCCAAGACCTATCCCTAATCGAGAGGATCTAATGCCAGCTAAAAAGCCCAACGTCATTCTCTTCGGCATCGACAGCCTGCGCGCCGATCACATGAGCTGTTATGGCTACCACCGCCAGACCACGCCCCACATCGACCGCTTTGCCGCCGACGCCGTGCTCTTTGAGCGCAACTACTCGGCCCACATACCCACCACCTCGGCCTACGCCTCCATGCTCACCGGCCTCGACTGCTTCGACACCAGCGTCGTGGCCCTGCGCCACCAAGGCGGCTTGCCCGAGCGCATCCGCACCCTCCCCGAAATCCTGCGCCAGAACGGCTACGACGCCTCGTGCGTCGGCTTTAGCGGCAATCCCAGTTCGCGTGGCTTCGACCGCTATTTCGACTATGCTAGCTGGGGTTCGTTTGCCGAAGGCCGCAGCCCCAAAGCCGAAAACCTCAACCAAGTTGCCATTCCCGAACTGGAACGGCTGGCGCAGGCCGAGCAGCCGTTTTTCCTCTTCTTGCGCCACATGGATCCGCACGCCCCGTATCTGCCGCCAGCTCCCTTTGAGCGGATGTTTTACAGCGGCGACGAATTCGACCCAACAAACGAGAGCATGGAGCCGGTGTTTAGCTTCAAGCCCTTCTGCGACTTCTTCGCCGACTGGATGCCGCCTGGGGTGCGCGACCGCCACTACGTCGATGCCCAGTACGACGGGGCCGTCGCCTATATGGACGCCTGCATTCAGCGCATCCTCACTCGCGTCGAAGAGCTGGGCTTGAGCGACAATACCCTGATCGTCATCAACGGCGACCACGGCGAGACTCTGTACGAGCACGAGTGCTGGTACGATCACCACGGCATGTACGAAAACACGCTGTACGTGCCGCTGATTATTCGCCTACCCGGTGCGCTGCCGGCTGGCGAGCGCGTCTCTGGTATCACTTTGCACCAAGATTTGGTGCCGACCGTCCTCGAACTCCTCGACATCCGCACCGACATTGCCTTCGACGGTCAGTCGCTACTGCCGCTGGTCGCAGGCGAGAAAGCCTCCAACTACTCGGACTTTTACATCACCGAATGCACTTGGATGCGCAAGCACGGCTGGCGCACTCCGGAGTGGAAGCTGATCGTCGCGCTAGAGCCAGACTTCCACTTCAAGCCTGAGATTGAGCTGTACAACTTGGTCAACGATCCGCTGGAGTTGGAAAACTTGGCCCAAAAGGAACCGGGGATTGTTGCCGCACTGAAGGAGCGGATGGAGGCGTGGATCGCCAAGCGCGAGCGCGAAACAGACGCGACCAATCCGATGTACACCAATTTGCAATGGCATGGCTCGAAGACGCACGAGGGGCCGTTTGAGACTTCACAGCAGGCGTACGACACGCTGCACATTGGTTCGGTGGGTGCGGCAAATAGATTGCAGGCGGGTGATAAAAAGAAATAGTAGTAGCGCCACGCGTTCTTGTGTAGGTTGCGCCCGGTCCCATATTGTCTAGGAGTGGGCGCAATCTATAGAGGGAAATACACTATGACCACACAGCCACAGAACCGCGCCTTTACGGTCGATGAGTGCGACCGCATGGTCGCAGCCGCCATCCTCACCGAGGAGGACCGAGTTGAGCTTATCGCCGCTCGAAGACGTCCCTTCACGGTCGGCGAATACTACTGCATGGCCGAGGCAGATATCCTTACTGAGGAGGACCGCGTTGAGCTTATCGCCGGGCAGATCGTCGCCATGAGCCCCATTGGCAGTCGCCACGCCGCTTGTGTAAAACGCCTCAACTTGTTGATGGGAAAAATGGTCGGGGATTCCATGTTGATCGGCGTTCAAGACCCCATCCAGCTCGGCGCGTATTCATCCCCCGAACCCGACCTAGTGCTACTCCGTCCCCGCGCCGATTTCTACGCCGACGCTCACCCCGCAGCGTCCGACGTGTTACTCGCCATCGAAGTCGCCGATACGTCGATCGACTACGACCGCGAGGTCAAGCTGCCGCTCTACGCTCAGGCTGGCCTTGCCGAAGTGTGGCTGATCGATCTGCAAAAAAGCCGCATCGAAGTGTACGCCCGGCCCCAAGGTGGTGCGTACCAACAGCGCGTCGAAGTCACAGCCGACGCTACTCTCACCTCGCCGACGATCCCCCAACTCGCATTGGCCGCCGCTGATTTGTTAGGCTGACGCTGCCCACGCCCAATCCAGCCACGGAACTAGCGCCTCGATGTCGCTGCTTTCCACCGTCGCCCCGCCCCAGATCCGCAGGCCGGGCGGCGCGGCGCGGTAGCCATTGATGTCGTAGGCGACGCCCTCGTCCTCCAGCTTAGCGACGAGGGCTTTGACCTTTGCCCGCTGGTCGTCCTCGCTTAAACCGGCAAACCACGCATCGGCGATCCGCAGGCAAATCGACGTGCTAGAGCGAATCGCTCGGCACGCGGGCAAAAACGCGATCCACTCGCTTGCAGCTTCCCATTGCTCTAGCACCGCGAGGTTGGCCTGCGTGCGCCGCACGAGTTCGGGCAAGCCGCCGATGCTTTCGGCCCAGCACAGTCCGTCGAGCGCGTCTTCCACGCACAGCAGAGAGGGCGTGTTGATGGTGTCGCCCTTGAACAGGGCCTCGTTGAGTTGGCTGCCTTGAGTCATGCGGAAGAGTTTGGGCAAGGGCCAAGGCGGCGTGAAGCTGAGGAGCCGCTCGACCGCGCGCGGGCTGAGGATCAGCATTCCGTGCGCGGCCTCGCCGCCCATGACCTTTTGCCAAGAGTAGGTTACTACGTCGAGCTTTTCCCAAGGCAGATCCACAGCGAAGACCGCAGACGTCGCGTCGCAGATGGTCAGGCCCGCGCGGTCGGCGGCGATCCACTCGCCATCGGGCACTTTCACCCCAGAGGTCGTGCCGTTCCACGCAAAGACCACGTCGCGGTCGCAGTCAACTTGGGACAAGTCGGGTAGCTCCCCGAAGTCCGCGTCGAAGACGCGCGCGTCTTCTAGCCGTAGATGCCGAGTGATGTCCGTCACCCAGCCCTTGCTGAAGCTCTCCCAGGACAGGACATCGACGCCGCGCGCACCTAGCATCGACCACAGACACATCTCCACGGCACCCGTATCTGAACCCGGCACCACCCCGATGCGATAATCGTCCGGGACGCCCAGCAGTACACGCGACCGCTCGATGACTTCTTGCAGCTTCGCCCGCCCGACTGCGGCGCGGTGAGAGCGTCCTACGGCTGCGTCTTTTAGGGCCGCAAGATTCCACCCGGGGCGCTTGGCACAAGGACCGGAAGAAAAGCAGGGATTTTGCGGTTTAACGGCTGGCTTGGTCATCTACTCGGTCCGCGCCAGCATTCCGCCATCTACGGTCAACGCAGTTCCGGTGATAAAGGACGCTTCGTCCGAAGCGAGAAACAGCACGGCGTTGGCGATATCTTCGCCCGTGCCCAAGCGCTGAGCCGGCACCATCTGGGCATAGCGCACGCGCTCTTCCTCCGGCACTTGTAGATCGTCCCACAGGGGCGTCAGAATGGCCCCGGGCAACACCGCGCAGACGCGGATGTCCGGCCCATAGTCAATGGCAAGGGTCCGCGTCAGGCCCAAGACTCCGGCCTTGGCCGCGTCGTAGGCCGTGGCCGTGGCAAAGCTGACCAGCGAATGCACTGAGCCGGTGTTGATAATCACGCCGCCGCCGGTCTTGCGCATGATTGGGATGCCGTATTTGGCGGCGAGGAAAATCGCCTTCAGGCCGATGTTCAACGTCCCGTCCCAATCCTTTTCGTCGAGTTCGGTCGCCGGACCGTGGCGGAACCATATTGCGTTGTTGTGGACGATATCTACGCGGCCAAAGGCTTCTTCGGTGCGTGCGAACATCTTGATGACTTGGGCGGACTCGCCCACATCGGTGCGGACGAAAATGGCCTCGCCGCCGTCGGCGTTGATTTTATCGACGACCCGCTGGCCGCCGTCAGCGTTGACATCTGCTACGCAGACGGACGCGCCTTCGTGTGCCAGAACTTGTGCGGTGACTTCCCCGATTCCCGAGGCTGCACCTGTTACAATGGCCGCCTTACCGGCGACCCGACCCTTGTTCATAGTTGATCTCCTGTTTCAGAAGTTGGATATGCTGTCTGTAAATCATGTTGCTCTGAACTAAGTTCTTCTTTAGCGATGTCGATTCGCGCTCGTAGCGTTATTCCTGAAAACATTGTGTAATTTTTTTATTAACGTTGCTCAGAGTCTATTTTTGTAAATCAACTTTTCACCCCAACTCACGACTGCTTCGGCGAGGCCAATAACCCGCCGGTATTCTTCGTCATCGACGGGTTCACCACTCATAGGATATCGAGATTCAACAGCATAGTCTGTCAGGATTGCACTTTCTTCTACCTCTTGAGGGACATCGACACCTTCGGGTAAGAGATCGAGCAATGTTCTGATATTGTGCGTTCTAGGGAAATCAATTTCAAGGAATATCAAAACGGCTTTCAGTGTCTTTTCAGCAGCTTGCTGGGCATGGAAACAAAGATTCTCCAGCAAGACACCTTCCGGTTTTTCTATGCGGGCAAGCTCCAAGTCGCTCTTGGCGTAACGAAGCCAATCTTCAGCACTACCTGGAACGGGAGATTCAGAGTCCATAAATCTCTATGCCTTCCTTTAAGGCGCTTTTATAGATCAAGCCTCTGTTATCCTTGTGCTTTTCCAAATCCTGCGGGGTTGCTACTACGATATCAAAAGGTACGCCTAAACCTGTAATTTCCCGATACAGCTTCTGCGCCGTTCGCCGTCGGTGAACACCCTCGGGCATGACTACGAGCAGATCGATGTCGCTATGCTCCCCTGCGTCTCCTCTAGCGGCTGAGCCAAAGAGGATTATCTGTAGAGGGTTTACACTTTTTACAATGTCGCTGACTAATTTATCCATGACCGTACAAGCTGTTTTATCTTTTCCCCCAGCGGGGCTTCGACGGTCGGGTCCAATAGCCGCTTCTTCAAAGAGGTTGCTCATGATATATTCCTTCTATCTCTCTTCGCCGACGATGGCTTTCAGTTGCTCAATGAGCGGCGGCAAGTCGTTCCGAATAATTTTCCATAGAATGCCAATGTCAACGTCATCGTAGCAGTAAACTAGCCGATTACGCAGGCCGATGACCTGAGACCAAGGAATCGCCCTGTGTTGCTGCTGTGTCTTCTCGGAAATACGGTTAGCCGCTTCGCCCACAATCTCCACCAATTTCTGCAGTGCGAGCTGCATCACTCGATCTTCTACCACGTCATCTAGGCTTGTCTTGCTGGACAAAGCGACTGCTTCTTTGGCGTAGATGAGCATATCCACGAGGCTTACGCGGTCATCACGTCTGCTCATACTGTACCTCTGCCGAACTAAGTATCTCCTCTCGGAGCAGCCAGTTGCGGCTGCTTTCGACTCCTTTGAAAGTGTACATATCCACTTGCCGACCGAGTATATCCGACAGCTCGTCCTGCATGGTGATGAATTCCAGTCCTAGCGTCTGGCCCGGCTCGAAATCCACGAGTACATCCACGTCGCTCTCAGGCGTGAAGTCGTCACGCAGGACTGAGCCGAACAGGGCCATGCGCCGGATGTGGTTGCGCTGGCAGAAGGTGGAGATCTCGTCTTTGGGGATGTCGATTCTCGCGCTCATAGCTTCTCACACGTGCAATTGCAAGTCAAACACGAGTTCCATATTGGCCCACCACTCGCCCTCTTTGGCCTCGGGCACCTGCTGCTGAAAGGTACGCATCAACTCGTCCCACTCCTTCGCTTTGGGATTCTGCTCGACGTAGCGCGGGAAGTCGCGGGCTGGATCGAACTCGTCGGTGGCGGTCATGTACATGAACATCCGCTGGCCCAAGAGAAAAATTTTCATGTCGGTGATGCCGACCTCGCCTAGACCCTGAAGCGGCTCGGGCCAAGGGTCGGCGTGGTATGCCTTGTACTGGGCGATTAGTTCGGGATCGTCTTTTAACTCAATGGTTAGGCCAAAGTGTTGCATTGCGTTCCTCCTTGGTTTTCTGCGCGATAGGCTGCGGCCAAAAGCGATACGGGATGGACGACGTCCACGGCGGCTTGTGCGCGGCGGACACCGTATTGGAGCTGGATGGCGCAGCCCGTGTTGCCCGTGGCCACTGCGGTCGCGCCGGTCGCGCATACGTGCGCCATTTTGCGGTCGAGTAGCTGCATGGACAGTTCGGGCTGGGTGATGTTGTAGATGCCAGCGCTGCCGCAGCACCAGTCGGCCTCTACCAGTGGCACGAGCTCCAAATTGGGTACGGCTTGGAGCACCTCTTGCGGGGCGGTGGAAACCCGCTGCCCGTGCTTGAGGTGGCAAGACTCGTGGTAGGCGACCTGTTGTGAGGGCATTGCGGCGCGGGGCTGGCGCAAGCCGATGTCGGCGAGCCATTCGTGGACGTCTTTTACTTTTGCGCTCCACACAGCGGCTCGATCCGCATAAGTAGGATCGTCGGCTAGCAAGCGGTCGTAGTGCTTGCAGTGCAAGCCGCAGCCGCCGGCGTTGACGACGATTGCGTCTAGGTTTTCAGCGTCAAAGGCGTCGATGTTGAGCCGCGCCTGCTGCTGCGCCTGTTCGACTGCGCCGTTGTGCGCGTGCAGCGAGCCGCAACACGCTTGGCCCTCCGGCAGCAGTACTTGGCAGCCATTGTGCTGCAAGACGCATATTGTATCGGCGTTTACCTCGGCAAAGGATAGGTCTTGGACGCAGCCGGCCAACAGCGCGACCCGATAGCGCGGTGTGGGCGGATTGGACTGTTGCAAACTTTGGCGATACAACTGGTCGGTAAAGCGCGGGGAAATCTGCGGTGCCAGCGGCTCCAGATTCCCCAAGCCAAAGGGCAGCAGTCTGAGGAGGCCGCTGCGGCGCGTTAGGGTTTGCAGGCCGCTGCGCTGGAATATACGCATCAAGCGCGCCACGGCCCGCAAGCGCGTCTGTTTGGCAAAGAGCCAGCCGAGGACCCAACGGCGCACAAAGTTCCGCACTGTGCCGTCGAGCAAGCCCTGACGCTCCACTTCGGCGCGGGCGTTTTCAAATAGCGCGGCGTAATCCACGCCGGCCGGACACGCGGTCTGACAGGCGAGGCAGCCGAGGCAGAAGTACATCTCCTCGGCAAAAGTCGTACTGGCTTCCAGCTCGCCGTCGGCTATGGCCCGCATCATGGCGATCCGCCCCCGCGGCGACGAGCGCTCGCGCAGGGTCGCGTCGTACGTGGGGCAGGTCGGCAGGCAGAGGCCGCAGTGCATGCACTGCTGGAGGACCGAGTAATCTAAGTCTCGGAGCAAGTTCAGGCCGTCGTCGCTCAATCGAACATGTTCCCCGGGTTTAAGATGCCCTTAGGGTCGAAGGCGGTCTTGACCCGCTTGAGAATTTCCAGCCCCACCGGCCCGAGTTGCTGGGGCAAGTAGGGTTTTTTGGCCAAGCCGACGCCGTGCTCGCCCGTGATGGTCCCGCCCAATTCTATGGCGTGGGCAAAAACCTCGGCCATGGCTTTTTCGACGCGGGCCATTTCTCCGGCGTCTCGCTCGTCGCACAGGAAAGTGGGATGCAAATTGCCGTCGCCGAAGTGGCCGAAGGTCCCCACTCGCACTTGATGCCGCTGACCGACCTCCTGCACGTAGGAGACCATGGCCGCTAGCTCGCTACGCGGCACAGTGATGTCTTCTAACACGACCGTCGGTGCCAGTCGCGCCAGCGCGCTAAAGGCCGTGCGCCGGGCCGCGGCGAGTTGCTGGGCCTCTGCGTCTGAGTCGGCTAGCCGCACCGAGCGAGCGCCGCCCTCGCGGGCAATGGTCTCGATCTGAGCGGCTTGCTCGGCGACCTGCGCCGGATGCCCATCGACTTCCATTAGCAGCACGGCCGCGCAATCCGTCGGCAGGCCAATGCCAGCGTGGGCCTCTACGCACTCGATGGTAGTGCGGTCGAGGAATTCGAGGGTGCAGGGGATGATTTTGCGCGCGATAATCGCCGAGACTGTGGCCGCTGCCTGCGTCATCTCGTCGTAGAGGCCGAGTAGGGTCTTCTTGCTCGCGGGTGCTGGGACCAGTTTCAGCGCGATCTTGGTAATGACGCCGAGCATCCCCTCGGAGCCGATGAAGAGGTCTTTGAGCGTGAATCCGGCCACGTCTTTGACGCATTTGTTGCCGGTTTCCAAAACCTGCCCGTCGGCTAGGACCACCTCCAGCCCCATCACGTAGTCGCGCGTCACGCCGTATTTTAATCCGCGCAGCCCGCCGGAATTGTTGGCCACATTGCCGCCGATAGTCGAGATCTTGATTGAACCGGGATCTGGGGGATAAAACAGGCCGGCGGCTTGGGCCGCGTCGGCGATCTGCTGGGTGAGGACTCCCGGCTGGACGACCATGACTAGGTTGGCCGCGTCTAGCTCTAGGATCTGGTTGAGCCGAACCAAGCAGAGCGCGACTCCCCCTTGAGAAGGCACCGATCCTCCGGCCAACCCAGTGCCCGAGCCGCGCGGCACCACGGGCACCCCGCGCTTGTTGCACAGGGCCAAGAGCTGGGAAATCTCCTCCCGACTTTCTGGCAACGCCACGCAGGCAGGTCGCTGGTGCAACAGGGCGGTTCCGTCGAAGGCATAGACGCTGCAATCCTCGTCCGAGGTCAACAGTTGGTCTGGGCGCAAGAAGGTGCCGAGATCGCTTATCAGGGCGGCGTGATCCATTGCAGGCCGGGACGCAGTAGCTACAACTCGTCGGACAGGTGCTCGGTGCGGTTGAGATATTTGATGACTGTGGTGCCGCCGGGCGCGAGCGCGATGCGGGTGATGCCCGTGTTCTCGTGCTCGTAATAGGAGCCGTCGTCCGGTGCTTGGTTGCCCAAGGCCGAAAGCAACAGGCTCATAAAGCCGCCGTGGGTCACGAAGCCGATGCGCGTATTCTCCCCCGCCCGTGCTCGCAAGTCTGCGGCTACATCCATAGCGCGGCGCTGGGCCTGCTGATTCGTTTCCTTGCCCGCGTCCCACCATCCCTCTTCGCCGACTTCCGCTGATGGGATGCTAGTGGGGAAACGCACGGCAATTTCCGCCCGCGTCAGGCCGGGATAGCCAACGGTTCCCCGCTCCCCGCCGTGGTCGAGGTAAATGCCGCCCATCTCGTGAATAGCCACCCAGATCTCCGACTTCGATTCCATTGCCTGTCCGATGGCTTGCGCCGTGTGTAGGGTGCGAATCATGGCACTGCAATAAAGCTGGTCAAAAAAGGGTCGATCCTCTGCGCGTTCGGCCGGGGCGAGATGCAACCCCTCTGCTAGATACGCGGCCACCCGCTCGGCCTGAACTCGGCCTTTAGCGGTCAATTCGGGATCGGCGACGCGCTGGCTGACATCGGCTAGCGCATTGTTGGCAGACTCGCCATGACGGATCAGAAATAGGTCCATAGCATCCTCAAAAGTAATATGGTTATCGATCAGTGCGTTGTTGGTGGACTCGCCGTGGCGGATTAGAAACAGGTCCATGCTTAGTACACGACACCTAACCTGAGTGCGCGTTTTCTAGTGTCGTCCTGGGAACGCGGGCCTCTGGCCCGCGCTCCCAAGTGAAACCCTACTGTCGTGTAGTTAGGGTACATGACATTCTTGACAGCAATATGGATAGTGGTTAGTGGTTAATAACCACCTACTACCGAACCACCAATGTTATGGATATTAAAGTAATACAGGGAGCCATTCAAAAACAGGACGCGGACGTCCTCGTGGTCAACCTCTTTGCCGGAGCGCGTCCAGACGGAGCTACGGGTGCGGTTGACCAAGCCCTCGGCGGCCAAATCTCGGCGGCCATTGACCTAGGCGACTTCGCGGGCAAGGCCGGCCAGACCTTGCTGCTATATACGCACGATCAGATCCCAGCGCCGCGCGTCCTCGTCGTTGGCTTGGGCGAGCAGGAGGGCTTTGACCTCGAAAGGGCGCGCCGCGCCGCGGGCACGGCCATCGGCACCCTCGGCGGCTTGGGGGCCAAGAGCGCGGCCACCATTCTGCACGGCGCTGGCGCGGGCGGCCTATCGGTCGAGCCAGCCGCGCAAGCGGTGGCTGAAGCCTCGCTGTTGGCGGCCTATCGCTTTGACGAGTACCGCTCGCAGCCCCGCCCGCAGTCGCTGGCCAAGCTGCACATCGTCGAATTCGACGCGACTAAGCTCAAAGAAGCGCGGCGCGGTGTTCGCCGAGGCCGCGTGCTCGCCGAGGCCACTTGTCTCGCCCGCGACTTGGTCAATCACCCCGGTGGCGAAGTTACACCGGCCTACTTGGCCCGCACGGCCCGCCGCCTAGCCAAAACCTACGATCTGCGCTGCCGGGTCTTCAGCGCAAAGGACTTGGCCGAGCTAGGCATGGGTGCCCTAGTGGCCGTTGGGCAGGGCAGCGCCAACAAGCCGCGTTTTATCGCCCTTGAACACGGCCCTCGCAAGGGTGATCCGCTGGTGTTTGTCGGCAAGGGCATCACCTTCGACAGCGGCGGTCTCTCGCTCAAGAGCGTCGACGGGATCCGCACGATGAAAACCGACATGTCCGGCGCTGCTGCCGTCTTGGGCGCGATGCAGGCGGTGGCCGCGCTCGGCCTCAAGCGGCGGGTCGTCGGCCTGATTGCCGCTGCTGAGAACATGCCCTCCAGTACCGCCTTCCGCCCCGACGATGTATTGAGCACTCTTGCGGGTAAGACCATCGAGATCGTCAGTACGGACGCCGAAGGCCGCCTCGTTTTAGCCGACGCCCTCGCCTACGCCACCCGCTACGAGCCGGCCGCGGTCGTCGATCTAGCCACCCTCACCGGCGCTTGCGTAACTGCGCTGGGGCACCACGCTTCGGGCCTGTTTGCCAACGACGACGACTTGGCGGACCGGTTGCTCGCCGCCGGAGAGCAAACTGGCGAGCGACTCTGGCGTTTGCCGCTGTGGCCCGAGTACCGCGACCAGATCGACAGCGACATCGCCGACATGAAAAACTCGGGCGGGCGGCCAGCAGGTGCCAGTACGGCTGCGGCGCTGTTGGCCGAATTCGCCGACTATTCCTGGGCGCACCTCGACATTGCCGGCACTGCTTGGTGCACAAAAGCCAAACCCTATGTGCCGCGAGGCGGCGTCGGCATTGGCGTACGCTTGTTGACTCAACTTGCCCTCGATTGGAGCTCATCATGACTATTCGCACGATCCACGTAGGAGCGGGTGGTCGCGGCCGCTGGCCCCTGAACCGCTTCCGCGACCGCACCGATTTCGAAGCCGTCGCCTTAGTCGATGTCAATGGGGAGAACCTCGCCACGGCGCGGGAGACTACCGGCCTAGGCGAAGAAGCGTGTTTTGCTACGCCTGCCGATGCCCTGCAAGCCGTCGAAGCCGACGCCGTGGTGGTGATTACGCCGCCCGACCTGCACGCTGGTCAGTGCTTGGAGGCCGTCCGCGCTGGCAAGCATGTACTGGTGGAAAAGCCTTTCACTAAAGACCTCGGCCAAGCGCGGCAAATCGTCGCCGAGGCGACCGAGCGCGGCCTCAAGGTCGCCGTCACCCAAAACGCCCGCTACTATCCGCCGGTCTTAACCATCCGCCGCCTGTTGCAAAGCGGCGACTTGGGCCGGCCTTCCTTTGGCCTGATGACCAAATACGGCTGGCGTCCGCGCGTGCATCATTCGGGCGCGGATCAGCACGCCTATTTGTGGGAGCGCGGCATCCACGACTTCGATCAATTGCGCCACCTGCTCGACTCCGAGCCGCGACGGCTGTTCTGCCACAGCTTCAACCCGCCTTGGAGTCCGTACAGCGGCGGCGCGGCCATTGACGGCTGGATCGAGTTCCACAACGGCACCACGTTCAATTTCCAATGCACCTTCGCCACGCACAAAGGTGGCTCAAGCTGGCGGCTGGACTGCGAGAAGGGCACGGTCGAAGAAGTCTCCGGCGGCTTGGCGCTCCGGCGGGCTGGGGCCGATGAAGACGAAATCATACCGATGGATGAAAACCCCCATCCCGAGGAGGTCCTTTTAGACGGCTTCCGCGACTACGTGCTCAATGACGTGGAGCCGTCCTTCTCTGGCCCACGCAACCTAGCCACGGTGGGCCTGATCAACGCCTTAGGAGCCTCGTCAGAGCAAGGCGTTGTGATCGACTTCGACGAGTACATGTCGTCCCACTGAGCTTGGTCATGCGATTCTTTTGATCTCCCTCTACAGCATCGTGCGACCTTCCGCCCGCCCGTTTTCCCTCGACTTGGGGCTGGCGCTTGGTATTCTCTGCGTTTGGTTGGCGCTAGGAGGGTTTGAGCCGCTCGTCGCCGCGGCGACCAACAAACTGCGCTTGGTCGTAACGACTGGGGCCTATCGTCTGCAATGGCCTCTCGGCCCTGCGGCCTTCGGCGTTGCCGGGCTAGTTTTGGCTTGGCTCCGCTATCGCTTCTTCCCTAGTGGGCCGCAACTCCAAGAGCGCTTGCAACGCGCTACCCTGCTGGCCGCCGCCCTGCTGGCTCTGCGCCTTCTCGCTCTCTGTGATCCGCTTACCTACTTCTTTCCCTTCTTGAGTTTGCTCTGGTCCCCGCACGCGCTGTGGGCCGTGGCGCTGGTCTTTTTTGGCTATGTACATCTGCCGACTGAAAGCGGGCGCGTTTCCCCCCGCACCGATGCGTATATCGCCACTGCCCTATTGATTCTTTGCTTGCCGCTGTACTTCCTCTATGCGCTCTACTTCTGTCAGATTACCATGCTCCACGGCGACGAGGGCCAGTACCTGCGCGTTACTCAAAGCCTGCTCCACGACGGCGACATGGATCTGGCCAACAACCTCGGTGCCGAACATACCGGCGAATTTCACGTCAGAGAATTCGAGGTCCACAAGGCACCCGCCTCTCCCCAAGGCAAAGTCCACTCGGTGCATCCAATTGGCCTCTCTGTCGGTCTTGTGCCTGCCTATTGGTGGGGCTTGACCCACTGGGAAAACCCACGTCTGGCCTCGGCGCTGTTCATGGTGTTGCTGGCCAGTCTGTGCGTTCCTCTGATCTTTCTCTATTTGATGCGGCTAGGTGCCGAACGCTGGGCGGCTCTACTGGCCACCGGTATTATGGCCCTTACCGGGCCGTTTTTTCACTATACCAACCAACTCTATCCCGAAATTCCGGCCCTACTGGTCGCCTTGGTTACCTTGCTGGCCCTCGCTCACTGGCAGGTGCCCGGCGGCTCGTACCGGTCCTTGGGGCGATGGGAGGTGCCGCTGCTCGGGGTCCTGACTCTGCTGCTGTGCGGTCTGCCTTTCCTCCACCCTCGCTATACCCCTTTGGGGCTTCTCTGTGGAACCGGCGTACTGCTGCAGGCTTGGCACAGCCCGCAACGACGATTTGCCCTCTCCATCGTTGGTTTGGTCATCGCCGCCGGCCTGTACACCCTCATCGCCTTCCACTACGCCTTTAGCGGCGACTGGATGGGGCCACTCCGTCCGGGTAGTGGTGCTTGGGCCGAAGGTGCTCTCAATATGGCCATTTGGCCCATCTCCTTGCCCGGCCATTGGCTACATGTGGACAAAGGCATCCTCAACAGTTCGCCTATCTATTTCTTTGCCCTGTTCGGCTTGTTGGCCCTCGCCCGCTTGCGCGACCGACGTGTGGCTGTTGCCATTAGCCTCTATGCCGCTACTGCCGCTATTAATGGTCTGCACTCAAAGTGGGGGTTTGGTTTCGGCTTTCCTGGCCGCTTCCTCGTGACGGCGCTACCCGTGCTGATTCTGGGGCTGGCTTGGGGCTTGCCGCTACTGCGGCGTGCGGCGACGACTAGTTTCTTCGCGGCGCTGGCCTTGGCCATCAGCATCGAGGGCGTGCTCAATACCTTCGTGCTGACCGAGGCTGGTTATGAGGGGCGCAATTTAATAGGCCGATCCATCAACTATTTCTATCCGCTCCACCAACACTTCTTCGCGACAGATCAACAGGTCATGCCGCTGCTCGACATGGCCTTCTGGGTGCTGTTGGCGGCGGCGCTGCTTTTCCGTCCCCGTCATGGCCTTCACTGGGCCGTCATCGCCGCAGCCGCTTCTGCGCCCTTTTTGTGGAGTCGGAGCGACACCTTGGCCGCGCGCCTGTCACAGAACCTGTCCCCCTATATGGCCAATCTCTCCCTTAAGGTTGCGTCGCATAGATTGGATATTCGCCTCCGTCCAAGCGCGGATGCGACCCAACCCGACGGGAGTCTGCGTGCTCGGCCCGGTGAGACGGAGGCCGGGACCGTCAACTCCTCACGGATGGGGACCCCCCTCCCCGGTATCTATCAGCTAACCTTCCCAGGCCTGCGCGTCGAACCATCCGACGGCCAAGTCTCGGGCCATCTGATAATTTCGCATAGTTTTACACTGAAGGCCGTCTCCCCGTGGGTGAACCTCACCAGCTATCCGCTCATCGGAGGGGAGATACGCGACGATTACTCGATTGCCTTTCAGGTTGATCGCCCCGGCATCAGTTATGTTTATAGCGAGTATTCGGGACACGGCGAGCTGACGTTGGAGGGTCTCCATGTCTCTTTCACTCCCACCCACTCGGAACCGCAATTAGCTGAGATCCACCGCTTCGCGCCCAAGGCTGAGGAAACTCAAGCCCATTTTTCTAGCCTATCCAAAGGCCATTACCGGGTCCGCTTCAATCTCACCGGCTCGACCTTCGCCCGCTTTTTTGAGCGCAGCCCCGCGCTGGTCAGGACTGCGGTGTACGCTAGCTCGGCTTCGCCGGATCAATTTGCGGATATAAGATCCCTTTGGTTCAGTATGGACGCCTACAACTGGGGCACGGTTGTCAGCCCCTACTACCAGCGCCCGCTAACCGAAGGCATCCATCCGACTTGGTGGCTGTCGATCCCCTTTGCCGCCGATCGGGCCAGCGAGTTGCGTTTTGTTTTGACCCAGCCCCAGGATGTCTATTGTTTATACCACTACGACGGCCCTGACGACCTAACGCTGACCGACATCGTTCTCTACCGCGAAACTTTCGACCGACGCTAAAAGCACAAACTCGTGCTCGACGATTTCCCGGTTCAAATGGGGGCTGTCCGATTCCAACCTACGAAGATGTGTTCGACAAATTTCGAGGGAATAGACTATGAGAAACAGGCTTGATGCGATAACCCTCAAAGGGTTCAAGACCATTCAAGAATTGAAAGATTTCAATCCTCGTCCCTTGACCGTGCTAATTGGTCCCAACGGCGCTGGAAAATCCAATTTTATCTCTTTTTTTCGCATGATGAGTAAGGCGTTGGAAGACCAGACCAGTCTTCAGTTTTACGTAAGCCAGCAAGGCGGTGCTAGCACCTTGTTGCACGACGGCCCAGACGAGACCCAAGAGATCGAGGCAGAACTGACGATTAAGACCGATGCTGGCGAAGATCAGTACGCGCAGTATGCGTTTCGGCTGTTTTATGCGGCAGGAGACATCTTGGTTTTCGCGGACGAGCAATACGCAGTCCCTGGCAGAGGTCATAGTTGGGGATCAGTGGGAGTTGGCGGACATCGCTCCCCGAAAATTATCGATCAAGCTGGTCAAGAAGAGTCTGCTCGTGTTGTTCTGGATCTCCTACAAAAAATCGTCGTCTATCAATTCCACAACACATCGGACACCGCTCGCATACGCAGGAAATGGGGTACATACGACAACCGCTGGTTGAAGGCGGACGCTGCCAATATCGCACCCTTTCTGCTTCGCTTGAAGGAAGACGACAACAGGTGCTATCAGCGGATTGTAGATACTATTCGGTTAATCCTGCCCTTTTTTTCTGATTTCGTGCTGGAGCCACGACACGAACATCTCCTTCTGAATTGGCGCGAGCGAAACAGCGATCGTGTGTTTAGTGTGTCCCAGGCGTCGGATGGCATGTTGCGGGTCTTATCGCTTGTTACCCTTCTCCTTCAGCCAGAACGGGATTTGCCGGACGTTTTGATTCTCGACGAACCAGAACTTGGATTGCACCCCTATGCCATTAACATCGTCGGTGGTTTGATAAGTGCCGCATCGACCAAGGTTCAAGTCATCGTCGCTACGCAATCCACAGCACTAGTCGATTGTTTTGAGCCGGAGGATATTGTCATCGTCGAGCGCGAGGGCCGCGGCTCTACTTTCAGACAGCTAAACGCCGAGGCTCTCGAAGAATGGCTCGAAGCCTATTCGCTTTCCGAGTTATGGAAAAAGAACGTGCTCGGGGGGCGACCGTAGTGGCTATCAGACTGAATTTCATTGTTGAAGGGCAGACCGAAGAAGCGTTCGTGAAGCGGATCCTAAACCCGCACCTAGCGAATTTGGGAGTCTATGTGAAGGTTCGCTGTGTCCTGACGAGTCGGAGACGTAACATTAAACATCGTGGGGGTATTGAGAGTTACGAGAAGGCCAAGAATGATATCAATGCTTGGATAAAGGAAGATCGGAATTCGGACGTGCGTTTCACAACCATGTTTGACGTGTACGGTCTGCCAACGAATTTTCCCGGCTACAAAGACGCGAAGCAGACATCCGACCCCTACGAACGGGTTAAGGTATTGGAAGACGCTCTGGGAGAAGACATTTCTGATCGGCGATTTATCCCGCATTTTCAGCTTCACGAGTTCGAAGCATTATTGTTGTCCGATCCCCAGAAACTCGATGCGCAATTTGATAACAGAACTGGAATACGGCAACTTGTCGCCATGGTCGCCAGCTTTGATTCGCCGGAGCTCATCAATGATGGAGTCAATACCGCCCCATCAAAGCGAATTATCGGCCAAATACCGGAATACGAGAGAATGAAACCATCCGCAGCTCCTATTGTTGCGGATAAAATCGGATTGCCTACGTTGCGGTTGGAGTGTAAACATTTCGACGAATGGCTTTGTAAGCTGGAGATGCTGAATAAGGGGTGAACGCTATAATGCCAATGGACGAACAAACCGCCCGCCGCCTGTACCAAGACTCCTTGGTCGTCGACTCGCACAACGACAGCATCGTCGCCCTGATCCGCCGGGGCATGTCCATCGACGGCACACAGCGCACGGACTTCCACCAGCGCGACGGGGCTGTCGCTTATTTGCGCCAGTACCAACCGCCGGGCGACGGCGTTCAGCTCGATTTGCCCAAGGCGCGCGACGGCGGACTGGACGCGGCGTTTTTCGCCGTTGATTGCACCCGTCCTTGGGGCAATCACTTGCTCTACTGCATGGATGCCTTGGGCCATTTTTTGCAGGAAGTGGAAGAACACAGCGAGGGTATTGCTGTGGCGCGCTGTGCGGCTGACATTGAGCGCGCCCGCGCCGAGGGCCGCCTAGCGGCCATACTGGCAGTGGAAAACAGCGATGCGCTGGAGAAAAGCCCCCACGTCCTGCCGCTGCTCTACCAGTTGGGCGTCCGCGCCATGACCCTCACCCACAGCACCCGCTCTTGGGCCGGAGACGGCTGCGAAGTCGAGGGGGGCAGCGGTCTGACCGGCTTTGGCCGCCAGCTACTGGCGCAGATGAACGAGTTGGGCGTGGTCGTCGATGTATCGCATCTCAACGAACCGGGCTTTTGGGACGTGGCCCAAGCGGCCCAAGCTCCCTTTATGGCCACCCATAGCTGCTGCCGCGCCCTCTGCGACCACCCGCGCAACCTCCGCGACGATCAGTTGCGCGCCCTCGCCGAAAAGGGCGGAGTCGTGGCCATCACGTTTGTCCCGGACTTTATCGACGCGCACAATCCTACCTTCGACGGCCTGCTCGATCACATTGAACACGCGGTCGCCGTCGCTGGCATTGACCACGTCGGCTTGGGATCGGATTTTGACGGTGGCGGCTTGCTGTTGGAAGATGCGACCTGCCTCCCGGACATTGCGGTGGGCTTGGCCAAACGCGGCTATGCCGAGACCGATGTCCGCAAGATCCTCGGCGCGAACCAACTGCGGTTCCTGCAACAGGTCATCGGCTGAGGCCGTAGAGCGATCCGAACTTCTCCCACAAGTAGTTGATGAAGTAATCGGCACTCAGCTTCGCGCCCGTCACCTCCTCGACCAATTCGCTAGCCGTTGCCCGTGAGCCGCGCGCGTGGATTTTTTCGTTAAGCCAAGATTTGAGCGGCCTGAGTTCGCCCTGCGCGATCTGTGCTTCGAGATCGGGCAAGTCCTGATGGGCTTGGTGAAAAAACTGGGCTGCGTACAGGTTGCCTAGTGTGTAGGTCGGGAAATAGCCCAGTAGGCCGCAGGACCAGTGCGTGTCTTGGAGCACGCCGAGGGCGTCGTCGGGCGGACGGATGCCCAAGTATTGCTCCATCCGCTCGTTCCACGCCGCGGGCAACTCAGCCACGGCAACTCTCCCTTCGATCAAGTCGCACTCCAGTTCAAAACGCAGCAAGATGTGGAGGTTGTACGTCACCTCGTCGGCCTCGACCCGGATCAGCGACGGCTCGACTTGATTGACTGCCGCGTAAAAGGCGTCTAGATCGACCGCGTTTAGCTGCTGGGAAAAAAGCGTTCGTAGCTTGGGCAGGTAGTGAGTCCAGAAGGCTTTGCTGCGGCCGACCATGTTCTCCCACAGCCTCGACTGCGACTCGTGGATTCCTAACGAAATGCTCTCGCCGGCTGGAGTACCAATCGCATCGGCGGGCAGGCCCTGTTCGTACAGCCCGTGCCCGCCCTCGTGGATGGTGCCAAAAAGCGAGCCGGGCAGCCAATCGGCACTGTAGCGCGTCGTCAGCCGCACGTCGTCGCGGGAGGTGCCCGCGCAAAACGGATGCACCGCCAAGTCGAGCCGTCCGGCCTCCAGGTCAAAGCCCATGTCCGCCAGCACCTGTTGTCCCAACTGCTCCTGTTGCTCAATGGGGTATTCTTGGTCGAGCACGCCTCGCGCCGGGTACTTTCCGGTGGCGGCGATTTGTTCGACTAGCGGCACGAGTTGCTCTTTGAGTTGGGCAAAGACCGGGGCGATTTCCTCGGCCCGCGCATAAGGCTCGTACTCGTCGAGCAGCGCGTTGTACATCGCGCCTTCGTAGCCGACCCGCTCGGCGACCTCCTTTTTGAGCGCGACTATTTTCTCCAGCCAAGGCTGAAAGAGGGCGAAGTCCGACTTTTTGCGCGCCTCGACCCAAGCCTCGTGCCCCAAGGATTCGGTCTGGCTCAGCTCGACGACTAGCTCCTTGGGGAGCTTGAGCGAGCGGCTCTGCTGGCGGTCGATTTCGCGGACGTTGACGGCCGCGTCGCCTGTTAGCTCGGCGTCCTTGAGGTCGGCTACGAGAGCGACTAGCTCCGGTGCGGTGAGCCGCTCGTGGTACAGACCAGCCAAGGTCCCCATCGCTCTGGCCCGCATGGCCGCGCCGCGCGGCGGCATATAGGTCTCTTGGTCCCAACTCATCAGTCCCTGCGCGTGGCTTAGGTCGGCCAGTTCGTGGAGGCGTTCTGCAAAGGTTTCATACGTCCTGCTCATGGCGTTGCCTTTCCTTGCGTTGGATTAATTGACGTTACGCATCGTCGGGGCCTATGCGTAACATCACTTAGGTTAATTTAACGGTTGCTCGCTGGCGAATTTTTGCGTGTCTTCTGTCCAGCAATCTGTGACCCCATCATCCTCGGAGGACCCCATGAAGATCACCCACGCCGAAGCCATTGCCCTCAACATTCCCTTCTACGCCGATCACGTTACTCGCGCCATGCAGCGCGCCTCGACTCACGACGAGCGCGTGTGGGTGGTGCGCTTGGAGACGGATAACGGCCTCGTGGGCTGGGCCGACAACCACGGCCAGCCATCGGTCGATGGCCTCGTCGGGCAAAACCCGGCCAGCCTGATAAACCGCGACGATATTGGCTTTGGTCCGCAAGTCGCCTGCCTCGACCTAGTGGGCCAAGACAACGGCGTGCCCGTACACGAACTGCTCGGCGTCAAGCTCCGCGACCGCTGCCCCATATCTTGGTGGGACATAGATATGCCGCCCCAAGACTGGGTCGCCGAGGCCGAGGAATCGCTAAAGCGCGGGTACACCTGTATTAAGATGAAAGCCCGCCCTTGGCGCGACATTATCGCCCAAACCGATGCGGTCGCCAAGGTAGTTCCGGCCGACTACAAATTCGACGTCGATTTCAACGGCTTCTTGCTCAACCAAGCCAAGGCCGAAATCATCCTGCAACAGCTCGACGAAAACCCCAATGTCGGCATGTACGAAAGTCCGTTTTACCTGCATACGGACGTAGATGGGGCGCGGATTTTGCGCGAGCGGGTGCGCAAACCCATTGTCGAGCACTACCAAGATCAATATCTGCGCAACAACTGCTGCGACGGCTTCGTCATCGGCGGCGGCGCGACCGATACCCGGCGGACGGCAACGCTTGCAGCCGCCCAAAACAAGCCCTTTTGGCTCCAGCTCGTCGGCGCTGGCTTGACCACTACGTATGCGGCGCACCTCGGATCGGTGCTCTCGCACGCCCAACTGCCCTATATCACCTGCCACGAGCTGTGGGAGGACGACCTGCTGCAAGAGCCTATCGAGGTCCGCGACGGCTATATGCCGGTTCCAGACGCGCCCGGCTTGGGCGTCTCGGTGGATGAAGAGGCGATTGCCAAGTACCGGGTGGATCCCGCCGAGCCGACGCCCAAGCACCGCTACTTGGCCCAAAAGCGCATTCTTCGCGTGTACTGGCCGGGTGACGGCAAAGAGCGGGAGTGGGAATTTACTGCTGAAACCCACTATCAGCAGGCCTTCTACGCTGGCAACATCCCCGGCTTTGAGCAAGGCGTCGATTTAGAGGTGATTGAGGACGACAACAGCGCGGCCTTCCAAAAGCGGCACGAGGCTCTGTTGGCGCAAGGGCGCTAGTCCCGCTGCCGAGCGATGGCCTCGTAATCCGTTAGCGCGTAGCCGATGCCCACGTAGTCGAGTAGGTTGAGCAGCGCCCGCAGCGCGACTCCAAACCCATCGACGCCGCTGAAGCCGCCAAACTGCCCGCCGCCCTTTAGGTGCGGCTCTAGGTCGAGGAATACGCCGGGGACCCCCTGCTGCTTCAATTCGTGCTCTAGGGCCGGGATGCGGGTGCGGAAGTCGCGCAATATGGCCTCGTGCGCGGAGTCGCCGCGGTCGGCGGGTACAAAGTTTTTCAGCCGCTCCTCATCTACGACGCCCTGCCATTGAAGAGCCGGGTCGATCTTGTAGTCCTTGATGTGCATCCAGCCAATCCCCTCGCGCATCGCATGGTACTCGGCTAGGGTTTCGACTGGGGTGAAGTTTTGGCTCGACAGATTGCCGCCGTCGAAAATCAGGCACAGGTGGGGGTGGTCCACCATCTCGTAGAGCTTCTGCAGGAGCCGCCCGTTTTGGCCGACGAGATTGGCTTCGACCTCTAGGCCGAAAATGGTCCCGCCCCGGCTGCAAACCTCGGCGATTTGCGCCAGCCGCTCGGCCGCCGGCTCCAAGTAACCGGCAGGATCCTCGCCTTGAGGATGGTAAAACGAGAATCCGCGAATCAGCCGCGTCTCGAACTCGCCGGCCAGATCCACGGCCCGCTGCACGTCCTGTTGCAAGTACTGGTCGAATGGGATGTAGGCATTAGAAGAGCCGTCTTCCACGTCGAGCAGCTTGACCTTGCCAATCGGCGAGCCGATCGAGGCCACGGCAATCCCGAATTCGCTGTGCAATTGGCGCAGCCGCACGATCTCGGGCTGCGTTAGCTGCATGGCATTTTTAACGCCTTGTCCGGCGTCCACAAAGCGCAAGCTGTAGTGCGCCATGCCCAGCGTCGCGAGCATGGCAAGCTGGGCTTCGGCCTTTTTGTCCTCCGGTCCCTCGTCGGCAAAGCCGCTGATGATCACCTTGGGTGTTTCGCGCATGATATTCTCCTGAAAATTAGTGGTTAGTGGCCTGTGACCAGTGGCTAGTCCCAACCCCTTGGGAGTGGCGGCGGGGAACTGACCACTAATCACCGATCACTAACCACTAAGTTAGACCTTGGACAAACCTTGACAAAACGCGCGCGCACCGCTGTCTTAGGGCTTCTTACAATCCAACCCTATAGAAGAAACTAACAATGAAACCTCTATATCGCCTCAACATCATTCCGTCCCTGCCCGAGCAATTGACGCCGCTGTGGGAGCTGGGGCACAACCTCTGGTGGAGTTGGAGCAAGGAAACCATCCGCACCCTCTACCAGATCGACCCGGAAGCGTGGATCGAAAGCCAGCGCAATCCCCTGCGCTTTTGGACTCTCCTGCGGCCAGACCAACTCGACGCCCTAATCGACGACGAGCAACTGCGAGACCGCATCGAGCGCGCCGTCGAGCAGTTCAAAGGCTATTTGTCCCAGCCGACGTGGTTTGGCCAGACGCACGGCGCGAGCCCATTGCAGGTTGCGTACTTCTCGGCGGAGTTCGGCCTGACCGAGAGTCTGCGCATCTATTCCGGCGGTTTGGGCGTGCTCGCTGGCGACCACCTCAAGGCCGCTAGCGATCTAGGCATTCCCCTCGTCGGGGTCGGCTTGCTCTACCGCGAGGGCTATTTCCGCCAAGCCCTCAACGCCGACGGCTGGCAGATAGAGCGCAACCCGGAAAATGACTTCTATCAGATGCCCGTACAGCCAGTCCACGGCCGCGATGGAGGACACCTGACCATTGAGGTCCCCTTTGCCCACGGCATGGTGCAAGCGCGGATCTGGCAGGTGCAGGTGGGCCGGGTGCAGCTCTATTTGCTCGATACCAATCTCGACGAAAACGCCCCGGCGGACCGCGACATTACCGCCCGTCTCTACAGCGGCGACGCGGCCATGCGCATCCGGCAGGAGATCCTCCTCGGCATCGGCGGCCTACGCGCCCTGCAAGCTGTGGGGATCGAACCCACGGTCTGCCATATAAACGAGGGGCACTCGGCCTTTTTGGCCCTAGAGCGGATTCGTCGGTTAATGACCGAGCACGGCTATTCGTTTGCCACGGCCCGCGAGGCCAGCATCGTCGGCAACGTGTTCACCACGCACACCCCGGTCGCGGCGGGCAACGACTGGTTCCCGGCGCATTTGGTCGAGGCGCACTTGGGCTATTTCCGCGAGTGGCTCGGCCTGTCGCACGAGGAATTTATCGGCCTAGGCCGGATCAATCCCCGTGATCCCCACGCCGACTTCTGCATGACGGTCTTGGCGCTGAGACTTTCGGGCCGGGCCAATGGGGTCAGTCGCCTACACGGCACAGTCAGTCGCCGCATGTGGCAGGGCCTGTGGCCCGACTTTTCAGAGCAAGAAATCCCCATCACCCACGTCACCAACGGCGTCCATCTCCACACGTGGATTTCGCTGGAAATGGCTGAGCTGTTCGACCGCCATCTCGGCGACACTTGGCGCTTGGCATCGTCCGACGAGCGGGATTGGGATCCGGTCTATAGCATCCCCGACCGCGAGCTTTGGGACACACACCAGCAGCGGCGCAAGCGGCTGATTGACGTCGCCTGCCATCACCTGCGCCAGCAGATGCAGGGCCAAGGTGTGCCGAAGGCCAAAATTGAACAGACCTTAGCGCGGCTCGATCCCGAGGTGCTGACCATTGGCTTTGCCCGCCGCTTTGCCACTTACAAGCGCGGCAACCTGATCTTCCGCCATATCGAGCGGCTCAAAGCCCTGTTTTCCGACTCGCAGCGGCCTGTGCAGATTCTCTTCGCCGGCAAGGCCCATCCCCACGACGACGCGGGCAAGGAGCTAATTCGCCAAATCGTCCACCTCGCGCGGCAAGCGCCCTTTAATGGCCGGATTTTCTTTTTGCAAGACTACGACATGAACCTCGCCCGCTACTTGGTGCAAGGATGCGATGTCTGGCTCAACAATCCCCGCCGTCCTTTGGAGGCGTCGGGCACGTCGGGCATGAAGGCCGCGGTCAACGGCGTGCTCAACGTTAGCGTATGCGACGGCTGGTGGGACGAAGCCTGCGACAACCACGCTGGTTGGACCATTGGCCGCGGCGAGGACTACGACGACGAGCGGTACCAAGACGCAGTCGAGTCCAACTCGCTCTACGATCTGCTAGAGACCGAAGTGATTCCGCTGTTTTACCAGCGCGACGCGGACGGATTGCCTGTCGATTGGATCGCCCGCATGAAGGAGACCATTGTCCAGCTTGCGCCGCAGTACAACACGCATCGCATGGTGCGCGAGTACACCGAGCGGTTCTACTTGCCCGGACAAGCTCGCTTTGAGGAGTTGGCGGCTGACCGCGAGCGAGTTCAGCGGCTGACGCATTGGAAGTCACACGTGCGCTCCAAGTGGTCGCAGGTCCAGATCGGCGCGGTGGATGCTGAATTTCCTCGGCTGCTCAAGGTGGGGATGCAGGTGCCGCTGCGTGCCGCGGTGACCTTGGGCGAGCTAACGCCTGAAGATGTCCGCGTCGAGATCTACGCCGGCCGCCTCAACGCCCAGCGCGAATTCGCGCAAACCGAGGTGTACCCGCTGGAATTGGCCGGCCACAACGGCGATGGCACCTACCACTTTGTCGGCACCTTCACGTGCGCGGCGGCTGGTTCGCACGGCTATACCCTGCGCGTGGTGCCTTCGCACCCCGACCTGCGAAATCCCTTGGAAATGGGGTTGGTCCACTGGGCGCAGGGGTGAGGGGCGTTTTTAAAATTCGCATCGGGATTATATGATGGCTTGGCGGCCCTGTACCGAGTAACAGGGCCGCCTTTTTTGTGCTAGATAAACGAATTATAGCGCCGTTAGTCTTCTCTTGGACACAGATGGAAATTCCCGATATCTCCTAGCAGCCAGCAGGGCAGTATATCATCTGGTATTTTAGGAAGTCCCATTTCGTAGTTTACATTCCACCCTATATCATGGAAGGCCCCTAGGGCTGTTCTCGTTATATTAGGTAAACCATTATCTTGTAAGAAATACGTGTCGAAAAACCCCCATTGCATCGGACCATGTGATTCCCAATGAGGTGCTTTTCTAGGTTTTGTGATGGAGCGTTCGGAAAGCGGAACACCAGGCGAATTATCGTCTGGAGCCATAAGGCGATATTCTCTGACTGCATTTGGTCCCGTGAACCATGCGTTAGCATTATCTTGCCAGTAAACGTTTCGGACCCACGCTGGCGAGGGTCCAATGCCAAGGGCATGTCCCATTTCGTGGTGAAATGTTTCTCTCCATAAGAATTCCGTAAAGTGTGGTGATTCATTATTCTCTTTTCTCTGTTTTTCCATCCTATTCTCGTTCATAAGTACTGTTCCAATTACTGGAACATCCCCATCTAGACGGAATAGCACTACATCGCCCAGACCATAGGGCTGTTCCCCCCATGCGGTAGTATAATTGTCGCCAGCAGTTTCTTCGCTAAGCTCATCTACATAGATACGTATATCGTCTATAACCTCGCCTTCTTCAAAACGGACATTCAATCCAGCATGTATCGGCAGCTCTATTGCATTATCGAATACATAATCATCCATATCATAGAAAAACATTTCCCATTGACTGGCGATTTCTTCAATCCAAGCTCTCCTATCCGGGTCGAAATCGTTTAGGAATACAATCTCGATATTGAAATCAACATCTGTCTCAGTCTCCGATTCTATAGCCACTTGCGAGGTGTCGGCCGGTGATTCCGATTCCGGCTGAGTATCTTCTTCTGGGAGTGGATCATCTTCTGCAGTCACTTGCGAGGTATCGGCCGGTGATTCTGATTCCGACTCTGACTGAGCTTGGTCAAAAAGATCGAACAGATTGCCTAAGTCGGCGGCCTTGCCCGCTGGCGCGATGGGTGGCGGCTGATGTTTGGAGCAGGAGAGAACTAAAAACGATAGGAAGAAAAAGATAATGCGTAGCATGGGTAGCCCCTTTGTAATTTTCGGAGGGAAAAGGGTTTTGAGTATAATCAATCGAGATCAGAGTTACAACGCTACGCCAGCCCCACCTGCCGCTGGCCGTCCATACGAGCTTGACTGAGCGTATCGTTTTCCGTTACGTTGACGCATGATCAAGAGTTTTGCGGACAAGCGTACTGCGGCGATCTTTACAGGTCATGCCGTTCGCGGCCTATCCATGCAACTCCAGCGGCGAGCGCGGGCGAAGCTACTGGTGATTGATGCGGCCGGGCGGCTTGGCGATCTGCACACGCCGCCCGGCAATCGCCTCGAAACTTTGCGGGCGGACCGTCGCGGTCAATACAGTATTCGCGTCAATGACCGATGGCGTATCTGCTTCGTTTGGCGCGATGGGGAAGCGTGGGAGGTCGAGATTGTTGACTACCATTGAGGAGGCAAATGAATATGACTATCAAGCGGGAAGAACTGGACCGGCGGGAGGTCGATTTCTCGGATGTAGCCTCTGGACGACGGCTGCCGCCTGTGCATCCCGGCGAGATTCTACGCGACGAGTTCCTGACGCCCATGGAGCTCAGCGTGTACCGACTTGCCCAAGCGATCAAGGTTTCGCGTCCGCGACTGAACGATATTGTGCTCGGACGCCGCGGTATCACGACCGATACTGCCCTGCGCCTTGGGCGCTACTTCGGCATGACGCCTGAATTCTGGATCAATCTTCAGACCCGTTACGATCTCGATGTCGCCGAGCGCACGACGCGTCGCCAGATTGAGCGAGAGGTAGAGCCGCATGCGGCTCTAGGCGCGACGGCCCTAGATTGATGGGTGCTTCCCGAGATCAACAGTAGTCTGCCCCAACCACAAATTCCGCGCCTATTTTGGCGATTTAGGGCGAGATCTCAAACTGAATCACTACCCTCTAAAGGTTGTTGGGTCGTCGTCAGTGAATCGGCGACGGTGGCTACGATAGATTTCTCGTCCCGTTTCGATAGCCTACCGATTTTGCGTATCACTGATTTATTATCGAGCGTGAAAAGCTTGAGGCGGATTTTGCAAGGCACGTTGAGGCCGGCTTCCTGCCAATCCTCAATGACTACATCGCTTGGCCATTTGTTTTTCGTGCTCGTAATCATGGCGAAGATCGTTTGCTTGTGAACCTTATTGAAGCTCACTGAAGAGACAACTAGCGCTGGGCGGCGTTTCTTTTCATTGAGGTCTGCGAAGGGGAAGGGAACGACGACGACATCGAATGGATCAAAGGTCACGCCAAGCCTCCTCATCTTCTGGAGAAGTCCATTCTTCGCTCATCGTCTGGTAAAGACCACGCAGGTAATCTTCCTGAACTAGCGGCCAGCCGCCATAGGCTTCTATTGTTTTGTCAATTTTGGCCATGATGCGCGGCGTCTCGGCCAAGGCCGCGCAGAGGCGGCGGTAGTGGGCAATATCGTCGTATGAGAGGGTGCGGTTTTTGCGGTCCTTGAGCCACTTCTCCGCCGGCTGGTAGCCACCAATAGTGAATTCCCACGTGTCTGGCGCAACGCCGTCAAAATACTGCTCGTCGTTGATCCACACCCGCTTCTGCGGCAGTGCATAGCGCACTTTTTCTACGCGATTGTTGCCTTTGACCGGAAAGACGGGGGCCTCGCCATCATCTACTTCCATTAAGTGCAGGGCCGTCAGCCGCTTCCCAAGCGTAGCAAGCGACTCAAACAGCGCACCGCAGTTGGTCACGGGAACGCGAGGAAAATCTGACTTGAGAAAGTCGGCGTAGCGGCGGCGGTATTCTGGGCTGTGGAGGACGGCGTAGAGATAGTGGAGTACATCTTCCGGGCCGAAGGTAGTTTTGAGATCGCCGGGGCCGTCGGAGGTGAAATCGAGAGTGGTGGCGGAGGAGAAGGCCTTGACGAAATCGGAGTTCAAATTGGGGACGCGCCTCTCACCGACACGCCTAGATTTTTCTGTTGAATAGATATAGAGCGGGAAGAGACAGTTCCCACCACGTCGAAACAAATTGAAATCCGAGGAAAATTTTGAAGCAAAAACGATCTCCCAAGTGTCGGAACCAATAACTTGACCAGCACGGCCGATGCACAACCCTAAGTTCGGGCCTGCCAACATGTGGCGCATGACGCGCTCGCGCCTGTGAACAGCGACATTGCGGTCGAATACTGTGGCCCGGACATCGAACGGTCGGTAGAGGACTGGTTTGATTTGCCCGCGCCAAGAGCCACCCGCTAGCTCCTGTTTCGCTTGGTCATACTGCCATTGATTCTGCGAACACAGACGCCATTGGGCACGTGCCTCATCTTCCGATGAGGTGGCGAGCAAACGCTCGACTTTAGCCGCCGCTTCTTCCGGTGTCCATGAGATGGCGAATTGATCGTGCGTAGTTACGATGCCCGGTGCTGGATCGCCATTCGGCGAAAAAATTGAGGGGATAGACCACGCTGCTTCGTACTCTTCAAGCAATTCTTCGTTGCGCGGAATGAACAGATACAACGGCGGCTTAGGTGAAAGCCCTGTCCAATCGGTGGTTTTAACGCTGTTGGCAGCGAGCCAGCCATATTTTCCGCGATTCGGCCCCGACTCGCGCTCGCCCCACAAGTCGGCGTGAAACACTTTGGCTGGGCCGTTGTCGGCATTTTTGCATTTGACGAACAGACCAATGGCGACCCCCTGCTGAATGTCGAACACATTTTCGTCGTTGCCGCCATCAGGGGTGCGCTCCTGCTTTTTGGCGTTGCCGTGCAAGTCGAGCAAATAGATCTCGTCAAAGGTTTCCATCAAGTTGCGGCGCATCCCACGAAAGGTCGGGTTGTCCAAATAGCCACGGTCGGTCACGAAGCCGAGCACGCCCTCACCAGTGCGCTCAATGCGCCATTGGGCAAAGCGGATGAATTTCACGTAATCGTTGCTGAGCCATTTTGCCTGCGCTGGTTTTTTTAATTCGGGAAAACCCCGCTTGTAGATACTGATTAACTCTGCAATCCACGCGCCCTTGTTGGCCGAGTGCCCAGAATAGGGTGGATTACCTATCACGACCATTACCGGCTTTTCTTGCTTGACCTCGTAAGCGCTGGTTGCTTCGCGCACAATTTCGGGAGCAAAGAGCGGAAAGCTATGCCCCTCGTCCGGTCCTTCTAAGGCGTTGGTAAGGAAGACATTAAGCCGCTCGCCAGCGGGCATGGCAAAGCCGCGATCCGTGCCGCCGATCTCAAGCGCGAGCTTCAGATGGCAGATCGAATAAGGGGCCATCAGTAACTCAAAACCGAACAGGCGCGGCAAAAGGTGCTTATGTACGTAGCCCGGCCAAGCACCGCCTAATCCTTTCGCTTCAATGGTCTCGCGGATGGTGGCGACTACTTCGCGTAGGAAGGTCCCTGTGCCCGCTGCTGGGTCGAGAATCGTCACTCGCGGACGAGGGGATCCGCCGTTTTCGGACGCGACCGTTGCCGTATCGGCTAGCCCATCGGCTAAGCCAAACCGATCGCGCAACAAGTGGTCCACACTCTGCACGATGTAAGACACCACGGGTTCGGGAGTATAGTACACACCTCGCTTCTCGCGTAGGTGCGGATCATAAGCCGCTAAGAAATCCTCATAGAAATGCACTACCGGGTCTTGTTGCCGAGTCTTGTTGCCGAACTCGGACAGGATAGATGCCATGTCCGCCCGATCTAGTAGGTACGCCAGATCATCAACTATCCAAGCGAGCCGCTCGTCCATCCCTGGGCCAGCAATCCTCCCGAAGACATCTCGCAAAAAGGGTGTGGTCTCGGCAAACGCGGCTGACTGGCGGGTAAAAGGTCTATTGTCGTGTTCGTGTCGGCACCGTGCCGCAAACAGCCCATAAGCAGCCGTCTGCGCCTGCAAATCGGCGAAGTCTGCTTCCGACAAGCCGGCGATGAGTCCCTCGCGGTAACCGGTGAGCATATTGTGGAGGGGGCCAGCCTCAGCTTCTTGAGCCAAGATGCGCTCAATGCTGTCACGGAGTAGCCGCGCCTTGGCCGCCATGCGCTCGGCCAGTTCACGCGGCCGGCCTATGGACGGCGGGTCGGCGTCAAAGAACGCGGTGAACAGTTCGGCGACTTGGGGAGCACCGGTTTGGTCAATAGTGATACGATCTCGACTGTCGGTGTGTGCAAGACGCACCTTCAGGTGTAACTCCCCTTCTACATACCAGCGAAATTCGAGATAGTCGGTGAGAATCAGATTCGGCAAACTGTCGCGGTAGCGCGTGAGTTGGTCATCGCATTCGACGCGGTTCAGATCTACGTCGATATCCTTGCATTCGACATGGCCGATGGGCACCCCTCCCCGCTCAACGATGAAATCGGGCGCACCGCACTTGACGCGCTTAGGCTCATTGAGGGCACGAACTCGTTTGCCACCCAACCCTTGGATCAGATTCTCAAGGGCCGAGCGGTAGGTGTGCTCGGTCGCCTGCTTGGTAGCAAAGGTAGTCTTCAGGCTATTGTAATACGCCTGGAGAGGACTGCTAAGGGCCTGTTTTGTCGTCATATCAAGTCCCCCTTTACAATTCTACGCCAGCCCCACCTGTCGCTTGGCCGCCCACACGGTGTTGTAGAGCAACAGCGCGATCGTCATCGGCCCGACTCCGTTGGGCACGGGCGTGATCGCACGGGCCTTCGGGCGCACCTGTTTGTAGTCCACGTCGCCGACGAGCCGCCAGCCGCGTTCGCGCGAGGGGTCGTCAATTTGGTTGGTACCCACGTCGATTACCACCGCACCTTCTTTGACCATATCCGCCGTGATACCCCGGGGAAATCCAGCCGCCACCACTAAGATGTCCGCTTGGCGCGTAAAGTGCCCGAGGTCGCGGGTGCCGGTGTGGCACAGGGTTACGGTGGCATTGGCCCCGGCCGCTTTGTGCCCCAGCAAGATGGCTACGGGCCGCCCCACGAGCGTGCTGCGGCCAACTACGACCACGTGCTGTCTCTCTACCTCGATCCCGCTGCGGCTGAGGATCTGCAAGACCCCGTGCGGCGTACAGGGCCAAAAGCACTCCTCCTGCCGCACGAGACGGCCCAAATTGACCGGGTGCAAGCCATCGACATCCTTATTCGGGTCAATGGCGTTGAGGACTTGCTGCTCGTCTTGGCCCGGCAGTGGTAGCTGTATTAAAATGCCGTGGATCGCATCGTCGGCGTTGAGCCGCTCGACGGTGGCTAGCACGTCCTCGGTGGTGGCGCTGGCCGGTAGATCTATTTGCACGGAGTGAATGCCGAGGGCTTCGCAAGCCCGGCCTTTGGCGCGCACATAGGACTGCGAGGCCGGGTTGTCTCCCACCAGCACGACTGCCAAGCCCGGCACTAGACCGTGCTCCTGCTTCAGGCGCGCAATGTCCACCAGTAACTCTTCTTGCACTTGGGCCGCAATCGCCCGGCCATCGAGTCGCTCGCCCATCACGCGCCTTTCGGTTGCAGGACGCTCTTCTGCACGACCCGTTGCAGGGCTTCGGGGACCTGTACTGCGCCGTCGGGTTGTTGATAGTTGTCCAAAATGGCGATCAGCAGCCGACCCATCGCACAACCTGTGTCGTTGACTAGGTGGCAAAATCCCCGACCACTCGCGCCCTTGTAGCGGATGTTCAAGCGCCGGGCCTGATAGTCGGTGGCATTGGTGTCGGTCATTACCTCCATGAATTCGCCCGTCCCCGACATCCACACTTCCATGTCCCGCTGCCGATGGCTGGCCAGATAGCCCGCGTCGCCGTGGCACTTATCGACGACTCGGTAGGGCAAGGCCAGCTCTTGCAGGAGCCATTCGTTGATTTGGCCGAATTCTTCGTACAGGGCTGCGGACTGATCGGGCAGGCACACGGCGTTCATTTCGATTTTGTCGAATTGGTGCATGCGCTTGATGCCCTTTACGTCTTGGCCCCACGACCCGGCTTCCGAGCGAAAGCAGGCCGTATAGGCGAAGAGCTTGACGGGCAGCTCGGCTGAATCCAAGGTCTGGTCCATGAAGTAGCTGAAATTGGCCGGCTCAGACGATCCGACGAGGAAAAGCTCGGCCCCTTCTTCTACGTTATCGGTCTTAATGGCATAGACTTGGTCGCGGCCTTCGGGGAAATGCGAGGTGCCGTACAGCGAGCGCTCCCGCACGAGGAGCGGCGGCACGAGCATCTCGTACCCGCGCGCTAACAGCTCGTCGATGAGCAGTTGGCTCAGGGCGTATTGCATCCGCGCGACATCGCCGCGCAGATAGGCAAAGCGCGAGCCGGAGACTTGGCCGCCCTGCAAGGTGTTGATGCCGCCTAATTTGACGCCGAGTTCTGAGTGGTGCAGCGGCTCAAAGGCTTCGTCTTGGGCGTGTAGAGGCCGCGTGGGCATGTACTGGGCGCTGGTGTTCCCGCGGCCCAGCTTATCCGCCGCTAGGTATCCCTGCCCCGGAATCCAGGCTTTCTCCTCGACGTTGTCTTCTTCGCCAGCACCGGCGGGCATGTCGGGATGCGGCCAGTTGGGGAACCAATCCATGATTTGCTGCCACTCGGCGACGATGGTTCCCAATTCGTGCTCCAGCACCCGCCCGCGCTCGCGCAACTCCCGCCCCTTTTGCCGCGCTGCGTCCGGGTCGTTGCGGCCGAGCTGCGCTAGTTTCTTTTTCTCGCTGTTGAGGGCGTCGATGTCCCGTTGCAGCTTTTGCCGCGCCGCGTCGAGGGCCAACCAGCGATCCACATTGGCTTTGGCCGGGTCAACTTTCCGCACTCGTATTGCCTCGCGCATGGCGTCGGGATCAGTGCGCACGGCCTTTGGGTCGATCATAAATGTTATTCTCCAGTGATTAAAACAGTGGATGAAGATAAAAACGCCGCTGAGGTGGATTATGGCAAGGTAGGAAGGTGGCGCGGAAAGGGCCGCTAGAAAACAAGTATATATGATTGAGACTTGAAAACAGCTCAAGGCCCACTATGATGCCCCAAGTAGCCAACTGAAGGCCGGTGATCCAGCGAAAGCGTTGATCGAATCGGCAGTCTATGTAGGAGTGTGCCGAGGTTCCGATTCGTGCAAAGGATAGGTTGTTACTTCAGCTTGTGATCAACTTCTTCCAAGAAGGCTTTTGAGACCTTGAAAATCTCATTCGTGGCGGCAACCATATTCTGCTTAGTTCGGGAGCGCCTATTCCTATTGGTTGGAAAGAAATCTATATCCATTTCGTGGACAATCTGATTACGTACCGTGAATATCTGAGCTAGGCCGTTTGGGTTTTTTGTAATTGAATCGGACTCGATAGCAAAAAACGAACCTGCCTTCAGCAGTTGATCTTTCGACTGCAAACTTTGTGAGGTGAGGTCCGAAACCAGAATCTCGATGAGCCGGTCCCGTGGTCTTTCCTGAGTGAGAACATCAGCAAGAAACCTGTGGTCAGTCTCCTCTCCTCTGCGAATTCGCCGTTCAATATCTCTACGAAACATTAGCTCTGCGGCTTCATTGCAATTGATCACATCAGGTAAGGCATCATTTATCAGTTGCTTTACTAGGGAGTCCAAACCAGCACAGGCAAATGTGAGCATTGCTCTGAGAAGATCTTAATCTTTATCAGTGGACACCCCTTTAGCGTTGCGTCCCTTTCTAGTAGCATTGAACACTTCGAGGAAGGAACCCGATGTATCGTGAGCGTTTCGGAGGAGAGTAAAGGCATTCCTACACTGCTGACAATTTGGCTCGGAGGGATAGTGATCGAAGCGCGATGACATCAAACAGCCTCTAGCTCTTCAATGTCTTCAGCAAATGGCGGCAACGGTGAATACCCCGCGTACCCTGGATACCCCGGATACCCTAGATACCCTGGATACCCCGGATACCCCGGATACTCTCTGTTGGGCCGATCACTGAACCGATACAGTCGATTGTTTTGGGTTATTGTGCCAACGTACTCGCCGTTAGGATCGAATACATCTCCGTCATTCCAAGGTGTCCAGCCAATCCAGTTGCCTTCGGTGTCAAAGACATATTTACCGCGCTTAAAGGCGATCCACTGGCCAGAAGAGCTAAATAGGTATTTGGTCATCACTAGCCGTCCTAACGAAGGTGAAGAGCGAATTAGACTATTAATATAATTGAGAGATCACTACTTGGCAGCGATCTTTTGCAGCCACTCGTCTCGCCCGCCGTAGGCGGCAAACACGGCTTCGAGTAAGAGCCGCACGGCCTGCCCAAAGTAGCGGCCACGCCGCCAGGCTACGCCGATTTCGCGTTCAAAGGCCACGCCGCGCACTTCTACTGTTTTGAGCGCGCCGCTGGCCAGCGACTCGCGGATGGTTAGCCGCGGCAAAAATGAGATGCCCACGCCGGCCTCCACCAACTTGCGCATGGCCTCTGGACTGCGCAGTTCCATCACCGCGCCCGGCGTTAGGCCAGCTTCGGCGAGCTTCTCGTCAATCACCTTGCGCGAAATCGAGTCGGCGTGAAAGAGGATCAGCGGCTCTTCTACCACTTCGGCGAGGGCAACAGACTCGCACTGGACAAAGCGATGCGCTGGCCCGACGACCAAGGGCATGTCGTCGCGGTAAATCGGCACAGCGTCGATTTTGGGATGGGTATAGGGCAGGTGGATCAGCGCGAATTCCGAGCGCTGCGTCAGCAAATCGTCGATGAGGTAACGCGAGGGAGCCACTTGGGTCTTGAGCGCGACGCCCGGATAGCGGCCCATGTACTCTTTGAGAATTTCCGGCAGGAGGTAGATAACGGCCGCATCTACCGACCCAAACTGAAAGCCCCCTCCCGGCTCTAAGTCGCTCCGCTGAAGCCGCTCGCTCGCCTCCTCTAGCAAGTCCTCGACTTGGACGGCATAGCTCAGTAGCAGGCGGCCCTCGGTAGTAAGGGCCACGTGCCGATTGTCGCGGTTGAAGAGCTGGACTCCCATGCTCTTCTCCAACTCCAAGACCGCGCTGGAAACCGTCGGCTGGGTCACGTTCATCTGGCGCGCCGCTGGGGTAAAGCCGCCCGTGCGCGCCACGGCGAGAAAGTAGCGCAGGTGTTGCAGGTTCATGGGCGCAGCGCTAGGCAGGCTGCGCGGCTTTCACCGATCCGAAGGTCGAGTGGCGCAATACGGTCTGGGTAGCGTAAATGGAGCCGCCGACCTTGGCCCCGGGCATCGGCATGCTCACGGGCACGTCGGCGACGCGGATGTGCCGGCTCGGCTCGCCGCGCACGAAGGTCCGGCAATAACCCTCCCAATCGGGCGCTGGCACCAAGGGCCAAGAGTCACCAGCGCAATACTGCAAGAGCAGGAGTCGGCGCGGATAGGGCGAGGTGTTGGGCAGGGAGGCGTGGAGGGCGCGGACATGGTGGATGGAGATGCCGCCGGCTTTTAGCTCGATCTTTTCGGCTGTGGAGTCGTCAAAATCCGCTGTGGTCACCGCGCCGGCGAAATGGCCGTCGAGGTGGTGGTTGTAGATCGGTCCCTTGTGCGATCCGGGGATGACGAGCAAGCAGCCGTTGGTCTCGTTCATATCGTCGATACACACCCCCACGGCGAGCAGGTCGTCGTTGGTATGCGGATAAAAAGCCCAGTCCTGATGCCACTCCACTGGGCTGCCGAACTCGCCGGATTTCATGTTGAGCTTGTCGCCGTTGGTGCGGATGCGCGGGCCGATTAACTCGGCGACGATGTCCAGAATCCGCTCGTGGTGCAGCGTGCTGCGGTAGATTTCGTGCTGGGCGACCGGACTTTTGAGCCGCCGTAGCTTGGGGTTGTCGGGCGCGTGCCCCGGCTCCAAGTCGAATACGGCGTCGCTTTCGGTCGCGGCGCACGACTGCTCGACGAATTCGTCGGTGGTCTGCCGCAGCGCCTCGACCTCTCCGGCGTCTAGTACTCCCTCGACGCCGAGGTAGCCTTTTTCGTGGTAGCTGGCGATTTGTTCTTGAGTTAGCATGGCCTTTTCTCCGTCATTTTAGCCTGAGTATTTCGCGTTGTTGCTCGGGCAATGCCTCGTAGATTTCGCTGCTGAAGCGCAGGTGCTGTCCGCCCCAGTCGGGCATGTATCCTATACTGTAGCAATAATATAGGGTTCGGCGCGGGCGACCGGAAGTATTGACCAGCGAGCCGTGGGTCAATGCCTCGGTAAAGATGATGGCGTCTCCGGCGGCGGCCGGTACTGCTTGTAGCGCCGGATTTTCGTCTGGGTGGTGGCCCCAGGGTCTAGGGAAGTTGCTTTTGTGCGCACCGGGGATCACGGCGAAACAGCCGTCTTGCTCGGCGCAGTCGAGCAGGGGAAAGACCGCCTTGGTCAGGGTCGAGACCATCTGCCCGTTGCGGCAGTGATACTGACACTTGGGAATGATGGGCGTGCCGTGCATGTGCAGGCCGGTGTAGCCGCCGCCCCAGCGATAGATGGCATAGGTGTGGTTTAGTCGGTACGGCCCCCCGGTGACTGTGGCGACGACGTCTAGGACCGCGGGAATATCGATCAACGCGCGGAGGACTTCGTCTCCTTCGAGAATGTTTGAAATATAGAGGTTCTGTTGCGTGCGCTGGTCGCCCAAACACAGCGGCGGCGGGTAATCGGCCTCGTCCATGGTCTCGAAGCGGTCCAGAACCTGATTGCAGGCGGCGACCACTGATGGGGGCACGACATCCTTGAGTACGATATAGCCCTGCAAGTCGAAGAGGTACTGCTGTTGAGCGTCCATGATATGTTTCCCTTTGCTGGTGTTACTGCCTATCATCTCTTTATTTGAATGTGCGCTGGCGGTTAATACGCAAAACAAGAAATTGCCTCTTGCCGGGCGATGGGGCAAGCAGCCGACCGGGCCGCGCCCAAATGGAGGGCCTGCACTTGTGACTGACGCCAATTACGACAATCCCTGGTGGCCGCTGATATACGATCAGTGGAACGAGCGGGGCGACAGACAGCAGACGCACGAGCGCGAGTTCCAATTCTACAGCATGCAGCTCGCCGGAGAGGCGGGTCCGGTCCTCGAAGCGGCTTGTGGCACGGGTTCAATTCTGCTCCGTCTTTTGCGCCAAGGCGTTGACATCAGGGGTTTCGATTGCGCCGCCGGGATGCTGGCCGTTTTGCGGCGCAAGGCAGCGGATTTGGGGCTGGACGATATCGACCGCCGCGTCTGCTGTCAGGACATGGTTGACTTCTGCTACGACCAGTCCTTTGCGGCCATCCTGATTCCGGCCAGTTCGTTCATGCTCTTGCCCAGCCAAGCAGCCCAAATCGCCTGTCTCGAACGCATCCGCGCCCATCTGGTGCCTCGCGGGCGGTTGCTGATGAACTTCTACATTCCGTCGCTTGCCGACGATCTGCTGGCTCACGTCAGGCCGTCCCCATCGCTGGAGGAATTCGGCGAATTCACTCACCCCCAAACAGGCCGCCAAATCAGCGTCCGGTTCAAAAAGATCGTCGATCTGGGCGAGCAGACTGAGCACTACCAGTGGTTTTTTACTTGCGACGGAGAAACAGCGGTAGAGTCCATGACGGCGCGGTGGATCTACAAAGAAGAATTTCAGCTATTGCTGCGCCTAGCAGGATTTAGCCGCTGGCAGCTTTTTGGCACCCACGACGGCCAGCCGTACGCAGGTGCAAAAGAGATCGGGACGACGTACTGGGTCGTCGATCGCTGAGCAGGTCGAGGCGATAAACGCCTCTGAAATCGGCTACTGGTCGCCGCCAAAGCAGTTTGCATCCCAACCCGCAATTGCAGAAATTATGTCCGTCCATTAGCAAGGAGAATTGAGGGCTTATTTTGTCAAACGCACTGCGCAGAACGCTCAGTCTTTTCGTCCTGCTGTTTTTGACCTGGCTGCTTTTGTCGGGCATTTATACGAGCCTGCTCTTGGGCTTCGGCGTACTCTCGTGCCTTTTGGTCATTGCCATCTGCCGCCGCATGAAGATCGTCGATCCCGAAGGGCATCCCATCCACCTGATCCCCGGCTTGCTGCGCTATATGCCTTGGTTCTTGTGGGCAATAGTCAAATCCAATCTCGATGTGGTGCGGCGAATCGTGCATCCTCGGCTGCCGCTGTCGCCTTGCGTAATCCGAGTCGAGGCAAGCCAAAAGACTCACTTGGGACAAGTCATTTACGCCAACTCGATCACGCTGACGCCGGGCACGGTCTCCGTTGAGACCGACGAAGGTACCATTGATGTCCACGCCTTGACCCGCGAAGCTGCCCAAGACGTACGCTCAGGGGTCATGGACGCCCGCGTAACCGACATGGAAGGGGAACGCTAGTGTTTGTCGCTGCGATGGTAGGGGTGTTAGCCACTATGCTGCTGGCCTTGGTCCGCGCCTTGAAGGGCCCCACCGTGTACGACCGCGTGCTCGCCGTCAATATGTTTGGCACCAAGACCGTATTGCTGTTGTCGGTCATCGGCTTTTTGACCGGCCGGCCCGACTTTCTCGATTTGGGGCTGGTCTATGCGCTAATCAACTTCATCGGTACCATCGCCATCCTCAAGTACGTCTCGACCGTTGGCGAAGAGAAGGCCCAAGCCTGATGGAAGCTCTGCTCTACTACGTTAGCTGGGTCTGTCTGCTGTTGGGATCTGGCTTTTGCTTCGTCGGCGGCGTGGGCCTCCTGCGCTTGCCCGACTTCTACAGCCGCATACACGGCGGCGGTGTCACTGATACGTTGGGTGCTGGTTTGGTCCTCTTGGGGCTTATGTTCCAGAGCGGTCTGTCGCTGGCGACCGTGAAGCTGGTGATGATCGGGCTGTTCTTGCTGCTGGCTAGTTCGGTCGCCAGCCACGCCATTGCCCGCGCGGCGCGTCACAGTGGGCTTGCTCCCCAAGGCACCCCGGAGGAATAATGTCAGTGCTAATTGACATTGACCTCGTGTTGATGACGTTCCTCGCCATTATCGCCGTGGCCATTATCCAGGTGCGGGACCTTTTTGCCGCAGTGGTGCTCACTGGCATCTTCAGTTTGCTCTCGGCGTGTATTTTTACCTCGCTCGACGCCGTCGATGTGGCTTTCACCGAGGCAGCGGTGGGTGCTGGCTTGGCGACGGTTCTCTTCTTGGCCGCGCTTTCCTTGACCGGGCCTGGAGAAAAGGCCCAACACCAACACTCTTGGAGTGGCCTCTGCGTCTGCCTCCTGACCGGCGGGGCGCTCATCTATGGCACGCTGGATATGCCGCATTTGGGTGACCCCAACGCTCCGATCCACCAGCACGTGGCTCCTCGCTATATCGCCGAGTCCCCCGAGGAAATCGGCATCCCCAACATGGTCACCTCCGTGCTAGCCAGCTACCGGGGCTACGACACCTTGGGCGAGGTGACGGTGATCTTCACCGCTGGACTAGCGGTGCTTTTGCTCTTGCACGGCAGCCGTTCCACGCAGGAAGCCGACGACGGTGAGTCCATGCGACACGCGATGATCCTCCGCGTCGCCTCCAAGCTCTTCATCCCGCTGATTTTGCTCTTTGGACTCTACGTGCAGTTCCACGGCGACTTTGGTCCGGGTGGCGGTTTTCAGGCGGGCGTGATCTTTGCCGCGGCCTTTATCCTCTACGCCCTGATCTACGGGGTTGAGGAGGTGCGCCGGGTAGCTCCACCGGGCCGCGTCCAAGTCTTTTTCGCCTTAGGGCTTCTGCTCTACATCGGCACTGGCCTAGCCTGCCTGTTGGCCGGGGGCAATTTCCTCGAATACAAGGTGTTGGCCAGCGAGCCTACCCACGGCGAGCACTATGGCATTTTGCTGATTGAGCTAGGGGTTGGCATTACCGTCGCCGCTGTCGTAATCAGCATCTTCTGCCACTTCGCCGGTCGGGAGCGGCCATGAGTTCGTTTCTCGGTCTGTACAACTACTGGATCGTCATTTTCCTGATGATGGCCGGCTTCTACAATGTCATCGCCCGCGGCAACCTGATTCGGAAACTGATCGGCCTCAATATTTTCCAAACCTCGGTCTTCTTGCTCTACATCAGCATGGGCAAAGTCGAAGGGGGGACCGCGCCCATCCTCGCCGAAGGCGTGACCGCGTACTCCAATCCACTGCCCCACGTCCTCATCCTCACCGCCATTGTAGTAGGCATCGCCACTACCGCCGTGGGGTTGGCGCTGGTGGTGCGCATCCGCGCGGCCTACGGGACCATCGAAGAAGACGAAATCCAACGCCGGGAAGAGGGGTCGTGATCGCCGCCCATCTACCCGCCCTGCAGATCGTTTTGCCGCTGGTCGCTGCGCCACTCTGCCTATTGCTGCGTCCGCGGCAGTTGCTATGGCCGTTTGTCGTGGCCGTTGGCTGGGGCACGTTGGTACTGGCCGCGCTGCTGTTGCAGCAAGTCCTCGTCTCCGGCCCCATCTCCTACGCGTTGGGCGGCTGGAGCCCACCTTGGGGCATTGAGTTTCGAGTAGATGCTCTCAATGCGTATCTGATCCTGTTGGTGGCATTAATCGGGGCCGTGGTCCTGACCTATGCACCGGCGAGTGCGGCGCGCGAAGTCGAAGCAGAGTGCCGCCCGCATTTCTGCGCGATTTTTCTGCTCTGTCTCACTGGTTTGCTGGGCATTGCCATTACCGGCGACGCTTTTAACGTCTTCGTGTTTATGGAGATCTCGTCGCTTTCGGCGTATGGGCTGATTAGTCTCGGCCGGGATCGCCGCGCCCTGATGGCGACGTATAACTACCTGATCTTGGGCACGATTGGCGCGACCTTTATCCTGATCGGTATCGGCCTGATGTACGCGATGACCGGCACGCTCAACATGGCCGATCTCGCCATGCGCATCAAAGCTGTCGCCGATACCCGCACCATCCACGTGGCCTTTGCCTTTATCAGCGTTGGCTTCACGCTCAAGATGGCGCTTTTTCCGCTGCACATCTGGTTGCCCAACGCCTACACGTACGCGCCTTCGGCCGTTACCGCCTTTATCGCGGCGACTGCGACTAAGGTCGCCGCGTACGCCTTCCTGCGCTTCGTTTTTACGATTTTTGGCGCGGACTTCGCCTTTGGCACCATGCACCTCGATGTCCTGCTGTTGCCGCTGGTGCTCTTGGGCATTTTCATCGCCTCGGCCGTGGCCATCTACCAGACCGATCTCAAGCGGCTGTTGGCCTATTCGAGCGTGGCGCAAATCGGCTATGTGATGCTCGGCGTTAGCTTAGGATCGGCCACTGGACTGACGGCTGGCATCGTCCACCTGTTCAATCACGCGCTGATGAAGGCGGCGCTCTTCTTGGTCGCTGGCTGCATCTTCCTCCGCATCAACTCCGTGCAATTGGCTGATCTCAGCGGGCTGGGCAAGCGCTTGCCGCTGACTTCGTGCGCCTTTGTCCTTGCTGGCTTGGGGCTAGTCGGCGTGCCGTTTACCGTGGGCTTTATCAGCAAGTGGTACTTGATTTTGGGCGCACTGGAGCGCGGCTGGTGGCCGGTGGCCGCGCTGGTGGTGATCAGTTCGCTGCTGGCGCTGGTCTATATCTGGCGCTTTGTCGAAATCGCCTATTTCCGCCCAGTGCCCGAAGATGCCGAGCCTGTCGCCGAAGCCCCCCTCTCGATGCAAATCCCCGTGTGGCTGCTCATCGCGCTTACCATTGGTTTCGGGATGCAGACCTCGCTGACGGCTGGGGTCGCCCGCAAGGCGGCGCACTGGCTCTTAGGTGCTGCGCCATGAGTGCTTCGACTGCCATTGTCGCGGCGGTACTCTTGCCTTTGGGCGTCGCGCCGGTGATTGCTCTTTTAGGTCACCGTCCCAATTTGCGCGAGGCCGCGACTCTGCTCGCTGGGCTAGGCACTTTTGCCTCGGTCTGCACGTTGGTGCCCAAAGTCGCCGCAGGGGACCGGCCGTCGGTTCATCTGGTAGAGGTTTTTCCAGGTCTGTCCTTGGCCTTTGAGGTCGAGCCGCTCGGCGCGCTCTTTGCGCTGATTGCCGCTGGGCTGTGGATGGCGACCTCGGTGTACTCCATCGGCTACATGCGGGGCCACCACGAGGAAAATCAGACCCGCTTCTTCGCCTTCTTCGCCTTGGCGATCGCCGCGGCCTTGGGCGCGGCATTTGCCGGCAACATGCTGACGCTGTTTTTCTGCTATGAGGCACTGACGCTTTCGACCTATCCGCTGGTCACGCACCACCGCAGCGCGGAAGCCAAAGCGGGGGGCCGCGTCTATATGGGCATCCTGCTAGCGACCTCGATTGGTTTCCTGCTCACAGGCTTGGTCGCCACCTACTACATCGCTGGGACGCTTGACTTCATCCCCGGCGGCATCCTCGCCGGTAAGGCTTCGACATGGACCATCGGCGTCCTGCTTTTTCTCTATGCCTTCGGCACGGGCAAGGCCGCGCTGATGCCCTTCCACCGCTGGCTCCCCGCCGCTATGGTGGCTCCGGCTCCAGTCAGCGCCCTGCTGCACGCAGTGGCCGTGGTCAAAGCTGGCGTCTTCACCATCCTCAAGGTCGTCGTCTATATCTTCGGCATCGACCTGCTCGCCGACACGGGCTTGGGCACGTATCTGGCCTACGCGGCCTGCGCCACGATCCTCATTGGCTCGCTGGTGGCTATGACCAAGGACAACCTCAAGGCCCGCTTGGCGTATTCCACGGTCAGTCAGCTCTCCTACATCGTCCTCGGCGCGGCCTTGGCCAATAGTTGGGGCGTCCTCGGCGGCAGCCTGCACATTGCCATGCACGCCTTTGGCAAGATCACGCTCTTCTTCTGCGCCGGGGCCATCGCGGTCGCTTTGCACAAGACCGAGATCAGCGAGATGAAGGGCATCGGCCGGCAAATGCCGTGGACGATGGGAGCTTTTCTCGTCGGCTCGCTGAGCATCATCGGCTTGCCGCCGCTGGGAGGAGCTTGGAGTAAGTGGTACCTCATTCTCGCCGGGCTGGACGCCGAGCAGTACGTGGCCATTGGCGTACTCTTGGTAAGCTCGCTGCTCAACATCGCCTATCTGTTGCCCGTGGCGGTCAACGCCTTCTTCTACGCAGCACCCGATGGAGAAAGCGGCCTACAGGAAGCTCCGCTGGCCTGCGTCCTGCCGCTGATTTGCACGGCACTGGGCGGGCTGGTGCTCTTCTTTTATCCCGACCCGCTCCTCGACCTCTGCCGCCAGATCGGAGGATAAAGCCATGAACTCAGAGAAAAAACATCTATTCGACCAGCCGCGTAACGTCCACCGCTTGATATGGGTCTTCTTTGCCCTCTGCGTCTTGCTCTTAGGCTTGGAACTGATTTTCCCTCGGCACTTGAACTTTGCCGAGGGCGTCTTCCCGGTTGAGGGATGGTTCGGCTTTTACGCGATATACGGGTTTGTCGCCTGCGTGCTATTGGTTTTGACGGCTACCCAGATGCGCAAGGTGCTGATGCGTCGCGAGGATTACTATGACTAGCCTGCACCCGGCGGCCTTCCTGCTGTTAGGTGGGCTGCTGTTGCCCGTTTTGCCGCTGGCGGTGCGGCGGGTAGCGTTGCTCCTTTTGCCGTTGGCGGGATTTTATAATCTCCTCGGCTACCAGATAGGCGACGGCCAAATCGGTTCCCTAGCCGGGTACGAGCTGCACTGGGTGCGCGTTGACCAACTCAGCCTGCTCTTTGGCTATCTCTTTCACGTGGCCGCCTTCCTCGCCGCGCTCTTTTCGCTGCACCTGCGCGACCGGCTGCAACAGGCGACCGGCTTCCTGTACGCGGGCGCGGCCGTGGGTGCGGTTTTTGCCGGCGATCTCATTGTGCTCTTCATCTTCTGGGAGCTGTTGGCGATTTCTTCGGTTTTTCAGATCTGGGCCAGCCAAAGTGAAAGGGCTGTTGCCGCGGGTACGCGCTATCTGCTGATTCATATCAGCTCTGGTCTGCTACTCTTGGTCGGCACGGCGTGGCACTACCAGCAGACCGGCTCGCTGGTGCTGGGGCATCTGGGCATTGATAGCTGGGCCACGCGGCTAATTTTCCTCGGCGTTGGCATTAAATGCGCCTTTCCATTCTTGCACTCGTGGCTGGTGGATGCCTACCCAGAGTCCACGCCCACCGGCGCGGTTTTTTTAAGCTCCTTTACCACCAAGACCGCGGTCTATGTGTTGGCGCGCAGTTTTGCCGGCACCGAACTCCTGCTCTACATCGGCGCGGCCATGGCGATGTTCCCCATCTTCTATGCGGTGATTGAAAACGATTTGCGCCGCGTGTTGGGTTACAGCATGATCAACCAGATCGGCTTTATGGTGGTTGGCGTCGGCTTGGGGCCGGGCATGGGAGTCAACGGCGCGGTTGCCCACGCCTTCAACGACGTGCTCTTCAAGGGCCTGCTCTTTATGTCGATGGGCGCGGTGCTCTACCGCACCGGCAGGATCAACGGTTCAGATCTTGGAGGACTGTACAAATCCATGCCGTGGACCTGCGGCTTCTGCATGGTCGGAGCCGCGTCGATTTCGGCCTTCCCGCTCTTTAGTGGCTTTGTCAGCAAGTCGATGGTCATGCAGGCCGCGGCCAACGAGGGACACCTCGTGGTATGGCTACTGCTGCTGTTTGCCTCGGCTGGCGTTTTCCACCACGCCGGCATCAAAATTCCCTTCTTTGCCTTCTTCGCCCACGACGCGGGGATCCGCTGCCGCGAGGCACCGCGCAACATGCTCGTGGCGATGGGGATTGGGGCGGCACTGTGCATTGGCATCGGCTCGTTCCCACACTATCTGTACCGGCTCCTGCCCTATCCGGTTGACTACGAGCCGTACGATGCGACCCACATCGTTTTACAACTTCAGTTGTTGTTCTTTTCGGCGCTGGCCTTTGTCGCGCTCAAACTGACGGGCATCTACCCGCCGGAGTTGCGCTCGGCCAATATCGACGTGGATTGGACCTACCGAAAGCTGTTGCCAAGTGCAGCGCGGTTGTGCGTACAGGTGGGGGCACCGCTGCGGGATGGATTGATCGCTTGGGGCAAGCGACAGGTTTTCGCTCTAATAGACCAAGTGCGCCAGTACCACGGCCCGACTGGCGTTTTCGCGCGGGCGTGGCCTATCAGTAGCAGCGTGTTGTTGGTGACGATTTTCTTGGCGGTGTACTTGTTTGTGTACTTGGGATAACTCTCTTAATCAGAGTTGCAAGGCCGTGCGAATGGTCGCGGCAATGGCGGCGGGCGCAGGGCCGATATCTACGCTCAGCGCATTGGGCGGCTCTTCGAGGGTTGCAAACTGACTGTCGAGTAGGCTGGCCGGCATGTAGCGGTGCTGCCGCTCCTCGAGCCGCCGGGCGATGAGCGCCTTGGGGCCTTTGAGATGGACGATCTGCACGCCGGGCCGCCCGCTGACCAAGATGTCGCGGTAGCTCTGCTTGAGCGCCGAGCAGCCGAGTATTGCGCCTTGCTCGGCCCGGAGCCACTGGTCAATAGCCACAGAGAGAGCCTCTAGCCAAGGCCAACGGTCTTCGTCGGTAAGCGGCGTGCCGCTGGCCATTTTGCGCACGTTGGCTTCTGGGTGGAAATCGTCGGCGTCGTAATAAACCCATCCGAGCTGTTGGGCGAGCTGTTCGCCCACCGTCGTCTTACCGCTACCCGTTACGCCCATTAGTACGATGACCATGCGCTGCATCTCCCGCGTTGTGCATTGCGGGCTTGAACATATAGGAGCGCGGCTGTTGCAACAAGGTCAGTTATTCACTCACGCGGCGTGCGGATTAATGGGCAGTTCCAAGACCACACAGGCCCCTTGGGCGCAGTCTGCGACGAATAGGCCGCCGTGGTGTTCGCGAGCAATGCCTGCGCATACGCTCAATCCCAATCCGCTGTGCTGGCTCGCCGCCTTAGTCGTGAAGAACGGCGCAAGAATATCGGCCCGGATTCCCTCGGGAATGCCCGGCCCATTGTCTTCGATTTCCAGTACAATCCAGCCTTGGCGGGTCGATAGCCGCAGCGCGATTCGTCCCGCGTCTCGCACCTGCACGATGGCTTCGCGGCTATTTTGGATGAGATTGAGGACGACCTGTTGGAGCTGGCCGGTATGAGCCTTGATATAGGGAAGGTTTGGGGCTAGGTCCTCGGCAATTTCAATCTGGTCTTGCAGGAGCGTCCGCCGCATTAGCAGGGCGGTTTCCTGCACGAGGTGGGTGAAGTTGACCCATTCCTTCTGTGTCTCGCGCACATGCTCGCTGGTGCTACGCACTGTGGAGGCCGGCCTCGTACGCGGCTTGTACGCCATCGCCAACGGCGGACGCTAAGTCGCCTTCGCGCAGCAGGCTAATCTCGCCGATGATCACCTCTAAGTGTTGGTTAATCTCGCCGGCGAACTCGGTCGTCAATTGTCCCATCACTTGCAATTTCTGTGCTTGGCGTAGCTGGGCTTCCTTGGCCTGCAACTGCGCCAGGTCTTCTCGTCGGTAGTATAGCCCGCTAAGGACCTCGCCTAAGTCCTTGAACAAGCCGACGTCCGCGTCGCTACAGGCGATGGCTTCTTGGCGATAAACGGCTAGGACGCCTTGATCAAAAGTCGTTTCGAGGATGGTTTTGACATGGCAACGCATCTGCTGGGCCAGCTAAGCACATTCGCCGTGGCGGCTCGGCGCTCGATAGCAGGTCGCGGCTGATTTCCACGCCGCCAGCACCCACTGCTGTCCTTCCGTTAGCGGAGACCAATACCCATCGGACGTCAAGGGATAGACGCGCATCTTGCACCCGGTACAATCGGCAACCGTCATAAGCGACCCCAGCATGGTCCAGAGTCTGGCGAATCTGCGATAAGACCATGAATTCGCTTTCCGGTTCTTTGTGCCGCCAAACCGCGAGCCGCAAGTCCCGCAACAGGTCCTCGTTAGCATGGCCGCCGCTGTGTTTACTCATGGTACGACTCGTATTCCGACATTGAACAAACGTTTGCAAAACAAGGTAATACCACAAATAATTTTTCAAAAAGTCAAGGATAAAGACGAGTTAGAAACACGCGATTTTCCCCGTTTGCCCGTAGTGACGGCGAAATTGTCGATGTCGGTTCAAACGACAATTCTCTTGTCGCAAACGGCTCGCCCGCGCATTGGAGGCGCAAACTCGCCTGCCCTTGTGGTGTTGACAAAGTGATGCGCTCTGTTTGTGTTTGATGCGCTGCACCACCAAATCCAAAGAAGGCCGAATGGAAGCAAATCACACGTTGCACCCAGAACGCGCCATCCTCGTCGGCGTCGCCCTGCCCGCGATGCCAGCTTGGGAAGCCGAACACTCCCTCGACGAGCTCGGTCGCTTAGTCGCCACCGCTGGTCTCGTCGAAGCCGCGCGCCAGCTCCAACGGCGCGACCGCATCGACTCGACCTACTACGTCGGCAAGGGCAAGGCCGCTGCCCTCAAGCAGCTTGCGGCCCAGTGCCAAGCCGACGTGATCGTCTTTGACAACGACCTCTCGCCAGCCCAGATGCGCAACCTAGAGCGCGTCACCAAGCGCCGTATTATCGACCGCAGTGCCGTGATCTTGGACATTTTCGCGCGCCACGCCCGCACCCACACGGCTCAGATCCAAGTCGAGTTGGCCCAGCTCAACTACCTCCTGCCGCGCCTGACTCGCTACTGGACCCACCTGTCGCGCCAAGCCGGTGGTGGGGCCATTCGCGGGATGGGAGCAGCCGGCGTCCGCGGCCCGGGCGAAACCCAATTGGAAATCGATCGCCGCCTGATTCGCCGTCAGATCAATTCCCTAGAGGCCAAGCTCGACAAGATCGGCGTGCAGATGGCGACCAACCGCAAAAATCGCACGGATGTTTTTAAAGTAGCTCTCGTAGGTTATACCAACGCTGGCAAATCCACTTTGATGAAGAGGCTCTCCGGCGCGGATGTGCTAGTCGAAGACCAGCTCTTTGCCACCTTGGACTCGACCACCCGCGCCGTTGACCTCGACCGCAACCACAAGATCCTGCTCACCGACACGGTCGGTTTCATCAACCGTCTGCCCCACCACTTATTTGCCTCTTTCCGCGCCACGCTCGAAGAGGCCGTGGAGGCCGACTTGCTACTCCACGTGATCGACTTGAGCTTTCCGTACTACGAGTCGCAAATCGCCACGGTCGAGGAAGTCCTCCACAACCTCGGGCTTGCCGACAGCCCCACTCTGAGGGTGTACAACAAAATTGACCAAGTAGCCCCCGGCGAAGAAGAGCGGATCGTGGCCGCGTACGCAGACCGCGAAGATGCCATCGCCGTCTCGGCCAGCCAAGCCATCAACTTCGACGCGCTGCGCGACAAAACCCGCGCGTACAGCGTCGCTGGGGATATCACCTTGGAGTTGCAGGTCCCCCAAGCCGAAGGCCGGCTCTTGGCCCATTTACATCAGCAGGGTCAGGTGCTCGCAGAGACCTACAAGGGCAACGACGTCTGCCTATGCGTGCGCTTGGAAAAGACGTGGGCCAAGCGCTGGCGACTGGAGCGCTTTGTTCCCGCCTAAGTGGCAAGCAGCCCTACTATCGACGATTAAAGGCCGTTGCACCGCCGGATAAAGCGTCGTATGCAACTGGAACCACCGCTCGCCTTCGCCGTAACCACCGCTTCGCGCCCCAGCCCTCGGGAGCTTGCCAATGCGCATTGCCTTGCCAGCGAAACTGGCTGCCGCTATGTGCCTCGTGCCCACCGCTCGCTTGCTGGAACGGCTGCGGACGAGGGACTCGCGGGCCTGATCGTCGTCGAGCGCGGCAAGCTCGCCCTTTGGGTCGCCGGACGGTGCCTCCGCTACCATCCCAACATGGCCAAATTGCGGATTCTCGCCTTAGAACAAGGCAAGCGCGACATTTTGGTTGACGCCTTGCAACTCAAATTAGGCGACCGCGTCCTCGACTGTACCTGCGGTTTGGGTGCGGACGCCATCGTGGCCGCTTGTAAAGTCGGCGCGACGGGTCGCGTCCGCAGCCTCGAAGCCTCGCCGCTGTTGGCCCTGCTGGTCGAGCGCGGCATGGCTTGCTATGTGATTGACGACCCGCCCACCCTCGCCCCCGCCATGCGCCGCGTCGAAGTCCTAAACGCCGACTATGCCGATTACCTGCGCCGCGAAGCCGACAACGCTTGGGACGTGGTTTACTTCGACCCCATGTTTAGCGAAACTATTGCCGACGCTCGGGGTTTAGATCTGGTCCGCTACTTGGCCCGGGGGGGCAGCCCATCTCCTGGGGATTTGGGCGAGGCCCGCCGCGTCGCCCGCCGCCGCGTGGTGATGAAAGACCGCCGGCCCGGCCACGCCCTTACTCGCCTCGGTTTCGCCAAAGTCGAGGAGGGTCGCCGCGTGTGCTACGGCGTACTACCCGCTTAGTAGAGAGTTTTATCCGCTTACCGGAAGGAACGAATCGTGGAGCTATCCTGTTGTGCTTGGGCCTTGACCGGCTCGGAAGAAGACGCCCTCACCGCGCTGGCCGCCATCGGCTTTCGCTCCATTGACGTGCAGGCGAAGACCTTTGTCGGCCCAGCGTCGCGTGCGCGCATTGACGACCTCGGCCTGTCGGTGTCCTGCCTCGCGCTGTGCTTTAACATGGAAGACGGCGCAGCCCTCGACGGCGCGCCCGCCGCACAACAAGCCGCCCTCGATCACTGCCGGGAGGCTCTGGACCACGCCGCGGCCCTTGGTGTTGGCACCGCGTATGTGGTCCCAGGGACTGACCCGGCCGCGCTGCCCCAGTTTGGTGACGCCTTGGGGCAAGTGGCGGACTTCGCGGCCGAGCGCACGATTCGCGTTGGGGTTGAGCACTTTCCCGGCAAGGCGCTGCCGACGGTGGCCGGGACCTTGGAGTACCTGTCTCGCCTAAACCACCCCAACCTCTACTTGCTCCTCGACACCGGCCACCTACAGATGTCCAAGGAAGACCCGGCCGCGGTCATAGTTGCCGCCGGAGACCGGCTTGGGTACGTGCATCTAGATGACAACGACGGGGAGGGTGATTTGCACTGGCCTCTGCTAGCGGGCGTGCTGACCGAGGAGGCGCTAGCCTCGACGTTTGCCGCCCTTGCCCTAAGCCCGTACGCCGGCCCAGCGAGCATTGAGCTTAGCCCGCAACTTCCCGATCCTGTGGCCGCGCTGGCCCAAAGCCGCGCTGGCGCTCTACAAGCGGCTAAAAAAGAGTATTAGATGCCTATTTATATCCTGCTTTTAGCCACCGTCCCCCTCATCGCCTGTAGTGGCGACGAGGGTGCCCTCAAAAAGGTGCCGCGCAACCGCACCTTAATCATGGACTGCGCCGAGGCCAATACCTGCTCTGGCCAGATCCAAGATTACAACTCCTTCAATCCCTTCATCCCAGGCGGCATCTCGCGGATAGGATTCAACTTCCTCTACGAGCCGCTCTACTTTTTCAATGCCTACGAGGAAGATTCCGAGCTAATACCTTGGATCGCCGAGAGCCACCAGTTCAACGAGGATTACACCGAACTCGTGGTCAAAATTCGTCCCGGCGTCGAGTGGAGCGACGGGCATCCTTGGTCAGCGCACGACTTTGCCTTTACCATCAACATGCTGGTGGAGCACGCCCCACAGCTCATGTCCTCGACGGATATGGCGACTTGGGTCGAAGAGGCAGTCGCCCTCGACAGCTTGACGGCGCGCGTCGCGCTCAAGGCACCCAATCCGCGCTTCCTTTTCAGCTACTTCGTCCACAGCGGCGATCAAGGCGTCCCCATTGTGCCCAAGCACATCTGGGAGGACAAAGACCCGCTGACTTTTGCCAACTTTGACCTACAAAAAGGCTGGCCGGTGCTGACTGGCCCCTATCGCATGGTGCGCTCGGAGCCAGCCCAGCGGATCTGGGATCTGCGCGAGGGCTGGTGGGCTGAGAAACTTGGCTTTCAGGAACCGCCCCAAGTCGAGCGGCTGATCTACCTGACTTACATGGAAGAGCACAAGCGCGTGCAAAACCTGATCGCCAACAACATCGACACTTGCTTGGAGCTGCGTCCGGCCAACATGGTTTCCCTCTTGGAGCGCAATCGCAACATCACGACTTGGACGGGTCGCGAGCCGCCGTACAGCTACATCACTTGGTGGCCCATATCGCTGGGATTCAACGGGCTGGAGGCCCCTTGGTCCGACCCGGAGATGCGCCGTGCGGTCAACTACGCCATCGACCGCGAACAACTCGTGGCCATCGGCTGGCAAAACTCCGGTGCGTTGACCCTGCTGCCCTTGCCCGATCTTCCGCAGATGCATCGGTATTTTACCCTCGCCGAGGACTTGATTGCCAAGCATCAAGTCGGCGTCTTTGACTTGGAAAAGAGCGCGGATATACTCACCCGCAAAGGCTACGTGCGCAACGGGGTTTTCTGGGAAAAAGATGGGCAGCCGCTGAGCATGGTCATCGACATTTTTTCTCACTTTCAGGACTTGACGCCGGTGCTCATCGCCCAGCTCAAAAAGGCCGGCATCAACGCCTCCTTCCGCATGACCTCGGACTTTTCCACGCGCCTGCGCCAGGGCACGGCCCGCGCGTACCTAATCGGCAACTTCAGCTCAATGCGCGATCCCTATTTTGTGCTGCGCCAGTACCACAGCCGCTTTGTCCAGCCTACCGGCGAACCGGCCGACATGCCGTGGCGCTGGCAAAACCCGGCCTACGACGCGCTGATCGACCAGATGGGCCAGACTCCGACCGACGCCCCGGAGATGGACGAGCTTTACCGCAAGGCCATGGATCTCTGGCTTGCCGAACTGCCCTCCATCCCCATCGTCCAATGGCCGCACCGCATCCCGCACAACGAGACCTATTGGACCAACTGGCCCAGTGAGGAAAACCCCTATATCAACAGCGCTTACTGGAGCCGCACTTGGCTCTTGGTGCTGCTGAACCTGCGGCCCATATCGTAAAAGGGACGCTTTTGTCGCGCTTAGGGGATTAAGGTATAATGACACTTGGTGCTGCTGAATTCGCAGCCGCGGTTGTAAATCTACCCCATCTCCCTTATGCTGAATTCACTTGGAAGGATAAAGAGGTAGTATGAAGGTCCTCATCACTGGCGGTACCGGCTATATCGGCAGTCATGTAGCGGTTGAATTGTTGAAGGCCGGCAACGACGTAGTACTGTTTGACAACTTCTCAACCAGCACATCGCAGGTCGCCGCCACCATTGAGGCCATTACCGACCGCGAGGTACCGCTCATCGTCGGCGATGTCCGCGACTCCAGCGTGTTAAACGCGATGTTTACCACCTACAGCTTCGATGCCGTCTTGCATATCGCTGGCACCAAGGCGGTCGGCGAGTCGATCGCATTTCCGCTTGCGTACTACGACAACAATGTCTGTGGTGCCGTGCGCCTGCTTGAATGCATGGCGGCGCACGACGTCAAAACTCTCGTTTTCAGTTCGTCGGCGACCATATACGGTTCTTCGGAGACGATGCCCATTGATGAGGATAGTCCGCCGGCACCGACCAATCCCTACGGACGCAGCAAACTGATCATCGAGAACATGCTCAAAGATCTGCATCGTACCGACGAGTGCTGGCGCATTTCGATCTTGCGCTATTTCAATCCGGTGGGGGCCCATCCCAGTGGCCAACTAAGCGAGGATCCATACGGAACCTCTAGCAATCTGATGCCGTATATTGGTCAGGTGGCCTTAGGGCGACGACCGTATTTAGCCGTCTTTGGCGATGACTATCCTACGCCAGACGGGACCGGCATACGCGACTACATCCACGTGGTTGATCTGGCTAAGGGACATCTGCAAGCGCTGGCGTTTCTCGCCGCAGACCCCAAACTGACCATCCACAATCTCGGCACCGGAGTAGGATACAGCGTAAAAGAGGTCGTCTGCGCCTTTGAGGAGGCGTCTGGACGCCCCATCCCTTGCAAGGTTATAGGGCGACGCTCCGGCGATGTTGCCGAGTGCTATGCGGACCCGTCACGGGCTTGGGAAGAACTAGGGTGGAAGGCCGAACGTGAGCTCGAACAAATGTGCCGAGACGCTTGGCATTCTCTGTATAAGGCCGTCTTATAAATCTGTAATGGGCGTTGAGTCGTCCAAGTCTCAAAGAGCAAGAGGAGAACACTATGAAGATTCTGAAAGTCATTCATGGTTACCCAATGCGTTACAATGCCGGGTCGGAAGTTTATAGCCAGACGCTGTGCCAAGGACTCGCTGATCGCCACGAGGTACACGTCTTCACCCGCGAAGAGGATCCCTTTGCGCCAGACTTCCGGCTGCGGAGGGAACAGGATGCCGAAGACCCCCGGGTCGTGCTGCACGTTGTCAATAATCCCCGTTTCAAGGATAGGTACCAAGCCACTGAGGTTGACAGGTGTTTTGCTGAAGTACTAGACCAGTTGCAGCCACACATAGTACATATCGGCCACCTCAACCATCTCTCGACCTCGCTGACCTGCGAAGCAGCACGGCGGGAAGTGCCGATCATCTACACTCTGCACGACTACTGGCTGATGTGCCCTCGCGGTCAGTTCATGCAGATGTTTCCCGAGGATCCGAACAACCTCTGGGCCGCTTGCGAGGGGCAGGAAGATCGCAAATGCGCCGAGCGTTGCTACGCCCGCTACTTCAGCGGTGCGCCCGATGAGTACGAGGCCGATGTCGCCTATTGGACCAACTGGGTCGGACGTCGCATGAATCATGTGCGTGAGATGGCCGAATTGGTTGATCTGTTTATCGCTCCGGCTCGCTATCTCCGCGACCGTTTCCGCGACGATTTCGATTTGCCCGAACGCAAACTCGTTTACCTCGACTACGGTTTCGATTGCAATCGGATGGCAGGTCGCAATCGAACGCCCGGAGAACCGTTTACCTTTGGCTACATCGGGACGCACATTCCGGCCAAAGGTGTCCACAATCTCATTTGTGCGTTCGGCACCATTCGCGGAGACGCACGCTTGTGCATCTGGGGGCGCCCAAGTGGACAGGAAACTGCGGCACTAAAAGAAATGGCAAGTGTTCTGCCGGAGAAAGCGGCTGGTCGCATTGAGTGGATGTCCGAATACAAGAATCAGGATATAGTGCGCGATGTCTTTGATCGCTGCGACGCAATTATCGTCCCCTCAGTCTGGGTCGAGAATTCGCCGCTGGTCATTCACGAGGCACAACAAGCTCGGGTGCCGGTCATAACCGCTGACGCCGGTGGCATGGGGGAGTATGTCCATCACGAGGTGAACGGCCTTTTGTTCGAACATCGCTCGTCCGCTTCGCTCGCCAAACAGATGCAGCGATTCGTCAATGCGCCCGAACTCGCCGATGAACTCGGCGCGAGGGGCTATCTGTACAGCGAGACGGGAGATGTGCCGAATATCGAAACGCACGTCCGCCAGATCGAGGCACTTTACAACCAAGTAGTAAAAAGGCGAAATACCGCACACGTTCCTCCGAGAAAGGGGCCGTGGAGGATTACCTTCGACACGAATCCGGATACCTGCAATCTACGCTGTATCATGTGCGAGGAGCACTCGCCGCATAGCCCGCTTCAGGACCAGAGGAGAGCCGAAGGCCGACCGAGGCGATTGATGCCCTTTGAGGTGATTGAGCGAGTTGTCGCAGACGCGGTACCTCACGGACTTAAAGAGATCATTCCTTCAACGATGGGCGAACCGCTGCTCTATGATCAATTCGAGGACATTCTCGCCCTCTGCGCGCGATACGGAGTACGGCTCAATCTCACCACCAACGGCACCTTTCCCCGTCTTGGTGCGAACAAATGGGCGGAGCAAATCGTACCCGTGACATCGGATGTCAAAATCTCGTGGAACGGGGCGACAAAGACCACTAACGAGGCCATCATGCTCGGCAGCCGTTGGGAGATGGTGCTCGACAATGTTCGCGACTTCATCGCTGTCCGCGATGCCCATGCGGCCGGCGGTGGCAATCGCTGTCGCGTCACCTTTCAACTGACGTTTCTCGAAGCCAACATTGGGGAACTTGCCAACACGGTGCGGCTCGCTATCGAACTTGGCGTGGACCGCGTGAAAGGGCATCATCTCTGGGTCCACTTTGAGGAGATCGAGAATCAATCCATGCGCCGCGATCCCTCAGCCATTCGCCGCTGGAATGAGGCGGTGCGCAAAGCGCGAGAGGCGGCCATGGAACGCACGCTTCCAAACGGACAATACATTCTGTTAGAGAACATTTTCCCACTTGACGAAGATGCAGTGGACGATCTTGCTCCCGGCGGGCGGTGTCCATTTCTGGGGCAGGAGGCATGGGTAAGCGCGATGGGACGCTTCGACCCGTGCTGTGCCCCAGACGCCCAACGCCGCACATTGGGGGAATTTGGCAATCTGCACGAACAAGGGCTGATGGATATATGGAACGGCGACGCCTACCGCGAACTAATGGCGACGTACCGCAACCGGCAGCTTTGCCTTGGTTGCAACATGCGTAAACCTGCGGGAGGAACGCCATGAATCCGGAATCTTGGGCCATTGCGCCAGATGGCTCGTATCACCTCGTCGATGGAGTTCCTGCTTACCAAGACCGGTTTGACGCAGTTCAAAAGTTCCGCGCACTGGGGCTAGCACCGGTCCTTCGCGGGTCGGCAGCATGGCATATCGGACCGGATGGCAACCCGGCCTATGAACGGTGCTTTCGGCGAACATTCGGCTTTTACGAAAATCTCGCTGCCGTTATCGGGGAGGATGGTTGGCACCATATTCATCCGTCCGGCGAAGATGCGTACCCCCAGCGATACGCTTGGTGCGGCAACTTCCAAGAAGGACGATGCTCAGTGCGCGATAGTGGCGGTTCGTACTTCCACATCGCAGGTGACGGCATTCCGGTTTATCAAGAGCGGTGGCGCTACGCTGGCGATTATCGGGATAGTATCGCCGTCGTTCAAGCTGGGGATGGCCGGTCTACCCATATCGATGCCGATGGTCGGCAAGTACACGGTCAATGGTTTATCGATCTCGATGTATTCCACAAAGGTTTTGCACGCGCCCGGGATGAAGCCGGGTGGACTCACGTCAATCGCGTTGGAGTACCCGCCTATTCGCGTCGCTTCGCAGCGGTCGAACCCTTCTACAACGGACAAGCCCGGGTGGAGCGATTTGACGGGGGCTTTGAGGTCATTGGCGAAACAGGTAAAGCCGTGGTCGAACTCCGTCCATCTCGCCGCTCCGAGTTCGCGGCGCTTTCTGGAGACATGATCGGATTCTGGCGGACGCAGACCATCGCCACCGCGGTCAAACTCGGCGTCATTGAATCACTCCCTACGTCTGATGTCGAAATCGCGCACAAGTGCGGATTACGGATTGATGGGGTCCGCCGACTTCTTCGTGCCCTGGGAGAGTTGGCCCTCGTCGCGATGCGGGATGGTACTTGGTACCTAACCGCGCGTGGAGAATTTCTCCGTGCGGATCACCCGCTTACACTGGCCGATGCGGCCCTTGAGTACGCAGGACCGTTTTCAGAAATGTGGGACTCGCTTCCGCAAGCCCTGCGCACCAACGGCAGCAGGAATGCCCCCGATGTCTTCGCCGAAGTCGCCCACGATGAACAGCGTTGCGAGTCGCATCATCGAATGCTGAGAAGTTACGCCCGCCACGACTATTCGGCCGTGCCGGACGTATTGGGTCTCCAAGGATGCGAACATGTGCTTGATGCCGGCGGTGGATTAGGGGTGCTGGCGAGTTTCCTGCTCGATGCACATTCCAAACTCCGAGTGACCGTCCTCGACCGCCCCGAGGTAGTCGCTCAGGGGATGTGCGAGCAAGGAGAACGCGAAGGGCTTGCTTGGTATGCGGTCGATTTGTTTGAGCCGTGGGGCATTGAGGCCGATGCGGTTGTGCTCGCTCGCATCCTTCACGATTGGGACGATGAGAAGGCAAGCCGGATACTGCAAAATGCCCGGATGGCACTGCCGTGCGGGGGACGCATCTACGTCGTCGAGATGCTAGTTCCCGAGACTAGCGTCGTGGGCGCATTGTGTGATCTGCATCTGCTGATGGCAAGCGGGGGACGAGAACGTACAACAGGGGAATACCAGTACTTGCTCAATAAGGCGGATTTTGCTCTGAAAGAGGTTCGCACTCTGGAATCAATTGTCTCGGTGCTAGTGGGAGCAGCACAATGATCGATACTATTCAGTGGCGAATCCCGCCCTCGATATTCCCAATTCTTGACCGGCTGCCTCGCAACTGTCCGGTCGTTTTGTTGCTTCGCCACTCGGTCCGCGGCCATCTTCCGCCCGGACACGCAGGCTACACCCTTCCGATCACCGATATTGGCCGTCAGCTTGGGCGTGAGTTAGGAGCCATACTCGGAGATAGGTTGCGTACACTTCACGCAAGTCCCATCATGCGGTGTGTTCAGACCGCCGAAGTTCTCCGAGACGGTGCCGGAACCGAGTACCCCGTAGTACGCGACCACTTTCTCGGTGATCCAGGTATTTATGTTCTTGATAAACGCGCCGAACAGGTTTGGGAGGACCGCGGACATGAAGACCTCATGGCGCATCTCGTGTCAGGTGACGAGCCGTTGCCGGGCATGGCGCGGCCCGACGAAGCGGCTCGATTTCTCGTGCAACACATGCTTGCCGTCGCGAATGATACTCCCGGAATCCACGTGTTCGTCACACACGACTCGCTGGTAACCGCAACGGCAGCGCGGTTGCTGAAGCAACCTCTTGGGAAGGATGATTGGCCTTGGTATCTTGAGGGCGCATTCTTCTGGCGTGATGAAGACGGATTACATACAGCCTACCGCGACTTTGAGGGGATTTGCAATGATCAGGACCCCCTTTGTCCATTTGAAGAGACCGATGTGATCGAGTTTGCACGCCGCGAAGTCGCGGCAACCTTCGGTTTCGATAGCGGTGCCCGGTACTTTCTGGCTGGAGGCGCGTTTAAGACTTTGCTAACGGGACAGCCTCCTAAGGATCTGGATATCTGGGCACCCTCCATCCAAGACCGCGAGGCCCTGATCAAGGTTCTAGACATCAAGGGGCCCCGCCTGCTTCCGGCCCCTCTCTTCGCCGATGCGTTCGATATCCGAGATCGCGTTGTTGAAGTTCCACACGAAATCGGGCCGACGACGCTCGACGCTCGACTCAGATGCTCCGATATTGCGATTTCGGCCATCGGCGTTGAATATCGCCCCAACGAACAGTGGAATGCCCGTATTCATCCTCTCGCCCAGCTCTCGCTGCAACGCAGGGAAGTGCTCCTCTTGAAACCTCTTGTCAATTGGAAATACGCGCTGACCACTCTGGAGCGGATGCACCGCTACGCGGAGGAACTCAATTTTGAAATTCCTTCTGAAGAGGTAGTCCATATCTGGCACATTTACGATGAACAGCCGCCGGAAGAGCAAGAACGAATGATTGAACGCTACCGCCGCACGGGAAAAGGCGGCTACAACATCGCTGAGGAAGCTGCATGCCGCTCACGATGATCGCAGGACTTTACCCCTATACCCGTTGCAGGCATAATGCACTCGCCGCGGGTCACGCTCAAAGAGATCCCAGATAGCCTTGCTGTCAACCCGACATATCGGGACGATCTGCTGGTGCTCGCGGGAGACAAAAATTCTGCTGCACAACTTGAGAAGTTTGGTCTCACCGTTTATCACGTATTCGATGACGCACCCGCCGAGATACACCACGACGCGGCCCACAAAATGAAACATTGGATGTGCCGCTGGGCACTTGAAGAATTCGGTGAGTTCTTGTGGGTAGACTGGGACACGGTGATGCTCCGACGACCTGATAGGGCGTTTTTGGATTGGTGCCGAACCTCGGGGACACCGAAGTTCATTTGGATTCCGAATTATTGGGCAACCGTCAACTGTGGGGTCTATTATGCAAGCAAAAACTGGCTATCTGCGATGGTCAGAAGTTTCGATGCTCTTGTTTCGGAACCCAACGATGAATTACTCTGGACGACCGTACTTCCCGCGGATATTCGCGAGCGTCCAGAATTTTGGTGGGGCAATCGCGTCGCACAAATTTGGACGCCCGCCGATTTCAAAAACATAGGATCATATACATATTTTGCACATGTTAAACACTTGGAGTGGTCCAATGATCTTCGGCAAAGATTCGTTGCAACAGGCTCAGTGCCCTGAGTTGATCGAAGGCCCGGTTCCATCGATCCAGTATGTATGAAACATCTCCCTTCTACAAAATATCCCCGGCAATCGCGTAGGTCGTCCCGTGCATCCCCATCGTCCAATGGCCGCACCGCATCCCGCACAACGAGACCTATTGGACTAATTGGCCCAGTGAGGAAAACCCCTATATCAACAGCGCCTACTGGAGCCGCACTTGGCTCTTGGTGCTGCTAAACCTGCGGCCGCAGGTGTGAGGGGGATACAAACGGCGTACTCGTCGCCGTAGCATTAACCCGACGCACGGCGCGGATCGGGTCCCGTGTACTTAGCGCGCGGTCGTATTAGGCGTCCGGTCTGATACTGCTCAATGGCGTGGGCGATCCAGCCGATGATGCGGCCGAGACAGAACAGCAGCAAGGCTGTTCCTTTCTCCAAGTCCAAGGTTCGGCGCAGAGTTACCAGACCCAGATCTACATTGTGGGTAAGCCCCGTCCGCTTCCCGACTTCCTCGATCAACGCTTTTGCCAGCGCCAATTCCAAAGCATTGGGGACCGCTTCCTCCAACAGTTCCATAAGGATCTTCGCACGGGGGTCAACGCCTCGATAAACCACGTGTCCGAATCCTTCGATTACATCTCCCCGCTTGAGCCTGCTCGCAATGGTATCGCCCACGCTGTTTGCTGATTCCGCTTCGTCCCACAAGGCCTCCAGCCGACCGGTCGCCCCTCCGTGACGGGGACCTTGCAGGGCGCTGAGGCCGGCCGTTATCACCGCATACAGACTGGCCCCGCTCGAAGCCACGGTGCGGCAAGTAAAAGTCGAGACGTTGAGCTCGTGATCGGCACACAGAATCAGGGCCGCTTCGATCAATCGAGCCGTTTCTGGTCGTCCGGGTAGCCAAGCGCTCTGCAGCGTCTGCGCGATGCCGCTGTCGGTTTTGTCTTGGGCAGTGGCAATCAGCGTCATGAACCGGAGAATGCGAGCGCCGCACTGGTGGATGTGCGGAGGTGCAGTGGCGAAGGCTGCTGGATCGTCCGCTCCTATCGCGGGGAGCAACGCCTGCATCCGCTCGACTTTCGACAGTGGCGCAAGCCCGGCGACGAGAGTTGGGCTTACTCCATCCAGCCGGGCCTCGCCGGCAAATTCCTCGATCCGCAGAGAGCGATCTCCCGTCCACAGCAACGCGGCGACCTCCTCCACCGTGCTCTCACGAGCCAATTCGCTGACGCTGATCCCCCGATAGTAGAGGTCGTCATCGTCTATCCGGCTCAGAGCGGACTCTAGTACTGGGTCCCCTGCTCTCAGGGCCTGCTCGGCAGCTACTTCGGGACGCGCCCGAAGCTCCTTGTGACGGCGGAGACGTTCGATGTCCTCGCGGTAGTACTGGCGAGTGCGTTGCCGCTGATCCCCGGTTTCGGAGCGGATTAGGCCGCGGCTTACATAGGCATAGAGGGTCTGCGGCCGGATGCCCAACTCGGCACAGGCCTCTTTGGCGGATAAATAGCGCGAAGGAGCCATCGTCATAGATTGATTTATAAATCAATATTGACAATATAAATGATCGCGTTATAATCGTCAATTAACCAATCCAACGGAGCTTGGGACATGACCAACGAGATCAAAGAAGGACTGGAAGGGGTAGTCGCCGCTCGCACGCAGTTGAGTGGGATCGACGGGGAGAAGGGCAGACTGTGGTTGGCGGGGTTCTCTCTTGAGGGGCTTGCCCCCAACGCGCACTTCGAGGAGACGGCTTACCTGCTGTGGCAAGGCCAGCTACCGGACTGCGAGCAGTTAGAGGCATTCCGCAGCCGGCTGTCGAGTTGGTTCCTGCCCGAGTACACCCAATCTTTGATCGAGGCCGCCGTCAGAGCTGGGCAAAAGCCAATCGACGTCCTGCGGCTGACCCTAGATTCGCTACGCCTTGAGGACGCGGAGTCAGATATTGCGCTTGTAGGTGCTACTCCCGTTATCATCGCTGCCACATGGCGATTGATGGCGCAAAAACCCGTGATTCAGCCGGATCCAGGGCTTCACTTTGCGGAGAATTTCCTCTACATGCTGTCAGGCCGTAGGCCGACCGCGGCTATGGCTTGCGCGCTGGACACGTACTTCAACGCGATGGTTGATCACGGTATGAACGCATCGACCTTCACGGCTCGCGTCATCACTTCGACGCGCTCTGATCGGAAGTCAGCCATCGTCGGCGCTCTCGGTGCCTTAAAAGGCCCGTTGCACGGTGGTGCCCCCGAGCCAGCCCTGGCCATGCTGCAAAAAATTGGCACTCCCGACCAAGCCGAGCCCTTCATTAGAAACGTCCTCAAGCGCGGTGAACGCTTGATGGGCTTTGGGCATCGCGAGTACAAGGTGCGGGACCCCCGAGCGGCTGTTCTCGCACAAGCCGTCGAGAAACTGTGTGAGGCCAAAGGAGACACTGGCCTGTTCGACTTGGCCAGACTCGTAGAATCAGAAGCGGTTCGACTATTGGAGGAATACAAGCCGGGCCGACGCTTGTTTACCAACGCCGAGTTCTATATGGCGGTTCTACTGCGCGAACTCGGCATCCCATCCGAGTTGTTTAGCTGCACCTTCGCCGTAACTCGCATGGCTGGCTGGATCGCTCACTGCCGGGAACAGGAAGCAGTGGAGCGGATTTTTCGGCCGCAGTCGGAGTACGTCGGGTGCGAGGGCAGAGAGTGGGTACCCCTAGGAGACCGCTGACACTTCCTGCCTCAAGCACTTGGGCTTGCTCCACACGAGTACCATAGCGACTTTTCCGTCGTCTTTCGCCGATACTAACGCAAGTGAGGTGCGTCGTGAAAATGAGAACGTTCAAGCTGTGGGCGGGGTGTAGCTCATTGAGTTCTGCATCAGAACAGAATATCAGCAAACGTCAGTAGCCAAGCCTCGAAGTCAATACCTTGCTTATCCTCCCGAACCACTGTTTCTGACTGCCGAGTAGGTGGAGATTGGGAACGCAGCACTAACCTAGACAAGTGCTCGTGGACAAGGTGCCATCCTCCTTCCTGCTCAACCCACACGCTGGAGAGGCGAACTGTGTGCATCCGACTGCGCTGTTTTTTCATAGAGATTCTGGTATCCAGATACCCTGTCACCACAGCGATATTTTCGAAGAGTTGCACCTCGATATGCCGGGGTTTGAGGTTGAACGTGAGTCCGGCCTTGAACCCGGACTTCATGCGGTCCCGATCAAACCCTTCGCGCAGCAGACCGCCAGATGAGGAAAAAATGGTATAGCCCGGCGCAAAATTGCGCCCCAGTGCTTCGTGATCTTTGGCAGCAAAAGCCTGATAATGATCCATCACGGCAGACCGCACACTCTCTTCGTCGGCGGAACCGCGGGCGGGCAACAGGGCCAGTGTGCAGAAGACTGCGAGAGAATGCCTGAGATTATTCATGGAAGTGAGGATCTCCTTTCGAGTTTCAAGTTTTTTAAAAAGAAGTGAACAAACACCCGCAAGGTGAAACGCTATGAATCCCTACCAAACGAATGTCTTTATCAATGCGCAAGCCCACCCGCCACCGGACTACGGTCCAACGCAGCAGGCGTTACTCAATCGAGATGCCTTCGCCGCTGTGGAAGCAGAGGTGACGCGCTTGCCCGGTTATCAACCGACGCCGCTGATTGCATTGAACGGTCTCGCTGCGGCGAGCGGTATTGAGGGCCTGTGGTGTAAGCACGAAGGGTATCGCTTTGAGGTGGGGAGTTTTAAGCCGACGGGACCTGTTTACGCCATGCTGTCCGTGTTGAAGGGTGAAATCAAAAAAGCCACCGGCGAGGAAACAGTCACGACACAGGACCTGATAAATCGGCAGTATGAATCGGTGACGAGACAGCTCGTCGTCTCGGCGGCAACATCGGGCAATCACGGGCGCGCGTTGGCGTGGGGTGCCCGCATGTTTGGTTGTCGATGCGTGATTTACATGAACGATGGCGTCAGCGCCGGTAGAGAGGAAGCGATTGCCGCCTATGGCGCAGAGGTGGTGCGGGTAGCGGGAAGCTACGATCGAGTGGTGCAACGCTCGTACGCGGACGCTGAGCTGTTCGGCTATTTTGCCATATCGGATGAGAAATCCGCGGATTATCCCCACATCTCCGGCGAGATTATGCAGGGGTACGCCATGGTCGCGGACGAAATCGTGCGACAGTTCAGCGACGGCCAGCCGCCCACGCATGTCTTGGTCCCCGGCGGTGGCGGTCGGCTTGCCGCGGCGACCTGTGGGCATTTGTGGGAGCGCTATGAGAGCAACCATCCGCGGGTAGTTGTCGTTGAACCCACCACCTCTGCCTGCCTATACCAAAGCGCGATTGAAAACAGCGCCGCAACCGTCAGCGGGGATGGTCGGTCCGTTATGGACGGACTGGTCGTTGAATCTGCTTCGCCCCAAGCGTGGGATATTCTAAAGGCTGGTGCTTTCGCCTTTCTTACTATCCCTGACGAAGCGGCTGTTGATGCCATGCGACAAGCGGCGACCGGTGTCGGTGGCGATCCCCCAACGGTCGTTGGTGAAACGGGGATTGCGGCGTGGGCGGGATTGCTGGCAACGACTCGCGACGAAAATTTGCGCCAGCAGCTTGGACTCGATTGCAACAGCCGCATCGTCATCATTGCAACCGAGGGGGCGACCGACCCAGAGGTTTATCGCAACCTTGTTGGCACGACGCCGGAAGCGGTTTTGGCGGGAACCGAATCTCGCGATTTCAAAACGTCCGGCTGAAGCGCAGGGACAGGTCGAGGTCGCGCGTCTGGTTGGAGACAGGGCGGGCAATGTAGAGGCGAAAATAATCCCTGTGTAGCCCTAGGCCGCCGCTAACTTGCAGATCGAAGTCGGCCTCGTCCGCCAGCCAAGCCGAACCAGCATCGGCGAAAAAGCCCACATTTACTCGCTCCCCTTGCATCCAGTGCTCGGCGTTAAATAGCGCCATTCTATCGCCGCTGAACTCCTTGAAACCATAGCCGCGCAAAGAAGAAAAACCGCCCAAGTCAAAGTGGTACTGCCGCGGTACTGATCCAGTGGCTTGTCCTAGACGCAGGCGCAGATCGAGGCGGCTGCCTTGGCTCACGGGCTGGTAGCGCCGCACATCGAGGATATAGCGCTCAAAGTCTCGGTCTCCGTCCCAGGCTCCTCCGGCCCGCTCGCCAAAGCCATTGACAAACCAGCCGCGCCGAGGGCTGTGGCGGCTATCGCGGCTGTCCCAGCGCAGTTCGGCCCGCAGGCTTTTGTAGCGCTCCTCGTCAATGGCTGGATTGAGGCGGAAGTGGTCCGGGCCTAGGCGACCGAACAAGGCCCATTGGACGCTGTTTTCTAGGGAAGCGAAATCGTCTTGAGTATAGCGGACGGTCAAGCTCAGGTCGGTGCCCAAGCCCTGCACCGCATACGCGCTGAAACCCGTGCGGCGATAGTAATCGCGGAAATCGCGCCGGAACAGCACCGCATCCAGCGAATTTTCCTCGGTCGATAATAGCCAGTGATCTTGGGTATCGGTCAGATCGTGTAACTCAGCACCTAAACGCACAACGTACGGCCCCCTGTTCCGCCCCACCGCCAGCCACTCGGCTCCTAGCTGGTAATGCCAGTAGTCGCTACTCAATCCCCGACCCAGTTCGCCGTATTGCACCAAGCGGGAAAAGTCGTTGAAAGGAATCCGGGGACGCCAGCCCAAATAGAGGCCGTCAACTTTGTTGTACTGGGCGACCAAACCCTCTGGCTGCCATTCCAGCAATTCCCTGTGGCCTCTGTCCCACTGGCCCTCCCAACTGGCGAAATGGCTAGTCTCTAAGTCGTGGGGCTCCTGCCAGCCGGCGAAACCGCCGGTTTCTAAGTCGCGGGGATATTGCAGAGCTCGGGTGATCAAGCGTTCCAAGCGACCCTCGAAACGCACCAAGATTAGGTCCGCGTCGCTGAGGACGACGAGGTGCATTTGATCTACGGTCTGACCGCGGATGCGGTAGAGCAGCCAGGCCACTTCACGTCCTTCGCGTACTTTGATGGCTACTTCCCAATTTTTGCGCGTCAACAATTCTTGGATCCGGGGCGGTACTTTCGAATCCTGCCGGGAAGGAGTGTGGCGGGCCGTGTACACACCCACTTTGACTGCGCGGATTTCGCTCAGCATACCGCGCACTCTCCAGCTAGGAGGCACGAAAAAGGTGACCAAGCGAGCAAAGCCCACGCTCATAGGGCCAAAGCTCATTTCAATCTGCCGCTCGTATTGCACCTCGGGTAGTTCCCGCTCTATTTCCCGGCGTAGCTGGCCCAAGTCCGCAGCGCGGAAACAACCGGTCAGACTCAGCGCAATGATCGCACATAAGATCAGTTTGGTCATAGCTAGTCTTTCGGCGGCGCTTTAGGGCTAGCCGCCCCAAAGTCAATGCTGTCCAAAGGTGCTATGTCGAACTTACGGCCAATGCGCCCCACTTGGGCTAGGTCGAGGGAGCCGACGATATTGATGCAGACAAATTCGTCAGGATTGCCAACCAATACCAAAAGCCCGACGATGGTCTCATCCTCGGTGCGCACGTAAAACTGCACTCGCTGGTCTGGTTCGCGCACCTGCACCACCCGCTCCCAGTCAGGCAAGGTTAGGGTGCTAAGCCGTGCGGTGATGCGCTCGTAATCGTACGACGCATCTAGGTCTTGATCCTCTGCCTTGTGGTAAACGTTGACGCGGATGAGGTTCAGGCCCGCCAGCATATTGGCCAGTTCCTCGTCTTCAGAGCGGGTGGCCGCAGCGACCAAATCGAGGAGCGGATCTTTCAGGTAGATCTCGATGGAGGCTTCCGGCTCGGGGCCATCGAATAAGTCCAAGGAGGAGAACTCGATGTACCCGGGTTGCTCTTTTAGCGGCGGGGAGGCCCAAGCGCTAGTGGGGCCGATGGCGACGGCAAAGAGAAGCAGAGCGTAAAAAAAGAACATGACAAAACTCCTCACATGGTTTGGACGGGCAGGATCGCGTCTAGGTTGAGACGCAACGGCTGGACTAGGTGCGGCTGAATCACGTCGTCGCGTACTGCGGTGCCCATGCGGCTGTTCAGGTCGCCCAAATAGGCTAGGGTCCACTCTACTTGGCGACGAGCTTGGGCAATTTCTTTGGGACTAAAGGCCGGTGGAACAGGCTCCGGGTCGAATAGGTGATAGCCGGCGATTAAGGCTAAGACGGCTGCGGCTGCAAGGGGTTTGTACCACCGCTTAACAGCGATGCGCCAGCGGTTTTGCCGCGTCTGGTGGATGCGGTCCTGGAGGACTTGGGAAACCGCGTCGGGACAAGTGAGCGAGGGCAGGGTGCGCAGCGCGCCGACCAGCCGACGGGCATCTTCTAGCTCGGCGGCACAGGCCGCGCAAGCCGCTGCATGGGCTTCGAGTCGGTCCTGCTCAATAGGCGTCAACTCGCCGTCGATATAGGCTTCGATCCGCTCTTGGGTCCAGGAGCAAGGCATGATCTATTCCTGTAAAAGGGCGCGGAGGCGTCTCCGGCCGCGGTGGAGATATACTTTGACTGTATTGAGGGGCAACTTTAGGCTCTGGCTGATCTCGCGGTAAGAGATCCCTTGGATTTCCCGCAGGATGACGATTTCCCGCAGGGGGCTTTCCAGCCGGGTAAGGGCCGCTTCCAACTGCCTACGCAGGTCCACATCGACCGCCTCGACCGCCGGAGTGCGCTGTAGAACCGGCTCGGGGTCTTGGGTACTGAATACCGAGCGATGGCGACTCCGCTGGCGCAAGGCGTCCAAGCAGGCATTGCGCGCTACCCGGGTCAACCAAGCCGCCACCCCGTTGTCGTCCATGCGGAGGCCGTGGTGCCACAGACGGAACAGAACCTCTTGGGTAATATCCTCGGCGTCCTCGCGGTTGCCCATATAGTAGAAGGCGAATGTGTAAATGCGGTCCCGGTGCTCTTGACAGAGCCGGCGGAAACGTCCCATAGCAGCTTTCCCCTCGTCCTTCGCCTATACTAACGATTGGCAGCAGAGAAAAGTTACAAGAGCCGTCCTTCTTTTTGCAGAATATCCCCGGCAATCGCGTAGGTCGTTCCGTGCATGGCAATGATGACGAGTCCGATCCCGGCCGCGAGATAGCCGCCGAGGTATAAGTTGGGGATGTCAATCGACTCGTAGTTGTGGGGGTGGGTCTGGACTTGATCGAGTTGGAATCGGTAGTTGTCGCGCATGGGCGCGAGGGTCAGCGGCGCAAAGCCCTGTAAGATCGAATAGTCGGCCGTGCCGCCGATTTCCTTGATCACGTGATCGACCTCCACCCCTTGGTTTCCCTCGGGCGTTTGCAGCTCGACCCGTCCGTCCTCGGCGATATGCGTCACGTGGGTGTGGTACAAGGTTTTGAGCCGGGGCGAGCGGCTTTCGAGGATTGCGGCGATGCGCTGGTAATAGGGCAGCCCGTGGCGGCTGTCGTTGATGAGCTGCCAATGGACCGCTGGCCCTTGGCGCATGGCGTAGTACACCTGCTTGCCAGCGTCGTGCAATTCGGTCGCGGCCCAATCGCCCGAGCGCCCCCCGCCGACGACGAGCACCCGCTCGCCGGGAAAGTCTGCGGGCTTGTCGTAGTGCGCGGTGACAAAGGGTAACTCTTCGCCCTCTACGCCGAGGGAGCGCAACTGACCGCGCTGGCCGGTTGCGAGGACCAAGTACTTGCAGGTGTAGCGTTGCTCAGCGCCCGTTTGCACGTGCCGACTGGTGAGTTGAAAGCCCCTTTCGTGCGGCTCAATCCGCTCGATCTCCTCAAAGGTGCGAATGCGCTCGGCCACCCCGAAGCGCTCGGGCACGCGGTGATAGTACTCGATCAGATCGGTCTTGCGGATCAGGGCGTTGACGTCCAAGGAGTGCCCGATTTCGGCGGTGTGCTGCGCCAGCGGATAAAAGGCAAATTCCATCCATTGACCCGGCGACAAGGTCAGCAGGTCGTGCGGCGCACGGTTCCACAAGCCGCCGACCGGCTCGCGGCTGATGAGCAGCGCGTCTAGCGGCTCGCCGCGCCGAAAGTCCATGGCGATTTGGTCTAGCTCCTCAAAGAGCTGGCGCGGGTGGTGCAAGGTGCGGAACAGATCGACGGGCTTGATGCCGCTCTGCACGAGATACTGCATATCCAGCCCCAACAGCGTGCGGTCGAACTGCTGCAAGTATCCGGCTAGGGGTGCGTAGCGCGTGGCAAACATGCGGCTGTTGCGGAAAAAGGGATGCCAGCCGCCCAAGACTACGGCCAACGGCAGGCCCGCTGGCCCACCGCCGACGATGATAACGGTGTGGTGTTCTGGGTTCATTGTTGCCCGACGATGATACTTTCTGACAGGAAGCGAGCGAAGAAACGTATCCGTGTGCGTGGAATGACAGTGGGCGATGGAATCACAGGCCGCAATAGGCACGCGGTATAAGAGCCAACCCCTACGAAGGAAGGCAGGATCTGCATAACATCATTCTATTTGATTTATGCAGCGGGCCTACTTGTCGGCGTCTAACAAGTGCCTAAAGGCTTCAAGGCTGGGCCCGCCCGGTGCAACTGCTTGAGGCGTTGCACATCGTCAATGGCCTCAATGCGGCGGGCCAACGGGTGCATATCCTCCAGAGCCAACACTTCTTGGATACCTTGCTCAATACCTTGCTCAATACCTTGCTTGGTGCCTTCCTCAATGATTTCCTCACGGATAGTTTCGGCGAGGTACTGGGCAAACGAGGATTCGCGCATGAGGTCCATGAGATGCTCCTTGGAAACAATGGCCGTGATTGTCTGCGGATTATACACTAAGCCACTCAAGATCGCCAGTCCCGCGAGAACATCGGCCTTAACCGACTGACCCAGTGGCAGGGCCGCCGCCCGAGCGATACACTGCTCTAACCACGCCTCCTCGGCCTGACCGGCTGGTGGCTGCATCAACGGAGCAAAGGGCAGCAAGCCTACCGTCCCGCGGTCGAGCACGGCTTGACCAGGGATCTGGCTCAGGCGGATCACCCTATACTGAACGAGGATTTGGTAGCCGGGATGCTTCCCAGCGACGAACTGCCGGGCAATGCGCGATGCCTCTTGCGGGCTGTCCGCCGCCGCATACTGAGCACGGCGCAGCAAGTAGCGGGTGTCTCCACTGCCCAAGACTTGTGCCAAGAGGTAGCCGTTCTCGGTGTGGTAATGCACGGCCACCTGATGATCCCAGCACAAGGCCATGGCTGGCGGCGTAACCACGACCTGCCCAAATGCACAAATGCTTTCCAAGTGGAGAATGGGCACGGTCAGGCGAGTTTGCTTTTCGATCTCGACGCGCAGTGTCAGATGATCCCTATGTACTACGGTACCCGGCGGCGTCAGATAAAGGGTGTTTTGGGCAATAGCCATTCTTCGAGGCACAGGGCTTGGGCGCAAAGCTGGGCGTCGTCGTTGTCGAATTTGCGGCGTTTGCCCTTTTTGTATTCAACTGGATAGACGCTTTCGACATTATCCGGCAAATATCGAGATTTTTTTCGAGTCGTAAATACCTCGCACTACCATTTCGCCGCGGGCAGCGGAGCGATCGTGCTCGAACATGTGGTTGAGCGCATCGAAGAGGATTTCGAGGTCGGCGTTGGTGAAACCGGTGCGCTCGGCGAAAGCAGGCGAGATGTAAACCTTGGCAGCGTAGAGGGCGTAGGGAACAATGTGTTTGTTACCCATGGTGCGTTCCTTATCGGCATCTTTTTCTTTGGTGACGGCACCACGAGTAATGGAGATTTCCAATGGCGTTATAGGATGGTAAGACTGGCCGAAGGTGAACTGCACCGGGCCACGCACTTGTCCCCAAGCGGAGCCTTTCATGATATCGTCTCCCACGGAGGTCCGATTCCGGCCTCGGTGATGTTGCGTATCTATTTCATGCAATGTTTGCATGGCGACGAACAGGTTATTTATGGCGAAAAAGCCTATGTGGATGCTCAACGCGAGCAAGACGCCCAAGCCGAGGGCGTCGAATGGCACGTGTTGCGCAAGGCCACCCGAAGTAGCAAACTAAACTGTGCGGATCGCTCGTTTAACCGCAAGAGCAAACCGTCCCCGTTGAAACCCATAAAAACAGACAAAAAATCCAATAGATAACATTGTGCCAAGAAAGCCTACGTTATGACCGCTCCCCTACTCGACGTCCGCGACCTAAGCGTGCGCATCACGCGCGACGAGGGCGTGGTGCGGCCGCTCAACGGCGTCAGCTTCCGCATCAATACCGGCCAAGCCGTGGGCATCGTCGGCGAAAGCGGCTGCGGCAAAACCATGACCTCCAACGCCCTGCTGCATATTTTGCCGCCAGCAGCCGAGATTACCAGCGGCCACATTCGCTACCGCCGCAAGCTAGACGAGCGCGAGATTGACCTCGCTGCGCTCGACGCACACAGCGACGAGATGCATCAAATCAGGGGCGGCGACATCTCCATGATCTTCCAAGAGCCAATGACCGCGTTCTCGCCGGTGCATACCATTGGCAACCAAATCGCCGAGATGATCCAACTCCACGACTCGCTATCCTCAGAAGCAACGCGGCAGCGGGTCGTCGAGCTGTTGCACTTAGTCGGCATCCCCGATCCGCAGGACCGCGCCCACGACTATCCCTTTCAGCTTTCGGGCGGAATGCGCCAGCGGGCGATGATTGCCATGGCGCTGGCGAGCAATCCGCGGCTCTTAATCGCCGACGAGCCAACCACGGCACTCGACGTAACCGTGCAGGCGCGGGTGCTCAAGCTAATCCAGCGGCTCCAGCGCGAGTTGGGACTGGCGCTCATGCTGATTACCCACGATCTAGGCGTAATCGCGCACACGGTCGAATACGTCTATGTGATGTACATGGGGCGGATCGTCGAAGAGGGGCCAGTAGCCGCAATTTTCGACCGCCCGGCGCATCCCTATACCGCGGCCCTGTTGCAATCCATCCCCAGCCTGACGGGCAAACGACGACACATCGAGCCAATTGAGGGCAGCGTCCCCAGCGCGTACGCCCTGCCCGAGGGATGCCCCTTCCACACCCGCTGCACGCAAAAGGTCGGCCCCATTTGCGAGCAGCAAATGCCCGCGTCCGCGGAAGTGGGGCCGCACCACCATGCCCGTTGTTTCATCCACACCGAAGAAGGGGACTAGCCCAATGTCCAATGGGGCCACAGACACCCTCCTGCAAGTACGAGGGTTAAAAAAGCACTTTCCCGTACACCGGGGGCTTTTACAGCGACAGACGGGTTGGATAAAGGCCGTAGATGGCGTGAGCTTTGCGCTCGCCCAGGGTAAAATTTTGGGACTGGTTGGCGAGAGCGGCTGCGGCAAGACCACCACCGGGCGGATGATTCTCCGCGCCCTAGACCCAACTGAAGGAGAGATCCTCTTTCGGCAACAGAGCGGGCAGGTCGTCGATATGGCCCAGCTCGGTCGCCGCCAAGTCGTCCAAGCTCGCCGGCAGATGCAGATGATTTTCCAAGACCCGTACTCGTCCCTAAATCCGCGAATGCCCGTGCGCGACCTAATCGCCGAGCCGCTCCGGTCTTATGGCTGGTCCGCACGCGACAGCCACGAGCGCGTGGGCGAGCTGATGGAGCGCGTGGGACTCGACCCCAGATATGTGCGCCGCTATCCGCACGCCTTCTCCGGCGGCCAACGACAGCGCATCGGCATTGCCCGCGCCTTGGCCTTGAGCCCATCGCTCATCGTCGCCGACGAGCCGGTCTCCGCACTCGACGTCAGCGTGCAAGCGCAGATCCTCAACTTGCTCCGCCAATTGCAGACCGACCTCGACCTCACCTTGCTCTTTATCGCCCACGACCTGAGCGTGGTGCGCTATCTCTGCGACGAAGTGGCCGTCATGTACCAAGGTCGGATCGTCGAACAGGCCGCAACCGAAGCCCTCTTTACCCAACCGCAGCATCCCTATACGGCCATGTTGCTAGAGGCCGCACCCGCGCCCGACCCCCACGCCTCGTGGATGGAAGAAGACGAAGACGCCAGCGAGGCGGGCGAGCCAACGCCGACCGACGACCAAGGGTGTGCGTTCGCGCCGCGCTGCCGCTACCAAAGCGACCTGTGCAGCCAGCAAATGCCCGCGCTGGAAGGCGAGTCGCATCTGGCCGCCTGCCACCACAAAGACGAGCTGGAACTGCACGGCGTGTAGTATTCTTTATTTAGCCGCGTAGTAAGGTTCTGCGTCGAATCCCGGATACCGCGTCGCCATCCCCGCGATAAATTCTTCCGTCCACAGCGGATCGCCCGGCGGTGGAAAGCCCAGCAGTTCGCGCTGGCGCGGGGTGGCTTCGGCCATGAAGCGGTGCATGGCGGCACCTTGGGCACCGCTTTTATACGTGAAGGTGCGACCGCCGTCATAGGGGCGGTCCTTGCGGGTGAAGCCCACCCACATGACCGGGCGGTGTCCCGCTGGCGCAGTGAAATTGGAAGCAGCGTGGCGGGTGAAGACGCTGTAGAGGCATACCGAGCCGCCGGGGACGATCATCGGCACGGCTTCCGCGTCGGAGCGGCCCTTGGGTACCATGCGGATCGGGGCCATCCCTTCCTCGACGTCATCGAAGCAGTAGAAACACACCAAGTTCATAAAATCGTCTGGCTCGATAATCGGCCCCAGCGTGTTGTTGCCGTAGTCGATGTGAAAATTGGTCCCATATTCCTCGCCGGCGTATTTCATTCCCAAGTGCCCCTCGCAGAGCCGGATCTCGCGCGTGCCTAAGACGCGCTCGGCCGCGTCAATCAGATCGGGATGGACGGTGACGTGATTGAGGCCGGAGTGATCCCAGGGAAAGAGTATTTGCTGGGGGATGTTGTTGCGGCGGTCGTTCGCTAGGTATTGCTCGTAGGGCGGGGCGAAATGGGTGAAGAAGCCATCGAGCGCGGCCTGCTGCTCGTCTTTGGTAAGGAAGTTTTCGACGATCAGGAAGCCCTGTTCTTTGTACGTAGCGAGTTGGGCGTCGGTGATGTGCATGAGAATTTCTGCGTATTTAAGAAGCCGCTACTACTTGTCGGCGTAGATCTCGATGACGTTTTTGAGCAAGGTTAGCGCTCTTTCGCGCTCGCGCTGGAAGGCGTTGCGGCCGATGATGGAGCCAAAGCCGCCGCCATCGCGGATGCCAGTGATTTCCTCGATAATTTCCTCTTCACCTTTGGCCGCTCCCCCCGAAAAGATCACCACGCGCCGCCCGTTGAACGCCGATTGCACCACGTGGCTCACGCACTCGGCCAAGGTGCTGGCCGGCACATCTGCATACGCCTTGCGGGCCTCGTCTTGCTCAATGTGAGCCGTAGGCGGTTTGACCTTGATGACATGGGCTCCTAGCTGGGCGGCGATTTGGGCGGCGTACGCAGTGACGTCGAGCGCGGTCTCTCCGTCCTTGCTCAAGTCCGTGCCGCGCGGATAAGACCAGACCACCACCACCAAACCGTACCGCTTGGCCTCCTCGGCCAAGGCTTGCAGCTTTTCGTACATCTCCTGCCGCAGGGCCGATCCCGGATAGACCGTGTAGCCGATGCCAACGCAACCCAAGCGCAGAGCGGCGGAAATGGAGCCGGTGAGCGACTGGGTGGGATCTGCGTCGGAGTGGAGATTTTCGCGGTTGTTGAGCTTGAGGATCAGCGGCAGATCGCCGGCGTAGTCGCGCGCGCCGGCTTCGAGGAATCCGAGCGGGGCGGCGTATGCACTGAGGCCAGCGTCAATGGCCAGCTCAAAGTGATAGCGCGGATCGTACGCGGGCGGGTTGGGAGAGAAGCTGCGTCCGGGGCCGTGCTCGACGCCCTGATCTACGGGCAGAATGACCAGCTTACCGGTGCCGCCGAGCGCGCCGTGGTTGAGCAGACGCGCCAAGTTGGTCAAGGTGCCGGGGTTGTCGCTGCCATACCAGCTTAGGATTTCGCGGATGCGATCTTGCATTTTGTACCTTTCTCGCATGTGAGAAGTAGAAATTGACAAAAGAAAAGCTCCTCAACCGCGCAAAGCGCGCTCAAGGAGCTGGCAAAATGGCGGGGACGACGAGACTCGAACTCGCGACCTTCGGCGTGACAGGCCGACGTTCTAACCAACTGAACTACGCCCCCGTTTCGTTTGATAAGGTAAGAGCCGGACTAAATGCTGTCAATGACCGCGGCTCTGGCCTGACTCTCTTTTTTTAATCGCTTGAGCGCGCCGCGCATGAGCTGGCGCTTGAGCGGGCTGAGATGGTCGATGAAGAGCTTGCCGTCGAGGTGGTCGATTTCGTGCTGGAGGGCGCGGGCGTAAAAGCCCTCACCCGCTGTTTTGAAAGGCTGACCGTCGATGCCAATGGCCTCGACTTCGACCCAAGCGTAGCGCTTGACATCGCCGTACAGGTCGGGAAAGCTCAGACAACCCTCCTCGCCGATTTGCTCTCCCTCGTGGCCCGTGATCTTAGGGTTGATCAAGGCCACGGGTTGGCAGTCCGGCTGATGGACGGTCACATCGACGACGCAGACCCGTTTGAGGACGCCAATCTGCGGAGCGGCAAGCCCGACCCCCTCCGCGGCGCGCATGGAGTCGAAGAGATCGACGACGAGTGCGCGAATGGTGTCATCCACCTTTGCGACCTGAGCACACGGCTGGCGGAGACACTGCGCTCCAAACAGCGCGATTTCGCGTTTCATGTGTCCAAGGGATCTAATTCGAGGGCAATATAGCGCAGGCCCAATTCTGCGAGCGCAGCCACTAGGGCCGAGCGCAGCCGGACTTCAGCGAGGCGGGCGATGGTTGCTGCGGGCAAGCGCAGGATGAGCATCTGGTCGCGCTGCTCGTACGCGGCCGGCAGCAGCGAATGGGCTGCGAGCAGCGGATTGACCCGCGCAAAAAGCGGCTCGTCGGCACCGGAGTCGGCGATGGAGAGCAGCGCCTCGTTCATGCTGCCGGAGCGGAAGCCGCACAAATCGACGGTGGCTTGCAGATAGCCAATTTCGCGCAAGTATTCCAGCAAAGACCGACGCACATCCGGGTCGCCCAGCAGGCGCGTCAAGTCCTCAGCAGGCAACTCAATGCGCGACAGTGTCTCGTGATGGCGGGCGCGAACCTGAGCAAAGCCACAGACCTCGTGTAGATAGTGTTCAGCGCGGTCGATTTGGCGCAGGCCCTCGGCGGTAACGGGCGTGCCGTAGGGAAAGCGAGACGAGAGGCAAGCCATGGCCGGGCGGTCCCACACCGTCAGCCCCCAGCGCTTGGCTAGGGTGCGCACGTCGTCTTTGGTCAGGCCCGCCTCGGCTAAGGGCGCGTGTACGCCGCGCTCGCGAGCGGCCGCAGCCCCAGGGCGGAAATCGCCGATGTCGTCGGCGTTTTGGCCATAGAGGATGTAATCGATATTGAGGGTGCGCGCTAACTCCTCCATGTGGACGAAAAGCTCTTGCTTGCAGTAGTAGCAGCGGTTGGGCGCGTTTTTGGCGTAGTCGGGGTTGTCCAGCTCGCGGGTCTTGACCACCTCGTGGCGGATGCCGAACTCGCGGGTGATTTCGGTAGCCTTCTCCAACTCGCCGGTGGCATAACTCTCAGAGTCCGCGGTGACGCAGATGGCTCCTTCGCCCAAGACCCGCTGGGCCGCCACCGCGAGTGTGGCACTATCGACCCCACCTGAATAGCCGACCAGCACCTGCCTCATGGGACGCAGAATTTCTTCGAGATGCATTAGTTTTTCGTCTAGAGAAAGCATGGCACTTAGAAGGAGGATTTTTCCGCCGACGCAGCACAGGGCATGATCGCAGCGTCAACCATGCCGTGCAGAATTTTCTTGTCGGCCGGGAACACTAGGGCTTGGATACCGCACAGGCGCGGCACATCGCCGATGACGTAGTAATAAGGACGCAGCATTACCCGGCCTCGCATGGGCACGACCTCGTCGCGGTGGAAGTCGTAGTAGCGCACGGTGCGACGAGCGGCCTTGTGGAATTCCTGCAAGATATAGGGCTGATGCGCAAAGCGGTCGAGGGCCTCTTGCACGCGCTCAGACCATTCGGCTTCGGACAAATCGTGGCCGATGGACACGCCCTTGCTCTCATACGCGATGTTGGAAAAACCCGAGGGCTTGAGCACGAGCTCGCGCTGCTTTTTGGTTAGCTGCTTCAACTGCTGCCAGTCGCTGACGGGCTGACCGCCAATATCGAGGCCGGGAATGATGGCGTGGGGCGGCAGCGGCCGCGCATCGACGATCCACGAGCGCGGGATCAAGCTGTCCAAGGCGGCAAAAGGCTCCTTGCCCAAGGCGCGACGCCAATAGGATTTGAGCGCGGGATGGTGGTAGAACGCCAGCCAGAGCTTTTCTTCGAGATAGGCCTTCGGCGGTGGAGTCAGGCACAGGGCGTTCTTCTTAGTGAAATAGGTAAAAAGCTCGGCCTTGGGAATGTTTTTGAGGTCGAACAACTCGAAGAAGCGATAGGCCGCGTCAATGCGCCAAGGAGCCGGCTCGTCCGCGCCTTGGAGGAAGAGGCCATTTTCGTCAAAGCGGGCCTCGCGTGGGTGGGCACTGCGGGCCGGTTTGCCAGCCGCCTGCAAGCGCTCGACCAGCCATTCCATTTCGCGGCGATAGGCCTCGGACTCGTCCGAGACAAAGAGGGCGAAATGCGGCTCGGCTACCTTGGCGGCAGCGGCAATGGCTTCGTAGAATGGATCGATCAGGCCGCGGGCACCGCCGATGATGTCGTAGCCGAGGTCAGCATAGACCTCCGAGACTTGGGCCGTGAAGCCCATGCCGCCGGGGATGGCGTCTAGCTCGACCAACTTAAAGCCGTCCTCAGTGAGCAGGAGATCCGGGCGGATGACCAAGGGCAACTGAGACTTGATGCGATTCCACAGGCCCATTTCGCGCACAGCACTCGGTTTGCCCAAGTCCAAGTACTCGTGAATCCAAGGCGGCTCAACGCCTTTGACGCTCTGGTGGTAAAGCTGGTTGGAGGCCTTGTAAAACTGATGTAGGACGCCGCCGAGTTGATCTAGGTAGCGGTGTTGCGCCGGCGAAAGCCAGAACGGCTCTGGAGCAATGCGCCACGGCAGATTACTGTCCGGGTGTAAATGGGTGCGGTCGCCTTCAAAAAGGCCACCGGCGGGACAATGGGCATTGATGTGGAGGCAGAGCGCTTTGAGATCGGATGCGGTGCTGGGCAGGGACATCGAATAGGCTCGCTAAGATGTATGCCCACTAATTTAGGATGAATGGTACGCTAGGTCAACGACGGGCCTGTTGGCCTTTGGCAAGAACAAGCCAACACCGCATATTTGCTCAAGCAATGAAGGAGCGCGATATGGAGCTGATAAGCAGGCGTTGTCTAGTGACCGGCGGCGGACGCGGCATTGGCCGGGCCATTGCCTTGGCCTTGGCGCGAGAAGGGGCGCACGTGGCGATTTTGGCCCGCACTGGATCAGAGCTGGACGAGACAGCCACACTTTTGGCAGACCACGGCCAAACAGCGTTGAAATTGCCGGCGGATGTGGGGCGGCGCGAGGAAGCAGATGCGGCCATTGAGCGCGTGCTCGCCGCTTGGGGCGGGGTCGATGTGCTGGTCAACAACGCGGGAATTCAGGGGCCTATAGGGCGGGTGGAAGAGGTCGATCCAGACGCTTGGATGCAGGTGGTACAGGTCAACCTCGGCGGCTGTTTCTACTGCACCCGCAAGGTACTGCCGGCCATGATCGCCCAGCGCTACGGCAAGATCATCAACCTCTCGGGCGGCGGGGCGGTGGGACCGCGGCCCTTCTTTAGCGCGTATAGCGCCTCCAAGGCCGCAGTCGTGCGCTTTAGTGAAAACTTGGCTGGGGAAGTGGCCGAACACGGCATTGACGTCAACGCCATTGCCCCCGGAGCGGTCAACACGCGGATGCTCGACCAGCGGCTAGCAGCCGGCGCAGCCGTGAGCGCAGAGGAGCGAGAGCAGGACCAGCGCCTGCTGCGCGAGGGCGACGCTACGGGCGAGCGAGCGGCCGCGCTATCCGTCTATCTGGCCTCGGCGCGCTCAGACGGGCTGACGGGACGACTGCTATCCGCAGTTTGGGATCCGTGGGAAACCTTCGATATCGAGGCGATTATGGCCACGGAGGCCTTTGCCGTGCGGCGCGTCCAACAGCAGGAGGACTGAGTGTACAAGGTGGGAATCGTCGGCGCGGGTCGCATGGGGCGGCGACGGGCGGCCATAACCCACGCCCATCCCGCATCCTCAGTGACTCTGATCTACGACGAGCACGCGGCCGCCGCGGCTGAACTAGCCGCCGAATGCGGGGCCACTGTGGCAGCTTCATGGGAGGAGCTAATCGCGGCCGATCTCGACATCGCGGTGGTCGCGACGACGCACGACGCATTGGCCCCCATCAGCGCCGCCGCCCTCTTGGCCGGCAAACACGTCTTGTGCGAAAAGCCGCTGGGGCGCGACCCCGGGGAAGCCCGGCAGGCCGTCGCCGCGGCCGAGCAGAGCGGGCGCGTGCTCAAGGTCGGCTACAACCACCGCTATCACCCCGCCGTCCAAAAGCTGCACGAGGTCTGCACAGCGGGCGAGATCGGCCCGCTGCTGAGCATCCGAGCGCGCTATGGCCACGGCGGGCGGCCCGGCTACGACCGCGAGTGGCGGACCGATCCCGAAAAGGCGGGCGGCGGCGAGCTTTTGGACCAAGGAGCGCATCTAATTGACCTAGCCAAGTGGCTCTTGGGGGACTTTGCCGAAGTCACAGGCTATGCCGAGACCCATTTTTGGGACTCACCCGTGGAGGACAACGCCTACGGTCTCTTTCGCACGGCGACCGGACAGATTGCCTCGCTGCATGCGAGTTGGACACAGTGGAAAAACCTTTTCAGCTTCGAGGCTTTCGGGCGCGATGGCTATGTCTCTGCCGAGGGCTTGGGGGGGACCTACGGGCCGGAACGCGCCGTCGTGGGGCGGCGCAATCCTCAAGGTGGCGCACCGGACATCAAGCGCTTTGACTACCCGGGCGAGGATCGCTCTTGGGAGCTGGAGTGGGCCGATTTTTTGCGCGGCCTAACCGGTGCGGGCACTCCCTATTCGCTTGGACGGGAGGCTTTGGAGACTATCGAGTGGATTTACCGGCTCTACCGAGCTGCTGCCGAGGGGCGCACCGTGCGGAGGGAAGAACCTCTAACCATATAGGAAAAAAAGAGTTACGGAGAGTATAATCGCCGTGCCTATAGGTGTGGCGATTATTTTTTTTTCGCGTATGTTATTTTTTTAGAAATTTTTCGCGAAAATTTCTTACCATATAGATAGCTAAGACGGCAAATACTACTCTTTTGTCTATAGAAAGGAAGGAAACCCTTTTAGACGAAGTGGAGCACCCTAAACCCATTATTTACCGCATCTCAGATACCCTTTAACCCCGCAGGAAGTGCTATGAGAACAGATCAGGATATCGCCCAGGTGGAACGCATTGCGATGGCTTATCGACGCCTTGCTAACGCTATGATTCTCAGTACTTTACGCGAAATATCCAAGATGGATGAGGTCGTGGTAACCCCAGATGGCACCCCGGAGATGGCCTTTGTCGAAAGCTCTAGGATCGATCCTTGGTGCGAGCTGGCTGGCCTCGAACCTGAAGTCGTGCGCAAGGCCGCTAAACGGCTGATAGAGGAACGACCTTTTTAGCACCACACCGCACAAACCAATAAAAAAGCTCCGGGACGAACACTCCCGGAGCTTTTTTTATTTTTAGTAGCCAGCGCGGAGCGTGGCGCGCGCGGCGTGGTCGAGGAGGCCGCGCACCACTTTTTCGGCATCGCGGTGGCGCAGATCCTCAAAGCGCAAGGCCCAGACGTGGTCCCGGTACGCCATGTTGCGCACTTCGATGAGGACCTTGACATCAGCGGGATTGTTGCGCAAGACCCCCAGCCCCTGCCCGCGCATGTGGGCACCAGCCCCTAATGCCGGGAGCAGGGAGCGAGCGAACTGGCGCGAGACGTGATCTACGCGTCCGCTCTTACTGCTTTTGTAGTATAGAACCAGCGGTGCTTCTGGAGACTTGGGAGAGCTATCGGCGTGTAAGGAGAGAAAGATGCGTCGGCCCCGTGGCGCTTTGGCAAAGGCTTGGCGGGCAATGCGCACGCGAGTCAAAAGATTGTTTAAACACGGCCAAGCGCTGAGCTTGTTGGTCTGGTTGTAAGCGGCCAAGTTGTACACTTCGTTCTTTTCGTGGACAAAGGTCTGGGTCGCCGGCTTGCTTTGGCGGATTAGGTGGTTAGGGCTGAGTAGGGTCATTGTGACGTGGGCTCCGTGCAAGCGCGCCAAAACATAGACCCGCAGTGCGATGTCGAAGACGTACTCGTCCTCTACTACATAGAGCCTATTGCCGTTGCCGTCGCGGGCAGAAACTAATGCGCCCGGGTCCAGCCCGCCGTGGCCCGGGTCGAGGACGATGTGCCAGCCTTCCAACCGGGAGCTCAAGCGCCCCATGCTCCCGACCTTGCGCTCGAATTCCCGCCACAGACGCGCTGCTTGGCGATACGTCTGACGCGGCGAGCTTGGATGGCCTTCGTAATATTTCTTGCTCGGCTGACGCTTATTGCGGGGCCGGGAGAAGTAGTACGGGCCATTGTCGGATGCAATTTTCGGCGTGTCTGAGCGGCGGATCTGCAGGTCGTCCCAATTGATCTCAGATAATTCCAGTATCGGCCGCACCTTGAGCTGGTCGCCCGGGTGGATGACGGCGTTTTTCTTTAATTTGTTGATGCGGGTGATTTCAGCCACGCTCATCTGGTGCAGGCGGGCGATCAGTCCGAGGTAATCGCCCCGCTTCACCACGTATGTGGCCAGCCGCGGGCCACCCTTGGGTGCAGCACTCGGTTCGAGCTTCCGGTCAGAGTAGAGTTTGAGCTCCTGGCCTGGGTAGATGCGGTTTGACCGGAGGCCGTTGAGCATCTTGAGGCGATAGACGCTGATGCCGTACGCACGGGCGATTTCCCACAGCGCGTCCCCGCGCTCCACGATGTGTACCGTGCTCGCCGCATCTTTGAGGCGGAGCTTCTGCCCGATGAGAATCCGATCGCCATCAAGGGCGTTGAGGCTCTGCAACTGGCTGACCGAGACTCGGTAGCGCCGGGCAATCTCAGTCAGGGTTTCGCCCTCTTTCACCACGTGGACGGCTTCCTCTAACCGCGAAGCGCGCAGGCGGAGCTTTTGCCCGGGCCGAATGAGGTCGCTTTTGAGCTTGTTGAGCTGGCGCAAAAAACCCAAGCCCACGTCAAATCGCAGGGCTATTTTCGACAGGGTGTCGCCCCGGCGAACCGTGTACTCGCTCGGCTCTTCGTCGTTGTCGTCGGCTGAGGCACTCCGAGCGGGCGCAGTTGTTTTCAAGCGGAGCTTCTGCCCGACGTGGATGACGTCCCGGTCGAGGCGGTTGAGCGCCTTGAGCTTATAGACCGGAACGGAGAACTGCCGAGCTATTTTCGACAGGGTGTCGCCGCGCCGGACGCGATACCAATCGCCACTTTTTACTGAAGGCCCAACTCTGAGACTCTGGCCAGCGTGTATCCTACTGCTGCGGAGCTTGTTCCAACTTTTGATTTGCCCCTGCGAGACTCGGTAGTGCGCGGCAATCTCAGACAGAGTATCCCCTCGTTTGACCACGTGGACGATTGGACTCCTGCGCTCGGCGGCGTCAATTGCAAACGCACACAAAAGCAGCGCCGCCAGGATATAGACCGGGCGCGACATAGACTAAATATTGGAATTGGACAACAGGGGAAGGGGTTTTGCAAGTATAAGGCCATTAAGGGGATAGCGCAAAGACTACTTGCTGGCCACAGAGGGGCAACCTATACTTCGCCTCCATGAATGAAGCTAAGCTGCCCTCGGTCGATCAGATGCTCAAGCAGGTCGCCGACCTCTTGCAAGAATACGACCGCGCCTATGTCGTCGAGCAGGTGCGCCGCGGCATTGCGGATGTGCGTCGCCAAGTGCGGGCGGGCATTGTAGATGAGGAGCGGGTAGCCTTGGATTTGCGAATCGAGCGAGCCGTACGCCGCTGTATCGAACAAGAGGCCGCCCCTCGACTGCACCGCGTCGTCAACGCCACCGGCGTGGTGCTGCACACCGGATTGGGCCGGGCACCGCTGCCCCAAGCGGCCCAAGCGGCCGTCGCGCGGATAGCCACCGGCTATTGCAACCTCGAATTCGACCTGGAATCGGGCAAACGCGGCGAGCGCGTCGCGCATGTCGAGGCCCTGATATGCTCGTTGACCGCCGCGGAAGCTGCCGCCGTGGTCAACAACAACGCCGCCGCCGTGCTCTTGTTGCTCGATACCTTGGCGCGGGGGCGGGAAGTAGTGGTCTCGCGGGGGCAACAAGTCGAGATCGGCGGCTCATTCCGCCTGCCCGAAATCATCGCGGCCAGCGGGGCCAAGCTGCGCGAGGTCGGCACGACGAACCGCACGCACTTGCGCGACTACGAGCGCGCCGTCGGCCCGGAAACCGGCGCTATTTTAGTGGTGCATCCGAGCAATTACAGAGTACAGGGCTTTACCGCCGAGGTGGACCTAAAGGACTTGGCCGCTCTGAGCCAGCGTGCGGGAGTGCCGCTGGTCCACGACTTAGGGAGCGGTGCCTTGGTCGATCTGGAGCAGTGGGGGCTGCCGCCCGAGCCGGTGGTCGCCGCTAGTCTCAAGGCCGGAGCGGCCGTGGTCAGCTTTAGCGGCGACAAAGTGCTGGGCGGGCCGCAAGCCGGTATCATCGCTGGCCAGCGCTCCTATGTGGAGCAGGTGCGCCAAAATCCGCTGATGCGCGCCCTGCGCTGCGACAAGCTGATCTACGCCGCGCTCGAAGCAGTATTGTCGCTCTATCGCCTGCCGCCGGACAAGCTAACGCAGGCCCTACCGGCGCTGGCCATGCTGCGGGCAACGGTCGAGACGCTGGAGGAGCGCGCCCAGAGGCTGCTGTCCCTTTTGCCCGAGGAAGTCTGCCGCGCCCTGCGCCTCAAAGTGGTCGAATCGCTAGCGCAAGCCGGCAGCGGGTCCCTGCCTCTAGCTGATATCCCCAGCCGGGCCGTGGCCCTCCAGCCCAGCGCGGTCCGGGTCGAGCAGCTAGGTCGCCAACTTAGGCGGCAGGGCGTAGTCGGTCGCATCACCCGCGAGCGGCTCCTGCTCGACATGCGCACCGTGCGCGACGACGAGGTGGAATGGATCGCCCAAGCATTATTGCACGTTGCCGCGCAGTAAGAACTGCGCTGTTGCTAGCCGCTTGGCTGCTCAGCGGCTGCGGTGGCAAAGACCCCACCGCCCCGCTTGAACCTGAGCCCGTGCCCCCCGAACCCACTGGCCGAGCCGGTACCGTTTCGGTCGCCAACCACACTACCTACGATCTCGAAGTGGCGTATCTCAACGAGACTGATGCGGACGCGCCGCGGATTGTGCGCACCCACGTGCCGGCCGGCCAGCGCACGGAGGTTTCGGGCGGAGTGCTGCCAGCCGGTATAGAAGTGGAATTCGACTTGGTACTCGTGCCGCGCACGACGGACGGGATTCGGGTGCGGCGCAAGATCCGGGTCTCGATTGACGGCGATTGGGTGTTAAATGTGCGCTTGGCGGACGAATCCGACCTCTTCAGCCTAGAGGTAGCCAGTGCGTCTCCATAGGCTTTAAAGAGAGCGCAATATTTTCGCTTGCTTTATCGCGGGGTGGGTTTTACGTTTGACATCCCCACGATGAATTTCAGCACTTTCCCCTTGCATAATTTCATAGAGCAGTTCTCGTATAGTTAGCTAGTTGTGCTGCTCGTTTTGGCACAGCTATGAGGATTAGAAACCTATGGTTTTGGACATCCGCGACTTGCGCCAACAGGCTGCGCCAGTCGCCGAAACATCGCTAGACCAATTGCTCCACGGCGAACAGGCCCAATTACATGGGCTGGTACTCAGCACGGACGATTTGGAGCAACTCTTGACCATCGCCGAGGACTCGGGCGACAACCGACGGCTAGCGGCCATCGACATCTTGAGTCAGCACCGCTCTTGGCTGTCTTCGCTGCGCCTATTGCGCCGGATCGTGCGGTTGGCGCACAAGGAACTCGATTCCCGGCCAGCCGCGGCCTTGGTGCAAGCACTGCGCCAATGCGACGAGGTCGCTCAATTTCTAACCAGCAAAGAGCGCACAGTCGCCCGCGAAGCAGCACGAGGCGTGCCGATCAGCCGCCAAACCCTCGCGCCGATCACTGAGGCACTAGCGGGTCTCCCAGCCGACATCGCGACCGTATTGCTCGACAAAATTCGCCGCACGCATCCATCTATGGTGCCCTATGCCGTCGATTGCCTCCTCAAGTGCGACCCCAATGAGAGCCTCTTGCGCGCGTTCTTGGCGCACTTGCCGCAGATACCGCTCTTCGCGCTCTTTGTCGAGGACGGGCTGCCGCAGACCACCCGCGTCTGGCAACGGGCAGCGCGGATAGCCGCTGAAATCCTCCAAGAAGCTCCATCGGCCAAGCTGCTGCGCCACCTGCTCAGCAAGTGCGGCGAGGACGCGGCTTTCGCCCGCAATCACGCCCGCTTCCTGCACCGAATTGCCCAACGCGCCGACACCTCGGCGGACGACGATTTAATCGGCCACTTCGAGCGGCTCACTTCCGGTGCCTCCGAAGACAAGATCGCTCGCCTAGCACAGCTATTAGTCGGATTAAGTGGGAGACTCGAAGGCCAAGCAGGGCAGCAAGCGGCCGCTCTGCTAGAAAATTGGAAATCTCGCTCGGCTTCGCTCAAACTCAAGATCTATCACCTAGAGCAAGGCATACGCTGAGCATTTTTCCAATACGAGTCTCCCCAAGGGCCGTTCGTCGACGGGCGAACGGCCTTTTTATTTATGCACGCGCCACAGCAGCACCAAGGCCAAGACGGCAAACAACAGGTTGGCTATCCACGCGCCTAGCCAAGGTGAGAGGATTTGATTCCAACCGAGGGCTTGGCCGGCCTTGACGCAACTGTAGTAAACAAAGCAGATCAGGACCCCCAAGCCAAAGCTGTTGGCCAAACCGGCGCGGCGGGCATTGGCACCGAGGATTGCGCCGAGGGCGATGATGATGAAGCTGGTTAGGGGAAAGGATATTTTTAGGTGCAAATCGACGCGCTGGCGCGTGGCGTCCTCCCCGTTGAGCGTGGCACGGGCGATGTAGTCGGCCAGCTCGGCATAGTTCATTTCCTCGGGGTCCTTCTGCTGGCGAGCAAAGTCGCTGGGAAGCAACGACAAGCTCGGCAGGGATAGAGTGTCGAAGGAAGCAGTCGCCACAGCCTCGTCCGCGGCAAAGTGAAAGCGGCGGCCTTCGAAAAGCACCCACGTGCCCTCCCGCCACTCCATGTGCCGGGCCACCGCGCGCTCCAGCGGCGCGTAGCCGTGCAGCCGCTCCCAAGACACTTCGCTGGCGCGTTGCCGCCCTGCATCGTAGCTGCGGGCGTACACGAACTGGTTGCCCGCAGCTTGAAGCAGGACTTGGCGGCGCGACCCATCGCTGCGGTGATAGGACTTAATCTCATCGCTGATTTGGTTGTAGCGATAGGTGGCAGACGGCACCACCCAATCGGTAAAGAAAAAGGCCGCGACCGCAACGGCGAGAGCACACGCGAGGACCGGGGCCAGCAGGCGATACAGGCTAATGCCAGTGGCCTTCATGGCGGTGATTTCGTTCTGGCGTGCCAAGCTGGTCAGGGCAAAGAGCGCACCAAGCAGCGCGGCGATGGGCAGGGTCAAGATGAGCCAGTACGGGAGCCGATAGACGTAGTAGAGCAAGATCTGCTCGGGGCTAGCCTCAAAGTCGATAAAGGTATCGAGGTTTTCGGTGAGATCGATAATCACCGAAATGAGCAACAGGCTGACCACGGCGATTCCCAGACACAACAGAAAGCGGCGCGTCAAATAGAGGTCGAGGGTGCGCATCTCAGGTTTCTTTCGCCCCTCGGCGGCCAGCGCGGTCGTACGCGACCACCCGCAACAGCCCCCATCCGACGAGGGCAAAAACCCCATTGGGTGCCCACATCGCCAGAGGCGGTGGAATATAGCCGCGGTCGGCCAACTCCTCGCCACCGATGAGGAACATCCAGTAGATCCAAAAGAAGAACAGGCTGATGCCGACGGAGACGGCGGCACCGCGCCGGCGAATCAGCGCACCCAATGGGGCACCGACCAGCGCGAAGATCAAGCAAGCGGCCGGGATGGATAGCTTCTTGTGAATCTCGACCAAGTACTCGTTGATCCGCCCTGCGCGGCGGTCTATGTGCCGCCACTGTCGGCGCAGGGCCTCGGCCGCCTGTTGCCCTTCTCGCTCTAGCTCGTCAGCCGTGGAGTCGGCGAACTGGCCTTGGTGCAGTTCGAGGTAGCGCGCGGCAATCGAATCGAGGCGTCCGTAGGCGCGCTCCTGCTCGCGGCGGCGCTCTAGCACCAAGCGGTGCATGGCCGCGATGTCTAGCTCGCGGTCGCTGCGGTAGGACGAGGGACGGTGCTCGTAGCGGCGGCGCTCGTCCTTGATGTGCAGCACTTGGCGGGCAAAAGTGCCGTAGAAAAAGTGCTCCTCCGGGCCAGCTTCGACGCGCTGGACATGGCCTTCCTCCAACTCCAAGCGGATGTAAGCCCCATCGCCCAACAGCGCGAGGCGGCCCCTAGGGGCGTGGACAATCACCGGCGGCCCGGGGCGCGAGGCGTCGTAGAGTGCGATGCCAGCCAGTTCGTTAGTCTCCGGGTCGATCTGGCGGATCAGTAGGTGATAATCGCCCAAGTCGGGTATGAAGACCCCTTCCTTTTCCCGCAGCACCAAGGCCGCTTTCGTCCGTTGCAAGCTCGACGACAGGACCCGGGCTTGGTGGTTCCAGTCTGGCAGGATCTGGTCGTTAAAAAGCACCATCAACAGGGTGAGCAAAAAAGCGGCTACCAGCACCGGCCGCAAAAGCAGCCAAAAGCTCACCCCGCAGGCTTTGGCCGCAATGATTTCCCCGTCGGCGGCGAGGCGAGCAAAGGCCATGAGCACGGCGATGAGCACGGCCATGGGCACGGCCAACGCCACGATCCAAGCCAAGTTAAAGAGCAAAAGTTGGAGCGCCGCCAGCAGAGTCAGCCCCTTGCTCAGCACCTGGTCCATCGTCTGCAATACGACGTCGATCAGCAGGATGAAGAGGATCAGCGCAAAGCCGAGCGCAAAGGGCCAACCGTGCTCTTTGAGCACATAGCGGGACAGGGTCGTCATGGGTCGAAAGGGTTACGGGGCTGTGGCGCGTAGCACTCATGGCCCCTCGTTGCAAGCGGCGCACACTCGGACGGCCACGGGCCTAGTTCCCTCAAATATAACGACTTAGGCCGCTGACTAAAAAAACACTCCCCGCACCGTGCGGTAGGAATGGTTTTTGCAAGGGCTTCCTTGAAATAATCGCAGCCGCGTGCTATGTTTTCAGGTAGTTGCCCGCTTCGTCTGGGCAGCATCCTCCTGTTTTTGGGTCTGGAGACCGCCTATCGCGTTTGGTTAATACAGAAGCCGCTCGGCGCATTGCTTTGGCCGTGGCCGAATCGCCAGTGAAGGCTTCTGAGTCGTTTCCGCTAAACCTCCATTGAAAGACTGCTCTTTAATTGAGACTGCCGAGCAGTACGCTGAGCGCATTCGGCTTGACGCCGCCAGCTCCCACCATTTAGGGGCTTGCGAACACGTCAAACAATAGATGTCGATAGGTGTAAATTTAGAGGTGTTTCTCCGTTTTTCCCGCCAAGCGTTTTCCTCGTGGCTGTGTGTTTGCTTGCTCGCGGTAGTGGTACGCGCCGAGCCTAAGCTGCACTTTGAGCCGCTATACGGCCCGCTTTCCCAGCGCTTTGCCGTCCCTAGCCAAACTGCCTTTGGGGCTGGCCAGCCGCTCTTGCCCGTCCCCGACCGCGCGCCGATCTCGTACCAAGCCGCAGTGGACTCCTTGGGAATGGCCCACTACGGCCGCCGCGTCAGTGGATTCGCCGAGGGACCAAAGATCGCCGTGAATATAGACGACTATCTCCGCATGGAATACCAAGCTAGGCACCGACAACTTTGGCACCAGCAAATCCGCCGCGACTTTCGCAGCACAGCTTCCGAGCAGCGCCAGCGCCGGGGCAGCCGCTTTGAATGGACGGTGCCCTTTTCCGCGCCCAAGCCCCTGCGGCGCTTTATCGGCGACGAAGGCCCCAGCCTCGCGCTCAATGGCTCGCGCACCATCATCATTTCTGGCAAGAGCGAGTGGACCGACGGCGAGGTGCAGACCTCGTTTGGCCGCAGTTCCAAGTTCCCCTCGCTGGGCATCGAACAGGAATCCGATTTCACGGTGGAAGGCAAAGTCGGCGAGCTGATCAACATCCGCATTGACCAAGACACCCAAAACTTAGGCTCGGCCCTTGGCTCCGGTTTGGGCGATCAGCTATCCAACCAGATCAAGCTCGACTACGAAGGCGAGGAAGACTCCATATTCCAAGAGGTGCAGGCGGGCAATACTACCCTAGAGCTGCCCAACACGCGCTTCGTCGGCTTCCGGCAGAAGAACAAGGGCCTCTTTGGCATCCGCGCTAAAGGACACGTCGGGCCGCTGGCCTTTACGACCGTAGCCAGCCACGAAAAGAGCAAGTCCAACCGCCAGACCTTCAAGGGCGGAGCGGCCATCGACACGCTTCAGCTCAAAGACTACCAATACATCCGCAACACGTATTTCTTCTTACACGAGTTCTACCGCGCCCACCTTGCCGACTTCCGCAGTCTGTTGGCAGGAGTGCCGTTTGGCCCGGAAAACTTCGTCGATATCAGTCGCCTCGAAGTCTATATCAACGACTTCAATACGCGGAATGACGCCGAACTGTTCGCCAAGCCCGGCGTTGCGTGGGTCGATCCGTCCGACTCCCTCTCTACCATCGAGTGCTTTGACGCGGTGGGCAATCGCCTGAGCAACAGCGGCTGCTTTGAGGAGGGGACCTGGCACCGGCTCGACCCGGACGACGACTACTCGGTCGTGGCCGAGGCGGGTTATATCATCCTCAACAGGCCCGTATCCGCCCCCTATGCCATGGCCGTGCATTTCAAAACCAACGCGCCGGACTTCGACGGCACGCTCCAACAGGAGACGGCGCGGCTCAAAGCTGGCGCCGAATCCGACTCCCTGTACCTGAAGCTGATCAAAGCCCGCAATCCCCGCCCGGGTTTCCCCACTTGGAATCTAGAGTGGAAAAACGTGTACCGCATTGCCTCCGGGTTTTCGACTGGCCGCCGCTTCGATCCCAAGACGTTGCAGGTCGATATCGCCAAGGAAGTGCCCGGCCAAGAGGACCAACTGTCGCAACAGGGTCGCTCCTATTTGCAGATTTTGGGTTTGGACGAGCGCGGCCAAGACCCCGGCAGCGCACCCGACCGCGTCATCGATGCCGACTACATAGGGCTAGACGACATCCGCGGGCACTTGATTTTCCCCGACCAGCGCCCCTTTGATCCGCGCTCCGACAAATATCGCGGCCTGCTTGGCGAACCCGTCCCCGCCATCTACGACGAGCAGCAGCAGCGCGCCCAGATTGAGGCCAGCCGCTACAAAATCCTCGTCCGCGCCGCCTCCTCCGAGCAGCGCATCCGGCTGGGCGGCATCTTCGGCGGCGTCCGGCCCGAGACCGTGGAGGTCCAGCTAAACGGCCGCCCTCTGGCGCGAGACACCGACTACCGAGTCGATTACACGGGCAGCGTGACGTTTGTCGGCTCGGTCGCGCAGGAAGTAGCCGATCCCGGCGCGGACTTGGAAATCTCCTTTGAATCCGAGGACGTCTTCAGCATCGGCAGCCAGCAAAAGACCTTGTTGGGCTTGCGCACCGAGTACGAGTTCTGGGGCGGCGACGGGCGCGTGGGCAGCACCATGATCTACAACAACGAGCGTTCGAGCGACCGGCGGGTGCGGGTGGGCAATGAGCCGACGCGCACGGTGATCTGGAACCTCGACCTGCGCGCCCGGCGCGAAGTGCCAATCCTCACCCGCGTCGTCGATATGCTGCCGCTGGTCAAGACGGCCGTTCCCTCGGAAGTGACCCTCGACGCCGAAATCGCGCAAAGCCGCCCCAATCTCAACACCAAGGGGCGCGGCTACATCGACGATTTTGAAGACAGCGAGCGGCCCATTTCCCTAGTCGTCAACCGCACGCGCTGGGCACCGGCCAGCGCACCGGTTGGCGCGCGCTTCGGCGCGGAAAATCGCGCCCATTTCATCTGGTACAATCCCTACAACGGGGTGCTGCGCACCGACATCTGGCCCAACCAAGAAGAGCAAATCGAAGCCCAAAACCGGCGCACCGACATCTTGGCACTAGAGCTGCTGCCGCGCCTTGAAGCCGCCGAGTCTTGGGGCGGGGTCTCCCTCGCCTTTTCGACTGTCAACGACTTGTCCGAGTCCAAGTTCCTAGAGATCTGGGTCCGGGGCCAAGAGGGCACTTTGCATCTGAACTTAGGCGACCAAATCAACGAGGACTACATCGCCAATGGCCGCCTCGACACCGAAGACGAGCCTTTCCCCGGGCAAGCCGCAGGAGACGGGTTGGTGTCGCGGGAGGAAGACGTGGGCATCGATGGCCGCAACGACGAAGCCGAGTTGAATTTCTACTTGCGGCTGCAAGACGCTGCATTCGACACCACCCGCTCCCTAGCCGAGCGGCAGCAGGCCTTTGCCGCGCTCTACCCAGACCCCGATCCCCTGCGCCCCAACCGCTCGCCCGACGACCCCGAGGGCGACAACTGGAAATACGACTCCCAGCGCAACAAGAACGATTACAGCCACATCAACGGCACTGAGAACAACAAAAAAGACGTCGAAAGCGGCGACCGCCCTGACACCGAAGACCTCAACAACAACGGCGTGCTCGATCGGCGCAACAACTACTACCACTATGAAATCGACCTGTCGTCGATCCACTACGAGGTCGCCGGGACCCAAAACGAGGGCTGGCGTCAGCTCCGCGTGCCCCTGTTCGGCCCCCACGTCGAGCGCGTGGGTCTGCCCGACTCCACCCGCATCGAATACGCGCGCCTGATGCTTTCAAGCGGACCGCGCTCGGACGCGGCAGATACCGTGCGGGCCGAGATCGCGCTGGTGGAAATCGTCGGCAACAAATGGCAGGAAGACGAAGTAGTGCGGCTCGATGATCGATTCCCGCTCGGCGACCGCGAGGCCCTCGACGTCACGGTCATCGGCACCGACAAAAGCCAGAGCTACCGGCCGCCACCCGGCGTGAAGATCCGCCGCAACGTGCAGTCGCGCACCCGCGAACGCGAACAGTCCCTCGTGCTGGCCTACGAAAACCTAGAGCCTGGACACCAGATGTCGGCGACTCGCATCCTGACCCGCTCGGCCAATTACACCAGCTACGAGCGGCTGCGCATGTACGTGTATGGTGATTCGAGCGGAACCATTGAATACGCCCACGGCGATTCAAGCGACTTGGTGCTCTTCGTGCGCTTTGGCGTGGATTCGACCAACTACTACGAGACCATCAGCCCCATTTTCCCAGGTTGGACCGGGGGGCGCAAGGGCTGGAAGGGCAATCAAGTAGATGTGGACCTGCCGGTCATCTCCCAACTCAAGGCCCTGCTGCAATCCGGGCTGGCCGACACCACCACGGGCGAGTTCTGCTACACTTATCGGGTAATCGACCCGCGTGGGGCACCGCTAGACGGCAAGAGCTTGATCGCTCAACGCGAGTTGGAGGCGTTGCACGCGGCTGGCTACGATCCCCAAGTCGAGCATTTTTCCCTAGACCAAATTTTTGCGCGGGCGGGCCTGCGCAGCGGCGAGCAAGCCATATATCGGGTGCGCGGCAACCCGTCGATGCAGTCGATCAAACAACTGAGCATTGGCCTGCGCAATCGCGCTGCAAACCGCGCGTACAGCGGCCGCATCTTCCTCGACGAGCTGCGCCTCGACGAGGCGCGCAACGATCCTGGGCTGGCCGCGTACGCCCAGCTCAACACCAAGCTAGCCGACTTTGCCAACCTCGGCGGCAACGTGCTCTGGCGGCAGCAAAACTTCCGCAGCTTTACCGGCCAAGGCGGCAACAGCACCGACCGCGAAGCCGCGCTGTCGGTCTCCACCAACGCGCAAAAGCTGCTGCCGAGTAGCTGGGGATTTTTGATCCCGGTCAAGGTAAATGTCAGCCGCTCGACCAGCTTGCCGCGCTTCGGTCCCGGCTCAGACGTGGAACTGACCTCCGAAGAGAAGCTAGCGCAACAGGCCGTCCGCTCCAAGGAGTTCTACGACGTGTCCATCAGCCGGCGGCAGGGCAAAAACTTCTTCTTGCGCTGGACGCTCGACCAGATGAATCTGCGGCTGTCGCATTCGCGCGAACACAGCTCAGATCCGGTGCGCCCGATCAACCAGCGCGAAGCCCAGACGATGAACTTCAACTACAGCATGCCCCTGCCCAAACCAGCACTGCGGATCATGCGCTGGTTGCCGGAGTTCATGCCTACGGGCTGGACGCGGATGGAGTTTCGCCCGCTGCCGACGAGCCTGACCTACGCAGTCAACGGTAGCCGGCGCACTTCGCAGCTTTTGCGCCGCGGCGACGACGAACCAACCGCACAGGAGGACTTTACGCTCGTCGAAACCTATGCCTCTAAGCTCAATCCGCTCTCCGGTCTATCGGCCAACTACAACCTCAAAATCGACCGCGACTTGCGCAAAAAATTCGTCCCGGACAAGCGCAGCTTTGGGCGCGAGGTCGGACGCCGACAAACAGCCGACTTGGGCTTTTCGCTGCGCTTGGTCTCGTGGCTGGACCAAAACTACACCTTCAAGGCCAATTACGAGGAGCAAAATGACCCAGCGCAGCGGCGCGGAGTAGCCCCAATCGATTCAATCAGCGGCCTGCCGTTCAATACCCTCGAAATCCGCAACCAGAACGACCTTTCCGCACGCCTCAATCTCAAAATCCCGACCCTACTCAAGAACTTAGGCAAGTCCCCGGGACAAAGCCGCAAGGCACAACAGCGCGACGACCGAGATCGCAATCGAAACCGCAGTCGAAGCCGAAACATAGACGAGGACGCGCCAACCTCGAAGGAAGGCCAAGCCGAACAGAAGAAAAACCAAGCCGAACAGAAGAAAAACCAAGCCGAGGAAGAGCAAGGCAAAGCCGAGCAAAAGAAAAACCAAGCCGAAGAAGAGCAAGGCAAAGCCGAGCCGCCGCAAGGTCCCAATATCCTCCGCCGCCTCGCCGGATGGACTGGCCGCCTCGTCGAGCCGGTCAACGCCAGTTGGCGGCGCAACACCAACTCGCGCCGCTTCAATTTGCTGCAGCGGCCCTCGCTTTCCTACCAGCTCGGCCTCGAAGACACCCTGCGGGTGCGGCAAGTGACCCAAGGGCTGACCCACCAAGACAATTGGTCGCACACGTCCTCGTTTGAGGCTGGTTCGGGGATGCGGTTGCCCTTTGGCATTAGCGTCAAAGTCAACTCCAAGGAGCAGACCACCGAGCGCAGCGGCGCTTCGCAGCAACGGCTGCGCTTGCGCAACGAGCGGACCTATCCGCGCGTGAGTCTTAGCTGGGGACGAGCCGACCGGATTCCGTTGATAAAGCGAGTGATCAACAGCGCGCAGGTAAACGCCAGTTTCGAGACCTCGGAGGCCAGCGAGGGCGAAGGCGGCCTCGCGCCCGGTCGCCTGCTTTCTGAGGAGACCAAGACCGAGTTTAGGGCGTCGTGGAATGGCCGTTGGCGCTGGGGGCCGACCACGACCATTGAGCGCGTGCTCTCCACCTCGGAGAGCCGCGATTTTGAACCAACCGCCGGGGGAGACGACGGCGAGCAGCCCCTGCGCGGCACCCGCGACCGAGAGCAGGTGACCACCACCTTCAAGATCACCCATAACCTCAAGCCGCGGCGACTGCCCTTAATAGGCCGGCTCAAAAGCGACGTCACCCTCAACTTAGAACAGAGGTTTGAAGGAGAAACGCGCGCTATCGCCACCGGCGACGAAGAGCGCGTCCCCAATGGCAAAGAAAACCGCTGGCGCACGCAGTTGTCCATGACCTACAACTTCAGCACCAATTTCCGCGGCGAGGGGCGAATTCGCATCGAAAACAACAAAGACCACCTCAGAGACAAGACGCGAAAAATCCGTGAAGTGCGGCTTTCGGGCACGTTCTTCCTCCGCTAAAGCATATTGCCCGACGCGGCTGTGGGAGGTATTATTTGTTCAATCAACGCGAGCAACGCGCGCTCATCGGTCTGACAGCGGCCTTGCTCATCGGGATGCTCGTCGCCATCGGCGATTGGTATCGCCCCTCTCAGTCAGAGGAATTTAGCGTCGTGCCGCGCGCAGTCGCTCCGCCGCTACCGCGCCAAATGGTAGCAGCCGAGCAGGGGCCGCTGTCGCTCAATTCGGCTACGGTAGCAGAGTTAGTCGCCCTGCCGGCCATCGGCCCCAAGATCGCCGCGCGGATCGTCGCCTTCCGCCGCGAGCGCGGCCCTTTTGCACGGCTGGAGCAACTGACCGAAGTCAATGGCATCGGCGCGAAGACGCTAGCAAAGCTCCGTCCTTTACTCACAGTGGAGTAGAGGCCACTTTGTAGAAGAAGGGGTTGGGATTGTTTGGATTTGGCAGGACAAAGGCCACCGGGATTCACATCAGCGGCCAGACTATGCGCGTCGCCGCTCTAGACGCTGATCGCGCTGGCATCCGGCCGCTAGTCTTGACCGCCGAAGAGCTGGAGCGTCCCTTCGACCCGGTGTCCCTAGGCGACGAACAGCAGCGACAAGAGCTAGCCACCAAATTAGCCGCGCTCGCGGCGACTTATGACTTCGACTACAGCACGGCCTGTTTCGCGCTAGACCGGCGTTTGGGTCTCGTTCAGCGCCGGCCCCTCGTAGCGGAGACTGAGCACGAAAACCGCGAACAACTCCAGTGGGAAGCCGAGCAGATGTTGGCCGGAGACGCGACGGCGTTTAGCTGCGATTTTGCGCTGACCTCGCAGTGGGGCTTTGTGGTGGCGGCGCGCCACCGCGCGCTCGATGGCTACTGTGCCTTAGGCAAGGCCGCGGCGGTCGATCGGCTCGAGGTGGATCTAGTGCCTTTCGCCCTGTACAACGCCAGCGAATGCGCCAATCTGCTCGCCAAAGATACATTCTCGCTGCTGCTCTACGCGGATGTGAGCGAGGCTTGGCTCCTGCTAATAGAGGAAGGCGAACTGTGCGCGGTGACCAGTTGCTGCTGGGAGCGAGAGGATGACGCGCCCGCAGCCTTAGAAGGCGCAGCGCGCAAGTTGCTAAGCGCAGGCGGCAACGACCTCCAACGCCTGTGGGGGGCCGGCTTCGTGTATTGGAGCGAGGGCTTGGCCGCGCATTTGGGGGTGCCGCACTCAATCCTCGACCCACTCGCCGCAGTCAAACCCAAGCTGCTCGATAGCACCCCGCCCGCGCAGCGATCCGAGTATGCCATTGCCGTCGGGCTAGCTCAGCGGGGATTGGTGCGATGATCCGCGTCGAGCTTCTCGGTCGCCAAGAGCGGTCGCCTTGGCCCAAAGCCTTGTTTTTGGTGCTAGTCGTCTGCGGCGGACTATACGGTATCCACCACTTTTTCCCCGCGCTGACGGGGCCGATTTTTAGCGCGAGTTCCTCCCTCATTGCCGCAGCGCAGCAAGAAATCGCCCGCAGTTCTACGGTGCAACAAGAGGAGACTCCAAGTCCTGAGCAAGAGACCAGCCCCGTAGTCCAGCGAGCAACACCCCGTCCCGACTCAACGCCGTCCCAAGCCTCTTCGCCCCAGCGCAGCACAGTCTGCCACCAAGTCATGCGGATTGACGAACAGGTTCCCACCGGGATTCGCGTGGCTTCGCTGAACTGCAATTCGAGCGGGGAGTACTGGCTGGAGGGAACCAGCCCCTCGCACAAAGTACTGCGCGAGTTTAGGCTGCGCTTGCAAGCATTGCCATCGCGGGTTTCGTTTTCGACTTGGCAGGAGGGGCGCACGCTGCGCTATACATTCCAAGGCCGCTTTGCCGAGCGGGATACTCCTCCACCGGCGGTCCTCTCGGCCGACCAAGCGGAGCAATTCTTCGGCAAGGTGGCCCGCTGGGCCGACGCGAGTGGTCTAGACAGCCTCTCGATCGAAGAGCCCACCCATAGGGTCTTGTCGGCGGCGCACCCACACCAGCGGCAAAAACTGCGGGGCATTGGCTCCCCTCAGCAGATCAACGCCTTCTTGCAGCAATTGCAACAGGCCGAAGAAGTCGCCACCCTCGGCGAGGTCTTGCTCATGCCCGTCACAAGCGACGAGCGCGGCTGGATCAAAGCGCGGCTCTACGCGGCCGTGGACATTGTCGTGGACGCACCCTGATGAACAGCTTTGCAGACGTGGCCATCTATCCCGGCAGCTTCGACCCCATCACCTTCGGCCACCTAAACATCCTAGAGCGGGCCTTGGGCATTTTCTCCCAAGTCACCCTGCTGGTGGCAATCAATCCCAACAAAAAGCCGCTCTTTTCGCTGGCGGAGAGCCGGGCGATGATCTCCGAGGCCATTAGCGACTGGCCCCAAGCCAAGGTCGATTTCCACGACGGCCTGACCGTTGACTATGCGCGGCAGCACAACATCCGCACGGCCGTGCGGGGCCTGCGGGCGGTGACCGACTTCGAGAACGAGTTTGCCATGGCCTTGACCAACCGCTCGCTATGGCCAGAGTTCGACACCGTATTTTTAATGACTAAGGCCGAGTACATGTATCTCAGTTCGTCGGTCGTGCGCCAAGTGGCGCAAATGGGCGGGCAATTGAACCAGTTCGTGCCGCCTGGTATCGAGCGCCGCCTGCGGGAGAAATTCCACCATGCCTGAGTCCCAACGCGAAGTACAGGCGCTCCTCGCGCTGAGCCACGCCGAGCCGCCCAGGCGCGTGCGGCGCTTGCTCGCCCACTTTGGCTCGGCGCAAGAAGCCCTTGCCGCCGCGAGTTGGACTGCGGCCGTGGGGGCCAACGCGCCCGAGCAGCGTCCCACGCAGGCCGATTTCGCTTGGGCTGCCGAGCAGTGGCAACGGCTCTGCGCGGCCGGCGGTCGCTGTCTAGCCCCAGCAGACGCGGATTACCCCCAACTGCTGGGCCAAATCGCCGCCCCGCCCCCCGTGCTGTTTGCGCTGGGGCCGGACGATTTGGTCCCTCCTACCGTGGCCATCGTCGGCTCGCGCAAGGCATCGGATAGCGGCAAGCTAATCGCCGGCGAGCTGGCTCGCGGCCTAGTAGCTCAAGGCATCTGCATCGTCAGCGGCATGGCTTTCGGCATCGACGCGGCCGCCCACCAAGCCGCGCTCGCCGCCGGTGGGCGCACCATCGCCGTGTTGGGCTGCGGAGCCGACGTGCCCTATCCCCGCACCCACACCCAACTCTACCGCCAAATCCGCGAGCGCGGAGCCATCGTCTCCGAGTTTGCTTGGGGGGCACAGCCAGAGCGGGGGGCCTTCCCGCGCCGCAACCGCATCATCAGCGGGCTGAGCTTGGGGGTGGTCATCGTCGAGGCCCCGCAAAAGAGCGGCGCACTGATTACGGTCCAACACGCCCTAGAGCAAAACCGCGAGGTATTTGCCGTGCCCGGAGACGTGCGCTCGGGCCGCAACGCAGGCTGCCACCAGCTCATCAAAGACGGAGCGAAGTTGGTGGAGAATGTAGAAGACGTGCTAGAGGAATTGACCATGTGGGCGGTACCGCGCCTGCAAAGTGCCCCCGCGCCCGCTCTGCCCCCAGAGGACGAGAGCGTCTATGCCCTACTCTCGCGCCAACCCCGGCACATCGACGAACTCGCCCAACACAGCGCCCTGCCCCCCGCGGCCTTGCTCGACGTGCTGCTGAGGTTGGAACTCGACGGCCTAGTCGATCAGCTCGCGGGCAAGCGATTTCTGCGGCGCGCGGGGTAGTACAGTGACCGGTGGTTAGTGATCAGTGGTCCGTCCCACCCCCCGGCCCTTGGGGCATGGTGTGGGGGCTGATCACAGGTCACTGGCCACTATCATCAGAGTCCCCAATCTGCAAAGGTCCGTCGCGGCGAGATCTGTCGCGGAAAAAAGGCCGCGCCAAACGCCACAACACGTACGCGGCGGCGAGCGCGGCAATGGCGACGGCCACCGGCGTTTGCCAGTCCATGTCAAAAGCCCAAGGCCGTGCCGACTTGGTAAGTCGCCAAGGCACCGAGATAGGCGAGAGTCGTCATATAGCCAAAGCTGAACAGGGACCAGCGATAGGAGCCGGTCTCTTTTTTTATGACGACTAAGGTCGAGAGGCACTGGGCGCAGAGGGCGAAGAAAACCATGATCGACAGCGCCACCGGCAGCGTGTAAATCGGGCGGCCATCCGGCCACGTAGCAGCGGCCAAGGTCGTGCGCAGCATCTCAGACCCTTCGTCTTCGCCCGCGCCGAGGCTGTAGATGGTGCCCAAGGCCGAGATGATGACTTCGCGAGCCGGGAAAGAGGCGATGACCGCCATGCCAATGCGCCAGTCCCAGCCCAACGGGCGCACGGCCGGCGCGACCCAGTGCCCGGCTTGGCCGAGATAGCTGTTTTCCACCAACTCAGCCGCCTGGCGCTTTTCCAAGGCGTCGAGGGCGGCGGGCGCAACCGCTTGGCGCTCGACTTGGTGGCGCTCGACTACAGCTTCCGAGCGCGGGAAGTACGCCAGCGCCCACATCGCAATCGTAGTAGCCAAGATGAGGCTGCCAGCGCGGACGACAAAGGCCCGGCTGCTGTGGTACACGCGCAGCAGCACCGTGCGCAGGTCGGGCATTTTATACGAAGGCAACTCCAGCAGAAAGGGCGGAGGATCGCCCTTGAGCAAGGTCCGCTTGAGCAACCAAGCCACTGGGATGGCGACGAGCGCGCCGAGGCAATAGAAGGCCAGCAGGGTCAGCGCCTGCAAGCCGATGACTCCACCCAACAGCGAGCGGTCCGGGACAAAGGCCCCGATAAAGAGTACGTACACTGGCAGACGCGCCGAACAACTCATCAGCGGCGCAACCAAGATGGTGGCAAAGCGGTCGCGCCGGTCTTCAATGGTGCGAGCGGCCATAATGCCCGGGACGGCGCAGGCAAAGCTGGACAGTAGGGGCATGAAGGCCGTGCCAGACAGCCCCACGCGGGTAAGCAGCCGATCCATCAACAGCGCAGCGCGGGCCATGTAGCCGCTGTCTTCGAGCAGGGCGATGAAAAAGAACAAGATGGCGATCTGCGGCAGGAAGATGAGCACGCCGCCGACACCAGCGATGAGGCCATCGACGAAGAGGCTTTGCAGGGGGCCGGGGGGAATGAGTGCCGCGGCGCGGTCGCCGCAGGCAGCAAAGAGCGCGTCAATGCCATCCATCAGCGGCCCCGACCACGTGTAAATGGCTTCAAACACTAGGACGTTGACCAGCACAAAAATCGCCACGCCGAAGAGGCGGTGCGCGAGAATGCGGTCGGCCCGATCCGAGCGGCGGCCCTCTAGGCGACTGGGCTGGTCAATCGCCTGCGCGAGCAGGCCGTCGATCCAAGCATAGCGGGCGTTGCTTTCTAGCTCGGAAAGAGCATCTGCGCCAGCCGTGCGCAGGCCGCGCAAGCGATCCGCCATGCCATCCCCAGCGGACGCCAACAAGCGGCGCTCGGCATAGCCGTCTTCATCGACTAGTGCGCGCAGGGCCTCTGCCGAAGAGAGCGGCTCGGGGGCTACGGCTTGCAACTCGGCAGTGGCGCGCTGGAGTTGGTCGGGCAGTTCCACCTGCTGTGGCCGCGTAGGTGCCGGATCCACGCTCAAAGCCGCCAACGTGCGTCGCAACTCGTCCAATCCCTGCCGCCGGTGGGCGCAGATGGGTACCACTGGCACACCAAGCGCCTCAGACAAAGCACGGGCGTCAATGCGAATGCCCCGCCGGATGGCTATGTCCCCCATGTTGAGGGCCACGACCAAGGGCAACCCTATTTCCGCAAGTTGAGAAACCAAGTAAAAATTGCGCCGCAGGTTGCTGGCATCAACGACCGCCAAGATGCCATCTATAGATGGCGCGTCTTGCTGTTGGCCCAAGAGTACGTCAATGGCCAGCATCTCGTCGGGAGAGTGTGCAGCGAGGCTATAGGCACCGGGCAGGTCAATCAGCTCGAGCGCGTCTCCCCCATCCAGCGTCAGGGTCCCCACTTTGTATTCCACCGTGACGCCTGGGTAGTTGCCAGCGTGCTGAGCAAGGCCGGTCAGCGCGTTAAAAAGCGTGGTTTTGCCCGTGTTGGGATTGCCAATAAGCGCGAGGGTCCGCACGGAGAGTCTGCTGAACGGGAAAACTAGGCTTCGACCTGAGCTCAGCCGAAGGGGACGAGGCGGATGGCGGCAGCATCCCGGCGCCGCAGCGCAAGGCGGGTCTGTCCTATTTGGACGATGATCGCGGTCCCGGAGCGCAAAACGCGCAAGTGCTCGCCGGGCAAAAAGCCCAATTCGCGCAGGCGGGCGGCCAAGCGCGCCGGGGCCGAGACTTCGGCGACGACAGCTTCGGCATGCCGAGGCAGTTGCGACAAGTCGAGCGGAGAGTCTGATACGTTAGGCATTTTGCTGCGTTCCATCCGACAACTCCGGCCAAATAAGGCGGCAATCAGATTGGCTGCGGGAATAAGTGTTTAAGCTACCAACAAGCTGTTCTATATACCAAACTTCTGTAAATATAGTCAACCGAAAAGCAATACGTCAATGCGTTTTTTATACTTTGCCAAAAAAATTCGACAAGCAATGAGACCTTATCCATTTTAAGTTCCGATCGACAAAACGCGATTTTGCCAAAAGAAAGCAGGACAGCCATGACAAAGTGGATTCTAGGGGTGCTGTTGCTCGGCGCGGCGCACGTGGGCGCAGTGGATTTTTACGCGCATTGGGCCGACGGGAAGGCCGAGATCTCTAGCTACGAGGTGGTTCAGCCGCGTTACGGCGAGCTGCGGCCGGGGTACGGGGTGATGATTTTCGTGACCGAGAGCCTGCATCGGCAGACCTTTATCAAGGCCGATTCGCCGACGCCGGAGGCCGACCAATTCTACGCGCTCAAGCTCAACCACATCCTCAACTTTACGACCGGGATCTACGACTATTCGGTGATGACCTCGGTGTTCAGCCAAGTGGCGGGCGCGCGGCATCCCTTTGAGCTGCGGCGCATTTCGTTCAGCGCCCAAGAGTGGTGCGGGCAGGTCTTTGACGAGGCCCTGTTCCGCGACGGACAGATCGACGGACACATCAGCAGCTATTTTGCCAGCGAGGGCCGGGGGGCCTATCAGTTAGAACAGCCAGAAAACTTCGCCAGCGAAGATAATCTGCTGATCCGCATCCGAGAGCTGCAAGGGCCGTTTATGGATATAGGTGAGGTGCTGGAGGTAGAAGTGCTGCCGAGCTTTTGGCAGCTTCGTCAGGCGCATCAGCCCCATGCGACCGTGGCCGGGCGGATCCACAAGGCCGCCGAGGAGCAGATCGAAACGGCAACTGGCCCGCTAGCCAGCGTGCGGTGGGACCTGCACATCGGCCAGCGGCAGCGAACGCTATGGACGGAAAAGACCTATCCGCATCGGATTGTGCGCTGGGAGGACGGCGATGGGGGGCGCGGCGAATTGATGCAGACGATGCGGGTGCCCTACTGGCAGTTGCAGGCTAATGCCGACGAGGTGTACCGGCGGGAGCTGGGCATTCCTTAATTCCCTTTTATCGCCTCCAGCACGGCCTCGAGGTTGGCACGCGCGTCTTCCAAGGTTGGGTCGAGCAAGGACACTATGCCTCGCGTTAGACCGTATGTATCCGAACTTCTTGGTCTAGTCTGTCGGCTAAAGTCTCCCGGGTCGTTTCAAGATCATAACGGGCTTGGAGATTCATCCAGAATTGCGCTTCCATGCTAAAAAAATGTCCCAGCCGTAAGGCTGTATCTGCCGTGATGCCCCGCTTCCCGTGTACAATTTCACTAATGCGACGTGGCGGCACGCCGATTGCCTGAGCCAAATGATGTTGACTCATCTGCATAGGCTTGAGAAAATCCTCTAACAGAACCTCACCCGGATGGATTGGCGGAAAGTCTCGCTTAGTCATTGTATCTCCTCAGTGATAATCAACGATTTCGACGTCAAAAACATTATTGTCGCGCCACACAAAGCACACACGCCACTGGTCATTCACGCGAATGCTATGCTGTCCTTGCCGATCTCCGGTCAACGTTTCAAGTCGGTTGCCAGGCGGTATGCGTAGGGTTTCAAAAACCGTGGCAGCGTTAAGTTGCTCAAGTTTGCGTGCAGCTACTCGTTGAATATTCTGTGGCAATTTGCGGGAGAATTGGCCGTGAAAAATTTTCTCGGTTTCCTTGTCCTTAAAGGATTTGATCATACATCAATATAACGGCTTTCGTTAATGACAGAAGATGCCTATCCGCATCGGATTCTGTGCTGGGAAGACGGCGATGGGGGGCGCGGCGAATTGATGCAGACGATGCGGGTGCCCTACTGGCAGTTGCAGGCTAACGCCGATGAGGTGTACCGGCGGGAGCTGGGCATTCCCTAATTCCCTTTTATCGCCTTCAGCACAGCCTCGCGGTTGTCACGCACGTTTTCCAAGGTCGGATCGAGGGAAAGCGCTTGGTCGAAGCTCCGCAGCGCCTCGTCGTTTCTACCTAAGTAGAAAAAGACGATGCCCATGTTGCCATGAGCCACTGCGTCGCTCGGATCAATGGCGACGAGGCGCTGAAAAAGTTCCAGTGCCTCATCATAGCGCTGCTGCTCTAACCGCAGATGGGCTAGCCTACGGATAGCCTTCGTGTGATGCGGGTCTATCTCAAAGGCGCGCATGTAGTATCCCGCCGCCTTGAGTTGCTCGTTTTCCTCGGCTGCCATTCCCATAAGAAAATGCAACTCGGCGGCCTGCGACGAGGCCGGATCCAACGCCGCTGCTTGCGCGAGGACATCAATCGCTTCTTCATAGCGTCCCTGTGGCGTGAGCACCTCGGCCAACTTCGCGGCCAACTTATGGGAAAGGTCAACATCTTGCGGGTCGAGCGCGATGGCGCGGCGCAAGTGGTTTTCTGCCTCCTCGAAGCGACCCAGTTCACTGAGAACTGCGCCGAGATTGACATGGGCCTTAAAAGAATCCGGGGCTTGCTCCACGACGACACGGGCGACCTCAAGTGCTTCCTCGTACCGTCCCTGCTTGTACAGGACGGCACCTAAGTTTACATAGGCATCCCTTGCCTGCGGGTCGAGCGCGATGGCGCGGCGCAAGTGGTTTTCTGCTTCCTCCAAGTGACTCAATTTACTTAGAACCGCGCCGAGGTTGTTACGGGCATTAAAGGAATCCGGGTCTTGTTCCACGGCGACGCGAGTCGCTTCGAGGGCCTCCTCATACCGGCCCTGCTTATACAGGGCGTCGCCTAAGTTGAGATGGGCACTCCGTGCCTGCGGGTTGAGCGCGATAATGTGGCGATTGAAGGTTTCGTCGTCCCGGTAAATGCTTGCTTGCTGCCAAGTCAGCAGCCCCAACAAAATCAGCACCACCGCCACACCACCCAGCGCACTTTTTTGCCATAAGCCTGACAGGCGGCGAATACCATAAGTCGCCGCACCGATGACGACGGCCATAACCCCGATACCAGCGAGGTACTGATAGCGGTCGGCGACGAAAGCATATTCCATATAGTTGTAATCAACGAAGCCGAGCGTCGGCGACAGCGTAATCGCAAAAAACAACGCCCCAGCCAGCGGCCCGCGCCCAAGCTGCCGCCGGAAGCGCCAGAGGGCCACTGCTAGGGCAACGGCACCTACCAAATACCCCCAAGCCAGCGGGTCGGCGACGTGAATGTCCCAACGCGGATATATGACAGCTAGGTTCGTCGGCCACAGTAGTTTACCAGCGTAAAACCACAGGGCGCGGGCGGCGATAAATGTCCGTTCAATTAACGAAAAGTCGAACTCTTTAGGATGTACGGATCGGTAGGACGACAAGTCGCCTAGCGCGATGACGAGTCCAACCACGAAGAACGGCACTAGCCGCCACAGTTCCGTCGAGGTCACGCGCCCCTGCTTCCACCAATGCCAGATCAAAAGCGTCGCCGGCAGCGTGACCGCTATGGACTTGCTCAAAAGACCCGCCACGTACAATACCAGCGAACACGCATATCGCCGAGAATTCGGCTGCTCCACAAAGCACATCCACGCCAGCACCGCCGCGAGGTAAAACAAGCCCGAAAGCACATCCTTGCGCTCAAAGATCCAAGCCACCGACTCCACATGTAGCGGATGCACGGCGAATACCGCGGCTATCACCCACGCACCGGGCACGGCCAACCGCCGCAGGAGATGCCACAAAAGCAGCGTATTGGCCAAGTGCAGCAGCACGTTGACGATGTGATAGCCCGCCGGGTCAAACCCCCATAGTTTGTGTTCCAACCAGAAGGTCGTATAGGTTATCGGCCAATAGTGACCTTCTTCTTCAAGCGCACTGGGAGAAAACCAGATTTGCCACAGACCCGATACGTCCCGCACCGGATCGACCTTGACGTATGTGTTGTCGTCCCAGACGAAGCCACCCCACAGCATCGCCGGTAGATAGGGGACGGCCACCAGCAAGCCAAGCGCGATAAGGGCTAGCACATTCTGCCGCGAAGTCACTCGACATTTCCTTCCATCGCCTCCAGCACGGCCTCGCGGTTGGCACGCACGTCTTCCAAGGTTGGGTCGAGGGAAAGTGCTCGGTCGAAGTGTTGTAGCGCCTCGTCGCTTCTGCCCAAGTAGAAGAGGGCGACGCCTATGTCTCCTAAGGCCCTTGCGTGGCCGGGCTCAATGCCGATGAGGTGTTGCAAGAATTCTATTGCCTCATCTAAGCGCTGCTGCTTGAACCGCAGCGTGGCCAGATGATAGAGGGCCTCCGTATGGTCCGGGTTGAGCTCGATGGCGCGGCGCAGGTGGGTTTCCGCTTCCTCGAAGCGTCCCAACTCATTGAGAGCCGCACCAAGGCCGGAATGTGCCTGTGTGTAGTCTGGGCGGTGTTCGGCAGAGACGCGGAATGCGTCAGCCGCTTCCGCATACCGGCCCTGCCCATATAGTGCATTGCCTAAACGTTGGTAGCGGATCTTTGTCTTCGGGTCGAGTGCGATTGCACGACGTACATGTGTCTCCGCTTCCTCGAAGCGTTCCAGCTTGTTGAGCACCATGCCGAGGTTGGAATGTACCTTAGCGTAGTTTGGGCGGTGGGCAACGGCGACGCGGTACGAGTCGAGGGCTTCCTCATATCGACCCTGCTCATAAAGGGCAATGCCCAAATGGCGGTGGACATTCCGCGCCTGCGGATTGAGCGCGATGATGTGGCGATTGAACGTTTCGTCGTCCCGATAAATGCTTGCCTGCCGCCAAGTCAGCGTCCCCAGCACAACTAGGCTCACCGCCGCAATGCCCAATGCGCCCTTTTGCCATAAGCCTGACAGGCGACGCACGCCATAAACAGCCGAGCCGATGACGACGGCCATAACCCCAATACCAGCAAGATACTGATGGCGATCGGCGACAAAAGCATACTTCATATAGGTGTAATCGACAAAGCCCAAAACCGGCGATATCGTGACCGCAAAAAACAACGCCCCGGCCAGCGGTCCGCGCCCAAGCTGCCGCCGGAAGTGCCAGAGGGCCACCGCCAGCACGATAGCAGCAACGAGATACCCCCAAGCCAGTGGGTCGGCGACATGGATATCCCAACGAGGGTAGATGACGGCCAACTCCGACGGCCACAGCAGCTTGCCAGCATAAAACCACAAAGCGTGGGAGGCAATGAGCATCCGTTCCGCGAATGAGTAGCCAAGAGGCGCACTGGTCTCAGACCAATAAAACGCCAAATCGCCGACGGTGATAGCCAACCCTACTGCGAAAAACGGCACCAACCGCCACAGATCTGTCGAAGCCAACCGGCCCTGTTTCCACCAATGCCAGACCAAAAGAGCTGCTGGCAGCGTGACCACGATGGATTTGCTCAAAAGACCCGCCGCATACAACACCAGTGGTAACGCGTACCGCCTCGGATTCGGCTTTTCCACAAAGCGCATCCACGCCAGCACCGCCGCGAGGTAAAACAGACCTGAAAGCACATCCTTGCGCTCAATGATCCAAGCCACCGACTCCACGTGCAAAGGATGCACGGCAAACACCGCGGCTACCACCCACGCGCCGGGCACGGCCAGCCGCCGCAAGAGATGCCACAAAAGCAGTGTATTCGCTAGATGCAGCAGCACGTTGACGATGTGATAGCCCGCCGGGGCAAATCCCCACAACTTGTGCTCCAGCCAGAAGGTCGTATAAACCAGCGGCCAGTAGTGATGCTCTTCTTCAAGCGCACTCGGAGAGAACCAGATTTGCCACAAACCCGATACGTCCCGCACCGGATCGACCTTGATACATAGACTATCATCCCAGACGAAGCCGCCCCACAGCATCGCGGGTAGGTAACTGACGATCACCAGCAAGCCGAGCGCGACAAAGGCTAGCATGTCATGACGCGAGTAGGATGTTGCCGCTGTTAGGGGCGATGCGGTTGCAACCGTCTGTCGAGCTTTTGCATCGCTGCGAGCGGCCTGTCTGCGCTCCTGTCGGGAGGGCTTTTGTTGGCGCTGCGTCTTTTCTGTAGGTCTTCTCTTGGCCATTCAGCAACTCGGGGATTTTGTGCTTTTTACGGCTATTGCCCTTTCATCTCCATTTTTTCGTCAGCAAAGCGGATACCCGCTTTGGGCGGCGGAGTGGGCGCATCGGGATACAGCTTGCGCGCGGTGTCACCGAAGGTACCTGTCTTGAACGTCGGGGCATAATCCTGCCATCGGCGGATAGCCGGCTCGTCTGAATCGCGGCGCAGGATGCGGATGGGGCCGAATGTTTTTTCTAATGAGTAGCCGGGAGCGAAAGTGGCCGGATCCGCCGACACGATGTGGCTGACCGAGCTTGTAATAGCCTCCAACTGTGGTTGTTCCGAATCTGAAAATAAAAGATGCGATGTACCACCGGCATAGAGGGGTATTTTCCGGTGCAGGTAGTAGTAGCCGGGGATATTGAAATAGGGGCGGTCCACCTGCCACACGGAGGAGACTCCAGGCGCACTAGCAAGATAGCGGTACGCGGCAAAAATCGGGTCCTGATTGTGCAAGAAGCCGACCATGCCGGTCTCCTTTGAGTAGGCCCGATACACTCTATCTTGATACGGCAGCGCGTTGAGGATGCCAGCGAGGGAAACCCCTGCAAAAGACGCGGCCAGCACCAGCGAAGTCGGCCCCAACAACAGGCGCGACCGGCCCTTGCTAGCGCGGGACGCGAACCACACCACAAAGTCTGCGCTAATCAGCAGCCAGAGCGGAATGACGACGAAGATGAAGCGATACTCCTTGTGCGACTGTGTCGAGTGGATCAGCAGCGTCAGGGTGATGAGCGCCAGCAGGAATCCGTAGCGCCGGAAGTCGGGCAAAGCCAAGACGCACAGGGCCACCAACCCCATATTGGCGATCAGGAGCCAATAGAGGAATTGCCATGCCGGGCTTTCACCGGCACGCAAGTCGCCAAGAGCGAGATTGACGCGGATATTGACGATGTAGGAGTGAAACAAGCCACCGTCCCACGTGATCGCGTCGAATACGCCGACAGCGACGAAAACCGCAACCGCAGCCAGCGCAAGCTGCATCTTCTTCTCGGTGTGCAAAAAGAACAGCCCGAGAACTATCAAGGCCAACGGAGCATACTGCACCCGAATCGCCGCCACCAGCACCGCTAGCACTGCTACCGTCAAAACAACCCGCAGTTTGTCCGGCGCAGGCCGCACACAAAGCGCGAGCAAGGACACCAGCAGAGCCGTGGCGACAAACTCGGTCATTGGCTTGTGGGCAAAACCGACCAGCTCGTACCAGAACGCACCCATTAGCAACGCGACTCGCGCCGCAGTTTCGCCAAAGTGCCACCGCGCAAAAAAGTACATGCCCGCCGGAATGAGCAGGGAGATCGCGCAAAACGCGAGCTTGACGCCGCCGACGTACCAGAAAGGCTGGCCGAGGCCGACGATGTCGAACAGCTTCAAGACGCCAGCGACCAACCCGGGCACTAGCCACGAACGCGCGCCGTAGAAATACTCCCAGAAGTGAGCACCATTGCCGAAGACTAGGCGGTGGGCCGGCTCCAGATACTGCATGATTTCGTCGGGATGCAGGACGAAGTCGCCGGACAGGGCAATGGCCGCCCGGGCGACGAAGGCCAATGCAAGCACTGGAAGCAAAAATTTCCACGGCCGCTCGTCAGGAGGGGACGGATGCAGCAGGAAGTCGGACATCGAGCGCAGACGCATGGACCAAGGCTGCGCCTGCTCGCGCTTCTTTTGGCGTACAGCCGCGCCGCGACCATGCGCTTGAGACCGATTGCGCTTTGACAAAAATTATCTCCTATAGCAATCCTAAATGACTTGAACGATTCGATATGCGGATCGCCTTGCAGGTAGGGGCGAGCGATCTCTCGCCCCTACTCCCGAAACGTCCAATAGGAATTCAAGACATAGTTGACCAACGTCCCCGGCGCGATCCCACACCCTTGCAGCCACACCGGATCAACGTGCGGCAACAGTTCCGACAGCACGACAAACGTCGAATAGCTCACCCCAAGGGCCAGCAGCGACACAATGTGAAACCGCAACCCCCGGATCCGCTTGCGACTGCTCAGGTCGCGGTCGGCAAAGGTCCAATAGTTATTGATGAAAAAGTTCGAAAAGACCGAGATTTCAATCGCGATGGGCGAGGCCAGATATTTGTGGACGCCGAGTTCGAGCAGGATATGGAACGAACCTAAATTGACCACCACCCCGCTGAGGCCAGTCAGGCAGAATTTTACAAAGGTGCGGGATGTGCCAAACGCAGCGACCATGTTGCGCGGACCTCGCTACTTACGCCGCGTCGTATTCGGCCATCAAGCCGCGCAAGTAGCGCACGGCCTTGGGCACGGCCGTCGCCTCGGCTTCCGCGTCCTGCCCTTCGTACACCACCGACAGCCAGCCATTGTAGTTGACGCCCTTCAAAATCTCGAAGATGCGCGGATAGTTGAGCCACTCTTCAACACCGCTTTCGATGCGGTAGATCTTGCAGCGGACGTGGACGGCCAACGGCGCGGTTTCCTCAATGCTGCCGTAAAAGTTGAGGGCCGGATCCTCGTGCCCGCGCTGGCCCGAGGCCCCGGGCGAGCCGACGTATTGACCCGTGTCGAGGATGTGCGAGAAATAGGGATTATCGACGCTCTCGATAATGCGGCGCACATCTTTGCCCGTGCGCGTGACGCAGCCGTGGTTGTGGTTGTGCAAGCCGACCACCACGCCTTTTTCCTCGCCGTGGGCGGCCACTTCCTCCAAGCAAGGCATCATCCGCGCCCACACGTCTTCTTCGCGGTCGCCTTCGGGAATCCACGCGGCAAAAACCCGCACCAGCGGAATGCCCATAAACGCGGCCACGTCGATCCATTCCTTGGCGGTGGCGACCTCCGCAGCCAGCTCTTCTTGCGGCTTGCCGAAGTTGGAACTGACGCCGATATAAGAGAGCGCGATTCCGCGCCGAAAGGCCTGCATGCGAATGCGGCGCAGATAGGCCGGGTCGAGCGAAGCAAAGGCGCGCGTGTGAATGTCGATGCCGTCGAGGCCGAGCTGGTAGGCGCGTTCAATAAACTGCTCCAAGTCGAGCTGGTTCGCGGCAAATTCGTCTTTGTAGCTGAGGGACATGCAGCCTAGTTTGAGCATTAGAGGCTTCCTTTAGATGAGGGTGATAGGAAAATTGCGAATCGTAATCTAACGCACCAAAACGCGGCGGCCAATTTGTCCACCGCCAAGGCTTGTGCTATTTTCCGCGCTTCACCTCCAACGGGAAGCAACGCTGTGATCGAAGTAGGAGCATACAAAGTCGCCGAGCCAGACGGCATTGAGACGCCAGCCATGCTGGTCTTTGCCGACCAACTCGACCACAACATAAAAACAGTCGGCGAACTAGCCGGCGGCAGCGAGCATCTGTTCGTCCACGTCAAGACCCACAAGTCCATCGACGTAACGCGCAAACAGCTCGCGTCCGGCGTCGCCGGGTTCAAATGCGCCACGCTCAAGGAGCTGGAAATGGCCCTCGACGCCGGCGCGCAGGAAGCCATTCTGTCCTATCCACTGGTGCAAAAAAGCAAGGTCCTGCGCTTCGCCGCGTTGGCTCAAAGAGAAGCGACCATCAGCGCGATTGCCAGCGCCCCCGCACACGTAGAGGTCTTGGGCGACGTGGCGCAAGAGCAACAGCAAACGCTGCGGGTGATGATCGACCTCAACGTAGGCATGTTCCGCACCGGCGTTCCCTTGGATGCGGCCATCGACCTCTACCGCCAAGTCGCCCAACATCCCCACCTGTCGCCGGGCGGGTTGCACTTGTACGACGGGCACGAGACCCTCGCCGAGCCTCAGGCGCGCCAAGCAGCGGCCGAGCAGCACATCCGCGATGTCCAACGCCTAAAAGCAGCCCTCGAAGGCGAGGGCTTGGCCGTGCCCCGGGTCGTCGGCGGTGGCTCCTTTTCCTCTTTATACTACGCCCGCACCGAGGGGATGCACGGCTCTCCAGGCACTTGCGTGTACTGGGATGCTGGGTACGGCAGCAAAATGGCCGAGCTGCCCTTCAAATGGGCGGCCCTCGTCCTGACGCAAGTGGTCGATCGCTATCCCGAGCACCAGACGCTCACCACGGACTTGGGCACCAAGGCCATCAGCGACGATGGCCCTCTGGCGACCCGGGCCAAGCTCTTGCAGAACCCACAGGCCGAGCTGACTAGGCAAAACGAAGAACACGGCGTCTTCTCTTGGTCCGGTCCTCAACCCGAAGTCGGCGCCTACCTCCTCGCCGTGCCTTGGCACGTGTGTCCGACGACGATTCGCTACCCGGGCGTGCATGTCATCGACAGCCTCGGGCAGGTCGCCTCCTACTACCTGCACTCGGCCCGCGACCGGCACTGATAAAGTAATCCGCAGATGGACGCAGAATGGTAGGCATCTCGAATCGTTCAAGTCATTTAGGGCTGCTATAGGATGACCAACGCGACTATTGGCCGACCTTGGGTTCGCCGCTATGCGTCGGCTAGCTGAACTGGCCGCCAAAAAGCGGCGGCGGGTCGTCGGGCTAATGTCCGGCACCTCGGCCGACGGGATTGACGCGGTGCTGGTCGATCTGTGGGGCAGCGGCAAATCCACGCGCTACGAAGTTTTGTCCTTTAACACCACGCCGCTGCCCAGCGATTTGCGGCGCGAGGTGTTCGGCCTCTTCGCCGAGGATGCGTCGCTCGCCGCGCTGTGCCGGGTCAATTTTGCCCTCGGCGAGGCGTTTGCAACAGCGGCTTTAGCCGCGGTTGAGCAGGCCAAGCTCGGCCCCGAATCCATCGACCTAATCGGCTCGCACGGGCAGACCGTGCGCCATCTGCCAGCTAGCGGGGCCACCTTGCAGATTGGCGAGCCAGCCGTCATTGCCGCGCACACAGGCGCGGTGACCATTGCGGACTTTCGCGCGGCCGACATGGCTGTCGGCGGCGAAGGCGCACCACTGGTGCCGCTAGTGGATCACCTGCTCTTTGCCGGGCACGAGGGGCGTCTGTTGCTCAATATCGGCGGAATCGCCAACATTACGGCCCTGCCGCCCAACGCCGATGCCAGCGCAGTGCGGGCCTTTGACTTAGGACCGGGCAACATGCTCATCGACGCGGCGGTGGCGCACTGCACCGATGGCCGCGAGCACTTCGATCGCGGAGGTATGCGGGCGTCGTGGGGGCGCGTCGATGAGGCCCTATTGGCCGAGCTGATGCGCCACCGCTTCTTGCAGCGCGAGCCGCCCAAATCCACGGGGCGCGAGGAATTTGGCGAGCCGTTCCTCGCCGACATTCTCCGGCGCGGCACGTGGCGCGACGACGATCTGATCGCCACGCTGACCGCCTTTACCGTGCAATCCATTGCCGACGGCATTCGCCGCTTCTGTCCCGGGGAGTTCGCCAAGCTCTGGGTCGGCGGCGGCGGCGTCCACAATCCGCGCATTATGGCCGGGTTGCGCCACGAGCTGCCGGATATAGCGGTGCAGTCGCTGGCCGCCCTAGGCGTCGATCCAGACGCGCGCGAGGCCCTCTCCTTCGCAGTCCTCGCTAACGAGACGCTGATGGGCCGCACCGGCAATATCCCGGCCGTCACCCGCGCCCAGCGCCCGGTCGTCCTCGGCAAAATCGCCCTGCCGGGGCCAGTGGTCAGTGGTTAGTGGTCGGTGGCCAGGCCCCGCCCCATAGGGCGGTGGTGCGGGGGCTAACCACTGGCCACTGATCACTGAACACTATCTTTTGACTAGAATCCGCGCCGCCAATATGTTTGCCCGCTAGCTTTTTCGACATATACCACAAAGGAGACGCAATGGATCGCCGCGATTTTGAACTGCTGCGCGACGAAGAAATTCCCGAGCTCAATACCCGCGCTTTGCTCTACCGGCACCGCACCGGCTGCGAGATCGTCTCGCTGATCAACGACGACGAAAACAAGGTCTTTGGCATCAACTTCCGCACTCCGCCAGCCGATTCGACCGGCATTGCCCATATCCTCGAACACTCGGTGCTGTGCGGCTCGCGCAAATACCCGGTCAAGGAGCCGTTTGTCGAACTGATCAAAGGCTCGCTCAACACCTTTCTCAACGCCTTCACCTATCCAGACAAAACCTGCTATCCGGTCGCCAGCACCAACGTGCAGGATTTCTACAACCTGATCGACGTGTACCTCGACGCCGTATTCTACCCGCGGCTGACGCCAGAAGTCCTGCAACAGGAAGGCTGGCACTACGAATTAGAAGATCCCAGCGACCCGCTGCGCTACAAAGGCGTGGTATTTAACGAAATGAAGGGCGCGTATTCCGATCCCGAGCGCATTCTAGGCGAGCGCATCCAGCAATCCATCTTCCCCGACACCACCTACGGCGTGGATTCCGGCGGCGACCCGCGCCACATCCCGGCCCTCACCTTTGACCAGTTCAAGCGCTTCCACGACGACTTTTACCACCCGTCCAACGCCCGCATCTACTTCTACGGCGACGACGATCCCCAGCAGCGCCTCGCGCTGTTGCACGACTATCTAAGCTCCTACGAGGCGCATTCAGTCGATTCCACCATTGGCACTCAGCCGCGCTTTGTCGCGCCCAAGCGGCAGCAATTTCCCTATGCGGTCGATCCAGATGCGGTCGAAGAGCCAAAGTACTTTGTCGCGCTCACTTGGCTGTTGCAAGACGCGATTGACGCCGACGAGCGCCGTGCCCTCCAAGTGCTTGAACACGCGCTGCTCGGCACCCCGGGCTCCCCGCTGCGCAAGGCCCTGATCGATTCCGGGCTGGGCGAGGATTTGACCGGCAGCGGGCTGGAGGTCGAATTGGCGCAGATGTTCTTCAGCGTGGGCCTCAAGGGCGTGCAACAGGGCGATGTCGATGCAGTCGAAGCCCTGATCTTGCAGCACCTCGGCGAGCTAGCGGATGGCGGGATCGACCAAGGGATGGTCGCGGCCGCGCTGCACACCGCGGAGTTCCGGTTGCGGGAAAACAACACCGGGTCTTTTCCGCGCGGCTTGGGGCTGATGCTGCGGCTGTTGACCGACTGGCTCTACGACCGCGACCCCTTCACGCCCTTGCGCTTTGCCGACTCCTTCGCCGCGCTCAAGGACAAGCTAGCAGCGGACGACCGCTATCTAGAGGGACTGATCCAACGCCACCTCTTAGACAACGCACACCGCACGACCGTGGTACTGCAGCCCGACGCCGAACTAGGGACGCGACAGGAGGAAGAAGAGACCACGCGCCTAGCAGAAGCCCGAGCACATCTGAGCCAAGCGGATTTAGAGGAACTGGTCGCAGCCACCGAAAAGCTCAAGCGTCTGCAAGAACAACCCGACGCGCCCGAGGATCTGGCCAAGCTGCCCCGCCTGCAATTGAGCGACCTCGACAAAGCGATCAAGACCGTGCCTCGGCAAGAGGACCAAATCGCCGGGGTGCCGGTGCTCCACCACGACCTCTTCACCAATGGCATCGCCTATCTCGACGTGGGCTGCGATCTGCGGGTATTGCCCCAAGAGCTTGTGCCCTATATCCCGCTCTTTGGCCGCGCCCTGTTGGAGATGGGTACCGAACGCATGAGCTTCGTCGAGTTGCAACAGCGGATCGGCAGCCAGACTGGTGGACTAAGCGCCCACTCGCTGGTGGGCTCACGCCCCGACGGCGGGCCGGCCGCGGCGTACCTCTTTTTGCGCGGCAAGGCCATGACCGAACGGGTCGCCGACCTGACGGCGATTGTGCGCGACGTGCTGCTAGAGGGCCGCCTCGACGATCAGGAGCGCTTCTTGCAGATGGCCTTAGAAGAGCGGGCCAGCGCCGAGGCCTCGCTAGTGCCGGGCGGGCATCGGGTGGTATTAACGCGGCTGCGCGCACAATTCGACGAGACCGGCTGGCTCGCCGAGCAGATGCGCGGCTTGAGCTATCTGTTCTTCTTGCGGCAGCTCATCGAAGACATCCGCGGCGACTGGCCGGCGGTGCAGGCGCGGCTGGAGCAGATCCGCGCCCTGCTGGTCAACCGGCCGGGCATGCTGTGCAATGCGACCGTGGCCGGCGGCGACCGCGCTGCCTGCGACCAAAGCCTAGCGGCGCTGTTGCGCGAGCTACCCCAAGAGGCGCATCCGCCCGCAACTTGGACGCCGCACCTGACCGCAGCCGACGAGGGCCTAACCGTCCCCGCCCAAGTCAATTACGTGGGCAAGGCGGCCAACCTCTTCGCGCTCGGCTACGAATTGGACGGATCGTCGGCCGTCATCACGCGCTACTTGGCCACCACTTGGCTCTGGGACCGGGTGCGGGTGCAGGGCGGGGCCTACGGGGCCTTCTGCTCCCTCGACCCGTTTACTGGCGTGTTTGCTTACGGGTCTTACCGCGATCCCAACCTGCTGGAGACGCTACAAGTGTACGACCAGAGCGGGGCCTTCTTGCGCGACTATCCGATCAGCCACGACGAGCTGACCAAGGCCATCATCGGCACCATCGGCGACTTCGACGCTTACCAGCTCCCCGACGCCAAGGGCTACGCCTCGCTAATGCGCTACCTGACTGGCATCGACGACGCCTATCGCCAGCATATGCGCGACCAAGTCTTGGGCACCAAGGCCGAGCACTTTGCCGATTTTGCCGCCGTGCTGGACCAAGTCGGCGCAGCGGGCCGGGTCGCGGTGTTGGGGTCGGCCGATGCGATTGCCGCGGCCGATTGGCTGACGCCGGTCAAAGTGCTGTGAATTTCGACTAGCGGAAAAATTATTTGCGCGAGCAATTCGGAGTGAAGATGGAGCGCGTATCCGAGCCGATCACCTACGAGGTGTTGGTGATGCGTCCGCACAGCGAAGGCGCAAAGTAAGCGGTTTATAACTAACGCCATCGCGGGCGTCCTGCTCGCATACGGACCTTTAGGGTCGCGCATGCGAGCAGGACGCCTTTAATTTTTGGCAGAGCAAATATCATGGCCTCTGTCCCCAACATCCTCTTTCTCCTGACCGACAACCAGCGCAACGACCTGCTCGGCTGCGCTGGCAATCCGATCATCCAAACCCCGAACATCGACCGGCTTGTCGCAAGTGGCGTCCGCTTCACAAACGCATTCTGTACCAGTCCGATCTGCGCCGCCAGCCGGGCGAGCTATCTCACTGGCGTCTATGAAAGCCGCCACCGCTTCACCTTCCTCACCCCACCCCTACAACGCGCATTCACCGACAGCTCCTACCCGGCAACTCTCAAAAGAGCCGGGTACCGCACAGGGCTGATCGGCAAGTTCGGCATTGCGGCAAAAGGAATCGACCCTTCTCTCGCAGACGAGGGCGCGTTAGGAAAGATGTTTGACGCGTTCGACAACTACGAACACTGGACTGAAGACGGGTATGAAATCAGACAGCCGGACGGCCGGGTACGCCACCTGACCGACATCACCGGCGACAAAGCGCTCGACTTCCTCCGCACCCATTCCAGCCAGCCATTTTGCCTCTCCGTCAGTTTCAACGCACCGCACGCGCAGGACAACGACCCGCGCCACTACATCTGGCCGGCCGCTGAAGATCCGCTCTATGCAGATACTAGAATACCAGAGCCACTCAACGCCGATCCCGACTTCTTCAGGCGGCTGCCGAAATTCCTGCGCGAGACGGAAAGCCGCGTGCGGTGGCAGGACCGCTATGCAACGCCTGCGGACTACCATCGGAACATGCGCGGACTGTACCGAATGGTCAGCGGCGTCGATCGCAACATCGGCAGGATTCTCACGGCGTTGGATCAGCTATCGTTAGCCGCCAACACGGTCGTTATCTTCGCCTCGGACCACGGGATGTACTACGGCGATCGCGGGCTAAGCGACTGCTGGCAGTTGAACGAACAGTCGATTCGCATTCCCCTGATCGTCTTCGATCCACGAGCTGACGAGGGCAGGGTCGTACGCGAAGAGATGGCCCTTAACATCGATGTTGCGCCAACCATCCTCGAACTAGCCGGTCTGCGTGCTGCGGACGAAATGCAGGGAAAATCCCTCGTCCCCTTGTCACACGGCAAAGAAGTCGAATGGCGCAAAGAGTTCTTCTCCGAGCATCGGTTCGACCGCGCCGACATCCCCAAGAGCGAAGGCGTGCGCACGCAACGCTGGAAATACATTCGCTACTACGAGCAACAGCCCGTCTATGAGGAGCTGTACGACCTTCTCGCAGATCCCCAAGAATCCTGCAATCTCGCAGAAGATCCCAAGTTCTCAGATCAGCTCGCACGGCTGAGGCGACGATGCGACGCAATGCGCGTTGAATGCGCTTAGTACCAGTTTATGCGCGCTCGTCTGTCAGGCGTTTGGCGTACTCACCACGCGGGATGCGGAAGTAGCTTTGGAAGTAAAGTACGCCCGCAGCCGTAATCACGGTGCTGCTCAAAAACAGCGCCCGATACCCCAGCGCGTCGATCATCCAGCCGCCGCCGAGCGAAACGCCAGCAATGCTGATGCCGTAGGCCATAGTCAGCGCCGAACTCATGGTCACCCGCCAGTGCTCGGGGACCAATTCCTGCTGAAAGACGATATAGACCGAGCGGCGGATCGAACTGAGCGCGACCAAGGCCATACAGGCGGCTCCGGCTACTGCCCAATGGGCGACCAACGCGAGGGGAACGAGGCACAGTACCATCGCCCCAGCCCCCACGGTTATCACCGGCACCCGGCCGAAGCGCCGACTGAGCGCAGGAGCGGCCAGCGCGGTACAGGCAGCTAGGAGCTGGCCCCCGGCAGTCAAGCTGCCGATCAGCGCTGTGGAGACCCCGAGGCCGTCGTCCATGTACACATTGAAGAAGACGCGGAGACTGTTTTCCGCCGCCATCTGCAAGAAGGTGACCAAGCTCAAGGCGAGGACGATGGCCAAGGGGAAAGGCGTCGCTGCGCCGCGTTCCCTAGCGGGCGGTTTGGGTGGACGGGAGCGGGTGGCGGCGATAGCGCCGGCGCTGATAAACAGTACGCCAGCCGCCAGCAGTAGCGGATAGCGGTAGGGGGCCGGGTGGTCTTCGGGCAGGCCGAGCAGCGCGGAGAACAGGCCGGGCAGCAGGCCACCACACAGGCTACCGGCAAAACCCGCCAGCGGCCACAACGCCACTTGGGTCGAGAACACGTGGTTGCGCAGGCGCGGCGGACAGATCAGCGTCAGGAAGGGAATCGAGCAGACGAGGAAGAGCGTATTGCCGAGGACGCCGAGGGCATAGGCCCCCATGATCCAAGCGAGCTGCGCAGCGGTAGGAGCAAACTCGCTGAGGGGCAACAAGCCAAAGCCAAGAGCGGCGACCACCATGCCGACAATCATGCTCCGACGCGCCCCCCAGCGGTTGGCCAACAGCCCCGCGGGCATACTCAAAAGGGCAAACGACAGCGCACCAACGGCATTGACTTGGCCGATCAATTGGGGGCCGTAGCCCAAGCGCAAAAGATACAGATTGAGCAGGACCGTATAGCCGCCGCCGAAAATCGTAAAGCCGATCAAGGCTTGGCTAAAGAGCACCAAGCGCACGTCGCGGTTGAAAAGCGCCAGCGCCTCGCGGTGAGTAGAGACCAATTTCTTTTTTGCTGGAACGGGGGATGGCAGTTATGTATAGAGCGGTAAATCAACGGCTCGCAGCAAAAAAAGGCAATGCAGCAGAGGCGATATGGCACGCAGCGGAATTCTTTGGTGCTTGTTGGCATGGACACCGAGCGTCTTGGCCCAAGAGATAGTCCAGGTGCAGACGCCAGCCGGCACCATGCACGAGTTGACTCGCGTCGCCGCCGGTTATTTTGCAATGGGATCGGCCGAAGGACGGGCGGACGAGCAGCCAGTCCACCAAATCTACCTCGACGAATTCTACATCGACCGCTTTGAAGTCAACAACGACCAGTACGCGGCCTTTTTGAACGACATCAACCGCAACGCTGACGAGGAAGGGCACCTGCTGCTCGATGTGCGCGACGCCGACGCGCAGATCCGCTACTCTGACGCGGGATACACAGCCGTTCCCGGCACTGAGCAGCGGCCAGTCGCCGAAGTCTCGTGGTACGGTGCCCGCGCCTATTGCACTTGGGCCAGCATGCAGTTGCCGACCGAGGCTATGTGGGAAAAGGCCGCTCGCGGTACCGACAGCCGCATCTATCCCTGGGGCGATTCCATCGACCGCAGCCGGGCCAACTACGGCAAAGAGGGCTGCTGCCGCGGCGACGCCAGCGACGGCTTTTTCGACTCGGCCCCGGTCGGCTCTTATCAGCGCGGAGTTTCTCCCTATGGGGCCTACGACATGGGGGGCAATGTCTGGGAGTGGGTGGTGGATTGGTACGGCGAGGAGTACTACGCGCAAAGCCCCGAGCGCGATCCGCAGGGGCCAGACGCAGGGATCAGCCGGGTGCTGCGGGGCGGGTCGATGAGCAGCGATCCGTATCGCCTGCGCGCCACCGACCGCAGTGGGCTACCTCCTTCGGCGAGTTACGTCATCATCGGATTTCGCTGCGCGGTGCGCGAACTCCCCGCCACGGCCGTGCAGGCCGCAAGCTGGGGACAAATCAAGCGCAGAGCAGGGCCGGGCGCTGCGCGATGAACTCGCACAAATGCAAACAGCCCCTCAGCTTGTGTAAGCTAAGGGGCTGTTTATTGTTTATAATAGTGGTGGCGCCTCGCGGAATCGAACCGCGGACACAGAGATTTTCAGTCTCCTGCTCTACCTACTGAGCTAAAGCGCCACCAAAAGGAAGATTAGAATTAAAGCCCCCTCATTTGCCTTGTCAAGGATGCGCCATGCCCGTCTCGATCATCCCGTTCAACATGCCCGAACCCGCTGAAATTCCTCCCCACATCGTCGCATCACTCGAGGCCATGTCGCCAGACCAAGCCGTAGTCCAAGGCATGGATTTGCTGCTGGGCATTGAAGCGGCGGACACCATCGTATATGAGCGCGTCGGCCAAGGGGTCGTCCACACGGCCGGAGCAGGAGCTGAAGTCTTGCTCCGGGTGCTGGAACAAGACGGCGTGCCCTCCTTCGCCGATCAGGACGGAATCGGTCACTCCGCATTGTTGCTAGTGGGACAGGCCCAAGCCGACGAAGAAAGCCCCCTGCCAGCAGGAGTGGTACGATTCCTACTAGAGGGGGCTGAAGGCGGGTCTATCGGCTTTAGCTACGTGTTGCCGCTCAAGGCGAGCGACGGGCCGCTATGGGGTGCGTTGACGCTGATTCGCCGCGCGGCGAGCGGGCCGCTCAACCACGAGCAGCCCAACCTGTGCGAAGGCATGCGGCGCGTGTTGAGCCGGATGCGCGCTTAGGCCGAGACCGGCGCTACTACTCCGTTTGCCAGCATCCACGCCTCGACCTCATCGCCATCGACATCGGCCAGCATCCGGCCGTTGATTTCGACGCAGGGCGAGAGGGGCTGGCCGCTTTTCTGCACCATCTCAGCGTAAATATCGGGATTGTTAATAATGTCTTTGTCTTCGTATGCCAAGTCGTATTTGGCGAAGGTGAGACGCACGCTACGGCTCCAGCCGCAAACCGGCTTCAGATAGGCGACGATGTGAGGGGATTCAGCCATGATTGAAATTCCTTTCTGGCGTGATAGAAACGATTTTGCGTTTGGTGGAATATAGAGATGCGCCCCTCCCTGTCAAGCAGCGCATTGAGTGATTGACGAACCGCATACCCAATGTTACATTTGGATCATCTCCCTCCCCTTGGTGTGTTTGCCCGTCCTCTTAACTTCAGGAGTAGTAATGAGTTCTACCGAAGTTCTTTTCGTACGCGGCGGTCGTCCCCTCCAAGGTGAGGTCGAGGTTCAAGGCTCCAAAAACGCCGCTTTGCCCATGTTGGCCGCTTCGCTGTTGGCCACTGAAGGGCAAACCGTTCTGCATAGGGTACCCCCGGTCAACGACGTATTGGTGGCCCTAGAAGTGTTGCGTCGGCTCGGCGCCCGCGTCGATTACGATGCAACCGCAGGAGTGGCCGTCCTAGACACCCGCGATGTCAAAGAAACCGAGCTTCCCGCGGATTTGACCAATCGCTTCCGCGCCTCGCTGCTTTTTGTCGGTCCGCTGTTGGCCCGTTTTGGCCGTGCCTGGATCCAAGAGGTCGGCGGCTGCACGATTGGCTCGCGACCGACCGACTATCACTATCGCGGTTTTGCCCGGCTCGGGGCCGAGGTCCAAGGCGTCAACGGCGGCGGCATCGACGTGGTGGCCAAGCGGCTCTCCGGTGCCTTTATGTACTGCGACTTGCCCAGCCATACTGGGGTGGAAAACCTCGTTATGGCCTCCTGCCTAGCAGAGGGCGAGTCCGCAATCGAAAACGCGGCTTCCGACCCGGAGATCGTCGATTTCGCATCGCTCCTGCAAAAGATGGGTGCCCAAGTCGAAGGGGTCGGTACGCGGCAGGTGCGTATCAAGGGAGTCGATGAGTTAGTAGGTGCCGAGCACACGATCATGTACGATCGCCTCGACACCGGTCTGATGATGATGGCGGGCGCGATTACTGGCGGCGACATTGCCATCAAGGGTGTGGAGCGCGATCACCTATACGTATTTGAAGCCAAGCTCCAGCAGATGGGCATCGAGATGACAGAGGAAGGGGCGTGGATGCGGGTGCGCGGGCCAGAAACCTTGTCGCCGATCAACGTAGTGACCACCTTTTACCCCGGCTTCCCAACGGACCTGCAGCCTGGGATAACGGCCCTAGCCTGCATGGCCAAAGGCGATAGCTACATCCGCGAGACCGTATTCGAAGATCGCCTCGGGCACGTCAAGGCCCTGCGCTCCTTCGGCGCTCGCATTGCGCCGGAAAAGGACCGCTTGGTGTTGGTACACGGGCCAGCTCAGCTCAAAGGAGCCAATGTCAAGGCTATGGACATTCGCGCCGGGGCCGCCTGCGTACTCGCCGGTCTAGCAGCCGAGGGCTGCACCGAGATCGGCAATCTCTACCAACTTGACCGAGGGCACGTCCATCTCGAGCACCGCTTACGAGGCTTGGGTGCCGATATCGAAAGGCACTGAGGCGCGTTGCACCTAACGCGATTAAGCGGTCGGGAGCTTGCGGCTCTCGACCGCTTTTTTTTGCTTGTCTATCACTACATAGGAGAGCACCATGATCGCACAACCCAACGCCGTATATTTAGCGCGTTCACCCATCGACCGCGCCGAAGCTCCTTTTGCGACCTACCAAGAGTTGGCCCATCGCACCCTCGCCGCCCTTGAGGTGCCGCTACCTGCCGCCGGCACCATCTTGCTCAAGCCCAACGCTACCGTGCTCTACCCGCCGGAAAAGCGCGTTATCACCCACCCCGGGTTTGTCGGTGGCCTACTTGACGCCTTGCGCGACCGCGGCGTACCCGCCGAGCGCATGGTAGTTGCCGACGGCCAATCCGGAGAAAACCCCACGGCCGGGCACACTTGGGAACTATGCGGCTATCGCGCCATGACCGAGGAGCGGGGCGTGCGGCTCGCAGAAATGAACACCGACGAGGATTCCCGCGTCGTCGAGGTCGCCGATGGCGTAGTGTACGAGCACTATCCCCTGTACCGGGAAGTGACCGATTGCTCCTTCTTTTTTAATGTCCCCCTCGCCAAGTGCCACAACTTGGGCTGCACGACCTTGTCGATTAAAAACCTGATGGGCATCATCGCCAAGCCCGAGCGGCACCTGTGCGCGATTCAAGAGGTGGACAAGCCTTACGCAGAGGACCTGTGGCGGCTGACCGAGAGCGGCCTCAGCCTCTTTGAAGACCGCTTCTATCACAAGCTCTGCGATCTATTAGTCGCGCTGCGCGGCCTGGGGATTCCGCGGCTTTCGGTGGTAGATGGCCTTGTCGGCCGCGACGGTACGGCGTTCAACGAAGGGGCCAACTACCCCCTCGGCTGGGCTGTGGCCGGGGTCAACGAAGTACACGTAGATACAGTCGCCACCTACCTGATGGGCCTCGACCCCCAGGCCACCCCCTATCTGCAATTCGCCCACGACCGCGGCTTAGGGACCATTGACCCCGAAGAAATCGAGGTCGTCGATCTCGCCAGCGGTACTGCGCTCAGTGGCGCGGCCCTTACTGAGCTACGACCTGCCGCGCCGCTAATGCCCATCTCCCGCCGCAAAAGCGGCTACTACAAGCGCTTTCGCACCGACGGATCGGCTGTGCCTTGGCGCTTGGACGAGGTCAATGCCCAACGCCAGCAGGACGGTCTGGCACCCGTTCCCTATGAGTCAGCCAGCGCCTGAGCACACCCTCCGCGCCTGCCAACGCGCGGTAGATGAGTGGATCGCCGACGTCGGCGTGCGCTACTTCTCCGAACTGACCAATACGGCCGTGCTGATGGAGGAAGTCGGCGAACTGGCGCGGATCATGGCCCGCACCTTTGGCGAGCAGAGCTTTAAGGAGGGCGAGGAAGCCGACCTCGGCATGGAGATGGCCGACGTGCTCTTCGTCCTCCTATGCCTCGCCAATCAGACCGGAGTTGACTTGGAGGAATCCTTCCAGCGCGCACTAGCCAAGAAGACCCGACGCGACCGCAAACGTCACGCGGAAAATCCCAAACTCCAGTCTTGATGCAGCAAACGCGCTTCTGCATCCGCTTGCTTTGGCGCAACTTCCTATATCCTCTTTTGCGAAAGGGCTGTCTATGAGTTCCCGCAATGGTTTTATCGAAACGCATATTTACGACTACATCCTCGCCAACTCGCTGCGCGACCGAGATGAGCTCAAGCGGTTGCGGCAGGAGACCCAAGCCATGCCCATGGGCGGCATGCAGGTCTCGCCCGATCAGGGGCAGTTCATGGGGCTGCTCGTCGAGTTGATCGGTGCCAAGCGGATCGTCGAGGTGGGGACTTTTACTGGCTACAGCAGCATCGCCATGGCGCTGGCCCTGCCAGCGGACGGACGTCTAATCGCCTGCGACGTCAGCGACGAGTTTACCAGTATCGCCCGGCGCTATTGGCAAGAGGCCGGCGTGGCCGACAAGATCGAATTGCGGTTGGGGCCAGCGGTGGCGACCCTCGACGGAATGCTCGCGGCCGGGGAAGCGGGTTGCTTCGACATGGCCTTTATCGACGCGGACAAGGAAAATTACGACGCCTATTACGAACGCTGTCTGCAACTCTTGCGCCCGGGCGGATTGATCCTAATCGACAACGTGCTGTGGGGCGGGCGGCCCGCCGATGTCAACGAGCAGGACGAAAGCACTGTGGCGATCCGGGCACTCAACGCCAAAATCCACGCCGACGAACGCGTGACCGCATCCCTGCTGTCGATTGGCGACGGGTTGACGCTGGCGCGGAAGCGATGACCTGTGTAATGCGCTTCAGCTTTGAGCGATTAATGAATGAAACCACCGCCCGCGTCAAAATCGAAACATAGCAAGCCATAGTCGACGCAAATAAAGGCCGAGCGGTTCTTTATGCCTATCAACTAGAAGTTAGCGAAGAGGATTGAGGTGAAGATTTAGACGGTAGGGTGGACTAAGAGAGGATGGCCCCAGAGAAAGACAATTGAACCCGAAACAGATAGATTACGTGAGAGGTTGACGACTATGTCTGAAGACATTTTAAAATTGGCGGATGCTGGTCAGGAAGTCGAAAAAATTAATGTCCGTATCAATTACGACATCATCCGGCTGTTTTCCGAGGGTCTTTACAGAAGCCCACACAAGGCCATAGAAGAACTTGTGAGTAATGGATACGACGCTGATGCGAGTCGGGTTCACGTACTCCTACCGGATCAGCCCGAAGATAAGACCGATACTCCCGCACCACTTTGGGTAATCGACGATGGCCATGGTATGAACGTAGGCGGATTCCATCAACTTTGGCGTGTTGCCGAGTCAAACAAGGTTAACCAACAGCCTAAGAACAGGCGTGCTCCAATCGGACAATTCGGCATCGGAAAACTTGCGGCGTATGTCCTCGCTTGGAAACTCACGCATTTGAGCCATGCAGATGGTAAATTTCTGCTTACGATGATGAATTTCCGTGAAGTTATCAGTCGTCAAAATGAAGACAGAGATCCGGTCTCGATCTCTTTGCGCGAAGTGGACGAATCAACCGCAAAAACCCACCTAGCGGAGATTGAACATCGCGATCCTGTTGCTTGGAAGCTCATGTTCGATGAGGAGGAACGAACACGTACATGGACGGCTGCAGCGTTGAGTGATTTCAAGGGTCTGTACAATAAACTTTCGACTGGTAGGTTGCATTGGGTTTTGAGCACAGGACTCCCTCTTCTCACGAACTTCGAAATTTGGCTCAACGGCAAGCGTGTCACTTCGAGTAAAGAGAACCTGGATGAAATCAAGAAATTCGATCTTAATGAAACACTTCCTATGATTGGAAAGATCACGGGAACTGCCTGCATTTATAAAAATCAACTGACAACTGGCAAATCCGAACATTACGGGCGTAGTAACGGCTTCTTCATTCGTGTTCGAGGTCGTGTTATCAACCTTGAAGATGAGCTGTTTGGCGTCCAGCAGCCTAATCATGCGGCGTGGTCCCGCTTTGTATTAGAAGTCGATGCAAATGGATTGCGGGAACACTTGCTCTCTTCACGCGAGGGAGTGAGGGATTCAGAGGATATTCAGACGTTCCGTGATTATCTTCTCAAGGTCTTCAATCAGTGCCGAAACGCTTACGATGAGTGGAACAGACAGACCAACGACCCACTAGACATCGCCGCTCTCCTCTCGGATAGACCGAGCCCCCATGTGACGGAACCCCTTTTTCGTAGCGTTCGCAATACAGTAGAAACCGGCGTGGAGTCCTTCTATATCGAGGCGCCACAAGGCGTAGAAGAAGAGAATCGTTCTGAATGGCTAACAACTTACGAAGGCAACGTCTCGGAGAAACCCTTCGACAAGACCAAATTCGAGACCCATGGCCCCAATGCCCCTGCTTTCCGCTATAATCCCGCCACACGCAGCCTCTTGGTGAACTCTGACCACCCATTTGTCGACAAGCTCACCAGCGGGGATAAGCACCGTAACCCGGCCAAGTTATTTGCTGCCTCCGAGGTGTTGCTCGAAGGCCAGCTTCAAGCTCAGGGGATAGACCGAGCGGAGATCGCTAGTTTCTTGAGAGATCGCGACCTAGTACTACGATTGACCGCTGGCGATGCTCCACCGACCGCAAAACAAGTATTCCGGCTTCTCCAAATCGCCAATCAAGATCGGGATACTCTTGAGATGGCGACCGGAGCAGTTTTCCAAGTTCTGGGTTTCGAATATGAACGAAAAGGCGGCAATGAGCCTGGACCGGATGGCGTGCTCTCTGCACGGCTAGGGCGGCATGGAGACACGCTCACAGACTACAAACTCGTTTACGATGCCAAACAGACCAATGCTCCAAAGGTCCCGGCTGATAAGATTGACCTCGCCAGCCTCGAAGACTTCCGCAAGCAAGAGCACGCAAACTTCGGTTTCTTCATTGCGACCGCGTACGCAGCGGAATCGGAACCGGACGGTGCCCTTAACCGACGGCTCGATTTAGACGTCGGTCGCTACCTGACATTGCTCAAGATCGAACACCTACGCAGCCTAGTCTGGTTGCATTTTCAGCATGGCGTGACACTTACTGAACTTCGTTCTCTGTTTGAGAATGCGCGCACGGTTCCACAGGTGATATGCTGGATCAACTCGCTCAAGAGAAATCTCAGCGAACAAGGTGAGGTACCTCTTCGTATCCTTTTCGAGGGTCTGGAAAAGGAAAAAAGCGATCCCGAGGCAACTCCTAACATTATCGCTGTTCGCACACAAATTCCAGGTCTGAAGCGCTTCAGACCGGATCGACTCAGTGCTCGATTAAAGGCGGTCGAAAATATAGTTGGCACTCGGTGGTTCGAGATCGATACTGTGTCGAACAATGTAGTCATGCATCATACAGCCGAGCAGATCCTCGAAGAGCTCAGACGCAACATGGAGGATCTGGTCGACGACAAATTGCCCGAGACGACACGATGATACTTTCTCCCATCCATCCATTCCCCGCCCGGATGGCACCGGAACTAGCTCGTCGCCCGCTCAAAGCGGTCCACGAAGGCGGATATGTTATTGATCCCATGTGTGGTTCCGGTACCGTGGTTCGTACTGCAGTAGAAGCAGGTCTTCATTGTATCGGTGTCGACATCGATCCTTTAGCCGTCTTGATGGCACGTGTGTGGACCACACCACTGGATACCCAGCAAATCTGCGCTGACGCAGAGAATCTCGTGCAAGCAGCCAAGACCCTTCCTGCCGGTGCTGTAGAACGGACGAACGACCCGGAAACCGAGCAGTTCATCTCTTATTGGTTCGCTCCACAGCAAGCGGCGAGCCTCGCTCGTCTAGCAACCGTGCTTAGACGGAAGGACGAACCAATAAAAGGTGCATTGTCGGTCGCTTTGAGCCGAATCATCATCTCAAAAGAACAGATGGCGTCCTTAGCACGAGATACGTCCCATAGCCGCCCCCATAAAGTGTCTCATTCCAACGACTTCGACGTCTATGCCGGATTCCTGCGGTCTGCTCACCAAGTAGCTGCGCGGCTCAAACCGACCCTGATCAAAGGTCAAGCTGATATTCGCTGCGCAGACGCCCGAACACTTGAAGAAGTAGATGACGAGAGTTTTGACCTTGCGCTCACTTCTCCGCCTTACCTCAATGCCATTGACTACTTGCGTGGGCATCGGCTAGCACTTGTGTGGCTAGGCTACGCAATGGAACCGCTGAGAGAGATACGATCCGTCAGTATCGGGGCAGAAAGAGTGATGCCAGAAGCGGAAGCGCCGAAGGACATCTCGCGCTTTATTATTGAACAGGACGGCTCTACCATCGAACCCCGGCATCGAGGTTGGATACGGCGCTACGCATCCGATATGGATGCCGTGCTTCGTCAACTCGGAAGAGTTGTCAAGCGGAATAGGCAAGTAGTACTGGTCCTCGGGAACTCATTCCTTCGTGGAGCAATAATTGATAACGCAGGGCTCATCCAAGCACTCGCCGAGCGTATCGGCTTTCAGGTCCAAGACCGACACTCTAGGGAGCTTCCTGCCCGGCGTCGTTACCTTCCTCCGCCTGGCAGTGGTCAAAGCGCCTTGGATACTCGAATGCGAACCGAGACAGTACTCACATTCAACGTGCAATAGAATCGCCTAGACAGCTTAGTCAATCAGGAGAGAATGCTATGGTAACGGTTACTTTTGAACTGCCAGAGGATGTACTTTCGTCGGTACGGAAAGATCCCGAGCGGTTCACCCAAGAGTTGCGTTTGGCTGCCTCTGTGAAATGGTACGAGATGGGGCTAGTTTCCCAAAGCCGAGCGGCCGAAATCTCGGGTTTATCCCGCAGCGAATTCATCTCGGCACTAGGCCGATTCGAAGTCTCCGTATTCCAGTACAATGTAGACGAAATAGCGGAGGAAGTGGACCGTGAGTGATGGTTGGGTACTCAATGCCTCGCCAATCATTGCCCTAGCCAAAGTTGATCATCTGGACCTACTTGTGAAACTGGCCCCCGAGATAGGTATTCCTCCGGCGGTTTTTAGAGAAATTACGGCAGGTCCAGAGGATGATCTTGGACGTCTTGCCTTGGAAAGCGGATGGGGCAAACGGTTGGCTGAATCTCGTATCCATCCCGAAGTCCTAGGCTGGAGTCTGGGTGCAGGAGAGACTGAGGTACTTTCTGTGGCTTTGGAAAAATCTGGCTGGACGGCTGTTATAGATGACGCTACTGCTAGGGCATGTGCCCGGTCATTAGGTGTACCCGTTATCGGGACATTGGGGGTTGTGTTACGTGCAAAAAGACAAGGCCTAGTCGAGTCTGCCGCCAAGATTATCCGAGAGTTGAGCCATGCAGGTCTATATATCGACGATAAATTCGTCCGATCAGTGCTCAAACAGGTCGTCGGAGAGGATTGGCCATAAACAGCAAGCAAAGTCGGTAGTGGCTATGAATTATTTTACTGTAAAAGAGGTCGGTCAATGAACAAAATATGGGTCCTGCAAAACGCACAGCCGGAAAACTTGGGAATCGCCGGCCAAGTTTTCCAAGGCTGCGGTCTCGAACCCGCCTACGTACATACCTTTGCCGGCCAAGAGGTCCCCCGCTATATGGACGAGGCCGTCGGCCTAGTAGTCTTGGGCGGCCCAATGGGCGTGTACGAACACGACCGCTACCCGTTTATAGACGCGGCCATGCGCCTTATCGACCAAGCCCTAAAAGAGGACAAACCCGTGCTCGGCATTTGCCTAGGTAGCCAGCTTTTGGCCACGGCCCTCGGTGCTCGGGTCGCCCGCGGCCCGCAGAAAGAAATCGGCTGGTATCCTATTGAGCGGAAGCCCGCTGCCAGTGAAGACCCGTTAATGGGCGGCCTACAACCATCTTTTGTGGGCTTTCACTGGCACGGCGACATCTTCGATCTGCCCAAGGGCGCTACTGCACTGGCCTCTTCTGCTAGCACTACCTACCAAGCATTTTCCTATGGCCGGGCGGCGTATGGCGTCCTCTTCCACATGGAAGTTACCACGCAAATTATCGCCGATATGGTCCGGGCTTTTGCCGACGAGGTGCGCGAGGAGGGGCTAGACGGCGGACAAATCAAAGCCGACGCGGCCCAGCACTTACCCGTCCTCCACGCCAATGGGCGCACCTTCTTCCAGAACTGGGCCACTCTCTGCTTGGAGGCGGGTTCCTAGCAGTAGCTCAGCGCGTCCGTGAAAGTCGCCGCGAGCGCGAAGAACGCTTGAATAGACATTGGAACGCTTTTTATCAACTCAGGTCGAAACCCCCAACAAACCCCGCGTCAGTTGAAAATCGACGTTGCGCTGCTGCAAGGCCCCAGGGATGTGCTCGCCTCGCGCCACTTGGGCCAACAAAGCCGCTAATTGCTCAGCCCAATCGTCGGCCACACCCGTCAGCGCCAAATCAATATCCTCGCCGTAGAGCGTCGCCACCGTCGGATCTGCACTCACCTGCACCACCGGCATCAAGGGGTGCCCTTGTAGAGGATGCTCGCCGGTATGAGCCAAGATCAGGTCCACGCCCGTGGCACCCAGTCCAGTAGCCGTCTCCACCCAGTGGTCGGTCGGCGTCTCCATGATGTAAAAACCCGGCTCCACAGCCGCCTGACCGTAGGGCAACGTCGCGGCATCCGACGGCTCGACTAGCACAGAGTCCAAATACGCCGGTTCCTGTAGCAGGGCCGCGTTGTGCGGCACGACCACAGTGCCGCCCGCCGTCACTACCCAGCGCGTCAATTGGGCAAACGCTCGCGCCGCGTCCGTCCCTAACTCACCGGTCGCCTGCATCCCCAAGCGCAAGGCACCCAAGCCACCTTCCACGGCGACAGGTGCCTCCGTCTCGGCCAGCGCTTGGCGGAACCACCCCTCGACCCTGTCCATGGCCTTGACAATGCCGCCGTCCAACTGCACCGAAGCCCAGCCAAAAACAGCCGGGTCCAAACCCCATTCCTCAAGGCCGTTGCGCATGTAGTCGTTGTGCGTCTTTTCGCAGCCGTGCTCCAGCAGCAAAACGCGCCGCGCCAGCGGATGTGCGGCGTAGCCCATCATGGTGCGCAAGTGCATTTGCTCGGTGGCACCGCTCGACGACAGCCCACAGCCTTCGGTGTGGACCAAGGCGACAAAGCGCGACAGGCCCTGCTCGCGGCCCACTTGCCGGGCATTGAGTCGCTCGGCACACATGCGGGCGATCTGGCCAGCGCACAGGCTGGTGGGCAATACCAACCCCACCTGATCGATAGCCCCGTCCAGCACGGGAAACGACACGGCCGGGCCGACCTCGGGCCGCACCGGCGCGGGCCGACCCTCGGGCACGGGAGCGGCCAACAGTTTCTCTAACCGGCTGATATCGGTCTGTTGCCAGTTGCGCCAGATGGACACTTGGGCGTGGCCGGCCCGCTCACCCAGCGAGCGCTCACCCGAGGCCACCCGCAAAGTGCGCTCGAACAGATCTTGACCCAACTCGTCCATCGGCGTGCCGTCCAAGTAGGCCCCGGCATTGACATCGAGATCCGCGGCTAGCAATTGGTAGCGCTCCGAGGTGGTGACGATCTTGACCGTCGGCACAAAGGGAAAATTGGTGATGGAACCATTGCCCGTGACAAAGAAGATGGCGTTGCAGCCGCTGGCCACCTGCCCAGCAATGCTTTCCAAGTCATTGCCTGGACTGTCCATAAAGTAGAAACCAGTCCCTTTGAGCGGCTCGCCGTACTCAATGGCGTAGTCCAAGCGCACGTCTGGATTGAGCTTGCGCGCCGCGCCAATGGACTTGAGCACGATATTGTACAGACCGCGAAATTTGTTGCCCCCAGAGGGATTGCCCTCGGCTGAGGCACCGTGCCACGACACCCGCTCCTTGAAGCGCTCGACCATCTGCAAAAAGGTGCGCACAGTCTCCACATCCTTGACGTTTTGCAGCACGTACGGTTCGGCACCGATCAGCTCGTCGGTCTCAGCGAGGTTGGCCGCGCCGCCATAGCGGATCAACTCGCGCGCCACCCAAGCGGCCAGCGGATTGCCCGAAATGCCCGAAAAGGCGTCCGAGCCGCCGCACTGCAAGGCGATCTTGAGATGGCTTAGGTCGTGCTCGCCCCGCTCCTCGCCCGCCATTTCCTCGGCCCAAGTGGCCACTTGCCGCTCGCCCTCTGCCAAGCACGCCGCAAAGGAACCGTCCAAGCTCATAAAGCAGTGCCGGACGTGGTCGAGGGCATAGCCGTGCGCCACCATGTACTCCCGCAGCATTTCGTTGGTCACGGCTTCGCTGCCGTAGTCCACTGCCAGCACAGCGCCGACGTTGGGGTGGACGACAAAACCGGCCAGCGTGCGCAATAAAAGTTCGCGGTTATTGGGATCGGATCCACCGCCACCTTCGGTGTGGGCAATCGGGACCACGCCGTCGCCGGCCGGCCGGCCGCTCCAGCGCTCGGCCAACAGCCGGGCATAACTAGCCGTGCGCGAGGACGTGCCCAAGACGACGATATAATTGCGCGTGCCCACACCTCGTCCCCCAGCTCGACCATAGCCTAAGAAGGTCCGCCGCTCCTCATGCGGGTCGAGCGCAACCCCAGGCTGAAAATTCGCCGGGTTCAATTGATACGGTTCAATGCGATCGACGAAATTGGCCTGCGCGGGCAGGTCGAAGTCCAACTGCCGGATGCTCAATGCGTCGAGCATACTCTGGTTGCAGGCGTAATCGCCCGGCTGCAGGGCGCGCTCGGCCACGCCAAAGGGCAGTTGCCACGACAGCAAAAACTGGCCGGGTTCAATCGGCTCGACGGCAAAGCGATGTCCCTCCATCACCGTGTGGGACAAAGAGAACGACTGTCCCTCGTAGTCGATGCCGGTGCCCGCTTCCAAGCGCCGAGTGGCAATAGCCACATTGTCCCCGGCCATGGGCAGCCGGGCTACTTCGCTAAAGAAAAAAACCGCGTTCATCAATAGCTCCTCAATAATGATCCCCAAAGATGACTGCCAATATACGGAGTGTTTACGACGCGCCAAAGGACTGAGCAGCGGATATTTGATACGTGGAGTGCCTATTTTTTCACCGCCAGTGCCGTTGACAGTTTACACTCATACATGCAAAATTTCTTAGCCGATAAATGAAGAAAATCGATTTAGAGCGAGCATTAAGGCACCCGGCATGAAATCTGGACCAACGGAGTCGCACAGGAGCCAGTGCCGCGTCACCGCGAAATCGACCAACGTTTGGCCAGAAAAATTCTCCGCAAAGCCGAACGACAACCGGGCGAGAGATAGACCTATGCGATTTGAGGTGCAAGCTGGAAAAGACGGGAAATTCTGGCTCATTGAGGTGCCGGCCCTAGACGTGATGACACAGGGGCGGACTAGAAAAGACGCCTACCAGATGCTCAGCGATGCCATCGAACTCCTGATTGACCGCGCCGATTTTGAGGTGTGCATCCATGTTGCTAAGAAAGGACAGCAACTCTCCCTGAGTGCTAACGACCCTGACAGGCTCATCGCACTCATGTTGCGTCGGCAACGGGAAAAGTACGGTCTGACGCTCGAGCAGATGGCCCAACGACTAGACTCTATATCGCCCAATACCTTTGCCCGCTACGAGCAAGGTAAAGCGCGGCCAACCCTAGCCAAGTTACTCGAACTGATGCAAGCGATTGACCCGGAACTCGTCCCGCTCTTGAGCTTGGCGGCTTAGCGGCGGTCCAACGCCCATTCGGCCCAGGACCGCACGTATTCGTTGCCGTGCTGACGCGCCCGGTGCAAGGCGGCTACCGGTGCCCTCCATTTGGCCAACGCCATAGCCGCGTTTTCGCGCAGTGGCGCATCGGACAGAGACCAAGGAGTCATAGCGCGGCTATCGTCTAGGGCCTGTGTCAAGGCCGGTACTACTGCCGGCACTTGGCCCATATTGCCCAAGGCATCGGCGGCATTGCGGCAGACCCATTCGCTGTCGTCCTGCAATGCCGCAGCTAAGGCCGTGGCCGCCTCCTGAGCCTCGGCACCCATACAGCCCAAGGCCGTGGCCGCTCCGGCGCGCAGCCACCAATCCCCATCCAGCAACGCCTCGACGAGCGCGGGCACGGCGACAGCACCGGCCGCCGCTAGCCCGTAGGGGCTTTCCAACTGGCTGGGATTGGTAAAATCGCCGCGCTCGATATTGGCTTGCCAACCCCGGGCGGACTCGTCTTTTAACGCCGCCATCAATACCGGCACCCCTTCCACACCCAGCGCCCCCAAGTCGTAATAGGCATCTATCCGCACCCGTTCATCGGGATCCTGCAAAGCCGCCTGCAAAGCCGCCACCGTTCGCTGCGGCCTCAAGTCAGGGGCCTGCCCCCCGTACCAGCGCCATAGCGTGCGGTACAGGGCCGCGTGGCGTCCTGTTGGCATCCACCGGCTGCGCTGTTCTGGCAGGCTCTCTTGGGTGCGGGCAAAGAGAAACTTCAGCATATAGCGCGTCTGGGTCGAGCGATTGGCCGTGGCCCGGTGCCACAATTCGTAGTGCGTGATGACCACAGTGCCCGCCGCGCAGGTCAGGGCCAATCCTTCGACCTCATCGCCGGGACCATCCATATAGTACTGAGTCCGAGGCACCAGCCCCGTAGGCCCCATATCCGGCGTTACCTCGTGCGGATAGTACAGCATCAGGACATAGCGCGGGCGGTGATAGCGCACATTGCCGCCGAAGGGATAATCCTTGTGCCAATTCTGAGCTTGATTGCCCGGCGCGAGATCGTGGCAGTGGCAATGGCGGCAGAGGGCGTACCCCGGTCCCAGAATGCCGGTCAAAGCCGCATCTACTGCCGGGTCGGCGAACAACTGGTGCAATAGGGGGACGCGATCGATCAGGGCGTTGCCCGGATTACCCGTGGCGAGCACGCGCTCGACTTGGCGGTGCAATTCGCCGTGTAGGTCCGCGGGCGCAGTCGGTTGTACTATGCGGTATCCTTGGATGATAAAATTTTGCAGGGCCGTATCGCTTAGTGGGGTCATTAGCTTATCCTCACTTCCCGGCCCTCGGTGGCCGAGCGGTACAGGCCGTCGAGAGCGGCCATGACGTTGAGTACTTCCTCTTTTTTGACCAACAATTCGGCTCGGCCTTCAAGCACCTCGACGAAGTGGGCCGCAGCTTTCCAGTGCCCCGAGAAGGGCACCGAGGGGTCGGGCGGCACGTTGAGCCGGGTGTCGGCCTGATAGCGCCCCAAGGTGCCGATAAAGGTGAGCGGATTAAACGTGAGGCCGCCCTTGGTGCCCATGATGAGGGTACCGCCAGTGCCATCGGGCAAATTGGCCGCCCAACTGGCCCGAATGCTGATGGTGGCACCGTTTTCCAAGCGCAAAAAGCCAGCGGCCATATCCTCGACATCGTATTCGCCCATGTCGTAATCCCGGGGCGCGAACACGCCCTCTGGCGCGCCGCTATCGGCTAGTGACGTGACCACGTCTTCGCGCTGGTCGGCCAGCTTGGTGTACGTCGCGCCCGAGGCGGCCACCACTTTGGGATTGCCCATGATCCACAGCAGGGCGTCGAGCGCGTGGACACCAATGTCGTAGAGCGGGCCGCCGCCCGAGGCTTCTTTGATATGAAAGCGGCCCCAAGTGGGCACGCCGCGGCGGCGGAAGGCCGAGGTTTCAGCGTAGTACATCTCGCCCAAGTGCCCGCTATCGGCCAGTTGCTTGGCCGCAGTATTACTGCCGGAGAAACGGCCCGTCTGAGTGACAAATAGATGGCGTCCGGTAGCCTCGGCTGCCGCGTACATAGCTACGGCATCGGCGTAGCTGGCGGCTACGGGTTTTTCGCAAAAGACGTGGGCACCGGCTTGCAGGGCCGCTTCAGTGTACGCGCGATGCGAGACATTGGGGGTGCAGACGCAGACGATGTCGGGACGCAACTCGTCCATCATGCGCCCACAGTCGTCGTACGCATGGGGGATGCCGTGGCGGTCGGCGGTCTGTTGGGCCTTGGCCAAGGTGTGATTGAACGCGCCGACCACTTCTACCGCCGGGGCCAATTCCAGCCAAGCGGGGATGTGCCCGACGTTGGCGACCATGCCAGTGCCGACGATAGCTACTTTGTATGCGGCCATGTTTTTCTGTTATCCTAGCTGGGAGTGTGCAGCGGCGATGTCCTTGAGCGCGAGCAGCAAGGCGGATGTATCTTGGTCTCTGGCGTATGCCTCCAAGGCAACTTCGAGATACGCCTGAGCGCGTTCTGGATCGCTGAGGAATTCGAGATGGTGTTTTTCAAAGGGTATGGAAGGTTTCATTGGGAACGTTCCTTGTAGTCAGCCAGATAGGCTTTGGCCTGCTCTATATCTCTTTTCTGCGTGCTTTTATCCCCGCCACAGAGCAACAGTATTGTTTTTGAGGCAACCTTAGTCTTGTGGATTCTCATTAGCATACTCGCCGTTGGGATCGAAAATTAGCTGTCCTACCCGTTGGCTACCACTCATCACTCATGGTTTTCAAGCGAAAAACAGCACTGGCAATGGTTTTGGTGGCGTTGGGTTGGCGACGCGCTCTAATGCAGATCCGGTGAGTTTGTAAACCTTCATTCCTTGGCCGGCGTAAAAATTATCTATGTCGCCGCCATATTCGAGATTCCACTTCTTGAATTGTCGGGGGTCTGAATTGCAGTCCTTGTCGATCAGGCTGAGCAATTCTTGGATTGCCTCGTTCGTCCTTTTATCAGCTTCCTCTTTGTCGCGGTCTGCCTTGATGCGGCTCTTGTCGTGGGGTAGGTTCGTTAGTAGCCCAAGTCTTTGGCGTAAGCAAAAAGCGCGGGCGTGCCGCCAGTATGGAGAAAGATAAGGCGCTGCTCGGGACGCCACCAACCAGCGCGCACGTGCGCCAAAAGCCCAGCCATGGCCTTGCTGGTATAGGAAGGATCGAGCAACAGCCCTTCCTGCTGCGCCACCAAGTGCAGTGCTTGGCAACTCTCGTCGGTTACAACGCCGTAATCCGGGCCGACAAACGCGGCGTAACTCTCAAAATCCTCCGCCTTCAGCGAGAGGTCTAGTCCTAGTATCTCAGCACACTCACGCGCTAAGGCGAGGTGCCCCTCGGCGGCTTCGCGGTCGTCGCGCGGCGAGGGGCTGATGCCCACCACCCGCATATCAATGCCCAGCGCCTTAAACGCCACCACCAAGCCCACGTGGGTATGCGCCCCCGAACACAGATAGATCGCCGCGGGCGCAACGCCTTGTTCTTCGCACTGGGCCAAGAGTTCTAATGCCCCATCGACGTACGCTACACTGCGGAAGATGCGTGCGTCCGTGCTGGTGTGGAAGGGGCGGTGGCCAGCCGCGGTCAGCGCGGCCATTTTTGCGGCTACGGCCTGAGCCTGCTCGCTTGGCGCTGGCAAGTCCACCTCTGCGCCAAAAAGGCGGGTCAACAGCAAGTTCCCTTGCGCCTGCGCGTGTGCATCGCTGCGACCGACGATTACCGCCTGCATTCCCAATTTTGCGGCCACCGCGGCCGTCTGCCGCGATTGATTCGACTGGGCGGCGGCTGAGTGTACCAGCACGTCGCAGCCCTGCTCTACGGCTTGGGCGATCTGGTATTCAAACTCGCGGATCTTGTTGCCGCCAAAGGCCAAGCCAGTCAGATCGTCGCGCTTGACCCAAATCTGCGGGCCGGCTAGGTGGGCGCTGAGGCGCTTTAATTTCTCCAAGGGCGTGGGCAAGCTAGCTAGCTGCAATCGCGGTAAGGTGGCCAACCGCCCTTTCAGTTCCTCTTGGCTAATAGCCATAACCTTCCTCTTTTTTGGTTGCTTTGTCGGGCGCCCTCAATACAACCATTAAACAATCATCGAGCAAACTCATTTTAGTTCCATTCGCTTGGGCCGCACCGAGTTTGCCCTTTTGATAAAAACCCTTAACTTTTACATAGTGCCTCCCGCCCCACCTTGGAGTTTCACTCCTCCCCAATACAAATCGCGGTTTAAACAATAGGATAGGCCCGTTTTGGATCTAGTCGAACCAATACCCGAACGCCTATTGCCCCACATTCGCAGCGAATTGCAACCCGGCGAGCTGCTCATCGTCCTGCTCGCCGCCGACATTCGCCCCGACGGGCAGTACGGCGACTCTTGGTTTGCGCTCACCGACGAGCGGATACTCGTCTTCCACCCCAATGGCGCAGATACGCCCGAGACCGTGCGCCTCGGCTTGGACGAAGTGCAAGGCATCCAGACCCGCAACTACGTGGGCAGCGGTGCGCTCGTCGTCGAGCTGGAGGACGAGACCGTCGAGCTGCTGCGCTTTTCGCAGAGTGCGTACTACAAATTCTCCGGCGTACCCCAAGCCATCGAGGGCGCTGGCCTAGTCGAGGAAGAAGATGCAGACGAGGACGGGGCGCTGCATGTCGATCCGGTCAGAGTAGTAGAGCACTGCCCCACCTGCGGCCGCGCCCTCCGTTCCGGCTCCAAAGTCTGCCCCAACTGCCTGCGTCAGACCGAGACCTTTTGGCGGTTGTTTTCCTATATCAAGCCCTATAAAACCCAAGCACTGCTCGGGTTCACGCTGACGATTGTGCTGACGGTCATCAGCCTGCTGCCGCCCCAGCTCAACCGCATCCTCATCGACGATGTCATCGTCCCCGTCCTCGTCCAATACGAAGCCGCGAGCATCGCCGAGGGCGAGGCGACCACGCCCCCCGCCGAGAGCGTCCAACTCCTGCTGTTGGTCGTACTCGGCCTGCTCGGTATCTATATCGGCCGCGGCATCATCGGCGGCGTGCGGATGTACGCCCTAGGGTGGCTCGGCCAGCGCGTCGTGTACGATTTGCAGATGCAAATTTTCCAACATTTGCAATTGCTGTCGCTGACTTTTTACAACAAGCTCAGCACCGGTCGAATCATGACCCGAGTCACCAGTGACACTGAGCGCATGCGCAGCTTTATCACCTCGGGGTTTCAAGACATCGTCATCGACGGGCTGACCATCATCGGCATCTGCGCGATGCTATTTGTAATGAATTGGGAATTGGCGCTTTTGTCGCTGATCCCAATCCCCTTCATGATCGTCGGCACCATCATCTACCGCAATCGCATCCACTGGATTTTCCACCGGATATGGCGCCGCATTGCCACCCTCAACGCCATGCTCGCCGACTCCATCCCCGGCGTCAAGGTAGTAAAGGCGTTTGCCCAAGAAAACCGCGAGCTCGATCGTTTCAACGAGCGCAATACCGATCTGCGCGACTCGCAGATGACCGCCTTCAAGATGCGCTCCTATTACATCCCGACGATCGCCTTTATAACCTCGGTCGGCTCGATCGTCCTGTGGTGGTTTGGCGGCAATCGGGTGCTCGGCAACACCCTGACCTTGGGCGACTTGCAGGCTTTTATCTCGTACATGGTCATGTTCTACGCGCCGGTGCGCTCGCTGTGCAACCTCACCGAGCAGCTAGAGACCGCAGCGACAACGGCCGAGCGCGTCTTTGAGATCATCGACACCGAGCCCGAAGTCCAAGACGATTTCGACGCCATTGACCCCGGCCCGCTTACAGGCGAAGTAGAATTCCGCAACGTCAGCTTCACGTACGACGGCTCGGCGCGCATTCTCGACCGCATCCACTTCAAGGCCGAGCCCGGCGAGATGATCGGCATCGTTGGCCCCAGCGGCGCTGGCAAGTCAACCTTGGTCAACCTCATTTCGCGGTTCTACGACGCCACCGACGGCCAAGTCCGCATCGACGGCCAGCCTATTACCCGGCTCAAACAGCAGGCGCTGCGCAGCCAAATCGGCGTGGTCTTGCAGGAGCCGCTGCTGTTTCAAGGTTCCATCGCTAGCAATATCGCCTATGGGCATCCCGACGCGACGCGCCAAGAGGTCATCGAGGCGGCCCGCGCAGCCAACGCCCACAAGTTCATCATGAATTTTCCCGATGGCTACGACACCCAAGTCGGCGAGCGCGGCGGTCGGCTCTCCGGCGGCGAGCGCCAGCGCATTTCCATTGCCCGCGCCCTGATCGGCAACCCGCGCATCCTGATCCTCGATGAAGCCACCGCCTCGGTCGATACCCAGACCGAATTTGAGATCCAAGAGGCACTTGAGCGGTTAGTCGCCGGGCGCACCACCTTTGCCATTGCCCACCGGCTCTCGACCCTCAAAAACGCCGACCGACTGCTGGTGCTGGAAAGAGGGCGCGTTGCCGAGGTCGGCACCCACGAAGAGTTGCTCAATAAGGAGGACGGCGTCTATCGCCGGCTGGTTGATATGCAAACCGAAATGGCGAAAGTACGGGCACTATGAGCGAAGCACGCGGCTACTCCTACGAGGACTTCCTACTCGACCCGCAGAAGATGCGCTTCAGCCGCTCTGAGCGCGGCAGCTTGATCCTCAAGCTCGATGGCGAGGAATACACCGACCTCAAGATCCGCCGCTCCTTCCCATTAGAAGAGTCCGATCGCTATATCGGCGTCTTTGCTGCCGGAGACCAAGAACTCGGCCTAATTGAAGACCCGCAACAGCTCGACGACCAAAGCCGCCAAGCGCTCTTAGACGAACTCGACAAGATCTACTTTCAACCGCAGGTCCTTGCTTTCAATAGCCTCGACGAGGAATTCGGGGTGCTGCGCGGCCAGATCGAAACCACCAGCGGCCCTCGCCAGCTCGAAATCCGCGGCTATCGCACCAATGTGCGCATGCTCTCCGGCAGCCGGGCCGTCATTGAGGATGTCGATGGCAATCGCTATCTAATCGCTAATTGGCGGGCGCTGCCGCAAAAAACGCGCGAGATTCTGGGGCTGTAACGCAGGTGCGGGTTGCGTTTAGCCCGCGAAATACGCCCGCATCTTCTCCAGACCAATCCGGGCGACGTCCGCCGGATCTTGCTCCCATAGCCTCGGATTAAACAACTCCAACGACACAAATCCCCCGTACCCCTGCTCTTGCGCCAGCCGCTCAATCTCGCGCAGTGGTCCGACCCCGTCGCCCGGCATCACCCGGTCGGCGTCGCTTTGTTCGGCAAAGGGTTTATCGCCCGGGGCATCATTCCAGTGCCAGACCGCTACCTTGTCGCCGGGTACCTTGGCGATGCTCGCAATGGGACCGCCGCCGCGTAATATGTGAAATGGGTCCATAATCAAACTTGCATCTGGATGGTCGGCGTCGGTGGCAATCTGCCAAGCTTGGTCAATGGTGTACACGCTTTGCACAAAGCCTAGGTACTCCATCGCCGGCCGCACGCCAATTTCTCTGCCGATCTCCAGCAATTCGCGGTAATCGGCCCCGCCCCGGCTCAGGTCGCAGGCATCCAGCGGCGGGCTGGCGACGATAAACTCGGCCTCCACTGCTACTGCCTGCGCCATCCGCCGCCGCACCTCCTCCAAGGCCTGTGCCCGCGCCGCGCCCTCAGCCCCCAACCAGCCGTGGAGTGCAATGACCGTCGGCACTGCCAATCCGTAGTCGGCCAGCGCCTGCCGCACGTCCGCGAGCGAGCCGCCCTGCTGCTCGTGCGCGGTCAAGTCATCGTTCCACAGCTCAATGCCCTGATAGCCGGTCTGTCCGGCAATGCGAATTTTTTCCATCAGCGACGCCGGGCGAATCGTCGATGTGTTGAGCGCGTATTGCACCGTCATGTTGCTTCCTTTCTCGTTAAGCTACGCATAAAAAATCTCTTCCCTCTACCAATCCCAATTCACCCAACGCCTCCCGAATCAGCGCCCGCGCCCCCCGCGACGCCACGGCCGCCAAGAGGATCGGTTGCTCGTGGCGCGTCCACCACGTCGGCAAGTCATCCGGCCCGACCACGGGCTTGCGCCGCAAGGTGCCGCCGATTTTCTTGGGCGCAATATCGACAAATACATCGGGAGCGCGGCCTTCGCGCTCTAGGTGCTTGGCGAGCCGGCGACCGGTCTTGCCCGCGCCCCAGACGACCAGCCCATCCCGCCCTTGCAGCGGTCCGGCGCAAAGATAATGCGCTTTGGCGCGGAGGAAATTCTCCACTGAGTAGCGGCCCTGCACGTGTGTGGCCCGCTGCGGATGCTCGCGCCAGTAGTGCAAGACCTCCGGCACCTTGGCAAAACGCCGGCCCGCCGCCCGATAGCGCAACCACAAATCGTAGTCTTCCGGCCATCCCCGATCTTGGTAGCCTCCCAAGGCCATCAACTCCTCGCGGCGCATCATGGCCGACGGATTGGCAATCGGACTCTCGACGAAAAACTCCCGTTCAATCGCCGCGCTATCCATCAAGCCGTTTAACCAAGCCTCGTACACCAACATCCCCTCCCCGGTCTCCGCGCGCGGAAAGATCTCCACCAAGCAACTCACTACGCTCAGCCCGGGATCCTCTTCCAACCACGCGAGCTGTTTTTCCAAACGCTCGGGATGCATCCGGTCGTCGGCGTCCATGCGCGCCACGTACGCACCCCGACACAAGGCCAAGCCCCGGTTAGGAGCTTCGACAATGCCTTGATGATCGGATAGCAATACCCTAAAGCGGGGATCGCGGCGACTCCATTCCGACAGCATGTCCCCGCTGTCGTCCTCCGAGCCGTCATCTATGGCTACGACCTCAAAATCTTCACAGCTCTGCGCCTGGATGCTCTGCAAAGTTTCCGCTAGCGTGGCGGCTGCATTGAACACGGGCAGTAGTATAGATACGCGAGGCGTTTTCATGGTCGCTAGCTAGTTACATTTTTATGGTTGATAGGTATAAGAGCTTGACATCTTTCCGCTCCATGCCCGATTTTTAATCTTTATGATACATCTCAAATCAGCCTTGGAAATTGACCGCATTCGCGCCAGTTGCCGCATCGCCGCCGAAGCCATGCTCCGCGTCGAAGAGGCCCTCGCACCTGGAGTCACCACCCTCCATCTCGACCAAATAGCCGACCGCTACATCCGCAGCCAAGGAGCGGCAGCCAGTGCCTTGGGCTACCGCGGCTTTCCCCGCAGCATCTGCATCTCAGTCAACGACGAAGTCGTCCACGGCATTCCCGGAGACCGCGTCCTGCAAGAAGGGGACATCCTCGCCGTTGACATTGCCGTTAAAAAGGATGGCTTTCACGGCGACATGAACGTCACCATGAAAGTCGGCTGCGTGCCTCCCAAGGCCCAGTGCCTGCTCGACGCCACGCGCCAGAGCTTGGAGGAAGGGTTGGCCTTATGCACACCCGGACGACGCCTCGGCGACATTGGCCACGCCATCCAAAGCTATGTCGAAGCACGCGGCTTTTCCATCGTGCGCGAATACTGCGGCCACGGCATTGGCCGCAACTTCCACGAGGAACCGCAACTGCTCCACTACGGCAAGGCTGGCACGGGTCGCCGCCTGCAAAACGGCATGGTCTTTACCATTGAGCCGATGGTCAACGAAGGCGCGCACGACACGCACGTACTCGACGACGACTGGACGGCCGTCACCACCGACGGCAAGCTCTCGGCCCAATACGAACACACCGTGGCCGTCACCCACGACGGGCCGGACGTGCTGTCGCGCTTTGCCGATCTGCCGTACTGAACTTGCTCAGCGGCGGCATTTTCTTATTTTTTAAGTTCATCTCACAAGGAGAACAGCATGGCAAGGCCGAAAAAAGTCCAATCCAACGACGACGACAACGCTGAATTTCCGTTTGATCCCGGTACGCAGATCGAGTTGGAAATGGAAGACACCTGCTGCGTCACTGGCGAGCCAGTTGAGTTCAGCTTTTGTCGCTTCCCCGACTACAAAAATGGCACGCTGATGGTCATGTCCAAGAGCGAGATGCTGGCGCACCTGCGCGCTGGCGGCTCCATCGCCAAATTCAAAGAAGTGCTGGTCCAGCGCCACGGCGAGGAAGTCTTAGCGGAGCACTACTCCAACTACTAAAACAACGCCCAATCACCTACATGCAAAGAAGGGATGGTCCCATGCGGACCATCCCTTCTTTTGCTATATGCCGCCGTCTTACGAGCGAGCCAATAAGGTCTCGATATCCTCGCTGAATACCCCACGGGGATTGAGCCGGCCGCTTTTGTCGCGCGGCACGCCTATGTGCCTCTTATACACGCGGCCTTGGCGATCGAAAATAAAGGTGAGCGGTACGCCTACCCGCGCCAAGTTTTCTTTGTAAAAGGCGCGGAGTAACTCGTGCTGGCTATCGTGAACCACCGGATAGTTAATGGCCAAGCGCTCGACGAACTCGCCTATCAGGGGTAGGACGTGCTCGGGGGGACCTTGATCTAGGGAAATGCCAATGATCGCCACCTGTTCGGGATCGTAATCATTGCTCATCTCGACTAAGGCTGGGATTTCGTAGCGACATGGGCCGCACCACGTCGCCCAGAAGTTGACCAAGACGACCTTGCCCTCGTAATCGCGCAAATCCACGCTCTGGCCCTGATAGTCGCTCCACTTAGCAGCCTGCGGAGGAAAGAGCTTGTCCTTTTGTGGCTCGGAGGAGCCACAGCCCAACGCTAGAAGTGCCAATCCGATCGCCATTGCGCGCACGATTATGTCCTGTACTTAACTGGAGCGGCCGAGGAGGGCACGGCTATTTGCCTTTTGGGCTTCAGTCGGATGGAGTGAGGGCCGATCTGTTCCTCAATACCGATCAGCAAATCGTCGCAGGGATCTACGCGAATGGTTTTTGAGCGCACCATCTTGTCCTGCTCGTCGCCGTTTTGGAGCTGGAGCCACAACTCACAATCGCCCGTGTGGCGCTCGCACAGTTGGCGCAACCGCCTGAGCAGAGGGTCGCCCACTTTATGGTAGGGCAGCGACAAAGTGACCGACTCGGTCAGTTCCGCTCTCGCCGATTTGAGGGACAGCGCACTGTCGGCCTGTAAGCTCAGGCGTCCGTTGCGCTCGCAAACGCGGCCCTCTACGAGGATGGTTTCGCCTTCCACGAGTAGCTGTTGGTGGCGGGCGAAGACTTCGGAGAAAAACGCGATATCGCCCGTGCTATTGAGGTCTTTGAGTGTGACAAAGGCAAAGGGATTGCCTCGGCGGTCAAAGAGCTTGCGCACCTCCTCGACTAGGCCACCGACTCGTAGCCGTGCACCGTCGAGTTGCCCATCTATCTCGCTTAGGGGTCGCGCGAAGTTTTTGAGGTCGCGGGCGTAGGGCTTGAGTGGATGGCTGGAGATATAGAGACCTAACAGGTCGCGTTCCTTGGCCAGCTTTTCGCGCTCAGACCACTCCTCGATCTGGGGCAGTTCCTGCACTATCAGTTCGGACGAGCCGCCGCCGTCGAAAAGGCTGATCTGCCCCTTTTCGCGGTCTTCTTGGGCCTTGCCTGCGGCCTTTAACGCCAGCTCTAGTGCCTCCATTTTCTGTGCGCGATGGCCTTCCAGACCGTCCAATGCGCCAGCAGCAATCAAACTCTCGACCACGCGCCGGTTGACTGCGCGCAAGTCGATGCGCTCGCAGAACTCGAAGAGGGTCGTAAAAGGGCCTTCGGCAATCCGCGTATCGACCACGCTCTGCGCCGCGCCCTCGCCGACGTTCTTTATCGCCGCCAATCCGTAGCGAATGCCCTCGTCCGTCGGCGTAAAATTGAGCGTACTCTGGTTGACGTCCGGCGGCAGGGCGGGAATACCCATGCGGCGGCAGTCGTCGAGTAAGACGGTCAATCGGTCCGTATCTTTGCGCTCAAGAGTCAGGCTGGCGGCCATGTATTCTTGGGGATAATGAGTTTTGAGATAAGCATTTTTGTACGCACCTTCGGCATAGCAGGCCGCATGCGACTTGTTGAAGGCGTAGCCGGCAAAAATCTCGATCTCGCCGAACAGCTTGTTGGCCAAGGTCTTTCCCACCCCGTTTGCAGCGCAGCCGACGACGAAGTCCTTTTTGACCTTGGCCATTTCCTCGGGCTTTTTCTTGCCCATCGCCTTGCGCAAAATATCGGCTTGGCCGAGGGTGAAACCGGCCAGCTCTTGGGCGATGCGCATGACCTGCTCCTGATAGACCATAATCCCATAGGTCGGCTCCAAAATCGACTCCAACTTGGGGTGATCGTAGGAGACGGCCTCTTCGCCGCGCTTGCGGGCGATGAAGGTCGGGATATTGTCCATCGGCCCTGGGCGATAGAGGGCATTCATGGCGATAATGTCTTCGATGGTGTCCGGCCTGAGCTTGATCAGGTATTCGCGCATTCCCGCGGACTCAAACTGGAAAACGCCGATCGTCTCGCCGCGGCCGAACAGGTCGAACGTGGGACGGTCGTCCCACGGAATGGCTTCCAAATCAAAGTCCGGCTCCTTGAGTCGAATCAGGCGCATGGCCTCCTCGACCAGCGAGAGCTCCTTCAAGCCCAAGATGTCCATCTTCAGCAAGCCGATGTCCATGCAGGTCTCGCCGACGAACTGGGTAGTTATAGTCCCGTTTTTTGGGGAGCGATAGAGTGGCACGTAGTTGGTCAGTTCGCCGGGAGCGATGATGACCGCGCAGGCGTGGACCGAGGCGTGACGCGCCATGCCCTCCAACTTGCGGGCGTACTCGATCAGCTTGCCCTCGTTGCCGGGCGCTTGGGCCACCTGTTGTAGCTCGGGCACCCGCTCGATGGCCTTGTCGAGGGTAATTTTCAGTTCAGTCGGCACCTGCTTGGCGATGCGATCCACCTCGCCAAAGGACATGCCCAAAACCCGCCCGACATCGCGCACCACCGCTTTAGCCCCCATAGTCCCAAAGGTGATGACTTGGGAGACGTTGTCCTTGCCGTACTTATCCACCATATAGCGCAGCACTTCGTCGCGCCGGGTGTCGTCAAAATCGACGTCGATATCGGGTGGCTCAATGCGTTCGGGATTGAGGAAGCGCTCGAAGATCAGGTCGTACTTGATCGGATCTACATTGGTAATGCCGAGGCAATACGAGGCCAAGCAGCCAGCGGCCGAGCCGCGCCCCGGCCCTACGGAAATGCCCTGATTACGGGCGTAGTTGACAAGGTCCCAGACGATGAGGAAATAGCCGGAAAAATCCTGGCTGGTGATGACGCTTAGCTCGTAGGCGAGCCGCTCCTGCACGGCCGGATCGACACTGCTGTAGCGCCGCTCCAAACCCTCCTGCGCCAGTTGGGTCAGATAGTCGTCGCTGGAGGCGTAGCCAGCCGGGATCGGAAAATCCGGCATATAGGTTTTCCCGAACTCGAGTTCGACGTTGCACTTGTCGGCAATTTCGAGAGTGCGCTCCAGCGCGTCGGGCAAATCCGCAAATAGCGAGCGCATCTCTTCGGGACTCTTCATATAGAGGCCGTCGGGATAGCAAAGGCGATTTTTCTCGTCAACCGTCTTGTTGGTTTGGATGCAGATCAGGGCGTCGTGGGCGTCGTGGTCGGTGGCGCGCAGGAAGTGGAAGTCATTGGTGGCCACCAGCGGCACCCCCAACTTGCGATGCAGCTTGAGCAGACCGTCGTTCGCCTTGACTTCGGGGTCGATGTCGTGGCGCTGGATCTCCAAGTAGTAGTCATCGCCAAAGATGTCCATAAACTCGCGGGCGACCTTTTCGGCTGCGGCCAATCCCTCGCGCTGGATCAGATGTGGGATCTCGCCGCCGATGCAGCCCGACATGCAAATCAGGCCCTCGGCGTGTTCGCGCAACAGCTCCTTGTCGATGCGGGGATTGTAGTAGTAACCTTCGAGATAGCCCTTGGAGACGAGTTTGGTCAGATTGCGGTAGCCGGTGGCGTCTTTGGCCAGCAAGACTAGGTGGTTGGAGGCGTGGGTTAGGCCGCGGGCGGCTTGGCGCAAGTGGCGACTATCAATCGCCACATAAACTTCGCAGCCGATGATGGGCTTAATACCGGCGTCTTGGCAGGCCCTGTAGTGCTCGATGACGCCGAAGAGGTTGCCGTGATCTGTGATAGCCAAGGCCGGCATGCCCTGCTCGGCCGCCAACTCGGCCATCTCGCCGACCCGGCACCCTCCATCGAGCAGACTGTATTCGCTGTGACCGTGTAAATGGACGAAATCAGCCGAAGCCATGACCACCTCCGCTACCTGTATGCGCTAGAAAAAATCTCTGGACTTAGAAAGCATGGCCAAACTGCCTGGGGAAGGGCATCGCCTCGGGTGGAACATAGCCAATTCAAAAGGGGATGTCAACGGTTCACAGAGGGGATAATTTTTTCATAATATGTTATTATTATTTCATTTATGAAAAAATAAATTTGTTGTACACCGCTGACAAAAAAGACCGTATCCGCCTACACCGCGAACTTGTCGCTGGCAACAGATCGGTCTATCTTTAATTTTTTGCCAAGGAGATATATCTAATGGTTGACCAAGACCTGTTGGCGATTCTCGCCTGCCCCGAGACTAAAGAGCCGGTCGCGCTCGCCGAGGAAGAACTCATCGCCGAACTCAACAGCCGCATTGCACGCGGGGAAGTCAAGAATCGGGCCGGCAAAACCGTAGAAGGCAAGATCGACGGCGGCCTAGTGCGTGCAGATGGCGCGTACCTCTATCCGATCCAAGACGAAATTCCCATCCTGCTGCTCGACGAGGCCATTCCACTCCGCTAGCGTTCGCAAAAAAAAGGGACTGTGCGCTTATACAGTCCCTTTGCCAACTTACATTATGGTGCCGAAGCGGGGATTCGAACCCCGACGCCCTAAGGCACTGCCCCCTCAAGACAGCGTGTCTACCAATTTCACCACTTCGGCAAAAACTAGTTTGGCCTGCTACTGAGCCTCGGCCGGCGGTTCTTCAGCAGTCGAGGTCTCAGCGGCCTCTTCCTGCTCGCCCAGCAGGTGCTCTGCTTCCGGTATAGCGGGCACCGCTGGTACCTGTTCCTCGGCCATCGTCCGTTGCGTCGCCGTCGTCGGAGTGGTCTCGGCCGTCTGAAAGGCCACCGACTGCACCAAACAGCTAAGCATGAAAGCTGTGGCCAAAACGGTCGTGGCCTTGGTCAGAAACGTAGCTGCGGTACGGCCACCCAACACCGAGGAAGAGGCTAAGCCACCGCCGATCGATCCAGCCAAGCCGCCCCCCTTGCCCGCCTGCAAGAGCACGGTCACCACTAGGAGCACGCAAATCAGCACGTGAAAAATTGTAAATAGAATCTCAAACATAATCTTTCTCGGAATTAGGAATTAGGAATTACCTCCTCCAATTCGTAATTCGTAATTTTTAATTGATATAAATTTAAGGTTAAAGGGCGGCCTTCACAATAGCGGCAAACTGCCCCGCGTCCAACGCGGCACCGCCGATCAAGCCCCCGTCGATGTTGTCTTGGGCAAAAAGCTCGGCGGCGTTTTCGGGCTTGACGCTGCCGCCGTACTGGATGCGCACCTCGTCGGCAGCGGCTTTGCCCAAGTGCCCAGCGAGGAAATAGCGGATCATCGCATGGACTTCTTCGGCTTGCGCGGCCGTCGCCGTCGCGCCGGTGCCAATCGCCCAAACCGGCTCGTACGCCCACACTACCGCGCTAGCTGCACCCGCCTCAATCCCGGCTAGGGCACCACCCACTTGGCCGAGGACGACCTCTTCAATTCGGCCAGCTTCGCGCTCTTGCAGGGTCTCGCCGACGCAGACGATTGGACACAGGTCGGCTTGGAGGGCGCAGGCTAACTTGCGGTTGACCAGCGAGTCGTCCTCGCCGCAAAACTGTCTTCGCTCGGAGTGCCCTAACAACACGTAAGAGCAACCAGCCGCCAAGAGCATGTCGGAGGATATTTCTCCGGTGAAAGCTCCTTGTCGCTCCCAGTGCATGTTCTGGGCCCCCAGCCCAATGGCGCTGTCGGCAAGGGCCACACGCACGGTTTCCAAGCAGGTGAACGGCGGGCAGACTACTACTTCTACGTCGAGTCCCGCTACGAGCGGCTTGATTCCTTCGACCAACTCGACAGCTTCCGTGGCGGTCTTGTGCATCTTCCAGTTGCCAGCGACAATGGGTCGGCGCATCTCAGTTTTCCTCGTCATCCAAGGCCGCCACCCCGGGCAAGACCCGCCCGCTCATGCACTCTAGCGAAGCCCCGCCTCCAGTGGAAATATGAGTCATCGCTTGGGCCAATCCGGCTTGGGCTACAGCCGCGGCTGTGTCCCCACCACCAATAATGCTCACGGTACCCTCGCGAGTGGCGACCGCTAGAGCTTGGGCGATCTGTTGGGTCCCTTGGGCAAAAGGGGCCATCTCGCACACTCCAAGTGGGCCGTTCCACACTATGGTGCCTCCCCGGGCGATCTGGTCGGCGTAGCGCTGCCGGGTCTGGGGGCCGATGTCCATGCCCTGCCAACCGAGCGGGATGGCATCGCGGGCGACCACTTGCACTTGGGCGTCGGCAGCAAAGCGGTCGGCAACCAAGCAATCCGTGGAAAGCTGGAGATCCAATTTCCCCTTTTCGACTCGGGTCAATAGCTGCCGAGCCGTGTCTAGGCGGTCTTCTTCAAGCAGCGAATCCCCGATCTCTAGCCCCATGGCCTTGAGAAAGGTATAGGCCATGCCGCCGCCGATGAGCAGGGCATCCACGCGGTCGAGCAAGTGCTCAATCAGCTCGATCTTGCCTGAAATTTTGGCCCCGCCCAAAATAGCGGTAAATGGCCGCTGCGGACGGCGCAGGGCCTCGTCGAGATAGGAGATTTCCTGCTTCATCAACAGGCCGCTGACCCCCGCTCCCATATAGCGCGGCACCCCCTCGGTCGAAGCGTGCGCCCGGTGCGCCGCCCCAAAGGCGTCGTTGACGTACGCATCGCCTAGCCCGGCTAATTGCTGGGCAAAAGTCTGCTCGTTTTGCTCCTCTTCCGGGTGGAAGCGCACGTTCTCTAAGAGCAGGACCTGCCCCGGCTGCAAGGCAGCGGCTTGGGCTGCAACCTCGGCACCGACGCAGTCTGGAGCCATGCCCACCGCGCGTCCCAACAACTGGCTCAGTCGCTCGGCTACCGGAGCCAGCGATAGCGCGGGTATTCGCTGGCCGCGGGGGCGACCCAAGTGCGACATCAGAATGACGGACGCGCCCTGCGCCAATAAGTGCTCGATCGTTGGCAGAGCGGCGCGAATCCGCGTGTCATCAACGATCTGGCCGTCTTCGTCGTCGAGCGGCACGTTGAAATCCACTCGCACGAGAATCCGCTTGCCAGCTACATCGAGGTCCCTGATGGTGCGCTTAGCCATTGCGATTAACCGAAGAATACCGTCGCTAGGTCGTATAGCTCTTGGTCCACTACCTTGAGCTGATTGACCGCCTCGGCGAGCGGGATCGCCACGATTTCATTGCCTTGCAGACTCACCATCTTGCCGAAGTCATCTGCGTGTACCAAGTCGATGGCGGCGATGCCAAAGCGCGTGCCCAAGACGCGGTCGAAGGCCGTGGGCGTCCCCCCGCGCTGCAAGTGCCCAAGCACCGTAACCCGCGTCTCGTAACTCGTTCCTTCCTCGACCGCGTTGGCGACGAGTTGGCCGATACCGCCTAACTTGACGTGGCCGAATTCGTCGAGTCCCCCCTCGGAGACCACGTATTCTTTCTCCCCGCCTTCCTCGGAAACCAATTGCGCTCCCTCGGCCACCACCACGATCGAAAAGTCCTTGCCGCGCTCGTGTCGATTGCGGATGATGCCGACGACTTCCTCGATAGTGTATTTCTGCTCGGGAATGAGGATCATATCTGCGCCGCCAGCCAAACCAGCGTACAGGGCAATCCAACCGCTGTGCCGCCCCATGACCTCGATGACCATCACTCGGTTGTGCGATTCGGCCGTGGTGTGAATTCGGTCGATGGCTTCGGTGACGATATTGACCGCGGTGTCAAAACCAAACGTGTAGTCCGTGCCATTCAGGTCGTTGTCAATGGTCTTAGGCACACCCACGACCGGCACGTTCATGCTTGCTAGCTTGTTGGCTACCCCGAGTGTGTCCTCGCCGCCGATGGCCACGAGCGCGTCTAGCTTCATCCGCCGCATATTATCGACGACCATTTCGCCGCCATCTTCTTCTTTGAACGGGTTGGTGCGCGATGTGCCGAGGATGGTGCCGCCCTTGGGCAAAATGCCGGAAATTTCCTCCAGTCCCAAGGGCTCCCAGTCGCATTCTAGTACCCCTTTCCAGCCCTTGAGGATGCCGCGAAAGCGGTATCGGTATGCAGTAATGCCTTTGCGCACCACAGCGCGAATGACGGCATTGAGACCCGGACAGTCGCCTCCTCCGGTCAATATGCCGATTGTCTTTTCGGCCATACACGGACTCCTTGGCTCGCGGCCAACTTTGGTTCAGCTTGAATTATAGGGGATTCCAAAAACGGCTAAATGTAGGAATTTGTTAGAATTAGGTCAACAGATCGTCCGCGCCCGAGCGCGCTAAGACAACGGCCCATAAGTGGTGATCGCCCCCCACGGCTTGGGCACAGGCGGCCATGGTCTCTCCGGTCGTCCACACGTCATCTACTATCCCTATCCGAACGCTTGCAGGCAGCGCGGCCACGGTCGCAAAGGCATCGCGGAGATTGGCGCGGCGTTCCTCGGCCGACAAAAGAGCCTGCTGCCGCGTATTTTTCCGCCGTCGCACGACCTCGTGGCACACGGGCACGCCGAGTGCAGCCCCTAACCCAGCGGCGATTTCCGCACTCTGATTAAACCCGCGTTCCCGCTGCCGAGCCGAGTGCAAGGGCACGGGCAACAAGCAGTCTAGCGGAGCAAGTTGCTCGGCCAAGCACTGCCCCATGCGCTCGCCCAACGTCCTCCCTAGCCGCACTTGGTTGCGAAATTTAAGCGCGTAAATGGCCTGTTGCAGCGCGCCGGTGAACGGCCCCAAAGAGACGACCTTTTCAAACGCACGGCCTCCGTCCTCAGCTTGGGGACGTGGACAGCCCGGCACAATCTCCGTCCAGCACGACCCACACAGCAGCTCGGCGGCCTCGATGTCCGCTTCGCAAACCGCGCAGTGCGGCGGATAGGCAAAGTCCAACAGGGCACGGCCCCACGTCTGTAGTGTTTCCATTTCGCCCGCTTCTCGTTACCCAATAACCACGTTATGGGCGCGCTGTATTGCGTTGCATACAAGAAAGAAAAAAACGTGCCAAACTAGGGCACCATCCGCTTTCTTGCGGACTTGCCATAGTTTAGCCCTTTTCCGTATTTCCGATGGCCCTGTTACCTCAAACAAAGGATCGATTATGCCCCTGCTGTACGCGCTTTTCTTTCTCGCCTTGGCCGAGGCCCTTCCCGCCGAGTACAACTTACTCCACGGCCCGGATCCCAAAGACCCCATGGCGGCCCATATCTACCAATTGGACAACGGCCTGACGGTCTATCTAACCGCAAATCGGGAAGAGCCGCGCTTCTACGCCGAAATTGCCATTCGCGCCGGCTCCAAGCACGACCCTCAAGACGCCACCGGCATTGCCCATTACCTAGAGCACATGCTCTTCAAGGGCAGCAAAAAAATCGGCACCCTCGACTACGAAAAGGAACAAATCCACCTCGACCGCATTGAGGCACTCTACGAGCAGCACTTTGTCGAGACGGACCCGGAAAAAAGGGCCGCAATCTACGCCGAGATCAACGCCGAAAACCAACTCGCCGCGGCCTACGCCATTCCCAATGAACTCGACCGCCTCTACACCGCGATGGGCGAGCGCGGCCTCAACGCCCACACTTGGGTCGAGGAAACCGTCTATAAGGTGGAACTGCCGGCCAATCGTCTAGCCCAATGGGCCAAGGTCGAGGCCGAGCGTTTCCACGAGCCGGTCTTCCGCCTCTTCCAAACCGAGTTGGAAACCGTCTATGAAGAAAAAAACCGCTCCCTCGACAACAAGGGCCGCGTCATCCACAAAGCCGTGCAGGAGCAATTCTACAAGGTCCATCCCTACCGCGTCACCACGCTAGGCACAGTAGAGCATCTGAAAAACCCCTCGCTAGAGCGCATGTACGAGTTCTATCACACCTATTACGTGCCCAACAACATGGCGATCTTCATCTCCGGCGACATTGACATCGACGAAACCATCCAACTCATCGACCGCGAATTTTCGCTCTGGGAGCGCAAGGAACTGCCCTCATTTCCCGACTACAAAGAGCCTGCGATCGACGGAGTGGAACGGACCGAGGTCAATTATCCCGGCGAGGAATACGTGCTGTTGGCCTTTCGCACCGCCGAGCGGTCGCACGAGGACGCCGAGACGCTGCAAATCCTCGACATGATCCTCGACAACGCCACAGCCGGGCTGATCAACCTCAACCTCAATCAGCAGCAGAAGGTGCGCGAAGCCGGCTCGTACCCTTATCTGCTCAACGACTACGGCGCCCAGTACTTGTGGGGCATCCCCAAACAGGACCAGACCCTTGAGGAAGTCGAGGCCCTGCTTTTGGAGCAGATCGACCTGATCAAGGATGGGCAATTCGAGGATTGGATCATCTCGGCCATTGTCACCGATTTCAAGAAGAGCGTAAAGCAGGGGCAGGAAAACAACAGTTCTCGGGTCAGCTCCATGCGCGATTCGTATCTCGGGTTTGAGGAATGGAGCCACGCGGTGCGCGCCCTCGACCGCATGGCCGAAATCGAGAAGCACGACGTCGTCGAAGCCGCCAATAAGTATTTCAACGGCGCGTATGTCGCCGGCTACCGCCGCGACGGCGAACAGGACATACCCGAGATCGCCAAGCCGCCGATCGACAAAATCGACATCGACGCCTCGCGCCAATCGGCCTTTTCCGCCGAAGTCATGGCCATGCCCTTTGCGGAAGTCGAGCCGGCCTACCTCGTGCCCGAGCGCGACTTTACCATCCGAGAATTGGCGGGCAGCAGCAAGCTCTACTACGCCCGCAACCCGCTCAACGACCTGTTCGAATTTTCTATCGCGATCGACCTCGGCTCCCTAACCGAAAATCGCCTGCCCGTAGCCCGCGAACTGCTCGACAAGTCGGGCACCCCGCGCTTTACCTCCGAAGAGCTGAAAAAGGAGTGGTACAAGCTCGGCACCGACTTTAGGATGAGCGTCAGCGACCAAGAGACCACGATTTCCATATCGGGCCTCGACGAAAACTTCGCCGCGTCGCTGGCCTTATTGTCTGAACTGATGCACGGTCCGACCACCGACGACGCCACGCTCGCCGAGCTTCAGTCCATCATCATCGCTCGGCGCGATGACGCGCTCAAGGATCACCGCACCATTCACGAAGCTCTCTACCGCTATCACCGCTTAGGCGACATGGCATACTACCGCCGGGTGTTGTCCAACGAGGAAGTTCGCGCACTGGGACGCGAAGAGCTTATCGACCTACTCAGCGGCTTGCTTTCCTATCGCCAGAACCTTAGCTACACCGGATCACAAGCCATCGAGGACGTACAGGCCATTCTCGACCAGCACTATTCGCTGCCTGCGTCTCCAGTCGAGCCGCCGCCCTATCAGGTGCTAGCGTTTACCCAGCCCGAAAAAACCCAGATCTACTTTTTCGACAAGGAAATGGCCCAAGCCCTAGTGAGGATCGAATACGTGGATGTGCCCTATCAAGCGGCACTCGAGCCAGCCGTCGAGCTGTTCAACGACTACTTCTACGGCGGCATGGCTGGCATCGTATTCCAAGAGATCCGCGAAGCGCGGGCCCTCGCGTATTCGGTGGGTGCTCTCTACTTCAACGGCCGCGACCAAGCTGACTACAACTACATGGTCGGCGGCATGGGCACTCAAGCCGACAAGACGCCCGAAGCGGTTGCGGCCTTCGCCGGCCTGCTCGACGACATTCCCTCCTCGCCCGAGCGCTTTGCCGCCGCCCAACTTTCAGTGCTCAACAAATACCGCACGGAACGGCTCGGCTTCCGCTCGGTGCTGGGGGCCGTGCGTGGCTGGGAGCGCAAGGGGCTGACCGGCGATCCGCGCGCTTGGCGCTTTGAGCAGATCCAAGCCAGCGGCCTCGACGAAGTGCTCGCATTCTACCGCCAGCACGTCCAAGGCCGCCCCAAGCTGATTTCGATCACTGGCGACAAGAGCAAAATGGACTTAGAGGCACTAGCCGTGCAGGGCGAGATCGTCGAGCTAGGCTTGGAGGACCTGTTCGCCTTCTGAGTCCTATTGACAAAGCCCCCCCCACCGGCTAGCTTTTAAACAAGTTTTTGGCGGCGTAGCTCAGTTGGTTAGAGCAGTGGAATCATAATCCATGGGTCGGGGGTTCGAGTCCCTTCGCCGCTACCATATTTCCTGTCGCTAACTTTGGCGGTTTGTTGTTTAAGACAAGCCCCCGGGGATCACCTCCTCGGGGGCTTGTCATATCTGGCTTTTTCCAAGCACTTGCGCGGCCCCACACTGTAGCGACTGCCTCCAGAGTCTGCTTGGCGCACACTCCGATCTCAGCCCGTTATCTCCAACAGCTCAACCTGTCGCCCTTCCTTCCCCGCCAGATCCGCCGCCGCCAAAATCTGAACGCATTCCCTACCGTCGTACATCGTGATCGGCATCTCCTCCCCGTTGGCCAAGGCGTCGAAGAATTTGCCGAACACGCTGTATCCCGGAGGGACGAAACTGCGGTGGAATTCTGACAAGGGTTGCCAAGCTTCGGTTTCCCTTGTGTAGAGCATCAACGCGGCCGGGTCGCCGAAATCCAGCCTGGTGGAAGGATGGTCGCCCCTGACTTGCACCAACGCGCCTTTGTGACCGTAGATTTCGGTGGCTAGGGGAGCCCGAGTTTCCGTCTCGCTCGTATGGAGCGTTACGATTGGACCATTGGCGTAGCGGAAGACAGCGGCATTGTTGTCCTCGACCGGGAGTCCTTTGACGCTCGAGACGCCCAGGGAAACGACGCTCTCAGGCATGCCGAACATCCACTGCATCCAGAAAGCAGAGTGGGAGCCAGCGTGGTAAAGCGAGCTGCGGCCTTCCGCGTCCGCGTCGAACCACGGATCGGCGGGGTCGTTTTGGATTCTCTGCGCATCGAAATCTTGGGCGCTGTACTTGTCGTGCCCGTGACGCCGCCGCACTTGCGTGATGGGGCCAAGCACGCCGGAATCGACGATTTCCTTCATGCACTCATGTGCGGGGGAGAAGCGCAGGTTGTGGACGGGCATGACTTGGACGCCCGCTTTCTCAGCCGCGGCGATCGCTTCGTCCGCCTGCTCGGGGGTGCGGGTGAACGGCTTTTCGACCATGCAGTGTTTGCCCGCTTCGGCAGCGCGGATGATGTGTTCACCGTGGAGTTGGGTTTCCGAGGCAATGCCGACGGCATCGATGTCATCGCGGGCGAGAAGCTCATCCAGATCGGGGATAAATTCGACGCCGAAGTGATCGGCCGCGGCCTGTCCGCGCTTGGCGTCGGCGTCCCAGATTGCGATGAGATCGACGCTGTCGTGTTGCTGCGCAGTGTTGCAGATGCCGTGCGCGTGACCAAACCAAAAGGAGAGCTGGGCGAATCGGATGTTTGGCATAGTTGCTCCTTGTTTCTATCGGACGCTACTCCGACCTCCTATAACAGGAGAGCGGCTACGGTAATTTGTAGATCATACTCCCAATCGAAGAGGGTAGTGTCAAGGCTTGTCTTCGAGAGCTTGTAACTGATACATTCAGACCCATGATCGACGAACTGGCACAGACCTACGCGCACTATGTGGCCTTGCGGCGCGAACTCTCGCTGTGGGTCGAGCAGAGTATTCTCCGCGACGGGCCGGACAAAAACCACGGCGGCGAGGACGAGGCCAATTTCGCGCTGGCCTTTTTTCCGCATTATCTGGTCAGCGGCGACGAGCGGATCGCAGTGCGGTTTCGCTCGCTGGCCAATGACCTCAAGGCCTGGGTTAGCACCGAGTGCCTGCACGGGTACGAGGCCGAGGCCGAGGCCCACCACGGCACCGAGCCTTTTTTGTTGTTTCTACCTCGCTATCTCGGACTCTTTCCCGACGACAGAGAAGCCGCCGCCCTGCTCGACGACGCAGCGCACCACATCGGCAACTGGGTCGAGGGTGTGCCTGCTTGGTACGACTGGACGCGCGACGTCTTTTTGAGCTACTGGATCGGCACGCGGACCGTCGGTGGGGCGCACGGCGATCGCGAGTTGGCCGAGCACTTCCGCTTCTTGCACATTGCGCTGGCCGCTTGGCGCGTCACGGGCGAGGCACGCTATTGCGACTGGGCGCTGCGCTATGGGCGCAAGCGGGCCGAGCGGTTGCTGGCGGCGGACGAACGGATGCCCGTGTTGTGGGATCTAGACGGGCGAGGATTGCAGCCGGAGGATTTGCAGACCCGCGCAGAGCGGGGGATGGCCGCCAACAACCACCACCTCGCCGACGACCCACTCGCTGGCATCGAAAACCTGCTGGCGTCGGGCGCGGTCTATGCGCTAGGCGATCTCTTTTTGCTGGAGGGCGACGACATCTTTCGCCGTGCGGCCAAGAGAATCGTCGAGCCGCTAATCGGCGAATTGCTCGATCCCTACGCCGACCCGGCCGCGGCCGCGCTCTCCTACTATCGCCGGACCTTCGCCGATTCTTCGCTGGACGACGCGATGTGCGCGGTGCTGGCGCGACGACCCGCCGAGCCGGAAACACCGTGGGCGATGGTCTTTCCCCAAGAGCGGCAGCGTCGCGAGCCAGGGGTCGGCAAACGCAGCGACATGATCTACTGGGGCCATTGGGCAGAAGATGGCGCGGTGCAGCCCTCGCGCGAGCCGAGCACGGCCGCCTTGGCGCTGGGGTATCAATTGACGGGCGAGTGGACCATGGCCCGACGGGCGCTGGGGGCGGCGGCGGCCAAATTCGCCATGGCCCGGCGGGTGTTGCGCGGTGGGCGCGAACACGCCGACATGGGCGGGGCGATTTGCTCGGTGGCCGCAGGACACGGGCGTAACTGGGGCTGTGGGGCGGTGACGGGTTGCTATGGGCCGTTGTTGATGGGTACGTGCGAAGTACAGGGCGCAGTGGTGCCGCTGGTCGAGTGGGCCGAAGGCCATTTGCCCGAGCAGATCCTAGCGCTTGTGCAACCGCCGGTCAGTGGACCGGGCGCGGTGTTGTTTTACAATGGGGGCGAGGAGCGACAGGCGCTGGAGTGGCGCATGGCGAGGGCGGCCGATTGGCAACGCGTTGAGCTGGCACCGGGCGCGATGCGGGAATACCCACTGGAGGAGTAATCATGCGCCTGTACACCTACCTGCTAAAGCTCCAACTGCTCAACGCGCTGGCCTACCGCTTTGAGTATCTGTCCTCCATTGGGCGGAATTTGTTCTTTCTTCTTGGCTCCGTCTTCCTCTGGCGTACCGCGTATCGCGGGATCGACCAAGTCGCCGGTGTCACCGAGGCGCAGATGGTTACTTACGCCGTCGTCGCCGTGCTGATGAATGCATGCTTCACTGTCAGCATCGACAACGCGCTCTTTGGCAAGATCCGCGCAGGTGAGATCGCGCTCGACCTAATCCGGCCGGTGAACCTCGTCTGGTACTGGATGACCGAGGACGTGGGGCGTTCACTGGCGGCCGTCACGCAGTTCGCCCTGCCCCTGCTGGCCATCTCGCTCCTCTTTGTGGCTCCCCCGCTGCCAGCGGGGGTGGGAGCGGGATTGCTGTTTCTGCCGAGCTGTGCGCTGAGCTTCCTGCTGCTGTGGCAGCTAAGCGCCCTGGTGGGCATGACGGCCTTTTGGGTCACTGACTTCGGGGATGTGAGCTCAGTGAAGACCAGCCTCGTTTTTGCCCTGTCGGGACGATTGGTGCCAATGTGGCTGTTTCCCGACCTCATCGCCGATGCATCGCGGTGGCTGCCCTTCCAGTACATGTTCCAGGCACCGCTGGAGATCTACATCGGCCGCGTCTCTGCCACAGAGGTCGTCCACATCCTCTCCGTGCAGGCCCTCTGGGTCGCGGTTTTCGCCCTGCTCACAGGTTTCGTCTGGACGCACGCCCAGCGACGGGTCTTCGTGCAGGGAGGATAGGCAGCCTGTGATCGCCGACGTGCGTCATCACTTGTCCGTTGCAGCCCTGTACGGCCGCCTGTCGGTGCAGCGGGCGTTGGAGTATCCGTTTTCGCTGCTGAGTATCTGCCTTGGCCTGGGCTTCAACTACGTCTGGATTGGCGTCGCCCTGAAGGTGCTGGTTGACCGGTTCCAGCCGCTATCGGGATGGACCTTTTCACAGCTCGCTTTCCTATATGGGCTGAGCCTGATGAGCCGTGGCGTCATGTCCATCCTGTCATTTCAGTCGCGGCAGATCGATCGCTTTGTCACGCGCGGTGAGTTCGACTTGATGCTTCTCAGACCCTTGGAGATCGCCTTCCACTTTTCTTGCAACCGAATCAACGTAGTAGGTCTTGTGCATCTGGGCATCGGCATGGGCTATTTCCTCTATGGGGCCCGGCTGTCTGGCTTTGTCTGGACGCCTCTGCACGTCGCCGAGGTACTCCTCGTCATTGCCGGCGGGACCCTGATCTACTGGTCCTACCTCACCCTCATCAGCTCCATTGCGTTCTGGACCATGCGGAGCCAGCCCCTCGTGGACGCCAGCATGGAACTGATGGCGCGCGGCACGTTCTACCCGCTGACTGTGTACCCGTGGCCCTTGCAGGCGCTGCTGACCTTTGTGCTGCCCCTCGGCTTCATCGGGTTCTACCCTGCCTGCGACTTCCTCGGCCAGAGCGCGAACACCTCTCTGCCCCTCGATGTGGCCCTGTGGACTCCCGCTGTGGGTGCTGCCATGCTCGCGCTGGCGCTGGCTGTTTTTGCCGCCGGACTTCGCCGCTACGAAAGCGCAGGGTCGTAGGCCATGGCACATATAGAGTTAGAGAGGGTTTGCAAGACTTTCCGCGTAACCCGGAAGCAAAAGGGGCTGGCCGGTGCGGTGAAGGGCCTGTTCCGTCCCGACCGACGTGAAGTACATGCGGTGCGCGACGTGAGCTTTGCGATTGAGCCAGGCGAACTGGTCGGGTTCATCGGCCCCAATGGCGCGGGGAAATCGACGACGATCAAGATGCTCTCCGGCATCCTCTATCCCACGTCTGGGCGCGTCTCTGTCGTCGGCCTCTCGCCCCAGGAGAAGCGGCGGGTGGTCGTCCAGCGCATTGGTGCTGTGTTCGGTCAGCGCAGCCAGCTAAACTGGGACCTGCGCCTAGGCGAATCCTTTGAGCTGTTCAAGCGGATCTACCGCATTGCCGACGACGACTTCGAGCGGAGCCTCGCTGAACTCTGCGAGGTCCTCGGCATCGGCGACCTCCTCGACACACCGGTGCGGCAGATGTCCCTGGGGCAACGCATGCGCGGGGAGTTGGCCGGTGCCATGCTGCACGAGCCAGATATCCTGTTTCTCGACGAGCCTACGATAGGCATGGACATTGAAGTAAAAGCGGCGATTCGGGCCTTCATCCGAGACATTAACCAGCGCCGGCGCACCACCGTGCTGCTCACTACGCACGACCTAGACGACGTGGAGGAACTCTGCGAGCGACTTATCATCATCAACCAAGGACGCATCATCGAAGATGGGCCTCTAGCGGCGCTCATCGACTCGATCACCCCGCACCGCTATCTGATCATCGAGTGCGATCCCGGCACCGGAAAGCCGCTGGCTGGCTTTGCCCACGCCCACGCAGAGATCCTCGAACGGCGAGACCGTGTCGTCCGCATTCGCTTTGCGAGGAGTCAGGTGTCTGCGTCGGCGCTGATCTCGGAGTTGTCGGCCCACTACCCGGTGCGCGACGTGTCCGTCCAGGAGCCCGACATCGAGGACGTAATTCGCACGGTGTATGGGCGCGACGTGGAGAGCTAGACGCAACTACCCGGGTACCCGTAGGAGGCCGACATTTGTTGATAGGACAATCGCAAGCATTTATGTTTGGGGCACAGTGAACCGCCCATGATTCCCATAGACCCCCAAGCCCTGTCGGCGCTTGCCGCTCTCCTTGGCCCGCGCCTGAATGAAACCTCTGAGGTGCGCCATGCCCACGCTGCCGACGCCTCGTATCACACCCCGCAACCGCCGCAGGCCGTAGCCTTCCCCGCAAGCGTCGAAGAAGTAGCCCAGATCGCTCGGATCTGCACCGCGCACCAAGTGCCGATCATACCCTATGGCACCGGCACGGCCGTCGAAGGCGGCATTGTCGCCGTGCGCGGCGGCCTGTGCGTCGATCTCTCACACATGAACCGCATCCTCCGCGTCAGCGCCGCCGACATGGACGCCACGGTCGAAGCTGGCGTCACCCGCCAACAACTCAACGAACACCTCCGGGCACAAGATACCGGCCTGCACTTCCCAGTCGATCCCGGGGCCGACGCCTCCTTGGGCGGCATGGCCGCCACCCGCGCCTCGGGCAGCGCCGCGGTCGGCTATGGCACCATGCGCGACAACGTCTTGGGCCTCAAGGCCGTCTTTGCCGACGGCACCGTCGTCGAAGCGGGCGGACGGGCGCGCAAATCCTCGGCGGGCTACGACCTGACAGCCCTGCTCGTTGGCACCGAAGGCACGCTGGCCCTTATCACCGAAGTGACTCTGCGCCTAGCCAAGCTGCCGGCGGCCATCTCCGCAGCCGTCTGCCCCTTCGCCGACCTCGACACCGCCGTCGCTGCGGCCATCGACGTCTTGAGTGCAGGAATCCCCGTCGCACGGCTCGAATTGCTCGACGAAGTACAAATGCGGGCCTGTAACCAATACGCCGGCCTCGATTACGAAGTGGCACCAACGCTCTTTTTTGAATTCCACGGCACGGAAAAAGGAGTCATCGAACAAGCGGAAACCGCTGGCGAGTACGTAGCTCGGCGGGGCGGCGGTCCCTTCCGCTGGGCCACGGCCGCCGGCGAGCGCGACCGTTTGTGGCAGGCGCGCTACGATGCCTATTACGCCTCGCGCGCACTCCGCCCCGGCTCAGTCGGCTACGTAACCGATGTCTGCGTACCGATCACGGCCCTCGCCCGCTGCATCCACCAGACGCGAGCCGCGCTGGCCGACCTCGACTTTCCCGCGCCGCTCTTCGGCCACGTCGGCGACGGCAACTTCCACGTCGTCTGCCTCATCGAGCCGGGCAACGCCGAGGAACTGGCACAAGTGCAGCGGCTAGGCGAGCAAATCGTCGAGTGGGCGCTCCAAGCCGGGGGAACCTGCACCGGCGAACACGGCATCGGCTTGGGCAAAATCGACGCGCTCGAAGCCGAGTGCGGCCCAGGCGTCGAGATCATGCGCCGCATCAAAAAAGCACTCGACCCGGACAACTTGATGAACCCCGGCAAAGTCCTTCATGGCTTGTAGTCTCCAAACATGAGAGTTTATCTGGACACTTGCAGTCTTCAGCGCCCACTTGACGACAAATCGCAACTTCGCAATCGTCTTGAGGCTGAAGCAATTTTGAGCATTCTCGACCTTGTTAGAACCGGTCGCATTGAGCTTATGTCGTCCGATGTGCTTACTTTTGAAATTATGCGCAATCCGCACCCAGTACGTCGGGCATTTGCCTTGGAAACTATTTTGGCTGCATCAATCTGTGTTCAGCACGCGAAAACTGTAGCAAGGCGTGCCAAAGAGCTACACCAAACGGGGATTGCGGCCTTGGATAGCCTACATCTTGCATCGGCGGAAGCTGGCGAGGCAGACCTTTTCTGCACTTGCGATGATTTATTTTTGCGGAAAGCAAAGCGAGTGGTCAAAGGTAAAACCAAAGCAGTTTCACCATTAGAACTTGCGGAGGAAATAGAAAAATGGCAGTCCCAGCTAGGCCATTAAGCGAAATTAACGAGCAGGCTATTAGGCTCTTAGTGCGGGAAATGGGGCCAGCAGATGCAGTGCGTTTCTGTGGCCAATTCACAACAGGCTATGGTGACTACACTAAAGAGCGCAAGGAGCTTTTTAAGGATTTGACCATCGAGGATATTGAGGCGGCAATTGAAGCGGCGCGGAAAGAGCATCCCTCTCGCTGAGGAATCATCTTCTTAACTATTGCATGGGAGCACATCCATGAAAATCACCAACGTCGAATTTTTCCATCTCAACCCGCGCCTCTGCGACCGCTACCAAGGTCACGAGGTCCGCTTCTCCGGCATCGACACTCAGACCGTCTTCCGCGTAACCCTCGACAACGGCGTCGTCGGCTACGGCGACGAGCGCGGCCACACCTCGCTGGGCGAAGGGCAAATCGCGGGCATGATCGACCAATCGCCGTTCAACTACGTCGCGGGTGCGCTCAGCACCGGCCTGATGGGTGCGCTGTACGACGCTATGGGCAAGGCCATCGAAGAGCCGGCGTACAAGCTGTTGGGCCAAAAGGTCCGCGACCGCGTGCCCGTAGCAGCGTGGACCCGACCCGCAGCCCCCGAGGACTTTGCCAGCGAAATCCAGCGCGCCGCTCAAGAGGGCTACACCATCTTCAAGATGCACTCGGCCGAACAGCACGACGTAATCGAGCAGACGTGCGCCGCCCAAGAGGTCGCGCCGACTGGCTTTAAGGTCCACTGGGACTTCAACCACAATCGGCCTTCTACCGCCGTGCTGCGCGTCGTCGATGAGTTGGAAAAATTTCCGGTCGTCGGCTTCTTGGAAGATCCGCTCTATCCCTACGACATCGAAGGCTGGCGTCTGTTGCGTTCCAAGACCTCCCTGCCGCTTTTGATGCACGTGCCGCAGCTCGGGGGCGGCCCGGAGATCCAGCGAGATGTGGCCGACCTCTACATGATCGGCGAAATGGGCATTGGCCAATCCATCCGCCGGGGCTTGGCGGCGGCCGCCGCTGGCCTTTCGACCGTGGTCCAACTCACCGGCGGCACCCTGTGCAAGGCTATGGCCATGCACTTGGGCGCGGTCATTCCCAACGTCTCGCATTCGACCAACTTAGACGACCAGTACGCCGAGGATGTGACCGGCGGTCGCCTCGAAGTCAGCGAAGGCAGCACGCCAGTGCCCGAGGGACCAGGGCTAGGTGTGGAGGTCGATGGGCAGATATTGGCAGAGCTAGCTGCGCGGCCCAAGAGCGAGCTGCCGCGCCACGTCGGCGTTTTGCACCTACCCGGCGGCACCACGTACTACACCCCGAGCATCCCAGCGGTTGAGCGGTTGACCGGATTTGTCGAAGGCAATGTGCGCGGCGTGCGCACCGAGGTCTGGAACGACGACGGGTCTGAAGAATTCGCGCGGATTTACGAACAGGTGCAAAAAGCCGGGAAAGTCAAAGCCTAAAATTTACATCTGCGCCCATCTGCGGATAACTCACCAATACACGTACATTCAGGAGAACGCCATGCTCGACCAACTCGCCAATATCCGCGACGCCCAAACCGGGCGCGCCTCATCTTGGGACGAAACCGGCCGCAACAGCGACGCCTGGTGGATCGAACCCGGTGAGAGCGCAATCCTCGCCGACATCAAAGGCCCCGGCCGCATCACCCACCTCTGGCTGACCCAGGCCAACCACTACCGGGAGTGCTTGCTCAAGATCACTTGGGATGACGCAGATTTCCCCAGCGTGGTGTGCCCGTTGGGCGATTTCTTCGGCCTCGGCCACGGCATCGTCAACTCCTACCAGTCCCTGCTCTTTTCGGCCTCGACGCGCAGCAACAATGTTTTTAACACCGGCTGCGCCCTCAACGCGTACGCGCAAATGCCCTTTCGCCAGCGCGCCGTCGTCGAGCTGGTCAACGAGAGCAGCGAACGGCACCGCCAGTACTTCTACGTCGATTACGAGACCGGCGACGTGCCGAGCGAGGCCGGGTATTTCCACGCCGAGTTCCGCCGCGAAAACCCCTTTGGCGGCTGGGGCCACGAGATCCGCGTCAACTCGCCAGAGGCCAACATCGTCAACAAGGAACAGACCGCTTGGGACAACAACTACGTCATCTTGGAGACCCAAGGCCGCGGCCACTACATCGGCTGCAACATCAGCGTCACCAACTTCCAAGGCACTTGGTGGGGCGAGGGCGACGACATGATCTGGGTCGATGGCTACAAATGGCCCCCCGAGCTGCACGGCACCGGCAGCGAAGATTATCTCAACCAAGCGTGGGGTATGCAGGACAACGCCTTTTTGCGCAACGGCTCCTCCATCCACGAAAACAACACCAACGGCTACCAAACTTCGTACGTCCACCACCTCGAAAACCCCGTCCATTTCCAGCGGGAAATCAAGGCCACCATCGAACACGGCCACGGCAATCATCTCTGCAACGAGATGAGCAGCGTCGCCTACTGGTACGCCGCCGAACCCACCCGCGTGGCCGAACCCCCGGCGGTCGCCCAGCGCATGCCCGTCCTGCGCGACGACCAAGGCCAGTGGTTGTACGATTCGGAGAATCAAATCACCAGTAGAAAAATTCGCCCCAATGCGGAAATGGAGCAGATGAAAACGCAATGGGCGGAAAGTAGCGAATCGTCCTAGCAGTACGGACACCCATGTAGGGGCAACCATTATGGTTGCCCTAACACCAGTTCAACATACGAGAATCACCTCTACGGCATAACTGGATTCCCGCTTACGCGGGAATGACGGACTAGTCGCCCTGACACCAGAGGTTCAACATACAAAGGCCCCGTGTAGGAGGTAGGTTGCTAACAACCACGGCCAAAGTTCAGATCGTCCTCGACGTACTGCAGCGGCTCTATCCCAATCCCTCGGTGCCGCTCAAGCGTCGAGACCCCTACACGCATCTGATTGCCGTATTGCTTTCGGCGCAATGCACGGATGTGCGCGTCAACCAAGTAACGCCCGCGCTCTTTGCCCGCGCCGACCGGCCCGAGCGCATGGTCGAGCTGGACGCGGAAGAGATCGAGCAAATCATTCGCCCTTGCGGACTAGCTCCGCGCAAGTCCAAGGCCATCTGGGAGCTGTCGCAAATCCTGCTCGCCGAACACGACGGCCAAGTCCCGCCCGATCTGGCCGCACTCGAACGCCTGCCCGGGGTAGGGCACAAGACCGCACAAGTCGTGCTCGCGCAGAACTTCGGCGTGCCGACCTTTCCCGTGGACACCCACATCCATCGGCTGATCTACCGCTGGGGCCTGTCCAACGGCAAAAACGTCGAGCAGACGGAACGGGACTGCAAACGCCTTTTCCCCGAGGAGCGCTGGAATGACCTGCACCTGCAAATCATCTACTTTGGCCGCGAGCATTGCCCAGCGCGCGGGCACCAGCCGACCGAGTGCCTGTTGTGCAGCAGGATAGGCCGCAAGAGCTTGTTCAAGTGAGGATGGAAGCAAAGACCAACGTTTTCGCTGGTGAGGTCGCGCCATAGATTGAAGTAAGTGATGTTACGTACAGGCCCGGGTATGAGATGCTTCGCTCCGCTCAGCATGACAGAGGCTGGCGTTCTCCTTCTTTGTCATGCTGAGCGCAAGCGAAGCATCCTAGACCTAAGAAGCCCGTGCGTAACATCAGTGAAGTAAAAGAGATCATCATGCCTGAATCGAACTACAAACAAAGCTATCTGCCAGCGGAAAACGGAACGCGTGCGGACGAATTGGCGCACCTTGACCGGATCACTTCGCGGCGGCACTTCCTAGCGACCGTAGGCAAGGGAGCGGCACTAGCGGGCCTCGGTGTCTTTGGCGCTAGCCCAAGCGGTAGCGAGGGCCCCGTTCAGCCAGCGACTAGTGGGATTGGACTACCGAAGCCAGACATGATCGTCCACTCGCAACACCCGTTCAACGGCGAGTTTCCTCCGCATCTGCTCGCCGCGGACGTCACGCCGACTGCGCGCCATTTCGTGCGCAACAACGGCAGCATCCCCGAGCGCGCCCTAAGCCAAGATGCCCAAGGCTGGAGCCTGACCATTGACGGCGAGGTCCGCAGCCAACGCGCCTTTTCCCTAGACGATTTGCACAGCCTGCCGCAAGTCACTCTACAGGTGGTGTTGGAATGCGCCGGGAACGGTCGTAGCTCATTCGCGCCCACGGTGGGCGGTACGCAGTGGATTCGCGGGGCAGTCGCCTGTAGCGAGTGGACGGGCGTGCGCTTGCGCGATGTGTTGCAAGCGGCCGAAGTAACCGAAAAGGCCGTGTACCTCGCCAACTACGGCGAGGACGCCCCCCCGTTTTCGCGGGGCATTCCCATCGAGAAAGCCATGGACGAGCACACCTTAATCGCGCTCAAAATGAACGGCGAGCCGCTACCGGCGGCCCACGGATTCCCAGCGCGGTTGCTCGTTCCAGGTTGGATCGGCAGCTCCATGCAGAAGTGGCTCAACCGCATCTGGGTGCGCGACACCGTCCACGACTCCGCGCAAATGAGCGGCTATTCCTACCGCGTCCCATCCTATCCAATCGCCCCCGGCGACCAGCCGCCAGAAGCGGATATGGCCGTTGCCACCTCGTGGGTCGTCAAGTCGCTCATCACCGCGCCGCAAGCCAACGCGACCGTCCAAGCCGGCGTTCCGCTCAGCACTAGCGGGCACGCTTGGGCCGGCGAGCGCAACGTGGCCAAGGTACTCGTCTCTACCGACCTCGGCATCCACTGGCAAGAGGCCGAGTTGACCCCGCCAGCCAATAAATACGCTTGGTATGGTTGGAGCGCCGAGTTAACCTTTGCTAACAAGGGCTACTACGAAATCTGGGCGCGGGCGTTTGACGATGCGGGCAACGCCCAGCCTTTCCGCCAGCCTTGGAACCCCAAAGGCTACCTCGGCAACGTCATTCACCGAGTGCCAGTTGTGGTCTCGGCGTGAGCGCGGACCAAACGCGAAAGGAACCAACCATGAGCGATAATCTGCGGCTGTTGTCCATCGGCGCGCATCCAGCCGACATCTTCGACCAATCGGGCGGCACCATGGCCCATCACGTCGCCCGCGGCGACTGGGTCGGCTGCGTGGTGCTCACGCACGGCGCGAGAGTCCACGACAAGGTGATCAGCGACGAGATGTTCCACCGGGCAGAAGTCCCGCAAGCCGACCAACTAACGGCCCTGATGGCCGAGCGCGCCGACGTCAAAGCCGACGAGGTGCGACGGGCCTGTGCCCTGCTCGGCGTCGAGGAAATCCACTTCTTTGGGGCCGACGACGCCGTGTTGCGGGTCACTGAGGAGGCCGTGCGCCGCCTGGCGCGGCTGGTGCGCCAACTGCGGCCGGATGTGGTGCTGACCCATTTTCCCAAGGAGGGCGACGGGCTGACCAACGCCCATGCCATCTGCGGACAAATCGTCCTCCACGCGCTCGCGCTGGCCAATGGGGTGGATCCCGGCGACAGCCACCCACCGCACCGAGTCGCCCAAGTTTTCTATTTCGGCACTGGGGCTGCGTCAATTCCGCGCAGTGTGTGGGATTCAGAGGGCGGCTACTACAACGATGTCTTTATCGACATTACCGACGTAGTTACCAAGAAGCTGGCAGCGCTGGATTGCTTGGAAAGCCAAGGCTACGGCGGGGCGTATGCGCGCAAGCGGATCGAGACCAGCGATGGGGCCTTCGGCACAGCCGCCGGGTGCGCGTACGCCGAGGGCTTTATCAAAGCCAACGCCGAGACCCATTACTATCTGCCGCTGACCGAGCACGCCATAAAGCAAGCGCGGACGTCGGATCACGAGCACATCGAGGTACAGTCGTTCAAGATCCAGACCGATTGATCCTTACTCCATCCCCGCCAGCCGCTCCGCCAAGTCCTCCTGCGTCGTCACAATGTTGAGCGAGCCAATGTCCCGCCCGTCTAAGCGGCTGGCTAATTCGCTGAAATTAACGTCCGTCGTCGGCTTGGCCGCTACGCCCGCTTGGTCGAGCAATTCGTGAATTTTGTCAGCGCGAATGCCGAAGCCGAGGGCACCCTGTCCGACTCGGGGCCAATTTCCGTCTATACCTATACCACTGAAATCCGACTCCATGCTCGCGTTGTTGATAGCTACCACTTGGCCCGAAGCGTCGAAAATGGGGCTACCGCTGGTGCCGCCGGTGACGTCGAAATTGTGTTGGACGATATAGGTGTCCAACGTGGTGTACGATAGCTCATCGATCTCGGTGTCTTCATCTAGGAAGGGCGGGCGCGGGCGCAAGGCACTGATCGTGCCATTCTTAAAGGTGGCAATTGGAAAAAAATTGGAAATACCACCGCCTTGGAGTTCGCCGGGAAATCCCACAGTCGCTATCGGAGCACCAACCCTCAATCGGCGAGCCGCGCTGCTCGTTGCCAAGGTAACACGCCGCGAAATGTATCCCTCTGAGATGTGCAGCGTGCCTATATCGGGCGACCTAGTATCACCGTCCCATTCGGGGTGTTGCAGATGAGTATCAATAACGAAGGTATTCGTTCCAAGCTCGACTGAAGTCGTCAGGTTTTGCACCACTGCCCACGAACTATTCCATTCAGTTCCATTTGTCCGATTGAAGTCCTCTATATAGTCGCTATAGTCAATCAATCCATCTATGACGTGCCCATTGGTGACTAGCGTCTCGCTGTCCACGGCAAAGCCCGTGCCCATGAACACGAAAAAATCATCGTCGCTGTATGATTCGTGCCATACGTTAGCAAGCACGGCATATACAGAGTACTGGAAAGAATGAACAATCCCACTCCAATCCCCAATCTGTCCTTCCAACTCGTCCACGCGATCTTGCAGGTCCTCAAATTCTCGCCGCGTAATAGTCGTCTGGTTCAGCTTGGCGCGCACTGCACCGATCGCCTCGGCATTGTCCGCCGTCACCGCGAGGGCATCGAGCCGCGCCAACAGGCCCAGTCGGTCCTCCTCTTGAGCGGCTTCCACTTCGTCGAGCCGCTGCTCTAATTCAGCCACTCGCTCGGCGAGCGGATTATCCCCGCAGGCGAAAAAGACCGCGCTTAGCAGGGAAAAGAAAAACAGACGCATAGAATATCCTTTCGGGATTGGCGCATTGCTTGCAGATGCGCTTAAACATAGTTTGGTCAACAAAACGAGCCGTGCGATAATACCCAATTTCTTCATGTGAACAAGGCCCCGCACCCCTCTATGCCATTAGCCCTTGCGCTCCTCCTCGCCCTTTCCTCCTGCAGCCCTGAGTCGCGCCAAGACACCACCATCACCCTCGAGTTCTGGACCATTGCCCTCGGCGATGCATTCGCCGACTACATCTTGGGCATGATCGCCGAGTACGAGCAGGCGCATCCCGGCGTAAAGGTCAAGTGGGTCGATGTCAGCGGCGGCGAAGTGGCCGAGAAGTTTCTCGCCGCCTTGGTCGGCGACGCGCCCCCAGACTTGGCCAACATCTACGACCTGCCCCGCTTCCTGCAATACGACATCCTCGTCAACATGGACGAAGCGGTCGCACCCGCCGAAAAGGCCAAACGGCTCGAAAACTTCTGGCGCGGCGTCGGCTACTTCCAAGGCAGCAACTACGCCATCCCCTGGTACGTCGGTGTCTCCATGCTCTGGTATAACAAGGACCTCTTCGCCCAAGCCGGCCTCGATCCCGAGCGCCCGCCCGCCACCATCGACGAGATGCTCGCCATGGGCCGCCAAATCCGCGAGCGCACCGGCAAATACGGCGTTTCTTGGCGGCTGCATCCCTCGCTCATAGCCCCGCCTTGGGCCCTGTTGCGCCTAGACGGGTTTTGGCCGCTGTTCGTTCCCAACGCCCGCCGCACCCGCATCAACCACCCCGAGGCCAAGGCGATCTTTCAGCAGTGGATCGACGCCTATCAGCAGGAGATCGTGCCGCCCGAGGCCCTCGCCGCCTCCCACCGCGACGAGGTCAATTGGTTCATCGAGGGGCGCGCCGCCATGCTGCCCTTTTCCGGTGGCTGGATCACCCGCTACTTCGACGACTCCTTTGCCAAAAAGGCGGTGCCAGCGCCTATGCCGCATGGACGCCTCGGCCAAGTGCCGGCCACCAGCCAAGTCTTGGTCGTGCCCAAAGCCTCGCCCCACGTAGAGCAAGCCGTTGACTTCGGACTATTTGTCACCAACGACGCCAACCAACTCGAATTCTGCCGCCGCGTCGCCATCCTGCCCTCGACCGTCCAAGCCGCCGCCGACCCCTACTTCCGCCGCCCGCCCGCCACGCTGGCCGACGCCGCCAACCAGCTTTCCGCGGCCGACATCGCCCACTCCTTTGTCATGGCTCCGCCCGACGTCAAAAGCTGGAGCCGGATGGAGGACATCCTCCACGAGGAATTCGCCAAGGCTTTGGCCGGCCAGCAGAGCGCGGACGCGGCCCTGAGCCGCATCGAATCCAAGTGGAACCACCTGTCGCGCTTCCATTGAGACCAAACGCCATGTACGGACGCTACGCACCTTACTTTTTCGTCGCCCCCGGGCTGTTGCTGCTAGTCGTGTTCTTCGCCTATCCCTTGCTCGACACGCTCTATCTCAGCCTGCACCGCTACAACATCTTCTCGCCGACCACCTTCGTCGGCCTCGACAATTTTCGCCGCGCTTGGGGCGACGAGTTGTTTTGGCGGGTCTTGGCCAATACCCTGCTCTACGCGATCATCGTCGTGCCCGCGCTCGTCGTGCTGTCGTTTTTCATGGCGCTCCTGCTCGACAACTCGCTGCGGCTGATCAAGGTGTTTCGCACTCTGTACTACATTCCGGTCGTCACTTCCATCGTCGTCGCTGGCATCGTCTGGAAGTGGCTCTACAATGCCGACGGCCTGCTCAACGCCTTCCTCAAGGGGCTGGGCGTCAGCGGCCCCTCGTGGCTGGCCGATGTGCGCGGCGTCCCCGAGGCGTTCTTGGGCCTGTTGGGCGTGGAAACCCAAGCCGCGTGGTTGACCGAGCCGGCGATTGCCCTGTTTGCCGTGGCCATGGTCACCGTGTGGAAAGCTGCACCGTACTACATGATCATCTATCTGGCCGGCTTGCAGGGCATCCCAGCCCAACTCAAAGAAGCCGCCCGCGTCGATGGAGCCGGTTGGTGGCAAGTAGTGCGCCACGTCATCATCCCGACGATCAAGCCCTACACGCTCGTAGTCTCCATCATCGCCACCATCGCCGCCTTGCGCACCTTCGGCGAAGTGTATGTGATGACCGGCGGCGGCCCCTTCCATCGCACCAACCTGTTGGCCTATTACATCTACACGCTCGGGTTCAAATACCTCGAAGTAGGGTACGCCGCGGCCGTCTCGCTGTGCTTGCTGGTCGTCATATTGATCTTCGCCCTGCTCAACTTTCGCCTCGCCGGAGGCGACAATACCGGAGGCGGGGTATAATGGTCCAGCGCATTCTGCTCTACGCAATCCTGTGCGCGGTCGGCGCGGTCTTGCTGGCTCCTTTTGCCTGGCTGCTATCCACCGCGCTCAAAGCCGAGTCGGCCGATCTGTTCGCCCATCCGCCGCAGTGGATTCCCGATCCCATCGTCTGGGGCAACTTCGCCAAGGCTTGGAACATCCTCCCGTTTATGCGCTACCTCTTCAACACCTTCTACATTGCCATCGCCACCGTTCTGCTCAACTTGACGTGCTGCTCGCTGGCCGGCTACGCCCTCGCCCGCATGAACTTCCGCGGACGCCAAGCCATTTTCTACTGCATATTGGCCACGACCATGGTGCCGTTCCAAGTCCTCTTAATCCCGCTCTTCATCGTCACCTTGAAGCTCGGCCTCGTGGATTCGTACGCCGGCGTCATCCTGCCGGTGGCGGTCAACGCCTTTGGCATCTTCCTCCTGCGCCAAGCCTTCACCACCATTCCCACCGACTTAGAGGACGCCGCGCGCATCGACGGCTGCGGCCCGTGGACCATCTATGCGCGCATTATGATGCCCCTCGTCAAACCAGCCCTTGCCGCGCAGGCGGCGTTCACGTTCGTGGCCCAGTGGAACGACTTCCTGTGGCCGCTGGTGGTGCTCAAAAGCCGCGAGCTGTACACCCTGCAATTGGGACTGGCCAGCCTCCAAGGCGTCTTCGGCGTCAACTGGCGCTACATTTCAGCGGCCTCGATCATCGCCTTGGTGCCGACGGTGCTGTTCTTCCTTTTCACCCAGCGATTTTTTACGCAGGGGCTGACGGCTGGTGCGGTGAAGGAATAGGGGCGGCGTTGACGGCGAAACGGATTGCACGAATCAAACTCATAGGGGAAATTGTGAGGTAAGCGTTCTTGGCGGCACTGGTGGCCCGACAGCCGGCAGGACCCTTACCAGCAAGGAGTCGCAACATGACGACAACAACCATGCGTTTCTTCAACACTGCCGGTCCCATCAAGACGGAAATACACTACCACATATCGCCTCTAGCGCGGCTCGACGTCGACGACCTCCTGCAGCTCATCCGGCAGGAAAAGTACTTCGTCCTACACGCGCCGCGTCAGACGGGCAAAACATCGGCGTTGTTCGCCTTGCGGGATCAATTAAACGCCAGCGGCGAGTTTCGCTGCGTATATGTCAACGTCGAGGTCGGCCAGTCGGCGCGGGAGGATGTGGCCGCGGCCATGCGGGCGATTCTCAGTGCGCTGGCTCGTGGGGCGCGCCACGCGCTCGATGACTCGTTCGTCACCGACATTTGGCGCGGTATTCTCGACGATGCTGGCCCCAACGACGCGCTTGGGGAGACTCTTGCCTGCTGGGCGGCCGCGGATCCAAAGCCGCTGGTGCTGATGATCGACGAGATTGACGCCCTGATCGGCGACACTCTGCTGGCGGTGCTGCGGCAGTTGCGAGCTGGCTACCCAGAGCGCCCACGTCGCTTTCCCCAAAGCGTGATCTTATGTGGTGTACGAGATGTGCGCGACTACCGCATCCGCTCGTCTGCTGAAAACGCCATCATCGCCGGGGGCAGCGCGTTTAACATCCGCGCCGAATCCCTGCGCTTGGGCGACTTCTCGCACGACGAGGTCGAATCGCTGTTGACACAGCACACCGAGGAGACCGGCCAAGTGTTCACGGACGAGGCCCGACGCGACGTCTGGGAGTTGACTCAGGGCCAGCCGTGGCTGGTCAACGCCTTGGCCTACGAAGCCTGCTGGGGCAACAAGGCCGGCCGCGACCGCAACCAAGCCATCACCGCCGACGCCATTCAAGACGCCCGCGAGCAGTTGATCCTGCGCCGCGAGACGCATCTGGACCAACTCACCGACAAGCTGCAAGAAGAGCGCGTACAGCGGGTGGTCGAGCCGCTGCTAAAAGGAGCCGATGATGCCAGCTCGTTGGCTACCGACGACCTGCGGTACGTGCGCGATCTTGGGCTCGTGGCGCAAGCCGATCCCATCACTATCGCCAACCCGATCTACCGCGAGGTGATCCCACGCGACCTCACCTATACGACCCAAGCGGGCTTTCACCACGACCCGGCTTGGTATATCGATGCGGACGGCATCTTACAGGTGAGCAAGCTGCTGGCGGCGTTCCAAGAATTCTTCCGCGAGCATTCTGAACATTGGGTGGAGCGTTTCCAATACAAGGAAGCGGGACCGCAGTTGCTACTCCAAGCGTTTTTACAGCGTATCGTAAACAGCGGTGGGCGCATTGAGCGGGAGTATGGCTTGGGTCGGATGCGCACGGATTTGCTGCTGATATGGCCAGTGGGCGGGGATCAAGGCAAGACACAGAAGGTCGTCATCGAGTGCAAGGTGCTGCATCGGGGGTTGGAGCGGACGCTGCGCGAAGGGCTGGCGCAGACGCGGGCTTACATGGACCGCTGCGCTACGGCGGAGGGACACCTCGTGCTCTTCGACCGCACCGAGGGAAAGTCGTGGGACGACAAAGTGTATCACCGCGAGGAAACTGAAGGCGGTGCGGCGGTTGTGGTGTGGGGGATGTGATATGAACTACAAGAGAGAAGAGTGGTGTATGAAGCCGCCTGAACGTTATATCCGTCGGGCCTAGCTGTCGCTTGCGTCTAGTCGGTTTCAACCATGAATTCCTCAGGAAAGACGATTACAAAACAAGGAAACCACGCCCATGCGAGCGACCATATACACCTACCCCTGGGACTTGACGGACGAGGGCATTGACTCGGCCCTAGACACCATCGCCCACACAGCCGGCCTCAACAGCGTCAGCTTGGCCCAGAGCTACCACGTATCGACGTACTTTTTGCCGCACAATCCCCGGCGGCCCCTCTACTGGGGCGAAGAAGGCGCGCTCTACTTCCAGCCGTCCGCCGCCTTTTACGACGAAAGCCCAATCGCGCCCCTAATCAGCAACGTCGTCGATGGCCCAGATTACATGCGCCGGATCGCGGATAAAATCAAGGAGCGCGGCCTCGACCTGACGAGTTGGCTGGTCTTCAACTACAACCACTACCTGCCCCAGCGCTATCCAGACGCGGCCAAACACGATCCCTTTGGCCACATCAACTTCGCCCAGTTATGCCCGGCCAGCCCCTTGGTGCGCGACTACGCTCGCGCACTCTGCCGCGATATAGCCGCGCAGTTCCAGCCCGACGAATTCCACCTCGAATCGCTGGGCTACCTGCACTTCAGCTACGGGTTCCGCAATCCCAAAGTCGGCGTAAAAATCACGCCCTTTTGCGAACTGCTGATGGGATTGTGCTACTGTCAGCACTGCTTGCAGCGAGCCGGTGCCCTCGGCTTGGACGGAGAGCGCTTCTGCGCAGATGTCGCCGAATTCCTCGCCCGCGAACTCGCCGCTGAGCCTGCCCCACAAGACATGCAGCCCCCAAGCGCCGAATTCCTCGCCACCGCCTTTTCCGACCGCCTGCAAACCTTCTTAGACGCTCGCGTCGAAACGGCAACTTCGCTGGTGGAGGAAGCCATTGCCATCGCCAACCAATCAGGCGCACACGCCTCGTTCTTCGGAGGCCGCGACCGGACCGTCAACGGGCTAGACTCGGATCGCATCCTCCGCAACGCGTACATGGTCAACGCCGGCGTAGGCGGCGAGCCGGATGCCCTAGCCGCTAGCGTCCGCACCCTGCGCGCCGAATTCCCAGCCGACACCGACCTCAGCGCCATCGTCAACCCTGGAGGATTCGCCGACCGCGACGCACTCGGCGCGCACCTGACCGCGCTGCACCAAGCGGGCGTCAATGGCTACGCCTTCTACAACTACGGACTCATCCGCCGCGCCCACCTCGAATGGATTGGCGCGCACCGCCATTTGTGGAAATAAATGGCATGTAGGGGCGACTCTTAGAGTCGCCCCTACACAGATGTACAACGCACCCAAAGGAACAACCGCCATGGACATCCAAACAATCCAACGCGCCATCGATGCGCTGCCCCGCCACCACTTGACGCATTTGCCAACGCCCTTACAGCACTGTCCGCGACTGTCGGCCGCGCTCGGGGGGCCGCAGATATGGATCAAGCGCGACGACCTGACCGGCCTCGCCTTTGGCGGCAACAAGTCCCGCTACCTCGAATTCACCCTCGCCGAGGCCACGGCCCAAGGCTGCGATGCGGCCGTGCTGAGCGCGGTCGTCCAGTCCAATCACTGCCGCCAATTCGCCGCGGCCTGCGCCCAACTCGGCCTCAAAGGCGTCGTCGTCCTGCGCGAGGACGATTCCATCATGGGACGCAAGTCGCCAGTCCAAGGCAACCACCTTTTAGACCAGCTATGCGGAGTGCGCATCCGCTTTGCACCGCCCGAGGGCGTCGGCGCAACCATAGCCGAGGAAGTGGAGCGGCTCAAAGAAGAGGGGTACAAACCTTTCTCCGGTCTGTCCGGCCTGTTGTCGCGAATCGCCTATATCCAATGTGCCTTGGAAATCGAAACCCAACTGCGCACCGCCGGCATCCAAGCCGACGACGTGGTAATCGGGTCAGGGGGGAACAGCTTGGCTGGGTTGGTGGCTGGCTTTGCCCTCTTGGGGCGCTCGGCCCGCTTCCTCGGCACGCCCCAGAGCAAGATGGGCCAGCGCGAAGGAGTGTCTGAGCGCATCGCGCAATCCGCGGCGGAAGCCGCGGCCCACCTCGGCCTCAAATGCGCGCCCGACCCAGAGCGCATCGCCGTGACTGATGAGTACGTCGGCCCGGGCTTCGGCCATTTGGACCGCGCCACGCTCGACAGCATCCGCCTCCTCGCCCAAAGCGAGGGCATCCTCGCCGATCCCACCTATTCGGGCAAGGGATTGGCCTGTCTCATCGATCAGGTGCGCCAAGGGCGTTTCCGCGACAGCGCCAACATCGTCTTCATCCACACCGGCGGAACGCCGCTGCTATTTGCCTACGGAGAAGCCCTATTGGCCAGTGATCAGTGATCAGTGGCCGGTGATCAGCCCCAACACTTCCCCGCCCCATGGGGAGTGGTGGGTGGACTAACCACTAACCCCTAGCCACTGGCCACTAAAACCCCAACGGCCCAACCAACTCGTCCAGCGCGTCGGTCAGCGGCTGGGGATTGTCGAGGTCGGCGATGATGGTCGCCAAGAAGATCACGCCACGGCGGCGAGCAAAATCCGCAATCTGCGCGTAACTCAGCTTGGGCAAGTCGGCTAACTGCTCGCCGACTAAGTGCGCGAGCCGCTGCTCTAAGATCGGCGGTCGCTCGGCGTACGGCATGTTCTTCAGCAGCAGAATCAGGTCGTTGCGCGCTAAGACGCGCTCGCGGACTCCGTAGCCCAAGCGGCGGCAATATCCGGCAAAATCGTCCAAGGCATCCGCCCGCCCCTCCGCCAAACCCAGCACATCCGCCCGCGCAAAGAGGGTCGTCATGATGGTCTGCGCGATCAGGTAGTGGCCCCACACCGTGGGGTGCAAATACTCAGTGATTAGCTCGTCGCCGACCAAACCGGCCGACGCATGGGCGGCAAACGCCTGCTCCACATCGATCAAAATCGCCCCCGACTCAGCGGCCAAGGCGCGAATGGCGCGGTTGAAGGGAGAGCAGGCCCGCAGGTGAATGCCGTCTAAATCGCGGGCGCACACAAACGCGGCTAGCGCCTGCGCTGAATCCCCAGCCGCTTGATGCGCCAAACCCGCGTCAAAGTGCAGAGCCGCGTGCTGTGGATAATCCGCGGGCACAGCGTCCGATGGAACCGGCCCTTGCGAGCGCAGGGGATAAAATCCGGCCAAATTGGAAATCAGCGTACAGAGCGCAACCGGCACCTCGCGCTCGCGCAGCACTTCGACTATCTCGGCCATATTGCGCTGATAATGGGCCTCGGTCTGCCGGTGTGCTTCGTCCTCCAAGTAAATCTCGCGCTGCACCAAGTGTACGCCAAAGGACTCGGCGGGTGCAGCGGGACGCAGCGCGGACGCGGCATAGTGCAGCAGACTGTCGAGCAAGTAGTAGGTCTTCGTCCGCTGCAAGAACATCTGCAACTGGATGAAGTACCAGTTGCCGCTCAGGCGCACAAACGGGGTCGCGGCCCCGTACGGCCCTACGAACTCGTTGTGGCCAGCGTAGATCAGCACCAGATCCGGCTCGTGCTCGACCACCTCCTCGACAAATTCGCGCACGACGAAGGAATTGATCGCGGTGACGCCGCAGTTTACTACCTCGATCTCGCGCGCTGGATACACATCGGCGAGCATCTGTTGCAAGAAGTTGGGAAACGAGGTATAGGCGGGGTTGGGGAAGCCGAGCAGGGTCGAAGCGCCCAGCGCGAACACGCGAAATGTGCGCACGTCTTTGTCGCGGGCAAAGCGATCCTGCCCAGGGGCCAAGCGCACGTACTGGCGCGGGAAGAAGCGCCGCGCCGCCTGCGGGTTGATGCGGTAGGACGAGCCGTTGGCCACAAAAAGAGCGTCGTCCGGCCCGACGCCCACCAGCCACAAGCCCGCCTCAAAGAGCGCGACGAATGACAAACCAACGAGTAGCGCAACGACCCGGCCTTTTGCCTTATTTATTGTTTTTACTTTGTTTTGCGCGTCCATCAACACCTAAAAAATCATGGCTGAAATCGACTCTTCTGACAAGGCACCGGCCGCCATTACGGGCCGGAGCATCCTCGTCGGTGCCGCGCTGAGCTTGGCCATTGCCATCGGCATTCCCTACGGCAGCATGGTCATCCAAGGCTCGCGCCTTGGGCTGAGTTCGGCCACGCCAGCCGCGTTCTTTTTGCTATTCGTTCTGCTGCTGACTATCCAAATCGCCTTGGGGCGCTGGGGTTTTCGGCGCGGCGAGTTGGTAGTAATCTTCGCCATGATGGCGGTGGCCACGGCCATCCCCACGCGCGGCGTGGTGGGGATGCTGCTGCCGATGATCACCGGCACCTTCTACTACGCCACGCCCGAAAACCAATGGGCCGACCTAGTCCACCCGTTTCTCTCCGATTGGATGGTGGTGTACGATCCGGCCGCGGTAAAGGCATTTTACGAAGGCACCAAAGGCTCGGCCATTCCCTATGACGTCTGGCTCAAGCCGCTCGGGCGCTGGTTTGTATTCTACGCGGCGTTTTACGCAACCATTATCGCGGCCATAAGCATCTTGCGCCGCCAGTGGGTTGACAACGAGCGCCTCGTCTTTCCGCTGGCCCAAGTCCCGCTCGCCATGATCCAAGACGACGAAGGCAAGCAAAAAAGCCTCAAACCCTTTTTTCGCAACCCCATCATGTGGTGCGGCTTGTTGCTGCCCTTCTTGTTCAACAGCACCAACGCCCTGCACCACTACTTTAACTTCGTCCCCTCCCTCGCCCTCCAGACCAGCGTCGAACTGTTCAGCCGCACGGCCTCGCTCAACATCCGCATCAACTTCCTGATGTTCGGCTTTGCGTACTTCATCAACTCCAATATCGCCTTCAGCCTGTGGTTTTTCTACCTGCTGCACGTCATACAAGAAAGCATCTTCCGCTACATCGGCATCTTCAGCCCCGAGGAATTGGGGCCTTGGACCGGGTCTGGGCCAGTGGGCGCGATCATGGGGCATCAGATGATGGGTGCGCTCATCATCTTGGTGTTCTACGGGCTGTGGACGGCGCGGCCCCACCTCAAAAACGTCCTGCGCAAGGCCCTGTGGGGCGACGACCGGATCGACGACTCGGCAGAGATCCTCTCCTATCGGGCCGCGTTTTGGCTCTTTGTCGGCGGTGTTGGCGCGATGGGCTTCTGGCTGTGGAAGAGCGGGATCCCGGCTTGGATTGTGCCCTTCTTCTTGTTCTCGTCGCTGGTCATCTTCATCGGCCTAGCGCGCGTCATCGCCGAAGCGGGTATGCCCACCGTGACCCCAGAAATGGTCCCAGCCGGCTTTGTCGTCTCCGGCGTTGGCGTTCCGGCGCTCGGCGCACCGGGCATGGTCGCCACGGGCTACTCTTTGGTCTGGGCGGGGGACCTGCTGGTCTTTATGACCGCGCCCCTCGCCAACAGTCTGCGCTTGGGCAGCGCGATCAGCGGCTCCCGGCGGCGGCTCTTTTGGGCCATTGTCGCGGCCATGCTCATCAGCCTCGTGGTCTCCTGCTGGTTTATGCTCTACCTCGCGTACCGCGACGGCGCACTCAACCTGCATCCCCAGTACTTCACTGGCTTTGCCAGATACCCCTCGGACTTTGCCGCGAAAAAACTCGCCAATCCCACGGGGCCAAGCCTCGTCGGGTGGCTGTGGACGGGTTTTGGTGCCCTGATCATGGGCGGCTTGATGACCGCCCGCCACTTCTTCGTCTGGTGGCCTTTTCACCCGCTCGGCTTTGCGGTGAGCACCGGCTGGGTAATGAACAGTATCTGGTTTTCGATCTTCTTAGCTTGGCTCATCAAGATCACCGTCCTCAAATACGGCGGCCCCCGCACGTATCTCCTCACCCGCCCCTTTTTCGTTGGGATCGTACTCGGCCAGTTCGTCGCCGCTGGCCTGTGGTTGGTGGTGGATGGATTCACCGGCATGGTCGGCAATCGAACACCGGTGTATTAGGAATTGACGTTATGCCGTAGGGGGCGGTTTGCAAACCGCCCCCTACCATTGCGGATTATCTTGTGAATGATGTAGGATTGCTATATTGAAGAAAATTAGGAGAGATACGATGTATATGGGAATTTTGCTGGTATTGGTTTTATGGGGGTGTGCTCAGGAAACGAACGCGCCCGTAGCGCGAGTCGATGAAGTACCCATCTCAGGAGAGAGCCTGCGGTCCTTTGTCGAAAAGCTACCCCCAGGCTTGCGCAACCCCGAAGGCGGCGACGCGGCCCGGCGGCAATACGTGCAATCGCTCATCGACCGCCAACTCATCCTCAAAGAGGCCCTCGTCCACGGGCTGGATACGCTGCACGCGGTAAAACGCACCGTCGATGAGGCCGTAGATGCGCACGTCATCGCCCTCTATCGGACGCGCACCATAACCGCTCAGGTGCAAGTGCCCGAAGAGGATGTGCGCCGCGTCTTTACCGAAGAGGGCTACCACCGCGAGCGCAAGCTCAACGCGATCTTGGTCCATACCCGCGCTGAAATCGAAGCGGCCATAGCCGCGCTCGACGCCGGCCAGCCCTTTGCCGAAGTGGCTCGCGCTCATTCGCTCGACAAGCGCTCGTCTGAACAGGGCGGCGAGTTGGGCTTTATTGGCCGCGAAGCCGCGCCCAGTCTGCACATCCCGGCCGAGGTTTTCAATACGCTGCCCTTGGGAGAAATATCCGCCCCGCTGCGCGCCGGTCTCAGTTGGCACATCGTCCGCTTCACCGAAGACCGCGACACGCCCTACGAGCGCTACCGGCCCCTCATCGAGGAGCAGCTATTCAGGGAGCGTCTAGGCCAAGTCGAGGCCGAGCACTTTGAGTCGCTGCGCGCAGCGACAGGGGCGGCCCTCGACCAAGCTGGGCTGCAACTCATGCTCAGCGCGGCCCAGCGCGAAGACGGCGCACTGCTCGACACGTGTACTGCGCCGCTCTACACCTTTGCCGAGGGCCAAGCCACAGTCGCCGCGGCGTACAAGGCCCTGCGGCGGCTCAATGCCCAGCGCAGCCTCAAAGACAGCACCCGCGCACGCACTGCGCTAGACAGGCTCGTGCTGCGGCCCCTCCTCCAGCGCCGCGCCGCCCGCGAACAGGGCCTGTCCGACGACCCGGAAGTCCAACGGCTGGCCAAGCGAGCCTACCAAGACGCGCTGCTCAACGCCGTGCGCAACCGCTTCGCAGCCGTCGAAATGCTCTCCGACGCCGAAGTGTGGGAGTACTACGACAGCCATCCCGACATGTTTTATCACGAAGAATCCGTCGAGGTCGAAGAGCTGCTCGCGTCCAGCCCGGCCGAAGCCCAGTGGCTCAGCGACCAGCTCGCGGCCGGCGCGAGTTTTGCCGATCTCGCCGACCGCAGCGTGCGCGCCCAAGCCGTTCAGTCGCAAGCGCGCTTCCACTTCCATCCACGCGACGAGAAGCTCTATCCGCACCTAGTCCCGGCCATTTATGCGGCGGAACCCGGCCAGCTCGTCGGGCCGATTCGGGTGCGCGACGGGTACTCCATTTTCCGCGTCCAAGGACGCAACCCCGGCCGGGTCGAACCGTATGAGCAGGTCGAACGCCGCGCCCGCGCGCTGTTGCGCCGTGAGCGGGAAAACGCAGCCTTCACCAGCTTCGTCCAAGACTTGCGCCAGCGCTATCAGAGCCGGGTCGAGATCGACGCGCAAGCACTCAAGGCCGCCCTGCCGGACTCACTGGTCCAAGGCACCTGAGCGATGACCGCGCGCCTATTGCTGATTTTGGGCGCACTTGCCTGCGCCGACCAACCTTCGGCTGAGTTCAGGTCGAAGCCCGAGCCGCAAGACGCGGCCCGTCCCGCAGAAGCCCGCCGCTTGCTCCAGCGCGGCACGCTCTTTTTGCAACAGGACCGCCCCGCCCGCGCCCTAGCAGAACTCACACAGGCCGTGGCACTCGATTCTTTGTCGAGCGCCGCCCATTTTCAAAAGGGCCTAGCCCACGCGCGGCTCGACCAGCCCGCCCGCGCCATCGCGGCCTTCGAACGCGCCTTGGCCCTGACGCCCGGCGACTCGACTGAGCTCGCCGAAGTCCAGCCCCGCGCGCACTTTGCCCTCGCCGCGGTGCTGCGCGACCAGCATCGCTACCTAGAGGCCGCGACCCATCTAGAGCAGGCCATCGCCCTCGCACCCGAGCGCGCCAAATACCACTTTTACCTAGGCGAGGTGCGCCGCGCCACCGGCGATTTTGCGGGTGCGCTCACGGCCTTCAAACGCACCATCGAGCTCGCGCCCGACCACCTTGAGGCCCGCTACTACCACAGCGACCTCCTCATGCGCAACCAGCAATTATCCCAAGCGCGCACGGGTTTTGCCGACCTACTCGCCCGCGACCCCAACCACGTCCAAGGCGGTTTAGGTCTAGGCGGCTTACTCATCCGCCTCGGAGAACCCGCCGCAGCCATTCCCGTGCTCCAGCGCGTCGCCGCCGCCGACCCACACAACCCCGCTCCCCACTACCTGTTGGCCCAGGCCTACGCCGAGTGCGACCGCCCCACCGACGCCCGCAATGCGCAGGGGCGCTTCCAGCAGTTGAGCGCGGCCCAACGCCACCTCAATCAGGGCAACATTTACATTCGTCAAGGCGCGTGGGACAAGGCGATCGACTCCCTAAAGCGCGCCCTCGCCAGCGATACTACTTCGGTAGAAATTCGCCTGCGTCTCGCCACTGTGTACGCGCAGCAAAAGCGCTTCGCCGACGCCCGCGCCGCGCTGGAGCAAATCCTCGCCCGCAACCCCGACGGCTCGACTGAGCGCTCGCGCCGAAGTCTCGCCGAAGTCCACCGCGACGCCTACGTCATGCTCGGCGACCTGTACTTGCACGAGGGAAGATCCAAAGAAGCTGCCACGCATTTTGTGCGCTCTTTGGCGATTGATCCCGACTCCTTTGCCGGAGCTTATGGCTTAGGCCGCGCACACTTCAAAAGCGGCGATTTTGCCGGAGCTGTCGCGGCATTGCGCCAAGCCCTCGCCCGCAATCCCGACCACCGCGACGCCCACTATGCCCTCGGGCTGGCCTACGTCCGCCAAGCCAACTACCGCGATGCCCACACCCATTTCGTCCGCAGCATTGCCCTCGACCCAGACCACGCGGAATCGCACTACGGGCTGGCGCTGATCCTCATGCAGCAAGGACAGCGAGAACAAGCGCGGCAAACCTTGCAAAAGGTGCTCGCCCTCGCCCCGGATCACCAACGCGCCCGAGCTAAGCTAAGCGAATTGGACGACTCGACTGAGCTCGCCGAAGTACAAGCGCCATGAGCCGCTATTGCCGCGTCCTGTGCTTGGCTGGCCTTTGCCTCGGCTGCCAAGCCCCGCCCGAGGCCAAAAGCGACCGCGTCTATGCCGAGGCCCTGAGCCTGCTACACCAAGGGCGGTTCTCCGAATCCGAGGCCCTCTTTCGGCGCGTCGTCAGCTTGGCACCCGACAGCGCGATTGCCCAGGTCCGCATCGGTGAAGCCATGATCCGCCAAGGCCGCTGGCAACGTGCGGGCCGTCTGCTCGACGAGTTGCCGATACCAGTGCGCCAGCGGCCAGAAGCCCGCTTGCTCGAAGCGCGTCTCCTCGCCTTTGGCGGTTTTGCCCGCGAAGCCGAACTCGCCGTCCATGAGATTCTCGACCAATACCCCAACTCGCTCGACGGCCGCCTGCTGCTGGCCGAACTGTATTTGCAGGCCGCTGCCACCATGAATCTCGAGCGCGCCACGGCCCTGTGCAGCGAAGCACTAGCCGCCCAACCCCAACGCCGCGACGCGCATTACCTGTTGCTCCAAGCCACGCTGCGCCTCGGGCGTTTTCCCGCAGCCCTGGAACGCAGCCGCTCGTTACTCGACGCCTATCCAGACGATGGCCACGCCTATCTCTTGGCCGGCACGGCGGCTTTCTGGGCGGGGGACGACCGCGCGCGGTCTTGGCTCGAAAAAGCGGTCGATCTGTTGGAGTCAATAGATCGCCTAGAGGCTCTGTGGCTGCTCAAGCTGACCCACGAGCGGCAGGGCGAAGAGGCACCGGCCCTGCTGCCGCGCTATCGCTTTCCCCGGCGCACCTTTGTGTCAGCCGCGACCGACTTGCGCTTTGTCGATGTAGCCGCGCACGTCGGCGTGGCCAAGAAAGATCGCGGCCGCGGCAGTGCTTGGCTCGACTTTGACGGCGACGGCGATTTCGATCTGTTCAGCGTTGGCATCCAAGTCGAACATTCGCTCTACCGCAACGACGGCGGCCAATTTCGCGATGTCGCCCAAGCGACCGGATTAGCTGACGCGCGCGGCGGTTGGGGCGCGGCGAGCGCGGACTTTGACAACGATGGCGACGACGACCTCTTTGTCAGCCGCGACGCCTGGGAGGGCCGGGCACCCAACTCACTGTACAGAAACGACTCGGGCGCATTCATCGACCGCGGGCCCGCCGCGGGCCTGACCGACTCCAGCGATAGCTTTACGGCCACTTGGCTCGACTTCGACGGCGATGGATATCTCGACTTGTACGTGGCCAACGGCGTCACCGGTACGGGCGCGCCAAACGCCCTCCTGCACAACCAGCAAAACGGCGCGTTCCTCAACGCAGCGACCGCCGCCGCAGTCGCCGACTCGAATAAGACCATCGGCACGGCTGCTGGCGACTTCGACGGCGATGGCCTGACCGATTTGTACGCGGTCAACATCGGCCAGTTCAACCGCCTCTATCGCAATCTCGGCGATGGCACTTTTGCCGATGAGGCCGAGCGCGCTGGAGTCCTCTTCCCAGTGGAAGGCGGGTATGTGGCGTTCTTTTTTGACCTTGACAACGACGGTCATCTCGACCTATTTGCTTCAACTATGAGTGCCTTTCCCGATGTCCTCAACAGCATGGTCACCGGTGAGGCCATAGAGCCGAATCGGCCCTTTCTCTATCGCAACCTCGGCGACGGCACCTTTGCCGACATCGCGGTCGCCGCGGGACTCAAGCGCTCTTTCGGCAGTATGGGCGCGGGCCTTGGCGACCTAGACAACGACGGCTTCGTCGATATCTACCTCGCCAACGGCGGCCCGCAAATGGCCCGCCTCGAACCCAACGCACTCTTCCGCAACCTCGGCGACGGAACTTTCGCCGACATCACGGCCACGGCAGGTACCGGCAGCCTCGGCAAGGGCCACGGGGCCACCTTCGCCGACTTCGATCAAGACGGCGACTTGGACCTGTACGCTGGCTTGGGCGGCCACTACGACGCCGACACGTGGGACAACGCGCTCTACCGCAACGACGGCCCGGTGCAGCACTACCTATCCATCGAACTCGTGGGTGCGCCGGCCAATCGCAGCGCCATCGGTGTGGGCGTCGCCGCCTTTGCCGCTGGCCGCACCATCCGCGCCCAGCGCCAGAGCGGCTTTGGCTTCGGCAGCAGCAACGAGCCGCTCCTGCACCTCGGGCTCGGGTCGGCCACCCGCGTCGATAGCCTGCACGTGCTCTGGCCCGGCCAGCCCCCACAGCGCTTCTTTGACCTGCCCGTCGATTGTCGCATCCGCATCGCACAACGCGAGGCGCACTACCAGATGCTCAGGAGGCCACCATGAAACTCTTAGCGTTGCTCGTCCTCTGCTTGGCACCGCTGGTCGCAGCCGACGCCCAAGGACACCGCGTCACCAGTCGTTCCGTAGTGGTCAACAGGGCCGCGCACTGGCAAAATTGGCAGCTCCCTATCCACGCCGTGCAGGTGTTGCCGGACGGCACCGTTGAGCCGCACTTTTTTCGCGAACACTTCAACTTGATTGACGATCTAGCGACCTACACCCGTCCCATCGTCGATCTGCGTCGCCGCAGCACCCAGACCGCCATCCTCAACATCGACAGCACCCAGACCCGCGACGTGAAAGGCGAGATCATCGCCGATCGCAAGGGCAATCCCATCTACTCTTATTTTTTTCGCCCGGGCATCAGCCGCGTCGGCTCGAATGCGGCCGCGGCCGCCAATATCCTCGACGGAGACCCCACCACCTTCTGGGAGCCCGACCCACAGGCATCGCTCGACGACTGGTGGATCGAAATAGACTTGGGTCGCGTCGTGGCGGTCGATTCCCTCGTCATCCACTTCGTCGAGGAAGAGTTGGGCGATCCCTTTTTCCAGTTCCGCGTCCTCGCCGCGCCCGACCAAGAGCCGGTGCAGGAAAACGCCGACAAAATCACCTTTGAACGCATCGCCAACACCAAGGCCCCCAACCGCGATCAGCGCACCTTCCGCATCGGCCTCGAACAGCTCTACGCCGATCCCAACTGGCAGGGCAAGCTAGTGCAGACCATCCGCATCGTAGTCAGCGATACGCGCGGCGAGCGCGGCGAGCGCATCAGCGAAGAGGCATGGCAGGCCCTGCCAGCCGACGAGCGCGGTGCGATCGTCTATTTCATCCGCGACGAACAGGGCTTTGAAGAGCCGGTCGAGCGCGCAGTCTATGAAAGCCTCGACCCCCAGCGCCAAGGCCGCTTGGATTACTACCGGCGCGAGCGGCCGCGGCTGGCCGGAATTGAGGTGTACGGATTTGGCGACAACATCAGCAGCGGCTTGGTGGCTGGCGGCGGCCATCTCGGCCTGACCGGCGACGGCTTTTTGCCGGGGCCAGCTTTTGACGCGGATTTCAACACCAGCTTCCTACACCTCGTTTGGTCGCCGACCATCGACCGCGGCGTGCTCACCGTTGATATGGGCGCGGCATTTTGGCTCGACGCTATGCGCATTTCCTCGACCCGGCCCCAGCCCTTTATCGACGGCTACTTGATTCGCGGCTCCGACGGCTCGCGCGACACCCGCGGCAAAATCAAGTGGGGGCGCCTCAGCCCCCGCTTCCGCGAGGACAATAGCTCCGACCGCTTTCAGCACATCATCGACACCTATCCCTCCAGCCCCAAGCTCCGCTTCCTCGAAATAAGCATCATCTCGGCGGATCCGCGCCGCCGAGGTGGGTACAACACCGGGCCGACCATTGCCGAGTACCAGCTTTTTTCTACCGGCTACCCAGCGCAAGTAGAGCTAACTTCCGATCTGATTGCGCTGCCTGGAGCGCGCAACTTCGGGGCCATCACTTGGGAGGCCGAAACGCCCCCGGGCACGACCGTCGCAATCCGCACCCGCACCGGTGACTTGCTGGGCAAGGTCATTCGCTACTTCGACAAAACGGGCAACGAAATCACCTATGACGCTTGGAAAAACCTCTTGGGCAGCTTCAAAGGGCCAGCCGACACCACCTTTGTGCCCACTAGCGGCTGGAGCCCTTGGAGCCGCGCCTACCAGCAGCCCGGCGACATCGTCACCTCGCCCGGCCTACGCAAATTCATGCAGTTCCAAGTCGAGATGATTACTACCGACCGCGAAGCTGCGGCTTCGATCCGCTCGCTCGCGGTCGAATTGCTCAATCCCGTGGCCGAGCGCATCGCGGCCGAGCTGTGGCCGGCCTCGGTAGAGACTTCCGGTGTGCGGGAGACCTTTGACGTCTTTGCCCAGCCCTACTTCATCGAGTCGCCCGCGTCCTCGCGCAGTTCTGGCTTCAACGAAATCCTGCTGACCATGCCGGCCTCGGAACACCTCGAACTCTTGGAATTTGGCATCAACGGCCCAGACGGCGAAAAGGTCTTTCGTCCCAGGGCCGACCTCGGCGTACTCACGGCTGATGACCAGACGCAAGTCGCGATTTTGGCCAACAGCGGCGACTCGATCAGGGTGCGCCTAGACGACGCGCTCAACATCCTGCCCGCGGCCAGCCGCACGTACAACCGCATTACCCTTGAGGGTGAAGAAGTTCCCGTGACCCAAGACGGCCTGCCGCTTACGGCCGCAGCGTACGGCACCCTCGACAAAGACGAACGAGGGGCCATCCGCTACTTCCGGCATAGCGATGGTCGGTTCAGCGAGATCGACCAAAACAGCTACCGCGACCTGCCCAGCGAGGAGCAAGGCCCGGTCCGCTACTTCCGCATTCTGCGCGGCGACGGTGCTCAGTTTCCATTTGACGCGCTCGGCGACTCGCTCGACTCGGTCGCGTACAACCGCCTTTCCGCGACCGAGCGCGGCATTGTGACCGGGCCGGGCCAGCGCTTCCGCTTGCGCCTTTCAGCACCGGTCTTTCTCAACGGCACGACCTTGCGCCTGTTCGTGCGCCATGCCGCGAGCGCCGACGCCGAAGAAGCGTGGCAGGCCGTTGAAGCGGGCAATGCCGACGAAGGCGTCGTTAGTAACACGCTGTCGATCAAGGTTCCCATTGACAGCGACCTCGTACATGGCCTCGCAGTCGGGCCCAACCCTTTTACCCCCAACGGCGACGGGATCAACGACGCGGCTGAAATTTCGCTGGAGATCTTCAAGCTCACCTCCAGCCGCCGACTCCAAGTGCGAATTTACACGCTCGATGGGCGACGGGTTTGGTCCCGCGAGGAGATGGTGTTGAGTGGCCGCACCACGGTGCGCTGGGACGGCGTCGATGACCACGGCCGCCGTGCGCCGCCCGGGTTGTATCTGTGCCAAGTCCAACTCGACGCCGACGCCACAGGGCAGCCGGCAACCCAAGCGCGTATTATCGCCGTGGCCTACTAGTTATTGCTGGGACGCCTAGGGCCGATTATCATTGAGAATTAAGGAGGGATTGCAGTGAACCGGAAATGGATATTCTGGACGGCAATAGCCATCCTATGGCTCGGCAGTGCTGCTGCCGACGCCCAAGAATACGGTGCTCGCACCGGCACGGTCAAAAGGGGCGGAGTGGTTTCCTTTGAGCCACAGGGGCCCGGCGTCCTGTTCGGTGCCCTCGACCCGGCCAAGCGCAGATGGTACGTGCCGCAGGAGCTTTTTAACGAATACCAGTGGCGGCAGTGGGAATACTCCAACTACGCCCGCGATCACTACCAGCGCTACGTCAGCGCCATCCGCGAAGGCGATTACTACTACGACCTCTACGGCAACCTCGTCACCCGAGGCTGGTTGGTTTTCAACAACTCACAGACCCAACCCCGGCAGTTTGGCTCTTCGGTGCTGAAGTCCAGAAATTTCGAGGGCTGGTTTAGCGGCTTGGTCATCTCGGCCGACTCCAAGGGCCAGCACCACTATGCCCTGACGGCTGGCACCAAAATTCGCTCGACCTTGACGCCGATGACTTTTTCCAAGCCGCGCTGGGACGGCATTCAATTCGACTACGCCGCCGACAAATACCAAGGCACCCTGATCTACTCGCGCATCAGCCGCCCCGGCGGCACGTCAACCAACGATCAAGAGAGCTTGGTCACCAACGCCACCTCCATGTTCGGCAGCCGCACTACCGCGCAAGTGGGCGATTTCGCCACCTTGGGGCTGACCATGGTCAACGCCCACCAGTCCAACACCCTCATCGACGGCTTTACCGGCAACCCCTTCACCGGCGAGCTTTCAGTCGATCAGAACCAGACCGTCTCGATCATCGAGATCGTCTTGCGCGACGACAGCCCCGAGGACGGCGTCGGCGGCACGGCCTTCTTCAGCGCCGGTTCGGACATCATCATCACCTATCTCGACGGAACCCAAGACAACGGCAAGGCCATTCGCTTTGAGCCGATCATCGAGGGCGGCCTCGTGGGCGAGGGCTTTCTTTCGGCCGATGGCGCCGAGGAGATCCGCCTGCGCTACGACTTTGACAGCCCGGCCTTTGTCAACCGCGCCTCGGGCACCAAAGAAGAAATCAAAAAGGTCGAGTTTCGCCTCGTGCTGGGCAACGACTATCAGGTATGGGTCACCTCCGACAGCCAGCTCAACGCCAGCGGCGAGTCCGTGCTCCTGCTCGTCGCCCAAGCCGAGGGCAACGTCCAAGACAACACCAACTTGCAAATCGTCAGTTTCGACTACGGCCTGCCGACCTCCACCCAGATCTGGGGAGGAACTCTAGAGTTGCAAAAGGTTCTCGGCTTCGACTTCTACGGCGAGTACGACCTCAGCTACAGCTACACCAAATATCCCAATGTCGTAGCCAAAACCCACACCACCTTCTCGGGCACCCGCGGCGACCGCGCCGCGGCCGCGTGGATGATGAACCTCTCGCGGGCCGCATTTCCCTTCTTCTTCTTTGGCGAGGCGTACAGCATGGATCCTCGCTACTCCACTCGCACATTCACCGCCCAAGGCGATGGCTTTATCGACTACGAGGACGAACGCATCCACGTCGTCGAACTAGTCGAGGACAACGACGACCAAGACGAATTTCCCGACACCGTGCGCAAGGATTGGCAAACCGGCGATCCGAGCGTCTTCCCCGGCTGGGACGAGAACAACGACTTCATCTCGGATTTCAACCAGAACGACAACCGCTTCTTGAGCAACCTCATCCCGGACTACGAGGAGCCGTTTTTGCGCCACAACGTCGATCGGCCCGAATTCCTCTTCGGCATCGACCTGAACAACAACCTGTGGGTCGATCGCTTTGAAAACGACGAACTGCCCGACTACCCCTACAAGAAAGATCACCGAGGGTACAACGCCTACGGCGGCGTTCACTTCACCCCAGAGCTGCGGCTGATGGTCGGCGTCTTGCGCGAGGGCCTCATTTCTTCCAACCAAAAAAACCACGCCAATTACGTCCTGCTGACCCTCAACCGCGACACCCCTGCTTGGGGTCGCTTCCGCGTCTTTGAGATGCTCAAATCCACGACCGACGACATTGCCGACGACCTCTTGCAGTGGCTGCCCAACGCCAATATCCGCACTGGCGAACCGACCAAAGTGGAGGATCCTCTCATCGCTCGCGACGCTTGGATCAACAGCCTGTGGATCGGCCACGACTACAAGCTGGGCGGCCTGCTGACGACCAATTATTTCAAATACGACCTGTATCACCAGCGGATCAGCGCCAATGAGCGCGCGCTGTTGGGCCTGCGCGAACGCGACTTTTTCTTTGGCCTAATCAACAAAATCAGCTACCGCTTCGACTTTGGGCACCTGTGGCTGGAGCCGCGCTGGAAAAGCGAGTACCGCCGCCAGAGCCGCGACCTGATTTCGGCCGACGAGCGCACCGAACTGGCCGAGATCGGCGGCTTCGTCCTCGGCTTTCCCCTGCTCAGCCACACGACCCTGCTGAGCGGGCTGGAGCTGACCTTCCTCAACGACCTGAAGCGCGACTCCAACGACTTCAACGGCCTAGTCTGGGCCTTGCAGTTGGCCAATATCTCCGATTACCTCGGCTACAAGGTCACGACCCATACGGGCATGAAAATCGACCGCCGCCAGCCCCGGGGCGAGGATGCCGTGATTATCAATCAAATTTTTATCTCCATCTACGCCGGCTTGCAGTAGGAGCGACCGATCGGTCGCTCCTACTATTCTGCGTCCATCTGCGGATCATCTTATGGCTAGACGCTGGATGTTCATGGGGGTGGTGGCCGTCTTCGCGCTCGCCCTCTCAGCGCGTCTTTACTACCTCCACGAAATACGCGCCAGCCCGCTTTTTACCGCGCCCGTCGTCGATGCCCGCACCTATGTCGAGGAAGCGCGCTACCTCAGCGAGGTCTCCTTTGCCGGTCGGCCCGCGCCCTTCTGGCAACCGCCGCTCTATCCCGCGCTGCTCGGCGTCCTCTTTGCCCTCGCCGGGGACGACCTCTATCTGCCGCGACTCATCCAAGCCGTCGTGGGCGCGCTCGTCTGCGTCCTCATCTGCCTGTTGGGGTACCGGGTCTTTGGCGCGGGGGTTGGACTCGGCGCGGGTTTTGCCGCGGCATTGTACGGTCCCCTCATCTACTTTGGCGGCGAATTGCTGCCAACCCTGCTGGCCTGTTGCCTCAACTTGCTCGTGCTATTGCTCGCAATCGGCGAAGGCGGTTGGGCGCGCTGGCTAGCAGCCGGGGTGCTGTTGGGTCTGTCCGCGCTCGCCGTGGCCAACGTGCTGCTCTTCGCGCCCGTGCTGTTGGGCTATCTCTACTGGCGGCAGCGGCGGCTCCGCCCGCCGGTTGTCCTGCTCTTGGGCTGTGCGCTGGTCATCGCGCCGGTTGCGTATCGCAACTGGGCGGTCGGCGGCGATCTAGTGCTCATCTCGCACAACGCAGGCATCAACTTTTACATCGGCAACAACGCCGACTACGAGCAAACGACCCGCATCCGCCCGGGGCGGGATTGGGCCGAGCTGGTGGAAATGCCCGAGCGCCGCGCCGGCGTTGAGCAGCCTTCGGCCAAGTCGCGCTATTTTTTTGCCCGATCTTGGCAATACATAACTTCCGCGCCGCTCGATTTCACGGGCTTGCTGGCTTACAAGGGCTATCTATTTCTGCGCGGCGACGAAATCCCGCGCAATCGCGACCTCTACTTCGCCCGCAACGACTCTGCGCTTTTGTCGATCCTGCTGTGGAAAAGGGGGCTGGCGTTTCCCTTTGGTTTGATCGCCCCGCTGGCGCTCTTGGGACTTTTCGCCTTTCTACGGACCTCTGAGTCTCCCGAGGGGCGCTTGCTAGCGCTGTTTGTGGCTTGCTACGCGCTTTCCGTAATCCTGTTTTTCGTCACCGGGCGCTATCGTTTGCCGGCCGTGCCCGTGCTGTTGCTGTTTGCGGCTTGTGGGATGCGCGCCCTATGGCAGCGGCCTTGGCCCGCGCTCGCGCCCGTTGCTGCGCTCTTGGTCTTTTGCAATGTGGCCACGGGCGCGATGGATCGAGAAGGCGATGCCCACGAGCACTACTATCTCGGCTACGCCTACGAGGAACGGGACATGCCGGCCCACGCCGCCCGCCACTATCGCCATGCTATTGCTCGCGACCCCAGTTTTGCCGAGCCACTCCTTGCACTCGCGGCGCTCCACGGCGAGGCCGAGCGCTACGGCAAGGCCATTGAACTCTATCGGCGCTACCTTAAAACGCAGCCTAAAGACGTGGATGTGCGCTTTCTTCTGGGCCACACCGCACTACTCGCTCGGCGCTACGACGCGGCCGCGGCCGCGTACTCCGAGGTCGCAGCGGCACGTCCCAACTGGGCAGCCGCGCACGGCGGCCTCGGCTACGCCCTCCTGATGGCAGACCAACCCCAACGCGCCGCCCAAGCGTATAGCCGCACGCTCGAACTGAACCCAGACTCGACGCTCGTGCGCTATCAACTGGCCCGCCTGTACGCGGAGCAAGGACAAAGCCGCGATGCCATTGCCGAGTTTGAGCAACTCGTGCAGCGCGAACCGCATGTGACCGAATATCCAACCCGCCTCGCCGACTTGCTCATCCAACTCGAACAAGCCACGGGCATGGCCCTCGGGCAGACGGACCAGCTAGTGGAGGCGGAAAAACTCTTGCGCCGCGCCATTGCGCTTGATGCCAAGATCGCGCATCCCCATTGGAGCTTGGGCATGCTCTACGCCCGCCAAGGGCGCTATGCAGAGGCCGTGCCCCTGTTTGAGCACTTGCTCCAAATTGCTCCGCGCGACTATCAGGCTCATCTGTTCCTCGGGCACCTCTACCAACGCACCGGACGCCAAACCGACGCAGAGGCCCAATTTGCGGCCTTTAGCCGCAGCCAGCGCGCCCACCGCATGGAAAAGGTGGCGCGGCGGGAAATGGAAGCCCAGATCGAACAAATTTTCGGCGGTTGATCCGCAGAAAGCGACTTATCTATGCAACACGCGAGCCGCTGGGCCGTTTTCGGGCTGTTCTTTTTTTCTGGAGCCTGTGCCCTCATCTATCAAATCACTTGGATGCGGCTCTTCCGGCTCGCGATGGGCAATACGGTCTTCACGTCAGCTACGGTGTTGACCGCGTTTATGGCCGGGCTGGCGCTGGGCAGTTGGGTGGCCGGACGCCTCGCCGACCGCACGGGCCGGCCCCTGCGCGCTTATGCCTACCTAGAAGTGCTCATCGGCCTTTGCGGCTTGGCCATGATGCCGGCCTTCAATGCCCTAGAACCGGTCTATGGCTGGCTCTATCACGGGCTAGATGGAACCGGCGTCTGGCTCGGCGTGGGGCGCTTCCTCGCGTCGGCGGCTCTGTTGGCGCTACCCACTACGCTGATGGGCGCGACGCTGCCGCTTCTGAGCCGCTTTACAACCCAACGGTTAGAGAGCATGGGGCGCGACTTGGGGAGGCTCTACGCGCTCAATACCCTCGGAGCTGCACTAGGAGCCGCGCTGACGGGGTTCCTGTTGGTGCCCTCTCTCGGGGTGCAGACTACGCTGTGGGCGGCGGCCGGGGCCAATTTGCTCATCGGCGCCCTGGCTTTTGCCCTCCCCGATGCGTCAAGCGCCAGTGCGCCAACGGACGAGCCTGCGCCGGGTCGTGGCGACTTGGCCGCGCTCTGGGCACTGGGGCTGACGGGCTTTGCCTCCATGATCTACGAGGTGAGCTGGACTCGCACCCTCTCGCTGCTCATCGGCTCCTCGGTGTATGCGTTTACCTTGATGCTGGTGGCGTTTATCTGCGGGCTGGGGCTGGGCAGCATGGTGCTGGCCGGCTGGATCGATCGCCGCGCACGGCTTTTTCGCACTCTCGCCCTCTTGGAACTGGCCGTCGGCCTAACGGCTTTACTGGTCGAGCCGCTCTTTGGCCTGTTGCCCCTCGCGGTCGTCGAATTGGTCAACCGCTATGCCGGTTCCTTCGGACTGCTGCATTTGAGCGAATTTCTCATGGCCTTCGGCCTGATGTTCCTGCCGACTTTTGCGGCCGGCGGCATCTTCCCGGCCGCGGCCAAGCTCTACACTCGGCACCTCGCCAAGGTGGGCAAATCGGTCGGCGATGCGTACGCAGCTAATACACTTGGAGCTGTGCTGGGGGCCTTTGCCGGGGGCTTCCTCTTGATTCCGCTCATCGGGGTGCAGGCGAGCATTCTCGCGGCTACCACGCTCAACATCGGGTTGGGCATCTACTTCCTCTGGCGCGACGGCTTGTTGAGCCGCCCGCTGTTCCGCGTGTTAGCTCCCGGTCTGCTGCTCTTGCCCTTAGCGGTTTCGCGCCTCCCCGCTTGGGACGTGGCTCTGCTCAACAGCGCCCCGTACCTCTACGCCGGGCAGTACCAGAGCGCGGCCCGCCTCGCCGGGCAAGGCGTGGCTCATGTCATGGGGCAAGATCGCCGCTTGCTCTATGCCGAGGAAGGCATGACCGCAACAGTGACCGTGTGGGATTTGCGCGGCGAGCGTTTCATGCGGGTCAACGGCAAGGTAGTAGCCTCCTCGCAGGGCAAGGACTTGCGCTCGCATTCGCTTTTGGCGCACCTGCCGCTGCTGTTGCACGAGGATCCTCAACAAGTGTTGATAATCGGCCTCGGCTGCGGCATCAGCTTGGGCGCGGCCCAGCGCCACCCGGTCGCGGCCATCGACTGCGTCGAGCTGTCGCCCGAGGTCGTGGAGGCGACCGAACTCTTTAGCGAGGTCAACCAAGACGCACTCGCCGACCCGCGCACGCGGATGATCGTCGGCGACGGTCGCAATCACCTCGCGCTTGCCGAAGACCGCTACGACGTCATCATCTCGCAGCCTTCGAGCTTGTGGATTGCCGGCATGGCGGATCTGTTCACCCGCGAATTTTTCCACGACTGTCGCCAAAAGCTCGCGCCCGGGGGCTTAATCGGCGTTTGGCTCCAAGCCTATGCGCTAGAGCCGGAGGATGTGCAAACCATTGTCGCTACCTTTGCCGACGCCTTCCCGCACGTGGCCATGTGGGAGCTTATGCCCGGGATTGACTATCTGCTCGTCGGCTCGGCTGCACCAGTGGAGGTGGGATTGGACCGGCTCGCAACGCGCTTGGAGCGGCCCGGCGTGCAGCGCGACTTAGCGCGCAGTGGCGGGGGCGACGCACTCGACTTGCTCTGCTCTTATGTCATGGGAGATCAAGGAATCCACAAGCTAGCCGACGACGCTCCGCTCAACACCGACGACAATGCCCGGCTGGAATTTGCGGCTCCGAGAGGTCTATACCGCGACCTGAGCCGCGGCCACGGGCTGTTTTCCCTCGCCGATCTAGCAGCGGTCCGCCGCGCTGATTTGGGCTTTGTGCAGCCGACCGCGACGCCGCAGCTAGCGCGCGCTTGGACGGCGCGTCACCTCGCGCTCGAAGGGCTGATGCACGAGCGGCGCGGCGAGTACTCCGCAGCCCTCGCACAGATGGGCAAAGCCGCTCAGCTACGGCCCGAAGATATAGAAGTGCGGCGCGTCTTTCCCGAACTGAGCTTCAAACTAGCCGAAGACGCCATCCGCCGTGGCCGCTTCCAACAGGCCGTGCGCCTGTACGACGAGTTGCTCGCCGCGCTGCCCGACCACTCCGTGGGACACTACCGCAAGGGCGAGTTGCACGAACACCTGCGACAATGGGACGCTGCGGCTGCGGCCTATCAGCGCACGACCGAACTAGCCCCGACCTTTGTCGCCGCTCACCTGCGCCTCGGGGCCATCCACACCCGCAACCGCGCCTTCGACCAAGCCGCCGCAACCTATCGCCGCGGATTAGCGGCCCTACCTGAACACCTCGGGCTGCTCAACAACCTCGGCACTACCCTCTTGATGCAGGAGCGCTTTGCCGAGGGCTTGGGCGTATTTCGCCAAGCCTTGGCCATAGATTCCACAGACGCCCGCGTGTGGAACAACCTCGGCACGGCCTTTCTAAAGCAGCGGCAGTTTGCCGAGGCCCAGCACTATTTGTCGGGAGCGGTGCAGCGGCGGCCCGAGGATGCAATCTTGTTCCTCAAACTGGCCGATGCCTATCGGGGCACGGGGGCAGTGAAAAAGGCGCGGCAGGTGCTGGAGGGGGCACCAGACGACCCGCGCGTGCGGAAGATGAGGGAGCAGCTAGGAGAGTGACCGAATCAGGAACAAGACGGCCATTCGTACCGTGTGGCGCGTACTTTCCCGTTTTTATTCAGAGTAATTGCCAAGACTTCGTTGATGGGTTCCTTTCCCCCTAACTGCTTCAATGCGTACTCGAATAAATCCTCCTGCGCCTTCTTGCTCATAAGATCAGGGGCTATGTTGAGGCAGACTAGGCCGGCATGTATCTCTTCTCGCCCGATGAGTAGTTTGAAGTCTGTTGCGTTGTTGGTGACAATCACATAGCTATCCTCGACAGAGCATTGCACAATGGTCCAGTCTCCCTTGGAACTGAGACCGAGCCAATTAACGTGCGTCGCCTGATAGCCCTGATCTTGGGCGATTTTCACGAGACTAAGGCTGAGGCATTCGTCGATCAAAAACTTCACGAAGCCCCAGACAACGCATCGAGAGTGGTCTTGCTTGACGAGATCGGCTTTTTCTTTTGCCACGGCCATGGGTACCACCAGCCGCGACAAGGATAGGCTTTGGCATATAATATAGCGGCATCAACTCGGTCCTCGTCTAGCGTCGGATACGCTTCCAAAACGGAAGAAATCGCGTCCCCGTTGGCAACCATCTTGGCGATGTAGTAAACGGGTATCCGCGTCCCTTTGAAACAAGGCATGCCCAAGAGGATCTCAGGATCGCTCACCACCTTTTTTTTTGCGTTCTCCAAGGTCGTTAGCCCCCGTTGCACCGCGCTTTTCATGGGTTGAATATCAATCGAGACCGCACCTTCGCAGACCGTATCGGCTTCGGGATGATCGAGCAGGCGGCGGATTAACTGTCGCCGCCCTTCTGTAGTTAGGATTTCGGCCGTATCGTAAGCGAGTTTCACACCGACCAGCCCCTTACTCAGTATGGCTATGCGCCCGTTGGAACGTTTCACAGCGTAGCTCAATAGGTCCGATCTAATGATGCGATACACATCCTTCACGGGGACTTCCGCAACACAAGCTACCTCGCTGACGGACAGCACGTGCTCTTCTCTTTGTATGATCATCACGTCGTTCATATTGTCCTCATCTCGATACCTTTAGGTCGCGATATCCAGCCATTTCTAGTACGCGACCACTGTGGTTTACCTAAGCTTGCTCTCTTCCTTTTCAATAATTTCCAGTTGCGCCTCTATTGCGGCGTAGTACTCGGGCAGCGGTTCCACATCCATCAGTACAGCCACCCCTTGCTGCTGGCAGTTGGTGAATAGGATCATGCCACCTTCACTCGGTTCCTCCACGTCCTGCACCGTTTCGGCGAGGTTCTTATAGAAGGAGCGCAAATTTTTGCGCTCGGTTTTCAGTTCCCTAGACGCCATTCTGTAAAATGTGGTCTTTGCACTTGGGAGCACCATTCGCCTGAAGAAACCCTCCTCGGCGATCCCCTTGGCCGCAACTGCTAGGCGCTGATCAAAAAACGAGTCCATTGCATCTATGACATTACTATACAGTTCCACAAATGCGTCCCAAAACTCGGTAGCGAGATACTGAAGTTCCTCAATAGCTCTCCGCAAATGGCGTTCCTTGAGCCATCCGCTGATTCCCTTGCCGGTGAAAATACCGGCCAAGCTACCTAGTATTGGTAGGACAACAGTTGATAGGCCCCCGGTCACCGGGGCCAACGCCAGACCCCAACCAAGTCCAGCGGTACCGCCGAGCCACCCACCCACACCGCTGGCGGCTGCGTCGAGCGCGGTGTGTTCTGCCGCGGTACCCATATCTATATCGCCTTTGTGCAATTTACGGATATTCTTAAATGCGTTGATACCCAAAGAAATGAAGGGAATGCTGGCGATTCCATCGCCGAGATCGGCCATTCCCTCAAACGTGTCGGCGGTGCTGTCGAATGCTTCCTCATACGACAGCTTAGGATCGATTAAGACACGGGGATTATCACGGAAGGCATCGGCCATTTCGCGATTTGTAATTATGTCGATATTTGGATGCTCGTTGAGATGGGCTTGGATATAGCTTGGGTCGTCTGTGATCTTAACATTATAGGGTTTTCCATCTACTCTAAGGTCCAATCCCTCGGTCGTGCCTGACTTTGGGACTTCGACGTCTCGTCCCAACTCTTGAAGGTGCTTAACTACACTTTCTTCGCCGGTATAACCCTTGTATTTGTGGATCATCTGTTCCCAAACTTCCGATTCAGAGTCGGACTTGATGATCTCGTTTCTCATAAAGTCCATGAGGTCGCCAAGGTTATCGAAGTCTTGTGCGTGGTGCAGATGATCCATTCCCCGCAGAGCATTGGGGTCCATTCGCATCGTGTTGTAGAGCACGTCGAACGCGCTTACACCCGTCACGAAAGCTCCGTCCACCCCATATTCCCTTGCCACGCGTTCCCGTAGCGAATCGTCCACCTTGAGCACCTTCGTGAGGAAGGCCCGCTGACGCCATCGGCGGATGTATGAGGCAGCGGCCACAAGACCAACTATCGAGATGAGTATAATTTCCATAAATGTTCACACTTCCGGTTCGTTCATTCGGTCGGCAAAACTTTGCACGACCTTCGCGATGCACGTACGGCACTTCATCGTCGCAGCAAAGCCCCTCTTTTTTCAATCAAGCGGGGTTCCGTCTTTTTCGTGGATAACCTCGCGCAAATCATCGCGCATCCGCACCGCGGCGGATGCGCTCTTGCTGTTGAGTTTCGGCGCTATCCATGACTTCTTAGTACGCGACCGCTACGACGCGACTCTGCTCGGCGTCGCCCGAATCCCCAGAGACAAAGACGCGGGCCACGTATAAGCCCGGAGGAACTAGCTGGCCTTGGTCATTGCGGCCATCCCACATTTTGTCAGTGTAGCGGCCGTTGGCCTCTTCGCCGTCAAAGAGGACGCGCACGCGCCGACCGCTCAAGTCGTAGAGCGAGACCTCGACCGGCCGTGCGGTACTCAGCGCTAGCAGGTTGTAGAGAATGATCGCCTCGTCGTTGATGCCGTCGCCATTGGGAGTAAAGGGGTTGGGCGCAGCCTGCACTTCGCCCAAGAGCTGCCCTTCGGCCAATACGGACGGGCTGAGTACTGTGGTACCGGAAAAGGCGTCCTCGTCGCCGGCGCCCAAAAAGGCCACATTGCCTGGGTCAATGACTTGGGCGGCACCCGGCTCGGTCGTGAGCCGCGCCGCCGCAGTGAAGTTGGTGCTGTACGTCAGCACATTGGTCTGAAAGCGAACGTGCACCTGCGTCTGGTCGTCGGTCACTGCGGGGAAGCGCACGGCAAAGCGGTCGTCGGCAACCTCGGCAATGGCAAACTCCTCGCTGGCCGCGTCGAGGCTGTCGAATTGGTGATCGGCCACGACCGCGCCAGCGCCATCAATAATCTGCACCGCGTCGATACTCGACACGCGCGCTGGCGTGTCGATTTCAATGGTGTCGAAACCGCGCAGGCCGTCCGTGCCCATAGCGGCGCGTGCAGCAAAGGTAAAGGGCACTTCCTCAGACACCTGTACCTCGCGTGGAAAGACCTCGCCGACCAAGGCGTCGGCAAACGGCGGCGTCAACAAGTCGAAGTTCAGCGACTTGATCACCCGTGCCGCTTCTAGATCGCTGCTATTAAAAACGACCTCAAACTGCATGTAGCGGCGCGGACTGGGCGAGACAATGGGCAGGCCTGGGCCGTTGGCCGCGTCCGCCGGATAAGGCGTGCTGAAGGGACTCCAATTGATCAGGTCGTCGGTCACGGCCCCGGCCATCCACTCGCGGCCCGCAGCATCGGTAATGGGCGTCTGACCCGCCTTTTGGGGGAATTTCCGATATTCGGCTAGGCCCATCTCCTCCCCGGGGTTTTCCAGTGAAAAAGGAATGTCGTCGGCGTCTTGCTTGCCGCGCAGCCGACGGGTGTACACAAAGGGAGAGATGTCCGTGCCGGTGCGCGTGCGGATCTGGGCGCTGGAAAAGCGCGGATCGCCCAACACCTCTTCAACCCAGCGCAAGGTGCCCCACACGGCAGGTTGCCCAGCGTCGAAAATGTCCGACACGTACTGAGCCCGCGACAGGAAGCCCTTGCCGAAAATCTCGATCTCGTCGATCTCAAAATCTACCGGCGAAGTCGCCCGCAAGCGCAGGTGCTGGACATAGCGCGGCGGGTCGAGTGGCACGTCGATAACCGCGACTTGGTTGTCGGTTTCGGCGATCAGTGGATCCCAGATCGGCGTGTTCTCGCTAGTCAGATTCAGGCCGTCGTTGGTAAACAGCTCATACGCCCGCAGGTAGTCGTTTTGGAAGGGGGTCGAGGGCGAGGACACGACCGTGTTGCGCGGATAGATGCGGATGCGCTCCACCCCGAAGCGCGCCCCTAAATTGAGCAGGACTAGGATGCCGAGGGAATTCTGATTCTTGCGCTCAAAGGCCAACAACTCGCCGCCCGGATCGTCCGAGAGCAATTCCTTTAGCATCATCTCTAAGTCGAGCGGCTTGAACGTGCCACTGAAGTCGAAGACATTGGGCGAGTCGATGTCGCCGCCGCGCTCGATGGTGCCGACGGCCACGTTGTCTCCCTCGGCAATGCGCAGGGGCAAGATGCTGCGGGCAAAGTCGTCGCGAGTGAATTCGATTAAGTCGCCGGGCGCGTTGCCCACCAGCAGGTTGTTGGGGTCTAAGGGCGAGCGGTGCTCGGCATCAATGGTGGTGACGACGGCCTCGCCTTCACCCTGCCAGTCCAACTCGCCGCCCTCCCCAATCGAGACCGCGTCGAGAGCCCAACTTCCGCTCGGCAGCCAGAGCACTAAGACGAGGCCGACTGTGGCACAATGCGCTTTCATGTCCATCCTCCGTGCGATTTGCTGCATAAAACAATCAAAGTACAGGCATAAATCAAGATTAAACGCGCCTCTCCGGGTGCCTATCTGAACTTGCTAAACCGACATCTTCTTCCTTTATATTACTAGCATCTCAAGGAAGGGACGCCATGCAGTACATCATTGCTTCGTGTTTCCTGCTCGTTTTGTCGATTGCGCCGGCCCACAGCCGCGGGGAATTTCGCGTCGGGGGAGACGACGGCAACCCCTGGCCTAACCTGCTGTCCGAAGAAGGAGTTGGCGAGTACTGGCTCTTTGATGCCGAGGGCCAACTCGCGGGTACCGAACCCGTGGGCGTCACGCCCCACGGCGCGGCGGCTGACACCCTCATTGACTTTGCCGATGACGCCATCGGGCCGCGCTTCATCGACCCGACGGTCAACCTGACCCTGACCGACCCCAATTCCTCGTCCATTAAAATTCCCCTGCCCTATATCGGCGGCGAGGCCCAGACCACCGATGGCTGTGGTGCCGTCGATAATCATACTCCCGTAGTAAAGAAGCAATTCGATGGCGATGTAACCACCGCCCACTTCCGCCGCTTCACCCCAGGCCAAGGCATCTTCAGCGGCGGCACGATTATCGCCGGGGTCACCGGCGAAGGCTGGAAAAACTCCGTGGTCATAGATTTCCGTGCGGCCGTGCCGGTCAACCGCATTCGCTTCTTTCCCCGCCTCGGCCAAGAGGACGACCTCTTGCTCATCAACGAACTCACTGAGCCTCGTCCCTCTTTGGAAACCTTTGGCGTAGATAGCTTTGCCAGCAACTTTCTCGCTTGGTACGAGATCCGCGTCGGCGATAATAATGCGCGTTTTGCTAAAGAACCCTGTGACAAGGTCAGCGTCAACCTCCACGGCCTGCGCTGGGTCCGCAACCAAGATCCCCAGCTCACCGTGCTCGAATCCAACCGCGAAAATCTCGATCCCGTAGTAGAACTGCGCTTCCCCACCGAGTCAATCCGCTGGATCACCGCCCAAGCCTTCCCTTTGCGCGACTGGGAGGTCGCCGAATTCGAGGTGTACGGCGAGGGCTTTGTCGAGGAGACCGTCCTTGTTACCCAGATCCTCGACTTTGGCCAGCCGATCAACTGGGGCAAAATTCGCTGGGACGCCGATGTGCCCGAGGGCACCCGCATTGAGGTCCGCACCCGCACCGGCAACTCGCCCGATCCCAGCCTCTACTTCGACGAAAACATCAACGGCGACATCCGACCGATTACCTTGGCCGCCTACGAAAAGCTCGACCCGTCCGGCCGCCTGCCCACTGTGTACGACACGGACAACTGGAGCTTCTGGTCGCCGCCCTACGACTTTGCCGCGGGCTTGCGCGACAGCGACGCACCGGCTGAGGCGTGGCGCGACGGCACGCCGCTTTTGTCGCCTGGGCCGAGCCGCTATATCCAACTCGCCTTTCGCCTGTTTTCCACCTTTACCACCGCGCCTCGCATCCGCTCATTCACGATCCAATTCGGCGATGCACCGGCTGCCCGCCAAATCCTCGGCGAGGTGTGGCCCATTGCCGTCGATTCGTTCGCTCCGACGGAATTTACATACGTTGTCCGGCCGGAATTCAGCGCCGCCGACACCGGCTTCGACCGGCTGGAAATCCGCACCCACGCCCAAGTCCAAGCCGTCTCGGCAGTCAAACGCGACGGCACCGAACTCGACTTGAACGAATTTGTCCCAGACATCCAAGCCGACCGCTTTGTGGTGTCCTTCCCCCGCTTGCAAGGCGAAGACGACAGCTTCAAACAACTCGAAGTGCGCTTTGTGGTGCCGGTCTTGCGCTTTGGCACTGAGTTTTCGGGCTGGGTCTTCGACAGCAACGATCCCGACCAGATCAAACAGCAAGTTCGCTCAGGCAACGCCACCTTTCGCTTTTCGGGCGACGGGCTCGCCGTCAACACGCCCGTCGGCGGTCGGCTCCTCGTCGATATTGCCGTAACTTCCAACCCGCTTACACCGAATGGCGACGGAGTGAACGAGACCGTGAAAATCGCCTACAAGCTGCGCGAAGTTACGGCGAGCCGCCCGGTGCAACTGGCGATCTACAATCTCGCCGGCCAACTCGTAGTCGAGCTGCCGCCCATCACCGCTCGCAGCGGCGAATTCGCCCATCGCTGGGACGGCCGCGACGCCGCCCAACAGCTCGTACCTCCGGGCACTTATATCTGGCGACTGCAACTAGAAGAGAAAGAGGAACGCGCTGGTACTCTCTCAGTCGCATACTGATAAATGCTGTAGGAACCGATACGCTCGCTCGGGGGTCTAACACGACACCCTACAACACTTTCGTCCTATTCAGGACCTTATGAAAGGAGTCGCATTATGAACTATCGATCTATGCTGATCGTCGGCTTGGCAACGCTGGGATTGGCCGTCGCTGGCTGGGGGCAGGCCGATGGTAAAATCGCGTTTACCTCCCTCCGCGAAGGGCACTTTGACGTATGGATTATGAATGCGGACGGGAGCGACCCCGTAAAACTGACCCAAGGACAGCATTGCGCTAGCCCGGCTTGGTCCCCGGATGGCACGAAGATCGCCTATATCGGCGACATTTTTAACTACGATCAGGACACTGGGGAGGTTCAGCTCGATGGGGAGATTTGGTTGATGGATGCCGATGGCGGCAATCCACAGCAGCTAACAGACGATTCAGTTCGTAAAACGTCGCTTTGGTGGTCTGAAGACGGGCGTAGCATTTACTACACCGTGCCGGATAGGGACGATCGGCGGCTTGGCTATGATGTGTTCGTTATGGCGCTGGACGGCAGTGACCCCTCGCCCGTGGACTGGAGAGTCCCCCTCCTCGACCAAGCCTTCACTCGTTCCTCAGACGAAACTAAATTAGCAGACATCGTGTTGGCGGACGAAGAGGGCAATGCCTATCTTTATGTCCGCGATGTTAGTGAGTACCAGCGCCCGTATCTTTCCCAGATTCAAGTCGAACTCTGGGGCATTCCCCTCCCTGATCTACCCCCGCAAGGCCTACCTAAACTCGGCATTCTAACAACAAACCGACTCACTTGGTCGCCCGACAGCATGAGAATAGCCTTCGAAGCTTTTACTAGTCCGATTGTTGACGACCGACATGGTGAGATTTGGGCCGTTGATATAGACGGGAGCAACTTAGTCGAATTGACCAACGGCTTGGGTGGACACTCTCCCGATTGGCAACCTGTCGTCCCTTCTACTACCGCCACGAGCGTCGAGGTCCAGTCGTGGGGACAGATCAAATCGCTGCTTTCTCATTAATCGCCTTTAGTCCATAAGTAAACCTAAGGCACCTGCGTAGCAGAAGCCCCCGGCCCTTACATCAGGGTCGGGGGCTTCTGTTTGCTGGTCTGGGCACTCAGGTATATAACTGCCATTTTTTAGAACCACGAGGAATCACTTGACACCTAAGTGTTTTTTTTTTTAGACTTACGTCATCTTTGAGCTTGGGCTTAGACCCTTGATACAATTTTTTTACACAGCATTTTTCACTTCTCCTAAGGAGGGTTTTCGCTATGAAAGAGCGAACCAAATTCGTTTTAGCGGCAGCTTTGGTCATGGGCTTGTGCGGCACGTCCTTTGGCCACGCGCCTCCCGGCGAGCTCTACTTCGCCGTGCAGTTCCCCGACAATCTCGTCCCCACCATGGACGGCGATTTGTCGGACTGGGACGTCGTGCCGATTGATCCGTACACGATCCGCAATGACCGTCTCTATTCGCCAGTGGCCGAAATTCAGCCTGTGGGCCGTGGCGAGATCGATGTCAGCGACATTAACATCCGCCACCTCATCGGCTGGAACGACAGCGCCAACAAGCTCTACTACATGACCGAGGTCTTCGACAATGTCCACAACCTGGACCGCGAAAACCCCTCGGCCTTCTGGCAGGACGACGCTTGGGAAGTAGAGGTCAACCCGGACCACACGCCGACCGAGGAGCACAATCTCGAAGGCGAGCCGGCCAACAACTTTAGCTACAAGTGGGCCGTGCCGCCGGTCGAAGGGGCCTATCAGTTCTACCGCCCGGTGAGTGCGCTCGAGTGGCTGGTGGATGGTAGCGATTGGGTGGACTTTGGTTGGAGCTACGACGGCGAGCAGTTCGGCGAGAGCACTTATTACTACGAACTGGCCATCACGCCGATCACCTCGTTGCCCAACGACGCGTCGGCCACCCCCGACCAAGCCGTGGTCTTCGACCTCGCGGAAAACGAGATCATCCACACGTCCGTGACTGTGGGCGACTTCGACGAGGCTTGCACCGAGTGTGCGCTCGAAAGCTATCAGGGCTTCTGGACCATGTCGCCGGAAATGTGCTGCACCGGGACCAACGACGTGGTGCTAGCCGAGATGGAGCCTTCGCTGGCGGAGATGACCGCCGTTGAAGACGTGAGCTGGGGCCAGATCAAGGCCGCTTACTAAGGGCTACAACAGCTTTTTCAGGATATGCGAAACGCCCTGCTTCCTTACCGGGAGCAGGGCGTTTGTGTTATTAACTGACGTTACGCAGTAGTTCTACTCGTCGGAATCTAACAGGTGCCTAAAGGCTTCGAGGCTGGGCACCTGTATGGCTACCCGATGCAACTGCTTGAGGCGCTGTACATCGTCAATGGCCCCAAGGCGAGCGGCCAACGGATCCGACGCGGCCAGTTCAAAGCGAATCGCTAGCACGTCAAGCAGATCTTCAACGGCGCACGCACGGCCTCCTTGCTCAATGCCCTGCTCAATGCCTTGCTCAATGCCTTGCTCAATGCCCTGCTTAAGGGCCTTTTCCGTGAAATACTGCACTACCGACGATTCGTACATGGTCGCCTCCGAGATGATGGTCGTAATCGTTTCTATGTTATACGTCAAACCGCTCAAAATAGCAAGATTGACCAGATAATGGGCTTTGACGGTCTCGTCCATCGGCATTTCTTGCGCCCGGTTAATACACTGGCGCAGCCACCCCTCGGCATCCACACCCGCTGGTCGCTGCATCAACGGAGCAAATGGGATCAAGCCTGAATGTCCCTCGTCGAGGATGCGTTGGCCATCTAGCGTACTCAGTCGAATCACCTTGTACTGCACCAGCACGCGATAGCCATCCCGCTCTTGGAGATAGTACCCCGGATCACTCCGGCCGGCGTCAGGACGCAGATAGATTACGTTGGAATAGATCGGCAGCCGGTGTTGCCCAATGGCGCGGCCGATATAGCTGGCCATGCGCTGCGGCATGGGCGGGGTGCTATCAGTCGTCTGAAACTCGTGATGCACTAACGCCTCCTCTCCGTTGATGCACACGCGGATAAGGCTGTCGGTGCGGTGGGCTTCGACGGTGGGTTGTTCAGTGTCGATCACCTCAATCACCTCGACGTCGTCTTGTTGGAGGGCGAAGCGGGCGAAGTCGTGGGGATAGGTGTAGATGAGATGTTTGGCGATGGTGTCAAATTCAGCCATGCGCGATGCCTTCGGTTGCAGGTGAGGTGGTATCCACAACGGGCAAGAATCGTGCCACGGCGGCGGCTCAGAGGGGAGGAGGGGCTATGAGGCGCTGGAGTGTAGCGGAAAGGATACAGCAATGGGAGGGTGTGGAGACAAAAGCTGCGTAACGTCAGGTATTAAGGCAATCTGTAGCTACGGAAGGGCGTATTTGAGAATGATTTGAACGGCCACTAGCCCCACACTAATGGCCAATGCTAATGTTTTGGCGCTGCCTTTTAATTCGGCGATCTCTTTCTCCACAGTCCCAATTTTCGCCGATAATTCGGTGCTTAACACCTGTTTGAGTTCGGCAATATCGGCTTTTTTATCCTAAACTATGCCATCACGTCAGCATCCAATCTCAGCGTAATCTGCTGCTTCACCGGCCTTATGCTACGTTGACCTGAGTCATTGGTCGCGTAACTTTTGTAAGGATTCCTTTTTTTCACATTACGGAGGTTGCTATGGCTATCCATGTTACGATAAAGAATATGCCGCCCAAACTCTATGAAAAACTAAAGGTGCGTGCTGCCGCACATCGTCAAAGCGTGAACAGCGAGGTCATCGGCTGCCTAGAAGAAGTCTTAATTCGTCCGCACGAGAGTACGGAAGAATTGCTGAAAAAGTTAGCGGAATTGAGAAATCGAGTTTCGGCTGCGCCACCTCTGACGGATGAGTTTTTGCGAAAAGCTAAAGAGGAGGGACGCCCTTGATTGTTGTCGATACAAATTTAATCGCTTATTTGCTGATTAGCGGTGAACGGACACAACAAGCAGAAGCGGTGAAGCGACAGGATTCTGAATGGGTGGCACCATTGCTCTGGCGCAGTGAATTTCGGAATCTTTTGTCATTATACATTCGGCAGGCAATTTTCGACCTAGATCACGCGATTAATCTTCTTGGAAATGCGGAAGAAATTATGCAGGAACGAGAGCATACAATTTCTTCTGTGTCGGTTATGAAACTGGCAGCTTCGTCGAGATGCTCGGCTTATGACTGCGAATTTGTTGCGCTAGCACAGAATTTAAGTGTACCTCTGGTCACTTCAGATCGCAGAATTTTAACGGCTTTTCCCGAGACAGCGACTTCACTTGAAGATTTTTTAGTTGAGGATCAACCGCCGTTGAAGACGTAAGCTGGGGGCAGATCAAGACAGCTTACTAAGGGCTACAACAGTTTTTTCAGGATATGCGAAACGCCCTGCTTCCTTACCGGGAGCAGGGCGTTTGTGTTGAGAGCCATCTGTGGCTCTTTCTATTGGGTTATCCTAAGCACCGATCATCTCCTGCATCTTAGCGGCAACCCAGTCAATGGCCACATCGGCCATCACCCGCCCCTTCTTGGGCGTGGCTAAGTCGCGGCCCGCTTCAAAGTATCTCGGGTCGCGCGGGGCGTAGCTCTCACTTTGTATCTGGAGGTTGGCCGCTTCGTAATCGACCCCTTTCCACTGCACATTCTCGGGAAACGCCGCCATGGCAAACGAGGTCTCAAACTCGGCTGCGTGCGCCGGGCAATCCCCAGAGTCCAAAACTTCGGCGACCAACTCCGGCGAATAGGCCGTCCAATACGAATAAAACTGCACATCCATATCCAATTTCTTGCTGAACTCCTCGACTTGGCCGCCCAACGGGCCATTGCCAGCGTGGCCGTTGCATATCAGGACGTGCTCAATCCCGTGCCGCTTGAGCGATTCACACACGTCGTAGGCCGCGGCAAAAAAGGTCTCTGGCCGCAGGCTCAAGGTGCCGGGGAACTCCATCCAGTGCTCGGATATGCCGATGGATAGAGGCGTGGCCACCACCACTTGCGGATAGAGCTGCAAAGCCGCTTGGTGCGCCACATGCGCCGCGCTGGCGGTATCGTGCTCCATGGCCAAGTGCTCGTTGTGCTGCTCGGTGCTGCCGGTGGGCAGGATTGCCCCCTTGATCAGGCCCTGTTCTAGCCGCTCGCGCACGTGGCGACGAGTCAATTTCCACAGCCTTACTTCTTCGACGATCATTGGTTTTCTCCTTTGTTGCGTTGACGAGTATATTCGGAGGCCCTATCATGCACAATTAATTGGTCGCCGACAACTCCTTTGGCCGTCTCTTACCCCTAAAGCAGAGGAATCCCATGCGCATCGCTTGCTGTTTTTTGCTCTTGACCGCCCTGCCCCTAGCCGCCCAAACCGACCAGTACGAAGGCTTTACTGGCTTTTGGCTCAAAAACGACCGCACCGAGGCTTTTGTCATCGGCGTGCCCTATCCTCGGGTCCTCGCCTTCCGCCTCAAAGGCGGCGAAAACCCCCTCCATGTCTCCCGCGAATACGAATACATCGGCGTGCGCTCGTGGTTTTTTGAGCCGACGCAGATTCCCGCATCCGGGCTGCCGGCCCTGCAACCGGCCACCGCTGAGCCGACCGGCGCGCGCTCCGTGCGCCTCACCGCCGCCCCGGACGATAGCTCGAGCCTACAGCTCATCATGGAAGTCGCGCTTGACAGCGAGCGGCCCGTGCTCCAGGTCCGCCACGGCTTCAAAAACATGCGTGACAAACCGCGCCGCATCGCCTGCTGGGCCCTCAACGTCATCCGCCCGGATGCGGGCGTCGGCGTCACCCCCTGGCGCACAGAGGGCCGTCGCAGCCTGCTGTTCTGGCCGAGCACCGACCCCAACGAAAGCGGCATCCACCTAGGCCCCCGCGCGCTCGCGCTCGACTATCGGATCGAGCCGCAAAACGGCTGGCACAAGGTCGGCACTAATAGCGACGCCGGTTGGATCGCCTTTGTGTGGAATGGAAATGCGCTCAAATCTACGGTCGCCCACGTATCCAACGCCGAATACCCCGAAGACGGCGGCACGGTGACGATGTTCAATTCCACGCCTGAAGTATTCGACGGCAAGCCGCGCTTTGGCGAGATCGAAAACGTCGGCCCGCTGAGCGAACTGATGCCGGGTAATACTTTGTGGATGGAGCAAGACTTGGAGTTGTTTACCGGAATTGAGACCGACGACCCCGAAAGCTGGGTCGAACTGCTAAGGGCCGAATAGCGGCCCAAGCCCAGAGCAAAATGAAGCGGAGGTACTGGGTCTTTTTGAGATCAGACCTTCACGCTCGCCACAAGTCGAGCTGCGGCCTATCGCCGATTTGGATCAGCGATCCAGCCGCTTCAAAGGGCATGCGCCCGCCAATGCAGTAGGTACACAAGTCGTGCTCCGACAGGCCGGCGCGCGCAAAGGCTGAAAGCATCCCCTGCTGCGACAAGTAAATCACGGGCAGCCCCATCGCCTCGCTAATGGCCTCGGCTGTGCGCCCACGCGCGATAAACTCGTCGCCCGGCGGTGGGTCCGGCGGCATATCCACCCCAAAGGTGCATCCCCTCGGCACACCATCGTCGCCAATAATGCCAATCGGCGGCGTGTAACTCACCAAATAGGCCTGCCCGACGCCAGCTTCCTCGTAGAGCAGGTCGCAGGCGCGCTTGGAATTGTTGCCGCGGATGATGCTATCATCGATCAGGATTACGGTCTTGCCTTTGAGCTTTTGCGCCATCCCGGGCAAAAGGTGCAGGTTCTGGTCGATCGACTCTTTGCGCTCGCCAGCAGTCGAGCCTTGGAACGAGCGCTCGCCGCGCATCTTGTAAAACACGGGCTCAAAGGGTAGTTCCGCCTGCTTGGCATAGGCGCGGGCCGCCACCTCGGGACAGCGCGGCAAGTATGTAACCAAATCGACGTCGGGCGGCAGAAATTCCTCGCTGAGCATCTCCCCTAGCGACTCGCGGATGCGGCGCACGCTGACGCCGTTGATAATCGAGTCGAGGTCGGTGATGTAGTTCCACTCAAAAAAGCAATAGGCGAGGTTGGTCGAGACCACGACTTGCTTGCTGTAGTTTCCTTCGGGCGTGAGAGAATAGATCGCTCCTGGCTCCAAATCTTCGACGTATTCGCCGCCGTTTTTGCGGAAGGCGATGTCCTCCGAGGCCATCACGTACTTGCCGTCCTTCCAGCCGAGCACCCCAGGTTTGATCCCAGTGCGATCGCGGATTGCGATCACGTCGCGCTCGCGCTTGTCGGCGATGGCCAAGGTATAGGCCCCGGGCACTTCCTTGAGGAAGTTGTGTGCGCCGCGCTCGCGGTAGAGATAGAGCAGGGCCTCCGTGTCGCAGCTCGAATACAGATGCAAGGGAGCCGTGTCCTGGAAGAAGGCCCGATCAACTTGTCCGTTGTGGACGGCCGCCATATCGCAGTCCCAAATCAGGATGTGGTTGTCGCGGTGTTCGACCGTACCGCCGATGACGTGCGGATGTGCCTCCTCGAGGATTTTGTCCTTTGAGCCGCGAGTGGCGTAGCGCACGTGGGCCATGTAGGTGTGGTAATTGGGACTGAGGAAAATTTTGTGGAGATCGGTTACGTCGAAGCGCGAGACCCCTCCCTTCCACTTGATCACGTCGATGCGGCCGTCACCTACTGCAGCAATACCGGCCGCCTCCCGGCCCCGATGCTGTAGCGAATGAATAAAGCGATAGGCGTCGTGCAGAGAGTGGGCTACGGTCAAACCACAGTTGTGGCGAACGACTTCGGCCATAGACGAACCTCGCAGGAATTGTGAAGGGAATGTAACAAAAAACTACAGACGACTTCGCCATACGGCAAGGCCGCAGTGTTACAATGCCAGAATCAACCTTTGTGCCAAAAGCGAATCAACCGTCTGGGCAAATGCCGCAGTCGCCTCCTCGACATCTTGAGCCGTGTGCGCTGACGAGAGCACGCCGCCGGTGGAGCTCATGTTATCGACCCCATAAAAGCGCAAAGTGCGCTGGTACTCTTCAATCAGCTTCCCCGGCATCCCCTTGAGCCGCTCGGCCTCGGTCGCGTGCAAATCCGCCCGGCTGTTAGCCTTTTGTACGCGCTGGCGATCGGTTTCAAAATAGACGTGAAAGGTCGAACACACTCCGTACACGTACCCGGCGATGCCCCGGCGCTCCAGTACTTCGTCCCAAGCAGCGCGCAGCTCGGCAGCGCGAGCGTTGGCTTGGTCTATCGGCTCGCCCGTGGCCACGCGCTCGAGCACGGCGATTCCAGCCGCAGCCGAAAGCGGTGCCCCGTTAAAAGTCCCTTGATGCGCCACCCTCGGGCGGGCATCGTCCGTCACGTCGAAGAGGGCCATAATGTCCGCTCGCCCCACCACGGCCCCGCCGGGCATGCCGCCGGCGACCACCTTGGCAAAACAAGACAGGTCCGGCCGCAGCCCGTAGAGCACTTGCGCACCACCCGGACTGAAGCGAAAGCCGGTGACCACTTCGTCGAAAATCAACACCACTCCGCGCGCGCTGGTCATCGTTTGCAGATCGCGCAAAAACTCCGGTGCTAAAGGCACGCGTCCCCACGACCCCCCCGATGGCTCGATAATCGCCGCGGCAATATCGCCGTCGGCGTCGAGGATGTCGGCGACGTGGTCCGCATCTCCCGCTGGCACACAGACCACGTGCTCGCGCACCTGCGGCGGAATGCCCAACGAGCCGTCCGCGTCAAAGGGCGGCTGCACGCCGCGCATCACGTCGTCGTGCCACCCGTGGAAGTGGCCAGCAAAGCGCAGGATCTTGCGGCGGCCGGTAAACGCCCGCGCCAAGCGCAGCGCCAGCAGGGTCGCCTCCGTTCCCGAATTGACTAAGCGCACGCGCTCGGCTGAGGGAACCAGCGCCTGGATGCGCTCGGCCCACTCGATGTGCAGTGGATGATCGTTGCCAAAGTGCGTCCCGCGCCCCACCGCCTCGGCGATGGCCGCTACGACTTCGGCGGGCGCGTGCCCCAAGAGCAGGGCCCCGTTGCCGAGTAGGAAGTCGATGTACTCATTGCCATCGACATCCCACTTACGGCCGCCAGCCCCCCGCTCGATGTAGAGCGGCATCGGCGTTGCGTAGCGCAGGTCGTGCCCGGCCTTGCCGCCGAGCGTCTTGCAGGCGCGGGCAAAGTACTCCTGCGACCGGGGGCGCGCCGCTCCGTATTGCTCGTATATCCGGTTGCTCATGGACCTTTGCCTTTCTTCAATACACGACCCCCAGATTGCCGTTAGAGGTGCTTGGGCAACCACACGGGTTGCCCCTACGTTACGACCGGCCGCCGCAGGCGGTAATCGTCTGGCCGGTGATAAAACTGGATTCTTCGGACAATAAAAAGCGCACCACCGACGCCATCTCTGCCGGATCGGCCATCCGTCCCAGCGGCGTGTTAGCGATGAGCTCGGCGACTTGACCGGGGTTGGCCGAGCGCGCCAGCTCGGTATCCGTCAGCCCCGGCGCTAGGCAGTTGATCCGCACATTGTGCTCGGCAAGTGCTTGGGCGCATTGCCGGGTGAAGGCGATGACGGCCGCCTTCGTCGTGGCGTAGTGGATCATGTTCGGCTTGAGCAGCCAAGCGGCCAGCGAGGAGATATTGACGATCCGCCCAAACCGCCGCGCAATCATCTCGTCCTTGACGGCCCAAGTGGTCAAAAACGGCCCGTGGACGTTGACCGCAAACATCCTTTCCCACTCGGCAAAGCCGAATTCGCCGTGCTCTTGGGTATAGGCGATCCCGGCGTTGTTTACCAGCAGTTCGACCGGCCCGAATGCCGCGCGCACTTGGGCGATCATCTGCTCGACTTCTACCTGCTGCGACACGTCGGCTTGGACGGCCATGCCCTCGGTGCCGCATGACTCGACCTGCGCCAAGATTTCCTGCGCTGCCTCGGCGTTGTGTTGGTAGTTGATGGCGACCTTGGCTCCGTGTTCGGCCAGCATTCGGACGATGGCGCGGCCGATGCCGCGACTGCCGCCCGTTACCAAGGCGGTGCGCCCGGCAAATATCGCTGTGGTCATGTGCGTTGGCTTTCGTTGAACGAGTATAGAGGATTTATTCAACCGTTCGTACAAGGTAACTCAAAAAAGTGTTTTTAGTTAATCGGCCAAATAGCCTTCCATCCGGGCGACTTGGTGCAAGAAGAAGTTCTCGCTCCACACCTGCAATCCCTCTTGTTCCTTGGTCGGCAGAAAGCGCTGCACATCGCTGCGGGCGACTCGCCAGTCAATGGTGCCGATCTTGTCGCGCAGGGCATTTAGCAACCACGCCACAGTGATTTCCTGCTCTTCATTTTTCCAAGGGCCTTGCTGCAAGAGGGCATTGGCCAAGAGTTCGAGATTGGGCTCAATACGGCGTCTTACATACCAAACTAAATCATACCAATCTCGACCTTTGGTATAGGTGCGGCACAAGAGCGCATGGGATTTGGTAGCAAAACCCGAAGCTAGGGACTGAACGGTGATAGGAGCCGTCGTCGGGAACGAGAGATAACTGGTTTCAAAACGGGAGCCCTCTGGGGGATTGGTATCGATTTCGAGCTTTACCCGAATTTTTCTTTGCGCCTGTCGCCCGTAGGGAAGCCCCAAGGTCATCACTTTGCCGATAGAATCCGTTTTTACAAAGGCTTTGCGCATGGCCTTATCGACAGCCGATTTGTCTTGGATTTCAAAGTCGATCCCTTCTTGGGCGCAGTCGCGCTGCACCCTTGCCAAATAAGGCTGCCAAACAAAGTGCGGATCGGGCTTTTTTAATAAAAAATCTAGGTCTTGTGAAAAACGGTTTATACCATAGACGATGCGCAGGCACGTCCCGCCGTGAAACATGGCCTCCGCAAACAATCCGGCGCGGGACAAGCTGACCAGGATATAGTGCTGCATCAACTCCTGCAATGCGTTTTCCTGTTCCACTGCATTGCCTAAATCGTATTCGCCGAGCTTGGCCGCGACCACGTCATGGAACATGGTTCACCGCCTTTTCGAGTCCCTCCAGATAGGCCCTCGTCCTGCGATTGCACACGGCAGCGCAAATTTCTTCGCTATGTGCAAAGGAGATCTGGGCTAGATCGTCTTCCTCAATCCGCAGGGACTCGGTACAATAACTCAGACCATCCCGCTTCCAACTAACTTCTCGGTGGAGGTACACGGCGTCGGCAATGGCGCGCAACGGCGAGGCAATAAACGCCCACTCGCCTCCCGCTAGCGGGGTCGCCTCAACGCCGGCGCGAGGATGGGGCGATGGAACTCGATCAAAGGAGAAGACGCCTAGGGGGGTCGAAACAATCCGACTCCGCGCCGTGGTAACGCTGCTGATCTGATAGACAGCTTCGGGAATGAGACCGTGGTACCAAAGGGCGGTTTCGAGGCTGATATGCGAAGGGGCATGCAGCACGGCTGCAAGGGCAAAGGGGTGGAGTTCGGACTTGCGGAACACTTTGTCCAATGTAAACAGTCCCCGCTTGAGGCGCAGAATCTCGCCAGCGCGGGTAGCCCGGTGAATCAACTGCTTCCTGGCCCCTATGGACGCATCGGCGAACAGATTGCCCACGACAGTCTGGTCGAAGAGGCCTCCTGGGGGAGATAATCGGATAATTTGCTCGGTTAATTGTTGCATTTTGCTCTTAAGTTACGAAATAAGTAACTTAAAGGCAAAAATTAACCCACAACCTCCCGTAGTATTGCCTAGTCCAAACGGTATGCCAACAGCGCCTCATGCCTCGTCGCGTAAAGATACCCATTGGCCACAGATAAGGCGTTGAAGCCCCAAAGGTCACTCTCAATATCTTCGGGTCCGGCCAAGGAAAAGCCTTTGATCAGTGCTCCGTATTCGGCTATAGTCCACGCTTTCATTTTAGCGTCTGACGACCACGATGCTAGGCCGTAGGCCATTCCATCGACAACCTGCAAAGAGAGGATGTCGCGGCCCCAAGACAACGGCAGATATCCTACTTCGCGCAATTGGTCGGGATTGGTGATATCAAACTCGACCAACTCGCGCGGCCAGAAGCGCTCGACATAGAGCTTGTCGCCGTCGCTAGCTACCAACTTAGGCCCGTAATAAGACCGAGGCCGAAAGGACTCTATGGTGCGTCGCTCAGTCTCGCGCAAAGTATATGCATCGCCCACATCAATGACCACCAGTTCGCGCCCAGTCCCAATGTAGGCGCGACTTCCGCACACACTTACATGGCATAGGTCGGGACCGCCCATAGGGTCAATGGTGGTTATCACCTGTACATCGCCCGCCACCGGCATTCCTTCTGCGTCGAGGAAGAAAGCCTCGACGACGATCAAGTCGGGGTCCTGCTCCCGGACGAGGAGCAAACCGTCAGCCGTGGATCCCCAATACCGGTAGCCCCCGTCGCTCCACCTATCCTTTTTAATGGCGGCGAACATGCGGTAGCCCTTGAGCGTAGGTGTAGCCGGATCGCTGACGTCGAAGACAACCACCCCGAGGCTGTCGCTGGGCAATCCCTTGCGCCGTCCGACGATGTACGCCAGCGAATCGACTACGCATATATTGTTTCTACTCTGCCACAACTTATAAGACTCTGGCCGAGCACTGCCGAGCAGGCGCATTTGCTGCGGGTTGCTCAAGTCGGCAATGGCGATACCACTTTGCCCGATGGTCATATAGGCGAGCTCGTCTTGGACAGCGAGGTCTCCATAGTGCTGCTTATCGGGAGCTTTGAGCACCCCAACAGGCATCCGTTGGTTGACGAGAGATCCTCCGTAGAAAATCGCGAAGACGACGGCAATGATCGCACCCCACCCTATCGCCACCATGCGCCACGGGAGAATTGCCTCGCGGTAACGGCGCAAAAGCACCACTGCCACCGCTAGTGCCGCCGCTATCAGACCCAGACTAACCAAGACCTTCACCCAAAACCGAGCCGGGTCCGTCGCCAAGCGCACCAAGTGCCCTTGGTCATCCAAACCGATTGCGACAAGTGGATAGCGATTGAGAAGCGGAAAGATGGCCGTTGCTGGGCCGGAGAGGAAAACCCCCAACACCACGGCTAGCGCAATACCTACGGCGGTGCCCTTGAACGGATGGTCCGTCACCACCGAGCCGATAAAAACTAGGGCGTAGAGCAGTGAGAATTGAGTAAACGACAGGGCGACCATTGAGGCATAGTCGATGCTCTGTACGGTGATCAGTTTATATGCCAGCCACGAGCGTTCCACCTCAAGACTGGCCAAATCTATGTACACCGTCGCCCAAACCACTAGCGCGACCAACAGCAGCCCACTAAGCCCTAACAAGAACTTGACAGTTAGAACCGTCGCACAAGCGCGATGGAAACCGCCGCACAAGCGGCCATCACCACCGCTGTCGTGCTTAGTCTCACGAAATAGAGCCAAGGGTCGCTCACCATGCGGACTATCGTAGGCCGGTCTGAAAAGAACGCGAGGGGTGGCTCGAGCGCGGGGAAATAGTGAAGTACGCTGTCGAGCGACTCGAGAAAGACGACCACCAGCAAAATACCCAAGGCTGCCCCTTTGAGCGGGTGATCGGCCACCGTCGAGCTGGCGAAGATCAGGCTGTAGGCTACCAGTCCCGTCGTAAGGTGGACCAGTAACATGTTGACATAGCCTACCTCCTCGGCGAACTGCTTTAGAGGAATGGACCAAGCGCCGCCAGAGCTATAGAATATGTATCTCCTAGACGCCAGCCCCTCCAGGTCCACATACACCGTCACCCAAGCCCCAGCAGCCAGCACCAACAGGGCCGCCGCGCCAATGACATATTTGGGCAGCAACACTTCCACTGCCGATAGGGGCTTGCCCAACAAAAAAGGCAAAGTGCCCTTGCTGCTTTCCTTGGCTATTGAGTCTATTCCCAGCACGATACCCCAGACCACCACAAAGATCGCAATCCACTCATTAAAGTTTCGGGCGAATTCCTCGTTGAACTCCGCGTTCTGCCGCAGCGCCACCACCACCGCGCACAACCCCAACCCCACCAGCACCTTCGGCAGTTCCTCGCGGCCTTCCTTCCACAGCAATGCGCGCCAAACCCTCACGATGGAAGCCCCTCTTGCGGCGTCACGTATTCGACGAAACTCTCCTCTAAGCTCAAGTCGATCACCTCGACAACTTGTCCGCCCGCCTGTTCGATCTGCGCTTTGGCCTCGTCGCCGTAATCAAAAATGGTCAAGAGCCGCTGACGGCCCTCGCCCTGTACGCCGCGCAGCCCCGGCACCCCGGCAAAATCCACCGCGCACTCAGTCCGCACCAGCACCCGTTTAACCTGCTGCCGCACCGCATCCAACTCGCCGCAAACCAGCAACTTGCCCTGTTCAATAATGGCGACTTGGTCGGCCACCCGTTCGACCTCGTGGACCAAATGCGACGAGAAAAACACTGTCCGGCCTTCCGCGCTGATGACTTGGATGATGCTTTCGAGCACGTCGCGGCGCACAATCACGTCCAATCCCGAAGCCGGCTCGTCGAGGATCAGCAGTTCCGGGTCGTGTCCCAGCACCAGCGCCAGATTGAGTTGGGCGTTCATCCCCCGCGACAGGTGCTTGACCTTCTGCTTGGGGTCCAGCCCAAAGTGCTCGATCAGCGCGGCGACCTTCTGCTGGTCCCAACGCGGATACAACTGCCCGGCAAACCACGCCACCTCCTCGACCTTCATCCAGTCGTACAGCACTGGGTTGTCCGAGATGTAGCCCACCCGCTCCTTGAGCTCCTTTTCGTGGACGTGCGGGTCTTGGCCCAGCACCTCCACCGCGCCGGCGGTGGGTTTGAGCATATTCATCAGTATTTTGATGGTCGTAGTCTTGCCGGCCCCGTTGCGCCCCAGAAAGCCGAAGATGCTGCCTTGGGGCACCTCCAAGTCCAGCCCATCTACCGCTCGGTGGTTGCCAAAGGTTTTAACCAAGCCTGCGATGCGAATCGCCGCTGCTGCCATAATCGCTTCTCCTACTGGCTACTGAATTTTTCTAGGGTTTCCTCAAACACTCGGCGCAGGCTCGCCGCGTCCAGCCCAAGCTGCGTCCCTTCCACCAGAGTCTTTTCCATTAGGTTGCGAACGATATGCAGCCGCTCTTCAGTACTCATAGAGACCCCCTTTTCGGCGACATAAGTCCCCATGCCGCGCTTTTTGTAGATGACGCCCTCGCGCTCTAATTCGAGGTAGGCGCGGGCGACGGTGTTCGGGTTGATCAGATGGGCGCTGGCCAAGGCCCGCACCGAGGGCAGCTCGTCGTCGGCTTTGAGGGTGCCGGTGGCGATGTGGTACTTGATCTGCTCAATCAGTTGCAAGTAGATCGGCATCCCTCCGGTGGTATCGAGGCGTAAATGCAGCGCGTCCCCTCCCCGTGCGATCTCGCGTTTAGCCATGAGCGTCTTCTCGAATTGTACGAGTGATTTACTGTATTGATTCATTAATACAGTACCGAAAGAGGCTTGTCAACCGCTTTTGGCAAAAAAAAGCGGGCGAGGGAACCGTGTCCCTCGCCCGCATTGGGGTTAATTGTCGTTTTCTACTTGGTCGTCCCGCCCGCTAAATAGCCGCGTCGCCGGTCTCACCGGTGCGAATCCGCACTACCTCGTCCACCGACAGCATGAAAATTTTGCCGTCGCCAATATGGCCCGTCCGCGCCGCCTCGCGCACTGCACCCAAGCACTGCTCAGCAAGGTCTTCCCGCACCACCACCTCGACCTTGAGTTTGGGAGTAAAATCGACGACGTACTCGGCACCGCGATATATCTCCTTATGACCTTTTTGACGGCCAAAACCCTTGACTTCGCTAACCGTTATGCCTTGGACGCCCAAGCCGCTCAATGCCTCCTTGATAGCGTCTAGCGCGTTGGGCCTTACTACGCACATTAGCATTTTCATATCGCCATCTCCTCGCGTGTTGGTACCTGTTGGTGCATGGAAAGTAGGTCGCCGCGCCCTCTGGCGCAATGGTCGGAATCGCTTTAGACTTTTGGCCTTTGACTATTAGCCGCTCTCAGGCGGCGAGCCTCTTTTTAGGTGGTATAATTTTGATGAATGGAGTGCCGGCCGGGTTCCTGCTAATGCTCATGGCTCTGGTAGGATGTGGCCGGGAAAGTCAAGCGGCATCCCCAGCGGCCGAGGGCGACATACCTCGCACCGCGTGGCCAGAAAGCTGGTTCCACCCGCCGCGCACGGCCTCGGAAGTCGGCTTAACTACCTTTCGCCAGTCGCCCATGCTCGACGAACTGGTGGCCAGCGGCGAGTTGCCGCCGGTGGCGGAGCGGCTCCCCGACGACCCGATTGTCGTCGAGCCGATCGACGGGATTGGGGCCTATGGGGGCACCGCTCGGCTGTTCCTCGCCGGCGAACAACTCCTCAACGTACCCGAAGGAACCCTGCGCCCGGGGCCGCAGCTCCAGCTAACCCTGCCCAACTTTGCCGCACGGGTCGAGTACCACAACGATGCGCAGACCCTGACGGTCTTCCTCCGGCCCGGCCACAAGTGGTCCGACGGCCACCCAGTGACGGCCGATGACTTTGTCTTTTGGTTTGATCGCGTCCAGCAAAATAAAAACCTCACGCCCGTGGTGTCGCCCCGCTTTAAGGGGGCCCGCATCGAAAAACACGGCCCGCACCGCTTTAGCTATCACTTTCCCCAGCCGATGCCGCTTTTTGTCAAGCACCTCGCCCACAACAGCTCGCACCTGTCGGCACCAGCGCACTTTATGCGCCGCTATCATCCCGACTTTATCGACGCGGATCAGCTAGAGCAAGAAGCAGTGGAACTCGGCCTGCAAGACTGGCGCACCTACTTCCAAGCCGTTATCAACACCCGCGACCTCATGGTATTTCACAAGCCAGTGCAGACCGCTTATGTGGTGGTCAGCAAGACTTCGACGCGCGTCCGCTACCGCCGCAACCCCTACTACCCCAAAGTAGATCCAGCCGGCAATCAACTGCCCTATATCGATTACCTCGAAGTCCAGCGAGTTGACAGCCCCGAGATCATGGCAGCTAAAGCGGCCACCGGGCAGGTCGATTTTGCCGGGCGGCAGTTTAAGACCGCCGACATCCCGCTGTTTAAGCGCTTCGAGCAGGACAACGACTACGAGACCTACCTCTGGCCTCGTCCCTACGGCTCGGACGTGACCTTTATGCCCAATATGACCCACCCCGACGAGCGGCTCCGGCAGATTTTTCAGGACGTGCGCTTTCGCCGTGCGCTTTCGCTGGCCATCAACCGCGCCGAGATCAACGACATTGCCTATTACGGGCAGGGGGTCCCACGCCAGTTGACGGTCGTGTCATCGAGCCGCTACTTTGAACCTTCCTTTGCCGCAGCTTGGGCCGAGCACGATCCGCAACGCGCCCGCGCCCTGCTCGACGAGATGGGGCTGATTGACCGCAACGGCGACGGTCGGCGTGAGCATCCCGATGGCCGCCCCCTCGAAATCACGCTGGAGTACACAATCGGGGAGACGCCAAAGCAAGTTACGGTGGACTTGGTAACCGCCCACTGGCGCGAAGTGGGGCTGCACATCAACCGCAAGCAAATAAGCGGCGCACTGCAAGGCATCCGCACCCGAGGCGGGGTTATGGACATGAGCATCTGGCACGCTGACCGCAATGCCGACATCCTCTTTCCCATCGAGCCTTTTTGGTACGTGCCTATGCACGTGGGGCAGGAGGTGACCCAGTGGCCGGAGTGGTCGCGGTGGTATCGGTCGGACGGAGCGCGCGGCTGGGTGCCGCCCGACAAGGTCCAGGACCTAATCGCCTATTGGGAGGTGCTCCGCCGCACATCCGACCTCCAAGAGCGCATCGCCATGGGCAAGAAAATTCTCCAGAGCCAAGCCGACAACCTGTGGGCGCTCGGCGTCATTGGCCTAGGGCCACACCCGGTTATCGTTAGCAACCGGCTACGCAATGTCCCGCGCCAGGGGTATTGGGGGTGGGATTCGCGCTGGTCTTGGCCCTACTATCCAGAGACTTGGTATCTACAGCAAGATTAAGCCATGATCAACTACATCATCCGTCGCGTCCTGATTATGATCCCCACCCTGATAGCCGTTTCGGTGCTGGTATTTGTCGTCATCCAGTTGCCGCCCGGGGACATCATCACGTCGCGCCTGCAAGAGCTACAGGCCGAGGGCCAAGACATCTCCGAGGAACAAATCGCCGCCCTGCGCGCCCGCTACCACCTCGACGACCCGATGGTTATTCAATACTTCAAGTGGATGGGCGGCTTCCTCCAAGGCGACATGGGCTATTCGGTGATGTACGGCCAGTCGGTCAACAATCTGATCTGGGAGCGGCTTGGCTACACCTTGTTGATTACCTCGACTGCGACCTTGTTGACTTGGCTGGTCGCCTTCCCGGTAGGCATCTATTCGGCCCTGCGCCAGTACTCGGTGTTAGACTACACAGCGACCCTCGCGGCCTTCGTCGGCTTGGCGACGCCCAACTTCCTGCTCGCGCTGGTTTTGATGTACTTGGGATACGAGTGGTTTGGAATCGCCGTGGGCGGATTGTTTTCTCCCGAGTACGCGAGTGCGCCGTGGAGCTTGGCCAAGTTCGGCGATTTGCTCGGGCATCTGTGGATCCCGGCCGTGGTCGTCGGCACGGCTGGCATGGCCGGGCTGATGCGGATCATGCGCGCCAATCTCCTCGACGAGCTGGGCAAGCCCTACGTGACCACAGCGCTGGCCAAGGGCCTTGGTCCGGTCCGCTTGGTGATTAAGTACCCGTTGCGCATTGCCATCAATCCCTTTATCAGCACGGTCGGCTGGATGCTGCCGCACCTGATTTCCGGCTCGGCCATCACCAGCGTGGTGTTGAGCCTGCCGACGACCGGTCCTTTGCTGCTCGATTCCCTCCGCAATCAAGACATGTATTTGGCCGGCAGTTTTCTGCTCATGCTCAGCGTCCTGACGGTGATCGGCACCCTGCTGTCGGACATTCTCTTGGCTATTGCCGACCCGCGCATCCGCTATGAGTGAAGACCGCCCCACAACCCAACTAGCTGACGCCTCGCAGTGGCGGCTGATGTGGATGCGCTTCCGCCGCCACAAGCTGGCGCTAGCCGGCAGTGCGGTGCTGATTGCGCTCTACGGCCTCGCGGCCCTGTGCGAATTTGTCTCGCCGTACCGGCCCGACCAGCGCCACGCGCAATACGTCCTCTGCCCGCCGCAGGAGATTCGCTTCTTTGACGGCGAGGGGCGCTTTCACTGGCGGCCCTTTGTCCACGGCGTGCGGCAAGACACGGCCGCCGGCCCGTGGCAGCGAGAATATCTCGTCGATACCGAGACCGTGTATCCGATCCGCTTGTTCGTGCGCGGTCCGGCCTACGAGTTTTGGGGGCTTTTCAACGCGGACTGGCACTTGTTCAGCGCGGGCAGCGGGCCGTTGTTCCTCTTTGGCACCGACGATTTGGGCCGAGATCTGTTCAGCCGAATCATACATGGGGCGCGCATTTCGCTCACCATTGGGCTAATCGGCGTGGCCCTGACCTTCCTCATCGGCATCCTGCTCGGGGGAGTAGCGGGTTATTACAGCGGCTGGGTCGATGTGGTGGTGCAGCGGATGATCGAGGTCTTGATGGCCGTGCCGCAGCTACCGCTGTGGATGGCGTTGAGCGCGGCGCTGCCAGCGCACTGGCCGCCGCTGCATATTTACTTCGGCGTCACCATTATCCTCTCACTGATGGGCTGGACTGGGTTGGCGCGGGTGGTGCGCGGTCGCTTCCTATCGCTGCGCGACGAGGATTTCGTGGTCGCCGCCCGCCTGTCGGGCACCCACGAGTTGAAGATCATTTTTAAACACCTGCTGCCGTCGTTCCTCAGCCACGTGATCACCTCGGCCACCCTGGCGGTGCCGGGCATGATTCTCGGCGAGACCGCGCTGAGTTTTCTGGGAATTGGGCTGCGAGCACCCGTGGTTAGCTGGGGGGTGCTGCTGCAAAAGGCGCAGAACTTTCAGGCCGTGGCCATGGCGCCGTGGCTCTTGTTGCCGGGGCTTTTCGTGGTCATCGCGGTCTTGGCCTTCAACTTGGTCGGCGATGGGATGCGCGACGCGGCCGATCCGTATGCGAGCCATTAGTTGAGGTAGAAAAGCCGATGCAAACCTTATTCGTGTGCGCGCCAACGACATGATGGAAGGAATGCCATTCGATCATTAGAGCGCACCACGCGCAACCAACCCAAAAACACCACACGTGTCTATGAAAAGGTCTACTTATATGAGGGGCCTAATAAAAAGCGATTACGCCAAAATAACATACAAAATAATTTTAACTCAACAGCTTCTGAACTCGACTTTATCCATTCAGTTAGGGTAACAGACGGTGTGTATCAAGCGGTTGAATAGGGTGCGCGGTATTTTTACCATGTCGTCTTTTGGTAGGGTGGCTGAAAAAGTCGCCCAAATGTGTTTTCGGACGCCCGCCAACGCATCGGCAAAGGTTGGTTTTACTTTTTTATACCACGCGGTGGCGTGCCAGCCCTGGGGTCGTTTTTTGACCCCGCGATGGGCGATCAACGTGACGAGACTAAACAAGGCTAACAGGACCGGGGTCGTGCGCGCAATGGCTCGGTCATTCCACTGGCGTTGGGTCTCCAAGCCCAGATGGGCGCGGGCTTCTTCAAAGGTGGTTTCGACCGCCCAACGCTGTATAAAAAACGTCAGCATCTGCCGGGGCGACAGGCGCAGATGGGTTGATAGTAACGCTTGGGGGGCAAAGGTGTGGTGTGGGTCGCGGATCAGCAGCCATCGAATCGGCACGGGCGGCAAGCCGGTGTGATACCAGACCGCGGTCTGGGAATAGACCTCCACGGTGCGCCGCTTGCGGCCATACCAACGAGGGAGGGTTAGGGTCTGCCACGGCGTATCCGGGGCGTCCAGATGGTGTTGGAGGGCGGGTAAACGGGGCCCTTTGCAGCGGGGTCTTCCCACTTGGTGGGCCGACCGAGGCGGAGCCGGGGCATACAGAGCCGCATCCAGCCGCAGGCGCGTCACGACGGTAACATACGATGCGACCGCGTCGAGGAAGGCTAACGCGGCAAAGCTGCTATCGGCCACCACCACAATACGCCGTCCCGGCAGCCAACCGGCGACGACCCGGAGCATACTTTGGGCGCGCTGTACCAGGGACACCGCACAGCGACCCTGCTGGGTATAATAGCGCTGGGAAGGGCACAGCACACTCATAAAGGGTAACGCCCAGACCCGATCGGCCCAGCCAATCGGCGTCAGCACCATCAACGACAGCCAGCGTAGGCCACGGGCTTTAACCACATGGCTCCGACTCGAACGCACCGGATCCCGATAGATGCCTTGGGCGCGGATGTGGGCACCCCGCCGCCGCTCAATCGTATCATCTAAGCCCAAGACAATCCAGCCGGTCGGCGCAAAGGTCGCCACTAATAACGCCAATAAACGCCGACTGCCGGCCATCGGCGACCACACACAGCGATTGAGCAAGCGATGGTAGGTTTGAAACTGCGGCTGTGCCCCCAACCCCATCACTTCCAGCACTGCGCTCACCGTCCGTTTGCCCGGGGCCAACAACGCACCGAGCAACAACGTCTGTGCCTGCGGCCAGACACGGGCAGAAAAAATAGGGGCCATCTGCGACAAAACGCTTATTATATCCTCCGGCAGCCGACTCATGGCATCCTCCTCGGTTGTAGGTGTCTCGACACCATCTACGCTACGAAGGAAAATGAGTCGCTGCCATCTTCTTTGGATAAAGTCGAGCTGAAGTATCGCTGTATAACTATCGGAGTTGAATGTCATTCTGGCCGAGCACTTGCGGGCCACCAAGGAAAGGGAAAAATCACGTCAGTTCGCAGTCAGACGCTATTCAGAAGCAAATCTACGTTGGTGGCGTCCCGAGCAGCACCTTATCTTTCTCCATACCGGCGGCACGCCCGCGCTTTTTGCGTACGCTAAAGACTTGGGCTATTGACTAATGCAACTTCCCACACCCGATCCTGCTCGCTTCAAACGGCGCGGAGACCTCATCGGCCACCTGCGCGAGCACTTGCGCGCCGATCAGATCATTCATCGCCGCGAGGACGTAGTCGCCTATGAATGCGACGGCCTGTCGGCGTATCGCCAGCGGCCCATGTTGGTCGCCTTACCGGATAACACCGAGCAGGTCGCGGCCGTACTACGGTCGTGCTCCCAACTCGACATTCCCATCGTCCCTTGGGGTGCCGGCACTGGGCTTTCGGGGGGTGCCCTGCCGAGGGAAGATGGATTGGTGTTGAGCACGGCGCGGATGCGAGCGATCCTCGATATCGACTTACAAAATCGCACGGTGACCGTACAGCCGGGCGTGACCAACCGAGCCGTCACCGAAGCGGTGGAGCAGAGCGGGTTCTACTACGCGCCCGATCCTTCGAGCCAGATCGCCTGCTCGATTGGGGGCAATATCGCCGAAAATTCAGGCGGGGTACACTGCCTCAAGTACGGCACGACGACCAACAATCTCCTCGGCTTGGAAGTAGTGTTGGCCGACGGCGAGGTGGTGCGGGTTGGCGGCAAGGGCATGGACCAAGCGGGCTACGACTTGCTCGGGCTGCTGACGGGTTCGGAAGGGCTGTTGGCCATTACCACGGAGGCCACGCTGCGGATCTTGCCCAAGCCAGAAGTGGCGCAGGCTGTGATGGCTGTGTACGGTTCGGTCGCCGCGGCCGGGCAGGCTGTGGCCGAGATCATCGCCGCGGGCATGGTGCCAGCCGGTATGGAAATCATGGATCAGCTATCTGTGGAAGCGGTGGAGGGTTTTGTCAGCGCGGGTTATCCACTCGGGGTCGCGGCGCTGTTGCTGGTCGAATTAGACGGGCCGCAAAGTGAGGTAGAGTGCCAAAGCCGCGCGTTAGAATCGCTCTTGCGGCAGACCGGCGCGACCGAGCTTTCCCGCGCCACCACCGAGGCCGAGCGGCAAAAGCTGTGGGCTGGCCGCAAAGCGGCTTTCCCAGCGATGGGTCGAATTAGTCCCGACTACTACTGCATGGACGGGACCATCCCGCGCAGCGCGCTGCCGCAGGTGCTAGAGAGAATCAGCGAGCTATCGGCTGCGTATGGCTTGCGGGTGGCCAACGTCTTCCACGCGGGCGATGGCAACCTGCACCCGCTCGTGCTGTACGACAGCAATGTCGAGGGCGATCTGGAGAAAGCCGAGTCGCTAGGGGCCGAGATATTGAAGCTCTGCGTCGAGGTGGGGGGCGTGTTGAGCGGGGAGCACGGGGTTGGCATTGAGAAGCGGGATTTGATGCCGTGCATGTTCAAGGACGCGGATTTGGACGCTCAAGAGCGGGTCAAAGCCGAGTTTGACCCCCAACAGGTATTGAATCCGGGCAAGGTGTTCCCCACCTTGCGGCGGTGCGCCGAGGGCGGGGCCATGCACGTGCATCGAGGCGAGGAAAAGTTCCCGGAGTTGGAACGGTTCTAAGGAGGAGATTCATGGCTACGGCCTTTGCCCTCGTGGGCGACCGCTATCACACGTCTGATTACATCCGCACGGCTTTGAGCCGCACCTTGGTGCAAGGCATGGGATTATCCGTTGACTTTACTGACGAGATTACCCTGCTCAACGCTCAACATCTGTCGAGCTACCGGCTGCTGATCGTCTTCCGCGACGGCATGATTTGGCCCAATGGCTACGGCATCGAGGCTGCGTCTGTCAGCGAGCCGCCCGTCGAGGCGGAGGAATCCCGTCCCGTGCAGTGGATTACCGAGGCTCAGGGCCACGCTGTGCGGAGCTTTGTGGAGGCGGGTGGGGCGGCTCTTTTCTATCACAATTCCACGTACATCGCCCCGGGCAGCAGGGACTTCCGCCACGTGCTAGGCGCTGCTACGCAAGGCCACCCGCCAGTGCGTCCCTACCGCGTGCATATCACGCGCTCAGACCATCCCATAACGCGCGGCGTGGAGGACTTTGTAGTCGAGGACGAGCAGCACTTCATGCAGTACGACAAGGATCCAGCCCATGTCCTAGCCGTCAGCGTCAACGACGACGGGCACACTTGGCAGGATTTGGGCTCCACGTGCGAGGCGGCTTGGGCGTACGAGTACGGTGCAGGCCGCGTGTGCTATTTATCACCGGGCCACACCATTCCCGTATTGTGGAACCCGGCCTACGAGAAGTTGCAGCAAAACGCCGTGCGCTGGCTGCTGCGCGACGACTTGTAGAGGGACGTATCCTACCAACTACGCAAGGCGAAGTGATTGAGGAAAGGCGCGTCGGTTTGTGAATCAATCGCTCGGCAGTGTCGGTTCCAATGGAATGGCTTGTCCCGCTTCCAGCACCGTGCCGACCTCGTCGCGCAGCCGCTCTTTGAGCGTGGTGTAGCGCTGGGCGACCTTGTCATTTGCAATGGCCAGTTTGAGGGCCTTGGAGGTGCCGACGATGACGATCATTTGCTTGGCGCGGGTAATCGCCGTGTAGAGCAGGTTGCGCTGGAGCATCACGTAGTGCTGCGTCGTCAGTGGCAGCACCACCACGGGAAATTCCGACCCCTGAGAGCGGTGGATGCTGATGGCGTAGGCGAGGGTTAGCTGGTCGAGATCGGCCTGATCGTATTCCAAGGTGTAGTCAAAGCGCACGTAGAGCACCTGCTTTTCCGCATCGAGCCGCTCGATTGTGCCGATGTCCCCGTTAAAAACCCCCTTGTCATAGTTGTTTTTGACCTGCATGACCTTGTCGCCCACCCGGAACTCGGCTCCGCGATGGCTATGCACTTGGCCGTGCGGATTGAGGCGCTGTTGCAGCCGCTGGTTGAGGTTGAGCGCGCCGGTCTCGCCGCGGTACATCGGCGCAAGCACTTGGATGTCGTTGCGCTGATCCCATCCCCGATAGCTGGGTAGCCGCGTGGCGCACAACTCCTCCACCAGTTCGACCACCCGCTCTGGGTCGCCTTCTTGGATGAAGTAGAAATCTGCGGCTGCATCGTTTTCGACGATGGGCATTTCGCCGCTGTTGATGCGGTGCGCGTTGCGAATGATGTGGCTTTTTTGGGCTTGGCGAAAAATCTGCGTCAGGCGCACCACCGGCACTGCGGCGGAGTCGATGATGTCGCGGAGCACGTTACCCGGCCCCACCGAGGGCAACTGGTCGATGTCGCCGACTAGCACCAGCCGAACGTGGTCGGGCAGGGCGCGCAGGAGTGCGTTGAGCAGCACCACGTCGATCATGGAAGCCTCATCGACGATCAGCGCATCGACTTCGAGGCGGTCGTCGTAGCCCTTTTTGAATTGCCGCTCGCCTGGCTGAAATCCCAACAGCCGGTGAATGGTCTTGGCCTCGCGCCCACTGGCCTCGCTCAGCCGCTTGGCGGCGCGGCCCGTAGGCGAGCACAGCGCGACCTTGAGGCCGCCTTTCTCCAACAGGCGCAAGATGCGCCGCGTGACCGTAGTCTTGCCGGTGCCGGGCCCGCCCGTTAGCACCAGCACCTTGCTGGTGGCGACTAGATCCACGGCCTCTTTTTGTGCCGGAGCCAATTCCAGCCCGTCCTCAGCTTCTGCGGGTACGGCCAATTCTTCGGCTGGTGCTTGCAAAAGTCGTTTTAGCGATGATGCGGCCCCCACTTCGGCGCGGTGGAGCGGCGGTAGATAGTAGCGCATATCTTCGGTGACCACGCCGTCGGTGGCACGCAGGGCTTCCAATGCTGGCGGCAGCAATTCGGCGTTGATGTCCAAAATTTCGACGGCGCGCTCCATCATTTCGACGGCTGGCAGGTACACATGGCCTTCGTCAGCCGCTTCGGAGAGCAGGTAGCGGATGCCGGCCTGCACGCGCTCAGGCGCATCGCGGCCTAGGCCCAAGCGCTGGGCAATGCGGTCGGCGATGCGGAAGCCGATCCCATCCACATCGCGCTCTAGGCGATAGGGATCGCTGCGCACCTTGTGGATGGCCTCCTGGCCGTAGGTCTTGAAAATTTTTACCGCGTAGCCGGTGGTAATTCCGTGCGACTGCAAAAAGACCATCACGTCCTTGATTTGCCGCTGTTCATCCCAAGCCTCGGCAATCAGCTCGACTCTCTTCTTACCCAGCTTGGGCACTTCCTCTAGCCGGCGGGGATCTGCGTCGATGATGTCGAGCGTTTCCGCGCCAAAGTGATCGACGATGCGCTTGGCCGACCGCGGCCCAACGCCTTTGATCAAACCGGACCCGAGGTACTTTTGCATACCTTCGAGGGTCGAGGGATAAACGGCCTTATAGCGCTCTACCTTGAACTGTTTGCCGTATTTGGGATGATTGGTCCACACGCCTTCGACTTCGACGCTCTCGCCCTCTTGGATGGAGGCAAGCGTCCCCACGATGGCGATCCGCTCGCGCTGGCCCTCTACTACTAAGCGCGCAATGGTATAGCCGTTTTCCGGGTTGTGATAGGTCAGGCGATCGATAAAGCCCTTATACGATTGGTTCATGTGTCGCGCTCACCATATAAAAGCACTGTACAGCAGGGCCATACTCCCCGCGCCCAGCGCACCGCCCGCGCCGATCTGCATGGGAGTATGCGCCCCTAAATAAAGCCGCGCCCAAGCGACGGCCGGCCAACTGAGCAAGAAGGGCCACACCGCGCTGCCGACGCTGAGCAACAATACACAGCTTGCCCCTCCAACACCAGCCGCGTGAATGCTGATCTTATAGGAGCGATTGATCCACCAGACCAAGAGCGCGTTGACGACACAGGACGCAGCCGAGACCAACATCAGGGGCGGAGCACCGATCCCGTAGAGGGCCGCACTCCCCAAGGCGTAGCAAAGAGCGCCCAGCAATAGCAGGGTAGCGCGTTTGTTGCGGTCGTCTGTATAGGCTTTGTCGAGATACCCCGAGCGCACGAAGTGCCAGAGAAGCAGCCCAGGTACTAAGGAGAAGGTGCTGATCGCCACCGATCCGGCGAGCCAGTCGCCCAGCACGTGCGCTTGGACGCCGAAGACCAAGAGCGCCAACAGCGCGGGATTGAGCAAGTGGGAGAAAAGGCGTGCGATTTGGTGCGGGCGCAGACGAAGAAAGGGATGAGCTAATTGCTCGCCCCTTTCTATTTCTTTTGCCATTTTTTTCCGCTAGCTGCACCGCGGTCGGGTGGCCTCCCGTCGCTTTCTAACACAAAGCCGATAAAGCGCTTCTGCCCAAGGGTCTTCAAATACTGGAGTAGGGAGACCTCGGCCTCCTTGCGATTGAGCTGGTACTTGTCGCTGAGATCTTCGATCATCCTGCCGACCGAGTTGCGACCATTGCACATCCGCCAGACCTCGCTGCCGACCTCGTCGAGAGTGATCTTGCGCTGCCTGGGGATGTAGAAAAACTTGGACAGCAGCCGCACTCTCCAGGTCTCTTGGCGCTTTATTAGGACCTGGACCTCGCCGTTGTCGTTGTCTTCCCAGCGCAGGGACTCATTGCGCGTTGGCCGCGACGCCAGCATGGCGGCCCGGCTCAGCTTGGGTCCCTTGTCTTTCGATAAAATGCCCATCTACTACCTTGGCGACTAGCTCGTCTGCTGCGTCTTTCTTGCGGTAGAGGTGCTCGACGATGAATATCTTGTCGATGCTGGTATCGCGCCAGACGCGGCCCCGCAGATACAGGCGCGGCCTCGGGTTTATAAAGGGCAGAGGACGCAGTAACTGACGCCAGCGGCTGCGTGGCCGCCCCTCGACGCGAATGCCCTCGTGTTCCTGCACGGCTTCTGGAGCAATGTCCACCACGAAGTCGCGCAATTGCTTCTTAAAAAAGACCGGATACCAGTCTTGGATGTGCGCATCTTTGAGCATGATCTGGGCCATGCTCAACCGATGCACCCTTAGAACCTGTTTGCCGAGGGAAAACTCTAGTTGGATGTGGCCCGACTTGAGGGAATGGCTTTGTAGCTTGAGGTCTTTGGGCGCGAAAAACCGCAAGCCGTACACGCTCCATAGATGAGCGTCCTCGGCTTCTTGATCGACGAGCGAACTGAACACGGCCTCGGCTTGCTCGGGCAAAAACTCGTCTAGCTTGGCCAGCACTCTCAGAAGCACTACCCGCCCGGACTTCAAGGCGAGCGCTAGGTTGTAGGCTCGGAAGTCGGCCTCCCAGATGAAAACCTCGTATTCGCGGCCTTCGAGGAATTTTTTGTTTTTGAGGAATCGAGCGCGGCGCTGAACCTCAAAGGGAGCATCGACCTTTTGGGCCTTCTTTTGCAGGTTAGCTAGGTAGCGATCTACCAACTCGGTCAGACGCAGGGCCTCGCCGCGGCCTTTGAGACGCCGCCACTCGATCTCGGCGCGCACGATTTCGGCGTCGTCGAGGCGGGCATAGCCCTTTTCAAAATCCCCGTCAACCCGGCCGAGGTTCCAATCGTCCGGCACGGACAACCGCAGCCCTTGCCAAGCGAAGTCCACCCGATCGTTCATAACTAGAAGATCAACACGGAGACCGATTTCTGGATTAGGGCAATCCCCACCGACGCCATACCCATCAGCGCCATGCCGCAGGCGAAGCCCACTGCCAGAATCGGGGCAAACTGCCGCCACTCCTGCCGCCCGTACTTGTTCCAAAAGTAGTAGCGAGCCAAGAGTGCGCCGATGATCTCGGTCACCACGTAATGCGGCAGAACCGTCAGCGAGCGCACGAAGCCAAAGATCAGCAGGATCGGCAGCCCGAGGATGGATAGCAGAATGAAACTCACCAGCCCGAAGCCGGCCCCAAAGGCGATGACCTCTAGTTTCAGCGCCCTAAAGAGCCAGGGCACATCGGTGGAGTGCTGAATCCAAGAGCTGGTGAAAAGTGGATCGGTATCGACTTCAAAGTAGAAGGACCACCCCGCCGGCACGGCTCGCTCAACCGCCACTTCGAGAGTTGGGCGAGGGTTGCGAATGATGGTGTCCATAGCTGGCCCCAGCGGGACAATAGTCGGCAGGCCCTCGACAACTTCTTCTTCGGCTAGCTGATCGTCGCGCAGGTAGCGCTCAGCGACGATGTCGGGTGCCCCCTGATCGAAGTACGAGTAGAAAACTTGGGTCGGCATCCACGGGCCGACTTGACCGCGCTTGCCGTTGGAGTCCAGCCACTCCTGATCCACTAGCCGCACTCGCCAGTACCACCATTCGTTTTCGATCAGGTTAGCTGGAGTCCATCCCGCTTGATCATTGTCTATGGCCAGTTCGCTGCGCATAGTGCCGGTGATATAGAGGCATTGCTGGTAGGCGCGCAGACGCCACATGAGCTGGGCATAGGGGTAGGAGGCCGACGGGATCGGTGCCAGTTTCCAGATATAGGAGCCGTAGAGAAAACTAGTGAAGAGAACGACGGGCACCATGAAAATCTCGGCGCGAATGATGCTGGTAAATTGGGTGCCGGTCAGTTCGATTTCGCGGAACTTCTGGGTCTGGGCACCGTAGTTGCCCAAGGGAAACGGAATGAACCAGATGTCAACGCCGCGATACCCAGAGAAGATAATCGTCGCCTCGCGCACGAAGGGGATGTCCACCGTCTGCCCCACCATCCCGACTAGGCGGGCGTTGACGAAGGATTGAAAGGGCGTGAATACGAAACCAAAAAAGAGGAAGAACCATATAAATTGGGCAATACCCGGCAGCAGCCAAGCGGCGATGCCGATCAGGCCGGCCGTGGCCAAGGCGTATAGTGCCAACGCCACCCAGATGGGAAAATCGCCGCGGCCGGCGGGGGGAGTGAAATTGCGCTTGGGTTCGCCATCATCCCCGGTGTTAGTCCTAGCACTACGCACACTCTGAACTATCTGATAGATGCCGATGACGGCGATGGCGACGGTAGTGCCGAGGCCAAAGCTCATCCAGAAATCGACTTGGTTGACGAAGACGGTCTCGATCGTGCCCATGCCCTGCTGCCACAAGTTCAGGTACGGCGTCTCGCGCCACGAGGGCGTCCAAATATAGAGTAGCGGATTGGCCATCGCGGCGACGACCACGCCGAGAAAGGTGCCAATCACGCCCCAGAACGGCACCACTAAACCGACGAATATCGGCCCCAAGTGCGCGGTAAATCCCAGCGGAGTGGCCGGGATAAAGTTGCCGGTGACTTGGGTGAAATCGACAAAGGGAATGGGTATGAGTTGGATTGGCTCGGTCAGCAGCGCACCCGTAATCGCCGGCAAGGCCACGTAGATCGTGCCAAAGACCAAGCCGATCATCGCTCCCGCCGAAAATACCCGCCAGCGCCACGTCTCAAGTCCTTGGGTAGTCTCGGCCAGTGCCGTAGCGCCTTGGGCGTTTACGGGCGCAAAGGGAAAGGGCAAGCGCTCGTAGTCGGAGGTGAGCCGGAAGAGCGCGTACGACATGGTGAACCAGTTGATGCGCGAGATGATCATCCCCAAGACTAGGAGGACGATCGGCATCGCCCAATCCGAGTGCAGGAAGGTGCGCTCAATGATGGCGGTGGAGTCGAGTGGCGGTGCCACCCAGCCGGGGATCAGCTTGGTGATGCCGAACTGCTTGGCCGCTGGCGATTGCACTAAGTACTGGTTGTAGAGCAAGCCTTCAAAGGCACCGGTCTCAGCGGCAATCAGCGAGCCGGCCACGTAGAACAGCACATAGACTTCTTGGCGCCGGAGCGAAGAAAAGGAGCGCTTGGTAATTTCGGCGAAGAGGATGATGGTCACCCACTCGGCCGCCGCTCCCAAAGAGCCACCGATCATCAGGCTCAAGTACATGTTGCCCGGCACCATGATAAAAGCGACGAAGAACACGCCGAGGATGGCCTTGATCGTAAAGCCGTTCTCGAAGCGGTCCGGGACCTGCATTAGATCCCGATATTCTTCGATCTCTTGGTTCGGATTTCTGTTTTTGCTTCCGAGCACTCGCTATCCTCCCTTACGCCGACACTTCGCTGCGCAACCCTTGCAGAATTTCCGCGCCCTGTTGGCGGTAGCCTTCCTTGGCCTCGGCATCTACTGTGCGCCAGATGAGGAACTGTTTGCGGATGACGTTCATAAAGCGCTGGTTGACCCGCCGCCACGAGGCGTCCTCGCCGCTGAGTCGCTTGATTTGTAGGCTGACCGCGTAAATGTTGTGCTCGGCCTCTGGCATGGCCCGCACGGTGACGTGTTGGCTGACACCCAGATCGAACGGAGCCAGCCAGATATTCATGTCAATAATGTATCCTTCGCCGTTGGGCGTTTCTTCACGGTTTAGCTGGGCACCGTCGGTGTAGAAGGTGCCGATGGACTCTTCGCTGTAGGAGTCGAAGTAGCCGATGAGGAATACGCTCAAGCCCAAGACCTCGTGGCCGCTGACCGTAAAGGGGAACTCGAAATCCCACTGGTCGCCCTCGGGCGGTGGCAGCTTCCACTTGCGGGTCACGTCCGGCACGGCCATTTGCGAAGCCTTGCGCGCCGGATAAATCGTCGAGAGCATGACCACGGCCATCACTAGCATACAGGAGAGCACCGCGGCCACCGAGGAATAATTGAGCGTGAAGCCGCCCAAAAGGTCAAATTCGATGAGCACTTTGGCGATTACTTGGCCGCTGAGATAACCGGCGACCACGCCCAGCACCGAATAGACGCAACTCTCGGCGATAAAGAGCCATGAGATGTGGCCGGGGGCCAAGCCCACCGAAGAGTAAATGCCGATTTCGCGGAAGCGCTCGTACACGCTGCCCATCATGGTGTTGAGCACAATAAGCGAGGCGATCAGCATGGGGATGAACAAGTTGCTCATCCCGGAAAAGGAGGTCATGCCCAGCGATGAATAGATCGACACCTTGATGTATTCGTCACCGGCTTCTTTGACTCCGGCGAACAGCGTTACCGCAAGGCGCGAGAGGAACTCCTCAACCTCGCCGCGCACATCGCTGCCCTCGGGGAAGCGCACGGCTACTGACTGTAGCGGGTTGCCGCTGCCGACGTTGCGCAGCGTGTGGTAGGGAATAATCAGGGTGTTGGCTGGCTCTATGTGGACGAAGGGTTTGATGACGACTTTGGCGTCCTCCAGACCTTGTTTCTCGCGCTGTTCTTCTTCGGCTATTTCCTGCACTGCCTGACCGCCGGTGACGGCGAAATCGGCCGGTGTCAGAATCTCGTCGTCGAGGTCTTTGAGGTCCTTCATGCGCTTGGAGTCGATGACGCCCACCACCGTGAACAAGTCGCCGAAAACCCTGACTTGCGCTTGACCAATGTCGGCCAAATCGACATCGAGATGGGCCTCCTTGACCATGTCGATGGGCAGGATGCAGGCCTTGTCCTCACCCGGCTCAAACCAGCGTCCGGCGACTAGGGCTTGGTTGAGCCGAGTGACTTGAGTCTCTTCAGGTGCTAAACCTAGGACGCCGAGCGCGTTATGAGCCTTTTCTCCGTGTTTTATTTTGATGTGTGCTTTGGCCTTGTTGCTGTACCAACTGCGCGGCGCGACCGCGGCCCGATCGCCGAAATTGCTGCGGGCGTATTCGAGGACTGAATCCTCCATTGGATTCCACGCCTTGCTGCGAATGAGGATGCCCTCGTAGAGACCCTCGTTGTCGCGGCTGATTTGGTTGAATCGCAAGCCGGTGCGGATGGAGGTAAAAGAGAGCACCGTAAACGTCAGCAGCAAGAGCGTAGTAAAGGTGAGGACCGTGCGCGTCTTGCGCCGCTTCATGTTGGAAATCCCGAGCTGGAAGGCCGTCAGCGAGGCCGAAGAGCGGCTGACGTCCGTGTCGTGGATCACGGCTACTTCGGTGCGCAGCTTCTTCATCTGCTCGTTAAAGCGGCCGGAGACAATCGACATCACCAGCACTGCCAAGGCGATGATGATAAAGGCCAGCAGAATGACGAAGGGATTGGATAGCTGAAAGGCCGGATGCACCAGCCACAACACGATCCAGATCGCCAGAAAAACCCCGGCGAATCCGATGATTTGATTGCGGATCGTGGCCGCCGTAAAAATGAGCCGCTCGGTGAAAAAGGCGCAGGGAATGACGAGGGCCATGAAGAAGATAATGCCCTGAATGACGTCGTTTTGGGTAGATTTGACGTCTGGATAGGCGCGCGATTCTAGCCCGAAGGCCGCGCGCGTGTGGCGCACGAAATCGCCCCAGCGCTGCTCGGCCTCAGCCTCGGCGGCTTGGGCCAGCTCGGCTTCGGCGCGATAGTGGAGGTCGTTGAGGCGCTGGTTCTCAATGGCAAAGCTCCGCAACTCGCGCATTCGCGACTCGTCGAGATTCCACATGTCTTGGGCGGCTTGGAAGGTCGTGCGGGCAAAGGAGGTACCGGGGCGGATCTCAAAACCCTCTCCTTCGGCCTTTTCCTTGTCGGTTACGCTGGTGGCGTTGAGCAGGAGCGAGCGGAACCCCAGCAGGCCAGCACCGAACCCCATCTTGATGTGCGAACCGGGCCGTGCAAAGAGCACCCCGACCGGCTCGTTTTGGGCCGAGGGGCCTTCGCCAATGGTATAACCGTACTCCACGGGCGCGCCGTTCGTCTCGTCGAAGACCTGTACGTTGGACAGCTTGGTGAGATAGCGCGGATCGACGATGTCGAAAAAGTTGTAGGGCATGCAGGGAAAGAGGATGACCATCCACTGCTTGTCGCGCCAGTCCATGGCGACCCGCATGGGGTAGCTTTCGTCGCCTTGCACGCCGCGGTCAGGGGCGTAGGTGATGCGGCCGGTGATCGGGTCCATGTAGTAGCCTTCGATCTGCACGTTGTTGACCCGCACCCGATTTACGTAGAAGGCCCCCTTATCATTGACGACTTCGTAGTACTCGCCGCGCACGCCTTTATACGACTTTTTCTTGCCGTTGCGCACCACGGCTACGGCATCTGCACGCGGCAAGTCCGGGATGATGCTACGGCGCGGAAAGACCATAGTCCGACCGCGCAGCGAGCGCAGCGTGTCGCGCAGCCGCATCTTGAAGTCCGGGAATAGTTCTGGGTCTGCAAAGGCCATATCGAACATGCCGGCGAGCACCCGGATCTGTTTGGCGAGATTGGCGTAGTTGACGTGCTCGGCCCGGTCTAAGGGCGTATCGACGAGGAAGCGCGCGTCGTTGACAGTGACAAAGGCCAATGCCGGCGTACCGGTCGCCAATACCAATTCGCTGTTGACTGATATTTCGCCCGGCACAAAAGTCTGCCAGCTCATTCCGCCTTCGGGGCTGATACCATTGACTAGCACGTCGCGCCGCTGGTAGCCTAACTCGCGGCTGATCTTGCGCGCATACCCCATAAAGTTCTTGCCGAAGGGTGCGAAGTAGCGCTTGTAGTAAAAGCTGGTATTGCTATTCCAGACTCCGAGCTCGTCGGTCTGCGACGAAAGGTCGAGACTGATAAAGAGCTTGACCGCGAGTGAATCGACTTTGGGGTCAGCCCAAGTTTTGTAGAGCGCCAAGCGCAAGTCATCGTCCGAGCGCAATTCGTCAACCAGTTCGCGGCGATCTTTGAATTGCTCGTCGGCGAGGTGTAGTGCGCCTCCTTCTTGGCTCAGCAGCCCTTCGGCGAGTGCGGCGTCGGCAACGCGCGAGGCCAAGTCGGTGCGCCCTTCAGCAACGCCCCGCACGAGGGCTTCCTTACTGGTGAACTCCTCTTCGCCGATGGCGTAGTGGATGCCGTCTTGGGCGATTATGTTCCGCGCGAGTGCAGCATCGACGACCCGCCGCACCAGCATGTGCTCGATAAAGGGATCCTCTTTGCGCAAATAGCGCTGGATGAAATCATCAACCCCGCGCAAGCCCAAGTGGTGGGCCGAAGTGGCGAGGAATACGACCGTGCGCGCCGGTGGGTTTTCGCGAAAATAGCGCGCCAGTTCCAACAGCGCAGTAATGCCGGAGGCCTGCTCGGCACCTGGGGCGAGGGCCGGCACGACGGACATGGCGTCGTAGTACGCCTCCAGCACGATCACGTCCTCTTTTAGCAAGGGATCGTAGCCGGGGATCGTGCCGAGGATATTCCAAGCGGGACGCCGCTCCCAATCCATGCGGTACTGTAGGTGGAGCGTCTGCTCGCCCTCGGTCGCCAACTGGCGACGCAAGTGCTGGCCTACTTGGCGATTGACCCAAAACCTCGGCAGGTTGAGCGGCATGGTGAGGAATTTCTTTTCGCCCTCCAAGTACACGGTGGAGTCCGGCTCGATAAAGACGATGGCTTGCGCCCCGAGGTAGGCGGCATTGAGCCAGGCGTCGCCCGAATTGAAGTCCATCAGGGCCACGGCCCCTTCGACTTGCTTGCCGTCCATGTCCGCGTACTCGCCCGTGCCCGCGTCAATCAAGCGCTTGGTCATCCCGCCTTCGGGCAGCGTCGAGGTTTTGACGAGGTTGGGCCACAGGCCGTGGATTGGCACTTGTTCGTCGCTGCCAACTACTTGCAGAAACCCGCCCTTATCGACCGGAATAGAGACATCGTATTCGTGGACTGTGACGTCGTCGAGGCCGATGGCGCGGAAGCGTTCCTGCACGATCTGGGCTGCTTGGTCGGCCCCTCGATAGCCGACAACTCTAGACCCCAAGCCGGCAAAGGTGTCCATCGTTTGCTGCACGCGCTCGACTGGGGCCGTGCGCGCCAACTCAGCAAAATCGACTTCGGTCCAAGCCGGTGCTGCGCCGACCAAAATCCAGCCAAAGGCCATCCACCGCATCGCGAACTTAGGCATAGTTGGTGCCTTTCTCAGATCCAGAATACCACATTGTCGGTCATGCCCGTAAAAAAGTCGATAATCAACCAAAGCCCCGCGATGAAAAACTGGCCTATGATTAGGCCGAAAAAGAAAGGACGCGCCCGGCGAAAAAGGCTGGGACCGCCGTATTTCATCGCGAACAACTTTAAGAGCCAAGCGATGGCAATGCTAAACCACAACTGGTCCATCAGCCATACGGCACCAATGGGGTATCCAATGGGATGCAAAGGCCACCACAAGAACTGTTGGCGCACCCACATGAGCAGGGCCATGATGCCCCCACCGACAAAAGTGTGAATCCAGCCATCTATGTTTGGCTCGGTAGGTGCGCTTAACTTGGTGGTAATATAATCAAAAGGGGCGCGAGTTCCACCACCAAAAAACCACGGGTTGAGGTTGATGCCGCCGTATTCGTAAGCGAGGTACAAAATCGTTGCGACCGAACCGACGATGCTAACGACAATCGCCAGCAGCATGTACCAAAAAAGCGGTCGCAGCCGCGGCCCTAGCCCTTCGCCCAATTTGAGGCCGTGTGCGCAGGAAGCCATGACAAAGGTGCGGATATCTGCCGCCCACACGAAGGTGTATGCGAGGCCAACCATGCCGGCCGGGCCGATCGCCGAAGAGCCGACAGCCGAAACTAAGACCGTCGGAGAAATCATCGGTCCGACCGCCGCGGCCACGCCTCCTTCTACTACCACTCGAGTTAGGCCGACGAAGATAAGGATGGCCAGCATCACGGTCAAAAAGGCCGCCCACAGCGGCAAGCCGGACTGCCACAGCCAGATGGTCATCACCGCGACACCGGAGAGCCAAGTTAAGACCGCCGTCCGATAGGAGAGCATCTCGCCGCGGTCGTCAATGTGGTCGTCGCCTCGAAATGCTTTGCGCAGCACGTCGCGCAGGTGCTCGCGGCCGACCCACAGGCCGAAAAGCACTAGGACGATCATCGCGCCCTGTCCCTGATGGGCGAGGATCGGCTCGCTAGCAGCGCCGTAAACGAGCTTTTCGGTGCTGCCAACCCCTAAAACTCCCAGCCCCCCTCGGATCAGCTTGGCGATGGTGTTGAAAAACCACAGACTGAAGGCGATGTCGAGGTTGATCAGATAGGCGAATCCGATCATGGGAAAGCTCAGGCGAAAGATCAGGCTGACGGTGTTGCGCAGGATCGGAATCGAAGAGACGAGCTGGATGGCGGGGATGAAGTTGAAGTACGCGTGTAGGGCGTTGAGGCTGCTGACGAACACGGGCAAGGCAAAGCCGACCCACATGATTGGATTTTTGAAGAAAGGGCCTAGGGCTTCTCTGCGGCCTCCGCTTTCGACCATGGCCAAAGGCACTTGCACCAGCGGATAAACCAGCCGCTCCCGTTCCACCCACTGGCGGCGCATAATGACCATAGACGAGATCATCACCAAGTACAGGGCTATAATCAGAATGGCCCAATAGCACAGCGGGCCGCTCCAGACGGCCCAAGGCACCCCGGCGGTACGCGGTGCTCCTTCGTAAAACCACTTGATCGACTCGGGATCCTGCGGGGTGATCCACTCGGGCAGGTGCGGCAGGATGAGCAAGGCCCACTCGTTTTCCGGGGTGGCGTAGTACTGGGCACCGGTGATGATCGTCAGCCAGTACTCACTGAGGCCCATCGTGGGGATGGCCGAGGCCGTGAGCATCATAATGTACGCGACGATGAGCTCACAGCGTCCGAGGGCCACCGGAGCGGCAAAGCGCATCAGCAAGGCGTTGAACAAGCCAGTCAACAAAAAGAAAAGGAACAGGGCACCCGCCGCGCTGAAATCAATCGACATGTAGGAGCCGCGGATGACCATGTTGCCGTACGGTGCTCCCACAGCAATGCACAGCGACCCTAGGGTGCCCGCGACCAGCGCTTTGGCGCTGAAAGCCGGTTCGGTTTGCAAGGTAGGCTTTGAGGGCAAGTCCATTGAAACGATCTAAAGTCTATACATTTATAACTGGCCTCGGTCCAACCAGCCTATTTTCGCCAGTTGTGCCAAGGTCCACCAAGCCAACAGGCCGATCGCTCCTCCGCTCACCAAAGCGCTGAACAAGGCCAGCGGCAAAAGCGCGAACAGACCGCTGTGGCCGATGTAGCCAGCGGCGAGAACGAGTTGGCTGAGCTGGTGCGCCAACGCGCCCCAGATGCTCAGACCCACGACGCTGAAAAGCCGCGCTCCCATTCGGCGTACCACAACCATGACCAGCCAACTCGCCAAGCTAGCCCCGCCGCCGATGACAAAGGCCGGACCAGCAAATCCCCCGCTGAGCAAGCCGCCAACTACCAGCTTGATGGCACTAACGGCCAATGCCGGACCGCCGCCAAAGCTCACCAGCGCGATCAAAACCGGCAAATTACCGAGTCCCAACTTCATCCAAGGCAAGGGTTTGGGCACCAGCGATTCAAAGGCGAAGAGCACAATTGCCGCACTGGCCATAAGCCCTAAACGGGCCACGTTTCTAGGATGCGCAAACATCAGTGAATCATCGCGTCTATAGGCGCGGCCCCAGCGATCCTCAGCACTAGGCCGTTGGGCACGCACGCGGCCACGTCGCCCGCCCACTGCATCCAGCCCCGCCGCATGCAGATTTTGTGGACGCAGGGTGAGGACAGTACGCGCACGCCCTTGGGGCCGATCTCGATCTGGCTCACGCCCAAAGGTCCTACAACTGGCAAGACCCCGTAGTTGGAGAGATCATGCGTAGCGGGCGCGGCCCCAGCCAACTCGACGATGAGCACACCGCCGACTTCGGCTGTGTAGCGGCCGTAGAGTATTAGCCCGATTGCACTCAAGCCCACGACGAGCGCGAGGATTTTATCCGCTCGCGTCAGCGCCGGTGCGTTTTCGGTATGTAGCCACCACATCCTGCGTCCTTTTCTCTTCCCATTCTAATAACTTCTACCGCACCTGCAAACGAGCGCGGAACTTCTGCTTGTATGTACTTGTTTTTTTTCTATATGCTTGTTTATATTGACGGGCGAGTACATAGCGAAAGATCCCATGACCGAAACCACTCCCACATCTCTTGCGGCCCTGCCGAATACCTACTTGGACGAACTTGTCGAGCAGGGGGGCGACGAACTGTGGCTGTCAATGTTGCTGATTGAGGTCTCCTCCTGCAACGACCAAGCCGATTTCGAACTGCTCAACCGAGCCTACTACTTCGCCAAGGAGCATCACGAGGGCCAAATCCGCAAGTCCGGCGACCCGTTCCTCGTCCATTGCGTCGAAGTGGCTCGGCTGCTCGCCCAATTGGGCTTGGATCACACCACGGTTGCAGCCGGACTGTTGCACGATGTCGTTGAGGATACGCCGGCCACGCATGAAGAGGTTGCCAAACAGTTTGGCGAAGAGATCGCCGAACTGATCGCCGGGGTTACCAAAATCGATCAGATAACCTACGAAAGCCGCGAGGTACGCCAAGCTGAGACCTACCGCAAGATGCTGCTCTCCACGGTCAAGGACATCCGCGTCATCCTCATCAAGCTAGCCGACCGCCTGCACAACATGCGCACGCTCCAACACCTAAGCCCTCAATCCCGCGAGCGCACAGCACGGGAAACGCTCGAAGTGTACGCGCCGCTAGCTCACCGCTTTGGGTTGGCGCGGATCCGCTGGCAACTGGAAGACCAAAGTCTCAAGTTCCTCGAACCCAAAATTTACCAAGAATTGCGCGAAAGCGTGGCCATGACGCGCCAAGAGCGCGAAGACTATATAAAAGAATTCAAGGTTCCAATCGAGGAGTGCCTACACGACAATGGCATTAAAGCCGAATTTACGAGCCGGGCCAAGAACTTCTACAGCATCTATAATAAGATGAAGGCGCGCGGTAAGCCCTTTGAAGAAATCTACGACCTACTGGCCATACGCATCATCACCGGCACCATGCGCGAATGCTATGATATCCTCGGTCTGATCCACGACATTTACAAAGCTATTCCCGGGCGCTTTAAAGACTATATATCGACACCCAAGAGCAACATGTACCAGTCGATACACACGTCGGTGTTCGGCCCCAAGGGCCAATATGTCGAAGTGCAAATCCGCACCGCGCAGATGCACCACACGGCCGAAATCGGCATCGCCGCCCACTGGCGCTACAAATCCAACGACACGGGTCCCAGCGATTTAGACCAACACATGAGTTGGTTACACCAAGTCATCGACTGGCAACAAGAGGCTAGTGATTCGGTCGAATTCATGGAAAATCTGAAGACCGAGCTCGCGTCTCCGGACGAAATATTCGTCTTTACGCCTAGAGGCGATCTACACCAGTTGCCCAAGGGAGCCACGCCGATCGACTTCGCCTTTGCCATCCACACCGACATCGGGATACGCTGCGCGACGGCCAAAGTAAATGATCGAGTTGTACCGCTAAGCGCGACTTTGAACAGCGGCGAAACCGTGGAGATCGTCACGGCACCACAGCAAAAACCCAAACTCGCTTGGTTGGACCAAGTCAAGACCGCCAAGGCTCGCCAAGCCATCCGCCGTTGGCTACGGGAGGAGCGATACGACCACAACGTGCGCCTTGGCAAGGAGGCGCTCGACAGGGGACTAAAGTCCTATCGGCCCGCCGACCCACCCGACCTCGATGTGGTGGCTGAGGAGTTCGGGCTCGGGGCCGCCGAGCACCTCTACGCGGCTCTCGGCAACGGGGACCTGTCAATCGGCAAGGTTATCAGCCGAATAGCTCCGCTCAAGCCCATGCGGCGCGCGATCCGACCCCAAGACCGCAGAAATATTCGCATCCAGGGGATGCCAAACCTGATGATCCGCTTTGGCAAGTGCTGTGGTCCCATCCCGGGCGACGAGATTGTCGGGTTAGTTACCCGCGGCCGCGGCGTTACGGTCCACCGCACCGACTGCCCCAACATCGGCCGGATTTCCGCCGAGCCAGACCGCCTGCTCACGGTTGAGTGGGAATTGGAGGACGAGCCGGCCTTTACCGTGCAGCTACGCACTCGCAGTTGGGATCGCACGTACTTGCTGGCGGACATCGCGAAGGCGATCGGCGACGTTGGCTCCAACATCTGCGACTCCACTACCCGCACCGATGGCCACATCGCCGAACAAGACTTCTGGATCGACGTCGTTGACAACGAGCAACTGCGCCAGGCTATGGACCAAATCGAACACATCGAGGGCGTTTTGGAAGTGTTGCGCCTGGATGAGCCGGCAAATAGTTAGTCGTGTCGGACCTGTTTCGCCCCAATATTGCCCGCATGTACGGGTACGTACCTGGGGAACAGCCCCGCGAAAAGGGCTATATCAAGCTCAATACCAACGAAAATCCCTATCCGCCCTCCCCCATAGTACTGGCGCGGCTGCGCGATGCCTGCTCAGCCGATCTGCGCCTCTATCCCGACCCGGACGCCTGGGCCTTGCGCCGCAAGTTGGGCGAGGTATTCGCCATTGCCCCCCAACAGATTATGGTCGGCAATGGCTCGGACGAACTGCTCAACGTCATCATCCGCAGCTTCGCCGGCGAGGGCGACAAGATCGCCTATCCCCATCCCACATACGGCTACTACAAGCCGTTGATCGATATCCAAGGAGCAGAGGCAGTTCTGGTCGAATTTGGCGAGGATTTCTCCCTGCCCGAGGGCCTAGCCGTTCCCGGGGCCCGCATCACTTTTCTCGCCAATCCCAATGCTCCCTCGGGCACCCTCGTACCCTACGATGAGGTTGCCGCGCTCTGTGCGCGGGTTGACGGCGTCTTGGTCGTGGATGAAGCGTATGTCGATTTTTCGCAGGGCGGCTGCATTCAGCTCATCGAGGAGCACCCCAACGCCATTGTCGTGCGCACCATGTCCAAGTCTTTTTCCCTCGCCGGTATGCGCATTGGTTTTGCCTTTGCCCCGACCGCGCTAATCGAAGGGATGTGGAAAGTCAAAGACCACTACAATCTCAATCGGCTGAGCTTGGTGGCCGCCGAGGTAGCCCTAGAGGATATAGACGCGATGCGCACAAACGCCGCCCGCGTCTGCGCGACGCGTACGCGCCTATGTGCTGAACTGCGAAAGTTGGATTTTTACGTGTGGGATTCTCAGGCAAACTTCGTACTCGCCAAGCTCGGCGAGCGCTGGGCCAATAACACCGCGGCCGAACTCTACGCGGAACTCAAGGAGCGCCGGATCTTGGTGCGCTACTTTGCCACGCCGCCGCGCTTGGCCGATTGCCTGCGCATCTCGGTGGGCACGGATGCGGAGATCGCCGCGTTGCTAGCAACCCTAAAAGAGCTATCACCCGTTTAGGCGCTCGGCAATGCGCGGGGTGCGTCCACCGCGCTGGTGCATGCTGGCGATCATGTCTCCTAAAAAACCGATGGAGAAACACTGAATGCCGACGATGATCAGCAAGATGCCCAGCATGAGTAGGGGATGGCGGTTTTGGATGTTGCCGTGTTCGTAGCGCAGCAAGGCCACATAGGCGCAGATGACCGATCCGCAAAGCGTGGAGATGAGCCCTAAGCTGCCGAAGACGTGCATGGGCATGGTCATAAAGCGCACCACGAAGGTCACGGTCAGCAGATCTAAAAAGCCGTTTAGCAACCGCTTGGTCCCGAATTTGGAATGACCGAAGCGGCGGGGATGGTGCTGCACCGGGATCTCGCCGACTCGATAGCCCATCCAGTGAGCCACGGCGGGCAAAAACCGATACAACTCTCCATAGAGATACGGCAGTGCATCTTCGGCCACCTCGCGCCGATACGCCTTGAGGCCGCAGTTGAAATCGCGCAGGCGCACCCCGGAGACCAGCGAGGTGATCCAGTTGAACAAGCGGGAGGGGAGGGTCTTGCTCAGAGGATCGCGGCGCTTGGCTTTCCAGCCCGAGACCAAGTCGCAATCGCGGTTGAGTTCGTCTAGCAGCCGGGGGATTTCGCGGGGGTCGTCTTGCAGGTCGGCGTCCATGGTGACGATGACTTGGCCGCGCGCCTGCTTGAAGCCAGCGGCGAGGGCCGCGGCCTTGCGGTAGTTGCGGCGGAAGCGCAAGGCGCACACCTGCGGATGCTGCTTGGCCAACTCGCCCAAGACGGCAAACGAGCCGTCCGTGCTGCCGTCGTCCACGAAAATGGCCTCCCAGGACCATTCCGCGGTCGCCAGAGCACTATCGATCTGGACCCATAGATGAGGCAGGCTTTCCTCTTCGTTAAAAACGGGAATGACGAGGGACAGAAAAATCTCTTCTGCTGCTTCTTTCTCTTGGCCCATGGTCTCCTCTCTTGCAAGCAAGTGCCCCCACAATAAAACAATCGCCGATTACTAAACACAAACTGGCCGCTTCCCTTGACACCTGAATCGTCCCAACGGTATATACGGTCATGCAGCTTCCCTTAGGTTCCCACATTCATCTGATCGCCGCTTGCGGCACGGCCATGGGGTCTTTGGCCGGTATGCTGCGCGAGCAGGGGTATCGCGTCACCGGGTCGGACAGCCGCGTCTATCCGCCGATGAGCACCATGCTTGAGGATTTGGGAATCGACGTGCGGGTCGGCTTCTCGGCGGATCACCTAGTGCCAACGCCGGATTTGGTCGTCATTGGCAATGCAATCTCGCGCGGCAACCCAGAGGCCGAGGCCGTACTCTCGCGCCGAATCCCGTATCTGTCGCTGCCGGAAGTACTGCGCGATTTCTTCATCCGCAGCAAGTGTTCCATAGTGGTAACCGGAACCCACGGCAAAACCACCACTACGGCACTCATCGCCCACCTCTTCACCGCTTGCGACTTGGATCCTTCCTTTCTGGTCGCCGGGGTGCCGCAAAACTTTGACCGCTCCTACCGGCTCGGTCAAGGCGCGCACTTCATCGTCGAGGGCGACGAATACGACAGCGCCTTCTTTGCCAAGTGGGCGAAGTTTTTCTACTACCTACCCGATGTGCTAATCGTCAACAACATTGAATTCGACCACGCCGACATCTACCAAGACCTTGCCGAAATCGTCAAAGCCTTCCGCCAACTCGTCAACATGGTGCCGCAAAACGGTCTGATTTTAGCCAACGGCACTGACCTCAATATCGCCGAACTCCTACCCGACGCGCCGGCACCCGTGGAGACCTTTGGCCTCGCAGAAGGCGCGTTTTGGCGCGCTACCAACCTCCAGGCCAGTGCCGAGGGGACGCGCTTCACCTTGTGCCAGTCGGGGCGAGAGGTGGGAGTTTTCGACTTGCCGCTGAGCGGCGATTACAATGTCTGCAATGCGCTCGCCAGCTTGGCCGCTGGTTTTCACGCTGGCTTGACTGCCAGCGACCTGCGCGCGGCCCTAGCCAGCTTTGCTGGCGTCAAACGCCGACAAGAGCAGCTTGGCCTGATTGACGACGTTCTTCTCATCGACGACTTCGCCCACCATCCCACTGCAGTCGCTCACACTATAGAGGGACTGCGTCGGTCTCATCCCGGCCGCCGGCTCATCGCGGTTTTTGAACCGGCCAGCGCGACCAACGCCCGCGCTATCTTTGAGGATCGCTACGTTGAGGCATTTGCCTTGGCCGACGCGTTCGTCGCAACCGCGGTCCCCCGTCCCGAACGCGCCCGGGACGACGAGCCGTTCTCACCCGAGCGTTTAGTGGCGCGTCTCCGCGCCACCGGCAAGCCAGCGCACTACCTGCCCGACGCCGAATCTATGGCCGATTTTTTAGCTGCGGAAACCCGCCCAAGCGATTTGGTGGTTTTTATGAGCAATGGCGGTTTCGGCGGCTTGCAACAGAAGCTGTGCGCGGCACTCACAGCCCGTGAGTCCTGTATCGGCTAGGTGTCAGAACTGTTGCCGAATAGACGCACTGAGCACGGGTAATACGCGCAGTGTGAATTTTGTATTTTTATATTTTACAATATGTTATATAAAGTAGAAAATATAGGCACGCATATTGCATTAAGCGCATGGTAATTATCATCTCACCCCAACCTGGAGGCTGCCATGCGTCCTTTTATTATTTTTATCCTTTTTGCTTTCGCCGCACCTGTCGCGGCCCAACCCGGCCTAGTCGTCATATCCGAGTTGATGTGGTCGGGTAGTACGGCATCTACTGCCGACGAGTGGATCGAACTCTACAATCCCAGCGACGCGGCGATTGATCTGGTCGGCTGGACTTTGACCTACCGCCGCGGCGACGAGGACAAGGTGATGTTCGTGCTCGACGCTGCGGTGATCCCCGCCGGACAGACTTTTCTCATCGCCAACTACGCCGCCGATCACAAAAACTCCCTCCTCGCCGTCGAGCCTCAGCGCGTTGACGCCGCCGTTTCGCTGCCCAACACCAAGCTGCTCTTACATCTGTACGATGGCGACCCGCAAGCTGGGGGCCAGCTCATTGATGTGGTCGACGATGGTCGCGGAGCCCCTTTTGCCGGTGACTCAACCAGCAAAAGTGCCATGGTTCGCATCGCCTTTGACCAGCCCGGCGACCAGCCCGAAAGCTGGGCAACGGCGACCGAACAAAGCGGCTGGGATGCGGGTGCCAGCGAGTTGGGCACGCCGGGATCCATTCCCGCGTACCTGCTCCCGGATGGGAGCGAAGCGCCCGAGCCCGTCATGGGAACGAACGTTTTACCGATGTCTTGGGCCTTGGTAAAACAGCATCTACATCGCTAGCGCAGATTGCAGAACAAAAGGCACCTACTTAGGGGTAGGTGCCTTTTTATTGCTAAAAAAAGGCCGTGGAAGCTGAGATGCGCTTCACACGGCCTTTAACGATGGTGGGCAATCGCAGATTTGAACTGCGGACCTCCGGTATGTGAGACCGGCGCTCTAACCAACTGAGCTAATCGCCCAAGAGCGTTTTTTAAATTAGCCCCCAGCGGCTACTGAGTCAATGTCCGTTGTGCCCGGCGGTAAAGTGGAATTTTGGCAGGATCACTTCAGTCGCCGATGGGTGGCCTTCGCGCAGGCGGTACGCGCAGTCGAGCTTCAGTCCTGCCCAGCGCTGCGTCTGATGGGTCGCCGGCCAAGTGATTTCCACGAACTCCAATTTTGTGGCGTCCCCCAGCCCAAGGTGCGGCGTGAGCGGGTTGGCCCCAAAGCTGCCGCCCGAGCCGATGAGGTGGTAAATGTCGCGGGTGCTGCCGTCCGGTCGCCGCACGCGCACGCGCACTCGGCCGCCAATAGCCCCTCGATTCGACTGCACGCCTTGGGGAAACAGCCGCAGCCAGCGATTGCCGTGTCCGGGATTTTCGTAGAGTACGTTCTGGTAGAGGTCGCCTTCAAACGCGCCGCCCATGACTTCGAAGACATCTTGGTCCCCATCGTTGTCGAAGTCGGCAAAGGACACGCCGTGCCCTTTCTGCACGTTGCCGAAGCCGCCTGTGGTGGTGACGTCCAAAAACCGCGCACCACCGTCGTTGCGCAACATGCGGTTGGGCGTGAGCGAGCGCAGATCGGGAATCCCGGTGCCCACGTAGCAGTCGGAGAAGCCATCGTTGTCCAAGTCGCCGTAGTTGGCACCCATAGCTAGGATGACTTGGCCAAAGCCCCCCAGCGATTCGGTGACCTCGGAGAAGGTGCCGTTGCCGTCATTGCGGTACACGTGCGCACGATCGGCTGCAAATCCCTCGCCAAGGTACGCACGCGCCATGTCGCCGAGGTCGTTCATGTTGTAACCGCCGGCAAACAAATCGAGCCAGCCGTCGTTGTCGTAGTCCCAAAACCAAGTGGGAAAGCTCTCGTTCGGCCCCGGCGCGACGACCGCCGCGGCAAAGCGCCAGCCCGCTGCTGTGTCGCCGAGGTTGCGATATAGGACATTTTCTCGGTAGAACTGAGATACGTATAGGTCGATCAAACCGTCGTTATCTATATCGCCCCAGGCAACGCCCTTCACAAAGCCCACGTGATCGACGCCAACTGCGGGAGCTACATCGACAAACGTGCCGTCTCCTTGGTTGCGAAATAACTGGCATGGGTGGGGCTGCTTGCCAGACTCGTTGCCGACAAACAGGTCCAACCAGCCGTCGTTATCGTAGTCGGCAAAGGCTGCTGCGTGGGTCGGATGCAAGGAAAACAAGCCGGCGCGCCGCGTTACGTCCACAAAAGTGCCGTCGCCATTGTTGCGCAACAGAGAGTTTGGCATGCGGCCTTCTTCCCCCATCCAGGCACCGCGCAAAACGAGCAGATCGACATCGCCGTCGTTGTCGTAGTCGGCCTGCTCGAGGTTGATCCCCCCGATTTGCCCGGCTAGCCCGGCTGCTGTCGTGGACTCGGTAAAGGTACCATCGCCCTCGTTGTGGAAGTAGCGCAGTGGATCGCGCAGTCCCCACGAGGAGACCGCAATATCCAGCAGACCGTCGCCATCGAAGTCTTCGACCGCGCTACCGCCCGCTAGTCCCACGACCGCGACTCCAGCCGCCGGTGCCACGTCGCGGAAGCGCTGGATTCCGCCGCTGTCGCCGTCGAATACGTGCGGGGGAATGCGCCAAGGCTCTGGCACCCCTTCCGGGTATTCACCCAAGGTCATGTACGCCAAGTTCAACAGCCAGCGCGTTCCCAGATCGCTTGGGCGCTTATTCAGATTTGTAGTGTAGTGCTCGATGGCGCGGCGGGAGCCTTCCTGCAAGCGGTGGATGCCGTCGCCGCGGATCGGCAGTAAGCAGGAATCCGTGGTGTGGTTGTGCAGGCAATTTTCTTGCTCACCAAGGCGCAGATAGGCGATGGCGAGCTGGTCGTGCAGCATGTACACAAAACCCTCGGTCGCCGGCACCTGCCCGGCCTCTACGGCTGCCAGCACGCTTTGCATCTCTTCGATGCCCGTGCGCAAATCCCCGGCCCGCACCCGCTCTTGGGCAATGCGCAGGCGCATGTTTAGCCGCTTGCTCGCGCTCATCGGCTGCCGTAACAGGGAACTAAGACCCTCGACACGGGCTTGGTTCAGATAGATGTTGGCAATGGGATCGGCCCGCTGGGCGAGGCGCGCCAGCACCGTCGCCATAAAACGCGAATCCCCGCGATCGACGCCGACGTCCACCTGCCCCCAGACGGCTGTGGCCCATAGCAGGATGGCTATAATGCTCTGCATAAGAAAAAACGGCTACAAAAATTGGTATCCCAATCCCTGTAACCGCGCATGTCAAAAAAGTAATGGTGGGCCCAGTAGGACTCGAACCTACGACCGACGGATTATGAGTCCGCTGCTCTAACCAACTGAGCTATAGGCCCCCGTGATGTAGTTAAAAACCTAGGATTTTTCCCAAGCAGGTCAAGAGCTTTGTTGGGCCGCGACCGCTTGGCGCTCCTGATTGAGCGCGACCAGTTCGGCGCTGATGCGCGCAATTTCGCCCTCGTCGGATGCTGCCGCGAGAGCCTGACGCACGTTGGCGATGCGCTTTTGCAGCGCATTTTTCTGAAAGTAACGCAAATAGTCGCGCCATTGTCGCTCGACTTGTTCCTCGTCGAAACCTTGGGCCGCGCATTGAGCGATTAGGCGTACGAGTGCGTCGTCTTGCAGATCACTGATGATCGTGCCAAGGTCAATGGCTTTGCCGTGAGCATGGTGGTCGAAGAAGGTACGACACAGGGCTTGAGTGCGGGCGTCGCTTAGAGAGTCGGGGGCGAATTCGCGGACAGTTTGGGGTATGAGCTGTGGGAAGTTGAGCAACAGCCCTATGAACTCGAGTTCGTGACGCGGCGGGTCGGGCGCGGCTGTCGGGGACGGCTCGTCCGATGCTGTGTGCGGTCTCTGAGGACGGCGCAGGGAGGCTTGCAGGTCGTGGCGCAGGGATTGCTCATCAACCGAGAGGCGCTCGGCGACTTCGCGCAGTAGCAGGTCGCGGCGGACCGCATCGCGAGGCTTGGCTAGGAGGGGTTTGAACCTTTCGACAGCGCGCGCTTTGCCTTCGACGCTGGAGAGATCGTGCTGCTGGGCGAGTTGTTCGAGGTAGAAATCGAGAACCGACTGGGCATTTTCGGCTCGTTCGAGCAACACATCCGAGCCGTGCTCTTGGACGAAGGTATCGGGATCGTGCTCGGAGGGCAGCGAAACGACGCGGGCGTCTAGGCTAGTACCTAGGAGAGCTTCGCAGGCTCGCATGGCGGCCGTGGAGCCGGCTGCGTCGCCGTCGAACAGCAGCACGACTTGGCGGGCAAAGCGAGCCAACAGGCGACCGTGATCTTCGGTTAGGGCCGTGCCTGAGGTAGCGACTACATGCTGGATGCCAGCCTGCGCTAGACTGATGAGATCCATGTAGCCTTCGACGACTAGTGCAGCATCTTGACGACGAATGGCGTCGCGGGTGTCGGCTAAGCCGTAGAGTACTCTTCCCTTGTGATAGATGGGCGTTTCGGGCGAATTCAGGTATTTAGGCTCTTGGTCGGGCTGGAGCGCACGCGCGCCGAAGGCAATGGTCCGATCGGAGAGATTGGCAATGGGAAAAGCGACTCGGTCGCGAAAGCGATCGTAGTGTCCTCTGCCTGTGGAGCGCGGCAGAGCCAGCCCAGCTCGCTCCAAGGTCTGGGGACTCAGGCCTCGGCGACCGGCCACTTTGAGCAGGGCATCCCACTCCGGCGGCGCGTAGCCCAAGCCGAAGTGCTCGATGGTTTCGCCTGTGAGTCCACGCGTCTGCAAATACGTACGGGCACTAGCGCCGACATCGTCGTTGAGCAGGAGATGGTGAAAGTACTTTTGCGCTAGATCGTTGGCTCGGTAGAGTTCATCGGCGGCCTCGACTTCCTCGCGCGATGGCCCCGAACGCTCGGGCAGGGCGACGCCAGCGCGGTCGGCGAGGAATTTGACCGCTTCGACAAAAGTAACGCGGTCAATCTCTTGGACGAACTTGAATACATCGCCGCCAACACCACAGCCGAAGCAGTGGTAGAATTGGCGGTCGGGGTTGACGCTGAAGGAAGGGGTCTTCTCTTCGTGAAACGGGCAGAGACCCAAAAAATTGCGGCCCCTCCTAGTGAGTTGGACGTGTTCGGACACCAACTCGACGATGTCGATAGCGTCGCGGATGCGGTCGCGAATGGCTTCAGCTTCATGGTTGCGTGGCATTGCTAGTAGGGGGCTTTTGCTCTATATTAACAGCGCTATTGAGCAAGATATGGCGGCCCATTAACCGGGTCAATACAGTCAATTAGTGCGTTAATTCCTTGAGTTTACAGCGAACTGTTGGTATTATTGATAAGTTAAACGCTTATTCATGGCCTATGCTGGGGCCAAATCAGAATTTGACCCATTGAGCATTCAGAGGAGGAATCAGATATGTCGAAAGGCATAAAGGGAGCTATCGGGAGTTTGGTCTTGTTGGGACTCGGCGTTTTTCTGTGCGCGAGTCCGGCGGCAGCACAGGTGACGGTCTCTGAGTCGGCAGCGGATACTGACGACCTTGCGCCTAGCCCGGTCGGCGGAGTACAGGCTGAGTTCAACGAAGGTGGAAGGAGCATCACCGTCTCTTGGAGCTTATCCGACGACGATGGCGTGCGCCAGGTCCCGACGAGTAGCGACTTTACGACGGGCGGCACCTTTAGAGAAGTCAACGATGTGGCTAGTTACAATATATCGCGTCGTCGCGCCGATGGCTCTGGCACTCCGGCAATTTTTTCATTCCCTGCCGGCACGACGTCCTTTGTTGATGCCGATATCAACGTGAGCCAAGGGAGCAGGCGGTATGTCTATATGGTCTCGGTCGTCGATGAAACTGGCAACGAGAGTGCTCCTATCGAGTCTGCCGAAGTCAGGAACATGTTGCTTCGTGGCGACTTTGACTACGATGGCGATGTGGATATTTCAGACTACGGCATTTTTCAAACCAACTTCGGCCAAGCCGAATTCGATCCAGTCACGGATATCGACGGCAACGGCATGGTTGACCTCGATGATTTTTTCCTTTGGGCCGATAACCTCGGTGCCGATTTGTACGAGTAGGTACTAGCCGCAATATGGCGTTGTATTTCATCTTTTCACAAGGAGTATAGTTCGATGAAAGAGTATATTCGCATCGTCGCGCTAGCTGCTTTTTGCGCTGCTCCCGCGGCCGCTCAGTTAACTACCTCCGGGCCCGTAGCTTCCGTCGATAATATTCCTCCGGCACCTGTGACTAACCTACAAGCCACAGCCAGCGATGATTCATTCGTGTCGCTTTCTTGGACGCTATCGGCAGATGATGCTCGTTCATTTACGACCTTTGGGGGCCGAGTGGTGCCTACGGGCGACGTACACGGCTATCGCGTGTACCGCACGGATTACTTTCCTCCCGTGGACGATAGCGGCGAGATAGTACTCGGCTGGTTTACGCGCGAAGGGAGCAGGGTTGACTTCGACGATTTCTTCCTCTTGGCTGATCGCTTCGGCTCTTCTGACGCCGATGGGGATTTTGAGTTGTTCTTCGACATAGTGCCCAATGGCCAAATTGATGTCGATGATTTTCTGCGCTTCGCCGATGATTTCGGCAAGGCCGTAACCCAAGAACAGGGCAGCGAAAGGTTGGTTGCCACGCTGGGGTCAGGTGTCTCCGAATTCGTCGATAATGACGTCGTCAGTGGAGCCTCCTATGTCTATGATGTGCGAGCCTTTGACGGCGACAACGAGACTGGCGTTGTCGCACCTTTTGCTTCCAATGAGGATATAGCTCGGATGGCGATGGCCGTTGGTGTCGATCAATAAGGGCACGAAAAGTTGCAAGTTGCATAGAATAGGACGCCCGCTTGTCGAGCGGGCGTCCTATTTTTTACGGTAGCACGCTTGACAAACAAAGATATTATCTGTATCATTTAGTCTCTTTCGCATCTCTCCTTTTCAAAATTAAATACCTCAGCGGTTATTCCGCTTGAAATTCCACTCTCCTTTTAGATATTCTTCGCAAGAGACCTCCTGTAGCTATTAAAGAATTTTGCCAAGGTACGGCATACCTTAGGTAGGTTTTTAGTGTTTTAGCAGTACTACCCCATGTACTCCAATCCTCGTAATAGCTCTAGGTGCTTACAGTGCCGTAACGCACGTGAATATTCCCTTTGTGTCCCTGCACTCTAACCACAAGAAAGGTTGCAAAGAAGCGATGCCGCCTCTCAATAGAACGCAGAAAATGAATATTGTCGAACTCCAGCGCATGAACATCTTGGATCTTCAAGAGTTGGCCAAGAAGCTGGAAGTTGTAGATTGCACCTCTTTGCGCAAGCAGGAGTTGATCTTCTCCATCCTCAAGCATCAGACTGAGCGCAGTGGGCTGATCTTTGCTCAAGGTACTTTAGAGGTGCTAGATGAAGGGTTCGGATTTCTCCGCTCGCCGAGCTATAACTACCTACCTGGCCCCGACGACATTTACGTTTCTCATTCGCAGATTAAGCGGTTTAGCCTGCGCACGGGCGATACGATCTCCGGCCAGATCCGCCCGCCGAAAAACGACGAGAAGTACTTTGCGCTGCTGCGAGTCGAGGCGATCAACTTCGACGATCCAGAAGTCACTAAGAAAAAGACGATTTTCGAGAACCTGACGGCCCTGCATCCCACGGATCGCTTCCGGTTGGAGCATAATCCCAAGGACATGACGACGCGGATTCTCGACTTGCTCTCGCCCATCGGCAAAGGGCAGCGTGGCCTAATCGTAGCGCCGCCCTTCACCGGTAAAACCATGCTGCTGCAAAAGGTCGCCAACGCCATTACTACCAATCATCCCGAGGCAATTCTCATCGTCTTACTCATCGACGAGCGCCCCGAAGAAGTCACCGATATGCTGCGTTCGGTCCAGGGTGAAGTCGTCAGTTCGACCTTTGACGAGTCGGCTACGCGGCACGTGCAGGTGGCAGACATGGTGATCGAGAAGGCTCGACGTCTAGTCGAGCACAAGCGGGATGTGGTCGTCCTGCTTGACAGCATCACGCGTTTGGCGCGGGCTTACAATACGGTGACACCACACTCGGGCCGGATCCTTTCTGGCGGCGTTGACTCGACGGCATTGCAGTGGCCACGCCGCTTTTTCGCCGCCGCCCGCAATCTCGAAGAAGGCGGCAGCCTGACGATTATCGCCACAGCCTTGGTAGAGACCGGAAGCCGCATGGACGAAGTGATCTTTGAAGAGTTCAAAGGTACGGGTAATATGCAGGTGCAGTTAGATCGCCGATTGAGCAATCGCCGCGTCTATCCGGCCATTGATGTGACGGCAACGAGCACCCGCAAAGAAGAGTTGCTGCTGACGGAGTTTGAATTGAACCGCTCGTGGGTCCTGCGCCGCATACTCAATCAGATGGGGGTCGTTGAGGGCATGGAGTTCCTCCAAGAGCGCATGCAGGGCACGGAATCTAACGAGGTATTCCTCAAGGCCATGAATGACTAGTCGCCTTGTTTTTTAAGTTTCAAGCCTCTATTTTTATGGACTCGATAGCCGAGTTTCAATCCCCAGAAAGCAGAGGAGTATAAAGGTGCAAAAAGACATACATCCCGAGTATCAAACTGTTATCTTTCTCGATACTAGCTGCGACTACAAAATACTGTCGCGTTCGACGATGAAGTCCGAAGAGACGATGGAGTGGGAAGACGGGAATTCCTATCCGGTAATCCGGGTCGAAATCAGCTCGGCGTCGCATCCTTTCTACACCGGCAAGCGCCAGCAGATCATGGATCGCGGCGGACGCATCGACCAATTCAATCGCCGCTACGGCAAAAGCGAACAGCAAGCCTAGCGATCCCATTCCGTGCGAAAAGGTGGTAGGACGTCCTTCCGAGGGCGATCGTATCGCCTTTTTCGTGTACGCGAGTCCATGGACAGAGAACAACTCACGCAAGATCTACCCGTCGGCGGCCAAGCCGTCATCGAGGGGGTGATGATGCGCGTGCCCGGCAAAATCGTCACCGCAGTGCGAGCGGCTGACCACCAAATCGTGGTGCGCGAGGAAGCATACGATCCTCTGGCGCAGCGCTATCGCCTATTGGGTCTGCCCGTATTGCGCGGGGCCCTATCTTTCTTTGAAATGATGTTAATTGGGCTAAAGGCCCTCAATTTCTCAGCCGATGTCGCCAGCCAAGGAGAGGGGCAGGTCGAGCGGCGGGAGGAGGGTTGGCGAGAGCAATTGGCCTTGTGGACGACGATGATTTTTTCCGTGGGGCTAGGCGTGGGCCTGTTCTTCTTTTTGCCGCTGCTAGCTGCCCAACTCCTTGGCTGGCAAGAGAACGCGTTCGAATTCAACCTAGTGGCCGGTGCGGTGCGGGCGACGCTTTTGATCCTCTATCTGTGGGCGATAAGCCAGTGGCGCGAAATCCAGCGAGTTTTTCAATACCACGGTGCCGAGCACAAAAGCATCTTCACCTTAGAGGCTGGTGCCGAACTGACGGTGGCAACGGCGCGGGGCTTCGGTCGGCTGCATCCGCGCTGCGGAACTAGCTTCATGCTGATCGTAGTGCTCTTTGCGATTTTTATCTTCGCCTGCGTAGATTCGCTGTTCCCGCTCGTCTTTGGGCACACGCAGAGCCTTTTTGAGCGCTTTGCCACTCATTTTGCAGTGCTGCCCTTTATCGCGGGGACGAGCTTTGAGTTGCTCAAGTTTTCGGGCAAGAAGCGCAATGCCCCGCTGGTTCGGTTGTTGAGTGCCCCAGGGCTGTGGTTGCAGCGCATTACGACCCGCGAGCCGGACGACGACCAGTTAGAGGTCGCCTTGTTCGCGTTGCGCCGCGCCCTAAATGAAGAAGTCGAGGCCAATCCATCGTGCTAGATAAATTGAACGAATACGAGCAGCGCTACGAGGAGCTAAGTGCGCTTATGGCCGATCAGGCCACCAGCCAAAACCCGACTCAGTACCAGAAGCTGGCGCGGGAAATGGGCGACTTGCAAGAAGTGGTGGATTTAGCGGGTCAGTACCGGGCCGCGCTGGAACAGCTCGCAGAGGCCGAGGAGATCATCGCCGATGGTAGCGATGCAGAGCTAGTCGAATTGGCCGCGGCCGAGCGAGACCAATTGCGAGGAAAAGTGGTGCAGCTAGAGGAAACCCTCAAAGTGCTGCTGATTCCCAAGGACCCCAATGACAGCCGCAACGCCATCGTCGAGATCCGCGCCGGCACCGGCGGTGACGAAGCCGGGCTTTTCGCCAGCGACCTGTACCGCATGTACCACCGCTTCGCCGAGCGCAAGGGCTTGAAGACCGAGGAGCTTTCGTCCAGTCACAATCCAGCCGGCGGCTTTAAGGAAGTGGTGTTCGTGGTCTCGGGCGCGGACGCCTTTGGTCAGCTCAAGTTCGAAAGCGGGGTACACCGCGTGCAACGGGTCCCCAAAACCGAGGCTTCGGGCCGGATTCACACATCGGCGGCCTCGGTGGCGGTTCTACCCGAAGCCGAGGAGGTAGAGGTGGAAATCGCTCCCGACGATTTGAAAATCGAAGTGTACCGCTCCAGCGGGCCGGGCGGCCAGAGCGTCAACACCACGGATTCAGCCGTGAAAATCACCCACGTCCCAACGGGTATTGTCGTCTCCTGCCAAGACGAGAAGTCACAGCTAAAAAACAAGAACAAGGCACTAAAGGTTCTCCGCGCCCGGCTCTACGATAAACTGCAGGCCGAGCAAAAGGCCGAGCGCGACGCCGCCCGCGCTGGCCAGATCGGCTCCGGCGACCGCAGCGCGAAAATTCGCACCTACAACTTCCCCCAGAGCCGGGTTACCGATCACCGCATTGGCTTGTCGCTCTATCGCCTAGAGGAAATCCTCGATGGCGATTTTGAAAAATTCATAGAGCAATTGGCCCTCGCGTCGCAGCAGGACGCGCTGGCGGCAGATCGATGAGCGGACGCTCTTGGCGGCTGCTCGACATCCTCGAAAACACGAGCCGCTTCTTCGCGTCAAAGGGGTTGGAAAACGCCCGCCTACAAGCAGAGTTACTGCTAGCCGCCGTGCTTGGCGTCAAACGCCTCGATCTCTACCTACAATTTGAACGCCCCTTGCACCGCAGCGAAGTGGACTGCTATCGGGAATACGTGCGGCAGCGGTTGCAGCGCGTGCCCGTGCAGTACATCACGGGCGTGGCCGCCTTTCGCCAGCTAGAGCTGACCGTGACACCTGCAGTGTTGATTCCGCGCCCCGAAACCGAAGTGCTCGTCGATGTGGCCTTGGAGCTTTTGCCCGAGGGCGGCCGGGTTCTCGACCTGTGTTGCGGTTCAGGCGCAGTCGCCCTGTCGCTGGCTCAAGAGGCGGCTGCGGCCGAGGTAGTGGGAGCCGACGTATCGGCTGCTGCTTTAGAAGTGGCGAAGGCCAATGGCCAGCGCTGCGAACTAGCCGAACGCGTCGAGTGGCACTGCGGCGATCTGTTCGCGCCCCTCCGCGACATTGCTCCTTTTGACCTCGTCGCGGCTAATCCGCCGTACGTGCGTCGCGGCGACTTGGCGCAATTAGCGCCGGAAGTACGCGATTACGAGCCTCATCTCGCGCTAGACGGGGGCGAAGACGGCTTGGCATACTATCGGCGCATCGCGCAGGAAGCTGCGGACTTTATTCGTCCCGGAGGCTATCTGCTGCTAGAGGTAGGAGATGGCCAAAGCGCGGCTGTGGAGGACTTACTTGCGCGATCTGAACGCTTGACAGAGGTCCAGATAAGACCGGACTTAAACCAAACCCCCCGAGTCGTTGTCGCGCACACAGCTACTCAGACGAGTTGAGGCATGGCCAAAAAGAACCGTTCCACTTACATCTGCCAGTCCTGCGGCCATAGTGCCGCGCGCTGGTTTGGCCGCTGTGTGGCCTGCGGCGAGTGGAACACCTGCGTCGAAGAGCGCCCCCAAGCACCCGACAGTCGGCGCGAACATCTAGCGGTTTCGCCCCGCTCCCAATTGCAGCCCATCACCCAAGTTGACGACCAAGACCACGAGCGGCTGCAAATCGGCATCTCCGAGTTCGACCGGGTTTTGGGCGGCGGCATCATGCCCGGTTCAGTCGTCTTAGTCGGCGGCGATCCCGGCATTGGCAAATCGACGCTCCTGTTGCAGATGGCCGGACAGCTAGCGGCTTCTGATTTTCGCATCGCGTACATTTCCGCCGAGGAATCGGCCGCGCAGATCCGCCTGCGTGCCGGGCGCTTGGGAGCGTTGTGCGAAAGCCTGCACGTGATGGCCGAGACCAGCCTCACGGCCATTCTCGACCAGTTGCAAGCCGCCGGCCCGCTGGCCATCATCATCGACTCGATCCAGACCATTTACATGCCCGAGTTGGAAAGCGCACCCGGCAGCGTGACCCAAGTGCGCGAATGCGCGGCGCGGCTCGTCTATTTGGCCAAAGAGAGCGGCATTCCCACGTTTTTGGTGGGGCACGTGACCAAAGAGGGCACGGTCGCCGGGCCGCGAGTACTGGAGCACTTGGTCGATACCGTGCTCTATTTAGAGGGCGAGCGGCACCACCACTTCCGCATCCTCCGCGCCGCTAAAAATCGCTTTGGCTCGACCAATGAGATCGGAATTTTTGAGATGCGGGACCAAGGGATGATCGAGGTTGCCAACCCCTCCAAAATTCTGCTGGCCGAGCGCGCCGAGGGCGTGTCGGGTTCGGCCATCGTTTGTAGCATGGAGGGCACGCGGCCGCTCTTGATCGAAATTCAGGCTCTCGTCTCGCGCTCTAGTTTTGGTTATCCGCAGCGGGTTGCCACTGGCATCGACGCCAAGCGACTCTCGATTATTATCGCAGTGCTCGAAAAGCGCTGCGGCCACGATCTGTCGAGCGAGGACATTTTCGTCAACGTCGTAGGGGGTATTCGCCTCGACGAGCCGGCGGTGGATATGGGGGTGGGGCTGGCGATTGTCTCGAGCTTTCGCAACAAGCCCATTGACGCGCAGACCGTGGCCATTGGCGAGATTGGGTTGGGGGGGGAGATCCGGCCGGTGAACCAGATTGATCGGCGGGTGGCCGAGGCGCGAAGTTTAGGGTTTGAGCAGTGTTTGGTGGCGCGGAGCAATCTGCAGGGGTGGAAGCGACCGGAGGGGATGGAGGTGGTCGGGGTAGGGGGGATGGAGGCAGCCGAAGCGCTCGCCTTTGGCCCGAGCTAGTCCCTTTTCTTCACAGCACTGTTTCGCACAGTTGCCAATTTTTGCTTTTCGCATTTTCCTCTGCTTTTTCATAACATTTTATTAAACAATAAATTACGCGTATTTCCGCCGCTTGGCACGGTATTTGTTATAAGCAGGTAGAGCAGTTTAATACGCTTCAATTAAAAAATGCTTGACACCTGAACATTGATTCACTATTTTTTTGTTCAGGTCGTTCAGGTGGCGGTGTTAATGAACATCTCATAGAACACGCGAGGAGGAAATCATGGTAGCGGGCAAAGGCAGAGCCAGTGCCAACGGCAAACCTTTAGGCGAGGACAAGGCCAAGGCCATCGACTTGGCGCTCTCCCAGATCGAACGGCAGTTTGGCAAAGGGGCCATCATGCGGTTGGGCGAGTCGGCGGCAATGGACGTCGATGTCATTTCCACGGGTGCCATTTCGCTAGACGCCGCTCTCGGGGTCGGCGGAGTGCCCAGAGGTCGGGTTGTCGAGCTTTTCGGGCCTGAAGCCGCGGGTAAGACCATGCTGGCATTGCACATCGTCTCCCAGGCGCAAAAGACCGGCACGGCGGCTTTCATCGACGCCGAACACGCGCTCGACGTAAATTTTGCCCGTCGGCTGGGCGTCGATATCGACAACTTGCTCGTCTCTCAGCCAGATTCAGGCGAAGAAGCCCTAGAGATCACGGATACCTTGGTGCGCAGCGGTGCCCTCGACCTCGTCGTGATCGATTCGGTAGCAGCGCTAGTACCCAAAGCCGAACTCGAAGGCGATATGGGTGACTCTCACGTAGGGTTGCAAGCGCGGCTGATGTCCCAGGCTCTGCGCAAGCTCACCGGGTCGTCGCAGAAGTCGGGGACCACGGTGATCTTCATCAACCAGTTGCGGATGAAGATCGGCGTGATGTTCGGCAGCCCCGAGACCACCACCGGCGGTCGTGCCCTAAACTTCTATTCCTCAGTCCGCCTCGACATTCGCGGCATTGGCTCGATCAAAGACGGCGACCAGATCATCGGCCGCCGCACTCGCGTCAAGGTAGTAAAGAACAAGGTCGCCCCGCCCTTCCGCGAGGCCGAATTCGACATCATGTTCCGCGGCGACGACGTAGGCATATCGCATGAGGCCGATCTGCTCGACTTGGGCGTCAACAGCGGTTTTGTCGCCAAAAGCGGCACTTGGTTCTCATACGGTGACGAGCGGCTAGGCCAAGGGCGAGAGAACGCGCGCGTCTTCCTCCGCGACAACCACGAGGTCCGCACCCGCCTAGAGACCCAAGTGCGCCAAGCCCTCAACATGAAGGTCACAGAAGTGCCCGAACTAAAAGAAGCAGAGGCCGAACTGGCCTAGCCTCTGCGCTCTCGCGGGTTGAGGTGTCAAGGCCGCTCTGGTGCCCCACGCCAAGGTGGCTATAGCACCTCGCACCTGCGCGTACTCCTGAAAGGGCGGGTTTTAACCCGCCCCTCCCCCAAGGAGGTGAATTATGCAGACTCTAAGCCCCGCGGCCATCCCCTTGCAGGCCCGCATTGGGCAAGCCCGTTCTTGGGCCGACTTGGAGTTGTTGTGCGAGCACATCGACGCTGCCTATCAGCGCGGCGAGCTCGATATGTCCAGTGCCGACGAACTGAGTGCCTTGGTTGCTGCTACTGCCCTGAAGGTGCCCGAGCAACCGAGCATCCCCGCTGAGGCGCTTTTAGGTCGAGAGCCGGAAATCAACACCCGTCAAGCCGCCTGACCAAGCCACCACACAACCCGCCTTTAGGGCGGGCCAACATGGGCATCGGAGTTTTTGCTCCGGTGCCTTTTGTTTGCAAAAAACAGCCCATGCCGTATAATCAAAGGCATGCCCCGCAGTCCGTTGGAAACTCCTGTCTTAAAAGTGCTGATTGAGCACCAGCAAGTAAAACGGCGCATCGGCGAGTTGGCCCAAGAACTGGCCGCCCACTACGCTGGGTCATCTCCCTTATTTATCGGCCTCCTCAACGGAGCAGTGCAGTTTATGATGGCTCTGATAGACCGCTTGCCCGAGGAACTATTGGCGCAGTTGGACTACGACTTCATCGGTGTTTCAAGCTATCAGGGCTCGGAGAATACCGGGCAGATCAAGTTGACCAAAGACCTCGTTGTCGCAGCGGCCGGACGGGACGTACTAATCGTCGATGGCATCGTCGATACGGGCCGATCCTTAGATTTTGTGCTAGCCAAGATAAAGTCGCAGCAACCCCTTTCACTCAGAGTATGTACACTGCTAAACAAGCGCGTCCGCAGGGAGTTTCCAGTGCAGATAGATTACTGTGGTTTTGAAATTGAAGACGCGTTCGTCGTTGGCTACGGCATGGATTGCGCCCAGCGCTACCGCGCCCTGCGCCACATTGCTGCCATTGGATGAGATAGAGGAGAAGAAGAGCCATGGCCCCTAAGAAAGTCTTAATTACCGGCGTCTGCGGATTGATCGCCGGAGCCGTGTATCGGCATTTGTGCACCCAACCCGACCGCTATGACCTCTATGGTCTGGCGCGGCGATCCCAACTTTCGGAGCGGACGTCCAAAGACGCAGAGTTGGGAATTCCCGAGGAGAAATTCATCCTCGCAGATCTGACCGACTACAACGCGATAGCCGAGGCTGTCGCGGGCATGGACGTGGTCGTGCAACTGGCAGCCGATCCGCGGCCAGACGCTAGTTGGGAGAGTCTGCTCGGCAGCAATATCGTTGGGCCGCGCAATGTGCTGGAGGCCGCGCGCCGTGCTGGCGTCGGGCGCGTGGTCTTCGCCAGTTCGATCATGGTGTCTTGGGGCTACCAGCAGGAAGACCCGTACAAGGCCATTTCCGAAGGGCGCTTCGACGCGGTCAATGCTGGTCAGGTACAGGTCGTGACGCACGAATGGCCGCAGCGGCCCACGGGCCTCTATCCAGCGACCAAAATCTGGGGCGAAGCCCTAGCGCGCTACTACGCCGACGTACACAATATGTCGGTGCCTTGTCTGCGCATCGGCTGGGTCAATGCCGAGGACCATCCGCGCGACGAGCGGGGCGGGGCCATCTGGTGCAGCCAGCGCGACGTGGTTCAGCTCGTGCAGCGCGCCATCGAAGCACCTGCAGACTTGCGTTTTGACATTTTTTACGGAGTGTCCAACAGCCGCTGGCGCTGGGTCGATATCGACCATCCGCGCCAGGTCTTGGGCTATATCCCCGCAGACAGCGCCGAAGAGAAGCTAGGGCTGGCCTGAGCCAATGGGCGGCGAGCCTAAGACCAAAACGGACCTATTGTCCGTCAAGCTGTTCTTCGTCGTCCTAGGGGCTATTGTCGCCTACAACGTCGTCAATTGGATGCGCGACGAGCCGGAATGGGAGGAGCGGCTCTATGAGCCGGGGGCCTTCGCAGTGCAGACGGCTGGCCGGCCCAATCTGCGCAAGCTGCGCGAGCCGTTGTCCTTCGGCGAGGTAGAGTTCCAATACCTGATGTTCGAGCGCGCCGACGTGCAATACGCCGTTGCCTACGGAGATGTGCCCGAGGCCGTCCAAGCCGATAGCGCGATCACTGCGCGCCGAGATGCCATCTTGCAGAAGGTGCAGGGAACGATCCTGTCGGAGGCCGCCGTTGAGATGGACGGTCATCCTGCTTGGCAGACGCAGATACAAGCTACCGACGAAAGCCTCTTGCGAATGCAGAGCCTACAGGTGGGTCAGCGGCTCTACAGCTTGATGGCGGTCGGAGCACCCTACGCGTTTGACGACCCCTCGGATATCGAGCGATTCTTCTCGTCCTTCAGACTCGTCAAGCCCTGATGATAAGGAGTATCAAGTGAAGCTGCTCAAAGAGCTATGCGAAAGCGCGGGGTGCGGCCACAATACTGTGGCCGGACTGCACCCGGCCGGGAGGATCGGCTGCGCGAGATCGTGCGGCGGGAGCTTGTGCCCCTGACCGACGAGATGCGGGTGGATGCCTTGGGCAACCTGACCGCCTTTCTCGAAGAGGGCCATCGGGCCGACTTGACGCTCGTCTGAATTAATGTCTCGCGGCTTTGTAAACCTAGTCTGTCTCCGACACAGGTACGGCAACCGACCTGCCGGTCCTTCCTGCCTCGTGAATCGCCTCGACCACTCTTAGAGCCTGTAGTCCGTCGCGGCTGTGCGGGTCCACACCGGGTGCGCTCTCGATGACCTTCTTTCCTTGGATCACATCGACGAAGTAACCCGTCAACGATCCTTGGTGAGAGGGGTTTTCGACAGGTTCCCATCCAGAGGACCGCGCCATTGTGAAAAGCAGGTCGCGTTCAAGGCGGAAGCTCTTTCGTGCGCTGTAAACCGTGACCTCATCCTCGTATTCGTCACAGTTTTTGATACACAGCAGGTGCGCACACAATCCGCCAGAAAAATCCAGCCGCACGTCGACAAAAGCCTCAACTCCACCGGCCTCTTCATAGGCGACGGTCCCAGCGACGGCCACGATACGCTGTCCGACGAGCCAGGGCAGTACATCGAGTATATGTACCGTCCGCGTATGCAACATACCGCCGTCCACCAGGTTACCGCCGGCTCTGCGCTGAACCGCCGTCATGTACTGAATATCATCAGAACTAGAGGCTAACTGACTGCGTACATACTCTGTGCTCGCCATGAAACGCCGCGTGAAAGCTGTCATTAACAGACATTCTTGTGCTTGGCTGAGAGTGGTCAATTCTTTGGCGTGTGCTACTGTGACTGTCGTCGGCTTGTCGACGAGAACGGGTATGCGCCGTTCTAGCGCGAGCTTGCATTGTTCATAGTGATATTGATTTGGGGTGCTGACGACGACACCGTCCACGAGATCGGGGTCAAGTAGGTCGCGGTAATCCCGACTGGTCTGGCTTGCGCCCAGACTCTCCGGCAGGTTGTCCAGACGATCCTGCGAGATGTCACAGACCGCTGTGATCTCCACGTCCCTCCGCTGGATGAGATTCGGAATGTGATAATTAGGACAGAAACGTCCCACTCCGATCAGGCCGATTCTGGTCTGTTCCATAGTGTGTCAGTTCCAATCGAAGTTTGCGAACCGCGGCCGAGTGTTGCCTCGGTCCCCGAAGGTGAACCTGAAGGGCTGCCAGGGTCCCAACCGAGGCAAGAGGTTCTCGCTCGGCTTGAGTTCGAAAGGCTGGAGCGTCCCGGCCGCGGTCGAGTCGTCCGTCATCAGGCTGAAATCCGCTACTTCCGTCTAGGAAACGCCGCCCTCTCCTCCGAGCCGCCACCAATTTTCTTGGGCCGCCCCATGGCTGCAAAACCCTGCAATCCCACACAGCACGGCAAAGGCCAAAATCGCCGCTTTCTTAGGCTCATGTTGTTTCTGTTTCATCAGATTACTCCTAAGAAGCCGTCTTAAAGTTAGCCGCCTGAAACCAACTTTCAAAATTGCACCGATCTTGGGGCCACAGCGGCGTGTTAGCTTGCATTCTGGGTTCGTGATCTGATTGCGGCAGCAGAACGCTGAATCTCTTCAAGGATGAATGCCAGGAAGGCGAGCGTCGTGTTCTCCTCGCCTTGTGATATGTTTCCTGACCCATGATGTTTGGTAAGAGATTGCTCGATGAAACTGGCCCAAGGTTCTCCATAATTCTTTCGAGCCCACTCAGTTGCACCGGGCTTGGAGGCGACTGTCCCCGTTGCCAACGAATACCGCAAACGACAAAGAGTTTGAACTACAAATACTTGGGCTTCTGCTTGGCGTAGCCATAGCAACCACGTCGGGTCGTGTGCTGCCTGTTGTATCCATCGACCGACAATCATTGTCGCTGCGGCGTGGAGTTCCTGAGTCTCAATTGGGTCGACCAGTGTTCGCGAATCGGGTCCGATAATGCTCACGCTCTGATCACGGATAGTGAGACATTGGAAAACCCATCCATCTTCGAGGGGAGCTAGAAACAGCGACGTTCCCTTTTCGATCTGTGGATAGTGCGAGGTATTTATCGCGCTGCGACGAAGCGCAGAAGCAGGAACATAGATCGCTTCAATCTTCTCGGCCCAAGGGGAGTTGCTGGCAGCGAATTGAGCGTGGACATGTTGCAAGGCAGTGAAGCGATCAGGATCAATCTCTGTAGAGGTCACGACAACAAAATCAATATCGCTGCTGCGCGGGTTGAAATCGCCCAAGGCGAGAGAACCGACCAGATAGATGCCCACGAGCTCGCTGTCCAAGAGTGCTTGAAGCTGTGAGCAGAAGTGGTCAAGGACAAAATTGACGTCGGTAAATGGTGTAGGAGCTAGGCGATGGTTCATTGGATGTTTCGCCAACGCCAATCATTGAGCAGAATGGAGAGACTCAAATCTTGATCGTTGGTCCCCAATCACCAGCAAAATCCTTCGTCGAGCTATTAGAGAGATTAGTCAAATTCTTTCCGTCGATATCTATCCGGTAGATTTGCTGGCGGCCTTCCCAGTCGCCCGTGAAGCTGATCGCCGAGCCATCTGGGGACCATGAGGGTTCCATAGTACCGCCCTCAACGTTGGTGAGGCGTCTAGGATCCGACCCATCCGCTCTCATGACGTAGAGTTGCGATCTTTTGCCATCGCGGTCCGACTTAAAAGCGATCCACTTGCCGTCCGGTGACCAGGCAGGCTCTTCATCGTTGCCCTGAGAAACATGCAACCGTTTTTGCTCGCTTCCATCCGGTTTCATCACATAAATTTGTGTCTTACCATCGCGGTCGGTCGTGAAGGCAATTTTAGAGCCATCTGGGGAAAAAGTTGATTCCAACTCATACGCCGGATGATTGGTCAAATTCCTCTGGTTAGAACCGTCGCTGTTCATGGCATAAATCTCGACGTTGTCGTGACGATCCGTGCAAAAAATGATCGTCTGGCCGTCGGGCGACCAGTGAGAACGAAGGTCAGGGGCCGAATTGTGGGTCAGTCGCCGCGGTTCGCTTCCATCGGCGTTGATTACGTAAATTTCGCCCTTGCCATGGCGTCGGTCGCAGTAGGCGATACGCGTGCCATCGGGCGACCAGTTTACGTGGTCTTTCTCGTAATCCGGGGTGCGCGTGATGTTGGTCTGATCTGTTCCGTCCTCATTCATGGTAAAGATATCAAAGAGTCCATCCCGGTCTCTCACAAAGGCGATTTTGGAAGTTTCCATAGCTATAACCCCTTCGACCAATCAGGCGAAAACGCATGGCAGATAACGTCTTGCAGTTACTGAACCTGCGAAGCAGGTTGCCCGCAGTGGTAACTGCTTGTTACGCGAAGAATGACATTTGACTCTTAGAAGTCAGTTCGAGACGGGGTTCCGCGTTTATGCGCCCCCGAACCTCAGGAATCCACAAGGCTTTTTAATCCACTTTCCAAGTCATCCAGCCATTGCGGCGTTTGGGGGTGAAAGACTCCCAACACTTCCCAGAACCAGCACAAACCAGCACCCATGATGGCTTGTCTGACTTTAAGGTACGTCTCATCTGGTTCTATCCGCACTCCACCTGCCTCCGCATACCCCGACCAAAACTCCTGAGGATAGTGATCGCGACCATAAATTTCTTGCGGTGCTCGGGTAAACTCTGCTGCGACATGCAGTTGCTCATGTAGAAGGTCGCCAGTCGCTCCATTCTCAAAATCGTAAATGCCGACTATATGGCCATCATCATCAACCAAAAGATTGTGTATAGTTGCATCTCCCCATAGAAGCCCTTGAGGACTCGGATTCGGCACGACATCAATCTTGTCCAGCATATCTTCGATAATGGGCAACTTGGCTTGACAATCTTCTGGCAGGGCGGCTACCAAGTCCTGATTGCAAAGGAGCTTTCTCCGTATGTCTTCTCGCCATTGGGTCACATCCTGCACGGGCAGAAGACCGTCGGATACTCTCTGTTCATTGATGGCAGCGACCACTGAGCCAAATTCTTTGAGCAGGCGACACCGCCGATCATCGCTAGTACTGGGCATCTCGAAAAAGTCTCGTCCTTGAGTACCGGGGAGCAGACTAGAAATCAGATAAGGATATCCGAACGCATCGGTGTCCTCGCATAATAGACTGATCTCCGGGACGGGCAGGGTAGTTGTATCGCGTAACAATGCGGTAATATTGAAATCGACCGCTAGCGAGAAGGCTTTTCGATACTTGATCTTGATCACATAGCTGCCGTCGCAACACACTGCCTTATAGACACAGTTGGTTGGATTTGCTGCAAGTTCAGTCCATTCGATAACCGAGCCGAGCCCCTGTCTAGCAAAAGCCACTGCTCCCTGCTCAGCAGTAAAGGTCGGCTTTTTGGATGCTTCTATAAATGCTTGCTTGCTGATCGCCAAATCTACGCTCTGATATACTGTAACTTTCTTGATGTGCCAATTGATGTGCGCAAGGATCTCATTTTTCGCGTAACGGTCCGCGCGTTTCCGAACCGCGCAACGGTTGGGCGAAGCCCGAAAGCCGGAGCCGGGAACGCTGCTGTTATACGATTGCCACCACTAATACTTAAATAGTCAGTGTTTATCCCAGTCGCATGGAACAAGAGGGACTGGCCAGTCGGGATCTGGTTGCCACCCAGACCAGTCCTCGAAGAATGGCCAAGAGCGATTCTTGAGGGCTTCTCCAACGGTGTTGGCCTCCGACTTAGCAAATGAGGCCTCATCAGCAGATACAATGCCTTCATCCTGAGCCCATTGGAGCTCGTCCTCATCTTTTAGGCACCAAGAGGACAGATCGTCAGCGACTGTCACATCCAGAATCAGGTCCCGAGTATCGAACCCGATGGGCGTGCGAACCCACTCCGCTTCGAGGTTTACATACCATCCCGCGAAACGTTGCTGATCCGGATCCCACGAGCGAATAACGGTGTGACCGGATCCCATCTTGTGGAGGTGCAAATTGCTTCTGCCGGTCCATTCTCTGTTTGAGTAGCCACCGTCCCACCCACCCGGAAGCATGTTTCTTCCGCCTGGGCCACCTCGTTTCCCTGTCCGTTTTTTACAGATGCTTCCCGTGTGCTGGAACAGCCCGATCACATCATCGTCGTCGCAGACTATCGTAGCAGGAAAGACATAGCCGACATTCCCTTCCGGAAGCGAGCGCCATACAACCTGGTCACCTCGACCGAATGTCCTCATTATAATCTCCGAACTGAAATGCGTAGAGCAAGGCCAAACTCACAATTCACGAAGCCGCGCGGAAGCGGCTTGCCGAAGGCCCAGCGCCGCAAGGCGCGCAGCGTGAATTGCTGTGTTACAGGTTGGCGGCGCGCCCCCGTCACAGCGAAGCGCTCGCAAGCGCACTTCTACGCTATGTTGCCCATGGCCTGACGGCGGCGGCGGTGAGCAAGTTCGCGTAAGTCCACAACCACATCAGTTTCATCCACAATTTCCTGTCCAATAAGCTCTTCAAGCACGTCTTCCAAGGTCACCACACCCTCCAATCCACCGAATTCATCAATCACGACAAACAAATGTTGCCGGAGTTCAAGAAACATGCGCAGAACTCGATCCAACGTCAGCGTCTCCAGTACGAAGTGTGCAGATCGCGCGAGACTCTGCAGGGAGACATTTTCGCGGTCCTCGGCAACTGCTGATAGAAGATCCTGACGGTGGACGATCCCAACAACATCCTCAGCATCTTCATCATCTACTATCGGAATACGAGCATATGATGGCACACCCATTTGCAGCACCTCATCTACTTTCTGTCGTGCTTGAAGGGAATAAATGACCGTGCGCGGTGTCATGATTTGCTGAACTGTTTTCTCTTTTAACGATAGAATGTTCTGAATGGCCCGGCCTCCTTCTAAATCAATGGTTCCCGCACGCCGCCCCATCTGCACCAATGCTATGAGCTCCTCCGAAGAAACAACATGCTCAACCTTGCCACGAGATATTAGCCGTGTCATAAATTGGCACAGCCAGATAAGCGGTGCTTGTGTCCAGATCAAAAGTTGGATGGGATATGCAACCCAGGACACAAGGTGACGGGCATAGACCACGCCAATCGTCTTTGGAATAATCTCAGAGAACATAAGAATCACGAGGGTAAATACCGCTGAAAAATGCGGCAACCACGGTTCGCCCAAAACATCAGCGGCTGCCGCTCCAGCAAGGGCGGCTCCAACCGTATGCGCAATTGTGTTAAGAGATAGGATACCCGCGATAGGCGCATCCACATTTTCTTTAAACTTTTTCATTAATCGGCCAGAAGCACTGCCAGATTTCGCCAGCGATTCGACATGACCAACAGGAGCCGAGTACAATGCCGCTTCAAAAAGTGAACACAAAAAAGAAAAGAAAACGGCAAAACTCACAAAGAATATCAATTCAAACATCTGATTACTCCTCTTTGTTTAGAAAAGCGCGAATCGAGCATATGCATGCAAGAATCAGAAAAGCTTGATACAAAAGTCATTTGCCGTGGGGTTTCTTTGCTTTTGTGCATGATTTGCTGGTGTGGGGTTGTGGGACAACCTTGCGCCGCTTTCCTGTAACGTTCTCACAATTCACGAAGCCGCGAATGCGGCTTGCCGGAGGCCAAGGCGTGTTCAGCGCCGCAGCGCGAATTGCTGTGTTAGCCGACGCTCACACCTTTGTCCTTCATGTGTTGCTTGAAGCATGAGGCGTCCCGTACTCTTCGAGTAGGCTTCGCAATCCCCTTGTTCCTAAGAGTTCGTCTGCTTCTAGGCGGATTATCTCATCGCGCCGAACAAGATGTTGAGTCATCAGCAAATAATGAGTGTCGGCTAACTACTGTATTCCCGACGTACGTCGTCTAACTCACTCAAAGTAAGGGGTTAGACGATGTACATCAAAGACTGTTCTGGCCCCGTAGAATTCGCAAGCATTTATTTGTCAATAATCTTAAAATTATGTTCGCATAAGTCCTACCCGATAGCGCTCCTGCGCCAGTTCCACTGTGCGCTGAGAAACAAAAACAAGAAGATAAAAAGAAAGCCCCTGAAAAATCAGGGGCTTAGAAGATGGTGGGCGATACTAGACTTGAACTAGTGACCTCCTGCATGTCAAGCAGGCGCTCTAGCCAGCTGAGCTAATCGCCCTCGTGTTGCCTAATTGCAGACAGGCCAATAATATATCCCAGCATACCAACTGCGTCAACATTGCGCAGAGAGGAGAGCAGAATGCCCACTACCTACCGAGTTGGACTCATCGGCTGCGGGCGCATGGGTGCCACCATTGACGACGAAGTCAAAGGCGGCCCCAATGCCCAGCTCTTTTTGCCGTATTCGCACGCCGCGGCCATCGTCGCCTGCGAGCGCATGGAGCTGGTCGCTGTCTGCGATCCGATCGCGGAGAAAGCCGAACGCATCCGCGACCGCTACGGTGCCCAACGAGCCTATGCCGATTACAGGGAAATGATCGAGCGCGAAAACCTCGACGTGGTCAGCATTGCCACCCGGCCGGGGCCGCACGCCGAGCAGGTGATTTTCGCGGCCGAAGCTGGCGTCAAAGGCATCTACTGCGAGAAGTCGCTGTGCAACGCCGTGCACGAGATGGACGCCATGCTGCAAGCCTGCATGCCGCGGGGCGTCAAATTCAACTACGGCACGCAGCGGCGTTATGCCGCGCTCTACCGCGATGCACGCACCATGATCGAGCGCGGTGACATCGGCGAGGTGCAGGCGGTCGTGGCCAACTGCGGGATCAGCGTGGCGCAATGGGGGCACACGCACGCGGCCGATATGATGCTCTTTTTCGCGCTGGATTCGGAGGCGGAATTCGCCCAGGGGACAGTACAGGCCGAGGCCGCAGATTGGGAAGGCGATCGGCTGACCATAGATCCGAGGATCAGCAATGGATACGTAAAGTTCAAAAACGAGATCCACGCGTACTTAGTGGGCACGCCCGGCTGGGAATTTGAAATCAGTGGCACCGAGGGTCAGCTACGCACCCTGAGCAATGGGATGGGCTATAGCCTGCGCCAGAAAGACGAGCACGGAGAATTGCGCCCGGTAGCTGCGCCCGAAGCTGTCATTGAGAGCGGCACCCTGCGCGGGATGGAGGACATCGTCCGGGCCATCGACGAGGACGGCGATACCCAAGGCAATCTACCACTCGCCTGTCGCAGCCAAGAGCTAATTTTCGCAATCGTCGAGTCGCATCGGCAGGGTGGGGCGCGAGTGGCCTTGCCGCTGGAGAACCGGGCCTTGTCGATCGCGCCAGATCACTACTAGCGCCAATGCAAATCAGCATTGTCTCCTATGAGAAACACCGCAACTCAGCACTAGAAGCCGCCGAGCAGGAGTACATCAAGCGGCTCTCGCGGCAGGCGCGGGTAGCACTCTGCCCAGGCAAGGTACGGGGTGGCCTACCAGACCGGCTGTTGAAAGGGACGTATATCGTCGGTCTATACGTGGAAGGAGAGCCGTTCACCTCTGAGCAGTTGGCGCAACGGCTCCAGCGGCTGATGAATCAAGGCCACTCGCATCTAGTGTTGGTAATAGGTGGGGCCGAGGGAATGCCTGCGGGGGTAGAATCTCAAATACAAGAGCAGTGGTCGCTGTCGCCGCTAACTTTTTCTCACCAGCTAGCGCGCCTGCTGTTGTTGGAGGCTATGTATCGGTCCTTCGATATTTTAAGCGGCGGGCGGTACCACAAATAGCCACGCTTAAAAATACGTCATCAGCTTGTCCCACAGCCCCATGCGGCCGATGCTCTTTTCAGCGTGGATGGGCACCACGGCCAGTAGGCTGTCGCCCAGTGAGACGCGCAGCTTGCCCAGTTCAGTTCCGGCCGTGACTGGTGCTGGAAATTCCTCGGGCAGCTCTAGGTGGCGGACGATCTGCTTCTTCTCTTCGGAGGTGAGCACGGCGACTATGGTGTCTTGGGCCAAGACGCGCACCTCTGGCTCTATTCCCCAGTCGAGCACGACCTTGCCCATCAGTTCGCCGGTCTCGACGATGGGCACGCGCGAGAAGTTTTCAAAGCCCCATGTTAGCAGGCGGCGAGTTTCCCGGTTGCGGACGCTCGAAGAGGAGGCTCCCAAGATCACCGAGATTAGGCGCATGTCGTGGCGCATGGCTGTGGAAACGAGGCAGGAGCCGGCGCGCCGCGTATAGCCGGTTTTTAGCCCGTCAAGCCCTTGGAACCTCCCTAACAGCTTGTTGGTGGCGCGCAGCGTGAACTTGCCGTTGCGGAAGGGTTTGCGGCGGGTAGATGACCATTCTAGGGCCTCCGGGTGGGCCAAGATGAGTTCGCGGGCGACTTTGGAGAGGTCGTGGGCCGTGCTTAGGTTGCCCTTACCGCGTGGCGTGTTGTCGAGGCCGTGGACATTGACAACACGCGTGTTGTGCATCCCGAGGCTTTGGGCGCGCTCGTTCATCAGCTTGACAAAGCCGACGGTCGAGCCGCTGACGTGCTCGGCAATGGCAACGCAAGCATCGTTAGCCGAGGAAATGGCCGCAGCCTCCATCAGTTCCCGCAGTGTAAAGACCTCGCCTTGCTTCAAGAAAACCTGTGAGCCGTCGGTGCGTGCCGCACGACGGGAAACCCAGACCGAATCCTCTAATGAGATCTCGCCGGCTTGGACCATTTCCAAGACCACGAGTTTGAGCACCAGCTTTTGGGTGCTGGCTGGCGAGCGCTGCCTGTCTGGGTGATGGGCAAAAAGGACGGTACCGCTTTCGGCTTCGAGCAAGAGGGCAGCGGCATACGGCGGCTTCGGGCCGGGGTCAAAGTCGGCAGCTTGAAGCGGTACACAGAACAAACATACAGCGACACACAGCGAACGAATGTACATTATTTTTCTCGCTCAAAAAGCCAATGAAGGATTACTGGGGATGGGTCTAAATGTAATAATTAAGGCACGTTAGGTCAATCGAGATGTTGCACCGCCCATGCGAACAAAGAGAGGATGTTTTAGTCAACAGGTGTTTGCCTACGAGGGCTAGCAGCGTAATTTTAGAGTTAGAAAGGACGGCCTATGACTACGGCAACCATACCTCAACTCACGTACAGCGGCAAGCCGATCGCCATGGCTCAGGTGGGCGAGCTCCGCCACTCGGATGATGTAATCGACGATCGGGATGCGCTCTGGGAGCGGATGGAAGAAGACGGGTATTTGTTTTTGCCTAAGTATTTGGACCGGCGCGACGTGTTGGCGGCGCGAGCAGAGTTGTGCGATCGCCTCTTCAAGGCTGGGGTGCTAGACCCAACGCGACCACCCATGGAAGGCGTCGTAGCCACCGGCAAGAAGATCAATCCGGCGGCTACTGGCCCGTTTATGCCAGTCTTAGCGCGCAACAACCCGCCTCTGGACAAGGTCCTCCACGACGGCCCGATGATGGACTTTTACGAATTCTTCTTGGGCGGTCCGGTCCGGCATTACGACTACACTTGGTTCCGCGCCAAGCAGCCGGGTACGCATACGGCGACGACCCCGCATTGCGACATCGTCTATATGGGCCGAGGGACCAAGGCGCTCTATACGTCGTGGACGCCCTTCAGCGACGTGCCCTACGAGATGGGGGGACTGATGGTGTTGGAAGGATCGCACAAGAACCAAGTCCTGAAACAAGGCTACGGCCAAACCGATGTGGATGCGTTTTGCGAAAACGACGGCCCCACCGCACGCCAAATCGTCGAGTCCGCGCAAGAGCAAGGCCGCGAGCTGACCAACCAAGAGCGCGAGCAAATTCGCTGGAACTCGTCCGGGTCCTATTCGCACGACGCGATTGCCGTGCGCGAGGAGCTACAGGGCCGCTGGTTGACGGCCGAATACCAGATGGGAGATTTGTTGGTCTTCTGCATGTACCTGTTGCACGCTAGTTCAGACAACCAGACGGACCGCATCCGCCTGTCTTCGGATACGCGCTACCAGCGGTCCCACGAGCCAATAGACGATCGCTGGGTCGGCGACGACCCGCCCGCGCACGGCATCCGCGCCAAGCGGGGCATGGTGTGCTGATCAGTTGACGGATGGATCTTGGGGAAATACGGAGATGGGGCGATATTTGCCCCCCATGGAGTGGAGCACTGCTTGCCACATGGTCTCGGGCGTGGACGCGAGGACTATCTCGGGTTCGCCTGGAGCCAAAAACCAAGTGCCGGCCCTAATCTCGGACTCGAGCTGGCCCGGCTCCCAGCCGGCATAGCCCAAGTAGAACCGCAGCCGCGGCGCGTCGGGCCGGAGAATATCCGCCTCAGCGTACTGGGTATCGAGATCGCCGCCCAAATAGAGACCGTCGAGGATTTTTGTCCCCCCTTCGACTAAGCCGTCGAGTCGGTGCAAAAAGAAAAGATAGCGCTGATGCACCGGCCCCCCTTGATAGAATATCCGCCCCAACTCCGCACATACATCTTCGCCTCCCGCGAGTTGTTGCAGGGAATCAGCCGCATAGCGCTGGATCCGCTTGCCGAGGGGCTGGTTGATCACCAAGCCCATCGTGATGTCTGTTTCGCTATAGTGGGTAATGAGCACGACCGCACGGTCGAAGTCGAGTGATTCGAGCGCGGGAGTAGCGACCAACAAGGTGCCGGTTTGGAGTGGTGCAGGCATGACAGGTATCAGGTGTAGCGAGTGCTGATGTGAACGATAACAAAGATCGCACGGCGAGACAACCTCACTCAAGAGTACGCTAGGTAGCGGCGGCGAATAGCGTCAAAGGCTTGGCACGCCTCGTCCCAAGCAGCCTGCAACTCGGAGACTTCTGCGCCCGCGTCGAGTGCGCGGCGGATCTGGTCGGTGCCAGCGAGGCGGTCGAAGTTGTGGATGCCACCGGCTGGCACGCGCCAAGCGAATTCGCGCGGATAGAGCCGCCGCACGGCTGCGAGTGCCGCAAAGCCAACGCCGACCGGCTCAAAAGCTGCGCGATCGAGGACGTGGACTTGGACGCCTGCGCAGATTTCGCCTGCGTACTTGCCAGCCGTCGGCTGGAAAAACACCGGGCGGAAGCCCACCCCAGGCAGCGCTCGGCTATTGAGCGCGTCGGCTAGGCGCGCCCCGTCGATAAACGGCGCGCCGAACTGCTCAAAAGGCTTGGCCGTCCCCCGTCCTTCAGACACATTGGTCCCCTCAAAGAAACAGGTTCCCGGATAGATCACCGCCGTCTCCGGGCTGGGCATGTTGGGCGACGGCGGCACCCACGGCAGGCCAGTATCCTCCCAGTAAAAGGAGCGTTGCCAGCCCTCCATGGCGACGACGTGCAGGTCCGCGCCGATTCCGTATTCCTCGTTGAACAGCCGAGCGAGTTCGCCGATGGTCAGGCCGTAGCGCACCGGAATTGGATACTGCCCGACGAAAGAGGCAAACGCCGGGTCGAGACAATTCCCGGCGATGGCTTGGCCGCCAATGGGATTGGGGCGGTCGAGGACGAGGAAGGGAATGCCCGCTTGGGCGCAGGCGGCCATGCTTAGGCTCATAGTGTAGAGATAGGTGTAAAAGCGCACCCCCACGTCTTGGATGTCAAAGAGCATCAGCTCGACGCCAGCGAGCATGGCGGCATCCGGTGCGCGCACTTGGCCATAGAGACTGTAGGTTGGTACGCCGGTGCGCTCATCGGTGGAATGGGCGATGTGCTCGCCGTCCTGCGCGGCGCCGCGAATTCCGTGCTCCGGCCCATACAAGGCGACGAGCGTACACAGATCGGATTGGTGCAGCTGGTCGGCGGTAGATTGCAGACGCGCATCAACGCCCGAATGATTGGTAATCAGGCCGACGCGTCGGTCGCGGATCAGGTCCGCATCCGCGAGCAGGCGTTCGCATCCGAGGGAGACGCGGCTCATGGCTCGGGTACGAGCGCGGAGGCGTGCTGGACGCGGCGAGCAAAGTACTGGTAGAGGATGCTGCCGGCATAGACGCCGTCGCGTGCGACTGCTGCGCCGCGGATGGCTTGGCTTTGGCGGCGGCGGCGATAGATGTTACACGGATGCGCGAGGCACCAAAGCAAGGCCGCACAAGGGGCCAAGGCACTAGACCACTGGCCTCGGCGGAGGTAGTAAAGCACGGCCACCACTTCCAACCACAGGCGCAAAGGCAGCAGCCACAGCAGACGGCGCAACCTCTCGTTTTTGCACAGCGTGATGAGGCTGTTGCGGTGGTTGAAGTACGTTTTGCGGAAGGTGGCCGGAGGCTGGGAAAAGCCCGAGTGGTGAAAGACCACAGATTGCGGCACGGCGCGGATTTGGTAGCCAGCGAGTTGGAGACGCCAGCACAAGTCGATTTCTTCAAAGTGCATGAAGTAATCGGGGTCGAAAAAACCGACTTGGCGGGCCGCGGCGACGCGAAGAAAGAGGGCTGCGCCGCAAGCCCAAAAAAGCGGGACGGACGCGTCGTATTGGCCCTCGTCGCGCTCACAGCGGTCGAAGAGCCGACCCCGACAAAAGGCGTAGCCCAAGGCGTCGATATAGCCGCCGGCTCCGCCTCCGTAATCGAAGAGATCGGGTGCGCTGGCCGAGCGCAGTTTGGGCTGGCAGGCGGCAATCCGGGGATCGCTGTCGGCCATGGCGACGAGGGGAGCAAGCCAGTTCGGCTCGACGTGGGTGTCGTCGTTGAGCAGCACGGCGTAGCGGGTGTGGGCGGCTGCCAAGCCTCGGTTGCAGGCTGCGGCAAATCCGAGATTGCGCTCGTTGGGCAAGACCGCTAGCGCGGGAAAGGCGGCTTTGGCTCGCTGCAAGCTCGGCGCGTTGCCGCCGTCGTCAACTACGAGCACGCAGACGGGATAATTGCTGTGGGCATAGATCGAGGCCACGCAGTCGTAGAGCACGTCAGCGCGATAGTGCGGGATGACGACGGTGACGGCCTCGGTCATGGAGTGGTGGATTGACGGAGGATGCGCTCGGCCTCGACCAACTCTGGCCGCTCGCCGTACTGCTCTTTGTATTGCTGGAGGACGGCCAGTGCCCCGGCAACATCGCCCTTGGCTTGGAGGGTGGCAGCCAATTCGTAGTAGCCCTCCCAGCGTTTCGGCGCAAGGGCGATGGCTTGGTGATAGAGGCCCACGGCGCGGTCGTAGGCTGAGTAGGGTTCTTGGATCAGCACGCCGGTCAGCGCGATGATATTGTCGTAAGTGGCGGCTGGCTCAACGCCCACGCGCTCGATGAGGAACCGCACGGCGTCGTGGATGTGCTCAATTGCGATATTGTGCTGGCCGAGGGTGCTGAAGTAATCGGCCGCCGCATAGTGGTTTTCCCAACTCATGTAGATGTTGTCGCGCGCCCACTGCATGAGTTGCGGCACCTCGGCTCTGCGTCCCTGCTCCTCGTAGCTGCGGGCCAATTGCAAGACGCAAGCCCAGTAGTTGCCCAAGAGGCGCTGGGAGTTTTCGTCCTTGTACAAAGACCGATCGGTGAGGCCGCGGAAGCGGTAGTTTTCGAGCAGATTGCGCTCTAGGGCCGCGTCATCGACGCCGTCTGTAGGTTCGGGCGAGACTTTTACGCTCATGCCGACCATCGTCAGATAGGGGTCGAGGTTGAGCAAGTTGCTGGTGGGAACGGTGATGGCAAAGTGGATGGGTTTTTTCCACTCGTTCCAAGCCAGAATTTTGATGACCATGACGTCTTGGACGCGGAGGATCGGGTACTCAGGAGGTGCGCTCACTTCCACGTCGATTCCCAGCTTCTTTAGCTCCGGCGGCACCTTGGGTTCGGGCCAATACCGCTTGTAGAAATCGACCATCTGCGTGTCGGTGAGCACGGAGTCGATAAAGTCGTCGGTATAGCGGATGTCGATGCGCGGCTCGCGGTCGCGCAGTTGTTTGATGTACCAGTTGGTGTTTAACAGGCTCAAGTTGACCACCCGCACATCGCGCCGCACCCCTTCTACTTCTTGTAAAAACCACAGCGGGAAGGTGTCGTTGTCGCCATTGGTAAATAGGATGGAGCCTTCGTCGCAACTAGCCAGCATGTTGTACGCGTAGTCATAGGCGATGAAGTCGCCGGTGCGATCTTGCACGTGATAGAGCCGCGCGGCCACCCCGGCTGGCAGCAGCAACCCGGCCGCGGCGACCGCTAGCACAATCGCCCGATGCTTTCCCCACTGCTGCCGCACCGCCTCGACCACGCCCAGCCAACCCAACCCAATCCACAGCGCGAACGCCAAGTACATCCCGCCGAACACGTAGTGTCGCTCGCGCGGCTGCGGGTCTGGCATATTCAGGTACAGCGACAGCCCAAAACCCATTACCAAGAACAGCAGCAACACACCCCCAAACCGCCGCCAGTCACGCCGCCCGTGCCACCACAGCCCCCACAGCCCCAGCCCGTACGGTATCAGCGAAATAGACACCCGATCCGGCAGGTTTATGGTGGCCTTGCGGAACTCCACGAATCGCTCCAAAAGCGGAAAGGGAAACTGCTGAAAGAAGTACTTCATCTGCTGATCCCAAAACTGATAGGTGCGGCTCGCCCGCGCCGTCAGCATGGTAGTAAGCATGCTCTCAGTGCCGTATTGCTCGCGGTTGAGGAACTTGAGGAACGCCAACCAAGTCTCTGGATCATTTTCGTCGATGGCCGGATTCAGGCCAGAGCGGATGTACAGGGCACCATAGGTGGAATAGCCCAGCCCGAACAGCACGAGGACGCCTAGCAGCAATACGAACAGCCGTCGGTCTTGTCCGTACAGGTACGCCAGCAGCCCCGCCAGCCCCAGCACCATCACCCCATTCGAGCCAGCCCCCGGACCCAATATCACCAGCCCCAGCCCACCGCCCACGCCCCAGCAGATTAGCAGCACGATCAGCCGTTGCAACTGGCGGTCGGCAAACCACGCCAGCAGCATAAGCGACGGAATCGTCAACAAACACAACAGGTGTACGCCGCCGCCGAGGCCGAACAAATACGCCAGCGCCAACAGCCAGCGATCGTTGGCCGCTCCGGCACCGCTGCCCTCCCAGTAGAGAATCAACCACAGCCCCAGACACGTGAACAAGATGGAGTAGCCATACACCTCGGCTTCGGAGGCGTTGTACCACTGAGTATAGGAGAAGGCCAACGTCAGCGCGGCCACGGCCCCACCGGCGAGGACGCCGATGTCGCGGGCGTCGCCCAGCGGTTGCAGGGGCTGACCGCCCAGCGCCCGCCGCCCAAGCGCGACGGTCGATAGATAGACGCACCAAATCGCCAGCGCGGAGGTCAGCGCAGACATGAAGTTGACGCGGATGGCCACGTCGCCGATGGGGAACAAAGTGAAGACTCGCCCCAACAGCACGTACAAGGGAGCGCCCGGAGGATGAGGCACGCCGAGGATATAGGACGTGGCGATAAACTCGCCGCAGTCCCAAAACGACACGGTCGGCGCAAGGGTCTTCACGTACATCCCCAGCGTCAGCACGAAAATCCCCACCCCGAAAACCCGGTGGATTACAGCGGAATTAGGCATTGGCAAAGGTCTTAGGTAAGTGCGCGGGTAAACGATCTATTTAACTGATGTTACGCAGTTTTGAGGGTTTGTAGCTCCTCAAAGGCGGATCGAATGGCCTTGAGATAGAGTCTGGCTCGCAGCGCGAAGTGTTTGAGTCGGTGCTTGCTCCGCAAGCCCTCCAAACGCGCCGCCGCATACAGGGCCATAAAACAGTGATTGCTTTGGGTGCGAACCCGTCTCGTCGGCGACTTAGCTAAGGCGGCATGGGACTTGAGCGTTTTATGAAACGTCTCCACGTTCCATCGTTTCTGATAGATGGCTTCGACGGTGGGGCCCTCACAGGGTAGATCGCTGCAGGCCAGATACAGGGTGCCGGTGCTACCGTCTTGGTTTGTAAAGACCTGCCGGAGCAATAGGACGGGAAAGTCTAATCCTTTGATCCAGCCTTGCACCGGTTGGTGTTCAGGCAACGCACAGGCTTCTATGCGGGTGAAGGCTCCTTGGCACTTTTGTTGATGGCTCAAGGCAACCGTCCTGTTGGATTTAAGGGCGACGACGAAGTGTTTTTTGAGGGTTTTTCGGATGAAGGTTAAGTTCTCTTTGGCCGAAAACCAGCTATCGGCCAGCACGTAGCGATAGGGGATCTGATTATGTTGACAGGTGCGCAACATCTGGCGCATCAGTTCATTTTTCGTAACCACGCTCTTGCGCTTGACCCGACGGGTCTGCACATCCGAAAACAGGATCGGCTTGCGGATCAAGGCATACGTCACCGGCAGACTCACCCCGTCGGCATGATACACGCAGTTGAGCAGGTTGATCCCCTTAACCGAACGGTTTTGGCTATGATCATAATGCCAACAGATCAACTCATTTTCATCCGTATGCGGCTTTTGTTGGATCGTATCATCGACGATGAGCACCCCATCGGCCTGTTGGATGTCGCATACCAGCGGCTTGACCTGCTGCCACAGCGTTTTGCCATCATAGTCGGCACCAGACAGAAAGCGCGTGACTTGATCGTGGCTGACCGCCCCGTCCACCAGAGCCGATAGCCCCGTAGCCGTGGTCGCGCCAAACGAACTGAGCAGATAATCGCTATACAATTCTAATAGGTGTTTGTCCATACCAGGAATATACGTAGGATAAATCTCAGGTGCGTAACATCAGTATTTAATATATAAAATAGGTAAAAGGATGCCGACCGCCCTAGCCCGCCAATTCGGCTGTACCCCAAGTGCTCGGATCGCGCTCTACGCCCATGTCCGAGATCGACGACCAAGACTGGGTGCCGTGCTGCGCATCGTGCAACAGGTACGCAAACCCCACCCGGCTGAACTCTCGCGGCGCAAAGCCATTGAGACCCGCAGCCGGCAGTTTGATTTCTAGCTGATAGCTCCGCTTGAGTCGGCGCAACCCAGTTTTAATCGAGTCTTCTGGACAGGGCGGTGCCTGTTCGCGGGCGTCCTCAATGGAGGTCTGACGAGCGATGGGTTGCTTGCCGTCCTTGCCGCTGCCGCCGGGCAAGACGTAAAACCGGTGGCAGAAGCGGTTGGCGCGGTGCTCTTTGATGTCGCGGGTGTCGATGAAGAGTTCGAGGCTGTCGCCGGCAGCGGGTTGGAGTGGATTGAGCTTGTAGGTCGTCTTGCGCTTGACCTCGCAGGCAAAGTACAGGCCGCTGTCGTCGTAGGCCATATAGACCGAAGCAAAGGGCTGGTGGCCATCGACGGCCATCAGGTCGGGCACGCGCTCGGCGGCGTCCCAATCGCGCAAGTTGCCGTCGATTTTGGGTGGTTTCTGCCGCCTCAGACAGCGAAAGGAGAACTCGAAAAAGGCGCGTTGAGGCAGGTGCAATTCGCTCATGTTTGCTGCGCCTTTCTGTCGCGCCGCAGCACGTCGGCGAGAATGCGCCCGGTGTGCGATTGTCGGCTGTGGGCGACTTTTTCTGGCACACCTGCGGCGACGAGCATCCCCCCTTGATCGCCGCCCTCTGGCCCCAAGTCAATGAGGTGATCCGCGGTTTTGATGACATCCATGTTGTGCTCGATGACGACCATGGTGTTGCCGGCATCGACGAGGCGGTGGAGCACGGCGAGCAGGCACTTAATGTCGGCCAAGTGCAGGCCGGTGGTCGGCTCGTCGAGGATGTAGAGGGTTTGCCCGGTGTCGGGGCGGCACAATTCAGCGGCCAGCTTGAGGCGCTGGGCCTCGCCGCCGGACAGGGTGGTCGAGGACTGTCCCAAGGACATGTAGCCCAAGCCGACGTCCTCCATGATTTGCAGGCGCTTGCGAATGCGGGGGATGTTCTCGCAGAGGACGAGCGCGTCGCGCACCCGCATTTGCAGCACGTCGGCAATCGAATGCCCCTTGAACTGCACCCGCAGCACCTCGGGCGTGTAGCGCTGGCCACGACATTGGTCGCATTCGACCCACACATCGGGCAAGAAGTGCATCTCAATGCAGCGCTGCCCCAGCCCCTCGCAGGTCTCGCAGCGGCCTCCGGGCTTGTTAAAACTGAAGCGCCCGGCCGCAAAACCAGCGACCTTGGCGTCCGGTAGGTCGGCGTAGAGTTGGCGCATCAGGTCGAAGACGCCCATGACCGTAGCTGGCGTGGAGCGCGGGGAGTGGCCGATGGAGGTTTGGTCGATGTGGATGACCTTGTCGATGTGCTCAACCCCGTCGATTTGGTCGTGCTCGCCGACCGGGCGATTGGCCTTGTGCAGCTCATTGGCGAGCGCGTTGAAGAGCACGCTTTCGACGAGCGAGGACTTGCCCGACCCCGAGACGCCGGTGACGCACACGAGGCGGCCGAGCGGGATGGGCACGTCGATGTTTTTGAGGTTGTGCTGGCGTGCGCCGCGCACCACGAGCTGCCCGTTGTGGCGCTTGCGGCGGCTGGTCGGGACCGGGATGTGCAATTCGCCGCGTAAATACGCACTAGTGAGCGACTGCCGGCCGTTGCCGAGCTGGCTGGGCACCCCAGCCGCGACGAGGTTGCCCCCCTCGCTGCCCGCGCCCGGGCCGAGATCGACGATGTGGTCGGCGCCTTCGAGGGTATCGCGGTCGTGTTCGACTAAGACGACGGTATTGCCCAAGTCCTTCAGGGAGTTGAGGGCGTCCAACAGCCGGGCGTTGTCGCGCGGATGCAGGCCGATAGTCGGCTCGTCGAGCAGGTAGAGCACGCCGGTGAGGCCGGAGCCGATCTGGGAGGCGAGGCGGATGCGCTGGGCCTCGCCGCCGGACAGGGTCGCGGCGCGGCGCGCCAAGTCGATGTAACCGAGACCGACGCGGTCTAAAAAGCCGAGGCGCGTGCGGATTTCTTGCAACAGCTCGCCGGCGATGTCGCGCTCGCGCTCGTGCAGGTGCATGTCGCGGAAGAAAGGCAAGCTCTCGGCAATGGGCAGGCGGGCGACTTGGATGATGCTTTTGTCGCGCAGGTACACGGCGCGGCTGTCGGTCTTAAGGCGGCTGCCTTCGCACGCCGAGCACGGGACTTGGCCCAAGAGGTGCCGGTGCCGCTTGCTGGTGCTGGCGTACTCATCGAGGGGCGGCAAGACGCCAGCGTAGCGGAAGCCGAGGTTTTCTACAGTCAATTGCTGCTCGGGTGAGCCGTAGAGCAGGGCGCGCCGAGCCTCGGGCGCGAGCGCAGCATACGGCACGTCCAAACTGAAACCCAAGGCTTCTCCCGCGACGGAGAGCAGGCGGTCAAACGCCGGGTCTTGCACCGGCCCCCAAGCGCGGATGGCCCCCTCGCGCACGCTGAGATGGGGTACTACGATCCGCTCGCGATCGACGCCCTGCCCCAACCCCAGCCCCTCGCAGACTTGGCACATGCCCTGCTGGTGATTGAAGGAGAAGCACTGCGGCGACAGGGGAGAGAAGGCGCGGCCGCACTCTGGGCAGGAGTAGCGGCGGCTGAAGCGTTCCTCGGTCTCGTCGTCGGGCGAGGTTACAATCAACTCGCCGCCCCCTAACTCTAGGGCGCGTTCGACGGATTCGGTGAGGCGGCCGCGGTCGCTGGCGCGGACGGCAAGGCGATCGACGACGAGTTCGATGCGGTGGCGATGGCGGCGCTCTAGTTGGATTTCTTCGCGCAAGTCGTGGACCGTGCCGTCGATGCGGGCGCGGAGGAAGCCATCGCTGCGGGCGCACGCCAACAGGGTTTCGTAGCCTTCGTTTTGGCGCGGCTCTATGGGCGCGAGGATGAGGATGCGGCGACCGGCGGGCATCTGCTGGATGCGCTCGACCATTTCCTGCGCGGTCTGCGTACCGGCCGGTCCTTGACAGCGCGGGCAGTGTTGGGTCCCCAAGGCCGCGTACAGGGCGCGGATGTAATCGTACACTTCAGTGACCGTGCCGACTGTGGAGCGGGGGTTGCGGCTGGGCGCTTTCTGCTCGATGGCAATGGCTGGCGACAGCCCGGAGACGCGCTCGACCTTGGGCTTTTGCATCTGTTCGAGAAACTGCCGCGCATACGCCGACAGCGATTCTACGTAGCGCCGCTGCCCCTCGGCGTACAGGGTGTCGAAGGCCAGCGAAGATTTGCCCGAGCCGGAGACGCCGGAGATGACCGTTAGCTGGTCGCGGGGGATTTTGACGTCGATGTTGCGCAAGTTGTGCTGGCGCGCGCCGAGGATCTCGATTTCCCGGATCCAGCCGTTGCCCTCGCCGTGCCCGTTGGTCGCCGCCGCTGGCAGCGCGGCCCGTTGCGGTTTGAGCGCCTTTTTGAGCGCGTGGCCAGTGTGCGATTGCTCGTTTTGGGCCACAGCTTCCGGCGGCCCGGCCGCGATGATCCAGCCGCCGTCCTCGCCCCCTTCGGGGCCTAAGTCGAGGATGTAATCCGCGGTCTTGATGACCTCCATGTTGTGCTCGACGACGACGACGCTGTTGCCTTGGTCGGCAAAGGTGTGGAGGATGCGCAGCAGCTTATCTACGTCGGCAAAGTGCAGGCCGGTGGTTGGCTCGTCGAGGATGTAGAGGGTGCGGCCCGTGCTGCGGCGGCAGAGTTCCTTGGCCAGCTTAATGCGCTGGGCCTCGCCGCCGGACAGAGTGGGGGCAGGCTGGCCGAGCTTGATGTAGCCGAGGCCCACGTCGTACAAGGTCTGGAGTACGCGGCGCACGGGGGTCACGTTTTCAAAGAGATCGAGCGCTTCCTCGACCTCCATGTCCAACACGTCGGCGATTGAATGGCCTTTGTATTTGATGGTCTGGGTCTGGCGATTGAAGCGGCGGCCCGCGCAGACTTCGCAAGTGACCCAGATATCGGCGAGGAACTCCATCTCTACTAAATTCGCGCCATTGCCCGCGCAGGCTTCGCAGCGCCCGCCTTTGACGTTAAAGGAAAAGCGACCCGGTTGGTAGCCGCGCAGACGAGCCTCGGGCAGCTTGGCAAAGAGCTGGCGGATGGGCGTGAAAGCGTCGGTGTACGTGGCCGGGTTGGAGCGGGGCGTGCGGCCGATGGGCTTCTGGTCGATGCGGATGACTTTGTCGAGATGTTCCACGCCTTGGATGGCCGCGTGTGCGCCCGGCTCGTGCAGGGCGCGGTGGAGGACGCAGTCGAGCTGTTTGAAGACGATGTCGTTGATCAGCGAGGATTTGCCCGAGCCGGAGACGCCGGTGACGCAGGTGAACAGGCCGAGTGGGATGCGCGCCTCGATGTCTTTGAGGTTGTGCTGGCGCGCCCCCTCTACTACCAGCCACTTGCCGTTTCCTTGGCGGCGCTGGCTGGGGACTGGAATGGCTTCCTCACCCGCGAGATAGCGCCCGGTGAGGGATCGGGGGTTGTGCTCAATGTGGCTCGGCGGGCCGCAGGCGACCAACGTGCCGCCGCGCTCGCCCGCGCCGGGACCAAAGTCCACGACCACATCGGCCTCGCGCATGGTCTCTTCGTCGTGTTCGACGACGATGACGGTGTTGCCGATGTCGCGCAGGCGCTTGAGGGTGTCCAGCAGCCGCTGGTTGTCGCGGTGGTGCAGGCCAATGGAAGGCTCGTCGAGGATGTACAGCACGCCGACTAAACCGGAGCCGATCTGCGAGGCGAGGCGGATGCGCTGGGCCTCGCCGCCGGACAGGGTGTGCGCGCCGCGGTCGAGGGTTAGATAACCCAAGCCCATGTCGCACATGAGTTGCAAGCGGCCGCGGATTTCTTTGAGTGCCTCTTCGGCGATGAGGGCCTTGGCGTCCTCAAAGGCAACGGCGCGGAAGAAGTCGCGCGCTTCTTCGATGGCGATGGAGGTTAGTTGTGGGAGATTGCGTCCATCGATTTTGACGGCGAGAGACTCGGGCCGCAGGCGGCCGCCGTCGCACCGCTCACAGTGCTGCACGCCCATGTATTGCTCTAATTCGCGGCGTTGTTTCTCCTTGGCCCCGCGAAACTTTTCTTCGAGAAACGGGATGACGCCTTCGTATTTGTCGTTGTGCGACCAGCTTGAGCCACGGAGGTTGGTGTACGTAAAGGTAATTTTTTCGTCGCCGAGGCCGTAGAGGAGTCCGTGCTTCTGTTCGGCTACGAGTTCACCCCACGGTGTGTCGAGATCAAAGCCGAGGTGCTCGGCCGCGCCTTCGTATAAATGCAAGCGCCAGCGGTTGCTGCCTAGCTCGCCGAGCGGCGCGAGTGCCCCGGTGCGCAGGGTTTTGGCCGGGTCGGGCACCATCAGGCGCTCGCTCATTAGCACTTGGGTGCCGAGACCGTGGCAGTCCGGGCACATGCCTTGGGGGTTGTTGAAGGAAAACATCTGCGGCGTTGGCTCTTGGTAGGAGATGCCGCAGGCCGTGCAGTCGAAGCGGTCGCTGAGCAGGAAGTCGGAGGCTCCTTCGCGGGCGACGATAAAGGTGCCCTGCCCGAGGCGCAGGGCGTTGTCAATGGCCTCTTCCAAGCGGCGGTTTTCCCCCTCGCGGAGGATCAAGCGATCGACCACGACTTCGATGTTGTGGCGGCTGTAGCGGTCGAGCTCGGGGGCTTGGTCGAGGGTGAAAATTTGGCCATCAACGCGCACGCGGATGTAGCCGGACTTTTGCAGGTCGGCAAACAGCTCGTGGTATTCGCCTTTGCGTTCTTGGACGACTGGGGCGAGGATGTGCAGGCGCGAGTTGACGGGCAGGGCGCGGATGCGGGCGGCGATCTGCGCGCGGGTCTGTGCGCCGATAGGCTCGCCGCACTCGGTGCAATGCGGGGTGCCGACGCGGGCGAAGAGCACGCGCAAGTAGTCGTAAATTTCCGTGATGGTGCCGACGGTGGAGCGGGGGCTTTGGCCGGCGGTTTTCTGGGCGATGGAGATGGTGGGGGACAGGCCGGTGATTTGATCGACGTCGGGCTTTTCCATCTGGCCCAAAAACTGGCGCGCGTATGCCGACAGCGAGGTGACGTAGCGGCGCTGGCCTTCGGCGTACAGAGTGTCGAAGGCCAGCGAGGACTTGCCCGAGCCGGAGACGCCGGTGAAGCAGATTAGTTTGTTTTTGGGGAGGGTGAGCTGGAGGTTCTTGAGGTTGTGGACGCGGGCACCGCGGACGACGATATCTTGTGTTTCCATGACCTAAGTGTAGACGCGAGGGGCGGGAAAAAGGAATCAAAAAATATACTATACGAATGTGCAGCGAGCAAGCGGTGGCGTGCGGAATGGGAAAATCCCTTCCAGCTTTAGCAGAAGCCGTTGATCGATTATAATCTACAACTTATATTTTAAGGATGGAAATCCTCTACTACACCACTGCTTCAGGTAATTCGCCGGTCAAGAAATTTGTCGAGGAATTGTCTCAAAGCCTACAGGAGGATTTCTTCTTGGCACTTGATCGGTTGAGGCAGGGGGAAAGCCTAGGGATGCCTTTGAGCAAGCCGCTGTTCAATATTGCTCTCGGTTTACACGAACTGCGCTTCAAAGAACGGCGCAGTATCTATCGAGTTTTCTATTTCATCAAGCGCGGGGATGCAATTTATCTGGTTCATGTGCTCCAAAAAAAGACTGAAACCATTCCGGATAAGGATAGACGGCTTATTCTCAGAAGACTGAAGGAGATTTGAAAATGCCTTGGGAAAAGGTAAATATTGAGCAATGGGCAGAGGAATTCGGCGTCAATATTAACGAACTACGCCAGAAAGAACAGCTCATCGAAAAAATCGTGAAGAGCAGAAAGCGATTTGGCTTGACGCAAGGCCAATTGGCCGAGATGGTCGGCGTCTCCCAACCGCGCATTGCCCAGATTGAAAATAGAACCAAGATCGGAAAAATTAGCTTCGATGTACTTTTCAATATCCTCGGTGTCTTGGGGCATGATTTCAAAATCACTACACGTAAGGTGCGCGATCTCGAGAATGTAAATACGTAGCGGCATACCCCGACCAACAGCGTCTGGCTGAGGTATGGACGGAACTACTCCAGCCTAGAAAAACCCTCCGACGGTTTTTATTGACCAGAAGAGTGGGAATGACGATCAGTCCTTTCCCGTGAATATGTTTTGACGATGATAATCGAGAAACTCCTCATCTGGCCGGAATTTGTCAGGTAACTCTATCGATTTTCCATCATAGCTTTTCAAAGTAGTCCCAACAAACACATCACTCACCCTAAATTCCTTCTTTGACACCCGAACAGTCATATCCTCATTTATCGTGATCATCCCAAGATCAAATGCCTTATCGTGGAGTACTGACAAGGCGAGTCCATTCCTTGGGTTGAGTCTATTCGCCGAATCAATACGCCAGGGTACAATATGACTGGCTACTAAAGGTTTCGGAATGGAAAGACCAGTGATACAGCACCTATAGTTATAGGCACTCAGCACTGCCTTCCTGAAAAAATTCTGACCAATCCGCGTTTTGGTTTGAACGATCCTATCCGTACCACTGTGATCTTGATATTCAGGTGGGCTTTCGTCTTCCGAATCGTCCGTCTCACTCCCTTGTAGAATAGAATGGATAGCATCTGCCGAATCTAGTGCAAAGTTTTCCCATTCACTTTTCATCTCTTTCCACATGGCCCTATCCGCAGCAGATGCCCCCGTCAACCCTCTGCGACCAGTCGAGGTTATCTCTGGATCAAGGCTCGCAATGTTCGTTAATTTCATTGCCAATGCGGACGGCGTTCTGTCGATGAGTCTGGCAATTTTAATGATCTCTGGGTTTTGTTTATGTAATTTGCCGAAAGGCATTTGACAGTACAGTCTAAACGCGACAAGCAGCTCTTGTCGCGTCCATTTTCTTCTGTTAGACATTGCGATCTTCCTGGACTTTGACTTCTGCTACGTTAACACCCGCTTGCACTGCGGCGGAGCCGACGACAAGGCCCTACATGAAATGTACGAATCGCCGAACCCCGTCAAGCACTCTCTACGCCGTTGCTTGACGCCCCTTTTTCGTCTGCGTATAATGACCGCTCGGTAATTCAGTAAAATCAATTGCTTATCACCCAAGAGGAGTTGCGAAAATGATTCATTTAGGGGCTAATTCGGTGCTCTTTGCAGGATTCGATCTGGAAACGGCGATGCGCCATATCCACCTTGCTGGCTACGACGGCGTCGAGCTTTCGGCGATCAAGGGCATGTGCGAGCACTTGGAGTTGGACAACTGGCAGGCACAGGCCAACCAGATCAAAGAGCTAGCGGAAAAATACGAGCTAAAATTGCTGGCCATGGAAGAAGCCGCGCTAGACGAAGAGCGGCTGATGCTGGCGTTTGCGGCTGGTGCTGAAATTGGCATTCCCGTCGTCAATGTTGGCCCGGGGGGCAAAAGCGATGTGGAGGAAGATTTCGACCGGCAGGTTGCGCTGCTGGGCAAGATGGCCGATAGGGCGCACGAACACGGGGTGACGCTGTGCGCTAAGGCGCACGTGGGGCAGTGCATTTACGATACGCCGACCACGTTGCGGGCGATGGAACGGATCGACTCGCCGGGGTTTGGGGTGGATATGGATCCGAGCCACATCCATCGGGCGGGGGAGAATACGGTAGAGGCGCTGGCGGCGGTTATCTCGCGGGTCAAGCACGTGCACATCCGGGATTGCGCCGTGGCGGAAGGCGGGCCGGGTGCGCCGGAGTTGCAGGCGTGTGGGCGGGGCAACATTGATTTGTTCGGGTACGTCAAGGTGCTGCACGAATCGGGTCTAGACGTGGCGGCCAACTTGGAAGTGATTGGTGCCAAGGAGTACGACTTGGGGCAGGTGGCGACGATTGCGGCAGAGAGCCGGGGGTATTTGAACGCCTGCTTGCGGTCTTGCGGTGCCCGTTAGTCGAGCCTTCGTCGCCGTCCGGGTGCCGGAGGCACTGGGCAAGCTGAGCGACGCGCTGCGGCCGTTGTGGCCGGCGCAGGGTGTGAGCTGGGTGCGGCCGGAGAATCTCCATTTGACACTGCGCTTTCTCGGCGCGGCTGAGGACGGACAAATCGCCGCGCTGCGGGAAGGATTGACGGCGGTTGCCGACCGGCACGAAGGGTTTGTCGCGGCTGTAGAGGAAAGCGGCTGCTTTCCCAATCGCCGTCGGCCGAAGGTTATTTGGGCTGGGGTGGCGGACGTGGACGGACGGTTGGGTGCGTTGCAGCGGGATGTTGAAGAAGTGGTATGCGCTGCTGGTTGGGAGCCGGAGGAACGAACTTTTCGTCCGCACGTGACGCTGGGTCGGGTGCGAGCAGAGGTGCACCCGCCACGCAGCAAGTGGAGCGGCGAGTTGCCTCGGTTGCAGGTTCCGGTGGAGGCGGTGGAGCTGATCGAAAGCATTCTCAAGCCGGCCGGAGCCGAGTATCGGACCTTGCACCGAGTGGCGCTTACATCGTAAAGGAACTTATATGCCCGGCCGACCTTACATTCTCGCCGAGACCAATTGGCAGACCGTAGAGCACACCCCGTACGAGGTGGCGATCCTGCCGTGGGGGGCGACGGAAGCGCACAATTTTCACCTGCCTTATTCGACCGACGTGGTGCAGTGCGACGAGATCGTCGCGGCGGCGGCTCACATCGCTTGGGAGCAGGACGCCAAGGTCATCGTCTTGCCGACCGTCCCCTTTGGCGTCAACACCGGCCAACTCGACATCAAGCTAGACCTCAATCTCAATCCCTCGACCCAACTCGTCGTCCTGCAAGACTTGGTTGAGGTGCTCGCCCATCAGGGCATTCCCAAACTGCTCATTGTGAACGGCCACGGCGGCAACGACTTCAAGCAGATGGTGCGGGAGCTGTTGCCGCGCTATGCGATGTTTATTTGCTGCATGGATTGGTTTAGGATCGCCGATCAGGGGCTTTTTGCAGAGGGTGGCGACCACGCCAACGAGATGGAAACCAGTCTCATGCAATACTTGCGGCCGGATTGGGTGTTGCCTCTGTCGGAGGCGGGCAGCGGCCACGAGCACAAGTTTAAGCTGGCCGCGCTGCGGGAAGGCTGGGTCTGGACCCAGCGCGACTGGCCGCAGGCGACCGACGACACAGGCATCGGCGACCCGCGCCAAGCCACCCCAGAAAAGGGCCGCCGCTGCTTGGAACAAGTGGCCGCCCAACTCGCCGAGTTTTTGGTCGAATTAGCCACTGCCGATCTAGATGACCTCTATGAATAAGGCCATGCAGTTCTACGCTTTCGTCGCCCCCGGGCTAGAGGAGATCGCCCAACGAGAAATCGCCGCGCGCTTGGGAGCCGAGCTGCAGGGCCGGCAGCGCGGCGTGGTGTTTTTTGCGACGGACGCATCGCCGCAGGACTTGCTCGGATTGGGGACGACCGAGGATGTGTTCGCGCTGGTGGCGCGCGGCCCAGTGGGTGCGGGGCGCGAGGGCTTGGAAGAGGCTGGCGCACTCGTTGCGGAGTCGCCGCTTTTTGAAGAGGCCGTGGGCGCGCATCGCCGCGCTCGCCCCAAGCGGATCAAGCGCATTACCTATCGGATTGTGGCCCAGCGTCGCAGCGGGCAGCAGCGCTATGTGCGCCAAGAGATGCGCCGCGCCTTGCAGCGGGCTGTGGCGTGGCGTTTCCCGCGTTGGAAGCACGTGGCTGAGCAAGCGCTGTTGGAGGTGTGGGGTTTGGAGGCTGCGGGCGAGCTGATCTGCGGGGTGCGCCTTTCCGACGAGACCATGCGCCACCGCACCTACAAGGTCGCGCAAGTGGAGGCTTCGCTGCGGCCGACGGTGGCGCGAGCCTTGGTGATGCTATCCGAGCCGGAGGATGGCGACATCTTTCTCGACCCCATGTGCGGAGCCGGGACCATCCTCATCGAGCGGGGGATGCACGGCCGCTACGCCCAGCTTTTGGGCGGCGACATTCGTCCAGACGCGGTGGCTGCCACCCGCACAAATGTCGGCCCGCGCTACAAGCCAATTGACATTCGCCAATGGGATGCGCGGGATTTGCCCTTGAACGACGGCAGCGTCGATCGGGTGGTGTGCAACTTGCCCTTTGGCAAAAAGGTTGGCGAGCCGCAAGCGTTGCGTGCGCTCTACGAGGGCTTTGCTCGTGAGGTGGCGAGGGTGCTAAAGGCAGGTGGAGTGGCCGTGTGTTTGACCAGCGAGCGCGCTCTGCTGGCCAAAGCATTCGGCGCGTGGCCGGCGCTGTATATGGAGCGCGTGTTACCTGTCGATGTGCTGGGTCAAAAGGCGTTTGGTTGTAAATTGAAGAAAGGCGCTGATCGTTAAATGTTACATCAACCATAAAGGAGATTGTCATGGCTGATTTTACGGGCCAAGTAGTTATAGTAACCGGCGGTGCCAAGGGTATTGGTGGAGGGATTTCGCGGGCGTTCGCCGGCGCAGGGGCGCAGGTCGCCGCGTTGGATATAGACGCGGAGGCTGGTGCGGCCTTGGCCGAGGAGGAGGGCCAGATTCGCTTTTTTGAGGCCGATGTGGCCAGCGACGAGGTCTGTGCCCAGACCGTGGGACAGATCATCGAGGATTGGGGCCGCGTTGATGTGTTGTGTAACAATGTCGGCATCCAGCCTGTGCCTAGCTATCTGCCGGCCCACGAGCTGCCGATAGCAATGTGGGACCGGATCATTGACGTCAACCTGAAGAGCTTCTTCCTGATGGCCAGGCATTGCCTGCCGCAGATGATGGAGCAGCGCAAAGGGGTCATCATCAACACGGCCAGCGTCCAGGGTTTGCAGTCGGCGTCGATGGTTTCGGCTTATGCCGCTAGCAAGGGCGGGATTATTTCTCTGACGCGGCAGCTTGCGCTCGACTATGCCAAGTATGGGATTCGGGTTTTAGCGGTCAACCCAGGGGGTATTCAGACGCCGTTAGTCGATGAGGTGATTGAGGCATTCGGCCACGAGCGCGAGCAATTCTTCAAGGATTACGCCAAGATCCATCCGCTCGGCCGCTACGGCCAGCCGGAAGACATTGCCAACGCCATGTTGTTCTTGGCTAGCGACAAGGCGTCGTTTATGACTGGCGAGAATGTCTGCGTCGACGGTGGGCTGATGGCTAAGGGGGCGTGGGCCGAGGTTGAGGAGTGAGGGAGGGGCTTTATAGGCGAGTAGCAAGCGTTTTCGGCCTAGCCGGAGACGCTTGCTGCGTTTAGGGACGGTATTGCCGGTACTGCGACGATGCTCGACTCCTTCTCAATCGTCCGCCGAGAAGACGAAGCCATACCGCATCCGCGATATAACGCTGGCGTATATGAATGCACTGGCAGCGGGGGATACGGGGACGGATGTTTTCATATTTCTCTGACTCCTTGTTGTGCTAGGAAACCAGTATCTTATAGAGCTATATTTCAACTTGATCCGCCGCGGTATGATCGCTGGCCTACATATAACTGGCTTTTTCGTATAACTTATTGTTAATGTCGAATGCCCGGTCACTGGAGTTGGAGATCTCTGGCACCCTCGGCATCTTGTTGCTGGCTAAAGAGCGCGGCATTCTCGATGCTATTCGACCCGTTTTGGATCGTCTCCAAGCTCTGCGGTTTCGGCTGAACGCTAGGACACGCCAGATGGTGCTGAAACAGGCCGGTGAGACGACATGAGCCTATCAGCACTCGACCGCGCCGTTTGGTCGTCAATGAGAAATCGCCAATTCGACGCCGGTCAGTATCACTTGCTCGCGGCGATCTTTTTGCCCCGTCACTAGCCGCACGACAATCTCGTTAGTTCCCTGCCGCAATAAAGAACCATCCACTGCAAATTCCACGCTGACCCCTTCCATTTTCCCCTCGACCGGACGGGTTGGATATCTGGCCCAAAACAGCGGCGCTGCCTGCTGGCGCGACCAGCCATCGCCGGAGACTTGGGCTTGATCCCAAGGAAGGGCGCGGCCGTTGAGTTCGACTTCGAGGCGGTCTTCCGGGGGCAAGTGATCCAAACGCAAGGCCAAGCCGCCGGTGGCGTCGGCTACCTCATCGGCGACGCAGATGCGGAGCGTCGGCCCCAAGCTTGGGCTTTCAGCGGGCAAAGGCACGGGAAGCTGCGTCGAGGGGTGGGCCAAGCGGAAGGCAGCGCTGTGGCCCTCGGTGGGACTGAAGGGCATGGTGCCGCTGATCTCATAGCACTTGTCGAGCTTTTTCAGGGTTGCGAGATCGGAGAATTCAGCGGCGGTTTGGCGGTTCCACTCGGGCGACATGGTGTAGAAGTTGTATAGGTAAATGCCGTCGGCCCCGTCGGCGAGCCAGCGCAGGGCCAAGGCGCGAAGGAAGTGCCGGTCGCTGTGGCGGGTGGCCTCAATGCAGCCATAGACGAGGCAGGGGGTAGAGGCCGCCGCACGGACGAATTCATCGACCGGAGTCTCGAAGGAGATAAAGCCGCCGCCAACGACGACGATATCGACGAGGCCGGTCTCGATCCATTCGTCGACGTCGAGGCCAATGCGCCGGGAGTCGGCCAAGGTCGGGGGGACGCGGACGGCCAGTTGCAATGGTTTGCCCCGTTGGGCACTGACCTCGTCGAGCCGCGCCTTGATCTTTTGCACCAGATCGGTCATTAGGTAGCTGTTGGCCGTGGCTTCAGCCATGCGGAAAAAGGCCGAATGGCGCATGAAGTCCAGCTCGATGCCATCGACGTCAAAGCACTCAAAGACCTCGCAGGCGATGCGCCGCATGTGTTCGCGCACCTCGGCGTGGGCGTAGTCGAGGCCGGTGCGGATGCCCCACTCGACTGACTTTTCGGGGAACTCCTCGCCGGGGCGGCCAATGAGCAGGTGGGGCTGCTCGCGGCGGAAGCGACCGTAGCCGGGGTGGGACGGATTGATCACGTAGTGGCTGTTCATGCGCACGCGCGGGAAGAAGGGGATCTCCGCCTCTCGGCACAGTCTCGCAAGCGCAGTCAACGGCCCACCGCATTCGGCAATCAGGCCCTGTAGGTTAGCGGCGATCCGATCCTCCACGCCGGGCGTGGCCGAGTGGACGAAGGAAGGGGCCGTCGCGTCGAGGCCGCTGCTTTCGTCGCCGAATCGCTCGCCAATCTCCGTCTCAAACTGATAGACCTCGTGATCGCCCGTGCTCCACCAGAGCGCACCGCCAGTGCCAGCATAGCCATCGACGACTTTCTCTTTGAGGTCGGCGACCGAGACGTTTTCCTCGGCCGTGAAAATCCAGCCGTCGTCGGTGAAGATGATGGGCGGTGCTTTGGGCTTGGGGGCCATGTCAGCGGTCGATATAGGCTTTGATGATGTCGATGATCAGGGCGATGTCGCAGCGAGCTTCCTCCAAGGAAGTACGCGGCTGCACATCCTCGGTGATGCAGGCGTGGAAGTGTTTCATCTCGCGGACGAAAGAGCCTTCCCACGCGATGGCCGGGCGGTGGACGATGGCCTCGCCGGCTTCGTCGAGGGTCTGAATCTCCAAGGTGGAGAGGATGCCCCGCGAGAAGCCGGTCGGGTAGGAGAGCAACACGCGGCGGTCGTCTCCGCAAACTTCGAGGGTCTCCTTGAAGTCGCGTACGTCCTTTAACTCGACCCAAGTGGCCGCGCAGCGCGCGCCGTTTGGGTATGCGAGCATGGTGCTGACGCCCCAGCCGTCGTACCAGATCTCGGTGCTGGCGACTTTTTCGGGCACGCCCATAATGGTGCGCAGGCCGTAGATGTCGTGGATCATGCTGCCGGCGAGGTGGCCAAAGGCAGACTGTACGTCGGCGGGGACTTGGCCGATGGCCTCGCGCACGGCTGCCGCGCGGGCCGCCCTCGTCTGCCCGACGGCATCAGCAGGCAGATCGTCGGTGCGGTGCAGGCGGAAGTGCGCGAGGTGATGCGAGTTGTTGGTGTGCAGGTGGTGGATCTGCACGAAGCGGATCGCGCCCATGTCAGCCGCAGCGCGAGCAGCCGCCTCAAAGGCAGGGTCGTACACCTTCATATAACCGGCTAAGCCAACGGTGCCAGCCGCCTGCCGGGCGGCGATGATCCGGTCGGCCTCTTGCAGCGAGAAGCAGATCGGCTTTTCGATGAAGACGTGTTTGCCGGCTTCAAAGGCGGCGACGGCGATCTCGGTCTTGGGATCGGTGTGGCACAAGAGCACGGCGTCGAGATCCGCGGCGAGCAGCGCGCGCCAGTTGTTGGTGTGACGCGGTACGTGAAATTCCTGTGCCACTGTCTGCGCTAAGCTCGGCGAGAGGTCGCAGACCATTTCGACGGAAAACAGGTCCTTGAGCGCGGTGAGGTTGGGCAGGTGCTGGACTTGGGCGACGGCCCCGCAGCCGATGACGCCGATGCGGATAGGAGCCATGTCAACCCACCTTCCCAACGCGCGGCGTCAAGTCGTTCCAGAGATCGGCCATTGCGTAGGCCTGCTTTAAGCTCTGATACACGTCTTGCCACATGGCTTCGCGCAGCTCGGTGGCCTGTGCTTCGTCGCCGGCGGCGAGGGTCGCCTTGAGTTGGTCGCTCCTTGCTGCTTGAGCGGTCGCTTGGTCGCTGGCGGCTTGGGCCAAGTCGGCTGACGCGGCCGTGAAGTTGTCGATGAGTTCGTCGATGGGCGTGTCGGTATCCGTCTCCACGTCGTACGAACTGGAGGGTTGGAAGCGGGTCGGGTGGCGGGTGCCGTCGAGGTCGCGGCCGGTGTGGGTCGGCTGGATGTGGGGCGTTACGGACAGGTACATGACCATAGGCTCGTCGCCGATGACTCGCACCTGATGGACCTCGTCGGCGAGGGCAACGCAGAGTTGACCCGCGCATAGTTCCTGTTCGCTGCCGGCGATGAGGAAAACGCAGCGGCCTTGTAGGATGAGGAAAATCTCGTGGCCGAGGTCGTGGCTGTGCAGGCCGGCCACATCGCCCGGCTGCATGCGCAGAAAGCGGGAGCGAATGTGCGGCGTGACGAGGAGGTTTTTGATGTGTTCCTCTTTGCGAAAGTCGAAAATTTCAAAGGCCATGAATAGGCTCCTTTACGGAAATTGACAGATGGTGAGAATAAGCTATCGGTTCCACTGCAATGTTTTGTTAGACAGCGTTATGTCGCGTAGTGTTTGGTGGATAGTGGCTCGGGCATCTGCACTGAAATGTGCCACGTCGATCATCCGGTCCCTGAATTTTGCAAAAAACGACTTTGGGATATGTGGGTTGTTCAGGGTTGAGCCGCGTTGATTGAGGTAAATGGCTCGCAACTTGAGAATTTCGAGCATTTTCTCAGGTGTATAACCATCAGCATCATCCATTTCTGAGCGGTACTTCTCTTGGTTCCACTGTCGCTTATGGAGAGACTTAGCGTCCTCTAAGCTGTACTTGCTCTTTTTTTTGCATATAACATATAAGTCTTCAACGTCGAGCTTCTCTGCAACGCGGTCTCCTATCGCAAAATCAGGTTTAATATATTGCTCAGTTTTCCCTATCCAGCTTTCCATCTCATTAGGCCCAAGTACTAGCAGCTGCTGTAGAGAGGTTCCCGAAGAGTTGTAAAAACCGAAAACCCATATTCGAGATCGCCACTTTGCTATGTGGGTAGGGCCTACATCCCTTGCAGTTGAAACAGAGCCTGTCGTCGTCGATTTGAGTTCTATGGGAGCAGAGTGAACTCTCCCATTCTCTTCAAAGTCAAAGAATGCGTCCACCTCGGAACGGCCTTCTCCTTCTCGCAAGCCCAATAACTGGCACATTTCCTTTTCTCGGCTATCGTCTTGGACAGCCATTAGGCCCTCAATGCGCTCGCTACAGATTTTGCGATGGCATAACTTACCGGCGGACAAACGGAATTACCTATTTGGCCAAGGATTTGGTACACAGCACCTTCAAAGAGCCAATCTTCTGGAAACCCTTGCAGAAGAGCACAGTCTTGGACGGAAAGCCTGAAATGTCCGTTTTCTGGGGGGAACATAACGGCTTCCTCTCTCGACTTTTGTACACCATTTGGCCAAACCTGTAGTCTCTCCCAAACCTTTTGACTAGCCTTGCTGTTTAGAACACTCGTCGTCTTTCTCGGACCAGTAAAGCCAGAACGGAGAGTCGGTGCAAAGCAGTCGAATCCAATGTCATCTAGACCCAAAGCCGCCCTAGCACCCAATGTACATCTGCTCGATGAAAATAGACTATCGTTGGGGAAGTGTGTTGCCTGTGGGATCTCGAATTCATTGGCGGCTTTGGGCGATCTAAATCCGACGAAAATGATCCGCTTTCGCACTTGGGGAACGCCAAAGTCGGAGGCAACTGCTTTGAACTTTGCGATGTGATAGCTGGGTTCTAGCGGCTCTATAATTACCTTATGTACATATTTGTTGAACTTGGAATCGAGTAGTCCCGGAACGTTTTCGGCTACGAACGCATCGGGTTTGACAGCCATCACAGCGTCAATAAACGCCGGCCACATATCCCTAGTATCCTTACTCCCACTTCGTCTTCCGGCAACTGAGAAGGGCTGGCATGGAGGTCCGCCGTGGATGAGATCAACGGTGCCTTTATAGGCTATCCAATTGGTCTTTGTTACATCGCCATATTGACCAGAAAAAACTCTCCATTGGGGTCGGTTGTGCCGTAGCGTAGCACCGCAAATCTCCAATGCATCAAAACTGGCAATATGCTCAAAACCGGCACGCTCAAAACCGAGGTCTAGACCGCCGCCCCCTGAAAACAGGGACATCGCCCTCAAACCCTGTTGTCGCTGTTGAGGCATTAGTTCCTTTGGATCCAAAACTGGCTTATTAATTCCGCTTGGATCGCGTTGGAACTCACCGCGGATCGCCGCTTTTTTTCTTTGCCTAGATCGCGCCGAGATTTCCCGGTACCAGTCTCTTTTTTCTTGTGATATATCGTAGGGCATAGTGGCTTCGTAGCGAACCTAAAGGTCCATTTGCAACACCGTGGCCTCGAATCGAATGGAACAAGCGGCCAACGGGCTATCTCTCAATATACCTAAGTCCAGCGTCTCTACAACTGCCTGTGTCGAACTACTCATCGGTTCTGAACAGTTCGTCCGAACTTGTCAAACTTCGACGAATCCCTCCGGCAACCCCTCCCCCTTGACCAGCGCCTCCTTTAGCGCCCGCGCATGTTGACAAATTCCCCGATAGGAAAACCCCTTACAACTGCAACTTATATCGTTCCCCTCCACCTCCAATTCGTAGAACGCTCCCGGCTTTGACGAACTGTCCACTCGGTACAGCGCCCGCTTTGGCCCTGCCAACACCCGCGCCAACACGCGCACCGCCTCGGCCGACGGCAAGCGCGACTTAGCCTCCGACTCGACGGCGGGCTGCGCAGCGACAAAAGCTGCCCCGGCCTCGCGCAACAATTTGCCCACTTGCTGCTCGTCCATCGCGCTCGTGGGCAATTCGGGCAGCACCTCCATCACTCGCCGCAACTCGTCCATCACGTCGCGCTGGAAATGTTCGGGCAAGGCGCTGCCCTCGACGAGTTGGTTGATCAGCGCCGACTTGGTTTCGAGGACCGTCTTGACGAATTCGTCGATTGTGTTGCTGCCGACCATGTAGGTGACGTTGACCGCTTGCTGTTGCCCGATGCGGTAGGCCCGGTCCTCGGCCTGCCAGTGATTGACCGGCACCCAGTCGAGATCGTTGAAGACCACTTGCCGCGCTGCCGTGAGGTTGAGCCCGACGCCCCCAGCGGTAATCTGCGCGGCCAGCACCTGCACTGAATCGTCCTCCTGAAAGCGGTCGGCCAGTTGTTGCCGCTCATTTGCTGGCACTTCGCCGGTGATGGCTACGGCCTTTTTGCCGAAGTGCTTACGTAGCGTGTTGACGGGTGATAGATAGCACGAGAAGACCAACACCTTCTCGCCCTGTTCTAACGCGTTTTCGACGAAGGGGATTGTGCTGCGGACCTTGGCGATGGCCAAGCGATTGCGCGCAGTCGTCAACTGGCCCATGATCCAGCCTTGGCGCGAGCGGCGCTCGGCCTCGGTCTCGCCGGTAAGCTGGGCTTGGCCCCGGCGCGAGATGGTCTGCAACAGCTCCGTTACGGCCTCGCTCATCTCGCGCGCCACTCGGCTGGCGACCTCTACGTCGAGCCAACTGCGGATCTTGGGCGGCAGGTCGAGTACTTCGGCCTTGGTGCGGCGCAGCATGATGCCGTGCAATTGCACGGTTAGCTCTTCGATATTAAAGGCCCCGTCGGCGACCCAGCCGTACTCGCCTTTGTACGCGTCGCAATAGCGCTTGGCGAACGAGACGAATGAACGTCCGAGCGCATGGCGCGCCAACTGCAACAAGGGGAAGAGATCGCGCGGCCGGCTCGTCAACGGCGTGCCGGTCAAAAGGTGGACCACCGCGTCGTCGCCAACGGCCTTGACCAAGTCCAGCGACAGGCGGTGTCGTTGGCTGCGGTAGTTCTTGAGATAGTGGGCCTCGTCGAAGACTAGGCCGCTCCAAGCGTGCTCCGCCAGCGGATGTTTGGCGAGGATGTCGTAGTTGATGACGACCCAACCGGTATAGCCAAGCTCGGGCGCGGGTGCGGGGCCGACGATGGCGATCTCTGCCGTTGGCAGCACCAACTCAATCTCGCGCGCCCAGTTGATCTTGACCGCAGCCGGGCAGACGACCAGATACGGCCCCTCGGGTCGGGCTTGGCGCATGGCCAGCACGGACTGCCGCGTCTTGCCCAGCCCCATGTCGTCGGCGAGGATCGCCCGCTGGCGACCCAACAAAAAGGCGATGCCCTCGACTTGATGGGCGTACAGCCCGGCGGCTAGGGCCTCGGCCTGTTGTTGTGGCGTGCTCATAGGTGCTGGGCAGCGTGGGTGGTGATAGTCGCCATGCCTTCTTCGGTGGACATGGTTGCTCCTCGTGAGTTGGGGTTTATCGTAGGATTTAAGGCGACGGGGATGACCGGGGCAAGTCTTTGCTAGCTATCGCGTGGAAAAACTATCGGCTTTGATAATGCCGTTGATGCCCTATAGTTTACAGCACGGAACGGCGGTCGCGTCTCAATTATGGGGCCGGCCGCGGGAAGACGTAAGCAACGAGCGAAATCTTAGCAAAGGCGAATGTGACAGAGACTCAACCACAGCGCGGCGTTTCCAAGCGGGCGGTTTTTGTCGGCTTGCTCTGCGCTACTGCGATCTCCTGCGGGGAATCCTATGGCACGCTGGTGGTGCGCGGTTCGGCTATGGCCGCCGATTATTCCACTGGTGCCGCCATCTTCCTGTTCTTTCTGCTCACTTTGCTGCTCAATCCCCTTGCCCTGCTGCTCACTGGTTCGCGGCTGCACAGCGGCGAGTTGGCGACCATCTACATAATGATGATCGTGGCTTCGGCGATTCCCTCTTGGGGTTTCGTTATGAACTTGATCCCGTTTTTAGGGGGGCTGTTTTACTTTGCCACGCCGGAGAACGACTGGGCCAATATCATCCACCCGCACATCAAACCCTGGCTCGTGTCCGAGGACCGCGCGGCGATCTGGAAGCTCTTTGAGGGAGCGGCGCGCGGCGAGCCCGTGCCCTGGGGGCTGTGGCACAAGCCGTTGTTGGCTTGGGGGTTTTTCATACTCAGCGTTTATTTCGTCACGCTCTGCATGCTGGTCATCCTGCGCAAGCAGTGGATGGAACACGAGCGCCTGCTCTTTCCGCTCTCGATCCTGCCGCTCGAATTGGCCCAAAGGGAGCAGGGCCGTCTGCTGCCGCCGTTACTGCGCAACTATCTGACTTGGATCGGCTTTCTGATTCCGTTTCTCATCAATCTCGTCAATGGCCTGCACTCCTACTTCAACTACTTCCCCTTCATCCAGTTGAATACCCCGCTGCGCTTGCTGCGCGAATCCGTGCGTCTGAACCTTTACCCGCGCTTCGAGGTCATCGGGCTTTCGTATCTGTTGAGCCTCGATGTCTCGTTCGGCGTGTGGTTCTTCGCCTTTCTCGCCTATGTCCACACCGGGGTCGAGCGGCTGTTTGGCTGGAGCATTGGCCCGTCGCAGCCCTACTCGATGCCTGCTTCGGCCAGCGTCGCCCACCTGGCGCAGGGCGCGATGTTCTTCCTGGTCTTTTCCATCCTGTGGGCTGCGCGCCAACACATCGGCGACGTACTGCGCAAGGCATTCAAGCGCGATCCGACGATTGACGATAGCGGCGAGATGCTCTCGTACCGCACGGCCGTGCTGGGTTTTATCTTTGGGTCGATCTTTGCCGTGTGGTGGCTGGCGCAAACCGGCCTACAGTTCGGCATTGCACTTTTTTATTTTCTACTCTGCCTAGCCACTTTTATCGGTTTGGCGCGCATTGTCTCCCAAGCCGGCCTCGCCTACGGTGTGTCGCCAGTGGCTCCGCCGGTATTTATGGTCACCGCGCTCGGGCCGACCACGCTCGGAGCGAGCGGGCTGACGGCACTCGGCATGAACTTCCCCTGGACAGCCGATTTGCGCACCTTCGTCATGGCCTCGGCGGCGACCGGCCTCAAGATCGCCGAGGTTATGCGTTTGGAGACCCGGCGGCTGTTTTGGGCGATCGCCGCGACCATCGTGGTCACGCTGATTTCCGCGGTGTGGATGGTTACCACGTTGGCGTATAAATACGGTGGCGTTAATCTCGGGGGTTGGGGTTTCGGCGGCTTGACCCAACTGACGGGTAACTGGATCGCGCACAATATCAACAACCCAGAAGAAATCTACGGCTGGCACCTCATCTACACCGGCATCGGCAGCGCTGTCATGGCCGTGCTGAGCTTTCTCAAGGCGCGTTTCGTCGGCTTCCCGATCCATCCCATCGGCCTAGTCCTCGGTCTGACCTACCCGATCAGCCAGATTTGGTTTTCGGTCTTTATCGCCTGGGCTTTCAAAGCGGTCATTTTGAAATACGGCGGAGCCAGGGGCTATCGCCTGCTGCGCCCGCTCTTTCTCGGCATGGTGCTGGGGGCTTTTGGCTCGGCGGGCCTATGGCTGATCATCGACTATTTTGGCGGCATGTCGAACTGGTTTACCATGTGAATTTGGGCACGGCGATGGAACCTACTCCCGAAGCACTTCCCTAACTCGCGCTGCCAAGAGCTCCTCGTCGCCGTCGGCTACTGTAGGCATCGACAAGTGAAGTTGGCCCGGAGCCGCTGAGAGCCAGACCGAGGGATTGCCATTGCGCAAAGCGACCTCAATCTCGGCGGCGGTGCGGCCGAGGGCCTGTTCGTCCAAGGTCAGGGTCACGGACGCGCCGTTGACGGAGCTTTGCACGTGGGGTAGTTCGCCTAGGTGCTGACGCACGGTTTCGGCGCGACGGGTGTCGCTTTGGTTGCGGGCGTCGTGATCCATGGCCAGCCAGCGGCGCAGGGCCATCACTACGCCGACGACTTCTTGGCGGTCAATCTTGAGCGGACGGCCAACCCCTTCTAGGTCGCGGGTTTCAAAACAGGCGAAGCTGTGCAAGTGGGCCGCGGCGATTAAGTCGGCGCGACCGCAGAGAATGCCCGAAGAATTGGGTGCGCCCACGTACTTGGCACCATAGCCGACTAGGTCGGCCCCGGCCGCGATGTAGTGGGTCAAGCCGTCTAGGGGATAGACGCGGAAGGCTGCATCGACGAAGACCGGGACATCGCGGGCGTGGGCGATGTCAATGGCCGCGTCCAGCGGGACGATGGCGGCTTCGTTGTCAATGGCTGGGTAGAGCAGGGCGGCTGTTTGCGGGCCGATGGCTGCGGCGAGTTCGTCGGCTGTGGTCCCTTGCTCTGTGCCCGCCTCCACGAGGGTGACGCCGGGCAGGCGCACCACGCGGTCGTATTTGTAGCGCTGGGCCTTTTGGATGACCACTTGGTTGGGCATGCCGGTCGAATCGGGCAAGCGGGCCATTTTCTCTGGGTCTGCGCCGGTGACGCAGGCGGCCGTGCCGAGGACCAATGCGGCTGCACAGCCAGGGGTAATCAGCGCGGCCTCGGCCCCGAGCAGATCGGCGACGATCCGCCCGGTGCTCGCCAAGAAGGCGTCCATGTCAACGTAGTAGCGGCCGGCTAGTTCCATGGCGGCGATGATGTCCGGGTGAGGGGACGATCCCCCTAAGAGGGTGCGCGGGCCGAGGGCGTTGATCACGGGCGTCGCCCCCATATCCGCGTACAGTGCGCGGGCTTCCTCACTCATAGGTTTTCTCTCCATACAGCCCCACAGGGCTCGGTACGTGGTTGGCGGGAACCAGCAACAAGGGCAAGCCATTGTGCTGGAGGCGAAATTGCAGGTAGTCGAGTTCGGGGGTGGGCTGCGCAGTGAGGCCCAATAGCCGCGGACGAAAAAGCGCGGACGAAAACAGTTTGGGCCGGGGCCGCTCCATCAGTTCGACGGTCTCGTCCGCGGACAGCCCGATCTTTTCCTTGGCGAGCACGATGGCCGTTTCGAGGCCCCCGATCCGGTCGGCGAGGCCGAGTTGTACAGCGCGTTGGCCGCTCCAGACGCGGCCTTGGGCCACAACTTCGACCGAGTCCGGCGCGATGTGGCGACTGCTGGCGACCTTGGCGACAAAATCCTCGTACAGCGAGCGGATGGTGTGCTCCATGCGCGCACTTTCGTCGGCACTGAAGGTGCGGTCGGGCAAGCGCAGGCCGAGCAGCGGCAGGGTCATGCCAAAAGGCAAATCTGCATGGCGGCCCACCTGCACTCGGCTCGTACTCAAGCCGAGCTTTTCCTTGAGTCCTTTGTTGTACGCCCAGCCGGCAATGACGCCAATCGAGCCGGTGATGGTGTTGGGCGCGGTGACGATGGCATCGCCGGGCAGCGAGATCATGTAGCCGCCCGAAGCCGCGACGTAGCCCTGCGAGACGATGACCGGCTTGCGCTCGCGGCATTTTAACACGGCGTCGGCCACGAGAGCCGAGGGCAGGACGTCGCCGCCCGGGGAATCGACGCGCAGCACCACAGCGTCCGCGTCCGCGCAGGCTGAGGCGATTTCGCCGACGAGCCGGCGCGCACCCATGCCGGTGTCCATGGCGCAGACGCCGAGGGCATAGACGATGGCAATGCGCTTGCGCTGTCCCCAGCGCCGGTCGGCTGGCCGCATGTACGAATCAGCCGCGACGATGGCATGGTCTTCGACCATGCGGTCGATTTCGTTCCAGCGCCCGAGGCGATCCACTAAGCCGGCGTCGAGGGCTTCTTGCGGCAAAAAGAATGCGGTGTCTTCCACGAGGCGGTCGAATTGCTCGGGTGCCAGCGAGCGAGCGGCGCTGATGTCGCGGCGGGCGAGGGCGTACCAGTCGTCGATCAGGGTCGTTAGCTGTTCGCGCTCCCCCTCGGACATGTCGCGGCGGACGTACACTTCGGTCGCGGATTTGTATTGGAAAAGTCGCCACTCGTCAAAGCCGATCCCGAGCTTGTCCAACGCATCTTTGAAGTACGTGTACCCCGCCACATAGCCCTGCAAGCCGATGGCTCCGGCCGGGTCGAGTACCAAGTGATCGGCCACCGAGACCCAGTGATAGCCGGAGATATCGACGCGGTCGATGTACACCACGACTCGCTGCCCTCCAGCGCGGACCTGGCGCAGCTTTTCCCGCAGTTCCCAGCCGAGCGCCGGGCTAATCCGCAGGCCTGAAGCGTTGATGACAAGGCCCTTGATCGCTGGATCGCGGCGCGCACGCTCCAGCAAGGCGATGAGATTGAGCAGACTCTGCGAGTCGTCGAAGAAGGCATAGCGACGGTGTTGCACCGGCCCGGACAACTCCACAGAGAGGTAGTGTGCTCGCGGCCGGAACAGGTTCCCCCGCTGCGCTCCGAGGCGCACAGCATACGTCTGTTGGGTGCTCCCCCGCGCCTGCGCTTGGAAATCGGCGGCACCCAGTCCGATGCGCAAGCCAACGCTTAAGGCGCGGTCCGAGAAGAAACGTCCGGTCAGCGCCAGCCCCTGTCCTAGTCCGACAATGGCTCCGGTGCTCCAGAAATCCGCCTCGTCGGCGCGCGCATAATCCGCATACAAGGTGAGCCGCTCGTCGCCCCAGGGGCGCAGGGCGAAATCGACGGCACCTTCGCGGCCCTCGTTTGCAAAGGTCGAAGTGAAGGTGCCGCCTACGGAAAGATGCGGACCGGGCCGCCAAATTCCCCCGAGGACGACGTGCCGCACGCGGCCCCACCCCATGCTCACTCCGAGGCTGAAGTCGCGGTCGCCGCTGCTGAGTCCGGCCCGGTACTCGCGGTCGCGGCGGCCATTTATCATGCCAAATCCCAAACGGGGCATGGCCGAAAAAAGACCCCACGACTGAGTAGAGTTACTGTCCGACCAAGCGACCCCTTGCTCCAAGCCCTCGACATAGCTGAGCAGCGCGGGATTGGCGTAGCCGTAGAGGCCCATATCCAGCCCGCCAAAAGCGGCGAGGGCGAATTCGGCGCGCTCGGCGTAGGGAATAAACGGCGATTGGGCGTTTGCGGCGTTTGCGGCGAGGAGGCAGCAGAGGAATTGAAACAAGCGCATAGGCAATGTAGAAACCGTGTTACCTTTCTTCCTGAGACGCCGGGTGAAAAGGGCTGTTTATGGAGTCCATGAACGCTGTTCTATCTATTTCTACTTTATACCGCATTATACCACTAAACAAGTAGAAGTTAGTAGATTTCCTGCTAACTAAATCGTATTGATTTTAAGACGCCTCTTACGCTTCCTCGACAAACAAGCTTAAATCCCCTTTGCCCTCGCGGATCACCTCGACTTGATCCCCCACCAACGACACCACGCTCGACGCCTCCACGGGCAGCGGCCCGCACTCCAAGATCAAATCCACTTGCGGCCCCAACTCTTCCTCTAAGGCCCACGGCTCGGTTATCACCTCTTGATCGGCGTAGTTGGCGCTGGTACTCAGGATGGGTTGGCCGAGAGTGCGGACCAAGGCCAGCGGCACGGGGTGATCGGGAATCCGCAGGCCGACGGTCTTCTGTTTGGTTTGCAGGATGCGCGGCGTTTGGCGGGTGGCCGGCAACACGAAGGTGTACGCGCCCGGCAGGCATTGTTTGAGGATGCGGTGGGCGTAGTTGGAGACGCGGGCGTAGTCGCTGATGTGGGTCAGGTCGGCGCAGACAAAGGACATGGGCTTTTTGCGGTCGCGGCCCTTGATGCGCTGCACGCGCTCAATCGCCTGCTTGTTGGTGATGTCGCAGCCGAGGCCGTAGATCGTATCGGTGGGATAGACGATGACACCACCTTGTTGGAGTACCTCGGCGGCGCGTTGGATGTGGCGGCCTTTGAGGCGGTCGGGATGGACGGTCAGTACTTGGGTCATTTGGAGAAGTTCCTTGTTGTCGGCGTGGAATTGGACATAATATAGGCCAGGAAGAGCACGTCAATAGGACATTGAAGATGGCGCACACTGTTATTGGCACGGCTGGGCACATCGACCACGGCAAAACTCTGTTGGTCAAGGCCCTGACCGGCATGGATACCGATCAAGCCCCGGAAGAGCGGGCGCGGGGGATTACCATTGAGCTCGGCTTTGCCTTTTTGGGGGATCAGGCCACGATCATCGACGTGCCCGGGCACGAGCGCTTCGTCAAGACCATGGTGGCCGGCGTCAGCACCATTGACGTGGCCATGCTGGTCATTGCCGCAGACGACGGGGTGATGCCGCAGTCGCGGGAGCATCTCGACGTGCTGCGGCTCTTGGGGGTCGAGCGCGGAGTGGTGGCGATCAACAAGGCCGACTTGGTGGAAGAGGAGTGGTTGGACTTGGTGGAAGAAGAAGTGCGGGAGTTTGTCGAGGGGACTTTTTTGGCGCAAGCCGAGATTTTTCGCGTCTCCGCGCTCAGCGGTGCGGGCATTGACCCGCTGCGGCAACGGCTGTTGGCCATGGTTGAGGACACTGCGGCCAAGCGCACCGATGCGCCGTTCCGCCTGCCCGTAGATCGGGCCTTTGGGGTCAAGGGCTTTGGTCTCGTCTGTACGGGTACGGTGCAGGCTGGGGCCTTGGCCGAGGGCGACCGCGTGGAGATTGCGCCCGACGGTCCGTTGGCGCGCGTGCGCCGTTTGCAACAGCACGGCGCGACGGTACAAGAGGTGCGGGCTGGCGACCGCGCCGCGATCAATTTGGCCGGCGTGGAGCAGGGCCAAATCGAGCGCGGGGACTCGCTGGTCGCGCCCGGATTTTTCCGCTCCACGCAGATGCTGGACGCCGAGGTGCAACTCCTTGCGTCAAGCCCCATGACTATGGCGTCGCGCACTCGCGTGCGCCTGCACTTGGGCACGCAGGAGATTATGGCGCGGGTCGTGCTTCCCGGTGGCAAGCCTTTGACGCCTGGGCAGGAGGGTTTCGCGCAGCTTCGCTTGGAAGCTCCCGTAGTTGCGGCATGGGGCGACCGCTTTGTGCTACGCCGGTACTCGCCGGCACTGACTATTGGCGGCGGCCGCGTGCTCAACCCGCACCCGGCCAAGCACCGGCGCTTCGAGCCGGCGTTGCTGGCGCATTTGCAGACATTGGCCAGTGCCGATCTGCCCGAAGTAGTAGAGTGCTGGCTCCGCTACGCGGACGACCGGCTCAATAACCAGCAGGTGCTGGCCGGTGAGCTGGGCATTGGCGTGGAGCGGTTGGCGAGCTTGACGGATGCGCTCGTAGCTGCTGGCCGCGCTGTGCACGTGGCGTCGGAGGGGCAAACGCACGTTTTGCATTTAGACGTGTGCGAGCAATGGGGTGTGCAGATCGAGGCTGCGCTGACGAGCTTTCACCGCGCCCAGCCGCTCAAGTTGGGATTGCCGCGCGAGGAGCTGCGCAATTTGAGTGCGCGCTACATCCAGCCCGAATTGTTCGACTGCGTGTTGCGCTACTTGGAGGAAGCAGGACGGATCGCGCTGGATGGGGCCGTGGTGCGGGCCGCGTCGCACGGTATCCGCTTCACCCCGGAGCAAGAGGTACTAAAGGCGGCGGTGGAGGCGCGGCTCAACACCGAGGATTTTGCCAACTTACCGACGGTGGCCGAGTTGGCCCAAGCCCTCGACGCTCCGCGGCTGCAGGTAACGGACATGGTGCAAGTGCTGCAAGCACTGGGGGCGGCGATCTCGTTGGAGGGGGGCTTGCTGATTCACGGCGAGGCCCTCGCCCGCGCGCGGACGCTGCTGAGCGATTCTCTCAAGCGCGACGGCGAGATTACAGTGGCCGAATTTCGCACGCTGATTGGCAGCAATCGCAAATGTGCGATGGCGCTTTTGGGCCATTTCGATGCCGAGGGACTGACGACGCGGCGGGGGGATGTGCGGGTTTTGGTGGGTTGATCCTGCGGCGTGGCGTGCGTTGCGGTGGGATTGGAGGCTCGGATGGGGTGGCCCGTTGACTTGGAATGTGCTTTTAAGGATGGGAAGCTGTACTTGCTCCAGTGCCGCCCGGTGACGACCCTCGCGCAAGATGGACGAGATTGGTCGGTGGAATGGGACGATCCCAAAGATGCTAAATTGACTTGGCGCAAGGGCAATTTGGAAGTACCGCTCGATCAGTCGTTTGAAAGGAACGCGAGGTTTTCGAGGAGCTTTTGCAGGTGGCTCTGGCCAATTATCCGCTGACTGAGGATCACAACTACTGGGTCGATGGGATCGCCAACGCATTACGTATTTCCGCTTTTCGACGAACTAGCCCGCCGAATGATTAAAGGCGGCATCCTCAACAAGAAGCGGAGCGAAATCAAATACCTAGAACTGAACGAAATCATCCTCTGGGGATTTGGCGTGCGGCAGCCGTTGTGCGAGCGAGTCGTCGAACGACAACGGGAATTTGATCGACGATTGAAACTATCGCCGCCGGAATTCCTCGGTGCTTGCGAGAAGCCGCCGTCCGGAGAGGATGATTACCTGTATTGGGGCCCTTCGACTCCATTCGAGGCACCAAAGGGAGAGGTGCGCGGCGTAGGGGCTTCGCCGGGGATTATCAGAGGGCGTGCGCGTGTGGCCGTGAATCTGGACAAGGCGTTGGCACTACAGCCGGGAGAAATCTTGGTCTGTGGTACGACCAATCCCCAGTGGACGCCGCTTTTTGCCGTCGGAGCGGGGTTAGTGAGCGATAGGGGTGGGGCGTTGTGTCATGGTGCGGTCGTCGCCCGGGAATACGGATTGCCGGCGGTGGTGGGAACCTTGGTCGGGACCAAGAAGATTAGAACCGGGCAGTTGATCGAAGTTGATGGCCAAAGCGGGGTGATAAGGCTGGTGTGATATAAGACCTCGCAGGAATTGAGCGAGGCATTGGCGTAACGGGTACCGTCAGAAGTCGTGTTTCGGAGGGGCGAGATGAGCTGACGTCTTTCTTCTAGTTTTAAGAATGAGAAGCTATATTAGAAGTGGGCGTCCCCAAGGTGTCCTTTCATCTCAAGCTTTAGAGAGCGACAGAGCCTAGACGCGAACATCTCAACGCCGGGCAGCTCTGTGTAGTTGTGGGAATACACCGCCACGTTGAGTTCGTGGTGCCGAGCGTATTCGAGTAGATAAAGATTGGTTTCTCCAGTCAGGTACATGTCGATGTCATAGGACATGGCATCCCGAATGTAGCTAGTGTAGATACCGGCTCCAGTGACGCAACCTATACGTTGGACTGTTCGATTCGCGTCATAAATGCTGCGTGGTTGCTCTTGGAGGAGCGAATTCAATGTCGAGCAAACCGATTGGAAGCTCGTCGGGGCAGGCAGTTTGCCGATGCGAGCCTCGCCTTCTGAGGGTTTATAAATATGGTGGCACCCGATTTTGGTGAGCAGTGTGGACGATGTTCCAAAGTCTGCTAGATCCAACGGCAGGTGAGCCCAGATATGCGTTAAGCCTTTGTCTTGGAGCAAGCCACAAACTTCATCCCTTTGCTCAAACATGAATTTCCAGGCATCGTGATGGGTCACAATTACATCTACGCTGCGGTCAACTGCCTCATAGATCGTCCTAGGCGTAATCGTGGTCGAATAGCCCAACGAGGTCGGATGGTCACAGTGCTCTACGATTCCCCATTCATCTAGGTGGCCATCAAGGAACTTTTTAGAAAAAAGATCATCCAACACATCGCGAATCATACCAGTGCCTTCCGTTCTGATTTATTTTGGGGTGTAAGTTACTTCGAGCTTGATATCATCGGGGTCGAAGAAGAACGTCGCGTAGTATCCCTCGCCGTACTCTGGACAGTCGATTGGCGGGTCTTCGACATTCACATGCTCTAGATTTTTGATCACCTCATCGTAGATCCGTTCGACTTCTGCGCGTGAGTCCACGGAAAAGGCGAGATGGTGCAATCCCGGTTTCCCCCGCTCGTGGCGACCTGCTTCCGTAGTGCGGCCGATCAGCAGGACCGTCCCGTCCTTCTCAAATCGCAATCTGTCGATCTCGCCCTTCCCTGTCAGCCGTGGGGGCAATCCTCGGAATCCAAGCCCTTCTAGCAAGGGCGAGTAGAATCTCGTCGAAGTATCTAGGTCGGAGACTGATAACCGGATGTGATGGATAGCTGCCATCTCTTCTTCTCCTTCGGTGTTTAGGTAGATACCTATTTTCGACAAAAATATCCGGTCAATCTCAATGACTGACGATGGGTTTATTTTTGCACGTTATTGGGTGTTGTTGCATAAAAGGATCGCTAGGGTCTTGAAATGAGTCAGGCTCTCCAGTTAGATTGGTTCGTGGTTTCCGGCAAGAAACACGTTCCTTTCTTCCTAAAGAGCCTGTGATGAGCAAAGTATCGGGCGGTTCGTCCTCGGTCAAGTGGTGTTGCCAACCCAACGCACGCATAAATCGATACACTTGGTAGTGGATTCGACCGGCTTGAAAGTCTATCGTTGAAAGCGCTGCCCGTAACCCTACGGCAGTCGTCACAGTGGCAATAAGTCACAGATTGGGGATCCGAGTCGCTTGTATAGCGGACCGCCCCCAAAGACATCGACCTGTTAGTGTCATTGGTAGCCTGCCTCCTTTCTTCATTCCCCGTCTGTAGGATCGTATTCGTTGCCCGTGCTGTCTTTGCATCCATCCTCAGCAGATAGAGATTGAACAGGAAGCTATAGATGCCGAATGCCGAAAACCCGATCAGGGCAGCACAGGCCATATACAGCTTGACATCTCGCTCAAAGCGCACGAGGAAATGACTCACAGGCCGTCGTGCGGTGCATAGACCTCGTCTCCCTTCATACAGGAGACGAGTGAGTGGGGCATGTGTTTGTACGAAAAAATCAGAACTGGCCAGTTAATCGAAATTGATGGCCAAAGCGGGGTGATAAGGCTGTTGTGATGTAAAGCCCGCAGGAATTGAGCGAGACACTGGCGTAACGGGTATCGTCAGTAGTCGTGTTTCGGAGTGAGTGAGATGAGCTAACTTTTCGCTTCTGGTGAGCTTATACAGGCCTCTATTTGCAGGGTGTTATATCGGGGAAGAAGGCACCCACAATCTTCCACTCGCCCTTAATACGGCCCGTGAACCACACGTTTTGACAATCGTCCCAGCGAGAGTATATCTGACCGGTATCCGAACGCCAGCGCCCCGATTCCCGCACTACGGATATGGCCATATTGCCGCGAACGTCCGTCTGTAAAATTTGCTGTTCCTGCTCGTAGTTAGCGCCCTCGGGCATGCGCGTTTCCCCCCATTTCTGCATCTCGCTCTGCACCAAGAATAGGTGCGGCACCCAGTCCGTAGGGTCGGTCGATCCACACCCGAACCAGCGGAAATAGGTCTCGTCGTGGCACGAGCGGACCGCATCCCAATCTTTTTCTCTGTGGGCCTGTTGGTAGCGATTCAGTAGGCGGTGGATCGCTTCGATATCGGCTCTGTCTCTATCCATGTCGTCTTTCTACAGCCTCCTTAGACAGCGTCTATGCTAAACGTATAGCCCACGCCGACCGGCACTTCGCGTTCATCGACCTCGCGCACTATGGATTTAACCTCTTTCGATTCGGCTATCGACGGGTTCGGCTGACTGTCCCGCGCCAGTGTCGAGGTCGGTACGATGGCCGAGCAATCGCCGATGGACACGACGGCGATAGAACATCCCAGTCCGTTTTGCAACTCTTCAACTCGGCCGGCGAAAGCCTTCAGTAAAGCCCTTCGACGCTCCCGGTTCGGCTCGCTTTGCAATAGCCGTGCCAGCGTCTTTGCGGCGAGGTCTTCCGGCATAGCAGGGTCGTATGCCGACAGTAGTTGCGATAGTTGATCTTCGGTGTGGGATTTCTCGGGTTCCATAGCACTCAACCAATTAAATCGGACAGGCTTGCCCGCAGTTGCTGACGGGCTGCGTGCAGACGCCAGCGCACAGCGCCGACTGAGCAACCCACTGTTTCAGCGATCTCTTCGTAGGAGAGTAGGTGGTATTCGCGCAAAACCACGACCAAGCGCCGTTCGTCGTCAAGCGCCGCAAGCGCCGTGCGGATTCTGCTCGCCAACTCGACGGTCCGCGCCGATCCCATATCCGCGAGTTGAAGGTCGAGATCGATGTCGCGTTCGATCGACAGGTGGTGCCGGTACTGGCGATACTTGTGGTAGTCGCGGCATAAGTTGCTGGCAATGGCCCAGAACCACGAGCGGAAACTCGTCTGATCATTGAGGCTATAGAGGGACTCATAGACGCGTACTAAGGTTTCTTGTGCCAGATCTTCCGCATCGGCTCTCCGTCCCGTCATGCGAAAAAAAAATAAAAAGACTCCATTTTGGTAGCGGGTGACCAAATTGGCGAAGGCAGCCATATCGCCCTCGGCAAAACGCCGCACCAAGTCTTCATCTGTAGGATAGTATTCGTCGTCCATGCTACCTTTATTATAGACCAATCATTCAAATACCAAGAAGCCATCGCAGCCATCGCATGCACTTCAGCATACGACCTCAGACCGCCGATGCCAAGTTGATGGCCCAATCGCTTTTGACGTACTTGGCAAACCAACAGATCGAAAGTCGGTTGGGCTTGTGCGATCCTCAATCGAATGATCCATGTGGGCAGTCCCGAGTCGTATGGAGTAGAAAAATCAACTGACAAAGAAACAATATTTGAGAACGACACCTACGACAGGCTTCATGCAACAACGCCTAAAAATCATGTAAACCAGACCTCAGAGATCTCCATTTTCTTATCCTAAGTAGACCGAAAACACTCAGCAGACCACAGAATTACACGCACCCACTCAAGGGGGATGAGTGTTTCGGGTTATGAAGAAGCGCTACCTGTCCGAGGGGGTCGCCTGCTTTCGCTTAGGCTATAAAGGCTCGCAGCCGTATCTGTCGGCCGATCAGCGCGACCAAATCAACGCCTGGTTATCGACCCAATCGCAGCCTTCGGTGGCCTCGTTGGCTTCGTATATCCAATCGCAGTTTGGCGTGGTTTTTCGCTCATCGCAAAGTTATTACAATCTGCTTTCTCAAGCGGGCTATCGCTGGAAAAAGACGCAAGCTAGCCAGCCCAAAGCCGATCTTCAACAGGGGCTGGACAAACGAGAAGAGATAAAAAAAAGCTAGCCGAGCACAAGGCCGAACTCAAAGCGGGTCAAGTCAGTGCCTTTTTCATCGATGAGTCGCATCTACACTGGCATGAAGCCTGTGGCTATGGCTGGGGACGCAAAGACCAACGGCTTGAGGTGGCCATTGAAAATGGGCGACAACGACAAACCTATTATGGGGCGCTGGATATAGTCAAAGGCACTTTCCTCATGCGAAGCTATCCCAAGGCGAATGCACTACATACGGTGGATTTTATACGCTACTTACAACAACGTCGGCCGGATCAAAAGTTATTGATCTTTTGGGATGGGGTTTCCTATCATCACCAACATACCATGCGTGATTTTCTACAAACGATGCAGGCCGATTTACCACCGGATGAGTGGAAAATATGCTGTACGCGATTAGCGCCCTATACACCGCAAGAAAATCCGGTCGAGGACATCTGGTTAAAAGGCAAGACCTTTATGCGTACTCATGCCTTGTGGACCACCTGTTTTGAACAGATTAAAGACCTATTTGTAAAGAGAATCCGACAAAAGAAATACTTCCCGTTTCCCAAGATAATGCAATATACACCGGCTCTTAAGTGATTTAGAAATGCTATATCATGATACATCTATACTCCGAGCTAATTCTCCTTCTAAACGGTCCGCAATATCTCTATTGCTTATTGCCTCTCGACACACAAGCATAGCTTCCCGAAAAACCTCCAAGGTATAGTCAATATCTTTCTGTGTATGTGAGTACGACATAAATATATTCCATCCGAGAAATACACCGCGCTTGACCACCTCTTGCAAAAATAAAGTCTTCAGTTCCACCGAATCGGCCCGAGACTCGTCCCTATAGACCAAGTTCAATCGAGGGGGCAAACCAATACATTCGATATGGGGCATAATTCCGATTGTTTGGGCAAGTTCGTTTGTCCTCTGCTGCAAGGATTTGCCCAACGCCCAGATATGAGAGTTGACGTTCTTCTCCTTCACCTCCCGTATGGTTGCAATACAAGCCGCCAGAGACAAAGTTTCTCCTGCAAATGTGGAGGATATGTAAATATTAGACGATACTTTGTTCATGATGTCCGCCCGCCCCACCACAGCTGCTATTGGCATGCCATTTGCCATACCTTTCCCAAATGCTGCCATATCTGGCATTACGCCAAAATATTCCTGTGCACCACCGGGAGCAAATCTAAATCCCGTAACGACCTCATCAAAGACCAGCAAGGCACCTTCCCGTTGAGTCAGGAGCAATAACTCGTTAAGAAAATTGTTTTGGGGCTCTTCTAAGAGTATAGGCTCTATAACAACGGCTGCGATCCCCCCTTTGTATTTGCTAAACAAATCCTCGAAGACGTTGAGATCATTGTAAGGAGCATAAAAGCTCGTTTCTTTTAAAGCCTTAGGAATACCAGCATCCCTCTTTGTACTGGCAATGGTCCAATCGTGCCATCCGTGATATCGGCCCTTGATTATTATTTCTCGGCCCGTGTATGCTCTTGCGATCCGGACTACCGCAGACATCGCACTAGAACCGGTTTTAAAAATTTTTACCATCTGTGCACAGGGAATAGTATCCACAAGCAGTTCGGCGCATTCTACTTCTAGTGGATGTCCCAGTGAGAGAATTGACCCCTCGGGGAGTTGTCCTTGGATGGCTTCCATCACCCGGGGATATGAATACCCCAGCAAAACGGGCCCTAGTCCCATGGAATAGTCTATGTATTCGTTTCCATCCACATCCCATATGTGGGCACCTTCTCCACTTTGCAGATAAACAGGAGAAACACCTTGGACATGGGCGGATACAGCTTTACTGTAAAGCAGGTTGCCATCCATTATGACCTTTTGCGCCCTTTGCCAATACTGTGATGATTGGCAGAGGACACCATTATTGCGTAACATGTTCACTCCTTATCACCTGATTCGCTACAATTCAAAATATCCCTTCTCTTCTATGGCCCATTATTACGCGGAGTCCGGAACCTGAGGCCCCGGCCATCCATCTATGACGCGGGTAGCTGATGTAATTCCTTATCGAAATTGAGCTTTTGAATTTTTGATTGAATACTGCTTTCCATGCCAAGGAACTTTATAAATTGAGCAGCAGCCCTTTGATCAAATTCACTCTCTTCCCCATAAGTCGCCAATGTCTTTTGATACAGAGCCAAGTCGGATCTCCTCCCAACCACAATACAATTTCCCTTATGTAATTTTAATCTTATTACCCCATCTACTACGACTTGGTTATTCTGTAAATAGGCCAAGAGATTCATGTGATGGAGAGAAAACCAATCGCCCAAGTAAATCAGTCTAGCGTACTCGTCCTCAACCAACCTTTTAAAATCAAGGGACGACCTTGATAGAGTTAGGGCCTCTAGTGCCTGATGCGCTCTGATGAGAATTAGGGCAGCGGGTGCCTCATATATCTCACGGGATTTAATGCCGACAAGGCGATCTTCTATATGGTCGATCCGCCCGATTCCATGGGTCCCGCCGATTTCATTGAGTTTTTCAATAATACTTGACGGCCTGAGCATCTTGTTGTTTAATCGCACAGGAACACCTGATGCAAATTCTATTTCTATCTCCTCAGCATCTTCCGGACATTTGTCGATTGACCGCGTCCACTCATAGACCTCCTCTGGAGGGGTAACTGAAATATCTTCAAGAATGCCGGCACAAATACTCCTTCCCCAGAGATTTTGGTCAATGCTATAAGAATTCTCTTTAGTAAAACTAAGATCTATGTTTCTGGACCTAAGATATTCGATCTCATAATCTCTACTAAAGTTATTATCTCGGACTGGTCCTAGGATTTCGGCATCTGGCATGATCGACCGTATAGCCATTTCGATTCTGACTTGGTCGTTGCCTTTGCCGGTACATCCATGCGCGACATAGCGGATACCCATTTCCATAGCTACATCTGCTATGACTTTGCCGATATAGGGCCGACTAAGGGCCGTTGCCAAGGGGTATACATTCTGATATAAAGCATTGGCCTTTAAGGCGGGCATAAGAAAAAAATGAACGAAGTTCTCCTTGCCATCAATAACTTTGATGGTTTTAACCCCCAACTTTTCAGCTTTGCTTCTCACGGTGCTTGAATCAACTTCTTGGCCGATGTCTAACGTCACGCAGACGACTTCATCGAAACCCTCTTCTTTTAGCCACTCGACACAGAAACTTGTGTCAAGTCCACCAGAGAAACCGAGTACTACTTGCTTGTTCATCACATATCTCCTTATAGAATTTTTGTCAAAAACAACAGGAATATTCGTAACTGTCCCCGTCTAAGTACACGACAGTAGTCTAAGTTATGCTGCAGCCTCGATTTAGGTTTATTTGTAATCGCCTAAGATTGCAAATAAACCCTAAATATAGGAACTGCATCTTGATTGTACGTACGATAAAAAAGGCCCTCACGCAAGGGAGGGTATCCCTCATCCGCCGCCGTATCAATCGGATCTATCGCTTGGTATATGCACTGATCAGTTCGTTCCGTCAATATGAAGTAGCTCGCGTGTAGCCTGTCGGGTAGGGCCCAAATCGATCATCAGCATCGATACCTACAGCGTTTTTTCAGCAACGAGGTCCCTCCGGCCGTGTTTGCCCAGTTGATCGTGTCAGAGCTCGTTCGACCCGACCAACATAGGTGTTGGGATCCATTAGCCGTTCGGTCGCACTGATCTAAAAACCAGCAGCTCCATCCTAGTCCTAAACACAACAGGTGGCCCCTCCTGTGGGCGCTACTCGTCGGACCGTACCTCCACCAGAGCAAACCCATCCAACAAAAAATAGGGACGAAAGGCCCAAAGCCTCTTTCGACGAGGACTCGACCCGTTCACACAGATCGTATATCAACAACGACATCAACCTAAACAGGAATCACGACATGTACCCCTTTTACTATCGTGTACCTAGCTCCCCGTTAAACTTGGTATGCCAAGGCGAAAGATCTAACTCCCCTAACTCCCCAGTATCGGCGTTTTTTCTTATAGGCGCATCAAAGCCCTGTCAATATCCTCAATAATATCGTTGGCATTCTCAATCCCTATAGATAAACGCACTAAGCCTTGCGGTATACCAATTTTGGATATATCTCGGTGTGCCCTAGTAAATGTCCCAAAATGGTAGCAGAGAGATTCCAAGTTGCCGAATGTCGTTCCAATTTTTATTAAAGAGAGGTTGCTAATAAAAATCGTCCCTTGCTCTTTATTTTTTAATACAATTGAAATGACACCTCCATTCCCTGTATTTTCGTTCTTTTTAGCAAATTGACATTTATCGGGGGACATGAGCTGATATTGCGAGTGTTTCTTTTGTAAAAAATTAATAACTAGCTTGGCATTCTCCGAATGTCTTTCCAAGCGAATTCTAAGAGATCTCAAACCTCGGATTACAAGCCAAGCAGAGAACGGGTCGAGGATTAACCCTATGTTGTCCCGGAGACTTTTTATTTTAGAGCACAAATCAGGATCATTGGTGCTGATTATGGCTCCCAAGGCGTCACCGTGTCCGTTTATCGACTTGGTAGTAGAGTATAATGTTATATGCGCACCTAAATTTAGCGGTTTTTGATACTCATGGGTTAACAAGGTATTGTCTACGACTAGCACGATATTTTTCTCCCTACATAATTTGGCAAGCTTCTTGATATCAATGTCGTACATAGCTGGGTTGGTAGGTGATTCAATAAAGATAAGTTTCGTATTTTGTTGAATCGCCTCGGCAAACGACTCAATTGAGTAATCCTCGATCATTGTATAATCCACACCACAGCTCTCCTTATCAAAGATCACTTGATCACTAATTTCATGATAAAGGCTGTGCTGGATTACAATATGATCATCGTGTCTCAACAGAGCTCTAAAAACTAAAAAACAGGCTGACATACCTGAATTTATAGCTAAAGAGAACTTCGCCCCTTCCATAGCAGCAAACTTTTCTTCTAAAACTTTCACTGTAGAATTTGAATACCGTTGATAAGCAATATTATCGACCGATTCATATGTTAACATATCCCAACCGTGTTGCACAGAGTCAAGCAATACGGCGGAGTTAAGCACTAGAGGAGGAACGGGAAAATTTCCGCCTCCGTGTTCCCTCTGACCACCATGGACTGCTAATGTATCTGGATGCATATGTTCCCTCATTGGTTATCGGAAAGGACTCCAATTGTGATATGTCCCTACGTCATGTCTTGGACAAAAAACGCCTAGGTGAACTAGTTTGCACTACTATGGAAAACGCTTGCTGAAGAAAGATCTAGACGCATTCGCTGCTCCAGAAAACAGAAAAGGTACCCAATTAATAGACCGCCATTAAATCATAATTTATGAGTTGGGATTCAACCATGATATTGTCAACTATCGGGCTTTATACGAACTGGAGCAAACGTTATTTATGATTTTGCAGTAGATAGCACTACGGAGTTTACTTCTGATAAAAAGAAAACCGGTCTATATCGTCCCTGCAACCACGATGCACCATCTCCGACCAAGACCATACGCCTCAAGGTCTATCCTTGGTACAAGTATCAACTTGAGCTTACCCCCAACTTTTTCTCTACATTCGACCCACAGGTTCATTGCGCTGGGGCTATGCCCCAATGTGTCGTGCCGTCGTATCCAGATCGGGGCGAGCCGCTAGGAAATAAAAAAAGAGCGATCCGAAGGTCGTCGAGTTATGCACAGATAGGAACAGACGATTCATCATTCGAATGACCACCCTACTCGATGTGAAAGACAAACAGTAGGATACGGCCCCCTTTACTTCCAATTAAAATCCACGCTTAAATAGTCGTATAATCGCTGATTGTAGACTTCAAAGATACCCGTTAATCGATCCCTAGTAACGGGATCCATATTTACCTTATCTTTATTAGCATTTAGTCGTGGATACTCATCGGGCTCCCAAATCGGCAAGTCTAAAAAGTGGAGTACTTTTTTATAATATGTCGATGTATCCGAAAAAAAGTCCTCACTTTTAAGGACTAGAAATTGTTCCTTCAGAAACACGTTCATCCAAACTTTGAGATGCTTGATATAGATCCCAGTAGCCAGATAGGGGTAATATGGAGTTTTGACTACATATTTAAGGCCGAAGTTATGCGAATCATCGTTTATTTCTGTCTTGCCCTCGCAAAAAAGTATTTTTTCCTCCATATCGATTGCCTCTTCAAACGACTGCTTTTTCTCCTTTTTCCATCGCACTCTAAAATTATAGTAAGAATACGCCCTCTCAACAGGATTCCGCAATAGCACTATAAATTTAGCTTGAGGTATAACTGCAAATGCTCTATAGGCGGTATGGGGGTTGGCAAGGTACGAAGGAGACGCTTCTCCAGTGACAAAATCCTGTTTCGCCACTCTAGTTTTATAAAATTTAGAAATACAATACGGGAAATAACTTTTATACCAGTTAATACCCTGCCTCCAATGCTCTTCATTATCGAAAAAATGCACTTCCTTTGTCGATGCCCTAGAGACAAATGGATGTGCACTTAAGTACTCATACAAAGAACTAGTGCCCCCTGCTGGAGTTCCTATGATCATAAAATTTGGCAAGACCCCACATTTACCTTTTATCGCTCTATATAGCCCTACGTTTCGCAATTTGAACATGGCAGTAACCTCCTAATTCAAGTCTACCTTAGAGGCCCCTGAAAATTATATTTTTCATTTGATCCTTTTGAGTAGCAAGTGGATCATGGCAATCTAAATCAAGGCCTCGCTATGGCGGATCAACACCTCATAATCTCGGGCATGACGACGAAGACCGTCTGACTATCGACACCGCCAGCCGACGGCGTCGGGGCCTGTCCATTCCGGTGGCATTCCGCCCTTGTGAATCGATCCAACACCTGCGGCCAGACCCCTTGTAGACTCCAGCGACGAAAGTAATCATACACCGTTTTCCATGGCCCAAAACAATTAATTTCTACAAATTATCAATAAAAAGAAAGGGGCAATGGCCCCACTTCTCTTGAATTGATTTCTATTTTATTTATAGGATTTTAACGCTTCCCCGAATAAAGAAGCAATCGACTCTATAGTAGATCGCCGATGTAGGTTATTGCTATAAACGAATACTACATTAAGTCGACCTGTTTCTATTTTCGCCCTGACTCCCAGAGGGTGATAGCGCAAACCTTGCGGACTTTGCAACGGGCCAATGGGCTCTTTCACTGATGATAAAATTGCTTCTCTCCGCTCCTTGATTGAGAAACGGTCCGTTTGCCCTATGTAGTTAAACAGGACTTCTGCCTTGGGTAAGGCTTCCAACCGGCCCCTTATGTCTTCGTCAGCGCACATGTATTTGAGCAAGTCATAGCTGATGCCACCGTTGGGCATATTCCTCAGTTGTTCTTTCACAGCACCGCATACTTTTTCAAATGTGACTGGTTGCTCTACATCCACGAGCAGCGGAGCGTGCGTGATGAAGTAACCTATCGTACGAGATAAATCCACATCTTCAAATAAAGCTCCCCTACCATGCTTCATCAATTCCACAGGCATAACTCGCCCTCCGCTCCAGGTGGTCAGGGCGTATACTAAAGCCGAGAGCAGTACCTCGTCGACTCTCATGTATCTGTCATTGGCCGCCATTGACAACCGATATGTGTCCTTAACGCTGCTATTAACCGAAACAATATCGCCAGATCCGTTTGTATTTAGTCCTTCGGGAAAATCAAGAGGCAACTTAGAAGCGCTTTGCCAATTTAAAGATATCCAATAATCTAGATCCTTATGTAGCGAGGCATCTTGAGCCATCCCCCCCAGACGCTTTCCCCACTCCATAAAGGACGAAGTCTTAGGTGGTAGGATGACCTTCCTTCCCTCGAGAATGGACCGCATGCAATACTCGAGATCTTCTATCAGAATACGCCATCCTATAGCGTCGATCACCAGATGGTGGACAATTATGAGTAACCTGCCTACCCCCATCCCATAATCAAAAAACACACACTTCACCAGAGGCCCTTCGGTTAGGTCAAATCCTACTTGCAGAGCGCTAGCGATACGTTCTACCATCGAAGATCGTTGCCGTTGGTCCAAATCAGACACATCCTCAACTGCGAAAGGTATCTTATCGTCAATATCACCATTGTACTGCTGCCACCCTTGCTCCGTTTGCTCAAAACGGATGCGGAGCGCATCGTGATGCGTCAGCACTAGACGAAAAGCTTCGTGCATTACTGAAGTAGACACCGGCTTCCGCACCTCAAACAGCCCCCCAACATTCCAGTGGTTGGGATCCGGTGTTTCACGTACGAACAGGAACCGATATTGCCCAGGAATGATCAGCACCGACCCCACCACAGGCGACTGATCAAATTCGACGGTCGGCGTATCATATGCTTCCGCCAGTGCAGCGATGGTACTACTTCGATAGAATTGTTTGAGCGTGAAGTTGTAACCTGCCTGTCTGGCCTCTTCGATGAATTGTATCGCTAATAGGGAATCCCCGCCAACTGCAAAAAATTCATCATTAACATCGACATGCTCGAGCCGAAGTAGTTCGGACCAAATACCCTCCAACTCTTGCTCGACGGACTTGTTAGCTTCTCTTGCCACTGGATTAGCCTTCCAAAGCAACTCGCTTTAAGCGATTGAGGTCTATTTTACCTGTTGAATTGACAGGAAGTTCATCGATCTGTATCACCCTATCTGGGTTCATATACAAGGGGACCATGTCCATTAATCGGCCCTTTAACTCCTGATCTGTCATAGTTTTTCTCATTGCGACAAACACTATTATCTCCAGTTCCTCATTCTCCGCTTCGAGTGCCATACATACGGCGTCCTCCACGAACTCCAGCTTTCGCAGAGCATTCGTAATCTCGGATAGGTATATTCTGTTACCGTGTTTCTTTATTAGGTCGTCTTTCCTACCAATAAAAATGTAATTGCCTCTATCATCAATACTAACTAAATCCCCAGTCTTATATAGAGTTTTACCGGGCAAAATATTATCTACTAAGGTTTTCCTAGTTAGTTCCGGGTCATTCCAATACCGATCCATAACCTGTATACCACCAACGTATAACTCACCAATTTCTCCTAGCTCGATTAACTCTCCGTCTTCTTTGAATGCGTAAAAATCGACATTGGCATGAGGCTTCCCTATGGGAATCTTATGCTCTCCGTCAATATCCTCGTTCCCTATCTCATAACCAGATACGATTACCGTAGTTTCTGTGGGGCCATATCTATTGAAGATCCTCGCATGTGGCAGCATATTTTTGAACCGTTTGAAATATTCTCTTGGACAATCTTCTCCTCCGATACCTACAGTTTTTACCCGTATCTCAGACATCGGTACCGAAGTTAAGTTATCGACTAGCTGCTTGAATAGACTCGGGACACAACTTAAGTGAGTTATTCCCTCGCTTCTTAATTTTTGCAAGACTTCGATAGGTTCTATATATCTATAATCGCATATAACTATACATCCACCCACAACCAAGGGACAAAAAATGCTTCCTAGGGAACCATCAAAATAAAATGGAGCAAGACATAGTGTTTTAGTCGTCTCGTCATAGGCAAACGTGTTTATTGTTTCTCTTGCGTAGTTCATCAGGCTTTCATGGCGGATCGCGACCCCTTTAGGATTTCCGGTTGATCCAGATGTGTAAAGAATATAAGCTAGACTTGAAGGTGATGAAACCTCCTCTAACGACTCACCTGATTCCCTGAGACAATCAGCCATAAAATGGAAGTTGATGTCAATATAATATTTGCCTTCTGTTTCAAAATCGAAAATATCAGTCAAGACCACTAAGCCATCGTAATCCGATTCGATGGCCTCATATACCTTTTTATTTTTATCGGTTATAATCACCTTGGGTTGGCAATCATCTATTATCTTTTTAATTCTCTTAGGGGGATCATTGTATGGTAACGGGACATAAATACAAGACAATGAGAATGTAGCAAAAATACTTATGATAAAATTGATCGAATTATCTAAATAGATCGCGACAATATCACCTTCCTGTAAACCTTTCTTTTTAAAGAAAAAAGACAGTTGCTTAACATGATTATATAGATCTTGATAAGTTATTGAATCGGCAAGTTCCTTAATCGCGGGCTTGTGCCCTATCCTATCAGCGTTACTCCGTAATACCGCATTGAAACTTTCAAAATCCAAAACCCTGACCTCCGCAGTTCACTTTTAGCTATCGTTATCAAATTTTGAGTTTGCTATTATCTAGGAAGAGGGCTATTCCCTATCTGGAAGCAAAAAGACTTCTGTTGTAGCCAGGAGTTATAATTGACAAAATGACTAAACTATCATCTTCTGATGCTCTGAAGTAATGCACCATACCTTCATTAACTGAAATAATGTCTCCTTTTTCAACCTGTCTAGATGCATAATCCAACTGTGAATTATCCTTTGGCGGAATGACCACTTCCCTTGCTTTGGGCTCATAGGACACAGGCATACCCTTCATATCCAAGTCGCAGTAGAAATGCCCCTTCCCCTCCCATACGATATGTATTTCCTTACCATCTAAATGACAGTGTGCGGATACTCCCTGCCCTGGATCAAGGGCCCACACCGTAGTTTGGGAATGACTAGTTCCTGAAATGCCGTACTTTGTCGCCTGCTCCGAGCGAATCTTCGCAATATCTGCCATATTAGCGATAAAAGGAAAGATAGAAGTTCCCTGTGTTGCCTTAGAATTTTCGTAAAATTCTAAGGCCATAAATTGAACAAAATACTTACCTTCCTTGCGCCAATTAACCTGATCTATTTCTAATTTTAGATACTGCACAGGTTGAGTCGAGCTAATTGGCCATTCATGCCAAGTTTCTTTGGTATTTACAAAACCTTCGACATCTATAAGGGATTCCCAGTTTTGCAGATCATTGCTGCCCAACCAGCGGAATGCGACCGGAAATCCTTGACTCTCGTTGATCTTTCTCGACAGCATTCTGATTTTCGAGATAGTGCATTCTCTTTCCAAGCTTACGACTAGCATTTCCTGTTGTTGGATTGATCGGCTCGGCGTACACCATCCGTTATCTAGAGAAGAATTATTTAAGAATTGTTCATTCCAATAGGTATACCTATGGCAACCAGAAGACTCGATCACTCTGAAATTTTCAATCTTCCTCTCGGATAATGCATTCATGTTAGCCATTCCTTCTGTTTACATGTTAATTATGCACCACGATTACTAAGTTGGTGTGCCGGGTCGGGCCTCACCAGTACGTAATTGACAGTCTCTAGGCCCAGATCCTGCTTGTGTCCCAACGAAAGATCTCAGTGCCCATCCACCGCTTCTGATAGATATTGACCTACATAGGAGCGGCCGTAGGTCTAGAGTGATTGAGCATCTCGGCATTGATGCATTGGTAAAGTAGCCATCAAAAGTGAAGGCACTAGAAATCTGCTCATCGACCATGGATTACGAGCAACACTTTAGCTATAGATCTTGTGCGTAACCTCAACCATCTCATCATGGATCAAACCATTGCTCGCAACTATATTGGTAGAATTCCGACTTATTTCATCGCCTAGCAAGGTCATAACTTTCCCCCTCGCCTCTTCAACAAGCACAATTCCCGCAACTATATCCCACAAAGATACTTGAGCATGCCAAAAGCCATCTAATCTTCCCGCTGCCAGATGAGCCAAATCAATAGCGATTGATCCCCCCCGCCTGATGCTGTAGGAAGAAAGACTAAATTCTTCTATTGAGCCTAATACCTTTGCGGATTCATTCTTCATTGCGCTATTGGCGTACCCCATTGCGAGCAGAGCATCTGACAATCTCGCCGTCTTAGACACTCTAATCGGTTCCCCATTCATATAACAGCCTTTGCCCCTAGATGCCGAAAAAAGTTCTTTCCTGCAAGGATCGTAGACAATACCGCAATAGCACTGGAAATCATTACTATTCACCAAGCCAATTGATATGCAAAAATTGGGATTACTGTGAGCGTAATTCGTAGTTCCATCTAAAGGATCTATAATCCAAGCAATCCCACTATTCCCATCACACGGTTTGCTCTCCTCTGAAATTATGCTATCTTCCGGAAAGGTCTTGGCGATGGAGTCGGTTATTATGGCCTCTGCGTTTTTATCTGCAGCTGTAACCAATTCCCTAACTCCCTTTTCTTCGCTCTGTTTCCAACGATTCCAGTGCGCCCAAATAGAATGTCCCGCCTGTAGCGCAATCTCTATCCCAAGATTGAGACGTTTATCAAGCAATTTATGATCTTTTAATATTTCGACCATTGAACTCATCTCCCGCTATAAGTTTAAAGAAAAATGGCTTGGCGTCAACACTGGTCGCTCATTTCTTTGAGCATTCAACCACTTTGGACACACACCGTTATTCAAATTTTGAGTAAGGTTATTAATACCTGGATATCCGACTTTCATAGCGCTATTTATGACTTCTTTTCGATTATAATCAACCGTTTTAAACTGGACCTCATAACCGTTTTCGTTTATAGAGAAAATAGCATAAGAAGCTCTAAGATCTACTTCTAAGGGTATTCCTACAGATCCAGGATTTATTATTCGCACATTATCAACAACTAAATCCATAGGACAATGAGTATGGCCAACTAATAATAAATCAGGCCTACAACCATTTAGTTTATCTTTAATATCTATCTCATTCATTGCATAATTTATCCCATTTCCACTGTCATAACCAGGTGAAGCATGTACTGTTAGTAATGTTGTTCCATCTAACCAGACTTCATTATACTCTAGAGGGAGCTTCTTCAACCATGATAACCAGTTTTTCTTCTTTAGCTTATTTCTAGTCCACTGGTAATGCTCATATATTTCGTTGTATGCAGGCAAAAGCGATGGGTTTTTATCAGCCATCTCTCTACTAGGGCCTGGGAATTCTCCGGTTACTACAGAGCGATCACTATTACCTCTTATGTAAATTGCATTATCGAGTTCTTTTAATATGCAAAGAACCTCTATCGGATTCGGTCCACCTATTACCAGATCACCTAAAATCAAGTACTGATCTACGCTCTCATGCTTTACTTCTTCAAGAATTGCCTCTAAAGCATGAAGATTGCCGTGTATGTCAGATAATGCAACAACTCGCATTTTCTTTACTTTTTGTCCTAGGTGATATACCGATGAATATTATTAATGAGATAAGGAGTAGAGTCGAAGATAAATTTGATCGTATTATAAATATAGAAATCCCTATCTTCTCTGCTTACTTGGTTAGGTATAGCTTCGTGTAAATCGAGTACGGGTTCAATATGATTATAACAAATCTCGTTAAATAAGGGAACTCTAACTCCAAATTGATCTTCGATCCAATCACGATGATCAAGTCCCATAGCAATAACTAAATCAGCAGCGACAAATATAGACCGAACAATTTGTTTAGGTTGATGTTCAGAAATGTCAATACCTCTCTTTTTAAGATACTTTCGGACTGAACATTTTACTGTCATAGACTTTATGGCGATTCCTGCTGAGTCAACTTGATAGTAATTCTCCTCACTCATCATTTTTTGTAAAGCATATGCAGCAGTCATGCTACGAAATATGTTCCCCGTACAAACGAATAAAATTGAGCACATATGCCTCCGTCTCTGTATCAATAACAACCTAAGAGTCCTTAAAAATTCTTTAAGGTAACCCTAACCGATGAGGTACCATCTGATGTCGAGAAAGGCCTCATGGATAAGGTCCTGCCACTTCCAGTGGATCCCGAAGTCGACAAAATTTATGGAACCACACCCCACTACCCACGGATAGACGCCCAAGCCGCTACCGTGGGCTTGCCTATGCCGAGCCGATGTCCCGCCCGCTCGCTGGCGGTCGACCCCCGACCGGCCAACCGAGGTATGCGATCCACCAACGGCAACTGCGTCACATTATGCCGATGCGCCCCACCCCACTGCGGCACTCCTTGGGCATCGGTGATTACTGGTGTTTACTTCCTGATTTGCCCCGATCAAGTCGGATTGGGACCGGTATGCGTCTCCCCAAAAGAGCCATACTAGAGGGAACCCCATAGGGTTCATTTGCAATTTTAGGCTATTACAAATAGACCTAAATAGGAACTATACCACAACTTAGAATATCGTCGTGTACCTAGCTCTCAAGCATAATTTTTACCATTGCTCACTGAAATCAAAGAAATCAAAGCTGAGATAGAAGCTTGTAATTTTTCTTATATTCTTTCCATTGGCCAATATCAAGATATGTATCTTCTCGGATAGAATATAAGCATAGTTTAACATTTTCTTGTATCATCTTTTGCATTAAATCTGTCATATCAAATACCTGATTAGGAGTAATAAGATCCAATACTTCCTTTTGCAAAACATAAACACCTGTATTAATGACAAATTCGACTTGTGGCTTCTCACTTATTTCTTTGATTACAACAGCATCAGGTGCACTAATCACGCCATAAGGGACCACATAACTATACTTTGCACCGATGACAGTCATGGCACTCTCGTTTTTGCAATGGAAATTCATTAATTCACTAAAATTAGTATTAACGATAACATCGCAGTTCGAAACAATAAATGTAGAAGGAATCTGATCATATAATAAACTCAATGATCCTGCCGTACCTAAAAATTCAGTTTCCCAAATGTACTCTATCTTATAATCTATATCAGCCGAATCAAAATACATCTTTATCATATCCCCTTTATAATTAACAACTAAATAAAAAGGGCAAAAACCAAATTTATGGAATTGATCCATGACTAACTCAATCATTGGCTTTTTTTCAATAGGCATTAATGGCTTGGGTAGTAATCTAGTGAACGGATCTAACCTCTCTCCTTTTCCACCAGCCATAATTACTACTGGGCAGCCCATAAACCGCCTGCATTTGACACTTGACCCCGAACGAGCATCGAAAACATAGTTTTAAGACAGCCTCTTCTTAACTGATTGTTATGGTTATGGTTATCGTTCAAGCCGCTGAAAGGCATAGTCGAACGTACCGTTTTACAGAAGGCGCGGTGCAAAGCTGGGATGGCGTTACTGTCGGGTCCTCGGCCCTTCCATGCTAGCCTTTGCATCCATTCTCGCACCGTTCAGTAGGATAGAAGATACGCCACCTTGAAGCGGAGCTTTTCCGCCCTTTCTGCGGCAGTGTCGCCTAAGTTGTAGGCCAGATAAACCCGGCTTTTTGGCGCGATCTCATAGCTGGCGAGCAAGTTGATGTCGCGCTCATCCAGATAGCCAGCGTCTTGTGCGAATCCGCGTAGAAAGAGGCGCTTGGTGGCAAAGTAGGTCGCCCGTCCCCGCCAGATCGTCTTGCGCTCGTCGAGCGTGCCGCCCGGCAGGTATTCCCAGACGCTCGACCAACTGCCTTCGATCGTCAGCGATGCGGACGGCTTGAGTTCGAGTGTGCCGCTGGCGCTTCTCGCCGTGCCGAAATAAGCGTCGGCGAAGTCAAACCTGTCTTGCAGTCCCGCGCCGATGTCCAGCTTCCACTTTCTGCCGTCGCCCGTATCAAACCCCATTTCGATTGTCTGTCCTCTGTACCAGATTCCCTGCCAAGGCCAGCGCCAGACGCTGTGTTTGGCCGAAACGAAAGAATCGTCCCAAGTGTAGAGCCATACATCAGCAGTCGTCCATTCCCAACTCCAGCCATCTTCGACCGAGCGCTGCTCTATGAACATAGCTTGTCCGAGATTCAACTTGCCGAGGCGTCTCATCCGCGGACGCCAGTCGGCCGAAAACTCCACGGACTGCGACGCGATTCCGGGGTCGCGCTCGATAAACCCGAGTCTGTCGGCGCTGAAAGTGGATTCTATCGACCTGTAATTGACGCCCCCTGCGAAATTCCCGTGCCGATAGCTCATATCGGCACCGGAGATATACCCGCTGCTGCCTTGTTCGGCACTTCTGGCAGCATAGGCATTAATGACGTAGCGGTCGTCCCATTCCACTCGGGAATCCAACCCCGCAATCTGTTGCAGTATCATCCCGCTATCCCAGATGCCTTCCACTAGCGCGCCTACGGTCGAATTGTGGAATACTTCCCTCTGTAGCTTTAGGACGCCGAATCTCGGTCTTGCACCGGCTTCGCCTCGGTCTTGCGCCGTCAGAATGCCGAGCGTGTATTCCCCGGCTTTGCCGATAAACTTAGCGCCGAAATCTGGATCGGCGATCCGTCGGCTGTAGAACAACCCGTGCTTGCCGAGGAAGTCCGCGTTTTCGACGAAGAACGGACGCCTTTCCTTTAGTAAAAGGGGAAAGCGAGACAGGTTTATCTCCTCCTCGTCGGCTTCGATTTGTGCGAAGTCTGGATTCACGGTTATGTCCAAAGTCGCATTCGCAGCGACGCCGTATTTTATGTCTAAGCCCGCGTCGGCCGTCTCTCCCTGCCAATCGGCGTGCGTCCTATCGACGCCGGACGCGGCATAGGGAAGTAGTTCGAGACGCAGCCCAGGGTCTATTCCCCGCAATCCGACCAAGTGACCGGCTTTCGAAACCCTCAGAACGGAGCCGTCCTCTTGGTATATGGCGGCCCAATGGCTGCGTTCCCTCCCCGTGATCGATAGGCGCTCTAAGTTAAATCCCCATACCATGTCGTCCCCGGCTGCAAAGGCCAACGTGGAGAAGGCGATGGCCACTTCGGCGGACCAACCACTGTCTAAAACCGCAGCCTCTGCCCGCCAGACTCCATCCCAACCCTTGTTGTTACCCCCGTACCCTTTCGCGCCGTCATCCGTCATCTGGAAGTCGTGCTGGATGCCGTAGGGATTAATGTAGAATCCGTAGGCGTTGCGATGGTCGTGCTGGGGGTCGAGCAATATGCCGATCAGATCCCGAGGAGCAAAGCGACCATCCCGAGGGACCACCCGCGCGTCGATATTCTCGGCGTTGGAATCGGCCATAAACAGGCCGATGTATAGCTGATCCGCAGTGTAGAGGATTTTCACGACCGTCTGATTGGCCGCCGGAGCGCCCTCGACCGGGTCCAGCAGGATGAAATCGGTGGTGGGCACTGCCAAGTCCCAGCAGTGATCGCTCAAATGACCATCGACGATCGGCGGAGTATCGGTCCTCGTAGCCACCGCTGTTTTGTCCGCACCCGCGAATACACTTAGTGGAATCGCCAGCAGATAACCGGCGGCAATGATCCATTTCGCACTCATGCCGACGCTCCTCTGACCCGCTGAGCGGCCAGCACCCTGAACGGCACGACGCTGATGCAGGTTATGACGACGCCTAACAGAAAAAGTTGCGTGTAGCCCATGCTGAGGGCGAGGCGACCCCCGCCGAAGGAGGTGATTGCAAAGCCTATCAAGGCGGTGCTCGTCGTCACCGCCGACATCGTCGATCTCCAGCGCGGGGCGACCAACTCTTGGTGGAAGACGGCAAACGCGGGCAGGCGGACAGCGACCAACACAATGACGCTGATATACCCCAAGCCGGCGGCCTCCCAGCGGGGAATAAGGGCCATCGGCAGCAGGGCTAAGGCGATACCGAGCGTGGTGTAGGTGAAGACCTGTACGTGGTCTGTTTTGGCCAGTACGTACGGCATGATTAGGGCTGCGGGGACGGAGAGCAATTGCGCTAGCCCGATCGTCCAGCCTATAGAGGCCGGCGAGATCCCGAGTTCGGCGTTCAGGTACACGTTGAAAAAGGTGCGGGCCACAGCGACCCCTGGAGCGGCGAGCAGGCTGATCAGGCCGATCATCAGCAACGGCGTATCTGGCCGCCTCTCGTCGTCTTCGCCTTCTGCGGTCGCATCCGACTGTTCTTGGCTGTCGTCTCCTGTAGTTGAGCCGAACAGAAAGAGCGACGGGGCCAAGACGAGCGAGGCTACCAGCAGACTGCACTGGTAGGGGACGAGATCGTCACCATCAATCAGCCATGCGAAAATCTGCGGCAGAGTTCCCCCCAGCGCGCTGCCGGCAAAGCCGAAAAGCGGCCAGACCGCCCCACGCAGGGAGAATACGAGCGAGCGGTTGTCGGCTGCTGTTGCCGACATCAGAAAGGGGCTGCTGTTGACCGTATATGTGGCGAAGCCACAGTTGATGACCACCTGCACTGCGGTGATCCATCCCGTGCGCAGTGGGCCAAAAAAGAACCCAGCTAGGGACATCAGCAGATACCCCATGACCATGAGGGACACGCCCCCCACCAGAGTGCGCCGGTACCCGGCCCTGCGCGCCCAGTTGCCGGCTATCGGGCTGAAAAGGGCAAAACTCAGCAAGCCTGCGGCGTTGAAATGGCCGATCAAGCCGACGTCATAATCCATCCTCAGCAGATAGAGATTGAACAGGACGCTGTAGATGCCGAACGCCGAAAACCCGATCAGGGCGGCACAGGCCATGTACAGCTTGACATTTCTCTCAAAGCGCGCGAGGAAATGACCCACATAGGCCGTCGTGCGATGCATAGACTTCGTCTCCCTTCATACAGGAGACGAGTGAGTGGGGCATGTGTTTGTACGAAAAAATTAAAACTGGACAGTTGATCGAAGTCGATGGCCAAAGCGGGGTGATAAGGCTGTTGTGAAGTAAGCCCTGTTGGCTTTCACCACGGCCAATACGGTCGAATGTACACCACAAAGGGCTGCGAGATTACACTCGCAGCCCTTTGTCTTTCCCGTGCAGCCAGCCTTCAGCCTTCGTCGTATCCCTTTACAGGCCGCGCCCAGATATTGCGGTAGCGCACCAAGTCGCCGTGATCTTGCAAGCGAAGCGGGCCGGTGGGGGGATGCACTTCGTAGCGATAGACGCCGCGATGGCCCGTGGGGCCTAAGACCTCGACGTGGTGGTGGACCAAAACGCCGTTGTGGACCAAAGTGAGATAAGCCGGGCTGACCAACTCGGCATCGTTGAAGCGCGGAGCCGTCCAGAAGATGTCGTAGGTCTGCCATTCGCCGGGCGGGCGACAGGCGTTGACCAGCGGCGGATATTCGCCATAGACCGCGGCCGTGGTGCCGTCGGCATAGGTGGGGTTGTCGTATCCGTCGAGGACTTGGATCTCGTATAGGCTCATGAGGAAGACGCCGCTGTTGCCGCGCCCTTGGCTGTCGCCTTTGACCTCGCTGGGGCAGGCGAATTCGAGATGGTACTGGACGTCGCCAAAGTGCGCTGTGCTCACGACATCGCCGGTACGGGGCGCGACCTCCATGTATCCGTCGGCCAACTGCCAAGGGGCGTCGCCGCCGTTGGCGCTCTGCCAGCCATCGAGGCTGGTGCCGTCGAAGAGGACGACCGCGTCGGAGGGGGGGCTGTTGTGACTGCCGGGCGTCACCACTGCCGGGGCGGGCCGCTGGTGATCGTGGACGCAATAGGGAGAGTTGGGTAGTAGGGGGGTATCGTCGTACCCTAATTTGCCCATCTGGAAAAGCTCCTTGTTGGGGTTGGAAGATTGGCATATAAAGGGAGCCAGACGCGCTCGCGTCAATAGCTCGCCTATGCGCATTGCATTATATTGAGTGCCGTTCAACAGGAGGGCGTGATGGTACGCGCACCGATGTACAGAATTGCACTGATCGCGATTGCGCTGTGCTCCTCGGCGGAAGCGCAAATATCGCTGTGGCAAATCGGTGGGGCCGGGCTGGCGTGGGACGGCAGCGACACCACGCGGATCATCATGGATGTCAACGCCGAGCGCATCCGGCCCGTGTATTTTGCCGACGACGACAACATGTTCCTGTCGGTAACGGGTTGGTCCGAGTTGATCGTCCCGCGCGAACTAGGGTACATCGACGGCCATCAGCCGCGGCTGTGGTACACCGACGGAACCAATGTCAACCAAACTTCCTACTACGACAGCCCGCTCTACGTGGATGGGCTGCGGAGCACGTATAACACGGCCCGCGATGGCCATTGGACCATCGACATCGGCGTGCCCGTGCCGGCCGCGCGCTTTGGGTTTGTCACGCCGACCGAGGGAGTCCGTTCCGACGGCGTGCCGCTCAACCAAGACCCGGTGCCAGCCTTTGAGGTGAGCATTGCCGCCGAGGCGGGCGACATCCTCGCGCAAAAGGGCTATCGCCGTTTGAACACCCTCATCGCCGACGTGCCGGTCAACTTCGACCCAGAAGTCGAAATCGACTTCCCCCAGCAATATGTGCGCTTTGTGCGCTACCAGCGCAAAGCATCTGTGCTCGACGAGCAGCGCACCACCGACAGCAATACGGTGCGCGGCACCATTGCCGAATTTGTGCTCACCGGTCGCGGCGTGCCCAAGCGGGCCATCTACCGCAGCAAAATTCTCGACTTGGGGGCCGAGGTGAACTTTGGCCGCTTGGCGTGGGCAGCGCGCACTATGCGGATGGTCGGCGAAGAAGCCGTAGTGGTGTCAGACGCCGAGGCGTGGGTGGAGGTGGAGGTGCGAGCCGGTCGGGACGGCGACCCCAACATATACCACGAGTACACGGATTCGGGCCGGGAGTTTGTAGTGACGCGCGAGCGCTACGAAGGCGAATTGCGCCAGCCCGAGACCGAGGGGATTTTGCAAATCGACCGCCAGCCCGGCATCCGCGCGTCCATTGGCTACGACAGCGAGAATTGGTCTTTTTGGTCCAGTCCCATCACAGAATCCGGCACTTGGCTCGACCTGCGCAACGGCTCGCATTTGCAGTTCCAAATCACCCTGCAAAGCCGGGCATTTGGCGATTGGGTAGAGCTTGATTCGCTGTGGATTGAAACCTCGCCGCCCTTGGCCGCGCAGATCGTGGGCGAAGTCGCGCGTGCAGCCGACATGCAGCCCGCCCCGGGTTTTGTCCAAGTCGAGCTGGGGGCGCGGGAGACGTTTGTGTACGACGTGCGGGCCTCGTTTGCTAGCGCCGCCGAGGGGGGCTTTGACCGGGTGCGGATCCACACGGGCATTGCACCCGAATTTACGCGCCTGGAAATGGGCGACCCGCTCGCGGTCGTCGAGCCGCGGGCCGTGGTCGAAGGCGACGCGCACTTGGAGGTATTGCTGCCGCACAAAGTGACGGCCGCGTCCAACGAGCCGCTGCGGGTGGTCTTTGCCGCGGAGGTCTTTGCGCGTGCGACGACCTTTACCGGCGAGGTGTTGACCGAAGACGAGAACCGCCTGCCGCAGCCGATTGAGCCGGGCGACGTCAGCGCCGCTGTCTCCACCAATAGCCTGCGAGTGCTCGGGGCTGCGAACCCGGCCGCGGAGATCGTCCGGCGCGTGCGCTTGTCGAGCGGGGTGGTCACGCCCAACGGCGACGGGGTGAACGACCGCTTAGCCATAGAGTACGCGCTCTTCCTACTGCCCGCGCCCGTGCCGGTGGTACTCGATGTGTACGACTTGGCGGGCAACCGCCGCGCCCACGTGGAGGTCGGCGCACAGGGCACGGGTCCGCAGCGGGTCTTTTGGGATGGCCGCGACGAGCAGGGCGCACTTTTGCCGCCGGGCTTGTACTTGTTGGAGCTGGCGCTGGTGACCGAAGCCCAGCATGGGCGGGCGCTTCTGCCCGTTGGCTTGGCCTATTAAGGAAGCGACGCATGGCGATCTTTTTCTGGTGTGCGACTCTCAGCCTGTTAGCCCGCCCCCTCGCGGCCGAGGTTTTTACCTTTGACAGCGCCGAAAAGTGGCAGACTTGGCAACTGCCGCAAGGGCTGGTGCAGCTCGGCCCGTCCGGGCATCTAGAGCTAATCAAGTTCCGCAAGGACATCGACCCCGTGCGCAATGCGGGCCGGTTTTTCCACGATACAGTGGAGCGAAAAGCCGTACAGGGCGGCATCTTCCGGGCTGGGTCTAACCCAAGGGACGCGGCCAATATCATCGACGGCGATTACGACACCTTCTGGCAACCCGACCCGGCCGATCCGCTGGCCAAATGGGAAGTCGAGATTGATCTCGGGCGGGCGGTGTTGGCCCAAGAGTTGCGCTTGCGCTTCCCCGACCAAGAAGGCGCGCGTCCCTTGCGCCAGTTTACGGTCTATGTGGCCACCGGAGGGACGATTGATCCCCGCAAGGATATCTTCCGCTTTGAGTCGGTGTATCAGACGACCTTGCCCAACGAAGAGACCGAGATCCGCATCGGGTTGAGTGGGCGCAACGACACCACGCGGGTCTTAGACCCCGGCCTAGACGTGGTGTTTGAGGACGCGGCGCGCTTTCGGGTCATTCAGTACATTCGCATTGGCGCGGATGAGCAGAGCGCGGACGCGGCGCTGGCCGAGGTCGAAGTGAGCGCTGTCGGCGACAATTTCAGCCTCGGCGTCCTAGAGCGCGGCGGGTCCTTTAAAACCGGCCTAGTCGTCCGCGACGTAGAGGGCTTGGTCGATGGCGACATGAATACTTATGCCAACAAGTTCACTACCTATCGAGCCACCTCTGGCTGGCGCAACGAAGGGCTGTGGTGGGAGCTAGACCTAGGGGCCCAGTTCTGGATTGACGAGATATTCCTCTACTTCAATAACCAAGGCGAGGGGGCGTCCGGCTCTTCGGTGCGCAACGGAGGCACGGGATTCGCCTTCTTGGTCTCGGACGGTCGGCGCACGACCTCGGGCGAGGTGGACTACGATCGCTTAGTGGGCTACGGCAACGAGCAAAATCCCTTCGTCGGTCCAGAGCGGCACTATCGCTACCTGTTCAAGCCGCGCAAAGTGCGCTACCTGTTCTGGCACGGCTTCCTGACTTCGTTGGAGTGGCACGCGCGCGCGGCCGAACTGATGCTGTTTTCACCCGGCTATCCGGCGCAAGCGGTGCTGCGCTCGGGCTTTATCGACTTGGGCGAGATCGTCGGCGATGGTCGCGCCAAGGCCATCAAGCGCCTGTTGTGGGATGCGGATTTGCCCGTGGGAACGCGGATGCAACTGCGCTCCCGCTCGGGCGTGCAGCTCAGCAAGGAGTACACGTATCACAACAAGATTGGCGAAGTAGTAACCGAAGAGAAGTGGCTCAGCTCGCCCAAGGTGTTGCGCGGGCAGGTGGATACCGCGCTGGTCGTGGGCGAAGACTGGGGCGCGTGGAGCAATGTCTATCAGCTTTCGGGCGAAGCCTTCCAGTCGGATAGCCCGCGCCGCTTCATCCAGCTAGAGGCCCTGCTCTCGACCGAGGACCCACAGGTTGCGCCCGTGTTGCGCTCGCTGTCGATCGAGTTTGAGGACGCCTTGGTGACCGAGGCCAAGGGACAGGTCTGGCCGCGCGAAGCCCAGCCCAACGAGGACACGCGCTTTACTTATACGCTGTGGCCGACGGCTGCCGCAGACGACAGCGGCTTCGACCGGCTGCGGCTCATCGCTCCCGGCGGCTGGCTAGAGACTGGAGCGGTGGAGGTGGTTCTCGCTGGCGAGACCATCGCCGTGGAGGAGGTCGCGCAGCGGGGCGATTCCCTATTCGTGGCCTTGGGCCAGCGCGTTGGCGGCGATTCGCTAGAAGTGCATTTCACTGCGCGTCTGTGGCGCAATGCCACGGTATTCAGCGCGGAGCTTGGTCATGGAGACCGGCCGGGCCTGTGGCAGTCCGTGGAGGCCGCGGCGCGGCGCACCAACGTGGTGCTTCTGCCGGCCTTGACTGGCAGCGAACAACTCATCGGCGATCTAGAGTTGGCTCCGGCCACCCTTACGCCCAATGGCGACGGGGTTAATGACCAAGTGCATATCCGCTTCGTAGTCTTCAAGGTGGAGATGGCGACGCCACGGGTGCGGGTATTCGACTTGGCGGGCCGCGAGGTGACCGAGTTGGCCGGAGCGGGTGGAGACGTTGTCTCCTATACGTGGTCTGGGCGCGATGCCGAAGGGATGCTGGTGCCGCCGGGACTGTATCTGTGCCACATTGATCTCGGTGCCGCCGCTGGCGAGGACGTGGCTGTGCGCCCCCTCGCTGTCATCTACTAACCCTCTTTCGCAAGGAGTTCCATGTCCCGTCCCAATATCCTCTTCATTATGACCGACGATCACGCGGCCCACGCCATGAGTTGCTACGGCAGCCGCATCAACACCACACCCAACCTCGACCGCATTGCCCAAGGCGGCATGCGCTTTGACAACTGCTTTTGCACCAATTCGATTTGCGGCCCCTCCCGCGCGACCATCCTCACCGGCACGTACAATCACGTCAACGGCATGACCACCTTAAACTCGCGCCACGACAACCGCCAGCTCAACTTCGCCAAGCTTTTGCAGGGGGTCGGTTATCAGACCTCCATCGTCGGCAAGTGGCATCTAGGCCAGGGGCCGGCCCACTGGCCCACCGGCTTTGACTACTACAACATCCTCCAAGGCCAAGGCCCCTACTTCGACCCGGAGATGGTGTGCAACGGCGACAAGGTCCAATACGAGGGCTACACCACCGATATTATCACCGACCTGTCGCTCGACTGGCTTAGGGCGCGCGACAAGGAGCGGCCCTTTTGCCTGATGTACCACCACAAGGCCCCGCATCGCCCTTGGGAGCCGGACGAAAAACACGCCCATCTGTACGAAGACGAGGATATCCCCGAGCCAGAGACCTTTGACGACGACTACCAGAATCGAGCGGCAGCCGCCGGAGCCGCCAAAATGCGCGTTGACCGCGACCTCAACGCCACGGATCTCAAGCGGCCCGTACCCGCAGGCCTGACCCCGGAAGAGGAGAAAAAGTGGAAGTACCAGCGCTACATAAAGGACTATCTGCGCTGTGTCGCCTCGGTTGACGACAACGTCGGTCGCGTGCTCGACTATCTCGATGCCGAGGGCATTGCCGACGATACCATCGTCGTCTATACCTCGGACCAAGGCTTTTTCCTCGGCGACCACGGCTGGTATGACAAGCGTTTCATGTACGAGGAATCGCTGCGCATGCCCTTCCTCATCCGCTATCCCCGCGCCATTGCCGCCCGTAGCGTCAGTGCCGACATGATTCTCAACGTTGACTTTGCGCCTACCTTCCTCGACTACGCTGGCGTCGCCATTCCCGACTCGTTTCAGGGCCGCTCCATGCGCCCTGTACTGGAGGGACAGACCCCAGATGACTGGCAGACGGCGATGTACTACCGCTACTGGATGCACTTGGCGCACCACCATGTGTACGCCCACTACGGAGTCCGCACCCGGCGCTACAAGCTCATCTACTACTATGCCGACGCCCTAGGTCAGCCTGGTGCCATAGACGAGCGCAAAGAACCGGAGTGGGAGTTGTTCGATTTGGAAAAGGATCCGTGCGAATTGGTCAATGTGTACCACGACCCGGCTTACGCCGAAGTGGTGCGCCAATTGCGCGGGGAATTGCGCCGCCTACAGGAAAAAGTGGGCGACCAGCCATACGCGGGGGAAGAGCCGCTACCGGATTGAGCGATTATTGAGCGACAAGCGAGCCATGAAACGCAAAGATGAAAACCTTCCCCATTACACACGCATTCCCTGCTCTGCGAACCAATCGAGGGCGTCGCGGATCGACTCTTCAAGTGGCCTAGGCTCGTATCTCAATTGACTTATCGCTAAGGATTCATCAACGGATGCCGGGCAGTCGCGCAAGAGTTTGAGCGAATTGCTGGAGTAGAGAGACGATTGGTTGCGCTTTGCAGCACGCGATTTAATCAGGGGCAAAGCCGTTCGAGCTAGAAAGTAGGGCACGACGGGACGCTTTACATTACGCCCCAGAACTTGGGAACACAGACGCACCAGTTGGCTGGTCTTTGCGTGTTGCCCCGCAGTAAAATAAACCTCGCCCCCGTATCCTCTCGCCTCTACCGCGTTGGCTACGGCATTTGCCACGTCTCGCACGTCGCTCCACCAAAATCCCCCGTTGATGAGACACGGGAGTTGCTTGCTCGCCATGGCGAGCAACACGCTACCGACGCGGGTCGGCTCACTGTCGCCGGGGCCTATGAGGCCCGAAGGACAGACGATAGATGCGTTGAGCAAACCGCCTCTCGCCGCGTCGAGCACGCTCATGTGCGCTTCGGCTTTGGTGGCTACGTAGGGAATTTTGGAATTTTGACCCAGTTTTGAGCTGACACTCAGCGTCGTTCCGCGCAACGGACTGAATGCGTGTATGGAACTGATGTGTACCAGTCGGCGAACGCCGGTGCCAATACATGCTTGAACCACATTGCGCGTACCTATCAAGTTGACTTCGTCAGCTAACCCTTTGGGATCAGCGTCAACTGTCATAATATCAGCACTGTGGACGACGGCGTGAGCATGTTGAAATGCTTGGTTCAACGACTCGGGGTTGCGGACATCGGCCGGCTGCAATTCGACCTGTTCGCTCAGATCATCGGGAAGTTTGCGATTGCTACCCTCGTGCGTAACAGCGCGCACCGCATGTCCGCAGTGCAATAAGGCGCGGCATATATGGCTGCCGAGAAAGCCTGCAGCACCGGTCACTGCCACCGTGCTATCTGTATCTCCCATCCTATTCAGCCTTTGTGGATGTTTGCTCCTACGACCAATTCTTTGGCCAAGAAAAATGCGCGTTGATATCTTCCACGTGCTTCATCGGTTCGTTGGGTTCAATGTTAAACAGCGCGTCCAGCGTCTCCAACCCGTGCTCATATGATTTGGTCTCTTTGCTGCCGAGCACGCCAAACAGCATCATTGATTTATCGCCTGACAAGACTGCTTCGAGGGTGCGCTCCATGTTGAGCCAGTCGGGATAGATGCACTCCAGCATAATTTTCTTGGGCAATGGCGGCACCCGCAAAGACTGAATGCCCTTCTTATTGACAATCGCGGGAACTTCTACCGCTACATCGTCGGGAATGCCCGGCAGCGCACCGCAGTTGGGCACATTTACCTGAAACTGACCTTCGACGTTGTTGACCAGTCCATTCATAATGGGAATGTGCTGCTCGTGTGTCATCTGAGCGCCAAACAGATCAATCGGGCGGATTTTCTCGTCGTAGGCCGCCGCCTTCATCTGCTCGTATTTTTTGGCCTTGCCAGCTAAAACCGCATCGCGTCCGGCTGGCGTGTCTTTGCCGCCATTGGGATCGTACCAGTGTTTCCGCGCCTCCAAATCCGTGTGATACCACCAGCCGCCCCGCCGAGGCGTGTCGCCAATGGGCATCAAGCCATACATCTTGTACTGATGAATCGCCGCGCGCGACATTTGCGTGGGGATTGCCTTGCCCTTTCGGGTCATCTGCTCCCAGTACGCCTCGCTCTCCTCGGCAATCCACTGATCGAGCTTTGGATACATGTCTTCGTTTTCATAGATGAAATCCGTCAGCCAGATGTTGTGGTTCAAGCCCGGTGCTTGCCACGTCACTTGATCGGGGTCCAAGCCCAATGTGCGCGCGACGCCCGCGTAGCCGTAATGCCCGTGACACAACCCACACACCTTAATCCCCGTCTCTCGCGTCATCAATGTAGTTCCATCAAAGACTGGATTGCCCGCCAACAAAACCCACGCATCGGGGCACAACTTCTCCATGTCTTTTGCAACATTTAACATCAGTTGCAAATTGTGATATTCGGGCATCCCAGTTCTGTCGTAAAAATAGCCCAGCTCAGCCGTCATATTGCGTCGGCGCTGCATGAAGTATTCGTTGTGCGTTACTGTTGCTGTATTGATTACAAAATCGGCGTCTTTTAATGCAGCTTCTTGATCTGTAGTTTTCTCAAATGTCATAGTTGCACCCAAATCCTCGGCATAGCGTCGCCCGAGTGCATAAATGACGTCGAGCACCTCCTCGTTGATGTCTATGAAACAAACGTGGCTCCCGTTCAGCTTCTTGGTCAGACACAAATCCTTCACCAAGCCGAGCGAAAACACCACGCTACCCGCACCAAAAATCGTCACCTTATTGGCCATGTTGCCCTCCGTGAAGGTCTTATTGTGTGCAGCACCCGCATAACGGCTGGATGATCGATTAATGCCGATGCTGAGCCGCCGGGCAGACAACGCGCCTCGGGTGGCAGAGACGCTTTATCGGTGCGCAATTTTTCGCACTGCGCTTTAATCGGCGCAAGCTCATCCGCGCTCAAAACAGCCGGAAAGAGGATGTACCCTTTCAGGTCGAAAAGCGCGGTTTCTCTCTCCGTCAAAGTCGGTGTCCATTCTTGGACCGAAGTGCTCATCAAAACCTCCTAGCGCGATGTTTTGCAAGTAATCGACAGTAATATAACCGCATTGTGCTGCCATGAGTTAGATTTATTTGCAATTCTCCGCGTCACAACGCCCCGAATCGCTCCCGCAGGTTGACGACCTCGCCGCTTTTGGCCGACTCGTATCCTGCCTGCATGATGGCCAAGCTCCTCCGTTCGCTGCGCCCCGACGTTGGCCCTTCGATCCCTCTTAACACGTAGTAGGCAAAGCACAATGCCGTTCTCATCGACGAAGCGGCTGTCAACGCTGAAAACGCTTGGGGCGAGTTCGCGGATATTCTCTAAAGCCATGTGTATTCGTTCTCGTCGATACTGAGTCGCTCCGCCGTTTTTCGCATGTCTGCTAGCGTTACGCGATTGAGCGGGATTCCCTGCGCACTATACTCGGCGCGGCGAATCGCTTCTAGCTCTCCCGGAGCGTACACTTGGTCAAAACCAGAAGCGAGTTGGCAGTCGTGAATCTGCTGGATGGCGGCATCCACTCTCGATTTGAAGCGTGGGATATTTTCGAAGGAAGGTATGTGGATGGCGGCGACGAAATGGCCGTCTGCGCCGGGGATTGGCCCCTCTTCGATGCTTCCCAGTTCGGTTCCATAGCTAGCGCCGGAAAGCATGGATGAAAGGATGCCCATAATCATCGCCAGTCCGGCTCCTTTGAATCCTCCGATGGGGGCTAGCAGGCCGTCGATCGCCACCTTGGGATCGGTCGTCGGCTGACCTTCTCGGTCTAGTGCCCATCCCTCGGGCAGGCGCATTCCCTTCTGCTGGTAGATCCGAATCTTTCCGTGGGAAGACCCGCTGAACGCGGCGTCGTACACGATGGGAGTCATCTTCCCCGCTGGTACGGAGAACGCGATCGGATTGATGCCCAAGAGCCGTTCGGCACCTCCCCAAGGTGCCATCGTCGGGAGCGCGTTGGTGGTCGCGATGCCAATCATGTCGTGCGGCAGCGCCATGCGAGCAAAATACGCCATGGCACCGCAGTGATTGCTGCCGCGAATGGCTCCGGCGGCGATGCCAGTTTTCGCTGCCTTGTCGATCACCTTCCGCATGGCCAAGGCCGCGCCGATTTGTCCCATTGCATTGCGTCCATCTACGATGACAAACGAAGGGCCTTGGCCGACGACTTCGGGCTTGGCGGTCGGGTTCACACCCTGAGTGGTCAGTTTCTCCACGTATTCGGGCACCCGCAGGACGCCGTGCGAATGGGTGCCGCACAGGTCCGCATCCACGAGCGAATCGGCTAGTAGGGCGGCGTCCGCTTGCGGCATACCGCACCGCTCGAAAACGGCGGTCACCAGCTCCAGTAGCTCTTCCGCATCAACGCGAATTTCGCCGTCGAACTCGCTCATGCTATTCGTCCTGCGCGGCCTGTGTAATCGCCGCGATTTTGTCGGCAAAGCGCACTTGGCTGTCGTCTTGGGGCGCGTAGCCGATTACGCGCCGGGCATTGGCCAAGCTCCAGAAGTTGTGCGCGTTGCCGCTGACGCCGTAGAAAATTTGGAAGGGTACGCCGTTGGCGTCGCGGATGTCTTCGGTCTCAATGCTTTTGATTACAAGTTGCACTTGGTCGCGCACGCTGAGATAGGCTCCTAGGCCGCGGTGCATTCTTTTTAAATCGTTGCCGCATCCGTCGATGTCGGTCTCGCGGGGGCCGCCGATGCGCAATTGCACATTTTCTAGGGCCGACCCCTCCTCACCGCAGGCGAACATAAAACCCAGCAGTTCATACGATGCTTTGGCCCAGCCGTAGAAATTGTCCGACAGCGGCAGCATGTCGGGTGTGACGAAGTCCATGCGTCCCGACCAGATTAAATTTTCGTAGTAGTCGGCTGCGTGATTGGAGCTGATGATCACGGCTCGGCGCACGCCCTCGTCTTGGCAGACCCGGTACACATTGTGGGCCATGGCAACATTGTCGGCCTCGTTCCAGAAGCGCTGTTCGCCCTGCCCGGTTCGGACGAAGCCGCAGTGGACTACTGCATCGGCACCGCGGAAGTGTTGTCGGTATTTATCGCGATCTTTCTCCACCAGATCGGCGATGTGGATTCCGGCGACTTCTGCGCCTTGGCGGTTGGTCGTTTTTACATCTAAGAGGACGGTTTCATAGCGTTCCTGTAGGGCGGGTAACATGCGACCGGCGACGTATCCGGCAGCACCGGTGACGACGATTTTGCGTTTGGACATAGAGGCTTCCTGAGCTATGGGTTTTGTTGAAGGTTTTGGTTGATTGATGGGCGCGATTATTTCGTCAAATAGGACGCGGCTATACGTCCAACACGGGACGGTCCAACCGTGCGTGGTAAGGCGGTTCGAGGACTTTGCGCTGCTCGTCGGTCATTAGGGCGAGCATGTCTTCGGACCAGTTGTGGGCCACGTAGGCGAGGTTGCCCGGTGAGAAGCGGAAGAGAGCGGTGCGGCGGTCGTGGTCGGCGGTCCAAGGTAGAGTGCCATGGGTGGTAGCCTCGGTGAATATGACGCAGTCGCCGGCGTTGCAGGTAATCTGCTTGATGGACTCGCGGTACGCCTCGCCGCGCCGGAGCGCCATCGGGCAGGGATAGTTGCCCTTGTGGCTGCCAGGGATCAAGCACAAGCCCCCGTCTCCCTCGCGCACATCTGTTAGTTGGTAGGCGGCCACGGTCAGGCCGTTGTGCATTTTGCCGTCTTTGAAAATGTAGTACTGGTGGCGGTCAAAGCCGGGGCCGGACGATCCGTGCAGGAGATGGCCCTCGGCCCCTTTGCGCATGGTGATGATGCCGAGATTGTGATCGAGGCGGAAGCCGGGGCCCAAAATCTCGTGCAGCAAGGGCACCACCTTGGGGTTGACCAGCATATCGCGGAAGGGGCGGCCGTGGGGATCGGGCCATGAGAGCGCACCACCGAGGTCGCCGCGTCCGGTCGTGCCCTCCAGAGCTTTGGAACCAGCCGACAACGACAACTCGCCGGTGCGCTCGCGAATCTGATTGGCACGGCGGTCAATGGCCTCGTTGGCCAGTGCGATGTCCTCGGCTGACAAGACATTGGGCACGACGATGTAGCCGTTGAGGTCAAAGAAATACTTTTCGTCTTCGTTCATCTTGACGTTCCTCCGCGAATGGGTCTAGTATAGCAGTACGCCATTGCTTGGGCAACCGAGAGTCGCCTTATTGTAACAATATGCTAACGCACTGCTGCGTCCCCATTCCCCCACGGAGGTTTCTTATGAAGCCAATGCTCACGCTTTTTTCTTTTTTATTCCTCGCCTCTTCATCTCGGTCGTAAGGTGAGATTATCTCAGTTTAGTTAAACCAAGTGCTGGCCTTGTTCCCTTTATTTATCTCTCCAAACCACCAAGTAAGGAGGGATACAGATGAAGGAGCCAAGACCAGCGTTGGAGAATTTGTGCTGTCTCAATGCCCAATGCAAGACCTACGGCCAACGCGGCCAAGCCAACCTGCGGGTGCGCAAGACCTATGGAGCCGACCGGATTCGGTATCTGCGCTGTGGGTGCTGCGGCGAGGAATTCAGCGAGCGCAAAGGCACGGCGTTGTTTAATTGCAAAATCGGTGAAGCCCAAGCCGTGTCGGTGATCGAGCATCTGGATAGTGCCTGTGGCTTGAATGCCACGGCGCGCTTGGTGGGGGTGTCTAAGGAGGCGGTTGGCCGCCTGCTGCGCGTGAGCGGACAGGTGAGCTATCAACTGCATGACCGGCTGGTGCGGAACGTGCGTCCGATGGCGCTCCAATTTGATGAGAAATGGTCGTATGTGGCGAAAAAACAACGGCACTTGACGCCCCTGGACGATCCGAGTGAACGGGGGGATTATTGGGATGCCAACAGTTTGGATCCGCAGAGCAAATTGCTGGTATCGCTGGTGCCGGGTCGCCGTACGACTACGACGATTCATCAAGTGGTCGCCGATGCGGCGGCGAGGCTTTCGTGTGATGCGAGGCTGCCGGCGCTGTTTACCGATGGCGAACCGACCTATCCCGAGGCGATTGTGGCCACCTTTGGTCGGGCCTATCCGGTGCCCCGACGCCATCGCCGTGGCCGCCGTCCGGCCCCCGTTGTTCGGATCCCCCAAGGCTTGGTCTACGCCCAGATTGTCAAGCATCGGCACGGCGGACGGGTCAAACGGGTCGAGATCCGACCCCGCTTTGGCAAGGGACGCTTGGCTCAAGTCGTGGCCGACTTGGGCTGGACGAAAGCCAATACCAGTGCCATCGAGCGTTTCAACCTGACCGATCGGATGCGCAACGCACGAAAAGCGCGCAGAACCCTGAGCTTTTCACGTCGGTCGGATCGGCACGATGCGCTTAGTTGGATTGGCGCGTTGCGCTACAATTTTCATCACGCCCATCGAGCCTTGCGCCAGCGCTCCGACGAAGGACGCTGGCAACCGAGAACGCCGGCTATGGCCGCAGGCATCGCTGAGCATCGCTATAGCTCACTCGAACTCATGCGCCTCTGTCCGGTGGGGCTGAGATAATCTCAAGCTACAACCCTTCATCTCTGTCTGCTATCGAATTAAAAGGCACCGTGCGCGATGCCGAGACCGGCGAAGCACTGCCCGGTGCCAACGTATATATAGAAGGCGTCGAGCGCGGAGCTACTACGGATCTCGACGGACAATTTGCCATCGCCAATGTCGGCGCTGGCAGCCACACGCTCGTCGTAAGTTTTATCGGCTACAAAGAACACCGCAGCCCCGTCGTCGTAGAAGCGGATGCGGCCGAGTTGTTTGTCGAACTCATGCCCGAGGTATTTCGCGGCAAAGAAATCATCATCGTCGCCGATCGGGCCAAAATGCGCGAAACACCCGTTGCCTTCTCCGACGTGCCCAAAGCCGACATGCAGCGCAAACTCGGCTCGCGCGATCTGCCGCTGATTTTAAATGATACGCCGGGCGTGTACGCGACCGCGCAAGGCGGAGGGGCCGGCGACTCTCGCATTAATGTGCGGGGCTTTGACCAGCGCAATGTCGCCGTTATGATCAACGGCGTCCCCGTCAACGATATGGAAAACGGCTGGGTCTATTGGTCCAACTGGGATGGGCTGAGCGACGTCACGTCGTCGATCCAAGTGCAGCGCGGATTGGGGGCCTCCAATCTGGCGATTGCCTCGGTGGGTGGCACCATGAACATCATCACCGATATCGCCAGTCAACGGCGCGGATTCAAACTCAAACAGGAGGCTGGGAACAACGCCTTTTACAAAACCACGCTCAATTTTTCATCGGGTTTGATCGATAAGAAAACGGCTTTCACCGTGGGCATGACGCGCAAAAGCAGCGAGGGTCTGCCCGCTCAGGCGTGGTCGTCGGCGTGGGCCTACTTTGGTGCGTTGAGCTTTTTGGCATCCGACACGCACAAAATTGATCTTTTTGTCACCGGCGCACCGCAGCGCCACGGCCATCGTCTCTACAAACAATCCATTGGAACCTTTGATGCCGATTACGCCCAATCCCTCGGCATTGACGTTGCGGACGCAAGAAACTACGGCGTCGATTACAATCCCAACTGGGGACGCTCGCCCTTTTCGTCTTATCAGGAGTATTATAACGGCAGTGTCCACGACGCTCGCGACAGCGAGATCATCATGGAGCGCGAAAATTTTTACCACAAACCCCAGGCCAATTTGAACTGGTACTGGACCCCCAACGCGCAATTCATGTTGTCCAATGTATTCTATTTCTCACGCGGCAAAGGCGGCGGCACCGGGCGTTTGGGTGCAAATCCAGGCGCACTACCCGACGGCACCATCAACTGGCAACGCGTGGCTGATGAGTTGAATACCCAAGCCGATTCCGCATTGGTGGCTGCCGGCGAAGTGGGTGCCGATGAAATTGCGGCCCAGACCATTATCCGCAACTCGGTCAATCAACACTTCTGGTATGGGTATTTGGGCACAGCCGAATACCATTTGAGCGACATCTACAAGCTGACCTTTGGCACGGATTTGCGCTATTACAGAGGGGAGCACTGGCGCGAAGTGCGCAATTTACTCGGGGCCGATTACTACGTCTTTGAATGGGACAACAATGCCACCACTTCCGTCAAGCGACTCGGCGACAAAGTCGCCTACCACAACGACGGCCTTACGCGCTGGGGTGGCGGCTTTGCCCAACTCGAAGGACAGTTTGACAAATTCACGGCCTTTTTGAGTACCTCGGTATCGACGACGGGTTACAAGCGCATCGACTATTTCCGCGCCAAAGTCGATGGCGACTGGGACCAAACGGATTGGGAAAATTTCCCCGGCTACACTGTGAAAGTAGGGGGCAACTACAACGCTACTCCTACAATCAATGTGTACGCCAACATGGGCTGGCTTTCGACCGCGCCCAAATTCGACTCGGTTTACCACTACGACAACAGCCTGTACGATCCCACGTTTAATGAAAAGGTCGCTTCTTTTGAGTTGGGTGCCGGTTATTTCAAACGCGGCATGTTTACTGGCAACGCAAACTTCTATTACACCAAGTGGATAGACCGCTCGTGGCCCAAAAGTATTTATAGCGATGAGCTCGAACAGAGCTTCCGATTTTTGCTGAACGGCATTGACGCGCAGCATACCGGCGTAGAGTTCGATCTGAAGGCGCGTCCCCATGACAAATTTGAAGTGCGCGGCATGGTATCGCTGGGCAATTGGGAATGGCTCAACGATGTCAATACCACATTTTCGCCCGAAGAGGACCCAGAGACGATCGGCGAATTTCAAGTCTATGCCAAAGGGCTGAAGGTGGGCGACGCAGCGCAAAAGACCCTTGCCCTGAGCGGTGCGGTATTTCCCACGCGCGGCCTCTACGCCTCGCTAGGTGTGCGGCGATTCATGGATCACTACGCCAAATTTGATCCCGCCAACCGCACCGATCCCGACGACCGAGCACAGTCTTGGAAACTCCCAGATTACAATCTGGTGGATCTACACGCGAGTTACACCCTGCCCGGCGCTTCGTTTAGCAATATGAAACTGCGATTACACGTCTTCAATTTGCTCGATGAAAACTACGTGTCCGATGCCGATGACGGCGATGGCCACGACGCCGCAAGCGCTCGCGTATTCCTCGGGCTGGGACGCCGCTGGAACATTTCACTGTCGTACGATTATTAGAAGTGGCCAGTGGTCAGTGGTCAGTGGTCAGACCCGCCTCCCCTCGGAGTGGTGGGGGCCTGGTCACCGGCCACTGGCCACTAACCACTGATACGATGAGACAGGCGCACGTATAGGTAGCGGCCCATAAAGTCGTACGTGCTGGAATCAGAAGTGCCGAGGAACCCATTGAAGATCACCGCTGGCGGCTGATCGAGTAGGTTGTTGATGCCGACGGTCAGAGTGGAGAGTCCAAGAGCCGTCCCCAGTTCATACGATCCACGCACGTTGAAGAGGCTGTTCGGATCGACCTTGCGGCTCGGGGGTACTTCTTCTACATCCTCGCGGTACTTGCCCTTGCAGTCGTCGTCTTCGCATTCCTCGAATCCGCCAACGTAGCGCCACGTCAACCCAACGGAAAAACGCTGCTTTGCCAAGCCAACGGAAGCGGCGTGACGCCACGTGGGAAACACGCCCAAATCGTAGTAGCCCTTGCCTTTGACCAACTCGGGACCACCGGCTGAAGGCAGCGTTTGCTCGTACTTGACGAGCATATTGCTCTCGAACTGCGCCGAGACAATGCCAAGGGAGGAGTTGGTGGTGTAATTAAGTCCGATATCCACACCACTAGTTTCAGTCTCCCCGATATTGGTATTGGTCGCCAAGATGCGGTTAATCAGATGGTTGTCCGGGTCGCGCACGACTTGATCGCAGTCGGATGGCGCGTCCTGCGAGTAGCAGTTGCTCAGGATGAGGCTGGCTGGCAGGGTGCCGATCTCATCCTCGATCTTGGTGGTATAGTAATCGACGGTCAGGTCTAATCCCCCCAAGAAATCCGGCTGATACACCACGCCGGCAGTGAGCATCGCGGCCTTTTCTGGATCGAGATCCGTGGACCCACCTAACTTGGCCAATAGCTGGGCGCGCGAGTCCTCGAAATCGTCCGGGATGCCTTGGCTGGCGCAATTGCGCTCCTGCTGAGCGGTCAGCTCCCGGGCATTGCCCGCTTCATCTACCCTGCTGCAGGGATCGCTGACCAAGGGGAAGGAATCGCTGGCTCCGAGGAACATTTCGGCGATGCTCGGGGCGCGAAAGGCGTTAGAGGAAGTGGCCCGGAAAGCTAGGCCCTCGGAAAGCTGGAGACGACTGCCGGCTTCATAGGTGAAGCCCGCGCCGAAGGTGTCGTAGTCGAAGGCGCGTCCGGCGGCTGTTGCATCGAGGCTGACAGCTCCTGCTTCGTAGATCGGCAGTTGGGTTTCTGCGTACAGCGCCCTGACCGAGTACGAGCCCTCGGTGGGAAACGCTTTGCTGCCAGTGGTATTTCCCGATGCGGTCATGGGGTCGGGGAGGTAGGCCCCCGCCTCCCAGCGCGACGAGAGACCGGCTGCCACGGCCAGCGGACCGGCAGGCAGACGCGCCACCTCCCCAGTCAGATTCCACTGCAAGATCTGCTGCCGGGAATAGCCTCGGCCAATGCCGGTGTACTGGATGTAATCCAGCATTGGTTGGGTGATGGTACCAGCACCGTGAAGAATATCCAGCGGCACGCAGTCGTCGATGCAATCCTCGTCCGGCCCGAGGGCGTGTTTTACGTGATTGAGGATGAACCGGCCCTCGTTGACGTTGGTGCCCTCGCTGCGGCCGTAGGAGAAGGACAAGTCGCCGTCAAAGCTCCCGAGCCGATGGTCCAGCCCCAGGACCATGCGGTAGGTATCGATATCTTGGAGAAAGTTGCGATTTCCCGCCTCGACGAAGCGTCGGCGCACATCGCTGAAATCGCGGCCGAATTCGTTGTACCGATTGGTGGCCGACACCACGATTCCGTCGCTAATGGTAAATAGCGGCGTTGGCGCTAGTTTCTGGTCGGACTGCCGGTTGGTGTACATCACCTCAAAATACCCCTGCGCTCCCTCGGCGACGGTATGGGAACCGCTGAGAAAGGAGCTGTAGCGCGTCTGTGGGGTGTAGAGGTAGTTCTCTGGCTGGTAGTTATACGTGTCGCCGCTCCCATCGGATGAGATCCCCGCCCAATTGAAAGGACGCCAGCCAATGTTCGGATCGCGGTGATAGTCCCCGGCTTCATCGCCAGCCGCCGCCACTACCGCCTGCCACGCCTCGTTGCCCTCCTCACCCGAGCGGTCGATAATGTGGCCTTCCGGGGTGGCCGAGCTGCCGTTGTTGTTATAGGAGCCGTCGTTCTTTTCCCAGTCGTAGGCCTTGTCCGACTCGCTGAAACTCCGGTCGCCGGTCCAAACCGGCCGCTGGTTGTGATAGCCGGCCGAAAAGACGATGTGGCCTTTTTCGCTTTGTAGGCCGGTGGTTACGCTGAGGTCCAAGATTTCGCCATCGCCCGCGCCCGCCGTCCCGGCGTAATAGTCGATCTCTATGCCCTCTATCGCGGTCTTGGTAATGACGTTGACCACGCCGCCGACGGCGTCCGAGCCATAGACGGCCGAGGCCCCATCTTTGAGCACCTCGATACGCTCGATGACGGAGGCCGGAATGGCATTCAGGTCAACGGATGAATTCGCGCCCGTCCCGCCCGGCACGAAGCGGCGGCCATTGACCAACACGAGGGTGCGATGGGAGCCGAGGCCGCGCAGGCTGACGCGGGTAGAGCCGTCGCCGCCGTTGTTGGCTTGGGTGTTGATTGCATTGGACTGCACGGTGAGCGTTTGCAACACATCCCCAAGGGAGGCCAAGCCCTGCGCCCTGATTTCCTCGGCTGACAGGACGACAATCGGCGCTGGCGCGAGCGTCTCTGCGCTCTTGATGCGGGAGCCGGTCACCGTGATTTCTTCGATTTCGTATATCTTCCGCTCGTCCGGCTCTTCTTCTGCGAACGCGCCCATAGTGCAGACGAGAGTTAGCAAAAATGCGTATCTCGCGTTCATGGTCTGTATCCTCCGCTGGTATATCACGGTTTCGCCGCGCTAAAGCCAGATGTATTCCCGAAAGGGCAATTGTTTTGAATCTTGATAGGCTTCGGCGATCGCGTCATACTGATTTTCAGATGCGTTCACAAGCCGCTCCTTGGTTGGGTCTCAATACTGGCGGTAGATTCGGCCGCCCTTGACCACAACCAGCGGTTCCAATCTCTGGTTGCCAGTGCGCATCTCCCCGCCTGAATCGGCCAACTGGAACTGACCCTGATGCACATCGAGCACTACCGCGTCGCCCCAAGCACCTACCCCCAAGGTGCCGATCTCGTCCGGCATCCCGATGACTTGCGCCGGCACGGCGGTGACTTTGGCCAGCGCGGTGTCAAGATCCATGCCCAAATGGAGGAATTTGGACGCGACGTTGACCAAGTCATATACCGGCCCGTGGAGATTGTACACATGCAGGTCCGAAGAAATGGTATGCGGCGCAAGCCCAGCGCTCAGGGCGGTCTCGGCCACCTCCCAAGAGAAAGAGCCAGCGCCGTGCCCCACATCAAAAAGCACGCCGCGTTCTACGGCCTCGTGAACCGCCGGGCGTATTTGGCCAGCTTCGTCGAGGATGCCGCACTTCATGCCGTGGAAGCAATGGGTGAGGATGTCGCCTTGTTTCATAACGGCCAGCACATCATCGAGGCTGTCGCACCAAGCGTCTTGGGGGTGGACCATAATGGGCAGACCAGCGGCATTCGCGGCCTCGCGAGCCCGATGCAGGGGCAACATCCCCGAGCGCTCGCTGACGATGCTGTTGCGGGTGAGCCGCACCTTGACGCCCAAGATGAGGTCGCGGTGTTGTTCGATCATGCGGCAGGCTTTGTCCACATCTGCGTACTCGGGGATCTCGAACTCGCCGATTTCCTGCGTCAACATGCCCTGCGAGGAGATGTTGAGCTGGGCCAAGATGCGGGTGTCACTGACGTCGATGATGAACTTGCGAAAGCCGGGGAAGGTATCGGCACCAGCCGAGCCAGCATCGACCGCGGTGGTGACGCCTCGGGCCAAGCAAGTGGGATCGGGCTCGACGCCGAGGTGGCTGACCCCCCAATACACATGGACGTGCAGATCGATGAGACCGGGGGCCACCACGTGGCCCGCGACATCGAGCGTTTGGCGCGCTTGGTCCGCGGACAGGTCGGCCCCGACCGCAGCGACTTTGCCGTCGGCAAAAGCTACGTCTAGCACCGCGTGTAGTTTTTGGGCTGGATCGACTAGCGTGCCGCCTTTGAGGATCAGTTCGTAGAGCATGGTAATCTCCGAAAAGGTGTTTGGGAAGCCGCATTTTCAACCGACGAGCCAAGTGTACCGATAGAATCTCCGAGGGGTCACCACTTGTTTCAGTTATGGAGCGACGGTCTCAAACAAGGCCAACCAATCGTCCGCGCTCTGGGCCACCGACTCGGGGTGAGCTTGGCTGCGGGCGATAAAGCCGGGAACGCCGTCGCGGCCGCTAGGCTGGGCCGGGTCGCTGTAGCGCAGGTCGAGGCTCCAGCGGACGTGGTCGGAGTGATTGGGAATGGAGCGGTGGATGGTCTTGTGCTGGATGAGCAGGACGCCGCCGACTTTGACCGGGCAACTAACTTGCTCGCCGGGAGGCAAATACTGATCGGTGATGCCCTTGAAATTGGCCCCCGGTCCCAAGCCGTGCTCGTGGCCGATGAGCGGGGCGCGGTTGCTGCCAGCAATGACTTCCATGCAGCCGTTTTCAGGAGTGGCATCGACCAAGGGAATCCAAAAATTGACCATGAAGGTCTCTTCCGCGTCGGGCTGCAAATAGCCCAAGTCTTGATGCCAAGGCACCACAGTGGCGTCTTGATTGGGCAATTTGGCGCGCAAGTTGAATTGCGGGTGAGCCAGTATTTCAGGGCCGATCACGGATTCGACCATGTCGAGCAGCGCCGGTTGAGTCAAAATGGCGAACATGCCCTCGGTTTTGAGCTTGCCGTTGACTTGCCCCAACAGCGGGGCAGGGTCGGCCAACTGAGAGTGGATGTGGACCAAGCGCTTGGCAAAAGGCAGGTCCGCGTGCAACTCGGACAGGTCGCCAGCAGCGTGGGCCTCCTCGGCGGCGGTATCGACGATGGCATTGATTTCGGCAATGAGGCGGTCGAAAACAGAAGGATCGAGGACATCCTCGACGAGGAGGTAGCCTTCGGTGCGATAGAAGTCGAGTTGGTCGGGAGTGAGGCCGCTCATGGGAATTGTCCTTTGGTTGGGGAGATACTTGGAGTTGGACTGTAGGAATGTACGGTTTCACAGGTAGTGTCAGCAAGCACGGCGATCACCCACCCACACCCACTTTTGACATTGTTCAATCGGCAGGGGAGCTTGAATTCTAAGTGGAGTTCTTTGATATCTTCAACCAAGAAGGAAGGAAAATGCACATGTTTGCGGCCGTGCTCGCCGCTGTTTTTCTCATCGCCGGGACAGCCGGAGCCGATGAGCAGCCCGCCCACACCGACACCAGCGATGCCCAGATGCAGTTTTGGATGACGCACCCCCAGCGCACCGCCCGCGCCGTGCGGGCTGAGGTGCCGCCGCGCCTCGACGGCGTCATCGACGACGCAATCTGGCTGCGCGCCCCCGTACACGAGGGGTTCACGCAGAACGATCCAGACAACGGCGAGCCTTCGACGCAACGCACCACCTTTCAGGTGGCCTACGACGACGACGCGCTCTACATCGCCGGCATCTGCTACGACACCCGTCCCGACAGCATCACCGCGCGGCTGGCGCGGCGCGACGAATGGCGCGAGCGCGACCTGTTCGAGCTCAACCTCGACCCCCATCACGACCATCAGACGGGCTTCTACTTCGTCGTGGGACCCTCCGGCTGGATCGAGGACGGGATCATCTACAACGACGACGACTTCGACGATAGCTGGGACAGCGTGGTCGAGGTAAAGACGGCTCGGCGCACTGACGGCTGGAGCTTGGAGCTGAAGATCCCGTACCACGTCCTGCGCTTTGGCGCAAAGGAGAGCTACACTTGGGGGATCAATGTCTCCCGCAAGATCTCCCGCCGCGCCGAGTGGTCGCAGTGGAGCTTTACCCCCCGAGGAGTCAGCGGCTACACCGCGCGCTTCGGCCATCTTGAAGGAATCGAAGGCATCCGACCGCAGCGCAGCCTCGAGATCTTCCCCTTCGCCCTAGGCCGCAGCACCCTGTCGCCGGGAGATGGCGGCAGCGAGCACGACCTGTTCTCCTCGGCCGGCCTCGACCTGCGCTACGGCCTGTCGTCAAATATCTCCCTCAACGCCGCCGTCAACCCAGACTTCGGCCAGATCGAGGGCGACCCGGCCGTGCTCAATCTGGGCGTCTTTGAGACCTTCCTCCGCGAGCGCCGGCCCTTCTTTTTAGAGGGCATCCAGATCTTCGAATCGCCGACGCCGTTCATCGTCGGCATCCGCCGGCCCACGCGCCTGTTTCACTCGCGGCGCATTGGCCGGCCGGCCTCGCGCTTTGACCTGCCCGAAGACAGCGACGAGGTGAACCGTCCCGACAACACCACGATCCTCGGTGCCGTCAAGGTCTCGGGCAAGACCGCGGGACGCACGGCCTTCGGCCTGCTCAACGCCGTCACCGGCAGGGAGGAAGCACTCATCGACCAGCGCATTATCAACGCCGAGACAGGCCGCATCGACACGGTGCGCCGCCACGTCGAAGTCGAGCCGCCCACCAACTACCTCATCGGCCGCGTGCAACAAGACCTGCTCACCAACTCCACCGCCGGAGCCCAGCTCACCGCGGTCAACGGCCGCGGCTTTGACCCGGCTTACGTCGGTGCTGGCGACTTGCACGTCAAGTGGTGGGACAATGCCTACCGCCTCTACAGCCGGCTCGCCGTCAGTCGCGCTGGACAGGCCGAGGAACGCGACACCGGCTGGGAGGGCGCGCTCTACTTTCAGAAAACGGGCGGTGCCTTCGGCGGCCAAGCGTACGTGGACGCACAATCGCCCGACTTTGAGGCCAACGACCTCGGCTTTATGCAGCGCAACGACCGCATCCAGGCTGGCACCCACATCCGCTACGAGAAGCTCGACCCCTACTGGTTCGCCCGCCGCTCCGGGTTCAACTTCAACGCTTGGAACCACTGGAACTTCGCCGACGAGCAGCTATCCCAAGGCATCAACTTCAACACTTGGCACGAATTGCATAACTACTGGGGATTCTGGATGGGCCTCAGCCGCAACTTTGCCGCCTTCGACGACTTGGCCACTCGCGGCGGACCGCTCATGCTCTCGCCCGCCCACACTTGGTTTGGCATGGACGTATGGACCGACGACCGCAAGCCCATCAGCGCCTGGCTCGGCTGGAACATCAGCGGGAGCCGGGGAGGCGACAATCTCGGGTCGTGGATCGGCTTTGAGCTCGAACTGCGCCCCGTATCCCAGTTCGAATTGGAGATCGAGCCGGGCTACAACTTCAACCGCAACTTCGCCCAGTGGGTAGAAAACGAGGACCAGGACGGCGATGGCGAGGACGACCACTTCATCTTCGGCGAGCTCGAAAGCCGCGTCTTCGAGATCGGCGTGCGCGGCACCTATGCCTTCACCCCGGGCCTGAGCTTGCAGCTATTCGTCCAGCCCTTTGTGACAACCGGCGACTACGGTGCCATCAAAGAGCTAGCGCGCCCGCGCTCCTACGAATTCTCACCTTACGCCGGCCTCGCGGAAAACCCCGACTTCCACCGCCGCTCACTGCGCTCTAACATAGTACTGCGCTGGGAGTACCGGCCCGGCAGCACGCTCTTCGCCGTCTGGCAGCAGAGCCGCGACCACGCCTTCGACGACGTTAGCGACCCCCAGTTCCGCCCGGCCGGCGACTTGAGTCGCGCCTTCGCCGACGATGGCGACAGCATCTTCCTGGTCAAGCTCAACCGCTGGTTCGGGCTGTAGGCCCAGTCCGGCTTGACGGAATTCGGCGTTCCGCTATTTTAGACGACTATGATGACCCGTCAGAACGACCGCGCGCAGAATAATAATAACCCACTAGCCCCATTGCGCGTGTTCTGACGACTGACTCCAACCCAATCCGAAAATTCACAACCCGTCGCGAACACGCATCGCGGCGGGTTTTCTGTTTTTAGGAGCTATTGAAATGACATTCCAGCACAAGCACACGGCACGCGCCTTTTCGCATAACAACGACGACAATAACGCCGCCATTCGGGCTCGATGGCGTTGGCCGTGATCGGATTCTACCCTCACCCCAACCCGCCGTTGAGCCTCGCGCCGACGGCGGGTTTTTCATGTACGTCCAAAACTGGAGGCTACCATGCACCGCTATCGCACTCATACATGCGGCGAACTTCGCAAGCGCCACGCCGGCCAGACCATTCACCTGAGTGGCTGGATTCATCGCAAAAGGGACCACGGCGGCATCTTGTTCCTAGACCTGCGCGACCACTACGGCATTACCCAGCTCGTGATCTCGCCGGAAGATGACGCTGCGGAGACCGCAGCAAAGATCCCCCGCGAATCCGTAATCCGCGTCATAGGCGACGTGCGCGAACGCTCGCCCGAGACCATCAACAGCGTGATGGCGACTGGTGAAGTAGAAATCGCCGTCCGCGAGTTGGAAGTGCTCTCACTAGCGGAACCACTTCCCTTTTCCGTCGCCGAAGACTCCGACGTGGGAGAGAGCACCCGCTTGTCCTATCGCTTCCTCGACCTGCGCCGGGCCGGATTGCACCGCCGCATCCAGCTCCGCTCGGAGGTGATCGCCAGCATCAGACGGCGCATGACAAAGATGGGCTTTGCCGAGTTCCAGACGCCCATTCTCACCAGCAGCTCGCCCGAGGGCGCACGCGATTACCTCGTGCCGAGCCGACTCTATCCCGGCCAATTTTACGCGCTGCCGCAGGCACCGCAGCAGTTCAAGCAGTTGCTGATGGTGTCTGGCTTTGATCGCTACTTCCAGATCGCGCCCTGTTTCCGCGACGAAGACGCCCGCGCCGACCGCTCCCCCGGCGAGTTCTACCAACTCGACCTCGAGATGGCCTTCGTCGAACAGGAGGATGTCTTCGCTGTGGTCGAGGAGCTCTTTTCCGGTCTCTTTCGCGAGTTCACCGATTGGAATGTGACCGCGCCGCCGTTCCCGCGCCTTTCCCACGCCGACGCCATGCTGCGGTTCGGCACGGATAAACCAGACCTGCGCTTCGCGCTCGAAATCCAGGACCTCTCCGAGATTTTCGCAGCCTCCTCGTTCAGGCTGTTCAGGGACATCGTCGCAGCAGGAGGGGTCGTCCGCGCCCTGTGCGTTCCCGCAATGGAAGCGCAACCGCGCTCGTTTTTCGACGGCCTCGAAGCGTTCGTCAAAGAAGCGGGCGGCAAGGGACTGGCGTACCTCATCAACGGAGCGCAAGCCACCGGCCCAATCGCTGCGGCCTTAGAACAAGGCGTGCGCAATCGTATTATCGAGAAATGTGCAGCCGCTCCGGGATCAGCCATTTTCTTCCTCGCCGGGCCGCCAGCCGAGGCAGCGGCCCTAGCGGGACGGTTGCGCCTGCATCTGGCAGACCGGCTCGACTTGCGGCGGAAGGGTTGCTATGAATTCTGCTGGGTCGTGGATTTTCCCATGTACGAATGGGACGAGGAACGCGCTTGTGTGGCCTTTGCGCACAACCCGTTTTCCATGCCGCAGGGCGGTATGGCTGCGCTGGAAACGCAACCGCCGCTGGAGATCAAGGCGTATCAGTACGACATCGTCTGCAACGGCCTCGAACTGTCGAGCGGTGCCATCCGCAACCACAGACCAGACATCATGTACAAGGCGTTTGAGATTGCCGGGCACACGCAACGGGAAGTGGATCGCAAGTTCGGCGGCATGATCCGCGCCTTGCGCTACGGCGCTCCGCCCCACGGCGGCATCGCCCCCGGCATCGACCGCATCGTCATGCTGCTGGCGGACGAACCAAACATCCGGGAGGTCATCGCCTTCCCCATGAACCAAAATGCGCAGGACCCGCTCATGGGCGCGCCAAGCGAGGTGTCGCCCGAGCAGTTGCGGGAGTTGCACATAGCGATTCGGGAGTGATATTATTCTTGAAATGAACCTCAGCAACCCAGGAAAGTGAGTCCCACCATGAAAACACAACGCTACCAACTCCGCATCAGCGGCCTGAAAGAAGATGAAGGTCAAATCAAGATGGCGACTCTCCGGCGTGTTATGGACGCCCTTCTCGTGACAGCAGAGCGGACCACCCGCTTGCTCGCCACTGGTGCAGGTAGTGGGAGGGGGGCGAGGCCTCAGTGGCTGGACGCCACCATTGACTTCACGATAACTGGATTGAAACCTGGATCTACGATTTTTGACATAGAGGCTCCTCGGCTTGGTGAGACTGCCTACGCACAATTTGTCCAAGAAGATTTATGGAGCAAGCAGCCCAGCCTAGACGAAACTGCGCTCGATCTGGTCGCTCAATCGATCAATGAGACCCAGACCGACAATCCAACTGGAGACTATTTCGATAGTTCGGTTCTCGAAGCGATTCTCAAGTTCAGGCAAGCGGCTGGAGTTGTCGGTGTGCGCTATGAAATGATCCCTCAAGACACGGCGCATGGGCAATTCGAGCTAGACGACGTTACTTGCACATATGTCAAAGAGCGGTTGAATGACATTCCAGCTCCGAGATCTTTCATCGTAAGTGGCAGGCTTGACGAGATCAAACATGGTAATGGTCGCTTTCGCCTGCTGGTGAGCGAGAAGTCAGCACTCTTTGGACGGCTGGACGCATCATTGAGTGTAGAGGCTTTGCGTCCTCTATGGGGCAAGCAGACCACTGTTGAGGGAATGGTGTATTTCAAGGCCAATGGGCAGCCGCGATTAATCGAGGCTCGCCGGATTAGTGGTCGGCTGGAAAAGGATGTCATTTTCGAAGAAATGCCATCAATAGAGGTCCAGAAATCGCATGACCTGTTCTCGGGACAACGCAAGCAAGCCGGGGGCTTTGATCCTATTGAGCTTGCGGGCGCGTGGCCTGGCGATGAACCCATCGAGGATCTCCTAGCCCAACTCGATTGAGCGATATTTTTATGACACGTTTCCTCCTAGACACGAATCTGTTGCTCGGTTTCACCCGGAAAGCATCGTGGGCTATCCGGGCTCGCGCAGAATTCAATCTCGGAGATCCAGAAACAATGGTCTTTACATCCGTTATCTGCCAGGGAGAGATCCTCGCGCTTGCAGAAAAGAATGGTTGGGGCAGCAACAGACGAACTCACCTTGAGCAAATTCTTAAGGAAGTGCCGACGCTTGACATCAGCAAACGAACGATTTTGGGCGCGTACGCTCGGATCGATGCCTGGACCCGCGGTAAGCCTGTGACTTCTCCTCAAAATGCGCCACCGCCAAAGCCGGCTGTACCGATGCAACAAAATGACCTTTGGGTCGCCGCGATGGCTCACGTAAGCGGGGCAGCACTCTTGTCAACAGATACAGACTTCAGACACTTGGACAGTGTATGGTTCAAATTCATCCATGTAAGTCAAGAAGACCAGAATGATTAACGAACAAGAACTTCCAGAATTGAGCATCGTCTCCGCTCTGGAAACCCAATCTCTCGCTTGCTGGCCAATACCATTTGGGCGTTATTGGAAGGATACAGCTTATTGTTGAAGCATAAGCCGACCTGGCCATGCTTCGGGAGCCAATACAGAGAGGCTAAACACACGCTATGAAAGAGTTTACGGCGATTATCGAGCAGGACGGGAAATGGTATATTGCCCACTGCCCCGAAGTTCTTGGGGCAAATGGTCAGGGCAAAACTAGGGACGAAGCACGCGAGAATTTGGTTGAGTCCATAGCGCTTATTATCGAGGATCGCCGGGAGGAGGGGTTGCGCGGTGTGCCATCAGAGGCCATGCGCGAATACGTTGAAAACCGCGTCCAAGAAAATCCCCGGGCCTCGGTTATAGCCCATTTCCAGGACAGCGTCGAGAAGAACCGTCGCCTAGGCAAAATGTTAGCCAAATGACCCATGACTTAACCACGCCATGCCTGACCACAGCTATTTCGCCAATCTGATTTGGCAGATCGCCGACCTGCTGCGCGGTCCCTACCGCCCGCCGCAGTACGAGCGTGTCATGCTGCCTATGACCGTGCTTCGGAGATTCGACTGCGTGCTGGCTTCTACCAAGGACAAAGTCCTGACCGAGCACCGGTGGCGCAAGGACAGATACCAAGGCGCTGCTCTTGACCGCAGGCTCAACAAGGTCGCTGGAGGGAGCTTTCATAACCACTCATCCCTCGACTTCGAGAAGCTCAAGGGAGACCCGGACAACATCGCCCAGCACCTCGTCAGCTACATTCAAGGCTTTTCGGCCAACGTGCGGCGTATCTTCATTGACCACTTCGATTTTGAGACCGAAATCGAGAAGATGCGCGAGGCCAATATCCTTTACCTTGTCGTCTCGAAGTTCTGCGATGTGGACCTACATCCTGATAGAGTCCCGAATGAGCAGATGGGACACATCTTCGAGAACCTCATCCGCCGTTTCAACGAGTTGGCAAACGAGACCGCGGGCGACTACTTCACACCGCGCGAGGTCATCCGGCTGATGGTGAGTATCCTCTTTATTCACGACGACGAACTCCTCGCCACGCCTGGCACCGTGCGCACACTCCTTGACCCCGCTTGCGGCACCGGCGGCATGTTAGCCGAAGCCCAGAATTACTTGCGGGAGCACCACAGTGCTGCACGACTCTACGTCTATGGGCAGGACTACAACAAGCGTGCCTTTGCCACAGCGTCCTCCGACATGCTGATGAAGCAGGTTGACCACAACGGTAGTGGCAACAACATCCGCTTCGGCGACAGCTTCACAAAGGATCAATTCAAGGACAAGACCTTCGATTACTTCCTCACCAATCCGCCTTTCGGAGTAGATTGGAAGAAGCAGAAGAATGATATCCAAGATGAGCACGACAAGCTCGGATTCGAGGGCCGCTTCGGCGCTGGGCTCCCGCGCGTGAATGACGGCTCGCTGCTCTTCTTGCAGCACATGTGGGATAAGCGGGAACCTGTACGGCCCGCCGAACAGAAGCACGGATCGAGACTTGCCATCGTGTTCAGTGGCTCGCCCCTTTTCACCGGAGGCGCGGGCTCTGGGGAAAGCGAAATCCGAAAATGGATCATAGAGAAAGACTGGCTCGAAGCCATCATCGCCTTGCCCGAGCAGATGTTTTACAACACCGGCATCGGCACCTATATCTGGATCGTCACCAACCGCAAGGAGAAGCGACGGCAGGGGAAAATTCAGCTCCTCGACGCCCGAGACTTGTGGACCGCGGGCGGGAGTGAAGACAACAAGCGCAGCCTCGGCGACAAGCGTCGCCACATCGCCGCAGAGCAGATTGAGGAGATCGTGCAGCTATACGGCCGCTTTGAGGACAGCGAACGCTCCAAGCTCTTCGACAACGCTGACTTCGGCTACACACGCGTGACCGTGGAGCAACCCCTGCGCTTGCGCTACCAGATGACCATCGAAGACAAGTCCCGCTTTCTCGATGCCTGCCCGTACCTCCTCGACGACGTGCAGGCCATCGACAAGACGTTGGGACGCGAGCCGAGCTACGACTGGAATGCGACATGGGAGAACATCGCCGCTCTCCTGCGTGAGCGCCAATCGCGCTGGAAGAAGGTAGAACAGAGGCTCTTCCGAGATGTCTTCACCGAGAAGGATCCGCAAGCCGAGCGGGTTAGGAAAGATGGCCGGGAGAACGGCTACGAACCGGACACCGCGCTGCGCGACTTCGAGAACGTGCCGCTTAAAGACGACATTGACGCCTACTTTGAGCGCGAGGTGCGGCCTCATGTGCCCGACGCTTGGATGGACCGTAGCAAGGACAAAGTCGGCTACGAGATCAATTTCAACCGCCACTTTTACAAGTACACGCCGCCGAGGCCGCTGGAAGAGATTGACGCGGATCTGAAGGAGGCGGAGGAGAAGATCATGCGGTTGCTGAGGGAGGTGACGGAGTGACAGCTAATGCCTCATCCAAACAGTGGCCGATCAAACGCCTTCGTTATCTCACGTCGCGGGGTCCTTCCGACAGTAGCCGTGCATTGCTAGCTCATGTCTCTGAGGCATCTTTCTTGCCGATGGAGGCCATCGGGGAACAAGGACAGCTCGATCTATCAAGGATTCATTCAATAGAGAATCTCAAGAAGGGTTACTCGCAATTTTTCGATGGCGATGTCGTGATTGCCAAGATCACGCCATGCTTTGAGAACGGAAAAGGAGCACTGATCCAAGGCACACTCGGTGGTGTGGGATTTGGAACAACGGAGTTATACGTTCTTACGCCTGACCCTGAACTCGACGGGAGATTTCTCTATTACGTTACAGTCGATCCACGCTTTCGGAAGCTCGGTGAATCGTATATGACAGGTGCTGCGGGACAGCAGCGCGTGCCAGAGGATTTCGTCCGGGACTTCCAAGTTCCGATTCCAGACCTCTCGCAGCAGCGCATCATCACTGACTACCTCGACCGCGAGACGACGCGACTGGATGCCTTGGTGGCGGAGAAGGAGCGGTTGCTGGACCTGCTTGCTGAGAAACACCGAGCGCTCATCACCCATGCCGTCACCCGTGGTCTCGACCCAAACGTCCCGCTCCGCGATTCCGGTATCTCTTGGCTTGGCGAAATTCCAGCACATTGGGAAACTGAACGCGCAAGATGGTTGTTCAGGGAACGCGATGAACGTTCCGATACGGGGGAAGAAGATCTCCTCACTGTGTCGCACCTCACTGGCGTGACTCTTCGTTCAGAGAAGGACGTCAACATGTTTGAGGCAGCGACAAAAGAGGGATACAAAATCTGCCTCTCGGGCGATCTCGTAATCAATACAATGTGGGCATGGATGGGCGCGATGGGTGTGTCGTCCTTAGACGGTATCGTTAGTCCAGCCTATAACGTCTATGAGCCCAAGGCGCATCTTGATCCGAGTTATGTCGATGCCTTGGTGCGTTTGCCAGCGTTCGCTCAAGAGGTAACGCGACACTCAAAGGGTGTATGGTCATCCCGGTTGCGCCTCTATCCAGAAGGCTTCTTCGCGGTTTCACTTCCAGTACCCCCGCTCAGCGAGCAGCGCGAGATCGTTGCCCACATAGCGAATGAAACCTGCAAGTTGGACGAACTGCGAAATGCGACGGAAAAGACCGCAGTGTTGCTCAAAGAGCGCCGAGCAGCGCTCATCTCAGCGGCAGTTACAGGTCAGATCGACATGGAGCAAGTAGCATGAAAATCACCTCGCTGAAGCTCACCAACCTCCGCGCAATTGAGAACGCCGAATTTCGATTCCAGCCGGGATTCAACCTGATCGTCGGGGTGAACGGAGTCGGGAAGACGAGCGTTCTAGATGCACTGTGCGTTTGCCTGTCGGCGGCGGTGAAACAGGCAAACAAGCTCCGAGGCCGGGTCGAAGCGTTCTCCGTCGACGACATCCGTATCGGAGCCGAAGATATGATCGTCGAATGCGACGTCCGGATTGGTAAGCAGGTGCACAGTTACCTCCTCCACAAACCACGTGAGACGAGTGTTCCGCAGAAGGCGAAGGCGGGAATGCCGCGAGAACAGGTTCACAGCACCCCGGAAGTGGCGGGGTTCATCGGTGATCCGCCGCTACCGGTATCCGCCCACGAGCCTGGCGGGCGACCTCTTGCAGTGCTTTTCTCGACCAACCGAGCCATTCCGTCTAAGCGGGGTCCGCGAAAGGGTCTCGCTGCCGGAGGTGTAGAAACGGCGTTCGCGGATGCTTTCTTGGAGCGCGAGCTTCGGCTCGTCGATTTCGGTAATTGGCTGGAGGTCCAAGAATCCACGCGCAGCGAGAATCCAGCAGTCGGCCACAAGCTGGCCGCCTGCGAGGATGCCGTGAGGCGCTTCCTTCCAGGCTACGCGAATCTGCGGCTGGGAAGTAAGGATAGCTCGCATATCTTGATCGATCGAGACTCCACGACAATTCCTGTCCAGCAACTCTCGGATGGCGAACGAGGGATCCTGGCCTTCATATTGGACCTGACCCGGCGATTTGCTCAGGCCAACCCCAATTTCACCGACCCAGCCTCCGAAGCCGAAGCGGTCGTCCTGATCGACGAGATTGACCTGCATCTGCACCCGAAGTGGCAGCGGCAAATCGTCCACAACTTGACCACCACGTTTCCGCGCTGTCAGTTCATCGCGACGACTCACTCACCACAGGTCGTGGCGTCCGTCGAGCCCGATCAGGTCCTCCTCTTAGCTCCTAATGAAATCATCCATCCGGACCGCAGCCTTGGGATGGATTCAAACTGGATCCTACGCCACCTCATGGAGGCCGATGACCGACCCGAGGATGCGATGGCTGCCATTCAATCTGTTGAGAACTTGATTGCGAAAGGAACCTTCGAGGAAGCGCACGCCGCGATCTCAGAGGCTAAGAAGAACGGGCTTGACCTACCAGAGTGGTCCGTTCTTGACGCGCGCATAGCTCGACTAGAGATTTTGGCCGAATGAAGTACATCCAGAAAACCGAATGCCCGCACTCTTATTCCGAATGGTGTGCTGAGGTTGCGGGGACGGACAAGTCTGATTGGCGTGAGGTGTTTTCGGACCATAAGGAGCTAATATTGACGGCTATGATTGCAGACCAAGGCGGGTTGTGTGCCTATACGATGCGTCGAATCGACAATAATTCATCGCATGTGGAGCATATCAAGCCACGGAGTCGCTGCCGGGAGGACCTGCATGGATCTGATTTGGACTACACCAATTTGGTAGCGTGTTTTCCACGACAAGGTATGAAGGCACAGTGTCGCTATGGCGCACAACTTAAGGATGATTGGTGGGATAACGATGGTGCCGAATTCGTGTCTCCGCTTCAGCCTACTTGCGAACAAGTCTTTCGATTCAAGCTTAATGGTGAGATTGAGGCAGTTAAAAATCGAACCGAAGCCATAACCACGATTAACGTCCTCGGTCTCGATCATATGAGTCTTACCGAGGACCGAAAGCGCTTCATTGAGGAGTTTATCTACGGACCGACGGGTGATAATCCAATGTCTTATGTTGACGCGCAGCGTGCACGAAACTCGATTTGCAACCGTAACGGGGACAGTCTCTTCTACGAGTTCTGCGTTGCACTACGATCAGCTCTAGAAGAGCATATGGCAATCCTCACTAAACTCCGTAAAGCGCAGGAGATACGCGCGGAGGAATAGATAACTTGCCGAGTGACAACAGGCATTCGGAATTCGCCTTCGAGACCGTAATCGAAGCACATCTGCTCCAGAACGGTTACATCCCCATTGCTGGAGACGGCTTCGACCGCGACCGCGCCATCTTCCCCGATACCGTCCTCGCTTTCATCCGCGAAACTCAGCCCGTAGCATGGGACAAGCTAGAAGCTCTCCACGGCGATAAAACCGGCGAGCAGATTCTCACGGACCTGTGCAAGTGGATGGACTCCAACGGCTCGCTCGCAACCCTGCGCCACGGCTTCAAGTGCTACGGGCGAACGCTCCACGCGGCATTCTTCAAGGCAGCCCACGAACTGAACCCGGAGCTTGAAGTCCGCTACGCAGCTAACCGACTTGGACTCACTCGCCAACTCCGTTTCTCCCCTCAGTCGGAGAAGTCGCTCGACGTAACGCTGAGCCTGAACGGCATCCCCATCGCCACGGTGGAGCTCAAAAACCCGCTCACCGGGCAGACAGTAGAGAATGCGATCCACCAGTACCGGCGCGACCGCGACCGCCGAGAGCCGATCTTCGAGTTCAAACGCCGTACGCTCGTTCATTTCGCTGTCGATACCGAATGCGTGCGCATGACTACGCGCCTAGCCGGCGACGCGACCCACTTCCTGCCCTTCGACAAGGGATGCGATGACGGTGCCGCCGGGAATCCGCACGATCCGGCAGGCGGTAGCTATCGGACGGCCTACCTCTGGGAAGAAGTGCTCGCCCGGGACAGCCTACTCGATGTGCTCGCCCGGTTCGTCCACTTGCAGACCGAAGAGAAACGCGACGACCGCGGCCGCAAGGTGAAAGCCGAAACGATGATCTTCCCGCGCTACCATCAGCTCGATGCCGTCCGGCTGCTGGTACAGAAGGCTCGCTGCGAGGGCGTCGGCAACAACTACCTCATTGAGCATTCGGCAGGCAGCGGCAAGAGCAATACGATAGGCTGGCTCGCTCACCGCCTTGCTTCTTTGCATAACGAGGCAAACGAGCGCGTCTTCGACAGCGTGATCGTAGTGACTGATCGCGTCGTGCTGGACCAGCAACTCCAAGACACGATCTACCAGTTCGAGCACAAGCTCGGCGTCGTGCAGAAGATCGACGAGCGTTCCCGCCAGCTTGCCGAGGCCCTAGAAAACGCCGTCCCAATTATCATCACCACGCTACAGAAATTCCCCTTTGTGTCGCAGCAGTTGCTCAAGATGGCCGAGGAGCAGGGCGTTGAGGGAACAGGCGTACTGCCTACCCGACGCTGCGCCGTCATCATCGACGAAGCCCATAGCTCGCAGGGAGGGGAAGCATCGACGGATCTCAAGGAGGTTCTCGGAGGCGAAGATCTGCTGGAGGAAGCTCGGAAACGCGCCGAGGAGGAAGGCCGCGAGGATCAGGAGGAACTGTTCCGCAGCATGGCCAAGCGCGGCAAGCAAGCAAATCTGAGTTTCTTTGCCTTTACAGCCACCCCCAAACACAAGACCCTTGCCGTGTTCGGCCAAAATGGAGATCCGGTCCATTGCTACACAATGCGTCAGGCAATCGAGGAAGGGTTCATCCTCGATGTGCTCAAGCACTACACCACGTACGCGACCTACTTCAAACTACTTAAGGCGTACCAGGACGATCCAAACGTCGAGCGGAAGAAAGCAGCACTGGCACTGGCGCGCTTTCTGCGCCTGCACCCCCACAACATCGCGCAGAAGACCGAGGTGATGGTCGAGCACTTCCACGCCGTCACGCGCCACAAGATCGGTGGCCAAGCCAAGGCCATGGTCGTCACCGGCTCTCGGCTGGAAGCGGTGCGATATAAGCAGAGCTTTGATCGCTACATCCAAAAGAAGCAATACGCAATCAAAACACTGGTAGCCTTCTCGGGAGAAGTTCGGGATGACCAGCTCCCAAATGAGTCATACACCGAGGAGAAGATGAACCTAGGCATCCGGGAGAAAGAGCTTCCAGAGAAGTTCGCAACTCCAGAGTATCAGGTGCTGCTCGTCGCAGAGAAATACCAGACCGGATTCGATCAGCCACTCCTGCACACGATGTACGTGGACAAGCGGCTAGCTGGCATCCAAGCAGTCCAGACACTCTCCCGCCTGAACCGCACACACCCGCTGAAGGAGGACACTTTCGTTCTCGACTTCGTAAACGACCGTGAAGAAATCCGCGAGGCATTCAAAGTCTATTACGAGGGGGCGGAGATGGGAAAAGAAGTGGACCCCGCCCACATGTACGCAGTCAAGGGAGAACTCGACGCGGCCGGGATTTATCTCGATGAAGAAGTTGAGCGATTCTGTGAAGTGTATTTCAAGCCAAAGCAGCGCCAGAGCCCCCAAGATCACCAAGCAATGCACGCCGCGCTCGATCCTGCGGTGTCGCGCTTTAGAGCCTTGCAGCAAGACGATGAGGACGAAGCAGAACTCTGGCGCGGAAAGGTCCAAGCCTTTCGCAACCTCTACGGCTTCCTGAGTCAAGTCATCCCGTACCAAGACTCGGACCTCGAACGCCTGTACGTATTCCTGCGCCATCTGGCGGCAAAGCTGCCACGACGCCGGAGCGGTCCCGCCTATCAGTTCGATGACGAGGTGCGACTTGAGTACTACCGCCTCCAGAAGATCAGTGAAGGCTCGATCTCCCTCGCGGGGGGAGATGCTCACGCTTTGGATGGGCCGACCGAGGTCGGCAGCGGCGCTGTACATGAGGAGTCGGTGCCGCTTTCGCAACTCATTGACGTTGTCAACGAACGCTTCGGTACCGACTTCAACCAAGCCGACCAGCTCTTTTTTGATCAGATCGTCGAGGCGGCCATGAGCGACGATAATCTGCGCCAAGCAGCCGCCGTGAACCCAGAGGACAAGTTCGAGTTGGTGTTCAGGAATCTTCTGGAACGACTTTTTGTTGAGCGCATGGACCAGAACGAGGAGATTTTCGTCCGCTACATGAACGACCAACCGTTCCAACAGGTGGTAAGCGAGTGGCTAGCGTCTCAGGCGTACCAGCGGCTCCGGGATGTGGCTGAGGTTTCAGACACCACTCAACTTGGTGCGCCTGCTTTGCGCATCGTCGCCGCCAAGCCCGACGAGCGTTACGTCACCTGCGTCCCCCTCGTGCCGCTTGCGATTGCAGCCGGCGAGTTCAGCAATCCCCAGAACGTGGCAGCCGAGGAGGAGTGGGAGTGGGTCGAGGTGGATTCTACACACCGCTTGCGGCCGGGGATGTTCGTCGCACAGATCGTGGGCCGCTCAATGGAACCCACGGTTCCTGACGGAGCACATGGTTTGTTCCGCGCCCCCGTAGAGGGCACACGTCAGGGTAAGACGGTATTGGTTCAACTCCAAGACGCTATCGACCCCGAGACCGGGGCGAGGTACACCCTCAAGCGATACGAGAGTAAGAAGATCCAAGACGGTGACTCATGGCAGCACGCCAAGATCACGTTGAAGCCGACCAATCCCGAGTTTGAACCCCTCGTCCTCACGTGCGCCGACGAGGGTGAGGTGGCAGTCGTGGCGGAACTGGTGGAAGTAATCGCCGCCAACGCCTGACGCGATGCTCCCGGTTGCTCGTCGTCTCACCTTCTGTATTTTCGTCTAGGATAAAACAACTAACCGGGTTCCCTGATATGAAAGCCATTCAACAATCCTGCCTACCGCTCGTAGCCCTGATTTTGCTCAGTTCAAACCCCCTCCACGCACAGAGCCTGGACCAACTCAACCAGAACGGCTTTCCCTTGGCCGTGGGCAACATATGGGAATACCATATCACCGCGTCGTTCAAGATCGACGACGAGTTTTTCGACGCTTTTGAGTCGGAAGCGATCTGGGAAATAGTCGCTCGTGAAGAGATTCTGGGTCAGGAAGCCTTCCGCTTCGAAATTACCCACCGATATCTGAACGGGACCGATAGTACCGTAGCGATCGCCGAGACTTGGTTCACTCTGCGTGGAGACAGCCTTCTATCCGTAGCGGCGAGGGGGGATCTCGGCCGCGTACCGCACAGCGCACAGCTCTTCAAAGTAGTCCAAGAGGACGATGCGAATCCCTGGAATATCACTACTCTTGTTTTTCCACTTGCCATAGGCCAATCATGGGAATTCGGTGCTGACCTCCCCGATATCGATAGCGATTACAAGGTGGTCGAAGCTAGGGAAACACAGGAAGTTCCGGCTGGCGAGTTCGAGACCTTCAGAGTAATGCATGTCCAAGAAGGACCGGAACTCAACAGCCGCACTGAGCAGTGGTTTGCCGCTATCGGATTGGTAAAAATGAGATTTTTCTCGCTGGACACGCAGAGAAGACTCAACGAGCGTGGCGAAGACATTGGGGAATTCACCTTCCAAGAGAACACAGAAACGGAACTGGTGCGGTTTCACCTCGCCCGCGAGCCTACGACGGTCGAGCAGAGAAGCTGGGGTCAGTTAAAGAAATCGTCGCGGTTACTCGACAGACGCGCACCGTGATTCCCCGTTCCTTACTAAGCGCCACCCATCCAACCCATCCAACCAATCAACGCGCATACCCATCTGGATTGTCCCGCCGCCAATTGGGCTGATAACCTTCCTCGGCGTCAAAGCCATACGACGGCCCGATCTGGTTTGCGGTCTGCCAAGGCCAAGCCTGACCGCCAATAATGCGGAACTGATCCCCCTTGCCGCAGAGCCAATAGAACATGTGGGCGTAGTAGCGCGCCGTGCCGTGCCCGCCGTAATACGCGCTCTGGAAATCAAAGTCCTCCTCGACGATCCAATCGCGCTGGGGAGGTGCCGTGCGCCAGTAGTTGTACTTGAGCATCCGGCGCAGACCCTTGGCGGTGGACTGGCCGCGGCGGTGCATGATGCTCTGATGGTGGATCCCAATGGTGCCGGCCGGGCCGTCGCAAAACACGCCCCCTTCTTCGCTGTCGCGGTTGCCAGGTTGGATGTGCGAGCCAGGCACCAACTCGGTCGGCCCCAGCTCCACGGGCGTGTCCTGCGGAAAGTAGAAGACCTCCAAAAAGCGCAGCTCCGGGCCATAGATGTGGTCGGCGTCTTGGTGCCAGCCTTGGGCTTCCTCTGGGCATTCGACTCGGTGGTGGCTGGCCAAGACGGGCAGGCCGATGTTGGGGCCTAAAAGCGAGCGCATGGCACCGGCTAACTGAGGATTGAGCAGGACGTGCTCGATGAACCAGTCCTCCAAGAAGATGGAACTCGGCTCGTGGGTAAAGCGGATGCGGTCGAGGTCGGCCTCGGTCAGGCCGTCGGGGATATAGCTCGGGTCGGCGGGAATATCGCCGTCGAGCCAAGCACAGGTGCGCTGATTGATCTCGTCGGAAACGACGCCTTTGAGCAAGAGATGGCCCTCGCGGCAGAATTCGAGGACCTCGGAGTCGGTGAGCGTCGGCTCGCAGTCAAAAGTGCGTTGGCATGGGTCGTGTTGCATGGTCGCCTCCTGCGATAGTGGTGTCATGCGCTAGCGCCTACAAGCTAGCCAAATCCCGTCCATCCTGTCCACTAGGTTGCACGCGCCGCAAGATAGTTATACTCTTGCTCGGCAAAATTAAACGGAGCACATCATGGCAGAATCAGCAAAAAAAATAGTCAGTGGCGGATTGCACATCGACCAGCGGCTCTACGCCCTCGTCGCCGAGCAAATTGCGCCCGGAACGGACGTGGATGTCGATCACTTTTGGGCGGCGCTGGGGAAGATCGTCGAGGACTTGGAGCCAAAAAATCAACAGCTACTCCAGCGGCGCGACGCCTTACAGGCCCAGATCGACGCCTATCACCAACAGCGGCGCGGTCAGCCGTTAGATCCCACAGAGTACCGGGCCTTTCTCGAAGAGATTGGCTACTTACTACCCACGGGCGACGCGCAGCGGATTCGCACGGAAAACACCGACCCAGAAATCGCCTCTCTAGCCGGCCCCCAGCTAGTCGTCCCAGTTGACAATGCGCGCTACGCGCTCAACGCGGCGAATGCGCGTTGGGGCAGCTTGTACGACGCCCTGTACGGCACGGATGTAATCGAGGGGAGCGTCCCGGCAGGCGAGTACGACGCCGAGCGCGGTGCCCAAGTCATCGCGCGCAGCGAGGCATTTCTCGACGCAGTCGCGGGCCTCCAACAAGGGGCGTACCGGGAGGTGAAGGAATTTTTCCTGCGCGAGGACGCCAGCGGACAAGTCCTGTGCGCCCGCCTCGCAAGCGGCGACGAGGTCGGCCTCAAAGACGCCGGGCAGTTCGTCGGCTATGGATGCGAAGGAGATCAGCTAATCAGCGTCTTGCTCCGCCACAACGGGTTGCACATCGAAATCCAAATCGACCGCACCCATCCCATTGGACGCACCCACCGCGCTGGCGTCAAAGACGTGCTCTTAGAAGCGGCCATTACCACCATCCAAGATTGCGAGGATTCCGTGGCCGCGGTCGATGCCGAGGACAAGACCCTCGTCTATGGCAACTGGAACGGCCTGATGCAGGGTACGCTGGAGACGACCTTTGTCAAGGACGGGCAGCCCCTAACGCGCCGCCTGCACGCCGACCGCACATTTACCACCCCCAACGGCAACACCTTGACGCTGCCCGGGCGCAGCTTATTGCTCGTGCGCCACGTCGGCATCCACATGTACACCGATGCGGTGACCACCGCTGACGGCGCGGAAATCCCCGAAGGCTTTCTCGACGCCATGGTCATCAGCTTAGCGGCCATCCACGACCTCAAGGGCCGCGGCCGCTACCGCAACAGCAAGACCGGCAGCGTCTATGTGGTGAAGCCCAAACAGCACGGGCCGGACGAGGTAGCAGCGACCGTCGAGCTTTTCACGCGAGTGGAAGAAGCGCTGGGGCTGAGTAAAAACACCCTGAAAATCGGCATCATGGACGAAGAGCGGCGCACCACGATCAACCTCAGCGAGTGCATCCGTTGCGCGGCCGAGCGCGTCGTCTTCATCAACACCGGCTTTCTCGACCGCACCGGCGACGAGATTCACACCAGCATGGATCTGGGCCCCATGTTGCCCAAGATGGAAATCAAAAATCAGCCCTGGCTCAGTGCGTATGAGGACTGGAATGTGGACGTCGGCATCGCCACCGGCTTGGTGGGAAGGGCGCAGATTGGCAAGGGGATGTGGACTATGCCCGAGCTAATGCGCGAGATGGTAGAGACCAAGATCGGCCACCCCCAAGCCGGGGCGACGACCGCTTGGGTGCCCTCGCCGACGGCGGCCACCCTGCACGCGCTGCACTACCACCAAGTCGATGTCTTCGAGCGCCTCGACCAGCTAGCCGGACGAGAGCGGGCCTCGCTCGGCGCGATTCTCAGTCCCCCGGTGCTCGACCGCCAGCTCAACCCCGAGGAAATTCAGCAGGAATTGGACAACAATGCCCAGGGGATTTTGGGCTACGTGGTGCGCTGGGTCGGCCAGGGCATTGGCTGCTCCAAGGTGCCGGACATCAACCACATCGGCCTGATGGAAGACCGCGCCACTTTGCGAATTTCCAGCCAGCACATCGCCAACTGGCTGCACCACGGAATTACCAACGAGGAACAGGTGCGGGCGACCTTTGCGCGCATGGCAGCCGTGGTCGATGCGCAAAACAGCGGCGACCCCGCGTACTGCTCCATGGCCCCCGACCTCGACGCCAGCGTCGAATTCCAAGCGGCGCTGGACTTAGTATTCAACGGTCGCGCCGAACCAAACGGCTATACGGAAAACGTGTTGCACAAGCGGCGGCGAGAGGTGAAGGCCGCCCGCCGAATCGCCTAGTGATCGTTCAAAAGAAGTAGGGAATAACGATCGTTATTCCCTACTGGATTCCCGCTTTCGCGGGAATGACCTCACCACCATTCAGAATGACCTCACCACCACTCAAATTCAAGGAGACTATAGATGAAATCACCTGCAAAAGTCGCCCTCGTCACGGGCGCAGGCAGCGGCATCGGCCGCCACAGTGCCCTAGCATTGGCCGAGGCCGGCTATGCGGTCGCCCTAGCCGGACGGCGTCAAGATGCCTTAGAGGAAACGGCTGCGCTGGCGGGAGCGGATGCCCGCATGTTGCCGGTGCCCACCGACGTCGGCGATCCCCAAGCCGTTGACGCGCTGTTCGCCCAAGTCGAAGAGCACTTTGGCCGACTCGACGTGCTGTTCAACAACGCCGGAGGCGGAGCGCCAGCCGTGTTGTTGGAAGACCTCGAATACGAACAGTGGCAGAAGGTAGTAGCCGTCAACCTGACGGGCACCTTCCTCTGCACCCAAGCCGCCTTCCGCATTATGAAGGATCAAGACCCGCGCGGCGGGCGGATCATCAACAACGGCTCAGTTTCAGCCGCAGCCCCGCGTCCCAATTCCGCTCCCTATACGGCCACCAAACACGCCATTACCGGCCTCACCAAATCGACCTCGCTCGACGGGCGCAAATACGACATCGCCTGCGGCCAAATTGACATTGGCAACACAGCGACTGATATGACGCAGCGGATGAACGACGGCGTGCCGCAGGCCGATGGCTCCAAGCTCGTCGAGCCGCGCTTTGACGTCGAACACGTGGCCCGCGCCGTAGTGCAAATGGCCGAGTTGCCGCTGGACACCAATGTGCTGTTTATGACCATCATGGCGACGAAAATGCCGTTTGTCGGGCGAGGTTAGCAGCGACCGCCATGACCATCGACGACGCCAAGGCCCATATCGACGAATACGGGTACGCCGTGCTCAAAGAGGCGTTGACCCCGGACCAAGCCAACGCCCTGCGCGATCGCTCGGCCGAGTTGATAGCACAGGAGCGGGCCGCCGGGGGAGAGCATGTCTATCTCGACGGCTGTGCGCAGCGCGTGTGGAACCTAGTCAACAAGGGCCGCATTTACGAAGAGATGATCCAGCTCCCGCAGGTACTGGCACTCCAAGAGTACCTGCTAGGCGACCACTGCATCTTGAGCAGCTTCACCGTCAATTTCATCGGCCCGGGCGCGCCAGCCGGCCGCCTACACATCGACTTTCCACTCGGCAGCTTTCCCCAGCCGCCGCCACCCATCCCCCTTTGCGCCAATACCATCTACGTGCTCGACGACTTCGCGCCTGAAAACGGGGCCACGCATATCGTGCCGGGCAGCTACAAGCGCGGGTACGCCCCCGACCCAGAAAAAGAGTACGACGACGTCATCCAGCTAGACGTCCGCAAAGGCGATATCGTCGTCTTCCACGGTGCGACGTGGCACGGCAGCGGTGCCAATCACACCGAGCAGGATCGGATGATTCTGTTGGGATTCTTCTGCCGCTCGTTCATGAAGCCGCAGCAAGACCAGTTCAAGCTAGCGCGCCCCGAGGTCGTCGCACGGGCGACGCCGATCTTAAAGCGATTAATGGGCTTCGAATCTCAGTCGGGAATGCGGACCTAGAGCCAATGAACTCACTCGACCACCGCAAGCGCCTCTTCGTCGATATGGACGATGTCGAGCGCCAAGAAAACGTGACGCGCGTCTTCCACCAAGCGGAGAAGTACGGCACGCATCCCGTGCTCAAACAGGAAGCGCCGTGGGAACAACACAGCGGCATGACCGCAGCGGTGATCTTCGACGCAGAGGAACAAATTTTCAAGGCGTGGTACATGGCCGGCCACTATGCGCCAGAGTGCGAACACGTGCAATGCCTCGCGCTATCGTCGGACGGAATCCACTGGGAGCGCCCCTCCCTCGGAATCCACGAGGCTCTCGGTTCCAAGGACAACAACATCGTCATCCCCGCGACTCACCACGAAGGGCAGGATCACTGGGAGACCATGCTCAAGGACCCCCTCGACCCAGATCCCGCCCGCCGCTACAAGGCTATCGGCTGGTCGAGCTACGACTGGGACGGCCCGCGCTCGGGCATTTACAGCGCCACTTCGCCGGACGGAATCAATTGGTCGCATTCGCCGGACCCGATTTTCCGCTACCATCCGCGGCCCGGCACCCGCGACTTGGGGCCGGTCGGAGACGCGCAGTCCATGATGGTGGATATTGAGTGCCGGCGCTACGTGGCCTTTTTGCGCGGCGTACCCGAGCGGCTGATGAGCACGAGCGAGGACTTCTTCTACTGGTCTCCGCCGCGACCCTTCTTGGCACCGCTCAACGAAGAAGAGGCCCTCTACAACAACACCGGCTTCAACTACGGCGCTCACTACTTGGGCATCTTGACCCACTTCGACAAACGCCCGCGGCAACAAACCCAAGTCCTGCGGCTTTTGTGCAGCCGCGATGGGGAGCGCTGGCAGCGCGTGCCGGGAGAGCCACTGGTGGGTTTGGGCGCAGTGGGCGAGTGGGACCGGTTCCAGCTAATGCTCAGCGGTGCTCCGCCCATTGCCGTGGGCGACAAGCTCTATATCTACTACCGAGGCACGGCGCGGCGGCACGCCAAGATCCCGCGCGAATTCGATCCACCGATTGCGGCCGATCAGGACCCGGGGACGATGGGCATTGGCTTGGCCATACTGCGCCTCGACGGCTTCGCGTCGCTCAACGCCAGTTTTGACGGCGGACAGATAACGACCCGGCCCTTCGCGTTGATCGGAAATGAATTGCAAGTCAACGCCAAAGCAGATTACGGGCAGCTAACCGTCGAATTGCTCGACGAAGAAGGGAACCCCATTCCCGGCTATACCGCCCAAGACTGCGTCGTCATCGCCGAAGACGGAGTCACCGTACCCGTGCGCTGGCGCGATGGACGAGATTTGCGGGCATTGCGAGGACAGCCGGTACGCCTGCGTTTCGTGCTGAACAACGCCCGGCTGTACGCTTATTGGTGTTCGTAGCTTTGGGTCGTAATGGGTGGGGCTGCCGCGATGCAGAACCCCCGACCAACCTTGTCAAGGCGTTTTGATAGAGGAGAACAGGCGCGGTACGTTTCAATTGTTAAACCTCAAAAACGGGAAAAACGCCATGAAGACGACTATTGAAATCCATGACGCCCTACTGGCCCGGGCAGAGCAGTACGCGAGGAAGACCGGACGCCCGTTGTACACCATAGTGGAAGAGGGGCTGCGCCAAGTGCTTCCCGCGACCCCTTCCAGCAGTCCCTACCGTCTGCCCGACCTGAGCGAGGGAAAGCCCGGTGCGGCCGATCCATTAAAAGCGTACTCTTGGCAGGAACTGCGCGGGATAATCTACGGAGAAGCAGAAAAGCTGTGATGAAAATACGCAATCCGTTTGAGCCATCAGGGACATTAGAAAGAAAAAAGAAAAACACACCATGAACATCGATCAGCTAAACCACTACCAGCGCAAGCTGGCCTATGAAATGGATTCGTGGGATCTTTACGTAGCGTTAGGCGAAGACGAACCCATCACCGTCGTCGATGGCCGTTCCGCGGAAGCTTATGCCCAAGAGCACATTCCAGGCGCACTCAATCTGCCCCACCGGGAAATCTGCTTCAATTCCACTGAATCGCTCGACAAATCAAAGCTCTATGTCTGCTACTGCGACGGCATCGGCTGCAACGCCTCGACGAAGACGGCGCTGAAACTGCTGACGCTGGGCTTTCAAGTGCGCGAATTAATCGGCGGGCTCGACTGGTGGAAGCGCGACGGCTACGCCACCGGCGGCGACGGGGCGCATCCCGGAACCGAGATCAAATGCGGATGCTGAGCTAGAATAGAATCAGACAAGGCGGATTGGCAAAAAGAAAACCCTAGGTCAGTGTAGCCGACCTGGGGTTTAATAATTGGTAGCCCGTACGGGATTCGAACCCGTGTTACCGGCGTGAGAGGCCGGCGTCCTAGGCCTCTAGACGAACGGGCCAACGTTTATTTATTTTCAGCCTGACAGCTTCAAAAAATAGAATTCTCCAACTGTATTGTCAAGGTGATGCGGCAGAGCCGTTTGACAGTCGCAGACCGGCGTGGTACTGTTGCCCTGCACGAGGAGACCGTCCATGATCGTCGAGTGGAACACCCACATTTTCAGCCCCGATACCCAGCGCTATCCCCTACATCCCAAGGCGGCCTACCGACCGGATGTTTCCGTGCATCCGCCAGACCCGTTGGCGGCCTATTTGCAGCGCATGGACGATGAAGGAATCGACCGGGCCGTCGTCGTCCATCCCGAGCCGTATGGGGACGACCACCTGCTGATACTCGAATGTCTGGAGCGCGAACCAGAGCGGCTACGGGGCACGTCGCTATTTTATCCCAAGGACCCAGACGCGCCCCAAAAGTTGGCCGATCTGGTCGCTCGCGAGCCCAAGATCATCGCCACGCGCTTTCACGCACACCGAGGCAAGGAACTCTATCTCGACAGCTTCAACGACAAAGGCGTGCGCACCCTGTGGGAAAAGGCGGTGGAGTTGGGCTTGATCGTCGAATTGCACATCGGGCCTAATTACGGTGCCCAAGTCGCTCAAGTCTTGCGCGACATTCCCCAGACCGTGGCACTGATTGACCACTTGGCCGAACCGCATCTGGGCAACGCGGTCGAATACGCCGACATACTGGACCTGAGCCATGCTGACGCCGAGGTCTATATGAAGCTCTCCGGCCTCGGCCACTTCGCCCAAGACGAGCCACTATACGAAAGCGCCAAGCCCTTTACGCGGCGCGTGATCGAAGCCTTCGGGCCGGAGCGCATGGTCTGGGGCAGCGGCACGCCGGCAATCGTCGATGCGCATCTATCAGACTATGGGAAGGCCGAACGGGCGCTGGTAAAAGGGGGCAACTTGGCCCGATGGTTCAACAAATAAGGAGCAACACGTGAACGAAATCGAAACCTTTGAATTCGATCGCCAGGGCTACATCGTCATTGAGAACCTGCTGAACGAGACCCAAGTGGCTGCACTGGCTGAAGCCGTTGATGAGCTGGAAGAACACGCACTCGCGCACGTCACCCAGCCGCCGCGCAAGCAAAGCGGCTGGGGAGCCAACTACCACGCCAATCCCGAGCGCGGCTATCACACCAACGGCGAGCGAGGCGAAGGCAAAACCCTCATCATCGAAGATTACTGGAACGCCAACCCGGCCTTCGACGTTTTGCTCGATCACCAGCCGACGATGAACTACATCCACGGCATCGTCAAACAGCGGCCGACGATCAACAACTCCGAAATCCGCATCCGCTATCAAGGCAACGCCACCGGCTGCCACGGCGGCACCGTCTCAGCCAGCCAAAAGTACCGCTATAGCTACACCGAAAACGGCATCGACTGCATGATGGTGCGGATGGTCTATTTCATCCACGATTGCACCAACGAGCAGGGGGCCTTTTGCGTGGTACCGGGAACGCACAAGACCAATCTGCCCTCGCCTCACAGCAACGACCCGGACGAAGACCCCGACATGATCGGCCTAGAGGTCAAGGCCGGAGACGCGATCCTCTTCACCGAAAACTTGCGCCACGGCGGCTTCACCAACCGCTCCGAGCAGACGCGCAAGACCCTGCACGTGGGCTACGGGCCGCATTGGATGATGTCGCAAAACATCGCCACCATGGACGAAAAACAGCACATCACCCCAGAGACGTCCGCCCGTTTCACAGAAGCGCAGCGAGACTTGTTCCGGGCCTATCCACCTAAAATCAGTGGTTAGTGATTAGTGGTCAGTGGCCAGTCCCCGCACCGCACCCTATAAGGCCAAGGGGGCACTGACCACCGACCACCAACCACTTAAGTCGGAAATTCCTCGTAGTAGCGATCAAAGGCCGCAGGCGTACCGCAGATGTAGAGCGCGTCTTCTGGCTCGAGCACCAACGAGGTCGGGATCTCCATGATCACGTCGCCAGACCGCTCAACCGCCACCACCGAACAGCCCGTGCGCTCGCGGATGCGCGCTGATAGCGGATGCTGCCCGGCGAGGGGGCCGGGACGCAGCTTGACCATCTTGATCCGGGGCTTGTGCGAAACCATCTCGCCGAGGACGTGGTGGACCAGCAACTGGCCGGCGACCTGACTGACCGAGAGCGCAAAATCAGCGCCGGCGCGCTGCACTCGGTCGGCGTTTTCAACGTGCGACACGCAGGCCAACAAGGGAATCTCCGGGACGTGATCGCGCACCACCGCCGCAGCAAACAGGGCGGCCCCGTCGCTGTCGAGCGCAAGGATGACGACCCGCGCCTCCGCAATGGCGACGCCGTCTAGGACGCGCACGTCGAGCACGTCTCCCACCACATCGACTCCATCCCTCTCAACCTCATCGACGACCCGCACTTCCTCGCCCGCAGCCCGGAGAATTTCGACCAGCTTTTGCCCGACATCGGCAAAGCCAATCACCACAATCGGCCCTTGCTGGGTAATCGGCCGCGACAGGTCGTTTAACCGGTGAATGCTGTCAGGTGTGCCGACCGCCACCAGAATGGCTCCGGGCTCCAGCTTTTCCGCGGCGGTAGGTGGCGAGCCGAGCGCGTCGTCTGCCCACTGCCCGACGATGTGGGCACCGGTCCGGGTGTATAGCTCGGTCTCGGCCAAGGTGCGGTTGGCGAGTGGGCTTTGGTCGTGAACGCGCAATTCGGCCACTTCGAGCAGCGAGTCGAGCGGCTCAACCCCCGCCACTCGCGGTCCAATCCTCGCGCTGGCGCGGACGGCAATGGCCGCAGCGAGGACGTGGTTGGGGGTAAAGGCTGCGGTCGCGCCCGCCAGTAACATAGGGCCGCGACGCTGGGGATGCTCGATCATCGCCACGATTGGACCGGCAAAACCGGCCTCGCGGGCACTGAGCGCGAAAAGCGCGTTGTCGTCGTCAGAGCCATTGGCCACCAGTGCCTTGGCCTTGGTCAACGGTCGCAGGTCCAGAGCCGCTAGGTCCGCATGTACGACCTGCACCTCAGCGCTGGTCTGGAGCTGCCGCGCTGTCGCCTCGTCCTCTTCGATCACCACCAGCGGCAAATGCCGGCTGGAAAGCTCTTCTATTAAGGTCTCGACCTCTGGCCCGTATCTATAGATGACCACAGCATCCTCCACTGCGGACAAGGTGCGTCCAGTTGGATTCTCGGCGACGAGTGGGGTATTGAACTTGTCGATTTGAAACACCCCGAGGTGGGTGTCTCCTCCATGCGCCACCCGGCCTTCTAGGAGGATGGCGCAGCCTTTGAGCGCCAGCGGCGTGAAAAGATTTAACAGGAACGCGGTGAAGATCAAAATGCTAAAGGTCTCCTGACCGATCACTCCTTGAGCCAAAGCCAGTGCGGCCAAGATAAACGCCATCTCGGCGCGACCGCACATGCCCACGCCTACCGTCAGTGCCTCGCGCCAGGACATGCCAATGCGCCGCGCCATACTACCGGCGCTGAGCACCTGCCCGGAGACGACCGTCACCGCCAAAAGCGCGATAAACGCCACACCCGACGCGCTAATGTCAAACGAAATAGAAAAGCCCAGCGAGATGAAGAAGATCGGCCCGAGGAATGAATAGGCAATGCCATAGGCGCGGTCGTTTACCACCTTGACTAGGTTGGGGTGGGCGACGCGCTCTTCAAAGAACAGACCCGCCAAGTAGGCACCCAAGATCATGTGCAGCCCAATGGCCTCGGCAAAAAGGCCGGCGGCAATGGCGGCTAACAGCACAAAGGTGAAGCCCTTGCCACCTTCGGAGCGGAAGGGCAAGGTGAGGCGGGGATAGACAAAGGTGCCCAAAAGCAGCGCGACCGCGAAAAAGCCCACCACCTTACCCAAGTTGATTACTAAGTCCACGGGGGCAAAGGTGCCGCCGGAGAGTGCGCCGATCACGAGACTAAAAAAAATTAAGGTCAAAAGATCGTTGATGATGCAACTAGCAACGACGACTCGCGCAATGCGAGTATCGGTCAACCCCAAGTCCTTGAAGCTTTTTAGGGTAATTACAACTGCGGTAGCGGTTCCAATGATCAGCCCCACGAAAACGGAGGCGACAAGATCCAGCCCAAAGAATTGGGCGACCGCAAAGCTGACGGCAAAGGGCACTGCGGCCCCGGCAATCGCCACCCCCAGCGAGCGCTTGAGCGCGGCGAAAAACTCGTTGGGCTGGGTCTCCACCCCGGCGTGGAACATCAGAAAGAAGATGCCGATCTCGGCCAATAACTGAATGGCCTCGTCCGGCTCGATCCAGCCAAAGACCGCTGGCCCCACCAAGACCCCGACGATCAATTCGCCCATCACCGTCGGCAAGCCCAGCGGCCGCAAGGTCACGGCCACTAGCCAGATCCCGGCGAGCAAGATGAGTAAATCGAGCGCTACATGGTGCATGAACGGCGTCCCGGCGCATTTGACTGCTTTAATCGATAATACAAGAGTAGGAAAAAAAGGATGCTACCGCACTTGGGAGACTCGGGGTGGTGATTGTGCCTGTTCGTGCGTTAATTGAAGTAGCGGTGACTCAAACGTGAATCAAAACGCCCCCAACATCCATCCCCGCGAAGTGCGCCAAGCCCTCATGTGGTTCGCCGGCATCCTGTGGCGCGGCGCGCCTTGGGCCATGCTCCTAAACGCTAGCGGGCGATTCCTAGCGGCCCTGCTGCCGGCCGGACGCATCCTGTTGATCAAGGAGCTCGTCGATGCCGTCCATGCCGCCTTCGGCCACGGCGAGGATCAGTTCGTCGCCGTGGTTCCGCTGCTGGCCGGCTTGGCGGGCTTGCAAATGTTGGAAGCCGTGCTGAATGCGGTGCAGGACCACGCGGCCGCGGCCATACGGGAACAGACTAGCTGGAAGCTACAAGAGCGAGTCCTCAACCGAGCGGCCGGCGTGGGTTTGGACTCATTTGAACGCCGAGAATTTTTCGACCGCATGCAGCGGGCGCGGCAGGCCGCGTACTTCCGCGCCTACGGCGTCTTCCGCGACGCCACCGCCGTGCTCGAAGGTTTTGTCGTCCTGTGCTCCCTAATCGCGCTGTTTGCCACCGGGCACTGGTCGATCCCGCTAGTGCTCTTTTTGGGCACGGCCCCGGTTTTCTACACCCAAATTCGGCGCGGCCGCGAAATCTACGCGCTCTTTTACCAGCAAACGCCCGAACAGCGACGCGCCGAGTACTTGGTCGAACTGATGACCGACCGCGACGCGGCCAAGGAAGTCCGGCTCTACGGGCTGGGCGATCTCCTCGTCCGCACTTGGGAGGAAGTGGCGCAAACGCTCCGCCAGCAGCGCCTGTTGCTGACCCTGCGCCAGCAGCGCTACATGTTCGGCGGGCGACTGAGCGGCATCAGCTCGGCGCTCTTATCGCTGGTCATCTTGCTCTATCAGGCCACCTATGGCACCCTGACCTTGGGGGGCTTTTTCGCTCTTGCCGAGGCCATCACGCGCTTCCAAAACACGCTTTTCCAACTGCTGCGCCAGATGGGCGATGTCTTTGAGCAAACGCTCCACATCCGCGACTTGCGCGACTTCGTCGAGTCGCCCCCCGAGCCGGAGGGCCAAACAGTCCTGCCAAGCGCACCGCTGGACATCGCGATTGAAGACGCGGAGTTTGCCTATGGCGACGGGCCGCCCGTACTCAACGGAGTCAATCTGCGGCTTAGGCCGGGGGAAAAACTCGCGCTAGTGGGCGAAAACGGGGCCGGCAAAACGACCTTAATCAAGCTGCTCTTAGGGCTGTACCAGCCAAGTGCAGGGCGCGTCCTCTACAATGGAGTGGATGGCCGCGAAATCGACCCGCAGGTCTTGCGCCAGCGCTGCGCCGCGGTCTTCCAAGACTTCGTGCAATACCAGCGCACCGCGCGCGAAAACATCGGCTATGGCCAAGCCGAAGCGCTCGCCAACCAAGCCCGAGTGGAGCGGGCCGCAACCGCGGGCGGCAGTGCGCTGCTAATCGAGTCCCTAGCCGAGCGCTACGACACCACGCTGGGCCGCTACTTTGAGGGTGGGCAGGATCTATCGCGCGGGCAGTGGCAAAAGTTGGCCCTGTCGCGCGCGTACTTCCGCGACGCCCAAGTCCTCGTGTTTGACGAGCCGACCGCAGCCCTCGACCCGCGCGCCGAGTTGGAGGTCTTTCGCCAATTTTTGGCTCTGAGCGAGGGCAAATCAGCGGTCTTCGTCTCGCACCGCATGGCCTCGGCGCGGGTCGCCGACCGGATCTTGGTCCTGAGCCAAGGCCGGGTGCTGGAGGAGGGAACGCACGCCGAGCTGATGCAGCGCCGAGGGGAATACGCGCGCATGTTTTCCCTGCAGGCGCAGTGGTACCAGCAGGAGGGGTCGTGAAACGACTGAGCGCGATACGCCTGTTGCCCACGCTCCTCAAGGAGGTGCTGCGCGTCCACCCGTGGGGCACGGGTGGGCTGGCCATCATCGTGCTGATCGGCTCGCTGCTGCCGGCCGTGGAGCTGTGGCTCACCGGGCGCATCGTCGATCAGCTCGCCGCCGGGCTGGGCGGTGGCCGCACGGCTTTTTTGCAGACCCTGCCTTGGGTCGGCGGCTTTTTCGCCACGCTCTTCACCCATATGCTGCTCGATATGGTGCGGGCGGTCTTGCAGACAGATGTCCAAGACCGAGTCAGCGTGCGCTTACAGCGGCAAGTCGTGGACAAGGTGCAAAAGGTCGAGTTGGTCCACTTCGAGCATCCCGCGTTCTACGACGCGCTCAAACGGGCCAACGAAGACCTGAGCGGCCGGCTCCTCAGCCTGCTCAATGTGGCGTTAGACACGGTCGGCACCTTGGGGGGGATGGCCGCAGTCGTAGGCGTGCTGCTGACCGGGCATTGGGCCTTGGGTCCGCTGACCTTGATCGGCTCCGTCCCAGGAGTGTTGGTGATGATGTGGATCAGCAAGAAGACGCACTACGTCTATCGCGAGCGCACACCACAGTACCGCGAGACTTCCTATTTCCGTGAATTGCTGACCGAGCGCGAACAAGCCATGGAGGTGCGGCTCTTCACGCTACGCGACCACTTGCTCGACACCTGGCGCGACAAAGCCGTCGCGCTGGCCATAGAACGTCGCGGGCTGGAGGCCAAGCGGGCTTGGCTCGGCGGGCTGACCTCCAGCATCGGCGGCTGGGGATACATCGGCTGCCTGACGATCCTCGTCTGGCTGGTCGCTGGGGCGCAGCTAACCATCGGCCAGTACGGCATGTTGGCGCGGGCCGTGCAGCAGTTTTCTTGGCAGCTCGGCGGGATCATGCGCTCCTTGAACACCCTGCACGAGGAGTCGCTATATCTAGGGGATCTCTACGAATTCCTCGACCTGACGGCGCCCCAAGCGTCTCCGGGGGCTGCGGACGCAGGCCAAGACCTAAAAAACCGGCCGCTGCGCTTTGAGCAGGTGTCCTTCCACTATCCACACGGCGATCTCGTGCTCGCGGGCATCGACCTAGAGATCCGGCCGGGTGAGCGCATCGCACTAGTCGGCGAAAACGGAGCTGGCAAGACAACCTTGGTCAAGCTGATGATGGGGCTGTACCAGCCGACGGGAGGACGGGTCTTGCTCGGAGACAAACCGCTTTTGGCCTATCCCCAAGAGCGAGTCCGGCAGCTCTTTGCCGCGGTCTTCCAAGACTTTGTGCGCTTCCAATTTCCCGTGCGCGACAACATCGCCTTTGGGGCGCTGGGGCAAGAAGCCTCTGTCGAACGGGCGGCCGAGCTAGCTGGAGCAGCGCCGTTTATCGCCGAGTTGTCCGGTCAGTACGAAGCCCTGCTGGGCAAGGAACTAGGAGGGGCTGACTTATCTACGGGTGAGTGGCAGAAGCTGGCCACGGCCCGGGCGCTGGTAAGGGAAGCTGAGTTCGTAGTGCTGGACGAGCCCACAGCCGCGCTCGATCCCAAGGCCGAGGCCGAGGTCTATCGGCGCTTCGGGGAGATGACCAAGGGCAAGGCTTCAGTGATGATCTCGCACCGGCTGGGCGCGGCCCGCGCCGCCGACCGAATCCTCGTGCTCAAAAACGGACAGATCGTCGAGCAAGGGACGCACGAGGCATTGATGCGGCAAGGTGGAGAATACAGCCGCTTGTTCAGCCTACAAGCGCAGTGGTACGAGTAAGGGCTAGCGCCGTCGGCCCCGGCGGGGCCTGCCGCGTGGGCGCGTGGAGGGGCGGTCGGCCATTTCCTGAACTACCATGTCAAGGCCCTTGAGGTTTTGCCCGTTGAGCATGTCGATAGCCTCGCGGGCAGCGGCCTTGCTGGGCATGTCGATTTGGCCCCAGCGGCGGCGTGGGTCAATGGTAGCAGCAGCAACGGCCCCGAACAACTCGAACAACGTGCGGAGGTCATCCTCGGTTACTTCAGTAGCTAGATTATCAACGCGAATCTTCATCTAATTTCCCAAAAAGTGAAAAAATAAAAGGGGGTGATGCAATGTACATCACCCCCTTTGCACTATCTAAGGGCTAGGCTTAAACTGCTGTTACGCCTTCAGCCGCCGGGCCTTTCTTGCCTTGGACGACTTCAAACTCCACCTGCTGCCCGTCGGACAAGGTGCGGAACCCCTCGGCCTGGATCGCGCTGTGGTGGACGAAAACATCTTCGCCATTCTCGCGCTCAATAAATCCAAAGCCCTTCGCGTCGTTGAACCATTTTACGGTTCCCTTCTCGCGATCTGCCATAAGAAAAATCCTTTTGCAATGTGCGGTTAGAGCAGAACGTGCGAATAACTTTGAGTAGGAATCTACTGCTTCAGGCTTTTCGGTAGGAAAACTACATCCGGCCCGGGGGTAGGAATCTACGCGAATCCGAACGACTGCCAACGTGGTTCATGAACGCCCCTACAACTATTGCAGAGACAGACGATTGTGGTAAATATAGGCAATCTCAGCCGCAACACAAGGAACTAATTCGCTGACCGCCGGGCCGCCCAACCCACTCCTTGGTTTGGAATTGGCACTGCGGCCTCTATATTAAAGGAATTCAAAGGGATAGACGGCCTCCATCCCGTTTTATCCCGTCCATCCACGTCGCACTAATGGAGATAAACGGCCCATGAGCGCAACCGGACCGGGGTTTGCCACCGAAGACCTCAGCCTTTTCGCGCGGATACAGCGCATTTTTTACGCGCCGCGCACGGCTTTTGCCGCGGTGCGCGGCCAAGAGAGTGCCCACGACTGGTTGCTGCCAGTCCTCTTGGTTTGTGCGGTGGGAGTTGGCTCCTACAACCTAACCCTCGACGTAGGAGCACCGACCGTCCAAGAACAGCTAGAAGGCTTGGACGAGGCCGAGCGGCGGCAAGCAGAGGCGCTCCAAGCGCATGGCTGGATGGTGGTCCCGGTGGGGCTTTTTTTCTCACTAGTCGTGGTCGGGGGCGTGCTTTTGCTGCTGGCGCGCTCCGCTTTCCAAGCCGAGGTTAGCTACCGGCAAATGCTGGTCGTAAAAGCGTATGCGCTGTTGGTGGTGGCCATCGAGTGGGTGGTGCGCGTAGTGATGGTGCTGGCAACCGGCGACATTGGGGCGCATCTGGGGCTGGGTCTCTTTTTGTCTGAGGAAGCCGCAGCCACGGTTGGCGGCCGGATCCTTACGGCCCTCAATCCCTTTGACCTGTGGCAGATTGGGATCATGGGCATTGGGTTGAGTGCGCTGGCCGACGCGCCCGTGCGGAAAGCTACCCTCTCACTTGGGCTTTTGTGGCTGCTCTGGATATTCGGCGGACTCTTCATCGAAACCATCGGCCAAAGTGCGCTCCCGCCACTTCCTGAATAGATCCTACGCGTTTTTAATACGCGATCGCACATGCTTAAAAATGGAGTCAACGCGGTCGTCGCGGTTTTCGCAACCTGCATCTATCCGGCTGCTGTCTGCGGAGACGAAGAAACCTTGCTCGAATCCTTGTTGCGCCCCAATCCCATCTGCGCGCCCATACTCGCGGCCGCGGCCAAGCACGAGGTACAGATCCTCTACACGCAAATCGACCGCGACGACGCCAACCGACCGCATTTCATCCGCCACGAGTACCGCGTCAATCCCGAGGACTATTTCTATCCGGCGAGCACAATCAAGCTAGCGGGTGCCCTGCTGGCGTTGGAGAAGCTCAATCAACTAAGCATTGCGGGCATGGACCGGCATACGCCCGTCCGCATTGACAGCGCGTACAGCGGGCAGACCGCAGTGCGCGAAGATCCGACCGCACCGGATGGACTACCCACCATCGCCCACTACATCCGCAAGCTCTTCGCCGTCAGCGACAACGACGCGTACAACCGGCTCTACGAGTTTGTGGGGCAGCAGCGGATGAACGAGGGGCTGTGGGAGAAGGGGTACCGGGATGTGCGCCTAACGCACCGGCTCGCCATCGCGCGCTCGTCCGAGGAAAACCGGCATACAAATCCGCTGGCGTTCTACCGGGGAGACCAAATCCTCTATCGGCAGCCCATGCTGGTCAATCCGCATACGTGGCGCGCGCCCGCGCCGATTCCCAAAGGCGAGGGACACATCCAAAACGGGGCGTTGGTGACCGCGCCCAAGGATTTCGCCGGATCGAACTACATGTCGATCTACGTGTTACAAGACCTGCTCATGGCCGTGTTTTTCCCCGAGGAACTGCCCGCCAAACGGCGCTTCGACCTGCGGCCCAACGACTACCGCTTCCTCTACCGCGCCATGTCCATGTTGCCCCGCGAGTGTCCCCATCCCCAATACGACCCGGAAAAGTACTACGACAGCTACGTAAAGTTCTTCCTGTTCGGCGACAGCAAAGAGCCCATGCCCGACTCGGTGCGGATGTTCAACAAGGTGGGATTGGCATACGGGTATGTGACGGACAACGCCTATATCGTCGATTTCGATCACGGGGTCGAGTTTTTGCTAACAGCCGTGGTGCTAGTAAACGAGAACGGCATTTTTAACGACGGTATCTACGAGTACGACGAGGTGGGGCTACCGTTTTTGGCCGAACTAGGCCGGGTTATCTACGCGTACGAGTTGGAGCGGAAACGGGCGCACCGACCGGATTTGAGCAAGTGGAGAGTCAACTATGGACCGTGAGGGATAACGAGATTAGCGCTACTAGCGCTGAGAATCTTCCAACGCTTCGACCCGTCGGCTGAAGCGGTTGAGCACCTCCTCACCAGAGGACAAGGACAACCGCCGCTGACTGTAGGGAACGCGCATTCCGCGCTGGCGCTCTAGGGCATTAAGTTCCCGGTCGAACCTGAAAACCCAATTGGCGCTTTCGGGAAAAAGATGGTAGCTACTAGCCAACGAGGGCAGGTGCCGAGGACGCGTTCCCGCTTGGGCGTGTATGGCTTTTATGCGATCGGTCAAGGCTTGAATTCGCTTGTGCTCTTGTCGCCCTTGCCAGAACCCATAAAGTAGCATCGCCCAAGCCGCCAAGAGCCCAAGGCAGAACAAGAAGAATGGGGATATTACAATATTCGCGATAATGGGAATTATAATATCCATATAAGAACGCCTCTGTTTGCTGTTTGTGGCTATTTATTCAATACCGTCGGCGAATCGCTAACGAGTCGTCTGCGCCGCGCGAGTCCGCCGCCCAAACAGGCGTTGTCGGCTTGCCCCCTCGCCTCGCATCCCCGGGCGCTTTTGCGCATTCGCATTGGCATCGCGCCGGGCATGCGCGGCTGGACCGAGCATCGATGTACCATGAGGCCCGTCGCGGCGATTTCCATTGCTACTGCCCTCACCTCGCCCCCCCGGGCGCTTTTGCGCATTCGCATTGGCATCGCGCCGGGCATGCGCGGCTGGACCGAGCATCGATGTGCCATGAGGCCCGTCGCGGCGATTTCCATTGCTACTGCCATTACTATTGCCCCTGCGCCGCCGTTTCGCCGTATTCGAGGCTTTTCCCCCGCCCCCTCGCTGCCTCTTCGCCGCACCCTGCCCCTTATCCCCATTGCTATCTTGGTATTCCGCCCTTGCGCCGTGTGGGACGATGGTCAAAGGCACGCCCGTCAGCCGCTCAATGCTCCGCAAAATCGCCACTTCCTCCGTCGCGCAAAACGACAGGGCGACGCCTTCCGCTCCGGCCCGGGCCGTGCGACCGATCCGATGCACATAGCTCTCCTTGTCGTTGGGCAGGTCGTAGTTGATAACGTGGGAAATTCCCTCCACATCGATACCCCGGGCTACGATATCGGTGGCGACCAAGACCTTGATCCGCCCGCGATCAAACGCCGCCAACGCTCGCTGGCGGGCACCCTGATTTTTGTCGGCATGGATCGCGGCGGCGGTGATGCCCTGATTGGATAATTGCTTCATCACCCTGTCGGCTCGACGCTTGGTCCGCGTAAAGACCAAAGCGCGGCGCACGTCTTCGCCCTTGAGCACCTGCTTCAGCAGATCGCGTTTGCCATCTTGTTCGACAAAGAGCACTTGTTGGTCGATTCGTTCCGACACCGACGCCGGCGGTGCCACCTCGGCGTTGACCGGCTCGTCGAGCATATCACCGGCTAGTGCGGTGATTTCCCTGGACAAGGTCGCCGAAAAGAGCATCGTCTGCCGCTTTTTGGGCAAGGTCCCGACAATCCGGCGCACGTCGTGGATAAAACCCATGTCCAACATCCGGTCGGCCTCGTCGAGGACCAGCATCTCGATCTGGTCCAGCTTTATATAGCCCTGCTTTATCAGGTCGAGCAAGCGGCCCGGCGTCGCCACCGCGATATCGGGTCTTTTGCGCAGTGCGCTCACCTGTGGGCCCAGCGGCACCCCACCTAAGATCACCGTGCTGGTGAGCTTTAGATAGCGGCCATAGTTGCGGAAACTCTCGTCGATCTGCAACGCTAGCTCCCGCGTCGGCGTCAATATCAGCGCCCTGATTTGTCCGCGGCCCTTGCGCCCGTCGAGCACTTGCAGCATCGGCAGCGAAAAGGCCGCCGTCTTGCCGGTACCCGTCTGTGCGGTAGCCAACAGATCTTGGCCCGCCAGCACCTTGGGAATAGCCTGTTCCTGGATTGGCGTCGGCTGTTGGTACCCTTCTTTGGCCAACGCGCGCAGCAATGGCTCGTTTAGCTTGAGGGCTTCAAATTGAATAGAAGACATAAACTCCCGTCTTGATAGTCCGAGATATAAAGCGACATGCCTCGGGGATACACTCAAAACAGGATTGGATTGGGGGTGCCGAGAAAGGCGCAGAAACCGTCGGTAGGTTTAAAAAACTTCGCGTAGTCTGAAGACTCAGATGAACTACACTATTGAGTAAAGTACCTGATTACAGCTATTTACGCAACAAACAGGTAGTGGGTCACTTTGAAATCGAGTTTGTTGCCGCCCAACTGCTCTAAATTATCCAACTCCCATGCAATCTGCATAATGCCTCCTAATTAACTCCCCACTTCCACCCCCTGCACCCCAAACACCTCTTTGAGAAAATTCTCGCCCATCAGCACGTAGCCAGTGGCGTCTGGATGGAGGTTGTCTGGCAGATATTCGGCGAGGCTTTCGTCAAAGAGCTTGAGGCCGTCTATATAATAGATATTGTCGTCGCCGCGCCTTTTGAACGCTTCCACGGCTTCCGCAACCTCGACGCGCATCTGCTCCAACGTTAGGCCGACCGCATTGGGCGTGGTCTCGCGGTCGTGGCCCCAAATCGGCGAGCAGACTGCAAACGGGGTGTGGGGATGGCCGTCGCGGATGGTGGCAATGGTGCCGAGGACGGCCGGGCGGAAGGCGCGCGGGCCGAGGCTAGCGGCACCGTGGATGTTGATGCCGATCTTGACCGAGATAAAGTCCGCCGGCAGGTCGCGGATCAGCCGGGCAATGAACGGGTCGGCGTGGCACTGGCCGCCGAAGCCCAGCGACGTCAGGTTGAAATCCCGGGCGCGAGCTACCACCCCCGGCCAAGTGGTGGCGGGCGACCCGGCAGTGCGGCAATGGGTGATAGAACTGCCATACGTAACCCACTTCAGCCGAGTGTCCTCGCTTTTTTCGCAATGCGCTCCCTCGGGCAATGCAATGTGCCGCACGGCCACGGGCATGGCCGGCGACAGCCAGATCTCCACGGATTTCTCGCCCGCGGGCAAGCCCTCAAAGCGGACCTCAGTCGCGCCAGCCGGATATGAAGCCGTGGCCGCAATCTGCCCGCCGATGCACAGGTCAAAACAGCCATCCTCGGCCAGCGGTTCGCAGCCAACAACCAATTCCTCGGCGTCCGTGGCCAAGCGCAAGCGCACGCCCGAAGGCATCTCGGCCCGCTCGGCAAGGCCGCTCTCTCCGGGCGAGTACAGGTCCGCATCCCCATGGGGAATGCGCCAAGGCTTGACCCAGCCCGGTCCTTCTTTGAGTGCAATCACACCACTCCACGTTAGGCGGGGATCGTTGGCAGCAATGGTTGGCATGGGAATCCTTTCTGAGTTAGGGCCACTGGTATAGCTTAAGGTAGCTTATCGGAGGTTCCTGTGGCACGGTGGCTGGAGCAATATAGCGGCATGGGCAAGGGAGGAGCAACCGGCGAACCGATGATCTGCGCAACGACAAACCACACTTGGTGTGTTTCTAACAATCTATCCGGGAGTATCCATGCTTAAATTCATCGCTTTTGCCGTCCTGCTAGCCATCCACGCCGCCCAAGCACAGATCCCCACTGGCGGCATCCCTTTGACCCAAGGCGACTTTCTCCACTCGGCTCGCGTACCCAACGCCGCCAACCGCGCCCGCAGTCAGGTCGTAGAGATTGAGCACGCATCCTTTGACCAAGCCCTGCGCATCGAAGTGCTGCACGAGGCAGGCGATCCTTGGAGCGTCGAAATTGGCAACCCCACGGCCCTTGCGGTGCAAAAGGGCGATGTCGCCCTGATCCACTTTTGGGCGCGGGGAATCGAGTCGAGCGACGAGACCGGCGAAGTCTTTGCCACCGTCTATGCCCAGAAAGCCGCGCCCGATTGGGACAAATCGCTCTACAAGGGGTTCAGTGTGGGGCTTGCTTGGCGCGAGTTCTTTTATCCGTTTGAATTTATCGACGGGTACGACGCCGGCGCGGCCGCGATCAACTTCGGCGTCGGCAGCCGTCGCCAGACCATTGAAATCGCCGGCTTTGAAGTCCTTCACTACGGCAGCAGCCTATCCGTAGGAGACCTGCCCCAGACCCGCTTGACCTACGCCGGCCGCGCCCCTGACGCCGCTTGGCGACAGCGTGCTGAGGAACGCATCAGGCAGCACCGCCAAGGCGATTTCACGCTGCAAATCATCGACTCGGCTGATCAGCCAGTGGCCGATGCCCCAATCAAAGTCACTATGCAGCGCCACGCCTTCCTCTTTGGCTCGGCCCTGCAGATGTGGCGGCTGACCAGCGAGACCGCCGAAAATCAGACCTATCGCGCTAAGGTCAAAGAGCTCTTCAACGCCGCCTCCAACGAGAACGCCCTCAAATGGCCGCCTTGGGATGGCGACTGGGGCCAGACCAATTTCAGCCGCGCAAAGACGCTGGCCGGATTTGCCTGGCTCAAGGACCATGGTTTTCACCGGCGTGGCCACGTCTTGGTCTGGCCTGGCTGGCGCAATCTGCCCCAAAGCATCCGCGATGTGGCCGACCAAGCCGACGCAGCCACGGCCATTCCCCCGCTCGTCATCGACCATATAGACGAGATCACCCAAGCCACCGAGGGGCTGGTCGAGGAGTGGGACGTCATCAACGAGCCGTACACCAACCACGACCTCATGGATCTCAGCGGCGACCACGTCATGGTCGAGTGGTTCCAAGCCGCCCGCCGCAATCTCCCCACGGCCCCCCTGTACCTCAATGACTACAACATTCTCAGCAACAACGGCCAAGATATCGCCCACCAGAACCACTACGAGCAAACCATTCACTATTTGCTCGATCAAGGTGCCCCCATTACCGGCTTGGGTATGCAGGGGCATTTTGGCGACCAAGTGACGGCTCCCGCAAAACTACTGGCACTGCTCGACCGCTTTGGCCGCTTCGGCCTCGACATCAAAATCACCGAATTCGATATCAACACAACCGACCAAGCGCTGCTCAATGATTATACCCGCGACTTTATGACCGTCGTCTTCAGCCACCCGGCAGTCGCTGGTTTGCAGTGGTGGGGTTTTTGGGAAATGGCCCACTGGCGACCCAACGCCGCCCTGTACAACGCCGACTGGAGTCCTAGACCCCACGCACAGATCTACAAGGATTTGGTTTTTGAGCAGTGGTGGACCCGTCAGCAGGGTAAAACCAGCGCCGACGGGCAATTCAGCGGTCGGGGTTTTTACGGCTCCTACCAAGTAGAAGTTCGGCTCGGCGACGAAGTGTTTACCGCACCTTTTACCCTCGAACCCGATATGGAAACCATCACCATCCGCCTAGACGTCGCAACCAATATCCGCGATACAGAGGCCCAACCCACTCGGTTCAATCTCGAACCCAATTACCCCAATCCCTTCAATCCCTACACCACGATCCGCTATTCGCTGGCGGCTCCTACCGAGGTGCGCCTCAGCATCTATAACAGTCTGGGGCAGCGCATTAAAACCTTGGTCCAAGCGCACCAGCCAGTCGGTGTGCAGACGGTGGCTTGGGACGGCACGGACCAAGACCAACGGCCGGCCGGCACTGGCACCTATATCTGCGAACTAGTTACCGAGTACGCGACCCGGCAAAGGCTCATGCTGCTGCTGCAATAAAGACCAGACAGCGAGCAAAAGATCAGCCCACCCGCGGCCGCACCACGGTTTCGCCGTCGGCTTCCACCAGCGGTCGATTGTAGATATAGGGGGGTTCGAGTACGGCCTGTTGCGCCTCGGTCAGCTCGCCGACCCATTCCGGCTGGCTGGTCTGGTAGGTGCCGCCGGCAAAGTGCAGATACTTGGGCGAGTAGCGGTAGAGCAGGGAGCGCCGCTCGTGTTCGGCCGTCCACGGGAGCGTGCCGTGCAGGGTCGCCTCGTTGAAGATGACCATATCGCCGGTCTTGCAGGGGACGTTGTACACAACCTCGCGATGCTCCTGCCAGTGGCGGATCTTTTCCGGCATGGGGAAATTGGCCTTGTGACTGCCTGGGATCACGCACAGCCCGCCATCCCCCTCATTGACGTCGGCGAGCTGGAACTGGCAGACGATCATGCCGCAGCGCATCTGGTCGTTGGCATACGCGTAGTACTGCGAGCCGTTGAAGTGGCGGCTGGTCGAGCCGTGGAGGATCAGGCCCTCGGCACCCTTGCCGCCGCAGAGCATAAAGGGTGAGTGGTCCATCTTCCAGCCGCGGCCAAAGAGCGCGTCGAGATAGGGGATGAGCTTTTTGTGTGCCAACAGGGCGCGGAAGGGCAGGCAGTGGGGCTTTTCCCATTCGAGCATCCCCGTAAACATGCCGCGCCGCCGGCCCTCGAGCGCGTCGCTGCCGCCGGTATTGTGATTGCCGTCTTCGCCGCGCTTGTCCTCATTGGCGTCAAAGGCTGCATTGAGTGCATCGACTTCGGCGAGGGTGAGGAAGTCGGGGACCTTCAGGAAACCCTGGAGGTCGAAGAGGAATTTCTCCGTGTCATTCATCAATAATACGTCTCCGCGTTGTGCACCGGGTCGTAGCCGACTTCGCGCCGGGGCGTTTCAATGTCAAAGATGTTATAGGTGTTGTCCGAGATCGCAAAGTAATGCGCGCCGCTGGGCAGGTCGCCAGCGCAATGCCGCTGGAAGCAGGCGTGGACCAAGCGGGCGGCGTCCTCTTGATGGCACCAGACCGCGAAGTAGCCCCGTTCCGACACGCGGACGGCGTTGCGCGGATTGACGCCGCCCCAGCGCATGGCAACCGCGCTGTGTCCCAAGCCAGCGACCTTTTGCGCCCAGTCCTCCACGTAGGCTTTTTCGCGTCCGTAATCGTTGATCGGATGCGCGGGCACGGCCGCGGAAATCCGCTCGGGCCAATCGGTTATCTGGTCGAACTGCCGCTCGGCCAAGGTCCGAAAGAAGCCCGGCTGGTAAAAATTGTACAGCCCATCGACCGCGTGTACCGAGCTGGAGCCGACGATCATCGGCGGCTCGTTTTGGGCCAACACCGCTTCAAAAACCAAGTCGGTCATCCGGTTCATGGCCGCCAAGCCGCCGCCACGAGCCAAATAGACGACCAAGTCGCACCCGGGGATCAGGGCGCGAAATTCATCCGGCGACGCCGTAATATCGAGGTCGATAAAATCCCCTCCAGCATCCGGCTCAGTCGCCTTGTCCGCCGCGCCGGGCAAATCCACGGAAACCATGCGGTAGCGCGGGTCGAGCCGCGGCATATAGGTCCGCAGGCCCGAGCCAATCGTGCCGCGCCCGCCGATGAGCAACACCTTGTATTCTGACGCCATGCAATTCCTCCTTTTGCGGAGGCAAACCTAAGCGACGGCCCGCCGCTTGACCAGCTTTGGGCGCACCGTGCTGTTAGGCAGTGTGCAATTATCCGCGACGGTGTCTCGGAAATCTCCCGGCTGCCGGAAATTGATTGCCGATTCTTGGGCGGTTCGGTGGATTCAACAGACACTGTCCGTTGAATCTGCGGCACCTAAATTCACACTTTTCTGGCGACGATCTCGCCCCACGCTTCGGCGGCAAATGCCTCTGGCATCTCTCCCCATGTGAGGAATGATGACTTTAGTTGAGCCAAGACCCGTTTGTCCGCTAGCCCGTATTCCACAAGCTGCTTAGAGAATTCAGAGTCGCCGCACAACTCCGACAGAAAGTGCGCGTTTCTCCGCGTGGACTCCGCATCCGCCGTCCAACAGTCATACGACGCAGAAACCTTGAGGATCTCGAATCCTGCCTTGCGGAATAGTCCTGGCTGGCGACGGCCGCAGTATGGATCTCCGCCATTTCGTTGCATTAGCTGGATAAATAGCTGTGAGAACTTCCCAAGTGGCTCAGGCGTAGGCTCAAGCAGGAACCCTCCGAAGTCGGCGTGTCTTGAGCCTACTAGCCCTCCCGATTTCAGTACTCGGCGAATCTCAGAGATAGCTTTCTCTGGGTCGGCGATGTGCTCTAGGACTCCGTGAACGAAGACGACGTCGAATGACTCGTCATCAGCAGTCAGGCTGCAAAGGTCGTCCGTTCTGAACTCGATTGTAGGGCATCCATCGGTGAGGCGCAGAGCAAGATCGATTTGACTCTGCTCTCTGTCGATGCCTAAGACGCGCCCAGGTGCCACGATCTCCGCGAGCCCTTTGGTTATTGTCCCTGGCCCGCATCCACCGTCCAAGAGAGCCATCCCGGGCACGAGATACTCCAGAAGGAACTGAGCGTGCGTGTCGGCTGTGCGTTCCTCAAAGAAACAAGCCGTGCGGTCATCGTAGCCAACAGAATACCGATTCATCCGTTCATTCCGTGCGGAATAGGTTTCAGAGCCATCTTCTCTAAGCGACGGGCTGGCGATTGACCTGCTTTGGACGCACAACTCTGACCTGCCGCTGGGTTTGGATTTCCCGTTGGCCGACCTTACTCATCCTTTGTTTCCACTACTTTCCAATGACCTCCCTTGGCGGGACCGATCCGTTCAAGAAAGCCCTTCTGTTTTAGCTTACTGATCTGCCACTCGACTCCCTTTGCCGTGATTCCGAGTCGATTCGCCAGTTCTCCTGTCGTAATTGAGGGGTCGGCGGCGATCAGGGCCAAGATTTTCTCCCTAGTTTTCTCCCTAGTTTTCTCTTGTTCTTGGGTAGTCTCCTGGATAGTGGCACTGCCAGCAGAGGAATCGACTGCTTGGTACGCGGCGGAGAATGGGAACCTCAACCACAAACCGTCGCCGCTAGATTGTAGCTTCCACTCTGGTGTAGGGTTGCCAGCCTCTTTGCACATTTCCGCAATCCGCCGGATGCCCCGTCCCCAGGCTTCGATCATTCCGGCGCGGAAGAAGGCGTAGGCGATTCGCGGGTTGTACGGCTTTGACGAAAGTTCTCCGGTAAGTTGATCAGCGGCCCATTCAGATGGCAACTGCACCGCATTCCAGATCGCGATCTGGTCGTCGTACACGCGAATCTGAATTGTGGTGGGACTAGCGTAATCCCGGTGAATGATGGCGTTGATCACTGCTTCGCGCATGGCTTCGCGTGGCACGGGAAAGGTCTCCACGCGATAGACGCCGTCGTAGGAAATCAATGCTTTCGTGTACTTCGTGTACAGCAAGTCCATCGTCCGATCGACCTGAGTAAACAGATCGCCTTCGATAACGTCCTGATACAGCAACTCTGCACCACGGAAATAGCCGATCTTTACGTAGGCTTCCATCACGAATCGGTCCGGCGCTGGATGAAAGAGCAGGACCGCGGCGAGTATACCGGGGTCCGACACGCTTTGTCCACATTTGTGCATCGAGCCTGCGGACAGGAAGCCGGTCGGATGCAGCCAGTTCGTCCTGATCAATCTCATAAGCCCCCGTCTCAATATGGAATCTCCGATCAGACAAGTTCGAGCCGAAGTTCTCGGCCAACCGCTTTTGCAGCGCACGCCAGTACGCCGACTGTCACGCCGTCATGCCCAGGATCAAGCAGGCGATCAAGCTGGGACCGGCTTGTACGGAGGCGGCGCGCCATTTCCGCCTTGGAGACGCCTTGCTTCTCCATTGCCTCGGCAAATTGGAAGGCCAGCACACGCTTCACGGCCAGTTCAGTGGTTTTCTCATAAGCACCCTGCTCCTTGAGATAATCATCAAAGGACTGCCCAGGGTAGCCCTTCTCTATGCCTTTGGTCATTTCAGACCTCTCATTCTCTTGATCGCCAACTGGAGATCGGCTTTCGGCGTCTTTTGAGACTTCTTGATGAAGCCATGAAGCAGGATCATCTCGCCAACTCGCGCACACTCCAGCCGTTGCCCGCAGCCTCAAGCTCGTAGAATCGGCGCTCTTCGGGATTGTCGATGGTCAGCAGGGTGACGTAGTGGGACCAGCCGAGGGTGAAGCAATTCACCAATTCTGCAGACAGTGTCTGCACAATCTCCGGCAGTTCCATCAGTGGGTCAGACAATTTCCGCAACAGTGTCGCGGATTTCTCTTGCGCCGGATTCTCAGAGAGAATGTGACCGTAAAGCAAATAGAACCGCCTCATCCGCTCTTCGTTTCAGGTGTTCCTCGGCCTCGGTGCCAAGCCTCGGCGCAGCGTCAACCGCAAGTAGTCCTCGGTCGCCTCAAACTCCGGGTCAACGCCGTTGTGCGCCCGCATCAACGGAATGATCTTGTTCCGCACTCCCATGCCGCGTGCATCCGAATAGCTATAGTCCCGCAACGTCTCGGAGATGAGCAGATTGCGCGGAACCCGTTGGCCAGCGATCATTTTTTCGACCGTCATGCCGTTTTGCAGCGCACCAGGGCTGAGTATCTCTATCCGGTTCGCATAACGGACCACCTCAATTTCCTCGTACCGCGTCCAGTCCCGATGCGTCAGCGCATTGACAACGCCTTCGCGCAGCGCCTCCAGCGGATAGTGCCAGCGTCGTTCCCGACGCATGGACTCTTCCACTTGGCCAGCCTCCTCGGATACGAACGGCCGCATCGCATCGGCAAGGCGTTCTATCAGCCCCTTTTCCACCAGTTCACGCCCCCCCGACAGCACCTGCCAAAGATCGACAAGCGGCCCTTCAAGCACTTGATCGTCAAGGGCCTCGTAGGTTTTATCTTGCCCCTCAAAGCACATCCAGCGGATGCCAGCATGGCGCAACAGGCGGCGCGGTCGATATCCGAACAAGATCAATCCAGCGATCGTACAGGCAGGCAGGCCGTCTTCCCGCTCGACCATGAACCCCAGTGAGCAAAGCCGCTCATTCCATTCCTCGTCAGTCTCCGGCACTTCTCGGTCGCCGACGATAGCAGTGAGGTAGTCCGCCAGCCGCTCCCGGCTCAAATCGCACAGGCCGCTGCCAGAAACGGGCAACAGCTCCGTGTGAATCAACCCACCGGCAGCAAAAAGCCGCGCCTGCTGCTCGCGCGAAGCCAGCCGAGAGGTACTGCCGACCCGGACGTAGATGTCTTCCCGGCCGCGATACCGGACGACATAAGGTTTGGTAGCACCCTGCGTGACAGTAACAATCGCGACGCGGCGAACATCATCTAGCGGAATTTCCTCGTAGAATGGCAGTATCATCGGATGCACCACGCGCCCAAACACGGCATCCATCACCCACTGTTCGAGATTGTCTCTCTGTATGCCGGTGATGGTGCCGTCGTCTTCCACGCCAAGCAGGACGCGCCCCCCCTGCAAGTTGGCGAGTGCCACCACTTCCCGCGCCAGTTGCTCTGGACGCAAATCATCCCGCTTGAACTCCACTCCAGAGTTCTCGCCGCCAGCTATCAGTTCGAGAAGTTCCGCTCGTTTCATCTCACTGCTCCCCAATCTACCGTTAGCCCCATCCGCTTCAAGTGCTCCTCGACCTTCGCGCCAAACACCTCCACCTCCCGTTCCAACTCCGGCAGCGGACGAGCGTAACGCTCTTCCAGTTCCTCCACCCGCCCGGCGAGCTGCTGTGTCAACCGCTGTACCTCACCTTCGATAGCACCCCGGATGCTCGCAAACCACTTGTCCTCGACCGCCAGCGTCTTGATCTCGGTTTCAGTGAGCGCGCCGTAGCGGGCCAACACCTGCTCATCCAAGCGGGCTTGGGCCTCCTTGACAGCCTTGGCCGCCTTAGCCTCGCCCTCAATCACGTACTTCATAAACAGCAGCGTCAGGACATAATCCTTGTACTGCGAAGCATCCATGCCGCCGCGCAATTCGTCGCAGATCTGCCACAGCGACGAGTAGAGTTGCGATTTCTTCAGGGCCATCCCCTAGCGCCCCTTAAACCACAGCTTCATCGCCGTCCCACCCATAATCATCTCCTTCTCCGCCGCGGAAATACTCGGCAGATGGCAGTCGAGCAAATCCACCAGTTTTTGGTAGCCCGGCTCCACCACAATCCACGGCGAATCCGTACACCACATCATCCGATCCGCGCCATAGGCCCGATACACATCCTCGACCATGGACTGCATATCCCCGTAGGGCCAAGGCACCTTGGAAAACGCGTACTCCCCCGAAATTTTGACATAGACATTGGGAAAGCGAGCCAGCGCCATCACTTGCGGATAGTTGGCCGGCGGCAGCGGCTCGGCGTCAAAGCGGGGGCGACCCCACCGATCCGGCCCGCCGCGCGTGGTTGGCATCACGCCGAGATGATCGATGGAAATGTTCACGCCGGGGAAAGCCGCGGCCAGCAGTTCAATGCAGGGAAACTGGGCACCGCCGGTGTAGATGTTGATGTTGAGCCCCAACTCGTCCGCACACGCAAAGACCGGGTAGGTCGCCAGGTCCTCGGCCCGCTGTGCGGCCGGATCGCCCAATGGGCCCAGCCGGATCCCCTCAATGCCGGTGGCAGCGACGAGCTCGCGCAGGCGAGCGGGCGGGTCCGGGTCGTTTAGGTCGATCAAGCCCGTCGCCGTAAAGCGGTCGGGCCACGTCTGCACGCAATGCGCGACATAGGCGTGCTGCTCAATCTGGGTGCCGTTCATTTCAATCAGCACGGCGCGGTCAATGCCCGCAGCATCCATGTCGGCTATCAGCGCCTCAATCGGGCAAGAGCGATCAGCCGGTGCGAGGCTGCTCAGCTCGCGGGGGAACCGCTCGCTCGGCAGATCGAAGACGTGAACGTGTACATCAACTTTATCCATTTGCGTCCTTTCTCTAAGGATCGAGGTTTAGGTGCCAGCGCAACTCGCCGGGCGAGGCCGCGTGTAGGTAAATCGGATTCATCAGCTCGCTGCGGTAGCGCGCAAAGAGCACGGGATCGACAAAGCGCTCCGTCTGCGACCAGTCCCAATCTATGTAAGTAAATGCCTTGATGTTGGAATGGTGGCGCAAGAAGCGGAGGAAGGGGATGAACCAATGGGGCCACGCCTGCTCGGCCCGGCCCAAATCGGTGGTAACGGGCGTGACCACGCCGACGAGCACCGGGTAGCCGCGCTCCTTGGCCGCCTCGACAAAGGCGCGGCTGCGGCGCAGGTCTTGCGGCGCGGCCACGTCAATCGACCACCAATCGACGTACTCATCCCCCGGATAGTAGGCCAAGTAATCAGAGCCACCGTCGTCCTTCTGCGTCCATACCAACGCGACGTGGTCCAAGCCCCAGCGACCCCGCAGCGTTTGCGCTAGCCGCTGCCAAGCCTCGACGTAGCTCGTCGCCTCATAGGCGCGCCAGGAGCTATTGAACGCATAGCCCAACCGCAGCAGAGCCGGGCGATTTAGCTGCTGCAACCCCCAGCAGAGCCGCTCAATCGCCTCGTCGAGTTGGCCCTCGGCAATGGCCGCCTCGTAGGACTGACCGGCCGCGTTAAAACCGAGGTCGATTTGCGGCAAACCGTAGCCTGCATACTGGTCCAGATGAGTGAGCAAAGATAGATGCCAGTCGTAGGGCAGGTCGTGGAGCTCGTAGTACACCGCATAGACGAGCGGGCGCGTGCGTTCTTCGTGATCGAGCGGCCCATAGCTGAGCGCAGCTCCGTGCAAAATGCGCTCGCCGAGCGGCTCTAGGCGGTGGAGGTGGTCGGTGCGCGCGGCAAAATGGCCTAGGGGATCGGGCCCGAGCGAGGCCGCATAGCAGCCCGCAAGAGAGAGGGCGAAAAACAACAGTAGAGAGCGCATGGTAACAAACCTGTGAAGAAGCGGATGTTGCACAATATCGACATTTTGCAGTGGTGCTCAAAACCGCTCGCCGCGGTGGATAGTAGATATAGAATTTTGGACTCGGAAAGATGCGTTGGCGGCGCAGAAAGGGCTTGTATATTGTTGGGCAATCGCAATCACGGACGGTACGCAGTTTTTGTCATGCCTGTGCAAGTAGGGGCGACCGGCCGATCACCCCTACTTTGCCTACGACGAGACGGAGAACAAATGCCCAAAACCAATCGAGGCTGGTCCATGGGCCGCCAGTGCAAACCGGCTGCTGAGTACGACATGCGCGTCGCCCGCGGCCTGTTGCAACGAGAAAGCGCCCACTGGCCAGCGTATGCGATTGTAACTACGCCCAGCGCATACGCGACCGCCAAGGACCACCTCGGGCGCGAGCCAGCGGGCGTGGTCTTTGCCGAGTGGCTGGACTCAGCGCATCAACAGGAACTCAGCGACCGGCTGCCAGCCGGGATCGAACTGGTCATCGGCTTGGGCGGCGGCAAAGCCCTCGACGCTTCCAAGTTCGTAGCACTCGACAAGGACGCCGAGCTGATCTTGGTGCCGACGATCCTCTCTTCCGGGGCGATCATCCACAGCCACGTCGCGCGGTGGGACGGCTATCAGACCGTGGGCGGTTTGGACGATTGGCCGTGGGTGGATTGCCAATACGTGCTCGTGGATGTCGATGTGGTCCTCGAGGCACCGGATTACTTGCACACCGCCGGGCTAGGCGACATCCTCTGCGGCCATGCCGGGCTGGAGGAGTGGCGGCAGCGGGCGGCGTTGGGGCAAGGAGCGGCGTTCGACCCGGCACTGGCGGCACAGCAGGTAGCCTATCACGAGTCAATCGCCAGTTCTTTTGCCGCAACGCTCGATGCCAACGGACGCATGACAGAGGCGAGCGCGGCCAACATCGCGCAGCGGATTAAAGAGCGCGATAGCCAGCAACTAAAGGCCCCCACGGAAAGCGGCGATCATCCGTTCTGGATCGCGCTGGAGACAGCCAACCAACAGACTTGGATCCACGGCGAACTCGTGGCCTTGGGGGCGATGATCATCACGTGGTGCTGCGCGGGGGATACCGCGGGGTTGGCAAAGCGACTGGACCGCTGTCGGGTGCGCTGGCGGCCTAGGCAAATGGGGCTGGAGCGCACGGCACTGCAAAAGGGGCTAGCGTTTACACCGCGCTACATGGCGGAAAAAGGCGTCCATTCAGTGCTGCGAGAGCCGATTGAAGGAGCGCGCTTCGACGCGCTGTGGAGCTTTCTAGAAGGATAGGGTATCGGGCGCCCACAAGGGACGCCCCTACGGGTATTTACGAAATGGATTGTAGGGGCCGCCCTTGTGGCGGCCCTTCGCAGATGCCTCACCAAGATAATTCCCAAAAAATGGCCCCTACCGCAGCTTCTGCGGCAAGGGCCAAATGCAGCGCACAATCCCCGCCCTAGATGTTCAGCCAGTAGTTGAGCTTCACCAAGAAAATATTAGTACCCTCATCTACAAAGCTGCGCCGCAGGTTGTACCCAGGGCGAAACGCGCCCCAGTCGGAGTCGTCGTGGCGGAACTGCGACCAGACGATGAACAGGGTGCTGCCCGGCTTGTACTCCCAGCGCAAGACGGCGTTGCTGTGCAGCGAGCGGTTGCGAAAATCAGGGCTTTCCTCCGGGCCGGGATGCGCAACAAACGAGTAGGAGCGCGGCTGCGCCAGTTCCTTGAAGTTGGCGTACTGGCCCGCACTAATAAAAGGCTGGACATAGAACTCCAAGCTCAAGTCGCGGCTAAAGAGGATGTTGGCTCGCGTCGTCAGGTCGAGAGTTCGGCTGTCTAACTCCCCGTACACGAATTGATCGTCTTCGCCGTCGGCATCCGCATCGAAGTTTTCGACCCATTGGGCATCGTTGAAATTCCAACTATAGCGCGGCCGCAGACTGATCTCGAACCGCGAAGTCGGCCGGATGCGGATGCTGCCGGAGACCTCGCGGCGGGTGCTGCCAGCCGAGTTGTCCTCCCACTCGTACTCGACCCAACCGCTGACCATAAAGCGGTCGTCGCTTTCTAGCTCAATCTCAAAGCCGTCGCTTGCCGGCCTCGCGATTAGGGGGCCGCCGCGAGTGTCGAGATCGTCGAAGGACCGCCACATGTGGTAGTAGTCGAAGTGGACCCACCAGTAGTTTTTGAACTGGTGGTGAGTGTTGAAGTCAAAGCCATTTTGCAGGTTGGTGCGGTCGAAGTTCCACGTGCCCCAGCGGTTGAAGTTGTAGAAATTGCGGCGGAAGATGGCCCAGTCCTCTTCCTTGCGCAACTGGATCCAGAGCCAGGGGTTGTAGAAGTCGCTGCGCCATTGGAAGCCGAGGTCGTCGATCTCGAAGTGCCGCGAATAGGCCTCCCACCAAAGCTCGCCGCGCAACCAGCCGCTGTTCTTGCTCAAGACCGCCATATTGCCCAAACCGCCGCGGCGCTGGTCATCCACTGTGGCGCGGCTGCCGGCGAGCTGGCCCCAAAAGGTGTAGCCGTTGTCGCGCCATTTGAGGGTCCAATCCACGCCGCCAGTATAGGCATCGTGTGCGCGGTCGCGCTGCACGGCCGTGCCCAAGAGGCCGACGTGCGAGTTGCCAGCAAACAAGTCCTGCTTGACGCGACCGACGAGAAAGTGGGTGCGCGGCTCGACGAGAAAGTCGCTGCGCTCCCGGTACTCCTCGCCGGACAGCTCGCGCACCATAGTCGTCTCAATCCGCGCGTACTCTTTGGCAGTAAGCGCCGTCAGCAGGCCAAAAGTGGTCTTGGATGCGGTCTTGCCCGTCAGCTTGGCCGCGCCCAGAATGGTGGTGGACTCGCTCTCGTTGAGCGCGTCGTGGCCATCGGGCAACGAGTGATAGCCGGGCTGGCGACCAATGCGCCGCGAGTAGAACAGGTCAATTGGAGTCTTAAACGCCTCGCCGTCCTCCACGAAGAAAGGACGGCGCTCATCTTGGAAGGTTTCAAAAACCGAGAGGTTGAGCTCGGCCGGGTCGGCCTCCACTTGGCCAAAATCCGGGTTGATCGTGGCGTTGAGCGACATATTCGACGACAGCCCGTAGCGCAAGTCCGCGCCAGCATTGCCGAATAATTCGCGCCCATCCGCCACGGTGGAGCGGCCCACCGAGTAGGGCAAAAGCTCCAGCGTGCGCTTAGATTCGATGTCCGCTAAACCCGCCAAGTGGGCAAAGCGCGAGACCGATCCGCTTTCCTTGCGTGGAACCATGACCCAGAAATCCTGTTCCTTCTTGCGGCTGATGTAGCGGGCGATGTTGATGCCCCAGTCCCCGCCGCTGCTAAAGCGGAGGTTGTGGAACGGGATGGCAAACTCCACGCTCCATCCCTCGTTGCCGATGACGTGCGCGGATTCCCACACGCCGTTCCACGTGTCGTTGTCCCAACCGTAGTCCTTGATTACAGCGTCGTAGATCGACCCGCCGGCATACACCGCAAAGGCGTAGCCCGTCTGGTGGTCGTGATGCGTGTCCAAGCTGACTTGAATCCAATCGGCTTCGGTCCACTGGTCGCGGCGCACTAAGCGCGAGACGATCTGCTCGGGTGCCGAATCGTAGGCCATGATCCCCACGTAGAGCGCCTCGTCGTCGTACGCCAACTGGACGGTGGTCTTTTCGCTCGCCGGCTGGCCTTCCTCGGGCTCGCGCTGGACGAAACCCGTAAAAACCGGGGCCTGCTGCCACACCGAGTCGTCGAGCACGCCGTCGATTTGCGGGCGGGTGCCTTCTATACGCACGGCGTCGAGCGCACGGTTGGGCGCTTGGTGGGCGTGCAGGGCGCGGGGGCCGAGGACTGCATAGGCCACTGATGCCAAGCAATACAGCCAGTTGAGCAGCCGATAGCACACGTTTGCTTTGCGATTTGGTACGTTGTTTGTCTGGTGGTTTTGCATGTTGTTTTTCTGTGTCCTAAGTCGAGGGGGTTGATGTTCCTAGGGCAGCGGTCGCTGCCGCTGCCCTAGGCTGGTTTCGCAATGCCGCTGCGCGTCAAAGAGCCATTAGCTGAGGAAGCGCAGGAGCGGCATCATCGCGAACACAAAGAGGCTGATGAGTACGTACATCAGTCCTTGGTTGATGATCTCGCGTCGCATAGTGTGGTTGCTCCTTGCGATGAGGTCCTTGGTTGGCTGGGTGAATGTCGCGCAGACCCGCTGCCGTCCGCCCGGGGTGGGCGGCAACGCCCCGCTGTCTAAGCCGCGCCGCAAACGCAAAGCGGCGAAGCGCTGTCGCGCGTCGATGACCCGGCCGGCCCTGGTCGCAACGCGCATCTTGGCACCGCCCCAAGGGGCGGTGTTGAGGTGTCGTGTTTTGTCGTTGGTTTTCATTTTTACGGTTCCGTTTAGCATTCTTTTTACCTGAACAAAAGTTCAGTATAAGCCTGATACAATGTCAAGCATTTTTCACAAAAAAAGAGGCCGCAGCGCGTTTTCATTTTCGCGCCACGGCCTCTTGCCACGTTGAACTCTCGCAAAGACGAGCTTCAGTTGGGGACACAGCCCCGTCCTCTCGGCGCGAATAGGGTGTTTTTGAGCTGCACGTCGGCGCATCCACCATCTAAAATTCTCTCGGCAGCTATGCGCGGCGTCCCGCACATGTCGAAGCGATTTACACCTATCATTTTCATTCTCTCGTGGGCGCTTTCAAAAGCGTCGTGGAGTCTGTCGTTTGCCCTATGAATCTAGTTACGAGGGGGCGTAAGACAGTGTCAAGGGGATGCGAAAAATTTTTAGAAAATGCGCAATGAGAATTGCAAGGAGGGTGGGGACTGGCCCCTAACCACTGACCACTGACCACTGCTTCTTAAGGGCCGATCCAATAGAGCAGAATCGACAGCCCGAGCGGGCTCCACAAAGTCGAGCCGATGAGAATGCCGCCGAGCAAGTCGGGGCGTGCGTCAAAGCGCACCGTGAGGATGAGGGCGTTGATGGCCGTAGGCAGGCAGGAGCACAGCAGCAGCACGTCGCGCACCGCACCCTCCGCGCCAATGAGCAGCGTCAGGCCGATGCCAATCGCCGGCCCCAACAGGACCTTGGCACCAATGCCGCCGTACAGGGCCGCCGAGCTGCGGCCGCGGAGGGGGATGTGCGACACTTGCACCCCGAGCAGAATGATGGCGAGGATCGGGCCGGCTTTGCCGATCAGATCGGCCGCGTCGAGGATGGAGGCCGGGATCGGCACGGCGAGGGCATTGATGGCTAGGGCCAAGGCCGCGGCATAAATCAGCGGCAGCCTGAAAATGCTCTTGAACGCTTGCAGCGGACTTTGCCGCCCGCCCGCGGCGATGTAGGTGCCGAGCGACGCGGCCGTAACATTGCCGTACACAAAGAGCAGCATCGCGATAGCCAGTGCCTCGTCGCCAAAGGCGAACAGCACTACGGGGACGCCATACGAAGCGATGTTGACCGTGGGCAGGGAGAGGGTGACTGCGCTGCGAGTGGGTTTGTCCCAGCCAGCGAGATGCGCGACGAGCGCGATGGCGGGCATACTCACCACGTACATCCCCACCTGCCAAGCGAAGGCTTGGGCGGCCGCTGCGCCGGTGACCGGGTGGCGCACCAGCGCCGAAAACATCAAGAAGGGCAGACAGATGTAGATGGCCACATCGGCCAAAGGGGCGGGGTCAACAGAGCGCCGCCGCCCCAACAGATAGCCGCAGCCGATGAGCAGAAAAAGCGGGGCAATGACGTCGAGCAGAAAGGCCATTACCGCGAGCGGGCCGGGCCGATGTTACACCTGCTCTTCCCGGCCCGAAGCGGCCGAGCGGTACGCTGCGTCGAGCATTTCCACCCCGCGCATGGCCGCCTCGCCCGGGGTCCAATTGACGTCGGTTTTGCCCAACATCAAGTCGGCAAAGTTGTTGGGCGGACCATCGCACTCGTAGGCTCCCGCGTCCTCGGCGACTTCCTCGACGACGTGTTGACCGTCGTGGCGGCGCAAGTGCATGCGGGCGCGCTCGCAATCGACGAGCAGCATGCCCTCCGAGCCAAACAGGCGCACATCAACCTGAAAGGTCTGGTCGGTCGGCACATTGCCCGCGCCGCTGACCGTGCCGATGGCCCCCGAAGTAAAGCGCACGGTGAGCGCGTCGTACAGCTCCACCTCGGACCCAGGCGCGCTCATAGCGGCAAAGACGCGCTCGGCGCGCAGCCCGGACAGCCAAAACAGCAGCCCGGAGGAGTGCGATATTTGCGCGTGGGCGTAGCCGCCTTCGGCTATGGCGGGATCGGCCCACGTAGAGGGCGTGGGGCCGAAGAGGGTAGCGCTGTCCTGCCCGGAGATCTCGGACACATCCTCTATCACCTCCCCCGACAGCAGGGCGCGGATCGGCGAGGCCATGTGGCAGAGCGCGAATTCGACTTCACCGATGGCTTGCTCGTCCATCAGCGCCTTGGCCCGTTGGATAAAGGGCTTGTGGTGCCAGCCATAGGGCACGAGCAAATGGCGGTCTCGCTCGGCGGCGAGGCGCACCAATTCGCGCGCGTGGGCAGCGCGGGTGGTCAGGGGTTTTTCGCACATCACGTGCAGGCCCGCCTCCAAGGCGGCGCGGGCGTGTTCGTGGTGCAGGGGGTGCGGCGAGGCCACTACGACTCCGTCGAGTTCGCATTGGGCCAATAGCTCTCGGTAGTCTTGGGTGGCAAACGCGAATCCGAAGTGGTCCCGCACCTGCTCTAGCTCGGCTTGGCCCAAGCGGCACACGGCCGTCAGCTCGACGTCGTCGCGGGCGGCAAAGACGGGCATGTGGTTGCTGGTGGCCCACCAGCCAGCGCCGATAAACCCGAGGCGCGCTTTGTTTTGGGTGCTCATTGGCGTTGCTCCTTGGTTGGAGCGGCTAATGTAGGAGGGCGCGAGCGGCGCAGCAAGTGCGGTGTCATCAGAAATTAATTTGCCCATTTGCTCATTTTTTTTCTTTAATTATCTAACGTTACACACGAGTCCCTTATCGACTATCGACACCTGACTATTCGCAAGCCCGCCTTAGCTATCGCCTTAACTTTCATATCCCCATCACATCTCTCACCCTACAAGGAAGGAAGAAATGGCTGCCCCTATAGCGCTTCAACTCTACACGGTCCGCGACGCCCTCGCGCAAAACTTCAAGTCCGTGGTCACCCGGATTGCCGAGACAGGGTACGTAGGCGTCGAAACAGCCGGATTTCCCGGCATCGGCGTAGATGAAGCTAGCGACCTATTTGCCGATCTAGGGTTAGACGTATGCAGCATTCATACGCAGCTACCCTTGGGCAAGCAAAAAAATCAAGTCATCGAACTCGCCTACGAGTTGGAAGCTACCCGCGTGGTGTCCTCTACGCCGCGCGAAGCCTTCGCAAGTGCGGACGCGCTCAAGGCGCTCTGCGACCGCTGGAACCAAGCCGCCGATATCGCCGCCGAAAACGGCTTGGAACTGGGCCTCCACAACCACTGGTGGGAATTCCAAGAAGTGGAAGGGCGTCCGGGCTTTGCGCACCTAATCGACGAGCTCGACGAGTCCATCTTCTTCCAAGTCGATACCTACTGGGTCAATACCGGCGGCGGCGACTCGGTGCAGGTCGTCGAGGAGTTGGGCGAGCGTGCGCCGCTTTTGCACATCAAGGACGGCCCGTGCGACCCCGCGCAGGACATGCTCGCCGTCGGCGAGGGAGCTATGGACATCCCGTCCATTATCGAAGCCAGCCACGGCACCTGCGACTGGCTGATCGTCGAGTTGGATCGCTGCGCGACCGACATGATGGAAGCCGTAGAAAAAAGCTATCAATACCTCGTTGGCAACGAGCTGGCGCGCGGCGCCAGCTAACGCAAAGGAGCGTCATGGCAAAGAAAGCAATCATGGTTTGGGGCGGTTGGGAGGGGCACGAGCCCAAGCAGTGCGCCGATATTTTCGCACCCATTCTGGAAGAAGAAGGGTTCGCAGTAACCATTTCGGATACCCTCGACGCGTACAAAGATCACGACCTGATGGCCGAGCAGGACCTGGTGGTGCCGACGTGGACGATGGGCCAGATCGAAGGCGAGCAGGAAAAGGGGCTGCTTGCGGCCGTTGATCGCGGTACCGGCATAGCCGGCTGGCACGGCGGCATGGCCGATTCGTTCCGCAACAATACCACCTATCAGTTCATGGTCGGCGGCCAGTTTGTCGCCCATCCCGACGGCATCATCGACTACACGGTCAACATCGCGGCCCCAGACGACCCCATCGTCGCCGGTCTTGACGACTTTCAAATGCACTCCGAGCAGTACTACATGCACACCGACCCGGGCAATCAAGTGCTGGCCACGACGACCCTAGAGGGCCGGCAAAGTGCGCCTTGGGTCAACGGAACGGTCATGCCGGTGGTGTGGAAGCGCACGTGGGGAGCAGGTCGGGTGTTCTACTCGTCGCTGGGCCACGTAGCGCGGGACTTCGACGTGCCCGAAGCGCGCGAGATCCAGCGGCGCGGCATGCTCTGGGCCAGCTGCTGAGGAGCTCGCGCTATGAAGCTCCGCAAAAACCTCCCCTCGCAGGCGTGCCTCTTTTGGAGCCTTGGGCTAGCGGCGGGTCTCCTCATAGCCCTCCTGACGTGGTGGCTTATTAACCGACTAACTGAGGAATGATGGGTCGCAAGAAAGTGCTGATTACGGGAGCGGCGGGCCGCATCGGCGAGGTGCTGCACCAAGGGCTGCGGGAGTGCTACGACCTGCGGCTGATGTATCACCGCACAGTGCGAGAAGTTGCCGAGGGCGAGGAGGTCGTCCGCGGCAGCGTCGCCGATCTGGCCGCTATGGCCGAGGCAGTCACCAGCGTCGATGCTGTAGTCCACCTCGCCGGCGATCCAGCGGTTAGCGCCACCTGGGAGTCGGTCCTCGAAAAGAACATCCAAGGCGTGTACTGCACGTACGAGGCCTGCAGAAACGCGGGCGTCAAGCGAGTAGTATTCGCCAGCACCAATCACGTGACCGGACTTTACGAAGAAGAAGGGATGTACACCACGCCGGAGATGCCCGTCCGACCCGACAGCCTGTACGGGGCCAGCAAGGCATTTGGCGAAAGCCTAGGACGCTACTATGTGGATCGCTACGGTTTGGAGGTCGTATGCCTGCGCATCGGCTCGTTCCAGCCGGATTCCTCAGTCGTCGGGCGCAAAAGCGACCGGATTCTCTCCACTTGGCTGAGCCACCGCGACTGCGTGCATCTAGTGCAGTGCTCCATTGAGGCCGACGTGCGCTTCGGAATCTACTACGGCATCTCGGGCAACACCCGCGGCTACTGGGATCTCCAAAACGCCCGCCGCGAGCTAGGCTACGTCCCCCAAGACAACGCCGAACATTTCGTTTAGGAATTAGGGGTGGGGCAGGGTAATTCTTAATTCCTAACTGATGTTACGCATAGGAGGCATTTGGAGATGCAGTAGGGGGCGACTCTTAGAGTCGCCCCTACACCGAACTGCGTAAGGTCAGTTCCTAATTCCCCTTCCTCCTCCGTCCCCGCCAAAAAGCCTCCATCAGCCGAAAACATATACGGACTACGTCCCGCAGGATGTACAGCCCCAAGCAGACGCCGAAGAAGGCTGCGATTCGGGGGTCGAAGGCTAGTTCGACAATGCGGTCGAGGAGGGCGGGGATCACGTTGCATCCTTTAGGCGCAGGAGCTTATGAACCAAGAGCGATTAATGAGTTCCCGTTGCAAGCAACGATTTGATTTGCCCCCACGAGGTCTCGTCCACAACCGTAGCCTGATTGGTTTCTGAACAAGGAGCGGACGAACACAAACAACTTGTCTGCGTCTTGTCGTTGATATGGTAGGCGGTGCATGTCCGGTATGGCTCGTCCGGGTTAAAATCCTCGCACAGTCTGGAGCGTTGGCAGCTAAAATTCTGATCCGTTGCATTGGCTGGCACGACCAACGAACAGGGAGTAGAAGAATAGCGCCTATCCGCTATATACAGCTCGCACTTATTATTTAAGGCAAATGTGATCCAAGCATATTTCGGATATGGTGTATTTCTATCTATCTATTCCCAAGAACAAAAACGATGATCGGGATTTAAGCTACAATCGAAACATTGATCCTAGAACATCTCGCCACAATAGACCCTGTCATGTTCGGCTTGGCCCAAGTTGATCGAAAGCACGAGCACCGTGAGGATCGTTGCGGCTTGCAAGGTGCGTAGCATTGATTTGTTCATTTGTGTCCTCCGTCGTTGAGGATTGGAGCTACAGTCGAAACAGTGGATCTCGGCGAGACAGTCGGATCGTCTATTCGAGCTTAACCATCTTGCGGGTGCGTAGCTGCTCGCCCACGCGTAGCTGATACAAATAGGCTCCAGAAGCGACGAGTCGACCCTGCCCGTCTCGGCCATCCCAAGTCAGCCGGTGTTCACCCGCCGCCAACGGACCCGACCACACTTGGCGCACAAGCTGTCCCAAGAGGTTGTAGATGGCTACATCTACAGCCTCGGCACCGTCGGGCACCGATAGGGGGATGGTCGTGGCTGGATTAAACGGATTGGGATAGTTCGCACCCAGGACAAAGGCCGACGGCGTGGCCTGCTCAACGGCTACGGCTGTGGGCGGACTGCCTTGGTTGATAAAGACAAAAGCCCCACCAGGAACCCCCCAAGTCCCTAAAGTACCGCCATCCTCATTCCGCCCCAACACGACCAGATCGGCAGCCCCATCGCCGTTGAGGTCACCGGCAAGCACCTCGTTGCCCATGCCTCCGTGCCCTCCCGTGCCCGGCAGCCGGTAGCGGCCTTCGAGGACGGGCACGCCCTCGCGCTGACCGACCAAAACGACCAAGGCCGGACCAGTTTCCAAGTTGCCATCAACTAAGGCCACGTCCGGCAGACCATCGCCGTTGAGGTCGCTGACGAGGGGGCGACCTTGTACGTGTACCTGCGAGTCGAGCAACGTGTGGCTTGCCACCACGCCCGAGGTGTCCAGACGCCACAGCGCCAAGCCGTGGTTGGTGTATATATGGGAGGAAACGGTTACTTTGGCGATGCCAACTAAATCCACCTGTCCATCGCGACCGACCTGCAGAGGGGTGTAGCCACAGGGGTTGACCATGGACTCAAAAGAAAGCGGCGGCTCCGCGCTGGCCGCCCACGGCTGGGTCAGCCAAACCCTAGTCGGCCCAGCCTCTTGGAGCTGCCGATAGCACGATCGGGTCCATAACAGCCGCACGGACCCTCCCGCTCCTAACGATTGCTCGGCGGGCCAAAGCATAGGCCAGAGCCCCGCCTCGCTGTCGAGGGTGAACTGGTCGCTGCGGACAAACTCCGCGCCGCCATCGTTGAACCACAGGGTCGCTTGGGATGTCCCGTCGTGGGTGTGCTCTGCCTCGTCCTCATACTCCTCATAATCCGTGACCAACAAGTCCAAATCGCCGTCGCCTTCACCATCGGCTAGGCCAACGAAACCGGTGTTGGGCAGTTGCAGGATGGTGGCAAAGCCGTCCTCGCCCCGGTTGTGCCACAGTTCGAAGTTTAATCCTTCCTGAAAGGCCAGATCCAAGAGTCCATCCCCGTCGAAGTCATCCCCCCAGATACTAATGATGGGCGCACTGCTTGCTCCTGCTTCTTCTCTTCCGTGCATGACGTCGTGGGTGGGAACCAAGCCACCCAAGCCATCGTTGGACGCCACGGTCCAGCCCCAGTGTGGAAAGTGCTCTCCCGAGGCTCCGTCGTCTGCATATACGTGTGGCGACCAACGAGTCCAACCTACCACGAGATCCAAATCCCCATCGCCATCTACATCGCCCAAAGCGCCGGTATCATCAGGGAACCCCATGCCGATGCCCGGGCCAAGGGTGAAAAAGTCGGGTTCTGCGAACAACGCACCGGGCGAGGCAAAAACCCCGTGTGGAGCCGCCAACAGCAAAATAGCTACGATAAAACGGTGCATAGTTGACCTCTCTGAGGTTAAGGGCACGTAGGGGTGGCTTGCGCTCCGCACCGCCCGCCCCTACGCACGAGGCGCGATTAATGAGAAAGCAGCGATTTGATCCGTCCCACGAGGTCTCGGCCACAGCCGTCGGCTCCCCGCCGGTATAAGACGCGATGTCCATCACGTAAATCCCCCAGTCGCCGTCGCGGTTGGACTTGAAGGCGATGTGCTGACCATCCGGCGACCAAGATGGAGACCTGTAGTCGGCCGAGGGGTCCGTCAGGCGACGGGAGTTGCTCCCATCCGAACCTATTACGTAAATCTCAGCCCTGCCGTCGCGCTCGGACACGAAGGCGATGTGCTGGCCATCGGGAGACCAAGACGGAGCACTGTAGCTGGCCGAGTAGTCAGTCAGGCGGCGTATGGTCCCAACGACCCAAGCCCCCTCATCACTACTAGTCACTGCTTACCCAATCCCCGCCGGCAGTTCAACATCCTCAGCGTCGCCTTGCCCCCAGCCAGCGACGGCTAATCCCAGCGTTGCCAAGCAGACGATCAATAGAAATCGATAGTTCATAAGGCATCTCCTTTCAGAAGGTTAGACCTCACCCCTTATGGCAGCTTGGTCGTTTTTTTCGCTTCCACCTGTCCGTCCACCTCGACCTTATAGATATACACTCCGGTCGCCACGGCCTTACCCTTCTCGTCTTGGCCATCCCACACAAACCGATGGCTACCCGCCCCAAGCGGTCCGTGCCATAGCTGCCGCACCCGATGACCCAACACGTTGTAGAGTGCCAAGTGGACTCGTTCCTCGTCCGTCGCCAAATCAAGAGGAATCACCATCGCGGGATTGAAAGGATTGGGATAGGCAGTGCCGAGCCGATGCTGCACTGGTTGGCCCGCTGACGGTGTCAGCACGGCGGTCGGCATCGCCTGCTTGACCTCCGAACAGAGGGTGGAGGAGCAGAGACAACTTCGCCACCACATGTCGTCGTTGAAGTGGTACGTAGTGCAGTGCCGGTACGGCTCGGTCGAGTTAAACTCTGCGCACTCGTCGGAGTAGCCACAGTCAGTATCTCGACTGGTCGCGGCCGTCAGTACCCACTCTGGCACGGCTTCCGAACAGGGCGTGGACGAGTACCAACAGTTTTTTATGTAGAAGGAGCAGTCCGCGTCCAAGGCATAGATGCAGTAGAGGTATTTCGCCTCCGGCTCCACTGGATCCGTATCTGCCCGTGCGCAAATTGGATGCTCGGAGTTGGCGCTACAGTCGAAACACTGAATCCAAGTGTTCGGGCACGGTGTGCAAGTAGGCGTAGGCGTCGGGCACAACCTGTTGGCTTCGGCTTTATTGATCCCAATCAGGCAAGTAGGCGTCAAGCACACCGGGTCGGCGTCGGTTTTGTTAATTCCGAGCAGAACCACAAGCCCCGCGAGGACACTCAGCCCCAGCCGAATCAGAGCCAAGCCGCTGGACGAGCCGATAAATTCACGCAACCTGTTCATCGCTTTGTCTCCTTAGTTCCGGCCCGGCTTTGCAAATGCCTCTTGATCCGTCCCCACGACTGGGCTTCGACGCTTGTAGCAGCAGGGATCGCCGGTTGCCAAGCAGGCTCTCGTCCTCCTAAGCCGTTGGTCAACTCGATCCAGTTATCCATGTCTGTATCAGCGGCCCAAATCTCAAACTGACCCATGAAATCGAGAAAACCAGCGAAGGCTATTCTCAGGCCGTCGGGCGACCAAGTAGGAAACGTTCGCCAATTTTCGTAGGGTTCAGTATATATCAGTTTATTCTGGAGTGATTCAGGCAGGAGAAGACCCGGATGCATGTGATCACTGGCACTGGTGCGGATGTAGAAATCGACATGCTTATGGCCCCCTCCATCCCACAACCAGACGGTTGCTAGTAGGGTTCCGTCTGGGGAAACACCAGGGAGGAAGCGGCTATATACCTCTCTCCAATCCGCAGGCGATGCGCCACTGCCGTCCAGCGCCGTAACAAACGCATCAGGGCCGTCCCACTCGTCTGGAATCGGCAAAGCCACGACGGCGATATAGTAAATGCTACTCCCGTCTTCAGACCAAAAAAGCCGCGCTTTATCGACTGCATCGTCTGTCACCTGTTGCAGATTACTGCCGTCGGCGTCCATCAACCAGATTTCACCACTGGCAATATAGGCGATCTTCGTACCATCTGGGGACCAAGCCGGGCTAGCGCAATCCCGGCCTTGAGTTAGATTTACGGGATCGCCCCCATCCGCATTCATAATCCACACGTCACCGTGCCCCTCGCGGTCGGAGATAAATGCGATTTTGCCGTCGGCCCCCAGCCAGCGACGGCCAATCCCAGCGTTGCCAAACAGGCGATCAGTATCGACCGATAGTTCATAACATGCCTCCTTGCATAAGGTTCATGAATAGGGTGCGCTACAGAGGGAATATAGGCATATTCCGTGCCAAAAATGCGGCCAACAACAACAAAGCCTTTAGGAATAACCTAAAGGCTTGAAAAACATAACACTTAAAACATGAGACGAGCCTTTCTGCGATGTGCCGTCTCAGCCGTCGGCGCAAGGTTCTCCACGATTTTTCGTGAAGATTCCACGACTTTCCGTGTTGGCCGCTTGTGACGTCTTCGGTCAGCTCAAGGTCTTCTTACATACGTTTACCTCCAGAGTTGGTGGGTGTGGTAGCCGCCTGCTCATAGCAGGGACAGGTGCGCATCGGTAGGCGAGGATACTTTTCCAAGCGCGGGTCGGTGGCAGCGCGGCGACACAGATAAAACACCGAGCCGCGCCCAGATTCGACGGGGCGCACGTGGCGACACTGGGCACATAGGCCAATCTCAGGCGGCAATGCTACCAAGCGAGTTCCCCTTGCAATGCGACCTCCTGCTCGCCAGTCACGATTTCCCCGAGCCGATAGGCCCGGCAGTCTTGAGCCGCTAAGTGGGCCAGCACCTGTTCCACGGCCTCGGGCGCAACCACCAGTGCCATGCCCACCCCCATGTTAAACGTGCGCAGCATATCCTCCACCGCTAAGTCGCCTACTACACGCAAAGTGCGGAAAATCGGCGGAATCTGTATGGCCGCTAAATCGAGTTGGGCGTTGAAGCCCGGCGGCAAGATGCGGCTGAGGTTGTCGCGGAGGCCGCCGCCGGTAATGTGGGCCATGCCGTGGAGGCCGGGGTCAGCGAAAAGGCCGCGCACGGCCTGCAAGTAGCAGGTGTGGGGCTTGAGTACCGCTTCGAGGAAGGATTCGCCGGCTACGTCGGCAGCGAGTAGGTCGGGTTGCCGGTCTAAGAGGGCGCGGACCAGCGTGTAGCCATTGGTGTGCAAGCCGTTGGAAGCGAGCGCCACAACCTGATCGCCCGCCGCGATAGCCTGACCGTCGATAATGTTGTCCTTATCGACCACGCCGATGACACTAGCGGTCAGCACGTAGAGGCCGTCGGGGACCACGCCAGGCTGCACCGAGGTCTCGCCGCCGGTCAGGGTGCAGCCCTGTTGACGGCAGGCGTCGGCCAAGGCGTTCACCAGATCGTTGACGATGGCTCCATCCATCGCGCCGCAGACGATGACGTCCTGGATCGAAATCGGCTCGGCACCCATGACGATGATGTCGTCGATGAGATGGTTGACCATGTCGTAGCACACCCCTCGATGGCGACCGTGGGCAAAGGCCAACTTTTGCTTGGACCCAGGCTCCTCGCTCTTGTGGACCAACACTGGATGTGCGTAGCCGGGGAAGCGGGCGTCGAGCAAGGTGGCGAACGCGCCAATCCGGTTGAGCACGCGCGGGTCTGCGGTTTCCATGCTCGCGGCCATGGCGCGCTTGGCGGCATCGGTTTGGTCTATATCGACGCCGGTGCTGGCATAGGAGAGGCGTTGGCTCATGAAGTTCCTTTCTGTTCCATCAAATCGGGGATCAACTCGACGCCCAATCCCGGGCCGGACGGAGCGTGTAGGCAGCCCTGCTGGTAGGTCAAGCGCGGCGCAACCACATCGCTCGCCAACAGGCCCGGGCCGACCAAATCCGAGGGTGCACAGACGGCTTTAGTGGCCACGCCAAAATGCACGGCCGCGGCCGTGCCAATGCCGAGCTCGACCGTGCTGCCGAGCAAAACGGGTACGCCAGCGGCCGCAGCGAGCTGAGTCAGCCGCTGGGCGCGGTGCAGGCTGCCGGCTTGGACGGGCGCGACGTTGAAGGCGTCCACGGCCCGGTGGTGCAAGAGGGCGAGGGCAAACGAGTCGTCAAAGTCGGCGATGTGTTCGATGAGGGCCGCGGGCACGGCCGCTCGCACCCGCGCCAAGGCCAAGGCTGCGGAATCTGGGTCGGCATTGACCTGTTCGGGATGGTCCTTGGCCACTTTGCGTGCGACGCATTGGATCGGCGTCTCAACCGCATCCACGCCCAGCGCGGCCAACTCGCGGATCCGCTCGATGGCCTCTTCTTCTTCCCACGCGCCCGAGGCATCGGCCTTGAGGTACGCATCCGGGCCGACGATCCGGCGGCAGACGCGGACGCGCTCGCAGTCGAGGTCAAAGTCGGCCCCCACCTTGAGCTTGAAGGCCGTAAAGCCCGCGGCGACTTTTTCCTCAATTTCTTCTGCCATCTCATCTGCGCTGCGGATGTACGCGACCCAAGAGATGGGTAGCGCATCCCGGTACTGGCCGCCTAAAAGCGCATGGGCCGGGGCGTTGTAATACTTGCCCGCTAAGTCGATCAAAGCCATTTCCACGGCTGCGCAGACGAGTCGGCGGAATTCCGGGTGGTAGCTGGCGGGCAGCGCCTCGGCCACGCGCTCCCAAGCGACGAGGCGTTTGCGTGGATCGGCACCGGCCAGCAGGGGCGTCAGAGTTTCACACAAGGTCTCTGGCGACGGCGCTTGCCACGCATCCTCTAGATCCGATATTTCGCCGAGGCCGCGTAGGCCGGTATTGGTCTCGAGTTCCAGCACGTAGTAGCGCGAGGCATTCTTGCTGTGGCCACCCGTGGGGGCTACGTAGGTGTGGTACACGCGGGGGACGGCGACTGAGTAGATGCGGATGTGGCAGATGTGCATAAGGCAATTCGGGGCTTGGGGGAAAGGTGGCTGGCCGGATTGTACGGCTGGCCCTCGGTGCAGTCAACCGTATATTATTCGGCATTAATCCGCAGATGGACGCAGAATAGTAGAAGCCCTCAAATCGTTCAAGTCATTCAGAATTGCTATAACAGGAGTGCCGGATGACGGCCACGGAAGAGATCCTCGTGCTGAGCGCGACGGCCTTTGAGCAGCTTGCTCTAAGGGAGGCCGTGGCCGAGCGCGTGCAGCGCAAAGTCGCCGAGCGCGAATGGGTGAGTGGGAAAATTGGCGCACAGCCGGTGACCTTGGTGGCGACCGGGATCGGCGCGGTGAACACAGCGCACGCGCTCACCTGCTACTTGCAGGGACAACGACCGCGACGGGTCGTCCAGATCGGCGTGGGTGGAGCGTATCCAGAAAGTGGGGCAAGCATAGGAGACCTAGCCTTGGCCAGCGAGGAAAACTACGGGGATCTGGGGGTGCGGACGCCGGACGGCTGGCAGGGAGGAGAGCTGATTGGCATTCCAGTGCTGGAGAAAGGGCGCTCTTACTACAATTGCTTCCCCATCGACGCGCAGTGGGTGCAGCGAGTGGCGGCGGCTTTGCCAGAAGCCCACATTGGCCCCTTCGTCACTGTGCAGGAATGCTCAGGCACCGACGAGTTGGGGGTGGAAAGGGGGCGGCGCTTTGGGGCCTTGTGCGAAAACATGGAGGGCGCGGCCGCCGCACATATATGCGCTTTATACGGAGTGCCTTTTGCCGAGTTGCGCGCCATGAGCAACATCGTCGAGCAGCGCACGCGGGAGCAATGGGATTTGCCGCGAGCCGCTGCTAGGGCACAGGCTGCGGCTCAAAAGCTCCTGGAGGAGGGACTATGCGCGTGACCTTGGGCTACTCGCCCTGTCCCAACGATACGTTTGTCTTTTGCGGCTTGGTCCACGGGCATATCGCCGACGCACCAGTATGCGAGGAAGTGCTGGCGGACATCGAGACGCTCAATGAGATGGCGCTGCGGGGGCAACTCGACGCGACCAAAATATCCTTCCACGCGCTGGCGCACTTGCGGGACGAGTACTGCCTTTTGCACTCAGGTGGTGCCTTGGGGAGGGGGTGCGGGCCGCTACTGGTAGCGAGAGAGAAGCTGGCGCTGGAAGACCTCAAACACAAGCGGATCGCCATCCCCGGACGACTGACCACCGCGGCCCTGCTGCTGCGGCTTTTTGACCCTAGCATTGAGCAGCTAGCGATCATGCCTTTTGACCAGATCGTAGATGCGACCGCACAAGGTCTAGTCGATGCGGGCGTCATCATCCACGAGAGCCGCTTCACCTATGCCCAACACGGGTTAGCAGCAATCATCGACCTAGGCCAGTGGTGGGAGGAAAGCACCGGGCATCCGATCCCCCTCGGCGGCATTCTCGCGCGGCGCAGCCTCGGGGCCGAGCTCATCGGTCAGCTCGACCGTGCGCTCGTGCAAAGCGTGGAGTACGCCTATGCCCACCCAGATGCAGTGCGGGGCTACATCCGCCAGCACGCCCAAGAAATGGACGACAGCGTCATGCAGGCGCACATTGACCTGTACGTCAACCAGCACACGCTCGACTACGGAGCCGACGGCGAAGCCGCCATATTCGACCTGATCGAGCGGGCCGAGCGGGCCGGCATCGCGCCTAAGTCCGATGCGCCGCTTTTTATCTCTTAAACGATCACCAAGGAGTAATACGTTGAAACTAGTGCAATTCATCGAGCCGGACGACGGCATGCGCTTAGGCCTCGTCATCGGAGACGAGGTCTTAGACCTGACGGGCGCAGACCAAGGACCGCGCACCGTGCATCAGCTCTACTACGACGGCAGCGGCGACGAAATCGGGTTGGTAGCCGCCGCTCAGAACCTGCAAAAACAGGCATCGCGCCGCTTATCGCTATACGCGCTGTTGGCCAACCGCAGCACCCGCGACCCGTACCTCACCAAGCCAGTCAGCGGCCCACCCGGCCATCCCCACGCCCTGCGCGTGTGGCTAGCCGGCGTCACCCACGAGGTCAGCGCCAAGCTGCGCGAGATCGAAGCACAGCAGGCCACTGGCGAGGCGGTCAACGTGTACGACCAGAAATACCGCGAAGTGTCCGGCGGCGGGCGGCCCGAATTGTTCTCCAAAGGCGAGCCGGACGCCGTCGTCGGGCACGGCCAGCCCATCACCCGGCCCAGCGACACCCAGCGCTTAGTGCCCGAGACCGAGCTAGTGTCGATCTATGGCCTGACGCGCCAAGGCCGCTTAGAAAGGCTGGGCTACACCGGCGGCAACGACGCCACCGACAACGGCATTGAGGCCGCCAATCCCCTCAACCTGCCCCAAGCCAAAAACTGGGCGGGTGGCTGCGCTTCTCTAGGGCCGGTATTGGTTACGGCCGATGAGTACGACGATTCCGAGGTCGAGGTCTCGTGCCGCATCCTGCGCGATGGACAATCTATCGCCTACAAAAAGGGTCCTACCGGCCAGAATAACCTGAACATGCCCGGGCGGCTCCTGCACTTAGAGCGCCATCTTTTTAGGCGGCTACCTCTAGAGCCTCGCACCCTGATGGCATTTTACTGGGGGACGCCCATCGTCTTTGCCGAGGCGGATTTAGCGACGGGGCTTTTGGACGGGGACGTGACGCAGTTGGAGTTTTCCGGTGGGATCGGGGTTTTGGAAAATCCCGTGGTGCCGCTCGAAGAGCCAATGCAGCTACAGGGATTAGGGGGATAGCGTTAGTTTTCCACTCTTTCGAACAGATCCAAATGCTCGCCTATGCCAACGAGCTTTCCATGTAGATGCCGAACGTCAACGACCGCCCCAAAGCGAACGAATATCTTTTCAAAGCGCTCGTACTGCGGGCCCCAATAGACCATCGCGCAGGACATTGGAGCACCCTTGCCGCCGTCCTTCCCGTTTACGAGGAATCGTAGCCGGGTGTCGTAGAGAAATGTGACCGCAGTAGCAGCGCCAAACACGTACTGTTTCCAGTGACGAGTATTCGTAGCAACAGGCACAAGGGCGAGCACCTCAACACCATGTTGTAAATGAGTCTCGGTGCATTTTCGCAGCCAATCTCGAATCGTGGTCCCTCTCTCACGGTCTCTGCCGTATGGAGGATTGACGAAGATGGTGGGATAGTTCCACGACGCTGATAATCCGTCAGTCTCAGGTAGAGAGTATTCTACAGTCGCCCTCACGATAGAATGGCTATTGGAGCACGGATCCAGCGCGACTGATTCGGCGAAAAATTCTCGTATCGCGTTAACGTACTTTGGCGGAGTGCACCAATGTTGACTTAGCACCTCGGCATTGTTACGTCCCGCAGTCATGCCTAGTCTTCCTCCTACCAGTCTTTTGCGGCGAGTTTCCGCAGATCAGCCTGTAGATTCTCAATCGTACCGTCATGGGGAGAGATGACGTTAAACCACGTCTCAACCTCGGCCTCGTGCGCCGTGAAGTAGCTTCGGAGCGCTTCGTCTGCGTCAACGGCCATGCGTATTTTGGTGAATCTATTCGCTCCAGAGCTACCGGAGTAGCTCGCCAAGAATGCCTCACGAGCAGGTGCCAGTTCTGGTGTGGGATTGAGCAACAGCTTGTCAATGAACTGAGACAACCCAGAGTCGGTGAGAAATAAGAGCCAGTCGTATGACTGAGCCAGTACGCGAAGTTCCTTGTTGTGGTTGTCAGAGGTAAACCAGTTACCATGATTGCTGACAACACCAACGGTGAGTATAAATCCAGCGAATTCGACAACCGATGACGAGTCGATGACTGCCCTGATTACTTTGTCTTAGAGGCCAGTTCGAAAGCTACCGTCGGGTTGTTCTATGACACCTTGAAATTGCCCATTCCGAAGCCGCACTTTTTGCAGGGAAGACACGGACCGTGCAACGTAAGCGCCCTGTTTTGCTTTTTCAATCGTCTGAGGCCCTTTCTTCATTCCTTCCTCCACGCCTACGCGCTTGCATTCAAAGATCGCGAACGGATCAGTGGAGAGTTCGCATACGATGAGCCTGCAATTAGAATCACTCAATGTATCAACATTAGCAATAACTGGACCCGTTTCGCTCTCTACAAGGACGGTTGCGTTGCGCTTCACGGCGTCGCTACTGAGTGCCTGAGTTGACTTGACGGTCGTTTCATGCAGGAAGGGCAAGTGGTGCTTGATCTTTGCGGCTGTCAGGGGAAGGGATAGCGGGGCGATTTCGACTTCGTGCCGAGCTTGAATGGGGTGAAGCGAAAACTCGACGTTGTGCAATATGTCAGGGTTAGCGAACTCAGGCACTGAACGCTCAATGACTACATGGTCGCGGAGATTCCACATGTGGAGGGTATAAAATGCAATGATCTCAACGAGCGTTCCCAAGGCACGGCCTGCGGCCTTCTTTCGATCCGTAGCATATTTGAAGACCGTGTCTGCCAGAGTTCTTTGAAGTGCGTCGACCGACTCAAAGGTCAATAGGTTTCTCCTAGCTTGTTCTGCTCATGCTATCTAATATAGAGCTATAGAGCAGCCACGCGGCTTGTCCGCGTCGTCTGTTCTGAACGTAATGCCTTGCCTAACGGCGATACTGGTCGAGCGCCCCTCGCCTCGGATCGAAAGTCGTGGCGTGATTCCACGAGGCGTCGTGCTTATACATCACGTCCCGGATTAGGCGGCGGCGGTAGAGGCTGTCGAGGTTGTCGGCGGCCATTTTATCGGGGTCGAAGCGGTCGAGGATCAGCCCGCGCAGGCGCGTTTCAGTTGCGGCGTGCTCGGCTGCACCGGCGAGGTTATTCCACTCGCCGGGATCGCTCTCCAAGTCAAAAAGCTGCGGCTGGTGGCCGTGGATGTAATTGTATTTGAACCGGCCCTCGCGGACCATGATGCAGGGTGCGCCCACCGCTTCGTGGGCTTGGGCGAAGATGTGGCGTTCAGCTTGTTGACCCTCAATGATCGGTAGGAGACTGGTGCCATCGTGGGGCAAACTCGCCTCGGCACCAGCTAACTCGCAAAACGTCGGCAGCAGGTCGAGCAGCGAGGTCGGCGTCTCGACGGTGGTGCCGGCCTGCCACTGGTCGGGGAAGCGGACGATGAGGGGGACGCGGCACGACCACTCGTAAAAACAGCGCTTCTGTACCATTTCCTTTTCGCACAGCATGTCGCCGTGGTCAGAGGCAAAGACCACCACCGTATTGTCGAGCAGGCCGGTTTCCTCCAGCGTCGCCAGCAGGCCGCCGACCTTGTCGTCGAGGTACGTCACCAAGCCGTAGTACGCACGGCGCAGGCGGCGCAGACTCTCGAGATCGCGCAAGTTGAAGCGGCGGGTGCCGTGATAGGCATTGAGCCAGCGATCCATCGCCGAATAGGTCTCGTCGAGATGGTCGGGAAATTCGGGGATGGCAATTTCGGCGTCTGCATAGCGGTCCCAGTACGCCTGCGGCGGGTGGAATGGCTCGTGTGGGTGATGGAAGGAGGCGCAGAGCAAGAAGGGGGTGTCGCCGCGTTGGGCGCGCAGGTATTCGACGGCGCGAAATTGCGTCTCTTCGTCGTAGCTGAGGGCGTTGTGCCAGAAGTTGACGCGCACGGCTTGGCCGGTGTAGCCACCGGCGTTGTACGTGGGGCGGCTGCCCATGACCTCTTCGTAGTCCTCCCCCTTGGTCTCCTTGATGCGGATCCACTCTTCCTTGACCCATGAAAAGTCGGGCGGGTAGATGTCAGTCGTCAGCCGGCGGTGAAAGCCGTGTACCTGATCGGGGCCGACGAAGTGCATCTTGCCCGAAAGCACGGTGTCGTAGCCCGCGTTGCTGAGGTAATGGGCGTACGACGGCACATCTGCGGCCAGAAGCGCACCATTGTCCCAAGCGCCGATCTCCGAGGAGTGGCGTCCGCTGGTAATGCAGGCGCGGCCCGGAGCGCACAAGGGGAACGGAGTATAGGCCGAGTCAAAGCGGACGCCCTCGGCAGCAAGGCGATTCAAGTGCGGCGTCTGGACGACAGGATGGCCGTAGGCACCGGTCAGAGCAGCGATGAGCTGGTCGGACATGATGAAGAGGATATTGGGACGGTCGGGCATGGTTTGAGCCTTCGGGTGAAAGGGTTTTTACAGGGATTCCTTTACATAGGCGACCGAACGTTCGAACTGCTCCAATTCATAAGCAACCCGCACATCCGCACTCTCCCCGCGCTCGTGCGGCGTCTGCCAGTCGTCTGGATCGCCAGCCGCCTGATGCAGGGTGCGGATAGCATTTATCGTCTCGTGGAGAGGTCGCCCGGGAAAGGTCGCCCACCAGTCCTCTTCCAACAGGCGAATGTGCCGGGCGGCGCTCGCGCCGAGTTCAATGCAGCCCTGAATATGCGGCACCTCGCGGTCGAATAGCGCAATGATCTCTGGCCAATCGACGACCCCGTCGCCAATGGCGCAGCGCTTGAGGCGGTAGCCCGAGGGCGTGGGGTGGACCGTGTAGTCCTTGATGTGGACGTGTTTGAGGATCGGCAAAATCCGCTCGGCAAACGCTAGGGGATGCTCGCCGACGGCAAAGGCATTGCCTACGTCCATAGTGACGCCCAGTTGCGGACTGCCGACCTTTTCGCACAGCGACAGCAATTCCCACGAACTCAAATCCTGATGGTTTTCAATGCCCACCGGAATGCCGTATTCCTCGGCGAGCGGCATGACTTCCTTGAAGGGCTGGACCAAGGCTGCAATGTAGTCCCGCATCCCCTCGGCACCATACTCGGTGCGGTTGCCTTCGAGGAGGCGGCTGACGGTCGTGCGCACGGCCCGGGCACCGGTTTGGTGCGCCGTTTCAATGGCTTGGCGCAACGGCGCGATGTCTTCAGCATAGTTGTCGCCGCCCGTGTCCAAGAACAGGTCGAGACCGGCGCGCGTCTCCGCAAAGACCACCCGCTCCTCGGGCGAGCAATCGCCCAGCCATTGGGACGCGAATTCGACGCTGTGGAGGCCGTTGTCGCGGGCTAGGCGCGTCAGGCCCTCGGGGGTGTGGGGGTCAATGGCGCGGTTAGCTTCTTTGTGAGCGCCGGTGAAGCTCCAAGCGCAGAGTCCGATATTCATGTTATAGTCGTCCTAAACGAAGTTCGTAGCAGCGGGGGTTGAGGTAACGAAAATCCAGCAGATATTAAGCGGATTGAACGTATTCCCAAGGATTCACTATTTCAACGCCTAGCGGAGTAAAATCATCGACATTGCGGGTGACCACCGCCATCCCGTGAACTAATGCCGTAGCTGCAATAAGCGCATCGCGGTCGGGACGCGGGTCGGGAACGTGCAGTTTGGCGCACCGTTGGACCACCGCAGTATCGACCGGCAAAATGCGGTCCGAGAATGTCGACATGACATGCCCATTGAGCCAAGAGCGGAGTACCATTCCCTGTTTTGGGTCTCGACGCTCAATCAACAGGGAACCCATTTCGAGTTCCAAAATCGTGATAACCGACAAAAAAAGGCACACTGCGGAAACGCTGTTTGCCCACGCCAAGACCTTTTGATCGACTTTGCGGGACCTCGCTTTTCTCAGTTCCGCAACGACGTTCGTGTCGAGTAGGTACATCAGGACAAATCCACCGTTCTATACATTGCACAATGTAAACGCGGCGGCTCAAAATCGATGTCAGCGGCTTCTGGCATGGCCAGCAATTCGACAATGCTTTCTTCCTTGCCGGTGATCTTGAGATAGTCTTCAATGGTTAATAAGACGTGTGCCACACGGCCGCGATCAGTAATGAGAACCGGCCCGGTTGCGGCGTCCCGTTTGGCTTTGCTCACATCCCGATTGAACTCTCTACTCGTAACGCTTGTAATTCTCATCGCCAAACCTCCGTTGATCTTTGTAGGAACGTTACTACAAATCTAATCTAGCGTCAATCTGGCCGCTCGTTTCGCTTCCTCGAAATGGCGGACGGCGCTTTCGAACTTGTCGCGACAGCCGGGATTGCAGAACCCCACAACATGGCCGTCATATTCCGTGAGCGAATCGGCCTGCACCGGCTTGCCGGACTAGGGGCAGGTCTCATTGATGCAGTCGGCGACATCGAGCGTACGCATCTTTCAAAGCTCCTCTTTTGATTGGGTGCGGCTTACAGCTTCGCCTGCAAGTAGGACACCACCTCGTCGTCTTTCACGTCTTCGCTCGATCCATCGCGCATGTCCTTCACCTGCCAGACGCCTTTTTCCAATTCGTTCGGGCCGCCAATCAGGGCGATGGGAAAGCCCTTGCGGTCGGCGTATTTAAGTTGTCGGCCCATGCCTTTTGCCTCTGGATACAATTCGGTGCGGAGGCCGGCTTGCCGCAAGCGACGCGCGAGGGCGATGTAGGACGGTAGAGCTTCGGCGGAAAACTGGACGATGAAGATGTCCGCCGATGTGGCGGCGTCCTGCAAAAGCCCCAACTCCTCCATCGCGGCCATCAGCCTGTCTAAACCCAGAGAGGCCCCAACGCCGGGCAGGTGCTGCTTGGTGTAGAGGCCAGCCAAATCGTCGTAGCGCCCGCCGCTACAGACCGAGCCGATTGCCGGCAGATCGCCAAGCAAGGTCTCATAGACAGTACCAGTGTAGTAGTCGAGGCCGCGAGCGATGGACAGGTCAATCGCCAAGCGATCTTCGGGAAAACCGGCTCCCTCAAAGGCCTCCACGAGCTGGCGCAGGTTGGCAATCCCCTCGGCGGCGTGATCATTGTCGCCGCAGGAATGTTCGATCTGATCGAGTATCTCGGCATTCGCGCCCGTAGTCTGCACCGTCGCCAAGATGTGCTCGGCCTGTTCGCGGGAGACCGCATCCGTCTCGCTCATCTCGGCGGCGACTTTTTCCGCGCCGATTTTCTGCAGCTTGTCAAGCGCGCGGAGGATAGCTGCCGACGCTTCGGCCAAACCGAGCGATTCAAGCAGGCCGTTGAGGACCAAGCGATTGTTGACGTGGATGGCAAAGCGCTCAAATCCCAAGGCCGCGAGCAGGTCGTGAATAACGAGCACCGTTTCAATATCCGCGGCATTGGCGTCAGTGCCGATGGTGTCGAAGTCACACTGGTAAAACTCGCGGTAGCGGCCGTGCTGGGTATTCTCGCCGCGCCAGACCGGACCGATGTGGTAGCGCTTGAAGGGGGTGCCGAGCTGGCCAATGTGCTGGGCAGCAAAGCGGGCAAAAGGCACAGTCAGGTCAAAGCGCAACGCCACATCGCGGCCCCCGTGATCCGCGAAGCGATACATCTGCTTGTCGCTCTCGTCGCCGCCTTTGCCGGTGAGTATCTCGCTGTATTCAAGCGCGGGCGTGTCGATGGGAACGAAGCCGTAGGAGCGGAAGACCGCGCGGGCCTTGTCGATCAATTCCTCGCGCGGCATGGCCAAGGCCGGGGGAAAGTCGCGGAAGCCCTTGAGGGTCCGCGGGGGGATCAGGTCTCTTTTGTTGGACATAGGTTTACCAGTTAGTGAACGAGCCGTCTTCGCGGCGCAGAATAGGTCCACCGAGCCATTTGAACTCGTAGTGCCCGGCAGCTTCCTCGTTGAATTCTATCCCCAAGCCTGGAATCTCCGGCGGCAACAGACAACCCGCCTCATAGGGCAGTTGCACCGGAAAGACATCTTCCATCACGGAATGACCGATGAGGCCGCCCTCCTGCACGGCGAAATTGTCGCAGGCAATGTCGAGGTGGGCGCAGGCTGCGGCCGAGACCGGGCCGAGGGGATTGTGCGGGACGATCTTGATGTAGTGGGTCTCGCACCAGTTGGCTACTTTGCGCGCCTCGGTTAGCCCGCCGACTATGCACAAGTCAATCCGCGCATAGTCCATCAGCTCCTCTTCGATCATCTGCCGGAACTCCCACTTGGTCGCATAGTGCTCGCCGACGGCCAGCGGACAACTCACGTGATGGCGTACCTGGCGATAGGTCTGGGGGTTTTCGCAGCGCAGCGGATCCTCGATGAAGAAGGGATCGTACTCCTCGAGCTGGCGACCGAGGCGGATGGTGTCGGGCGGGTCGAGGCGGGTGTGGACGTCAATGCAGATTTCGACTTCCGGCCCAACGGCCTCGCGCGCGGCGGCGAAATGGGCGATTGAATCGCGGACAGCCGTGCGCGGTTCGAGGATCCCGTCGCGATCAAAGACCGACATCCGCAGGTACTTCCACCCCTCGGCGACCCGCTCCTGAGCCGCGCGGGCCGTGTCAGCGGGCGTTTGGCCGCCAATCCCCGTGTAACAAAAGACGCGCTCGCGCATCTTGCCGCCCAAGAGCATGTACACGGGCTGCCCGAGCGCCTTGCCTTTGATGTCCCACAGCGCGATGTCAATGGCCGACATAGCGGCCGCGTTGATGCGACCGCCGGGAAAGAAATCGACGCGGAACAGCAGTTGCCAGATGTATTCGGTATTGAGCGGATCTAAGCCGATGATGTGGCGCTTCATGTGCTCGATCGCGCCAATGCCGGCCTGCTCCTTCCAAGTAATGCCAAACTCGCCGACGCCATACAGGCCATCGTCGGTCTCGACCTTGACGAAGAGGTAATTGCGCGATCCGTGACAAATGGGAAAGGTTTTGACTTCGGTAATTTTCATAGAGAATCTCCTTTGGTAGCTCCTTACTACACGACACCTAAGCTGAATGTGCGTTTTCTGATGTTTTCCTGGGAACGCGGGCCTCTGGCCCGCCTGCGGGCGGGACGCCCGCGATCCCAGTTGAGGCCCTACTGTCGTGTACTTAGGGTAGCTCTATAATATCAGGCCGCGACTAGCCCAAAGCAAAGACGGCCTCGCCGACGACAATGGCAACAAGCCCCAAGAACATGCCGACTTTGAGCAAGCGACCGAGGCGGTCGTCGGTCAGCACAGCGCGTTGGCGATACAATTGCCAGAGGACATAGCCAACCAAGGCATGGACCGGCAGCAACGCCAGCGCGTAGAACGCGCCGTAGATGCCCGTGAAAAACGGCATCCAAGTAAACCCTACCAACAGCAGATACACGAGGGCTGCCAGCACCGCAGCTTGGGTCCGTCCCCAACACAGAGGCAAGGTGCGCTCACCGCGGATTTGATCCCCAGCCACATCCTCGATGTCCTTGACGATTTCCCGCCCCAAGTGAAAGAGAAAAGCAAAGAGTGCCGGAATCCACGAGTGCCCGATATCGCCAGCAGCCAAGGCACCATAGGGAAAGGCGATAGCCCCGACAACGGCGACGAGCACATTGCCCCACAGCAGGCTATGTTTTAAGGATATGCTATAGACGGCGAGTAAGGCGACAACGACTAGGACAATCACCCCATGCCAGAGGCTGAGCCAGAACGCGAGCGCACAACCGGCGAGGGTGAGAAGCAGACTTTCCATCCGGGCCGCGCTCGGGCTGAGACGACCGGAAGGCAAAGGACGCAGCGGGCGGTTGATGCGGTCAATATCGATGTCCATCAAATCGTTGAAGGCGTTGCCAGCACCGTTTATCAACGCGGCGGAAAGAGCGGCGAGCAAAATGGCAGACCAAGCGGGGACCTGATCTGCGGTCAAAACGCCAATGCCGACCGAAAGGGCGGTGATTACGCCGTTGAGTGGTCGTGGCAGAAGGAAAAACGCGCTGAGTTGCGACAAGGGATTTCTGCTTGTGGGCGAGTAAAAGTTTATAATAAAATCAAAGCAAAAAGGTCGCCGCCAAGAGGATTTTAACGGCCAAAGCGCGCGGACAAGTTTGTTCTTGACAGGTCCTGACGCGCAAAGTAAGTTCCCTAACGTTTTGTTTCTCAACAAGTAAGCTAGCCATGAACACAATTAAAGGGGCGTTGTGCGCCTCTCTTTTTTTTGTTAGTGCGGCCTTGGCCAATCCACCCTTGGTCGGCGTGTCTTGGCAGGCACCGAGCGAGCTAACCGCAATCGCCGCGCTGAGCGAGCAGGTGCGCTACGTAGCGCGGGGCATAGCTTTTGTCGAAGCCAGCGAAAGCGCGATCGAGGAGTTCACCAAGCAGGGTTTTGCCATCCTCTGCCTCGACCGACCGCACGCAGGCGACCGCTATTTTGTCGCCGATCACCTCCATTTTCCCCTGCCCCAAGGCATTGAACTGATCTTTGATGGCGGCGGCGAATGGGCACTCTTGCGGGTGGGGCCGACCGCGCACTTGTACGAGGCATCCCATTTCCTCTGGCCACTGCCCAACAACTACAGCCTAAAAGGATGGCTAGATGCACCGAGGCGTGCGCCCAAGGCCCTGCAAACAGCATCGCCAGCGGTAGCCGCCCTCATTGAGGAAGTCGCAGCCGAGCGCTTGCAAACCCACGTCGAAGTCCTCGCCCTGAAAGACCCGGCATTGGGCAGCGTCCCCGGCAACAGCCGCAGCCGCTTTGCCGTGCATCCAGAGATACTCGAATCAACCGAGTACATCCGCGCACAATTGGCCGCAGCCCTCGGCGACCGAGCAGTCAAACTGCATTCCTTCCCCATCGACTCGCGGCGCGTCACCTCCCACACCTCGCGGCGAGGCAACCTAGGACATGCACCCAGCGATACCACCGCGTACAACGTCATCGGCACGCTGGCAGGCACCGACCCGGATGCCGGGTACTACATCGTCTGCGCCCATTACGACGCCACAGGTGCGCGCTCGGCCGGGGGTTGGGACTGGCAACGCGACCCCGCACCCGGAGCCGACGACAATGCCAGCGGCGTGGCCTTGGTCCTAGAGAGCGCAAAGCTGTTAGCTGGGCAGCGCTTCCCCTGGTCCATCTTATTTATCGCTTGGTCGGGCGAGGAACTGGGGCTGTTGGGTAGCCAAGCGTATGTCACTTTAGCCGCGGACCGCGACGACCCGATCCTCGGCGTCCTCAACTTCGACATGATCGGCTTCAACGACTTGCAACAGCGGCTAGAGTTGGTGACAAATCCAGGCTCGCGCTGGTTGATCGAACACATGGCGTCCGTGGCCGAGCGCTACGACATCGGCCTCAACATCGACTTGCTCGAAGACGGCGGGGCGCGCCTCAGCGACCACGCGCCGTTCTGGGCGCGGGGCTACGACGCCATCCTCGGCATTGAAAACTACCTGCCCACCGACTCGACGACGTACGGAGTCCGCGAGGGCCGCTACCGCATCAACTCTCAATACCACTCAGTCGTCGATTTGCCCGACAGCATCAACTGGGAGCTAGTGCGCCGCACCACCCAGCTAGCCGTAGCAACGTTGGCCGAGTACGGATTGGGAGAAGGCACGCCAAACTTGGCGGTCTTCACTGGCGACTTGCGCGGTGCCCGCGACGACGATCTCCGCGTCAGCGTCAGCAACATCGGGCTGGGCGCGGTCGCCAGCAGCTTCTCAGTGCAGGTCTCGCAATGCGCGCTGGACTCCAGCCGATGCGAGATCATCCACCGGGAACAGGCCCCGGAGGGATTGACTCCAGGTGCGAGCGCGGAATTGCGCATCCCTTGGCAGCGATTTGGCGAAATGGTCTTTCTGATCGAAGTCGATGCAGAAAGGCAAATCAACGAGGTCAGCGAAACTGACAACCGCGTCTTCCAGCGCCTGCGCCTAGTGCCGCAATCGAAGATCGCGGTCTTTCCCAACCCCTTCCGCATTGGCAACGGCAATGCGCTCCGCTTCAGCGGCGTGCCTCTCAAATCCTCGGTGCAGGTCTTTGGCCCGGCCGGCGATCTGGTGTGGGAAGCAATTGAAGACGACGACGCGCAGCGGCGCTTGGGGGCCGTGGCCAACGAGGTGCTTTGGCACGGGGTCAACCACACCAATATACCGGTCGGCAACGGCGTCTATATCTACGCGATCCACTCCCCCGAAGGCACCCTGATGCTGAGGGACAAAATCGCGGTCGTGCGCTGACGTGAAAGAGAGTTCAATCATGGAAACCATTAACAATCTCGTGACAGCCGCCGGTCTCATGGACCTGCAAGACGACGGTTATCGCTACGAATTGATTCACGGGGAGGTAGTAAGGATGAGTCCAACAGGCGGCAAACACGGAGTCATTGCCCATCGCATAGGGCGGTTGCTGGGCAATTGGGCGGAACGGCGAGGTATTGGGCTGGTGTTTGCCGCGGAAACCGGATTCAAGCTGACGACCAATCCCGACACCGTGCGCGCGGCTGATGTCGCCCTCGTATTAAACGAGCGCATTCCCGCTACGGGCATACCCGACAGCTTCTGGGAGGGTGCGCCCGATCTGGCGGTGGAAGTACTCTCGCCCAATGACAGCGCGAGTGACATGTTGGACAAGGTGCGCGATTATCTCGCGGCTGGTGCCGAGCAAGTGTGGGTCGCAGACCCTAAAAATAGCACGGTTTCCGTGTACAGGTCATTACAGGATGTACAGACGCTGACGGAGCGAGAGACACTAGAAGGAGTGGGAGCTGTCGCGGGCTTTACGTGTGCGGTTGGGGAGTTTTTCGCCTAGATCGTGAGGGAACTTGTGATTCGCGCAATTTTGTGGGATAACGATGGTGTGCTGGTGGATACCGAAGGGCTGTACTTTCAGGCAGGGCGGGAGGTCGTAGCAACACAGGGTGTTGAGCTGACGCAGGAGGATTTTGTTGAGCAGTCGTTGCAAAAGGGGCAAAGCGTATTTGATCTATTGCCCAATCAAGATGCTGAATTAATTGATCGATTGCGCCTGCAGCGCAATGCGCGCTACAGCGCGTTGTTGCGGGAGAGTGTGCGGGTTTTGGATGGGGTGGTGGAAACGCTCAGGACATTGCACGGCCGCGTCCTTATGGGGGTGGTGACGGGATCGCGGAAAGATCACTTTGACATCATTCACGCCCAGACAAATCTGCTCCCGTTTTTCGAGTTTGTCGTCACGCGGGAAGACTACAAAGAAGCAAAGCCCCATCCCGATGCGTACTTAACGGCCATGCGGCTACATGGGTTAGACCCTGAGACCTGTGTTGTCGTGGAAGATTCCGAGCGGGGATGCGCCGCCGCCGCAAAGGCGGGGTTGCGCGTACTAGCCGTGCCGAATGAATTGTCGCAACACGGCGATTTTTCACCTGCGTACAAAGTACTAGAATCGGTGCGAGAGGTGGTGGACGAAGTGGAGAAGTTGCGCTGAAAATTAGCTACGTGCCCTACTGCGGCACGACCGACACTAAGACCGCTAGCTTAACAGTTACTCGTACCGGTATACGTTCTACTATCTCCATCATTAGGTCCAAGATAAACCTATCAGGGTCACTGATGGAGAGAAAACCCTCGCCGATGGAGAGATCGTCGATGAAGAGAACCTCACCCTCTCGAACCTCACCCTCTCGTTCACTCACCCTCTCGTTCACTCACCTCGAATTCAGTCTTTATCGGGAAGTATTCTACAATGGAGGATGTTACCTTAAGATAAAGACCTTCAAAGGTTGTCGGCGTTATCCGCTCATCCCTTATAGTGATTCTACCCTCCGCATCATAGGACGAATCAGATATGCTATGCTCGATGAGCACCCCAGCCCCTAGCGACTCTGGCCCTATCGTCCCCGGCCCTATCCCCTCTGGCCCTATCGGCCCTTCGACGCTGCCGTCACCGCAGGCAAGCATGACAAAAGCTAACAGGGTGACTAGATAGGAACTATTGGTCCGCATTGCATATTCCTCTTTTTTGATTGAAGCAACCTTTACTTATCATCCCCTAACGGACAATCTACACACTTCTCCTCCGTCCCACAAAACTCTAACTCACACGTCAACAGTGCATCTACGTGCTGCTTCCAGTCGGCGGGATAGCACAGCGTCCCCTCCAAGCGGAAGCCGTTGACCAAAGAGCGCAGCAGGGCAAAGCGCGTCTCGCGGTCGGCGACTTTGGCACGCACCCGCTGGCGCGCCTCGGCCAAGCCGTCGAGGTACGCAGCAAATTCTCCGGCGAAAATTTCTTCGAGGTCTTGTCGCAAGCGGCTGGATAGCGCAGGACTGGCGTTGGAGGTAGAGATACTCAGCCGCAAATGGCCCGGATGCACCAAGGCGACCATGCCAAAGTTGGAATAGGCCGGATTGTCGTAGGAGTTGATCAGGGCCTTGCGCGCCGTGGCGAGTTCGTACACCCGCGCCGTCAACGCGCTGTCGCGCACGGTATTCAGCACCAAGAACACGTCATCAAGGTCGGATTCTGCAAAGCAGCGCGGGTGGTGGGTAAGGCGGCCAGCCGCAGCCCACTCAACGAGCGCGGGCGTCGCGCTTGGGCTTACCACCGTCAACCGCGCACCCGCGGCTAGCAAGCGACCGGCCTTGTCTTCGGCCTCGCGCCCGCCACCGATGACTAAGCAGGGCTGCTCCATCACGTCGAGCCCCACCTGAAAATAGGGATTGAGCAACTCGCTCACGCGCCCGAATGGCCGCTTAGGGCCGCGTAGTCCTTGTCGTCGCTGGCACCGAATTCGACCGGAAAGCCGAGGGCCTGCCAGCCGCGCTCAGTGCGCGATCCGCCAAAGCCAGCGGTGACATTGGCCACATCCGTAAAACCAGCGGCGACGAGAGCCTCACAAGCGCGCATGGAGCGCGCGCCCGACTGACAGCCGACGAGCAGCTTGGCATCCGCGGCAAAATGGCCTTGAACTACCCGGACGAAATCGAGGTTGGGAACCATGCCCACGGCGTGGCGTTGCATGATGGGGATGTTGAACGCGCCAGCCGGATGGCCGCTCTCGTATTCGGGGATGGAGCGGACGTCGATATAGACCGCGCCCGCGTCGCCTTCAAGCAGTTCCTTCGCCTCAGTGGGACTGACGTTTTGATAGCTCACGATACCTCATCTCTATTTGACAATGTCCACTTTGCAGAGTTGCATTATATACAATAAGGTAACGCACTACTTTCGCCACCTACAAGCCCACAAACCCGGAGAAAGACGATTTTGAACGCATGGCACAAGGCAGGCGTACTATTGTTGGCGGCAACTTTGGGGGCTTGCAGCGTGCAAGTGGGCGGACAAGACGAAGGCGACGGCGCAGACCCAGCGGCCCAAGCCGACAGCACGGCCGCCGATAGCCTCTCCAAGCCCATAGAAGCGATACCCGTCGAAGTTGCCCTCGCCCACACGGGCGAAATTTCCGCCCATCTGCTGTTCAACTCGACCATCGAAACCGAAGCGGCCGTCGAGATTTATCCCCAAATCAGCGGCCTCGTCAAACAACTCAACGTCGAGGAAGGCGACCGCGTCGAAGCGGGCGACACCCTCCTCAGCATCGAAGACAAGCAGTTGCGCATCGCCGTTGAGGAAGCTCAAGCCAACTATCACTATCAACAAACCGCCTTTAAGCGCACCGAGGCCATGTTTGAGCGCAACCTCATCAGCGACCAAGAGTTCGAGACCAACAAATACAACTTTGAACAAGCCCGCCTCCGGCTAGCGCGCGCCCGCCTAGAGCTGGAATACGCAGAAGTCCTCGCGCCGTTCTCTGGCGTGATCACCGAGCGCTACGTGCAGGTCGGCGCTCGAGTGGGGCCGAGTAGCAAGCTCTACGACCTCATCAAACTCGACGACCTGATCGCCCGCGTCTTCGCGCCCGGCCAGTACCTCACCACCATCGGCAACGGCCAGCAGGCCCTTATCACCTCGGAGTTTTTGCCCGACAAGAAGTTCAACGGCTGGGTCAAGCGCATCAGCCCCATAGTCGATCCGAGGAGCGGTACCTTCAAGGTCACGGTGGGCTTGCACGACCGCTGGGATTACTTGCGGCCCGGCCTCTTCGTCAACGTGCGCATCATCACTGACACGCACACCGACGCTGTGTTGATACCCAAACAGGCGATCGTGTACGATGGCGGCGACCGGTTCGTGTTCGCCGTCGTGGACACCACGGCCGCGCGGATCAAGTTGCAGCCCGGGTTTGAGGACACCGACTTTATCGAGTCGCTCGCCGGCATCGACTCCGGCACCCCGATCATCGTCGTCGGACAAAACGGTCTCAAGGACAGCACGCGGGTGCGCATAGTCAACTCCGACGACGTGGGCCAAGGCTAGGTCCGTGCAGCAGCCCGTTAGCACATCCCGCTTCGCTATTGCAACCCGGCGGCCAGTCGCCATCCTCATGGTGGTGCTGGCCGTTTGCGTTTTTGGCTGGGTCTCCTATCAGCGGCTCTCGCTGAACCTAATGCCCGACATTTCCTACCCGACCCTGACGGTGCGCACCGAATATCCCGGCACCGCACCGGAGGAAGTCGAGACCCTGCTCTCCCGCCCTCTGGAGCAGGAACTGGGCATCGTCCCTCACCTCGTCAACATCAGCTCCATCTCCAAGGCCGGGCAGTCGGACATCATCCTCGAATTTGAGTGGGACACCGATATGAACGCGATGTCCCAGGAAATCCGCGAAAAGGCCGACCGCGTCTGGTTGCCCCAAGACGCCGAGAAACCTCTCCTGCTGCGCTACGACCCCTCGCTAGACCCAATCATCCGCATCGGCCTGCACGGACCGCAGGACCTCTACGCGCTGCGCTACCTCGCCGAGCACGAAATCAAGCGCGAATTGGAGGCCCTAGTCGGGGTGGCGGCGGTCAAAATCAAGGGCGGCTTGGAAGAAGAGATCCACGTCGCACTCAACGAGCGCCAGATCGCGGTGATGGGCCTAGACATCAACCAGATAAACAACCGCCTAGCGCAAAACAACGTCAATTTGCCCGGCGGCAACTTGCGCGAGGGCCAAGTTGAATACCTGATCCGCACGCTCAACGAGTTCGCCACCGTCGATGAGATCGCCGGGCTGATCATAGCGCGGCAGGGCGACGCCGATGTGTATCTGCGCGACATTGCCGAGGTTTCCCGCTCGCACAAGGACCGCGAGATCATCACCCGGGTCAACGGCCGCGAGAGCGTCGAGATCGAGATCTACAAGGAAGCCGACGCCAACATCGTCGCCGTCGCCGACAGGGTAAACAACGCGCTCTTCGGCTTGCCACAGCAGCGCGCGTACGTGGAGCAGAAGGCCCGCGAAGCCCAAGAAATGGCGCAGCGCAGCGAGGAGCAAAAAAGGAAAGAGCAAGAGGAGGCGCGAAAAAAGCAAGAGACTGCAAAAGCCGATTCGACAAAGAACGAGGAAGAGCAACAAAAGGAGTTGCAGCAGAAAAAGCAGGAGGAAGCCCGCAAGGCGATGGAGCATTTGCGGATGACCGACTTCATCGGCCATCGCTTGCCTCCGGGAGCCAAGCTGGAGTTGTTGTCCGACCAGTCGGGTTTTATCGAGAATTCGATCAGAGAAGTCCAAATCAATGCGCTCATCGGCGGAGCGATGGCCGTGCTCGTGCTCTTAGTGTTCTTGCGCAACGTGATCCACACGCTGATCGTCGGCCTGACGATCCCGGTGTCGATCATGGCGACCTTTGCGCCGATGTACATGTTCGATGTGTCGCTCAACATCATGTCGCTCGGCGGGTTGGCTCTGGGGATCGGGATGCTGGTCGATAACTCGATCGTGGTGCTGGAGAGCATCTTTCGCTGTCGGGAGGAAGGCGACGATCTGGTCCAAGCCACCGTCCGCGGCACCCGCGAGGTCGGTACCGCGGTGTTGGCCTCGACGATGACGACGATCACAGTGTTTTTCCCCATCGTCTTCGTCGAGGGGGTGGCCGGGCAGGTCTTCGGCGATATGGCGCTGACCGTGGTGTTCTCGCTGTTGGCCTCGTTGGGGGTGGCGCTGTTTTTCATTCCCATGCTGGCCTCGCGCCAAATCGACCGCCAAGGCGGGTTGGCCGAGCAGATCGGTCGCAGCGATTTTCTGCGCCTCCAGGCACTGAGTCGGGCCCGCGCGGTATTCAACGAGCCGGGGAGCCGGTGGCGCAAGGCGGCGCAGGTGGCCCTGTCGCTGCCCTACTTAATCGGCGAGGTCCTGTTGCGGATCGGGCTGGCCGCGGCAACCCTTGTGGCGGCGGTGCTCAAAGGAGCCTTTCTCCTCGTCTCCGAACTGTTGTGGTGGCTGCTCAAACCCGTCGAGTACTTCTGGCTCAAGCGCGAGCAGACCTTTCAGCATTGGGTCGGTGCTTGGGCTGCCGAAAGCCGCATTGGCAAGTGGACCTTCTTCGAGCGCGTCTGGCCGGACATCTTGGGTTTTGAGTCGCCGCGCATCCTCGGCGAGACCACGCAGCGCTACTGGCACTGGGTGAACAGGTCCGAGCACTTAGCGTGGAAGACGCTCAAATTCCTGTCGCTACCGCTGGCGCTGGTCTATCTGGCAGGCGTGCGCTTCGTCTTGGGCACGGTACTCAGGCTGGTGGGTATTGTCCTGCACGTGGCGCTGATGCTCGTCGGGCTGGTACTGGTACTGGTGTTGTTCCTGCTAGGCATCCTGCTGCTGCCGGTCTTCTTGCCGCTGCTCTTTGTGTTTGAACGCGGCTTCGGGCTGGTGCAGCAGACCTATCCGGCCCTGCTGGGCTGGGCGCTCAGGCGGCGCTTGCTGATTATCGGCGGTGCCTTAGCCGCCCTGCTGATCTGCTGGTACAAGCTCGTACCCGAGCTGGGCACCGAGCTGATTCCCCAGGTCCACCAAGCTGAATTCAACCTCGACCTCCGGTTGCCGGTGGGGACGCCACTGGAAGAGACCGCCGAGATCGTGCGCCAGATCGAAGGGATCGCCGACAAACAGCCCGAAGTCGCGCGCGTGGCGACGACGGTAGGCACCGATCGGTCGGCGAGTTCTTCGGCGGAAGAGGGCGAGCACACCGCCCAAGTAACAATCCGCATGCAGGAGGGATCCAGCGCCGCGCAAGAAGCTGCGTTGATCCGGCGTCTGCGGGACGCGGTCGAGGATATACCCGAAATCGAGGTCGAAGTCTCGCATCCAGCGCTGTTCAGCTTCAAGACGCCCATTGAGGTTGAGATTCGCGGCTACAATCTGCGCCAGTTGCGCCAGTTGAGCTTGGAAGCCGAGTCGCGGATGGCCAGCTTGCCCGGGCTAGTCGACGTCAAATCGTCGCTACAGGCGGGCAATCCCGAGCTACAAATCAGCTATAAGCGCGACCAACTCGCGGCCTACGGCCTGTCGCTGCGCAACGTCGCCGAATTGGTGCGCCACAAGGTGCAGGGCAAGGTCGCCACTGACTTCCGCCAAGACGAGCGCCAAATCGACGTGCTGGTGCGGCTGCGCGAGGAGGACCGCCTGGGCCGTGACGAACTGCGGCGTTTGGTGGTCAATCCCAATGCTCCTATTCCGATTCCGCTTTCCGCAGTGGCCGATATCCGAGTCAACGAGGGGCCGAGCGAGATCCGCCGCATTGACCAGCAGCGCGCCGCAGTAGTAACGGCCAATATCCAAGGCGTCGATCTGGGCACGGCCTCGGGCCTGATCCACGACGAACTGGGGAAGATGGACTTCCCGCTAGGTTTCGACTTTGTGATCAGCGGCCAGAACGAGGAGATGGAGACCTCGTTGCAGAGCCTCTACTTCGCCTTAGTGCTGGCAATCTTCCTCGTCTATGTGGTAATGGCCAGCCAATTCGAGTCGCTGGTGCATCCCTTCATCATTATGTTCACGGTGCCTCTAGCGCTGATCGGCGTGGTGGTGGCGCTCTATCTGGCGCAGGTATCGCTGAGCGTCGTGGTTTTTATCGGCCTGATTATGCTGGCCGGCATCGTCGTCAACAACGCCATCGTGCTCATCGACTATATCAACACCTTGCGCCGCACCGGCATGGAGAAGACCGAGGCCATCATTCAAGCCGGTGCCGTGCGGTTGCGCCCGATCGCCATGACCACTGCCACCACGGTCTTGGGCCTCCTGCCGATGGCTTTGGGTCTGGGCGAGGGGGCCGAGATCCGCACGCCAATGGCCTTGACCGTGATCGCTGGCCTCATCTCTTCTACCTTCCTCACCCTCGTGGTGATCCCAACCGTGTATTCAGTGGTCGATCGCCGGGCCTAGGAGGAACCGATGGAAAAGCCAAACCAGTATCCCCTACCGCGCTTTTCGGTCAACCGGCCAGTGACCGTGGTGATGTCGCTGGTCGCGCTGCTGGTGGTGGGCTACATAGCCTACACGCGGATCCCGCTGACGCTTTTCCCCGCAGGCTTTGACTATCCCCGGCTCTTCGCCTGGGCTCACTATCCCAACGCTGGAGCGGTCGAAGTCGAGCAGAAGGTAGTGCGCCACCTCGAAGAGGCCGTCGCCCAAGTCAGCCGGGTCAAGAATATCCGCTCTAGTGCCTACAGTGGCGGCGGCAATGTCCGGGTCGAGTTCCAAAAGGGCACCGATCTGCAATTGGCCTTTGCCGAAATGAAGGACCGGCTCGACCGAGTGATGCCCGAACTGCCCGATGAGATCGAGCAACTGTGGGTGCGGCGCTGGGATCAAAACGACATCCCGATCATGGATGGCGCCATCATCTTTGAGACCCAACACGCCGATCCGCGCCATCTTATCGATACCTATGTGGAGCCGGCGCTGCGCCGCGTCGATGGGGTCGGCAACATTGAGCTTTGGGGATCGCCCAGCAAACAGGTCATAGTCGAGTTGGACAAAGGCAAGGTGCGCAGCCACCGGATCAACGTCTTTGAGGCGCTCAACAGCCTGCGCGCCCAAAACCTCACCGTGCCTGGGGGCTGGGTGATCGAGGGCGGCAAGAAAATCTACGTGCGTTCGGTGGGCCGCTTCCAAAACATCGAAGAGCTCGCCAACACCGTAGTCGATCCCACATACCAGCTACGGCTGGACGACATCGCTGAGGTTTCCTATAAGCGGCCACCGCAAGACTGGGTCAACCGCATTAACCGCAAGGAGTCGCTGGGCTTCGGCGTCACCAAGGCGTCGGAGGCCAATGTCGTCGAGGTTTCCACTGGCGTGAAGGAGGAGTTGGAACGGCTGAAGGATCATCCCAAGCTCGAAGGCTTGGACTTCAAGCTGTTCTGGAACCAAGGCGACCAAGTGATCAACTCGGTTGGCAATCTCAAAAATTCCGGCCTGTGGGGTGGGCTGTTTGCGGCCATAGTGCTCTTCTTCTTTTTGCGCGCGGTGCGCATTACGCTGATCATCACCCTGGCGATCCCCCTGTCGCTTCTGACGACGATTACCGCCCTCTACTTCATAGGCTGGTCGTTGAATGTGGCGACGATGATGGGCCTGATGCTGAGCCTAGGACTGGTGGTTGACAACGCCATCGTCATCGTCGAAAACATCTACCGCAAGCGCCAGGAAGGTATCGCCCCGCGCACGGCCTCGATTGAAGGGGCTGGCGAGGTGGGGCTAGCCGTGACTATGGCGACCCTGACGACGGTGGTGGTCTTTCTGCCCCTGATTCTGATGAGCGACGAGGAGATGTTTTCGTTCTGGATGCTCAGAATCGGCCTGCCGGTCATCACAGGGCTAGTGGCCTCGCTGCTCATCGCCTTGATCTTTATCCCGCTCGCCGCGCTCAAGCTGGCGACGAGCAAAGAAAAAAGCGAGCCGCGAGTAATCGCTTGGTGCCGCAAGCACTACGTGCGCTCGCTGGGCTGGGTGCTGAACAATCGCCTCGACGCCTTCGTCATCGCCTTGGTCCTTTTCGCCAGTATCAAGATCCCGATGGATGGCATGGAGCGCACCGACAGTCAGGAGCGCAACGAGGTGCGGATGGACTTGGCCTTTGAGATGCCTTCGGGCCAGTCGCTGGACCAAGCCGAGCGGTTTATGACCTCGGTCGAGGACACGGTGATGGCCCGCCAAGCAGAGTACAACGTCGAGGCGCTGCGCACCTACTTCCGCCGTGGCTGGGGCCGGGTAACGCTGTTTTTCGCCGAAGAAGAGGACGTGGAGTGGTATGAGGTGGCTTGGGACAACTTGAGCGTCTCGCTCGGCCTGAAGGAACAGGAGTACTTCTCCTACAAGGAAGTCGAAAAGGATCTCCGCGAGCGGCTCTACTTGCCGCCGGGTGTCAACTTGCGGGTCAACTGGGAAAACTCCGAGCAGGACGCCCGAGTCAATGTCAGCCTGTATGGCGAAGACACCAAGGTGCTGATCGAGCTGGCCGCCGAGGTCGAACGGCGGCTGGAGAGCATCCCCGGCTTGCTGTCGGTCAACACCGACATGGATCGCGGCGGCACCGAGCTACAGTTGCGCCTCGATCGCGACCAAATTCAGCGTTTCGGCGTGGACCCCCAGCAGGTTTCGGGCGGCATTGCCTATGCACTGCGCGGCACGGATATCAACAAGTTCCACACCGACGACGGCCGCGAGGTCGATATCCGCGTGCGGCTAGCCAACTACGACAGTCAAAGCCTAGACGATCTGCGCACCCAAAACTTTCCCACCGCCGATGGCCGCGAAGTGGCCCTCGAAGCGCTGGCCGACATCTACGTCGAGCGCACCTTGGGCAATATCCGGCGCGAAAACCGGCAGACCATGCTCAATGTCAGCGCCCGCGCCGCCAAGGACCGGGCGCAACATCTTTTCGCCCAAGTCGATCAGGTGATGCAGGGCTTCGAGATGCCGCGCGGCTATCGCTGGGACAAGGGCACTCGCTTCGTCGAGCTAGAGGATCAGGACCAGTCGCAGAAATTCGCCCTCATCATGTCCGTGACCTTCGTCTTTTTGCTGATGGGGGTGCTCTTCGAGTCGTTCGTGCTGCCGCTGTCGGTAATCGTGTCGATCCCATTCTCCTTCCTCGGCGTTTATTGGGTTCTATATATAACGGACACGCCCTTTGAAATTATGTCGATGATCGGCTCGGTAATCCTGATCGGCGTGGTGGTCAACAACGCCATCGTGCTGATCGATTTGGCCAACCGGCTCCGGGCCGAGGGCAAGTCGCGCTACGACGCGCTGCTGGAGGCCGGCCGCCACCGCTTCCGGCCAATCCTGATGACGACCTTCACCACCGCCTTCGGGCTGATCCCAATGGCCGCGGGCAATTCCAAGATGGTGGGCTTGGCCTACGCGCCACTGGGCCGGACGATGATCGGGGGCCTGCTGGCTGCCATGGTGCTGACGCTGATGTTGGTGCCGTTGTTTTACACCTTTTTCGACGATTTTCGCACGGTAATGCAGCGGATTATGACATCGGCGTTTGGGCGCAAGGAAGAGGCAAGCAGTTCACCGTCCCAAGCGGAAGACCTGATAGGACACTGAGGGGCAGCCAGCGCGGCGGCGATCAATTCCCGCGATCAATTGCCGCTGAGGATACGTAGTGCGCAGCGATTCGGGGATCGTGCCGCCCGCTCGCACGGCGAAGAGCACTTCTTCTGGATAGGGCACCTTGCGCTGCCCGTAAAAATCCATCAAATCCCGAAATCTCGGATCATCGACCGTGTAGTACTCCCGCTCGGCCCGCCCGTAATACGCCAGCGTGAACGGTATGCTGTACTGAGTGCTCAGCAGCGGTAGCGGTGGAATAATCTCCTCCACGTCGGCGGCAAAGCGACGCCAACCGCTGTATTCGCAGAGCCGCTCGCTCCACGAGTAGGAAGGTTCGCGGACCCGGTCTTCTTCCGACACCAAGCCAACATAGCTTTTGTCTAGTCCGCTGCGCGCGACGAATTCGCTATAGAGACCGGGGTATTTCAATCCTAGGCCGATGGCGAGCGATTGCAGCAGTCCGGTAGTGACGACAGCGACGAGCAGCCAGCGTCTGGGCTGTGCGGCAAACGCCACAGGCCACAGGCTCAGCAAACCCGGCAGGAGCCAGTTGCCCTTAATCTGACCGCGGCTGAGCGCGAAAAACAAAAAAGCGCCGATGGTGCAAAGTGCGGGGAGCAGGGCGAGGAGGTCGCGCTGTTTGGCTGCCCGCACCAAGCCGGCATAGAGCAGGAACAGCAAAAACGGCGAGATGAAAAAGAGCGGACTGACCGCAAAGAAAAGCAGGCGCAAGAGAGGATGGCCGAGGTCGTCGATGCGCGAAAGAGTGCTCAGCGTCTGCGGCAGATAGAAGTCGGTACTAAACTGGGCGCAGGAGAGCGGTGCGGCGACGGCGAAAGCGGGTAGTAGGAAGGCGGCAAGCCGGTGCCAACGCTCTCTCCCCTGTTGATCGAGCGCGATCCACAGGCCAAGCCCGCCGACGAGAAAGGGCCCCGAGTACTTGCAGAGGACGGCCAAGCCCGCCGCCAGACCCGTGTATATATAAGGCCGCAATGCGCTGGTTGCTGCGGCCTGCCGCGCCATGCACAAGGTCAGCAGCCAACAGGGGACTAGGAAGCCGTCGGGATGCAGGTAGGAGCTAGTGTGCCAAGTCCAGTGGCTGAGCGCGAAAGCGGCCGCAGCCCACAGTGCCAGTTGTGTGGCCAATCCCTGCATCCTGCAAAGCCAATAGACGAGCGCGATAGAAAACGCGCCCAACAAAACAGCAGGCAACCGCAGAAACCACTCTTGATGCGGCAAGAGCGAGTGGGCGAGCTTAAAGACGGCCAGCGGTAAGAGTGCGTAGGAGGCGTCGAGGTGCTGTCCCCAATACCAGTAAACGGCTTCGTCCTTGCCCAACTCCACAGCAACGACCAGCCAGAGCTTGAGCAGGGTATAGGCACCTAACAGGACGAGCCACAGCAGATTGACGCTGTTGGGGCCGCCGCGTATATTGTGAAACCCGAACACAGTAGAAAAATTTCAGAGTTATGGAGATATTTTAATGGCTGAAAAAGAAGAAGATCTGCTCAAGACCCTCCAGGAAAAAAACTTGGAGGAGAGCCTGTACAAAGCGCGCAAAATTTTCCTTTGGTCCGACGTCAACGACGAGTCGGCCAAGGCCGTAGTCACCCGCCTGCTCTCGCTGGATGTCGAGGATCCAACCGAGGAAATCGTCCTCTACATCAACAGTCCCGGCGGCTCAGTGCACGACGGCATGGCTATCTACGACGCCATGTTGGCGATTCAGGCACCCGTTTCCACCGTGTGCATGGGCATGGCCATGAGCATGGGCTCGTTTCTGCTGTCGGCTGGCGAGCCGGGGCGTCGCTTCGCCTGGCCGCACGCCCGGATCATGATCCATCAGCCGAGCCTTATGCAAACCGTCACCGGCACGGCGATCGACCTCGACATCCGCGCCAAGGAGACCATCCGCCTGCGCGAAGAGCTAAACGGACTCTACGCCAAGCACACCGGCCAACCGGTCGAAAAGGTCTCCAAAGACACGGACCGCGACTTCTTCATGTCGGCTGAGGAAGCCAAGGAATACGGCCTGCTCGACGACATCATCACCACCACGGCCCCCTCGCCCAACGGGTACGCCCAAAAGTAGCGCGGTCCCTTCGCGTCTCGCTTATCGCGCCGGTCCCAAACGGGGCCGGCGTTTTTATTGGCAACTTGGGCAATAAAAGGTGTTGCGCCCTCCCAAGTAGAAACTCTCGATGGGCGCGTCGCAGACGCGGCAGTCCTCGCCTTGGCGGCCGTACACGTGGAGCCGCTGCTGAAAGCGCCCGCCCGCGCCCGACCCCTGATAGTCGCTGATGGTCGTGCCGCCTTGATCAATGGCGACGCGCAGTACCTTTTTGATCTCCTTGGCCAGCAGGGCCAAGCGCGGCGGCTCAATGGCCGCGGCCGGGGTCGCCGGGTGAATGTGCGCCCGAAAGAGGGCCTCGCTGGCGTAGATATTGCCCACGCCTACTACCGTGTGATTGTCCATAATGAGATTCTTGATCGGGCTTTTGCGCCGCTGGCATTGGGCTTGGAGATAGCGGGCGTTGAAGGCGCGGGAGAGCGGCTCGGGGCCGAGGTTTTGCAAGTACCGGCACGTATCCTCCTCGCCCTCGTCGAGCACTAGCACTAGGCCAAAGCGTCTCGGATCGTTAAACGTTGCGCCCCCCCCATCGGCAAACTCAAAGCCCACGTGATCGTGCTTGACACCCCACGGCCGCAGGAGCAGATTGCCGCTCATGCCGAGATGGACCAAGAGCGTCCGGCCCGCTTGCAGGTCGAGGAGGAGGAACTTGGCGCGGCGGCGCGCGGCCGCAAAACAATCCCCGACCAAGGAGCGCAGCGCGGCCCTTGGCAACGGCTCGCGCAGGCGTTTTGTGCTGACGCGGACGCGGGTAATTGGCCGGCCTAGCAGGTGGCACTCCATCGCGCTGCGGACGGTTTCGACCTCGGGTAGCTCGGGCATGGGCAGAGTATAGAAGCCGCCCGTAGAAGCGTCAAACATTGCCGACCATTCTACGGTTGGTATATTGAAAACCCTCACCCAAAACCTAGGAGCTATTCCTCATGGATCTGACGAGACAACCACCCCGCCGCCCCTCCAACGCCAGCGTCGCCGGCATCGTCGGGCTGGCGCGCATGATCGACAAGGCGCGCGGCCACAACGCCGAGACCATCGGCGAGTTCAAATATGGAGACGACTCCGGCCTCGACGTCGAAGTGCTCGAATTTATCGATATGAACGCCGCCGAGTTCGCCGAGGCCGTTGCCGAACTAGACGACGAGGTTCTGGGCGTCATGGCGCTGGAAAGAGCGCAGAAAGGCCAATCGGAGATCGACGCCTTCAACAAGGAACACCTCACCCGCGAGCCGCAAGACGAGCTACACGAGCGATTGCTAGTCGAACGGATCGCCAAGTACGCCCCAGATCGCACGGACATCAAGACGGTATTCGCCTCCATCGAATTGGACGATTGGGGGGCCTTTCGGGATCTAGACCTAACCGCCCAACCACCGCGCAGCCCATATATCCGCAGCGTCTTCGGCGTGGCGGGCACAGCGCGCATGGCCGACAAAGCGCGAGCAGTCACCTGCGGCAAGTTGGGCGAGTACCGCTTCGGCGCCGACTCCAGCCAAGACGCGGCCATCCTGGAATTCTTGGGCATTGGCGAGGACGCCTTTCGCCAAGCGGCGTACGAAAACCCCAACGACGACGAGCTGAGCGAGTGGATCGCCGAACGCTGCGAGAAGTCGGCTGCGGACAAAAGCGTCTTTAGCGTCTGCCGCGCTAACGTCGGCCGCCACCCGGCCCACCCGCTCCATCATTCATATCACCCGGATATATTCGACGCCTCCGGTAACTACGACCAGATGCACAAACGGCTCGCCTCGCGCCGCGCTGAAATCGCACCCGAGCGCACAGATGTCCAGAGCTTCTTCGACCTGCAAGACCTCGACGACGAATTGAGCTTTGGGCTGACGGACTTGCGTCGGCACCCGCCGCGCAGCCCGTTTGATCTGAGCGTCGGCGGCCTCGCCTGCCTTGCGCGGATGATCGACAAATTCCGCGCGGCGCACTGCAATTGCTTGGGCGAGTACTGGTACGGCGGGGATTCGGGTTTCGACCGCGCAGTGCTGGACTTTCTCGGCCTCGACCAAGAAGCCTTCGCCGAGGCGATTGCAGCCAACGGAACCGACGCGGCGCTAGTGGCGTGGCTGGGCGAGCGGCTAGCCAACAAAAGCGAGGGAGACAAGGCCGAGTTTAACCAACGGCTCCTGACCGCTGGTCCGCGCAACGACCGGCAGCAGGACTTCTTGCGCAATGCCGTCTCCCGGCTCGACGCCTCGCGCACCGACATCGAGAGCTTTGCGGCCCTGGTCCTGCTCGACGACAAGGTCTCCTTCGCCAGGCTCAAGGCCGGCGTCTGATGTCCCGCCCGCTCATCGGCATCACCAGTAGCCTAAACGCCGCCGGCCATCAAGTCCTCGAGCACCAATACGTGGACGCGGTCGTGCAGGCGGGTGGTGCCCCGCTCGTGTTGCCCATGACCACAGGTCGCGCTCCACTGCAGGCGGTACTCGAGCGCATCAATGGTCTATTGATCACTGGCGGCCCGGGCATTGAGCGCGGCCTAATCGGCACCCTGCCCAGCGATCTACCGCCGGTAGCGGCCAAGCGCGACCAAGCCGACCGCTGGAGCTTTGAAGCCGCGCAAGAGCGCCAGTTGCCGGTTTTGGGCATCTGCTACGGAATGCAGTTTATCAGCGCCGAGTTGGGCGGCACGATTTGGGCAGACGTGGAAGCCCAGCTCGGCGTTGAGCCGCATGTGCGACAGCGGACAGCGGACAATTGGATCGAGCACGATCTCCAAGTAGAGTCGGGCACAGTGCTGGCTGCGCTGGGCCTTGCTGGGCCTTCGCGGGTCAATTCCAATCACATGCAGGCCATTGACCGGCCCGGCGCGGGCTTGGACATCAGCGGGCGCAGCGGCGATGGCATCGTGGAGGCGGTTGAGAGCGCGGATGGCCGCTTAATCGGCGTGCAGTTTCACCCGGAGCGCATGCCTAAGACGATTTGGGTGAAGCTATTTGAGTACTTGGTGAAGCGGGCGGGATAGGGGCGTTGACCCGATGAAGCAGATTGTGCGACAACTGGATATCCTGCGGGAGTTACAGGCGCGGCGTTACGGGATGAGTGCACGCGAACTGGCGGACGAGTTCAATGTAGATAGGCGCACCATACAGCGCGATCTGGGAGACCTGCGCGAGGCCGGATTTATACTGAACGAAACACGGCGCGCCGATCAGCGCATCTACTACCAACTACAGAAAGACACCGGACTGCCGCTGAACTTTCCGATCATGGAAGTCGCGGCGATGATCTTTGCTGAGCAGGCGGGCATGGGGCTGGTGGGGACGCCGTTCGGCGAGTACCTGCGGTCGGCGATTCGCAGGCTGACCCAGGCCATGCCCTCGGAGATGCGGCAATTCCTAGAGCGAGCCGCAGAGGCTTATGTGCCGCTGGCGCGCGGACACAAGCCGTACGAAGACGCCCGCGAGATACTCGAAAACCTGCACGACGCCATACTGAATCGCCGCGTGTGCTGGGTGAGCTACCGCTCTCCATGGGCGGAGAACGCTCGGCAGTACAACATCGAACCGCTGCGCCTCCTGCCGCACCGGGGAGGTCTGTACGTAATCTCGCGGGTGCCTTACTACGACCAACTCATCACGCAGGCGGTGGACCGCTTTGAGTCAGTGGACGTGACAGAGGAGGAGTTCGAGCCGCCGGATCACCTGTCAGTTGACGAGCGATTGAGCAATGCGTTCGGCATCTCGTCCGAGGAGCCGATGGATGTGGTGGTTCGGTTCACCGAGGAGCAGGCACCCTACATACGGGAGCGAATCTGGCATCCGAGCCAAGAGCTGGAAGAGCTAGAGGACGGGCGGGTGGTGCTGCGGCTGAGGGCCGGGGGATTCTACGAGATCAAGAGTTGGGTGTTGAGCTTCGGGGCGGCGGCTGAGGTGTTGGAACCGGAGGAATTGCGGGAGGCTGTGCGGGAAGAGATGCGAGCGGCGCTGGGGTTGGATGACGAGGGTGCGACGTGATCTGTCGCAGGAGTTCAGTAATATCTTCGCAGGAGGCGGGGAGAAAACCATGAATTTAACGCAAAGGAGACTAAGGTGAGAGACCTGACGGCTGAGGACGAGAAATTTCTGGTAAAGTACTGCATGAAGCCCGAGAATATATGGCTAGCTCTGGCAATCGGTCAGGTACGTCCCAAGCTACGAGAAAAAATTGTGTCCTTGTTTTTAAAAGAACTTGATGTGAGCGTCAAAAAAAGACTCGAGGAGCGCGACTGTAGTCAGTGGCAAAAAACATGCGTTTCGGATCCAAAAATAATCATGAAAGAGCAAGGGGAACCTTCTCTCTACGTGATAAAGGATCGAAGAGGGATTGAAATACATCTTTGTGCCTATAGAGGGACGGGCCTGTTCGTGGCAACGCCAGAAGGAAAGGCTGGGCCAAGTGGTCTCGAAGGCTTCCGCAACCGCAAGGATTTGAGATTAAAAAGAGATAGGAATTGGCACTGGTGGTTCGATCCGGCAAAAGATCACAAGACAATCGAACCCCTAAGTAGGCTTAACGACCACAAGCTCAGGTGCGAAAAAATATCGTACTTCACAAACATATTGGTGAGATTTGCGGAGGACATTTCAAAGGAACTGGGGGATTGAAGATGGACGGTGGCACAAACCTCAAGCAAGAGACCCACGATTTCTTCAAGGGTGCCAAACAAGGTCTCGCCATTTGGCGGCAAGCCACAGCTATCCTTGACCTCCATCTGGCTCGACGGTTCAACTTCTTCCACTCCATCAAGTTCAACGAAAACCGGATGTCAGACGTGTTCGTGTACCTCCTCAATCCGGAAGGGGCTCACGGTCAAGGAGAACTATTCCTTAGAGAATTCCTGTCAGACGTGTCTATGGAGCGGTTGCCCGAAAGCGGTTGGTCTCATGTCCGCATAGATCGTGAGGAGACAACCACGCAGATAAACCGGAGCCGTAGGATCGACATCGAAATTGCTTTCCGCATCGATGATGATTGGATAGCCATAGCGGTTGAGAACAAACCTTGGGCAGGTGATCAGGACCAACAACTCAGCGACTACGCACGACATCTCGAATCGATGTACAAAGGGCGATTCAAACTGATCTACCTTACGCCGAATGGGGAAACTCCTTCGGAGTATAGTATCAAGCGAGAGAAGCGCGAGGAGCTTGAGAACGCAGGAAAGCTCGTCAACGCGTCGATCCGGAAATGGGCCAATGACAATGGTTGGCTGAAGCGAGCAGAAAGTGAAGTGAAAGCCGAGCGAGTGCGCTGGTTCGTGTCCGATTTCCGCAAGGCGTTAATCGAGAGCCTCCCGGCGCAGGAAGAGTGAATCCAGCAAAACGAGTCTGGCACTCCCCGAAATAAGTTCATCCATCACCCATAGGCAAACTTCCTTCCAGACTATCCAGCACCTGTTGCAAAACCCCTTTCTCGTCTGGTAGTCCTTGGCCGCAAGCGCGGTCAAGCAGGCGACCTCGGTAGAGTCGATCCCTTCGCAAAAAATGTTCCGCCTGCGACGCGATCTGTCGCACCTCCTAGGTAAATTCATCTATCGGTTCTCAGAATGGCGACAGATGGTGAACAAGTTTGGAGAAATGGAAACGAAGACGATGCGCGTGGCGATATCAGACCATCATTTCGTACAAGGCGTTCAATGGTCGCCGTCTGAGTGCCCGTTGGCCTTGGCATTGAAGGACTTGGGCTATGAGGATGTTTCTGTTAGCTGGATCTGCTCTCTTGTCGACGGAGAGACTTGGGTCCACGACCAGCGGACCGAGGCAGCACTACAGAGCTATGACGGCACTGGAATCCTATGGCCGCGTTCAGTGGTGTTGGTTTGGCACAAAAGTCTGCAAGAAGTCGAAAAGTAAACCGTCGGCTGCGGATCGCTTTGTTAGAGTTGAGAGATGGATAAATATCTGCTTGTCGCTCTGAATAGCCTAAAGCTGTCGGTCGCAGAAACCCTACCTAACGCCACAGCCGACGAGCACGGCCTCTTGCTGGTCCGGTAGCCTCTCAGGCGCAAGTGCGGTCGGGCAGACGATTTCGGCGAAATTGATTCCTTCGTAAAAAATATCCCGCCTGCGACGCGATCTGTCGCACCTGTGGGCGAATGTTGAGTAAAACAACTCCCCTCAACCCACAGGAGGACACCGTGATCCGCACCATCTTCGCCTGTTGCTTAGCCCTATCCTTCGGGGTACGCCCCGCCATCGCCCAGCACATGAGCACCTTTAACTGGGGCTACCTCTACGCCCAGAAAGTCGTGTTCGACGACAGCCTCGACGACCTGAACGGGATCGGCACGTGGTCCCATATCGACTGGGACATGGGTACGCAGATTACCCCCAGCGTAGCTCTGGTGGGAGGCATCGGCGGCTTCACCGCGAAAAACTCCTTCTTCTTCGCAGATGGGGTCTCCTCGGTGAACGGCAGTATAGACGTGACGACCGTCAGTGTGCCCGTACACGCACGGGTGTTCCTCAACGATGCAGCGCAGACGACGCGCGCTTTCGTCGATGTCGGCCCGTCCCTCAACTTCCAGATATACAAGGTGAGCCTCAGCCTGCCCGGTTTTGACGAAGAAGTCAACAAAAAGAAGCTCGGCGCACTGGCCGGCCTCGGCATCGTGTTCGGCAAGAAGCCTTGGCGTTTCGTAGTCCGCACGCGCTACCACTGGATCGATAAGCACGGCGAATTCGATGCCTCAAACTTTCAGGGCACAATCGGCAGCGTGTGGGGGACGCTTTAAAAAATAACCTATGACTCAAGGACCTATTGACAACCAGCACCTAGAAAGGATGCCGCCACAGGCGGTGGAGATCGAGCGGGCTGTGTTGGGGGCGATGATGCTCGAACAGCGCGCCATCGTCCATGCCGTCGAAATCCTCGACTCAAGCTGCTTTTACAACACGACACACAGCCAGATCTTCGAGGCCATAATAGACCTCTTCGAGCGCGGCGTGGCCGTTGATCAGCTAACCTTGGCCGAAGAGCTCAAACGCCGTGACCAACTCTATGAAGTCGGCGGAGCCATCTACTTGGCCGAGCTATCCGTCAAGGTTGCCAGTGCCGCTAATATCGACGTCCATGCACGGATCGTCCTCGAAAAGGCACTCAGCCGCCAACTCATCAAGACCGCCAGCGACATCATCGAGCAAGCCTACAAAGTCAGCGGGGACGTACTAGAGCTAATCAACCGCGCCGAACAACGCCTTTTTGCTATTGGTGAAAATTGGGTCGAAGGCGGGATTGTGCCGCTGGAAGCAGTCATGAGCGACGTACTCGAACAGAGTAAATGTGTCCACAACAAAGTCGCCACAGTCTCCGGAGTCGATACAGGATTTGCCGATCTCAATGAGTGTACCTCCGGCCTTCAGAGGGGTGACCTGATCGTGCTGGCAGCGTACCCGAACGTGGGTAAGACGGCGCTGGCGCTGACCTTGGCGCGCAACGCAGCCGTGGATGCCGGAGTTGGAGTGTTAATTTTCAGCCCGAAAATGTCCAAGGTACAGGTGGTCCAGCGCCTGCTCAGCATCGAGACCAAGGTCGATTTGCACAAGCTCCGCACTGGGCAACTACGCGATGAAGACTGGGCACGCCTGACGCACTATACCGACCGCTTGGCCCGAGCACCTATCTACATAGACGACACGCCCGGTATCTCGGTGCTTGAAGCACGGGCCAAGGCACGTAGGCTGCACCGGGAACACGGGATCGATATGATCGTGACCGACTATCTCCAGCTTATGAGAGAGCATGTTAGAATGCAGAGTTGCGAGCAGGATAGCTCGTACATATCGCGTAGGCTTAAGGATCTGGCCAAGGAGTTGGACGTACCTGTGCTGTCGCTAGTACAGCTATCGTGCGCGGTGGAAAGCCGTAAGGAACCGAGACCGCAGCTATCGGATTTGCCGGAGGGGATCGAGCAAGCTGCCGACGTGGTAATGTTCATCTACCGCCCAGATATGTACGGCCTCACCTCGCCAGATGGCGAGAGCCTCGAAAGTCTTGCCGAGATCATCATCGACAAGCAGCGCAACGGCCCCCCTTGCTCGGCCTCTCTGAAATGGAACGCCGAGCGCGCGACTTACGAGCCACTTGCGCCTGAGTAGTCTAAACCTAAGGCGCAAGCGCACGAGGACGAGATCGAGGTCGAGCGCTACGAGCCGCAACCCGTCTGCGGAGAGCGTGAGTCTTATGCCCACAACAAGCGCCGCTGTAGCAACGTCTGCATGTCGCGCCGTCCATCGGCGATCAAGAGCACATAGACGTTATTTTCCATCACCCGATAGATGATGCGGTAGGGCCTAGAGAAAATCTCGCGGTATTCCCGAATCCCAATGTCCAGCAGTTCCGCCGGGTAGTTCCCGCGCTCGGGATACTCGGAGAGGCTGCTGAAAGCCTTCTCAATCTGCTCCAGCACATAATCCGCCCGGTCCGGCTCATCATGCCGATCAATGTAATCGCAGATTTCCTCCAAGTCGCGTGCTACATCATCGGTCAACTGAACCAAGAACGCCATCAGCGATCCCGTCGCCGCTCTCGAAGCCGTGCGACGACATCGGCGGCGGGTTGCACCTGACCTGCTTCGATCTGGCGGCTACCCAGCGCGAGAATCTTGAGCAACGCAAGGGTTTCCTGCATCTGCTCGTAGCTGTCGATATCCTGCATGACCGCCTTGGCTTCGCCATTTTGGGTAATAATCAAGGGTTCCGGTTGGTCGCCAAGTGTGCGCACGATCTCGGCGGCGTGGGCCTTGAGATAACTGATCGGCTTGATCTGACTGGACAGTTTCATGGGCACCTCCTTTTCGGACCAAATATAGACCATAAACAGGTCAAGAACAATGTTTGGTTCGCCCCTTAGTGTTTCACTCCTCTCTATTGATAACTAGCGCTCAGATCAGAAAGGACGCCGCCGCAGGCTTTTGATTATTAGGTTCTCGTCCTTGACAAGTGTCAATTGACACATTACATCCTATAAGATGATAAGGAGCTTTCGACATCGTGGGCTCAAGCGTTTGTACGAACATGGCGACCGCAGCCTCATCGGCCCCGATTTGCACGATCGCGTAGAAGTAATCCTCGCTCAACTCGATGTCGCCAGCTCTCCCGAAGCGATGCGCCTTCCCCACTATCGGCTGCATGCACTCAAAGGCGACCGAAAGGGTTATTGGTCAGTGACCGTGAAGGCCAACTGGCGCATCATCTTTCGGTTTGAAGGGGAGGACGTTTACGACGTCGAATTGATTGATTACCACTGAATGAAGGGAGAACCGACATGCCCATGAAGAACCCGCCGCATCCTGGCAAGGTCGTGCGCGTGTCCTGTCTGGAGCCGCTTGACCTCAACGTCACCAAAGGTGCGAAGATCCTCGGCGTCAGTCGCCAAGCCCTCTCGAATCTGGTGAATTGTCGCGCTCGCATGTCGGCCGACATGGCGATCCGCCTCGCGAAAGCCTTCGGCTCTACAACGGAGACTTGGATACGGCTACAAGCGGCCTACGACGTCGCTCAGGCGCAAGCGCGCGAGGACGAGATCGAGGTCGAGCGCTACGAGCCGCAACCCGTTTGAGGCAACAGATCGCTTCCTGAAGGTGCGTACGGGTGCCTTCATTTTTTCTGTAATTTTGAACCGATACTTCAAATTATCATGTAAATTTGAATAGCTATTTCAAATTATCATGTAATTTTGAATAGCTATTTCAAATTTACACGTTAATTTTAAGTCCATGTACAAACGATCTCTGGACCTACCCGCGTCTGGCACCGAGACGTTTTTTCTCTGGGGGCCGCGACAGGCGGGCAAAAGCACCCTGCTAAAACACCAGTACGCCGACGGCCTGTGGCTTGATCTCCTAAAGGCAGACGAGTTCCGGCGCTACGTCGCCAACCCGGAGTTTCTGCGTCAAGAAATCGAGGCCACAGGGTTCGATCCCAATCGCCAGATCGTCATTGATGAGATTCAGAAGGTACCGGCGCTGCTCGACGAGGTGCATTGGCTGATCGAAAACCGAGGGCTGAGTTTCGCCCTTTGCGGCTCCAGTGCCCGCAAGGTGCGGCGCGGAGGGGCCAACCTGCTCGGCGGACGGGCCGTGCGCTACCAACTGCACGGGCTGACGGCGCAAGAACTCGGCGCAGACTTTGACCTCACCCGCCTCCTCAACCACGGCTACCTACCCCGAATGTACGCCAACGCCCGTCCCGCACGATTGCTCGACGCTTATGTCGCCGACTATCTCAAGGAGGAAGTCGCGGCCGAAGGGCTAGTCCGCAATTTGCCCGCATTTGCTGGATTTTTGGATTCAGCCGCGCTAGGCGATACCGAAATGGTCAACTTCTCCAATATCGCGCGGGAGTGCGGCGTCACCAGTCACACGGCGAGAGGCTACTACGAGATTCTCGAAGACGCGCTACTCGGGCGCTGGTTGCCTGCCTTCCGCAGGCGTCCCAAGCGGAGAGTAGTTGCCGCGCCGAAGTTCTACTTTGCGGATGTCGGAGTAGTCAACCGACTCGCCCGCCGGGGCCAACTACTGCCCGGCTCGGAGCTATACGGCAAGGCATTTGAGAATTGGGTGTTCCACGAATTGACTGCGTTTGCCGATTATCAAACGTTCGATGGCGAACTGACCTATTGGCGTCTAGCCGGCGGTACCGAGGTTGATTTTATCTTGGGCGACATGCGGCTAGCGGTTGAGGCCAAGGCGAGCAATCACATCGTCAGCAACCACTTGAAAGGGTTGCGTAGCCTAGTAGAGGATCATCCGAGCGTCGGTCGGCGAGTGGTCGCATGCCTCGAACCTCGCGCTCGACGGACGGACGACGGTATCGACATCCTGCCCGCAGCCACCTTCGTCCAAATGCTCTGGAACGGCAACCTCGCCTAAGCCAGCCGCTTCCACACATCCGCCACTTGCTGGCTCTCCACTTGCACCAGCCGCGCTTCTTCGAGCACATAGCCGCTGAGCTGACCGCCATAGATGCAGCCCGAGTCGAGGCCGAGAAGATAGGGGCGTCCGTCGCGCTTTTTAACCACCAAGCCGCCGGGCGCGTCGTGGCCAAAGACAATCAAAGGATACTCCGGCTTGTAAAAATCGTGCCAGCGCGGGCTAGCCAGATCGTCGGAGGGCGGCCAAGTGCGGATCTTGAGGAATTCTTTGCGGCGGGTGCCTTGTAAGCCCTTTTTCGGGTGGATGCCGGCGTGGACCAGCAAGAAAGCGTCTTCCGCGATGTAGAGCGGGCACTGCCGGAGCCAAGCGAGGATTTCGCCGTGGGCGGGCTTAAGCTGGGCGAGGGTATAGCGCTGGTCGGGGAACTTCACTTTGGGCTTGCGGCCCTTCTTCAAGGCGGTTAGCTGCTTTAAAAGGCGAGCGTCGTGGTTGCCCAAGACCATCTCGGCCTCGGTATCGCAAATCAACTGCCACACCGCCAGCGGGTCGGGGCCACGGGCAAAAGCATCGCCGGCCAGCAACAGACGATCTTTGGCTTGGTCGTAACTTATCTTTGCAAGGAAGGCTTCAAACTCGGCGGCGCAGCCGTGCACGTCGCCGACAAAAATGGTACGCATCTAATTTCCTTATATTTGCATTGCGGAAGGGCAAACCCTATCATACTCACCACTTTCAAAAGATAGCCCCTGATGGAAACTGCGACCACACTCAACCCTGCTCCGGCGTCTTCCCACATAATGGCCAAGCCCTCGGGCTCGGTCTGCAACATCGACTGCAAGTACTGCTTCTACCTCGAAAAGGAGAAGCTCTACCCGGACGCGCGCAAAAATTGGCGCATGTCCGACGAGACGCTCGAACACTACGTCAAGCAGTACATCGAGGCCCAAGACGTGCCGCAGGTGGACTTTGCCTGGCAGGGCGGCGAGCCGACCCTGATGGGCGTGGACTTCTTCCGTCGCGCAGTCGAGCTACAGCAGCAATACGCCAACGGCAAGCTGGTCACCAACGCCTTCCAGACCAACGGCATCCTGCTCGACGACGAGTGGGGCGAGTTCCTCGCGGAAAACAAATTCCTGATCGGGCTGTCGATCGACGGGCCGCGCACCTACCACGACCACTATCGGGTTGACAAAGGCCAGAAGCCGACCTACGACCGCGTGTACGCCGGTCTGCAAATGCTCAAAAAGCACGCGGTGGAATTCAACACCCTGACCGTGCTGCAAAACCACAACGCCGATCACCCGCTCGAAATCTACCGCTTCCTGCGCGAAGAGGGCTCGGGGTTTATGCAGTTTATTCCCATCGTCGAGCGCATCGCGCACGAGCCAGACGAGGACGGGCTGGAGTTAGTCGATCCCGAATACGAGGGCCGGGCACCGGTCTCCAAGTGGTCGGTGGGGTCGGGGCAGTACGGCAAGTTCCTCTGCGCGATCTTTGACGAGTGGGTGCGCAACGACGTCGGCCAAGTCTTTGTCCAGCTCTTTGACGTGACGCTCGGCTCGTGGCTGGGCCAAGATGCGAGCCTGTGCATCTTTGCCGAGACCTGCGGCAAGGCGCTGATCATCGAGCACAACGGCGACCTGTACTCCTGCGACCACTTCGTCTATTCGGATTATCGCTTGGGCAACGTCCACGAGGAAAGCATCCGCGACATGGTAGCCAGCCCGCAGCAGACCAAGTTCGGGCAGGACAAAAAGGACACGCTGCCCCAGTACTGCATTGAATGCGACTACCGCTTCGCCTGCAACGGCGGCTGCCCCAAGCACCGCTTTACCAAAACTCCGCGCGGTGAAGACGGCCTCAACTACCTGTGCAAGGGGTACAAAATGTACTTCGGGCACGTCGATCCCTACATGCGCTTTATGGCCAACGAGCTGCGGCACGGCCGACCGGCTACCGGTGTGATGGAATGGACCCGCAAAAGGGACGCGGTCAAGGCGGCCCTGCACCAAAAGGCCCCGGGCCGCAACGACCCCTGCTCCTGCGGCAGCGGCAAGAAGTACAAGCGCTGCTGTGGTCGGGCCGCATAACCGAAAGGAAGCAATGATAGACATCGAGCTAATTCCCGCAGACTGCAAGGCCGTCGTCACCATCGACGGCCAGCTTTTTACCGAATACCGCTACGGCCACTACGTGTGCCGCCCGTACTTCTATCCAGTGCTGACGCCCAGCGGCACCGGCCTCACCCGCGCCTATCCGATGGAAGGTGTCGAAGGCGAGACGCAGGACCACTACCACCATCGCGGCATCTACACAGCTCACGGCCTCGTCAACGGCCACAACCTCTGGGACGAGGGCACCGGCCACGGGGCTATGCTGCAACGGGGCGAGCCGGTAGTAGGTGCCGCCGACGGCGCAGCGCAGATCGACGGGATCGTCGATTGGTTTGGGCCGGAAGGCGAGAAGTTGTTGGAGGAGCGGCGCACCATCGCCATCCGCGCCGAAGGTGCGTTGCGGATCATAGACCAACGCAGCGAATTCCGCACCCGCTACGGCGACGTGACCTTCGGCGACACCAAAGAAGGCGGGCTGTTTTCGATCCGGGTGCCGACCTCCATGGATGCCAAGGAAGCCGGGCGGATTGAAAACTCCGCCGGCCAAGTTTTTGAAAACGGCCAAGGCGCGGAGGTCACTTGGGGCCAGCAGGCGGCTTGGGTGGATTACTCCGGGCCGCTAGCCGATGGCGAGGAATGGGGGCACACCGTCGTCGATCACCGCGACAACCCCCGCCACCCCACCTATTGGCACGTGCGCGGCTACGGACTGTTTACCGCCAACGCCTTTGGGGTACACGATTTCAAGGGCGACAAAAGCCTAGACGCGAGCCTGACCATCCCCGGCGGCGACAAGGCCGTCTTCCGCTATCGGCTGATCATTCACCCCGGCCGCAGCGTTGACGGGCACCCAGACGTGCGCCCGCTAATCGAGCAGTTTCAAGCAAGATAGGCTGGTTTCTGCACGAGGAAAAACCGGTCTGCGGGCCGGTTTTTTTATGCCTTGCCACAATCTCAAAAAGACGGATAGCAATGACTAAAAACAAGCAAGACAAGCTGCGCGTCGCCCTGATTGGCGCGGGCGGCATCGCCGGAGCGCATATACGCTATTACCAAAACATGGACGACGTGGAGATGGTCGCTGTGGCAGATGTGGCCGTGGAAAGAGCGCAAAAATACTGCGAGGAATACGAAATCCCCGCAGCCTTTGCCAACTACGAGGAGATGCTCCGGCAGGTCGCACCCGACGCGGTGAGCGTCTGCACGCCCAACGGCCTGCACGCCCCCTGCTCCATCGCCGCGCTCGACGCGGGTGCCCACGTCCTCGTCGAGAAGCCTTTGGCCATGAATGCGCGCGAGGGCCAAGAGATGCTCGACGCCGCGAAGAAAAACGGCAAAAAGCTGATCATTGGCTTCCAGAACCGCTACGATCCGAAGACTCAGTTCATCAAGAAGCTCGTTGACGATGGCGAGTTGGGCACGGTCCTATACGCCCGGGTGCAAGCCCTGCGGCGGCGCGGCATTCCCAACTGGGGCGTCTTTGGCCGCAAGGACCTGCAAGGCGGCGGGCCGCTGATCGACATCGGCGTCCACATGCTGGAGGCCACGCACTATGCAATGGGCGCACCTCAACCAGTGGCCGCCAGTGGCAGCACCTATACCTACATCGGCGACAAGCCGTCAAACGTGGCCTCGAACTGGCCCAACTGGGATTACAAAACCTATACGGTAGAGGACTTAGCCGTGGGGCACATCCGCTTTGCCAACGGCGCGATGCTCAGCATTGAGACCAGCTTCGCCGCCCATATCGAGAAGGGTGAGTCAAACTTCACACTGATGGGCGAGAAGGGCGGGGCTAGCTGGAATCCGCCGGGTTTTTTCCACGACGCCAACGACTACATGGTCAACACCCAGCCCGACTGGCTACCCAGCGGCCCAGCAGCCGACGGCTTCGGCCAGAAGATGCGCAACTTCGTCGATCACGTGCTCTACGACGCGGAAACCCTGTCGCCCGGAGAGCATGGGCTGATGGTACAGAAAATGATGGACGGGCTGTACGAATCGGCGGAGCAGGAGCGGGAAGTGCGGATTGAGTAGGCGGGCGATGAGGTCAGCTCATCGTTGTTTTTTTCTAAAAATGGCGTAAATTTTGAATTAATGCTTCAAATTATACGCCAAATCCAACAAGATATACAGGATGTTCACCGACGTGAGCGCGGACGCCTCCTCGTGCTTACGGGAGCACGCCAAGTGGGAAAATCCACCCTTGCCAGCATGGCGTTTCCCGACTATCCAGTGATTAATCTGGATTCGCCTGTGGAACGGGCGGCCTACGAGCAGCTAGGGCCGGAAGAATGGATCGCCCGTTACCCCCGCGCCATCGTCGATGAAGCGCAGAAGCTACCGACGGTCATCGAGACCCTAAAAGCGTGTTATGACCGCAATGCGGAGGTGCGTTATATCCTGCTAGGGTCGAGCCAGATTCTGCTGCTTGAAAAAGTGCGCGAATCGCTCGCTGGACGCGCTGCGCTGCGGGCGCTTTTTCCGTTTACCCTGCCGGAATTGTTAGCGGCGACCAGTGAGAGTCGATTGGTCGAGATACTCACTGCCGACGATCTGGTCTGCGCTCTCGACCAACTATGCCCGGCAACCTACCACATCACCGCAGCCTACGCGCAGGCCAAAATGCGCTGGGAGTACTTCCTCCACTGGGGTGGTATGCCACGGCTTAGGGAGTGGGACGACGAGGACCGCTTCGCGTGGTTGCAGGACTACCAAGCGATGTATCTCCAGCGCGACTTAGGCGATCTGGCGCAACTGCGGCGGCTGGAGCCTTTTGTCCGCGCCCAGCAAGCGGCGGCTCTGCGTTCGGGTCAGGTGATCAATTTCTCGGATCTGGCGCGGCTGAGCGATGTCTCTCCGGCGACAGCGCGGCAGTTTATGCGCTACTTGGAACTGAGCTATCAGATTATTCTGTTGCCAGCTTGGTATCGCAATGCGGAAAAACGCCTGAGCAAACAAAGCAAGCTGCACTTTGTCGATCCAGGAATCCGGCGGAGTATTTTGCGGAAACGCGGGGAGGTCGATGGCGCGGAACTGGAAAGTGCGGTGGTCGCGGAAATCTACAAGCAGTGCCGCAACGCCCAACTACCGGTTGAGCTATACCACCTGCGCACTGCGGACCGACGCGCAGTTGACTTATTGATTGAACGTGAGGATGGGTTTATCGCCGTGGAAGTCAAACAGACAGCGAGGGTCAGCACTGCCGATTTTCGCCACCTGCGCGGTTTAGAGAACTTGCTGGATAAGCCGCTGCTGTTGGGATTGGTTGCTTCAAACGATGCGTCGAGCATTCCCAGCACGGACGGGCGGCTACGTCACGTGGCAATTCCGCATTTGCTGTCGGGAGCAGGATAGACCCACTGCACCATCTCACTTCACATCACTCCCACTCCGCCTCAACCCCCAACTCGCGCCCGCACGCCGCTAGCCTTTCCAAATCGTCCAATCCTATCGGCACCCCTTCGCGGGCATATTCCTCGCTCTTGCGGTGCTCCATGGTGCCCGGCACAGTCGCCTCGTCGTACCCGCGCACAGGTTCCATGGTCTCGCGGACGCCGCGCACGAGGTTGTCAACGCCAGCGCGGAAAGCGTCGGGCGGAGCAAACGCGCCAATGTCCATGACGATAATCAGGCCGCCACTGCCCGCACGGGGCCACCGCTGGGTAACGTCCCGAGCGCGGTCGCTGTTCTGGCCGACGAAAGCTCCGCCCAGCGTCAGCGCCGAGCCGGTGTAGCCCATCGATTTGAAGAAAGCCGGCGGAATCAACTCCTGTAAGGCGTCGTATTCCGGGCCGCGATGATAGTCGGCCAAGATGCAGGTCGCTGCGTCGAGGATCAGCGGCGGCTCTTCTGCTGACGGGAAGCCAAAGCTGAGCGGCGGGTTGCCCCAGTAGGCGGACTGCTGGCCCTTGTTGCCCCCGCCCTCGCCGAAGTAATTGGGATGGCTCCCCTGCACCGAAAAGGCGCAGCAGCCCTCCTGCATAGCGCGGCGCACGTAGTGGCCAGCCGAGCCGTAGTGCCCGAGGTGACAGGCCGCGCCGAGGGCGACCTTGTACTGCTTGGCCTTCTCAATGGCCTTTTCGGTGGCCAGCATCATCGGCGCGTAGCCCAAGCCGCCGTCGCCGTCGATGAGAACCGTAGTTTCGGTATCTTGGAGCACGCGCAAGTCGGGATTGGGGTTGACGGTGCCGTCGCGGAGGCCGCCGCAATAGCCAACCATAGCGCGGGTGCCGTGCGAGCGCACGCCGCGCAGGTCGGAGTTGGACAACAGCTCGGCTAGCTGATCGGCGTGGTCGGCGCGCAGCCCAGCGGCCTTGAGGCAGTCGGCGGTAAAGGAGCGCAGCATGGAGACAGGTACGCGTTTGAATTCTGCGGGGGGGCGATTCATGGGAGTTCCCTGGGGTTAGAATTTTCAGACGAGAGCCTCGCGGAGAAAGTCGTAGGCGCGGGCACCGCTGATTTGGTGACGGCCCGAAAAAATGTCGGCTTCTACGCGCTGACGCGCTGAGAAAACATCGTACACCCGGCGCGCTTTGGTCAGGCTGGAGCGCACCGCGGTAATGGGGAAGATGGGGTCGTGAGTGCCGGCTTCCACCAGCAATGGGCGCGGGGCGATGAGGCCGACCAGATCGTACATTTCGCCGAATTCGGCCAAGCCCGGCACGTAGTTGCAAGGGCAGTGCGACATGGCGAGGATGCTGTGTTGGAAGGTCGAGTAGTACCCGCTGATCACGCAGGCGCGGATGCGCTCGTCCATGCAGGTGGAGAAGAAGGTGTGCATGCCGCCGCCCGAAATGCCCATCGCGCCGAGGCGGCTGGTGTCGAATTCGGGGCGGGTTTCCAAGTAATCGACCAAGCGCAGGCCATCGCGTACGCGGATGCCAACCACTGAGGTGCCCAAGTGGAAGGCGAGCATGGCCGTATGGGTGCAGGTCGAAGGCGCTCCTTGGCCGCGTTCCAAATAGGAGAAATCGGTCTGGCGCTCGCCAAAGCCCGAAATTTCTGGGGCGGCCACGGCAAAGCCAGCGCGGCACAGAGCTATGCCGAAGTCCTTGTGGTACCCGTCGGGCTCGTCGCGCTCGCCGCCGTCTTCCCACAAACCGACGATGTCCTTGACGCCGTACCCGTGGCCGTGGAAAGCTACGACCGTGGGCAGGGGGCCAGTGGCACCTTTGGGCAGCAAGATGTACACCGGCATCTGCGCGTGGGGGCCGGTGCGCAGGATTATTTTTTGCCGCGTGTAATCGCCTTTGTCGATTTCTTCTACTTTACGCGGTGCCAAGTCCGTCTCGGCACCAGCTTCTAGGCCCAGATGCTTGGCTAGGGCACGTCGCGTCATCTTTTGCCAACGCCTCGCTTGGGCTGGATCTTCGGCCTTAAAGGCGCGAGGCGCTGCCGCTGGGTCGTACTGTTTCCACAGCGAGGTCGCCGGTTGCAGCCGCTTTAGGGTGCGATTGTCGAGTACTTTAGAGGCCATAACGGATCCTAAGAGCGAAGCGACCAAGAGGCACTAACGGTCGCGATTTTTTGCCGCTATCTCATCACTAATTCCCCAACGACCTGCACCAGCACTTGGTCGCCGATCTCAGCGCGCTGGCGAGGTTCTAAGACGACGAAGCTGTTGGCCTTGAGCATGGAGCTGATGATGTGGGAGCCTTGGCTGCGGGCGGGACGCACCCAGAACTGGCCATCTTGGTAGCGCAAGGTGGCGCGCATGTACTGGCGACGGTCGCCGTCGTTGTCGCAAGGGCTTTCCACCCGGGCGTGCGCCTCGGGCAAAAACCACGCCGCTTGCGGATAGCCTGCGGCCTTGCGGATGGCCGGGCGCACGAACTGGAGAAAGGACATCATGCTCGACACCGGATTGCCGGGCAGGCCGAAATAGGGCACGCCGCCGACTGTGCAAAAGACCAGCGGCTTGCCTGGTTTCATGGCCACGCGCCAGAAGATCGTCTCGGCTCCCAAGTCGTCGAGCACCTTTTTGACGAAGTCGTACTCGCCGACCGAGACGCCGCCCGAGGAGACGGCAAAGTCAGCGCGGAGCGCGGCCCCAATGGTGGCGCGGATGGCAGCCTCGTCGTCTGCTACGGTGGGCAGCATCACCGGCTCGGCTCCGTGGGCATGGCAAAAGGCGGCTAGGGCGCACGTATTGCTGTTGACAATCTGGCCTTCTCCGGGCGTCTCCTCGATCTCGACCAGTTCGTCGCCAGTGGAGAGGATGGCCACGCGCGGTCGGCGATACACCGAGACGAAGCTCTGCTGCACAGCGGCGAGCACGGCCAGTTCGCCCGGGCCACACTCGGTGCCAGCCTCGATAATCGGCTTGCCGCAGCGCATGTCCTCGCCGCGCCGACGAATGTGCTCGCCGCACTCTTCAATGGCGAGGATTTCGACCCCTCGCTCAGCGGGACTGGTGTCCTCTACCGGGACGATGGTGTCGGCTCCGGCGGGCACGGCCGCACCCGTCATAATGCGGCTGGCTTGGCCGGGACCAACCGCTTTTTGCGGCACCTTGCCGGCCGGTATGTCTTCGATGACCTCCAAAGCTACGGGCGCGTCGTCCCTTGCTGTGGCTACGTCTGCATGGCGCACGGCATAGCCGTCCATGGCCGAGTTGTCGCAGGGCGGATTGTCGCGGCGCGCCAACACGTCTTGGGCGAGCACGCGGCCAGCAGCTTCGAGCAACGAGACGCGCTCGGGGCCGAGGACTTGCACGTGGTCGAGGACGATGGCGCGGGCTTCTTCCGGGGTGAGCATCGGGTCGCGGGGCATATCGGGTATCTTGACTCCTTATTTGTGTAGGCGACAGAAGATACAGCAGAACGACGGCGATACAAATCCCTTGCGGCTTCGCGGCAGGGTCAACAGAAGCTCAACCAGCGGTGGCAGCGTCGGGCGGGTCATTCTACGTGCATTTGTCGTGAGAGTCGGCGCGGATTTTGCGCCCGTGGACCGATTGGGCGGGGCCGGAGCGTAACGTCAGTTTATAATTTGAAGAGAAGCGTACACATTACCGAAAGCCAAGTGGTGATGACTAGGCCGATAACCAAGTTAAATTTGCCATTGAACTCACGGCGTATTTCGGCTGCGAGGCTGTCGATTTTGGCCTTGTTTTCGCGCACATCCGTCTCAATGAGACTTAGGCGACGGTCAATCTGCTGCAAAACATCGCGGATGGAGAGCTCGGGAGCGGGTTGTGGGGTGGACATGGTGAGCATCCCTTGGGGTTGGGTCGAAGATAATCGGCTACATGGCTTATGCAAAATGTAGGCCAATCGTTTGCACTCTGAGCAAGGACGCTTTGCTAGACGATACGGTGTAGTATGGGAGAAACAGCCGTGTTGCGGTTGCGCTACATGGATCGGTAAGGCGGGATTAATGCAGAAGGGTGCGTAGAGGCGGTGCGGAGCGCAAGCCGCCCCTACGCACGAGGCGCGATTAATGAGAAAGCAGCGATTTGATCTGGCCCCACGACTGGGACTCGACGCTCGTCGCAGTAGCAGCAGGGGAAACTGGTTGCCAAGCGGGATAATCTCCGCCCAAACCATCGGTCAGATTGACCAAGTTGCTCCCGTCTATATCAACAACCCAAACCTCCTCGTCCCCTTGCTCGTTTTTGCCAGAGAAGGCAATTCTCATGCTGTCGGGCGACCAAGTAGGCTCAGGGGTGGCCGGTCTAAACTGGCCGGGTTCAAGTTTGGCTTGTTGATAGGGTAGATCAGGAAGAGGAATCCTCCGGAAATCTATCCGGTTCAGGAGATCTTCTATCTGCTCAGAAGGCTGCGGGATCTCACCGGGAGCGAAGATAGATAGGGATAGGTAGGCATCGCCCTCAGAGTCCTGCAACACGACGGATGCCATTTTGGTTTCGTCTGGAGAAAGACCACGATTATAGGGGATATCTTTGACTAGCCAAGCCGCCTCCCTCCAGTCCATAAGTGAGGAGCCACTGCCGTCAAGCGTCACAACGAACACTTCAGAGCGGTGCTGTATGTATCGATAAATGAAACTACCGTCTTCAGCCCAAATAAGATCATAAAGTCCGAATCCGGGGTTTGTTAGAGATCCCATTTGTTGCGGGTTGCCGCCATCGGCGTCCATCACCCAGACGTCACCAATGGAATAATCGACCCGGCCGGAAGCGGGATCGTCACTAAAGGCGAGATAGGCGATCTTCGTGCCATCTGGAGACCAAGACGGGTTAACGCAACGAGCATGCCGACCTTGGGTTAAGTTGACGGGGTCGCTCCCATCCGCATTCATAATCCACACATCCCCGGACCCCTCGCGCCACGAGGTAAATGCGATTTTACCGTCGGCTTGCCCCCAGCCAGCGACAGCTAGCCCCAGCGTTGCCAAGCAGACGATCAGTAGGGATCGATAGGTCATAACATGGCTCCTTTCAGAAGGCGAACAGGACAGGGCGTTGTTAGGTGTATTATAACATAAATTTGAACCTAACAACCAATAAAGCGTATCAGTTCCTGCTATTCCGGCAGCGCACTAAACAAAATTGACGAAATCGTGGCGCACCCACAGCAGGTTGATCAGCCCCAACACAAACCCCGCAATCACCAGCCACTTGAGACGGCGGCCATGTCGGCGGCCAATGCCGCGCAGATAGAGATAGACACCAAAGACGAACCACGTCGGCAGGGCCAGCCAGATTTTGGTGTCTCCACCCGCAAGGTGTTCGCCCGGCGCGCCAAAAAACCAAATCGCGCCCATGCCCAAACCCAAGGTAAAGAGCGAAAAGCCCCCACCGGCAAAGCGAAAGGTCGCTGCGGCAGCCGTGTCGAGTGCGGGCAGGTAGCTGTTGAGCCGGCCCTTTTTCAGGGCTTGGTGTTGGACGAGGTAGCCGACCGCCGAGCAGAACGCCAGCGCGAAACCCACGTGCCCGAGCAGCGTTAGTACTACGTGGATGCCGAGGAAGGGATACTCCACGAGGATCGACTCGGCCTCCGCAAAGCGGATGGGCATCAGCAGCGGATAGAGCAGGCCGAGAAAGGCGAGGGGAGCGGTCAGCAGGCCGAGATGGCGAATGCGCGCATAGCGCTCGCCGAGCAAGCCCGCGACCACCAAGGCCATAACCAGCGAAGCGATGATTACCAACATATTGGCGAAGAGGGCTTGGCCGGAAAGCGCAAAGTGCAGCACGATGCTGATTGCGTGTACGGCCAGTCCCAACTTCAGGCTCTTGCGCCCCAGCGCGTCCCAGCCGCTCTTGTGCCAGAGGAAGTGCCCTTGAAACAACAGCGCGGCAGCCAAGTAGAACGCCAAGGCGATGACGAGAGAGACAATGCAGAATGTAGTCACGATTCTTTCTCCTCGGCCTCGTCGAGCCGGAAGAGGCGGCGCACCGTATCGAGGCGGACGTAGCCCTCGTCGTCATTGGCGAACTCGCGGATCTGCACGAGCGGGTCGTGCAGGAGCTTGTTGGCATAACCGCGCAAGATGCCCTCGACGAGCTGACGCTCGTCAGCGGAGAGCGAGCCGAGTTGGGCGGCCCAGCGCGCGAGTTCTTGCTCCTGGAGGTGGGCGGCGCGCTCGCGCAAGGCGCGGATTAGCGGGCCGGTGCCCAAGGCGTTGAACCAGTGCAAAAACTCCTTTAGCTCGTGGTCGATAATGGCTTGTACGCAGCGTATCTCCCCCTCGCGCTCTTGGCGGTTGGCAGCAACGACTTGTTCGAGATTGTCCACGTCGAACAAGAAGACGTTGTCGATTTCGCGCGCGGCCGGGTCGATGTCGCGCGGTACGGCAATGTCGATGAGAAACAGCGGGCGACCTCGGCGCTGCTCCATGGCCCGGCGCAAGTCAGCGGGCCGAATGACGTAGTCCGCAGCCGCGGTCGCCGAGATGACGATGTCAACGACAGCGAGTTGAGCGGCTAGTTCCGCAAAGGGCACGGCCTCGCCGCCCAACTGGCCGGCCAGCGACTCGGAGCGGGCCAAAGTGCGGCTACTTACCAACAGCCGCTCGACGCCAGAGTCAACCAAGTACTGGGCCGTGAGCGCGCCCATCTCGCCAGCGCCGACTAAGAGCACGCAGCAGCCCGTCAGGTTTTCAAAGACCTGACCGGCCAGCTCGACCGCGGCCGTGCCAATCGACAGCCGGCCGCGGCCAATCTCCGTTTCGGCGCGCGCGCGCTTGCCCACGCGCAGCGAGCGCTGGAACAGCTCGTTGAGCAACAGGCGCGCCGAGCCGTTTTGTTGGGCCACTTCCAGCGCACGCCGCACTTGCCCGAGAATCTGGGACTCGCCGACGACGAGGGAGTCAATGCCGCTGGCGACGCGAAAAAGATGCACGGCCGCATCTGAGTCATTGAGCTGGTAGAAGTGGGATTCGAGCGCCGCGACATCTACGCCTTGGCATTCGGCGAGAAAGCGGCGCACTTGGGCCAGTCCGCTGTCACCATCAGCCGCCAAGTACAGCTCGGATCGGTTGCAGGTGGAGAGAATGGCCGCCTCGTGCAGTCCGTAGTCGCCGACGAGCCGGGCTAGGGCCGAGGGCTGGTCGCTTTCGGGAAAGGCTAGCCGCTCGCGGATTTCCACCGGCGCGGTGTGGTGATTAACTCCTAAAGTCAGTATATGCACAGCGTTAAAAGTACTTATTCTACTGAGAAACCGCGAACCTAACACGCGAAAGGAATGCGACATGGTCAAATACCTGCTGGTTGGTTTGATACTCCTAGGCACGGCAGCCGATGTGGGTGCCGGTGCTTGGACTTTGCCGCGAGGCCAGGTCTGGAGCAAGCTGACGTATTTTCAGCAGCAAACCGAGGAGTGGTACGTCGGCAAGGGCCGCTTTGGCGCGCCCGGCACCCGCGCCCGCTACGACTTTGACGGACAATACGAATCGCGGGCCGTCTTTTTCGAGAGCATGTACGGCGTCACCGACCGCCTAGACATAGGCTTGCAGGTTCCCTATTTCGACCAATCCTTTGCCAACGCCGCGTTTGCCGAGCCCCGCACGGATACCGGCCTGAGCGACATCCGCGCCTTGGCCAAGTTGCGCCTCTTGGCCAGTCCTTTGGTCCTCGCGTTCAAGGCCGGTGTCAAGATGCCGACCGGAGAGTTCAAAAACGAAGACGGGCTGATCCCGGTGGGCGAAGGGCAGTGGGACTTCGATTTTGTCGGGCAGGTGGGACGCTCCTTTTGGCCGCTGCCCTTGTACGGCAACATCGACCTCGGCTATCGCGTCCGCACCCGCAACGAGCAGATCGACCGCGACCCCGGCGACGAGTGGTTTCTCAACGCCGAAATGGGCTACCAACTCGTGCGCCAGCTCATGCTAGTGGGCAAATGCGAGATACTCCGCAGCAAACCAGCGGTCGTCTTCGGCGGCATTGAAGCCGAGATCAAGCGCATCACCTACCTGACGCCGGCTCTGCTCTACGCCGTCGGCCAGCGCACAACGGTCGAGGCAGCGGTGCGCTTCTCGCTCAATGGGCGCAACTTTCCGGCCGGGCGACAGTTCGTCTTAGGGCTAGCGACGACGTTGGGAAAAGACGGGGGCTAGCGGCGCAGCTTGGCCAAGCGCTGTTGGATGGCTTCGGCCATGTCGGGCCGCTGGCGAATGACGGCGTCAAAGTGGGGCTTGGCCTCGGCCGAGCGGCCCTGCATCTCCAATACCAGTCCGAAATTGAAATGAGCCTCGGCAAAATCGGGGTTGCGCTGCAAGGCCCGTTCAAAGTGGGCGACAGCCTGCTCCCATTCGCGGCTTTGCGCTAGTGCAATCCCAAAGTTCACGTGCGCCTCCGGGTAGTTCGGGTTGTATTCTAGCGCCCACTCGAAATGCTCCAGCGCCAACGGACGCTGGCCGGAGCGCATGTAAAACATGGCCAAGGTGTGGTGGGTGTCCCAGTCTCGAGGGTCGGCTTCGAGCAGCTTCTTGTAGCCGTCGATTTCCTGCCCCAGCCACTTGCGGTAGAAGTCGCGGCGGAGTCGCCCCAAGTCCTCAGGACGGCGCGGCAAAATCTGTAGCGTCAGGTCGCCCATCTCGTCGGTCGAGTGCAGCCCGTAGCACACCCGCACGGGTGGATCGTGGGGTTGGCGGGGGTTTTGCGCGGAGTTGTCGTACGCGTATTCCATGACCAGTGTCGCGCCAGCCGGCAGGAACACGGGCGCGGCAAATCGGTAGTCGTCCTGCCAGTTAAAGTCCCAGTCCTCAATCCAGATAAGCCACTCCCGCTCGCCGTCGGGCAATTCGGCGTACGCCTGAATTTCTCGGCCGAGGTAGTGCGCGTGCGGGTAGATGGTCAAGACCTCAACGTCCACGGGCAGCCGGTACGCATCGCGGATCCAATGGTCACTCGCGCCAGCCGGTATATCTATATCCTTGCGACCCAAGCGCAGCATGGCCGGGCGTCTCTTGGGTGGCGCATCGGCAAAGAACAGACCGACGCGGGCCTCGATGGATTCTTCCTTGCCGGTCGGCAACAGATGCAACTGTAGCAGCAAGTCCGTGCCCGGATCGAGCCGCCAAGCCAAGCTGTCGCTACCGGGATATGGGGTCTTGCCTTGGGTCCAGCCGAGAAAGTGCCCATCGGCGTCCTCGGCCTCGCCAAAGCTCATGCCATCAAAGCCCGGGGCACCGTCGCGCCCGTCGCGCCGCCGCGCCGCGCCGCTGCGGTCGATCATCATGGTGGCGTGGTGGACGATGCGCGCGTTGTCCGGCCTGAACTCTAGCGCCTTGACGTAGCGCGTCGAGTCAACGGGCAGCGGAATGGCGAAGTTGCGGAAGACATCTGGGCCATCGGCCCGCAGGGTGTAGGCCGACGTCATGGAGGCGATTAAATCGGGCTGGCCTAGCTCCCACTCGCCCTCCCACTGGGGCAGCGGCGGCAAATCGGCGGGACTACCCTCCTGCTCGCCGTGGTCAATCCAGCGGCGAATCGCGGCGATCTGCTCGGTGCTCAATCCGCGCTCGCCGACAAAGCTACCGTAGCCGCGCTTGGGCTTCCACGGTGGCATGTAGCGGGTCTCCGTAACAAAGGCGATTTGCTCGGCGCGTGCGCTCACATCCGCATAGCTGAGCAAGTCAAAGGGGGCCGGGCCTGCGGGCCGGTGGCAGGGGGCGCAGTTGTGAAAGACGATCGGCGCGATGTCGCGGTTGAAGGTCGGCGCTTCTCCCCCACTGCATCCAAAACAGGCCGCGACTACGACTAGAAATAGCCAATAGCGCGTCATTGCAGATCGGCGATAAAACAGCCAATCGCCTCAGTGGCGCTCGGGTCTGGGGGACGACCAGCAAGGGCCGCCTCTATAGCGTTTGCAAGGTCGTTCCGCGTCGGCTGTGGGCGCACTTGATCCAAGGCCATGTAGCGGTCGTCGATGCGGCCCCGATAGACGATGTTGCCGCGCGCACCTAACACCACAGCTTCTGGGGTCACACTCGCGCCGACTCTTTTGACGAGGGCGTGCTGCACGTCCCGCAGGGCTTGCCCCGGCAAGCTGTATTCCTCGCTGTGGCGGCGGATGGCATCGGCATCCTCGCGGCGGTCGGGATACACCAAGTAGAACGCAACGCCTTGCGACCCAAAGCGGGCGTGGAGACGCGCTATGGTCGGGGCGTAGCGGTTGGAGATGGGACAATCGGTCTGAACGAAGAGCAAAACCGCAGCGGGAGCGCGATTGACAAAGGGATCGACCGGATTGCCGGCCAAGTCGAGGGCTTTGGGGGGGTCGGCGCGGCAGCCCACCAGCAGGGATGCGAGGATAGCTAAGATCATAGAAAGAGAAAACGGATTGAGGAAAAAAGTACTCAAGTAAGCAAAGAATTGCCCAAATGAGCAAAAAGTTGCGCAAAAAACGAGCAACAAGGGCGAAGCGGCACACAACGCAGAAATCATCTCCTATATTTTAAGTCTCATGTTTTTCAATCCTTTAGGGCTTTTCTAAAGGATTTTTTTGTGCGCGGTCGCTCGTTGGCACGGAATGTGCATAGAACCGAAAAAGAGTTCATTAAGGTCAACTGCGCCGGCATGTCCTTGGGGCTGATTGGAAGCGAGTTATTTGGCCATGAGAAGGGCGCTTTCACCAACGCATTCGCGCGCCATCGCGGCCATTTTGAGCAGGCGCATGGCGGCACGCTGTTCCTCGATGAAATCGGCGACCTGCCGGTGTCAGCACAGGGGGTGTTGCTGCACATCTTGGAGGAGGATCGGCTGAGACGAGTGGGCGGCACCACGTCCGTTCCAGCGGATGTGCGCATCATTGCGGCGACCAACCGCGATCTGCACCGGGCGATTGGGGAAGGGACATTCCGCAAGGATTTATTCCAGCGGCTGAGTGTGTTTCCGTTGGCGGTGCCGCCGCTGCGCGAGCGGCGAGAGGAGATTCCAGCGTTAGCAACGCACTTCGTGCGTCATCATGCCCAAGAACTGCAGCGACCCGTGCCGCCGTTGAGCGCCGCGGCGATGGCATACTTGCAGGCGTATGATTGGCCGGGCAATGTCCGAGAATTGGAGCATTGGGTGGAGCGGATGGCAGTCCTACACGAAGGAGAGCAGCTTGAGTTGGACGATGTGTTGGAGGCCGAAGAAATGGGACAGCCCTTATCACCTTCGGCGGCGGCGCCAAAGGTGGAAGACCAAGAGCCGCCGCTGGCCGAGGACGAGGATGAGCCGCAGCGCATGATCGCAGCCCTGCGTAAGACCAATTGGATCGTCGCCGGACCGCGGGGGGCCGCGCACTTGTTGGGCATGAGTGATAGGATGTTGCAATATCGGATGCGCAAGTATGGCATCCAACGGCCCAAGAAGGCGTAAGTGCAACATGGTTGCGCTGGGGAAAAAGGTACCCAACAGCGGAAAAAGTGGACCAACTGGGGAAAAAGTTACGCAAAAAACGGGCGACGACGAAGGGGATACGATGAGTAAAAAAAACAGTTCCTATATTTTTAAGTGTCATGTTTTTCAGTCTGTTAGGGCATCGCTGAACGGTTTTTTTATGCGAAGCGCACTGGTTGGCACGGGATTTGCATATATCAGCAAAGCCGAGGCGGAATAGGAGGCCGCACCCAATGGCATTGTTAGTTGTTCATCGTTCACGTTTAGGACCTTCGGCCAAGTGCCGATGGAGATCTCCTTGTGCAAAAGATCGATTCTCTCGTAATAAGGGGTATATGGGGCATCGGCCCCTCGCCCGGCGGCGGAAACAGACCCGCTGTAAAACCAACATGATCTGGGCTTATCCTGTGGACAAGGAGAATGAAATGAAACTTATAGGCGCTTTGAATGGGCTGGGATGGTTGGTGCTCTCACTGATTTTTCAGACTACCTATATAGCTGCTGTGGCCGCTCAGGAAGTCAATGAAGCCCCTTCTCCCATACAGCTCACTTTCCCCGCGAATGTCTCCCTAGACTACTGGACAGGCCGAATCGAACAGGACACGATCTGGCGCGACACGGTCTATGTCAGCGGCGATGTGACAATCACGTCAGGCGCGACTCTGACCCTTGTACCCGATACGAAGGTCCACTTTCTGCCTTACCGCGATGATACCCAAGGCGGCTTGGACTCCACTCGCACGGAACTGATCGTCGAGGGGCAGCTCCATGCCCAAGCCGGCGGCATCGTCTTTCGTTCGGCGGCGGCTACTTCGTTGGGGGCCGACTGGTATGGCATTGTCGTCAAGCGTGGCGGCTTCGCCGATGTACCCAACGCCACGATACGAGACGGCCTACGCTGTCTGTATGCCGAGAGGGGCGGGCGCGTCAGGATGGATCATGTCGCCTTTGCCAACTGTGGGAAGCCGACCGGGGCGTCGCTCTCCCATAGATACAGATCGGCGGCTAGTGATAGCCTGTCGGAGCAGATGGGGGCGATGGTAGAGAGGTATCATAAGAAAGCTACCAATCGAGACGCTCTACGGATTGCCAAAAAGATGGCCGCTGGGACTGCTTCGGGGATCGTTTTTACAGTCCTAAGCTTTGGGGTGCTGGGCGAAGTATTAGTTGACGATTCCTATTCCGATGATGGTTTGGAAGCAGTAGGACTGCTTTATGTTTCCTTGTATGCTGGCAATCTGATCGGCTTCCCTCTTGGTGTAAGCAAGGTTGATCCTGAAGATTCTCTCGGTAAGACACTACTCGGTAGCGGTGTGACTGGATTGGGAGGGCTATGCTTTATAGCGGTCGGTACGATAATGCAATCTGAATCTCTTGCTCTATTAGGATTCATGGCCTCATTTGTCGCTCCTCCTATTGTTTCAATAGTTGTGTCGGAGAAATCACGCAAGTCCCCTCAAGCCCGACGAGCCTCTTTTGGTTTAACCCCCACCCTCAACGGCGGCTTTTCCGCTGTTGCCCAACTTCACTTTTGACCACTTCGAAAGGCCCTACTATGCTCTTTTTAATTGTTGTTCTTACCCTGTTCGTCCCCTTCATGGCAGCAGATGTCAATGCGAAAACGGATGCCGAGCGTCTAGCCGAGATGTTTTCGCCCATCTTGATTCTGACAGAAGATACCGTGAGCAATTATGGCGAAGATAAGGATAGGGGGATTCTCGTACTCAAGCCTGAACCCGTGGACATCATGGGGGCGACATCGGCGAAGAATCTACGTTTTTGGTCTGTTATTGCTAACAAGAAGTATGAGATTGACTCGTATTTAAATTGGGTGCCTCCAAGGTTGATTTTTCGCAAAATAAATTCGCTTTTTTTACCAACGGTTTGTATGTCGGTAATCCACCAGGCAGCGCTCCTTTTGGTCAACACATTATCCATACATATTTCGATTATCCCGGTGAGACCCCCAAAGTGTGGAACGATACGTACTTGGGCTCGGGGGCTCATGCTGGCGCGAACCATCCCAATACAGCGTATGTGCATATCTATAAGCGAGTCATAGATCAATACAAGGCTACGTACGATTCCGTTACCGTCGTCCAATACAAATACTTCTACCCTTATAATGACTGGTGGAACAACCATGAGGGCGACTGGCAGGGAATTGATGTGGTGGTCAGTTCGAGTGATCCCAACACGGCAACAATCCTAGGCGTAGAGTATAGATTCCATAAGGTATGGGTTAATTACTACAAAGATTGGGGTAGTAATCCGGGACTAACCACCAATTTTGTATTCAACCCGCACGAGAGCGTAAGACTGAGCCAAGGCACCCACCCTGTCGTTTACGTGGGGGCCGGCTCACATGCTGCATATCCCGTTGGCGGAAAGATAAACGTCTTTAACGCGCTAGAGATTATTAGTGACCGTATCCCGGGAAGTGTATCTGGAGATGGAAGCAATGAATATATGACTCATACGGGCTTGGTCTTGAGCACTCAAGCCGATGATAATCATAGCAACCTGTGGGAAAGATATGACTTGCAATTACTGCCCGAACCCGATCTAAACAACACTGATAACATGGGGCTTGACCCGGCCATGAGTTGGCTGGGGGCGCGGATACGGTGGGGAACGCCAAGTGTCAGTAGTCCTTTTCCATCAGCAAACAACCGTGAGCCGGGCAACGTTAGCCCGAAGAAAGGGCCTTATAACAGCAATTCTAAGGATTGGGGGACATCTAAAGGTTGGGGGGAATTAGGACTTTTTGACGTAGCATCGAAACTTGGTGATCCCTTTAAGCATAAGGACTTACCTAAGGGAGACTATCACCACTGGATGGTCCTCGGCGACGAGACATGGAGTGGTACGGTCAACTTGCTTGGCGACGTGGTCGTCTTTCCCGGTGCGACGCTCACCATTGAGCCGGGCACTATTATCGAATTTGAGCCAGGAAAAGATCGCCACCAATTTTCTACACCAGGATCCGTATCTGATCTTGCGGAGTTTTTCGTCTATGGCACTCTGAATGCCGAAGGAACATCCACCTCTCCAGTACGGTTTAGTCGCAAGTCCGGTACTCCGGCGCAAGCCAGTTACGCTTGGGGCGGTATCCGTATCATGCCGGGTGGGTCGGTCGATTTGGACCATACCACGATTCGCGATACACCCCCGCCCCCACCGCCGACGGGTCTGACCGCCCAAGCCGGCACCGGCCAAGCCACACTGCGCTGGGACGCCTACCCGGTTGATGCGAGCATTACGGCGTGGCAATATCGGTTAAAGCCGGAGGGTGTGGGATGGAGAGACTGGCAGACGATGCCCAACAGTGGACCGCTCACGGCAGAGCATACGGTAACGGGTCTGATTAATGGAGAGACCTCTACGTTCTTGGTGCGGGCGGTCAACCCTACGGGAGCCGGTTCGGCGGCGGCGGCGGTGTCGGCGGATATTCCGCTCAGTCCTCCGCTGGCTAAGCCGACCCATACGCCGACGCTGACGGCCCACGCTGGCGACGGCGAAGTGACGCTGCGTTGGGACGAACCAAACGCCATCCAGTGTACGTGGCAATATCAGCAGACGAAGCCATCGTTTCTTGCACAGCCATCCGCGTGGAAGCCTATTCCTGCCAGCAAAACCTTCACAACGGAACATACAGTAGGGGAGCTGACCAACGGGCAGACCTATGTCTTTAAGGTGCGGGCGGTCAATACCGGTGGGCAGGGGCCGGAGTCAGCGGCTATGTCGGTGACGCCGATTGCAGGTGGGCATAAAGTGCCGCCGCAACCGACTACTATGCTCTCTGTCAAGGGACCTATTACACGGCCTTCTACACGGCCTGGGCAACTTTACGTCAGTTGGGCGGCGGTGTCGGCTACCCCGGTCGTCAATGGGTACACACTGCGCTACCAGAGCAGGCCGGATCTGGGTGCAGCGATTTCGCCGTGGTCGGATTGGTGCATCCTGCCTGACGCCATCGCTGCTGGAACCACCAGCTATACGCATACCGGGTTGCGTGGGGATACCCTCTACCGCTATCAGGTGCGAGCGACTAACGCGCAAGGTCAGGGTGCTTGGTCGGCCGCCTTCCCAGTGGTCGGTCTGGAGCCCAATGCGCCAACCAAGCCGCCAGCGCGGTGGCCGAGTGCGCCACAAAACCTCATAGCGGCAGCGGCCAACGAGTCGGTGACGCTGACTTGGCAGGCTCCGGTCTCCAATGGCGGGGCAACGATCACGGGCTATCGCTATCGCTATCGCGCCGCTGGAAGCACCAGGTGGTCTCCATCGGCGGAGGGGATGCCGTTGGGGCAGACCACGAGCCATACGGTGCGTACGCTGACCAACGGCACGGAGTACACCTTTGAGGTGTGGGCGGTCAACAAAGTCGGCAACGGGGCGTCGGCGTCGAAGTTGGCCACGCCAGCGGGCGTCCCCGATGCGCCGGTGTTGAGTACTTGGGCGCGGACACTGGACGGCCGGGTGGCGCTGACGACCCGGCTGGGGGCGGAAAACGGCGCACCGATTACGCGGACGGAAACCCGCGTCTATAGCGTCAGCGAGGGAGATACTACTTGGGTGCGCGAAAAGGGGACGTGGCAGCACGATTCGGTTAATCCGAGTGCGTCGTATTATCGCCGATTATTCACGGGTGGCCGGACGATGTGGCATCCGTTGACCAACGGGGTGGCCTACACCTTTGAGGTGCGGTCGGTCAACCGGGTCGGACCGAGTGCCATCGCGTCGGTCGAGGCCACGCCGGGGCAATCTGCTTCGTCGCGGGTAGCCCGGCTGCCGCTGACGGCGTCTATTGGAGATGGGCAGGTGGTGTTGGGTTGGCCGACGGCGAATGGTTCGGCGGTTGTGCGCTATGAGATGCAGTCGCGGGTGGCGCGTTCGGGGCATGGTTGGCCGGGGTGGTCGGCGGTGCCGGGCGGCAGCACCGCGCAGGATACCACGATTACGGGGCTGCTCAACGGCACCGAGTATGAGTTTAGGGCGCGTCGGGTCGATGATATGGGGGTTCCTTTAGCGGTTTCCAATGTCGTCTTGGCCACGCCGGCGGGTCGTCCGGGGGTGCCGGTGCTGACGGCGGCGGGTGGGAATGGGCAGGTGGCGTTGGACTGGCCGGCGGCGGCGGCGAATGGTTCGGCGGTTGTGCGCTATGAGATGCAGTCGCGGGTGGCGGCGGCGGGGCATGGTTGGCCGGGGTGGTCGGCCGTGCCCGGGCGTAGCACCGCCCGCGATACGACGATCACCGGGCTGCTCAATGGCGTATCGTATCAGGTTCAAGCGCAGGCCGTTGACAGCCAAGGCTCTTCGGTGGCCATGTCCAACGTCGAGTCGGCCACGCCAGCGGGTCCTCCGGGGGCACCGGCCCTTACCGCATCTGGGGGCAAGGGGCAGGTGGCGTTGGGTTGGACGGCGGCGGCGGCGAATGGTTCAGCGATTGCGCGGTATGAGGTGCAAGGACGGGTGGCGGCGGCGGGGCATGGTTGGCCGGGATGGGCCCCTGTACCGGGCGGCAGCACCGCCCGCGATACGACGATCACGGGGCTGACCAATGGCACGCCGTACGAGTTTGCCGTGCGGGCGGTCAACGGCGTGGGGGCCGGGGCCTCCTCGTCGCAGCAAGCGACGCCGCAGGCTGCCGCGCCGATCGCGGTGTCGTTTGGGGCCGCGTCGTATCAAGCCACCGAAGGCGGAGAGGCGGTCAAGGTGTCGGTGGGGCTATCGCCGTCGCCCGTGCAGACCGTGCGCATTCCGGTGGGGGTGTCGGCGGATATGGGAACGGAAGCGGGCGATTACACGGTGGCAGGGCTGAACGGGGGCACGGTGGGGGTGTCGTTTGCTGCGGGGGTGTCGTCGCAGTCGTTTGCGCTCACAGCCAACGAGGATGCCGATATCGACGATGAGACCGTATCGCTGTCGTTTGGGACGCTGCCGGCCGGCGTGGTGGTCGGTACGACGCGGCAAGCAACGGTGACACTGGACGACGACGATGCGGATACTAAGCCGGTGTTTTCGCCGTCGGGCACCGCACGAGACGCGCTCACGGGTCACTATTTCAGTTTTACGCGCCCGGCAGCTACCGGGGGCAACGGAGCGTTGACCTATTCAGTCAGCGGCACCTGTGCTGGCCTGACGGTGACGGCCTCGTCGGTCAGTGGCCAGCCGAGCAAGGCCGGTCAGTGCGGGATTACGTGGACCGTGCGCGACACCGACGGCGATACCGACACCTATGCGCTGCAAATTGCTGTCGCCGCTGATACTGCGCCCTCGTTTGCCTCGTCGGGCACGTCTAAGTCGGCCATCACAGGCCAGTATTTCAGCTTTACCCGCCCGGCAGCCAGCGGTGGCAACGGAGCGTTGCGCTACTCGGTCAGCGGCACTTGTGCGGGCTTGACGGTGACGACCTCGTCAGCCAGTGGCCAGCCGAGCAAGGCCGGTCAGTGTGGGATTACGTGGACCGTGCGTGACACCGACGGCGATACCGACACCTATGCGCTGCAAATTGCTGTCGCCGCCGACACCGCACCCTCGTTTGCTTCCTCGGGGACATCTAAGTCGGCGCTGGTGGGCCAGTATTTCAGCTTTACGCGCCCGGCAGCCAGCGGTGGCAACGGAGCGTTGCGCTACTCGGTCAGCGGTTCGTGTCCGGGCTTGACGATTACATCCTCGTCAGCCAGTGGATCGCCTAGCTCGTCTGGGCCGTGTGTGATCAAGTGGACGGTGCGCGACACCGACGGCGATACCGACACCTATGCGCTGCAAATCGCCGTCGCTGCTGATACTGCGCCCTCGTTTGCCTCGTCAGGCACGTCTAAGTCGGCCATCACAGGCCAGTATTTCAGCTTTACGCGCCCGGCAGCCAGCGGTGGCAACGGAGCGTTGCGCTACTCGGTCAGCGGTTCGTGTGCGGGCTTGACGGTGACGACCTCGTCAGCCAGTGGCGCACCCAGCAAGGCCGGTTCGTGTAGGATCACGTGGACCGTGCGCGACACCGATGGCGACACCGACACCTATGCGCTGCAAATCTCCGTCGCCGCTGATACCGCACCCTCGTTTGCCGCAACAGGCACCACCCGCTCGGCGACGGTGGGCCAGTATTTCAGCTTCACTCGTCCTTCGGCCAGCGGTGGCAACGGGTCGTTGCGCTACTCGGTTAGCGGCACCTGTGCGGGCTTGACGGTGACGACCTCGTCAGCCAGTGGCTCGCCGAGCAAGGCCGGTTCGTGTAGGATCAAGTGGACGGTGCGCGACACCGATGGCGACACCGATACCTATTCACTACAACTGAGCGTCCGGCACCGGCGCACTTGAATCCCGTGGGTTAGCCTTCCACCGCGAAGGCTAACCTCCGCCGCCGATAAAACAGATTGGTCGCAGCGACTTACTGCGGTTTGCAACAGGCTGTCCGGGCAGAAGCGTTGCAGGAGAATTTATTAGGCCGGGAATGAGTCCGGCCCTTACATTGTCTAACAATATGGCACAGCAAGTGGGCACAGACCGCGCCCTGATCGACCAAGCGCGGGCGGGCGACGAAACGGCCTTGCGCACCCTAATCGAGCGCTATGAGCCGCAAGTAGCTGCCACAGTTGTGGGTATGTTGGGGCCGGGCGACGAGGCCGATGACGTGGGGCAGGAGACCTTTGTCCGCTTCTACCAATCGCTGGACAAGTTTCGCGGCGACGCGGCGCTGGGCACCTATTTGACCCGCATTGCCATCAACCTCTCGCTCAACGCGCTTGAGCGCCGCAAGCGGCAGCGCTGGCGCTTCTGGAGCCGCGACGACGAACAGGCTCCACCCGAGCCGAGCGTCGATGGCCGCGACGAACAGACCACAAGCGAACGAGCGCAAGCAGTGCAAGCGGCCCTCGACCAGCTCAAACCAGCCTTCCGAGCGGTCGTGGTGCTGCGGATGATTGAGGGCTATTCGACCAAGGAGACGGCTGCGCTGTTGGAGATCGCCGAGGGCACGGTGCTCTCGCGGCTTTCGCGCGGCATGAAACAACTAGAGACCATCCTCAAAGACGAGGACCTATAATGACTGACAGCTATCGCAGCGAAATGCTAAAGGCGCTGACCGGCGAATTGAGCGCGAGCGCGAGCGAGGCATTCGAGCGCGCCCTAGCGACCGACGACGCGCTCCGCGCCGAATGGGAGAACCTGCAAAAAGTCAGCGGTCTCCTGCAGGAAAGCCGCGCCGACTCGTTCCGGCCGTTCTTTGCCACTCGCGTCGCTCAGCGCATCAAAAGTCAGCGCGAAGAAAGCCTCACCGACGCCCTCGTGTGGCTCTTTCGCCCCCTCGCTCCAGTCGCTATCGCAGTGGTCGCCTTTTTGGCGCTGAGCAACTGGAACGAGCGCGAACTCATCGGCGACGACGCCTCGTTCCTCGCCGCGATTTTCGCCGCGGTGCCCGCCACACCCGAAGCGGCTTACGTACTGGATATGTGACATGCAAAAGAGAACTAAAGGCGCACTCATTATCTTCAGCACCCTGCTCATCGGCGTGCTGATCGGCACTCTGCTTTCCGGGTGGTTTGTCCGCGACCGACTGCGGCCCATTCCGCATCCCCGCCATTTCGTCCGCAGCACCGAGCGGTTGATCGCGCCGCAGGACGAAGAGCAGCGCCAAGCCGTGCGGGCCGTGCTGCGGCGCTACGCCACCGCGCTCCGCGAACTCAATACCGAGCACCGGGAGGCACTAAAGGAACAGTTGGATGCGACGCGAGCCGAGCTGGCCCCCTTGTTGTCTGAGGAGCAACTGCGGCGACTGGACCGGCGGCAGCGGCGCTTCGGGGAGCTGATGGGACCTTGGCGCGAACGGCCGCGGCACAAAAGAATGAAACCGCACGGGAATGAATAGCATCAATCGGTGGTCTAATGGGCGTAGAGAAGAGAAACGGCCATTTCTCACGAGCCGCTGACTAAGGCGGCAAACCCAACTAACCACCCAATGCGGAGAACGTAAAATGAAAAAGAAATGGATCATCTCAGCCGGTGTCGCGCTGGCACTCGGCGCGCTGGCCACCGTGGCCATAGCAGAGCGCGGGGAAAAGATGCGAGAACACAGGCAACCCATGCCGTGGATGCTGGGGCGTCTCGACCTGACCGACGAGCAGAAGGAGCAGTTGCAAGCGTTGCGCAAGGAGCATGTAGAAGCGAGGCGCGAGCAGCGCGAGGCCATGGCCGCCATGGGCAAGGAGCAGCGCGACGCCGTGATGAACATTCTGACCGAGGAGCAGCAGGAGGCTCTCAAAGAAATGCGCGACAAGCGCGGCAAATTTTTCGACCGGCGCGGCGACAAGGGCAAGGATCGGCACGACATGCGGCGCGGAGGTAAAGGTCGGCACGACGTGCGGCGCGGAGGCCAGGGCGCATTCTCAAGACTGGATCTGACTGACGAGCAGCAGGAGCAGCTCAAAGAATTGCGCAAGGAGCAACGCACAGAGATGCGCGAATCGCGCCAAAAACACCGCACGGCCCTAGAAAGCGTCTTGACTGACGAGCAGCGCGAAAAGCTCGAAGAAATGAAGGACGAGGCGTTTTACGGCGGCAAACGCTGGCGCGGCAAGCGGTAAGCACCGATTCCTATTTTCTTTTACGACGCGGAGTAGCTGATCTGCTCCGCGTTTTTTCATGCTCCAGTCAGGGCCAACCTCGACGGTTGCAAGAGTGGAACCTGTCCAGCCACGCCCTTGTGCAACGTCCAGTATCCGATTTGTCAGAGTACCCTTTTTTTCAGTATCTTTTGCCATACGCCACTGACGCTTAACAACCACACCCCCTTAGGCTTCTTATGATAATCGACTCGCATACCCACGCTTGGTCCTACTGGCCCTACGAACCGCCCGTGCCCGATCACAACAGCCGCGGCCGGGTCGAGCAACTGCTATGGGAAATGGACCGCAACGGCGTCGATAAGGCCGTGCTCGTCTGCGCTCGCATCGAACACAATCCCCACAACAACGACTATGTCGCCGAACAAATCCGCGCCTATCCAGATCGCTTGGTGCAATTCGCCGATGTGGATTGCTCGTGGTCAGCAGAATACCACACCCCGGGCGCAGCCGAGCGGCTCAAAGCAGCCGCGGCAAAGTACCAGCTCAAAGGCTATACCCACTACGTAAAAGGCGACACCGAGTGGTTCGCATCCGAGGAGGGGCTCGCGTTTTTCAGCGCCACAGCCGATCTGAACCTGATCGCCAGCCTAGCCTTGGGGCCGCAGTGGCAGCCAGCGCTGCGCGCACTGGCGCGGCGCTTTCCGTCGGTGACTTTTCTCTGTCACCACATGGCCGGAGCCAACGCGCGCGAGGAAGCGCCGCACCCCAACCTGCAGGAGATCCTGCGCTCGGCCGAGGTGCCCAACATCTACATCAAGCTCTCGGGTTTTCACTACGCTTCGCACGTCTCGTGGGATTATCCCTACTCGGATACGCACCACATCGTGCGCCAGCTCTACGAGCACTTCGGTCCCCAGCGGCTGTGTTGGGGCTCGGACTACCCGGTCGTGCGAACCAACATGACCTACCAGCACGCGCTCGAAGCATTCCGCACGCACTGCACGTTCGTACCAGATGAGCACAAGCGCCTGATCTTGGGCCAGAACTTAGCCAGCCTGCTCAACCAAGCCGGCACTTGACCCCTCATGCTACCGACCACATACAGCACAATTAGCCGCTGCTTGCTCATCGGCTCGGTTTTCCTCGGCTGTAGTGCCGACGGCCCAGGGCCGGTCCAAATGGCCGTGCATGAGTCCGATTCTACTTGGGACATTATCCAAACGGAAATTTTCGCCGGCCAATGCGTTAGCTGCCACACGGCCGGGACCTCGTTTGGGCGTCAGTCGGGCCTCATACTCACCCCAGACGTGGCCTACGAACAGCTCGTGGGAGCCGCTCCGGCAAACGCGGCGGCCGCCGCCGATGGACTGATGCGGGTCAGCGATCTCGGGCAGGGCATGCCCGGCCTGCTCAAGAGCTATTTGTGGGAGAAAATCAACGCGCCCGACCAGCAGCATTTCTACGGCGACCATCCCTACTACGGAGAAATCATGCCCTTTGGCAGCAAGCCGCTGACCAACGGCGAGTTGGCTTTTATCCGCACGTGGATCGAGGCCGGCGCACCGGAGACCGGGCACGTGGCCGACCCCGCCCTTTTAGAGGACCAATCGCGCTACGAGGCCCCGGAGTTCAAGCCGCTAGCCAAGCCGGAAAATGGGGTCCAACTGTACTTGCCGCCTTTCGAGGTCCAGCCCAACACCGAGCGCGAAATTTTCGTCGTGTATCCGCTGAACAACGAAGACGATGTATTCCTAGAGCGCGTCCAGATATCCATGAAGTCCGGCTCGCACCACTTCCTGCTCTACACCTTCCAAGACGACATACCCGCCGAGCGCATGCCGGAACCCTACGAATACCGCGACTTGCACAACGATGCCGGGCAGTACGTCCTTTCAACTATACTCACGCAATTTTACCACTTGCCGATCGCCGGCAGTCAATGGCCTTTCTTCGACTTCTCCTTGCCGCCCGGCGTGGCGATGCGGTTGCCCCAAAACACCCTGCTCGACCTCAACTCGCACTATGTCAATCACACTAGTCAGCCCGTTACTGGCGAGGTCTATGCCAACTTGCACTTTGCCGACCCGGCTGAAGTCGAGCACGAGGCGCGTCTTTTTTCTTTGAACAACAACGATATTGCCCTGCCGGCCGGGAAGGCGACGACCTTAGAGAGGGATTTTACCTTTTCCGAGCGGACTCACATTGTGCAGCTAGTCTCGCACGCACATCAGCTCATGGTCGAATTCCGGGTCGAAATGGTCGGCGGCGCGCACGACGGCGAACTCATCTACGTCGCGTACGACTGGGAACACCCACCGCTGCTGAAATTCGACCCGCCGCTCGTCTTAGAGCGCGGAGAGGGCTTCAAGTTAGAAGCGACCTACGACAACACGACCAACGAAGAGGTCAATTTCGGTTTGTTGTCAACGGACGAGATGATGATTCTATTCGGGATTTCCTACAAAGACTAGTAGGGGCGGTTTGCAAACCGCCCCTACACGACCGCATTCAGCCAGCGGGATGACGCACTCAGCCAGTGGGATCTAAAAAGGGCAACCACGAGGGTTGCCCCTACTAATACATGTGCGGCTGCACGGCGAGGGCGAGCGACGCTTCAATGTCCCAGATGGCCTTGGTCACTTCTTGGCCAATCAAGTCCAGCTTGCGCACCTGTTCGATGCGGCCGGTTGCGCGGGCCAGTTCGGGGCCGGCCAAAATTTTTTCGAACATTCCGCAGGCATCTGCCAAGCAGATAATGACCACGTCGCGCGGGTCGGGGATTTTATCGCTGAACAGCACTTCCATGATGCGCAGCTTGACCTCTTGCTCGGCCTTGCCGTCGTCGCGGGCCGGATAGCGCCGCGAGCGAAACACCCACAGAAAGCGCCCTTCCTCGCGCGCCAGAATGCCCTTCTGCACCAGCCGGCCGAGCGCCCCCTCGCGGATGTCGTCGGCGCGCAAGGCCGTGCGCTCCAGCCAGTAGCGCGTATCGTGTGTTTCGGTCGCCGCGGCAATGTCGCTCAGCGTCGGGTCCACTAGGCTGTCTTGCAAGGGCGTGCTATCGACGAGGACCAGCTTGTCCAAGTCGGTGTCGATGCGGTCTTCCAGCGCCAGTTCCATCAGGACTCCGCCGCCCAAAGCGTAGCGCACCAACCGGTCGGGTACTCGAGCGAAGCTCCCGTCTTCATCGTCGAGCAAAAGAAGCATAATTTCTTCGGCGAATCTCAGCATGGATTACCTCTTTAATAGTTTCGCATCTGCGTCTGACGAAAAATATAGACAGCTAGTTCCTCTAAGCAAGTTGCCAACCGCGCTCAGCTTGCGGGCGTTTGGCCTCCGCGGCGACGCAGCCATTCTACGGTAAACAGAACCAAAACGGCAAACGCGATGAGAAAGGTCGCCACCGCGAGGATGGTCGGGCTGATTTGCTCGCGGATGCCCGCCCACATCTGGCGCGGGATGGTGCGCTGCTCCAAGCCGCCCATGAACAGCACCACCACGACCTCGTCAAAGGAAGCGGCAAAGGCGAACAGCCCACCCGACGCAACCCCAGGTGCAATGAGCGGCAACTGCACGCGCCAAAAGCTGCGCAGCGGACCCGCGCCGAGGCTGGCGGCGGCCCGCATCAAGTTCTGGTCGAAGCCCGACAACGTGGCGGTTACGGTAATCACCACAAACGGCACCCCGAGCACGGCATGGGCGAGGATTATGCCGAGGTGAGTCTGGGCCAAGCCGAGGCTGGAGTAAAAGAAGAACATCCCCACCGCGGCGATGATGACCGGCGTGATCATCGGCGAGATCAACAGCCCCATCACCGCCCGCCGAGCGGGCATAGCCGAATTCGCCAGCCCGAGGGCCGCAAGCGTGCCGAGAGAGGTCGCCAGCAGCGTCGCCGAGACGCCGATGACCAAGCTGTTGACCAAGGCGCGGGTCCATACGCCGTCTTCGAAGATGCTGCGGTACCAACGCAGCGAATAGGCCTCCGGGTCGAGGCGCAACATGCCCTCGGTAAACGTGAAGTACGGCTCCGCGTTAAAGCTGAGCGGCACAATCACCAAAATCGGCGCGACCAAGAAGACAAACGCCGCCGTGCAAAACGCGAGATAGACCCACCGCGCCAACATCAGCCCAGCCTCATGCGGTCGATGCCCACCACGCGGTCGTAGAGCACGTACAGCGCGATGATGCCCACGAGCAGGATCGCGGCGAGTGCGGCAGCGAGTCCCCAGTTGAGCGAGGTCTGCATGTGATAGGCGATCATGTTGGAGATGAGCTGGCCTTTGCTCCCACCGACCAGCGCCGGCGTGATGTAGTAGCCAATGGCGAGGATGAACACCATTAGCGACCCAGCGCCGACGCCGGGCAAAGTCTGCGGCCAATAGACGCGCCAGAACGCCTGAAAAGGAGTCGCGCCGAGAGAGGCCGCGGCCCGTACGTGCGAAGGCGGAATCGACCGCATCACCGAATACAGCGGCAGCACCATAAAGGGCAGCAGCACGTGGGTCATCGCCACAAACGTGCCGGTCATGTTGTATATCATGGCGATGCGGCCATCGTCCGCGATCAGTCCGATCGCCACCAGCAAGCTGTTGATTACGCCTTGAGTCTGGAGCAGCACTATCCAAGCCGTCGTCCGCACCAGCAGGGAGGTCCAAAACGGCACCAATACCAGCAACAACAGCAGATTGGCGCGGCGCGGCGGCGCGTGGGCAATCAGGTGGGCAATCGGGTAGCCAATGGCCAAGCACAGCGCAGAAATGCCAAAGCTAATGGCCAACGTGCGCCACAAAAGCGGCAGATAGATGCGGCGATCCTCTAACTGCCGGGCGATGCTGCCATCGGGTTGGCGCATGAGATCGAGCGCATTGATATAGTGGCGCAACGTGAACCGCTCCCCAGCACTGCGAATCGCCAACCACACTTCCGGCTCACCCCAAGCGGCGTTGATGCCGACCATGGTCTCGCGCCAAGAGTCTCCGCTGGCATTGCGCAGCTTGCGCACACTGCGCGTGACGACGCTGCGCAAGCCGCTTGTGATCCGGTTGACGCGCGTGGCGATTTGGCCGAGGGTGCGTTCCTCCCGCGCCTGTAGCAACTCGCGTGCGGCCGTTGCGTACACCGGCTCCTCCAAGGCACTGGTCCCGTCCCATGTGCGCAGTAAAGCGAGCGTTTCCGGCAACGCATCCGCGACTAGGGGATCGTACGCGCTGCGCACCAGCAAGGTCCCAAGCGGCGCGACAAAGCTCGCTAGGACAAAGGCGATCAGCGGCAAGGCCAGCCCGGCCGCGCGCCGCCGCTGTCGCACCTGCTGCTTGGACGCGTCTAAACCCGTCTGTGCGTTAGGCATCGTCCGGCCTGTGGGCTGCTAACTGCTCTGCGCTTCTCTCAGCACGACCGAGAAGCCAAGGGCTAGCACTTGTCATACTGAGCGAAGCGAAGTATCTCATCCTTAAGAAGCCTGTGCGCAACATCAGTTGGTCAACCAAGATTCTAGTCCCCATCGTCCGCCGCATCGGGTTGCAGCGCACGGCAGTCCAGCGCAGTCCAGCCGACGCGAATTCGATCTCCCTCCAACACCCCCCCTTGGCCCACGACGTTGGGGATCTTGACGATGAAGCCCGAGTGCCCGCACAGCTTTAGGCGCAGACGTACGTGATCGCCGAGAAATGCTATATCCTCGATATCGGCGTCAAACTCGTTGGCGTACGAGTGCTCGCCCTCACTCGGCGATAGCTTCACTCGCTCCGGGCGCACGACAACCGTCGCGGCCGCTCCCGGCGGACATTGCCCCAGACTCACGGCGTTGATGAGCGCATCGCCGACCTCCACTTCACACACGCCGTCGCCGACCGTGCGCACCACGCCGTGTAGGCGGTTGTTCTCGCCGATGAAATGGGCTACGAAAGCGCACTCCGGCTCTTCGTAGAGCACTTCTGGGGACGCAATCTGCTCGATCGCGCCGCCGCGAAAGACGGCGACCCGATCCGACATGACCATGGCCTCCTGCTGATCGTGCGTAACATAGACGACCGTTATGCCCAAGGTGCGCTGAATGCGGCGGATTTCGTATTGCATTTCCTCGCGCAAGCGGCGGTCGAGCGCACCGAGCGGCTCGTCCATCAACACCAGCTCCGGGTCGAAGACCAAGGCACGGGCGATGGCAACGCGCTGTTGCTGGCCACCGGATAGCTGCCCTGGGCGACGATCCTCCAAGCCTTCGAGGCGCACGAGGCGCAGGGTGCGGGCCACTCGTTCCCGCCGCTCGCTGGGATCCATGCCGCGCACTTCGAGTGGAAACGCCAAGTTGCCGCCGACCGTCATGTGCGGAAAGAGCGCGTAGTTTTGAAATACGACGCCGATGTCGCGCTTGTGGGGGGGCAAATCGCCGACCGGCACGCCATGGATGTGGATGGTCCCGGCAGCGGGCGTCTCAAACCCGGCGAGCATCATCAAGCAGGTCGTCTTGCCAGAGCCAGACGGCCCGAGCATGGTGAGGAATTCGCCCTTGTGTACCGCAAGGTCGAGGTCGCGCACGACCCAGTTGCGACCGTCGTAGCTTTTGCTGACGCCGGAAAATTCGACGTGGGGGGTCCCGTCGTTGCTCACCACTTACCAACCGAGGGCATAGCCGTCGCGGCGCGGGTCGGCCCCGCCCATAAAAGAACCCGTGTCGGCATCGACCATGATGCCTTGGCCACCGCCGACCCCGGGCGACCAGTCGCCGAGGAAATTGAACTGGTGGCCGCGGCGCTCCAACTCGGCGCATACCTCGCGGTCAATGCGGTTTTCAGCATCGACGACAAAGCCAGGAGTCCCGGTCTTGACGCGCGGGGCCTCAATGGCGGCTTGGACGTTCATCTGGTGATCGAGAATATTCATAATCATCTGCGGAGTAGTCTGGAGAATGCCATAGCTCCCTGGGGTGCCGATGAGCAGGCGCAGGCCGTCGGCGTCCCAAATCTGGGCTGGTGAGACGCACATTTCGTTTTTCTTGGCCGGGCCAATGACATTGGGGCTAGTAGGCTCGCGGTCGAACCAGCGCATGAAGTTGTTGAGCGCAATGCCGGTCTCCGGCACCACCATGGCCGAACCAAAGGGGCCGCCCAAGCTCTGGGTGCAGGCGACGGCGTTGCCATCGGCGTCAATGGTATCGAAGTGGGTCGTGCATTCGTTCATCCACACGCGCGGGTCACCCGCTTTGACCTCGCCAGCCGGGCCGCCGGGCACGAGGTGGTCACCCGCGGTAAACTGGGCCTTGTCGCCGATGAGCGCGCGCCGCTCGGCTGCGTATTCCTTCGACAGCAAACCTGCGGTCGGTGGATCGCCGATGGCCGCATAGGCAATGCGGTCGGCCATGGCCAGCTTAGTCGTTTCGATAAAGCGGTGCAAGGTCGGGGCGGTGTTGTGGCCGAGGTCGGCCACGTCAAAACCCTCCATGATGGCCAGCGTCTCCAAGTACTGGACAGCTTGACAGGGCGGCGGCGGCGCAAAGACCTCATAGCCGCGATAGTTGATGGAGATCGGGTCAATGAATGCCGGCGCAAAATCGGCGAGGTCTTCTTTTGTAATCAGGCCGCCAGTCGCCTCCATATAGCGAACGATGTGGTCGGCAATCGCGCCCTGGTAAAAGACATCCGCTCCCTCGGCCGCAACTTGGCGGAAGGTCTCGGCGAGGGCCTTTTGCACCACCACTTCTCCAGGCTCGGGAGCCGCGCTGTCGAGTAGGTAGGTGTCGGCACCGGTCTTGAAGCGGCGCAGGTTCGCGGCTGCACCCGCGTAGAAAAAGGCGTTCTTGACCGTGAGGGCGTAGCCCTGCTCGGCGTATTCAATGGCCGGAGCGAAAACGCGGGCGGCATCCATCGAGCCGTAGTGCTCCAGCGCGGCCAGCCAGCCGCCGCAAGCACCCGGGACTAACGGCGTGAGGGGACCAAACCCCTGTTTGTCGTCGCTGTCGTACAGGCTCAGCGTAGCGGCCCGTGGAGTGAGACCGACGTAATCGACGATCTTGTGCTCTTTTTCGCGGGCGCTGTAGATGTGCAGGTAGCCAACGCCGCCAATGCCCGACATATACGGCTCGACCACGTTGAGCGCCGCGGCTGTGGCAATGGCCGCATCAATGGCATTGCCGCCCTCCATCAGGATGCGCATACCCGCGAGAGAGGCGAGCGGATGCGCCGAAGCGATCATGCCGCGGCGGCCCGTGGCAGTACTGCGATGCGTAGTGCCCTTAGAAGAAAAGGCCATTGGACGCAACTCCTTGTGATTTGTAGATTTTGCGACCGCCTAAAATAGGGCGAGCAAATTACAGCGTCAATCGAGGAGCCTACCTATATGAGCGACAAGACAATAGACCTGCGCAGCGACACGATTACCCTGCCGACTGAGGCCATGCGGGAGGCCATGGCCTGTGCGCCGTTAGGCGACGATGTGTACGGCGAAGATCCATCGGTCAACCGCCTACAAGAATTGGCCGCCGAAAAAGTGGGCATGGAAGCCGCGCTCTACGTGCCTTCGGGCACGATGGGCAATGCCTGCGCCTTGATGACCCACACCAACTGGGGAGACGAGGTACTCTTTGAGGAGCAGGCGCACATGTATTACTGGGAGGCCGGAACTTACGCCTCGCTCGCTGGGCTGTCCGCGCGCATCGCTGCTGGTGAGCACGGCGTCCTCACCGCTGACCAAGTACGCGAGACGGTCCGCGCCGACAACCCGCACTTCGCCCCGCTCAAGGTCGTCTGCATCGAAAACACCCACAACAACCACGCTGGCCACGCTTGGTCCGTCGCCGAAGTGGCCGCGGTGAGTGCTGCATGTCGCGAACACGGGCTTAAACTACACGTAGATGGGGCGCGCATTTTTAACGCCGCCATAGCCACCGGGACGACGGTCCCAGCATACACTCAGCACGTTGACTCGGTGATGTTCTGCATCTCCAAGGGGCTGAGCGCACCAGTCGGCTCGCTGCTGTGCGGCAGCAGGAACTTTGTCGATCGGGCCTATCGGATGCGCAAGCGGCTCGGCGGCGCTATGCGCCAGGCTGGAGTTGTGGCCGCAGCCGGGGTCGTAGCCTTAGAGCAGATGGTAGATCGGCTGGCCGAGGATCACGCGGTAGCGCGGGAACTGGCCTCTGGGTTGGGTGCAATTGAGGGCGTCGAGGTGGTTTTTCCGCCGCGACCAACCAATATCCTCAAGGTGGATTTTGCGGCCTTGGGGTGGTCGGCTGCCGATCTAGTGGCCAAGTGGAAGGCGCGGGGGGTGTTGTGCAATCCGCGTCCGCCGCACGGGGCGCGGCTGGTGGCGAATAGGCACGTAGCGCTAGCAGACGTGAATTACGTGGTGGAGGCGACCCGAGAAATGATCGGGTAGGGGGCTACTTGGCGCGTCTTTCGTCCATATCCCGGTGCTTTTGGCTCGGCGTCTTTGTCGCAGCCCTTGGCGCGGGAGTTGCTGGAGGAGATGCGCTGAAAAACGCGGATGGCTCGTGGAAGTACAGCAATCATCTGCTGGGGGAGACGAGCCCGTATTTATTGCTGCACGCGCACAATCCGGTCGAGTGGTACCCTTGGGGAGAAGAGGCACTAGCGCGAGCCAAGGCCGAGGATAAGCCAATTTTTCTGTCGGTCGGCTACTCGACTTGCTATTGGTGCCACGTCATGGAGCGGCTGGTCTTTGCCGATCCCGAGATCGCGGCGCAGATGAATGTTAGCTTTATCAACATCAAGGTCGATCGCGAGGAGCGGCCCGACATCGACCGCATTTACATGCTGGCGACCCAATTAACTACCCGGCACGGTGGCTGGCCCAATTCGGTGTTTTTGACGCCAGACCAAGAGCCGTTTTTCGCCGGCACGTACTTTCCACCCGAGCCTCTGCCCGGGCGGCCTTCCTTTCCCCAAGTCCTAGATTTTATCCGCCAGCGCTGGCAAGATCAGCGCGAGCAGGTGCTCCAAATCGCGGCCCGCTTGACCGCGGCCATCCGCGACTTGGAATCCGGCCAGCAGATGGCGGCCGTGCCCCCAGATTCTCTGCTAGTAGCGCGGGTGCTAGCGGCTGTTCAGGCCCGCTACGACGCGATTAACGGCGGCTTCGGGGGGGCACCTAAATTCCCTCCGAGCTTGCGCTTGGAGATGCTGATGGCCACGGCCGAGCGCTTTGCCGATCCCCAAGTACAGCGCATCGTCTTGCACTCGCTGGAGCGAATGGCGGCCGGCGGCATCTACGACCAAATCGGCGGCGGTTTTCACCGCTACGCCACGGACGCCGAGTGGCGCGTGCCGCACTTCGAGAAGATGCTCTACAACCAAGCGCATTTGTCGCGGCTGTACTTGCGCGCGTACGAACTGACCGGCGACGACCGCTGGCAGTGGGTGGCGGAGGATATTTTTCGCTTTGTCGCCCGGGAGATGACCGGGCCGGAAGGAGCTTTCTATTCCGCATTGGACGCCGAAACCGAGGCCGAAGAGGGTAAGTACTACCTGTGGACTGCGAGAGATCTGGAGAATGTGTTGGGGCACGAGATAGAATTGTTCTGGAGCGTCTATGGGTCGGCTTCCATGCCCGAGGGCGGGGGGGGCGTCCTCTATATGAAAACGCCGTCTGCCGAGGCTGAGCTACGGGACCGGATGGAGCCTGTGCGGCAGCGCTTGCTTGCGGCGCGCACCGAGCGGCTCTATCCCCTCCTCGACGACAAGATACTAGCCGCTTGGAACGGGATGATGATCGAAGCGTACGCACAGGGTTTCGCGGTCTTGGGCGATCCCGCATATCGCCGAGTAGCCGAGCGCGCCGCCGATTTCGCGCTAAAGCACCTGCGGCGCGAGGACGGGGGCTTGTGGCGGGTCCATCGGCTGGGGGTTTCGCGGCAGGCGGCGTACCTAAACGACTATGCCTTCTTGGCGCGCGGACTGACGGCATTGTACCGGGCCACTGGCGAGGCGCGGTGGTTGCAGGCTGCGCGCGAGCTGAGCACCGAGATGGTGGCGCGGTTTTGGGACGAAGAGGTCGGGGGATTTTTCTTTACGGAAGTTAGCAACGCACTCATCGTGCGCAGTAAATTCGCCCAAGATTCGGCCTTGCCTTCGGGCAATGCGGTGGCTGCCCACGCGCTGCTAGACTTGGCCGAACTGACCGGCCAAGCGCACTATCGCAGCCGGGCGGCGCAAATCCTCTCCGCTTTTAGCGGGGCCATGTGGGCGCAGCCTACGGCCTCGGTGCATTTGACGGCCGCAGTCGAGCGCCATCTACAAGCGTCGCTGTCCGCAGCCGCATTAGCGGACGCGCCAGCCGATTCCCTAGTCTCCATGCGGGTCGAACTGCCCGCGCAACAGCCCGTGGCAGGCGAGGCTTTTGCCGTGGCCGTGCAGCTAAGCATTCGCCCGGGCTGGCACATCAACGCCAACCCGCCCTCGGGCGACTTGCTCATTCCCACTTCGCTGACACTCAATGCGGACTGGCCGTTGGACTTTGCCCGCGTGCGCTATCCCACCGGCCACTCGCGGGCCTTTCCGGCCCTAGCAGAGACGCTCTCGGTGTACGAGGATCAGGTCGCGCTGTGGGCGGATTTGTCGCTGCCCAAAAGCGCGGCTGGAACGGCGGGCTATGTGCGCTTCTTGGTCCAATATCAAGCCTGTGACGATATCCGTTGCCTCCCACCGGCGGAACTGAGCCAGAGCGTGCTGGTGGCCGTGGCACCATGATCCAACGCGCTGACATCATCGGCTGCGGGGTGGATGAACTAGAGGCCACTAAGCTCCTCGCCCAAATCAAAGCGCTCGCCGGCTCGCCGGAAGCGCGCTGGCGGGAAGCGACTCGCTCCATTCTGAGGCCGGATCATCCCTTTGCGCTGCATCAGTTGCTCTATCGGGCAATCTATGGCAGCGCGGGTGGCCCGGTGTTTTTTCCCGAGATAGCAGACCTTGAGCACGCGAATATGACGGCGCTGCGGCGCGAGCTTGGCTTAGATTCGCACGCCGCGCTCTTTGCGTGGTCGGTTGCAGAGCGAGAGGCGTTTTGGGAGCGAACGGTCGCCCGCTTGGGAATCCGCTTCCGCAAGCCGTACACGCAGTTTCTGGATTTGTCCCAAGGCGTCGAAGCACCCAAGTGGTTTGTCGGGGCCGAGATGAACATCGCCGAGAGTTGCTTTCAGGCCCCCGCCGATCAGACGGCCATTGTCTTCCAGCGCGAGGATGGCGAGCTTGAGCAGATGAGTTTCGGCACTTTAGCAGCCCTGTGCGACCGGGTCGCCGGTGGGTTGCACGCGTTGGGATTTGGTTCCGGCGACCGGATTGCCGTGGACATGCCGATGACGGCCGAGTCGGTGGCGATCTATCTGGGGATCATCAAGGCCGGTTGCGCGGTGGTGGCCATCGCCGACAGTTTCGCCGCCCCCCAGATCGCCGCCCGGCTGCGGATCGGGGAGGCCAAGGCCGTTTTTACGCAGGACGTGATTTTGCGCGGCGGGCGCGAGTTGCCGCTGTACCCGCGCTTGGTCGATGCAGACGCCCCGTTGGCGATTGTATTGCCGGGGCGCGGAGAGGGATTGACGGAGACGCTGCGGCCCGGCGATCTGCGCTGGGACGCATTCTTGCAAGCCGACGCTATATCGGCGGCCGTAATCTGCGACCCCGACGCGACGACCAATGTTTTGTTTTCCTCGGGCACTACCGGCGATCCCAAGGCCCTGCCTTGGACCCACGTCAACCCGATCAAGTGCGGCGCAGACGCGCATTATCACCAAGATGTCCACCCGGGCGATGTGGTCGCTTGGCCGACCAATCTGGGCTGGATGATGGGGCCGTGGCTGATTTACACGGCCTTTTTGAACCGGGCGACCATGGCGCTCTACTACGGCACGCCGACGGAGCGGAGCTTTGGGGAGTTTGTGCAGGCGGCTGGCATTACCATGCTCGGCATCATCCCGAGCATGGTGCGGACTTGGCGCAGCACCGGCTGCATGGAGGGAATCGATTTTTCGGCGATTCGAGCTTTCAGTACCACCGGAGAGTGCTCCAATGCCGAGGACATGCACTATCTGATGGCGCTGGCCGGGTATCGGCCCATACTCGAATACTGCGGCGGCACCGAGTTGGCGGGCGGCTATTTGCTCAGCACGCTAGTCGAGCCGGTCGCACCCGCGACCTTTAATTCGGCGACACTGGGGACGGATTTGGCGATTTTGGACGAAGATGGACAGGAGTGCGCAAGCGGCGAGGTCTTTCTGGTGCCGCCCGCTATTGGCATGTCCACTCGCGTACTCAATCGAGACCACCACGAGGTGTACTATGAGGGCGTGCCCAAACGAGACGGAGTGCCACTGCGCCGCCACGGCGACCAAGTCGAGCGGCTGGCCCCGGGCATCTATCGCGTCCACGGTCGCGCTGACGACGCGATGAACTTAGGCGGAATTAAGGTAAGTTCCGCCGAGATCGAGCGCGTCTTGAATGCGCTGGCGGGCGTGGTCGAAACCGCGGCGATTGCAGCGCCGCCGCCGGGGGGTGGGCCGAGCCGACTGGTGATTTTCGCGGTGCTGGAAGACGCCGGCGACCACTTGCAATCCTGTCCTGGGCGAAGTCGAAGGGACGCGATGCAGCAAGCGATCCGCCGGGAACTCAATCCGCTGTTCAAAATTCACGAGGTAGTAGGGGTAGAATCGCTGCCGCGGACCGCGTCGAACAAGGTGATGCGGCGCGTCTTGCGGCAGCGGTATAAAGACTCGCAGAGCTGAGCGAAAGGAGCATCCGATGCGACATGGCTATCTGTCTGCTTTAATGCTGCTGGTGGCGATCTATCCGGCTGAAGCTGGCCGCTACGACGATCCGGGATTTCTCACCAGCCACCTCGTCTCCGGTGGGGTGCCCAAAGACGGCATCCCGGCCCTGACAAACCCCACTTTCGTGGCACCAAACGAAGTAAACTACGTACAGGAAAACGACGTGGTCATGGGGATCGTCATCAACGGCGAACCACGGGCCTATCCGCACAACATTGGCTGGTGGAACGAGATCATCAACGACCGCGTCGGCGATCAATCGGTCGTCGTGTCCCTGTGCCCGCTTACGGGCACCGGCCAAGTCTTCAACGCCACGGATGGCGACGGCTCGCAAATCGAGTTCGGGGTCTCCGGTCTGCTGATCAACAGCAACTTGGTCATGTACGACCGGCGCGACGGTGAAACGCTCTACCCGCAGATGATTTACACCGCCATCAACGGTTCCCAAGTTGGCGACCGCCTAGAGCTAATGCCCGTGGTGGAGACGACGTGGGCGCTGTGGCAGCGGATGTACCCAAGCACCACCGTGGTCCAAGCCACTACTGGCTGGGAATACTACAACTCGCGCCCCGCTTACAACGAAAACCAATACACCTTCTATCCCTACGGCGATTACCGCACCAGCCATAGGCTCCTGCTTTTCCCACCCACGACCAACGGCGGCGCATTCGACCAGCGCTTTGAGACCAAGGACCTAGTGCTGGGATTGTGTCGCAACGACCAGACCAAGGCGTACCCCTTCGGGCTAATGCCCGATGGCGTGGTAGTCAACGATCTCATCGGCGACGATCCCGTAGTCGTCCTATTCGACGCCGCATCGCATACAGCCTTGGCCTATTTCAGCCAACTCGACGACGAGCCGTTGAGCTTTTACGGGGTGGAGTCCGAGGGGCCGCTGCCGGTGGAATTCATGGATGCGGAGACGGGTTCGCGCTGGAACATGCTCGGCGAAGCCATCGCCGGGCCGCTCGCCGGGCGGCGGTTGGCGCAAGTCCCGGCCTACAATGCCATGTGGTTTGCCTGGGCCGCCTACTGGCCCGATACCGAGGTCTGGCAGCCGGGCGAGGGAATTCTCAGCCAAGAGGACATCGAGCAGATCGAGCAAGCCGCAACGGCCGTCGAATCCTTTGATGCCGCGCCTACGAGCTTTGCCCTGCGGCAAAATTTCCCCAACCCATTCAACGCGCAGACGCTGATCCAGTACGAACTTCCAGCCGCCGGGCCAGTGCGGCTCAGCGTGTTCAACGCGGCTGGGCAGCGGGTGCGCTTGCTGGTAGAAGAGCACCAAGCGGCCGGGCTATACTTGCAGCCTTGGGACGGGCGCGACGACGCCGGAGTCCCGACGGCAAGCGGGACGTACCTGTACCGCTTGGAGATGCCCGAGACGGGGTTTAGCCAGACGCGGAGGATGACGTTGGTGCGTTGACTTTGGGCTGGGTCATCAGTGCGCTCACGGGGCTCACGGTCTTGCTCGGGGCTAAGGGGGCCGAGGCTGCTTGCCCGACCTCTCGTGATTGCGAGTTCAGCAACGATTGCTCGGTAAACGATCCGCCTAATCCGATCCGGTGCTGTGTAACGAAAGTATGGCCGGATAATGGAGTCTGCGAGACAAGATGTTTCTGTACCACCTGAGCTAGTGTACAGATTGAAAACCGCTAGGCAGGGTCTCGACGTATGCAGAGTGCCGAGACTCTGCCTAGCTTGTATAAGGACATCGGCCATGTTACATCTCGTGCTTGTTCTAGGCATTGCGCTATGGAACAGTTCCGCCGAGGCGATCCGGTGGGATTTCGACGACGGGACGACCCAAGGATGGGCCGCCAAAGAAGGTGCTGCAGCAGGTGGTTCGGCTGAATTCAACCTATTCCCAGGGCAGGTCAAAGACGGCGTGTGGACGATTGATGTGTCCCCGTCAGTGGCCGGGGAGAAGTATCCTACGCCGCTTGTCCAAGTGATTTCTTCGACCATCGGCTACGAGTCGCACCTGTTCGACCGGGTCCGGGTTCGGCTTCGCACGGTCCATCACCGTCCTACGGTTGGTGCCTTTCTTCTGTCTTGGACCAATGAGCACAACCGCACAGTTCCAGGTCAAGATCCAGCCAATCGGTTTCGCAACCGGTTTTCGCTGATTGGACAAGCCGGCTTTGTCTATACCACTGAGTGGCAGGAAGTAGAGTTAACGCTGCCCGAATCGGACGGGGAGGTCTCACGAGGTGACCGGGAGATCTGGGAGGGTCTTTTACGGGATATTCGGCTGCATTTTAGCTTGGATTGGGGTGAGCGAAATGTGCCCCGGTCGGCAGCCGAGGTCGTCGGGTGGTTGGAGATCGACTGGATCGAGTTGACCGGCGTGGAAGAGCTGTTATTGGGGGAATTACCTCCGCCGTCGGTCGAGTATTTCCACTTTGAGGGGGCCAAGCTCTTCGCCCCGCCGGCCTTCTCGCCGATTGCGCCGGGGTTAGGGGCCCCTGGCGTCTTGACGGACTTGGATAGGGACGGCGATCTCGACCTGTTCTCCACTTGGAATAGTAGAGGGTCCGGCTCGGATAATCCTTTCATAAACGGCTGGGTCATGGCACTCAATGACGGTCGCGGGACCTTTGAAACGGTGCGCACTGAGGAGATCGGATGGGTGACTTACTTGAGTGTACGGAGTGGCGATCTGACCGGCGATGGCACCGACGAGATCGTGTTCGCTACCTCAGACCTAGCGGTTTGGTCTATCGAGCCGGATCTTCAGATTGAGGTACTCACGCAGCTACCTGACCGCCAACTTGTAGGCTTGATGGATTGGGATGGGGACGGCGCAATTGAGTTATTTTCAGACCATACAGTGGCCGCAGGAAGAGCGTTAGAGGTCTGGGAAGTAGAGCATGGGCAGTGGACGGCCACCCCGTTAGTGGTGGCCGAAAACCATGCGCCCTATCGGATAGGCGACTTTACCGGCGATGGGCAGTTGGAGGTGCTGTGGGAGCTGTTATCCGGCGAGGACAACACGTGGATAGTGACGGACTTAGAAGCCGCGCCTGGGGAGGGCGACCCCCTCTTTGAAGCCGATATGAGAAGTATTCCTTTTTCTCGTCCTCTCCAAGTAGGCGATTTTGATGGCGATGGGCAGATGGACCTGCTCACGGCGGTCGAACACAACCTCTTCGAAGGGAACAAGGGCCTGCTCCTATGGAGCGGCCAACCAACGGGCGGTGTGGAGAAAACGGTGCTGTATGATGAGCGGCTGTTTGTACGCTCGCGGGTAGTAGTGCGCGACCTGAATGGGGACGGGGTGGGTGATTGGGTGTTTGTCGGCGGGGATCGCGCCTCGGGGATCGGGGTGTTTGTCGAATGGAGTGGGGGTGCGAATCCGGCCAAGGAAGTGGAGCGACATCGTTTGGCCGGGGAGGGGCCACAGGTGCTGCCGGGGGATGTCGATGGCGACGGCGATCTCGATTTGGTGGTGTTCAATCGCATCTTGGGCGGCGTGCAGGTGCTCAAGAGTTCGTTGGCGGAGCAAATGACCGCGGTGATGACGCCCGCAGTAGCGCGACCGGCGCAGCATCGCCTCGGCGCTAGCTACCCCAATCCGTTTAACCCGTCGGTGGTGCTGCCCCTCGATTTGGCGACGGACGCGGCGGAGGTGTCGCTTAGGGTGTACGATGTGTTGGGTCGTCGGGTGCGGCAGGTGTGGGATGGTCCGCTAGGGGTGGGTAGCCATCGGTTTGTGTGGGATGGCCGCGACGAGCAGGGCAAAGATGTGGCCGCCGGGGTGTATCTCTATCAGGTGGAAGTAGATGGACGAGTGGAAGCCAAGAAGACGACCAAGTTGCCGTGAGGAGGCACGAACGGAAAGCATCTAACCTAAACGCGCTCCAAGTGACCCACTGGATAATCTATGGCGGGGGCGGCGCACTTGTTAGGCGTGAATCTGGAGGAGCTACGCTCTCGTATAGGCTTGTTGGGGTCTTTCGCTGGGCTGGCTCATCAGTGCGCTCACGGGGCTTACCGTCCTGCTTGGGGCCAAGGAGGCCGAAGCGTGCCCCATTCTTTATTGCGAACCCGACTCTAGTTGTCCTTCGGAAACGCCGATATTTTGCTGTGACCTCTGTGGCAACGGGTGGTGCACTACCTAACTCTCTGGTTGCCAAGTAGTAGGTGAAGCCGTTTTGAATGCTCGTGCTGTTTGTTTTTGGGTTTCTCGCTGTTTCTTGAGGCCATCCGGTGCGGCGTTTGAAACGGCTTCTCACATTGCAGGCGATTTGGCTATTGCTGGACTGACGCCGTATTTGCCCGAAATCGATTATGAATAAGGAGAGGCTGTCTTGTTGCTGATTTCCCTTTGCACAGGACTGGTGCTATTGAGCGGCCCCGCATCGGCGATTCGGTGGGATTTTGACGATGGGACGACGCAGGGCTGGGGAGCCAAGAAGTCGATTCGATCGGCGCAGGAGCATTCGTTTATTCCATTAGGTGGGTCAGTAGAAGCCGGCGTCTGGCGGATTAATGCCTTCCGCACGGATGGCATCACTGAAGCCGGGGTGGAGGTAATTTCTCCGACCATCGATGCTGATTCACACCTGTTTGACCGGGTGCGGCTTCGATTTCGCTCGGTGCATGATAGCCCTACCCAAGGCGTCTTATTTCTCACTTGGACCAATCAGCACAATCTCCTGTCCCCGGGAATGGATCCACCATGGCCACCCCCACTTAAGCATCAGTTTTTGCTACGGGCCAACGGCCCCTTGGGCGCGTGGGTTTATACGACCGAATGGCAAGAGTATGAGTTTTCGTTGGTTGACATGGAGAAGAGTTACTTTGGGTACTATCCCTTGTGGGAGGGGTTGTTGGACGATATTCGGCTGACGTTTGGCTTGGAAGAGCCGACTCGGGAGATGGCCAATCGACCTGCCGAGACGAAGGTAGAAGCCTTGGAAATCGACTGGATTGAGTTGACAGGGGTAGAAGAAGTGTTACAGGGGGAGTTACTTCGTCCCCCGGTCGTTGCGTTTCGCGATCAAGGGCCCGGCGTGTTTGCACCGCCGGTGTTCTCTCCCGTAGCACCAGGGTTGGGGTACAGGCGCCTTTTGGCTGACGCTCCCGTCGGTGCATTAATCGACTTAGACGAGGATGGGGACTTGGATTTGTTCTCGTTTTGGAGTGCCTTGAATCGCGAATGGCAAGAGGGCTGGGTCATGGCGCGCAATAATGGGAATGGGGCGTTTGAAACCGTGCGTTTTGAGCGGTTGGATACTGTTTGGGATAGGCGAGTGCGCGTCGGCGATGTAACCGGGGATGGTCGCACCGAGATGGTGGTCAGTATGGGTAGTCAAGCATGGGCTATCACGGTATGGTCGGTCGGCGAGGCGTTTCAGGTGGAGGAGCTCTTGCAGCGGAGGCCGCGTCGGTTGGTGGATGTAGCCGATTGGGATGGCGACGGTGATGTGGAAGTGTTTGCCCAAGCGATGGACGAACCGTTTTTGGAAGTATGGGATAGGGCCGATGGTCAGTGGACCTTTGCCGAGTTGTCGGTGCCCGACTCGGCTTCGGGGTTAGGGTGGGCGCATCAGATCGGCGACTTCACCGGTGATGGGGGGTTAGAGGTGCTGTGGGGGCCGAAGCAAGAGTGGAGTTTAGCGGCATTTGAAGAGGCGAGTTCGTTTCGCGTGGGACACTTAGGCGCTGAGCCGAGCGAGGAGTGGCTGTTTGAGAATGTTATACCGTTTCCGCTGTTAGCCGGGCGCGTTGGCGATTTTACCGGCGACGGACAGGTCGATTTGCTGGCCGGGGCACGAGAGGATAGAGCCGAGCAGCGCAAGGGGGTGGCGGTGTGGAGCCAGCGCCCCGACGGCTTGCACCAAGAGGTGGTCTATGGGCCGCATTTGTTTCTGCGCTCGTCAGTGGTGGTGCGCGACTTAGATGGCGATGGGATGGATGATTGGGTGTTCGTCGGTGGTGACTATGCGTCTGGCTTTGGGGTGTTCGTCGAATGGGGTGGCGGTTTGAATCCAGCTAAAAGAGTGGAGTGGCATCGGTTGAATGGGCTGGGAGCCGAACAATTGGACGCCGCCGTGGCCACGGGCGCGGAAGGCAACGGCGTCTTGGTGCTGCCGGGGGATGTGGATGGCGACGGGGATTTAGACTTAGTGGTGCTGGACCGAGCCTTGGGCGGCGTGCATGTACTCAAGAGTTCGGTGGCCGAGCGCCCGACGGCGGTGCAGGCGACGCCGGCAGCGCGGCCGGCGCAGCATCGGCTAGGCGACAGCTATCCCAATCCGTTTAATCCGGCTGTGGTGCTGCCCCTCGATTTGGCGACGGACGCGGCGGAGGTGTCGCTGACGGTGTACGATGTGTTGGGTCGTCGGGTGCGGCAGGTGTGGCAGGGGCCGCTTGGGGCGGGTAACCATCGGTTGGTGTGGGATGGGCGGGACGAGCAGGGCAAAGATGTGGCCGCTGGTGTGTATATCTATCAGGTCGAAATTGACGGACAAGTGGAAGCCAAGAAGACGACCAAGTTGCCGTGATCTTTTTTACAAGGACATCGGTCATGTTATATCTCGTGCTTGTTATAAGCATTGGGCTATGGAGCGGCCTCGCCGAGGCGCTCACGTGTAACTTCGACGACGGCACGACCCAAGGATGGGCCGCCAAAGAAAGTGGTGCAGCGGGTGGTTCGGCTGAAGTCAATCTGTTTCCGGGGCAGGTCACAGACGGCGTGTGGACGATTGATGTGTCGCCGTCAGTGGCTGGAGAGGCGGATCCTAGCCCGAGTGTCCAAGTGATTTCTTCGACCATAGGCTACGATTCGGGTCTGTTCGACCGAATTCGGGTCCGATTTCGCACGGTCCATCATCGTCCTACGGTTGGTTCCTTTTGGCTGGCTTGGACCAATGAGCACAACCGCACGGCTCCAGGTCATGATCCAGCCGATCCGTTTAGCAACCGGTTTCGGCTTGTCGGACGAGTCGGCTTTGTCTATACCACCGAGTGGCAGGAAGTAGAGATAACACTGCCCGTATCGGACGGGGAGGTCGCCCTGGACGACCGGGAGGTCTGGGAGGGTCTTTTACGGGATATTCGGCTGGGTTTTAGCTTGGATTGGGGCGAGTCAGATATGCCCCGGTCAGCGGCGGAGGTGGTCGGTTGGTTGGAGATCGACTGGATCGAGTTGACCGGTGTGGAAGAGCTGTTAGGAGGGGAATTAGCCCCGCCGTCGGTCGAGTATTTTCGCTTTGAGGGGGTCGGTCTTTTCGCCCCACCGATCTTCTCTCCGATTGCGCCGGAGTTAGGGCTCTTCTTCGACTTTGGAGGAAGGAGGAGGGTTGGCGGCTTGACGGACTTGGATGGGGATGGCGATCTCGACCTGTTCTCCGTTTGGAGTAGTATCCACTTTGAATCGGCGAATCTTTTCGCAAGCGGCTGGGTCATGGCCCTCAATGATGGGAGCGGAGCCTTTGAAACGGCGCACTCCGAGAAGGAAACCGGAGAGGGGATCGAGAATTTGCGCGTCGGCGATTTGACCGGCGATGGCCAAGACGAGATCGCGACATATACATATGCAAATACATATGAAGATTGGGAAGTAACGGTCTGGTCTATTGAGCCGGAACTCCAAATGGAGGCACTCACGCAGATCAAGGGTCGCTGGTTGGTGGATATGGTGGATTGGGATGGCGACGGCCGGGTCGAACTGTTTACAACCGACTTGAGGGTGGAGGAAGAAAGAGTGTTAGAGGTCTGGGAGGTTGAGCAGGGGGTGTGGACTGCCTCACAGGTGGCAGTCTCCGAAAACCATGCGCCCGCTTGGATGGGCGACTTTACAGGCGATGGGCAGGTGGACGTGCTGTGGTCACCGTGGGGGCCGAGGAAAGGCCAGACGAGCGGGTGGATGGTAGCGGGCTTGGGCGACGTGCCGGAGGCGGGCGAAGCCGTCTTTGAATCCGAAGCCGATACGACGCGTATTCTTTTTTTTCTTTCACAAGTGGGTGATTTTGATGGCGATGGGCAGGTGGACCTGCTCACGCCGCTCGAACACAACACGTGGGAAGGGCTCAAGGGCCTTGTCGTCCGGAGCAGCCGATTCGGGGGCGGCGTAGAGGAGAAGGTGATCTATGATGATCGGCTGTTTCTGCGCTCGCCGGTGATGGGGCACGACCTGAACGGGGACGGGGTAGAGGATTGGGTGTTTTTCGGCGGGGATCGCGCCTCGGGTTTGGGGGTGTTTATCGAATGGGGTGGGGGCTTGAATCCGACCAAGGAGGTGGAGCGGCATCGGTTGGCTGGCGATGGGGTGCAGGTGCTGCCGGGGGATGTCGATGGCGACGGCGATGTGGACTTGGTGGTGTTAAATCGTCTTTTGGGCGGTGTGCAGGTGTTGAAGAGTTTGGTGGGCGGGCAGATGACCGCGGTGTTGACGCCCGCGGCAGCGCGGCCGGCGCAGCATCGCCTCGGCGATAGCTACCCCAATCCGTTCAATCCGGCGGTGGTGCTGCCCCTCGATTTGGCGACGGACGCGGCGGAGGTATCGCTTAGGGTGTACGATGTGTTGGGTCGTCGGGTGCGGCAGGTGTGGCAGGGACCGTTGAGGGCGGGTAGCCATCGGTTTACTTGGGATGGCCGTGACGAGTCAGGCAAGAGCGTGGCCGCTGGCGTGTATCTCTATCAGGTCGAAATTGACGGGCAGGTGGAAGCGAAAAAGACGACCAAGCTGCCGTGATCTTGTTTACAAAGACATCGGCCATGCTACATCTCGCGCTTCTTCTAGGCATTGCGCTATGCCCCGGCCCCGCCGAGGCGATCACATGGGATTTCGACGACGGCACGACCCAAGGATGGGCGGCTAAACAAGCCTTTGCATCGGGTGGTCCGGCTGAAGTCAACCTATTCCCAGGGCAGGTCAAAGACGGCGTGTGGACAATTGATGTATCGCCATCAGTGGTTAGAGAGGCGCATCCTACGCCGAGTGTCCAAGTGATTTCGCCTCTCATAGGCTACGAGTCTCGCTTGTTCGACCGAATCCGGGTCCGTCTCCGCACGGTCCATCATCGTCCTACGGTTGGTTCCTTTCTGCTATCTTGGACCAATGAGCACAACCGCACAGCTCCAGGGCACGATCCAGCCGATCTGTTTAGCAACCGGTTTTCGCTGATCGGACAAGCCGGTTTTGTCTATACCACCGAATGGCAGGAAGTGGAATTGACGCTGCCCGTATCGGACGGGGAGGTCGCACCGGGCGACCGAGAGGTCTGGGAGGGACTTTTACGGGACATTCGACTGAGTTTTAGCTTGGACTGGGGCGAGCGAGACATGCCCCGGCCAGTGGACGAGGTCGTCGGGTGGTTTGAGATCGACTGGATCGAGTTGACCGGCGTGGAAGAGCTGTTATTGGGGGAATTAGCCCCGCCGTCGGTCGAGTATTTCCGCTTTGAAGGGACTGGAGTTTTCTCCCCGCCGGTCTTCTATTCCATTCTGCCGGAGTTAGGACACGCCTACCTCTACCTCTTAGGAAGGGACAGCGCTGGTGCCTTGACGGACTTGGATGGGGACGGCGACCTCGACCTGTTCTTCGCTTGGAAGGATGTACGCCATGAATCGGCAAATCCTTTTGTAAGTGGCTGGGTCATGGCCCTCAATGATGGGAGGGGGGTCTTTGAAACGGCGCGCACCGAGGAAAAAATCGGAGAGGGGATCAAGAATCTGCGCGTCGGCGATTTGACCGGCGATAGCACAGACGAGATCGCGATAGAAGAATATAGGGAAGACTGGGAAATAACGATCTGGTCCATTAGGCCAGATCTCCAAATCGAGGTACTCACGCAGATAAATGGTCGCTCGATCGTGGATCTGGTGGATTGGGATAGCGACGGCACGGTTGAACTATTTACAACAGACTATACGGTGGAGGGAGAAAGAGCGTTGGAGGTGTGGGAGATCGATAGCGGAGTATGGACCGCCTCGCGGTTGGCGGTTGCCGAAAACCATTGGCCCTCTCGGATAGGCGACTTTACTGGCGATGGAGTGTTGGACGTGCTGTGGGGACCGAGGGACCAGACGGGCATGTGGATGGTAGCGCACTTAGGTGACGAGCCTGAGGCGGGCGACCCCCTCTTTAAATACGATGCGGGGAGTTTTCTTTTTTTTCTTTTAGAAGCAGGCGATTTTGATAGCGATGGACAGGTGGACTTGCTCATGGCGCTTGAACACAACTTCTGGGAACAACGCAAGGGCCTCGTTGTACGGAGCAGCCGATTAGGGGGCGTTGCAGAAGAGGAAGTGCTGTATGACGCTCGGCTGTTTCTACGCTCGCCGGTCGTGGTGCGCGACCTGAATGGGGACGGGGTGGATGATTGGGTGTTTGTCGGGGGGGATCGCGCTTCGGGGATCGGGGTGTTCGTCGAATGGGGTGGAGGCGCGAATCCGGCTAAGGAGGTGGAGCGGCATCGGTTAGCTGGCGATGGGGTACAGGTGCTGCCGGGGGATGTCGATAACGACGGCGATGTCGATTTGGTCGTGTTAAATTCCATCTTAGGTGGGGTGCAGGTGTTGAAGAGTTCGGTGTCCGAGCAGATGACGGCGGTGATGACGCCCGCAGTAGCGCGACCGGCGCAGCATCGGCTAGGCGACAGCTATCCCAATCCGTTCAATCCGGCGGTCGTGCTGCCCCTTGACTTGGCGACGGACGCGGCAGAGGTGTCGCTGACGGTGTACGACGTGTTGGGTCGTCGGGTGCGGCAGGTGTGGCAGGGGCCGTTGCAAGCGGGTAGCCATCGGTTTGTGTGGGATGGGAGTAACGAGTCGGGTAAAAATGTGGCCGCTGGTGTGTATATCTATCAGGTCGAAATTGACGGACAAGTGGAAGCCAAGAAGACGACCAAGTTGCCGTGATCTTTTTTATAAGGACATCGGCCATGTTACATCTCGTGCTTGTTCTAGGCATTGCGCTATGGAACAGTTCCGCCGAGGCGATCCGGTGGGATTTCGACGACGGGACGACCCAAGGATGGGCGGCTAAACAAGCCTTTGCATGGGGTGGTTCGGCTGAGGTTAACCTGTTTCCCGGGCAGGTCACAGACGGCGTGTGGACGATTGATGTCTCACCCTCGATGACCGGAGAGACGTATCCTAGTCCGAGTGTCCAAGTGATTTCTTCCACCATCGGCTACGATTCGGGCCTGTTCGACCGCATCCGGGTCCGATTTCGCACCGTCCATCACCGTCCTACGGTTGGTTCCTTTCGGCTGTCTTGGACCAATGAGCACAACCGCACAACTCCAAGTCGAGATCCAGAGAAACGAGGCAGCAACCGGTTTTCGCTGATCGGACAAGCCGGTTTTGTCTATACCACCGAATGGCAGGAAGTGGAATTGACCCTGCCCGTATCGGACGGGGAGGTCGCCCCGAGCGACCGGGAGGTCTGGGAGGGGCTTTTACGGGATATTCGGCTGAGTTTTAGCTTGGATTGGGGCGAGCGAGGGGTGCCCCGGTCGGCAGATGAGCTAGTCGGCTGGTTGGAGATCGACTGGATCGAGTTGACCGGCGTGGAAGAGCTGTTATTGGGGGAATTAGCCCCGCCGTCGGTAGAGTATTTTCGCTTTGAGGGGGGCGGGCTTTTCGCCCCGCCGATCTTCTCTCCCATTATGTCGGAGTTGGGGCGCTTCTTCGTCTCAGGAGGGGATAAGGCTGCCGGCTTGATGGACTTGGATGGGGACGGTGATCTCGACCTGTTCTCCACTTGGAAGGGTGTCCGCCATGAATCGGCGAATCCTTTTGCAAACGGCTGGGTTATGGCCCTCAATGATGGGAGTGGGGCCTTTGAAACGGTGCGCACCGAGGAGGAGAGGGGAGAGGGAATCCAGAATCTGCGCCTCGGCGATTTAACCGGCAATGGCCAAGGCGAGATCGCGATATATAGAAAAGGTTGGGAAATAACGGTCTGGTCTATTGGGCCGGAGCTCCAAATTGAGGTGCTCATGCAGATCAATGATCGCTGGCTGGTGGACATGGTGGATTGGGATGGCGACGGCCGGGTCGAACTGTTTACAACAGACTATATCAACCAACCAGCAGAAGAAGAAAGAGCGTTGGAAGTCTGGGAGGTTGAGCAGGAGGGGTGGACGGTCTCACAGGTGGCGGTGGCCGAAACCCATAGGCCCGCCCGGATGGGCGACTTTACCGGCGATGGAGTGTTGGATGTGCTGTGGGGACCGAGAGCCCAGATGGGCAGGTGGCTGGTAGCGCACTTGGGCGACGCGCCGGAGGCGAGCGACATCGTCTTTGAAGAAACCGATACCGATGCGGCGGATATTCTTTTTTTTCTTTTACAAGTGGGCGATTTTGATGGCAATGGGCAGGTGGACTTGCTCACGCCGCTCGAACACAACCCTTGGGAACTGCTCAAGGGCCTTGTCGTCTGGAGCAGCCGATTGGGGGGCGGCGTAGGCGAGCAGGTGATCTATGATGATCGGCTGTTTCTGCGCTCGCCGGTCGTGGTGCGCGACTTAGATGGCGACGGGATAGAGGATTGGGCGTTTGTCGGCGGGGACCGCGCTTCGGGCTTTGGGGTGTTTATCGAATGGGGTGGGGGAGCCAATCCGGCGAAGACGGTGGAGCGGCATCGGTTAGCTGGCGATGGGGTACAGGTGCTGCCGGGGGATGTCGATAACGACGGCGATGTCGATTTGGTGGTGTTAGACCCGATCTTGGGCGGCGTGCATGTGTTGAAGAGTTTGGTGGGGGAGCAGATGACGGCGGTGATGACGCCCGCGGCAGCGCGACCAGCGCAGCATCGGCTAGGCGACAGCTATCCCAATCCGTTCAATCCGGCGGTGATGATCCCCCTTGACTTGGCGACGGACGCGGCGCGTGTGTCGCTGACGGTGTACGATGTGTTGGGTCGTCGAGTCCGGCAGGTGTGGCAGGGGCCGCTTGGGGCGGGTAGCCATCGGTTTGTGTGGGATGGCCGCGACGAGTCGGGTAAAGATGTGGCCGCCGGGGTGTATATCTATCAGGTCGAAATTGACGGACAAGTGGAAGCGAAAAAGACGACCAAGTTGCCGTGATCTTTTTTACAAGGACATCGGCCATGTTATATCTCGTATTTCTTCTAAGCATTGGGCTATCGAGCCGCCTCGTCGAGGCGATCACGTGGAACTTCGACGACGGGACGACCCAAGGATGGGCCGCCAAAGAAGGTGCTGCAGCGGGTGGTTCGTCTGAAGTCAACCTGTTTCCGGGGCAGGTCAAAGACGGCGTGTGGACGATTGATGTGTCACCGTCAGTGGCCGGGGAGAAGTATCCCACTCCGCTTGTCCAAGTGATTTCGCCGACCATCGGCTACGATTCGGGTCTGTTCGACCGGGTCCGGGTTCGGCTTCGCACGGTCCATCACCGCCCGACGGTTGGTGCCTTTCTGTTGTCTTGGACCAATGAGCACAACCGCACGGCTCCAGGGTACGATCCAGCCGATCTGTTTAACAACCGGTTTTCGCTGATCGGACGAGCCGGCTTTGTCTATACCACCGAGTGGCAGGAAGTAGAGGTAACACTGCCCGTATCGGATGGGGAGGTCGCCCCGGGCGACCGGGAGGTCTGGGAGGGTCTTTTACGGGATATTCGGCTGAGTTTTAGCTTGGATTGGGGTGAGCGAGGGGTGTCCCGGTCGGCAGCAGAGGTCGTCGGGTGGTTGGAGATTGACTGGATCGAGTTGACTGGCGTGGAAGAGTTGTTAGCCGGGGAATTAGCCCCGCCGTCGGTCGAGTATTTCCACTTTGAGGGGGCCGGGCTTTTCGCCCCGCCAGTCTTCTCGCCCATTGTGCCGGGGCTAGGGGGCTTTTCAGTTATTGAAGGGGCTGGCGTCTTGGCAGACTTAGATGCAGACGGCGACCTCGACCTGTTCTCCACTTGGGATGATAGAGGCCCCGGCTCGGATAATCCGTTTGTAACGGGTTGGGCCATGGCCCTCAATGACGGCCAAGGGGCCTTTGAAACGGGGCGTACCGAGGAAACCGAATGGGTGTTTTACTGGGATGTGCAGAGCGGCGATTTGACCGGCGATGGTCAAGACGAGATCGTGCTAGCTCACTCAGACCTAGCGGTTTGGTCTATTGACCCAGAGCTTCAGATTGAAGTACTCACGCAGTTGCGTGACCACCAACTCGTAGGCTTGATGGATTGGGATGGGGACGGTGCGATCGAGTTATTTTCAGATCATATAGTGGCCGCAGGAAGAGCGTTAGAGGCCTGGGAGGTAGAGGATGAAGAGTGGACAGCCACTCAGTTGGCAGTAGATGAAAACTATGCGCCCTTTCAGATAGGCGACTTTACGGGCGATGGGCAGGTGGATGTGCTATGGGTACCGTTAGTCGGTCAAGCAAATACGTGGGTAGTGGCGGGCTTGGGGGCTGCGCCTAAGGAGGGCGACGTCTTTGGACTCGATACGGGGAGTTTTCTGCTTTTAGGTGTGGACGATTTTGATGGTGATGGGCAGGCGGATCTGCTCATGGCACTCGAAGACCACACCTTCGAACAGCGCAAGGGGCTCGTCATACGGAGCAGCCGATTGGGGGGCGATGTAGATGAGAAGGTGATCTATGATGATCGGCTGTTTCTGCGCTCGCCGGTCGTGGTGCGCGATTTGAATGCCGACGGGGTGGACGATTGGGCGTTTGTCGGTGGGGACCGCGCTTCGGGCTTTGGGGTGTTCGTCGAATGGGGTGGGGGTGCCAATCCGGCTAAGACGGTGGAGCGGCATCGGTTAGCTGGCGATGGGGTACAGGTGCTGCCGGGGGATGTCGATAACGACGGCGATGTCGATTTGGTGGTGTTAAATCCGATCTTGGGCGGCGTGCAGGTGTTGGAGAGTTTGGTGAGCGAGCAGATGACGGCGGTGATGACGCCCGCAGTAGCGCGGCCAGCACAACATCGCCTCGGCGACAGCTATCCTAACCCGTTCAATCCGGCGGTCGTGCTGCCCCTTTACTTGGCGACGGACGCGGCGCGTGTGTCGCTGACGGTGTACGACGTGTTGGGTCGTCGGGTGCGGCAGGTGTGGGATGGTCCGCTAGAGGTGGGTAGCCATCGGTTTACTTGGGATGGCCGCGACGAGTCGGGTAAAAATGTGGCCGCCGGGGTGTATCTCTATCAGGTGGAAGTAGATGGACGAGGGGAAGCCAAGAAGACGACCAAGTTGCCGTGATCTTTTTTATAAGGACATCGGCCATGTTATATCTCGCGCTTCTTCTAAGCATTGGGCTATCGAGCCGCCTCGTCGAGGCGATCACGTGGGATTTCGACGACGGCACGACCCAAGGATGGGCCGCCAAAGAATCGGGGGCAGCGGGTGGTCCGGCTGAAGTCAACCTGTTTCCGGGGCAGGTCAAAGACGGCGTGTGGACGATTGATATGTCGCCGTCAGTGGCCGGCAAGAAGTATCCTACGCCGAGTGTCGAACTGATTTCGCCGACTATAGGCTACGATTCGGGCCTGTTCGACCGAGTCCGGGTCCGGCTTCGCACCGTCCATCATCGTCCTACAGTCGGTTCCTTTTGGCTGACTTGGACCAATGAGCACAACCGCACAGCTCCAGGTCATGATCCAGCCAGTCTGTTTAATAGCCGGTTTTCGCTGACCGGACAAGTCGGCTTCGTCTATACCACCGAGTGGCAGGAAGTGGCGTTGACGCTGCCCGTATCGGACGGGGAAGTCGCACGAGGCGACCGGGAGGTCTGGGAGGGTCTTTTACGGGATATTCGGCCGGGTTTTAGCTTAGATTGGGGCGAGCGAGGGGTGTCCCGGTCGGCAGCCGAGGTCGTCGGGTGGTTGGAGATTGACTGGATCGAGTTGACTGGCGTGGAAGAGCTGTTATTGGGGGAATTAGCCCCGCCGTCGGTCGAGTATTTCCACTTTGAGGGGGCCAAGCTCTTCGCCCCGCCGGCCTTCTCGCCGATTGCGCCGGGGTTAGGGGGCTTTTTTATAGCCGAAGGGGCTGGCGTCTTGACCGACTTAGATGCAGACGGCGACCTCGACCTGTTCTCCACCTGGGATGATAGAGGCCCCGGCTCGGATAATCCGTTTGTAACGGGTTGGGCCATGGCACTCAATGACGGCCGAGGGGCCTTTGAAACGGGGCGTACCGAGGAAACCGAATGGGTGTTTTACTGGGATGTGCAGAGCGGCGATTTGACCGGCGATGGTCAAGACGAGATCGTGCTAGCCCACTCTCCGATATAGCGGTTTGGTCTATTGACCCAGAGCTTCAGATTGAGGTGCTCACGCAGCAGCCTGACCACCGGCTCGTAGGCTTGATGGATTGGGATGAGGACGGCGCTATCGAGTTGTTTGTATCAGACCGTACAGTGGTCGAAGGAAGAGCCTTAGAGGTCTGGGAGGTCGAGCATGGAGAGTGGACGGCCATCCGGTTGGCGGTCGCCGAAAACCACGCGCCCTCTCGGATAGGCGACTTTACCGGCGATGGGCAGGTGGATGTGCTGTGGGAGCCGTTATTCAGTCAAGCAAACACGTGGATCGTAGCGGGTTTGGAGGCTGAGCCTAGGGAGGGCACTATCGTCTTTGAATCCGATGCGGGCACCCCTCTTCCGTTTTTAGATGCGGGCGATTTTGATGGCGATGGGCAGGCGGACTTGCTCACGGCGGCCGAATACAATCCCTTCGAACAGCGCAAGGGCCTCGTTGTATGGAGCAGCCGATTAGGGGGCGTTGCAGAAGAGGAAGTGATATATGATGATCGGCTGTTTCTACGCTCGCTGGTCGTGGTGCGCGACTTAGATGCCGACGGGGTGGACGATTGGGCATTTGTCGGCGGGGACCGCGCTTCGGGGATCGGGGTGTTTGTCGAATGGGGTGGGGGCTTGAATCCGGCCAAGGAAGTGGAGCGGCATCGGTTAGCTGGCGATGGGGTCCAAGTGCTGCCGGGAGATGTCGATAACGACGGCGATGTCGATTTGGTCGTCTTAAATCCGATCTTGGGCGGCGTGCAGGTGTTGAAGAGTTTGGTGGGGGAGCAGATGACGGCGGTGATGACGCCTGCGGCAGCACGACCGGCGCAGCATCGGCTAGGCGATAGTTATCCTAATCCATTCAATCCGGCGGTCGTGATTCCCCTTTACTTGGCGACGGACGCGGCGGAGGTATCGCTTAGGGTGTACGATGTGTTGGGTCGTCGGGTGCGGCAGGTGTGGGATGGTCCGCTCGGAGCGGGTAGCCATCGGTTGGTGTGGGATGGCCGCGACGAGTCAGGCAAGAGCGTGGCCGCTGGCGTGTATGTCTATCGAGCCGAAATTGACGGACGAGTGGAAGCGAAAAAGACGACCAAGTTGCCGTGATGAAGCAAGGATAGATTGGCAACGTTAGGTCATGGAACAAGGCCCCGCGGCGATGTTTTTTGCCGTGGGGCCTTTTGTGCGCGGTGATTAGACCCTTTAATTAGGCACTACTCATTGTCTTTGTAGAAAGCTTCCAATCAAGATGGCTATATCACCGAGCGGATTCAGGAGGAAACCATGAGCAATTTTCTCAGTCGCTATTTCCACTGGTTGCACCTGCGGTGGCCCGCCGGCGTGGTGGAAAAGTTGCCGCGGGTGGACGAGCACGGGCAGAGCAACGTCCCCGGGCTGTACATCGTCGGCGACTTGACCGGGATTCCGCTGTTGAAGTTTTCGGCCGATACGGGCGCGCGGGCCGTGCAGCACATCGCGGCCGACGAGGCATTCCAGCGCAGCAAGGGGCAGGAAGATGTCTTGGACTTGGCGATTATCGGCGCGGGCGTTTCCGGCATGTCCGCGGCCCTGGAGGCGCAGGAGGCCGGGCTGTCCTTTGTGCTTTTGGAGGCGACCGAGCCGTTTTCCACACTGGTCAATTTCCCCAAGGGCAAGCCCATTTACACCTATCCCACCGAAATGGAGCCAGCCGGGCAGATCCGCTTTAAGGCCGAGGTCAAGGAGCCGCTGATCGAGGAGTTGCACGAGCAGACGCTCGCCCAAGGCATTGAGCCGACTATAGCGCGAGTCGAGCAGGTAAAGAGGCGGGGAGACCTCTTTGAACTGGAAATCCCGCGCCAAGAGAATATCAAAGCTCGCCGCGTGGTCGTCGGGATCGGGCGCTCGGGCAACTTTCGCAAGCTAGGAGTGCCGGGCGAACAATTGGACAAAGTCTTCAACCGCTTGCACGATCCCGTTGACTTCTGCGACAAAGACGTACTGGTCGTCGGCGGCGGCGACAGCGCCTTAGAGGCGGCCATTGCCATCGCCCAATGCGGAGGGCGCGTGACCGTCTCCTACCGCAAGCCCGAATTTTCCCGGCCCAAGCCCGAAAACGTCGAAAAGCTGAGCATGCTCGCGGCCGATCCAATGGCCGACGTGGCCGTCGATACTCCTTCTTCCGAGCGGGTGACGACCAGCAGCGGCGCCTTTATGGAAAAGGGCCGCCAAGCGGGTTCGATCCGCCTGCTGATGGCCAGCCAAGTGCTGCGCATCGAGGACGACGCGGTCGCGCTCAAAGATGCCGAAGGCCAAGAACTGAGCCTGCCCAATGACGCGGTGTTTTCCATGATTGGGCGCGAGGCTCCGCTCGACTTTTTCAGACGCAGCGGCGTGGAGATCAACGGCGAATGGCGACCGGGCCGTTGGCTGTCTCTGGGATTCATCATGCTGGCAGCGGTTTTCATCTACCACTGGAAGACCGACGCGGGCATTCCGGTCAAGAAGTGGTTTGACCAAGCCGATCTCTTCCCTTTCAACCTAGCGGCACCATCGGAAGCCCATACCCTGTGGGATACGGTACAGGTGTCGATGACCCAGCCGAGTTTCTACTACTCGCTGGCCTATTGTCTGTGCGTCGTCCTATTCGGCTTGCAGCGCATAAAGCGACGGCGCACGCCGTACATCAAGGTGCAGACGTTGACGCTGATGGCGGTCCAGTGCATTCCACTCTTTCTGCTGCCCTATCTGTTTTTGCCCTGGGCCGGGTACAATGGCTGGTTCGACGAGGGGGCTTGGCTCAAGCCGCTGGCCGATGGCCTGTTTCCCGAGTCGCAATGGGCCGAGCACGGGCGCGAGTACTGGCGATCTCTGGGGCTAATCCTCGCTTGGCCGCTGTTTTTTTGGAACGTCTTCACCAGTGAGCCGCTGTGGTGGTGGCTGGCCATTAGCCTCGTGCAGACCTTCGTCATCATCCCGCTGATCATCTACTTCTGGGGCAAAGGGGCGTACTGCGGCTGGATCTGCTCGTGCGGCGCCCTCGCCGAAACCATGGGCGACAATCACCGGCATAAGATGCCGCACGGCATGGTGTGGAACAAGGTGAACATCGTGGGACAGGTCGTGCTGCTACTGGCCAGCGTGCTGCTCATCTTGCGCGTAGTCGGCTGGGCTTTGCCGCATGATCACTGGATCAACGGGGCCTACATGGGGCTATTTATGGGCAAGGGCACGAACTGGGGCAACTTGCCCTTCCCGCTGACTTTTCTCAACTACGTGTGGTCGGTCGATCTACTGCTGGCCGGCATCTTAGGCGTCGGGCTGTACTGGCATTTCAGCGGCCGGATGTGGTGCCGCTTCGCCTGCCCGCTGGCGGCCTTGATGCACGTGTACGCGCGTTTCAGCCGCTTCCGCATCCTCGCCGACAAGAAAAAGTGCATCTCCTGCAATGTCTGCACCTCGGTGTGTCACCAAGGCATCGACATTATGAACTTCGCCAACAAGGGGCTACCCATGGCCGACCCCGAATGCGTGCGCTGTAGCGCGTGTGTGCAGTCTTGTCCGACGGGCGTGCTGGAATTTGGTCAGGTTGACAAAAACGACGAGGTAATAAAGACCGACGGGCTAGCCGCGTCGCCGGTGCGGATGCAGGAGAAATAGGGCGACTTTTGTGGACGCCCTAGTCAACATCGTCTAAACCTAGTTCTTCAACTGAAGGAGGCGCAACTCTTGGCCGCTTTTGAATGATTGCTGCAAATTTTGGTTCAAACCTAGTGCGGACAAAGCTGTGACGGGCATAATCCTTAGCGGGTTTGTTCGTCGCCTTGTACATGCTGCGCAGCCACTTCGGATTCACGGTCTCTCCAACTGTCGCCGCGATTTGTTCAACCTCGTTTTCCGTGAGCATGTACTCGCTAGCCAGCAACTGTACCTCATCTTCCATTGCTGCAATCAGATCCTTTGCGTCGTCGTCAACCAAGCGATCGGCAATAGCCTTGGCCGCAAACTGCGCTCCGGTGCCACCTGCCAACCCACCTACGACGCCACCGATAAAACTGCCTATAGTCGTGCTGATAAAAGGCACTGCACTGCCAACGGCGTCGCCTACGATCATGCCGCCCATCCAGCCGCCAACCCCCCCTGCAACCGCGGCCGCATTCACTGTGGTGTTCTTGGCAAACTGCCGCCAAGAAATGGAACCGACGAAAGCGACTCGGTAGAAGTCTGGAGCACTGGTCACTACGGTTGTTATGACCGCGGTTATAGCATTGGAACGGAAGAGTCTGGATACGTTACTTAATGCGCCAGCCCCAGAGACCGCTCTCCCAAGGGACCCAGCGGCGATGCGCTGGACCACCTCTCGCCCACTGTCAGCGGCCAAGCGGGCGGTGCTGCTCACCTTGAGTAAGACGGGAATGCGCTGGATAATCTCGCGCCCGCCCTCAGTATTTAAGGTGCGCCATAAGGCCCTTACCCCATTACGCACTGCTGCTACTCCGATGGCAGCATTCTTAGAACGCAACAACTGGATGCTAGCGAAAGGAGGCAACCACTGGGCGTTAACAATGCTTTTTATGAGCGCGTTGCTGCCATTATTTCGAGAATCGAGTGCGGATCGGAACGCCGCTCTGACCGCTGCTGGGCTACTCGTGCCGCCGTGGAGATCTTGGGCATAGGTAATAATAGACGAGACCGACGACGCACCCGTAGCGGTCACGCGTTGCGTTTTTGCATCAAAGACTAGGCAATCAACATTCCCCGCACGAGCTATGTTCCGCGCCTGCGTATAGGTCACCGTGCCCTGCTTGACCAGCACGGCCGCGGGATTCGCAACACCCGGAACCTTGCCCCGTGCAATGCGGTCGCGCATCTGCTGCACGCAGGCTTCGTACTGATCCTTGGGAATTTCAAGGACCTGCCCTAGATAGCGGTAACTCCCCGATCTTGAATCGAACGCTGCATGAACAGTTGCGGATGCGCTCTGGCAATAGTTCGATTGAACGCGCAAGTCTTCAACTCTCGCTCACCGGGCCAGAAATGCGTTTGTTGCGCTGAAATTGCACCATAGCCATTTCCTCAAGTCTCTCCTCCCGGCAATCCACGACCAAACCCACTAACCACTAGCCAGCGCTTGCTCTAGCTGCTGGCAAAACGTATCGATGACCTTGAGGCGGGCGAAGCGTTTGTCGTTGCCCTCCACCAAGGTCCACGGCGCGGTGGGCATGTTGGTGCGCGCTACCATGTCGTCAACCGCGACCTCGTACTCGTCCCATTGCTCTCGGTTGCGCCAGTCTTCGTCGGTGATCTTCCAGCGCTTGTGCGGCGTCACCTGCCGCGCCTTAAAGCGCCGCAGTTGCTCGTCCTTGTCGATGTGAATCCAGTACTTGGCCACCACCATGCCGTGGTCTGTTAGCTGTGCCTCAAAATCGTTGATTTCGCCGTAGGCCCGCTGCCAAGCGGCTTCGTCGGCAAAGCCCTCGACGCGCTCGACTAGCACCCGGCCATACCAACTGCGGTCGAAAATCACCATCCGACCTGCGCGCGGCAGGGGACGCCAAAAGCGCCAGAGGTAGTGTTGGGCGTGTTCCTCTTCCGTGGGAGCGGCGATTTGGATGATCTGATAGATACTGGCGTCGAGGGCGGCAGTCAGGCGCTGGATGACTCCGCCCTTGCCCGCGGCATCGGCCCCTTCGAAAACCAAGACGGTCGAGACGCCTTTGCGGCGCGCCTGCTGCGTCAAGCGATAGAGCCGGCCTTGGTATCGCTCGAGCAGGGCTTGGTACTCCTTCTTAGGCACCCGCTGTTCCATGTCCAATGAGGTCAGCACGTTGGGCGCGGGCGGCCAGTCTGATTCGACGAGCTTGGGACGGCTCTTCTTTTGGCCTAGACGCTGGCGGATGGCGTCGCGCATGGCATGGCCCACCGCCAACGCGTAGTGAGGGGTACTGCCGTCGACGAGCTCCCAACGAGCGCCGCGGTTGTCGGTCTTTTGCAGTAAGCGGTCGGCGGCTCTTTTGAACTCGTCGTAGTACTGCAAGCCCTCTCTTGCGCTCGCGTTCACCCGCCAGCGGGTCAGCGGGTTTTGCTCCAAGTCCGCCATGCGTTGCTGCCGCGCCTCTTTGTCCAAGTGAATCCACAACTTGATCAGCAGCGCACCATCGACGACGAGCGCGTTTTCAAAGGCCGCGATGCGGTCGGCAGCGCGGTCAAAAGCCTCTTCATCGCTGCGTCTATGAGCCAAGTCGCGCAGCGGGCGGTCGTACCAGCCGTTCAAGTAGATGCCGATTGTTCCCTTGGGCGGCAGGGAAAGCCAATAGCGCCAGTACTCCGGGCGCTCGCGCTCTTCTGCGGACGACGGTTCAAAAGCGCAGATCGCAATGCCGTGCGAGTCCATCCACTGCCTGAGTGCGTTGCTCGCCGCGCTCGTACCTGCGCCGGCAAAACCACCCAAGACGATGAGGGTTGGGAACTGAGCGTACTGCAACCGCTCTTGAGCCGCGATCAGTTCCGTGCGCAGCTCAGCTTCGAGCTTCTTGCATCGGCCATTCGGAACGCCGCGTTTCAACTCATTGGTTGCCATTGATCGCCTCTTTGCGTTGCTCAAAAATAATAAAAAAATTGCTTCTACGCCTCTTATGGCTAGCCCGCAACCGGCAGCGCACCGATTGCCGCTCACCGGGCAAAGCCGTAGATTTTTGCATCCCTTGGCAAAGGAGCCTTTGGCATGGAAGTACTCGGCGGACCGCTTTTTGGCGTTGCCGGAGCAGGCGAATCGCACGGGCCGGCAATTGTCACCACGGTCTTCGGCTGTCCCCCTGGCCTGTGGGTGGAGCGCGCCCAGATCCAGCACTATCTCGACCGCCGCCGCCCCGGCAGCAACAAGCTGGGCACCCCCCGGCGAGAAGACGACCAAGTGGCCCTGCTTTCCGGCCTCTACTCAGACGATCACGACCAGCTTCTATCCGGGCCGGCGTTGCATCTAGGCGAAGACGCGACGCCAGTGTGCACCTATGAAGCGGGCTTCACTACGGGCGAGCCAATCGCCGCAGCCGTGCTCTCGGCTGCCAAGCGCTCGGGCGATTACAAGCAGTTCGCCGGGCCGCAGGGCCACGTCCGGCCCGGGCATACCGACTTAGTCAAGCACTACAAGTCGCGGGGCTTTGTCGATGTGCGCGGCGGCGGACGCTCCAGCTATCGCTCGACCATCTCCGATGTCATCGGCGGCACCATTGCCCGCCTCTATCTAGCCGAGCACTTTGGCACGGCCATTTTCTCTTCGATCTGCCAAGTCGGGCCGCTGGAGACGGGCATTTCCCTAGCGGCGCGAGTCGCCGAACTAATCGCCGAAGCCGACGGGCAACCCCTGTCGCCTGCAACGTGTGCCGCCCTCGAAAGCGAGTTGGAACGCGGGCCGCTCCGTGCGGTGGATGCGGATTTCGCTCAGCAAGCAGCCGAGTTAATTGCCAAAACCCGCAAGGAGCAAGACTCCATCGGCGCGGCGCTCGAAGTAGTGGCCGTCAACGTGCCCCCCCTCGTCGGCGAACCGCTATATCAGAGCCTGAAGTTGCGCCTGATGGGTAGCCTCGGCGGCTTGCACGCCGTGCAAGCCTGCGAAATAGGTGTGGGCAGCGCTTCGTCTGCGCGCCGAGGCAGCGAGCACAACGATCCCATCCGCACCAGTGGGTACCAGAGCAACAGCCACGGCGGTCTGCTCGGCGGCGTGACCACGGGTATGCCGCTCGTATGCCGCTTGAGCTTCAAGCCCACGGCCACCATCGCTCAGCCCCAAGATTCCGTGCGCAAGGATCTAGAAGAAATTGAGTTCCAACTCGCCAAGGGCCGCCACGATCCCTGCGTGGGAGTGCGCGCTGGCGCGACCCTAGAGTCGCGGCTAGCCATCGAGCTGATGAACGCCGTTCTCATGCACCAAGCGCACTGCATGGATGCGGGGAATTTTAAACTTTTCTAACACTCACAGCGCGGGCATCTCCACGCCCAACTCCGCCGCCACCTTGCCGATTTCATCCCAAGTGGGTTGGGGCAAATCAATGCCTTCAATTAGCAGCCGCGCTCTAGTCTGCTGTTCGATTTCGCCGGGCGCATAGATTTTCTCAAATCCGGGCAAGGGGCGAGCCGAGCACACCCACTTGGCCATCGCTTCGACTTCGCGCTCGTACGAATCCAAGTCGATAAAGTCCTCGATATTGATCGCTAGGACCATGGTCCCGTTACCACCGTTGCCGCCTTCTTTGGTGCAGCCAGCATGAGAGAGCGGTCCCACCAACATTTCCACCATCATCGCCAGTCCGCTGCCCTTGTGGCCAAACTGTAGGCCGCCCAATGGCAAGACGCCGGTGCCTTCGGCGTCGTCTAAATAGCGCTGGGCGTCGGTGACAGGCTGGCCTTCCTTATCTATAACCCACCCCTCGGGCATCGGCTCCTGGCGAATGTTTTTCTGCACGATTTTGCCACCGGCCACGACGGTCATGGTCATATCGAGCATGAACGGAGGACCATTCTGGCGCGGGGCGGAAAAGGCGATCGGCTCAGGACGCAGGCGGCGATCGGCCGAGCCAAAGGGGGCGAGGAAGAGACCACCACCATTGAGCCAAACCATGCCAATCATGCCCCTTTCGGCGATCCGCGGCGGATAGTCCCCAAGGCGGCAGATATGGGTAATGTGGTTGAGGCCGACAAAGCCGAAAGTGGAGTTTTGGGCTTTTTCAACGGCAATGTCGAGGGCGCGATTGACGGCGACGATGCCGTTGGCCCCCTTGCCGTTGATGACCCTGAGCACGGGGGTGTCGCGCACGACTTCGGTCTCTTCCCAGCGCACGTAGTTGTTTTTCATCCCGCGGGCATAGCCGGAGACGAGCCAAGTGCCGTGCGAGTCGTGGCCGTGGAGATGGCTTTCGACGACGTGGTCGGCGACGATAAGAGCGTCGTCTGCGGGAATGCCAGTAGCGGCAAAAACGCGATAGCAGAGATCTTTGAGGACGTCGTGTTGTACTACGGGCATGAGGAGTCCTTTAGCTGGTGCTTTCCTAGGAGGCGTGTGCTTCCATCAGTTCGGCGAAGTAGCTAAACAGATGGAAGCTGTCGTGCGGGCCGGGCGAGGCCTCCGGGTGGCACTGGATGGAAAAAATGGGTAGCTCCTTGTGGTGCAGCCCCTCGACGCAATGGTCGTTGAGGTTGAGGCGAGTGATTTCGAGGCAATCGGGCAACGAGTCGGCCGCAATGCCCCAGCCGTGATTTTCAGAGGTGATCAGGATCCGTTCACTGGCGCGTTCCTTGATCGGCTGGTTGGCCCCACGATGCCCGAACTTGAGGCGGTAGATTTCCGCGCCAAAGGCCAAGCCGAGAATCTCGTGGCCCAAGCAGATGCCGAAGATCGGCTTTTTGCCGATGAGACCCTTACAAGTCTCGATCGCATAGTCGAGGGGCCGGGGATCACCCGGACCGTTGGAAAGAAAAACGCCGTCTGGCTCCAAGGCCAAGACCTCGTCGGCCGTGGTTTTGGCCGGCATGACCGTCACCTTGCATCCTGCGGCAACCAAGCAGCGGACGATATTGCGCTTGATCCCGTAGTCTAGGGCGACGACGTGAAAGCGCGGGGCTTCGGGGCTTTCGACATAGGGCGCAGAGCAGCTAACGGCGGCTACCATGTCCACACCGACAAGCCCTGGCCAAGTACGCGCCTTTTCAACTAAGCTGTCCGGGTCGAGATCTGTAGTCGAAATAGCAGCGTCCATCACGCCCTCAATGCGCACTCTGCGAGTCAACTCGCGGGTGTCGATGCCCTCGATGCCCAAAACGCCGTGCTCTTCGAGATAATCGGGTAAGCTCTGGCGCGCACGCCAGCTACTCGGCAGGCGAGAGCATTCTTTCATCAGGAAGCCGCGGACTTGAGGCCGCGCCGATTCGTCGTCTTCAGGTGTGACCCCGTAGTTGCCTATGAGCGGGTACGTCATGGTGACGATCTGGCCGGCATAGGAGGGGTCTGTGAGAATTTCCTGATAGCCGGTCATGCTGGTATTGAAGACCATTTCGCCGAGGCACTCACCCCCGCGGCCTAGGGCACGGCCTTCGAAGACGGTGCCGTCCGCGAGCGCAACGAGCGCTTTCATCTTCCGTAGATACTCCTTTTTGAGAGGGTTTTAACAGCAGGTAAAAACTTAGGCAAAAAAAGACGCGGTGAAAACAGGCGGCCTCATTCCGGTGCCGAGTCAGTCAGGTCTTGGCGCTCCTGCCGCGCGCGCTCCTGCATATCGACGGCCGGATCGAATTCGCCGACGATTTCCTGGCCAACGATTTCTTCAATCACGTCCTCCAAGGTAACAATGCCGGCAAAGCCACCGTATTCATCGACGACGGCAAAAAGGTGCTCGCGCCGCTGGATGAATTCTTCGAGTAGGCGACTAGCCCGCGCCGACTCGGGCACCGAATGGACAGAGCGGCCTACCTCGGAGAGCTTGGCTTGATCGCGGCCATCGGCCAAGGCGCTGAACGCATCGCGCCGCAGCACCAAACCGACGATGTTTTCCCGCTCTCCCTGATAGAGGGGCACCCGGCTGTGATCCCAGCTACCGGACTGCTCGCGGGCCTCGGCCAAGGTCAAGTCGCGGTCGAGGCAGTGGACCACTGTGCGCGGGGTCATAATATCGCGCGCACGCAATTCGTCGAGCTTGAGGATGTTTTGGATGACGCGCTCTTGGTCGTGCGAAATGGCACCGGATCGGCGGCTCATCCGCGCGATAATCTCAATCTCTTCCGCCACGACCTCCGGCACGTCGGGTGCCCCCGCGGTGATGAGCCGAACAATGAATTTGTTTAGCCAAATAAAGGGCGCAAACAGCCACACCAGCCATTGAATAGGGCGAGCTATAAACCGGGCTAGGGTTCGGGCGTGTACCACGCCTACCGTCTTGGGTATGATCTCCGAAAAGATCAATACTCCCAGCGAAATAGCGATAGTGAAGTACGTCTCCGGCGTATTCGGAAACACTCCGACAAAGGCGGCACCGGCGATGGCAGCACCGCCGGTATTAGCCAAGGTATTCAGCGTGAGGATGGCTGAGATAGGGCGCTGGATATCCGCGTGTAATTTCTTGAGGATCTTGCCCGAAGTGCGCCCTTGGCCAGCCAGCATTTCGATCTGACTGGCCGGCAGCGAGTAGAGCGCGGCTTCCAAGAGCGAACAAATACAGGATACGACGAGGACGATACTAACGGCTAGAATTAGCTGGAATTCAGGAGTCATAGACGCGAGGGTAATGTAACAAAGAGAGGGACTCCCCGCTGGGAATCCCTCTCCAATGGCACTGGACTACGATGTCTTACTCGGGAGTAGCTATTCCACGTGCTCACTAACATGCTTGGTCAGGTCAAACATGCTCACTTTCTTCGCACCGCCTACGACGGCTCGAAGCTTGTCGTCGGCATTGATCATGCGCTTGTTTTTCTGGTCTTGCAGGCCATTCTTCTTGATGTACGCCCAGATTTTCTTGGTAATCTGAGTACGCGGCAATGGCTTGTTGCCGACTATAGCCCCTAGGGCGGCGTCGGGCTGCAAGGGCCTCATGAAGGCGGGATTGGGCTTGCGTTTCGCCTTCTTCTTGGCGGCGGCTTTCTTCTTTGGAGCGGCCTTCTTCTTGGCGGCAGCCTTCTTCTTCGGAGCGGCCTTCTTCGGAGCGGCCTTCTTCGGAGCGGCAGCCTTCTTCTTTGGAGCGGCTTTCTTCTTCGGAGCAGCCTTCTTCTTTGGAGCGGCTTTCTTCTTTGGAGCAGCCTTCTTCTTTGGAGCAGCCTTCTTTGGAGCGGCCTTCTTCTTCGGAGCGGCCTTCTTCTTCGGAGCAGCCTTCTTCGGAGCAGCTTTCTTCTTTGGAGCGGCTTTCTTCTTTGGAGCGGCCTTCTTCTTAGCGGCAGCCTTCTTCTTAGCCATGCGAAATTCTCCTTTGCTTGATAGGAATAAAACCCGCAAAAGGGGTCTGAGAATTTGAATTCGGCTTGTCGGCCTCTCCCGCCTCGTGAGATTTAAGGCCGATCTACCCGTTTTGTGAAGCTACACACTTATCTGTATCAATATAGTACGAGGGCCGTATAAGTCAAGCAAAAATGTAGCTTTTTCATAGGAGAAACGCTCTCATTACGGGCGTTTGACATAATTTATTAAAACGTCCATTTTAATTTTGCGTTTGGGGTTTGTCGTATTTTGAGGTCTAAAAGTTGATGATCGAAAAAAGCAAATTGGGATTTGTGGGCACCGGCAACATGGGTCGGGCACTTATTGAAGGTTTGGTTGGCCAATTTCCTGCGGCTCAGGTAACCGCGACCGACATCAGGCCGGAAGCCCTCGAAGGCTTGTCGGCGTTGGGCGTCCATACCAGTACCGACTCAGCAGATGCGGTCCGCGGTCAGGACTTGGTGATTTTGGTACTCAAGCCGCAAGTGGCCGCTCCTGTATTGGAGGCGCTAGCCGCGCATTTTAATACCCGGCAGATTGTCGTCTCGCTCATGGCTGGCGTATCGACCGCCCGGCTCGAAGAACTACTGCCCGCGCAACTGTCCGTGGTGCGCGTCATGCCGCAGACGCTGGTGAAGGTGCGGGGTGCGGCTTGCGCCCTCTGCGCTGGTCGGGCTGCCAGCGCAGAACAGATGGCGCAAGTGCGTTCTCTGTTTGACTTAGTCGGTACTACAGTCGAGGCCGCCGAAAGTCTCATGGACGCGGTTACGGGGCTTTCCGGTAGCGGCCCGGCTTGGGCGTACACCGTCATCGAAGCACTCACCGACGGCGGCGTGCGCGCCGGCCTGCCGCGTGAAACCGCATTAACACTCGCCACACAAACTCTGCTCGGTGCCGCGCGCCTCGTACTCGAAAGCGGCGAGCATCCGGCCGTGCTCAGAGACCAAGTTACTTCGCCGGGCGGCACTACGGCTGCTGGGCTACATAAGCTAGAAGAAAAGGGCCTGCGCGACGCTCTGATCAGCGCCGTGCTAGCCGCGGCCGAACGCTCCGCTGAGCTGGGGCAATCGTGATTGCAGTCATCGACTACGGCATGGGCAATCTGCGCAGCGTGCAGAAAGCCTTCGAATTCCTCGGCTATGAAGCCGAGATCGTCGAAGACCCCGAGCGCCTAAGCGCAGCCACGCATCTCGTATTGCCCGGCGACGCAGCCTTTGGCGATGCCATGCACAACTTGCAGGTCGCCGGTTGGGACGCGGCCATCGCCGAAGGGATCGCGGCCGACAAGCCCTTCTTGGGCATCTGCGTGGGGCTACAGCTCATGTTCGAGGAAAGTGAGGAAATGGGGACCCATCGCGGCCTTGGAATCCTGCCGGGCAAATGCGTGCGGTTTCCTCCTACCGAGCGAGTGCCGCACATCGGCTGGAACCAAATTGCCATCAAGCGCAAGGTGTCGCTCTTAGAGGGCGTACCCGAGGGAAGTTTTTTTTATTTTGTCCATTCGTATTACGTGGCAAACGACAACAAAGACGATTGCGTCGCCACGACCGACTACGGGATTGATTACACCTCAGTCGCCGGCAACGACCGCGTCTTTGGCGTACAATTTCATCCAGAAAAGAGCCAAGTCCATGGCTTGCGCCTCCTCGAAAATTTCGCGCACCTGCGCTGAAGAGATATGCTCGCCAAGCGAATCATTCCCTGTCTAGATGTCAAAAATGGCCGCAACGTGCGCGGGGTGCGCTTTTCGGCCGACCGCGACGCCGGCGATCCCGTCGAGCTAGCTGCGCGCTACGACGCCGAAGGTGCTGACGAACTCGTCTTCTACGACATCACGGCTTCAGCCGATGGCCGCGCCATCGTCATGGACCTCGTGCGCCAAGTCTCCGAGCGAGTCTTCATTCCCCTAATGGTTGGCGGCGGTATTCGCACCTTCGCGGATGTGCGCCACATTCTCAAGACCGGTGCCGACAAGGTCTCGATCAACTCGGCCCATGTATATTCGCCGGAAATCATCAACCAAAGCGCGGAGAGCTTCGGCTCGCAGTGCATTGTCGCAGCTATCGACGCGCTCAGGCGTCCGACCCTGCCCCACGAGCCGCCGTCGTGGGAGCTGTATATCAACGGCGGACGCAAAGCCACCGGCATCGACGCCTTAGAGTGGGTAGAAGCCCTCGTCGATCGCGGAGCGGGCGAGTTGGTGCTCAACAGCATCGACGCCGACGGCACGCGCGCCGGGTATGATCTCGCACTAAACCAAGCAGTGGCTCGTCGCGTGGATGTACCCATCGTCGCCTCGGGCGGTGCCGGCACCCTCGACCACATCCACGAGGTGCTGACTACGGGCGAGGCCAGCGCCGCGCTGGCGGCCTCCATCTTCCACTTCCAGCACTACTCGATTCCCGAAGTCAAGAGCTTTCTGCGCGAGCGCGGGGTAATGGTGCGCCAGTGACCGAAGCAAGCGAAGTGCCGCGGCAGGCCCTGATGAGCCAAGTGCAGCGGTTGGTGGTCAAGATCGGCAGCAGCACCCTGACCACGCAGAGCCACGCGCTCGACGATGAGGTCGTCGCACAGCTCGTCGAAGACGTAGTCGAACTGCGCTCACAGGGCTTGGAGGTGGCGGTCGTCACCTCGGGAGCGGTGGCCGCGGGCATGGGGCGGATGGAGTTGGACAAACGCCCGGACAACATCGCCCAACTACAAGCCCTCGCGGCCATCGGCCAAGTCCTGTTGATGGATATCTACAAGGACAAGTTCCACCGTCGAGGCGTGCCCATCGGCCAAGTGCTCTTAACCGCCGAGGATATCCTCGGCGACCGCCATCGCTACGTAAATCTCGAAAACACCTTTCGCAACCTCTTTGCCTATGGGGCCGTGCCCCTAATCAACGAAAACGACAGCGTCGCCGTTGCCGAACTCCGGCGCCAACTCGGGGAAAACGACATGCTCGCCGCTTATGTGACGAACCTGATCCGGGCGGATATGCTGGTCATTTTCTCGGATGTCGAGGGGCTTTACGACGCCTTTGGCCCGAGCGGCCCCGAGGGCAAACTAGTGAACCAAGTGACCCAAGACAGCCTCGACCTAGAGGGGATGATTGGTCGCTCGCTCGATGGGCGTGGCAGTGGCGGCATGACGACTAAGCTACAGGCCGCGCGGCTCTTGATGGCCTGCGGCGAAATGGCGGTTATCGCGCACGGGCGCAAACATCGATTGCGCCACATCCTCGCCGGTCGCGAGCAGGGGACGCTCTTTCTGCCGGCCGGCCGCAAGCTCAACAGCCGCCATCGCTGGATCGGCTTTGCCAGCCAATGTCGCGGCAGCACAGTGATCGACCACGGTGCCCAACGCGCCATCGCCGAGCAGGACAAGAGCCTGCTTCCAGTGGGAGTCGTCTCCTGCGAAGGCGAGTTTGCCGCTGGCGACGTGGTACAGGTGGTCGGCGAGCACGGCGAGAAGTTGGGGCGAGGATTGTGCCGTTATTCGTCTTCTGAGCTACGCCGCATATTAGGCATGAGTTCGCCCGAAGTCGCCAGCGCACTGGGTCGCCCCGCCCGCGAAGTCATCCACCGCGACGACCTCGTCTTATTCTAAAATCGACGTGACTAAAACGGCCAAGATCTTGCTGATCGCCTTCCTCGCTCTGGTGGCTTATGTGGCCTTTGGCAATGGGCTGTTCTACAAGGTGTGGCAGGAAGAGAAAACCCTTGCGGAACTCGAAGCCCAGCGGCAGCAACTAAAAGCCGAAACCGACAGCTTGCGCCAAGTGCTAAAACTGCTCGAAAGCAACATCGATTTCATCGAAAGGGTCGCGCGCGAAGATCTCGGCTTGGTCAAGCCGGGCGAGGTGGTCATCCCCCTGCCGGTGGAAGAAGGCGAGTGACGCCATGCCGCGCACTATCGTCAAAACGCGCGCCATCGTACTGCGCACCATGCGCATGGGCGAGACCAGCAGCCTCGTGACGTTGTACGCTCAGGAGTGCGGCAAACTCAAGGTTATGGCCCGGGGTGCTCGCAAGCCCAAGAGCCGGTTCGGGGCCGCGCTCGGCTTGATGAGTGAAGTCCAAGCCGTCTGCTACGTCAAAGAAACCCGCGACCTGCAAACCCTGAGCGAATGCGCCCTACTCAAACCAGCGCCTGACTTATCGCAAAGCCTAGAGCGACTTTCCTTTGGCAGCGCCGCCTGCGAACTAGTCGACCGCCTGACGATCGAAGGCGAGAGCAACCCCCGGCTCTACCAGTGTCTATCTGGGATATTGCACGGCCTTGCCGAAGTGGAGCCAGAGCAGGTCGAATCGCTATTCTGGTACTTCCAGCTCCGCGCCGCCGCGGCTCTCGGCTACCGCCCAGAGTTGCGCCAGTGCATCACTTGTCAACGCGATCTAGTTGGCCCCTCGTCGTGGTTCAGCGCAGCTCTCGGAGGTGGCCTGTGCGCCGCCTGTGGCCCGGGGAACGGCGTGCGCTTAGCGCAGCGCAGCTTGCGCTTTCTCGCCGACCTCCAAGGGCTTAGGACCTACAGCAAGGAAGCTCTCCCCCAAGCCCCGGCTCAGCGCGGCGAGATCCGCATGGCCTTGCGCAGCTTTCTAGAGTACCACGGGGGTGAGCACAGCCAGCTCAAATCGCTCGACTTTCTCGATGGCCTCAACAAGGCCGCTTTACCCGTCTAACTTACTGGAGATTTTCATGTCCGACGACGCAATGGAAAAACTAGTGTCCCTGTGCAAGCGCAAAGGCTTTATCTACCAAAGCTCGGAAATCTACGGCGGCCTCAACGGTTGCTGGGATTACGGTCCTCTGGGCGTCGAGCTGTTGCGCAACATCAAAGAGGCCTGGTGGAAGGCCATGACCTACCGAGAGGACGTGGAGGGCATCGACGCCAGCATCCTCATGAATCAGCGGGTGTGGGAGGCATCGGGCCACGTCGATAGCTTTACCGACCCCATGGTCGAAGATCGCAAGACCAACGAGCGCTTTCGGCTCGACCAGCTCCTCGAAGAAAACGGCATCGACGTAGCGGGCCTGAGCGCCGAGGAAATGGGCGCACTGCTGCGCGAGCGCAACATCAAAAGTCCCAAGGGCAACGAACTGAGCGACCCGCGGCAATTCAACCTGATGTTCAAAACCTTCGTCGGCCCGCTCGAAGACGACAGTGCGCGCGTCTTTCTCCGCCCAGAGACGGCCCAAGGCATCTTCGTCAACTACCTCAACGTGCAGGCGGCGACGCGCCAGAAGCTGCCCTTTGGCATTGCCCAGATCGGCAAGGCATTCCGCAACGAGATCAACACCAAGAACTTCCTTTTCCGCACGCGGGAATTCGAGCAAATGGAGATGCAGTACTTCGTCGCGCCGGGCACCCAAGACGAGTGGTTCGACTATTGGCGCGAGCAGCGTTGGAAGTGGTTCGCGCAAATCGGCCTGCCCGAGCGCAAGCTGAGCTGGCACGAACACCAAGGCGACGAACTGGCCCACTATGCCCGCGCCGCCTTCGACATCCAGTACGAGTTTCCCTTTGGCCCAAGCGAGATCGAAGGCATCCACAATCGCGGCGACTACGACCTGTCGCAGCACGAAAAATTCTCGGGCAAACAACTCAAGTACTTCGACGAGGAACAGCGCACCAAGTTCGTGCCCTACGTCGTAGAAACCTCCATAGGGGCCAGCCGCACGCTCATGGCCTGCCTAGTCGAAGCATACCACGAGGAAGAGGTCCGGGGCGAAACCCGGGTGGTAATGCGCTTTCACCCGCGCATCGCGCCGCTCAAAGCGGCGGTATTGCCCCTCGTCAAGCGCGACGGCATGCCCGCCATCGCCCGGCAAATCGCCGAGGACCTCCGGCCTTATATGCGGGTTTCTTACGACGAAGGCGGCGCGATCGGCCGCCGCTACCGGCGCATGGACGAGGTGGGGACGCCGTTCTGCCTAACGGTCGATTCGGATACCCTAGCGGACCAGACCGTCACCGTGCGCGCTCGCGACACCATGGCCCAAGAGCGGGTGCCCATAGCCGAGCTGCGCACCCACCTTGATAGCCGCATGGACGCTTGGCAAGTCCCTTGACCCAGTAGTATAAATCCTGATATTATCCTTCGCGCTTGGGCTGTAACCCTCCTTAGGCGCAGATTTATCCGATATAGCGAAAGTGGCGGAACTGGCAGACGCGCTAGACTTAGGATCTAGTGCCCGAAAGGGCTTGGGGGTTCGAGTCCCCCCTTTCGCACCATGAATAAACGAGCGCACTTCCTGCGACTTGGCGGTGCGCCCTAGCCTTGTAGGATTGCATTTCGTGAAGACACAGGTCACAGAAAAGGGTCAGTGGGCACGCGAGCTGGCCGTTGAAGTCGAAGCTGCGCGCGTTGACGACGCCGTCAATAAGGCCCTGCACCGCTACCAAAAGCGGCTGGAAATCCCAGGCTTCCGCAAGGGCAAAGTGCCGCTCAGAATCGTCGAGGCGCGCTTCGGCAGTTCCATTCGCGGCGAAGTCCTCGGCGATCTTCTTCCCTTGCTATTAGAAGAAGCCACGCGCGAGGCGGGCCTGCGACCGGCCGCGCCGCCCAAAATCTCCCAACTCGACCACGAGCCGGGGGGCAACCTGACGTTCACGGCGGCTATCGACATCTGGCCTGAGATCACCGCTGAGCACTACGAAAAGCTCGCCGCCACCCGCATGGTACACGAGGTGGCCGACGAGGAAATCAGCGAGCAGCTAGAAGAGTTGCGCCGCCGCCACGCCACCGAACAAGTCGTCGAGCGACCGTTGGCCGACGACGACGTGCTCGTCGCGGATTTGCAGCGCCTCGACGACAGCGGCCTACCCGTCATTGGCGACAAATACGAGAAGCGCCACATCCTCATTGGCGACGAAAACGCCCTCAGCCCCGAGTTTGAAGAGGCCCTCGTCGGCATGGGCGCTGGCGAAGAGCGCAAGGTCCGCTTCGCCTACCGCGAGGACCTGCCCAACGAACAACTCGCCGGCCAGACCGCGCATTTTGCGGTGGCAGCCCACGAGGTGCGCGAGCGCACCCTGCCCGAGCTCGACGATGAATTCGCCAAGGACCTCGGCGAACAGTTCCAGACCCTCTCCGACTTGCGCCAGCACCTCAGCGAGCAGATTCAACAGCGCTGGGAATACATGGCCCAGCAGCGCCTGCGCAGCGAGTTGATCAACCAGCTCATCCTAAAAAACGACTTTGAACTGCCCGAGAGCATGGTCGATAACTACCTCGACTCGCTCGAACGCGAGCATGCCGATCACGATCACGACCACGACCACCGCCACAGCGACGAAGAGCGGGCCCAAGCCACGCGCCAGCTCAAGAGCTATCTACTGCTCGACAGCGTGCGCCAACAAGCCGGGGTCGAAGTAACGGACGAAGAATTTGCCCAATTCGCCGCCGAGCGCGCTGGCACCCAACCTGCCGACTTGCAGAACGCGGAAGGACTGCGACGCGAGCTGGAAGATCAAAAAGTCATCGAGTTGCTCATCGCCAAAGCCGAAATCAAAGAGGAAAAGGTATAAATCATGTCGCTGATTCCAATGGTCATCGAACAGACCGGCCGCGGCGAGCGTTCATACGACATCTACTCGCGGCTGCTCAAGGACCGCATCATCTTCGCCGGCACTCCGATCAACGACGCGATCGCCAATCTCATCATCGCCCAGATGCTCTTTCTCGCGTCTGAAGATCCCAAAAAGGACATCGCGCTCTATCTCAATACCCCTGGCGGGCTGATTTCGGCGGGTATGGCCATCTACGACACCATGCAATACGTGGCCGCCGACATCTCCACGATCTGCATCGGCCAAGCATCCAGCATGGGAGCCGTGCTATTGGCCGGCGGCACCAAGGGCAAGCGCCAAGCCCTGCCCAACGCCCGCGTCTTGCTGCACCAGCCCATGGGCGGCATTGGCGGCCAAGCAGCCGATATGGAGATCCACGCCCGCGAGATTATCGCCATGCGCCAGCAGATCAACGAGGTCCTAGTTGAGTGTACCGGGCAGCCGCTGGAGCGCATTGAGCGCGACACCGAGCGCGACTTTTTCATGTCGCCCGCAGAAGCCGTCGAATACGGCATCCTCGACGAGATCATCGCTCCATCGCACGTCGAGGTAGCCCCTTCCCCAATCTAGGAGCTTGTTTTGCGCCGTCGGCCCCCCCAAAGCGATCCGCGCTGCTCGTTCTGCGGGCGCAGCCACAACCAAGTTGACAAGATCATAACCGGCCCTCAGGTCCACATCTGCAACGAGTGCGTCAAGCTGTGCAACGACGTCCTGACCGAGGAGCGGCAAAAGACCCTCCCTTGGGAGACCGCCGAGATGCCCAAGCCGACCCAAATCAAGGATTTTCTCGACGAATACGTGATCGCCCAAGAGCGGGCCAAGAAAATCCTCGCGGTCGCCGTGTACAACCACTACAAGCGCATTCGCACCAAAGTTGACTTAGACGAGGTGGAGCTCGAAAAAAGCAACGTAATGCTCATCGGCCCCACCGGCACCGGCAAGACCGAGCTGGCCAAAACTCTCGCAAAATTCCTCCAAGTCCCCTTCTCCATTGCCGACGCCACCATTCTCACCGAAGCCGGCTACGTGGGCGAGGACGTGGAAAACATCCTCGTGAGCCTTTTGCAAGCGGCCGACTACGACGTGCCCCGCGCCGAAAAGGGCATCCTCTATCTCGACGAGGTTGACAAAATAGCCCGCAAGAGTGCCACGCCTTCGGTCGGCCGCGACGTATCGGGCGAGGGCGTGCAGCAAGCACTGCTCAAAATTTTGGAGGGCACCACTGCCAACATCCCGCCCAAGGGGGGCCGCAAGCATCCTGAACAGCCGATGATCCAGATGGATACTCGCAATATCCTCTTCGTCTGCGGCGGGGCTTTCGAAGGGCTAGAAAAGGTCATCAGCCAACGGGTCGGCAAGCGCACCATGGGCTTTGGAGCCGACAGCGACGACGAACACGACTCCGACACCCCAGACGTATTGCCGCTGGTGCAGCCCGAAGATCTGCTCGCCTACGGCATGATCCCCGAATTTGTCGGCCGCGTACCAGTCATCACCACCATGGACGAGCTGGTCGAGGGTGACTTGCTCCGCATCCTCACCGAGCCGCACGACGCCATCATCAAGCAGTCGCAGCGGCTCTTCGCCATGGACGGAGTCGAGGTCGAGTTCACCGAGGACGCCCTGCGCAAGATAGTGGCCTTGACCGTTCACAAGGGCACGGGAGCCCGCGGCTTGCGCTCCGTCCTAGAGCAAGCCATGATGGACATCATGTTCGACATTCCCTCTCAGGAGGGCGTGACGCGCCTGCAAGTTACGGGTGACATGATCGAGAGAGGGATCGAGCAGTACAGCAGCGAAGACGAAGAGATGCGGCGCAAACGCGCCTAATCTCCAAGCCCCGGCGATGCGCTTTTCCTCGGTAGAATTCAAAATTAGTGCGGTCCGCACGGCCGATTTGCCCAAGGACGGCTTGCCCGAAATCGCCTTAGTGGGCCGCTCCAACGTCGGCAAGTCTTCGCTAATCAACAGGTTGGTGCAGCGCAAGAAGCTGGCGCGCACCAGCACCGTACCCGGCAAGACCCAGCAGTTGAACTACTACCTAGCCAACGAGCAGTTCTACTTGGTTGATCTGCCCGGCTACGGGTACGTGCGCGGCGGCGTGGGCTTGCGCTTACAACTCGGCCAGCTCATCCGCAGCTACATGGCCAATCGCGCAGCATTGTGCGCGGTGTTACAGCTCATCGATGCCCGGCGCGGTCCCACCGATTTGGACCAGCAGATGATCGACCATTTGCGCGCCCTCGATAAGCCTTTTCTGCTGGTCTTTACCAAAGCGGACAAACTGTCGCGCAATAAGCTACAACACTTATTCGACCAACTCGATACCCAAGGATCGCTCGCCGGCCTCTCCTTTGTGCCGTTCTCGGCAGTCGATGGCCGCGGGCAGGACGACATTACAGGATGGATTGCCGAGGCACTAGCTGGCAACGCAACCTAAAGAGGACCATTTGAAGGTACTGATCAGCGATAAGATGGATTCCCGCTGCGTCGAGATTCTCGAAGCCAACGACGGGGTCGCAGTAGATGTGCGCAGTGGATTGTCGTCGAGCGAACTCATAGACTGCATCGGCGACTACGAGGGACTCATCGTGCGCAGCGCGACCACGGTGACGGCCGAGGTGATCGCCGCCGCGCCACGCCTCCGGGTCATTGGCCGCGCCGGCACGGGCTTCGACAACATCGACGTAGAAGCGGCAACCCGCCACGGCGTCATCGTCATGAATACCCCAGGCGGCAATTCCCTATCGACCGCAGAGCACACCTTCGCACTCATAGCCTCCCTTGCGCGGCACATCCCGCAGGCGACGGCCTCGCTTAAAAAGGGGCTGTGGGAGCGGAGCCAATTCGTCGGCGTCGAGCTGGCCGGCAAAACCCTCGCCGTGGTCGGCTTGGGCCGAGTGGGGAGGGAGGTGGCTAAGCGCGCTACGGCCTTTCGCATGAAGGTCCTCGGCTACGATCCCTACATCGGTCAAGAGATGGCCCTCTCCTACGGCGCACACCTAACATCCCTCGACAAAATCTACGCTACTGCAGATTTCATCACCGTCCACACCCATCTCAGCGACCAGACCCGGCACCTGATTTCCGACGCCGAGATCGCACAGTGCAAAGACGGAGTTTATCTAATCAACTGCGCCCGTGGCGGCATCATGGACGAAGCCGCCCTCCTGCGCGGCTTACACTCGGGCAAGGTCGCCGGTGCCGCCTTAGACGTCTTTGAGGAGGAGCCGCCGACCCTTGTGGACCTCTTGGTTGACGGCCGCGTGATCTGCACGCCGCATTTGGCCGCCTCCACCAAGGAAGCCCAAGCCAATGTCGCCTTGCAGGTGGCCGAGCAGGTCGGCGACGTGCTGATGGGCCGCGTCATTCGCAACGCGGTCAACGCCCCCTCGGTCGATCCCGAAATCCACGGCAAACTACAGCCCTATCTCGTGCTGGCCGAGCGGCTAGGACGCCTGCAAGCTCAGCTCGGCGCGGGACAGCTAGAGCGCATCACCATCGAATACCAGGGCGACGTCACCGCCTACCCGACCTCGCCGCTGACCTCGGCCGTACTCAAGGGCATTATGGAGACCGTCTCGGATGCGGCCGTCAACGTGGTCAATGCGCTGCTTTTCGCGCAAGAGCGCGGCGTACAAGTCGATGAGCGGATCAGCAGCGAGCACGAAGACTACGCCAGCCTCATCACCGTGGTATATCACACCAACAAGGGGCAGCGCCTGCTCGCGGGCACGCTTTTTGGCAAGAGCGATCCGCGCCTCGTGCGCCTCGATGAGTACAGCTTTGACGCCGTTCCAGAGGGGCACATGCTCTTTTACGTCAACGACGATGTCCCAGGCATCATCGGCCAAATCGGCACGGTCATGGGCAACCACCATGTCAACATCGCCCAAATGTCGTGCGGACGGCGCCAAATGGGCGGTCAAGGTCGCCAAATAGGCGGCCAAGCCCTGACCATCCTCAACGTCGATGAGCCGATCACCACCGACGTAGTTGACGATATTCTCTCTCGGGAGTACATCTCCTGGGCCAAACAAGTCAGTCTTTAAGCACGGGAGTACACAATGCCCGCAAACATAGTATTAGGAGCGCAGTGGGGCGACGAGGGCAAGGCCAAAGTAGTAGATTACCTCACGTCTGCCGCCGACGTGGTAGTGCGCTATCAAGGAGGGGCCAACGCCGGACACACGGTCGTCACCGGCGACACTGAGTTCATCTTCCACGCCATACCCTCGGGCATCATGCACGAGGGCAAAATCTGCGTGGTGGGCAATGGGGTGGTCGTCGATCCAGCCGTCATGCTCGATGAGATCGCCGAGCTGGAGGCCAAGGGTTTTTCAGTGGCCGACCGCTTCTTCCTCAGCCAAGTTGCCCACGTCGTAATGCCCTATCACAAGGTCTTGGAAAAGGCCGGAGAAGAGAGCGAAAACAGCGTCGCCATCGGCACGACTGGCCGCGGCATCGGCCCGGCGTACCGCGACAAAGTCGAGCGCAGCCACGGGGTGCGCGTCATGGACTTGTGCAATCCGGTGCGCTTGCGCGACAAACTCCGCGCCAGCATCTGCGCCAAAAACGAAATCCTGACCAAGGTATTCGGCCAAGAGCCGCTAGAGGCCGGCCCCATCATCGACGCATACACCGGCTATGGCGCACGCCTCGCCCCTTATGTCGCCGACACCTCACTCCTGCTCAACCAAGCCCTCGACCAAGGCAAAACAGTCCTCTGCGAAGGGGCGCAAGGGACCTTGCTCGACATCGACCACGGGACCTATCCCTACGTCACCTCCTCCAACACCACGGCGGGCGGAGCCTGCACCGGCACGGGCATTGGCCCGACGCGGATCGACGAGGTAGTAGGCGTGACCAAAGCGTACACCACGCGGGTGGGCAACGGGCCTTTTCCCACTGAGTTGTTGGGGGAAGAAGGCGAGCGTTTGCGCGCCTTGGGCCGCGAGTTCGGAGCCACTACCGGCCGGCCGCGGCGCTGCGGCTGGTTCGACGCCGCCATTTTGCGGGTTTCAACGCGCATCAACGGCTTGACCAGCATCGCCCTGACCCGGCTCGATGTACTCGACCAATGCGAGCACCTCAAACTGGGCATTGGCTATCGCTGCGGCGATCAAGTGTTGGAAGAATTCCCCGCCGACCCGCAAGTCCTAGAGCTGTGCGAACCAATCTACGAGGAGGTCGAGGGCTGGTGCACTCCAACCACCCATGTGCGCCGCTTCGACGACCTACCGCCAAAGGCGCAGGCTTACGTAGAACGGGTCGCCGAGCTGAGCCGAGCGCCAGTCTCGCTGATTTCCGTAGGGCCGGAGCGCGAAGCCACCATCCCCCTCGCCTGAGCCATGCTACTCAACCCTGCATCCGCCGAGTCCAAGCCGCATGTCTTGCGCCGCCTGATGGCCGCGAAGACCCTGACCTTGCCCGGGGCCTTCAACGCGCCCGTGGCCATGCTGGCCGAACGCACCGGGTTTGAGGCCGTGTACATTTCCGGGGCTGGGCTGGCCAACGGCACGGCTGGGTACCCGGACGTCGGTCTGTTGGGCATGGACGAAATGGCCCGCCAAGCCGGCTACATTGCCAACGCAGTGCAAGTGCCCTGCATTTGCGATGCGGACACCGGGTTTGGCGAAATCTGGCAGGTGATGCGCACGGTGCGCGCGTACGAGCGCGAGGGCTTGTCCGGGTTGCACTTAGAGGACCAAGTCATGCCCAAGCGTTGCGGCCACCTCGATGGCAAGGCCCTGATCGGAACGGAAGAAATGGAGCGCAAGATCGCCGCGGCCTGTGCGGCGCGGCAAGACCCTGACTTTGTGATCATCGCCCGCTGCGACGCCCGCGCCGTCGAGGGCTTTGAACAGAGCGTCGAGCGCGGCCAACGCTACTTGGCAGCCGGCGCGGACGCCGTCTTTCCCGAAGCCATGCAGAGCGCCGAGGAATTCGCCCGCTACGCCGAGCAAGTCAAAGGCCCGCTGCTGGCCAACATGACCGAATTCGGCAAATCGCCGTACCTATCGGTCGCCGAGTTCGCCGCCATGGGATATCGCCTCGTGATTTTCCCAATGAGCGCGTTCCGCACTATGATGAAGGCCGTCGAAGGGCTGTTCTGCGAACTAAAGGAAAAGGGCACGCTCAAGGACGCCCTCGGACAGATGCAGACGCGAGAAGAACTCTACGAACTACTCGGCTACGACGAATACACCAAACTAGACGCAGCTTTGGCCGATCGTTTTCCAGCGAACGGAGAAAACCGCTGAATTACTAGCCTCAAATTCACACTTTCCATAGAGAGACCTACAACATGACCGACAAATCCTACAGCCCCGGCCTCGAAGGCGTCATCGCCGGCGAGTCCGCCCTTTCGCGCATCGATATCGATATCAATCGCCTGATCCTGCACGGCTACGACCTAGTCGAACTGACCGAAAACGCCAGCTACGAAGAGGTCGCCTACTTGCTGCTCTACGGCGAGTTGCCGACAGTTGCAGAGTTGGCAGAATTCAACCAACAACTGCGCTCGCAGCGCGACCTGCCCGGCCCGGTGGTTGACCTCTTGCGCTCCGCGCCGGTGGACGCCCACCCCATGGACCTATTGCGCACGGCGGTATCGTCCCTAGCGTTTTTCGACGCCGAGACCCCGGACAACAGCCACGATGCCAATGTGCGCAAATCCGTGCGCTTGCTGGCCAAAATTCCCACCGCACTCGCCTATGGCTATCGCTTCTCGCAGGGCCTAGCGCCGGTAGCTCCCGACGCCGCGCTAGACCACGCGGCCAATCTGCTCTACATGCTGCGCGGAGAAAAACCGCCCGCGTACGAAGTAGAGGCCATGAACACTTCGCTGATCCTCTACGCCGAGCATGGGTACAACGCCTCCACGTTTACTGCGCGGGTCGTAGCTTCAACCCTCGCCGACATGTACGCGGCCATAACTGCGGCCATCGGTGCCTTGCACGGCCCCTTGCACGGCGGTGCCAACGAGGCGGCCATGCACATGCTCTTGGGGGTAGATTCGCCCGCGGCGGCCGAGCAGTGGGTCCTCGACGCGCTGGCGCAAAAGAAGAAGATCATGGGCTTTGGGCACCGGGAATACAAAAGCGGCGACTCGCGGGTGCCGACCATGAAGAAGGTTGGCCGTCAGATCGCCGCCGCCATCGGCGATACCAAGTGGCCAGACCTAGCCGACGTGGTCGAAGAGACGATGATGCGCGAAAAAGGCATCTTCCCCAACGTCGATTTCCCCTGCGCGTACACCTACTACATGATGGGCATCCCGATCCCGCTCTACACCCCCATCTTCGTGGCCAGCCGCGTGGTGGGCTGGGCAGCGCACGTGATCGAACAACACGACGCCAACCGGCTCATCCGCCCCAACCACATCTACACCGGGCCGGATCACCGCCCATTTGTCGCGCTCGGCGAGCGGGGCTGACTTAGTGGTCAGTGGCCGGTGGCCAGTCCTCGCACCACACCCCAAGGATGCGAGAGGTGAGGAACTGACCACCGATCACTAATCTCAGCCACGTACTCTTAACAACCAAGACCGCATACTGAGCAAGAAACACTGCACTGCATCGCTCTGGTAGTCGGGATACGTCCACTCCAAAGGCCGGTAGAGTCCTCGCTGATAGAGCAGGGTCACCTCGGCATAGAGTTGCGGGGCAATGCAGATGCGGTGGCCAGCATACTTAGTCGTAGCCAACACCAAACTCTCTATCGACAGCAGTCCCGGGTCGATATTGGCGCGGCGGCACTGCCCTCGGCTCATCGCCCGCTCCAGCGCCATGGTCTGCGCCTTGACGGCCGCCAGTTCGGCGGGATCGATCCGCTGCTTAAAGCACACGAGCTGTTTGTGCAGCCCCGCGCCCATTTCCGCTTCGTAGTACGAGGTAAAATCAAAATCATAGGTATCACTGGCCGCGGACAGGGTGCCGAAGCAGTCGGCGAGACCGAGTTTGGCGTCGAAGCACGTATCATCGGAATCGGCCAATATCGCGCAGACTAGTGCGACGGGCGTGGAGGGTTGGAGATCGATGGGCATCTTGCAACAAAAGGCACAGGACCTAATCGCGTCAATTTCTGCGGCGGGATTGGTTTGCTATTTTATCGCTGCGATTTCCACCTTCATTCAGGAAAGACCACTATGCAAGTAGAAAACCTCGACACGCCCGCCCTCCTCGTCGATCTCGACGGCTTGGAGGACAACCTCGACCGCTACCAACGCTACTTTGACGAGCACGGCATTGGCCTGCGGCCCCACATCAAGACCCACAAGTGCGTGGCCATCGCCCATCTGCAAATGCGGCGCGGGGCAATCGGCATCACCTGCCAGAAGTTAGGGGAAGCCGAGGTCATGGCCGCGGGCGGGGTCGATCGCGACATCCTGATTCCCTACAACATCATCGGTGCGCAAAAACTGGCGCGGCTAGTCGCGCTGGCGCGGGACACCCGGCTGACCGTGGCGGCCGATTCCGAATACACCGTGCAGGGGTTGGCCGAGGCCGCCTCGGAAGCGGACGTCACCTTGGGCGTGGTCGTCGAACTCGACCGCGGCCGCACGGGCGTAGGCTCGCCTGAGGCGGCTGCGGCCCTAGGCGAAAAAATCGATCAGGCCCCGAACATCGAACTCCGGGGCATCATGTCCATGCCAGCGACGCCAGACATGCGGCCGCTCATCCAAGAGACGCTCGCGCATTTCGACCGCAAGGGCCTGCCGCATCCCATCGTCAGCGGCGGCAGCACGCCGGGCGCATTTATGGCGCACGAGATCCCCGAGCTGACCGAATACCGGGCTGGCGAGTACCCTGTCGGTGGCGTTGGCCATCTCCGCCGGGGAACCCACAGCGTCGATCAGTGCGCTGGCCGGGTGCTGATGACCGTGGTTAGCCGACCCACCGCGGATCGCGCCATCCTCGACGGGGGCAGCAAGTCGCTCAGCGCCGCGGTCCACCGTCAGAAGGATGGTTCGTCCATCATGGGCCACATCGTCGAGTACCCCCAAGCCGTCTTTGCCGGAGCCTCCGAAGAACACGGGCAGGTCGATCTATCATCCTGCGACGACAAGCCCCAAATCGGCGAACAGGTGCAAGTCTTGCCGGTTCATCCTTGCCCCTGTTTCAACGAACACGACCAAATCTTTGCCGTGCGCGGCGGCCGCGTGGAAGCCGCCTGGCCGGTTGACGCCCGCGGGCAGATACGCTGAAAGGAGCGAATTGTGGATTTTGCCGAATTGAGCGAAAAACTAAAGGTGGCTAGCACGGCGACCTTAACGTCCGTGCTCCGCAACAAGGGACTGCACAACACGTTTATGCACCAAGTCGCGCCCCTCGCGCCCGACATGCAGATGGTCGGCCGGGCCTTTACCCTGCGCTACATACCGGCGCGCGAAGACCTCGACGAGGTTCCACTGGACAACCTGAAAGATGTGCAGCGGATCGGCATTGAGCAGATAACCGCAGGCGACGTGTTCGTCATCGATGCACGCGGCGACACCCGTGCCGGGACTATGGGGTCCATCCTCGCGGCGCGGCTACAAGTGCGAGGCTGCACGGGGATCGTCACCGATGGAGCCTACCGCGACTCGCCGACCATTGTCGCGTCGGGATTGCCCGCGTACGCCGCGGCCATGAACGCCCACACCAACAAAACCATACACCACCCCAGCGAAATCCAGGTGCCCATCGCCTGCGGCGGCGTAGCGGTATTCCCCGGCGACATCCTCGTCGGCGACGGCGAAGGGATCGTGGTCATACCCGCGCATCTGGCCGAAGAGGTCGCCGTCGAAGCCGAGGAGATGGAGCAAAAAGAGCGCTTCATCACCGAGAAAATCCGCGCCGGAGCCAGTATCGTCGGCACCTATCCCCCGGACGAGCAGATCTTGGCCGAGTACCAAGCCTGGAAAGCAAAGCAATCGTAGGGGCGATTCGCGAATCGCCCCTACCAATGTCCTAGGAAAATGTAGGGGCACCTCTTGTGGGTGCCCTTCGTACGTTTGCTTTAGCCCAAACGACGACGTAAGCGGCGCGCGAGATCGCCAACCACAGCGGGAGCAGTGGCAGCGATGTTGTGCAACTCGTCGAGGTCCTGCTCAAGATCGTAGAGTTCGTCGCAGTCGTTGTAATTCTGGATGTATTTGTGCGTACCCGTGCGAATGCAGCGGAAGTTGCGCAGGGCGGCGACAGTCGCTTGGCGGTGGATGTCGGTCTGGCCGGCGAGGATCGGTTGCAGCGAGCGAGCGTCGATGTCTTGCTGCGGCGCGAGCTGGGCGAAGTCGCATATCGTGGCATTGAGGTCGATGAGTTCGCACAGCGCGTCAGAAACTCGGCCTCCAGCGATATTCGGCCCGGCGATGATCAGCGGTACGCGCAGACTGGCCTCGTACGCGGCGCTCTTGGTGTACAGTCCGTGGTCGCCGAGCAGTTCGCCGTGGTCGGAGGAGAAGATGATATAGGTGTTGTCGAGCTGGCCGCGCTTTTCGAGCGCGTCGAGGATCTGGCCGATCTGGTCGTCGATGAGTTCGGTGGCGGCGCAGTATTGGCGACGGGTTTGGGCGATTTGGTCGGGCGTGAATTCTGCGGCGCGTTTTTTGATCCACTCGGGCTTGCCAGCGAGAGAGTCGCCGATGGCCGGGGGCATCGCCGCATCGCGATAGCGGTCGCCGTATTCGGTGGGCGGGTCAAATGGGTCGTGCGGGCCGACGAAGCTGACGAAGTAGTGCCAAGGGAAGTCCTCGGGCACATTGGCGATCCACTCGGCGGCGCGACGGCCAATATAGGCGTCCTCAAAGTCCGCGCTGTCCAGCGGCGAGTCGCGGCAGTCGGTAATCCAACTGGTGGCAGCGCGTCGTCGATAGTCTTGGTGAAATGTCGCCAATTGCCCTTTGGCGGCTAGGTAGTGCGTATAGGGGCCAATCGGCGTGGGCGAGGAGCCAGCGTGCATTTTGCCCTCGCATTCCTCTGGATCGGTGAAACCCCAGCTATAGGCATAGGGCCGGTCGCCGTAGCGGCCATTGTAGCCGTCGGATTTGCGCAGGTCGAGCTTGCCGACGCAGCCGACGCGGTAGCCGGCGTCGCGCAGCCGCTGATAGTAGGTGGTAGTGCCCAAGGGCAATCGCCCCGAATTGTCCAAGCAGCCGAGACGGCTCGGTTGCAGGCCAGAGGCCAAGCCGATCCGCGCTGGCGCGCAGACGGGTGCGTTGGTGGTGCATTGGGTGAAGCGCACGCCAGCGACGGCGAGGCGGTCGAGGTTAGGCGTCCGCAGGAAGTCGGCACCGGCGGCTCCGAGATAGTCGTGGCGGTGCTGATCATCCATGATGAAGAGGATATTGGGACGGGGCATTGGAGAGTTCCTTGGGGTTGTTATGGGCGTCTCGTAGCTTAAATAAGCGTAGGATTGCGATATGGTCCAATCTACCCCGTCGCCTGTCTCGCTTCAAGGTAAGCCAATTCCCCGTCTTCCCAAAATCAGCACGGCGATTGGCGTTTCGAGTGAGGAATTCTTTGAGCAACTCGTCGAAGAGTTGTGCGAACGCGGCATCATCAAAATGACGAAATCAAATGAGTGGCCCTCTGACTTAACTCGGTTCGCGAATGTAAACCTTACCTTCGACGGATGGGAACAGTACGAAGAGGAAAAACGTGGAGGATTCGATGGAAACTACGGCTTCCTCGCCATGCAGTTCAACGATCCTGATCTTGAATCCTTTGTTCAAGACGTTGTAAAACCGGCAGTAAAAGAATCTACCGATTACGATCTCGTCGATATGCGCGATGTCGGGAAGGCGGGCATCATCGACAATATCATGCGTGTCCAAATAAGAGACGCGAAGTTCGTCATTGCTGATCTTACCCATGACAATAATGGCGCGTATTGGGAGGCCGGTTAGCAGAGGGTCTGGGCAAGCCTGTTATCTATAATTTGCGAAAAGGGAAAATTTGAGAGCGATGATGGAACCCACTTCGATACGAATCACTGCACGACTGTTTTCTGGTCTAAGTCTAGGGATAATGACGAGGATTTCCGTCAGAAATTGACTGCAACCCTTCGCCGGTCGCTCGATGAATCGTGATAGCCACCAACAAAGTATCCGATCTAATCCAACGGTAATATTCGACAATATGGAGGAACAACCTATGAGGATTGAGCAGATTGAAATCAGGAACTACCGTTCCTTTCGTCACGCCGTGTTTGATGATTTACCCCCGATGGTCGTCGTCGTGGGTGCGAATGGCACGGGCAAGTCAACGCTACTCGACGTGTTTAGCTTTCTCAAAGACGCGCTGACCCAGAACGTCGCCATGGCGGTGGCGCGACGCGGCGGGTTCCGCGAATTAGTCAGTCGAGGCGAAAATGGGCCGATTGGGATCACCATCAAATTCCGCGAGAGCGGCGGACGTCTGGCCACTTACGAACTCGAAATAGCAGCGAACGGTAGCCGAGTCTCGGTTGAACGCGAAGTACTTCATTATCGTAGAGGGCAGGATGGTCGCCCCTGGCATTTCGTCGATTTCTCAGGCGGAATCGGAACCGCAATCACAAATGAATCGGTCTATGGTCAGGAAGAGATAAAAGAAAAGAGAGCGGAGTACAAGCTCGACGACCCGAGCGTCCTCGCGATCAAGGGCTTAGGCCAGTTCCGCGAGTTCCAAGTCGTCTCGGAATTCCGCAGCCTAATCGAGAATTGGCACGTCTCGGACTTCCACATTGCTGACGCCCGACCAAGTAGTGAGGCTGGCTATGCCGAGCATCTGTCTAATCGTGGCGATAACGTCGCTCAAGTTGCCCAATATCTTTACGAGAATCACCGCGAGTGTTTCGACCAAGTGCTCAAGGCTATGAGCCAGCGTGTCCCGGGGATAAGCGGTGTTGACGCCAAACCGACGGAGGACGGGCGTCTCGTCCTGCGCTTTCAGGATGGCAGTTTCAAAGACCCATTCATTGCCCGCTACGTCTCCGATGGTACTATCAAGATGTTCGCCTATCTCGTCTTGCTGTATGACCCAAAGCCCCATCCGTTGCTGGCGGTCGAAGAGCCTGAAAACCAGCTCTATCCCGAATTGCTAATAGAGTTAGCTGAGGAGTTTCGGAACTACGCCCAGCGCGGTGGCCAAGTGTTCGTTTCGACCCACTCTCCCGACTTCCTGAACGGAGCGGGAATTAACGAGATCTTCTGGCTAGTTAAAAAAGATGGATTCACAACCGTGCGCCGAGCGTCCGACAGCGAACTGCTGCGCACTCTTGTCGCAGAGGGAGACTTACCGGGTGCCCTATGGAAGCAGAGGCTTTTCGAGGGTACTAGGCTACGTCAACTTGATGACGAGTTGATGCTCACCTAGCAGGCCGCTATGAACACCAACGCCCCAATCCCATTTGCAGCATTCGCCCGCTTCGAGCGGCTCACCGCCGAGAAGCCACTGCTGTACTGCGAGCCACCTGCGTGGGCGGCTGCCAGTCACGCCATCGTCGTTGACGACACTGTGCATTATCTGTGGGCCAAAAAGGGAGGGGACGCTAGCTGGGTACACATGCACAGCTCCGCGCCAGTCGCCGATCCTACGGCAGTGACGCACGACCAGCGCAATCCCATACTGCACCCTTCCGCCGACGGCTTCGACAATCACGGCGTGGAATACCCATTCCCATTTTGGAATCCCGCCGACCAGCGCTACTACGCCTATTATCTCGGCACCCAAGGCAAGGACAAGCCCCGCCGCAAACAGACCGGCCTGCTAGTCAGCGACGGCGATTTCGGGGCGTGGACGAGGGTTAGCAATGAACCGGTAGTTGCCGTCGGCGGCATCCACGAGCAACACGGCTCTTCCCATCCATCCGTGGCCGTATCGGGCGATGTAATTCACATGGTCTATACCGGCGAATCGCCAGCCCCTCCTGAACGGCGCGATATTCTCTACAACGTGCCGACCATCTGTCACGCCACCGCACCAACCAGCGATCCGGCGCAAGTCACCAAGAATCCCGCCAACCCCGTGTTCAGCGGATCGGGGCAGACGTGGGACCGCTATGGAGTGCGCGAAGCCGAAATCCTCAAAGGGCCAAGTTACTTCCATCTGTTTTACGGCGGCTACGACGGCAAGATCTGGACCATTGGGCACGTCCGAACGCGCGATTTCCGCACCTTCGAACCCAACCCACACAACCCAATCTTCACGCCTGCAACCGATGCCGATGCGTGGGATTGCGATGGCCTCCTGACCCCACAAGTGTTCGCAATAAATGGGACCTATTACATGATCTATGCGGGTCTCAGAGGATCGGGATGGAATCGCGTGTCAGCAGTCGGCACGGGCTTAGCCGTGGCCAAGCCGCTGTAGGGGCAACCCTTGTGATTGCCCTCTTGCGACTGCCCCTCTTGGCTGTCCTCTTGCGACTGCCTCTTGTGGTTGCCCCTCACCCACGCTCATCGGCCCGCTCAATAACCCGCATACTCTTCCAGCGCCCCGTGCGAAAGCGCAAGTAGAACGCCACGCCCAAGATGCATATATACGCGCAGCCAAAGCTCCATATCAGGTACAGCCCTCCGCCGAAATAAGTTAGCGCCACGAAAGACGGCACGACCATGATTGCCCAAGCCAGCGAGATCGACATCCACATGACGAAGCGAGTGTCGCCCGCGCCCTTCAGGGTCGCCGTGAAAACCATATAGGCGGCGTCGGAGACCCCGTACAGAGCCACGAAGCGCAGCAAGGCCACGGCGATCTGATGAGCAGCCGCAAAGTTGGTGTCCCTGTCTGCACCAAAGGGCGCGAGGAAAAACTCCGGCACCACGATGTAGCCCAAGGACATCGTCCCCATGTACAGCATGGCCAAGTGCAAACCCGACCACGTGCAGTACTCGGCGGCTTCGGGCTGATCGCGCCCCAAGCGCTGGCCGACCATCGTCGAGACGGCAATGCCGCAACCAATGAGTGGCATAAAGGCGAGGCTGTTGATGTGAAAGGCCAAGTTCGTCGCCGCCAGCGGGATCGGCCCCAACCGGCCCACGATGAACAAAAAGAAGGTAAAGGCCATGATGTCGAGCATGAAGTTGACGCCGTTGGGGCCGCCAAAGCGCAGTAGGCGTCGCAGCAACTCGAGGTCGGGCTTCCAGCCGCGCAAGGTGGCGTATTCGCTGCGATACCGCGGCCCCAAAAACAGCACCGCAAAACACAGGGCCGAGACCACCAAGCCGATATTGGTGGCCCACGCCGCCCCGACGATCCCCAACTCAGGCAGTCCCCAGTGCCCGAAGATCAAGGCGTAGTCGCAGATGATGTTGACGCTGATGGCCACGACGTTGACCGCCAGCACCACCCACGTCTGACCCCGCCCGCTAAAAAAGCACGAGAAAGCCGTGGACAAGACCTGCGGCCCAGTGCCGTAGCAAAGGATGCGGAAGTACTGGGTCTCAGCGGCGCGGATGTCTGGGTCGTGGCCGATGAACGCGAAGAGTTCTCCGGCAAAGGCGGCCGGCAGCAAGGCCAACAGGCCGCTGAACAAGGCCACGTACGCCCCCTGCCACACGGCCGGCCCCACCCGCGTCGGCCGCCGCGCCCCCATGTATTGGGCGACAAACGTGTTGGCGTATTGGGCCGTGCCCATGAAGAGGCTGATGAAGGTGAAGTTGGCCATGCCCGCCGGCAGCGCAGCCGCCAACGCCTCGGTGGAATACCAAGAGAGAAAGACCCGGTCCACAAAGTGCTGGATGCTCCAGCTAGCCGTGCTCAGAATCAGCGGCAGGGCAAGCCCCAAAAACTCCCGGTACCCGCCTGCGGCCCCCCACCGCCTCGCGATGCGGCCCACGCTTAGCTCGCCATAAATTCGGCCACACCAATCAACGCCCCGCCGCGCCGCGCCGACTCCCACCCCGCCAGCACCGGAGCCAGCGAATAGAGGCCGTCGGCATAGTCGTTGAGGAGCAGGGCGCGGTTGCCGGTGCGCACGGCCTCAATGAAGACGCGGTCTTGCTCAAACCACGGGTCGAATTCCTCCGGCGCGTACACCACCTCGCCATTGACCTCAATCCGGTCGTACATCCACAGCGCCAAATATCCTCCCTCGTAAAAAATTGTGAAGCGCGGCTCGTCGCTCGGAGCAGCGGGCGTGGTGGCGAGAAACGTCGAGGTCATGGTCGCTCCGTTTGCCAACAAAAAGTTAAACGAACACGACAGCGGCGTGTTGTAGCGAGAGGGATGGTGGTAAAACGCTTGCGCTTGGGTAATGTCGAGGCCGCTCATAAAACGCACGTAGTCAACGGCGTGTACCCCCCAGTCGAAGGCCGAGCCGCCGCTCTTGTCCATCTGATAGTCCCAATTGTCCGGGTCGGGAACCTCGGCTTCGAGCAGCGGCAGACCAGCCGTGCTCTGGAAGCGGATGTGGGTGATGGCCTTGTCCGCGAGTAGGCGGCGGGCCTCCTGAAAGAGCGGGCGATAGCGCTCGCGGAAACAAACCGTTGAGATCGCGTCTCCCTCGGCGACCGCATTGGCGATGCGCCGCGCAACAGCCATGCGGGTCGCTTGCGGTTTCTCGCTGAAGAGGTGGATACCCTGCGCTGCGGCCGTGGCTTCCACATCCGTGCGCGCAAAGGCCGGCACGACCGAATAGAGTGCGTCCAGTTGTTCCTCTGCAAGCATTTGATGCGGGTCCGCATAGGTGCGGGCGATGGAGTATTTTTGCGCGGTGGCGGCGAGGTTGTCCGGGTTGGGATCACTCGCGGCGACCAGCTCGACGTCGTCTAGCTTGCTCAGGTTGGGCAGGTGCGTTTGGTTGGCAAAACGACCGGTGCCATAGATGCCGACGCGCACCGGGCGATTATTTACGGGCATGAATGAATCCTTTGTTGATAGCTTTTATACAGCGGAGTGAAATGGGCAAGAAAAGGAAAAAGGAACTCACGCGCCAGACCGCTATGCGACAAGTCACAGAGCGATCTGAGGCGTCTGCCACCCTCGCCGCCGAGTGGATATTTCAGCCCCGTGGAACCGATTGCGACTGTTCACACGAGTAAGTACCTTCGCGTCAGACAACGACCACTAACTAAACGACCATGACAAATGATAATGATTTTGTGGGTGCAAGGACGTTCATCGGCAAAACTGTCGATGTTACCATAGATCGACCTCTTGGCTCCAAGCATCCTGAAGCGGGTTTCATCTATCCAGTCAACTACGGATTTCTCCCGAATGTACCGGCACCCGACGGAGAAGATATAGACGCTTATGTACTAGGCGTTTTCAAACCGCTAGAGATGTTCACAGGCAGGTGTATCGCCGTCATTCAACGATCTGACGACGATGATGACAAGCTCGTTGTCGTACCTGACGGCAAGGACTACTCCGACGAGCAGATCCTCGCCCTGACGGAATTCCAAGAGCGGTTTTTCGAATCGTCCGTAACACGTGAAGTGATTTAGGAAAGGGACCCATGCCATTCAAAATCGCCGACGATCCGCAGACCGATTATCGGGAACTGGTAAGAACCGCCTATAACCGGTGTGCGATGGATTACGCAGGGCAAAAACGTACTACGCCTGGAGCGGAGCTCAACTTGATAACTGAGCGTCTGGCACCTAGTTCAAAGGTTCTCGACGTTGGCTGTGGTGCTGGTATCCCAGTCGCCCGACATCTTGCGGGAACGTTTAGCCTCACCGGAATCGACCTCTCCGCGAACATGATAGCTCTAGCTAAGAAAAACGTCCCCACCGCCAAATTCGTCATCGCCGACGTAATGGAGACCGAATTCCCCGCAGACAGCTTCGATGCAATCGTCAGTTTTTACGCCATCTTCCACATCCCAAGACAAGAGCATCTCAACCTCTTCCGTCGATTTGCACAGTGGCTCCGGCCCGGTGGCCTACTTCTGTTTACGGTTGCGAGGAAAGACGACGGACCTGGATATACTGAAGACGATTTCTTCGGCGAGACCATGTACTGGAGCAACTTTGGCCCTTCGACCTACGAGAAGTTTCTTGCTGAGACTGGGTTTCAGATTGAACGGGAAGGTATCGTAGGAGGAGGATTTGGAAATGTTGATGCACCGGAGGAGGTTCACCCATTTTTCTTCGCCGTCAAAAGAGAAGGCTTGTAGACTAGCAAGCGTTGTGAATTGAACACATTCACCACAATCGGCGCACTCGTTTATCTGGAAAGGGCTATCAATGCCGTTAACATGTCGATGTCTTTGCGGGGCGGTCAGCTATACAAGCAACGCGGAGCCCCAATCCGTGACCTATTGCCACTGTGACGACTGCCGTAGAGTCACGGGCAGCGCTTTCAACGTGGGGGTTGGCGTACCAGCGTCCACATTTCAACTGAGCGGTAAAACCAAGGGCTACGAATCTACGAATGACGAAGGCCGCACAAAGATTCGCGAATTCTGCCCAGAATGTGGTTCGCAATTGTTCACACGTTACCCAGACTTGGTGTTTATCAAGGCGGGCACCCTAGACCATTCCGAAGATCTGCGACCCACCAGAGAGATCTGGACCGAAATGGCAGTCCCGTGGTCCAAGATTCCCGACGGCCTAGGTAAATTTCCCCGTGGGGGAAGCGACAAAAATCCACTGCACAGGTAACGCCCCGCCCCGCTCGAGGTGTTTAAGTAGTACACCGCAAGAGAGGGGGTGAGAAAATGGCTAAATCAAGTGGTAGTAGTTATAGACTGCTGCTGACCTTTTTGCTGCTGGCCACCGGCTGCTACCACGGACCCTACAGAGGCGTCTTAGGCGGCGGCATCGACTCCATCGCCATCCCCTTTGTGGACAACCAGACGGCAGAATACGCCGCTGCCGATAGCCTAATCCGAGCCACAGTCGTGGCGTTCCGAGAGGACGGGCAGTTGCGCTTGGCCGACGAGGGAGGGGCCGACGCCATCCTCTATCTCGCCATCCTCTCCGTTGATGATCGCGTCCAAACCCGGAGTGGAGTACTGGGTCGATACCAGTTCTCTATGGTGGTCTCCGTCGAGATAAAATCCTTCGAGGGGGCGGTGCTGCTGAGGCAATACGAGTCGATAGGGAGGGGAACGTATGACGACGACGACGAGCGAAACAAGGCGGTGGGCAAAGCTGTGAGAATGGTGGTACGAGAACTCATAGATCGTGTGGGAGGAGGATGTTAGGCATACTGCTAGCTTTGTTGCTTTTGGCCACCGGCTGCGAGATCCGCGTCGTTAAATCGTATCCCAACTGCCCGGAGCCGCTGGTGGAAGACCTGATTATTAGCGTCGCCTCCCGAACTCGAACCCTAGACTGGACAAGTACTAACACTAAACTGGACCCAAATTGTTACTGATCGGCGGAGAGCGAGTTAAGACGGCGTGGCAAAAGACGTATGACCACTTGGAGCAGCTATTGCATCTTTCGTATCTTCTCTAAGTTTCATCATTAATGCCGAGTTAGCAGCAACCGGAAATGAAGATCGCTAAACCACGTTATCTCTATCACGGAAGTCCTGAAAAACTTGATCGCATCGAACCTAGGCCGGCGCGAGGAGTGGGACCAGAAAAAGACCGTTTGGACGCTGTCTATGCTACCCATATTCAAAATCTTGCTATAGTATTTTCCCTGCCGTTCATCCCGAACGAAAATAATAACCTTAGCTTTCAAGTATCATTTCAAGCGGACGAACCTGAGATTCATTTAGCAGCCGGTTCCCTCGACACGTCCAAACCTGGATTCTTGTATACCGTACCGTCGGCCTCTTTCGAGCAGCTCGACGATGAACAGTGGGTATCATATAGCCCCGTTGAACCATGCGACAAAGTTCGGATAAACCCAAAGGACTTTCTCCACTGGCTGCGGTGAGGGAAGAAGAGAATAAAAAATGAAACGCGAACACATTTTTGCCCATTATGAACAGGACGCAACCAGGTACTGGAAGCTGAGAGAAGGCGGCTATGCCACCCCGCTGAGTGTGTGTCAGGGAACGGCATGCCTTTGACACGGTCGAGTATTCGCAGCAAGTTGAATCGTTTCACAAGCTGCGCGATTGACAACTATCTCCGCTTGAAAGGCCGTTTCAAATGCTGATAATCGACACGCACTGCCACGCCGGTAACAACTGGTTCGAGCCTATCGAGACACTCGAATTCGAGATGGACCGCAACGGCGTTGACCAAGCCGTGCTCGTCCAACACGGCGGCACCTACGACAACACCTACCTCCTCCAAGAAGCTGCCAAGCGACCGGGCCGTTTCAAAGTCGCAGTCCTCGTCAATCCCGAGTCCTCCGACCCACTCGGCGATCTTGCACAACTCGCAGAGCAAGGAGCCGCCGGTATTCGTATCGCCCCGAATGGCCAGTTCGCCAACGCGGGCCCTTACGATATATGGCGCAGAGCCGGCGAACTCGGCCTCGTAGTCTCCAGCATCGGCAATGCATCCCAGTTCGCGGCCGACGATTTCTCGCGCGTACTCGATGCGTGCCCCGACACGCACGTCATCCTCGAACACCTCGCAGGCGTGGGCATTGCCGAGCCGCCCTACGCCGATTACGCCAAAGCCCTGCGACACGGCGAACGCGACAACACCAGCATCAAAGTCCCCGGCTTGGGCGAAATTTGCGCTCGCCCGCCGCGCCTGCTGCCCAAACTCAAATTCGACCACGTGCCGCCACTGTTCGAGATGGCCAAGGACGCATTCGGTGTGCAACGCATGATGTGGGGCAGCGACTTCCCGCCCAGCGCCGGCCGAGAGGGCTACGCCAATACGCTGCGCGGCGTCCTCGAACATCCGGCCTTTGCCGACGGCGACGATATCGAATGGGTTATGGGAAAGACCGCAGCGCGTGTGTGGGGATTCTAACGAGAAAATCTAACTTTCCGGTGGGAACTAACAGAGCGACATGGCCAAAGAAAAAAAGAAGAACTCGCGCCAGGCGTATGGCATCACAGTACTCAAAGCCGCTCACCCTCAAGTGCGCGCCCAAAAAGAGAAGCACGAACCCTGCATCCACGGCAACAAATTCTGGAATTCGAGTTGGTGCGTGATGGACTTCCTCTCGCATCAGGGCCTGCCGCCAAAGGCGCGGGTTTTGGATATCGGCTGCGGGTGGGGCCTCGCCGGGATATACTGCGCCAAAAACCACGGTGCCCGCGTCACGGGCATGGACGCGGACGCGGAGGTCTTTCCCTACTTGCAGCTACACGCCGAGATCAACGACGTCGAGATAGAGACTTGGCGCTGCAAGTTCGAGAGCGTAAAAAAGAAACACCTGCGGCAAACCAACCTGATCATCGGGGCCGATATTTGCTTCTGGGACGAAATGGTCTCGCCGCTCTACAAGCTGATCAAAAAGGCGATCGAGGTCGAGGTCGGGCAGATCATCATCGCCGACCCGGGCCGCCCGCCCTTTCACTCGCTGAGCGAAAAGGTCATAGAGAAGCTCGGCGGCGAGCTCAAGGAGTGGGAAATTGACGGCGAAGTCACAGCCGACGCGTACCTACTCATCGCGGGCACGCTGCCCTAGAACCAGTTCTCCTTATCCACCACATTCACCAAGGCCTCGCCGCGGGCAAAGCGCTTGCAATTCTCCACCATCAGGTCGCGCCGGCGCTCTGCCAGGTAAGGACCGGCCGCAGCCACGTGCGGGGTCATCAGGAAGTGCGGGGCCGTCCACAACGGGTGCTCCGGCGGCAGCGGCTCCTGCTCAAACACATCTAGGGCAGCACCGGCGATCTGGCCCTCGCGCAGGGCTTGGTCGAGATCGGCCAACTTGACGTTCGCGCCGCGACCAATGTTGACGAAGTACGCGCTATTCTTCATCTGCTCGAACCGGGCGCTGGTGAAAAATCCCTCGGTCTGCGGCGTCTGCGGCACAGTGATTATGACGAAATCCGCTCTCGGCAAAAGTTGGTCGAGCGCGTCCGGGCGATATAATTCGTCAACGCCCGCAGGCGGCGACTCAACGCGAGGATCGATGCCAACAGTCGTCATGCCCCAGTTCTTGCACTGGCGCGCGGTCTCTGCGCCAATCCCGCCGACGCCGACGATCAGCGCGGTGGATTCGGGCAGGTAGGTCGAGGGACTCGCTTCTCCTCCGCTGCGCCACTGACCGGCGAATTGGTTGCGGAAGTAGCGGTGCATACCGCGCGAAAGCGCCAGCACAAAGGCCATGATATGGGCCGAGATGTGGTCGTTGAAGATGCCGCGAAAATTGGTTACCACCACGTCGCTGGCGATGAGTTCCGGGAAGTAATACCCCTTGGGCGGGCCGGCGGCTGGGGCGGCCAACCACTTGAGCTGGACGGCTGCGGCCAACAGCTCTGAGTCCAAGGTGCCGAAACAGGCTTGCGCCGTGGGCAGAGCGGCTAGAGCTTCGGTGCGGCTCTCGCATTGAACGATCTCTATCGTGGGGACCGCTTCGGACATGGCAGCGGCTAGCTCGCGGGCGGGTGACAGAAAGACGAATTTGAAAGACATGTAGCTCCTTTCGTTAATTTGCACAGTGCTAAGGGCAACTCTGGCGAGGAATATATCGCAAGACATCTGAGACGCAATCTCTCCCGCTCCTGCCAAACCGTTCACTTTTGTTGGCATCGTGCGTATATTTCTCGCTAGACGCAGCATCACCACCTACGGCTTTGACCATGCCTACCTGTTCCCAAATAACACCCGCTGAAATGGATGCCTACCGAAAGGCGGCCCGCCAACGCCACATCGCCGAAAAGGAGCGTCTGTGCGAACGCCGTCAGCGCGCTTGGGGGCTAGCGCGGCAGGCGGCCCGCCTACTAGAGGAACACTTCAACGCCAAGCGGGTGGTACTCTTCGGCTCACTGGCGCACGAGGACAGGTTCAATCCCTGGTCCGACGTGGATATCGCCGCTTGGGGCCTCCAGCCCGAGGACATTTGGCGAGCACTCGGAGCGGTCATGGACCTCGACCCAGATATCGAAGTGAACTTGGTCGATATCGCCTGTTGCCGTCCCGCCCTAAGAGCGGTTATCGAGCGCGAAGGAGTTGATCTATGATCGCCCGCCACATCGTCAGTGCCGAGCGCACCATCAAGCGCTTAGACGAATATCTGCGCTTCCGCCACGTGGTGCGCCACGTCTATGCCTTTGAGTTTGACCCGCAGCGGATAAGGCCGCTGGCCGAAGCGCTAGCAGGCGACTTCGCCCGAGTCAAGAGCGAACTGGCGGTCTTTATCGACTTTCTCGCAGGATTGGCCGACGCCGACTAACGCGCCCCTTTGGCCGCGGTGTGGCGAAAAGGTTTGCATCCCGTGAAAAACCCAACATGCACCCCAGAGGCCCTGCTCTACAAGAAGGTCGCCTTGCCCACGGAGTTCGTCCGCGAGCGCACCGGCGGGGACATTCGCGTCGGCGACCTGACTGGAGACGGACAGGTCGATTTCCTCGTGTACAATGCCCTCGGGGGCATCAAGCCCTGCTTTCTGGGAGCCTTTTCGCTCGCCGGCGAGCCACTGTGGTCAGTGGGAGATCGGGATTTTACCGCGCTCGACGCGGATGAGCCGGGCCGCCTCGCGACGATTTCTCCCGACCGCCCAGGGCCAGTGGCCATCTGCGACATCGACCAAGACGGGCGGCAAGAGGTCCTCTGCTTCCTCGTCGATCCCCATGTGAAACGCACCAGCAAATGGAACCTTGCAGACGTCCACATCGCCATCCTCGACGGATGCACGGGTGCGGTCAAACACTGCGCCGCGCCCGAGGAACTAACGCGCTGCAACGCCTACGCAGACGGAGAAATGCACATCCCCAACTACGTGCATCAGCGGCTGCTAATCGCCAACTTCTCCGGGCACGACCAGCCGCGCGATTTTGTCGTCAAGCTAGGCTGCGATGTCCTCGCGTTCAACGACCGGCTCGAAGTGCTGTGGCACTATCGCAGCAAGTGGCATCGCTACCCAGAGCACGCGGCGTACATCCCGGCCGTCGGCGACCTAGACGGCGATGGGCGCGACGAGGTCAACGGCGGGCACTTTGGCCTCGACCACGACGGCAGCGTGTTGTGGGAAACCTTTTTGGGCGACCATGCAGACAGCGTGTTGGTGGATCGGTGGGGCACGGAGCCAGCGGCCATTGTCTCGGGCAGCGGCCAAGTGCTCGACAGCAGCGGTCGCCGCTTGCTGCACTTGGGGGCGGACGTGGTGCCGCACGGGCAAGAGGTGCGCTGCGGAAACTTGCGGCCCGAGCTACCCGGCCGCGAATTGGCCATCCGCTACAACGGGCACCACGCAGACGTAATGATCGTCGCGCAAGACGGTGTTGTGCTCAATCGCTTCCAAGTAGATGAATCGCCGAATAACACGGGCATGGAAATCGTGCGCTGGAATGGGTCAGAGCAAGGAGATTTGCTGTACAGTCCAGCGGCCCTCTTCAATGGCCACGGCCACAAGGTCGCAACCTTCCCCGAGTTACCCGCGCCGACCGGCGGCAAAATGGGGTGGTACCACTGCTTTCCAGCCGATATCTGCGGCGACGAGCGCGAAGAAGTGGTACTCTATGACCCTTATGGCGACGCCGTGTACATCTACACGCCCGCGCCGCTCGACGAAGGGCGGTTTGGCGGCTATCGACATACGCCGCGTCAGTACAACGCCCGGCTGCTCGATTGACGAGTTGATTTAACATGAATCCTGTCCATCCCATAAATCCCATAAATCCTGTTCCCCTACCCCCTCCTCATCCCATAAATCCATGTCAAAATTCCTAATCGTCTCCATCGACTGCTGGCGCTACGACGCCCTGAGCCGGACCAACCCGAGGATGAACACACCCAAATTCGATCTGCTGACGCGGGATTACGCCTTTGCCGAGCGCTACTTTGTCACCGCGCCGGCGACCCGCCCTTCGCACACCTCGCTGTTCACCGGGCTGTATCCTTTTGAGCACGGGCTTTTTGGGCAGACCTATCTGAAGATGTTCGCCGACGTGGTCAACCTGTTCGATGTCTTTGCCGCGGCTGGGTACAGCGTTCGGGGTTTTTCCGAGCGGCCAGACGTATTCCGCTTCCTCGACTTCGCGCCTTTTATCGGGCCAGTTGATCCAGCAGTCACCCAGCAGCACTTGGGGTCGCTCGAACGCCTGTGCGCCGAGCTGATCGAGCCGCGCGGGCCACAGTTTAAGTTCCTCCACTTTTGGTACACGCACGGCGGCTACGGCTTGGGCGACATACCCCATCCGCCCAATCTGAGTCAGTTGGTGGCATCTGGTCAGGTAGAAGAAGCACTGCGCTACTACCAAGCGGCTGTGACCCACGTGCTGGAGTTTTCCCTCGTCGAACTGCTCAAGCGCATCAACCTCGACGAGTGGGCGGTCTTTATCTGCGGCGATCACGGCGAGGGATTTTGCGGGGAGGTTATGGCGCACGGCGACCGGCTGCATCCCAACGTGGTGCACGTCCCCATGCTGGCGCACGTGCCGGGTGGCTTCTCCTTTCCCCGCGACAGAGCCGTCTCCGCCATCGACCTCTTTCCAACCATCGCGGCATTAGCCGATCTCCCCGTTGACTACCAAGGGTTCGGCCAGAACTGGTTGGAGCCGAACGCAGCGCTGACCGATCGTTGGGTATTATCTGAGCTAGACAGTCTATACGGCATCGGTTTTCTCAGCCCCGACAACCTGCGCCTACCCGCCGAGCGCGTCACGTCGCCTACGGCTATCGACGGCGAGGAAATAGCGCGCTATGCCGAGGGCATCCGCGAATGGTGCCTGTGCGACGGGAGGCAGTTCTACCGCGAGGACGAACAGACGGGCGCATACGTCCTGCGCGACCTGCGCCACGGCGATGACGATTTGGTTTGCGCGGACCCATCGCACTACCGCGTGCAATATCGCGCCTTGCGGGATCGCTCCGCCTATCAACAGATGCAGGCTCAAGGAGCAACGGCTGGCGAGGCCGCAATCCTCCAAGAACGCCTGCGCGTCCTCGGGTATCTAGATTGATCGCCGTGGCTAACCTATTCGTCTTGTTGCTCGTCTTGGCCGGGTGCGGCGAGGACGCTGGCTTGGATAGTACCTCAGGCGACTGTGAAGACAACGTCCTGCCGGGCAACCACATCGTGCGCTCGCGCGAAGACGCGGATGCGCTGGAGAAGGAAGGGAAATGCAATTACACCATTGCTGGCGACCTCGAAATCACGCGCTTGGACCTCACCCTTTTTGAGGGCTTGAACCAACTCAGCGCTGTAGATGGCAACCTCACCATCTACGACAACGACGACCTCAAAAGCTTTGAGGGTCTGAACGACCTCGCCTCTGTGGGCGGAGACGTCACCATCCGCGACAACGACGACCTCGTCGATATCGAGGGGTTGTCCTTTCTCAGCGCAATCGGCGGCCACTTCAGCGTCTCCCATAACGACAAACTGACCACCGTAGATGGTCTAATCAAACTCAAAGCGGTCGCCGGCAACGCGCGCATCGACAACAACAACCAATTGGCCAATATCGATGGCCTATTCAGCCTCACCACTATCGGCGGCAGCTTCACCATCGCCTTCAATCCCTCGCTTGAACTCATAGAGGACCTCTCGAATCTCAGCAGCGTCGGTGGCGACCTCGTCATCGAGGACAACTTGTCCCTCACCGCGCTAGAAGATGTATCGTCTCTAAAGGAGATTGGCGGCAGCTTGCGCATCGGGCGCAATGCCGCGTTAGACATGGTCGAGGACGTATCCAGCCTAACGGACGTCGGCCAAGATCTGAGCATTTACAGCAACTCGCGACTGACGAGCATCGTCGGATTGGCGAGTCTCAGCCGAGTTGGCGGCAACCTCAACATCTACAACAACGAAAAACTGACCACGTTGACGGGGTTGGAAAGCCTTGCGCAGGTCGCTCAAGACTTCAACATCTACGAAAACGAAAAACTGACTAGCCTTGCGGGGCTAGCCAATCTCGTCGGCATTGGGGGCAACGTGCTCATCGTCGAAAACGGCAACTTACCTACGAGCGAGGCCCAAGCCTTGGCGGATCGAGCGGCAGCGGGCGAGGTGTCCATCGCCGACAACGCGGACTGAGCAGCGTTGTCAAATTTCGGTGCTAGTGAGAGTAGTTGAGGGGCTGGCCACCGACCACCAATTAAGCCATCCCCGTAATAACCTGCTCCACCTCGGCCACAGTCGTCTCCTTGGGATCGATGTCGTCGGCAACGACGCGGCCTTGGCGCAGCACCACAATGCGGTCCACGACCTGGAAGACGTGATGGATATTGTGCGCGATGAAAATGCAGGAGTGGCCCGAGTCGCGGGCGTTGCGGACAAAGCGCAAGACGCCCTGCGTCTCCGCGACGCCCAAGTTGTTGGTCGGCTCGTCGAGAATGATTAGCTCGCTGTCGAAGTGCATGGCCCGCGCAATGGCCACGGATTGGCGCTCGCCGCCGGACAACGCGCCGATGGGCGTCGTCGCGGGAATGTCTTTTTCAATGCCCACCTGCTTGAGCAAGGTGCGGGCCACATTCGCCATGGCCTCTTGATCTATGCGCCCTAAAAACGCCGGGCCTTTCAGGGGCTCGCGGCCCAAGAAAAAATTCCGCGCAATCGACAACTCCGCTACGAGAGCAGAATCCTGATAGATGGTTTCAATGCCGTAGCTAATGGCGTCGGCTGTGCTCTTGATGTCAGCTTTTTCGCCGTGTATGAAGATGTCGCCACCGCTGGCGGAAACGGCCCCGGAGAGAATTTTGATCAACGTGGATTTACCAGCCCCATTGTCGCCGAGCAAGCCGACGATCTCGCGCTCGTTGACAGTCAGATGGACGTCTTCAAGGGCGCACACTCGTCCGTAGGACTTGCTGATGTTTTTCATCTGGACTAGTGCCACTGTCATCGGCTAGTCCTATTTTTTATGTAAGTTTTCAAAGGTACTGTAAATCATCTAAATCTTTATGCCTTCCACTCGCTTGTTTGTTCTGCTTCAAGTGCTTCAGATTGATAATGTGAACTTCGACATTATCAATCTCATCAACAATTCGTTCTGAATAACAAGAGCCAAAATCAACACCTGATATTGTTGTCAAAAGCTCTATTCTCATGGGCGGAACCCCCATGCGAATAATTTGATTCTCTTGCAAAAAGATATCGGCTGATAATTGGGGTGCATTAAGCCCAAATTCCCTCAAGACCACGACCAACTTCTCGGCGTTATTTTGACGAACTGCCACCCATAAATCCATGTCACCGGTTGCACGTGGATAGCCATGATAACCGACGGCGTAGCCACCGACGAGTAGATATTCAACTCGATGTGAGTTGAGCAACTTCAAGAACTCTTTGAAGTCGGGTGGTAATTGGATCATAGCCATAGTTAATCTGTCGCATCAATTCAATGGATTCTAAGCGTTCGTAAGGCGTTTTCGAGTGCCAGTACTCCCTTTCACCTGATTCTTCAGAAAGGGATATAACTGAAAGGACGCTCTTATCTATTTTAAAGGTATCTATTGCCTTCATGCGTTTCCCCCATGTCTTCTAACTGACTAGAGTTCGAGCATAAGCTGCTTCTAGTAATGGGCATCATAGAGATGTAATAACTCTTCCGATTTATGAGCTCTGTACTTCGCCGCATAGTACAGCGGCGTCCTGCCCTCTTCGTCCCTTGCGTTGACAATAACCCTGTAATCAAGTAACAACCACACTATTGCATGAGCATTGCTCGCGACCGCATAGTGCAGCGGCGTTTTACGCTCTTCATCCCTCGCGTTGACAGTGGCCCCACAATCGAGTAATAACGATGCTGTTGCACGAGCCTTGTGCTCTGCCGCATAGTGTAGCGGCGTCCAACCCCAGCTATCCTTCGCGCTGACATCAGCCCTGTAATCGAGCAATAATCTTGCGGTTGCATGGGCATTGTGCTCTGCCGCATAGTGCAGCGGCGTCCAACCCTCTTTGGTCTCCGCGTTGACATTAGCCTCATGAGCTAGCAGTAACTTTGCTGTTGTATGGGCCTTATTCGCCACCGCATAGTGGAGTGGCGTTCTGTGATCTGTATCCTCCACATCGACATCAGCCTCGTAGGCGAGCAGTAGCGATGCTATTGCACAAGCATTGTGCTCTGCCGCATAGTGCAGCGGCGTCCAGCCCCCGTTGTCCTTCGCGTTGACATCAGCACCTTGCCTGAGCAAGGATATAATCAATACGGGGATATTCAGGTCTACTGCAATATGCAGGTCTGTCTGCCCCCTATTATTCACCCTAGACGAGGACAAATTCTTACGGCGAACCTTTGCGATAAATGCCTGCTCCTGACTGTGCCTCTCGGTCAGATCGACATTTTTTAGGATATTATTTTCTAATAAACGCTTTTTTTTGGTTCTCTCTTCTAATCTATTGCATAATTCTAAACCTTTAATTCCATGTCTATCTTGTACCAATTTTTTCAATTTTCTCGTTCTATTGTTTAATTTTTGAACCTCTTTGATAAATGAAGCCTTTTGCTTCTCTATTTTATCTCTATCATCAAAAAAGCTTTGCCTTGTTTTGATAATTTCTTCTATATCCTGTTCAATACCATGTATTAACACTTCATTCTTATCTTGTTTCGCTTTTTTTAGTTTATATCGAAGAGACGTTCTCTGTTTTTTTGTCTCTTCTATCATCTTGTTTATGCCGTGCAGGCTACTTCGGACATCATCCAAAAGTTTGTGTGCTGCATCCACGGCTTGTACACACGAATAATGGTCATCTAATAAAACACGAAGATCATAGTTCTTTTTTGCCTGAGTAACATGTTTTTCAATACTCTTTCGAGACTTCTTAACACTTCTTTCAACATCCTCTCTCATTTCCTCCCAACGCTCCCGTGCCTCTCGTTCTGCCTCTGAAGCTACAGCACGTATAAGTGCTAATACACCTGCACCTACTCCTATAGGAACTAGCCACCACATATACTAGCTCTCTAACAGTTTCGGCGATATTTCTACAGGAGGAAGAGCGTCAATTATTTTTTGAAGAGATTGGTTAGACGTCTCTCCAAAACGCGGTAAATCTTTTGTCATCTCGACTGCCATTTCTTTATATATTTTACGCTCTTCAATAGACAAACCCTCTTCAAAAGATTTCTTTTGGGCCAATTGGGCCATCTCCAAAACGGCCACTCTTTCTATGTGCAGTCTTTGTAACTCTGCATTTACTGTTTCATAGAAGCCTATAAGAGCCATTCTTCTATGTGTAAGCTCCTCCATTTTCAATTTAAATGAACTATCAATTACTTTTTCTATAATATCCGCTTGTTTCTCTATTCTAGTAAGCTCGACTTCAAGACGCTTTTTCTCAATGTTATACGCCAGAGTTTTTGCGTATGCCTCGGCCATTGGCCCAAAAGGATTAAATGATTTTAAGATGGGTATCCATTTGCCTCCTGTTGATGCGTGAAATTCGCGTGCCGGTTCTACTTTATCAATTTTTCCAACAGGAGTATTACTGGTCTGTTCTTTTCCAACAGAGACATTACTAATCTGTTCCTTGTTCATTTTATTTTTCTCCTTTTGAAATTTAATGGATTAACTAACAAGGAGCGTAATCTATGAAGGAATATGTATATATGTCAAGCATCTCTCTGCCGAGGATTAGGGTATCTTCCCCTATCCTTCCCTCTGTCGCCGACGGTCCACCCACGAATGCAGAGCCATCATTGCCAAGATGATCGCGCCGATGAAAATGTTGTACGCCAGTCCGGGCACGCCGATGAGCACAATGCCGTTGCGCATCGAGCGCAAGATGAACACGCCGAGGACCGTGCCGATGATGGTGCCGCGCCCGCCCGTCAGGGCCGTCCCCCCAATCACGACCATGGCGATGACCTCCAGCTCATAGCCCGTGCCGCTGTTGGGGTTAGCCGCGGCCGTGCGAATGGAGCTGATGATGCCAGCAAAACCCGCCATGACGGCCGAGAGCACAAACAGCTTGACCTTGGTGCGTTCTACGGCCACGCCGCGAGCGCGGGCAGCCTCGGCATTGCCGCCCGCCGCTTGCAGCCAGTTCCCCATCTTGGTTTGCGTCAGCAAATAGCCGAGCAACAGCGCCGCCGCTACAAACCAAAACAGCGACATGTACACGCGCAGGCCACCCACGTTGAAATCCCCAACCAGAATCTCGGCGAGCAAGAGATCCGCAGCATCCCAAGTCCGCTGCGGAAATCCACTCGTCACCACCAGCGCACTGCCCCGCACGACCAACAACATGCCGAGCGTCACCAAGAACGAGGGAATCCGCAAGCGCGTGACGAACAAGCCGCTACACAGGCCAATAGCCGCAGCCATGCCCAAGGCGAAGACAAAGCCGATCTCAATGGACGTGACCCCAGTGTTGTACAGGGTCCACATGAGCACCGGGCAGAACCCGAACAACGAGCCGACCGAAAGATCGAATTCGCCGGACGTCATCAGCAAGGTCATGGCCAGCGCGATCAGTCCTAATTCCACCGTAAAGGCCAGCATGTTGCCGATGTTGCGCGTCGATAGAAACGCCGGATTGATCTGCCAGAAGACGAAAACCATGACGACCAGCAGAACAAACGGACCGAATTCTGGCCGCGACAGGATGCGCTGTACAACCGCGTTCATCATTCGCCCGACAGGATATCGTCGTAGATCTGGGCCTTGTTGGCCTCGTAGAGCGCGCCAGTAATAATGTCAAAACCAGGCGGAATGCCGCTGGCGGCCATGGACGCCAACGACAGGGCCATGTAACTGATCGCCAACGGATCTTGCCACATGGCCGCGTTGACGTACCCGCTGAGGACTTCCCGAGTGGTGTCGAGCGAGTTGCCCCAGCCGACGACGGGAATGTCGCCGGGAGCGAAACCGGCTTGGTCAAAGACGCGCTTGATGCTGCCAGTGACCAGATCTCCGAGGCCGATAATCGCGTCGATCTCGTCGCCGTTGGCCGTCATATAGTCAACCATGCGGGAGATGACTTCGGCCTGATCGAGCGTCGCGTCGGTGACTTCCCACGTGATCCCCAACGGCTCAAAAACGCTGGCGACGCCTTGTTCCTCTTGGACGCCATAGGTCGCGCCGGGCACTTCCACCGGCATCCACACGAAGTCGCCGGATTTGACGTGGCCCTTGTCAACCAAGTACTGCGCCCACTGCCGACCGGTCGTCACCAAGTCGCCCCCGACATACGCGTCGAAACTAGCGGTGGGATCGGGCGTATTCATGTTGATGATCGGAATGTTGGCTTCATTGGCTTCCTTAGCCACTTGCACCAAACTGCCCGGGTCGGGACTGCTGGTGACAATGCCGTCGGCCCCAGCGGCAATGGCGGCGCGCACGGCCTCCTGATGAGAAGCCACGTCGCCGTTGTGGAAAGACGTGTTGACCTCGTGGCCGGTATTCTGTTGCCACTGACGTGCGCCGGCTAGAAAGTAGGTCCACACCGGGTCGGCGGGCGAGCCGTGCGAAATCCAGTAAAAGGTCTTGGCCTCGGCCAACGGCGCATTCAGAGCCAGCAGCGCGCTGGCGAACAAAGCAATTTTTCGCTTAAACATCGAGTCTCCCTTTTTCCGTTTTACAATGTTTCGTGTTACATCCACTTAAGGCTCGCAGCGGCCCGACTTGACTGTCAAAAGCCCTCCAATCCCAGTGCCTCTACCTGCGCCAATAGCGTCTCACACTCGTCGGATTGCACGGGTCGCAACGGCCGCCGAGGATCCCCGCACTCCATCCCTATGCGCTGACTGACCACGGCCAAGATGCTGCCGAAATAACCAAATTGCGCCACTGTGCGATGAAAGGCGCTAGCCCGCTCCTGAGCCTGTTTTGCGGCGGCTAGATCACCCTCCTGATAGGCATTCCAAATGGCCATCCACAATTCCGGGGCCGCGCACAAAGGACCATCAACCGACCCAACGGCCCCGACGGTCATAGCTGGCAACATCAGCTTGCCGCTGCCGATAAAGGCGTCTAGCCCCATGCCGACGAATTCGATCAGGTTGGCGAATACCGGCGACGAATGTTTCAAACCAGTAGTCTGCGGTACTTCCTCGACTAGGCGCTGCATCAGAGCCGGACTGACATCGAGGCCGGTGCAGCCGGGCAAATTGTAGATGAACAGCGGCCGATCAGCCGCAGCCCCCACGGCCCGATAGTATTCTACTACGCCATCGTCGTCGCCTTGGTAGAAAAAGGGAGGCACCGCGCAGATGGCTTCCACTCCGGCTTGAGCTGCGTGGGCCGCCAATTTTTCGGCCCGCGCCGTGGTATTGGCCCCCACGTGCATGATGACTTGAGTGCGTCCCGAGTTCTGATCGGCGGAGATTTCGGCGATGCGCTGGTTCTCCTCGTCGTCGAGCAGGACGCTCTCGCCGGTGCCGCCAGCGACCCAAAAGCCGTGTACGCCAGCTTGTATATTGAATTCCATTGTGGCGCGGAAGGCCTCTTCGTTTAAGGTGCCATCCTCGTTTTTCGGACTAATAATCGCCGGTACCACCCCGTGGAATTGTCCCATGTTTTCCTCCTTAGTAGTCGGGTAGGCGGGTGGCCATTACTGGCCCCCCGCCCCCCTCAGAACCGTGCTTGCACCTTTCAGCGCACACGGCTCAAGCAAATTGCACAACATCAGCAGTTGTCCCTTTGTGGACCTGATGGTGGCAAGTGTAGTGGAGTAATGCGAGATTTGGATTTCTATCCCTTCCTCCATCCTTGATCGGCTTCCTGTGATGTATGGCCAGTTTTTCATCACAGAATAAGGTTTGCCTACACACAGGGCATTGTCCTTTTTGTTTATTGGATAATATCCTATGCCTTTTTGTGGGCAGAGTTTGGGTTTTCATCTTTTCCCGTTTTCGCCAGTAGTCCTTGAGGTCTGGATCATCTGGGGACACGCCATGTTTAATCAAGATGTGCCTTTCGATGGGTAGCCACGTTAGCTTAAATAGATGGGAACCTGTGGATTTGTTCCCAAATACCCAGCTATCGTCTTTACTTTTATTCCACTTACCGAAGTAAGTTTGTTTTATCCAGTCCCAAGTTTGTTTTGGGTGAGTATGTCTTAACCATTTGTATATTCGATAGTTTAGATAATTATCCACGCTATTGAATACCTCAGAGGATGCCACCTTTCGGTAGTAGTTGCCCCATCCTCTGATTATCGGGTTAAGGGTTTTAATCACCTTCTCGGCATTGTGGCCATTTAGTTTTTGCCATTCATGCCTCAACCTTGTGCGAAATCTCTTGACAGCATCAGCATTAGGTTTTATCAGAAGTATTTGCTTGTCAGATTTTCGTTCCTTATATTCGCGGATGTTGAATCCAAGGAAGTCAAATCCTTCGGTCAAGTGCCGGATTTGGGTCTTTTCCACAGAAAGCCTTAATCCTTGCTTGATTAGCCAATCTGATATTTCAGCTTGTGCGGCTTTGGCATCTTCTCTGGACTGGGTGAAGATTACAAAGTCGTCAGCATATCGGATTAGCACCCTTTTACTTCTGTTAGCAGTTGTGTAATTATCCCTGTGGCTATATGTTACGCCAACTGCTTCCTCCATCCCTGTCAGAGCTATGTTTGCCAGCAATGGGCTTATTACGCCACCTTGTGGCGTTCCAAGTTCCGTTTTGGCAAACACTCCTTTGTCTATGATACCGGCCTTAAGCCATCTTCTGATTAGATGCTTGGCAGAAAAGCCATGCAATCTTTTCAGCAGTGCTTCGTGGTCGATATTGTCAAAGGCTCCTTGAATATCTGCATCTACAACCCACTTTTTCTTACCTTGTGGTAGAGCAGTGCGGAATATTCTCCCGATTGCGTCGTGGCAATCCCGTCCGGGTCTGAATCCATAGGAGCAGGGTTCAAATCTGGCCTCCCATTCAGGTTCGAGGGCATTTTTGACCATTGCCTGCCTTATTCGGTCAGCTATGGTTGGGATGCCCAGGGGTCGTTTTCTGCCATCTGCTTTCGGAATATACACCCTCTTGGCCGGTTGAGCTTTCCAAAGCTGTTCTTGGCGTATTTCTGCCATCAGTTTAGTTCGCTCGTCTGGCGTGAGAGCCACCTTTCCATCAACTCCGGGTGTTTTCCGACCTTTGTTGATCTGCGTTACTTGTCTGGTGCTGATTTCCAGATTTGCCTTGCTTTTCAACATCAGTCGTTGCAGAGACCTTAACTTTTTATGGTCTCCTTTCTGCGATGCCCTGTATATCTGCTGTCGCATCTCTTTCACTGCTTTGGCCGCATGATACCAGTCTATATCTTGCCACCTCCGCAGTGTCTGAGGTCTGCTCGCTTTAAGCATTCTCCGCATCTCCTTCAGATTAGAGAGATTCAGCATGTTCTACGGGCAATTCACCTGTGGCACGTCAGCTTCTTTTCAGATTGGGTATATCCCTATCCAGCGGGTTATGTATTCCCCGTGCGTTTCCGCTGCTGGCATTCGCTTCTTGCCACATCCTTTTCCCACTGAGGATTTGACCGCCTCTTGCGAGTTGGCTACTAAGGGGTTGATCTTAGACCTCATTGGGGTTACTCTTTTCCGCATATCTGAGGAACAATGGGTTTAGATGCCTACTATACACCGGGGCCTATGGTGTGAATACACTTATCTGTGTAGGGCAGATAGTGGCTTTTGCTGCATGGCCAAACGAACCTTGCAGCCTATTTCGACCCGTTCTCCCGTATCAACCATGTTTCGGGAGTCAACCTTTACGATGCCTATCACGTAGGTTCACTTTCGTTCATCTTGCCCATTTTCGTCTTGCCCTGATTTGGTCTATGGTTGACCTGATCATTAGGCTTTAATCCCCGCTTTACACCAAGAAATTGCTTTCTTCGCATAGGAGATTTGACGAGTGGCCTTCACACTGGCCGCAGAAATAGGGGGCAACCGTCTATTTCTACTCAGATTATGCGACTTTAAGATCGCACCCACATTTTGTTATAATACCTCGGCGCTCTTTCGCGCCGAGGCGGACCACGCTCAATATAGGCGTCGCTTTCTCCGCTTCCAACACTCAGCCCACTAGGAGGACGGTATGAAAACCTATCGCGTGGCCATACTGGGTTGCCGGGGCCGCGGCACGGCCGCAGCACGCGCGTATCACGCCCACCCCCGCACGGAAATCGTCGCTCTCTGCGACCTCGTGCAAGACCTGCTCGACACCCTAGGCGACGAACTCGGGGTCGCGGCCCGCTACACCGATCTAGACGCGATGATCGGCCAGCACCAACCCGACATCGTCGCCATTCCCACTGGCACGGAATTCCACCACTCGCTGGCCATGCGCGTCCTCGAATACGGTGCCCACATCGATATTGAAAAACCGCTGTGCGTCGATTGCCAGCAGGCCGACGAGGTGCTGGCCAAGGCCCGCGAAAAAAACGCGCGCATCGCCGTGCATCACCAAGGGCGCGTCGGCGTCTATATGAAAGCCGTGGCCAAAGCCCTTGCCGAGGGGCGCATCGGCCAGTTGCGCCACATCCACGGCCACGGCAAGACCTACTACGGCGGCTACAACCTGATGAACATCGGCACGCACATGATCAACAACATGCTCAAGGTCGCCGGTCCGTGCCACAGCGTCGTAGCCACCGCCACCACCGACGGCCACCCCATCACCCCAACGGATGTGGTGCCCTCTCCGCAGGGCATGGGCACCATCGCCGGCGAACACATCACCGCGACGCTCAGCTTTGCCGACGGCGTCACCGCAACCCTCCTGCAACACCGCTTTCCCACCCCGGTCAATCCGGTGATAGAATTCTGCGGCAGCGAAGGCCGCTTAGTGCTCTCGCAGCTCGTCTGGAAAAGGGACCTCGGCGCGTTCCTGCTGCCGCAGCCCCACTACGCCCTCAACGATCAAAGAGAACCTTGGGAAGTGCTTTCGCCCATCTACTGCGCGGACTACGATCCGCAGAGTTCCGCCCACCCAGACGACTACGCCTATGTAGAGGAATACGTCGCAGCACTCGACGAAGGCCGCGAGCACGAATGCAGCGGCCAAGCTGGCCATCACATCGTGGAAATTATGATGGGCATCTTCGAATCTGCCGCGTACGGCAAACGAGTAGATTTACCCCAGCAGGACCGCGCCCATCCCCTCCTGCGCTGGCGGCGCGAAAACGGCCTGCCTCCACCCGATCCCATGCCGCGTCCATACGCCGAGTGGCTGGCGGCAGAGGACGTGCGCTTGGGGCGGAGTGGATAATCCGCAGATGGGCGCAGATGGGCGCCAAATTGTAGGGGCGAGCGATCGCTCGCCCCTACCTGCAAGGCTCATTCAGGATTGCTATGGGAGGGCACGATCACCATGAACGACACTGAAAAATTCCTCTTCGACTTGCAGGGCTTCATCGTCGTCCGCGAGTTCCTCTCGCCGGGCGAAGTCAAAGCCCTCAATGACGCTTTTGACGCCAACTGGGACCAGCGCCGCGAAGACCCAATCGGCGACCCCAGCGGCAACATGGCTGGGCTGCATAAGCGCAGCATTTTCACCGGCATGCTCACCTATGAGCAGCCCCATTGCCAGCCCTTCCGCGACCTACTCGCGCACCATAAGCTCCTGCCCTACCTCGACACCCTGCACGGACGCGGCTGGAAGCTCGACCACGAGCCGTTCATGATCACTGGTTCCAAGGGCATCGAAGGCCTGCGCATCCACGGAACCACCAACGTCCTCTTCAATGGCTCTCGCTTCTACGCGTACACCAACGGCCAGATGCGCTGCGGCCTGCTCGTCGTCCAGTACACTTTGCACGACCAAAACCCCGGCGATGGCGGCCTCTGCGTCATCCCGGGCAGCCACAAAGCGAACTTTTCCTGTCCTCCGAAGATCACGACTTGGGAGGAGCACCAAGAGGTCGTGTACCAAGTGCCTCTAAAGGCCGGCGACATGGTCATCTTCAGCGAGAACACCTTGCACGGTGCCCTGCCGTGGCAGGCGGACCACGACCGCCGCGCCCTGCTCTACCGGTACACGCCGAAGTACCTGCACTACGCCGGCGGCACGTACGAAGTCACGCAGCCAGCATGGGTGTCAGAATTGACCGAGGCGCAGCAGGCGGTACTCGAACCACCCTATATCTACCACCACCCCCTCGTCGAACCGGACGGCAAAACCGTGGTCCGTCCACGCCGCGAGGATTAGCCTCGGTCAGTCACCCCTGCCACGCCAAATTGATGCTCGTGTACCCGTCCGTATAGCGGCGCAAGTGATCGGGTAGGTTGGCCAAAAACCACTGGCCTTCCTCGGGGATTTCCCAGGGGATGTCGATGCGGTGGTTGCGGGGGCGGAAGCCAATGGCGCAAGAAAGGCGCGTTTCTTCAATGCGGTTGGGAAACGCGCCGTGATACGTGCGATGGGCGAAGACGATCATGTCGCCGCCGTTGGTAAACAAGGGGACGAGGCCGGGGATGTCGAAGCCGTTGTACCCGCGTTCCTCCGTGCCCTCCGGGTAAAAGGAGCGCCGATCGGCCGTCATGCTGAATCCCTCCGGCCCCTCCCAGTCCTCAACGTGGGAATCCTCAATAACGCACAGGCCGCCGTGCTCGGGCCGCGAACCGGTCAGATAAAACCACTTGCCCGACGGCCACAGCCCGCGATTGAGCACATCGCCCGAATTTTTGATCTCGGTCGAATAGCCACACCAATCGGTATGCCACCCCACAGGAGCCGAGCCAGTCCGGCGGATGATGGCGGCCGAGCGGTGGAGTGTCAGTTCATCCGTGCCGATCAGGTGCCGGTGAATGTCCATGAAAGGCTCGTAGTCGAGCACCTCCCAAGCGCCCGGGCCGGATTCGATCCAAGCGTGCCGCGTGCGGCTCTCGCCCGGTTGCAACGTGCGCTCCGGGTCTGTGCCGTCCCACACCGCCTGCTTGAGCTTGGCGACGATCACCGGTGGCAGCGCGTCTTTGATTATCGCGAAACCGTGCGCCGCCAAGCATTCGTCCATCGCGTCGAGCTCGTCGGTGGCGAACTCATAGCGATAGCCCAAATCCGGCTTCTGAATGTGCGAATAGTCTAACATGATTTTTCTCCCTACATGGCACCATCTTCAAGCGCCAGCTCGTAGCAGGCGGCTTCGCTGTCGGTGCGCACCAACAGATAGGGGGTGGCAAAGGCCGGGGGATTCCAGGTTTTGCCGTCGAAGGCCGTCATGCGCGCTAGTTCGACGTGGCGGTCGGGGCGCGCCTCGACCAGTACCACATCGCCCTTTTCGCTCATTATCAGCAGAATATCGTCCATCAGGATGAGCTGGCCGTGGCCGTAGCGCCCGCGCTTCCAGCGCCGCTTGCCGTCTTGCGGGTCGAGGCAGACCAGCACCCCATCGTCGAGGCCATAGACAAAACCATCGCGATAGACCATGTTGGCAAATTTGGCCTTGAGCCGGGGGCTTTTCCAGACCATATCGCTCGTCAAGCCACCATCGGGCGCGGCGTTCACTTGATACAGCTTGGCACCAATGCCGTAGCCACTGGAGACCAAAACCCGATCGCCGGGCAAGGGCAGGGGGTTGGCAACGCATTCGACCTGATCCCAGGGCTGGCGCCAAAGGGGAACTCCACTCTGCGGATCGTGCGCGACGACGCTGTAGCTGTTGAAGATCAGGATTTGCTCGCGTCCAGCCAAAGTAACCAGACGCGGCGAGCTGAAGCCGGCCCGGTCCGTGCCCCCACCCCAGACAAACGCGCCGGTTTGGCGGTGATAGGCCACGAGCGAGCGCTCATTCGGGCCTCCGGCACTGACCACGACCAAGCTGTCGAGGACCAACGGCGAACAGCTAATGCCCCACATAGGGGCCTGCCCTTGGTTGCTGGCGATAATATCCCGCGACCAAACCAACTTCCCACTGTCCAACTCCAAGCAGTTGAGGATGCCAGTAGCGCCCAGCGTGAAAACCCGGTCTCCAGCGATGGTGGGCGTAGCGCGCGGGCCGATGCCGGCTATGGCGGTCTCGTAGCGAGTCGAGTCGGCGTGTTGCCAGAGCTTGCGGCCCGTGGCCAAGTCGTAGCAGACGACCTGCTCCTCGGGGCCGTGCTGCTCCTGAGTTACGGCCCGGCCGCCGACAATGGCAAAGGAGGACCACGCTGCGCCGACAGGGCGACGCCAGATTTCGCGCGGCGGGTGCTTGGCCCAGTCGCGCTCGAGGTGGACGCCGCGCAGGCGGTTATTGCGCTCGGGGCCGAGGAATTGCGGCCAATCGCGGGCATCGAGCGCGGTGGCATCCCCTCCTTCGACCGCGGTGGCTTCGCCCTCGGTACTCCACCGCCATTCGAGGACCGGTACGAAGTCGCCGCTCATACCCTTAATGCGAAAAAGCCCAATACCAAGCGCAATGACGAGGACGATGCCGCCGAAATAGCGGAAGCGCCGTCCCCAAGCCAGCCGCGACGCGAAAAGCAACCAGAGCAGAGCGAAGAAAATGGCGAGCATGACGATGGCCATAGTGCTCATCATCTGTCGCTGGCGATGGGGGGCTTCGGGCAACCAGATCCACAGGAGCGCCAAGACGACGACACCGCCGAGCAGATAGAGGGGCCATAAACGAGGACCAGTCGAGGACATAGGTATTATACGCCGCCGGTGACGGTCGCCAAGCGGACCCAATCGCCGCTTGCTACCGAGCGGGCAATGGCGGCCATGGCCCGCATCGTTTGAGTTCCATCCTCCACGTCAGCCCCCATTTGGGGCGCGCCGTGCAGGACTGCGTCGGCAAAACCTTCGAGTTGCAGCCGGTAAAAATGCGCGTCAGCCCCTAGCGGTCGGCGATATTGGCCATCGCGCGTGGAGAAGCACTCGACATCGCTGGATTTCAAAAACCACGGCAGGTAGGTTTTGCCGACGACGCTGCCGTGCTCGCCGTAGATGTGAAAGCCCTCGTGGTAGTCCATGCGCACGGCCACCGTCAGGTCGAGATGTCCTTGGCCGCCGTTGGCAAACTCCACTTCGACAAACCAAGAATACGCCCCGAACAGCTCCTTGCACCGGCCGCGCACGGCCACGAGCGGGCCGCCCAAAAAGCGGGCTAGGTCGATGAGATGCGAGCCGTGAGTCAGCATAAAGTAGCGCCGCTTGTCGCCCTTGGGATCGCCCGCTGGCTTGCGCGCCTGCTCGCTGTGCAGCGGCAGCGGCTGAAGATTGTCAGTCATAGTATAGCGATAGGTCGAATCGCAATACCAGGCCTTCAGGGCCAACAGCGATCCCATCTCCTCGCGGATGAACTGCCGGGCAAAAGCTATGCCGGGATCGAAGCGCTTCATGTGGCCGACCTGGAGCGTACAGCCCGAGTCGGCCACGGCCCGGCGCAATTCCTCGCACTCCTCCACGCTCGTGCCCAGCGGCTTTTCCACGAAGACGTGTTTGCCCGCGGCCAGCGCCTGCAAGCTGAGCGGGACGTGGAACTGATCGGCCGTGGCGACGATGACCGCTTCCACCTGCGGGTCCGCGAGCATGTCGGCAAAGTCGGCGTAGGTTTTCTCCGGCTGGTGAATGGCCGCCATGCGCTCGACTAAGTCCGGCGCTTGGTCGCACAGCGCGTACAGGCGCGTATTGCGAGCCTTGATGCACGACTCAAAGTGGGCAAATTGGGCGATGGGGCCGCAACCCAACACGCCGATAGAAAGGAGCTGACTATCCTTGTTCACGCGCTGGGCAAAATGGCGTACGCTTCGATCTCGACGACCAAATGCGGCTTTAGCAGCGCGGCGATGACGACCAAGGTCGAGGCCGGCAAAATCTCGCCAAACGCCTCGCGGTGAGCGCGGGTGACGCCAGCGGCATGGTCCACATCCGTTATGTACACAACCGTCCGCACCACGTCTTCGAGGCTAGCTCCGGTCTCGTCGAGCGCGTTGGCGATGATCCCCAATGCGCCTTTGGCCTGCTCGTAGGCATCGCCCTGGTCATGCGGCGGCTGGGCGCAGGTGCCAGCGACGTGGACGTGACGATCCACCTGCACGGCGCGCGAATAACCAAACTCCGCACCAAACGGGCTGCTAGTCGGTATGTTTTTGCGTTTCATGGGTCCCCTTTATCTATGGTTTCTTCGACCTTCGCCCATTCCTCCAACAGGGTCGCCAACTCGCGCTCGATATCCGCGTGTTCGCATTCGAGGGCCTTGATCTGGTCGGGCGAGGTCTTTGCGTAATACGTTGGCTCGCAGCGCAAGGCGTCGATTTCCGCCAGCCGGGCTTCTGCTTTCTCGATGCGCGCCATGCGTTCTGCTTGCTGGGCCGCGGTGCGACGCTGCTTGTTTTTTCCCTTGCGGTTAGATCGCGGTTCTCGGGTTGGTGCCTCTTTTTTCTTTTTTGCTTGTTTGGCCTTGAGGATGACTTGATCCGCGTCGAGGTGGTCGTCGCCACAAAAGTGGACGTACTCCTCATACGTGCCGCGAAAGTCGAGGATTTCTTCGGGTTTGATCTCGACAATGCGCGTGGCTAGCTGGCTGATGAACCAGCGGTCGTGCGAGACGATGAGCAGCGTGCCCGGATAGTTCTTGAGCGCCTCGACTAACGCCTCAATCGATTCGAGGTCGAGGTGGTTGGTCGGCTCGTCTAAAACCAGCACGTTGGGCTGAGCAATGGCCAGCCGACAGAAGACGAGCCGCGCCGCTTCGCCACCCGAAAGCGCTCCCAAGCGCTTCTTGCCGTCGTCGCCGGAAAAGAGCATTCGCCCCATCTGCCCGCGCACGAAGCCGAGGCCCTGGTCCTGACAGCACGCCCACACCCAATCCTCAGCCGTTTGGCTGGCGGGGCTAAGCTGTTCGCGGTGGTCTTGGGCAAAGTATCCGGGATGAGCTTCGTACCCCCACTCGGCCTCGCCGGTATCGGCGGCCAGTTCGCCCATCGCGATCTTGAGCAACGTTGATTTGCCAATGCCATTCGGCCCCATAATCGCCACGCGGTCCCCCTTCTGCACGAGCAGATCGACCCCGTGCAGCACTTCGTTGTCGCCGAATGCCTTTTTGACGCCTTTGAGTGTGAGCACATCGCGCCCACTAGCGCGCCGCTGCTCAAAGCGAAAAACCGGATAGCGGCGCGAGCTGCGCGGCAGCTCGACCATTTCCTCTTCCCGCTTCTCGATCAGCCGCAGCTTGCTCTGGGCTTGGCGGGCCTTGGTCGCCTTGGCGCGGAAGCGATCTACGAACTGCTGGTGATGGGCGATTTCGCGTTCGCGGCTGGCAATTTCCTTTTCTCGCCGCGTGCGCTCGGCCTGCTTGGCTTGCAGGAAGGCCGTGTAGTCGCCCCGATAGAGCTGGACCGTCTCGTAGTCAATGTCGAGGATAGAGGTGCTAATGTTGTCGAGGAAGCGGTGGTCGTGCGAGATGATCACCACCGGGCCGGCAAAATCGCACAGGAAGGTTTCTAGCCAGCGGATCGAGAGGATGTCGAGGTGGTTGGTCGGCTCGTCGAGCAGCAGCACATCCGGGGCACTGGCCAACACCTGCGCCAGCAAGACCCGCAGCTTGAAGCCGCCGGACAGCGTTGAGAGCGGGTCGTCGTGAATGCGGGCCGGCAGCCCGAGGCCCTCCAAAATCGTGCCGGCGCGAGCTTGCGCGGTGTACCCATCGCAGTGGAGAAAGGTCTCTTCGAGCTGGGCGAACTTGTCGGCGTCGAATTCTTCGGCGGGCGCGGCGAGCAGCCGCTCCTTGGCGACCGTCGCCTCCCACAGCGCCTCATTGCCCATCAGCGCGACATTGAGAATCGACTCGTCCTCGTAGAGGAACTGATCCTGTTGCAATACCCCTAAGCGCAGGCGCTGCGGAACCGTGATTGCGCCTTCGCTGACTTCAATATCACCGGACAGCATGTTGAGAAGCGTGGTCTTGCCGGACCCGTTGGCTCCCACCAAGCCGTAGCGCTCACCGGCGTTGAACTGGAGCGAGACCTTGGCGAAGAGCGTCTGCTCGCCGTAGAACTTGCCGACATTGGATAGCGTAATCATAACTTGCCATAATTACGGCAAATTAGTGATAATGGGCTACTCTGCCGCGCGCTAATTTGCCATCTTCTCAGCCTACCTGTCTCCAAAGGAGCCACCCCATGAACGAAGACGACAAATACCTCTTTGACCTGACGGGCTATTTGGTCCTCAAAGACGTGCTGACCGCCGAGGAGGTAGCCCAGCTCAACGCCGGCATCGACCGCCACCGCGACCTTATGAGCGAGATCGACCGCCCACTGTCCGGCGACTCGCAGACGATGCAAGGCACCTCGCGGCGCAAGGACTTAGGCGGTATGCTCGCTTGGAAGCGGCCCTATTGCGAGCCGTTCCGCAAGTTGCTGGTACACCCTCGTATCAAGCCCTATCTCGAAGAAATTTTAGGGCGGGGGTATCGCCTCGACCACGGGCCGGGCCTGATCGCCATGGACGCCGGCTGCGAGGGCGGGCTTTTGCACGGCGGCGGGGTGGAGCGCAAGGATATATCGGAGGTGTATTTCTTTAAAAACGACCGCATCTTCACCGGGCTGACCGTGGTCGAGTATCTGCTGGCCGACGAGGGGCCGGGCGATGGGGGCGTGGCGGTGATACCGGGCAGCCACAAGGCCAACCTCGCCTGTCCGAAGAGCATGATCAAGTGGGAAAAGCACCAAGAGCACGTACTCGAAGTAAACGGCAAGGCCGGCGACGCAGTGATCTTCACCGAAACCTTGACGCACGGGACGCTGCCGTGGACGGCCGCGCACGAGCGGCGGGCGCTACTGTACAAGTTCAGCCCAGGCACCCTGTCCTATGGCTCGGGCGCGCACGAGACGACGTATTCCGACTACATCGAAGACATGACCGAGGAGGAGCGGGCCGTGATGGAGGCACCGCACATTAGGCGTTAAAACGACGAGGGTAATTCTGAAAAGGAGTTTTTGCGATGCCTGAGAATGTCAATGTAGATGGCGTTCCAAGACGTGACGATTTTCTAAATCCGATCCTTGCTGCGCTCCACGAGCTTGGAGGTAGTGCTTCTAGGGGTGAACTCAAAAATAAGGTGATTGAAAATATAATCGAAGATATGGGACTGTCCCTTGACCAAACAAAGCTAGAATACAACGTGGGTTTTTCGATAAGCAGACTCAAACAGTTGGGTTTGATTGATAATTCAGAGAGAGGCGTGTGGTCTCTTACTGCTAAAGGGCGGGAGGCGCAACATGTTGACCCCAAAGAAATTGAGAAATTGGTCCGTCAGCAGAGGCAAGAGAGGCAAGCTCGCAAACAAGCCGAAACTAAGAAAGACGCCCCAGCTGAAGAAATCGAACCTTCAGCCGAAGACCCCGCAGATGAAACCGCTTCTTGGCGCGAGGATTTGCTCGATACCCTCCGCAACATTCCTCCCGACGCATTTGAACGGTTGTGCCAAAGGCTATTACGAGAATCGGGCTTCACTGAGGTTGTGGTCACAGGGAAATCGGGCGATGGTGGAATTGACGGGCATGGAATAATCCGCTTCGCGGGACTGATTAGCTTTCCCGTGCTGTTTCAGTGTAAACGCTACAGCGGTAGCGTTAGCCCGGGCGCGGTCAGGGATTTTCGCGGCGCGATGATGGGACGAGCGGAAAAGGGCCTTATCTTGACGACAGGCCGCTTCACAATAGAGGCGCAACGAGAAGCCACGCGGGACGGCGTGCCGCTAATAGATTTGATTGACGGCGAATTGCTAATGGACAAAATGAAGGAACTCAAACTCGGCGTGCGTGCGAAGATGGTCGAGGTCGTGGAAGTGGACAAGGACTGGTTCGCGTCGATTTAGCAAGCGCAACACATGGAATTCAACATCAGAGTGCAGCCGAAGGCCGGGCGCAACAGCGTCGAGGTCAATGGCGACAGGGTAACAGCGCGGGTCCCCGCGGCGCAGTTAGGGCACAAATCTCTCGCCTGTACGTAGGCTTTGCCTATGTATAGAGGTATATTTGACTTCCTTATGGCCCAATTGGATATTTTTTAACAAAGAGAGAGAAAATTGACACAACGAAGAGAATTATCATTCGCTGACTATCAAGAGGATGGTCATCTATGGATTACGTTATCAACCGGCGAGTATTATCCTGATGTACTTCCACTAGCGTGCAAGCTGTATGAGCCTGTATTGGTTACATTTGAATATTTGTTGCAGTCCTCACATTCCTCAACCGACCTCTTTCTTGCAATAGCTGAAACCACACCGCAATGGATGCGAGTACAATTATGCCGAGTATTCAGGAAATATGTAAGCCCAGAAACTCCAGTAGAAATGCTGAAGAAAAAGTCTGCTGCTCAAGATATATGCGATCAGTTTGGCAAAGGATTTCGCGCAATTAATGAAGTGCAGTCGGCATTCCAATCACGCCCCATGCCTGATGAGGCATTATGCGCCGTTCTTTGGGAATATAAGGATCGTGGCAAGAAGGGTTATGATTTAACAGAACGCTTATTCACAATAATCCGAAAAGAATATTCTGAACTTGAGATTATTGGGCCTGAGCGTGCAGGAAGTGACGTAAATCTTAGCAAAATTTTTGAAGATTATCCCAATCCAAAGCGTCCAGTCGATTTTGTACTACTCAGTGACGGCACCCCGATCGCCATAGGTTTAGCCCGTTATGATTCTGATAGAGGTGGCGCACAAGAGGACGATAGAACGGGTCAGTATCGAGATTGTGCAAGCGAAATTCTTGGGTATGCTGAATCAAAAGGAATAGACGTGAAAGTGATATTCTTAAACGATGGTCCAGGATTACTTCTTGGTTCAATGTGGGGTGATTATGCCCATATTGAAAATTCATGGCATGGAAAAGTAAAAGTCGTAACGCTCAGGATGTTCTCTAAACGCATCACTATGGACTGGTTACATTCTTAAAAGGAAGGGTATTAGATATGGCAATCGGTATTCCCCAAAAAAATAATACTCTCTTAGATAGTGGAGTGCATCTCGATTATAGAGGGAAAGCGACTGAGAAAGAAATATTCAATGGTTCCATAGTCCCTTTTGATGAGCTCCATTCTAATCCATCTCATAAGCGATTGTATTTTGGCGATAATCTCGATGTCCTTCGCGTCCTTGTGACAGATCCTAATATATGTGGAAAGGTAGTTCTCATATATATAGACCCTCCATTTGCCACTCAAAGTCAATTTGTTTCCCGAAAGCAATCACGAGCATATGCAGACACCTTGAGTGGTGCTTCATTCGTTGAATTTTTACGTAAAAGAATTGTTTTGCTTCATAAATTGTTGTCGAATAAAGGATCAATTTACCTACACTTAGATGAAAAAATGATTTTCGAAATGAAAATCATCATGGATGAAGTATTTGGACCAGAAAACTACAGAAATATGATTGTTCGGAAGAAATGTAATCCTAAAAACTATACGCGAAAAACATACGGCAATATCGCAGATTTCGTACTTTTTTATACCAAAACAGATAAGTATATCTGGAATAAACAAACTGTTCCTTTATCTGAAGAAAGGAAAAAAGAATATCAGTACATTGAAGAGGGTACTGGACGGAAGTATATGAAAGTCCCTGTCCATGCCCCAGGAACACGCAAGGGGGAAACTGGTAAACCATGGAGGGGGAAAATGCCTCCCCCGGGCAAACACTGGCAGTACACACCTAAGAGGCTAGATGAAATGGACGCGAAGGGAGAAATATTCTGGTCAAAGAACGGAAATCCAAGAAGAAAGGTTTATCTTGATGAACATCTTGGAGTTAGTGTTCAGGACATATGGTTGGAGTTCCGTGATGCACATAATCAGAATATAAAAATTACTGGCTATCCAACTGAAAAGAATCCAGAATTAATTAGAAGAATTATTGCTGCTTCTTCTAATCCCGGTGATATGGTGCTTGATTGTTTTGCCGGTTCTGGGACAACTCTTGCTGTTGCGGACGAAATGCAACGCAACTGGATAGGTGCAGATAATAGCATTGAAGCGATAAAGACGATACTAAAGCGCTTTGATAGCGGACTTCAGGCTATGGGCGATTTCGTAAACAAAGATGCACACCGCCAAGATAATTATGGTCAACAGACGCTATTCGATTCACTTAGCGAAGATACTCCTCACGCACATAGTACTCCAGAATCAAAACACAAAGCTATACGTGATTTCTCGCTATTCGCGTCGAATGATAGTCCAAGTGAGTTATATGAAACGGTAACTACTTGGCTCAGCCGTCCCTAGTGGAAGTGGACAAGGACTGGTTCGCGTCGATTTAGCGGGCACAGCACATGGAATTCAACATCAGAGTGCAGCCGAAGGCCGGGCGCAACAGCGTCGAAGTCAATGGCGACAAAGTAACTGCACGAGTTACAGCGGCCCCGGAAGGCGGCAAGGCCAACGACGCAGTGGTGGCGCTGCTGGCGAAGCGGCTCAAGGTCGCCAAGGGCAGGGTACACATTGTGCGGGGACACAAGGCGCGGAACAAGCGGCTGCACATTGCGGACATGACAGCAAACGAAGTCTTCGCCCGCCTAGCGGAATCGAAGAAAACCGAAAGGAGCAGCAGATGCGCGTAGCCATCGGAGGCATTTCCCACGAGAGCAGCACCTTCACGAACGTAGCCACCACGTTGGACAGTTTTCGGGAGCGCAGCTATCTCCACGGAGCGGCAATCGTCGAGCGCTTTACCGGGGTCAATACGCCCATCGGCGGTTTCATCGAAGGAGCCGAAGCGCACGGCTTTGAGGCCGTGCCAACGATGTTAGCCGAGGCCCATCCCAGCGCCCCAACGCCCCGCCCCATTTTCGACAGGCTCGTAGGCGAACTGATCGACGGCATCGAGGCAGCAGGCGCTATCGACGGGGTTCTATTGGAATTGCACGGGGCCATGGTGGCCGAGGGGATTGACGACGCCGAAGGGCATATCCTCGCCGCAGTGCGCCGTTTAGTCGGCCCGGACATGCCCGTCGTCGGGCAGCTGGACATCCACTCCAATGTCTCCCACGCCATGATTGAAACCGCCGATGTCCTGATTGGGCGGGAGACCTATCCAGAGGTCGATATGGCACCGAGAGGCCGCGAGTGCGCCGATGTGCTGGTGCGCATCGTGCGAGAAGGCGTGCGGCCGACCATGGCCTTGCACCAACTGCCCCTAGTCTGGGGCATGAACCAAGTGACGGCCCATCCGCCCATGCGCCAAGCCGTCGAATACCTGCACCGCATTGAGGCGCGGCCCGGCGTAATCTGCGGCTCCATAGCCACCTGCTTCCCCCTAGCCGACATCCCCGACATGGGCGCTTCCGTGTACGTAGCCACCGACAACGACCCCGCCCTAGCCCAATCCTGCGCCGACGAGTTGGCCGCTTGGATCTGGGAGCGCCGGGCCGATTGGCAGTTAGTCATGCCCTCCACCGCAGAGGCACTGCAAGCGGCCGACGAGACAGGGCATTACCCCGTGGTCTTAGCCGATCGCAACGACAATACCGGCGGCGGTTCACCTGGCGACAGCACTGGGCTGTTGCAGACCTTTTTGGCAGCCAATCTGCAAGACGCCTGCGTCCTGTACATCGTCGATCCCGCAGCCGTGGCCGCTTGCCACCAAGCGGGCGTCGGTGCGGTGCTCGATTTAGAGGTGGGCGGCAAGGCGTCCTCGTTGCAAGGCGAGCCTTGCTCCATGCGAGCCGAGGTGGTGGCCTTGAGCGACGGCAGCTTTCGCTACGACGGCCCTATGTACGCCGGCCTAGACGGCACCATGGGCCCCTCAGCCCACATCCGCCAAGGCGGCGTACACGTGCTGTTGGTGAACAAGCGCGAGCAACCGTTTTGCACGGCGTTTTCCCGCACCTTGGATTTGGACCCAAAGCAGATGCGCTATGTCGGCGTCAAGTCCGCAGCCCACTTCCGCGCTGGTTTTGAGCCGTGGGCCGGCCAGATCCAAGTGATCTCCGAACCGTCGGTACACGACCCGGCCGATGCCAAGCTGGCCTTTAAGCGGCTGGGCCGCGAACTCTATCCCTTTGACGACATTTAGCGATTGGAAGCGGTCGTGGATCTAGGCGTTTGGGCTGCGGTACAGGTCGGGCTTGCCCAGCACCAACCCCACTTGGTCGGCTCTACGGACAAGACGCGCGCCGCGGTGGCCGTGGTCTTGGGGCCGACGCCAGAGGGCTTGCAGTTGCTCTTTATCGAACGCGCCCAGCATCCGGACGATCCATGGTCGGGGCACATCGCCTTTCCTGGCGGCCGCATTGAGGCAGACGATCCATCGCCGCGAGCCGCGGCCGAGCGCGAGACCTTGGAAGAGGTCGGGCTCGACCTTTCCACGGCTGAGTATTGGGGCCGAGTCGATGATCTGACCGGACACATGCTGCCGGTGGTGGTATCTGGCTTCGTCTATCGCTTGGCGACGCCAGCGGCCTTGACCCTCAACCACGAGATCGAGTCGGCCTTCTGGGCGGGAGCCGACCAGTTCCGCGATCCCAGTAAGCGGACCCAGTACCGGCTACGCCGTCGCGGCAAAGAACAGGTATTTCCAGCGCTCGACCTGTTGGGACCGAACCGCCCGCTGTTGTGGGGGCTGACCTTTCGCATCGTGCGCCAATTAGTCGCTTGGATGGAGCCAGACAACGTATGACGCCCACTCATAAATCTCGCCGCATCTGGTTCTGCCAGACAGAATACGTGGCCGAGCATCCCGAATCCCTGCAAAAGCTCAAGGACGCCGTCGGCCTGACGACGATTATGCCCGAAAGTCCAGTGTGCCATACCTCGGGTTTCAGCGCCTCGGCGGAGTTGGCCCAGCGAGGGCCTTTTGAGGACTGGCGCGAGCGTCTCGATGCTTGGCCGCGCGGAGCGGAGGGCATCTACCCACCAGTGGCCGGGATTATCAGCGGCTTTGACGATGCGCCCTTGCAGCGCCTCATCGAGGCGTGCAAAAGCACGGGGATTGAGGTGTGGGGACACATCGGCTTGTGGAGCTACGGCGGCGAGGTCTATCCCGAATTTGCCCTGCGCGATCTGGAGGGACAGCTATTGGACCGGCGCTATCAGGAGTGGGGCATTGGCCTGTGTCCGAGCCGCAAGGCGGTCAACGAGTGGACGCGCGACTGCTTGGTCGAAGCGGTGCAGTGCTACGCTATCGACGGCTTTGACGTGGACCACGCCCGCTATCCGGCCCCAGCCAATGTACACAGCCTGATGGCCTGCGGCTGTGCTAGCTGTGAGGAAGAAGCCGCTCGCTTGGGCTACGATTTTGCGGCTATGCGGCGCGGCGTACTGGCCCTGCGTCAGCGTTTACAGCAATTGACTATGGGCGACGTGCGGGCCTTGGCTGCCGGGCGTCCGAGCTTGATGGACTTTCTGTGCTTGTCGGCCCAAGATGGAGCCGTGCTCGATTGGGTGCAGTTTCGCGCCCATATACTGGCCGAGCGCATGGGAGAATTTCGCGCCGCCGTGCAGAAGGCCGGGGGCCGCGATAAGGTCTTTGGCAGCGATGTATTTCCCGCCTCCACTGGGCTGTTGGGCGGGCATTGGTACGGCAAGTGGGAAGAGGCGACGGATTTTCTCACCGGGGGGAGTTCGCACGGCGGCGTGGTGGGCTGGGCGACCGGGGTGACCAACTTGGCGCGGGAGTGGACTGCGGCTTTGTGCCGTCACGCTCAAGGGCTGGACGAGAGCGAGGTATTGGCGCTGGTGTGGCGCATGTTCGGGGTGGAGGATCTGGACTTGCCGGAGACTGCGGCAAGAGTGGCGGAAGAGCCTTTGCCCATCGCCGCCCTGTACGAGCGAGAAGTGGCCCGCTTAAAAGCGCAGACCAGTGGAGCGGTGCCGCTGTATCCGCCCCTTTCAGCAGGAGCAGCTCCTGAATTGGTACGGGCTTTGGGTGAGGCAGTGGCTGGGCACGGGTGCGACGGGTGTTTGTTTACGGTTGATGCCGAGGACGAGAGGCAGGTGCGGGTATTGGGCGAGGCTTTGGCGGGCGTGGGGTGAGTTGGACATGCCTCTGTAGGCTTTGAATTCGTCGAAATAGCGCAGATGCCCAACAGGGCTAAGGAGCGTAGCGACGTAGCGCAAACCATGCTATTAGGCGGTGTGCGATTCTCCACAAAGAGCTATTGACTCATCTGTCCAAGCCACAATCTCTGAATATCGCTGCCGTGGTCGATACCACTTCTTGCCACAGTCTGCGTCCCAACTCGGCGCTCGCTTGGGTCGCGTCGCCTATAACACCTGTATCTGAATATTTCGTGAAATCGAGATGCGGATCGTTCCAATCCACTTCCCTTGAGCTAGTTGACGGAATCCTGTCGAGTCGGACTGTGTCTGGACGCCGATGCAGGGCGATTGAGGTCGTGAAGCTGTCGGCGTGTCCACCTAAGACACTTGGATCAGCTACACGGCACCAAATGTCATGGTACGGCAAAGGGGGAAGGTAGGCCACGCATGAAGGGCGAAATTTCGCGTTGAACCTGTCCATTGCCTCCTCTAGTCGATGCTCGCCGCAGCCGCGCCAGACAACGATGGTATCGAAGCCTTGCTCTGCAAGTGATTCAAGGACGAAATAGACGCACTGTTCGTGCACCGAGTGCGGGATGTTGATATAGCCTGAGCCGAAGCCCCGATGTTCGGGCGTGGGTCCAAATGGCATAGCCGGCAAAACCAAAGCACGGACGTTATAACAGCGCGCCATATACTCTACAGCTTCCAAGGCAACCGTCTCCGCAAACCAGGTGTCGAAATCCACCGCCAAATGTGGCCCCTGCTGCTCCGTGCATCCAGTGGGTACGATCGCCGAACATCCAGCGTCAATAAGGGACTTAATCTCCAGATATGTATAGTCAATGAATTTATGCGACTTCATGTTGGCTCGTCTGCATTCGTCCTATATCGACAACGGCATTTTCTTACGCTGCAACATCAATTCCACGTTAAGCTCTTCGAGTAACCGAGGCAACTCCGACTCCTCACCCGGCACGATGTGCTCGCACAAGACCGTCGCTTGTGCTAATTACTAATCTTTTCAAAATTAGTAATTAATTGGTATTTCGTCATTCTGAAGTAGCAACTCACGCCATTTTGCCGCCGCTCCCCATCAGATGGATATATAGAATGAGCGACAACTTCGAATATCGACTCAAGCGGGTCGTCGCGCCCTGACGAGGCTGACCGGACAAACTAGACGATGAGAGACAAACTTCCCTTTCGGTCAGACATGAACTTCCAGAGGCGAGGCAACCAAATTCGCCTACCATACAAACACCGTCCCCAACAATTCATCGGGTGCATCCCGCAATGTGTCATATATGTGCTTGGCTTCGCTCACCGGGACGACGTCGCGGATTAAGGGCGCAATTTTCACCAAGCCTCGATCGACCAGACGACACAGATTCTGCAGGTCATCGCGATCAAAATGACTGTTTTGTTTTAGCTGGATCTCGCGTCCCTGACCAAGGTTAAAGGTGTAGGTCACTTTATCCCGTCCCGCGATGAATACCACCCTGCCGCGCTGGCGCACAGCACTAATAAGCTGATCCTCCATGCCCGGCACGCCAGCAAAGTCAATCACCGCATCGAACGCCCCGTCCGAGATCTCTTTTTCCCATCCATCCCCTGCAACATTCAGCACGGTCTCAGCCGCACCAATCTGCTCGGCAATCTCCAGACGGTTGGCATTGATGTCGCAAAGCGCGACGCGTGTCCCCATGCTGGTAGCAATTTGCGCGGCGACCTGACCGATGATGCCAGCCCCCACGATCAACACCCGTTCCCCCATCTGCAACTCGGCGTTGCGGCAGGTGCGCATGGCGACACTGGTCATCCCGAAAAGCGCCGCCTCCTTGCGGTCGATCGAGTCAGGCAGCTTGATGAGCAAGCCATCTTCTGGCATCACGACGTACTCGGCATGGACGGCACTCATATACAGCACATCCCCAATCTGTAATTCGCAGACATCGGGCCCCACCTCAATCACCCGTCCCACATTTTGGTAACCGTTGCCGCCGGTGGGCAGTTGTTCATCTTTGGGAGCGTAGTTGCCGCCAACTAGTTGATTGCGTTCGGTGCCGTTTGTTATACCGGAGTAGATCGTCTTGGTCTTTACTTCGTTGTCGGTTGGGCCCTCCGGCTCAGGCCAATCGTGGACGAGGACTTTCTGCCTGCTCTTATCAGGCAAGCCTTGAATACTCAACGTCCGCATTGACCCTTTCTCCCTAAATCCTCCCCGCCAGCCACTGAATTCCCCGCGCAATAACCGTGCGAAAATTTGGGTCGGCAAACACCTGATTGTCGTGACCCGACTGACAACAGAACACGCGAGCGTTCTTGTAATGTCTAGTCCACGCTAAAACTTTCATACTCTCAAGGTGATCGGTAGTCAACAACAAATCGCTGTCGTCCCCCGGATCCGCCATGATATACGTCTCATCCACCATTTCCCACGGAGCCAATCCTTGGAGGATGGGATGCCGCGAATCCACGATGTCAACACGCAGATTTTGGTCAACCTTGAAATCGAAACTGCGATCTTGAATGCCGCATAAATCCGACCACAATTGCCACTGCGGAAACGCAAGAATGGCATGGTGTAACACCAATATACCCGCCTGATTTTCACCTAGTTGTTCGATGGCTTCCCGGACTCTCCCCTCGTCGGGCGTCTGCCGGTGAAAGTTATAGAATACGAGGACGTCGTACTGCCCCCGGACTTTGCCAGCATCTGCCGCAAAATTCTCCAAATCCTGTAGATAAAAATCAATCCCGGGAATGCTCCTGAACAACCCCTGAAACCCCGGCACATCAAAGGCATGTTGTCCGGTTATCACCGCTGTTTTGATCTTGCTCATAATATTCTCTATACCGTTGGCCGGTAGTTCTCAAGCGATCTTGCATCGCCCCGTTTGCCTTACGGATTGTAACAATCCCCGAATCTACGGGATTCTGCACTTAGAACGAAAAACTCGCCCCCAGCCACAAATTGACGGGATTCCCTGGGGTGAAGTGGATCTCCGAAACAGGTTCCTCTTCGTCCCGCAGCCGCGATTCAGTGTCGAACTGCGCCTCGTTCCACGTTGTATTCAGCACGTTCTCTACGCCCAAATTGAATCGCCAGGCCCCGAGGCGATAGGCTCCATTGAAATCGACGACAGTGTAGCCCTCGGCCGTGATACTGCCGTTCTCGTTGGCAGGCCGGTCGCCGATGTGGCGGTAGCGCAAGCCGCCTTCTACGCCATTGGGATGGTACCAAGTCAAGCCTCCGGTAGAAGTCCGTTGGGGGGCCAGCGGGATTTCATTGGCGTCGTCGGGTTCGTCCACGGCCTCACCACGGGCGAAATTGAGGTCGATATCGGCCCACAGCCACGGATGCAGTTGCAGACGGGCTTCCAGATCCAGCCCCGCCCGCCGGGTCCTTCCGCTGGCTTCGGTAGTGCCGGCATCGCCGACAAAAACGAACTCGCTTTCTAGGTCCAGCCACCACAGAGCCGCTCCCACGTTCAACCGCTCAAACAACCGAGTCCGCAGGCCGGTTTCGGCCCCTACCGCCCTCGGCAAGGTCCCTTCTTCGAGGTGGCCCGGATCGATGTAGCGTCCCGCTAACTCAACGGCAATGTCGGCCTCGCTGTGCCCATCGCGCCGCATGACCCGACGAACTTGCGAGGCCCGGGCGTCAATGACGTTGTTGCGGGAGTCGTTGGAATGGAAGCCAGTGCCGACATTGGCAAAAAGATCCACGACGCGGCTGGGGCTATACACCAAGGTTGCTTTCGGGCTGAGTATGGAGGCTTGGGCAAAGCCCGAAGCGTGGGGCAACTCGCTGGGGTACCCTTCGCGGTGGTCGTCAACATTGAAGGTGAAATAATCGCCGCGCAGCCCTAGGATCATTTTCAAGCGCGGGGTGAAGGCAAATTCCTCTTGGACCCACAGGAACAGGTTGCGCTCCACCACATCGGCATTGACCAGCGACGCTAGGCGTTGGCGGTCGGGGCTTTTCCACAAACCCACGACCGCATTATCTGCGCGCAGGCCGCCTCCTATCGAGGTATGAGCCAAGTACGGGCCCCAGTTGTGGAAGAAGGAATAGCGGCTGTTGATCCCGGTAACTTGGCGATCATCGGTCTGCTCAATGATGTCGCCGCGCTCGGGGTCGTCGAGGAAGAAAGTGAAGTTGGAAAACAGCTTAAACTGATAACTAACCAAGTAGGCCTGCAGATCAAAGGTGCTCGTGCCGGCCTCTTGGACGTGGAAATTGACGTGGAAATCTTGGCGGCCGGTGGTGCCTCCTTCCAGATCATCAATAGCACCCCAGCGGTCAATGAGGCCCTGTTCTACGGCCCGTTGTGGGATCTGCCCGGAGGCGTCCCAAGCCGAACTAAACCCGCTGGTGGTCAAGGTAAGGGTGGAGCGGTCGGAGAGGTGGTTGTGGTACTTGCCGAAGAGATTGAGGCGCTGCAGGTCCTGAGGCCACTTGACCGGGCCATTGGTGCGGTAGTACTTGCCCGCGAAATAGGCGCTTTGCCTAGTATCGGCCAGCGGAATCTGGTAGAGCATGGTGTACTCGGCCGTATTGAACCCACCCCCTTCGAGGTGAATGGCGTTGGCGTCGAGGTGATCGCGGGTGCGGTAGGCGATTGCCCCGGCCGTAGCCAGATTGCCGAATTCGGCAAAGTACGGCCCTTTCTTGACGTCCAGTTCCTCGACGACTTCGGGAATGAGAAAGTGCAAGTCGGCGTAGCCTTGCCCGTGGCCGTGGGAGACCATATTCACGGGCACCCCATCCACCGAAATGGCCACATCCGTGCCGTGGTCGGCGTCAAAACCACGCAGAAAAATCTGTTCGGCTTTGCCGCCGCCAGCGTGTTGGGCGATGATGAGGCCGGGTGCCAGTTGCAGCATCTGATGGGCCGTGCGGCTGGGCCGGGTTTGCAGGTCGAATTGGCGCACCGCCCGCGAGGAGGCCGCAGAAGAGGCCCGGTCGGCTTGGATCAGCATTTCGCCCATGTGTACGGGGCTGGGAGTCAGGGCGGCAGTCAAGTGGGCTTGCTCGCCAGAGACCACCTGCAAGGTCTCGGTGCGAGCGGCATAACCAATCATACTGATTTCCACTTGGTGGGTGCCTACAGGCACGGCCGGTAATACGAACTGACCTTCTAAATCCGTGACCGCCCCCAGCAGGGTGTCCACGAGGCGAATGTTGGCCTCGGGCAGCGGTTCGCCGGTGGCCGCGTCGGTTATCTTGCCACTTAGCTGAGCCGCTGGCTGGGCTGTTATAGGATAGCCGACTAGCAAAGTCGCTAGAATCGACAAATAGACCATACCGCGCATTATCTACTTCTCCTTATCGAGAATGAACAGAATACTGCAAGACCGCTCATATTCTGTGGACTAAGCCTAACGGAACCGCCTTAAAGGCAAAAATCGTGATTACCAAAAAAAAAATCAAAAGGACGAGCGGCATTGCATCGCACTTCGCCTCGCTCAGACCAAGGCCATGAGAAATTTGCCAGCCGGTACCACCCGGACGTCGGTAGTGCGATCCAAGTAGTCGTGCTGGTCAGACGCCGTCACACAATAGCGCTGTTCAATCCCCAGTTTATCGGCGAAATAGCGCAGATGTCCTAAGCCCTTGGGTGCCCCGACCTTGCACTCCACCAAAAACCAAGGCTGACTTTCCCATACCACCAAGAAATCAACTTCGCGCTTCTCCAGATCGCGCAGATAGTACAACGTCACGTCAATGCCGTGGCTGTCCTCGTAGTAATGGCAGAATTTTAACAGATGGGCCGCGACCATGTTCTCGAAGCGGGGTCCCTTCTCTTCCACCTCGGACCAGTCCCACAGATAGTACTTGGATTCTTTTTTTAGGGCCCGTTCCAAGCGTCGATGATAAGGAGGTACTCGAAACAGATAGTAATTGCGAGCTAGTAACTCGATCCAGCTCTTGACGGTTTTGGGACTAGCCTCGACATCTTCGGCCAAGTTGCTGATCGATAGGGGCGAGCCGACTCGTCCGGGAATTAGGCTACCTAGCAACTCGACTTGGGCCAAGGCACGCACCGTTTCGGTCTCGCGAATATCCTCCCGGAACACCCGCTCAAAGCGCTCTTTCTGCCAGCGTTTGAGGGTGCGCTGGCGGGCGGCAATGCAAGGCTCGGGAAAGCCGCCGAAGGTGAGCAAGGTGTCCAAGTGATCGCCAGCTTGGTCCAAGATCAAGTTGGGCCGCTCGGTGGGAAAGGGCGATATGGCCGCGCCGGGGGCGTTCAGTTCGCACAGGGAGAAGGGATGGAGACGGTAGTAGCGGTAGCGACCCAAGAGCGAATCGCCGCCCCGTCGGAAGATATCGAGTCGGGAACTGCCCGTGACCATGATGCGCTGATCGGACGGTCGGGTATCCCACAGCCCCTTGACCAGCCCTTTCCACCGGGGGTACTTGTGGATTTCGTCGAAAATGAGAAAATCGGTCTCAGGCGGCCAATGCCCGTCGAGCAGGGCGCGGCGGTGAGCGCGGTTGTCCCAGTTCAAATAGGTCGTTGCCTTGAAATCCTCGCCGACCAACCGCGCCAGCGTGGTCTTGCCCACCTGCCTAGGGCCACCGACAAAGACCATGCGCTGGTCCAAATCTTCTGTGATAAGGCTTTTGAGATAGCGACGTTGGAAAGGCATGGACAATTCCCCGAAACGTGGGATACATCACCATGATAAAATGGACCCCAACTCCAAAATTATCAATATAAAAATGGAGTTGACTCCCAAATTATCAGGTAGGTGGGCGGCGTTGTACCGGACGGGGTCCAACCTAGTTTGACGCCTGAAGTTGTCGTCGAAAAGCGGTTGCCGCAGCCTTGAGGATTACCTATCGCGCAGCAGGAACACGCGGTCGGTGTTGAAGTAGTCGCCGACCCGCTCGTCGCGGTACGCACCACCGGCGATCAGCAGACGGCCGTTGACAACAGCAGCCGCAGCCCAGCTAACCGGCGAGGGCAAGTCGGGACCGCGATGCCACTGGTCAGTAGCCGGTGTGTAGGCAAAGCTCGCCGTCTGGCCGCTTTTGGCCCCTCGTCCGCCCATGACCCAGACGCTGCCGTTGAAGGCCGTGCAGAGAGGAGCGCCAGGGGGACGCGACGGATGCTCGATTTGGCTCCAACTATCTTGCTCGGGGTCATAGACGAACAGGCCCGGGCACTGGGACGCGGGGCCTGCGGCAATGTAGATCTTGCCATTTAGAACGCAGCCACTGGCCTGAAACACTGGACCAGGCGCAGGGGCATCAACCCGCCAACTCGTCTCCCCAACTCCAATGCTCAGTACTTCTGTCGTCGGACTTTCGTCGTCGGCACCGCCCACGGCGTACAACCGGTCGTTGACCGCGAGGGCCACCACTTGTCCTGCTTTGCGCGGTAGCGGCGGGCCGAGGCGATAGCTCCGCGTGCGGGGATCGAAGATCTCGACAGTCTCCGTCGCCCGCGTCCCTCCGCCAGCGCGGAAAAGGCCCCCCAAGAGCCATAGCTCGTCGTCGAGAGCGGCGATGCCGGAATAAGCCTTGCCCGGCTCCAGCATGGGCGGCTCCACGCGCCACGTGCCCGAGGGAATGTGATAGGACCACACGTGGTCGAGGTTTACCCACTCCGCCGCGGGCCAACCGAAGAAGGTCTTGCCCCCAGCGGTGTACAGACGGTCGCCAATGCGGGCAAAAATGTGATCGTGATTACCCGCCGGCATCTTCGGCTGCTCGTCCCAGTGCGCGTGCCAAGATTGCTCGAGGTCGGCGAGACGCTGGACTTTCCCCGCCCTCAACACCCAAAGACTGCCAGAGCGAGCGTGCAGCAGCGCCTGCACCGGACCATCCCCTCCCGTCTGAATCTCCCGCCAAGTCGGCGGACCATCGACATTCACAGTCAGTTCGCGCAAGCTGCCATCAGCAAAGCCGACTACGACCTGACCGCCGCCGCGCGCAATCGCGGTGATGCGGGAATCGACGGGGTTGGCAAAGGAGCGCTGAGGCCCAGGCGAGCGGGGATCGACGCGCAGGACAGAGGCCTCCAAAGCCACCCACACGAAACCGGCGTCATCGGTGACAGCACCCTGCCAAGAGCTAGCCAGTTGGTTCGCAGGCAGGTCGAGGCGCTGCCAGTCGTGGGGACGTTGGTCCGTCAGGACGGCGACATCCCGCCGCTGGCCATCGTCAGCAATAGCCCACACATTGCCGAAAGGATCGTCGCACACTGGCGTGATCTTCCACCCGGTTGGGGCGACCGGCGCGGCCTCAAACATGGCATCGCCCCGACGCACAGCACCGCACCCGGCGCACCAAACATCGCCCCAGCGCGTCGCCAGCAACGGTCCGGGCGACCCTTGGAGCAGGAAGGAAGGCGTCCGAGAAACCGGCTCGCCCCCTTGGCGCGGGTAGCGCAGAACCTCGTCGTCGCGGGCCATCCACAAATCCCCGTCGGGAGCAATTTGCAGACCTTGGACGCGCCCCTCGGCGACGACCTCCCAAGTGTCGGCGTCATCAGGGGCATTGCGAGCGACGATCCCTTCGGAACCGAGGACGGCAACATAGACTCGTCCGTCGTGGTCTTCGAGGAGAAGGCTCGGCCCATCGGGCAAGGTGTCGGCCGCGGCAAGTCCAGCGGAAATGACCATGAGGCAACCTATTCGATAGAGGAATCGGAGTGAAATGGAATTAAGCAGCATTGTGACCAGCTTTCTTCGTTTGCAGAGTACATCTTCTGTCGTTTCAATACTCAGTCAGAAGTTGCAATAATAGATACCTGCCCAGAGGCGGTCAATCTCGACGACAATTGCATAAGACGAGCTTTTTCGTTTCGACATCCGGTTCAGAGTCTCGGTATCTCCTTACCAATGCGGACGGGAATGGAAGCTGGGAATTACCCGGTGGCGCAGGTTGGGAAGAAGAAAAGGTCGGCTGGGACGTCGGCGCTCGGATCGGCTCCTTGCAGTCGCTCGTCAAGAATTCGAATAAAGCGGTCTTGCCTGCCACGAAGACTAGGCCACTAGGATCATCAAGGTTTGAGCCGATCGATGCGCCCTTCCTGGAAATCCACTTCCAACCAAGGATCAGCCGTGTCGCGGCGGAACTGGTAGAGTTGAGCGCGCATCTGGGCGGCCACCTCCTGCAAGCGGGGGTCGTCGATCCGATTGACACTTTCAGTGGGATCGGCCTCCAAGTCGTATAACTCCTCGGGCTCCCGCGTGATCACGTGGCGGGTGGGACGCTGGCCCATAGAGGGAATCGCGTCGCGCCGCACCGCCGTCCACGTAGTCGAGCGGAATAGATCCGTGGGCAGCATGGTGGTGAGACCAGCGGCCAAGTTGCGCACGAATTTGTAGCGCCGTCCGCGCAATACCCGGTAGGGATTGTAATCGACCACCTCGTGAAAGCAGTGCGAAAAGAACGTGTACTCCCAATCGGGGATGGACGGATCGGCTAGGCCCGGCAGGAGGGAGCGGCCGGGCAAATCCTCGGGCGCGGGCACTCCGCACCAGTCGTGCAACGTGGGGCGGATATCGGTCCAATTGATGAGGGACTGGCTGCGGGTACCGGGGGCGGTGATGCCCGGTGCCCGCAGAATAAAGGGGCAGTGGTGGCCGCTGTCGAAGAAGGACGCCTTGGCCCCAGGGAAGGGCATGGCGTGGTCGGTTGTGACGATGACCAAAGTCTCGTCGGCTCGGCCCGATTCCTCCAGTGCGTCAAGCAGACAACCCACGCCAAAGTCGAAGCGGGAAACCGCCTGATAGTACTCGGCGAGGTCGGAACGCACATCGGGTACATCGGGCAGATAGGGCGGCACTACCACATCGTCGGGGCTGTACTGAGTTTCCGGCACATCCGAGTAGGGACGCTCATTGCCAAAACCCCGACCCGCGCGGTGGGGATCGGTAAACCCCACGTGCATGTAGAACGGCTGGTCGGGATGGGCGGCCCAAAAGTCGCGTGCGGCGCGGGCTAGTTCGACGCCGTTTCTGGCATTGACTTCAGGCTCAAAATCTAACGGGTACACGCTGGGCGGTTCTACGTGTTTTTTGCCGATGCAGGCCGTGGCGTAGCCATGCTCCTTGAGGCTGGAAAGCGTCGAGGTAATGTGGGGGTGCGTGGAGAAGCCGTGGGTGCCGTGGCAGTGGCCGTACTGGCCGTGCGTGTGGCTGTGATATCCGGTGAGGATGCAGGCGCGGCTGACCGCGCACGAAGGGCTGGTACAGAAGGCTTGCTCAAAGACCGTGCCCTCGCGGGCAAACGCGTCAATGCGCGGCGTGTGGACGACGCTATTGCCATAGCAATCGGCGATGCGGCTCCAGTCGTCGGCGATGAGGAATAGGACGTTGCGCTGGGCAGTCATAGGCAATCAGGCAGAGGGGCCCTTGTACCGCTCGCCGTACGGGATTTCACACGCTTCATCAACGCATTCGACCCTGCCGAACCGGTGCCGATTGCGTGCGACGAGATCGTAGCCAGCGCGAAATAGCTGTTTCAGTCCCGGAATGCGGTACACCCCGGTAAACAGGTGCCAAGGAGGAAGCCGGCGATAAATCTGGTACACGGCATCCGCCCCGACATCGATCTGCCCGCCAGCGTGAATGAGGCGCAGGCCGGTATTAAAATCAGAACTGGAGAGGATGGGAAACCGCTCTTCAATGCCAGCCGTTTGGCGCGGCAAGTACTCGAAGCGGCCATTGCGGTCAAAGCGGCGAATGCGGCCGACGCTCCACAGGCAGAAGCGGCATTCGCCGTCGTACACGATTACGGGACGGGTTTCATTCATATCTTTAAGGTTTCCTCTGCATTGCAAGTATGTATGATTATACGACAGAAGTACTAACGCCAACAGACGCGTTGTGTGGGTACTGAGTTTAAGAAGCGCCGGACGGGAGGAGGTATGTGGCCGATGCAAAGACCTTGCGTACTATACGTCATTGGCGCATACTGGGCTCGTAAAGGAGTATCTGGCATGAATGAGCGCGATTTTGACCAACTTGTAGCCAGCGTCAAGCAAGCCGGGGCGATCAAGCGCGGCAAGCTGAAGCCAGGGCGCAGAATCCAGATGGAGCCCGCCGATATCAGGATGATTCGCAAGAAACTGAATAAATCGCAATCTGAATTCGCCCTGATGATTGGTGTCAGCGTCTCTACTTTGCAGAATTGGGAACAGGGACGTCGTCGCCCCGAGGGGCCTGCTCGGGCCCTGCTGAAGATCGCTGCGGAAAATCCCGAAACGGTGGCGCAGTCGTTGAGCGCTTAAGCCACCACAAAGGTGTTGTGTGGAATTCGCAAATTATGACGCTTTGGACGATTCAATCTATTGCTGCCTGGAAGATCTTGCAGCGGGAACAGGTGCTTTTCGCCGATCAGAGATATTCAGAGGATCTGTTTCTCGATGCTTACAGGTGGATGGTAAAGCAAATGGAGTGCCGAATAGAATCTGAGTCTGAGATTAGGTCTCTGCCTTTATGGGCTTGGTATCAATGGGAGGGCAAAAGACGTAAACCCGATTTACGCAGCAGTGCTCATTTACCCAAAGGCCAACGTGGTGTACGGATCGAATTCGAGCAATCAGACAAAGGAGTTTTGTTATCCGATTTTGGTCTGTGGCATTATGTCCTCAACTACTGGTATCTGCCCCGAACCGTGGCCGATGGAGAAGCATTTGAGGCCGAGTTATCTGAGCACAATCTGTCTTTTTTCGAGATGAAGCCTCTACCAGTTCGCGCATACCATCAACGCATAGAGGATAGTTGGGATCGTATATTTGACCTTGATTGGGCTGAAGAAGAGATTTCAGACCCTTTCAGTAAAAAGTCAATTCAAGCCACATTCTGGAAGTTGCATTTTGATCAGATAAGAGATGTGCAGTTTTTCACTGCACGATAGTAATATTAGGCAAGGACAAAGAGAAGGGTGATCTGGGTCTATCCACACCGCGAGGCTGGCACACCGGCGCGTTAGCGCCTACGCCCAACCACTGTGCGGTTCCTCCATAGAAAGGTATAGAAAAAAATGCGTCTCCTACCGATTTTAGGAGTCTTGGCCATTTCAGCAAATCTCCAAGCCCAGCCGCAGGCGGCTATCAATCGTCAGCCTGTATCCGAAGAGATGTTCGCAACGATTGCCGACCACTATGGGTACGACCAGTCTCAGCCTCTGGACACATCTGTTATAGGCGTTTGGCCCCATAGGTTGCCGTATATTATCGAAAAAGTGGAGTTTAGTAGCGTTCACGATGAGCGTGTGCCCGCCTACTTTACTTATCTTAAAAATTCTACCGCAACGCGCTATCCAGCCATTCTTCTGCTTCACGGGGCCAACGATTTTTAGGGTAAGAACGAGGACTGGGCTCTTGAGTGGATGGATATTCTCTCGCGCGAGGGGTGGTGTGTGCTGGTCGCTGATTTTTATGGCTTTGGCGAACGGAAAAAGGCCGGACAGGAGCCCTCGTGGAGGGCAGGCCCCTACACGGGGCGCGATATGGTCATTCAATCCGTGACCGACCAGAGACGGGGCATTGACTTTTTGTTTTCTCGTCCAGAAGTGGACACGACCAAGGTCGCCTTGATGGGTGGGAGCATGGGCGGCTATTTCGGTACTCTCGTAGCGGGTCTTGAAAGCCGATTCACTACTGTCGTTCTGACCGTGACTGGTGCCTGGCCGGGAGCGGCGACAGATGATGCATCAGCTCGATTTAGCCATACACTGAATTTCGCCCCTCGGGTTAGCCCACCAATACTTATGGTCAATGCGACTGGAGATGGTCGTGCATCTGGCGAAGAGCTCTATAACGCGATGCCAGAACCCAAGCAGCAGATCTGGTATGAAAGTGAGCATTATTTACCGCCAAGAGAATACAATGAGGATATAATCAACTGGCTCCATGAACATCTTGATTAACCACGTGATCTTCGGAGAATGACCGCCAAGCCAATCATTGACGTTGACGTTATCATTGAGCCAAATGACCTTGAGACTTAGGAAGGCTGTGGAGGCAGACTGTGAGTTTTGCTACCTCGTCCGAGAGCTAGCGTTCCGAGAGTACGCAGAAAGGGTGAGGGGTTGGAATGAAGAACGCGAAAGAGCCAACCACCGGACACGGTTTGCGTCACAAAATTTTCAGGTAATTCATTCAGAGGGGCTCGACGTTGGTATTCTTTCCGCAGAAACAACACCTGATGCCCTGAAAATTTTTCAGCTCTTCATTCTTCCAGAGCATCAAGGCAAGGGCATCGGGAGTAGCTGCATGGAGCATCTGATCCAAGAGGCCACGCAGCTACAAGTTCCTCTGCGGTTGCAGGTAATCAATGGCAATGACCGAGCGCTGTCATTCTACAAAAGGTATGGATTTCAGCACGTGGGAAAGACCGAGACTCACATTCAGTTGGAGAGGCCTTCTTGAGGCAGGTCCTTATCTGGACCCTACCCGGCTGGCAAATCCTATAACATGTAACAGTGCGACAGGCAACTCACCATGATTGATGATTCCTACAGTTCGGGAGCGAAGCATTACGACGCGGCATATAGCGTCAAGGAAGATTTGGTGGACAGGGACTTCTACCTCAATCTAGCCAATGAGTATGGTGGACCGGTCCTCGAATTTGGCTGCGGCACGGGGAGAATTACCCTGCCTCTGGCGCGACAAGGTGTGGATGTCACGGGGATGGATGCTTCTCATTCCATGCTGAAGGTCTTGCGCACCAAGCTCGTCAAAGAACGTGAAAGCGTAAGACGGAGAACGCGAGTTATAGAGGGAGATTTCCGCACCCATTATTTGGACAATCAATTTTCCTTGGTAATAATTCCATTCAGACCCATGCAGCATCTGTACACTACGGAAGATCAACTGGCGGCTCTGCAAAACGCTAGGAGACACTTGGCCGATGGCGGTATCCTCGCGTTTGACGTATTCAATCCCAGTTTCGCCAAAATTCTATCAGGCGTCGGCGAAGAATACTTGGACCTAGAGTGGCCTGCACAAGATGGGACGAATCGGATGGTTCGGCGGTACTTTGTAAAGGACGAGGTTGACCTGATCAACCTGAATTTCTCGGGCAGGTTTATCTTCCGGTTGTATGAGGGTGATCAAGTTCTGTCTGAGGAAGCACAACCATTGAAGATGAGTTTCTATACGTATCCTCACCTTAAACTTCTTTTTTATGCTGCAGGTCTTGAGAGCGTAGAAGAATTCGGATCCTTTGACCGGAGACCAATCGGGCCCGAAGCACCCGAAATGATATTCCTATTGAAGCGCCGGCAATAGGTACACACTGAGGAACGCAGAGAGAACAAGCCATGAAAACAAGCACTATACTCGACCATTTCGTCTCTATGCTAAAAGCTAACCAGTGTCTGAAGTCGGAGAGACTAGAGCACGCGGTGCGAGCTGCCCCGCGCCAATGGTTCGTCGACCGGATGCACACACGCTCGAAGTACCTCCGTTTCATCAACGTAAATACATCTCGTCCCACGAAGCACCAGCTCGAGCGCATCTACTCAGATGAGGCCCTGCTAAGCCGCCGGGATCCGCCGAGTTCCACATCACAGCCGTCGCTGGTGATGAACATGCTTGAGGCGTTAGACATTCGTCCTGGAACGCGAGTGCTCGAAATCGGTGCAGGCACCGGCTGGAACGCCGCGTTGATGGCTCACCTAGTGGAATCATCTGGGTCCGTAGTCAGCATTGACAACCAGCCCGATGTAGCGCGGAGTGCACGGCGGCACATCAAGCGCGCTGGACTGAAGAACGTCCACATAGTTATCGGCGATGGTGCCAACGGGTATCCAAAGGCAGCGCCATACGACCGCCTGATCACCACCGTTAGCTGTCCGGATGTCTTCCCGGCCTGGCTGCAACAACTCAAACCTGGCGGCATCGCCGTAATCACATTGAGTGATTTCCCTGGTGAGAGTTGGTGCCTGATGCTCAAGCTGCGCAAAACGAAAACCCACCTGACCGGAGAGGTGGTTAGTCTGCCCGGATTCATGCTGTTTACGGGCCAGCATGGCAGCCCACCGACTGCGAGCCAGGCCCAGCAGCGCCTCGACGAGTACGCTGGGGCCAAGGTTCGGAAACATCGCGCCGTGTGGGCGATCTTGCCGGATCAGGGTGACATGATGATGCGGCGCGACTTGGCTTTTTTCGCCCATCTGGAGGGTCTGCGCGTAGAGTCGCTGGGGAACCGATTCATCCTATCTGCACATGATACCAAGGGACTCTGCGTTCTGGATAACACACATATCGATGTGATTGGTGGCACCGAGTGCTACCGTATGTATGAGAAAATCCAGGATCGGTGGCTGCACCTAGGTGCTCCAAAGCGCCTGCAATATCGCGTGGAAGTGTGGCCGCTGGTCGTGAAGAAACGCCAGCCTCGCGATGGCTGGCTAACGCGCGGAGCGCACTGCCAGTTAATATTCCGACTCAAGTAGGAGAACTCGTCATACCGTGCGCCGCCTCACCGACGACATAGGAAACGCGCACAATGGAACATGACTGGACGCTTGCCCTTGAACAGCAGACGGACCTGACCTCATCCCATGGCGCAGTGTCCGACTTGGCGGCGGCAGTGCGCCGAGGCGCAGATCTCAGGCTTTACATGACCACAGATCAGTACGAGGAAACGCTCTATTTTCAGCAGACTTATGCCGGTGAGGGGGACGCATTTTCAGGGCTCATGAGCCACCACCATAGCTATGTACACCGCGGCCAAGACATACAGCAACCATACATCAGCATCTTCAAATACGACGACTCCGGGACCTTCTCCCACGTGAAGTGGATGTGGCATGATGTGTGCCTAGATGAGAGCCAAGCCTATCCGTACGGGATATATCGGTGGTTTATCTGCGACCGCTGGCGTACGATTTACGAACACGATGCCGATGGCAATCGCGTACACGGCGATTTGGAGGAACTGAAAGAGCATGTCCGGCGGGGGCACTCGATTCAGGTAGGAGTCCGCCAACTGTTCGGTATGGCCGAGGATATCACTGACGGGCCATCACACATCTCGTTTGTCACGACGATGCAGCCGCTCATCCGCGATGGCCATGTACAGTCCAACTGCGATCTCGTTGTGATAGGTGCCCCGCAATGGCCGTGCACTTGGCGCGACGGCCTCCATGTGGCAGTGATGCAGCCCTCCACATCCGGTGAGATTCTCTGCTTCCTTGCTGAACCGGGAAATCTCCCGTTTAAACGGGTCATGCGGCGGCGTCCCATGCAGTGGATGGTGGCAGAGATAGCGTGAGCATTTCGTCTAACAAACCGGATCGGCATCCGCCCCGACATCGACTGCCCACTGGCGTGAATGAGGCGCAGGCCGGTATTAAAGTCGGAACTTTACCGGAAAAGAGTGTATGTTCTCCCAACAGTTGTTCAATCCCCATTAACCACAGAAAGGTACATAAAATGCGTCTCCTACCGATTTTAGGAATCTTGGCCGTTTCAGCAAATCTCCAAGCTCAGCCGCAGGCGGCTATCAATCGTCAGCCTGTATCCGAAGAGGTGTTCGCAACGATTGCCGACCACTATGGGTACGACCAGTCTCAGCCTCTGGACACATCTGTCATAGGCGTTTGGCCCCATAGGCGACCGTATGTTATCGAAAAAGTGGAATTTAGTAGTATTCACAACGAACGCGTGCCCGCCTACTTTACTCATCCTAAAGACTCTACCGCAACGCGCTATCCAGCCGTTCTGCTGCTGCACGGGGCCAACGATTTCTGGGGCAAGAACGAGGACTGGGCTCTTGAGTGGATGGATATTCTCTCGCGCGAGGGGTGGTGTGTACTCAAGCAGCAAATCTGGTATGAAAGTGAGCATTATTTACCGCCAAGAGAATACAACGAGGATATACTTAACTGGCTCCACGAACACCTTGATTAACCGTAGGATCTACAGACTGAGGCGTAAAAAATGGGGAAATTTTCCAACTTCTAATGCATACTGAATGATGACCACGGATAGTTTCCCTAATTGGTTAGAGTTGATTGCCGACTCTCTCAGACCGGCCAAAGTCGTAAGTGTAGATCCTCTCCGGAAGTGGTCTCTTTCGCAAGTGTTCCGCTTAACATTGGACGATGAGGGCCGCACCCTAATCGCCAAGCGGGGAATTCCCACCAAAGGTCCTACGGAGTTGGAGATCTACCGAGAGTGTCTGATCCCTCTCGCCATAGATGCACCGACTGTTTTCGCAAGCTATGCGAGCGATTCTGAGTATATCATGCTCATGGAGGATCTGAGAGGTACAGACCTCGAACAACAGCCGTCAAAGCCAGCTTTCTTAGATGCGGCCCGCAAGCTCGCGGACATTCGGGCTTCTGCAGACAGGATCGGCAAGATCCGTGATTCTGATCTTCAAAGACATTTGCTGACCAAAGACCAACTCCTGCTTGACTTTGACTACGTGACAGAGCACGCAGGTTCGGAGTACCGGGATGCCTTGGGTGGACATATCAACTCATTCTCAAGACACTTGGACCGATTATACCAAGAGCTTCCCCTCACACTGAATCACAATGACTATCACGCCAAAAATCTTCTAAACGTCAGCGGACGCATTGTTCCCGTCGATTGGGCAAATGCGCGTATCAGCCCTCACCTCGGAGATCTCTATTGCCTAATTAACGAGGGGAAAGACCAACATATTTCTCGGGAAACACTAATCAGTACCTACAGGTCCGGGCTAAAAGATCGAGGACTACAGGAGGAAGTTACAGACTGGCACCTTGACATGGGCGGGCTCTGCTGGAGCGTCCACTGTCTGCAATGGATCCTTGAATTTGGTTTGGACGCAATTCCCATATCCAAAACCTGGGTGCCAGACTTCCTGACTGAGATATGCGCTATAGTTTCTCGACTGGACAGACCGTAAACTGAGTCATCCTTTTTTGCGGGGCTGGAACATCCTATTTTGAGCACTTTACCCACTCCTAAACAAACCGAGACTATCGTGCGACGCCTCACTGACGACATGAGACGCAACTGGGTGGAAAAGGGCTATCTCCATCTCAAGGGGGTCCTCACCCGCGACCAAGTCGCAGGCTATCTGGCTGCGACCGACGAGGTGGTCGCCAAATACCGCGAGACCCACCCCGAAGCCCGCGAGCAGGACGCCTTCAACATCATCCAGACGGTCGAGCGATCGCCGGATTTCGATTCGCTGATCGACCATCCCAACACCTTCGGCGTCATCGTCGATTTGATGGGACCCTATCTCCAGATTATGGGCACGGTGATTTACGTCCGCTATTCCAGTGGGGACATGCCCTTTGACTGGCACACCGACGGAGGGGCCTCGTTGCGCGAGTTCCGCGTCGCGCCGGACAGCCGTCCGCTCAACTTCAAGATCCAGTATTTCCTGACCGACATCCCCGCAGATAACCGGGCCAACTTCTGCTTCGTGCCCGGCAGCCATCGCCGGGACTTTCCCGAGGAGGGTTTTGCCAAGGGAGCATGGCCGGAGGGCGGCGTCCAGCTAGCCGCCGAGGCTGGCGATGCCGTCATCTTCACCTACGGCCTGTGGCACGGCGTGGCCCCGAATGAGGGCGAGGACGTCCGGCGCAGCGTCACCTTTCGCTACGGGCAACTATGGTCGCGGCCGTGGGACTACGAGAAGGCACCGCCCGAAGTGCTGGCGCGCATGACGCCGCGCCAGCGACGCCTGATGGGCGACATCGGCTCTAACAGCGCGCCCGGCGCGTACTACGCACCCGAAGACCAGCTCGACATCATCCTCGACGGCATCGAAGAACAGCCGCCGACCTGATCGCAGGATGCACAGACGCGTTATGGACCACATCGAGGCTTTTGAAACCAAAACGCCAAGCGCTCTCCGAGTCCATCATGGACAATCGCTGGAACGACATCGCTACCGCCGCCTACGGCCTCACTGATCTGCGGTTGCTTGAATCGCGAGCGCATTTCAGCACTCACTTTTTCATAGAATCATCCCAAGGGCAATTCGTCCTATCCTGCTCTCCGTTCCAAGCAGACAGAATGGTAAAGAGCTATCAGTTCCAGCTAATGGAGGTCCTCAATAACAACGGTTTTGGACAAGTTTCACTGCCGGTTCAGACCCTAGATGGAAGTTACTGCTACTGGGGAGGGAAAGACTGGTGGGTGTTGAACCCCTACATGCCATCCGACGAGCATCCTCAGTGGGATTCCCGTGATCTGATTACTGAGGCAGCCCAGACGCTAGCGGCGCTTCATTCGGCAGGTCGCAGATACGGAGACGAACTCCAAGCCGAATCAGCAAGAGAAGACTTGGGTTGGTACTACATACCCTCGACCCGATGGGCTGAATTGTCGCCAAAAATTGCCAGCGCTTTCCGGTGGGACGAGCTAAGTGAGGATGACGCAGCATTCCTCAGATCTCAACTCCGCTTCGTACAATCAAACGCCACCGCTATAAAGTCCCTATGCGATGAGTGGGAAATGCTGTCGATCACGCACCAAGACTACCGCCCTGCTAACTTGCGGATATGGGAGTCGAAGATCGCCACAGTGTGGGACTTCGACATGGCTGTCCCTGACTACTCGCTCTACGATGTGGCATTCGCATCGCTCCAATTCGGAGGTCGAGAATGTCTTTTCCCTGAAGTATCGCTGGACCTCGCCAAGCAATTTGTCGAGACGTATATAGCAACGACAGACAAGCCTGAACCCATTGGGGAAGACGGCGTCCTCCGGTGGTTTCTAACAGTAGCGGTGCTACGACGACTGCTATTGAATTATCATATCCCGGAGAGGATGGAGTTACTGCGAAAAATTGCGGGCTGGGATTGGCTGAATCGCATTGCTCCGTCACTGTAGTTGATACCTGCTATATTGCATCAAACCTATTTTCCACAAACCGGAGCCGCCCATGACATCCAATACCGTCCGCGAGCACGCACGCTACGGGGCCGCGTCCCAGCAGGAGTTCGATGGACCGCTGCCGCAGCCCTTTCCCCGCGAGATCGGCCCGCGAGCCATGGAATACCTAGCCGAGGTCGTCGATTCCGGTCTCACCTGCGACATGGTGGGCCGGTTCGAAAAAGCCTTCGCCGAGGCCCACGGCGTCGCACACTGCATCGCCACGCCGGGATGCACGCCAGCCCTCGCCGTACTAGCCGCAGCCTTCGGCTTCGAACCGGGCGACGAAATCGTAGTAAGCTCGGTCAGCGACTACGGCACCGTGCAGGGCCTAATCAGCGCCGGATACATCCCCGTATTCGCCGACGCCGCACCCGGCACCATCAACGTCAATGCCGAGACCATTGAGGCGTGCATCTCCGAGCGCACGCGGGCGATCCTCGTCGTGCATCTGACCGGCCTGATCTGCGACATGGACGCCATCAACGAAGTCGCCACGCGCCACGGCCTCGTCGTCTATGAGGACGCCTGCCAAGCGGTCTTTGGCCGCTACAAGGGCCGCTACGCCGGCACCCTATCGACGGCAGGAGCCTTTTCCTTCGACTCGGAGAAAACCATGGGCTCCGACGTGGGCGGCTGCATCCTCACCAAAGACGACGAGCTAGCCGAGCGGGCGCGCTTCGTCGGCCAGAGCCGCGGCGGGGAAATGGTCGAGCACTTCGGCCGCGTACACACAGTCAACGGCTTCGCCCACCGCATGACCCAGTCCACCGCGGCGATCTGTCTAGCCCAGTTAGAGATCATCCAGCCGCAGGTGGAGAGGCGCGATCGCATGATCCGTCTGCTGAGCGCGCTCCTCGATAAAATTCCCGGCGTGTCGGCATTGCCAATCCCACCAGAAACCGAGGTCTATTCCTGCTGGATGGCGGGATTCACCATCGACCTAGAGCAGTTCCGCTGCGACGCCGAGGAGTTCGGCGCACAGGTAGCCGCCGCTGGCATCTTAGGGGCGGGCCAAGCGCGCTACTATCTGCTGCCAGCGGCCCTGCCCTACCTCGCGGAAGCGGCCGAACGACAGCGCTTCCCGTACTCGCAACCACCGGCGTCGCGCACCTACCGCTACGACGCAGCGTGCTGCCCAAACGCGCACGAGCTGCTGGAACGCTTCATCCGCTGGAGCACGTTCTGCGATAAGTACGAGCCCCACCACTGCGAGCAGGTGGCCGCAATCGTGCGCCGCGTCGCCGACGAGTATCGGCGATGACAGAGAACGCGCTACAACTCGCCGCCCGTTACTACCGGGCCTTGCCAATTGACCGCCCCGGATACGAACAGGTCACCCTGTCGCTGCCAGTGGACAAAACGGCCCTAGTGGGCATGCACTGCTGGAACATCGGCTGCCCCGACGGTCCTCCCGTGGACATCAACTACTGCGTCGGCATGGGCTGGCCCCAGTCAACAGAGGAGGCCGGGCGCATCATGGCCGAAGTCATCCGCCCGGCCATGGACGCGGCCCGCGCAATTGGGATGCCGGTCTGCCACGTCGAGACGGACTGGATGGACCAGCAGTATCCCCACATCGAGTCGCGGCGCTCAGAAGAGTCGAGATCCATGCACCCACACCAACAGGAGATGCTCGAACGAGCCCACGGCATCGACTACATGGAGCGCTCACCGCTAGCGCAGATGCAACGCGCCGAAATCGTGTCCCCGGTCGGAGACGAACCTCTCTTTTTCTACTCCGATGTGCTCGACGAATACCTGCGTAGCCGAGGCGTGGATACACTTATCTACATGGGATTCGCAGCCGACATGTGCCTGCTCGGTGCCGAGGGGGGTGCACGACCCATGCTGGCGCGCGGCTATCGCTGCATAGTGATGCGCGATGCGACCGTCGGGGTGGAGACGCCAGCATCATTCCCGCAGCGATTATCGACCAACTACGCCCTCCACATCTTCGAGTGGACCTTGGGCTTCGGCTGCACCTTCGCGCAATTCCAACAGGCCATCGATCAGATGAAAGGTAAGCAGCCATGAGCATGAGCATCTGTCCGTGGAAGTACGGCAAGCGCTGGGTTTACTCAATCACTTACGACGAAGCCCTCGCCGACCTGCACCGCTTCGCCATCCCCATGCACGAGGAGTACAGCATCCCCGGCCACGTAGAACTGCTCGTCGGCCAAATGGGCGAGATCCGCAAAGCCGGCAACTCCAGCTACAACGGCTATCGCCACATGAACGCAGGCGAGTTGCGCGACCTGCTCGCTCGCGGCTGGGGCGTGGGCAACCACTCGTGGACCCACGAAGTAATCACGCCGGAAATGGTGGACCAGGAGCTCGGCCACGCCAAGCAAGTACTGGAGGAAGCCCTCGGCGAGCCGATAATCCTCTACTGCTCGCCCGGCAACAACACGAACATGGCCGACCACGTCCTCAAAGCCTGCCGCCGCTACGGCTACCTAGGTGCCATGAGCCTGACGGACGCGCTCAACCTGCCCGAGGACGAGCTGTTCTGGATCAACCGCACGGCGCTGCACGACCACTACTACGAGCCGTTCTACAGCGCCTACGACCCGTACCGCAACATCCGCCAAGCCCAAGCCGTGCAGGGCTGGCTCATCGACTATTGCCACTGCCCGCTGGAAACAGCCGTGCATCCCAACAAGGATTGCTCCGAGGCCCAGCTACGGCAGCGCTTTGAGACGGTGCTGTCTGAGGGGGGCGATGCGGTCTGGTGCGCGGTACCCGAAGAAGCGCTCAGCTATCATCTGATGCGGCGTCACGCTCAGATCGAAGCCGTGGACGGCAATGACGAAACGCAGCACTTTCGCATCGGCCTGCCGGAGTTGCCCGAGCAGGTGCCGTACCGCAACCTGACGCTAGAGGCCAGCGTACCAGCGGCTTGGTGCCGCGACCCCCGCGTAGTAGTGGACGGACGGGAGCTGGCGGCTGAGGTCGTGCGGCCCGGCGTGTTGCGAGTGACGACGCTGGTGCGCGACGGAACGCAGGTCGAGATTCGGGCCACGCCGCGCTCTTGACAGATTTATCTACTCTCCCGTACCCGCCTGCGCCAACCATCCACCGCGTAGTCCGCTGCATATAGGAATCTGACCGCTCGTTGCGATTGCGACTATGCTACCAAGAGACGTACCTTCATTTCCTAATAACATCTAGCGGCCGCTATCTGAACTAATTGTTCAGATATAAGCAGTTAACTGAAAGCAAAAAAAAGAAAAGGATTCAGAATGGGTTACCCCGCAATTGACCAACCGGCCCCCGCAATCGAGGTCAGTGAATGGATTAGCGGTACGCCAGAAGAGGAAAATGGATTCTCTGGCAAGAATGTAATCCTTGAGTTCTGGGGCACTCATTGTGGACCGTGTATCGCCGCCATTCCCCATCTCAATGAACTCGTCGCCACGTATGGCAGTAAGGACACCCTTTTTGTCTCGTTGACTCGTGAAGAGCCCCACATCATAGAACGCTTCTTGGAAAAAAGGCCGATAAAGGGCGGGGTCGCCACAGATCGAGAGGGTACAATGTTCGATGCCTATGGCATACAAAGTATCCCTCATACCTTTCTCATAGACTCACAAGGCCTACTTCGTTGGCACGGTCATCCACATTTTTTTACTGCGGAATTGTTAGAAGAGTTTCTCCAGACGGACAACGTGCCCGAAGTAGCCGAACCAACCACCTCCTCAGAAACCGCGCCGGCGGTCACTCCAGACACCCTGTTTTTTCTAAAAATTGATCGAAATGCTTCCGATCGTAGAGAGGCCAGTTTGGGTATTGGCGACGAGCAATTCGAGGCAGAAATTTACGGGCGTCGAGTGGTCGATGTGATTTGCTCGCTATTGGATCGTCCCCTCTCCCGGATGCGGATTGAAGGGGAAGAGCCAGAAGAGCTGTTGGACGTTGAGTTGCGTTCTTTCCATCCCCTGAAAGTAAAGGCGGCAAGGGAACGAGCGGTAGATGTGCTGGGCGATATGTTTGGCATCGCGATTTGTCGTGTTGTAGAACAACAGGAAGGATGGGCGCTAACCTGTTCTAACCCTCAATTGACGGATATGTCTGACTTGGGCGGCGGTATGTCCACGGGCGGGTTCAATAATCAGTTTACCGGCTCCAATATCACGATAGATCAGCTTGCCGATTACCTTGAGAGATTGATGAAGTGCCTATTTTTTAACGAAACATACTTGGCAGGGAAATACGATTTTGTATTGCCGGTTGAAACCTTTGATCAGACACGGCGAGCTTTAGAAGAGGAGTACGGCATCAAAGTCGAGTCGGCGATACGTGAAGTAGAAATAGTGATTTTGCGCATGACGGATGCCGCAATCAGGTACGCCTAGGATTCGCCGCCGCGACGTGCTTCCTGACCAGTAGAATTCATGTCAAACGATTTTGATTTTGACGGAGCCGTCCCGCCATGGGGCCGCAGCGCCGCCGAATACGAGGCGTTCTTCGCGCTATCTGACGTCGCGCCATCTGTGCGCATATTGGACTGCGGGGGTGGACCGTCGTCGTTCGCTGCGGAATGGAGCAGAAATGGACGATACGTTGTCGCCGTCGATCCCATGTATAGGTTTTCCGCCAGAGATTTTCTAGCCGACTTCGATTCCACAGCGCCACAGATGCTCGCGGGAATGCAGAAGGCGCGGGACCGGTTCAAGTGGGATTACTACGGCAGCCCGGAAGATGTCGTCCAACGCCGGCGAGACGTCCTCACATCCTTCATTGCCGATTTTCAGGCAGCGACTCGGAGTGGTCGCTACGTATCCGCCTGCCTACCGGAATTGCCTTTCTTATCGGAATCCTTCGATCTTGTACTTTGCTCTCATCTACTATTTCTCTACTCTGCCGAATTCGACGCAGCAACCCACCTCTCCTTCCTACGGGAATTGCTTCGCGTAGGCCGAGAAGTTCGCGTATTTCCATTGCTCGACATGGATGGTAAACCTTCCGCGCATTTGGAGGAGACCATTGAGACACTACGAACGTCAACACACGTTGAGCTTGTTCCACTGTCTTTCGAGTTCCGGTCTGGCGATTCGCAAATGCTGCGTTTGACGCATTAGCGGAGCAACAGTTACGTGGGGCGCAGGATGGCACCACCCCGCCGGACCACGTCGAAGGAAAACTCCCGATCGTCAGCGCGTAGCCGGAACCGGTCGCCCTCCTGTGCGACCTTCGCCTTCGCCGAGCGACTGCAAAAGGCAAGGACGAGGACATCGTCGTCCGTGCCCGCCACCAGCCGCGTTGACGCCTCGGCAGCACCCGGTAGGAAACTGACGAGGCTGCCAGCGGCCAGCCCGGAGGGCGCAAAGGGCACCTCCTCCGTCCGCAGTTGAAGACCCTTTCCAAACACCGTGATCAAATCCACCACCCGCGGTCCAGCGCCAAGACGGGCGCGATCCCGGTCCAAGCCGCGCAGGTCCACCGGGTTCAGCTTGTAGGCCAACTCGCCATCGCCCGTCTCCGGTCCCCAGCCCCTAGCAGGATCCACGGTCAGCCGCCGACGGCCCGGACAGCGAAGATCAATGAGAGCCAAATCGCAGGCCGCGGAAACGTTAGGTGTCTGCACGGCACCGCCGAAGGCGAGGGTGGAGTGCGGCCACACGTAGAAGGTGCGCGGTTTCTGCCGCGAGGCGAGTCCCTGAGAGTCGCGGCCCACCTCGCCGAAGGTGGCCGGATCGTCGATACGCCGAGCCTCGCCATCGACAGCAATCTCCATCCACGGCCTGCCCACCCGCCGGTTGAAGCCACCCCACCCGATCTCAGCCTCGTGCCAAACTTCGGCGTCCACCCTTTTCGGCGCGCACACCGCTACCTCATGACCGTTCTGACTCTGCACACTAAAGCACAGCCGACCGTCCGATGCTACGAGGGCAAAAGTGTTGACCCCCGTCCCACCGATCCCACCGACGCCGTTCCCTGTGTTGAACAACACTTGGGGACCGCCGCGCTCCCGCAATCGGAAACGCAAGCGCAGACGTCCTCCGTTGGGACAGAACCAAGGCTGGGCCTCGTACTGCAAGGCGTCATCATCGCTCAGCCGGAACAGGGAACCACCGTCATCGACGAGCCGGAGACCGCGCGGCCGGCGACGCAACGCCACGAGAACAACCGGCTGTTCCCCGGTCAACAACCAATATTCCTGCTCGGTGCGCCGGGCGGAGACGCGCAGCCGCTGCCCGTGCCGCGTGCTCTCCAGACCGCCCGGCACGGCGACGATCTCGTTCTGGCCGCCCACGCAGGGCAGGCTGCCACAACTCACCGGCTGAGCCTCGGCCGCACTGATCGTGCACAGCACGGGATACCCTGCCCACTGTACGTGCATGTTCATAAAGCCGTGGGCCACATCGCCGTCGTACCCACTGACGCAAAGAATCGCCGCGTCGGGTCCGTGGCCGCTGCGCAGCACGGCGGAACAGCCGGAGTGCGCCGCAAAACGGCGTACCAGCGGAGCCGGTCGGCGTTGCTTGGCCGCCCGGAAGTCGGGATCGTAAAAGCAGTACGCGTAGGGCCCGTAGGAGATCATGCACTCCGCGGTCGAGCCTTTGACGCCACCACCGAAGCGGTAGATCCGGCCTAGGCGCGGGTCGGCGAGGGCGGCGGCGCGCAGCATCTCGTCGCCAGCCTCTTGGGCCAGCCGCAGGAGCGCGGGTGAGCAGGCGTTGAGCTGGGTGCCGAGCACGTTGGCGTTGGCGGGATAGTAGAGTTGGTCGGGAATGTTGCGCGGTGCTGCCCAATGGGCGCGGAACCAAGTCAGCGGCCGCCGCAGCCGGGTCGGCACCTCGCGGCCGAGATCAATGCCAGTGACATTGCGCAGCGCGTCGGCAAACTGCAGGAGCCAGAGATTCTCCCAAGGCCAGAAGGAAGGCCCGTCCACTGGCTCGCCAGCAGGACCGCAGCCGTGGGGCAGGATGGCGGCGCGGAAGCGATCGATGACCGCCTGTACCCATGCCTCTGCCTTGGGGTGTTCGCCCAGCAGGTGCAGAGCGGCCACGCCAAAGTGCCCATTGTCCACAACGGCGTGGTGCCCCCCTTCCTCCGAGTGGCGTTGCTCGTCCACATCCGGCCACCAGCGTTCCAACTGCCGCACGAGACAGGCGCGGACCTGACGCTTCTCATTCGCCGTCAACTCTCCATCCAACAGGTCAAGGGCCAAGGCAAAGGCCTGCATGTAGCGATTGGCCGTGTAGAAATGTTCCTCCACCCGGTCGTCGTGGTCCCAACCAGCCGCCGCCCGCAGCCAAGCGCGGGTCCGGTCGAGCCAGCGCCGATCGCCAGTCAACCGCCAAGCAAAGGCGTAGTTTTCGATCAAGGCCGTGGCCTGCATGGCGGTGTAGAAGGTCAGATAAAGCTGATGATACGGGTGGGGACTGTCCGGCCGTCGCGGAATCCGCGGCCACGGTCGCTGTCCAGCATACAGCTCACAGTCGTCTAGGAGGTTGGTGAGGATGCGCCGACGCACGGGATCAGTCGGCGGCTCAAAGCGGAAGTGGGGATCGTCGAAGGGCCGCAGCAACCGGGGCCGCTCGCGGCGGATGATCGGAAGCGGAGCCTGTTTCGGCGAGTTCTCGGGCATCAGAAGTGGTCGGGCTCCCAGAAGATGACCTCGCGGCGCGGAAACCACTCCTCAAGCTGGCGAACTCCCCCGGCCTCCAGCGAGATCCCTCGGGCGCGAAGGATAGGTTCCAAGTCGCGGCCAGACGACTCGCCAAACAGGAGCCGACACATCAGATCGTCCGGCAGTTCACGGACCGACCCCAACGCTTCAGGCACGGCCTTGGCGATCAGCGCGCCGAGGTCGAAAGGCAGGGCCATCATCGAGCTATCGCCCGTAATCCCCAGATCGGCATCAGCAGTAGCAACTAGGGCATCGACAAAAGGGTGGCTGTGAGGAATCCCGCCTTCGATCTGCGTCACCCCACCCGCCGCGCACTCGTTGAGCAGATGCTGCACGAGTGCATCGAGGGCCGGGCCGCTCTCGTAAGCAACTTCGTACACCTCGGCATCGCCGTCATCGCTCTCCCAGTTGATATACCCACTGAGCCCCGCCGGACCGCGAACGACAGCGGTGGGCAACACGCCCCGCACGCGGGAGGGAGCGTAGTCCCAGTACGGACGCGGACGCAACAGACTGCCGCTGCGGCCAGCGTTGTAGCGCTGATAGAGCACTACCGTCTCCTCCAAGTCGCGGCTCTCGTCAAACGGCAGCACCTCAAGTGCGGACCGCCCCGGCTGCGGAGGGCGGCTCAGCTTGGCGTGAAATCCCATGAGCGGCACACAGCTCCAGCCGAGACGCCGGTAGAAGCGCGCCGGGATCATCGTAAACAGCAGACCTAAGTCGTAGCCAGCGTCGCGCATGTACTCGGCCGCATGCTCCATGAGCCGCGTAGCTATGCCGCGTTGCCGGTAGTCGGGATGCGTGGTGACGCCGCCGATGCCGCCCATGCGGACGGGCGTGGCACCGAGGTGGACCCAGCGGTCCCAGATGCGCAGCGTCGATACGATGCGGTCTCCAACGACGACGACCGGCGTCTGCGACGGGCTCCAAGTTGGATCGCCTTCCATGTAGCCTCGGTAGCGCTCGTGGCCCTCGGGGTTGTGCACGGCGCAGAGCAGGTCGATGAGTTCGTCGAGTTCCGACTCGCGGATAGGGCGAATGGTATCCATAGTATCCCTGACAAACTAATCAATCAGTTCAGCCGCCGCCGCCGAATCATCCGCAACACCCAATAGGCTCCCAAGGCACCGAGCAGATGCTTGCAAGTATGACCGCTGATGACTCCCCCAACCGCGTACAGGGCTTGGTCAAACACCTCGACGGCTTTCGCGAGCAGATAAAACAGACCGGCGAGGTAGAGGTCAGACCCGCGCGTGTACGGCGACGGCAGCAGGCGAACCATGAGGGGCACAAACAAAATCGGGTAGGCTTGGGCGACGATGTAATAGCGGAGATCGCCGGCTCCGGCCTGCTCGGTATAATGCCAGTACAACACGCTGAAAAGGCCGAAGGCGATCAGCGGCAGCAAGGTGATAATGCCAGCGCGCCGGTCCAAGCGCTCGGTGATCGCCGTAGCGAGAAACGCCATAAAGGCAATGCTCATCGGCAGGCGATCCCACAGGAGCGTTTCGTTGCTGGGGGCCAAGTGATAGTAGGTGGAGCCGACGCCAACCAGCGCCACCGCGAGGAAGAGGATCTGATACGCCAGCGAATCAGCCGGACTCACGAACGCCTGCTGCTCGGGGTCCGTAGCGAGGCGAAACACAACACTGAATCCCCACAGCCCCACCAACAGAAAGGGCAGGTTGGAGATCACGTTCAGGCAATGGGGGATGCCCAACAAGGTGCGCTGATCGGCAAACTGGTGATAGGCGAGGTCTTGAGGAATGGGTGGCTGCAGGAAAATGACCATCCAGAAGGTGATCGTCAGGTAGGCGAGAATTCGGAGGCGGTGGTCGCGTTTCATTTATATATCACTGCGCATTGAGTCGTTGAACGGACTATGTGAGAGCTATATACTTAACACCAAATAACCCCCAAGACCATGCCAAAGACATCCGTCGAGCTGTTGATCGTTGCCCTCATCACCTGTTGTAAGCTATAAGCTGGAAGGGTAAGCCCAATGGCCAAATATGAGTTTGCCTTGATTCTCAAAGGACAATACGAACTGACCGAAGAAATTGCGGACGAATTGTTTGAGGCTGGTTGTGACGATGGAACGCCAGGTGTATGCAATGGCGCCTTCTCGATTGATTTTCACCGAGAGGGCGATTCCCTTGAAGCGGTTATTCGTTCAGCCATCGCAGATGTGAAATCTGCAGGGTACGAGGTAGAAAGAGCGGAGATTGAGGCGAAAGCTATGCCAGAGCTTGCGTAAGCCTCACTCCGTCCCTAGTTCGTTTCTACTGCTTTCCCATTCCTGCCTCAAGATAGCCATAATATAGAAACTCCAATATCCATCGTCGGCCTTTCGGCATTCTCTGAGGTGTCCTTCCTTCACAAACCCGACCTTCTCGTAGCAGCGTATGGCACTTGTGTTGAAGTCGAACACGGCTAGCTCAATGCGATGGAGACCAAGCTGACGAAAGCCGATCTCAACAATCTTCTCCATCATAACCGTTCCGATACCCTTTCCTCTGTAAGCAGGGTCGCCGACGAGCACCCGACACACGCGGGCACTTCCATTGCGACGATCAATCGCCGCCAGCTCAATGTGCCCAATTGCCGTCCCATTCTCACTATCTACGACCTTATAGATCAGCTTGCTTGGCAAGTCGCCCTGAGCATCCGTCAGATGCTCGTTTAGCTGCTCGCGATTAAGCGGATACTCAAAGCCCGGTCCAGCCCATTGCAAAAGAAAGTCCCTAGATGGGATCCAACCGATCAACCTGTCAAAGTCTGCTTCAGTGAATGGTTCTAGAACCACCATATTGCTGTAGCTGGCGTGCAAGCGTCGATTTCCCGGAACTCGACGCGCCGTTGATGAGGATGATTTTCCCTAGTTCGCGATTGGTGTCCATTGGATTATCTTGTCTCAACTTCTCTGCTAAACTACCTTAAATCGCCGTAAACGCCAGACCGTGCGGCACTTTCTCGCCGGCGAACCCCTCGACAAAGACAAGAGGTACTGAGAGGATGCGCATTCAGCTCGATATTTCGATACCCATGCGCGACGGAGTGCGGCTCTACGGAGCCCTGTACCGGCCGGACGCAGGGGAGCGCTTTCCCGTGCTGCTGATCCGCTCGCCCTACAGCACCCAGCATCCCCGCTACGTAGAGTGGGCCCGGCGCTTTGTCGCGGAAGGGTACGCTGTGCTCATGCAGGACAGCCGAGGCCGGTACGAGTCGGAGGACGAATGGCGGCCCTATATCGACGAGCGAGACGATGGGTACGATACGCAGCAGTGGATCGGCCAGCAGCCCTGGTGCGACGGCACCATCGGCACCTTTGGAGTGTCCTATCCGGGTTTCACCCAGATCCTGCCGGCGCCGCTGCGCAGCCCTTTTGTCAAAGCCCTCGTGCCCATCGCCAACCAAGAGGACAACTACGGCCACATGCGCTACAACGGCGTTTTGCAGTTGCAGAACGCCATGAATTTCATCTGGCTAGGCCAGCGCACCAACCAGAACGCCCCGAGGGATCTGATCGACTGGGATCAGGTGTACCGCCGCCTGCCGCTGTTGACGGCGCTCGACGACTTGGGCGAGCGGCCCTTCTACCGGGAGATCATTCGCCACCCCTGCTTCGACGAGTTCTGGGCTTCGTACAGCATGAAGGGCCAGTACGGCGAGGTAGAGACACCGGCCTATTTCATCACGGGCTGGTACGACAATTTGCTGCACGAAGGTTTCAAGTGCTTCAAGGGCTGGCGGCAACAGGCCAGAGGACGGGAAGCCCGCGAGCAATCGCGCCTCATGGTGGGGCCGTGGACCCATACGCTGATCGGCAGCGACGATCCCTTTGGCGATGTGGACTTTGGACCCGCGGCTCGGGTGGATATGCCGCAGGCGCATTTGCGCTGGTACGATCAGCGACTCAAGGGCATAGACAGCGGCATCGACCGGGAGGCACCGGTGCAGTTGTTCGTCATGGGGGAAAATGTTTGGCGCGGCGAAGAGACGTGGCCCTTGGAGCGGACCCAGTACACCCGCTTCTTTTTGCACAGCGGCGGGCGGGCCAACTCAATGCGCGGCGATGGACGGCTGAGCCGCCAGGAGCCCGGGGACGAGCCGTGCGACAGCTATGCTTATGATCCAGACGACCCCGTGCCCACCCTCGGGGGACAGAGCATGTTCCTCGACAACACCGGACCCAAGGACCGCCGGCCAGTGGAACAGCGCGACGACATGCTGATCTATACCACCGAGCCGTTGGCCGCGGACGTGGAAGTTACCGGGCCGGTGGAACTGGTGCTGCACGCAGCCTCCAGCGCGGTGGAGACCGATTTTACCGCCACCCTAGTCGACGTACACCCCGGAGGCAAGGCCATCCACTTGTGCGAGGGCATTGTGCGCACCTGCTTCCGCGACTCCTACCGTGACCCCAGTCCCATCGAACCAAGTCAGGTGTACGTCTATCGGATCGAGCTGTGGGAGACCAGCAATCTCTTCCGGGCCGGACACTGCATCCGGCTGGAGGTCTCCAGCAGCAATTTCCCGCGCTTTGACCGCAACCTCAACACCGGCCATCCGCACGGTTTGGACGACGAGATGCAAGTGGCCCAGCAGCGGATCTACCACGACCGAGCCCATCCCTCCCATCTAATCCTGCCAGTGATACCGCGCCCATGATCCGCATTGGTGCCGATGTGGGAGGCACTTTTACCGACGTGGTGGCCCTCGACGATCGGGGCGGCATCTGGACCCACAAAGTGCCATCGACCCCGCCCCATTTCGAGCGCGCCGTGCTAACTGCCCTCGACCAGCTCATACCCCACTTCAGCGCTGCGGACCGGACCGTGTCCGAGGTGGCGCACGGCACCACAGTGGCCACCAACGCAGTGCTCGAACACCGGGGTGCGCGCACGGCCCTGATTACCACCCGGGGTTTCCGCGACGTGCTGGAACTGCGCCGCGTCCGGGCCCCCCAGCTCTACGATTTGTTCTTCGACAAACCCCGGCCCCTAGTCGAGCGCCGCCTGCGCCTCGAAGTAGAAGAGCGGGTGGCAGCCGACGGCGAGGTCCTCGTGTCCCTCGAAGAGCGAGAACTTGAGCAGCTCGGCGAGCGGCTCGAAGCCGAGGGGGTAGAGGCCGTGGCCGTATGCCTGCTGCACGCGTACGCCTTTCCGCAGCACGAACTCCGCCTCGGACAGTACTTGCGCGAGCGCTTGCCCGAGGTGCCGGTGTCGCTGTCGTCGGAAGTGCTGCCCGAGCGCCGCGAGTACGAGCGCAGTGCCACCACCGCAGTCAATGCCTATGTCCAACCCGTGGTGCAGCGCTATCTGGGCGCCCTGCGCCACGGGCTGGAGCAGCGCGGTGTAGAAGCGCCGCTGCTGATCATGCAATCGACCGGTGGGCTGGCCCCAGACTGGGAGGCGGCCCGCCGACCGGTGTTTGCTCTCGAATCGGGTCCCGCAGCCGGGGTCCTCGGAGCCAGTTTCGCCGCTGGCCAGTTGGGATTGAACCAGGTCATCACCCTCGATATGGGCGGCACCACGGCCAAGGCGGCCATGATCGAAGAGGGCCGCATCGCCCACAGCCCCGAGTACGAGGTGGGCGCCTCGCTGTCCGCGGGCAATCGGCTCATCGGTGGGGGAGGCGAATTGATCCGGGCACCCAGCATCGACATCGCCGAAGTGGGGCAGGAGGTGGGAGCATCGCTTTTTTAGACCAAGCCGGCGGTTTGCGGGTGGGGCCGCGCAGCGCCGGGGCCGTGCCGGGGCCAGCCTGCTACCAGCGGGGAGGAGTCGAGCCGACGCTCACCGACGCCAATGTGGTGCTGGGCTATATCCGCCCCGGAGACCTGGCCGACGGCGAGGTGTCGATCGACGCGGAGGCGGCGCAGCGGGCGGTACACGACCGCATTGCCGCGCCCCTCGGACTGGATTTGCTGGAGGCGGCCGAGGGCATCCACCGCATTGCCAATGCCCGCACCATGCGGGCCTTGCGGGCCGTATCTACCGAGCGGGGGCGAGACCCGCGCGACTTCGCTCTGATGGCTTTTGGCGGGTCCGGGCCTATCCACGCCGTAGGCTTGGCTCAGGACCTAGCCATTGGTCAGGTCGTGGTGCCACCGCTGCCGGGCCTGTTCAGCGCCCTCGGGCTTTTGTGTTCGGGGGTGGAGCACCACGATGTGCGCAGTTGCCTGTTGGGAGGGGAGGATCTTCAGGCCCCGGACCTAGAGCAGATCCGGGCCCAGATGCAGGAGCAACAGTTGGCCCAGTTCGCCGCCGAGGGGTTCGGAGCCGACCAAGTCGGGCTACGCTGCAGCGCCGACGTGCGCTTTAGAGGGCAGACCTCGGAGATCGGCATCGACCTAGCCGACGGGCCTATAACCCCAGAGGGAGTGGCCCGTTTGCGCGCCGACTTTGTGCGCGAGCACGAGCGCCTGTACGGGCATCGCTCCGACCCGGACAACCCCGTGGAAGTGGTCGCCGTGCGCCTAGTCGGCCAGGCCGGAGTGCGCGGTTTGGGCAACGGCCTAGAAGCAGCGGTCCAGCCCGTTGCGGGCGGGGGCAGTCGGACGGCCTATTTCGCCGGCGAGACCTTGACCGTCCCCCTAATCGACCGCCAGGACCTCGACCAAGGAGCCGAGGGGCCTCTACTCATCGACGAGCGCGATTCCACCATTGTAGTGCCGCCGAATATGCGCGTCCGGCGGCACCCTCTGGGCCACCTCCTCATCGAAGTGCGCTCCAGCTAGCGAGGATTGAAGCAATGGCAACCATAGATCCGATCACGCGCGAAATCGTCCGCAATGCCCTAGCTTCCGCGGCCGACGAAATGGCCATGGCGCTCTACCGCACGGCCTATTCGACCATTGTGCGGGACTGTCTGGACTACTCGACTTCCCTGTGCGATGCCGAGGGCCAGATGATCGCCCAAGGCGTCACCATTCCGCTGCATTTGGGCTCGGTGCCCTTTGCCATGGAGACCCTGCTGGCCAAGTACGGCGACGATGTGGAAGAAGGCGATGTCTTCATCCTCAACGATCCTTTTGAAGGCGGCATGCACATCCCGGACATCTTCATTGTCCAGCCCGTCTTCTCGGAGGGCCAGCGCGTGGCCTTTGCCGTGAGCACGGCCCACCATCTCGATCTGGGCGGCCGCTTGCCGGGGAGTTCGGCTTGCGACAATACAGAGATCTTTCAGGAAGGTTTGCGCATCCCCTGGCTCAAGCTCTACCGCCGGGGCGAGGCCGACGAGGCCCTGTTCGCCCTGATCCGCGCCAATGTGCGGGTGCCGCAGATGACCATCGGCGACTTGCGGGCCCAACTGGCGGCCTGCCACATCGGTGCCCGGGCCATAGGCGAGTTGATCGGCCGCTACGGCCCCGACACCTTTGCGCGCTGCACCGCGGATCTGATCGACTATACCGAGCGACTGGTGCGGGCCGAAATCGCCTCTTGGCCCGACGGCAGCCACACCTTTGCCGACTATATGGACAGCGACGGGGTGGGAGGGCCGCCAGTGCGTTTGCAGGTGGAGATCACCGTGGCGGGCGACGAGCTGCGGGCCGACTTCACCGGCACGGATCCGCAGGTGAGCGGAGCCATCAACAACACGCTCTCCTTCACGTCTTCGGTGGTGGCCCTGTGCGTGCGATCCGTGCTGCGCGAGGATATACCCAACACCGCGGGCATGTTCCGCCCCCTCGAAATTGTCGCCCCGCCCGGCACCGTGGTCAACGGAGTCATGCCCGCGGCTTCGTCCATGCGCGGCATCACCGGCTTCCGCCTAGCCGATACGATTTTCGGGGCGCTGTCCGGGCTGCTGCCCGATCGGGTCATGGCCGCCGGCGAAGGGGGCAATACTCTGGTGATTATCGGGGGGCAGCGGGCCGATCGCCAGCCTTACGTGTACTACGAGCTGCTGTCGGGGACCTGGGGCGGGCGTCCGGACCGCGACGGCAACGACGGGCTGTGCAATCCGGCCAATGTCGCCAGCAATATCCCCGTGGAGCAGGCCGAAGCCGAGTACCCAGTGCGGGTGGAGCGCTATGGGCTGGTGGACGACAGCGGCGGGCCGGGCCGTTTTCGCGGTGGGCTAGCCATCGAGCGGTCGTGGCGTCTGCTCGATGGCCAAGCGCACCTAGCCATCCGCTCGGATCGACGCGACCACCTGCCCTACGGCCTGTACGGGGGCGGGAGCGGCACGGCTTCGATCAATACGCTGTACCGCGACGGCGAGGCCGAGACCCTGCCGACGATGATATCCACCACCATGGCCGCTGGCGAAGTGATTTACCACCGTCAGGCCGGCGGCGGCGGTTGGGGCGACCCGCTGGAGCGCGACCCCGAGGCCGTGGCCCAAGATGTGGGCAACGACAAAGTTTCGCTTGCCGCGGCCCGGGACCAGTACGGGGTGGTGCTCGACGAGTCCCTAGCCGTGGACCGCGAGGCTACGGCCGCCCTGCGGGCGCAGCGGGCCGCCGAAAGCACATGAGCCCAGCGCCAGCGGATCTGCTCGTCAGGGGCGGCACCGTAATCGACGGCACGGGTAAGGCACCCCTGAGCGCGGATGTGGCGATCAAAGACGGCCGCATTGCATACGTGGGACCTCGCTGGCCCGGAACCGCGGACCGGGTGCTGGAGGCAGCGGGTCTGTGGGTCGCGCCGGGTTTTATCGACATCCACAGTCATTCCGATTTTACTTTGCTGGCCGACCCTCGGGCGATGAGTTCGATTGCCCAAGGAGTAACCCTCGAAGTGGTGGGCAACTGCGGCCACGGCTGCGCCCCTCTAGCCGATCCGGCCACCGCCCGGATGAACGTGTACGGATACGCGGCCGACTATCCCATCGACTGGCGCAGCGTGGGCCAGTACCTCGAACGGCTGCAGGAGCGCCGGCCAGCAGTCAACGTGCTGACCCTAGTGCCCAATGGCCGGCTGCGCCTAGCCGTGGCCGGGCTGGTGGACCGGCCTTCCACACCAGATGAGTTGAGGCGCATGAAGGGGCTACTGCACGCGAGCATAGAGGAGGGCGCCTTTGGCTTTTCCACGGGTCTGGAGTACGGGCCGGAGCGGGCCTGCTCCGAGGAGGAGATCGCCGAGTTGTGCGGCGTGGTGGCCGCGTGCGGGGGCTTGTACGCCACCCATACGCGCAATCGGGCGGGCGAGGACCAAGAGACCATTGCCGAGGCCATCCGAACGGCGCAAACCGCGGGCGTGGCCCTGCAGATTTCCCATATCTCAGTGGTGGCGCGGTTGGCCGCAGACGGCGGCCGAGCCGTGGATGGGGCCCTAGAGCAGGTGGATCGAGCGCGGCGAGCCGGACTAGACGTGGACTTCGATATGCACACGCGGTTGTTCGGCACCACGAATCTGAGCGCGGCGCTGCCGCCCGAGGTGCTGGAGGGCGACCAAGCCGCAGTGACGGCGCGGCTGCGCGATCCCGAGGTGCGGCGGCGAGTGGGGGCGTACCGCAGTATTGTGGCGGGGCTGGCCCAAGGCGATTGGCAGCGGATTGTCCTGTCGCAGTACGGGCCCCGTCCCGAGCTGGCCGGACAGAGTTTGGCCGATATTGGCCGGGATATGGGGCTAGAGCCCACCGACCTTATCTGCGAGTTGTTGCTGGCGGCGCAGGACCAGGTCCACGAGCCGATGATCTTAGCCTTTTGCTACCGAGAAGACGAGGTGCGCCGGGTGTTCGCCCACCCGCGCTGCATGGTCGGCTCGGACGCCACGGCCCTGTGCCCCGACGGTCCACTGCAGGGGGCTGTCTTCCACGGAGCCTATACCTGGGCGGGCTGGTTTTTCCGGCATTTTGTGCGCGATACAGGTCTTTTGTCCCCGGAGGCGGCCGTCCACCGTCTCACCGGGCTGCCGGCCGGCCGCCTCGGTCTAAAAGACCGGGGGACGATCCGCCCAGGTGCTTGGGCCGACCTGGCCGTGTTCGACGGCCAGACCTTCCGCGAACGAGGCACGATCGCCGCGCCCAATCTCACGGCCCGGGGCATGGTCCACGTGCTGGTCAACGGCGTGCCCACACTCGAAGACGGGGCGTGGACCGGGGCGCGGGGCGGGCAGGTGCTGCGCCGGGGCGGGTGAGGGCGTTGGCGCTTGCGCTTCCACAGCCGACGGTTGGCTTCGTGTATGCGATTCATATAGCCATCCTACATCATTCACGAGATAATCCGCAGATAGACACCGACAGACGCCGAATTGTAGGGGCGAGCGATCGCTCGCCCCTACTGCAAGGCGATCCGCATATCGAATCGTTCAAGTCATTCAGGACTGCTATATCTACTCCGTCCCCTCCCTTAATATCTCCAAATACCGCTCTCCATACCCCTCATAATCCAATCCTTCACTAAACGCCTCCCCCGTCTCGCTGCCATCCAACCGAGTCACTCCCCCCTTTTTAACCGGCTCAATCTGCGTATCCTCGTGCCACTCATTCCACGAAGTAACCATCAGTATTCGTCCCGTCGATTCATCCGCATACTCTACAGCCTGCGCCAGCATCGCCCGAAATAGCGAGCCAAATTCGGCCTCCTCACTCAACTTCCGCGAGACAGCCTCATGTCCATCGCGCACACCTTTGTCGTTAAATCCCGGCGTCGTAGCGGGTATAAACGCGGCCCCTTCAGCATGAGCCAGTTCTCGCCAGCTCGCCTGCGCTGCATAATACCGATCCACTGCCGCCTGTCCGGCATAACCCTTCACCCCCATACTGCCGTACACGTCGTAGTTCGTCACGGCATCGAGTAGCCCAATCGCCTCAGAAGACGTCGGCGGTTGGCCAAAAACCTCATCGCCGACGATGTATATATCGTATCCCGCCTCTCTCGCTGTCGTGCGCATCGCCTCCACTACCTCGGCCAGCGTCCCATTGCGCGAGAGTACCCGCGTCAAATAGACAAAGAGCATTGGCCGTCCATCGATCCGCAGATAGTTGGGGTGGTCGAAATAGCGTTCGGCAATATGGGCGATGTCTGGTGCGACATTGTCGAACGCTGAAAACCCCTTTGTGCGCCCGGTAGTCTCATAAAACAGCGCAATCTGCATCTCGCCTAATTCATCGTGCGGCAGAATGTGCTGCAGCAGAGTCCGATCTTCGCGGGAATCGGGGCCCCACCAACTTGCCACCCACAGCGATATATTGGCCTGTCGGCTCCACTTGAGATGCTGTGCGATCACCGCGGGATCGCGATCATCGTACTCGCCCAGCATCGGCAACTGCGGCGGCATCAACTCTTTGCGCATATAGCGGCCACCGTGAAAATCACCGCTGTACCAAGGGTAGTAATAGACGCCTACGGTATAGGGTGAATCCACTTGGTCCTTATCTGTATTACTCATAGGATCCTCGCTTTTACATGCGTTGGGAAACACGAGGAGGATGCTGCATAAAACAGCCAGAAGAAATGGCCTACTATAAAACATGGGTACGCTCAATCCATTTATTTCGACACAAGAGAAATACACACCGCTCGGGCAACATGCGGTCCGCAAATTCGCCTCTACCCGGTCCGGGCGGGATGCGCTCCGTCCCCTCGAAACCTAGCCGATGGAGAAGCCGGACAGACCGTTTGTTTGCAACAACGCATCTGGCTTCAATCTCGTCTAGATCCAAATCTTCAAAACCTACCTGCAGGATGACCCGGACCGCCTCTGATGCAAAGCCCTGCCCCCAATAAACGGGCGACAACTCGTAGCCTATGTCGCCCCGCCGGCTCTCAATGCTTTCTGTGCGCACTCCGCAGTCGCCGAGTAATACCCCATTTGAGCGGTCCGTGATGGCCAGTTGGAACTTGCATCTCGGACTTTCCTTGGACCATGCGATGCACTTATCTACAAAGCGGACGCACTCCTCTCTCGTGTAGGGAGGCCGGTAGTAGTATTCCAGATACCTTGGGTCCCTCCTAAACTCGGCGACGGCGTCCACGTCTTGTTCGGTGAACTCCCTCAGGAGCAGGCGTTCAGTCAGCTTCTCCATTGAGGTTGGCGTTCTACTTAGAGGGCTCGTGAAGGTCAGTGCTGAGTTCCCGCAGCACATCGACCGCCATAAGCACGTCCTCCCTTCGGCAGTCGAACTGCCCGACCTGGAAGCGGATGACGAACTGGCCCTCGTGGATTGTCTGCGTCAGGTAAATCCGGCCGTCGTCGTTGACCGCGCGGAGCAGGCGCTCGGTGGCGTCGTTGGCATCCTCGCCGGCGGGGGCATACTGAAACGTGAAGAGCGAAAGATGGCAGTCCGTCGTCAGGCGAAAGCCGTCCAGCAATGCGATCGCTGCGGCAGCCTCCTCAGCCCAAGCAATATGGTTCCGGATGCGCTGGCGGAGGTCTTCGAGACCGTGCGCACGCAACAGGAACCAGAGCTTGAGGGCGCGGAATCGGCGTCCCAAAGGGATCGTCCACTCGCTGTAATTGGTGATCTCGGTTTGGCCGAGGGTTTGCAGGTAATCCGGCCGGACGCCGAGGGTGCGAACCTGCGGTTCTGGGTCTGCAAGAAACTGGATCGAGCAGTCGAACTGTGCCCCGAGCCACTTGTGGGGATTGAAGGCAATGCTGTCGGCTCCCTCGACGCCCTCCCACAACGCTCGTAGCTCAGGACAGATCATCGCGGAACCAGCCCACGCGGCATCGACGTGGACGTAGAGATCGTGCTCGCGTGCCACTTCAATGGTCTGGCGCACGCGGTCAGACGCGCCGATCGACGTGCCCCCAACGCAAAGGACGACACCAGCCGGAAGAAAACCCGCCGCGCGATCAGCTTCAATCGCTCGGCGCAGCGCCTCCGGATCGAGCGCCCAAGAACCATCGGTCGGGACTTTGACGAGATGCTGTTGGCCGATACCGGCGATGCGGATCGCCTTGTCAACCGACGAGTGAGTCTCCGGTGAAGCATAGACCCGCACCTGTTGCTCCCCCACCATGCCAGAATCGATCCCTCGCCAGCCTAGCGCGCGCTCGCGCATCGTCAGTACGGCGCAGACATTTGCCGACGTTGCCGACTCTTGGATAACCCCCTGGAACCCTTCCGGTAGCCCAAGGGCCTGCCGCATCCAATCGACCATCCGGGTCTCGATCTCTGTAGCTGCAGGAGAAGTCTGCCAGAGCATGCACTGGGCCGCCATGACCGCCGTCAGATTCTCGGCGATCATCGAAACCGGCGCGGCATTGGCGCTGAAGTACGCAAAGAAGCGCCGGTGTTGCCAGTGCGTCATGCCGTCGGGTACGATGCGCTCAAAGTCGGCGAAGATCGTCTCCATATCCACCGGCTCTTCCGGTGGCGCTAATGGCAGCAGCGCCGCGATCTCACCCGGTGCGATCTGCGCCCGAACGGGCCGCTCTTCGAGCGTGGCCAAGTACTCGGCACCCCATTGGGCAGCTCGCTCAGCCCAGCGAAAGTAGTCTTCTCGTTTCATAAGATGGTCTGAAGTGATACGCCTCTAAAGCCCTTCAATCCGCCCAAATTCTTTTAACGCCTTTAGTATCTCAACGGTCAAACAACTCTTCCAGTGCTGTTCGGCTTGCTCCCAAGCTTCTGGATACTGGCCATACCAAGTCCAGGTAGGAGACCAGGAGCCATCTGAATTTTGATGCTCAATATCAAAATCCAAATTCATATCTACTTCGCTCTTCAGCGTCTCTGCTAGCAACGAGGTGGGCGTATGAGCTAACCAGAGAGGTCTGGCAGAGGGTTGCGTCAATTCTTCCGACGTATGAACGACGACGGAGTGCGCTCTCTGAATTAGTATCTCCGCCAACGTATCTTTCGCGGATTGGGGCAGAGCAGCCGTCTCAACCAGATGAACACAGCAGATAAAATCGTACATGTTCATCTCATCTGGTAATGCTTTTATATGCTCTACGACCTCTACAGTGAGTTGTTTAGTCAGGTCTGTAGGGACCAACTCGTGATATTCATGTAGATAGCCCATGACCTCCGCACGAGGATTGGCTAGGAAATTGCCAAAAGTATCCGCCGTATTCTCAAAATTCCACCACGGCGCATGGGGGTATTCATCCACTGCTTGCGGGACGATAAGCCATGTGCTCTGGGCCGAATCGTATTCGGCCAGCAAATACTGGATTGCCTTGCGAACAATCTCATCATCACTAGTCGCTTTGACCTCTCTGAGGATGCGCAGCGCAATGGTCGTCGTGATGACGGATGAATCAGGCATTTGGATATCGGGTTCAAGGCCATTGCCGAAACCACCGTCCTGATTTTGATAGTTAGCGAGTTCGCTTAGGACTGCGGCTGGAGTTCCATCATCGAAATAATACGATAGAAGCCGTCTTTCTAATTCCCGGCCCTGATCCATCACGAAAGTTCTTGCTTTCTCGAATGAGTCACTAGTCAACAGCTTCATATCTCTCACTCCTACAAATGGATAGTCTTGAGCATTGCTCATTTGAAGTCTAGATACATAAAAGTACATACTCCACTGGGATGCACCTCAAATGTACCTTTAGAAAGGTGGGAGCACCGGGTCTGTGATAAGCGTGCCTTCAGGCGTATGCAACATAAAAGACTGCTGTAAGTCGCCGTTTCCCCACGAAGTCCACCGCGTGATTTCAGGCTCTTCTGGGAAGCCGACTTCTACAGAAAAACCAGTGCCATGTTTGATAACGTATTCCATGCTTTCCTTACTTCTTGCTGTATGACCTTATCCCCGTTGAACCTCTGAATTTCATTACCCCATATCAGAGAACGTTTTGCCGTGCCCGAAACCGGACACGGTCTTGCTAAGAAAAACGCGTCCAATCTAATTGTTTGAGAACTGGCTTTAGATCAAACAAGGATCGAATAACCAGTCCCGAACTCACATCCGCGTGGCCCATGCGGTCTATGAGCACGGGAATCATTTTCGCCCGTCTCGCGCCCACAGTGTCCCACCTTGGATTATCTCCGACAAACAGGCACTCTTCTGGTTTGCATCCGAAATGATCCAATGCGCGGCGAAACATAGATTGGGCGGGCTTCCGCCACCCTACATCCGAACAAAAGATAGCCGCCTCGCATCGCGTCGAAAGGCCATGTCGCCGCAGTTCTTCAAACCAAGGCTCACTCGGTGAACCCCAAGGACAGTTCGACAGGATTCCTACGCGGTAGCCATCCGCCAGATACGCATCCAGAGCCGGAAGGGTGTCTTCATAGATCTTGGCAATAGAAAAGATGGGCGCGAGAAAGGCACGACAGATCGGCAGCCACTCTTCCCTTGAAACGCAAGGTGCGACCGCAAAGATACGACCAAGCCTTTTGTGAAGTGGACGAACGCGACTGTTTTTGGCCTCGTAGTTCTCAGCCGTAACGCCGCGCTCGATCTCAGAATCCGCAGGCAAATCGTGTCCCGAACGCTCCAGTGCCTCTTTGGCTGCGTGAATTCCTGCCCGCAGCAAAGGAGGAAACTCTTCCCTGCGATAGTACTGGACAAGAGTGTCGCCAAGGTCAAATAGAAGAACTGGTTTCAAACCTGAAACTCCTACAAATACGTTTGAGCCAACTCCAGAAATTCCTCCCAGCTTCTAACCTCTGCATCAACAGGAATATCCGCAGGCTCTTGTTGTCGCCTGTTATACCAGATTGCACTCATGTGGCACTGCTTCGCCCCCACCATATCGGTCTCCAACGTGTCTCCTACATACCAGATCTCTGAAGGTGCTATGCCCAATCGGGCGGCCGCTGAGGTAAAAATCACGGGATGGGGCTTTCTTATCCCATAATCGGCGCTAGAGATGACAAATTCAAAATAGTTGAGCAGTTCATGACGTTGAAGTTCCCAAGAGAGGAGCGTTCCAGACCCTGGATGGTTGCTTACTACCCCCATTCTCAAATTATGGACAGATAAGGCGGTCAATACATCGGCAATGCCAGACTCAGGAGAGAAAAGCATACATTCTTTCCAGAATTCCAGTTCGAGTACCTCCATGGGTTCACGAAAGGTGATGCCGAGTCGATCAAAGAGTAGTCGATTAAACTGATGATGCGTGAATTCGACGATTGAACTATCCGCAGCAGTAACCTCACTATCGAGCCTTTTTGCTTCAGTCGTTACCTCTTCAGGTGATATACCTTTTCGATCCACTGCATATTCGAGCAGGCGAGCGTTACCTGCGAGGGGATCGTATCTCAGATTGCGTACGAGAGTATTTATAAAATCGAAGAGAACAGCCTGTGGCCTATTCATTTATGTGCTCCATTGGGAATGTCGTTCGACCCTCTATCCGTCGCCGAATGTGCCAATTGCGATCTTGTAGTCGTGCATGTCGGCAAACCCCACCTTTTCTGCCACCCTGACCGATGGTGTGTTGCTCACCCAGCAGTCCCAGTGGGGATTTATCCCTGAAGCGAGGGCGTGCCTGACAAACTCTCCAGCCACCACAGTAGCAATACCCCTTCCCTGGTATGCCTCAATCGTCTCGATACCTATGCCGCACTTGCCTTCGCTCACGTATTCTGCTGTACACCAACAGACAACTGAAGTCCCATCGAGCATCGCAAAGCCGAAGCCCTGGTCGAGGAATGTTTCAGCGGAGGTTGGGAGTGTCAAAATGAGGCCGAATCGACAAAGTCTCTTCACTGTGAAGTAGGTTCATGGTGTCTTATTCTGTCTGCTTGCTGTAGGCATTCTTGAGGGTCTCATGGCACATAACTGCTTGTACCGAACAATTGGTTCATATAATGGCCACTATATGTTATGAGCTTCTGCTTCTACGAGTTCCTCCGCGTACTCAAGAGCGACTCGTACATCCGCGTCGATAATGCCATACTCCTCACAGACTTCTTCTGGGGTTGCCCCGCCTGCAAGGCACCCAATAATCCGGTGCATTGGTACTCGGGTCCCCCGAACCACTGGCCTGCCATGACGTATCGAGGGGTCGATAATGATTCGTTCATTCATCCTATGACCTCCATACCGTTAGAATATAAGAAACATGAATCCCGGATTCGCATAACGTTTCCCGGTTTGCGAATCCGCGCAGCGAGTTGCCTAAGTTCAAGACACCACAAACGATGCCGCACAACACACTGTATTAGATAACGTATGATTATGGTTTTCCGTGACAACGCTTATATTTTTTTCCACTACCACAAGGGCACGGTTTGTTTCGTGGATTCTTAGGCAGTTCCATTCTTCGATTTTCAGCTCTTTGATCTATCCGCACGATTTGAGGATATTCGTCTTCTCGAACGTGATATATACTGGACTGTTCTATCTGATAATCTAAGATTTTAGATCGCTCTATCGCTTCTTCCTCGTCTTCAGCAGACCATTCTCTTACGTCGTAGTAAATAGCATCTTCAGATCGACTTTCATTTCTAATTCCAGGTTCTGTTGCAATTCCAACTATATTTTTTGCTTTTGGGAATTTAAGCTTGAGACGCATACAACATACTTCGAGTATATAAAAACGTACCTCACGATATTTTTCATATGTCACAGAATCGGGCATTTTTAATGATAATAGGGCATAAAATGTATCTCTTGAGTCCGTCGACCCAACGTATCGAGTGAATCTATCTGATTGTACCCCCTTTTCTATAACCTCTAAATATGCCTTTGCGAGGGTCCGTCTTCTTGTACGGTGCTCTCTCGCAAGGTAACGCATTATTTTTTCTGAATATTCGACACCTCTTTGTGTAGTGTAATATTGTGTATCTGCTAAAATGTGCTCATTAAAGGCCTCAATTAAAGCATCCCATGCATAGCTTATTTTATTTACTTCAATTTGTGCTATCCGTTCTGGCCTCTGCTGAAAATTATCCCATTGTCCCTCAGTTATACAGATACCCTGAGCATTAGAGGAAACAATAAAATCATGCACTCCTTCATCGTTTATATCTTTAAGGTAAAAGGCTAGTAAGTCTTGTTCACTAGCAGCTAAGATTGGCTTCCCACAACGTAGAAATGCTTCCTTTTTCTTTAGGTAAGATGTAAAGTCGAAGATTGTATCTACCGTTCTTAGGACAATATCTAAGGATGTATCTGTGAGTATATGAACAAATTCCTTGCTAGGATCTATATCACCAATCTCGAACGGTACGCCATTATTCGAATCGGTTACTCTTCCTATCGCTTTCGTATTGACAACTAGGCTACCAGAACCACCTATTTCCCCACGACATCTTTCTTCACACCCATGAGCAACTACAACGATATGATAGGACGCTTCTTTAGGATCTGGCAACTTTAATGGAAAGGGTTGAGAACATTTCTGGTCTATGAAAATCCGATTCGGATTTGATTTAATCCATCTTACCGCACCCCATGCTTGCTTGGCAGATTTATAAACTGCTTTTTTAAGCCATCGATTCCAATCGGTCTTTATATCACCAGTGCTAGGAAATTGACAGTCTTTATCAGAAAAAATGATGACATGATTCTCAAATACGACAAGTAAGTCACATATTTCTTTTCCTATACCTTGTTCAGCAACACCTTGGTCACGGAAGAGACCCGGATAACTCCAAAGTGATAAGAAGGTGCGGTCACAAAGCTGTTTCAAATATCGTTCAGCAGAGGTAATCCCTTCCGCGCGAATAAGGGGAACAGATTCTGCATTGTCCTCATTATTTACTGATGCAAGATTCATCTGCAAGTATATCCTCTTGATTCTTCATATGTTGTCTAATTGCTTGTACGCCCGAACAGTTGGCTCAAGTAATAGTCACTCGGGGCTACCTGTCTGATTCGAAGATATGTATCTGTTAGAACACTCGCAAACTAATACCGCAAGGCTTCGACATCATACATAACCTATTGTAAATATATCGAGATATAGCAATTCTGATGTTCGCGACGTACGGCGGTGCGAAGACAATAATGCCCAGCCAATAACGAGCCGGGCATTTCCCTACGGACAGGCTATCTCAGGCGACGCATTAGGTGTTGAGAGCAGGGGCCCAATATTTCCAGAGATTCCGCGGTACGTCGTATCGCGTGAGCCTCCGGCCTGGATGCCCTGGCGGTAGAAAGCCTGTCGGGGTGTTGCCTAGGTACTCGGGCGGTGACGGCTTCGGGGGCGACCATGGCGTGCCATCCTTGTCGGGAAACATGACCATGGGTGCCTGCTCGCGCATTTCCCTATGGGAGTACCGTGCAAACTGCGCCACCCTCGGTTGCCTTGACCCCGCCGCGTTAGCCGAACCAACGTGCGTAGTGAGGCCGTGGAGCAGCATTGCGTCGCCAGCTCGCCCCGTCATACATACCACCTCGCCCACCCTGGGATCCCCCTCCAAGATCGCCCGGTGCCCGCCGCTCTTCACCGGCTCTGTGAAGAGGTACGAGCCGTCGAATTGCTCGGGATGCTCAAGGAAGTATCGGTGGTTCGCCAGGTGCGACCTCGGCCAGTAGGCCGTGCCTCCGCCCGTAGGGCTGCTGACGTCCCAGAGCAGCACGGCGAAGAACGCCATAAACCCACCGCCCCAGCCTGTCGCATACCCATCGAGGTGACCGTCGCTAGGAGGTGCCCACTCCGTGCCCGGAGCGTTCGGCAAGATCACCCGCGTCATTGGAATCTGCGGCGTCCACGGCTGCCCCGCCGGGTGGGAAGGGGCAAAAGCGTCGCCACCAATCTGCTCCACGATGGACTGCAAGTTCGGTACATCGTACAGGTTGGGGCTGAGCTCGGGCCAACCACCCTCGGGTGCATACCGCCCGGCAGGCCAAGTGCTAGGGTCGTCGAGGTCGACACCGCCAGAGCAAGCGGCGCGCATCTGGTCCTGCCACCCCTCAAGCACATCAGGAGGTACCAATCCCGAAATCGCGAGCGTCCCCTCTGCTTTGAACTCGTCCAACTGCGCCGATGATAGCAGCATACTCGGCTTGGGGTCGGGCCCGTAGCTTTCTGATTTATTCATGGGCTAGTTTTGCGCGGATTTCTTCAAAACTTTGATTGTATTCCCTCGCGGATTCAACTTTACGATCAGCTTGCCAAAGTTGGCCCCATTGAGCAGGCCGATAAATGCAGCCGGCGAGTTTTCGATCCCCACCACTACGTCTTCCCTATACTTGAGTGCGCCATCGCAGAGCCAATGGGAGAGGCGATCCAGCGCATGGGAATTGCGGTCTTCGAATTGGCCGACCCACAAAACCCTTCCATGCGCGCCTGTCTGCTCAGCAACATGTGGGGGATGATGCGTGGCCCCTGGGGTGGTAAGGTGGCATTATACTGGGCAATCTGACCGCAGATGACGACTCGTCCGCCGCTGGCTATGCCGGGACCTGGCGAAGGTATCGGGGATTGCCGCAATTCAAAATCGGTGCGTTTCGGATAACCGTTTGGGCGAGCTGCCAGATGCCAACTGTGATTGATGGTTGTGGCCAAGGGATATTGCCCTCTCATGAATGGTTATGTGGTGTGATCTAACTAATCTACGAGCTTGAGAAAATATGTTGCAGATTCTTAGCCTGATGATTCTGCGATTCCCCTAATTACTCGCTCGCGTAAGCCCAATACTGTGAGGCCGACGACTTCATTGTTGGCTTCATCGTAGCGCACGATAACCCCTTCACCTATATCAACACCCACAGCGGGTTTGGGCGTCCTAACGGAAAGATAAAGGACGTCTGCTTCTTCATCGTAATCCCAATCAATCGTATCTGGTTTGTCTAGTATTTTTAGGACTTCCATAAGGTTTTTCTCCTAGTCGATGGCTTGCTTGACAAATAAGCAGTTAAAACGAAGCCATCATCGGGTTGAGTTTCTCGGTATACTGCAATCAGATATTTACTCGTTAGTGGTGTTTCCGGATAGAAGCGAATGGCCATGAGGGTACCGTAATCGCCTTCTTGGATCTGGGAAGGATAGGATACAGTCTCGAGGACACCTTCTTGGAATGTAGTCATCTCGGGGTGTCTTCGCACAATATGTTGCCATCGCTCGTCCGTTAGGCGGATGGGGGTATTATTATGTGATCGGACGATCTTCACTATAGTAATATCTCCATGATTTTCAATCGTATAGGATCTGCTATGTTTGCTAAATCTGTATCGGTCAAAGTTTGTTTCCCAGTTAATGAGGGAAAGACGTAATTAGGGTCTGATTTCACTGCATTATGCCCTTCGAACTTTAAAGTCTTTGTTCTATTGCCGATAACGTCCTCCGTGCCCCGAACCGCGAAGCGGTTGTACGTAGGGCCATCTCAAGCGACGCGATACCGCTCCACCACCTCCATATCCACCTTAATCCCCAACCCCGACCCTGTGGGCACGGCAAAGTGCCCCTTCTCCAGCGCCAACCCCTCGGCCACAACATCGGCCTCCCGCGTAAAGGGCAACTCGTCGCAAGGCAGTGTCGCGTTGGGCAGCGTCGCCTGCAAATGCACTGAGTAGGCCGCCAGCACCCCGGTACACAACCCACCCATCTGAATCCAGCAAGGCACATCCGCAGCCTCCGCCAGCGCCGCCGCCTTCCGCACCTGTAGCGCCGAGCCGCCCAAGTTCACGTAGTCAATGCACTCGGCCTTGAGCGCCGCCAGCACGCCCGATGGCGCTCCCAAGTGCAGGGCGATGGGAATGTGGGTTTTCTCTCGCAGGATGCGGTACCATGCGAGGTTGTTTTTGAGGAGCGGATCTTCAAAGACCGACACCGTGCCAAAAGGCTCCAATTCGCTCGCCAAGCGCGCGGCCTTGGGCAACAGGCCGAATTCAGTATTGGGATCAACGCCAACCGTGTAGTCGGCCCCCGCCGCTTCTTTCATCAGCCGCACCGTCTCGACGATATTCCACGAGCGCGCCTTGAGCTTGTGGTTGCTAAAGCCCAGCCCGGCCCCTATTTCCGCCTCGGCCGCAGTCTCTTCTGGCGTCATAGGGCACGACCAGTACGACACTGGCACCTTGTCGCGCACCTGCGCCCCGAAGAAGCGGTGCAGCGGAATGCCGTAGGCTTGGCCCGCAATGTCGAGCAGCGCGCAGGTGAAGGCGTCTGGACGATTGTACGGGTCCAAGGCCAGCGGGTCCTACCCCACGAGCGCCTCGGCTTGCTCCTGACCAGCAGACTTTTTGCTGAGGAACTCGCCCCAACCCTCTAAGCCCTCGTCCGTCTGCACGCGGCAGAGGGTGATGTCGTAGATCTTGGGGAAGTAGCGGGCGATCACCGGGATCAGCGGGATTTCGACTTCGTACAGCTCTACTTGGGTGATTTTCACAGGGGGCCTCCTCTGCGATAAGGTTTCCGTTGCGCGCCGTTTGTCGAAGGGCTACAATGATACCAAATTGCCGGAGGATCACAAAGGGATCGGGCGATTCCACCGAGAACCGCGAGGAGGACCTTATGGACGACAAGACGATGACCAACGAAGAAAACTACCGCTTCGACGTGGCGGGGTACATGATCGTCCCCGGCGTCCTGACGGCAGCCGAACTGAACGCCTGCAATCAAGCACTGGACCAGCTAGCGTCTAACAACGGGCCGCTGCGCTGGACGTCGCCCGTTTGCAATCCCCTGCGCGCCCTGCGCGAGCATCCAGTGCTAATGCAGTATCTGGAGCAAATCTGCGGCGAAGGGGTCCGCCTCGACGAATCGCCGCGACTCGTCGAGTCATGCACCGAGGCGACGGACCTGTCGGGCGGCGACGAGTGGGTGGATTGGTCGCGGGCGTATCGCCAGTACAACGGGCATCGCTTCTGCCAGGGAGTGCGGGCCTTCTGGGCGCTGGCGGATGTGGACGCAGAGGACGGCGGTTTGGTCGTAGTACCGGCCAGCCACAACAGCACCGTACCAGCCCCGCAAGACCTAGTGGACGGAACCGACCCAATGGGACTCGTCGAGCAGCCGATCTTGCAGGCGGGCGACCTCCTGCTCTGCACCGACTCGCTGATGCGCGGTGTGCGGCCTTGGCAGGGCGCGGGGCCGCAACGCCTGCTCGAATGCGGGTACATCAGCACCGGCGTGCGGCCGGGAGCAGCGTCCGAAATCCACGGCGACGACAGCGCACTGCCCGAGTGGGCCGACGATCTGACCGAAATCGAGCGCGCTGTCTTGCACAATCCCAACCGCCCGTACCCGCCACCCGTGGTGCATTCGGACGGCGAAAAGGTTTGGCTGGCAGAGGAACCGGGGGTTTTCCATCCCTCGATCTACATCCGCGACCCAGATTCCGCGATTGACGAGAAGGAATTTTTCCACTGGGACCTGTGCGGCCACCTCGTTTTGCGCGGCGTGATGGACGAGGAATGGCTGACCGCGGCCAACGAAGCCATCGATAAAAATCCCGACCGGATCAGCCACGGCGGATCGGCTGCCGGCGATTCAACGCCGCTAGCCGGCACCGGGGTCGGCCGCTCGTCCATGGGCAATCCGTGGGCGTTGCCTGCGCCTTATGGCGAACCGTTCCAGCGCATGATCGCCAATCCGGCGCTCGTCCAGCGCCTGAACTGGATCATGGGCAGCGGCTTCGAATGCATGATGTGCAACGGCTTCCTGTCCGGGAAAGGATCGTCCGGGCACTCTTTGCACTCGCCCGCCACACCGGCCAAGGTGACTAACCACTACCGCCAGCAGAATGGCCGCGTGTACGCCGAATACCTCAACGTAGCTTGGCAATTGCGCGATGTAACGCGGGCCGACGGAGGCTTTGTCTGCGTGCCCGGCTCGCACAAAACCGCCTATCCCATGCCCGACGGCATCCGCACTTGCGAGAATGAAATGGGCCTAGTCAAACACATTGAGATGAAGGCGGGCGACGTGCTGCTGTTCCTCGCGTCGGCGCAGGCGCACGGGGCGTATCCGTGGACGGGAAAACAGAATCGGCGGATGATTTTTTTTCAATACCGGTCGCACAATCTGTACGCGCCTTGACGAAGAATGGAGGCTCGAATTGGAGTTCGGCGGCAACAACCTTGAGTTCCGCGACTACTTGCGCACGCTCGTTGCCTAGTTAAAGTTGAATGCAATCGAGAATGACCCTAAGATCGAGGAACCTCTCGGAGAGTCAGGACGTCTTTCAACGGACTGACCTCAACCTGACCACATCACAACTTTTCTAAACAGGAGCAAATCATGCTGAAATACGTCCTCACCCTCACCGCTCTAGCCCTTTTACTAGCCCCAGCCCCCACCCTCGCCGGCACCGTCCCAGTAGAAGGCGAAGGCGACCCGGCCTTGTATGTAGTCAAAGTCCACGCCGATTGGTGCGGCTCCTGCACGGCCCTCGTGCCCATCCTCGAAGAAGTCCAAGCCGGGGTGGCCGATCAACCCGTCCTCTTCGTCCAATTGGACGTCACCGACTCAACGTTGACATCCCAAGCCCGCCTGCTTGCCGCGGCCCTCGACGTAGAAGACCACTTCAAGGCCAACAACCAAACCGGCCTCGTCCTGCTCATCAACGCCCAAGACCACACCCTGCTGGAAACGGTGACCAAGCAAAACTCCGCCGCTGAGATCGTCGGCAAAATCAAAACCCACCTCGCGGCCCCCGAACAAGTAACCGATTAGCTGCAATCGGGACGAGATCGCGGCGCACCAAAAAGCCGCCACCGGGTCGCATTCCGGTGGCGGCTTTACCTTTGTAGAGAGGGCGCAACGAAAGGCGCAACAACCGTATGGATGCCTTCGGCGCGTTCTGTTGGTCCTAACCGCGCAGCTCGTACTCTTCTACCAAGGTGCGCACTCGCGCTAAAAACGGGGCGATATCCGGCGGTTGATTGGCTGCATTGTGGAGGACAATGTCCTCACCCGTCTCCGCGTGGAACACCGTCGCGGCCGGCGACACGCTCACCTTTTTGACCTCGGCCCACGCCAGCGTCTGCCGACCAAACAGGCCCTCTTCGACGGTCACACCCTCCGGTCCCAACCACACCAAGCGCCGATGGAGGCGGTGGACGAAGAACGCCGCCGCGCAGAACGCCGCGATCCCACCGGCGAGCACTGCGAGTCCATACGCAAAGCCGCCGCGCTGGAAGGCGATGGTACTCAATATCAACTGGCTAATGCCCAATAGGGCAAAAACTAGGCGCTGACTGGTGCCGGGGTTGGTGGATAAATCGAACTGCTCGACCATGCCTCAGCGCGGTACGATCCAGTCTTCGTCTATTTCCATGCCAAAACCCGGCGCGTCCGAAGGTACCAAGCGCCCATCTTGGGGCACGGCCGTACCCGGTATGGTGTGAACTTCATCCAAGGGAATGCCCGGGGGCGAGCCGAGCCAGAACTCGGCCATCGGCGACTCGGGGAAGGCAAAGGCGAAGTGCTGGCCATAGGCACTGTTGGCCCCGCCGTGGGGGATGGTAACAAGGCCGGCGGCTTCGGCGATGTAGTAGATCTTGACGGCTTCGGAGAGACCACCACACCACTTGAGATCCGGTTGCAGCACATCGACGCAGCGGTGCTCCACTAGCTGGCGGAAGGCCTGACGGCCGTGGTGGTCTTCACCAGTGGCAATGGGCACGTACGGAGCGGCCTGCTTGAGCGCGATGTGGCCTTCGAGATCCGTGGGAATCAGCGGCTCCTCAATCCAGCGCATCTGGTAGGGCCTGAGCCGCTCGGCGACTTGAACGGCGTATTCGACGTTGTAGGACATGACCGCGTTGAGCATCAACTCGCAGTCCGGGCCGATGGTCTCGCGCACTTGGGCGATTTTGTCTTCGAGGCGATTGAGCCCTTCCTGGCCCTCGCGGTAGTGAACCGGATTAGTGACCTTGAAGGCACTAAACCCCAATTCGAGGCCCCAGTCGAGGTCGTCGCCCGTGGCGTAGAGTTCGAGATGGTCGCGGCAGGGGCCGCCGAGCAGGCGATACACGGGCAGGCCCAGCAGCTTGCCCTTGAGGTCCCAGAGCGCCAGATCGATCCCGCTTTGGGCAACGGCTGCGGTCCCAGCATGACCGAGGCGCTGAGCAGCGCGCCACATCAGGTCGTTGAGGAATTCCGTAGCCAGACAATCGCGGCCCGTCAGCAGGGGCGCGAAAACCTGCTCGACAATGGCAGCTACCGGCTCGCCAAAGGAGCAATTGCCCAAACCCCAAGTACCGTCTTCGGCGGTGATCTGCACCCAGACGGAACCACCTCCCATGCCCGGCATCTGGCCGGGAAGACGGGAAAATTCTGGATACTTGTTGATCGGCAACGAACGCGGCGAACTCTGGTTCCAAGAGGGACGACGAGGCGCGGTTTTAGGCGGGTTGTGCGGAATTTTGAGATCAACTACGCGGATAGATTGTATTTGCATTTCTACCTCTCCAAGTGGCGGTCGGCAAAGTCCAAGTATTGCTCCCAATCGTACGTACTCGGCGAGGTCGTGGCCGCCGCTGCGGATGTGGTAGCCGATCTGGCCCATGACCGGCTGATCGACGGCGGGCATCTGCGTGACCGGCAAGCCATCGGTCCCTAACTATTGTCGGTGCCATCTTCCTCCGCGTCATCGGCGATCAAGCCGAGAAATATCAAGAGTGCCCGATTTAAGCGGACGATATCGGCGTCTTCGAGATAGCCGATCCGCCTCCCCAACCGTTCTCTGAACACCGTGGTCATCTTATCTACCATTAGCCGCGAGACAGAGCGCAGGCCGTTGCGCTCGCTTGGGCCGATCGGCAGGCGGAATAGAGGAGCTTCTGTTTCGTTGGTAGTGAAAACGCAGATCGTCACCGAAGCGGTGGCGTCGAAATGATCGCTTTGGACGACAACAGCAGGACGCGGTTTACCAGCGTAGCCGGTAGCTGAAACTGTCCAAATTTCGCCGCGCTTCATGTTAGGTCGTGGTCTGAGATCACTTCGATGAAGGTCTGATCCTCGCGTTCGCCCTCGCTTTGCGCCACTGCGAGCGACTGGCAATGGGCCTCAGCCCGGAACTTCTCGCTCCGGGTTTCGGGGACCCATACCTGAATTCGCCGCAGTCCTCGCACCCGCTGGTTACGCGAACCCGGTCTTCCAAATTCCTTCGATTGCATCATCGAATCTCCTCGTAGTGGACAATGAATATAGTAAATGTAGTATATGCCATCCCATCTGCACACGGGCAACGATGCATCGCCTCCACGCATTTAGAAGCCGTCTAAACCTTCTCAAATCTACATCGGGCGTTTGCGATAGTAGGGACAATCCTCGATTCATTGCTATTTCCCCAAGTGGCGGTCGGCAAAGTCCAAGTATTGCTCCCAATCGTACTCGGCGAGGTCGTGACCGCCGCTGCGGATGTGGTAGCCGATCTGGCCCATGACCGGCTGATCTACGGCGGGCATCTGCGTGGTCGGCAAGCCATCGGTCCCGAGCAGGCGATAGACCGGATCGGCGGCGAGGGCCGCGAGGAATTCGCCGTGCGGATCGGCCCAGCGGTCCTCAACCGCGCTGGCTACGTAGAGCGGGCGCGGCGCACAAAGTGCCAAGAGCTGATGCTGATCGACGGGCAGCTCGTCTTCAGCATCGTTGTAGCGTCTGAAATTGTCGCAGAACCAGTGCGGGAACGCATTGTTAATACGTGCGACGGTCTCGCCGTAGCGTCGCCGCGACAGGGCAGCCCCGCCGCAGCCGGAATCGTTGGAAATGATCAAGGCAAAGCGCAGGTCGCAGGCCCCAGCCCACAGCGCGGTCTTACCCAGCCGCGAATGGCCGAGCACGGCGACCTTCTCGTGGTCGCAGTCCGGGTCGGTTTGCAGATAATCCACGGCCCGGCTCAAACCCCACGCCCAAGCACCGATGGCACCCCATTCGTCGGCAGCGGGCTGGTTTTGTCCCTCTTTATAGAACAGCGGGTGGATGCCGTTGTGGTAGCCGTCGTCGTAGTCGGGGTCGAGGTCGCCGCAGTACATGGTGGCCAAGCCGTAGCCGCTCGCGATGATCTTGGCGACGGGCCAGCGGCTGGCTACGCAACCGCGCGAGTTGAAGGTGGCGCGGTGATTGACGATGCCGTTTTGCGCCTCGGCGCGCATCCAGCGGGTGTTGAGGTGGATCGCCGGATCGCGTTGGATGGAGTGATTGCCGAAGAAGTTGAGACCCAAGAAGACCGGCACTGGGCCAGTAGCGTCGGCGGGAAGATAGAGGAGGATATCCATGCTCGGGCCGTTGTTGTCATTGGTGAAGCACGCGCGGACTTGGCGTCTCACAGCGCGACCGCAAAGGGCCTCGCCCTCTTCGGTGGTGAGGAAACGAGTAGCAGGCAGAGGCCCGGGCATCTCGCCGAAGACGTGCGTTTTGAAGAGCTGGAGAATCTCCGGGCGGCGCACCTCGGTCCAAGTAGTAGCGTCGGCCACGGGTTCGCCGCTGGCCAAAGTCAGCGGGTCGGGCAGCGCGCACAGAGGGACTTTAGTTTCGTCGTAGTTGGCTTTGCTTGGGGTCATAGTCGCTGGTCTGGCGCCGCAGCCTCACTCGCCCGCCAGAATCGGGTGCAGCGGATGGTCCCAAGGACCGCCGGCTTGCATCTCGTCGGCTGCACCAGCCGCGTCGTGTGTCCCGGTAAAAGTGGTGTAGTCGGGCATGTAGATAATGGCGAAGGCGCGGCGCGGCGCGGCAGTCTGGTTGGGACCGGCGTAGTGGAAGGTGCAGCCGTGGTGGAAGGTAACGCCGCCGGCTTGCATGTCCATGGTCACCGGCTCGGGCACGTCGTAGCCCCGTTCCTTCATCTTATCGACAATGCTCTCGCCAGCAACGCCTAATTTGATCGGTTCGAGCCGCTCGTACTGGTGTGAGCCGGGCACGAAGTGGAGGCAACCGTTGTCTGCGGTCACGTCATCTACCGCGATCCACGCCGACAGCGCGCCGACCGGGTCCATCGGCCAATAGGGAGCATCTTGGTGCCAGTTCGTCTCCTTGCTCGTTTGGCCGGGGGGCTTGACCATCGCGTGATCGTGGTAGATGCGCACGTGGCGGCAGCCGCTCAAGCGGCGGGCGGTCTCGGCCAGGCGCGGATGGAAGGCGACTTCCTTGGCAGCCGGATAGTCGGTCCAGAGGTTGACCATCTGGTTGAAGACGCGCTCGTACTCTTCCGACACGCGGCCATCCCGCTCAGCCCCTCTGATGCGGGCGCGATGCGTGTCAATGGCGTGGTCAATGGCGTGGCGCAGCGTGGCGATCTCCTCGGCGGAGAAGAAGTGCTCGTAGCGGATGTAGCCGTTTTGCTGAAAGAATTCGGCGTCGGCTGGCGTCGCCGGGCTTATTGTAGGCATGAGGGTAAGACCTTAATTTTTGCGGTGGCAATCAAACGCTTAACGGGAGTAGAAAATGGCCGAAGTAACGATGTACCACAACCCGCAATGCTCTAAAAGTCGGCAGACCTTGGCTTTGTTGGCCGAGCAAGGCGTGGAGGCAAACGTCGTCGAGTACTTACAGACGCCGCCGGACGCCAAAACCCTAGACGCGATTTTGCAAAAGCTCGGACTGGAACCCCGGGAACTGATGCGCACCAAAGAAGACGAATACGAGGCACTGGGACTGGCCGAGGTAGCGGATCGCGCGCAGCTCATTCAGGCGATGGTGGAACACCCCATCCTGATCGAGCGGCCCATCGTAGTCAAAGGAAACCAAGCGCGTCTCGGGCGGCCACCGGAGCAAGTCCTAGACATCCTCTAAATGCTAAAACTAGGGTTTCTCGCCTCGCACACCGGGTCGAATATGCAGGCGCTCATCGATGCCTGTCAGGCAGGGACGCTAGCGGCCGAGCCGTGCGTGGTGATTAGCAACAACTCGCAGTCAGGCGCACTGGCGCGGGCGCGGCAAGCGAACATTGCGGCGTACCACCTGAGCGAGCGGACGCACGGCGATGCGCTGGGAGGAGCGATTCTGGCGGCGATGCAGCGGCACGAGGTCGAAGTGATTTGTCTAGCCGGATACATGAAGAAGCTGGGAGCGGAGGTTTTGACGGCCTACGAAGGACGGATTTTGAACATCCATCCCGCCCTGTTGCCCAAGTTCGGCGGACAGGGCATGTACGGGATGCGGGTCCACGAGGCCGTATTGGCCGCTGGAGAGCGAGAGAGCGGGGCGACGGTCCACTTGGTAGATGAAGAATACGACCACGGGCAGATCCTCGCGCAGGAAAAAGTTCCGGTTAAAGCAGAAGACACGCCCGAGACGTTACAAAAGCGAGTGCTAGCGGCGGAACACCGGCTCTACGCAGCGACGCTCGCGCAGATCGCGGCCAGCGAAATCCCTATTCCTCCGCGCCCCCGCGCATAATGCGTCGCAAGTGCCCAAGCTCCTCGACGATGGTGCGGCGCTCTAGCAGCCCGAGAACAATCCCGTACGCCAACGCCATAATTCCACTCCGCAAGACAAAATCGCCCACGGCGTAATCCAAGGCCCAACGGTCGTACGACCATCCACATACCGCGGCGGCCAACAATCCCACGGCTGGCGCGGCCAATACCTTGAACCAATTGACGCGGACATAGGCGCGCAAACCAACGCACAGGCCGATAAAACCCGTGCCAGCCACCGCACCCATGCTGTACGCCACGCCCTCCGCGCCCCACAACACGCCCAGCGCCGGGACGGCAAAAAGCGCTACGACCCCCTGCATCCCCACGATGCACGCGGACCGGCGCGTCGCCCCTACCGCCCACAGCAGGCTAAGTCCATCGCTGAGCAGCGGGCGCAACAGCGCATACGCCGCCAGCCAAACCACAATGCGCGCCGACCCAGCCCACTGATCGCCTAAGAGGGCGGTTACTTCGCGGGCATTGAAGACCAAAATCAGCGACACCGGAGCCGACACCCTCAGCACTAGGCTGATCATCTTGGAGAACAACTCGCCCAGCCGCTCGCGCTCGTGCCGATACCGCGAGTACAGGGCACTGCTGTAGTTGAAGATGATATGCGCGATGACCGCAGTGGGGATCTGCACCAGCCACCACGCCGTCTCGTAGAGCGCGAGCGCCGTATCGCCTACTACCAAGCGCACGACCAGTTTGTCGTACCACCAAATGAAAATCTGCAACACCCAGCCAATCCAGATCCACACGCCATAGCCCAACAAGCGGCGCGCCCAAACCCAGTCGAAGTGCAAAGAAGCGCGGCGTAGGGGACGGCTGCACCAAGTAGTAGTAGAAAAAAACAGCACGTACACCACGCTGAGCACCGAATACGTAGTCCAACCCCCCAATATCAAACTCCACTCTTCCCACCCGGCGTGGGCCGCCAGCAGCGCACTGCTCAGGGCCAACAGCGTCCCCAACCCGTGCAACAGGGAGAGCCGCCCAAACTCAAAATCCATCCTCAGCAGGGCCTCTGAAGTCAGGGTCAATTGGCGCACGAATTGCAGCGCCGCCAGCACCCACGCCACTTGGGCGAAGGTCCAGGAAAAATCCTCGGGAAAGAGCAAGGCCAAGGCCAAGACCACCCCGCTGGTCAACAGACACGACAGCAAGGTAATGCAGACATTCAGCGTAAAATGCGTGCCGACGAATTCCTCGACGCGGTCCTGGAAGTGCAACAGCGCGTGCGTCAGGCCAAACTCGCGCAGGCTGGACAGCATGGTAAAGACCGTCACACCCAAAAACACATCGGCAAAAACACTCGGTTCGAGCTGTCTTTTGATTAAGACCGTCAGCCCCACGCTGCACAGCCTCGCGGCATAGCCCGTGCCCAAGGTATAGAAAAACCCCTTGAACATCTTTTGCGGGGTAATCATGGGTTCCTAGCGGGTACGACGCAGGCCGAAGCGATAGTCGCGCGGGTCGCCGAGGCGGGCTTGCAGTGCGTCGGCTGTCAGGCCAGTATGGCGCTGGACCCAGTTGACCTCGTCGGCCAATGTGCAGTCGAAAAGGCCGGGGTCGTCGGCACCGATGGCCAGTCGGACATCAGAGGCCAAGAAGCGATGCACTGGATGATCTTTGGCGTCGGGCACGGCACCGATGCGCAAGTTGGAGGTCGGGCAAGTTTCGACGACCGTGCCGAGCGCAGCCAAGCGGCTGAGCGCAAAGTCCTGCCGCCGCCGCACCGCTTCAAGGCGCGGGGGATCATATTCGCGGCAAACGAGCGCATCGCCGGGATGGGACGAGAGGCTGCTGCGCTCCTGCATCAGGGCTTGGTCATCGACCGGAACGCCGAATTCTTCCAATGCGGCCTTGTGTTGCAAATCGTAGGCAATCTGGGCTAAGCGTTCGCTGACCGGCTCTCTCTCGTGGGCTTGGGACCGGCGGGTCACGGCGACCTCCGGGTCGAGCCCGAGCGCGGTACAGTGCCCCAAGCGAAGCGCACCCAACTCCGCGGCTTCGTGGCACCAGCGCACCGCACTCTCAAGCGATTTGTCGAAGTACACCTCGCCCACGTGATAGGCCACGTCGAGGGCGCGCTCCGGGCGCAGCTTGTTATCGCGGCGCAGGCGGCGGAAGAAGGCACGGGTACTGGCGGGCGGATAGCCCTCTTCAAAGTGGCAGAAGTCGAGGCCGACGATGGTAGAGAGCAGATCTTCGTTTTCGTCGAGTAGGTGCTGAACCAATTTGTAGCATTCGAGCGGTGCCCAGCGCGGCAGACTGATGATATAGCGGGCGGTAAAGTCCGAGGTGCAGGCTTGGGCGATGGCGCGCGCAGTCAGCTCGTGAAACTGCACGAAGGCTTCGGGCTGAATGTGGTCGTAGGGAGCCATGGCGCGGTATTCGACGTAGCGTAGCCCTTCGCGGCGGTGGTGGGCGAACACCCGGTGCAAAATTTCTTCTGGCTGGCCCAAGACGTTCCACCAATGGCGATAGATGCATATCGCCAAATTGAACTTGGCTTGGAAATGGGCAAAGTCGCCGCCGTCTTCCGCGCCGTACACGCAGTGCGCCTTGAGCGCGTCGAGACATTGGCTGTGGAGCGCCTCGCGGAATAGTGCAATCGGATCGGGTCGCCGGTGATATGTGCGTTCAAAGCTATCGACAAACAGCGACCAGTCGATCTTTTCGTAGTGATCGCGGGCCAAGTCGAGGAGATCGGCGGCAAAGAGGCTGCCGCCGATGTGGACGTGAAGCTCGCAGGTTTTGGCAGCTTGGAGGGAGTGCTCCGTCACCCGTCACTCCAGCGCCGGCATATCGACCGCGTCGTCGCGGCGCTCGTGCATGTTCGCTTCCATGGCTTCCGGGTAGCGATGCGGAAGGTAGGAGACTTCGTCGAGCCGGGCGCGAGTCTCGTCTGGGAGACGAAAGCTGCCAGCGAGCATGTTGTCGCGCGCCTGCTCGACGGTGCGCGCACCAATGATGACCGAGGTAATGGCTGGTTGTTCCAACACCCAACGCAGGGCAACTTGCGCGGGTGAACGGCCCATCTCGTCGGCTACCGCTAGCAGCGTCTGCAAGGTCTCGTCGGCATTGGCAGCAAAATAGCTTTGCGGGTAGGCCCACGCATCCGCGGAACGCGTACCGGCCAAGGTGCGCTCGCCGGGTTTGTACTTGCCAGAGAGAAAGCCGCCGCCGAGCGGACTCCACACCACCACGCCCAATCCCTTGAGCTGACAGACGGGAATCAACTCCTGCTCAATGTCGCGCACGACCAAGCTGTATTGCGGTTGGTAGCACTCAAAACGCGCCAAGCCATTCGCGTCCGAAATCCACAACGCCTCCATCAAGAGCCACGCCTGATAGTTGGAACAGGCGATATAGCGCACCTTGCCTTGGTGAACCAAATCGTCGAGCGCGCGCAACATCTCCTCCAACGGGGTCTGAGTATCTACGTGGTGAATGTAATAGAGGTCGATGTAGTCTGTGTTCAGCCGCTGGAGGCTGTCTTCGACCGCGTTCATAATGCGCACCCGCGACATCCCCGAGTCGTTGGGGCCGGGCCCCATGGGGTTGAAGAACTTGGTGGCAATGACCGCGTCGCGGCGGCGGCCCTTGAGCGCCTTGCCGGTGATGACCTCGGACTCGCCGCCGCCATACGAATCGGCCGTGTCGAAGAAATTGATGCCCGCGTCAAACGCCAGATCGACGATTCGCTTGGACTCCCGTTCGTCGGTGCTGTGGCCAAAGGTCATGGTCCCAAGGCAAACTTCCGATACTTTGAGGCCGGTGCGGCCCATTCTGCGGTATTCCATTGCTCTTTCCTCGTGGTTACTTTTGAGTAAGGTTAGCCAAGCTAGACGAACAATTGCTGTATATCAATACTGTTCGACTTCTGCGTATGAACTAATATATCAAGCGTTTTTAATACGAAAATTTCTTGATAGTGAAAATGTAGTATTTCGTTAATTTTTTTAGATTCTGCTAACATGTATGTTTTCATTTTATATTCCAACCGCGAACAATGGAGTTTGCTGTGTTTTTTTGTCTTTTACTACAGATAGCGGGTCGTTAAGTCTTTGTAAGGCCATCTCGCAGTATTCTGGGGAAAGATCTATACCGATAAAGTTTCTATCGAGATTCTTTGCTGCGAGGGCTGTAGTACCTGAGCCCATGAAAGGATCGAGGACGACCTTAGCACTTGTAGAAGAAATGATGCGCTCTATCAAAGCGACGGGAAAAGGGGCCGGGTGTTTATTTTTGCTCTCTTGGCCGAATTCCCATATATCGCCGTGAGCATTTGCCTTTTCTACCAATTTGAACGCTGGCTTGGCAATCATATATATCACCTCATACGTCGGCAAAAAATAACCCGGGTTAAAGTTTATACCTCCTTTTCGCTTCCATATAATGATTTGCCTAACGGGAAAACCAGCAACAATGTCGTTTCTATCTTGTAATAAGCCGGCTTGTACTCGCCACTTGTGGTTATAAAAAATCGCGCCATTTTCGGGAATGACGCGCAACATTTCCTCTAAATACGCCCTTTGCCAGCGTACATACTCTTCGTGTGGTACGTTGTCGCCGTAGTGAGAATAGCCGTCGACTAATGCGGCACCAGACCACTTGCCGCCTCTGCCGTCTTTCATCCCATTGCCCGTTGAATTCTTGAGATTATAGGGCGGCGAGGTCACAACTAAGTCGATGCTACCGCTAGGTAGTTGCTGCATAATATCCGTAGCATTGCCACAGATAAACCGATCTATAAAATCATCGGGGAAATGTAATTTTTTAGCGGTTGCCATCTTTTTCTTAGTCTAGAATCTCGCCGCTCACAACGACTCAAAAGAATGCAATTCCGTTTCCGTCCAAGTTAAGCATGGTGAATGCCTTGGGTCAAACAGCCTCCCGCTGATAGTGTTCCGCAAGGATCTCGGCCACTTCCGGTCGCGCAAACTCCGGCGGCAGGGCCTCCCCAGCGGCTAGCATCTCGCGGACTTGGGTCCCCGATAGGAACAGGTACGCGTCGCCATCGTGCGGACAATCGCGCATCATCACCACCTCGCTGCACTCGTTGCACCAGACGGTGTGATCGCCGCGGAAAATTTCGATTTCGAGCGCGTCGCTAATGCCGTCAAAAATGGTCTGCGCGTCAAACGCGCCGTAGTAATCGCCAACACCCGCGTGGTCGCGGCCCACGATCAGATGCGTGCAGCCGCTGTTCTGGCGGAAGATGGCGTGCAGCACGGCCTCGCGCGGGCCGGCGTAGAGCATGTCAAAGCCATAGCCGGCGATCATCACCGTGTTTTCCGGGAAGTAGAGCTCGACCATCTTGCGGATGGACGCGTCGCGCACATCGGCCGGGATGTCGCCGGCCTTGAGCTTGCCCAGCAGCATGTGAATGAGGATGCCATCGGCCTCGACGGCCTGCTGCGCCATGCGGCACAGCTCTTCGTGGGCGCGGTGCATGGGGTTGCGGGTCTGGAAGGCCACGACCCGGTCCCAACCGCGCTCGGCGATCTCGGCGCGCAGCTCGACCGCGGTGCGGAAGGTCGCGGGAAAGTCCCCTGGAAAGTACGAGAAGTTGAGCACCTCAATTGGCCCGGCGATGAGGGTGTCACCCGCGGCCTTGAACGCAGCGACCCCGGGATGGGCGTCGTCGTCCGTGCCAAAGACTTGGTCAATGATGGCGGCACGCTCTGCGTCCGACAGCGATGCGACCGCAGTAACTTCCTGGATGGCAATAACGGGATTGCCTTCTACGTTCGGATCCAACAGGGCGATACGACTGCCGGGGGCCACGTCCGCCGGAACCTGATCGCCGGGGATCATATTGATAACCGGAGTGGGCCACAGCAGGCCGTCGGCCGTGTGCATGTTGGCCGCCACGCTCTTGGCATCGGCCGCGTCCATAAAGCCTGTGAGCGGGGTAAAGTAACCCGAGCCGAGCATAACGGCTGAGGATGCAGCGGCCGAAGAGACGACTACAGCGGGCAGGCCAGCGGCTTCTTCTAATAGCTGGGCACGCACTGTCTCGTCTTCGACGTAAAGCGGTTTGAGTTCTTCTGCGCCGTGGGGTTTAATCACAGTATTCTCCTTGGTTGGATGTCGTTTAATGTACGGGAATGCCGGCTTCGGCAAGGATGCGGTGGACATTGGCGGCGGCTCTGGGGTATTTCTCGTTGGGCAAGTGTTCGAGGAGCATGTAGCCGTCGGGATGGGCGTCGTGCCACAGCTTGAGCGCGGTGACAAGGTCGAGTTCGCCGTCGCCGGGTATTTCCTCGTCGATGTGGAGCACCAAGCCGCTAGACAGCTTGATATCCTTGCAATGCCCGACGGTGGAGATGGGGTTCATAATCTCAAATATGTGCTGCAAGCGCTCAGTGCTGTTGTACACTTGGTCCAAGTTCTGAAAATGATTGACGTAATCCATGACCACGGTCATGCGCTCCGAGCCAACGGCTTGCAGCACGTCGCGGTTTATTTCCGGCGATCCCATGATGGTCAGCAGATGCGTCTCAATGACGATGGTGACGGCTTCGGACTCGGCTTTGGCAGCCACGCGCTTGAGGGTCTCGACGAGCAGGGCGCGCGCCCCGGGCGTGAGATTGTGCCGAGACGGCGAGTACGAACCGGCTGGGTTGAGACTGCCCGTGCGGATTAGACAGGTGTGGGCGTCCAAGTCGCGGGCGACTTCAATGCCGCGCTCGATCTTGCTTACTACTTGGTCGCGCACCGCAGGGTCGGGATCGAACAGACACTCGGAAAAGCCAATGCCGAACTGGGGTAGCTCCATGCCCGCGGCCGCAATGGTATCGCGCACCTTGTGGCACTCTGCGGTTGTGACGGCAGATAGATTCTCCCCGGGGGCGTGAAAGGCCGCGCCCGTGAGATTAAGTGCCTTAATCGCCGCTAGGTGTTGGTCGCTGATTGCGCGAAAGTCCGGGGGCAACATGCCGACGACGCCGAGCCGCATGGGAAAACTCCTCGTTGAAATTGTGCAGTGAACAGTGGCCGAATCACCTCAAAAACTGACCAATGGTCTAAGTAACGTCAACACGCGAGCCGTTTGCCGAACCAAGGCGGGGAGCCTACTATTTGATGTTTTGGCCACTCCAACAACTTCCTAACGAACCATGACCTTCACCCTTTCGTTTATCACCGCCCTCGTCTCCGGCCTCTACACCTGCCTGTGGGGCGCGTTCAAAGACGCTCCGTATGAGGGCTTCAAGCCCAAGACCTTTCCGCGCAGCATGTACTTCCACGTCGCGATCTTTTTGCCGCTGTACTTCATTCCGTATTTCAGCGCGCAATTCCAGCACCTCGGCCTCGTGCAAATGTTCTTCCTCATCATGGGCCTAGAGCGCTTCCTCGCCGAAATCTACAAGGGCTTCTTCCGCACCGAAGATCAGCAAAAGTACTTCGTTCCCTCGCGCATTACCTTCTTTGGCCGGCCCGTCACCAGCGACCTCGTCCGCCATAGCGCGGGGGTCCTAATCGTCGCCATTGTCTTCGCCTTCCTGCTCGTCGCCGCACCTGTCGAGAGCTTCTGGGGCTATCTGGTGACCGGGTATTGCACCGGGCTGCTCGTGGCCTTGGGGGGCGCTTATAAGGACGCGCCCTTCGAGGGGTTCAAGTGGCTCAAATTCCAGCGCTCTGGGGTCGTCTTGGCCGCTTTGAGTCCGCTTTTTTACTTTCTCGGCAATCCCGAACACCCGGTCGGATTGGGTTTTCTCATCTACATGAACGGCGGGCTGGAGCGATTCACCGTCGAGTACTACAAGACCTACATCCAGCGCAATATGTCCGGGAAATTCCAACCGAACTTACCCCGCATCCAGCGCGAATTGGACACCCGCGAGAAATTCCACTACGCGGCCTTGGTGATTATCGCCGGGCTGGCCGCGCTCTACGCCCATGAACGCGGCGCACTATGACGCCGTGGTCATCGGCTCCGGGTTCGGCGGCTCGCTGGTGGCCCACGCGCTGGTGCAAGCCGGGCTAAAGACCGCGCTGCTGGAGCGGGGCCAATGGGCCAAGCGCGACGACGCGGACTGGGATCAGCGCACCATTTTATTGAAGAAGCGCTACCGCTCGGCCTCGCCCCTGTTGGTCAAGCAGTACGGACGCCGCACCTTCCAGCGCACCTATCCCAACGAGATTGTCGGCGGCAACTCGGTCTTTTTCGGCGGGGCGTCGCTGCGGCTGCGGCCGGCGGACTTTGCCCGCTGGCCCTTGTCCTATGCAGACCTAGCGCCGTACTACGCCCGCGCCGAGCAGCTTTTAGGAGTCCACGGCGAGGCGGGCACCGATCCGCACGAACCGCCGGGACTAACCGCGTACCCGCACGCCACCGTTGAACTGAGTGCGCCGGCCCAGCGCATTCACCAAGCGGGGACGGCCCTCGGGCTGCGGCCGTTCAAGATTCCGCTGGCAATCAACTTTTCCGACCGCACCCGGCCCCTCTGCCTGCGCTGCATCACCTGCGACGGGTTCCCCTGCAAGGTAGAGGCCAAAAACGACATGGCTTCCACCTTGCTGGCCGCGGCCGCGGCAGCCGGGCTAGAGATCATCGTCGGCGCGGTAGCACGGCGGCTAGTGCAACGGAGCGGACGCGTCGAGCAGGTCGAATACGTAGATAGCGCCTCCCGGCAAACCCACGCGCTCTCGACCGACTTAGTGGTCTTGGCCGCTGGGGCGCTCAACAGCCCGGCCCTGATGCTCCGCTCGGGATTCGACCACCCCCTGATTGGGCGCTTTCTCATGCGCCACTGCAACGGGATTGCCAATTGCATCTTTCCCTTTCGCACCAATCCGCAACAGGTCTTCCACAAACAACTCTGCTTTTCCGATTTCTACGAAGACCTGCGCGCAGAATTGGGCACGGCCGTGGGCGTCATCCAAGACATCTACACGCCGGCTCCCCCCATCATCCGGCACCACTCCCCTTGGGGCTTCAAGACGCTCGTCGGGCTGCTGACTGGCTATATGCAGAACTTGCTCTGCATTGCCGAGGACGATCCGCGCCGCGACAACCGCGTGTCGTTGGCCAGCGAGCAGGACGTCTTCGGCATGGAACTGGTGCAGATAGAGCACGCCTATAGCGACGCCGACTGTCGCCGCCGCGATCACCTGCTGGCCAAAGCAGAGGCCGTATTGCGCCAAGCGGGCGGCCTGCTGCGCTACCGCTACTTGATCGATTCCTTCTCTCACGCCATAGGCACCCTGCGCTGCGCCACCGCGCCAGAGGAAGGCGTCCTCGACGTGGATTGCCGCTATTGGGACAGCGACAATGTTTACGTGTCCGACGGCAGCTTCATGCCGTCTTCGGGCGGGGTAAATCCAAGCCTGACCATCGCAGCCAACGCACTGCGGGTCGCCGAGCGGATATTGGAGAAGCGATGAAGAAGGTCTGTCTAATAGGCTGCGGCACCATCGGTCGCCTGCACGCGAAAAACCTCGTCGGCAAGGTCGAGCTGTCATTCCACAGCCGCACGCAGGCCAGTGCCGAAGCCCTCAGCCGCCAATGCGGCGGCGGGCAAGTCTTCGCATCGTACGCCGACGTCCTCGACAGCGCAGTGGATGCGGTGCTGATCAGCTCGCCGCCAGATGCGCATCGGCCACAGCTCGTCGCCGCGTTGGCAGCCGGCAAGGGGGTGCTGGTGGAAAAGCCGTTGTGCGCCACAGCAGACGATTTGGCGACCATTGGCGCGGCCGCAACGGCCTATCCAGATGCGCTGCTAATGATCGCGGAAAACTATTACTACAAGCCCTCGCTCAAGCTGCTCAAGCGGATCATCCAGCAGGGCTTTATCGGCCAAGTGCAACAGGCGACCCTTGGCAAGCGCTTCACCCAGCAGGCCACGGGATGGAAAACCGGCTATGGCGCGCTGCTGGAAGGGGGTATCCACTTCGTGGCCTTCGGAGCAGACCTTTTCGCCGACTCGCCCCAGCGAGTAACCGCAGAGTTTCCCAAGCACCAGGCGGGCGAGCCCGAGCGGAATTCGATAGTGCGGGTCGAATACCCATCCGGGGCCGAACTGGTGTTGCGCTATGCTTGGAACGCCTTCAGCTTGACCAAGGGCACCTTTCAGCACGCGCGGATTTTGGGGACCGAAGGGCGGATCGTCTTCGAGTGCAATGGGCTATACGTGCGGTTGCGAGGGCGGCGCAAGCGGCTCTACTTTCCGGGCGTGGGGGACTTGATGGGCTACAAGGGCATGATGCGGGACTTCTTGCAGTGCTTGCAGGAGCCGGGGCGGCAGCCGTATTCGGACTTGGCGCGGGCGGAACGGGATTTGGGCATTGTATTTACAGCATATAAAGGACTGAAATAACATGAGCGAAGCGGAAAAAATCATCTATTCGATGTACAAGGTGAGCAAGCACTACAACCGCAAGGCGATTATCACCGACATTTCACTGTCGTACTTCTACGGGGCCAAAATCGGCGTGTTGGGCTTGAATGGGTCGGGGAAGAGCACGCTGTTGCGGATCATGGCGGGCATCGATTCCGAATACGAGGGGACCATTAGCATCCAGCCGGGATTTACGGTCGGATTCCTAGAACAGGAGCCTGAATTAGAAAAAGGCAAAACGGTCAAGGAAATCGTCGAAGAAGGCGTGCAAGAAACGGTGGATTTGCTGCGCGAGTACGAGGCCATCAACGCCCAGTTCGCCGAACCCATGGACGACGACGCCATGAACGCCCTAATCGAGCGACAGGCCACCGTGGCCGAACAGCTCGACGCGGTCGGGGCTTGGGATTTGGACAGTCGATTAGATATGGCCATGGACGCGCTGCGCTGTCCGCCCGAAGACCAAGAGGTCTCTACGCTGTCGGGCGGCGAGCGGCGGCGGGTGGCACTGTGCCGGTTGTTGCTCCGCCAGCCGGATATTCTGCTCCTCGACGAGCCGACCAACCACCTCGACGCCGAAACCGTGGCGTGGCTGGAGGGGCATTTGCATCAGTACCAGGGGACAGTAATCGCCGTCACCCACGACCGGTACTTTCTCGACAATGTGGCGGGTTGGATTTTGGAGTTGGATCAGGGACGCGGTGTGCCGTGGAAGGGAAATTACTCGTCGTGGCTAGAGCAGAAGCAGGAGCGCCTGCGGCTGGAAGAAAAGAGCGAGAGCGAACGACAGCGGACGCTGGAGCGCGAGCTGGAATGGATTCGCATGACGCCGAGGGCCAAGCAGCAGAAGAACAAGGCCCGGATCAGGGCCTACGAAGAATTGCTAAACCAAGATCGAGTACAGCGAAACGAGTCGGTGCAGCTCTACATTCCGCCGGGGCCTCGGCTGGGCGATATCGCCATTGAAGCCAAGGACGTGAGCAAGCGCTACGGCGACCGCATCATCTTCGAGAACATGGATTTCGCCCTGCCCTCGGGCGGGATCGTCGGGGTCATCGGACCCAACGGCGCGGGCAAGACAACCCTGTTCCGGCTAATTACCGGCCAAGAGACTGCCGACGGCGGCCAACTCCGCATCGGCGAGACCGTACAACTGGGGTATGTAGATCAGAGCCGGGAGACCCTGGTAGGGGAAAACACCGTCTGGCAGGAAGTGTCGGGCGGCGAGGAAGAGCTTGAACTGGGCGAGCGCAAGGTAAATTCGCGAGCGTACCTCGCGCGCTTCAACCTCCTTGGTGCCGACCAGCAGCAGAAGGTGGGCACGCTCTCGGGCGGGCAACGCAATCGAGTCCATCTGGCTAAGGTACTCAAGGAACAAGCCAATGTGTTCCTGCTCGACGAGCCGACCAACGACCTAGACGTGCATACGCTGCGAGCACTAGAGGAGGGGCTGGAAAACTTCGCCGGCTGCGTCGTGGTCATCAGCCACGACCGGTGGTTTTTGGACCGCATCGCCACGCACATTCTGGCCTTTGAAGGCGACAGCCAAGTCTATTGGTTTGAGGGCAATTTCTCGGAGTACGAGGAAAACAAGAAGGCGCGACTAGGCGAAGATTCAATCGTGCCCCAGCGGGTGCGCTATCGGCAATTGACGCGGGATTAATTCTGTAGCACCATCGCTTACATACTGTGCAGCGCACTCTCGATCCGATTGAGCGCTTCGTCGATATCGTCCAAGGTGTGCTGGGCTGACACGCCGTGGTGGCCGGCGACGAGCGTGCCGTAGTCGTGGAAATCTCGCGCAGCGCTCTTTCTAGGGCGGCCTCGTCCTTCCACGGTACGACGATGGTGAGATCGTCCATCTGCGGAGGCATGCCCGCAGACTATTGGGAAAGCGTCTGTAGTTCCTCACGGATCACTTTGCGCAAGGTTTCCTCTAGGACAGCATCCTGAACTTGGATATATTGACGCAATGCCTCGTTGATCAAGGTCTGGTAATTGCCGCCGCCAGCCTCGTGTACTTGGTTTCTGAACCAGTTCAACACATCGGTGTCCAAGCGTATCGTGATGCGCGTCTTATTGGGGGCAGCAGGAACGAGCGCTCCTTGTTTGGCCTGAGTGAAGTCAAATTCTTCCTTGCTCATAGTGCTTCCTTTCACGCGGCGTGGCTGGTCGGGCCGAGATTAAGCGGATATCGTCGCCCCGATATGTGGATGCTACCACTACAATGCGGCCCAAAAAATCCATACCCAAGGTCGCAAAGCGGAATTCTCCCTCAATCTCCTCCTCTTTGCAGGTAAAAGCCCACTCATCTTCAAAGACCCCGACAGCATCGGCGAAGTCGATTCCGTGTTTTCGTAGATTGGATCGGGCTTTGACGACGTCCCACTGATAACTCATGTCTTTAATATATGCACAAGTGATGCACAATCAAGATGTATGAGCGCGGGCGGTGGCGGGACTTGGGGCGGTCATCGCCGCTTACATACTGTGCAGTGCGCTCTCGATCCGATTGAGCGCTTCGTCGATATCGTCTAGAGTGTGCTGGGCTGACACGCCGTGGTGGCCGGCGACGAGCGTGCCGTAGTCGTGGAAATAGACCCCTTTGTCGGCGCAGGCGCGGATGAACCTCCCGGTCAGCTCCTGGTCGCGGTTGAGACTATCGTCGAAGCGTTCAACCGGATCAGTGAATCCGAAGAAGATGCCGAAGCGTGCGCCCAGTCCCTGCACCCGGGCGGGCACGCCAGCGCGCTCGAACAGTTCGACCAGACCGTCGCAGAGCCGACCTCCAACTTCATAGATGTGATCGTAAAACCCAGGACTGGTCAGCTCGTTGACAGCAGCCAGTGCGGTCATCACGGCCGGCGGGTTGCCGGTGAAGGTACCGCTCTGGGCCACCTCGCCAAGCGGTCCCACCAAGTCCATAATTTCGGCTTTGCCGGCGATGACGGTGAGTGGAGCGCCAGCGGCGACCGCCTTGCCCAAAACGCAAACATCCGGAGTGACGCCGTAGTACCCCTGCGCGCAGTCGGGCCCAGTGCGGAAGGCCGAGAGTACCTCGTCGTATATGAGGACGACATTGTGAGCACTGGCCTGATCGCGGACAAACTGCATGTACTCAGGGTCGGCGACGATGCAACCTTGGTTGTAATTGATAGGCTCCATGATGATGCCGCCGATCTCGTCGCCGTGCTCGCGCAGCGCTCTTTCCAAGGCGGCCTCGTCCTTCCACGGTACGACGACGATCAGGTCGTCCATCTGCGGAGGCATGCCCGCCGACTCACCACACGGCTCGACGTAGCTGCCCGGAGGCACCGGCGTCAACGGCGTGTGCGAATTGAACATGACGTAGTCGTAGAGGCCGTGAAAGTGCCCCCAGAATTTGAGAATCTTGTGCTTGCCGGTGCGGGCGCGGGCTAGGCGGACACAGACCATCGTCCCCTCTGAGCCGGTATTGCCGTAGCGCACGCGCTCGGCGCAGGGGACGATCTCGGTAATCCGCCGCGCTAGGTCAGTATGTGCTTCGGTCTCGTAGCCGGCGAGAATGCCCGCGTCCAATGCCGCGGTCATGGCCTCGCGCGTCGCCGGGTGGTTGTAGCCCAAAAACGCGGCTCCGTGGGCCAAGTTGAAATCGATGTACTCCTTGCCATCGACGTCGTAGATGCGGCAGCCCTCGGCATTGCGCAGGTAGAGGGCATACCCCAAGCACGGGTTGTGCCGTCCCGTAGCGCCGACGCCTCCCGGCAGGTAGCGCTTGGCTTCGGCTCTGAGATCACTCTGTGACATCGTCTGTATCGTGGACATCGCTGTTTGTTCCTTTTTGCTGTTTCCATTGTCTCTTATCCTTTTTAGACTCAGAAGTCAATAGCAATAAGTCTTGAGGGAGACACAAGATGACCAAATCAATGGGGATCAATATCGCGGGCTTTGTAGTGCTGGCCTTTCTGTTGTGGAAATTCTCAAGCGACGCGAAAGCCTATCAGCAGCAAGTCGCTGAGTCTTTGACCGGGCAAATCGTCGCAGTCTCGGGGCAGGTGTCGAGTGTGCAGAAACACGTCGAGGACCTCGACCAGCAAGTAGGCCACCTCGGCAAGCAACTGGGCGGGCTAGAAGGCAAGGCCGACAGCCTCGGTTCAAAGTTGGCTCACATGGACGGACGCCTGGGGCGACTTAACACCAAGATCGGCGAGGTGCGCAATCGATCTAAGAAACAGACAAAAGAGCTGGCTGATATGGATCGTCAGTTGGGACGGTTGAACACCAAGCTTGGTGAGATACGCAACCGATCCAAGAAGCTAACCACCAAAACGGACGCGCTCGCTGTCCAGTTGTCCAAGAGCACAAAGCACCTTAACAAGCGATTAGGTCTGTTGGAATACCGGACGGGAGTGATTCGCAAGAGCGTGAACACCATCAAGAAACGGCTGAATTAGGTGCCATTCCGACAGAGCGACTCGCAATTTTTTTGCTAAAAAGCTCGTTATAAGAGCAGGAAAAGCCTTCGATGCTGGGATAAGGTCGAGGGCTTTTCTGTTTTATCTGAATGGATAAAATCGTCCTTAAAGTCATGTGTGCTAATCTTTTTGTCAAATAGGCTTGACATTACAGTTTTTTGGATTTATGTTCTTTAGTAAAGCAAACTTTACTTTATGGAAAGGACAGCAGACTTATGGAGAAGCCAATGGTCAATTTGAGTTGTCTTACTAGCGGCAATGCAAAAAACACAATTCGCTTTCTTTGTTGGACCTTTGCTTGGTCGATGACGATGGTGTTGGCCGACAAAGCGATATTGTACGAATGGCATTCCTCTGCTTTGATATCCGCCATCGCAATCGTCCTCAATGCGGGCATCGGCATCGGCATGATCTTGTCGTATTTGCGCCACCTGAAATACATGGATGAGCTACAGCGCAAAATCCAACTCGATGCACTAGCTATAGCTATGGGCGTCGCGCTCGTCGGCAGTTTTAGTTATTCGCTGATGGTAACCGCAAAATTCATAACGGATGCCGAAGTCTCAGATATCATTTTGCTAATGACGTTTACATTCGTGGTCTCCGTTATCGTCGGCCATCTCCGCTACCGATGAAAAATCGCCTAAAAGTGTTGCGCGCCGAGCGCGACTGGACCCAAGCCGACCTCGCGGAGCGTCTAGAGGTTTCGCGGCAAACGGTGAACGCCCTCGAAAAGGGCAAATACGACCCAAGTCTGCCGCTGGCATTTAAGATCGCCCACGTGTTTTCCGCGCCGATCGAAGCAATTTTTATACACGAGATAGAATAAAGGGCAAGCGAACCTTTGTATTGGCACGCTGTCTTGACATCCCTGTGCCTATCGTGGAACGTTGGTAGAGTATGGCCGACTTTGATAGCGTTTCCAAATATCTGATTCACCACTACCCCGACGACTTCGCCCGCTTCACCCTCGGACGCGACGATGTTGAGGTCGTAGAAGTGATCGACCCGGAGCAACTCACTGTTGAGGCGCGCCAGACCGATAGCCTGCTGCGCGTCCGGCTCGGCGGCAAGGAGGGGTTGGTTCACACCGAATTTCAAACCACTGACAGTACGCATCCGCCGATGCCGCAGCGGATGGCCGGCTATATCGGGCGAGCCATTGAGCAGCACGGCCGGCCGGTGTTTTCTAGCGTCATCTATTTGCGGCAGGACGCTGGTCGGCGCGATCCGGGCTACTATTTCCAAGAGCATCCCGGCCACCGCATCCTGATCGAGTACAAAGTGCTCCGGCTGAGCGAGTTGGATGGCCGACCCATCTTGGCGACCGGGCCTTTGGGGCTGCTTCCGTTGGCCCCGTTGATGCAGCCGCCTGCGGGACAGACTGGCGAGGAGTGGCTGCGTCAATGTGTGCAGGCGGTCTTGGCACGGCCGTTGGCGGAGTCGGTGCGGGGCAATTTGGTCGGCGGCCTGTCGGTGCTCAGCGGGTTGGTGTACGCGCCCGAAACCATTGCTGCTATTCTTTCTCAGGAGGGAATCATGGATCTCATCCGCGAATCATCGTTTGCCCAATACCTGACCCAACAAGCCCGCGAGGAAGGCATTGAGCGAGGGGGCCGAGAACGCGCCATTGAAGATTTGCTCGATGTGCTGGAGATTCGCTTTGCGCTCGGCGCGGCGGACCCGTTGGCCGCTCGCATACGGGGCATTGAGGATTTGCAGCTTCTCAAACAGTTGCATCGGGCGGCGATCCAAGTAGAAAGTCTGGAGGCATTCCAGTCCATCCTAGACGCCGACGAGTAGGGCCGTCACGTAACCGCGGTAAAGCCCGCTTGCCTTGCTCCGCAAGGTGAAGGGCGGGAATGAGTTATAAGCAGAAGAAACGGTGCCGATGAACGTTCCATGCTTTCAAGTCGTTTAGGCTTGATATAGCAGGATATGTCTGAGCTATGACAAATGTTGCAGCTACGCTAAATGACCTGCGCCACGTAGCAGAAAATGGCAAGGCCGAACTGGTCAAAGGGGAATTGGTACTTATATCGCCGACAAGAGGGTTGCCGGGGTATGCGGCGGGCGAGATTTTTGCCAGCTTGCGGGAATACGCACAGCGCACTCGCAATGGGTACGCCTTCGCGGATAATGTCGGCTTTATCGTCGATCTGCCCGAACGCCAGTCGTTCAGCCCGGACGCAGCGTTCTATACGGGCGAACTGACGATGAAGTTTCTCAAGGGGGCACCTGTCTTCGCCGTTGAGGTCCGCAGCGAGAGCGATTATGGTCCGACGGCCGAGCAGGAGATGGCGCAAAAGCGGGCGGACTATTTTGCCGCTGGGACGCTGGTCGTTTGGGATGTGGACTTGATGAGTGAAGATGTGGTGAGAAGTTACAAGGCAATAACTCCCCATGAGCCAATTGCATATCGGCGAGGCGAGCAGGCAGCGGCCGAGCCAGCGGTCCCGGGATGGACGCTAGCCGTGGACCGTCTTTTTCCTGATTGAGCGGCGTATCCTCCCCAAAGACCCTAATCATCTATTAGGGCACTAAACCTGTCTAACTTGCCATAGACGCAAGAACAGGCGGGAGCGGGTTTCTCACCCTACCAGCGGATGGCCACACCCGCAGTAGGGAGCTAAAATCGCTGTCCATAGCCAGCGGTTTCCTCAGAGCATAATCCGATACTCCCAAGCCTCGTCTCTATCTCTTCCAAAAAGACTTGTATTGTGTAACGCTACACGATATATTATACCTAAACCACAAACGAACTTAGAGGTCAATTTCATGTCTGAAAAATTAGAAAAACCCGTACACCCTGGCGCTTTCATCAAGGAGCATGTAATTCCCGCAGGCATGTCGGTGACGGATGCTGCAAAGAGGCTGGGTGTGGGTAGGCCCGCCCTGTCGAACCTGCTGAATGGCAATTCGTCGCTGTCCCCTAATATGGCAGTCAGATTGGAAAAATCATTCGGTGTCGACCGCCAAGAGCTGCTTGATATTCAGGCCGCGTTCGATCGCTATGATAGGCAGGGAAGAGAGAAGCGTATCGCCGCTCGTACCTACGTTCCTAGTTTTTTGACCATCAAGGCTAGGCAGATAGAAGATTGGGCGGAGGGGAATATCGCCGCCCGCCATCTGCTGGCGGTGCTTCTGCGTAAGCTGATCCATTCAACCGGCGACGAACTGCGACAGGTTGACTTCCCTGGATATGACAACGCAGAACGCAGGGGTTGGGATGGCTGGGTCGAGGCTGAAGCGGCCACGCCGTGGATTCCAGAAGGCAAATCTGGATGGGAGTTCGGCACGGATAAGAACCAGAAAAGCAAGGCTGAGAGAGCTTATGCGAGCCGCGCTTCCATCCCCCCGGACGAGAAAGCCGAATGCACTTTCGTCTTTGTTACCCCACGCAACTGGCCGGGCAAGACCGACTGGGCGAGGAGCAAGCAGACAGAAGGCGATTGGAAAGCGGTGAGGGCGTTCGACGCGAGTGATCTTGAGCAGTGGCTGGAAGAGTCGATTCCTGCGCAGATGTGGCTTGCCGAGCAACTTGCCATGCCGGTCAGTGGGTTCGAGACACTCGATCGGTGCTGGCAGCGTTGGGAAGAGGCGAGCGAGCCGAAGATGACACCCACGATATTCGAACCTTCAATCATTTCTTACCGGGACACCTTTAAAGAATGGCTCGAAGAATCAAGCGAAAAGCCGTTCGTGCTCGCGGCCGATTCCACAGATGAGGCACTCGCGTTTCTCGCATGTCTGTTCCAAGATAGTACCATCGCACCGCACTCAAGAGACCTTGCCGCAGTGTTTAAATCGGCTGAGAAGTTGCGGGCCTTGGCAGATTCGTCGTCACCGTTCATTCCAATCGTCTGCACCGAAGAAGCCGAACGCGAACTGGCAGCCCTCTATCGCCGCCTCCACTGCATCATCGTTCGTCCCCGCAATGCGATTGATTCGGAGCCGGATATCGCCCTCGACCTTCTGAATCACGATGCCTTTAAGAAGGCTCTCGCCGAGATGGGTATTGAGGACGATGAGGCTGAGCGGCTTGCGAGAGAGTCGGGACGCTCTCCAACCATTCTGCGTCGTCGACTCTTACCTGAAGCCATCAGAAAGCCCCCTTGGTCCCAAGATGCGGAGGTCGCAAAGAACCTGATCCCGATGACCTTGGTTGGTGCATGGCACGCGAAGTCCAAGGCCGACCATGAGGTTGTATCCACACTTTCGGACAGACCGTATCAGGAGACTGAAGAGAGTATCGTACGTCTGCTCCAGTTCGACGACTGCCCTATCTGGTCTATTGGGGAGTATCGTGGTGTCGCCTCGAAAATCGACGCTTTGTTTGCACTTAATAAGTACGTGACGGAAAAGAGCCTCGACGATTTCTTCTTTCTCGCTGAATATGTGCTTTCCGAGAGAGACCCGGCGCTTGATCTGCCGGAGGGCGAGAGATGGGCGGCAGGACTGTATGGCAAGGTACGCAACCACTCCTCCGCACTGCGTGAGGGCATCTGTGAAACTCTCGTCATTCTTTTAGTTCACGGCAAAAATCTGTTCCAGGAGCGGCTAGACGTCGAGAGCCGTGTCTCCTCGCTTATCCAAGGGCTTCTTACACCGCTCACCCTCGACAAATTGATCTCGCATGATAGAGATCTACCTCACTATGCCGAGGCGGCACCTGACGAGTTCCTGAAGTTACTTGAGGCGGACTTGCGACAACCCCAGCCGATTGTGATTGGTCTGTTAAAACCGGTTGAAAGCGGCCTGTTCAGTTCACCGTCACGGACAGGTCTCCTGCGGGCACTAGAATGCCTTGCCTGGAAACACCTCGGGCGCGTGAGTCCGATCCTTGCGCAGTTGTCGGAGACCGTTATCAACGACAACTGGCTTAACAAGCCGATATCCAGCCTTTACGCGACCTACTGGTCATCGTGTCCGCAAACTGCCGCTTCGCTGAAAGAGCGGATCATGGCCCTTGAGACGCTGACGAAGTGTTTCCCAGATATCGGTTGGCGGGTTTGTATCCATCAGTTCCAGACTATTCCCAGAATAGCACATCCCAGTTACCGCCCGCGTTGGCGCAGCGATGCCTCAGGTGCCGGAATGCGCGTGACAGAAGGAGAAGAACGCTATGAATTCACGCGCAAGGCGCTCGACCTTGCACTAGCATGGCCAAAACACAATCAGAAGACCCTCGGTCAACTAGTTGATCGACTCCCCAGAATGCCCGAAGAAGACCAGAATACGGTTTGGGACCTGATCGACACATGGGCAGATTCTGATGCAGATGAAAAAGCCATAGCTAGCCTCCGCGAGCGGATTCGCCGCCTCGCATTCACGCGGCGTGGTCGACTGCACGGGCTGAAAGATGCGACAAAAGATCGGGCGCGCATAGCGTACAAAAAGCTGCAACCGCACGATCCCGTTGTCCGACACACTTGGCTCTTTGCCCAACACTGGGTTGAGCCTTCCTCTGACGAGATCGAAGATGAAAATTTCGACTACACTAAACACAATGAAAAAATCCGCACGCTTCGTACTAGGGCGATGAAGGAGATATGGATGGAATGCGGGTTTGAAGGCGTGAAGGCACTCCTGTCCCGCAGTGATCCGTCTGCTACTATCGGAGATTCTTTGGGTCTGAACATCACAACCATGAACGCACAGCGCGATTTTTTGCGGCAATGCCTTTCCATTACCGGAGACCTTGAGAGAAAAGTTGACGGCTGCATACAGGGTTTTCTGATGTCTGTGGATGACGGAGCTCTCGGTACACTTCTCTCGGCTGTTTGCGAGGACATGGACACTAATGAGATAGTGCGATTGTTCCGGTGTACCCCATTCAAACAAAACACATGGCGCTTGCTAGACCAATACGGCCAAGAAATCCGAGATCGCTATTGGCAGGAAGTCGTACCACAATGGAACCACCACAGTGAAGAGGAGTTGATTGAGATCATCGATCGCCTGCTTGGAGTACAGCGTCCTCGCGCTGCTTTCCATGCCGTGCATCTGGACTGGCCCCAAGTCGAGACCTCACAACTTAAGCGCCTTCTTATCGCCGTTGCCACTGTGGATGCCGAGCCAGCGGATTGGTATAGACCGGAAGCCTACTGCCTTTCGGAGGCGCTGGATTCACTCGACAGCCGCACTGGTGTCAGCCCAGACGAGATGGTGCAGCTTGAGTTCATGTTTATAACGGCCCTTGAGGATAGCGAACATGGTATCCCCAATCTAGAACGGCAGATTGCCGAGTCCCCAGCCCTCTTCGTTCAAGTGCTAGCTCATGCGTTCAAACGTAACGATGACGGACAGGACCCGCCCGAATGGCGTATCGAAAACCCCAAACGCCGCGATGATCTGGCTATTGCTGCCTATTCTCTTCTTGATCAAATCGAGCGCATTCCAGGTACTGAGTCGGAGGGCACGGTGAATGCCGAAAAACTGCTGGACTGGATCGAAGAGGCGCGGCGGCTCTGCGCCGAACACGGCCGCGCCGAAGTCGGCGATCGAAAGATTGGTGAATTTCTGTCCAAGGCTCCAGCCGAAGAGGAAGGCGGCTGGCCGTGCCTTCCGGTCTGCGAGGTGATGGAGAGGATTGCTTCCCAGCAGATTGGCGATGGCTTCGAGATTGGTGTCTTAAACGGGCGCGGCGTATATTCGCGCGGAATAGATGAAGGTGGCGAGCAGGAACGTGACCTTGCTGCGAAGTATCGGGGCTGGGCGCAGCAACGCGCCTTCGACTATCCCTATGTCAGCAGTGTCCTTACAAGAATTGCGGCCGACTATGACCGAGAGGCGAAGAGGGTAGACACAAAAGTGGAAATCAGAAAGAGGCTGGAGCATTAAAAACTGAAGGCACAGGGCAGGAGATATGGGAGCAGCTAGCTTCTCGAATAGTTCAAGGGGTGAGTATATGAGATGGCTCGTCCCGTTTTAGTCGCACAAGTCAAGATATCTTGCCCGAAAGAATCTCGCAAAGTACAATCCAATATATAGAAGGTCTACACCTAATCGCCGTTTCTCGCGTATAATCCCGAGGCAGCAAACCGTGCATACAGAACGCGAAAATACCCTAGACGAAACCGAGCGGCTGCAACTCGCCCGCCAAGCCTTTGCCGATTACTACGCCCGCTGCTTCTGGTATATGCGCCGCGACTTGGAAATTGGCGTCGGCGATATATCCGAGCTCGCACGAGGCTTGCGCCTGCACGGAGGTCAGCAGGGATTTATCCTAGCCGCCCGCCTATGCCCCTAAGCGCGTTTCAGCAATCCATCCTGCGTTTGTTAGCGCAAAACCGCAGCCCAGAGAACTTCCTGCACCAAATCCCCGACAGTCCGCGTTTTTCCGAAGACCTAGATATGTTCCACGACGTGGAAGACAGCGTCGCGCGGAGTGCCGCATTCGACGTTGCCGTCCTAGACGCGAATGGCTTTGCGCTCGAATGGACTTTGCGGCAGCCAGCCTATCTCAGGGCCATCGCGGCGAAGGAAGGTCGGCCTCTGAAACTACCATAGAAATAGCCCCCGATGCTCGACCTGCATCGGAGGCTATTTCTGTTAGATGCGACGGCACTCAGGCGATCGCCGCAAGCGCCTTGCGGGCAAAAACCTTCGCCAAGTGACGGCGGTACTCTTCGCCAGCAAAGTGATCGGCGAGCACCTCCTGTCCGTCGGCTGCCCGTGCAGCGGCAGCGGCGATCGCTTCCTCGCTCAAGCCGCCGCTGAGGGCCGCTTCAACCCCACTATCGCGGAAGGCCGCATTGGCCACGCCCGTAAAGGCGACTTTGACCGAGCCTCCAGCCGAGGCGACAGCGCAGCCCACCACGGCAAAGCGCGAGGCCGGATGCGGGAACTTGACATACGCCGACTTGTCCGCGGCCGGAACCCGCACCTCAGTAATGATCTCGTCCGGCGCAAGCGCAGTCAAAAACAGATCGATGAAAAACTCGTCCGCCGGAATCGAACGCGCACCGCCGGGTCCCCTGACGACGATCTCGGCCCCCAGCGCCAAAATCGCGGCCGGATAGTCAGCCGCGGGATCGGCGTGGGCCAGCGAGCCGCCAATGGTGCCCTTGTTGCGCACCTGCGGATCGCCGATGACCGAGGCCGCTTGGGCCAAGGCCGAGGCGTTGGCACTCACCAAGCCCGAGGACTCGATCTGGTGGTGGGTGGTGGTCGCACCAATAGCAATGGTGCCGCCCTCCTCTCTGATGTAATTGAGCTCGGCAATCCGGCCAATGTCGATCAGTGCGCCCGGTGACGACAGGCGCAGCTTCATAGCCGGTAACAGACTGTGGCCGCCAGCTAAGAGCTTGGCGTCGTCCGAGAGGAGCTCAATCGCCTCATCTACTGAAGAGGGACGATGATAGTCAAACGCGACAGGTATCATGGTCGTCTTCTCCTTAGCTAACTTGTTGGATGGCTTGCCACACCTTCTGCGGCGTCAGCGGCATCGCAAGGTCGCGCACGCCCAAAGGCCACAGGGCGTCGATCACGGCGTTGACAATGGCCGGCGGCGAGCCAATCGTGCCGGTCTCGCCAGCCCCTTTGACGCCGAGGGGGTTGTGCGGGCAAGGCGTGACAGTGTGGTCGGTTTCAAAGGAAGGCAGGTCGTCGGCGCGCGGCAAGACGTAGTCCATGTACGAGCCAGAAATGAGCTGGCCGCTGTCGTCGTACACAGCCTCCTCAAACAAAGCTTGGCCAATGCCGTGCGTAATGCCGCCTGCTACTTGGCCTTCGACAATCATGGGATTGACGATATTGCCCACGTCGTCAACAGCCACGTAGCGCCGCACCGCAACCACGCCGGTCTCGGCGTCCACCTCCACGACCGCTATGTGAGCGCCGAAGGGAAAGGTAAAATTGGCCGGATCGTAGAAACTGGTAAACTCCAGCCCCGGCTCCAGCCCCTCGGGAAAATTGTGCGGCACATACGCGGCCAACGAAACCTCGCCAAAGGATATCGACTGGTCGGTGCCCTTGACCGTCCAACTGCCCTCGGCGAATTCGAGGTCCTCCTCCGCGGCTTCGAGCAAGTGGGCCGCGATCTTGGCCCCCTTCTCCTTGATCTTGTCCATGCTCTTGACGATGGCCGTGCCGCCGACGGCCAGCGAGCGCGAGCCGTATGTGCCCATGCCAAAGGGCACGGACTCGGTGTCGCCGTGAATGATGTCCACGTCTTCGATCCCCACGCCCAACCCGTCGGCCACCACCTGGGCGAAGGTCGTCTCGTGGCCCTGCCCGTGCGAGTGGCTGCCGGTGAAGACGGTCACTTTGCCGGTGGGCTGGACGCGGACGCCCGCGCTCTCATAGAGGCCGGCGCGCGCACCCAATGCGCCGACCACGGCCGAGGGCGCAATGCCGCAGGCTTCGATATAGGTCGAAAAGCCTATGCCGATATGGTGACCGTTGCCGGCAGCGCGGGCCTGTGCCTGCTCGGCGCGCAGTTCGTCGTAGCCAACGGCCGCGAGGGCTTTTTCGAGCACGGGCCCGTAGTTGCCGCTGTCGTATTGCAGAGCCACTTGGGTCTGATACCCTTCCTGCTCGACGCCGTCAAAGGGCGGGATGAAGTTTTGGCTCCGCAGTTGGGCCGGGTCGCGGCCCGTCTCCAAAGCGGCCTGCTCGACCGTGCGTTCGAGGACATACGTGGCCTCGGGGCGACCCGCGCCGCGCAGAGCGTCAACGGGGGTCGTGTTGGTGAAGACGCCGGTGACATCGACGTGGACCGCTGGGGTCGTGTACAGCCCTTGCAAAAGCGTACCGTAGAGATACGTGGGCACACATGGCGCAAACGTCGATAGATACGCGCCGAGATTGGCGACGGTCTTGACCCGCAGGCCGACGAAATTCCCGTCGGCGTCGAGGCCAAGATCGACCTTGGTGTGGTGATCGCGGCCGTGGGCGTCGGTGAGGAATGCCTCGCTGCGGCTGGCAGTCCACTTGACCGGACGGCCAATCTGGCGCGAGCACCACGTGACGAGAACCTCTTCGGCATAGTGAAAAATTTTCGAGCCAAAGCCGCCGCCCACATCCGGCGACACCACGCGCACCTTGTGCTCGGGCAGGCCCAAGACAAACGCCGTCATCAGCAGGCGAATGACGTGGGGGTTCTGCGACGAGGTGTAGAGCGTGTAGTGGTCGCGCGCGCCGTCGTAATCGCCAATGGCGCAGCGCGGCTCAATCGCATTGGGGATGAGTCGTTGATTGTCGTACTCCAACGTGGTGACGTGCGCGGCGCTGGCCAAGGCGGCATCCGTGGCCGCTTGATCGCCGAGCTCCCAGTCGAAAGGCGTGTTGTTCGGCACATCGTCGAACAACTGCGGCGCGCCCTCTTCTATGGCTTGGGTTGCCGCGACGACCGCGTCCAAAACCTCGTAATCCACGGCCACCAACTCGGCGGCGTCCGCAGCTTGCTCGCGGCTCTCAGCCAAGACGATGGCGACTGGGTCGCCGACGTGGCGCACCTTGGTCGCAGCCAGCACCGGATGGGCCGGCTCCTTCATGGTGTCGCCGTTTTTGAAATCCACCTGCCAGCCGCAGGGTAGGCCGCCGACGCCAGCGGCTTCAAGGTCGGCACCCGTGAACACGGCGACCACGCCAGCGGCTGCGGCTGCGGCCGTCGTATCGACGCCCTTGATCGCGGCGTGGGCATGCGGGCTGCGCACGAGCGCCGCAAAGGTCGAGTTGGGCAGGGCAATGTCATCGGTGTAGCGGCCCTTGCCAGTGATAAAGCGCTGATCTTCGACGCGCTTGACGGATTGTCCTATGACTCCCATAGCGGCCTCCTATGCGCTTGCGGCGGCGTGTTGCACCGCCTTGATGATGTTGTCGTAGCCCGTGCAGCGGCAAAAGTTGCCTTCGAGCGCGTGGCGGACCTCCGCGTCGCTGGGCGTTGCGTTGCGCTCTAGCAACTGCCAAGCGGCCATAATCATGCCGGGCGTGCAAAAGCCGCACTGCAAGCCGTGAGTCTCGCGGAAGGCTTCCTGCAGCGGATGCAGCGTGCCGTTGGCCGCAAGCCCTTCGATGGTCGTTATCTCCGCGCCGTCGGCTTGCACCGCGAGCATGGTGCAGACCTTGACGGCTTGGCCATCGACGATGGCGGTACAGGCACCGCAGTTGCTGGTGTCGCAGCCGACGTGCGTGCCTGTCAGGCCCAACTCCTCGCGCAAATAGCTGACGAGCATCTGGCGCGGCTCCACCTCGTGTTCGTGGGTCTGGCCGTTGACAGTGACCTTGATTGCTACTGACATAGCCACCTCCTATTGAATCGAATTAAGAAGTGCGAACTAGGAATTACGAATTGAGAATTGGGGACGGAAATCCCTAATTCCTAATTGACACTTCGCGTTCCAACGCCTTGAAAAACTGATTGGTAAACATCCGCGCCACGCCCGAGAGCAAGCGCTGACCCATGCTCGCCAACCGACCCGTCAACTGCGAGCCGCCCTCGACTGCCACTGTGGTCGTCTCGTGATCTTGGTCGGAAAGCTGGACGTGGCCCTCGGCCGCGATCTGGCCGATCTTGCCATCGACGTCGATGATCAAGCGATAGCTTTCCGGCTCCTTGCTATCTACTACTTGCAGCGCGCCGTTGAAGGTACTGTTGATCGGCCCCATTTTGATGTGCAGCACGGCTTGGTACTGGCCGGGGCCGGTTTGCTCCAAGGTATCGACGCCGGGCGTGATGCGTGCCAACACCTCCGGGTCGTTGAGCAAGTCCCACATGACTTGCCTCGGAGCGCGAAAAGTATGAGAACCTGTAAGCTGCATGGGCCGATACTATGGTTAAGGGCCAGAAGCGAGTGACGCGGAGGTGGATATTAAAAAATTTTGCCCGTCTTTGTCAATCGTGTAGGGGTACGTAGGGGTGTCCCCACAAAGGATCGAAATGACCAGATTCGCAGACCTTAGCGGAATCGTACTAGCGGCGGGAAGTTCCTTTAGGATGGAGGGTTCCAATAAGTTACTGCTGCCTTGGCAGAAGCAATGCGTCCTCCAAGTCGTGGTGGAGCGAATCTGCGAGGTGGGTTTGGGGGAAGTGGTCGTAGTGACAGGGCATCAGCGAGCAGAGGTAGAGGAAAAGTTGAGCCGCCATCCCGTGCGGCTGGTACACAACCCCGATTTTGCCGAGGGGATGGCCGCCTCGATCAGAGTGGGCGTAGAAGCGGCAGTTGGCGAGCAAGGGTATCTCTTTGCGCTGGGGGATATGCCACAGATAGCTGGTACGACGATGCTAAAGGTCGCCGAAGCGTTGAAAAGCAGCGAGACCATCGCCGTGCCGGTGTGCGACGGGCGACGCGGCCATCCGGTAGCTATCGGCAGTGCCTATCGCAATGCCTTGCTCGCGTTGACTGGCGATCGGGGCGCGCGATCAGTCTTGGCAAAAAACGCAGCCAACGTCGTCGAAATACCCGTCGAAGACGAAGGCATCTTCGTGGATGTGGATACGCAGAAAAGCTATCGAGCGGCGCGAACCGCATGGCAAAAGTTGGCGGGGAGAGAAGCACCGACATAGTTTTGAGTCGCACAGCGGGCCTAGCGGTTGTAGCTTGAGATTATCTCAGCCCCACCGGACAGAGGCGCATGAGTTCGAGTGAGCTATAGCGATGCTCAGCGATGCCTGCGGCCATAGCCGGCGTTCTCGGTTGCCAGCGTCCTTCGTCGGAGCGCTGGCGCAAGGCTCGATGGGCGTGATGAAAATTGTAGCGCAACGCGCCAATCCAACTAAGCGCATCGTGCCGATCCGACCGACGTGAAAAGCTCAGGGTTCTGCGCGCTTTTCGTGCGTTGCGCATCCGATCGGTCAGGTTGAAACGCTCGATGGCACTGGTATTGGCTTTCGTCCAGCCCAAGTCGGCCACGACTTGAGCCAAGCGTCCCTTGCCAAAGCGGGGTCGGATCTCGACCCGTTTGACCCGTCCGCCGTGCCGATGCTTGACAATCTGGGCGTAGACCAAGCCTTGGGGGATCCGAACAACGGGGGCCGGACGGCGGCCACGGCGATGGCGTCGGGGCACCGGATAGGCCCGACCAAAGGTGGCCACAATCGCCTCGGGATAGGTCGGTTCGCCATCGGTAAACAGCGCCGGCAGCCTCGCATCACACGAAAGCCTCGCCGCCGCATCGGCGACCACTTGATGAATCGTCGTAGTCGTACGGCGACCCGGCACCAGCGATACCAGCAATTTGCTCTGCGGATCCAAACTGTTGGCATCCCAATAATCCCCCCGTTCACTCGGATCGTCCAGGGGCGTCAAGTGCCGTTGTTTTTTCGCCACATACGACCATTTCTCATCAAATTGGAGCGCCATCGGACGCACGTTCCGCACCAGCCGGTCATGCAGTTGATAGCTCACCTGTCCGCTCACGCGCAGCAGGCGGCCAACCGCCTCCTTAGACACCCCCACCAAGCGCGCCGTGGCATTCAAGCCACAGGCACTATCCAGATGCTCGATCACCGACACGGCTTGGGCTTCACCGATTTTGCAATTAAACAACGCCGTGCCTTTGCGCTCGCTGAATTCCTCGCCGCAGCACCCACAGCGCAGATACCGAATCCGGTCGGCTCCATAGGTCTTGCGCACCCGCAGGTTGGCTTGGCCGCGTTGGCCGTAGGTCTTGCATTGGGCATTGAGACAGCACAAATTCTCCAACGCTGGTCTTGGCTCCTTCATCTGTATCCCTCCTTACTTGGTGGTTTGGAGAGATAAATAAAGGGAACAAGGCCAGCACTTGGTTTAACTAAACTGAGATAATCTCACCTTACGACCGAAAAATAAACTACCCCGCCACAAGCAGCGGGGTATTAGCGGGAACTACTTGACGCGGCGGGGTATTAGACCCAAGTAAAAAGCACCCCACCACTCAACTGCTTGCCATCGGGCATCAGTCGGGCCGGATGCGGCGTCCGCGCTTGGGCACGTGACGGGACGGGACTGGGGCGGGCCGAAGGCAGGTGGAAATTTTCGGCGAGCAACGCGCCGCCCTCGGTATCCAAGGCTTTTCGACTTGTAACCTTGAGGCGACCCAACGAGGGCTTTAAGACGCCTCTAAGCTACTTTTGAGGGAAAATGATATAGAGGTGCTGAATCAATCGGCGTACCTGTTGCGACGCGCTCGATCTCACGGGCAGTGTCTTCGGTAATGATTCGGTCGCCACACACATCGCAAACCAGAGCCGGAACGCCTTCGACTACCACCAGTTGGTCGCCGCGGCGAGAACTGAACACGATGTGCTTGTTCAGGTATTGCCCCTCGCTACAAAGTGTACATTTGTTCATTGTTCTCCTCTCTTACCCCTCATAACGGGCGTAATCCAGAATGGCGCTTTCGGTTCATAGACCGTGATGACCAGAACGGGCGATAACGATGAAGTTATGACCAAGTGGAGGTCACGACCACTATCTGTTTGTCCGTGAACCAGACAACATGGCCCACGTTTGTGAGTCGCATAGTCTTCGACAATCGTCCCATTCAGCAACGCTTCGCGGATTTCGTCAACCGAAATACGCTCGGCGAATGCCTCCTCATAGGCATGGAATGATAGCTTGATAGCTTGATTTCGTATTGTGCGCTTTATTTGGTCGAGATCTGCCTTCATTTGCTTTCTCGTCGCAAGTACAAAGCTATCACAACAACCCGTATTTTCAAACTCTTTTGGTGATGTATAGATTAGAGACGATCAAGACCATTATCTCGGAGGAGACCATGTACGAATCGTCGGTAGTGCAGCATTTCGCGGAGAAGGCTCTTGAGCAAGGCATCGAGCAAGGCATTGAACGAGGAGGCCGCGCACGCGCCGTTGAAGATTTGCTCGACGTGCTAGCGATTCGCTTTGGGCTGGCCGCGTCGGATCCGTTGGCCACCCGCCTTGGGGCCATTGACGATGTGCAACGTCTCAAGCAGTTGTTTCGGGCAGCCATACAGGTGCCCAGCCTCGACGCCTTTAGGCCCCTGCTAGACGAAGCCGAATAAGGTCGCCGCGTAACGTCTGTTACTCATTTAGCTTCCTACTTGAGCGCCAGCCCCGCTTCCCGCAAGTACCCCTCACATTCAGCCAGCGACTCGCCGACCAGCAACACAGTAGCAAAAGAACGAGCCTGCGCCGGATCGGTCGTAAAAAGCACCCCGCCGCTCAATTGCTTGCCATCGGGCATCAGCCGGGCCGGATGTGCAGTCTCCAGAGCAGCGGCACATTCAGCCAAGCCAGCAAACCCAGCCGCTGTCACCTCGCGGCGGCTAATCACCAGCCACAAGGCCGTGCGCGCCGAATTAACCGCCTGTCGCAACTTGAGCGCCACCCGCCCCATCGTCGTGCGCGGGTTGATCTCCACAATCGGCTTCAGTCGCAAACGGTCGCGGTCGCGGTACACCATAGCATCCACGCCGACCGGCCCCTGATAACCAGCATCGCACAGCGGCTCGGCGAGCCATTCGGCGAGCCGTTCGCCCAACTTCGGCAAGCGGCTTGCATCGCGGCCATCTCCATAGAGAAACCGCTTCACTTCCTCGTCGAGGCCAGCAGTAAGCGAGCCGACGAATGAGCCGCGATACTGGCCGCGACCATCGGTGAGAAATCGCGTCCAGCCCGCCACCGTCGCCACACCTTCAGCCCCCACGTCAAAATGCAGCGACAGATCCACCACCTTGTCGAGCCACGGCTCTACTACGACTTGCCCTTGCTGCCGCAAAATGTTTTCCAATCGACCGCGCTGGTCCGCACGCAGTTGTCCTTCACGGCAGTGGATCTGCCCACGCCCCGAAGAGCCGTAGATAGCCTTAATGACCACCGCACCAAAACCCGCCTCCGCCAAGCGCCCTATCTCCGCCAAGACTTGCTCTGTCGTCTCGCAAGCCATCCCTACTACATCCGTCCCGCAGAAATAGCCGGCCTCCTGCGCCGCGAGAAACTCGCCCAACCGCGCCGCGCTCCACGACTTGGCGTAGAGCGACCGGACCGCCGCGCTCCAGCAAGGCCCTTCTCCCCCCCGAGGCAAGCCCGCGACCAACGGCGCTAGCAACTCGGCGCTGTCAGGACTCCAACCCCAGGGCCTGAGCGCATTGACCTTGCGCTCGGCAAGCGCCGCGAGGCCATCCGCGCTGCACTCGACAAACTCCGGGATCGCAAATCCCAACTCCTGTATCCGTCGCAAAAAGCCCGGCGAAGACTTCTCTCGCAAAAGAACCACATCGTCGCGGACGCACAGCAGCATGGGCAGCGCCTGGAAGTCAGCTTCCAACTCAGCCACCCGCCGCGACGGCGTAAGACCCGGCCGCCCCAACGCCACCTGCTCCTCGCAGTTGGCATTGAACCAGTACACAGCCGGGCAGCGCCCCCGCGACTGCGAGAACAGTTCCAGTTCGTCGACATAGGCCGCAGAAAGCCCAGCCTGGAGCCGACCTGCGCGGTTGAAGCCAATGCCCTTGGCCCGCGCTGGCCCCAGCGGGAAGCGCAGTGCCTGACGATAGGCTTCCCATTCGTTCAACTCAGTTTCCTGCCAGCGCCTAAACCACGTCAGCCCGTGTTTGACGTGGCCGATTTCGTCGCGGTAGATTCGCTCCAGAATCGCCGCGGTCTCCGGGTCGTCCAATTGCCGATAGACCTCGGCGTAGTGCCGCGCATAGTCGAGATTGGCTTGTTCGAGGGTCAGGCTCAAGCCCGTTACAAAATCCATCGGGGTCTCCATCGGCCCGATGGCCTTCCAGAAAAAGTCGCCGACCGGGATCTCGCCAAATTGCACCCCAATCTCCTGCATCCGCCGCTGGTAGAGCCGCACGTGCTCTTGCTCGTCTTTGAGCGTCTGCACCAAGCCGCGGCGAAACTTCTCTGGTGCCTGCGGAAATTTCAGTAGCGCCAGTGCCATCAGCTCCAAAGCAAGCAACTCGTGATTGGCGAAAAAGTGCAAGACCAGCCCGCGCTCTTTTTCGCTGTGAAAGTGGCGCACGTCGCGGAAGCGGAGCTTTTCCCGATGGTGCCACTCGTCCAGCCCCAAGCCGGGGGGGCGGCCCGGCGCATCGGGGGTCGCAATCCCCGCACCGGGCGCGTGGTCTTCGTAGCGATCGAGGACGACCAGCTTGTCTTCCCAGCGCGTGCCGAAAAGTATCTGCTCGGCGAATTGGCGAATTTCCATGTACTCAATATAACTAGTGATGTTACGCATGGGTTTCTTAGGTATGGGATGCTTCGCTTACACTCAGCAGGACAGGTGCTGGCGCACTGCTTCTTAGTCATGCTGAGCGGAGCGCAGCGGAGTCGAATCATCCCATACTCCTAACCCATCCATTCTTCCCCTACCTTGACACCCACCCAAACCCACCGTATCTAGCCCACTCCACCCCTTCCAAAAGGAGCCTCCAATGCAAGTCCAATCCGTCGAACTCATCCACTTAGACGTTCCGTTTACCGACCACACCAATCAGCACATGCAGTACTGGCTGCCGCACTGGCGCATTGTCCAACTCTGCAAGATCACCCTCGCCGACGGCACCATAGGCTGGGGCGAGACCATTCCCAACTACACGTGGGCCAAAGTCCCCGAAGACATCGAAGACCGCATCGTCGGCCGCGCCGTCGGCGATTTGCTGTGGGAAGATGCGCTGGGAGCCGGGGTCCAGCAGGCGCTTTTCGACGCAGTGGGCAAGGTCTTAGGTGCCCCGGCCTATCGCCTGTTGGGCACCAAGGTCCGCACGTGGTGTCCGCTGTCGTGGTGGGCGATGGACATGCCGGCCGCCGACTGGGCGCACCAGTGCGCCGACGCCGTCGCGCAGGGCTATACCACCGCCAAGCTCAAGGCGCGAACATGGTACGACCTGCACGCCTGCATCCAAGCCATTATTGAAGCCGTCCCCCCGCAGTTCAAGCTCGACTTGGACTTCAACGGCACGCTCGCCAACGCCGCCAGTGCGGTCGAGTTTTTATCAACCTTGGAGCAATACTCTCAAGTGGCCATGATTGAGACGCCCATCCCCCAATCCGATGTGGCCGGCAACGCCCAAATCCGCAACCACATCCGCCGCCCGCTAGCCATGCACTACGGCTCGCCGCCGATTCTCACCACCCTGCAAGAAGACGTGGCCGATGGCTTTGTCGTCTGCGCTGGAGCCCACGGCATCGCACAGCAATCCGCGGTCGCCGATGTGGCCAACAAACCCTTCTGGCTCCAGCTCGTCGGCACGGGCATCACCACCACGTGGGCGGCCCACTTGGGCGCGGTCTGTCCCCAGAGCAAGTGGCCGGCCATTACCTGCATGAACATCTGGGAGAGCCAACTGTTGGCCGACCCCATCCAACTGCGCGGCGGCTACTACCGAGTCCCAGAACAACCCGGCCTCGGCATAGAAATTGATCTCCAAGCCATAGAGCAATATCGGGTGGATTACAGTTGGGTCGATCCGCCCCGCCACGTCTATCGCTACGCCCGCGCCAATGGCGAAGTCACCTACTACGGCTGCTCCAAGCAAGCCCTCCACAACGAGTACCCGCGCGACGCCATGCCCGTCTGCGAAAGCGGGTCCGAGTGCCTCCCAGTCGAAGACGACGGCAGCCGCGAGTTCGCCCAGATTTACGAGGCCGTGCAGGATGGAGGGACGTTTAGAAGGGCAGAGTAGTCCACGACGTGTCGCTACCTGTCGGATTCGTCGTACTGGCTGTACGTGGCGCACGTACCGCTAATCATTGGCGCTCAATTGGCCGTGCGCGATTGGCCGCTTGCTTCAGGGGTAAAGTACTTCCCCGTTTTGCTCGCAGTCACCAGCCTTCTGTTGCTGATCTACCAATTTCTCGTCCGCTACACTTGGCTGGGCCGATTGCTGAATGGCCCGCGCGTCCGCCCGACGAGCTAGCGTTACACGCTCATATCCGCAAGGGCATTCTCATAAGCGCCGTACGTCGCATCGTCGAAGAGGACGAAACGCACCTCATCGAGACCATCGTGCGCTTCGAGGAATTGCTTTACCACATTGAGCGCGATGGAAGCTGCCTGCGCGACCGGATAACCGTACACGCCGGTGCTAATGGATGGGAAGGCAATCGTCTTGATACCGTGTTCCACTGCGAGTAGCAAACTTTCCCGATAGCAGCTCGCGAGGAGTTCGGGTTCACCAGCGTCTCCGCCCCGCCAGATCGGCCCCACAGTGTGGATGACGTGCTTCGCAGGAAGGTTGCCCCCCGTCGTGATAACAGCTTGACCCGTGGGACAACCGCCCTGCTTAGCGCGGATTGCGCTGCATTCCGCCATGATGGCTGGTCCCCCAGCGCGGTGAATGGCACCATCGACGCCACCACCGCCCATAAGTCCCTCGTTGGCAGCGTTGGCAATCGCATCGACTCGTTCCATTGTAATATCTCCGCGCACAAGCATGAGAGACGTTTGGTTGATTTTTATCTTCATCACTGCGCTCCAAGTCCCATCCGTCACAGCTACGGTACGCTATCCTTCTCTTCGGCGCGAGGCACTTCCTCGCTGCGAATGAAACCGTTGCAAAGGGTACAATGAATGATCCGAAGGCCCAGTTCTTTCCCTTTGGGCGTGCGGCGTGGCGGCTCAAGGACAACGCGCGTGTTGGCGACGCGGCGGCAGTGGGGGCAATAGGTAGTGGACATAAATAAGCCTTCGCAAAAGTTACCAATGGGATTACGGGTCGATGATTCGCCGACGCCCACCTTTCAATCGGCCCAGTACCTCCAGACACCGCGGCCGGCGTTTGTTCTCCTCCCGCAAGGAAGCTAGATACTCGTCCCATTCTTGCTTGCGACCAGCCCTCGTGAGCGCATTTTTCATTTTTCGCAGATAGGGTACTGCCGCCTCGTATCCACTCGTACTTACCCGGGCGATATTGCTCTCCGCAGTTTCCTGCCAAATAGCTATCGCCCGCTCCGGGTAGGCCGACTTGATGGCCTCGGCCACCTCGGTGGCATCGACAAGGAAGTCAGCCAGTCCCAATCCACCCTTTTTGCGACCAGCATAGTCGTACCACTTGAGCACCTCATCCGGCTTCTTCTCGGCAATAGCCAACCGGATTAGTGTCCCGGTCATGGGTGCCTCTGTCGCCTCAGAATGAGTAGGTACCTCGACTTCAGGGGGCGGCAGGGGCCAAGCGATCTTTGGATCACTCTTGCGTTTTCGACCAACACCGGGCCGCCGACCCGTTTCCAGATAGTGCCGCGCCCAAGCCTCGACGCCTTGGCCGAGGCGCGCCTTGCGAGCGGCTTTGCACAAATCCTGAAAACCGGCCAGACCAGGCGCAGCAAAAAACTCCTCGGCCTGAAGGGCCAACCCGGCGAGCGGATTGCCGCTGCGCTCGTTAATCGTCTGTAGCTTCTTATGCAGGGCCGCTTCAATGCCCGGATAGGTGGAGGCGACCGCCTCCATCCCCTGACGGCACCAGTGCCGCGCCTCTTCCCAGCGGCGTTTGGCGATCAGGAGGTCCACCAAGTGGGCATAGGTGTTGGTGATGGGTGCTTCGCGTTCCCACAGCGGGATAACTTCGTCTTGGCGACCAGCCTTTTCCAAGGCGCGCGTAAGCCAGTCGGCCATTTGGCTCCGTTTGAAGTTGGGCAAAAAGGCGTCCTCTTCCGCAACAGGCTCAATGGCTTCGAGACGCTGGGCTAGCCGGTCGCACACCGCGGACCAATCGCTTTGGGCGTAGCCTTTCTTCCACAGGTTTTCCAAGCCAGCGGCGCACAGGCTGTACCCGTCGGCCTGTTCCATATCTATGGCCCATTCTATCTGGTCCGCGGGCGATAGGGAGGCCGTATCTAGGGCCTGAAAAAGCACCTCGAAGCAGTCGGCGAACGCCGCGTCGGATTCGCCTTCGTCATCGTGCTCAAGTGCCCGGGTGCCCGCGTCCAGCAGTTCCGGCCCCAGTCGCAACGCCGCGTCGGCCTGTCCGGCTGCGACCAACCCTTTGAGCGCCGCCTTGATGCGACCTACGTTGGCCGCAGGGTCTCGGTGGTTGTATTCGTCCCATAACGACTCTTCTAAGGCATGGAGCTCGCGGCGGATCATCTGGAGAATTTTTTGCGTCTGCCCGGCAGCCAAATCGCGGCGGTCAGCGAGCGATTGGCGCACCGCGTCGTGCGCGTCCGCGAGTTCCACTACCAGTGCTACAAGTTCGGCTTTGGTCTGCTCTTGGAGGTACGGACGCAGGGAAGCTGTCTTGGATTTTGACCGCCCGGAACGCGCCTTGGCGTTTTCTTCCTCCTCTTCCTCGTCCTCTATCGCTTCTAGCTTCAACAAGCGCGGATCGTCCTCGTCAATTTCGCCAATGGTGCTATCGGTCTTGAGGCGCTCCAAGTATTCCAGTACCACCGCCACCGCGTGCTTGCAGGTGTCCCAATAGGGACAAGTGCAGGCGGATTCCAAGCCGTTCCGCTCGGTAAGGCGAACCCGGGTGGCATAGCGCCGCGTTCCTCTCACCCAAGCTGCCAACGTCCCACCCGCAGTGCGTCCCAAGTTTTCAACCGCTCCGCGTCTCTGATAAGGGCGTCCCCGTCCGACTATGACGGCCCCCGCCCATTCCTCTAGGTTTTCCCAAGTGAGTTTCGAGAATGGATCGGAAGATTTTTGCTTCTTAGTGGTTTTCTTTTTTTGCCGCGCCATTTTCGTTTATTCCTCTACTCTTGGATGGCGATGTTGTGGCTTCTTATATCGATTGTCCTAATAAGGGCCATATACGACATTCCTACAACGGGCTTTCAGGCAAGATATGGCGAGCGATGGAGACGAGGAACGAGAAAATTAGGGCAAAGACAGCCGCCGTCCGTGCGTGGCTAGTGGCCCTTCTGCCAGCCCTCGTGGCTCCCGCCCAGGGTCTGCAAGTGGAGGGCTTCACCAGCGCGGCGGTTCAGGAGGCCGTGTCCAGAGCCTCCGCAGGGAACACACTGGTATTTCCAAGGGGAGCTATGGGATCAGCATTACGGGGTAGAAAGCGCGCGAATCCCGGCAGGTTGCGCACCAGAGCCTCAGCTTGAATCTCTTCTTTCAGATACATTTGCGTATAGGCAATGAGCGTCTCTGCTCTGTCTTCTGAATCCCATACAATGGGCAGCAAACCGTGTTGCAAAGCGTCGTCGAGCGCGAACTGTTCTTCCAATTCTTCAGGAATAAAGGGGTGCATCGCACGATACAGGGCACGCCCTGCGAGCAGGTTGACACCTGCCTGTTTGAGTTTTCTTGCGCTCGACCCGCACAAAACAAAGCGCAGCCCCTTTTCTTCGATGAAACGGTGTACTTCATTGAGCAGCGCGGGCAGCCTCTGAATTTCGTCTAAAACCACCCAGCGGTCGCCGGGCACAGCCCGCAGTTCTGCAGCTAGGAGCACTGGATTTGCAAGCAGGCGCTGGTACGTATCCTCGGCGAGCAGATTGATGACGTGCGCAGCGGGAAAAGCGATTCGCAAATAGGTGCTTTTTCCAACGCCGCGTGGTCCTAAGAGAAAGAAGCTTTTTTTAGGGGCTTCAAATATACGCGGAATCGTCATTTGACTATGTTGTCGTCATTTTTCACAACAATTTGACGACAACATATACACTTTTCATGGGCTGTCAAGTTATGGACGAGCGACAACAAAGCCAGCACGGCTCGGCTCCTTTATTTCATGCCAATCTCTTCCAGCCGCGAGAGGCGCTGATCCATATTGTCGAGGAAGGGCTTGGGATCGTCGATGAACATTCGGGGAGAGTTCAACCGACGGATCTGGATTTGGTGATGACGCTCTAAAGTCCTGAGACTCATCTCCAATTCTCGGAGGGCCCGATGCATCTCAAAGTGGAGTCGTCTGGGACGGCGTACCCGCAGAGCTGGCTGACCGGCGCGCTTGTAGAGCTGGCGCAGTCGATCAGCTAGTTGCTCCAGCCGTTCGCGATTCTGTTCTTCGATCCCTGCGGAATACAGAGCTATGCCTATAACTAAAGCTAATAAGAGTAAGCCATATGAGAAGAGATAGATTGGTTCCATAACAAGCTCCTACAGTCAGGTCTCGTCCATCCGCTGCAGCTACGATACGCCATCCTTCTCTTCGGCGCGGGGCACTTCCTCGCTGCGAATGAAACCGTTGCAAAGGGTACAATGAATGACCCGCAGGCCCGGTTCCTTCCCTTTGGGCGTGCGGCGCGGGGGCTCAAGGACAATGCGCGTGTTGGTGACGCGGCGGCAGTGGGGGCAATAGGTAGTGGACATAAACGATCCTCCACAAAAGTTACCAACTCAGGTGGTGAGCAGCTTTGTCAGTTCAGGCAAGACATCCTCAGCAAGACCCTCGACAAACCAGTCCTGTGCATGCATGAAGTCCGGTCGTTCTGGAGCCACAACGACGATTTGGAGGGCGTTGTCACGGGCATAGTCCAGCAGGCCGTTATTTGCATCCATCGACACGCCTGCAACCAAAGCTACCTGACCTTCCTCAATCCAAGCCCAGCCCTCGTCTGAGCCTTTAAAGTACTTGGGTTCGTTTATATGCACTTTTTGGCTACCAGCCCATTCGTGTAGCCCGTCAAAATTGCCCGTAATGATCTGCTTCAGTATCCCGTGTTTTTCCAATTGTGCAAGAGCCGCATGGGCTTCGGTGGGACTGGCTGTCATAAAGCGGGTGTAGAATGTTCCAAGTACCAGAGCCGTCTCACGAGGTCGGTGTATTATCCAATCGGCAACAGCACCGGGGAAACGGTAATTGTCGATGGGGAATTGCTCCTGCAGTCCACCTTTTCCGTCAAACGCGGGAATACCTGCCGCGGTCGATAAACCAGCGCCCGTAAACGCCACTAGTGGCTTGCCCTGAATGCGACGCGCAAGTTCCGCCACGTCAACAGCCTCAGCCTGTTCAGGGGCTTGCTCTGAACTTACGGGGTAGTAAGCCCCCCGATCTTGCAGTTCAGGCTTCTTGCGGGTACGGTCAGATCGCAGTTCAAAGTAATCATTGAAATAAGGCTCTCTAAAAATGGCGGGATTGTCGTGTGAGAGTAACAAATGAGTTGCGACCGTTCCATCGCGCGTTGGTTGAGAAAAAAATTCCAACTTAAACTCCTCCCAGACAGCTTCGAGTCGATTTTTCTGGCGCAATGTAGCAGACCACAGGCCATCCGTGATCGTCTGTCGCATAGCACTAATCTCGGCAATCATTTCATCCTGCTCGTGTTCACAGGAGTGGACTACCAAGAGGTTTGCCAAGTCAACCTGACCTTCGCTGGAGATATCAAACTCACCATAGAACCCGAAAAATCCCGATGGTCCTCCAAAATTGAAATCCATTCCATAGAAGCCCCCAGTTTGTTCTTTGTACCACTCCAACTGCTCTGAGGTTATTTGAGTCAGCCTGATCATATTAATCAGTAATCCCGCAGAGCGCCGTCGGGTCCAATCACCGGCGCTCGGGTATAAGGCTCAGGCGGGTAATGCGGGAACGCTTCGTCGTTCAGTTCAATTCCAATGCCGGGAGTCTGCGGCACAATCAGGAAACCGCCCTCGCGGCGCAATGGCATCTCGACCAGATCCCGCTTCGGGGCATCGTACTCATCCCTCGGGTACTCTTGGATGGCGACGTTGTGGATGGCGACGTCGAGTTGCACGCACGCCGCGGTCAGGACGCAACTCAGCGGGTTGTGCGGGGCGACTCCCACGTAGCTTGCTTCGGCCAGCGCCGCGATCTTTTTGCAATTCGTGATTCCACCGGCGAGCGACAGGTCCGGCCGGATGTACGAAGCTCCCTTGTGGGCCAGCAACTCGCGGAACTGGTAGGTGGTGTAGAGCCGCTCGCCCATGGCCACGGGCACCGGCATGTTTGCCGCGACATGGCCCCACGCATCCATGTTCTCCGGCTCGATGGGGTCCTCGAAAAAGAACAGGCCATAGGGCGCAAGCGCCTTGGCTACCTCGATGGCCTCCGGCGGCGTGAGGCGGTTGACTACATCCACCATGAGATCGACCTCGTCACCTACGGCGTCGCGCACCGCCTGCAAGGTAGCCGCGGCGTGCTTAGCCATGCCGCGAAACGACAGTTGCTCTAGGCTTGTGCCCTCGCCGGACGCAAAGGAGCCGAACGGATAGAGGCGCAAAGCAGTGTAGCCGGCCTCGACCATGCGCCGGGCATCTTCGGCCAACTCCGCCGGGGAATTACCCTGTAGATGCGAATAGACGCGTACGCGCTCCCGCGTAGGACCGCCCAGCAGCGAATGGACAGGTAACTCGGCCGCCTTGCCCTTGATGTCCCACAGCGCAATGTCGATTGCCCCGATCGCGGCCATGGTGTCTGCGCCGCCGCGAAACACGCAGCGGCGGAACAGATGCTGCCAGTTGCGCTCAATGTGGAGGGGATCCTTGCCGATTAGGTACTCGGCGCAATAATCCACCGCCGCAATGGGCGCAAACGGCGTGCCGCTGGTACCGCTTGCGGGGTGCAACTCGCCGACACCCGCTATGCCCTCGTCGGTGTGTACCCGCACGTAGATAAAGCGGCTGGCCCGCAGGGTCTCGACTCTCGTGACTTTCATATCCGTAATTCCGAAAGGTTAGCTCGCTTTTGTCTCAATTGCGCTCGTCAACATCAACCGCCACGCCCCCCTCGCGTCCCCGCAACGCCCCACTCCCCACCATCGCGATCTCCAATGCCCTCAGCCCATCGCGGTGATCAACGGCAAACGGCGCTCCAGCGCGGCACTGATCGATATAGTGAGCCACCTCGGCCTTGTACGCCGGCCCGAAGCGCTCGATAAAAAACGGCACCTCCGTGCCGTAATCGCGCAGGGCAAATTCCCACCGCTCGATTAAGCCCTGCCGCCCAAAAGCCTCCACTTCCACCGAGAGCGGATCCTCACCAAAGGCCCCTACATGCACCAACCCCTCCGTCCCGTAAACCCACGTCTCATTGCGATACCCGGCCACGTGGTTGCGGCTCACCGTCACTTGGCCGATCAGGTTTTCGGGAAAATACATCTGCAAAAGCGCGTCGTCGAAATCCTCTTTGACGTCTGTGTACTGCTGGTTGTAAAGCAGACTGCCAAAACCAGCCAACCGCTCGGGCCGCTGCCCGCCGAGCCAGAGAATCTCGTCGATATTGTGTACCGCCATATCCGACAGTATGCCGGAGCTATTGTACCCCTCGGGCGGCGGCACTGGATCTTCGAGGATCGAGACGATCTTGAACGGCGCGCCGATAGCGCCTCGATCCAACAGAGCTTTGGCCCATAGCAGCGGCGCGTCAAAGCGGCGCATAAAAGCCTGCATCAGCGCCGTGCGGCGAAAATCGTCGGCGTCTAGATAGGCGGCAAACTCCCGCGCGGTGGCCAGAGAATGCGTCAGCGGCTTTTCCATCAGCACGCGCCAGCCCGCGTCGATCAAGGTCTGAGCCTCGCGGTAGTGGTTTTCAGTGCGCGAGGCAATGAACGCGCCATCGGCTGCATCAGCGGCGACTAGTTCTTCCACGTCTTTGAAAACGCCAATCGCCGTTTCTTGACCAGCCTGTAGCTGAGCCGCAACCTCGGCGGCCAAGCCGCCGTAGCCATCCACTACCGCTGTCAACGCGCAATCGCCCCGCTCGCTGGCCAGCTCTTGGACGTGGCGGGCGTGGAATGCGCCAATCCGGCCGACGCCTATGACCGCTATTCTAAAACGTTCTGCCATGGGCAAGATTCTCATGCCGCCAGCACCCGCAAATGGTCGCGGAAGCGGATGGTCTCCGCCAGCACGTCGCAGCCTTCATAGCCCTCCCCCCAGCAGTACTCCAACTCGAGCCAACCGCGATAACCGCTCGTGCGCATGACCTCCAATATGCGCCCGAAATCCAAGGTATTGCGCTCAAAGTTCGCTTGGCCGTTGCCCCGGCATGCCCCTCGGACGTGGAAGTGACTGGCGTGCTGAATCAAGACCTCCACCTCGGATTCGGGGATGCCGCGCGGAACGAAATGGCTGTAGTCCAAAGTCAAGGTCAATCCTAAAACGTCTCGCACCAACCTAGCCGCCGACTTAGGATGGGAAGCCAACGAGCCAATGTGGGGTTCGATTCCGTAGATGATGCGGTGCTGGCGAGCCTGTTCCACCCGCCAGTTCAGCTCGTCCACTGCCCGTCCCCAGGAGTCGCCGCGCTTTTCGTCGCGGAAGTGTACCCCAGGCAGCCCGCTAACGTGCTTGGAACCACACTCGAGGGCGTATTCCAAGGTTTTGAGGAACCAATCGCGCGCTTTGTTCCGCCGCCTCTTTTGGGGATTGTTAATGGCGTAGGACTCGAAGTCCAGTGCTGTCTGCATGAACACGTCGGCAGCAACCAGGCCCCTAGCCTCTAGTTTCTTTTTTAGCCGTCGGGCCGAGCGCCGCACATTCTCGAATTCGCGCGATGGCTGCAAGTGAGAGCGATCTTCGAAAAGGCCGATATCTACCCCCTTGAGCTTCAACATCGCAATCAAGTCGAGGACGTGATCGTGGGGCAGAAGCGGAAAAGTGAAGTCGGCACAGGCCAATTTGAGTCTCATAACGCTTCCTCCTAAAGTTAGTCTGCATCTTCTAAGGCTCTCTTACCTCAACCAGCGAGTTGATTGCGATGGGGCCAGAGACAATCTGTTCCCTCCCCGAAGGCCAGCGCACGGCGACCTGATCGACCACTTTGGCATCGCCTAGCCCGAAGTAGAGTGGATAGAGACTTTGGGAGAGGTAGCCCGACTGTCCATCGTGGACTTTGGTATAAGTCTGGGTGCCAGTTCGGACCTTCACCGTGGCACCCAGCCCGCTGCGGTTCGACGCCGTGCCGATCAGCTTAACCTTGAGAAAAGATAGATTCTGCTTTTTAGCACTCAGATCGCTGATCAGCACCATAGGCTCGGAATTGAAATCGTTGGTGACGATATCCAAGTCGCCGTCGTCGTCTAGGTCAAAGATGGCCGAAGAACGGCTCCCCAATGCGCCCCAGACCACCACAGTGCCGCTTCGGTCCTGACAGTGCTGGTGGTTGCGGTCTTTCCAGACACAATCCAGTTCGAACCACGGTTGGGCCGTGCGTCCGCCGCGCCTAGGCTCTACACCCAGGATGAATTCGCTGTCTAAGAATCTTTCGCCTCGGTTGTTCAACAGAACAGAGTTGACCCCATATCGGAAAGGGTAATTCATGCTGGAGGCTATAAAAACGTCCTCGTACCCATCGGCGTTGAGGTCGCCGACGCTGAATCCCCAGGGCCAGTAATTCTCAGCACCGATTTGGTCCGAAATTTCTTCGAAATGTCCGTCCCCTCTGTTCCGGTAGAACGCATTGCCAAAGATGCTATTGCCGCCGCTGCGCAGGAATTGTTCAGACCATTGCATGCGGGATTTGAGTTTTTCGCGCTCGACTCCGATGTTTTCGCTCATGTCGGAATGCATGTCGGTGATATAGAGATCCATTTTGCCGTCGTTGTTGTAATCGAAAACTTTGACTCCCATCGACCCCCAAGGAGTTTTGGGAAAAACCTCGCGGCTCTTGTCGACAAAATGTTTGCCCCCAACGTTTTCGTAGTACCGGTCGTGTCCCTGCATACTCAAAACGTATAGATCGGGCCAGCCGTCCTCGTTGACATCGATGGGGCTGGCGGCACCCGACCAGCCCTCGTCCTGCAAACCCACCTTTTCGCTGACATCGACAAAGCGATTATCGCCCTCGTTTTTGAAGAGGATGCTCGTTTCAGTGCGTTCGGGCTTGAGGTGCCCGCTGAAGCCGTCGTTGAAGCCCGCATAGTACCTGTACGAGCTATTTTTTTTGCTGCCGCTAGAACGAAGCTCGTCGGTAGTGTACTGGCCCACAGCAGTGAGGAACATATCCAACAACCCATCGCCGTTGTAGTCAAAGAAGACCGCGGCAGAGGGATGTCCCTTATAGTCGAGGCCGGAGCCTTTAGAAATATCTTTGAATGTGCCGGTACCGTCGTTTTCGAAGAGGATATTGCCCTGGCGCAGGACGGTCACGTAGAGGTCTGGATCGCCATCGTTGTCGATATCGGCGAAAGAGGCCGATACCCCAATCGATTCGGCCGCCACGCCTGCCCTCTGGGTAATATCCGCAAATTTGCCGCCTCCCAGATTTCTCCACAGTTCGTTGTCGCCAACCTGGGTGACAAAATAGATGTCGTAGAGGCCATCTCCGTCCACGTCGGCAATGGCTATCCCATTGCCGTGGTCGTAGTGATTCGGCCTGTAGTTCTTACCCGAATCGGGCGTGATCCTGTTGCGGAAGCGGATAGCACTGTCTTCGAGTTGGTCGGAGAAGGCAAAGTCGCAAAATACATCGAATTGTCCAACGGTCTCGAGTTGAGCCTGTCTGCGACTTTCCAGCCAAGGAGAATCGATGATCTCCTCGGGAAAAGGCAACTGGAGTGGGTCGGTTTGCTCGGTGGAAGTCGAGGGCTGGTCATCGCTATGGGTGGAGGGCCTATTGCAGGAGGTGATAAACAGCGCTCCAATAGCCGCGAGGATGGTTAGACGGACGAGCCCTGCTTGCGTCGTTGTCTGCCGTGTCACAATCCGGGCCTCCTATCTAAATTTCTAATCCCATTTGAGCTGCATGACCGACCCAAGTACAAAAGAATGCGGCGTCATTTTGAAGTCAAATAGACCGCCGGGCTCGCACTGGCCGGAGTATCATCACTCAGGCGCATTGCTCCCTTTGCGCAGAGCCTGCCGCAAGTTCTGCCGCAGGCGCACCAGCGGGCGCACTTCCCCGTAGCGGCCGACGTACTCGTCCACCACCTGCAGGCCGCCACTGTAATTGCCTTCCACCCCCATGAGGGAAGCCAAGCGATGGTAGGCCTCCCATCTGCTGGGCTCGACCTCGATGATCTGGCGGTAGAACCCGGCGGACCATGCAGAGTCCCTGTACTTCTTTGTCAACTCGTCCAGCAAATCAATGAGATCGTCGTAGGTTGCGCCTCCACTAACGCGGTAGGTATCTAACAGTTTTTGCACGGCGCGCTCGGCGTATTCGAAGGCCAACTGATGCTGGCCCATCTGCGCTAGGTAAGTAGAGGCGCTGTAATGTGCATGCCAGACGAAAGGGATGCGCTGGCTGGCCCACGCTAGTAGCTGGGCCAGCGCCTCATCCATGTCCTGTTGCCGATAGAAGTCGGCTAGCTGCATGACAGCGGCTTGGTAATTGAACAACAGGGGAGCGACTCCGGGATCGCTGGTCATCTCCCGTCCAAGGAGGTTGCGCCATTGAAAGACGCGATAGAAGTTGCGTTCCATCTCCTTTTGGTCGAGTCCCGGTTCGCGCTCCCTGACTAGTCGATACGCTAGGCCGTTTAAAGACAGGTAGGGCGTCAGTCCGACTTGGTTTTCGACCGGTACCGCGACAGAGAAAAAAATGGGCCTTTGCCAGTCGTTCCACTCGACGATTTTCAGCACCGCGATATCCTGAACGCGAAGCATGCGGTCCACTTCGATTGCTAGGCCCGCCAGTTCAATAGCTTTAGGCCCAGGCCAGTGGCGTAGGCCCAGATCAACGGTCAGCACCGAATCGATATAAGAATCAGTGTAGCGCATGTCGATGGGGGAGAGACGCTGGCGCAGTTGTTTGATGTACCAGCTGGTATTCAAAAGTCCCAAATGGACGACGCTCACATCCGGGCGAATGCCCTCCACTTCCTGCAGAAACCACAGCGGAAAGGTGTCGTTATCCCCGTTGGTGAACAGGATGCTGTTGGGGGCGCATGACTGCAGTAGATTATACCCGTAATCGCGCCCCAGATAATCTCCCGTGCGGTCTAGTTGATTATATAGCTTGACGCCCATCCCCACCGGTAGGAGAACGCCGACACTTGCTAGGGCCATCAGCCAGCGAGTAGAAAGGCGCAAGCGCCGCCCCAAGGTCTCGACCAAGCCACTCCAACCTAGGCCCATCCAGAGGGCAAAAGCGTAGAACATACCAACAAAGACATAGTGGCGTTCCCGCGGTTGCGGATCGGACATGTTCAGATAGGCAGACAGCCCAAAGCCCATGGTCGCGAAGAGTGCGAGGACGACCAGAAAGCGCTGCCAGTCCCTACGGGCCTGCCACAACAGGCCGCCCAGACCCAGCAGGTAGGGCAGGACCGATATGGCTACTGATTGTCGGGAAGGATCGGTGGCCCGGCGGAATTCCACTACGCTTTCCCCCAGGGGAAATTGAAACTGCGCGAAAAAGTACTTCATCTGGAGGTGCCAAAACTGGTAGAGGCGCGAAGCCTTGGCCTCCAACATGCCTGCTAGCAGACTCTCCGTGCCGTATTGCTCGCGTCCCAGAAATTTGATAAAGGCAGCCCAGGTTTCTGGGTCGTTTTCATCGATAACCGGATTCAGCCCCGAGCGAATATAGAAGGTCGCATAGGTGGAATAACCTAGGCCGAAGAGTACCAGCGCGACTATCAGCAGCCCGCACGAATGCCTGTCGCGGCGGTAGAGATAATAGAGGCCGGCAGCTAGCACCAAAATCAGCGCCGCTCCGCCCGTCTTGCTCGGCCCCCATACCGCCATCGCGATCAGACCGCTTCCACCCAGGCCGAGTAGCACCCAAACCAGTCGCCGGAGGCGCGAGTCGGCGTACCCGATCAGGATCAGAATCGCCGGAATGGTCAATAAGCAGAGAAGGTGGACCCCTCCACTCAGACCGAATAGATATGCGATGAACAAGAGCCATCTGTAACTGTGTTTATCGAGCGGCCCGACCGACCAGCGCAGCGCCAACCAGACGCTCAGACAGACGAAAAAAATGGAACAGGCATAAACTTCGGCCTCAGTGGCGTTGAACCAGAATGTGTGCGAACAAGCCAAAGACAGGGCGGCGACCACACCCCCAGCTAAGGCCGCTAGCTGCTGGCCCTGGCCGGAAGACGGCGTCCCTTTGCCCTTGAGGGCACCTCGGGCAAGGAGAGTAGTGGTGGAGAAGACGCACCAGATGGCAGCGGCCGATACCAAGGGCGAGATGAACACCACGCGCTGCTCCACCGCGCCGATGGGCAAAAGCGCAAAAAGCCGGCCCCAAAGGATGTAGAGAGGAGCTCCAGGAGGATGGGGTATGCCCAGCGTGTAGGCACAGGCGATGAATTCGCCGCTGTCCCACAAAGAGATCGTGGGAGCCATGGTCTTCAGGTAGAGGCCCAAGGCAATAATGAAGACCCCCGCCCCGACTATATTTTGGTGTCTCATGTCGGAGTTGAAGCTAACGGCGCTGGATGGAATCCAAGCAATCTCTGCCAGCCGCTGCCAAGATCAACCCCAAAAAATAATGTTCCAAGTCATTCCTGTGAAGTGATCAACGATGAGGTAGAAGCCGGCCGGGGTGAAGTATCCCAAAATCATGCCCATAAAAAAGGGACGAGTTTTCCGATAGAGCCCCACTCCCCCGTACTTGAGAACTACAACCTTGATCAGCCAGGCCAAGAACATATTGAACCAGAGAGCGTCTATAATCCATATTGGCCCGATGGCATAACCCAAAGGATGTAACGGCCACCACACGTAAAGCCAGCGCGCCGCCATCAGCAGGGTCATAATCGTCGCTCCGATGGCGGTGTTGATCCAGTTCCACACATGCGGCTCCAGTGGTGTGCGGATCAATTTTTCCGCATAGCTGTACTCCCCCCCTCCCCAGATCCACAAGTTGATGGCCCCGTACTGATGGCCCAAGGTCATAATCATCCAGATCGCCGCGCCTAGGGACACGGCTAGGGCCAGGAGAATCACCCAGAACAGCGCCCGCTTCCCGCCTCCCAACTCCTCGCCCAACCGGAGGCTGTTGGCGCACGATACCATGACGAAATTGCGCCCGGTGGTCCACAGGAATGTGGTTGCCAGCACGACTAGTCCTTGAGGCCCAATGACCGATGAACCCACCGCCGACACTAGGATGCCGGCCGGTACCACCGGCGGTTCGCCATCCGACAGGCCGCCTTCTGCCACAACCCGGGAGTATCCGAAGAGGACCACCATCCCTAAGAAGAGTATGGCCAATCCAAACACCATTGGCAGTCCTGCCAACCACAACCACCCCACCGCGATCACACTACTGGCCATCAGTACGATCACCGCCCCCCGATAGGAGAGGATTTCTCCGGAATCATCCACACTAGGATCTCCTAAGAAGGCTTTGCGCAAGACTCCTCTCAAATGCCTGCGCGCCGACCACAGCCCCCCTAAAAACAACACTAGCATCGCTCCCATAGCCTGCTGAGCTAGGATTAGATTGTGCACCCCATGTCCGGCGGATTGTGTCTGAGGGCTGGTAATGCCCAGAATTCCGAAAATCCCCCGCACCCCGTAGGCCAGTAAATTGAAAAACCACAGACTGAAGGCGATCTCGGTTTTGAGAAAGTAGAAAAAGCCAATAATGTTGAAGCGCAGCAGCACGTACATATCGGCTACGCCGTGGAATATCGACAATCTCAGGTGGAGCGGGTCTACTTCCTTGGCAATGGGTATAATCTCCGGGAAGTAGTTGTAGAGTCCGTGCAGCGTGCCCCACAGGGCCGGGATGGCAAAGCCGGCCCACATCACCGGGTTTTTAAAAAAAGGGCTGACGCGTTCGCCATAACGGCCTTGCTCGGTCATGGCCAAGGACACCTGCATCAGCGGATAGATCAGGCGCTCGTGTTCGACCCACTGCTTGCGCATAACGATCATGAGGGAAATCATCACCAAGAACAAGGCCCAGACGAAGGGCAGCCAAGCTAAAAACACCGGCCGCCAAGCCGCCCAGGGAATCGGCTCATTCCGGCCCCCACCCTCGTAGAACTTTTTGACGATATCAACATTGTGCACCATCAGCCAGTCGGGGATGTAGGGATGGATGAGTTCCCGCCACTCGTTTTCGGGCGTGGCGTAATAATAGGGATAACTGATAGTGCTGAGGAATTTGCCGACGAAGAGCGTGGGAATCGGCGAGGCCATGACCATCATTACATAGACGACCAGTAATTCCCCTCGGTTGAGGCCCGCTCGGGGATGGATCAGCTTGAGCAGGGGGTTTAATATCAAAGTGAGGACGAACAACAAAAAGACGGCCCCAGGCATGCTGGTCCCTAGGGCCATAAACGACCCGTGCAGGTACAAGGTCCCATACGCCGCCCCGGCCGAGACAGAGAAGGCACAAAAGCAGCCTACTGAGATCGCTCTGAATGTGAAAGGGGAAGGTGCTTTGGAGAACGAAGAGATCGCTGATCAGCCTAGCCGTGAAGGTATGCACAAAATTGCCGACGGTAGGGCTTATTCTCAGACGATTTCCACCCGTCACGTTTCCGCCGCCGACTGATAGCAAGCCCCCAGCAGGACTATTATCGTCAAGTATACTAGTCGCCTAACCTTGTGTGCAAGTATCACTGATTCGGTCGGCCTGCAGGGTATCAACTCCTAAGGACAAGTGCGTTAAAGGTGAAGGTGTACTCACCCCTACTTTTAAGAATACATAGTGCAATAATTTAGTTGACAGACCGTTCAGATTATCAGAACATGTAAACTCAATATGGATGGGAGGATGGACCTAATCCTCTCACTTTTTTTGGGGGTTGACATGCGCAAAACAATGAAGCCCCAATCGGCAAGGCCGGCTGTGATGGCGATCACGGCGATCTGGATTGCGGCCATGTCGGGGATTGGCTGGGGAGAGGTGCGGCAGTGGAAGGTGGGAGAAGGCGGCGAATCTTGGGCTTCACAGGAGTTGGCCTCGACGGCTCTCGACTTTTCCCAAGCGGGAACTATCAAGAGTTTGGGATTTGATCCCCAGAACAATATCACCCAGCAGCTAAGCTGGGTCAGCGCCCGCCCGATAGGGTTTCTCGCAGAGCGTGCCCAGGCCCATGTCTGGGACAATACCACCTTGAGAGAGTCGCAACTGGTGATCGTAGATGGACAAGATACTACATCCACCGGAGATCGCTTTAAGGAATTCGGAGTTCAACAGAGTGGGAGAAGATTTGAATTCGACCTCGGGACCCGGATTCCGATAAACAGAATCCTCTTTTTTCCACGTCCGTTTGGCGTCGATGATCAAGGACGGCCTTATAGTGAGGATTTCATTCGGGGCTACAGTCTCTTCTCCAGCGACGGGCTAAGCTTTACCCAAGACAATAGACCGGATTACAGCCTCCTCCGGCAGGTGGAATTCACTCGTGAGGACACGGCAGAAGTCCTGTTCCCGCTGCAGTTTATTCGCTTTATCCGCCTGCATGTAAATTCTCCGAATCCATTCGAAATCGCCGAATTTCAGTTTTTTGGTACCGGCTTCGCTCCCCAAGCCAGTTATACCTCCAAGATCATTGACTTGGGGGAAGCGGCCAATTTCAGCCGACTCGAATGGACGGTCGAGGGACTGCGTCAGGAGGGCACCAATCAGGTCGTAGTGGAAGGCTCCGACACAGAAATCGCCATTCGGATGCGCACGGGGATGGACGACAATCCCCGGGTTTTTTTTCGCCTGGTAGATCGGTTTACCCGCGAGCGAGAGGTAGTAACAGAGGACGAATATAACAAATTAAGTCAAAACGAACGGGGCGGGTTTCAGGACGACCAAGTCAACTGGAGCCTCTGGTCATCGCCCTTTACCTCCTCCGGGCAGAGGATCGCCCTGCCCAGTCCGCGGCGCTACTTTCAGTTCGAGATAGCCATGAAGAGTCAGTCCATTTTAGACGGCATGCAGGTCACTGCTCTGAGCGTGGAGCACTCTATTCCGCCGCTGGCCCAACAATTAATCGGAGAGGTCTCTGTGCTGGACGAGCCCCGTCCTCCGCGCAGTGTGGCCGTCGTGCCAGTCGGCCAGTTCGTCACCTTTGCCTATGATCTCATCGCCGATGTTGCGGGAACGGACATCGGCTTCGATGCCATCCGAATATTCACCCCCTCGTCGCAACCAAAATTCGGCGAACTCTCCATAGGAAACCCTCCTGAAAAGGTAGAACCCACCGAGATTATAGAGGAACTCGGCAGCCTGACCGTGCTCTTCCCCGCTTCCCATCGGATAACCGGCCGAGACGCCCTGCAGATCGTTTTTGCGGCCCAGGTGTTTGTCCAGGGGAGCTTCTTGAACGCCGAGGTCTTCGATACCCAAAGCGAAGAGGTCCCGCAGAGAGTTTTGTCGGGCGATGCCAACCCCGACGTGACGACCAATACGCTGCGAGTGCTGACGGCAGCCGAGTCCGCCAGGGAGATCCTGTCCTCTTTCGAGGTCACTCCGAAGGTGTTTTCGCCCAATGGAGATGCGATCAACGAAGAGGCCTTGATCGCGCTCACCCTTTCACAACTGGTAGTACCAGTGGAGGTGGAGGTGGCAATCTTCGATCTAGCAGGTCGGAGAGTGCGGACCTTGGCCGGGGAGGAGCGGAGCGGAAATCACATAAGGGCATGGAACGGACGGGACGATAACAAGCAACTTCTTCCAGTCGGAATTTACCTAGTCAAGGTTTCGGTTAACGCTGACCAAGAAAGCTTTGTGCAGGCGGAGACTGTGGGAATAGTGTACTGAGGAAAGGACGGTTCCGATGAAGAATCTGGTCAAGTTTTGCGCTTTTTCTTTTTTGCTAGTTCCGTTGATAGAAGAAGGGGCCAGAGGGCAGGTGTTCCAAGTGAACCAAGAGTGGAATTTTCCCGCCGGAACCCTCAATTTTGCGGCCGATGGCTCCATCACCCCGATAAAGTTCGAGTCGTCCCTCAACGCCGCGCTCGACGCGGATCAATTTACCTACCAGACAAAAGAGCAGGGAGAAATACAGGGAGGGGTGTGGAAAGTCGGATCGAACCCGGGCGCGGGTGCCAATATCATCGATGGCGATCCCGAGACCTTCTGGAAGCCCAATCCGAATGACCCGGTGGAGAATTGGTGGATCGAGATCAACTTGGGACGAGCGGTCCCGACTAACAAGATTCGCCTGCACTTTCCCGACCAAGAAGGGGCAAGGCCCCTGAGGGTGTTCCGCGTCCTCGGGTCGAATGGCGTTAGACAAGCACAAGGCCAGGATTTCTTTTTTTTCGACTTAATTGGCGGCACCAGTCAGCTAAATGAACAGACGCTGATCGAGTACCCGGTTCAGGCTTTCGGCAGGGTGTCTAATAACCGCTTGTTTGGTCCTGCCGCCCTAGCGGGCACAGATACCTCTACTACCTACGGACCAATCCAATTCGTGCGCATTGTCGTAGATGCCCAAACTGCGGATGCGGCTCTGTCCGAAGTGGAAGTCTTCACCTTTGGACAGAATATTGCCCTCACCACCTTTGATCGAGGCGGTACTATAACCGAGCCGACTGGTCGCGCCAGTGCCTTGGTCGATGGAGACCTCAGCACCACCTGGCAGGTGACCAGTGTAGATCCGACGGCCAAGTTCAGTTGGAGTTGGGATCTGGGGGCCCATTTCTGGGTAAACCGAATTCTCGAACTAGCGCCGCTGGACGCAGCTCAGGGGCAAGGAGCATACGCCCCCTCCACGGGCCACCAGAGAACTCAGTTATTTATCTCGGACGGGTCCAGACGGAGTCTGGCCGGAGAGATAGAATTCGATCTGCTCTTCGATTTTCCCGCTGCGATTGGCTGGAACACCCCTCAGTGGCTGAACTATCTCATGTTTCCTCCTAAGTCCATCCGCCACCTTCTGCATATTTACATCGGCAACAGCAGCAGTATTCTCAACGATATCGCCATCTTCCCGATCGGATACGTAGCCAAAGTAGCGATGACCTCGGGCTTTGAGGATTTGGGCGATCGGCCCAAAGTGCTTCGCTCGCTCAGTTGGGATGCGGACTTGCCCGCAGGTACCAGGGTGCAAGCCCAGACCCGCTCGGGCAATACCTTTGAAGAGCAGACCATTTACTACGATAAAAATGGCAACGAGGTTACCGAGGAACTCTACAACAAATTGCCCAAACCCCGGAGAGGTGCAAAAGAGGCCGTCCTAGTGGAAGGAGCAGACTGGAGCGGCTGGAGCGATCCCTATCGATTTTCCGGCCAGGAGTTTCTTTCTCCAAGTCCGCGTCGGTACGTGCAATTTGCGGTCACCCTGATTTCGGACCGACCGGACACGGCCGCGACCTTGCGTTCGCTTTCGCTCGATTTCGACGATGCTTTTCTGATGGGGGCGGTGGGCGAGATCGAGCCCAAAGAGGCCCGGCCGGGCGTTGCCCAGAAATTTATATACCACCTTCGTCCCCAGTTCGGCCCGGGAGATTTCGGCTTTGACCGCATCCGGGTGGAAACCCCTTCCCAAGCGGATGCCGACAGCTTCTCGGTCCAGATAGATGGCAGCCCAGTGGTGCTGGCGGCCGAGGCCGTGCAGTTTTTCCCGGATTCTGTCACAGTGGAGCTTCCCCAGCTAGTGGAGCAGCAGCCAGTAGCCATTGAGATGTATGTCAATGTAGTGCAGAGCCCGTATCATTTTAGGGCCTTTGTCGGTAACACTCAAAACCCCGAACTCTGGCAACCAGTTGATCCCGATGCCGATGTGCGCTTCTCGACCACGGTCTTCTTGCCCGACGTCGTTTCGAGTGACCGGCTTATTGCCAACTTTTCGGTCCAGCCTGTCTTTACCCCCAACGGCGATGGCGTAGGGGACGAGGCAAAGATTCGCTTTAATATTTTGAAAGTAGATATACCGGCCCAAGTTCAGATCTACACCTTGGACGGTAGCTTGGTGCGGGAACTGGAAGGACAGCGTCAGACAGACGGGTTATGGCTCTTTACTTGGTCCGGTCAGGACCATAGCCAGACTCTGGTGCCGCCCGGGATTTATATATGCCGGATCAACCTAGCGGCGCAGACCAGTGATGAGGCCTTGGCTCAGACAATCAGCGTGGTCTATTAAAAAGTTCTCAGCAGGATAATGGGAGGTGATGTATGCCGCAGGCAATAAGCCATTTAAGACTGGTAATGTTGCTTTTTTTTAGCAGTATCATATTGGGAGAAATCCCAGCAGACGCTCAGTTATTTACCGGGTACCGCCCCGTCGAAGAGCCGGGGATCTACGGAGCACGAGTCCGCCCTGGTGCCTTGGCTCCCAACCGCCGGAAGTGGTATCTGCCCCAGAATCTCTACTATGAATACAGCTGGCGGGGGTGGGAATACAGTAACTATGCCCGGCAAAACTATCAGCGCTACGTGAACATTCTGCTCGAAGGAACCCGACAATACGACCTCTTTGGTAATTATATCGCCCGGGGATGGAAGATCTATGACTGGACCGAGAACAGTCCGGAGCGGCTCGGAAGCGAGATATTCAAAAACGCGTTTTATCAGAGCTGGTTCAACAATGTCATCGTGTCGTCTGCCCAGAAAGGCCAATTCCACACTTCCCTGACCATAGGCGATGCGCTCCGCACGACCTTGACGCCCCTCACCTTTTCCAAGCCGACCTTTAATGGTATCCAGTGGGACTTCCTCACCGACAAGTACGCTATGACCATCTTGGCGTCTCGACTTAGTGCGCCCGGCTTTTCGGCCCTCACGCAGACATCTGGAGCCAGCCGGTCCGAGAACACCTCGAGGCTTTTGGCCGGCAGAGGGGTTGGACAAGTAGGAGACTTTGCGCAACTGGGGCTGACCTGGGTCAACGTCGCCAACACAAGCAGTACCCTGACTCTAGGGGATAACTCCTTAAAAGGCGTGCTGACCGAGCCCCAGAACCAAGGCAGCGTGGAAACTGTGGTCGTCCGAATCTCGGACGATTCCCCGGAAACCCCGCAATCGGGGGCACTCCTCTTCTTCGACCAAGTGGTGGTCAACGGGAAGCCACATCCGGAAATCACCCCCTTGATACGAGGCGGGATTCGCAGTGAGGGCAACCTCGAGGCGCGCGGCACAGATGTGATCGAGCTGATCTACGATATCAGGAACGACTTCCGACCAACGGAAGAGGTGCCGACCTTGGGGGATATCTCCAAGCTGGAGTTCGAGTTGATCATAGCCAACGACTATCGGGTGGAGGTCTCATCCAACAAACAGACAGATCGCCTCGGAGGCCAAGTCTTTTTGCCCGTTGCCCAAGCCGAAAAAGAGGTCATCGACGGGTCCAATCAGCACTTTATTAGATTTGAGTACGGCCTGCCGACAGCCCACGAGGTAATTGGTCTGGATTTGGAGATAAACAACTTAGGAGGCCTAGACCTGCGCGCCGAGTACGCAGTAAACCGGCGCTTCCGGCGCTTCCCCAACCAGAACTTTGGGGTCAACGACCTCGATCCAGAAAAGGACCGGGCCGAAGCGGCCTATGTTACCGCCTCCTACAATAACTATCCTTGGTTCCTCTACACAGAAGCCTTTGACATGGCTCCCAACTACAGCACCACGGCCTTCATTTCCAATTCACTGGGGGGCATCGACTACAGCGACGAGCAGCGGCACCTGTTTGAGTTCGTCGACGACAACGACGATCAGGATCGCTTTCCGGACTGGCAACGCATCAATCAGATCGGACTGGTCGGGGATGTGGGAGGGGCGGGAGCCGACAACAACGTCTTTCCTGGACTCGACGAGAACAACGACTTTGTCTCCGATTTCAACCAGAATAACAACGCTAGACCCGACTATGCCGAGCCCTTCCTGCGCTACGCAGTAGATCCTCCAGAGTTCCTCTTCGGAATGGACATGAACAACAACACCCTCATCGACCGCTTCGAGGACGATCGGCAGCCGGACTTTCCCTACGAACGAGACCGCCGGGGATACAATATCTACGGAGGGCTGATGCTCGCCAAGAGAGCGCAAATTACCATCGGCCGGCTACGGGAACGGATGCCCAGCAGCGCTAGGAAGAGTCGCGCTACTTACGGACTGTTTACGGCAGAGGTGAATATGCCCGGGTGGAACATCGGCCTAGTCGAACATGCCAAATTGGTAAAGGACAATATCCAAGACGACCGACTGATCTGGATAGATCCTACGGGAACGGAGAACTTCAGCGATCCGCTGGAGAATCAGGACACCTTTGTCAACACCTTGTACCTCCAAGCCAGGTACAATCGGATTCGCGATCTGGATATTCAGGGCAAGATCAAGTACGAAATTTTCAACCAGCGGGGAGAACAAGCCGACGAGCTGCGCAATCGCTCGTTCTTCGGCATGATCAACAAGGCGGGGTACGCCATTCCAGTGGGGGAGGACTTGATATTCTGGCCTAGGTGGAAGAGCACATTTCGGCGCGAGACCCCTTCGGCAAAATCGAGTCTGAAATCCCGCGATCTTGAGGAAACTCTGTTTCTAATTACCCGCTACTCGCTGCTGCCGGGAACATGGGTAGAAGGCGGGGTCGAATTTAGCTGGTTTGAAAACTTGGAGCAGCGACCAGAAGAGCCGCCGCCGGGCTTTGTCGATGACTTCCGCAGCCAAGTTTATTCGATCCTCATTTCCAACACTTCTGCCTACTTGGGCTACCAGATAACCTCGAACATAGGTCTGCAACTGCGGCGCGCCAAGTTCAAAGAAGAGGATACCCGAGATGAATCCATCGGTTTCGTGCGCGTATTTGCCAGCACAGGTACAGATTGATATACAGTACACAATGAAGATGGATCGAGCGCAATCTTTTAAGGAAGATGTGTTATGAGAGGTGCTTTTTTTGCGCTGGTTGCCCTAGGGCTGCTAGTTAGCCCTCGCGAGTCGGCCACCCAGCTAATTGAGCTGCGCCTTGGCGGTGAAGACGGCCAGTCATGGGCCGACCAGACCGCCTTGAACGTGATGGTAGATTTGACCTCTAGCCCAGGAGCGATCCAGCCCCTTTTCCTCGATCCCAACGTGAACGTGGTCACCCAGATCGGTCCCTGGTTCCGCTTCCGCGAACCGGTCGAGTTCGACTATCGTCCCGGCATGCCCCATGTCTGGCGGGCTGTTGGCTCCATCCGCGAGGTCGGCCGAGTTGCCGATGCGCTGATATTCGTAGATGGGGACCGCGACACCTATTATGCCTCCTCGGGTTTTACCGCAGCCGGTGGCCAAGGGGGAGTGGAAGGCGAGTTTTATTCCATCGATCTGGGCACGCGAATTCCCGCCGAGCGCTTTGTAATGCTTCCACCGGAAGGCACCGAGCCGATCACCCAAGAACCCTACGACCCCAACTACTTCTTCCCCCGCTACGAATTGACCGCTAGCAACGATGAGGTAGCGATAAAGCTGCAAGACGGCACTTGGTGTACCAATCACTTTTGGTGCAACGGTTTCTACATTCCGCTGGACATTGTGCTGGCCTCGGTGGAAGGCAACCTTGAATCCACGATCGAGGTTACCTTTCCGCGCCAGTACATGCGCTTCTTTCGCCTGCGCTTTATTCCGGACTCGCAATGTTGTAGAGAAGGTCAAAATACCGCGTTCGCGCGGTATGCGGTGTCCGAGTTGGAGGTGTACGGTCGCGGCGTCGTGCCCGAGGTCCGCTGGGAGTCCAAGGTCATAGACTTGGGCCAGATCGTCAACATCGGCCAGGTCCACTTCGGTGTCAGCACTTGGCGCAAGGACACAGTCGCGTCCGAACCCAGACCCGATCCCGAAGCGCCCACTCAGGTCAGGGTGTCCGTGCGCACCGGCTTGGACGACGAACCGCTGGCCTATCACACCTACAACGACTTGCGCCAGCCTACCGAGGTGAGTGCCACCGATTACGCCCGCCTCAAACCGCGACGCTGGCCTTTTGACCCGCTGGCGGCCGGTTGGGCCGGACCGATCACTGAAGATCGGGACAACTGGAGCTTCTGGTCGCCCCCGCTTGGGCAGTCCGGCGAAAAGCCCCGGGTGCCGCGCGGCCGCTTTATCATGCTGCAGGTGGAAATGGACAGTAAGAGCCTAGGATCGTTTGCCCGCATCGACTCGCTGGTGGTGGAAACCTCGCCGCTGTTGGCCGAGCGGGTGCTGGGCGAGGTGGCTGTGGTGGACGATTTGCAGCCCGAAGGCAGAGTGGCCCTGCTACCTGTCGGCGAGCCGACCGAGTTAGTTTACGAAATAGGCGCTGAGTTTGTCGCCGGCCAAGCCGGTTTTGATGGGGTGCGGATATTGGCACCCTCGGCCGCCGAGTTTTTGAGTCTGGAGATGGGTGATCCGCCGCAGCCAGTGACTGTGGATCCAGCCGATGTGGTGTCCGAGGAGCAGGGGTTTACCGTGTACCTGCCACGTCCGCTCAGTCCAGACGGCGACCAGCGGTTGCGCCTGCGGCTGGAGACGGCATTGTACAGTGCCTCGGCTGCCCTGCGAGCTGAGGTATTTCGCCGGGAACAAGCCGGGTTGCCGCAGGAAGTGGAGAGCGGGGATGTCAGCGACGATATGGGCACGAACCAGTTGCGCATAGTCGCGGTCGAATCGTCGCTGGGATCTGTTCTGCGCCAGTTAGAGGTGCAGCCGTCGGTGTTTACACCTCAGGGGGATGGCATCAATGATGTAGTGTCGATCCGCTTCTCTTTGTTCCAGGTGCTGGGGGGGACAGAGGTGGAGGTGGGCATATACAGCTTAGCGGGACAGCGGGTGTGGCAGCAGGTGCTGGAGGTACAGAGAGTCGGTCCGCAGGAGGTGGTGGAATGGGATGGCCGGGACGAATCCGGAGCATTGGTGCCGCCAGGGGTGTATATGGCGCGGGTACGGGTGGGGGCGGATCAAGGGGATTTCGATCAATTGCAGGTGGTGGGTGTGGCTTATTGAAGCTCAGAAGCGCCGCAATATATCGCCAAGAGGTGATTAGGATGAGGACATTTATACTCAGCGCAACCGCGTCAGTAGCCCTGCTGTTGAGTGGTTGCGGCTACAAATTGGGCTATCGGCACTTTCCTGGACCCATAGTGCCCGTTGCCGAGACCCAGCAGACCGAGGAATTTAACGTCGGCGATGACCGCAGCATCACCTTTGTCAAGGGCCGCTTGGAGGTCAGCCTGCAACCCATAACGGCCGAAATGCTGAACCGGCAGTTTGAAGTTCATTCGGCCTCTCCGGCGGGCTTTTACCGGGACAACCCGTACCAAGCTCCAGTCAATCCATATACCTACGGCGACTGGAAGCCGTCGGGTGAGGAACAGGCTCCGGCCCGTTTTGCGGTCTTTCTGCTAAAGATAAAGAACTACGCCTATCCAAAGGTGCGCGTGGACCCGGCCGCGATTGAGATTACAGCCCCCAACGGACGGCGCTATCAGTCGCTCAGCCGCACCGCCCTGATCGAATACTACTGGCCCTATGCAATCGCCTACGCCGGCAATACCTACCAGCCATTCAAGGAGCGAGAGGGCATTCTGCGGAAGACGCTTTTCAACGATGATATGATCTTCAGTGGTCAAGAAAAAAGTGGATTTGTCGTCTTTCCTGCGCTGGACGACGACGTCGAGGATTTCGAGGTTCGGATCGAGCAAATGACCTTGCGCTTCGATTACCGGGACGAGCCAATAGAGGCAGTCGATATTCTCTATCAGTTCACCCGGGAGGTCACCTATGCCCTCGAGCCGCCCGCTACGGAGCAGTAGGAGGGAAGAGCGTTGGCACTAATCGCGTTTTTCCTGTGGCTGTTCGGCTGCGGTGACCCAGCGGACGACAATGTGCTAGCCCGGGTCGATACCGTGGAGATTACGGTCGAAGACCTGCTTCGGTTCAATATGGATATACCCGCTCTGCTCCGCTCTGACGAGCAGGGCGTCCAGATGTGGCGCGAACACCTCGACAGCATGGTCGATATGGAGCTGATGTTGCTCGAGGCCCGGAAGCAGGGCCTAGACCAGGATTCAGAGTTTCTTGGTAAGTGGGAGCACGAGCGGCAGCAAAAACTGATCGGGGAGATCCTCCGCCGGGAAGTCAAAGAGAAGAGCGCTTTTTCGTCAGAGGAGTTGCGCCGTCGCTTCGAGCAGTCCAAGTGGAACCGGATGCTGAAACTAGCCCGCATCCAAGTGGAGACCGAGGAGGACGCCCGGCAGGTAGTGGAGGAGCTTGAGCAGGGAAAAGGGTTCGGAGAAGTGGCCAAACTTCGTTCTACCGATCGAGAGACCGCCTCCCAAGGTGGCTTGCTCGGTCACCTCTACGGGCGTGGAAACGTAGAAGAGCAGGGGATGCCGGTGGAGGTTGCAGAGGAAGTTTTTGCGCTAGCGGTAGGAGAGATCAGTCGGCCCTTCGAGATTGGGGACGGGTACGAGATCTTCCAGGTCTTGGCCGAGAGTCCTCCCCCCGCTAGTTACAGCTTGATTTATGCCCAAGTCCAGATTACCAAAGCCGCTTGGGCCCGCCGCGAAGAGCTGATGGAGGAGTTGGCCACCCAGTTCGAGGTGGAGCTAGATCAAGAAGGCATTGTTTTTCTGCTGACAAGGGCTCCGAGTTCTGACGCGGATACGCTAGATCTAGCAGAGCCGGAGCTGGGAGTGGTTCTATGTCGTTTCGCTGGCGGACAGTTGACCTTGAAAAATTTCGCCGACACCTACCAGAGAGTCCGCCGCTTTCGCCCGGTCCGATTTGATAGCAGCGGCATCGCCGAATTCATCCATCGGGAGCTCTTGCCGATCACACTCCTGTCCAAAGCAGCCCTGCAGCAGGGAATTGATCGGGACTCGTCGGTAGTCGCTTGGCTGGAGGCCAAGAAAAAGACTATGCTGATCGAAACATTAAAAGAACGGGAAGTGGATCAGCGGATCGACCTGAGCGACGAAGCGGTGCGCTCCTACTACGAAAGCCATCTGCATCTTTTTAAAAAGCCCGAACAGATCACCGTCCAAGAGATTCTGTGTACAACCCAAGAAGAGGCCGAGGAGGTCTTGCAACGGATTCTGAACGGGGAAGATATGGAGAATCTGGCCGAGCGTTACAGTACCAGGAGTGGGGTCGAGAGAACCAAAGGTTTAATTCATATGCACGCCTATGGACAAACCAATTACAGCGTCCTCTACGACGAGGCGATGAAGGCGGAGGTGGGTGAGCTAAAAGGTCCCATCCAGATCGAGGAAGGCTATACAGTATTTAAGGTGCTGGAGAAGGCCGGTTTGCAGCCCGATCCCTTTGAGCAGGCGTCGTCGAGGGCGCGGTATTGGCTGAAAAAGGAAAAGGAAGAGGAGCTAATCGCCTCCCTACTTCACAGTCTGAAAGAGCAGTACGCCTCAAAGATCGTCCTATTTGAGGATCGCTTGCAGAAAATGGATGCAGAAGCTGATATCTAAAGCCTGGTACTTCGCTCTTTTCACGGTCCTCATCACCAGCGGCTGTGGCGACCAGCGGTCACAGGAGCAGGCCGAGGCCGCATACGCCGAGGCCAAGCATCTGGCCGAGACCGGCAGCTATATCAAAGCTATCGCAGCTTGCCAGCAAGCCTTGGCAGTGGATCAGAACCATCTCGAGACACTCCTGCTTGCCGGTTCCATCCTCCAGAAGCAGGGCGATTTTGAGCTGGCTATCCGGCACGTCGCCCAAGCCGTGCAACTCTATCCAGACAATGTCGAAGCCCGTATTGCGCTGGGCGACCTGTACATGCGAAAGCGCCAGAACCACCTTTCGGCCTCGGCCTACGAGGCGGCGATTTCGCTGGCTCCCGACCGCCTTTCTCCCTATCGCAAGCTCGCCATAGTCCTCAGTGCTCAGGGCCGCTATGACGATGCGGTTGCAGCCTTGAGCAAGGCAGTTCAGCTCGAACCGGAGAATGCCGCCACCCACTACAATCTGGGAGCGGTTTACGAGCAATTGGCCCACGCCGATTCTGCGATTGCGGCGTACGAGCAGACAGTGGCCCTCGACTCCTCTTATGTCGATGCGCACTATCACCTCGGACAGATCTACACCAAGTTAGGGCACCTTGCAGAGGCTGAGGCGAGCTTCAGAACCGTTCTTCGCCACGATCCAGGGTACGCCCGTGCTTATACCTTGCTGGGACAGGTGTTGCAGCAGCAAGGGCGGACGGCCGAAGCAGAGACTGCTCTGCGAAAAGCGCTTGCCGCCGATCCCTTTGAAAAAGAAGCCTATCACCGGCTTGGGACGCTTTACCTCAGACAGGCAAGGACTGAGGAGGGCCAAAAGCTACTAGCTGCTTTCCAGCGTTTGCGGAAAGCGAGCGATGATATCAACCGCTACCGATATATCCTGACGCTCTACCCAGAGGACGCAGATGCCCGCTACAATCTCGGGGTGCTCTACGCCGGCTTAGGCCATTTCCCCGCGGCGGCCGCCGAGTACCAACAAACTCTGGCCATCAATCCCGCGGACCTAAGCGCCCGCAACAACCTAGCCAATATCTTTTTCCGGCAAGGGAAAATAGCCGCAGCGATCGGCCAATACGAGAAGATCCTAGAGATCAACTCCCGCTACGTCCAAGCCTATTACAACCTCGGGAACGCCTACATGGCCATGGGCGATGTGCCGCGGGCGACCCAAGCTTTCCAGAAAACCATCAAAATAGAGCCCAATCACGCCGATGCGCACTACAGCTTGGGCATGATCTACCTCGGGCAAAACCGGAAGGCAGAGGGCGAGGCGGAACTGGAGATATACCGGCGTCTGACAGAATGATATCAGAGGCGCTGGAAATAAGCTCACGGATTTTTTCTATGGTGATAATGAAGTATGTAGGGTACTGTCTCGCCGCAGCGGTTCTGCTCCAACTGCCGGCAAAGGCCGAGGTCCAGTTCGTCGATGTTACTGCTGTGGCTGGGATTGCCTTTCGCCACCAGAATGGGGCGACAGGGCAAAAGCATCTCCCGGAGACGCAGGGGTCGGGGGTGGCTTTCTTTGATCACGACGCCGATGGGTGGCTCGACCTATACTTTGTCAACATCGCCGGGTCGGGGGCTCTCTACCGCAATCGGGGCGACGGGCGCTTTGAGGAGACCACGGCTACTGCCGGAGTGGCCGAATCGGGCCACGGGATGGGCTGTGTCGCAGCAGACTACGACCAAGATGGCGATCTAGACCTCTACATCACTTGCTACGGGCCCAACATTCTCTACCGCAACAATGGCGATGGGAGCTTTACCGATGTGACAAGCCACTCGGGGGTGGGCCATCCGGGTTGGAGTGCAGGAGCGGCTTTTGCAGACTACGACCAGGACGGTGATCCCGACCTCTATGTGGCCAATTACGTGGAGTACCCGCCGGAGGTAAACCCGCCCTGCATCCAAGCCAAAGGGCTACAGGTCTACTGCGGACCCGAGGCCTTCGACCCACAGGCGGATGTCTTTTTCCGCAACGAGGGAGGCGGAACCTTCGCAGACATTAGCGATGCAGTCGGCTTGCTGCCCCAGGTGGCCAAGGAACTGGGCGCTTTTTTTAGCGACTACGACCAGGACGGCGACTTGGATCTTTACGCGGCCGGAGATCGCACGCCCAATCTGCTCTACCGCAACGACGGGGACCGCTTCGCCGAAGTCGGTGTCCTATCCGGGGTTGCTTTTAACGACGCTGGAGAGGCCCTATCCGGAATGGGGGTCGATTCGGGAGACTACGACAACGATGGGCTCTTCGACTTCTTCGTGACCAACTATCAGTGGGAGACCAACAATCTCTACCGGAACTTGGGCAACGGGTTTTTCGCCGATACCACCTTCGAATCGGGATTGGGCATGCCGAGCCTGAGATTTCTGGCTTGGGGAACGGTCTTCTTCGACTACGACAACGACGGCGATAGCGACCTCTTCGTGGCCAATGGTCACTTAGATGACAATGTGGAACTATTCGACACTAGTGTGAACTATGCCCAGCAGAACCAACTTTTCAGAAACGACGGTCAGGGTAGATTTGCCGATGTGACTAATTCGGCGGGATCGGGCCTGGCACTGGTGCAGGTGAGCCGCGGAGCGGCGGTCGGAGACTACGATGAAGATGGAGATTTGGATCTAGTGGTCTCCAATAATAACCAGCCGGCCGCGCTCCTGCGCAACGAAGGGGGGAACCAGAACCGCTGGTTAGCTATCAAACTTGTCGGGAATTATGCCCCTGCCTCCTCTGATCATTCACAGGACCAACTCCGGAGCCCCTCCAGCAACCGGGACGGCCTTGGGGCCCTAGTCAAGGTCGTGGCAGGTGGTCGCTTGCAGATCGACGAAGTCAGGAGTGGGTCGAGTTTTCTGTGTCAGGATGATCTGCGTCTCTATTTTGGTCTTGGTGCGATGAAAAAAGCAGAGCTGGTGGAGGTGCGCTGGCCTAGCGGTATCGTCGAACAGCTCACGGACGTGGAGGCCAACCAGGTACTCACTCTGTACGAACCAGATACATCCGTGAAACCCAGGCATTAAAAGCAGGAGTAGAGGTGCATGGTCCGGGTTTTGTCGATTGCGGTGCCCATTGCCGTGCTTGTTAGCTGCGGAGATGGCCCGATATCATCCATCAAGACCGATGACTGCGCTGAAGCAGAGATACATTGGGAAGGGGATTTTTCGATCTCCTCCCAAGAGGATATAGAGGCCCTAGCAGGTGATGGCAACAGTTGCTTCAGTATCAGTGGCAAGTTGGTCATTGAGCGAACGATCCTGACCGGCTTGGAGGACTTGCGCAACCTCTACAGCGTCGGTGGTTTGCGACTGCATTCCAATCTAGCCCTGACCAGCCTAGAGGGCTTGCATAATCTCATCCGCATCGATGGGGATCTGGAAATCGTCAACAATCGAGCGTTGACCAAGGTGGATGGCTTGCACAACCTCACCCGCATTGGGGGCAAACTGGAAATTAGAGACAACGCGTCCCTGACCAGTCTGGAGGGCCTGCGCAACGTCACCCGCATCGATGGAGACTTAGGAGTCTTCGGCAATGAACCTCTGGACTATGAGGAAAGGACACAAAGACATGCTCTCAGCCTGGGCGACGAACAAGCAGCGCGCGAGTCCGAGGGAAGTATCTTCAGCGACGGTGAGGCCCTGTCCACTCTGGAGGGGCTGCGCAACCTGCAAAGCATTGGGGGATCGCTGAAGCTCGGCCTCCCTATTGTCGGCTATAACTTTGGTCTAACCACTCTGGAGGGGCTGCGCAGCCTGCAAAGCATTGCGGGCGATCTGCACATCCAACACAATTTTGCGCTGACCAGCCTAAAAGGGCTGCACAACGTGCAAAGCGTCGGCGGCGAACTGCATATCCTGCACAACGACCTTCTGACCACTCTGGAGGGCTTGGACAACCTGCGAAGCATCGGGGACAACCTGAGTCTCTACCGCAATATCTCTCTGACCAGCTTGGAAGGGCTGCACAACGTGCAAAGCGTTGGAGATGAATTGATAGTTCGCGACAATAGACTGCTGACTAGCCTAGAGGGCCTGCGCAGCCTCCAGAACGTCGGCCGGGCTGTGATGATCTGGGGCAGCGATGCCCTGAAGGACCTAAAGGGCTTGGACAAGCTCACTCGGATCGAGAATCTCCTGATTCACGAAAATAAATCTCTGGCCTCTCTCAAGGGCTTGGACAACCTGCAAAGCGTCGGAAACGTCCTACAGATAGATGGCAATAGGTCTTTGGCCAGCCTCGACGGTTTGGACAACCTGCAAAGCGTCGGGGGGCACCTGTGGATTGAGGACAACCCCAACCTGCCGGACGATCTGGTTCAGGAATTTGCCGCCAGAATGATTGAAGGTGGCTTTGGGGGCGAGATTACCATTATGGGCAACCAGCCATAGTGGAAACCCGCCGCCAGATGCACCTCTCGTCCTGTATTCTAGGATTCATGGTATAGCCATCCTGCTCATACTGGGCTTTTTGGGTCGATGTTAATTCTACTGGTTCCATCATAGCCTCTTGTTCAGTTGATATCTCTATTGCCTGCCCCTAGAGCTGAGACCCAGTGCCTCGGCGATTGGCCAATGAGCGGGGCGTCAGGTCGAAGAGGGTTTCGTGGCCGTGGAAGAAGCGGTCCAACTCGTCCACCATCAGCGTGAATAGACGGGGGTAGCTGGGGGCTGTGACCCCGGCGATGTGCGGACTGAGAAAGACATTGGGCAGTTGAATAATCTCGCTGTCGGCCGGGATCGGCTCAGGGTCGAAAACGTCCAGTCCGGCGATGATGTCTCCCCGCTTCAGTCGTTCGATCAGCGCATCGGAGGCGACGATCGGACCGCGCGAAACATTCACGAACACGACCCCCGATGGAATCAGATCCAATTCGCGCTGGCCGATCATGCCCTGAGTCTGGGGGGTCAATGGCGCCAAACAGACAATGGCGTCGGACTGGAGAGGATGTTGTCCAACGAGGTCTGGAGAAAACCCACGGCGTCCGCCATTTCTCTGGGCAGATACGGATCGTGCACCCAGATATCTGCCTCAAAGGGCCGTAGAAACTGAATTAACCGCCGGCCGATATGGCCGCAGCCGATCAATCCGACACGCTTCCCAGTCAGATCGCCGCGCAAATAGCCGGGATCGTCAGCGCGGGAAAAGTCTGTATCGCCGGCGATGATGCGGCGGAAATAGGCACCGGCATTGCGCAGGGAAATAAGGATCAGGGCCAAGGCCCATTCGGCCACTGGATAGGAGGTGCCATTGGTGGTGTCCACCGTGCGGATGCCCCGCTCCCAAGCGGCTTCCACATCGATGCGTTCGGCGAATCGGTCGCCCGCTACCTCGCCGACGATCTTCAGCTTGGTTGCCCGATCCATGACTTCGGCGTCGATCCGCGGAGCACCGCAGCAGACGATGATCGCGTCGGCGTCCCTTACCTGATCGAGCAATCGTGCTTTCAACTCCGGGCTGGGACTGGGGCTGAAGAAGGGCACACCGTCCTCGCAGGCGAACCAGTGCCAGTCGGCAAAGACATGGAGTCGTTCCAAGTCCGAGGTTGTCAAGTAGTTATCGCGAATTTGATGATCGCAGACCAGCATTACCTTTGGACGAGGAGTTGCCATAGATCCTGATCTCCATTCGGGCTTGTCGAGCAGATATTAAAGGGCGATAACTTAAAAAAAAACCTTGACTTCCCTAAACGTTCATATTTAACTAGCCCTTAATAAATATTTAGTAAAGGAAGTAAAGCATCCCGCGCATAGCGTCCAGTTTTTCATTCCTTCCAATCCCTAAATTGTACTCATAATGTACATTGGGAAGCCCTCTATTAGGAGGATATCTAAAATGAAAAAATCTATTCTTTTGCTTTTGCCATGTGCATTGGCTGTGGCTTTTAGCGGGCCAGTTTTGGCACACACGGGCTTAGAGTTTTTCCTGCAAGAAGTGCCCGATCCTGATGCCATGACCATGGACGGCGATGACAGCGACTGGGGCTGGTTCGACAACGATCTCGCTTTGGACAGCAATTTGGATTTTTATGTGACATCAGGCGAAGTTGCTGACCCAGAAGATTATTCTGCTACTTGGCGGATAGCCTATTCTCGTCCGCCAGACAACCGGCTCTACTTCTTTCTCCGGATTCAAGACGACTCCCTGCGGCGGCAGGAGCCAGACTTGAAACGCATGTGGCACGATGATTTCACCCAGTTCAACCTCGACAATGACCACTCGGGTGGTCCCGGCTTGGGGGCCAACCTCGACGAGGCGAGCAACCACCAGCGCTATCATCTGCGCATCTTGCCGGGGCCGGATGGAGTAACGGCCTTCAACAGCCAGATCGAGGTGCTCGGCGACGAGAACTTGAGCTGGACTCAGGATGTAGATCTTTTTGGCAACACCACGGACGTATGGGATCTTGCCTGGACGGTTACCCCGCCGGATGCCCAGCACGGCACTCTGGATATAGAGGTCACTTGGGAAGCCCGGTTCAAAACCTACGACGCCGTTGGCCTGAGCGAGGGGGAGAGCGTAAGGCACGTGTATGAGGATGGTCAGGTCACCCACCTTGGGCCGCGGCTCACCGATAACGACGGTAGCCTGTTTCAGTACGATTTTTACCTGCAGGATAGATTTACTGGAACTCAAAACCCGGCCCAATATGGCACAGAGGGGGATCAGTTTCCCGACTGGTTTTTGATAGGATGCGAAGACTGCCCGAATGCCGGGGGCTCAGGGGCAACCGCGGTGGAGAGTGCCTCCTGGGGCCGAATCAAAAATCATCTGAGCAATCAGTCGCGCTGAGGAGTTTTTATTTTTAGATTTTTTCAATAAACCCACCTTGGGCGATCCGGCCCAAGCCCATGTCGGCGCATACGTGCAGACTGGGAAATTATCCATAGGAGAGGAGTTCAAGTATGACAAGATTCGTAATTTTGCCTTTGGCATGCGCGTTGGCTCTGGCCTTTAGCGGGCCAGCTTTGGCACACACGGGCTTGGAGTTTTTCCTGCAAGAAGTGCCCGATCCTGACGCTATGACCATAGACGGCGATGACAGCGACTGGGGCTGGTTCGACAACGATCTCGCCTTGGACAGCGCTTTGGATTTTCACGAGAGAAATGACAACGCCCTTGAGCCAGACGATTATTCTGCCACGCTCCGGCTGGCCTACTCTCGTTCGCCCGACAACCGGCTCTACTTCTTTTTTCGGATTCAGGACGACTCCCTGCGGCGGCAGGAGCCAGACTTGAAACGCATGTGGCACGATGACTTCACCCAGTTCAACCTCGACAATGACCACTCGGGCGGTCCCGGCTTGGGGGCCAACCTCGACGAGGCGAGCAACCACCAGCGCTATCATATGCGCATCTTGCCGGGGCCGGATGGAGTAGCGGCCTTCAACAGCCAGATCGAGGTGCTCGGCGACGATAACTTGAGCTGGAATCAGGATGTAGATCTTTTTGGCAACACCACGGACATATGGGAACTTGCCTGGACGGTTACCCCGCCGGATGCCCAACACGGCACTCTGGATGTAGAGGTCACTTGGGAAGCCCGGCTCAAAACCTACGACGCCGTTGGCCTGAGCGAGGGGGAGAGCGTAAGGCACGTGTATGAGGCTGGTCAGGTCACCCACATTGGGCCGCGGCTCGTCGATAGCGACGGCAGCTTGTATCAGCACGATATGTGGCTGAAGGATAGATTTACCGGCGCTGAAAACCCGCTTACCTATGACACACAGGGAGATGGGTTTCCCGACTGGATTTTACTGGAATGCGAAGACTGCCCGAATGCCGGGGGCTCAGGAGCAACCGCGGTGGAGAGCGCCTCCTGGGGCCGGATTAAAAGTCATCTGAGCAATCAGTCGCGCTGAGTATCTTTTAGATCTGATTTTTTTATTGGACATTGGGCAGAGAGTTTCTCTCTGCCCAATGTTCGTTCTATCCAAAGCCCACCTCCGTGGTCAATCCTCAATGAGTACTCAGTACACCAAACTACCGGCGTGCTAGCCGCGGCCACCGCCGTATATTTTTCTCGTCCAATTCACGTTCACTGTGGCCATGCTATTCGTCCTTTCGCCGCTTAATCCCAATACTTTCCGTAGAGCACCCGCAGCCGCTCCTTTACCTCTAAGGGAATCACCGCTGGGTCGGTGATGATGGCGCTTTCGGCCGCGCGCAAACAAGAGCAAGCAGATTCGCTCGGCAGGCGCGTGGCTACCCCGGCGACGATCTGCACGGCCAAAGCACTGTTAGCCCGTAGCACCGCTAGCACTTGCTCGACGGTCACGTCTTCTTCCTCCTCGTGCCAGCAATCGTAGTCCGTACCCGTCGCCAGCAGTGCGTAACACATTTCCGCTTCGCGCGCCAGCTTGGCCTCGGGCAGAGCGGTCATGCCGATCACGGCCGCGCCCACGGCGCTGCGGTAGAAATGCGACTCGGCGCGGGTGGAAAAGGCCGGCCCCTCCATGCAGAGGTAGGTGCCGCCCGCGTGGACGTTGGCATCCGCCGCTCGGGCCGCAGCCACGACCACGCCCCGCAACGTCTCGCAGAACGGATCGGCAAACATCACGTGGCCGACGATCCCATCGCCGAAAAACGTCGATGGGCGTTGGCCGCGCGTGCGGTCGAAAATCTGGTCGGGCACGATCATGTCCCCAGGCCGGATCGCTTCCTGCATGATGCCGCAAGCACTTATGGCCAAAACGTGGTTCACACCAAGTTGCTTGAGCGCGTGGATATTGGCGCGCGAGGGCACTTCGCTCGGCAGCAGCCGATGCCCTCGGCCATGTCGCGGCAGGAAATGCACTGTGCGTCCGCCGACCCGAGCCTCGACAATAGCGTCCGAAGGCGCGCCAAAGGGCGTATCTAGCCGGTGCTCGGCGACCGTTTCTACCCCTTCTATGTGGTACAACCCCGACCCGCCAATGACGCCCAAGATTACGGGTTGACTCATCATCGTCTCCTGTGAAAATGCAAGTGCCTGATATAGTAATGCGGCATGATTTGAACGATTCGAGCGGTGGATCGTCTTGTGTATCCTATTCTGCGTCTATCTGCGTCCATCTGCGGATCACCTTGTACATGATGTAGGATTTCTATAGCGCCCCTATATTATACACCATGCCCCCACGCCTGCTCAAAACCTCGGTGCGCGAACTTGTCGGCTTCGTCCTGCGCTCTGGCGACCTAGTCTCCGGCGGCTTTTCCCGCCCCGACCGCTTAGTGGAAGGCACGCGCGGCCACCAGCAAGTCCAGCGCACCCGCCCCGCCGACTATCAGGCGGAAGTACCCATCTCCTACCTAGTCGAAACCGACGAGATCACCCTCGAAATAAGCGGCCGCATCGACGGCCTGCTCGTCGAAGACGACGCCGTGCTCATCGAGGAAATCAAGACCACCGAGGCCGACCTCGAAGAGGTCCCTGAAAACCCAGCGCATTGGGCGCAGGCCAAGCTCTACGCCTTTATGGTCGCCGATCAAAGTAGCCTCGACGCCATCGACATCCAGCTAACCTATCTTCAGTTAGACACCTATGAGCGGCGCGAGGACCGCCGCACTTTTGCGTGCGACGAATTAGAGGAGTTTTGCGCCGATCTCATCGAGCGCTACCTGCATTGGGCGCGCATCTACCAACAGTGGTGCGCCGAGCGCGATCTTTCGCTTGAGGCGCTCGCATTCCCCTTCGCCGAGTACCGACCCGGCCAGCGCGATCTGGCCGTGGTCACTTACCGCACCATCGACGGTCGCGGTCGAGCTTTTGCCCAGGCACCCACCGGCATCGGCAAGACCATCTCGACCCTGTTCCCAGCCGCCAAGGCCCTCGGCCTTGGCCACGCCGAAAAAATATTCTACCTGACGGCCAAAACTAGCGGACGCAGGATCGCCGAAAAGGCTCTTGACGACCTGCGCGGGGGAGGGGCGCGTCTCAAGAGCCTGACGCTGACGGCGCGCGACAAGATCTGCTTCAAACCCAACGGCGGCAGCACCTGCGACCCCGATCAATGCGAGTTCGCCCGCGGCTACTACGACCGCATCAACGACGCGCTTGAAGACATCTTCACCCACGACGCCTTCACCCGTTCTCTCGTCGAGGAATGCGCCCAAAAACATCGCGTCTGCCCCTTTGAGTTTTCGCTCGATCTCGCGCCGTGGTGCGACGTCATCATCTGCGATTACAACTACGTCTTTGATCCGCGCGCCTTCCTCAAGCGCTTCTTCCAAGACGTCAGCGGGCAATACGCCTTCCTGATTGACGAGGCGCACAATCTCGTCGATCGAGCGCGCGAAATGTTCTCAGCCGATCTGTGCAAGTCCGAAATCTCTGGGCTCAAGCGCTTAGTCGGCAAGACGCATCCCGACTTGAGCCAACAGCTCGACGCCCTCAACCGCTACTTTGCCAAGCTAGGCAAAAAGGTCGAACAGGAAGGCGACGGCGAGTGCTGGATCAGCCCGCAGTTGCCGACGGACCTGATGGCCCTAGCCCACAACGTCCTCCGCGCCGCCGAGAAGGTCCTAGAGCAGGGCGCGGCCTTGCCCTTTTGGGACGAATTGATCGAGTGCTACTTCCGGGTGCTGGGCTTTGAGCGCATCGGCGAGCTTTTCGACGAACACTATACCACGTACACCGAAAAACAGGGGCGGGATATTCGCTTCCGGCTGTTCTGTCTCGACCCAGCGCACAATATCCGCCAGGCCCTAGCGCGCGGCTGCGCGGCCGTATTCTTCTCGGCCACGCTCTCGCCGCTGGCGTACTTCCGCGACCTGCTTGGCGGCGAAGAGGGGGATACCTTGTTGAGCCTTGGTTCGCCCTTCCCGCCCGAGCACCTGCGCCTGCTGCTGGCCGACCACATTGAGACGACGTACAAAAAGCGCGGGGAAAGCTACGACGACATTGCCGAATCCATCGCCGCTCTCGTCAGCCAGCGCGCGGGCAATTACCTCGCCTTTTTCCCTTCGTACAAATACATGGAGGAGGTAGCCGCGCGCTTTGCCGAGGCGCACCCGGACATCGACCTTCTCATCCAAGAAAGCGGCATGTCCGACCGCGAGCGCGAGGCATTCCTCTCCGTCTTCGACGCGGAGCCATCGCAGCCCGAACAGTACACAGTGGGTTTCGCGGTGATGGGCGGCGTCTTTGGCGAAGGGATCGATTTAGTTGGCGAGCGACTGGTCGGTGCAGTGGTCGTCGGCGTTGGGCTGCCGCAATTGTGCCTAGAGCGCGACCTGATCCGCCACTATTTCGACGAGCGCGAGATTCCCGGCTTTGCCTACGCCTATGTCTATCCGGGCATGAACCGCGTGTTGCAGGCCGCCGGCCGCGTCATCCGCACCGCGAGCGACCGCGGCGCGATCCTCCTCGTCGATCGCCGCTTTGCACAAAGCCGCTACCGCCAGCTCTTTCCCTCCTCTTGGCACCCCGTGCATTCCGTCCGCAACCCCGCCCACATCGCCCAGTCGCTGGCCGATTTCTGGCACCATGACCCTACACACACTTAGCATCTGATGTTTACGCAAAGGCCATTAGGTATTAGATGCCCGTGCGTAACGTCCGTTAGCATCGTACTGCTCTTGCTCTACCCCGCGCTAGCAGCAGCCCAAAGCGTGTTCGCCGCCGCTAGCCTAAGTTCCGCAGTCACGGAGCTAGCCACGCACTACGAGGGGATGCGCCTGTCCGTCGCCAGTTCTTCGACCTTGGCCAAACAAATCGCCGCCGGTGCGCCAGCCGACATTTACTTTTCCGCCAACGCCGAGTGGATGGACTACCTCCAAGCGCGCCAGCACATCGAGCAAGACACCCGCGTCAATCTCCTCGGCAACGCCCTCGTGGTCATTGCATCGAGGGAAGAGCCTTTCACCGTCCACTTTGCAAGAGACTTCGACTTTGCCGGTGCTTTCGCTGGCCGCTTGGCCCTCGGCGACTCCGATCACGTCCCGGCCGGCCAGTACGCCCGCCAAGCCCTAAAAAAATTGGGCTGGTGGCCAGCGCTCAAAAACCGCATTGCACCCGCGCCCGACGTCCGCGCCGCCTTGGTGTACGTCGAGCGCGGAGAGTGCGCCGCTGGTCTAGTGTACGCCACTGATGCGGCCCAAAGCGACCGCGTAATAACCCTAGCGACAGTACCAGACTCACTGCACCGCCCCATCGTCTATCCAGCGGCCATCGTCAAGGGCCGCGCCAACGCGCAGACCCGCAATTTGTTAGCATTTTTTAGCTCGGATACGGCCGCCGTCATCTTCCGCAAACACGGCTTTACCTTTTTGGGCGATCAACGTGTTCGGCGCTGAGGAAGTGCAGGTCCTGTTGCTCTCGCTGCGCGTGGCCTTTTGCTGCGTGCTGCTGAGCCTGTTGCCGGCCGTGTTGCTGGGCTGGCTGCTGGCCCGGCGGGAGTTTCCGCTCAAGATCGCGCTCGACGGCCTCTGCCATTTGCCGCTGGTCCTGCCGCCGGTGGTCACCGGCTATCTGCTCCTGTTGCTTTTTGGCCGCCGCGGTCTCTTCGGCCCAGTGCTCGCCGCGCTCGACCTCCAGTTGGCCTTCGACTGGAAGGGCGCGGTGCTGGCCTCGGCTGTGGTCGGCTTTCCCCTGATGCTGCGCTCGGTGCGCCTCGGAATTGAAAGCGTGGATCCGCGCCTAGAGCGCGTCGCCCGCACTCTCGGGGCAGGTCCGGTGCGCGTCTTTCTGACCGTGACCTTGCGCCTCGCCGCTCCCGGCCTGCTGGTTGGCTCGCTGTTGAGCTTTGCCCGCTCTTTGGGCGAGTTCGGCGCGACCATCACTTTTGCCGCCAACATTGCCGGGCAGACCCGCACCATTCCTTCGGCCATTTACACGTACCTCAACCAACCGGATGGAGAAAGCCGCGTCGTCGGACTAATCGCGATCTCAGTCGCGCTTTCGCTGCTGGCGCTCGTGGCCAGCGAGTGGTCGGCCCGTCGCCTGCGCCCGAACTAGCAATGCTCAGCCTCCGCGCCCAACGCCAACTAGGCTCCTTCGCACTCGACATCGACATCGAGTGCCACCACGCCGTCACCGCCATCTACGGCCCATCGGGCGCGGGCAAAACCTCGCTGCTCAACGTGGTCGCCGGACTAGTGCGGCCGGCCGGCGGCGAAATATCCTTGGACGGCCAAACCCTCTTCTCCTCGGCTCAGCGCATCGACTTGCCGCCCGAGCACCGCCGCATCGGCTACGTGTTTCAAGACGACTTGCTCTTCCCACACCTGAGTACCGAGGAAAACCTGTGCTACGGTCGCGACCTGTTGCCAACGGCGGCGCGCCGCTTTGCCCTGGACCAGATCGTCGATTTACTCGAAATCGGCCCCCTGCTCAAGCGGAAGCCGAGGCACCTGTCCGGTGGCGAGCGCCAACGCGTCGCCTTGGGCCGCGCCCTGCTCACTTCTCCGCGCCTGCTGCTGATGGACGAGCCGCTAGCCTCGCTCGATCAGGGCCTCAAAAACCGCATCATCCCCTACTTGTGCCACGTCCGCGACGCACTCCAGATTCCCATTCTCTACGTCAGCCACTCGGTCGCCGAAATCCTCGAACTCACCAGCCAAGTAGTAGTCCTCGACCGCGGCCAAGTCATCGCACACGGCGACTTCTTCACCATCGCGGCCCATCCCCAAGTCCTGCCGCTGGTCGAAGAGCACGGCTTTGAAAACGTCCTCGACGTGGAAATCGCGGCGACCGACGCGGAGCGGGGCGTCTGCGAGGTTCGGTGCCACGGTCAGCAGCTCAAAATTCCCTACTGTGAGCAACCTGTCGGCAGCCGCCTCTTCATCGGCATCCGCGCCGACGACATCGTCCTCGCGCGTCAGCGACCCGAAGGGCTGAGCGTGCGCAATGCCTTGCAGGGGACCATCAGCGCCATTGCCGATGTGGGAGGGAAACAGCTCATCTACGTGGATGTCGGGCGGCGGCTGGCCGCCAAGACGACCTTAGAAGCCAGCGAGGAAATGCAGCTCGGCATCGGCGATTCGATCTACTGCCTCGTCAAAACCCATTCCATCCGCTTGGGACCGCAGTTGGACCGACCGGAAAAGCGTTGACACGGCAAACGCCCGCCTTTTATACTCTTTACTAATGTTACGCAGCTATCATTATTTGCGGCCACCTGCCGTCCATCCATTGTCATTTCCGCGAAAGCGGAAATCCAGTTTGCGCCCGGCTTCCAATGGACTTTACTGGATGCCTGCTTGTGCAGGCATGACAAAAACTGCGTAACGTCAGTTCTTTACAGATGAGTACAAGCTGGTCCCTGAGCACTTCCAACCGAAGAGACTCGCCATGAATGTCATCACGGTTGCCCGTCAGCTCGGCAGCTTTGGCGACTGGATCGCCGAGCAGTTGGCCGCCAAGCTAGACTACGAATTCATCGACCGCCGCCTCGTCGAAGAGATCGCTAGCATTACCGATACTTCGGTTGAAGAGGTTGAGCGCTACGACGAAAAGGGGGAGGGCCGGCTCCGGTTCTTCCTCAAGAAATTGCTCGTGCCCGAAGTCGCTCCGGGGACGTTTCCCCTATCGGCTGCTGCATACGCGCCCGAGTTTGGGCTCGAGTTTCCCCACATGCGCGATCACGAGGTCAGCGAAGCGACGTACCTCGACCGCGGCACGTACCAGCTACTCATCACGACCCTCGTACAGGATTTCGGCCAAAGCGGCAAGGCCGTCGTCGTCGGCCGGGCCAGCCAGGTCGTCCTCGCCGATTTCCCCAATGCCTGCCACGTCAAAATCATCGCCCCGCTCGAAACGCGAATCGAACGCTTGATGCAAACCCGCGACATGGATCGCGAACAAGCGCATAAACTCATCGAGCAACACGACCAATGGCGTCAGAGCTACCTGCGCAATTTCCACAACGCCGATTGGAACGACCCCCTGCTCTACAGTCTGACGGTCAACACCGGCAAAATAGATCGAGAGGACGCCGTTGATCTGCTCGCCGGGTTCTTAGCCGAATCTTAACCGCCGTCTAATGCGACTAGCCGAGTGGTGGCAGCAGCAGCAGCCTAAAGGAGACGTCATGTCTGAACCTGCAACACAAGCGCAAGATCACGACCGACGCCTTGGCCGGTTAGAAGGCATCGCCGAACAGACCGCCCCTCGACTCGACAACATTGAGCACGCCATCCAAGAACTCCACAAACAGGAGAACATCATGAGCTTATTTGACGCCTTGCTAGCGGCACTGCGGTGTGCGTGGTTTAGCCACTTCCGCCCGCACCTGCGCTCTTGTACCCCCCCCCCCCCCCCCCGCACAAACTCAGTATAAACAGCATGTTAGGTCTATCAGCGCAAGGGACAGGCCGCTTGAAGGCCCCGAACAACCGCATGGCACGGCACGGGCGAATCGCCGAATCGCCCCACCTGCGTCCGCAGCACCGGGCTGCTCCGGCCCGCTAGCCTCCCCTTCTGAGTCTTCCCTTGCCGCCGGCCGCCGGCTCGCAGCCCGCCGTCTTCGGCGCGGCCTGCTCCCGGCGCTGCTCGGCTTGCCGCTGCTGCTGGGCCTGGCCGGCGGCGCACAGGCGCAGGCGACGCTGTCGATCAGCAGCGGGCCCGCGGACGCGAACGAGGGGAACTCCGGCACGAGAGACCTCACCTACACGGTGAGCCTGTCGCAGCCGAGATCGGCCAATGTGCACTGGCGAGTCTGCTTCACCGGCACCGCGACGCGTGAAACGGGATTAGGAGCCATAGGGGCCAGTGCCGACTACCAAGGTCGCGAGGGGTCGAATCAGGGGAATCCTATCAGCTCGAATTGCACAAGCACCAACGGATTGGGTTCAGGGGGCTCCACTTCAAACAGCAATATATTGATCCGGGTGAAGGGCGACACCGATCCCGAGCCCGACGAGACGGTCATCGCGACGCTGAGCTTTGTCGGACCTCCGCCCTCCGACGTCACCCTGGGCACATCGACCCATACCCACACCATCCTCAACGACGACACTGTGCCCCCGGTGGCGGTGTGGTTCGCCTCGGCCTCGTCGAGCGCGGGCGAGGGGGCGGGCACGCGCAACATCGGGGTCAATCTCAACCCCGGGCCGACCTCCGCCATCACGCTCGGCTACGGCGTGGGCGGCACGGCGACCTCGGGCAGCGACTTCACGGCGCTGTCCGGCACGGTCTCGGTCACGTCGGGAGCCACCAGCGTCAACATCGCGGTAGCGATCACCGACGACAGCGCGGTCGAGAATCCCGAGACGGTGACTTTGACGCTGACCGACGGCAGCGGCTACACGGTCGGCAGCACCAACCGCCACACGCTGACGATCACCGACAACGACGCCACCCAACCACCGCTACCACCGCCACCGCCACCAAGCAGCAGCGAGGACAGCGGTAGTAGTAGCCCACCGCCGCCACCGCCGCCACCCGCCTACGCGGCCCCGCCCCCCGGCGTGTCTCTAGCCGACGCGACCGTGGCCGAAGGCGGCCTCGCCCGCTTTGTCGTGCGCCTGCCAACAGCGCTCACCCATGAAGTAGGCATCGAATGGGTCACCGCGTCGGCTACCGCCCGAGCCGGCCAAGATTACGAAGCCGACCGCGGCGTACTGCTTTTCCCGGCGGGCGCCACCAGCCGCACCATTGCCGTGCAGACGCTGGCCGATGCCGACGAAGAAGGCGACGAGCAGTTCACCGTGCGGCTGGTGAACACCCACGAGCCGGTCCAAGCCACCGGCACCATCCGCGACGGGGCCGCTCCGCAACCGAACGCGGAGGACTCGTCTGGCAATGGCAACGCTACCGCGGTCGATCCGGCGAGGCCCCGGACCCTGACCAAGGTCGCCGGCGATGCCCAGCAAGGCCCGGCCGGTGGTGCGTTGGCCGCTCCGTTGGTGGCGGCGGTGTTAGACCAAAACGGCGACCCGCTGGCCGGGGTGGACGTTACCTTTGCCGTCGTCGTTGGCGGGGGGATGCTGGCGGCCATCGACGAGACCAACCCTTGTACCGTTGTGTCCGCTACCTCGTCGGCCACCGCCACCACCGATGCCAACGGCCAAGCGGCGACCCGGCTGACGCTGGGCCGTCAACCGGGGCCAAACGCGGTGGAAGCCACCATTGCGGGGCTGAAGCCGGTGACCTTTACCGCGACGGCCGCCGAACAAGCCATACCACACAGCCTGACCAAGGTTTGCGGCGACGACCAAGCTGGCACAGCCGGTGCATTACTGGCCGAGCCGTTTGTCGTTTCGGTGGGGGATGAGGATGGTGCGGCGATTGGCGGGGTGGACGTTACCTTTGCCGTCGTCGCTGGCGGGGGAACGCTGTCGTCGGCCACGGCCACTACCAATGCCAACGGCCGGGCTAGGACTTGGCTGACGCTGGGCGGCGAGTTGGGGCCGAACGCGGTGGAAGCCACCATTGCGGGGCTGGAGCCGGTGACCTTTACCGCTCTTGGGCAAGAGTCGCCTTTAGTTAGCATGTTCGAGGCTTTTTGGGGCAGTGGCAAGCGGGTCGCTGTGCCCGACAGCCCGCAGTTGGCGCAGAACGCGCCCAATCCGTTCAATAGCGAGACGGTTTTGGCCTACTTCCTGCGGGAACCGGGTTTGATGCGCTTGGAAGTGTTCACCCTGACCGGGCAACGGGTGGCGGTCCTCCAGCAAGGGCCGCAGCAGGCCGGCTACCACCGGCTGGCTTGGGACGGTCGGGACGCTGCCGGGCACCCGGTGGCCAGCGGCGTGTACCTGTATCGACTGGTGACCAACGAGATAGCCTTGACGCGCAAGCTCATACTGTTGCGTTAAGTACGGACGTTACCTAACGGACGTTACGCATCAACCGGTTCGGTGCCGATGCGTAACGTCAGTTACCTAAGTACACGACACCTAATCTGAGCGCACGTCTTCTGGTGTCGTCCTAAGAGCGCGGGCCTTTGGCCCGCAGGCGGGCAGGATGCCCGCGCTCCCAGAGGAGGCCCTCCTGTCGTGTACTTAGCTCTTACCCTAAAAAACCGTTCTGAATTCCTCAAAACTCGCCGCCTGTATGGCCGTGCGAAGCAACTGATTGAGCCGTGGCACATCGTTGATGGCTCTAATGGGGGGGGCCAACGATTCGGCGGCGTCAGCACCAAAGCGAAGCTCCACCACCTCGAGGAGCGATTCAATGGCGTGCTTTCTTTCGCCTTGCTCAATGCCTTCCTCGCGGGCTTGTTGGGTCAGGTATTGAGCAAACGAGGATTCGCGGATAAGGTCCATGAGATACTCCTTGGCAACAATGGCCGTGACGGTCTGAGGATTATACACTAAGCCGCTCAAGAGCGTCAACCCGGTGAGAACATCGGCCTTGACTGGCCGCTCTATCGGCATGTCCCAAGCCCTGGTCACACACCGTATCGAATTCAGCCATGAGCCATGCCTTGCTGCGGGTAGGGTGGTATCCGCAATAAGCAAAAATCGTGCCAAGGTGGCTCAGGGTAGGGCGGGGATCGGAGGTGCTGGAGTGTAGCGGAAAGGGTACAGGGATGGCACGTTGAGGACCAAAGCGGCGTAACGTCAATCAATAAAAATGCAACTAAGCGCCCTCAAATTACAGAAACTTAAAGATCAAACGAGCGCGGCACCTGCTGTGCCCGTGCCCCGTGTAAAAACGCGTCGTCCGGCCGCGGCCAGCGCATTGCGTACTGCCGGCTGCGCTGACGGCGATAACCTGCGTTGTAATACGTGCTCGCAGCGAGCCAGCGCAGCAAACGGGCCGTAAGCTCGTTTTGCAGTTCCCGATGCTCGGGTCGGCCCCAGAGATTCCACAGCTCGTGCGGATCCTGCTCCAAGTCGTATAGCTCGCCCTGATCTTGGCCGATGTAATAGACCATTTTGTGCCGCTGACCGCGCATCATCACCTGATAGTTGTCCTCGCAGAACACCCACTCGCGCGGTGGGCAATCCGCAGATCCCTCCAAGTATGGCCGCAGCGAGCGCCCTTCTAGGTAGCTAGGCACCTCCACGCCCGCCGCTTCTAGAATCGTCGGCCCCAAATCCATCAGCGAGACCAAGCCGCCGATCTCGCCACCCGTTTGCGTCCGCCGGCTGTCGCGCACAATCAGCGGCACGTGTACTATCGGATCGTACATCAGCCACTTGTACGCTAGCCCGTGATCGCCCAACAGCTCGCCGTGATCCGAGCAGAAAATCAGCAGGCTATTGTCCAGAAAACCCCGCGTCTGAAGCGCATCGAGCACCTCGCCTAACTTCTCATCCACCGTGGTGATCTTAGCGTAGTAGTGCCGCCGCATGTGGGCGATATCCTCTTCGCTGGGCGAGAACATGTCGATCGCGGACTCGTGCTCGGTCTCAGCGTGCGTCTTTTTTTGCGCCGCGTGCTGAGGCGGCTTGTCCTCCAACTCGCCCTCGCGTAGTACGCGCGGAGGCATTGGCCGCCCCGCGTACTGCTCTATATGCCTCGGCAGCGGGTCCCACGGCTCGTGCGGGCCGGTAAAACCCACCTGCAAGAAAAACGGTTGTTGGCCCTTGTAATCGCGGATCCAAGTAAGGGCCGAGTCGCCGATAAAGACATCCGAGTGAAAGCGCTCCTCCAAGTGCCAAGGAACCCCTTGATATTTCTGTAGCCAATCGGGGTCGGTCTTGTTGCGGTCGTTGGGCCGCTCCAAGCCGTGAATCCGCAGATAGCGGCCCCAATCGTCGTCGGCCCCGCCCATGTCGAGGTTCTTACTGGTGGGATTCTCCACCACGACCCGCTCGTGGAAACCCCCGGCGACATCGCGCGGAGCAAAGTGCATCTTGCCGATGTTGACGCAGTGATAACCCGCGTCGTTGAGGTCTTGCACCCAATTGCGGTGACTGGCCCAGTGGTCAAAGCTGTACACGCCCGTATTGTGCGGGTACATACCCGTGAAAATCGCCGCCCGCGAGGCAATGCAGGTCGCGCCCGGGCAAAAGGCATTGCGGAAGGAAAGCCCCTCCGCGGCTAAGCGGTCCATCGCCGGCGTAATCGCGTAGTCGTAACCCCAAGCGCCGATTGTGTCGAAGCGCTGTTGGTCGGTCATAATGAGAATGATATTGGGTCTTTCTAGCATAGTAATTTCTCCTTGGATCGTTTTATCATGACACTTCCTCCAAGCCGGCTTCTACAAGCGCCCCCAGTAGCGACGGCACGCCAAAGAACACCAAGCTCAACGCGGTCGGGTGCATGGCTACCGCACCCCGATAATCCGGACGGTCGCTCCAGTCCTGTTGGTCAATCAATTCGGCGAGCACCGCCCGCCCCACCTCCAGATAGCCCTTTTCTCCGGTCAGCCGCCAAGCGTACGCCAGCGAGCCGCAGAGCACGCCGTGGTAGCTTTGCGCACGGGCAAACTCGTCGTCAAAAACGCCTTTGCCGCCGCAAAACCAATCGACGGCCCGCACGAAAACCTCGGCCACATCCGTGCGCTCAGTCATCCGGTGTAGCCGCTCCAGTCCGACCATCAAATAGTGCGTCTGATAGCCCTTTTGCTCCTCGTAGGGCAACACCCGCTTTAATGCAGTGAAGCTCCCCCGCAGTGCGAGGAATTCTTCGTCGCTAAACGGGTCCGCCGTGCCCATTTCCACCGCGAGGGTCGTGCCCTCGGTAGCCATGCCGTACGGCCCTTGGTCTGGCAGCTTGCCCTCCGTGGACACTTGAAAGCGCTTGTGCCAGCTACCGTCCTCGTTTTGGCCGCGAGCCACTGCGTCGTACACCTCTTCGGCGCGGCGCATAAAGCGCGCTTCGCCGGTCAATTCGTACAGGTAGAGCAAGCCCCGCAGCGCATTGGCGATGGAGCGCAAGCTGAAGCTGTAGCGCGGGTCCTCGCTCCAGCGGTAGCGCAGGAAAAACTCCCCGGCCTCGCGCAATACCTCCCGCGCCCGCTCGTCGCCGCTCAAGTAGTAGTAATCCACCCAATTGTCGATGAAAGTATGCGAAGCGCACGGTTCGTCGCCAAAGTGGTCCATGCTGTGGCGGAAACAGCCGCCGACCATGTAGGGCCGAAACGGGTGATAGTGGCAGGTATCTACATCTAGCGAATGCCGGGTCATGGCCTCGCCGAGCGCGTAGTAGCGCCCCTCGCCCGTGCGCAAGTACTGCAACCACACGGCGTGGCGCGGATCCCATTCGCTGTTGCACCAACCCCAGCGGCCCTTGAAGCGCCAGCCGCCCTCGCTCTCTTCCCAAGTGGCCATCACGTCGCCCCAATCGAAAAACCCCTTCCAGCGATAGCGCTCGATGTGCCTTTCCATCCAAGCGACAAAGCCCGTCAACATGCGGTCCGAGCGCGGGAATTCCGCGCCGGTTGCCAAGCCACCGACCGCCCCGCTCTGCACCACCCAATCCGGCGCAACGCTCACCTGTGGCGGGTGCAAAAGGCCCTGCAACCGCTCGCCGCTGGCGGACCCCGCGCGAAAAAAATCGACAAAAAACTCGCTGCTCTTCGCAGTGCCCGTGCCGTCGGCATAGACCCCTTCGCCCTCGTGCCAAGCCACCTCCTCGGCGTAGCGTTTGCAACTGAGCCGTCGGCCCTCTGGGTCGCGCCAAAAGAACACGTCAATGCCTTGCGCCCCTAGGCCGAGGGCCTTGGGATATTCCTCGGCCATGTAGCGCAGCGCGACGCCAACGCCAGCGCGACCGTTCTCAGCGCAAATCCAGCCCTCGGCCCGCTCGCCCTCGGCCCGCGTGGCGCGTTCAACGCCCTCGTACTCTTCCCAATAGAAGTGATTGTCCAGCCGTTGCGAGAGCAATGCGTAGCGCTCGGGAACCCAAGCCCCCTCCATGACCCGTCCAGCCCCGACGCGCCAAGTTCCGCTGCCTGCGGGCAAGAGCGGGACGCGCAAGCCCAGTTCCTCCACCTCGGTCTCGCGCGGATTACAGGTAACGACCACCGTGTGTACCACCCGCACCTGCGCCTTGCCAGAGTATGCGTAGATCCGCGTCGCAAAGCGCAGCGGGCGGTAGCCGACGTAGTGGTGCATGGGCGCGGTTGATTCGTAGGCCCCTCGGCAGCAAATCACCGCCCGCAAGGGACCGGCCTCTTCGATCTCAACGGCGTATTCCTCCACGCCTGCTGACGCCAGACACGTGCCCCCCATCCCGTAGATCCGCCGCTGCGTTCCTCCGGCAAACTCCGACTCGGAAATCTTGGCCCAAGCGTCGCCGCCGCCCCGAGGTGCAACCTCCACCTCGGAGACAAACGATCCTTCAGCTCGGTCCCCTATCTCTACTCCGTCAAAAAGCGCGAATGCCTTTTTGCCAATGCCAAATCGCAGGGGTCCGGTACAAACCTCAAAGCGATCTTCCCGCTCGGCGATTTCCACGCCTTGGACGCTCGCCGCGGCTTTTTGGTCCGTACATCTCAAGATGTACACGGCCTCCTGCCCCGCTTCCACATCGGCCTGAAAATCCACCAAGACCCACTTCGCGCTCTCGTCCGGCCAGCGGCCCAAAACCCGTAGCTGCACTGGAATATCTCGGCCCTGTGCGTCCTGCAAAGACAGGTTTTCCACACCTGCTACGGCACCTTGGAGCAGGGGGACGCCCCTTGTCAGGGGGAACCTTCGGCGGGTAATGCCCTCAGTCTCTTTTACTTTTAAAACAATGCCTTCGTCAGGGATGCTCACGTGCCTGCTCCTTTGGTCTCGTCTGTGCGGCAAGGAAAAATAAGCAAGCGACCAACGCCCCACCAACCCGCATTGACCCACCTCCACGCCCCTCCTATCTTCTCGCTGCCCAAACCAAAGGAACCAGCCCGTGAAACCAGACCAAGACCTGAACGCCCAACAGCTTCTTCCGTCAATCCAGCGCTTTTTAACTCTTACTGGTGCCAAGATCCTCGATCTCGACAGCACCTGGGACCCGGATCGCGGCACCCCAGTCTTCACCCAGCAGGGGCGCTACACCACCCGAGGCTGGACCGAGTGGACCCAAGGCTTCCAATACGGCTGCGCCATACTCCAGTACGACATGACCGACGACGCGCACTTCCTCGCGCTCGGCCGCGACCGCACCATCGCGCACATGGCGCCGCACGTCTCGCACGTCGGCGTCCACGACCACGGCTTCAACAACCTCTCTACCTATGGCAACTTGCGCCGCCTGATGCTCGAAGGCCGCATTCCGCACGATCAGCGCGAGCTGGACTTCTACGAACTAGCCATCAAACTGTCGGGTGCCGTGCAAGCCGCGCGCTGGACCGCAACCGCGTACGGCACGGGCTTCATCCACTCCTTCAACGGTCCGCATTCGCTCTTCTCCGACACCATGCGCTCGCTGCGCATCTTGGGCACTGCGCACCAGCTAGGCCACGCCCTGATGGGCGAAGGCGACCAGCGCATCAACCTGCTCGGCCGCTTAATCGAACACGCCCAAACCAACGCCCGTTTTAACGTCTATTACGGCGAGGGACGCGACGCGTTTGACACACCCGGTCGCGTAGTCCACGAATCCATTTTCAACACCCGAGATGGCCAGTACCGCTGCCCCAGCACCCAGCAGGGCTATACTCCGTTTTCAACTTGGACTCGCGGTCTGTCGTGGGTGCTTACGGGCTACGCCGAGCAGCTAGAGTATTTCGCCACACTCAGCGAGGCCGACGTCGAACCGTTCGGCACCAAAGCTGACCTCGTACAAACCATGGAAAAAGCCGCCCTAGCCACCGCTGAATTCCACATCGCCAACAGCTTTGCCGACGGCGTGCCCTTCTGGGACACTGGCGCGCCCGGAGTCGCCTCTTTTGGCGCAATAACCGACCAGCCCTCCGACCCGTACAACGACGGCGAGCCGCTCGACAGCTCGGCTGCGGCTATCTGCGGCCAAGGGTACTTGCGCTTGGGCAACTACTGTTTGTCCAAGGGGGACGAAGCGAAAGGGACGCGCTATCGCGCCGCAGCCTTCACCATTGCCCGCGCCCTCTTAGAGGAACCGTATCTCGCCGTCGATCCCCAACACCAAGGCATTACCCTCCACGCGATTTATCATCGTCCCAACGGCTGGGACTACGTGCCCCAAGGCCGCAAAATCCCCTGCGGCGAGGCGGCCATGTGGGGCGACTACCACACAATGGAACTGATGAGCCTGATCAAACGCGAAGCCGAAAACGCCCCTTATCCACTCTTCTTCCAATAGCGAGACCTACCGTGAAAATCACTGCCATCACCCCCATCATCGCCCGCTTCGGCAACCGCCCCCGCGTCTTGGTCAAAGTCGAGACCGACGAGGGCATCACCGGCTGGGGCGAGACCTACTCCATCGGCCCCGACCTAGCTGTCGGCCCCACCGTCGATTATTGCTTTGAGCTAATCAAGGGCATCGACCCTCGGCGGATCGAGTTCATCATGATGAAGCTGCACCAGCAGTTCCGCTTTCCACCGGGCGGGATCGGCCTGTCGGCTATCTCCGGCATCGACCACGCGCTGTGGGACATCTCCGGCAAAGCCGCGGGCGTGCCGGTCTATCAGCTCCTAGGCGGCCACGCCCGCGACCGGGTGCGCGTGTACCGCGGGATCGGAGGCCGCGACGGCAAAGAGGCCGCCGACCAAGCCCGGCGCCTCAACGAGGAATACGGCTTCACGGCCTTCAAAACCAGCCCTTATCAACTCGACCCCGACGCCAACCGCTGGGGCCGAGTCTGCGCCGAGGCGACCAAGTACTTTGAAGAATTGCGCGTCAACTGCCCCGACGACTGGGAGTTTGCCTTCGACCCACACGCCAAGATCTTCGAGCCGATTCGCGCCTTGCAACTAGCCAACGCCCTCGCGCCGTACGATCCCTTCTTCTACGAAGAGCCTATGCGCCCCGAGCACATTCCAGCGTGGACCAGCCTCAAGTCGCAAATGCAGGTGCCGCTGGCCACCGGCGAGAGCCTCTACGCCCGCTTCGAGTTTCTCAACCTAATCGCCAACCAAGGTGCCGACATCATCCAGCCCGACATCTGCGTCTGCGGCGGTCTGCTCGAAATGCGCAAGATCAACGCCATTGCCGAAGCCCACTACATCAGCATCGCCCCGCACAACCCCATGGGGCCGTTGGCAACTGCGGTCAACCTGCACTTCTGCGCCTCGGCACCCAACTTCAAAATTCTCGAATACCTCCTGCCGACCGAATCCGAGTGGAACGACTGGGTTGACGAACCCTATCTGCCCAAAGACGGCTACTTAGAGCTGCGACCAGACCGGCCGGGGCTAGGCGTCGAAGTCAACGAAGAAGCCATCGCCGACAACGAATACATCCATTGGGAACGCTCCAGCCCGACGCGTCCCGACGGCTCGACCGGGTACATCTAATGCTCAGCCGCGACCACACCGCGCTCGTCCTCATCGACATTCAGGGCAAGCTGGCCGCGCTGATGTACGAGCGCGAGGCACTCTACCGCCAGCTACAGATTCTCGTCCAGGGCGCACAGGTCCTAAGGTTGCCCATCCTATGGCTAGAGCAGTACCCCAAAGGGCTTGGCCCCACCATTCCCGAGGTCGCCGACCTGCTCTCCGACCAAGAGCCATTGGCCAAAACCTGCTTCAGTGCCTGCGGCCTCAGCACTTTCCAATCCCAACTGCGCCAGAGCGACCGCCGCCAGATTCTCTTGGCCGGAATCGAAAGCCACATCTGCGTCTATCAGACGGCCCGCGACTTGCTGGACTCGAGCTACCACGTCGAAGTCGTCGCCGACGCGGTTTCCTCGCGCACCGCTGAGAACAAGGCCCTAGGGCTGCAAAAAATGGCGTCCGCGGGTGTGCAGATCACCGCGGTGGAAATGTGTCTATTTGAACTGCTACAGGAGGCGGGGACGGCGGAGTTCAAGCAAATTGCCGCCTTGGTCAAGTGAGCGGTGCTGTTACCTCTGAGGAACGGCATCGTTTCTACAAGGCAACAGCACGACGCATACAGCACATAACGCTACCAGAGGGAACGAGCGGCGACCCAAGCATGGCCTACCTTTTGCTTAGTAGGGAGGAGTGCTTACATTTCCAATGGAGGAACTTCTCGTGACCGAGCAATCGCCCAATCCCGTCCAGCCGACGGAATCTACTCTCGCTCTGAGCTTCCTGCGCGAGGATATTCAGGACCTGCGTCAAGATGTGCGCCAAATACACGAGCGCATCGATCAGACCAACGGACGCATCGACGACCTGCGCACCGAGATAAGCGGGCGCATCGATCAGACCAACGGGCGCATCGACCAGACCAACGAGCGCATCAACGACTTAGCCAAACAGCTCGATTCGCGCTACGCACGGCTAATGGCCATGCTCATCGCCTGCACCAGCATCCTCGTTACCACCATAGGCGCAGCCGTCGCCGTGCTCAAGTAACGTCCTAAGCTCGCTCCGGGAACCGCTCCCGGTACTCCCGATCAAATTCTTCGCTGCCGTCGTCGAGCCGCACCTCTAGCTGTATCTCCAGATCCAAAGCCAACTGCCGCACCACCTCCTTGCCCTTAGCCGCCCGCCGTGCGTAAGCAAAATGAACATCTGTTCAGCATATTGAAAACATTGATAGATTGCATTAGACTATCAACGTATCCATCGCTTCCGCTTGACGCTTTAAATATGATTCAGTCTAGTGACCACCGACAATATTCTAAATCTAAAAAGCTCCTATCGCTCTGGACATTCAGACCTCGGTCGAGATTTTTTTCTTCCTTGCCTATCATCCTGCACCTCTTATAAGCGAGCTGTAGGATACTTCTCTAGTTCTGTTCTCATCACCTGGGCACAGGTTTTACCTAGAATTACCGAACTCGACACTATCCGCATACAGCTTCTCGCTTCTCCCGTTTTATCCGATCAAGACAAAGACGCCATTCAAAATGCCGTATCGCCTGAAAAACGAGACCGCCTACTCCAAGAATATGCAGATCAAATTGTTCTAGATGCCGTCGACTTTTCAGAAGCCCCCCTCAATGTAGCCCTGCGGCTCAAACTCTTAACGTGGTTAATAGCGACCAACAAGCTTGAGTTGCGTTTTGCCTTTCCAGAACATATCGACACTCCCGGGACTTTCCACGAAAAAATCGGGGTCTTTGAATTCCCTGGCGGTCGTATTGTCGCCTTCTCAGGCTCCGCAAACGAATCCGAGTACGGTTATTCGCGTAATTATGAATCCATCGAAGTCTTTCGAAGTTGGCTGCCACAAGATATTGAGCGTGTCAGAAACAAATGTGAGCAGTTTGAGGACGCCTGGCACGGCAAAGCGCTGGGCTTGCGTATGCTCCCATTGTCCGAAAAAGCGTTAGCCCATGTCAAGAGTCGAGCTCCGGATCAACCCCCTTTACCATCTGAATTTGCCGAAGCCTTTGAACCTGCGCATAACCGGTGGCGTCACCAAGATATCGCCATCGAACGATTTTTGGAACACGAACGGGGGGTACTTGAAATGGCGACCGGTACGGGCAAAACTCGTACAGCCCTACGCATATTCAAGCATCTGGTCGAAAAAGACGAAATTGACACCCTTATCATTGCGACCGATGGAACGGACCTCCTCGACCAATGGTTTGCCCAACTGCTAACGACCACCCAAGAAATTAAACGTGGTTTTAGCGTGATACGACACTACCATCATCATCACGACCGCGAGCGGTTTCAACTCAATCCCAAACTAAAAATACTACTCACATCGCGTCTCGCTCTCCCGCCTGCTTTGCGTTCATTAAAGAGCGCTCATGCTGCCCGCACACTACTCATACACGACGAAGTGCACGCGCTTGGCAGCACTCAGAATCGAGTAGATTTATCCGGGCTCTCCAACGATATTAGATTCCGTCTCGGCCTGAGCGCCACGCCCGAGCGAGAATACGACCAAGATGGGACTCAATTTATAGAGGAACATATAGGGCCGATCATCTTCCGTTTTGGTTTAGATGAAGCCATCCGCCAAGGCATTTTAGCTCCATTCTATTACTATCCCCTCGATTACTGGCCGGACGAAAACGACGGACAACGCCTCCAAACTATTTATCGACGCAAAGCCGCACGGAGAAATACCGATAATCCCATGTCGAAGGAGGAATTGTGGACTGCGCTGGCTCACGTGCACAAGACTTCAGAAGCAAAATTTCCGGTCTTTCGCAATTTCATTGACCAAAGTCCCAATCTGCTCACTCGCTGTATTATATTCGTCGAAACACGAGAATACGGCGAAAAGGTCCTCGAAGTCGTCCATCGACACCGCCACGATTTTCATACTTATTACAGCGAAGACGATTCGAACACACTTGAGCGCTTTGCTGAAGGCGATCTAGAATGTCTTATTACTTGTCATCGATTATCAGAAGGCATAGATATTCAAAGTCTCACTACGGTCATATTGTTTTCTTCGGCCCAGTCCCGTCTGGAAACAATACAGCGGATGGGGCGGTGCCTACGCATAGATCCTGCCAATCCCACTAAGCGGGCTAATATAATCGACTTCATCCGGCAATCAGATGACCCACAAGAGCGAAATACCGATATGAAGCGCCAATTATGGCTTGCTGAATTAGCGGCTATTGAACTCGCTTCCGAGGCTATATATGAATATTGATCCTAAGATCAAAGACTCCATCGAAGAAGCGGTGCAGAATTTTGATCAAGACAAAGCCTTATCGACCAAATTGCTCGCTTGGTTTGAAGCGTTGGCAAAAGGCAATGAGGAGCTGCAGGATAAGGAATCCGTCCTGCGCCATATCGAACTTCTCTATGACAACTGTGCGGTGGATATTGGAGAAGGCAAAGAGTAATGGCCGATGTAATTACTATAGCTAGTTGGTCTTCGACTGGGCTGCGCTGCCCGGATCATACGATTTCCTTTTGTCGGGATGGCAGCGATGATATTCATCCTATCAGCCTTGTTCAAATGCCAAACGGTACGGGCAAAACCACTACGCTTGAGATGCTACGGGCTGCACTCTCTGGCGAGGCTTCTGAATGGGATACGAATAAGATACTCTCCATGCGTAAACAGGTGCCCAGAACTGAAAGTGGCCAGTTTCAGGTAGTAATTCTCTTTGACAGGCGTCGCCTTACCATCACCATGGATTTTGATTTTGAAGAGGGACTTGTCCGGTATACGACTACGCTCCCATCGGGTAACAAAGAAGGTTTTGTACCTCCGAGCAACCTTTCAAAGTTTTTCCAGCCGAACTTCGTCAACTTCTTTGTCTTCGACGGCGAATTAGCGAACCAGCTTCTTAGCCCCAGCCATACGCAAGCGCAAAGTGCCATCGAAGCCCTTTTTCAGCTTCAGTACTTTTCACAGATCACCGACAAGATTGAAGAGTATTGGGAGAGCAAAACTGCTAAGGTAAGCGCAACCGAGGAAAAAGGCTTAGCTCGACGTCGCAACAAAGTTAAGAACTTACGCTCGCGTATAGAGACTCTAGAAACCAAACGCACTACGCTAAGAAAAAAGCACTCTACGGTCACGCAAGAACTGACTAAAAAAGAGGAGCGATTTAACGAACAACTAGCAGAACGCGAGGAGACCAACGGTCAGCTTTTAAATGCTGAAAAGGATCTAGTTAAAGCAAATGCAGCAGTCTCCGCTAATTCAAAGGACCTTCTCGACAGTATGCGCAATCCGCATGCCTTGTCTAGTGTCTTTGCCGAGAAGATGATCTCGCTCAAGGCTAGTCTAGACCGCGTCAAACTGCCTGAGAGTGCTGCTAAAGAGTTTTTTGCAGAACTTGCGGATGAAGTAGAGTGCATCTGTGGACGAGAGATTACTGATGAGATCCGCTCAATATTGCTTGAACGATCCAATCGCTATTTAGGATCTGAGGATACTATCCTTTTGAACTCGATGAAAAGCGATATTGCTAATCTCGTAGGTACTGATGCGCAATCCCATGAAGACGAGCTGAGTAGGAAAGTGCAGAAACTGCAAGAAGTTGCGGACCTAGAAGGGCAGCTTCGCACAGTTCGGGATGCCATACGGAATGAAGCAGTTGCTGATGATCCTACGCTTGAACAAGCTGATGGCGAAATAAAGGAACTACAACAGCGCTTAGACGAGCTTACCGTTCAGCTAAACCAGTTTTCAGATACTGTGGATACTAAGCGCGATGAAGATACTTATGGTATCCGCATTTTAGAACGCCGCCTGAACGAAGCGGAAGTCAAATACGCTGAAGTAACCAAGACGCTGGAATTAAAGGCCAAGCGAGATCGGCTCAAACAAATTATACACCGTGCCTACCTCAACTCGAAACAGGGTATCAGTGGGGACTTATGCGAGGAAGCTAATGGACAGATTGAGCAGCTCATGCCTTATAATCGCATCCGTATTCGAGAGATTAAGCAAAGCCTGATTTTAGATGGACAGGAAGGCGGCAGCGTGGGTGAGACTCTTTCTATAGGCTATGCCTTCCTATCCACGCTTTTCAATCGCACAGAGCACCAACTTCCTTTTGTTGTCGATAGTCCAGCAGGCCCGATTGACTTGGAAGTGCGCCCTAAAGTGGCGCAATTGGTGCCGAAATTATCGAACCAATTTATAGCGTTTGTAATTTCGGCGGAGCGACCTGGTTTTTTACCTGCTTTAAGGGAGACGGTAGAGGATAACGATATTCAATATATCACGATATTCCGCAAAGATACGCCATTTGATAAAACAGCAGAAGATGGTGTAGAAGAAAGCGACGATGGCTATATGGTCTCTAGTTACGATTTTTTTAATCAATTTCATATTGAATCGGAGCCTGAAAATGCCGTTTAGATTGAGCAAAGGTGCTCGGGAATGGTTTCGAGATTTAGAGGATGGTTTCGATCTTGATTTCGATATATACTATCTCTGCCTCATGGCGGGTTTAGCTACGGGTAAGAAGGAGAGTATACCGACTGCTCAAGCACCTGAATTAGTTGACAACTTTCCGGCGGCTTATCTATCCAAGGGGCGAGTTATTGTTGCTTTGTTTTTGAGCAAAGAATTAGAGGCCTTGGGTATTAGTATGTCGGAGCGAGATCAAGTGTATGGTCAGATTGCGAAGCTGGTCAATCCTCTTACACCATCGGGGTTGAGTCATATGGGAATGGCAGAGATGAATCGGTATTCGTATGGGGGGTTTGATGTCCTGGCGAATGAATGGTTTGAGGATCGACCGAGAATAATTGAAGCTTTTCTGCCATTATATAAAGAAAAAATCAAATCTAAAATACCCACTATTACCCCTTAATACTATTAAACCATTATGCAAACCATTATGCCATTTAACATACCGTGTCTTACCATCGCAGAAGTATTCCGCAATAATCACCCGTTCTATGTTCCGAAATACCAGCGCGGTTATGCTTGGGAAGACGATGAAATTTCAGATTTTATTACTGACATCAAAAAGCTTCTAGATCAAACTGACTCATTAAAACCTCATTTCATGGGAGGTTTAGTCCATGTAGCAATTCGAACAACGAACATAGTCTCTCGAAAACATGAGATAGTCGACGGGCAACAGCGAATGGCAACCTTTTCATTAACCATATCGGCTATCTTGAGTAGTTTAAATATCCTTGTTTCCGATTCCACTGACTCGACTATCAAAAAACTCTATAATGGTTATTCTGCCGAGATACGAGAGGCGTTTCTGGTCTATAAGGAGATGAGTGATACAGAACGTGTAGAAGAGCCAAAGCTGAAACTTTCTCGAACAGACGAGACTTTCTTCAGAGCACTTGTCAATGGAACTAACGCTTCCCCTTCGCGAGAATCACATCATCTACTCCAAAAGGCGTACGACACTATCCATAGTGAACTTATTACCCCCATCATAGAGAACGCCGGTACAGTAAGAGAGAAGCTTGAAGCACTAATAAATTTATACAAAACTATCTCCGATAGATGCATAGTCATCTATATTACGAGCGAGGACCGCCGAGAGGCGTATCGGTTGTTCTCCATCCTCAATGATCGAGGTCGAAACTTGACCGATGGAGATCTACTCCGCGCCCGCACACTTGAGATCCTTGAAGAGGACACTTCTGTTCAAAATGAGGTTGAGCAGTTATGGGACGACATTCTAGATGGGAAAGCAGAAGACATTGCCAGATACTTAAAGGCGTATTTCCCATCAGTAACAGGGAAGCGAGCCCCTAACAAGGACTTGTTCGACACCTATGAGAAAGAGTTTCTTCAGAATCCTACGCACACCTCGACGAGGAACTTTGTGTTTGCCCTCCATCAAGACAAGCCTGTATTTGATGCAATTCAGCAAGGGGAATGGCCGTTCTTGGATGATTCAACTGCTAGTGTATGGGAACGCGATAGACTTAACCGACTCGTGAATGTTCTCCGGCATGAAGCTGCTCACCCTCTTCTCTTAAGCGCTGTAAAGCTAGGAGAAAAGAAGTTCACCGCAGTTGTCCAATTATTAGAACGGTTTGTGTTCCGCTACATTACTATCGTCAAGGCTCACCCAAGCCCGCTTTATAAGCCTTATAACGACACGGCAAAGAAAATGCGCGAACGGCCTCGGACGTACGAAGTTCGTTCCCTAAAAGCTAAATTAGCGAAACTAATACAAGATCGCGCTTCTGATAGTAGTTTTCAATCGAATCTACTCACGAAGCTCGAATACTCCGACAACACTGCTCGGAACCGGGAGATTAGACATTTTTTTTCAACAGTTGAGAGTTATAGAAGTTGGTATCAACGCGGTGCTCGCCATCAGCCTAGACCTGACACAATGATAGTCGTCGAAATAAAAGAGACTACTATCGAACATATCTATCCAAAGAATGCCGAAGCTGCTGATCAAGACATACAGATGGAACCGCTAAAACATAAACTAGCTAATCTGACAATAATGAATGCATCTGATAACTCGGAAATCGGCAATTCTAATTTCTCTATGAAAAAAGTGGAATACGCAAACTCTAGTATAAGACTCACCCAGGATCTATCTTCATTTCAAAACTGGACATCGACGGAATTCAAGAAGCGAGAGGATGAGCTCGTGCAGATGGCTCTTGCAGTGTTCAAGATCACTTGAATTTGGTAGTTCAGAGACTTTTAGATATGTGATTCATAGACAATCCAACTAAACTACTAATATCCTTTATACTCTTATCCGACGCCAAATAACTAAGCCCCCGATGTAAATGCAGCCTAAACTGCTGTGCCAAAGTCGTCTCATCTATCCCTACCCCATCCCGCCGACACCGCTCTTTGAGCAATGCCCAATACAACCCATGATGAGCTCCGCCAAAGGTCTGCCAGTTCATTTCAATATTACTATCAGCGCTAATAATCTCTTTAGTCGGTGGATTTTCCTCGGCTAAAGAGACACAGAAACCCCACCTACATATCTCATTCCAGTGTTCGAGGCCCGTAAGTCTTTTCAGTTTGACAAGCTGGTCTCTAGCCTTTTGAGAAGGTCTGATCGTTTTTATAGGCATAGTAGCCTACCAGAAATAGCCAGGTTTGACCTGAGTCGAATCGAGCTTATCATCAAATTCAAGCGTATAGGAATGCCCCACCCGTGATTTGAGCTTAGGATAGTATTTCTCGTCGATCTCTTCATCCGTCGATAATAGTAGGACCTGATGGCTCGCATTGGGAAAGTATCTCTCTACAAGATGCGTCCGGTGCGAAGCGTCTAGGCGGCCGAGCGGCGTATCTACCACAATCGGCAATGGCCGCCCCGAAGCCCTCGCCAAACCCCACAGCAAAGACACCGCCAATAATTGACGTTCCCCGGCAGATAAGCGGTCGGAAAAGATGTGCTCCCCACTGTCATTACGCAGCTCAAGCTGAAAATCATCCGGCGAGATCCGCAAATCCGCAACCAACGACTCCTTGCGCAATAACTGACGGAAACTATCCAAGACCAGGCGCTCAATATGCTCAATATGCTGTTTGACCAGCACTTGGCGGAAAATATTCAGCGTATCGCGCACCTTTTTAGAATGCTCAATGATGCGCTTAGCGTCTTCCTGGGCAAATTCGATTTCAACCGATTTCTCTATCTCGCGCGAGAGCGACGTTTCTTTCGCGCCAATATCATTCTTGATCCGATCTAATTCTGTGTCTAGCACCGCAATACTGCTCTGTGCCTTCTCAATCTCTGCCTGTAATTTCTTACGCCGATTTACAAACTCGGCAATCTTGTCCTCTTCAGGCACCTCGGCGAGTTGGCGATCTATATTGTCTAATTCCCGCTGCACTCGCTCGTGACCTTTCAGCAGGAATTTAGCCTTCCTCTCCGTATCGGATAGGCCGATATACAGCAATCTATGCAGGTCATTACGCACCTGGTCATCAAGCCGGAGATAAGGTTCGACTGCTTTCTTTTTTGTGCGCTCCTCCCGATCACTAAGCAGAAACTTCTCAACGGACGCCAGCAGTTCTTTAGATTCACTGTGTTTCTTGATTTTGGCGACCAAGCTACTATCGCGTTCCGTTAATATATCATCCAATAAATAAGCTTTTGTAGCTTCCTGCTCTCTGATATCCTGCTGCTCTATCCCAGCGAGCAGATTCTGCACGAGCAATAAAGGCGCAGTACCAGCGGCAAGTTCGCGCAATTCCGTCTCTATATTCTGAAGCTGTCTATAGGTCTGCGATCTCTTGTTTTCTATTTCCTCCCGCCGCTCAAAGAGTCCGCCACCTTCCAGCCGATACTGGTTGTCCGTTTCGCGCAGGCTCTTTTTTCGGCTTTCCAAGTCATTCTGTGCCGCTGCGCGCTCCTGCTTTAGTGCTTCCCTTTTTCGCCTAACTTCCTCCACTTCTCTCTTGATCTTCTCGATGCGCTGCTGGTCTAGTTCATCTTTCAGCGCAATCTTTTTCCGCTGCTCCAAAATCCCCAAATCCTTCACGAGCTGTTCGATCACATCGCCACCTAACAACGAATATGTCGCTTCAGCGAGCAGTTGCGCAGAGTGTTTGAGATCCGCTAATTGCTCAATCTTCTCTCCATCAAAAAAGAATAACTGCGAAACACTAAGAGGAATAAACCCCTCAACAGCCTCGTGCCAAGATTCCGTTAGCACGGGATCGTATTCCCCATCCAACAGCACCTCAACCGTTTCCTTGACACCGCTCTTATTCACCACCCATGAGCGATGAACGCGATAGGCGTGCTCTTCGCCATCCATTACATAGCGAAAATGTAACTCTACCGCCGCCCCTTCCTGAGGATCAGCGCTGCGATGCACACAGCGCCGAAGAAATTCATCATACGCCAGCGACCCCCGATTGGAACACCGCGCAAACTTGCCATACAAGGCCAATTGTAGCGCATCGAGCATCGTCGTCTTTCCCCCTCCATTCAGTCCACCAAACAGCACAATAGGCTGTTTAGGTGAAGGAGGGGTCAACTTTGCCGACTGACGTCCCAAATAGACGCCAAAATTGTGCAGTACTACTTCGTCAAAGATCATAATCTATTCGAGGAGTGAGAGTTGAGCGGCATACTGGGATTGCTCTTCCTTTACCGTATCGCTCTTGATCAGATCGCTATGCTCAAGCCCCTTCTCTTTGAGCATACCATGTAGAGCATCCCTCTTCCGTCGCACCCGGTCAACAGCATCTTCTTCGTCTGTATAGTAATAGCGTTTAAACGCCTGCTCCAACTTGTCGAATAATCCCATACGCCTAGCCTTGGTGCGATAGTGCTGTTCCACATCGAGCAATTCGCGAATCAGTCCAAAATGCAACTCGTCCCTCTCGCAAACCTCTTTGAGAAGCTCCATCTCCTCAATACCGAAGACCATGTTTTGATCGATGGCATTCCCAGGAAAAGGTTCGCCGATAATCTCTTCATATAGACCGGGCAAACGATCTTCCAACTCGTGCTTCTCCACCACCCATATCCGGCGAATCTCGTGCAACTCATCCATAGTGATGAGTTCAATATCCCCCGCTTCCTGCGGTCCATTTTCCCGTGCATGCACCTGAGCTTCAAACACCCGGCGCAACCATTCCTCGCGCACATCTTGCTTATACGGACCTGGTATCGGGCGGTCGTGAAACAAATGCACATGGCCGCTCATCTTGCGAAAGTCCCGCAAGTGCCGATCATCCTTAACATCGAGTGCATTCCGTAGTTCGAGCAGTGGCAACATCCATTCTTTTTCCTCGTCGTTTTGGATCATAGCCGACATCGACTTGTCTTTTTCTACTAACGTACAGACCCAACACCCAAAACGACTATCGCCACAACTCGGAGTAGTCGAATCGACCACCAAAGGGCATTCCCCATCGGGCGAAGCCCCTTGATACATCGTCAATAAGTCTTTGTTGTTATACCCCCACGGATTTGGCACCTGCATGAGATACATCCAAACGTCGTCATTCGACCAATCCTCAATAGGCGTATATACCAGGCAATTCGGAAGAGAAGCGTTAGGACTCAGTCGATCTCTCACCCGCTCTTTCTCGTGTTTGCTCATCGTACGCGCCCGCGCAGAGCTTTCCGCTTTGCGCGTACCGAGCACGAGAATCGCCTCCCCATTAGTCTTCACTACATCCATAATAAAGGTGTTTGACGGGTTGATCTTCAGACGCTCCGTACACCAACGAAACTTATGCCTTGGTGCCGGGTATCCTTTTCCAATCAGATTGACCCAGAAAGTATCTTTTATATTCGGCGTCAAACGATGCGGCTTGACAGGGATATTTGCCTGTATTGCAGCATTCTCCATCACCTGCAATGATTTAGTGACCCACGCTGCAACAACGGGATTCTCAACAAGCGTATCTGTGGATATAACATGGACAGGCTTCATTCGCTGCTCAGGAGACAACCCCTCCAGTGCATGCCATACGAGCTGCAACGAAGCCGTCGAATCCTTGCCGCCGCTATACCCTATAACCCAGGGTATATTGTCGGCCAAATAAAGCTCCCGTATCTCTTCCGTTAGCGGCTCGACCGCCCCCTGTAAGCCAAGTTCTCGAAAGGCAGATTGACTAGCCATAATCTCCCCTTAATAAAGCATCTTCGATACGTTGCTCATCCGGAGCAAGCGGCAGGTCCATTCTTTGCTTAAGAAAATTCGTTGTAAGAGTAACATTGTGAAAAGACTTTGAAACCTTCCCTCCAATCAGCGCCCTTCCTTCCCAATCACTCGCATTAGATCGCGACCAATCAATGCCTTTTAGCTTTTTAAGTATCTGTTCCCATCCTTTTCTGCGCTTCCTTAATAGAGTATTACCCAGCTTGCCCAGACTGTGCAGAGCAATCGCATGCGAGTGGATAAAATCCCGCCTAATCTCACCCGCTGTAAGTTTGGCTTGTCTAACCAATATCCACTCCGGCATATATTTTGCCACTTCCTCCCAATAAGACACCACCAGCGTAATCTTCTCTTCCAAATCGCACTCAAGCCCCTCTATTAACGCCTTATTTGCTGTATGAATCGCACTAAGAGTAAACAACTTACGAGAGCGCATAGATAGTGTGCTTTTCTCTGTCTCTACAAAGTCTTTAAACAAAGCCGAGCGCTCTACCATTAGCTTAGTCAGCTTAACGCGCTCATCTCGATGATCGTATAATAAACCAAGAGATCGCGATGGTCGCACGGCATGACGGTTTAAATCCGCAAACATCTGCTGACACCGCTCAAGCCCGATATCCAAAAAGAACACGACGGCAATCGTCTCGTCGGCTAGATCGGGATTATCTCGCAGGGCTATTTCAATAGCGGCCCTTCTATGCTGCCCATCATTAATGATGAATTGGGCTTCCATCGACACATGTAGCAACCCGATTCGCTTACCATCACCTTCCTCACTCAAAGCTTCAAAACGAGTATCTCCATCGATCGATGCCGTAATCGCCGAAAACACATAACTATCTTTATTATCAAGAACATAGCGTGCCATCTCTGGCAAGCGATTCTTATTTAGCGTACGTTGAGCTCTTAACTCCGGAACCAGTTCTTCTTCGTCAAACAGAAATATCTTAGGCAACAGGCGCAATGGGCACATAGAGACATAATACTCTCTATTAGCCTGAATACCACGAATACTAGGAAAGACATACTCAAATGAGGTATTCATAGCCACTTGGCTACAGACATGGGTGCACAGAATAGCCTAAAAGGAAAGAACCCTATACAATATCTAGGGAAGAGGCTCATAATTTGCCCTATAGTTTGTATTGGGAAACATCAAATTTCCTCCAAGATAACTTTATTTCTAGAGGATGTCAATATATCTTGACAAACAAACAAATAATATTTAATAAACAAACAAGCAGTTCAGCCAGACAAAGGTAGAACCGCGATGACAATCTACTTGGATTGTAATGCAACAGCTCCTATGGAACCGGCTGTTAGCGAAGAGGTTATGAAATACCTCACCATAGAATTTGGCAATGCCGGAAGCCGCACCCACGAATACGGTGCCCGTGCCAAGCAAGCCGTCCAAAAAGCACGGGACCGTATCGCTGATGTGGTGCAGGCTCAAAGAGATGAGGTGGCTTTCACGAGCGGCGCAACCGAAAGCAATAACCTGGCAATCTTAGGATTAGCGGACCATGGAGAAGCGACAGGCAAAAAGCATATTATTAGTAATCTGATTGAACATAAGGCCGTTCTCGAACCGCTCGAAGTGCTCGGCAAACGCGGCTTCGATATTACCTTGCTCCCTCCAACACAAGGAGGATGGGTCAACCCTGAAGAAGTAGAAAAGGCTCTAAGGGAAGACACGCTCCTAGTCTCCTGTATGCATGCCAATAATGAAACAGGCGTAGTACAGCCGCTACGCGAAATCGCACAAAGACTAAGAGATCATCCAGCTTATTTCCATACAGATGCGGCCCAAGGATTCGGCAAGGACATAGACACACTCCGCGATCCAAGAATCGACCTGATCAGTATCAGCGGTCACAAGATTTACGGTCCCAAAGGGATTGGTACGCTGATTACGAGGAGGCGCGGCTTTAAACGGCCACCATTGAATCCTTTGATGTTTGGCGGAGGACAGGAAAAGGGATTGAGGCCAGGCACATTACCCGTTGCACTGATTACCGGTTTAGGAAAAGCGGCTGAGCTAGCTCTCAAGAATGCGGAACAACGGACGGCAAAGTGTAAATCGTTTCGTCAACAGGCGCTTAATGCAATCGCCCCATTAGAACCTGTATTTAACGGAGACCAAAATCGCACACTGCCTCATGTGCTCAATATATCTTTTCCAGGCTTAGATTCCGAAGCCGTAATAGTCTCTCTTAAGAACCATATCGCTATTTCTAATGGCTCGGCATGTACGTCCCAGAGCTACGACCCAAGTCACGTATTGAAATCGATGGAGTTAGAAAAAGAAATAATCCAAAGCGCAATCCGAATCTCATGGTGTCATATGACCGACGAAGTCGACTGGGGTACAGTGGTGGATATAATGGGCAAACTAAGATAACCCTATTACGGTAGTGGTTACGTTTGAAATCGGAGGCGGTCTTTGGGGGCACCCACTACCTAAATTCCCAAAGTATAGGAGCCAAAGATGGCTAAAATTATATCTTCTCAAGAGCAATCATCGTTTGAAGTTATCGTGGAAGCCGAAACCCTGAGCGAGGCGATAAAAGAAGCTGCGTCATTGACAGATGATGTGAAGACGCATGGATATGTAATTTTCCAAGTAGAGGAAAATTTTTTCGGTAACATCGATGATACTCGGCAATGGCGTCTCAAGTGGTACGGAAAGGAACGTTAGTGGGTGCCCCAAAACAAGCCTTATATTTCAAACGCAACCACTACCCTATTATCTTTCTCGCCCTTAGCCGTCGCCGTGCTCAAGTAACGTCCTAAGCTCGCTCCGGGAACCGCTCCCGGTACTCCCGATCAAATTCTTCGCTGCCGTCGTCGAGCCGCACTTGGAGGTCCATTCCCGGATAAAAGCCGGTGATTTTGCCAGCGGTGAAATCGCCCCGATACCCTCCGCCCAGTGCCCACAACTCCCGGCCATCGGGCCAGCGCACAACGTGTATCTGGCGCACCGGCGCTTTCGCAAAATCCGGCTCAACGCGCAGACGCTCCACGGCCTCCCGGTCCAACTCGACCCCCAAACCCGGGGCCTCCGGCACCCGCAGATGCCCGCCCTCCACGGCAAACTCCTGCACCAAAACGTGCGAATAGATGTTGACGCAGGGAATCGCCGGCCAGCGCGCTTGGTTTAGCACTGCCCCCAAGTGCGCCGCAAAAGTCGCCGTCAGGCCAGTACCCACCATCTGCAACCAGAACGGCATTTGCGCCCGCGCCGCCAAGTTGCCGTCGCTCAAGACGCGGCTCACCCCACCGCCGATGACAAACCCGTCGCACACGCCCTCGCGGATCGCCGTCATGGGCGGCGGCTGGCCTATATGCATGGCGATTGGACTTTGAATCTTGCGCCGCAGGAGCTTGTTGCCCTCCACATCGTCCTGCGGAATCGGCGACTCGACGATCGCCAGACAGGCGTTGTCTCGCTCTAAGCGCCCAATGAGCGGGGCGGCTTGGTCAACTCCCAACAACATGGTGTTGAAGTCGGCGTCCAGCTTAAAGTGCTGAGAAGTGGCCTCATTCACGGCCTGCAACTGCGCCGCAATATCGTACCAAGGCCGCGCCTTGACCTTCATGGTGGTAAAACCATGCGCCTCGGCTGCGCGCGCTTCAGCCGCCCACGCAGCAGGCGGCATACTTTGCGCCCACCAAGAAACCGGGCAGGCGTCGCGGTGCTGCGGCCCCATCAGCCGGTGGCAGGGAACGTCTAAGTGCTTGCCGGCCGCGTCGAACAGCGCCATCTGCAAGCCAGCCCCCAGCGAGTCGTCCCACAGCACCTCGAACACATTCTGGCCACGCACGCGGGCAAACTCCGCTTCGTGCGAGTGGCCCCACGTATATCCCTGAATCGTCTCGCCAATGCCAACAACGCCGCCCTCAGTCTCCACTTCGATCAACTCGACGATGGACCAACCCGGCCCATAGACTTCCATGGTGTCGGCGCAGCGCTCGTGGAACGGCACATGTAGCACGGTGCGCACGACGTCTTTAACAACACAAGAACTCATCGCATCCTCTCGCCGGCCCTACTCGGCCATCCGCCTAAGTACTGCGTGTAGGATCCCCCCGTTGCGGTAGTAGTTGATCTCCACGGGGGTGTCTATCCGGCACAGCACCGCAAAGCGCTTCTCGCCCTCGGCGCTCTTGGCCACCACCTCCAACACCTGCCCCGGCTGCAGGTCGTCGTCGAGGCCCTCAATATCGAATACCTCCTCGCCAGTCAGCCCCAGCGAGTGACGGTCTTCACCGGGAGAAAATTGCAGCGGCAGAATGCCCATTCCAATCAGGTTCGAGCGGTGGATGCGCTCGTAGCTCTCGACGATTGCGGCCTTGACGCCTTGCAGAAAGGGGCCTTTGGCGGCCCAGTCGCGGCTCGAACCCGATCCGTACTCCTTGCCTGCGATAATGATCGAAGGCACGCCTTCTTCGATGTAGCGCATGGCCGCGTCGTACATAGTCATCTGCTCGCCCGAAGGCAAATGGCGCGTCAAGCCCCCCTCAACGCCGGGCACCAGCTCGTTGCGGATGCGGATATTGGCAAACGTGCCCCGCATCATCACCTCGTGGTTGCCGCGCCTAGAGCCATAGCTGTTCCAGTCCTTGCGCTCGACGCCGCGGGCAGTGAGATACTCGCCCCCCGGACTGCCGGCAGCGATTGAACCAGCCGGTGAAATGTGGTCGGTCGTCACGCTGTCACCTAACTTGGCCAAGACGCGCGCGCCTTGGATCGGCTGGATCGGCTGGACCTCCTTGGTGAGGCCGTCGAAGAAATTCGGCTTGCGAATGTACGTGCTCTCCTCGGCCCAGGCGTAGCGCGTACCCTCGGGCACGGGAATGGCGTTCCAAGTCTCGTTCTGACTGAACGCATTGCCGTATTCTTCCTCGAACATCTTTGGCGTCAGCGAGCGGGCAATCGCGTCGCGGATCTGGTCTTGCGAGGGCCAGATGTCGCGCAGGAACACCTCTCCGCCCGCTTGGTCGCGGCCCAGCGGCTCGCGCTCAAAGTCGATCGTCGCCCGGCCCGCGAGCGCGTAGGCCACCACTAACGGCGGCGAGGCGAGGAAATTGGCCCTCGTCACCGCGTGTACCCGGCCCTCGAAATTGCGGTTGCCGCTGAGCACGCTACACACCACCAAATCGTTGTCGGCCACGGCCGTGGAGATTTCTTCGGGCAAAGGACCCGAGTTGCCTATACAGGTCGTGCAACCGTAGCCCACCGTGTGGAAGCCAAGAGTCTCCAAGCTCTCGGTGAGGCCGGCCGCGTCGAGGTAGCGCGAGACGACCCGGCTGCCCGGTGCCAAGCTGGTCTTGACGTAGGCCGGGACAGAAAGGCCCCGCTCAGCCGCGTTGCGCGCCAACAGCCCCGCCCCCACCATCGCGCTCGGGTTGCTGGTATTCGTGCAAGAGGTAATGGCGGCGATGAGCACGGCACCGTGATCCAGCTCAACCGCGCCCTGCTCACCCAAATCGACGGAGACCTTTTTGCCGCTGTCCTCCACCTCAAAGCGGTCCGTTAGCGAATCGGCGAAGGCACTCGGCACGTCCTTGAGCGCGACCCGATCCTGCGGCCGCGTCGGACCGGCCAAGCTCGGCTCGACCGTGCTCATATCCAATGCCAAGTGCTCGCTGAAGATGGGATCAGGAGCGTCAGCGTGGTAAAACATGCCCTGCGCTTCCATGTACGCTCGCACCCGCTCGACCACCGCCTTCTTGCGCCCGGTGAGCGCCAAATACGCCAGCGTCTCCTCGTCAACCGGGAAAATGCCCATCGTCGCTCCGTATTCCGGGGCCATGTTGGCAAGGGTCGCCCGGTCGGCCAAGCTCAGCTCGCTCAAGCCCGGGCCGTAAAATTCGACGAATTTGCCGACCACGCCATGCGCCCGCAGCATCTGCACCACTGTCAGCACCAAGTCCGTCGCCGTCGTCCCGGTGGGCAAGGCGCCCGTCAGTTTGACGCCGACCACTTCGGGCAAAAGCATGTAGATCGGCTGTCCCAACATCACGGCCTCGGCTTCGATGCCGCCCACGCCCCAGCCGAGGACGCCGAGGCCGTTGATCATCGTCGTGTGGCTGTCCGTGCCCACGAGGCTATCGGGGTAGAATTCGCCGTCCTGCTCCTGCACCACCTGCGCCAGATATTCCAAGTTGACCTGATGCACGATGCCGGTGGCCGGCGGCACCACGCGAAAATTGTCGAACGACTCCTGACCCCAGCGCAAAAACTCGTAGCGCTCGCGGTTGCGCTCGAATTCGCGCGCGGCGTTCATGGCCAGTGCCTCGCGGATGCCGTAGTAATCGACCTGCACCGAGTGATCGATGACCAAGTCAACCGGAATCAGGGGATTGACCTTCTCCGGGTCGCCGCCCAAATCGGCCACGGCGTCGCGCATCACGGCCAAATCGACCACGGCTGGCACGCCGGTAAAATCCTGCATTACTACCCGCGCTGGCTTGAAGGGAATCTCTTCCTTGCCCGCAGTCTCGGGACTCCAGCCCGCAATGCGCTCGACGTCCTCGCGGGTAATCTCAAACCCGTCGCACTGCCTGAGCGCGGCCTCTAGCAAAATCTTGATCGAATAGGGCAGCCGGCTCACCTCGGCGACACCGTCTTCTTCCAGCTTTTGAATGCGGTACAGGACGCCGCTACCGCCGCTGCATTGCAACTCGCAGCGTGCGCCAAATTCGTCGTTGTTAGTAGGCATATAAAACCTTTCAGGAATAGAGAGATATTTTGCGTCTCGTTTTTACCGTCTGCTGATGTTTTCGCAGCAACTCGGTGCGTTCTTGCCAGAAAACCAGTTGTTCTTCGATTGTTATATTTGCGATTTGATCGTGAATTCGTTCTGCACCCCGGCGTTTCATCTCAACGCAATCAAACGCCTTCTTTGTCTTCATAGTTGATCGTCTCCTAAAGGAGAATGGGGATGTTTTAGAAAGTCGCCTTTAATATATTCAAGACCAACCCTACCTTCCACCTGCCGCCTTAGGCCGCCATGCACAACCTGCGCCAATTCCTCGACCTCCTACGCCGCGAAGGCGAACTCGTCACCGTTGACGCTCCGGTTTCCTCTGAGCTCGAAATCGCCGAGATTCATCGCCGCGTCCTTGCCTCCGCCGGTCCGGCCCTGCTCTTCACCCACGTCGAAGGCGCGGACTTTCCCTGCGTCACCAATCTCTTCGGCACCCCCCGGCGCGTTGATCTAGCCTTTGGCCCTAGGCCGGAACAGTTTATCCAGCAGCTAGTGCAACTCGCCCAAGACCTGCCCTCGCTTTCGCCGGGCAAGCTCTGGCCGCACAAAAACCTGATCCCCGCCGCACTCAAGGTCGGACTGAAGACCGTCGGCAAAGGCCCCGTTGGCGAGTGCGTGCAGTCGCCGCCCGACCTCGCGCGCTTGCCCCTGCTCAAAACCTGGCCCGAAGACGGCGGACACTTCATCACCCTGCCGCTGGTCTATACCGAACACCCCGATACCAGCCACCACAACCTCGGCATGTACCGCATCCAGCGCCACGATTCCCAGACCCTCGGCGTCCACTGGCAAATCCAAAAAGGCGGCGGCTTCCACTACCACGTCGCCGAGCAGCGGGACGAAGACCTGCCGCTGGTCATTTTCGTCGGTGGGCCGCCAGCGCTGATCCTCGCGGCCATCGCGCCTCTGCCCGAAGATTTGCCCGAGCTGATATTGGCCTCCCTGTTGCAGGGCGAGCGCCTGCGCCGCGTGCGAGGCTCCACGCTGCCCCTGATCGCCGAAGCCGAATTCGCCATTGAAGGCGTGGTGCCGCCGCACGTGCGCAAGCCCGAAGGGCCTTTCGGCGATCACTACGGCTATTACTCGCTGCAACACTCCTACCCAGTGCTCCAAGCCAAGCGCCTCTACCACCGCAAGGACGCCATCTTCCCAGCCACCGTAGTAGGCAAGCCGCCGCAGGAAGACATGTTCCTCGGCACCTACATCCAGCAGCTCATGACGCCCTTGAGCAAGCTGGTCATGCCCGCGATCAAGGCCATGTGGAGCTACGGCGAGACCGGCTATCACTCGCTGGCAGCCATCGTCGTCGAGGAGCGCTACCCGCGCGAGGCCATGAAATTCGCCTTTCGCATCCTGGGCGAGGACGGCGGCCAACTCAACCTCACCAAGTTCTTGGTCGTAATTGATCGCCCCTTGGACTTGGGCGACTTCCGGCAGGTGCTCGCGTATGCTCTAGCGCGGGCGCAGCTTGCAACCGACCTTTTCGTCATCGCCAATCTCGCCATGGATACCCTCGACTACACGGGCCCGGCCGTGAACCAAGGCAGCAAAGGAATCCTCATCGGCGTGGGCGATCCAGTCAACGAACTGCCCGGAGAATTCAGCGGCGACCTGCCCGGCGGTGCCCGCGCCGCCGAGGTCTATTGCCCTGGTGCCCTCGCAGTGCAAGGCCCGACGTACGCGGAAGATCCCGGCTACGCCCAACACCTCGCCGCAGACCGCGCCGCCGCCGCTTGGCCGCTGATATTTTTGGTTGACGACGCCAGTGCAGCCGCCAAAAACGTCACTTTTCTCTGGAGTACCTTTACCCGCTTTGAGCCGGCTGCCGACACGTACGCCGCCGCGGTCCAGCTCCGCCGCCATCACCCCTGCTATACGCCACCGATCGTCTTGGATTGCCGCATGAAACCCGGCTACCCGGACGAGCTGATAACAGACGAAGAAACAGCGCAAAAGGTCAGCCGGCGCTGGCAGGAGTACTTTCCCCAAGGCGGCGTCGAAGGCGCGGAAGACCGCCTCGGCTACACCGGATTTTCCCTGTTGGATTAACCCTGAGCAGAGGCCGCCTCATGGATGACACCCTAGCGTTTGCCCCCATCGCCGAACTCGCCACCCTAATTCGCCGTGGCGAACTTTCCCCACTCGAACTCACCGATCTCTACCTAGAGCGCATCGAGCAATACGATCCGGCGCTCAACGCCTATCTCGCCGTCACGGCCGAGCGGGCGTGCGCCCAAGCCCGCGCTGCCGAAGCCCAAATCGCGGCCGGCACCTATCTCGGCCCCCTGCACGGCATTCCCCTCGCCTTTAAGGATCTCGTGGATGTCGCGGGCCTGCCCACCACCGGCGGCTCGACCCTGCTGCGCGATAACATCGCCGCAGCCGACGCCACGATTGCCCGCCGCCTCTTTGCCGCGGGAGCCGTGCTCTTGGGCAAGACGCATCTCGTGGAATTCGCTTTTGGCGGCACCGGCGTCAACCATCACTACGGGACCCCAGTCAACCCCTGGGATCCCGAAACCCATCGCCTGCCGGGCGGGTCGTCCTCTGGCTCGGGCGTGGCCGTGGCGGCTGGACTGGCACCGGCCGCTCTCGGCTCGGACACCGGCGGCTCGGTGCGGATTCCCGCGTCTTTTTGCGGCCTCACCGGCCTCAAGCCGACCTTTGGCCTGCTCCCCAACACCGGCGTCTTGCCCCTCGACCCCACCCTCGACAGCATCGGGCCTTTGTGCCGCACGGCGCAAGACTGCGCCCTGTTGTGCCAAGCCATGGCGGATTCTCTGCCCGGTGATTCGCTTGTGGATCACTTGGAAGGCGAGGTCGCCGGCCTCCGGCTCTGCTTCCCGCGCGAGTTTTTCTGGGACGATGTCGATGCCGAGGTCGAAGCAGCAGTGCGCGCCTCGGCGAGCGTTTTCGCCGACCTCGGCGTCTATGTCGATGAAATATCGCTCGATGTGCTCGACGATCTAGCCGAATGGCGCAGCGGGCCTAGCACCACAGCCGTCGAAGCCTATCTCTATCACCGGCGCAACCTCGAAGCGCACCTCGACCAGTTCGACCCCATTGTCTCGACGCGCATACTCGACGGCCGCGATATTCTCGCCGCAGACTTTCTCCAGCAACTTAGAATACGCGATGAGCTGCGCCGCAAAGCCCGCACGGCCCTCGAAAACGTCGATTTTCTCATCACCCCAACCACCCCTTTTGCCGCCCCAATTCTCGACGAAATCGACCGCGACGAGGTCTATTTCCCTATCAACGGCCTCTGCCTGCGCAACACCATCGCCGTCAACCTCCTCGACCTGTGCGCCGTCTCCTTGCCCTGCGGGTTCACGCGCGATGGCCTACCCATCGGCTTACAGCTCATCGGCCACCCCCGCGACGAGGCGCGACTGTTGCGCCTCGCCCGCGCCTTTGAGCAAGCCACCGACTACAATCTCCCCACGCCCGCGCTCGACGACTTCGCCTAGCAAAATGCGACGGGACGGCTTGCCAATATACGGGGTCATTTCTATATTTTTTGCTTTGCGTGCTCCCATCGTCTAGCGGTTAGGACCCAGGGTTTTCAACCCTGTAACCGGAGTTCGAGTCTCCGTGGGAGCACCATTTTTATGTACACTACGCTGAGGAGGAACTCATGTTCGACATCGGCATCTTCGCCCCCTTTGGGGCCGACCACGATCGCAACATCGCCTATTGCCGCGACGCCGGCGCTAGCCACATCGTCTTGAGCACCGGCCAACTCTCTTCAGACGACGCACCCGCGGCCGACTCACTCAAGGCACTAGCCGACCAATACGCCGCCGCCGAAGTGGTGCTGGCCGGACTGACCCCGCCGCGCCTCAGCCTCGACGCCTGCGTTGACGACGCGGCCCGCACGCGCGAAATGGGATACATGCGCCGCCTGATCGAAAACATGGGCCACGCGCAGATACCTTTAGTGCATTTCTACCTCAGCGCCGACGCGGCCCCCACCGACCCAGACGAGCGGCAGCAGCACTGGCAGGGCTTGGTGGAGGTCTTCCAAGAACTCGGCCAAATCGGCGAAGACGCTGGCGTGCGGATCTCCACCCACACGTTTCACGTGCCCGACCGCCTGATCTGGAACAGAGAGACCTTTGCCAATCTCATGGACGCCACCGACTCGCCAGCCCACGGCCTGACCTTCTGCCAAGGCAAGTCGCAAATGGCCGGCGACAGCTTGCCCGAGGTTATCCGCCACTTCGGCGACAAGGTCTTTATGGTCCACGTGCGCGATATCGCCACCAAGGCCCAGGGGCCTTCTACCCCGGAAATCGAGCAGCGGCTGGCGGACTTGGGCTACCTCGAAGTGCCCTTCGGTGCGGGGGAAGTCGATATGGTCGGCACCATCCGCGCCCTCAAAGAGATCGACTACCAAGGCCAGATCTACCCCGAGCACTTCCCAGCCATCGCCGGCGACCGCGCCGCGGGGTTAGCGTGGACTCTTGGCTACATCCGTGCCTTAGACCAAGCGGTCGTTGTCTGAGGGTTCGGCCACAGCACTCCCTCCCACAATTTTCCGTAGAGCCTTTCCGCACTGGCGGATCTCTGCCTCATGGGGAGGTTCGCCGCGGGCGAATGGACACCCCCTTTTAGCCGCTCTATATTTGCCTTTTCAACCTCATTGGAAAGGTACCGCCATGCCCCATCTCACCCCCACCGACAAGCATTCCTTTAAGGAAAATGGCTGTCTCATCGTCCGCGGCGCACTCACGTCCGCGCAAATTCAAGCCGCTCAGGACGCCCTCTGGGCTGGCATTGACGCCGACCGCGACGATCCTGCAACCTATGTCGAAGCTGGCCCCCGCTCTCCTGCGCCTGCCCATCACCCGGCCATCCGCGCCGCCGTCCACGAGTCGCCGCTCTTTGCGATGATGGAGGAAATGGTCGGCGAGGGCCGGCTCAATCCCGGCAGCGCCGGTCCCGCGTTGGTTTACCCAGCCAAAGACAAGACTTGGTCCCTGCCCGCGCGCGGCCATCTCGACGGCTACTACACCCCAACCAACGGCGTGCCCGAAGGTACGGTCGGCTACATGACCATCAACGTCACGATCTACGTCGAGGATATCGACTCGCAGGGCGGCTGCTTCACCTATTGGCCCGGCAGCCATAACGTGGCCTACGATTACTTCAAGACGCACTCGTTGCTGTCGGTGCAGGGCGGCGTTTCCAGCGACGTATTTCCCGAGGGCACCTTCCCCAAAGGAAGTGAATTTGTCGGCCAAGCCGGCGACGCCATTTTCTGGCACGGCCAGCTCTTTCACACGGGTTCCAAGAACGTCAATCGCAACATCCGCATGGCCCTCATCGGCCGCTTCTCGCGCAAAGACACCAACGATATCCGCTTTGAAACCTGCGACGATCAATGGGCGCATTGGGAAGGGATTAGCTGATGCACCTCGTCTTCAGCCCAACCCTCTGCCCAGACCTGCTCTTGCCCGAAGTACTCGACCTCGCCAAGGCGGCTGGCTTCTCCCGCCTCGAACTTTTCCGCGCGTACACCGAGAGCACTCCCGTCCACCGCGACTGGTCCGTGCCCATGGTCCGCACCGCCCTTGCGGACGCCGACCTACAACTTGCCGGCTTCAACATCCGCAACCTCACTGGCCGCAAGGCCGACTCCGACGAGCGCAACCTCGCCTACAATCTGCGCCAACTCGAATGGGACATCCACTTGGGCCGCGCCCTCGGCATCAAAACCCTGAACACCAAGGGCGGTGCCCGCACGGACGAGGCGCTCGCCGACCTCATCGAAGGCGTCAACACCCTCCTCGACAACATCCCCGATATCGCCCTCAACTTGGGCAACCACAAAGGCAACCGCCTCCAAGGACTGGCCGACTACCAAGCGGTGATGCCCGAGCTGCCCGAGCGGGCGCGCGTGCTCTTGGACACCGGCCACCTGCTCTCAGTCGGCGAGCCGATCATGCCCTTTGCCGAAGCTCTCGCCGGGCGCATTGGTCTCGTCCACCTGCGCGACCAGCAAGGCGAAAAACCCGTGCCCTTTGGAGAAGGCGAACTGCCCTTTGCGGAGTTATTCGGATTGTTAGCGAATAGCGGTTACGACGGCCCCCTCGTCGTCGAGCTTGAGGAGGTCGATTGGGACGAGCCACTGGCAGCGGCCATTGCCGTGCGAGAATACGTCGAGGCCCTTCTCGCTTGACTTTGGGTGCGGTACCCCGTAGGAGCTGTTTTGAACTTTCGATTAAGCGGCTTTTGGCTTGACGTAAATTTCGACTTGCATCCCCGCTCGCGTCAGCATATTAATCAGTTTATCCACACTAAAACGACTAATCTCCCCCTGCATTAAATTGCTAATGCGCGGTTGAGACTCACCAAAAAATGCCGCGGCTTGATGTTGGGTCCATCCTCTAGTTTCGATGTACTTTCTCAGGTCGAGCATTAAATCAGCCCGGACTTTTAGGCTCGCCGCTTCTTCCCGCTCGAAACCAATATCCTCAAATACGTTATCGCTGCCTCGGGTCACTTCCATAGCATAGCCTCCTTATCATCCTTGTCTATGTTTTAGCAGAATCCGGTATCGTTGCTGGCCAAGTTGAATATCTTGCTTCGATGTGCGCTGCGTTTTTTTTGAAAAGCATGCAAGACATAGATACCTTCTTCAAATTTGGCCACGTAGAAGATGCGATAAGCATTGCCAATATTGATGCGAATCTCCATGACGCCTGGGCCAATTGAAGGCATAGGTTTACAATCGGTCGGTGTCTCTCCCCGCTGTAAGGCTTGCAACTCAAGACCCGCTTTGCGGCGGGCCGATGTGGGGAAATTGCGTAGGTCATCTCTTGAAGATGCGACCCAAGAAATTGACTTGTTTAACATACACTTAATATACCTAATTCGGCATAAAAGCACAGGTACGTACTGCTATTGCTGGCCAAGGGGCGGCCTGCGGCGTCCCAACCATTCCAGTGCAACCGATGGTAGTCCCCTTGTTGTTCAAGCTGTTAGTGGATAGCAGTTACGACGGCCTCCTCGTCGTCGAGCTTGAGGAGGTCGATTGGGACGAGCCGCTGCCAGCGGCCATTGCGGCACGAGAATACGTCGAGGCCCTGCGGCCCCAATACTGAGGCCGGACAGCTCTCGCCTGAGTTTGGGCGTGGTGCATCATAGGGCAGACCCCGCTCCTGCTGTTTGCCCCACCCCATCTCACCCCCTACATTCCCCGCAAAGACCCCCACTTAGGAGCCTACCATGAAACGCATCACCATCGCCGACTTCCGCGACTATCGCCGCGACCGCTTCATCGACGCCCAAACCACCCCCGCCGCCCGCCTCGCCCCCACCTATATGCTCACCAACGAAATGGGCGTTGACGGCGACATCTGCGAGGAACTCACGCCCGCTCTGTGCGCAAAAGTCGAATTCGACATCCCCTCGGCCAAGACCAAGGGAGCCGAATTGCTCTTTTACGTCAACGCCGACAAATCCACCGCCGACAAACCCATGCGGCTCCAGGTCAACGGCCACGTCCTCACCCATCGCCAAGACCGCGAGCGCATGCTCACCGGCGGTTGGGACCGCAAGAAAATCGCCGCCAAATACCTCAAAGAAGGCACCAACGAATTCGTGTTCTCGCACAGCGGCGTGTTGCACATCGACCCCTTTCCGGGCGGTCTAGCCGACGCGCCCTCAAGCCATTCGAGCCGCAGCTTTGACGGCGGCAAGACTTGGCACCAAGGCACCTTGGGCGAAGCCCGCGCCATTGAAGGCGAATATCTGGTGCGGCTGCGCGTCAAGGGACATCCGCCCCAAGGAACGCTCTGTTCGCCGGTCATCGACCTCGCCGACGAAGACGGTAGTGGCCGCATCGCTCCGCGAATGGGCATTCGCCGCCTGCACCTGAAGGCGCGGATGCGCCAGCCGCAGGGAACCCAAATACACTTCGAGCTGCGCACGGGTTCGACTCCTTCCTTTGATCCGCGCACTTGGACGGCTTGGGAGCGAGACACCGCCTTGCAGTGGCCCGGGCGCTTCGTGCAGTGGCGCGCCATTCTCGAAACCGACGCGGCCAACAAGACCCCGACGCTCCAGGCTGTCACGCTCGAAGTCGATATCGAGGAGGACGCCAAAAGCCTCGCCCCCTTCAAGCAAGCAGAGTTCGATCAACCCGAGCTCGTACACAGCTCGTACCCCTTCGCCTATATGGGGCTGCACCCACACCAAGAGCGGCTGCGCAAGCAGTACCGCCTCGACGAGGTCATCGCCGCGGGCAAAACCGAACTCGAACAGCTAGCCCTTTTGCGCGACTGGGTCCACAGCCAATGGCTGGGCTGGCAATCCGACAAATATCCCCACTGTCCCTCTTGGAACCCGCTCGAAGTCCTCGACACCACCAAGGGCGATTGGGGCTTCGGCATGTGTACCCACTACGGAGCGGTATTCGCTGGCTGCGCCTCGTCCCTAGGGTGGGTGGCCCGCTCAATCGTCGTCGATCACCATTGCTTGGCCGAGGTCTGGTGCGAGGAGTTGCAAAAGTGGATCCTCGAAGACGCCGGACCGGCCCGCGAATTCGACGCCACCTACGAAATCGACGGCGTGCCCATCAACGCCTTGGAACTGCACGAGGCCGCGGCGGACGAGCGGCGCGCAACGATCATGGCCAACAAGCTGCCGCAAAAGGTCGTCGAGCCCATGAGCAACTATATCGACGTCTTCTGCCGCTTCGGCATTCCGCTGCGCAACACGCACCTGATCTTCGCCGAGCCAGCCGAGCTGCGCCACGGTTCCGGTCAATACCACTGGGATGGCTATCTGTGGTGGTCAGACGACGTCGATCCTCGGTATGCCGAATACTCTTTGCAGACCTCTCGCATCGGGGACTTCTACTGGTCGGTCAATCAGACGCGGCTCTATCTCCAGGTGGCGGAAAAGGCGCGTACTTTGCAAGTCGATCTAGAGCACACCGCGCCCAATTTCTCGCACTTTTTGGTGCGCCAAGACAGCGGTCCGTGGCGCGAGGAGCGCGAAGCCCGCTTTGAGTGGACGCTCGCCGAGGGCGAAAACCTGCTCGAAGCGCGGGCGGTCAATGTCTTCGGCAAGCAGGGCCGCATCGCCAAAGCGTGCGTCGAAGCGTCGTAAAGCTACCTAGCCTGTGAGCGCTTCGCTCTCCCTAGCCACGCGCGCCCTGCGCGGTTTCCTCTGGAACGGCAGCGCTTCCGTTATCCAGCTCGGCGTCATGCTGGCGCTCTACAAGCTCTTGCCGCTCGACGATTTGGGCCGTTTTGAGTGGGTACTGGCACTGATAATGCTCCTATCGCTGGTCGGCGATTTAGGTCTGGGCGCAGCCCTAGTCCAGTTGCCAGACGCGAGCGAGGAACACTTCGACACGGCCTTCTGGACTTGTTTGAGTTGGGGACTGCTGATCACCGCTGCGGTCGTCGCCGCGTCCTCTTGGCTGGCTCCTTTTCTGGGAGGCGACGACCCGCACACCTTCGACCGCGTCCTGCGCACGTTCTGCCTAGCCATCCCCTTCGCCTCATTGGCGGGCCTGTTGCGAGCCAGACTACAGCGCGACCTCGACTTCCGCGCCGTGGCCCTTTCCGAACTCGTTTCAGTCCTGACCTTCGGCCTTGCAGTGACGCTGATGCTTTTCTGGCAACCCGAATTGGGCGTCCTAGTCCCAGTCCTCGGATCGGTCGTGCGCGAACTAGGTCTTTTCAGCAGCCTCGCGCTTTCGGCCCGCTGGCTGCCGCGTCTGCGCTTCCGGCTCCAAGCACTGCGCCAAATCCTTCGCTTCGCGCTAAATCTTACGGGCTCGCGCGTGGTGGCCCTGCTCAATGGCAAGATCGCTTATCTCTTTATCTTCATACCGCTGGGGGCTACGGCCCAAGCCTATTACAGCTTGGCCGAGCGATTGACCTTGCAACCCCTGACCCGGCTGGCGACGACCATCCAGCGCGTCTCCTTCCCAACCTTTTCGACAATCGTGGACGACAACTCGCTTCTGCGCCGTGGCTATTTGTCCTCGGTACAGGGCTTCGTGCTAGCGCTGGGTCCGTTCCTCGCGGGGATATTCGTCTTTGCGCCGGAGATTGCCGCCTTGCTCAACACTGAGCCGATGTGGATGGTGCTGCGCCTGTTGGCCGCGGCCACGCTTTTGAAAGTCGCCAGCACCTTGGTCGGCTCGATTTTTATGGCCAAAGGCAAGACCAACTGGTCTTTCTACTGGTCGCTCTTTAGCATGGGGGTGCTGATCCCGGCCCTGTACTTCTATGGCCTGCCGCACGGCGTCGAAGGCGTGGCCAGCGTCATCGCCGCGGCGGCCTTGCTGTTTTTGCTGCTGTCGCAGTGCCTCGTCAACCGCTTGATTGACCTGCCTTTTGCAACCTATCTCGCCGCGCTCAGCCGCCCCGGTTTGGTGGTCGCCTTCGTCTTCACCGTTCTCCTGCTAACTCGCCCCTTGTTGCCTTGGTCACCGCTCGCCGTCCTCGCCACCGGCGCGATCCTCGCTAGTGTCGCGACCTCAGCGGCCCTCTTCCTCTTCGCCCGCGACCTTTGCCGCACCTACTGGCAAAGCCTACGCGGCACCTAATTCTACCCCAAGCGAAAATTGCGTGGGGAGCTGTTTTGGAATATGTTTTTAAGGAACTGCTCTAAAGGAGATTGCGCTATGAGCGAGATACAAAATGGCCAGACTGGCACCCTGCGCCTCAAGACCGGCCTTGCCGAAATGCTCAAGGGCGGCGTCATCATGGACGTCGTCACCGCCGACCAAGCTAAGATCGCCGAAGACGCCGGGGCCACCTCGGTCATGGCGCTGGAAAGAGTGCCCGCTGACATCCGCGCCGAAGGCGGGGTGTCGCGCATGTCGAGCATTGAGAAGCTGCGCCAGATCATGGAGACGACCTCCATTCCGGTCATGGCCAAATGCCGCATTGGCCACTTTGCCGAAGCGCAGATGCTCCAAGCCCTCGGGATCGACTACGTTGACGAAAGCGAGGTCCTGACTCCAGCCGACGAGCACTATCACGTCGATAAGTTCGCCTTTGAAGTGCCCTTCGTCTGCGGCTGCCGCAACCTCGGCGAAGCTCTGCGGCGGATTGGCGAAGGCGCGGCCATGATCCGCACCAAGGGCGAGGCTGGCTCGGGCAACATCGTCGAGGCCGTGCGCCACATGCGCTCAGTTACCGACGAGATCCGCCGGCTGACGATCCTGCGTCCCGAGCAGCTAATGACCGCGGCCAAAGACCTAGGCGCACCGTATGAACTGGTCTGCTGGGTTGCCGAGCACGGCAAGCTGCCAGTGCCCAATTTTGCCGCCGGCGGCGTCGCCACTCCGGCCGATGCCTCGCTGATGATGCAACTCGGCGCTGAGGCCGTTTTCGTCGGCTCCGGGATCTTTAAGTCCGGCGACCCGGCCATCCGCGCCAAAGCCATCGTCGAAGCCACCACCCACTACGACGATCCAGAGGTCCTGATCCGCGTCTCCGAAAATCTCGGCGAGGCCATGGTCGGCATCAACATCGACACCCTCGAAGAGAAGGACAAACTACAGACTCGCGGCTGGTAGGACGCCGCACAGATGCAAACGGAAATTGCCCCGTCTCTGCTCTGTCAGGGACGGGGTAATCTTGTGATATAGCCATCCTACATCATTCACGAGATAATCCGCCGATGGACGCGGACAGACGCCGAATTGTAGGGGCGAGCGATCGCTCGCCCCTACCAGCAAGGCGATCCGCATATCGAATCATTCAAGTCATTTAGGGTTGCTATATGATTGGAATTTTGGGATTGCAGGGCGACTACGCGGCCCACGGCAAAATGCTCGACGCCTTGGTCGTCGAATCCCGCGTAATCAAAAAGCCGGAGCAATTGTCCACAGTTGACGGCCTGATCTTTCCCGGCGGCGAGAGCACAACGCTAATCAAGCTCATGGACTCTTGGGATTTCTGGACACCGCTGCGGGACTTCGCCGCGGCCGGCAACCCCATTTTTGGCACCTGTGCTGGCATGATCCTGTTGGCTAAAGGCGTCTCCAACCCGCCGCAGAAGTCCCTCGGCCTGATCGACATCGACGTCGAGCGCAACAGCTATGGCCGCCAAGTCGATAGCTTCGAAGGGACGGGCGTTTGGGCGGCGGATGAGCAACCGCGACCGTTGCCGATGATTTTTATCCGCGCCCCCCGCATCGCGCGGTTGGGCGATGGGGTCGCGGCGCTGGCGACCTGCGGCGACGATGTGGTTGTGGCGCGCCAAGGCCAAGTGCTCGTCGCCTCGTTCCATCCCGAGCTGACTAGCGATTTGAGCCTACATCGCTATTTCGTCGATATGGTCGGGCGTTAGGAATTTTTCTACCCGCTCAATCCGATCTCGACTAGGTCCGCACTGACTCCGACCAACCTGAAAGGAACCATCCATGATCGTCGATACCCACGTACACATCTGGGAAATGTCCGAGAAATACCCCATCGGACCCACCGCCCCCAACTGGACCTCCAAGCCGGACGAACCCGCTACCGCTGACGAGTTGATCGAGGACATGGACCAAAACGGCGTTGACCGCAGCGTCTTGGTGCAAACTAGCTGGTCCACCTGGGACAACGGCTATATCGCCGATTCGCAGGCCCGTTTCCCCGACCGCTTTATCGGCCACGGCATGCTCGACCCGCAAAATCCAGACAACGCCGATCAGGCGCACTACTGGATGGAGGAACGCGGCTTGCTCGGTTTCCGCTTTCACCCCATGTACTACCCAAACGAAAAAGTCCTGACCACGCCCCAGAACCGTCCTATATGGGAAGTCCTAGCCGCAATGGGCGCTGTCATCCAATTCCATCTCAACGCCGCTTGCGCCGATCAAGTAGCTGAAATCGCCCGCCGCCATCCGCAGATGCCCCTGCTGTTGGACCACATGGGCTATCCCAACCTCGACGAACCGCCCGAGGCTTTTCAGCCCATCGTCAAACTGGCTAACTTCGACAACGTGGCCGTGAAAATCTCGGATGCCCACGGCCGCTCGAAGCAGACTTTTCCCTATGCCGATGTGCATCCCTTCATCCAGCGTCTGCACCACGCCTTTGGGGCCGAGCGCATGTTGTGGGGCACTGGTTATCCGGGGCATCATCGCACCAAGCACAACTGGCCGACCCTAAGTGAGGAGTTGCGCCTAGTGCAGGAGGGTTTCGACTTTCTCAGCCCCCGTGAAAAAGACCAGATGCTAGGCGGTACAGCCGCCCGCATCTGGGGACTGACCTAACCTTTACAAGTTCGTTCATCCACAATCCACAAGGGAGGCCCGCATGACACTGGATACCAGCGACCAAAACATCTACCAAGCCATCGGCGTCGAACCCATCATCAACTGCCGTGGCACCTTTACCATCATCGGCGGCTCCGTCGAACTCCCCGAAGTTGTGTCGGCCATGGAAGCGGCCTCGGGCTACTTCGTCCAATACGACGAACTGGCCGAAGCCGTCGGCCAAAGGCTGGCTGACATCACCGGAGCCGACTGGGGCCTGATTCCGGCGGGCTGCGCCGCTGGCCTCAAGCACATCACCGCAGCCTGCGTCACCGGCGGCAACCCCGAAAAGCTGATCCGCATCCCGGATTTGACCGGCCTAGACAAGACCCAAGTCATCATCCCCCGGTATTCGCGCAACGCCTACGACCACGCCGTGCGCAGCATCGGCGTCGAAATCGTCATGGTCGAGACCCAAGCCGAATTGGAGCAAGCTATCAATCCCCGCACCGCCATGATCTACATAACCACCGGGGCTGGCTCTGCCACCGACCAGCCGCTTTCCCTAGAGGTCATTGCCGACGTGGCCCGCCCGCACAAAATTCCCATCCTCGCCGACTCCGCGGCCGAAAACCTCACCATTCCCAATGTCCACTTGCAAAGGGGTGCCACCGTCGTCGCCTACAGCGGCGGCAAAGCCCTGTGCGGACCCCAGTGCGCTGGTCTAGTGCTGGGGGACAAAGCCCTGCTACAGTCGGCTTGGCAATTCAGTGCGCCGCATCACGGGCCGGGCCGCGACGATAAAATCGGCAAGGAAGAAATCATGGGGATGCTGGCGGCGGTGGAGGCCTGGGTGCGCCGCGACCACGCCGCCGAATGGCAGACTTGGCTGTCCTATCTCGACCATATCGCCCAGCGGGTGCGCGACATCGACAGCGTATCAACCGAGGTCAACGAACCCACCGGCTTATCCAACCGCGCCCCGGTCCTCACCATCAGTTGGGACCCAGCCGTCTTGCACATTACCGGCGCAGAGGTCGCCGAGGATTTCGCCTACAACAAACCCCGCATCGCCGTGGCCAGCGGCGGTGCCAACGGCCGCACTTCCATCGGCATCACGCCCAATCAGATGCAGCCGGGCAACGACCAAGTGGTCGCCGACCGTATCCACCGCATCTTAACCGCGCAACGCAGTCCCCAATCAACCGAGTTAGCTCCTCCGGCAACCGATGTCAGCGGCTCCTGGGACCTCACCATCAACTATTCGAGCAGCAGCAGCCAACACCAGCTATTCCTCGAACAGGAGGGGCATTGGATCGGCGGCACCCACATAAGCGATTTTTCTCAGCAGCAAATCGCCGGCGTCATTGAAGGCGATCAGGTAAAGCTGCGCAGCCAAGTGAGTCGCCCGGGCGATACCATCCCCTTCCTGTTTGCGGGTCGCGTTGCGGCAGACCGCATTGCGGGATCCATTCATTTAGGCGAATACCGCAACGCCGATTTCACCGCCTGCCGCTCCCAGTATGCAAAATCGCCGATCTCTATCGCCATACCCCGCGGAGCGCCGCTAGCGACCTAATTACAAACCAGCGGATCAGGATGAGTCCGGCGCGATCGTCTTCCAGCGCAAGGTCTGCGCCGCCAGCAGCTCGGCATCCGGCGTCGGCAGATCGCCGGTCGAGGGCTTGAAGACACAGCCCTCGGCGAGCTCCAGAGGTGGTTGCGACAGGTCGCGGCGGTAGAAGCGGGAGGAGGGGAACAGGTCGCCCGGGTAGGTGAAGTTCTCCAGCGTCGCCAACTCCACACAGATCGATCCCCCCAAAGCGCTTTCGAGCATCCCCCCGACCCACACCGGCACACCGGCGTCCCTAGCCATGTCGTGCACGGCGAGGGCGTTGGTCAAGCCGCCGATCCTTCCCGGCTTAATGTTGATGTAGCGACAGGCACCGATGCGCAACGCCTGCTCGGCAGTGTGCGGATCGACGATGCTCTCGTCGAGACAGATGGGCGTACCGATCTGTCGCGCGAGTTCGGCGTGATCGAGCAGGTCGTTGTACGCAAGTGGCTGCTCGATGAAGGCGAGTCCCATGCCGTCGATGGCCTTGAAAAACGGCAAGTCGTCGAGGGTGTACCCGCTGTTGCAGTCGATGTGGAAGGTGGTGTCGGGGAAGGTGCTGGTCGCGATTTGCAGCATTTCTAGGTCCCAGCCCGGAGCCACCTTCAGCTTGATGCGCGGGAATCCGGCATCGACGGCCTGCTGGATGTTCCCGAGGAGCATGTCGTAGGAGTCCTGGATGCCGAAGTCAGCGCCAGCCACCACGTCGCGGGTCCGGCCGCCGAGAAGCCGGTGCAGGGGAGTCCTGGTGATGCGGCTCTGCAGCGTCCACCAGCCGATTTCCACGGCCGCCTTGGCGAAGCTGTTGCCCTTGAAAATCGCCAGCCGCTGGTTTAGCTCCGCAGCCGTGTCGTACTCGCGCCCCACGACCCAAGGCCCCATCACCTCGGAGACGTGGTAGAACGCGGACCCGGCGCTCTCGTTGAGATAGGTGGGCGCGAAGAAGGGGGTGCTCTCCGACCAAGCTTCGTGCTCGCCGCTGGTCAGCTTGACGAGCACCGAGTGGATGTCGGCGTCTTCCCCATACGCCGTGCGCCAAGGATAGATGAGCGGCATCACCACGTAGTACACGTCGAGTCTGTCGATTCGCATCTATCGCCTCCCGCTGTGCGGACTATCGAACGCGCACCCCGGCTTGGAAAACCGCCCTGACGTCGCTGAAGGCGGCCACTTCTACCGTTGGATCACCCCCAAAGGCGGCAAGGTCAGCAGCTTTGCCGACCTCGATAGTCCCCACCTCATTGGCAATGCCGAACGCCTCAGCCGAGATCCGAGTCGCCGCGACGAGGGCTTCGGCCGGGGTGAAGCCGCATTCGACCAGTAGCTGCAGGTCGTAGTCTAAGTGGCCGAATTCGAGGCAGCCCACGCCTGAGTCCGTACCGGGCACCACGCGCTCCTTCAGGCAGTAGTCGAGCATCTTCCGCATCACGTCCAGCCGCTTCTCCGCTCGTTGTTCAAGATGGGTGAGCGCTGCCTCCTCTTTGGCACCCATAGTTCCCTCGTCGCGCAGCTTGCGCAGGCGCACCATATCCGGGTAGTTGGTCCACGCCTGCAGCGTGGGGCTCAGCCAGATGCCGGATTCGGCCAACATCTCGGCGACTTTCGGGTCGAAGCGCATCACGTGGTCCGGTTCGAGGAATTCGACGTGCTCGATCAGGTCAATGCCGGCCTCAACGGCCCGCACCATCGACTGCGTGGCACGGCAATGGGCGACAGTGAGGCGGTGAAACTGGCGCGCCTCGCCCACCAGGGCCTGCAACTCTTCCGTCGAATAGGAGGCCAACCCCGGAATCGTGCCGCTCGTCCCGCCACCGGAGGCCATTACCTTGATGTAGTCGGCCCCTTCGTGCACGAGCCGACGCACGGATCGGCGGACCTCTTCCACTCCGTCGGCGATCTCGTTGCACATGTGGAAGTGGCCCCCCGTGCAGGTGATCGGGCGACCGCTGACGAGCAGCCGCGGCCCGGAAATATATCCGCGTTGCAGACCTTGCTTGAGGATGAACCCCACCCTGTTGCGGGCACCGTGTTCGCACAGGGTGGTAATACCGGCGCTCAGATGCTTGCGCATGTTCATGGCCCCGATCAGCACCATCGTCTCGTCGCTCTCGAGAAAGGTCAGGTCGTAGCGGCGGCCATCTCCCGGCAGGCTGAGGTGGGTGTGGCCGTCGATGAGACCGGGGGTGAGGCAGCAGCCGTTCAAATCAATGGTCGAGGTATCGGGAGGCATCTGCTGCTCCACCTGCGCCAATGGTCCAACCGCGGCAATCGCGCCATCTCGTACGAATACCGCCTGCCCGGCCTTGGCACTGCCGCCGAGGCCGTCGGCGAGCAGTCCCGGGCGAATCAGTACCGTCTGTGAATTCGATTCGGGCATAGCTAAGGTTCCCTCGATTTTGTGGAGAGTTATGAGCCTTCGGCTACAGTCCTCTTCGACAGCCGAAAGAGCGAGCGGAAGGCCTTCGGAAAGTAATACAAAACCTCGTGGACGACGAGGAACTCGCAGGGGAATCTATGAGTATTGACCGTCCGTGGGGTCGTTGTTACGTTGTTTCAAGGTAACAAGTTGAGGAGGTAGCAATGCCTACAATCAGAGTGTCGGCGGAGACGCTGCAACGTCTCAAGAGATGGGCAGAACCCTTAGAGGACACGGCGGAATCAGCAATCTCCAAGGCGTTGGATGCGGCCGAAAAAATGCGAGAAGAAGATCGAGTTCATGCGGCTGAAAGGGTTGCCAAGGATCTGTCGGATATTGGGCTTGAATCTGCCGAGAAACCGCTCTCCAAGTCTTCCGAATCGTTCGTGGACCATTTGCTCGCCATTCCCAACGTCGGCAACGATGCTGATTTCGAGCGCGACCGCTCGGGACCGCGCCCACTCGATATATGAGCTACCTCGTCGACACGGACGTTCTATCCGAAATCCGCAAACGCAATCGCGCCAATCCGCAAGTCGTCGCCTGGTTTCGCCAACGCCAGCCGAGAGAGCTCTACCTGAGTGTCCTGACTCTGGGCGAACTGCGACGAGGCGTTGAACGGATCCGCAGGCGAGACCCGACATCGGCCACTGTACTCAACGCGTGGTTGGATCAGACGATGCGGGAGTTTCGGGATCGCATTATCGGCGTGGATCAAGCCATCGCCGATCGCTGGGGACGCCTCGGCACCCCCGATCCGATTCCGGTCATCGACGGATTGATCGCCGCCACGGCGCTCGAACGAGGCCTCGTCGTCGCGACTCGGAACGTGAAACATGTCGCGCCCACCGGTGCACAGTGCATCGACCCGTTTGAGGAATCCCAAGATCGAGCGCAGCCAACGACGGAGTAGCCATGCTTTTCACCGACGCCCAAATCGAACACTACAAAACCCAAGGCTACCTGTCCGGCCCGCGCGTTTTATCCACTGAGCAGATCAGCGCACTCAAAGAACGCATCGACGACATTCTCCACGGCCGCATCCCCTTCCCCAAACACCTGATGGGCGAAACCATCGAGCAGTCTCGCGCCAAGGGCCAACTGCCCTCGGTCAAAGTGGTCAACATCTTCCGCCGCGAGTCCGTCTTTGCCGCCCTCATCGACAACTCGACCATCAGCGCTCTGGCGCACCAACTCATGTCCGGCCCGGTACGCGTATGGGAAGATCAAATGATCTACAAGCCGGCCTACGACGCGGAAACCGCCTTGGCTTGGCACCAAGACTACACCTTTTGGAACCACGTTGGCCCAGCCGATATGGGCACCTGCTGGATCGCCCTAGACGACGCCACCGTCGATAACGGCTGTATGCACGTCATCCCGGGCAGCCACCAATGGCCGATGCGCTATAACCGCGAGGACGCCGTGGTTGACGACCCGCACTGGCTATTGCAACAAGAGGGGATCCCCGCCGGGGCCGACCTGACGCCCGTGCCCTGCGAGGTCAAAGCCGGGCACTGCCACTTCCACCACTGCCGCACCTTCCACGGCTCGTACGGCAACAAAACCGACAATCCACGGCGCAGCTACATCATGCACCTCATGCCCGGCCACACCCGGCGCTTGGGCGACAATTGGAACGAACGCATGGGCAACGTCGAAACCGTGGACGTGGGCGAAGTTCTCCAAGGGGCGGACTACCCAGAGTTAGTAGCCGTATGAAAGGCTTCCCTAGACAAAGGGGAAGGTGCCGTCGTACCCCCTAGGCCGCGACACGTGCCAGATGCCCTCGTACATCGGCGTCATCTGATAGTGACACACCACATTGCTGCGCTCCATATCGTCGCGCTCCTTGGCCCCTTGATGCGGTATGTGGCTCAAAAAGACGACGCAGTCGCCCGCCTTGGGGTAGAGGACGACGTGCTTCTGGGCCTCGCACCAAGCCTCGAATTTGGGGCGGTCCATGGGGTAGAGATGGGGAGGCTCTTGCAAATGGCCGTTTTCGACGTATTTGAGGTGGCCGTCTCCCGGCCCGTTGTCCTGCAGGTAATAGGTCGTATTGACTCCTACGGGCTGGGCCGCCAAGCGGTATTGATCGACTTGGCGCTTTTCCTCCCAATAGCCGTAGAAATCCATGTGCCACTCCTGCAGGTACGGCCCCGGATTGATGTGCGCCCGCAGGCTACGTAACTGGCACTGCTTGCCCATCATGCCCTCCAAATAAGGGCGCACACTCGGATGGCCCACCAAGGGGGCGAAGGTTTCAGGCTCGCGGTCCAAGAGCGAATCAAACCACATATTGCCCACGGCGTTCAACCCTTCCTCCCAACCCATTGCGCGCGCGTGGTCCACCCGCTGGCGCACCAATTCCGTCTCTTGGGGACTCAAGGCCCCTTCGATCAAGACGTAGCCGTCGCGCTCCAATTGGTCTAGTTTATTCGCCACATCCTGCATTATTTTCAGTCTCCTTTTCCTGTGGCTCGGCACTATCCTCGCCCGCTTCGACGGTGGATTTGTTGGGGGTGGTCAAGCCGTCTTCCCAAGGGTTAATGACATCGACGTCTATATCCGCGAAGTCCCCGACGTTCCGCGTTGCAACAGAGAGACTGTGAACTTTGGCTGTCCCGGCGATCAGCGCATCCCCCAAGTCCAACACGCGACCACAGCGATGCGCCTGCGCCCGGAATTGGGCAGCCCGCTCTGCCCCGATCCTGTCCAAGGGCAAGATGCGGTCCTCATACGCCGCAATGAACTCTGACAGCACCGACCGCAACCCGTCGCGACGCTGTCCCGGCGGCAGCAGCTCCAAGCCGAACTCCAACTCGTGCAACACTAGCGCGGATAACCACAAGTCGTCTTGTTCGGTCAGGAATGCGACAACCCGCGGATTGGGCGCGTCTTTTGTCAACTCCGAGACCACATTGGTGTCTAGCAGGAACCCGCTCACCCTGTGTCTCCAGACGCGAATGGGATTTCCCGCCGGGACTCTCTATTTCTAATGGTCTCAAGGTTCGCGCCACGAGGCATGTTGGCTACCAGCCACTGGCCCATGGGTTGGCGCTGCGATTCTTTTTCGGCCCATACATGGGCGGGAACTACAACGAAGGACTTCCGCCTGCCGATGTGTTGAGGCCCTTCCTCTTCGGCGCGACGCAGGACTTCAGACAAACGCGCCTTGGCCTCGGCGACGGTCCAAACGCGATGGGGTGGTGAGTATCGGGTGGTCATAGCTCCGCTAGCTGGGTTGCCGTTATAGTCCAATATAGACTATATAGCTGTCGCATCAATGCTTTGTTGCGATCTGAGTGCTCAAGGGACGGCGGGCAGTTCGAAGTACCCAAGCTCAGCCATGCGCCGCAGCCAACGCCCTCGCTTGGGACTACCGGAAGGGTTCCGCAGCCATTCGAGCGGGTACATAGGCTGTTCCGCTCGTCCGAAGTGCGCGGGCGTCTTCTTTGAGTTGACGGCGCGTTCACGAGTGGCGGCCTCTTCGGCTTCGCCCTTGGGGTTGTTGTAGTACACACAGGTACACATGCGGCGGCCCGCAGCGCCGCCACTGCTGGCGTGCCAGCAGCGCATGTCGAAGGCCACCACGTCGCCCGGCTCCGACCGGCAGACGTAAGCGGGAACGTCGGCCACGTCGATCTCGAGAGAGTTCAGGTTGTCGTGCAACTGATCGTGGAACTCGCGCCGATGCGAACCGGGAATGAGCCGCAGGGCGCCGCTCTCGGCATCGACCGGGTCGAGGTAGAAGGCGAACTTGACGCCAAAGCAGTCTGTGGATGGATCGGCCCTGTGGTCGGGATGCCATCTCGTATCGCCGACATAGCGGTTGGCATCGGTGCCAATGCCGATGACGTCGTCGCCGTAGAGCTGCTCGGCGACACTGCAGAAGCGTTCGTCTTCGAGCAGGCTGGCGTACAGGGGGGTGCGTGGGTGCAGCATCATCGTCCAGTAGCGCGTCTCTCCCGTGAAGGGCTGATCGGCGTACACGTGATCGAGCTCGGACTCGTACTCCTCGCGCAGAATCTCGACCTCTTCCGAGGTAAACAGCTTGCGCAGGGTGACAAAGCCGAAGGTCCGGAAGTGTTGCAACTGCTGGTCGGTCAACATGGGATTCCTCCGATGCGGCTGATGCGGCCATTAGAAGGGGTTGTCGTATGCTTGGGCCAAATTAGAGCGCGTCCCCTAATTGAGCAAGCTCAGTCCTTGCTCCAATTACCTTCTTAGCAGACGGTGGCGTTTTGCATGGCCGCGAGCAAGTCGGCCGGGCTCATCAGCACACCCAGAATAGAGTGCTCGCTACCCCGTGGTATTTCCAGCCCGGTGGCAGTAGCCGTTATGCCGTCAAAGTCGCGCGTGGGGTGTACGGGGATCTTGCGATTGGGTCGGTCGATGCTGAGATGGGCGTGCAGGGTGATCCCCAAGGGGCTTTCCAACATCACTTTGTTAGGGTCCAGATCGAGCCTAATCTTGCCCGTAGCTCCTGCGTCCATCTTCCTGAACCCGTCGAGGAAGAGGCCGATCGGATAGCCCAGTGGACCGTCGAAGAGGTAGCCTCGCGTGGCGCTGTCCGGGAGCAGAAAATGGGTCACCAACTCCGCTTTGCAAAGGAGGCGTTGGTCTGGCACCGTCATGTCAAAGTTGTCAAACGCCGGCGTCTTGAGACCGAGCTGTCGGCCGAGTGCGGTGCCATAACTATAGACACATCCAGTAAACGACTCGCCCCACAACTCCAACTCGGTGGTCTCGCAATCGAGCTGGTGCCCCTTGTCGGCTAGCTGCGACGAGAACGAGTCGGTCAGATCCTGCCTGTACTGCTCGGGATCGATCCCGTCATACCACTCGGCGCGGGGCTCGACAACGCGGTCGTCACCGAGTTGTTGCTTGGCGTAGGTGAGGATTTCCCGCCCCCCGTCGAGCTGGGCGTAAATCGCATCCGGCTCCAGTTGACCAATCGCCGCGTGCCAACGTCGTTCGCACAGCAACTCGCGCTCGAGATAGATCCCGGCGTTCGTGTTGCGCAGGGTTTTCGGATCAGTGGCGGCTAGGTCACTGTAGAGCATTGAGTGAATCAGATAGACGATCTTTCTCACCTTCATTGGCGCAACCTCACCGTCTTGACACAATTATCGTTGACTACTTCTACCATAATTGACTTTTTCTACCTTTCTAGCATGGACTTGACCTACTCTGGACGGTCCAATGGCAGCGGAGGGCATTTCATGAGCTTGAACATCAAGAATAAGGACGTCGAGCGGCTGATCAAGGAGGTCTCCCTTCTCACAGGCGAAAGCAAAACGGAGGCAGTGCGCCGATCCTTGGAAGAGCGCCGCGCCCGCTTGGCCTATCAAGGTACTGCCAATGATCGTGGCGGACGGTTGCGCCGATTCCTAGAGACGGAGGTTTGGCCCTATGTGCCGTCCTCGGAGCTAGGTAGAAAGCTGAGCCGGGATGAAGAGGACGACATCTTAGGCTATGGCAAAGACGGCGCATGATCCTCGACTCCTCGGCGATCGTTGCCATCCTACTCCGGGAGCCGGAGCACGAAGTCCTTCAGTCCAAGCTCGGCGACTTGACGAGCCATCGACGGACTCTCATCCCTTCGTGCGATTCACGAATTCACGAGTGTACCTCTCTCAAGCTCGCCAGACAAATCACCTTGATCATTTCCTATTCAGCTAATTGTTTTTTCAACAAGAAGACCGGCTCCACCTCTCGAACTCGCCAGACAAAGCGCCTTGATCATTCCCGTCAGAAGTAGTCCGTAATTCTCTTCTAACCGATAGCCATCCTTATCTTGCTCCAACAGTCCCGCTTCAATCAGCTTGCCAAGTACATCCGCCAGTGCCTGCGCAAACTCGGCCAGTTCTGCTTCCAGCAGTGCCGCGAGCTTTTTCGGGCCTCTCAGCAGGAAGCAAGCGACGGGCCAGCACTCGGGCGCGAGGAGGGTGCGAAGAGTATCCATCATATCGGACGATGGAGTGTCTTCTTCTAAGGCTTCGCCGCTGGCAAAGCATACCAAGCCGCTACTGCTCCAAAAGCTGAAGCCCACAAGTCCCTTATCTGGATCCGACAGTTGATAGGAAATATTCTTATCCCTATTCCTCATATCATAGGGGGGAATTAGAAATCCTAGTGCCGTCATCAGAGCGGCGCGTCGTTCCTCCTTGTCTCTGAGGTCGCCAATGCGCTGAGCCAATTTGACGCCGAGCGTTTCAATGCCGAGTTCACTGTCAATTCCCAATAGCGCATCGGCCGAAGTGCCCAGCGTTTTGCACAAGGCTGGAAACGTCCCAATATCGGGCAGCGACTCGCCGTTTTCCCACTTGGAAACGGCTTGCGGACTAACGAATAGGTCGCTCCCCAGTTGTTCCTGTGTGAGTCCTTGATGCTTCCGTCGCTCCTGTATCCTTTGGCCAAGTTCTGCTGGGTCGATCATTGCGCTATCTCCTCTATTTTAGATCCTTCAATCAAGCGATGGTTGTCGTTACCTGCACAACCAAAATAGCGCATTTACCCAGTTGTCGGCATTGAGGAACGCGAAAGTGAGTCAACTGCTGGTTGAGCTTTTCCCCTAGGTCAAAGCAGCGGCCGCTCGTGGCTCCAAGGGGCGAGTTGCTCGAAGGCGCGGGCGGCGCGCAACACGGTGCGGTCCTGACGCCAGCCGCCGATGATTTGCAGGCCCACGGGCAGACCATCAACGAAGCCGCAGGGCACGCTGGCCGCGGGTAGGCCGGTGAGGTTCACCGGGTAGGTGAAGGCCGTCCAGCTCAGGTAGGTAGTGTCGTGGCCGGCGATCGAACCGGGGTGGTCGTCGCCAGCAGCAAAGGCAGTGACCGGCAGCGTCGGCGTCAGCAGCAAGTCGTAGTTCTCGTAGAATTCCCGCCATTGGTGGTAGTACGCGTTGCGTTCTATATAAGCACTAGCCACATCCGTGCCGCGAAACTCGAACCCCTCTTCAACGACGGCGCGCAGGCCGGGATCGAGGCGCTCGGCGATTTGGTCGAACTGGTCGCGGAAGGTGGCGGCGAACGCCGTTGACCACAGGACGTGGACGAGACGCCACGGATCTTCGCCAGCCGGGTGCGCCTCCTTGATGGTGCAACCGAGATCCGAAAAGCGACGGGCCGCCGTTTGTGCCGTCTCGGCGACTTGGGCATCGACGGCCGCGTACCCTAAGTCGGGTGACCAAGCCACGCGCAACCCATCCACGCCGGCTTCGATCTCATCAAGCCCCAACGGTTCCGCTGGCATCGAGGTGCGATCCCGCACATCGGGACCGGCCATGACCTCAAGCATCTGCACGGCGTCGCCGACGGTGCGGGTAATCGGCCCGGCGTGGGACAGAGTCTCCACCACACTGGCCGGGTGCTGGGGCACTCGTCCCCAGGAGGGTTTGAAGCCAAAGGCACCCGAGAAGCCGGCCGGGATGCGGATCGAGCCAGCGCCGTCCGTGCCCTGAGCCAGCACGCCCATGCCAGCGACCACGGCCGCCGCCGCTCCGCCGCTGGAACCACCCGGCGTGCGTCCATGCCGCCAGGGGTTGTGAGTTGGTCCAACGACGCGGTTGCCCGAATCTCCCTTCCAACCCATCTCCGGCGTATTCGTCTTGCCGAGCAACACCATGCCAGCGGCGCGCAACCGTTCGGCGAGGGGCGCGTCAAAGTCCGGGATCCAGTCAGCGGTCAGCAACGACCCCCGGGTGGTGCGAATCCCGCGCGTCGCCGTCAGATCCTTCAGCGAGCCGGGGATGCCGGCCAAGGGAGGCGGTTTGTCGTCACCGGCAAAGGCAGCTTCGGCCGCACGCGCCTCGGCCAAGGCCCGCTCCGGCGTGACCGTGACGAAGGCATTGAGCCGTGAGTCGAGCGATTCGATTCGGCGCAGCACCGCCTCGGCGACTTCCACTGGGGACAACTCGCGGCGCTCGTACAGGCGGCGCAGTTCAACGCCGGAGAAATAGCACAGATCGGTATCGTTCATTCCGAAATCACCACTTCTCTGCCGAGGCGGGACGACTCCATACACGCCGTCAGCACCGCCACCAGATGGCGAGCGTATTCGACCGTCACCGGCGGTTCCGTTCCCGCGTCAATCGCCTCGACGAACTCGCCCAATTGCCGCGTCGTAGTGTGGTGGTCCTCACTCACCTCGACCTGTTCCCAGTCCCCGTCCCGGCCGATGAAAAGATCGTTCCTTCCCGACTCGATCCCCCTGCGCAGTTGAAGCATGCCGTCCGTGCAGACGAACTCCGTGCTGTAACGCCGCCCGCCCGTCCTCCACCACACGTGAATCAGGGTCGAGTACACGCCGTTTTCGAACTGCAAAAGCGCCATGGCCACATCGTCTGCTGAGAATTCAAAGAACCGGCTGTCGATCAAAGCCTTGACGGCGACGACGCGACTGCCCGTCCACCAGCAGGATCGGTCGATCAGGTGGATGCCGTTTTGATACCACAAGCCCCCGTGCGTCGCCTTGTCGAGATACCAAGCCGGTCTGTTGGGTTGGAAGGGGCGGTAGGCCTCGTCGCAGAGACAGACCAGATCGCCCACGGCCTGCTCGCGCAGCAGCTTCTTCACGGCTCGATTCGCCGGCGAGAAGCGGTGCATGTGGCCGACGGAAAGCTGGTTGCCGGTCCGCTGTGCAGCCGCGATCATGGCGTCGCACTCCTCCACGTTGACAGCCATTGGTTTTTCCACCAGCACGTGTTTGCCAGCCTCCAACGCGGCGACAGTTACTTCGCAGTGCAGGCCGTGGGGCAGGCAGACGATGACGACGTCAACCCGCTCATCCGCGAGCATATCCCTATATGAGGGGTAGCCCTGGCAGCCGTGCTCCGCGCAGACGCGAGCTAGGCGTTCCGCGTCGGTATCGGCGACCGCCCGCAAGTGCGTAGATTCAAGGGCCGCCACCGCTCGCAGGTGTCCCGTGGATACGCTGCCGACACCGATGATTCCGACTCCGTGCATTTCATCCTCGCTTCGGAAGGACAGAAGTATAAACGGGCGTTTAAACCTTGGTCAACTTCAATGCCGACGAGTTCGAGCGTAATCCCCTACGGCTTCTGCGCCCCGTTCGTCTCGACGTACACTGCAAACAGCGATTGCGAACAGGTTATGAACAGCCGATTCTTCTTAGCGCCGCCGAAGCAGAGGTTGGCGCAGGGTGCTGGCAGGTGGATCTTGCCGATCAAGGTGCCGTCGGGAGCAAAACAGTGCACGCCGTCGTAGCCCTCGCCCCCCCAACAGGCCCCCGACCACAAGTTGCCATCTACATCAGTGCGGACCCCGTCCGACGAGCCAATCCCCATGTCCGCGAACACGCGCCCGTTCGCAAGACGGTCGCCGTGGACGTCGAAAACGCGGATGTGGGTGGGGTATTCGGGGCCGTCGGAGCGCCCAGTATCGACGATGTAGAGCAGCGACTCATCTGGACTAAAGCACAGGCCGTTGGGCCGTTGGAAGTCTCCGGCCACCACCGTCGCTTCTTCAGTGTCCGGGTCGAGGCGGTACACATTGGCGTCATTCTCGAACACATCCCGATGCCCCTCGTAGTCCATCAGAATGCCGTAACCGGGGTCCGTAAACCAGATCGATCCATCGGACTTTACCACGATGTCGTTGGGGGCGTTCAACGGCTTGCCCTCAAACTGGTCCATCAACACGGTGATCGAACCATCGTATTCCGTCCGCGTGACTCGGCGCGCGTCGTGTTCGCACGACAGCAATCGCCCTTGGAGATCGCGCGTGTTGCCGTTGGTGTTGTTCGATGGCTTGCGGAAGACCGAGACCTCCCCGGTCTCTTCTTCCCACTTGAGAATGCGGTTGTTGGGGATGTCGCTGAACAGTAGATAGCGGCCGTCGCCAAACCACACGGGGCCTTCGAGCCAGCGGCCGCCGGTCCAGAGCATTTCAAGGGCGGCATTGGCCAGCTTGTACCGGGCGAAGCGCTCGTCGAGCACCTCAATGCGGCGGTCAGGATACCTCACAATTTCCATATCATCTTCCCGATTAAAATTAGCAGTTCTAAACGCGGCGGAACTTCTGCACCCTATCGTGCAGGGTGGCTACTTCACCGATGTACAGCGAGCCGTCCTCATCGACCCAAATGCTGTGCGGAGAGTCGGCGAATTGACCCGGAGCCGAGCCATCCTCGCCCCAGCGGGCCAGCAACTGCCCCTCTATGTCGAAGATGCTGACGCGCGACGGGGCCTCGACTATGTACACTGTATTGTCCGGGGTAATGAAGAGATCCATGGGCATCACCAAGCCGGTCCACTCGTCCAAGTAGCGGCCCTCGGAGTCAAAGCGCTGGATGCGGTTGTTTTCGCGGTCAACGGCCCAGACGCGCTCGTCGCGGTCCACCCACAGGCTGTGGGGCAGGGCGAATTGACCCGGACCCGTGCCCGCAGATCCCCACGAATGGACCAACTCTCCGGCGTCCGAAATGCGGTGGATGCGAAATTGGCCGTACCCGTCGGCCACGTACAAATCCCCGGAAGGGCCGCGCATGGCTTTCGTGGGCTGGTTAAAAGGCTGATCGGGCGCACCTGGCACGCCCGGCGTGCCCCAAGTGTGGACCACTTCCCCCTGCGGATTGAAGCAGCGGATGGTGTGGCTGTCGGTGTCGGCCACGTACACTTGATCCTCGCCGTCAACCCACAGGAGGTGGGGGTTCCCTAGCAGATCGGCTCCCCAAGTATCGATATAGGCCCCGTCGCGGTCATAGACCAACAGGGCGGGCGGGTGACGGCGGCCCACAAAGACCCGTCCCTCGCTATCGGCGGCCACTCCGGGCACGACGCCGCCCATGGGACGGCCTTGGGGGCCTAGGCCCCAGCGTTCTACTACTTCGTAATCATAGGTAGCGCTCATGGCATCCTTCGCGGTTAGGGGGCAAATGTCAATGTATATTGGTAATACGGACGGCGGCCTGCAATAGGCACGGAGCGGCTTTGACTGTATAATCCAAGCGCAAACAAAAACGCGGAGGAGGGAGCATGAAACTAACAGACGATCATTTCAAGTTAAGCGAGACACGATGCCGGGCGGCTGTAGCCGACGGAAACCGCGCTTTGAACAGGAACACGGGCTGCGCTTTGGCCAAGACCGCATTCTGCTGCTTTTCGGTCGCCCTGACGTCACTATCTGCCCTCAGAAAAGACATTGCACTGCAATGGATTATGGCGACAATGAAGAATAAGATCAATCCATTGACATTATTGAGCTCTCCTGTATCTTTCTGTTAGAATCAGTACGCTAACTCTATTCTTGGTGTCCAATGCGACAGATAGACTCCGAGCAGCTTCACGAACGGATTCGAACCGAGAATCCGTGGTGGGCAGGGAAGGGTATCGGTGACGAGCTCGATTCACTGACCCCCCGTGCGTACTTCGACCTTCTCTTTCCACTGATCACCGAGCTCAGCGTGCGACGGGCCATCGTCCTCATGGGACCACGCCGGGTTGGGAAGACGGTGCTCATTCACCATGCCATCAGCGCCTTGCTCGACCAAGGCGTCCCCCCGAGACAGATAGCGTATGTCTCGGTCGACCATCCGCTCTACAACGATCTCGGACTCGAAGCGCTAATCAACCTCTACCGCAAAGCTGCCGACGCGGATCTAGGCCAAACTGCATATGTTTTCTTCGACGAGGTGCAGTATCTCAAAGAGTGGGAGGTCCATCTCAAGGTACTGGTCGATCGTGAGCCATCCCTCAAGCTCATCGTCTCTGGCTCTGCCGCTGCGGCGCTGAGCCTGAAGAGTCAGGAATCCGGAGCGGGAAGGTTCACCGATTTTCTGCTTCCTCCATTGACCTTCTACGAGTACTTAGAACTTCTCGGGAAAAGCGGCCTTTTAAGGGAGACCGAGGTGGCGGGACGGCCACTGTTTCAGGCCGCAGATCTCCCTCGCCTCAATGATTACTTCCTCCACTACCTCAACTACGGAGGATATCCCGAGGTTGTCTTCTCGGAGGCGATACAGGCCAACCCCTCGCGGTTCATAAAGGGGGATATCATCGACAAGGTCCTGCTGAGAGACCTGCCGAGTCTGTATGGAATCAGCGACGTCCAGGAACTCAACAAGCTCTTCACGACGCTCGCTTTCAACACCGCTGGCGAGTTGTCTCTTCAAGCTCTTGCGACGAGTTCCGGCGTCGCGAAGAACACGATCAAGCGATACATCGAGTACCTAGAGGCAGCCTTCCTCATCAAGGTGGTACATCGAATAGATGAGTCGGCACGTCGGTTCCGCCGAGCCCGCTGGTTCAAGATCTACCTGACCAATCCATCCATGCGAGCTGCCCTTTTCGCGCCGGTCAAACCCGACGCTCCGGAGCTGGGCCCATTGGCCGAAACGGCCGTCTTTTCGCAGTACTTCCACGACGACGACGCGCAACTGTTCTACGGCCGTTGGAAGAAGGGTGAAGTCGACATGGTGCGGCTCAACGCGGCCCAAGTGCCAGTCTGGGCAGTAGAAGTTAAGTGGTCTGACCGGTATCCAAGCCGCCCGGAGGAACTCGGCTCTCTAGTTGCTTTCTGCCGCGAGAACGGCTTGACACAGGCGTGGGTCACTTCACGAACGATCCGATCAACTGGCACAGAGGGTGGAGTCTCGCTGAACTTCATCCCAATGAGCGAGCTCTGCTTCACGGTTAGCCACGACATCATCCACGGCAAGCGCGTAGCCGTTGGTGAGTTGCTCTGATATTACTCGCGCCGCCGCCTCGACTGAATTGCATCACTCCGCCACGTGGCTCAGGACGAGATCGCGCAAAGTCACCATGCCGAGCGGATTGCGCTCGTAGTCAACGACCACGGCGCGGGAGAGTTCAAAGCGCACGAGCATGCGCACCGCGTAGCGGGCGAGCATGGCCGACGGCAGGGTCAACACCGGTTTCGACATAATTTCGTACACGTTGACGCGCTCGGGTGCGCGGTTTTGGGCGATCACCTCGCGGGCGATGTCCGCGACCACGAGCAAGCCGAACTCGTCGTCGTCGTCGCGCCGATCGACGGCGAGCGAACTGACCCCGTACTGCTTCATGAGTGCCATGGCCTCGGCCACAGTCGCAAGCCTGTCGATGGTGTAGAGTTTGGAGCCCATGACGTCTCCGACCCGGATGGTGCGTTTCTCGCTCATATTTCGTCATCCACTTCTTCTAGAATGGTGGGAAGTTGGGTGGTGAGACCGACGGCGTCCTCAATCGGAATCTGAAAGGCAATGCCAGCGCCGGGCTCTTGCTCAAAGCGCCCGGCATCGCGGATGCGCTCCAAAATATCGCGCGCCCGCGTCTCGACCACCAAGAATAAGACGACATCGCGCTGGGCCGCCAAGTCGAGACCGAAAAAGGTCTTCTGCGGCTTCAGCCCTTCGCCGCGCACGCCAGTAATAATCGTCGCGCCGGTCGCCCCGCCAGCGCGCGCAGCATCGACTACAGTATCGGTCTTGTCGTTGCTGACCAAGGCGACAATCAGTTTCAGTTTCATAGTTCAAGTCTCCTCGGAGCTGTCCGGCCCCAGTATTGGGGCCGCAAGGTTGGCGTTCCGCCGGCGACTCACCCAAGACACCACCATAGCATAGCCCATAACGGACATGATGGGAAAGACGCTGGCGAACGCGATGAGGCCAAATCCGTCAATCAGCGGGCTGCGCCCGGGAACCGTGGCGGCGAGCCCCAAGCCCAGCGCAGCGACCACTGGCACCGTGACGGTCGATGTGGTGACACCGCCGCTGTCGTAGGCGAGCGGCACAATGGTCCGGCTCGACCGGAAGGTCTGGACGATCACCACTAAGTATGCAGCAATGATATACCAGGGCAGGGGCGTACCCGTGACAATGCGAAAGCAGCCCAGCGCCACCCCCGCGGCTACCCCAACCGCCACGGCGAATCTGAGGCCCCAGGCGTCGATCGCGCCGCCCGAGATCTCCTCGGCCTTGAGCGCGACCGCGATGAGCGAAGGCTCGGCCACTGTCGTCGCAAAGCCGATTGCCGCGGCAAAGACATAGACCAGCAGGTAGTCGTACCAGTCGACGCCGTCGGCCAGACTCGCCTCCCCGATGGTCTCGGGCGCGGTGAGTTGGCGCGCCATGGTCTCGCCGATGGGGAAAAGCGCCTCCTCCAAGCCAATGAGGAAGAGCGTTAGTCCCAACAGGACGAGGACAAACCCAGCCACGATCCGGCGCAGGTTCGGCAGGTTGCGGCGCAGCACGGCAACTTGGAACAGAACGAGGATGCCGACAATGGGTGCCACATCGAGCGCGGTGGAAAACGCGGTGGCGGCAAAAGTGCGCAGGAACTCCATCTCAGTTCACCATGCCATAGGCCAGTACAAAGATCATGGGCATCAGGCTGGCGAACGCGATTAGCCCAAAACCATCGACCATTGGGTTGCGTCCCCGGATTGACGTGGCGAGCCCAACGCCCAACGCGGTGACGAGCGGCACCGTGATCGTGCTGGTGGTAACGCCGCCGGAATCGTAGGCCACGCCAATGATCTCTGCCGGCGCAAACGCGGTCATTGCAGTCACCAGCACATAGCCCCCGATGATCAGCCGGTGGATCGGCCAGCCCTTGAGGATGCGCAGCACGCCGAGCACGATCGCCGTGCCGACCGAGACCGCCACCACCATGCGCAACTCAAAGGCGTACGCCGCGCGCACCTCATCGTCGTCGGCAATGGCCCCGGCTTCCGCGGCAACCTCGGCCGCCTCTGCAGCAATGGCGATCAGGGCCGGTTCTGCGACCGTGGTGCCAAAACCCAAGCAAAAGGCAAAGGCCAACAGCGCAGTCGCGCTCCCCTTGCGCGCAAAGGCCTGTGCAATGGCCTCGCCGAGGGGAAAGAGACCGCTTTCGAGTCCTTGAATGAAGAGCGTCAGGCCGGCGACCACGCAGACCAAGCCAACGGCGACGCGCCCTAAGTTCGGAAAGGGCTGCTGCAACACCACGAGTTGGAAGAACGCGATGACGATGATGATGGGAGCCAAATCGCGCAGCGCATCGACGAGCCGCCGCAATATCGCGCCCAAGGCTCTGGTCACGGCGTCCCCCTCCCCGCCACGCCCCCGAACGGGAGTTGATAGGTAACCGCCAGCTTGAACCGCCGGCCTTTGGAACTATGGGTCAAGCCGTCGTGGGCGTGTTCTCGGTTGACCAAGGGCGGCTCAGCGTCGGTCAGATTCAGTGCCGAGAAGGTGAAGCTGATCCCACCGGACAAGTTACACAGCAAGTTCAAGTCCCACGTGAAGAAAGGATCGATGGCGCGGAAGTCGGAATCTGCGGCCTCCCGCTGGTCTTCGTAGGACGAGATGTAGTTCAGGTGCTGGACTAGGCTGTAGCCACCCCGATGATAGCCGGTGGCGAGCCGCCATTTCCACTGCGGAATCGGCACCGCAATCGGAATGGACTCGTTCAGGTAGCCGGCGGCTTCCTGCGCCGGTTGGAGCTCGAGCCCGTTCAGGAGCAGTGCCCGCACATGATACTCGCGGGTGTAGGTGCCATCCAAGCCACTGGAAAATTCGCCCGTCCCGACCGGAAACCGAGTGCTCAAGTGCCAGTCGAAACCAGAGGTCTTGAGTCCGGGCCAATTGACGAGGTTGACCTGCACCCGTTCGATGGTGGCTGGATCGCAGGTGCCGGTACCTATCCCGTCCGCGCAGCCCACGTATTGCTTTACAGCTTCTCTGGTCTCCTCTTCACTGTACAGGTCGGCAATCCGGCCGTAGGGCAAGACATCAATCACATTCTCAAAGTCGTAGCTCCAGTAGTCGAGCGTCAGGTTGGCGCGCTTGAGCAAAAGGACCAGACCGGCGTTATAAGTGAGGGCCTGTTCGGGCACGAGGTCGTCATTGCCGCGCGTGTCGATGGCCTTCCAACCGCCAGTTGAAGCCACCCAGTTGGTGGATGTGCGCTGGTCTTCGTTGAGGTCATCTACCGAGGGGGTGCGGAAGGTCGTTTGCACCGAGCCGCGCAATTCCAAGGAGTGGTTCGGCGACTCCGAGAGGCGATAGCTTAAGGCGAGTTTGGGATCAAAACTGCTGGCGACGTCGTGGAACTCGTAGCTGGCGGCCAACTGGGCGTTGAGGTTATCGCCGAGGCTCAGAGGCAATTCGCCGAAGAAGCGGTGTACCGTTTGGGCATCCTCGTAGGGATAGTAGCCAGCCGTGAACGTGAACGGCCCCGCCTTCTCCACGCAGTCTTTGCTGCCCAGCACCGCACAGGGGTTGTTGTCGAGGTTGCCCGGCTCGTTGGGGAACGCGGATACGTCGAAGTGCCGGAACTGGTAGCCGATGGCGTAGCTGGCGACGTTCTCAATCCAGGTACCGGTCAGGGTGGCATTGACGACCTCAAGCGTGGCGGTGTTGTCCAGATTGACTTCCTCGTTGATCCAAGCGAGTAGTTCGGGGCTGTTTTCGAGGCCGGGGACATAGGTGGGATTGGCCTCATCCTCGAACGCCGCGCCCGGCTGCTGCGCGTACTGCAGGGCGTTGCTGAACGGGTTGTAGTACATGCAGTCGCCCGCACCAGCTACCTTGTCGTGGTCGGCAATCGCCATTCTAGCCGGGGCGGTTGCATCTGCCACCACGCCGACGCCGCAGTCCGGACCGCCAAAGCCGCGGAAGGCGAGGAACTTGCGATAGTGATATTCCGCCGGGAAGTTGATGTTGCCGGTAGCGCGGGAATAACTGGCCGCCAAGTCGAGGCGGGTGCTCTTGCCCAAGTCGCGGTCGAAGGCCGCGGCGATCCGCTGGGTGCGGGACTCGCGGCTCAGGGTCCGCCCGGGACCGCTGTTGCCCACCAGCCGCCCAAAGAAGTACCAGTCGTCGGCAAGGCAAGCGTCTTGGGAGTCAAACCCCGCCGCCGCCCAAGAGGTCGCGCAAAACGCCTGCCGCCCCGGATTGCCCGGCTCGACCAAATGGGTGCCGTCGTAAGGCGAGATGGGCGGAAAGGAGGGCGTGGTGTACCAATCGGGAATGGCCGCCTCGGCCCATAGGCCCTCAAAGTGATAGCTCGACTGCTCGTCCCACTGGCCGTTGATCTCGGCGAAAGCGCGGGTGTGATTGCTCTTTTCGATGAAGTTGTCCCACGCCTGATAGCGGAAGCGGCAGGTTTCGTCCTCAACCTCAAAGCCGCCGAAGCTCGTGCAGCCGGGATCTACAAAGCGCTTGCCGCCTTCGCCGTAGTGCTCGTCGATGAGCGCCGAGGCAAACTCAGCCCTGCCTTCGCTGCCCGACAGGGTCGGCATGAGGAACGCACCCGGGTTGCCGTAGTACGACCAGCCACCGGTAGTGCCCGGGATATATGGGCGCAGCGTCCAGTCCCGCTCCTCGGCTTTGAGTTCTTGGCGGCTCATCCGCTCCACTGAAACGACGGCGTGGGCACTGCCGAGCGCTCCGCCCCAGATCGCGCCGAGATTGGAATCGCCGGCGTGGGCAAAGTGGTCGTAGGAGCCGGAGACTTCAAAGCCAGCAAACTCGTCGCGGGTCACGAAGTTGGCCACTCCGGCCACTGCATCCGAGCCGTAAATGGCCGAGGCCCCTTCCTTGAGCACCTCAATGCGGTCAATGGCGATGGAGGGAAAGGCGTTCACATCGACGAAGCGTCCGCCGATCAGGCGCGCCGGGACATAGGTCTGGCGGCGGCCATTGAGCAGCACCAAGGTCCGCGAAGCCCCCAAGCCGCGCAGGTTGACATTCGCCACAGTCTCGGGCACGACATTGCCGGCGATGGCATTGTACCAACTGCTCGCCTCGCCGACCACGCCGTGGCTCGCGCCTAAGTTTTTGAAGAAATCAACCGCCTGCGGCGACCCTTGTTCCGCCATCTTTTCTCGCCCGACCACGGTGACTGCATAGGGCAAGTTGATGGGCGATTCTTCAAAGGCCGTGCCGGTCACAGCCACCTCTTCGAGGAGGAGCACGGAGGGTTTTATTCGCAACTCGACGGTCGCGGTCTGTCCGGCTTCTACTGCGACGGTCGCGGTCGCGGTAGAGTAGCCGATCAACTCGGCCCTTATTTCGTGCTCACCCACCGGCACATCGGGAATAGTGAACTGGCCCTGCTCGTCCGACATCCCACCCACATCCAAAGCTGGGATGTAAACCAAGACCGCTTCCTGCGCGTCCCCACTGTCGTCGTCAACCACCGTAACGACGATGGCACCGGTTGTCTGCGCCTGCACCAGCGCGGGCCAGAGCAAGGTCGCGCCGACTAGCATCGCAAGGCACGCATTCCAAAGTCTCATAACAACACCCCCCTGTTAAGAGTTCGTTTTGAGATGGTTTACTTCGTCAACCAATCAGTTCGCTGCACGCATTTCGCCGCGCAGCCCTATCCAAACGCAGATGGCCATTCCCAAGAGGAATGGGAAGCCGGTTGCGAGCGAGGCTGCCCGCAATGAATTCAGCCCGCCTCCAAGTAGAAGTGCGATAGCGACTAACCCTTCAATAATACACCAGAAGACGCGTTGCGCTACTGGAGCGTCAACTTTGCCGCCGGCTGCTATCGTGTCCAGAATCAACGAGCCGGAGTCTGACGAGGTGACGAAAAATACGATGATCAGCAGGAGCGCCACCGATGAAAGCAGTTTCGTCAGCGGGAGTTGGTCGAACATTTTGAACAATGCGATTTCCAGCTTCCACGCTGCAACATTCTTCGTTATACCGGTATAGCCCTCAACGGTGTGCTGATAGAGGGCCGTGCCGACAAAGGTCCCAAACCACAGCAGACACAACACCATCGGAGGGATGAGCACGAAAATTATGAATTCGCGCACGGTGCGGCCCTTGGAAATGCGGGCGATGAACGTGCCGACAAAGGGTGCCCAAGCAAACCACCAAGCCCAGTAAAAGGTCGTCCAACCGTGCGGGAAATCCATGTCCTCGCGCCCCATCCAGTTACTGAGCGGCACAATCTTGACGAGATAGCTGCCGAGCGCAGCGAACATGCTGCGGAAAATGTAGAGCGTCGGACCGAGTGCAAGAACCGCTAACAGCAACAACAACGCGAGAATTATGTTGAACTGGCTAAGGCGCTTGATCCCAACATTAATACCCGCCAGCACCGATATCAGCGCGATGGACGTAATCGCCACAATCAGCACCACCATGGTGGTGTTAGTCGCGGGAATATCGAATAGATAATTCAGACCAGAGGTTGCCTGTTTAACCCCCAATCCGAGCGAGGGCGCAAGCCCGAACAGACCGGCGAAGATGGCGAACGTATCGATGATATGGCTAGGCCAGCCCCAGATGCGGTCGCCGAACAAGGGATAGAACGCCGAACGGATGGCGAGCGGCAGCCCCCGGTTGTAGGCGAAGTAAGCGAGGGCGAGTCCAACGAGGCCGTAAATGCCCCAACCGTGTAGCCCCCAGTGAAAAACAGTTGCCGCAATGCCAACGGCAGCGGCTTCTTCGGTTCCGGCGGCAGTGCCGAGCGGCGGCCTTTGGAAGTAGTAAAGCGGCTCCGCCACCCCGTAAAACAGCAGACCGATGCCCACGCCGGCCGCAAAGAGCATGGCGAACCAAGTCGCGTTGGAGTACTCGGGTTTTGCATCGGCCCCTCCGAGGCGCACCTTGCCGAGCGGCGAACATGCCACATACAGGCAAAAGAGCAAGGTGAGGTTGGCAGCAGTGATAAAAAATCAATCAAGGTTGGTCGTGAGCCACTCGCGGGTATTTTTGAAAACTTCCGTCGCAGCTTCCTGAAAGACGAGGGATCCCGTTACAAAGGCGACGATGGTAATACTGGAGATCACGAACACGGGATTCAGATAGATATCTGATGTTACGCACTCTTAATACGGGTCTGACGTTTCCGGCCCCATCCGTCGTCCTTCCCGCGCAAGCGGGAATCCAGTCTGCGCGGGGGCCACAAACGGGCCTTGCTGGATGCCTGCTTTCGCAGGCATGACAAAAACTGCGTAACATCAGTAATTAACTGATGTTACGCATCTTTGATTTATTTTACGTATCTTCCCGCCATGGACAAACATCTGTTAGAATTGTTTGATCCTACCGGATTTTGTGTGAAGACATCTAGGCAGCATTTGCGTATTGTGAGGACGATTCCTTTGCTTCCTATGTATATCGCCAAATATGCATTGGGAGGCTTTTTATGGAACCGTCCTCAGCCGCAAAGAAAACGCCCCATGGTAGCCGACGCAAGGCACGCAGTCTCTGTCTGCCCTGTGCCAGCGAAGCGGCCTACGCTCGCTGCGTAGCGGATCGGGGGTATTACCGGCACTATCTGATGGAGCAATACCAACAGCACTCCGAATTATTTCCGTCCGGGTGGGCGGCGGGCTTTCACTTTCACGGCGTGGTGCAGTCCAAAAAGTAAGGGCTGCGCCAGTGCCGGGTCAAACTTAAAAGCGATGGAAGCGTGTATCAGCTTCGGCCTTCCTTTATGATGCCCTATATGATTGGCCGCACCCAGACGCTGGAAAAGCCGCTGTTTTTGCGGCGGTGGGGGGTGCCTTTTGAAGCCTTGGCCTATGTCTTTGGCCGCAATCCGATGTATTGGTTGTCGGTAGTCGGCACCACGATCAAAACAGCCGACCGCTTGCCGGCGCATGTGATCGCCGATGAAAAACACACCCGCTGGCGCGGGCAGCGAGTCTTTATCCCAACCACCGTAGCCGATAACTGTATCCTCGGCGCGGAGGTAGTGCCAGCCGCCGACACCGAGACGTTGACCCAAGGCTATCAGGTGTTTCGAGCCGAAGCCCAAAAACTCCACGCCGACTATGCGCCGCAAACGGTCAATACCGATGGCTGGAAACCCACACAAGCCGCTTGGAAAACCCTCTTTCCGTCCATCACCTTGGTGTTGTGTTTCCTCCATGCAGTCTTGGTCATCAAAAACCGATGCCGAAGCGTGCCCTCGCTCGGCTACGAGGTGAGCGCGCTACTCTGGCAGGTGTATGCCGCGCCGACCTTGGCCGCGTTTGCCCAACGCATCCGAAGACTGCGCGAGGGACCAAAGCCCCAAGTCCTATCCGATGTAATCAAAGACAAAGTACGGGCACTATGCGACCACGCCGACGCCTTCAAAGCCGCCTACCGACACCCGGGCAGCTATCGCACCTCCAATGGCTTGGAACGGTTGATGAACTATCAGCATCGGCTCCTGTTGACCATGCAATACTTTCATGGAACCTGACATAGTGCAACCTTATATGTACGGGCGATGGCACTGCTGTGGAATTTCCATCCCTATGGGCGGACAACTCAACAAAAATATCGCACACAGACTTCGCCCTTTGAACGCATCAACCAGTTCCGATACCATGATAACTGGCTCGAAAATATGATGATTGCCGCCTCCCTTAAAAGGCAATATACGTCCCACGAAATCCGGTAGTATCAAAATTGTATAGCGATTATCTGCTCAGTTCGGTGGGATCCGAAAAGGGCAACCCTGAGGGTTGCCCCTACAATGCGTAACATCAGTAGATATCTAAACCGAATAGCTTCCGGTACTCCTCGTCATCCGGCAGTTGTGGTCGTTTTCCTTGTTCACGCACGTTCAAAAGGTCCCCTGTGGCCGACGACCATAGCGACAGCACCGATCGCTTGCACTCGCGCCGATAGTATCAAGGTTCTTAGCGATCGTCCTGATTGGATCGGGAATTTCTTCAACGGCTTACAACTCTTGTAAGAGGAGATCGTGGGGAGCAATTAATACTCCCCGACTATGGCGTAATTGGCTTCGCCCTCGACAATGCGCAAGAGGCGGTTAGCAGGCACCCCTTCCCAAATTTGGTCTTTGCCGCTAGGCCAGCGAACCTCTAACCGCTCCACTTGGTCAGCCTGCCCCAACCCCAAGTGCAGAGCCAGAGCATTGCTCGAACCAAAACCGTAACCGCTGGCCACTTGGCCATGGACTTGTCGAGCACCGCAATAAACTACGGCCCGCGCCCCAATAGCGTCGCGATTACTAGCTGTACCCACCAAGTGCAGCCCCAGATAATTGCCGACGGGGCCGTCGTTGCGGTAGAGACTATTGGGCCAGACATCGGCATCGTAATGGCCGCCCAAGCCTGCGTATAGATCCAGATCGCCATCGGCGTCAAAATCGGCAAAAGTAGCGCCGTGTCCCTTGCCCAGATTGCCGACCCCGGCGGCGGACGTCGCTTCGACAAAACGACCGTCCCCCTGATTAAGAAAGAGGACATTAGGTTCGAGCCGGTACATCTCGGGCCCGCCATTGGCCAAGTAAATGTCTGGAAAACCATTGTTGTCGATGTCGCCTAGGCCAATGCCCATCGAGCCGAACGAGCGCCCCAAACCCGCTGGGACTGCAATATCCGCGAACGTTCCGTCGCCGTTATTGAGGTATAGAAAGGGGCGATTGGGTTCAATCGCACGGCCCTCTACCCAGCTATTGAGCACGTCCTCGAAAGCACTCATAGTCGAGGCGAAAAGGTCGAGTTGGCCGTCGTTATTAAAGTCAAAAAAGAAGGTTACGTAGCCGCCTTCCAAGGGAAAGAGTACCCCAGCTTGGTCTGCTCTGTCCACAAAAACGCCATCTGTCCCATTGTGGTAGAGCCGATTGGGCGTACCAATATTTACGGCATAGAGATCTAAATACCCATCTCCATCGTAATCGCCAAAGGCCGTGCCGATGGTCTTGCTCGAATCCGCTGTTCCCGATGATTGGCCAATATCTGCAAACGTCCCATCTTGCTGGTTGTGCCACAAATTATTGCGTCCACCATCGCCAATGACCCCATTAGCTACATAGAGATCTAAATACCCGTCGAGATCTACATCGCCCCAAGCGGCAGTAAAACTGGCCTGGGCCTCGTCTAGGCCCACTTTTTGCGCCACATCTACAAAATGATCGTTCTCGTTGCGATAGAGGGAATTGGCGGCTGCGCCTTCCCAAGCGTCTCGGGTCACAAAAAGATCGGCGTCCCCATCGTTATCGAAGTCGGCGGCTGTTCCCCCCCAACCACCTCGCGAATCGTCCAAGCCCCAAAGAGGGGCTACATCCTCAAACCGGCCCGGCCCTTCGTTGCGGTAGAGAGCGTGGGTACTTTGGATACCAACACTGAAAAGATCCAGATCGCCATCGCCGTCGAAGTCGAGCCAAGCGCTACCCCGACCCCGGTCGCGTTTATCGACACCGGCCTGGAGCCCGATATCGGCGAAGACAACTGCTTGGTTGGCAGACATCTGGACAAAGGGATTGAAGCGATAGCGCTCGGGCAAGTCCACCGGATAACCGCCCTGCCGCTCCCAAGCCAATCTGAGCAGCCATAGACTTTTGAGACGCTCGGGATAGTGGTCCAGATTTAGGTCCACCGCCTGCCGTAGCAACGGGATAACGTCCCTATGGCCGCCCCAAAACGCGGCTGTGCCTGCCAGCAACGCAACATAACCGTCATCCGAGTAAACTTCGAGCATAGAGTTAGCTACTTCGACCGCCTCATTAAATTCGCCCAGTCGTAGTTGAGCTTCTAGCAGCATTAAACCCGCGTCTCGATGAGTAGGCACTTGGAGCAGGATCTGGCTGCTCATATCGCGGGCTTTGCCCAAATCCATAGTAGAGGCCGCTTTCAAAGCTAATTCGGCTAAGAGCAGGCGGGCGTCCAAGGACTGAGGGTGCTCGCTCAAAACCTCGGTGGCCACGGCCCAAGCTTCCAAAGCCCGGCCCTCAAAGGCCATGAGCCGAGCCTGGAGGATTCGCGCCTCGGGCCGTCCACGCAAATCGGGCGGAAGCTGTAGAAGGGTCAAACGGATGGGATCGGCTTGGCTCAGATCGCGGCTTTCGCTTGGACTACACAGCTCCCACAGGATGTTCTGCGCCCGATTCTTGCGCCCCTGCTTGAGGCTAATTTCGCTCAGACGAACTAGCGCCACGGTGCTGTCGGGTGCCAGTTCCAATACTTTCTGGAAGCGTTCACCAGCTAGGTCAAGACGGTCGGTGTAGAAGTAGCGCAGCCCTTCCTCGTAGAGCTGATCGCTCTCTGACTTGGGCATTTGGGACTCGGAACAGCTAAAAAATGAAAGAAAAACAACGCAGATACCGAGGCGATTAATAAATCGATTGGACATAGTGTAAGAGCTTGTCTTTGTCAGAAAGACGCTTCCAACCAAGCCAGTTTGGTCTCGGCTTGGGGATAGTCGGGATCTAGTGCCAGTACCTTCTTGAATAAAGTTTTGGCCTCTTCGTAATTCTCAAGCTGTATTTGGGTTAGGGCCAGAGCATAATGGGCCTCAACATAGATGGGAAGATGTGTCGGGGCCCACTCTAGGGTGCGGTGCAGCGCGACATCGGCTTGTTGGTAGTTTTTGCTCAATAACGAGGATCGGCCTAGGCCAAAAACGGCACGCACCGAAGTAGAGTCGAGGGCAAGCGCCTCTGCAAATGATTTCTGGGCCGCAGCAAAATCCCTCTCGAGGAGGTGCGTTTCCCCCAATAGCGAATGGGCTTCCACATGTTCGGGCGCTAAACCGAGAATCCGCTCCAAGAGGTGACGAGCACTCTGCGGGTCATTTACTTGTAAATGCACGATACACAAGCTGAGGTACGCGTCAACAAAAGAAGAATCAATCTCTATAGCCTCGGAGAAAGAGGTGATTGCCTCCCGCTGTTTACCTTTGAGCAGGTAGATTTGTCCCTGGTCATAGTGGCGCTTAGCCATGCTCAGACGCTGGTAAATTTGCAGCGCTTTGACCGCTTCGTCGGCTCTTGCCATCCGGTTGAGAACCTGGTGATACAAATAATGGGCCTGGGCGTGGCGCGGTTCTCGGGCGATGGCTCGTTTGAGGGCAGATATGGCTTCTCCATGTCTCCCCGCTTGGGTTTGCAAGGTGGCCAGGGCGATGAGAGCGGCTACGTGCTGGGGGGCCAGCACCAACAGTTTTTTGTATCCAGCCTCGGCTTCGGCGGCTCTATCGCTGCGCCCGAGCAATTCGCTGCGGTGGTAAAATGCATCGACAAAATCAGGCTCCAAATCCAGTGCTGCTTCAAAGGCGGCAATGGCCCCTGCGAAATCTGCCGTAGCTCTTAGAGATTTACCGAGCTGATAGCGATAGAGTGCCTTTTCTGGTTCCAACTCAATGGCGCGCTGATAATGGAGGATAGCCTCGGGATAGCGGTGTTCGGCGCTAAGAGCATCCCCCAAGACAAAAGAAAAAGAACCATTGAGCGAATCGAGTTCCACAGCCCGTTGAAGGGGGGGAATAGCCAACTCGTATTCACCTAGGCGAACGTGGGCTAGCCCCCAGTTAAAGTGGGCTGAGGGGAGTTCGGGCACCCGTTTTGCAGCTTGGCGCAGAACGGTCAGAGCCTGGCGCGGCCGGCCCTGTTTTAAAAAGAAAGCCCCTCGGTTGACCAACCGCACACCTTCGGGATCCTGGGCTGGTGGGTGTGCCTTTTCGGGAGGGGTATGGGTATCAGTGCTACAAGCATACAGGAGTAGGACAACCCAAAAGGTGCTGCAGCAGCGGTGAATAGACATCGCGGACTCAATCCAGTTGTCGCGGTCCCTTTTTTCTTTTTACCATACATAGCGTTACGGCAATATAATCCCCGATCTGGAAAGCAGCAATTCACCTACTATGGCTACAGGCGTTCGTACTGTGCAGCTTCTGATTGCGCTCATCTGCTTTTTTCTTTCTGGATTTGCGGGCCTAGTGTACGAGGTGGTCTGGATCCGCCAAGCTTCATTGCTATTCGGCTCCACTACCTTTGCCCTCAGTACGGTCCTAGCGGTTTTCTTCTTGGGCCTAGCCTGCGGTTCGTACCTCTTCGGCCGCTACGGTCAGCGGACCGGCCGGCCTCTACTCGCTTTTGCTCTGGTTGAAATCGGTCTAGGGCTTTTGGTGCTAGCCAGTCCACATGCCTTCGAATTGGTAGATTTCCTCTACGGCACGGTCTACCAATCCTTGTCCGGGTACGCTATTTTGCACTTCCTGACTCGGATTGTCCTAGTGGGATTCGTGATCTTGCCGCCGACGGTTCTCATGGGCGCTACCCTTCCCCTCTTCTGTCGTCAGTTCGTGTGCAGTGATGCCAAAATTGCCCGTTCCGTCGGCTTGCTCTACGGCATCAACACCTTGGGCGCAGCCCTAGGTTGCGTCTGCGCCGGATTCATCCTTTTGCCGGAGCTAGGCTTCCTATGGACAGTACGACTCGGGGCCGTTCTGAACATGCTCGTGGGCATCGTCGCCGGGTCTCTGCCGATCGCCCGAAGCGGACTAGCTCGGCCCCAGCTTATAGGGACAGAAGGAAGAAGTCATTGGGGTGTATTTGCGCTGTTTTTTGCCGTTGGCTTTGTCGCGCTGGGAGGCGAGGTGCTGTGGACGCGCTACTTGGGACTCTTGATCGCCAATACAGTGTACACTTACACGCTGACCCTGACCGTAGTACTAGTGGGTTTAGTGTTGGGGAGCGTGCTCGCTTCCCTGTTTTTTGATAGGACCATACATAGAGCACGGTATTTCGGCGTTATCCAAGTACTTTGGGGGCTGGTCGTACTCCTCCTAATGATGCTCCCGTCTGACATCTGGCGGCGTCTGGGGGAGGAGTGGTGGATTTATGCAGTTTTACTGCTGCCTCCTGCTGTTTTAGGAGGGGCATCTTTTCCGCTGGCGGTGAGAATGGTGGTCAAGGCCGCATCCTCAGCGAGTGGTGGCACGGGGAAGATCGCCGCCGTCAACACATTGGGGGGAATTGCAGGGTCGTTGGCCATCGGCTTTGTCGGCCTGCCATTATTCGGTCTGGAGAGCAGTCTCCTCTTCATCACGGGTACGAGCTTAGCTGTCGGGTTCGCTGCGTGGATCTGGCTCGACCGCACATCTACCTTAGCCGTTAAAGCAGCATTCATAGGGCTCTCCTTGTGCCTATGGCTCGGAGCTCCCTACCTGATGGGCACCCGTATTCCCGCCGACTTTCTGGGCGAGCGAGAAGAGCTTGTCGACTTCCGCGAAGGCTACGGCTCCAACTTGGCGGTCATCCGCCAAGATCGTGGACTTCAACTCGAGATCAACCGCTGGTGGCAGGGCAGAGACCGCAAGACACACCAAGTAATGGCGGCCCACGTCCCTATGTTGTTGCATCCCGATCCCAAGCGGGTACTCTTGGTCGGCGTCGGCACCGGCCAGACCGCGGCTCGCTTTCTACTTTACTCTATTGATCGCCTAGAGTGCGTCGATATCGAACCCACCATCTTCGATTTTATCCGTCCCCATTTCGACGCCAGTTGGATGGAAGATCCCAGAGTCGAGTTGATCGGCGCTGACGGCCGCAACTATTTGCGCCATACCCCTTCGACTTACGATGTGATTTCCCTCGAATTGGGCCAGCTTTCCCGTCCTAGCGTGGCGTCTTTCTACACAGCCGACTTCTATAACCAAGTACAAAAACGGCTGCGTGCTGGTGGTTTTCTGGTCCAATTTGTCCCGCTGTCTCTCTTAACCACCGACCATTTTCGCAGCACCGTGCGAAGCTTTCTAGAGGCTTTTCCCCATAGCCTGTTGTGGTACAATACTTCAGAACTGCTGCTCATCGGCAGTGGACAGGATTTCGCCATCGATCGGGCCGTTCTCGAAGGACGTCTGTCCAGCGAAAAAATTCGCCGCGATCTGGAGTACAGCCACTGGGGAGGCCCCCTCTACTGGCTCAACCGACCACAGGTCTTTTTGGGCAGCTATCTGATGGGATCCGGTGGTTTGGCCAAACTGGCGAATGAGGCCCTGGTCTACAGGGACGATCGGCCTGTTCTCGACTATGCAGTCGCCCGCGCCTTTGTAAATCGGACGAACGCACTCCCGACACTCGATCTTTTGCAAAAGCGTTTGGAACCCCTCGCCACCTTGATGCCTGTTGGACCGGATGAAAAGAGGACCATTGAGGAAATACGGACCAAAAACCTGCGGGAAATTGCCGCTAGTGCCGCCCTCCAGCAAGCCAAAGTCCTAATCGCCGTCCGAGATTATCCGGGTGCCTCTCAGCTATTGGCAGGCGCCCTACACCAACTCCCCGAGCATCTAGTGGTTAGACGCACTATAGCGGATGTACTAATGCGCTTGGGCCGCTTTGAAGAAGCGAAGGCACATTACACCCAAGTCGTAGAAATCGCCCCCAGGGATGTCCAAGCCTTGGACGGCTTGGCTTTGGCATTCCACCAATTGGGACGCCTCGACGAAGCGATCCACCACTACAAGGCTGCGCTGCAGCTACAGCCTGACCGGGCGGCAACCTGTAGCAATCTCGGCGGAGCGCTAGCCCAGCGAGGAAAGCTAAAAGAAGCCCTGTTTTACCTCGAAAAAGCACTCCAACTCAAAACTGACTTCGCCGATGCCAAACGCAACCTCGCCCAAGTGCGAGCGGCCTTACAGCGAAGGGAAAAATCGCGCCCTACACCGTAAATCTGGATTCTCTTTTTACCGCACGAGCGTCATCTTGCGGCTTTCTACTCTATTCTCGCTACTCAAACGGTAAAAGTAGATGCCGGAGGATACCGACTGCCCTCCGGTGTCCCGACCTTCCCAACTCACCCTATAACGACCGGTCTGCAGCCGCCCAACCACCAGATTGACCACAGGCCGTCCCAGCACATCGAAAACCTGCAAATGCACTTCTGTTTCACTGGACAAGCTAAAAGGGATAACCGTGCCGCTGTTAAAGGGATTGGGATAATTCCTCTCCAACTCAAAATTTCTTGGTGGCCCATCCGACACCTCCAGTCTTGCAGTCGCCGCTAGCTGTTCCTTATCTCCAGCCACAAGCGTCGCCCCCAAGTTATCTAGCGCCTGCTCGATGTGCCGGCGGATAACCTGTTCGTTGAACCGGCGGGCAACAGCGCCCACCGAACGATAGCGCAAAATCCCCTCGTGGTCGATCAACGCATAGTTATGCTGGGTAAAACCATAGAGGGCTCCTACTGTACTGGCTTGGAGAAGAAGAGGGTAGGTCGTTCCTGTTCTCTGGCGAAAACTCAAGTCCACCTGTTGGCTGATGCCGTCCGCTACATCCACGCCAATCAAGACGAATTCCTCCCCCTTAAAATCTTGCCAAATCCGCTCTATTTTCGCGGCCTCCGCGAGACAGTGACTTCAGATAAAACCGAAGAAGTTGATAAGGACCACCTTGCCGCGGAAGTCGTTCAGAGATACATAGTCGCCCTCTAGCTGCTGCAAAGTGAAATCCGGCGCTAGATCGCCCACCTCGGGCACTTGCCCTATCGTCCCTTGGACGCTTAACAGCAAAGCGATCAGGGGTCCCCAAAAAACACCTCTGCTCGCCTTCACACGGTAACTCATCACCTTGACCATTTTGATATATTTTATCTATATCTTCTATGTTCACCTTGCACTATTTAGCCCATAATTGGATCAAGATGAAACACCTCTTATTAGCCTGTTTAGTTCTTTCGCTTAGCTGCAAAAGCTCCCCTCAACAACCTCTCGTGGCGAAAGTTGGCCCGCACCAGATCAATGCACGCCTGTTGCGCCTCTACGTGGAGGAACTGCCCGACGGGCTACGGACCGAAAAAACAGGCGATGAGGCCCTCCGCTACTACCTTCAAGCCCTGATAGATCGCCGACTTTTGTTGATAGAGGCCCGTTCCCGAGGATTCGCTACCACTAACACCTTTCAAAATTCAGTCCAGGACGCCGTCAATTCTCGGGTCAGGTCAGTATATAAAGCCCAAGAGATAACTTCTAACGTCAAAATATCAAATGAGGCTGTACAGCGCTATTTTGAAAAGGAAGGCTACAACCGAGAGCGCCTGCTCAATGCCATCAAAGTAGCCAGCCGGGCTGCCATAGACACCGTTCTCCAGGAACTGAGGGCGGGCCGCTCCTTCGCGGAGGTCGCTCGGGCGCGCTCTCTGGACAAGCGCTCGGCTGAACGGGGTGGCGAGTTGGGCTTTATCGGTCGAGATCAGCTCGAGTCGCTTCACATCCCGCCGGAGGTCTACAAGACCCTGCCTCAAGATCAACTGTCAGAACCCCTGCCCGCCGGTTCTGCTTGGCACATTCTGCGCTTTAGTGAAGACCGGCCGGCCTCTTATGAGAAATACCAAGCGAAGATTGCCAGCTTACTCTACCAAAAGCGCCTTGCCCAAGTAGAGGCCGAGCACTTGGAGCTACTGCGCAATTCCTTCAAAGTGCGCCTAAACCCGTCCGGCCTGCGCAAATTGGTCAACGCCTATCAGGCAAAGCAACCTACGCGCATAGAGGGAAATTCAACGGCTTTATATACCTTAAAGGGCGGCGAAGTAACCCTCGGTCAGGTCCAGGAATTCTTGCGTCAGAGGAACATCAGTTTTGGCCTTGCCGACAGCGCCCAAGCTGCGGTCACCTTGAATCGGTATTTTTTAGAGCCCCATCTGATCCAGGAAGCAGCCCGGGAAAGCGGTTTTTACCAAATGCCCGAGATTCAGAAGTTTGTCGAGCGCACCACGAACGAAAAACTTCTTGAAACCGTGAGAAAGAGCGTCATAGCCGACCTAGTTGATCTCTCCGAAGAAGACGTGCGCCACTATTACGACACCCATTTGGAGACCTTCCGCCACAGCGAAGCCATATGGGTTGAGGAAGTGCTGCTCCCCACTCAGACCGACGCCTTGCAGGTCAAAGCCCAAATAGAAGCAGGTGCACCCTTTGATCAATTCGTCGATAAGAGCTTGAGGGCAGACGCAAAAAAATACAACGGGCGATATCATTTCCACATGCTGGGAAAAGCCCGCTATCCCGTGCTTGTACCCGCTGTCTTCCAAGCCCAGCAGGGTCAACTTGAAGGTCCTTTGCAAGTAAAGGGAGGCTACTCTGTATTCCGCGTCCTAGAACGGGAAGAAAGCAGCATCGAACCTTTTGAGACTGCTCAGCGGCAGGCCTGGGCACTGGTCCGTCTAGAGCGGGAGACCCAAGCGCTAAATGCCTTTCTGGTGCAACTGAGGGAGAAATACGCCGACCAGATCAAAATCTACCCCGACCGCCTCAAGGAAGCGGTGCCCGACTCCCTATTGTTGGTCCAAAACTAAAACGACCCTCGCCTATAAGGCGAGGGGTTTGGCTTAGGGGTCGATTTGAAATCGACTATCGTCTTGCATCGGCTCGCCTTCCTGCTCGTCGATATACTGCTGGATCAGTTCGTCGGTCCAGTGGCCCGAACTGACCGCCCAATACCCGCGGGCCCAAAAGTGCCGACCCCAAAACTGTTTACGCCCGTGCGGAAACTCCGCCAATAACAGCCGGGAACTGATCCCCTTGAGCCTCGGCACAATCTTGCTGACCGACTGTGTCGGCCGATAGGCGATGAACATATGCACCTGATCACTGCTGACCTGGCCGGTGATAAGATCCAGTTCATGCTCTAAGGCAATCTGGCGTAAAATAGCCCGGGTACGCAGGGCCACTGGACCAGTCAGCACCCGGTTGCGGTATTTGGGAATCCAGATCAGATGGGCTTTCAGATCGGTCTTGGTATGAGCACCTAACCTGTAACGTCGCATAGCGACAGGAAGATAACCGTGGCTTCGCCTGAAGGCGAGGGGTTTCAACCATCCCCGAAAGAGACACTAAACCGAGGCACCCAGCTAGCTTCATAGCTGCCCAACAGCGTCTTCAAGCCGACGGCGGAGACCACGCCTTCCAGCACCCGCCGATTTTAAAAAAATTTGTTTACAATAACGTATATCTATTAATATATCTCGTACATTCTCGGCTCTGACAGCATGTCGGCATCTACTACAATGCTGAGTAACTTCCGTACCCAGATCCCGCTTTGGTGCAACTATCTCCAGTGCCTTTGTCTGCGGGATAGCCGGGCTTGTTTGCTCTGACATCGCAGTGCTGAAACATGCTTCAGGTCCTACGCAGTTGATGTGGTCTATATGCGCCCAGGAGGCTCCCATGAGACACTCGAATTACCGCTCGCCCTGCCCTACCCTGATCCTCATCTTTTTGCTCGGTCTGAACCTCGTCTCACCCCAGCCTACTGAAGCTCAGAAGCAGGGATACCGGATCGTCGGCAACCAAATTATTGTCAACTCCCCAGCCCACTGGGAGCGTTGGAGCATGCCCGGACATGCCGTGGACATACTCCCTTCCGGCGGCGTCCAGCCCCACTTCTCTCGTTCCCGATTCAATATTCTAGACGACTTGGAAACCTATACTCGTCGCTTGCCGGAACTGAGGCGCAAGAAAGGTCAGACCGCCGTCTCAAATATCGACAGCACCGAAACCCTAGATGTCTTCGGCAATGTCATACGCGACCGCAAGGACAATCCCCTCTACACCTACCTATCCCGCATAGGTATCAGCCGCGTCGGCTCCAATCCCAGGGCGGCGGCCAACATTCTGGACGGCGATCCCAATACCTTCTGGGAACCCGATTTCAACGACCCCATAGAGGATTGGTGGGTCGAGGTGGACCTCGGCCGGAGCCTGCCCGTCGACGAGTTGGTCTTAAATTTTGTCGATGAGTCGTTGGGCGATCCCTTCCGCCAGTTCAGAATATTGAGTGCCCCTTTCCAAAAGATTATCAACCAAGAGGTGAACGAAATCCCCTTTCGCCGCGAAGGCGGTACCAAAGGCTCCAACGAGGACCAGCGGGTGTTCTCTTTCCATCTGGACCAATTCCAAGCCGATCCCAACTGGATTGGGGAAACCGTCCAGATAATCCGCATTGTAGTAACCGATTCCAAGTTCGGCCGGGGCAAATTGATTTCAGCGGAGGAATGGTCTGGTCTGAACTCGGCGGACCGGGGAGATGTTGTCTATTTTATCAAAAACCAGCAGGGATTCGAAGAACCGGTTGAAAAATCTGTCTACGACGACCTGTCGTCCGAACGCCAAGGCAAAATAGAGCACTACATCCGCGAGCGGCCCCGGCTGGCCGACATCCAAGTCTGGGGATTTGGGGATAATCTCAGCCCGGGGCTCGTAGCAGGGGGCGGCTCGGCCGCCTTCCATGGGGCCAACGATTCCTTTTCTCCGGGCCCGGCATTTGACGGGGATGGAGGCTCCAATTTTATCCACCTAGTCTGGTCTCCGACAGTGGACCGGGGGGTTCTGTTCGTGGATATGGGGGCTACTTTCTGGTTGGATACCTTCCGCATGTCTTCCTCCCTGCCTCGACTTTTGATCGATGGCTATATTCTTCGCGGCTCGGACGGATCGCGTGATTCTAGCGGCCGGATCAAATGGCGACGTATAAGTTCCCCGGCCCGGGAGCACAACATGACAGACCGGTTCGAGCACCTGATGGACGTGTACCAGCCCCCTCCTAAAGTGCGATTTCTAGAAGTAATCATCGTCTCCGATGACCCCCGCCGCCGGGGCGGTTATACCGCCGGGCCGAATGTTTCCGAATACCAACTCTTCTCAAGTGGCTATCCGGCTGCAGTAGAGTTGGTCTCGGATCTGATCGAACTGCCGGGGACGCGAAATTTTGGCGGTATCACTTGGGAAGCAGAGACTCCGCCAGAGACCACCCTAGAGGTGCGCACCCGCACTGGCGATCTACTGGCCAAGGAAATCCGCTATTTCGACAAAGGTGGTACGGAAATTACCGCGGATGCTTGGAGCAATCTCATCGGCAGCTTCAAAGGTCCGGCAGATACCACCTTTATCCCGACGAGAGGTTGGAGTCCCTGGAGTCGGGCCTACCAGAATCAGGGAGATCCAGTGACCTCCCCTGGGCTGCGGAAGTTCATGCAGATCCAAGTCAAAATGATCACGACCGACCGCAATGTTGCCGCCTCCATCCAATCCATTGGTATTGAGTTGGCCACCCCTGTGGCCGAACTCATTTTGGCCGAAGTATGGCCCGTCGATATTCCCACTCCGGGCGTCGTCGATACTTTTGAAGTATTTATCCAACCCAATTTTATCGAAAGTCCCTCTAGATCGCGCAGCACTGGGTTCGATGAAATCCTGCTGACCATGCCCGCTTCCCAAAGCATGGAACTCCTCGAGGTGGGCCTAGACACCGATCCCCAGACCGATGGGGAAGACCAAGTTTTCCTTCCCACTGAAGAGGGAAGTTTCGTCGACGAAAACGGAGGGTTGCTCCGGTTCCTAGGTCCTACCACTGGCTCCGACTCCATCTGGGTGCAACTACCCACCCCACTCCATAGCCTCTCCGATTTGCCCAAAACCTATAACAAAATCACCACAGAAGGAGATCAAGTCCCGGTAACAGGGGACGGCTTGCTGCTTTCGGGGGATTCTTACGGGCTGCTCGAAGACGAGGAAAAGGGAGATATTCTCTATTTCGATGCAGAGGGCAACTCCATAGATCAGGCTTCCTACCTTGCCCTCGAAGAGGTGGAGCAAGGCTCCGTGCGCTTCTTCAGGCTGCTGAACGGGGCTGGGGCTCAGTTCCCCTTCGACGAGGTGGGCGATTCTCTCGATGCTGCCGCCTACAACCGCCTCTCCAGCAGGGTAAAAGGCAACATAGTCGGCCGAGGTCCGCTGGTGCGGATGCGCTATAGGGCACCGGTCTTTCTCAATGGCACTACTCTGAGCCTAGCTGTACGCAATGCCAGCAGTGGCGCTGATGCTCCATGGCAGAGCATCGCTGCCGGCGATGCGACCTCTTTGGTGGGGAGCAATTCCCTTTCTATCAACGTGCCGTTAGAGAGTAAGCCCATCGATAAATTTAGTCTAGACCCCAATCCCTTCACCCCTAATGGGGATGGCATCAACGACGAGATGATGATTCGCTTCTCCATCTTCAAAATAACTGCCAACCGCCAAGTGACGGTGAAGATTTTCACGCTGGATGGCCGCTCGGTATGGGAGACGACGCAGATGCTCGATAGCGGCCACGTTTCAATTCGCTGGTCTGGCGAAGATCGCAACGGCCAAAAAGTGGCACCTGGGCTCTACCTCTGCCAGCTAGAACTAGATGTAGACAACCAAGCAGACGGGTCCACCCAAACCCGTCTGCTTTCCGTCGCCTACTAGGGGGGAAGGCTCAAGGCTCATAGTCCGCTACCAATGGCTTGGAAAGAGCTTGACAAGCCGTCCAACTTAGTATATCTCTACGCGCGAATGAGTTAAATAGGATCAGAGTACGATCCCGCTGAAGCTGAGACAACACAAAGGAGGCAGTTGGTGATTACACGAAGATCCGCTTTTTGCCTCGTTTGGGGCGCAATCTGTCTGAGTTTGAGCCCATTTCCCGCCCTAGCTCAAGAGTACGGAAGCCGTCTCGGCACGGTCCAAAGAGGGGGAGAAGTATCCTTCCTTCCCAGGGGCCCAGGAGTGCTTTTTGGTGCCCTAGACCCGGCCCAGAGGAAATGGTATGTGCCCCAAGAACTCTTCAATGAGTACCGATGGCGCCAGTGGGAGTACTCCAACTATGCCCGGGAATATTTCCAGCGGTATGTCGAAATCGTCCAGGAAGGCGACTCTTTCTACGACCTCTACGGCAACTATATCACCCGGGGTTGGGTTATCTTCAATAACTCCCAAACCCAGCCGCAACAGTTTGGCTCTTCCATCCTCAAATCCAGCAGGTTTAAGGATTGGTTCAGCGGTGCCCTCATTTCGGCCGATGCCAAGGGCCAAAACTACTATGCCCTGACCATGGGTGCTGCCCTCCGCACCACTCTCACCCCCATGACCTTTTCCAAACCTCGCTGGGACGGAATCCAATTCGACTACGCCGCCGACAAGTACCAGGGGACTATAATCTACTCCCGCATCAGCCAGCCCGGCGGCACTTCTACGACTAATCAAGAGCTGCTGGCGACCAACACCACATCCCTCATTGGCGGGCGCTTTGTCACCCAAGTCGGCGATTTTGCTACCATTGGTCTCACCAGCGTTAATAGTCACCAAGCCAATACCATCATCGATGGATTCGCTGGCAATCCCATCACCGGCGAACTGACTCTGGACCAGAACAACACCATTTCTGCCATTGAAATTGTTCTGCGCGATGACTCTCCTGAAGATGGAGTGGGAGGTGCCGCCTTCTTCCCGGCCGGTTCCGATATTATCATCACCTACCTAGACGGTACAGTGGATCGGGGCAAACAAATTCGCTTTGAGCCCGTCATCGAAGGAGGTTTTGTCCGCGAAGGCTTCCTCTCAGCCGATGGCACCGAGGAAATTCGCCTGCGTTACGACTTTGATAGCCCGGCCTTTATCAGCCGCGCCAGTGCCTCCAAGGAAGATATCAAAAAGGTGAAATTCCGTCTGGTTCTGGGCAACGATTACCAAGTGTGGGTGACCTCGGATCGGCAATTGAACCAATCGGACGTTTCGGTTTTGATTTTGCAGGCCCAAGCTGAGGGCAATGTCCAAGACAATACCAACCTGCAGGTAGTAAGCTTCGAGTATGGCCTGCCTACGGCTACCCAAATTTGGGGAGGCACCTTGGAGTTAAATGAAGTTTTGGGCTTCGATTTCTACGGCGAATACGACCTGAGCTATTCCTATACTAAGTACCCCAACGTCAGCATCGATGCCACCGAGAAAGACCACTCCACTTGGTCGGGCATCGAAGGGGATCGAGCGGCTCCGGCTTGGATGATCAACCTATCGCGCACCGATTACCCTTGGTTCGTCTTTGCCGAAGCCTACAGCATGGATCCGCGCTACAACACGAGGACCTTCACCACCCTCAGTTCCGGCTTTATCGATTATGAGGACGAACGCGCCCATGTACTAGAATTGGTGGAGGATAACGATGATCAGGACCAGTTTCCCGATACGGTCCGCAAAGACTGGAGATCGGGCGACCAACAGGTCTATCCGGGTTGGGATGAGAACAGCGACTTTATATCTGACTTCAACCAAAACGACAACCGCTCGCTGACCAACTCCATTCCCGACTACGATGAGCCTTTTCTGCGCCACAACGTGGATCGTCCCGAGTTTCTCTTTGGGATCGATATGAACAACAACGGCTGGATCGACCGCTTTGAAAACGACGAATTGCCGGATTACCCCTACAAGAAGGATCACCGAGGCTACAACATCTATTTTGGCACCCATTTGAGCCCAGAGATTCGCATCACCCTTGGATCCCTGCGCGAGACTCTGATTTCCTCGAACCAAAAGAACCAGACTAGGTACGCTCTCTTCACCTTGGACCGCGATACGGCTACATGGGGCCATTGGCGTCTTTTCAATATGCTCAAGTCAGTGGAAGACGATATTTCCGACGATTTACTGCAGTGGCTGCCCAACGCCAATATTCGCACCGGCGAATCCACCAAAATTGAGGATCCTCTCATCGGACGCGACACTTGGATCAATTCCCTATGGCTAGGCAATGACTACAAACTCAGCGGATTTAAGGTCAGCAACTACCTAAAGTACGATTTCTACCACCAGCGGCTTAGCCAGAATGAGCGCTCTCCTCTGGGTTTGCGCGAACGAGACTTCTTCTTTGGTGTTATCAACAAGGCCAGCTACCGCCTCGACTTAGGTAGGCTGTGGATCGAACCGCGCTGGAAAAGCGAATTCCGTTACCAGAGCATCGATCTAACCTCCACCGATAAACGCCGAGAGCTCACTGAGTTGGGCGGCCTCATCTTGGGATTTCCCCTACTATCCCATACTAGTGTTCAGGCTGGTCTGGAGTTTTCCCGCTTCGACGATTTCGAAAACGATATCAACGACTTCAATGGCGTGGTGAGTGCGGTGCAATTCAGCAATGATTCGGCTTACCTAGGTTACCAGTTGACTACCCGGATGGGCTTGCAGATAGATCGCCGCAAAGCCAAAGGGAAGAGCGCGAGCATCATCACCCAAAGTTTCCTCACTGTCTATGCTGGTATCCAGTAATCGCACCCAGGCATGACTGCACCTTTTGCCCCAGGCGGCTGGCATCGCCTGGGGCCTGCTCTTTTGTTGGGCCTGCTGGCACTAATCCTCCGCCTTGTCTATTTGGAGCAAATTCGGGACAGCTTATTCTTTAATATCCCGATTGTAGATGCCAAGACCTATGTGGAGGATGGACTTTACCTAAGCAGTCAGTCTTGGATCGGTCGGCCGACGCCCTTCTGGCAGCCGCCGCTATATCCCTATCTCCTGAGCCTCTTCTTCTGGTTTTTCGAGCAAAGCCTCTACTTGCCACGCCTATTCCAAGCTCTACTCGGATCGGGCATATGCGTCTTTATCTACATTCTCGGGCTCCGCGTTTTCTCCTTTCCCGTGGCTTTTGGGGCCGGACTGGTCGCTGCTTTTTACGGTCCGCTGATCTACTTTGGCGGCGAGTTGCTGCCCACTATTCCGGCCATTTTCCTCAATCTGCTGTTGCTGTTACATCTGAGCCGCCACGCCAGCCCAGCTCGCTGGCCCTATCTGGTCTCTGGACTCTTGCTGGGTATATGTGCCTTGGCCGTAGCCAATATTCTTTTGTTCCTTCCCTTCCTGCTTTTCTGGCTGTGGTCCACTAGTAAAAGAGCACATATTGTCCTCCCTCGCATCCTGCAACAGGGCGTCCTCCTCCTTCTGGGCTGTGGCCTTGTTATCGCTCCCGTTGCGCTGCGTAACTATCTAATTGGCGGCGACCTAGTGCTGATTTCCCATAATGCCGGCATCAATTTCTACATCGGCAACAACCCCGACTACGATCACACGGTCAATATCCGCCCAGGGCAAGATTGGATTGACCTAATTGAAAGCCCCGAAAGAGAAGCAGGTATTGAACGTCCTTCGTCAAAGTCCCGCTTTTTCTTTGCACGCTCATGGGAGTATATCACTGATGCCCCTCTGGATTACCTGAAACTTATGGGGCGCAAACTCTATCTTTTTTGGCACGGGGACGAAATCCGGCGGAATCTCGATCCCTATTTCGCCCGCCGCGATTCGACCTTGCTCCAGGTCTTACTGTGGAAGTTCGGGCTGGCCTTTCCCTTTGGGCTGGTCGGGCCTTTCTCCTTGCTCGGGCTGGCGTTCTTCTGGTGCAGCAAAGAAGGCCGTACCCCCGAAGGACGTCTGCTGTTGTTTTTTATTCTCGCCTACATGCTCTCGGTGATTCTCTTCTTCGTGACTGCTCGCTATCGCCTACCTGCCGTGCCTATTCTATTGCTCTTTGCCGCTTTTGGTCTGTACAGGCTCTGGCACACATCTCGTCTCCCTTGGGTCCTAGTGGGAGTAGTCGGGATCACCGTGCTGACTAACTTAGGGGCTGGTCGAATGGATATGGCAGGGGACACTCAGCAGCGCTTCTGGATGGGCTACGCCTATGAGAAAAAGGGCATGGTCGCCAACGCCATGCGGGAATACCGCGCTGTGATTGAGGCCCGGCCCGATCACCGGAATGCCCTGTTGAGCTTGGCCAACCTCCACAACGCAAAAGCACAACACGACGATGCCATAGAACTCTACCATCAATATCTGCGCTTTTATCCCGAGACCGTTCCTACTCGTTTTCTACTGGGCAATGCCTATCTCGGTATCCAGTTGTATCAGGAGGCCATCGCCGTCTACTCCGATTTGGTTCCGCTGCAACCCCAATGGGCCGCCCTCCACGGCCGCTTGGGCTACGCCTATCTAATGGCTGGCCAGCCCCAGTGCGCCGTCCAAGCCTATCGCCGAACCCTTGACCTCCAGCCTGATTCAAGCCTAGTGCGCTACCAATTGGCCCGGTTCTACCAAGAGACCGACGAGATAGATGCCGCCGAAAAAGAGTGTCGCATCCTGCTGGACCAAGAACCGGAAAATCCCCAGTACCGCACCCTTCTGGCCAATCTCTTGATCAAACGCGAAGGAGCTGAAAAAGGAGCAAACCCGCTAAGTCAGTCTCCTCAATTGCTGGAAGCAGAACACCTTCTGCTCCAAGCCATTGGCTTGGATGCCAATTCCGTCCAGACCCGTTGGAGTTTGGGTTTACTCCTAGCTAGGCAGAAGCGCTACAGCGAAGCAATCGAGCATTTCGAAAAGATCCTGCTATTGAGTCCTACAGACTTTGAGGTCCACAGGCACCTAGGCAATCTCTACAAGCGCGCTGGAGACCTTAAAAAGGCCGACGAACACTACGGTCTTTATAGTCTTGCCGAACGACAAAAAAAAATGCAGCAACAAGCCGAAACCTCGATAAAAGAACAATTGACGAAAATCCTAGGGAAATGACCCATTGACATTCAAAACTATTTCGCGCATAGTTCAGCACTAGGCCACTCAGTTCCAAATGTCGTTGAGGAGATGCCATGCTCAAGAATACAGTATCCTCGAGACAGGTCATTTTAACTTGGATTGGTATCCTGTCCCTCTGCCGTTGGGCGGTGGCGCTGGAAACGGTGAGTCTTGGCGAGAACGGCTCCCTTAACTGGCGCGGTGAAGGTTCGTCCCCGGTGGAGACTATCGAGCCTCAGTACCGATCTCTTTTCCAAGACAAAAACGTGCCGGGCGTGGAACTGGATGTGGGAAACTCGCCCGGCAATTTGATCGAGTTTGAGAGCGACCAATTCCCCAGTAGTATCCATCCTCTGCGCATTCCAGATGGCGAGAATATTGCCAATACCGCCCTAGATCGCGGGGGTGGTATAACCGCACCCAATGTCTTTGACTTGGGCGGCTTCGCCGCCGGCATTTTTGACGCCAACGACCTACGGCTCACCTTGGAGGAACTCATCGAAACGAAGGATGGCGGCGAAATAAAAGCGTTCGAACGCAAGAATTTCAATGCCTTGGGGACCCTAATATTCGTCGAGTTGGGCGGACTCTTTGGGGTAAATCGCGTTCGCTTCTATCCCCGCAATACGGTTTTCCCATCGCCTACCACCCCATTCCACAACGATTTTTTGCGGGCCTTTGAACTGTTCACCAACGATGGCAGCCAGACCGAAGGAGGCAATCTCATCTGGGAGCCACTGCTCCTGGAACCCGATAACGAGAATCCAGTTGTTGATGTAGTCATAGATCCACCGCGCCCTGTCAAAGCCCTGCGCTTGCGGGCGACGACTACGGTCAACTACGAGATCGACGAGTTCGAGGTATTCGGTACGGGCTTTTTGTCCAACGCCGAGTATATTTCACCTATTTTCGATGCGGGCCAACCTGCGGTGTGGAACATACTCCGCTGGCAGGAAGAAGCAATTGGCGATCCTACCTTTTCCAATGTCCAGATTCGCACCCGCACAGGTAGGGATACTAACCCATTCGTCTTTACTCGTCTGCTCTACGGCCAGCGCAATCCCACAGAAATTTCGCTCTCGGTAAATAACCCGGAACAGGAAATGGATTTGGCAGAGTACAAATCACTGCCGCTCGACGACGAATTGGGCCGCCGATGGGAGCACGGACCGGTTCGGGACGATCTAGTCAACTGGAGTCCGTTTAGCACGCCGTTTCCCGCCAGTGCAGCCAACGATACGGCAGGCTCACCCATTACCTCGCCCGGACCGCGGCGCTATTTTCAGTTTCGAGTACTTTTCAATAGCAGCGATCTGGATGCAGGGCGAGTGCTCAAGAACTTGAGTTTTGACGTGCTGGCACCCCCTCTAGCCGATGCTGTCATCGGCGAAATTTTCCCCCGGGACGTGCCCGTTTCCCAGAGTACGTCCTTCACCTATGCCCTGCGCACCGTGGCTCAGTCCGACGGCCTGCTCGGTTTTGATACAGTGGAGATTTCCACAGTCGGCCAAGTAGAAAGCATCGACAGGATAGAAATGAGGGATTCCAGCGGCCAGATCATCGCCGAGCGGGCTTTTTCTGGTCTAGATGATTCGTCTACTGAGGGGGGCTTCCAGATCGTCTCGGTATCCCCTACCAGTTTTTCGGTGCGCCTGCCGCCGGTGCTAGAAGACAATATTGTGATCCTCCTCCGCTTCCAGACCGGAGTTTTGACCTACAGTACAAACTTCACTGGTTCGATCCAGCTCTCCACCGAACTAGGGGCCTCGCAGGCCATTATTCCGGGTGATGCAGTTTTGTTGGGTGAAGGGGACGAGGCCGATTTATCCGGTACCACAGTGCTGAGTCCCTCGGTGCTCGAAAAGACCCAACTGCTTGACCAGATATTTATCGAGCCCAATATCATTAGCCCCAACGGAGATGGAGCTAATGATGTGATGGGGATGAGCTACAACCTACTATCCCTGAGTATCGTCCGACCCGTGGCAATTGGGGTGTACGATTTAAGCGGACGCCAGATCCGGGTCATCCACGATGGCCCCGAGACCAATGGGCAGTACACGGATAAGACCTGGGACGGCCGCAATGAGCATGGGCAGCTAGTGCCGCCGGGACTCTATGTCGTGCACATCAAAGTCAAGGGAGACGCCAAGGTCGAGGAAAAGGCCCACATTGTGGGAGTGGCCTACTAATCAACCCAAAATCTTGTTGGTCATCGTCGGTCTCACCTATTAATTGTCTACTCCGAACCAACAAGGAGGAAATTATGGCAGGCATAGTGTTGCTGTGTTTTTGCAGCGTTTTGCTGGGTGCTGCGCCCGTGTTGGGAGGGACGGAATACCGTTTAGGGGGGACCGATGGCAATCCCTGGCAGGCCATCCTCGCCGGGGAAAGCGCCTACCATATCTTTGCTGCCGACGGCCAAGTCGAGCGTCAAGCATCGGTGGGAGTTTCGCCCTTTGGCGCGGGGGCCGATACCCTAATCGACTTTTCCGGTACCTCAATCCAGCCTCGGCTCATTGACCCCTCCGTCAATATCGCCCGAGCCGATGTCAATGCCGGGAAGACCACTATCCCCCTGCCCTATATCCCCGGCTCCAGGGTCCTCAGCACGGATCACTGTATTTTCTGGGGCAATTTTCAACCCTCGATCAAGCTAATGCTGGATGGCGACCCAACCACGGCCACTTTCCGCACCTTTGTGCAGCGGGTCGGCTCGCCGCCGGGCGTGGGCTATACCTGGACTAATTCCGTGGTATTCGATTTTGGTGCTGGTGTGCCGATCAACCGCATTCGCTTCTTCCCCCGCCTGAGCCGGCGGGAGGATCACCAGTTGATCGAGACCATGAACGTGCCCACGCCGGAGGTGGAGATCTTTGGCGAAGACAGCTTCCTGGCCAACTTCCTCGCTTGGTATGAAATCCGCACCGGCGGTAACTCGGTCGTCTTTGCCCCAGACCCCTGCAGCGGTAGCGGCAGTCTCACCTGCAGCGAGTGTAGAGCAGGGGCTTCAGGCAGTGTGGCGACGAGCAAACGGCGCACGGTCTTGGGCGACTTGCGCTGGGTGCGCAATAGCGATCCACTACTGACCGTGCTGGAATCCACCCGCGAAAACCTCGACCCGGTCGTCGATATGCGCTTTCCCACGCGCTCGGTCCGCTGGCTCACCCTACGCACCTTCCCCTTGCGCGACTATGAAATCGCCGAATTCGAAATCTATGGCGATGGCTACGTCCACGAGACGACCTATCTCACCCCCATCCTCGACTTCGGACAAGCCGTCACCTGGGGCAAAATACGCTGGCAAGGTGAGATGCCCGAAGGTACCCGCATCGAGATTCGCACCCGCACCGGCCACACCCCCGATCCGCTGCTCTACTTCGCACCCAATATCAACGACGAGCTTATACCCATTACCCGCGCCCAATACGACAAAATCGACAAAGCCGCGCAACTGCTGCCTATCTACGACGCCGACCACTGGAGCTTTTGGTCGTCGCCCTACGAGTTTGCCGTTGGCCAACGCGACCCCAACCAACCCGCCAGCACTTGGCACGACGGAATGCTGCTGCTGTCGCCGGGTCCCAGCCGCTACATCCAACTCGCCATCAAGCTCTTCGCCAACTTCCATGTGGCACCCCGTCTCGACCAACTCACCTTGCAATTGAGCGAGACCCCGTCGGCGCAAGCGCTCGTCGGCGAGATCTGGCCGATTGAGGTCGCCTCCTTTGAATCCACTCCCTTTACCTATGTAGTCTTGCCCACCCTCAGCGACGACAATGCCGGCTTCGACCGCTTGGAAATCCTCACCCACGTCCAGGCACACGCGGTGCGCTCGGTGCACATCGACGGCCAGCCCATGGACTTAGACCAGTTCGTCCCACAATTGCTCGACGACCGCCTCATCGTGTCCTTCCCCCCGCTGACGGGTACCGCCGACAGCTTCAAGCAGGTCGAGGTCGACTTCGACGTGCCGGTGCTGCGCTTTGGCACCGAGTTCAGCGGTTGGGTCTTCAGCAGCACCGATCCCGATCAGATCCGACAACGCATCGATCCAGGCAACGCCACGTTCCGCTTTGCGGGGGATTTGCTGGCGGTGAACACGCCGGTGGGCGGCGATTTGCTGGTGGATGTGCAGGTGCCTGGGGTGTTCACCCCTAACGGCGACGGGATCAACGAGACCCTGCCCATTGCCTACAAGCTGCGCGAGGTCACCGCCGACCGACCGGTGCAGGTGCGCATCTACGACTTGGCCGGTCGGCTAGTGGCGCACCTGCCCGTGTTCAAAGTCCGCAGCGGGGCTTTCATCCAGGAGTGGGATGGCCGCGACGGGCAGGACGCCTTGGTTCAGCCCGGCACCTATATCTACGAATTGACGCTCGACTCCGAGGAGCAATACACCCAACGCGGTGTCTTTGCCGTCGCCTATTGAAATCAGAAGCATGGTGCTGGTGTTTTATAAGCTAAACTTAGCGATGGACCTGCCCACAGGAAGGCGGTCCATCCTAGGCTGAAAGCGGCAGCCTCACCGCGCCTTTAGGCGTGCAAACCTCAGCGTAGAAATTACCTAGACCAAGTCAATTAACTAGCACCATTGGCTAGTCAATCTTCGCGACCCTTGAACTGCAAATTATCTTGACAACTTTATCTCTTTAGTATTTAATTGTGACAACTTTCTACCATTTTCCAAATGGTCCTTTGAAAACAGAAAGGAGGGAACTAGGACAAGGATCGGGCTTGAATGGAGTTTGATAGGGATTCTTTTTATTTCCCTGTCTCATCAAGAATCGTCCTACCTCTAACTGAAAGGCGTATAATAAAGATGAAAAGGAAGATAGCCATCTTGTGGTGCAGCATCTTTCTCGTCTTTGGGACCATTTCGATGGCAAGCGCACATTTGCCCCCAGGCGAGTTATTTTTTGCTGCACAGTTTCCCGATAACCTAGTTCCTACGATAGATGGGGAACACAGTGATTGGGACATACTACCCGAATCGCCTTACTCGATCTTCAACGATCGACTTTTCGACCCCGCCCAGTTCCAGCAGGCGGCTCGTGGTGAAATCGATATCTCCGATGCCAATATCCGGCACCGGTTTGGCTGGAATGAGAATTCCAACATGATCTACCTCGCCAGCCAAATTTTCGACAACATCCACAACATTGACCGCTCCTTTGGAGATTGTCACTGCCTTGATGACAACTGGGAAATAGAAATCAACCCAGATCATTCTGCCAGTGAAGAGCAGAACCTCGAAGGGAATCCCGTCAATAACATCAGCTACAAGTGGGTCGTACCACCACTAGATGGGGTTTATCAGTCGATTGAGCCCATCGGCGATTTGGCTTGGTTGTCGGACGATACCGAATTCGTCGACATGAGCTGGTCTTTCACCGGTGAACAATTCGGCGAATCGACTTATTTTTACGAGATTCGTCTCATTCCGATCGATGCCCTTCCCCGGGAAGGCGCTACCCCGGACAACTCGTCCATCCACGACCTCGAAGAGGAAGAAATCATCCATATGTCTGTAACCATGGGTGATATCGACGTCGAACAGGCAAACCATGCCTACAATGGCTTCTGGTCTTTGTCGCCGGAAAGCTGCTGTAAGGGCGTCAACGACTTCGTAATGGCACCTGTCGAGCCCGCACTAGAAGACCTGTCTGCTGCTACTGCTGTTGAGCAGACTAGTTGGGGGCACATCAAGGCCGGTTTCGACCGCTAAGAGTCTCGGTTTAGCCGTTACAAAGTCTCCAGGGCAGGCTGCCCGGGTCTTAAAGCTCCTGTTTCGCGCCATTTACGGGTGGGAAACAGGAGCTTTTTTATGCGTCAACCCACCCACGCTATCTATTGTCTAGATTGATTCACTCTTGGCGTAATGCTCCAAACTATCATTCATTCCACCAAATTTCAGGTTCTATCCCTTTTCTTGCTGGCTTTGGTATTGCGTCTATTCTATCTAGCTGCCATACGCGACGCCCCCTATTTCCACACTCTTGTCATAGACTCCTTTGAATACGATCACTTGGCCACCCAAATCCTGCAGGGCAACTGGCTCCTCGACCTGGCAGAGGACATGTACGTGCATGGCCCCCTCTACCCGTACCTACTCGCCCTGCTCAAAGGAATTGGCTTCGACCATTTGGGCATTCTCCTGTTCCAAGCCGTGCTAGGCGCACTTATCTGCGTCCTGATCCACCGCGTGGCCAGCTACCTTTTTCCCCATCCCATCCCCTTGGTCGCCGGTCTGCTGGCGGCCGGATACTGGCCCTTCGTCTTTTACAACGGCCAACTTCTAGCCACTACACTGGTCATTCTCGTCGGATTGGGCTTGGCGGTCCTGCTCTTGCACTATGCGCCCAATCTGACCTACGGCAGTGCAATCGGTGCCGGAATTCTGCTGGGCCTGCTGGTCATGGGACGCAGCAACACCTTGCTGTTGCTGCCCTTGCTCTTGGGGTGGGTCTATCAGAGCGCCCGTGGCCTTCCCAAACGCCGAGTCACCTTGGTCCTAACCTTTTCCCTGACCTTCTGCCTTGTTCTCTTTCCCTTTTTCCTGCGCAACTATCAGGTCCAAGGAACGCCCATACCCTTCCAAGGCGGCTTCAGCTTCTATTTGGGCACCAATCCCGAAGCCGACGGCACCCCTTACGTGCGCCAAGGAGCCCATTTTCAACGTCTCGAACTCATGCCTCTCCAACAAGGATTTGACACGCCAGCGGCAAAAGGGGCCTTTTACACCGCCGAAGGCCTGCGATTTATTTACCGCGAACCTCTGGCCTATCTCCATCTGCTCTATCGCAAATTTCGGCTCTTCTGGAACGCTTTTGAAATCCCAGTAAGTGCAGACCTGCGCTACTACGAGACCCACTTTCCGCACTATCGGCTTTTTTTGCTCAACTTTGGCCTAGTGGTGCCCTTTGCCCTAGTCGGCATATTGTGGCATTGGCAGCGGACCTCCGCCTATACCCTACCACTCCTCTTCGTTCTAGCCTACTTATCCACCGGGCTCTTATTCACGGTGTGCGCTCGCTACCGTTTGCCCGCCCTGCCCTTTTTACTGGTTTTTGCTGCCGCTGGAATTTGGCGGCTGAAGGAACTGCTGACCACCCGATCCGCTTCACGCTTAGGCGTTTTTCTGCTGCTGCTGGTAGCTGCCTTCGCCCTAGTGCATACGGGGGTGGATTCCCGGCAGGTGGACCATTTGCGCTCTCCTTGGCTGCTGGGCCATACCCAATTGCGCAACAAGGAGTACGACCAAGCCGTACAGACCTATACACGCGGCCTAGAGCAATTTCCCGACGACTCCGACCTCTACAACAGCTTGGGCGTGGCCTACCAGTACCTAGGCAAATCCGACGAAGCCGAAGCGGCCTTCCGGCGCGCAGTAGAGCTAGTCCCAGATCACGCCAAACCCTGGCTCAATTTGGGCAAACTCTACCTGAGTCAACGACGTCTGGAGCAAGCGCGGCACGCCTTGGAGCAAAGCCTCAAACACGATCCCCGACCAGCCAATGCCCACCCGGCGTACCACAATCTGGGCTATGTCTTCTTGTTCCAAAAAGACTTTCAACAATCTCGCCAAGCCTTTGAACGGGCGCTGCACAACAAAGAGACTCCCCAGACCTATTACAGTCTCTCCCACGCCCTTGCCAATCTGAATCTAACAGATGAACAAATCCACGCCCTCGAACAAGCCGTTCGGCTCAAACCCGACTTTGTCCCTGCTCATCGGAACTTGGGCGTACTATATATGCAACAGGGTTCGTACGAAGCAGCGGAAAGGTCTCTACTCCAGGCCATCAAATACGATGCCCAATCGATCACAGCCCATCGCAATTTAGGGATCCTCTACGAGAAAATGGGACGAACGGAACAGGCCCGCCTAGCTCGTGCCCGGGCAGATCGACTACAGCGCTCAGGTGCTGGCCATTAACCGTGGGCAGAGGTTCAGACGCGACTAATTTTGGCGGGTTTTAACCACCGAAACCGTAGGAGTCTCAAAAGCGGATGGTAAAACGGGTCGGCTCGTCGGGAGGGCTTTCGAGGGAAAAGGCAAAACCGTGCCGACTCAAGATCTCTTGCACCAACGTCAGGCCGAGGCCACGCCGGTTTTCCTTGGTGCTAAAAAACGGCGTGAACAAGCTCTCAGCCACTTCCGGGGCAATTCCCGCGCCCGTATCCTCGACCACGGCAAAGGGGCGGTCTTGGAGCTTTCCCAAGCGAATGGTTATCCTGCCGTCTTCGCCAATGGCCTCTACCGCATTTTTCAGGATATTGACAAACGCCTGCTCCATCTGGTTTTCGTCCATGGCGATAGGTTTCAGGTCCGCCTGAATATCCCAGTCCCACTCGATGTTGCGGCGCTCGCACTCGGTGCGCATCAGCAGGGCGATGTCGCGCAACAGGGCTTCCAAATCTACGGGCTGCAAGTGCGGTGCTGGCAGTTTGACCACCTCGGCAAAGCTGCGCATGAAGGCGCTGAGATGGTCGATGCGGTCGCTGGCCACTTGCAGGGCATTTTCAAAATCGCCGCGGTCGGCTTCCCGCAATTGCCCTTTGTAGTTGAGGCAGGAGTGCAGCAGGGAATTGACCGCTCCCGTTGAATTGTTCACCTCGTGTGCCAGCAGGCGGATGACCTTCTCGTAGGTCGCCTTCTCCGACAGGCGCAATTCCTCAGTCAACTCCTCCATGAGGATAAAGCTGCGCGGGAATCCCCGGTCCAAAAACTGCGCCTTGTGGCAGCGCACCCGCTGCCCTTGCAGTGGCAACACTTGCGACTCGCCGACGGCCAAGTCGTGCAGGGCGCGAGCAAATGCCGTCCCCAGCTCGTCCAATGACTGGCCGACCACCGCGCTTTCGGCTAGCCCCAACAAGCGGCTGGCACTGGGATTGACTAGGGCAACTTTGTCGTCAAAGTCGAGGGTAATAATGCCCGACGGAGAGGCCGTCAGGATCTCGTCCATGAAGTAGTGCTGTTCCTGCAGCCGCGTGCGCTCTTCGCGCAATTGGTCAATCATGCGGTTGTACACGCGCACGAGCTGATCCATTTCCGGCTGGTCCACTTCGACAAACTTGCTGGTGAAATCGCGCTCGCCGATGAGTTCGGCTCCCGTGCGGATCAGATCGAGCGGCACCCAAAAATGCTGGATCAAGCGCACGCCGACGGCAAAAGACAGGACGAAGAATGCTTCGATCCCCAACAGCCAAAACTTTTCCTCTCTCAACAGGTATCCAGCAAGCCCCGCGAATACGAGGTGGATACCGATCAGGTAGAGGATGAGTTTGGTGTGCAGGCTCAAGGGTCGATTCCGTATTTCTCAAAGCGGCGGTACAGCGCCGCCCGGCTCAAGCCCAACGCCTGAGCCACCCGGCTGATGTTGCCCTGGTAGCGCTCCATGCAGCGGACGATCATCGACCGTTCCAATTCGTCGAGGGTCATGGTGCCCGGCGCTGGAAAGTCGCCCGATCCGCTTTGGCCTTCCTCGGGCTGCATCGACTGGGCCGCGGAGAAGTCATCGGCCCCCAACACGCGGCCGGGATTCATCAACGCGGTCCGTTCGACCAGTTGCTTCAACTGGCGGATGTTGCCCGGCCACGGCAGGGTTTGCAGCCAGCTCAGGGCCGCGTCGTCGATTTCCAAGTCGCGGCGGTAGGCTTGGGCCGCGACCAGCGCAAAGTGGCGCGCCAGCAGCGGGATGTCCTCCGGCCGTTGGCGCAAGGGCGGCAGGTGCAGGACGATTAGGTTGAGGCGATAGAGCAAGTCCTCGCGGAAGGCCCCCGACTCGACCAATTCCAGCAAATTCTGATTCGTCGCCGAAATCACCCGCACATCCACCGAACGGGTCTTGCTCGACCCCAGCACTTCATAGGTCCGGTCCTGCAAAACGCGCAGCAGCTTGACTTGGCAACTCGGAGCCAAATCGCCGATCTCGTCGAGGAAGATGGTGCCGCCATCGGACAATGCAAAGCGGCCGATGCGATCCTGCCGTGCGTCGGTGAAGGCCCCCTTCACGTGCCCGAACATCTCGCTGTCGAACAGGGTCGAGGAAATGCCGCCTAAGTTCACTTTGACAAAGGGTTGACCGCGTCGGCTGCTGTTGCGAAAAAGGGCTTGGGCAATTTCGTCTTTGCCGGTGCCGCTTTCGCCGGTGATCAACACCGAGGCGTCGGTGGGTGCGACGCGGCTTACCACTTCGAGCACCTTGAGCAGTTGGGGGTCCGCGCCGATGATGTTGGCGAAATCGCCTTGGTGATCTAGTTCCTCGCGCGTGATGGTGCGCTCGGTGGCGGGCGTTGCCGCAGCCAAGCCCAGCGCCGTTTTCACGGCCTGGAGGATCTGTTTGTTGGTCCAGGGTTTGGTGACAAAATCCGCGGCACCGGCCTTGATGCCCTGCACGGCCAACTCGATGGACCCCCAAGCCGTCATCAAAATGACCGGCACACTGGCCCACCGCTGCTTGATCTCCCGCAACAATTCCATGCCCTCCTCGCCGCTGGTCTGGCGCGAGAAGTTCATGTCCTGCAAGACCAGTTCGCACTCGCCGCGCTCCAGCCATTCGAGGGCTTCCGCCGGAGACGCGGCCGTCGCGGTCTGGTAGCCGGCCTGCTTGAGCAGCAGGGACAGCGACGTGGTCACGGAAATATCGTCATCGACGACTAGGATCATAGCTCAGCCCTCATCTGCGGCGGCGTTCGGGTTGAGTTCCCAACTGTACCGTCTTCTCCATTTGGACACCATTGCGCACGAGCCCGAACACAACCTCAGTGCCGGGTTTCATACGGCTTAGGAGGAAGTTTACTTGGGATGCGGAAGCTATGGGTTTACTCGACAAGGTGAGCAAAATGTCGCCTTGTTCAAAGCCAGCCTCTTGCGCGGGACTGCCGTCCTCTACTCGGCGGACGACCGCGCCACCCTCGCCCTCGCCCCCGGTCAACCATACGCCAAACCAACTCCTCTCATCCGGGGAGCGATAACGCATCCCATTCCCAAACAAATCCAGCAGACGGAAAGTACCGGTCTGTTCATCATGAGCCACCCTGAGAATCATAGTAACCTGATTGTCCCGGTAGAATTCACTGGTGGCCTGTTTGGCCCATTCCTGCCCGTCGAAATAGTGGACGAACAACGCTGGCCATTCGCTCTCACTCATATTTCTGAAGGCCAAGCGGTGAGTGGCCCTTTCCTTCGGAGGATTGGAGTCCGGAGATGTCAGGTAGTTAATATAATGGTCCCCCGAGTACACTTTAATCCCGAACTCGTCGAACAACTCTGTGAACCACTGCAACTCTTTGTGGGTTGAATCCGGGCCAAGTTCGAGTTCGGGGGGATAGCGCCCTTCCACCATATTTTTACCGATGAGTTCGAGTTGATCTAGCAGGGCCGCTTGGAGCCTGTCGTGCTCGGCCGAGCGCTCGGCCACGACGATGGTCCCCTCGATAACATTATTGGTCTCGTCCGTCTCGGGCAGATTTTCTTCCTTGTCCAAGACCCAGCGATACGTGTACGTCCCCGGTTCAGTTGGCTCGAAGTGATAGTAGCCTTCGGACATTGAGTAGGTACTAGTCCCGCCCGGCCTCAAACCTCCCGTGCCGTGATCGAAGCTGACGCGCTTGTCGTCAACGTACAAATCGACCCGATAGGTGCGGGGGGGAATGGCGTCGGTGCCTCGATTGGCCACGTGTGTGACGAATACGACTCCATCGCCGACCACTACTTGCTCGGGTATGTGGACGAGTTCGACGGCCACCAAATCGTAATTGCCCTCGGGGGCTTCTTGGAGACCTGGCGAGGCATACGCCAAAGGAGCAAACAGAAAAACTGCTAACACGAGATAACGCATGGTTGATTCCTTCCTCTATATTCTCGCCGATTTTTCGTGGTCGGTTTGCGTCGCGGTCCAATAGGACGGCACTTTAGGCGAGTTAGCCAGCGGCCGATTGCAATCCCTTCCACGGCTTAATTTTTGCCAGATCGGCAGCGAGGGTTTCTTCGGCCACTTCGGTATCGTAAGCTGCTTGCGCTCTCAGCCAGTAGCCTTTGGAGAGGCCGGAAAAGCGACACAAGCGCAGATCTGTATCCGCCGTAATGGCCCGCTTGCCGGCTACAATTTCACTGATCCGCTGGGCGGGAACACCGATTTCTTTGGCGAGACGATACTGCGAAAGTTCCATGGGCAGCAAAAACTCCTCGCGCAGCAATTCACCGGGTGTAACAGGTTTGAGTTTGGGCATATTCTCTTCGCTCCTCAATGATAGTCGGCGATCTCGACACCTTCTGCGCCAGCAGCCGACCAGCGGAAGCAGATCCGAAACTGGTCGTTCACTCGAATGCTGTACTGCCCGGCTCAATCTCCCTTGAGCTTTTCAAGGCGATTACCTGGCGGAATACGGAGGTCTTCAAGCCTTCCGGCGATCTGTAATTGACGCAGCTTGCGCCGCACCCTTGATGCGATATTTGAAAACCGTGCGACCCGCCGCCCGCTTGCGAGGGCCTCCGTATCAGAACACTTGAAAGATACAATCATACAAATAGTAACGCGATACGTGATTAATATCAATCCTTACCTTACAGTAACGGTTCCCCCAAAATCAAAGCGCACCAAACTCACCCCCACGCCCCAGCCGGGCCGATCCAAGCGCCGGGTAAAATCGAGGCGCAGCAGGTGATACAGCATGAGCGAGACCCCCATCTCATGGCGAAAACGCTCCTCGTAGCGCGGATCGTACCCCAGTTTGGCTCGCCGCTCCGGGTCGATCCACGTCCGCCCCGAAGCCCCGTGCACCACCAGCCCCGCGCCCCGCATGGCCCAATCCCACAACCCCAACAGCTCAAAGGGCGTGGTCTTGAAGTTGTGCTCCCAGTATAGGGCCGCGTAGTGCTCCCCTTCTAATGGATGGCCACGCATCGTGCGGAAAGCGCCAAACGGAGAGAAAAAGCCCATGCTGGCCTCCAACGATCCAAAGCGCTGCACGGGCACATCGCCGATCGAGTACCCCGCCACCAGCCGCACATCGAGCGCGTTGGGCGTGACGCGGCGCTTGAGGAAGGTTTTGAAATGGCCGTCCAAGGCTAGACGCAAACGAGTGAAGGAAAAGTCGCTGCCCAATCTAGCACTGCTGTGCTCCACCCCCACTGCGACCCGCCGATTGGCCGTTATTCCGAAAGGCTGGTACGACCCACCCCATTCGAAGCCAGCCTCTACCGAGCGCAGCCGATCTTCCTCAATCGCCGGATTGGGTCGCGGTCTCCAGTCCCGATTCAACAGACTGAAAGCGGTCGTCTCCTGTAGCGAAGAATGTTCCTCGTGGTTAAAGCCCACTTGCAAGCCGACCTGACTCGGCAGAGAGAAATGAAGCCGCGCTCGCAGTCTTTCGTTCCAGTAATAATCGAAATAGTCGTCCAAGCCCAACAGGAATTGGCCGCTGTTGAGCAAAGGGAAATAGCTGTCCGAAGGGGTGCGCGGTACGGGTCCTCTCCCGTACTCCAGAGCCACCTTACCTGCTGTCCGCTGCCAGCCAACTCGGCCTCGGTAAGACCAGCGCTTCAGACCGATGTTGTATCCGGCAGCGGCCCCAGCCTCCAGTCCGCCGCCCAGACCCCGGTTCCCCTCCAACCCCAGATGCGCCCCGCCCACCCGGTCGTATCGCAAAGCGGGCTTCAGATTGACCGATCCCCAGCGCGATGGCTCCACCCGCACTTCCGTCTTTTTCTCTCCCTGTTCCGTCCGCTCCTCCGTCTCTTCCGCCTGCTCCTTTATCAACAAACGGGCGATAAACCCCGTCGGCTGGAAAGCCTTTTCGAACTGCATGGTGCTGTCGATGGTCGCATAAGCGGCTTGTTCCCGCGCTGACAGGGGCACCTTGTCGGTCAGCCGGGCAAAGGAACTGTCTTGGGCCACGGCCAGCGAATCGACCCGCAGCACTTCCTCGCTGGCGTAGAGCGTGTCGGGCATATCGACATTGACTTGGTAATCGCTCAGCCGCGTCACCACGTTGTATTTAATCGCCGGAAAGTGCAGCCCCACCATGCTGATTTTTACTGCCATAGAAGCCCGGTAATCAACCGGCAACCACACCCCTCCGGCAAAGCCGCGGAACTGTTGTTGGTAGGCGAAATCCATGTGCTCGATCAGGGGCAGGGGAACGGCCGAGGTCGTGGTCGCCCGGCTGGGTGCCAGCTCTACTTCGAGCAAGGCAAAATCCTCGTCCAATACGGCGATGCGGCCGACAAAAGCGGCTTGCAATTTATTCTTTGGCTCAATCGAAATGTCGAATACCACCTTATCGTCCAAATAGTGCTGGCCGATTAAGCGGAAGCGGTAGTGCTTGAGGGCATCGGGATGGGTCGGCCCGATCAGGGTGTGGCCGATAAAGGGGATATCGTCGTCGTAGAAATTCGCAAACCCTGCAAAGGCCGAGATGTATGCTTCTTGGGCATCCAAATTTTGGGTCACGCGCCTCGACTTGACCACTTCGCGCAGCCCCCGCTCCCGCTCCCAGTAAATCTCCGAGGCCAATTCGCCAATCGAGACGATGCCTTCTTCGTTTTCCAAAACGCGCCGGGCATAGGCTTGTGCCTGATAGCTGGCCAAGCTGGGCCGCCACTCTTGTTTGCGGCGAATGACTTGGCGCATAATACCCTCGGCTGAGGTTTCGGCAGTCACCACGATGGGATCGAACAGAAAGGGCACTGGCGTCAAGGCGAAATCGACTCGCTCCGCAGGGGTCCTCAACTCGCGCTTTTGGGAGACGTAGCCGATGTAACTCACTGTCAACGTCGCCGGTAACTGCTGCACCTTGAGCGAGTACTCGCCCTCGTCGTTAGCTATGGTCCCGCGATAGGTGCCGGCTAGCTGGACGGTAGCCGCTGGCAGGGGCTGCCCGGTGGACGCGTCGGTGACAGTGCCGCGTACCAACCATGGCTGGGCATGGACTGGGAGGCCGGTCCATAAGGTAGCCAAGACGACCATCGTCAAAAGCAAATTCGCGTTAGTCTTTTTGTAGTCCATAACATCCCAACTCATTCGTGGTCGAGTGCCTATAGCAGAAGCATCTTTGAAACTAGTAGTTCCGGTGAATGTTTGTAGAACGCTTAAAGCTCGCTCAACAGCGAGCCGATAACCGCGTCAATCTGATCAACGGTATTAGAACTGAGACCCGTGATATCCAAGACGACTTTGCCTTCGTCGTTGACAATTACATGACGCGGATAAGCTGTGCCGAGAATGTGCGCGGCCTCGTCATTCGCCACGGCGATGTCATAGATGAACGGATGCTTCTTTAGGAACGGCGGCAACTCCGCTATTTCATTGTCGGCGATAGCGAGGAATTCGACGTCGCGACCCTCGTACTTCTCAACCAGTTCGTTGAGTTCGGGGATCTCCACGATGCAGGGCGAACAGGCGGTGTGCCACCAGTTGATGACCACAGGCTTGCCGCGCAGCGCCGTCAGGTCAATGGCACTGCTGTCGAGCCGAGTAACGGTGACGTTGGGCATCTCAAAGCCCACGACGAGGGCGACCGTTTGATCGCTGGGCTCGATCACCAACTGATCCCCCGTCGCCGACACATCGGCCAATTTGTAAACTTGATCGTCGATTATGAAGGGGTTGGTGATCTCGAACGCCTCGTCCTCCAACTTCTCGGTTCCTAGCATATAAGTCAGGAATACGCCGTCTCCATCGCGGTCAATCATGAACTGATGTTTAGGCATCCCGAGTGGGTCAGGGGGTAGGGTATAGGCCAAGAAATCCGGAGCCCTCATCAATGCCAAGGCATAACGCCTTCCTCCGATAGCTACTTCGCCCAATCGCAGTCCTAATGGGCGGTGCAAAACGTCATTCCGTTCGCGGCTAATAAAGAGTTCGATCCTGGACTCAGGCGCTTGGCCAGCCGGGGGCACGGTCAACTCAGCTCGCAGGGCATCATCAGCCGGAACGCCGTCAAAAGAACCTGTTGTCAACTGGAGTCGCTGCGGTTGTGCAGTGGAATCGGCAACGGCGAAGGCGATATCCTGTCCGTTGCTATCCAGCCCCACTACGACAATCGGCTCAGCCGACGAATCGAGGAACGACAAGCGGGCGTGTAGAGGTGCATCAATGTCTAGCCCGGCAACCGATTGGCTCTCGGGCAATCCCTCCACCATCCGCGAGATAGCCAGACCACCTGGCATAAACGGCTGGAAGAGATGCTCTACGGAATCCTTGTGTACGGACTCCATTTTCACCGTGATATTCTCTGCACTGGCCTGTCCACAACTGAACGCCGTGGCGACGAGCGCGATGATGGTGATGGCAGATTTGATCGATTTCATGGCATCCTCCTTTGGGATGTATGGAGTGCGTAGCAATGGCAAGCTCAAAGCTCGCTCAACAGCGAGCCGATAACCGCGTCCATTTTGTCGGTGGCATCGGCACTGTAACCAAGGACATCGTAGGCGACTTTACCTTCGCTGTCGAGGATCACATGACGCGGAAAGGCATAGCCGAAAATCTGCATGGCATCTTCTTTCCCCAAGGCGATGTCATAAGAGAACGGATGCTTCTGCAGAAACGGCGACAAATGCGCCATTTCATTGTGGGCGATAGCGAGGAACTCAACGTCGTGGTCGGCGTACTTCTCGACTAGTTCGTTGAGTTCGGGAATCTCCCTGATGCAGGGGCCGCAGAAGGTGTTCCACCAGTTGATGACCACGGGCTTGCCGCGCAGTGCCGTCAGGTCGATAGTGCTGCTGTCGAGCCGAGTAACGGCGACATTCGGCATCTCAAAGCCCACGACGAGGGCGACCGTTTGATCGCTACGCTCAATCACCAACTGATCCCCCGCCGCCGACACATGGGCTAGTTTGTAGGCCTGACCGTTGATCAAGAAGGGCTTGGTTACCTTAAAAACCTCGACCTCCTGCATTTTGGATTGAGAATCCATTTGGGTCAGGAATGTTCCATCCCCGTCGAGGTCAATCATAAGTTGGTAGAATGTGATCCCCACCGAGTCGGCGGGCATGGTGTAGGTGCAAAAACGCGGATCTCTAACTAGGGCTAGGGCATAGCGTTGGCCGCCAATGTCGGCCTCGCCCAGCCGCAGTTCAAGAGGGCGGTGCAGCACGGCATTGTGTTCGCGGCTGAACACGAGTCCGATCTTAAACTCAGGTGCTTGACCAGCCGTGGGTACAGTCAACTCAGCTTGTAGGGCCTCACTTTCAAGGAGTTTGGAAAAATCCTCCGTGAGCTGGAGTTGCTGCGGCTTCGCAGTCGAATCGGCCACGGCGAAGGCAATGTCCTGTCCGTCGTTATCCGATCCCAATACAACAATCGGCTCAGCCGGCGAATCTTCAAACGAAAGGCTGGCGTGCAGAGGCTCGTGGATTTCCAGCCCGGCAACCGATTGGATCTCGGGCAATCCCTCCGTCAACTGCGAGCCAATCGGAATCCGCCTCAGAGAAGGCTGGAAGAGATGCTCTACGGAATTCTCGCGCACGGACTCCATTTTCACCGTGATACTCTCTGCGCCGACCACTCCACAACTGAACGCCGTGGCGACGAGCGCGATGATGGTGATGGCAGGTTTGATCGGTTTCATGGCATCCTCCTTTGGGATGTGTGAAGTACGTTCCGGCTCACTCGTGGTGCAGCGCCTCGACCGGCCGTATCCGGCAGGCCAGCCGACCTGGATACAGGCTACACACGATCACGAGGCCGTAAATTATTAAGGCTGCAAGGGCTATACTGAGCGCGTAGGTCCCGCTGGTGTAATCGAGTAGTTCTAGCAGTGGGAATTGCAAGACGAGCAGCAGGCCAGCGATTACGCCGATGCTAGCGACCACCAGCATCTCGCCCGTCAACTGCGCGTAGATACTGGCCGCCGACCCACCCAAGGCCCTTCTCAGGCCAATTTCCTCGATTCTCAGCGCCGTCCGCTGCCACAGCACGCCGCTCAACGACAGCGCCACCATGCCCATCACCAACATTGAGACGACCCCGGCGGCGAACAGGGGTATCAGACTCAATTTGAACGACGAAGCGCGATCTTCCTCCAAGGTCGTGATTTCAACTCGGTACCCCGGAGCCATGGCCTTGAGCCGCTTGTCGATTTGCTCTTGGGCCGCCAACGGCGTACCGGGACGCACTTTGACTAAAAAGTGGGCATACGCATCGTCTTCCAAGCGAGTTAATACGAAGAAAACAGGATCGGAAAACTCCCCGCGGCGACGATAGTCGGAGACCACCCCAACGACCCGCGCGTCGCCTTCATTCCATTCGACCTGCTGGCCGATGGGGTCTTCACGGCCAAAGAGCGCCTCGCTGAGCGGCTGGGTTATCACGAGCGGCTCCCAGTCTAGGGCCACATCCTCCTCACTGAACCATCGCCCGCTGACCAGATCGAGATCGAACACCTCGTGGAACTCATCCGAAAAAGCACCAAAATCAACCGGTTGTTCCTCAAACATGGTAGCGTGCCGAGAGCTACTATAGGCGATTGCCGAGCTGTTCGCCGCGGCGACCGCCTCAATCCAGTCGAATGACTCTAGGGCCTGATAGACCTGTCTGCGGCTGGGTGCTTCCACCTCGCCGTCCGCCGGCAGTTCCCGATCCCGCCAGAAGGCCACCACCCATCTATTTTCGTAGGAAAACCCGAGCGGTCGCCGGTACTTGTTGGCGTTGTCCACGGCGATGGAGGCCGTGATAAAGACGATTAAAAAAGAAATGAATATCTGGAAGGCGGTTAGCGCATTCGCCCTTTTGCGGTTCCAGACTAGCTTGCATAGATGGCGTGTCATTGCTTCCTCCTTTTGAGGGCCTCCACGATGTGCAGGCGCGACATTTTCCACGCCGGGTAAGCGCCGGAAATCAGACCGAAGACCAGAGTCATCACCAAGCCGTAGAGGAAGATGCGATGGTTCAGGTGGAATTCGGCATACTGCACAACGTCGCTGGCACCAAGCACTTGTAGGACGAAAAAAGTGAGCACCAGCCCCAAGGCACCGCCCAAGAGCGTGAGAATGACGTTCTCCACCACGAATTGTCCCACTAAGGTGAGCGAAGACCCACCAAATGCCTTGCGCACCCCAATCTCAGAGGCGCGTTCCAAAATGCGGGTGGTGTTGATGTTGATCAGGCTGACCACCGGCAAGAGCATGAAGAGCAATCCCAGACCGCTGAGCAGTGGAATCATCGCTTCGGTGCCACCGAAACTCCTGAATATGAACATCATACGCGCAGCCGCTTCTAACAGCGTCTCAGGGCCACCGATGAGGAGGTTGACATTGTCGGAGTCGGGATATTCGACCCGAGTGAGCACATCGGCGAATTCCTCTTTGATAAGGGGTATGGCAGCCGCATTGCGCGCCAAGATCAGCGCCTGAGAGTGGCCAAACACCGAATCGTACCGCAGGTACTCGTCCGTTTCGCGGGCGCTAACGGGCACCCAGATATCGGCAAAGGACGTCACGCGGAAGGCCGGTACGTTGGGCACGACCCCTACCACGCGGAAGGGTCGTTCCTTGAGTTCGATATACTTGCCCACGGCCTGCTCCCCGCCGAAAAATACCCGGCGCGTCTCTTCGTTGATCACGACCACCCGTTGGCCCTCCTCTACCTCCTTTGCGGTATAGGGGCGGCCTTCGAGGAAGTCGAATTCGAGGATTTCCCAGAACACTCCGTCCGTGTACCGGTAGTCGGTTTCGATTTTCACGCCGTTGCGATACGTTACTTCCGAGGCCCAGAAACCTGCGGAAATGGACACTTTTTCGGCTTGGATCAGCGGCGACACGTACCGCTTCAAAAAGGCGTAACTGGGTGGTGAGATCCTCTTGCCTGCTTCTTCTGTATGCTCTCCTGTGATAATTTTCATGACAAGCGTCCGATCCGCCCGCGTCTCCGGCGGGAAGGAGCCAAAGACGTGATCGAACAAGGCCGTCGCCACCATCAGCACCATGAGCGTAAAGCTGATGGTAATGAGGCTGATGCAGGTAAACACCTTGCGCCGCAACAGGACCTTGAGCGCCATTTTGATGTAGTTCTTTAGCATTTTCCTCCTCCTCTCACTGAACCTGTCGCCCGTCGAAGAGCCGCACTGTGCGCCCGGTGCGATCGGCCAAGCGCTGGTCGTGCGTCACCATGACGATGGTGGTGCCCTCTTCGTTGAGTTGGTGCATGATGCCCATGATTTCGTCGCCCATCTGGCTGTCCAAATTGCCGGTCGGCTCGTCGGCCAACAGGATGTGCGGCTGCGCGACAATGGCCCGAGCCACGGCCACGCGCTGCTGCTGCCCGCCCGACAGTTGCGACGGGAAGTGCTTCACCCGCGAACTCAGCCCCACCCGATCCAGCGCCTTCAGCGCCATCTGCCGCCGCTCCTTGCCCGCCAGCCCTCGGCGATAGAGCAGGGGGATTTCCACGTTATCGACTACGTTCAAATCGGCGATTAGGTGGAAGCTCTGGAAGATGAAGCCGACTTCCTCATTGCGGATGCGCGCCAAGTAGCGGTCGGCGTAGGAATGGATGGCGTGCCCGTTGAGGACGATTTCGCCAGCGGAAGGCTCGTCGAGCAGGCCGATGACGTTGAGCAGCGTGCTCTTGCCCGAGCCGGACGGCCCCATCACCGAGATGAACTCCCCCTCGTCAACGGCGAAATTAATGTTGCTCAAGGCCAAGGTCTCGACTTGCTCGGTGCGGTACACCTTCTCAATGCTTTCGAGTTTAATCATGGCAGTCTCCTTTATTTGATTTGGACTTCGTCCAAGTGCAGGTAGTCTTTCACATCCGAGATGATCACCTCGTCGCCTTCGATTAACCCCTCCTCCACCTCGTAGTACTCGAAATTGGCAATGCCGATGCGCACCTCGGTCTTCACCGCGGTTTGGCCGCGTATCACAAAGACCTCGTGCAGGCCCTCCCGCCCGCTGATGAACGGCCCCCGCTTGACGCGCAGGGCGCGGTCCTTGCGCGCGGTGACGATATAGGCATCGACCCGCTGGTTGGGCCGCAACAACGCATGCGCCGAATCCTCTAATTCGACCTCAAGCTGAATGACCCCACCCTCGACCGTGGGCAGGATGCGGGCGATGTGGCCCTTTACGTATTCTTCTTCATTAATGCGCGAGCGCACCCACAGCCCGGTCTGGAGCCAGCGAGCGTGGATATCGGAAACAGTGACATCGACTCGGAACGAGCTGAGGTCGGCGATGCGGGCGATTTCTTGGCCCTGGCTGATGGAAGCGCCGACTTCCGGCGCAATCGCGGTGAGCACGCCGTCTCGGTCGGCGCGGATGTGGGCGCGCTCCAAGCGGCGACGGGCCTCCTCGACCTCGCGTTCGAGGATATTCATCTCCAATTGCAGGGCTTCCAACTGGGCTTGAGTGGATTCGACGAGGTTGCGGCGGTCTGCTTCGAGTTGCTGCAATTCAATCTTAGCGCGCTGTTCTTGCAGGTGCGCTTGGCTCAGCTCTTCTTGAGAAACCGCGCCAAAACCCTGTAGCTCGCGGAGCTGGGCGGTGCGGGTCTTAAAGCGCTGAAATTCCAAGTCTTTCAGCCGCCAGCGCGTGTCGAGGTCGCTCAGTTTTTTGCGTTCGTCCAATTCGAGTTGGGTGCGGCGGTTCTGCTTGAGGGCCAACTCTTCGGCCCGTTTCTCGACATCGAGCCGCGCGGCGTTTAAATCCAGTTCGACGATGGGCTGTCCCTGCTGCAACATGGCTCCCGGCTTTTGCAGGATGCGCACCAGCCGCGTATGGACGGGGCTGAAAATGATCTGCTCAAACTGGGGTACCACCGTGCCCGAAGCGGTAATCGTCTCTTCCACCGCGCCCCACTGCACCTGCGCGGTGCGGATGCGGTCGGAATCCAGCGCCGGCCGGATCCAGCCGGGCAACCAGATAGAGAGCCAAAGAAGTGCGGCTAATCCCGTTGCGGAATAGGCGATGCGCTTGCCGCGCTGGCGGCGCAGGAAGGCGGGGTCTATGGGGCGGTCCATTGTGTTCATCAGGTTCATACCTCCGTTTATCATTTGTATAACAAATTCCGTGCCAAAACAACAAGTTATTGTTTTTACTAAGTTTACATTTTTCGGGACAGAACATTTTCGTCCGCTTTTGAACACTTACTGTTCATTTTCGGACAGTCGTTCGGAATCGCGAGGGCACAAAAAAGGGCACCCACGAGGGGTGCCCCTACGGACGCAATGGGAAACGAAAGCGGTGCGAAAAATCGGGGTTAATCGTACAGGTGCAATCGGTGCAGACAAATCCCCGAATTGATCGTGTGAATGTAATTGTAGGGGCAACCCTCGTGATTGCCCTATTCTACCTAGGCGACCCAGTGGCGGAACAAGGGCTGGACTGGGGCGGGCAGTTCGGCGAAAACGCGGGCGGGCAGCGACGGCACGGCGTTTTCCTTGCGGCCTGTTTCGTCGGACAGGCGGCGGCGCTCGTCCGAGCCGGGGCGCAAGACCTCGACGTTGAGCCACCAAGGGGCGTAGCGCACAACTACCGAGGTGCGGGGTTGGTGCGAGCGATTGGGCGCGGTCGCGTGCCACAGGCGGCTGTCGAGCACGAGCACGCTGCCGGCTGGGCCACAGGCGTTTACTTCCGTGGGATACGGGGCCAGTGGATCGACGCCATTGTCGCCGGTGGGGTTGTTCGGGGATCGGTGGCTGCCGGGGACGAGGAGGGTGCCGCCGTTTTCCTCGGTAAAAGGGGCCAGCATCCACAAGGTGGTCAAGTGGACTGTCGCGTCGGGATACGGCGCGGGGATGTGGCCGGCGTTGTTCTGGTTGAAGGGCCAGTCGGCGTGCCAGCCGCCGCGCTCGTTGCCCGGGTGGTTGATCGTGCCGGTGGTGAAGGAGATGCGCGGATGATGGCCTAACATCGCGCCGACCAAGGCGAGGAGATTTTCATCGGTGAGAAAAGGCGCGAAGGACTGGTCGAAGTTGATCATGCCCGGCAGGTGGCCAATGCCGGATGGGGCGGCGGGATTGCGGTGTGCTGCGACCGCGGCCTCGACGCTCTGGCGCACGTGCTCAATCTGGTCGGCTGGGATGACGTCTTCGACCACGCACCAGCCGTCTAGTTTTAGGTGCAAAAGCAGTCGTTCTAGTTGCATGAGCTCGCTCCCTGTTATCGGCTCTATAATAGAATAGACTTTTGCTGGGGCGGCAATGGACGGATGGCTTGACAGCGAAAGGGTGGTCGCGGAGTTTGGAGCGCATGGCAATTTTTTGGGGGACTGGCGGATGAGTATGGAAGGGGCACCGCCCCTCTGGTTAGTGCTGCCGCTGCTGATGGAATTCGGCTTTGGGCAGGTGTTCAAATGGGCCTCGCAGCACCGGTGCTACGCTCCGACCGTGGTATCGACCAACTATTGGGTGCTAGCTTCCATTCTGCTGCTCTATCTGGGATTCACCGGGCAATTGCAAGTACCGGTCGCCGCAGTGAAGGTCGGCGCGATCACTGGCATCGTCTTCATTAGCTCCATGCTGTTGATGACGCGCTTGTTGCGGACCTTCCGGGTGGCTTCAGTGTTGACCGCTTTTCGCCTCGCCATCGTCGTGCCGGTGGGGCTGGGCGTGCTGCTGTGGAATGAGCCGTTGGGCGGCCTCCAACTGGTGGGCTTGGGCTTGGCGTTGGTGGCCGTTTTGTTGATGTCGCGGCACGCTGGGCACCACACCAATGTTTCGCGCTGGATCGCCACCGGGCTGCTGATATTGGTTTTTGGTATCCAGGGGATGAGCACTTCCTGTCTGCGCTGGGTGCATTACGCCGGCTTGGACGATTCGTATTTACAAGTGCTCATGGTTATCGGCTTTACCGCCGGGACCATTGGGGGCGCAGTGTTGTTGTGGGAGGCGCGGCAGCGCATTCGGCGCTTCGATTTGGCGGTGGGAGCTGGCATTGGGGTGTACAATCTGCTGGCCTTAATGGCCGTGCTGATCTCGCTCAAGCACGTGCCGGGCACGGTATTTTTCCCGCTGGTGGGCTGCGGCGTTGTCATTTTGGACAATGTGACCGCACCGCTGTTGTGGAAAGAGCCGATCAGTCGGACGGTGGTGCTAGGGGTGGCATTGGGTGTGGTGGCCATTGCATTAGTAGTTTGAAGGGAGACTAGCACGGTGAAAAAAGTTTACATCGAGACAACAATCATCAGCTACCTTACGGCTAGGCCATCGAAAAACATCTTGGCTACGGCTTGGCAAGAGCTTACAAAAGAATGGTGGACACATCGACGCACCTATTTTGATCTATTTACTTCTGAGTTGGTGCTGGCCGAAGCCTATAAAGGTGATGCGGAAGCTGCCCAGAGGCGACTGAATCACTTGGAGAATATACCTATAATCGCAACAACTGATTCAGCTATTGAGTTCGCCCGAAGATTAATAAATGAAGAACCCTTGCCAGAAAAAGCGATAGATGATGCACTTCATATAGCGCTTTCTGCCGTTCACCGCATCGACTATCTTATGACTTGGAATTTCAAACATATCGATAATGCCGAAATGAAACCAAGTATCCGTGAGCTTTGTATTCTGCATGGTTATCACTACCCGGAAATCTGTACCCCTCAAGAACTCATGGGAGAAAATTAAATGAAAGATGAGATAATCGAAGAAGTATGGAGAGCCAAAAACGAACTGGCGCAGGAATTTGAATATGATCTCGACCGCTTGGCGGCAGCGTTGCGGAAGAAAGAGCAAGAGCATGGGCTTAGAGTTGTTGATCTCTCTCAAACTCCTCAACCGACAACGGATCAGTAGAACTTCCCCCTCATACCGGTAGCCAGCGGACGAGTTCACGTCGTTAGAAGTGTTCTCAAAATTCCTTTTGCTGGCTTAGCGGTTAGTGGTTCGTCTCCTACCTATACCACTAGCCACCGGCGACTCATACCATCGACGTAACACCAAGTCATCAAATGAATCAAAGCGAGAAGGAGGGCGAATTATGAGCAAACGCTATAAGGCTGGTGTCATCGGGCGCACGGGTGCCGGCGACTACGGCCACGGGCTGGAAACCGTTTATCGGGACTTGGAGCAAGTGGATTTGGTGGCATTGGCCGACCCCGATCCCGAGGGCCGCGCCGCAGCCGGCGAGCGCACAGGTGCCCAGCGGCTCTACGCCGATTATCGCCAGATGCTCGGCGACGAGGACTTGGATATAGTCAGCGTCTGTCCGCGGATGCCCGACTGCCACGCCGACATGGTCATCGCCTGTGCCGAGGCCGGGGTGCGCGGCGTGTTTATCGAGAAGCCGCTGACGCCCACTCTGCGCGAGGCCGACGCCCTGTTGGCGGCCTGTCAGGAGCACGGCGTCAAGACTGCGGTGGCTCACCGGCGCGCCAATCCCTACGAGCAGTACGGCAAAAAGCTGGTTGACGAGGGCGTTATCGGCCAGCTACAAGTGCTGCGCAGCCACGGCAAGTCCGACCACCGGGCCGGGTCGCAGGATCTGATGGTCTTGGGCACGCACATGATGGACAGTATGCGCTACTTTGCCGGGGCCGAGGTGGTTTGGGCGCACGGGCACGTCACGCAGGATGGGCGCGAGGTCGCGTTGGACGATGTGCGGGAAGGGGACGAGCGCATCGGTTTGATCGCCGGCAATGGGGTGGCTGCGTACTACGTTTTTGCGAATGGGGTGACCGCGCATTTTGAGTCGCAACCGGGCTATCCAAAAGGGCACAACAGCCGTTGGTTCGGCTTTGAGGCGCACGGCAGTGAGGGCATCATCGCCCTGCGCAACTCGCCCAACGGCGAGATGTACATCTATCGCCAAGGCTTATGGATTCCCGGCGAGGAAAACGGCACTTGGGAACGGGTGCTGTTGGACGAGTGGGAACAGTATTCGGCGGGCGAGCGCACGCACCAGAGCAATTTGATCATTGTGCGCGAATTGATCCAAGCCATTGAAGAGGATCGCCCGGTGCGGGCCTGTTCCAGCGGCGAGGACGGGCGAGCGGCGCTGGAAATGATCATGGCGGTACACGAGTCGCAGCGGTTGGGGACGCGGGTGTCTTTGCCGCTGGCGAATCGGGAGAATCCGTATGAGACTTGGCGGCGGGAGGGAGAGGTGAAGTAGGGTGTTTGTCGCTTGCGAAAAACGCACACTGGGTATATCGAACCTCGAAAAGAACTGTTATATCTCAATTTATTACAATGAGTTACGTAGAACACCCGCGGTATTGGCGACTGTTTACACAGATACGTACCTTCGGGTCAGATAAGGGCGATTACCCGAATCAATTGTTCGGACACAAACAGTGTGCTATAATTTTTAGGAGACTTAGATAAACACCTGCGAGGGTGAGAAAGGACCTATCATGGCAACAGCGTCACAAGCGACCAGTTGCAAGAGAGTGCATGTTATATCAAAAAAAGATGGTTGGGCAGTCAAAAAGGAAGGGAATTCCAAAGCTTCAAAAATCTACGGCACCAAGTCCGCTGCCGAAAAAAGCGCAATCAAAATCTCAAAGGGCTGGGATGTCGTCGTCCACAGACGAGATGGGTCCGTACAAAAATGGAAACGGGCTAAGTGAACGACGGAGGAGAATTCCATACCAACGTCTTCATCAACTGCCCTTCTATGTTATGCTAGCATAATTTCGTGCAAAAAAACCTCAACTTCGGTGTAGCTATCCCGTAAGATTCACATCTCACAGGACAGAATAATGGATTTGATTAGATTAATGAACGACTTAAATGATGATACTAAGTATCGTTTTCATTTAGCAAAACCAGAGCCAAATGGTAGTCGCCCACTTGATGCTCTAGCAAAATCTGAAAATGATTGGCTCAATTGGCAAGTCTATAGAGGAACAGAAAAAAAGGAGCGATTTGTAAAAGATTTTGTAGTAAGTTTTGCACAGATGAAAGGAAATAAATTTCTATTTGGCGGGATTTTCAGGATTATAAGTAGAACAGGTGACGTCTATGATGTCGAATATACTGAAGAATACAGAGATATGATTGGTAGATTGATTATCGAATACCATGGGGATAACAACCGAACGACTGTATTCACACCAAGTTATATTTATTCAAACTCCAGAATATCTGGCATCTATGAGTATAGATTCAAAGGGGAACCATTTAGATCATATGATGAAATCAATCATGATTTTAGTGCAATGGAGATTATAGTGAAAAATGGATTGAGCGATTGGAAAGTAGCATTGAGCAGTGTTTCTGGAATTTACCTGATTTCTGATAAAGCAACTGGCAAGCATTATGTTGGTTCAGCGCATGGTGAAGATGGGATATGGGGTAGATGGAATAGCTATATCTACGGTTTCCATGGGAACAATGTTGACTTAGTGAAACTATTTGAAGAGGAAACAGAAGAATATTTTAGAGAGAATTTCAAATTTGCGATTTTGGAAGTCATACCTTCCGCGAGAACTCAAGATGAAGTTAACGATAAAGAGTCACTTTGGAAGCGCAAGCTCTTTTCACGTGAATTTGGCTATAACCAAAATTGATTATTCAAGGAGTGTACTCAATTTCTGTCCCACTATTGGCGTCGCCGTCAAGGGATTACGTAGAATATCCCAAGCTTGCGAAACTTATTGCGACTGTTTACACGAATACGTAACTTCGTGTGACATAAGGGCGATTATCCGAACCAATTGTTCGGATACAAGCGGTTAAGTGGAATTGAATAGGGTTACCGTATAGTCTCAAATACTGCTATGCCACCACAAAAAACTCCTGCTCAACTGCTTTTTGAGCGTATAATCCGAACTTGGGTCTTTCCTGAGATTCAAAAACGAGTAGATACATCTCGTCAAGAAGGTCCTATACATCTCCGCTTAGGATTATTGCTATGGGAGGCATCAAACGATCCCACCATTTATTTGAACGACGAGATTGATGGCATGATAGAGACTATGAAGTTCAAAGCAGCGAGGTCCTTAGAAAAGGATGAATCTGTTGGACATGCTGATATAAGAGGAATTGAACATATTAAACTGAACGAGAGATACTGGGGGAAGCCATATATCTTCATCTGTCAAGGCGAGGATGAACGTTATTTCATTGCATTTGGAAAGCTGGGTTTTTTAAACGATGGCGATCAGTTCAAACTGCTAAAAAAAGCGTTAGGATATGAAGGATTGCAATTAACCTCTGAAGAGAGATTTCTCAACGTATATATAGATTTGCATAAGAACCATTATACTGGTACTCCAGCTCAAAAACGAGCAGTTACACTATGGCTTAAGAGATTAAAGATTGAAGAAATAAAACGTACTGCGGTCGACAAGGTTAAGCGTCATCTAAGATTACCAGCACTGATGATACCTGATGATGATGAAATACGGCCATTGTTACTTGAGGCACGTAATACATATATAGACGGTCATTTTTTTTCTTGTATAGCCTCAACCACAACAGTAGCGGACAGAATATGTAATAATCTCATAGAAAGATATAAAATCGATAAATCAATTAGAGAACAAATAATACAGGCGACTCTAGGTCAGAAAATCTCACGAGTTAAATCGCTTGGCCTGATAACTTCAAAACAAGCTACGGTCTTAAAATCTATAAATATAATACGAAATAAACATATACATCCTAAAAGGCCAATTACTGAGTTATCAATGAAGAGAGATGCACTAAAAGCAATTAGCCTTCTTCATGAATTTATTGAAGATACAGTTAGCATATTTCGAGACTATACTATCGAAGATGGACGGTTCGTGCCTAAACCAATTAGTTGAGATCAAAGTCACTTAAATCCCGTTGATACAGCGCCGCTACATGGTGGCGTAGCCCTATTGGGCAACCTTCGCTTCGAGCTCGCAAACCCAAAGACGTTATCTGCCAGCAATTAGGTTCATAGACTCATAAACTATCTGTGAAAGTATTCGGCAGAGTGATCCGGAGATGTCAAATGAAAGATCAGCTAAATAGCGTCAGATGTTTTCACGAGGTGTTCCAAGCATACCTGGAGCGCACGCCTACGGCAAAGGTGCCGGCGGAGATAAGCCAAGGGCGTATCCAGATGTTTTTGGAGGAGCTAGAAGAGTATCGAGCGGCCGTACATAACCACGACATCGTCGAGATCGCAGATGCCCTTACCGACATGCTTTACGTATTGCTGGGTACGTTCATCGCGCATGGTCTGCAGGACATTGCTGAAGAGCTCTTTGATGAAGTCCACCGTATCAACATGAGCAAACTAGATGAGCAGGGTAAGCCGATATTCAGGGAGGACGGCAAAGTATTGAAGTCGGATCAGTTTTCAGATCCGGATTTGCGCTCGATCATAGCGAAAATTGGTCAAGTTGAGCCAGGATGAATGAACTAATCTAGGCAGACCGAAACCTATGACGACAGCACTTGATTCAACGAACAATTCAGAGCTTGTAGCAAGGCTGGAAGAGGCGGCGCTGAACGGGCTACCCGCGCTGCAAACAGAGTTCTACGATGGCTGGATCGTTCGAATGTCTGAAGGATACAGTCGCCGTGCCAACTGTGTAGTCCCGCTGTATGAATCCACAACCCCGCTCCAGGAGAAGCTGGTTCATTGTGAAGCGGCGTACGCACGGGCATCGCTACCTTGTCTTTTCAAGATTTTTCCGGCCTGTCAACCGGAGAATTTGGACGAGACCTTGGCGCAGCTTCAGTACTCTAAAGACGCCGATACGCTGGTTCAAACCATGCGGCTTGAGGCCCGTTCCGCTAGTTCCTCTGCCATATCGCTATACGAAGATGCAACAGATGAGTGGCTCGAAACCTGGATACGTCTGTCCGGTCGCAGTCAGCACGCTGAGATATTTCGCAGTTTGCTCAACTCGATCTCCACTCCTTCGGCCTATGTCATCGCCCGGACTGATGGCCAATCCGTAGGCTGCGCCCGCGCCGTTGTGTCGGGCTCAATCATGGGGCTCTTTGATTTGCTGGTGGATCCCGAGCATCGGGGTCAGGGCTTCGGCCGTGGGCTCCTTGAGGCACGCCTCAACTGGGGATTTGAGCAAGGGGCGCGTCTGGCATACCTGCAGGTGATGGCGAACAACGAGCCAGCTCTGGCCCTACAACGCAAGTATGGTTTCAGCGAGTCGTACCGGTATTGGTATCGAGTGCAGCCCTTCTCTGATCTGGAGGACGGAAACTGTTGAGATTGTTAAACCGCCGACAACCCAACCGTGGGGACGCCGGTCCGTTTGGTTTCGTGATCCAGATAGGAACATCGTCAATTTCTATGTCAATGTGGAGGTTCAAGGATGAATAGGGCCCATGTCAGTTTTGGGCTCCTCGAAAAGACCCAATCTGGAGACTTTGCCGTAGCTAAGATGATAATCTTTGACTATGGCCGCACCTTATATGATCGCGAAACCGACGATTTCTTCCCCGACGCAATCTCCGTCGTAAAAACGCTAGCGGAGAAGTACCGACTTAGTATAGTATCGGTCTCCCCTGCGGATGAGGAAGAGGCTCGTATAGAGGCATTGCGAGAGCAGGGTATTTTCGACCATTTCGAGGAAATCGTCTTCACCGCAAGCGGCGACGCCAAAGCAAAGGAATATGAGGCCCTGTTAAGAAAACTCGATCTTAAAGCCAATGAGGTGGTTGTCGTCGATGACTACATAATACGAGGGATTGCGTGGGGCAATGCAGCAGGAGCCACAACGGTTTGGTTCCAAAACGGAAAATTCGCCGATCTTGTGCCCAACGACGAAACGGGCGATCCCGATTTTACGATTCACTCGCTAAGTGAGCTTCTCAAATTGCAATGAAAATCCGTCACAGAGCTTACGCCTATATCACCAACGGGAGCCGCCTGCTCCTCTTTACTCATCCCGAATCACCGGAAGCTGGCATTCAAGTTCCAGCCGGAACGATTGAGCCAGGAGAGGATCCTCAGGATGCCGTGATGCGAGAAGCAAAAGAGGAGACCGGTTTAACCGAGCTCAGATATGAGCAGTTCCTGGCCCAAGATACCCGAGACATGCGGGACTGCGGGCGCGATGAACTACAGTATCGCTGGTTCTTTCATTTGTCTGTACAAGGACCAACAGAAGAAACTTGGCGTCATGGAGAACATGCGGAGGACGGATCTGTGATCTATCCATTCGATTTCTTTTGGGCCGATGTCAGGGCACTTCCTAAGCTTGTTGCCAATTACGACGACAAGATTGACCTGCTGGTAGAGTCCATGAACGCTCGTAAGTAGAGCATACGTCTTACGACAGCTTGGTTCGCGCTGCGCCGGTCTTGAGGCGGCTTGGCCTATGGGCAACCTGGAGCACGCGGCTCGGATGTCTTGGATATTTCGCTTGACTCCGATTGAGGCGTGAAGCATCTCATATTTCTGAAGGACATTCTTCATCATCCAAAGGATGAATATACTGGGCAGCACATATATGAAGATAGCGGTCCTGACAGATGTCCACGGCAATTTGCCTGCACTTCAGATTGCCCTGAGAGCAATTCGGCAAGAGGGTGCCGACGCGATTTTTCACACGGGCGATGCCATAGGGATTGGCCCATTTCCGGCAGAATGCTTGGAACTGCTGCTGAGCACGCCTGGCATGAATCTGATTTGCGGTAATCATGACGCTTGGTTTTCGACCGGGCTTCCAGAGCGGATGAGCGACGGCGAGTTGAAACATCAGCAGTGGGTACATTCTTGCCTTGATCCGTCACTGCGCTCTACAGTGAGAGAATGGCCCTACCTGATTCAAGATGTGTATGAAGGTGTGCGAACATCGTTTCTTCACTACGGCCTCACAGAGTCGCAGGTTGATTTCAAGTCCATCATCCGTAATCCTCGTCCTATCGACTTGGATAAAGTCTTCGCAGATATAAAATCCGATCTCGTATTCTATGGCCACGATCATTCGCCTTCAGATTTAGTGGGGACGGCCAGATACGTAAATCCCGGTTCCTTGGGCTGCCATTCAGAACCCATTGCGCGATTTGCCATCCTAGAGTGCGAGAGCAGAAGCTACGAATTGAAAATGCGTCCTATTCCAACAGTTTGAAAGTCGCGATGTTCCCGACCGACATTTCATCTATAAAGCATTCTTCGGTGGAAGGAATTGAGGAGACAACCATGCCTCGAAACATCCTGAATCTTGCTGTTTTGGTTTTTATTGTGGCTCCCAACTCCGGGCATAGCGCCAGCGTGGCCGGGATATGGGAGGCCACTGAGAAGCGGAACGAGCATGCGGATCATCATGTTTTGCAACTCGACGAGAGTGGGTTATACGAATACGTCATTCTATCGAACGACCCCAAAAACCCACTTCGCTCTGATTCGGGTTCCTTTAGTCAAATCGATGACGGGATCATACTCTTCTCAACGGACGGGGTCCAACTCGCGGATACCCTGTATTATTCGGCAGATGGATCAACTCTGCTAAATCGAGCCTTTTCTATTAAGTTCGCACCGGGACGGGAGTTTGACGGCGACATACATGGCACTTGGGAATTTTATGATCTGGATGGCCAACCGACAGGAGAGATTATTACTCTCTTTCAGGATGGAACATTTGAAGCTGATATCAGCACTGGCTATGAGACAGGGTGGTTTGTCATTGCAGGCTCTGCGAAGGTTCATTTCCCGACAGAAGCCAGTAACCCAAAGCTGCTCGGGGTCCCAGGACTTTGGACCAACCTAAATGTGTCATCAGATGTACTTTCATATACTATCTCGAACACTGGCATTATCGTTACGGCACGAAGAGTGCTTACGACCTCAGTCGCGTCTGTCACGTGGGGTGACGTAAAATTTTCCGTAGTCGGAGATGTGCTCCACAAGGGCAGATAACAGCGCGGTGTTGCGCTACAGCATCGCACAACTTGATTGATTTCAAATATTTACGACACTAATTGAGCCGAAAAGTTCGCCTAGTTGTTGGATGCTAAGCTCCAGCACATGGTCAAATTCGGACTTTTCATCGCTGTGTTTTTTGATGCCATGCACAATGGGTCTCCTGCTGTAAACAGACTTGGGAAATATAGCGCGGGTACGAGCTAGCTGCATATCAACCTGAAAGGGACCTTCTGGCTTATGATGGTGCTCCAGCAGGTAAGTTCGGCCAAGGACTTGATACTCTGATACTAGAATCGGCAGGTGCAAGAGAATGCGAGTAGAGCGAGACAGAGCTGACTGAACACGCTCACCCCGTACGTAGGGTGGTAGTAATCCTAGCAGGTCTGTGCTATAGTGAGGCCGCAAGAGCCCCTCGAACGTATGCGCTTGGTCAGCGTCACTCGCGATCACGTGAACGCAGCCACCGCTTTCGAATGTCTGGTGCACCTGTCGCATCAACTCGACAACGGCCATTAAGCGCGACCAGTTATTCTGCCCGAATTCACGCGCAACGACAAGCTGTGCATCCTGTAGCGAGAAGTCTGCGGCGAGGATTTCGCTTAGTGCAGCACCAGCAAATCGGGTATGGTGATGGCGGATGCGATCACCAACGGAACGGTTTCCCTCCCGATGCTCATTGAGCAACTGTTTGGCGCGTTTCCTGATATGCTGAAGATCGGGACTACGAGGTAGGATGGTAGGCATAATAACCCTCTTTCTTGAATGCCTGTTGTCCGCGCGGTCAGGCGAAAGAAGGTCGATTTTTGCATGAAGAGGGTGGGTCTATGACCCTTACCGCGGACTGGAGGGCCTCCCTGAGGCACTTATGTACAAGTTAGGAGTTTGGATAAATCGCGTCAAGAATTGTACAGCAAGCGGCTTGAAGCGGCATCTTGTATTCAGGGATTTCCTCAGACTAAGTCCCGAATATGTTCGTACACTCAGTACCCTGAAATGGCAACTCGCTGAAGAGCACGACAATGACCGCCAGTCGTACATGGATGGAGAAGCCGCTCTGTGCGAGGAGATTTATGAGAAAGGGCTGGAGGCCTTGGGGTGTCGGCGCAGTCTGTACTTACCATTTGAAAAGAAGACCGGAAAACATTAGAAGTAAAGGGAATGAAAACGGGGAGACATAATGAATCGTACCGCGACTGTTTCACTGGTTAGCTACAGCCCGGTTGCGGGCGATGCTCCTGACCGGCTGGCCAAAACCCTTGAGAAAATGGGGATGCACATAACCCAGGCCGCCGCACGAAAGGCCGATCTTGTGGTCTTTCCGGAGTCTGCTCTTATCTGGGTGCGCCCGACGCATGGGTCTTTGAAGAACTCGACGGGCCCACGGTTACGGCTATGGCCGCTGCCGCCCGCACCCATTCGGTGTATGTTGTAATTCCGCAGGCCATCATGGAAGGCGACAAGCGCCGCAACAGTTCCATCCTGATTGACCGGACGGGCCAGATAGTTGGCGTGTATCACAAAAACGTGCCGACCCATCCAGAGCTGGACCTAGGCATCATCCCCGGCACTGAGACACCTGTTTTTGAAACCGACTTTGGCCGCGTCGCTTTGACCATCTGTTTTGATATCAACTACTGGGAGGTAGGACATGCAACCTGCGCTAACTGCCCCGAGCTGGTCGTCTGGTCATCCATGTGGACGGGCGTGCGGATGATGAGCCGCTGGGCAATTGAGTTTGGTTTTTATGCGGGTGGTACATCACGACGGCAACATCCAGCGCGTGCGGTCCTTGTTTGGGCGATACGGTCCTGGCGCTGCAACGGCGGAGCATCTAGGTGACGAGTGTCTGTTGACGCTGCGCTCACACTTGCCGCATAAGAGCACCGATGAATTAATAGCGGAGTTTGAAATCGAGCCGATGCGCGATTATCTGGCCAGGGTGCGTCGCGACCGGCAGCGGGCTCTGGACGGAACCTACCCGACTGCCCCCCATAGATGAGCAGGTAAGATCGTTCAAGTTTCACCACACGTTTGACAAGTGTACCATAATTGGTACATTGCAGAATGATGAACAGAGACAGGCCGCTGCCGGTTCGCTTCTTCCGTACGACGACAGGGCGTGAGCCGGTTAGAGCATGGCTGCGTAGCTTGGATCGAGAGGAAAAGAGGATCATTGGTGCGGACATCAAAACCGTTCAGTTTGGGTGGCCCCTTGGAATGCCGCTGGTACGCAAGCTCGAGAGCGATCTTTGGGAGGTCCGTAGCACCCTACCCAATTCGATAGCCCGAGTAGTTTTTACGGTTTACGATGGCACCGTCCTCCTGTTGCATGGCTTCATCAAGAAAAGTGAGAAGACCCCCGCCAGAGATCTCACTTTGGCACGATCTAGACTAAAGATGCTCCGGGAGGCACGATGAAAAAACATGTCGGCAGCAGTTTTGATGAGTTCCTCGCAGATGAGGGCCTGCTCAGTGAAGCAGAGGCAACGGCAGTGAAACGCGTTATTGCCTATCAGTTGAGTCAGTTCATGGAGGAAAACAAGCTGTCCAAAACGGCGATGGCCAAGCGCATGCAAACCAGTCGGTCGGCGCTGGATCGTCTGCTTGACGCGTCCAATCCCTCCGTAACGCTACAGACCATGGACCGCGCTACGCGGGCTCTGGGCAAAAAGCTCCGCATCGAGCTGATCTGATTTCGCTTGGGTATCCGTCTTGTAGGCTATCGCATTTTTTTTCGGCACATATCACATGACACTGGAGTTCTATGTCCGAATGGTTTGAAAACGAAGATTTCTGGATGGAAATGTATCCCTATATGTTCCCGGAAGAGCGATTTGAATCTGCCGAGGAGGAAATCGACAAGATTCTTTCGCTAGTGGAGTTCAGCGGGACACATATCCTCGATCTGTGCTGCGGCCCCGGCCGACATGCCACGATCCTAGCCGAGCGAGGATTTTCTGTAACGGGCGTTGATTCTACCGCGTTCCTGCTGCAAAAAGCTAGGGCGCGGGCAAGCGAGCAGAAATTAGACGTTGAGTTTGTGCAGGATGACATGCGTCGTTTTGTGCGGTCCGCATCGTACGACTTGGTGCTCAACATGTTTACGTCCTTCGGCTATTTCGATGACAAGGACGAGGACCTGCTAGTGCTCAGCAATATGTACGAGAGTCTCAGACCTGGAGGAGTCCTCGTAATGGAGCTGATGGGTAAAGAGTGGTTGGCCAAGGTATTTGCCGCGACCTCCTCGGAAGTGCATCCCGACGGGACATTGCTCGTCCAACGTCGCGAGATCTTCGATGATTGGACGAGGATTCGCAACGAGTGGCTCCTGATCCGGGATGAGCAGGTAAGATCGTTCAAGTTTCACCACACGTTGTACTCCGGCCAGGAACTGAAGGATCGTCTCTTGCGAGTTGGGTTTAGCAATACGCAACTATATGGGGATTTGGCAGGCAGTGCGTATGGGCGTAGCGCAAAGCGGCTAATTGCTCTGGCGCGCAAAGAGGCATCGTGAACTACCGGCATTTTGGGGCAAACTTCATTTAACACGTCCGTGCCCCGGCCTAAGACCAAAGGAAAAAAATGAAGATAACCAAGGTAGAAACTATCCGCGTGGCAGACCGAAGGCAGGATTATCGTTGCGGAATCTGGGTACAGATTTACACAGACGAAGGTCATGTTGGGCTGGGCGAGACTTGGTACGGGCCGATGGCGGTAGAAGGCGCGGTACACGAGTTATTCGCGCCCATGCTGATCGGCCGCAACCCTTTGAATATCGAGAACCACTGGCACAATATGTTCCGCCTAGCCGACCACTGGGGATACGGCGGCGCAGAGACTCGCGCCATATCCGCGCTAGACATCGCGCTCTGGGACATCGCCGGGCAAGCGTCGGGCCGACCTATATATGAAATGCTTGGTGGTGCCTGCCGCGACAGAATCCGCGTTTACAATACGGGCGGCGGCCCTGACCCCGTGTCTCATGTGACAGAGCTTCTTGAGCGTGGGATCAAGCACATGAAACTCGGCGCGTTTCCCGATGCGCATGAGGGCGATGGGTACTACGTCTCTGACGAAGAAATCGAGGCGATGATAGACCCGATACGCAGAATTCACGAGGCTGTTGGCAACCGCATGAGCATTGCTATAGACGGGCACGGCTTCTGGAGTCTGCACAACGCTATACGGGTGGCGAAGGCCTTGGAGCCGTACAATATACTTTGGCTTGAGGAGATGCTTTCGCCGCGCAACGTTGACGCGCATCTAGCTCTGGTGCGGGAAGCGAAGTTTCCGGTCTGTCTCGCCGAGCGGTTTGTGACGCGCTACCAGTTCCGCGAATTTATCGAGAAGGGCGCAGTGGAAATTCTAATGCCCGACCTTATCTGGACGGGTGGCATATCAGAGACGAAGAAAATTGCGATTCTGGGAGAGACGTATCAGCTTCCGGTATGCCCCCACGACTGCACCGGGCCTGTAAACGTGTTTGCTTGCGCCCATATCTGCATGAACGTGCCAAACGCGATGCTGATGGAGACGATCCGGCAGTATTACGAAGGCTGGTACGGGGAGTTTGTGACGACGAATATAAACATACAGGACGGGCATCTGCTAGCGCCCGAGGGCCCCGGCCTAGGAACGAGCCTGCGTCCCGAGGTACGCGAGCGTCCCGACGCAAAGATAGTAGTCAGCGACAAGACCGATGGACATTACCTGGGGTGGAAGCAGTAGCGAACAAGGCAGCAAGGGGGTAGAGCTCAGGCCAGTGGAGGATGGAGAACATGAGTGTCATTACCCCACAGCTTCAGCGATCTTGGACGCAAGTGAGTGCGTTACTCAAAATTCAGAACGAGCAGGAATACGACTCGGCCCTAGAGCGGCTCAACAACCTGATCGATGAAGTGGGTATGGATGAGCGGCATCCGCTTTATTCTTTGCTCGATACGCTGGGCACCGTTGTTCACGCTTGGGAAGAACAATACCACTCCATGCCCAAGTTGGAGGGTGCGGATTCACTCCGCTTTCTCATGGAGGAGCATGAATTGACCCAGTCGGATTTGCCGGAGGTGGGTTCGCAAGGGGTGGTTTCTGAGATTCTGAGCGGCAAGCGAGAGCTAAACGTCCGGCAGATACGTGCCTTGTCTAAGCGATTTGGCGTCTCACCCTCAGTATTCGTATAGGCCAAGGCGTAAGTACAGGCGGACACTGTGATCGAACTTCGAGGTAAGCATGTGGCCCTACGGGCTTTGGAGCGGGAACATTGCCATACACTGTGGGAGATGACGGAAATCGCCGAGGATGTCCCGACAGAGCACGTTCAGTTAGGACTTGCGCAAGAAAACGCCGACAAATGGTTTGAAGAAATTCAAGGTAAGCAAGGTCAGACTGGCGTTGATTTCGGCGTTTTTACCTTGGAAGGAAAAATTATCGGGCATGTTCAACTACACAGTATCGACTGGCAGGACCGGTCTGCAGAGCTGGGATTAGGCTTTGCCAAGGTAGCCGATCGCGGCAAAGGGTATGGCACGAACGCCCTCCAACTCATCGTCAGCTATGCCTTTGATCATCTGGGCCTCCATCGCCTAGCGGCGAATCCAGTGGCATTCAACGGTCCCGCGACCCGCGTGCTCGAAAAGTGTGGTTTCCAATTGGAGGGACATCAACGCGATGCGTTTTTCTTTGGCGGACGTTGGTATGACCGAGTGAATTACTCGATCTTGGAGGCGGAATTCAGGCAACTCTCAGATGTCCAGACAAGCGGCTGAACTCCCTCCCATAGGTAAAGATATCTCCTGCTGATCCCATCCTCTACTACGGTGCGTCGCTTTAGCTCCTTGGTCCTCGAGCCGCTTCTCGGCTTGCAAACTGTGATATGTTATTGAAAGGGACATTAGATGGAACAGCGCTTCTCGATCAAAGTTCTGTCCGGAATTTATTCGATTTTGCAGGTCAAAGACAGTCCCGGATTGCCAGAGATAGTTAATAGAACTGGAGATGGGTTCTTCTCCTTAACGCGCCTAGCAGGAGAGTGGACGATCATTTGTGAAGGTGGGGGAATGCCCGATGACTCCCTAGTGGTCGACGGTTCTCACGGATGGCGGGTTTTCCTCATAGACGAGCCTTTAACATTCGACATGATCGGGGTGATATATAGGACCACCGAGATTCTCAAAGACGCCAACATAAGTGTCATGGCAATTTCCGCATTCACTACCGATGCTTTCTTGGTTCGTGAAGATGATTTGCAACCTTCGCTAAGAGCACTGCAAGCCGGGGGATTTTCATTGTCGTATAGCAGTCCTGAATGATTTGAACGATTCGATATGCGGATCGCCTTGCAGTAGGGGCGATCGCTCGCCCCTACAATTCGGCGTCTGTCCGCGTCCATCGGCGGATTATCTCGTGAATGATTTAGGATGGCTATATGACAAAGAGAATGAATCATGAGCACCTATGAATTAATAGAATCAGAATATGACAAGGCCGGCGATTTCTATATCAACTGGCTCGACAAGAACGTGCCCGACAGGGATACACATATCCAGCCAGCGATAGAAATCATGCTTGCTATGTTGGGCGACGTCCAAGGGAGCAACGTTTGTGACTTGGGGTGTGGTGAAGGGTATCTGTCTCGTATCCTTGCAAGTCGCGGGGCACTCGTTACAGGCATCGACACCTCCCGGATTCTGCTGCGGCATGCAAGAGAGCATTCAAATCAGCTCGGCATCACCTATTTTCTAGACGATGCCCAATCGATGAACCAGATATCCGACGCCAGCATGGATGCGGTGATTTGCAACATGGCCCTAATGGATATCCCGGACCTAACGGCCACATTTTCCAGTGTCCGTCGGGTGCTTATCGACGATGGCAAGTTCGTCTTCTCAATTCTTCACCCGTGCTTTTTCACCCCATTCAATGCGGAGAACCCCCCGGAGGATCTTGACGAAGAAGGGAATTTCAAGGCATTGCGCGTGATGCGGTACGGCCTTGAAGGCAAGTGGTTCTCGGATGGGGACGGGATGTGTGGCACGCTTGGCAGCCGCCACCGAACCCTATCAACGTACCTCAATACCTTGTCCGCTAGTGGATTCCAACTTGAGGAGGTCTCTGAACCGCTTGCTCCTGTTGCGAAGCGCCGAGAGAGTATCGTGCCGACACTCTTAATCGCCAAATCAATTGCATTGCCAACCTAGGTCTTTTTTTAGCAGGCGTCAGAGCTGCAAAGCATACTTCGCGTGCTCCCTTGGAGGACTATGCAGCAACTCCTCCATGAAGCCGCACTCAGAGAGCAAGAAGCCGTTCTTCTCAAGAACGCGGCGCGAGGCCACATTCCCCACATGAAGGGAGGCCTGCAGCGACAGGAATCCACTGTTGATTGCATGATTGACGAGCGCTTGAACCATCCGGGTCGCGCATCCCTGTCCCCAGTGTCGAGGCATGACTGAGTAGCCGATCACTCCGATTCGTGCGGCTTGATCGTCCTGTCCATGATGGAGGAGGCACAGCCCAACTGGTTCATAGTCTCGATGCACAATAAAGGTTGCCGTCACCGAGTCTGCTGCTTCCCGTAGGGCGGTATCTAGTAGCTCACGAGCTTCCTGGTGGGTGAAGGGGACAGGGATCCGGTTCAAGTGGTGTGCAACTCGCCAGTCCTGATACAGGCCGAGGATGAACTCAAGGTCTTCGTCGCGGATGGGACGTAAGTGCAAAGGATCTGCGTCTAGGTTCCGCGTTGTCCAGTCAACAGTCAACATAGTTTGCCTTTACGGACGTAATGCCATACTCACCTGAGTACTTCGACTTACAACTCATATAGCCATCCTAAATCATTTGAGAGGTAATCCGTCGATGGATGCAGACAGACGCCGAATTGTAGGGGCGAGCGATCGCTCGCCCCTACCTGCAAGACGATCCACCGCTCGGATCGTTCAAATCATTCCGCATTGCTATATTTGCAGCGTTGGTCGCGAAGCGACTAGGCTTGCGTTTAGCATCTGCGGTGACAGATTACACCGCACTGCAAGTAAGTATGGACCTTGGATCGACGCCAGAGTTGCGGTCGAGGAATTGGGATCGCTACTGCGACGGATTGGCGATCTGGGGGCAGTTCTTCGATCACTCATGGCGGGTCCGTGAAGAGCCCGCTAAAATCCTACTGTCGGCGGCAGGAGAGCTGAGCCATGCTGAGCAAGTTCGGACTTGCTTCCCACTGCAGGCATATCGTCCTCGCAGTGGAGTCGAGGTATTTTACGACTTCTATGGACTATATTCAGCTTGATCGGAGATAGTATCCCACGGCATTTAACATACATTTACCGCTATGCCGCGTACTCCCAACCTCGCAGTATTGCATGGGATTATCCTCTAGCCAGTAATCAGGAGACACCAAGATGGAGAATATCATTCTCTCGATGTGGATTTTCGCTGGGTCCCTGCAAATCGCTTTCCTAGTCGCTTTGATAGCGATCGCACAGACTCTTCGACGCTCAATTGGAATTTGGAGCCCCTCTTGGATCGTTATCTTTTTCTCTTTGCAAGCTTTGGGGGAGTATGCTAGCCCCTTCCTGATGGGACGGCTGACTGAGGAACTGACGGCGTTCACAGTGCCAAACGCGTCGTTCACCTTAGGTCAGCTATTTGCACTTCTCAGTTCCGCTCACCTGATATTCCTACTGCTGGGTGCATTCGGCCTCCTCGCCCTAGTTTTGGCGGACCTATCCCATTCTCGACGGAATGCAGGCGACACACCGTCGTCACATTGGTTTCAGCGTTTCGAGTCCGTTGGCTATCACCGGCTCGGAATAGGACTGGCTACGGTGCTGTTGGCTATTGCGCATCCCACCCTTCTGGTGGGTCTTCTATTGAGTACCAATTGAGATGGGCGGCCACATCGGCAACTCGCGAGCACCAGCCACAATGGCAGACTTTTACACAATTGAGCAGCGGGACGGGCGTTGGCGGTTCATCACGCCGGACGGCGCACCGTTTTGGTCCATCGGCATGAACCATATCGACTCGGCGGCGTTGCGGTATGTAGAGTCGGACGGCGTGTGGGAACGCGAGTTCGGCAACAGCCATGAACAGTGGCTGCGCTCCGTCGCCGCTGATCTGCGCGACTGGGGCTTTAACACGATTGGCTGGACCCAGGAAGTCGTAATTATCACCGAAGGCTACCACCGCCATTCGCGGCCCTTCACCTATGAGGAATACCAATGGGCGGACATGTCTTACTGCCACCTGCTACCTTTCACCGAGGCTCATCAGTGGCAAGTTGAGGTCCGTATGCCCGATCTGATGAGCTCCGACTTCGAGGAGTGGTGTGATTACGTCGCCCGCGATGAGTGCGCACGCCTGCGCGACGATCCCAAGCTTATCGGCTACTTCTACTGCGATTGTCCTCAGTGGGTGCACACTTCGCCGGCCACGAAGTGGCGCGGGTCGCTAGTCGATCCAGACCTGCTCGCATCGGACGCGGGACGCCGCGAACTCTCGGCCATTGCCGAACGCTACTACCAAGTCACCCACGACAGTATCCGCCGCTACGATCCAAACCACCTTATTCTGGGCGACCGATGGGAGGCAAACGCAGTGCTACCCGAGGAAGTGGTCCGTGCGGCACTGCCCTACGTCGATGTACTCAGTTTTCAATGTTTTGGGACAGTCGAGAACATAGCCACGAAGATGCGGCACTGGGCCGACTTTGCAGACCAACCGGTTCTGCTGGCCGACGCAGCGGGGCATATATGCGCCCACGGCGACACCAGTTGGCCACCGACAGCGGACCGCTTGCACGATACAGACCACTATCGCCAAGTGATGGACGCGCTGTGGGATATCCCGCAATGCGTCGGCTACCACCTATGTGGGGCCTACCTTAAGAACAACGCCCGCAAGTACGGATTTCGCGACTGGGCAAACAATCAGATTAACGAGACGGTCGCGGGTATTCGCGCCGTTAACACCGAAATGCAGCGGAGACAAAACCCATGACACATACTAGGTGGACTAGCCGGATTTGCCCGAGGACATGAAAGCCGTTCTCTTCGATCTGATAGAAAGAGAGGATTCCAAGGATGATAAAGCGTAGTCTGAGCCTTTCGGCTTTGTTGTACTGCCTGTTGTGGAGCGATGCCCAGTCCGCAGAAAGACAGGTTGCACAGAGTCTAGTGCGCACCATTGAGATGAAATACCTGCTGTATTTGCCACCTGCTTATGATAGCAGCGAAGAGAAATGGCCGTTGCTCTTGTTCTTGCACGGAGCGGGCGAGCGAGGAGACGACCTCGAGCTAGTGAAGGCCCACGGTCCACCGAAAATGATAGCGCAGGGGAGGGACTTTCCCTTCGTGGTCGTCTCGCCGCAGTGTCCAAAGGATGAGTGGTGGTCCATAGACGCGCTGCACGATCTCCTAAACGAGATCGTTGAGACCCATCGCATCGATACGGCTAGGATCTACGTGACCGGCTTGAGTATGGGAGGATATGCGACGTGGGGACTAGCCTGTACCTATCCCGAGCGATTCGCAGCCGTCGTTCCCATCTGCGGTGGTGGGGATCCAGAAAAAGCGCCCTTAATGAAGGAGGTGCCGACCTGGGTTTTCCACGGCGCAAAAGACGAGGCCGTGCCGTTGCAACAATCACAGAAAATGGTTGATGCGCTCAAGGCGGCCGGAAGCGATGTCCGCTTTACGGTGTACCCTGAAGGAGGCCATGTGGAGGCGTGGCAAAATGCCTACGGCGATCCTGAGCTGTGGGAGTGGTTGGCAAAGCAGCGACGGGTCGAGTAAAGATACTAAACCCCCGATTAGTAATGCTGCCGAAATCCCCGCAAAATACTCACCCTGTCACCTCGCGGACGCAGGTGCAACTGAAAGACATAAAGAAAAAATTCCCATTCCGAGTCCTTACGTCTCAGGATTGGGAACACTGGACTACTAAAGGCTATATCATTGTCAGACAAGCCGTGCCAACAGCGAATGTGGAGCGCCTTGTCGAGCTCTTGTGGGAATTTGATGAGAAAGACCCGAATAATCCCACGACTTGGTACGCTCCACAACGGCGAGAACACAAAATGAAGGAACTCAACAATACCGGCATGCTGGAGATCTACAATCACCAGTATCTCTGGGATAATCGACAGGAACAACGGGTGTACGATGCTTTTGTCGATATCTGGGACCGGGAGGATCTCTGGGTTGCCATCGACCGCGCCAATCTCAAGCCTCCAGAGCAGGTCCGCGGCAACTCAGACGGCTTCATTCATTGGGACGTGGATACGTCGATACGACCTCTACCGATCGGTGTGCAAGGCGTTTTGAGCTTACAGCAGCAGGATGGGGATGTCGGGGGATTCCAGTGTGTTCCAGTCCTGTTTGAAAAGTTCGAGGAATGGGTCAAGACCCAGCCTGCGGACCGCGATCCCATGCATCCCGATATAACCGGATTATCCGTCGTGAATATCGAGATGGAAGCGGGCGATTTGCTCATTTTTAATAGCCTGCTCGCCCACGGCGTGCGGCCTAATCGCTCGAAGGACCGAATCCGCATGGCCCAGTATATTTCGATGCATCCGGCCGAAGAGGATAATGAAGTAGAGCGGCGGGAACGCATCCGTCTCTGGCGCGAGCAGGACCATCCTCAGCGCGATGCTTTTCCCGGTGACCCGCGTGAATGGGAGAGGAACCATGCTGAGACCGCAACGCTCACCGGGCTTGGTGAGAAACTGCTCGGTTTGAAAGGCTGGCACTGAGTCAGGGCAATATGGCTTCTATTGTTACTTCGCCCTCGTCCCAAATCACCATGCCTGTGCCCATCTCAGCTAGCTCGACTACATCGCCGGGCACCTCCAATCTCAACGAGGTCATCTCGATGCCGCTATAGGCGACAACATACCTTTTGCCCCCCGGACAGGCGCAGAGCCATACCGGCCCCTTGTCGCAGGTGAGCGTGGCACCGCCAATGGATACCTGGCCAGAAGCACTCTGTCGGGCATAGGGCGACTCGTGCATGGGCCAGTCTAAGGAGCCGTCCTGGGTCCAACGCCGCTTTAGCGACCACTCGTACAGATCGACTTCGATGCCGAGTATGCGGTCGTCGCGCGCGTACTCCACTCGGAGCGGGCGCTCGCTACCCGCGGTATAGGTGGCGGGCAGGGCCGCCTCGTCGATGAGTGCGCCGGACGCTACCTCGGCGGCAAAATCGGCACCGCTGGCGTAGGAAGTGCGTTCGGCCAGTTCGGCGTAGAAACCGCAGCGGGGCTGGCCCTGGTAAAAGGAGCCGGGCTTGGCCATTTCCCAAAAAGTCTTGGCTGGCCCCGTATAGTTGTACATCTCCAAGGCCAGATGACCGTCCAGTTCGACCAAGCGGATGGGAGCACCGCCGCCCAGATCGGTCAGTTCGAGCGGCCGAACGGCCGTCCACAGGGAGCCGCTGCCGACGACGACCACCTCGCCCCGGGCACTGCCGCCGGCAGAGAATCTACTTTGTGCTGGCCGATCCAGATCTCATCGACCTGCTCGATCTCGGTCCACACGAGCACGGCTTTGGCGCTGGTGCGCCGCGTCCAAGCGTCTAGACCACGCGGGGCGTAGACGCCGATGGTGCGGCCCCGCTCGTGTACGCCGTAAAAGTGGCCCTCTTCGGGAACGACCTGTCCGGGCGCACGCGACGGCGTCGTCTGGAAGCTGAGCCACAGGTCGTCGAGTGTATAACGCGAAAAGAGCACGCCGCAGCGTGCGCTATCCGCGAGCCGGTACTGCGCGTGAAATACGCTGGACTGCAGGGCGATAAAGATGACTTCCTGAGTCTTCAGTTCGCAGGAGGCCACGCCCAAGCAGAACGAGGGACTATGATAGGTGCTCAGCGCCACGGGCTGCTCGCCGTGGGCTGTTTCGTCTATTTGCTGCGGCACGTTGGGGCGCTGCAGCAGGTCGCCGATCCAAGCGGGTACCTGCCCGCCATCCAACCACGCGCGCACGTCATCGGCGTTAAAGGCGTTGGCGTTAAAGACGGCATGGCTATAGGCGCGGCTGAACGGGCCGGCCCAGCAGCCGATGCCGGGGTGTACGTGTAACGCTGCGGAAAGGCCGAGGCGAGCGAGCATGGTGCGGGCGCGGATGCGGGTGTGTTCGTCCTCGGTCAGTTCGGCCAAGCGGCCCAGCACGCGCACGGCGACAGAGGCGTAGTTGGGGCTATTGTACTCGGCCGGCAGGCCGTAGGTATCTACGTGCGCCATCCAGCTCACCAGTTTTTCCCGGCCGCGCTGGCCGATGTTATCATCGCCCAACAACTGGCCGCCGAGGCAGGAGTTGGTGATGTCCTTGAGGACGATGTTGGTATAGGCCAAGGCCACGTCGATGCGCGCGATTTCCTCTAGGCCCAGCGCGACGGCGCGGCGCATAGCCGCGACCAAGTCTGGGGGCAGGGCGTCTGATGTTTTGCACAGCACGGGAATGCAATAGAAGAGCACGAACTGCACGGCATTGAGATCTTCTACTACTTCGTCTTCCAGCTCCCAGCGAAAATTGCCTCGGTGCGGGTCTGTGTCTCGCACCTCCTGGCAGGCGAGCACGGCGCGGAAGATGGCGGCGGCTTCGGCGATGGCGGCGGGTGCGCCGCTGGCCATCAGTTCAGAGGCCAGTTGGGCCGAGGGTATGGTGGAGTGAAAGATGCGCCCACGCACCTGATGGGTTATCATGTGTGCCTGGGCGTCGTAATTTTCGGGCAGGGCCGGCGGTGATGGCAAGGTGGATTCCTCGGTAAAGTTAGTTTCAATAGAAAGGAAGATGAAGTGAGTGTCAAAAAAAGTGATTTGCTGATCGGGGGCCAAATGTGTCCCCCATCATCTGGACGCTACTATCCCCTGTATAGCCCCGTAGATGGCACACTAGTCGCCGAAGTCGCCGATGCCAGTCGGGCCGACGTGGAGCGGGCCGCTGCCGCTGCGCGCGAAGCATTTTATGCCGAGTGGAAGTTCTGCGGCATTGAGCACAAGCGCGCTTTGTTCGCCAAGCTGAAAGAGGTGCTCTATGCCATGGCCGACGAGCTGGCGGCCGCCAAGGTTCAGCCCCAGGGAGGGCCGGGCATCCCGCCGCTGGTAGAACGCGTCATCTCCTACTACGTGGGTAAACTAGACGACGGGGCGGGCACACTTATTGAGCACGGCGACCAAGGCACTAATTACGTATATAGGGAACCGCTGGGCGTCGTTGCGATCTTTGCTCCCTTCAACGGGCCGATGCTGGCCTCTCTTTTATCGGCCGTGCCGGCCCTAATAGCCGGCAATACGGTCGTGCTTAAAGCACCCGACCAGGAAGCACCCCAGGCGCTCAAGACCATGCAGGCATTCGACGAAGCCGGTTTCCCTGCCGGGGTGGTCAACGCGCTCAGCGGCAAGGGGCCTGAGGTGGGTCAGGCGCTCGTCGCGCATCCAGCTACACGGCTGATCAGTTTTACCGGCAGCACGGCGACGGGCAAAAAGATCATGGCCGCGGCCGCCGCAGATCTCAAGCGAGTACAGCTAAATCTGGGCAACAAAACGGCGCAGATCGTCTTGCCCGACGCCGACTTGGAAGCGGCGGCCACGGCGACCGTGGGATCGGCCTTCCCCGGACAGGCGTGCTCGGCCATAAGTCGGGTTTTGCTGCACGAATCGCTGCGCGACGACTTTGTCGCTCTACTAAAAGAAAAGGCGCAGGCCGCCGGGCCCAGCATGTTGATTGACCAAGCGGCAGTAGAGCGCGTGGAGCGCTACGTCGAGATGGGCAAAGCACAGGGGTCTCTGCTGTTTGGTGGCGCGCGGCCGCCGGGAGACGAGCACGCCAAGGGTTGCTATTTTGAGCCCACGGCTTTTGCCTTTGCCGATCAGTCCTCTCCGGTCTGCCGCGACGAAATTTTCGGACCAGTTGTCTCCGTGCTGACATTTGCTAGCGACGACGAGGCGCTGGCGTTGGCCAACGATACAGACTACGGACTGCTCGTTTCGCTCTGGACCCGAGAGGCTGAGCGACAACGTTACTTTGTGCGGCGCTTGGAAGTGGGGATTGTCGCCATTAATAGTGCCAGTATGCTGAGCCATCGCACACCCTGGGGTGGTTTTAAGCAGAGCGGCATTGGCCGGCGCTACGGCGAGATGGGGCTGGAGCCTTTCTTTGAGTACAAAACGGTGTGGATCTCTTGAAGAAGAATTGATTGGGTGGAACGACCGAATTTTGTCTGGATAAATACACACGATGTGAGTGCGAGGAATCTGGGGTGTTATGGCGATAATTATGCCACAACCCCTCATCTCGATAAGCTAGCTGAAGAAGGCGTGCGCTATGCGAACGCTTTTGCCTGCGGGCCTATCTGTTCACCCGCGCGCACAAGTATTTTTACCGGAATGCATCAGACGACTGTGGGTACGCATCATCATCGAAGTTTTGCCAGACGTCCTGACTTTGTGCAAATGTTGCCGCATTATCTGCTGGCAGCAGGGTATAACTGTTCGGCGATCAATACGGATTTGAACACCGACATTGATCCTGACGAATGGGCCGCGTATCAGAGCAATGATGCGCTTTTGGCACGGGCGGATGAGAAGCCTTTTTTTGCCGTTTATAGTTTTGGTGAATCCCACGCCAGTGTGTTTAAGCTGACCCCAGAGCAAGCGCGAAAACAGCGGTCGAGTTTGTTGACGGATGAAGAATTGCACGATCCTGCCAATGCACCACTTCCTGTTTTTATGCCTGATACACCACTTGCGAGAGAACGCACCGCTCTTTTTTACGATGGCCTGATGCAGGTTGACCGTCACGTGGGCGAGGTGATAGAAAATTTGGTGTCCGCAGGTGTACTGGACAATGCGATTGTCTTCTTTTGGTCCGATCACGGCACAGGTTTTCCGCGGGGCAAGACGCACGTTTATGACGATGGTTTGCGGGTGCCGTTGATTATTCGCTTTCCCGACAAATATCAACATCTGGCACCAGGACCGCCGGGAACGATGGTGGATGATCTGGTGATGACGATGGATATGGGCGCGTCTGTTTTGGGCATGATGGATGTGCAGATTCCCAAGCATTTTCAAGGACGAGCCTTTCTGGGTAAGCAAAAAGAACCGCATCGCGATTATGTCTGTGGGGCGCGGGATCGCCTCGACAATTGCAATGAGATGATTCGCACGATTCGGAGTGAGCAATACCGCTACATCCGCAACTTTTTGCCGCATCGCCCCTATGCTTCGTTTTGGCCAGATGGTGGTTTCTTTGCGACGCCACCTGAAAAGGGAACGCCGGAGCATGATTTTTGGGATACGTCGTGTTTGCCCGGAGAGCAGAAGGTGCACGATCCCGATGGTGTGTTTTTGCTGCCGATTCCCGAGGCGTATTCTGCATATTTGATCTGGCAGGCGAAGAAGCCATTTGAAGAACTGTACGATGTTGAGAACGACCCGGAAGAGATTGCCAACCTAACTGGTGATCCTGCATACAGCGATCTCAAAGATCAGATGCGAACGCAGTTGTTTGCGTGGATGATTGAGACGCGCGATCTGGGGTTGATCGATGAAACTGAGATGATCGTGCGAGCGGCTGCGTATGATGGTGTGAATTGCGAAGTGGGAGCACATTGCGAACACTACGCGCACATTCTGGCGACAGCCGATTTTCCTCGCTTAGGTGAAACGGGCAGAGCTAAGTTAATCGACCGACTTGATGATCCCGATAGTGCTGTGCGTTATTGGGCGATTACCGGGTTGATGTCGTATGAGGTAGAGGATACCGTTCTGCAAAGGATCGGCCCACTTGTTCGGGATGAATCGCTCAGTGTGAGTCTGGCGGCGGCGGACTTGCTTTGCCAAAACAACCGTCCAGCAGGCGCGATGCCGGCATTGGAACGTGCGTTGCAAAGTGATCTGCTCTGGGCGCGGTTTCGCGCGGGTGCAAATCTGTCTTTTTATAGCCGAGAGATCCTGGCGCAGATGAAGGCGTTGATTCCCGGTTTGCAAGCTGCGCTGGATAACCCGGTTTGTTATGGCCCTTTTGAACCCGATTGGGATGCGTTGATTCCGCCTGTTCAGACCATGTATCGCGCACAAAAAAATGCGATCGTGAGCGAGTGGGTCCTGCAACGCGTGATCAAGCGCATTGAACTGGCGTGATCAGAGGAGCCTTGCGAATGGTAGATCTAGAAGTTCGGCGCTTGGGGCGCACAGAGATGAAACCGAAGGCGTTAGGATTGGGCGGCGGATATCTGGGTCTTCCCGAACTGATGTCAGAGGAGGAAGCCACGGCGACGATTCGGGAGGCCATTGAGCGGGGCATCAATTTTATCGATACGGCTCCGCCATACGGCGGTGGCGAGAGCGAGCGCTGCATCGGTTTGGCCTTGGCGGGTGGATGGCGCGAGAAAGTGTATCTCCAAACCAAGGTGGGGTCTCATCCGCGCTTTTTTCACGATTTTTCACAAGAAGCGACATTGTGGAGTTTGGCAAACAGCTTCAAACAGCTTCAGACGGACTATGTGGATTCCGTGTTGATTCACGGCCCGCGCTACGACATGGAACCACTGTTGGCACCGGGGGCCTGTTTGGATGTGTTGCTCGACTGGCAAGCGCAGGGACGCATCGGGCACCTTGGCATTGCTGTGCGACAGCATGAATTTCATCAGCAGGCGATCGAAACAGGTGCCATAGACATTGTGTTGTCGTTTTTGGATTACAGCTTGCTGGACCAGTCCCTCGCCAAAACGACCATTCCTCTGGCACTGGAACGCGATATAGGAATCATTATGGGCAGAGTATTGGTCGGCTCACTACTGGCCGGTCCAGAACCCCAGCGCGTGCCAGAAGAGCAGTCCTTAGATCAAGGCGGGAATCTCATACCCGCGGCCATCGGTGGGCCGGACGACCCCGAGGTGGTGCCGCGCGCACATCAGATGTGGCAATGGTGCCAAGAACGGGGGTTGAACATCCGAGATCTGGCCATGCAGTTTGCGCTCAAGGCGCCGGTTGCAGGCAATGGCATAATCCTCGTCGGACCCTCCAATAGCAGGGAAATAGCCGAGGTATATGCCAGCGCCACGACCGAGGTACCCGAAGCAGTGTGGCAGGACTTTGAGGCTGCGTTTGGGATAAGGATTTAATCTCTTGGGGTTGAATTCCCCGCCGCTTGCGGCGTAGGCTGTTAAGTAGTTCCCGCGAATACCCCGCTGCTTGCGGCGGGAAATTTATCGGCTTTAATCCCACGCCGCGCGCAGCAAGCGGACCCAGTTGCCGTGCATGATGTCGGCGATGTCGGTCTGCGAGTAACCTCGGCGTTCGAGGATGGCGGCAATTTTCCGCAGGTCGGCGATGGTGTCGAGATCGGCTGGGCACTGCTCCTTGCCGTAGCCGCCGTCGAGGTCAGTGCCCAGCGCGGCGTGGCGGGAGTTCCCGGTCAACTGGCAGACGTGATCGATGTGGTCCACCACCGTCTCCAGCGTGATGCCGGTGTTGTCCATGGCGGCCCGGTCCCACAAGGGGGAGACCATCCAGATGTCCATGGCTGTGCCAATGACGCCGCCGCGCTGAGCCAGCGCTTTGATCTGTTGATCGTCGAGCTGGCGGTCGTGGTCGCACAGGGCCCGGCAGCAGTTGTGCGTGGCTAGCACGGGACCAGTGAAAATCTCTATCGCTTCCCAGAATGCCTGCTCGGCCAAGTGGCTCACATCGAGGATTACTCCGGCTACCTCCAAGGCTTCGAGCATGGGACGGCCTCTATCCGTCAGGCCGCCGGGAGCCTGCGTTCCGTGGGCGTAGGAGCTGACCCCGTAGTGACACAGACTCACGACCCGCAGGCCCTCATCCCACCACTCGGCCACCTGTTCGGGTGCCACAATGCCGTCCGCTCCTTCCATACTGAGGACAAACCCCAGCGGGGTCGTCTGCGGATCGTCGTCCCACTCGGCTAGATGGGCGTCGAGTTCGGTCCGATTGCGTATCTGGCGCAAGACGCCCTTGGCCTCCATCAGGCGGTAGTAGGCTAACTGACCCTTGCACTTGGCGTAGGCGATGTCTTGGGTGCGCACCCCGGGAAAGCGCTTGCCCTGCGAAGCGATCCGGCAATTCACCGTGACGAAGAAGAGGCCGATCCCGCCGCGCCGCAGTTCGGCGAAATTCACCACGTTCAGGCCGCGGCCCTTCTGCCCCATTCCGGCTTCGGCCTCGCGTATTTGGGCGATGGGCTGGAGCAAGTCCCGGTCCCATTCTAGCGCGTTGTAGGCGATATCCAAGTGGGAATCGACGATTAGCATGGAAGTTCTCCCATCATCAATATATCCGTGCGAACTTAACCCTCTCTACTGCGGGTTTCATTCGATAAATGCCGATATATCAGGCCCGGATCTTATCAAACAACGCCGTTACCTCCGCCTCCTTCTCAAGGCTGCGCTTGCCGATATAGCCCTCGCCAAAGTAGATGGCCAGCGCAACCAAGATTTCCACCCCGGTGTAAATCTCAAACCTGTCGGTGTACTGAATCATAATGAAATAGGTGATCACGCCGCCGATAAACGACAAAATTGCGCCCCGCGCAGTCGGGCGTTTCCAGATCATCCCGAGCATCAAGGGGATCGCGATGGGCGACAGGAGGCCGCCGAACAGTTTTACGGTCAGAGAAAACACCTTGTTCATGCCCTGACTCTGGGAGATCACAATGGCGGTCGCCAGAACCGCGATACCGAAAACCGCCGTTGTGATCATTCCCACCCTGAACAACGCCTTGTCGTCAATCTCGCGCTTGAAGTTGCGCTGGTAGAAATCCTTGGTGAACACCGCGGCAAGGGCGTTGATATCGCTGTCTATCATGGACATGGTCGCGGCAAACATGGAGCATACCAGCAGTCCGATCAGCCCGGGTGCCAGAGTCGATAGTATTTTCTGCGTTACGAGGATATAGGTCTGATCCAGATCGAAGCCGGCGACGGGTTGCAGGGTGACCGGATCGAAGTGTTCGGGCATCAGCAGCGGCGCGGCCCAAGCGGGGACGAAGATGACGATGGGATAGCACAAGTAGAGAATCGCCGACAGGCTCGCCGCCTTCTGGGCATCCCGCGGCTTTTCCACCGACACGAACCGCTGCGCCAGTCCCCAAGTGCCCCCGTTGTAGCTGAGAATGATCACAACCACATAGACCAGCCAGAAGCTCGCGCTGATCCCCTCGGCTGCGTTGAAAAAGCCGGCGCGCTCTGGTGGCAAGCTGTCCCACATCGCGTTCCAGCCTCCCACCATATCCAGCGCGATGAACAGTACGGCCAGACTCATGACGAGCTGTACCACAAACTGCACCAAGTCCGTCAGTACGGTCGCCCACAACCCGCCAATGAATACGTAGGCGATGGTGATCAAACCCGAAACAACGATAACAGGCACCACTTCCCAGCCGGTAACCACGTGGACGACAATGGAGATCGCGAACAGCTTGATGCCGAGGTCGATGAACTTGATGAGAATACCGGAAACCGCAATCAGACCCCGCACGGAATTGCCGTAGCGCGCTTCGAGATATTCCACTGGCGTCAGAACTTTTAACCTAGACCATCTCGGTGCCCAGATGAGGCATCCGAGCACCAGCGCCACGAACACCCCAAGCGAAAACAGGGTCCACATGCTGAACCCCGTGACCGCTGCACGGCCGGCAAAACCCACAAACACGACTGCGCTGTACCCCGACACATGGTGCGAGATGGCCGCCATCCACCAAGGTAATCCGTGCCCGGCCGCGAAATACTGGTCCACATTGCTGGACTTCCGCTTAGCTATAATTCCGATCCAAGTCATCAATGCCGCATAGACCGCAATTACGCCATAATCGATTTGTGTCAGCATGGGCTTTCCTGCGAGAAAACCAGTTCAGGTTACGAGTACCTGCTGAGATTACGCCAGATCGAAGCGATCGAGATTCATCACCTTGTTCCACGCGGCCACGAAGTCATTTACGAAGGCCTCCTGCGCGTCGTCGCATCCATAGACTTCCGCGAGGGCCCGGAGCTCGGAGTTGGAGCCGAAGACCATATCTACCCTAGTGCCGGTCCACTTGAGCTCACCAGTCTGGCGACCGCGTCCCTCGAACACCTCCTGCGCTGCGGAGGTCGCGCTCCACTCGGTGTTCATATCGAGCAGATTCACGAAGAAGTCATTGCTCAACGTCCCTGGCCGGTCGGTGAACACTCCGTGCGCAGACTGCCCGGTGTTCGCATTCAGGACGCGCAGGCCGCCGAGGAGCGCCGTCATCTCGGGAGCGGTGAGCGTCAGCATGTAAGCCCGCTCCACCAGCAGCTCTTCCGACTTACCTTCCTGCCCTGCTTGGAGGTAGTTGCGGAACCCGTCGGCAGTGGGTTCGAGCACGGCAAACGACTCCTCGTCGGTCCACTCCTGCGACGCGTCCGTGCGCCCCGGTGCAAAGGGGACCTGCACGTCGTGACCGGCAGCCTGGGCAGCCTGCTCGACGCCCGCGCACCCGGCCAAGATGATCAGGTCGGCGAGAGAGACCCTCTTCCCGCCGCTCTGCGAGTTGTTGAAATCCGCCTGGATTTGCTCCAGCGTCTGCAGCACCCCGTTGAGCGCGGCCGGGTCATTCACTTCCCAGTCCTTTTGTGGCGCAAGGCGGATGCGCGCGCCGTTTGCGCCGCCGCGTTTGTCGGTGCCGCGGAACGATGACGCCGATGCCCAAGCGGTCGAGACCAACTGGGACACGGACAATCCCGAGGCGAGTACCTTGGCCTTGAGGTCGGCGACATCCTGCTCCCCGACCAACTCGTGGTCCGCGGCGGGAACGGGATCTTGCCACAACTGCGGCTCTGCCGGAACTAAGGGCCCGATATACCGACTAAGGGGCCCCATGTCGCGGTGGAGCAGCTTGAACCACGCCTTGGCAAAGGCATCTTCAAGGTCCGCGGGGTTTTCGAGGAAGCGCTTGGAAATCGGCGCGTAGTCCGGGTCCTCCCGCAGTGAGAGGTCTGTGGTGAGCATCATGGGGGCGTGCTTCTTTGAAGGACAGTGTGCGTCCGGCACGGTGGCTACTTCAGCGGCATTCTTGGGAGCATATTGACATTTGCCAGCCGGGCTCTTCGTCAGCTCCCACTCGTGGGCGTGCAGGTTCTCCATGAAGTTGTTGTCCCACTTCACCGGGTTATTGGTCCAGGCACCTTCCAAGCCGCTGGTGATCGTGTCACCGGCCTTGCCGCTGCCGTGGCTGTTCTGCCAGCCGAAGCCTTGCTCTTCTATGCCAGCACCCTCCGGTTCGGGACCGACATTGTCCTCAGCGGCAGCACCGTGGGCTTTGCCGAACGTGTGGCCGCCGGCAATAAGCGCAACCGTTTCCTCGTCATTCATCGCCATGCGCTTGAACGTCTGGCGAATGTACTTTGCCGCAGCGAGCGGATCCGGGTTGCCGTTCGGCCCCTCTGGGTTCACGTAAATCAGGCCCATGTGGTCGGCACCGAGCGGTCCCTCAAGCTCGCCGTCGGCGTCGTGGCGCTCATCGTCGAGCCACGTCGTCTCGTCGCCCCAGTCCGTCTCGTCCGCCTCCCAGACGTCCGGGCGTCCGAACGCGAAACCATAGGTCTTGAATCCCATCGACTCTAGGGCGCAGTTGCCGGCGAAGATGAGCAGGTCGGCCCACGAGAGGTTCCGGCCGTACTTTTGCTTGACCGGCCAGAGCAAGCGGCGCGCCTTGTCCAAGCTCGCGTTGTCGGGCCAACTGTTGAGAGGCGCAAAGCGTTGGTGGCCAGAGCCTCCACCGCCGCGGCCGTCGCTGATGCGGTACGTGCCGGCGGCGTGCCACGTCATGCGGATAAAGAGCGGCCCATAGTGGCCGTAGTCGGCTGGCCACCAGTCTTGCGAAGTGGTCATCACCTCTTCGATGTCCTGCTTTAGCGCATCGACGTCGAGGGTCTTGACCGCCTCGGCGTAGTCGAAATCCTCGTCCATCGGATCGGACAGGGGAGAATTCTGGCGGAGCCCCTTCAGGCTCAGTTGATCTGGCCACCAGTCTTGGTTGGTCGTCATTTCGTTCCTCCTGTGAAAAATTTCTGAGTATGGCGCAACCTTCTAAAATCGTTGCAAGCCTGCGGAATTTAGGAATAATAAAGGGGGTTCTCTCGTTCTTAGGCAAGGGGCATTTGGAGGGAAATGGGCAGGTTCGGGCGTCCGTCCTCCGCAGTAGCCCGAACGATTCTGTGCGACAACAAGCGATGCATCAGGGACCCTGCTGGACACCTGTGTACGTTTTCAGTGAACTGCATATTGCCGACCTATGATATCTAGGATACGCCGCGAAACTAGTTTCCATTCTCCAATCGGATTCCTCCCATGAAGCGATTCATTGAGACAGTCGCCCTCTTGTCTGCCACCCTCGCGGGTGCCCAGGAACCGGGCGGCATAATTGAATGGCCGTACGTCGGTGCCGAGCAGGCCCACACCAAGTACTCGGCGGCTGCCGACATTACAGCCGAGAATGTCGACGAACTGGAGATCGTCTGGCAATGGGAGCCGAACGAAATGCCCCGCGAGGAGTACGGCACCCGGCCGGGCCCATTCCAGGCAACGCCCATCATGATCGGCAACGTCCTCTACCTCTCCACCATGTACACGCGCGTGGTGGCTCTCGACGCGGAGACGGGTGCCGAGCTGTGGACCTTCGATCCCAAGGCTTACGAAGGTGGACCCAAAGGCGTGGGGCCGAGGGGCTTCAAACACCGGGGTATCGCCTACTGGAGCGACGGCGACGACGACCGCGTTTTCCTCAACAGCCGCGACCAGCTATACGCAATCAATGCCGCGACCGGCGAGCTATACACCGGCTTCGGCGAGAGCGGGAGCGTTGTGCTGACCGAGGGCCATGGCCGCCCGGTGACCCGCTACGAGTTCGACCAGACCTCGCCGCCGGTGGTATTCGAGGACCTAGTGATCGTGGGGAGCCGCGTGCCCGACAGGCTGCAGCGCAAGTTCGACACCCCCGGAACCGTGCAGGCGTTCGACGCCCGCACGGGCGAGCGCCGCTGGGTGTTCTTCACCATCCCGCAATCGAACGACGACTTCGGCGCGGACACCTGGGAGGACGAGTCGTGGCGCTACACCGGCCACGCCAACGTGTGGGGCCTGATGTCGCTCGACGCCGAGCGCGGACTGCTGTACGTGCCGACGAGCACGCCGAGCAGCGACTACTGGGGTGGCCGCCGGGTGGGTGCGAACCTCTTCGCCGAGTCGCTGGTGTGCCTCGACGCACGCACAGGCGAGCGGCAGTGGCACTTCCAGACGGTGCACCACGGCGTGTGGGACTACGACCTGTCCGCCGCGCCGAACCTCGTGACGATCGCGGTGGACGGGCGCGAGATCGACGCGGTGGCGCAGGTGGCGAAGAACGGCTTCACGTACGTGTTCGATCGGGTGACGGGCGAGCCGGTGTGGCCCATCGAAGAGCGTGCGGTGGACACCACGACGGACGTGCCGGGCGAGGTGCTGTATCCGACGCAGCCGTTCCCGACCAAGCCCCCGCCTTTCAGCAGACAAGGGGTGTCGCTGGAGGACGCGAACGATCTGACGCCGGAGATCCACGCACTCGCGGTGGAGCAGATGCGAAGGTTTCGCCTCGGACCACTTTTCACGCCGCCGAGTCTTCAGGGGACGCTCCAGCGCCCGGGTGCCAGCGGCGGCGCGAATTGGGGCGGGGCGGCGTTCGACCCCGAAACGGGGCTTTTTTACGTACGGGCATCTGAAGAGGTCGAAACGAACCAGGTGTGCCGGAACGCAGGCGACGATCCGGAGGTCGACGTCGAGTACAGCAACAACTGTGCATATGGCGCATCGCTCCTCATGTTTCGGGAGGCCGACGGACCGGGTGCCGCGCAAACCCCGGAGAGCAAGCTCGGCCCGATTCCGCTCATCAAGCCGCCTTATGCGCACCTGGTGGCGATCGACCTCAATGTGGGCGAGATTGCGTGGAAGATACCGTTCGGTGAGGGCAGCCCCGAGGTGCGCAATCACCCGCTGCTGCGCGGCGTCGAGTTGCCCGAGCGGCTGGGCACGCGCGGCAATTCCGGCCCGATGGTGACCAAGGGGGACCTCGTGTTCCTCGGCGGCGGCACTCCGTACCTGTATGCGCTCGACAAGGCAACGGGCACCGAGGTCTGGCGTGGCGCGACGCCGTTTCCAACGCACGCGAACCCGATGACCTACCAAGCGCGGTCGGGGCGGCAGTTCGTCGTCATCGCGACGGGTTCTGGGCCGGACGCCGCGCTCGTCGCCTTCGCACGACCGAAGTAGCCAAGCGGGCACCCTGCGAGGTTGACCCCTGAACCGCGCCGAAATCCTTACAACGGTACTCGGAGCAGCTAATTCAGCAGTTCTATCGCTTTCTCCAAGATCACGTCCCTCTCCAACGGTTCGTCAGAAGCGGCGACGGGAACGGGAATATCCGGAGGTATGCCCACGGCTTCGAAGAATTCGCCATCGGCTGAAAACCACTTACCGATTGAGACCCGATATACCCAGCCATTGGGAAGTTCCCGCCGGATGTTGTTTGCCATCACGCCACCCGTCGTGTCTCCAATAACTGTAACATACGGGAATCTTTTCATCGCCAGAACGAAATACTCCGCTGAACTGGCCACGGTTTTGTCCGTGAGCACAACGATGGAACTAGTGAATTGCCTAGCACCAGCCGGCTCGACGTGCAATTCCCGAAGCGGGCTGAAGTCCGAATGACCCGGTCCGCGGCGTACCTGCAATAGCGAGGACACCCGCTTCTGGTCTGCAAATCGTCCTGCTATTGCCTCCGCATTTCTGCTGCTGCCCCCGGGGTTGTTTCTGACGTCAATGATCAGACTCTTATTTTCGGAAAACCGATCCACAATGGGATCTATTCTCTCCACCCAGGACCTTCCCGCCCTGCTGCCGAAGGACGCAATGTGGATATAGCCTATCTCGGCGGACATCTGCCCGTATGTGAAATTACCATACCCCGCCGTCTGAAATCCCGAACTCAGATACTCTCGTTTAACCAACTCCATATCGAGCGTCTTCAGGGGCTTTCTATTCGCAGAGTTGAAATACGCGAACGGTGTCCTTAGATCGACGTGACCGTCCTTCAGGTGAGCAAGCATGGCGGACATGACGTCAAAGAGTGCGCGATCATCCATGCGTTCCGTAACCTGCGGCGAATAGACGGCATACAGGGCATTCCAATCGATGTTCTTGAATTCGAACAGGGCATAGTAGCGATCGAAATTCTCCCACAGAATCTGAAAGTTGCTTCGCGGCGTGTCGGCAGGATCGGACCCGATCAGCGTGTTACCGCAAGACAGCAACAGAGGGATACCCAGTATGCCGACAATTCGGAACCGAAAATGCAACGCGTTCACCCTCAGAATTGGAACGACAGGCCCGCACGCAGGACGTGAAAGATTGAGACCGTCGTTAAAGGCTTAACATACCGATGATAGATAAACCTGTACGCAAGGCGGAGCGCCCAAGAACGGTCCAAGGTGCGCTCATATTGCGCGCAAAACCGAATTCGCTGGTAACTGTTCAAGCTGGTTATAACCCCCCCTGAGAAGTCGTTCACCGCATATTCGTTTCGCAACAGATAGCCCAGAAACGGGGCTGACAGAGAGAAGACAACCCTGCGATTTTCAGGGCGCAGCAGCTCACACAAAAGGACCATGTTGAGCGTCGAGGCCGCTGTGCCGATTGGTGTTCCACCCAATGCCGGGGTGCCAAAAGAATAATCTCTTGCCGAAACCATATTATCCCAGATTCCGCCGAACCAGAATGTCATAACTGCCCTGGAATCCCCTGACAACGGGTGCGCATAACCGTATTGGATGAGCCCGTAATAGTGGTCCGCGGAACTTGCCGACGACAAAGGTTTCAATCGTTTCAACCTACCGGTCATATATGCGACGCGCACCCAATGCCGATTCTTTGCCCCTCTATAGTCATAAAAGGCCCCAATTGTCTGTTCCTGTCCGCCATAGGACAAGGGCGACGCCAAATCGTCCCGGTTTGTGTAATTTGATACGCCAATATCGATACCGATACCATGTTTTTTTTCGGCGAATACAACGGATGAATGCAAGACCAACAGGCTTGCGAATGCAAGACCATGTAACTTCAGGAAAGGCACTGGCGCGATTTTCCTTTCCGGGGACCATAAAATAGGGAGCCGTACGTTTTCAGCGAACTACGTAATACCGATATCGGGGCCTTATTTTTCCTATACATTAGAACGGCGTTGTTGCATGAAAGTCTGGTTAGGGTCTTGAAATGGTGCAGGCTCTCCAGTTAGATTGGTTCGTGGTTTCTGGTTTCCCAACAAGAAACACATTCCTCTCTTCCCAAAGAGCCTGTGATGAGCAAAGTATCTGGTGGTTCGTCCTCGGTCAAGTCGAAAGCGGTGTATCGGGTTAAGAATTGGTCGTCGTATAATCGGGCGTTGGTTGCTCGCGGCAGCCTGACGGTCTGGCTGGACGATTCGTTTTGGCGGCAGTGGTATGATCAGCGGCCGTGTCAACGGGGGGCTCAGTTTGTCTATTCGGATCGCACGATTGAATGGATGTTGACGATGCGGATGCTGTTTGGGTTGCCGCTGCGCCAGACGCAGGGTTTTATCCAATCGCTTTTGGACTTGATGGGGTTGACCTTGGCCGTGCCGGACTACTCGACCTTGTCGCGTCGCCAAGGGCAATTGGCGGTGGTGTTGCCCACTCAACGCACGCCTAAATCGATGCACTTGGTGGTGGATTCGACGGGCTTGAAAGTCTATGGGGAGGGCGAGTGGAACGTGCGCCAACACGGCTGGACGAAACGGCGGACGTGGCGCAAACTGCATGTGGGGGTCAATGAGGCCACCGGCGAGGTGGTCGCCCAGACGTTGACGTCCCATCGGATCGATGATGCCTCGCAGGTCGTCCTCCTGCTGGAGCAAGTCGACGAGGCAGTGGGGGCGGTAGGCGGCGATGGGGCCTATGACAAACAGAAGGTGTTCGACGCGTTGGCCACACCACCGAGCGGCCCCGCGATTCGGCCGATCATTGCCCTGCGTAAAGACGCTAAAATCCAGCAGCATGGTAATTGTAAGGCCCCTCCGTTGGCGCGGGACGAGATGCTCCGAGCTATTCGACGAAAGGGACGCAAGGGGTGGAAACAGGAAAGTGGCTATCATCGACGTTCGTTGGCCGAAACGCTCATCTATCGCTATAAGCATCTCATCGGTGGCCAACTCAAGGCGCGTAGCGAGGCCAACCAACAGGTCGAAAGTCGCCTCGGCTGTGCCGTCCTCAATCGAATGATCCATTTGGGCAAACCCGAATCCTATCGGATAGAAAAAAGCAACTGACAAACAAACAACATGCCAAAACCATACCTGATATATGATTCATGCAACAACGCCCATTAGAACTCAAATAATGGGTTAATTAAAAAAGGAGCAAATCGTGTCAATAATCCAGTACACAAAATCACTCCCCGTAGTCGCTGAACCCGATGTTCTCGTTTGCGGAACGGGGCTGGCGGGTATTGGTGCGGCGGTTGGCGCGGCGCGGAACGGGGCTTCTGTGATGGCCGTTGACCGCATGGGATTTGCCGGTGGGTTCTTTACGAACATCATCGGCTCGGCATTCGATGGATTCGTTTACGAAGAGACGGGTAAGCCTGTTGTGGGTGGACTCGTCTTTGAGATGCTCGAACGAATGGGCGTGGTCGAGCCCGGGCAGGCTCCACATCTCTCATACAACGTGAACGGTGATTTCACCGAGGTCGAAAAGCATCCCGACCGCGTGATTCCGCGCACGGATCCGGAGTTGTTCAAGAAGGCTGCGGATGATATTTTAGTCGAGTCTGGCGTGAATCTGCTTTTCCACACACAGGTATCTGACGTGATCGTGAAGGGCGACCGGGTGGACAGCGTCGTAGTCAGCAACAAAGACGGCCTCGTCGCTATACGACCCCGGTACGTTATCGATGCCACGGGTGATGCCGATGTCGCCGCCTGGGCGGGATGTCCATACGAGATCGCCGAGTCGCTGCAGCCGATGAGCCTGCACTTCCGCATTGGCTTTGTCGAACTTACATTTGAACTGCGTCGCAAATGTGCGGCCGTTCTGGAGCAGGCGCGTGCCGCAGGAAAAATCGGCCTTTATGGGGGTCCGTGGCCGGCAACTTTCTCGGGGCGAGACATCTATTTCAATGTGATTCGCACTCCCGGCAACGCAACGAATCCGCAAGACTGGACGAACGCAGAAATCCAAGGCCGACGCGATGCGTGGACCATGTTCGAGCTCTGGAAAGAAGCACTACCGGAGTTCAAAGACGCCTACTTTTTCACCAGTGGTCCGACTGCTGGATCGCGAGAATCCAGAAGAATCGTCGGCGATTACGTGCTGACCGGCGACGATATAAGAACGGCGAAACGGCAGGATGACGTGGTAGTGCTTGGGGCGTGGAGGATAGACCGGCATCCCAAGGACGCAGCCGGATATCACGATCAGCCGATCGTACCGCCGTACGATATTTCGTACAGAACGTTGCTGCCGCAGGGCGTAGAGAATCTCTGGGTTGCGGGCCGTTGTCACTCGGCAACTTCAGAGGCCCTGGCATCAAGTCGAGTCACAGCCAACTCAATGGGCATGGGGCAGGCTGCTGGCACGGCCGCGGCGATAGCAAGGGCAACAGGTGTGGATAGTCGTGGCGTGCCGATGGCCGAGCTACAGGATAGACTGATTGCTGCTGATGTAATTCTCGATCCCGAATCAGCGATGCAGGGGCCATAGCTGAGAGGTCGAAAATAAGGAGAGGTTTTTATGTTGACAGACGAACAGGTACGGCAGTTTCGCGAAGATGGCTATCTCGTTTTTGCAGCCCTGATACAAGGCGAGCAATTGGCCCATTACAAGCAGGTGTTTGATGAACTGGTCGCAGAGGGATGCAAATTGACCGAGCAGGTGCCGCACTGGACGCTCGAGTTGGACGAGCGCGGTGAACCCCGAGCGGGTTTGTTGCACAAAGTTCAGGGGGTTTGCGTGGTCGATGCCCGCGTGTTGGAACTGGCGCGTGAGCCGGCGATTTTAGACCGCGTGGCCGTATTGATCGGTGAAAATATCGATGTGTTTGGCACCAAGTTTTTTCCAAAGTTGCCCAATGGCGGCACGTCAACGGGCTGGCATCAGGACAACTTTTATTTTGGCACCGATACGGATCGCATTATCAGTTGCGGGATTTATCTGGAAGATTCAGATGTGGAGAATGGGTGTTTGCGGGTGGTGCCCGGCAGCCACCGGATGGGCGAGATCGTCGAGCACCGCAGAGATCCAAGCAGGCATGGCAGTTGGACAAAGGTCGATGAATCGCAGGCTGTAGATGTGGTCATTCCCGCTGGTACGGTTGTGCTGTTTTCCGCCAATCTCCTGCACGGTGCCTATGATAACCACAGCAATCGTACGCGCTATAGCACGGCATGGCATTATATGCCCGAAGAACTCAATCCAGAAAAGTTTCCAAAGGGAACATACGAAGATCGACATGTGGCGTGTAAGCATTGAGAAGCAGGGGCTGGGTGCTGAGGACTGCATAGTACCGATATCGATGCCTTATTTTTCCTATACATAATTCGATCTGTCTAGGAGGAGTCTATGCTTTCACAAGAGCAACTGACGCAATATGACCGAGATGGGTATGTGCTGGTGTCGGGATTGATTCCAGAAGAGACAATTGCCAATGCGGAAGCTGCGATGTGGTCTGTGCTCAGGATGGATCGGGATGATCCAGCTTCGTGGTCTCCTTTGCCAGACGAAACAGATGGGGTAAACACAATCGTCAGCCAGGGGGTGATTGAACATTTTGGGGTTCAAGATCCCGCGTTGCTGGCTTGTTGTACGCCCGCATTTTACGAAGTGCAGAGCCAACTGGCTCGGGAAAATGCAGGTGCATTTCACTGTCAGAAGCCACAACCAGAGGGAGTCTGGGCACGCAGTGTATTTCCGGTTTCGAAAGACTGGGATTATAGCAATGGGCACGTCGATGGTGGACATCGACCTTTTAATGTCTTTCCCGGATCATTCCGCGTCTCTTCCCTGACCTATCTCGATTCTGGTGCTGTGCAGGGTGGCGGTACTGCGGTCTGGCCAAGATCGCATCGGAAGCTCAGCAAGGCGGCAGTGCAGAACTCTGACCGGTATCAAATGCTGTCAGATTTTAAGAAGCCGCAACAAAGGTTCAGTCTGGGAGAGCCGATTGAGTTGAGGCCGTCCCGAGGAGATGTACTGTTTTTTCATTATCTATTGGTACACTCTGGATCTCTCAATACAAGTAACAAACCGCGTTTTGCATTCCGGTTGATGTGTACCTGTGACGCCTGTCGCATCTGGGAAAAGTATGGCAAGTGGAATATCTGGATGCCCTGATGCGGCGATGATCTTCATCGTGTGTTTTACTTCCTCAAAATACATATCAATTTCCCCTGTTTCAAAACTGAATTGACAATCTGAAACGGAGATGCTTCCAGTTCTTTTATGAGATCTTCAGCGAAGAAAAAGTGCAAATAGTGCGGCGCTCCCAACGCGAATCCGTCCCCTTCTTCTAGGGTGTCATAGTTGGGAGCAAATTGATGATAGTTGTTATCGTAAACCTCCTCGTAACTTTCCAGTATAGAATCCAGGACTGTCTGAGACATTAAAACTTGGCCATTCGGATATAGCACACGCGCGATCTCTGCCAAAAAAGCGATTCGTGATGCGCGGTGTGGAACATAACAATAAACGTTCCCCATAAATGCAGCGGCAAATGAGGCATCGGGAAAAGGCAGAGTCGGCATTTCATATTGTAGAAATGTCGCGTTGACGCGTTCCTTTGCAGCAATTTGCTGTGCTTGTTCAATCTGCTTTTTAGCGACATCAATACCAGTGACGTTGTATCCTTGCTGCGCAAGTGCAAAGCACAATCGTCCTGTCGCACATCCGATGTCTAACAGACGGCTGCCTGCAGGAAACTTTTCAGCAAACCCTTGTTCTGCCTCGCTGATACCGATTTTCAGATCTTCTATTCGGAGTTCAAGTTCTCCAGGATCATTGTACATTTCCTTTACGGAGTCCAGTAATCTTTGGGATTCTTGTGATTTTTTAGTTTCCATAATGATCCCGCGTCGGCGATAGTTGCGCCTGATGCCCCCGTCTGATTACATGTCATGCGATTAAACGCGGTACGCAAATATCTTTGCCTGAAACATTCGGATCCGAATCGCCAACATCTCACCCACCTCGGACAAGTCGCTGTTGCCGTTCCAAGTGACCGTCTGGTCGAGCGAATCTCCTTTCAGCGGATCGCTTTCTGCGAAGGTCAGGCCGGCGACTGGATCGACGTCGGGGTGAATCCGCGAGGGAATGTTGCGCAGAATCTCGACCTTGACCCAGCCACCCGGGCGACAGCGGTAGTTGAGCCTTAGCTGACTGGCGGTTCTCACTACGGTCGGCAAGGTAAACCGACCCTCCACATCCGTTTCGACGCCGCAGAATCTGTGGGGCCGCCACCGGGCCCACTGTAACACCGCCGCTCCTCTCTGCGGTTCGTTGTGCAGCGACGTGTGCCCTCCGTAGTCGGTGCGCTTCCAGTGAATGCGGTCGGGGGAGACCCACCCCATTACCCGGCCCTTGAGAATCAGTCTGGGGCCTTTGTAGGCTGGCCCCAAGTATTCCTGATCAGCCCACCACTTTTGTATGTATTCGACCAATGGACGCCAATGCCCCGCGTTCTGCCTAGGCCTGACCCAATCTCCAAGATAATAACCGCGCAAATCCTTCCATCCGTTACTCATCGCAATCCCCCAATATCATATCTCGACACAAAATCCCAGATTAAACGACTGGTATTGGAGCCGTCGTAGCTAATCTCAAACCAGACGTGCCCTCCGTTGATCACCCTATAATGTTCCACAGAAGTATTGTTGTCTCCGTCTGTATAGGAATAATGTTCTATTGTCGTCCCATTATCATCCATACTATTTACTATCGGATCAGTACTGGTATTATTAAAACTTGTCCAATAAGCAATCACCTCATCAATTGATGATAATCCCTCAAATTCCCCACCATAAGGGACATACTTGTCTGATGTACCATGAATATTAATCATCGCCGTAGGATGTGATGGACTACAGTTGTCATGTGTTTCCTCCATCATTGTTCCAGCAACAGAACCTATGGCCGCTATTTTATCACTATGATAGCAAGCAAGCGCATAAGTAAAGAAAGCACCGTTTGAATAACCACAGGAATATACTCTTGCTAAATCAATGTTATAATTGGAAGAAATTTCATCAATTAATGATTCCACGAAGCCAAAGTCATCCACATCACTTTTATTTTCATCTGATTCTAAACCAGAATTCCAGTGCGGATCTCCATCCAGCAAGGTGCCTTGGGGATAAACCAGAATAAAATTTTCCATATCTGCCAAAGGCCGCATATCGGCGTATTTTAAGTATTGGTCTGCAATCCCACCATATCCGTGAAAGTTAAGCATTAGTGGGACTGCTGAAGTGCCATCATAAGAATCAGGCACATACATAACATACTCTCTTGTTATACCATCGTGGGAAAGTGTCCGTGTGAATAAACCTGTTGTATTTGTATTGGATGTATCAAGTGGCGTGTCATCGTTACCTGAACAAGAAAATAGGTTTGATAACGCTATAGTTGTGACGATAAAAAGTCTTTTCATTACATCATCCTTTTCGCGTCGGGTTGGCTGGCGATTACCACGGAAGCGAGAACGTCTTTACGTTGGTCATAAACTTCATGGCCTCGATCACGCCTTCCTTAACCCCTAAGCCAGAGTCTTTTACGCCGCCAAACGGAGAGCATTCAATGCGATATCCGGGAACTTGATTGATGTTGACCGTTCCCGTTCGAATGCGGCGGACGCATTCCAATGCGCTTGGCAGGTGATTGGTTACTACGCCCGAGGAGAGTCCGAACTTGGAATCGTTGGCGACCGCAATGGCGTCGTCGATGTCGGAGATCTCGATGATGGGGGCCAGCGGACCAAACGATTCCTTGCGAATCATTTCCGCGTCGCGCGGGACATCGTCGATTACCGTTGGTTCTACTATCGCACCACTGCGTCCTCCACCCAGTAGCACTTTCGCACCCTGATCCACGGCTTTGTGGACGCGTTGCTCAAGCAGTTTCGCCGCCACATCATCAATCACCGTACCCACGATGGTATCCGGATCCGCCGGATCACCAGCCCGATACGTGGCCGCTCGCGCGAGGAACTTATCCATAAATTCATTCTTAATTTTCCGATGGACGAGCAATCGCTTCACAGCCGTGCAACGTTGGCCCGAATTGCGAAAACATCCCTCTGCCGCCAGCGTCGCCGCCAGCTCGAGGTCTGCATCGTCCAGAACGATCAATGGGCTATTACCACCTAACTCCAAGCACAATTTCTTGTAGCCCGCCAGTTGAGCAATGCGTTTCCCGGTGGCTGTTCCGCCGGTGAATGTGACCAATTCAATCCGCTCGTCCGCAATTAATGGCTCGACCACGGTGTCGATGTCCCCGACGAAGACGCTGAGCATCTGCTTGGGCAGGCCGGCATCGTAGAGCAACTCACAAAGCCGAATGGCGGTCAGCGGGGTTTTTTCCGATGGCTTGACGAGCAAGGGCACGCCCGCCGCGATGGCAGGTGCAACCTTATGCGCGACTTGATTCAGTGGGTGATTGAAGGGCGTAATGGCAAGTGCCAACCGCACTGGTTCGCGCACCGTAAAGATCTTCCGCTGCTCGCCTTTAGGCGACACATCGCCGGAGAATATTTCGCCATCGTCCTTTAATGCCTCGACTGCGGCGAATTGAAAAACGTCACAGGCGCGCCCCACCTCGTATTTGGTCTCCCGCATGCACAGCCCGGACTCCATGCGGATCAGGTTGGCAAACTCGCCCGCCCGCTCAAGCAACAGTTCGCGCGCTTTGGTCAGCACTTGAGACCGATCAAAGCGCGACGATTGTCCGTCAAAAGACAGTGTGCGGTCGATCACGGGGTCGAGGTGATCGCCGTTGACCTTGCTAACCGTACCGGCAATCGAACCATCGTAGGGATAGTGAACGGTCAAAGTATCCGCCGAACTGATCGCTTCTCCACCTAGATACGAAGGCAACTGTAGTGTTTCAACGTTTGCGGTACTCATGTTTTATCCTATGCCTAGTTTGGATCCTGAGGATACGTTTAGCATAATAAGTATTGTTGAGGCGATGCGAAATTTGCGCTGCGGTGCTAGGTGCGCCAGATCTCAGAAGAATCGTGCTATCTCAGGTTATTACAGGGAGTTACACAGAATACTCCAACCTCGTGGGATTGGTTGCGATTGCCCCCACAAACTCTTTGATTCTAACGATGGCCCAATTCGCTACTCTGACGAAAGGCAAGGCTGACGATGATGACCGAAGAACAACGCTATCTTTTTGATCTATGCGGTTTTCTGCACCTGCAGAACGTCCTGACCCCGGAGGAACTGGCGGCGGCTTCGGATGCCGCCAATCGCTACATCGACAGCGCACCGGAAGACCTGCCGCCGCATTTCGGACGATCAGAAAATTCCAAGGGCTTTGCCCACGGTTTCGCCTTCGACCGGGCGCTGGAAAAGCTGGTCTTCCTGCCGGCCGTCTGGCCCATCGTGCTGGAGCTGACCAACGGCAAACCCATGCTCGCCAGCGGTACCATGCTAGTCGATTCTCCCGACGGACACACCGAGGCGGTGCAGTTGCACTGCGCCCGCGACGACTACGGCTTTGAGAGCGCCCGTTACGAGGTGCGCCGGGGCCGCATCTACTGCGATGACTTTGTGGTGTTTCCCTATCTGGACGATGTGCTTCCCGGTGATGGCGGGCTACTCGTGGTGCCAGGGTCGCACAAAAGCGAGTTCGACCGGCCGCCGCAGCTATTCAATCAGGGTCGCATCGAAGAGGAGATCCCGCCGGGCGTCGTCAATATCACGCCCGCGGCCGGGGATGCGGTGGTCATGCCCGAATGCGTAACCCACGGGGTCCTGCCTTGGCGAGCCCCCGACCGCCAGCGCCGGGTGCTGACACTGCGATACCGGCCACACCACCGCCAAGCCGGCCCCATTCCGGAGGCGGTCAAAGAGCGGCTGGCACCCGAAACGCTCGAGTTGGTCGAATCAGCGCACTATACCCATGAAAAGGAAATCGCCACTCGGCAACGGGTGTGCCTCAGCCGAGATGAGCAGTAAACCCAAATGCATTATCGTCACAGGCCGACCGGGATCGGGGAAGACGAGTTTAGCCAAGAGGCTCGCTGAGCGGTTGTGGATGCCAGTCATCAGTCGCGACGAGATCAAGGAGGGCTATGTCAATACCCACGGCGTCAAGCACGATCAGCTTCCGCCGGACACCAATGGCCTAGTCTCCAATTTCTTCTTCGAGATAGTGAATCAGTATCTAGCCAGTAAGATCTCTGTCGTTATTGAGGCAGCCTTTCAGCACCGGGTTTGGGAACCAAGAATGCCCAAGATCCTTGAACTGTGCACTCCTTTCATTGTCGTCTGCTCCGTTGACGGGATGGTGGCGGCTAAGCGCCATCTCCAGCGGGGTCTGGATGATCCGAATCGGGAGTTCTACCACGGCGATAAGCGCGTTGAAATCTACCGGGAAACAGGTGAGATGTCGCCTCCTAGCGACTATACAGCTCCGGATTTCAACGTGCCCACAGTTCATGTCTCAACAGAGGGGCAATACTCACCCAGCATAGATGACATTGTGCAGCGAATCCGACTATTGAATGCTCAACACAGCGGTGAACCGGACTCAAATAAAAAAATAGACGATGGTTTATTGAGAAAGAGTTAGCATGGCAAGGCAACCACTACAAGTGATTGTGATACCATTCAGGGAGAGTGAGAATTTCGGATACCAGTTTGCCGTCTTCCATCGGGCGGATGACTCTATGTGGCAGTTCATCGCAGGGGGTGCCGAAGACGATGAGACGGCAGAGCAAACCGCACGGCGTGAGGCGGAAGAGGAAGCAGGCATTCCAAAGGGGGCACGTTTCTTTCGGCTGGATTCTCGTGCATCCGTTCCAAAGACGGCATTCTCACCAACAGAACACTGGCCCAAGGACCTCTTTGTCGTGCCTGAATACTCATTTGCCGTTGATGTAAGTGGCCAAGAACTTGATTTGTCCCATGAACATGACAAGGTGCGCTGGTTGTCTTTTAAGGAAGCTACGAGACTGCTCACATGGGAAAGCAACCGAATCGCACTCTGGGAACTTAACGAACGTCTGAATACCGACGAGGGAATCCCAACATTAATCGAATGAATACGAGCCAATGGATTTGGGTAAATCGTCGAGAGGTAGGAGCATGCATGTCCTTGTCACCGGTGCCTTCGGAAAAGCTGCCCTCTCCTTCGATCAGTATCATTGAAGCGAAACGAAGCACAAATTTCCGCCTGGCCTTGAAGTGAAATGAAGAAGCCCGTATACGAAATCCGTTTCATCCTAGTGTGAGGACGCAATTGCTCATCGTATTTGGCGGCCTTCCAGCCACTGGCAAATCCACATTGGCGGCTCGTCTGGCCCGAGAGATGGGCGTTGTTTACCTGAGAATAGACACTATTGAGCAGACCATGCGAAACGCGGGTCAGACAGTAGCAGGTCCCGAGGGATATTTGGTAGCCTGCTCTTTAGCGGAAGACAACCTGAGACAGGGTAAGTTCGTCATCGTGGACGCAGTCAACCCAATTGAGCTGACTCGAGACTACTGGCGTAACCTGACAAAACGCCTAGCCATCCGCCTAGTTGAGATTCAGATTGTTTGCAGCGATGAAAATGAACACCGAAACAGGGTCGAGTCGCGAGTCGCGGATATCCCCGGTCACAAACTACCTGACTGGCAGCAAGTTCTGGACAGAACATTCGAACCCTGGGATGGAGCTATCCTTGTCGATACCGCCAAACAAACAGTAGAGGCGAGCGTATCGACGATTAAGGAGTTGCTGAATGTGTCAGGTCAATCCGCGAAGAGCATCTGATCATTCCGTGACATGCTTTGCGCTACGGCGCTGCTTGCGCCTTGGCCTCGGCAATCGATTCGCAAACTGGCCAAACCTTTGACACAGGACGAAGCACCAATAGCAATCAGATGAAACCAGACAGGACACGAGAATTGCCGTCAACGATCCGGCCCGCTACGCCCTCTGACGCCGAGACTGTAGTGCGGGTTTACATCGATTCGTGGAACGCTGGATTTGGCGCGCTGCTATCGCAGGCCGATAGAACTGTGACGCCAACTCTTATTGAACGTTGGTGCCACGATCTTGCTCAGCCGGTCCCACATCGCTGGTGGGTAGCTGAGCATATGGGTTCGATTGCAGGATTCGTCGGCATTGGCCCCAGCCGGGATCCGGTGGATGCGCGCCTCGGCGAACTTGATACTATCGCTGTCTATCCGTCGCACTGGCGCACAGGTATTGGCAAGGCATTGATGTCTGTCGCTTTGCGTTATCTGGTTGTGGACGGGTATGATGAGGCGATAGTGTGGACCGTGGAAGGCTACGAGCGCGGAATCGCTTTCTACGAGGCCACAGGGTGGAGCCGCGATGGTGGCGTCCGAGATGAAGGGCGACAAATCCGCTTTCGACGCGACTTGTCTACCTTATAAGATATGCACGGATAGATTTCCCTGATGGACGGAGATCTGCTTGACATGGTTCTGTAGTCCTTCTTGCTTTCGGCATCGGTATTAGGAGGCTAGTGTTTTTCACCTTTTTGCACATAACGAGTAACGGAGAAATATCGATGACCGAAAGCAGAGATAAACTCAGAGAAGCAATAGAAGATGGCGACTTGGCCACAGTCAGACAAATCGGCGAGACAGAGCCCAACTTCCTCGACGAGCCCCTCCTGCCGCGCGCGTGGCGCAGCGACTACCCGATGACACAAGCCGCCGTGAGCGGTCATGCGGAGGTCCTCGCTTATCTAATTGCCAAAGGGGGCGACGTTATGGAAAACCACAACTTTCCCCTTTGCCGAGCCGCGACACGCGGTGGCTGTGTTGCGACTATGGAGTTGCTGGTTCAACATGGTGCGGACGTGGATCGAACCACTCAAGACTACGGCCCGCCGTTGATATTTGCTATCGAAGGTAGTTCCCTAGATAGTATGAAGTTCCTATTGGAGAACGGTGCCCTGATCGCTGGCAGTGGTCCGAGTGAAACGCAAACCGTGTCTTGGGATGCGCTCAAACACGCAACCTCCTTTAACCGCAAGTGTCCAGGGATGCTTGCTCTGCTTCTTGATTATGGAGCCGATGTTAATAGCCCTATCGTTGATCTACACGGAGGCTCTAAAAATAACACGGCACTGCATGGAGCGGCGGAAAAGGGAGATATTAAAGGCGTGAAACTTCTGCTAGCGCAAGGGGCTGACCCAAATGCAAAAAATAATCAGGAACAACTACCCGTCGAAGTAACCCGCAACCAAAAAGTCCGCGAGCTATTGGAAAAAATCTAACAGGTTAGTCGCCTCCGACATAACATGGGCATCGCATAATAACTGATTTGAACTGCGCTATCGTGGCTTCGCGCTCCGCAAACCGGCACAACCATATCTAAATGGGCTAAGGATCAACGAGAAGTTCGGCAACTGGGACCGAGACGCCTTTGGGCCGGCCTCTAGGCATCAGCTTTGCTTCTGCACCACGACGGAGACCGGCTAAGCTTTGCAAATGACGTTTCTCGGAACATCAGCCGCGCCGTCGATGCCAATACCTTTCTGCGTGTGTCAGGCGTGCTCAATCGCGAGGCAGGCCGCCGGCAAGAACCTTCGCAAGCGGTCGTCCATCGCAATCAACGATGACCTGCTCGTGGACATTGGTCCAGACATAGCGGCTGCGTCATTCGCTCACGACGTTTCTCTGACGGACATCAGTATCTGCCTATTGACACACGCCCACGCAGACCACTTTGACCCCGAGTTTCTCATGTCGAGACACGAGGAATACGCAACGGTGGTCGCCCAAGAAATGTTTATCGCAGGTTCAAGCGATGCGCTGAGGTCTATTGATGAGATTTTGGGCAGCAGATGCGAATACGGAAGTATTTTCGCGCAAGACACACAGCGCACCCTGAAGATCAATCTGCTAACCGTCGAGCCGTTCAAAACTCAAGTCATCGGTGATTACCGCTTCACAGGGTATCCCGCGAACCACGGCACCGAAAAGGGGTGCCTACTTTACGTAATCGAGCAGGGCCAGTACGCCATATTTTACGGTACTGATACCTCGGTTCTATCAGAGCAGGTATGGGAGCACCTTCTGCTTTCAGGCACGCAGTTCGATTTGCTCGTCCTCGACCACACGTACGGCATCGGCTTTGATGCCAGTCCGCCTGATCACCTAGCATCCGTTGACGTCATAGGCCACGTCGATCGCTTTCGGCGCAACGGCCTTCTCAAGGACAATGCGACGGCTTACGCGACTCACATTTCACACGAGGGATGCCTAGAGCACGACGAGCTGGACGAGTATGCCGCAGCACATGGCTACAGAGTAGCATTTGACGGATTATCGCTGTCATTAGATGCTTGAGTAAATTCCTGCAGAAGAAATTGGTGCCCGGCGAAGATCGTCAGCAGGTCTGATTATCACTTCACCTCGAAGAGTACAGCATTTGCGTTTCCTCCCACATCCGCAACGGCTTTGATCACATAGATTCAGTCAACAGCCTTTACTTGAAAGGTGATACTTTGCTAACCAAATCTTCCGCACCTCTTGAACTTTTATACGAAGGCAAGAAATGAGTGAAGGTAAGATCGTCCAAAAAACAGAAGTCCCCGCCACAGTCGAATCGTTACAGGCTGACTTCCGCGCGCTCGGCGTCGAACCGGGAATGGTCGTGTTGGTGCATTCGTCCTTGAGTGCGCTGGGATGGGTGTGCGGAGGATCGGTGGCGGTCATCGCTGCCCTTCAGAAAGCCTTGGGTTCCACTGGAACGCTTGTGATGCCCGCCCATTCGCCCGACCTAACCGAACCGAGTGGCTGGGAAAGTCCGCCCGTCCCCGAGTCGTGGTGGCCGGTAATACGCGAGCACATGCCAGCCTACGATCCAGAGCTTACCCCCACTCGCTCCATGGGCATTATCGCGGAGACATTCCGCAAGCAACGAGACGTCCTCCGCAGCGCACATCCGCAGGTCTCGTTCTGTGCATCTGGACCCCAAGCGGCGCGCATCACCAATAACCACGCATTGGCCTTTGGTATGGGCGAGCATTCGCCGCTTGCGAGAATCTACGACCTGCACGGTTTTGTACTTCTTCTCGGCGTGGATCACGGAAATAACACCTCCATGCACCTTGCGGAACATCGGGCGACTTTTCCAACCAAACGCGTCATCCAACAGGGCGCGCCCATCTCTACGGCGGATTCGCGGAGATGGGCCACCTTTGAAGATGTTGACATCGACAGCTCAGATTTTGATCGCATCGGCAAGGACTTTCTGCGATCGGACGCGGGCCATGTCGTTCGTCGTGGCCGGGTTGGTCTTGCAGATTGCCAGCTCATGCCGCAACGAGACGTCGTGGACTTTACAGTCGGTTGGCTCGAAGAGAATAGATCGAATTAGCGCGTCAGCAAGTCGGCAATCAAAGGAGCGGCTTGGTGCAGCGAGGGCAGGATTTTGTATGATTGGGACTCAGCTTGAGGCGACGGTTTCTTGAGGTCGGGTACCATGAGCACGGTCATTCCCGCGGTGGAGGCCGATTGGACTCCGGCTTCTGAATCCTCCAAGGCGATACAAGCAGCCGGGGGCAAATCCAAGCGACGGGCCGCCTCCAAATAGAGGTCCGGGGCTGGTTTGCCGAGGGCGACTTGGTCGCTGGTGACAATGTGGGCAAAGCGATCCACCAAACCGCTCGCTTCCAAGGTCTCCGCGGCCTGCTTGGCGCTGGAAGAAGTAGCCACCGCTCTCGGGACGGCCGCCGCCTCAAGTTGGTCAAGCAGGGGCAGTAGGCCGGGCTTGGTGTCAATGCCGTGTTCTTCCACTTGCCGGTACCACTGGTCTGCACCCAGCTTGGTAAAGCGCTGCAAGGGAAAGGTAGGGCCAAAGTAGGCACCGACCTTTTTTAGGGCGTCTTTGGTGGGAGTGCCAATCAAGGTCAGATAGAACTCGTCGTCCAGTGCATAGCCCAATACCTCGGCGGCTCGTTGCCAAGCAGCCTGATACAAAGGCTCGGTGTCGAGCATGAGGCCGTCCATGTCGAAAACGACGGCGCGCAAAGGAATTGGAGAAGTGCTCATATAGCAATGCGGAATGATTTGAACGATCCGAGCGGTGGATCGTCTTGCAGGTAGGGGCGAGCGATCGCTCGCCCCTACAATTCGACGTCTGTCTGCGTCCATCGGCGATTATCTCGCGAATGATTTAGGATGGCTATAGGTGTCGGGAGGCGAGTGCATACAAGGTCTTGCTTCTACAGCATAAACATAGTACTCGTAGGTAACAATAGCATGTCGAGCGGACCGTGGTTTCACTTTTCAAAAGGAAAAATCCCATGAGCAATCACATCGTCGTATCGAGCGTGTCCTACGCCCCGATCAGCGGGACGGACCAAGAGGTGATGGAGCAAACCCACAAGGACCTAAAGGACTTGGTGGGGCGAGCTGCCCGTGCCACGAGGGCCGATCTGATCGTCCTGCCCGAGACCATCTGCCGAAACTGCGACGAAGAAGTGCCAGAGGGGCCGACGACCCAGCTATTGGCCGGCTTGGCCCGGGAGTATAGCTGCTATATCACCGTGCCGGTGCATCAAAAGGAGCGCAAGAGCGGAGCGGTCTTCAACGTCCTCGGGCTGCTCGATCGGCAGGGCGAATTGGCCGGTATCTACCGCAAGTACATTCCAGTGTACCCAGAGTTTGACCACGGCACTCGTCCAGGACCGGGCGCGTCCCTGATCCAGACCGAATTCGGGCCGGTGGGTGGGGTGATCTGCTTTGATCTGAACTTCGGGGAATTGCGTGCCCAATACAAAAAGATCAAGCCGAAGCTGCTGCTCTTCAGCTCCATGTATCACGGCGGGCTGGTGCAGAACTTTTGGGCTTTGGATGTGCAGGCATTTTTCGTCGGCTCGGTGTACAAGGGGACGCCCTGCACCATTATCGATCCGCAGGGCACCACTATAGCCCGAAGCAACAACTACCAGAGTTGGGCCACGGCGCGGATCAACTTGGACTACGAGGTGGTGCATCTCGACAAGAATCAGGCCAAGTACGACGATATCCATCGTCAATACGGCGAGGCCGTGCGCATTGTCACGACCGGACAGGTGGGCACTTCGGTGATCTACAGCGAGACCACAGAGCGCACCGCGGCCGATATTGTCGATGAATTCGAGCTAGTGCGGCTGGACGAGTACTTCGACTGGTCCAGGGAACTGCGGACGGAGCATCTGACGTGATATACGATGCAAAAGGGCCGGCTTCACAGCGGAAACCAGCCCTTTTGCAAACCAATTCGATATGCCCTAAAAATCCACCTGTATCTTCGCCGTAAAGCGGTTGATGTGAATCATATCGTCGGCAAAGATAAAGTCGCGCTGGAAGCGCAAGCCCGCCCGCACACGGTCGCTGAGAATCACCTCGGCCCCAACGCCCGGGACGATTCCGAAGTGCGTGTCGCCGATCTCGGGCGAGTACAGCTCGGCGTCGAGCGAAAAGTAGTAGTTGAACGGCCGATTGACGTAGGCCGAGCGCACTCCGCCGGCATAGAGGTTGATGTTTTGCTCCAAGATGCGGGCGAATCCTAGCTGAAAGGCCAGCCATTCCTCGACCATGTAGCCCGCATTAAGCCCCGTAATGAGGTTGGTCTCAGTGTCCTCGACTTCGCTCTCCATCATCGCCGCTCCAAAAAAGCCCTCGGTGTAGAAGCGGCCGTACTGGGCCTTGTGGTGATAGCCGCCCTTGCCATATTCGCTGCCTTCGGGACCGTCGGTGCGCCCCGGCGTCGCAGCCTGCGCCCCAACGGCCAGCGCCAACAGGGCGATCAGTGCAATGCGTCTCATGCTCCGTGCTCCTTTCCCTAGAAGCCGATGCTCTTCTTCTGGAAGTGCTTGGTGATTTCCTTCTGGTCGGTCCAGACGATCTCAGTAGTCGAGATGTCGGTCAGCTCAAAGGTCGCCTTGTAGTAGATGACCTTGTCTTTGCCCACCTGCTGCACGGTCGAGGTGATGACCCCGCCGAGCAAGAAGCGCGCGCCGCGCTGGTTGCCCGGCCCCTGAGCCTCGTCTTCGCGCACGTAGCCCGAGCCTTGATACTCGTACTCTTGGGCGATCTCCTGCCGTGCGGCCTTGTCGAGGAACGTGAACTGTCCGCTCTGGATGAGCGCGGTCTTGACGTGGTCGTACAGCGCCTGCATGTCGATGTGCTCGGTGGTCTTGTTGCGCGGCATCTCCAAGATGACAACCGGCTTTTCAGCCAGCGCCCGGGCATCTGCCCAGACCTCCATTGAGCCAATCATCTTCTTGGCGACTAGCTGCATGTCGTTCTGGTTCCACTTGTCGTCGAGCATGGAGATCGCTTCTGGATCGCCGTACTGGCCCTTGGTAAAGGCCCTCGGGCCGCCACAGGCTGTAAGCCCCACAGCCAAGGCGATTGCCGCAAAAACGCAGTGTCTCATCGTAAGCTCCTTTCAATCCCATTCGCACTGGAAATGGGTGCGCACTAAGTGCCAGCGGTTGGCCAGCATCGCGTCCTGCCGATAGAGCACCTGAAGGCTGCACTGGCGCTCCAGCGACGCGGCTGGGTATTCGAACTCGAACTCCTGCACCCCAGCCCGGTCCGCTTCGGGAATATCGGCTGAAGTGTAGATATCCGGTTTGGTCGAGGTAAAAACTAGGGCCTTCTTGCGGCCATAGGTCTTGAGCGGGACCTCGGAGGCAAAGGTCACGCGCCGCACCTTTTTAGGCAGCAGCAGATCGGTGTTGTCGATCAGCGCGTCGCGCTGCCAGCGGCCGGCGAGGATCGCCTGCAAGTTGCCGATAAAGACCCGCTCCTTGTCGCCATCGGGCACGATCAAGTAGAGATAACCCTTGCGCGCCTGCGTCGATATCGTGGCCTCGCCGCCCAAGCCCTCGAAATCGAGGGCGATCGTCAGCCCGAACGAGCGGTTGGGCGGCAGCGCGTGGAGCGATACCGCTTGGATCACCTGCTCGGCGACACCGGCTTGCTTCAATTCCACCAAGGCATCCACCGAGGCGTCGCAGACGCAGCGCCGCTCCTCGATCATCTTGACGATCGCATCGGTGTTGAACTTGTTGGCGCTCAGCTTGCGCACATCGTCGAGGCTCATTGGCAGTTGATCCGAGCGCTCGTAGTAGCGCTTGGGGAGCTGGCCGCCGTCCCAATCGACGATATTGATGATTGCCCCTTCCTCCAGCGGGTCCGTTACCCGATCGGCAGCCGACGTACTCTGCTGCGCCGCGGCCGGCAGCGCCAGCGCCAGCGCGGCGATCCATAATTTGACGTACATGATTGTTTGCTCCTCAGCGAAAAGTGCGAAAGTTTAGGAAGACCTTTTCTCCATCCGCCACCGCCACCTCGGGTAGCGTCTCTACAGATAGGACCCGTCCTCGGTCGTCGAGCAACTCTAGGGTCGGCGCGGCCGTGCCTGGGGTCACCGCCAGCCGGGCGATGCGGATGGCGTGTGGTAGCGCCAGCCAGCCGCGCGTGTCGGCCGCCTCGGTCGCCACGCCGAAGAGGTTGACCAAGCCCCCGAGTGCTTTGCCCAACCCCTCCTTGGCCCAGTCATTCTCGTCGTCATCGTCGTCATCGTCCTCAAAGGCTTTTTCAATGCTCTTGGATGCTAGGTACTTGGCCAAGTTGCGGGCGACGGCGCGCAGCAGGATGGTATCGAATTTCTGTGCAAAGGTCCGCTGGGCAATCGCGTCCAAGTCCTCGGCGGTGGCCGCCAGCGCACTCTGGTCGCCTGCGCGCAGCCGCACCCCGGCCACCTGCGAGGGCACCTCCCGGTATTCGGGCAATGCCACCCTAAGCCAGTAATCCACGTGCCGACGCTTGTACACGTGTGGGTGGTGATAGCGATGAACGGCCCGCTCCGACACCGTCCACACCTCCCACTTCCCTTCGTCTTCCAGAATCGGCACGCTGAACTCGACTTGGTGCTTGCGGGGCACAAAGCCGCTCTCGACGAAGACCACCAACTCGCCACCGGAAGTCGGCTGAATCTCCTCTAACTCAAGCTGGTAGCGCTCGGTGTATTCCGCGACCTCGTCTTCGTATCCCAGCCGCTGGGCCAGCCGCGCTAGGTCAATTATCAGCATCCTCGGCGCTTGCAAATCAAAGGCCGCTTCGTAGGCTTGATAGCCCTTTAGGGCATCTTTGTAGGAAATGTACGCGTCGTTCCACTCGCCTTCAGCCTCAAAAAAGAGACCCGTCATGTACTGCAAAAAAGCGTCGTTTTTATAGCTGAGCTCGTATTCAGCTTGTTGCGCGTAATTTTCGAGCTTCAGGTTGGCCTTGCGGCACTCGACCAGTGCTGCCTGTCGGTCGCCCAGCCGGGCGTAGTTCATGGCGCGGTAGTAGTGGATCAGGGCTAGCTCAAACTCCTCGCCTCGGTAGGCGACAATCGAATCATTGGACAGCAGGGCCGCGATTTCGCGCGAGACTGAGCGGGTGTAGAGCTGGTCGCTGAGCCGCTCGGCCCGTTCAAACTCTGCGTTGGACGCCTCGTATTGGCCCTGATAGTGCAAAATTAGCCCCTTTTCGAGGTGGTAGAGCAGCTTGTTGGTCTTGCCGCTGGGCTTTTCCAGTTTGCCGAGCGCCGCTTCGTAGTTGCCCTTTTCTAGTTGGTTGAGCGAACGGGACACATAGCCCGAATAAGCGGCCCCGCAACCGCTCAACAAGAGCAGCAGGACGACGCTGAGACCGATGACCGATCGGCTGCTTCTCTGCATAAGTGATTCCATCCATCGTCCTCGCGCCAGCAACATCCACGAGTGACCGTGTGCCATATATAACACCTGAACGCGAGAAAAGTGTCCCTTTTATTCGACTCGTTCGACCCGGATCGACGCGCCGGCACGCACCGCCGCTAGCGCCCGCGGCTCGCCTTCAATGTGTCCGAGGACATTGACCTCGCTTACCAACCGGCACTCGTCGCCGGCCTCCTGAAAACTTGCCCAAGCCTTTGAGTTTTCTTAATATAAGTGCCCATTCATCCGCTGTAAAAACACCCGCATAACAGGTAAAATCATGGAAAAACCCAACGTCGTCGTCGTCGGCTACGGCTTTGCCGGCCGCTGCTTCCACGCCTATCTAGTGGGGCTGGCCAGCGGCCTGAACCTCTACGGCATTGCCACCAGCCGGCCGGAGGCCCGCGACCAGATTCAGCGCGACCTAGGGGTAAAGACCTTCCGCCACTTCGACGAAGTGCTGGCCGACCCAGCCGTCGATCTGGTCGTCCTCGCCACGCCCAACGACCTCCACGCCCCGCACGCAATCCAAGCGCTAGCGGCGGGCAAACACGTCGTCACCGACAAGCCCATGTGCTTGAGCATAGCCGAGGCCGACCAGATGATCGCCGCCAGCCAAGCGCACGACCGCTTGCTCAGCGTCTTTCAGAACCGCCGCTGGGACGGCGATTTCCTCGCCGTCAAAGACGCGCTGGGCCAAGGGCTGCTCGGTGATCTCTTTTTGCTGGAGATGTTCTGGGGCCAATACGGCCCCCCGCGCGGTTGGCGCAGCATCGCGCAACACGGCGGCGGCAAGTTCTTCGATTTAGGCGCGCATCTAGTCGATCAAGCCCTCCAGCTCATCGACGCGCCGCTGACAAAGGTGTACGCCACCTTCCACTCCGGCGATCCGCTCAGCATTGACGTCGAGTCCCACGCACTGGCCGTGCTCCACTTTGCCAACGGCGTCGAAGCGCGCGTGGAGACCTCGTCGCTGGCGGGCAAAGCCAAGCCGCGCTGGTACGTGCTGGGCACCGAAGGCGCACTGGTCAAAGAGGGCGTTGACCCACAGGAAAAGGCCATGATCGCCGGCGACATCGACGCGGCTGAAGAAGCGCCCGAACACTACGCCCGCCTCTATCGACCGCCGGAGGAAACCATCATTGAGACGGCACCCGGCCGCTGGCGTTCCTACTACGAAAACATCGCCGACGCGCTAGCCGACCGCGCCGCGCTAGCCGTCACCGCCGAGAGCGTGCGGCAGACCATGGTCGCCATGGAGGCCGCCCGGCTCTCCGCAGCCGAGCAGCGGCCCGTGTCCCCGGAGGAGGTCGGGTGAAACTGCGGCCGGGCAATTACGGCAAGGAGACCAGCTTTGAGGTCCGCACGTTCGACGCTGAGATGCCCCTCGACGAATACGCCCTCCTGCCCAAGCACCCGCTCTATCTGGTGCTCGACAATTTGCGCAGCGCCTTCAATGTCGGCTCGATCTTCCGCACAGCCGACGCCGCCCGCTTGCAAGGCATCTACACCTGCGGCTACACGGCCCATCCGCCCCATCCCAAGCTCGACAAGACGGCGTTGGGCACCCTCTCGTACATCGAGACCCGCCACTTCGCCACCACGCTACAAGCCATTGAGCACTTGCGCGAGCGCGATGTGCCGGTGTGGGCGCTGGAGACGACTTCGCAAAGCCGCTGCTACACCGAGTTAGCGTATCCGCGTCCCTTGGCCCTCATCGTGGGCAATGAAGCCCTCGGGGTCGATTGCGACGCGCTCGAACGCTGCGACGAGTTGGTTGAGATTCCCATGTACGGCTACAAAAACAGCCTCAATGTTGCCGCGGCCAGCGCCGTCCTCGTCTTTGAAGTCCTGCGCCAATGGCAGGCCGTCAGCCCCACCTGCCAGCCCACCGCCCATGCCTGAAGCTCTTTCCTCAGCAACGCCTCTGAAGGAGGTTCCTCTCTAAATTCCATTCGGAAGGTTCCTGCCTGCAGATCAATTTCACCCGACCCGAAGACGTAGGCGTAGTCCCCTTCGCCGGCGTCCGCTATCCAAATCCCTACAACCCTCGCATCGCTGCCCGCCAGAGAACCGTGCGGGTCGCGGACATGTCCCGATACGACAAACACAGGCTCAGCACTAGGTGTTGCCGTCGGCGCGTCGGAGTCGGAACATCCGGTCAGGAGCATGGCCAAGAGTGCAGCACCGGCAACCCTAATTGATCGTCATGGCCGAATTCTTCCGCTCAGCGAATCAACGCCAATTTAGCCGTTTGCACCGCATCGCTAACTTGCAACACAACCCAATAGACCCCAGAAGCCGCCTCTCCACCCGCCGCCGTACGACCATCCCAACGCCTGCGATGCGCACCAGCAGCCATCCCACCATCGGCCAGTACGCGAACCTGCTGGCCCATCAAATTATAGACGGCAAGCCGCACGGGACCGGCCTCGGCTAAGGCAAAGGGAATGGTCACTTCGGCGTTAAACGGCGTGAGAAAAGGATCGCCGAGGCCGGAGACTAAGCCATCCGACACCTTGGCTAGAATCCGCGTCCCGGCAACCGGCTTAGCACTAGGCGGTTCTCCTACTTCCACATCCTTCAACTGCCAGCGATAAAAAGACGAGGTACGGTTTTGGTTGAACATATTGCGGAACTCAATAATGTTTGTGTCGGTGCGCAGGTCTGTTCTCTCCAAGACGAGATACCAATGCGTCCAATCCTCGCTCTCTGGGATTGAGCCGTAAGATTGTTCGTTGAAAAAAATGGTGATTTCGCCGTCGCTTAATTCCTTTACCGAAAAATAACACGCGATACTAGAATTGGTTTTCTCATCAAAGCCGAACTTGACGCTTTTGGGATTTTTGGTAACCGCAGGCGGACTATAGCCGAACAGTCCTCTGCTCGGCAGCGACTCCACCACTTCGCCTTCAACAGTAATGCGCTTGGTCCCGGAAGACTGCGACCCTACGACGACTTTCACATCGCCGCTTTGCGCCCCGGCCGGAACCTTGACGACGATGCGGGTGGCGGACCAGCTCACGTAATCGCTGCTAGCTGTCGGCCAGACGTTGGGCGTGAACAAAACGTAACTGCTGCCCCGAGTACGGCCGAAATTGGACCCGGTCAGCGTCAGTAGGTCTCCGGGTTTGACCCTGGACGGCGAAACGCTGCTCAAGTAGGGGCCGCTCGTTATCTCCAAGCGGATGGCGTTGCTCGTTCCATCTGTAGTGCGAACGGTGACATTGCCCGAGCGCATATTCGTGGGGACGCGAAACCGGATTATCGTGTTCGACCAACTCGAGAATGAAGGCACTCTTACCGAGCCGACCCACACCGAACTGCTGCCCCGCGACGAGCCGAAATTGCTGCCGGTGATGGTCACGGTTTGGGTGGGCTGTACTTGGCGAGGAGATACAGACGTGATTCGAGGGGGACTCGTTATCTCTAAGCGGACAGCATTGCTCGTTCCTTCTGCAGTACGGACGGTAACATTGCCCGAACGCATGTTCGTAGGAACGCGAAACCGGATTATCGTGTTGGACCAACTCGAGAACGAAGACACTCTTACCGAGCCGACCCACACCGAACTGCTGCCCCGCGACGAGCCGAAGTTGCTGCCGATGATGGTCACGGTTTGGGTGGGCTGCGCTCGGCTGGGCGATATAGACGTGATTTGAGGGACATTGCTAGCCTGCATAACCGGCAGCACCAACTTGCCGTATCCGCTGTCGTTGTCCCTTCCCCTGTCTCCTATGTCAACCGTTGCCGCGATAAGCGCATCCCACAATTGAGTGCGCGAGTACGATGGGTTGGCCGACTTGATTAGAGCTGCCGCGCCAGCGACATGGGGCGCCGCGGCGGAAGTCCCACTATAGCCGTAAAAAAATTCCGACTCCCCATAAGAAACCGTCGATACGCCACTAGGCGCGACGAGTTCGGGTTTGAAGCGGCCATCGGTAGTGGGGCCGCGCGAGCTGTAATCTGCAATTCTGCCCAAGTCATAGTAGTCATACTGGACCGCCCCGACGCTCATGGCCCCTCGGGCGTCCGCAGGACTCCCGATACTGTTCTCGGCAACCGAATACTCTTCAAAATCGTGATTAAGCGACCATATTTTCAGCCTTCTAGGCCGAGCGTCCTCGCTGCGGACAGAAATTCCATATTCTCCCGTCCTTTCTACCGTGTATTCGATTGATTCTACAGGGTCGCCACCGAAAATATTTTGACGGTCAGTACTTTCGGCGACCAATTCGAGATCGCCAGAGGAGTTCACAAAATCAAGGTATAAGTCGTAATTCTCACGAGAGTCGGGCCAATCATTCCAAGTCAAGAAAACTCTTATCTCATCGCCCTTCTCAGCTTCAAACGCTAGCACCTCGTCTTCGTTGCTAAAGTTATGCCAATTGTCAGAATCGAAATCAGACCAGAAACCGTAGTAATGACTCTGTGCGTCATTGCCCGCTGAATTTACCCAGAGAATGTCATTATCGGCAGCGTCATTTACAATGTCGCAGGCTATTCCTCGCCCGTCGCCAATGCCCGTTCCAAACCAGCCGATGGAATGATTGATTATGTCAATTTCCTCTTGTATGCAAAGATCCTTGGCATTCTCTAAGTCAACCAGATCGTCCGTTTTCAGAAGCGTGAGTTCAGCTTCTTGGGCCATATCGTGGATAATCTCGGCACACGCCGTGCCGTGGACATCCAAATCCTCGCCGGCATATATCCCTTCACCGGTATAGTCGCGATAGCGCCAACGCGCCGGCATTTCTCCAGGCAGTTCGTCCGCCCCCTTAAATTCTACGTCAATAACGGCCACCTTGACCCCTTGGCCTCTCACGCCCTCAAAGTAACTATCATACGCTTTGATGGACCACCCGCCTTCGCTCCAAGTCTCCTGTTGAGCGTGTGGCCGATGCGGCCTGCGGACAAAGCGAACCCCCGGTAGTTCCGAGACCGCCAGCAACGACGACGCCGGGACCGAAACCCGCATCAGACTTTTGGACTGCGCCAAAACCCGCCCGCCAAGTTCAGCCAGCGACGACGTATCAATCGAAGCCGACGCTTGGCCAAGATGCGGCACCAAAATGACGACGACCGTATCCGGTACATCGCCAGTCAATTTGGCCGCTCCCGGCGTTGCCAACTCCCACAACGCACTCTGTATCTTGGACGGGCCGTCGGGCCTATCAGGTGTGAAGTTTAGATTCTGTCCCCAAAGGGGCACATAGCCAAAGATGCCCAAGAAAAGGGCGATAATAACTTTATAACGATTGATTGGGGACCAATACAGACTGCACATACAAGCATTCTCCGCATGTAGAGGGTGGAGGCGGCTCCCACGGTATTGGGGAGCCGGGCCTTGTCCACCTTCACGCACAGAATGATGCGGGAACGTTCTGCCTATTCACCGACGGCAAGGAGCAACCCCTGCCGTTTTGTATCGGTTCTTGTATTCAACAGAAGACCCGACATGCGGGTTTCTGTGCGAGAAAGTGGACGGTTTGAAGATAGGAACACAGAACAGAGAGTTCAAACGAAGGCACCTTACTACGCGACCCAAAGGTGTAATTCGTTCCGGCTGGGCCTATAGCGCCTCAAATCCCGTTGCCCGTTACAGCGTGATCACCACCCTAGACAACTTAGGGCAGGTGGGGGATTTCCTGCCCTCCGGTCTAACTTCCAATGAAAGCCAACTTTGCTTATTATAAATGCCCATTTGTCGGTCGCAAAAACGCCCGTCGCACAGGTAAAATCATGGAAAAACCCAATGTCGTCATCAGTTATGGCTTTGCTGGCCGCTGCTTCCACACCTATTTAGTGGGGCTGACCAGCGACCAGATCCAGCGCGACTTGGGGAGTCCCACCTGCCAACCGACCGCCCATGCCTGAGGCCGCCCCGCAGACTCGGGGGCTAGCCGCTCGCTTGCTCCGCGACTGGCTCGGTTTTGAGTTCGTCTCTCGCATCTATCTCTACAGCGCGCTCATCGGCCTGATTGCCGGCTTAGGTGCCGTGTTATTCACCTACGGCCTCGAACTGGCCAAGTTCCTACTAGTCGAGAAATTGGCTGGATTCCGCCAGATCCATCCCCACAACAGGGCGCTATTCGACTTCTCCTTCCTCGACGCGCCCACCTACGGAGAGTATTTGTGGCTGTTGCTGCTGCTGCCGGCGCTGGGCGGCCTGCTCAGCGGCTACCTGACGCACCGCTTCGCGCCCGAAGCCCAAGGCGCGGGCACCGATGCCATGATCGACGCCTTCCACAATCAGCGCGGCCCCATCCGCCCCATTGTCGCCCCGGTCAAGGCCCTAGCGACTATCATCACGCTCGCCTCGGGTGGGGCCGCTGGTCAGCAAGGTCCTTTGGTGCATATTGGCGCGGGCTTGGGCTCTTGGGTGGGCGACAAGCTCAAACTCTCGGTGGCCCAGCGGCGGATTTTGCTGCTGGCGGGCACGGCCGGAGGGCTGGGCGCAATTTTCCGCGCGCCGTTGGGCGCGGCGATCGCCAGCGTGGAAGTGCTCTATCGCGAAGATTTTGAAAGCGACGCGCTCATCCCCTGCGTCATCAGCTCTTTTGTCGCCTACGCGCTCTATATCGCCGTCTTTGGCTTCTCGCACATTTTTGCCCTGCCCGACCTGCTGTTCACCGATGTGCGCGAGTTGGTTTTCTACTTAATCTTGGGGTTTTTCTGCGCCGTGGTCGGCATTTTTTACGTCAAGACCCTGCGCCTTGCGCGCACTCTGTTCGACCGCCTGCCGCTGCCCCGCTACTGGATCGTCTGCTGCGGGGGCTTGTTAGTGGGGCTGGTGGCCTTTATCGACCCCCAAGTGCTGGGCGATGGGTTCGGCGTCATCCAACGAGGGCTCGACGGCGAGCTCGCAATCCGCACCTTCCTAGCCCTCGCCCTGCTCAAAATCCTCGCCTCGAGCTGCACAATCTCCAGCGGCGGCTCGGGTGGCGTCTTCGGCCCCTCGCTCTTTATCGGCGGGATGCTCGGCGGTGCCGTGGGCCTGCTGGGCCAACAGTACTTTCCCGACATCGTTCACCAACCGGCCGCTTATATCGTGGTGGGCATGGCCTCTTTCTTCGGCGCAGTGGCCAATACGCCGCTAGCGGCCCTGATTCTCGTCATCGAAATGAGCGGCTCCTACCACCTGCTGCCGCCGCTGATGGTAGTAAGTGCCCTCGCGCTGATCTTCGCGCGCAACTTTTCCATCTACCAAAACCAAGTCCAAAACAAGTTCCACTCTCCGGCCCATATCAAAGACCTAACCGTCAATGTGTTACACGATCTCCAAGTCCGCGAAGTATTCCCCCGCCTCAAAAACACCTCCGAGGCCATCGTCAGCAATCGGCTTTCCTACTTTTCCCTTAGTAGCTTGAGCAAAAAACTGGGCCATTTGCACTTTGTCGTCACCGATGACAACAACGGCTTGCGCGGCATGATCAGCCTCGAAGACCTCGACCTGCCCGAAGACGAGATGCTGCGCAACCTAGTCATCATAGAGGACATGGTCGTCGATGACGTCCGGCCCATAGACGCGGATGACAACCTGCACGAAGCCCTGCAAAAACTGCTGGATTCTGGCTACGACAAGCTGCCGGTGATGGACATCACGGACGAGGGGAAAAGCGAGTTTTGGGGCTATCTGATGCACTCAGATCTGATGCGAGTGTACCACGAGGAAGTCATTCGGTTGGAGGGACAGGATTGACCTCCTCTGCGCCCTCGCGATAGGGCGCGTGCAGATAGCGCTTCGCCTGTTGGTGACTGTCGGCGTGGTCGGGCAAACGCCGCACTCGCTGGTAGCGGAGAATCGCTTCTTCGCGGCGGTCCGCTAGGTCGTGTACTTGACCGAGCAGCAGGTTGGCCAGCACGGCAAAAGCTAAGTCCCGCTTGCGCTCGGAATTGGCGGCGAGGCTGTCGGTTGCCGCCAAGTGATCGGCGGCCTCGGGAAAGCGCCGCTCGAAATAAGCGTATTTGCCCGCGTAGTAATGCGCCTCCAAGCGGCCGTGGCGGTGATAGCCGGTCTGATCGGCCAAGCTGCGCCGCACGTATTCTTCGTACAACGCCACACCCGAGCGCCAGCGGCCGAGTTCGACCATAAGCCGCGCAGTGTAGCGGTGGAAGACGGCGTTGTCGGGGTAGCGGGCGTAGAGTTCCTCAAAATAGGGTAGGGCTTCGCGGTTGTCCTTTTCAAAAATCCGGTAGATCTGGCCGAGGAAGTAGGCGGCTTCGGTGCGGGCGTAGGCTCCCTCGCGGGCAACTTCCTCGAGCTGCTGGAGGCCCAGCACGCGATCTCCGTCGGGCAAAAAGGCCATGATCGGACGAAGAATTCGGTGGCGTTGGGGCATGACCTCGGCGAAGTAGTGGTACAGGCCCTGGCCAAAGAGGATGTCCTTGTTGGTCGGCTCGAGCTGACGGCTCTTCTTCAGCAGGGGCAGGCCGCGCAATCCGTCGCGCGCTGCCCTTAGGTACTGCTCTCTGTCGCCGTACAAGCGACCGCGGAAACCGATGGCACCGCCCTTGAAGAGAATCGCGTCGAAGTCCATTGGATCTTTTTTTAGTCGCCGGTCGCAGACCTCAATGCACTGCTTGAGCCGGGCGTGGAACTCGGCGTCGTGGGTTTTGTCGGCCAAGTCTATGAGAATCCGCCACCAAGAGACCATCGCGCGAAAAAAGTAGCCGAGCGGGTTGTCTGGCTCGGCCGTGACGATGTCCTGAAAGTGGCGCTCGGCCTCCTCAAAGCGCAGATTGTAGATCAGATCTATGCCCCGCTGGATGCGCGCATCAAAGCCGCGCATCGTATAGGCCGAGTCCTCGCTCCAAGCGGGCAGGACCAGCGCGCAGCAGAGCAAAACCGCGCCTATGGGATGCAGTGCGTTCAAGGAACAAACCTCATCGCTTAACAGTAAAACAAAAACCAAGCCGCTCAAGAGTGGGACAAAAACAAACTATGGCAACTGTGCAATGCGACATCGCGATTATCGGCGGCGGCTCGGCCGGGTACGCCGCAGCGCGCACGGCCCACGCAGCCGGCGTGCATGTCGCGGTTATCGATCAAGGTCCTTGGGGAGGGCTGTGCATTCTGCGCGGCTGTATGCCCAGCAAGGCGATCCTGCGCTCAGCCGAAATAGCCTCGCATCTGGGCCGCGCCGCCGAGTTCGGCCTAGCGCCAGTGGAAGTCCGCGCTGATTTAGCCGCCATCGTCGAGCGCAAGGCGCGGCTGGTCGCCGACTTTGCCGCCTATCGCCGCGAGCAACTAAGCGATGGCCGCTTCGCGCTCTACGAAGCGCGCGCCCACTTCCTCTCGCCGCAGAAGCTCCAGGCTGGCGACGACGTCATTGAGGCCGGGCAGTTTATCATCGCCACCGGCTCCACGACCCACCACGTCCCGATCCCGGGGCTGGACCAAGTTGGCTACCTCACCAGCGACGAGGCCCTCGACATGTGCCAGCAGCCAGCGAGCCTCCTCGTCCTCGGCGGCGGTCCCATCGCCGTCGAGCTGGCCCAGTTCTTTCAGCGCATTGGCACGCAGGTAACGCTCATCCAGCGCAGCGATCACATTCTCTCCACCGGCGACGAGGACTTGGCACGGCCGGTTGAAGCGCACTTCCGCGAGGAGGGCATGGAGGTGTACACCGGCACGCAACTGCGCCAATTCACCGAGGAAAACGGGCGCAAGACAGCGCATTTTTCCCACGACGGCGCAAAAAAAACAGCCTCCGCGGACCTCGTCCTGCAAGCCCTCGGCCGCCGCCCGCTCATCGACGGGTTGGGCCTAGACCAAGCTGGCGTCGAGGTCGCCAGCGGGCGCATTGTCGTCGATGCAGCCATGCGCACCAGCCAGCCCCACATCTACGCCGTCGGCGACGTCAACGGCGAGCACGAGGTCGTCCACATTGCCATCGAGCAAGGCGAGATCGCCGCGTACAATGCCACGCATCCCAGCCGCCCCGAGCACCGCTTCGATGACCGCCTCAACGCAATGGTCGTGTTCACCGACCCGCAGGTGGCCAGCGTCGGCCTCGGCGAGCGGGACTGCCGCGCTGCGGACCGGCCCTATTTGGTCGCCAGCTACCCTTTTGACGACCACGGCAAGTCGCTGACGATGGGCGAAACCTGCGGCCACGTAAAAATCCTCTGCGACCCGCGCTCGGGCGAAGTGCTCGGCGGCCACATCGTCGGCCCGGAGGCCGGCGAGCTGATCCACGAGTTGATCGCGGTGATGTACTTTCGCGGGACAGTGCAGGATTTGGCGAGGATGCCCCATTATCATCCGACCTTGGCGGAGATTCTCACCTATCCGGCCGAGGAATTGGCGGAACAGTTGTAGGGGATATTTGAGTTGCTTGACGATCGTCTCGATCAGCAGTTTTAGTTTTCCGCCGCATCGTCGCCCACTGCTTGGTAGGCGACTAACTCCCAGTCGTGAAAAACCACCGCCAAGCCGATATGCCGCACTGACGGATAGCGGCGCGGCAACGACGGGTCCGCCAAGTAGGAGCGCAACTGCTCTACCGCTTCCTGCACCTTGTCCGCCACAACGGATTCGTCAAGCGACGCGCTTCGCTTCAGATACTTGAGTTCGAGCACGTAGCCGAAACCCATGTCGGGATATTGGGAGAGGAATGGTTCTAGGTAGAGGTCCGCATACCCCTTGTTGAGTTCGTATTCCGAGTGCAGCAGGAAGTGATTGACCATACTTAAGTGGGCGGCGACAAAGCCATGGACGACCTTCTCGCCATCCATATAGTCGCGGATGCCGGTTTGTTCGGCTAAGGCATCGCGCAAAAAGTCCAAGGCTGGCTGCCACGTGCCGTCGTAGGCCATTGCTTGAGTCAAGCGAAAAAAGGCGTACACATCGACCGAGAACACTCCCACGTCATTGTACGCATCGCGCAGGTAGCCGTACATCAGCCGCTTGACCGTCTGATTGGGAATACCGAGTCGGGGCATCCCGCGCTCCACGGCGCGAATGCTGAGTAAGCCGAAGTAATGCAGTAGCGACAGGAAGTTTTCGCGCTGGTCTAGCTGGTTGAGGGGAAAGCTGAGTTGGATGGGGGTGTTCACCTGTTCTTGGCCGATGAGGTGGCGCAGCAGGTCGAAGTTGCCGTTGAGTTGGCGATTGACCGTCAGCAGGTGGCGCAGCTTGCCGTAATCAATCCGCACGTTGGTGTCGATCAACTCCCGTGGTCCCCGTTTGTTCGGCATGGACTCATTGAGGAAGTAGAGGACCATGTCGGTGTTGTAGAGATCACCCTCGGCGTCTTCGGCGAACCGATAGCCATTGTACCACTCCCGCATCACGTCCAGCACGGCTTCTACCTCCTGATTGAACACGCCGTAATCGCGGTACATCTCCAACAGTTCCTGCACCTCCTCCTCGGTAAAACCGAGCATATCGTTGAATTCCGGTTCCAAGCTAATGTTGCGGCCAATGTTGAAGCCGCTGGTGACGTCGTCCATGGTAATCGGCGACACCCCAGTGATGAACATGCGCTCCAAGCCGCCGCCGCTGTGCCCAGCCCCGTCTTTGAGCGTGGCAAAGAAATTGCGATAGAAGCCGCCGCCGTGCGTGAACGCCTGATACGCCTCTTCGCCGTGATAGGCCAGTATCGTGTTGGCAAAGTTGTCGTACTCGTCGATGAGCACATACAGCGGAATGCCTTCATCACCCGCGTATTGAAATAACTCGTTGAGTTGGCCCGTGACCGACTCCGACGAGCCGATGTGCTGCCGCGCCGCTTCGGGAAACAAATCCGCATTCCGCGCCAGCGCGTACCGAACCACCATTTGACAATACTCTTCAAAGTAGTATTCAAGCGTTTCCAGCGCGTTTTTGAACGCCGAAAAGTTGAAGCGCAGGATGACGTAGCGATGGCGGTTTTCCGTGGGGTGCTGCCCCAAATTCGTGCCGCCGAAGACGGCCTCAAATTCGTCGGCTCTCCTGCGGTCGTAGTAGTTATCTAGCAGCGACACCCAGCAGGACTTGCCAAAGCGACGCGGACGAATAAGAAAGACGTAGCGCTCATTTTCCAGCGCGTGGACAAAGCGGGTCTTATCGACATACAGGCGGTTTTCAAGGCGAATGGCCCGGAAATCGGCCCAGCCATAGGGGATGCGCGGGTAGGATGCGGGCATAGCAACTCCTGCAACGAAGGAACAAGACTGAGCGTAACGATTGAGCAGCACAAGCGCAACGTGCTCACGGCTGACCGCATCGGCGATGAACTGCGATGCCTTACCGAACTCTCGTTATATTAGAGGAGTGCGTAACGTCAGTTAAAAAGCAACAAAGGGGATCTTATGTCTGCGTCTTACGATGTCGTCATTGCCGGTGCTGGAGCGGCGGGTGCGGTGCTCGCGGCGCGGCTCAGCGAGGATCGGAGTCGGTCGGTCTTGCTGCTGGAGGCCGGGCCGGATTTTGCTGCGGTTGAAGACCTGCCCGAGGAGATTCGCTATGCCTATGGGCGCGACCGCAATATCTGGGATCGCGCCTTTGGCTTGGGCACCCGATTTGGCTGGGAGTACCGCGCCCGGGCTACGGACCTGCGCCCCGATATGTTTGTGCCGCGCGGCAAAATTATCGGCGGGTCGAGTGCGGTCAACGCGCAAATTTTTCTGCGCGGGGTGCCCGAAGACTACGACTCGTGGGCCGCGGCGGGCAACGACCTGTGGAGCCACGACGAGTTGTTGCCCTTTTTGTGCCGCCTCGAATCCGACCCGGACTACGGCGACGCTCCCTACCACGGCACCGACGGCCCCATCCGCGCCCGGCGGTTCAAAGACCACGAGCTCAACCCCGAACACCGCGCCTTCTACGAGGCCGCGCTCGCCGCGGGCTATCCCGACTGCCCCGACCACAACGACCCTGATTCTACAGGCGTTGGCCCCTTGGCCCTCAACAACGCCGAGAGCATCCGCTGGAGCACCAACATCGGCTACCTCAACCCGGCTCGCGGTCGCCCCAACCTCACCATTCAAGCCAATACCCACGTCCATCGCGTGCTCTTTGACGGCCAGCGCGCCATCGGCTTGCTCGTCGAGAGCGACGGTGATCTCGCCGCGGTCCACGGCGGAGAAATCGTGCTCTGCGGCGGGGCGATTGGCTCGCCGCACCTGCTCTTGCTGTCGGGCGTTGGGCCAGCCGCGCACTTGGAAGAGATGGGCGTTGACGTGGTGTGCGACCTGCCCGGCGTCGGCCAGAATCTGCGCGACCATCCGCAAGTGAGCGCGACTTTGCGGGCCAAGGACGAGTACCTCGGCGACGGCACCGAGCCCCGGCTGCAAATCGGTCTGCGCTACACGGCCACCGGATCGGATTGGCGCAACGACATGTTCATTATCCCGGCCTCCTTTGCCACGACCGAGGGCTACTACACCTCGTCGCATTCCAAATCCTTGGGCTTTTACTTGGTCGGCTGCATCTATTTGGCCGAGGGACAGGGCGAGCTCAAACTGGCCTCCACCGACCCGCACGTGCAGCCCGTGCTCGACTACAACTACTTGGCCGAGCCCTCAGACTGCCGCCGCCTGCGCGAATCCATCCGCATCATCATCGACCTGCTCAACCACGATGCACTCAACGGGCTCGTCGTCGAGCGCATCGGCCCCACCGACGCTGAACTCGACACCGACGACGCGCTCGACGAGTGGATGCGGCGCGAAGTGGGCACCAGCCACCACGTCTCCTCGACCTGCAAGATGGGACCGGCGAGCGACGCAATGGCCGTCGTCGATCAGTACGGCCGGGTACACGGCCTCGAAAACCTGCGCGTCGCCGACGCAGCCATCATGCCCGACTGCGTGCGCGCCAACACCAACATTACCTCAATGGCCATTGGCGAGCGGATCGCCGATCTCATGCGCTGAAGGGACGTCGCATCCCACCCGTCCCATTAGACGACTGATACCAAAGGAATAACAATGCAGACGATTCAGATTGAAGTCCCAGAAGAGATTTTTCTGTCCTTAAAGGAGACGCCCGAAGAATTTACCCAAGAGGTCCGCATGGCTGCCGCCGCCAAGCTCTATGAAATGGGTAAGATGTCTTCTGGGCGCGCGGCTGAATTGGCTGGCATGTCGCGCATCCAATTTCTCCAAAATATGGGTCACTACGGTGTGTCTATCTTTGATATGACCCATGAGGAATTAGAACAGGACCGCCAAAATGCCTGAGGTCGTAATCAGCAATACATCGCCAATTTTTTATCTCCATCGACTTCGCCGCCTTGATCTGCTGCAAAAACTCTATCAGGAGATAATTGTTCCAAAAGCAGTTGTAGCAGAGTTGGAAGCAGGACGCAGACAAGGTGAAGATGTGCCAGAGATAGACAGTTATGAATGGATCAAAATTCGAGCCATTCGGTCTCCGCAATAACGAGTTCTAATCGGCAACGTAGCTGTGATTGTGGCACATACGTGGCCCAAACTAGACAGTGGAACTGGTGTCGAGACGGGTCGCATCATCAGTGCCCGGAAAGCTACGGCGCACGAAAGGAGAGCGTATGAAGAAGGGGACTTCTAAAGGACTTACCAATGAACAGAAGGCAGAGATTGAGTCGCTTGCGGCCCTTTCCGACGAGAAAATTGATACGAGCGACATACCCGAGATTCTGGATTGGTCCGGTGCCAGACGCGGTGCCCTGTATCGGCCAGTAAAGCAGCAGATCACGCTGCGGCTGGATGCCGACGTGGTGGCATGGTTCAGGGCAAACACTCCAAATGGAAAGGGATACCAGACCGAGATCAACCGCGTATTGCGCGAACATGCCAAACTGAACAAATCAAGGGAATTTCGACCCCTACCTTTCCAACCCTAGCCCATCCGCAACGCCCGATTCGCCAACGGCAAATCCACCCGCCCATTGCCCCGCCGATGCGACTCGCGCAAGCCGATGGCAATCTCCAGCGCCTCGCGCCCAAATTCTCCTGGGCAAACTCGCTCTTCCCCCTCCTCAATCGCCCGACAGACACCCTCAATCGCATCGACCATGGACGAGCGCGGATGCCACGGGTTGGGAAACTGCCGCTGGATCGGCTCGCCGCTCTCTGGGTGCGCCCCCCACAGCTCAAATTGCGCGTGGGCATTGCGCGTGGCGATCATCCCGCGCTCGCCAATAAACTCCAAGGTCCACCCATGCCCCGAGCGGTCGGCGCGGGAGTTCAAAAAGCCGCGCACTCCATTGGCGTAGGCAATGTAGCCCGAGCCGGATAAATCCCGGTCGGCTGCGGCCTGCTCGTCGTCGTCCATCTCGCCCACCACCCACTCGGCCGGCGCTCCGGCAAACAGCCGAAACAAAGCCAGCGTATGGCTTTGCAAATTCGACAGGCTGTGCGGACTGTGGCAGACCATGGAGCGCAACCGGCCAATCGCTCCGTCGGCTATGGCCTGAAGCGCATTGGTGTACCAGTTGTACCAGTTGAGGTGACAGGCGATGGAAAAAATCGTCCCACTCGCCTTGCACGCCGCGATCATGGCGTCGGCCTCGGCCAAGGTGCGGCACATCGGCTTGGTGGCAAAAATCGCCCGCACCCCGGCCTCGGCGAGGCCGATGACCACCTCGGCTCGCTCGTCGGGCCGCGTCGTCACCGCCACTACATCGGGCCGCTCTTGGGCGACTAGCTCGCGGTAGTCTTCATACAGGGCTTCTACGCCCCAGCGTTGGGCAAAGTCGTCCAACTTGGCTCGGTCCACGTCGGCCGCGCCGATCAGCTCAATGCCCCGCGCTTCGATCATGGCCGGGGCGTGTGCCCACGGCCACGGATAGTGCGGCATCCCGATGTGCTCGTCGTCAATGGTGCTGCCCATCCGCCCACAGCCGACCACTGCCCCGCGATACGATCCACGCGGCTGCGTCGCCGCGATCTGTTCATAGGCTTTGCCCAACGGTTGTGCCATGTCGTATCTCCTCTGCGTAAAATTGCTAAAAAGGGTTTGATTAACTAGAATAAGATGTGCGCTTTGCTTCCTCCGACCAAGGAAGAAGCCTCCCATGTACGTCGATATTCAGCAATTTAATTTGAGCCATGCGCCTTGCCTTTTACACCTATAGCTACACCGACCGGCTTGCAATGCCGCTCGAACCGGCACTGAAAAAAATCGCCGCTACCGGCTACGACGGCATCGACATTTCCGGGACCCACGGGCCGTCGGCGGATCCGCGCTCAGTGACGCCCGAGTTGCGCGCGCAGACGCGGAGTATTGCCAAGCGGCTGGGCCTCACCATCGAAGCCGTCATCACCCACGCCAATCTCGCCGATTCGCTCTTTACCGACGAACCGCTCGACCTCAAGGGGTCGGTCGATTTGGCCGTGGATGTCGGCGCACCGCTCGTCGTCTTCCACATGGGCGGTCCCAAGGACGACGACGCTCAGCGGGCCGAAGCTTGGCGGCGAGTGGTCGCCTATCTCCAAGACGCGCTTGCCTACGCAGTGCCGCGCAACGTACAGTTGGCAGTCGATGGCGTGTGGGCCGGTTGGCTCACTGACACCCCCGAGCGCTTCTTGGAGCTGCACGACGAGGTCGGCAGCGCGTCCTTTGGCATCAATTTCGATCCGTGCTATCTGACGCTTCTCGGCTTGGACCCGGTCGCGGTCGCCCACCAGTGGCAGGGGCGCATCATGCACGCCCATCTCAAGGACCACATCGGCACCTATCCCGACTGGGACCACAAAATCCCCGGTCAAGGGAGCCTCGACTATCCGCGCATCGTGCAGGGGCTTAGGGACATCGGCTTTGCCGAAGCTATGGCGATAGAGACGTTTGTCACCATGGATTTCGACGAATCCTGCGCGGTCGGCTACGCGGCGTTGGCACCGGCGCTGAGCAAGGGGCCCTCTTCAGCGCGGTGACGATGAGTACCTCCCATCCGTTCCTCGACATTGCCCGCATTGACGATCCCCGGCCGTACAGCTCAGCGACTGAATTTTAACCAAAGGAGAGGCATCACCTTGACTACTTTTGACTTCCACGGCAAAAAGGCCGTGGCGACTGGCGCCGGCGGTGCCATTGGCGGCGAGATCGCCCGCGGCCTCGCCCAAGCCGGCGCAGAGGTGGCGATCTGGGACATTTCTCCAGCGGCGGCCCGCGCCAAAGCCGACGAAATCAACCAAGACTTTCCCAACAAGGTCCTCCCCGTCGAGTGCAACGTCGTCAACAAAGACAGCGTCGAGGCCGCGCTCGCCGAGACCATCGAGCACTTTGGCACGGTTGACTTTCTGCTCAACGGCGCTGGTGGCAGTCACAAAGACACCACCACTTCCCCAGAACTCGAATTCTTTGATATTGATCCAGAAGCGGTCAGGATGGTGATGGATCTCAACTACCTAAGCGCCGTCCTGCCCTCGCAGGCCGTGGGCCGCGTCTTCGCCGCTAAAGGCGATGGGGCGGTCGTCAACATCACCTCCATCGGCGGAGGGCTGCCGCTGTCGCGGGCCTTGGCGTATTCCAATGGCAAGGCTGCGGCCGATAGTTTTACCCGCTGGCTAGCCGTACACATGGCCACGACCTACGCGCCCAAAATCCGCGTCAATGCCGTGGCCCCAGGCTTTATGATCACCGCGCAAAACCGCTTCCTGCTCCTCGACGAAGCAAGCGGCGAGCTGACCGATCGCGGCCAGACCATTCTCAAAAACGTCCCCATGACCCGCTTTGGCGACCCGCACGAAGTAGTAGGCGCGGCCCTGTGGCTCTTTTCGGACGCAGCCACATTTGTCACCGGCGCCATCGTGCCCATTGACGGCGGCTTTTCCGCGTTTTGCGGCGTATAGGCCAACTCATTCCATCAGGAGTTCACTTTTGCTACCCGATATCGAAATCGCCCGCCAGACCTCACTCCGCCCCATCGACGACGTGGCCGCCCAGCTCGGGATCGGCTCCGAACACCTCGAACACTACGGCCGCGTCAAGGCCAAGATCTCGCAGGAGTTCTGCCAGCAGCTCGAAGACGCACCGGCCACCGGCAAGCTGATCCTCGTCTCGGCCATCAACCCGACTCCGGCAGGCGAGGGTAAAACCACAACCACCATCGGCTTGGGCGACGCGCTCAATCGCCTTGGCAAGCGCACCACCGTTTGTCTGCGCGAGCCTTCGCTAGGGCCTTGCTTCGGCCTGAAGGGCGGCGGCGCGGGCGGCGGCTATGCTCAGGTAGCGCCGATGGAGGACATCAACCTGCACTTCACCGGCGACATCCACGCGGTCTCCGCCGCGCACAACCTACTCGCCGCGGCCCTCGACAACTACATCCACCACGACAATGTGCGCCGCATTGATCACCGTCGCATCGTCTGGAACCGCGTCCTCGACATAAACGACCGGGCACTGCGCGACATCGTCGTCGGGCTAGGCGGGACCGCCAACTCCTTTCCGCGCCAATCTGGGTTCGACATTGCCGTCGCCTCGGAGGTCATGGCCATCCTCTGCTTGTCCGAATCGCGGGCCGAGCTCAAAGAGCGGCTCGGCCGGATCGTCGTCGCCCAGACCCGCGCCCGCGAGACCGTTCGCGCTGCGGACCTCGCGGTCCACGGTGCCATGGCAGTGCTGCTCAAGGACGCCTGCCAGCCCAACTTGGTGCAGACTCTAGAGGGCAACCCGGCGTTAGTCCACGGCGGCCCGTTTGCCAATATCGCCCACGGCTGCAACTCCATCGCCGCCACCCGCTTGAGCACGCGCCTGTCCGAATACACCATTACCGAAGCTGGCTTTGGCGCGGACTTGGGCGCGGAGAAATTCGCCAACATCAAGTGCCGCCAGAGCGGCCTAGCCCCGGATCTCGTGGTGTTGGTGGCCACGGTGCGTGCCCTCAAATTTCACGGCGGAGCCTCGCTCAAAAGCATCGCCAAACCCAACGTCGGAGCGGTTGAACGGGGCGTTGAAAACCTCAAGAAGCACATCGAAAACATCCGCCTCTTCGGCTTGCCCGTCGTCGTAGCGGTCAATGCCTTCGCCACGGATACCGACGCCGAAATCCAGTGCATCCGCGACAAGTGCGCCCACCTCGGCGTTGAGATCGTCCCCGCGCATCACCACGCCCTTGGCGGCGCAGGAGCCGAAGACCTCGCCCGCACTGTGGTGCAGTTAGCCGAAAACACGCAGAGCGACTTCCGGCTGCTCTATCCCGACGACATGCGGCTGTGGGACAAGGTGCGCACCGTCGCCCAAGCGATCTACGGGGCTGACGACATCATGGGGGACAAGCTGCTGCGGAGCAAGTTCAGGCGGCTGGAGGACGAAGGCTACGGCAACCTGCCCGTCTGCATCGCCAAGACCCAGTACTCGCTCTCGACCGATCCCGGGCTCAAGGGACGACCGCGCGGCTTTGACGTGCCGATCCGCGACGTCAAGGTGTCGGCCGGGGCTGGCTTTGTGGTGGTGCTGACGGGCGATATTATGACCATGCCCGGCCTGCCGAAGAAACCCTCGGCCGAGTCGATTGATCTCGACGAAGCAGGGCAAATCAAAGGGTTGTTCTGAGCCCGCAAACTATACAGGACGACGCACCATGTCACTATCAAAGCGCCTAGAATCGTGTTCGCTCGAACGCATTACCAAGATGAAAGATGTGGTAATGCAGGAGATCGATGGGATCGACCGTCAGCTCGTCGAGAAAGAACAAGAACTCGACGAAATGATCGAAACGGTCGAAACAGTCAGTTTGGTCAAACGGCACGGCCAATACGAACTGAGTCTGGATAAAGCGGAAGCGCAGCTCGCCAGATTGAGCGACGAAAAAGAGAAATTGCAGGACAAGGTCCGAATCATTGAGCAGGCGCGGCAAAAGAAACACCTGATGGACGAGCAGGCCCGAGTACTGGGCAGCGTCGCGAGGGTGAAAGTCAAAGACCTGATCATCTTTTTTCTCATACTTTTTCTGATCGCAATCCTCGGCATCGACTTCCTCGGCATCGGGGCCACAGGTAGTGGTGCTACGGCAAAAGCCGAAGTAGTAGAAGGCAGGATCCATCGAATAAACGTTCTGAACGGGGGAGACGGGTATGAGCGGGTGAACATTCACATCGCGGATGCGGTTGGATCTGGTGCCCTTGTTTCTGGACAGGTAGTTGAGGGCAAACTAACACAAGCGGACGTCATCCACATCGGCGAGAACTACACAAATCCCATCGTGGAAATAGAACCCCATTTTTCCGTTGGTACGTTGTGGATATTCTGGATCCTCGACTTAATATGCTGCACCATTTTCATGGCCAATTTCTTCTTTGAACACCGGCTTGCCGCTTCCAAAAAGTGGTACTGGAAAAACAACTGGATCGACTTTATAACCTCCATTCCGCTGCCCCCGGTACAAGTTATCGCCGCATCACAGGTCGGCGACCTAGGTATCGTTCGCTTGGGGCGTTTGCTCAGGGCCGTGCGAATTTTACGGGCGCTGCGCTTATTCCGCATCGCACTGTTTTTCTGGCGGGGCATGGATCACTTGAGCACCACATTGGACGTGCGGCTGCTCAAGCGGTCCCTGCTGTACGGCTTGTTATCACTCGTGTTTGGGGCCTTCATTTTCATGGGCTTGGAGCGCATGGAGTCTGGTTCGGGGTTCGGGGCGAGTCTTTGGTGGAGCTTTACGACGCTGGTCACCGGAGGGTATGCCGACATCCACAATCCCGAGACCGCTTCGGGCAAAATCCTCACCGTTTTTCTGGTGATTACGGGGATGGTGCTGGTGGGTGTTTTTACGGCGACGCTGACGAGCATCCTCGTAAGCGATGAGGATTCCTTGAAGATCGAGGAGCTAGAAGAACAGGTTGAGATCGCGACGAAAATTCAAGAAGACGTAAAAGACGTGAACGAGCGGCTAGACCGACTGGAAGGCACTATCCGCGAAATCCGCGACGCCGTAAATACGCAGGCGAAATAGCGACTTCAGACCAACTTTTCTCTAGCTTCCAAGACTTTTGCCACTACGACTTCGACATCCTTTTCATCCACAAACGGCGACACAATAAAGGACTTTAGCGCGACAATCGGTTCCTCGTATTGGGTGTGCCGGTAGCAGTCGGTCGAGGAAAGGACGACTCCGCGTCCGGCCATGGCCTCCGCATGCACGTAGTCGAAAATTTTGCGGTTGTAGTCATTGTGGGCCAGCAGCATTTCCCGATAGGCCGGGTCTTCAAATTCTTGGCGCTTGATCGCAAACGTATCCACGTCGGGTGGATACACCCGGAAGAGCGTTACGGTGCCAAAGTTGTCGCGGTTGAGCACGGTGATGGCTTCGTGTCCTTCGAGGTGCTCGCGCAAAAGCTGGGTCATCTCGACGATGTGCCCCAATGCGACGCGCAATCCCTGCTCGCCGAAAAAGCGAAAGTTGGCCAGGGCAGTCAGCGGGCCGGTCCCAGCTCTAGATGTTTCGAGGGTGTACATGCCGGGGCGATGATCGCCAAAGTGATAGAGGTACGGCATCTGTTGCGGATCGCGCATCAGGAGCTGCAAATCCGCCCGATCTTTGACGAGGACGAGGCTGGAGATGTACGGGGCAAAGCCGGTCTTGTGGAAGTCAATGCCCATGGAATCGGCCAGCGCCAGATGGCGGATGCGCCGGCACGCTCCGGCGAGCGCACGCAGGGTCCGCGGGCGAAACTCCAAGGGGTTGTCCTGAAAATCGTAGTAGTTGAACACCGACCACGCCCAGCCAATGACCGCGTCGGCGTGGATGTGCGGGCGGTAGGAGAGTTGGAATTCATCGACGAGCGAGTCGCGCAAGGCCACAATCGCCGGCAAGTCGTCCAAGCCGAACGCATCCGTAGTACCCATGGTCGCAATAATGGCGGCGATCTTTTTGCCGCGGTCCAAGGCTGTCCGCGCTGCATCTGCTAGCTGCGCGAGGTCGATTTCGTTCTCGGCTATCGTCGGAATGACGATCAACTGGTCGGTGCCCATGCCGAGCCAGCCGACGATGTTATGGGCGCAATAGTGCCCGGCGTCGGAAACGAGCACTACCACGTCGTCGGATATGCCCTTTTGCATGGCCTGCGGACAGGCTTTTTCCAGACCGATCTTTACCCCATAAAGTGTGGTGCCGGTCCCGCCGAAGGTAAATGTGCCGCCAGCTTGTTGTGGGTCGTAGCCGACCATCCGCGCGGTGATGCCGACCGCTTCGACTTCGGCCAAGGCGACGAGGCGGCTGTATTCATCCCAAGCGATGTTGGGGTTGTGCAACGAGGCGAGCAGGACGCCGATGAGGCTGGGGATGGTCGGGGGGGCGATGACGTTTTGTTGGGTGTGGGGATGGCTGGAGATGGTTATGCCGCGCAGGTAGCTGACGAGGTCTGAGGTAACCGCCTCGACCGACGACATCTCAGCGGGCAGCTCGGCGTTTTGCGCTTCGGCAAAGTCGCCAGAAACTACCGGGCCAAGCGTCGGCAACTGCATTTTCAGGTCATCGACTTGGTCTAGGGCGCGCATGATGGAATGCACGAAATACGAATCGTGAATGGGGTCGGACACCGGTTGGGGGAAGGCGCGGCGGATGTGTTCTAGGGCGTCGCGGTAGGATGCGGTCATTTGCTGCTCACTTCAGGTTAAGATGCAAAAGGCCGAGTACCCGAACAGGTACCCGGCCTTTTGTATAAATATAACTAAGGATTGTCGTGCGGCATTCCCTAGCGGCTGTAGCTGTATTTCACGTACCAGAATGCGCCGCCAAAGCCAAAGGGGCTGAACTGGCTGTACTTGTTGCCAGTCCTATCGGCGGCTAGTTCATGTTCGTCGGGATAGGTGTTGAGAATATTCTGCGCGCCAATGGCTATGGAGGATTGGGCCTCGTCAAACGAGATGCTGGTTTCAAGGTCAAACAGCACCTTGCCACTATAGGTCTGATCGTCTTCAGAGTCGTACCATTCGCCGTAGTAGCTGGCGCGACCTAGACCGCTCCAACGCTCGCTCAGGGCTTGGGTCAGCGTCAAATTCCCGCGCTGCTTAGGTAGATTCTCCTCCAATTCCCGCAGCCGGAGCGCGTCTAGAACGTCCGGGTTGTGGTCGGTGACTTCGGAGCTCGTGTAGTTGTAGGCGAGGCTCAGCATCCCCGAACCTACAGGTGCCGAGACAACGAGGTCAATTCCGCTGGTGGCGGAGTCGAAGTCATTGGTGAAGAAGCGGAACTCCTGCAAGCCAGCCGCACTGGTTAGGCCCTCTTCGATTAGCTGCTGTTTCTGCTCATCGCTCAGCGCGAAGTCTTGCGAGACCGTCAGGCGATCCTCCACCTTGATGTTGAAGTAGTCGATCGTCGCGCTAACGACGCCCATATTGACGACGACGCCCCCGGAAAGATTGACCGAGTTTTCAGGTTTGAGCGCCGGCCCACCGCCATCTAAACCGAGGACCAGCCCAACGGCGCGGCTGGTGGAAGGCACGGTGCCGTTGTTGACCAAGTCGTTCTTCTCGAAGTTGAACTCGGTCGTTATGTTGAAGGCATTTTGCTGGCCAGGCGTCGGTGCCCGGAAGCCGGTGCTATAACTACCGCGCAACTTCAGATCGTCCGTAAGGGCGAAATTGGCGGCTCCCTTGTAGTTGGTCGTGCTGCCAAAGTCGCTAAAATCCTCCGAGCGCAGGGCCACGGAAAGCAGCAATGGATCCATCGGCTCAAAATCCGCCTCCACGTACACGGCCGTGTTGGTGCGATCCCAGCGGCCAGCGGCCACTTTGCTGAAGCCCGAAAAACCATTGGTAGCCGGCTGAAACCCTTGGCTGGCCAACGGCTGACCAATCAGGTAGGACTCGATCTGCCCTTCCACGATCTCGAATGCTTCGTTACGACGTTCCGCCCCCGCGGCCAAAAACACCTGATCGCTGACCGGATACGTAATGTCGAAGTTTAAGTTGACATCCGTCTGGATGTAGTCTCCAGGGTTGAACAATGTCGGCGTATCGGGACCCATCGAGGCATTCACGGTGTTGAAAATGAAGTAGTCCGCGTGATGGCGGCCATAAGATGCGCTCACGCTCCAACCCAACGTCTCGGCCGCAAATCCCTTCAGGCCCAGAAGGAGGGATTCATCCGTGGTGAAGCCGCCGAAGCGGGGCGTGAAGCCACCGGGAAACATTTTCAGGAACGAGAAGCAATTGGGATCGTCGCGGACCTGTAGCCAGGCATCCTGGTCCAGCTTGTCGCCGATTATGGGCACCCGGGCGCATCCACTTCCTTGATCGACGCCATCGAGATCACCGACACGTAGCGATCCAAATACGTTTCCGTTTGCCCTAGCTGTTGAGTCCAGCATTACTCTCCCATCTTCTAGCGTGATGATAGCATTCCCTTCCGCATCGGTAGATCCCTCGAAAGCTAAGATTTCATCCTGTCCTAGGCTTAGGTTATTAGCCATAGCCCGGAGCTCAGCCCCGGCAAGTAACTTACCATCACTGTCGCGTAAGCCATCAACGAAAGAGTCGGCAAGATAATATTCTGATCCCTTAAACACGCCGCTACGGGTGTGGGGATTGCGGAAATAGAACCCGCCTTCCGTCTCTTTGCTGGCGTAGTTGGCGTGGCCGTAGAAGTCGAGGTTCTCGCCGAGGTTGGCCCCGTAGTTGGCGAAGAACTTCAGATCGTCTCGGATGAAGGGCTGCCCCCAGATCTGGGCGGGATTGGCCACATTCGTATTGCCTGCGGCAATCAGGCCTGCGGCATCATTGCGCTGCACCGAGCGGATGGTTTCGCCCGAGTTGCCGTATTCCAAGCTGAGGTTGGCCCACGCATTGTCGTTGCCCAAGCCAAGGTTGCCCGCGATGGAAAACAACTCGCCATCGCCTAAGATGCCATCGCCGTCTTGGAAGCTACCGACTTTGGTCTCGACCGACAGCCCGTCGGAACGGTCCTTGAGGCGGAAGTTCAACACGCCGGCAATGGCGTCCGAGCCGTACTGAGCCGACGCACCGTCGCGCAGGACTTCCACTCGATTGAGCGCGATGGCCGGGATGGGTGCCAAATCGGGACCCTGCGCACCGTCGGCGACGCCGTTGCCCAGCCAGTGAATCACCGCAGCGCGATGGCGGCGCTTGCCGTTGACCAAGACCAGCGCGTGGTCCGGGGCCAGCCCCCGCATGTTGGGTGGTCGGACGACCGTACCCGCATCGCTGATCGGCTGGGTATTGACGTTGTACGACGGCACGACATTCCGCACAAGGTCTGCTAGATCCACGCCGCCTTGCTTGGCGAACTCTTCGCTGGAAATGACGTCAATCGGCACGGGAGAGTCGGTTACGGTGCGCGACTGCGCACGCGAACCGGTCACTACCAGCTCTTCAACCTCCACAATGCCTTCGAGCATTTCCTCGTCGGCGGGGGCCATTTCTTCTGCTGCGGTCTCTTTCTCTTCCATCTCGTCTTGGGCCACGGCCTCAGAGGCCAAACCCACCGAGAGCAAGGCCGCAAGGCCAAAGGCCAAAGCAAAAGCAGATAAGCTCTCTCTCATTAAAAATTCCCTCCGTTGAGTGGATTGTGTATGGTACGACAACAGGCTGTCGTACCAATGTTATACTATAATATAGTACTAAATTACACAAATGTTACGCAACTACCTATATTTAGTCAATATATTATTCTCAGATTTGATCTCTATACTACATATTGTATAATCTATTCCTATTTCGGACTGTGGTGGTCCTGCAATCAAACTGCATCCTAGGGCGCAATAAACCGAAAGACAAACGTTCATGCTGGGCAAATTTTTCGACAAAGTAAAACAGGGATTGGCGCAGACGCGGCAGGCGATGACCGCTGTGATCGCCGGCAATTCCCGCTTGGACGACGACGCCATCGACGATATCGAGGCTGCGCTAATCGGCGCTGACATGGGGCTGGAAACCGCCACCGAACTCGTCGATGAGCTGCGCGAGCGGCTTCGGCACGGGCAAATGGCGGACGGGCCAGGTGGGGTGATGCAGGTGCTGGAGGAACAAGTAGCCGCGCTGATGACCCTTGGCAATGGCGCGGCCTTGCCCCTAGCCGGCGAGCTGCCGGGCAAGCCGTTTGTCGTGTTGATCGTCGGTGTCAACGGCACGGGCAAGACGACGACGGCTGGCAAGCTGGCCAAGCAATACGCCGATGCCGGCAAAAAGGTGGTACTCGCGGCTGGCGACACATTCCGGGCCGCAGCCATTCCCCAGCTCGCCATCTGGGCAGAGCGCTCCGGAGCCGACCTGATACGCACGCAGCAAGGAGCGGACCCGGCAGCCGTGGCCTTTGACGCGCTCGCCGCGGCCAAGTCGCGCGGAGCCGATGTGCTGCTGGTCGATACGGCCGGCCGTTTGCACAACAAGGTCAACTTGATGGAGGAGCTCAAAAAGATCCGCCGCTCGCTGGCCAAACAAGACCCAACAGCCCCACACGAAACCCTGCTGGTACTCGACGGGACCAGCGGCCAGAATGCCCTGTCGCAAGCGACCGCATTCGACCAAGCTACCGAGTTGACCGGGCTCGTGCTCACCAAGCTGGACGGGACGGCTAAGGGCGGAATCGTCGTCGCGCTGCGGCGGCAGATGGATCTGCCGGTGAAGCTGATTGGGGTGGGCGAGGGGGTGGACGACTTACAGCCGTTTGACGCGGCAACATTCGCCCACGCATTGTTCGCCGAGTAGCAATCCTGAATGCCTTGAACGATTCGATGGGCGGATTGTCTTGTTTCTACTACTCTGCGCCCATCTGCGGATCATCTGGTGAATGATGTAGTGCTATAGCGCGTCTAGCGCGTCTTTTAGCTCCCCTCGTACTTCCGCATCTTCTTCTATTTCCCAGCGCCGTTTGAGCGCCCCTTTTGCCTCCTCGCCGCCGAGTTGACCCAGTGCCCAAGCCACGTGGCCGCGCACTAGCGGCTCTTCGTCGTCGAGCGCGCTGATCAGGGCTGGCACCGCGGCCTGCATCCCCGAATTGCCCAAGGCCACGGCGACGTTGCGCAAAAAACCTCGGCGCTTAGGGCGCTTGACCGGGTTGCGGCGAAATAGTGCGTTGAAGGCTGCGCGGTCGAGTTGGATCAGGTCGAGGAGCGACGGGCTATCGAGGCCAGCTCGGCTCTGGTACACCGGCTCTGAAGCTGGCGCGGCCTTGCGGTTCCACGGGCATACCTCTTGACAGATGTCGCAGCCAAAAATCCACTGGCCCATACCTTGGCGCAGGTCGCGGGGAATCGATCCCTTGAGTTCGATGTTGAGATAGGAAATGCAGCGCTGAGCGTCGAGCACGTACGGTTCGGGGAAGGCGTCGGTGGGGCAGGCGTCCAAGCAGCGCGTGCAGGTGCCACAGTGGTCTGGGGCGGGTTCGTCGTAGTCGAGCTCGAGGTCGGTGATGATTTCGGCTAAGAAGAAGTAAGAGCCGCGGCGCTTGTCGATCAGGCAGGTGTTCTTACCCCACCAACCCAAGCCCGCCCGCTGGGCCAGTTCGCGCTCTAGGACCGGAGCCGTATCCACAAAATAGCGGCCTTTGGTCTGCTCCCCAGCCTCGGCCAGCACGAATTCCCACAAGGCCGCCAAGCGCTTTTTAACGATGTCGTGATAGTCGTCGCCGCGGGCGTAACAAGCGATCTGGCCGCGCAGGGGATCGGGTGCCGCCGGCGTGGGTTGGTAGTAATCCATGCCGAGGCAGATGGCGGTCTGGGCACCGGGGACCATTCGGCGTGGGTCCGCGCGCTTGTCGAGGTGGCGCTTGAGGTAGTCCATCTGGCCGGCGTAGCCCAAGGCCACCCAACGGGCGTAAAATTCGGCCCCTTTTAACGGATCGGCTGGGGCGAAACCAACCGAGGTAAAGCCCAAGGCGCGGGCCTTGTGGCGAATTTGTTCGGTCAGCGACATGCCGGACCGCGCAAGCAGCTTTTAGAACATCTCCGCGATGCGGCGGAAGACCATCTGATTGAGGTCGTTGAACGTGACAAACACCATGATGAACAGCATGATGGCCAAGCCGATCTGCTGAAAGACCTCGCGCTGGCGCAGCGAGAGCGGTCGGCGCATGATGGCCTCTAGTGTGAGGAAAGTCAGATGGCCGCCGTCGAGCACGGGAATGGGCAGGAGGTTGATAATCGCCAAGTTGACGCTGAGTATGGCGAGGAAGTTGACGAAGGAGTGCAAGCCCTGCTCGGCGGTCTGTCCGGCTAGCTGAGCAATGCGCAACGGGCCGCCCAACTCGTCGGTCGAGCGGTCGCCTTGGAAAAGCTCGCCCAAAAAGTCGAGGATCAGCCAAGAGGAATTGTACACGCCCAAGCCCCCCAACACCACCGCCCGGCCCAACCCGACGGTATGGCGCGAGGTATGCGGACCGATGCCAATGCGCCCCACGAACGCGTCGCCCTCGGCGTGGGTCGCCGGGGTAATGAGCTGCTCCATGCGCTGGCTGTCGCGCTCCCAAACCAACGGAATCGTCTCGCCCGGATAGCGGCGGATTTCCTCGCTCATCTCGGCCCAGCTCACAACCGGAGCTTGGCCGACGGCGCGGATGATGTCGCCCGCTTGCAGGCCGAGGCTGTCGGCTGGCGTCCCGGGCTCAACGTGCCCCACCGTCGTGGGGCGCATTAGCTGCACGCCGTAACCCTCGTCTCCCGCGGGCGGCAGGCTGAAATCCAAGCGAATGCCGTCGCGTTCGACTTCGAGCCTAGCCCCGCTGTTTGATATCTCGTCCAAGGCGCTGGCCAGCTCGTAGGCATTGCCAACGGGCGTACTTCCTACGGTGCGCACGCGATCGCCGCGCACCAGACCAACCTCGGCAGCTAGGGAATTCTCTTGAGGGCTGACGCGGGTACTATCGAAGGAATCGATTCCATAAACGCTGAAGAGGAAGATCAGGGCTGCGAAGGCGAAGAGGAAGTTCATCGCTGGGCCAGCGGCGATGACCGCCATGCGGATCCCCACCGACCTAGAGGGAAATTCCCAATGCGCGCCGGTGGTTTCCTCGGTGCCTACATCGGCCATGCCAGCTACCTTGACGTAGCCGCCAAAGGGGATCCAAGAGATGCAGTACTCGGTTTCGCCGCGGGTAAAGCCAATCATTTTGGGCGGGTAGCCCAACGAGAAGCGCTCGACGCGGATGCCCGCCCATTTGGCGACCAGAAAGTGGCCCAACTCGTGGACGAAAACCAAGACGCCTAAGGCGATGAGAAACGAGGCAATCGTAGTGAGGGTATCGATCATACTTTAATCCATCTCAGGAAAAAACAGCCAGCATATCCACGTAGAGATACGCCAGCGGAAAAGCCAAAAAATAGGAGTCAAAGCGGTCGAGCAGACCGCCGTGGCCAGGGATTAATATCGGTGCATCCTTGATGCCCATGTCGCGCTTGAAGGCCGATTCCACCAAGTCGCCCACTTGGGCACCGATGCCCGCGATGAGCAAAAGCCCCAGCAGCGATACCGGAGAAAAGGAGGGCAGCAGAAAGCCCAAGGGCAGGGGCAGGGCGCTGCCTACTACGCCGCCGATGCACCCGACCCTCGTCTTATTAGGGCTGATCGCCGGTGCCAGCTTGGCCCGGCCCCAAAACCGACCGCTGAAGTACGCTCCGGAATCCGCAAGCCAGATGCAGAGGAAGAGCACGGCTATCAAATGGTGAGCTTCCTCGCCCCTACCAGCCGCCTGAAAAAGCAGCAGCGGCGCACTGCCCAAGACGCCGAAGAGGAGCACGCCGCCCAATGTCAGAAAGGCGTTGGCCGCATAGCGCTCCGTGCCCTGGAATAAAGCCCACACCACAACCAGCGAGATGGCCGCCATCAGCAATGCGGTGAGGTCGTCGCCCGTGCCTTGGCGCCAGAAGTAGGTGCACAGACCCAAGACCAACAAGCTGCCCGGTAGGCGGATGGGTCGGTAGCCGGCCTCCTCCAGAATATGGTGATATTCCCACGAGCAGCGCACGGCCACGGCCAGCACCAAGAGGAAGATCCCCCAGCTTGCCCCTTCGACCAGCAAAATGATCACCGGTACGAATACGACAGCCGCGAGGGCGCGCTGGCGCAGGCCGGAGGACTCTGCCGCGGTGTCAGCCGCCAAAGCGCCTCTGTCTTTGTTGATAGGCGGCAATGGCTTCGTACAGGTGCTGGCGGCGAAAATCCGGCCAATGCACGTCGCCGACAAAGCAAATCTCCGTATAGACCATTTGCCAAGGAAGGAAGTTGCTCAACCGCATTTCGCCGCTGGTGCGGATCAACAAATCCGGGTCGGGTAAGTCGGCTGTATAGAGAGCACCGCTGATTTGTTCCTCGTCAATGTCCTCTGGGTCAAGCCGACCAGCCGCTATTTCGGCGGCCAGCTTGCGGAAGGCATCGACCAGTTCGCTGCGGCCTCCGTAGTTGAGCGCCAAGTTGAGCTTGAGGCCGGTGTTGTCTTTGGTCTGAGCGAGAGCGTGTTCTAGGGCCAATTGGATGGTCGGCGACAACGCGTCGGTGCGGCCGATGGCGTTGAGTGATACGTTGTTTTCGTGCAGTTCTGACACTTCGTCGCGCAGCGACTCGTGCAGCCACTGCATGAGTTCTGCGACTTCTGCTTCGGGCCGGGACCAGTTCTCCGTTGAGAAGGTATATAGGGTCAGCGCCTCGATTTGCAGTTGGCCGCAGGCGCGGACAATGTCGCGCACGGACTCGCGGCCAAAGCGATGTCCTTCGGTCTTGGGCAGACTGCGCTCGACGGCCCAGCGCCTATCGCCGTCCATGATAATGGCGATGTGTTGCGGCAGGTTCCCCTCGTCCTTGAGGCTCTGCTGGATGCGGAAGTCCTCTTCGGGATGGAGGGGTTCTACTGGGTGGTATTCGCGTGGAGAAATTTCCAGCGGCAGAGCCTGAGCACTCATAGTGTAGTAAGGATGATTTGGTGGGTTTATGTGGCGGCCATCCACGGCCACTGTCGATAGATTTGGGCGCGTTTCGCCTTGAGAAAACAAGGCCGCGCGTATCTTGGTCAATCTAGGGGAAAGGCTCATATTCGTCAAGCAATCCTAGGTGCCAGACGCGCTTGACGCCCTTTATAGGGGCCAGTATTATGGTACCTATGAAGAAGGAGGCGACGCGCGCCCGCAAAGAACGGCTCAGAAAGCGCGTTCTAGCTGTGCGCATGGGGTTGGACCGCAGCCAAGCGGAAGTCAGCGGGCAGGCCATATTAGAGCAGGTTTTGGGCTTGGAGGCGTACCGCCGGGCCAAACTCGTCCACACCTATGTCTCTAGCAAGGAAAACGAGGTCGATACTCGCGCGTTGATCGGCGCTTGCTTTGCGCACGGCAAGCGCGTGGCTGTGCCAGTGGTGATGCCGGGCACCAAGACGCTGGCCCACGCGCTAATCGACGGCCTAGACCAGCTCGTCGTCGGCCCTTGGGGGCTAGCGCAACCCGATCCGGCTGAGGCCACTTGGCTGTCCGCAGAAGCTCGCATCGATTTGGTCGTGGTGCCGGGCCTCGCCTTTGACCGGCGCGGGCATCGCATCGGCTGGGGCGGCGGCTACTACGACCGCTTTCTGGCGCAAGTGCAAGCCGTCAAAGTAGGGCTGTGCTACGACGAGCTAGTCCTAGACTTCATTCCCGGCGAGCCGCACGATGTGCCCGTGGACATGGTCGTCGCCGAAACCGCCATTTACCAAGGAGGAACTGCATGATCTACGAATTGCGCATCTACCGCTTCCACAAGGGAGCCGACAACAAGAAGAAGTTCCGCGCCGGCTTTGCCAAGGCGCGCCGCTTTATGTCCAAGTACGGCGTGACGTTTGTCGCCGCGTGGGAAAATCCCGACCGCGACGACGAGTTCATCTGGATTCGCGCCTTCCCCAACGCCAAGGCCCGCGACAAGGCGATTGAAGCCTATTACGGCAGCCCGGAATGGGCCAAGATCGTCGATCAGATCCGGCCGCTAATCCGCCGACGGGAAGTGCGAGTGATGAAAGCTTTGCCTTATTCGACGCTGAAATAATGTTCCGCATCGGCCCAATAACCGCTGACCCCGGCATCCTGCTCGCGCCCATGGAGGATGTCTCCGAGCTACCGTTCCGCCTGATTTGCCGGGAGCTGGGTGCCGACATCGTCTATACCGAGTTCGTCAATGCCGAGGGGCTGTTGCGCGAGGACCCCAACGGGCCGCGCCGCGCTTTTCGCAAGCTGCGCTTTGCAGAAGCTGAGCGGCCCTTGGCGATCCAGCTCTACGGCGCGGCCTCGCTGTCCATGGAGAAAGCCGCCGAGATCGCCAGTGCGCAGAATCCAGACTTCATCGACATCAACTGCGGCTGCTGGGTGAGCAATGTGGCGCTGCGCGGAGCCGGGGCCGGGCTGTTGCGCGACTTGCCGCAGATGAAGGAGGTCGTCGCGCGCGTCATCGGTGCGACGCACCTGCCGGTGACCGTGAAGACGCGCCTCGGCTGGGACCAGCAGAGCATCCGCATCGTCGAGGTTGCCCAGATGTTGGAAGATCTGGGCGTGCAGGCGCTGGCCATTCACTGCCGCACCCGTGCGCAAGGCCACAAGGGCTCGGTGGACTACGAGTGGATACCCAAGGTCAAGGCCGCGGTCTCCATACCGATCATCCTCAACGGCGACGTGACCTCGCCGCAGATGGTCGAATACGCCTTCGACAGCACGGGGTGCGACGGGGTGATGATCGGCCGCGGTGCCATCCGCCACCCGTGGATCTTCCGCGAATCCCAGCACTACCTAAAGACGGGTGCGCTCTTGCCCGAACCAAGCTGGCAGGAGCGCATCGAACTGTGCCTCAAGCACCTGCGACTGGCCGTTGAGCACGACGGCCCGCAAGGGGCACTGATCGGCATGAGACGCCACTACGCCGGGTACTTCCGCGGTTTGCGCGGTGCCGCGCAGCTCAGAGCCGAGATGGCCAGCTACAAGGAGCTAGACCCCTTGTTAGGTCGTCTCGCCGAACTGCGCGACACCGATCCAGAACGCCTCGCCGCCTGATTCCCATCCTTTTGTAACTTCCGCTCACGTCCCGTTTTAAACTGTGTACAATTCATAAATTTTTTCTATTAATTACATAGTAATAATTAATTTGCCCAATGAACAAAACCCTCTACTTTATTCTGCGGCGAATGACATAACTCTTCCATACAAAAGGAGACTCCTGTGAACCAACCCACATCCATCGCCCCGGCCACGGGCAAACTCGGCGTCCTAATTCCCGGCATGGGCGCTGTGGCCACCACGGTTATCGCCGGCGTCGAAGCCATCAAAGCCGGCATCGGCCAGCCCATCGGCTCACTGACCCAGATGGGCACCATCCGCCTGGGCAAGCGCACCGAAGGACGCTCGCCGCTCATCAAGGACTTCGTGCCTTTAGCCGATATCGACAGCCTAGTCTTCGGCGGCTGGGACGTCTTTCCAGAGGACGCCTATGACTCGGCCATCCACGCTGGCGTCTTGGACAACAGGCTGCTCGACCAGATCGCGGATCCGCTCAAGGCCGTCAAGCCAATGCCCGCGGTTTTTGACCGCAACTACGTGCGCCGTCTCGAAGGCTCCAACGTCAAAAGCGCCAAGAGCAAGTGGGATGCCGTGCTAGAAGTGCGCGAAGACATCCAGCGCTTCAAGGCCGACAACGACGTCGAGCGGCTGGTGATGATCTGGTGCGGCAGCACCGAGATTTTCATGGAGCACCACGAAGTACACGATGATATCGAGAGCCTCGAAAAAGCCATCCAGGAAAACCACCCGGCCATTCCCCCGAGCATGATCTACGCGTACGCCGCGCTGCAGGAAGGCGTGCCTTTCCTAAACGGCGCTCCGAACCTGACCGTAGATGTCCCGGCCATGGTCGAACTGGCGCGGCAAAAGGGCGTGCCCATCGGCGGCAAGGACTTCAAGACCGGCCAGACCCTGATGAAGACTCTGCTAGCCCCAGGTCTCAAGGCGCGGATGCTCGGCGTGCAGGGCTGGTTTTCGACCAACATCTTAGGCAATCGCGACGGCGAAGTGCTCGACGACCCCGATTCGTTCAAGACCAAGGAAGTCAGCAAGCTCGACGTGCTGGAGTTCATCTTGCAGCCCAACCTCTACCCCCAGCTCTACGGCGATATTTACCACAAGGTGCGGATCAACTACTATCCGCCGCGCGGCGACGAGAAGGAGGGTTGGGACAACATCGACATCTTTGGCTGGCTGGGCATGCCCATGCAGATCAAGGTCGATTTCCTCTGCCGCGATTCGATTCTCGCCGCACCGCTGGTCTTGGACTTGGTGCTGTTTGCCGACTTGGCACAGCGCGCGCAGATGGGGGGGATCCAAGAGTGGCTGTCGTTTTACTTCAAAAGCCCGATGACCGCGCCCGACCTCTACCCCGAGCACGACCTCTTTATCCAGCTAATGAAGCTCAAGAACACGCTGCGCTTCTTGCGGGGCGAAGATTTAATTACCCACTTGGGTCAAGAGTACTACGACTAGGTGCTTGGGCGATAGGTAAGACGAATCTACTTCCGTGGTGAAACCAGCAGAAAAGGGTGGATATTTCGTCTAACATCGATCTCGGTCGAGTCTTCGCTATATCTCGGCTGCTAAAGTGAGTTGATCATGGATGCACTCGCATTTGAGAAAATGCTATCAGAGCTATGTCAACGCCTAACATCCGAGGCGCAACAAGGTGCGACTTATGAGGGAGCAAGCGACTTTGAGGAGAGGGTAAGGCTTGAACTTGCGTCGATGCCCCAACTAGAGGCAGTGTCAATAGATTTCTCTCCCCATCCTCACCAATTCCCGGATATCATACTCGGCACGTACGGCATAGAAGTGAAGTTCACAAAAGGCGATAGCTGGCGAAGCGTCGCTAACAGCGTCTTTGAAAGCACTCGTAATCCCTCGGTAACGAGCATCTATGTGGTGTACGGGAAGCTTGGCGGCCAACCAGAAGTGAAGTGGGAAAAGTACGATGAGTGCGTCATCCATGTCCGCACATCTCACGTACCGCGTTTCGAGATCGAAATAGGTAGCGACCGATCTCTGTTCGCTATAATGGGGATTTCGTATGCCGAGTTCCGTGCGCTTTCGACCGAAGACCGGATGATCCGAATTCGCAAGTATGCGCGAAGTCGGCTGCGTCCTAGCGAGCGGCTATGGTGGCTAGAAGATCGACCTGATTCAGCGCACTCCTTGCCCATCCAGGTCCGTCTATACATGGATTTGGCTCAAGACGAGAAGAGACAACTGAGGGCTGAGGCAGCGCTGCTATGTCCACAGATCGTGAAACCGCCACATTCCAAGAACAAGTATAATGATGCAGCACTCTATTTGCTGACCTACCACGGTGTACTGTGCTCACAGACAAGAGACCTGTTCTCGGCAGGTAGCGTCGCTCTTCGGAGTGACTCCGAGCGAGGCGGCAATTACTTGCTGCGTGCCCTAAAAGACATTGAAGGCGAGATGCGGACTGCGGCCGCCAGTCTCGAACCGGCTTTGTTCAAAGAGTACTGGGGATGTGTCGTTGCGCCTGAGCAGAGAATTTACAAATGGCTAGAGCTAGCCGATGGCTATGCTCAGGATTGGATTCCATCGAAAGAATTATTCAAGGCCTGATCTGTTTGGGCGACATGCTTGCTAGGGCTCCGCTGGAAGCACCTGAGCACACTACATGCGACGTGCCAAGCGAATACAGGAGGCACCGCATTGCCCACTTGTCGTTCGGTCTCCCTGAGACCTGACTGGAAGATAAAGCTATCGGGAAACGATTGTATCCGTGCAGCCTCCCTCATGGAAATACGTCTCGGCAGCGAATAATGGAACTGAATATTCCCGTGACATTCAGCGCGAATCGTGTGGCCTGGTCTGGCGGCGGTAAGCCTACGATTTCCCTGTTCTGGGCTAGGGTTTGCCCGGCTCCATATGTGGTTCAAATCGCGATTCTCTTGGACGGTTTCCAGATCGCCAATTGCTTCCTCGGCAGTTATCCACTCGGAGGAACTTCGTTCAGGTTCTGGTGGCGAGAAAGGGTTCGCCTCGCTGGAGGTACCTACGATGATAACTCTTTCGCGCATCTGAGGTACACCATAGTCGGCCACCCGGTATAATTTGTAACCGACTGCGTAGCCCAAACTGCCGAAGTCAGAGAGTACTTGGGCTAGCGCTTCTCGATTGTCCCCTATGAGGAGGCCCTTGACGTTCTCCGCGACGAAGACCTTTGGCCTAGTTCGCTTTACTCCCTCCACCATTGCTCGGTAAAGACCTGTCCGGGGGCCATTAATGCCAGCCCTTTTGCCGTTAATGGAAATATCTTGGCAAGGAAAGCCGCCAACCAGCACATCTGCTTCACCCGGCAGTTTATCAATAAAATCCCATACATCGCCACACGCGATGTCGTGCCCTAGGTTGTGTGTGTAGGTCTTGCAGGCGGCTTTGTTGTTGTCGTTGGACCAGATTATCGAGAATGGAAGCTGTGGGTAGCTTCGGCCCATGAACTCAAAACCACCAGTGAAACCAAGATCCATGCCTCCACAACCTGAGAACATGGATACTACAGTGAGAGATTTCTTCAGACTAAGCTGAGGCATTCGGTCAAGAAGATGAGAGCCACGTCTAGGAATTTGCTCTAGATCAGGTGCGGTTTTGTACTGTGCACCTGCATCACGACTATTGTAATTGAAGAGAGAAAGTTGGCGTCTTTCTGCGCAGTATTCCGCTGCTGACCTGATGAACCAATCCTTGAGCGTACTGCCAGATAGCGCGAGAGCTGAATATAGCTCTCGCTTTTGTTCTGGATCGATCTCGATCACTATTCTTCCAGAGGATGTTGGATTTGCCATAGGTTCATATTAGTAAGGTAACATTACCTGCGCAAGTTGAATTTACGCCTATGTCGTGGTTTCTCAAATTAGGGATGCGAGAAAGGCTACGACTAGCTCACCAGAGCGTGTACCCGCCATCGACGACCAAGTCGTGGCCGGTCGCGTACGCAGAGGCGTTCGAAGCGAGGAAGACGACGGCCCCCTGATAGTCGGCAGGAACGCCTAGACGGCCCATCGGCGTGTTGGCGAGCCAGGCGTTTTTCATGTCGTCTTCGGCGTGCGCGGTCATGGGGGTGAGTGTGTGGCCGGGGCTGATGGAATTGACGCGGACGCCGCGTGCGGCCCACTCTGCGGCGCACACTCTAGTTAGCTGGTAGGCGCCCGCCTTGGCCGCGTTGTAGTGGCCGTGCAGTTGGGGGCGGTTGACGGTGTGGGACGAGATCGAGACGACGTTGATGATCGAGCCGGAGCCTCGCTGCAGCATGGCTCGGCCCTCGGCCTGACAGCAGAGGAAAACGGCCTTGAGATCGAGGTCGAGGACCCGGTCCCAGTCGGCCTCGCTGATATCCTCGATGGGGCCGCGCAAAGCAATGCCAGCACTATTGACGCCGATGTCCAGCCGATCCCACGCGGCGAGGACGGTATCGACCATATTTTCGACTTGGTCCTTAACGGTGACATCCGCAGCGATGGCTAGGGTCTGACGACCAAGGTTTTCAATTCGAGTACAGGTGTCAGCAGCGCCAGCGGAGTCAATGTCGGCAATGGCCACGTCCGCACCCGCCTCGGCGAGGGCGAGGGCGAGGGCCTGCCCAATGCCAGAGCCGCCGCCAGTGACCAGCGCCTTGCGGTCGAGGAGGGAGAAGCGGTCGAGGATGCCCATTGGCGATTTATCGATCCGTGGACGCCCCTACAGAGTTGACGGAGTGAGCCTCATCCCCGAGTGCTTTTCAATCGCCGCCTGCAGCCTCGGCTTCAATTCGTCTGGCTCGGCCATGATGAGCGATCCATACGGCTTGATGCGATCCCGGTAGCGCCCGCCCAACAGGCGCGAAATGGGCTGGGATGTGATCTTGCCAAAGATATCCCACAAGGCAATGTCGATGCCGGAAATGGCGTGAGTGACGGCTCCGCCCCGCCCCTGCCAGAAGGTGGCCTGATGCAGTTTCTCGGTGCCCCTCGCTGGCTCGATGGACTCGCCAATCAGCATGGGGCGCAGCAGCGCGAGCGAGCCCGACACTAGGCGAGTGGAGGTAAAGACGGACCCCAGACCGGTCACCCCTTCGTCGGTGATGATCTCCACGAGGGTGTGCAGGTTGTCGCCGGGATCGTACCCCTGCTCCCAGCCACCGTCGGGCGTGGCTCCTACCAAGGGTATTGTGCGAATGTCTGCTATCTTCATCGTTGAACGAGTTCGATAAGTTAGTCGGACGAGTTAAGCAGGTCGCCAGCAACTACTCCACATCCACATCGAGGATATAGCGCGCCGCTGGCGAGATGCGCTTCCAGGTCTCGTAGCGCAGGTACTCGCGCTGGTTGAGCTGCTGGCCGTGCTCGCGGGCGGTGAAGTAGCAGTGAATAGCGCGGCGTGGCAGGTCCTTGCTCTGGTTGCAGGTGCCGCCGTGCCAAGTGTGGCTGTTGAAGACGGCAACCGTGCCGGCCGAGGCGATGAGCAGCTCTTCGTCGGGGTGGGGAGCCTGCGCGTCTGTTAGGACTTTGCTCGGATGCTGGCCCTTGTGCGAGCCGGGCACCAGCCGAGTGCAGCCGTTTTCCGCGCTGAAGTCGTCCAGCAGCCAGATCGAGTTGCAGACGTGAAACTGGCCGTCGTAGTCTGCTCCCCAGTCGGCGTGCAGCCCCTGTAACCCCTCGCCGGGCAGGGCGTCGCGGGCGTTGAGCGAGGACAGCTTGAAGGGGCGGCCGATGACGTGGTGGATAGCGGCCAGCACCTTGGGATGGGTATAGACGCGGTCGAAGACCGGCCCCTTGTTGCAGAGGTCGGAGAGACGGCGAGTGCCCTGCTCCTGATGGACTTCAATACCGGCGTGGACCCCTTCTTTTTCGCACAGTTCCTCAAAGCGGGTGCGCAGTGTCGCGAGCCACTCATCGTCGATGATGCCCGGAAATACGGCGAAGCCCTTTTCGTCGAGATCGTTCCTGTTTTGCTCGGTCAGCACGCCTTGGTGGGCACCCAAGGCGTCCAAGGCGCGTGTGATATCCATTATTGGTTCGCCTCCGTTTCGACGAGCGCCTTGAGCGGCACGTCTTCGTCTTGGGGCAAGTAGTAGCTCAAGGGATCTCCGACGACGCCAATGAGCTGTTTTTGGATCGGATTGCAGCGGGCGACGAGTTCGTCGGGCATGGAGATATAGTCCATGGGTTTGACCCAGCGATAACCATAACCAAAAAACACGGTCTTGCGCGGGAAGCCCGCCCAGTTGTGGCCAATGGAGTGATAGGTGCGCTGCTCAAATAGGAAGGCCGAGCCAGCGCGGATATTCATCGCCTGTGCGCCGTATGGCAACCCGGTCTTGGGGTCCGTGGCCGGGCGTCCGAGCAGACGATTGGAGCCGGGCACGATCCAAGTGGCCCCCGAGGCCGGGGCGGTCTGGTCGCTGAGGGCATAGGCGATCTTGAGCAGAATCCGCGGGTGCGGCTCGCTCATATCACGGGGCGAAGTGCCGCCATCGCGGTGCCAGCCGAGCTTGTTTTTCTCGTCTTCAGCCGGCTCGTCGCCCGAAGGCAGGACGATCAAGTGCGAGGTCAGCATCTGGATATTCCAGCCGAGAAGCTGCCACGCCAGCGGAACCGTGGCAGGCCAGTCGAGAAGCTGGAGGAAGGCGGGGTGCTCGACGATGCAGTTGCGCATGTTGAGCTTGCCGCCTTTTTCAAGCCGGCTGGCGTCGGCATCACGCCCGTAGAGCTCGTCAGTGGCCGCGTTGAGTTCGGCAAGCGCATCGGGAGACAAGGCGTCTTCGACGAGGAGATAGCCCTGCTGTTCAAAAAATGCTTGATCTTCGGGGGTAAGGACGGCTTGGGCGAGGGGTTGGGTCATGGCGTGCATGCCTTCCAATGTAGATACTAATTGTTGCAGACGGCAAGCTCTCGGTCTAGACGTATTCTCACGTCGAGCAGACTTGAGGTTGTCTGCTTGGACGGGTATAATATCCAATGGGCAAAGAGAAGATGAAAGGGAAACCATCAGAATCTCGATTTGCCCTGTGTATCGAGAACAGCGAGTGCGAGGATTTGGAGAAGCGGAAAATCTACCAGATTCTGCCTGACGCAGAAGCGGCCCAAGAGGGGTATTTGAAAGTCGTAGATGAATCAAGGCAAGACTACTTATATCCCGCAGCTTATTTCATCCTCGTCGAACTGCCTCGCAAAGCCCAAGAAGCACTGGTGGCGACAACCTGAGTCTAAGAAGAAAACTGCATGAGGTCCAATATGGAAATCTCTTTAGATCTGCCTGACACGGCTGCGCTTGTTGATCTTGACCAAGCATATCTCAAGGAAGCATTGGTGGTAACACTCTACCATGTGGGAAAACTCTCCGAGAAAGAAGCATGTCTCACGCTCGGGACTTCTCGTCGTGCGTTTGAAGAACTGTTGCCACAGTTCGGGTTTTCCATCTTGGCGGATACACCGGAGACTATAAATGTAGAACTCGAGGTGGCGAGCATACTTGAGCATCAAGCGGAGCCGTAGAATATCCATGCCCGCACTCGACGGCATCCGCGTCCTCGACTTTACCCAGGTGATTTTCGGCCCAGCCGCCACCCAAGTTCTGGCCGATCACGGTGCCGAAGTCATCAAGATAGAGCGTCCCGGTGGCGACTTAGCCCGCGCCTTTGGGCCGTGGATAAAGGAGCAAAGCCTGCCCTTTGCCAGCCTCAACCGCTCCAAGAAAAGCGTGGTCCTCGACCTCAAAAAGCCCGAGGGGTTGAGCGTTGTCCACCGCCTGCTAGAAACCACGGACGTGCTGGTGCACAACTTCCGCTCCGGTGCCGTCATGGCCAAGCTGAGGCTGGACTACGCTGCGCTACGGGATAAGTACCCACGACTCATCTACGCCGTTGGCTCGGGCTATGGCTCGCAAGGCCCGTACAGCGAGCGCAACAAGGGCGGTCACGAGTCCATGGCCCAAGCCCTGAGCGGCGTGGCGGCTCGCTTCGTCGGTCCCCACGGCACGCCCCAGCGCCTGCCCTATACGGTCGCCGACTTCAACGGCGGCATGTTGCTGGCGCAGGGCATTCTCCTCGCGCTGCTGGCCCGCGAGCGCACCGGTACGGGGCAATACGTCGAAACCTCCCTCCTCGACGGCATGATGAGTATGCAAGCCTGGGCGACGACCAAGATTCTCAACTTGGGCGACGACGGCGAAGACGATGGCTCCGGCGGGGCGACGCATCCGCGCGGCAACCCGCTCGATGGAGCCGTGTTCGAGACAGCCGACGGCTTCTTGATGGTCACCGCGCTTTTCCGTCCCTTTGACCAACTATTGTGCGATTTGCAGGAGGCACTAGCGATTGAAGGGCTAGTCGGGGACCCGCGCTTTGCCACGCTCGCCGCAGCCGTAGATAACCGCGAGGCCCTGCGGGAGCGGCTAGCGCCGATCTTCGCAGAAAAAACGAACGCCGAGTGGATTCCGCTGCTGGAGGCCAAGGACATCCTCGTCGCACCGGTGCGCTCGACCGCCGAGGCCCTAGCAGACCCGCAGCTTGAGGTCAACGAGCTGCTCGTCGAAGTCCAACATCCGCAGTTGGGTGCTATGCGTCACGTCGGCACACCCCTGCGGCTAGCCGGGACACCCGCCCCAGCACCGACACCCGCCCCCCTAGCCGGGGAACACACCGAGGCCGTGCTGCGCGAGGCTGGGTACGCGGACGGCGAAATCGCCGCGTTGCGCGCACAAGACGTCATTCCCTGCCTGATTGCACAGGAGCCCCCATGACTGACATCGTGCGCTATGGACTATTGGGCACCGCCCAAATCGCCCTCAATCGCCACCTGCCGGCCGCGCAGGCCATCGGCCACGCCGAAATCGCGGCCATATCGAGCCGGGACCAAGCCAAGGCCGAATCATGCGCGGCCCAATACGGCATTGCCAAGGCGTATGGCTCATATCAAGCCGTGTTGGACGATCCCGAAATCGACGCGATCATCAATCCCTTGCCCAACAGCATGCACTGCGAGTGGACGGTCAAGGCAGCGCAGGCCGGCAAGCACATCCTCTGCGAAAAGCCGCTCGCCGTAACTGTGGCGCAAGCGCGGCAGATGATCGACGCAGCCCGAGCCAACGGGGTGCTCTTGGTCGAAGCCTTCACCCACCGCCTCAACCCGCAATTGCAGTGTGCGCGCCGACTAGTGCAGCAAGGAGAGATCGGCGAGGTGAAACTAGCGCGGGCCGAGCTGACCTTTGGCATCCGCGATTGGGCCACCGACGTCCGGGCGCAAAAAAAATTGGGCGGCGGCGCGCTTTTGGACGCCGGGTGCTACTGCGTCAGCGCCGTGCGCTTTGTACTCAATGCCGAGCCGGTGGCCGCGCAGGCTTTTCAGCACGTGCGCAACGGCGTGGATGCGACCTTGGCCGGGCTGTTGCGCTTTCCCGGCGATCACATCGCCTATATCGCGGCTGGCATGGAGGAGCCGTTCCGCTGTGTATTGGAGGTCGTCGGCAGCCACGGCGCGATCCGCTTGCCCAACATGTTCGACGAGCAGGCCGCGGTCCACATCGCCATCGGCAACGACGAGCGGGTGGAAACCTTCTCCGGGCCGGATCGCTTTCAGGTGCAGCTAGCGCGCTTCTCTAGCTGCATTCTCCAAGGCAAGGCTCCCGAATTCCCCCCCGTAGATGGCCTCAAGAACGTGGCTGCGCTACAGGCATTGAAACAGGCCGCCGAATCGGGGAGCCTAGTGGAAGTGCCGTCTTGAGCAATAGCCCAGTTGCGAACGCCAAGCGCACCCTCAACAGCCCCGGATAGTTTCAGAATAAGCCACTAAACTTCAACGACGAGAAAGCACTGCTATGGAAAAGTTTGCCCCCTTAAACATGTCCCCAGAAGAGCTGATCGAGTACACCCCGGAGTGGGAGGGCGAGCGCTTTGCCGACGGCCGCCCCAAGGTGCCCGACGACATCCTCGAGCGCATGCGCAACGTCAGCATTACCCAAGCCTGGGGCGTCATACGCGGCCCGGGCTACAACTGGCAGTACGAAGATGGCTGGATTTGCACGCATCCCGGCCAAGCGCTGGTGGGCCGCGCCCTGACGGCTATGTACATGCCGCGGCGGCCCGTCATGCGTCAGGTCATGGAAGAAAAGGGGGAGCGGGCCGGCTGCATCGGCGACCAGATTTCGTGGCCCATTGATATGCTGGTGCCCGGCGACGTGTACGTGGCCGACGTATTCGGCAAAATCGACCAAGGTGCCGTCATTGGCGACAACCTCGCCACCGCCATCTACGCCAATTCGGGCAACGGAGTGGTCCACGACGCGGCCGTCCGCGATATCGACGGCATCCAAGAGCTGCCTGAGTTCACCAGTTTCGTGCGCGGCTATCACCCCACCTTTGCCTCGCCCACCATCATGCTGACCGGGGTCAACTGTCCGGTGCGCATCGGCGGTGCCACGGTCATGCCCGGCGACGTAGTCCTCGGCCGCGACGACGGCGTCGTCTTCATACCGCCTCATCTAGCCGAACAGGTGGTCAAGACCTCCGAGCTAATCTCGCTCCGCGACCGCTTTGGCAAGCAGCGTCTAGCCGAGGGCAAATACACGCCCGGCCAGATCGATACCCGCTGGTCCGATCCCATTGAGGAGGACTTTTCGCGCTGGTTAGAGAGCCATATCGACGAACTGCCCGTGCCGCGCGCCGCCATCCAAGAGCTGCTCAAGGAGCGGACTTGGTAAGCTCGGGCGGCGGCTCAACCAACTCACCCGCCTTGAGAAAAGGCTCGGCATTCCCCCAGAGTTTGCTGCCGTCGGCCGACATCAGCGGCTCGCAGGAGTACTGGGCCAAGTACACGCGGCGCATCTGGTTGGTGGTGTTGGTGCCGCTGGAGTGAAAATTGACGCTGGTGAAGACGGCAATGCTGCCGGCCGGAGCAACGACCGAGACGCCGGGGTCGCTGCCGAAATAGCCGATCAAATCATTGCTCCCCTCCTCGCGGACGTGCTTGACCCACGTGCGAATACCCGAGCGCGAAAAAGGCAGCAAGTGGACGGTGCCATTGGCCTCGGACATATCGTCGAGGGCGCACCAACAGGTTAGATACGGCTTGTGATCCGGGTAGCCGATGTAGCCCGAGTCTTGGTGCCAAGAGAACTTCATGCCAGCCTCGGCGCCTTTGACCACGTATTGCTCCCAGAACAAGTAGGCGTCGTCGCCTAGGGTGGCTTGGCAGATGTCGGCCATTAGGGGGCTAAAGAGGAACTCGCGCAGGCGCGGCTGGTCGCGGAAGCAATTGGAGACAAAGTAGCGGCTGTTGCGGTGATTCAGCCCCAAGGTATCCGTGCCCTCGGCATCCATCCGGGCGTTGGCTTTGTCGATGAAGGCTTGGCACTCGCCGCGCAGGAGGTCGAGGTGATGGGCGGGGATGGCGTTTTCGAGGATGAAATAGCCCTCTTCTTTGAATTGCTGCTTTTGGGCGTCGGTTATCTGGTGCATGAATCGCTCCCGTCGATTGCAATGTTAATGTAAAATGAGGCGATATACTGAGCAGAACCCACAATACGCGCAAGCCTTGCACGCGCACGAAAGGAAATATAGAACTTGAACGATTCGAGAGGCGGATCGTCTCGTTTCTACTATTCTGCGTCCATCTGCGGATTGACGTAGGAACGTTGGTGCAGCTAAAATGGAAACCCCTGCAATTCTCCAAACGCTGGAACTGACCTCTTGGTGGGAGGTGCCGGCGGTCGTCTTGGCCATTCTCTACTTGGTCTTGGCGGCGCGGGAAAACATCTGGTGCTGGGGCGCGGCTTTTGTCAGCACCGCGATGTACATCTACGTCTTCTTCGACGTCAATCTGTTCCTAGAGTCGGCCCTACAGATTTACTACTTGGGCATGGCGGTCTATGGCTGGCACCAATGGCGGCAACCCACCGATCAATCCGCAACGCTGCCCATTTCTACTTGGTCGCTCAAAAAGCACATCGTGGTCATTGCTGCGACGGGGGCCGTTGTGGTGACGTCCGGGTATCTTTTGCGCGAAAACACAACGGCAGCATTGCCTTATGTCGATGCCTTCACCACTTGGTATGCGGTGGTGACGACCTATATGGTGACGAAGAAGGTTTTGGAGAATTGGGGGTACTGGTTTGTCATCGACAGCGTCTCAGTTTATCTGTACTACAGCCGAGGGCTCTACCTGACCGCTTTGTTGTTTATCGCGTATCTGGTTATCATCGTCTTTGGCTATCTGAAGTGGAAAAAGGAGTACGACCAAGCAAATGTCCAAACCGGACCGTGAACGTATGAAGCGAACAGGGATATGCGGATCTGTAGCCATCCAAGGACACGCCGGGTCGTTCAGCGAGGCGGCGGCGCGAGCCTATTTTTCCCCAGAGACACAACTGGTGTCACAGCCCGATTTCAAGGCGCTTTTCGCCTCGGTGGAAGACGGATCTTGTGCCTGCGGAGTCGTGCCCATCGAAAACTCGCTGATGGGCAGCATTCACGAGAACTACGACCTGCTGCTGCAAAGCGATGTCCACATCGTCGGCGAAATCAAGCTGCGCATCGTTCACAACCTCATCGTCAACCGAGGCGTGCAGCTAGCAGACATCCGTTACATTGCGTCCCAGTCACCCGCCTTAGCCCAGTGTACCCGCTTCATCCACTCGTTGGCAGGCGCTCAGACCATAGCGACAGATGATACGGCTGGAGCGGTCAAAGAACTAGCCGCGACCGGAGCACGCGACCGAGGGGCCGTCGCCGGAGCGCGCGCGGCCGCCGCGTACGGGATGGAGATCCTCGTCCCCGGCATTGAGGACGCCCCGCACAACTTTACCCGCTTTTTGGTGGTGAACCGGAGCGCCGAGCCTGCGCCAGCCGAGCCAGCCAAGACCACGCTCGTCTTTGGGCTAAAGCACGTGCCCGGCGCGCTGTGCCGGAGCCTCGCGGCCTTTGCCGAGCGCGGTATCAACCTGCTCAAAATCGAGTCGCGGCCCATGCCCGAGCGGCCCTGGGAATATGTCTTCTATCTCGATTTGGAAGGCCACTTGGAGCAGGCAGCTTGCGCCCAAGCCGTGGAGCAACTTAGGGAAACCACCGAATTCGTCCGCATCTTAGGGTCGTACCAGCAGGGCGATACGGTCGAGGACTCGGAATAAGCTGCTCAAGCACCCGCGGCGCGAGTGCGAACTTGGTCGAGGCCGACGGCCAACAGAAGCACTGCGCCGCGCGTTACATCCTGCCAGAAGCTCGACACATCCATCAGCGTCAGCCCGTTGTTGAGGGTGCCGAGTAACAGCACTGCTAACAAGGTACCCCACACCGTGCCGCGTCCCCCAAAGAGACTCGTGCCGCCCAAGATCACCGCGGCGATCACCGTCAACAAATGCTGTCCCGCTGCATCGGGTGCTGCCGCGTAGAGCATGGCCGCGAGGATGAGGCCGCTGACTGCGCCGCTGAGGCCGGAGAGGATGTAGAGGATCATCAGGGTGCGTGCGACCGGGACACCGACCAGTCGGCTGGCTTCGGCGTTGCTGCCTGCGGCATAGACGAAGCGGCCGAAACGGGTCCGCGCCAAGACCCAGCCAAGCGCAATATAAACCAACAGCATCAGCACCAGCGGCACCGGTAGCCGCAAAAGCTGGCCGCTGCCGATCCAGTTAAAACCGGGTTCCATCAGCGGCTTGGTCAGCCCGCCGGTCAGGACTAGGGCTAACCCGCCGATGACGCTCATCGTGCCCAGAGTGGCAATCAGCGAGTTGAGCCCGAGACGTACGACTAACAGGCCGTTGAGCAGCCCGATGCCCCCGCCCAGTGCCAGCGCGATGAAACAGGCCGCGACAATGCCGACGCCCGCAGCGTGGAGCAGCGCGACGACGACCCCAGCCAGCCCGGCGACCGCCGCCACTGACAGATCGAGACCCCCGGCGATGATCAGCGGCGTTTGCAACGCGCACATTAAGCCAATAAAAGCCATATTGGCACCGATGCTCATCATATTGTCGAAGGACAAAAACCAAGGCGAGAGGACGCTGAAGAGCACGGCGACCAAGAGGTAGAATACCAATAACAAGGCGACGCCAGCGCCGGGGCGGTTCAACAAGATGGCAATGCTCATGGAAGGTCTTTCGCAGTCGGGGAATGGAGCAGGTCGGCCGGAGCCGCGCCGCCGGAAAAGTGGCTGGACACCCGACCTCGGTCGAGCACAATGGAGCGGTCGCAGACGCCAGCGACTTCTTCGGCGTCCGAGGAAATCAAGAGCACGGCAAGGCCCTGTTGGGTCCACTGCCGCAGCGCCAAGTAAAGCTCGTGGCGAGCGCCCAAGTCCACGCCTCGGGTTGGTTCTTCGAGGATGAGTACTGCCAGATCTTCGACCAGCCAGCGAGCTAGGCAGGCCTTCTGCTGATTGCCGCCCGAGAGCAAGCGCAGCGGTTGGTCAAGGTGGGCGGCGCGAATCCCCAGGCGGTCAATCCAGCTTTGCGCGTGGCTTACTTCGCGCGGCTTGGACACGGAGAACAAGCGCACAAATCGGTCGATAAAGGGCAAGGTGATATTGGCACGGACGCCGAGGTCGGGGACGATGCCCTCGCGCTGGCGTTCGGCGGCGACGAAACCGATGCCAGCGTCGCGGCCCCGGCGCGGATTAGTCGGGATATAGGGCGTATCCCCGAGCGCAATGCGAGCGCCGGGCAGCGGCCCCAGCGCGCCGTAGATGGCCCGGCCAAGTTGGTCAATCCCCGAGCCGAGCAGGCCAAAGACGCCGAGAATCTCGCCGCGATGGAGCGCAAAGGACACGCTGTCGAGCGCACCGGGCAGACTCAAATTTTCGACCTCCAACGCAACCTCGCCGGTGCTTGCGCCTCGCGGAGGGTAGAGTTCGTCAACGGTGGTACCGAGCATGGCGTCGAGAACCTCGCGCCGCGAAGCCGTGTCGGTGGCGAAGTCGCCGGCGTTTAGCCCGTCGCGCAGCACGGTGATGCGGTCGGCGATCTCGAAGACCTCGTCGAGGTAGTGGGAAATGTAGATGATGCCGATCTGCTGCGCCTTGAGCCGCTCGACCACGGCGAAGAGCGCTTGCACCTCGCGGTCGGCAAGGGCGGCGGTCGGCTCGTCCATGACGATGACCCGCGCTTGGCCAGCGAGGGCGCGGGCGATTTCTACTAGGCGCTTGTGCGGCGCAGAGAGCTGGTGTACCGGCGCGTCGGGATCGAGGTCGCAGCCGAGTCGGTCGAGCAGTGCCCGCGCTTTTGCGCGCAGCGCCGAGCGATCTACCTGCTTGCCAAGCCACGAGCGTTTGAGCGGCAGCTCGGCGATGAGGATGTTTTCAGCGACCGTGAGGTCGGGCAAGACCGACACTTCCTGCGGCAAAAAGCGGACGCCGTGGGCTATGGCCTCTTCGGGCCGGTCGTAGCGCACTACTTGGTCGTCGAGGCGGACGGTGCCAGCGTCGCGACTGTACACGCCGCAGAGGATTTTCACTAAAGTGGATTTACCCGCCCCGTTGGCACCCAGCAGCGCTAAGACCTCCCCGGCGTCTAAGCGGAGATCGACCTCGCGCAAGACCTGGGCGCTGCCGAAGGATTTGCAGATGCCCGCCATCTGCAACAGAGGTGCGGTATGGCCCATGCTAGTGGTCGGGGATCAACTGCTCGTAGCCGGCGAGTTCGGGCTTGTCCTTGAGGGTGGCCAAGTGTTCGACAAAGGCTTCCTGTGGGAAGACGTAGTCAAAGCTTGGTTCACCTTGGCATTCGTATTCGGGGTAGAATTGACAGATATCGGCCGGGCTAATCATCACGTGGTTGACGGTGACGGCTGGCGGCACGTCGCGGCCAGCTAGACGCATCAGGCTCAGCGGGATGAGATAGTTGCCGTAGCGCTCGGGAAAATAGGCGACCGAAGCGATGAAGTGCTCCTCGGCGACCATCGTCTCCAACTCGTCGGCCCCCTTGCCAACGACCAGCGCGTCTGCGCCGCGCCCCTGCTGCTGCACGGCGCGCAACATGCCGGAAACTGACTGGTCGTTGATCGCGGTGATCAAGATCGGCGCACCTTGGGGGATGCGGCCGAGCGCGTTGCTCATCTGCTGGAAGGAGTACTGCAGCGTGTTCTTGGTGTCGATGCGGATGATGCGCTCGGGTGGGAAGCCGGGCAGTGAGGCGAGGAAACCGGCGATTTGGCCCTCCGTGCGCATGGCCGGGATCGCGCCCGATTGCGGCAGTTCGCCGACGACGAAGTATCCCTCCGCGAGCGCCCGGTCGCCAAAGCGCGCTTTGGCCGCTTGCGCCAGATAGGAGCCACCCATAAAGCCGGAGCGGGGGTTGTTGGCACCGAAATAGGTGGCACCCGGCATGGGAATGTCAATGGCAACCACGCCGATCTGCTTGCGGTTGAAGTGCTGCATGATCGCCGGACCGAAATTGACGTCGGTTTGGAACTCGATGCAGAAGTCAACTTGGCGTCGGGCAAAGCTCTCGGCGTTGGCCAAAGCAGTCGGCCCGTCGAGCCGGTTGTCGGCGATCAGCAATTCGATGCCGGCGCCCTCGGCGTTGCGCTCAATGCTCTTTTCGACCTTGATGCCAAAGCTGATATCGCGCTGCAGGTTGGCAAAGCCAAAGACTAGGGTTTCGCCGTTTTTAGGGGGCGCGTGTTGCGCGGCTTCGGCGGCCATGGCTTGTAGAGAATCAGGCGGAAGCGGCAGACCGTCAAAAGAAGCCGGGTCAAAGCCGTGGAAACCTTCGCTCGATGCTGAGACCGGGACGAGGAACAGACAGGCGGCGAGAATGAGTCGGTTCGGAATCATAGATGCACTTTCGTTTGGAAATGGGCTGAGAATATACGGAGCGGCTAGCAGGTGGCTCAACTCAGCCTACTTTTCAGGAGCAATGCGGTTGGCTACTATTGAGCACCGAACACTAGTAACCGACTACAAGAAAAGGAAATGTCAATGGAGTTTCTTCTACTCTGGCCTCTATTTGGGATTGTCAGCGCGGTGGTTGCCACAAACAAAGGACGAAGCGGTTGTGGTTGGTTTGCACTTGGCGTGTTACTTGGTCCCTTTGGTTTCATTTTGGCTTTAGTCGTTTCTAAAAATCAGGAAGAGGTCGAAAAAAAGTCTATTCAAATTGGGGACATGAAAAAGTGTCCATACTGTGCTGAACTGATAAAAGCCGAAGCAGTCAAGTGCCGTTACTGTGGGGAAGAGATTTAATACGAAAGGATCCCTTGCTAAGATAGCGACCAATAGCTAACAGGAGAAAATTATGCTGACCAAAGAAGGATGCCGCTCGCGGCAACAACGCCTGTGTGCGCGGCTGGCCGAACTCGACATCGATGCGGCCGTGATCAATCACCCGAAGGAAATCTACTACTTCACCGGGATCATCATCCCCGAGGAATTCCCCGGCCCGCCGGCGCTCTTCTGGCTGGGGGCCGATGGGCAGTCCTTGCTGATCGCGCATACCGACGAAGGCGAGCCGTGCGCCGACGAGTGTTTCACCTTTTCCCTCAGCGTCGGCGGCACGGTCACGCCCGATTTGCGCGAGGTGATAAGCGGGCTAATCGTCGATACATTGCGCGCCAAAAAGCCAGCAGCTAGCCGCTTGGGCTGGCAGAGCGAGTTTCTACCGCGTCGCTTGGGACAGGCGATCGAAGAAGGGCTGGGCAAAACGCCCAGATATGTCGCAATCGATGATCTACTCGCGGACATGCAGGAGGTCAAGGACCCCGACGAAATCGAACTGCTGCGCAAGGTAGTGCAGGTCGATCTGGCAGCATACGCCGCGGCGGAAGCGGCGATGGCTCCGGGCGTCAACGAGCTGGAGGTGCTAGCGGCAGCGCAGCGGGCAGCGCATCTTGCTGCCGGTGAGAAGGTTTTCCACGACGGCGACTACCAGTGCGGCGAGTTGGGCGGTTTTGCGCGCAATCGCCCAATCGAGGCCGGGGAAATCTACGTCATCGACGCTTGGTCGGTGTACCGCGGTTATTGGGCCGACTTGTGCCGCAGCTTTGCCGTGGGCGAGCCGACCGAGGTGCAGCACTCCGTCTTTGAGCACGTCAAGGGTTTTCACGACCGCGTCGGCGAATACTTGCGGCCGGGCAAGGACGGCAGCGAATGCGCCGTGGCCATGGACGCCTATATCCGCGAGCATCCCAAACTGGCCGATGTCGGCTTGATCCACCACGCCGGACACAACATCGGTCTGCGAGCGCACCAGATGCCCGATCTCAACAAGGAGCGCGGCGGCACCCTGCGCGTGGGCAATGTGGTCTCGGTCGAGCCGGGGGCCTATATCCCCGAGGCGCGGGCCGGGGTGCGGCTGGAAAACATGTACCTGATTACCGAGGACGGCTTGGAGAACTTGTCGCCGTATCCAATGGAATTGGGGGCGCACTGTTGAGCGAGGCGCTCGAATTTGCCGAAGACCTCGCCCGGTGCGCTGGTGTGCTAATCGCCCAAGCGCGGGCGAACCGGGCACTAGATCTAAGCTACAAGGAAGGGATTGAGCTGTTGACGTCGGCCGATCTACAGGCCGACCAACTCATCCGCGGCGAGATCGAACAGACCTTCCCCGACCACTACATCCTCTCCGAAGAATCCTCGCCCCACCTTACAGACCCGGTGCAACTGCGCGGCCCCTTGTGGGTCATCGACCCGATTGATGGCACCGTCAACTACGCCTATAACCAGCAGCAAGTAGCCGTGTCCATTGCCTTTGCCGAAGGCGGCCAAGTGCAAGTCGGCGTGGTGCACTGCCCGTTTGTGGATGAGACCTTTACCGCCCGGCGCGGTGCGGGTGCTTGGCTCAACGGTCGTGCCATCCGAACCAGCGAGTGCAGCGAGCTGGCCCGCGCCCTGATTGGCACGGGCTTCCCCTACGCAGCCGAGGGCAGAGTGGCGCTGGTGGATCGCTTGCGCCGCGTCCTCGGACACTGCCGCGACATCCGCCGCGTAGGTTCGGCCGCCATTGATCTCTGCTGGGTGGCAATGGGCCGGCTCGACGGCTTTTACGAGTCGCTCAAGCCCTGGGACTTGGCGGCCGCGGCCCTGATTGCGCGGGAAGCGGGCGCTCGCGTCGGGCACTTACAGCCCGTGGAGGGCGAGCTGCCGGAAGAATTGGACGGCCGCGACTTGGTCGCCGCCGCGCCGGGAATCTACGAACCATTGGTCGCGCTTTTGCGCTAAACAACGAGGAGATCCTATGAAGATCAGCGACATCAAAGCCTATCCAACCTGGGTCGGCCACCGCAATCAACTCATCGTCAAGGTCGAGACCGACGAAGGCATCCACGGCTGGGGCGAGTCCGGGCTATCGGGCCGCGAACTAGCCGTAGTAGGCGCGGTGCGGCACTACCGGGAGTTTTTGCTCGGCCGCGACCCGCGCGAAATCGGGCGGCTCTGGCAGGAGATGTACCGCGGCCAATACTTCGAAGGCGGACGGGTGTTGACCGCGGCAATTTCGGCGATCGACATCGCCTTGCACGACGTGGTAGGCAAGGCTCTCGGCGTGCCGGTCTATCAGCTTTTGGGCGGCAAGCAGCGCGAGTGGGTGCCCTGCTTTGCGACGACCGGGGCACCGGACCTAGAGACCTTGGTCAAAAACTGCAAGCTGCTATTGGACAAGGGATGGGACGTGATTCGCACGGGAATGGCCCAGCGCATACGGTACGACGGCAAACAGTACGACGAGGAACTGCTGTTCGAGCCGCGCAATAGCATCGGCATCACCGCGGCTTGGCTGACTGAAGTGCGCCGTGAAATTGGTCCCGATCCGGTCTTAGGCATTGACTATCACCATCGGCTGACGGTTGCCGAGAGCGCGTCGTTCTGCCAGAAGATGCCGCCGGGGACGCTCGACTTTCTCGAAGAACCCATTCGCGACGAGTGCCCCGAAGCCTATGAATCGCTCAGGACGATGACCGACGTGCCCTTTGCCATCGGCGAGGAATTTGCCAGCAAGTGGCAGTTTTTGCCCTATCTCGAACGCGGAATCACGCAGTTTGCGCGGATCGACGTGTGCAATGTCGGCGGGCTGACCGAGTCGATGAAGGTGGCGAGCTTAGCCGAATCCCACTACACCGACCTGATGCCCCACAACCCGCTGGGGCCGATCTGCACCGCCGCGACCGTGCATCTGGCGGCGGCCGTGCCCAACTTCGCGTGGCTCGAACATCGCGTGACGCCGACGGAAGCGGGCAAGTTCATGGACGAGGATTTGTTTCCAGAGCAGTGCGAGTTGGTGGGGTCGATGTTGAAGGTGCCTGAGGGCCCGGGGCTGGGCGTGGAGTTCAACGAAGAGCTGGCCAAGGAACAGGAGTTCAAGTTTTGGGAAGCGCCGCATTTGCGACGGCGGGATGGGTCGCATACGAACTGGTAGCTCGCACTTTCCGCTTTATCTTTTGGTAATAGCAACTAAAGGAGCGATACCTTGGATAACGTAACCGCTGCTTTATCGGCTCACTCGCGTTCCTATTGGGAACTAATGGCAAATATACGCGCCCGACAGCAGGCACGCGGCCATATCCCGCCAACCCGTAAAGAGGTGGATGCGGCCTTGGATAATGAACGGGAAAGCTGGGAAAACCCTTCTGTCAGGCCATGACCTCACCGGCCCAAAGCGACTGTAAAAACACGTTCCAAGGCAAAATGCGAATTGGACCGACGACGCGCTCCGCCGGTTCATTGCAAACAACTAGCGCTTTTTGGGGCGAGTATTCATCGATAAATACACGGAGAGGTCGCAGGGCCTTGTCTTCTACCCGACTCGTGCCCTTTACCTCAATGGCCACCTCGCCGTTGCCCAACACAAAGTCAACCTCCAACCCTGACTTGGTGCGCCAAAAATGGACATCGTAATGTAATGCGCTATAAGAAGCGTGTGCCCTCAATTCGCAAAAAATGAAATGCTCAAACGCCTTGCCAAACATTGCACCTTGCGCGTCTTGCAAATGCCGTTTCTCAAGGATCCTAGCTACACCCACATCAAATAAGTAGAACTTGGATGCTCGCGAAATGACTTGGCGACTTTGCGGTGTCTTGAAAGGTGCGACCATGCTACCCAAAAGCGTATCGACGAGAATCTGATAATACTCTTTTACGGTCTTGGAACTGACGCCACACTCGCGGGCGATATTGGAAAAGTTGGTCAACTCGCCGTGCGAGTATCCCAGCGCTTCAAAGAATCTGGAAAATGCCGGAATATCGCGCGTCAACCCCTCGGCAAAAACTTCTTCCTTTAGGTAATCTTGCAGGTACGCGTTTAGAGAACGGCGGTATTGCGTACTGGCAAAATGATCGGGAATCAGGCCGCGATTCAAGATCGTCAAAATATCCATATCGCCGTCATTCAATTCATCGGTCACCAATGGAAACATTTCGTAGCGCCAAGCGCGTCCTCCGAGCAAGTTGGCCCGTCCCCGCTTGAGCTTGCGCGCACTGGAACCACAGAGGATAAAACGCAGCCCTTTGTTTTCGATGAGCCAATGCACTTCATCCAACAAAAGAGGTACGCGCTGCACTTCGTCCAAAATGATCGGATGCGCCAGTAGTTCTTCGGATTGTGCGAGCAATTGCTCGCGCAGCAGGGCCGGCCGGCGGTTGAAATCCAGCATCAAATCCGTCTTAAGAAAATCATAGACTAGGCTGTTGGGAAATGCCTGTTTGAGATAGGTGGATTTACCCGTCTTTCGCGGTCCCCACAAAAAAGCCGACTGCCGCTTGGGCAAGTCCATTTCCAATCGCCGCAGATACTGAACCATTTTGAACCTTCCTCCAAATTAGTCGAACTTTTTTGGAGTTTACTCCAAAATGGTCAACTCGTCAAGCCGCGAGACATTGACCCTTATGCTCCATCGTCCAAGCCCGTCTTGCAGACCCACCTGATGAATGTGATGGATGATCTTCGTCGTACCTAGGTACGGAGCAGGCGAGGCAACATTGAAATGTCGTCTATGACCGCAACTTTGGGTACTTCGTCAAATTCACTTTTGCTTGTCGCGCCTGATAGTACCGCAATAAAGGGCACCTTGGCCCGTTCGGCCGTTAGCGCATCAATCGTACTGTCGCCAACGTAAAGCACGTCATTGGCATCTATTTGCATTCTAGCGATAGCGGCTGTCAAACCTCCGGGATGTGGCTTGTGTTCGGCAACGTCTTCTCCGCCGATGATGACGCCAAAGCGATTGGACAGCCCTTCTCTTGCTAGAATCTCCTCAATTCTATAGCGAAACTTCGTTGATACGATCCCCAATGCAAAACCCATTTCGATCAACCGCTCCGTTGTCGCGGGGACGCTGTCAAACATGGACGTTAAATCTACCATAACCTGATCGGCTCGTTCGACAAAGTTGCTTATGAACAAACTGACGTTCTGATTGTCGGTTTGCCCAGTCAAACTCAGAAAGGTGTCCTCTAGGGACATACCGATAGTTCGCTTGATTCGCTCGTCATCAGCTCGAGGCAGATTCAACTTCTCCAGCGCAAAATTGACACACTCAATGATGCCTTTTGTCGAGTCCGCTAGTGTAAGGTCAAAATCAAAAATGATTGCCCGAGCCATAGATATCAAGCTTTCAGACGGCTTATTAGAGATGTGAAAGCACCTCACTCAAAAGAGCGAATTCGTCCTCTCTTAGGCGGGCTAGTTCGTCTTGGGCGAAAGCCCGACAGCTCTCAAGTTTTCTGCGCTTCAGATGGTTTTTCAACACAACTAAACGAATACGGTTCGCACGGCTGGCGATATTCGAGTACTCTTGGGCAAAGCCGTCGGCCTTGCCCAAGACGTTTTGTCCCTTCATGTAATCTAGCCGAGCGGCCATGCACTTTTTGTGTTCCCAGAAAATTCGCAAGGAAATCAGCAAATCATTTCCGGTCACATCTGGGTTATTAAACAGCCCCACGAGGAACTGGTAGGTATCCATACCCCACAGGTCGGTGCGAGGTCTCGGGTTTGCTAGCATCCGCAACCGCATCGAGGTGTTGCGCGACTGGTAGAAGTCGGTCAATTCCTCCCGCGCTTGCACTAGGTCAAAAATGCACCTAGCCGATGACCGGTACTGGTAGAGCACGATCCTAGGATTCTCGACCTTGTCCCAGAACCAGTCGGGACCGTCCTCCAGACTGAATACGAAAGACAGCGCCTGCTCCAATTCGGCAAACCCCAAGACGAAGCTGACGTAGTTCCCAGCGCGGCCGTAGCCAGACGCGATAAAGGTACTCTGAATCCTGTCAAAGCCACTCAAAAGCAGTTCGTGAAGAAAATGAACCCGTTGGTAACACATGCTCTGCGGAATGTAAAAGTAATCTACGTCCAACTGTACATAGTAGTCTTGCTCGAGGCATTCCAAGACGAATCCTGTAACTTCATCCGGCTTGTCCCCGGCCAGCCGCCTACTGACCCTATTGGATTCGAGAAGAGGGCAGGCGGCAAACTCCCGATAAAACGGATGGAGGTAGAAATTCAGCCCTCGTCCTTCGAACTGCCGCAACTGGATATAGTGACAATAAAACCACGGCAGATACGCCGTGTCACGGGCTAGAATCGAAAGCGGATATAGATGATGCATATATCCAATAATCGGCGGTTCGCTGATGGGTAAATGTTTTCTCATCACAACGCGATTCTCGCTTGCCGACTGGAGGCTCCCAAAAGGATACGCATTAGCCTCTGTGCGGAAGCAGTCCAGCTAAACCGAGGTTGGGCCGGGAGCTCCTGGGGCGGAAAACCAATCTTATAGGCTTCGGCCATGAGTCGTCCCAGTGCCTCCGCATCGTCGACTCCGTAATATCGTCCCTGCTCACCCACTACCTCGTTCATTATCGGAATGTCAGGGACAATGACTTCCGTCCCGCAAGCCAACGCCTCCACCGCTGGCAGGCAGAAGCCTTCATCTACCGACGATATCACCACCGCTGTGGCACCGTAGTATAGATTGCTCAGTTCGTCGTCATCAACCCGACCGAGGAACCGGACCTGCGACTCCAAGCCATTGGCTGCAACGAGCTGTTCCAACGCTCCTTGGTATCCCCCGTAATCCCCGACCATCACTAATGGCGGGGATAGGCCCCTCTCGGCCTTGAGTTGGGCCAAAACCGAAAAGAGCCAGTCCAACCTTTTGTGCTGATGCGCTAAGCCTACATACAGAAAGAAAGGGAGCTTTAGACCGTGCTGGACCATTATCCGCGACGTTGCTCCGCTGCTCCGCTGGCGGCTGAAAATGCGCTCGTCGGCTGCCCCGGACACCACTTCAATCTTCTCATCAGGGATATCGAGTAGCTGCACGATGTCTTGTTTGACTGTATGAGAAATAGTGACTACACCAGCGCATTGGTTCGCCAATCGTCGGTTTGCACCCCAAAAATAGCGATGAAACACCTTTTTGTCCTCGGGCACCTCCCTCACGTCACACATATAGGGACCAAGACCCTGACACACTGCTCTCATTTGCTCGAACTCTGCCCGCCCGAATTTGGCTTGAAATGCCGCATCAGTATATGGCGACAGGTCGGGGTGCTTGAGTCGGATCAGGTCGTAGATGGTGAATATATAGGGAACGGGTAGCAACGGATCGACGATATAATGGATTGAATAATACAAAGTTACCCCTTTCTTGATGAGCCAATCGCGCAGCCAAGGCGAATCGCGTATAAACCCATCGTCGTCCGGTACTTCCACGAAGCTGAGACGACGGGTCAAACGCGGATTTTCCAGAGCATCCGTGATTTCGCTACTGCGACCCGGCCAAGCGATCACAGTCAGACGGCAATCTCCATCGATTTCGTCGGCATCCAGTGCGTGCAATAGGGAAGTGCCGTAGCGATAGATACCGCTATAATGGGTCGTACGTAGGTCAAAGGCTAAATGGGTCATGGTATCTTACTCCCTAGAGACCGTTTAAGAACTCCTTCAAGGGGATTCATTCTTGCAGCAAGCGTACTCACCGAACACCTTCAGGTTCCACCAAAGAACCCTAAACACTGCTGGTATACATTGTGTTGGCCGTCAAGCAGCTTGTTCGGTCGGTTGCGAGACGTACTGGACATAGAGAGCCTCCAAGTCCTGCTGCTCAAGTTCCCCCCGTGTCAACAACTGCACCAAGCGACCCGACACCATGATCCCCACCCGGTCGGCGATCCCCTTGGCGCGGAAGATGTCGTGCGTCGTCATCCAAATCGCCTTGCCTTCTATGCGCAGATCCGCCAACAACTGCAAAAACTCCACCCCCGACTTGGGATCCAGCCCGCTCGTCGGCTCGTCCAGCAGAATCACCTTGGCGTCTTTCATAATCGCAATCGCGATCCCCAGCTTCTGCCGCATCCCCTTGCTAAAACCCTTCACTCGCCGGTTAAACGCATCCTCTTGCAGTCCCACTCTCCCCAACACCTGCGCGTAGTCTGCGTCTGAGGCGTCCTTTTTCCCGCCTAGCTTGGTGAAAAAATCCAAGTTCTGCCGCGCTGTGAAGTTGCCGTAGAGCATGACGTTTTCCGACACGTAGGCGACGTGCCTTTTGGCTTCGAGTGGGTCTTGAGTAACATCTATGCCGCAGATGCGGACGGTGCCGGCGGTCGGCTCGGTGAAGCCGAGTGCTACCATCAGGGTTGTGGTCTTGCCCGCGCCATTGGCACCGAGCATGCAAAATATCTCGCCCGGCTCAATCGTCAGGTCCAAGTCCTGTACAGCCTTAACATCGCCGTAGTGCTTCGACAGGTTTTCAATTTCGAGCATGGGGAGCCTCCTTTACTCGGGATATTTCTTTGCAGGGATTCGCGAGGTTGCCAATGGTACACACTATCTGCGACTAGCCCGGATGCTGACGATAGCTACACCGACGACGAGCGCGATGACACCGACGATGATCAAGGCATTGCGGACGATACGGGCGCGGGCCTCGACGCGGATGGTGAGGTCCTTTTCTTGGGCTTCGACCTTCTCGTTGCCGACAAAGCCGACGGCCTCGACGCGGATGTCGCATTCGCTGACGCCTAGCCCCGTGGGGGGGTGAAGCGCGATGGTGATCGGTTCCTTCTCGCCGGGCAGTATGCGAGCGATGGTGTCGGGAGTGGTCTCGTAGATCCAGCCCATGGGCGGCAGGATGCTCAGATGCACTCCCCCGACTTTGAGGGTACCGGTGTTGAGCAGATCAACGCGGACGGCGACGTCTTCGCCGACCTTGATCGCTTGGTAGCGGTTGGCAAGGATAATCTCGAGGGCACCCTTGCCACGGGGGACCAACTCGAAGCGTTCCTTATTACCCTTGGTGGCCTTGATGTCCTCTAGCGGCACAGGCTCGTCTCCGTACTGGCGGTTGAACTCTCCGATCTGCTCAAATCCCTCTTGATCCGTGACGAAGACGTAGAACTCTACGGTCTGGTCAACGAAATGGGGGCTGAGCTTTTCGGGAATTTGCAATTCCAACTCTAGCTGCTGGCGGGTGACTTCCTCACTGAACTTGAACTGAGTGAGGCTGGCGTTGGTGGCCTGATCAAGGAAGGCAAAGTCGATCTCACGCGGCAGGTTGACCACCGCTAGGCGGAAGGTCTTTTCGTCCTCGGCGAGCCGCTCGAGTATCAGGTCATAGCGGACGCGGCTGTTGAGATCACCCTCCTGAGAAAATTGCACCGAGTGGATAGTGGGAAGATCCCTAAGCGACTCCTTGCGCAAGACGATGGGGAACTCGTCGCGTTGACCGTCTTGAGTGGTCATCACCAAGGTGACGTCGTCGAGGTCTGAAAGCAGGCGAAAGGTGAGTACCACTCGCTCTTTGAGTTTGAGCGAGGGGATGAGTTGCTCGTAGGGGTCGCCGACGATCAGGCTATCGGCACGCTCGATAGTCATCGCGACGTTTTGGACCTCGAGCAGTGCCCGGACTTGATCGGCTGATTTGTCGGGATTGAGCAACCGCGCTTGGTCGAGGTTGGAATCATTTTGGATGGCGATTTCGACATTGCGGTAGCCTTCGGGGGTGCGGTACTTCTTGGCCTCGAGGATGGTGATATGGGTAACTTGGCGCAGGAAGGAAAGTCGGGTCTCTTCCAAGGCGATCATCGCTTGGTCGTAGGCGAGTTTGGCCTTCTGGTAGGCGAGACTAAAGTGGTTAAGCTCGTCGAGAGTGCGGAGGCGTTGGTCGAAAAGGTCTTTATTCTCTTCGTAGTCGCTAAGCCGGGTTTCCATGTCGAGCTTGGCGTTATCTACTTGCCACTGGGCCTCGCGTAGTTGGATCTCATAGAGCCGTTGCTCCTTGGTGCGCAGATCCTTGTCTTGGGTCGAGGCGTGGGCAGCGCTGAGGGCCACAAGGGCGATGAGGAGACAGAGCATCATCGACGGCTAATTTTGATGCTAGCTAGGCCAATGGCGCAGACCAACAGCACCAGGATGATGACGAGAATAGCGCTGCCAGCGACATTCGAGCGGGCACCGACCCGGACAGTGATGTTTTTTTCGAGCGACTCAATATTTTCGGTGCCGACTTGGCCTTGGGCCTCGATGCCGATCTCGTAGTCGCCGACAGCGATGTCTGCAGGCGGCTGGGCCGAGATGTGGATCGGAGTGCGCTCGCCTGGGTCAAGCATCTTGATCAGCGCCGGCTCGACCTCCTCTTGCCACTCGTAAGGCAAGTCGAGCGCGGCCTTGATGTTTTGCACGGCGACGGTGCCACGGTTGAGGAACTCGATGCGGAGTTGGAGCGCCTCGGCGACTTTGATTTCCTGGTAGCGATTGGCGACGAGAACCTCTAGCTTGCCGACGCCCTGGGGAATCAACTCAAGCTCGACATAGTTGCACTTGAGGGGCTGGATTGCCGACTCGGGGATGGGACCGTCTCCGTATTGGGTCCGCAGGGCGTTGATTTGGGCGTACTGGCTGGGCTGGGCGACCAGCGCGAAAAAGGAACGGGTGCGACCAATAAAGTGCTCGTCCAGCTTTTCGGGAATCTCCACTTGCAACCGCAGTTGCACCTTGGAGGTGGTCTCATCGAATTTGACTTGGTTGACCTTGGCCCCCTCGTTGACAAAGGCGTAGTCGATGCGTTTGGGCAGGCCGACAGCAGCCAAGGCAAAGTTGCGCTCATCGTCGGAAAGCATTTGCAGGGTTAGGCCAAAGGAGACGGTCTCGTTGAGCTGGCCCTCCTGAGAAAATTGCGACGAGTTGATGCTAGGCAAACCCTGTAGGCGGCCCTTTTTAAGGATGATAGGTTTATTGTCGTGGATGTCGAGGTAGTTGAGATCGACATAAATGGCTTCGACATCGCGGAGCAGACGAAAAGTCAGATGCTTGCGCTCGCCGACACCAAGGGAGGGGATGCGGATCTCGTACGGCTCGCCGACGATGGGGCCGTTGCGGAGCGAGACGTAGATGTTTTCGACCTTGAGAAGGGTGCGTAACTCGGCCTCGGAAAGCGATTCATCTACTAACAGGGCGTCGCGGATATCCGACTCGTTGCCGAGGATCAAGTCAACCATGTTCTTGCCGTCTGCCGTCTTGTATTTGCGAGCTTGGTCAACGATGATGTGGGTGGCGTTTTTGAGCAGATCGAGCTTGACCTGCTCGAGCCTAATTTCGGCTTCTTCAAGGTTGAGGCGGGTCTGCTCAAAGCGATTGAGCGTCTGTTTGTACTTTTGCAGGGCTATAAATCCTTGGTCGAAAAGCTCCTTGGTCGCGGTCAGTTCGTGACGGTGGCTCTGCAAGCTGACGCGTCGCTCATCAAGCTGGAGCAGGCTCTCGCGCAGGCGGAGTTTGTTGAGCTGTTGCTCTCGGGTCAGAGTCTGGGCTTGGACCATCGCACAAGACAGGGGGCCAAGCAGGACGCAAAGTAGGACGCGGCGTCTCATTCAAAATGCCCGATCTGACGCCGCAGGGCCGCGATGCGACGTATGAAGGTTTCTTGGTTCTTAAAGAACTGATCTTGGATAGCGAAAAACTGGTTGCGGAAGGTTTCGAGCAGATTCTCATTTACTTCCCCTTGCTCCTTGAGTATCTGGTTGATTTCGAGGCGGCGGCGGGCGATTTTGACGCGCTCGGCTTGGATGCGCTGGCGACCCTCGGCTTCGAGAACCTGCTGGTATGCCTGGCGCACGTTGAGTTCAGTCTCGGCACGGAGGTCGCGTAGGGATATTTCAAGCTGGCGCAGGCGGGCTTTTTCTTGCTTCTTGCGACCGAACCGCGCACCGGCAAAAATGGGGAACCGCGCTTCGACTTGGGCTGACCAGCGCGTTTCGTCGGCCAAATCGGGCTCGGGCGGCTTACTGTCGCGCAGAGCCAACTCCGAAGACACGTCTAGGCCCCAAGTTTGTCCTTGCTTGTCGAGTGCTAGCTGGGCATTGCGCTGGCCATCTCGGACATCGACATTGAGATTAACGTCAGGAGCATATTCATAGGCGACTTCGCGCACCACCCGTTTTTGTTCCTTGAGTTGCTCGCTGGTTAGGGTTAGAGCCACGCTGTTTGCCAGCGCTAACTCGACAGCGTGGTCCTGCCCTATGGCCCATTCCACCGCATCGCCCATGAGGTGAATATCGGTGCCGATGGGCTGACCGATCAGGCGCAAGAGGTCCATTTTGTTGTTGAATTGGGCGCGTTTGAGGTTGTTGATGGCCAGCTCTTCGTCGAGCACGTTGAGCTGGGCGTTGAGTACGTCGCTTTCAGTGGCTAGCTGACGTTCAAAGCGGGCTTGCTCGCGTGCGAGGGCGGTCTGGAAGTCGTCGCGTGACGCGCTGCGAATGGCGAGCTGGCGGTCTTGGAGTAGGATCAAGTGAAAGAGTTCCCAGACCTGGGCGAGCTTTTGGAACACTAGAGCTTCGTAAGCATAGACCGCCTGACGCAGGTCCTCGCGGATTTGTACTTCTTGGGCAAAGTCAGGACCGAACTCAAAGAGGCGCTGAGAAAAGCGGAGTGCGCTGCTAAGTTGGTCGTCGGTCTTGCCGTCGGAAAGGCTGGCGCGATGGGCGTCGTAAGAGGCCGTCAAGTCGAGGTGAGGCATAAAGCGCGAGTGGACCACGATCCGGCTGCCTTCTATCTGATGGATGACCTCGCGGGCTTGTAGCAGCGCACGGTTGTGTCCCATCGCCTCGTCGAGGCAATACGATAAGTCAACAGTAGTTTCAGCTTGGACTTCGGTCAGGGACAGGAACAAGGCCCAGAGTCTGTACGAGATTCTATTCATCTATGATCTTCCCCTAAGTACATGACAGTAAAAGGGGGGCTTCAAAACACGGGCGATAACCAAAACACGGGCGATAACATCTGCAAGAATCCCAAGAGCAGAAAACACACGCTCACGAAGCCTACGACAATGAGGTAGATGAATCCCACATCGGCGAACCAGCTTTTCCAGTTGTTGCGGCGATACCCTTCCATGTGAGTCCTCCTTCGGTTGGGTTAGGACCTCTTCAAATACCTATCAAAATAGGTATTCAACCCTTCTATAAATAAAGACGTCCAGCGGAGGCAAAATTAAAAAGGGCCATACACTTTTAGTTAGCCACGATGTACATCAACCAGCCACATTTAACTCTGTTATTTGCGGTCAAATCGATTTATGCAAAGCATTGGAACCATTCTTTGAAACACGCTCGAACCTTTTTACGGCTGTGGACACGATAGTCCCGTCTTCCATTTTATACTCCTGGTCTGTGTATTCACCTATATCATCATGTGAAACGATTAAAACGATCTTGCCTTTGAGCGCGTTTTTTAAGTACGCTAAGGCTAAACCACGCGAACGCACATCCAGATTGGACAGGGGTTCATCGAAAATGTAGATGGGGGTGTCTTTGACGACGGCTCTGGCGATCGCGATTTTCTGGCGCTGGCCACCGGAAAAGTTGCTCCCGCCCTCCGCGATGTTAGTATCAAGTCCTGCTGGCAAGTTTTCGGCATCGAAATCGAAGCCCAAGTTGTTTAGCACGAACTGAATGCGATCATCGGTTATCTGCTCGTCGTACAGACGGATATTCTCCCTCAACGACCCTTTGAACAGATACGTGGTTTGTGGCATGGCGCTGATGTTGGACCGCCAGGACCGATTGTTGATCGGGGCGATATCCACGCCATCGATTAGGATGCGACCTTCACTCGGGGACGAGATTTTCATGAGCAGATCGATCAACGACGATTTACCCACACCGTTCCTACCCCCTAAGACATTCCAACCCTTGCCGAATTGCGCGTCAATGCGGTTCAGTAGATGGTCTTGCCTTGGGTAGGAGAACGATACGTTGCTCAAACAGATCGTCTCGAACGATTCGGGTTTCGAGTTGTCTGTGCGGTCTAGACCCTTCTCGATCCGGTGGCAGAAGAAATCGTCCAAGCGCTTGAACGCGGATTTAGTCGAAAAGTACCCCCTGTAGATCTCCTCGAAAAACGACAACGGGGCCAGGAACATGGTGCGCAATGTGAGAAACGCAAAAAGATTGCCGACGCTCAGCATGCCTTCGAAGACTAGCCACGACCCGTAGCCAATTGTAACGATATAGCCCACGGCAAGCAGGAGTTTGTTTAGCGACCCGCTGCCGCCGCGCCATACATCGTTGAATATGGACGCGATCCGGTACTGGTCCAAGGCCGTTTTGCACTTCGACAGTGCTCTCAAGTCCAATCCGACCTTCCTCAGGTAAAGCTGATTGTCGACGGCGTTTATTATCGCGTCATTTACGTCGGATTTCAACTCCCGAGCCTTCTTGTCCTTGGAGTATAACACATTGCGAAACACATAAATGGCCAATCCCACGAACGGGGTCACCAAGAATCCAACGACCAACATCCTCCATTGCACGTAGCCGATATAGATCATCGCCCCTAGAAAGCTCAGGAAATTGCTCATGGAAGTGTTCAGGACCGACATGATGTACATCTGGATGCTCGATACGTCGTTGTCCAGCTTGGTGATCACGTCTCCCGTCTTGTTCGTATGGAAGAATTCGGCGTCCAAGAGGAAGATTCGGTCTAAGATCACCTCTTTGATGATCAGGGATATTTTGTTGTATATAATTGACGCGACTAGGACATGGCCCAACCCGAACAGGCTCAAACCCAATGCGATTATGAGGAAGTAGATACAGTGCGACTGGACCACCCCCCAATCCTCACTGAGGATTCCCTCGTCTATGATCCTAGAAAACACGATGGGCTTAGCTATGGTCAAGGCCACGACTGCGGCGGCGATAAGACACAGGAGCAGTATATACAGTCCGTTGGCCATAATCGCCCGGTATAATCCGATTCGCTTCAGTGTGGTTCTGAGCATTATTTCGAGTTCCGGATCAGGGACGAATTTCGTCGGTCGTTTGTTTTCGGGATCGCTGGGTTACACGATGGAGCGACGCAGGAAGAGCATATAGGCCAGCATGAAGAGCAAGACGGCATACAGGAATAATAAGGCTATGTCTAACGCCGATTCCGTTAAGACACTGTCGAGGGGAAGCGCCATGACCAGAGGCGAGGGAGGCGGAGTCTCTGCACCCATATCATAGGGCCACATCGCACTCCAGACAGCGACCAAGAATTTTTTTGCGAAGACTTTGTCATTGACCGTATTCTGGTAGTTCCAAGCCGCTTGCAGGAATCGCCACTTTACTTGGTCGCCCGTACCGGACATATTGGCCAGGAGCAGTCGTAAACTGCCCGCTGGGGATACTCGGGACAACACCTTACCCAGGGACTCTTGCACTTGCTGCTTCCGGTGGTGGTCCTCAGCGATGGTGGTCAGGTCTTTGGCGATCCGGTCGCTGTACTTGGCCCAAGCCGCCGCGCTTTCCGCCGACAGGTCGTCGGTGATTTTGTCATTCCATACCGCCTCCAGAAGATGGGGGTGATTCTTGTTCATTTCCTCGTGCTGGGTTCTGATCAGGTTTTCACGGGCGTATTTCTGACGCAGGTAAACCGTCCGCTCGTCTTCTACAGGACGGATCAACGCTGCCGCTGTCCATGCACTTTTAGGTACGAGAAAAGACAGCACCGCCCACAGCGAGACGCTCAGCACCAAGGCTACTTGGGAATTGAGAAACAGGATGGAACAGAGCAGGCCTACCAGAAAGATGCACAGCAGATAGACCAAGCCTCCCGCCAAGATCAAGAGGATCGGCACGAGCACATCCACTTCGAAGAGCGGAAATCCCCGGACCGAGAGAAACAAAAGCCCGACAAGGGTGGAAAACACAAAGACAAACGCGACGATAGCGTATCCGCCTAGCCCCTTGCCCAGTAAGACCGTGCTGCGCGAAACCGGGTTGGATAACATCAGCTTCAACATCCCGTTTTCCCCCTCCGACGACACCAGAGTGGCCGCCTGTACGACAGCCATTAACCCGAGAATCAACTCGATGACCAAGAGCATATCCAACTCCAACTCCCCGAACAGGCTCGACACAGAGCCGCCCGCCCCCCCTGACCCAGATCGGACACCGTTGGGGTTGACGCTCATATAGACCGGCAACTCGCCTTCCAGTCCATAGACGATGGCGCTCAACACAGACGGCTGTCGCAGCACCCGGAATAGCTCTTCTTCAGGCTTGAGCGGATCGTATTCTTTGCTAAGGCCGTCTTTGGCTGCCCTTTCCATATCGAGGTATTGCTGATACTTCTGCTCGTATCTCGAATACCCACTCTCCAGAGCCATCCAGACCACAAAGCACGAGACACCCAGCCATACGAGGAACGTCACCGTACCTAAGTGCCCCTTAATTTCCTTGAACAAAATGGTCTTGAACATGACAGTATTCCATCCTCTCCCATTGTTTTCGGGATCGCTGGATTACAAGATGGAGCGACGCAGGAAGAGCATATAGGCCAGCATGAAGAGCAAGACGGCATACAGGAATAATAAAGCTATGTCTAACGCCGATTCCGTTAAGACACTGTCGAGGGGAAGCGCCATGACCAGAGGCGAGGGAGGCGGAGTCTCTGCACCCATATCATAGGGCCAACCAGATGTCGCCATCCCAAGAGTAACCATGATCAAGAATTTTTTTGCGAAGACTTTGTCATTGACCGTATTCTGGTAGTTCCAAGCCGCTTGCAGGAATCGCCACTTTACTTGGTCGCCCGTACCGGACATATTGGCCAGGAGCAGTCGTAAACTGCCCGCTGGGGATACTCGGGACAACACCTTACCCAAGGACTCTTGCACTTGCTGCTTCCGGTGGTGGTCCTCAGCGATGGTGGTCAGGTCTTTGGTGATCCGGTCGCTGTACTTGGCCCAAGCCGCCGCGCTTTCCGCCGACAGGTCGTCGCGTATGTTCTTCTCCGGCCATCTCCCATCCCAATGGGGGTTCTTGTCTATGAAGGCCTGATTCATTTCCCCGCGATGGGTTCTGATCAGGTTTTCACGGGCGTACTTCTGACGCAAGTAAACCGTCCGCTCGTCTTCTACAGGACGGATCAACGCTGCCGCTGTCCATGCACCTTTGGGTACGAGAAAAGACAGCACCGCCCACAGCGAGACACTCAGCACCAAGGCTACTTGGGAATTGAGAAACAGGATGGAACAGAGCAGGCCTACCAGAAAAATGCACAGCAGATAGACCAAGCTCCCTGACAAGATCAAGAGTATCGACGCAAGCACATCCACTTCGAAGAGCGGAAATCCCCGGATCGAGAGAAACAAAAGCCCGACAAGGGTGGAAAACACAAAGACAAACGCGACGATAGCATACCCGCCCAGCCCTTTGCCTAGTAAGATCGTGCTGCGCGAAACCGGGTTGGATAACATCAGCTTCAACATCCCGTTTTCCCCCTCCGACGACACCAGAGTGGCCGCCTGTACGACAGCCATTAGCCCGAGAATCAACTCGATGACCAAGAGCATATCCAACTCCCCGAACAGGCTCGACACAGAGCCGCCCGCCCCCTCTGACCCAGATCGGACACCGTTGGGATTGACGCTCATATAGACCGGCATCTTGCCTTCCAGTCCATAGACGATAGCGCTCAACACGGACGGCTGACGCAGCACCCGGAATAGCTCTTCTTCCGGCTTGAGCGGATCGTATTCTTTGCTGAGGCCGTCTTTGGCTGACCTTTCCATATCGAGGTATTGCTGATACTTCTGCTCGTATCTCGAATACCCACTCTCCAGAGCCATCCAGACCACAAAGCACGAGACGCCCAGCCATACGAGGAACGTCACCGTACCTAAGTGCCCCTTAATCTCCTTGAACAAAATGGTCTTGAACATGGCAAGACTCTTTAGGTGACAGTACTTAGTTGTACCTGGTCATCCTCCGCCTTCTGCTTAAGACTTCTCAGCACGGATAGGACGATATGATCCAGATCAAGGAAGAATTCAATGGAAATATCTTCATCGTCGAACTCGATCTCGAATTCGTTCTCAATGGCGATAACAAATTCCATCGCTTGCATGGACTCGCTCAAGATGATATGGAGCATCCGCCGCAGCTCGCCCTCGATAGAAAAGTCGAGTGGTTGGTCTCCAAAAGTCTCTATCAGCTCGTACAGTCGCTTCTCGATGTCTTCTCTCATGGTGCAGTCCTCACGTCCGTTCACGAAAAGAAATCTTGTATGGCCTCCAATATGAGCCCGTCGTTGTTCTCATCCATGATATCGATGACTGGCTTCTGCAACCCCTCCTGGAAATGATCCATTTTTTCCTTCATCTCGTTTTTATCTAAGTACCGGTGTCGACTTACTATTCGGCCGTTGCCGGACCGCGTGTGGTCTCTCATCCAAGGGGTCATTATGAAGAACAACGGTTCCGCCCCGCAAAATATTTGGGTCGCTTGGCACGCATTGACGACCAGCTCAATAGGATCTTGGGGATTTATGGCGCAAACTAACGCATCTGGCTGGACGCCGAACATGAATTCCAAGCCATCGGATTCGTTGCCTAGCGGAGCTTGGTTGCGTACCCGGGGAATCGTCATGCCTTGCGTCCCGGTTAGGATGATATGGGGATCGTTGTATTCTTGGACGCCTTTGAGCAAGGTGCGGAGAAACATTGACCACTTTTCGCGGCCGATTGAAATCGTCCCGTTGTATCCGTAGGGAAAGCTGAAATCCGCTCCGAACAACTCGCCTTGGGGCTCAGTGGAGACATGGCCGACCGCGTATCCCTCTCTTTTAAGGATGTCTTTGAGACGGAGTTGCGCGGTGAACTTCCCCTGTCGGTTACTCGTGCCCATCACCGCCATGACGGGCACTCGCACCTTGGGCAGATGGCGAAACTGCATGACGCGGTCATGCAGCCGGCTGCTGACTTCCGGCATATACATCCGAAACAAAGGCCCTGCATCTCCGTTCAGGCACTCGATATGGGCCTTTAACCTAGGGTCATATATGTAGAGGTTCTTTTGGGATTTCATGCATACGGCCAGCAAATCGTTGCCGAACCGGATATTCGCTTCAAAGAGTTGATCGTAAAAATACCCTAAGACCATCGTGTCGAAGTCCCCGCAATCCGCCGCGTCTAGCATCTTGTCGTATATTTTGATAGAAGCACTTTTGCCTCTGCCGTTTTGCTGCGGCATCTTCATATTTCTCGGATAGTCGATGTACTTCACTATCTTTTGCGTACAATAGCCGGGAAACTCGACAAAGCCGCTCATCTCCTTTTCGCTCGCCGGGAAGACTGCCAAGTTCCCCAGCCAGTCCATTTTTTTCGCCCGGCAGAATAGCCTCCATCCGGCCTCGTCCAAATCGCCGCTGATGATCCTCGGGAAGGCTCCTTGGATGTTGCCGCCAAGTTGCAATTGCCGAACATTCGCGTCCGCGTTTTCGGTCAGGTGGCTTCTGAGTTCCCTGACCGACATCGACGGGCTCTGCCTTAATACTCCCGCAGTTATGCCGGTGAAATAGGCACACGCCAGACTCGTACCACTCAATATAGAATATCCCTCGTCTTTCCATGCGACCCGCTGTATCGTCCCCTTGGCGATGAATTCGATGGGCGAGTCGGACAGATAACCATATGAGTGGTGATGGTCCACCTTCCCCCATGTCACGCCGAACACGGTGTGGAAATGAGCCGGGTAACATTCCAGCCTCAAGTCATTATGCGCCGCCGAAACGACAGCCACATTTTTTTTGAATGCCTCTTCGAGAAGGCCAAGCAGTTCTTGCGAGGGGCTATCCGTCTGGATTCCAAGGGACAGGTTGATGATGTCGATGTCGTTGTCCAAACACCATCTGATGCCCTCACAGAGCAACCCCTCTTTGGCGGATAGCTCACTATGAAATATTTTCACCGCCACTATTTCCACCTGTGGTTCTACCTTGTGCACAATGCTTGCACAGGCGGTCCCATGGCCGAGACTGTCGCCGTATTCGTCGGAGATGGTGAGTCGTTCATTCTCTCCATCGAACCACAACGAAACGCCACTGCACGTGCAATTCTTGAGACGCTTGTGGCCCACATCTACTCCGCTGTCTACAATGGCTATTTGCATGGCACTATATCACGAGGGTGAAATCTTTCTGCCGCTGTCGTTCCACTTCGTCGAAAGACTCAATTAGGTGGGGCGTATCAATGGACGTGATATACTGCTCTTTCAACCGCGATTTAAGATCTACCTTCCAATCACAGCACGCTTCGGGCGGCTCCTTGTGAGGACAAACCATATCGCATATCGGCAGTACTTTACAATCCGTACACATAGGATGGTGGAGAAACTTATCCCACGCCAAAAATTTTTGCCTTAAAGGATCGTGGATATCGTAGGTATCGGAAATATAATGCGACTTAGCTTGGGGGTCGTTGACTTGCTCCATGCACTGGTTAATACGTCCATCATAACCTATGGAAAAACTATATGGCATCGACGCGCTCCCGCATAAAAACGTCGCCGGTTCGGGGTAAGCAAGACGCTTCTTAGCCATACCCTTATTATTTTTGTTGGCCCTACCATTATCCCCCCGAGGAGGACGCACGCGATATTATTAGCGATCTTCATATCTACTTCCTATTTCGCCTTCCCAATAATGATCGCGCCGGCCTCGCTTTTGAGCATAAAATCCGCCGCTAGCATCTCCTCTCCGCTCTGCGCATTCGACAGCACCATCAGCTCGGTGTTGTTGGATATGAAGAGAGGCATATCTTCATTCCTATCCTCGAAGGCCGTATACTGGATCCGACCGCACAGCGTAAACGCTGTCAGGTGCACTTTATCCAGCAGAACCTTGTTACGCAGGGCCTCTCCGAGCGAGAGGCGGATATCGCCCTCGCACGATTCCAGTTCAATGCGGCTGTCTGCGGCGAGTTGGTCCTGGTATAGCTGCGTTTGGCCAAAACGGTTGTAGATCCGAACCCGGCCTGCCAGCCGCGTAGCCTCGATCTGTACACTGCCGACGTCAATATCCACTCCACCGCGAATATCCTCCAGACGACAAATTTCTCCCGCTTGGCGCGTAGCGCGAGACTCACCGCCCTCCCAATTCACGCCGAGGTATCGGTAGTAGCGCTGGTAGAGCCTGCCGCGGATATTGCACGCCGTGTCCAACGCGCTGTCGAAGAGTTTCACATCGCCCTCGATATCGGCCACCTCCTCGCAGATCGATTCGATAAAACCGATAGAGCCCTGCAAACCGAAGACACGGACCTGCCTCCCTTTGATAATGGTCACGCACTTGCCCTTGGGCACCAGTAATACCAAACAGGCGGAGCCCACCGATCCGTGGACACTTTCGGGCGACGCACTGTTGGGGCGAAAGACCTTCTGGACTTCCGCCGTAAGGGCAGAAGGAGGCAAGATTATGTCTTTGAGTTTTTCGCGATAGACCGTTATCCGCGTGGCCCGCTCCAACTCTACACGCATATCAACCGGCATATTGCCTGCGTACGCCGGCATCTGGGGAAATACATCCGTCGTCTTAACGCCGCATTCCAAACCCCACGGATAAGGGCCTCCTTCCACATAGGATCGCCACACCTGTCCGCTACCCACCGATACGGCCTCGGGTTGGCCGTTCTGCTCATGGGTTCTCATAAATACCTCACCCTCATGCGGCCCGCTCTCAAGGAAATTGTCCACCTGATCGGCCCCGATCTTGATCCCTTCGACGCTCTGACGGGCGTTTTTCGGCGTCAACCCGATTGCGCTGAGCGTCCCTTCGAGCACGGCATCTTCGCCCTCGGCTTGGCGGATTTCGATATCCACATCAAGGGCACAGTAGAAGACGATATGCTCGGTGTCCTCCAGTGGAATCGTCTCCCGCACCTGTCGGGTGGCGATCTGGCATACCACCTCCTGAACCTGTTTAGTCACGTCGACCGGAGGCATAGCAGTCTCCTTGTGATCTGGCTCGTCCAATAGCTTGCGCAGGCGGATGCGACCTTGTTGCAGTCGGCCGCATACCGTACTAAGAGGGATTTCCATTACGTCGGCGATTTCCCGGTAGGACAGGCCGCTCAGATAGTACATCAGCACCGCCGAGCGGTAATGTTCAGGCAACTGATCAATGGCCTCCTGCAAATCCAGCCGCCGTATGTGGTCGGCGTGCTCTACCGCCGATGCATTCTCCAGAGCCGTCTCCGCTGACTCCAATGGCTGCGTCTGTGTCCGACTGCGAGCACGCAGCCAGTCCTTGCAGCGGTTAGCCACGATGTGCATCAACCAGCCGCCGAATCGCTTCCTATCGCGCAGTTGCCCCAAGCGGCAGTACGCCACGACAAAAGCATCCTGCACGATGTCCTCGGCATCGACCCGCGAGCGCACGTAACCCAACGCTGTGGCAAAGGCCGCGTTCTGGTAGTACCGGACGAGTGGCTCAAAGGCTTGCGCGTTTCCCGTCAGGCAGCGCTCGACGAAGTTTTCGGAATGGAAGTCGTCCATAGGTATTCAACCCTTCTATTGATAAAGACGTCCAGCGGAGGCAAAATTAAAAAGGCCCATACATTTTTTTGTACGAGCCTCTCTGAAACTCTCCTTCCGTAGCCAGTCTTGAAAGGGTGTACTCCATCGAACCCTATTCAGAGCTACTTCTCAATCAGCGCTAGCAGGGCGTGCAACGCTACCATTGGACCGCGTCGCACGCCCTACCATCTATCCCTAAAAGATCGGAATGAACTTGTGGCACACGGGCGAGACGACTTCGGCCTTGTGGCCGGTGGGTGTGAGCTTGCCGGTATCTGGATCGACGCGGAACGTGAAGATATCATTGCTGCTGTGGTTGCCAGCGATTAGGTAGGTCCCCGTGGGGTCGAGGCCGAAGTTGCGCGGGCCGGCACCGCCGGTCGGCACGATCTCGACGAGTGCGAGCTGGCCGGTGTCTTGGTCAATCGCATAGACGGCAATGGAGTCGTGGCCGCGATTGGACCCGTAGAGGAAGCGGCCATTGGGATGGACGTGGATGTCGGCGGTGTGGCTGACTTCTGTATAGCCGTCGGGCAGCGTCGAGATGGTCTGGATGGTGGCGAGCGTACCGGCATCGGCGTCGTAGTCGAAAGCCGTGATGGTGTTGCTCAACTCGTTGATGACGTACGCCCGTTGGCTGTCGGGATGGAAGGCGAGATGGCGCGGGCCGCTACCGGGAGCAATTTCCGCAGGCGTCTGCGCGACCAGCTTGCCATTCGCATGGTCAATCGCATAGATGAGCACCTTGTCGATGCCCAAGTCTGGGGCAAAGGCGTGTTTGTTGTTGGGGGCGACCATAATCGAGTGGGCGTGCGGCCCCTCTTGGCGACCTGGGTTGACCGAAGACCCCTCGTGTTGGACGAAATCCGTGGCCGCGCCGAGCGAGCCATCCTCCCGAATCGGCAGGATTGCGACGCTGCCGCCGCCGTAATTAGCGGCTAGCGCGTACTTACCAGCGCGGTCGATGCTGATGTGGCAGGGGCCGGGGCCAACGGTCGATTCGGTGTTGATGTGGGTGAGGGCACCGCTCTGCTGGTCAATGGCAAAGGCCGCAACCGCGCCGCCGGGCCGGTCGCCGACCTCGCTGGTCTCGCCGATGGCGTAGAGGAAGCGGCGGTTGGGAGCAATGTCTAGGAAGGAAGGGTTGTCAATGCCGCCAATGCTGCTTTGATAGGCGAGAGCCCCAGTGGCCATGTCGAGGCGATAGACGTGGATGCCGTCCTCGTCGCCGCTGGAATAGGTGCCGATATAGACGAGATAATCGCTCATAGTGGTACTCCTTTGAGTTGTGAAGGCGATGGAAGGGAGAAAGAGAAGCATAGATAACAGGACATTTGTTACAAACCGCATCGTTTCACCAAAACAGTGTTGAAATTTCGCAAACGACATACCTAATCCCATAAATCTTGTTAGTCTCCTTAATTTTGGTAACTAATAGACAACCGAGATCGCACCCGCGTGCGTCCCCGGCCCCGACTCAGCCCCCAGATCGAGGCGATAGAGATACATGCCCGGCGCGACCAAGGTCCCCGATTCGTCGCGGCCCGTCCAAGTGAAGCGATGGCCCGTTGCGGTCGGCGTAGCCTCGACCGCAGCGATTTGGCGGCCTGCTAGGTCGTAGAGCGCGAGGGTGGGGGTTGCCACGTCTAGCTTAAAGACCACAAAGCGCATGTCGAGCGCGTCGTTGACCCCGTCGCCGTTGGGCGTGATCACGGGCGAAGCCAGTTCCAAGGCGTCGAGGAGTTGACCGTGCTCGGCTAGTTTGGGGAGCATTACTACCTGAGAGCGGCGCTCGGCTGGCTCGACCGACTGCCAGAGGCCGGGCCGCTCGCTCAGCCCAAGATCGAGAGGAAAAACCGTAGCATTGTGCAAGACGCGCGTCGTGAAACCCACCCGAATCGAGTCCTCGGTCACAACGTGCGGCAGGGTGACCAACAGCGAATCGCCCCGCTGCTCGACGCGGGCAGCTTCGACCGGCGCGGAGCCGATGCGTAGTTCGAGATCCTCGGCGTCAATCCGGCCCGGCACAGTAAAGCGCAATAGATCGAAACCCGAATCCTCAGCTTCCATCTGCGGCCAAAGCGTATAGGTGAAACGGGTGTCCTCGTTGGGGACGGCTTGGCGCGGCTCAATGCGGCCCACCGCACCCTGCAACAGCGCGTCCTCAAACTCGACCGAGAGCGAATGGACCACTGGCGCCACGCTGGGGTCATCGGTGGAGAGGATCATCTCCAGCAGGATAAAGCGGCGCGGGCTTTCCGACTGAAATGCCTCGCCCGAAAACTGATAGACGTTGCTCCACTCGCCCCAATCCTCGCCCACCACGAGCGTCGTATCGACCGGGCCGCGCAGCACCTTGGGCGAACTCGTCCACTTCTCCTCGGTGACCTGCTCGCCGATCTTGTTGTAAAACGTATAGACCGGCTCTAGCGAGTTGCCCGAGCGCGAGCGCAGTTGCAGGCGGGTGCCCGCGGCCAACTCGGTATCCCAAGAGAGGTTTTTGATGACTTTTGGCCGCCCGTCGCCCGAGGTTTGTCCTAAGTCGATGAAGTCCGAGTGCAATACTACTTCGGCGGGATAGCCCGGAGAGAACAGCATGAACTCGGCCCATTTGACGATGCCCCAGCCGGTGTCTCTGATGCCGTGCCAGAAGAAGTAGCGCATCTTGCGCGGCTTGAACATATAGCGAATGTAGAGCAGGCGGTCGGCATTGGGATTGATGTGGGTCAGGAGCTCTGTGTAGTCAAACGCATCGGGCACGGGCAGGTTGGAGCTGAGGCTGCGGGTGCCGTCTGAATAGAGCACGGTATGCCCCGGGCCGGTGCCATTGATCGAGAAGCCCACCAAGCCTTCGTCGGGCCTAAAGGAATAGAGAAAGAATTCATCGACGAAGAACACCGCCCCCAAATCCACTCCAAACCACACCCCGCCCTCCTTCCAGCCGAGGCTGCCATACGAAGAGCCGATTAGGTTGTTGGTGTTCATGTCGGCGTCGAAGAGGTTTTGCGGATCGACTGAGTTGACCCCGTTGACAAAGCGGCCCCGCTGCATGGTGCCAATGCTGATGTTGTCGCCAATGCCGCGAACCTCGATCTCGGCCAAGGCCGCACTTGCGGTCTTCTCTTCGGCCTCAATGCGGATGCGCTGGATCACCCGATAGTTGTTTTTGGCCACCGGGTCGAGGCCTAAACCTTCGTCGAGCTGAAATACACTGTCGCGGGCAGTGAACCCGAGGGGGATGACGAGTTCGCTGGCCGCGTTGGGCCGGGTCGTGCGGAAGAGCGGATCCAGCAGCACCAAGTCGTCTTGCACCGAGATGCGGGTCCCCGTGCTGCCGTACACGGTAAACTGGCGGAAGGGACGCGCGCCCTCCTCGTCGGGAAAAGTGAGGCGTATTTCCCGGGCCAGCACGGCGCGGCCCAAATCTATCTCAATGGCCCAGTCCTCGACGACGTCGGCCGGATCTGGACGCCAGAAGGTCTGGAGATCTCCGTCGATGATGTTGTCTGCATCGGCTGGATTGGAGGCTGCCTCCCAGATGCCGCCCGCAACTCGTCCGCGACTCTTGCTCTCGTAGGAGAAGCGATGGGCATCAGCGACCGCATTGATGTCCTTGCGGAACTTGACGAGCTGTAGCTGGCCATTCTCGCCCACCTCAGTTAGGCCGAGAGGCACCTGCCAAGTCGCCCAAGCATCTTGCCCTTGGAAGGTCAGGGTTTCGCTGCTGGCGGCCATGACGGCAAACGCGACGCAGACGAGCGACAAAAGAAATCGCATCGTTCCCACTCCCTCAGTACGCTACGCCCACCGGGCGGAGCAAAGCGGCAGCGCGGCGCTCGGATTGCAGGACCACGGAGATTAGGTACACGCCCGGAGGCAGCGCAGCACCCTGTGCGTCGCGTCCGTCCCAGCGGGCCGTTTGCGGGCCGGCCGTTTGCAAGCCTTGGGACACGGTCACCACATGGCGTCCGTCGAGCGCATAGATCGCCAATTCGACGGGCACTTGTTCCGGCAGGCCATAGAGGGAATAGGCCATGCGAAGCTCGTCGTGAACGCCGTCGCCATTGGGCGTCAACACAGGTGTTGAAAAGCGCAAGTTTTGCACCAAGGCAGGTTGTTGATCCGAAGCACTGAGGACGCGCAGACTGTTAGTGGAAAGCAATTCGCTGGCGTCGCCAGAGACGATGGGTTGGGGCAAGGTCTCGACCGCTGAGTCGGTGACGGTGCCCAAGAACGTGGTGGCCAGTTCAAATACTTCCGCGGCAAAGACGATGCGCAACGGCGCGTTGTTGGCGCGAGTAACGCGCTCGGGCAGGACTACTGTCAGCCCGTCGTCCTCTTCGCGGACGGCGGCTGGGTCGGTCGCTTGGCCGCCGACGAACAACGCTTTGAACGCAGGCCGGGCACCCGTTTGAATACGCACTTGGTCGAAGCCGCGCTGATCCCCGCCTGAGAAGGAGGCCGACAGATCGTACGCAAACTCGACCATTTCGCCCAAGGCCACCTCGCCAAACCCGTGCGCGGGCCGTGGGTCGGCGAGCGGAGCCACCTCGCCGAGGACGCGCGCCGCCAACAGCGGTGCCCGCTCGACCCACAGCGAATCCAAGCGCACAAAATCTGCAAAGCGAGTGCTGTGCAAGGTGATGAACACCTGTATGAAGGAGCCGCTGTCGAGGTTGAGCGGCAGGCCCGATTGGGTCGTGGGCGTTGACCAGAAGGTCCAGTTATCGCGGTCGTAGGTAATTGCGGCCCGCATTCCAGGACGGGGGCTGCGCTGGACAAAATCACAAGAGGCGCACGTGCGGCCAAACCCAGTGCGGAGATCGTTCTCGTAGCGGGCGCGGGAGACGACCTTTTCCTTGCCGGTGACCGTGTATTCGTGATAGATGTTCGGATCGTCGTCGCGGCCCGTGCGAACCTCGACCTCGGCGAAGGCCCGTGCATCGGGAGCCTCGACGGCCTCGCCAGCGACAAAGCGCATCGGCGTGGCGGTAAAGAACAGCCGGCCAAAGTTTTGCTCGGCCCCGAGGTCGATGATTTTGGAGCGGTACGTGGCCCGCTTGGGAAAGCCCTCGCCATAGACCTCAAACTCGCTGATGGTGCCCAAGAGCGAGCGAGCTTGATTGCCTTGGCCGCCGGATGAGCCGCTAACGCGGGTCAAGGCCGTCTCGTCGATGATGGAGAATTTGCGGGCCCAGCGGAAGAAGCGCACGTATTGCTGGTCGAAACCAATGCGCACGTCCGGTGCAAAATTTTGCGTCGGCTCGGCGACGATCCTCGCGAGAGGGAGCGGCCCTTTGATGGCGAAAATCTCGCTGTTTTCCTCTTGGATCGAGATTTGGAAGGCCGGCGTCGAGTCCGTGCGCAGCGGCGTGCCGTCGGAGCGGAAACCGCCCGAAGGGGCGTGGAAGCCAAAGGTGTGCGCTGGCATGGGCACGGCCAAGTCGATGGTGAAAAACTGCTTGTCAATGCCCTCGGCCTTGGAGGAATTGTACGTGGTGCTGTCGGCATCGATGAGTGCGACGCCGTTTTCGGTGGGGTCGCCGTTGCCCTCGTTCCACTTCCAGATGCGGGGCCGCTCGCCGTCGATATAGCCCAGTTCTTTGGGCTGGCGAAAGGTCGTCCAGTTGCTGAGCAGGGAAACGATGTTGACGCCTGGCTCGACGCGTATCGGCTGGATGGCACCGGGGACGCGCTCAAAGTCAATCATAATGCTGACCGTGTCTTGGCCAGTCCAGGGCTGGCTGCCGCCGAGTTGCCAAGTAGTAACCTCGGCCTTTAGGGCCGCCGGTACCAGAAGTCCAATACTAAGGGTGAGCGCGAAGCTGCGGATGCTCAGCATGTCCTAGCTCCTAGCGAAAATGCGCATCGGCCGCGTGCAGGGCACCCGGGCCGTTCTGCATCCGCATTAGCTGGCGCTGACGCGGGCTCAAGCCATCGTGCCATTCCGGTGGGAAGCCGTCGTGCGGGTCGAGCTGGAAGACCAACATGTGCTTTCTATAGTGGCCGAAGAGGGCGTGGCGGTTGCGGTCGCCGGTATTGGCACCGCCGCCGTGCCAGCACTGGCCGTTGAAGACGATCACCGAGCCGGCCGGAGCTGTCGGCTGCACCTCGTGCTGGACCATAAATCCCTCCGGGGGCGCGGCGAGGCCGCTCTTGTGCGAGCCGGGCACCACGCGGGTGCCGCCGATTTCGGGGCTGAAGTCGTCGAGCATCCACACGGTGTTCATCATCACCGGCGTGTCCATGTTGAGCATATAGGCGGGGATGTCGCTGTGTAGGTGTTGGTAGCCGTCGCCGGGGCGGACGATGCGCGAGTTGAGGCTGCCCAAAATCAGTGAGGGCTCGAGAAAGTGTTCGAGGATGGGCAAGACGCGAGGATGGTCGATACACTGGTGGAAAATGCGATCCATGACCGGGAGGTTGGCCACGTGGCGGGCCGCGCCGCGGTGGGTGTGTTCGGTGCCGTGCTCTTGTTCGCAGCGGATCAGGGCTTGGCGCATGGCCGCGGCCGTGTCGGAATCGAGGACGCTTTCGAGCAGGGTGAAGCCGTAGATTTCGATTTCTTGGATGGCTTGTTCGCGTTCGTTCACGGAAATCTCCTTTGCAAGAGCTTCTAAAATAAGCCCGCAAAGTTAGCTTCTGCAACTGAGTGCTGTTAGCGAGTATCCGTGAAAAAATCTTAATAGAGCGTCTCTGCGATCATGCGCAAACAGAGGAGCGTGATCGCGATTCTGAAGACCTTGCGGAAGAGTTTTTCGGAAACCCGGTCGCGCAAGCGCGTCCCACACCACGAGCCAAGCGCCGCCGCGCCAATCATCCCGGCGATGAGCGGCAAGTAGGGCGCGAAGGCGAAGCCGACAAAGCCGAAGACTAGAATTTTGCACAGGTGAGTGACGGTCATTACCGTGCCGTGGGTAATGACCAAGCGGTCCTTGGGCAAACCCGCGCTGGCCAAGAAGGCACCGGTCAGGGGACCAGCGACGCCGACGAAGAGAGCGAGGAAGGTCTGGAGGGCACCGAAAATGGCAAAGTGGCCGGGAAGGCGAAAAGCGCGGCTGGGCACGGGAACCCAGATGACGAGAAGGATGAAGACGCCCAGGTACAGGGGCAGATCGTCGAAGCTAAAGTCGCCTACTACCTGCGCCCCCACGACCGCGCCGAGGACTGCGCCGCCCGCGAAGGGCCAGAAGATGCGCCACTCGATGTGGCGCAGGCCAAAGAATACGCGGCTAGCGTTGGAGGCTAGCTGCACGGCACCGTGGACGGGGATGATGGCCGCAGCGGGCAGCAAGCCCGGCATAACCGAGATCAGCGCAATGCCGCCGCCCACGCCGATGATGGCGGTAAAGGTCGAGGTCAGGAAGGAGACGCCGATTAGGAAAAAGGGATCCATTCAGTCGGCGAGCACTTCTTGGGCATAGGCGAACAGGGCGGGATTGCCACCGGTGTGCAGGAAGATCGCCTCGCCATCGAGTCTGCCGTCGCGTGCGTGGGCAACAAGGCCGGCGAGGGCCTTGCTGGTGTACACGGGATCGAGGAGAATGCCCTCCTTGCGCGCTAAGGTGCGCAGGGCATCCAAGCCAGCGGGGGTGGGGATGCCGTACCCCTCGCCGACGAAGGAACCATCGTTGTCAAAGTCGGCGGCGCTCATGGCAACGTCGAGGCCGAGGCGACGGGCGGCTTGATTGGCAATGGTGGCCATGTCCTCGTGGCGGTTCTCGACATTGGCTATAGGGCAAAAGCCGCGCACTTGGATCGGCGACTCGATATAGGCTAGGCCCAATGCTAAGCCGGCTTGGGTAGTGTCGAGGGCGGAGAGGTAGAGGTAGGACGGATTGATGCCTTGCTCTTGGCATTGGCGGGCAATCTCTACGCCCACTTCTACATAGGCGATGGCGTCGAGGTCAATCGCATCGTCGCGGCGCGGCCAGTACGCGCTTTTTCCCTGTGCGGAAAGCTCCTCGACCTTGGCTTGCAGAGCGTCTTGTTGACCGTGCTGATCACTTTCCGCTAGGACGGTGATCTGTGCGCCGAGCAGGTGCTGTAGCAGGTTGTTGCCTTGCGATTCGGTGCGGTCAATTGCGCGCACTGGGCGGAGGACCAGGTGCAGTTCCAAGTCTAACTTGGCGCAGGCCGCGGCGAGTTGGCGGCAGTAGTTGGACTGCACTGCCGCGCCCGAGACGATGGTGTCGGCCCCTTTGGCCAAGGCGTCGGCCAAGGCAAACTCGAACATCCGCGTCTTGTTGCCGCCAAAGGCCAAGCCGGTCAGGTCGTCGCGCTTGATGTAGAGTGCAGGGCTGTCGAGGTGGGCAGTTAGGCGCGACAGCGGCTCCAGCGGGGTGGGACGGATGGAGGCTAGCTGGACGCGGGGTAGCTCGGCAATGGCTGCGGTAAGGGCGTTCGCTTTGGCGGCGTTCATGTTGCGGATTCCTTTGGCCAACCTTCGGGCGGCAGTTGGGAGAGGTGGTTCTGGCGGTGGCACTCTTCCATGACGGCGATCTGGACGCGCACCTGTTGCGGCGTGATCTCGGATTGGGCTCCTTCCCGCAACGCGGCGAATACGTCGTCGTAATAGGCGTTGGACATATAGGTAAATGCGTCTTGCTCGTCCTCGTTTGGGGCCCAAGACCGCTCGATCATTTTTAGCTCTTCGCGGCAATAGCTCGGGCCGGGCAGTGGGCTGCGGATGAGCGACTGCTCGGGTGCCTTTTGCGGATCGTAGTAGCGCCACGTTAGTCCCGCAGGGCCGCCGGAGAGGCCGCCGCGCTCGCCGTGGACGGTGTACATGGGCTGGGGGAAGGGGGTGCAGGAGGAGATTTCGACGTCGATGACGGGTTTGTCTTTGGTGCGCAGCAGAATTTTGACGTAGTCCTCGGCGTCGCCACAGGTGTTAGCGCGATCCATGGCGCAGAGGATTTGCTCCGGCATGTTGAAGTCGAGCAGGCGCATGGCTTGATCCATGGGGTGGGGGCCGGTGTTGAGCAGATTGCCGCCTCGGTACTCCTGCACGGTCTGCCAGTCCCAGCGGCGGGCAAAACCGCTGAAGGAGATCGAGATCTGGACGATGCGGCCGAGGACGCCCGAATCAATGACTTGGAGCAGCTTTTGAAATTGGGGCGCGTTGCGCGACTGCTGGAAGGGCAGGAGCAGGCGATCGGCCTTGTGGGCAGCGGCGATCATACTGTCGAGGTCGGCCACATTCCAAGCGAGGGGTTTTTCGCAGATGGTGTGGTGGCCAGCGCTGAGGGAATCGATGGTGGCTCGAGGGTGGAGGTGGCTGGGTAGCGCGTTGACGACCAAGTCGATGTCGTCGCGCACGAGGAGGTCGCGGTAGTCGGCGTAGGTGTCGCAGCCCATTTCGCTTTCGGCGCGCTGGCGGCGGTCGTCAAGGAGGTCGGCGATGGCGACTATTTGGTATTTGTGCGGGGCGGTCTTGAAGTAGCGGCAGTGGATGTCGAGGCCGGAGCGGCCTTGGCCGAGCACGGCGACGCGGATGGGTTCTTTTTCTATAGACAATTTGGGTAGCTCCGTGTAGAGATGGGCGTTTATGTTGGGGGTTGAGCGGAGGGGTGTCAAGGGTTTGTAAAGGGAAGGTAGGATGCGTAGTTTACGTGGCGACAGCGAAGGATAACGAAAGAAAAACATGAAACACATCCATCTTAATGAGCTAGACCGAGAGGGCGACCCGGTTTTTCCGGCGGTGCAGCGGCAGACGCTGTGGTTTGCATTCGACTATTGGGTATTGGAACCGGGGGAAGTGCGCTCGGTGGAAGATGGTATCGGAATATCTTGTGAACAGGGCTATGTGTTTTTGGGTGGGCCGGTGGAGTTGACCGCACGGCAGCAGCGGATAGAAAGCGGCGAAGGGGTTGGTTTTATCATCGAGCCTACCGCCGAACCTACTATGTGCAATCACGTGTTGAAAAACTTGAGCAACCTACGTGTACACGTGCTGCGCATACGCGTTGCGCTGTTTGACTATCGGCAGCCATTGCAAACGCTGCACATACGCGTTGTGCCGGACTCGGCTTCAGACAGGTGGGGCGTCAAAATAGTGCCAGCGCCAGATGTGCCGCCCAAAGCCGGGACCTTCGACGCGCACAAGCTAAAGTGGCGCGACGCAATTCACGGCGGCTGTGGGCAGATCGCCACCCGGCACGTGCTCGCGCCCAACGATTTCTATAGCGACTGGACCTTTCTCGACCATGCCATCCTCGGCGCGGGTGGCTCGGTGGGGTATCACTATCACGACTTTCTCGAAGAGAGCTTTGTCGTGCTGAGGGGACGGGGGCTGATGACGATTGACGACGAGACCTTTGCGGTGGTGCCAGGGTCGGTTACTTGGCAGGGGATTAGGCAGGGGCACGGCATCTACAATCCCGGGCCGGAAAGGCTGGAGTTCGTGCGCATTGCCGTGAAACAAGCAGACGAGGAGTACACGACCATCGACTTGCACGACGACTTGTCGGCGCGCAGGCCGAGGTGAGCAATACTTTATAGAGAACGATCTGTTTCTGGCTCAGGCTAGGGATTGAAATAATAACCTTAAGGTTATATTGTAGTGACTTGGGCTGTTGGCTTTGCAGAGGAATTCAAAGTCGAGTTCGATACTTTTTCGGAGTTGGTTCAGGACGAATTGTTGCTGAATGCGCGGCTATTGGAAGAATTTGGCCCTCAGCTTGGGCGACCGCATGTAGATACACTGAAAGGCTCGGATTACGCCAATATGAAGGAATTGCGGTTCAAGGCCGAGGGTGGGGTTTGGCGGGTTGCCTTCGCCTTCGATCCTAAGCGGAACGCCATCTTGCTGGCTGCTGGGGACAAAAGCGGCACTAGCCCAGCGCGATTCTACAAGCGTCTTATCGAGAAGGCGGACAGGCGTTACAGAGCGCACTTGCAACGGACGGGAGAATGACCATGGTCGTCACACTCAAAGAAGTTCTCGACTCCTTACCACCCGAGCGGCGTGCAGAGATTGACCGTCGATACGAGGAATTGCTCAACGAAGTAGAGTCCCTCAAGGAACTGAGGTCCTTGTCAAAACTGTCTCAAGCCAAGATGGCCGAGGCACTAAGGATCAGCCAGCCCGCTGTCTCCAAAATAGAAAAGCAGACCGACATGTATCTTTCTACTCTGCGCGGCTATGTGGAGGCCATGGGCGGCGAAATGGACATCGTCATTCGCCTGCCCAACCGGGAGCCTGTAAAGGTCAAATCGCTGAAGGCCATGGCTGGTAACACCTAATTACGCGCCATGAGCCACACTAGCTCTTTCTCGCCAGAGGAGACGTTTGCAATGACAGCAAAAAGCACAAACCAAACCAATACAGCACAACGCATGGCCGAGGCCGCCAGCAATTTCCTCGCGTCCTTAGATGCGGCCGAGCGGCAGAAAGCGGTGATCGACTTTGCCGACAGCACAGAGCGCAAAAACTGGCACTACGTGCCGAGGGAACGCGCCGGATTGCCGCTCAAGGAAATGGACGAGCGCCAGCGCGAGCTAGCGCACGCGCTGGTAGCGACCGGAGTCAGCGCGTCGGGGTATGAAAAAGTCTCGACGATCATTTCGCTGGAGCCGATACTGGCCGAGTTAGAGGGAGCCGGGCGGCGCTTTCCGCGCGATCCCGAGCTGTACCACGTGAGCATTTTCGGCGAACCGGGTGGAGACGCGCCCTGGGGCTGGCGTTTTGAAGGCCACCACGTCTCGCTCAACCACACGGTAGTAGAAGGCCAACTGGGATCGACACCGCTATTTTTTGGCTCCAACCCCGCCGAAGTGCGCCACGGCGAGCAAGCTGGGTTGCGTGCTCTGCGGGAGGAAGAGGATCTAGGGCGTCAGCTTTTGCACGAGTTGGACGGCGAGCAAAAAGCGGTGGCCATCGTCAGTGCCGAAGCCCCAAGGGACATTCTCACGACCAATGTGCCCCACGTGCGCGGCGAAGTCGAACTGGAGGGATTGGGCAGCGCGGATATGAGCGCGGCGCAACGTCAGGTCTTGGACGCCTTGATCGAAGTGTACGTACGACGCTTGCCCGAAGCAGTGGCCGAAGCCGAATGGGCGCGACTCGGAGCAGCCTATTTGCGAGCGGCGCACTTTGCTTGGGCCGGCGCGGCGGAACGCGGCGGACCGCACTACTACCGGGTGCAGGGGCCGGGTTTCCTAGCCGAGTACGACAACACCCAAAACGACGCCAACCACATCCACGCAGTTTGGCGCGACCTGCACAACGATTTCGGCGAGGATCTGCTCAAGCGACACTATCGGCAGAACCATCGGTGAATTTGGAGATAATTCTTTGACCGTTACGGCCGTCTTCGGTTCACGCGCCGCGTTCTACGAACAATTGCACTGCCGCTACCAACGCCGCGAGTTCGATAACTGGCAGGTCTGGGGCGGCAACCTGACCATTGCAATCAACGGTCGGGTTTGCAGGCCGCCCCTCACTAGGATCTATATCAAACCTGGCAAAACGACTGCCATTGCTCGAGTGCGCTGCGAGCTTTTCGTCGCCGCCGTTGACCCGCGCGAAGTCCAACCGGGAGATGTGGATGCGCGGCTGTGGACCGATGCCAGCGGAACCAACGCGTATGTGGAGATGCGGCTGCTTGTAGATGAGGCAGGCACACCCGTCCTCGCCGACAACAATCTCGTCTTTGAGTCAGCAGCTTTCGCGCTTGAACGCACGGGGGCCTTCAACTACGCGGTGGAGTTTTCCGCCGATAGCTACGCCGAGGCCGGGCGCAAGGAATGGATCAGCCTCAACGATTTGGCCGAAAACCGCGACGGGATCATCGTCGTCAGCCCGGAGTGGGTGCGACAAGGACCGACGATCTATGAGGTATGCGCACGCAAGGTCGGTGCCGAGGTTGAAAAGGACCGCTTCCGCTCGGGCCGGCTCGCCGACCTGACGCGGCGCTTAGACGCCATTCCGGCCGACGTGATCTATCTGCTGCCCTTTTTTCGTCCGGGCTTTGCAGACCTGCATACCGGCGAGGACGTGCGCAAGGGAACCCTCGGCAGCGTCTATGCGGTACAGGACTTTTTCCAGGTTGACCCCGAGCTGGTTTCGCCAGCCGAGGAAGTAGATTGGGGGTCGCTGGTGGCGGAAGGTTTCGTGCTCCCAAACGAGATGGAAGGTCTCGCCAAACTGTCGGCGGCCCAAGCGGAAAAGGCACTCGGTCGCGAAGCCTTCGTCCAGCTCGTCGGTCGCGCCGAGCTGCGGGCACTGACCAAGCGGGCGCACGCCCTCGGCAAGAAGGTCATTTTCGACTTGGTGCTGATGCAGAGCAGCCGCGACTGTCCCCTGATCGCCGAGCATCCCGAATGGTATCTGCGCGACGAATGCGGCGTGCCGCAAATCCACCAGATCGCTTGGCTGGTCTATTCGGATGTGGCGCTCTTTGACCTAGTTTACAATCAGCCGTTGCAAGAGTACTTGCTGGAGATCGCCCCGTATTGGATTGAGCAATGCGGGTTCGACGGGGTGCGCATCGACGCCAGCCAGACCATTGACCGGCCCTTCCTCAAAAAGCTCAAAAACCGCATTCAAGCTGCCGCGCCCGAGGCGTTGGTGTTGGGCGAGACACTGTGCCCGCTGACGGAGGCAGTGGACGTCCCGGCAGATATGATCTACGCGCTCTTAGTTGACTTTCACCGCGAAGTCGAGCACGCCCAGCCTCTCATCGATTTCCTAGAGGAGATGAATCGCACCTTCGCGGCGGGTACCGTGGCCATGGCCTACTTTGAAAACCACGACAGCCCGCGCGCCACCCAAGTGTGGCACGAGCGGTTCCGGGAACTCTTGCAGTGCGACGAGCAGGCGCGGTTCTACTGGCAGAGCCTCACCTGTCCCATCCAGCCAGAAGACCGGGCGCTGCTGATGGCCCTGCTCAAGAACTTACAAGCCGCCCTGATCGACTGTTCGGCTGGTTCGGTCTCTGGGTGCAATCTGACGCGGGGTTTGGAGTTGGGCAGCGAGTGGGGTGAAGAAGCGCGCACCGACTTTGAAAACGAGACCCTCCTGCATTTCGACCAAGCCGAGCGCGAGCCGCACGCCAGTCTAGCGAGGGCCTACGAGCGCCTCTTCGCACTGCAAAAGGAATGGTCGGAATTTTGCGACGGAAAAATTTACTTCCACCGCAATGAATTCGAGGGCGGCGACCCAGATGACCGCATTCTAGCGTATGTGCGCTATACTGAGCGGAGCGCGCTTTTAGTGGTGCACAACTTCGATCCGCGCACCGTGCGGAAGGCGTCCTACCATTTCGATTATCTACCGCATCCGCCCACATCGCGCCAAAAGTGCTTCGATACGTACGAGGCCCTTGCGATCGAGGCCATACCCACCAGCGCCGAAGTCGCGGAGATCAGCCTCATGCCGCTACAGACGCAGGTGTGGCGACTTTACTGAACCTGAAACAAGAGGAGTACGAACATGGCAAAAATCGGCGCAATTCACTACAACTGGCCCGGCTGCGACTTAGAAGGCTTCGCCCGGCGGGCCAGCGAAATCGGCTACCAGTACTGCGAGTTGCAGATCGGCGATATCTGGGATGGCGAGTCCAAAAACGGCGAGCAGACGGCCGCAGCCACGCGCGAGTTATTGGCCAAATACGGGATGCAAGCCTCGGCCGTAGCGGCCGGCAACGACTTCCTGCAAGCCGATCCCCGCGACTTGGACGCGCAAATCGAGTGCTACCGCTACGTCTGCCAGATCATTCCCGTAACCGGCACGGACATCGTGCGCTCGGACGGCGGCTGGAACCGCAACGGCGACGTCCCAGAGGACCAGTGGGACGGCATGATGTTAGAGGCCTTCAAGCGCTGCGCCGACTTTCTGGAGGAGTACGACGTGCGGATCGCCCTCGACAACCACGGCGTTTCCACCAACGACGGCGATTGGCAACTAAGCCTGATCGAACGGGTAGGCTCGGACCGGCTCGGCGTCAATTTGGATACCATGAACTATCGCTGGTTCGGACACGAGTTGGACCGGATTGACCGCTTCTATGAAATACTGGCCCCGCACGTTTTCCACACTCACATAAAGGACGGAACCGGCTCGCGGCAGAATTACAAGGGGGCGGCACTGGGCGAGGGAGAAATCCACCTCGACCACGCGGTCCAGTGCCTCAAAGCGGCTGGCTACGACGGGGCTTGGACGGCTGAATACGAAGGCCCGGAGACCGAGGGACAGGTGGGATACGAAAAGTGCTACCAGTGGCTGGCGGCGAACGTCTAAACCAACCAAGCCCCCTGTTGCAGAGCGACTGGTTGGCATTGGTCCTGCGTTTTGTTTCTGGCGAGCGGCCCTGCCAAGACGACAGTGCTTAGGGTATGCTTAGAGCTTGATAACGGCGATGAGGATACCGGTGATGGCGACCAATGTGGTCATCGTCCACCTGAAATGGACATCCATGCGCTTGTTGGTTTCGTCAATGCGATGGTGAACCGCTTGAATTTGTTCGCCCAATGAGCGATTGGTTTCGTCAATGCGGTGATGAACCGCTTGGATTTGTTCACCCAGCGAGCGATTGGTTTCGTCAATGCGGCGGTTGGTCTCGTCAATGCGGTGGTGAACCGCTCCTATCTGGTTGCGCAGGTCTTGGATGTCTTCGCGCAAATAGCTGATGCCCCAGTGCAGCTCGGCAGGGGCGGGACGAGATTGAGGGTTGGAACTCTCGGTCATGGTAGAATCCTTGAGGCAGTAATATGGTGGCTCAAGGGCAGGAAAGCAATCTACATGCCAACGCCGATCTCTGAGTAGAGACGGCACTCTGCTAGCGCCATCTGTGTGCATCTGCACACGCGGATGGCTCCATTTCGCCACACTGAGGTGAAGGATTGGCGGTGGCGGGTACGCCAAGTGAGCGGGGTCGAATAGGCGTCAACCGCGACCACGCGAACTACCGCTGGGGCGACCTCTTCATTTGACGAATCTGCTCGATTTTCTTGTCGAGCCGCTTGGGGGAGATCGGGTGGGCGGTGCCCAACTCCTGGGCGAAGACCGAGACGCGATATTCTTCCAGCATCCAGCGCAATTCCTCGATTTGGGCCGCTCGTTCGGGCGAATTGGTTTCCCCAGCGAGCTTTTCCAACTGGCTTTGGTACACCTCGATCAACTCGGCCTTCTGCGCGTCCTTGCGCGGGTCGGTCGCGGCGCGTTCGGCACGCACCTCGACGGCTTTTAGGTAGCGGCTTAAGTGACTGAGACGGTGGAAGGGGACGCGAGCCAAAAAGTCGTCGGGCAGCAGCCGCTCCAAGTCCGCGTCCAGCCCACGATAGGACCGGCCTGAGAGGAGAATTTCGCGGCGGGCTTCGAGCAAGCTATCGACCGTGGAGATGAAGCGCGGAGCCAAGCCGCGCAGCCGCTGCTTGGCCTGCACCAGCACGCCGTCGAAATCCTCTTGGCGCAGGGGTAGGATTTGCTCGCGGTGGAAGAGATAGCGCTCGAGATGTTCAAATGCTTGGGTGCGCAGTTCGAGGGAACTGCCTTGATAGCGCGCCTTGAATTGTGCCAACTCTTGGAGCTCGCGCCGGAGCCACGCCAGCTCGTCGCGCAACGCCAAGGCGCAGAGGCCCAAGAAACCCTCCCGCGAGCGGGCTTCGGCTTCGGCGCGATTCTTGTAGAGCCGCAGTGACACGCCGCCTTCGTCACAGCGGAGGCCAGGCCATCCATAAAGTGGTACTCCACCCGCTTGGGTCACCTCTATTCGTTCGGGCAGATCGCCGAAATCCCAATTAGTTATCCCTTCCCGTTCCCACTGTTGGGCCGCCTTTTTCCACGCGTCTAGTTCGACGGGGGTGTCGTGCTGTTCAAGGCGTTGGGTCAGTTGCTGCAAATCGCGGCCGGCCGCAACAGACTGCTCGTTGGTTCCTTGGACATCGACGCGCATCTTGAGGTGGTCGGGCAAGTCATCGGCGTTCCAGTCCGACACTTGGATTTGGATATGGTAGTGCTGGCGGATGTGGTCTTGCAGCGACTCCAAAAAGGTGGAATGCGTCGGCTTGAGCGCGGCCGCAATGCGCTGGGCCTTTGCGGGAATCGGCACCAGTTGCTTGCGAATGGACTTGGGCAACGAGCGCAGCAAGATGGTAATTTTCTCTCCGAGCAGGCCCGGCACTAGCCATTCGAGTATTTCTGGATCAACGGCGTGGGCCAGTTTGTAGGGCAATTTGACGGTGACGCCGTCCTCGTCTTGCCCCGGGCGATAGGCGTAGCTGAGGGCTAGTTTATTGCCGTCGAGGTCGAGTGTGTCTGGGAAGGCCTGCTGGTCGAAGTCGGCGCGGGTGGTGCCGAGCAAGTCTTCCTCCTCCATCATCAGGAAGTCGGAGGCTTTGTCTTTGAGGAATCGGTTGAGGTCGGGCAGAGAGGAAACGTCGTCGAGGTACTGGGAGTAAAAGCGGGCAGCGGCCTCTTCGACGTGGACATCGGCCAAGCCGTGGGCGCGGGTCTGCCAAGTTTCGATCTTCTGACACAGGCGAATGTTGTGCGCGAGAAACTTGTGCGGAGTATGCACCGTCCCAGGCACCAACGCCTCGCGGATGAATATCTCGGTGGCCTCGCGGGCGTTGATGCGGCTATAAGGAATGCGGCGACTGAGCACTTCGAGGCCGTAGAGGATCAGCTTTTCGCGCACCAGCACCCGTCCCGAGCGCGGGTTGAAGTAGGGCTGGTCGTACGAAGCGCGACACAGGTGGCTGCCTAGTTCTGCGAGCCATTCGGGCTGGATGCGGGCGACGGTGCGGGCGAACAGGCGCGAGGTCTCGACGATCTCGGCCGCGACCAGCCAGCCGGGGGGGCCGCTCTCGACTGGCTTCTTGCCCTTGTTGGAGCGGAAGAGTCCCGAGCCGGGAAAAATCATCACCTCGCGGCTGCGCGCTGCCTGATAGATATTGCCCTCCTCTTGGCGCGCCACACTCGAAAGCAAGCCGGTGAGCACTGCGCGGTGGACCGCGTCGTACCCAGCGGGTTCGCGGTTGAAGCGAAAGCCTTTTATCTCGTTCAGTGTCTCGCGGATCTGCGCGTGGATATCGCGCCATTCGCGCATCCGCATGTAGGAAAGGTAGTGCGCCTTGCAAAATTTGCGGAGTTGGTTTTGCGAGGCGCTTTCCACTTTGTCGTGGTACGCGTTCCAGATGTTGAGATAAGCTAGGAAGTCGGAGTTTTTGTCGTGAAACTGGCGGTGCATTTGGTCGGCCGCATCCTGCTCTTCCAAAGGCCGCTCGCGCGGATCTTGAATGCTGATGGCCGCGGCGATGACGAGCACTTCGGACAGAGCCTGCTCCTCGCGGGCCTGGAGCAACATCCGCGAGACCGTGGGGTCGATGGGCAGGCGCGCCATGGCGCGGCCAATGGGAGTGAGTGCGCGGTTTTCGTCGAGGGCGTTGAGTTGGCTCAGGAGTTGGAAACCGCCGGCGATAGCGGCTTTTGCAGGGGGGTCGATAAAGGGAAACGCTTCAATGTCCCCTAGCTTGAGGTTGATCATCCGCAGGATAACCTCGGCGAGATTGGCGCGCTGGATCTCGGGCTGGGTGTATTCCGGGCGCGAGAGAAAGTCCTGCTCCGCGTAGAGGCGAATACAGACGCCGTCGGCAACCCGCCCACAACGCCCTTCTCGCTGGCGGGCACTGCTCTGCGAAATCGGTTCGATGGGCAGGCGCTGGGTGTGCGTGCGGGGGTTGTAGTGCGACAGGCGCGCCAAGCCCGTATCTACGACGTAGCGGATGCGGGGGATAGTCAGCGAAGTCTCGGCGATATTGGTGGCCAACACCACGCGGCGACGATCCCCCGGAGCGAATACGCGCTGCTGCTCCCCAGCGGTTAGGCGGCCAAACAGCGGCAGAATCTCAACCCCGCGCAACTTGCGCCTTTCGAGCCGCTCGCGGGTCTCGCGGATATCGCGCTCGGACGGCAGAAAGACCAACAGGTCGCCCTCCCGCGACATGCGCAAAATTTCTTCTACCGCGCTGGCGGTCGCATCCAAATACGTGTAGTCGCCGCGGTCCTGCAGAATCTCATCGAGCGGCCAATAGCGAACCTCGACCGGGAACATCCGGCCCGAGACTTCGATGATCGGGGCGTCGTCAAAAGCCTTAGAGAAGGCTTCGGTGTCGATGGTAGCCGAGGTGATGACGATCTTGAGTTGGGGCCGCTTGCGGCGCAAAAGCCGCAGGTAGCCAAGCAAGAAGTCGATGTTGAGACTGCGCTCGTGGGCCTCATCGACGATAATGGTGTCGTATTCGAGCAGGTCGGGATCGGTTTGGGTCTCGGCCAGCAGCATGCCGTCGGTCATTACCTTGATGCAGGTCTCGGGCGCAGTCTGGTCGCGGAAGCGGATTTTGCAGCCGATATCGCGGCCGTAGGTCACTTTGAGTTCTTCGGCCACGCGCTGAGCAATGGAGAGCGCGGCGACGCGGCGCGGCTGGGTGACGGCGATGCGGGCGACCTCGCCCCGGCCAGCCTCCAAGCAGATTTTGGGCAATTGCGTACTCTTACCCGAGCCGGTCTCGCCGGCGACGATGACGACGGGATGCGCCTTGATCGCCGCGAGGATTTCTTCCCGGCGGTCGCTGATGGGCAGGGCGGGTGGATAAGTGGGGTTTGGGCGGTTTTTGCGCCGCCTTTCGCGCAGCCGAGCAGAGCTGCGAGCTTGGCCTAAGAGGCGTTCGACTTCTTCGGGCTTGAGGCGGCGGCGATTCAGCCGGCGTTCGATGCGCACCCGATCCTGGAGCATGCACTGAGGCAGGAGGGTTTTAAGCGCAGCGATGGGGTGCGATTTGGTAGGCGATTGATTCAAAATTTACAAGGAGTTACGGCGTTTTTGTTGGCACGGAAAATGTACGACAGGGGCCGCATGGTAGCAACTATGTGGGCGGGCATTACTTTTCTGTAATTAATACGTTGGTCGCATTTTGCGAAGGGGTGAAGAGATGCCGCGAATAACGAGTAAAGGACAGGTGACCATTCCCAAAAACATCCGTGATGTGTTGGGGGTCAAACCGGGCGACCAAGTAGAGTTTGAACTGCTATCCGATCAGCGGGTGATAGTCAAGCCAGTATTGGCTACCACTGTCTTTGAACGCTACGTCGGCTTTCTAACGACCAAAGATGGCGCGGAGCCAGACCATATCGTCGCCCAACTCAGGGACGAAGAATGATCACCGCCGTTAGCGCGGCCTACTCAGGCGTCCGTGCGCCACAGGCGCGGCACGGGGCTAGTGGCTTGCTGCTCGGGCAGGTGCCAGTACTCGGCCTCGGGCGGGACCTCTTGCAAGTGCGGGCAGGTCATGCCGTGGCGATCCCACACCACCTCACCCGCGCGCAAGGTAAGAGCGCATTCGAGGCGGTGCTGGGCTTCGATGCAGGCCCAGCCGCAGTCGCGAAAGTAGAAGTTGCCCTCCAAGACGCCCAGCACGGCCACATCGGCCTCAGAGCCGGGCGTCAAAGTCCCCAACTCGGGCCGGCGGATGGCGCTGGCGGGCGTGACAGTAGAGCGGTAGATCACTTCCTGTAAGGACATGTTCATGGCCAAGCACTTGGACATGGTATCGAGCATGGAGTGAACGTGGCCGTTGATATTGCCCATGTGCAGGTCGGTACTGATCGAGTCGGGTGGGAATCCATCGGCAATGGCCGGCATGGCGGCGCGGTACCAGAAGCTGGCCGCCCCGTGCCCAAGGTCGAAGTGGATGCCCCGCTCGCGCGCCTCGCGCATGTAGTCGTACACCTCGCCGTTTTCATCGACGACGGGGAACTGGCGGGCAAAGACGTGCGTGTGAATGTCGCCGGGGCGCAGGTGCTTGAGGATGAGGTCGGGGTAGGAGCGTTCGGGCGGGCGCGGCCAAAAGTCAACCATCACCGGCATTTTACAGCACTCGCCGGCCTCTACGGCCGCGTCAACCGAGGCCCAAGGCGGATGCTCGTCGTCAAACGGCTTGGTGGTCCAATAGTGGGCGGTCTTGATGCCGACGCACACCTCGTCGTGGGCCGCGGTCATCTGGGCCGCCCGCTGGGGATCGAGGTTGGCTACTACTTGTTCGGGAGGGCCCATGCCTGGAGCGGCGATGTTGACATAGGCGAACATGCGGATCTTGGCGTGATCGATCACCGTCTCGCGGAAGTGCTCGAACTCCTCGGCCCCGGCCGTGCCCGTATCGACGCAGGTGGTTACACCCTCTTTGAGGAAGTGGGCGTCGGCGTTGAGGCTGCCCACCAACCCGCCCGATTGGCGGGCGCGGGTATGGTACGTGTGGACGTGGATGTCGAGCAGGCCCGGCACCACGACGAGATTGCCTACGTCGATGACGCGATGGGCGTCCGCCGGGGAAATGTTCTCTTCAACGCGGGCAATGCGGCCGTCGAGTACGCCGACATCGGCGACGCCGTTGATGTCGTTGACAGGGTCGATTACGTGGCCACCTTTGAGCAGCATTTCGAGCTTGCGGGGCATGGTTTTTCGTTTCAGATGTTGTAGTGAGAATCAAAAAGTAGGCTGGGCCAAAAACAGGGTCAAATGAGATTGTTGACAATGGTCAGATACTTAGAGTACAATTATCGAATTATAGCGTATATTCAATAGTAAATGCGAAACCTTATCTACACACTCCTACTTTTGTCGGCTGGCAGCGCCCAAGCGCAGACGGTCTATCGCGTCCACCTCAAGCTAGAGGGGATGATCGACCCGGGCGTGGCGGCCTTTGTCGAGCGCGTGATCGCCGAGGCCGACGAGACCGAAGCCGACGCAATCGTCTTCGAGATCGACACCTTTGGCGGGCGCGTCGATGCGGCCACTGTGATCCGCGACGCCATCCTCGACGCCGAAACCCTAACCATCGCCTTTATCAATAAGCGAGCGATTTCAGCCGGGGCACTCATCTCGCTGGCCTGCGACAAGATCGTCATGACGCAAGCCTCGACCATGGGCGCGACCACCCCGGTCGATGCCACGGGCGACAAAGCTAGCGACAAGGTGACTTCTTATATGCGCGCTGAGATGCGCGCCACGGCCGAGCGCACCGGCCGCGACGTCAAGATCGCCGAGGCCATGGTCGATGAGCGCGTCGATGTGCCGGGTCTGAGTGCCGAAGCGGGCAGGCCGGCCACCCTGACCACCGAGCAGGCGCTCAACTACCAGATGGCCGACGAGACGGCCGAGACGCTGATCGAACTGTTGCGCATCTACGACTTAGGCGAGGCCGAAATCATCGAAGTCGAGCTCAACTGGACCGAACACATCTTGCGCATGTTGACCCACCCGGTCGTCACTTCGATTTTGCTGGCCGTGGCCATGTTCGGCTTAATCGCCGAGGTGCGCACGCCCGGTTGGGGCTTGGGCGGCACGCTCGCACTGGTGGCGCTGGGGCTTTTCTTTGGAAGCCACTTGATCGTGCATCTGGCCGAGTGGCAGGAGTTGGCGCTCTTTGCTGTCGGCGTAGCGCTTTTGGTCGTCGAGCTGGTGGCCATTCCGGGCTTTGGCATTGTGGGCATGTTGGGTATCGCGGCGATGATTGCGAGCGTAGTGATTACCCAATTGGGCGATTTTCAATTGTGGAGTTTCGAGGAAATCGTCTCGGTGATCGGGCGTCTCGCAGGCTCAATGATCGGCGCGTTTGTACTCTCGCTCATCGTGTTGCGCTCCCTGCCCAAGTTCGCCGCCTTCAACCACCTCGTACTCCACAACGAAATTAAGGCCGCCGATGGGTACACTTCCTCCTCGCGTAAGACCGACGAGAACCTGTTGGGCAAGGAGGGGGTCACGGTCAGCTACCTGCGGCCCTCAGGTATAGCCCTGTTTGAGGGTCAGCGGCTCACCGTGATCGCCGAGGGCGAATTCATCGAGGCGCAGCGGCCCATTAAAGTAGTAGAAGCTTGCGGCAGTCGAGTGGTGGTGAAGCCACTATGAGCTTTCTGGGGGGGGAGGTGTTGGAATGGGTTTATTCGCTGGCCTTGCTATTGCTCGGCTTTGCGCTGGTGCTCTTAGAAATTTTCGTGATCCCTGGGCTCAATATCTTCGGCGTCGTTGGTTTGCTGACCGCGGTCGCTGGCATTGGCTATGCCTATATGAATATGGGCGGCTTGGCGGCTGGAGTCGTGGCGGGCGTGGGGCTTGTGGGCACCGCCATCTTGGTGAGAATGATGCTCAAGGTCCGCGCTTGGAACCGCTTGGTGCTCAACGAGGACATGACGCGCAAAGCCGGCTACGATTCGGTCAAGCCCGGCCGCGAGGATTTGCTCGGGCAGACTGGCGAGGTGCTGACGACGCTGAGACCAGCGGGGCGGGCGCAGTTCGGCGAACGAGTAGTCGACGTAGTCAGCGAAGGTGGCTATATTGAGCGTGGTGAACAGATCGAGGTATTGAAAGTGGCTGGCAACAGAGTAGTTGTGCAGTTAGTCCCTTCCAAGCGTTAACTCACTCCCTTCAAGGAGCCTATGATGGAAGTCCTGTTTTTGGTCTTGATACTTTTTGGTATCATCATCTTTTTGTCGCTCTTTACGTATTTCGTCCCGATTGGCCTGTGGATCACGGCTTATTTCGCTGGGGTCAAGGTGGCGATCTTCAGAGACTTGGTGGGTATGCGGCTGCGCAAGGTCCCGCCCCGTCAGATCGTCGGCCCCAAAATTAGCGCGACCAAAGCCGGTCTCGACGTGGGCTTGGATCGCATGGAAGCTCACTTTCTGGCCGGCGGCAATGTCAACCTAGTGATCCTAGCGCTGATCTCTGCCGACAAGGCCAATATCGATCTGAGCTTCGAGCGGGCTACGGCGATCGACTTGGCCGGTCGCGATGTGCTCGAAGCGGTCAAGCTGAGCGTCAATCCCAAAGTGATCAACACCCCATTGGTCGCGGCGGTCGCCAAAGACGGCATCCAGGTCAAGGCCCTGTGCCGGGTGACGGTGCGCGCCAATATCGACCGGCTAGTTGGCGGTGCCGGTGAGGAGACGATCATCGCGCGCGTCGGCGAGGGCATCGTTACCACCATCGGCTCGTCGGCGACGCACAAAGAGGTGCTGGAGAATCCCGATCTCATTTCGAGGACGGTGCTGGAAAAGGGGTTGGATTCGGGTACGGCTTTCGAAATTCTCTCCATCGATATCGCCGATGTCGATGTGGGCGAGAATATCGGCGCTAAGTTGCAGACCGATCAGGCGGATGCCGACCTCAAAATCGCCCAAGCCAAGGCCGAGGAACGTCGGGCCATGGCCCAAGCGCGCGAGCAGGAGATGACGGCCCAAGTCGTGGAGATGGAATCGCGAGTCAAGGAAGCCGAGGCCGAGGTGCCGCGCGCAATGGCCGAAGCCTTCCGCGAGGGCAACTTGGGCATTATGGACTACTACCGCATGCGCAATATCCAAGCCGACACGGACATGCGCGACTCGATTTCCGAAAGCGGCGAGGAACGCGACAACTAGTCCATGGAACTCCTACTCTTTGCCCTCGCCATCCTGTTCAGCATATTTTCGGCGCTGATGGAGCGTCGCAAGCGCCGCAAACGGCTTGAAGAGGCCCAACAACAGCACGCCGAGATCGAACAACAGCACGCCGAGGTCAGTCCGGCTGCGCCCGTTGTCGTCGAGGAAGAGAAGGAAGAAGAGCCGTCCTTTGGGTGGCCTTTTGACGGCGATCCTTTTGACGAGCCGGTTCCCGCCGAAGCCGATCCGGTCGCGGCTGAGCGGGAGGCTGTAGAAGCCGAGCGACAGGCTGTAGAAGCCGAGCGGCGCGCCGTGGCAGCCGAGAGGCTGGCCATGGAGCGGCTAAAGGAGACCAAGCCCGAGGATGCAGGCGAGAAGCGGCGGCCTCGGCGCCGCCGGAGCCGTTGGTTCCTCACCCCTCAGACGGCGCGCGACGCGATCGTCTATATGGAAATCCTCGGCAAGCCGAAGGGCGAACGAGAGGAGTGGTAAATGGTCTAGCCGGAGTGGCGGAATTGGTAGACGCGCTGGATTCAAAATCCTGTATCCGCAAGGGTGTGTGGGTTCGAGTCCCACCTCCGGCACCATTTTTCTTAACCGTTGCAAGCTAAAAGAGATAAACCGCCGTGACATCTCCAGAGATAAGACGCCTCTTCGACATCGTCTCGATACTCGTTCTGCTGATTGTCGTTCCGGCGTACATCTTCTGGCACTTGGGGCGCATTCTGCTGATTGCAATTCCGGCGGCTTATATCTGCTACCGCCTGAGGTCGCCCGCTGACTAACGTGATTCCCGTCAAATTTCGCGGCTATCGCCCTAGCCGCTCGTCAAGCAGGTGCGGTTCAACTGCCGCAATTTCCACACCTTTCATCTCTGAATGCGCTGGATTGATCAGCACATTGTAGTCGCCCTTAACTACTGCTGAGGGTACGCGTAGCAACAACGACCGCCTTTCCTCAATCCAACGAGTGCCGACCTCTTCTAGTTCGACAGGGGCCGGATGTCGTCGCCAGTTGTTCGGCAACATCTCCTCGGTAATAGTCTCTGCGGGCGCATCATCGGGAACCGCAATGGTCGCGATGCTCAAATTTTTCGGTACCCGCACCAATGGCACATGTACTAGGTATTCCACCGTGGCCAATGCCCGACTAGGCGAGGTGTAAAGCAAACCCACCCCGACGCGATTCCACCGACCGCCGTTGGCGCGGGCACCGGCCCCCGATAAATCGTTTATGTAGTGGGTCTTGGCGATGCGGAAAAGCCGCATCAGGCAAATACCCCGTGCTCTATCCGGCCCAGCTCATTCAAAACGAGATCTGCGCCGAAACGCGAGTTGAGCAATTCAAGCGGCACTTTGTTGCCCAGTGCCACGCAAGGTTGTTTGAGCCAATCTAGGAAATGATCGCGGTCCTCAAAGACAGCTACCCCTCTGGCAGCGACGCTGGCGATCTGGATAACCTGCTCGGAGACGGCCCGACTGAATGGTTTGGCGGCACCGTGTCGCTGCACCGTGCGTTCGCTAATGGGCAGCAGGCGAATGAGTTGTCCCGGCGATATAGCGAGGTATTCCGCTAGTTTTATCAACTCCGACCGCGCAATGCCTCGATTGCTCATTTCAATTAGGTCGAAGCCATTGTGCAGCCTATGGCGCACCCCGAGAATCTGCGCCGTTTCCCCTAAAGGAGTCGTCGTGGCAGTGGTCATGGCATGGCTCGCTTTCTTTGTGTGGCGACGTTTGTCTTATAGAATACGACAAAATGCACCTACATTGTCAAACTTGCCAGCGGCGCGACTGAGTGCGTATCTATATATGGATGAGGACGAAACCGTGAAAACGCTAAAGACCCAAACCCGCACTGCACCGCCGCCGTGGGCTGTCTTAGAGCGGCGACTGATCGACGCTATCGACGAGGCGGCACCGATTTTCCTCGACAAGTACACCCGCCCCGGCGGCAGCCTGATTTGGAAGGAAGAATACCCCGGCGACGGGGTCTGGGCCGACGACCTGTACGAGGCGTTCTTCAACTGGCCTCACTACTATGCCCTAGGCGGCAGCGAGTACACGGGCGTCAAGGCCCTAGAGGAGTGGAACGCCATCACTCGGCAGCTAGAGCACGACTACGGCCGCGTCACCCGCGAGTTTATCAACGACGACGACTGGTTCCACAACGCCGAAAACTACATCTACTTCTATCACTTGGGGATGGCCGACCCGACCAACGCCGAGACGCGCCGCCGGGCGCAGCGCTTTGCCGGATTGTACTTGAACGACGACCCAGCCGTGCCCAACTACGACCCCGAGCACCGCATCGTGCGCTCGCCTTGTAGCGGCAGCAAGGGGCCGCTCTTGCAAATGCGGCGCGGCGAAATCCACTACGATCTCACCCACGACCACGCCACGTTGGGGCCGGGCTTTGATTTACCCGCCAACTGGTGGGAGGACCCCGAGACCAAGCGCCGCGTTGAGGAGCAATTCGACCAAGTGGTCATGCAGGGCGACGTGACCGTCAATTTAGGCGTCGTGGCGCTGGTGGCAACGGCATTTCTCCACACCGGCGAGGCGCGGTATCGGGGGTGGATTGAGGAATACGTGGGGGCCTGGATAGAGCGCACCGAAGCCAACGGCGGCATCGTCCCGGACAACATCGGGCCCAACGGCATCGTCGGTGAGATGCGCCAAGGGCAGTGGTGGGGTGGGCTGTACGGCTGGACCGGGCGCTATGGACACAACATGATGGCTCACTCGATCACCGCGGCGGTCGAAGCCGCGCTGCTAGTCACGGGCGAGAACCGCTACTTGGACCTGCTCCGCATGCATCTGGATGCGCTAGTCGCGCATGGCCGCGAGGAAGGGGGGCGGTTGCTCGTGCCCTACAAGCACACGGACGAAGGTTGGACCGACTTCAATCCCATTAATCCCAACGCGCCGATCCACTTGTGGGTCGCGTCCATGGAGGAACGAGACTGGCAGCGTTTGGAAATCCTGCGCCGGGGAGCCGAAGGCGAGTGGAAGCAAGTGGGGCAGCGCGGACCGCGTTCGCTCGACGACCGCGCCTGGACCCGCTTTCTCGCTGGCGAATCCCCGGATTACCCCGAGCGCATCTTGCAGGCCAACTACCGCGAGGTCGGCGACCGCATCGCCAAGGTCATAGACGACGAACAAGACCTGACCCAACTCGACGTACACTGGTGGCAGCAAGCTAATCCAGTGGTCACTGAAGCCTTAGTGCAGCTAACGACCGGCGCGCCGCAGACCATCTATTGGGGCGGATTGGCGCAAGGGCGGGTGCGCTATTTCGACGGCGAGCAGCAGCGGCCGGGTTTGCCCCAGGACGTTGCTGCCCTAGTAACCAGCCTCAGCACTGACAGTGCGGAACTGACATTGGTCAACTTGAGCACGAGCCGCACCCGGCAGGTTATCATCGGCGCTGGCAGCTTTGGCGAGCACTGCTTTGGCCGGGTGCAAGCTGGCGACGAGGCCCTCGACGTGGATGACACCTATTTCCAAGTTGAATTGGCTCCGGCCACCCAAATAGAATTGTCGCTCGCCATGCGGCGTTACAGCCAGCAGCCCAGCTTTCGCCTGCCTTGGCACGGCGAGCAGATTCCATATCGCTAACAAGATTAGGAGACCGGGCAATGGACCAAGCCGACCGCGATTTCTTTGCCGCAAACGGCTATCTCAATTTAGGGCAGGTGCTCGACAACGACGAGGTGCAATACTTCCGCGCCATGTTCGATGGCGACATGGAAAAATATCCCTATTTCTGGCACCGCTACGGCCACCACCAGCACGCCAACTACGAGTCGTTGATCACTTCGCCGCAGTTCGACGAGCTTATCCGTCACCCGAAAATATACCCGACGATCGAGGAACTGATGGGCGGGCCGCTCTGCTTTGGCGAGATCGGGCTGCGGATGATGCGGGCCTACGACGGCCCATTGCACCAAGGTTGGCACCGCGACCGGCCGCATTGGGACGAGCATCCATTCCGCATGGACTATATCCAGCTCATGGTCTATCTGTCCGATGTCGATGAGGGGACGCATTGTTTCTCGCTGTCCCCGGAAGCAGTAAGCCAGCCGGTGCTCGAAGATAAGGAAGAGCAACTCAAGCGGGGCGGCGAGTATCACTTGCACGGTCCGGCCGGGACTTGTGCGCTGTTTAACGTGGCGGTGCTGCACACGGCGACGACGCGGCCCACGCAGGCCGAGCGGCGGACGGTGCAGATTTACTACGGTCATCGCAACCGGGCACCGTTGGCGAACGATTCGAGTATTCCAGCGGCGTTTTGGCGGGATAGCGCAGACGCAGAGACGCGAGCTTTTTACGGAGTTTTGAACGAGCGCACCAAGGTGTATTTGGCGGCGTTCCCCGGAGCTTGACCCATTCCCTTCCTTTAGGGGAGATGCCCTTTGCACACACCCCTGTTGAACATCGCACCCACTGATCTGGTGGATATTGCAGTCGTCGGTTTGCTGCTTTGGGGTCTAATAGCTTGGACCCGCCGAGTGCATACGCGGATGGCCCTGCTCGGCTTGGCTTTTTTGAGCGTCTTCTACCTGATAGCGCAGCAATTCAGATTGCAGCTAACGGTCTGGATTTTCCAAGGCTTTTTCGCAGTGCTGGTGCTGCTGGTGGTGGTGGTGTTCCAAGATGATTTGCGCCGGCTCTTTGAGCAGATCGCCACGCTCGGTCTGCGCCGCAAGGCACCGCGCCCGGACCTCTCTAGCTTGGGAACGCTGACTCGGGGATTGCATCAGTTGGCGGCGAAAAGACGCGGGGCCTTGGTGGTCCTGCCGGGGCGCGAGCCGATAGAGCGACATCTTTTGCAGCATGGGGTCCCTTTGGATGCGGAAATCAGCGAAGAGCTCCTCGACAGCCTTTTCGACCCCGGTTCGGCTGGTCACGACGGCGCACTGGTGATGCAGGATAACAGAGTCAAGGAGTTTGGAGTTCATTTGCCGCTTTCCGAGAATAGGGACGAGATGAAGGGAGGTGGTACGCGGCACGCGGCCGCATTGGGCCTAGCCGAACGCAGCGATGCCCTGTGTATAGTAGTATCAGAGGAGCGCGGCACCATCGGGATCGCCGCGCGGGGGCAACTCGAGATTCTGGACGATCCGGACGCGGGCAAATTGTCGAACAGGATCAGAAACTACTTGCACCCGGTAAACGCACGCCGGGTCGAGTGGCGCAAGTTGGGGCGGCGGCTGGTGGAAGGTCTTTTGTCCTTCGCTTTGGCCCTGGGCGCATGGCTGGTATTCGTGCCGGGTGCGACGGTCGAGGAAGCGGTGCTCCAAGTGCCCGTAGCCGTGGAGAATATGCCCGAAGGATATGCGCTAAAGGAGGTCAACCCTCCAGAAGTGGAGATCGCGGTGGCCGGACCGCGACGAGCTATGTTTTTGGCGAGCAATGCGGATTTCCAAGTCGTCATTGACGCCAATCTCGTCAGATTGGGGCGGCGCACTTTCGAGGTATCCGCCCAGTCCGTGCGCCATGCAACCGGGTTGGAGATCAAGAGCATCAAGCCAGACAAGGTGAAACTAACCATGCAGCAAGCGCGAGGAGGAGCGCGATGACATGGCACTGAGCGAGCAACAGATTGCGTTTTTTAAGCAGCAGGGATATTTGATTCTGGAAAACTTCATCGCGCCGGAGCAGCTAGCCGCTTGGCGCGGGCAGTTCTGGAATCACCTAGGGGCCGATCCACAAGACCCGGCGAGTTGGCCCGCTAGCTATGTGATCGACGGGTTTGCGGTTGAACCGGCCTTTGGGCAGCTTCCGCAGATGCAGGCGGTGGTCGAGGCGATGGGTGGGGGGCAGTTTAGCGGCGGCGGCGGGTCCATGCTGGTGCAGTGGCCGCGCTTGGGGGAGGCGTGGGACTGGCCGGGCCAAGGGCATATCGACGGCTACGGGCCCGGGGGCTGGAGCGGCGGTTTTATGCTGGGGGCGACGGCCTACTTAGACGATGTGGAAGCAAACGGCGGGTCCTTTGTTTACTGGCCACAGAGCCATCTGCCGACTCACGCGTACTTCCGCGAGCATCCCGCCCACATCGACGGCAGTTTCCGCGACCGCGACGATTGGGAGCCGCGCCAATGGGGGTTATTTTCGGACCGCTCGCCTCACGGGCCGGAGCAATTTGCAGCGCGGGCCGGGGACGTGATTTTCTGGCACTGCTTTCTGTGCCACACCGGCTCGGCCAACATCCGCTCTAAGCCGCGGCTGGGGCTTTTCGCCCGCTGGCACTACGCCGAGCGCGAAGCCATGCGCTATGATGTGCCGGAGGATCTGTGGAAGTATTGGGCGATCTAAAACGCCCTGCTGTCGAGCCGCTCAGCCTTCCGCAAAACTTGCCCGTTTCGGCAAAATCGCATAATTTCTATGGTTTTGTAACATTATATCTACCCCATTCACCTTTCATCCTCGGGAGCTACAATGGCCAAGTCGATGTTTTCTCGGGAAGTCGCCGTCAAGCTGGAAGGCGAAATCAATCCCTTTCAAGCCTGTCGCAGTCTGTCGCAGCGCGCACGAGACATTAACATAGAGCGCAAAGTGCAAGAAGCCGAAGGCTCAATTCCCGAAGAAGAACAGCCCAATTCGTCGGCCAGTGCCATGCTGGATTTTGCCGAGGGACGCATCGCCCTCTTGCTGGAAGAGAGTGCGGACTCAGACGAGGTCTAAAGCCCGCCGCTAGCGACAGCCCATCTACCTCGTGGGCCCGCCGCCGCTGCTGTCTCCAACAAAACCGTCGTACTATCGGTCGCGTAGCTGTACTGGCTGACTAGGAGGAGGCTGGGAACGGGGTGCCTGCTCGGCGGATTTTTGCGTTTTCTGCCCTCGGTGCATAGCGTTTTTACCCTCTGCCACAGCGCGAAAAAGGCACTCCCACTAAACGCCCTGTAAAGGAGGCGTCATGGGCCTAGAAAAAAACTGCTGTCCCCGCCGCCGCTGGGGCAAAACCGAGCTTTCCATACCAGTAGTTCCATTCGGGACGCAAGGCTTTGGCGGCCACTTCGGGCCGGTTGACGACCAAGAGGCCATGGCCCTGATGCGCCGGGCCGTCGATTTGGGCGTCAATCACTTCGACTGCGCCCGCTGCTACGGCGACTCGCTGTGCAAGCTGGGCCGCGCGATCAAGGAAGGCGTCATTGCCCGCAGCGAGATCATCATCAGCGGCCGCGTATGCTGCCACAGTGCCGCTGCGTGGGGCGGCTACGGCGAGGGGCGGCCCGACTACTCGGCGGCGCGGGTCTTGGCCGATGCCGAAGACCAGCTAGAGATTTTGGGGATCGAGAAATTCGACGTGCTCTTCCTCCACGACCCGCCCGAAATAGAACCGACCCTTGAGGCCGGCGGTGCGCTTGAAGGACTAGAACGAGTGCGCCAGCGGGGTGCCGTGGATTTCATCGGCTATGGCATGAACCCCCATGACTTTCACCTCGCGCACATTGCTTCGGGCCGCACCGACGCGATGCTGTGCTTCAGCGACTACAACTTGCTCCGGCAGAGCGCTGCCGACGCCATCCTACCAGCGGCCGCAGCCGCCGACCTCGGAGTACTCAACGGCTGGTCGATCATGCGCGGCTGGCTGACGGGCGTGCCTGTGGAGCACTTTATACCGCGCGACAAGTGGGGCGAAGACCAGCACCGGGCCGAGGCCATGCGCTTGTGGTGCAGCGAACAGGGCATCGACATGCTGGAGCTGACGTTGCAATTTTGCCTGCGCGAGGAACGCATTCACGGCAATCCAATCGGCTCGCTGAACGTCGAGCAGCTAGAAAAAAACGTCGCAGCGGCCCGGGCGGTCGTCTCCGACGAAACAATCGCCGCTTTTGTCGCAACGGGATTCTAGACGCCCCTTGGGGGTGTTCCGTACTTTCCGCCCGCCAAACCCTACAACTCGATTACCATCAAAGGAGGGGCATGGGATCTGCAGAAGATTATTACGCGCAGACGATGGAGCTATTGCAACGTCTGCGCGATACGCAAATGGACGCTATAGACCAAGCCGCCGCAATCTGCACTGAGAGCATTGCCAACGGCGGGTTGGTCTTTCTCTTTGGTGCCGGGCACTCGCGCATGATGTGCGAGGAAATGACGCCGCGCCAGGGATGCTTCGTGGGCTTTTTTGCCTTGGTCGAGCTAGCGGTATCGACCCATGCGTCAATCGTCGGCACCAATGGGTTGCGCGGGCCGCTCTTTTTGGAGAAGTACGAAGGCTACGCCGAGGAGATTCTCCAGGGGTTCAAGTTCGGGCCGCACGATGCCTTTATCTTGATTTCGACCAGCGGCATTCGGCCCCTAATCGTCGAAATGGCCATGGGCGCTAAGGCGCGGGGCTTGCCCGTGATCGCCATGCTGTCGAAGCCACACGGCGACCAGTCGCCGCCCGCGCATTCGTCGGGCAAGAAGCTGATGGATCTGGCCGACGTCGTCCTCGACAACCAATGTCCGCCGGGGGACTGCGTGCTCGAGCTAGAGGGGTTGGAGTGGCGGACCGGGCCGGTATCGACGGTGACCGGCGCGATGATGATGAACATGCTGCGCTGCGAAGTGGCCGAGCGGTTGTTGGCGCGGGGGGTCAAGCCGGAGCTATTGCCGAGCCATCAGTTTGTGGGAAACACAAGCGCAGAAGAACAGCTAGAGCGATTTTACGAAGGCTACCGCAAGAGCCTCAAGCATTTGTATAGTTAGTGGCCGGTGGTCAGTGGCCAGTGACCAGTCCCAACATTCCCCTTAACCCTCCATTATAAATGTTTCGGCTTTTTTCTCTATGTGCCCTGTGACCCCAACCCGGGGCGGGGTCTAACCACTGGCCACTGGCCACTAACCACTAACCTGTGGGCACTCTCGACAACAAGGTTTGTCTAATTACCGGCTCTACCGGCATCGCCGAGGCCACGGCCTTGCATGCGGCCGAGGAGGGGGCCAAGGTATTCGTCACCTCGCGCACGGAAGCAAACTGTCGGGCCTTGGCCGAGAAGCTGGGAAAACAGGGGGCGTATCAGGCAGCCGATCTGACGCAGCGGGAACAGGTCGCCGAGGTCGTGCAGGCCTGCGTGGATCAGTGGGGACAGATCGACGGGTTGTTCAATGTAGCGGGGATCAGCGGACGGCGCTTTGGCGATGGGCCGCTGCACGAGTGTACAGAAGAGGGGTGGGACGCGACGCTGGACGCCAACGCTAAGAGCATGTTTTTGGTGTGCCGCGCCGTGCTACAACAGATGTTGACCCAAGAATTGTCCGAGGACAGCGCGCGGGGGGCGATTCTCAACATGGCCAGTGTGTTGGCCTTTGCGCCGGAGCGGAGGTTTTTTGCCTCGCACGCCTATGCGGCCAGTAAGGGGGCCATTGTGTCGCTGAGCAAGGCTATGGCCAGCTACTACGCGCCGTACGGGATTCGGGTCAACGCCATTGCGCCGGCACTGGTGGAGACGCCGATGAGCAAGCGGGCCGGAGAAAATGCAGAGATTATGGCATTTATGCGCGACAAGCAGCCGCTCGGAGCGATGATGAGCGCGGCGGACGTGGCGGGGATGGCGGTCTTTTTGTTGGGGGACCGAGCGCGGGCGATTACCGGAACGGTGGTAACCGTGGATGCAGGTTGGTGCGTGAGTTGACGCAAGGAGGACGCATGAAGGAATACGTCATTGGCTTTGACGTGGGCGGCACCCGAGCCAAAAGCGGCGCGGTGACGCGGGGCGGGCGGATGCTGGCACCGGGCATCAATCCGTCGGGGTTTGCGCTGGGCATGGGCAATTTGCTCAAGACGCTCAAGGATGAAGTCGCGCGGATTTCCCAGCAGCTGGGCGGCAAGCCGCAGGCCATTGGCTTGGGCTTTCCCGGGGCTGTGGATCCCGAGGTCGGCGTGGTGTACATGCCGGGGAAGATCAAGGGGCTGGAAGGCTATCCCATTGTCAAACGGCTGGCCAAGGCCACGGGGATTCCAGTCGTCGCCGACAACGACGGCCGCGTCTCCATCTACGCCGAGCGGCACTACGGCCTAGCGCGGGATTTGGACTGGGCGGTGACGATTACCATCGGTACGGGCGTCGGTTCCGGGGCCTTGCTCGACGGCAAAATCCTGCGCGATCCGCATCTTCAGTTCGGGACGCAAATGAGCCACATCGTCATGCAGGCCCTTGGCGGGCGGCTGTGTCTGACCAACGCGCGGGGCACGGCCGAGATGATGTGCTCGGCCACGGCGCTGACGCAGCAAGTGCGGGACGGGCTGGCGCGCGGCATTCCCTCGGTCTTGAGCGACCAGTACTTCAAAGATCCCAACGCGATCGACTTCAAAGCCATAATCCGCGGCGTCAAGCGCCAAGACCGGCTCTGCATGGACGAACTAGAGCACTGGACCCGCAACTTGGGCTGGCTGCTGGTGAGCGCGGTACACGTGTATGCTCCCCAGCGCATCATCCTCAGCGGCGGGGCGACCAATGCGGCCGAGTACTTTCTCGAACCCCTGCAAAAGCAAGTGAACGAACATTTATTCCGCCATCCAGCGGGCACCGGCGTGCCGATTGTATTATCCAAGTTGCGCGACCACGCTGGCGTTTTGGGGACCGCGGCAATCGCTTGGGAAAAGGTCGCTGGAGGCCAACCGTGAAAGAGTGTCCCCTGTGCACCACCGTTATCGGTTCCTACCCTCTCCTGAGCTGGCTTGAAGAGGTTTTGTACAACAAGAAGTGATAAACACAATGTATAAGAAGCTGTCTACAAACTCTTGGCGTCCTTCGCACGACTGTAAACGCGGCGGTCGGCGTCGGGCAAAGCCGCTCATATTGACCAAAAATGGTCGTCTTTGCCTGCCTTGTTCGCCACGTTTTCGCACACGATCGGAGCGCACCCGGAATCTCCATACAGCTTCTAAGAACCCACCTTGGGTCGCGTTGAGTCGCGGTAGAGACGTTATTCCGTCATTCCCGCGAAAGCGGGAATCCAGTGGGGGGCTCCTGCACATAAGGGACGCCACCCAGAGTTTTCAGACAGCTTCTAAGGAGAGAACCTCTTCAAATTTACGGTTGCTAATTCTCTCGTGCTCCCAAAAAAAGCATTCCTCTCCAAGTTTGCTACCCGCTTTGGAACGTTACGACGGACCGGCCTTTCGGGTGATCAACAAGTTTATGCGAGTGTGTCCGTTTGAATCGCAATTCCTCGATATATATATTCTGTCAGCCAAGTTTGGATTGATCCCGTCTAGCCAATTAATTCCTAACTACGATCACCGAATGACGTTGCAAAAAGTTAGGGAATTGCAACTACCGACTCTAACCGAACTCAAAAAAATTTTGGTTGATAAACAATACGATGAGTTGTTCATAAGCATGGGAAAAGACTATCTAAGAGTATTAGTCGGCTATGAATCGCTAATTCCTGTTAATCTCAAGGTGGTAATTTCTACGGGAGTAATGGGGCGCAAACAAGCAGATCTTCGCAACTGGTTACATAGGGGCTTGTTGGTGCCACCCGATAATCACATGGCGGTTATCCAACAGGGAAAGGCATACCTTCGGGACGTCGAAATCTCACTCACACCCAATCAGGTAATGGATGTAGCACGTCTTGCAATCGTAGAGGAACAGAATATTCCCAAATATCAAGTATGGTACGTGCAGGTAGATGATCAACAAGTGCCTCCCAAGTGGCTGGTCAGCAAGCTGACGGGCCTGCCTGTGAGTGCTTTTCACACAAACGAAGCGAGACGAGTCTTGCAGCAGCTCGGAGTTGAGGTTCGTTCAAAATAATAGGAGGTTTATGATGGAGTTCAATACAGATTCCATTGGCACGGTTATTTCCGATCAGGAAACTCCAACATTTGAGACTGTCCGGATCAAACTGAAAGCTGGACAGGATGTCAAACCGGGAACGCTTATCCGAGTGCCTGTATCACGGGATAATACAACAAGTAGTACACTCATTGCTCGAGTTCGTAGTGCTCGCGAATATAACCCCCACGAAAGTCCAGAAGGTATAAATGTTCGTGATACACTTGCAATGGATCCAAACTATCCAACTGAAGAAGATAGTACAACTATATATCGCCTCGCCGAAGCTGAGTTAATTGAGGAGATTATTGGTCAAACTATGCAATCGCCACAGACATTGCCTCAATCCGGCACTGAGGTGTTTATCGCTAATGATGATGAGATTGTACAAACTCTTGGTTTGATCAAAGATGAATCGATCGGTCTGAGAATTGGCGAAACGGTCAGTGGCACGACGACCGAAATTACTCTCAAGCGAGAGTCCATTCAGCGACATTTTTTTCTTTGTGGAACTACAGGCAGTGGAAAAAGCTATGCGATGGGCGTCATTGCTGAAGAACTCGTGAAACAGAATTTGCCTATTATCTTTATTGACACGCAGGACGAATATTCTGTTCTGGTGGAAAAACTTAATGGAAAGGTAGTTGAACCAGGAAGGGATTTCACTATCCGGGTCTCTTCCTTGGCGGAATCGGAACTTTTGGGTCTCCTTCCGACTGCAACTACTGAATTGCAAAAAGATATTGCAGGTCGGGCATTTGGAGAGTTGCAGAGTGAATTGAGATCCGAAGACATCGCTAAATTTTCAATTAATCAGTTGTTGGAGCGAATGGAAAAAATTGGCCCTGATCTGACAAACGCCCAATCTAGTGTCATGATGGCTATCAGCCGAACTAGTACTCTCAAGCGAAACAAAATCTTTGGGGATGGCATAGGTAAGGCAGACTGGCGGGAGTACATGTATCCTTGTCTGGCGATTAACTGTAAGCGTTTGACAACAACTCAACTACAGCCAATTGCGACAGCAGTCTTGCGTGAACTTCAAACATTGCGCCTCCATCATCATATTCCACCTTAGAGTTTAATTTTGATGAAATACTCCAGTCTGCTGAAGTACATAGTCGGCCGCATGATCCACTTACAACTACCACTGAATATATGCAGCGTGCAGTGGAAATTGAAAAGGCATGGGGAACGACATTGCATAAAGCCCGTGAAGTCTTGTTACGGTGCGATCCGAGGGAACTCTACTTTGACTTTCTTATTGATTTGAAACGCCAGATTGAGCAAAATTCATCTAAGTCTGAAGTGTTCGCAAACTTATTGAATACAGTAGCAATTCGTGGATTTGGAATGAGTAAACGAGAACTTTGGGCGTACCCACCAGCTAGAGGCGGAACGCGATGGCAGGTCGATTTCGATAATAATGCGGTGCAAAGCCATCTTAATGACCACGTAGTTGGAAAATATTTTCTCAACCCGATCGTACTCGACAAGACCGTTTGGGATGGTCGTCTTCCCATTATTGGTAGTTCAGATGTGAGCCAACATCGTAGTGCTGTTCCTGTTCCGGCATATTTTTTTAAGCATAGCGTTCCGTTCGTACTCAACAATGCGGCAGGCACATTGTACTCTGTGCAGGACGGTAGTCCTAAATTTGACAATATCTTCAATCCCAAGCCAGATGAAGAGTTACTGCGATGGATGTTGATTGATCCGTCCTATCAAGATGACCTCAACCCCGAAGATTATCAGCGATGTCTGAATTCGGCAATGGATGTTGGACAGTACAAGTTTGACCTTGCATACTTGCTGAAAGCAAACAGGCGCTCACCTGACATCATTTTTAGAGATGGTAGTCTATTTCCGCAGGACGCTTACCTCGATAATTTTCTGATTGAAAACAGGCGAGGTGATTTTACTCGCGAAGCCATACGCGAACTGCTCGACTGCCTGAGTTATGCAAGAGAGATAGGTGGAATTTACTGCGGAGTCTCGAAAAATGTACAATTGAAGACATACAGTGCAATCGTCGATTGGTACGTTGCGAAACATATAGATCCAAATTGGACATTCGGTAATTACACATTCAATGATGGACAAATGATGAGTGTACTATTGGCATCTCCATCATTTTTAGGAGATAATTTAGAACAAGCCATAACAACCTGCCTAATTCGTCGTTCATTCACAACAAGAGCAAACTTGAATACCAAAACAGACCTTGATGGTCTTGATAATTACTTCCGAACCTATCAAGACCATCATTCAGAAGTGGATATCACTCCATACAGAAGGTTATGTGAAATTGCTCACGTTTACATGTTTTTTATTGGTCATTCCAAAAGCCCACAGCAACAACTCCCTCGTTATGAGTTCTTTTACTCTGAATCTCTTGGTAACATCGAAGAAATAACACAGAAGATCCTATCTGGAATACAAAGTTGTGGTTTTACAATTGACAAGGACCACTCGTTTATGGCTGACCAACCAGTAACATATCTCATTCCGACTGTTACTCAGCACGCACATACACTCTCGAAAGATGTTGGAAAGCAAATTGACTCAGCAACCGGACAGTGGATTATGTCTCGTTTCAAAAAGATGATTAAAGGAAACTAAGCATGAAAATCGTCGCAGGTCTGAGTCTGAAAGGTCTAAATCCTCCTGTATGGGACACTGACTCACCGTACTACCTCTTTAATCTGAAAGCGGTGATGATCCCTTACGCTGATTTTCACTATATGCCGGCACGTCGTCGTCAAGCTATGGAAGTAGGAATACATGCAAGTCTGGGCATTCCGCTAGATGTATCTATCTACTTGGATAATGGTGCATTCAGATTTTCACGCGCTGGGGGCGAAGTACCACATCAGGATTATGAAGAATTTGTTGCACAGGCTCAACCTGAATGGTACGCAATCCCTCAAGACTATATCCCTACGCCGCTTATGAGTGACGCTGAACAACTCGAATGCCTAAAGCGGACGATGGATGTCAACCAATCCTATTCTCACGATGGGTATGTCCCCATCCTTCATATCAGTCGTCACTTGGATGAGTACCTTCGCCAGTTTCAGGCAGATGAACGACTTCAATCCAAACGGATTTTTGCCCTTGGTGGCATCGTGCCTAACCTCTTGCGTACTCCTAAAGCCATGTCGCACGGGGAAGTACTAGACAAAGTGCGCCAAGTTCGTGAAACATTCGCTGATAGGGAATTGCATCTCTTTGGGGTGGGCGGAACAGCGACATTGCACGTCGCAGCATTATTAGGTTTAGACTCAGTAGATTCATCTGGATGGCGTGTCCGGGCGGCAAGGGGAATTGTGCAGTTGACGGGAATTGGAGATCGTGCTATAGCCGAACTCGGCAATTGGAAAATACGTGAGCCAAATCAACAAGAACAAAAAAAATTACTAGAATGCCAATGTCCTGCCTGTCAACAGTATGGTCTAGATGGCCTTAAAGCAAACCTCATCTATGGTTTTTGTAATCGAGCTACTCACAACCTATGGACGCTGCTGGAAGAAAATCGAATGATTCAAGAGCATCTAGAAAACAAAACTTATGTAGAATGGTACAAAGAACACTTGCAGAACTCGACGTATCGACCAATCATTGATCGAATCGTAGAAACTTGGGAAAAGGTCGCTGGAGGCCAGCCGTGAAAGAACAACCCCTGCGCACCACCGTTATCGGTTCCTACCCCTTCCCAAGCTGGCTCGAACACGCGGCTGAGCACCTCGACGCCTTCGGACCGGACGATATCGCCGAGATGCAGGACGACGCAGTCGTTGCCGCGCTCGGCGACCAAGTGCGCGCCGGATTGGACGTGGTCACCGACGGCGAGCAGACCCGCTTTGATTTTAACCTCTCCTTTTACGGTTATCTCGAAGGCATTGACCTAGAGTCCGCACCGCCGAGGCACTTCGGCCCTCCCGCCCACGACCAACGCGGTCGCCACGCAATCACCGGACTGTTGCAAGCGCCGCACGGCTTGGGCGCGGTGGAGGAGTTTGTACGGCTCAAGCGGCTGGCTCCCGAAGGGCCGACGCTCAAGGCCAGCGTGCCGGGTCCCTACACGCTGAGCGGACGGCTCGTGCCCAACGACCAATACCCGGACCGCTGGGCCGTGACCGAGGCCCTGCTGCCGATAGTGCGGAGCGAGTTGGAGGCGCTCTGTGCGGCGGGTTGCACGGAGCTGACCGTTGATGAGCCGTCGATGAGTTGCTATGCCCACCGCGAAGACCCAGCGCGCTTCGTCGATATCTTCAACCGCACGGTCGAATCCGTCGCGGGCAAGTGCCGACTCTCGACCCATCTGTGCTTTGGCAATTACAAAGGCCGCGCCGTGGGGCTGCGCCGCTACGCGCCCATGTTCCCGGCCTTCTTGGACATGCAGGTTGATGAGATGCACGTCGAAATGGCCAGCCGCGAGTTCGCTGAGTTGGAAGTCATCGGCCAGATCGCCGCAAAGATGGATGTGGCCGTGGGGATCGTCGATGTGAAGAGCTACTATATTGAGACCGTAGAGGATATCGCGGCGCGGGTGGAAGCGTGCTTGGAGTACGCTCCGGCCGACAAGCTCTCTTTCGCGCCCGATTGCGGGCTGAGCCAAACGGCGCGCTGGGCGGCAAAGCAGAAGCTGGAGAACATGGTCGCTGGGGTGCGCACCGTGCGGGAGAAGCTGTGAGAGGATTGCCAACGCGGAGGAAGCAATGAGCTATAAACCAGTCGCTGACCAGCGGCCCGATCGCTACAAAGTCTCCACGGCCGAATACGCCCAGTACCAGAAACAGGGGTTCCTAGTCGTCGAGCGCTTGGTCGATTTGGACGAAGTGGAAGAACTCAAAGCGCACGTCATGGCCATGCTCAAGGGCCAAATCGACGTGCCCGGCCAGGAGCCTCCGCCCCCGGATGCAACGGATGCAGATTTGGTGCACCGCTTCACGCGGGTGCATCAACTGCACCGTTGGGACGCCACTTGCGAGCGCTTTTTACTGCACCCGCGCGTCTTGGACGTTTTAGAGGCGCTCATCGGGCCGGATGTACTGGCTTTGCAGACCATGCAGTTTTTCAATGCGCCGGGCATGGGCGGACAGGGTTGGCACCAAGATTCCTACTATATCACGACCTACCCAGACACCCTCATCGGCGCTTGGTTGGCCTTGGAGCGGGCCGACGAGGAGAACGGCTGTCTGTGGGTCGCGCCCGGCTCGAACCACGAGCCTATTTACCCAGATGAAGGCCGGGGGCACCTAGTCCACGCCGAAGGGGCCTTTGACAAGATTGAGGTCGTAGAAGGCATTAGCCATCTCGACGACGAGGTCAATACGCTGTCGGGAGTGGCGCGGCGCTACGGAGACGCAGTGCCGGTGGTGGTGGAAGCCGGCGACGTAGTGTTCTTCCATCCGCACCTCCTGCACCGCTCCCATCCCAATCAGTCGCCCGACCGCTGGCGTCGGGCTTTTGTCAGCCACTATTGCAATGCCCGCTCTTGGGTGCCGTGGAACCACGGAGCGGCCTATGAGGGACCGGCGGCTAATTACAAACACATTCTGGCGCGAGGCCGGACCCATCTGCCCTTTGCCCGCCCCGAGTTCGGCACGCCGTGCGCGGCGTTGGCAGCCGATGCGAATGGCGCTCCCGAACGCATGGTGGCAAGTGGCGGCGATATGGAAAAGCGGGAGGGGTGAGGGCAATTCACCGACGGATGCCCCGGTAGGAGTGCCCTACTAAAAGAAGAGAAAAGAGGCGAAAACGTGAGGCGCGTTGTCACTCCACCGCTAAAAAGCCAGGGAATCAAGACCAAACTAGTGCCGTGGATACAGGCCCTTGTGCCCAAAGCCAAGGGACGATGGATAGAGCCATTTCTGGGTACTGGCGTTGTCGCCTTTAATGCGGGATTCAAGGAGGCCCTGCTCGGTGATACCAACCCCCACATTATCCGCTTCTATCAGCAGATTCAACAGGGTGTCATCCATCCCTTGCACGTTCGCGCCTATCTCGAAAAGGAAGGGTTACATCTACAACAGGCCGGTCGCAACGGATACGACCACTTCACCTACATAAGGGATCGCTTCAATCGGGACCACGATCCACTCGACTTCTTATTTCTCTCCAGAGCTGGATTCAATGGGATGATGAGATTCAATAAGAAAGGCGAATGGAACATCCCCTTCTGCAAAAAGCCGGAGCGCTTCAGTCGTTCCTACATCACCAAAATAGTGAACCAAGTCCGCGATGTGGCCTGCCTAATTCAACAGGGATGGACGTTTGAAACCACCCCATTCGAGGACGTGATTGTGCAGGCGACTGGTGATGACCTCATCTACTGCGATCCGCCCTACACCGGTCGGTACGTCGATTACTACAACGGCTGGACGGAGGCTGACGAAGCACGTCTCTATCAACTGCTTTCGGCGACTCCGGCGCGGTTCATCCTCTCTACGTGGCATCACAACGACTACCGAGAAAACGAAATGCTAGAGCGCCACTGGAACCGATTCAATGTCGTAACCCGCGATCACTTTTACCATTCCGGCGGCAAGATAGAAAACAGGCGCTCGGTCGTCGAAGCATTGGTTTTCAATTTTTCAGCCCACATCGAACAGCACAATCATGGCGTGGTACCCAAGCCAGAGCAGCTAATGCTACTTGAAGAGCGGGCTGAATACGTCGCTCGACAATTGGGGCGAGGGTACGAGTAGCGTTTAGAAAGATAAAGCCCCCGCTTCTGGGTGCTGTGGAACCACGGGAGGCCCTATGACCGTATCCAAATGGCAAGAAGTATCCGAACCGCTGCAGGCCGAACACGACGATGTGGTGATTGGTGCCGGCATCGTCGGCTCGTACGCGGCCACCCTACTGCACCAGCGGGGCCGCGACGTCGCCCTAGTCGACGCCCGCTTTGTGGCCTCTGGTGCCTCGGGCCGCAACGCCGGCTTTGTGCTGACTTCGCAGCGCGAGACGTACCCCACTCTCATCGCCCAAGTGGGTCGTCCGGCCGCCCGCCAACTCCTCGCCATGGTGCGCGACAACGTCGCCCGCATGCGCGCCTTGGCCAAGCAGTACGAGGCGCCCTGGGAAGAGGGTGCCATCCACCTCGCCGAAACCCAAGCCGACGCCCGTGAGCTGGAAGAGTGGGCCCGCGCCTTTGCCGCCGACGGCGTTGAAGTCGAGTTTGCCCACAGCGATCCCTATGGCGCTGGGTACGCGGCCTCTCTGCAGGTGGAGGGCGATTTCATGGTGCAGCCGGCGCGCCTCACCGAGGCCATTGCCGCTGCCTCTGGGGCCACCTTTTACGACCACAACGAGGTCTATCGCATCGAACCGGAGGGCCAGGGCCTAATAGTGCGCGGGCGCCGCGCCCATATCCGCTGCCGCAAAGTGTACATCGCCACCAATGGGTACGGCTGCGATATGCACCCGCACTTGCGCCGCATCGTGCGCCCAGTGCGCGGCCAGATCCTCATCACTACCCCGGTGGAACCTCTGATTCAAGTCGCTGGCATCACTGACTACGATTACTTCCGCCAGCTTGAAGATGGGCGTTTGATGATAGGCGGTGCCCGGGCTTTTTTTGAGGAGCAGGAGTACACCGCTGAGGACGCGGTCACCCCAAACCTGCTACAGCACCTCGAGGCCTATTTGCGCCACTGGTTCCCGGGCATCTCCTTTGAAGTCGAGCGCCACTGGGCTGGCATCCACGGCTTCACCCCGGATCGCCGGGTAGCTGTCGGCGCGCTCCCGGGTCTGCCCGACGCGGTCTTTGCCCTCGGTTTTAGCGGCTACGGCAACTCCATTGGCCTGCTGGCCGCCGAGCGCATGGTGGAACTGGCCCTAGACGGACGCGATCCTGGGCCGCTCTCAGCAGCGCGATTCTAGTTGGAAATCCATAACCCTCGATTGCGTCTGCCAGCTTCGATTGCTTTAGACGCCCTAGGGCTTGTGATCCGTATCGATAGGCGCTTCGTCGTTATCCAGAAAGCGCTCGGTAGTATTGTGGGTCGCCGGGTTGGTGCGGAAATCGGCGATCCACGGCTGGCGGAAATAAGCCTGCTTTTCGCGCGAAAGGCTGTGCAGCACCACCGGGGGGATCTTCAGCCGGTGCCAATGAGTAGCCAAATGCGAATAGGCGTTTAATACAGTGACTCGCGGGGTGTCGCGGCGCCACACTGGTCCGGCGTGGCACAAGTTTTCCGTAAAAAAGACCGCGCTGCCGGCCGGGCAGGCGTACGTAGTGAGGAAAGGACTGCGCTTGCCCTCTTCCAGCGACAGGTGGTCTTCGTGGATGGGAAATTCCGACTTGTGGCTGCCGATTAAGAAATGGGTGCTCTGATCTTCTAGCGCGATATCGGTCAATTCGAAAATAACCCGCACCATACCGGCGTGGATGCGCCCGTTTTTTACCCGATAGCCAAAAATGGGATCGGCTTGCCCAGGGCCACCCCCGTGTAGCCCGCCGTGCTCCTCGCCCTTTTTGCGCCAGACGCAGCTACAGCCTTCCAGCCGGATATCAGGACCAATTACCTCCCGAATCACATCGACTACTTGGGGATGGTCAATCAGCACACTGGCCGGGCCGCCGGGCACGTCGCGGTGTTCGGGCGGCAGCGATTGGGGGTCGTGTTTGATGCGGTCGATCTGATCGACGATGGCAGCGACTTCGACTGGCTCTAAGATGGCGGGACGCACCAAAAAGCCGGTGAGGTCAAAGCGGAAGCGTTCTTCTTCGGTCATGGCCATGGGAAATCTCCAAGGAAGCGTTTTCGGGTGGATTAGATTGGGGGGATAGTCGGCCTCAGTTGACTCCCTGCATGAGGCGTTGGGTGATGGAGCCTTCTTGGGTCAGGGCATAGACGACCACGTTGACCGCCATCTGATTGTAGCGCGGGTTACTGCCCCAGCCTACGTTGTCGATGCCGACCATCCGGTCGCGGATGAAATATCCGTTGACAATGTCCCGCCAGTCAACCAAGCCCCCAGTACCGCCTTTCAGCGCGAAAAAAGCATTGAAAACGGGATGGTCCAAAGGCAGGCGTTCTTTCCAGAAATCATACCCATCTACTAGGCCGCCGTACTTTACCAAGGCTTCGCGATGATAACCTCCCATAATGAAGCCCCCAGACAGCATATAGCGGGCATAGTTTTCCATCTCGGTCTCGTTGAGGGACCCTTGGGGGATGAGAATGGGCAGTTCGAGTAGGCGTCTGTCGTCGTAGGTAATCGTGCCGATAAACTTGGCTTCGAGCCCGGTGTATTCATTGATAACGTCACACAGGGCCTCGATTGAGCGCAGATTCAAATTGCTGTAGCCCTGTATTTGATCGGTAACGCCGCGAGCCGAAATCACATGGGCTATTTTGATGAAGCCCTTGATCGCTTGGGGATCGCCGGCGTCTTGTACTATCATGGCCCGGTAGCGGCCGGTATCCATGCTGTTGACATCGAGCATTTCCAAGGCCATGTCGATTTTGTGCTCCGGCATCCGCGTACTGGTCACCGAGGTGGAGACGAGCTTGGGCTCGAGTGTAAAGCTGTTCGCAGCGTTATCGGTAATCGGCTTGAACAAGCTAATGCCCGAGTTGCCGACGTGGCTGGAAATCAACGAGCGGACATTGAAGTTGGTCGTGGCCTGCACTTGATCTAGGCGGGCGGCGGCCAAGTGGACTTGGCGGCGAGCTAGTTGGCGCTTGGGTTTGGGGATTTTGCGCAGTTCTAAGGGTTTGGTCAAGCGGGGTTCGCGCTTGATGAATTTGGTGCTGAGAGGCCGAGGAGCTTTGATCTCGACTTGCTGGAAGGGATTGAGGGCAACGAGGACCAAGGTGAGGCCGACGGCTAGCGCTAAGGACAGGAGCAGGCCGCGGCGCAGGCGACGGACCAACTCGGCGAGATCGAAAGCGGAAGCGGGAGAATTAAAGCGGGAAGAACTCATCGCGGCCCCCAGAGTGGAGGTTGAGGAGATCAGCCGGCAAATAGATGTTCAAGGTACTAAGTTCTTTTCACAGTACGCAAGGACAAGCTCATTTTTAGACAGGCAAGTCATAGCTAAGAAGGAGGAGTTTTTTTTATGAACACACCCTAAGTACACGACAGTAGGGCCTCAACTGGGATCGCGGGCGTCCCGCCCGCAGGCGGGCCAGAGGCCCGCGATCCCAGGAAAACATCAGAAAACGCACATTCAGCTTAGGTGTCGTGTAGTAAGGAACACACCAAACCTACCAGAGGATTACGCACGCCTCCTCGCAGACGTGAAGGAGCGCGTCCGCGCTGCCCAGTACGCAGCTCTCAAGGCGGTGAATAAGGAACTAGTAGGTCTGTACTGGGATATTGGCCGGATGATCGCGGAGCGGCAAAAGGTCGAAGGCTGGGGAAAGTCGGTGGTTGAGCAACTGGCCAAGGATCTGCGGGCGGAATTTCCCGGTGTGCGGGGATATTCTGCCCAGAACCTGTGGTACATGCGGCAGTTTTTTCTGGAATACCATGAAGATGTAAAACTCCAACCTCTGGTTGGAGAAATCAGTTGGGCTAAAAATTTGGTTATTATGGGGCGCTGCAAAGACCCGCTAGAGCGGGAATTCTACATCCGTATGACCCGCAAGTTCGGCTGGACGAAGAATGTCCTCATCCACCCATCACTGCTGCACAAAGCTGTATAAGTGCGCGTCGCGCAGATAGAACTTGAGCGAGACTGGCTCGGGTCAATAACAGCAGCCCATGGGAAAGCGGAAAAATATCTTTTGACCGCGTTCGAGAAAGATCGGCCTTTTGACCGGATATTCGACGCTGCAAAGAATGCCACGATGGTGCTCGGCGTGGGCGACGAACTGCTTAGTCAGCGAGGGATCGCCATAGGCTTTGGCCAAGGCTTTGCCTGTGAGGCTACAACCCTTTTGCTGGACGTAGTGGATCAGGGTGGCTAAGGGCGGCGTCGGTGGTTGGGTCGCGGTAGCCGGAGCTAGGACGAAATAGGTATTGACCGGGGTGCTTGAAAGGCAGAAAGGGGCACCGTCTTCGCGGCCAATGACGATATTGGCACCGAGCAATTGCGGCGTGACTTCTACGCCTAGGTGCTGGCTGAGGAGGGCGCACTCGTGCGGCGAGACGGCGAATAGCTGGCGCCGGTTGACGATGATGGCGCGGCTCCTTTTGTAGAGCGGAGCTTCGCGGCCGGTGGAGGCCCGAGTGAGGCCGCGATGGCGGTCGCCTTCAATGCCGCGGCAGTCGACGGCCAAGCGCTCTACCGATTGGGTGACTGAGTGGCCGCCCGGATTGCTTTTGCGGTCTTGGTCGCGGTTGGGTCCCAAGACCTCGAGGACGACGCCGACTTCGGGGATATTGGCCCGTTTCAGGCTTTGCAGTTGGGCGCTTTGTTGGGCGATGAATTCTTCGAGGTTGTCGTAGAACAGCACGATGGCATCCGTTTCCTAGTCCACGGGCCACCAGCGGATGGCTTGGCTTGGGACATGTGAGTAGTAGCTCATGGTGTGATAGCCCTCTCTTCTTTAGGTTTCCGATATTGCCCTGATAAACTATGCAGCGCAGTCTGCTGGACCAACTTAACGCGCTGGAGGAAACTATGGCAAAGCGAACGGCCGCACCTAACTACGGCATCATGTACAACTGGGACGGTGCGCCCCACGGCTACAGCGAGTACCCCCAATCGTTGGCGCAGTTCCTCGACAAAGTGTACGCGCCTTTAGCCGATACTCAGGTGGGAGCTTTGTGCTGGTGCGTGGGCGTCCACGAAGTGCCTTGGCCGTCACAGCAATTGGATGTGGTCGGCGCATCGACCGAGCGGCGCTACGATTCCGTGCAAACTATGCGCCACACTGAAAACATTCGCGCCTTTTTCGAGCGGGGGGACGATCTATACGGAGCGCTGGTGCAGCGCGGGCGCGAACTGGGCATGGCGGTGCTGCCGTCGCTGCGCATGAACGACAACCACTTCTGGGATTTGCGCCCAGGCGATCTGGGCGGCTTGCAACGGGCCGAGCTGACGCCGCTGCGGCAACAGCATCCCGAGTGGCTTTTGGGCGAGGACCAAGCGCCGGGTTGGGCTTCGACTTCGTGGAATATGGCCATTCCCGAAGTGCGGGCGTACATCTTGCAGCGCGTCGTCGAAGCCTGTCGCCTGGCCGATTGGGACGGCGTCGAATTGGATTGGCAGCGGCACGCCTTTCACCTGCCAGCCGACGATGCGTACCGCCTGCGCTACGTTTTGACCGATCTCATGCGGGCCGTACGGGCGCAGACCGACCAAGTCGCCGAGGAGCGGGGGCGGCCCTTTCACGTGGCCGTGCGGGTGGCCACAACCTTTGAAGCCTGCCACCGCATTGGCTACGATGTCGAGACTTGGGTGCGGGATGGCTTGTGCGATGTGGTTATCAGCGGCGGCAATTCGGGGACTGATCCAGGAGCCGAGATCGAGCAGTTCGTCGAGCTGTGCCAGCCCTACGACGTGCGCTTCTACGCTGGCTTCGACTCGGATGGGCGACAACAAGCGCGACGGCTGCGGCCCCACGGGGCGTGGCGGGTGGATTGGTTTCGCGGCTTGGCGCAAGACCAGCTAGCGCGCGGGGCGGACGGCGTGTACGTGTTCAACTGGCACGGCCACGCCCAGACGCATCGACCATTGCTCACTACCATGGGATCAGCGGAAACACTGGCCGGCCTAGACAAAGTGTACACCGCCCTGCACCGCAGCATTGGCCCCAAGACCGGCAACCGTGCAGATGCCGAGCGCGATGACCGCTTGTACGGCGAGATACCGGTGACACTGTATCCCACGCTAACGGACTGTGGGCCGATCTTCCACATCCGCATCGCCGACGAGATCGAAAGCGAGGGTCAGCTAGCTGCCGCCGAGTTGCAAATCGAAATGGCCCACTGGTCGCCCGCCGATCAGATCGAAGTGACGTTGGACGGGGTCGCGTTGGCAGCGCCAGAAGTGCGCGATGCCGCGACCGAAGATGCGGCCGACCCGAGCGATGTATCGGAAAACGCTTGGCTTTGCTGGCGCTTGACTGCGGCACAAGTGGGACGCAGCATCCACCAGATCCGACTGCGTCTGCTAGAGCGGGATGAGCGGTTGCGAGTGCCCTTGCGGGTCGAGCAGGTGGAAATCTATTTGCAGTACGTCTTAGATTAGTGCAAGAGAAGTAACCAAAAGGGAAAGAGAAGATTATGAAGAAGGTTAAGACTGAAATGGACGACGAACTTCGTTCGGAGTACGATTTGAAGAGCTTACGGGTGAGAAGGGTTGGTCCTAAGCGGAAGAATTTCAAGGGACGATCTGTCCATTTGGAACCAGATGTCGCTGAGATTTTTCCAGATTCTGAGTCAGTGAACGAGGCTCTGCGATTTTTAATTCGAGTGACCCAAGAACACAAACCCGCACCCACCAACGCACCACAATAGCAGCGGCTTACCGCATAACTCCTCACCTTTTCGCTCCGGCTCGGGGCGTACCCGAAATTTTGTGGATAGGACCACTCGATGCTGGGAATAGCTATATCCACCGTTCTAGTCATGGGCCTAGTACTGCCGACGCATGCCCAAGTTGAAAAGAGCGACCTCCACATCGGTCTATTGGTCGATTTTAGGGTTGAGGCAACCAATGCCGATAGCAACCTAGTCCTCCTGCAGGAAGAGATTCACAAGGTGCTAGGGGTCGATACGTCGGTCCATTTTCTCCCTGAGCACCTGCGTTTTGCCGCCGGGCCAGCCGACTATCTATCTCTGGCCAACGACCCCGCGGTCGATCTAATTATTGCCGCCGGGCCGGCCAGCGCCGCGATGCTGGCCACCCAAAGCAACCTGCCCAAACCGACGATCGCCGTGGGCGTCTTGGACGTAGAATTACAGCAGATGCCCCTCGTCGAACCCGGCGTCTCCGGGGTGCACAATTTTACTTACCTGCTCAGTACGCACTCAATCCAAAAGGAGTGGGCCGCCTTCTACCGCATCCATCCTTTTTCCCAGCTAGCCATCATTCTCAGCGCAAACCTGCAAGGCAAGCTAAATTACGAGCATTTCTTTGAGCGCCTTGCCGCGCCTTACGGCAGCCAAGTGGAGTTGGTCTTTTGGGCACCAGAAGAGCCGCTCCCGGTGCTGAGCGACGCGGTTGATGCTGTTTATTTGGCGATGGCCTTCGAGCGTCCACCGGAGGAGGTTGCCGCGCTGGCTGAGGCCCTCGCCGAACGCAAGCTGCCTTCCTTTGCCATGAGCCGATCTTATGTGGATGCGGGAATAATGGCCTGTATCGGCGACGAGAGCGGCCGCGACCAGATTTTCCGCAAGCTGGCCCTGATCGTCGAGGGCGTCGCGCTGGGCGAAGAGCTGGCGGCCATGCCCGTGCGGCACAACCTCGACGAGCAATGGGTGCTGAATGCGGCGACCGTCCGACGAATCGATTTCGATCTCTCGTTTGCAACGCTGTTTTCCGCCCGCTTCCTCAAAGCCGACGAGCCCACTGCTGATCGCCGCTTGAGCTTGCAGGAGATTATCGCCGAAGGCTTGCAGCGCAACCTCGACCTCCGCATTGAAAAGCGCAACGTCGAGCTGGCCGGTCAGGATATGCGCCGAGCCAAGTCGTCCCTGCTGCCCACGGTAGAAGCCTCGACCACTCTGTTGCAAATTGACCCAGATGCCGCCGAGCGCGCCTTGGGCCAGCAACCCGAGCGCACCGGCGTGGGCACTGGGACCGTGCAGCAGGTGCTGTTTTCCGAGCAGGTCTTCGCCAACGTCAAAATCCAGCAGTATCTAGCCGAGGCCGCCCGCCATCGCGTAGATCTGGTCGCGCTCGACGTGGTGCTGAACTTGTCAACGGCTTATTTCGACATCCTGCTGGCCAAGACCGGGGGGCGCATCCAAGATGAAAATCTCGATGCTTCGCGCCGCAATCTGAAGATCGCCCGCACCCGCAATGCCGTTGGCTATGCTGGCGTCGCCGATGTATTCCGCTGGGAAAGCGAAGTGGCCCGCGCCACCCAAGCCTCGATTGAGGCTTTCAACGCCCTCTATCTGGCCAAAGTGCAACTCAACCGCTTGCTCAACCGGGCGGATATCGGCGAGGAGTTTGAGGTGGAGGACGCCCAGCTTTCCGACGAACTCTTTAGCCGTTTTGACCCGGCCCGCCTCGGGACCCTGATTGACCGGGCCGGCGATGTGGAGATTCTGACCGACTTTCTCATCCAAGAGGCCCGGCAAAACATGCCCTCGCTCAAGCAGTTAAAAGCGAATATGAAAGCAGCCGAACGCCAGCAGCAGATGAACCGCCGGCTGTACTACCTGCCTACAGTGGCTTTGCGCGGGCAGGCCGACTACACCTTCTGGCGCACCGGCAAGGGGCTGCCGCCGGCCGCGGCCGATCCGCTCAACAGCACTTGGAACTTGGCCCTCCACTTCACTTATCCCCTCTTTCAGGGCAATCAGCGCCAGATCGCCATTGACCAAACCGCGATTCAGCAGCAGCAACTCCGCCTCCAAGAGGAGCGTTTGCGCCAGCAACTCACCCAAGCCGTCCGCGTGCGGATGACGAACTTGGTGTCTAGGCGCACCAATATACACTTTGCCGAAGTGGCGGCGGCAAGCGCACAAAAGAACTTTGAACTGGTACAGGACGCTTACCAGAAGGGCCAACTGGCAATCACCCAATTGGTGGATGCCCAACGCGCCGCCCTTTCCGCCCGCCAAGCCGAGGCCGGGGCCGTCTATGAATACTTGGTCAGCTATTTGCAGTTGGAAAACAGCATCGGGGGCTACACCATGTTCATGACTTCAGAGGAGCAAGAGGCTTTTGCCGGGCGCTTGACGGCCTTCTTCTCAAAAAGAAAGAATGCACCATGAAGCGAGGTATCATGCCAAAGCGGAATCTCGAAGCTATCGGGGTTTTTCTAGCGGCGCTGGGCCTGTGGACGGGATGCGGCGACGAACCACAGGTCGCCGAACCCATTCGCCCGGTAAAATACGCCGAAGTCCGTCCCGCCAGCGCCGTCCAGAGCCAGCGTTTTGCCGGCACCGCCAAAGCTGGCATTGAAGCCAAGCTCAGCTTCAGAACGGGTGGGCTCATCGAATCAATCGGCGCAAAGGTCGGCGACCACGTCGCAGCTGGTCAGCGCCTTGCCGCGCTCGACAACCGAGATGCGATCCTCGCACATCAACGGGCCAAAGCCGCGTTAGAAAACGCCCGCGTGCAAAAGGCCAATGCCCAGTCCATGCTCACGCGCGTGCGGCAGCTCTACCAAGCCAACAACGTCTCCCTTGCCGAGTACGAACAGGCCAAAAACGGCTTGGCCTCGGCCACATCCAGTTACGAATCGGCGCAGAAGAGTTTGGACTTGCAGGAGCGCCAGCTAGGATACAATGCGATATACGCCCCGGTCGCCGGCATAGTCACCGCAGTCCACAACGAGGTCAACGAAGTGATCCAAGCTGGTGCGCCCTTGGTGGAGTTGAGCGCGGGCGAGGACATCGAAATGGAGGTAGGGGTGCCCGAGGGCTATATCGCCCAAATCCAGACCGGACAGCCGGTGAATGTGCGTTTTTCAGCTCTGCCCGGCCTAGATTTTGTGGCGCAAGTGCGCGAGATCGCCTACGCGCTCGACGCCTCCAGCACGTACCCGGTCATCGTGCGCCTTGCCGACCCTTCCCCGTCTATCCGGCCCGGCATGGCCGGCGAAGTGGAATTTCGCTTTGGCTCCGGCGGGGCATCGGATCCGCTGGTGGTACCTGTCAAAGCGGTAGGAGAAGACGCCCATGGCCAATACGTCTTTGTCATAGAAGCAGTTGACAAGGGCTTGGGGGCGGTCCACCGACGGTCGATTCGAATCGGCAAGCTCTTGGCGGATGGTTTTGTCGTGGAAGAAGGACTCGCCGAGCGGGAATTGGTCGCCACCGCCGGTCTTAGATCGCTCTTGGACGGGATGACCGTGCGCCTTTTGGCAGAGTGAGACTCGCCCGAGCAGGAACTATGAACCTCACCCAGATTGCCTTAGAAAACAACCGCGTCACCATCGTGGTTTTGCTCGTCGTCGTGCTGTTGGGCTTGGTCGGCTATCAGACGATGCCACGCGACAGTATGCCCCCGTACACCGTCCGCGTCGCCTCGGTGGTGACGGGCTTTTCCGGTGCCGGTCCCGAGCGGGTCGAAGCCCTGATTACCAGCAAGATCGAAGAGGTCGCGCAAGAGTTGCCCGAGCTGAAAACCGTCGCGAGTGAATCGCGGACCGGGCTGTCGGTAGTGTCGGTCGAACTCAAACAGGAAGTTCCGCCGGACGAACTCCAAGCGGTATGGGACCGACTGCGCCGCAAAATCGACACCATTCGCTCGGACCTACCCGAAGGCGTCTCTGGCCCGGAGGTCAAGGATGACGGGATCGGGGTGGTGTACGGCATTGTAATCGGCCTGACCGGCGATGGGTTCACTTTTGCCGAACTCGAGACCTGCGCCAAAGACCTGCGCGACGACCTGATCAAGCTGCCCGACGCGGCCGAAGTAAAAATAAGCGGCATCCAAAAGGAGCGGATCTACCTGCAATTCAACGACGCCCGGCTGGCCGAGTTGGGGCTTTCCGCGCAAAAAATCAAGAACAGCATCGCCAGTACCAACATCGTTTTTTCCGGCGGTGAAGTAAGCCTAGAGGATGAACGCCTAGTGCTCGAACCGACCGGCAGTTACGCCGACCTGGACGATCTGGGGAGGACGTTGATCGCGGTGGGCAAGGACGGGAGCGTGTACCTCGGCGATGTAACCCGCATCGTGCGGGGCTATGAGACGCCCCAGCAGCGCCTAGTCAAAATCAACGGGCAACCAGGGCTGGCACTTTCAGTCGCGCTCAGTGAAGGGGCCAACCTCATCAAATTGGGTGCGGAGATCGACCGACTCGTAGCCCTCCATCAGGCCCGGCAGCCTCTGGGCATAACCTTCAACAGGGTGGCTTCCCAAGACTTTGAGGTAGAAAAATCGGTCGCCGACTTCACCGGCAATCTCCTGCAAAGCGTCGCTATTGTACTGTTGTCGATGCTGTTCTTTTTGGGGCTGCGCACCGGCCTAGTCGTAGCCAGCCTCATTCCCATGACCATCGTCGCGACCCTTTTCATCATGGGGATATTCGATATCGGTCTCAATCAGGTGTCGCTGGCGGCGTTGATTATGGCCTTGGGCATGTTGGTAGATAATGCCATCGTGGTGTCCGAAGCGATTGTGGTCAAAATGGAAAAGGGCACCGCCGCCAAGGAGGCCGCCATTGAATCCGCGCGGGAACTGGCCGTGCCGCTCCTCGTCTCTTCGCTGACCACTTCAGCCGCCTTTTTGGCCTTCTTTCTCGCCGAGTCCATTATGGGCGAGATGGTGGGGCCGCTGTTCAGTGTGATTACTATAGCCTTGCTCTCTTCTTGGCTGCTCTCCCTGACCATGGTCACGTTGTTAGCGGTGTTTTTCATTCGAGTGAAACGGCAAGCATCCCAGTCCGAGAAAAGCACTTTTATCGATCGCCTCAACGGCCAATACAAAGAGCTGCTCCTCAAGGCCCTTGCGCGTCCCTATTCATTTATGGGGATCATCGCCGGTTTGTTTGTATTGTCGCTTTTCGGCTTTGGTTTTCTGCCGTTCATCTTCTTTCCCGACAGCGAACGCAACCTGTTGACGGTAGATCTGAATTTGCCTTTGGGCACCAAGATCGAGACGACGACTGCGCGAGTGGAACGGCTCGAAGCGTATATCGCCGATAGCCTTTTGGTAAGCAAAAATCGCCAGCGTGGAATAACGGATTGGGCGACCTTTATCGGCAAGGGGCCGCCTTCTTACGACCTCGGTTATCAGCCGGGTGAAGCCAATTCGGGGTACGCCCATATGTTGCTCAACACCCGTTCGGGCGACGATAACCAGTGGGTAATTGATCGCCTAGATGACTTTTGTTTTCGCTCCTTTCCCGATGCCAAAATACGAGTTTCGCGGTTGGCCGGTGGCGGCGGTGGTGGCAGCGACGTGGCCGTGCGGATAACCGGGTCGGACCCCAACGAGCTGTTCGGCCTCGCCGACCGCATCAAGCAAAAACTCAACGAAATATCCACTGCACAGAATATCGGCGACGACTGGGGGCCTAAAATCAAAAAAATCGCCGTTGACATTGACCAAGCCAAAACCCGCAACGCCGGCCTGACCAACCAAGATATAGCCCTGTCGTTGCAGAGTGCGCTCACGGGGTTTAACACGGGAGCTTTCCGCGAGGGCGATCAGAGTATCCCCATCGTCCTGCGCCACGAAAGCAGTCAGGATGTGGATGTGCGCCAGCTAGAGAGCATCAACATCTACGCCCAAGGCTCGGGCAAAAACGTGCCCTTGGGACAAGTGGCGCAGATTGTGCCTCAATGGCAATTTGCCAAGATCAAACGGCGCGATCTGTACCGCACCTTGACCGTGACCTGCGACGCTAAAAGCGGTTTTACAGCGCAGGATATCACCGACGCACTCGTCCCTTGGCTCGCAGAAAACAGCCGATCTTGGCAGCCGGGTTATCGCTACCAGTTGGGCGGCGAGTCGGAACAAAGCGCCGAGTCCATGGGAGCAGTTGTCGCCAAGCTGCCGCTGTCCGGCTTTGTCATTCTGGCGCTGTTGATTGTTCAGTTCAACTCCTTCCGCAAGACCTTTATCGTGCTGAGCACCATTCCGCTCGGCCTGATCGGGGTCATCGCCGGCCTGCTGGTGTTCCGCTCGTTTTTTGGTTTTTTTGCCTTCCTCGGCTTGATCTCGCTGGCCGGTATCGTCATCAACAACGCGATCGTACTGCTAGACCGCATACAAATCGAACTGGACCAATCCGGGGAAAAACCCATAGAGGCAATTATCGCTGCGGCGCAGCAGCGTTTTCGCCCCATCTTGCTGACCACCTGTACGACGACGCTGGGGCTTATTCCCCTCTACTTGGGCGGCGGGCTGATGTGGGAGCCGATGGCGGTGGCCATCATGGTGGGCTTGCTTTTTGCCACGGTGATTACCTTGTTGTTTGTGCCGGTGCTCTACAAAATGCTCTTTGCCGTCAAAGACTGACCTGCGGTTTTTAATTCGCCGCGGTTGCCCAACACTTAGGAACTATCGCACCAAAAAGCCAGCTCAAAAAAGGAGGATTGAATCCCATGAGCGAGTCCAAGAGCGATGCAACATATACGATGGGACGCACCGAGGAGGAAGAGGAGCGTCTGATTCAGCAGTCGCAACTGTACGACGCTGTGACGCGGCGCTTTTTCAGAGAGGCCGGCATCAGCAGCGGCATGAAGGTGCTCGACATTGGCAGCGGCCCTGGAGACGTGGCCCTGACCGCCGCCGAATTGGTCGGTCCAGAAGGGGCCGTCGTGGGCGTGGATGTAAATCCGGCGATTCTCGAAACGGCGCAGGCACGGGCGCAGGCGGCCGGGCTTACCAACGTCGAATTCGTCGCGGGGGACGCCCGGACCTTGGACTTGGGCAACGATTTCGACGCCGTAACCGGCCGACTAGTCCTCATGTACATGGCCGATCCCGCCGACGCCTTGAAGCAGCTAGCGACCCGCTTGCGCCCGGGGGGTGTCGTGGCCTTTCAGGAGGCCGATTTCACTCCCTATCAGCAGATGCCTCATTCTCCAGATACGCCCCTCGCAAACGAGTTGATCGGTTGGATCCTCGAAGTATTCGAGCGTTCTGGGGCGCATATCGACATGGGCTTCGGCCTGTACCGCGCTTTCGTCGAGGCGGGCCTGCCCGAGCCGTACATGCACTGCGAGTATCCGGTCGGCGGGCCGGATGGTTGGGCTGGGTATTCATACGCGGCCAACAGCTTGCGCAGCGTACTCCCACTCCTCGAACAATACGGCATCGCCACCGCGGAAGAGCTTGACGTGGATACCCTCGCCGAGCGAGTTCGGCAAGAAGTGATCGCGTCGAAACGCCCAATCTGCCTAGCGCCCCATGTAACCGCTTGGGCACAGCTTGCGAGCTAACACCATGAGCAAGTGGAAAATCGCCGGGATCAACTTCGACCATCTGCACATGGGCGACAATTTGCGCATGGCCTTTGAGCACGCAGACGTCGAGATCGTCGGCATCTGCGACGAGCAGCCCGAGCGCATGAGGCAGGCGTGCGCGGATTTTGCCATTCCAGCCGACCGGGTTTTCACCGACTACCGGGCGTGTTTGGAAAGGACCCAGCCCGACATCGTCCTTTTGTGCCCGGCCACCGCCGAACACGGGGAATGGACCGAAAAGGTCGCGCCCTTTGGCGTGCACATCATCATGGAAAAACCCTTCGCCGCCACCCTCGCCGAGGCGGACCAGATGCAGCGGGCCATGGAGGGGACGGGCAAATTGTTGGCGATCAACTGGCCGTTGGCTTGGTATCCACCGCACCGCACGGCGCAACGGCTCATTGCCGCAGGCGAGATCGGCGAGGTGATCGAAGTTCACTACTACGACGGCAACCGAGGGCCGCTGTGGCACCTCGCCGACAAAGTGGAGCGCACCGCCGATGTCGTCGAGCGGGAAAAGCCCACGAGTTGGTTTTACAAAAAGGAGGCGGGCGGCGGCTCCCTGCTGGATTACCTGGGCTACGGCACCACCTTGGGTACCTGGTACATGGACGGCCAAGCACCAATTGAAGTGACGGCCACCGTAGATCAGCCCCAAGGGCTCGAAGTGGATGAGCACTGCATTGCGGTGGCGCGCTACGAGCGGGGCCTGTCGAAATTCGAGACGCGCTGGGGCACCTTTACCGACCCCTGGACCCTGCAACCCCAGCCCAAGTGCGGCTTCGCGATCGTCGGCAGCGAGGGCACGATCAGTTCCTACGACTACGAGGAGGTAATCCGCGTACAGACGCGGGCGCAGCCAGCAACTGAGGAACGGCCAGTGGATGTGCTCGAACCGCCGTTTCAGAATCCCGTCCAGTACGTGATTCACTGCATTGAAGAGGGTCAACCCATCGAAGGGCCGCTCTCGCCGGCACTGTGCCGCATCGGCCAACAGATCGTCGATACGGCTTACCAAAGTGCCGCGCAGAAACGCACATTGCCCCTGATTCAATAGTGTATGGCAGCAAGCCAAGACAGCGGCTATGGCCGAGGCAAGACCGGATCAGAAGCTGAAGTAGCAGCCCCGGACTTGCCCTATCAGCCGCGCGATCCAGCGACCTACCGTCCGCAGATCGGCCTGATCGGCTGCGGCGGCATCTCCGAGATGCACTTGCGGGCCTATAAAAATGCCGGCTATGAGGTCGCGGCCCTGTGCAGCCGCGATCGGGGGCGCGTCGAGCAGCGGCAGCGGGAATTCTATCCCGAGGCCGATACATACCTCGACTATCGTGACCTGCTCGCCCGCGACGACATCGAAGTGGTGGACCTTACGCCCCATCCGCAAGAGCGGCTGCCGATCCTCGAAGCGGCCATTGACGCGGGTAAACACGTCCTCAGCCAAAAGCCTTTTGTGCTCGACTTGGATGTGGGCGAGGCGCTCATTGCGCGGGCCGAGCGGCGCGGCGTGCAACTAGCCGTCAATCAGAATGGCCGCTGGGCACCGCATTTTAGCTACATGCGCCACGCGGTGGCCACCGGCTTGGTCGGCCAAGTGCAGAGCGTCGAATTCGCCGTGCATTGGGATCACAACTGGATCGCTGGTTCTGCTTTTGACGCGGTGGAAGATTTGGTGCTCTACGACTTTGGAATGCACTGGTTCGATATGGCGGTGGTGCTCTTAGGAGACGAGACGCCGCAACGGGTCCACGCTTCGGCCCGGCACGCAGCCGGTCAGAACGCCAAGCCGCCGCTTCTGGCTCAAGCTGCGATTGAATGCGCGAGCGCGCAGGCGACGATCTTTCTCAACGGCAACACGCGCCAAGGGCAACAAGATCGCACCTATCTCGTCGGCACGGAGGGCACCATAGGGGCCAGCGGCGTGGATCTGACGGAGCAAGAAGTCGTCTTGTACACCGCAGCGGGCGTGGCCCGGCCGCAGCTTGTGGGGACGTGGTTTGAGCAGGGGTTTCACGGTACCATGGCCGAACTGCTCTGCGCCGTCGAAGAGGGCCGCGAACCCAACAACAGTGCCCGCGCCAATCTCGCCAGCTTGGCGCTGTGCTTTGCGGCCGTGGCGAGCGCTCACCGTGGCGAGCCGGTGAAGCTAGGGACGGTGCGGCGACTGCCCGGCCCGTAGGGAACAACGATCGTTGTTCCCTACAATTTTCTTGGAGGTTTTCTATGGATGCAACCTGCCTGCAATATGCGTTGACCGAGGAGGAGCGTCGCCAATTTGACGAGGACGGCTTCTTCATCGTCCGCGATGTGCTGCCGCAAAATCTGGTAGCACAGCTCATCCCCATCGTCGATCGCCTCGACGCCGAGTCCCGGCGGCAAAAGGGGCTGGAAAAGCACCAGATGCACAACTTTTTCGACTTTATCGGCAAAGACGAACTCTTTTTGGAATTGCTCGACTGGCCAAAGACGTTCGCCAAGGTATTTGGGATTTTGGGCTGGCACATTCAGCTTTACCACTCGCACTTGATCGTTACTCCGCCTTTAGACGGCGTCGCGCCCAAACGCAAGCGGCTAGGCTGGCATCAAGACAGCGGGCGGCTCAACATCGACATGGAGACTGAGCCCCGGCCGAGGGTTTCGCTCAAGGTGGCGTATTTTCTCACGGACTGCACCGAGACCAATCGCGGCAACTTCCACGCGGTACCCGGCTCGCACCTAAAAAACAAGCTGGAAATGCCCGCAGACGAGGATTTAGACCCCCCGGGCGCAACGCCGATCCAAGTGGCAGCGGGTGACGCGGTATTTTTTGACCGACGCATCTGGCATGCAGCCGGTCACAATTTTTCGCCCAACGCGCGCAGGGCGCTGTTTTACGGCTACAGCTACCGCTGGTTGCGACCGCGCGACGACATGACGGTGGAGCACTTGCTGGACCGCTGCGATCCGATCCGTCAGCAGCTATTAGGTGCTGGCCCAAGCGGCGGGCACGGCTATACTTCGCCGCAAGAAGAAGACGTGCCGTTGAAAGCGTGGATCCGCGAGCATTTGGGGGACGAAGCGGTGGTGCAGTGAAAAAACTTACTGACGTTATGCCCGGTCGCTGATTAAATCCGAGGCTGCCCATCGTCTCGGGTTGTCATTCCCGCGCAAGCGGGAATCCAGTCTGCGCCCGGACCGCAAATGGGCCTTGCTGGATGCGTAACATCAGTAACTTAGTCCGCCGTCAGTCCCACAAAGAGCCGACTGGACAAGCTAGTTAGCGGCTCGACCTCGCCGCGCTCGGCCGCCCTAGCAAAGACTACACCCGGCTGTGCAGCCCTAGCAGCACGGCCCAAAACGTGGTAATCGGCACGGACGGGCTGTTGGGCCGCTTCTCGCGCCGTGCTCCAGCCCTCGTTGGTGGCGGCCAAACCCCATAAGGCACGCGGTGCCCGCACCTTGGCCTCCTCCACCGACAGGCCGTCGCGCCAACAACCGCGCTGGGCGAATAGACTACCATCTTCCCGATAGATTAACCCACCGCCCACGTATTGAATCAACTGCTGTTGGTTGCCCCGCGCCCCCGACAGCGACAACAAGGCCAAGGGCCCCAAGTCGTTGTCGTCGAATTCAGCCTGCTGGTAGAAAGCCGCCACTAACTCGTCGCTGTACATTTGCCACTCGTCCCTATCGACCTCTTTGGGTTGCTCAGGCCACTCCTTGCTCGAACCCAAGAAGGGGTTGAAGGAGGCCCCCGACTGCTTGCAGACCTCAAAGCCGCGCCGCGTCAATTGGTCGAGAACCTCTAACGCTCGCTCCAAACCCTCGTGCTGTAGCACCTGCGCTAGCAAGCGGTTGAGGTCGTGCTTGGAAAACAGCCGGCTGCCATCTACGGCCGCTCCGGTCAGTTCCTCCACTTCAGCGCGGCCTTCCTCAGTGCGGCACAACTGCGCCAGGCCCCATATCATGCCGTGGTAGTTGTCGGCCACGTAGCGCCATATATCTGCATCGCGCTGTATGTGTCCGGCTACCGACAGCGCGGTCTCGGCTTCGGCCTGGGCTTCCTCAGTGAGGGGCAAAAACACCTCGATCTGATCGCCGTCAAAATCTAGCTCCATTAGTCGGCAAACGCGCGGATGGACGCGCACGGCGGCCCCGGCCAAACGCTGCGGACGAAAGGCCATCACCGCGGTGGACGCCGGGCCATCTTCAACCAGCACCCGCTGGGCGCTGTACAGCAACACCCACGAGCGCTCCATGATCGCGTCCAGAACCTCAGCCGCTCGGGGCGAACGCCGCACCACTTCCTCGGCGCGACCCATCTCCCGCTCTACCTGAGGCCCGAACAAATCCCAAGCCATTTCCTCGGGCAGGCCCACTTGGTCGAGATTCAACTCAGACTCCGAGGCGAGCGCAGCCCGACCGCTAAACAGCGGTCTAGCCCGGAAGTGGAGGTGCTCCGGGCGCAACAGCGCGGTAAAAAGATCCTCCACCCGTTGGGCCACCTGTGCCACTGCTGGCCCGACCAGAGCCTCAGGAGCCTCGCTATCGACGATGCGCTGCAAACGCGTATTAGCTTCGATCAAATCCTCGTAGCAGCCTCGAATCGGCTCGAACTCGGCCCCTGCGGGCAAAGCGCCGGGATCTCCCACCGTCCCCACTTGGCGTCCCGGTGCCCACGGGTGCGGCACGGGGTGAGCCAAGATCAGTCCCTCCGGCTCGGCAAAGGAAAAGCGCAACTCCCCGCTCGCTAACTCGGCCCGTATCCCGGCCATACCCAACAACTGCTGCAACAAAGCAAAGCGCGGGGATGGGGGTGGAGACGGGGATACTGGGCCGGTGGTTAGGCGCTGGCCTAGCCCATTGGCGTCGGGTCGCTCAGCTGCGGCCGTGTTGAACAAAGCGTGGATATTGGCTACAGCCCCGGCCTCGCTCAAAGCTCCATAGGCCATCATGTCGAGTTCTGGTCCGCCGACTCCTGCCACCGCAGTTTCCAAACGCTCGGCTGCGGTGTGGGCCGCCAGAAGGCCCCAGTACACCCAACCCACAGTACTGCGATAAGGCAGCTTTGCGCCTTTGAGGGTCAGTTGCTCCATGCCATCTTCGGGCAGTCCCGCCTCGACCAGACGCGCTTTCAACACTTCTTCGCTGGGTGCCTGAAAAGGCGGCACCACTGCCGGAGTCCCTTCGGCTTGCGCGAGGCGGCCCATGACTGCCTCGCGCTGCTGGCCAAAATTGAGCCGCGAGACCATGCTGGTGGGGCTGAAGATGAGTTCTATCGGCGTACCATCGGGCAACTGCGGCATGTCGGAGTCGGGCAGGATGCGCGTCACCACCGCTTTGGCACCGTGGCGGTTGCTTAGTTTGTCGCCCACCCCCACTGCGGCGGGAAAATCCATCCGCGCTGCGGCCGACTCGCTGATGACCAAGCCATCCTCAAACGTGTCCCCGTCCCACATGATGAAGGCGGTCAACAGATTGTACCCACCCCAAAAATCGGCGGCCTCAGGCTCATATCCCGTCTGTACTAGGGCCGGCTCGGGTTTGTGGCCTTTGGAGGCCAAGCGCTGGTCGTGCTGCTGGCGGAACCAACCCGTGGCGTGGACCGGTGCCGCGGTATCGGCGGCACTCGTCCACTGGCGCATCATATTGATGCCCATCAGGGCGCGATTGGTATCGTCGTGTTCTAAGAAGGGCACCATGGAAGCCGAAAAACCCAAGATGCTATCGGGCGCTTGGTCGATTCGTTCGAGCTTGCCGTTGCGGATGCGGGCACCGCGGGCCACATCCAGCACTCGGCCGATATTGAGGCCCTCGGGGGTGCAGTAGGGGCACACTAGGCCGTATTGGCTGTAGGGGAAAACATCTTGGTCGTCAAACGGCTCGACGACGACGGGGATCAAAGTCAGCCGCCGCAGATGGGTATAACGGTCAAGCCAGTTGGTCGCCTGTAGATACTGCGAAGTTTCCTCCAAGTGGAAGTCGCGCATCCAAGCGTCCAGCGGCAGCCAGTTGTGCACCAAGTCGCCGTCCCAAGCCAACTGCTCGGGGGCCGCCTCCAATCTTTGGTCAATAAAGTCGTAGAGCTGCTCGCCCACGCACAGAATCCGCGCTTGATCGAGTTCGCGCTGGTCGGGATAGGGGACCACGACCCGGTAGTTGCCTTCAATGTGGAAAAGACCATCGCGGTCGGGCCGAGGCAAATTCCGGTACTCAACCTCGACCGGGGCATCGCCGAGTCCCAAGCTCAGTTTAATGGAAAAAGTATAGGAGTCCTGTTGTTCGACCTGATAGTCGGCCAGTGGCAAGCGCTCACCCAAAAGCCGGGGCAGTCGCTGGTAGATGAAAAGGTCAAAGGACTCCCTATGCCAAGGTACGTCGAGATTCAATGTCATTCGTGTTCCTCCGGGTTATGGGTAGCCTGCCAGGCCCGTGAGAGCTGGCGGCGACCGTGGTGCAGCCGCGACTTTACGGTGCCTTCGGGAATGCCCAAGCGGTCGGCGGCGTCCCGCACTTCGACTTGGGCGTCGTAGATCAGATGGAAAACTTCGCGCTTGTCCTCGGACAATTCTTGTACCTGTCGCCGCAGCCAGCGCTGCTGGTCGGCCCGTTCCACTTGGGCGTCGGGGCGTTCGGACGCCGCCTCAATCATCCATTCGGGCACTTGCTGCGTCTCCTGCTCCACGGTTTCAGACAGCATTTCCAGCCGCTGCTCTCGCCGCCTTCGCACGGTGCGCAGGTGAGTCAGGGAAAGATGAGTGGCAATGCGGAACAGCCAAGCAGCCGCAGACCCTCGACCGCTCCATTGATCGGCCCGGTTCCACACCCGCAAGAAAACCTCCTGCACTACATCGTTAGCACTCGCATCATCGCGGACGATGCAGCGCACGTGGTGGTGAATCTGCTCCCGATAGCGCTCAAAGAACTGCTGGAACGCGCATGCGTCGCGTTCTTTTATTTGCGCTATGAGTTGTGGATCCGGTATCTGCATCGAGGCTCTCTGCAAGTAAAGACGCCGCCCGGAAAGTACAGGTTCAAAGACGAAGGTGAAAAAGTCCAGAAATCTCATTGAGGGCCGGTTTCCTCCTTGAGTTGACCCACTAGTTGAGCATGGTATCTTACAGAAGTCCTGAATGACTTGAACGGTTCGATCGGCGGATCATCTTGTGAATATTATTCTGCGTCTGTCTGCGTCCATCTGCGGATCGTCTTGTGAATGGTTTTGCTATATCACCCACCGCCAGAAAACCAACCTCAACCTATACTAGATCGAGACCCCATGAGCCTAACGCCAGCCCAACTCGACCAATTCCACCGCGACGGCTATATCATCGTCCCCGACCTGTTCTCTGCCGACGAGATGGACGCTGCCCTAGCGGCGATGGAACAGATTTTCTACGGCCAATCCTTCCAGCAATGGTTGGCCGCTTGCGACCAAGGCAATGCCTCCGGGGTCTCGGACGGCTTCACCACCACGCACGACCACTCCGAGGGCCGCTCGCAATTTCCCGTGGGCGCGTCAGCTATAGATCGGCTGATCGAAAACGAGACCTACCTCGACATCTTTGAGCAATGCCTAGGCGCAAAAGCCAGCTACTGCAACGCCCATCTCTTCATGCGCTCAGGACCTACCGACAAGCGCCATCCCGACAACCCTTGGGAGGGCTACCACATTGACCACTACACCAATTGCCTGCTACCGCCCCACGACCAAACAGGCCGTTTCGACTACGTCAATTCAGGGGTGTACCTGCACGATGTCGAAGCCGACGGTGCTCCCATGCTGGTCATCCCCGGCTCACACAAAGTAGCTGGTCCCGCTTTTGTGCGGGCACTTGCTAACGACAATGCCGCAGGTGGGTCTTTCAATGACCTGCGCCAAGCCACCGAACTAGCCGCTCCGGTTCCCGCTACCGGTCAGCGCGGGTCGGCTCTTCTCTACTCGTCGTACCTAGTCCACGCGGCCCAACCCTTTGCCAATAAGCGCACGCAACGCGCCTTTTGGACTTTGTCCTTATGCCGCCGCGACAACGATCGCTGGACCCGATTCGCCAATCCCTTCATCTACGGCGAACGCGAGCACATGCTGCCCTTTTTCACGGCCACCACGCCCCGAGTGCGCGGCCTATTCGGCTGGCCCGAGCCCGGACACCCGTACTTCACCAGCCAAACGCTAGACCTTTTGGAGCATACCCTGCCCGGCATTGATACAGGTTCCTATCGCGATAACCGTTGAAAGACAGCCAACTATAGCCATGCGAAATGATTTGCACGATTCGAGCGGTGGATCGCCTTGTGCATCCTACTCTGCGTCCATCTGCGGATCACCTTGTACATGATGTAGGATTGCCCTATGCCTCCAACAATCACCCTGCGACAACAAGTAATAGAAGGCACCCAAAAAGGTCCCAACCTGCTGATTATAGGCGGCGTCCACGGCGACGAGTTCGAGTCTATGGCGGCCATCCGCCGCCTGCTAGACCACCTCGACCCAGCGGCCTTGCGGGGCCGCCTCACGGCCATCCCCGTAGTCAACGAAGCCGCCTATTGGCGTGGTCAACGCACAGCCGAGGACGAGCTGGACTTGGCCCGCACCTGCCCAGGCCGGGCCGATGGCTCGATCACCGAGCGTACAGCCCACGCCGTCAGCCAAGAAATCCTCCGGGCCGACTATCTCATCGACCTGCACAGCGGCGGGATCGTCATGGAATTCTACCCTACCGTGGGGTACAACTTACATCCCGATAAAGCCATCCTCGACATGCAACGACGCATGGCCCGAGCATTGAACATGCCCATTATCTGGGGCACCTCAGCCCGGCTCGACGGACGCACGCTCTCGGTGGCTCGCGACGCCAACGTGCCAGCCATCTACGCCGAGTGGATGGGGGGTGGCACGTGCGACCCCCAAGGCGCGGATGCTTATTTCGAGGGCTGCTTGAACGTATTGGCCGAACTGGACATGATCGACCGTACCCTGCCGCCCCTGCGCACCGAGTACACCATAGAAGACGACCGCGACAACTCCGGGCACATCCAGATCAATTACCCAGCTCCCTTTGACGGCTACTTTGAGCCTCAGGTAACATTGAAAGCGCCGGTGCAACCGGGCGATGTGATCGGCACAGTGGTCGATCATCTGGGGCAGCGGCGCGAGGAAGTAGTATCGACCCAAGCGGGCTTGATCCTGTGTCTGCGGGTCTTCAACCGCGTCCACCAAGGCGACAGCTTGGCCGCGGTTTTGGAACTCGACCCTTCCCAATGATCGTCTTTTCTAGGAGTAACAAATGTTTCGCGAAGCAATCGGTTTATTCATCCCCGAACCAAAGGCCAAACTCTACATCCCCAAAAACAGTGGTCTGCACGAGTATGTGAACAATCTCCTGAGTGAAGTTGGCGTTAGCGACGGAGGCGAGTTCACGAAGACTGACGCGGGCGTGGGAACCCTCGAAATAATTTCGGCGCGGGGCGAGGATGTGCCTCAACGGGTTGACGATTGCCTCCTACGTGGAGAAGTCGCGTATGGCCTCACGGGAGACGATCTCTTCGACGAGTACATGCTGGGCGCTGGGGACTCTCCACTTGGAGTCCTCAACACTTACGATTGGTTCGACCCAAGTGCTCAGTTCTATCGGCCGGCCCTTTGTCTGTTGAATCGCGCAGGACAGATTCCAGATTCGTCCGCAATGGTGTCCATTGCCGTGAACAAGAAATACGAACTCTCCTCTCGCCAGTTCCTGTCGCAGCGCTTCCAATCTAGCAACCTGCAGATCAGTATCGTTGCTTATGCTGGAGACACTGAAAACACCGTAGCAGAGGGCACGCACGACTGGTGCGTCGAGGTGGTGTATCGCGGAGAACGCTCGTCCGCAAGCGCAATGTCCAAAACTGGCCTCAAGGTCGCCGAAGTCGTCCGCTTCAGTGACATCTCATTGATTGGACGAGAAATCGTCAATCCATGGGAAGAGGAGTACCGGAGAATATCCGCAGTCGCGCAAAAGCCCACCGGCTCCAGCACGTCAAAGCTCCTTGCAGACAGCAATGCAATTTGCAAGAAAGTCGGCGAGGAATCGGCTGAGTTTGTGAGGGCATTTACGCAGGAAACGGGGATTCCAGAAGAATTTAACGGCGTCGTATATGCGTTGATGGTCGCCGCCGCAAAACTGCAAGTCCCTTGGCAGGAAATCGAGGCGGACCTGAAATCTAGATGGTCGTGATCTGCCTATGTTGCTGATTAGACATTGTCAGTCATCAGGGCAAGACCCGGATGCGGCGTTGACAGAGATTGGGTGCAAACAGGCGGAAGCACTGGCTGAGTTTTTGTCCTACTACCCAATCGACATGATCGTCTCCAGCTCCTACACGCGAGCACAGCAAAGCATTGAACCGTTTGCTGCCACAGTGGGATTGCCTATTCACTTGGATCACCGCCTAATTGAACGGACGCTTTCAGGGAGTCCGATTGACAACTGGCGCGAGGTGGTCCGCGATTCATTTGGAGACTTGGAGTTGCGGGTATCAGGCGGCGAATCCGCACGCGAAGTGTTGGACCGCGGCTGGGCCGCCATCACCGAGCTACTTGACGGTGGTCACCAGTTCCCTATTGCAGTAACCCATGGCAACCTCTTGAGCCTGATTCTGAACTCATTGGACCCTAATTTCGGCTACGCTGAATGGGAATCGCTATCGAATCCAGACGTATTCGCACTCAAAGGAGGCGACGATAGGCGATTGATATTCGAGCGACTCTGGTCTGAATAGCCCCGAGTCGCTTAATAACAAGATTCGGCAAACGCTGATCAGGTAGCTTTCCGATCCTTGCAGGCGTTCATCGCCTTGATTTTACTATACAAATATCATAACGATCTGCATCGTCCCGCCGGACGCGGGCTGACGCAGACGCAACCGACAGCGAAAGGAGATTTCTCATGGCTGTTATCAATGAACTTCTCGCAAACAACGCCCACTATGCCGACAACTTCGATAAGGGCGACCTTCCCCTGCCTCCAAAACTGCACCTAGCGGTGGTAGCCTGCATGGACGCGCGCATCGACACGCATAGCCTGCTGGGGATCGCAGAAGGAGACGCGCACGTGATTCGGAACGCGGGCGGCGTGATAACCGACGACGCGATTCGTTCGCTGACGATCTCGCAGCGGCTGCTGGGCACGACTTCGATCATGCTCATCCACCACACGGACTGCGGCATGCTGACGTTCCGCGACGACGACGTGAAGGACGCGATCGTGGCCGATACCGGCATCCGCCCGTCCTTCGCCCTAGAGGCGTTCGGCGATCTCGCGGAGGACATACGGCAGTCGATCGCCCGCATTCAGGCCAGCCCGTTCATCCCGAACAAGGACGACGTGCGGGGATTCGTCTATGACTGCGCCACCGGAAAGCTGAACGAAGTCACCTGACCCCGAGACTTACTGGCAGATTGGGAACGATATGAGGATTGCGTAGAATGATACGGGCCATCACATCAGGGGACTTGCGAGATTGCGCACGTCTATTCGTGAAGGTTTTCTCTGAATGGCCGTACGAGGAATCGTGGAGTGTCACCCAAGCGCACCACTATCTCAATCGATTCTGGAAGTTCGATCCCGATCATTGCCTCGTCGCCCTCGACAAAGGTGACGTGATCGGAGCGATGTTCGGATACTGCTACCCCTGGCAAGACCGAATCAACTATTACATGCAGGAACTTTTTATTGAATCTGATCAAAGGCGGTCAGGCCACGGACAAAGGCTGGTGCGTCATCTGCTTGATAAAATCGGGGAATCGAATGTATCCATGTCCCTAATTGCCAATGAGGCAACGCCGGCAGCCGCCTTCTACGAGGAGCTTGGATTGCGGCAGCATAGATATTACAAGTTCTATTGTGGTTCCGTGAAAACGGACATGGAATAGTCCACCGCTTACTACACGACACCTAAGCTGAATGTGCGTTTTCTGATGTTTTCCTGGGAACGCGGGCCTCTGGCCCGCCTGCGGGCGGGACGCCCGCGATCCCAGTTGAGGCCCTACTGTCGTGTACTTAGGTCCACCGTATAAACACATTGGCACCTTGCTGCAATCCAGCGAAAACACGAACGGCAAACTGCGATCTAGAATTTCCCAGTGTCGTCTCTTCGCCCTCTCCGAGACAACTTTAAGCGCAAACGGCCGCGTCGGCACTCCAGCGGTTGAAGGGGATGTGCGCCTCTTGCGCCAGCCGGTCGCGGGTGTCGCGCCAGAGCTTCTCCCACGCCGCTGGATCGCGCAAGATGCTTTCTGGATTAGCTCTGCTGCGGGCGACAAAGCCGGGGAAGAGGTCGCGGCCCGTAGGCTGGCCGATTGGATTGTAGCGCAAGTCAAAGCTCCAGCGCACGTCGTCGCTGTTGTTGGCCAGCGAGCCGTGAATGGTGTGTTGAGTGAGGAAGAGCACGTCGCCGGGCTGCATGGGCACCGGCATCGCCGCGTCCATGTCCATAAACAACTCGGGTATCCACAGGCCTCCCGGGCCTCCCGGACAGTGCGTTTGCAGCCCTCGCCGGTGGCTGCGGGGCATAATCCGCAAACAGCCGTTTTCGAGCGTCGCCTCATTGAGCGGAAACCACACCGTCAAGACCTCCGAGTCGTCGGCTTCGGGCAAGACCACGCCGTTGTCTTGGTGCCAGTTGGTGGCGCTGACTAGTGCTTGGCCGTTGTGGTTTTTGGGTACTAGGCGCTCGGGCGGCTTGAGACGCACGTGCTGGACGGGGTTGGACCAGATCTCAGGGCCGACGATGGACTCTACCGCGTCGAGGAGGTCGGGGTTGGTAATGCAGCGAAAGACGGCCGGACCAGCCCAGAAGGGGGTATCGGTATCAATGCCTGTCTGCGGCAGGGAGAAGTCGAAGTACTGGGCGTGGATCTGGCCGCTCTCGACGACGATTTGCGTCAGGCGCTGGCCAAAGGGCAGGTCGTCATACGTAGATGCGATCTGGCCGGCTTGGTAGAGCTCACGAGCGAGGTTGTCGAGAACGGCGTGGTATTCGTCGATAATGGGCTGGATGACCTCTTCTACGTCGAGCATCCCCCTCACTAGTAGGTAGCCTTCTTCGTCAAAGTGTGCGAGTTGTTCGTCCGTCAAGCATGGCATATGCTTTCCTCCGTGGGTTTGCGCTTGAATATAGCGCGATCTGGTCCGTTTGCGAATAGCTGAAAGGAGGAGCGGCGCTCAATGGTCGCGTCGCAATATCTATGAATTTCCCCAAACTCGACGAAGCCCTGCGCCTAACGCGCCTGACGCCGCCGACCGGCAAAGTGCGGATGGTGCTCGACACCGATACGTACAACGAAATCGACGACCAGTTCGCCGTGGTCCAAGCGATGCTCTCGCCCGACCAACTCGCGGTCGAGGCGATCTACGCGGCACCTTTTTATAATAGTCGTTCGTCCGGGCCAGGCGATGGAATGGAGAAAAGCTACGAGGAAATCCTGCGGCTATTGGAGCGGTTGGATATTGCGCCGGAGGGCTTGGTGTTCCGGGGAGCGACGGATATACTGCGGGACGACACACCGCAGGAGTGCGTGGCGGTCGATGACCTAATCGCCAAGGCCAACGCCGCCGACCCGCTCTACGTGGTAGCCATCGGCGCGCTGACCAACGTAGCTTCAGCTATCCTGCAAGACCCCTCCATAATCGAGCGGATCGTCGTGGTCTGGCTCGGCGGTCACGCGCTCTACTGGCCGACCGCTGACGAATTCAACCTCCAAGGTGATCTCGTAGCGGCGCAGGTAGTCTTCGACTGCGGCGTACCCTTCGTCCAGATCCCATGCCACCCCGTGGCCTCGCACCTTCAGACGACGCTGGCGGAGTTGGAGCACTACGTCAAGGGACGGGGGGCGATCGGCGATTATCTGGTCGAAATATTCGCCGCCTATGCCCAAAATCACTTCGCCTCTTCCAAGGTGATTTGGGACATGTCGGCGGTCGCTTGGCTACTCGACGCATCGTGGGTACCAACCGACGTGGTACACAGTCCGGTGCTGACCGATCAGAAGACTTGGAGCCACGATCCGTCGCGGCACTTTATGCGGGTGGCGCAGACAGTGCGGCGCGATGCTATTTTCGGGGACTTATTCAAGAAACTGGAAAGGTGGGCGGGAAAGCTCGAAGCATAGAAGGAGGATTATCCCTGTCGGTACCGTTCCAGAAATTCGGCTGGAGATATGACTTTAATTCCTTGGCGGCTTTCGGCCGGATAGTGCCTGAGATTGCCTGTGACTAGGTATTCCGCTCGTCCAGCGATAGCCACAGCCAGAAACATGTCGTCATCAGGGTCTGGCAGGCTTGTGGATAACGATCTTGCTCCCGTTAATTCTCCGCTAGATTCAATTTGCTCTAGAGACGCTTCCACTTGGTCTATGCCGAACGGGAAGACAGGGCGCAATAGAACCTCCCGGTATTCGGCTAGGATGCGTACGTCATAGCACAGATACAAATCGCCCATCGCCACCAATCGCACGATTTCGCCGGGTGGGCCGTAGGGGGCTAGCATACCAGAGACGAGGACGTTGGTGTCAAGGACGATCCTCACCGGCGGCACCCTTTGCGCACGGCTTTGATTTCGGCCTCGATAGCAGCGGCAGACAGTTGATCCGTACCTGCCTTTATGGACGCTTGCTGCATGGCGTTGACGGCGGCCAAAGCGCGGGCACTGCGCAGGGCGGCGAGCGATTCTTCCAGCAATTCTTCCGATGTCGCCGAAAGCAAGGCGATTGGCTTGCCATTGGAAGTGATTACCATCTCTTGCTCCTGCGCGAGTTCCTTCCAGATAGCAGCCGATTTCCCGCGCAATTCGCGGACTGATACAAAGCGCATAGAAAACTCCTTGTGTACATGATAGTGTACACGTCTATAAATTACCTGTCAATCATTGCGCCGGAGCTAGTCGATTAGTAGCATTCATCCATGACCACCGTCGTCCTCACCGAAAAGCCCAGCGTGGCGCGCGACATTGCCCGGGTCCTAGGGGCCAACAAACGCGGCCAAGGCTACGCCGAAGGCAATGGCTATATCGTCACTTGGGCACTAGGGCATCTCGTGCAATTCGCCGAGCCAGACGACTACGGCCCGCCTTGGAAGGGCCGCTGGTCCTTTGCCCAGCTACCGATGATCCCCGAGCAGTGGAAGCTCAAGACGACGCGCTCGACCTCCGACCAGTACCAAATCGTCAAAAAACTGCTCAACAGCCCTCAGACAAAGCGCGTCATCTGCGCCACGGACGCTGGGCGCGAGGGCGAACACATCTTTCGCCTGATCTACCAGCACGCTCGCTGCAAAAAGCCCTTTAGCAGGCTGTGGGTTTCGAGCCTGACCGACGAGGCAATTCGCGGCGGCTTCCGCGCCTTGCAGGAGGGAGCGGCCTTCGACCACCTCGCTGCGGCTGCGCGGGCGCGCGGTCAAGCCGACTGGCTGATGGGCATGAACCTGACCCGCGCCTATACCGTCCACAACAAGGCGCTCTGCACCATCGGCCGCGTGCAGACGCCGACCCTGTCCATGGTGGTCAAGCGCGATGCGGCGATTGCCAGCTTTGTAAAGGCGTACTTTTACGAGTTGGTGGCGCAGCTAGCAGAGGGCTTTGCCGCCAAGTACTGCAAGGATGGCCAGACGCGCATCGACAAGAAGGAGGAAGCCGAGCGCCTGCAGCGCCAGCTCAGCCCCAACAAGGTCGGCACCGTCCGCAAAATTGAGCAGAAAGTTAAAAGAAACCGGCCTCCCCCTCTTTACGACCTCAACAACCTCCAGCGCGACGCCAACCGCTACTTTGGCTTTACTGCGGCGCAAACCCTCGAACGCGCCCAAGCCCTGTACGAAACCCACAAGCTCATCACGTACCCGCGCACCGAGAGCCGCCACATCTCCGAGGACATGGTGCCCAAGCTGCCCGGCATCTTGGAAAAGCTAGCGCACCCGCAGGCATCAGTCGCGCTAGAGCGCCTGCGCGGCGGACACCGGCTCAGCAGAGCGTACGTCGATCGCACCAAACTGACCGATCACCACGCCATTATTCCCACCGGCCAACAGCCCGCCCCCACTCTGGCACCGGACCTACAGAAGGTGTACGACTTGGTAGTGGCGCGCTTTGTCGGCATCTTCCTGCCCGATCAACAGGTCGAAGAAACGACCGTCTTGCTCGACATCGGCGGTGCCGACTTTGTCGCCAAAGGGTCTGTCGTCTTAGAGCCGGGCTGGACGGTCGCCGCCATACGGCCTCCAAACGCTGCAAAGAGTAAAGAGAAGGAGGAAGACGACCAGCGGGCACTCCCGCCGCTGCAGCAAGGTCAGCAGGTTCACGTAACGAGCATGGATGTGGTCGAAAAGGAAACCAAGCCGCCGCGGCCCTACACAGACGCCACGCTCCTAGCGGCAATGAAGAACGCCGGCCGCGAAATCGACGACGACGAGTTGGCCGCGGCCATGAAGGAATCGGGGCTAGGCACGCCGGCCACGCGAGCCGAGACCATCGAAAAGCTGATTCGCACCGGCTATGTAGTCCGCGACCGCAAGGCGATCACCTCGACGGAGAAGGGCAAAGCACTCGTAGGCTTGGTGGCCGAATCGCTGCGCAGCCCAGAGCTGACGGGCGAGTGGGAGCAGCAACTCAAGGAAATCGAGGAAGGGCAGCGGCCGGTGGCGGGGTTCTACGAAGGAATCGCCGACTTGGTGAGGACGCTGGTGCCCAAGGTCCAGCAAGGACCGGCACTTTCCCCCGAGCAAGCAGCGCAGGCACGAGGCAAGCAGAAGGGCCGCAGTAAGGGCAGCGGCAAGGTGTTAGGACCTTGTCCCAAGTGCAAAGAGGGCCAAGTAGTAGAAAACGCCAAGGCGTACGGATGCAGTCGCTACCGGGAAGGCTGCAACTTTACTATCTGGAAGACGGTGGCGCGCAAGAAGCTGACCGAAAAACAGGCGCAGTTGTTGATGGCCAACGGCCGCACTGAAAAGATGCAGGGCTTCACCTCCAAGGCCGGCAAGAAGTTTGCGGCGCGGCTCAAGTTCGACGACGAATTCAAGGTCGTCTTCGAGTTTGACGATCGGCCGTCAAATGGCTCCGCTAGGCCGGAGGGACGCCCCTCACCCCAAAAGAAGCCGCCAGCGGAAGCCACCCAATCCACCTCCGCCCTCACCTGTCCCAAATGTCGGCAGGGCCAAATCATCGAGGGCCAGCGCGGCTTTGGCTGCAATCGCTATCGCGAGGGGTGCGACTTTGTGGTATGGAAGGAAATGGCGGGCAAGAAGCTGACCGAAAAGCAAATCCACACCTTGATCGCCAAAGGCAAAACCGGCGTGATCAAGGGCTTCAAAAGCAAAAAGGGCGGCAAATTCGACGCGCGGTTGAAGCTCGGGCCGGAGTGCAAGGCCGCGTTTGATTTTCCCGCCGGATCGCGCTGATATGGCCCTCCAACGCTGCCCGTGGCTCAACCTCGACAAACCCGATTACGTCGCTTATCACGACAGAGAGTGGGGGGTCCCAGTCCACGACGACCGCAAGCACTTCGAGTTTCTCACCCTTGAATCCGCCCAAGCCGGCCTCAGTTGGTACACCGTCCTCCGCAAGCGCGCCAACTACCGCCAAGCTTTCGCCGAATTCGATCCCGCCAAAGTCGCCCGCTTCAACGCGACAAAAATCGAACAGATGCTCCAAGACCCCGGGCTAATTCGCAATCGCCGCAAGATCAGCGCGGCCGTAGAAAACGCCCGGCACTTCCTCGCCGTACAGGACGAGTTCGGCAGCTTCAGCGCCTATATTTGGCGCTTTGTCGATGGCGAGCCCATAGTCAACGAATTCCGCACCCTCGCCGATTTACCGGCCACCAGCCGCGAGTCCGACGCCTTGAGCAAAGACCTCAAAAGCCGTGGCTTCAAATTCATCGGCTCGATCGTCATCTACGCCCACATGCAGGCTACCGGCATGGTCAACGACCACGTCCTCGACTGCTTCCGCCGCGGCCAGATCCTCGACGCGGGATAGGCACTCACGCCCCATAGGACGGGCATTCCTTGCGCCTTCGGATTCGGCCTGAAGGATTGTCAAACTAGCGCGGCTTGCGTACTGTTTCCGCCCCTTTTACCCTAGTGGCCGGTGGCCCGCGATCAGAGGCCGGCCTCCCCACCGGTGGGGTGCAGCGAGCACCGACCACCGACCACTGGCCACCGACCACCAATCACCAAGGAGCCTCTCATGCACGTCGGCACCCAGCAGTTCACTACATCGGATGAAGACCTCGAATATCTGGCCCGCCACGGAGTCTTCAACAAGAACGAAAACTTCATTGCGTTCCACCGCGAATACGGTTGGGACGTCGAAGAGTTGGTCGCCAAGAAGGAAAAGTGCGCTCGCTTCGGCATCAACATGGAAATGGTCGCTCTACCCATGGCCCAGTTCAACATCAACGGCGACGGCGTTCCCAACTTTATGATGGGCAACTACGAAGAGGGCGATAAGGAAATCGAACTGGTCATCAACATGGTGCGGCAGGCGGCCGAAGCCGGCATCCCAGCCATCAAATACTACCTCTGCGCCCTCGAAAACCAGCGCACCGAAAGCACGCCCCCCGGCCGCGGCGGCTCCATCTATAGCACTTGGGACCTCGAAAAGGCCGACGCCGATACGCCGCGCTACGACAAACCGGTCACCGCCGAGGAAAACTGGCGTCGCATCACGTACTTCTTGGAAAGGGTCATCCCAGTCGCCACCGAGTGCAAGATTCGCATGGCCTGCCATCCCTGCGACCCCTGGCTGCCGCCCGGCTATAGGGGCGTCGATCGCGTGATGGGCGGCTTTGACGGCTTCAAGCACTTTATCGAGATCTGCCCCAGCCCCTATCACGGCGTCAATCTCTGCTTGGGCTGCATGGCCGAAAGCGTCGAGGACCCGCGCAACGAGGTCCCCGAAATCATCCGCTACTTAGGCTCGCGCGACAAAATTTTCCTCTGCCACTTCCGCAACATCGTCGGCAAGCGCAACAAGTTCCAAGAGGTCTGGCCGGATGAAGGGGTGATGAACATGCACCGCAACATGCAGGCGCTCAAAGAAGTGGGCTATCAGCACATGTGCGTCCCAGATCACGCGCCCGGGCACAAGGACCCCCACAGTATGCGCCAAGCTTGGGCGTACGAGTTCGGCTATATCCAAGCCATGATCCAAGCGGTGATGGACGAGAATTGAGCACCGCGGAGGTCACGCCATCAGCTTCCCCAGCATAACAAGGCCGAGTTGCCGGAAACAGGTACCGGCGGCATTCACCATCTGCGTCCATCTAATGATTGCCAGACGCACTAGGTGCCCATGAGCACCGCCCATCCACTGCGCGACATCGAGCGCATCGACGGGCCGCCCGGCCCGTATCTCGACGCCATCGGCACCGTATTTGCCACCTTCGGCGCAGCCACCCAAGACTCGGGCAATGTCTCCTATGGCGTGCAGGTTGATGACGAGCGCTTCTTCGTCAAAACCACCGATCCCGAGGCCGAGGTCTTTGGCGACCACGCCGCCCGCGTGGCGCTCCTGTACAACGCGGCTCGACTCAGGCATAGCTGCGATCATCCGACCTTGCCAGCGCTGCACTGCATCGTCGAAACCGCACACGGCCCGGCACTCGTGTACGACTGGGTTGACGGCGAGTGCTTACATGGCGGACGCGACGATCCGCAATCGGCGCATCAGCGCTTTCGCCGCCTGCCCGCCGCCGCCATTCTCGCCGTACTCGACGCGATCTACGATTTGCACGTCCAGCTCGTCCAGCGCGGGTGGATTGCCGTGGATTTCTACGATGGCTGTCTGATGTACGACTTTGCGCACCAAGCCGCGCACGTCGTAGATCTCGATAACTATCACTTGGGGGCGTTCACCAACCAGATGGGGCGGATGTTTGGCTCGACGCGCTTTATGGCTCCAGAGGAATTCGAGCGCGGCGCGCTAATCGACGAGCGCACGACCGTCTTTACCATGGGCCGCACCGCAGTCGTATGCCTCGGCGACGACATCGGCGGTGCGATGGGAGAGGTTGTGCAGCGTGCCTGTCGTCAGGAGCGCGAGGATCGCTACAGTTCTATGGAGGAGTTTTACGCGGCTTGGCAACAGGCGCGGCGGCTAGGATAGATTCCGCCTGCTGTACCCTTTAGGTACCAACGCCGTATCTCCTAGCTCCCATTCTGCACCTCAACATCCCTGCCGACCTCAGAGCACATCCCCGCTGGCACGGTTCTTGTTTCCTTTTGCTAGTATCAATGGAAAGGAACCCTATGCCCTCCACCGTCCTCTCGGCCGCCACGCTCGGGATTGACGCGTACCCAGTCCACGTCGAAGTCGATACCGACCGCAGCTTGCCGACCTTCACAGTCGTCGGCCTGCCCGACTCCGCAGTCCGCGAAAGCAAGGAGCGCGTCTTAGCGGCCATCAAAAATGCCGGCTATCAGTGGCCGCGGCGCAAGGTCACCATCAATCTCGCGCCGGCCGATCGCAAGAAGGAAGGCTCGGCTTTTGACCTGCCCATCGCCGTCGGCGTCTTGGCAGCTTCCGGGCAGATCAAGCCCTTGGGTCTCGCCGAGTTCGCGCTCTTGGGCGAGCTTTCGCTCAACGGCAGCGTGCGCCCGGTTCACGGCATGCTGTCCATGGCCACATCCCTGCACCAGCAGGGTCTCTACGGCATGATCGTGCCGACGCAAAACGCCCGCGAAGCCGCCATTGCCAATGGACCCCTTGTCTATGGCGTCAGTTCGCTGAGCGAAGCCCTATCCATCTTGACCGGCGACGCGCGCCAACGGCCCTACGAATTGAATGTGGAGGAGGTGTTTCGCAGCAACGCCAACTACGGGGTTGACTTTGCGGACGTGCGCGGCCAAGATCACGCCAAGCGCGCCCTCGAAGTCGCCGCTAGCGGCGGGCACAACTTGCTCATGGTCGGGCCGCCCGGCTCGGGCAAGACCATGCTCGCCCGCCGCCTGCCCACGATCCTTCCGGCACCGACCCTGCGAGAGGCGCTCGCCACCACCAAGATCCACTCCGTCGCCGGCATCCTTGCCCCAGGCCAAGCCCTAGTCGCCACCCGGCCCTTCCGCGCCCCGCACCACACCGTCTCGGATGCGGGCCTCATCGGCGGCGGCGCGTACCCGCGCCCGGGCGAGGTGTCGCTCTCCCATCACGGCGTGCTCTTTTTAGACGAGCTGCCCGAGTTTCGCCGCAACGTCGTCGAGGCTCTGCGTCAGCCGCTCGAAGACCATACCGTCACCATCACCCGGGCGCAGATCTCGCTCGCCTATCCAGCGGACTTTACCCTCGTCGCAGCGATGAATCCCTGCCCTTGTGGCTACCTTTCGGACGCCCGTCGCACCTGCACCTGCTCGCCGGCTGCCATCCGCCGCTATCGCGCGCGCGTTTCCGGGCCGCTGCTCGACCGCATCGACATCCACATCGAAGTGCCAGCCCTCGCCTACAACGACTTAGCCAACAAGCAAAACGGCGAAAACTCAGCGCAAATCCTCCAGCGCGTCAACGCCGCTCGCCAGCGGCAACTCGACCGCTTTGCTGGTGAGCTATTCTGCAACGCCCAGATGAGCACGCAGCACATCCGCCGCCATTGCCCGCTCGACGACACCGGGCAAGCTCTCCTCGAAAAAGCTATGACCCGCCTTGGCCTGTCGGCCCGCGCCTACGACCGCATCCTCAAAGTCGCCCGCACCATAGCCGACTTGGCCGACGCCCCCATCCAATCGCAGCACCTAGCCGAGGCCATACAATATCGGGCACTGGATCGCAGCGGCCTTCTGTAGCTCTAGTGGCGGCGGCTAACGCGGGCCAAGGGGCCGAGGTTTAGATAAAAATCTTGACGAATGAACGGATTCTTAACTCTATCTTATGGCAACAAATAGGAGATAGCATCGTGAGTGAGTCTCTACCGCCCGAGCGACCCTATCCATTAGACCACGAGGGACGCATCGTCCGGTTGGAAGGTATTATCGAGCAAATCAATGTCCGGCTGGGCCGCGTCGAAACCAAAATCGACAGCCTTTTACGGTGGATCATTGCCCTGCAAGTGGCGACGTGGGGCCTCATCGGAGCCTTAAAGCTGTTCGGCTAGCGGGCGTGGCAGGTGGAGAACCCAAGCCTGAGAAGGAAACGACCATGTCCCCTAGTCCCGACCCGCGCATTCCCTGGTACACCCCCGTCGGCGAGATAACCGTCGAAAAGCACGCCCCAGACAAACCACATCAAGGCAAGGTGCTAGCCGCCGTCCAAGCCCACGCCGACGATATTCCCCTCTTCTGCGCCGGCCTCGTCGCCAAGCTCATCGCCGAAGGCTACACCGCCTATTTGATCCAGACCACCAACGACGAGAAGTGCGGGCCGGGCACGATGGGCGAAACCATCCTCCAAAACGAGCGCGAAGTCGAAGTGCTGGCCGGGGAATTGGACTTCAAACAGGTCATCCACCTCGGCTACCGCAATCACTTCCTCGACGAAGCTGCCCCCACCGAGCTGCGGGCGCGGCTGGTGTTTCTGATCCGCGCCCTCAAAATCGACACCATCACCACCTTCAGCCCGTGGGGGCATTGGGAGGAAAACCCCGATCACTACGTCACCGGCCAAGCCGTCGAAGCGGCGCGTTGGATGGCTGGCATGGGCAAGGATTATCCCGAGCAACTAGCCTGCGGTATGCAGCCTCACTCGGTCAAAGACCTCTACTACTGGACCTGCCGCCCAGGCCAGCCCTACAACACCGTCGTCGATATAGCGCCTCATCTCGACGCCAAGGTCGCCGCCATGAGCGCCAACAAGGCCCAAGGGCCAGCGGGTGCTCACGGCCGCCGCCTCAAGGAACGGCTGGCGCGTCAAGGCAAGTACCTGCCCGTTTTAGGCGATGACGACGAGGAGGCCGACCGCCAGTACATCCGCCTCTTTGGCTTGCAAGAATACCAACGCCTCGGCGCACCCTATGGTTTGGACTACGCCGAGCCGTTCTATTATATGCCACCCGGCGGAACCTTTACCGGCGCGATGAGCGCAGCCGAGATCGAGCGCTATATCGCAGAACACGCCGAGAACTTGGGATGAGAAGTGTCGGATCGCGTTGTTGCTAGAACACGCCGAGCCGTTTACAGTTTGATAGTGGTTTCTTTAATTTGCCCGCACAACGAATTGGGGAGAAACCGCGATGAAACTCTCGACCGAACAGATCGCCGAATTCAACACCCGCGGCGTCATCATCGCCCGCGAAGCGCTCACCCACGACGACTTGCAGCCAGTGATCGACGAGCTGTCGGCGTGGATCGACGCCCGCGCGCGGACGCTGCACGACGAGGGCGAAATAGCAGACCTGCACGAGGACGCCCCGTTTGCCACGCGCTACGGCTTGCTGTTCAAACAGTGCCCGGAGATCGGGCGCGGAATGGACATCATGCACTATCGCGGCCGGGCGATGTTCGAATTTTTGCGCAACGAAAACTTGCTCGACCTGCTCGAATCGCTACTGGGTCCCGAGCTGATTTGCAACCCCATCCAGCACCTACGCGCCAAGCCGCCGCAGGCGTACGAAAACCGCGAAGGCCCTTCCTTTCACAACGCGCCCTGGCACCAAGATGCCGGCGTGATGATGCCGGAAGCCGAAGGCTCAGACGTCGTCACCTGCTGGCTGCCTTTGGCCGCAGCCACGGTCGAGACCGGCTGCATGGAGGTCTTGCCCGGCCTCGTCGAAACCGGCTATCTCCGGCATTTGGCGGCCGGCGGCACCACCATCGCCCCCGAGGCCATGCCCCACATCGAACCCTTTCCCTTGGAGTGCAAGCGCGGCGACGTAGTGCTCATGAGCCGCTTTACGCCCCATCGCTCCACCCCCAACTACTCAGACCAATGCCGCTGGTCGCTGGATCTGCGCTACCAGCCCATCGGCCAGCACACCGGCCGCACCGGCCACCCCGACTTTGTCGCACGCTCCCACCGCGATCCGTCCAGCGAGCTGACCGACTACGAGGAATGGTGCCGCCTGTGGATCGACGCCTTTGAAAATCCGCGCGGCGTGGTCGCACATCGCGGGGAATAGAAGGGCGCTAACCGTGCGTTTTCGCTCGCGCTTGGGGCTTTGCTAGGAATTTCCAGACTGATTCTTTGATCGCAGCTTGGCGAATGGCTGGCTGCGCTGAGCGATTGCAAGGAGACGATGGCCAAACCAGGCATTTTTTTCGACCACGACGGTCGGCACCCGCTGATCTACATGTACGAGCCGCCGATGCAGAAAGAAGAGTTGGAGGCGGCGGTAGACGAGTTGGTGGGGACGCCGGTCGAGGCGCTGTCGCTGACCCTGGGCGATGCGCAGAGCCTGCTCTACGATTCGCAGGTGGGCGCGTTGTGGGGACGGGATATAAAGAAGTGGCCGCATCTGATCTGGAAGCGGGCCAACCAGAATTTCACCCAATTGATTAAAGCCGGATGCGATCCGCTCCAAGTGCTCTGCGACAAAGCCCATGCCAATGGCCTGCTGCTCTACGCGATGCTATTGCCGCAGCAGGGGCCGCGGGAGTTGATGTTGAAAAGCTGGGAGAATCCGCGCTTCGCCACCGAGCAGCGCGAACCGCAGCCGTTGGAGATCGGCAGCAAAGGCGGTGTGGCCGCGGAGTGGCCGGGGTATCGCGCGTGGGATTACGCTTGTGATGCAGTGCGCGAGCGGAATTTGGCGATTGTCGAGGAAGTGCTCGCGCGCTATCCCGTTGACGGTTTTGAGCTACAGCTCAATTACTGCCCCTATTATTTTCACCCCGATGAGATTGCGGCGGGGACGGGGATTATGACCGAGTGGATAGGGCGAGTTTACGCGGCTGTAAAAAAGAGCGATCCGGCAAGAGAATTGGTCCTGCGCGTGCCGGCGAATCTGGATGGCTGCCGGGCGGTGGGGCTGGAGCCATTGGAGTGGATGCGCCGGGGCATTGTCGACGCGCTCGTGCCCGAGGCATCGGGAGCGGCGGATCCGTCGGCGGATTTCAGCGCCTTCGTCAAAGCGGCACGCGGGACGGCGTGTCGGGTCTTGCCGGCGTTACAGAGTCGGATCGACAGCGACCGGGTCGGCGAGGGGACAATCGAAATGGTGCGGGCGGGGGCTTGCAACTATTGGGCGCAGGGAGTCGATGGCCTCTATATCGCGCATTGGTTTGGCTGTTGGCCGTATGAGGCCGATTTCTACCAGAAGCTGCGCGAGGTGCCCTTCCCCGAGACGATGGCGGCCAAGGACAAGATCTATCGAATCCCCAGCGAGGGCAGCGCGCCGGCACCGAAGGCGATTGCGCCGAATGTCGCTAATCCGCTACCCATTGAGTTGGCAAAGGGGCAGGCCCTACAGGTGGGTTTTGCGGTGAGCGATGATCTGAAAAAATGGGACCAGGTCGATCGGGTCCACGAGGTAATTTTGCGGGTGCGAGTGCAGGAGACGACGGAGCGGGATCGCTTGCGCTTTGCTTTTAACGGCAAAGAATTACCGCAATCGCTGCGGCGCAAAATCAATCAGATGTACATGATGGATGCGCCGCGCTATCGGGTTTTTGGCTATTGGTATGTCTTTCGTTTGCCCGAAAAATTTAGGCCGGTGCAGGGGTGGAATGTGCTGGAGGTCAAACTGCTCAAACGGGATGGGCAGGCGCTACCGGCTGTCGTATTGCGCGATGTAGAGCTGGAAATCAAGTACTTGATGGGGAAGAATTACCATCGGGGTTTGATCGATGCAGATCTGGGACCGGGTGGATTGTAACGAGCAACGAGCAAGGCTACTAAAATTTTGGTCATATATCACGCAGAGAAGACCGAGTGCCCTCTTTGGTAAGAAAGACATTTGGAATCCTGTAATAATCCGTAGTCTATATGTGAAAGTATCCCTAGCATGACACAGGAAAAGACGCGCAAAAACGATGCGGAACGCTTTTCTAGGGCGTTTCCTGATGCCTTAGTTGGTTTTAAGCAGATCGGTGAAGATGCAAGGAAAGAGGACTTACCGGGCCAGCTCGCCAACGCCTTGCGCGATCTCCACGAGATGAACGACGAAGCCGATGAAGAAGGAATTCTACCGCCTTCCGAATCGGCTGTTGCCAACGCTGATCGTCTGATACGAGCAATTTATGACATATTGCCACGTCAGTATCTGGTGGAACTCCTGCCAGAGGGAGTTATTGCTATCACTATTCCCGGCGGGTTTCGGTGTTCAGTTATGTTGTTATGCGAATCTGAAGGCGGAGTACTGTGCTCTGTCAACATGAACGGCGAACATCGGCGCAAACGGCATCCACACGCGGACCAATTGCCAGATAGATTGCTGCGTGAAGCCTTGAGTGAACTGGGACGGGAGTAAGTTGGTTGGCTCGCACGAGCTTCCCTCAGAGCATATCTCCGAACAAGACTTTGAGGCAGAGCGTATTTTCAAGCAGACAGGCACACCAAGTTAAAAACGGGTTAGATTTCTGTAACCACATGGGAATACTCCTCGCTCAAAAATTGCCGAAACATGCAGAATTCTGTCGAATTTAGTAGATATCTGCATAATTATTGTTCATATTATTTGTCAAGCTATGCCCCAATCTATTCCCAAATACACGTTTTCCAGGTGTCGCACGCTGCGAGAGCATGCTGGATTAAGTATGAGCCGACTCGCCGGGGTATCCGAAGTCAGCCGCGACCTGATACGCTCGCTGGAGAAAGGCAACCCGCACTCACGACATAAGGTAATGGCAGTTTTCAACGCACTACAGCAACTCCATGACGGCTCGCTCCGTGAGGAAGACGAGCTTTTGTCATTTGGCCTCGACGACGCGCCAGCGTAAATAAACCAAGGAGCAAAGTTATGTCGCTACTCACTGGCGAAGAACTGGAACAACGTTATCGGCCCTTCTTCGAGAACAAAGCGATCCAAGCTGTGGTCAATGCCCGCACTCCGAATGACGCCGATCCAGTCGATGAAGAAACCATCCTCAGGTTTGTTCGGGATTCTGAAGCGGCCCATGCCCGGTATGTGCGCTCGGCCTTTCGTCGGATTGAAGAGTTGGGTCAGCCGGATTGAGCCACGACTCCCGAACTCTGACCCCTCAAAGGCGAGGTAATGGCCCTTACATGCTACCAAAAGAAAATCGCCACGCGACAGAACTTGCTGGAATCGATCTTTTCTGGTCTTCAAGATCGTTTAGGTTCGGATTTCGCACACATCGAACTCAACAGCATCGTTTTGCATAATGTTGTTGTCAGCTATTTCGATGACGTAGATCGCCATAAAGATTTTCACGGTACCGAGCGCGTCGATAAGATTAAGCAAGCGGCTTATACGATAAAATGGATCGCGAAACTCCGGCCGATCCAATTCAGTTGTTCAGAAGATGTTGTCAGCAAACCCCTTCTATATGTCAACGAGGTATTCGCCATGCGAGGGGGAATGGCCTTCATGAGGATTTCCCCTGACATACTGCCTGAACTACTTTACGATGATATGCTCTATACGCTACGCTATAGGCACATAGATGAACGTATGCTTATCGTATGGCTGTCGACACTTCAACATGCCCTTGATGGCGATATTCCCCGCACCGACAGACAAGTCTAACGCATCGCCACAGCCGTAACTCCATTGAAAGAACAAGTCCACCGCAAAGTGCCGAGAGCACATAGTCCGCTTTCGGTTGTCAGCCTATTTTTCGGCTTGGTCGAGGTTGGTCTTGCATACAGTTCCGGTGTTTCCTCCGGAGCCGTTCAGATCTGGGTATTAATCTTTATGGCATTATTCGCTGTTGGCATCGCAGGGACTTTCTTTACGTTTCTGTGGAAACGCAACTGGGTTTTCTACCCTCCATCGGACTTTCCAAGCGCGTCTGTTGAAAGCTATGTGGCGGCGATGCGTGGGGAGGCTGATTTGAATCTCAACCGACTGACTGATCGTGTTGGGCTGGTCTTCGATGACGATTCCTTGCCTGAAAAGCTAAATCATGCAGTGATGCTTTCCAACGCAGAGCGTGGGGAGACCATCAGACAGATTATTAATGAACTGCGCAGAAGCACCGTTGGAGAAATAGAGGCGTCCGCTCTTCGTTTCGATGCGAGACCGCTGATGGGCAAAACTGCCCCGGTGTGGGAGGAAATCTACAATGAGGATACCCCCGTAGATAGCTGGCTGAACCGCGTGGCGTGGCGGCTAGAGCCTTTTCCGCCATATAGCTACGGCACCGTCTGGCTCCTCAAAGACGTTTCGTCAGGCAAAATTTACGACGATATAGGGTCTACTTGGGCAAAAAAACAAGGAATGGGGCAGGACAATCGTCTCCTTAATGAAGTGGGCATCAGAGGCGGCATGAATTTTGAAGTGATTGCGAAACAGGCGTGAGTCCTGTGAACAAGGTCCGCTCATCCAAGGCGTGCTAAATTCGCCCAGCCCCTCGCTTGACCCAGCAGGCGGATTGCATTAACTCACTCTAGGCTACCAACGCGAACCGAAAGACAGGTGCAAAGTGGATCTAGACGAAATGCTGCGCGACGTGGATCTAGACGAAATGCTGCGCCTCTACGACGAGGCGGCTGCGGAGCTAATGCAAGTCGCCATCAGCGACGGCCACTTTGCCGACTGCGATCCAAGCGAAATCACTTGGCCGGTGGGCAGCGACCTCGACGCGCTCGTGCGCCGTGCCGAACTGATCGGCACCATTCACGAGGGCATCCCCCCGCTCCGCGACAAGCGCCTGCAAGAGGCTTATAACCACTACGAGCGCGTCGGCCCCGCCTACCACCAAGCAAACCGCCTCTACCTAGCAACGCGCCAGCTTTTTATTAGCCTCGGGCGCGGCGACGCACTCGACTTCCATGCACTCTACCAATCGGTCTATCTACACGCCTTGGGCCGCGACAACCCCTATACCCTCGACGAAGGCGAAGCGGCCCTCGTCAAGCTGCGGGTTTCCCGCGTGCCGCTGTCCCACGCCCATGCCGTCGCCGAGAAGCTGCAAGCCGGTGCGGCGCAAAAAGAGCCGGCGACCGACTCAGCCGACGACCTGCGCTTGGACGAGCACTACGCCTGCGAAATCAACGGAGTGCGCCACGCCGGGACGCTGCGCGACCTGCTTGGCGAGGTTGCCGAGCGCGTCGTCGATTACCTCGCCGCGGGCGAGCATCTCGCCATCCGCTTCAATACCTATAGCAACTTCATCTATCTCGGCATTTCCGTGTGGAAGGCCATCACGGACGCCGATGTGCTCTTGGCCCGCATTGAGGGGCGGGTGCGCGCCCAATGGCATCAAAAGCTGTGCAAGCTGGTCCTGCTGGGTAAGGGCATGCTACTCAAGTTCCTCCAAGCCCACTCCGAAGACCCCGCCCAAATCAAGCCGAAGGAATTTTGGTACGGCCAAGAGTACAGCTATCTGACTCGCGACATGATCGATCTGACGCGCCGCTTAGTCGGCTACGTCAACCGACTAGCGGGCCGAGTGCGGGGAGAAGTCGATATGGTGGTCCTGCCCCCGCTGCTCGACGGCAAGGCCAAGGGCCGCTTTCTCGAATACCAACACGTCGGGCGACGCCAGACCCTCGGCTCGTGGAGCCGTCGGGCACGCCTCTTTCAGTGGGCTTTTCTTTACTACCGTACCGGAAAGAAAAAAATGAGCCTGCTAGCGGCTCAACTCCCAGAAGCGGAGCGTCTCAAAGCCGCCAGCGTCCAAAGCAGCGAATGGGGGCGGAAATCGCTGGACATTTTCGGCATTGAATTGACCGTAAGCGCCGACCCGCTCTTCGCCGCCACCGCCCGCGACCTCGACCTAGCCAACAAACAGGAGAAGGTCCTTTTTCTTCCCACGCACCGCAGCCTCTTCGACCATCCGGTGATGAGTACCCTGATCCACGACCCCCGCTTCCTCGAACTGATGGGCTGGCGCGAACCCCCCGCGCCGGTGAGCCTCGCCCGCGCTCGACTGACCGAACCCGCATCCCTGCGCATTGGTGGGCGCTCTTTTTCGCTGATTGGCTTTACTACCGAGGAAGTCGATCAGATCATGGAGAAAGTCGATGGGCACGTCATTATGACCCGCTCGGCCGACACGAAAAATCCCACGCGTCGCTTTGCCGAGCTCCTCGCCGAGCGGCCGGGCATCGTCTATGGCGAGGGCACCACCGCCGCGTTTGAGCATCAGTGCCTGCCCATGCAGCACGCGCTCTTTGCTTACCTGCCGCCCGACGTGATCATCGTGCCGCTAGCTTTTCGCGGCCTGCACTCGCTGTGGCCCAAATGTCCCCGGGGCAATCTCAATATCGGCAGCGGCCGGGTCGAAGTGATGGTGTGCCCGCCCATGCTCGGCGAAACCACGCTCCTGCCGCGCAAGCGCGCCCTGCGCACGCAGCTAGAGCCAGCGACGCTCTTCCAAGCCGTACACATCGCGCGGCTTTTCAACCCGGAACCGGGTTAGGGCGTTCAGTAGAACTATGAGAACTTGGCAACGCTTTATAAGGAAATCGAGTCGTGCCCCGAACCAGCGAAATCGCCTTTAACGTCGAACTGTCGAACGTGCTGCGGACCAAGCATCCGCGCTGGCGTGACCGCACCAGTGCGGAACAAAAGGGCATCCTCCGCGAGACTGCCTTACAGCCGGACGTCGTCATTCGCCCTCCAGGTGGCATCCCGGTCGTCCTCGAAACCGAATTTGAACCGGCGCACAGCGTCGAAGAAGACGCCCAAAAACGCTTGGGGAAATTCTTGCAGTACAGGGGTGCCCAGATTGAGCAGACCATCGCTGTCCAAATCCCGCGAGACCTGAGCGAGGTGCCGCAGGAAGACCTAGAGCGGGAGATCGAGGCGGCCGAGTTTCACTACTGCGCGTATTCGTTGCAAGAGGCGGATATGGCCGTGCGCTGGCCGGTCACCGGCTGGCTCGTCGGCGGTATTGACGATCTCGCTAGCTGTATTGAGAACGTCTCGCTGTCCGAGCGGCTGCTTGCTGAGGGAACGCAGATTCTGGAACAGAGCATTGGCGACGCCAGCGGCGAGTTGCGCGAAACGGCTGGCCCTCACGCGCTAAAGAAAATGGCGCAGTTCCTCCATCAAGAGGACGGCGAGCAAACTTCGCGCATGGCTATGGCCATCGTCGCCAATGCGCTCGTTTTTCACACCGCTATTGTGGAAGCGCACGAGATTCCCACCATCGACCAATTGCGTATTCCGGGGCGCAACGACGTCAGCAAGAGCCGTTTGCTTGAATGCTGGCAGCATATCCTCGACAACATCAACTACTATCCGATCTTTCGCATTGCCTCTGATTTGCTCCTGCCGATCCCCGACGGCACGGCGAATGCGGTTCTCAATCGCCTTGCCCAGGCGGCCAGCGACTTGGCAGGCTTGGGGGCTACCACTTTGCATGATCTTTCCGGGCGTATGTTCCAGCGGCTCATCGCTGACCGGAAGTTTCTCGCCACGTTCTACACGCTACCGACCTCGGCAGCTCTGCTCGGCGAGTTGGCGGTGGCTCGTTTGGACGCGGAAACGGATTGGTCCGACCCGGACGCTCTCACTAGTCTCCGAGTCGCTGACTTGGCCTGTGGCACGGGTGCTCTGCTTTCGGCGGCGTATCGCGCCCTAGCGGTGCGCTATCGGCAGACCGGCGGCGACGATCAGGCGCTGCATCAGCAGATGATGGAACGTGCCCTTATCGCTGCGGACATCATGCCGGCGGCAACGCACCTTACCGCGTCCATGCTGTCGAGTGCCCATCCAGGGGCGACTTTTGGCCGCACCCGCGTTCATACGTTGCCCTATGGACAGCAGAGTCAGGAGAAGCGACATACGATGGCGTTGGGGGCACTTGATCTGATTGAGGATGACGCTACGCCGTCGCTGTTTGGGACTGGTGCCACAGTGGCTCACGGCACGGGCGCGAATGTGGAAACCGAGGGGAGCCAAGACATGATTCTCCCCCGCGAAACGGCTGATCTGGTGATTATGAATCCTCCGTTTACGAGACCGGGCAATCACGAGAGTATCGAGGGGTCGGTACCGGTGCCGTCGTTTGCTGGGTTGAGCACGAGCAAAGACGAGCAGCGGCAAATGAGTGCTCGGTTAAAAGGGATATGCGCCAAGCTGAAGAAAAGCGGACACCTAGCCGGCCATGGCAACGCAGGACTAGCTTCCAATTTCATCGACTTGGCCCACGTCAAGCTCAAGTCCGGTGGCGTCCTCGCGCTGGTGCTGCCAGCGGCGTGTATAAGCGGTGGCTCTTGGGCGGATACCCGGCGCTTGCTGGAACGCAAGTATAAGGACTTGACCGTGCTGACTATTGTGGCGCACGGCAATACCGATCAGGCATTTTCGGCCGATACCGGCATGGCTGAAGCCCTCGTGGTAGCTACCAAGCGACGAGATGGACGCGACGAGGGACAGCACGAGGAAACGTTGTTCGTCAACCTCCGCCACCGGCCACGTAGTCCCGCGGAAGCCTTTGAAATAGCACGGGCGGTGCGTCGGCTCTCGCCCCAAGTGAGTCAAGGAAGGCTGTGCGTGGGTGACCGCGAGACCATCGGCACGTATATCCGCGCACCTTTGAGCCAAGGCGGCTGTGCCTCCCTGTGCGAGACCACGCTCGCTGACGCCGCCCTTGGATTAGCAGAAGGAATGCTCCGGCTGCCCCAAGGCTATTCTGCTCCACTTTCTATGGCTTGCCTTGATTCTCTGGGCAAACGGGGATTCCATCACCGCGACATCTCTGGGAAAAACACTAACGGAACACCGTGAGGCCCATTTGAAATTATCCCCATTCAAGGTGTACCACAGTATCCAGTTTTGTGGGGGCACGTCGCCGAGCGCGAACGGTGTCTCGTCGTCCCACCCGATAGCGAAGGAGAGGTACGCCCCGGCTGCGACGACCGAGCTGTATCCGTCTGGAATCGCGTCGCCTCCCGATTTCACTTCAATCTCGATTTTCGCATCAACTCTCAAAGCCTTACCGCCTGCCTCACGCCGACCAAGGCAATTGGAGGCCGGGCGTGGCCCAACTTCATCCCGGAACAAGACGAGTGGACACTACCTCTAGTCTTGTGGTCCAACACTACGTTGGGACTCCTCGCCTTCTGGTGGGTCGGCACCCGACAGCAGCAGGGCCGAGCGTGTCTCACGATCACTCAGTTGCCACGCCTGACGGTCTTGGATCCGCGCACGCTCAGCAAAGAACAGCTAGCCCAAGCCGAGGACATCTTTGAGCGCTTCAAGGAGAAGGAGTTCCTGCCGGCCAACGAGGCGTATCGGGACGACGCTCGCCAAGCCTTGGATCGTGCTGTCTTGGTGGACTTGTTACAGCTTCCCGAAGCAGTTGACGCTTAGAGCGATCGCGACATGGCTTGACTCTGCACTTAAAATGCCCTAACTTCTTGTACAAGAGTGTATTATCAACTTTTAGTATGTCTTATCATGTTGGACACGCGGTCTACTAAAGGCGGTACAAACCTGTAAGATTCCATAGTCTTGCTGAAAAGGAGAATACATTGTAGTATGTCTGAAATCAAAAAACGAAAAGATTTGCTTCGCCAGATTGGGTCGGATCGTAACTCTAAGACAGTGCTCTACGTGACGGGAGACCGTCAAGGACTGGAGACCCAGATTGGCCAAGATATCATAGATTTATTTGTTGATCACTTAGACGAAATTGGGCCAGTAAAAAAGATATCGCTCGTTCTTTACACATCTGGCGGTGATACATCTGCGGCATGGAATCTGGTTAATCTTTTTCATATGTTTTGTGATGATTTTGAAATCATAGCACTAGGAAAATGCATGAGTGCTGGAACGCTTATATCGCTCGGCGCAGACCGTATTGTCATGACTAAACAGGCAACGCTGGGGCCTATTGATCCTAGTATACAACACCCGCTTGGTCCTTCTATTCCTGGGGCAAGCCCTGAAGCACGTGCTGGAGTAAGTGTTGAAGCAGTCAAAGGCTACCTTGATGCAATCCGTGAATATGAGGCCGGCGAACTTTTTGAAGGTCAAGCTCTTATCGATCTGTCAAACAAGGTACATCCTCTCGTGCTTGGGCAGATTTTTCGGTCCAGACAGCAGATAAGAGACCTTGCTGGACGACTATTGCGGAGACATACTGACAACCAAGACCAGATAGAACAAATAGTTGACTTCCTATGCTCTGAATCTGGTAGCCACGACTATACTATCAACCGCCGAGAAGCCGAGAGACTCGGGCTGAAAGTAGAAAAATGTTCCGAAGATCTTTACGTAATTCTTCGGCAACTACGTAACAGCTTTTCCACACAAATGTTACTGCGGGAACCCTACGATATTAATATATTGGCTGCGAATGGTGGTGTGGGAAAGTATGAATTCACGCGTGCTTTAATCGAAAGTGCGGATCACGGGGCGCATCATTTCGTTACGGCCGGAGAGATCGAAGTCACAGAGATTATCCAGCAAAACCAAGATGGGACATCGCTCAAGCAGGTTGCTTTTCGCGACCAGCGAAATTTCGAGGGTTGGAGGAAAATCGCATGACGAAGACCGCACGAGAATCCGGACTAGAATCGACTTTTCTTGGTGGTACAGCAGCTTCAGCGTATCACCTATCGGAATCATTAGATTGGTCGAGTCTGTCGACGCAAATAAAAAACCGGGTAGTTCTTGTTCCCACCCACACGCAAACACTGACAAACCTCGAATTACCCGAAAAAAAGAAAAAGGTACGTCAAGCCTAGTGCCTACGGTGGCAAAAAGACGCAGGTTCCCTCCTGAACATAGGACGGACAATCCCCTGTGATTGCCCTACCATCGTGTGGGACTAATGGGATGCCATTTGCGCGCCTGTTGGCGGCAGGACGTGCGTACTAAACGAGCTAAAAAAGCGACATTTGCTCGGCCTCCCGCCGGCGCGGCAGTGCCACATCCTCGCGCGCGAGCAACCGAGCGGGGATCTCTTCTACAAACGGCGACAGCGCACACTGCATCCGCTCGCCATAGCGCTGACGGCTGTGGGCGCGCAGCAACACCAACTCCTCCTCAGCTCGCGTCATGCCCACGTAAAAGAGCCGCCGCTCCTCGTCGAGGTCGGCGTCCCGCTCGCGGAAGGGGATCAGTCCGTCCTCCACTCCGCAGATAAATACCACTGGAAATTCCAAGCCCTTGGCCGCGTGCAAAGTCATCAGCGCGACGGCCTCCGGGCCTTGGGGGCCGCCCCGCTCCTCGTAGTCGGCCTCCGCGCCTAAGAGCACGGTCTCCAATAGCTGCGCGAGCGTTCCAGCCGCGTCCGCTACTCGGGCTAAGTGCTCCAAGTCCTCGTCCTCTGGGTCGCCGAACTCGGCCTGCCAACGGCGCACCCAAGCACCCGCCCCCTCCTGCTCGGCCCATTGCCTGTACTCTATTATCCGCGCCTCTAGCGCCTCGACCCGGTTCTGCGCTGCGACCGACAGCTCCCCTCGTCGCACTTGGCGCACAATGTGCGGCTCCGCGCCCATGGCCTCTAGTGCCTGCCAGCGGCGCACGTCCTCTTGCGAAATCGCGGCGTAGCGGGCAAACGCCAACGCGGCCCGCACGGCCGGCGCTTGCAAAAAGCCCTTCTGCCCGACGAGCCGGTAGGGCAGGCCCTCCTTGCGGAAACATTCCTCCAGTACTTGGCCCTGTCGGCCAGTGCGGAAGAGCACGGCAAAGTCGGCGAAACTGCGCGTGCCCTCTGCGCCGGCATCGGTCTGCACCATATCGGTGCCGCCGACCATGCGGGCAATCTCCCGCACCACCGCAATGCCCTCGGCCGTCTCGCTCTGCACCTCGATTAGGCGAATCCGCTCTTTTCCCGGACGTATGGCGGCCAGTTCAATGGCCTCGCGCCCCGGATTGTGGCTGACGACGGCAGCGGCAGCCTCGACAATATGCCCCTGCGAGCGGTAGTTTGCGCCTAGATGAAAGAGCCGCGTATCCGAGAAACGGGCGCGCAAGTGAACGAAGTGGTCGGGCGAAGCACCGCGAAAGCTGTAGATCGCTTGATCCGGGTCGCCGATGGCCATCAGGCCCGCGCCCGCACCCGCCAACTGCAAGACCAATCTATACTGCGCGGCGTTGAGGTCTTGGAATTCGTCTATCAGCAGATAGGGAAAACGCGCTCGCACCTGTTCCCGCACGGCTGCATTCCCTTCTAAGAGGCGCAGCAAGTCCAAGAGAATGTCGTCGTAGTCGCAGGCCCCGGACGCGCGTAGGGTTGCCTGATAGGCGTCGTAATGCGGTCGCCACTCCTCGGCCACCTCATCCGGCCCCTGCGCCGCGGCCTTAGCCAGCGAGATGGCTTGACTGGCAGCGGTAACTGACCCCGACAATCCAGCATCTGCCAGCGCCCCTTCCAGCAACCGGCGCGCTTCTACCTCGTCGAGCACCAGCTTTGGTTCGCAGCCCAACTCCCGCAAGAGCGACAACGCCAAGCGGTGAAAGGTCCCCACCTGCATCGCGCCCAGCCCACCACCCAACAATGCGCTCAGCCGCTGCCGCATTTGTCCAGCCGCTCGCCGAGTAAAGGTAATGGCCATGATCTGCCCCGGCTCCACGCCGCTTGCGACCAGCCGCGCAATGCGCCGCGTCAGCACCCGGGTCTTACCCGACCCTGGCCCAGCCACGACCACTAAAGGCCCTCCTTCGGCCTCTTCGATTTGCCGCTGTGCATCGTCAAGCGCGTCCGCGTCCTGTTGTTCCGCTTGTACGGTGCTAGCGGGCCTTGGCGACGGCACCGGCACCACTTCCTCTGCCGTCTTCGCGACCGCCGGTCCCAAGTCAAACAACGCGCCCTGTCCTTGTAAGCGCGCCCGCTCCTCCTCGGTGAACACGCTGATTACGCCGTACTCCCCATCGTGGCCAGGGTAGATTTCGACCTCGCCGCTGCGCATCCGGCGCACGCCTTCGGCCACCAACGGCCCGGCGCAACTTTCAAGCGAGTCGAGTCCGGCGCAACGCAAGACTTCGAGTTCCGGGCCGATCTCGACCAAGAGCCGGTCGTACACGGCGCGGACTTTTTTACTCTTCGGACCAACGCCAACCGCTGCGCCGATCACTTCGTCGAGCGGGATCAAGTACTCGTAGGGCGGGGCAACATCCGGGCGAAATCCCTCCGGGCGATCGGCTAGCTTCTCCACCCGGTGCAAAACCCCCACCGTCAGCTTGCGTCCGCACACCGGACAGATCCCCTCGGCGGCTAGCGTTTGCGCTGGCTTGTAGCACACCGCGCACTTGCGGTGGCCGTCGTAGTGGTATTTGCCTTCTTCGGGGTAGAACTCCAAGGTACCCAAAAAGCGCGCAGGGTCGCGGTCTTTGAGCGCAGAGTAGATGCCCGGATACGAGCACTCCGCGTCAAAGCATGTAGCCTCGCGGGCCAGCTTTTGCGGCGAGTGGGCGTCGGAATTGGATACGATCGCATAGCGGTCGAGGGCCGACAGCCGCCAGTTCATCGGCGGATCCGAGGACAGGCCGGTCTCCACCGCGAAGATGTGCGGCAGCAAATCCTCGTAGCACTCCTCCAACGAGTCAAAACCCGAAGAAGCGCCCAACGCGGCAAAGTGCGGCGTCCATATATGGGCCGGGATGAAAAGCACATTCTCATCGGCTTCGAGACAAATCTCTAAGAGGTCGCGGCTGTCTAACCCCAAGATGGGTCGGCCGTCGGACTTCAAGTTGCCAATGGCACCGAGGCGGCGATTGAGCCGGGCGACGGATTCGAGGGAGGGCAGGATGACGACGTGGTGGATCTTGCGGGTTTTGTCGCCCTTCTTGTAGATGGTGCTGATTTCCACGGAGAGCATGAAGCGCACGGCGCGGCGACATCGCTCGGGCAGTTCTTGTTCCACGGCGGCGCGGCGGCCGGGTTCGAGCTGATACAGGCCCTCTTCGGCCGGTTCGAGTTGCTCAGATAGTTCGGCGAACCACTCGGGATGCGTGTAGTCGCCCGTGCCGACCACATCAACTCCCTTGAGTGCCGACCATTTGTGCAAGTTGGAAGAGTTGAGCTCGCGGCTCGTCGCCCGCGCAAAGCGCGAGTGCAAGTGCACGTCGATTACGAACTGCATGTTTAGATCCCTGCATTGGAAGGTAACACGCGAGAAATAGCGGCCTGCTGATTGCCCGCGTTACAGGGCCATAGTATACTAGAATATCCTATAGCCGACAGCCAGACTTAGGCAATGCCTGCTGGTAGGGCTATGATTGATTCGCCAGTACGTCAACGAAGCTGTCGCCTTAGCCGAGGACGGAAGACCTCAGTGAAGGTCGTGGATACCTTCGTCAACGACACTGAGACGATTGTGGAGGTAGCATTATGAGTGAGCCTATTCCCGTCAATCCCCAAGTCTTATGCTGGGCGCGTACCAGCTTGGGTCTCTCGCAGGAAGAAGTGGCTCAGCGCATGAACAAGAAGGCCACAGAGGTTGATGCTTGGGAACGCGGCGAGACGTCTCCAACATATATTCAGTTGGAAAAGCTAGCATACAAGATATATAAACGCCCTATCGCATTGTTCTTCTTTCCCGAAGTGCCCGAAGAGGAAACCATAGAGCAGGAGTTTCGCACCTTGCCAGAGGATGAGTTACTGAATATACCGCCATGGATGCGTTACCTACTTCGCAAGGCAAGAGTACTACAACTCAATCTTGCCGAACTGTATGGCGGTGTGAATCCGGCAAAACGCAAGGTGTTGCACGATCTTGATTTTGCTCCCTCTGTGGCCGCTACCGATATGGCGGAGCAAGTCCGTACCTATCTAGGTATTGAACTCGCTCAACAACAGGCATGGAAAAATACAGAGGACGCTCTCAAACATTGGCGGGAAGTGCTGGAGGAATGCGGAGTTTTTGTTTTTAAAGACACCTTCAAGCCGCCTAAAAAAAAGGGGATAGGTACGGACGATATCCCTTTTTCTGGTTTCTGCTTGTACGATCCAGATTTTCCGATCATCTATGTCAACAACAACAACGCTAAATCCCGTCAGATTTTCACCCTATTCCACGAATTGGCGCATCTCCTGATGCACACTGGTGGGATAGATACTCGACAGGACAACTACATTGAGTATATGACCGGCGACGATAGGCGTATAGAAATGCTCTGCAATCTATTTGCCGCTGAGTTTCTGGTCCCCTCCCATGATTTCGAAGCGCGTTCGGCTGGCGTTTCTATAAATGATCGCACTATTAAAAATTGGGCTAGTCTGTACTGCGTTAGTCGCGAAACCATTCTGCGTCGCCTACTCGACCAAGGACGAGTGAATCAACAGTATTACGAACAGAAGGTACAGCAATGGTCAATGGAACGAACAAGAGGTGGAGGCATGGGCGGAAATTATTATCTGACCAAGGGAGTATATCTAGGTGAACGGTACATTGAAATAGTATTTAGCCATTATCACCAAGGGCATATCTCGATGGAGCAAGCCGCTGACTATCTAGGTGCACGGACGAAGAATGTTCCTAGAATAGAAGAATGGCTCTTCAATCAGGGAACGAGTACATGACAGTCTATATATTCGACAGTGGCCCGCTGATTGATCTTTTCCGCCACTATTACCGAGATCGATTTCCCTCTTTGTGGGAAGCATTTGACTCGATGGTTACAGAAGGTCGAATTACTTCGACACGAGAAGTGTTTAACGAGTTGGATTCACACGGCGATGACTTAGCGGCTTGGTGTAAGGAGAATAGGCAGCAGGTATTTATAACGCCAAGTGCGGAGGAGTTGGAGTTCGTCAAGGAGATATTTGAAGTCAGGCACTTTCAGGAGATGATTCGCAAGAGGGAACGCCTCCAAGGGGGTCCGGTTGCTGACCCGTTTGTCGTTGCACGGGCAAAGTGTTTAGAAAATGGTTGCGTTGTAACAACTGAAAAACACAGTCCCAATGCCGTGAAAATTCCGAATGTTTGTGAGTATTTTGGGGTTGATTGTACCAATCTTGAAGAATTCATGGAACGGGAGAAGTGGCGTTTTTAAAGGCGACGAGTCGGCTTGAGAACACTAATCCCGCTCGACCCAGTTGGCAACCACAATCCCCACAGCCACCAACCCCATGCTGGCCAGCAAATAGGGCGATATAGCCTCGTCCAAGAGCGCGGCACTCAACAGCACACCCACCACCGGCGTAGCAAAGCCGAAGCCCCCCAATCGCCCCGGCGAGTGGTGTTGGAGCAGAAAGACGAGGATGATAAAACACAGCCCAGCGACGACGATGCCTTGGTAGAGTACTCCGGCTATGACCGGTCCGGTTAGGACGTACTCGGCCTCGGATTCTAAGAACACACTCCAAGCGGCAAACAGCGGCAGGCTCAGCATGGCCTGCCAGAACAGCACTTGATACGGGTTGAGCCCCTGTACCAGCCGCTTGATCACCACCTGCCGCAAGCCCAACAACAAGCCGCTGGCGGCCACCATCGCGTCGCCGAGCAGGTACTGCGTCTCAGCCAGCGCCAGCGACTCCCAAAACAGCAACACCACGCCGGCAAACGAAATGAGCAAGCCAAACCACTGCCCCCAGCCCAAGCGATCGCCGACGAGCAAGTGCGCGAAGAGCGCGGTGAAGAAGGGGTAGATATTGACCACCACCCCCGAGCGGCTGGCCGTGGTGTATTGGGTGCCGGCGTTCAAAAGCCATATCTGCAGCGCGAACAGCAGCGCCAAGCCGCCTAGCCCCTTCCATTCGCTACGGGGTATCCGCAACTGAATACCAGCAAAAAGTGCCCCGACCCATACGGTCAGAGCACCTAGTGCAAAGCGCAAGCCAGCCATCGCCGCCGGTGGCACCCCGTCGAGACCCACCTTGATCGCCACGGGATTGCCGCCCCACAGCACAGCGGTCACAACGGCTAGGGTACCGGCCTTTAGCCCGATGGCTTCATTGCGGATTTCAGCGGCCAATTTACTCGATGATCTCGGCCTTGACGATATAGTCTAGGTTGGGAAAGTTTTCTTCGAGATAGGCGTTGCCGCGCCCGGCAATCTGCCCTTGGGAAGGCTGCTGGCCGTACTCGGCGTTGATCGCATCCACCACCTCCATGCCTTCTACTACTTCGCCGAAGGGCGCAAACCCCATGCCGTCGAGTTTGGAGTTGTCCCCCAAGTTGATAAAGAGCTGGGTCGTGCGCGTATTGGGCTGGTTGGTTTTAGCGTACGTGATCCGTCCGCGCGTATTGACCTGCTTGACCGGGTCGTCGAGGATATGGGCCCGATGCCAGACTTGGTTCAGCTCAGGCTTCCCGCTCAGGCCCCACTGCACCACAAAGTTAGGTACCACGCGGAAGAAGCGCTGCCCGTCGTAGAAACCATTGCGGACCAAGTTGTAGAACCGGTCGGCACCTATCGGTGCCCAATCGCGCGTCACTTGGATGACGACAGGACCGGCGCTGGTCTCCAAGCGCACTGAGAATTCGTCGGGTGCCTGCTCGTTTAAGGCCTCGCCTGTAGGATCCATTAAGATCTCCTTGGTTGCTTCCCCACCTTGGTTGCCGGTTCCACAGCCGAAAGCCCAAAGTGCGATGATTAGTAGTGCGCTCCGCTTCATTTTCAATGCCTCTTGCTTGATGTGTTTGTTGATTGCCGCTACAGCCTGCTCATGGCTGCGACGAGGGCCTCGGTCGTAATGCCGAAGTGCGCCCACGTCTCTAGATGGCCTTCTGACGGAGCCGTCGTCGGGTCGGTAATGCCGATGTGCGCCGCCGGAATGCCCAAGTCGCCAGCGGCACCCGCCACCAACCCAGCAAAACCGCGCACACCAGTGTTGGCTGCGCCGATCAGGCCATCTTCTATAGTTGCTACACCCTTGGGATAGCGGCCCACTAGATCTTCTAAGGCCGCGTCAGGCAGCGGTAGCCCGCTGATTATATGCACATCCACCCCCCCTTCGAACTGCTCAGCCGCCTCGCCAGCGAGGAAAGCCGGCGCACCAAAAGCCAAGATCGCCCGCTCGGCTCCAGCGTAAGTGCGATAAGCCGTCACCGGCTCCCAAGCGTCGCTTGCTTCCCACAGCGGCCCGGAGCCGTCTTGCTTTTCGAGGATGGGCAGGGAGTCGCGCGGGATGCCGATGATATGCCCTCCGTAGTGCGCCGCCATATCGCAGACCGCCAAAAACGCCGCCCGCGCATCGGCTGGCCCGTAGAAGCGGTGCAAATAGGGCAAATAGCTCAAGCCGACGTTGATCCACTCCAAACCCCAACCCGAAAAGTGATCGCGCCCGGTGCAGGCTCCCACGTGCGAGACGTGAAAGGCGACGTTGAGACCCTCGTTGACGCCGGTGAGGTTGCGCTGATAGCGCCAGACGTCAAAACCCTCGCGGGCAATGCCCTCGTAAAAGGCGGCAAACGTCGATACCACATTGAGCTGCGGACCCGGTGCGCTCATCGCCAATCCGTCGGTAATCAGACAAGCGGCTTGCTCCTCAATGCTCATCTCGAACTGGTGATCGGCGGCCAAGAACCCGCGCGCCTTCGCCAGCTTGGTCGAGGGGTCGAGGTCGCAGCTAACGACGAACACGTCGTCGGGAAAATGCGCGGCCACCGATGCGTACGCAGCCTCGGACCCAGCGCGCGGACTTTCGCGGTCGCCCGCCGCGGGCAAGCTAACCTTCTCCCGCACATCCTCGGGCAGAACCAAGTTGCGGCTACCGGGGGCAGGTCTGGCTCGGGTCTCGACTTGGCGCTGCTCGTCTTGGCGCAGCGCGGCTAGGGCTTGGCTCGCCGCCGCTGTTTTTTGGAACATGGGGTTGCTCAGCACTTGCGCGGCGTCGCGGCCCTTCATGTGGCCGTCGTGATGCCCTTCGCCGCCGGGCAGCTTGTTGACCAAGAACAGGCACTCGAGCATCGGCACTACGTCGCGGTAGCTCATCAGCGAACCGGGGATCCAGATGCGAGTACTCAGCTCGACGCCGTGCTCGGCGGCAAACGCTGCGACCTCGGAACCAATGCCCATGCGCTCGCCAAAGTCGCCGAGTTGCTCGTGCGTTCCCGTGGGATAGATCAGCGCGGGCCGGCCCTGCTGCGCCAGTTTGTAGCCTTCGACATAGGTTTCGTAGAGCACCGCAGTGTCGTGCAAGGTCTCAATCTCGATGACTTCCACGCCCATCGCCGCGACGATCGGGCGCGGGTCCTTGTCCATAATGCCCTCAGTAGCGCCCGAAAGCTGAATGCCGTTGCGGTGCATGACGAAGGTGATCGGCGCTCCGTGGACGGCTGCGCCGTTGAAGCCGTTGAGCGCTTGGCCCGAGATGTAGCCAGCATCGCCACAGTGGCAAATGACCCAGCCACCCTCGCCGCGCTTAGCCCGCTTGCCAAGGGCTTGGCCCACGGCCACCGGGATCATCACCCCCAAGCGCCCGCCGTTGAGTTGAGTGCCGCCCGGCAGCCAAGATACGTGCCCGGGCGCGTCGAGCCCGCGGCGAAAGCCCTCGACGACGATCTCCTCATCGATAAAGCCCAGCGCCGCCAGTGCCGCGTAGTAACCCACGGAAGTGTGAGCGTGTTCGATGGTGTATTCGATGCGTTCGTAGTCGGTGATAGCCAAAGTCAACAAGAGCGACGGAATCAGTTCTAGACCGCCGCCGAGGTGGTCCAGTTCGCCGATCTCGGCCAGCGAGGCCAGCGAGCGGATCGCGGTCGCGGCGGCTTCGATCTGCAAGCCCTCCAGGGCATCGATTTGCTCTTGGTGCAGCGCTTGTTGGCTGCCGATATCCACGGTGAGCGGCAAGACCTCGGAATGCACTTTCTCGCCTAGGTAGCGCACTCCGCCCAACAGCTCTTTGTTGCGCTGCTGTTGTCCCGTTTGCGCCGCTTCAATCCCCCGCATGTATAACTCCCTAAGTGGGTATTTTTAATTGAATGAAAGAGTCGTAAAAGTATAAACCCAGCACCGAATGCGAGCAATCAACGCGGCTCGAACTGCACGGCCAATTTCTCTGCCCACGCCTTGTTCGCGTCGATCGTGCGCCCGGCGTTGTGCGGCGTGTGTACCACGTTGTGCCGCCCTAACAGCGGATCGTCTAAGGGCAGCGGCTCTTGATCCCACACATCCGCCGCCAAGCTCAGTTCATCGGCCATCACCCGCCGCCGGATCGCGTCAGTATCGCAGATTCTGGCTCGGGTCACCAGCACCACCAGACAGCCCTTGGGCAGTGCGTCAATATGCTCAGCTTCGACCAAGCCGCGCGTCGATTCCGTCAGCGGCACCATGGGCGCGAACACTTCGGCATCAGCGACTAGCTGTTCCAGATGGTACTCGCGGCGCGACCCGGCCCGGTGAAAGCACGGCTCCGTGGCAAACGGATCCCAAGCCGCCACATCAGCCCCCAGCATCGACGCGAAGCTAGCGTAGCGGCTGGCGATATTGCCGGCCCCGACGATCCGCACCCGCTTGCCGCACAGCGTGCCACTGGCAAAGGCAGAGTCGTCGCCAAACTGGTGCCCGCGCGCCCCGGGCCGGCCTTGGCCTCCGGGCGGCTCGTAGTCCCAAGGCGCTTGGCTTTGGATGATCTCGCGGTGCAACTGCGGAATCCGCCGCAGCCCGCACAGCGTCAGGGCCAAGCCAAATTCCGCCACGGTCTGCGACCAAAACCCCTCGCTCGGATGGTCGTACACAACGACGCCGGCCTCGGCCAGATACTCGCTACAGCCCTCGCCTAGCCGCCGGCCATAAGACCCCTGAAAGGTCGCCTCCTGCAAGGCCGTAAAAAGTCGCAGACACGTCAGACTTACTGGCACCCCTAGCGTCGCCAACCGCGTCACGCGGCTCGGGTCCTTGACCACCTCGCCCAAAGGTCGCTCCTCTCCGGGCGCTAAGCGCACAAAGTCCGCTGCGGGCCACAAGGTGCGGAAGTGGTCGGCGGCAAAGGGCCAAACTCCGTCAAAATCTGGATGAACGACGATCAGATCACTCATGTCATTCGCCCTCCTCACAAAAAAACGGCTGCGTCCAAGCAAACGCCTCTCCGGCCCCCCAACACTCAAAGCGCACGTATCCCGCCCGCTCCGGCACTTCCACCTCAATTTCCCGTGCATCGGCCACGGCTATCCGCTTCGCGCCAGCGCGCAAGGCCACGATCCGCGCCGCATTCTCCGTCTCGATCCAAATCTTGTTTCCCTCGACTTGGATCTGACTGATCTCAACGCCCGTCGATGCGTAAAAGCGACCGGCGCACAGGGCCTCCACCACGCCGCTGGCCGTCTCCTCCTCCACATAGGCCACATTCCACCCCAACCCCACATCGCCGCTCGCCGCGTGGCTGTCGTCGTTGGCAAACCCCCACAGGCGTCTTCCCGCGCTCAGCAGCATGTCCCAGCGATTCGTCGCGTACGGGCTGCCGTCCAAGCGGCAAATCACGCCGTTGTATATCTCCAAACCCATGTAGCCGGCGCAGGCCTGCAAAAGCTCCTGCGGACAGTGGTTGAAATTGCCGTGCCAGTTGGGATGGTTGAAAAGAGCAAAACCACCGCCCGATTCGTTGACCTCGTCAATTACCTGCTGTCGGTCCGCATGCGGCGCAACCCACGCGGTGGACCCTACGTGCAAAACGTGCGGGCCGTTGGCGGAAATCTCATTGCCTGGCACCAAAATCATCCCTTGGGCGTCGTATTGCTCGTAGTCTTCCAAGGACGTATGGATGTCGTGGTCGGTGATCGCCAAGAAGCCGTAGCCGCGGCCCGCGTAATCGTCGATTACCGCTTGGTGATCGCGCTCGCCGTCGCTGGCGGTCGTGTGCGTGTGCAGGTTGCCGACTAGCCAGCGTCCTCCGTTCAAATTCTGATAGGGATGTTCGATCATTTGGTTTCTCCTCGGTTGGGAAGCGGCCTCAAAATACGGGAGCACCCTGCGGGCGACAAGGGAAGGCTCGCCGGGCAGTGTTGACGCGAAAAGTAAGTGGCCCTTTAATACAAGCCCGTGCAACAACAAGTTTTAAGAACTCATAACTGACGTTGTGCAGTTTTCGTCGTACTTTCGCAGGCATCTAGCAAGGCCCATTGGAGGCCCGGCGCAGGCTGGATTCCCGCTTTCGCGGGAATGACACCGGGTCGAGCGGGAGGAAGCCCTACGAAGGCAGAGGATAACGACTGCGTAACATCAACTCATAACTGAAAAATCGCCACAGGAGCCCAATGAAAATCACCGATATCCGCACGCTCTCGCTGTCGCGCGCCCACGAGCCTGAACTTCAGTGGTACAGCGCCACCTTCCACGTGCCCAAGGCCGACTGCTCGATCTGCATCATTGAGACTGACGAGGGCTTGCAGGGTATCGCCGAGCCTTGCGCGTACGGCGTGCCGCCCACCATCGCCGCTCGCATCGAAGAACTCAAGCCCAGTCTCATCGGCCGCGACCCCCGCGACGAGGACCTGACGCCGCACAACAAAGCAGAGCGCACCAACGACATTGCCAACGCCGGCCTCAACTGCGCGCTGTGGGATTTGCGCGGCAAGATCGCTGGCAAACCCACCGCCGACCTGCTCTGCGCGCCGGGGCAAGCACCCCTGCGCCGCCTCCGCCTCTACGCCTCCTCGGGCGTGCGCTACGACTGGGACGACCACCCCGAATCCGTCGTCGAAGAGGCCATCAGCTATGCCGAAGACGGCTTCACCGCCTACAAGATGCGCCTAGGCACTCATTGGGCTTGGTCGGGCGTCACCGTCGATCGCTTTCTCAAAATAGCGCGCCAGGTCCACGAGGCCGTGGGGGCGCACATGGACTTGGCCCTCGACGGCAATTGCCGCCTCTCGATGGAGGAGGCACTGCCCATTGCCGAGGCGCTCGACGAGATGGGCTGGGCCTGGTTTGAGGAGCCGGTCGAACGCGTTCCCGCGGATTACGCCCGGCTCAACGAAGCCGTCTCCATCCCCGTTACCGGCGGCGAGCCGTTTACCACGTGGGCGCAGTTCGAGCCTTTTATGGCGGTGGGGGGCTTCGGCATCGTCCAACCCGACGCCGGCGTCTGCGGCATCGACCTCTGCATGGAAGTCGGCCACAAGGCCCATTTCGACTACGGCGAAATACCCCTGATCCCGCACAACTGGCACAACGGCCTGATGACGATGGCCAACGCCCACATGGTCGCGGCGCTGCCCGACCCGCGCCTAGTCGAGCTAAATATGAAACAGGGGCCCTTGCAGTGGGAGATTCTGCGCGAGAAACCGCTGATCGAAGACGGCCACTTGATTCTGCCCGACGCTCCGGGCTTCGGCGTCGAACTGGCCGACGACCTCGAGGCGCGCTTCCCGTACATCGAAGGCTCCTGGGGCAATCCCATCCAGCGCTGAGGACTCATGGTCACGGACCTTGAAAATTATCTCTTCGACCTGCGCGGCTATCTGCACTTAGAGGGAGCACTTACCGCCGATGAGGTCAAAGATATCAACGATTGCCTCGACGCCATCCCGCTGCTAGAGCCGGGCGACTGGTACGGGCACGTTCACGCCCATACCTATGGCACGATTGACGGCCTCAACTTGCAGCAAATCTACGAGGCGGGCGAACCTTTTGAGCGGATGATCGACCATCCCGCTTGGATCGAGAAAGTAAAGCACTTCGTCGGCGGCGAGGGCACGTTCGACTACGCACACGGGCCGCTCTTTATCGACGAAAACTTTGCCAACTTCCGCCAGCCTGGGGAAGCCATCGGCCTGCACTCTGGCGGCTATCCTCCCATCATGCGCAACCAATTCCGCTACCACCGCGGACGCTACATGTGCGGCCAAATCAACATCCTCGTCGCGCTCACAGACATCGGCCCGGGCGACGGCGGCACCATGCTAATCCCCGGCAGCCACAAGTCCAACTTCACGCATCCCGACTTAGACCGGCATCGCATGAAGCCCGAAGGTGCCACCGTCGAGGGCATCACCGGCGCGATCGAATGCTATATGGCCAAGGGCGACGCCTTGCTCTTTGTCGATGGCCTTTCGCACGGCTCGGCTCGGCGCAAAAACGAGGGCACGCGCCGGATTTTCGTCTATCGCTACGGACCCTCTTGGGGCAATTTCCGCCACGGCTACCATCCCTCGGACGAGCTGTTGGCGCGCCTTACGCCCGAGCAGCGGCAGATCGTCTGGCCGCAGAGGCCCCGTCCCCAAGGACCGCAAAAAAAGGGCATTGAGTAGATCTATGAAGGGCATCATTCTCGCCGGCGGCCAAGGCACGCGCCTCTATCCTTTGACCGTATCGGTCTCCAAGCAGATCTTGCCGATTTTCGACAAGCCGATGATCTACTACCCGCTCTCGGTGCTCATGCTGGCCGATATCCGCGAGATCCTCATCATTTCCAGTCCAGAGCACGTCGATCTCTATCGCCAGCTCTTTGGCGATGGTAGTAGGTTAGGGCTGGAGATCGAATACGCGGTCCAGCCCCGGCCTGAAGGCCAAGCCCAAGCCTTTATCGTTGGTGCTGACTTTGCCGCTGGGGGGGCCTGTGCCTTGATATTCGGCGACAACTTCCTCTACGGACACGGCCTGACGGCGATTCTACAGCGCGCCAGCCAACTGCAAGAGGGAGGATTGGTCTTTGCCTACTACGTAAGCGATCCCACGCGCTACGGAGTCGTCGAATTCGACGGAGAGGGCAATGCCATCAGCATCGAAGAGAAGCCGCAAAACCCCAAGTCCAACTACGCGGTTATCGGCCTTTATTTTTACGACGAGGAGGTCGTTGACATCGTCCGCGGTCTCAAACCCTCGGCCCGCGGCGAATTTGATATTACGGATGTCAACATCGAGTACCTCCGTCGCAAACAGCTCGGGGTCGAGGTGCTAGGGCGGGGCTTTGCCTGGTTCGACACCGGCACGCACGAGAGCCTCCTAGAGGCCAACAACTTCGTCCAAACCATCGAGCACCGGCAGGGGCTCAAAGTGGGCTGCGTCGAGGAAATAGCGTACCGCAAGGGCTACATTGGCGAAGACCAACTCCTCCGCATCGCCAATTACTCCAACGACAATGCGTATTGTCTCTATCTGAAGCACCTCGTCGAACAGTCTGGGCCGACGTTCTAACGCCTTTTGACTTATCGGCCCGCCGCCATACCTTAATGTTTTTCACTTTCTACACAGCCACTTAGATATGAAGCAACTCGCACTCGACAATCCACTCGCGCAGGGATTAGACCTAGCCTTCGTGGGCATGAGCATCGTCTTCACTGCCCTAGTATTAGTCAGCGTTTTTATCGCTGTCTTGCCTCGGATCCTCGCCGCGGTCCACCCCTATATTCCCCCAGCCCAACTGCACACGCAGAGTCAGAGCAAAGAATCCGATGACGCCGCCATCGCCGCGGCCATCGGCTTCGCCCTGCACGCGCGCCGCCAAAACGACTAATCGGCCATGGAAATTCTCCTCGAATTCCTCACTACCACGGCCGTGGCCAACATGTCGGGCGGCAATCTGCTGATGATCGCTATCGGCGCGGTCTTCATCTCGCTAGCCATCCGCAAAGACTATGAGCCGCTGCTGCTGTTGCCGATTGGCTTTGGCTGCATCGTGGGCAACCTCCCGTCTATCGCCAGCATGGCCATCGGCGTGTACGACCAAGGCAGCGTGCTCTACTACATCTACTTTGGCGTCAGTCAAGGAATCTTCCCGCCGCTGATTTTTCTCGGCATCGGCGCGATGACCGACTTCTCGATCATGCTCTCCAGCCCCCGGCTGGTGCTGCTAGGGGCCGCGGCGCAGACGGGCATTTTCCTGACCTTGATCGGCGCACTTTACCTAGGCTTCACTCCGGCGGAATCCGGGGCCATCGGCATCATCGGCGGGGCCGACGGGCCAACGGCGATCTTTCTCTCGGCCAAGCTGGCCCCGCATCTGCTTGGAGCTATCGCCATTGCCGCGTATTCCTACATGGCCTTGGTACCCGTAATTCAGCCGCCGGTGATGAAACTTTTGACCACCCGCAAAGAGCGGCTAATTCGCATGAAGCCCCCGAGGGAAGTGTCGCAGCGCGAAAAGATCATCTTTCCCATTGTCGCTTTCCTGATATGTGCGCTCCTCGCCCCGGGTGCAATCGGCTTGCTCGGCATGCTGTTTTTCGGCAATCTGCTCAAGGAAAGCGGCGTCACCGAGCGCTTGGCCCAGACCGCCCGCACTTCGATGGTCGATATCGTCACCATTCTCCTCGGGTTTTCGGTCGGCTGCTCGACCCAAGCCCAGACCTTTCTCACGCCGCAATCGGTACTCATCTTCAGCCTTGGCGCTTTGTCCTTTGCCGTCGCCACGGCCAGCGGCGTGCTCTTTGCCAAGTTTTTGAACCTCTTCACCAAAGACAAAATCAACCCCCTCGTCGGCGCGGCCGGGGTCTCGGCCGTGCCCGACTCGGCCCGCGTGGTGCAGATGATGGGCCAGCGCGAAGACCCCAATAACTACCTGCTGATGCACGCGATGGCTCCCAATGTCGCCGGGGTCATCGGCTCGGCGGTAGGTGCTGGCGTCTTGTGGTCCGTGCTGGTGGGATAGACAACGAGGATGCGACCGTGAACAAGAAGAAAATTCGCTTCATGTGTACCGCCTTTCGCGACGGCTTTCAGTCGGTTTATGGGGCGCGCGTTTTCACGTCCGATTTTCTGCCGGCCGTCGCCGCGGCCAAGGAAGCTGGCATCGACTATTTTGAAGCCGGCGGCGGGGCCTGTTTCCAATCGTTCTACTTCTACTGCGGCGAAGACGCCTTTGCTGCGATGGATGCCTTTCGCGCCACGGTCGGCCCGGACGCCGACTTGCAGACCTTGGCGCGGGGCGTCAACGTAGTCGGCCTCGAATCGCAGCCGAGCGACATCATCAAGCTCCACGCCGAACTCTTCAAAAAGCACGGCATCACCACCATCCGCAATTTCGACGCGCTCAACGACGTCGATAACCTCATCTACTCGGGACAGTGCATCGTCGATGCCGGGCTTAAACACCAAGTCTGCGTCACGCTGATGGAACTGCCGCCGGGCTGCGCCGGTGCCCACGACGCGGCCTTCTACACCAAGACCTTGCGCCAGATTCTAGACGCTGGCATCCCGTACGACACAGTCTGCTTCAAGGATGCCTCGGGCACGGCCGTGCCCTCTAAGGTCTATGAGACCATCTCCGAGGCGCGTGTCATGCTGCCCGAGGACACCTTCATCCACTTCCACACGCACGAAACAGCCGGCATTGGCGTCAGCGCCAACATGGCCGCCCTCGACGCCGGTGCCGACGCCATCGACCTGTCTATGGCTCCCTGCTCCGGCGGCACCTGCCAGCCCGACATTATCGTCATGTGGCACGCGCTGCGCGGCTCCGACTACGACCTCGACATCGACGTCGACAAAATCCGCGACGCCGAGGAAGTCTTTAAGGAGTGCATGGCCGACTATTTCCTGCCGCCCGAAGCCGTGGCCGTGGAGCCGATGATTCCTTGGAGCCCTATGCCCGGCGGCGCACTGACGGCCAACACCCAGATGCTGCGCGACAACGGCATCATGGACAAGTACCCAGATATGATCAAGGCCATGCGCGAAGTAGTAGAAAAGGGCGGGTTCGGCACCTCGGTGACGCCGGTCTCGCAATTTTACTTTCAGCAGGCTTTCAACAACGTCATGTTTGGCCCGTGGGAGCGGATTGCCGCGCCCTACGGCCAGATGGTCTTGGGCTACTTCGGCAAGACACCGGTCGCGCCCGATCCTTCGGTCGTCGAGATCGCCGCCCAACAGCTCGAGCTCGAGCCAACGACCCAAAAGCCGCTCGAACGCAACGACGCCGACCCGAACAAGGGCGTCGAACCGGCCCGCAAACAACTGCGGGAAGCTGGCCTCGAAGAGACGGACGAAAACATTTTTATCGTCGCCGCCTGCCAAGACAAGGGGCTCGCCTTCCTCAAGGGAGAAGGCGAGATCGGCGTACGCAAGGTCGAAAAAGAGCAAGAGAAGGAAGCACCGGCTGACGGTCCGGCGCACTATGCAATCACCGTCGATGGCCGCCGCTACGCCGTAGCCATTGACGGCGACACGGCCACGGTGGATGGCCGCCGCTTCCAAGTCAGCCTAGAACAATCGACCGAATCGACCGATGCGGCGGCTCCCGCCTCGCCAGCACCCAAAGCCGAAGGCGGCACGCCGGTGCAAGCCCAGATGCCCGGGAAAGTAATCCGCCACCTCGTCCAAGCCGGCGACCACGTAGAGGCGGGCGACGGAATCATCGTGCTCGAAGCCATGAAGATGGAAATGCCGGTAACGGCCCCCGTCGGGGGCACAGTCGCCGATATTTTGGTCCATGCCGGGGATCAGGTAGCCGACGGACAGGTGTTGGCGCGTATCAGCTAAGCCACATCCCCGGTCCACACCTCGCGCCGCGTCCCATCGTCCTCGCGCAGCAGCAGTTGTCCGGCGGAGCCAAAGCCCAGTACCACGCCCGTGTACTCGCCGACTGCGACGTACTGGCCCAGATTAGCGCAGCGAGACTCCCACGCCGCCCTCAGCGCCGCAAAGCCGCCTTTTTCCCAGCGCCCGATCCACACCTGCAAATGCGCCAGCAACTCGTCCAATACCCTTTCGACATCGCGCTCGGTGCCGGTCTCAATCCGCAGCGAGGTAGCGGGCTGGTCGATAGCCGCCGCCTCGTCGGCATCCATATTGACGTTGAGGCCGATTCCAAGGACGACCCCATTGCAGCGTTCGGCTAAAATGCCGCAGATCTTGCGACCGCCCACTAGCACGTCGTTTGGCCACTTGGTCTGCGCCGCCAAGCCATTTTCCTCCAAATAGGCCACCACGCCCAAGGCCGCGGCCTGCGGCAGCGATAAAAACTGCAACGGCGACGCAGCGGTCTGCAATAGCGCGGAAAAGGTCAAGTTGCGGCCGGGCCGAGCGAGCCACTGCCGCTCGTAGCGGCCCCGGCCAGCGGTCTGGGAACGAGCGGCGAGCACGAAACCTTCGGGCAGATCCTGGCCCTCGCGCAGCCACTCGACCAAGGTCGTATTGGTCGAGGGCAGTTCGTCGTGCCACTGGGGTTTTTGGAATCGCATCGTTTTAATATACGGACGAAGGCTAGGCCCTGAGAAAGCTCGCATTTGACCATGAGATGTTCCTCTTGGTATTTTCGTACAAGTTCCCTGCAAGCCGCTCCCATGCCTCTTAGCTATCGGAGACCATCTCATGCCCGTTTCTAGACGCCAATTCCTCAAAAGCGCCGCGGCCGTTTCCATCGGCTTTGCCGGTCTCCATCGCCACCTCGCTTGGGGCGAGCCCGTGCTCGAAAATAGCTTTGGGCCGCTCGTGCCCGACCCCGGAGGCATCCTCGACCTGCCCGAGGGATTTAGCTACCGAGTTCTCTCGCGCACGGGTAAACTCATGGACGACGGCCTGCGGTTGCCGGGCGCAGCCGACGGGATGGCTGCCTTCCCCGGGCCAGAGGGCCGCGTCATTTTGGTGCGCAACCACGAGTTGAGCCCCGGGGCGAAGGAGGCCGGTGCCTTTGGCGACGACAACGAGAATCTGGGCAAACTGCCCAAAGAAGATCTGTACGACTGGGGCCGAGGCGAGATGCCGAGCTTGGGCGGCACCACAACCCTCGTGTACAACGCGCAAACCGGCGCAGTGGAGCGGGAATTCCTCAGCTTGGCCGGCACCGCAGTCAACTGCGCCGGAGGGCCGACTCCGTGGGGTAGCTGGGTTAGCTGCGAAGAGAATACCCAGCGGATCGATGGGCCGATCGAAAAAGACCACGGCTACAACTTCGAGGTCCCCGCTACCGCAGAAATCCGCCGCGCCGCGCCCGTGCCGCTCAAGGCCATGGGGCGCTTCAGGCACGAAGCCATCGCCGTCGATCCCCGCTCGGGCATCGTCTATCAAACCGAAGATACCGGCGACTGCTTGATCTACCGCTACATCCCCGATGCACTGGGCAAATTAATAGCTGGGCGGCTGCAAGCCTTGGCCGTAATCGACCATCCCAGCTTGGACACCCGCAACTGGGACAAAGAGCTGGTGAGCCGAGGCGAATCGCTCGCCGTGCGCTGGGTCGATATAGAAAACGTCGAGTCGCCGGATGACGACTTGCGCTTTCAGGGGTTTGAGGGCAAGGGCTGTGCCCGCTTTGCCCGCGGCGAGGGCATGTGGTACGGCCGCGAGGCGATTTACTTTGCTTGCACCAGCGGCGGCCGCAAAAAGAAGGGGCAGATCTTCCGCTACCTGCCCAGCCCGCACGAGGGCACAGCCGATGAGGGCAAGGCTCCGGGGACGCTCGAACTGTTCGTCGAGCCGAACGACGGCGACCTCGTCGATAACGCCGACAATCTCACGGTCTCGCCTTTTGGCGACTTGATCGTCTGCGAAGACGGCAGCGGGGAAAACAACTTGGTCGGCGTAACGCCCGACGGCCAGATCTACCGCTTCGGTCACAATCGCATGAACAATTCCGAATTCGCCGGCGCGACCTTCTCGCCCGACGGCCAAGTGCTCTTCGTCAATATCCAGCATCCCGGCACTACGCTAGCCATCTACGGCCCTTGGGATCAGCGGCGGTCCTGAACGCCCAAGCGCGACGACTAGCTCCCTGAGCAGCTTCTTGAAATTCCCCATTACGTGTTAACGTGAGTTTAGGTTGAGCGCGGTCCAGTTGGAGCCTTCCCTCGGTTTTTAGGACTGATTTTTTCGGTTAGCGGCTCTTGTGTCATGAGCTTGGTTTCACTAACCTTTGGGTTGATTGATGAAACTGGAACCTGTCGGCTTTTCATAAAATTCCTGTAAGTCGTTAAAAAACAAATGTTTACCCCCCCCCCCCCACTTATTTTTCCACTCGGCTGACCTTTCTTCGGCCCTTCATTCAGGGCCGAATTCTCTTTCCACCACCATCGCTTCGGTCGTTTCTACAAGGGTCGGAGTCTGTCTTCGTTAACAATGGGCACGTCATGGCGTGCCCATTTTCTCGTTGGTCCTTCATGCCCTCTCCCCATAGTGAGCACACTATTTGGCGTGCCTCTTTTCAAGGAAGGAATTTCCTATGCAGTGCTTTATGAGCCTTTTCGTCGGCCTAATGCTGAGTATCAGCGTCAGCGCGGAGCCCCTGCTTGAAGGCCAAGTGCGGCTGGAGTCTGGAGAGCCGATCGCCAACGCGCAAGTGCGGCTGTTTGACCTGACCAACCTGCACCAATCCGTCGGCACCACCACCGACGAAACCGGGCATTTCGCCCTGTCGCTGCCAGCCGCTGCGTCCGGGTCGGCGCTGCCGCAAGGCTTCGCCCTCGGGCAGAATTACCCCAATCCGTTCAATCCCTCCACCATCATCCCCTACCAAATACCCACCGCTGCCCATGTGCGCTTGGAGGTGTTCAACGTGCTGGGGCAGCGCGTTGCGACCTTGGTGGATGCGGAGCGGCCGGCGGGCTTTCACGCGGCGAAATGGGACGCTACTGATGCGACCGGCCGGGCCGTCGGCGCGGGGGTGTACATCTATCGGCTCAGCAGCGGCGGGGCCACCGTAAGTCGGCGCATGGTGCTGGTTGACGGGCAGGCCGGGATGCCGGCGGCCAGCGCGGCCGGGCCGATACCAGCGTCCGCAGCCGCTCATTCCCCAGCGGACGCTGGGGTCTATGGGTTGACCGTGGCGGGCGAGGGCTTGGTCGCCTATGTGGATCCGGCTTTTCGGGTGGGGGTTGACGAAGTCGAGATTGTGCTTGAAGCAACAAGCGGAATTCCGCGGATGAAGCGCACCGCAGGCGGGATTTTGGGGGATGTCAACAACGACGGCCAAGTCAATGCCTCTGACGCGCTGTATATATCGCTGTACAGCAGGAATCCGTCTGTTATTCTCCCCAACAACGGCGACATTTCCCTCGGCGATGTAAACGGTGATGGCAAGGTCGATGGAACCGACGCCGTGCTGTTGGAACGCTATCTCGCTGATCCGTCCGATCCGGCGCTACCGGCAGGCATCGGCGAGCCGGTGGATGCGACCACGACCACCGCTTCGCAGGCGTGGAAGATGTACTGGACAGATATGGGCACGAACAAGATCCAGCGAGCCAACCTCGACGGCAGCCGCGTCGAAGACCTCGTCACCACCGGATTGAGAAACCCATTTGGCCTCGCGTTGGATGTGGCCGGCGGCAAGATGTACTGGACAGATATGGGCACGGACAAGATCCAGCGAGCCAACCTCGACGGCAGCAGGGTCGAAGACCTCGTCATCACCGGAGTGGATAACCCACGTGGCCTCGCGTTGGATGTGGCCGGCGGCAAGATGTACTGGACAGATACGGGCACGGACAAGATCCAGCGAGCCAACCTCGACGGCAGCAGGGTCGAAGACCTCGGCACCACCGGATTGAGCTTCCCATCCGGCCTCGCGTTGGATGTGGCCGGCGGCAAGATGTACTGGACGGATGGGGGCACGGACAAGATCCAGCGAGCCAACCTCGACGGCAGCCGCGTCGAAGACCTCGTCACCACCGGATTGATCTTCCCATTCGGCCTCGCATTGGATGTGGCCGGCGGCAAGATGTACTGGACAGATGCGGGCACGGACAAGATCCAGCGAGCCAACCTCGACGGCAGCCGCGTCGAAGACCTCGTCACCACCGGATTGAGCTTCCCATCCAGCCTCGCGTTGGATGTGGCCGGCGGCAAGATGTACTGGACAGATACGGACACGGACAAGATCCAGCGAGCCAACCTCGACGGCAGCAGGGTCGAAGACCTCGTCACCACCGGATTAAGGGACCCATCCGGCCTCGCGTTGGGTTTTGTGCCCGTCGAGGCCGGGCCGGATTTGGCGGTCCGGGCATCGGTCAGCGATAACCGCCGGACGCCGGGGCAGTCGTTCGCGCTGTCGGCGACGGTGCGGAACCGAGGGACCGAGCAAGCCGCCGCCACGACGCTGCGCTACTACCGTTCGGACGACGAGACCATTTCGACGCGGGATACGCGAGTAGGTACGGATGCGGTGGGGGCTCTGGCCGCAGACGACAGCAGTGCCGAGTCGATCAGCCTGACGGCTCCGGAGAGTACGGGGACGTACTACTACGGGGCGTGCGTCGAAAGCGTCAGCGGCGAGAGCAACACTGACAACAACTGCTCCAGTGCGGTAACCGTCACCGTCGTCCCCTCCGGTGCTTTGGTCATGGCCCCAGGTACAGCGAGAGAATACACAAGGTCCTTTAGTGCTAATTTCAGTTATAATTCTTTCACTGAATCCCTTAGTTATGATATCGCGTCATCAGACATTGACGATGGTTTGTTAGGTTTGTCAGATGTTGACGTGGGAATACAATTCGAGGCTTCTTCTTTTTCTCCTTGGAGGAGAAATGTAACAGAAGTGACATTTAGCTACAACCTAAGAGTACGTTCAACAATACCTTTAAATACTACACTACGGGCTAGGATTGTTTATAAGATCATTAGATCCGATAAGTTCCATAACAGTATAAGTTCTGTTGTGGGAACTTATACTGTTTCATTAGTGGTTTTTGTTAGTAACGATGGCAGCAGTAGTGCCAAGGTAATCGCCGGAGATGCGGAGTCGTCGCAGCAGGTCCGGGGGCAGGGCAGTCTGTCCCCGGCATCCGCAATACTCAACCGAAAACAATCGCTCGAATAACCCTAAAGCGAAGGGGATACCTATGAAGTCCTGTATCGGCCTTTTCATCGGCCTGCTTGTGAGCGTCAGCGTCAGCGCGGAGCCCCTGCTTGAAGGCCGGGTGCGCCTGGAGTCTGGAGAGCCGGTCGCCAACGCGCAAGTGCGACTGTTCGACCTGACCAATCTGCACCAATCGGTCGGCACCACCACCGACGAAACCGGGCATTTCACCCTGGCGCTGTCAGCCTTTGCGCCCGGGTCGGCGCTGCCGCAAGGCTTCGCCCTCGGACAGAATTACCCCAATCCGTTCAATCCTTCCACCATCATACCCTACCAAATACCCACCGCCGCCCACGTGCGCTTGGAGGTGTTCAATGTCCTCGGACAGCGCGTTGCGACAGGTGGCACTGTTCGAGCACGTAAGAGGGTGTCAAATCTAATAGTCACTGGATATGCTGGCGGTGGGAAAGTGGGCGTTGATTATCTAAATGATATGTCGGCGGGGCAATCCCAGAGTTTCACTATTAAAGGCACTGTCTACACGGAAGCGATGTTTGCCCATTGCTCCGCTAATTGGGAGGGAGTAGTCCACGGTAAGAATGCTCAAAGTACTGTGGATGAACGGTAATATTATTGAAAAAGGAAGGAGAGGGAAAGTATGCAACTTCTTTGTAAGCAAATCTCGGCTATGAAGTCTAAGCTGTTGCTTCTTGTTGGGGGCATTTTGATGATTTTGTGCTTTGCTTATGCCTGCGGAAAGGACAATGCGAGCGGATCGAGTTCATGGTCATGTGACGTGACGTTGACCCTTGTGCCATCGACATTGGGAAATGTTAGTTCGCCCTCTGGTTCGGGGAGTGGTAGCGGCACGGGTGCTACTCAAGAGGAAGCTTTGCGTGCTGCCCTCAAAATCGCGTGTTCACAGCTTAATCTCGACAGCGACACGAGGAGCCGATGTGAGAGTGGACAGGATTTTGGGGTGGCAGTAATAGCTGAGAATATTCAAAGTCCTGGGGTGACAGTATCAGCGGGCGGAGGAATAACGCTCGTCAGTGCCGTAGATAGGTCGCAAAGTTGCTCGGGAGAATTTTGAGATAAGTTTCTAATCGGCGTGTGTTGGTCAAACTCACTTATTTGGAAAGTGTTAAAACGATTGTGATGGCCGCGCCGACATTGGCAATGAGAAGCGTAAAGAGCAACCCCACAATCCAACGCTGACCAGTCTCAAGATTTGCCATGCGCGTTTCAAGGCTGGACAAACGCTTGTCAATTTGCTCAACAATGCCCTCGATCCGAGACAAGCGAGCGTCAAATTCTGCGAACTTGTCTTGTGGTGTCGGAATCTGCATGGGTTTTTCTCACGCTTTGTGTAATGGGAGTTTGCTTTCAAAAAGCAACGCAACAAATTTGAATGTATGGTGTTTTTCTATTTGGGAACCTCTGATTAGAAGCTGTTGAGTTAAAATTATTTCGTATGTTATTTTGGCGTAATCGCTTTTTTATTTAGGAGGTTTGTGTTATGCCGGGGTATCCCAGTGACGTGACGAATGAAGAATGGGCTTTGCTGGCTCCTTTCTTTGCCCGCCCAGATCCGCGAGGCAACCCGGGTCGGTATGCCAAACGGGATGTGGTCAATGCCATTTTCTATGTGGTCAAAGGCGGCATCCCCTAGCGGATGCTTCCGTTGGATTTTCCGCCGTGGGACACCGTGTATGACCATTACCGGCGCTGGAATCAGCGTGGGGTGTGGGAACAAGCCTTGGATGCGCTTAACGAGCGCACGCGGCACCAGCAGGGCAAACACAAGCATCCGACCTATGCCTTGGTCGATTCGCAATCGGTTAAGACCCAATATGCCAGTCAAGATCGAGGCACCGATGGGGGGAAAAAAGGTCAAAGGCCGTAAACGCCACATCGCCACCGATACGTTGGGTAATATGCTGACCGTCCAAGTCCATGCGGCCAATATCGCCGATACCAGCCAAGGATGGGACGTCTGCGACCAAGTCGCGGAAAAGTATGATTCAATAGAAGCCTTTTCCGGCGACCAAGGATACAGCGGTACTACCGTTGAATTCGTCGAAAACCTGTTAGGGCTACGCATCGATATCGCCGCTAAACAGCCACACGGATTCAAGGTGATTCTCAAACGCCAAGGTGCCGCCAAGAGGCTGGTGCCGAGTTCATACGGAACCCCACCAGCACCCATCGTCGATTGTTATCACGGCGATGGCCTATCTCACACTCCCAAAAAGGAGAAGTAACATGAAGACAATCGTTTTGTTCCTCGCCCTCGCGCTGTCGTCCGCCGCTTTCGCGGACGAATACACGCCGGTTGACTGGATCCAAGTGACGGAAGGAGGAGGAATTGAGATAACGCTCAAAGACGTCCGGGTGAAGATCGGCTTTCTCTGGGTCAGTATGGACTATTTTAATTTCTCGCAAATAGAAGGCTGCACTTCCCCACCAAATATCACCATCAACAACGAGAATTACTCTGTCCACACATCTAAGTGGCAGAGGCTCGGAGATGATGCTGAATGGAGCGACGTGGAAGGCTCAGTGCGCAATGGCGAACTTTGCGCCATGACCCCAACCATGCCAGGGGAGTTCCGCTGGGTGGCAGAGGTTGAAATCGGTAGCGTAACGAATAAATACGCGAGCGGAAACACGCTGATAGTAGCTGGCGACCCCGAGGCAGAGGAAGCTGAAGACGAGACAGCCGTCGAGACCGTCACGTGGGGATTGCTCAAATCGAGAGTGGCCCCCTGACCTAAGTCCCACCAGCATCTTGGCGCAAAAGGGATACGGGATTTATCTACCCGTATCCCTTTTTTATTTAAAATCTGGTTTGCCAATTGCAAGGGTCTTGGGCCGACTTATATTTTCTGCTCCGTCAGATGCTGTCATGCCGATCCAATCTTCTCGAATGACCGAGCATAAAAACGCCCTCTTTCTCAGCGACGCCGACTCCCTCAAGCCGCCCCCAGCCGTTCTCGACGCCGCGCTGGCTCGGCTCGGCTTTGAGCGTTTTCTGCCCGGCCAACGCCAAGCCATCGAAACCCTGCTCGCCAACGGTCGTTTGCTTTTGGTCGCCCCCACTGGCGGCGGCAAGAGCTTGACCTACCAGTTACCCGCGGCCCTGCTGCCGGGCACGGCCTTAGTGGTCTCGCCGCTCATCGCCCTGATGCACGATCAAGTCCAAGCGCTAGAGCGGCGTGGCCTCGCCGCCACGTACCTATCCTCGACTCTCGACGGCGACGAGTTGCGCCGCCGTATGCGCGGGGTGGCCCAAGGCCAATACAAGCTGGTCTATGCCGCGCCCGAGCGGCTGACCTTCTCCGGCTTCCGCGCACTCCTGAGCCAGATCAAATGCTCGCTTATTGCCGTGGACGAGGCCCACTGCATCAGTGAGTGGGGGCACGACTTCCGGCCCGAGTACTTGCAGATCGGCGAGTTGGTCCGCGAGCTGCCCAATTGTCGGGTCCTCGCCTGCACCGCCACGGCCACGCCGGTGGTGCGCGACGAAATCCTCGAACGCCTCGGGCTGCCGAGCGATACCCCACAGCTAGTGCGCGGCTTTGCCCGGCCCAACCTCGCGCTGCGAGTCGCCGAAATCAACAGCGCCGCCGAGCGGCGGCGGCGGATTGATGCGTTGCTAGCCGAAGCCCTTGGTGCGCCCGACCAAAGGTTAGGGACCGCCATCGTCTATGCCCCTACCCGCAAAAACACCGAAGAAGAAGCCGCCCGCCTCCAAGGCACCGGCTGGCGCGCCTTGGCTTATCACGCGGGCATGGCGGGGCCAGACCGCGACGCCGTTCAGCGCACCTTTATTCAAGACCAGCTCCAAATCGTGGTGGCGACCAATGCCTTTGGTATGGGCATCGACCGCGCCGATGTGCGTGCCATTGCCCATCTGGCCCCGCCTAGCTCAATTGAAGCGTACTATCAGGAGGTCGGGCGCGCCGGGCGCGACGGCCAAGACGCCTACTGTCTGCTGCTGGTCTCCCCCGGCGACATGGCGCTGCGCCGCCGCCTGATCGAAAGCGATGCCCTTGAGCAGACGGTGGTCCAGCACAAGTGGAATCTCTTTTTGGAACTGATGCGCTGGAGCGAGGGCGGGTCCTGCCGCCACGACGCGATCCTGCGCTACTTTGGCGACGAGGAGGAAACGCTCTCAGGCTGCGGCCGCTGCGACGTCTGCCGTAATCTCTCCCATGCCGAGGCAGGCGACGCCACAGAAGTCGCCACCACCGTGCGCAAAGCCCTTTGCGCGGTTGCCCGTCTGCACGGACGCTATGGCATCCAAATGGCGGCCAAGCTCCTGCGCGGCACCACGGACGGACGCCTAGTCCGCGACGGCCTAGACCGGACTCCGACCTTTGGCATTCTCAAGGAACATTCTGAACGGTGGATTTTGCAGCTTTTGCGTCGGCTGGTCACGGCCGGTTGGGTCGATTTCTTCGGTGGCGAGCGGCCGGTTGTCGTCCTCACGGAAGAAGGACGCCAAGTCATTCACGCCGAACGGCCCGTGCGCCTGCTGCTACCACCGAAGTCGGCTCCGCTCCCAACAGCCCGCACCGTGCGCACCCGTCCTCGCACCCCCGACCCCAGCGAGGAATTCGACGAAAACGCCCAAGCCCTTTTCGATGCCCTGCGCCATCACCGCATGACGCTGGCCCGCGACGAAAAGGTTCCGCCCTACGTCATCGCCAGCGACCGCACGCTCCGCGATATCGTCCTGCTGCGGCCCGCCAACCTCGAAGAACTCAAGCTAGCGCACGGCATCGGCCCGGCCAAGGCCGAAAAATACGGCGACGGCCTGCTAGCCATCGTCCAACAGGCCGCCTAACTCGCTCGTTTGGAGTTTGACGTAGCGGATTAACTTCAATGTCCACCGCTGCTGAGGGCCGTTACCCTCAGCAGCGGCGCGTCGTCCGCAGCACCGAAGATAATCGTGCCGCCGACGATTTCGCCCATGAATTCAATATCCGCGGTCGTGATGTCGAGCTTGAGTTCAGTGCCATTGGCCAACTCATACGTCCGCTGACTTTTCGGCTCAAGACCGATGGCTTCGAGGTGCGGTCTTGGGACGAGGCAATCCGTCGCCCCAGTATCAACCAGAAACAGCCCTTCCCAAGTGCGGTGCGGCGCAGCCGGGTTGCGAATGGTTACGGTGACGTGCATGGCTCCCATGGCTATTCCTTTTTTAAGAGTCCCTTCTCCCCACTACTCGTTAGAACTTCCAAGACGACGCCTAGCGCGTCAACTGCACTTTCTTGGCATGGGATAACGTGAGTTGGGTGTACTTGGAGTTTAGTTTTCGGCCGCATCGTCTATGGCTTGGTAGGCGACCAGCTCCCAGCCGCGAAACACCACCGCCAAGCCGATGTGTCGCACCGACGGGTGGCGGCGGCGCAAGGACGGGTCAGCCAGATAGCTCCGCAACTGCACTACGGCCTCCTGCACCTTATCGGCCAAGACGGATTCGTCGAGGGATTCGCTCCGTTTCAGGTACTTGAGTTCGAGCACGTAGCCGTAACTCATGTCGGGATACTGGGCGACAAACGGCTCCAAGTACAGATCCGCATACCCTTTGTTCAGTTCGTATTCCGAGTGCAGCAGAAAGTGATCCACCATGCTCAAGTGGGCGGCGACAAAGCCATGCACCACCTTCTCGCCATCCATGTAGTCGCGGATGCCGGTTTGTTCGGCTAAGGCGTCGCGCAAAAAGTCCAACACAGGTCGCCACGTACCGTCGTAGGCCATCTGGCGCACCAAGCGGGAGAAGGTGTACACATCGACGGAAAATACCCCCACATCATCGTACGCATCGCGCAAGTAGCCGTACATCAGCCGCTTGACCGTTTGATTGGGAATGCCCAGCCGAGGCACCCCGTGCGCCACCTCCCGAATGCTGAGCAGGCCGAAGTAATGCAGCAGCGACAGGAAGTTTTCGCGCCGGTCCAGCCGGTCGAGGGGAAAGCTAAGTTGGATGTTACTCTCGGCGGTCTGCTGACCGATGAGGTGGCGGAGCAGGTCGAAGTTACCGTTGAGTTGTCGGTTGACGGTCAGCAGGTGGCGCAGCTTGCCATAGTCAATGCGTACGTTGGTATCGATTAATTCGTCTGGCATGGGGCGGTTCGGCATGGAAGCCTTTAGATAGTAGAGAACCATGTCGGTGTTGTAGAGGTCGTCCTCGGTGCTCTTGGCGAACCGATAGCCATTGTACCACTCTCGCATCACGTCTAGCGCGGCTTCGACATCCTGATTGAACGCGCCGTGATCGCGGTACATCTCCAGCAGGTTTCGCACCTCCTCCTCGGTGAAACCGAGTATTTGGTCGAATTTTGGTTCCAAGCTGATGTTGCTGCCGATGTTGAAGCCACTGGTGACGTCGTCCATGGTAATCGGCGACACCCCAGTGATGAACATGCGCTCCAAGCCGCCATCGCTGTGCCCGGCTCCGTCCTTGAGCGTGGCGAAGAAATTGCGATAGAAGCCACCGCCGTGGGTGAACGCCTGATACACCTCTTCGCCGTGATAGGCCAGCACGGTGTTGGCAAAGTTGTCGTACTCGTCAATGAGCACATACAGCGGAATGCCGTGCTCGCCGGCATACAGGAACAACTCGTTGAGTTGGCCATTGACCGAGTCCGATGAGCGGATGTGCTGCCGCGCCGCCTCGGGAAACAAATCCGCATTGCGCTCCAGCGCGTGCCGGACCACCATTTGGCAATACTCTTCAAAATAGTATTCGAGGGTCTCTAAGGCGTTTTTGAACGCCGAGAAGTTGAAGCGTAGGATGACGTAGCGATGGCGGTTTTCGGTCGGCTGTCGCCCCAAGTCGGTGCCACCGAAGACGGCTTCGAATTCGTCGGCTCTTTTGCGGTCATAGTAGTTGGCCAGCAGCGACACCCAGCAGGACTTGCCAAAGCGACGCGGACGGATCAGAAAGACGTAGCGTTCCTCTTCCAAAGTGTGGACGAAGCGCGTCTTATCTACGTAGAGCCAGCCATTCGAGCGGATACGCTTGAAATCGGCCTCTCCATAAGGAATGCGCGGGTAGGAGGAACTAGGCATTGGCAATAATTTTAGGGGAATGCGCGGGTAAACTCTCTATTTAGCATATAACTGACATAAGTATAGGGGAATTTCGCGGTTAGAAAAATTCTTGCTACTTTGAGGAGAGTCGCCGTCGGGTCGCAAATAGTTACGGCAACGGCCTAGTCACTATCGTCCAACAGGCCGCCTCGTCAGGAGAACATTTCATGGCTACAATTCGCTGGGGCATCATCGGTTGCGGCGACGTCACTGAAGTAAAGAGCGGCCCCGCTCTGTACAAGACGCCCGATTCCGAACTGGTGGCAGTTATGCGTCGCAACGCGGACAAGGCCCGCGACTATGCCGCGCGCCACGGCGTACCCAAGTGGTACGACCAAGCCGACGCACTCATCGCCGACCCAGACGTCGATGCGGTCTATATCGCGACGCCTCCCGACACCCACGCGCACTACACCGCCCAAGTCGCCCGAGCCGGCAAACCCGTTTACGTCGAAAAGCCAATGGCGCGCAACCACGGTGAGTGCTTGGCGATGATCGACGCCTGCCGCCGGGCCGGAGTGCCGCTTTTCGTCGCCTACTACCGCCGCGCCCTGCCCGCTTTCCTCAAGGTCAAGTCGCTGGTCGAAGAAGGGGCCATCGGCGCGGTGCGCTTCGCCTCCATCGCGCTCTGCCAACCCGCGTCCGAAGATCCCGATGACCTGCCCTGGCGCGTCATCCCAGAGGTTTCGGGCGGCGGCTATTTCTTCGATCTAGCCTCTCATCAACTCGACTTCCTCGACTTTCTGCTCGGCCCCATTGCCCACGCCTCGGGCCACGCGACCAACCAAGCCGGGCTCTACCAAACCGAAGATGCCGTTACCGCCAGCTTCGCCTTTGAGTCTGGCGCACTCGGCACGGGAGTTTGGAACTTCGCCGCCGACCAGCGCTGCGACCGGATCGATATCGTCGGCGACAAGGGCCGGATCGCCTTTTCCACGTTCGCCTTCACCCCGGTCGAATGGACTACCAACGCCGGGACCCAAATCTTCGCCATCGACCCGCCCCAACACGTCCAGCAGCCCCTGATTCAGACGGTAGTCAATGCCCTGTTGGACCGAGGCGAATGCCCCAGCACCGGCGCAAGCGCCGCCCGCACTAGCCGGGTCATGGACCAAATCGTTCACGGCTATGCCGCCTAAGCCCCGCGTCCTCTACCGCTTGCCGCTGTGGCGTTAAGCGAAATCAGTCTGCCCTAGTCAAACTCCAACCCATACGCATTTTTGGCTATCAACAGCAGGCGATTCGCAAACTATTACTCCACTAACACCGCATCTTTCGCTGCAAAAATTACATCCCCTCTTCGCCATTTTTATCGTTTCGATCTAACAACTTTGCCGCAACGCTTGGGCAAAGGCCCAAATTTTCTTATTTATATAAACTTTCTCCCTGTACGCATTCCACCTATCGCACCTAAAGGGGGTTCGACATGCTTGTTCGCAGAAAGTGGGGACTCCTCGCCCTGCTGGCTCTTATTTTTCTCGCAGTCCCCAATGCTAGCTTCGCCCAAGACAAGCTCGACACCGGCGATACGGCTTGGATTCTGATTTCCACCGGCTTGGTCCTCTTTATGATGATCCCCGGCTTGGCCATGTTTTACGCTGGTCTGGTCCGCACCCGCAACGTGCTCTCGGTCTTTATGCACTGCTTTGGGATAGCGGCCCTGATCACGGTCTTATGGACCATTTTCGGTTACAGCTTGGCCTTCACGGCCAACAACCCCTTCATCGGCGGCCTGTCCAAGTCCTTTCTCAGCGGCGTTACTGTCGATAGCCTTTCGGGCACCATCCCGGAATTGCTGTTCTTCGTCTTCCAGATGACGTTCGCCATCATCACCCCCGGGCTTTTCGTCGGTGCCTTTGCCGAGCGCATGAAGTTTTCGGCCGTGTTGTGGTTCAGTGGGCTGTGGTGCGTTTTGGTTTATCTGCCCATCACGCACATGGTCTGGGGCGAGGGCGGCTACTTGGGTGCCATGGGCGTCTTTGACTTTGCCGGCGGCATCGTCGTCCACATCACCGCCGGGGCGGCTGCATTGGTCGCCGCGATCCTCGTCGGCAAGCGCACCGGCTATCCCGAGCAGCCCATGCCCCCGCACAACATGACCATGAACCTCGTCGGCACGGCCATGCTCTGGGTTGGGTGGTTCGGCTTCAACGGCGGCAGTGCCTTGGCGGCGAATGGACAGGCAGCTATGGCGGTCGTAGTCACCCAAATCTCGCCCAGCGTCGCGGCGCTGACGTGGATTTTTATCGAATGGATCAAAAACGGCAAACCCAGTGCGCTCGGTTTTGCTACCGGCGCCATCGCCGGGCTAGCGGCCATTACCCCGGCCTCGGGCACGGTGGGGCCACTCGGCGCTTTTGCCATCGGCCTGTGTTCTGGTGTCGTCGCCTATTGGGCCGCCACTTGGCTCAAGCGCACCTGCGGATACGACGACGCGCTCGACGTAGTAGGGGTTCACGGCTTCGGCGGCTTGGTCGGTGTTCTGCTGGTGTCCTTCTTCGCTTCGACCTCCTTGGGCGGTACTGTCGAGGGCCTCAACATGGGCAAGCAGTTCGGCATCCAAGCCTTCGCCGCAGTCAGCACAGCCGTTTACACCCTGATCGTCTCGTTTATCATCCTCAAGGCCATCGACAAAGTCAGCGGCTTGCGCGTAGATGAAGAGACCGAGGCCGACGGACTCGACGTGAGTGAGCACGGCGAAGTCGGATACGACCTGTAGATTAGTGGTCAGTGGTCGGTAGTCAGTGGTCAGTGGTTCGCGCCCTATGGGCAGGGAAAGGGGACTAACCACTGGCCACTGGCCACTCATACTAGGGAACTCCTATGGATGCCTCTTGCTTGCAGTACGCGTTGACCGAGGCTGAACGCCTAGAGTTCGCCCAGCGCGGCTATATCGTCTTCGACGAAATGCTGCCTCCCGACGTGGTTGACGCACTTGTGGAAGTCTCCGACCGAATTGACGCCGAGGAACGCCAAAAGCGCGGCGTCGGTCCCTACGACCGGCTGACCGTTCGCGACATGGTTTGGCGCGACGAGCGCTACCTAGACTTGGTCGATTGGCCCCGAGCGCTGCCCAAAATCTGGGGAACACTCGGCTGGAATATCCAAATCTACCACACCGTCCTTGCCTACAGCCCGGCCGCCGCGCCTAGCAACCAGCGAGTCAAGATGCAGGGCTGGCACCAAGACTCGGACCGCGTCAACCACGAGATCGAGTCCAGCCCCCGGCCGCGGATTTCGGTCAAGATGGCCTATTTCCTCAGCGACTGCTCGGCAGCAGGGCGCGCCAATTTCTGGGTCGTGCCCGGCAGCCATTTGCTGGACGCGTATGACATCCCCGACGGCGGCTCCTTGCCCCACAACGCCGTCCCCGTGCTAGTACCGCAGGGCGGGGCCGTGCTCTTTGACCGCCGGATTTGGCACTCGGCCAGTTCCAACGTCTCCGCTGTTGCCCGCAAGGCGCTCTTCTACGGGTACTCCTATCGCTGGCTTCGCCCCCGCGACGACCAGACCGTCGAACACCTTTTTGAGCGCTCTGACCCGATCCGCCGCCAGCTACTAGGATACGCACCGACCGGCGGCTACGGCTACACCTCGCCCACCGATGAGGACGTTCCACTGCGCGTCTTTCTGCGCCAACATCTCGGGGCCGAAGCCGCCGCCTAATGCGGGCTTTGGTCACCGGCGGCACCGGCTTTGTCGGCGGGGCCTTGGTCCGCGCCCTCGTCGCTGGCGGCGCGCAAGTCCGGGTGCTGGCGCGACCCACTAGTCAGACCGAGGCACTAGAGACTTTGGGCGTCGAAATCGTTCGCGGCGACATCCTCGTCCGCGCGAGCATCGAAGCCGCGCTCGCAGGTTGCGATACCCTCTTCCACGCCGCGGCGCTCTACGACTTGTGGGGGTTGGACGAGGCCGAACTCTTGGCCACTGAAACCGAGGGGACCCGCAACGCCATGGAGGCGGCGTTGGCAGTCGGCGTCGCCAAGGTCGTCTATACCAGCACCGCCGTCTGCATTGGCGAGGCCAAAGGCCAAATCGCCACCGAGACAACGGTCCATCGCGGCTACTTTCTCTCGCGTTATGAAAAAGCCAAACGCGCAGCCGAGCAGGTGGCGTTCGCGTATGCGGACAAAGGAGTGCCGCTCATCTGCGTCCAGCCCGCTGCTATCTACGGTCCGGGCGATCGCAAACCCACCGGACGCTTTATCATTAACTTGCTCAACGGTCGGGTACCCGCGCTCTTTCCTAGCTGGATGAGCTTGGTGTACATTGACGATGCGGCTCGGGGGCACGTGCTGGCGGCCGAAAATGGTCAGATCGGAGAACGCTATATACTCGCGGGCACGGTCGGCAAATTGACCGAACTCGGCCGGCTGGTCTGTCGGTTGGCCGGGCGCTGGTCGCCGCCGACCATTCCCGCTCCACTGGCCGCGCCCTACGCGCTCGGCGGCGAGGCCCTGTCGCGCCTGACCCGCAGACCGCCGGTCCTGTCGTGGGAAACCTACCGCCTCACCGCACACGGTTTCCGCGCCGATGGAATCCGTGCCACCGAAGAGTTGGGCCTAGGCTACACAGACCAAGAGGAAGGATTGACGCGGACGATCAACTGGTACTGGGAGCAGGGCTTGCTTAGACGCCGCCCGGCCTGTTTCCGCGATTCGTAATCGCCCGCCTAGCCGATCTCCTGCGCTACGCCACCGACAGCTCCGAACAACTGCTGGTTCCATTGCGCGAAGGGCGGTTATGTCGCCACGCTTAAAAACAGTGCGCGGGTGCGAGTTAGCCGATCGCGCGCCGACCAGATACGGCACCTCATCATCTGACATTCGCCGGCTCCGGCAGCTCAGCGGTAACCGGCTCGAACTGGCGCGCCACCACCCAATCGGGACGAGGATTCTCAACGCCGCTCGGCACGTTGTCGATGGCGGCAAAGGCGTAGATCGGACTGTAGCGCTGCGCGGGTGAGAAGTTGTGGTTTGAGCCGTGCACGATCCGGCAGTCGAAGAAACAGACGTCGCCAGCGTCGCCCTCGATCGGAATGATCATCGACTCATCGGTGATGTGCTCGCGCAGCGCCGCCGGCGTGATGCACCACTGCTTGTAGCTGGTGGTGGTCTCGTCGCTGTAGTGGTCCAGCACGCCCCAGCGATGTGAACCCTTTACCAGCGCGATGCAGCCGTTGTTGCGCGTGTTCGGGCCCAACATGACCAGCGCAGAGACCAACCGATCATCGACGCCGTCATAGCGCCAGTAGCCGTAGTCCTGGTGCCAGAGCCACACAGTGCCCTCGAATGACTCCTTGTAGTTCAGCTTGCTGTGGAAGATGTAGGCGTCGCTCCCGAAGATCTGCTTGATCGGCCCGGCGACTGGTGCCGAGCGGCACAGCTTTCGGAACGGCTGCACATTGCGGTGCATGCAGAACACCGAGCGCACTGGACCGCTCTTCTCGCGCACCACGTGTACCTCCGGCGGGTTGTCGGCCTGCTCGGACATCATCTCGTCGGCCGCCAAGCGCAATCGCTCGATCTGATCCGGCGGGATCAGTCCGCGCTGGATCAGAAACCCCTGCTCTCGATAGGTCGCCAATTGTCTTTCGCTCCACATGGTCGTTCATCCTCTCTGTAGCTTAACGTTTGCCAACATCGTCGGAACCAAGTCCCGCAAAGTAAGGTGAATATCTTCTGCTGTATTTCGGCATAGTAACTTACCGCAGTAACAGCATCCGTCGAACCAACGCAGTCTTGCCAATCAGGAGGCGGGCTACGTAGGCCCCGCTCGCCAAGGGCGCTCCTCTGTCATTGACCCCCGACCAGCGGACCAGATACTCTCCCGCGGGTCGGCCCTCGTCCAGCAGAGTCGCCACGCGCTGACCCGCAATGTTGTAGATGCTCAGACGAACGTGCGCTGAAGTTGGGACGCTGTAGCGCAAGGCGGTGGCTGCGTTGAAGGGGTTGGGATAGTTTTCCAGCGAGACCGCTGTGCCAGTGGCATCGCGCTCGCCGGCAATCGCCGTCGCCAGTGCCAATGGTTCAAAGCTAAAAGAGGTGACGACGATCTCGACGTCGCGGCCATCGGCCGGTGCTTCCCCATTCAAAAGCCACAGATTCATGCGCACTTGCTCGGCTCCGGTCTCTGGAACGCGATCTCCGTGGAAAGACCAGCGCTGCTCAACAGGCTCGCCGGTTCCACGGGCGATGCTCGCGAAGTCAATGCGGCCTGGCACCCAAGTGAAGGTATGAATCGATTCGCGATCTCCGTAGCGGGCATCGAATCGGTAGCGATGCCCCGGGAGCGTGAATGGCTGAACGACGAATTGAGCATTTGGCTCGCCGGCAACTCCCCAGTAGGACAGCTCAATGTCGATCTCGCGATAGCTCTGTTCGGACGCCAAGTCGTCCCACGTGAAGAAGCCGAACACTACGCGGGGATCGAAATCCTCGGCGGCCGCGCGTAGCGCAATGCGATAGGTCCCGTAGCCAAAGGTCCGGTCGGAGATGACCTCGGTCGCCTGCCAGCCCTCTTCGCGCTGCGCCAGTGTGAGGTGGAGGCCCTCTCCATCGGCCCAAACGGCATCGCCTCTGTCCGTGAAGAGATTGGGGCCGGGACCTAGAGGGGCGGAACCGGTCTTTACGTGCCATTGGAGACCGGCAAAGTCGATGCATCGCCGGTAGGTGCGCACCACTTGGACCTCGTCGAGAACGGATTGAGACAGCGCCGCGGGAAATTCCCCCTCACCTTGCATCAGGGGCGGAGAGTCGGCCGCAGAGATCAGGAACGCGGCAATGCGGGTCGCCTCGTGGTCGAGTCCCCCGGTTGTGACATCGCACGTCCAAGTGCCGTCCGGTTCAATGATGGTTGCCGGTTCGGCGAACGTCGGCTTGGTCCACCAGCCACCGCCGACGTGGATATAGACGGCCACCCGGTGGGCCGCGGGCTCGACCTCATGTACTCGCCCTCTGAGAAGGGGCTCTCTGTCTCCCCAGACCGGGATCTCCGTCACCGCAATCGCCTGCCCCTGCTGAACCCTAAGCGAGGGATGCTCTGGAGGTGCTGACGCTGCGACGCGAACCAAAGATAGAACCAGAATGCCAACTTGCAAGACGGCAATGCGCAACAGAGACCTGCGTTTCAATAGGTGGACCTTTCACTGGGGTCGTTTGTGGACGCAGACCCTTTTCACGGTGCAGACCCCGTTTGCAAAAACGCATTTAAGGCGTCCAAATCCATGCCCTCAATGCCCAGTTCGCGCACGCTCCGCCCCGTGGCCCACCCATCAGCCCCCATCACCACGGACCCGATATCCACCAACCCGCGCATCAAAGGCGCGTCCACGCCGTATTGCGCGCCCACATCGTGCCACGCTGAAAGACCGTATGGAATATCCTCGCTGAGCCAACGGCTCTCAAGCGACCCGGGCGCTTTGAGTTGCGTAAGCATTAGGCTGCCGTTAATCGTTGCCCACAAATCCCCCCGAGGGCCAAAACCCGCGCGGTAAAACGCTTCATCGGCCGCTATGAGATCGCAACCCAAAGCTGTTGCGATGGCCCTCCGCTCTGCATCCACGGCCATGATCGTCTTTGCCACCGATGGAGATACCCCTTCTTCGTAGAAATAGAACTCACCGTGCGCATATTCGATTCGTCCGGCGTTCATCAACACACCCGCAGGATGCACGACCGGATTCATCGCAGACAAACCACAGGCCATCGCGGTGGGATAGGTCTGAAGGCCCGGGAACAGCGGCGACAGACGAGCGCACACGCGATCTGTTGCTGTCGCGGGCAACACCCCCAAGCCCAAGCCCGTCACGGTACCCCAAATCGTCGCGGTATCCGGCGCTGTTTTCCGACACACATACGGCGCGGTATCCACCTCCGCCAGCGCGATGTCTGCTACTCCTTGGTCGCGCAATAGCGTCGCCCATTCCAATGTGCCCAATGTGCCCGGCATCAGCACGACTGTATGTTCGGGCCTAAGATGGGGGGCGCAGGCAACGGCAAATGGTTTGTGGGCATACGCCGGCACGATTAACAGGATCAAGTCAGACGCATTCAGCGCCGCTTCAATATCCGTGGTCATGCCGTGAATTTTTGCCGCCCCCACCTCTTCGACCCCCAGCAAATGAATCACGCCTTGGTCGCGCACCGGATCGAGCGTGTACCCAAATTCTGGCAATTCGCAAAGCGTAATATCAAAACCTTTCAGGGTCAGATTTGCAGCCGTGGCAAATGCCGTGTTGCCGCCGCCGAGAATGGTAATGTGTTCGGACATGGAAGTATCCTTTTTTTTGCCTTAGACGACGTTTTCTGGCGAGCGCCAGCGGGTTCCTGAGTCCATCGCCCTACGCATTTTCGCCTGTGATCGGGAACTCAGTAGAGGTCGTCTTTTGTCGTAATGGAGCACCAGCGCGCGTTGAACAGTGCGCGGAGCAAAATATCGCGTGCGTCGGGCGTGTCAATTTGTTTTAACCCATAAGCGGCGTAAAATCGGTTGTAGCGGTTCTCGTCCTCGAGCATCTCGTGCAACGCCGCAAGCGCAATACAACCCGCTTCGCCGGACTTGGCCAAAGTTAGCGCGGCGTTGCGGCGCACGCGGTAGTCCTCATCGCCCAATGCGTCTGTCAGGTCGGCAATCAGCGCAGCAGAAAAAACGCCGATGGCGCTCAAAGCCTCAAGCGCATTGCGGCGCACCCACCAGTGGCGATCGCGCATCGCCTTTCTCAGGGCGGGTTCTGTCTCCATGGCACTCGCGCCCAAGCGTCCCAACACATGGGCGGCGACCGCCCGCACCCACCAGTGCTCATCGGACAGCATCCCGGCCAAAGCCCCGGCGGCTGGTGCGCCTATCGACGCCAATGCCAGCGCCGCACAACCACTCGTGGGATTGGTTCCGTGGGCATTGTCCGGCGTCTTGGCCTCGGTCTCCTCGATCGTGGCCAGTGCTTCTTCCCGCATGGCGGCGACGAGTTCAGGTACAGCCAGCGCGCCAAACTCGGCTAGCCCATACGCCGCATCCAAGCGCTCGCCCTCCGATCCGCCCTTTAAGACCGAAAGCAAGTTTTTCAGCTCGCCTGTTGGGGGCCGCTGTTTTTTTGCAGGCTTTCCGCACAACCAGTGCCAGACATCGCGCGATAGGGCCGGATGCCGATCCTCCATGCCGGGCGACCATGCGCGACGTTGATGATCCCAAGTCGGTTGCTCTGGCTCCCGTGTACGCGCAAACTGAAATTTCAGCATATACCGATTCTTAGTACTGACATTCTCTGTTGCGCGATGCCAAGAATCAAAGTGAATGAGCGCTACCGTCCCCGCCGGACCGCAAAATGCCCGCGCTTCTTCCTGCGTTTTTTCAGGATCCACATCGCTAATGGTTTTGTACATCTGCATCCCGGGCAACACGCCCGACGGCCCCATATCCTCTGTCGTATCTTGCGGAAAATAAAAAGCGAGCACCCAGTAAAATCTCGGATGCCGCAAATTGTGATCGTACACATAACAATCCTTGTGCCATTGCTGTCCTTGTCGCCCGGGCGGATTCAAGTGGCAATGTCGATGGGGGTTCAAGATGTAGTCTGGCCCCAATAAACTGGTCAGGGCACCCTGCACATTGGGGTGCTCAAACACGCGCCCGAGCTGCGGAACCCGAGGCAAAATGTTATTTCCGGGATTGCCTTCTTTTGCAAAAACCGCCTCAATCTGATCGCGGATACCAGCGTGAAATGAGGGTGGATAATCCGCCTGCACAGTCAGACATCCATCCACGATAAACCGCTGTATCTCTTCGTCGCTCAACAACTGAATTGAATCCGCCATAGGAAACTCCTTCGCTAAAAATTTCTACGATCGTCAATCGACCAGACCCCAGAGACGCTGCCGCGCCTCGGGCCAGTCCGGCCAGTCTGGATGCAGATGCTTCAGCGCCGCTAGGTCGCGTTTGCGCCCGCCCAGTGGAAAGTAGTTCCATCCCATAGCGCGTCGCGGACCAGCGGCCGTCTTTACTCCGGTGGCGTGCCAGCACGAGGGCGTCCACACCAAAGTCCACCGTGGGTCGAGGACGACCTCGACTTCGCTAGGATGGTGGGCGAAGCAGTGCGTCGGCACCTCGTCGTGGGTACCGGTCGCTAGCTCGAATTGTAGCAATTCAGCCGCCACCTCCTCGCGGGGACGGTGCTGACTGCCGGGCAGCACTCGCAGCGGTGCATTGCTAGCGTCGTGGCGATCGAGAGCGGTGCGGAAAGAAACCTGCTTCACCTCCGGCCCGCCGTCCACGTGCCAGTGGACCTGCCGCTGCGGTCGGCCATCGGCACTGACAATTTTCGCGGCATCGCCGATGCCGCAGGCACCTACCTGTACTTCTTCGGCGTCTAAAATCCGCCGCGCCGCTTCGACTAACTCGGGGTGCTCCACCATCTGCAACAGCGGCTCGCCGATCATCAGGAACTGGCAGGCCAGTCGATTGCAGCCCTCGGGAAACTCGGTGCGCTCCCACTTTGGCTCGATCTCCTGCTGCCGGAAGTCGATTTGGCGCATGCCCTCGGCACCGAGGGGGTTGGCGATCAGGAAGAACCCGTTGCGCTCGAAGTGGGCGAGCTGTTCGTCGGTGAGGTCGAAGGATCTATCCATCAGGCATTTTCCAAGACGCTCTCAAGGTCTAAATAATCGATCAAATCCAAGAAGTAGCACTGCATCATCGGCGGGCCTTTGCTAAGCGTATGGTGGACGTTAGATTGTGCCGCGCAAGGTAGTGAATCCGCTCTTGCCTTTCAAGGAAGGAGAACACTATGGGATTTGAAGTGTACGATTGTCGCCGGGATATCCGCAATATTCTGGTGCGGCCGCAGATTCGCGCCCGCTTCTGCCGTTTGGAGCCAGGCACAGGCTCGCTCGACGCTTGGCACACGCACGACTTGGGCGACGAGATCTTCATCATTTTGTCGGGTCGGGTGGAGTTCAAAATCAACGGCGAGGTGAAAGAAGTTGGGCCGGGGCAAATGTGCTATGCCCTAACCGACGAGCCGCACTCGGTGCGAGTTATCGGCGACGAGCCAGTCTATATGTACCTCTCGGTGACGCCGCACATCCAGCCGACGCATACGTTCTACGACGAAAAGGGCGAGCGTCAGCGGCCCCACTTCAGGCCATCGAGCGATTACGATACCGCGACGGATTCAACCACGCCGGTCGCCGAGTTGATCGACAGCCACATTGATGCAGTGCGCGCCCTAGCGGCTCAAGCACAGGAGAGCGTGCGCATCCAAGAGGAACAAGGCCGCGAACTCAAGCAGGCCCTAATGGCCGGCGATATGGAAGCGGCCAGCCGCGTACGCGAGGCCATGTGGGCACCGCTTTTGCAACTCTTTAAGCAGACGAGCAAAGTAGCGGACGGCTGGAGCGGATTAGCACCCCGAGCGGGGTCTGTCGATGCAGTATATTGAACCGCCTCAAAACCACCGCATGAGCAAACGCACTAATAGCCTCGGACAGCCGATCGGCTTCGCACTGCCTGATTGGACGCCACCACCCAATCCGCCGAGAGAATGCATGGACGGTCGCCTCTGTCGGTTGGAACCACTGCAAATCGATAGCCATCTTGACGATCTGTATCAGGCCAACGCCTTTGATGCGGAGGGCACAAGTTGGACCTACTTGGCATACGGCCCATTCTCCGACAAAGACAGCTACCGAGACTGGATGCACGAGAAGTGCCTAGGAGACGATCCACTGTTCTTTGCCATCGTCGATAAGCGTGTGGGAACAGCATGTGGCGTCGCGAGCTATCTCAACATTGTACCTGCAAGCGGCGCTATTGAGGTGGGGCACATCCACTATTCCCCGCAGCTACAGCGAACGCCTTTGGCCACCGAGGCCATGTACCTGATGATGAAGAGGGCATTCGAATTGGGCTATCGACGCTATTCGTGGAAATGCGACCGCCTGAACCAAGCATCGCGGGCAGCCGCCCAACGGCTGGGATTTTCGTTTGAGGGGATTTTTCGCCAAGCAACGGTCTATAACGGGCGCAATCGAGACACCGCATGGTACGCAGCCATTGATTCGGAGTGGCCGGGGCTAGAGCAAGCCTTCCTGACTTGGTTAGCCCCAGACAATTTTGACGACCAAGGCAATCAGCAATTGCGCCTCTCAGACCTCACCCGCCCTATTCTCAAAAACCAAGGAAATAACCGATGAGTCAGATCATTCCCGAACAATACCTATGCTACCGAGCCAAAGACGCTCTCACCATCGACGGCCACCTCACCGAAGCGTCCTGGAAGCGTGCGCCTCTCACCCCTTTGTTCGTCGATATCGAAGGCGACAAAAAGCCCCTGCCCCGCTTCGCCACCCGAGTCGCCATGCTGTGGGACGACGACTATTTCTACTTTGGGGCCGACATGGAAGAGCCGCACGTATGGGGCACGCTGACCAAGCGCGACTCAGTCATTTGCAATGACAACGACTTTGAGATCTTCATCGACCCAGACGATGACGGCGAGCACTATATGGAATTTGAGATCAACCCGCTCAACGTGGCCTGGGATCTCTATCTGCCCAAGCAATACAACCGAGGCGGCGAGGCCGATTGGGGCTTCGACTTTGAAGGCATCAAGCACGCCGTGCAGATCGACGGCACCCTCAATTGCTCGGACGATGTGGATCGGGGCTGGTCGGTGGAGGTCGCCATCCCTTGGAGCAGCATGGAAAAATACGCCGGCACCGCCTGCCCTCCCAATCCCGGCGATCGCTGGCGGGTCAACTTCTCCCGCGTCGAGTGGGAGTTTGAGCCCTACAAAGGCGGTTATTTGAAGAAGGAAGGCGTCCCCTGCGACAACTGGGTGTGGTCGCCGATGGGCGTGATCAATATGCACGAGCCCCACATGTGGGGATACGTGCAGTTTTCTGCCATTACCGTGGGCGAGGGAGAGGACGCATTCTCAGCGACGCCAGCAGCACGGCCAGCGCCGGAAGCGCCGTAGCTACGAGAACTTCCGGTCGTTGCTGTCAGGCGGGGGGTCCTTTCTAGGCCTAGCCACTGTTGGGACTCTGCCTATCTCATTACCCCTCGTCCGCGCCCACTCGGCGCATGTATCGAGTGTACGCCCCTCGCAACGCTACCCCTAGCACCAGTGCCACCAACCCGCCGACCAACGCCACCGTCCAGCGCCCAACGTAAAACCCCGAAAAGCCGATAACGCCCCCTCCCACGGCCACCGCACCGAGCAAGGCAAGACCTAGGCCGTGCGCGATCGGTGCGCCGCCACCGGTCTCAACGCCCGCCTTCTGCGCGATCGGCCCCCACCATCCCATCGGCCGCGCCTCTTTGTAGAAGGCCAGAAGCTTTTCCTCGGGCTCCGGCTTGGTGCAAAGCGCCACCGCGATCCAGAGTAGGCACGTCGCGGCAATCGACGAGAGCACCACCACATACGCCGCGTCCTGCCCCGCGTCAATCAAATGGACGAAAACCACGTACTTGTTCAGGAGAAAGACTATCGGTCCGCCAAACGAGGCGGCCAACCGCGCCTTGCCGTTAAAGCGCCACCACCACCACTGGCCCCAATTGGCCGTCAGTTCGGCCGATGAAAGCCCGAGCATGAAAACCGCGATGTCGATGACGTTCTCGGCCTGTAGCGCGACCGCCAGTGAGAGGCCCATGATCGCCAGCATCACCACCCGACCGACGCCCATGTAATGCGCCATCTCAGCGCCGCGTTTGATAAAGCGTCGATACACATCGTTGATAAAGACCTGAGCCCCGAAGTTCATGTTGGAATCGACCGTGGACATGATCGACGCGAACATCGCCACCAGCGCCAGCCCCAGAAGACCCGAGGGCAGGTAGTGGCCTAGCAAGAGACCGTAAGCCAATTCCTTGTCCATGCTGCCGTCGTGCAGGCCCGGCCATTTGACCATCGCCCCCAGCGCCGGCAGGGTCAACACTGCCAGCATGAGGAAGAGCACGATCTCGGTCCAGACGTACATCCGCGTCGCCTCGCGGCTGTTGCGGCACGACAGCAGCCTTTGACCCTCCATCGCTCCAGCCATCGGGGCCACGTCGCCGCCATAGCCGATCGCGGTGCCCATCGTCCACGCGATAATCCCCACCACGCCCAAAAGTTCGTGACTCATCGGCGGATGCCAGCTAACCACCCCTTCCCCAAACTGCGTCACCAACGCCTGATAAAGCCCCGTCGGCCCGCCGAAGTCGGCCCAGACCAAGCCCATCAGCACCAGCGAAGAACCGATCATGATCGCGGTCTGGATCAAATCCGATACCACCACACCCATATAGCCGGAGAGCACCACATAGACCAAGATGATCGGAATGACCAGCAAAAAGGTCTCAAAGCGCGACCAGCCCAAGAGCGCCTCGGACACTTTCGTCAGCCCCAAAAGCCCAGCTCCGGTCCAAGCTACCACTGCGATAAAGGCGCTGCGCAGCGAAACCCAAGCGCGCATCGTCGGCGCGGCCGCACCGCCAAAGCGGAGCTCGTAAAATTCCGGCGAGGTAAAAATTTTCAACCGCCGCCAGCATACGGCGAAGAGCAGCCCACCGATCATCAGCGCCAGCCCGAAGCGGCTCAAATACCACCAGCAGATAAAGGTCCCGGTGATGACCGTCATGCCGCAATACGCCGGTGCCACGTCGGCGTTCATGCAGGTGACCGCATAGCTGGTGCCGCTCATCCAACCCTTCATCTTGCGCCCACCCAAGAAGTAGTTTTCCATGCTCTCCTGGGCGAATCTCCTGTAGTACAGTCCCATCCCCACCAAGAAGAGCATATAGAGCGCCATTAGCGCGTAATCTAGACCCGACACAATCCCTCCTTTGTCCGGGAAGCAGCTAGTTTTTGTGCCGCTCTCTATGCAGAATTAAAACCGCCGCGTCAAGTTGTGGTACTAACTGACTTGGAACAGCGTAGCTTGCGATCGACATGGCCAATTATCGTTATTCTTACCAGCGCATTGATCCTTCTCTACAGCAAAAAGGCCAGCCTCATGCCCGCCCCCATCCTCCTGACCGACGCCCAAGTCCAAGCCTATCTGACCAATGGCTATATCACTGTACAAACCGCTCACCCGCCCGCGGTCCACCAAAATATCCACCAGCGGATCGAAACCCTCTTCGCCACCGAAGGCAATCCCGGCAACGACATCCTCCCCAAAGTCCCGGACCTATACCAAATCCTCCGCGACCCCACCGTTGACGGTGCTCTCCAGAGCCTCCTCGGCCCCTCCTACCTCATCCACCCGCACCGCCACTGCCACCACAATCCCAGCGGGTCTAAAGGCCAAGGTATGCACCAAGACAGCTATGAAAACGACCAGAACGTCCGCCACCACCGCACTCGCTGGACCATGGCCTTCTATTATCCGCAGGACGTCAGCTTGGACATGGGGCCGACCGCGATTTTGCCGGCTACCCAGTACTACAATTCGTCTAAACAAGCCTACGAGCGGGAAGAAATGTCCCTCTGCGGTCGGGCCGGAACGGTAACCATCGTCCACTACGATCTCTGGCACCGCGCCATGCCCAACGCCAGCGACCGCGACCGCTTCATGGTCAAGTTCCTCTTCACCCGCATGGGCGAGCCGCAGGTACCCTCGTGGGACCATCGCGACGGCACTTGGCAATCCGCAGGCACTGACCCGCCCACCGAGCTATGCCGCCGCGCCTGGGACTGGATGCGCGGCACCAATGGTTCCACAGCCCCTACGGCGGCTGCGCTCGACGAGTTGCGTCAGGCTCTAGACGCCGGAGCCGAAGCCGAGCGGCTGCGCGCCGTATATGCCTTGGCTACGCACGGCGAGGAAGCAATGCCCGTTCTCTTGAATGCACTGCGCGGCGAGGCTGCTGCGCGTCTCGAAGCCAACCTAGCCAGCGAACACACCAACCCCAGCCAACTCGACGCGGTCTTCGCCCTTTCCGCCGTTGGCCGCGCCGCTGTGCCCCACATGGTGGAACTACTCGGCGAAAACGACTGGTGGCTGCGCGCCGCGGCCGCCGATGTGCTCGGCGACTTGGGCACCACAGCGTCCGACACCGTGCCCCATCTCACCCGCGCCCTCGACGACGAGGCCGAGTGGGTGCGGCGCAATTCAGTTGAGGCACTAGGCAATATCGGTCCGGACGCTGCCGAAGCTGTGCCCGCCCTGAGCCGTCGCCTGCAAGACTCCGAGAGCTGGATCCGCCACAACGCCGCACTCTCGCTAGCCAAGATCGGCCCAGCCGCCGCCGAAGCTGTGCCCGATCTGCGCAAAAACATCGCCGACGAGGATCGCTACGCCCGCGCCAATGCGGCCGTGGCTTTGGAGCGCATCGGCGCATAGCGCTCTGGTAGCACTTACTTCCCGCAAAATCAAAACAGACGAGGCTGCTCCGAGATTTTCTCGTTGACATAATTACACTCTTTCCGCGCCTTTTACTTTTTAGCCCTTCTCAGGAAAGTGTCCATGACGACTGCATCGGCCCGGCCGGTATTTGACGACGCCCTCCGGCACTACGCCGCAACGCTCGGCTTCCCGTCCCTTTCGAGCTATATCATCTGGTGCCGCAAAAACGGCCTAGCGGTCCAGCGCGACAAAACCGAGAGCCAGCTCGCAATTGAGCGCCAACTCGCCGCCGACACCTTGCGGCCAATCGCGCCGCACCCCGGCCGCAGCCACACCCCGGGACGCGCCCGCCTCATCGACCGGGCCTTCCGCAGCGAGATCCCGCCAGATGAAATGTATCCGCTCAGCCGAAAGCTCGTCGCGCTCTTCGCCGCAGCCGAAGACCCCAAGCGCCGTCAAGCCCTCTACCGCCTGCTCAAGCACGTAGAGCGACGCGCCGACCTCCTCGGCCTCAAAACGGGGTTCCTCAATCGGATGCGCGAAGAGGGCAACAACTACGAGGACGCCCTTGGGCAACTCGCCCGCCACTACGGCGACTGGCTCCGGCCCGTCGAGGAGTGGCGCACCGACCGCCTCAGCCCTCGGGCGCAATTTCGCAGCCTCACCCGGCATCTGCTGGCCCGCTACGAGGTGCCGCCTTTTATGGACACCGCCTTCCTCCAAGGAGACCTTCCGACAGCACACCGCGAGCAGGAGTGGTTCAAGCACATCGGCATCGGCCAGAACATCCGCAAGGCCGACCTACCGCTGCGGCTGACCAAGCGCATGGCGCACCTTTTTCCCAACGCCAATCGGCAGTGGCCGGTTTCGCGCGCCCTGCGCTGGGCGCAATTCGCCGGCATGGGTGGAGGCACGAGTTGGGCCGTTTTATCCACGCGGCTGAAGGACTACCAGCAAGACGAGCCGTTCTGGGAGACGGTGATGCTCTTTTTTGCCAACCAACCCATGCTGGAACCCACCTATATCGGCCCAATTGTCGATTATATCCACTACCAGAAATTCGTGCCCCAGCAATTGCCCGGCCCCAACGGCCAGTTCATTGAGGGGCCGCCGGCTCAGCCCAACTTTTCGATGAAGGGCCGCAGCATCACCAAGCTGCTGCGCTTGGTCGATGAGTGGCACGGCGACCTCAACGCCGATGACTACGCCCTCGGCGAGGAAGATGCGTGGGAGGCATCTGGCTTTCGCGGATTCGAGTGGGAGGAAGAAGACGCTTTCTCGGGCGAGCGCGTGCTTTGGTCAATACGCGAGCTGCGCACCACGCTCGACCTGCTAGCCGAAGGGCGCGTCATGCACCACTGCGCTGCCTCGTATGCCCGGCGCTGCTCAGAGGGAGAGCGGTCGGTGTGGTCAATGCAGCTAACCTACCCGGCCAAGCTGCCGCAGCGCATTCTGACCATTGCCCTCGACAACCACAAGAAGACCGTCGTCGATTATCGGGGGAAGTACAACATGCACCCCCACGACAACAAGCGCACCGCCAAAAAGCACTGGCAGGACCGGCCCTATCTCTACTATCTGCGACAATCGCCGCGCATCTTGCGCTCGTGGATGGAGCGCGAGGATCTGCGGCACGACTAGCGAGACGGTGTGCCGGTGATCGCAGGAGTTGGGAGGAAGGGTAGGCTACAAGGACCCTTTGAACAGGATCGCGCCCATGGTGGACAGCCAGCTAGCTAGTACGATGCCGATGGTCCAGCGGAAATAGGTGTCGATTTTCTCGTGGAGTTTTTGAACCGACGTGTCGATCTTCTCATTTAGCGTTTGAGCCGACGTGTCGATCTTCTCATTCAGCGTTTGAGCCGACGCGTCGATCTTCTCATTCAGCGTTTGAGCCGACGCGTCGATCTTCTCATTTAGCGTTTGAGCCGACGTGTCGATCTTCTCATTTAGCGTTTGAGCCGATGCCTCTCGCTTCTCATCCAGCATCTGAACCGACGTGTCGATCTTTTTGTGGAGCGTCTGAACCGACACATCCCGCTTCCTATCCGACGCATCAATCTTTTCGTTCAGACTCCGATACGACGCAGCATTCTCATCGCGCAGCATCTGAACCGACGTGTCGATCTTCTTGTGGAGCGTCTGAACCGACACATCCCGCTTCCTATCCGACGCATCAATCTTATCATTCAGCGTCTGAACCGACACATCTAACTTCTCGCTGACCGCTCGCACGTCGCTTTCAATCAGCTCCAAGCGGCGGTTGATCTGCTGCAATACGTCGCGGGTGGTTATCTCAGATGTTTCAGGGGCCATCCCAGTTTTGCTCCTCGCTTAGGGTGAAAAGTAAGCCACAGGAGCAGATAAGCAAAATGCGAACCACCTTTTTTGTCTGGCGGGGTCGCCGTTGTGCAGTCGTTTTTCTGTATCTAATCGCAGACAATGTGATACCTGCCCGATACAGCCGCCTCTCCCCTTGATAGCTGTCCGTCAGGCCCTATCTTGTTTGTCGCCATGACCACAACCTTTCGCATCGGCGTCACCCGCGACTTTCTCAAGGCCGACGGCACCCTCGGCTTCGGCGACATTGGTCTCGACCTGCTCGACGAATCCCCACGGGTCGAGTGGGAGTTCCTCGCGGAAAACACCACTGAGCTGCGCCCCGACCAGATCCGCGGCTACGACGGCCTACTGGTTCTCGCCTCGACAGTCAGCGCCGAGACCTTGCAGGGAGCAGACAAGCTGTCGATCGTCGCCCGTTTCGGCGTCGGCTACGACAGCGTTGACGTGGCCGCTTGCAACGAGCGGGGCGTGCTCTTGACGATCACCCCCGACGGCGTGCGCCGACCCGTGGCGGTCATGGCCCTGACGTATCTATTGGCCCTCAGCCACAAGATGCTGGCCAAGGACCGCTTGGTGCGCGAAGGGCGCTGGCACGAGCGCCTCGACTACATGGGCATGGGCGTCACGGGGCGCACGCTGGGGCTGGTCGGTCTGGGCAATATCGGCTGCGAGATCTGCACCTTGGCCAAGCCCTTCGGCATTCACTGCATTGCCGCCGACCCTTTCGTCGATGCTGCACAGGCTCACGCCGCTGGTGCCGAACTGGTCGAACTCGACCAGTTGCTGCAACGCGCCGACTACGTCTGTATCTGCTGCGCGCTCACTGAAAAGACCCATCACCTCATCGGCGAGCGCGAGCTCTCACTGATGCAGGAAAGCGCCTACCTCATCAACACGGCCCGCGGCCCCATCGTCGATCAGCAGGCTCTTACCCAGGCCCTGCAACAGGGACAAATCGCCGGTGCCGGCCTCGACGTTTTTGAAACGGAACCTGTACCCCAAGACGAGCCAGTGCTAGCACTCACCGACCAGACCATCGTCGCCCCGCACGGGCTATGCTGGACCGACGAGTGCTTCCGTCTCAATGGCCGCAGCGCCTGCCGCAGTCTCATCGAAGTAGCCTCCGGCCGCTTGCCCCAACACCTCGTCAATCCCCAAGCGGCCGAACACCCCCGTCTCAAAGAAAAACTGAACCGCTATCGAGCTATCGGATGAAACCCAACAAAGTCAAACGCACCCTCAAAGAGGGCGGCACAGCCATCGGCACCATGACCTTTGAGTTCTGCACCCCGGGCATTGCCCGCCTTTCTGCCGAGGCTGGCGCTGAATTCATTATGTACGACATGGAGCACACCGGCTGGAGCGTCGAGACCGTGCGCGACCTGATCGCCACCACCAACTCCGACCACATCGAGCCGTTTGTGCGGGTGCCGGCGACCCAATACCACTTCATCGCCCGCGTCCTCGACGTGGGGGCCCGAGGCGTCATGGTGCCAATGATTAGCGACGCGCAGCAGACCGAGGTCATCGTGCAGTCGGGCAAGTACCCGCCCATTGGTCAGCGCGGCGCAGCCTTTCAAATCGCCCACGACCACTTCGCCGAAGGCTCCGTCGTCGGCAAGATCGACCACGCCAATACCGAGGGCCTGCTAATCGCTCAGATCGAAAACCGGCCCGGCCTCGAAAACGTCGATCGCATCGCCGCGGTAGAGGGGATTGATATACTGTGGATAGGGGGTTTCGACCTGAGCAATTTCTTGGGGATTCCCGCGCAGTTTGACCATCCCGAATTCACCGCCGCCCTCGACCGCGTCGTCGATGCCTGCGAGCGCCACGGCAAGGCCGCCGGCTACTTGGTCAATACCATTGAGGAAGGAACGGAAATGCTGCGCCGAGGCTTCCGCTGCATAGCGTATGGCGGCGACTTGTGGCTCTATCGCCGCGCCTTGGCCGAAGGCATCGAAGGGCTGCGGACGAGCGTCTGGCGACGATGATCGCAGAGACGCTATCCGTTTGGGTTAAGGCCACTCAACACAAATCAGGAGGTGAGAGTATGGACAATCGAATTACTATTGATCCTCAAGTGTATCACGGCCAAGCCTGCATTAAGGGGACGCGCCTGCCCGTGCATCAAATCCTCCGGATGCTCGCCAACGGGGATACCATCGAAGACCTACTTCAGGAATATCCTTCTCTAACATGGGAAGATATCCTCGCTTGCTTCGACTATGCAGCCTCACTGGCTGAAGAGCAATTCGCGAATCGCCCCTACTACTCACCCTCCAGCGCCCGCCGCATCGCCTCGCCTTGATCGCGCCAATACCCGTACAGCACCGCTATATCCGTGCCGACGCAGAAGTGTCGCACCCCCATGTCGAGAAAGCGCTTGGCATCGTCAGCCGTGTTGATCTCGGCGCGCGGATGGACGCCCATTGCTAGGGCCGTCTTAAAGACCTTTTCTTCGGCTGCGGCAATTTCCGGCGCGCCGCGCTGGCCGGCCTTGCCGACGCTCATGGAGTAATCGGCTCCTCCCCACTGGACCATCTCGACTCCTTCTACCGAGAGCATGGCCTCTAGGTCGGCGACGGCACTCTCCTTTTCGATCATCAAAACCACGACCACGTCGCGCAGCGCTTGGACGTACTCCGGAGTGCCGCCATAGCTCATATAGGCGAAGCGCCGCATGGCTACCCCATAGGTGCCTTCGTCTCCGGGCGCGTCGGCGCGCACGCAGCGCACACAAGCTTGCGCGTCGTCCGGGTCGCGCACATCGGCAAAGAGCACGCTGCCGAAGCCCGATCCTATGGCCCGTTGGGCCACGTAAGCGCGGTTTTCGGCATCGACCTTGATCATCGTTCCCAAATCCCACAGCTCGGCGGCCCGGGCGAGGTTGTCTAAGTCGTGCAGGTCAAAGGGGCCATACTCGGCGACAAATTCCACGTAGTCGTACTCGCCGGTATGCCCTAGGGCTTCGACGATCGAAGGCCAAGTGGTGTGGATGTGGGTGCCTAGCGTGGGCTCGCCGGCGTTGAGTTTTTCGCGCAGCTTGTTGGGTCTCATGGTCTTTCTCCTTTAAAACTGTTCCTCGTCGCGGTCAGTAGCTGGCGGCGGTGTGATTGAAAACGCCGACACCTCATCGCGCATCTCGGCCGACATGGCAAAGTCGAGCGCGGCAAGCGATGGCTTTAGCTGGTCTAGGTCGCGCCCGCCGACGATCGGTGCGGTCACGTCTCGATGCCCCATAACCCAAGCGACGGCCAAGGTCACCGGATGTACGCCCTGGTCCCCGGCATAGCGCACGAAGCGCTCGGCGACTTCGTAGAACACGGGATTGGCGTAGCGCTTGATGTAGTTGTCCTGCTGCAAGAGGCGACCCCGTTCGGGCCGCTTGTCGATTCCGTACTTGCCGGTCAGCAAGCCGCCTCCTAAGGGGCTGTAGGCAATCACGCCCAAGCCCTCTGAACGAGCTAGTGGCAGAATTTCTACCTCTACTTGCCGCTTGGCCAAGCTGTACATGGGCTGAATGCAGGCAAAGGACGCCAACCCCGCGCGAGCGCAGTGGCCGAGGGCTTTGGCAATTTGCCAAGCGGCCCAGTTGCTCACGGCTGGGTAGAGGATTTTGCCGCCGCGCACCAAGTCGTCGAGCGCGGCGAGGGTCTCTTCCATCGGCGTATCTTCGTCGAAGTTGTGGACGAAGTACAGGTCGAGGCGGTCCGTCTGCAACCGCCTGAGACTGGCCTCTACAGCCTGCACGATATGCCGCCGCGACAAGCCTCGGTCATTGGGGCCATCGCCCATTGAGCCGCAGACTTTCGAGGTGATTACCAACTCGTCGCGCTCGCCTTGGATCAAGCGGCCTAATATCTCCTCGGAACGCCCGTTGGAATAGACATTAGCCGAGTCGAAGAAGTTGATCCCCAACTCGCGGCAGTAGCGGTACATCTGCCCAGAAGTCGCCTCGTCTGCATCGCCGCCAAAAGCCATAGTACCGTAGCACAGGGAAGACACTTTGACGCCCGTGCGGCCCAGAATTTTGTACTGCATCTTTCGATTCTCCTTTAGAGGCCCTAACAAAACATCCGGCGTCGGCCCAAGCGTGCGCGAGCAAGGCCGTGGCCAAGGCACCCGAGGAAGGCATATTGTCCAATATGCCGACCGAGGGTAACGCCGGCCACGGTCGGCGCAGCCACGCGACGCCAGCAGGGGTTTTGTTAGGGCCTCTTATGTAGAATTCCGTGCGGCAGGGCAAGCTAAGGAAGAGGGTGGCTGTTATCAAGTGGCGTCATTGGCCGCACCGCACGCCCGTTTTATATTAAGCGCCGCGCTGCACACACCCTACATTTGCATTACAGGAGTGATTCAACCCCAATGGACGCACCCCGCCAACGCCTGCTCTACTTGCAGGCGCGCACCCCGAGCGTCATGTCCAGTATAATCGGCCTAACGCTCATCGAGCCGGTCGCAGGCTTCGCGCCCGAAATCCACGCCGAATCAGCACCCGATTGGCCCTACGCAACCGTACACGCCGCCGTAGTGGACGGCTGGCAAATCGTCCAATTCCCCCACCTGCAAGCTCCGTTCGACGACCGGGAGTTGGACGTGATAGGCTATGAATTTATCCTACAGAAAATGGAGGTTATCGCCGATGAATGAGTACCTGCTCAGCGACGCCGAAGTGGCCCGTTTCCTCGTCTCCGGCTACCACCTTGTCGAGCCGGAATTGCCCGCCGGACTCAACGAGTCCATCGCCGCCCAGCTCGACGCTTTGGACTCCAATCCCGGCGACGCCATCACCGAAGCCGTGCCCGAGCTCTGGCAAGTACTCGACCATCCGACTGTCAAAGGCGCGCTCGTCAGCCTGCTCGGCCCGGACTACGAGGTGCAGTCGCATCGCCACTGGCACTGCAAGCAGCCGAACTCCCCGCACATGAACTGGCACCAAGACGGCCTCAACAACCGCGACGTGCTGCTCAACCGCTTCCTCGGGCTGTACTACCCGACCGACGTCACGCCCGACATGGGGCCGACGATCATCGTCCCCGGCACCCAGTTCCGCAACGCGCCGACGGACCGCATGGCCACGTATTCCAACATTCGCGGCCAAGTGCCGCTTGTGGTCAAAGCTGGCACCGTGGCCTTCACGCACTACGACCTCTGGCACGGCACCGCGGCCAACCGCTCGCCGCACAAGCGCCACATGATCAAGTTCCTCTTCCGCCGCACGCAGGACAACACCGCACCCACTTGGAACCACGATCCCGAGGCGGCCAACAAACCCGCCGACTGGAACGAACGCGACCGAGCCGAGGACGTCACCAACATCCTCAACTTCACCAATCCGCTGGGCGTCTCCCAGAGCGACCACTACAAGGAGCGCGCCATTCGCCGCCAGAACTGGAACTACCTCATGGGCCTGTCGGCCTAATCTCACCCCCTAGCCAAGAAAGCATCCTATGACCGTTCAGATCGCCCGCGTTGAAGAGCGTTTCAAATGTCCCGGACCCCAGCCCAACGGCCTGCAAGCCGCGCCCGACGGCCTCTGGTGCATCGACCAAGTGGACCTCAAGATCTATAAATTCGACTACGAAAGCGGCGAAGTCCTCTTTGAAGCTCAGACTGACACCGCACACTCCAGCGGCATTACCCTCGGCGACGGCTCTATGTGGATCGCCTCGACCTTTGAGCTTAAAATCGCCCGCCTCGACCCAGCTACGGGCCAGACCATCGCCAAGTTGGATTCGCCCGGCAATGGCGTCGTCGCTTGGGTCGCCGACCAGCAAAATGGCCGCGTCACCGGGGCGCACGGCTTAGAGTGGAAGGACGGCAAGGTGTACGTGGCCTCGCCGCCTTCGCAGTTCGTCCACGTGATGGACGCCAGCACTTGGGAAGAAGTTCATTCCTTTCGCGTCCCGGGCCTCCGGGTCCACGGCCTAGCTTGGGCGGACGACGGCACCCTCTGGGTCGCCGACACCTCGGCTGGCACCATCAACCGCCTCGACCCCGAAGACGGGCGCATCTGGGAAGTCATCCGCGTCGAGGCCCCCACCGAAGTCCACGGACTGACCATCCACGAGGGCGTGCTCTGGTACTGCGACGCGGCCACGCGCGCCATCGGCCAACTACACATATAGAAGAAAGGGACTCCATTGAAGATCACAGAAGTCAAAACCGCTGAAGTGCGCGTAAACCGCTACCTCTACCACTACGTCCGCATCCACACCGACGAGGGCATCTACGGCACCGGCGAGGCCAGCCACGTCGATGGCGGCTGGCGCGGCTCCACCCAGACCATGGCCGCCCAGCTCATCGGCAAGGACCCACGCGATGTCGATGCGCTCTTTGAAGGTATTCGCCGCAGCTACATCTTCCGCGGCGGCATGTCGGGCTTGGGAATTTCGGCGCTGACCGGCCTTGAGGTCGCGCTGTGGGATTTGGCTGGCAAGGCCCAAGGCGTACCCGTTTACCGGCTCTTGGGCGGCAAATTCCGCGACCGAGTGCGCCTCTACGTCGATAGTGCTCATTCGGACTACAAAGAGCGCGCCGAGGATGCGCGCGCAAAAGGCTTCACTGCGATTAAGTTCGATCTCGACGACGCGGGCCACCCGCAAAAGCTCGATCCTTGGAACTGGTCGGTGGCCCCGGCCGAGCTGGAGGATCTGGTCGATCAAGCGCACCAGATTCGCGAGGCTGTTGGCCCCCACATGGACTTGGCCATTGACCTGCACGGGCGCTACGACGCCACGGCCGGGATGAAGTTCGCCCACGCGCTTGAGGGCCTGAATCTGATGTGGCTCGAAGAGCCGGTGCCGCCCGAGAATATCGACGCCCTCAAGCGCATCACCGACTCGACCCGCACCCCGATCTGCGCCGGCGAGAACGCCTATCTGCGCTACGGTTTCCGCGACATGCTCGAACAGCAGGCGGTCGATATCATCATGCCCGACATTTCCAAGTGCGGCGGCCTATCCGAGTGCCGCAAGATCGCCAACATGGCCGAGACCTACTACATCCCCTTTGCCCCACACAACAATTCCAGTGCCTTGAGCACCGTAGCCGACGCCCACGTCTGCGCCAGCGTGCCCAATTTTCTCGCCTTGGAGTTCCATCGCTACGACGATTCGACTTGGAACGATGTGGTGCTCTCCGACGAGTCGGTGATTCAGGAAGGGCACGTAGCGCTGAGCGAGAAGCCGGGGTTGGGAGTGGAGCTGAACGAGGCGTTTTTGCAGAGTATGCTGGAGGACGGAGAGCCGCTCTGGCAGTAGGAGGAGAAAAGATGAAAACGCTGACCGTTAAAGTTCCTGAAGAGTTAGACGTCAAATTAGGGGCCGTTGCAGCACAACGGAATGAGAGTAAATCGGCTCTGATTCGTGCGGCCATTGAGGATCTCGTAGGAGCCGATGAAACATCCTTGTCCAGTACACCGCCTAAAGGTGGCGAGAAAAACGTTTCGTGCTCGATGGCTGAGCTTGATGGTGGGCATATCTAAGTTTGGCCGAAAAGGAGTCCTTCACCTTATCCCGAACTCACGTTATTTTGTTTTTTAAAAAAAACACGAGGTATCGTCATGCAGTTTGAAGAATTGGTCGAAGATCGGGTGTTCTCGCCGACGCTCGTCGCGGATGCGTTGCATACGACTCAGGCCGAGATTGCCGGTACGCTAGGGCTTGGCCGCGATGCCTTTTCGTGTGCCTCGCGGATCCGAGCGCGGAAGACGCAGACGCGACTGCGGCAGATGTTGGAGATTCTCCACCGGGTTGAGACTCAAACCGGCTCCGAACTAGCCGCCTATGCTTGGTTCCGTGCGGAGCCTTTGCCGGGCTTCGGCGGCCTAACACCCGATCAGCTTCTGCGGCAAGGCCGAGCAGACCAAGTGCATGCCCATCTCGACCGGATCGTCGCCGGTGGTTATGCCTGATGCGATTCCAAGGGTTCGTGTACCGCGCACACAACCCGCACTGGTCTTGGTCGCCGCTCTCGGGAGAGGGAGCGCGTCTTCATGGAGGTCGGTTCAACCGGATCGGTGTTCCCACTCTCTATACATCTCTGTCGCCGGTCACCGCCATAAGAGAGGCGAGTCCTTTGGGGCGACCAATGCAGCCGATCTTGCTGTGCTCCTATGAAGTGGATGCCGAGCCGATATTCGATGCTATGAACCCATTTCAGCGGGCCGCCCACCTCGTGACCGATTTTGATCTTAGCTGCCCAGACTGGGAACGAGAAATGCTGGACGGTGCAACCCCGGCATCCCAAATGCTAGCGGATCGCCTAATCGAGGCTGGCTATTTGGGGATGCGCGTCCAAAGCTTCGCGCTAGGGGCCGGAGCCGATGATCTCAACTTAGTGTTCTGGCACTGGAGCGATCGCCGGCCGAGCCGCGTCGTGGTGATTGACGACGAGGGGCGTCTCCTCAAGAATCCATCCTGACGACTATGACAACCACGACGATTTCTACCCTGCTAAAGAGTGATCATTTCTAGGGAATGTATCCGTTTGAAATCCGGCCTGCGCCGTCAACGCAACAGCATGAGCTTGCGCGTCAAGACCGTCTCGTCCGTCACCAGTCGATACAAGTACGTACCGCTGGCCACCGGGCGACCCGCAGCGTCGCGCCCGTCCCAATGCAGCCGGTGGTAGCCGGCCTGCTGCGGCCCTTGCCGCAAGAGCGCCACCCGTTGCCCGGTCAAGGTGAACACTTCTACCCGCGCCGGACCGGGGGCGTGGAGGAAGTAAGAAAGAACCGTCTGGCTGTTGAACGGATTGGGCGCGTTTGGCAGTAATTGGGTGCTTTCGGGCAGGTCCGCCAACTTGCCACTCCCAAAAGCGTCGAGCAAATCAAAAAGATCCGATTCTTCTGCTAGATCCGATTCTTCTGCCGACTCGGACACGCTCCATAGATATACTTCGCCACGCGTCAGCACTGCCAGCCGCCTGCCATTGGGGGAAAAAGACAACCGATCGACCCTCTTCATTTGAGGAAAAGTGGTGATGATTTGGCTCGTGGCTACGTCCCATAGTTTAATCACTGTGCCGCCTGAATAATTTGTCCAACGATCAATATACAAAGCCGACATTGAAGCCAGCAGTTTGCCATCGGGAGAAAAAGTAAAAGGAGCCGATCCCGGAAAGGTAGTAATGAGTTGACCCGTTTCTACATCCCACACGTTCCCCGTATTTCTTATTTCAGAAATCCATAGATCCCCTACTGACTCACCTGTAGCCAGCAGTTTGCTATCGGGAGAAAAAGCCCACGCCGCATTGTTACTAGAGGTCAAGGGCCTCTCTGGAAGAGAGTAAATAAGTTGACCCGTTTCTACGTCCCACAACTTAGTGTCGGAGTGACCTTCCCACACCTCAGTGTCGCCGCGCAAGTGCCTCGAAATCAGCAACTTGCCGTTGGGAGAAAAGCCCGATTCAATTACCGGCCTACCAGCCAAGATCGTAACGACATGCTTCCCACTTAATACATCCCAAAGTTCAATTACATCACCCCTGTGACTTGCTAAGGCCAGCAGTTTGCCATTGGGAGAAAAAGTAAAATCAGTGACACCATCGTGAAAAAATGTAGCGATATACCTCCTATTCAGCCTATCCCATATTTTTATTGACCCATCAATGAGGAAAGCCAGCAACTTGCTGTCGGGAGAAAAGGTTGCTCGCTCATAACCTTGCTCAGCAGGAGCCGGGATGAGTTGGTTCGCATTCCACAGTTTTATCCGGCCACCATCCCCGGAGGATTCTACTACCAGCAGATCCCCGTCGGGGGAGAAAACTATATCAGAAGCGTCCGTATACGAAAATGTAGAGATCGGTTTCTTGACCTTGGTGTTAATCAATTCAAACTGATCAGGTGGAACACCCCCATGAGACCCATCTGAATAAGCATCCCCTACAGCGTTAATAGCCTCTATACTAAGATGCTGTGTCTCAAAACTGTTGAGATCCGATTCTACGCCTGGAATAGCACCATCATAATCGAATGTAACGACGGTATTTTTATTTTCCACTCCACGACACGCTTTTACACTTTCAGAATTAAACCTATCCTTTGTTCTAGCAAGCAAAAGTACTTGATGCAAATTATGTATAGATCGAACTCCAATTTCAATAGGAACGCTTGTTAGACCTGCTGTATATACAGGCGATGAAGTACGTCGTTCGATAATGGGCGGCGGTCCCTCTTCAATTGGGATGGTAGGATTGAAGTAAGGATGCACAGCCAAGAATTCGGCATGGCAGGCAGATAACCGCTGATGCGTTGCAAAATCATCTCTTATATAGCCATACGACATCACGTAGGTATCGTCGCTAAAATCGTGCCATAGGCCGAAGGCATGACCTAGCTCGTGGGCAACGTTTTTGAGGTTAGTCAAGGCAGGAACCCTTGCTCCTCCAGCATTTTTCGAGATACGGCCTCCCGATCCCCCTACACCTCTATGTAACCAGGTACCATTGTCAACGACTGTGAGGTAAATATTGGCATACAAATCAAAGACTTTGTAAAGCTGCACAGCTATTCCAGGATCACGCTTTGGTAAATAGTGCCTAGCAGGGTGTTCCCCGTTGACGCGATGTACCCGCGGCTCGCCTTGGGCATCGGTTTCAAAGCGGAACGTTCTTCTTCCATAACCGTGTGCCTCCATCTGATCGGCATAAAAGGTCTGAACTTGGCGAATCATGAATTTCATTGAATCGACCGCAGCTTGACTATAAGGGCGGTCATTCGGCAAAAAGTAGATCATCCGCACCGTGCGGGGTTCGCCCCTGTTGAGATCCTGAACCGCCTTGCCAGCAGGACGGACGGGGTAATCGCGTCGCCACTGCTCGTACCCACAGAAATGCACGCTGTCGGCGGGCGAGGGCGCAGCATGGGCCGCCGCCAGCGGCGAGAGCACGAGGCCGATTAACGCGAAAAAGGCACAAGGAAGCACGGCGGTTTTCATGGCAAATCCTTCTGTAATTTAGGGTGAATTTGAATCGTACAGACCAATACTTCGCGGCGAAGTCCAGACCTACGACGCAAGGGTAGCGAGGCTTGGGCATAGACGCCCTGAAACCGAACCAATCGCGGATCGAGAAGAATGGGGGAGTGCGGGGGGTTAAAGTGTTGTTTTTTAACGACTTACGGACAGGAAAATCAACGATGTCTCTACGCGGATAACAAAACTTAGCTGCCGCCAAAAGCTGCGCTGCTGGCGGCAGCATCTTTTCTGAGATTGAGTTTCCCATCATGTCCAGTTCGTCCTCTGTCGGCCGCTCTCCAAAAGCTCCGCACTTTACGGCGACGCACCGAATACTTTGCCAAAGTAAGAGCAAGATGTCAATAATTTTTTTCGCTACGACGATAAGCACTATACTTACTCATCCGCCGCTTAGTCGAACTCCAAACGCACTTAGTAGAAGGAAACCCACCATGACCCAACGCAAAGCACACAACCCCGCCTGGCCTTGGACCAAGGACTTCCGCATCTCACAGGCCGTGCAGGTAGGCGATACGATCTATGTCTCTGGCCAAGGGCCGCTCGACTCGGAGGGAAACCTCGTCGGCGCAGGCGACATGACCGCGCAGTCACGCCAAGTGTTTGCCAACATCCGCGCCGTGCTGGCCGAGGCTGGCGCGACCATGGACGACATAGTCAAGATCACCTCGTTTATCACCGACACGGGCCGCTACGCCGAGTACGCGGCCGCCCGCGCCGAGGCCTTTCCCAACCAAGTCCCCGCCAGCTCTACCGTGACGGTCGCCGACTTAGTCCTGCCCGGAATGCTCGTCGAGGTCGAGGCCATAGCCGTTTTGGGCAGCGGTAGCTAGTCAGAGATAAACGCGGCATAGAGGCATCCCGCCCAAACGGCTACCTCGCTTGACCGCCGCGCCTGCAAAGGCACTGAACAGCCTTCCCGCGACGAATATTTGGACGAGAGCGGCGGATCTATTATCGTCTAGTGACACCGCATAGCATCCGCGTAAAGTATGAGTTACTGATGTTACGCGCTGCCGCTCATGGTGCGGCTCCCTTTAGCAAAGGTCGGCCGTCACGCCCGCGCAAGCGGGTGTCCAGTGGATCGGGGGGCGGACCGCGTGGATTCCCGCTTTTGCGGGAATGACGACCCGAGACGATGGGCCGTCCTATATTTAATCAGCCACCGTGCGTAACGTCAGTGATTTATAACGATTTAGGAGATTCCCGTGTTCCAAAACGAGCCGCTTCCACTCTTTGACCGCCGCGAGATTCTTGCGGCATCATCCGCGTGCAGGCGAGCATCATCCGACAGATAGGAGGCGACCAATGTCCAGCAGTAGAATCGGCATGTTCTTCGACATATTCCGCACCAGAAAGCACTCCGTCGAGTCGGTGCAACGCGACCTCACCGGCATGACGGTTGTGTTCACGGGGGGGACGGACGGTATGGGCCGGGTTGCGGTCGGGCGGCTCGCAAAGATGAATGCGACCCTCTTCATTCTCGGCCGCAACCCGGAGAAGACCGCACGAACGGTTGACGAGCTCAACCGGCTGGTCGGAGAGGAGCGGGCGAGCGGCCTTACGTGCGACTTGGGCTCGCTGGCCAGTGTGCGCACCTGCGCCGCCACGCTGTTGGAACAGTGTCCGCGCATCGACCTGCTGGTCAACTGCGCCGGCGTCATGGTGTGGGATCGGACCCTGTCCCCGGACGGCTACGAGATGACCTGGGCGGTCAACCACCTCGGCCCGCACCTGTTGACGCAACTGCTGCTCGATCGGATCAGGGAGTCGGCTCCGGCGCGCATCGTCCACCTATCCTCCGCCGCGGCGGATACGGGGCACATCCACTTCGACGACCTTCAGCTTACGCGCAACTGGGGCGCGCTCAAGGCGTATTCGCAATCCAAGCTGGCCACGAACATGGCGACCCGGGCGCTCGCCCGCCGCCTCGAAGGCACCGGCGTCACGGTCAACGTTCTTCATCCCGGATTTACCAAAACGGCCCTGGTGCGCGACCTCAAGGGCGTGAGGCGGGTGTTGGGGCTGCTGATGAAGGCGTTTGCGTCCCCGCCGGAAGTCGCGGCGGAGCGGATCCTCGCGGTCTCCCTGTCGCCGCGCTACGACGGCGTGAGCGGGAAATATATTTACGAAGACGCAGTCAGGCCGCCCAACAAGGAAGCGCTCGACGATGCTACCGTCGAGCGTCTGTGGTCGCTCACCCAAGAGGCCATCCGCGCATGACCGCACTGGATCACGCTGGGGAGCGGAGCAACGGCGAAGGCTGAAGGCGGCACCATCATAAGAACTACCTCGGCTCCCGATAGACATCCGGCCCGGAGCCGCCGACTAAAATATCCAAGTCAACGCCCTTGTCGGCTTGGAGCACGTGCTTGACATACAACCCGGCATATCCCCGCGTGACGACTGGTGCGGGCGACGTCCACGCTTGCCGCCTGCTTTGTAGCTCCTCGTCGGACACGGCTATATTCAACGACCGCTTTTCCACGTCTAGCTCGATCAGGTCGCCGTCCTGCACCAAGGCCAGCGGGCCGCCCACGGCGGCTTCGGGCGCGACGTGCAGAATCACCGTGCCGTAGGCCGTGCCGCTCATCCGTCCGTCCGAGATGCAAACCATGTCGCGCACGCCCTGTTGCAACAGCTTCTTGGGCAATCCGAACTTCCCCGCCTCGGGCATCCCGGGGAAACCCTTGGGGCCGATGCCCTTTAAGACCAGCACGCTATTTTTGTCCACGTCGAGATTGGGATCGTCAATCCGCTCCCGGTAGTCTTCTATGCTTTCGAACACCACGGCTCGCCCGCGATGCTGCATCAGCTCGGGCGAGGCGGCTGACGGCTTGATAATCGCCCCATCCGGGCAGAGGTTGCCCCGCAGCACGGCAATCCCGGCCTCTTCCTTGAGCGGCTTGTCGATCGCGGCGATGATCGCTCGGTTGTAGCATTGGGCACCCGAGGTGTTTTCGCCGAGCGTCTTGCCCGTCACCGTCAAGGTATCCATGTGCAGATGGTCCTTCATCTCTTGGATCACGGCGGGCAAGCCCCCAGCGTAGAAGAAGTCTTCCATCAGATATTCGCCCGAGGGCATTAGATTGACCAAGTGCGGCATGCGGCTGCCCAAGCGGTCGAAGTCATCCAGTTCCAATTCGACGCCGAGCCGTCCGGCGATGGCCAACAGATGCACCACGAAGTTGGTCGAGCCGCCCAGCGCTGCGTTGACCTTGATGGCGTTTTCTACGGCTGGCCGCGTCAAAATGCGCGACATGCGCAAATCTTCTCGCACCATCTCGACGATGCGATTGCCCGCTAAGTGCCCCAAGCGCTTGCGCCGCGCATCCGGCCCGGGGATCGCCGCGCCGCTCGGCAGCGTCAGCCCCACAGTCTCGACCATGCAGGCCATCGTCGAGGCCGTGCCCATGGTCATGCAGTGGCCGTCCGAGCGCGAAATCCCGGCCTCGGCCTCTAGGTAATCCAAGCGCGAGATGCTCCCGGCCCGCAGCTCGGTCGTGAAGCGATAGACATCCGTGCCGGAGCCGATGTTCTGATTGCGGAACTTGCCGTTGAGCATCGGCCCGCCCGTCACCGCAATGGTCGGCAAATCTACGCTCGCCGCCCCCATCAGACAGGCTGGCGTCGTTTTGTCGCAGCTAGTTAGCAGCACCACCCCGTCGAGCGGATTGGCGCGGATGCTTTCCTCCACGTCCATGCTCGCCAAGTTGCGGTAGAGCATGGTAGTTGGCTTCATCAGCGTCTCGCCGAGCGAGGTAACTGGAAATTCGAGCGGAAAGCCCCCGGCCTCGTACACCCCGCGCTTGACCTGCTCGGCCAAGATTCGCAGATGGGCGTTGCAAGGATTCAAATCCGACCACGTGTTGCAGATCCCGATCACGGGCCGACCGTCGAACATCTGCTCGGGATGGCCTTGGTTTTTGGTCCAGCCACGGGACACAAACCCTTGGTGCCACTCGTCGCCAAACCACCCCGCACTGCGCAATGTTTTTTTGTCGCCGCTCATGGTACTATTCCAATGTACATTTGCATATCCTTGGAATCTGTCTCGCAAAATTGACGAGGGGCGAACGATTGCGTTCGCCCCTCGTCGGCAGGTTGGATTGGATGGCTGCGCTACGCCGGCATCTTTCTCTGCGTGTGTGCTCGTCCCGCCCGAGCTGTCTCTTCATTCCCCCCAGAGAAAACGCGCGCCCCAGCGTCAATTTTCGCTGCGACCGTTTCGGGTGTGGACCCGTCCAAAAAGGCCACGCCGTTTTGCTGGCACGCCGCTTTGACCCGCTCGTGCGTCTCCTGCATCTGCTCGGGCCACGGCTGCGGCATCGTCCGATACCCCAGCGAAAGGCTCAAGTCGCCTGGGCCCATCTCGGCAAAACCAATCCCCGGTACGGACAGGATTTCCTCGATGTGGGGCAGGGCGGCCACCGACTCGATTTTCAGCCCCAACAGCAACTCGCCTTCCGGGCTGAGCGGCCAAGGATCGGCCTTGGTTAGATACTCGTCGCGGCTCGCGCCCCACACGCCTGCGCACACCCCCTCTGAGCCGACGCCGCGCGTGCCCCGGCCCAAGTCATCACCGACGCCGATGGTGTTGACCGGATAGCGGCACGACTCGACAAAGGCCCGGACAGCCCCGGCCGATTCGGCCTGACAAAGCAGAATGCCGTGTGCGCCCCGACCCAAGATCTGCCGAAACTGCCAAGCATTGTAGCGGACGATCTCCTCGGATCGGCCCTCGACCGGGGCCTCGACGATGATCGCCGGAGTCCGGTGCCCGCTGCGGGTCGGCCCACCTGCGATCAGGCCGCGCAAGTACTCGTCCAGCCCGGCCATGTCGAACGAACCGTGTTCCATGCCGACGTTGATGTAGTCGGCCCAAGTTGCGGCGTCCTCTTTGCCCTGCTCGTAGGTCAGCACGTGTCCGGCGTGGGCACCTGTGTAGTAGATGGGCTGATCCTCGGCGAGGAGTTCGACGGCGCGGTTGATTTTCTTACTCATTGAGTCTCTCCTTAAAGGTATGTTTTAACTCCACGAATCCACGCCCAAGAGCTTCCGCCCCAAAGCGGTCAACTCGGCTGGCTGCTGATGCTGGTGTTCCCAATCCCGCGCATCGCCGGGCCAGCCAGACGTCGGTCGCCGCTCCTGCCAAGCCGTGATCCGCTGGCGTGCGGCTTCTCCGTTTGCGGGTGCTGGCGACATGGTGATGTACTGAGCCAATCGCGGCTGAGCGGACCGATTGTGGCCGTTGCCGTGGGCCAACAACCGATGCCAAATCAGCAAGTCCCCGGCTTGGCCCGCAACCGACTTGACCGTTAGCCCTTCCAGATCGGGTCGGCGCGTGTCGCGGTCCGTCGGCTGGGTCTTGACCCATTCGTCGAACAGCCGGTGAAAGCCAGGTACGCACTGGAAGCCGCCTTGGTCCTCTGCCGTATCCGTCAAATACAGCACCCCTTGCACCCCAAAGGACACCGGCTGCTGTGTCGTATCGACATCCCAGTGAATCATCCCCTTGTTGCACCATTCGGGCCGATCCTCGTGCGCTGGCGGTTTCATATTGGCCCGGTCCAGCGAAACCCACAGTTTCTCGTCGTCCCAGATCTCGGCAAAGGCCTGATGCACCTTGGGGTACTGCCGATTATTCCACAAGGCTTGGTGCTGGTAGATTTCGACCATCCCCGCCGCTGAGATCGGCGAGCACCGATTGTCGCGGGTATAGGGCTGGTACTTGTACCAATCCTCTTCGCGTTCTGGGTCCATCTCCAAGAATTCCCAGATCGCCGCCACCATCGCGTCTAAATTCTCCTCGGGCACGGCGTTGTGGACGATCACATAGCCGTTCTCTTCCCAGAAGGCCCAATCTTCTTTGCTCAATACTGGCATAGTCTCTCCTCCAAGTCGGCTTATCCGTACACCATCTGGATCAACGCTCGAATATACCCGATCGCATACGCCTTTCCGTACAACGGCCCATATCCATGCGGAAAGGACGGGGTGTGGTCCATCATATACGGCCCATTGAAACCATTGTCGCGATATACTTCCATCGCTCGCCGCATATCCACCTCTCCCTCGTCCAAGAACACCTCGGTAAATCGCGGCAACTGCCCGCGCACATTGCGGAAATGCACCCACGCGATCTTGTCCTTTGCAGCCATCTCGGCGATTGCGTCGTAGATCCTCTCTGGACCCAGCAACTCGGTCATGCACCCTTGGCAAAAGAGCATACAGTTGCTATCGCTCGGCGCGATCTCGAAGAAAATTTTGCGGAACTGCTCTAGGGTCGAACAAATCTGCGCCACGCCCCCTAGCGGCTCGGGAATCGGCGGGTCGTCCGGGTGCAGGGCCATCCGCACCCCCGCCTTTTCGGCTGCGGGGATCGCCGCCGCTAAAAATCGCTCCATCCGCGCCCACATCTGCGCCTCATCTACCGGGGGTTCGTGTGGTTCGGGCCGGTTTTTAGCAAAAACTGCGTAGTCGAACGTACTGTATCGCACGCCGCCCCTACCCGTATCCGCAGGGGTGCGAAAGTTGCCCATTGGTTTGAAATTCCAGCCCACGCAGGGAATGCCTGCTTGGCCCACGCTCTCCAGCATCTTGCACCAGTGGCCGATCTGCTCGTCCATGTCCTCTTCGGCCAAGGTGATCTCCTCCCAAGCGGGCATGAAGATGTTGTTCAGCTTCATACCGTGTGCCTCGACCTTTTCCCGCGCCTGCGCCAACGCGTCGGTGCAGTCCTTGCCGGCCTTTAAATCTTGCGCCAGCGACGTATTCGCCGATCCTGTACCGCCCCGACGCCCGGCAACAGGCGCACCCCCGCGCAGCTCCAGATGGATCGAGTCCACTCCGATCGCGCGAAAGAAGCTCAGATGCTCGTCGTCGAGTTCGCCAATGGAAATCTGGTCTTGGATATACATCAGTCGCTTTCCTTTTTGACTACAACCCTCCGCGTCAATACCTCGCCCAGCGCGAGTTTATCATCCGGCGACCGGCCGATCCCGCAGGTTCTGGCCGCCGTAGCGGAAGCCCGGCACGTTGTCGGCGCAGTACGTGCCGCGAAAGAGGGTTTGCCGCATCGGCGGCATCTGCTCGACGAGTTCGGTCGGCGGCGACCACGAGCTCCAGCGCGAGCCAACGCTATTGTAGAGGTTGAAGATGCCCACCCGCTCGTTGTCGGCATTGGTCCACGGTGAGGTACTGTGCGCCAACGCCTCGGTGAAAAATAACACCGACCCAGCCGGGCACTCGTATGTTTCCCACACCGCCGAATGCGGGTCCTGAATGGCGGCGGGTGAGGGGTATGCGGCCTTGTGGCTTCCCGTGGCTAAGAGCGTGCCGCCCTGCCGCATCTTGACCGGAGCCAGTTCCCACACCACCCGCGTCAGCCCGCTGAAGGACTTGCCGGGAATGCTCTGGTAGTGGTGCGAATCCACGGCAAAGCGAAAGAAGCCGCTGCCATTGTGCGGCTTGAAAACGCCCTCTCGCTCGGGGGTCGCCGCTGGATTGCGCAAGCCGCTGCCCTCCATCCGAAACCCGTAGCACTCGGCGCTCGACAACCCTGGGAATGCCAAGAACTCGTTGAGGAAGCCCACGACCACCGGATGATCGGTCAGCTTCTCTAGCGGCCCGGCGACAAAAGAACGCTCGTGTTCCGGCAGCGACTCCGGGTGCTGCTGCACGCGCAAGGCGTACTCGCGCATGGCCGCAATCTCGTCGTCGGCCAATACTCCGGGCACCAACAGCCACCCGCGCACATCGAAGAGGTATTTCTGCTCGTCGGTCAGCGCGACGACCGGCTCGCCATCGGCGTTTTTTTGCGGCAGGTCGCCTTCTTCCAAAAGCAACGGCTGCCCCAGATTTTTATCTACTACGTATGCTTCGCTCATCTCGTACATCCCCTTTTGGTTTTATGAACTGATATTACGCAGTCGTTATGGTCTGTGGCTTCCTCCCGCTCCGCCCGGGGTCATTCCCGCGCAAGCGGGAATCCAGCCTAACACCCGATACGGATTCGGCGCAACATCCTGTAAGGGCGGTACGGAGCGCCAGCATGACAAAGGCTGCGTAACGTCAGTTATCAACACTAGTCGGCTCGCGGAAACGGCGGGAGCGGCGACTTGTCTTCTCCATGTACTCCGTATTCATCCGGCGGAAAATTCCGGCACAACGCACCTTTTCGCAGCACCCAATGGAGATTCCCCCAAGTGCGCGGCGAGCGGTCGGCCAGCGTCGGCGTAGTATAGACGCCAGCGATGCCAATCCGGCTCTGTGGACTCTCGTTGATCGGGCTGTAGTGCCACATACTGCTGTGCCAACAAACTACATCGCCTGGTGCCAACTCAATGTGCTCGACGCCGCGCTCGTCCTTTAGGGCCGCGACCCGCTCTCTCGGCAGTTCGCCGTGGATGCTGTCGGCGTAGAGCACGTGCTCGACGATCTCGGTTTTGTGGCTTCCCGGAATGAATTGCAGGCAGCCATTTTCTCGTTTGGCCGGGTCGAGGGCCATCCAGAAGTTGAACGGCTCGGTCTCGCCATCGCGCCACAGGCCGTTGTCTTGGTGCCAAGGCGTAGCCGCCCCGGTCTTGGCTGGCTTGACGAAGACGCTGCTGAACTTGAGCAGGATATCGTCGCCCAGATAATACCGCCCCAGCGGTGCCATCGCCCCGGCGTGTACCGCGTGCCAGACTAGCGGTGCGGTGTGGCACCAGCGGTTGAACTTGCGGAAGCGCTGCGCCCGCGCTTCGGGCGTATCGCCCATCGGGTCCATGGGATCGGCGTCCGTGCGCACGTCCTCGGGCTCGGGCGTGTACAGAATGTTCTTAATCACCCCCCGCATCTCTGCTGCTTGGTCGGCCGTCGCGACCCCAGGAACTGTGAAATAGCCCTTTTCCTCCCACGCTCGGGCCTGCTCTTGGGTCGGTTGCCAGCTTTTCATGCGTCCTCCGTCTCAGTGCTCTTCAACTACCAACGAGCCAAACTTCTCCTCGTCCCACTCCGCACCCCAACCCGGCCCATCCGGGGGCGCGATGTGCCCTTCCTCAATCAAGGGCGCGTTGAGCAAACCCCACTGCGCCCCGGTCTGCCGCAAACTGTCGGCCGTTGCCCCGAAAAACTCGTAGAAATCCGTGTTGTCGATACAGCAGCCCAAGTGCGCGTGGACCAGCCCATCCAACGCCCCGCCGCCATTTAGTTCGATATTCGCTCCGTGCAGCTCGGCCAGATGTGCCAGCTTCAGCACCTGCGTCGCCCCGTGCCGGGCGTTGCCCCGCAGGCGATCGGTCGCCCCTTGGATCAGCCATTGCGCCGTCAAGCCGATGTCGTGCATCAACATCTCGGTCCCCATCACCGGAATGGTCAACGCTCGGCACAGCTCCTGATATTGATTCATCTTCTGCTCGTGCATCGGCTCTTCTAACCACACAAAATCCAGATCCTCCAGCACGCGCCCCACCTCAATGGCCTCGCGCAAGTTGTATGAACACACGGGATCAGTGATCAACTCGTAATCCGGCCCCACGGCGTCGCGCACGGCCCGGTAAATGGGGATATCGGCCTTGCCTCCTTTATACGTGTGAAACTTATACGCCCCAATACCCATTTCCTTGCCGGTCTCTATGGCCTTGAGATACCCCTCGATATCCGTATCGCCGCCGGTCAGATAGACGGGCAGTCGCGGTCGCACGCGCCCCACCAACGCATAGACCGGCAGCCCCGCGGCCTTGCCCAAAATGTCCCACAGACAGTTGTCGAACGCCCCAAACCAACCCGGGGGCTGGTACACCCATCGAGTTCCTTTCCAAAACTGCTGAAACAGCCCCTCGCGCTCCCACGGGCTCCGCCCCACCGCGTGGTACCGCACGATGTCGGCCTGATAAGGCGTCATTGACGTATCGCTGCGCCCCACAATTCCCTCGTCCGTGTGGACTTCTAAAAAGCTCTGCCGCGCCGGGCGCAATTCCTGGTTTGGCCTTCCCTTGTGCGTGTATTGTATCCTCCGCAACCCCTCTACCCGCGCGATACTATGGCCGACGCGCCCTTTGCGGCTTGGGTCTTCCAACACCAGCAATTTCACTGAGGTGATTTTCATGTGCGCCTCCTTTATCCACAAACTTGCATACCCTATATTCACCCCCCACCACTGTCAACCTCAGAGACCCAATTATGAAAATCGCCGCCATCGAAACCTTCGACCTCGCCTGTCCCCTTGAGCAGCCCTTTGGCTGGTCCCAAGGCTGGCTCGACCAGCGCAGCACCACGCTCGTCAAAGTCACCACGGACGACGGCCTCGTCGGCTGGGGCGAAGGCGCGGCTGCTAGCCTCATCGACGGCTTGCTCGCCCCGCTGCTCATCGGCCAAGATCCCATGGACCGCGCCGGTCTGTGGGAGCGCATGTTCCACGCGCTCTACAACGGCAACAACGCGGTCGGCCTAGCCGGCAGCGCCCTTTCCGCGCTCGACATCGCCCTCTGGGATCTCGCGGGCAAAGCTACCGGCCTCCCGGTCTGCGCCCTCCTCGGTGGCAAGGTGCGCGATAAAGTCGCCGTCTATGCCACCGGCCTCTACTATACCGAAGGCGAGTTTCCCGACCGCCTGCTCGACGAAGCGCGGGGCTATGTGGCCGCGGGCTTCAAAGGGATGAAAACCAAGGTTGGAGGGCTGTCCATCGCCGAGGATGTCGCGCGCGTCCGCGCCCTGCGCGATGCCATCGGCCCGGACATTCATCTCATGGTCGATGCCAACGAAGCCTACAACGCCACCACGGCGATTCGCCTTGGCCAGCAGCTAGCCGACTTGGATCTGGTGTGGTTTGAAGAGCCGGTCAACGCCCAAGACTTGGACGCCTATTTGGAAGTCAAAGCCGCGCTGCCCATGGCCATTGCCGGCGGCGAGAACCTGCGCACCCGCTACGAATTCAAGCCCTACCTGACGCGCCGCGCCTACGACATCGTCCAACCCGACATCATGCACTGCGGCGGCATCACCGAAATGCAGCGCATCTGCGCCATGGCCAACGCCTGCGGCATTCAGGTCAATCCCCACGTCTGGGGTTCACCCGTGATGATCGCCGCCACCTTGCACCTTGCCGCCACCTTGCCACCCTGCCCGCCAGCGCGCAACGCCCAGCCCTATATGCAGGAGCCGGTGATGGAATTCGACCGCACGCCAAGTGCCATCCGCCAAGAGCTATGCGCGGTGCCGTTTGACCAAGAGGACAGCTTTGTGCGCGTACCGACCGGGCCGGGATTGGGGATTGAGGTGGATGAAGGGGTCGTCGAGAGGTTGAGGCAAGGTTAGATTGTAACCGCATATCCTTCAGAGGTGCGCCGATGAAAACCGTTTCCTTGCAAATCACCTATCGAAAAGGCAAACCGTTTGCCGCCTACATTTACCTAGCTCATCAACACAGCCAGAAAAGCGTACGCACTGAAGCTGTAACAGAAGATCTCCTAATTGACTACGCTCAAGATGGCACGCCTCTTGGGATTGAAGTCGTCTCACCCGGAATGGTAAGTATCGACGAAATACAGCGCGTCTTTGATCGTCTGGGTCTCGGCAGACTAGAACCCGCAGAACTGGAACCGCTCAAAGCAGCGTAATGGTCTTGGCCGGAGTCTTCCCAACTCTTTGTCCATCGGCGAAAAGAGCCTGTTCTATGGTATTCTCAAGAGTATTCAGTGCCGCCCTCGCTGTGGCTCTTCTATTCGCCAAGAGCGCACCTGCCCAAGGGACTCAGGTCCAGCTTTTCTCCCCATCTGTACGAGTCAACGGGATGGGGCAGGCGGGCGTCGCGCTCCCGGACGAGCCGGCCGGCTACTACAACCCTGGCTCGGCGGCCCTGTCGTCTCCCGCATACACCCTGCAGAGTCGCTTCTATCTGAGCGGGATGCCGTTGGGCACTGGCGCTATCAGTCACATTACCTACAGCTACTTTGCCGCCCAAGCTACAACCGAGCGGGTTTTCGACCGCCTCTCTTGGAAGGGGCCGACAAGACTTCGAGCCGCATTGTACGGATACCGCACGAAGCTGGATTTAGGACAAACAGTTTGGCCAGATGAAACGAGCACGGCAATAGACGCTTTCTCCGATGCAGAAGCAGCCAACAACATCGGCGTCAGCTTGGCCTTGAGGTCCGTCGTGGACATAGGCATAGGAGCTACAGCCACGTGGCTTTCATCTGAGTTTTTTGGGGCAGAAGGATCCGCCAAGACATACGATCTTGGTTTCATGGCGGTAGTACCGGTGGTCGGTATTGTGGAACGCCTCATCAGGTGGGACTTTGCCCGTAATCATCCCCTCCGGCCAAAGCTCGATGTAGGATTGGGCCTCATGTGGCAGAATCGTGGGAGGGCAGCCATTGCCTACATCGCTCGACAGGGACCTCTTGTTGAGCTCAATCTCGTCCCTTCTTCCCCTCTACCGGCGACCAAGCGGCACGGATGGTCGAGCAGCCTTGGGATGGACTGGAGTTCCGACTCTCTCACTCTCGCCTTGGGGCGAGTGACATTCTCCCAAGAAATCTCCCGACGAACCTACTATCCCTATGAAGAAGACGCTTATATCCCAACTGCTGAGCACGACAATAGCGGGGTTGAGGTTTCGATTATGGAAACGGTCGAGATTCGGCGAGGTACGTCTGACCTCCTTGATGACGACAGTGACCTGACGACCTCGGGGTGGACCGTCAAGTCCGATGGTCCCTTCAAGATTATTGTCCACTTTCTAGATAATAAATCGTCCAGTTCCGAACGCGATGCACTCCTGTTTCTTGCCAGACACCTGTCAATCAGTTGGTCCCGGTTCAACTACGACAGATCTTCGTCATCACCGCTCAGCGATTCCGGTCATTCCTTTATCGGCCTGTCATTCTAAGTAACGGTGAGAAATTTGAGGGCTTCTTAGCGACTGTGAGCAACCAGACGGAGCGTCGATCACTAGGGCTGACCCTTGCCTTTACCACCCTGCTGCTGTGGGGTGCCCTGCCCGTGGTGCTCAAGCTGCTGTTGCAATCGCTGGACCCCTTTACGGTTACTTGGTATCGCTTCCTGCTCGCGGGGGCCATGCTGGTCCCCGTCGTCCACTTTCGCTACGGCCTTGCTTCTCCTTTTCGGATTCGCGGCGCAGTTTCGGTTCTAGCGGTGGTTTGCGTCCTCGGCCTCGGCGGCAACTACCTGACTTATCTGATGGGTCTGAGCCGCATCTCGCCTGGCTCGGCTCAGATCGTGATGCAGTTTTCGCCAATAATTGTGCTCTTGGGCGGGCTGATATTCTTCAAAGAAGCCTTTAGCCGTTTGCAGTGGATCGGCCTCGGTGTGCTGATCGTGGGGATGGGGCTCTTTTTTAACCAGCGCTTTGCCGAGCTGCTCTTCGTGTTGGAAAACTACGGCATCGGCGTTTGGCTCGTCTTCGCCTCGGCCATCCTCTGGGGAGTTTTCATGCTGGCGCAAAAACCCCTGCTGCGGCACCTGCCCTCGACCTCGATTATGGCCTTGGTCTATTGGTTTGGCACGATGCTCTTCCTGCCCTTGGCCCAGCCGAGCCGCATATTCGATCTGCCGGCCATCCCCTGCTTGCTCTTGGCCTGCTCGGTCGTCTTCACTCTCGTCTCCTATCTCAGCTTCGCCGAATCGCTCAAGCGGATGGAGGCCTCGCGCATGGGCGCGCTGGTCTCGCTGACTCCTCTGGTCACGATGGCGGTGATGGGCCTACTCGCCCTCTTTGACCCCAACCTAGTCCCCTTGGAACCCCTCAACAAACCCGCCATCGGCGGTACCATACTGGTGGTCATCGGATCGATGTGTAGTACCTTGGGTAAGAGCGCCTCTTAATAGCGAGGAACGCCGATGAACACATCGCTTCCAGCCCTAGGGTATAGCAAGGAAACCGCTTCACCAAGCCTTCAGAATCGACAACACCTATGAACTTTCGCATCCAAGAACAAAGCCCCGACGTCCTATCCGAATACGGCCAAGTGCCCATCGCGCTTGAAGTAAAAAGCCGCTTTCGCGTCGAACTCGCCGACAATGGACTGGGAGGAATCCGGCTGGTTGAAGAACTCGTCAATCCGCCCTACATCAAAAACTACGACCACTCCGGCGGCCCCGAGCGCTGGACCCGGAGAACGTGGGACCTCTCGCGGTGGATTGTCCTCGCCGCATACAGGGAACAAAAGCGCATCGGCGGAGCTGTTGTCGCCTTTCACGGCGAAGGCTTAGACTACTGCGAAGAGCGCGAAGACCTAGCCGGCCTATGGGACATCCGCGTGCGGCCCAAATATCAAGGACGAGGTGTGGGCAGGGCACTCTTCCAACGCGCCGAGACCTGCGCCAAGAAGCGAGGGTGTACCCAACTCAAAATCGAAACCCAAAACATCAACGTCCCCGCCTGCCGCTTCTACGCCCGCATGGGTGCCAAACTCGGTCATGTCCATCTCTACGCCTACCGTACCGAGGGCCTAGACGAGGTGCAACTGACCTGGTACAAGGATCTGTAGCCGCCGCAGACGCTGGCAGTCAAAAACAACATTTGAGTATAATGCAGGTTTCATACCGAGGATAACCAGATATGACAGATCTTTTCGAGAGCGTGCGCGAAGACTTCCCGCGTGCGCGGACCATGGCGTACTTCGACAACGCCTCGTCGCATCCGATCAGTGTGCATTCGGCCGCGGCCTTGCATCGGTATGTCGATTGGGTCGCGCACGAGGTGGGGGAGCCGTGGTGGCCGGCTTGGGCACCGCCGCGCGACCAAGCCAAGGCCCTATTTGCCCAGCTCATCAACGCCGACCCCGGCGAAATCGCCTTTGCGCGCAGCACGGTGGAATCGGAGAGCAACATCCTCAACGGCTTGCAGGATCACTTGGCGGGCGGCAATGTGGTGATGTCGGATCTGAATTTCAGCCCCTGCATATCCAACTACAAGTTTCGTGCGCAGCAAGGTCTCGATGTGCGGATCGTCAAAAATCGCAACTGGCAAATCGACATGGCCGCCATGGCAGACGCGGTCGATGGCAATACCCGGCTGATTTCAGTGGCATTGGTGTCAAACGTCAACGGGTTTGTCGCAGATGTCGCGGCACTGAGCAAGCTAGCTCACGACAACGGCGCGTATCTGTATGTCGATATCATGCAGGCCGCGGGCGGCGTTCCGATCGACGTCAAGGCGATGGGCATCGACTTTGCCGCTTGTTCGACGTTCAAGTGGCTAATGGGCGTCAAGGGGTTCGGGTTTCTGTACGTCCGTTCCGATCTGCAGCTCGACGTGCTCCAACCGTCTCAACCCACGGGAGGTGTGACGCTTAACTATCCCCCTTGGGTAGAAGAGCCCGATTCGGCGAGTGAGGAGATCTCGTTTTCACCCCCGACCGGAGTCGGTGCCTACGAGGTCAGTTACCCCTCGTACGAAGGAGTCGTGTGCGCCCAAGAGAGCCTGCAGTACATCCTGCGCCTTGGAGTTGACAGAATCCGCGACCACGCGAGAGACCTGACCGATCATCTACAAGAGGAACTGCCGAAGCGGGGGTATCAATCGATCACGCCGCAGGGGAACGAAAGCCCTATCCTCTCCTTCGTAGCGCCGCACCCTGAAGCTGCCCTAGCCAGTTGCAGAAGTGCCAATGTTCATGTGGCGATGCGTTTCGGCAACAAGATGCGCCTCTCTCCCTCGGTGTACAACAACCACGAGGACATCGATCGCCTCCTCGAAGCCCTGCCTTAGAAGTAGTCCCCTCACACCGAATCGGCCACCTCGGCGAGTCCGGCGTACCCGTTGCTCGGCTTGGGTCTGCGGGAATGGTGTGAGGGCAAGAGTAGGGCTGCCTGTTGGGGAGCGGTGAGCTCGTCCCAGTAGGACGGACGCCGACCGCGCACTCCGCCTCCGCCCCATGCCATGTGACCGGTGTTGTACTTGTAGAGGATGGCGCGGCGCTGGTGGTCGGCATTCCACGGAAGGGTGCCGTGGGTACACGCCTCGCTGAAGATGACGGCATCGCCCGCTTTGGCGTTTATCTCGGTCACGTATTCCTGGTACTGTTCCCATCTGAGCATCTTGGCCGGGCAGGTCACGTTGGCCTTGTGGCTGCCGGCAATGACGCTGATGCCGCCGTCACCGGGCCCTTCATCGGCGAGCAGGTATTCGATGACGCAGAGGCCGGTGAAGATCTTGCCCTCGCGGTAGAAATAGGGTGCGTTGTCGAAGTTGCCGTGCAGCATGCCGCCGGAACATCCCTTGTCCATCGCGATCAGACCAGGGCCGTGGTCGAGCCGCCAGCCTTCCCCGAGGATCGTGTTGAGGTGCGGGATGGTTTTGGGATGCGCCAGCATTTCTCTGAAAGGCTCGCACAACGGCCGCGGCAATTCCAACAGGCCCTCGCTGTTGCCGAGGCGTGTCGAGGCGTTCTCACCCTTCAAAGCAACGGAATCGCCAAAGTATTCCGGGCTCGGTGTGAGTTCCATTGAGTCGATGGCGTCGTTGGCCAGCTTCAGGTGTTCCTCGCTGAGCACGTCCCGCACGATCAAAAATCCGAGCAGGTCGAAGAGGTACTTCTCATCGGCGGACATTTCCACCGTTTCTGCGGTGATTGAGCGCGAGGTGTTGGCGTGTTCAATCATGGCTGTTCTCCGTGGGATGGATGGTTGGAAGATTGGTTACAGTAGCCTTTATCAACAAAATGTCCTGAGCATATACGCTGTGCAAGGCCAATTTCCAACTTGGCGCGGGGCGAAGCGGCGCGTATGTTGAGCAAGATGCACCGTAACCCACGTTGAGGACTGACGATAGCCAATATCACCCGCGCCTTTTTCATTGGCAACAACTTTACCGCCAGCGGCAAGGGATAGCGCTATGTGCTCCTGGACCTGCCCCTTAGTGCTAGATTCGTCGCGCCAAGTCGTCGCCGGCAGCCAAGACGCCTTGGTCCACGCCATTCGCCGTGGCGCAGATCTGCGCATCTACACCGAATTTCGCCACAACGAGCACATCGACGTGCGTTCCCTCAGCGACGAGAAGGTGCGCGAGGTGGCCGAGTTTGCCGTGACGTATCTCGTCGACGACCGCTGGGCCGCCGGCCTGATGAGCCTGCGCCAGCCCGTGTCCTTGCCCGACGGATTTGGGCCGCGGCCCTCGATGTCGTTCTTCCTCTACAATCAAGACGGCCACCAAGCCCTTGGCCGGCCCCACCTCGACGGGCAACAGACCGAACCTGCCCCCGGGGGGGGACCGCACCCCATGCCGAAGTACCACTTGCTCGACAGCCATGACCCAGCGACCAACGCCCCCAGCCACAACTTCATTTACGACTTTGACATTTATAAGTTCTACGTCGCCGATACGTGGGAGGAAGTGCTGCACCACGACGCTCAAGGTCGCGTCCTCTCCGGCTCCATCGACGCCCTCGTCACCGCCTTTGGTGACGGCGCGGCCATCAAGGTCGGCATTGGCGGTTTGTGCGCGGACCTGGCCGGAGAAGGGGATGATCTAGCCCACGAGGTTTTCGTCGAGACCGGCTCGGGCTATTACTATGTCGAGCAGCAGCTCTTTATCGCCGGATCGCATCCGGTCATTCGCGTCCAGCCGAGTATCCCCATGCGCTATCAGAGCAAGGGCTGGGACTTTGGCTGGCTAGTGCTACGCACCGACGGGGCGGTCGTCTATCGGCAGTGCGACCCCTATTCGCTCGCCTTTGCCGATAGAAAGCGACGCCACCCAATTCGCTGGTTCGCGCGCTGATCCGCTGGTTAGTCGATTATCCCGAAGAACGCCGAAGTAAATCAGGCGGTAGGTGCCACACTGGCCAGCGGCGGTGCGGTCCCAAGGAAACCTGCCTGCAAGCTGGCCCTTGCAATTCCACCTTGAATACGCCCCATCGCTCTACGCTCATTCTTTGAACTCCTCCTCTAGCCGATCTCCAGCTACCTGCCAAGCGGCAATGATCCGGTCGTAATATGGATGGTCCTCGCACGCCTCTAGCTGCCCGTTGGCCTCCAGCCAGTTGATCGTCCGCCGCACGCCCTCGACCCAAGGGATGGTGACGCGGAAGCCCAGGTCGGCGCGCGCCGCCGCGTTGTCGAAGAGGTTGTTGTATTTGAAATTCCACTCGGTCCACTCGGCTCGCCGCCCGGCTATCCGCAGCAGCAAGTCAGTGGGAATCCGCACCATCTCCGGCGCGGGCGCACCTAGGGCCTCGGCAATGCCCTCGTTGTAGCGCTCCCAAGTCATCCACTCCTCGCCCGCGACGTGATAGCCCCGCCCCAGCGCCTTGTCGTTGCCCAAGGCCCCGACAAAGGCCACGGCTACGTCGTCGCGGTGGCAGGTCGGCCAAAAGGACGAGCCATCGCCGTGGACGATGATCGGCAGACCCTTTCGTATGCGGTCCACATAGAAGTTGCCCGGCAGCGAGTGGATCAAGTTGTTGCCGCCCTCGCCGTAGGTGTGCCCCGGACGGATACTGGTCACGGCCAACTCGCCCGTCTCGTGCGCCCGGAACAAGCGCTCCTCGCAGCGAGCTTTGTTGAAGGCGTAGCCGAACGCCGGGCAGGGCTGCCGCTCGGCCTCTTCGGTGATCGGGTACCGGGCCGCCGGTTTGGTGTAAACATCGACCGTGCTGCAGAAGACATAGTGGTCGGTGCGGCCCTTGAAGGCGCGGATGGCGCTTTCTAGTTCCGCTGGCGTGAAGCAGAACATGTCGATTACGCCGTCGAAATACCCGGCCGAGGCCATCTGTTTTTCAAAGGTTGCAAAGTCCCTGCGGTCGCCAGTGATGACCTCGTAGCCCCCTGCAACCAGCGACTTGCGCCGCCCTCGGTTGTAGAGCACGACCTCGTCGCCGCGCTCAACGAGCAGCCGGGTGATGCCAGTGCTGATAATGCCGGTGCCGCCGATGATTAAAACGCGCATGAGTGTACCTTTCCCTCAAGTTGGGCGTGCAGTGTCACCGAATAGCCCCCGATTTCCTTGCTTGCGACTAGGCCTCGTACATCACCGGGCAAATCTGGGGATCGTCCAAATGCGCGGTGTAATAGCTCTGGTCGCCGGGTACCGGCACGGCCCGTTCGTCGCGCAAATGCACGGCCAAGCTCCAGCGCGCCGCATCTGAGACATTGGCGTTGGAACCGTGGTAGGTCAGGCAGTGGTGGACGCTAAGCCCGCCTAGGGGCATCAGCGCCGACACTTCCTCCCAAGTCTCGCCTGTCGGCACCGCGATGTCCTCGCGCAGCTTGTGCTGGTCCTTGTCGAAGAAATTCCCTTGGTCCAAAAAGCCCCAACGGTGCGACCCGCGCACAAAGCGCATCGGCCCCAACTCCTCCCCCACATCGCACAGCGCGATCCACGCCGTAAAAAGCCCTTCGTCTTGCTGCCACATGCGCCAGTACTGGCGGTCTTGATGCCAGCCGACGTGTCCTGCGGCCGCGGACCCCGGCGGCTTGATCAGCAACTGACTCGCCCACACCTGCACTCTCCGGGCTCCTGTGATCTCGGCGACTTTGCGTCCCACTTGTGGACAGGTCACCAATCCATAGAGTCCTGTATCCGACCGATGCGGATTGTTGATCTTGCACAACGCGGCTGGATCATACTTAGGATGCTCGGTCGGCGACATCCCCATATCAAACTTCCCATCGCGCACTGCCACCATCCCCTGCAACGCCTTTGCCAACACATCGTCCGGCGCGATCTGCTCATCCGCGATACAATACCCGTCTCGCTCGTACTGCTCGACCGTTTGTCCCATCTGAAGTTCTCCCGTATTAAAATTGCCGCCATCAAGGTCCTGCGCGTCGAATACCAGACCATTGGGATGGCAACTTGGCGCGAGGCAAAGCGGTGTTTATGTTGAGCAAGACACCTCTCAGCCCAAACAGAAGATTGACTATGGCCAATATCACCCGCGTCCTTTTCATAGGCAACAGCTTCACCGCACGTAACGATCTACCCGGCCTCCTCGCCCAACTCGTCCACGCCGGCGGCAAGGGCGAGTTGGAAAGCGAACTCATCAGCGCCGGTGGGGCCTCGCTCCGAATGCACTTGAACAAAGGCGAAGCGCACGAGCGCTTGCAGGCGTCCGGCTGGGATTACGTCGTGTTACAGGAACAAAGTACCCTGCCGGTGAAAAATCCCAAGCGCACTGGTGAAAATATCCGCGAGTTAGACGCCATAATTAAAGCGGCAAAGGCGCAAACCGTTCTCTACATGACTTGGGCGCGGCAAAACGCGCCCGAAACCCAAGCCGCCTTGAGTGAGACTTATACCGAAGTGGGGCGTGAAATCGGCGCAACCGTCGTGCCTGCGGGTTTAGCTTGGCAGCACTGTCTAGCGGCCCATCCCGATATCGTCCTGCACGACAAAGACCAAAGCCACCCCAATCTCGCCGGATCCTATCTGGCAGCTTGCGCATTTTACGCGACGCTCTTTATCGGCCGGTCCAAGTCCATTCCCAACATCGACATTGACCTAGAAGCCAAAACGGTCAACGCCCTCCACGAAGCGGCGCTGGCAACGACGCGCACCTAGCGCGTCTCCGCGTAGAGGAGTTCCTTCCTATGAGTGCATTTGCAAGCGAATACTACCTGTGGCTCAAAGCCATCCACGTCATCTTTGTCATCGCTTGGATGGTCGGCATGTTCTATCTGCCGCGCCTCTATGTCTATCACTGCCAAGTTACCCCCGGCTCCGAAGCCGACGAGACCTTCAAGGTCATGGAGCGCAAGCTGCTGAGGGTGATTATGAATCCGGCGATGGCCGTTTCTTTTATTACCGGCATCCTGCTCATTCTCGCTACGGGCGCTGGCGCACCCGGCACCGGCTACTGGATGCACATCAAGCTGGCGCTAGTGCTTGCCATGGGTGCCGTCCACGGCATGCTCTCCTCCTATCGCAAGGCTTTTGCACGCGGCGAGAACCAAAAGAGCGAGCAGTTTTTCCGCTGCCTCAATGAAGTGCCCACTGTCTTAGTGATCGCCATTGTAATTCTAGTTGTGGTCAAGTTCATCTGAGGATGGGGGAACCGACGCGCTCCCTGCTTGATTCAGGACCGCAATTTCCTTATACCATCGCGGTAAATTCCGCACCCCATTTACCAAGGAGAAACCCATGAAATCGCTTACTTCGGCGGTCCTCGTGCTCGCCTTGTCCCTGCCGTGCTTTTCCCAGGCCCGCGAACAAGGGCCTTGGTGGCCTTCGCAGTGGGGGGCCGACGACCAAGCCGGCGCATCCAACCGCATCACCGCCGCAACCATCCTCAAGGCCGTCCAGCTAGTCAAGACCGGCAAGATGTACGAGTTAGGCCAGATATACGAACGCGGCATGCCGCTGTTTGGCGAGCGCACCTATGCTATGTTCATCCCCGGCTCGCCCACCGGCGGCCCCTTTGGCGAGAACAACATGCTGATGTACCACGATGAGTTCCTCTGCGCCGAGATCGGCCAAGTAGGCACGCAGTTCGACGGGCTGGCCCACATCGGCACGCGCATGGAGATGGCCGACGGCTCGACCCAAGACGTGTTCTACAACGGCGTTACGGCCGATGAAATGGCTGGAGCTTACGGCGTCACCAAGTTAGGCATTGAACATGTGCGCTCCTTTGTCACTCGCGGCGTGCTCATCGACATTGCCGGCTACAAGGGCGTCGAGCATCTCGACCACAGCTACGAGGTCTCCGTCGCCGATATTCGCGGCGCACTCGCAAGGCAGGGGATCGCCGAAAGCAGCATCCAAGAGGGCGACGCCCTGCTTTTCAACTACGGCTGGTCCAAGCTGTGGAAGGACCCAGAAACCTACAACACCAACCCGCCCGGCATCGGCATGGCAGCAAGCGAGTGGATCATCTCCATGAAACCCTCGATGATCGGCTCAGACCAGTGGACCACCGAAGTCGTGCCCGGTCCCGACCCCAAGCAGGCTTTCCCAGTCCATCAGGAACTCATCACCAAAAACGGCATCTTCAACTTGGAGAACATGGTATTTGAAGAAGTGTTGGCCGACGAAGTGTACGAGTTCCTCTTTATATTTACGCCGACCCGCTTCAAAGGCGGCACCGGGTCGCCGGGGCGACCGATCGCCATCCGCTGAATAGCATCCACGAGGAGATACGCCATGCTCGGTTCCCTGCTCCTTGCTCTCGCGCTGTTCGCTTCGCCGTTGCTGGCCGATTCCACCGGCGAGTGGCGCTCGTACGGCGCGACGGCGGCCAGCACCAAATACGCCCCGTTCGACCAAATCGACGCTACCAATTTCGCCCAGCTAGAAATAGCTTGGACCTGGTCCTCGGCCGACCGGCCCATTCTCGACGCCGCTACGGGCGAGCGCGTCTGGCACTTCCAGATCGCCCACCACGGGATGTGGGACTACGATCTGCGGCGGCACCCAACCTCGTCGATATCAAGGGAAGTCAAAGCCGTGGCCTAGGTCACCGAGTTGGTGGCGCTGAGCCTGCCTTGATAACGGAAGGAGCGTACGCATAAATTTGCTATTCCGCCTTAATGACTCTCTCTGGCCGACCTAGAATCTTTCCACCAAGACGTATGTACCGCCCTAGGTTTTCGCTTGATAAGCACCGACCATCTCCGTCGCAGCTTTAGTTCCCACCGGCCATCTCAATGAACTTCTTCCGCGGCTTTTCGCTCAACACAACCTGCTCCTTTCTGGTCTTTTCTTTGGGCTTTGTGAACTCGGTCCTGCTGGCTGATCAGCTAGGGCCGGAGCACTATGGCACCCTAAAGCTATGGACTGCGCTCGTCATGCTGGGCGTCCTGTTCTTCGGCGAGTGGCTCAGCAAGGGGAACATTTACGTGGTGGGGCGCGAGCGAGAGCGAGAGGCCGCGATCAATCACACCTTGTTGTATTGCCTCGTCTTGGGTGCCCTTCTGTTGCTGACGGCCCCGTTTAGCTTGGCGCTCGCAAAGGTCTTCGTGCCCAGTATTACCCTAGTCCAATGGATCTTGGGCGTCTGCGTGATTGCGTTCACCGTGCTACAACGGGCGGGTTTGTCCGTCTTTTTAGGTGAAGATCGGCTCAAGCCCTACGCCCTGCTGCCCGTAGTATTTATCGCCATCTATCTCGGCGGCAATCTAGTCCTTTTCCAGCTAGGGTATCTCGAGTTGGAGCGGGTGATGGGGGTGTGGGTAGGAGCGGTGGGGATAACGGGCTTGGCGATTTTTGCCCTATTCTTGTACCGGGGATTCCGCTTTCAGTGGGGAGGGCGACGCGTGCTTGGGCAAATGCTGCGCATTGGTTCGCGTGGCGAGGTCTGCTTGGTGCTTATGTTTTTGCTGCTCAAGAGCGACCTCTTTTTACTAGAGCGCTTTTTGGGCGAAAAGGAGGTGGGCATGTACGGAGTGGCGACGAACTTTACGGACATGGTGCAGCGCGTCGCCAACATCGCCTCGGTCATCCTGCTCGCCAAAATAGTGCGTGGGCAAGACGACACGCGGCTCTCTTTGGCCGTGGGCCAAGGCATCTTTGTCTTTTCCCTGCTTTCGGCAGTTGTCTTGATCTTCGGCGGACGCCTATTGCTGAGCGTTTTCTTTCCCTTGTATCCAGATGCCTACGAGCCGCTTGTTTGGCTGCTGCCCGGCATGTTGTTTTTGGGTTGCGGAGCCGTATTCAACGCCAAGCTAATGGGCGAGGGCTACCCCTCCATGACCCTCTGGGCGCCCAGTATCGCTTTGGCGGTTAATGTGGCCCTGAATCTATGGTTGATCCCCAAGCTAGGGTTGCGCGGTGCCGCCTTATCTACTTCGCTCGCGTATGCACTGTGGGGAGTACTGACGGCCTCTTATTACTTGCGTCTAAACCGACTAGGCTGGCGGGCCGTCTTTGCGTTACCCTCTTTTGGGCAAGCGGAAAAGCCGCCGCCTTCAAAGGAATCGCCATGAACTCACTATTTCGCCGCCAAGCCCCCTCCGCAGCCGATTTGGACTCCTTCCATCAAGACGGCTACATCTTCTACCCAGACGTACTCAAAGACAAGGCTCGAAGCAGCTTAACCAACGAAATCCTCGGCCTCGACTCGGTGCGCTACTACCTCGACGCCTTGGATGAAAAATCCGCCGCGCCCCAGTCCTATTTCGTCCGCCCTTGGAACGACCGCGGCCCGTGCGGCGACCGCCTCATCGACGATCCCTTTGTCACCGCGCTGCTGCAAGCCACCATCGGCCCCAACTACCACTTCTGCCACTCCGCCCTCAACCTCGCCTCGCGCGGCATCGGCCCCGTCCCCTACCACCAAGACCACCACCACTGGAAGCACGAAAACCCGGTCAACCTCGCCGAGCGCGACAAGTACTACATCCAAATTCTCTACTATCCCAATGGCTTCACACTCGGCGACCGCAACCTCAAGGTCATTCCTGGCAGCCACCTCGTCGCTCCGACCGCCGAGGCCACGCCTGATCGCATGCTGGCCGGGGCTTATGACGCAGAGGCCGGGCGCGAGCTAAAAGAGCTGCGGCTCGCAGTGCCTCCGGGCAGCATGGTCTATATCAACGCGCGGATCTTCCACGCCGTCGAGGCCAAACCCACCGACTCCCCCCAGCCCTATCGCATCTTCAACATCGACATTTTCAAAGAAGCCGGGCCGCCGCATCGCTATACGCAGGAGATCCCGCCCGAGTGGATTGCACGCGCCAATCCCCAACGCAAAAAACTCTTTCTCCGCGAGCCTTACACGGAGGGATGCTGGGCGGCCTGAGCGCTTTTCGGCTAGGCATGGCAGCACTCGACTCAAGACATTACAATACCACCGTTCACTGTCTGCGACGCACAGCAGCAAATACCATCTTCGCTATAGGAGCTTTACCATGAGAGTAGCCGCCATCGCCACCATCTACCATCCCAAGTCGCATGCCGACGTCATTGCCACCAAGTTTATGAAGGGCATGTCCACGGACGAGGGCCTGATGCCCCCGGAAGTGGACCTAGTATCCTTGTACATCGACCACGTGCTGGAAAACGATATCGGCGTGGGTCTGGCCCAAGAGTACGGGGTGCCTATCTATCCCAGCATCCGCCGCGCCCTGCACGCCGGTGCCGACCGGCTCAATGTAGATGCGGTGCTGCTCATCGGTGAGCACGGCGACTATCCCTGGAACGAGCGGGGCCGCCACATGTACCCGCGCCGCTATTTCTTCGAGCAAATCGCCGGCATCTTTGCCGAGAGCGGCCGCTCAGTGCCCATATTCTCAGATAAGCATTTTGCGTATGACTTTAGGGACGCTCAGTGGATGTGGGATCGAGCAGAAGAATTGGCCATCCCGCTGATGGCCGGGTCGTCGCTGCCCTTGGCTTGGCGCTCGCCTTGGCTGGAGCATCCCAAGGAGACGCCCATGGAGGAAGCACTATCCATCGGCTACGGCGGCATCGAGGCATACGGGTACCACGCCTTGGAGACGTTGCAGTGCATGGTCGAGCGACGCAGCGGCGGCGAACGGGGAGTGGCGTGGGTGCAGTGCCTCGAAGGGGACGACGTGTGGCGCGCCCGCGACGAGGGGCTGTGGTCTGGGGAGCTGGCCGAGGCCGCTTGCGGGGCCATTGCTAAAAAGCCGGACGGGTCTATGGAGGAGCATTGCAAAGAGCCGGCCGTTTTTCTTATGGAGTACGGCGACGGCTTGCGCACGGCGACGTTGATGCTCAACGGCTATGTCAGCGACTTCGCCTATGCCGCGCGGACAGGAGGGCAGGTGCAGGCCACGGAGTTCTACCTGCAGAACGAGGGGCCGTTTGCCCATTTCGGCTATCTGTGCCGCAACATCCAAGAGTTTTTCAAAACGGGTCAGGCCCCATATCCGCCCGAGCGCACCTTGCTGACGACCGGGGTTATCGACGCGGCGATGAATTCGCGCCACGAAGGGCACCGCCGCGTCGAGACGCCGTACTTAGACATCGCTTACCAGTCCTACGACCAGATGCCGCAGCGGCCACAAGGGCCTCGGCCCAGCGGGGCCTGCATCGATCCGCAGTCGCCCGACATTCTGTAGGACTTAGTGTGCGCCGCGCCGGAAGAAAGCGTCGAGAGAGTAGCGTCCCGCGCCCGTTAGAAACAGCGTCGCAAAGGGGAAAAAGTACAATAGCGCAAACTCCTTTTTCGCCCACGGGTCGTCCCCGTGTATGATAAGCGCGGCCACTAGCATGGTGACCATGAGCGGCACGGCAGCCCAGCGGGTGGCGAATCCCAAAATCACCGCTAGGGCGCAAAACGCTTCGGCACCGGTGGCCAAGGCCATGCTCAGCGGCGAGCCGACGCCCAAGGGATCGGGAAACGAGGAGGAACGCTCCGCAAAGCTGGTCAATTTCCCCCAGCCGTGGGCGAGCAACATCATGCCGCCGACGGATACCCTCAGCAGCAGTAGTCCTAGTGAACCGCCAACGCCGACCGAGGGCGGCGGGCCAAACAACAGTTTTCTTAGAATCATATTCTCTCCTTGGATTAATCAGCTTCAGTCTTTCAATTCGACAATGATATTCCGCCACGACCCTTCGCCGACGTTAAAAGCCTCGTGGACCGCCTCTCCTTCGACCGCGTTGAACCGCACGTCCCCATCCTGCATATCCCTAGCCTCCCCGCGATTTCCCTCTGCATCGACCGCCTGCAATCGACCGTCGCCGATAACTACGTATAGGTAGTCGTGCTCGTGCCGATGCACTCCCGTGCTCTCACCCGGTGCCAACCGCAAATCCCAAACCCGCACCCGCTCATTTTCAAAGAGCAACTGCGTCCCCACCTCTGGCGAAATGGTTTTGTTCGTTTCCATAGTCCTTCTCCTTTTGCGCCCAAGATATATTTAGAGTTACCTGCTCACAACCCCACCTGCGCTTGCCAAGGTCGCCACTACAAAGAGGTGGACTTTCACTACATGCCGCGTCGTGCCATCTTCATCAGAGGAGTAGAATCGGAGATCGTCGAATCCTGCAAGGTCGCTTTGCAATGGACAGTCCGCATGAGAATGGTTATTTCAGCAATTTTTGCGGTTCTCTTTTTGTGGGGTGCCGCCAGCCGCAATATCGCTCCCGACGCCGTGACTCGGGCTACGATCTGGAATTTCCACGAGGGCGACCCCGATGTCTTAGGGGACGGCAAGGTTCCCCAAGATGCCGATGCCCGGCCCTTCACTTGGAAGACCAAGGGGATTTTGGTATTTGCCTGGGAGGAACCGCGGCGGCTGGAGAAATTGCGGATTTACGTCGGTGCCATCGGCAACAACTACCAAGTCCGCGCCTATCTAGGCGGGCGCTTAGACGAGACCGGCACCCTGCGCGAACCTGAAGGGGTGCAAACCGCCCTGATTGAAGAGAATGCGCGGGCCGTGAACCAGTGGATCGAGATTTATTTCCCCCCCGACACTACGGCTGACAACCTTGAGCTATGGACGTTGGGTCCTACCATCTTCTACGAGGTAGAAATCTACGTGCATAGCCCAGACGTCACCGCAGTCGAGCGGTTGCGCTGGGGAAAAATCAAGGCAGACCAAGGATTCCTTTCAGTTCTGCGCGAAATACCGTAACTCTATAGAGCTTGAACGATTCGAGATGCGGATCGGCTCGTTTCTACTATTCTGCGTCCTTATGCGGATTAATACGGGAGAATTGGTCATGCCCCAAATGACAAAACGCAAATTTGCAAATTTAGCCCTGCTTCTGCTGGTCGGCGCTCTGATCGCCTGGGACATCTACGCCCACCAAGCGCAGACCTTTTTCGTCGGGACGGCAAGGTCGGTGCAGCAAGCCCAAGCGCCTTTGCAGGTAGAAGGCTTGCCCCTCCTGCGCCCCGGCACGCTCACCTTGGGCGAGGGCCATCCGACCGTGGCGGTAGCTACTTCAAGCGACTCGGAACTGGCCGCACCGGCTGCCCTAAACACCTCCTTGAACTTCTCACAAGTAGATGCCATCGTCCGCCGCGCCTTGGATATAGACCAATCGGAGCGCTCCATTCGCGCCGTCGTCGAGCCAAGCGACTGGGTCGTCGTCAAAGTCAACATCGTGACCAACCGAGGAAATCCCTCCTCGGCATACTACCACAATGGCATTGAACACCCCGGCCAGATCACGGATTTGCGGGTAGTGAAAAGCGTGATTAACTACCTCATAGAGCAGGTGGGGCCGCGGCGCATCACCATTGCCGAGGGCGGGGCCGAATCGCCCCGCAAAGGCGAGCCGGGCTTTCCCACCAATGCAGAAGAAGACGGCTGGTCCGCAACCTATCCCGAATTCGGCGATCTCTCGTACATCAAGATGCTAGAAGAGTTCGCCGCTATGGGGGTCTCCACCGTGGTGGACACCTCCGACCTCAACTACGCCCCCTTCCGTCGTGAGCCGGTTCCGGGCGGTGCCATTCAGCGCCTGGGGGTGACGCGCCTGAGCTATCCAGGTGCCCAGTTCGGCTTCCACGTGGAGGGCACCGGCAGCTTCCGCAAGGACGGTTACTTCATGCCCGAACCAATCTTAGACGCCGATAGGGTGATTTCCATCGCCGCCATGAAGACCACCATCTACGGCACCACCCTAGGCCTCAAGAACTACGTCGGCACCCTCGCCTCGGGAGCCTACGGCGATGGCACCTCCAAGCGCCAGCACTACCAGAACAACCCCGAGCACGGGTACGTGGACTTGTTCGCCTACAACCCGGCGGCCTATACCGTCATCGAGGGATTCTGGGGCACCGAAGGCGACGGGCCGCAATGGGGGCAGAACGTCCAGCACAACGTGGTGGTAGCCGGCGGCGACCCGTTGGCCACCGAAGCCGTAGCCAACGTGGTCATGGGATTCAATCCACTCGACTTGGAGCATCTCTACCTAGCCGCGGCCAAGGGCTTTGGCACGCTCGATCTAAACCGAATCCAAGTGGCAGGACGCCCGCCCGCTAGCGTGCAGCGCGACTTTGTCAAATCCCGGGGCGGCAATCGCCGGGGCGCGTTCTACGGGCGCGGCATCCGGCGCTGGCTCGTCGCCGGGCCGTTTCCCAACAGCAGCGATATCGGCTCCGAACCCCTGCCCAACGAAGCCCAGCTATATCCCCGAGAGGGCGAGCCAGCCGGCGATGGGGTGTGGACGCCGGTGGAGCACCTTGGTTACACCGCTGAAATTCTGCCGCTGGGCGACCTCAACGGCAAGGATCAGGACATCGCCAACTACGCCTTCACTTTGGTCCAAGCGCCGCAGGCGCAGGAAGGTTTTCTATGGCTCGGCTACGGCGACTACGCCAAGGTCTGGCTGAATGGCGACGTGGTCTATGAGAACATCGCCCGGCGCAATTTTCAACTGGCCGACCAGAAGGTGCCGATTCGTCTAGCACAGGGGGAAAACAGGCTGCTCTTCAAGATCGGCAACTCGGCCGGGAACACCGTGCTGGCCGCACACGTAGTGGACCAAGACGGAGACCGCCTGCCCGGCATCGAATTCCTGCTGCCGGGCGAGATTCCCACGGCCGTGGCAGAGTCGGCGGCTAACCAGCCGCTGCCGGAAGCACCGGCGCTGCTAAAAAACTACCCGAATCCGTTCAATCCCATCACTCGTATTCGCTTTGCCCTGCCCCAAGCAGGCCCGGCCAAGCTGGATATCTACAATGCGGCGGGCCAGTGGATTTGCACCTTGGTGGAAGGAGACGTCGCCTCGGGCTATCACGAGGTAATGTGGGACGCGCGCATACGCCTCGGGCTTCAACGTGGCTAGCGGAACGTACTTCGCCGTCCTCAAGGCCGGGGATTTGCGCAAGGCCCGACCTATGACCTTGGTTCGTTGAGCGTGGAGTACCACGACCTGACGCATCCGCTCTGGCAGGCCGCCAGCATGGCAGAGCACTACCTGCGGGATACCTACACGCTGCGCGTCTTGGCCAATTTCTGGGATCTGGCGGCCCAGCTCTGGTACTTTGTGGTGTTAGGTGCCCTGTTTAGCACTCTAGCTTGGCGCTACTTGCCTAAGACTCGGATCCGCCGCGCGCTCCAACAACGGGCCAACGGCTCCATTGTGGCATCCACCCTGCTGGCCCTGATCTCACCCCTGTGCACCTTTGCCGCCATTCCCGTGGCTGGCCGCCTGATAAATATGGGCGTGCCGGCCGCACCTTTGGTGGCCTTTGTCGTGGCCTCGCCGCTGATGAACCCCGCCCTGTTCGTGTACACCGCTGGGGTTATCGGTATGGAAATGGCCGTAGCTCGGCTGATCACCGCGGCCAGCGTCGGACTGCTAGCCGGTTTCGCAGTCCAAGCCGCTCTGCGTCGTCTAACGTTCGCCGTCCGCACAGCAGTCCCGGCGGAGCTCTCTACAGCTAAAACAGGCAGGCAGTCTGAAGCCAGAATACTGGCACAGCGCTTCCGCACCGACCTGCTCTTCATCGCCAAATTCTTCGGCCTAGGGATCTTCATCGCCGCTTTGGTAAAGACCTTCCTCTCCCAAGAGCTAGTGCTGGCGCTGGTCGGCCCCGGTAGCGTCTGGGCCGTGCCCGTGGCGGTGGCGCTGGGGGTGCCGCTCTACGCCTGTGGCGGCGGCAGCATTCCCATTGTCGAGAGCATGATGCAGATGGGGATGAGTCCGGGGGCGGCGTTGGGCTTTTTCATTGCTGGGCCGGCCACCAAGTTTTCCACCCTAACCATGCTTGGGGCGGTCTGGGGCCGCCGCATCTTGCTATTCTACTTGGGCTTGATGCTGGTCGGCGCTCTGTTCTGGGGGTTTCTCTATCCTTTTGGCGGCGAAAACATCCAAGCCAAGACGGGTGGGGTCTATGAGGAACTGATGGGCCAATAAAGGCGACCGACAAACCTCGTCAAAGTCGGCAGCAAGTTCTTCTACGCCGACCAGCCCACCGCCCTTGAGACAAGGAGCAAATTGCGTTTTATTTCCGAACCTATCTGCCGGGAGAATGACGCCATGACGAACCAGATTGACTACACCTTCAAGGCCGCGCCGACCCACGACGAACTGCGCGCAATGGACCGCGACTTGCGCTTCCATCCCAGCACAGTCGATGATCCCGCCACCCTCACTACCGAACAAGTCGCCGCTTTCAACCGCGACGGCTACCTCAAGGGCTTTCGCATCTTTGACGCCGCCGAGATTGCCGAGCATCGCGCCTTTTTCGACGAGCAACTGAGAAAGGTCATGGCCGCCGGCTATGGCAGCTTCACCCTCAGTTCGGCGCATCTCAAGTTCGCCAAGGTCTATGACCTCATGCACCACCCCAAGATCCTCGCCTGCGTCCACGATCTCCTCGGCCCTGAGTTGATCGGCCTAGCCTCGCACTATTTCTGCAAGATGCCCAAGGATGGCACTACCGTCTCCTGGCACCAAGACGCCAGCTATTGGCCGCTGACTCCCTCCAAGACGGTGACCGTCTGGCTAGCTATTGACGACGCCGACGCCGACAATGGCTGTATGCGCTTCGTCGCCGGCTCGCATCTCCACGGCCAACTCGAATTCCGCCCGAGCGACGCCGCGGAAAACAACGTCCTCAATCAGACGGTAGATGAAGTCGAGCGCTACGGCGAGATCGTCGATGTCGAACTCGAGGCCGGCGAAGTCTCGATTCACTCCGACCTGCTCTTGCATAGCTCGCATTACAACGAATCAGATCGCCGACGCTGCGGGCTAACGCTGCGCTACTGCACCCCCGACGTGCGCGCGATCCCGGGCTACTCTTGGGAGAAGGAAGGCGTGCTGATCAACGCCACCGACCCGGCTGGGCACTGGGGCAACCCGACCCGGCCCGAGCGCGACTACGAGATGGCCTGAGCCGCATAGCACGGATCTACAAACTGATGTTACGCATCTGCGTGGAACCGATAGGTGTAGGGGCGTTCCTTGTGGGCGCCCACGCTACACGGCGCATTCAGCCCACGGGCTCTTAAAAGGGCAACCACGAGGGTTGCCCCTACAAGGGGTAACATCAGTTACAAAAATCAATCACAGGCTAGCTCCGATGCCCCGCCTAGCCTTTGCTACATAAGAGATGCCGATGGCAAACGACAGACCGCACGTTCTCCTAATTAGCACCGACCATTGGTCCGCTTCCCTTCTGGGCGAAGCCAGCCATTCCGCCATTCTCACCCCCACCCTCGACGCACTCGCCCGCAGCGGCACTCGCTTCGCCAACGCCTATAGCGAATGCCCGGTCTGCATCCCCGCTCGCCGCACCCTGATGACGGGCACTTCGCCGCGCACCCACGGCGACCGGGTCTTCAAAACGACAGCGCCCATGCCCGAGTTGCCGACTGTGGCACAGACCTTCCGCGACGCAGGCTACCAAGCGTATGCCGTTGGCAAGCTCCACGTCTATCCCCAGCGCGACCGCATCGGTTTCGATGACGTGCTCCTCGACGAAGAGGGCCGGCCGCATTTGGGGGCTGTTGACGACTACGATCTCTTCCTCGCAGACCAAGGCCATGCGGGCATGGGCTTTGCCCACGGCATGAGCAACAACGAATACTCCTTCCGCCCTTGGCACTTGCCCGAGGACAGCCACCCCACCACTTGGGCGGCGCACCAGATGAGCCGGATGATTAAGCGGCGCAATCCGGCCAAGCCCGGCTTCTGGTACCTGTCCTTCCGCCACCCGCACCCACCACTGGTGCCCTTGCAAAGCTATCTCGACCTCTACCGCGACATCGAGATCGACGCGCCGCACCACGGCGCTTGGGCACGCACCTTCGACGATCTGCCCTATGCGCTCAAAGTCATTCAGGGGGCCAACGCCCACCTCAAGGGGCCGGAGGTTCTGCGCATTCGCCGCGCCTTCTACGCGCTCTGCACCCAGATTGACCACCAGCTTCGCGTAGTCATCGGCACCCTGCGCGAGGAGGGGCTACTCGACAATACCATTATTTGCTTCACCGCGGACCACGGCGATATGCTCGGCAACCACGGCCTCTGGGCCAAGCGGCTCTACTACGAGCAGTCGGCCAATGTGCCGATGGTCTTGCTCGGAGGCCGGGGCGGACGCGTACCGCATCACACGGTCGATGATCGCCTCGTCGGCTGGCAGGACGTCATGCCGACCTTGCTCGACTTGGCGGGCATCGACATCCCAGATACCGTCGAGGGCCTATCGATGGTCGGCGAGGAACGGCGCAGTTATCTCTACGGCGAGTGCGGCGAAGGGGCGAACGCCACCCGCATGATCCACGCGGGGCGACACAAGCTGATCTACTATCCAGTGGGCAACCGCGTCCAGCTCTTCGACCTCGCAAGAGATCCCAACGAGCTGAACGACCTTGCCGGCTCACCCGATCATGCCGCAATCCAAGCTCAACTCAGCGAGCGACTCATCGGCGAACTCTACGGCGGCGACGAAGCCTGGGTCCAAGACGATCAACTCGTCGGCTTGCCCGACCAGCAGTGGTCTCCCCGTCCCAACCGCAGCCTCTCCGGTCAACGCGGCCAGCACTATCCGGTGCCGCCCCAGATCGGTGCCGACCAAGTCGTGGGTGCGCCGTGAAACCGCGCAATTTCCTCTTCATCTTGTCCGATCAACACCACCGGCTCGCCAGCGGCTGCTACGGCCATCCGCTGGTGCAAACGCCCCACTTAGACGCCTTGGCCGCACGCGGCACTCGCTTCCAAAACGCCTATACCAACTGCCCGATCTGCGTCCCCGCCCGCGCGTCATTGGCCACTGGCCGCTACGTGCATCAGATCGGCTACTGGGACAACGGACACCCCTACGATGGCACACCTGTCTCTTGGCACCAGCGCCTGCGCGACCAGGGCTTCTGCTGCGACTCAATCGGCAAGCTACACTTCAAGGGGCAAGGCGCAGACCACGGGTTTAGCGAGGAAATCGAGCCGTTGCACGTAGTCGATGGCGTCGGCGATGTCCTCGGCTGCATCCGCGATCAACCGCCCTTGCGCGACAAGCACGGCGAGCTTGGGCGGGCGGGCGCGGGCGATTCGACTTATTTGCAATACGACGCCCGCTGTACCGAACACGCCTTGCACTGGCTCGCCGAGCACCGCGACGATGCCAAGCCTTGGGTGGTCTTTCTCAATTTCGTCTGCCCGCATCCACCCTATATCGCCCCGCCGGAAATCTACGCCCAATATCCGCTCGCAGACGTGCCGCTGCCACCGCAGTGGACGCCCGACACCTGGCCCGACCACCCGGCGCTAGACTACTTCCGCCGCTTCTTCCACTTCGACCAAGGGCACAGCGAGGAAACCGTGCGGCGAGTTACCGCCGCGTACTACGGGACCACGACTTATCTCGACCAGCAGATCGGTCGCGTACTCGGCGCGCTCGACGAGTTCGGCCTGACGGATTCCACCCGCGTGCTCTATACCTCCGACCACGGCGAGTGTTTGGGAGCCCGAGGCATTTTCGGCAAATTCACGCTCTACGACGAAGCCGCGGCGGTGCCGATGATTGCGGCTGGCCCCGACGTGCCGGAGGGGAAGGTGGTGCAGACGCCGGTTTCTTTGGTGGATTGTTTTCCAACCGCGCTCGAATGCGTCGGGGCCGCATTGATCGACGAAGACCTGCCCGGCCGCTCGCTGTGGCAGATCGCCCAAGAGGACGATCAAGAGCGCACCGTCTTCAGCGAGTATCACGCGCTGGGCACTGAGCACGGCACCTACATGTTGCGCCGCAATCGCTACAAGTACAATTACTACGTCGGCGCACCACCGCAGCTTTTCGACTTGGCGGAGGATCCCGACGAACTAGAACTAAACGACTTGTCGGGTATGCCAGAGTACCAAGAATTGTTGCGAGATTGCGAAAGAGAGTTGCGCGCCTTGCTCGACCCAGAAGCGGTTGACGAGCAGGCCCATGCCAGCCAGCGGGCAACCATCGAAGCGGCGGGCGGAGCCGCTGCGGTGATTCAACGCGGTGCCTTCGACCACTCGCCGACGCCCGGGGAAAAAGCCGCATTTAGATCGCACGGGTAGGGGCGACCGATCGGTCGCCCCTACTGGGCGCAATTTGCCCGGATGTGCTGTCGGCCTTTTCTTCTTTTTTATGCCCGACACCCCAAGCGACCCGGCAAACCCCACTCACAGACTTTCCCCCGCAGCTCGTCGTCGCAGCCAGTCGCGGTTGATCGGCGTCGCGGTTAGCGGCTCGATCAACAACGCTCTCCTCACCTCCATCGTCCCCCTCTTTCTCCTCTCTCTCGGTGCTTCGCCTTTTCTCATCGGCTTAGTCGCCACCAGCGAATACCTCCAGAAGATGGGGCGCGTCGGCGGGTTGCAACTCATGCAGCGCACCGGGAAGGCCGGGCTCTTCTTTTGGGGCAGACTCTGCTCGTTGCCGGCTGGGATGGCACTGGCGCTGTTGGCGTTCTACGCAGCGGACGGGGCTTGGGCCGCTTGGATTGGCCTAGCCCTGTTTAGCGCACGAGGTCTCATACAACAAGCAGGCAACACCGCTTGGTGGCCCCTAGTCCAAGACAACACCGCTAGCGGTGGAATCGGAGCCTTTCTCACGCGCATGCGCCTTCAGCAGCGCCTGCTCGAACTCGTCTTGCCCATCCTGATCGGCTGGTACCTCGGCTCGCAGCCCATGGCCGGCGACTTTGGTCCGCTCTTCGCTTTGGCGGTTTTCTCCACCTGCGGTGGAGCCTTCTTGGTGCGCGCCGTAGCTGAGCAACCGCTGTCCCCTCCCGGCGAAGGTCTAATTCGCCGCTTGCGCCAAGCGTTGGCCGCGCCCCAGATCCGCGCCTACGCGCTCTTTATTATGGTCCGCACGGCTGTGCTAGCGGCGACTTTCCCGCTGTGGGTCGTGGCGCTCACGAATGGGGGGCTGCCCGTTAGCTACTTCGTCTGGATGACGCCAGTACAAGCCCTCGGCTATGTGATCGGGCTGCATGGCTGGGGGCGGATGGTGGACCGGCATGGCAGTCGGGGACCGCTGACCATCACCCTGTTGCTACAAGCGGCCATGGCACCCGCTTGGCTCTTTCTGCCGACACAACTCCCGTGGATTGCACTCTGGGCGGGGAGCGTTTATCTGCTCTGGGGCGCACTGGACGGCGGCTATCAGATGGGGCAATCGCGGGCGATGATCGACGCCGTTTCCAAAGAGTACCAAGCCGAGGGATTCTCCTTGGCGATGTACGCCTCGGCGCTGGGTGGTATTGTCGGCGGTATCGCGGGTGGGGCCTGTTTCCAATGGTCTGTTGCGTTAGTAGGTCCGCGGGGGCCGCTCTTTTATTTAGGTGCGGTCCAACTCGCGTTTGTTGTGGCTTGGCTGCTCAGTACTCGGCTGGCCGGTTACCGCGAGCAAACCCCCATGCGCCGCTTCTTGCGCTTGTCATCTTAGAGCCTCCGTCTTATGTTGCTTAATCCTCACTTCAAGATGCCCATGGACGCATGATTCACACAGCAAAGGCCCTTGCCGAACTTGTCAAACGCGCCCTAGACTGCGAGCGCGTTGCCCTAGACACTGAATTCGTTTGGAACCGCACCTACTATCCCAAGCTAGGCGTGATTCAACTAGCCCTCGCTGGTGACGACTGCCACCTGATCGATCCGGTGGCGATTGCGGACCTCTCGCCGTTGGGTGCCCTGTTAGAGCACCCAACGGTCGAACTGATTCTCCACGATGCCCCACAGGACTTGGCTATTTTGCGCCGGGTCACCGGAGCTTTTCCGCGCAACGTCTTCGACACGCGCTGCGCGGCCGGATTTGCCAATATGAGTTCTACCTCTTCGCTGGCCGAACTCTTGGCACAAACCCTCGGCGTGGTCCTCGACAAAACCGAGACGCTCACCAACTGGGTCCGCCGCCCGCTCTCCGAAGATCAGCTAGCGTACGCCATTGAAGACGTGCGCTATCTGCACGAGGCGCGCAAGGTGTTGCGGGCGCGTGTCGAGGAAATTGGTCGCAGCACTTGGCTGGCAGAAGAAATGGCCGCGTACGACGACCCGCGGCTATACGAGGAGCGAGACCCACGCGAGCAATTCACGCGGATCAGGGGCACGGGCCGCGCTTCCCGGCGCGAGTTGGCCATCCTCCGCGAGTTGACCGCTTGGCGCGAAGAGGAAGCTCGGCACTGCGACCGGCCGCGCAATCACGTATTGATGGACGAAGTCCTCGTGCTACTAGCCCGGCGCAAGCCTCAGTCGCTGGAGGAACTGGGCCGGCTCCGTGCGCTCGGTAAGCACCGCTACGGCCGCCACCTCCTCGAACAGATTCGCCGTGGCTTGGCCGTCCCCGACGCCGAGTGCCCACCCCGGCCGCGCCGACCGCAACTCGCCAAAGAGATCATCGAACGCAAGCTCACCCAGTCCATGGATTACTTGCGCCAGCAAAGCGACGCAGCGCAGATTGACGCGCCTTTTGTCGCACCCCGCGCCGAAGTGCGCGACCTCATCCTCGACGGGGGCGCAGCTACGCCCGCAGATCATCGCCTCCTGCGCGGGTGGCGGCGCGATTTTATTGGCGAAGCCCTATATGGCATTGCTACCTGCCCCGAATGAGCGTACTGCATAACTGGCTCTGAGCCGGGCTGAGCCTCGCCCGATCAGACACAGCGGCACGACCAGCACCACCAGCACCGATGAAGATATTAACCCCCCTGATGTGCCCAAGGCCAAGGTGTACCAGAGGTCGCCCCGGTCTCCTTGCAACAACAACGGCAAAAACCCGGCTACCGTCGTCAGCGTGGTGATGAAAATGGGGCGCAACCGCTGAAAAGCGGCGCGAGTAACTGCGTCCTGCACAGACGCCGGCTGCGTTCGCAACGCCTTGGCAATATGGTGTACCAACAGGATGGAATTGTTCACGAGAAAAGTAAACCCCATGTCCGAACCTGTAACGCAAGCCCAAGACCACGACCGCCGCATTGGGCGGCTGGAAGGAATCGCCGAGCAGATCGGGCCGCGCTTGGACTCTATCGAGTGCCGCCTAGGTAGCATCGAGCAAGCCATCGCCGAGCAAGGCCGCCAGACCAACGCCCGCTTTGACTCGCTAACCCGCTGGTTGGTTGGGATGCAGCTTGCCAGCCTGATCGCGCTGGGTACGCTGATTTTGTCGCGGCTCGACTGAGGCTTCGACGGTGAGCTCAGCCGGACCGCTCCGTCGAGTCGCCGAGTCGCGCATTCGACCAGAGCGCCTCCTTAGCTACCTTCTTGAAAGTCAATGGGTTTTAGCTACATGCTGCGGCCCGTGAGTTTTCCAAGTTCTTCAAACATAGCGTTCAACACCTGTGTACTCACAGTCCCAATGCGTTCCTGAAGACGACGGCGGTCAATGGCCCGTAGTTGAAACACTAGGGCCACCGACTCCTCTCTCAGTCCATTTTCCGGTGTGGGACGGATGAACGTCGTACCGACAAAACGCGTCGCGCTCCTCGCTGTCGTCAGAGGGACCACGAGGATAACGGGCAGATTGCTTGCGTAATGATCGTCCTGTACAACCACTGCGGGGCGACGTCCGCGTTGCTCGCGGCCGTTCGCGACGGGCTAGATCAACCCAATGAATGTCGCCGCTACTCACTGTTCTTCCGCTTCCCATTGATCAATCAGTGCCCATGCCTCGTCGCTGGCCTTGTCCCATTGGTTCAATTCGGACTTTAGCTCCGGGGTCATATCAACCGACCGAATGAGAATTTCTACGTGGACGCCATTGGGCAAAGGGGTATCGTTCTGGGGTACAACTACACCGTTCTTGATAATCCCGGGAATGGTCCAATGATTGGGTTCCATAGTTCCTCCAGTAATTGTCGCCTTGGTCGGGCCGGCGGGCCGGCGAAGTAGCGATCGTGGCATAGACTGACTAAAACCTATCTCAAAACACTCAAAACAGAAAGTTGAGTTCGCTGCGGCAGTAGGCTATCTTCCCTCTCAACTGCCCAATAGGAGAATCGCCTCCATGAACTGGACTGAAGTATGCGAAAATAAGGCCCTGCAGGACCTACCCTTCAAGATCGAATTAAACGAATGGGGGCACATCACCATGAGGCCGGCCTCAAATAAACACGGCCATATCCAAGTCCTCATCGTCTTCACACTGATGCAACAGAAAACAGCGGGGCGCGTTCTGACAGAGTGCTCGGTCCAGACCAGCCAAGGCGTCAAAGTCGCCGATGTAGCCTGGGGTTCGGATGATTTCTTCGCCGCCACGGGATGGATACGCCCTATCTCCAAGCGCCGGAACTATGCGTCGAAATCCGCTCACCCTCCAACTCCATCGGCGAGATGCTGGCTAAAAAGGATCTGTACTTGGCTCGGGGTGCCCAAGAATTCTGGCTCGTTGACGAAGAAGGTCGTTTGAGCTTTTACTCCTATGGCGGCGAACAAGAGCAATCGGCCCTGTTCGTCGACTTTCCTTCAGCCTTAGCCGTTCCAGAGTAACTGTGTTAACCTTGCCGGCGGCCTACTTAGAAACGACGATCCCGAGCCGAATTGTAGGGGCGAGCGATCGCTCGCCCCTACCTGCAAGGCGATCCGCGTATCTCTCAAGTCATTTAGGGTTGCTATATAACCAGAGGGGTATAACAATGGAAGCCGTACTGAATTTCCAGCCCGTTATCGATCTGACCGAAGATCAATTTTTTGAATTTTGTCAACTCAATCGCTCGGTGCGCATTGAGCGCAATGCAAAAGGAGAAATCCTAGTTATGCCACCGACGGGAGGAGTAACCGGCGATCGGAACGCGGAGCTTAACATGCAGTTGCGCTTATGGGCCAAGCAAGATGGCACCGGCGTGACCTTTGATTCCTCGACCGGATTTGTGCTACCGGACCGCTCCGTCCGCTCGCCAGATGGTGCGTGGGTTGCGCGTTGGCGGTACGATGCCCTGACGGAGGCGCAAAAGGACCGCTTTTTACCGCTTTGTCCAGAATTCGTTATCGAATTTAAGTCTCCCTCGGACTACCTGCCCTTGTTGCAGCAAAAAATGGAAGCGTACATTGAAAACGGTACGCACCTCGGCTGGTTGATTGCGCCAGAGCAAAAGACTGTAGCAATCTACCGTCCGCAACGATCTGTTGAAGTACGGGAAAACCTCAATGCCCTGTCTGCCGCTCCTACCTTGCCGGGATTTGTATTGAATCTCAGCGAAATCTGGTAACGGTCGATGATGTCCGCCCTTGGATAGGCAGATAACAGATGCTCAACGCACTGCGTAGCCAATTTCTCGAATGGGGCCTCGGCAAAGACCTTGGCGAAGATCTCGCCGCACTGGTCGCCTTGGCTTTAGTGGCCTTCGTCGCCTTGCTCGCCCATCGCTTAGCCAGAGGCCCGCTACTCCGCGGCCTCGCCGCCATCATTCGCCGCACCGATTTTCCCTATGACGATGTCCTAATCGAGTGCCGGGTTCTGCACCGGCTGGCCCATCTAGTCCCCGGTCTCATCTTTTATCACCTAGGGCCGCTGGCCTTGGAAGGCCACCCCGTCTCCGTCAAAATCATCCAGACCGCGGCGCATATTTATCTGGTGCTCTCCGGCTTGCTAGCCATTGAGGCACTGATAAACGCGGGCGTTAGCATCTACCACAGTACGAGGGACTCGCACGAGGTCTCCATCAAGGGGTTGGTGCAGTTTTTCAAGATCATCCTCTTTTTGCTCGGCAGCATCGTCGTCGTCGCAACCCTAATCGGCCAATCGCCGCTCTACTTGCTCGGCGGTCTGACGGCGATGACCGCGGTTTTGCTTTTGGTTTTCCGCGACTCGATCCTCGGGTTAGTCGCCGGCATCCAGATCTCGGTAAATCGCATGGTCGCCTACGGCGACTGGATTGAAATGCCCCAATACGGGGCCGACGGCGACGTGATCGACATAACGCTGACGACGGTCAAGGTGCAAAACTGGGACAAGACCATCACGACCATCCCCACCTACGGGCTAATCAGCGAGTCGTTCAAAAACTGGCGCGGGATGCAGGACTCGGGCGGGCGGCGGATCAAGCGGGCGATCTACCTCGACGTCAGCACCATCAAGTTTTGCGACGAGGAAATGCTCGCCCGCTTCGCCAAAATCCAGTACATCACCGCCCACATTGAGCGCAAAAAACAAGAGCTAGCCGAATACAACGAGATCAACCGGGTGGACCTCTCGCATCTGGTAAATGGGCGGCGCATGACCAATATCGGCACTTTCCGCGCCTATGTGCAGGCCTATCTGAAAAACCATCCGCAGATCAACCAAGAGATGACCTTTCTGGTGCGCCAACTAGCGCCGACCTCCAAGGGATTACCCCTCGAAATTTACGTCTTCTGCAAGGACATAGTCTGGGCTAACTACGAGGCGATTCAGGCCGACATTTTCGACCACATCTTCGCCATTGTGCCCGCCTTTGATCTGCGGGTTTTCCAAGAGCCGACCGGGACCGACTTTCAGGCGCTAGGGGAATGTCATACAAGTAGGGAATAACGATCGTTATTCCCTACCTGACGATGCGTAACGTCAGCAATAAAAGACCATGCCCACTGAACACTTGCTCTATACCATTATATATAGCCCCATCGGCGAGTTACTCCTAGCCGGCGACTCTACGGGCTTGCGGCACATCCAGTTCAAGCGCTGCGACTTTACTCCGCCGCCGGATTGGCAGGCTGAGGCGACCCTGCCCTATCCGGTCGCCGAACAGCTCGATGCCTATTTCGCCGGTCATCTCCGCCGCTTCGACTTGCCGCTTTGTCCGCAAGGAACGGCGTTTCAGCGCAACGTCTGGGCTGCACTCGCGGAGATTCCCTACGGCGAGACGATTTCCTACTTGGAGCTAGCGCACCGCATCGGCAACCCACGCTCGGTCCGTGCCGTTGGCTTGGCCAATGGCAGGAATCCCCTGCCGATTGTCGTGCCTTGTCACCGCGTGGTTGGCAGCAACGGCGCACTAGTCGGCTACGCTGGTGGGCTGCCGATCAAAAAAGCATTGCTCTCCCTCGAAGGAGCACTTTCCCCTCAACTCGATCTGTTTTAAGGCTGGAGGTCTTATGTCCACGCATCGCATTGCTATCATCGGCACGGGTCGCGTCGGCTATCAGTTCAGTTTCTCCGACTTGCCCGACAATCACGCCGCCGCCATTGTCCAACATCCTTCCTGCGAGTTGGTCGCCGGCGTCAACCGGGGGCGCGAAAAGCTCGACGCCTTTGGCGAGCGCTTCGGCGTCGAGGCGCTCTACCACGACTATCGGCAAATGCTCACCGAAGTCCAGCCCGACATCTGCATCGTCGCCACCCATCCCGAGCTGCACGCCGAAATGGTCACTAGCTGCGCCCAAGCCCCCTCGACGCGAGCTATCATCTGCGAAAAGCCGATGGCCCTTTCGCTGGCGGAATGCGACCTTATGATCGCGGCCTGCCAAGCGGAGGACGTGCTCTTGCAAATCAACCACAACCGCCGCTGGCACGCCGAATGGGTTCTCGCCAAAACGCTCCTCGACGCGGGCGCTATCGGCGAGTTCAACCACATCTATTGCTACATGGACGGCGGCAAGCCAGCCCCTTGGTGGCGCAGCGAGAACGAAGGCCCCTTGCTGCACGATTTCACCCATTATTTCGACTTGATGGATCTCTACGCCGGCGAAGTGGAGTGGCTGTGCGGCATGGCCGAGCAGCGCATGCGCCCGTGGGCGGTGGAGGATTTTTCGGCCGCGATGCTCAAGTTCAAAGGGGGGGCCACCGGACTGATCTGCGGCGCCGAGCTGACCCAATATACCGACAATGCCTTTGAGCTGCGCGGCTCGACCGGCCTGATTCGCATGGATGCTGAGCAGGTCCGCCTCTTTCAGTCCAAGGTTGCGCTGTCTGAGCCTGACAGCGGCTTTGAGTGGAGCAGCCTCGAAGAAGTCGAAGTCGAACGGCCGGCCCCGGTCTCTACGTACGTCGCGGCACTGTCCGAGCTGATCGACGCTTTGGAAGGCCGCGGCACCTTGCGCAGCGACGGCGCTGTGGGCCGCCGCTCGTTGGAAATGGTCATGGCCATCTATCAGTCGCAGCTAGCGGGCAACCGCCCCATTCACTTCCCCGTCTCGCTCGCCGAATCCGGCGTCGAGGCGCTGCGTCGGGCGGGAAATTTTAAGGAGCGGGAAGTTATCTCATAAACGTCTGCATACGTCATTTATGTAGGGGCGACCCTTGTGGTCGCCCTTTATTTAGGCTATTCAGACAGACAACGCTAGCTGCGCCCGGAGAATAGACATGGCCAAAGCCAAAAGTCGCGCCCGCAAGAAACTCCGCGTCGCCTTCATCGGCGCTGGTGGCCGCGCCCTAATGGCCCACTACCCCTCACTGCGCGACATTCCCGAGGCCCAGCTAGTCGCCGTCGCCGAACTCGACGAACAACGCCTGCACAAAACCTGTGACCTCTACCACATTAAAGGCCGTTACCGCGACTACCGCCAAATGCTCGCGGGCGAAAAACCCGACGCGGTCTATGCCATCATGCCGCCGCATCACCTTTTTGACATCTGCGCCACCGTTATCGAACACGGATGCCATCTCATCATCGAAAAACCCCCTGCCGTTACCACCGAGCAAATCCGCCAACTCGCCGCTTTAGCTCGCCGCCACAAAGTCCTGACTGGCGTCGCCTTCCAACGCCGTTTTGCCCCCGTCATTCGCCGTGGCAAAATGCTGTGCGAAAAGCGCGGGCCCGTGCACACTGCCCACGCCAGCTTCTACAAAAATTGGGTCGGCGGCGCTCCCTACTATCGCGGAGCGTTGGACATGCTTACCTGCGATGGCATCCACGCCGTGGATACCCTGCGCTATCTATGCGGCGGCGAAGTCGAATCCGTTGCCAGCGACTCGCGCCGCCTCGACGCCGACCACTGGAATGTCCACCTAGCCCTAGTCCGTTTCAGCAGCGGGGCCACCGGACTCTTGCTCAACAACTTCATGGCTGGCCGACGGATGTTCAGCGTCGAAGTCCACGCCCCCGGCATCTCCTTCTTCGGCGACCCCGAAGAAGACGGCCAGCTCTACGCCGACAACAAGACCGAGCCTATCGACGAGTTGGATCCCTCCGTCTTAGCCGACAGCGCAGAGGACTATCGAGCCTTCGGCCCCTACGATATCAACCGCCACTTCGTGGACTGCATGTTAAAGGGAAAAGACCCTGAAACGAACTTCGACGACGCGACCAAGACCATGGAATTGGTCGATGCAGTCTATCGTTCGCAGATTTGAGTAGCGCGGTCCGAGTTGATCAACGCTCTTGAAGGCACGGCGTCACTCGGCGACGCATCGCCCATCCCTATACGCCAAAACCGGCTCGTTGGGCACCGAGCAGTCCGAAGCGTACCCGTAGCGCTCGTTCATCTCGGCTTCAAAGGCGTTATACGCTGTCAGTCGCTCGGCTAGTGCCGTCGAATCGGTTGATGAGGCGGAGTAAATTACGAACTCCCAAGGACCTCCGCAGGGCTTGGAGCCCAAGCTTGAGTAGCGACAGTCCTCAATTGACGCGCCCGCAGCGTCGCCGATGAGCGCGTCGATTTCCCGTCGCATCTCCGCTAGCTGTACACGGTCGCCCTCCTCGGTCCGCTGGTCGCCATTGTCGTCTCCAACAACAGAGTCCGAGTCGCCACAAGCAAGGAGGGAAACGGCGATCCATGCCGCCGCAATCAAGTATCGCATGGTCTTCCTCTCCGTTAAAAGAGAGCCATAGTCTGCACTGTGAAAACACCTAACCTGCTGCACGGTTCCCCCACCGCGTCGCGATAACGGCGTCCATGAAAATCTGCCCCAAGTGAAATACAATACAAGGTATCGCTAGCAACCCCTTCTGCTCGGGCGACACCGCCGAATCCGGCAAAAACGCCAGTACCGTCATCGCCACCGGCAAGGTCTTTTGGCTCGCCATCAGCACAACAGCTTTGCGCGCCGCCGATTCAAGCTGCAAAAGCATGCAAGCGCCGCCATTGAGTAGCAGGTAGAGCGCGTGAATGGCCAATCCAGACACTACCAGAATCAACAAGCTCACCGGCTCTATCTGGGCTAGCCGCCCGGAAGACTCGCTGAATTTCATCCACGGAATCGAGATCAGCGCCGCGTTGCTGGCCAACGTCAACCGCGAGCACTGGGCGTCAATCCAATCGACGGCGAAGCGCCGCAGGTACTTGCCGACGCCCAAGGGCAGCAAGATCGAAAGACAGAGTTTGGCGAACAGATCGCTAGCTGAAAGCTCGACTTGGCCTAGCGCACTCAAAAGATGCGCCAACACGAAAGGCACCGTGAAGATGCCGGCGATATTGGTCAGCACCGTCAAAAGCAGGGCTAACGCTACGTTGCCTCGGGCCTGCGCCGTCAGCGCCACGCCCGAGGTCAGGGTCGTCGGCATGCAGCAGAACAGGGCCAGACCGAATTGGAAGGCGGGTTCCATCGGGAGTTGGAACGCGATCGCCGCGCCGAGCAAGGGCGTGGCGAAGAGAATCGAAACACACCCCCAAGACGTCGCCTTCCACGCAGCGAGAGCGGCGTGGACTTCGTCGGTTTTCAGCATCAGCCCCGAAAGAAAAAAAATAAGACTGACCGCGACGTACTGAGTGGGCAGTTCGGCCATGTAGAGGCCTGGACGGGGAAAGAAGAATCCCACCACAGCCACGACCAACAGACCAACAGGCAAAAATTGCCGCTGTAGAAAATCTAGCATGGTCCGCTCACAAAAAAGGCCGGACGCCGGCCGGCCAGATCGCTAACCCTATGTATGCTTGGGATCTACTCGCTCTCCGCCAAGGCAACGGTGCGGTAGCCGTAGCAGATGTCCTCGCAGACGGTACACGATTCCACATCGCCATCGCGACACTCTAGGGCACCATCGCGGAACGTCTGGAGGAACTCGTTGGCCGAAGGTTTTTCCGAAAACAACACGCGCAAAAAGCAAACCAACCGCTGCCGCGCCTCATTGCTGATTAGATGCTCAACCTTGCAGGCGTCGATCATGGCGTCGTCCTCATCCATGCCGAGGGCGTCTCCGAGGAAACGCTGCACGACTAGGCGCGTGGCCTCGGTTTCCTGCACAACCTTCAAGCCCTGTTCGGTAAGTTCGAGGAAGCGGTTGAGGTCCTCTTGTACGTAGCCGCGCTCTTTGAGGTGCTTCATGGCCGTCGAGACGCTACCTTTGGTGATGCTCAGGTGCTTGGCGATATCCGAGACGCGGGCGTAGCCGTACTCCCTGCGCAACTCGTGGATTGCCATCAAGTGATGCGCAGCGCTGTGGCTTAGTTCGTTTTCTTCGTAAGCTCTCCAGACTTCCTCAAACATGCGTTTTGCCTTTCTGCCGCCTGAGTCGCAGGGCCTTATATTGAGTCATCCACGCCTACTGTCTCGTTTGAAAGCGAGGGAAAGTACCCCCAAAGGCGTGGTCAATCGCCGAGCTTGCGCAGCAAATCCACGCAGCGATTGGAATAGCCCCATTCGTTGTCGTACCACCCGAGGACCTTGACCATATTTCCTTCGAGAACATTCGTCGATAGCGCGTCGAAGACACACGAGTGCGGGTTGCCTACGATGTCGGCCAAGACCAAAGGCTCCTCAGAGTACTCGAGAATGCCAGCCAGCGAGTTGGCCGCGGCGGCTTTGAACGCCGCGTTGATTGCTTCGGCGTCCGCTGCGCTTTTGAGTTCGGCGGTGAGGTCGGTCAACGAACCGTCGGGGGTTGGCACGCGGATGGCCAAGCCGTCGAGCTTGCCGTCGAGCTCGGGCAGCACCTTACCGACCGCGGCCGCGGCCCCCGTAGTTGTGGGCACCATCGAGGCCGCCGCCGAGCGCGCCCGCCGCATGTCGCTGTGCGGAGCATCGAGCAGGCGTTGGTCGCCGGTGTACGAGTGAATCGTATTCATCATGCCTTTGACGATGCCAAATTTTTCGTGTAGGACTTTGACCATGGGGGCTAGACAATTGGTCGTACACGAAGCATTGGAAATAATCGCGTGGTCGGCTTGGATGGCGGCGTCGTTGACGCCCATTACCACGGTTACGTCTTCGCCTTTGGCCGGAGCAGAAATGACGACCTTGTTGGCCCCAGCGTCGATATGGGCACGAGCCTTGCTGGCCTCGGTGAAAAATCCCGTTGACTCCAGCACCACTTCGACCCCCAGATCACCCCAAGGCAGGTTGGCCGGGTCGCGCTCGGCCAATATGCGAATCGCTTGGCCATTGACAATCAAGTCGTCGCCAGCAACCTCTATCTCGCCGGCGAAGCGGCCATGGGTGGAGTCGTATTTGAGGAGGTGGGCCAGTGTTTGGGCGTCGGTTAGATCGTTGATGGCTTTGATCTCGATGCCACCTTGCTCGACAGCCGCCCTGAACACCAAGCGACCGATTCGACCAAAGCCATTAATAGCAACAGGTAACTCTCCCATTTTCCAGTGTATTCCTTCCTGTAAATAGCAGTAGATTTGGGGGTCTGAGAAAAGTCAGCCGCTCATCCCTGCGGGCTATGCGACGATCCAAATGAATAGGGTAGCAAACGGATGAACGGAGCTTTACAGCCCGATGTAAAAACTTATATTGCACAGTTGCGGGAAGAGTGCAAGGCGGGCAAATCGGACTTGATTCTCAACTTTTGCGTTTTTTGCGTTGCAACAAACTAATGAATAAACCCGACCTCAGCAAGAGCACTACCACTGGCCGAGATGGGCAATGGCGGGCTAGGCTGAAGGGCGGCCCGGACCCCGATCAAAGAACAGAGAAGCGATGCGCGAGGAAGGCATAGCCTTGGAGAACGCGCTGCTGAGCATCGACGAGCAGCAGCGGGCCTATATCGAACAACTGAAATCCTTTATCCGCATTCCCAGCGTCAGCACTGGTGCCGATGAGGACACCAGCGACGCCCTCGCCCAAGCGGCCGATTTCCTCGTTGGCCAATTCGACCAAATGGGGTTTGCGGTCGAAAAGATCCAAGTACGGGCCGCTACCAATCCTCTAGTCGTCGCCCGTAGTCCCGCGTTCTCGCCGCACCAACCCACCGTTTTGATCTACGGCCATTACGATGTCCAAGGGGTGGACAATCCGCGCTCGGCTTGGGAGGTGGATCCCTTTGCTGCCGAGGAGCGGGACGGCTTCCTTATCGCCCGGGGGGCCAGCGACAATAAGGGGCCCTGTTTCGCGCATCTGAAGGCGGCTGAAGTCGTATTCGCCCATGGGAATCAGCTTCCGTTCAATCTGGTCTTTCTGATCGAAGGCGAGGAGGAATGCGGTAGCGCGGCATTGAGCCAGTTTGTCGCCGAGGGCGGGCTAGGCGAATTTGCTCCGGTGCTCTGTACGGTGATTTCCGACACCAGCATGTACGGGCCGGATCAGCCCTCGCTGACTGTGGGTCTGCGCGGTATCGTCTATACCGAGGTCGAGGTTTTTGGGCCGGTGCAGGACGTGCATTCCGGCCTTTTCGGCGGCATTGTCCACAACCCCAACCAACTGCTCGTCAACGCCTTGGCCGGCCTCATTGACGCCGAAGGGCACATTGCTGTGCCCGGTTTCTACAAGGGGGTGCAGCCGCTCTCGGCCCGCGAAAAGAGCCTCTATGCTGCCCTTGCGGTTGACGAGGGTGCCTATTGCCGCACCTTGGGCGTGCCCTCGCTGGTGGGAGAGCAGGAATACTCCATCCTCGAAAGGCGCTGGACTCGCCCCACGCTCGACATCAACCTCCTCAGCGGCGGCAGTCCGCGCACGGTCATTCCGGCTGTCGCCCGAGCGGCCATCTCCTGCCGATTAGTACCCGACCAAGATCCCGAGCGCATCCAAGCGGCCCTCGAAGGGCACATCCGCGCTCGGCTGCCTGCAGACACCCGCGTCGAGTTCAAAAACCAGCATTGCTCACCGGCTTATTATTTGGACCTAGACCATCCACTAGTCGAGCCGACACTTGAGGCCATGCGCAAGGGATTCGGGGTCGAGCCGGTGTTTACCCGCGAGGGAGGCTCCATCCCCATCGTCGTCGATTTTGCTGCCGCGACCGGGGCTCCGGTCCTGCTCATCGGCTTGGGGCAAATCACCGACAATTGGCACGGCCCTAACGAGCGCTTTTCCGTGCGCGACTTTCACCGCGGCATCCGCACTGCGGCCGCGCTCTTATGCGAGTTGGCGCGAGCATCTCAGCGCGCAACCTAGCCTTGCCACCCTGCACAAGACGAGGAACCATCCGTGTCTCTCTCCCACGATCAAGTAACCCATTTCAAAAATCACGGCTACGTTGCGGTGCCCGATTTTTTTGCCCCCCGCGAAGTCCGAGCCTTGCAAGCCGAAGTCGAGCGCTTCAAACGCGAGGGCTTGGTCCGCAATGTCGCCACCGAAGGCGACGGCGAGACCCCCTCTACTACCAAGGTCAACCTGCAACTTATTCCCCTGTACGACAAAAGCGATCTCATCCGCGCTTTGCCCTTTGACGAAAAAGTCACCATCGCCGTCTCACAGCTCATCGGCACGCCCTTCATCTTGCATCTAGACCAAATGTTTCTCAAGCCGGCTGGGCACGGCATCGGCACGGACTGGCATCAAGACAACGCCTATTTCAAAATAGACGACCCTTTAAAAGGCACTGCCATGTGGGTCGCCGTTCACGACGCAACCATTGAAAATGGCACCATTCACGTCGTGCACGATTCCTTCAAGGAGGAATATCCGCACGACCGCGATCCCTACTCCGATCACCACATCCACTGCCAAGTACCCGAGGAGCGCGCCGTGCCCATTGAGCTAAAGGCCGGCGGCGTCGCTTTCTTCTGCTACGGCACGGCCCACTCTACCAAGGAAAATACCACCAATCGCGAGCGCGCCGGACTTGCCTTCCACTTCCTGCACACTGCCTGTGTCGATCGCGCCAAGCTCATCGGCGAAAGACGCGGCCAGCCCCTCTTGGTAGGGCCGGAAGCCACGGGTGGCAAAGCCGAATACGGCATGCACGTCGCTGGGACTTGGGAACGAGAAATCGGGCGCGTCCTCGAGGGAGCAACCAACTAATGCCGCACATCAAACCCGACGACCTGCGCCAGATCGGCTACCAGCTTTTTGAGACGGCCGGCTGCCCTCCGGCAAGCGCCCGCGCCGTGACCGACCACTTAGTCGAGTCCTCTCTCTACGGACACGACTCGCACGGCAGCCTGCGCCTCTACGAATACGTCGAACAGATCCGAGACGGCATCTTTGATCCTAAGGGCCAGCCCTCTATTGTCAGCGAAAGGCCCTGCACAGTGGTCGTCGATGGCGGCGGCACTATGGGCCAAATCGGCGGGACGTTCGCCACTCAGCTAGCCATCGACAAGGCCGCCCAATACGGGGTCGCTACTGCCACGCTGCGCAACTGCGGGCATGTTGGCCGGGTGGGAGCCTATCCGCTACAGGTCGCTCGCCAAGGCATGATTGGGTTAGCCTTTTGCAACGCCGGTCACCTCGGGCGGCAGATCGCTCCCTACGGCGGGATCGACGGCAAGCTCAGCACCAACCCCATATCCTGCGCCGCGCCGCGGCGCAACGCCGGCCCGCTCTTGGTCGATATGACCACCTCGGTCTGCGCCGAGGGCAAGGTCCGCGTCGCTTATAATCGCGGAGAACAGCTACCCGAAGGCCGGATCATCGACCACGATGGCAACCCCTCTACCGACCCAGAGGCATTTGTCGGCAATCCGCCCGGCGCGATCCTGCCTTTCGGCGGGCCGGTGGCCTATAAGGGGTACTGTCTGAGTATGATAGTAGAGATTTTAGGCGGAGCCCTCAGCGGTCAGGGCTGTGCCAACGGCGAGACCGTCATGCAGAGCAACGGGCTGCACCTGACGGTGTACAACATCGAGCACTTCGTCGAAATGGACTACTACTTCGACGAGCTCGAAAGCCTCATCCGCCACGTATCCACCAGCCGCGTCGATCCGCACATCGGCGAGATCATGCTACCCGGCGATCCCGAATACCGCACCGGACGCCAGCGCCAAGAAGAGGGTATCCCTATCGACGACACGACTTGGGGCCATATCGTCAAGGCCGCACGGAGCCTTGGGCTAGATCCTCAGACTTGGTCGCAATGATGAGGGCACCTCCGCAGGGGCCATCGATTTTTCACAAGGATCTCATGCCATGAATCGCCCTATAAACCCATCCGTGTTTCTCATCGTAGCAATCCTCGTATTCACTGCCGTCGGCGTGGCTTTAGGTGCCGAGGCCCCTGCGATTCCTGCGTTTCCCGGTGCCGAAGGTGCCGGTGCCCAAACGGTTGGTGGCCGGGGTGGCCACGTCATTGAGGTCACAAACCTCGACGATAGCGGCCCCGGCAGCCTGCGCGCCGCCGTTGAGGCCACCGGTCCCCGCATCGTCGTCTTCCGAATCGGCGGGACAATTCGCCTCCAAAGCCCACTCAAGATCAAAGAGCCCTATATCACTATCGCCGGTCAGACGGCCCCCGGAGGGGGCATCGCCTTGCGCGACTATCAGCTCAGCATCGATGCCGACCAAGTCATCCTGCGCTTCCTGCGCGTTCGACTCGGCGACACTACCGGCGAAGATATGGACGCCATCGGCAGCCGCTACCACAAAAACATCATCATCGACCACTGCTCCGCCAGTTGGAGCGTGGACGAATGCGTGTCGGTCTATCGCGGGGAGGACGTCACCGTCCAATGGTGCCTGATCTCGGAAAGCCTCCGGGAGTCGGTGCACGACAAAGGTGCCCACGGCTTTGGCGGCATCTGGGGCGGCCAGCGCGCCAGCTACCACCACAACCTGCTGGCGCACCACTCCAGCCGCAATCCGCGTATCGCCGGCCACGACCCCTTCACCCAATTTATCGACCTGCGCAACAACGTCATCTACAACTGGGGCTACAACTCCGTCTATGGTGGCGAGGGCGACGTGCGCATCAATCTGGTCAACAATGTTTTCAAACCCGGCCCTGCCACCCAAGAAAAGGTGCGCACCCGCCTCGCCAACCCCTACGAAGGGGACGAAGGGCCCGAGGGTTTGGAGCGCTGGTGGATTGCCGACAATCTCGTCGTCGGCGCGCCCGATGTCACGGCCGACAACTGGCTTGGCGTCCATCCTGACAAAAATTTTCCCTTAGATCACTTTCGCGCCAAGGGTCCTTTCGAGGTCGCGCCCGTCCGCACGGATGCCGCCGCGCTCGCCTATCAGCGCGTGCTGGAGCACGTGGGGGCCTTCCTGCCCCGCCGCGACGCGCACGACGAACGCATCGTCGCCGAAGTCGAATCCGGGACGGCGACGTACGGTGGTACGTATGGTGAAGGTTTAGGCATCATCGACTCGCAGGAAACGGTCGGCGGCTGGCCCGACCTGGCCGCCGGTCAACCGCCCGCAGACACCGACCACGACGGCATGCCGGATGCTTGGGAAACCCGGTATGCGCTCGACCCGGACGATCCGGCGGACGGTCCTGTCGATAGCGACGACGATGGTTACACCAATCTTGAGGAATTCCTCAACGCGACGGACCCAACGGCCTACGTTGATTACGGCGATCCGGCTAACAATCACTTCAGTTGGGAAATCGAACAGACCGACTCACAATGAATAGCTGACTGTTATCCATAACTTTTTAATACCTCGTAATGTCGGCATACTTTCTAAAAACGGCGTTACCGGGTGTTAAAAATTACCGAGTGCTGCTGCCTATTCTCGATAGCCGTGCAGTGCAATTCGATCCAGCAGGATAATCTGATCTCTGTCGCCGAACAGGAACGCCACTCGGGCATCTCTTACATCCTTGCCGGTATGCTTGTACTCAATCGTATATTCCCTTTTTGCGTTTGAGATTGTCACCGGCGTGGAGGTCCAAAACCCATCGCTCGAACCGGAGACGTCGGCCAATCGCACCTTGAGAGTTCCCATCCCACCCACGGACTTGGCCAGGAAGGATATCTTATAGCGCCTTCCCTTTCTCAGGGAGATCAGATATCTACCCGGAGGACTCCACTTTCTCTTGGGGGTTTCCTGATAGATTGCGGCACTGTCTGATTTTTTGCTTTCCACTTTGAGTGCAGCCAAGCCGCTCAGGCCTGCGTTCCTCGCCACAGACATCTGCACGGACCCTTCGCTGGTCCAATGATCGGTCCCGCGGCTAAACTCCGAATTGATGAGTGGCGACATGGGCGGGGGCGGGGGAGCCGTGACTTCCGTAAGAATATCAAGTGCGTCTTGGTTCCAACCGTCCTCGGTATCGAGAATGTTGAAGGCCCATTGGTTGTTGAAACCTGCACAATAATACATCCAGCCGATGTTGTGTTTCTTGCATTCGTCGGCCACAAACCCAATATAGGCCTTGAAGTCTTCAACCGTATGGCAGGGCGGCACCCAAGCACCCCATTCGCTCAACAGCAGAGGCTTGCTCCATTTCTTCGACCATGCCACCGGGTGTGACATCTGCTCCCTCACTTCATCCTGCCACCCAAGAACCTCGTCTAGCCCCGAGGTTCCATGCGTGAACTTGTGCGGTTGATACAGGTGGAAGATGCCGATGATATTGGCGTCGTCCGCAAATCCTGAGCCGTCTTCCAGCCTGTACGTCAGGTATTCTGGTGTGACGAATTGCGCGAGTTCACGACCCCCGTTAAAGTTAGGTCCGCCGATTCCGAGAATGCGGTCTGGGTTGGTCTTCCTGATGATGGGGATCGCCGCGTTGAGGTATTCCATAACGGTTTTGCCGTCTTTTATCCCCTGAATCCCTCCCGGTTGCACTATCAGCCCCGCCGGTTCGTTCCAAAGTTCAAAGACAAGGCTGCTGGGGTAGTCCTTGTAGTACTGCGCAATGCTATCCCAAATTGCGACAAACTCCTGTATCCCCTCTTTCGGCTTCGATGCCCATTGACCGCTCCCCCACAAGCAGATCACGACCGCAAGGTCTCGGTCAAGCGCGTCCTGTATCCTATTTTTGTAGCTAGCAGGATCTTCCCCAGCGACCACGAAGAAGCGGATGCTTTGGAATCCCGCGGCCTTGACGGCATCATACTGGGCAGGATCGTACAACACCTTTTCGGGTGGACCCCCTTCAAGATGGGAGACATCCACGTTGATGCCTTTGCCGATTCGCTCGAACATGCTCTCCCCTTTGCTCAACTTCGTCGTTGACTCCCCCGGTAGGGGAAAGCCCAGAATGAGCACTATGGCGATTCTACGGAAGCGGAGTATGCTGTTTTTGCACCGGCAAAAGCGACGGGGTCGCCCGGCCAGCGAGGGGCGATTCTTTTCTCCCATTTCAGCTTTTCTCCTGAAGTTTGCTCAATAGGAGCCGTAGTTGTAAGATACGCGAACTTTGTTTAGTTTGCCGCCGTAGCGGTGTTTTCGGTAGGAGGCATAGTCGCGGATGTTGAATGGGTTGAGTGGGACAGAGACGCCAGAAAACACCGTCCATCCTCCAGAATCCATCGAGGTCTAACTATGGGCATCGACACCTACACCGTAAACCACTGGAACGAGGCGACGCACGTACACGAGCCCTCGATCCTTACCATAGAGCAGAACTTCACCTTCGACGCGCTCGGGTTCGTCGTGTTGCCGCAACTCCTCAACCCAGCCGAGCTGGCCGCGTGTCGCGACAGCGGCGATGGGCTGGGCGATCTCTGCAGCGAGGCCGGCGTTGTCGGACGCTACGTGCGCGAGCTGTGCGGCGATGGCTTTCGCCAAGACGGCCCTGCGAGGCACATCCCTGCCGCCGCAGGAAGGTACGACGAAGCCTCGCTGCCACTAAGAGGCGGGGCGCACACGCTGGACCGGGCGTACATCAACCTAGCGGGGTGGAATGGCCGCAACGCCGACGGAACTCCGCTCACGCGGGCCGGCGGTGCCTGGGAAGAGGTCCGCATCCGGCAGTGTCAGGGGCTGATGGTGGCCATCGCCCTCACGGACTTCGCAGAGGGCAAGTGCCCGCTGGTGGTCGTGCCCTCCTCGCACAAGAGCGGGCTGCCGGCCCCACCGCTTCCATCCTCCAGCCGCTTCGCCGAGCGCCCGGCGCTGGCGGCGGGCGACGTGCTGCTGTGCGCCGCCAGCACGCTGCACGGGGTCTGCCCGCAAGGTGATGAGGGCGAGCTACTCGTGGTAAATTTCATCTCGCGCACGGCTCGGCCACAGGGGCCACCTGACCAGCAGGACCAGCAGCCCTTGCCCGCATGGGCGGAAGGGCTGGGCGAAGCCGAGCAAACCGTGCTGGCGGGCGGCGACTCGCGTCGCCTGCTCCTATCGGACGGCACTACCAACTGGCTCACCTCCGCCGCCGATGCCGACGCGGCGCAGAGGGCCTCCTCGGCCCTCGAGTTCGAACGCCGAGAGGATCATGCCGAGCGCTGGGCGTTTGACACCCAGGGCTTCCTGTTGGTCGAGGGCATCATGGACGATGATTGGGTCGATGCGGCCGTGGCGGGCATCGACGCCAACCTCGACCGCTTGGTGTACCGGGGCGCAGGCGGCAAGCTCGACGGGGACGTGACGCTTGCCGACATCCCTGGGGCACCGACGATCTCGGGCACGGGCCGGCCGGACCTGAAGGACTTGTTTCAGCTACCAGCGCCGCACAATGCGCCTTTCCTCAAAATGCTGGCGCATCCGGCCGTCATCCAGCGCCTGAACTGGATGATTGGACCCGGGTACAGGGTAACTCAGAACACGGCCCTGTGCCACGTCAAAGGCTCGAGCGGGCAGATGCTGCACTCGGGGAACGCCAACCCGACCTGCATCGGCAAGCACTACGAGATAGTAAACGGGCGCGTACACACGAGGTCGGGCATCAACGTCGCCTGGCAGCTCACCGACGTCGGGCCCGACGATGGCGGATTTGTCGTAGTGCCGGGCAGTCACAAATCGTGCTACCCCTTGCCGCATTCGGTGCGGGTCTGCAACGAGCGCGCGCCGATCCGCCACATTCCAATGCGTCGCGGGTCTGTTCTCTTCTTTTTGGGAGGGACGGTCTGTCACGGGGCGTACCGCTGGGAGGCTGAGGAGCCGAGGCGGACAGCGCTTTTCACGTATGGGCACGACGGCCGGCGCCCTTTTGCATGGCCCTCGAACAAACTGTGAGCTCCTAGCGCCCAACGCCCGCGCCCGAAGCCAGATCGTGCCCGGCCCGCCGTCCTGCACAGCAGTTACCGCGCCTAACGCTGCTCTCTGTTATACAATGGTCTTGCCGACAATGCGTTCCTTCGCACCTTTCACCGCTGTATCCGACTGCCACAGGTCGAGTCGATCGCGGAGCGCCGTGACGCGGTCCGCGCCCCCGCCATCGCCAATCAGGTTCTGGAACTCCCGCGGGTCCGCGCTCAAGTTATAGTACTCTCCTGACTCATCTCCATAGACATTCAGCTTCTCGCTCTCGGTCCGGATCATCTTGATATCCCCGATCTGACTGAACACGGCGTCCCGCCAGCTTGGTCCAGGGGCACCTTCGCGGATACTCGGAAGAAGGGAACGACCCTGGACGCCGTCGGGGACATTGGCACCAACCAGATCGCAGATGGTCGGGAACAGATCGATATGTTCAGTGAGTTCGGAGCGGGTGCCCGCTGCAACACCCGGCGCGTCGATAAGGAGTGGGACGTGTACGGAGGCCTCCCGCATGTTGAATTTCAGGAACATCGCGTGTTCCCACTGCTGATCCCCGTGATCGGCCGTCCAGATCACGACCGTCTCCTCGCGAATCCCAAGCCGGTCGAGGGCGTCTAAGACCATGCCGCAGTAGCTATCGACGAGATGAACCATACCGTAGTATCCGGCCATCATCTGACGAATCTCAACCTCGGTCAGATGCGCCCACTCCCGTTGCATCCGGCGGATGCGATCGTGCGGAGGTAGCGCATCCCGAGGTGGGTGCTCGGGCAGGACGATCCGCGATTGGTCGATCTGCCCGTAGATGTCTTTAGGCGGGAAGAACGGAGGATGCGGCTCGGTAAACGACGTCCAACTCAGGAAGTTTTCGCCATTGGCCACGGCCTCTTCGATCTGCCGTATCGACTCCGTCGCAACGTGATACCCCCAGTATTGCTCTCGGGTCCGCGGGCTGGGGCCTGCTGTTGTCCGGCGCGTCCGCCCGTCATTTTCCCAATCGTAGCGCTCAAGCACGTCGTCGGGCATCGTTTCACGCCACATCGCCGCGGTGATCTCGGGCTCGTATCCGTTGTCCATCTCCCGATCTGTCCAGTGCATATGCCCGAGATGAAAGCGCCGATACCCGAGCGGCTGCAGGACGTGGGCGACCGTATGCATGCCCGGATGCGGTTGGTGGCGGTTGGTAATCACACCCTGGGCGTGTGCGTAGCGTCCGGTGGCCAAGCTATGTCTGGCGGGGGCGCAGACCGGAGACTGGCTGTAACAATTCTCAAATCTCACGGACCGCTCGGCCAGCCGGTCGAGATTCGGCGTGTGCGCAAGCGGATTCCCCAGGCAGCTAAGTGCATCGAATCGGTGATGATCGCACATCAAAACTAGGATATTCATAAGGCCCTTTCCGTCGCCCAGCGGCTGCGAATATTGTCCCACCGCTGCCAAAGTCCTTTTCATCCGTGGCACTCGCTATCTTTACAGCTATTTAAAATCTGGCGGGAACGTGTGGGAATCGAACCCACCCAGCGCAACTCTCGCTACGCCGCAACGGATTTGAAGTCCGCGGCAGCCACCAGGCACACATCCGCTCCCGCAAAGTTTTCGTTTGGGTACGCAAAAATATAGAATGACATCCCAGTAGCACCAACGAGACCTACGGCGCTACTGGGTCTGCGCTGCCTCGGCCCGCGCCTTGCGCTCGGCCCGCTCGGCCGCTTTGCGTTCGGCCACCTCGGCTTCTGTCGGCAAGCGCCGCGCGGGCACTTCTGGATACTCAAGCGGCAACTCCCAGCGCAGGGTTCGCAAGGGGACGTCGCCCAAGTTTTCGATTTGCAGTTCGAGATAGTCGTCGTCGCGCCGGACAATAGGCGTCTTGTCGTCGCTTCTGCGATTGGGGAAGAAGACTCGGTAGTAGGTCTTGCCGTCGAGCACCTCTCCTTCGGGCCGGTCGCTCTGGTAGGGGTAGTAATTAAACGTCCCGCTAGGTTGGAAGCGCACACCTTGCTGATTGACCAAGAACGTGCGCGCACCAATATCGGCAATATAGGGCTTGAGCTGAGACTCTCCGCTCGACAGATAAACGGTAAAGACCAAACGACTGTAGAGCGTCAAGCCCCAACGGTCGTCATACCGGTCGCGCAGGATGGGAAACTTGGGGTCGTAGATGGCATCTACTACCCGGCGGATGTATTCGGCCCTCCAGATGTCGAAGGCGCGTTTTTGCAGGGGATTGCGCACATCAAAGGACGGATTTACGTAGATAAGATACTGAAAGTAAAGGCTGTTGATGTCCGTGCCGTCTTCGGTCGGATAGGTGCCATCGACGTAGGAGTAGAGTAGCTGTTTGATGCGAAATTCGAGCTGCTCCTGCCCCAAGTCCTCGCGCTCAGCCCGCGCATAGGCGTGGGCAATTTCGTAGGCGAAGGTATGCAAGGCAGCCTGCACCAAGACGCCGTCGGCACCTCGGTGGCTTCTGTTTACAGTGCGCCATACTTCCTGCTCGACGCGCGCAAAGGGGCCTTGCGAATGTTCCGGGCCGCAGCCGGCGGCCGCCGCGCACATCCAGCAAAGGAACAAGACCCTGCCTAGCATGAATTACCTCCGTTGAGGAGGGAGAGCCTCGCCTCGCGCTATTCCTTGACGACCCAGAGCTTGACCGCTGTTGCCACCTCCGGGTGGAGGCGCACTTCGACATTGTAAACACCCAATTCGCGGATGGGGTCTTCGAGGTGGATGGCACGGCGATCTATCTCGTAGCCCTTTTCATCGAGCAACTCGGCGATATGCTGGGCGGTTACCGAGCCGAAGAGGCGATCCTCCTCGCCGACCTTGACCTGCGCAGTGATCGACTCCGCTTCCAGCTTTTTGGCGAGGGCCTCGGCAACGCGGCGATCGCGCTCGGCCAAGGTCTCTTGCTGTTTGCGCCTAGACTCAAACTGAGCCATGTTGGCGGTGCTGGCGATCAGGGCCTCATTGCGGGGGATCAGGAAGTTGCGACCATACCCATTCTTTACCTCCACGACCTCACCGGCCGAACCCAAGGATTCAATGTCCTTTAATAGAATTACTTTCACGACTTGTCCTCCACTTCGTAGAAAACGGCGATGTTGTTTGGGCCTTACGCTTCTTCCTCTGTGGGGGCTGGGCGTAGCCGCCGCCAATCGAACCACGTATCCAAAAGCCCCAAGCCCGCCAAGAGCAGAAACGCCAAGCCCGCGACAAAGAAAAGCCCTACGTAAAACAACAACTCGACCAAAGGCGGCACCCGTTGGCGCTGGGCGAAAAAGCGCAAGACGGCCAATCCTTGCACTGCGTAGATAATTCCCATCAACACGATCAAATTGAGGCCCAAATCGGCCAGCAATCCATCGCTCAAAAGACTTAGACCCAAGGCCGCGATCAATACCCAGATCAACTCTTCCCAAGGCCGCCACAAAGCCAGCGGCAGGGGAGCAGGCAGCGACAGCCCCAGCCGCAAGGCCAAGCCCTCGCTCAACCGATACGCCGCGACAAAAACCAAAAGCAGGGTCGCCATCTCGATGGCCGGCTGCACTCGCAGGACCGCGTCGATCATCGCGCTTAGCGTCTGGCCGCTTCCCTCTACAGCCACCCCCAAGGCTTGAAACTGCTCCAAGATGGCAGCGGCTTGCTCTTGGCGATGTGCTCCATCGCGCGCCTGAATCAACTGCCAGAAACACAAGCCAGCCGGCGGCGTGCAGGCCATGGCCATGACGCGACCATAGGTTTGCTGACGCTCTATTTGCAAAACGGCGAGCAACCCCATAAGGGGCACTAGCCCCAACATGGCACCTAGCAGCATGACGGTGCCCAAGCAAAGCAGGCCGATCAAGGGCAGGGCTCCGCGCGAGCCGTAGCGCAGACTAGCCAAAAGCGAAGCGACCGCCAGCGCTATGCCCAGCAGAATCAACATCGGCGCACGCCGACTCTAAGAGTCGTCGGACTCTTGGACTACGGCCTCTTCGGGTGCCTCCTCTACCTCCACCTCCTCATTAGGCTTATCGGGCTTATTGTCCTCAGAGGCAGTCTCGCGGCGAGTGTCGTTGCGGTCTCTTGGGCCCCGAGAGTCCCGATGTGGGCCGCCTCGGTCCCTCGGGCCGCGGGTCGGTCGGGCAAAGGCTTCTTCGAGGAAATTGTCGGCGGCTAGCTCGGGCACGTGGATAAATTCGCCTTCGACCGCGGTGACGAGGTAGCGCAGCACCGCTTCGTCGAGCTTGAGCGTCTGTTCTAGCCCTTCGATCGCCGTCGGCTCGGCGGAAAACTGATAGAGCACGTAGTAGCCTTGATGCCGATTCTTCAGGCTAGACGAGGTATAGGCCAGACGCCGCAGACCCCAATTGTCGATTCGGGCGACTTGTCCACCATTTTCCTCGAGCAGAGCCTCGTACTTTTCGACGAGTTGGTCGTATTGGCCCTCGCCGGCTTGGGGGTCCAAGATACATACGAGTTCGTAGTTTCTCATTTTATTGCGCTTTCTTGGTTCTGGTCTGGGGCACATCCCTCAGACGAACAGCGGTGCCAGGACGAGAGATATCACCGACATCAGCTTGATGAGTATGTTTAGCGACGGCCCCGAAGTGTCTTTGAATGGGTCGCCGACCGTATCGCCGACGACAGCGGCTTTGTGGGGGTCAGATCCTTTGCCACCCAAGTGGCCCTCTTCGATCCACTTTTTGGCGTTGTCCCAAGCCCCCCCGCTGTTGGCCATCATCAGTGCCAGCAGGACGCCGCTGACCGTCGCCCCGGCGAGCATGCCGCCCAAGGCGACGGGGCCGAGACCGAAACCAACCGCGACCGGAGCCAACACCGCCAACAGGCCCGGAAGAATCATTTCGCGCAGGGCCGCGGTCGTGCTAATCTCCACGCAGCGCCGGGTATCCGGTTTGGCTTTGCCTTCCATCAGGCCGTCGATCTCGCGGAACTGCCGCCGGACTTCCTCGACCATCTTGAAGGCGGCCTTGCCGACCGAGGTCATGGTAATGGAGGCCGCTAGGTAGGGAATCATCGCGCCGATAAAAAGCCCGCCGACGACAATCGGCGTAGTCACGTCAATGACGATCGGCTCACCGGTGGCGGTCTCAATAGCGGAGGTATAGGCCGAAAAAAGCGCCAATGCGGTCAACGCCGCCGAACCAATGGCAAAACCTTTGCCCATGGCCGCGGTCGTGTTGCCGAGTGCGTCGAGACTATCGGTGATCTTGCGCGTGTCTTCGCCCAAACCCGCCATTTCGGTAATGCCGCCGGCGTTGTCGGCGATGGGGCCATAGGCGTCAACCGACATGGTGATACCCACGGTGGCCAGCATACCGACCGCGGCGATGCCAATCCCAAAAAGCCCGGCAAAGTGAAAGGCCAAGCCAATGGCGACGACGATTCCCAAGGTCGGTAGGACGACGCTCTCCATACCTATGGCCAGACCGGAAATAATATTGGTCGCCACGCCAGTCTTGGAGGTTTCAGCGATGGTGCGGATGGGTTTGCCGCCGGTATAGTATTCGGTAAAAAGGCCAATCGCGACCCCGGCCAGACAGCCCGCGCACAGTGCCCACACCGGCTGATTGGATAGGCCGATGGTCCCGGCGACCCACCAAGCACCCAAAATCATGAGTGCGGCTGCAACCCAAGTCGAGTAGCGCAAGGCCGCACCGGGGTCAAAATTTTGCAGTATCCGCACCATCAACACGCCCAAAAGCGACGCGACTATACCGATCGTGATGACGATTAGCGGGAAGCTCATTGCCGCGAGTTTCGCCTCGGTCGGATCGGAGATGCTGGGAGCGAGCGTGGCCAGCAGCGATGCGGACGCGGTGGCGGCAATGGCAATGGTAGCGATGACCGATCCGACGTACGATTCAAAAATATCGGCACCCATGCCAGCGACATCGCCGACATTGTCGCCGACGTTGTCGGCAATAACGGCCGGATTGCGGGGGTCGTCCTCGGGAATCCCCGCCTCCACCTTGCCCACCAAATCGGCCCCCACATCGGCGGTCTTGGTGAAGATGCCGCCGCCAACGCGTGCGAAAAGAGCAATCGAAGAGGCCCCCATAGCGAAGCCATTGATCGTGGATGCTTGGCTTATATCGCTCCAGATACCAAAGGCACTAGCCAGTGCCCCAACGCCAAAAAGCCCCAAGCCGGCGACCGCGAGCCCCATCACGGCACCGCCCGAAAAGGCAATGTTCAACGCGGGCCCTTGGCCGTGCTGGTTGGCCGCTTGGGCGGTGCGAACATTGGCGTGACAGGCCGCCTTCATGCCGATGTAACCGGCCAAAATGGAGCAAACGGCTCCCGCCAAGAAAGCGTACGCGGTATGGGAGCCGACGAAGGCAAAAAGGAGGGCGAAGACGATGACGATAAACCCGGCGAGAATGGTGTACTCGCGCTTGAGAAAGGTCATAGCGCCCTCGTGGATAGCCTCTGATATTTCCACCATCTCTGGAGTGCCCGCCGGAAACTTTTTGATGTAAAAGTACAGCAGGAGCGAGCAAAGCAAACCGCCCAGACCTATGAATGGCGCTGCGCTTGTCCAAATTTCCATATGCGTTTGTAACCCTCCCTCGGCTACGTTTCTTTTTAACTGTTGAACTTGTTCATGGCCGCCTCGATGCCTTCGGCGTAGTACACTTCGAGTGCCGCATTCCCGCGCTCAATCAAGTCTTCTACCTCGTCTTCGGGGGAAAACGGATCCAATACGTAGTCGATGATGTCCGCACCTGCGGGTGGAATACCGATCCCTAGGCGCAGGCGTGGTATAGCCTCCGTGTTGAGCGCTTCTAGTACCGAAGCCAAACCGTTGTGCCCGCCATCGCTCCCGCCACGGCGAAAGCGCAGACGTCCGAAGTCGAGGAGGAAGTCGTCGAAGACGACCAGTACGTTTTCGGGAGGCACCTCCCATTGGGAGCAAAGAGCGGCGGCGGTGTGGCCGCTGCGGTTCATATAGGTCTGGGGCTTGGCCAAGAGCACTTCCCGACCGCCCAGCACCACTTGGCCCACTTGGCCCTGTATGTCTGCTCGATGCTGCCAGTCAACACCACAGCGAGCCGCTAGGTGATCTACCACCATAAATCCTATGTTGTGCCGCGTTGACGCGTAGCGCACACCGGGATTGCCCAAACCCAAGGCTACTTGCAAACCTACTCTTCGCCACCTGCGTCGGCTTCGCCGCCTTCGACCTCTTCGCCTTCGCCACCTGCGCCGGCCTCTTCTTCGCCTTCGAGAGCTTCGGCCTCCTCGGCTTCTTCCTCGGCAGTGAGCAGGCGCGGGGCCAAAACATTGACAATCGTGCGAGATGGATCGGTGGTAATGCGCGGCTCCTGTTCGATGAGATCGCTTACGTGCAGGCTATCTCCGATGACCAAGGCAGAGATGTCGATTACCATCGCGGAGGGCATTTCCGAGACGACGCATTCCATTTCGATGGCGGTCAGCGCCTGCTGCAGGGCCCCGCCCTCGTTGCGGACTCCGTCGGGCTCCCCCTCAGTCAGGAGTGGTACATTGGCGCGCAGCGTCTCGCTCGGATCAATGCGCAAAAGGTCTAAGTGCAGCACATCGCCGCGGACCTTGTGGTATTGGATGTCGCGGATCAGGGCTTGCTCAGGAGCTCTATCGGACTCTTCGTGCTCAATCAAGATGATCGCGTTTTGCCCGCCCTTGCTCAGGATGAGCTCCAAGCTATGGGCATCCGTCTTAAAGGACTCAGCGGGCTGATTGTGGCCGTAGATCACCCCGGGCAACAGGCCCTGGAGGCGACGCATCTGGCCCACTGGTCCCTTGCCCTGTTCTTGGCGGGACTGGACTTTGAGCGCGACCTGCTCGCGCGCTTGGATCTGTAGTGGAACTTGCGGCATCGGAACGTCTCCTCAAAAGACTCAATCAAATATCAATGGCATAATGGCAGCCCGGCGAGGACTCGAACCTCGATAAACGGAACCAAAATCCGTTGTCCTACCAATTGAACGACCGGGCTACCTATTTCTATGCCTCGCACTTCCCCGAGCTAGACTGGCTGACATAAAAAAGACCGGCAACCTTGCCTTTGCAGTGCGCTCTGCGCCTGAGAGGCGGTCTTCCGGTCGTCGAAGACACCGTAAACAGTGGAGCCGCTGCCCGACATCAACGTGGCGCGAGCACCAACTCGGTCCAGTTGAGAACGAAGTTCTGCGACGATGGGATAGGTGCGTTCTACCGCGGGCGTGAAGTCGTTCTCCAGCACTTCAAATAACCTGTCGTGGTCAACGCACCCGCCGCTCAGGGAAACAACAAAGTTAAAATAGGGAGAATTTTCTGTCAAGATGGAGCCGAGTTGGCCATAGGCCCAAGCCGTGCTGATCTCGACATCGGGGTACGCCAGCACGTAAAAGACCGCGCCCTCCCAGCTCAGCTTGTTGAGGATCTCGCCTCGGCCCCTCATTAGAGCGGTGCCGCCTTCCACTATAAAGGGAATATCCGAGCCAAGGGTGGCGGCGATCTGGCGGAGGTCTGCGTTTGAGAATGGCTGGTCATAGAAGCGATTGAGCGCTCGCAGGACCGCGGCCGCGTCGGCACTGCCCCCGCCTAGGCCCGCGCCTATGGGTATGTTCTTTTTTAAGTGGATGCGGAACGACTGAGCCGGGCGGCCGAGCTGAGCATGAAAGGCATCAGCTGCGCGGCACACCAAGTTGTCTGGCCCCGTCGATAGGCTATCGAGGCTACAGGTCAATTGATCGGAGGAAGCGGCTTCAAAGTACAAAACGTCCGCTAAATCCACGCATTGAGCCACACTGAGGATCTCGTGGTAGCCATCGGGACGGCGACCGACAATTTTAATCCCCAAGTTTATTTTTGCGTATGCTTTTTCGACCAGCAGACTCGTCATCGCTGCACACCTTGACTGCATTTTACTATATTCTACACTCTAGCCTGTTGCTTACCTGTCAGTTTGGCATACTCTTGAGAGTTGATATGTTTCCAAAATTGATATTAGTGCTTCTCCTCGGCCTAAACACCCAGATCTGGGCGCAAACGAGCGCGGAGGACGATTTCAAACTGGCCCGCAATCTCTTCCGGGATGCCGGCGACTATGCCACGGCCGCCGGGCTATTCGCCGAGTTTATTCGCAATTATCCCGATAGTCAGCAGCTAGCCGAGGCCCGACTGATGCTGGCGCGTGCGTACCGCCAGAGCGGCCGTTGCGACCTAGCGGTGCCAGCCTACGAGACGTTTTATCTCGAACATCCCGATCACTTGTTGAACGCCGCCAACGCACGGCGCGAGCGAGCGGCTTGTTTGGCCGAGCAAGGTCAATACCTGCTGGCGGCCCGATCATACGAAGAGTTGCAGCGTCGTTTCAGCGCCAGCGATTTCGCCGCCAGTGCCTTAATCGAGGCAGCGGCTAATTATACCCGCGCCGAAAATTTGCGGCAAGCTGAAGCTGCTTATGGACGTCTGCTGGCCGATTACGCGAGGTCCGGCCAAGCGCATTTGGCGCGCTATCGGCTGGCCCAGTTGCGCTTTGCCGCTGGTCGGGCCGCAGAAGCCCAACAACTCCTCGAGCAAATCGCCGCCACTAAACCATCGCCTTCCCTCGCTCCTAGTGCCCTGCTCCTCGGAGGGCGCATCGCGCTCTTTACGGGCAACAGGGAAACCGCGGAGAAGCAGTTCAAGTCGCTGGAGCGGCGCTTTCCCCGGGCGGCGCAGACCGACAGCGCCTATCTAGATCGCGCAGACTATCTCTATCGCTCGCGCCTTTTTAGCCAAGCTGGGGACGCCTATCAGCGGGCCTTTAACAAAATCGGAGACCGCGCTCTCAAAGAAAGCGCACTCCTAGGGCTGGCCGATGCCCGCCGCCAGAGTCATCAGACGCGCGAAGCCATCGCCCATTACGACAAGCTGAGCGCCATGCTCCAACCCGGCCACCCCGCGTACCTCAAGGCACAGCTAGGCCGAGCCATCGTTCTGGGCCAAGCCGGACAATTCGCCCGCGCAGTAGGTCTGCTTCAAGGATTGATCCAGACCGGCGACAGCCCCGAAGCCATTAGTGCGCTGAGGGAACTAGGGGCCCTCTACAAGCGGCGCGGCGATAGCGAAGCCGAGGACCGCCCCGATTCGCTGCGGTTATCGACTTTCGGAGAGGGGACCGCCGCTTTCCACAGCAGCGCGATAACTTGGTACCGCCGCTACCTACGGGAAGCCGATGGGGCCGCCGATGCCGACGCCGTGCGCTTCGAACTCGCCGCACTCTACGCTTCAACCGGCTACTACCAAGAAGCCATTTCCCTCTATCGCCAGCTAGCTTCGGGTCAGGACGAGGTGGCAACCAAAGCGCAATTTGCCCTCGCCCAAACCTTTGAGCAAAGCGGACAACCGCGTGCGGCACTGCGCGAGTACGTGGCCTTCCTCGAACTCTTCCCCGCCGACCGCCAGAGCGAGGAGGCGCGCCAGCGAATCGAATATCTGCGCGAATTTACCGTCTTGGACCCGGCCGGCCTCAACCGGGCCTTGCAAAAAGCTTGGCTCGATGAGTTGAGCGGCAAGTCGCTTCAGCTAGTGCAGCTAGCGGTCGCTAGGGAGCTGTTCTCGCATCACGATTTTGTCGCGGCTGCCCAATTTTTCAAACACTATGCCACGGCCTATCCAGACGACTCCTACAATGACGAGGCACAGTACTTTCTGGCCGAAAGTCTGCTCCGACTCGCCCGCCAACGCCAGCTAGAGGCGCAGCCTGCCAGCGCGGATTCGCTACTGGCTCTTGCCCTACGGGAATACCGCGTTCTCGTCGGGCAAGTCCCCGCCGACAGCATGCTCACCGAGCAAGTCCCCACCGACAGTACTACTCTCGTCGAGCAAGCCCCCACCGACAGCACATGGGCCCGGCGCGCACGACTCAGCCTCATTAAACTCGAAGCCGAGGACCGCCCCGACTCACTACGGTTACTAACGCTTGAAGAAGAGATTGCCGCTTTCGTCGCCGAGTTTTCCGAGGGGCGAGGTGCCCTTCTAGACCAAGCCCTTTTGCAGCTAGGCGATGCTCGCCGCCAACTCGGGGCGACCGATACCACTACCACTTGGTTCGACAAGGCCATTGCGGCCTACGACCAGCTCCGCCGACTCTCTTCTGGCAGTCCACTCGTACCCCACGCTCTATACGGCAAGAGTCTTTGCCTAGTGCAAAAAGGCCAACACAAAGCAGCGGCCGATTTGCTCGAGCGCGTTCTGCGAGACTATCCCAATAGTCCGCTGACGGCACCGGTGCTCTTTGAACTGGGCCATATCCGCTTAGCGCAGGAGCGGACCCAAGAAGCCATTGCCCGACTGCAAGAGTTGCGCTGGGGCTACCCGGCCTTTCCCCAGCGCCGCGCCGCCCAGAAACTGTTGGGCGACACCTATTTTCAGCTCGGCCAGTACGCCGCCGCCATCGAGCTGTATCAACCGCTAGTCTCCAACTCGACAGTCTCCGACGACAGGGGACCGATTCTGCGACGAATTGGCCGCGCTTATCACCATCTCAACCGCTATGGCGAGGCCATGGAGACCTATCGGCAAATACTCGCTGAAGAGCCAAACCCGGCTGGACTAGATAGCATTTACTTCGCCCAAGCGGTACTGCAACTGAGGTTGGGGCAGGAAGACGACGCCTTTCGGCTCTTCCGCAAGGTCAGCCGAGAATTTGCCTCCAGCGGATTGGCAGCCGAAGCCTCGGCACGGGCTGGCCACATCGCCTTTGCCCGCCAGCAATACAAACAAGCCTACCAACTCTATCAGCCCTTGCTGAAGCAAAGCGAGGATACCTTAATCCACGGACAAGCCGTCCTCGCCTTGTTCCGACTCAAGCGCATAGAGGAGGGGCGCAAGGCGGCCAAGCGGTTCGCCAAGCGGTTCAAGGAAGAAACGGAGTGGCGTCAACATTTCCGGGTTGAAGAAGGGAATTACTACTTGCAGGCTGGCAACTACAAAAAGGCGTACGAGCTGTTTCAAGAGGTGGAAAAGCAAGGAGGCTCGTGGGCCGACGATGGGGCCTATTGGATGGCCATAACGCTGTGGAAGCGAAACAAGGCGACGCCTAGCGAGGAGGGGGCGGCGTTCGCGTTGGAGGCCATATCGCGCTTTGTCCGCGAATATCCAACGAGTCCTCAGGTAGCCGACGCCTACTTGCGCCTCGGGGATTACCACTTTTCGCTGCACAACTTCCTGCAAGCGGCGGGGGCCTACAAACACGCCTGGGACGCGCCAGAAGTCAGTAGTGATCAGGCCCAAGATGCGATGTGGAAACTGCTCAAAAGCTACCAAAGCGCCCACGAGTACGAGGCCGCGCACCAAGTGGCCGATCAGCTTTTGAGCCAGTACCCCGAGTACCCCAAAGCCATCGAGGTCCAACTCGAACTGGGTATCATCCTCAAGAATAAGGGCCAATACGCCCAAGCCATTGAACAGCTAGACGAACTGCTCTCCCAACAGTTACTCGATGGCAACAGTGCTTCGGAAGCCCGGTTTTACATCGGCGAATCCTATCAGAACATGGGCGAGTACCGCAAGGCGATCCAAGCCTATTACAAAGTCAGTTACCACGGTAGCCAAGGACTCAGCATGTGGATCACCTCGGCGGATTTCCAGCGCGCCCGCTGCCACGAATCGCTGGGCGAACACGCCACGGCCATGACCATCTACGAACGCATCACACGGCGCGAAGGGGGCCAGAGTCCACAGGGACAGCTAGCCCGCGAGCGGATGGATGACCTGCGCCGCCAGCTAGAAACCCTCAACTGAAGCGCCGCCCGCAGAGCATATCATGGCCCCGACTCAACGTCACATTCTGCTCCTGACCCAGCGAGCAGAGTTGGAAGCGGAATTCAAGTCCGCCGTCCACGACATGCGGCTGCGAGTACTCGGCGCGGCTAACGGCGATGCGCTTGGGCGGCTACTGCGGCGCGGAGTGGCTCTGGTCGCCTTTGATCTGGAACTTCCGCCCGCCGTCCTCGCAGAGGGCGTCGCCGCGCTCGACCAGTACCGCGATGTGCCCATGCTAGGCTTGGGCAACGCCGATGAAAATTGGGACCGACTTTTGTGGGGTTCGCCACTCAAAGACCAAATTGCCGCACCCTTTGAGGCCGCAGTCCTGCGTCAACATCTGGACCAGCTACTAGAGCGTGGGGGCTTTTTGCACGGGGCCGAACTGGTAGGTCAGTCGCCCTTAATGCGCCAATTACGCGAACGCATCTTAATCGTGGCACCGACGCCAGTTTCCTCTATCCTTCTGACGGGCGAAAGCGGCGTGGGCAAGGACTTAGTTGCCGAAGCGCTACATCGCTACAGCAGCCGACGTGAACGTCCTTTCCGCCCGCTCAACTGCGGTGCCATCCCGGAGAATCTGCTGGAGAACGAACTTTTCGGGCACGAAAAGGGAGCCTTCACCGACGCCCGCGCCCAGTACCGAGGCATCTTTGAACAAGCGGACGGCGGAACGGTCTTTCTAGACGAAATCGGCGAGATGTTGCTGGCGGCACAAGTGCGCCTTTTGCGAGTCCTCGAGCAGCGCGAAGTGGTCCGCATCGGCGGCAGCGCATCTGTCGCGGTGGACCTGCGCGTGATCGCCGCGACCAACCGCGACCTGCAACAGGCGGTTGAGCAGCGCGAATTCCGCCTCGACCTATACCACAGGCTCAAGGTCGTCGAGCTCGACATCCCGCCGCTGCGCCGCCGCGCCGAGGACATTCCCCTCTTGATCGAGCACTTCATCGGCGAGTTGACCCAAGACAACAAGAGCCGCCTAGAGGGGTTCTCGGCGGCGGCGCTGGACCTTTTGCAAAGCTATGCCTGGCCTGGCAATGTGCGCGAGTTGCGCAACCTAATCGAGCACTTGGTGTTCCTCGCCCCGCGTGCCCTCGTCGAACCCGAAGACCTATTGCCCCATCTCGGGATCCAGCCCACGCGCCATTTGCCCGTGCCAACCAACAAGACGCCGGACCAATCCGAGCGCGAGTTGATCTACTTTGCGCTCTTGGATCTCAAACGCGAGGTCGCCGAGCTAAGAGCCGCGGTCGAGCGCAATGCCTCCGCGATGCCGTCCTCTACGCCTCCCGTAGCATCAAGGGTCGTTCGGCCGATCGCGCCCGAGGAACCGATCTATCCGGTTGGGGACACCCCTTACCATCCCGCAGACTCCCAACAATCCGCGTCAATCCGCGTCCCCGAAAACGCAGCTATTGAGCCTTTGCCCTCGCTCAAAGACCGCGAGCGGGAAGCCATCGAACAGGCCCTCAACCGCGTCGGCGGCAATCGCCGCAAAGCCGCCGACATCCTCGGCATCAGTACTCGCACGCTCTACCGCAAGCTGAACGAATACGACCTCCAATGAAGCACCTTCTCCGCTCCGTCAGGCGCGACAACTCCTCCACCCTGTTCAGTATATGTCGCCCGTGGGTGGGCAGCGCACTTATTGCCGCATTGCTCGCGGGCACGCACTCGGCTGGGGCGCAAATGCCGGAAGGGGGCACTCAGCCACTAGCGGATCTCAGCCGGGCTTTCCGCCACGCCTACGAACAAGCGAAGCCAGCCGTGGTTTTGATCGCGGCGACGACCCGATCGCGGCAAAAGCGCACATTGCCCCCCTTCCACCCGGAAATTCCCGAAGACTTTCGCGGCATAGGCTCCGGCACTATCGTCAGCGCCGATGGCTACATTCTGAGCAATTACCACGTCGTCGCCGGAGCGGACTCCATCCAAGTCACCCTCGCTGACCGCCGCATCTATCGGGCTAGGGTCATCGGCTTTGATTCGCTGATTGACATCGCCCTGCTCAAGGTTGAGGCGCAGGGGCTGCCTACTGTGCAGTTGGCCGACTCAGACCGCTTGCAAATCGGCGATTGGGTGCTGGCCATTGGCCATCCCTTGGGCATGGGGTCCACCCTGACCCACGGCATCGTCAGTGCCCTAGGGCGCCAAGCAGGCATTTTCAACCCCAGAAGCGACGAAGAAAATCGCTACGCCATCGAGAGTTTCATCCAGACCAATGCCGTGATTAACCCCGGTAACTCCGGCGGCCCTTTACTCGATCTACAGGGCCGAGTTGTAGGAATCAATACGGCCATTTCAACGCGCACGGGTTACTACATCGGCTATGGGCTGGCCGTGCCGATCAATCTAGCGCGCGAAGTGGTGGATGATCTGCTGATCCACGGGCGGATCGTCCGCGGCTACTTAGGCGTGTCCGTGGAATCTGAGATGACCCCAGAGCTAATCCGCAAACACAGCCTCGACATGGAACGGCCACGAGGCGTTTACCTCAGAGATGTGCAACCCAACAGCCCGGCCGCGCGTGGTGGTCTGCGCGGCGGGGACGTCGTCCTGTCGCTCGATGGTATCGAGGTGAATCACTTCAACCACCTGCAGACGCTGATCTACAGCCGCGACCCAAGCGAAACGGTCAGCCTGCAAATCATGCGCCAAAATCAAATCCACCACCTCGCCGTGGTGCTCGGCGAGCGCGAAGAGGACCGGCTCCTTTCCCAAGGCCATCAGCAGTTAGAACAGCTAGGACTCTCCGTTGAATCTTTGCCTGCTGAACTAGCCACCGAGTTGGGCTTTGTCGGCGAGTTGGCGGCTGAACTGGGTTTTGCACAAGGCGAGGAGCCGGTGGTGGTAGTTGAAGTAGATCCGGAGGGGCTAGCCGCAGACAAAGGGATTCGAGAGCGCGATGTGATTACCGAGGTGGATCAAGAACGCGTTACCTCGTTGGAGCAATTTGTGCGCCTTGTTTCCGAACTGGAGGAGGGGCAGTCTGCGTTCTTCTGGTTTTGGCGACCCGATACCGGTATAGAAGTCCGGGCACTGAGGATTCCGGAGTGAAACCATGACGCCCGACCTAAACGGGGCCGATGCCCTGCTGATGATCGGCAGCAGCGAACGCTGCGCCAATCTGTTCTACGCTACCCGCTTTCGCGCCCCCGACTCCTTCGTCTTTCTGTGGACTCCCCACGAAAAAATCATGCTCGCCAACAATCTCGAGATCGACCGCGCACGCGACCAAGCTAGCGTCGATCGGGTATTGTCTTATACTCGGTACGAGCAGCAGGCTAAGGAAAGGGGCCAAGAGCGACCCAATAGCAAAGCTGTCTTGTTGGAACTTTTGTGCGACCTCGGCTTGGCGAAGCTACAAGTGCCCGCTGACTTTCCCCTTGGTACGGCCGATTTTTTGCGGGGGGAAGGCATCGAACTCGCCATTGCGACTGAGCCGCTTTTTCCCCAGCGCAACATCAAGGACGCCACAGAGATCGAGAATGTGCGCCGGGCGATGCGGGCCACCGAAGTAGGCATGGAAACGGCGATTGAAGGGCTGCGCGCCGCCGATGTGCGCGCCGGCGTGCTCTTCCTCAACGGCGATGTACTCACGTCAGAGCGACTGCGGCGCATGGTGCATCAGACGCTCATGGATTGCGACAGCATCGGCGAACACACCATCATCGCCGGCGGCGACCAAGGCTGCGACCCACACCAAGTGGGATTCGGGCCTTTGCGTGCCGGCGAGACCATCATCATCGACATCTTTCCGCGCGACGAGGCGAGCGGCTACTACGGAGATATGACGCGGACCGTCTGTAAGGGGCCGGCCTCCAAGCCGCTGCAGCACCTGTACGAAACCGTGCTTGAGGCTCAACAACTGGGCTTGGAACACATCCGTCCGGGTGCCGAAGGCTACCTTATTCACGAAGCAATCCAACGATTTTTCGACGCCGCCGGTTACGAGACGGGAGAGAAGGACGGCTATATGCAGGGCTACTTCCACGGCACGGGACACGGGCTAGGGCTGGAGATCCACGAGGGGCCGAGGATCGGTCCGCGCGGCGATATGCTTGAGTCCGGCCATGTCGTGACGATGGAGCCGGGGCTCTACTACCGGGGCTTGGGGGGCGTGCGGATCGAAGATACGGTTGTCGTTTGCGCCGGCGGCTACGAGAACTTATGCAGCCTGCCCAAGGTGCTCGAAGTGTGAATACGGTCCTTTGCGCCAACGGGTGTCCTCGTTGACAAAAAGGGGAAATTGAGCAGATTTATTTCTATGAGACGACACAAATTCACCCTTGGCTCCCTAGTCATTGCTGCGGGTCTAATCTACCTTTTTGTCGCTGGCGTTCAGCAGTCGACGGCGACCCACATGACGCTGCAAACCCTGATGGACGGAGCTACAGACGACGGCCAGCGCATCCAGCTAGGCGGCAGCACCGTGGTGCCCGGTTCGATTGAATGGGACCGGTATCGCTCGCGCCCCGAATTTGTGATTACCGACGGGGAACACACCCTGCGGGTGCGCTACATCGGCCCCGCCGTGCTGCCCGATACCTTCAAAGACGAAGCGCTGGTAGTCCTCGAAGGCGAATACCATCCAGCCGACCAAGTCTTTGCCGCTGAGATCGTCTTTGCCAAATGCCCCTCCAAATACGAGGGACAAAGCTATGAAGGCCACGTGCAGGCGATGAATAGCCCGAACGGCTAGCCCACACGTCTTTTGGCTTTTCCCGAATCTTTATGGTTGATATTGGCTATTTTGCCCTGTGCCTAGCGCTCCTAGCCTCCGGCTATGGGGTGCTAGCGTCGGCCCTCGGGGCGAGGCGTGGCCACTTGGGGCTAGTGCGCTCGGGCGAAAACGGGGTCTTGGCGACCTGTGCCCTGCTGACGCTGGCGGTTCTCGCGCTGTGGCACGCGCTCCTCTCTCACGACTTCCAAGTCGAGTACGTGGCCGAAAATAGCAACCGCGCCATGCCTTTATTCTATCTAGTAACGGCGCTGTGGGGCGGGCAGAACGGGTCGCTGTTGTTTTGGGGCTGGATCCTGTCCATCTACTCGGCGGGCTTGGCGGCACTCTACCGCCAGCGCTACCGCGAATTGATGCCCTACGCGGTAGCGACCCTGTCCCTTACCAGCTTCTTCTTTTGCATTGTGCATCTCTTTGCCGCAGACCCGTTCCAGCGCCTGCCCTTCACGCCAGAAGACGGCCGCGGGCTCAACCCGATCCTACAACATCCCGTCATGGCCATTCATCCGCCGATGCTTTACTTGGGGATGGTGGGCATGGTCGTACCCTTTGCCTTTGCCATAGCCGCGCTCTTGACTGGCAAGTTGGACGCTACTTGGCTCCGCGCTGCGCGCCGCTGGATGCTCATTCCTTGGACCTTTCTCGGCTTCGGTCTTCTGCTAGGCGGCAAATGGGCCTATGTCGAACTGGGGTGGGGTGGTTATTGGGCGTGGGATCCGGTGGAGAACTCCTCGCTGATGCCTTGGCTAATCGCCACCGCATTTCTGCACTCGATTATGATTCAAGAGCGCAAGGGCATGCTCAAGGTATGGAATGTGGCGCTGGCGATCCTCACATACGCGCTGTGCATCTTCGGCACCTTTATGACCCGCAGTGGCATCATATCCTCGGTTCACGCCTTTGCCCAATCCAACATCGGCCCTTTCTTTGGCACGTTTCTCGTCCTGACGCTGGTTTTTTCTTTTGGGCTTTTGTGGCTGCGGATGCCCTTGCTCAAGGCCGAAAACCGCTTGGAATCTTTTGCCTCGCGCGAGACGGCTTTCTTGCTCAACAACTGGATTCTCTTGGGAATGCTTTTCGCCGTGTTCTGGGGCACTGTCTTCCCGCTGGTTTCCGAGGCACTGACCGACGAGCAAATCACGGTCGGCCCTCCCTTTTTCAACCAAGTCACCATTCCCATCGGCCTAGTGCTTCTATTGTTGACGGGTGCTGGGCCGCTCTTCGCTTGGCACCGCACCTCCCGCGAAAGCCTGCGCAAGAATTTCATCCGCCCGGCGACCGCGGGCGTTCTTTCGTGCGGGGTCTCCTTTCTCTTGGGCCTGCGCGATCCCTATGTCGTGCTGTCCTTCGGACTATGCGTCTTCGTACTCGTCGCGCTTGGTTCCGAATTCCACGTCGGGGCGCGGGCGCGGCGGCACAGTACGGGCGAGTCCTATCCGGTGGCATTGTATCGCCTCTGCACCAAAAACCGACGGCGTTATGGCGGGTATTTGACCCACCTCGGGCTGGTATTGCTCTTTGCTGGCTTTACTGGCAAAGCCTTTACCCAAGAAGCCGAAGTCGTCCTCGACCAAGGAGCTTCGAGTCAAGTCGGCGAATACCGGCTTACCTTCGCGTCGCTGGCCTTTGCCGAAAACGCCAATCACAGCACTACCGCCGCGGCCTTAGCCCTGCATCGCGGCGATCAATTCCTCGGTACGCTGCTGCCGGAGCGACGCTACTATCCGGCTTTCGACCAAGGCACCACGGAAGTCTCCATTTACTCGACTTGGCGCGAGGACTTCTATGTAATCCTGGTGGGGTCTGCCGAAGACCAGAGCGCCAAGTTCCAAATCTATATCAACCCGCTCATCAACTTCGTGTGGCTCGGTGCGGTCGTCCTCGTGATTGGTGCCCTGTGGGCGATGTGGCCTACGCCGCGAGACCGTCGGCTGGCGCGGATCGACCGCGAGACCGCAATGGACTCGGCCATCGCCCGGAGGCCGAGCATGTACGTGCCCTTGCTCGTCGCGTTGGCGCTGGGCTTCTCGCCAGTAGGGGCGGCAACAACGGCGGAAATCAAGGCCGTGGCGGAGGAGTTGGTCTGTCTCTGCGGAAATTGCCCTCGGGAATCCCTGGCCACCTGTCTTTGTACTGACTTTGCGGTCCCCGAACGCGAGGCGATTGGCTCCGCCTTAGACCAAAACCAGACTCGGCAGCAGATCATCGACGACTATGTAGCGCGTTTTGGCCCGAAGGTCTTAGCAACTCCGCCGCACGAAGGCTTTAACTTGCTAGCTTGGGTCGCGCCCTTTTTGGCTCTTTTGTTTGGCGTTGCCTTGGTACGCACTCTGCTGATTCGCTGGAAGGGCCAAGACCAAACCCCTCCGCAATCCAAGCCCTTGCCAGCCAACCGCGGCCAAGACGCGGATCGCCTGAGACGCGAGTTGGATCACTACGACGATGACTAGTCCGACCTCACCGACGCGGGCCTGTGAGAACCTCATATAAATGAACGCGATAGAACTCTTACCCATATTGTGTTCCATCGCTCTGCTGCTGGGGCTATTGCTCTATCTGGCCCGTCCCCTCCTAGTGAGCGAGCGGGCGGGCGCGGTGACAAGGCCGACGCGACAGCTTTTTGAGCGCAAGGAGCAGCTCTTGGGCGAGATCGTCGAGTTGGAACTTGACCGCGAACTCGGCAAGGTGTCCGCAGAGGACTTTCAGCGCCTCTTCGCCGAGTTGGAGGCCGAGACGCTAGCAGTTATAGGCGAGTTGGATCGGCTCAACGGTGCGAGCAGATCTCAATTCGAACGACGCATCGAGGAAGAGGTCGCGGCTCTGCGCCAAAAGACCGCCGTTCCTCGTTGCCACGGCTGCGGGGCCTTGCGGCGCGAGGACGATCGGTTCTGTCCACAATGCGGCGCTTCGCTAGTGGAATCTGGCTAAGCTATGGCTCTGCGCTCGCTTTGTGTTGCAATCGTCCTTTGCGCTTCCGACCTGTGGGGCGCGGCAATCAACGGTTATGTGCTCAATCCTTTCACTCAAGCGCGAATTCCGGGCATTCCCGTGGCCTTCTACGTCCGCCAAGACGGAGAGGTTCTCGAGATGCTGCGCAAGGAAACCGACGCCGAGGGGCACTTTTCTTTTGCCGGACCTTTTCTACAGAGTGGACTCCACTTTGGGCTAGCCGCCTTCTACGACGACATCCCCTATTTTTCTTCGACGCTTGAGGCCGGTGCGCAACAACAAGTCATCCTCGAGGTGTACGAAAAAACCGATGACCCCTCCGGAATCCGCATCGGTACTCATCACCTCTTTTTTTCTTTGCGCGAGGACGCGGTTGAGTGTGTCCAGCTTCTGCAAATTCACAACACCCGCGAGCGCACGTACGCAGGCCGTGGTGACGGACGCGAGCGGCAAGTGACCGAACTTGTCTTGCCAACGGGCATCTTCAACCTCCAAAGTCACTCGGGGCTGCTCCACCAAGCCGGAGAAGGTCGTTTCTTCGACAACCAGCCCCTGCCTCCGGGCCGCTCGCAGCGGAGTTTTTCTTTTAATCTCGACGCGCGCAAATTCGCCAGTCCCTATGTACATCAGGTGATATATCCGACCGACCGCTTGGAGGTTTTTCTCGACCCACCTTCCACAGAGATCAAACCGCCTTTTATCGATCTAGGTATCGTTGAACAGCACGGACGCCAGTACCGGAAAGTGGCTATGGAAAACCTACAGCCAAGTCAGCAGGTGGCGATTCCCTTACCTTTCGCCCCCTCGCTGCGTTGGTCGCTCAAATGGGTCGCACTGGCTGGCGCATTCCTCACCGGTGGCGTCGCGCTGGCATTGAGCCGCCAACACCCAAGCACCGATCGCGCACACGCGCTAAAACGGCGGCAGCATCTCATTGAGGAACTCGCTCGGCTCGACGACTCTTTTGCCGACCAGCCCGCAGATCCGCATTACATGGACCAGCGGGCGCAGCTAATGCGCGAAGCGGTTGCCCTGACCCAAGTGCTTGACGTGTGATGAGTGGAGACGACGCCATCGTCCTAGCGGGCGCTGCTAAACGCTTCGGCACCCACACAGCCTTGCGTCCCATCGATCTGGTCATCCCGCGCGGGCAGGCGGCGCTACTGGTTGGTGCCAATGGCGCGGGCAAGAGTACCCTATTGCGGCTGGTGGCCGGCCTCTGCCGACCTTCGGCGGGGAGCGTGAAGATCAACGGTCGCGATCCCCAGCGCACCCCCGAGGCGCGAGCGGAGGTCGGCCTGCTCTCGCATCAGACCTTGCTCTACGACGAACTGACGGCGCGGGAGAACTTGCGCTTCTTCGCCCAACTCTATGGTTTGGACAACCCAGACGAACGGCTCGCCGCGGCCTTAGCGGCTGTTGGCTTGTGCTTTCCGTCGCCAGTATTGGCGACGCACGAGCGGCTCGATCAGCGCGTGGGTTCGTTCTCCCGCGGTATGAAGCAGCGTCTGGCCATTGCCCGTGCCACTCTGCATGGCCCTTCTATTCTCTTGCTTGACGAGCCGTTTACCGGCCTTGACGCCAATGCCTGCGCTGCATTACACCGCCTCTTGCGCCGCTTTCGGCAAGAAGGGCATACCTGCATCTTGGTGACGCATCGCCTCGACGAGGCTGAGGGCCTAGTAGATCGCCTGCTGGTGATCGAACGCGGTCAATGGCGCTTGGATCAAGTCCTGACGGAAAATTCTAACCAACTGCACACGCTCTGCGCACCTTATCTCGACGCCAACCCATGAGCTTTTTCGGGCGTGCGCTGGCGATACTGCGCAAGGATATGAAGGCCGAGTGGCGTACTAAGGCTCGTCTTAGCCCGATGGTCTTTTTTATTCTGTTAATGTTGTTGGTATTCAACTTTTCCTTCGATTTAGGTGGGGCTGCTCTACGCGAGATTGGGCCTGGTACGCTCTGGTCGTCCTATGTCTTAGCCAGCCTGCTGAGTCTGGGCCGCTCTTTTACTGACGAACGCGACAATGACGCGCTCGACGCGCTGCTGTTAGCGCCGGGAGACCACGGTGCCATCTACCTAGGCAAAATGCTGGGCAACTTTGTTTTTCTTTTGGCAATCGAACTTCTAAGTTTGCCCTTTTTTGCGCTCTTTTTTAACCTGTCTCTAGGCTTTTTCTTGCTCCCTCTGCTGGCTGTCTTCGTCTTGGGATCAGCTTGTATGGCGTCGGCGGGCACGCTCTTTGCGGCGTTGTCAAACAATATGCGCTTGCGCGAGTTAATGCTGCCCCTTTTGCTCTTGCCCATGATCTTGCCGGCATTGATTTCCTGCGTGGAGGCGACGGGGCTAGTGCTGGCCAATGACTGTTGCGAAAAGCTCTTCCCGCACCTACAAATGTTGGGGGTGTACGCGGTGGTTTTCACGGTGCTCTCGCTAATGCTTTTTGAATACGCAATCGAGGAATGATGCGTTCGGTCCCATGCTCCTGTTTGATTTTCGCGGTCATGCTCGTCGCCTTGGGCGCGATTTTTCTGTGGGTCCCCACGGAAAAAGAAATGGGAATCGTCCAGCGGATCTTCTACTTTCACGTGCCGGCGGCGTTTTCTTCGTTTTTGGCCTTTTTTCTGGTATTCGTCGGCAGCGTCCAGTATCTGCGCACGCGCGAAGACAAGTGGGATCGTCTAGCACTATGCTCCGCCGAATTGGGCGTGATCTTTGCGTTGATCGTGCTGATCACTGGGCCCTTGTGGGCCAAGCCCATCTGGGGGGTTTACTGGCGATGGGAGCCGCGCCTGACCTCCATGCTGATTACCTTCACCATCTACGTGGCCTACCTAATGGTGCGGGGATACGGGGCTAACTCCGCTCCGGTACAGCGCATCAGTGCTGTACTGGGTATTCTCGCCTTCGCCAACGTTCCTTTGGTGTATTATGCCGTTGATCTATGGGCCGCCGACCAACAGCTACACCCGCCGCGCAACGTAGAGCTTGAGCCGACGATGCAATACACCAAATGGATCTGCTACGCGGCTTTCTTCCTGCTGCTCTTTCGCCTCATCGCGCAACGCATGGAGCTAGCCCGCATTGAAAAAGCCGTGGTGCTCCTGCGGCAAAAACTAATTGACGAAACGTAAGAGACTATGGACAATCTCCACTACTTATTTGCTGCCTTCGCGGCCGTATGGATCGTGCTTTTTGCCTATTTGACGCACCTAAATCGGCGCACTGGGGAGCTGAGTCGCCAGCTCGCAGAACTTGAGCTGAGGCTGAAAAACAAAGAGGGTGATTTGCCGGATGGGTAAGAGACGCGGGCTAGTTGACACCCGCTTTTACGTCGTATTATATTTCACACATCTATTGGCAAACGCCTATTAAATTGTAGTGTATCGCTATGGTTCTGATGGAAGTCAAGGGGGTCTTAAGCAGCAAATCTCTATCTTTATATCCCGAAGTAGTACTCAAAGAAGTCGAAGGCAACTATTATCTGCGCATTGTCATCGGCCGCTTTGAGGCGGCAGCCATTTCCACAGCCCACAGCAAGCGGCAACCCGCACGCCCCATTAGCTACGATCTAGCCCATCAGATTCTCGCCCACGTTGACGCTCAAGTAGTCCGGGTCGAAATTACGGACTTTAACTCACGCGAAAGAACGTACTACGCTGAGATTCACCTCGTTGACGACGAGGGCAAAATTCATACGTTCGACGCACGTCCCAGCGATGCCATTGCCCTAGCTTTGCGCTTTGGCGCACCGATCTACGCTGCCGTCAAGGTACTTAAAGACGTGGGATGCGTTCGTTCTGACGGCGATGAATGGGTTACGGCTGAAGTTGATGCCATCACCAAATCCGTGGCCGCACCGCGAGAAGACCTCCCTACTATCGCCACATCAGCCGTCAATCAGCTAGAACAACTCAAAAGACGCATGCACCAAGCGGTTGCCGAAGAAATCTACGAGGAGGCGGCGCGGATTCGCGACGAGATTAGTCGCCTCAATAGGGCTGACTAATGAGTACTACCTCTTTAGTCGAGATGACCGTGGTCAAGGTTAGTCCCTACTTGCGAGAGGACAGGCCCTTGGTATGGTTGAGCGAAAAGAACGGCAACCTCCCTCGGCTCCTGCCCATTCCCATTGGCGAATTTGAAGCGGCCGCCATTCGGATGCGGTTGGAAAACGATGAATCTGTACGCCCAATCTCTTACGACTTGCTCGCTTCTATGGTCAGCTCCTTGGCGATACGCGTGCGCCAAGTTGTTATTCACAACGTGCGCCGCTCCATTTACTACGCGAGAGTCGTTATTGAGAAGAATCACACGATAAAAGACATCGACGCACGTCCCAGCGATGCCATCGCTTTGGCCTTGCGCACGGGTTCGCCGATCTACGTTGCTCCTGCGTTGCTCGACGAGGTGAGCTTGGAGCCTTTGGAAACCGACTTGGATGTTGAACACACGCTGAACCGCTTCTACGAGTTTGAAGCGCAGATTTCCACGTCGTTCGATGCAGAAGCTGATTCGGACAAGACCCGCTCACCGAAGCGGAACGCCGAAGAAGCCGACGCTCAACGCCCGCCTAAGGAAGAGAAAGACGAACTCAGCCAGCTTCAGCATCGGCTACAGCAGGCTGTTATATGCGAAGAATACGAAGAAGCTGCTCGTCTGCGCGACGCCATCGAATCGCTAGTTAAAAAACCAAGCGTTGAACCCCAATCCGGGTGGACTCAGACGTAACACCTACCAAGTAGCTGAAGTTGCCCAAGACCCTGATCCGTGCATTGCACACAATGGCCTTACAACTATTTGCTTGTCTCGCCCTGCTTCTCGGCTGCAATAGCGAAGACCTAGACCAACGCTTCTCGCACCCGGCCCAGACCTTCCAGACCTATAAGCACGCGCTAGAAAACAGCGACTTTGACCTGCTTTGGGAATGTTTCAGTTCTTCGCAAGTGGAGGGTGAAGATCGTCAGAGCTTTGTCGAACGGTGGCGGCAAAAGACGCCAGCCGAAATCAAGGCCCAACTGCGGCGAGAAATCGCCGAAGAGCGCATCATCAACGAGCGCATTGGTTACTTACTCTTCGATTCCTCTACGCTAGGCGATGAGCGCACATCGCCATTCTTTTATTTTCTGCGCGATTCCAGAGGTTGGAAAATTACCTCCCACCTAGACAGCACCTTCCACCAAGAGTTAGAGCAAGCCATTGAGCGCGGCGAGTACAAACTGCCCGACTTCTAACTTCTTCCCATCAGACGTTAACTCTTTCCTCGTCTAGGCGGCTCTAAGTTCCAAGTCCCTATAATGCCCATTATCATATCCCACTGTTTGTCGTCCATCGCCTCTACCAGAGCGAGCAGGCGTAACACATCGCGCTCCTTCTGTTTCTTGCGCGCCCGAGCAACGGCCTCTAACCACGGTTGGTCCCCGAGCAGAGCCAAAATTTCTGGCTTCGATAGTATCCCTAAGAGGGCTGGGTCCAACGGCTCTTCGCTAGACAGGAGCTTGTTGACGACTGGGTCCGACAGCGAGCGCATCATCTTGCCATAGAGCGCACGTCCTTCCTCCGAGTTCGCCTTGGCCTCATAAGCAGCAATCAACACTGTGTTAGAGTCGAGTTCCAAAACCTCGGCCAACTTGAGACACACTTCGTCGGAAGGAACCTTCTCCCCTTTCTCAATTTGTCCTATATAGGTTGCCCATACGCCCTTGGGCCTTCGCGCCGTCACGAGTTGTTCGGCCAATCCCTGCTGGCTCAGGTGGGCTTGTAGCCGGGCCTCCTTAACCATTTCTGCAAACTGCATTTGCGATCCCTCTGAATTATTTTAACCACCATCTCTGCCAAAGATACGCACACACTTGTAAGTGTGCAAGACTTTGTTGTTATTTCTTTGGGTCCGTTTTTCTGCTTGACAACACAATCTAGCGTGTGTATATTTGTTGCTAAATAGAGTGTGGTGGTCCGCTAGCGTGGTTAACGTCTTGATTCGCGAAGCTCGGATTTCCCTTTTCGGGTCGTTGAGATCTTCAAAACTACCTCCCCACACCGCCTCGTTTGAGGATCTCATTTGCGTTTTAAGATCACGCCTTCCGGCCGCCACACTCTTTATTTTATAAGCAGCCCATCAAAAAATGGGCTGCTTTTTTATTTTTAACCTTTAGATTCCTCAATACATCATGCGCATCTGTATGGTCGCCTTCACCGACCTGAATTTCGACTATCGCATCTACCGAGAGGCTACCTCGCTGCGCCGCGCCGGTCACCAAGTCGTCATTGTCGCCTCCTCTTTCAACTTAGCCCCTCTCAAGGGATGGGACGACTTTGAAATCTATCCGATTCCGCTAGATCGGAGCCGCTCGCTGCGCCGCCTCTACCCTTTATTTTGGCAACGGGCCTATCCCCTGCTCGTCGAGACCCAGCCGGATGCCTATCACGCCCACGACTTAGATTCACTCTGGCCAGCAGTGCGAGCGGCACAGCGACTAGACCTGCCCATCGTCTATGACGCACACGAATTTTGGACCGAGCAGTCCTCACTGGTCAACCGGCCGCTGATGCGGTCTTGCTGGCGTTTGCTGGAGCAGCGGCTGATAAGACGGGTAGATCGCGTCATAACCGTTAGCGGGTCTATCGCCCAATCGCTCAGGGAGCGTTACCGCCTTGACGAGGTCGTCGTTCTGCGCAATTTGCCGCTATTCCGCCACAAGATCCAAAGCAACCTGATACGCGAAACGCTGGATTTGCCCGATAATCGCCCCGTTGTTCTCTACCAAGGAGGATTCCTTACCGAAAATGGCTTGCGCGAGCAAATTGAGGCTGCTGCGGGATTGGATGCGGCCTTCGTTTTAATTGGGGACGGACCGAGCGAACAGGCCCTGCGGAACCAAGTCCGCGCTGCGAGGCTAGAGGACCGAGTGTATTTTATTCCTCGAGTGCCCTTTCACCAACTGCACAATTATACTTGCTCGGCTGACTTGGGCCTGTGTCTGATCAAAGGCACGGGCAAGAGCTTCTATTACTCACTGCCCAACAAGCTGTTCGAGTATATGATGGCCGGGTTGCCCGTCCTAGCCAGCAATTTTCCCGAAATGCAGCGCATCGTCCGCGAAACGCGCACCGGCGCTACGGTCGATCCAAGCAATGTAGCAGCCATTCGAGAGCAGACCGCCGCTTTTTTGGACAATACAGCGCAGCGAGAGGCGTGTGCTACGGCGAGTTTGCAGGCGGCACGGCGCTATAATTGGGAACGAGAAGCCGCTCAACTCACCCAGCTTTACGAAACCTTAACATGAGCGCCCCGCTGACGCTTAGCGTCGTAATACCTACCTATGACGAGCCTGAGCGCCTCGAAGCAGCACTTAAGAGCCTGTCGCAGCAAAATTACCCCCACGAAGCGACCCAAATCATCGTGGTGGACGATGCTTCCCCTCATTTGGACGCCGAGCGGCTACATGCGGCGATCACGCCGTTAGAGTTGCAGCTACTCCGCAACGAACAGAATCAGGGACGCGCTCGGGCGCGCAACGCAGCCCTGCGGGTCGCCAACGGCGATCTCGTCGTCTTTCTCGACAGCGACATGACCGTCGGTGCCAATTTTCTCCGCGCCCATGCCCAACGGCATCAAAACCACGCGGAAGCCGTTTTTGTCGGCAATATTCGCTTTGCCAAGGAAATTCCCTCTACTTCTCTGACCCGCTACCTCGAAGGAAGGGGCGTCCATAGGGTTGACGAGGACAAGCCCATACCTTTCAACTACTTTGTCACCGGGAACTCCTCGGTGCGCCGGTCATCCCTGCTGCGCGTGGGATTCTTCGATGAGGAGCTCACGGCTTATGGCGGCGAAGATCTAGAATTGGGGTACCGCCTCCACTTGGCGGGTATTCCGCTTTACTATGCCCCTGAAGCCCTGTCACACCACAATCACTTGCGTTCGTTGGAGCCGCTTTGCCGCCTGATGCAGACCTACGGCAACAAGTCAATCCCGATCCTTTTAAACAAGCATCCCGAATTGGACGCCGTACTCCGGTTGGACTTTATCAGATCCGCTGCTTTTTCTCCTCGGCGGCTCGCGCTTCAGCTAGCCTTGTTGCCGCCGATTCACTACCCAATTCGCTGGGTGACCCGCTGGCTTGTGAAAACTTATGTCCCGGATCTGTTTTTTAGCTACTTGTTCTGGTCCAGCCGCACGCGGGGTTATCTGAGCGCTCTAAACAAATAAAGAATAACGACTTATATTATATAGCCTTATGAGTACGCACTATCCCCGCTTCTCCCAAGTTCTCCGCGTAGCGCTACCTGCGCTCCTGCTGGCCCACTTCATAGTTTGGCCCATTGTCAGCCTCTTATCCCTACATGCTGGTATTATTGCCGCCGAATGTACCCTTTTGTGGTTTGTGGCTCTTTACATCCGCCGTCATCGCCTAATTGCCGAAGACCTGCTTCTGTTCAACGCCACACCGGCTGCGTCCCTGTTGCTGACAATCCCGGTGACTATTTGCTGTAGCCTCATAATCGCCGAACTCGACTTGTATCTGGCCTATCTTCTCGGCCTGATGGACCTGTCCATGCCGCTGTCTTTTCAGAAAAATCTGCTGGAAATTCAGATTGTCCGCGGATTAGCGGACATCCCAAAGGGTCTGGTAACACTAGTGCTAGTACCTGTGCTTTGCGAAGAGCCCCTCTTCCGCGGACTTGTGTTGACGAGTCTTTGCGCCTACTATGGGCCGCGCTGGGCGCTAGGCGGTTCGGCCCTGCTGTTTGCCATTTCCCACTTCAACCCTTGGCAAATGATCCCCCTCTTCCTCTTTGGGCTCTTCCTCGGCGCTTTAGTTTACTGGACTCACAGCATCTATCCTGCCATGCTCGCCCACGCGGTCAACAACTTGACTTCGATAATTGGGATCAACTTGCGCACTTACTTAGGTATAGATGGCCTCGGCCCCTCCCAACATCTCCCCATGCCCTTGGTCCTACTCGCCGGCCTACTCCTGCTTGCCGGTCTCCTGCTTCTCAGCCGCCAACCCACCATTATGCCGCTGTTGACTAGGAGGGAATACGCTCCGCCCGATTACAACTGAACTGTTGGGGGAGAGGCAGTTACGTATCAGCTCAGTACCTTCGCTACCGTTTCCCCAATTTCCGCCGGACTCTCGCAGATGTGAATCCCCGCTTCCCGCATCGCCGCCATTTTGTCCTCGGCCGTCCCCTTACCGCCTGAAATAATAGCTCCTGCATGTCCCATCCGTCGCCCCGGAGGTGCCGTGCGCCCCGCGATAAAGCCAATGACGGGCTTGTCATAGCATTCTTTGATATAGGCGGCCGCTTCCTCTTCAGCCGTGCCGCCAATCTCGCCGATTATCACGACCGCATCGGTCTCGGGGTCGTCCTTAAAGAGCGCTAGCGCGTCCAAAAAGCGCGTACCGATGATTGGGTCGCCGCCAATGCCGATGGCTGTGGACTGGCCTAGGCCCCGCTCAGAGAGCTGCCCCACGGCTTCATAGGTTAGCGTTCCACTGCGGGAGATAATCCCTACGCGACCTGGCTGGTGAATAAAGTGGGGCATAATGCCGATTTTGCACTTCCCCGGCGAAATGACGCCAGGGCAATTAGGCCCGATCAGCCGAGTAGAGCGCGCCTGGACATAATGGTAGGCTTTAACCATGTCACTCACGGGGATGTTCTCGGTGATACAGATGACTAGCTCCATACCGGCATCGGCCGCTTCCATGATGGCGTCGGAGGCAAAGGGGGCTGGCACAAAGATGATTGAAGCATTGGCACCTGTGGTCTCAACGCCTTCGGCGACCGTGTTAAAGACCGGAACGCCTTCAAATTCTTGGCCACCTTTGCCTGGTGTAGCCCCTCCGACCACTTTCGTGCCGTACTCCAGCATTTGTCGCGTGTGAAATGACCCCTCAGACCCTGTAATCGCCTGTACGAAGACCTTGGTGTTTTCGTCGATTAAAACGCTCATCCCTTTGTTCCTCTTACTAAATAGTCGCCTTGACCATCGCCGCCGCGTCTTGCAGCCCGTGCCCAACGGCAAAGTCCATGTCGGAGTTTTCCAGCATCTCGGCGGCCAGATCTGCGTTAGTCCCAGCCAGCCGCACGACGACCGGCACGTTGACTTCGATGTTTTTGCGCGCTTCAATCACGCCGGCGGCCACGCGGTCGCAGCGCACAATGCCTCCGAAGATGTTGATGAGAATGGCCTTTACGTTTGGGTCGGAAAGCAAAATGCGGAAGCCATTTTCCACGGTTTCAGCACTGGCTCCCCCGCCTACGTCCAAGAAATTGGCCGGCTCAGCACCGGACAGCTTGATGATGTCCATGGTGGCCATCGCCAGCCCGGCACCGTTGACCATACAGCCGATATTGCCGTCGAGTTTTATGTAGTTCAGATCGTATTTGGCGGCTTCGACCTCTAGCTCTTCCTCTTCATCCAGATCGCGCATTTCCGCTAAGTCGGGGTGGCGGAAGAGTGCGTTGTCGTCCAAGTCTATTTTGGCATCCAGCGCCAAAAGCTGCCCATCGGCGGTCGCCACCAAAGGATTCACCTCGACCAGTGAGCAGTCAGCATCGACATAGGCTTTGTAGAGGCTAAGGATAAAACTGGCTGCTTGGCGCACCTGCTTGCCCTCGAAGCCAAGTCCAAAGGCTAGGCGCGTCGCTTGGAATGCCTGTAGCCCCACTCCGGGATCGACCGTTTCCTTGAGAATTTTCTCTGGGGTCTCTGCGGCGACCTCTTCGATCTCCATTCCGCCCTCTTGGCTGGCCATGACCACTATCTTGCTCTGGGCTCGATCAAGGGTGATGCCCAGATAAAGCTCGCGTTCTATATCCGAAGCCTGCTCCACGAGGACTTGCTTGACCTTTTGGCCTTCCGGGCCGGTCTGGTGCGTAACGAGCCGCATATCGAGAATCTCGCTGGCCGCTTGGCGAGCCTCTGCGGGGTTAGCGGCTAGTTTGACGCCTCCGCCCTTACCGCGACCTCCAGCGAGAATTTGGGCCTTGATCACGACCTGTCCACCCAATTCGGCGGCCATGTGTTCGGCTTGATCCGCTGTCGTGGCCACATGGCCGCTCGGTACGGCGACTTGGTACTGGTGCAAAATCTTTTTGGCTTGATATTCGTGAATTTTCATGGGCGTTATCTATTCTATATAGGTGAAAGGAACGCAAAAGAGTATAAAAACCTTCCTCTACCAGCAAGGCGATCTAAGAAGCGACTAGCGCAAGTACCAAACTAGGGCTGTTGATCGTTGGGAAAGTCCCGTAATATTCAGGTACATCCAAAGACTTCGAGGAGGTAGCCCGTGAAAATCTTGTTAGTCGGCGGGGCCGGCCACGTCGGCACCTGCACTACTCCCTACCTTAGACGCCATCACGATCTCCGCGTGTTGGACCTAGCCAAGCCTCGGCACGAGGTAGAATACATCGAAGGCTCTATCGCCGACCCGGAGGCCCTCGCCTGCGCCCTAGACGGAGTGGATGCCTTCATCAACATGACCATGAAGAGCGGCCAAGGCGGCCTCGACAGCCACCAGACCGAGACCCAGATCGTCGATAATTACACGGTCAACTGTCTGGGATTGCATTTGCTCCTGTACACAGCTTGGAGGCTAGGGATCAAAAGAGGCGTTCACACCTCCACTATGAGCGCCCACTACCGCGCCCGCTCCTATTATCCGTCCGAGGAGGAAGTACCACTTGATAGCCCTAGTGTGTACGGCTTCACTAAAGGGCTAGCCGAGGGCATTTGTCGCTACTTCGCCCGCCAATTTGACCTGAACTTGGCGGTCTTTCGCATTACCGGTCCGCGCACCCGGGCGCAATTTATAGAACAAGCCCAAAATCCACCACACTACCCTCCCGGCGGTCTTTACTTTACCGATGAGGAAGATTTGGCCAACGCCTATCTAGCCGCTCTGGACCATGTTTGCACAGGTCATGGCCGCTGCGACGCTTTCTTCATCTCGGGCGACGCCGACCACCGCGAGATGAACATGTCCAAAGCACGAGCCGTCTTGGGCTGGGAGCCTAAATCGCATCTGATGCTGGAGGAGTGAGAAGCCAAAAAAAACAGGCCCGACCATGCTGGTGGGCCTGTCCCAATTCTATGGATCAGTTCGCGTTATAATTCTAAACGCATTTCTTAGGCGGCGTAAACGCTCACCCGCTTGCCCTTCCTGCCAAAAGACTCAAACTTCACCTGCCCTTCAATGGTGGCGAAGAGCGTGTCATCCCCGCCCTTCTTGACGTTGACGCCCGGATGAATGCGCGTACCGCGCTGCCGCACGATAATCGTGCCGGCGCTGACCTTCTCTCCGCCAAACCGCTTAACGCCTAGGCGCTGCGCATTGCTGTCGCGCCCGTTTTTGGAACTGCCGACACCCTTTTTATGAGCCATTACCTAAGTCCTTTCGCACTTAGTTCGGGAGAACGATGTCCTCGACCCGAATCTCGGTGTAATCCTGGCGGTGGCCGGTGCGCCGCCGGTATTTCTTGCGCCGTTTCTTCTTGAAAACGACAATCTTGTCGCCGCGACCATGGCCGACGATCGTCGCTGAAACACTGGCTCCCTCGACCGTGGGACTGCCAACCTTGGTCTCGGCGTCGCCGGAAACTAGCAGGACATCGGTAAATTCCTGAGTACTGCCTTCTTCGGCCTGAAGCCGGGGCACGCGCAGACGCTGACCCTTGTCGACTTTGACCTGATGGCCGGCGATATTGACAACTGCATACATGAATTGCACTCCTACGCTAAGGCTACTTTGCAATCAATTAGGAAGCATTTAAAGATATGGGCCGGAATTTTTCCTGTCAAACCCGGAACTCGGCTGTCACATCTAGGCTGCGCTTGGTCGAGAAGAAGCGATAGTCTTGGGGCCCCAAAGTGGAATCCGTCTCTATCTGGAGACGAGCTTTGGTCGCCTTGCGCAGCGACTTAAGCCGTTCCTCGCGATTTTCTAGCATATAGGTGGCTACATCGGGATGGACCTTTAACACGTAGCGCCGCTCTCGGGTGGCAGCATAGGAACGCTGAAGCCAACGCTCAATCCAAGTCAGGGTGGTGTCTGGCCCCATAATCCGGCCCGTGCCGCTGCAAATGGGGCAAGGTTCGCTATGAGTGTGCAAAAGGTTTGGACGGACGCGCTGGCGCGTCATTTCGACTAGGCCGAACTCGCTGATGTACGGGGTGATAGAGACCTTCGCCCGATCCCTTTTGAACTCCTCAACCAAGCAGTCAACGACCTTTTTGCGGTTGCGCTCCTCGTTCATATCGATAAAGTCGATGACGATAATGCCGCCAATGTCGCGGAGCTTGAGCTGGCGGGCTATCTCGCGGGCGGCCTTCAGGTTGGTATTGAGGTTGTTCTCCTCCTGATCGTCCGAGCCGATGTAACGGGCTGAGTTCACGTCGATAAAGGTCCCCGCCTCGGCGTAGTCGATGACCAAGGCACCGCCCCGCCGCAGCCACACCGTGCGGTTGGTCGCCTTCTCGATATCTTCCTCAATGTTGAAAGCATCGAAAATGGGCCGACGATCCCGGTAAAACTCAACCCGTTGGCGCAATTCAGGTGAAACTTGGCGCAAGTAAGCCGTGATCTCCTTGTACAACTCTTTGCTATCGACGACTAGCCGCCCCACATTGTCGGTGAACAAGTCGCGTATTACGCTGGAGGTCATGCCCATTTCCTTGTACACTAAGGCCGGTGCTTCGACCTTCCTGCTCGTCTTGATTAGACGACTGTGGTTTTTTGCTAGCTGCTTCATATCGCGCCTAAACTCGCGGTCGCTCTGATTCTGTCCTTCGGTGCGCACGATTACGGAGTAGCCATCGGGCTTGATCTTGAATACCAGATCTCTCAATCTCTTGCGTTCGTTCCGACTGATGATCTTGCGGGAGACGCCAACCCAGTTGCCACCCGGAACCAGCACCATAAAACGACCCGGAAGCGAGAGCTGCGTTGTCACACGGGCACCTTTAGTGCCAATGGGCTCTTTGGCGACCTGCACCAACACCTCTTCGCCCTTCTTGATCAGGTTTTGAATAGCAGGATAACCGCGATGGCGAGAGCGGCGTCCGTTGCGCGCTCCATCGGTCTCGTCTCTGTCTGCTTCCATCATATCGCGCACCTGAAGGAACGCGGTGCGGTCTTGGCCAATTTCGACAAATGCAGCCTGTAGCCCGGGCAAAACGGCCGATACAACTCCTTTGTATATGTCTCCTACCGTCCGCTCATTCTCGGGTCTTTCGATCCAGACTTCAGCTAGACGCCCATCTTCCAAGATGGCAATACGGGATTCGTGAATGCCTTGGTTGATAAAAATTTCTGTTTGCACGATCTGTCCTCACGCTTAGTAGTCATAATATTAGTATCGGCTATTTCAAAGCCTCGCTTATCGCCGTTCACTTGGCTTCTTCCGCGGCCAACACCCCCAGATACCGGTCTTGGTCCGCGAGCACCTCTATGGCCTTCGCTAGCTGTACATCCTCTTGCAATTCTTCGAGGAGTTGGGCCTTCCTCCCCTTGAAGCGCAAGATAAGTTCTCGGCGTAAAGCGCCCTTTATATAAGGTTCCAACTCGCTGCTATACCGACGCTCCCACTCCTGCTTCACTGCTGCTCGTAGCTGATGGATCGACTCCTGTGCAGCCATCCCCCAATCCATTTCCTCGGCCAAGTCCTCAAGTTCTGCTATTTGATTCAATCCTTTTTGGCCTTGGTCTAGACTTATGTCCTGGACGAACTCCATAAAGCCCGCGACCATCTCATCGCTGACGGTCAGCTCTGGATGTTCCTCGGCCCAAGACGAGTCGGCCGAGACGTAATCTATGACAAAGTCGAAAAACAGCCGACGACGCACTAACTCTTGTACATAGGGGGGAAATGGTTCCGACTCGATGATAATATCGGGCTTAATTCCGCCGCCGCCGAAGACCTTGCGACCTCGCTGGGTATAATAGGTTTGGTTTGCCATACTATCCGGCAATCCAGCCGCCCCCATCTTGGACTTACCCACTAAATCGCCCAAACGGATCAGAAGAAGGCTCTCTGCGGACTCAGAATCCATATCAAAATGAGCTTGGAGTGCAGAAAGGGCCTTAGCCCTATTTTCTGAACGCAAAATAAGGTCCATCACCAACTGATGCGGCAATTCCCTATCGCCGAACAGAACGCTATGTACGGGCTTGGCGATGTCCTGCTCGCGGTGAATACTGCGCCCACTAGGCGCGTAGTAGAGCGCCGTCGTCAGTTTCAAAGCACTAGCCGTCTCTTCGCGCAAATCGAATGCGGTCTGTAGGTCGAATATGGTCTGTACCGAACCTTTGCCAAAGGATGACGCTCCGACAATCACGCCTCGGTCGTTGTCTTGGATGGCACCAGCAACGATTTCGGACGCACTGGCGCTCCCTTCGTCAATCATAACAATCAAGGGTATATCGCGCGCAATAGAGTGATGGTGGGCATACTTGACTTCTTCTCTTCGCCCTTGGCGTTCCTTGACCGAAACGATCGGCACCCCTTGGGGTAAAAACAAATCCGCAACTTGGGTGGCTTGACTAAACAAGCCTCCTGGATTGCCTCGCAGATCTAAAATTAGTCCTTCAACCCGAGAGAGGTTTTTTATCGCCTCTTCCACTTCACTAGCGGTATGCTCGGAAAAACGCGTCCGGCGCATGCTTATATAACCGATTTTATCTTTTAGCTCCTCTACCAGCACAACGCTCTTGATCCTGATATCTTCCCGTTGAATTTCAACTTCGCGCGGCGTGGCCCCCAAGTGGGTGGCGATCGAAATTGTGACCTTTGTGCCAGGGGGGCCTTGCAGCTCATTGACCACAGACTCAAGCTGCATGTCCAAGGTACTTTTGCCCTCGATGGCGACAATCAAGTCGCCCGGTCTCAACCCCGCCCGAAAGGCAGGGGTATCCTCAATAGGGGAAATTACCACGGGAAAGCGATCTTTTATGGCAACCGTAATTCCCAATCCCGTGAACTTTCCCGTCGTGTCTTGGCGCAACTGGCGCAAACCTTTCTCGTCGTAGTACTCGCTATATGGATCCAGTTGGCCGAGCATGCCCTCAATGGCCGCGCTCATGATTTCCCCTTGGTCCAGACTGGAGTAGTAATTTTCCAGAATGCGCGAATACACGGCTCCGAAACGCTCCCAACTGGCATTTACCTCCGCATACGGATCTTCCGTAGGCGCAGCCTGGATTGCGTTCGCACTTGCAAATAAAGAAATCAATCCCATTAAGAGGTGTCGCATAACTACTTTTTCTCCTCGGGAAACCACGACCACTGCCGAAGCAGCGCGTCCTGAATTCTTTCAGCTAGTCGATCTATTTCGAGCTGCGCGTCAAAAACCAAGCCTGTTGGATCTTTTTGGGCTACCTGTTGGTAGCCTCGGGAAACCTTCTCTTGTAGTGCCATTCCCGTTTGCTCCAACCGATCCGCGACGTCCCGCCGTCTCAGGCGAGCCCAAGCCACTTCTACGGGCAAGAGCAGGTATATTGTCGCATCCGGTAAACACTCCCCCACAGCCAGCCGATTGACTCGTTCGATCACTTCTAGATCCAAACCGCGCCCATACCCCTGATACGCTATTGATGAGGCAATGTAGCGGTCGCAAATAACCACATCTCCCCGGTCGAGCGACGGTGCGATCACCTCTTCTACGTGCTGTGAACGACTGGCTGCATAGAGGAACAATTCCGCCGTCGGGGATACCCCCTCAAGGCTTGGATCGAGAACAAGCTGGCGAATCTTCTCTGCGACCGGCGTCCCGCCTGGCTCTCTGGTCAGTGTAACCGGAAGACCTGCTTCTCTTAAATGCGAGGCTAGCAGGTGGGATTGGGTTGTAGTTCCACTGCCATCGACTCCTTCAAATGCGATAAAATGACCCCGGGACACGACGGCAAGGAGACGCTTATTAGGACTGCTGGACAGAGGTGGGCGAATTGGGACCTGATTTCAGCCTGTTGCGAATATGAGCGAGGCGCTCAACAACCGTATAGTTGGTCGTAACGGCCAATAGAACCAGCACGAAAACCAAACCTTGATGACCTATCAGGCTCCCCACGGCCAAGGCCGTTAGACGCTCTGGGCGCTGCATGAAGCCCACCTTGCAATCCTCGCCCAACCCCTCTGCACGAGCCCTTACATAACTAACCATCAGCGAACCAGTAATTGCAAAAAAGAGGATCCCCGAGGGAATCCACTCATCGCGACCGATCAAATACGCGCCGATTCCAAAATAAATAAATATCTCAGAGTAGCGATCTGTCGTCGAATCCAATAAGGCTCCGAACTTGGTCTCCTTGTGGCCCTCTCTTGCAACCTGTCCATCCAAGATATCGCAGAGGCCCGCCACAATCATAATGAGAGCCCCCCATTGCAAATAACCCTTGGCAAACGCCGCAGTTGCCCCCACGTTCATAACTAGCCCCATCAGCGTCAGCCAATCGGGTCTGAAGCCCAAGCGAATAAATAAATGCGCCAACGGCCTAAGGATGATCAGACACCACTTTTTCAGATATTTATCTAGCAAAAAAGAACCTATTTCGCAGACGCTTGAGAGTGGCCATTGAAAACCCTTGTCCTCTGAAACTACGTTAAAAATATACTTGTTTTTTGCTTTTCTTCCAAAATATTTACCGCAGGGTTTTCCACTTTCTTAAGACCAAGTTTTCCACATCACACCCCATCGTCTCTACTCAGTACTTCGCTAATTTATGGCCTATCTATTAGGTAAAATTAGACATATACGTTCCTCAAAAGGCTTAAATCTCGCAATTATTTTAATTTTTGGGTGTGGATAAGTATGTGTAAAACTACACTCGGAACGCCCGACAATAGCAATTAGTAGAATAGCCCCAATGCACTCCCCACCCTATCAGCCCTCCATGCCAACAACTCCGAATGAGCGGCATCTTTTCCAAGCGTTGAAAGAATCCAACCATGAGGAGATAAATGTCTTTGTACTAAAGCAAGCAGTTTATCTGGCGAAGCCACGGCTCTCGCCGTCACCAAATCCGCGCACACTGGACTCAAACTCTCTATCCGCTCGTTTACAACCTCTATTCGGTCAAGCCCCACCGACCTTACAACTTCCTTGAGAAAGTGCGCCCGCTTCCTCTTGCTTTCGACGAGAATAAAATAGGTGTCGGGAAGAGCGATCTTCAGAGGAATCGCCGGAAATCCGGCTCCTGATCCCATATCCATAACCAGCCGATGAGGGAGACTTGCTACGACCGGAACCATAGTCAATGCCTGCCTCAAGTGCTTAGTTGCTAGGACGGACCGGTCTCGCCGAGAGACAAGGCCGACTCTTCTCGACCACCGACTCAAAATATATAGATACATTTCCAGCTTAGGCCATATATCCTCAAAAGAACTAGAGAGAACGCTTTTTCTCTTTAATCTCTCAAAGTCCTCCTGAATGTCAGAGGGCAATTGAATTACCATATCAAAAGATGTTTCACGTGGAACACTTAACTAGCTCGATACAGCTTGGAAGAGTTTCATAGAGCATTTGAGACGAGACTCAATGTTTCACGTGGAACATTACTTGCCGATGCAAAATTGGGAAAAGATGGAATCGAGAACCTCCTCTCCTACGGTCTCTCCCAGCATCTCACCCAAGGCATTCAAGGCGTCCTGAAGTTCGGCAACGACGCACTCATCGGGTTGACTGGACTTCAGAAGCTCCTCTGCGCTAGCGCCAGATTTAGCTACCCGCAGTAGGCAATCTTGATGGCGCTGGCGAGTGATTCCGATCCCATCTACTTCCGCCCTATGGGGCAACTGGGCCGTCACTTCTCTCTTTAATTTCTCAATACCGAATTCCCTAAGTGCTGATATTTCAACAGATACCGAGACCCATGCTTCGATCTTAGATCGGGTGCTAGCACCCGGCAAATCAATTTTGTTGAAGACACCAATTGACTTCTTGTCAGACGGGAGCAGGTCCAACACAGCCATATCGTCCTCACGCGACTCAGTCGAACTGTCAAACACCGCTAAAACTACATCCGCTTCCCCAATCACCTGCGATGCTCGTTCAATTCCCTCTTTTTCGATCAGATTATGGCTCTGCCTAATCCCAGCCGTATCGACTAGCCGGATCGTCTCTCCTGCCCACGTAGTCCGACCTTCTACTAAGTCTCGCGTCGTCCCTGGTACGGGAGTAACTATTGCCCGGTCTTCGCCGAGCAACACGTTGAGCAACGTGGACTTACCTACGTTGGGACGCCCGATGAGCACGACTAAATATCCCTCTTGGCGACGCCTTGTTCCCTCGAATGTTTCAGCGAGCCGCAAAGAGGACTCAACTACTTCGCGCAGCACGGTCTGTATTTCTTGACGCCCAATACTATCGATGTCTTCGTCGGAGAAATCGAGCCCGATCTCGAGCAGTGATAGCGTCTTGACCAACTGATTCTTAAGCTCTTTTACCATCTTAGATAGACGGCCACTGGCCAAGCCGTAGGCATTGTCGAGATGCGCTTTAGAACTGGCTTGGATGAGGTCAATTACAGATTCAGCTTCTAATAAATCCAATCGGCCATTGAGAAACGCTCGACGGGTAAACTCTCCAGGTGCAGCGGCGACGGCCCCCAAGCGAAGCGCTTCCTCGACGACTGACTCTAATACGACCATGCTGCCGTGGCAGCTAATCTCGACGGTATCTTCACCAGTATAAGAGTGCGGTGCAGCAAAGACCCAAGCGACGCCTGTGTCGATTGCTCGGCCATTAGCCCATATACATCCGTATTCGACGTATCGGACTCGCGTGCCGAGCGGTGGACGGGAGCGAAAAATCTGCTGGCCTATCGATGGGGCTGCTGGCCCGCTCAAACGCACTATCCCGATCCCCCCCTCCCCTCGCGGTGTAGAGATAGCGACAACAGTATCCGGCTGTATCAAGGAATCGAGATCCGGCTAAAATTTCAAGTGCTGGAAGGAGCGGCTTTCTTCTTAAAATGATTGACCAATAGCTGTTGGCCGATGGTCAGGACATTGAAGATAGTCCAGTAGAGCACTAATCCCGACGACATGCTCCAAAAGATAAAGATCATCACAGCTGGCATCATGTAAACCAGAACGGCCTGCTTGGGATCCTTCATAGTCATTTTCTGTTGGACCAGCATAGAGACCGCCATTAACAAGGGCAGAACATGAAGCCCGAAGCCGCCGATAAGCAACTCGTCAGGAAGGGAAAGATCTTGTATCCAAAGAATAAAGGGGGCTTGGCGCAATTCGATTGTTTTGCCAAAGAGATTGTACAGCGAAATGAAAATGGGCATCTGCAACAATAGAGGCAGACACCCGCTAAGAGGATTGACGCCTTCTTCCTTATAGAGCTTCATGGTCTCTCGGCTCAGGCGTTGATTGTCGTTCTTGTACTTTTCGCGTAGGGCCGTAATTTTCGGCTGAATCTCCTGCATTTTCGCCGCAGACTCATACGTTTTGTGCGTGAGCGGATAGACGATAATTTTGATGACAACGGCGAAAAGGACGATGATCCAGCCATAGTTGGGGATATATTGATGGGCCGCTATGAATAGAATGAGTAGAAAGCGGCTTATCTGACTTACGATCGGCCAGCCGAAATCAATGGCCTGCTCTAGTTCGGCCTCATAGCCGATGAGCTCGTCGTAGTTGAGTGGGCCGAGATAAATGATGTTGTGCCAAGAACCAGACTGTTCGAGTCGCCGACCTAGCTGAAAAGAATACTCGGGCCACAATTGAGATCCTTGATGATCGCCCTGTAAGACGACGCGAGAACGCTGCTCCCTATCGGCGGGGACGCAGGAAATCAAGAAGTACTTGTTGCGAATACCCGCCCACTTTAGCAATCCTTTGTCCTCTAACTCGTCCGATTCCCCATCGTCTACCTTCAGTTCGACCCGTTCTTCATTTATATAGGCGAAAACCCGCATTTCAGGTAGGTCGATTTCCGGCTCGCGCTCGGTGAACGCTATGCCGTTTTCCCAAGTGAGTATGGCTTCGGTATCGTCGTCAAACCCTTCGTAGCGTACCTGGAGGTCGAATCCATAGCGGTCCCCATTAAAGGTCAAGACCTTTTCCAGCCTCCTGCCCCCCCCGAGCTCGGCCACCATACTTAAGGAACGCTCTTCCCCGGGTCCTATCTGCAGGCTCGACTGATTGGCAACAAACTCCGCCGAGGAAATATCCTCCCTGTCATTCGCTCTTTGTAGATGAATTCCCAAGCCGCTGCCGGCGGGAGGCAATAGCTCGATAACACTTCCATCTATGTCTCTGTATTTTAATAGTTTACACGATGTAATAATACCGCCCTTTGTAGAGATGACAAAGCTCTGAAGCGGCGTTTGTACTACAATTTCTTCCGGGATAAATGAAGAATCTTCGGCCGATTCGACCCTGTCAACGACCTGAGACCTAACGGGTGCTGGCTCTTCCCGGAGCTGTTCCTCGGGTTCGAGATCGCGTATGCGTTCGGGCTCAGCTTGCTCTTCAGCGACAGGGGCCAGGGCCACTTCAGGCACCGATTCTTGCGGCACAGCTTCCTGCGACGGAGGACGGGGCTTGGGATTTAGCCCAAACCATTCATTATAATAGGGAAGCAAGAGGAAAATCAGGCCGATAAAGAGAAAGGCCAACAGAGTCCGCTTATCTTCCATAGTTTTACTTACCCTTTTATAAACAACGTGTTATAAGCACATCTAGCGCAAAGGATCGCATCCATGCCCTCCCCAAGGATGGCATCGACTAATCCGCTTTAGCGCAAGCATTCCCCCCTTGAATGGTCCGTACTTATCTAGTGCTTCTTCGGCATATTGGGAACAAGTAGGTAGATAACGACAGGACGGGGGAAGATATGGAGACAGGAGAAGACGGTAGGCGCGGACGACGAAAATGGCGATTTGCTTCATTGTGGGCCAAGAAAAACAGGTAGTTTGGCCACCAAGGAGTCCAGTTCCCTTTCCAAGTCAGCAAAGGGAGCTTCGATGGCTGACGGTTGGCAGAAAACGACTAGATCACAAGGAAAGTACGGGCGACTGCGGCAAATGCTGCGCAGGCGCCGCTTGAGCCGATTGCGCTTTACAGCATTGCCCAGTTTGCGTCGGACGACAAAAATTTGACCGCGATCTTCTCGACCGCAGCGGATCCAAAAACAGCGGCCTCTAACCCAATCCATCAAGCGCTAGACGGCTAGCTGCTTGCGGCCCTTTCTCCGACGACGATTGATGATGTTGCGACCGGCCGGCGTGCTCATGCGCTTGCGAAAACCGTGCTTATTGCGGCGGCGCCTGTTGCTAGGCTGAAATGTGCGTTTCAAAATAAAATTCTCACCTCGCGTTGGTTTATGTGCAGCATACACAGAAACGGTTCAATTTAGTGGCTATTCTGCTAAGTGTCAATACTTTCAAGTCTTTAAACGCTAACGAATTCAATGAAACTTCGCGGTGTACTCTTGACTGACGTATGCCTTCTTCATAGGTTGAAAACCCCCCTTAAAAACTGCGATCTTCGCTTCAATAAATGGCGCTGGAAATACAAGATCCCCAAGAACTTTGGGCCCAATGTCTGCTCAATATAGAGCGTCAAGTTCGTCCCCAGAGTTTTACTAATTGGTTTAAGCAGACTTCAGTAAGCCACTTCGACCAAGACTTATTGGTCATCCAAGTTCCCAGCGCATTTTCTGCCGCTTGGATAGAAGAGCACTACTTGCAGATGATCCAATCCGTAGTGTGGGAAGAGACGGCACTGACTCCCAATATCTCCTTTGTGGTTGCACAAGCCCCCCAATCTGTTGACGATCGAGTGCTACCTGTTGAGCAAGGGGTACCTGCAAACGAAGGAGACCTCGCAGAAGATGAACAAGAAGAGATAGAAGCAGCTCCTACCCAATCGCTGAACAAGCGCTATACCTTTGAAGAATTCATCATTGGCGACAGCAATCGATTTGCCCATGCAACAGCCTTCGCCGTAGCCAATGCCCCAGGTAAGACGGAGTTTAATCCTTTGGTGATCTACGGTGGCGTAGGACTGGGTAAAACGCATCTGCTGCAAGCGATTGGGCATCACGCCTATAACCACAACCTCGCCGAGAAGATCGTTTACGTTCCCTCGGAAAAGTTTATGAGGGATTTCGTCCAATCGCTTCAAGACCGCAAGTCCATCGGTGAATTTCAGAGTTTCTATCGTAGCGCGGACATTCTCCTCGTTGACGACATCCAGTTTTTGATCCGCGGCGAACAGACCCAAAATGAGTTCTTTCACACTTTTAATGCCTTACACCAGTCCGAGAAGCAGATTGTCATGACCAGCGACAGTCCTCCCGGCCATCTAGATGGATTAGAAGAAAGACTGAAATCCCGCTTCATCTGGGGACTGGCCACTTCCATAGATACCCCCGAGCTCGAGACCCGGATTGCCATCCTGCACAAAAAGGCCGAGCGCAACGGCATGCGGATTTCCGATGATGTGGCCGCTCTGCTGGGCAATCACATCCGATCGAATGTCCGCGAACTCGAAGGTACGTTGATTAGCCTGATGGCTTACTGCTCAATCCATAAGAAGGAACTCGACCTAGAGGCGGCCCAGCATATTATACAAGAACAGGGGCCCAGCCCGTCGGAAGTGAGCATTGAGGCGATCCAACAGCAGGTCGCCGACCACTTTAATTTGACTCGAGAGCAACTCATTGGAAAAGGACGCAAGCAAGACGTGGCAACGGCACGGCACATTGCCATGTTCTTAATCAGGACTCTCATCGGCAGTCACTTCACTACCATCGGCTTGCACTTCGGCAACCGCGATCACAGCACGGTCATCCACGCTGTAAATACTGTTGAGAGGAGGTATAAAAACGATCCCTCCTTTGCTAGACTAGTCGAGAATTTGTCGGATACCGTCCGTCGGCAAAGCCGCTAGCCCCCATCTCTTTAGTCCTCTCTGTCGGTATTTTTCACTACTATAGTGCCTATTTGGCAGTGGAAAACTATTAACATCTATCCCCGCTAGGCATTGATGTGGGTGTGGATAAGTCTGTCGAAAAAAGAAAACCGTCGCTTTTGACTTCTTGCGTGTGCAAAACCAAAGTTTTCCACCCCATAATCCACAGACAAGCTTATGTTACCAAGTTATCAACTTTATCACATAAGTATCTTATTAACAATATATTTTGTTGCTTATAGATGACTTTTTAAGACAGTTATCCACATATCCACAGCATAACTAAAACAACAAGAAGTAAAAGAACACAAAAAAGTGTAGTTCTACTAGAAGTATAGATGTGGATTGTGTTTTTTGACGATACACATCTTTTTCTATTTTTACACACACATACTCATGTGTTCACTCCCATTAAAAAATGGGACACTATATATATAGTACTTGACGTAAGTAGGCATAAAAGCTAAGTTTATATAAGTACTCGAAAGGGCGATTTTATTAGAAGGATTCTCCGAGAAGTGCTATGAAATTAAGAGTAGATCGCAGTGAATTATGGCGGGGCATTGATACTGTATTAGAAGCCGTGTCGTCAAAACCCTCCCTACCGGTGTTGGCTAATATCCTGCTTGAGGCCGATGAGAAAATCCTATCTCTATCGGCAACGGATTTAGATTTGTCCATCCGAACTCAAGTCCCTGCTACAGTAGAAGAGAGTGGGAGGACGACTGTTTCGGCGCGCAAGCTGGCAGAAATCACCCGAGAATGGCCCGAGGCGGAAGTGAGTATTGAGGTGCAGGACGAGCGACTCAAGCTCTCAGGGCAGCTCGGGGATGCCGAAAGCAGCGAAGGAGCGTATAGCCTGTCGGGAATAGAGGCTGACGAGTTTCCCCCTATGCCGACAGCCCTCGACGGGGTAAGCCTGAGTCTGGGAGGAGACGAAGGCGATACCAATGTTCTATCAGACATGATCAACAAGACGGTCTTTGCCGTCTCCGGCGATGATACGCGTCCCGTGTTCAATGGGGTACTCTGGCGCATCGATGCACAGGGAATGGAGATGGTGGCTACCGATGGGTCGCGCTTGGCTTGTTACAGAAAAGCCATAGATCTGCAGAATCAGGTACAGGACGACCAAGAGACCGCGGTCATCGTCCCCCCCCAAGCGTTGAACCAGATCGTCAAATTGCTGGCTAGCCATAAAGAGCCAGTCAATGTCACGCTGGGCGAGACCCAGATCCTGTTTGATATAGGACATACGCATTTGCTGTCGCGTCTGATCGAAGGACCGTATGTCAACTATGCCCAAGTCATTCCGCAAAACAACACAAAAGAGCTAAGAATAGCTAGCGAAGATCTGCTGCCGGCCGTACGCCGGGTATCCATCCTCTCCAGTTCTTATACGCGCCAAGTGAGTTTTAAGCTGAACAGTGGTCAGGTTGAGCTGTCGGCCGCTAGCCCCGAAATCGGTGGCGAAGCGAGGGAAAGCGTACCGGCCCAATACGCCTCTGAAGAGCTAGAAGCTGGCTACAATGCCCAATATCTGATGGAGATCCTGCGCAGAATGGACGCGTCCGAGGTCTGTTTCCAGTTCAACGACCACGTCACTGCAGCCTTACTGCGGCCGGTAGAACAAAAGGAAGGTGAGGATTACTTCTGCTTGCTAATGCCCTTGCGACCAACAGGATGAGGTAAGCAGGAATAGTGCGGATCCGTGAATTAACGCTGAGACCCTTCCGCAATTTTGCCGCGATTCACTTGGGCTTTGCCGCAGATCATATACTGATTTTTGGCCCAAACGGCCGCGGTAAAAGCAATATCCTAGAAGCGATTTCCTACTTATCTATCGGTAAGTCAGTGCGCGGGGCTAAGGATCAACACGTCGTGCCGCACGGCGAGGACTTCTTTGATGTCCGTTCCTTGTGCAGTGATGGTCGCCACGACCAGCAAGTACGCGTCTTTTACAGTAAGAAAGAAGGCAAGAGGGCATTTGTTGACGATAGCCCCTTGCCCCGTGTATCGGAGTTGCTGGGCACCTTCCGCGCCGTTCACTTCTCTCCTGAAGACGTATCGCTGGTGTTGCGCTTCCCGGCCCAGCGAAGGCGGCTCCTCGACATACTTATCGCACAGTCTAGCGCAGCGTACTTGCGATACATGCAGCGCTATTACCGCGTGTTAGCTCAGCGAAACCACTTGTTGCGTACCGCAAAGAAGTCGGGGCATGGGCTTATCGACAGTCGGGCAGTGGAACCATGGGATGCACAGCTAGTGGATTTGGGTGCTCAGCTTCGACTATATCGCCTAGAGGCGCTGAATAGGTTGAGAGTGCCCTTTCTCGGTTATTACGGCCGCTTCGCCCTAGCTGGTGAAGAGGTAGCTATTATCTACCAAGGTGCCAAGGAACAAGACTTGGAGGCCCTTAGAGCCGAGTTGCGCGAGGCGCTCAGTCGCCGCAGGGGGCAGGAGACCCAAATAGGCTATACGCTGTGTGGGCCACACCGCGATGATTTGAAGTTCATATTGAACGGAGAACCAGCCGAACTTTATGCCTCTGAGGGCCAACTAAGAACCGTACTCATATCGTGGAAGCTAGCAGAGGTCCGTTACATGGAAGAGCAAACGGGTCAGCAGCCAGTACTGCTCTTAGACGATGCTTTTTCAGAGTTGGATTCAGGTCGGATAGGAGAACTATTGGACATAGTGGGTGAATTTGAACAGGTCATCGCGACGACCCCTCAAGAGCCTAACGCAAGGCAGGAAGCTCGTTTTGAATCGATCGACCTCCAGAAATAAGAGCCGCAGTGTTGGTCCCCCCACCGTTTTGCACGGATTGCTCGACGCCGCAGTCGAGGAGCTAGGGATCAATGAGAAGCTAGTGGAATGTCGAGCGCGGATGGCGTGGGAAGAAGCAGTAGGTCCCGCCTTGGCCCAGTACACTCGTCCATTGCGCCTGTCCAAAGGATTTTTGGAAGTAGCGGTGCCATCTGCCGTATGGCGAACTCAACTAAACTTTATGCAGCGGGACATCACGACGCGGATCAACACTTTGCTGGGCAAGAAGGTCGTCGAAGGGCTAAAACTACTAAACCAGTCTGAAAGTGTGGAGACCAAAAGGAGGAGTAGATGACGGAACCGGCCAGAAATTTTCCTAGGGAAGAAGCAGAAGTAGCGCAGGAGGAGGAATATACAGCCGACGCCATACAGGTTCTCAAAGGGCTTGAAGGGGTGCGCAAGCGCCCGGCTATGTACATTGGCGATACGAGCGAAAACGGCCTACACGAGTTAGTAAAAGAAATCGTCAACAACAGCATTGACGAGGCCATGGCCGGGCGTTGCTCGCGCATTGACGTAATAATCACCACCCAAGGCACTGCCCGCGTCCAAGATAACGGGCGGGGCATTCCGACCGACTTCCACGTCGAGGAAAATAAATCGGGCGTCGAGGTGGTGATGACCATGCTTCACGCCGGCGGCAAATTCGACAAGAAGGCCTATCAGGTCTCTGGGGGACTACATGGCGTGGGTGCTTCGGTGGTCAACGCATTATCCGAGTGGTGTACGGTCGAAGTTTGGCAAAAGGGCAAAGTCCACTTGCAGCGCTACGCTCGTGGCATAGCGGAAACGGGCTTGGAGGTCATCGGCGACACGGACCAGACCGGCACCACCATAGAGTTCAAGCCAGACGCCGACATATTTGAAACCGTGGAATTCAGCTTTGAGTTTATTGCCGTACGACTGCGCGAACTGGCTTTTCTGACCAAGGGGGTGGAGATCAATGTGCGGGACGAGCGCAGCGGAGACGCCGACCGCTATTTCTACGAGGGCGGCGTACAAGAATTCGTGCGCTTCCTCAACGAAGGCCGAAGCGTGTTACACCCAGATCCGATCTACCTTCAGGGCGAGCGCGACGAAGTTGTCGTAGAGGTGGCTCTGCAATACAACGACAGCTACCAAGAGACTCTTTTTACTTATGCGAACAACATAAAGACCGATGAGGGCGGAACTCACCTCGTGGGCTTCCGCTCGGCGCTGACTCGGACGATCAACAACTACGCGAACCGCAATAATCTGCTCAAGAACGTCAAGTTCAACATCTCGGGTGATGATACTCGCGAGGGCATCGCTGCCGTTGTCAGCGTCAAAGTGTCCGAGCCGCAGTTCGAGGGACAGACCAAGGGCAAGCTGGGCAACAGCGAAGTCAAAGGCATTGTCGATTCGTTTGTCTCCGAAGCACTGAGTACCTATCTCGAAGAAAACCCGGATATTGCCAAGCGGATCGTCGACAAGATCGTGGAGGCCGGCCGCGCTCGCGAGGCGGCACGCAAGGCGCGCGAACTGACCCGGCGCAAGGGGATACTCGACGGCGGAGCGTTGCCCGGCAAGCTGGCCGACTGCTCAATCCGCGACCCGGCGCAGACTGAAATTTTCCTAGTCGAGGGCGACTCGGCTGGCGGCTCGGCGGCGATGGCCCGCGACCAGAGCTTCCAAGCTGTGCTACCGATGTTCGGCAAACCGCTCAACGTGGAAAAAGCGCGGATCGACCGCGTCTTGGGCAACGACAAGTTGCTGCCGCTTATAACGGCGCTAGGCACTAGTCTTGGCGAGGACTACAACATCGAGAAGCTGCGCTACGGCAAGGTTATTATCATGGCCGATGCCGATGTCGATGGCAGTCATATCCGCACGCTAATCATGACCTTCTTCTTTCGCTACATGCGCGACCTGATTGAGAAAGGCAAACTCTATCTGGCCCAGCCGCCCCTTTTTCAAGTGAAGAAGGGCAAGCAGGAGCTATACGCCTTCGATCAGGCTGAGCGAGACCAACACATCGCCGCTCTCGGCGGCAATGGCGACGGTCGAGGCATAGCTATCCAGCGCTACAAAGGGTTGGGCGAGATGAACCCCGAACAGCTATGGGAGACGACGATGGATCCCGATCAGCGCACTCTGTTACAGGTGGCTATCGACTATGCCGTTGAGGCGGATCACCTTTTTACCCTACTCATGGGCGAGCAGGTGGGGCCACGCCGCGAATTTATCGAGAAGTACGCGCTAGATGTAAAGAATCTGGACGCGTTCTATTAGACTTAGACTAAAAAGCTAGGATTTAATCAATGCTCGAACAGCAAGAAAGCCGGGTCCTGCGGGTCAAAATTGAGGAGGAGCTCAAAACCTCCTTCCTCGACTATTCCATGAGCTTCATACGGTCGCGTGCGCTGCCCGATGTCCGCGACGGTCTCAAGCCGTCTCAGCGCCGCATCTTGGTAGCGATGAACGACTTAAGCCTTTTTCCCAACCGAGGCTACCGCAAATGCGCCAAAATAGCCGGCGACACCTCTGGCAACTACCACCCGCACGGCGAAGACATTGTCTATCCGACCCTAGTGCATATGGCGCAGAGCTTTCGCTTGCGCTATCCGCTAGTCCAAGGCCAGGGCAACTTCGGTTCGATTGACGGTTACCCTCCGGCGGCCATGCGCTACACGGAGGCGAGGTTGAGTTGGCCGGCGATGGAGTTGCTAGCGGACCTCGATAAGAATACTGTCGAATTCGCCAGCAACTACGACGAGACGCAGCAAGAACCGCTGGTGTTGCCGTCCAGGTTTCCCAACCTGATATGCAACGGCTCCATGGGCATTGCCGTGGGCATGGCGACCAAGATCCCGCCGCACAACCTGCGGGAAGTCGCCAGTGGCCTCAAGGCGCTGATCGACCATCCCGATATCTCCATTGCCGAACTGCTTGATCACGTCAAAGCCCCTGATTTTCCCACCGGCGGGATCATCTACGGCATGAGCGGGGTACAGCAAGCCTACGCAACGGGCCGGGGACTGATCTACATCAGAGCGCGGGCAGATATTGAGACCCTCAAGAACGGCCGCGAAAACATCGTCGTCACCGAAATCCCCTTCTTAGTAAACAAGGCTAGCCTATTAGAGAAGATCGCCGATCTGGTGCGCGACAAAACCATCGACGGACTTGCCAATATTCGCGACGAGTCGGGCCGCAAGGGGCTGCGCATTGTATTTGAGTGCAAGCGGGAAGCCCAAGCCGAAGTCGTGCTCAACCAGCTCTATAGCCATAGCATGTTGCAGACCACCTACGGGGTAATGATGTTGGCCATTGTCAATGGCCGCCCTGAGACGCTCAATCTCAAGCAGATGCTGCAGCACTATATCGATCATCGCCATGAAATGATCGTGCGTCGCACCCAATTCGATCTGGAGAAGGCCGAAGCGCGGGCGCACATTCTGGAGGGCTTGCGCTTCGCCTTAGATCACATTGACCTAGTGATTGAGACCATTCGCCGCTCGTCGAGTCCAGCCGATGCCCAAGAGCGACTGGCTGTCATCCGCCCTGCGACAGGTGCTGACGTGCAATTCGAGTTGAGCGAGCGGCAGGTTCAAGCCATCCTAAGCATGCCGTTGCAGCGCTTGACGGGCTTGGAACGCGACAAAATTGAGGCCGAGTACAGGGAACTGGTAACGACGATTGAGGACAAAAGAGCCATCCTCGCCAGCCGTGAGCGGCAGATGCAGATCATCAAGGACGAGATTGATGAGATGGCAGAGCGCTTCGGCGATGAGCGCCGCACCGAGATCGTCTATGCGGCCGAAGAATTCGACATTGAGGACTTGATTGCCGAAGAGGACATGGTCGTCACCATCTCGCGCAGTGGCTATATCAAGCGCCTACCCCCTAGGGCTTACCGAGTACAGAATCGCGGCGGGCGTGGGGTGAAGGGTATGAAGACCAAGGAAGAGGACTTTGTCGAACACCTCTTCGTGGCTTCGACTCATTCCTATATCATGTTCCTGACGGCCAAGGGCAAGTGTTATTGGCTCAAGGTGTTTCGCATACCCGAAGGCGACCGCACGGCTCAGGGGCGGTCGATAGCCAACTTGTTGCCACTCGAACAAGACGACCAAATATGCGCGATCGTACCCGTCCGAGAGTTCTCCGACGATCGGTACTTGTTCACGGCTACGCGCAAGGGCATTGTCAAGAAGACCAAGCTCTCGGCCTACCAGAACATCCGTCGCGACGGGATCATTGCCCTGAAGATCCAAGATGACGACGACCTGATTGGGGCGGCTATCACCGACGGTCAGCAGGATATTGCCCTGTTGACGCGCAACGGCCAAGCCATGCGCTTCAGCGAAAGCGAGGTTCGCGCTATGGGCCGAGTTTCCACGGGCGTTAAGGGCATTAACTTGCGCCAAGGGGATGAGGTGGTGGACATGGTCGTAGTGCGCGAAAGCAGCACCTTGCTAACCATCTGCGAAAACGGCTATGGCAAGCGCACTAGTCAGGTCGAGTATCCCTGCAAGCACCGGGGCGGCCGGGGCGTCATCGACATCAAGACCAGCCCACGCAACGGCTCCGTAGTGGCCTGTAGGGAGATCCAAGACGAAGAGGAGGTCATGTTAGTAACCCAGAACGGCATTATGATCCGCATCTCCGTACAAGGGATATCCACCATTGGGCGCAATACTCAAGGAGTCCGGGTGATCAATCTGGACGAGGGCGACCGGGTTATCGACATGGCCCCGCTGCCCATCAGTGAGGACGAGGACGAGGGAGAGACTGGCGTGGAAAACGGCAAGGCCGATGAGAAGGCTTTGGGTTGACCTAAGATGGGGCCTCATGTATATTTTTCTCCTCCGGTAAGAGGAGGGTTAGACCTAATTGGTAAGGCAGCGGTCTTGAAAACCGCCGGGCTCACGCCCTTGAGGGTTCGAGTCCCTCACCCTCCGCCATTTACCATTTGATGCCGCCACAATCCCATCTCTTTTACGGTGGGAGCACGTAAAAAGTTTATTTTGCAATGGTCGCGGAGAGGTGACCGAGTGGCCGAAGGTGGCAGCCTGCTAAGCTGTTGTGCGGGGCAACCCGTACCGAGGGTTCGAATCCCTCCCTCTCCGCCATTATTTTCGTTAGTTGCCCTCTAGCACAATTGGAAGTGCGCCTGACTCTGGATCAGGAGGTTCTAGGTTCGAGCCCTAGGAGGGCAGCCAAGATCGGCTCCTGAAGTGTTCCCTTCAGGAGCCTTCTTCTTTTGGCCTAATCCTGTCGAGAATCGGGACGAAGCCACAATCTTCCCGCATGTAGCTTTTCCCTCAGCATTATTTCGCGCCAATGAGCACCCGCATCCGAGAACAACAGCTTGCTTGGGGCCTCCTCGCGCCGGCACTTGTCGTGTTGGGCGCATTTGGACTCTTCCCTATTGGCTATGCCTTGTACGTCAGCTTGCACAAGTGGCGGATCAAGAAAGAAGCGGTGGTTGGATTCGACCACTATGTCCGCGCCTTGGGAGACCCGCAGTACCTGCTGCCCTTCGTCGCCGGGATCGGCCTCGTCTGGGCGGCCTATCGCCTGCGCGCCACGTTAGCGTCGCCAATACTGGCGACGGGAAGCTCCGAGCGCAGTCTGCGTCTCCTTTACGTCCGCATCGCATGGGGTGCGATCGCACTGTTGGGACTTTGGGTGGGATTGGTCCAGGGGTTGAGTGGCCTAGTTGAGACGGGCGATCCAGCGCTGTACAACGGCTTCAAGGTCACGTTTTTCTACGCGGTCGGGACGATCCCGTTCCAACTGAGTTTGGCTACCAGCTTGGCGTATTTGCTCTTCAAGATCACGCGGGCCAGAGGCGCGTTTCGCACGCTGTTTTTCCTGCCTTACATCACGCCGATCATCGCCTCAGCCGTGGTTTTTCGCACCATCTTTAGCCCGCACCCTTCCTCGCTGGCCAATCGCTTCTGGAGCCTTTGGGGACTGGAGAATCAGCGCTGGCTCTACGAGAGCAAGTCCGTCGTAGCCCTGTTACTACAGGGAGCCGGCTTTGCTTCGTACCCCGCGTGGGTGGACAGCATCTTTCCGAGCTTAGCACTGACCTCGATCATCCTCTACAACATTTGGGTTTATGTCGGCTACGACACGGTGATTTTACTGGCCGGCCTCAGCGCGATCCCCAAGCAGTACTACGAGGCCGCGGAGATGGACGGCGCTGGCGAGTGGCAGGTTTTCCGGCATGTTACCCTGCCTCTGGTTTCGCCAACCCTGTTCTTTCTGTCGATGGTAGCCGTCATTGGAACCTTCAAAGCCTTTAACCACGTGTATATCCTGCGGACGCCGGGTGCCCGCGACTCGGTCGATGTGCTCAGCATTGCCATTTTCGACCAAGTTTTTGAGTACCACAACGCGGGCTATGCCTCGGCGATGGCCTTTGTGCTCTTCATCGCGATTTTGGCGCTGACGCTACTGCAAAACCGGGTGCTCGGCAGGCGGGTGTTTTATGGCGACTAGGAGCGGCAAGGCTAGGCTGATTTACTGCGGCTTGAGCTTGGGGGGGCTGGCTGCGGGCTTTCCGTTCGCGTGGATGCTGTTGGCCTCTTTTATGAGCCGTGGCGAGTCGCTGCGGCAGGTCTTGATGCCCGAACGCGTACAATGGGACAATTACATCGAAGCGTGGCAAGAGGCGGATTTTGGTCTCTACTTTGAGAACTCGCTGATCATCGCCGTCCTACAAGTTAGCGGAACCTTGCTTTTCTCGCTGATGGCGGCGTACCCGCTGGCGCGGATGCAGTTTTGCGGACGAGATGTGGTGTTTACCGGCGTCTTGGCTACGCTGATGATCCCCGAGGCCGTGACCATCGTGCCGAATTTTCTCGTCGTGACGTGGTTGCACCACAATACGCCGTTTGCTTGGCTCAATAGTTGGCCGGCCCTGACCATTCCCTTTATGGCTAGTGCTTTTAGCATTTTTCTCTTGCGCCAGTTTATGCGCGGCCTGCCCAACGAGCTGTGGGATGCGGCCCGGATTGAGGGAGCCGGCCACGTGCGCTTTTTGTTTCAGATCGCGGTCCCCTTGTGTCGAGCACCCCTTTTGACGGTCGGCATGTTTACGTTTATTGGTTCATGGAACGCCTTGGCTTGGCCGCTGCTGGTGACCAATACGCCGGATTGGCGGCCGATCGCCGTGGGGTTGCAGCAGTTTGCCAGTGAGGCCGGGACCGAGATCCATCTGCAAATGGCCGGAGCTGTCATTGCGACGGCTCCCGTACTTTTGGCGTATTTTCTCATTCAGCGAGAATTCACCGAAGGTATTTCCATATCTGGACTCAAAGGATAACGCGATGAAACCGAGAAGTGCGATGACGTTGGTTTGGTGTGTCTTTTTGTGGGCCTGTGGTGGCCAACAGGAGGCTGTCGACGAGCAGCCGACCAATCTCGAAGCCCTTGATCCACAGGGCCAGCAAATCGTCTTTTGGTACCAACACACCGGCCAGCGCGAAGATGCCCTGCAAGAGCTGATTGCCGACTTTAACCAGACCAATCGCTATGGGATTGAGGTGCGCGGCGAGTACATGGGGCGCTATGGGGACATCTACAACAAGATGAACGTGGGTCTCCAGAGCGGTTCGCTGGCCGCTAGCTTGGTAGTAGCCTACCAAAATCAAGCCCTTGCCTACTACCAAGCCGACGGCATAGTGGATATAGCGCCCTATATGGATTCGCCCCAATGGGGCTTGTCGCCCCAAGAGCGCAGCGACTACGTCCAAGCGTTTCTGGCGCAGGACAATATCGGTGGAGTGCAGGTTGGTTTCCCACCGAATCGCTCGATGGAGCTGCTCTACTACAATGCTGATTGGTTGCGCGAGCTGGGTTACGACGCCCCGCCGGCGACATGGGACGATTTTGCTGCGATGTGCCGCCGGGCCAAAGAGCAACCCTTTAGCAAAAACGAAAACCCCGCGCGCAGTTTGGGTTTTTTGCTCGATGTGGACGCCAGCCGATTCGCTGCGATGGTCTTTAGCCGCGGCGGGGATCTAGTAGATGCGACCAGCACTGCCTATGTGCTGGACTCGCCCGAAGTTAAAGCGGTCCTAGTACTGTTGCAGGAACTAGCGCGGGACGATGCGATGGACATCGCAGGCGAGCGGGATGTCGAGCTAAACGAGTTCGTCACCGGTCAGATCCTCTTCTCGCAGGACTCTTCCTCTGGGTTGCCCTTTTACAAGAGCGGCATTGAAGACTCTGGGCTGGCCTTTGAGTGGGGAGTAACCCATCCGCCGCAGACCGGCTCGAGGCCAGTTGTTGACGTGTACGGGGCCAGCGTGTCGATCTGTGCCGGTACGCCCGAAAAACAGCTAGCGACCTGGCTTTTCCTCAGGTGGTTTACGGCCCCAGAGCAACAAGCGCGGTGGGTGCGGGCGAGCAACTACTTTCCGGTGCGCAAAAGTACGGCACGCGAGCTAGCAAGCTACTTTGAGGAAAACCCGCACTATGGAGCGGCGTTTGGCATGTTGGACTACGGAAAATCAGAGCCGACGATGGCAGGATATGAACGGGTGCGGCGATTGATTCGAGAGGCGATGATAGAGGCGATTGAAGGCGAGGATGTCGAGCTGGTAGTAGAGGAGTTACAGCGCGCAGCAAACCAGACGCTTGAGCCATAGGCAAAAAAGGAGAGTAAGCGTAAAATGGTCGGAAACAATAGACAACCAAACGTCATAGTATTTTTCACCGATCAACAACGGTGGGATACAACGGGGCTACACGGCAATCCGCTGGGCCTTACGCCGCATCTCGATCGCTTAGCCCGCGAGTACACCCACGCGGCCCATTCCTTTACGTGCCAACCCGTCTGCGGCCCGGCGCGCTCCTGTCTGCAAACGGGTCTCTACGCCACGACCACAGGCTGTTACCGCAACGGCATTCCCCTGCCCGCGGACAGCCAAACCCTCGCCCACTACTTTGCCGCGGCAGGCTACGACACGGGATATATCGGCAAGTGGCATCTGCACGACCGAGGGACCACCGGCCCGGTGCCGGCAGCGGACCGCTTCGGCTACCAGTACTGGTTGGCGTCGAATGTGCTCGAGTTTACTTCCGACGCCTACAGCACGGTCCTCTACGACAATGACGAACAACCCGTCCGCCTACCCGGTTATCGCGTAGATGCGGTCACGGATGCCGCAATCCGCTACGTAGATGCGCACCAAGATCGTCCCTTTTTTCTTTTTGTATCCTACATTGAACCCCATCACCAGAACCACTTGGACGACTATCCGCCCCCCGATGGCTACCGGGAAGTCTATACCGGCGGCTGGATTCCGCCCGATCTCGCGGCATTGGGCGGCTCGACGCACCAGCACTTAGGCGGCTATTACGGGATGGTCAAGCGGCTTGATGAAGCCTATGGCCGCCTGCACGATGCGCTCAAGAGCTTGGTACTGGCCGACGACACCATCGTGCTCTTTACTTCGGATCACGGCTGTCATTTCAAGACGCGCAACAACGAGTACAAGCGCTCTTGCCACGAAAGCTCGATCCGCGTGCCGACGGTTTTGACTGGCCCCGGTTTTCGCGGTGGCCAGTTGCAGGAGTTGGTTAGCTTAATCGACCTGCCGCCAACGCTTTTGGATGCGACCGGCTTGGAAATCCCCGAGCAGATGCAGGGCCGCTCGCTTATGCCGCTTTTGCGCGGTGGAGCCGATTGGCCCGCAGAGGTCTTCGTGCAAATTAGCGAAGCCCAAGTGGGGCGGGCCGTTCGCACGCATCGGTGGAAGTACGGAGTGGATGCTCCCGGTGATCAAGCAAGAGATGTGGCAGGAGCCGATCTCTACGAGGAGCAGTATCTCTACGATCTACAGGCAGACCCCTACGAACTGAACAATCTAGTCGGCCACGAGTCGCACCGAGAGGTGGCCCAAGTAATGAAGGAACGGCTCTTGAGACGCATGGAAGAAGCCGGAGAAGCTCGCCCCCACATCAAAGAGGCCCCTCCGCGCCGCTCTGGCCAGCGGAAAGTCAGCCCTGAAGAAGCGCGTTCATAGCTCAGACCCCTACTGGGCGCGAAAGTCTCGGTGAGGTGGAAAAATCGTTCGGTTAAGTTAGTAGTGGCTAATCAGTAGAGTCCAGCTTTTCGCGCAGCGATAGAAGCTCAAATAGCTGCTTGACGACCAAAGAGATAGAGCGGGCAAACTCGCCCAATACGGTCGCTAGCTGTTCGGAGCGCCTAGGCCCGCCTATGGGTAGCCCCAGACCTAACATCCCCTGTGCAAAGGGCACGTCGATCAGCAGTCCGGGGCGATACATCGAGTCCGAGAAAATTTCTTGGGTCATCTGGCGAAAATCCTCGTCGGCCTCGCGCTCCCAGTTCTTGCGGCGGTTCCAATAGCCAACCAATCTCCGCAAGGAAGCAAAGCGACCGAGGGATTCTTGGAGATTTGCCTCGGTCTGTAAGGAGCGGTAGCCACGCGCTGCGGAGTAGGCGCGATAACAAGCCAAGAGGTTTCTTTGTTCGTCTATGATCTGTAGGTCAACGGCCTCGAATTGGACGCCTATCGCCTCTAATTCGTCGCCGAGGATGCGCACGACCTTGCCTAGATCGCGCATCTTGTTGGCGTCGCAACCAGCCTGCAAGACGCGGAAGGCCCCTTGCTGACAGCCGTGAGCAGTAATATCGCGCACAATGACCAAGCGTTCTTTTTCGCTAATGTTGACGTTGGTGATCTCGACGAGAAGAAAGCTGCCGTCCCTATGCACCATGAGTGCTTCATAGGCATTGGACGAACCGCTGGCGAATATGTGCCGAGCTTCAGGACGGGACTGGGGAGCGAACAGCAGCTCAATGCCGTCTTTGGCTAGCAATTCTTCCCCGCGATAACCCAATAGGTCGGCCAAGGTCTGGCTGATAAAGCGCAAGTGTCCGTTTTCGTGGATGACAAAGGCGTTGAGGGTTTCGGCGATTTGCTGCAAACGGTCTTTGTGGACGCGGGCCAAGTGCGCCGTATCGTCTATTAGGGAGTCGGTCGAGACGCCGAGGGCGTCAGCTAAACTTTTTAAGGCCGACGATCCCAGTTGGCGCACCCGGCCGGTTTCAATGCGGGAGATGGTGGCTTGGGAGACGCCGGAGCGATCTGAGAGGTCTTTCTGGTTGAGCGATCGTTTCTGTCGCAGTTCTTTCAGGTTGCTTCCTAAGGGCATGACTGCTCCTATAATGGGCTCTAAAATACGAGGTGTTTAGATATGTAAATAATACGATACGGAGTAGCATATTACCAAGACGGAAGGCGATAAAAACAAAACGCACACAAGGGTTTACGCATGAAAATAACCGAAGTGAGATCGATTTATCCCCGCTATCGCGTCGTGCCGGCGGCATGGCGTCGGCACTTCTGGCAGATGGTCGTGCGCATCGATACGGATGTCGGCGTCAGCGGCTGGGGAGCGGGGGGCGGTGGGATTGCTGCCGTAGAGGTGATTAACCGGCACCTGCGCGAGTTGCTGGTGGGTCGCAGCATCGACAGCATTGAAGATATCGCCCGGCTCTGGGACGACCAGTACAAGGCCAGCCTGCCCTACGGCCGCAGCGGGATCGCCGTTATGGCCATCAGCGGCGTGGATCTAGCGCTGTGGGATGTGTTGGGCCGGGCCGAAGGAAAGTCCGTCTGCGACTTGTTGGGCGGTCGGCAACGGGACGAGGTGCGGGCCTACGCCACAGGCCCAGATTGCGCTTGGTATCGCGACTTGGGTTTTAGTGCCCATAAGTCTTCGCAGACGCGGCAAGGAAGCCAAGCCGCTGACGCGGCGCGCATACTTGAGTGGGCCGAAGGGGTGCGCCAGACCTTGGGCGAAGATGCGCTTTTGATGATCGACGCGTACATGTCGTGGTCGCCCGACTTTGCCGTGGCCGTGGCGCAGCAACTCGCGCCATTCAACATATACTGGTTTGAAGACGTGCTACTCCCCGACGACCTAGACGGCTTGGCGGCGTTGCGGCCGCATATCCACCCCGTTTTGTTGGCTGGCGGCGAACACGAATTCACTGCGCGGGATTTCGGTCATATCGCCAGCGTGCGGGCACTGGACTTGTGGCAACCGGATGTCACGTGGTGCGGCGGTTTGACAGCGACGCTGCGCATTGCCAAGCTGGCCCAAACCCACGGCGTCCCTTTGATACCTCACCGCGGTGGTGAGATTTGGGGTCTGCACTTTTTGGCGGCTGGCTACGGCGACAATTTGGCCGAGATGGTCATGGGCCGGCGTGGCGCGAAGCGCGATAAGCTGTGGTTAGGCGAGCCGCAACCGCAGGAAGGTCACTTAGTACTGCCTGAAGGCCCGGGATTTGGCGTCGAGGTGAACGAAGAGCTGCTCTAGGTATCCGCAGATGGACGCAGAGGCGGGGAGAAAGAACCTTCTACTCTTTAACGGCCAGAGATAATAGGTAGGTCCCCCGCTGTTTGATCTTTTTGTAGTTGCCGAAGACTTCCTTGAAATTGCGCTTGATGTACTCCTTTAGCCCGGCGATGGTGACGACCCACAGATGCCCACCCGGCTTGAGGCGGGCGCAGGCGTCGTGCATGATGATCGTCAGGAGTTCGTTGCCCGTCTTCGCCGGCAAATTGGAGGCAATGGTGTCAAAGCGCAGGTGGGCGGGCACGTGGCTGAAGGCGTTGCTCAAATAGGCGCGAGAGTTGGTCAGTCCGTTGCGGTTGGCGTTTTGCGCCGCGTAGTAAACAGCGACGAAGTCCTTGTCGATCAGATGGACCTCGCCCTCGGGGCAGAGATGGCCCAACGCCAAACCAATTGGACCATATCCGCACCCTAAATCGAGGCAGCAATCGGCCGGTCCGGCTTTGATGTGGTCGATGAGCAGCCGCGTCCCCGGGTCAATGCGCTTGGGGTTGAAAAGCCCCCAAGTGGAGTGAAAGGTAAAAGCGCGCCCTCTCAGGTTCTCTTCGAATACAATGTCTTCGCCCAAGCGGCTTATATCTCTGGCAGGCATTGAAAGCGGTCGAGCCTAGTAGGCCAAGCCCAGCGGCTGCTGGTGGCGGAAGGTTTTGAATTCTGACTTGAGGGCGATCTCCATCACATACAGACCCGGTACCAACAACTCGCCGCTCGCGTCGCGGCCGTCCCAATGCGCGGTTTGCGGCCCGGCCCCCTGCATTCCGACGTCGAGGCTACGGACCCGGATGCCGCGCAAGTCGTAGATGTTGAGGGCCACGGGCACCGGGCCGGGCAGGCGAAACAAGGTATAGCGGATGGCCAGCACATCGTTGGCACCGTCGCCGTTGGGGGTCAATACCTCGCTTGAAAAAGCTAGGTCTTCGATGGGAGCCCCGGCCTCTTGTGCGCCACCCAACACCCGCAGGCTGTTGGTGTTGACCTCGTCGGAGGCGTTACCGGCCTCAATCTGCTGCGGCAGGCTCTCCTCGTTCGCGTCAAACACCTCGCCGGCGAACGTGTTGGCAAAGATGAAGACCTCGGTGCCGAAGACCAGCCGCACGGGTTCATTGCGGTTGCGCGTGATCGACTGCGGCAAGCGCACTACTAATTCACTCTCCGCCTCTATCACCTCGGTCGGTTCTACGACTTGGAGTGGTTGGCCCATCTCTAGCCGTTTGAACTGGGGGCGGCTACCCGTGCGAATCCGGATGGTATCGAAGCCCGGCTGGCTCGCCGCGTCGAACAAGGTCCGCACATCGTAGGTAAAGTCCGTCATCTCACCTAAGTACACTTCGGTTAGGCCGCCCGCGGGCGACGGCTCGTCAAAGCGGGCGACCTCGCCGATGACTTGCGAGGCCAACGGCGGGGCGGTCTCAATCCACAGCGAATCGAGCCGCACGAAATCGAAGAAGGAATTGCTCTCAAAGGCGAGCCTCACTTGGATGTGGTTGCCGCGCTCCAGCGGCGCAGGCTGCCCAGACTCGGCGATGGGAAAAGACCAGAAGGTCCAGTTGTCTTGGTCGTAAATGATGGAGGCTCTAAGGCCGGGCTTGCCTTCTTGGATCTGGCCTTGGGTAGTTTGGTCTGGTTGCTTGAGTTCTTTCTCAAAGCGCGCACGCGAGACCGTGCGCTCGGCACCGGTGTCGGTAAACTCGTGATAGACGTTGGGGTCGTCGTCGCGGCCAGAGCGCACGGAGATCGCGACTCGGGCTTGGGCATCGTCAACGGGAGTAGGGACTCCGTTGACCATTCGCATGGGCGTGGCGTCCCAGAATAGACGCCCGAAGGTTACTGTGCGGCCGAGGGAGATGATCTTAGAGAGATAAAACACCCGCTTGGGCACCCCTTCGCCCTTGAGCTCGAACTCGCCGATGGTTCCCTGCTGGACATTGGCTTGGCCCGAGGCAAAGGCTTTGTCGTCGATAGATGGATTGCGCCGCAGGCGGATGAAACGCACGTACTGCTTGGGAAATTCGAGCTGAACATTGGCGTCGAAATTGAGCGGCACATCGGCGATCAAGGTCTCTAGGCGGTGATAGTCGTTGTCGTTGTTTTCGAGGTTGAGGACCGGATCGAACTCTTCGGCGATTGAGACTTCAAACGCCTTGAAGATGTCGTCGCGCAGCAGCGTGCCATCGGCGCGAAAACCGTGCGGCGGCGTGTAGAACCCGACCACGTTGGCAGGTACTGGAACCCCCACGTCGAAAGTGTACCACTCCGAATTGATGCCGCGCGCTACCGGCGGGCTGTAAGAGGAGCTGTCGCCATCGACCCACTCGGTAGTAAGGGTTCCGGCCGTGAACCAATAAAAGCCGTTGGCGGCGCGCCAGACTCGCGGAATGAGGCCGTCTTCGTAACCCAAGTCGGTGGGGAACTTGAAGGGCGACCAAAAGGTAAGCTGGGAAAGGATATTCTCCTCGCCATCGAAGTAGGTCGGCGCGATTGAGCCGGGAAAGGTCTGGAAATCGATAAAGACTTCGCTGCTGTCACTCTGGCTCCAAGCCAAGCCTTGGCCGCCCATTTTCCACAGCGAAATCTGGGCGGTTGCCGGTGCGGTAGAAAGCGCGAGCGCGATGAGAATTGACCATTTGTACACTGTTTTGCTCCTCGAGCCAGTCGCCAAGGTTGCCAGCGGCTCTTTTACGCGGTCCAAGTTTTCGATTAATCTATAAGGCTTGTGTCTCAAGCTCAAGCCAATAGGCGACATAGAGAATATACGCAACCGTCCGTTTTGCCCATGGCCGATGAAATAACGCGCGGGCCGCTGAGATGGCTTCGCGGCGATATGCACAACCACTGCGAAGATCACGCCTTGGTCGCCGAGCACTTGGCTGGGGCAGGCGACACACTCGATTTTATCGCGCTGACCAACCACGCGCAAAAGCCCGTCTTTTTTGAGCAACACCGCATGATTGAGCAAGCGCGCCGCATTTTGCCGGGATTCCCCATTTTCTTCGGACTAGAGTGGAACGCGCCGATGGGAGGCCACGCCGGGCTCGTCTTTCCGATCGGCGAGCGCGAGGCGGAAAATGCCTATGCCTTCGCTGCGGCCCACGACAGGCTGGGGGCTACAACTTCTAGCAGCCTAGAAGCGGCTTTAGATCACTTGAACGCGCTGCCGGCAGTGGAACGCCCCGTCCTCTTCTTCAACCACCCTGCTGCTGGCCAGTGGTCTGCAGAGAGCATCAATCGCTATCTCGCCGCTGCTGGCGCGTTGGGCCTTGTCGTCGGCATCGAAGCCTTGCACGGACACCAAGCGCACGCCAAAGTCGCGGCGATGGATCCCTGTGCCTATCCGGGAGGGGCTATCGGCGGCTTGGGCGATCAAGTGTACGCCTGCCAGCGGCCATTTTCCCTGCTGTTGAACTCCGACTTCCACGTCCACAAGCAACGGCGCCAGCCCGATTATCCGCTGGGCGTCTTCAATCACGTCCGGGTCGGCGTGGAGGCGGGGCATCCACCTACCCCAGAGGCGATTTTCGCCAGCCTGCGTCGAGGGCGCACGTGTGCCGCCCAAGGGCACTGGCTCGACCTCAGCGATTTTTCAGTCGATGACCATTTTATCGGCGATACTTGGACGGGAGGCCCCGGCGTTTTGCGCGTTGTCTTTGAGGCAACCGAAGCGGTCGAAAAGGTTGAGTTGATTGGCCAATGGCAGCCAAACATCGCGCCCGCCGTACTGGAGTGCCTAGCGTCCCGGCCGGCTGGGCGCTGCGAATGGACGCTGGAGATCCCGCCCGACGCCCAAGGCTTCGTGCGCCTGCGCATAATCGCCGAGAGCTGTGTGCGCCCGGCCCCAGGGCCACCGGCCCCCAAGCACTTTCTCACTTCGGCAATCCTCTTAGACGCCAGCCGCGACCGCTAGACATCAAACCACCGAAACTGCGTCGCCAATACTGGCGACGGGAAGCTCTCATGTCCGTTCTACCCGTCCATAGGAAAGGTTCCATGCTCGCCTACCTGTTCTGTATCCTGCTCGTCAGCACGGCCCTCCACGCCGAGTACCCTCCCGGTCAGATCCGCTTGACGCCCAAAATCGACCTCCACCTCGAACCAACTCCTGTTGAGGGACTCCCCGACCGCACGCTCAACCTCCCGCCCGGCTTTAAGGTCAAGCTCTTCTCCGACCAAGTAGATAAAGCTCGCTTTATGGCATGGGACGACCACGGCGTCTTGCATGTGGCCAATATGAAGACTCGGGGAAGCAGTCAATGGAGTCCGGCCTCCGGTCGCCAAAGCACCGTGTTGGCCTTGCCCGACCAAGACGGCGATGGCCGCGCCGACACCGTGTACAAGGCCGCTGACGACTTTCACTGGCCGCACAGCGTCGCCTTCTATCAAGGGGCGCTCTTCGTTGCTGACGACGATGCGATCTACCGCCTCGAAGACCGGGACGCGGATGGATTTTACGAAGACCGCGCTGTTTTCGCTGAAGTGCCCGGCTTTATGGGCCGCTCCTCTGAGCACGTAACCCATACGCTGGTTTTCGACGAAGCCAACGACAAGCTCTACTTCCACGCCGGTTCGAGTTGCGACCTGTGCCGCGAAGACGACCCGGAGCGGTCCACGGTCATCCAAATGAACACCGACGGCACGGGTCGGCGAATCTTTGCCGCTGGGCTGCGCAATGCCATCGGCCTCGATCTGCACCCGGTCACCGGCGAGTTGTGGGGCGCTGGCAACGGACACGACCGCGAGGGCCCAAACCTGCCGCCGGAGTGGATCACCCCCCTCCGCGACGGCGGCTTCTATGGCTGGCCGTTGGCGTACGCCTATCAGGTGTGGACCGATTTCTCTATTGGAGCGTACCGGCGAGCGATCTTCCCCCTGACCGCGGCCGATTCGCTGTTGGTTGCCAGCATGGAGCGTCCGGCGGCTCTCGTCCCCGCCCACTTGGCCCCGATGGGTTTGCATTTTTACACGCACGACCTGTTCCCGCCCCAGTACAAACACGCCGCGTTTGTCGCCTTCCGCGCGGGTGTCTTGGGCAACGATCTCGGCTACAAGGTCATGGCGCTCTTTGCCGAGCCGGATGGGGCCAACGCTCGCATCGCCGACTTTCTCACCGGCTTCCGTCCCGACCCCAACAGCGATTCCTTCTGGGGGACGCCGGTCGGGCTGACCACCGACGAACAGGGCGTTCTCTATCTGACGAGCGACCGCTTCACGCAGGCGATCTTCCGCATCGAAGCCAGCCCCCTCCAAGGCATGTGGGAAAATCCGCCCCCCGACACGTTGCTCGCCGGGGCAACGCTGCCTTTGCGTTCGACGATTCGCCTCCGGCGGCAGGTAGCAGGTGCCGGACCAGCCCAGCTCACGGCTGACCTGAGCGCGTTGGAAGGTCCCGAGGCCCTGCCCCTGCAACGAATAGACGACCAGACCTATCGCCTTGAAGCCGATCTGTCGGCTGGTGAGCACAACGGTCGCAAAAAGCTGGTAGCGCATCTCGCGCAAGGCGACGAGGCGACCAAATTAGTGCATTCTATCGTCGTGCTGCCCCGAGCGGATCAAGTCCTCTTTGCCGACGAGCTCGCATGGGAGCAAGGCGCACTCTACAGCGCACAACTCGACCCGACCCATGCCGACACCGTGTTCGCCGGCCAGCGAGCGCTGCGGGTGGATGCCCGAGGTTTTACCATTGAGTTCCTACCTCGTGCGCCGGTCGCCCAAGTCGGCTATTCCGCGTTGCACATGGCCTTGCATCCGGGCACCGCCATCGGCGGATTCCGAACTTCCTTTGGCCTTGTCGTCAATGGCGAGACTGCCCGCCCGCTGAGCCTCATTGACCAAATTGATCTGGACTTGGACCAGTGGCAGATCGTCGAGATCGCCTTGGATGAATTGGCCCTCGACGGCCCCATTGAGTCGCTGCGCTTAATCGGCAGCCTGCGCGGAACCTTCTACCTCGACGAAATCCGCTTGGTCGCCGCCCAGTACGCTGGAGGTGTTACGGCTGTGGGGGAAGAGGACGGCCGCATCGCCGCACCGCGAGAATTTGCCTTAGACCCGAACTATCCCAACCCGTTCAACAGCTCCACGACTATCCGCTACCGCATCGCAGAGCCGGGCCGGGTGCGCTTGGAGATTTTCGACATTCAGGGCCAGAAGGTGAAGACGCTCGCCGCCGGCTATGCGGGACAGGGCGTGTATCAAGTTGAATGGGATGGAACGGACGCCAGCGGAAAACCTGTGGCCACGGGCGTCTATCTAGCGCGTCTCCAGCAGGGTACCGCCTCCTTGGTCCACAAGATGCTGTTGCTCAAATAGCCATGCAGCGCCTCACCCTGCCGGCCGCGGCGTTTGACATTCGCCAAGTCGAAGGCAAACGCGAGATCCTCGACCCGTTGCGCCGCAAGTACGTGCGACTAACGCCCGAGGAATGGGTGCGGCAGCACTTGGTGCAATACCTAATCTCGGACTTGGGCTACCCGCGCGGGTTGATCGCCATTGAGAAGAGCATTGACCTCCACGGCAAGCGATTTCGCGCCGATGTGATCGTCCACGACCGCGCGGGCCGGGCCGTGCTAATGGCCGAGTGCAAAGAGCCGGACGTTTCGATCAGCCAGCAGACCTTCGACCAAATTGCCGCGTACAACCGCGTGGTTCAGGCGCGCTGTCTTTTGGTCACCAATGGCTTGGTCCACTACTGCTATGTCACGGATCGCGGTTTCATCGACCAAGTGCCGCGGTACGACGAGCTGTGAACGTTTTTTAATTAGTCTCCGCGCTCCAGAAGTCCGATACGGCACCATCCCGCGCGATCATCCTCTCTAGGGCCAATAAGTTCCGCATCACGCACCGCGGATGGTGGTAGTGCTCTTTGCGGGAGACGTGGTCGATATAATTCACCTTGCGGTCCCCGCCATACAAATACAATGGATGTCCGTACTGCCTGAGCGAAAACCGCTCTTCTACGTAATCGAAAACTCGTCCAAACCACTCCCCGGCCCACTCCAGCCCGGCGTGTTCCAACAGAATCAGACAGCCGATTAGGGCCTCTTCCTGCAACCAAAGCACCTTGTCGAAGGTATAGGCACCGTGTACGTGCATCGCGCGGAAAAGCCCGCCATAGACGTCGTCCCAAGCCACTTCAAGGTGGCGGCGGAAGCGCGTGGCGACCAGATCAAAGAGCGCGCGATCTCTACGGCGCATCGCCTCGGGCAGGAGCATCCACAGCGTCTCGATGGCGTGGCCCAAGTAGATGAAGTCCTCATTGGGGTCGTCGGGCCGTCTGTAATCGTGGTCTAGTGCCTCGTTCATCAGGCGGTACTCGGGATGCCAGAAGCGATGAACAATCGCATCGACGACTCGGTCGGCGAGTGCTTCCAGTTTGGGGTCGGCAACCTGTTCGAGTAGCTGGGTCAGAACTAACACGAGAACCATCTGGTTGCCCAGTATCCGCATCCCAGGATAGTTGTGCGGGATATAACCTTCCGCGGCGAAGCGCTCGGGATTGTCGAAAAGAGCGACCGAGTGCCAGAGGCTGGCGATGGCCGTTTCGAGGGCCTCGGCGTCGCCGGTTGCCCGGGCGTAGGCTTGTAGCCCTTCGGCGACGAAAAGGCCCTCGTAGCCCCGCTTCGTCGCTGGCGAGAGGACCCGCCCGCTCCGATCCAACGCCGTTACCCAATCGCCGGCTTGGTCTCGACCGTGCGCGAGGAGAAAGTCGCGAGCCTTGCGTGCCACCTGCAAGTGTTCCTCCCCGCCAAAGTGCTGGTACAGGTACGAGTAGGTCCACAGACCGCGCCCCTGATACCAGATGTTTTTGCTGTCTTCTACGCGCGTGCCGTCGTGATCTATAGCGCAGATAAACCCGCCCAACTCGTGGTCGATACCATACTTGTCCCAAAAGGGCAGGTACTCTTCAAAGAGGTAATGCCGATAGTGGTCTCTGAGAGCGACTAGACTTTTCCCCGCGATATCCACAGCGTTCTCCTAAAATTAAGAGTCTGGATCGGTCTTAAAGCGGCCTTGGTTGTCGATGCGCAAAGAGGCCCGCGTTTCCCCGTCTTCGTCGTAGAAGTCCAGCCTCGGGTTGCCGCCGGTCGGTGCGCCTAATCCCGCGCGAAAACGCTGTTCCTCATCGAGAACCCCAAGCCAAGCAATTCCATCTTCTAGGACGCCGACGATGGTGCGCGTGTGGCCGTCTTGGTCGCGCATTTCGAGCAAGGTCATGCCATCGGCCCGCACGCTCAAGGTACCGCGCACCTCGCCTTGGGCATCGTAGAGCTTGAACGAAGGCACTTCTTCGTCTTCGATGCCGCTTTGCAGCCGCATCCGTCCTTGCTTATCGAAAAAACTCAACCGCATTGCGCCGGCGTGGCCGCTTCCCAGACCTGCGCGAGGCCGCCCGGTCTCGTCGTAAAAGGCCAAGCTGCCGGCCCCGTCCTCGCTCAGCGAAAAGCCCGCCCGCACTTCGCCCCGCTCGTCGTAGAGTTCCAGCAGCGGGGCCTTATCGCTCTCCAGCCGCAAGTCGGCCCGCACCCGTCCTGCTCGGTCGCACAACTTAAGTCCGCTGCCCAACACCGCGGTGAGTTCACCGTCGGCATCCCTCAGCTCCAACTCGCCGCCGCCATTAGGGCCTTGCACCAATTGAGCGATTGGTTGGCCCTCGTCGCCGCGCAAGACAAAGCGCCGCGCCCGCACCGTCCCCATCCGCCACCGCGCAACGAGTAGCCCCAGCGAGACCAGCAGGGCCGCTCCACTGGCCAAGCCCACCATATAGACGACTCCCTTCAACGCCTGCAGGTCCTGCTTCGATGCCTGTTCGGCTCGGGGCTGCGCTGCGCTAAACGAGCTGAGCAGGACCAGCAATAGTACTGCTCTCAGCCAATGAATCGACATGCCGCAGTTTCCGTTTCAGCCCTAGGCAGTTTGCGCTGCGGCCCCAATGCTGAGGCCGGACCGCTCTTTGTTCACCGCTTGGATCATGGCGATGATATATCCGAACTGAAAGGCCCAGGCTTGGCGCACCCGGCCCGATACGCCCTCGGGAGCCTTGTCGTCGGGATGGGACGGCGCGTGGTCGGGCATCAGCATGTATTCATAGCCTACATCCCGCAAAGTGCGCGCCACCTCGTGCATGTCCACGTCGCCTTCGTCGGGCCAGACCTCTTGGAAATTGTGTAGCCCGCCTTTGATGTTGCGGTAGTGGATGTTGAAGAGCTTTCCTCGCTCGCCAAAGTAGCGCACGATGTCGCAGAGTTCCTCGGCCGGATTCTCCAACCCCTCGGACGCCACGCCGCAGCAGAAATTAAAGCCGTGATACGGGCTATCAACCAGCTCGGAAAAGCGCTTGAGTCCCTCCATCACTGGCCAGTTCCAGCGCTCGACGCCGCGCAGGATGGGAGCGGGTGGGTCGTTGAGATGGCAGGCCATCTGCACCTTGTTTTCCTCGGCGACCGGAATCACGCGCTCCAGCCAGTAGGCCGCCCGCTCAAACGCTTCTTCACGGCTGACCGCGCCCGCCTCGCTCAGCGTTTCGTTGTCGAATTTCGCGAGGTCAAATGAGCTGTACGTCACGCCTCCGCGCCCGGGTGTGGGCTCGGTGCGCTGATGCGGCAGGATGCAGAAGTTGTAGAGCAAGGCCCGCAGCCCGGCCTTGCCCGCGTTTTCGATCCAGCGGCAGACCTCGTCGAGGTCCCGGTCGCGCTGTGGGTCTTGCGCCAGCGTGATGCTTTTGGGCACGCCGATGTGGATCGCCTCCATACTGACCCCGTACTCAGCCGCCTCTTCCTTGTGCCGCACTAAGGTTTCGACCTCGTTGTCCTCAACACTGGCGTCCATGTGCGTCACCCCGTGTCGCACCAGAAACTCCAGTTCCACCTTTGAGGTGCCGATCCCCTGCACTCCGACGTGCATGCCGCTTTGTCCGTCACTCATGTCCGTTGCTCCTTTTGGGTTTTGCAGTTATTCCGCAGGTGGGCAACCCCAAGGGTTGCCCCTACGCCAATCTGGTCAACCGCTAGTGGTTTAGTTGTCCTACGTTACGCCGACGCCCCTGAGTAGTGCCGCACCCCCCACAACCAAAACGCCCGCGCTCCCACCAACATCCCTGCCGCCATCGCCAACGCGCCCCACAGCACCTCCGACGACAACCGCCCCACCAAGGCCTCCGAAGGCACGGTCACCGCAAAGGCCACCGGCACCAGAAAGGTCATCGCCAGCTTGAGCCAGTGCGGATAGATGGCCACCGGATACTTGCCCGCGCTGTAAACGGCTTGGAAGATGACGAGGATGTTCTCCGCGCGGATAAACCAGAACGCAGTCGTTGCTAGCACCAGCCAAAAACTGTATACGATTGCCGCGCCAGCCGCAAGCGTCAGGGCAAATCCCGCGGCGTGGGCAAGGCCCGTCCGCATCCCGATTTCGACGAGGGCCACGGCAATCAGCACCCCCCCCTGCACTACGTCCAAGAACTTCCAAATCCGCACTTCGCCGATGCTCACCAGTACTTGTGCATCCTCCGGCTTGGTGAGGGTAAAGTCCAGCGTACCTAGGCGCACATCCTCCATAAAGCGCTGCATTGACGGCTGGATCAGCGCGCCAATCAAGCCACTCATCAGGAAGAACACCCCTAGGAGCGCCACCAGTTCGGCTGGCTGCCAGCCGCCTAGTTCTTCGGTGTGCGAAAAAATCACCGCCAGACCCGCCAGCGCGACCCCTAAATTGAGCAAGCTCTGCACAAGCTGCACCCAGAAGTTGGCTCGGTACGCCAGCTCGTTCATCGCGCCGATGCGCAGGAAGATCCACAGGAGCCGCAAATAGTTCACGAGCCCACCGCCGAGTATCTGCGCACGCCGCGCGACCAGACCGCGGCCATAATCCCCCAGCTCAGCCCCAGCCACGCCATCTGCGTGGCCGCGCCCCAGAGCACCTCGGTGGGCGTGAGTCGGCCGAGCAGGAGTTCGGTGGGAAAGGCCAGCATCCAGCGGAAGGGCAACAGCGCGGCCAGTGTCTGAAGCCACTCGGGCAACAGCGGCAGCGGTGCCATCTGGCCCGAAAAGAACAGCAAGGCCGCGAAGTAGAGCTGGTTAGCCGCGGCCGTGCGCGTGGTCCACAAGGCCACTAAAGCCAGTGCCCACTCGACAAAAAAGCGCATCAGGAACGCCAGCAGGACGACGGGTATCGCGGCCCAGACCGCCCAAGTCGGCGGGTCGAAGACCGGATCGAAGATCCAGACCATCAGCCCCACCGTCGGCAGCATGACTGCCAGAGTCAGGAACTTGTAGGAGATATTCTGGGCGATGTCGCGGTGGATCGGATGCAGGGGCTGGAGCAGCAGCGGCGAAAAAGCCCCCGACCGCACCCGATATTCAAACTCGAACATGAACCAAGTAAACGTCAGGTGCCCCATCATCATCATGATGATGTAGTAGGCGGCGAAGTCGCCGCTGGCGAAATCCCCCACTTGCCCTCCCCTAGAGTGGGCCACGGCGGTCCACACCGAAAGGAAGACCAGCGTATCGACGATGCGCCCGATCAGCCAGATCACCATCGCCGCCCGGTACTGGAACTGCACGGCCAGATCGGTGCGAAAGAGCGTGGAGTAGATGTCCGCTAGCCCCCTCATGCTCGTTCAAAGACCTCTTCGATCACGTCCTCAATCGGCGGGTCCTCCACCGTCAGATCGAGAACGGGTTGCTCGCTGAGGAGCCGTCCAGTCACCTGGGCTGTTTCCGCCTTGGGCACGCGCAGCGATACGCGCCCCTCGCTACTGGCGACGATCTCTCCGTAGTTGCCGAGGTCGCCGTGCCCGTTTTCCAGTTCGACGATGATCGTCTTGTGCGGTGAGAAGCGCTGCACAAGCTCGGTGAGCTGGCCGTCAAACAGCAGCAGTCCGTGGTGGATGACCACTACCCTTTTACACAGTGCCTCGACGTCGGCCATGTAGTGACTGGTGAGGAGCACGGTGGCACCGTAGCGCTGATTGTACTCGGTTAAAAAGGCGCGGATCCGCCGCTGCATGGTCACGTCGAGGCCGATGGTCGGCTCGTCGAGGAAGAGGACTTGCGGCTTGTGCAAAAGCGCGGCGGCAATTTCGCACTTCATGCGCTCGCCCAAGGAGAGGTTGCGCACGGGCTTGTCGAGGAGCGCGGCTAAGTCGAGCAGCGCGGTCAATTCTTCGACCGTTTGCTGGTACGCGCCTCGCTCTAGGCGGTAGATGGCCCGGTTGCGTTCAAAAGAGTCGATTACGGGGATATCCCACAGTAGCTGGTTGCGATTGCCCATTACCAAGGTGATCTGGCGGAGGAAATCGCGCTGCCTTTTGAACGGCTCAAAACCGAGGACTCGACCTTGCCCGCCGGAGGGGTGCAGGAGGCCCGAAAGCATCTTGAGGCTGGTGGTCTTGCCCGCGCCATTCGGCCCCAAGAAGCCGACGATTTCGCCGGGAGCGACCGCAAAGCTGATCTGCTTGACCGCCTCGACCTGGCGCGTCTGGCGCTGTACGAGGCTCTTGAGCGCCGCGGCCAAGCCGCCTTCGCGCACGGGAACCTCATAGGTCTTGCTCAATTCGCGGACATCAATGGCGGGTGCTGCCAAAGGTTTCGCGCCTCCGAGTTAGAGGGGATTCGCAGATGGGCGCAGATGGACGTAGGGTTGCAATATAACCGAAAGGATCAACAGGGAAAATCAGCTAGTGGCTCGTCTCCCTTGCCGAAGATGCCCGAACCTAGGCGAAGGGGCGAGCGCCGAGCCGATCGCGCATTTCGTTGAGCGGAAAGGCCGGGCCGGGATCGACCTTGCGGTCGGGGGCGATCTCCTCGTGCCCGAGAATGTAGTGTATCCCATAGGCCGCAATCAGCGCGGCGCAGATGGTCTCGACGACTTCGAGTTGCACTTGTGCATAGCGATGCCAATAGCAAACAGGCTGACGTATCTGCGGATGGGCACCGGGCAGGTTCTGGTTGCGGTGTGCGCCGCGCACGACCTCTGCGGCCGGATACGTCTGCCCGAACCACGACTCGTAGCGACCATCTCGTTCCGAGAGTTGGCCCGCGTTGTCGATTTCGATGCCGATTGCATACTTGTTGAACCCCGAGCGAGTCCCCCACTGGCTCACCCCCGCGTGCCAGCCGACGGTGTTAAAGGGCAAAAGCTGCGTCACGGCACCGTCGCGGCCGACGACCAAGTGAGCCGAGACCTTGCGCTCTCGGTCACAGAGGGTGTGGATAGCCGACTCGGCGTTGGCACCGGCCGTATAGTGAATGATGATGGTGTCGGGCAGCTCCGGGGCAAAGGGACCACCTTGGTTGGGCGATTCGATGTAGTTGACGTCTTTGAAGCGGTGATTGAGATCTATTTCCATAGTATTACCTTACGCAATAGGGGCGACTCTTAGAGTCGCCCCTACGTTGTGCATATCAAAAGACATAGCGCAAAGAGAACGCCGACACAAGAGGATGTTTGTTGTCGCGGAGTGCGATTGGCTAGTTTTCGTTGAAAATATGACAATTTTTAGCTAATTTTCGTTGAAAAGCGAAGATTCGCCCGTTCAGACAAGTGATTGAGGATGATACAAAGAGATTTGGAAAAACGTCTGCTTGCACACCTGACCCATCGCGTTGAGCATCCGAATGTCGCCCTGTTGGAAGGTGCGCGGCAGGTTGGTAAGACCACGCTTATAGAATCCATCAGACCGAAACTCGACCGCGAAATCCTCTACTTGAATTTGGAGGAAAACAGCCGCGCGGTTTACGAGCTCAATTCTTGCCGGGATTTTGCAGATTTTGAAACGTATCTTGCGACCACACACCAGTTCAAAGGCGACGGGCAGCGCATTCTGTGTATTGATGAGGCGCAAGAGAGTTCTGAGCTGGGTGGGTTTGTGCGGTTTATGAAAGAAAAATGGCAGCACACACAGGTTATTCTCACGGGCAGTTCCATGACGCGCATCTTCGGGCCGGAAACGCGCTTTCCAGTTGGAAGAGTCACGCGATTCTTGCTGCAGCCCTTCAGTTTTAGGGAATTTCTGCGCTGTGGCAAACAGGAAGAATTGCTCGCTTGCAAAGACCCTCCACCGTTTTTACACGAACGCCTTCTCAAATACGTGCAATCGTATCTCGACGTGGGGGGGCTACCGGCGGTTGCATCAGGGTTTTTTAACCAGCTAGACTGGCGGCAGTTGCGGCGGGATTTGTATCTCGACTATCGCAGTGACTTTGCTAGAATTTTTTCGGCAACCGAAGCATCTTTATTCGATCAATGTTTGCGCGGCGTGGCATCAAATCTCGGCAGCCCAAGCAAATACGCGCAGATGGTGCGGACGACATCAGCTCTTTACCGAAGGGTAGCGGATTTTCTGGAATTACTTGAGTCGTGGAAACTCATCTACAAGTCCGATACCCGGGGCACGCGCCCAGAGCAGAAGGGCTTTGCGCCCAAACGCTATCTTTACGATCCGGGATTGGCCAATGATCTGCGACTGACTGCGCTGCCGCGTATCGATATCCTCTCAAGTCTCGACGCTGCTCAGCGCACGCCCATTGGGGGTATTGTAGAGAACGTGCTGGCGACCGAACTCGTGGCCTTGGGACAGAATTTGACGGGTTGGAAAAAAGGCGTCAATAGTTCCGAAGTCGATTTTATTTATCGCATGACAATGGGCGATACCATACCCATTGAATGCAAAGCATCACTTGTTACAAGACCGCGGGATACAGGGGGTCTGGCGGAATACGCTGCGCGGCATGGAAGCAAATTGGGCGTTCTCGTCAATCTCGCTATGCCGGGGAAACTCACGACATCTACAGGTCTGAAGGTGATCCACATACCGGTTTACCTGATTGACAGGCTCGCTGAAATAGTAGAAGCATTATACGAAAACACGTCGAGCTAAGGGCTAACTACCCATGACAACTGACGAACATACCGCTGACCTAGCGTGGCAGCACGCGATCCTGCAAGATGTCTCGCGCACGTTTGCGCTCACCATTCCGCAGCTTCCGGCGGGCCTGCGCGATGTCGTCGGCAACGCGTATCTGCTGTGCCGCATCGCGGACACTATCGAGGATGAGCCAGCTTTGTCGCCCGACGAGAAACGCGAATTTTCCGAGCGATTCATCCGGGTCGTTGCGGGCGAGGAGCCGCCCGCCCCATTTGCCGAGCAGCTCGCGCCGCGCCTGTCCGACAGCATGTTGCCGGCCGAACGCCAGCTCGTGGCCAACACCCCTCGGGTGCTGCGGATCACGCAAGGGTTTTCCGACCGGCAGCGCGCCGCCCTCGTGCGCTGCGTGCGGATCATGTCGCGCGGCATGGCCGAGTTTCAGCAAAGCCCGGGCCTCAAGGGCCTAGACGACCTCTCCCATCTCGACCGCTATTGCTATCACGTCGCCGGCGTCGTCGGCGAGATGCTCACCGAACTGTTCTGCGATTATTCGGCGGAAATCGACCGCCAGCGCGAGAAGTTGTTGCAGTTCGCGGTGTCGTTCGGCCAGGGCTTGCAGATGACCAACATCCTCAAAGACATCTGGGACGATCGGGCGCGCGGCGCGTGTTGGCTGCCGCGAGACGTATTCCAGCAATCCGGGTTTGATTTGCACTCACTCGAAGCCGACCGGACGAATCCCGCGTTCCGCACGGCGCTGAGCGAACTGATCGGCTTGGCCCTGATGCACCTCGGCAATGCGCTGGCGTTCACGTTGCTCATCCCCGGGCGCGAAGCAGGCATTCGCCGGTTCTGTCTTTGGGCGTTGGGCATGGCCGTGCTGACGTTGCGCCGCATTCACGCCCACGCGGATTTTACCAGTGGGCAGCAGGTCAAAATTTCGCGGCGCAGCGTGTGGGCAACCGTGATCGTGACCAGCCTTGCGGCGCGCAGCGACGTGGCGCTCAAAGCACTGTTTGCGCGGTTTACGCGCAAGCTGCCTTCGCATGTGGAGGTATCGGCCTGAAGTTGCGGCCCCAGTGCTGAGGCCGGACTGCTGGGCGCATAGCAGACAACAGTGCCATTTTTTATCTTTTAGCCTCTATCAAATTCTCGGAGAAATTCACCATGCAGTTTGATCTCGTACTCAAGGGCGGTCATCTGATCGACCCCCAAAACGGCATTGACGCACCCAAGGACATCGGCATCAAGGGGAAGGCGGTCGCGGCTGTAGATGCAGATTTGCCGACGGAGGGTGCTGGGCAGGTCATCGACGTGAGCGGACTCTACGTGACGCCGGGGCTGGTAGATATCCACATCCATGCCTATGCCACGGCCGGCCACCGCGACACGTGGGCCGGCGATAACAGCATCCTGCCCGACGGCTTTAGTTTCCGCACCGGCGTGACGACGCTAGTGGATACCGGGAGCGCGGGCTGGCGCAATTTTGAGGATTTTCGCTACCGGGTAATCGACCGCTGCCAGACGCGGCTCTTCGCGCTGGTCAACATCGCCGGGACCGGGATGACCTCTATCGACCACGAGCAGAATCCGTACGACATGGATCCCGACAAGACAGCGAGCGTGGCGCGAGAAAACGAGGACGTGGTAGTAGGCATCAAGACGGCGCACTACATAGGTCCAGAGTGGATTTCGGTCGATCGCACGCTTGAGGCCGCCGAAAAGGCCGCGACGCGGGTGATGATCGACTTTGGCTACTTCAGAAAGGAGCGGCCCTACTATCAGCTCTTGGGCGAAAAACTGCGCCCGGGCGACATAAGCACCCACATCTTCCGCGGCCCGACGCCGTGGTTTGACGCCGAAGGCAAGGTGCTGCCCTACCTGCACGAGGCACGGGCGAAGGGCGTCATCTTGGACGTGGGGCACGGTGGCGGCAGTTTCTGTTTCCGCAACGCGGTCCCAGCCATCGCCCAAGGCTTCTATCCAGACTCGATTTCGACCGACTTGCACGCCCTCTGCATGAACATGGGGATGCTCGACATGGCGACGACTATGTCGAAATTCTTAGTGATGGGCATGCCGCTCGGCGAGGTCATCCGCGCCTCGACCATCAATCCGGCGCGGGAGATAGGTCACCCCGAGTTGGGGCATCTATCGGTGGGTGCCGTGGCCGATGTGACGGCCTTGAAGTTGATGGAGGGGGACTTTGGCTACGCCGATTCGTTCGACGGCCGGTTGGACGGCCATCAGCGGCTGTTATGCGAGCTGACGGTCAAGGATGGCGAAGTGGTCTGGGACTGGAATGGCCGAGCGGGGGTCGCGTATCCTGAACTCGGCGACAGCTATGGGATCCGCGAGGGCGAATACTTGGTCTTGCCACCGGCGTAAAAAGGAATGCTCTCGTGAAAATCGTCCCCGCGCTGTTACTCGTCATCATCGGATGCGGGCAAGATCATACCGACGGCCCCATCGTCGTGCGCGACGCTTGGATCCGCGAGCCGCCCCCGCGCAGCCCGGCCGCTGGTTATTTGGTCATTGAAAACCGAGGCGGCGAACCCGTCGCGTTGGTCGCTGTGACAACCGAGGCCGCCGAGCAAACCGAGATACACATAATGGAAAACACAAACGACCGGATGACGATGCGCCAAGTTGCAAAGTTACAGGTCCCAGCCGGCGAAGAGGTTGCGCTGAAGCCGGGCGGTACCCACCTGATGCTGATGGAACTGCGCCAGCCGCTGCGGGACGGCGACGAGGTGGAGCTGGTGCTGCGCTTTGGCGATGGAACGGAACGGCGCGTACAAATGCCGGTGCAGAAGAAAGGTCTTTATGAGAGCGATTGACGCGCTGGTCTGTTGCGCGGTTTTTGCGCTGCTCGCAGCTTGCGGCGCTCAGTTAGAGGCCCCCAAAGCCGAAACCCCCGCCCCGGTGGAGGCCCCTCCCTTGCAGGATTTCGGCGGCATTGGCGGCGACTTCGCGCTCGTGGATCAGCACGGCGCACCCTTTGAGTTGCAAAGTCTGCGCGGTCGGGCCGCCATGCTGTTCTTCGGGTACACCTATTGCCCCGACATCTGCCCGGTGACCCTGTCGAAGATGGGCCGCGTCTATCAGCTCTTAGACGCGCCCCAGCAGGAGTTGACGACTCTCTTCGTCACCGTGGATCCCAAGCGCGATACGCAGGAGAAGTTGGCGGAATACCTCGACTATTTCGCCATTGATGCAATTGGCCTGCGCGGCGACAAGGAGGAAATCGACCAAGTGGTGCGTCAGTATGGTGCTCACTATAGCCTCGGAGAGGAGCAGGAAGCCTACTTAGTCGATCACTCGACCTATACCTACCTGATCGACCAGCAGGGCAAGGTGCGATTCCTCTTCCGCCGGAGCGACGGCCCAGAGCTGATGGCCGCAGTAACCGAGCAACTCTTTGCCAAGAAAGAAAAACCGTGAAAAACGTCTTGTACAAAATAGTCAAGGTCGTCCACGCGCTGCTGTGGTTTCCGCTGAGTCCGATCATCGGCCCGGATTTTCCGCAGCGCTTTCTGCGTAGGGGCTGGCGAAAACTCACGCGTACCAAGCAGACGCCGACACAGACCGGTCCATAGCCTCATCCACACAGCATCTCCAAGGAATCTACGCCAACTATGCAGCGACCCAATATCCTCATCCTCTACACCGATCAGCAGCGGTGGGACGCCCTCGGTGCCAACGGCAACCCCGAAATCCGCACGCCGCACTTGGACCGGCTCGCTGCTGACGGGGTAAATTTCGACCACTGCTTTGTGCAGAATCCGGTTTGCATGCCCAGCCGCGCGAGCTTTCTCACTGGGCAGTATCCATCCACGCTGAGGCTCTCGCACATGGGCGTGCCCGTGCCCGAGGATGCGCCGACCTTGCCGCGCCTGCTGCGCAACTACGGCTATTGCAGCGGCCAGATTGGCAAGCTGCACTTTCTGCCGCACGCCAACCACGACCATCGCCAGCCCCATCCCGACTACGGTTTCGACCACTTGGAAATCTCGGACGAACCGGGTTCTTATCACGATGCCTACCGCGCTTGGGTGGCGGCGCAGGCCCCTGAGCAGCTCGACCACATCAGCCTCGGTGAGGCCCCCAGTTCAATCGAGTGGAAGCGGATTATGAACGTCCGCGACGGAATCGCGCATCCAGAAGAGCGCTTTGTCAAGCGCGCTTTGGCCAGCCGCTGCCGCAGCGAGTTGACCCACACGGCGTTTGTCGCCGAGCAGACCATGGAGTTTTTGACGCGCCACAAGGACGGCCCCTTTCTCTGCGTCGCTGGCTTCTATTCGCCGCACGATCCGTGGGTGGCTCCCCAAGAGTTTCTCGATCTCTACGATCCAGCCGCGCTGACGTTGCCTCCATTTCCACCGGCTCTCGATGCCCGTCGAGGCCCACAGCACTTTTCCGACGACGAATTGCGCTCTGCGCGCCACGGCTACTACGCGATGGTCTCCGAGGTCGATCACCACGTCGGCCGCATTCTCGACGGGCTCGACGGGCTCGGCATTGCGGACAACACCATCGTCGTCTTCACGTCCGACCACGGCGAGTGGCTCGGCGAACATCTGCGCTACGGCAAGGGCTACCCCGGGCACGACGCGGCCTCGCGCGTCCCCCTGCTGATGCGCTGGCCCGGCGGAGCAAAGGCCGGTGGACATTGCTCTCGCATCGTCGAGGCGTTAGACGTGATGCCGACGCTGCTGGAAGCCGCCGCCATTCAGCGGCCGGATGCGTTGCAAGGCAGTTCCCTGCTGGCCGATTTGCGCGGCGAGGAGGGCGCTGGCCCCGGCTGTGCTATCACGGAAATGACGCCGACCAAACCGCAACCCAACTGGAAAACGCTGCGTGCGGAGGGGTTGCGCTACGTGGTGGATGCCAGCGGAGCGGAGGCCCTTTTCGACTTGGAGCGCGATCCGCTGGCCTACGAGGACGTGGCGGGCGAGAGCGCATACGCCGACCAGTTGCAAGCGGTGCGCAAGCGGCTGCTAGAGCGGCTTTTAGAACGCGAGCGGCCGCGGCCACGGCAGTGGACGTACTGACTTGGTCTTGCTGCCAAATTCGTCGAGAGCGATGCGGCAAGAGCCTCGGTGGGACGGTGAATGTAAAGCGACGAGACTAAATCGCACCCCATCAAACAGCGACATCACGCCAGAAGGAGCAACCAGATCTACCTTCAGGTCACTTCGAAATGAGTGAGTGATGTTACGCAGCTTTTGTTTCTATCTCCCCCTCCCTGTATCCTTTCGGCTACACTCCCGCGCCTTATAGCCCCCTCCTCCCTCTGAGCCACCGCCTTGGCATGGTTATTGCTTCTTGCGGATACATCCGCCCCACCCGAACTCATAGCCCATGATTTGGCCGATCTTGCCCTTTTGAGTGGGTTGGTGTATATATTCAGAAGCTATGCCGACGAAGGACGGTGTAGCGTCCGTCCCCCCTAAGCAACCACCGTTTGGCGGGTACGCGATAGTCGAAAGTTGAAAGGATTGGTTATGAGCGAACCTGTAACGCAAGCGCAAGACCACGACCGACGCCTTGGTCGCCTTGAAGGCATTGCCGAGCAGACCGCCCCTCGGCTCGACAGGATAGAGCGCGTCATCCAAGAGCAGGGCCGGCAACTGCGGCAAGAAATCGCCGAACAGGGCCGGCAGCTTGGAGAGCGCATCGCCGAGCAGGGTCGGCAGCTTGAGGAGCGCATCGCCGAGCAAGGTCGGCAGCTTGAGGAGCGCATCGCCGAGCAAGGCCGGCAACTTAACACCCGTTTGGAGGCGCTCAACAACCGCATTTTGTGGGCGATAGGAACGCAGATTGCGCTGATGGGCTTGCTGTTTGCCGCCTTGAAGCTGACCTAAGCAACCACCGCTTGGCGGGTACGCGATAGTCGAAAGTTGAAAGGATTGGTTATGAGCGAACCTGTAACGCAAGCGCAAGACCACGACCGACGCCTTGGCCGCCTTGAAGGCATTGCCGAGCAGACCGCCCCTCGGCTCGACAGGATAGAGCGCGCCATCCAAGAGCAGGGCCGGCAGCTTGAGGAGCGCATCGCCGAGCAGGGTCGGCAACTTAACGCCCGTTTGGAGGCGCTCAACAACCGCATTTTGTGGGCGATAGGAACGCAGATTGCGCTGATGGGCTTGCTGTTTGCCGCCTTGAAGCTGACCTAAACGGCGGGTACGAATTGAAAGGATCGGTTATGAGTGAACCTGTAACGCAAGCGCAAGACCACGACCGACGTATTGGCCGCCTTGAAGGCATTGCCGAGCAGACCGCCCCTCGGCTCGACAGGATAGAGCGCGCCATCCAAGAGCAGGGTCGGCAACTGCGGCAAGAAATCGCCGAACAGGGCCGGCAGCTTGGAGAGCGCATCGCTGAACAGGGCCGGCAGCTTGAGGAGCGCATCGCCGAGCAAGGTCGGCAACTTAACGCCCGTTTGGAGGCGCTCAACAACCGCATTTTGTGGGCGATAGGAACGCAGATTGCGCTGATGGGCTTGCTGTTTGCCGCCTTGAAGCTGACCTAAGCAACCACCGCCCCTTGCTACCAGCGCTGATTGTACGGAATACTCCTGCATCGCGGCAGGTAATACTACCGGGGCAGGAGGTGGTAACTTCACTACATGAATTCTTCGGCTTAATACAGATGTACTGGCCCGACAGTTCCAGGATCGTGAGGCATATAATGGCTTATTGTTGTTACGATTGACTTGGATAAGGTCTGGACAGGGATCATCTTCCAAACCACTTGGTGTTCCTGTTGTGCAAGAGTTGAGAGAAGTACCGCATTTCGGTGGTACATGGCAGTCGTTTATCGTTTTGGTGCAATTATTTGAACCACAGGTCCATGCAAAGTCATATATACCGCCTTGTTGGTTTGAATATGGACAGGTAGTCGTTGTCCGTGTTGCGGCAACGGAAGACTTATCTGAACACTGCCCTTTGCTGCCAACCCCGGTTGGATATTTGAATACACCTGCGTCCTTGCAGGTAAGTCCGGGACAGGGAGTGGTCACTTCTCTGCACAAATCCTTTGGTCTAATACAGGATGCCCCTTCTCTGCATTGCCAAGAGGTCGTCACCTTGCCTGGCTGACCGACACCGCAATAAGATGTTGCTGGAATCATATTGCCATCAACACCTGGTTTTTTGTCAGCTTGCGTTGCGGTTGAATTAGGGCACGGTGATGTTGCTGTCCCACATGCACACTCTGGTCTTTCCTGACATTTATTATCTACATCAATGGTACAACCATGATCCTTCGGACAATCCGGACACTTCCAGGCATACGTTATTTTTGAACCGGAGACGCAGGTATGGTTGTGTTCGCTTTTGTCGAAAGCATCGCTGGTATTAGTTGTTTCGGTATCAGTTCCTTTTCGAAACACACATCCATGTTTTTTTGTTGTACTGCATGTTGTATTCTTTGAAACACAAGGATCACCACAAGCAATAACGATACCGGTCGGCACTTTCTTGCACCCCTTTTCGTCCTTACAATCCCACCTGGGTATTGCAAGCGTTACCGTCTTTCCGTTTCTTATTCTACAAGTTGTCCCAGAAGTTAATTTTTTTGTCATGGTCCCACCGTTTGTGCAGGTATACTTACCTATACCGCACATTTCTTTAGGCCTATCTTTGCAAGTGTTACTTTTTAGTAACGGGCCACAAACATCTCCACACTGAAAACCAGCACCGTCTTTTGATTTACAGCTCCAAATATAATTTTTTATTTCCCCTTCAAAAGAACTCTTGGGGCAAAAGGATGTCCTGATACAAACAGATCCAGAGATCTCTTTACAGTTAGACGGATGTTTCTGAGCTGTTGATTCTTCAATGCAACCTCCTTTTTTTGAGTTTATACAGCAATCCTGTATTTTAATAATTTCAGGGTCATCTATAACCTTTGAAGTACAATCGGGATCGAGACATGGCACCTCATCACCTTCATGTCTGCATAGATATCCATCTACAACCTTTTTTTCTCCTTTAGTAGGACATTCGTACGATATTGTTTATTTGTTTCGAGCGCACTATTTCTCAATAGGTTTGAGTTCAAATTCATCTTCAATACTTTTCCAAGAGGAGTAAACGGAAATGATTTGGTCAGAAAGGACCGAATTACCACTGAGTACTCCCAAAATGTAGACGTCCCCGTTTGGGTCAGGAGATGAATAGACAGGGCTGCCACTATCCCCAACCCTAGCTTGTTCGTCGGCATCGGTAAGAGTGTAGCTGGCGTAAGTATGATACTCATCACCTGCTAAATCAATGATTGCAAGAAGTTGCCCTTTTCCATTAATATGCTTGAAGACTCGTCCAGACCTAGAAGCATGTATCCAAACACCTTCCCCTTCTACCAGCTCTTTAGATCCGATGACGGTGTGGGTTGTATTACCCACACCTCGTACCTTGAGTGGCACAAGTCGTTCAAGATAGGTGTTTGTTGTAGTATCCTTCGGGTATGCAATGAAGCCGGCATCAGTTGAGAGAAAAAGCACCTCCTCCAAATCGTCAAGTTTGTCCATGAAGATTGATGGTTTCTTGAATAGTGTACCGAGGAGGTGAACCGGTACAAAATCATGAACACCGTGTATTGCCATCGAGCCGATTTCAGCTAGAAAAATAGTATGGCCAGAGACGATGAAGCCTCGAACACCATCAACATCTTCCACGCCGCCGAGGGAGATGGTACCGGCACACCGTTCGGATATTCCCATACGTAACGAGTCACCACCCATGGGGTTTGTTCGTATTGGTGTTTGTTCGCAAGAAGAATACGGAGCGGTGTACTTTATTTGAGCTTTAATATCTGTTGCAAGACAAGAGGTGCTGGCACAGACTATGTATCGTACGGTAGGGCTGTAAGAAGAGAGAGGGATATCCGGTATCGTGTGGATACTGGTAATAGTGACGGACTCTTCTTGTTTGAGAGTGAGTGTTATCGTATTTGGTTCTTTGACGCGTTCAAGTGTACCTGGTGAGATGATGTGGTAGAAAGAGATAGTAGTTTCACCTGCAGCTGTTCCTGTGTTGGTGATTGTTGCGGTGAGCGTGATGTTGTCTCCTGGAAAGGCGATGAGTTGAGTACCTGTACCCGTGACATCAGATACCGTAAAGATGGGAGTGCCTCCAATTTCTTCCACTTCTTCTACCGGTATGAGTACTACATCAGAGCACGTGGTTTCAACACATGCATAGTAGTAGTAGGTGGTAGGGTGGGTGGTGATGGATGCAAGACTGTCATCAACCAGAGTGTCGTCGAGTGTTCCTCCAGACCGCAAGCCTGTGTGTCGAGACCTTGAAACGCGTTGACCTCCTGTTGTTGGCGTATCTGTTGCTGTGTCGTGACGGTAGATGTCAATAACGAGGGGTGGTGTGATTGGTTTGTCACCATTGTTCATTACCGTGGCTGTGAAGATGATGTCTGTGACAGCGTTCGGGTCAATCTCAGTCACCTCTGTTGTGAGGGTGACAGAGGTATCGGTTTTTGGTTCTGTCGTGTCTGGTGTCTCAGGTTCTGCAGGTTCTTCTCCCTGTACTGTCACGGGGGTTGATGCACAGTTGTTGTCGGTGTCTTCTTCAGACAACTCTTGGATGCAAGCAGTGTAGTGGTAGGTACCAGGGATTGTTTGTGCTGTTGTGAGTATTGATATGGTGCGGGTTGCATCTGTCCGTATCGTCACCGTCCTACTTGTCAGAGGAACACCACCCTGTGTTGGGTTGTCAGTTGCCTGGTCGTGTCGGTAGAAGGAGACGCGGTATGCAGCAGTTGGTGCATCGGTATTTGCAGCAGTTGCACGGAGGAGGATGTTTTTTCCAGGGGCTACTGTTGTTGGTCGTGCTGTTAGTGCGGTCACCGCAAGATCTGCTGGCTCTGGTGTTGGTTCTGGTTCCGGAGATGGTTCCACAATTACCGATCCTGCTGCTGCAGTGATCATGACATTGTCGATTGCAATGGTGGTGAATTCGTTGGTGGTGACACCAAAGAATCGTATGGAAAATGCATCACCAATGTGATCACCGGACAGGGTGAATGTTTCTCGACGCCACTCACTATCAGCATCTTGACCACTCCAGTTTTTTAGGCGGTGGTATGAACCATTGTTACCAACATCAATACCGAAGAATTCAGAAGATCCCATTCCATGGCTCAGGTATCGATCGAAGGAGAGCGTGACTTCTTCATGTTCGGAGAGGTCGATAGGGGATGTGAGGGTGAGGAAGCAGATATTGCACGTGCTTCCCTGTGTCCTTGCAATGATGTTTCCTGGACCTTCGCCGGGAACACCATCAAAAGCGGTCGCTTCCCATTTTGGTCCAGTCCATGCTTGCAGTCCTTCTTGGAAGGTTTCGAGGAAGAGGTTGACGGGATTTTCCGTCTCTGGCACATCCTGTGCCGGGGTAATGGTCAGTTCCCACGCTTGGAACATGCCCGCGTCCGCCCGCTCGTAGTCGCCGACGCGGAGTTGCCACACCCCCTGCGCGGCCTGCCCCTGCAGCGCGGCCGTGGTCGGCAGGACTTCGATGAGATTGGCTGCCGGGCTCCCGGCTTGAACCCCGTCGTACAGCGTCGTGACAACCCCACTCGGCGCGACCAAATCAAGTTTTAGGTCGCGCCGCGACGGGTGGATGATCTCCACCCCGACCGAGACCGTGCCCACTCGCACGTCATCCGGCACCTCAATACGGCCCACCACGGTCTGGGTCTTGCCGTTATCTGCGATAGCCGTGCCAATGGCCTGAGAAAAGGAAATCGGGTCCCCGAACAGGGTAACCGGCTTCACCGTTCGAATAGCCGTACTTGGCAGACCGCTGCTACCACCAGACTGTCGGTTCACACCAGCCGATGGTTCGACGTGAATGGGCGTGACCGGGAAGCGCTGCTTCAAGGCTTGGTAGATATGTTTGCCGCCGTGTTGGGCCCAATAGGCGCGGTCAATGCCTAGATAGACCTGATACTGTCCGTCGTTAGGTATGACACCCGATATCAGCACCGGCACCTCGTCGAGGAGCTGCACCACGGTGGGGTCTTGTTGCTCATTGCCGAGAATCGAACCCCAGACCATCTCCATAACCGGATCGAGCGAATAGCCGCCCCGTTGACCAATCCGCCGCGCCGAGACAGACGCATCCGACGGATTGGCCACAAAGGTGCCAATCAGCCCGGCGTCCGCAAACTCAACGCGACCGTTGCAGTTGACATCGCCGAGCCCGATTGCGCCGTGGTTGGGCAGCGAAAGGGAGGGATCAACCCGGTACATGGCTACTAACAGGCCATCGTCCAGATCCACGCGGCCATCGGCATTCACATCGCCGAGCATCCCCTCCAGCGGCACCACCACCTTCCCCGCCCCGTGCGGCCTCATCGCCCTATCAAGCACCACTGACCCCATACCCGCCGCCCCGTCAACGTCCGAGTCCACATACGCAACCAGCCCGGCCCCCGAAACCACCAGCCCATACCGCCCCGGTGCGCCCGCCGCCGCCTTCACCGCCTCCACTCGCGCACCCCCAGCCAGCGGCACCCCGGCCTGCCCATCCACCAGCACCATCTTCCCCGTCCAATGCGCGCCGGCCACGGTCAAGCGGTAGAAGTACACCCCGGCGGCGGCGGCCCGACCCGCCGCATCCGTGCCGTCCCAGTGCGCTCGATACGCCCCGGCCTCTTGTGCGCCATCCACCAGCGTCGCCACCCGCTGGCCGAGGATGTTGAACACCTCCAACCGCACCGGCGAAGGGGCCGGCAGTTGGTAGGGAATAAGCGTCGAAGGATTGAACGGATTGGGATAGTTTGCTCCCAGCGCAATCTCCTGCGGCAGCACCAAAGCCCCGCCCGCCGGCAGCGGCAGCGCAAACTGGCCGGCCTCGTCTGTGGTGGCGTGCCCCACCGGCCCTCGGCGCAGATCGGCTAGGTCAAACAACGCCACCTGTGCGCCCGCCACCGGCGACCCGACCGCCAGCCGCACCTGACCGGCCACCATCGGCGGCGATACCGAGCGCGCGCTAACGGACAACAAACCAACCAAGCAAATCAGTAGAAACGGCATAAATACTACCTTTGTGCAGGAGAATAGAGTATTTAGAATTTGATCTCAAAATATAGCAATGTCCCTTTGGAGAGAGCAACGAACACCGCCCTCGCCTCTTCGGTCGGATCAACCACCGCCAAAGCGCGGGAATGAATCGCGGCGATGGGATGTCTAATTAGCCGTAGTGTCCCGCAAAACCTTTACAAGGAGAATCGAGATGCACATTCGCAAGCTGGCCTTATGGATCGTCGCTATTTGTTTAGCAAGCACGGTGGCACTCGAAGCCCAGCCAGGAGGTAGGCGTGGTGGCTCGGGCGGCGGTATAGCACCGGAGCAGATATTTAGCCTGCTGGCCTTTGATGAGAAGTTCAACGTGACCGACAAGCAGCTAGTCGCGTTGCGGGAGGCGCTTAAGCCGCTATTCGTCGAACAACGGCAGATGATGGCGGAAATGTTCAGCAGCGGTCGCGGCGGCGAGACCGATTTTCGGGCGTTGCGCGAGAAAATGCGCGAGCAGCAGGGCAAGATGCGCGAGCAGATCATGGCAGCGCTCGCCACGGCATTAGACGCCGAGCAGGTCGAAGCCCTAAAAGAGCATCTACAGCAGGCGCAACGCCAGCAGCAGCGCCAGCGCGGTGGCCCTCGGGGCGGTGGCGGTGGTCCGGGCGGTGGTGGGTTTTAGCTCACAGCTTCTTCACGACGTCGCCAACCCGTATTGCGCCCGGGCGAATGACCTTGGCGTTGACGCCGCGCAGTTGAAGCTGTTTGCCCTCTGGAGAACTGATAAATTTCAGGGCGTCCAATCCAAAGCGAGCGGCAAATTTTTTGCAACCAGTGTGGGGCGGCTCGGTGATTTGGATCACGGCCGCGCCTAGGGACAGACGAGTTCCGGGCGGCACGTTATCCGCGCTTAGGTCGAAGTCGATGTATAGCTGATCTCCGGCGAGGGGCCAATGCCGCTTCTCTTGGGCTACTAGGGCCATCAAGCGGGCATTGGTCAGCGTGAGCTGCATGTCTGGGTGCGCCGATCCGTCTGCGGTTTGCGAGCTGCCGCGTTGTTGCCAATTGTCGCCCACCAGCCCTTCGACTAGATCGAGCTCCCCCACGTCTAAGACTTCCCGCGCCTCGGTCTGTGGCCGCCGCACGATGAGTTCCAATACGCCCGTGGCTTTGGGCGATTGACGAATATCGTCTAGTCCGGCGGTTAGCGTTTCTATGGACAGATGTTTCACTTCGGACAAAATTGACCTCCTGAATGTGTTGTCTGTGTCGGCATTTTCTATCGCGGCACTTCGTAGGATCCTGCGATCCCATTGGACGAAAAGAGCACTTGCCAAAGCTGGTTCGCCCGGGCGCGGAAGGAGCCGGCCGAGGACAGCAAGTAGAACGTCCACATCCGGTAGAAGCGCTCGTCGTAGCGGGCCTTGAGTTCGTTCCAAGCCGCGTTGAAGTTGGCGTTCCAAGCCATCAGCGTCCGGTCGTAATGCTGGCCGAAGGCGTGCCAGTCCTCTAAGACGAAGTGCCCCTCAGCGGCCGTGGTTATCTGCTTGGCCGAAGGTAGCAGAGAGTTGGGGAAGATATAGCGCTCAATCCACGGATCGGTTTTGATCGTCGAGGTGCTGCGGCCGATGGTGTGCAATAAAAAGCGCCCGTCTGGAGTGAGGCAGCGTTTGACCGTTTGCATAAAGATCGAGTAGTTCTTGACGCCCACATGCTCGAACATGCCGATCGACAAGATGCGGTCAAAACGCTCGTCTAGGTCGCGGTAATCCTGCAGGCGAATCTCTACCGGCAGCCCTTGGCACATCTCCTGAGCCAGTTTTGCCTGCTCTTTGGAGACGGTGACGCCCACCCCTTTGACTCCGTAGCGCTGGACTGCAAACCGCAGGGTGCCGCCCCAGCCGCAGCCGATGTCGAGTAGGGTCATCCCCGGCTCTAGTCCCAGCTTGCGGCAGCACAAGTCGAGCTTGGCTTCTTGCGCCTCGTCTAAGTTGGCGGCATTGCGCCAATACCCGCAGCTATAGATCATGCGCTGGTCGAGCATCGCCCGGTACAGGTCGTTGCCGATATCGTAGTGGCGCTGGCCGACTTGGAAGGCCCGAGCAGGCGTTTGCAGGTTGAGCAGCCGCGCCTTCAGAGAGGGCAAAAGCAGATGCCGCCCGCGCAACTTCAGTCCCAGTCGGGCGCGCAAGATCCGCGCGCAAAGTTCGTCTAGCTGAGGGCAGTCCCACCACCCCTCCATGTACGACTCGCCGGCACCCAGCGATCCGTGGGCTAGCACGTGCGCGAAAAAGCGGTCGTCGTGGATTGCTAGATCCCAGGGCCGATCTCCGCCGATGCGCACGTCGGCCTCTTTGAGCAGTGCTTCTATGCGACGATAGGCATTCATGGTGATTTCTTCTAGCGTCGTCTGTTTGTGAGAATTGGCAGCGCATATTATGCGCAACGAGTAGGCCGCAAACAACCCTGCGCCAGTGAGCAAGCGGTCGAGATATAGATGAATCGCGCGCTTGACAGTGCGCCGCGTCCGGCTGCAATTTTCGGCGCGACGTGGGAGGTTCGATCCATCACTTTGCTACGCAAAAAATAAGGCAAGGAGTTTATGACTAGGAATCGCAAACCCAATTTCCTGTGGATTTCATTTGAGGATACCAACCCCCGGTACGGCTGCTACGGCGACCCGGTGGCATGCACGCCCGCGTTGGATCGGCTCGCCGCCGAGGGCTGCCGCTGGACGCGCTGCTTCTCCACGGCCGGCGTCTGCGCCCCGGCCCGGTCGGCTATTATCACCGGCATGTACGCGGTCTCGATCGGCACTCACCACATGCGCACAACCCACGCCAATCGCGCTACGCCGGAAATGCCCACGCCGTATTCGGCCGTTGTGCCGCACTACGCAAAGTGCTTCACGGAATACCTGCGGGCGGCGGGGTATTACTGCTCCAACAACGCCAAGACCGACTACCAGTTTACCCCCCCACTGACGGCTTGGGACGCGCTCGGCTCGCACGCTCACTGGCGCGACCGTCCCGACCCCGACCAGCCCTTTTTCGCGGTCTTCAACCCCACGCGCACCCACGAAAGCGGCATGTGGCCGGAGAAGTGCCCCGAGCCGGAGTTCGACCCGGATGCCATTCCGCTGCCGCCCTATTTCCCCGATACCCCCGCAGTGCGCCAAGCTATGGCGCGGATGTACACGCACATTGCACACAGCGACCAAGAGCTGGCCCAGCTTCTGCAACAACTCGACGAAGACGGCCTGTCCGAGAATACGTACGTCTTTCACTGGAGCGATCACGGCCCGCTGCCGCGCGGCAAGCGCTGGCCGTACGACTCAGGCATTCACGTGCCCCTGATCGCCCGCGGCCCCGGCATGGAAGCGGGGCAGGTGTGCGAGGACATGGTAAGCACCGTCGATCTAGGCCCCACGATGCTCTCGCTCGCGGGGATCGACGTGCCTGCCCACATGCAGGGCCGCGCGTTTTTGGGGCCCCAAGCCCAACCGCCGCGAGAGTACATCTACGCGAGCCGCGACCGGCACGACGAGGCGTACGACATGGTGCGGGCCGTGCGCGACCGCCGCTTTAAGTACATCCGCAACTATCGGCCAGAGCTCCCCTACTTAGCGTGGATCCCCTATCGCAATCGGCACCCCATTGTGCAGGAAATGTGGCGCTTGCACTTGGCCGACGAATTGGACGAGACGCAATCGGCTATGTTCCGCTACCCGAGGCCGGTCGAAGAGCTGTACGACACCGAAGCCGACCCGCACGAGATCGACAACTTGGCGGCCAATCCCCAGTACCAGCCGGAGCGGGATCGCCTGCGCGGAGCCTTGGACGAGTGGCTGGAAGAAGTGGGCGACATGGGCCGCATGGCGGAAAGCGAGATGGTGCGGCAGTGGTATCCCGATGGCCAACAGCCGCAGACGGCCCCGCCGGTGTGCGTGCCCATCTGCGCCGACAGCCTTGGGACCGAGCCAGCGCTGGAAGGCGGTACATTCCGAGGGCCGCTGTTGGTGCAGCTCCACTGCGCCACGCAAGGGGCTTCTATGGCGTATGCCGTGGACGACGATCCGCACTGGCACCTCTACACCGAGCCGCTGTGCATGGAAGCAGGGACGACCACCCTACGGGCCAAGGCGATCCGCATTGGATACGAAGAGAGCCAAGAGATCCGGGCGACTTTTGTTGTCGAGTGAGATCTGCGGACGGACGACGAGGCGATTCCAAGCCGACGTAGAGATAGAGACATGAACGAAGAATTGCAGGCCGCCGCCGAGCATTTAGAGGCGTATGGGTACTGCGTGCTAAAGGACCGCATACCCCGCGAGGCCGCCTTGGCGTTGGGTCGGCGTTGTCTGGCGCTACACAGCGACCCGCGTTGCCAAGACTATATCGCGGGCGACGAGTACTATCAGACCTTGTTCGGCATGCTCAACCAAGACGACGAGGTTTGGACCTGTGCCTTCCACCCGGATACCGTGGCCCTTGCGCGGCACTTTTTGGGGCCGCGCTGCCGCGTCGTCGAAGCGTGCTCCAAGCCGACTTGGCCCGGGGCTCCCGCTCAGCATTTACACGCCGATTCTGCGGGCTCGTTTGCCCAAGTGCCCGATGTGCCGTGGATGATCAACACCATCTGGATGCTGACGGATTTTACCGCGGCCAACGGCGCCACTGGCGTCGTGCCCATGAGCCACCGGTCGCGGCGGTCCAGCCCGCCACCCGACATGGGCGCTGATAGCCCGTTGATCGAGCCCGTAGAGGGCCGCGCTGGCTCGGTGATGCTGTGGCACGGGGGGCTTTTTCACCAAGCTAGGGCCAATCAGAGTGAGGACGTGCGGATTGGGCTAAATATCGCGTATTATCCGCCTTGGTTTAACAATTGGATTGAAGGTGGCCACCAACCTCTGTGGCCGGAGACGTACGAGCGCATGCCCGAGGATTTTCGCCTCCTGTGTCCAAAGCTATTGGGTCGCCGCCGCGCCGATCGCTATGAGCCGCGTCGGTAGCGGGCTAGCCTTCGCGGTGGAAGGCTAGCCCACGGGATTCAAGTGCGCCGGTGCCGGACGCTCAGTTGTAGTGAATAGGTATCGGTATCGCCGTCGCTATCGCGCACGGTCCACGTAATCCCGCACTGGCCGGACGCACTCGGCGAGCCACTGGCTGACGAGGCCGTCACCGTCAGGCCAGCACAGGTGCCGCTGACTGAATAGGTCAACGCTCCGTTGCCCCCGGTAGCTGCCGGGCGCGTAAAACTGAAATAGTGACCCGTGAGCGCGTCTCGTGCGGTGCCCGACGGCGAAAACACCGGCTTAGTATCCGCATCGTCGTCGTCCAGTGTCACCGTTGCTTGCCGCGTCGTACCGACCACCACGCCGGCCGGCAGCGTCCCAAACGACAGCGATACGGTCTCATCGTCGATATCGGCATCCTCGTTGGCTGTGAGCGCAAACGACTGCGACGACACCCCCGCAGCAAACGACACCCCCACCGTGCCCCCGTTCAGCCCCGCCACCGTGTAATCGCCCGCTTCCGTTCCCATATCTGCCGACACCCCCACCGGAATGCGCACGGTCTGCACGGGCGACGGCGATAGCCCCACCGACACCTTGACCGCCTCTCCGCCTTCGGTGGCTTGATACGACGCGGCCCCAAACGACACCGCGATCGGCGCGGCAGCCTGCGGCGTCGCTTGCTGCGACGAGGAGGCCCCGGCCCCCACGCCGTTGACCGCCCGCACCGAAAACTCGTACGGCGTGCCATTGGTCAGCCCCGTGATCGTCGTATCGCGGGCGGTGCCGCCGCCCGGCACCGCCGACCATCCCGGCCAACCATGCCTCGTCGCCGATGACCATCCAGTGGTGGTAGTTTTTATAGGGCAAATCCCTATGGTGCATTGAGTATTTAGGAGTAGGTCCGGTCTTGCCTACTTCAAAAAACTTTAACTCCCCCCAACCTTTAGATGCCCCAATCCTCAGAATTGCTGTTATAAGGTCCCCTCTCCGGGCTTTCTTTGTCACCAATCCCACCGACATCGGCCTTTGGTGTCCCCCAACGTATCCTCGCCCCTAGCCAACTCATGGCCGGATCAAGCCCCATGTTATTGGTGTTAGCTAAATCGGGCTCGGGCAGTAATTGCAAGTCGTAGCTTTCCCACAAGGAGTTACCTGAAGCCGGGGCCTGAGTGGCTAACACCAAACCAGTATGGGTCATATATTCAAAGTCCCCGTATGACCCTGCAAGATCACGGTAAATTTGAATCTTTCCGCCAATGGGATATCCGCCGTGCGAGCCGGCCCCCACGTAAATGACGGGATGGGTGTATTGGACAATGCCGTCGCGTTTTGGTCCAGGACTCAGTTTTATTTGGGTTCGAGGGTTGAATACAAAGTTGGTAGTGAGTCCCGGATTACTGCCCCTATCTTTGTAGTAATTCAACCATGCACCATGAAATCTATACTCTACGCCTAGGAGCGTTGCGGTATTCGGAGTGGATCCTTTCTCTTATGGAATGGTCAAAAACGTAGTGTGGTAATAGCGGATAGACAGCCGTTGAGGGCAGGGGATAAACCGAAGGAGATACGGCGGTTTTGAGAAGGCTGGTGCCACCTCTCCGACGCATAGAGTGAACCAATAATAGGGCCGACGTATGCCACTAAGAATCCTATCTCGTGGTTAGCCCTTATCAAACCTATTCCCACCGATCCCGGTATAACACCGGCGAGCAGGGTAATGGGCAAAGAATCATAAGGATCGACCGAGGTAACACCAATCGGGAATCCGGCTGCAGTGCCGAAAAGGAAACCACCAAAAAAATAGGCCAACGTTTCAAAACCGCGAGAGTCTCTCTCATCTAGAAAAATCATGGCTGCGCCTGTAAAAACGATCCCCGAAGCAGTCCCAGCGGCCACCTTTTTGGCAATCCGTAGAGCATCTCGATTGTCCGCTTTCTTATAATACCTCTCTACCATCGCCTCCATCTGCTCCGACAGGCTATCGCTAGCCGCCGATCTCTGGGAAAACGATTGTGCCGTCTGCTTCCCACAGTTGGCAAAGGCGACATGATCCATCCTGACGCGCCCACCCCTCTTGGCATACAAGCAACGAAAACCGTCTCGTATCATGGCGTTGGACACATCGGCGAGGCCACCGCGCTCGACGACAATACCATACCAGCCAGCCTCCAACGAAGTAGCCGCCGAACCAAAGACGATGCCCTCGGCTTGGGCATGGAGCTGCCCCTCGACGATCAGTTCCGCACGGGTGGAGTCCAAGCCGCCCTGAGTATCATCGCGGTGGGGCAGAAAGTGGACCTTCGTATCGGGTGCGAGGGTCAGAGTCGCGCCCGACGCAATGGTCACGTCGCCGCCGACATAGACCGTGTCGCGCCAGGTCGTGTCCTGTTCGATTCGGCCTGTCCAGTAGGGAACAAAAGCGTCCGGGGGGGGAACGAGTTGTATGGAAGAGGTGGCTTCATTGATTTCCTGAGCGGCTACAACGGCGGTATAACTAGCCTGAAAAATCAGTGAGAGCACCAACCCTCCCAGCCCATTCAAAGCGCCTATGCGTTTCATTTCATTCTCCTACGGGATAAGCCCAGATCATGTTGGTTTTACAGCGGGTCTGTTCCCGCCGCCGGGCGAGGGGCCGATGCCCCATATACCCTTTATTACGAGAGAATCGATCTTTTGCACAAGGAGAGCTCCATCGGCACTTGCCGAAGGTCCTAAACGTGAACGATGAACAACTAACAATGCCATTGGGTGCGGCCTCCTATTCCGCCTCGGCTTTGACTTTGATGATATATGAGCACATTCCGTGCAACTATCAGACCGCGCACAAAAAATCCTTCATAGACGGTCTGAGATTTCGGTTTCCATCCCTTGTGGGAAGAAAAAAGCCTAGGCTCAGGGACCTCGTTTCAAAACCACAGTGTTACAACCGTTGTCAAATTCCCCCTAGGATCAGGCACCAGACCAATGAAGAAACGACGCCCTTCACTGGCTTCGAGGGGATTGCGAGATAATTCGGCGTGGCGTGACCATTCCGATGCTAATGTGGAAAAAATGACAGGGGCCACAACCATAGATGGCCAGAGCGTACCAGCACTCATTATCGTCAACAAACCGCTCGTTACTAATCCTCCTAGACTGCCCCCCAGCGTATGTATGAAACGATCGTTTGGTTCCAGCATACTCACGCCAATGGGAGTTCCCAATACCCAGCCTGTACTCGCACCTATAAAAGCACCTACACCTATACAAAGCTTCCCATCTCCAGAATCGTGCTGCCCGTTGGTTGGGAACCCTCCACTACATTTACCGTCGTAACCATCAATACCCGCACCAATCAAGGTCCCTACCCACAAGAAAGTGTAGCCCCCGACTACGCCCCGGAGGAGCTTCCCTGATACCCTCCTTGTGGTTCCACCTCTGTTATCCTTTTTTACAGAAATTGTATCCAGTGCTGCTTGAAAACCACCATCGATATAACCAGAATTATCTTGGGGTTGAATGTGCTCCTTTTGGCTGTTGCCAATAACCCCACCATTGTCCGTCCTGCCTGTCGCCATCTCACCTACCAAGATCATCGTTTGAATGTGCTCCAAGGCGATCCACTTCGACCACCCATCCGGTTCCAAGCCTACGATTAACCGTCGCTGATCAACGGCTTTAATGTAGCCTTTCACCGTATCCAGCTTAGCCCACTCCCCCGAGACTGGCTGCCGTTTGCCTTGCCCATAGACGACCATGACCAAGGTCCCGACTTCCACCGTGCGGCTGTCGATCTCATCCGCCTCCAACACCACCCTAGCCCGTAACCTCTCGGCATCTTCACGTCCCGTATCCGCGTGTGCATGGTTGACCATGGCGAGGAGCAAAATCATCGTACTCAGAAAGCCCAAGAAGCGGTGCATAACTCTATCCCAAACCTGCGATAGCATTTCTGAGATCGGTTTTTCTGTTCAGTCTGATATTCATGTCCTCCAACTTTCTCCTTGTTAGTGAAATCTACGTTCAAAGTGGACACTTAGTCCTCCTAGTAGGTCAACTTCTACACGTGCATTGAACCGCTTCGATATGGGATTCTCCACTCCAAGTCCCAAACGAAGTACGTTGAGATCTGCTATACACGGCAAATCCCAGCCGCAGTCTGATTTTGTTGCTTTAGGCCATATTATACCTCCTATCCCAAAAAGGAAATACGTGCGAGGCATGATAGTATATACATGGGCATTTAGAGTCATACTTAGCCATGTTGAATATCTTCCCTCGCCTTGACCCACCAAGAAACCTGCCTCAAAAGCCCGGTTTGAATAAGGCATATATTTTGAAGAGACTCCGATGCCCGTAAAACGGCCATAAGCATTGAGAAATGGGTGTAGTCCAAGAAACGTGCCTGCTGATAAGCTCCCGAACCAGCGATCAACCTTTATTGGCCGGCTGAATGTATGTATCCGTCGGTATTCAAGGTTAATCGGCCCTTCCATCCCTACATATAGCGTAACCGAGTCGTCGTCTATACGGAGAACGCGCCCTTTCTTGGTTGTTATTTTTTTATGTTCGTCCTCGTAGGCGACTTTCACTTTATCGCCCTTTTCGAATTGATGTTGATCAATCGTCTCACCTTGGCGAGTGGATACCACCTTGGTCATAGGAGCAGCACACCCTGTTGCGAGCAGCAAAATCATCGTACTCAGAAAGCCCAAGAAGCGGTGCATAACTCTACCTCCTTCAGATAGCATAGCGTGATAGGTCGGGACGACGCGGTCCCGGGGCTTTCTATAGTCTCCGAATCTCTGCATCGTATCAAGGTCTCTTTGGGCACTCTGACTTGGTGCCCAGCACGGGGCGTGCAGGTTGTGAGCAACGAATGACGCCATTGGGTGCGGCCTCCTATTCCGCCATGTTGCACTTACCTCGCCTTGGGCCGTTGGATGCCATACTTGCGCATCCGATATTGCAACGTCCTATCACTCATGCCCAACAAGTGCGCGGCCCCCGCGGTCCGGCGACGATCCAGTTGGCCTTACGCAGGGCGGCGATTTCATCGAGGAACAGCGTGCCGCCATGCGCCTGCTCAAAATGGCCGCGATGGCGCGCGAATGCGCTGGTGAAAGCGCCCTTCTCATGGCCAAATAACTCGCTTCCAATCAGCCCCAAGGACATGCCGGCGCAGTTGACCTTAATGAACTCTTGCTGGCGGCGTGGGCTGTGATGATGGATCGTTTTCGCTAGCACGCCCTTGCCCACGCCCGTTTCGCCTAACAAGAGCACGCTCTTATCCGTTTTAGCGATCTTCTCCGCCTGTTGCAACAGCCGATCCATGTTGCTCGTTTCTTGCGCAACTTTTTGCTCATTTGGGCAACTTTTTCCTTACTTGAGTACTTTTTTCCTCATCTCATCGGCACATGGCCGTATTTCAGGAAAGGAATTCCCCATGAAAACAGTGGTCTTCGGTGCCGCCGGTTGGCTGGGCCGCGCCGTCTTGCAAAACCTGGCTGGCAAACACGATATCCGCGCCTTTGACTACGGCCCCCAAGCTTGGGAGGCGTATCGCGACACAGACGGCGATTGGACTGGAGGCGAAGTGGTCCACGGCGATATCGCCGATTACCGCGCGGTGGAACGAGCCATCAGCGGCGTGGATTGCGTCATTCACACCGCGGTTTACTTCGTCGGCGACCCCAACGACGACAAGCCCTTCCTCATCAACCTCAAGGGCCTGTGGAACGTCCTACAAGCGGCTCAAGAGCAAGGCGTCCGCAAAGTAGTACACATCGGCTCGTGCCAGACCGTGCATCCCGAAGGCATTTTTTTCTCTTCGGAGGTGCGGCGGCCCGACGGCAGCTTATATGCGGTGTGCAAGCGACTACAGGAGGAAATGTGCCGCCAAGTTCACGAGGCTTTTGGGCTGCCGATCGTGGTCTTGCGGCCCGACTACATCGTGGATTCGCGCTTGGGGATTGGCAAGTATCGGGAGCCATTGAACGTCCGCAACGGCTTGGTCTGCCGCCACGATTTGGCCGAAGCCTGCCGACTGGCCTTGGAAAGGGACGAGGTGAAATTTGACGTATTGCACGTGGTTGGCACGCCCGAAGCCGACGCTACCTGCAATACGGCGCGGGGCCGAGAGGTGTTGGGCTTGGAGTACAAGGGGAATTTGGACCAGTACCGCTGAATTTGCCGAGGGCGTTGCGGCGAGCGGATCCGTTGACACGGTTTAACGCCGACTCTTCCTTCGCTTGAGACTTTATACGAAGAGAGGAGAAGCATGAACAGACGAGCCTGTGGGGTCTTGCTGGCGTTGTTGTCGCTCTCGCTCGCGGCGTTTGCCGGCGATGTCGATTGGCCGCACTACGGCGCCGACCAAGGCGGCACCCGCTATACCCCCGCCGACCAGATCAATCGCGACAATTTCGATCAGTTGCGCGTAGTCTGGCGCTACCGCCCCCCCGATCAGCAGATCTACGAGACGGCTGGCCCCAACCCGACGGGGCGCAATCTCTACTTCGACAACAACCGCGGCACGCCACTGGCCGTCAACGGCGTGCTCTACTATGCCTCGCCCTTCAACATTCTCGTGGCCCTCGACGGCCAAAGCGGCGAGGAACTGTGGACCTTTGACCCAGAGGCTTGGCGGATGAACTTCCGCTTCTTGGGTAACGTGCGCGGAGTTAGCTATTGGACCGATGGCGAGGTTGAGCGGGTGTTTATGGCCACTTCGACATCCCATTTGTATTCCATTGACGCCAAGACCGGCCTGCCCGACCCGAACTTCGGCGAGGACGGGCGCGTCGATTTAGGGGCCTCGCTGCGCCGACCGCTGGGCGAAGAGGATCGCTGGAACTACGGCATCACGTCCCCGCCCGTGGTCTGCCGCGACGTGGTCGCCGTTGGCTCGGCCATGGGCGACTGGCGCTTCCAGCCGCCGCCCGAGTACACCCCTCCCGGCGACGTGCAGGCCTTCGACGTGCGTACCGGCGAGAAGGTGTGGGAATTCCACACGATTCCGTTAGAGGGCGAGTTCGGCAACGAGACGTGGGAAAGCGATGCGTGGAAAAAGTACGGCGCGGCCAATGTGTGGGCGACGATGACCGCTGACGAGGAGTTGGGCAACTTTTACCTGCCGGTGAGTACGGCCAGCCACGACTACTACGGCGGCGAGCGCCCCGGCGACAACCTGTTCAGCGAGTCGGTCGTCTGTCTGAAGGCTGAGACGGGTGAGCGGGTGTGGCACTATCAGCTCGTCCACCACGGCTTGTGGGACTACGACCCACCGGCCGTGCCTCTGCTGTTGGATGTGGTCGTCGATGGCCAACCGCGCAAGATCGTCGCTCAGCTTACGAAACAGGCTTTCTGCTTTGTCTTTGACCGCGTGACTGGCGAGCCGATCTGGCCAATCGTCGAAAAGCCGGTGCCGCAATCGCAGGTGCCCAGCGAAAAGACCTCGCCGACGCAGCCGTTTCCAACCAAACCAGCGGCCTTTGAGCGCCAGGGTATCAGCGAAGACGACTTGATCGACTTCACGCCTGAGTTGCGCGAGGAAGCCGAGGCCATTCTCGCCCGCTACGACTACGGCCCGCTCTACACGCCGCCGACGGAGAAGGGCGTTTTGTCGGTTCCCGGTCAATGGGGCGGTGCTGACTGGGCGGGCGGCGCGGCCGATCCGCGCACGGGTGTGCTGTACGTGCCGTCGCACATGGCCATTACCACCGTGCAGTTGAATCCGGTAGATGACTCGGAGACGCACTCGGCGTTTTCTGCTAGCAACAACATGCACGTCGTCGGCCCGCGTGGTCTGCCCTTGGTCAAGCCCCCGTACGGCAGCATTACGGCGATTGACCTCAATAGCGGCGAACACCTGTGGCGGACGACGGTGGGCAAAGGGCCGGTTGATCACCCGGCGCTCAAGGGCCTTGACCTGCCGGATATGGGCTGGGACAACCGCACCTTTGTCCTAGCCACGCCGAACCTTCTGTTGGCCACTTCGCAGGACCCGCACGGCCTCGCCGAGGCCGGCGAAGATTACTTCGTTGATCGCGATGCGTACCTGCGGGCGTACGAGTTGTCGTCAGGCGAGGAGATCGGTCGCGTCGAGCTACCCAGTAACGCCTATGGCGCGCCGATGAGCTATACGACTGGCGGCCGCCAATACGTGGTTGTGCCGTTGGGCAACTATTATCTAGGCGAATTGGGACGCCCGCCCGAATTGGTCGCCTTGGCCATTCCGCACGCAGGCGAGGAACTGCCGCCCCAAGGCCGCGACCGAGGCGATGCCGACCACAAAGCCTTTTACGAGGCTGTAAAAGCGATTGATGCTGGCGACACTGAGGCCCTTCAGAAGCTGCTCGCTGAGTACCCCGAGCTAGCGACGGCGCGCGGCTATTTCGACAAGTATTACGAATACCCGTATTTTCGTGGGGCCACTCTCCTGCACCACTTAGCTGGTGAGCCGCAACGAGCACCGCTGCCCGAAAATGCGGTTGAACTAGCTGCCGCCCTACTCTCAGCAGGTGCCGACCCCAATGCCGCTACCTATGACTCGGTCGCCGTGCTGGACTTGGTGATAGGCAGTGACCAGCTCAGTTGGGCTGGGAGCAAGGCCGAAATGGTTCAGCTTTTGGCCGCCGAGGGCGCGGACTTAGGGCGCAACCGGGGTCGGGTGCTGTGGGACGCGCTTATCGAGGAAGACTTGGCGCTAGCTCGCATGTTGATCGCGGCGGGTGCGCCCGTGGATTTGCGCTTTGCCGCCGGGATCAACCGCGTCGATCTGATGGCGGAATTCTTCGACTCGGAGGGCAAGTTGAAAGAGGGAACCGGCCACCTCTATCACCCGAATCCAGACACTGTGCTCACCGCCGAGCAGATTGTGGTAGAAGCGCTTAACTTTGCGGCCTATAGCGGCGCGTTGGAAGCGGCGGAATTCTTGCTGGATCGCGGTGCGGATATCGACGGCTTTGCCGGTGAGTTTCACCGTTTCGACCACGGCAGTACGCCTCTGCACAAAACCGTCATGACCAACCAGCTAGAGGTGGCCCAATTGCTTTTGGCGCGGGGCGCGAACTCGCTCGTGGGAGATCGGGCCTATGACACCACGCCTTATGGGTGGACTTACTATTTAGATACCTCTAAGGCCCTCGACGAGTTGCTCAAAGAGCACCATGAGGCCGCCGTAGAGAAGGCGGGTACCCGCTAGGATGCCGTACCCGCTAGGATGCCGATCAATCTCGTCGAGCGGATCAACCGCTACATGTGCGGGAATGAATCGCGGCGATAGGGTGTCTAACTAACTGTAGTGTCCCGCAAATTTTTGGACGGGCTACTGCGAGATAACGACGCCATGCGCGAAGTCCTCAAAGCGGCAACAAACCCAGAAGAGGAGAAATCCAATGAGTAAACGTGCTTATCGAGCCTTGTCGATTTTGTTGTCGCTGCTGCTCTCGCTCTCGGCGTTTGCCGACGAGGTCGATTGGCCGTACTACGGGTCCGATCAGGGCGGCACCCGCTACACCCCGGCGGACCAGATCAACCGCGACAATTTTGATCAGCTACGCGTGGTTTGGCGCTACCGGCCCCGCGATCAGCAGATCTACGAAACGGCGAGAGCCAACCGAAGCCGGGATCGGGATCGGGGTCGGGGCCGGGGTGATCGGCGACGCGGTGGTCCTCGCTTCGACAACAATCGCGGGACGCCGCTGGCCGTCAATGGCGTGCTCTACTACGGTTCGCCATTCAACGTCCTCTCGGCTGTTGACGGCCAAAGCGGCGAGGAATTGTGGGCGTTTGACCCGGAGTCTTGGCGGGCCGGTTCTGGTTTCTCGGGCAATTCGCGCGGGGTGAGCTATTGGACCGATGGCGAGGTCGAGCGGGTATTTCTGGCGACCTCGACCGCCTATCTGTATTCCATCGACGCCAAGACCGGCTTGCCCGATCCCAATTTTGGCGAGAACGGGCGGGTCGATTTGGGAGCCTTGCTGCGCCGGCCGCTGAGTGAAGAGGAGCGCAGGGGCTACGGAGTCTCGGCCCCGCCCGTGGTTTGTCGCGACGTGGTCGCCGTTGGCTCGGCGATTATGGATGTGCGCGGCCGGCCGCCAGCCGAGTACATACCCCCAGGAGACGTGCAGGCCTTCGACGCGCGCACCGGCGAGAAGGTGTGGGAATTCCACACGATCCCGCAGGAGGGCGAATTCGGCAACGAGACGTGGGAAAACGAGGCGTGGAAGACCTACGGCGGGGCCAATGTGTGGGCGACGATGACCGCTGACGAAGAGTTGGGCAACTTCTACCTGCCGGTGAGTACCGCTAGCCACGACTACTATGGCGGCGAGCGCCCCGGCGACAACCTGTTCAGCGAGTCGGTCGTGTGTCTAAAGGCCGAGACCGGTCAACGGGTTTGGCACTATCAGCTGGTCCACCACGGCCTGTGGGACTACGATCCGCCGGCTGCCCCGCTGCTGTTGGATGTGGTCGTCGATGGCCGAGAGCGCAAGGTAGTAGCCCAGCTTACCAAACAGGCTTTTTGCTTTGTCTTTGACCGCATAACCGGCGAGCCGATCTGGCCGATCGAGGAAAAGCCAGTGCCGCAGTCGCAGGTAGCGTGGGAAAAGACCTCGCCGACGCAGCCGTTTCCGACCAAACCAGCGGCCTTTGAGCGCCAAGGTCTCACGGAAGACGACCTGATTGACTTCACGCCTGAGTTGCGCGAGGAAGCCAAGGCCATTCTCGCCCGCTACGACTACGGCCCGCTGTACGCGCCGCCGACGGAGAAGGGCGTATTGTCGGTTCCGGGTCAAGTCGGCGGTGCCGACTGGGCGGGCGGCGCGGCCGATCCGCGCACGGGCGTGCTCTACGTGCCGTCGCACATGATCATCACCAACGTGGAGCTGCGGCCGGTGCGCGACCTAGATGCTTATTCGGCGTTTTCTGCCCGCGCTGGTCGGCACATCCTCGGCCCGCGCGGTCTGCCGCTGGTCAAGCCGCCGTACGGCAGCATCACGGCGATTGACCTCAACAGCGGCGAGCATCTGTGGCGGACTGCGGTGGGCAAGGGGCCGGTCGATCACCCGGCGCTCAAGGACCTCGACCTGCCAGATATGGGCTGGAGCAACCGCACCTTCGTCTTGGCCACGCCAAATCTCCTGTTGGCTACTTCTGAAGACCCGCACGGTCTGGCTGACGCCGGTGAGGATTACTTCGTCGATCGCGACGCGTACCTGCGAGCGTACGATTTGGCGTCGGGCGAGGAGATTGGGCGCGTCGAATTGCCCAGCAATGCCTACGGCGCACCGATGAGCTATACGGCCGGTGGCCGCCAATATGTGGTCGTGCCAGTGGGCAGTAGGCGCCCGCCCGAGTTGGTGGCGTTGGCCATTCCGCACGAAGGCGAGGAACTGCCGCCCCAAGGCCGCGACCGCAGCGACGCCGACCACAAAGCCTTTTACGAGGCTGTGGATGCCATGGACGCCGGAGATCGCGAGACGCTACAGAAACTGCTCGCTGAGCACCCCGAGCTAGCGACGGCGCGCGGCTATTTCGACGAGTACTACGAATACCCGCACTTTCGCGGGGCCACGCTCTTGCACCACTTAGCTGGCGAGCCGCAACGAGTGCCGCTGCCCGAAAACGCGGTTGAACTAGCCGCGGCTCTAATCTCAGCAGGTGCCGACCCCAACGCCGCCACGTACGACTCGACCAGCGTGCTGGATCTGTTCATAGAAAGCGATCCGCTTGAATGGGCCGAGAGCAAGCCCGAAATGATCCAACTCCTAGTGACCAACGGCGTGGATGTGAACCGCAACCGAGGCCAAATTTTATGGGACGCGCTTAGGGAAAGGGATATAGAGCTGGCCAGCATGTTGGTCGCCGAGGGGGCAGCCGTGGATTTGCGCTTTGCCGCCGCGGTCAACCGCGTCGATCTAATGGCCGAATTCTTCGGCTCCGACGGCCAGCTAAAAGAGGGAGTCAGCCATCTGTACCATCCCGACCCGGACACCGTGCTCACCGCCGAGCAGATTATGGTGGAGGCGCTTAACTTTGCGGCCTATTGCGGCGCACTGGAAGCGGCGGAATTGTTGCTGGATCGCGGCGCGGACGTCAACGGGTATGCCAGTGGGTTTAGCCGGTTCGACCGCGGTAGTACGCCCCTGCACAAAACCGTTATGGCCGACCAGCTAGAGATAGCCCAGCTGCTCTTGGCGCGAGGCGCTGACCCCTTGTTGGGGGATCGGCGTTTTGACGTCGAGCCTTATAGGTGGGCTAACTTCATGGATACCTCTGAGGCCCTCGAAGAGTTGCTCAGAGAACACTATGAGGCTGCCTCTGGACAGACGGACGCAGACTCCAGTGCTACTCCGCCGTGGATGCGCCGGAGGAACCGTGGGGGGGCGCGATAAAGCATCATGGACCAGAAGACAGAACTGTTCGATAAAAGGCTACGCAAGTTGTTCGGCACAGACGCCCGCAGCGAGGGGCCGCTGGCCGCCAGCGGTGCCGGGCGGCGCTTCACGGGTATCGATCTGTGCCGCCCGCTCAATCCCGAGCAGGTCGCCTTGCTGCTGGACGCCTTGGGCCAGTTTCGCATCGTCAGCATTGCCGGGCAGGATTTGGCAGCCTTTTCCCTAGCTCACTTCGAGCGCTTCGCCAACCACTGGGGTGCGCCAGTGCCGCATCCCAACAACTTCATGCGCGGGGGTAAACCGGCTCAGCAAGATGGCGACAGCGACGGCCCCTTTGAGTTGATTCCCTTTGAGCGGCGCACGGCTGCTGCGGTCAACGCCGCCTTCCCCGACCAACTGCAATGCCTGCCGCACGAGTCGCCGGCGGTGCTGGTAGTGTCCAACTTTCGGGGGGAACGCAGTGCCGCACCTGCTAGGGTGACTGGGGGCGGCTCGTGGCACACGGACATTGAGTACGAGCCTTTGCCGATTTACGTCTCGATGTTTCTCGCCCACAAGTCGCCGGTGGCGCGCGATGCCCCGGGCGGAAATTGGGTGCAGGCACCCGACGACGACAGGGCTCATCCGTACTACGAAGGCTCGGACCGCGAACTTATGCGGCGGCGCAAGTGTCTGCCGCTGAACGGCGAGACGGCCTTTGCCGACACGGCCGCGGCTTTTGCGGCACTGCCGCCGACAGAGCAAGCAGCGCTGGAGCAAGTTCAGTTGCGGCGGCGGTTGAACGAGGGCGACGAGGGCTGGCTGGCTCCGCTGGTGCGCACCAATCCGCGTTCTGGCATCAAGTCCCTGCACAGTCCAATCTGGGCGTCGCGGCCACAGGTGCGGCCGGCGGTCGAGGTGGAAGGGATGTCCGCGGAAGCATCGCGTGCGTTCCTCGACCGGCTCGAAGCGCACGTGTTGCAGCCGCAGTTCCGCTACGACCACCCGCACGCACCGGGCGATGTGACGCTGTGGGACAACTACATGACCCTGCACAACTCGCCGCCGATCAAGTCGAATATCAATTCGCTCGACGATGCCCGGCTACTGTACCGCTTGAGTTGCAAGGGCGAGCCGGTCCTGTCGCTGCCGCGACGCGATCCGCCGGAGTGGCTCGCCGCTCACATCCCCGGTGGGTACGCCACGCCCCCGGAGATTATCGACCTCGCGTAAAAATTGACAAAACTTCAAAAAATCGCTCGGGAAACCGATTGGGAGACGCTTCCTTTCCACCTGCAGGATGCCGTTGATGCCCTGTTAATGGAAGAAGCGCATGAGGAAAATGGCGAAGCCCGGCCTTTGCGAGATCTTCTTCGTGAGACCGGAGAAGCTCTTTAACAATGGCGTATGTAGCGGGTCTCGGGTGGCTTTCAAAAGCGGTACACTTCGCGCTGATTTCCATCGGCCTCATCCAAATAAAGAGGCCAAACCCTATCAGGTGCGTGCCGTCCGCGAATTTCTGCGACAATTGGAGATTGAACCATGAAGCCTATGCGCTACAAGGGATACTCGGCCCGGATTGAATACAGCGACGAAGACGGCTGCTTCGTTGGGCGCGTGGCCGGTATCCGCGACTTACTCACGTTCCACGGCGGGAGCGTTGATGAAGTTCGGCAGGCGTTTGAGGAGGCACTGGATTTCTACTTGGAGACCAGTGCCGAAAGGGGCGAGATGCCGAACAAGCCCTACTCGGGCAAACTCCTGTTGCGCGTTGCCCCCGAAGTACACGCTGCGGTAGCTACCGCAGCAGAAGTCAGCGGCAAGAGCATCAATCAATGGGCTGCCGAGAGGTTGTCTGAGGCCGCCAAGAGCTAGATATACTAAACGTTGCTGAAGTGGCTCGCTTCTCCCATCCCCAAGGGCAAATGTCCATCGCACTGCTCCAGTGGCCGTGCCTAGCCTAGGCTCAGTCGAGATTGGCTTCGACGATTTCGGCATGAACTTGGAAGATATGGCTGTCGGCTGGATCGACGATTACCCGCAGATAGTGGATATCGGGCGTGCCAAAGGGTTCGATGCGCGTGAAGCGCGTTAAGCGCTGACCCGTGGACGCTTGGCGCAGCGGCTTGTCCACGCGGAAATAGTGGGAATCGCCGTGGGCTAGGGCCACCGGTCGGCCAAAGCGGACGACCTCTTGCTCTAGAGCCTGCAAAAAAGCCGCGTACGGCCCGTCCGGCTCGTTTTCGCGCTCCTCAAAGCGCGGATTGGCGTGGATGATGAGGAAAACGGCGCGATGATCCTGTTCCGCAGCTTGGACGAATGTTTCGCGCATCCAAGCAATGGCGGCGGCGGTGCGACGTTTGACCTCCTCGTCGTTGGCTTGGGTGCGGCTGTCAAACGCGGCGGTGGCGTTGTGACTGCCGACGATGTGCAAGACCGCAAAGCTCGTCCGCCCGTGAGTCCAGCGCACGTGCTCGGGGAAGGTGCCCCCTTGGGTGCCGACGCGCATGGGATGTTGGCCCAGCGTCCAACCCGGACGCGGAAAAAAGAGCGCCCGCACGTGCGCCAGCCGGTCCAGCGGCTGGTATCCGCTCCGGTGGCAGTCGGTCCAATCGTTGTCGCCCGGAGCCAGAATGAAAGGGCGTTCAAATTGCTGGAACCACTCGAAACGGCTCTGTAGCAAATCGTCGCTACAAGGGCTGCTGCCGCCCTTGATATCGCCCACGTGGACGACCCATTCCAAGCCCTCGGCCCGGTTAATGTCCTCGACGAGCCGACCAAAACGGACGCTGTCGGTCGGAGAGTATGGCATGTCCGCGATCAGGGCGAAGGCGAAGGAGCTATCGGCGGGTGGATTTTGGGCGCTCGCCACGTCTAGCAATGCGACGATTAGGGATAGACTCAGAAGATACCGGGCCATACATTTCCTCCAACTGGTTGTCAGTGCGCTGCTTGATGTCGGTTTTCTCAGATGTAAGCGAACTAAAAATAAAGGTAGTTTTAGTAACAATGTTAAGGATCGGCTGTTACACTTGATTAGCAAACTCGACCACTTTCAAGGAAAGACCGCAACGCCATGAATACACTCGTAGATCCCTCCCTAGCTAGAGCATTGGCCGAGGGTACGCCGACTCAGAAAGTTGATGCTCTATTCGCGTACATGGAGCGGCGGGGCCAGTCCTTTTACGACGAAGTCGTGACCCAACTCGAACACGCCCTGCAATGCGCCCACCAAGCCCACCAAGCCGGGGCTGATTCGGAGCAAGTGGCCGCGGCCCTGCTGCACGATCTGGGTCATTTCCTCGTCGATGAGCACAATGAAGAGGCCGATTTCCTCACCGAGGATTTCCTCCACGAAAAAGTGGGAGCCGAGTATTTGGAGCCCTTTTTTATCGACGCCGTGACCGAGCCGGTCGGGCTGCACGTGCCGGCCAAGCGCTATATCTGCACTGTGGATAGGTCCTATTACCAGACCTTGTCTCGGGCGTCCAAGCGGAGTTTCGAGTTGCAGGGCGGCTTCATGTCGGCCGAAGAAAAGACGGCCTTTGAACAGAATCCCCATTGGGAAAGCGCTGTGCAGTTGCGCAAGTGGGACGACTTGGCCAAGGAGAAGGACCTAAAGACGCCGGGTTTGGAGAGCTATCGGGCGGCTGTGCAGGGCTGTTTGAAGTGATCGCGGACGGGTCTTTTGATCTGGCTCACTTGATCAGCGACACCTTGCGTTCCTGCACGATATCGCCCGTTTGCAAGCGCACAAGGTACACCCCGCTGGCGAGCTCGCTCGCGTCCCAGAGCACCTGGTAAGACCCTATTTTCCGCCACGCCGCTACCAGCGTTTTCACCCGCTGCCCCGTCGGACCGAAAACCTCCAGCCGCACCTTGCCGGCCTGACCCACGCTGAAATCGATATGCACTCGACTGTTGAATGGGTTGGGATAAGGGGGCTGTAGATGCGTTCCTTGCGGTGTGCTTTCCACAGCCTGTACCGCGGTGGCAGCGGCCTCCCCCATATACGCCTTTACATAGCCGTCCGTGGTCGTCACCACCGCATCCAAAAAGCCGTCCCTATCCACATCGGCTAGAGCGATATCGCTGCTGCGACCCTCCACGTCGAGGGTCCAGGCCCGGCGCAGGGTGTCTTCCTCCTGTTCCACGCAGATCAACTTGGTGCCGCTGCCAAACAGGAACTCGTCGCGCCCATCGCCATCTACATCGCCGGAGACCACGTCCGTGTGGGCACGCACCCCGTCGTCGAACTCCAGCAAAACCGCGCCGTCCGTGGCTTGGAAAAGACGCACTCCGTCCGCGGTGGAAGCCAGTAATTCCACGGTCCCATCGCCGTCGCTGTCACCCACGCCCATCAGCGATTGCGCCTCGGTGTTGTTGCGGTACGGGGTCTGCCATACTCGCTGGCCATCGCCGCTTAGCACGGCGTTCAAGTAGCTGCAGTGCCCCCAGAGGAGTTCCGGTCGGCTGTCGCCGAACAAATCGACCACCGCCGGGAACGCATAGCCGACAAAGGAATCGCTTTCAAACAGCGGATTGAGCCCGTCGCCATAAGCCTGACGCACCACCTGCGCCGTGCCCGTGACCCCATCGACAATGTGCAGCCGGTCGGGCCACATCACCACGATTTCTTCCAGGCCGTCGCCGTCCACATCCCCTGCGGCGCTGGGATGCCCGCCCAGACTGCGGCCGCTGCCGTTTTCGGGCAAGATGAACCCCTTGGATTCCCAGACGATTTCGCCGCTGCGTCCGTCGAGCAAAAAGCCCACTTCGCTGCCCAACTTACCGCGCCGCAGCGTGGCGAATACATCGAGGTACTCGTTGCTGCGGAAATACCCGACGCTCCAGTAAGACAGACCGCTGAAATTCCATATAGGCATACTGCCGTCAAAGCCGACGAACTCGGTTTGCCAGCGGACGGAGCCATCGGCCGCGAGCGCCACCAAGCTGGCGTTGCCACTGGCCGCCTCGTGCGCCGCCAGCACTTCCCGGCGGCCATCGGCATCTACATCGCCGGCGACCAGCCCCCAATGGTAGGGCGCGTTGTTGGTCTGGCCGTAGCCCGGCACCTGCCACCGCAGCCGGGGCTTTCCCCCGCCCTTGCCCGGAGCTTGCAGACACAGCACTTCCCGAGTCGCGGTCTGCACGACCACTTCCACTCGGCCATCTCCTTCCAGATCGGCCACGATTGGCGTGCCGGCCGGGGTAAATGCCTGACGACTCCACTGGTGCAGTTCTCCCGAGGCCCGATCCAGCATCAACGCTTGGTTAGGAAGCCCACTCCCCTTTAGATACAGCAAAGCCGCTCCATCGTCCGCCACCGCGGCCGCTTCCAAGGTCATCCCGGCTGGACCGCGCACCGACCAGCGCGGTCCGATGCGTCCCGCGCCGTCGCTGCCCAAGGCGACCAGCATTTCGCCGGCTCCGTCCGGCACCAGCGCAAAGAAATCGCGCCGTCCATCGCCATCCACATCGCCGGTTGAAACCGTGCGCAAACCATCGGCAGCCCCAGTGCTCACCGTCAAGGGCAATTGATTCAGCAATACCGTACTGAAGCGCCCCCGCTCGTGGCTCCAGCGCACGGTTGCCGCTCCCGCCTCCAAGGACCAGACCGCCAGCGGTGCATAGGTCGGCAGGGCCTCACCAGTCGTGGCCGAGACGAACAACTCCAAGCGTCCGTCGCCGTCCACGTCGGCCATACCGTGCAAATGGTGCTGTGGGAAATCAAAGCTGGTCTCACCGCTGAGCGCATCGACGCCGACGATGTGCCACTGGCCGTCGCCCTGGTCGTTGTACATGCTGTACACCAGCTCGAAGCACCCATCGCCGTCCACATCGACTAGGGCCTGCGGTTTGGGCCGCACCACCTTGGTCGATTGCGCTGGGTCGGGCTGAATGTCGCGCAGCCAGCGCAGCGTCAGTTTTGTCCCGTCGTTATCAATGACCTCGGCGTGCATGCTGAAATCGGCCACCACGCCGAATTCGGGATACGGATCGTCGTCGATGTTGGCGGCCCCGAACCAGCCGTAGTTGCGGTACCCGTGGTACTGCAACTGCATCTTGGTCGCCCCGGTGGCCCCGTCGAAGACGAGGATGCGATAGTGGGTGGCCACGACGATATCGAGTTGGCCATCGACATCGACGTCAACCACTAAGACATTGGGGTCCCAGGTGTTGGTAAAGGACTCGGTCTCCCACACCACCCGAGGCTCGCCGCCGTCGTACGCGTATAGCTGACCTTGCTTGGGCTCGGCCCCGCCGTCGCTGAACGAGTCCCCCATCTCAAAGCGCTGCAAGCCCTCTACTTCGGGCAGGATCTGGGCCACTTTGAAGACATTGTCCAGCGGCATAACCACTTCGCTGCCGCCGAGGTCAAAAACCTGCGGCCCAATCCCCCAATCCCGCCCTTGGGTGCCGATGTACCCGGGATCTACCGGAGTGGCAAAAGGCAAGGACACCGAGGCGTCCCCCGCGTGCTGGACCACTCCCACGTAACCCTCCCAAGCGGCAATGTCGTAGCGCCAGCGCTCTTGCGGCAGGTCGTGGATTTGACCGACTCCCGAGGCCCGGCCGCTCATGTGGCGGTCGCCGCGCAATTGCAGCCACTCGCCCGTTTGTCCGTGCGCCCATCCCGCCAGCATTGTCAGTAGCAAAAACTTAGTCATCTCGCCGCTTTGATCCCTAGGAGCACCAGTAGCCACGTCTTGTGCCAGTAGGCGCTGTTGATATAAGGGTTTTCTTCCGAGGGCCAGTTGGTCCAGTAGGTCTGATTGTGGGGAATTCGGTGGTACCACTGGACCAAAGGGATCGCGGGCAACTCGCGCAGCCAGATGTCCATGGCCGCGCGGAACAGTTCCACTAGTTGCGGGTCGTCCGGCGGTGTGCGTCCCATGCGGTCCACTAGTTGATCGAACTCGGCATTGCGCCAGCGCCAATAGCGCTCGGAGTGGGTGCCGGTGGGTTGGACGTAGCGGCTGTGGAAAAAGTTGAGCGTGAAGTAGGGGTCGCGAATTGAACCGACGCTTCCCATCATAAAAGCCCTTGCGGTGCCCTGTGCCATGCGCGTTATGCTATCGGCGGTCATGCGATGACTCGCATGGAACCCGGCGCGCCTGAGTTGTGCCACTAGTACCGGTGCCAGATCTTGGTGCACGGTGCCAATGTCAATGGGTATCTTGAAGCGAGCACCGTCTTGCGCCCAGAACCCTTCCTCATCCCGCCTCCAGCCCTTGGCCCTCATTATGGCGGCCGTCCGAGCCGTGTCGTACGTCGCCACGCCGTACTTTTCTACCAGCGGCGCGACCTCGTCGAGGTACTGCCGCAGTGCTGGGAAATCGGGAAAGGGCAGAAAATTCGCTTTTCCAGCTCCCTGCCAGCCAACTGCCACCAGTTCCTCGCGGTTGATGGCGTGATTGATGGCGTGGCGAATCTGCGCATCGCGGAAGGGTTCCTCTAGGTTGTTGAACCCGAGGTTGACCGGCCACCAATCGACGTACCCGTAGGGCGGCGCTTCACCCGTCCAAGAAACGATCTTGGCATTCTCATCGAGGGCCGTTTTGATATTGGGAGGACGCAGGTCCAGAGAGAGGTCGATGTCGTTGCTGATTAGAGCCTGAACGCGCTTGGCCTCGTCCATATAGGGGAGAAAGATGAGTTGCTCGACTTCGGGCAAGGCGTGGAAGCCGATTGCGGCTGCCCACCAGTCATCTCTCCTCGTGAGAATGCGCTGCTGCGGAACCGAAAGGCCGAGGCGATAGGGACCGCTGACGACCGGTTGGCCTTCGCCGCAGCAATTCTCAAAGGTCTTAGGGTCTTTGCCCTCCCAGATGTGCTTGGGAACAACGACGATCCCGTTGAAGAAGCAGTTGGTCAGGTAGTTGAACACAAAGCGCGGGTTGGGCTGCTTGAGCACGAACCGCGCGGTCAGCTCGTCTTCTACCTCCACGCGCTCGACCCAAGTCTCCATGTCGGTGGATAGGAACAGTTCGGGGGCATTCTCTTTAAGGGCTGCGACCGTATAGGCCAAATCCGCGGCGGTCCACGGCGTGCCGTCGCTCCACGTTACGCCCTGCCGGATATGGACCGTGACTTGCGTGAAATCGTGGTTGTACTCGTGTCCGGTGGCGATCCACGGGATGAGCTGGTCGTCCTCGTCATAGGCGCTGTAGAAATACAGCGGCTCGTACAGGAAGTGCGCCCCGGTGCGGGAGGACGAACCGAGGAGAAAAGGATTGAAGGTATTGTAATCGACGATCTGTCCGCCGCAGGTATTTATGTCCGAGCAGTGCGTGACGAGCGTGCGTTCTCGCGGAATGGATCGGGCCCCTTCTTGGCCCGTCTTGCCCGGCCTCTCTTCCGCACAGGCCAGCAGTCCCATGCTACAAGTGAGAAACAGCCGGATCGCCGATTTCGATGCGATGAAAAGGAAGTTCAGTCTGATCGCCATGATTTGCTACAGGCCTCCAACCTCGAGCGAGAGACGTCGCTGCCCCTTCCACTCCCTTAGCTCCACTTGCGTACCGTCGTAGTCAATCCGCTCAACGCCGGCAAAGTCGCTTGGCACTTCGACGAGGAAAGCGACATACGATCGACTAATCGTCTCGCCGGCGTCGATATAGTCGAAAAGGGTGCGACCAAAGATGCGGCCCTTTTCCACGAGGAAGCCGAAGGGGGTGCCCGGCCCCGTAGTACCAAACTCAATGCCTCGGGCGAAAGGACGGCCGTCGCGGATGTGACGCCACGCTCTGAACCAGGGATACTCGGCGGCCTTCCAAAGGTAGCCCAAGAGCAGGCCGTGCCCCGGCGCAGTGGCGGTGGTCCAGCCGTATTCATCGTCGATTACATAGACGACCACGGCCGGTTCTTGGTCGTCCCCGAGCCGACGCATATCGACCGGCATCCCCGCGTCGAGCGCTTGGGGCCAGTACACGGATGGCTCCTCCGGGTTCGGCATGGAACTGCTGAGCATGAACCCCTTGCGCGCATTGGCGTCCACCAGTGTGCGCTCGTCGAGGAACGGCGGCCCGATCGTGGGATGCTGCACCATGTTGTATATGCGTCCTAGCTCATTGGTATTCGTCACCTCTTCGCGCACACTGAAGGATGCTCCTGCTAGCCTCACAATGCGCCGCACGTGCATCCCCGCCAACGGCAGGTGAGTGCTCATTTTCGCCACGACGGCATCGCCTTGTTGCTCCGGCTCGCCGAGGAGTTCCCACATCCTGCTCGCCGCCTCGCCGTGAAAGGGCATGCCATTGGCCTGCTCCGCGGCCGACGGACGACCCACGCGGTCCAGACACAGAAAGTGCCCGCGATTGCGCGGCTCCAACTCACCTCCCTCGCCCTCCCACTTGAGCGGATTGATGCTGTTGGACAGCAGGTGAAAATCGACGATACCGCCACCGGCTAGATCGATGGACAAATGCGCCTGCTCGCCGCGAAGAGTAACCACAGGCCGCTCAGCGCCTCCTGCGTCTCGCGTCCAGATGTCGGGGAGCAAGGCCGTTATTACTAGCGTTACAACTATCCATTTTTTCATACATCCTCCTTTGATGATGTACCATATCCTCACAGTTTCTTTGGTCGTCCGTTGCCAGCGGCAAAAGTCAGGGCACTCCCACGCTCACCCAATTGCCCACCATGCCCGTCAAGTAGTCTATAGCCATCCAGCTCGCGCCGCAGCTAATCTGTCCGGCGATCAGGCCGATGAAGAAGGGCCGTATGGTGCGATACAACCGCACGCCCCCATAGCGCACGATAAACAGCTTAAGTAGCCACCCAATCATAATACTGAACCAACCTAGGCTGATCGGCAACGACGTGGCGATGGGAAAACCTAGATAGTGCAGTGGCCAGTTGATAAACCGCTGCCGGGCGTACATCAGCCCAGCCATGACGGTGCCGCCCAACCCGGCAAAGACGATCCGCGGCAGGGTGATGTCATTGCCGAGGGGGTTTTGCAGCTTGTCTCCCACGAACCCAAAGACGGTCTGGGGCAATCCCAAGAAAGCCCAGCGCTGTAAATTGATCCCCCCATACGTATAGGCGAGCCACACGGTCATCAGGCCCGAACAGATCGTGCCGATCAGCGCCGCCAGCACAATGGCACCCAAAAGGGGCCGCGGTCGGCGCACGCCAATGCTGTCCATCATTTTCAGCGCGTGCATTACCGACGCCATCAGCGGAGAGCGGATCTCGGAACTCCAGGTGTAGGTGAAGCCCAAGCTGGTCAGCCCCGTAGGCCCCACGAGTCCAGTCCCAAAGGTGTACACCGTGAACACGGCCGGGACGAGTTGGGTTCGGGAAAAGCCGACGCCTCCTTCGGCGATGATCCGGGTCAGGGCGAAAAACGCGGCAAAGGCCGTGCCCACGAAGAAGGGCGTGAGCCACAGCGGCATCCCGCTAGCATTGAGCCACAGGCCCATGCCGACCAGCCCAACCAATAGCGTAATCACCGCCGCCCGGTAGGACATGATTTCGTCCCGGTCATCCACGTGTGGAGCCGTGCCGAAGGCTTTGCCGAAGACGGAGGTTAGATGCCGACGACCGGTCCACAGGACGAACAAAACCAGCGCAATGGTGGCCCCCATTGCCTCGTGGCCGACCGCGACCGTTCCTCCCCCGCCGACAAAGACCTCTTCGCGCCCGGGGATGTCGTAGCCGATAATGTTCAGCAGGCCCGACTGTAGCTTCATCAGCAGGTGGAAGAACCAGAGGCTAAATCCAATTTCTAGGTTCACTAGGTAAGTAAACCCGATAACGGAGAAGCTCAGGAGAACGCGGAGCGGGGTGGTATCCCTGAATAGCTCTAAGTAGGTGTTCGTCTCGATCCTAGGGATGTAGTTGAAATAGGCGTGCAGCCCATGTGTGCTCAGGACGATCCAAGGCAGCGCGATCCCCACCCACAGCAGCGGTTGCCGGAAAAGGGATCCTAGGATGCGCCCTGTTTGGGGAGGCTGGAGCATCTCTAGCGGCACTTGGGTCAAGGGGAAAACGAGCCGCTCGTGTTCCACCCACTGACGCCGGACGATCACCATGCTGCTGATCATCACGGCAAAGAAGGAGGCGATAAAAATCCCCCACGCCGCGAAGGGCACTAGCCATGCCCCCCACGGGACCGAGACATGGGAGGGAGCCCCTTCGTAGAAATACTTTATGGCGAGTGGGTCGTGGGGTCCTATCCAATCCGGGATCAAGGGCAAGATCAGCTCGGCCCATTCGTTCTCCGGCGTGGCGTAATAAGAAGCTCCTGGCAGAACGGGGATCATATTCGCCATCAGCGTCTTCGTTGGAATCGTGGAAGCCACGATCATCATCGTGTAGATGACGACGAGTTCGCCCGTTGTAAATACCCAAGGAGGATGGATTTTCCGCAGTGCAGTATTGACTACAAAGGTGAGCAGGAAGAACAGGAACACGGCACCGGCCGTGATGGAGTCGGCGTTGAGCGGTGCCGTGTGATGGACGAACTGGACATAGAGCGGGCCAGTTCCAAGGAACGCCGTCAGCAGGCAACCGAGGAGAAAGGCGCGCACGGTAAACACGCGCCCTCCACCAGCCGACAAATCCGGCTGCCCCGGCGTAGTCATAGCATCAGCGCGCGTCGGGGTAGTGATCGGGGGGGTGCTTGGCAAGTTCGGATTCGATCAAGTCCGATCCTAGACCGGGCCGTTCCGGTAGAATCAGGTGTCCGTCCTGCACTTCAAAGGGATGACTCATCAGGTCGTCTCGCCACGGCGCGTCGTCCACATCGAATTCTAGGATGTAGAAATTGGGCACGGTGGCGCAAACATTGGCCGACACCAGCGTCGTCAGCGGGCTGTGGCAATTGTGGGGGGCAAATAGCACGTCATAAGCGTGAGCTAAGTCGGCGAGCCGCCGGCCCATCCCGATCCCGTTCCAAGCTAGGTCGGGCATGACGATGTCTTGGGCGTGGAGTTCGAGGAAAGGTCGGAAGTCGGCGGTGCCAAAGAGGCTCTCGCCGGTGCAGATCGTCGTGGTCGTAGATTCGCGGATGGTCCGCAGCGCAGTCGCGTCGAGGGTCTCCGTCTCGAGCCACATCAGGTCGTACGGCTCCAAGGCTCTAGCAAGGCGCGCTGCGCCGCCCAACTTGAAGTGAAATCCCACATCCAGCGCGATGCCTATATCCGGTCCGAGGGCCTCTCGGAAGGTGCCGATTATTCGCTCCGCGCGGCGCAGGACTGCGGGGGAGGCATCGCCGACGCCACCCCCGGTGCCCTCGAGATCGTCCGCCAAGGGCATCAGGTTGGTCTTGATCGCCGTGAAGCCGCGCTCCTGTACCTCCGTAGCCAATTCCTCCAAGTCGGCAATCGTCCGCACCGGCCGCAACCCCAACTTCTGCGTCCACGGTCCAGCCCGGGTCGTACCGCAGTGAGACCAGTAGAGCCGGAGCCGGTCTCGCATGCGGCCGCCGAGCAGTTGCCACACGGGCGCGTTTAGAACCTTGCCGCGGATGTCCCACAGGGCCGAGTCAATACCGGACATCGCCTTGTAAGCAATGCCTCCGGTGTGGCGAACCGAGAAGGCGGATAGTTCCCACCAGATCGCCTCGCTCGCCATGGGATCCTTGCCGATAATCCGCTCGGCGTACCGCTCTACGGTCGCCGCCACGGGGCCGGGAGAGCCCCAATCGGTGCAGTCCCCCCACCCCACGAGGCCCGGGTCGCTGGTTTCGACCTTCACGAAGGTCCAGGGACGGAAACCGCCATCTACGATGTACGTCTTGACTCTGGTGATCCGCATCGCCTGCACTCCAAAAACAAAGGGTGCCGACCGCCTCGGACGCTATTGCGTCCAAGACCTGCCGGCACCCTATCTTCAAAACGACCGCTGCTGCGATCTTTCAGACCTACCGGTACTGCGCCTTGACCCGCGCCCAGCTCGTGGCTTCGACGGCCGTCTGTTGCTCGACGAACTCGATGCCTGGATCAACTGGCGACAGCAGCACGTCGGTCGTCCCGTTGGCCGCAGCGCCGGAGGGAGATGTGGACCACTGCGTCTCTCGGTGCTGGTCCTCTGTGCCCCCTTCGTCGGTGTCGCTGATCATATTGCCCCAATGGATGATCATACCCTCCTGCAAGATGCCTTCGACCGCTTGGTCTTCGGTGGCGCTCTCGCTGTTGGGCATTTCGGCGATTGGCCGGATCCTGAGTTCGTAGAAGTAGGTGCTCTCGCCGAACTCTTCACCTTCAAAAGTGATCCCAATGTCGAACCACCTCGTCCCACTAGTCAGCCAGGGCAAGTTCCCCTGCGGCTCGTAGAACTGCCACTCTCCTTCCAAAGGAGGGTAGGCGAACTTGTACTTCTGCAAGGTCACTATGTCCCCATCGTTGAAGGTCTGATCTTCCGACGCTTGGTGCTTGAAATTCAATCCGTACTCGACGCTGTCGTCGAGCCAGAAGCGGGCGGGGTCGGGACGCCCGATGAAGTGCAGGTCGTCGAACACCTCGGTCAGGACATAGAAGCCGTTTGTCGTTGGGCTCCACCCTAACTTGTGTTTAATCTGGAAGTCTGCGGGGTTGATGTCCCCTTGGGAGGCGTTCTCCAGCGCTCGTCCTTCCCTCGTCGCCGCACCGACCGGATACATCATTTCGCCCACGGAACCGTAGGTTTCCACTGGAATGGGTCCCCATTCGACGGGGTTGCCATCGATGACGGGTTCTGCCCCCGGTGGGAACTGCGCCGCCGGGATGAGCAGATCCGGTGGATCGTGGGCCCACGTTTGGGCCGACAGACCAACACTTAGGATTGCTGCACCTAAGATGATTCGCTTGCCTAGCATCATTCAAACCTCCTTTTGGGAGTGAGATAATTGCGATAGACTGCTACACGACAATATGCCTCTTTCAATGCCTACCATAAGAAAATCCCGCCTCGCTATCAAGCCTTTTTTAAACGAAGTTTTCTACCCCATTACCGCAGGTTTTCCAGACCAGCAAAGACGGAAATAAACGCCCGCGTATTGGTGAAGCTCTCCTCTCCTTCTGGATTCCTGCGCTCCAACAGAATCCCCGCTTGCATCGTGATCACATAACCGAGGTACGAAGACCAGTTCGTCGCCTGGAAGGCGATCGATTGAGAATGGAAGTCCCCTTGTTCGTCGCCAAAGTCTTTCTCAAACAAAAACTCGCTGCCCAACTGTAGCTGCGTGGAGTGCAAAACATCCAGCACGGCGAACGCGCCAAATAGCTCGGTGAGCGTCTCCTTGTCCTCCGCGTCGAACAGGCCGCGGGACTGCTTCCTGTATTCGCTCTTATAGAAGGGCTGCAATCCCACTCGTCCCAATTCCCGCTGGTACATCGCCTTGTTTATCAAGCCAAAGAAAAATTCGTTTTCGTCCAATCCCAGTCGGCGACGCTCCTCGCGGTCTAGGCGCTGATGGAAGAGTGCGTGCTTCAGTTTTGATTCGATAAGTATTTTTTCTGTCTTGAGTTGATGACCGATGAAGAATTGATTGACGAAGCTGTCGCGCCCCAAGAGGGGATCTTCCATCTCGCGCTTGCTCTCTTGAGGCTCGGCCAAATCAATCAGCGTATCGGGCGAATACTGGAGCAGCGGATCCTCGATGTCGTCCTGCACGGATTTGACCATCTCGTACATTCTCACGCGGCCATAGCGCGGCCAGGTCTCGTCGTAGTCTAACATGCCATAGACCATGTGATTCTTCTGATCTGAAGAGATTAGCTGCTCTCGCAGGACCCCGCCCAGAATTCTCAGACCCGGTCGCAGGCGGAATCCCGTATAGACGTTCCACCCGTCGCGATCTCTGTTGTAGGGGTAGTCGGGTTCCTTGTCGTTTTCGTAGAGATCGGGCCAGAAGTTGTTGTTCATGTCCCGCCCCCACAGCATTTCCGGGCGGTCCACCCACAATCGAATAAATGGTTCCCTCCAGTCGGGAATGGCGTTGCGCCGGACCTCGTTGTCGTTCTGGTTGAAATCCGGTTGAAAGTCCCCATTCTGGTCCCACCCCGGAAAGATCAGCAGATCCGGGAATAGCCAGTCCCCGCGAAAGGCGTCGGGGACGCGATCTTGGTCGTCGTTGTCCTCTACGAGATCGACCTTGTACTGGGGTGCCTCGTAATCGATGAATCCGTTTTCGTTTGAGATAAATGTCGTCGTATTGTACTGGGGATCAATTCTATAGGCTTCGGCAAAACCAAACCAGCGTCCGCGATGGTTGGACACGTTGATCAGCCAAGCATCGTTGTGCGGATCGTCCGTCAGCCCGGAGCTGGTCCGGTGAATCTCTTGGGATACATTTGGATACTGGCGGATATTCCAGTTGCGATCGAACTCTCCGTATAGCCGAAAGCCCAGCACATCGGCGACGCTGAGGCTGCCGCCGAGGATTTGGGTGGCCGTTGGCAAGCCGTACTCAAACCGCAGAGTCCGCAGGTTGCTCAAATCTTGGATATTCCCCTCAGCTTGGGTGACCGGAAGCAGTACTCTCGCCCCTGCGGAATTCAACTGGCGGTCGGAACTCATCGAGATGTCGTAATCGTTGGCCACCGTGAGTTCGAATTCGACCTTGGTGATCTCGTCTTTGGCCCCGCTGGCGCGGTTGACAAAAATCTGGTCGTCAAACGAGTAGAGGAGCCGGATCTCTTCACTGCCGTTGGCCTCCAACCGTCCCCCTGCCGGGATGCCGCCCTCCAATACGGGTTCGAAACCAATCTCCTTGCCCCGGTTGACGAGGCCACTTTCATAGGTGATGATGATGTCCGAGGAGCCGGGAAAGAACGCGGCTCCGCCGGTGCCGTCCGCAGGCGATTCGTCGCCGAGGACGATCTCAATCGCGGAAATGGGAACGGCATTCTGATCTTCCGTCAGCCTTCCTTTGAACAAGCTCGCCACTGGAGCCTCGTCGATTTTCGAGTTCGACTGATGGGAATTAACGCCGTGTACGCCCAAGGTCACGAAATCGCCGACCGCGGCCACAAACCGTCCGCCGAAAAAGGTCGTGGTATTGGTGCGCCGGTCGTCCCGATTAAAGGTCAGCCGAGGGCCACTAATCCTAGAGAAAATCAGCGTCTGCTGGTACTTATCCGTCGCCATGTCGAACTGGATTCCGTCCATTTGGACTTTGCTCAAAATTAGCGGCGTAAGGGTCGTCCGCAGATTGTTGGACGTCGTCAGCGCGTAGTACGTGCCCCCTTTTGCATCGGCGGCGACCACGACTTGGCTGAACCACCGTTCGAATCGATTTCCCTTGAAGAGCCGGTTGCCGAACTCTTCGGGCGTGTTCTGCTCGGTGTTGTAGATGAGCCATCCCTTGGATACGGCGTTGCCGAACATGTCGTAGAGGTAGTCGCCCTCAATGCCGGGGGCGACGTAGCGATCAAAGTCAGTGCGGGCGTGGTTGGTCGTCTGCCACTGCCGCCAGCGGTATTCGGCGAACAACTCTTGGGGCACGTACCACTTGCGCACCGCTGGATCAATCGAATTGAGCGCTACTTGCACTCCTTGGGGCAGAAAGCTCGTCTCGTGCCCCCATTGCGTTCCCAGTCGGTTCCCATAGTCGGGCCGACTGCCCGACTGGGCAGTCGTCTCTCCGGCCATTCCCAGCACCGCGGCCACGATGACGAGCTTCAGACTGCGTCTCATTGTGTTTGTACAACTCAACACTAGATCCTCAATAGCCATTTGCTAATACACCACGGATACGGTACCCGTGCTCAACTGCTTCCCTAGATCCGCCTCCACCTTTACCGTGTAAACATACGTGCCCGGGTGCACGCGCTTTCCCGCTTCGTCCCGCCCGTTCCACTCGCGCTCGTACACCCCCGCTGCTCCGGGCGCTGTCTCCAGCCGGCGAACCACCCTGCCCGCCAAATCGTACAAGGTCAGTACGTGGGGCACGCTGTTGCCCAGAACGCGAACTTGGTATTGGATTAGGACTTGGTCGTTCACGCCGTCGCCGTTGGGACTGAAGGCCGCTGGAATGGCCTTTAGCTCGCCGACGAGTTCGCCGCCCCTAGGGGTTTTCACGGACAGGGAATTGGTACTAAAGCGCAAGGTGGCATTTCCCTCCTCCACTTGTTGGCGGATGTCGGGGTCGTCGCTGGAGAAAGCGAAGCCAGTGAACTTTTGTCCGAAGCGCAAAACCGGCACCTCAAAGACCACCTCAATGCGCTTCTCAGTATCCGCGCTGCCCACGAGCTTGTCGAACCCAACGACGATGCGGTCATCTTGGATATCTCGGAAGAACTCTTCTCCTACCTCCGCATCATCCACCTTCACCGAAAGCAGTCGCTCCACGCGAGTGGCGGTGGCGATTTCCAAGCGGTCGAAACCGCTGTTGCCCTCGCGCAGGATGGGCCGGACAACATAGGTGAAGGTGTGGGGTTGGAAATCCGCGGTCTCCGTCGGTGAAATTTCTCCGATCACCGCGTCGGCCACTGAATCGCCAAAGAGCAGTTCGATTCGCTCAAGGCGCGGAGCCGTTTCACCCGTCGGAAAAAACAGCACCTCGAACTGGAGGTAGCGGGCAGGGCTCTTCGATAAGAAGGTTGCGCCGTCCGTCCACGCTGAGGGCGGCGCGGTCGCATCGCGCAAGCCAGAGGCGAAATCGTAGGCCGGAGACCAAAAGCTCCAGTTGTCGGTATCTATTTCCTTCTTGACCAGTTCAAATCCCCGCGTGCTGCCGCTAGAGAAGGGATCGGCCACCGTCACCGCGTTGAAGACATCGTTGTATTCCCGCCGGTCCACCACGGCGAACTGCCCGGTGCGCTGCTTCCTGCTGTAGCGGAACGGCTGCTCGGTGTTACCCGTGCGGGTCCGCACCTCCACCCTCGTCCCCTCCGGCTCTACGCCCTCCCAACGAATTTTGCTCCAGGCGACGGGCCGCCCGAAATCCAAAATGTCCGTGCGGTAAACAGTCCGCTGCACGTAGCCCTCGCCAAATACTTGGAGTTCGGCGACCTCCCACGTGCGCTCGGGATTGATGGGCCGGAGGGTGACCCATTTCACTGGCCGAGTGGGAAACTGCCGGTCCACTACGACATTGAGGTTTTCCGTAGTGCTTTCGATGATGTCGATGATCGGGTCGTTCTTGGCCGTCAAGCCCCGACTGATTTGATAGAACCACCGCTGACCCCGCCGGGCGATGGAAGGTCGATCAACGATCGGTGCGCTCCCCGAAGCCACGCCTAACTCAAACCAGGGGAGGAAGTTGTCCTCAAAGGAGGGGCGGGGAAAGAACAGAATTCGGTTTATGGGCAGCTCCCACCCGAGGTTGATGATGGCGTTCTTGATCCAGCCGTGGTTGACGCCTGTTTCCGTCGGCGATAGATCCACTGCTCGGACCATCGCCGTAGTGGAATCTCCGTCGCCGATATTCTGCAGGACGCCCTGTTCGATTCTTCCCCCTACGCCGCCCCCAGAGCTAGCCACGAAGCCACCCCGTTGTTCGACCGTCTCCACTAGATTCTCGCTTGGGTCGATCCACACCGGACGGAGAGAGGGTTCACTCAGATCCATCATGCCATTCGCTCGCGCCCCTTCGCCAATGGTGCCCCAATCCCTGATTTCCTCGTCCGCGACCCGATCGTAGGATACCGGCACAACGCTCCCTCGGTCGATGATCTGCCCATCTTGGTCGAACACCAAGTATGCACCCCCTCCTTCGCTGGCCATGTCGATGAAGGAATTGTCCGCACCGACGCCCACTTGGAATTCCGACCGCGCCCATCCTCCTTCGCTACCCGCCAGCAACAGCGCACAGCTCAACAGACAGCTAGGTCTCCAGAGAAACATGCCCAACTCCTTGCGCCAGAGGGTCAATATGCGACTCCGATCGCACGTGCAGCACCAGTGCGGCGCGCATCGGCCTGGACTTCGACTCGGACCACGTACACGCCGGGAGCTACTAGCTGCCCCAACTCGTCCCGGCCATCCCAAGCCAAGTCGCCGAAACGCTGCGGATCGTACAGGCCGTTCGTTCCTAAGCGAGCTAGGAGCTGTCTTATGCGCCGACCCGACAGGTCGAATACGGCGGCATTGATCCCGGCTTGGCCCACGATAGTCACTACTTCAAAACTGATTGACGCCCGATCCCAAATTCCATCCCCGTTGGGGCTAACCACGGGGTTGACCTCGAGATTGCGCACTAGCCGCCCGGTGGTAAGCTGTGGACTCAGCACAGTGACACTGGAACGTCCTGGCGCGTCGTCGTCGCCGAGATAGGCCGCGTTGCCCGAAAGCACATCTTGAAACGCTTCCTCTTCAACTAACAGCACCCGTCCCTTAAAAGTATTGCTGAAAGAGAGCATCCGGCCCACGAATCGCACCATGACGACGGTTCCGCTCTCGCGCACTTGGGGAAAGCGCACCACGAAGCGCCGCTCATCCAGCTCTTGGATGGCGGCATCCTCTTCCGCTGTCGGTGCATCTTGGACGGCAAAGCTCCGCTCGAGAATGCGGTTCTGGTCGCCGTCAAAGATCTCGATTCCCTGCACGCTCCTGATCGGTTGGTCCGACCGCACCTCGATGGCGTCGAATCCTTGTAGCCCGGCCTCCATTTCCGTGCGCACCGCAAAGACAAAAGGCACGTCCGTTGCTCCTGCCACCTCGCGGGGGAACACCTCGCCCACCACTTCCCTAGCTAATGGAGGTGAAGTGAAGGTGAAGGATAGGTTCTCCAGCGCGACTGCGGAGTTCAGGTCCTCGCTGATGAAATCCGCGCGGATTTGGACGTACTGTCGCGGGCCTGGCGAGGTGATGTCCGTACCTTCCTCGCCGGTGCCCGCCACCGGGTCGTACGGTGCCGACCACGGGCTCCAATTTTCCACATCGTCGCGCACAGACCCGCGCTCAAACTCGTCCTTTCCCACAACGCCCCGGACCGGCAAAGCCATGTATTCCTTCCGCGTCAGCGGTTCGAGGGAATTCGCAAGGGAGGTCGCGATCTCCTCGGCGTCCCTTCTGCCCACCTGTTTGCGGGTATATACAAAGGGTGTGATATCGCCGCCGGTCCGGGTGCGGATCTCCACCCTCGCAGCCTCCTGATTGCCGATTGCGACCTGATCCCAGCGGAGTTGTCCCCAATTGGTGCCGGCCTTCATGTCGATGATGGGAGAGATATATCTGGCGGTGGGAAGGAATCCCTCCCCGAAGATCTGTATCTTCTCTAGCTCGAAGGATATGCCCGAAATAGCTTCTAACCGCACGAACCTCAGCAGACGGGGCGGATTCAGTGGAATTGTGGTCACTGGATCAACGTTGTCGTTCTCGACTAAGAATTCCTCCCAGATTGGATTGCCGGCGTCGGTTAGGTCGAGACCATCGTTTACCCGAATCCTGAACTTCCGGAGAAAGTCCGACTGGAACGGCGCAGTAGGGTTGGGAAACACCGTGTTGCGGGGGAAGAAGCGGATGCTGCGGACGCCTATGCGGGTTCCGAGGTCTATGTTGACGATGGTTCCGAGGGCGTTGTTGTCCTTGCGCGCTAAAGCCAGCCCGGTGGGGTCCTCAGTGATGAGGCTCTCGAGAACCTTCCTCTTTTCTTCGCCCTCGATGTCCGCTATCGATGGCGCGGTGATCGAACCCCCAAAATCGAAGACTTGACTGGCGACGTTGGTTCCCTCTCGGACCTGTCGGGGTAGAATGGCCTCGGGGTGATCCCCGCTTGCAAATTCGATCAGGTTCGACGGCGCGATCCCTATCTCGGTAACATTGGGGTCGAGAAACGTGCGGTGCTCGGGGGTGATCGTCTCCACGTCTGCTCCGCTCGACGCGCCCTCCAGCCAGTCGATTTCTCCGTTTTTGCCGAGCGTCAGCCTCTCGACCGCCTGGAGCGCCTGCGGTCCGCTCAGCACTAGGCCCATCGCCACAAGCGCCGAATAGACCCACGGTGCCGGCGCTCGCATTACAGTGGCTTGCGTGGCCAATGCTGGCGACGGACACCTCCCCAATTCGGCGATTGTGAAAATTCGCACGACATAGTCGAACAGGGCCATATTCTCTCTCCTCCGGCTACGGGGTGCCCCCTTGGAGCAGTGCTTTTAGGTTCCCCAAGACCCGGCGGTCGGCCCGCTGGCGCAACCGCTTCTCCCGGTATAGCTCGGCGGCCCGGCCCGCTTCCTCGGGTTGCCCCATAGCTCGGTAAACGCTTTCCATCAATCCGTAGGCGCGGTGCTCGTCCGGATGCATTGCCGCTATCCTCTGCAAGTGCATTAGGGCTTCTTCGTTGCGGCCGGTTCTATGCAGTAGGCCCGCCATACACAATAGAGCCGAGGCCGAATCGGGGTGATCTGCTAGTACGTCGCGCAACAGCTTCTCGATTCGCCCCAAGTTATCTTTTTCCATGCGGCCCAATACTTGCGCCAGACGCCACCCCACAAGGCCCTCCCACTCCGCTAGCCCGACGAGGATTCCATAATGGACTGCTGCGGAGTCCAGCGCGGTCTGCTGCTCCCAAGTGCGGGCTAACTGGAAGCGCACGCGATGGCTATCGGGCCAGACCGCCACGACCGTTTGGTAGGCTGCAATGGCGTCCTCAAGCGCCCCTTGGGCCGCCCGGGCGTCGCCCAGTCTCCCCGCGAGCGCGGGCTCGTTCTCCTTCGCCACCAGATCGGCGTAGATCGCCGCTGCTTCCTCCGCCCGACCCGCCCTTAGGTAAGACTCCGCCAGCGCGACCCAGATGTCCCTATCGGCCGCATGCCGCTGCACCAGCGAGAGATAGATTTCCGCAGCGTGTTCGTACGCGCCGGTGTCGAAGTAGATTTTCGCCAGTTCCGCGTACGGCCGAATTCCAGCATCTTCGGCCTCGATGGCCCGCTCATAAGCGGCAATGGAATTAGCTTCCATGCCCAACGCTCGGTAGGCGTAACCCGCCCACGTGTGGTGCGAACTCTGCGCCCCGGCTGCGGCTGCAATAGGAAGATTTGCCGCCAATAGAACCAGAGCCAAAGCGATGCCCCAAACGCGCTGTCTTTTTTCTAGCAACAGAGGAATCGCCGCCAGCGCCCCCGGAAGCAAGAACAAGGCCGCACTCAGCCGCGAACGACCGGACGCCTCCTCCAAGAGCGATCCCAGCATCCAAGCGCCGGCAAACAGCAGGGGCAGCGCGCGAATCCGACCGATCCCCTCCCCGCGGACTGCGACGAGAAATCCCACTAGCGCCAAAGGCCCTACCAGCCCAAAGGGAAATCCCAACAAGACTCGCCACATGAGGGGAGCCAATATCCACGAAGGCGCAGCGGCGCGATAGGGGTCTATATCGCCCAAGACCTCGGCACCATGCCAAAACAAATACGCCCGCGTTGCCATTTCCTTCAGTCCTAAACCACTGACCGAGGGTACTAGCCCCTCCCAGCCCCATACCGCACCTCCCAGAACCAGTACCAGAACTGCTCCCGCAAAAAACCAACACCCCACTCTCCGCCCCTCGCCTCCCTGCGCCACCCATACAAACGCCGCGACGACGGCGAATAGCGCCCGAAAATCGACCAATGAAGCCACGCCACCCACTGCCCCCATAACCCCGGCCCTCAATGGCCCCATACCAGCCGATCCCACCAATCCTCGCAGGAGCAACAGGCCCGAGAAAGCGGCCAACACGGCCGGCATTATCTCGCCCCCGTAGTAAATCGCCGGACCGTACAGCACGGCCGCAATACCCGCCCCTCGGCCCACTGCTGGCGAGAATAGCTGTCTGCCGATTGACCACACCAGCACGCAGGCGAGCCCTCCCATACCGACCTGAATCACGCGCAGTACCCATAATCCCGTCTCCTCCTGCAGCGCGACTGCGCACAGCGTCGCGTAAAGTGGCGAGTACCACTCTCCATCTCCCAACCCGCTCGCGTAGTGCGCCGCAGCCCCTACGGCCACTTCCCCAAAAGCGCCCTGCTCCCACTGCCATACGTGCGCGAGCCGCACGGCAATACTGGCCGCCAACAGCCCGGCCCACTCCCAAGCATTTGCTCCCTTCATTGCCAATCCCGCTACACCTTTGCTTTCCATTGCTCATCTAGTGCAGACCTGCGAACACGCTGACGAAAGTCGTATTGGTCGTGACGGCGTCTGATAATTCGAAGTCCCTAGTCCGCAACCGCATCCCGGCCAAGGCCACGATCTTATACCCGAGGTACGTGGATCGGTTGGTCAACTGTAGCCCCAGCGACACGGACCTGAAGTCGTTGGCATCGTCCGCGAAATCCTCGTTCCAGAGGTACTCTAGGCCCCCCTGTAGCGTGCTGTCGGTCAGGAAGTCCATTTCCACAATGACGCTGAACAACTCTCTTAGCTGTTCGCGCCGTTCCTCGCCAAACAAGCCGCGCGTCTGTTTGAGGAACTCGCTCTTCCAGCGTGGCTCGATAGCCAAAACGCCTATTTGACGGCGGTGCTTGACTTTGTTGATCGCCCCAAAGAAAAAGTCGCTTTGGCGCAGGTCGAGTTCTGTGCGCGTGGGCTCGTCCATGAGTTGGTGAAACAGCGTGTAGTTCATCCGCGTTTCGACTTTCGTCCGGCCGATATTTACCTTGTGCCCGACGAAGAGGTGATTCACCCAGGTGTCGCGCGCCAGCATGGGATCTTCCACCTGCGTCAAGGTGCCCCCGTCGATGGACTGGCTGGGCAGCCATTGAAGCAGGCGATCGGGGATGTCGTCCTCGACTCGCTTCGACATCTCGAACAGTTTAAAATCACCCCAGCGCGCCCAGCTTCCGTCCATTTTCACGAGCGCGTAGTATTGCTCATTCTTCTGGTCCGCCGAGATCTGGTGCTCGCGCATTGCGCCCCCTGCCACCTGCACTTCGGGCGTCAAATCATACGCGGCATATACGTTGAACCCTCTGTGGTCCTTGCGGTACGGATAGTCTGGCTGATCGTCGTTTTCGAACTGGTCCACCCAGAAATTGTTGTTCATGTCAACGCCGAACAGGAATTCCGGCCTATCGACGTCAAAGCGCAGGAACGGCTCGTCGTAATCGGGCCGGCGATTGGCGCGGACCGCGTTGTCATTCTGGTTGAAATCGGGGATGAAGTCGTTGTTCTGGTCCCAACCGGGAAAGACGCGGTCGTCGCCGGGCAGGAAGTCGAAGCGGACATTGTCCGGGTAGCGGTCGTGATCGTCGTTGTCATCGACGAATTCCACTAGGCCGCGACGCGGACTTTCGTAGTCGATCTGGCCATTGCCGGCGGTCACAAATGTCGTGGTGTTGTAATGCGGATCCATCCCAAAGGCCTCCGCGAACAAGGAGACAGGACCGGCCCGCTTCCAAGCATTGATGAACCAAGCGGGTCTATACGGCTCTCCAGCAGTCCCCGAACTCGTGCTGTGCCGCGCTAGGTTCTGATTGGGGAATTTCCGGTAGTTCCAGTTGAGGTCGGCCTCGCCGTAGAAGTTGAAGCCGTGCACATCGAGCAACTCGAAGGTTGCCCCCATGATATGGGTGGCCGTAGGTAGGCCGTATTCAAAGCCCACGGTGCGGATATTCGACACGTCCTGTACGTTCCCGGCGGCCCGCTCCATCAGCAGCAGCACGGTCTGGCCTTGCCGATTGATCTGTCTGTTTGAAGTAGCCCAAATCTGGTAGTCATTGCCCACCACCAACTCGAATTCCACCTGCATGATCGAGTCCTTTGGGGCGCTCGCGTTCGCGGTGAAACGGGGATTGTCGAAATCGTATTTCAGTCGGATCTCCTCCGTCCCATCCGCAGCCAAGAACCCAGCGCGCTGAAATCCTCCAGAGATCGCCGGGCCAAAGCCGATATCCGTCCCCCGATCTACGGTTCCGTTCGTATAGGTGATGACCACGTCAGAGCCAGATTCAAAGAACGCGGCTCCGCCCGTCCCATCCCCTGGGGAATCGTCGCGCAGCACCACCTCGACAAAGTTGATCGTCTGATTCTGATCAATCGTCAGCCCGCCCTTGAATGGATTGCCCGCCAACTCGTCGCTCAAGGTGTTCGACTGGTGGGCGTTGATCATGGTCAGGCCCAGTATGGCGAAGTCCGTCAGTTGGCCCTGTAGGCGTCCGCCGACCAAGATGGTGTTGTTGGTGCGTTGCAGCTCTAGGTCGGCGGTTGATTCGCCACCGGGGTTGCTAATGCGCGAGTACAATACCGTGCCCTCGACTCGGTCCGTGGCAATGTCGAACTGCACCCCGTCGAAGGTCGGCTTGCGGAAAGTCAGCGGTGTGAGAGTCGTGTTCAGCTCGCTGCTAATCGTCAGCGCATAGCCGTACTGCCCCTTCTTGTCTTGGGCGATGACGACATTTGAGAACCAGTTATCAAAGCGAGTCGATTTGAACAGCGTATTCCCGAACTGGGCTGGGCGGTCTTGGGCATTGTTGTATATGAGAAAGCCACGAGTCACGAAATTTCCGTAGATGTCGTAAAAGGAGTCTCCTTCGAGGCGGATATCTACGTAGCGCTGGTACGCGGATCTGGCGTAGTTGGTATATTCCCACTGCTGCCATTGGTACTCGTGGAATAATTCTTGGTTGACATACCAGCGCCGGAGGGCGGGATCTACGGCGTTGACTAAGACGATCGGCCCTTGGGTCCGCCCCGGTAAAGGCGCTCCGAGCGACTCCCCGATGCGCGCACCGTAGTCGTCCCGGGCGGCGCTTTCGCCAATCTGGAAAACAAGTGCGCTCAATACGGCCCAAGCGGCTAGATATCCGCTTCTCACGAGTACCCTCCCTTGAGTTGCCTGCTAGCGTCAAATGCCATTGAAGCTCGAGGTTCAGTAGGCGACGCCGACGACTCGGCTGCGCCGGGTGCTGGCAAGTCCTTGCTGATCGGCTCGTCCATGCACCTGGACAATGTACAGACCCGGAGGCACGAGAGTCCCTCCGGCATCTCTCCCATCCCATTGCACCAATCGGCGTCCACCGAGTAGGTTTTGCTCAAAGCGCTTCACTTCCCGGCCGGCCAGCGTCGCTATGCGGACGGTCACCGGGCGGGGTTCGAACACGCGGAACAGCGAAAAGCCGATGGTCGCCACATCGTTAATTCCGTCGCCGTTTGGGGTAAATAGGTTGGGTTGGATTTCCATATCCCGCACCAAATCGTCCGCTCCGAGTGCGCTCACCACCAGTCCGCTTCCTGGCGTCAGGGATGTCACCTCACCCCCTCCTCCCAACTGGAACGGCAGTCCGACAGTGGCGTTCCGGCCCGCTAGCTTCAAGCGGGTGCCATGGAGGAAGACCTCGGCTGCGAACCGCAGGCGCACTAGGCGCGTCTGGCCAACCACCTTGCCCTGCCGACTTCTGGGCAGACTATCGTACGCCTCGGCCGTGAGTGGGTCGCCGCGCTCGTCGAAAGCGGTCTCCCTGGTCAACGACGTTGCCTTGCGGAAGAATCGCACCGGCCCTCTCGCCTCTGGCGCGAGATTGGCGAAGGTTTGTTCATCCACCTCCTCCAGACTATCTCCGCTATCTCCCGCGAGCTTCTGGAAGTAGCGGATCGCCCCCTGTTGCTGTTCGGGGAGCCTGCTGTATGCTACTTGGTCCAGCAGAGTCCCTCCTTCGCTCGTCGGCACCTCTTCGCCTTCCTCGACGCGGCGGTAGAAGATGTTGCTTGCGTTGCCCATTGCCTGATCCAAGACCTCGGGGAACCGAATTCGCAAGGAATCTCCCCGACCGCTCAGAACGCGCAGCAGGTCCCCTGCGGCCGCGGCCAACCCCTCCTCCACGCGACTGGCGTATAACCGATAGGGCGCTCCCGCGGCAAATTCTGCTTCCGTGCCGAGGGCTACATCGATTAAATCCATGTCTAAAGCCGGCTCCGAGCGCAGCCGCAGTTCGTCGAATCCGGGACTCGGATTGGGGCGCTCCACGACGGCGGCGCTGACGAACACCGCAAAGGTGTCGCGCCTTCCCGGGACGACCTCCTGAGGCCATATTTCCCCAGCTAGTCCAACGACCGATGGATCGGTGTACTCCACGCGCACCGACTTGATGGATGGCGGATCGACTCCTGCCTCGGCATTTAGACGCGCCTCAATCTGAAGAAAGCGGCGCAGGCTGGGGGAAGTGATTTCGGCTCCCGGCCGGATATAGGCTTCGCTCCACTCGCTCCAGTCAGCCGTGGGAACAAAGACGGTGTCGATCGGTCCTCTGAGAAAAAAGGCGAGCGTTTTGTGTTTTTTCGCTGTGACTTCGCCGCCGCCCGAGTTGTAGTACTTGATCTGGCGCTCGACTTCGCTGCCCGTCCGAGTCCTCAACTCGACGCTGGTTCCCGGAGGCGTCTGTGCCTGCCAATTTATCGACACGAGATTGGACTGATCGGGCACTGTTAGCGGGCCGGAGGTGAGGATCACTTCTGCGGGAGGGCCTGCTGAAAAGACCATGAACTCGCCAATCCCTGGAGTCCGGCTGATCGTGACCGTGCCGCCTGGATCGTTCTCCAGCGCTCGAAACTCGAAGAATCGCACCTGCCGGGCCGGTTCGAGGATGTCGGCCAATTCGAGGAAGAATCCCACGCTGGAATTGATCTCCCGCGCTTGGGAGCTGATCCGCGTGAACTTCAGTTGCCCTTCCGAATCGCGTTCGCCTGCGCTGCTCCGGAGCAGGTAGCCCCGGATCGAAGGCGATTGGAAGTAGCCTTGAGACATCACCCGGAACTCTTTGGCCCACACGGTCCCGCCGAGGTCGGCGATCATCATATTCTCAGTCGGAGTCTCTTCCAGCCAGTAGTTGTTTTGGTAGAAACTGGCCAATACTCCGTCAAAGGCCTGCTCCCCTCCCCCGCTGGGAAGCTGTTGGATGATCCTGCCGCCGCCTTCGATCATGTTAAAGGCCACATTGTCGCCCCAGCCCCACACATCTACTTCTGCTAGGCGAGGCAGTTCGCGCCGGAAGAATCGCCTTTCGCCGCGGCGGTCTGCTGGTAGTTCGAAATAGGTCGTCGAATCCACCGGCTCTCCCCGACCCGTCTCGCTTTTTGAGCGGTATTCGATGTCGCCACGCGCCTCGACGGGCAGCGTTAGGTACTCGCTCTCCGCGATCTCTTCGGCTCGGCCTCCTTTGGTGTCTGTAACCTGAAAGCGAATCGTCTCGATGAGCTTCCCGTTCCAACTCAAACTCGCCCTAGGTTGCTCTAGCTGTTTCTCCACCAAGCCGCTCCCAGCCGGAGGCAATAGGCCGCTGGTCTGCGTCGCGTCGATGACGATCTCCCGTTGCTCCTCGTTGATGCCTGGAAGCGGTTCTAGCACCTCGAACTGAAAATTTGCATCTTCCTCCACCAGTGGAAACTGGGCGTCCTCAAAGAACACGAGCAAGCGTCGGAAAGGGTCGCCCAATTCCGCATCGACGTACTGCAAACGAAGCCGCTCCACCGGAACCGTCCGACCCAGCGAAATTTCCACCCACCAGTCTTCCATGGGACGGTTGCGATCTGGCTCCCAGAACGTCGTTGGATCTCCATCCAAGAGATTGGGCGCTAGTTCTAGGTTTGAGCCGGCCCTGCTGGGGCCGGGACGGAGGAAGTGATCGAAAACGGGATTGCCGGCGGTGTCCTCCTTGAAGTTGCCCTTCACATCGACGGATCGAGTGCTGTCCAGATTCATCACCCGAGATTTGTCTGAGCTAATATCTACTTGTCGCCTGAAGGACCGATCGTCTAGGAGATTATAGACGGAGCGAAAATCCCGGACCTGTACCGTCCCGCTGTCGTCTAGTCGCACCAAGTGGTTAGGCATTTTCCACGTCTGCCAATGCTCCAAGCGGTCCACGACGAGTTCGTTGCCCCGCTGGTCAAACCCTTCTGCCGTTTGGGCTTGCGCCGGTTTTAGAGTCAGCTCTCCGCCAAACCACAAGATCGGACCTGCCGCGACGGCCCAGACCAAAACTTTACGGGAAGTCTTCATCCGCTACAATTCCTCCACCTCACCAACGGGAAGGTCGTAGAGCGTTATTTGGTTTTGGTGTTGCTCCCTGAGCTTGCGAATAAGGCCAGCCATAGCTTCGTCCTTTCTCGCCTTGAGCAGCAACCGGCGCGCTTCTGGGCGGGCTTTGTCATACGGCTGCACTTCCGGCTCTAGGTGCCCTAGCACCTCAAAGACCGCAAAGCCGTCCCCAACCGGCACCGGGCCTACGACATCGCCCGTCCCGGCACCGAACGCCCCCGCGACCAATTCCGGAAAGTGCGCCTCGTGAATGCGGAAAAATCGCCTTATTCCCTGCAACTGAGGATGGACGTGGCGGGCGACCAACGGGCGTTCGAGGAGTCGGACGAGTTCTTCTCCTGCATCGATCTCCTCTCGCAGATCCCGTGCCTGTTCCCAAGTATCCACATATAAGCGCCGGATGACGACGGATTCCGGCACCCGGAACTGCCCCTTATTGCGGTCGTAATACGCGCGGATGTCTTTTTCCTCCATGGGCCCGCTCTCTGCCGCGGCCTGCTCCTCAAGAGCTTCCAACATCAACTGTTGCTTCTTCTTTTTGGCGAATTCTTGGAATTCGGGCTCTTTATCCCACGCTTGGCTACGGGCCGCCGCCGCAAACAGATAGATTGGCAGTACCTCGGAGCTTGCCAACTGCATCACGTGGCCGCTGTCCCTCAAGGCACTGCGAAAGCCAATGCGCAGCAATGCGGTCAAAAAGTCGCGCACGGTCAGGGAGTCTCCGTCGAAGTCGCACAGCACCCGGGCACCCAATGGCTCCGCGAGGCTCCGGGGAGCGACGCCAGCGCCGCCGAGTGCGAGGGCGGCTTCCATTCCTTCCGGCCTCACGCGAAGCGCTAGCTGGCGGGCCAGTTTCTCGTACTCTTGGTGGCTTTGCCGACTCCGGTGTTCCCTAAGCGTCCGTTCGTGCATCAGCTCCCACACATCCGCCAAGGGCCGCGAGCGCGTATTCTCAAACTGGTAGATCTGCCACGCTCCGCCCAAGTCGGCGACAGGAGCAAGACGCCTATCTTGGATGGAGAAGAACACTTCCTCTGGTATGCGGTAGCGAGCCAGGGCCTCGCGGCCGATCCAGCCGACGGTCCCATCCCCTAGCGCGAGCGAATCCCTCCCTCCGTACGAATGCGCCACCTCAGCTAATTCCGCTCCAGAACGAACGCGCCCGAGGGCTTCCGCTAGCAGGTTTTCGTCGGCGACGATGAGCCGAGTGAGGAGGCGCTCCTTATCGAAGCCTAGGCGGAGAAAGGTCCGCTCTACATCGTCTGCGGAAACTGTGATTTCCGCGATCCCGCTTCGCTCCCTGTACAGCCGCGCCAACCAACCGCGTTCTTGGTGGGCCAACTCGCGCTGAATCTCGGCGTCGGCAGCTAGCCCTCGTCGGCGGGCTTCCGCGAGAATGAGGTGGTGGTCGATGAGCGACCAGACGTGATTCGCGGTCGCGACGCGGCCGGTATCTTGGCTGCGTAGCCCTTGGGGCAGCCGTTCTACAAACTGCTCTACCTGCGACAGCGAGATTTCGGCGTCGCCGATTCGGGCAACGACCGGATCCTCCTGCTCGCAGGCGATCACTGAGACGGCTATTAGGACGAGGACGATTCTTGGCTCCATATAGTTCGTAAGTATTTATTTTTTAGCAGTTTGTGAATACAAAAATCCTATCGTCATAAATCTTTATTTATCAACAACTTATAAAAATTATCTAAAGTGTTGGTCAAGATAATGTTTACAAGCTGAGTTCGTCAAGTAATTTAACTGACGTTACGCCTCTGGGCCGAACCGCTAGATGTAGGGGCGTCCCTTGTGGACGCCCAAGCGACACCGCGTATTCAGCCAGCGGGATCCTACGAGGGCAACCACGAGGGTTGCCCCTACAAGGCGTAACGTCAGCTAGTCCGTAGGACGCTCTAGCACAAACAGCGTTTGGTCCGCCTCGACGTTCACCAGATGCTGCACGCCACCGGCGGGCCAACACACTGAGACTGAATCCACTGCGGCGTGCTGCCCTAGGCCGAAGTGGAGCCGCAGCTCGCTATGGCTCAAGTAGCTCCCAGCCCCCCTTACCTCCCGGCACTGTCTCAGCTCTCCAGCCCGAACACAGACCTGTGCTCCAACTCCATCCCGGTTGCTAGATTGTCCTTGCAGCTTCACTCCGAGCCAGTGATTCCCATTTCCCCCCTCGTTGCGCAACAGGGAAAGCCGTTCGCCGATATTAGCCACTAGCAGATCGACAGCGCCGTCTGCATTCCAGTCTGCGACGGCACTCCCCCGGCTCACTCGAACTTGGGCCATCCCCGGTCCGGATGCGGTGCCTACTTCGACGAATCGGTTCTCTCCAACATTAGCTGCGCCGTTGTTGTGGAACAGCAGATTGCGCTGTGGGTAGGAAGTGGAGGGGTCGAAACGCTCGACGTTATCCAAGACGTGCCCATTGGCGACGAACAAATCGAGCCATCCATCGCTATCGAAGTCCAAAAACGCAATCCCAAATCCGAGGAAGGGGAGCGTCACCCAGCCGGTCCCCGAGCTGTACGTGGCGTTGGCAAAGAAACCCATCCCGGTGTTTTGGTAGAGATCATTTGGCTCTCCTTGGAAATTGGTGACCGCGAGGTCTGGAAAGCCGTTGTTGTCGTAATCCCCGAAGTCAACTCCCATGCCGGCCTCGGCCTGCCCCGATAGTCCGTAGGCCGTCCCCGAGGCCGCTCCCACTTCCTCGAAGCTCCCATCGCCTCGGTTGTGGTAGAGGAAGTTGGGATTTCCGTCGTTGGCGACGTAGAGGTCGGGCCAACCGTCGAGGTTGTAGTCGCCGAAGACAACCCCCAGTCCCCTGCCGGCCGTAGCGTCTATGTTCACTTGGTCGCTGATGGCGACAAACCGCCCGTTTTCGTTGCGCAGCAGGCGATCTGGACTTGCGGGAAAGCTGGATGGTCGCGGATAGGCTGCTGGCAACTCTTCGTCCGCTACTTGCGCCAGTGACAGATCGGCGAGGTAGGGAGCCATTTCCCCAGTCTGACGCTCGGGATCAAATTCGACGTAGTGGACCACATATAGGTCTAAGTCTCCGTCCAGATCGATGTCGCCGAAAGCTGCGCCAGTACTCCACAGGCTGTCGGAGAATCCGGCCTCATCGAACAGGCCGTTCCCGTTGTTGCGGTAGAATGCGTCGAATCCGTAGTTGGTCACGAAGAGATCTGGATCCCCGTCGTTGTCGCAATCGCCGACCGCACAGCCCATGCCAATTCCGCCGTGGTCCACCCCCACGGCAGCCCCCACTTCGGCAAAACGACCTGCGGCAGTCTGGCGGAAGAGGGCGTTGACGGGAGCCTTGCCGGAGGTTTCGGGCGGCGGGACTACGGGAGCGCCGTTGACAGCATAGACATCGAGCCGACCGTCCCCGTCGAAGTCGAGCACGCAGACGCCACCTCCCATCGTCTCGGGCAGGTAGTGACGTCCCCACGCTCCGGTTTCGTGGTGGAATACCAAGCCCGTCTCCTCGGCCACATCCACGAAGCGGATAGGCGTCGGATCCGTTGCGCCGAGTGGACTGGCGATGATGTAGAGCGCGATGATCGGCCCGCTCAATTTCCACACTCGGGTCATCGCGGTCTGCTTTCTAGCGTTCGCTCGGCCCGCTCAATTTTGGCGGCCAGCGCTGTATCGCTAGGCGTTGTCTCTGCGGCGCGACGCCAGTTTTCCAGCGCATTCTCCAGCGCCCCGTCCAAGAAATACGCGTCTCCGAGTATCTCCCTTGCACCGTGAAATGTAGAATCGATTGCCAGGGCCTTTGCTGCCGTCCGGCGCGCTTGCTCGGCCTGTCCCAGATCGCGGTAGGCCCGTGCTACATTGGCCCAGAGAGGAGCCTGTGTAGGAGCGTCGCGAGCAGCGGCCTCGAATTGCGCGACAGCCTTTGCATGGCGGCCTCTGGCGTGGTAGATCAGTCCTAGGTTGTTGTGCGCCGTGGCTAAGGTCGAGTCGCGTGCGAGGGCTTCCACAAAGAGAATCTCGGCTTGGTCTAACTCTCCTGAGGACATAGCAAGGGTTCCGAGGCCCTTGTAGGCGCGCCCGTACAAAGGATCCGTTTCCAAGGCTCGCCGGTACGCCTGCTGCGCCAACGCCAACCGCCCCATGCGGGCGTATGCCACCCCCAAGTTAAAGTGAGACTGGGGACGATTCGGATGGCGGGTGGCGGCGGTGCGCAGAGGGCGGAGTTCCTCCTCTTCTTGGCGTATTCTCTCCGCCTCCGTGAGGATCAGCCGGGCGCTGTCGGCCTTGCCTTGGCGGGCCATTGCCTGACCTAACCCCACTAGGGTCTGGGGGTCGTACGGGGACCAACGCGCTGCTTCTTGGAGGGATCGTTGGGCGCGTTCCAGTTTGCCTTGCTGCAGATAGGTCAGGCCCAGTTGGCGGTGGGCTTCGGCCGATGGTATTCGTTCCAGCAGGTTGGCGTACACCGTGGCGGCGCTGTCCAGTTCGCCCTCGCGCTGGTACACGAGTCCCAGTGTATAGCGAGCCCGCTCGTGGTCGGGGTCGAGTTGTAGGCTCTGCCGCAACAGTGCCTTGGCCTCAGTCGCCTTCCCCTGCTTTTCATAGAGAAGCCAGCCGAGTCTGGCCAAGGGATCCGCCAAGGTTGGATCCAGCTTTGTTGATCTGCGGAAGCGGGCCTCGGCCTCTGCAAAGCGGCTGAGTTCCACTAGGGCTGCGCCGAGCAAATTGTTGAGTTGGGCGTGGTTCGGGGAGACCTCCAAGGCTTCTCTGAGGACTCGTTCCGCTTCTTTGGGCTGCCGCACGTTGAGCAGCTTGTGCGCCTTGTCGATGACGGCAGCCGCAGCAAGAGGGGGCGTTTCAACTTCCGCAATCTGAGATGCAGGCTGTTCTTCTTGGTAGCCGCAGCCTTCGATATGGGCAGCTAGAACGAGAATCACCTTGAGTAACAGCAAGGTACCTAGCGAGAGCTTTCGCCTCATTCAAGGCCCCTCTCCTCGGACTGTAAGCCCGTCTTGGTAGTGGAGCAGATAGAGACGATCGGCGGTCAGGTTCTGGTAGTGCTGCACTAGCCCGGAAGGCCAGCGCACCTCCAAGTGGTCCACCAGGCGCGCTGTTCCCAGCCCGATGAAGAGACGCGGGTCGTTTTGTCCCATAAACCCGTCGCCGCTGAATACTTGGCGATGCTGCTCGCGGCCACCCGCGCGCACCAGGACATGGGCACCAATCCCGTGGCGATTTCCAAGTGGACCGTGCAGGTCCAGTCCCAGCCAGTGATAAATGCGATCGCCGTCGTTGCGCAGTAAACTTGGCGGCGCGTCGAGATTGGCCACTACAATATCGAGGTCGCCGTCGCCATCCAGATCGCCGTGGACGGCGCCGCGACTTATCCTCGCCAAGCCAAACCCAGGACCAGCGCGCCCGCTGACCTCTGTAAATCGACTGCCCCCGTCATTGCGGTAGAGCTGGTTTGTCTGCGCGTAGCGCAGCCCACTGCCGATAGAGTCAATGGCCGGCATGAGGTGGCCGTTGGCGACGAACAGATCGAGGTCGGTATCGCCGTCGTAGTCGAAAAAGAAGGTGGCCCATCCCATAAAAGGGCGGCTACTGCCAGCTAGCCCGGCTTGGCCACTGATGTCAGTGAAAAATCCGGTGCCTGTATTCTCGTAGTACGTGTTGTGGTCTTGGGAGAAATTGGTGACAAAGACGTCGCACAAGCCGTCGCCGTCGCCGTCGCCAAGCGCCACCCCCATCCCAGCTTGAGATCGGCCATCGCCGCTGAAGGCCGCGCCCGACGCTATGCCGATTTCAGCGAATTTCTCGCGCCCGTCGTTGCGCAAGAGGGAATTGGCGTGTCCATCGTTGGCCACGTACGCGTCGAGATCGCCATCTGCGTCGAGATCACCCCAGGCGACTTGCATACCATAACGAGGAGGGTTGTCAATCCCCGCAGCCGCGCTTACGTCACTGAAGCGGCCGTTGCCGTCGTTGCGGAATAAGACATCTCTCTCTGCGTTGAAGCCGGCCGGACCGCAAGCGGCCTTTATTCCCCGGTGGTTACACCACTTGTCGTAGAACGGGGGACCATGGAGTTCGAACTCGATGTAGTTTGCGACGTAGAGATCGAGGTCGCCGTCGAGGTCGTAGTCGCCGAATGCCGCGCCGATGCCCCAGCGATTGTCATCGACTTTGGCGAGCGCAGCGACATCGGTGAAGCGGCCCCCGCCGTCGTTGCGGAGCAAGGCGTTGCGGCCCCAGCGCGTGACGTAGAGATCGTCGTCGCCGTCGAGGTCGTAGTCGGCCGGCGTGGCCCCCATGCTCCATCCCTGCAAGCCCGCGCCGCTACCTGCTGTTGCGTTGGCGAACTGCCCGCCATCGTTGCGAAATAGGGCGTTTGCCGGAGCCTCGTCCCCTTTGAGGTGAGAACCAATGGTAAAGTACAAATCGGGATCACCATCGAGGTCGTAATCCCACGTGGTTACACCCGCGGCTTGAGTCTCAATTATGTACTTCTTCTCGGGAGTGCCAGAGACATTGGCAAAGTCAATACCCGACTGCCGTGCTACCTCGACGAATTGAGTCTCGGCTGCCGTTTTGGTGAGGATTGAGGCGAGCAGCAAAACCACCGCCACTGCATTTGCTCTACTACCTTTGGAAAGCCTATCATTGGGCATCGCTTTTTCCTTGTAGCGCCATAAAACTGCGATTGTGCGCCGACCAAAAACCACATAAGTCAATCTGCAATGGTTTCGCCGCGATGGCTACCTTCAATCACTAGGATGTCCGCCAATTTTAGCGTCGATTAATCTATTGCTAATTAGGGAGCTTAGAAAACCAGATGGACCCGCAACCTCTCAAGGGAAAAAACGCCATTGTCACCGGGGCCGCGCGCGGCATAGGCCGCGCCATTGCCCAGCGCCTCGCCGCCGAGGGCGCCCAGGTGGCCATCTTAGACATCGACGCCGACGGCGCACAACGGACGGCTGCTGAAATAGGCGGTTCGACCATCGGCCTTGCCGCTGATGTGGCCCAGGCCGCTTCGGTTGACCGGGCCTTTGCCCAAGTGGCCGATCAGTTGGGTGGCCTCGACATCTTGGTCAACAACGCCGGCATTGTCGGCACGGACACACCGGTCAAAGACTTAGCCGAAGACGACTGGGACCGCGTTCTCGACATCAATCTCAAGGGAACCTTTCTGTGCTCGCGAGCGGCCTTGCGCTACATGTTGCCGCAACAGAGCGGGGTCATCTGCTCGCTGGCCTCTATCTCCGGCAAAGAGGGCAACGCCAATATGGCGCCCTACTCCGTGTCCAAGGCTGGCGTCATCTGCTTTACTAAGACGCTGGCCAAAGAAGTTTTAGACTGCGGCATTCGCGTCAATTGCGTGGCTCCGGCCCTGATTGACACGCCGATATTGCAGGGCATGGACCAGGACCGCGTCGATTTTTTGACTGCCAAGATTCCCCTCGGCCGCTTGGGCCGCCCCGAAGAAGTGGCGGCGACCATTTTGTTTTTAGTATCGGACGAATCGACCTTTGCCACGGGCCAGTGCTTTGACGTGAGCGGCGGTCGGGCCACCTATTGAAGGGTCACGGACCGCTTCGTCGCTCAATTCCAATCGAGTGCTAAACCCGTTGTTAGGCTAAAATCGCTTCCAGCCACTCCATTGAGCGGATCGCTGTCGCGCTGGAATGCCACGGACGTAGTAGAGGATAGCGCTTCGGTGATCGACACTTTCAAGACCACGTCCCACAAAACGCGATAGTCGTCGAATTGCCGCACCGCGGGCTGCACGTAGGCCGTTCCCGCTAGCTGGGCTGCTTCACCGAGCTCAATATCCGCCGACAAGTAGTTGCTCCAGCGGGCAAGAGAGGTCCGAGCCGCGTGGCTGTCTGCCGCGGTGAGCTCATTTCGTTCGTGCTCGAACATAAGCGACGAGCCTAGCCAAAAAGACGACTCGCCCGGAGAGATGAGAGCCAAGCGGATGCCGCTGCCGCCAAGGCCGCGAAAATCCAAGCGCCGGGATCGGTCGTAATTAACTTGTCCGAAGGCTTCGCCGTGCAGCCGCGAGCCCAAGGCGCGGACGTAGCGCAGATGCGCCAGCGCTTCGTTGGAAAAGCGCTCCTTACCTTCCCAGCCGAGGTCGCCTGAGCCGATAAAAATGAACGTGTCCTCGGCGCGGCTGTAACTGAGGGAAAGCTCGGGACCGCATTCGAATAACTCGACATTGCCAGCCCGCAATGTCAGGTCAATCGCCACGGAACCGAAAAAACCCGCATGATCGTCCCGGCGCAGGCTTTCGATATCGACTTGCGCCCACAGGGGATTCGCCAGCCAGACTAGGGGCGCTAGTAAGAGCCAATAAGGCTTCATTGCCAACGACGCATCTGTTACAGTCCTCGCTCGGGATCGACATCCACCCCATAGTCAACGCCCGCAAAGCCAAAGCCGAAAAGCCCCATAAACTCCGCGCGATAGCTCTCGATGTCGGACAGCGATTCGAGGTTGTCAGTATTGACTTGCTCCCACAGCGCAGCGACTTCCCGCTGCACGTCTTCGCGCATTTCCCGGTCGTCGATGCGGATGCGCCCTTCGGCGTCGGTAGAGGCGTCTGCATAGAGGCCGCCGGCGAAGAGGCGGTGCATCTGCTCGATGCAGCTTTCGTGGCAGCCTTTTTCCTTCATCACCTTGTACAGCAGCGAGATATAGAGCGGCACGACGGGGATGGCAGCGCTCGATTGGGTCACCATGGCCTTGTTGACGGAGATGTGGGCACTGCCGCTTTTGGCTTGCAGATATTCGTCGAGGGCCTTGGCCGTGTTTTCCAGATGATTCTTGGCTTGGCCGATGGTCCCGTCGCGATAGACCGGGTGGGTAATTTCAGGGCCGATGTAGGTATAAGCGATCGTGTGCACGCCGTCGGCGAGCACGCCCGCTTCGTCGAGGGCTTCGATCCACATCTGCCAGTCTTCCCCGCCCATGACCGCGATGGTGTGGGCGATCTCTTCTTCGCTCGCCGAGCCGATGGCGATGTCGGCAACCTCGCCGGTTTGGACGTGGACGGTCTTGTTGGTGTAGGTGCCGCCAAGGGGCTTGAGGACGGAGCTGAAGCTCTCGCCGGTGCGCGGATGAATCCGCCGTGGCGAAGCTAAGCTATAAACGACCAAATCGACTTCTTGCAAGTCTTCGCGGATGGCGGCGATGGTCTCGGCCTTGATCTCGTCGGAGAAGGCATCGCCGTTGATGCTGCGGGCGTAGAGACCGTCGTTGCGCGCAGCCTCGTGAAAGGCCGCGCTATTGTACCACCCGGCCGTTGCCGTGCGTTTGCCGGCTGCGGGCCGCTCGAAGAAGACTCCGAGCGTGGCTGCCCCTGCGCCAAAGCAGGTGGCAATGCGCGACGCCAGCCCGTAGCCGGTCGAAGCGCCGACGACGAGGACTTTCTTGGGGCCGTCGAAGGGAGGTTGGCGTTTGACCCAGTCGATTTGGTCTTGGACGGCGCGGGCGCAGCCGTCGGGATGGGCCGTAGTGCAGATGAAGCCGCGAACTTTGGGTTGGATGATCATGGGCGTTCCTTGGGTTAAGTACTGACGTTACGCACAGATATGGGGTATGAGATGAACAGAAAGTTGTTCAAACTAAATAAAAATTCGCGCAGCATGAACAAAAAGTTGTGCAAATGACCGGCCACGGCAGTTGAGCCGCGCAGCATAAAACCCTCCCTCCTATCATTTTAAGCCTCCTGTTTTTCAATCCTTTAGGGCCTTCCCTTACTACACGACACCTAAGCTGAATGTGCGTTTTCTGATGTTTTCCTGGGAACGCGGGCCTCTGGCCCGCCTGCGGGCGGGACGCCCGCGTTCCCAGTTGAGGCCCTACTGTCGTGTACTTAGGGGCCTTCCTAAAGGATTTTTTTGTGCGCGGTCGTCGGCCTGAAAGCTGCCTAGAGCCAAAAGACCGGCCAGCGCATGTATCTCATTTCAAACCATGGAGGTGTCTCATTGACAATCGGTGGAGGCGATAGGGAGGTCGCCGAGGATTCAAACGAGCAACCGACAGCGGCGGTACTCAGTCAGAGTCCGCTTATGGCGCGGCTGTTGCAAGAGGCCGCGAAGGTTGCTAAAAGGGATACGAGCGTGCTCTTGTTAGGCGAAACCGGCGTGGGCAAGGGCTTGTTCGCTGAAACGATCCACGCCATGAGCACACGCCGCCCGCGCAAGTTGATCGACGTCAATGGTGGTGGATTGTCTGCCGGGATAGTCGCCAGCGAACTGTTCGGCCACGAGCGGGGGGCTTTTACCGGCGCTGTGAAGCGGCACGTCGGCTATTTTGAAGAGGCTGATGGCAGTACACTGTTCCTCGACGAAATTGGCGACATGTCAATGGACTCCCAACAGCAGTTGCTGCATGTCTTGGAGACGGGTCGCCTGACCCGCGTCGGCGGCACCGGGTCCGTTCCGGTGGATGTGCGGGTGATTGCGGCGACCAACGTCAATCTAAAACGGGCCGTGCAGGCCGGGCGGTTCCGGGCGGATTTGTACCACCGTTTGCGGATATTTCCGTTGCGGGTGCCGCCGACGCGCAAGCGGCGGGAGGATATTCCAATGTTGGCAGCGCATTTCGTGCGTCGGTATGCCCGCGAGTTTCAGCGGTCCGTGCCGAATTTGAGCGATGAGGTGATGGCCTATTTGCAGGGATATGCTTGGCCGGGCAATGTGCGGGAGTTGGATAATTGCATCCATCGGGCGATGATCTTGTGCGAGGGCGAGGTCCTTGAGATAGCGGATGTGCTGTTGGACGAAGAGGAAGAGGAAGAGGAGGACATGTTGCCCCCGGCGTCGGTCTCGCCGGTTGCACCCGAGGCGGAGGCGCGGGACCAAGAGCCGCTGCTTGTGGAGGGCGGGGATGAGAAGCAGCGCATTATCGCGGCCCTGCAGCAGACCAATTGGATCGTCTCCGGAGAGCGGGGAGCGGCGCGCTTGTTGGGCATGACGGAGCAGACGCTGCGCTATCGGATGCGCAAGTATGGTATCCAACGGCCCAAGAAGGCGTAAGTGCAACGTTGTTCCAATGAACAAAAAGTCTCGCTATACTACGGGCATTGAATAGACGTATGTATTCCATCCACTCTTCAATGGAGGTCCTGTTATGCTTGGTGTCTGCAGTGTCGCCTGTCCTATTCGGTTTCGTCCTATGCTGGCTTGTCTGGTGTTGCTGCTATTGCCGGTTGGACTGGCCGGGCAAGAAGGGCAGGTGACCCTGTACACGCCGGAGGGTGCACAGCCGCGCACGCTTAGTGTGCCGATGGTAGTGGACGTGGGACTGCCTAGCCCGATGGAGGCTCCGGCTTCAGTGGTGGTCGGCACGGGCACGGGCACGCGACGGACGGATGTGGAGATCGTGGTCAGTGACAGGGCGGGCGGGCACACGACGGTAGGCTATGCGGATGGATGGATTTCGTCCTTGGCGGCAGATGCGTCGGGTAATGTGTGGGTGGGGACTACGGCGGGGCTGAGCCGGTTTGATGGCCAGCAGTGGACGACCTTCACCACGGAGGATGGCTTGGCGGACGACGCGATTTACTCGCTGGCTGTGGATGGTAAGGGTCGGGTATGGGCGGGGAGCTTGCATTATTGGAAGGGGTTCTCGCGTTTCGACGGCCAGCGCTGGACCCGCTACCAGTTTGAAGGACTATTGAGAGGGGTGGTCGCGATAGCACCGAATGGGGATGTGTGGTGTGACGGCTACGGAGATGTCCTACTGGCTCGCTTTGACGGGCAGGATTGGTGGACCTATAACCATACCGATATAGGGACCATTGAGAGCGAGGAGCACTTCGACACCGCCTACCCTATCAATATCGCGGTTGATCAATCCGGCACGCTCTGGGCGGTTGTTTATTTTGCGAAAGCCCAGAGATCCGCAAAGAAGACGGACGGCTCGATCCCGGAAATATGGACCCGCCTGCTCACCTTCAATGGGACGCAGTGGTCGGCGTACCAACTTGGCGTTGGGAAGATCTTCCCGGACAGCAAGGGTCGCGTCTGGATGGATTGTTTTGAGGGATTGTGTGTCAAGGACGGTTCGATGTGGAAGCACTACGACCTAATCAATTCCGCCGGCCAAATGACGGAGGACGCAGCAGGCCGACTGTGGATAGCGAAGGGGGGCTATTTCGGCTATTTCGGCGTACTGGAGGGGACTACTTGGACCGGGTCTCTTTGGAAGGAGTTCCGTGTCTTTCGTACCCCGGTCATCGACAGCCGGGGGGATCTGTGGATCCCCACAGACAATGGTCTCTACCGATGGCACCAATCCGATCTGCCCACGGCCATTGAATCCTCGGCCATGCCCAGTAAGCCGCGCTCGTTTCATCTAGAACAGAACTACCCCAATCCCTTCAATCAAACCACGCACATCGGCTTTACTCTCCAGCAGCTATCGGCGGTGTCGCTACAGGTGTTCAACACCCACGGCCAACTCGTGGCCACCTTGGTTGAAGGCATCCGGCCAGCGGGAACCTATCAGGCCGCTTGGGATGGGCGCGATGCCCAAGGCCAAGCCGTCAGCAGTGGAACCTATATCGTGCGGCTGGACGCCGCAGGGCAGCAGGCCACCCGCAAGATGCTGCTCGTGCAATGAAAAGAGATGCCGATGAGATGAACAAAAAATTGTGCAACATGAACAAAAATTTATTCAAATGAACAAAAAGTTGTGCAAAAGAAGGAGTAACGATGGCTGATCTGTGAAGCGTCGAAAACTTATTTATAATTTTTAAGCACCATATTTTTCAATCCTTTAGGGCAATCCTGAAGGATTTTTTTATGCGTAGTCGGATCATTGGCACGAAATGTGCATATACGAAACCGAGGCGGAAAAGGAGGCCGCACTCGATAACGTCGTTCGTTCCTCAGAATGGGAGGACGGACGCAAGGTCAAGACTTCAGCAGTGGACTGCATATCGTGCGGGTGGACGCCGAGCGTCGGCAGGCCAGCCGTACGATGCTATTCGATCAATAGGAGCAGTTATGATCCGTACTACCTCGACTTTTCGCGTGCCCATCCTGCGGTTGGTGGGCACCCTCTTAACGGGGCGATGCTGGCCGGATTACTCACGGGCCAAGGCCAAATTGTGCATTGGGATGTGGCTATTTTGGGTCGCCGACCGAGCCAGAGGGGAGCTTTCCCCTCTGAGGTGCGAATGCAAGACTAGTGGGCGTCAGTGGAGGCCAGTTTAAGGATGCGGGTGGTCACCGACGATCCAACCAAATCGCAGACTTCCGACGTACTCGGCCACAGTGTACCCCTCGCTGGACTCCTAAAAAAAGTGGAGCAGGTGGCCGCGACGGATACGAGGGTGTTAGTGTTAGGTGAGACCGGCGTAGGCAAGGGCTTGATCGCCCAAACCATCCACACCAAAAGCCGCCGCCGCGAACAAGCCTTTATCGCCGTCAATTGCGGTGCGCTGCCAGCCGGGCTAGTCGAAAGCGAACTGTTCGGCCACGAGAAGGGAGCCTTTACCAACGCGGTGGAACGGCGCATCGGCTGGTTTGAGCGGGCGCATGGCGGTACGCTGTTCCTCGATGAGATCGGCGACTTGCCGTTGGAAGCGCAACGGGCGTTGCTACAGGTCTTGGCGGAGAATCGGCTGACGCGCCTTGGCGGCAAGGCGTCGATTCGGGTGGATGTGCGAGTCATTGCGGCGACCAATCGCGATTTGCAACAGTCGGTTCGGGAGGGGACGTTCCGAGAGGACCTGTATTATCGTTTGAACGTGTTTCCGTTGGTGGTGCCGCCGTTGCGGGATCGGCGGGAAGACATTCCGCTGTTGGCGGCGCATTTTGTGTGTGTGCATGCTCAGCAGTTGCGGCGGTCGATGCTGAGTTTGAGCGACGAGACACTGGCGTACTTGCAGGGGTATGATTGGCCGGGGAATGTGAGGGAGTTGGCCCATTGGATGGAGCGGCTGATGATCATGTGTGAAGGGGAGCGCATTGAGTTGGCGGATGTGTTGGCGATAGAAAATATGGGGTTGACTCGGTCGCTGTCGGCGTCGCCGGTTGCACAGGAGGTTGGACGAGATGAACAGTGGCCGCTTGTGGAGGGACTGGATGAGCAGCAGCGCATTGTGGCGGCACTGGAGCGGACGAATGGGGTGGTCTCGGGGGATCGAGGGGCGGCTCGTTTGTTGGGTATGAGTGTGCAGACACTGCGGTATCGGATGCGCAAGTATGGGATACAACGGCCCAAGATATAGCCCACAAAAGGATGCCAACGCACCGTGCTGAGCGACGATGACCGCGCCGGCGAGTAATAAACGCCAAGGCTATTGCGCTCACGAGGACGGCGAATCGCTGCGAGGGGCTCGTGTCTATCAAGGATTGCTAATTGATCTAGGTGAATGTGCGCTGTTACCTTATTTAATGACGACCATCTTGCGCACTTGAGCGACTGGTCCGGCCTGCAAGCGGTACAAATACACGCCGCTGGCCACGTGCTGGCCACGACGGTCACGGCCGTCCCAATGGGCGGCCCTGGTACTCGTCAAATACTGACCTGCCGTGCGATAGCCCAAGTCGATTTCTCGGACCAACGCCCCTCGGACATCGTAGATCTTCAGGCGCACGTGGGCGGGAGCGTGGAGTTGATAGGGGATATAGGTGTCTGGGTTGAAGGGGTTGGGGAAGTTGGCTAGCGGCACCGTCTGCGTCGGTAGCATCGTCGAAGAAGATTGCACGGCCGTCGGTATCGAAGGAGTGATATAGGGAACCATATCCCACAGCAGAATGCTGCCGTCCTTACTGGCGCTGGCGATAGTTTTCCCATCGGGCGAAAACCTCACCGAAGTGATATCATCCGTATGGCCCTCCAAGGTGATCTTGCGAGTTCCGCTGTCGGTATCCCACAGAAAAACGTGGGCGCTATCGGCGCTGGCGATAGTTTTTCCATCCGGAGAAAATGTCGCCGGAAAGAACCAACCTCTATTATGTCCTTCTAGGATGGCTTTGCGGGTTCCGCTGTCGGCCTCCCACAGACGCACGGTGCCATCTCTACTGGCCGTGGCGATAGTTTTTCCATCGGGTGCAAATACCACCAAATAGACCTGATCCATATGGCCCTCCAAGGTGGTCTTGCGGGTTCCGCTATCGGTATCCCACAAAAAAACGTCAGTTCTGTTGGTCGTGGCGATAGTTTTTCCATCCGGAGAAAATGTCGCCGAAAAGAACCAACCTCTATTATGTCCTTCTAGGATGGCTTTGCGGGTTCCGCTGTCGGCCTCCCATAACCGAACCGTTTGGTCCCGACTAGCACTGGCGATAGTTTTTCCGTCGGGCGAAAACCTCATCGAAGTGATCTCATCCGTATGTCCTTCTAGGATGGCTTTGCGGGTGCCGCTGTCGGCCTCCCACAACCAAATTTCGTGCCCGAAGGTGGCAACTGTGTCGGCCTCCCACAACCAAGTTTCGTGCCCAATGGCGGCAGCGGCGATAGTTTTTCCATCCGGTGCAAACGCCACCGAAGAGAACCCATGCTTATGACCTTTCAGGGTGGTCATGGGGGCACCACTATCGGCCTCCCACAACCGAACCGTCTGGTCCCGACTAGCCGAGGCAATAGTTTTTCCATCCGGCGCAAACGCCACCGAACGGACGAAAGCCGTATGACCTTTCAGGGTGGTCTTGGGGGCACCACTGTCGGCCTCCCACAACCGAACCGTGCCGTCGTCACTAGCCGAGGCAATAGTTTTTCCATCCGGCGCAAACGCCACTGAAGAGACCTGATCCATATGGCCCTCCAAGCGGGCTTTGAGCGCACCACTGTCGGTATCCCACAACCGAGCCGTCTGGTCCCACTTAGCACTGGCGGCGATAGTTTTTCCATCCGGCGCAAACGCCACCGAATTGACCCGCGGCCCTACTAGGGTGTCTTTGATGGCCCAGCCCATATCCATATCAAGATCCCCCTGACGAATCACTGTATAGTCTCTGGCGAGGATGCTATCTATATCCCACAACAAAATTCCTCCGAAATCGCCGCCACTGGCGAGGATTTTTCCATCCGGCGCAAACGTCAATGGCCCCATCCACTTGCCTTCAGAGACCAAGACGACCTTGAGGGTTTCCTCATCCCCCAGACTAACCACTGTATTATCACTGGCGAGGATGCTATCTATATCCCACAACAAAATTGCGTACTGGCTGGTCATAGCGATGGTTTTTCCATCGGGCGCAAACGCCACCCAAGAGACGTAATCCCTATAGCCTTTCAGGGTAGCCTTGAGGGCACCACTGTCGGTATCCCACAGACGCACTGTCCCCTCATGGGTACTGGCGAGGATTTTTTCATCGGGCGAAAACGCTACCGAGAAAACCTCCTGCGTATGGTCCGTGAGTAGGGCGACTTCGGTGTAGGTATGAGCATCGTAGAGCCAAATACCGAGGCTGCTGGCCACCGCCAGCCGCGTCCCATCGGGCGAATAGGCCACTGATCGGTCATCTATACTGAGCCGGCCTTTGCCCAGACGGGCGCGGGCCCCTTCGGGCAAATTAAACAAGTTATCGTCTTGGGCACGGCTGTCTTGCACGAACACAACACAGAACAGCAACAGGGCACTATTGAACAACCAAACATTTTTCATCTAGTAGTTATGCTCCGTTTAAAGGAAGAGATCCGGCGACCGGAGAGACGGACCTGCACTCGTGAACATAACGAGTTACCGAGGGTTAGCGCCACGTTGAGCAAGTGGCCTCGATCATTGACGACTAGATGCAGCTTGAATCCTAAAAACCAACCCGTCGAACTTTTGCCCCATTGGGCTTGGCCGGCAAACAGCCGATACTGATGCCGACGACGCGGATGGCAGACGGCCAACGGGGTTGAGTCGATAAACGAAATACCGGTGCAGGCTCCTTGGCATTGGCGTAGATAGGCACATAACGGAATCAGCGTCGAAGGGATTAACTCGACAAAGCGTCCGTAGCTGACTAATCGAGGAAAAGCGTCCCGTAGGTGCCTACACACATGATGCCGGTAGAAGGCTTTGAAGTCTCGATAATGGGACTGACGCTCCGCAACCAAATCAACAGCGTCATAATCTCACTCAAACACAGCCGACCGGCACGACGGCGGCGCCGACGCCCGGTCGTCAGTTGGTGGCCAATCCATTGCGTCTCAAAGGTTTGGCAAAAATTATCGACGTGGCAAAACGATTCGACTAAATTCATCGCGAGGGCTCCTCGATGGCTAGGCTTGATGGGGCGCAAGCCTAAGTTTAGCGAAAAAGGAAGCCCTCACCTTAACCCGAACTCACGTAGTAAAAGGGGATGTATGCATTCCATTCCCCCTTTAACGGAGGTTCTGTTATGATCGGCGTATGCAACTTTTCATCTTCTATCCGATTGCGTCGTATGCTCGTCCATCCGGCGAGTGGCTGGCTAGTGCTATTGCTGCTGTTTCCTATTGGGTTGACCGGGCAAGAAGCCGGGCAGGTGACCCTGTACACGCCGGAGGGTGCGCAGCCGCGCACACTTAGTACGCCGATGGTAGTGGACGTGGGACTGCCCCGTCCGATGGAAGTGCCGGCTTCAGCGGTGGTCGGCACGGGCACGGGCACGCGGCGGACGGATGTGGAGGTTGTGGTCAGCGACAGCGCTGGCGGGCACACGACGGTAGGCTATGCGGATGGATGGATTTCGTCCTTGGCGGCGGATGCATCGGGCAACGTGTGGGTGGGCACGTCGGCGGGTCTGAGCCGGTTCGATGGACAGCAATGGACGACCTTCACCATGGAGGATGGCTTGGCGGACGGCGTGATCATCCCACAGGCCGTGGATAGTCAGGGTCGGTTGTGGGCGGGGATCAGGTATGAGAAGGGGCTTTCTCGCTTCGACGGCCAGCGCTGGACCCGCTACCAGTTTGAGGGACTATTTGGAGAGGTGGCCGCGATAGCGCCGAATGGGGATATGTGGTGTACCGGCTACGGCGATGTCCTGCTGACCCGTTTTGACGGGCAGGATTGGTGGACCTACGACTACGACGATATAGGGATCGATAACGAGTCGGTCTATATACCAATCCATGACAACGTGTGGGCACACGAGGACATCTACATTAGCGAGATCGCGTTTGATCGATCCGGCACGCTCTGGGCGGTTGCTGATTTTTTTAAAGGCACTTTAGGGGTACGATCGAGCATAGAAATTATCGTGCCTCGCCTGCTCTCCTTCAATGGGACGGAGTGGACGTTGTACGAGTTCGACGCTTGGCTGATCTTCCCGGACAGCGAGGGTCGCGTCTGGATGGATTGTTTTGAGGGATTGTGTGTCAAGGACGGTTCGACGTGGAAGCGATACGATGCGGTCAGAACCGGCGGCTACTCACGCTGGACTATTTATCGGCCTCCGACGGAGGACGCAGCAGGCCGGCTGTGGATAGTGGGCAACGACTATTTTGGCGTGCTGGAGGGGACTACTTGGACCGGGTTCTATTGGGAGGAGTTCCGTGTCTTTCGTACCCCAGTCATCGACAGCCGAGGAGACCTGTGGATCCCCTCGCGGGATGGCCTGTATCGGTGGCACCAGTCCGATCTGCCCACAGCCATCGAATCTTCGTCCATGCCCAGTAAGCCACGCTCGTTCCGCCTAGAACAGAATTATCCCAACCCCTTCAATCAAACCACCCATATCGGCTTTACCCTCAAACAGTCGTCTTCGGTGTCGCTACAGGTGTTCAACACCCACGGCCAGCTCGTGGCTACCTTGGTGGAGGGCACCCGGCTAGCGGGAACCTATCAGACCGCTTGGGACGGACGCGATGCCCAAGGCCAAGCCGTCAGCAGTGGGGCCTATATCGTGCGGCTGGACGCCGCAGGGCAGCAAGCCTCCCGCAAGATGCTGCTCGTGCAGTGAAAGGAAATGGCCGTATCACTCCAGAATACGGCCAAGACGCACCATCCCCTTTAACGGAGATTGTTATGATCAGTGTATGCAGTTTCTCATCTATTATCCGGTTGCGTCGTAAGCTGGTTGGTCTGGCGAGCGGCTGGCTAGTGCTATTGCTGCTATTGCCGGTTGGACTGGCCGGGCAAGAAGGGCAGGTGACCCTGTACACGCCGGAGGGTGCACAGCCGCGCACGCTTAGTACGCCGCTAGTGGTGGACGTGGGCTTGCCTAGCCCGATGGAGGCTCCTGCTTCAGCGGTGGTGGGCACGGGCACGGGCACGCGACGGACGGATGTGGAGGTCGTGGTCAGCGACAGCGCGGGCGGGCACACGACGGTAAGCTATGCGGATGGAGTGATTACGACCTTGACAGCCGATGCGTCGGGCAACGTGTGGGTAGGGACTACGGCGGGTCTGAGCCGATTTGATGGCCAGCAGTGGACGACCTTTACCCAAGCGGACGGCTTGGCAGACGACGTGATCGGCCCGCAGGCGGTGGATGGTCACGGGCAGGTGTGGGCTGGGAGCTTGAAGGGGCTATCGCGTTTCGATGGCCAGCGCTGGACCCGCTACTGGTTTGAGGGGATGAGGCCGACGGTCGCAGTAGCGCCGAACGGAGATGTGTGGTGTACCGGCTACGGCGACTTTTTGCTGGCGCGGTTCGACGGGCAGGATTGGTGGACCTACGACCACGACGATATAGGAATCGTCGCAGGCGACCCTTGGTGGGACCACGACTACGATATAGGTATCGTCGATATTGAAAAGAGCTTCAGTCGTGCCCAGGTTATCGAAAAGAGCTTCAGTCGTGTCGACGTTATCGAGATCGCGTTTGATCGTTCCGGTACGCTCTGGGCGACTCTTCAGTTTTGGAACCTATCGGAGTGGAATTGGGGTCGTCCGCTCTCTTTCAATGGGGTGCAGTGGACATCATACCAGTTCGATGCTTGGACGATCTTCCCAGACAGCCAAGGTCGTGTCTGGATAAGTTGTGGGGGAGTGTGTATCAAGGACGGTTCGACTTGGAAGCGATACGACCTGGTCGGCAACGGTGACTATACACGCTGGAGGGCTGTTGACGGAATGACGGAAGACCCAGCGGGCCGACTGTGGATAGCGGACGACTATTTCGGCGTGCTGGAGGGGACTACTTGGATCGGGTTCTATTGGGAGGAGTTAAGCGCCGTTGGTCCCCCGGTCATCGACAGCCGAGGAGACCTGTGGATCCCCTCGTGGGATGGTCTGTACCGGTGGCACCGATCCGATCTGCCCACGGCCATTGAATCCTCGGCCATGCCCAGTAAGCCACGCTCGTTCCGCCTAGAACAGAATTATCCCAACCCCTTCAATCAAGCCACGTACATCAGCTTTACTCTCCAGCAGCCAGCGGTCGTGTCGCTACAGGTGTTCAACATCCACGGCCAGCCCGTGGCTACCTTGGTGGAGGGCATCCGGCCAGCAGGGACCTATCAGGCCGCTTGGGACGGGCGCGATGCCCAAGGCCAAGCCGTCAGCAGCGGGGCCTATATCGTGCGGCTGGACGTCGCAGGGCAGCAGGCCACCCGCAAGATGCTGCTCGTGCAATGAAAAGAGATGCCGATGAGATGAACAAAAAATTGTGCAACATGAACAAAAATTTATTCAAATGAACAAAAAGTTGTGCAAAAGAAGGAGTAACGATGGCTGATCTGTGAAGCGTCGAAAACTTATTTATAATTTTTAAGCACCATATTTTTCAATCCTTTAGGGCAATCCTGAAGGATTTTTTTATGCGTAGTCGGATCATTGGCACGAAATGTGCATATACGAAACCGAGGCGGAAAAGGAGGCCGCACTCGATAACGTCGTTTGTTCCTCAGAATGGGAGGACGGACGCAAGGTCAAGACTTCAGCAGTGGACTGCATATCGTGCGGGTGGACGCCGAGCGTCGGCAGGCCAGCCGCACGATGCTATTCGATCAATAGGAGCAGTTATGATCCGTACTACCTCGACTTTTCGCGTGCCCATCCTGCGGTTGGTGGGCGCCCTCTTAACGTTAGCAGCACTGGCCGGGCTACCCACGGGTGCTTGGGCCGAATTTCGCATTGGGGTATGGCAACCCGGTGGGCATACCCCGGCAGATATCCTTTTTACCCAAGATACGGCGGACGATCTCGATGCCTTGGGGGTGGACCTGCTGATCAATACGCCGGATGGAGTAGGAAACGACGCCAGTGGTGAGTTTCAAGCCTTCGAAGAAAGCATCATGCGCCAGTGGAGCGGCACGGGGCCGAACGGTCCGAGAGGATTCGTCGTCCAACACGCGCCGGAAGGGCACTCAAGGCTCACGATAGCAACAGGACGTCACTGGAATCTGACTCGCTATGCGGGTTCGCTTTGGGCTAACTGTAGGAGAGGTCAATTCGCCGGCGATAGGAATAGTACAAACCTGCTGACGGACCAGAGGGACAACCTTGGTGAGGCCGTTGATTCATTGTCGACCAAGTGGACCGCGTACAACTCGTTTTACGGCTACCGCATCGGCCATGAGGCCGACCCCTGCGGCGGAATCTACGATTCGGCGACCTATGACAACATGTCCACGGTAATCGACTCCATCCGGGCCTACGACACCCAACACCGCATCATAGCGGTCGGCAATACCCTGAACACGAGAGAATGGACTGCGGAGGAGCAGGCCGAGTTTCGCCAGAATTTCTTCCGGCCCAACACCATTCCCGGCGGTCCCGATCCGAGCCCAGCCAACATCTTTATGCAGGAAGTGTACATCCTAGCGGATGGCGACAACTCCGAAGACAAAGTTCAAACCCGGTTCGACTGGCTGCGCGATGGCTTGGACTCCATTGGCACCATGGTGGACTTGGCGCTGAGCGATAACCGTAAAGCCGAGTGGCACTTCATTGTTCAAGTCACTCGCACGAATCTGGCCCGGCAGATGGGGTTGTATCGTCATCCGACGTTGCCCGAACTGAAGGCGCAGGTCAACATGGCGCTGTCGCGCGGAGCCAAGGGCGTGACCTATTTCACTTATACCTCCTCCAATGGTTACGTCGACGGCCCCAGCGGCTACGAATATCAAGGTTTAGTGGAATTTGACAGGAGCAGGAGGACGCCGATCTGGAATACGGTCAAAACGGTCAATGACACCCTCCGCACCCTCGGCGATGCCCTGTATCCGTTGGCTTGGGATGCGGGCTTTCCCTCCAACCGCCTGTCGAATGCGACGTTGGTTGACGCGGTACGGCCAAGTGCCAATCACGCGGCAACGGCGGGACAGTTGGAATTCGGCGTGTTCCACGACGACGAGGCCGACTATGTGCTGGTCGTCAATCGCCACAACCTCACGATCACGACTGATGGCTCCCAGACGATTGACCTGCGCTTGGATACCCGGCGGATGCTATCCGACCACGCCGATAACGCATCCTACTGCGTCGCGGAAATCGTCGCCGATGTCGAGCAGATCCATGCAGCCGATGATAGCGGCCACCTCTGGATCACCCAGCAGACCTTCGCGCCAGGCGATGCGCGGCTCTATCGAATTGAGCAAGTGGAGGTGCCGAGGGCACCGCAAAATCTCATAGCGAAGGAAGCCGAGGAGGCTGTACGGCTAACATGGGAGACCCCTACTTCGGACGGGGGCACACCGATCACGGGTTATGCCTATCGCTATAGTGCCGACGACGGCACGACATGGCAACCGTCCGAGACAGGCGGGGAGCTCGATGAGACGACCTTCTATATCGACCACACGATTGACAACTTAATCAACGGCACGGAGTACACCTTTGAGGTGTGGGCACGTAACAAAGTCGGCAACGGGGCGGCGATGTCTGTTAAGGCCACGCCGCAGGTTGCGGGGCCGATATCGGTGTCGTTTGGGTCGGATTCGTATCAAGCCTTTGAAGGCGGCGATCCGGCATTGGTGATGGTCCAGCTATCACCGCCGCCCTCGCGGTCGGTGAGCATTCCGGTGGTGGTGTCGGCCGATGAGGGCACCGAACCGGGCGATTACACGGTGGCGGGTCTGAACGAGGGGAAGGTGTGGTTATCGTTTGCGGCCGAGGTGTCGGAGCAGTCGTTTATGATCACGGCCAACGAGGATGCCGATAGCGACCACGAGACGGTATCGCTGTCGTTTAAGACGTCCGGCGAGGCGAGTGCGACGCAGCCGGTGGAGGTGACGCTACACGATAATGATAGCATGGTGTCGTTGTCGTCGTTGTCGCCGCAGGAGGGCGCCCAACTGACGGCGGAGTGGACCGGCCCCAGCGGCATCACCAACCTGCGTTGGCAGTGGAAGCGGCAGTCGGGTCCGACGTCGTGGATCAACGTGGCCGGGGTGTCGTCGCAGCCGCAGCCGTGGGTTTCCATCTACATACCGCAGGCCGGCGATGTCGGCTATCCATTGCGGGCGACGGTACGCTATACCGACGGCGGTGGGTCTAACCAGCGCGCCGAAAGCGCGACCACCGCGGCGGTGCGGGCGGCCCCACCGTCGCGGGTGAATCGCCCGCCATCGGCTCCGGTGGGGCCGGGGGTGGTGTCGGTGGCCGAGAATACAACGGCGATAGCCACTTATATCTCGGCTGATCCGGATGGTGATGCGCTGGGTTGGACCGTGTCGCCATCGGATACATTCGCCATTAGTGGCGGTGCGCTGAGCTTCCAAAATGCGCCAGATTACGAGAGTGGTAACACGGTCTATACGGCCACGCTCAAGACGTATGATGGGGCGTTGTGGTCGCCATCGAAGACCGTAGCCGTGCGCGTGACCGATGTGGACGATGTCGCGCCGGTGTTGGATCCGGTGGGTCCGCTCACTTGTTACGTGGGTGAGTATTGCTCGTTTACGTTTCCGGTGGCCAAGAAGGGCACGGAGCCGATTACCTATAAGGTGTCGCCGCCGTCGTGGGCTACGGCCTCCGGTCGCAGTTTTTCTGGTACTGCGCCCAGTAGTCCGGGTACCGCGTCGGCGTCGCTGAATGCCAGCAACGCCTACGGCACCGATTCGGAAAGCCTGACCATTAACATAGAAAAGCGGTCGGTCATCAAGGTCGCGCCGGTGTTGGCTCCGGTGGGTCCGCTCACTTGTTACGTGGGCGAGTATTGCTCGTTTACGTTTCCGGTGGCGACCCGTGGCACGAAACCGATCACCTACAAGGTGTCGCCACCGTCGTGGGCTACGGCCTCCGGCCGCAGCTTTTCCGGCACCGCGCCGAGTAGCCCGGGTACGGCGTCGGCGTCGCTGAATGCCAGCAACGCCTACGGCATGGATTCGGAAAGCCTGACCATTGAGATAAAAAGGCGTTCGGTCGCCGGGGTCGCGCCGGTGTTGGCTCCGGTGGGTCCGCTCACTTGTTACGTGGGCGAGTATTGCTCGTTTACGTTTCCGGTGGCCCGTAAGGGTACGGAGCCGATCACCTACAAGGTGTCGCCGCCGTCGTGGGCTACGGCCTCCGGCCGCAGCTTTTCTGGTACTGCGCCCAGTAGTCCGGGTACCGCTTCGGCGTCGCTGAATGCCAGCAATGCCTACGGCACCGATTCGGAAAGCCTGACCATTAACATAGAAAAGCGTGTGTATCGGCCGGTGTTGGCATCGGTCAGCAGCATCACCTGCTACGTCGGCGAGTATTGCTCGTTCACGTTTCCGGCGGCGACCCGTGGCACGGCCCCGATCACCTACAAGGTGTCGCCGCCGTCGTGGGCTACGGCCTCCGGTCGCAGCTTTTCTGGTACGGCGCCGAGTAGTCCGGGCACGGCGTCGGCGTCGCTGAATGCCAGCAATGCCTACGGCACCGATTCGGAAAGCCTGACCATTAACATAGAAAAGCGTGTGTATCCGCCGGTGTTGGCTTCGGTCAGCAGCATCACTTGTTACGTCGGCGAGTATTGCTCGTTCACGTTTCCGGCGGCGACCCGTGGTACGAAGCCGATCACCTACAAGGTGTCGCCGCCGTCGTGGGCTACGGCCTCCGGCCGCGGCTTTGCTGGTCCCGCGCCGAACAGTCCGGGCACCTTTTCGGCGTCGATCAACGCGAGCAATGCGTACGGCACCGATTCGGAAAGCCTGACCATCAACGTGAAAAAGCGGCTGGCTATCGCACCCGGGGCCCCTTCGGCTCCCTCAGCGGCATCCGGTTTCGTCATCGGCGCGATGGCCGGGCGCATCGGTATGCCCGTGCGACGGCCTAAGAGTACAAGCTGACCGGAGTCGTTGCACCCAGCGGGTTAGCCTTCAACCGCGAAGGCTAACCCGCTACCGGGCCGCCCGCCGATAGAACCGATTGCTCGCATCGCTCAAGAACGGATGGTACGCGCTACCGCTGCTGGCGTGTCTCTCTTTGGCAAAAGTCGGTCGTCGCGTTTGCACAAGCGGGCGTCCAGTGGATCGGGGGACGGACAGCGTAGATTCCCGCTTGCGCGGGAATGACGACCCGAGACGATGATGGGCCATCCTATATTTAATCAGCGACCGTGCCTAACGGCAGTTAAGAAGGAAAACCGAACATGAAGAGGAAGAAGAAACTTCGCTTGATCCTGACGGCGCTATCCTGCCTGCTCGCCACCGCAGCCGCAGCCGTCACGGACGACCCGACTTCAAACGAGGCAACGGCGACGCTCAACGCCGCGCTGCAGATCATCGGCCTTGAACGCATCTCGTTGGCCGAAAATAGCTCCGATCCGGTCGCCACTTACACCGCCCGCGACTCACAAGGCTATTCAATTATATGGTCGCTGGCCGGACGCGATGCCGAGGCATTCACCTTCACGACTGATAAAGAGAAACAGACGATGACCCTTTTCTTTCGAGCCATACCCGACTACGAACAGCCCGCCGACGTCCCGCCCACCGACAACGACTATCAGGTGAGTGTGGTCGCTACCACTCCCGGTCCACCCGCCTTGGCCACCCCCTACCCGGTACGCGTTCAGGTGGTCGATGTAGAAGAAGGTAGCGCCATGCCGATGCTGGCCGCGCCCGAACAGACACCCCCCACCCAAGCCGAATCGGTCGGGGGGATGGTGCGGTCGGTAGTCCACTTCTATAAGGATGTGGTCGGCTGGGCGTTGCGCGGCGTTTTTCATCACCTGCGCGACGTGTTCAACGCCAGCAAGCGCGATGCGAAAGCGTCGGAGCCAGTGCGTGTACCCGATGCGCCAGAGGTATCGGTGTATGCCGGCGCGTTGTCGGCGCTGGAGACTTCGGGTCGGCTGCACGTGTTGGTGGGCAAGCCAACGTCCGCTGTAACCGGCTATGAATACCAACTCTACGAAGGAGAAGACCGGCTGTTGGATTGGACGTCTGCGGGCGTGGCTGCGCCGACCTTGGCGAGACAAGCGGCAGGGGCGACGTCTTCGTTTTCCGTCGGCGGGTTGCGGCATGGGCAGCCGTATGCGGTGGCCGTGCGGGCGGTCAACGCGGGGGGCGCGAGCAGTGCGGCGTGGGGCTTGGCTACGCCGGGGCGTCTGTTCGCGCCGGAAGGATTGCAAGCGATGGCGGGTGACGGGTGGGTAGCACTGGAATGGTCGGCGGCGGCGAGTGAGGGGCCGGTGCTGACGCGCTATGAATGGCGCGGGCGTCCGGTGTGGGGCGCGTGGTCGGCGTGGGAGCCGGTGGCCGGGGGTGCAGCAGCGCGGGGTCATAGGATCGAAGGATTAGAAAATGGCGTAGAGTATGCGTTTGAAGTGCGGGCGGCTAATCCCGCTGGCGCGGGGGCGGTCGCACAAGTGGCCGCACGGCCGGAAGTGGCCGAGTCAGCGCTGCGGTTGGGCGCAAGTGATCCGCTTGGCTGACTTGTTGCGGCGGAACAGTTATACTTTTCAGTTTAAGAAGGGGCAACTGCCGCTGCCAGACTCAGCCATTCAAAGAGGGCGAATTATGAATATAGGCCGGATCGGTCTTTTGCTCCTGCTGCCGGTGCTTTGTGCGGCTCCAAGTGCGGCGCAAGACGCCGTGCCTGAGGCGCAAGCCCTATTGGAACAGTTCGATGAGATGTACCGCTCTGCGGGCACGGCGGCGCGGATTGAGATTAAGATCGAGCGTCCCAAAAAAGTGCGGACGATGCAGATGCGCTCTTGGAGCCAAGGCGAAGATAAGGCGCTAGTCGTCATTGACGCGCCCGCCCGCGACGCCGGCACGGCCACGCTTCGGGTCGGCAGCAATCTGTGGAACTACTTGCCCAAAATCTCGCGCACGATCCGCGTACCTCCCGCGCTGATGATGGGCGCGTGGATGGGCAGCGACCTGACCAACGACGACTTGGTGCGCGAGTCGTCATACGCCCACGACTACGAGATTGCAGGGGTTGGCCCGAGCGAGGAACCGCCCGGCTGGCAGGTGGATCTCGCGGCCAAGCCCGAGGTGCCGGGTTTGTGGCAACGGGTGGAGGTAGTCTTTGCTCGCGCAGAACAGTTGCCCCTGCTCGCACGCTACTACGACCGCAAGGGACGGCTGTCGCGCACCATGCAGCTTGAAGAGATCAAAAAGATGGGAAAGCGGCGAATCCCCACCCGGATTGTGATTGTGCCCGAGCGCGAGGAGGGCCGACGCACGGTATTGACCTATTTACACGTGGAATTCGACGTCGAGCTGGACGAGAGTCTCTTCAGCTTGGCGCAGTTGGAGCGCAGGCGCTAGATGGCCGCAAACAGCACCTTGCGCCTAGCTTGGCGCGGCTTGGGCCGCAACCGCAAGCGCGCGGCCTTGGCGATAGCGGCGATAGGGCTGGGGCAGTTTGCCTTCTTGGCCACGGCCGGAATCATGCGCGGCTATGCCGATCACTACTTCGATTCGGTGACCGGCCCGTTGGTGGGGCACGTGCAGATCGTGGCACCGGGTTGGCGCGAAGAGCGCGCCGTTGATCAGACGCTGGACGACGTCGAGGCCATGCTAGCGGCGATTCGCGGGCAGTCACAAGTGGCGCGGGCCGTGCCGAGGATTTACGCGCCGGTGTTGGCCGCGCTGGAAGAGGAAGGTTTTGTCGGGATGGTCGTCGGTGCCGATCCGGCCCTAGAGGGGGTTGCGGACGGCCTGTTGGGCAGCGAAGAGTTGGCCAGCGTCTTGGGAGACGGTCGAGTACTGGTGGGCAAGGGCTTGGCGCAACAGCATGGGATCGAGGCTGGTGCCGAACTGGCTGTAGTGGGACAGGACATTGACGGCTCCATTGCCAGTGCGCTGTACGAGGTAGCGGCGGTCGTCGAATCGCCGGTCGAGCTCGTCAACAGCATGGGCATAGTCGCCGGACTCCAAGACGCGCGGGTGCTCCTGAGAATGGATGACGAAGCGCACGAGATTACCGTCCGCCTGCACGAGGCCGAGCAGATAGATCAGGCCGCAGACTCGCTCGGCGCGCAGCCCGCGCTACAAGGGGTGGAAATCAAGCGCTGGCACGAGGTCATACCGCAGCTAGCCGGGATTATCAAAATGATGGACATGTATTCGCTCGTGGTTTTGGGGATCGTCTGCTTGGCGTCCATCGCTGGCATTGCCAATACCATGATGATGTCCACGTTTGAGCGCCGCCGCGAATTGGGAATGTTGCTGGCACTGGGCGCGAATCCGGGCCGACTCTTTCGGATGGTGGCGACCGAGGCCGTGCTGTTGGGTGCGCTGGGGGTGTTGCTGGGTACTGCGCTGGGCGCGTGTTTTGCGGCATTGACGGCTGGATCGGGCTTTGACCTCGCCGAATTGGGCGGCGAGGAGTCCTTTGAAATGGGGTTCCAAGGCGTGCAGATAGCCTCGCGGGTCTATCCCGAGGTGCGTGGGTCCGACGTATTGGCGGGCGTGTCGGCCGTGCTGGTGACGGCTCTCGCGGCCTGCGTCTGGCCGCTGCTGCACGTGGCGCGGCTGGAGCCGGTGGAGGCGATGCGGACGTGAGTGGAAATCTGTCGATCCGATACGCCCTGCGCTCGCTGGGGCGCAGTCGCCGCCGGACGGGCTTGTCCGTCTTGGGCGTAGGGCTAGGATGCGCGATTGCACTGTTTGCCACGGCTTTTATGCGCGGCGGCCAGACCATGCGGGTGCAGGCCATTTCCCAGAGCGGATACGGCCACTTGCGGATCGCGCCCGCAGGCTGGGAGCAGAGCCGGCGCGACGAGTTGCGCTTGCAGGACTCGGCGGCTGCGATTGCAGCCGCAAGTGGTCTCGAAGGTGTAGCCGTAGTGGCAGCCCACGTGCGGGTGCAGGGCCTGTTGGCCTTTGGCACGCGGGTGGCCGGCGTCCAGCTTTTAGGCGTGGACCCAGCCGCCGAGCCGCAGATCAACAGGCTGGTGCGCACCATTGACGAGGGGCGTTACTTGCAAGCAGGCGACGAGGGCGCAGTGGTCGTCGGCAAGGCCCTTGTCGAGCGCTTGGACGTAGAGTTAGGAGATGATTTGCTGTTGACGCTGACGCGCGCCGACGGGGAGATGGAGTACGCGATGTTGCGGATCGTCGGGATCGTATCTACCGGCAGCCGCACGATTGACGAGACCATCTGCCACGCGATGCTCGCCGATGTCGAGAAAATGACGGGCCTGCAGGGCGTGGCCGAGGTGTCGGTAGCCTTTGCGGACCCGCAACAGGTGGCTGCGCTCTCGGCCGAGCTCGCGCAGCGAGTGCAGGGCGACGAAGTGCTCACGTGGCGCGAAGTGCTGCCAGCGATGGGCGGCGACGAGGCGGCCGACCGAGCCTTTTCGCGCTTTTTTATTGTGGTTGTGGCCGCGGTGGTAATTTTGGGCGCGACGAGCGCCCAACTGACGGCCATGCTGGAAAGGAAGCGCGAATTTGCCGTGCTGATGGCGCTGGGATTGGGAGAACGCAAGCTGGTGGGGTTGGTGCTTTTTGAGGCCGTGTTCATGGGCGCACTCGGGGCGCTCTTGGGATTGTTGCTGGCGTTGCCGCTCGTTTGGCATACGGCGACCGCGGGAATTGATTTTTCCGCGATGATGGGCGACGATATGACGGTCATGGGCGTTTTCTTCGACCCGATAATCTACTCAGATATGGGGCTGTGGATGCTGCCCTACGCTTTCGGCTTGGGGTTTTGTGCGACGCTGTTGGCTGCGCTTTATCCGGCTTGGTCTGCCACGCGCTTGGATCCAGCGGCGGCCCTGAGCCAGCGGGATGCTTGATATGGACGGAGTGCTAGTAGCCGCTCAAGGCGTGAAAAAGGTATTTCGGACGGGCGATATTGCCGTGGAGGCCCTGCGCGGCATAGACCTCGAAATTGGCAGCGGGGAGTTCATGGCCATCGTCGGGCCGAGTGGCAGCGGCAAGACGACGTTGCTCAATCTGATCGGAGCACTCGACGTGCCTACCAGCGGACGCATTGCGCTCTTTGACCGCGAGTTGGGGCAGCTCAGCCGCAGCGAGCGGGCCGAATTGCGGCTCCGATCCTTGGGTTTTGTGTTCCAAGCCTACAACCTAGTGCCGGTGTTGACGGCGCGCGAGAACGTGGAGTTCGTGCTAGAGCTACAGGGCATGGACCCCAAAAGGCGGCGGGCGCGAGCCGAGGAGACGCTAACTGAGTTGGGACTAGGCGAGCTCGCCGACCGGCGGCCCAGCCAGATGTCGGGGGGCCAGCAGCAGCGGGTGGCGGTGGCGCGGGCCGTGGCCTCGCGGCCGGGCTTGGTGCTCGCCGACGAGCCGACGGCCAATCTCGACAGCGACAACGCGCAGGCTCTTTTGCAGATGATGCGGCGGCTCCGCGACGAGATGGGCATGACTTTTGTCTTTTCGACGCACGACCCCTTGGTGATTTCGTATGCCTCGCGGGTGGTTACTTTGCGCGATGGCGAGGTGCTGAGCGACGAGCGCAAGGATACATGCGGCTGACGCTGGTGGTTCTCTTGGCGGCGCAGCCCGCGTTTGGCGTCAGCCTGTGGTCGAGTGCTGACGGGAGCCGCTATTGGGCGCTGGATACCGCGCTGAAGTGGGCTGCGCTTTCGTCGCACGCTCCCGACGGGCCGCTGCTGTACCCCAAGCGCTGGAGCTCTGCTGCACTGGGGAGGGGACGGCTGGCGCTGCGAGGCCAAGCTGCGACGGATCTGCACGTGCGCGTGGCTTACGAGCAACGGGTGCGGATGGTTTCTACAGGTGCGGGCGCTGGCGGGGGCTCAGGTATCTTGATGACGGAAAGCCGTGCGCCGTATCGGCTCAGACAGCTCGACGATGCGCTGGCTATGAGCGAGAACGTGGCCTATCGGCACGAGCTAGATCGCGCGTTTGTCGCTTGGCGCTTGGGGCGTGGCGAGCTACAGATCGGCCGCCAAGCTATCGGGTGGGGGCGCGGTGTGATCTTTGGCGCGGTGGATATTTTCGCGCCGTTTAATCCCTTAGAAAGCGATCGCGAATGGCGGCGCGGAGTCGATGCGCTGCGCGTTTCCGTGCCGCTGGCGGATCGCTTTTCGCTGGACTTGGTAGCAGCCTGCGGCACTTCGGTTGACGAATCGGCCTTTGTCGGGCGGTTCTACGGCCACAGTGGCGCGCTCGACGGGGAATTGCTGCTGGGGCGTCGCCGCGGCGATCGCTTTGCTGGCACAGCCGCGTCTATGCGGGTCAGAGGTGCTGAGATACACGGCGAACTGGCGTCGTTCAAGACGCCCGCCACAGAAGGGGGTGAGGTGGTGCTCAAGGCGCTTTGGGGCGGCTCGTACGCTTGGGACACCCAGGGCGGCCTGTTGCTCGTGGGCGAATATCACTTCTCGGGCTTTGGCGTCAGCGACATTGCCGAGCTAGCGGCGTCCCCGTACCTAGCGCGTCTGATCCAAGGAGATGCGCAGATCTTGGGGCGGCACGCCGGAGCCGTGCAGCTATCGCAGGGAATCACCGGCACCCTGCCGAGGACACTAAGTTGGCTTTTCTCGCCAATAGATGGCTCCGGGGTGCTAACAGGCGCGGTGACGTGGATTTTCTCCGACGCACTGACGCTAGCGGCTAGCGCGTACTGGCCCTATGGGGAGAGGCCGAGTGGAGTGGTCTTGCGGAGTGAGTATGGCGGAGCGGCGAAGAGCGGGTTATTGCAGATTAGTTTTTACTACTGATGCTTACTACACGACACCTAAGCTGAATGTGCGTTTTCTGATGTTTTCCTGGGAACGCGGGCCTCTGGCCCGCCTGCGGGCGGGACGCCCGCGATCCCAGTTGAGGCCCTACTGTCGTGTACTTAGCTACTGATGTTATAGGCCGGTAACTCCTCCCGGTGCGCTAAGCGTCAGGCGCGGCTTTGCAAAAGCGCGGCGATTTCGGCGTGGCCCTGTTGCTCGGCCCAAGCCAGCGGGGCCGTCCATGGCGCACCCGCCAGCGGCTCGACCGAGGCCCCGTGCTCCAAGAGCAAAGCAGCGAGCTTGGCCAAGCCGTAGCGGCAGGCGTGGCCCAGAGGCGTGGACTGGAGTTCGTCGTCGCGGGTTTCCAAGTCGGCACCATAGTCTAGGAGCAATTCGGCGAACGGGAGCTTCTCTTCGTCGGCCCAGTGCGAAGTCTCGCCGGCCAAGCGGTGTAGGAGCGTCATGTTCTTGGCGTCTGTGGCTTTGGGGTCGGCCCCTTGGGCGAGCATCAGGCGCAGGATTTCGACCTTGTCGGCGTGTTCGTCGCCTTGGCCATTAGCGTAGCGCCGCATGGCCTGTCCGCGCCGACCGCGCAACGGCTGATAAAGCGTCCTGAACGAATCCATGCCCGACATATCGTAGCGGTAACACAACCGCACCAGAGCGACGTTGCCGCTGAGGGCCGCGCCCCAGAGAACTTCGCTGGCCAGCTCGGGCTTGAGGTGCATGGCTTCGGCGGGCACGGCCATGCGCCCGCAGAGCGCGGCGGCGACGGCAAAGCTGTGGCCGCCATAACTGTAGATCAGGTCGAGAATCTCGTCGTTGTCGTTTTCCATGGCACGTTCGGCGGCTGGACCGCTAGCAAAGACGTAGGCGTTGGGATCGGCCCCGGCGGCCAAGAGCCGCTGGCAAACCTCGTAGTGATTGCCTTTGGCGGCTCGCCACAGCGGGATGCCGGCGTTGTTATAGATACCTTCGTCGCCGAGGTCGAGATCTTCGGGGGCATCTGGGTCAGCCCCGTGGTCGAGGAGTAGGGCTACCATCTCGGCAAAGCCTTTTTCCGCGGCGACGGTGAGCGGATGAGATGGGTGGTCGGCGAGGGTTGGATCGGCGGCCAGCAGGGCGCGGGCTTGGTCGAGGTCGTTGGCCGCGGCAGCCGCAAAGAGCGCCGGCCCCGGCCCGGTGGCCGACTCGGTAGCTGGTTGCCGAGCGAGGAAGTCCTCGATCAAGGCCACGATCTTGGAGTAGCCGCGGGCGCGGGCGTAGGCGAGGGCACTGGTGGCGCGGCGGTTGGGGTACACGCCGCGCTGGGGGTCGGCTCCAGCAGCTAAGAGCGCGGCAACTATCTCGGCGTATCCCTCGCGGGCGGCGAACTGGATCGCCAACTGGCCGTTTTGGGTGATGGGCTGGCGGGCGAGCAGGGCGTTTTGGGCAAGTATCTCCTCGACTTGGGCTAGATCGCCTGCTTGGGCGGCATCACACAACTGTTGCACGGTCGGCGTTTGCTCGGCCATGGTGCGTTCCTTTCTTTGAAAAGTTTCTGGCGATACTAGCTGACCGATATAACCGCCGCAAGCGTTTTTTGGTAGTGGTGTTCTTTGAAAGTAGCCTGCCTTATTGCCCTATCATTTGTGCTTTTCCCATGCGCCTAAGAACAGGAGAAAGACAAGTGCCATCAACCACCAAGGCGCATCAAAAGCGGCTAATATCCAGAGAAAGGGGATACAGATCGCAGCGCGTTTTTTCGACGTTATAGAAGGGGATTCTTACAGCGTACACCCTGAAAGCGCGAGAAATCGGTATCGGCGGTGTGTACGTGCGCCTGGTGCCTTTTGGCGACGGCAGCAATCTGAGCATCCGTAGTAAGATTGCCGCCAGCACCCGCTTCAGTTAGCCATGCCAGAGCCTGATCGACATCCGAGCGTGCTACGGCCAAAAATTCCGTCGGTGGAGCATTCAGCCATTCCTGTACGTGATGAGTGGCTTCTACGACTGAAAAAGGGACCTCAAATACCTTGGGATTGGTGCCGATGCGTATGAATGCGAAAAGCACTGCGGCTACAAGCCCGACCGGCTCAGATCCCGAAAGACAATTACTCCACCACGACTTTGCACGAGCATGAAATGGACTCGCTTCGTCATACGCGTATAGCAGCATTGACGTCGGGAACGATCATCCCTTGCGCTCATTTAGCCGTGCGGTCTTGCTGAGAAATTCTTCGACTTCCAGATCGTCGTCCAGATCGCTCAGACGGGCAGGGTCCAGTCCCGGACGCAAGCGAAGGGGACGCGACTTGACCTCGAACTGCTGCTGGGACAGACCCAAGCCACGACGCAGGGCCTCATTTAAAATTTCCTTGAGACTCTTGCCTTGTCGTTGCATCGCCTCCCGCAGGTGCTGCTCTACTTCCGTATCAAGTGTGATCGTCGTTTTCATGTTGATAACAATAGCCTCCCGTTGTTTAGTGTCAAGAAATCCTTGCTCAATGCTCACCACAATCACCGACCTCCCAATCCCACTCGCTCATTAGTCCATCTCGACTTTGATGGGGCCGTCGTAAGTTATAGGCCAGTAACTCCTGGCTTGGTCGAGGTCGTTGGCCGCGGCAGCCGCAAAAAGCACTGGCCGTGGCCTCAGCAGGGCTTAGCTGTGGCCAAAGAGCGCATAGAGAGGCAAAAAAACGAGCTTTTGTTCGGGAAGGACCGATACATTGGCCGTTGAAAACACCAAACCCACATCAGTGCTTTCGCGTTCCTGTAGGAAGAGGTGCATGCTCCGCAAGCGGCCCGCTGGTCCACTCTTGACTTCCAACGGCACTATTTTTCCGCTATCATCTACCAATACGTAGTCCACTTCTGCGCTGCTGCTCTTTTTTGTCCTCGCCCAATAGTAAAGTCGGCCGTTCTCCGAGCCGCCGCGCTGTGCCAGCAATTCCTGGCCGACGAACTGTTCGGCCAGTGCCCCGCGCCACGTTTTGAGCAAGTCCCTTTCTTGCAACATCTCCCTAGGCGATGCGCCGCAGAGGTGTTGTGCCATACCGATGTCGAGAAAGAGGTACTTGAACACCTTGTCCGCGACTCCTGCACCAAGAGGTCGCCCCGACGCCGCTGTTGCGCGTACTTTCTGGATGACAGAAGCCTGTTCGAGTACCTGTAGGCAGCGCTTGATCGTCTCAATGCGTTTTTCGGGATAAAGGGCTTGGTACTTGGTTTGCTGGCCGACGCGACCGGGCAGTTCGGCGAAAATTCGGTCCAAGCAATCCCGGTCCAAGCGCGGGCTGTACTTGGCGAAGTCTTGGATATAGGCACCGCAGAGCGCCCGATGCACCTCGGCCGCGGCGGCAACCGAGCGCGTCTCGGCGAAGGCGCGCACTGCTTCGGGCATGCCTCCGACCGCGAAGTACTGGCGCAGATAACCGAGCAATTTCTCGTGGATAGCCGTCGGCACGGGCGAGCGAGCGTCCATCGCGGGCAGATGTGAGCACAGAATCTCCTCGCCTTGCGCCATGAGAAACTCGGCAAAAGACATGGGCCGCATCCATTCAAACTCGACGCGGCCGACTGGAAAAGAGATTGCCTCTAGGGCAAATTCCAGCAGTGAACCAGCCGCCACCACGTGCAGTTCTGGCACTTGCTCGTAGAGATAGCGCAGGGCCATAAGTGCTCGGGGACAGGCTTGGATCTCGTCAAAAAACAACAGCGTCTCGCCGGGAAGGATCCGCATGCCCGCCTCGGCCTCCAGTTGCATTAGCACTGCTTCGGCGCGGAGGTCCTCGGCGAAGATGCGATGCAGGTGTCGGTTCATCTCGAAATCAAAGACGGCTGTACGGACGAATTCGCGCTTGCCAAAGGCGCAGATAGAATGCGTTTTTCCCACTTGACGCGCCCCGCGCACGATGAGCGGCTTGCGCCGCGGGCGGTTTTTCCAAGTGCTGAGCTTGTTGTCGATTAGGCGGTTCAATGTATTTTTACAAGGTAATTTATCCACTTAAAATGTATTTTTACAAGGTAATTTATCCTATTGTACCCTTTTAGGCCAATAATTTTTACTATCCTTGCGCTAGCCTCTCGTCGTTTTGTGCCAAGGTCTTTGGCGATACTATCCAGCCGATGTGAACACCGGGCTCGGAGAATGACTTTGCCGACCTTGACTGAGTTTGTGGATTCCATACAATGAATTATCGAAATGATTCAGACATTTGGACATGACTTGGCGGAGGATTTGTTCTATGACAGGAAAAGTAAAGCGACTCGTTCATTCTCTGCCCAGCTTCATCGGACAACTAGGCGGAAACTGCTCTACCTCCACGATGCAGCAGACTTGAGAGATCTGAGAACACCGCCGGGGAATAGATTGGAAAAGCTCAAGGGAGAGTGGGAGGACTTTTACTCCATCAGAATCAACGATCAGTGGCGATTGGTCTTTCGATGGAGCGACGGGCAGGCGTATGAGGTGCGGATTACCGACTACCACTGACAGAGGCAAGGTAAAAACTATGGAGCGACAACCTGAGAACCCCTTTCACCCGGGCGAGATGCTTCTCGAAGAATTTCTCGAACCCATGGATATGGCTCTGACGGCATTTGCGGAGAAAATCGGCTGGTCCCAAACTCGACTCAATGCGTTCATTCAAGGCGAACGCGACGTAACGGCCGATGCAGCACTCGACCTTGCCGAGGCCCTCGGGACATCGGCGAAGCTCTGGATGAACATGCAGTCAACATACGATTTAGATAGAGCTGCCAAGGCACGTAGCTTAGTTGTTTCGAGTACTTAGCAAATTCCCAAGCACATGTATGGCCTGTTCGGCTGTCGGTACCTAGGCCTTACTCTTAGGAACAGGTATGGCGATAATCACCGTCATCGGCCGCGGCCACTCGGGCACGCGCGCCATCGCACACACGCTCTATGCCAGCGGCGTTTTTATGGGCAGTACGCTCAATCGCTCGGGCGACAAGGTGCCGCCGCACGCGCTCTACGAAGCCTGTAGGGTCATGGCCAAATACGTCGAGTGGAAGGGCGGCTTGGAGTGGGATTTCGACGATTTGCACAGCGCGGAAATCGACCCGGAATTCGAGGACTTGATCGGCGAATACCTGCAAGACATGGCGGCCGACCGCTCGGAGCACAAGGGTTGGAAGCTGCCGGAGACGACGTTGATTTACCCGTGGATTGTGCGGATGTTTCCCGACATCCACTACATTCACTGGATCCGCGACCCGCGCGACAGCATCATCGGTGCCCACAAGACCGATGACCTAGCGGATTTCGGCGTCGAGTACGAGCGCACGGACGACGTTCGGCGGCGGCGGGCCATTTCGTGGAAATACCAATACGAGTTGATGAAGGCCACGCCCAAACCAAAGAAGTGGATGTTGGTGCGGTTTGAGGATTTTGTGCTGAAGCAGGAGGATGTGTTGCGGGAACTGGAGAAGTTTTTGGGGTTTGAGTTGGGTCGGATCGTGGTGCGGCCGGAGTCGCTGGGGCGGTGGAAAACGGACCAGGAGCAGCATACGTTTGACTTTTTTAGGGATGCCATGGACGAAAATGGATACGGAGAGATGTCATGAAGATCAGCTTTACGACGTTGGGGTGCCCAGAGTGGGACTTGGATACCATTTGCCGCCGGGGCCGCGAATACGGGTACGACGGCGTCGATTTCCGCGGATTGCAAGAGACGATGGATGTCACCCAATTGCCGGCCTTCACCAGCGGAGCCGCCCAGACCCGACGCCAGCTAGCAGACGCCGGCATGGAGGTGTCGGGGATTAGTTCCAGCATCCGGGTTTGCGTGCCGGAGAAGTTAGCGGAAAACGTAGAGGAGGCGCGGCGCTCGATCCCGGTGGCCAATGCGTTGGGCTGCGGCTCCATCCGGGTTTTTGGCGGTGGCGACTCCAAGACCTATTCCAAGGATCAGCTAGCCGACATCGGGCGGGAGACGATGGAACAGATCCTCGAATTGGATGGGGCCTGCCAGCTCAAGTGGCTCTTTGAGACCCACGACGAGTGGATCAAGTCGGTGGAGTGCAAGCTGCTGCTCGACCGCATTCCCAACGAGGCGTTCGGCGTGCTCTGGGACATGGGCCATACGGCGCGGGTGGGCGAGGAGTCGCCGGAGCAGACCTACGAGGCCGTGGGGCCGCGCATCGGTTATACCCATGTCAAAGACGCCATCTATGATCCCGAGCACGCCGAGGCGATGCGGGATGGTTGGCGCTACGTGCCGCCGGGCGCAGGCCAGTTGCCCTTAGAAGAGGCGATAGCCCTGCTCAAAGGGCACGGATACGATGGCTGGATCATGTTTGAGCACGAAAAGCGCTGGCATCCCGAACTAGCGGAGCCAGAGGAGATATTCCCGATTTTTCCGACTTGGGTCAGACCGTTGCTTGGTTAGTCGGCCCATGCAGCTACACTATCCCGAGATCGCCCTGCACGTGCCGTCCCTGCTCTTGCCGAGGGCAGATATTCCCCTCGAAACGTGGTCGGTCATTGCCTGCGACCAGTACACTTCGCAGCCCGAATACTGGGAGGAAGTGCAGCGGATAGTCGGAGACTACCCTTCGACGCTACAGCTAATTTTTCCCGAAGCATACCTCGGGGAGACTTGCCGCGAACAGACCATCGTCGGCATTAACCAGCGGATGCAGGCGTATCTCAAAAGCGGCGTACTGGCGGAACAGCAGCCCGGATTTATGCTGGTGGAGCGGGAGGTAGGGCGCACTGCGCCGCGCAAGGGGCTGGTCGTCGCCTTGGATTTGGAGCAGTACGACTACCGCGACGGAGCGCAGAAGCTAATCCGCATGACCGAGGGCACGGATCAGAGTCGGTTGCCGCCGAGGATCCAAGTGCGGGAGAACGCGCCGCTGGAAACGCCGCACATCATGGTGCTAATCGACGATCCGCAGCGGACGGTGATTGAGCCGCTTGGCGAAGAAAACCTGAAGCAAGCCTACGATTTCGAGCTGATGCTGGGAGGCGGCAGACTTAGAGGCTGGCATATCGACGACGGGGCGTTGATTGACGAGATCGCCGGGCATATCGCCCGCCTCGCGTGCGGTGAACCGCCGATGATCTACGCGATGGGCGACGGCAATCACTCCTTTGCCACGGCGCGCGCCGCCTGGGAGCGGCTCAAGGCGCAAGCAGAGGACGAGCGCCAGATAATGAATCACCCGGCGCGCTACGCCTTGGCCGAGCTGGTCAATGTCCACGACGAGGGATTGGAGTTTGCGCCCATCCATCGGGTGGTTTTTGGCGTAGATGCGGCCGATCTCTTGCGGGCAATGGAGACGCACTGCACAGAGAGGGGATTTAGCCGTCGGACCTTTGCGGATCGGGACGGGTGGGAGATCGCCTATCGCGAAGCGGCCGTCGGCTTGGGGCACCACATTCCCTATATAAGCGGAACAGAGCGCGGCCTGTTGAGTATCGCCAGACCCTACTTCCAGCTCGAAGTAGCGTCGTTGCAGGCCTTTTTAGACCGCTATCTCGACGCACAGCCCCGCGCCCGCCTCGACTATATTCACGGCGATGATGTGCTAGAGCAACTAACTGCGGAGCCGGACAGCATCGGCTTTTTGCTGCCGACCATGGACAAGCGCGATTTGTTCAAGACGATCGTCATCGACGGGGCCACGCCGCGCAAGACGTTTTCGCTGGGCGAGGCTGCGGAGAAGCGCTACTACTTGGAGTGTCGGCGGCTGGTGCCGTGAGCAGCCCTACCCGGAGTAATCGTACTTTCGATTGCGGCTGATGTAGTCGATTGGTCCATCGACAAATTCCGCTACCGTTTCCAACGCACTATCTGCAAACAACTCTTCCGTCCCCTTGGGAAACAACAGCGGCTTCCCCGTGTGCCACCAGTGGGCCCAGTGGATCATGGCGATCATCGGGCGGGGCTGGTCGGTGAGGTTGGGCATGCCGCGATGCCAGAGGCGCATGTCGCGGATCAGCACGCTGCCGGCGGGCACGTTCGGTTGCAGGGGTTTGCACTCGGCGCGGAGGCGTTCTTCGACTGCGGGCGGCAGCTTGATGTCGCCGTCGTTGAGGGCGCGGGTGGTGTCTAGGTGGGTGCCGGGCCAGAGTTCGGTGCTGCCGTTTGTGGGCGTGGCATCGACGACGGGCACATTGACGACCATGCCGTAGGCTGGCGTCGCTACCTCGAGATTGGGCCAGAGCTGACCGGCGTCAACGTGGAGGGGCTGCTGAGTGGTGTTGGGTAGGCAGGTGTTGCCGCTGTAGAAGGCGTTTTTGACGCCCTCGCCGAGCACAGCGTGCGTTATTTCGACGACGAGGTCGTTGACCAGCACGTCGCGGAAGAGGTACGGCGGAAAGGGCGGCGGGTCCTGTTACAGGTGGCCGTTGTTGAACTGATAGGGGACGTCGGCGAGGGCGAGGATTTCTTCGACGTCGGCGAGCATGCGCTCGCGCAACAGTTCGATATGCGCGGGATCAATGGCGCGGTGGAGGACGACGAAGCCATCGGCGTGCAGGGCGGCGACGGCCTGTTGCAGGTGCTCTGGTTTTAGCTTGCGTGCGCTGTGTTCGGTCGCGCTCAATTCCAACTCGACCATAGCGTTCAGGCGCAGGTGGGGTCTTCGAACGGCCAGCGATTGAACGAGGGCAAGTTTTTGTCCGTCAGTTTTTCTCGTGCGTCGTACCACGATTGCGCCCAAGCCGCTGGGTCGCGCAGTTCGCTTTGGGGATCTTTGCGGCTGCGAGCGACGAAGCCAGGGAAGAGCGGTCGGCCGGTGGGCTGGCCGGTGGGGTTGTAGCGGAGGTCAAAGCTGATCCGCACCTGCTCGCTGACGTTGGGCAGCGACGAATGGCAGGTCTGCCGGTGCATGAAGAGCACATCGCCGCGCTTCAGTTCGGCGGTGACGACGCGGTCGAGGGCTAGGTCTTGGTCGCGGATAAAGTGGCCGACGCCCTTGAACAAGCAGTGGTGCAACAGCCCGTCGCGGTGGCTGCCGGCGACGACTTCGATGCAGCCGTGCTCGCGAAAGGCGTTGGTCAGCGGCACCCACACGGTGAGCATGTCGGTCTCATCGGCCTCGGGCAGAACCACGCCGTTGTCTTGGTGCCAAGGCGTGGCACCGACGGCGAAGCCAGCGATGCGGCCGTGGTGGTCCTTGGGGACACCGGGCAGGAACTGCTCGGGCGGTTTGATGCGGATGTGCTGGACGGGGTTGGAGTAGATTTCCGGGCCGATGAGGTTTTCGATGATGTCGAGGAGCTTTTCGTTGCGCAGCATCGCGAAAGCGGCGGGACCGGCGGCGATGGGCGAGTCCGGGCCGATGCCGCCTTGGGGCAGCGAGATGTCGAAGTGTTGGGCATAGACTTGGCCGGTTTCGTTGTAGATCTGGCAGAGGCGCTCGTCAAAGCCGAGGTCGGCGTAGGTGGAGGCGATCTGCCCTGCGGCAAAAAGCTCGTCGGCGAGCTCGTCGAGAACTTCGTCGTATTCGGCTAAGACGGGATCGATGTCGGTGGTGGGGTCGAGGAGGTCTTCGACGAGGACGAAGCCGTGCTCGTGGTATTGGTCGAGTTGGGATGGGGTTAGTTGGGGCATGGGTCGGATTCCTGTTTGGTGCGGGAGCCCTCGGCGTATTGGACGAAGGCGAATGTTCACTTACTATGTGGCTGAGAATTCATGCTCAATTTCCTGAAGTTCCTTTTGAATTTCAGGATCAGCGGCCATTTTGCTCAATTGAGCATCTATATCAGTTTTACCAGAAATATCAGTTCGTATGCGGTGGCTCACTCGCTCAATAAGCAGCAATTGCTCGTCTAAAGACAAACGATAGATGTTTTTTTCTAATTCAGTAAGAAGAGATGACGCAGACATCTCGTTCCTCCTTGAAGATTGCTCTATTATGGGCTAATCGGAAGTTCAACAAAGACCTCTTGAAAGTCAAGAAATGCCCCCGTTACCCTGATTGGAGCCAGCCATGAAACTCAACCGCGACGAATTTCTGGAAACCGGCTACCTCATCGTCAAAGAAGCCGTGCCGCACGACAAACTTGAAAGCGTCCGGCAGGCGTACGAAACCCTCGTCAACCGCCAGCGCGAGAATTGGAAGGCCGAGCGCGCGGAAGGCGATCCGCCTGGGGGCGTTTGGGAGACTGGGGCGCAGCCTCGCCTGCAACTGTCAAGGGCGCCGCTCGTCAACCAGATCGACCCGGAGACTGCGCCGGCGGTCGAGGTATGGCTTGAGGAGAACATCCACGGGGTCAGCACAGAGCTTCTCGGCATAGCGGATGGGGCCGTCACAGAAATGATGATGATGTGCAATCCCGTCCGGGATCACGGCCCGGCGAGGTGGCACCGCGATCTCCATCCCATCGACACCGCGCCGCTTCAGGGCTACATCGACGACATCGTCGAAGGAGGCCCGCGCTACGTCCAATGGAACATCCCGCTCTACGACGACAGCGTCCTGTGGGTGGTGCCGGGCAGTCATCTGCGGCTGAACACGCCCAAAGAAAACGAGGTAATGTTGGCCGATCCCTGCCGCCCGCTGCCCACTGGCGTGCAGACGCATCTCGAAGCCGGGGACGGCGTCGTCTATATCCTCCCGATCCTCCACTGGGGCAGCAACTACAGCCCCAAGATGCGGCGCACCGTTCACGGTGGTTTCTCGACTTTTACGTCAATTGACGAACTTTCGTTTACCGAACATATCTCCGCAGACGCACGGGCGGCTTTCACGCGCTGGAACGACCGCGGCGAGAAGATGAAGCAGCATACGGAATCGGTGCTGCGGGCTGTTGTCGCGGGAGATGGTGCCGCGTATCTGAATGCCTTGGACAGCCTCCATCCAGAGCGGGGCGAGAAGGGTAGGATTCTATCGACAGTCTTCCTCTGCAAGGCTGCACTGGCGATTCGACTGCACAAGGATCCGCCGCTTCAGGGAATTGCCGAAGATCTTCAACGTCGCGTTTTAGGAAAGCACCCTATCACGCTCAACTGGGGGCCGGAATTCGCCGATCGATTCACCCCGGATGAGGCGCACTTGCTGTGGGATCGCTTCGGTCCGCTTGAGGATCTGTTGCAAGCGGACGAGGAACACTTTGTGCCGGGTTTCCAGGCCGCCCCGATGAAGCACTACTTCAACGAGATGCCCGCGGATTACGGTACGGCGGAATTCATCGCCAGTTGGAAGGCGACGTGATCTGATACAACCCGCGCTTACACGACTAGTAAGATTAACCGGGAGAGAAACGAAAATGACCCCACTCAGCATCGGCGTCGCCGGGCTTGGCCACGGCAGAACGCTGCTTGGTGCCAATCAGTCGGAAAACAGCTCCTTGCCGGTCCGCGTCACCGCTCTGTGCGATAAGCAGCAGGACAAGCTCGAAGCGCTCGGCCGCGAATTTGGGATCGACGCCCTGACATCTGATTTCGACGAACTGGTCGCGCGCAGCGACCTCGATATCATCGGCATCTACACGCCTGGACCGCTCCACGCGCAACAGATCCTGACCGCGCTCGACGCGGGCAAGCACGTGATGGTCACCAAGTCGATGGTGTACACGATGGAAGAGGTCGAACAGGTTGTGGAAGCTGTTGACCGGTCTGGCAAGGTGCTGCTCGTCACGCAGAGTCTGCGCGGTCGGTATGACTTCATCGAAGCGAAGCGCGCCTGCGACGCCGGCGAGATCGGCGAACTCTTCATGGCCGAGTCTCACTACGTTCACGATCTCCGCCCGGTCTATTCCTACTCCCCTTGGCGGGTCGAGATGCCGCAAGACCTGATTTTGGGCGGGGCCTGCCACCCAATCGATCTTTTGCGCTGGTTCATGGGCGATATCGACGAAGTCCACTGCTACGGGTTGCACAGCGGCGTCGCGCCGGATTATCCCCAAGAGGACAACTTCGTCATCAACGCGAAGTTTACATCCGGCAAGATCGGGCGCATTGCGAACTTTCTCGGCATCGTACACCCGCATGAAGTCCCGATGAACAGTCTGGCCGTTTACGGGACCCGTGGCACCATTTTCAACGGTGTAAAGAGCCTCGATCCGACTGGCGACATGCCTTCGCGCAAGGTCACCGCCGAGTTTTCATCGGAGCGAGGTCACGCTAGCGAGATGATCGTCATGCTGCGGCACATGGCCGATTGCGTCCTGAACGGTGCAAAGCCCTGGGTTGGGGTCCGCGAAGGGGCCAGGGTTGTTGCTACAGGACTTGCGTGTTGGGATTCGCTCAGATCGGGGATGCCGGAGAAGGTGCGGAACGATTTCTGACGGGAATTTACGCCTGCTCCGCATCAAACGCCGTTAGATTGCGCTCGTCCTTGCTGAACTCCACCCCGATCAGGTAGATAGGCTGCTCCAAGCCGCGATACTTGTCGGCATATTGTCGCTCCTGCAACTGGGCCATCGCCGCCCCCGTCGACGCCAACTCCACCACCTTGAACTCAAACAGATAGACACAGCCGTTGAACAGCACTGCCATGTCCAACCGACCGTGGCTGCTGCTATCCTCTACCCGAATATCCAAGCCCAATCCGGCGAAATAGGAATAGAACACGCTGGCGTAGTAGCCTTCGTACTGTGCAATATCGTTGTTGCGATACCAGTCGTAGGGGATGCTGGTGAAAAAGGCGTGGAATAGGGTCTCCAATCCGGCGAAGTCATTCGCTTCCAACAGCCGATACAAGCGTCTGCTGTTGGCCGTCTGCCGCGTGGCGTCCTTCACCAAGTAACTCAGCAGGCTGCGGTTGAGGCTCTGTCGCACCTCGCGGTTGGGATAGCCCAACTGATAGAGCAACTCGCCGCCGAGATCCTCGGCGGCGAGAATCGTCAGGTAGCCGGTCTGGAACAGCAACGCCTCGGTGGCAATGTCATCGACATCAAACGTCGAGAGCAGGGCGTCGCTGCCTTCCATCTCGTCTAAGTCCAAGGAACGGATGTGGCGTTGGCAGAGGGTTTCCACCAGAAACGTCGGCGTCCCAGTCTCAAACCAATAGGCGGCAAAGCGGCGGCGGCGAAACAACAGCAGGATGTCGAAGGGATTGTACACCTTCTCGTCGCCGAGCCAACTGTAGCCGTTGTACCAGTCGCGGATCTGGTCGCGGTCAAGGCCCGGCAACTCCGGCGCGAACACGGTGTCTAGATCGGCGTCGGTGTACCCACAGAGAGCCGAGTATTCCGGTTCGAGCGTAATATCGGTGAGGTTGTTGAGGCCGGAAAACAAGCTGACTTTGGAAAACTTGCTGACTCCGGTGATGAAGGTGAAGCGAACGTGGGCGTCGCTAGCTTTGATGACTGCGTACAGACCGCGCAGAAAGTCGCGGTTGGCACGGGCGACGTCCGGCACTTCTAGGGCGTCCAAAATTGGCTTGTCGTACTCGTCGATCAGCACTGCCACCGGCTGCCCTGAGTGGTCGTGCAGGGCCTCTAGCAGATGAGCGAATCGCTCCGGTCCGGTGGCGTAGTCCGACGCCACCCCGGTGCGCCGCTCGACGGCGTCTAACTGCGCCATCAGCGCAGCCTTCACATAGCCCGGCTCTTTGAAGTTGCCGCCGCTAAAGTCTAGTCGCACCACTGGATGGCGCACCGACCAGTCCCAGCGGTCGTGGATGTACAATCCCTTGAACAGCACTTCGTTGCCCTCGAACAGTTCCTTGAGCGTGTCCACGAACAAGCTCTTGCCAAAGCGTCGTGGACGCGACAAAAAATAATGAGTGCCCTCGTCGATCAGCCGACAGACATAGGCGGTTTTATCGACGTAGTAGCTGTTATCTGTGCGTAGCTTGCCGAAGGTCTGAATGCCGATGGGTAGTTTTAGTCTGGCCATGGCGCACCTTACGCTTGAATAAATAGAATATGCCGCCGCCTAGACCGATAGACAAGGGAAGCATCTCGTCCGTGCGCCATTGTAGGGATGACCGGCCAATCGCCCCTACGCGATAAAATTTATATAATCTATCACGTCATTGACTGACCTACTCGCAACAGAAGTAGATAGCAACAGTTGTTTTTTAGACGAGAAAAATCCCAATAGAAAATCGCTGTAGATGAAAGGCTCTTATGCCCGTTTCTGTTCCCGAAGACGCTAGGCGCATCATGCCGGATATGTTGCGCGACTTTACTACCGACGTGTTGTGCAAAGTCGATTTGCCCGACGGCGATGCTGCGTTGATTGCGCGCTATCTGGTGGATGTGGATTTGCGCGGAGTGGTTTCCCACGGTACGCGCCAGTTGCAGCGGTATGTGGCTGAGTTTCGCGAGGGACGCATTAACCCACGACCCGAAGTTGATCAAATCATGGATGCCCCTTCAATGGCGATTTTTGACGGCGACGGCGGTACGGGTTACTTGGTGGCAACGCAGGCGACAGAATCAGTTATTGAAAAGGCGAAAGCGAATGGCATTGCCGTTGTGTGTACGCGCAATCACGGGCACGTAGGCAGCGTGGGGATTTATGCGCGGCTGGCACTGGCACGCGACTTGGCGACCTTTTCCGTGGCAGGAGGTGTTGCCTGGGAAAAACCGACGCAACCCGATGCAACGGTGTGGGATGCGATGCGAGCACCCCCGATGTGTTTTGGCATTCCAACGGCAGAAGGCCCGCCGTTTGTACTGGATATGAATGCGAACATGTTGAAAGACCGCAGCAAACTCGCCGAGGCGTTGCAGACATTTCCAGATTTTGTTTTCAAGAGTTTGGGAATGCGATTTACGTCGTGGTTTTTGGCGGGCATTCTAGCGGGCACGGCGACGCCTGAAGCGAGCAAACCAAAATTTGCAAGTGCCACGCGGGCATTTACGCTGGTGGCGATTGACGTGGCGCGGTTGGGCGATTTGGAGGCGTATAAGGCGGAGCTTGCTCGCATTGTGCGCGCGAGCCGGTCGCTGAAGCCCATGCCGGGACTGGCAAGCGCCGAAGTGCCCGGCAGTTTGGAATGGCAGCGCGAACAAACACGCGAGCAAAGCGGGATCCCACTGACCGAAGACCATCTCGACATGTTGCAGCGCATTGCTACGGAGATCAATGTATCCGTTCCTTGGGAGTCATAGTGGACGATAACGCGGCGATGCGGGAGAAGGTCGGTTCTGCGAGGGCGGCTTCGGCGGGTGTGAGGGTTTGCAGGGCCAACGGCGGGAATGTCCAGCACGGACCGCAGCTACCCTTCAAAAGCAAGTACGCGTAGCGGAATGGCGTCGGTTTCAGCCGCCGGTAACGGCTGGGCGAAAAGGTAAACGCGGGGTTGCCGTAGGTCGCCCAAGCGGTCCAGGCTCTCGATTAGGGGAATGCCGTGCGCGAAGAGTAGGTGGTGGTTGGGCAGGCTGCGGTCGCCCGGAATATCTAGGCCGGGGGTGTCGATGCCGAGCAGTTTGACGCCTGCCTCGACAAGCCAGCGCAAGGCTGGGGTCGAAGGATAGGGCGGATAGGAACCAGCAGTAGCTCGTTGATCCCAATCAAAGCGAAAGAGGGCGATGTCTCCCGGGCGGACGCCGCCACCCGGTTCGGCGGCCCGTTGGAATTGCTCTGGCGCAAGCGGCTCGCCCAGCGGCGCATCGCTAAAGTCGAAGACGATGGCCTCGCCAAAAAAGCGCTCGACGTCGAGGTCGGCGATGGCCGGGCCATCTTGGACGGCGTGTAAAGGCCCTTCGACATGGGTGCCGACGTGACCGCCCATTTCAATGCTGGTGGTGATATACCAGCGGTCGGTCGGCGGATCGTCAACGGATACGCGCACCGTGCGGTAGTGGATGAGGCGACCTTCCGACGGCGCGATGGTCCGCGAAAGATCTACCATACGGCTGTAGGCGAAGGAGGGAACCTTCACGCGATGGCCTTCTTGAGGGCGATGGCGGTCTCGCCGTCGTTGGCATAGACCGGCAGCGCGCCGCTCAGCGTTACACGCCCATCGTAGCCGGATGCGCGTAGCGTATGTAGGAAAAGCGCGTGGTCGGCTGGCGTGGTTTGCGGTCGGCCGCGGCCCGGCTCGGCAATGTGGGCGTGGATCAGGTGCGGCCCGGCTTCTTTGAGCGCGTCGAAAGACTCGCCGTTGAGCTTCATGTGAAAGAAGTCGGCCATCAGCTTGGCGTGCGAACGGTTGACGTCCGCTATGAACTCGGTCGCTTCGGAGACGGTGTTGAGCAGGTTGGCGTCGTCGCGGTTGTAAGGCTCAAGTGCGACCTTGACGCCACGCGGCTCGCCGAGGTCGGCACACAGGTGCAAGAAATCGGCGACCTGTTGACGCGCTTTGTCGCGGTCGAAACCGTCGGGCACCCAGCGCGAACCGCCGCTGCCGTAGCCGATGACTTCGACCCCAGCCCGCTGCATGAGGTCGAAGACCCGCGTGACAAAAGTGCGCAACCGCTCCAAGCTCACGTCCGAGCCGACGACCATTAGCCCGCGCCCTTGCGGGTCGCCAATAAAGCCGCACATCGTCTTCATTTGTAATGGGTGTTTTTCCAGAAGCACTAAGAACTCGCGCTCGGCCGCTTGTGGGTCGTCTGCATCGATACCGAGCAGACCGGGTGAGCCTTCGAGATAGTCGAAGTCCCAGTCGGCGGACTCTTCAAGCTGTTGGCGATTGGTAACTAAGAGGCCGATTTGCATGAGCTTTCCGTCCTCCGTGCAGTCCGGCCTCAGAATTGGGGCCGCATGGGTGCCTATTTGTCCCTGACCCAGCTCATGCCCTCGCCGCGCACCAAAAAGGAGCGCTCGTCCCAATGGCCGGGCCGGGTAACGGGCATACGCCCCTCCTCGACAGCGACGTCGAGCGGGTTGTCGCGGGTTTGCAGCGGCAGGGCCACGCGCTCGTGCAGCCTAGCCGACTCATAGACGCCCATCATGATCTCGGTGGCGGCTTTGCCGTGCTCGGCCTTGCCGTAGTAGTCGTCGAAGTCGCCCTCAATCCAGCGGCAGATCCCGTAGGCTTGATCGACGAAGGCGTTGCCGTAACCGCTGCTTTTGTCGGTGGGTTCGAAGTCCTGCCAGCCGCCGGAGGTGGTCGTCATATAACGCAGGCTGTTGTCGCTGACGACCATCATGCCGTCTTCGCCGTAGATGGTAGCACCCACCTGATAAATATCGTTCATCTCGTTTTCGATCACGCCCTCGACCCCGTCGGGATAGCCGATGATTCCCACGCAGCGGTCTTCGACCCGGTGGCCAAAGACGAAGTGGTCGGTGTGGCGCTCGACCGAGCCCATGACCCACTCGGCCTGTGGATCGCCGAGGGCGTAGAGCTGGAAGTCGATGCAGTGGGTGCCGGTGTTCATCATCCCGGCTTTGACCGCGGACCACAGCCGCTGCGGCTTGCCAATGGCTCCGGCGGCGATCATCTGCCGCGCTTCGCGCCAACAAGAGTAAAAGCGGCGCTGGTGGCCGATGGCCAGCTTGACGTTGTTGCGCTCGGCGGCGATGACCATGGCCTCGGCCTCGCCCAAGGAGACGGCCATGGGCTTTTCGCAGAGCACGGCTTGGGGCCGGCGGGCACAGGCGGCGATGGACATTTCCGCGTGCTGGGGATCCCAAGAGCAGACGCTGACGATGTCGAGGTTTTCCACATCAAGCATCTCGCGGTAGGAGAGATACTGTTTTTCGACGTTGAAATCCGCGGCGTAGCTGGCCAAGGCTTCGGGATGCGCGTCGGCAATGGCAGCGATTTCAGTGTGCTCGCACTCGGCCCAGCCGCGACCGTGCTCGCGGGCAATGCGGCCGGAGGCGATGACGCCGACGCGATATTTAGCCGGCATGGGGTCCTTTCGGCTTGGATTAGTGGTCAGTGGTCAGTGGTCAGTGGTTAGTGGTTAGTGGTTAGTCCTCCCCCTCCGTCTTGGTGGGAAAGGGATGGGACAAACCACTGGCCACTTTGGGCAACCACAAGGGTTGCCCCTACTTGGCGTCGCCTAGGTGCATCAGGGGCAGCGGTGCCGGGCTGTCGCCGTTGAGGAAGTAGAGCTTGGCGGCTGGGTCCTTGGAGATGGCTTGCAGGGCTTCGAGTGCTTGGAGCTTGACGTAGTTGGGGTTGCGGCCGATGGCATCGTTGATCTTGGTGATCTCGTAGGCCCGGGCGTCAGCGAGCAGGCGGCGCTTTTCGGCTTCGGCTGAGGCGGCGTCCTTTTCGGCTTCGGCTAGGGCGATCTTCTGCTGCTGTTCGGTGTTGTAGCGCTCCAGCTCGGCCTTTTGCTTTTCAACTTCCTGCTCGCGCTCTTTTTTGGCCTCAATGGCCTTGGTGATAAAGGGCGGCAGCGAGATGTCGCGGATCAACACAGCCTCGACTGCGACCCCCTTGGTGCCCAGATAATCTTTCAAGCCTTCGAGCAGAGCGATCTGCAACATCGCTTGGGTCTCCTCCAAAAAGAAGTCCTCGGCGCGTTTGATGCTCTTGCCCTGTTCGCGGATCTGCGAGCGCAGCTTAGGGACGATATGCACGGCGAGCACGTCGCCAATATTGCCGGTCTCTTTTAGGATGCTCGGCGTTTGGCTGGCGACGAGGCGGTACTGGACACTGACGTCAATTTTGGTCTGTAGCTGGTCTTGGCTGGGGACGTTGGAGGTTTCGGAGTGGGTCTTCTGGCGCACGTCGTATAAGTGCCATTGGTAGAGCGGGTTGACCGGGATGTGCAAGCCCTCGGCGAAATGCTGGGACTGGACTTCGCCAAAGAGGGTGGCGACGCCTACGTGGCCGGCCGGGACGCTTTGGTAGAAGCGCGGACTGACGAGAAATAAGACGAAGACGGCGACGATGATGCCGAGGATGGACTTAGGGAGCTGGATCATGGGGGGCCTCCTTACGGGCTGGGACATTTTTTCCTACCTTTGAGCGGGTGGGGAGAGATTAATAGCCTAGAAGGTAAATCCTCTACTTAAAAATGTCCATTAAAGTACCAAAGACCAGATATTCGGCCATAATCGGGCAGACCCCGTGCTCCTAACGATAAGTACGGTCCATCAGCCCGCCACGGACTTGGGCTATCTCCTACACAAGCACCCCGGCCGCGCCCAAGCCTTTGACCTGCCTTTTGGGACGGCGCACGTCTTCTACTTAGAAGCCTCGGCTGAGCGATGCACGGCTGCGTTGCTCCTCGACGTAGATCCAACCGCGCTTAAGCGGCACTCGGCATCCCCCAACTTCGCGCTGGCGTCTTATGTCAACGACCGTCCGTACGCGGCCTCTTCCTTTACCAGCGTGGCCATTGCCCGCGTGTTTACCTCGGCCTTGAATGGGCAGTGCCGAGAACGGGCCGAGCTAGTAGAAAAAGCCCTGTCGCTGCGGGTCGGCGTTAGTGCGCTGCCCTGCCGGGGAGGCGAGGACTTGTTGCGCGGCCTCTTTGAGCCGTTGGGATATGCGGTGGAGGTTAGGGACTTCTTGCTTGACGAGCATTTCCCAGCGTGGGGAAACAGCCCCTATTACGAGGTGGAGCTAGCGTGCGTGCGGCCATTAAAAGAAGTGCTGGCGCATCTGTACGTGCTGATACCGGTGCTCGACGACGAGAAGCACTACTACGTGGGCGAGGAAGAAATCGACAAGCTGATGCGGCGCGGCGGGGAATGGCTGGCGGGCCACCCGCTGCGCGACGTAATCGTCGAGCGCTACCTAAAGCACCAGCGAATTCTGAAGCAGGCCGCGCTGTCGCGGCTGTTGGTAGAGGAAGCAGGGGAGGCCGAAGATCACGCGGGCGAAGAGGCTCTTGAAGCGGAGTTGAGCTTGAATCAACAGCGACTGGCCGCCGTGTTTGAGGCGCTCAAGGCGAGCGGTGCCCGGCGGGTGCTGGACCTCGGCTGTGGGGAGGGACGGTTGCTGGCGCTGTTGGCGGCGGAAGTGCAGTTCACTGAAGTGGGGGGAATGGATGTGTCGCCGCAAGTCCTGTCGCGTGCTCGTCGGCGATTAGAGCGGTTGCCGCGCGGCGAGCAGGTCGCGGTTTTTCAGGGGTCGCTGGCCTATCGCGACGCTCGGTTGAGCGGGTACGACGCCGCGGCGCTGGTGGAGGTCGTCGAGCATTTGGATCCGCCGCAGCTACGGGCCTGTGAGCGGGCCGTGTTTGAGTTTGCTCGCCCGGCTACGGTGGTGATAACGACTCCTAACGCCGACTACAACGCCCATTGGGACGCGCTGCCGGCCGGTGTATTTCGCCATCCCGACCATCGCTTTGAGTGGCGGCGAGCGGAATTTGGGGCGTGGGCCGAAGAGGTGGGGAAGTGCTATGGATATGCCGTGCGCATCGCGCCCGTCGGCCTAGAGGACCCCGAGCTGGGCCCGCCGACGCAAATGGCGATTTTCTCTGCGGGGGGTACTCGTGGCTGACGAGAAAATTCGCCTTTCGATACCCGACCTCTCGCTGGTGGTGCTAATCGGCGTCTCTAGCTCAGGCAAATCGACCTTTGCCCGCGAGCACTTCCTCCCGACCGAAGTGCTGTCCGCGGACTTTTTTCGCGGAGTAGTAGCAGACGACGAAAACAGCCTAGAGGCCACGGACGATGCGTTTGCCGCTCTGCATTTTGTCGCTGCTCGCCGCTTGGCGCGGGGCCTGTTGACCGTAGTAGATGCGACCAACGTCCAGCCCGAGGCGCGGAAGCCGCTGGTGGAACTGGCCAAGCGCTACCACGCCCAGCCGGTGGCCATCGTCTTCGATCTGCCTCGGGCACTCTGCGAGGAGCGCGCAGCCACGCGCACAGACCGCGACTTGCCTCCCCACGTGATCCCCCGGCAACACAGTCAGCTACGCCGCGGCCTCAAGGGCCTCAAGCGCGAGGGCTTTCGCCGCACCTTTGCGCTGCGCTCGCCCGCGGATGTGGCGCGAGCCGACGTGGTGCGGGAGAAGCTGTGGCCCGACCGCCGCGAAGAGCGCGGTCCGTTTGACATCATCGGCGATGTCCACGGATGTTGCGCCGAACTCGAAGCCCTGCTTGACCAGCTAGGGTATCGCATCGCAGGGGAAAAGGTGGAGCCGCCGCCGGGGCGCAAGGCCGTCTTCGTCGGCGATTTGGTGGACCGCGGTCCCGACGCTCCCGGCGTCCTCACACTAGTTATGCGCATGGTGGAGTCGGGCGCGGCTCTGTGCGTGCCGGGCAACCACGACGCGCGCTTGGTAAGGGCCTTGCAGGGCAGAAAGGTTCAACGTAAGCATGGCTTGGCAGAGACGCTGACCCAGCTTGACGACGAGACGGTGGAGTTCAAGAAAAAAGTCGAAACTTTTCTCAGCGGCCTAGTCAGCCACTACGTCCTCGATGGCGGTGCGCTGGTGGTAGCGCACGCTGGCATGAAGGAGGAGATGGCTGGCCGCGCCTCTGGGGCCGTGCGGGCATTTGCCCTGTACGGAGACCCGACGGGCGAAGAGGACGAATTTGGCTTGCCGGTGCGCCGCGATTGGGCGGCTGAGTATCGGGGCCGCGCCCGCGTCGTCTATGGCCACACGCCGGTGGCGCAGCCGGAGTGGGTCAACAACGCGATCAACATCGACACTGGCTGCGTGTTTGGCGGTGCGCTGACGGCGCTGCGCTATCCCGAGCTGGAACTCGTATCCGTCCCGGCCAAGGCGCAGTACTCCGAGCCGGTCCGCCCTTTGGCGGCGCAACAGAAGCGCGACGATGTGCTCGACTTAGCGGATGTGGCTGGGGGCCGGAGGGTGGAGACGCGATTGATGGGCCGAGTTACTGTCCAGGCGGAGCGGGCGGCTGCGGCACTGGAGGTGATGAGCCGCTTTGCCGTTGATCGCCGGTGGCTGATCTATCTGCCGCCGACGATGGCCCCACCCCAAACCAGCACTCGCCCCGACTTGCTCGAACACCCGGACGAGGTCTTGGCGTACTATCGCCGCTGCGGCGTGCGCGAGCTCGTCTGCGAGGAGAAGCAGATGGGCTCGCGGGCCGTGCTGATTGTCTGCCGCGACCCGGCGGCAGCACAGCGGCGCTTTGGGGTAGAGGACGGCAGCGCGGGCATCTGCTACACGCGCACGGGCCGCCGCTTCTTTACGGATGCGGATTTGGAAGCGGGAATCTTAGATTACTTGCGCCGGGCCTTTGAGCGCAGCAAGCTGTGGGATGCGCTGGCGACGGACTGGGCGATACTCGACGCCGAGATCATGCCTTGGTCGGCCAAGGCGCAGCAGCTACTCAAAGACCAGTATGCAGCCGTGGGCGCGGCAGCGCGGGTGTCGCTGGCAGCGTCTGTGAACGCACTGGAGCAGGCGGTGGCGCGGGGCGTGGACGTAGGCGAACTGTTGAGCCGTTGCCGCGGCCGGGCCGAGTCCGTGGCACACTACGCCGCGGCCTATCGCCCCTACTGCTGGCCGGTGCGCGCGCTCAAGGATCTCAAAGTGGCTCCTTTTCACCTTTTGGCCACGGAGGGACAAGTCCACGTCAACCAGACCCACGCGTGGCATCTGGAGACCTTGGACAAGCTCTGCGCGGCTGAGCCGGAGTTGCTGTGCGCGATAGATCGGCGGCGGGTGGTTTTGGACGATATGGACAGCAGCAGCGAAGTAATCCGGTGGTGGGAGGAACTGACCGCAGGCAGCAGCGAGGGATTCGTCGCTAAGCCCTTGGATTTCGTCTGCACAGGAGAACCCGGCCTCGTCCAGCCGGCGCTCAAGTGCCGGGGCCGTGCGTATTTGCGGCTGATCTACGGACCTGAGTACACGGAGCGCCTAGATCTGTTGCGCCGCCGCAACCTCAAGGGCAAGCAGGCGTTGGCCCTGCGGGAATTCGCGCTGGGGGTGGAGGGCTTGGAGCGGTTTGTAGCTGGACAGTCCTTGCACCGAGTACACGAATGCGTCTTTGGGGTCTTGGCGTTGGAAAGTGCGCCGGTTGACCCTCGGTTTTAGGAATGGGCCGCTTGCGTCGCCGCCCACTGTCTCGGTATTATCAAGCAGTTACGTCTCAACGGAGGACAGACCATGATTACCATTACTGAAGCAGCAGAAGAGAAAATTGCCACCCTAGTCGCCGCCAGCGACAAGCCGGTCAAGGGCCTGCGCATTGGTGCCCGCCTCGACCCCGCCAAGCAGGTTGACTACAAGCTGGCATTCATATCCGACCAGCAGGTAGGCAGCGACGATCAGGTTGCCCACTTTGAGGGCTTTGACGTGTACATAGATCCCGAGAGTGCCGATCTGTTGGCGGAAGCCAAGGTGGATTACGTGGATGGGCTGATGGGGTCGGGTTTCAAGATCGAGCGGCCGCGCAAGATGCCTGCGCACCTGAGCGGCCCGGTGGCCGAGGCCGTCCACCGCGTCATCGAAACCCAAATCAACCCCGGCGTGGCCTCGCACGGCGGCGTGGTGACCTTGGTAGATATCAAGGGCAACACGGTCTTCGTGCAGATGGGTGGGGGCTGTCAGGGCTGTGGCCAAGCCGATGTGACGCTCAAACAGGGCATCATTCGCATGATCAAGGAAGCCGTGCCCGAGGTGGAAGCCGTAGAGGACGCGACGGATCACGCCGCGGGAGAAAACCCGTACTACTAGTCCCGAGGAAAGGCCCTATGACAACGGCGTTGCCACTGGTGGCGCGGCCCGACCTCGAGGGCTATGTGCAGGCGATGAGGGAAGACGGGTACGCTTATTTTCCCCAAGTGCTCAACGAGCAAGAGATCGCTGAGTTGCGCCAGGCCATGGATGAATTGACTGCGCTGGAGGAAAGCTACGACCGCCACACCGATCCGGCCGAACATGGCTTTCTCAACAAGAGCGTCAACAATGCGTTCAACCGCGCGCCGATCTTCGCCCAGTACTTGGACCGGCCCGAAATCATCGACCTAGTCGAGGCGGTACACGGCGACGATTGCCACTGCATCGGCATGACGGCTTGGATTACCGGCCCGGGTCGCCCAGACCAAACCCTGCACGCCGACTGGCAGCCGCTGACCCTGCCGGAAGAAGTCATGGACCACCCAGAGGTAGAGATTCCGATCTTTATCACCACGGCCCATTACTATCTCGACGATCTGACAAAGGAGCTGGGGCCGACTCACTTCGTGCCGGGCAGCCACCGCGCGGGTCGGCGGCCCCGAGCGGGCGAGACCAATTTTAAGGGGGTCGAAGAGCAGAGCATCTTGTGCAAGGCCGGCGACTGCGTGCTGTTCCGCTGCGAGGTTTGGCACCGGGGCACGGCCAATACGAGCGACCAGACGCGCTACCTGCTCCAAGTACACTACGCCCAGCGCATTATCACCCAGAAGTACCCACCCTATCTGAACAAATTCCAATTCGATGCGGCCCTGTTGGCGCAGGCTACGCCGCGGCAGCGGCGGCTTATGGGCGACCACGTGCCGAGCAATTACGACTAGCAGCTATCTCATACACCCGGATTACGGCCCCGCCGAATGGATGAACAACATACTATGGCTGATTCCCCCATATCCGTCCTGCTCTTCGAAGACAATCCCATTCACGCCCGCCTGTTGCAGAACTTGCTGAAACCGGAATTCGCCGTGGAAGCGGTCGATAGCTTAGCGGCCGGCTTGGCGCGGTTAGAAGCCGGTGGCATCGACGCGATCCTGCTCGACCTCGTGCTGCCCGACAGCCAAGAGCTGGCCACCTTCGAGCGCGTCAAAGCAACCGTCCCGAATATCCCCGTCCTGGTCCTGACGGGCCTCGACGACGAAGTCCTCGCCGAAGAGGCCGTGGCGGCCGGCGCTCGCGATTACCTAATCAAAACGCAGATCAATGGCGAGAGCTTGGCCCGGTCTATCCGAGAGGCCGTAGCAGGTTAGCTATGGGGGGCGATCCCCGCTTCCTACGCTGGACCTACCGGCTGGCGCGATTGGCAGCTTCCGTGACCGTGCTCGCGGGTGCGCTGGTGCTGTGGGGCTGGCACACCAACGACGAATACCTCAAAAGCTTCATGCACGTCAGTTGGGTGGCGACGCACCCGCTCGTGGCGATGCAGTTTATTTTGGCTGGTGCGGCGCTTTTGTTGTTGCAGGCTGAGCCGCTGAGCCGCTGGCGGCGGTCTGCGGGCGTGGTGCTAGGGGCGACCGTGGTGCTGATCGCCGTGCTCAAGTTGATCGGCTATCAGTACAACTGGGAGCGCGGCGTCGATACCTACCTTTTTTACTTCAAGCTGGGCGGCTACCGGATGTCGCCCAATGCGGCGTTTTCCTTTTTGCTAATCGGCTTGGCCTTGGTGTTGATGGACGTGCAGGTGAGGGGCCGCGCCTATCTGCCGCAGACCTGCGTACTCGCGGTGACGGCCATCGGGCTGTTGTCGATGAGCAGCTACTTCCACAACGTGCTGCTGCTCTATGGAGTGTCCGGGTTCGTTCCGGTCGTCCCGGACACGGCGACCGAATTCCTCATCCTCTGCGCTGGCCTGCTCTGCGCTCGCCCGCACCGCGAGCCGATCGCCACCATCATCAGCACTACGGAGGGCGGCTCGGTGGCGCGCCGCCTCTTGCCAGCCGCCTTTGTCATTCCCCTCGTACTCGACTGGGTGCGCATTCAGGTCGAGAGCCTCTATGGCTACGAGTTTGGCTTCTCACTCTTTACGCTGCTCAACATCTTGGCCTTTGCCCTGCTGATATGGTGGAATGCCGCGTCGCTTTCGCGGGTCGATGCAGAAAGGCGACGCTCGGAAGAGCAGCTCCAAGAGCAATACCGCCTAACCGCGGAGACGGCACAGTCCGAGCACGAGGCTCTAGTGGCTCTTGAAGAGTCGCAGGAAGCTCTGCGCGACGCCAAGGAGCAGGCCGAGGCGGCCAACCACGCCAAGAGCGCGTTCTTGGCCAATATGAGCCACGAGATCCGCACTCCAATGAACGGCATCATTGGCATGACCGAGCTCTTGACGCGTACCCGGCTCGAAGCGCAGCAGCGCAGCTACTTGACCTTGGTGCAGCAGTCGGCGGAATCGCTGCTGTCCCTACTCAACGACATCCTCGACTTCTCCAAAGTCGAAGCAGGGCGCTTGGCGCTGGAGGACATCGAATTCGATCTGCGCGACGAGGTGGGCACTGCCGTGCAGACACTGGCCATGCACGCGGCGAGCAAAAACATCGAGCTTGTGTGCCACATCCCCGCAGACACCCCCGACCGCTTGGTCGGCGACCCGCGCCGCTTGCGCCAAGTGGTGATTAACTTGGTGGGCAATGCCGTCAAGTTTACCGAGGAAGGCGAAGTGGAAGTTGGCATCGCCGTGGAAGAGGCTTTGCCGGACGCGGTGTGCTTGCGCCTGTGGGTGCGCGACACCGGGATTGGCATTGCGCCGGAGAAACAGGCGCGGATTTTCGACTCTTTCAGCCAAGTCGATAGCTCGACCTCGCGGCGCTTTGGCGGCAGCGGCTTGGGCTTGGCCATCTCGCAGCAGCTAGTCGAGCTGATGGGGGGCCGCATCTGGGTCGAGAGCGAGGAGGGCAAAGGCAGCACTTTTTTCTGCACGATCCGCTTGGGGCTGGGAACGCCGAAGACCAAGCGCACTGATCTGGTCTCGCTGCGAGGGCTAAAGGTCTTAGTTGTTGACGACCATGCGACCAATCGGCGGATCCTCGAAGAGATCCTCAAAAGCTGGGCGATGGAGGTCGAGCTTGTGGAGAGCGGCGCGGCGGCCATAGCCGCTTTGGAAGCCGCGACGCAGGCTTCGGCAAGCTCAGCCGAGCCGCCATTCGACCTCGTGCTGATGGATCTGATGATGCCGGCGATGGACGGCCTAGAAACGGTGGCGATAATCCGCGAGAGTGCGGCGTTTGCCCACGTGCCGGTGCTGCTGCTTTCCTCGGCCGACCGAGCCGGGTACAGTGCGCGGTCGCGCTCCTTGGGCATTGCCCACAGCCTACTCAAGCCGGTTAAGCAATCTGATCTGCTGGAAGCCATTAGCGAGGCCGTCGCTGCCGTCCCGCCGAAGGAAACAAGGCGCGGTGAAGCGCCCAAGGACGAGTCGGGGGCGGTCGAGAGACGCCGCATCCTCTTGGCCGAGGATGGGGCGATCAACCAGCAAGTGGCCGTGCGGCTGCTGGAGGAACGCGGCCATTCCGTAGTAGTCGTGAGCAATGGCCGTGCGGCTGTAGAGCAGGTGGCCGCGCAGCCCTTTGACGTGGTGCTGATGGACGTGCAAATGCCGACGATGGACGGCCTAGAGGCCACGGCGGCCATTCGCCGCGCAGAGGCACAGACCGGCGGGCACGTCCCAATCATTGCCATGACGGCTCACGCCATGAAAGGCGACCGCGACCGCTTCTTGGCCGCGGGCATGGACGGTTATGTCGCCAAGCCGGTGCGCCCGCACGAGCTGTACGCGGCCGTGGAGGGTGGCGGCCCCGAGGTGGAGGCGGATGTGCCCTTTGAGTGGGATGCTGCACTCGAAAGCGTCGGCGGCGACGAGGCCATGCTGCGCGAGCTTGCGGAGATGTTTTTCGTCGAGTGTCCCAAGCTGATGCAGCAGATCCGCGAGCACATTGTCGGCGCAGACGGCCCCGAGTTGCGGCGGGCCGCGCATACGCTCAAGGGATCGGCGCACGTTTTCGGGGCGGAGGAAGTGGCTGCGGCCGCGCATCGGCTGGAGGAAATCGGGCGCGAGGAAGCGTTTGCCGGCGCCGAGGAGTCCTTGGCGTTGCTGGAGGATGAAGTGGCGCGGTTGCTGCCGGCCTTGCGGGAGCGGGTTGCGACCAGCGCGTAACGCCGAAGGAGAAAGCGGACTATGGAACGAGTGTACACTACGCAGGACTTGGCCATGCTCAGTCATCTCAAAAACTCGCTGGCCGCGCAGGGCATTGAATGCGTCTTGCGCGGTCAGCACCTGCTCGGCGGCGTGGGCGAATTGCCCCCGATTGAGTGCTGGCCGGAGTTGTGGGTCTTGGACGACGGGCAGGCCGCGGCCGCGAAGTCGCACATCGACGCTCTGTTTGCAACGGCTGCGGAAGACGGAGAACCGTGGACCTGCGCCGCGTGCGGCGAAGAGTGCCCGGGGGCGTTTACGGACTGTTGGAGTTGCGGGGCGGCTAGGGCCGAAGAGAGCGAGACTTCCTGAACATAGCCCCACCGTCGGCGTCTCCCTGAATCATTGACCCATACCAACGACCGTGCGGTCGGCGGAAGGATACCTATGTCGCGTTTTTTGCTTGCGCTTGCTTTTGTCTTTTCGCTCGCCGCTTTTGCCCGCGCACAAGCCGCCGACAGCCTGCTCGTCAGCGGCAGACAGATGCTGCGAGCCGGTGAAAACGGCGGCTCCCTCGATGCGCTGTACGCGGCTAAGGCCACATTTGAGCGCGCCTTAGCCGACACCAGCTTAGCCGCGTGGGGCCACTACTACATGGCCTTGGCCGATTACCGCATCGCCGATTATCTGTTGGCCGCGGGCGAGGAAAACAAAGGCGCGGCTTCTGAGCATCTTAAAACCACGGTCGAGCATTTGCAAAAAGCTACTGAGATCGACCCGCAAGCGGCCGAAGCATACTCCCTGCTATCGAGCGCGTACGGACGACAGATCGGCCTCAACCCGATCAAGGGCATGACCTTGGGACGCAAAGCACAGAAGGCCCTGAAAAAAGCGGCGCAGCTTGCACCCGACAATCCGCGCGTCGTATTGTGCACGGCCATCCGCGACTTTAATACCCCCGGCATGTTTGGTGGCAGCAAGGAGAAGGGCCTGCAAGGATTCCAGCGCGCCGCCGAACTGTTCGCCCGAGAAGAACCACCCGATCCCATCCACCCTGTATGGGGACACAGCCGCACCTACGCTTGGCTCGGCCTCGCTTACCAGGACCGAAGCGAGCTAGCGCTGGCGCGAGCCGCCTTTGCAAAGGCCCTTGCCATCAATCCAGATTTTAGTTGGGTCAAAAACGTGCTGCTGCCCGAATTGGAAAAGGCCGTTGATAAGCATGAGCAAGACAGAGAATAGCGCGCCCAACATCGTCCTGATCGTCACCGACCAGCAGCGCTGGGACACGCTCGGCTGCTTGGGTTACGACCACGTCATCACCCCGCACATTGACCGGCTGGCCGCTCGCGGCGTGGCGTTCAGTCGCGCCTTTGTGCAAGGGGCCGTTTGCGGCCCGTCGCGCAACAGCATCGTCTCGGGCCAGTACGTCCACACCCACGGCATCGACCGCAACGAGGCGTGGCTGACGCCCGAACAACCCAATTGGATCGAGCAACTCAGGGACGGCGGCTACCACACAGTCAACATCGGCAAAATGCACACCGCGCCCATCCGCCTGCCGTGCGGCTTCCGCCACCGCACAGTCGTCGAAAACAAAAATTATCGGCAGGGCCACCACGGCCCCGACCCAGACGACTACGACTTGTACCTGATGCAGTTCGGGCTTCGGCGACCGGCTCTGACTTACTACCGCGACGTGCCCAATTGGCCGGATTACTTGGGCGCGGCCGTGTGGCCGCACGACGAAGATTTGTTTATCGACAACTGCATTGGGCGCTGGAGCGTGGAGGCCATTCGCAATCACGACTTTGCCGTGCCGCTCTTTTTGTGGAGCGGCTTCGCCGGCCCGCACGACCCCTTTGACGCGCCCGCGTCCGCGCTGGTGCGCTACGAAGGCGTGGATATTCCCGACCCCGTGGGGATCCCCAACGAACTGGACACCAAGCCACCGCCACAGCGCCAAGCCATGGAGGGCATGGATGGCAAATGCGCGCCCGCCGCAATCTGGTGGAGCCGAGCGACCCCGGAACGCATTCGCCGCATGCGTCGGCACTACTACGCCAACATCACGGCCATTGACGATTGGGTCGGCGCGATGGCCGCGGCCATGGACGAGCGGGGCGAGCTGGACAACACGATTTTTGTGTTTACCTCGGACCACGGCGACTGCCTCGGCGACCATCACCAAGTCTATAAGTTCTCGTCCCACTACGACTCGGTGGCGCGGGTGCCGCTGGTTTTTGCTGGTCCCGGAGTCGAGCGGCTGGGGGTACGCGATCCGCTAGTAGAGCTGATTGATCTAGGCCCGACATTTTTGGAAATGGCGGGATTGGAGCCGTTGGCTGGGGCGGCGGGGTTTTCTTTGGAGCCGCTGTTGCGCGGGGAAGAGGCTGTATTGCACGAGACCGTGTTTTCCGAGTACGGCCCGCGCATCATGGCGCGCACCGAGGCGTGGAAGTTGGTTTTTTACCCCGGGGAATCCTACGGGGAGTTGTATCATTTAGAAGAGGACCCAGACGAGCTGTACAACCTGTACGACGATCCGGCTCATGCGGGCGCGCGGGGCGCGATGGTGGAGCGGATGATGGATTGGTACGGCAAGACGCGGATGCAGCGCTGAGGAAGCACTCGGAGCGTTGTGCAATTATTTGGATGGGCGCGTATATTGTATATTATGAATATATACGACTTGCGAAATGATTGACCTCGATCGAGTCGTCGGTTTTCAATGGGATCTAGGTAACTCCCACAAGAGTACTGACAAACACGGGATTAGTCAGGCCGAAGCAGAGCAAGTGTTTGCCAATGAACCGCTCCTACTTGTAGAGGATGTCGCCCACAGTCAATTGGAGCCGCGGTTTCACGCCTTGGGCATAACTCAGGTTGGACGCCGGCTTCACGTAACATTCACGCTGCGCGAGGCGAACACCCTGATTCGCGTCATTTCTGCCCGAAGTATGAGCCGCAAGGAGCGAACTCGTTATGAGCAAGAAACGCAAACCCATCCCCGTCTTTAAGAGCGAGGCCGAGGAGCGGACCTTTTGGGATAGCCACGATTCGACCGACTATGTTGACTGGAGCGAAGCCAAGCGCGTCCGCTTCCCCAACCTCAAACCTTCGACCAAGGCGATTTCCCTGAGATTGCCGGTCGATTTGCTAGAGCGGATCAAGATCGCGGCTAACAAGAGGGACGTACCCTATCAGTCGCTGATCAAGGTCTGGCTGGCCGAGAAGATAGACGCCGATTAGGGACAGGACGCGATGGCGGGATGAAAGACAGATACTCGAAAAAAATAATCCGCGCTAGCGAAAGGAGTACACTGTGAACATACACGTAGGCAATTTGGCAAAGACAACTAAAAAGGAGGCGCTGGTCCAGCTCTTCCAACCGTATGGAAAGGTCGTGGCGGCCACCATCGCCCGAGACAAGAAGAGCGGTGAATCGCGCGGCTTTGGCTATGTGGAGATGGCTACCCGGCACGAGGGCGAAGAGGCCATTGCCCATCTCAACGACAAGGAGTTTGAGGGGCAGAAGCTGCATCTGAGCGAGGCGCACGAGCGCAAGGATAAGGCCGGGCGTGGGTCGGGCAAGGGCGGCAACCGCGCAGACCAGCAGCGCAGTAGTTTTTTCTCACCCCGAGGCGGCCAGCACACCGCGGGCAATATGCGAAGGAGTGGACGGCGGGGGTCCTAGTAAAGCAGCAACCGCGCGAGGATGGGGTCGTGGTCGCTGGCTTGGTTGGGGAACTCGGTGTTGACGTGGATATGGTCGAATTCGGGCTGAAGCGCGAACAGGGCCGCGCTGACCAACAGGTGATCGAGTTGCTGGGAAATTCCCTGAAAGTTATAGGAATAGGCCGAATCTCCATCCACCGCGTCGCCGAGATTGAACAAGATCGGTGGCGTACCGGCGAGCGTTTGCAGGACATCGCCTAGCGGCGGTTGCACTGGGGCGAGCGAAAACGAGCTCTCGTTGAAATCTCCGAGCACGACGATGTTGGCGTTGGGATCGGCGGCTAGCAGTTCGGCGACGAGGTCGTGGATGAACGCGGCTTGGGCGAGGCGCTGGGCGAGCCCGCCATTGGTCGGCGGCTGGATTCGACCGAAGAGGGGTGGGCTGCCAGACTTGGACGAGAAGTGGCAGTTGATCACCGTCAGCTTGGTTCCCTTGAAATCGAACGCGGCCTTGAGCGGTTTGCGGCTGCGGCGGAAGGCGTCGTCTTCAATGCGCTCTACCGAACCCATCAGGGCCACCCGACCGGGCTGGTAGAGGTACGCAACGCGGATATTGCCGCCCGGCTGGCCGCCATCGGTCCCATCTGGGGGCGCGACATCGGCGTACTCATACCTCGGGCCACCGGCCGCAGCAATGGCGGCCAGGAGCGTTTGCGCCGTCTGGTCCGCTGAAGTGGTGCCGTCGTTGGCCGCGCCACTATTGTCCTGCACTTCCTGCAAAGCCAGCACATCCGGCGCACGCAGACGATGGACGATTTGGTCGGCAATGGCTGCGAATTGACCGTCCGCTAGGTCAGCACTTTTGTCGTGGTCATTGGGATCGAGATTGAACACATTGAAACTGCCCACTGTCAGATGCGTGGCCGTGCCTACGAGGGCGGTTGTTTCCGGCACCAAGCCGGCGCTTTCGACCACCGGCTCGGCCAAAACGAGCACCTCAAAGTTGCCAAAGCGGTAGCTAACCGGGCCGCGCACAGTGCCGAGGGCATCGCCGACCTGGGCGGCCGGCATGGGACCGGGTAGCAGGCTGTCGTCGAGTTGGATGCGCTGCGGATGCAGGGTGTCCGGCGTCAGGTTCAACCCGCCCCGCGAGTTGAGCGATTGCCCGGCCCCCGCATCGGCGAGGACGACGATTTCGCCAAAGCGGTTGGTCGGACTAATGGCGACCGCGTCTGGCACTTCCACCAACATTCCCTCTAGCGACTCGTAGAAGTCAATGCCGTCTTCGGCTGGGTCGAAAACTGCGAAGCGGTCGTTGTCGATCACCTTTGTCGGCGGCTGGCGGCCGGCCGCGCCAAGGATCACCGGAGCCGGCGTGGGGTTGCCGGTTGACAAGGTCTGAATGCGGTCGGGCTGGGAGAATTCGGTTATGGTCAGATTGTTGGTGGCCGCGCCGCCGGGAATGTATTCGATCACGGTGCCGGTCACCTGTACCTCGTCGCCGATGGCGACCTTTGGGACGCTTTTGGTATAGACGAACATCCCGTCGGACGTGCGCTCATCGCCGTCTCCGGTTGGATCTTGGAAGTAGAAACCACTGCGTGCGACCGCCGTTACAATGCCTCGCGTCGAGACCTGCTCGCCTTCGTGCGGCGAGGTGTGGTCAGCCCCCTGAAGTTCGCAGATTCTAAGCACCGGGGGAGAGGTCGCGTCCTCACCGAAGACCTGTTCGGCATTTACGGCACCAAAGCTAGATTGGGTCGGTATGCTCCAGAAAAAATCACTCGGCGCGGTGCCGGTGCCCTTTAGTTGCAGGGAAAATTCCACTGGCGTGGAGATCGTTCCGAACTTGTTGGCCTGATCCGGTATGATTCCGCTCAAGGACTTAGTGCGGTATGAAGCGCCATTCCGTCCGTTGTAGAGCACCAAGGCCCAGCCGGAAAGATCAGTCCCGGCTGGGCCGGCGACCTCGATGGCTTCGCCGGTATCCTTGCCGGTGTTGTCGTAGTGAATTTCGTTGATGAATGCAGGTTGGCCGAGCAACGGCCCGGCTACAAGCGAGAGTAGAAAGGCGCAAAGAGCGGATCGGCGAATCCAGCCGTGTTGGGGCTTGGTGTATGTAGCGGACATGGTCAACCGTCTTTGTTGGTGGCGAACAGGGGCTTGGACGGGAATGGTCTCAGTCGTGTGCCCGACGCGACAGCGCAAGCAACTCGGCGTGGCTTTGGACGCGGATGTCGGCTTCAGCCGTCCAGAGGTCCTGACCTGTAGCGTCGTAGTAGATGGTGGTGACCTCGGCGCGGCGGCCGGCTTCGAGGTCGTAGCGGAAGTCGCCGACCATCACGGCTGTTGCCGGCGCAGCATCCCAAGCGGCGAGCAGCTTGTGGATGCCATCGGGATCGGGTTTGGGGGCGGCCTCGTCGCGGCCTAAGACGTGGGTGGGATCGAAGAATTCGGCGAGGTTGCAAACGGCGAGCGTTTGTAACGCATTGGCGTGGTTGTTGCGGGTGAGGATGCCGAGCCGGAAACCGCGTTCGACCAGTGAGGTCAGCAGTTCGTGGACGCCAGGTAGGGGTTGGGCGCGGAGGGCGTACTCGCGTTCGAGTGCGGCAAGGCGGCGTCTGAGGGCGGTCGCTTCGGCAGCGGGACGAGTGTCAATTTCTTCGAGCATGCCTTTCCCCAAAGGCAGACCCAATTCCTGGCGCATAGCATTGAAATCAATGGCGCTATCGGCGAGGGTATTATCGAGATCGAAAATCCAGTGGGTGAAGTTTAGGGGCTTGTCGTTGGTCATAGAGTAAGCCGCAGATGGGCGCAGATGGGCGCGGAATAGCGTTCAAGTCTTCTGGCGCTCGGCGAAAGGGGTCCAGCCGCGGCCGGGGTTGCGTACAGGGGTCTGTTCGTAGCGGGTGCGGATTTCCTTGAATTCGGCGATGTCGGTGATTTCGCGCGCTGGATTTTGCGCGTCTTTGATGACAAAGTCGCCTTCCCCAGGCCAGCAGGCCATGGTGACCGGCTCGCGTTCTGGGCGGAAGTCTGCGGGGTCTTCGTCGATGTTGTTCGGAATCTCGGCGTCTTGGTAGCGGAGATCGACGCTCCAGCGGACGATATCGGTGTTGTTCTCAAAGGAGGCGTGCGGGGTGAGATTGGTCATAAGGAGCACCGAGCCGGCGCGCATTGGGCAGGCCACAGGTTCGGGAGTTGGTAGGTCTTCGCGGGCGATTTCGAGATACCCGCCTTGCCCGCCGGTGTAGTGGCGATAGACGCCCCTGCGGTGCGTCTTGGGGAGGACGTACAAGCAGCCGTTTTCAATGGTGGCATCGACGAGGGGAATCCAGCAGGTCACGATCAAGCTTCCGTCGCAGTGGGGCATGAAGTAGCCCGAGTCTTGGTGCCAAGGCACGGCCCCACGCGAATAGCCGGGGGCCTTGGGGCGGATGCGGTACACGGACGAGCCAATGATGTCCGGGCCGACGAGGCTTTCGATGCAGGAGACGAGCGGCGGATGGCGCAAAAAGTCGAGAATGGCCTGTTCTTTGAAGCCGCCGCCGCCGTGCCCCATGATCGCTCGGGTCACGCGCTCGCCGACTTCGACATCGGCTTTGAAGAGGGCACCGAGCCGGGTTTCAAAGGGTTCGGCGGCAAAGGTTTCCGCGCCGAGTAGCCCTTCTTCTTGCAGAGTGGCACACGTCTGGTCAATGACCGCGGTGAGGCCGTCTTTGATGGGTTGGAGATCGGCTTGGGAGTAGATGTCTTCTTTGACTACGTAGCCGAGGTCGTGGAATTGCTGGCGTTCGGCAGTGGTTAGGCCCATGATATGCTCCGGGTTGAAAGGGTCGTCAAAGGGTATCTTCTCTGTCCGCGCTAGTCAATGGTGCCCCGGAGCAGTATTTTCCTCGCGGCTTCATTCTCCGACGCGAACAGAAATGCTGCGGCGCTATCGAGATGTGTGGCCGCCCGCCCGTCCGCCGCTGCTTGCTGGCGAAGCTGGTATAGGGCGATGGGCAGTCGCAGGTCTTCTGCGCTGTAGGGGAAGGTCTTACCGGCTTGCTTTTTGCGGTAGGTCTGCAACGCTTCGAGATAGCGATAGCCGAATTCTATCGTCGGCTCGATTATGGTGCCCTCGCCGTAATCGTTCCAAGTGACGATCTGGATTAGCGACGCGTGCGCTCCGGCGAGTTCTAACGTTTCCCCGAAAACCGCGCCCTCTTGGTCATCTAGGTAGCCGTAGCTTTCGCGCACACCGGCTTCCTCGTAGATGTCGTGGAACTTGGGAAACGCCGTGCCGACGCCGCCCTGCTCGTAGAGCTGGCTTAGGTAGGCGCGCCAAGCGGCGGGAGGCACGACGCGACCGTCGTGTACCGGAGGCCACCCGAACACCCCGGCGGCTCCTTCCTGCAGTGTGTTCAGGGTGTAGAAGTGCGGAGGTTGCGGCAAGCCCGCAAACAGCTCCTGCCACGCCGCTCCTTTGAAGTACTGCGGGCCGAAGACGAGGAGCAGAGGCCGGCCGGCAATTTTGGCGTATTCGTCGGCGACAAACCAGTGGTCCTGCATCCAGTGTAAGACTTCCTTGCCGTGGCTGACGGCTTGGCTTTCGTCGAGAACTCCATTGTTGACGAGGTGTTTTATCGTTTGGTCTTCGTAACATATTGCAAAGCTCAATCCGGCCTTTTTGATGTACGCGATGAAGTGCTTGGTGTTGCGGTGAATAGCAGCGTAATCGTAGTAGTCTTTGATGCCGTACCAGTCGATAATCGCGCCGTTGATCCCCGCGAATTTCATAAGCAGGACGTGACATTCCAAGGCGTGTGGATCGTTTGAATCGTACGGTCCGATCAATGGGTAGTAGTGAGAGGCTATTTCGCGGCGGCCATCGTCGGCGATGGTGTCGGGATCAAAGTGATTCATGGTCCAGTGCCAGCCCCATTCGCCGCTGATCGGTTTCGACGCATACCAGGGCATGTAGTGGACCATTATTTGAGGAGTTGCCCCAGACAGAGACTGAACGTTCGGGTCAATGAGGCTTTTGCCGCAGGAGTGCAGCGACACACAGCACAGGGCGATGAGTGGGAGGCGTTTCACTTAGTTCAGGGTTTAGGATTTTGGGGGCTGGCCTCAATGCGGAAGATGGCTTGGGTGTTTTCGTCGCTGGTCAAGTAGAGGTGTCCAGCCTCGTCGGTAGTAAGCCCAACCGGCTTACCCCACACGTTAGCGGAATTAAAAGAGAAAAAACCGAATAACCCACTCAAGCCAGAATCCCCGTCGTCCTCGTCGGAATCGAGCCGGAAGCCGGTGAGGAAGTCGGCGACGCGGGCGTTGGATCCATCTGGCTCGGCAAAGAGCGCCATGACCTTGTAGCCAGGATCGTTGCCCAAAGCTCCGGCGCGGCAGGCGACAAATGCTGCGTGTTTGTACTGGGGCGGAAACTGGTCGCGCTCGTAGAAATGCAGCGCCATGGGGGCCAAGTGGGCGGGGATGAGGACGGCTGGACTATCCATGTTGGCAACCAACAGCGAATCGGCCGCGGTCAGCGGCAAGATGGACCTTCCGTAGGAGGAGAAATCGGTCCAGACCTTGTCCCCGTACGCCAATGGCCAGCCATAGAAGCCGCCGTCGCGGAGGGGGGTGATCCACTCCGGCGGCAGGTCTGGGCCCTCGCGGTCGTGCCCAGTGTTGGCAGCCCACAGTTCGCCGGTGGTCGGGTGCAGGTCGAGGCCGATGGCATTGCGCAGCCCAGCGGCAAAAATACGCCGACCCGTGCCGTCGGTGTTTATCTGCATGACGGTGGACCGCTCTGGGTCGTCTTCGCGGCAGACGTCGCAACCTGAGCCAATGTGGAAGTAGAGCTTGTCGTTGGCTTCGTCGAAAAGTAGCGTGTGAGTTACGTGCTCAACGGGACGACCCATGAAGCCGGGCACCTCGGCGAAGACGGCGCGTTCCTCGTAAAAGCCGTCCGCGTCTTGGTCTTCAAGGCGGTAGATCGCATCGTCGTCAGCGACAAAGAGCGCCCCCTTGTAAAAGGCGATGCTGTGGGGCCAGTTGAGGTCATCGGCCGCTTTGTACACGGTGTCGGCGCGGCCATCGCCGTCTTGGTCGGGCAAGGCCAACACCGTGCTTTGGCGACCGGCGACCGGGGCCCATGTATGCCGAGGCTTCATGTTGGCCACGTGTAGGACGCCTTGGTCGTCCCAAGCCATGAAGCGAGCTTTATCTACTTGGTCGGAGAAGAGTTTGACCTTAAAGCCGGGGGGAAGATTGAGCGTGCGGTCGGGGAGACCCTCAACCGGGGTTGGTTCGAGGTGGAGGTCGATCTTGGGCGTTAGGCGGATTTGGTCGGCGTGGAGGGTGGAACCCGCGAGGAGGCTACAGAGCAAGTAGAAGAGCGTGAAAACCCTCCTATAGACGATACGTGCGGCAGGTTGGACAGACATGGCAACTCCGGTGGTTTGGGACCCCGCTATTCAAACATAAGGAAACGAGATTTTAACGTTCAAACTCGCAAAAGGGTTGCGGCGGACGGCATTGGGCTAATCCGTCCGCCGCTTTTGCTTGACCGGGCCGGAGGCCACCATTCCCCCGGCCCGGGTTGCAACGGACGGGATTAGGTCAATCTGTCCGGTCCGTCGCTTTTGCTTTTGCCGTTCGTTACTGGTTATCAGGGTCCGCGAATGGTGGGGGACCTGCGATAGCGTGTCCGTTTGAAATTTGCCGGAAGTCACCACTAGGTCAGCGCGTCGTTCTCGCTTTGAGCGCCCCCCAAGTGACGGCTTCGACCGCGGTCCCAAGAGCGCCAGCTATTACTATGGTATTCCGACTCGCGTATTTCCCCATTACGCCGTCAACTTTGACCTCCGCCACCACCCGGTACTCACCCGGTGGCAGTGGCATGTCCGAGGTCAGGCCGCAAACTCCGCCGTTGGTGTGCCCTGTTCCCGACACGTCGCTCCATGCGGAATCTTCTCCTTTGCGCATCTGCCACTTGGTCATGCGGATAGAATACCTCGCGTCGTTGATGGTGAAGCCTCCCGCGAGGCACCCTGCGCCCCCTGTGAGGAAGTAAGAGCCCACCCTCACTTTGCGCCCTCCATCTTCAGTGCTGTAGATCCCGACTTCTGGATCTTCCGTTACTTCGAGCCAGTCAACGGGCGTGTATTCATCCGCGAAAGCGGCGGATGCCAGCGCAAGCAGCAAAACGATAGTCTTCATGATAGTCTCCTTCGGGTTATGAGATGTTGGACGAACTAAATGTGATAAGCATACCCAAGAGCATGGCCCCTCCTTTCCTTTATGTGTCGCCCTTGTTGGCGTGAAAGCGCGAGAAAAGGGCCGGTTATATGGCCGAGAATAGAAAAGGGTTCGGTCGTTTGGAGGTGTAGAAGACTTCGACAAAGCGCCACATCGTCCGCTCTGGATCCCAGACCAGCCGACAGAAGAAAGGAGTGCAGATCAGCCCTTCCGCCCCGGCGTCCGCCGCCGGCTCTTCGGTGACAAACGCGATGTCCGTGAAAACTCGCTTCTCACCCGCTCGCAGCGCCGATTCAACCTCTTTCTGCAATTTGAACCGGCTCTTGACAGCGTTCCTCGGGTACGACCCATAGGGCTCGTACTGGCCCTGCATCTCGAACACCTTGAACGTGCTGTGGCGAAAGAAGGCGTTGCCAAAGCAGTATTCATAGCCTTGGTGGTCAAGTATGGCTCGGTGCATGGCCCGGAAGAGGTCAAAGGGCGTGTCGCCTTGGGGGAGGTCCCAACTCTCCAAGGTCTCTTGCATGTGCTGCAAGGCCGTGGGGTTGTTGACGCCCTCGCGCAGGTAAAACTGGGCGGCGAGGCTGTCGTTGCCGGAAGCGGAGAAGGCGACGAGAAAGTCGTAGAGCCAGGCGCGCAGGTCGGTTTCTTGCTCGGCGGTGATGGGGACGCCCGTCGCGACGGGGATGGCCGTAATGGTCTGCCACAACCTAGGACCGGCCTTGACCTCGACCTTCTTCGCGGTGCGGATATGGGCAAGCAAGCCTTGGAGCTTGTCGAGGCGGGGCTCAAAGCCGCCGGATGGGTATTTGGTCTCGACGGCCGCGGCGCTGGAGATGGCTATCAGCGCGAGAGATAGGATGCGAATGGCTACGCGTTGCATGATGCCCTCCTTGTGGAAGAGTGCGGGTTGTTGCTTCAGTAAGCACTACTGCAACTATCGTGCCAAAGGAGTGACTCAGCCGTCGCCAATCGCGCCGATTACGCTATTTTATCCATATAAATCCCTGTTAAATAATACTTTATAAAAATAAGATAATTTTATCTGTCTCCCAACCGCCGTCAGTATCCGCCGTTTTGATGAGCTGATTACTGTGCGCGAGCGGACAGCAGGTGTTCGCCAGCGGACAACAGAGGTTGGCGACGTTGTGCAACCTACGCGGTCCTTGACAGAGCGTGATGGTATCATTTTGATAGCAGTATGAAATCACTACATATCAGAGACGTGGATCCCAACATTCTGGCGGCCCTGAAACGGCTAGCTAAGAGCCACCGGCGCTCGCTCCAGGGGGAGCTGCATACAATACTGGAGCGGGCCGCTCGCACCGCACCCCCCGAGCAGCCAGAGGCGATGTCGTGGATCACGGTGGAGACCGGCCGAGCCACATCGACATGGTCTCGAAACGAGATCTACGATGACGACGGCAGGTGAGATCCTGTTTGCCGACACCAACGTGTTTCTGGCGGCCACAGATCGTTCACGCAAGCACCACGCCCAAGCTCGGGAACTATTGCAAGCGGCAGGAAAAGGCAAAGCGGTTCTGGCCGTCAGCGGTCAGATAATCCGCGAATACCTCGTGGTTGCCACGCGTCCTGTCGAAGTCAATGGTCTCGGTTTGGCCGTGGAAGACGCGTTGAAGAACATCGATGTTTTCACCCGCCCGCCCTTCCTGTTCTGCGAGGAGTCAGAACGAGTGGCCCGCCGCCTGCGGGATCTCGTGCAGACGCATCGCCTGACGGGCAAGCGCATCCACGACGGCAACGTCGTGGCGACCATGCTCGCGGAGGGGATTGATCGTCTGATCACCGAGAATGCGGGGGACTTCGCCTCCTTCAAAGAGATCGAAGTCGTCGGGCTGTCATTTACGAAGTAGCTTCCGGTCGTTTCAGCCCGTACTTACGCATTCGATAGCGTAGCTTCTCTGGGCCTATACCCAACAATCGCGCCGCCCCCTCGGCCCATAGATCCGCCAGTTGGTGGCTTCAAGGGCCGCCAAAATTTGCCGCCTTTCGGCCTCTGGTAGTGTCATCGGGGCATGACCAAATCCTTTCGGCAAGCGTCGTTAAGACAATGGACCTGTTGGCCTCGACTTAGCTACCGGCCTGCAGCAGCGCCTTGATTTGTTCTTCAGTAGGCGGCAAGTGTCGTGATTCCAATGACTCTCCATCACGGGCGATGCGGTTATCCCGGCCAATTAGGATGTAGTGGGGGATGCCCTCGACGCCGTAGCGCCGGGCGGTTTCGCCTGTGTCGAGGGCAATGGGGAACGGATAATCATGCTGGCTGACAAAGTCATCTAGGTTGTCGGCCATATCCGCCGAATGCAGGGCAATGACGACAAAGCCCTGATCGCGATAGCGCTCGTGCAGTTCGGCGACATAGGGCAGTTTTTCTATGCAGGGCGAACACCACGTCGCCCAAAAGTCGAGTAGCACCACCTTGCCCTGTAACTGCGCCAGACTGTTCAAAGGGGCCTCCTCGTAACCGGCGACGGGCGCTAACCAGCGCTCAATGTCAATTTCAAAGGGCACGGCACCCTGATCCAGAGCGTGCCGCTGGTGCATGACTTCCATTTCCCTAGGACTAATGTAGCGGACAGAAAAGGTTTGGCCATCGTCGGTGAATTCGGCGCGGTCCCAATGTAGGATTGCCTGATCTGCCGTGGGTTTTTCCAAGATTTGACGCTGGGGAACCGTCAAGATGGGGGCTAGGCGGACGACGGTATGTAGCAGGACGTCCGAGGGTCCAGAGCCGGCCCAGACCCAGTGACCGCGCTGCCAGCGGGTCAAGTGGGTGGACGGCTTTTCGGCAGACTGGTAGGTGGATTGGGCTTGGACTGCCGGGTCGCCGACCTCGGTTTCTAGGCCGGGGAAAGGCTCGCCCACTAGGGCTTGGCGGTGTCCCGACAGGCGATTTCGGTTCGCATTGTCCCGAACATGCGATTGACCGTCTGGGTGAGAGACGACCACGGTAAAGGGGTTGGTCTTTTCAATCCGGCCCGGTTGATCTGCTCGGCCGAGGATGGTATGCCACAGCTCTTGGCCATCGTCATCCACGCGCCAAGCGTGCAGCCAGCCTTGGTGCAGTTGCGCTTGGACGGAACCGCCGATTGAGGCAGGCAGGTCAACCGAGTCGCGCCAAGCAGGAGTCGCGGCAGCCTCGGCGGCGACGATCAAGCCGGCGACGAGGCCGGTACAGAAAATTTTAGCACAAGTCATGGTAAAACCCTTTCACTAGCGAGGGGTTAGTGGGCCGGAAAAGTATCGATGTCGTCAAGCAGGTACTTCAGTTGGGCTTGGCTCGGCGCTTCGCCCTCTTCGCTGATCCAAGCCAGCCGACAGTCGCGGTCGAGGAGGACAGATTGGGGGAAGTTCCAGATGCCGTAGCGCTGCGCGCTTGCGCCTTCATCTACCGCAATGGGCAACGTGTAGCCACGTTCGGCGATGAAGGCATCCAGATCGTCGGCCCCTTCGGCGCTGTGAATGGCGATGACGACGAGGCCCTCGTCTTTGTGTTTTTTGTACAACTCGTCATAGTCGGCGAGTTGCTCAATGGATTCGGGCGACCAAGTGGCCCAAAAATGCAGCACCACTACCTTGCCTAGGAACCAGCCTATGCGGTCGCCGCCCCCGATGGGGTTGATCCAGCGTTGGGCCTCGATATTGAAGGATATGGCACCCCGGACCAATTTGTGCTCTTGCTGCTTGCGGTCTGCTTCGGCAGGGGAGACATAGCGGGCGATTAGCACGCCACCGCTCTCTTGGAGTTGAGCGTCGTCCCAGCGCAAAAAAGTAGCGCCAAAGCTCGGCTTTTCCGGCACGAACACCGTTGGAGTCAGGCGGATGAGGGCATCCCAATGGTCCATATTCGGTCCTAGGGCCACCCAGAGCTGCTGGTTCTTCTCCCATTTAAAGATGCCGCGACTCCACTCACTTGTCTCCGGCGGTGGTTTTTGGAGTTGAGCCAGAGAGGTAGAGTCGAGGCTGGCGAACGCCTCCGGCCTTAGTTTTTGGAGTATAACCAGAGTCATAGGGTCGAGGCTGGGGAACTCCTCCGGCGGTATTTTTTGGAGCCGAGCCAGAGAGGTGGAGTCGAGCTCGGCGATTATCAGCGGTGCCCGTTTTTGGAATTGAGCCGGAGTCATAGGACTGTTTTGGCTCCCGTTTTGGTCAATGCCGTTCTCGCGGACGGTGAGGTCGAGACTGGCGAACGCCTCCGGTGCCAGTTGTTGTCGGTGGGCCGCTAGGGTGCTGCCCGGAAAGGTGTCGCGGACGAAGTACGCGCCGTTGGCGTGGCGCACTTCGACGGCAGCGCCGACGTATTCGAGGGTAGGGGGTTGGTTTGGATCGGCTTCGGCGAGGATGAGGTGCCAAAGGGGGCTGTCGTTTTGGTCGAGGCGGCGGGCGTGAAGCAGACCATCGACAATATATGCCTCTATGCGCTCGCCCGGACCGATTAGAGGAAAGTCGGGAAGGGGGATAGATTCGCTCCACTGGGTTTGGGCGGCCGGCTCTGCGGCTGCGGTGACGTAGGGGCCGCTGAGCAGCAGGGCTGCCACTGCGAGGATTTGGTACTTCATCAAACGAAAGGAACGCATCTGAAGCCTCCTTTGAGGGTAGTGTGGCCGTTTGAAATTCAAGTTGGTGTCGGCCCTTTGGACCGTCGAACCGCTGTGTACGAGCCGGCAAAGGCCGTTCATCCTACACCGAATTTCATTTCGTAAGCCTTCATGATAGTACTCCTTCGGGTTATGGGATGTTGGACGAACTAATCGAGCAATTCCAAGAAAATTTGCGGATGAAATGCTCGAGCTGATTTCAAAACCGCCTTAATGTGATAAGCATACCCAAAGGCTTGGGGCCTCCTTTCTTTCATGTGTTGCCCTTGGGTACGTGAAAGCGCGAGAAAAGGGCCGGTTAGATGGCCGAGAATAGAAAAGGGTTCGGTCGTTTGGAGGTGTAGAAGACTTCGACAAAGCGCCACATCGTCCGCTCTGGATCCCAGACCAGCCGACAGAAGAAAGGAGTGCAGATCGGGCCTGCCGATCCGGCGTCCTCCGCCGGCTCTTCAGTGACAAACGCGATGTCCGTGAAAACTCGCTTCTCACCCGCTCGCAGCGCCGATTCAATCTCTTTCTGCAATTTGAACCGGCTCTTGACAGCGTTCCTCGGGTACGACCCATAGGGCTCGTACTGGCCCTGCATCTCGAACACCTTGAACGTGCTGTGGCGAAAGAAGGCGTTGCCAAAGCAGTATTCATAGCCTTGGTGATCAAGTATGGCTCGGTGCATGGCCCGAAAGAGGTCAAAGGGCGTGTCGCCTTGGGGGAGGTCCCAGCTTTCCAAGGTCTCTTGCATGTGCTGCAAGGCCGTGGGGTTGTTGACGCCCTCGCGCAGGTAAAACTGGGCGGCGAGGCTGTCGTTGCCGGAAGCGGAGAAGGCGACGAGAAAGTCGTAGAGCCAGGCGCGCAGGTCGGTTTCTTGCTCGGCGGTGATGGGGACGCCCGTCGCGACGGGGATGGCCGTAATGGTCTGCCACAACCTGGGACCGGCCTTGACCTCGACCTTCTTCGCGGTGCGGATATGGGCAAGCAAGCCTTGGAGCTTGTCGAGGCGGGGCTCAAAGCCGCCGGATGGGTATTTGGTCTCGACGGCCGCGGCGCTGGAGATGGCTATCAGCGCGAGAGATAGGATGCGAATGGCTACGCGTTGCATGATGCCCTCCTTGTGGAAGAGTGCGGGTTGTTGCTTCAGTAAGCACTACTGCAACTATCGTGCCAAAGGAGTGACTCAGCCGTCGCCAATCGCGCCGATTACGCTATTTTGTTCGATCTAAACCCCTGTTAAATAATACGTTATTAAAAGTACGATAATTTTTATCTGTCTCTCAACCGCCGTCAGTATCGGCCGTTTTGATGATCTTTCTACTGTACGCGAGCGGACAGCAGGTGTTCGCCAGCGGACAACAGAGGTTGGCGACGTTGTGCGGGCCGCTCGCCCCGCCCCGCCCGAACAGCCAGAGGCAATGTCGTGGATCGCGGTGGAGACCGGCCGAGCCGCATCGACATGGTCTTGAAGCGAGCTCTACGATGACGACAGCAGGTAAGATCCTGTTCGCCGACACCAACGTGTTTCTAGCGGCCACAGACCGTTCGCGCAGGCTTGAAGAGATCGAAGCGGTCGGGCTGGCATTTACGAGGTAGCTTTGGGTCGTTTCAGCCCGTACTTGCGCATTCGATAGCGTAGCTTCTCTGGGCCTATACCCAACAATCGCGCCGCCCCCCTCGGCCCATAGATCCGCCAGTTGGTGACTTCAAGGGCTGCCAAAATTTGCCGCCTTTCGGCCTCTGGTAGTGTCATCAGAGGCATAACCACATCCTTTCGGCAAGCGTCGTTAAGACAATGGACCTGTTGGCCCCGACTTAGCTGCCGGCCTGTAGTAGCGCCTTGATTTGCTCTTCAGTAGGCAGGTCGTTCACAAGGGCGATACGGTTATCCCGGCCAATCAGGATGTAGTGGGGTATAGGGCCGCTTGGATCGAGACCATAGCGTCGGTAGGTCTCGCCCGTGTCGAGGGCAATGGGGAACGCGTAATCGTGCTGGCCGACAAAGTCATCTAACTCGTCGGCCCGCCACGCCGAATGCAGGGAAATGACGATAAAGCCTTGGTCTCGATAACGCTCGTACAGATCGGCGATATAGGGCAGTTTTTCTATGCAGGGCGAACACCACGTCGCCCAAAAGTCGAGCAACACCACTTTGCCCTGTAATTGCGCCAGACTGTTCAAAGGGGACTCCTCGTAACCGGCGACGGGCTGTATCCAGCGCTCGATGTCTATTTCAAAGGGCACGGCACCCTTCTCCACAGCGTGCCGCTGGTGCATGACTTTCTTTTCCCTAGGGCTGATATAGCGGATGGAAAAGGTCTGGCCATCGTCGGTAAATTCGGCGCGGTCCCAATGTAGGATTGCCTGTTCAGCTATGGGTTTTTCCAAGGTTTTGCGCTGGGGGACCGTCAGGATGGGAGCGAGGCGGACGACGGTGTGTAGCAGGACGTCCGAAGGGCCAGAGCCGGCCCAGACCCAGTGACCGCGCTGCCAGCGGGTCAAGTGAGTAGAAGGCTTTTCGGCAGATTGGTACGTGGATTGGACTTGGACTGCCGGGTCGCCGACCTCGGTTTCTAGGCCGGGGAAAGGCTCGCCCACTAGGGCTTGGCGGTGTCCCGACAGGCGATTTCGGTTCGTATCGTCCTGAACGTGCGACTGGCCGTCTGGGTGAGAGACGACCACGGTAAAGGGGTTGGTCTTTTCAATCCGGCCCGGTTGATCTGCTCGGCCGAGAATGGTATGCCACAGTTCCTGGCCCTCGGCATCCACGCGCCAGGCGCGCAGCCAACCTTCGCGCAGTTGCGCCTGCACAGAACCGCCGATTGAGGCAGGTAAGTCAACCGAATGGTGCCAAGTGGTCGCGGCGGCTTCTGAGGCGGCGACGATCAAGCCGGCGACGAGGCCGGTACAGAAAATTTTAGCACGAGTCATGGTAAGATCCTTTCGCTGGGAGTTAGTGGGTCGGGAACGGGTCGTCGAGCAGGTACTTCAGTTGGGCTTGGCTCGGCGCTTCGCCGTCCTGACTGATCCAAGCCAGTCGGCAGTTGCGGTCAAGAAGGACAGATTGGGGGAAACTCCAGATGCCATAGCGCTGTGCGCTTGCGCCTTCATCTACCGCAATGGGCAACGTGTAGCCACGTTCGGCGATGAAGGCATCCAGATCGTCGGCCCCTTCGGCGCTGTGAATGGCGATGACGACGAGGCCCTCGTCTTTGTGTTTTTTGTACAACTCGTCATAGTCGGCGAGTTGCTCAATGGATTCGGGCGACCAAGTGGCCCAAAAATGCAGCACCACTACCTTGCCTAGGAACCAGCCTATGCGGTCGCCGTGCCCAATGGGGTTGATCCAACGCTGGACTTCTATATTGAAGGGTACGGCACCCCGGACCAGTCTGTGATTTTTCTGCGTCCGGTCTGCTTCGACAGGGGAGATGTAGTCGGCTATTAGCACATCGCCACTATCCAAGAGTTGGGCGTCGTCCCAGCGCACAAAACCCCCGCTACCGTTCATGCCGAAGCGCGGCCTTTCCGGCACGAACACCGTCGGAGTTAGGCGAATGAGCGTATCCCAACTGTCCTTCGCATGCGGCCCCAAGGCTACCCAGAACTGCCCATGTTTCTCCCATTTGGTGATGCCGCGTTGCGAAGCCGGAGTGGGCGAGCTCTGGTCAATGGTGCTCTGGCGGAGGGTGGTGTCGGGATTGGCGAACGCCTCTGGCACCCGCTTTTTGAGCAGAGCCAAAGTGGCCGTATCGAGGCTGGCGAACGCCTCTGGCCCCAATTGTTGGACCAGATTCGCCAGAGCGGTGGAGTCAACGCTGGCAAATGCTTCCGGCGGCACTTGCTGGAGCTCAGCCGGAGTGGGTAAACTCGTAGCCCTCTTAGTCATAGTGCGTTCGGTTCGGTCAATACCGTTCTGGCGAATGGTGGTGTCGAGACTAGTGAACGCCTCCGCCCTCAGTTTTTGCCGGTGGGCAGCCAAGGAGGTGTAGCCAAAGTCGTCGCGGACGAAGTACGAGCCGTTGGCGTGGCGTACTTCGATGGCAATGTCTAGGTGTTCGAGCGTAGGGGGTTGTTGTGGATCAGCTTCGGCGAGGATGAGGTGCCAAAAGGGAATGTCGTTTTGGTCGAGGCGGCGGGCGTGGAGCAGGCCATCGACAATATATGCCTCTACGCGCTCGCCCGGGTATCTTTCTTCATCGACAGGGATGGACTCGCTCCACTGGGCTTGGGCAGCCGGGTCTGCGGCTGCGGCGATGTAGGGGCCGCTAAAGAGCAGGGCGGCCGCTGCTACGATTTGGTACTTCATCGAACGAAAGGAACTCATCTGAAGCCTCCTTTGAGGTGTCCCCGACAAGGTCGGGGGCGGTTGGTGGATAGTAGGGGCGATTCGCGAATCGCCCCTACGGCTCTTGGAATCGATGTAATGCACATTTTGTGCCATAAATCAGAGCACGGACAAAAAATCCTTTAGAAATTCTCCTAAAGGATTGAAAACATAAGATTTAAATAGTGAGAAAATATTTTTCTACGGGGTGGGCATTAGCTGGCGTTGCAAGCTGACCTACGATTTTCCGTTCAAATGAACGACTTTTGAACGACTTTTGAACGACTTTTACAGATCAGCCATAGCCCCTGTTTCTGCACAGGCTCTTACGGCTTCTCTGGCCGTTGCAACCCGTGCTTGCGCATTCGATAGCGCAGCTTCTCCGGGCCGATGCCCAACAGACGAGCTGCCCCTCGCGGCCCATAAATCCGCCAGTTCGCGGCTTGGAGAGCCGCTAAAATGCGCTGCTTTTCTTCCTCGTCGTCAGCATTCCCGTCGAAGCCTTGTGAAACAGGCAGGGCAAGCTCTGCCTCGGCAACCTGAAGCGGCACATCCACCACCTGGTGGAGCAGCCGCGCCAGCACTCCTTTGCCGACCCCAGTCTCGCCCAGCACCAACACCGTCATATCTGTCTCGGCCATTGATTCGACCTGATCGAGGAGCCGTGCCATGGCTTGGCTCTGGCTGAGAAAACCCTGATTCGAGACTCGCAACATTTGCTCAAGACGTCGGAGATGGGTGGGGACCACTCGCATCTCTAGGCGAGCTATATCCGACATCAAGCCATCCCGATCTACGGTCCGCACCTCAAAGTGGAACAGGCCGGCCGGCACGTCTTGGTACGTCACCCGATTGGCGGGCGTGAACGCGCTCCACTCTTCTGCCGGGCCGTGGCCGACGAGCCGATGGCTGTAGCGCATCGGCTCGGCCCCGCTCCTGAAGCTGGTGCCTTGGAAGTAGAACTGAATCTCGGGGGTGCTATCTGGGCAGGATACAGCTTGGGCATAGATAAGACGGTATAGCCGACCTCCACCGGACGGATCCGGCTGTCCTCTAAGCAGGCTAACCCTCCGGTCGTGCCAATCCAGATCCGGCCCTCTTGGTCTTCTCTCAGACACCGGACCTCGCTGTCGGGCAGGCCGTCTTTTTTGTCGTATAGCTGAATGCTGATTGGATCGCAAAAGATCAGCCCACCACCCCACAACCCCACCCATATATTTCCCTCGTCCTTCGACGAACCGGCCCACCCCCGCTGTGGTCAGCACTCGCACTGAGCCGTCGGCTTGGGGTTGCAGGCCGAATATGTCGTTGGAAGGCAGCCCGTGTTCGGTGGTGTACACCTGAAAGCCGCGCCCGTCGTAGGCTGCTATCCCACCGCCGAACGTGCCGAATAACAGCCGTCCGTCTGCGTCTTCGACCATAGTTGTTACGGAAGAGATGGGGCAGCCCGTCCGACAGACCAAAGGTGTCAAAGTGCGCTCCGTCGAATCGGCTTACGCCGCCGTCGGTTGTGCCAATCCAGAGAAGGCCGTGGCGGTCTTGGTAGATGGCTTCCACGTACATCCCGGCCAGCCCGTCGAAAACCGTGTACTGCTGTCCGAGGATGTGCCCGAATGTCTTCTGGCTTGGGGCCGCGTGGTTCATCGTTGACCTAGTCCGGTTTTGGGACTCCTTACGGCGTCGGCGCGTCTGCCCGCAGCAACCCTTCCGCCTTTAGCTCAGCCCACAGGTCTGTTGGTATTTCGTGCTGAAACCACTGGGCGTTGGTCTCGATGTGCGCCGGTGTCTGCGCCCCTGGGATGATCGCCGCGACGAGGGGGTTGCCGAGCGGGAACTGCATGGCCGCGGCGGGCAAGGGCACGTCGTGCCGCTGGCAGACGGCTTGGATGCGGCGGGTCTTTGCGAGGATTTCGGGCGAGGCGGTGTCATAGGCGTAGCGGGCTCCTTCGACCGGGCCGGTGGCGAGGATACCGGAAGCGAAGACCGCGCCGATGACGATGTGCACGTTGCGCTCCTCGCAGAGGGGGAACTCCTCGTCGAGGGAATCTTGGTCCAAGAGCGTGTAGGGCATGGCGACGATGCAGAAGTCGAGGTCGGCCGCGTCGAGCAGGCGCGGCATGGCCCCCATGCGGTTGAGGCCCGCGCCGACGGCCTTGACTAGCCCTTGGGAACGCAGTTCGTCGAGGGCACGCCAGCCGCTGGTGATGAGGTGGTTGACGTGGGCGGAGAAGCGCTGTTCGCTGTCGTGGAAGAAGCTGTCGAGGTCGTGGATTAGGAGCAGGTCAATGGAGTTGAGGCCGAGCCGCTGCAAGCTGTCTTCCCACGAACGCATGATGCCGTCGTACCCGTAGTCGAAGCGGAAGTCGAAGGGCAGGCCGCCGACCCAGAAGCCCTTTTCGAAAGAATCGAGGTCGCGGGTGGCCGTGAGCACTCGGCCGACCTTGGTCGAGAGCACGAAGTCCTTGCGCTGCTGCTGGCGGAGAAAGTAGCCGAGGCGGTGTTCGCTTTTGCCGTAGCCGTAGAATGGGGCGGTGTCGTAGTAGCGGATGCCAGCGTCCCAAGCCGCTTGCAGGGTGTCTTGGGCTTGGGATTCGCTGACCGGATCGAAAAGCTCGCCCAAAGGAGCGCCGCCAAAGCCGAGCGTGCTTAGCTCGACGCCAGTACGCAGCGTGCGCGTGGGAATGGTGGACATAGGATGCTTCCTTTCGTTTGCAGATTGCTACCGTTATATCTTTGCATCGGCCGTGCGGTCGGCGGATGAAGCATTGTAAAGGCTAGCCAGACGATATACCAGCTCAGTTTGTAGTAACCGAGTCACGTATGCGCTCGACTAAAAGGACATTGACTAAGGTTTCAACCGACACGCCTTGTGCCTGGGCATTCTGCATGAGTTCTTCCGCTATTTCAGGGAGAATAGCAACGCGAATTGCCCGCTTGTGCGGCGTATCGAAGCGAAACCATTCCCCATCGTCTTCCATGAAATCAGCGGTGTCTAGGTTGTCCCAAAATTCGGCTTCCTCATCACGGTTTTTGAATTCAGGGACTTGTAATTTTTTCATTGTATATAGCTTCATTGACTAGAAGCGGCCGTGATGCGATTCGGCTGGTGCTTGGTACTCCACCTTGAGGTGGGGCGTTTCGAGCAGCTTGTGGCCCTTCACTTTGGAGGTCAGGCAGCTTTCGAGTGCGCCGCTGACGATGAGGGTGCGCTCGGCGGGAAAGGGCGCACGGCCGGTCTCGATCATTTCCCAGATCTTGGCTACTAGGCAAGCCGAGTACGTGACGTTGGGCGTCGGCGGCAAGAAAAATTGGGTCGAGATGGGATCGTCTTCGCCAGCTATCTTGCAGGCGAAGCAGTAGTCGCGGATGGCACCGTTGAGCATCAGGAGGGTCGTCTTGAGGCCGTCGTTGTGCTCAATGAAGTACGCGGCTGGCTCTTTGACGAGCTGGGGTAGCTCGCCGTTGCCGAGCAGGTCTTGGGTGCGGCCGTCCTCGTCGGTTTTGCCGCAAGGAGAGTCACTGCGCGAGAGGGCGGAGTCGAGCAGTCTTAGCGAATAGCGCCCTTCCTCACCCGCCTTCCACACGGCGTCTCCTTCGATCAATTGCACGGATTTGACGCCGGTCTCGCCGCCGGAGCGACGCTCGATCATGCACTGCATGGCCTCTAGCGCGTGGTAATCCATCGGGTCGGAGCCGCCGACGCCGATCATCAGCGCCTCTTCGATCTGGCAACCCAAGGGCAGTTCGACATCGGGCAGCCGCCAAGTGACTGGCAGCGACGAACCGGCTAAGATTGGGAAGCCGAGCCGGTGGCCGTCGGCGACCATTTCTTGCGCTTTGTCGAAGCTGTAGGAGAGGTGCTTGTCGTTGTAAACTGGTACGGAACGGCCGTCTTCTTCAAAGACCTTGACGCATTCTTTGAAAAACTCGTAGCGCGGGTACAGAACCTGTCCTTTGTCGTTTCTGGGGTACTCGCCGTGCTCGCCGATGATCAGCACTGCGTCGCAAGCCAGTTCGTCGCCGCCGCAGCGCAGGGCCTCGGCGATGGTGGGGTACACGGAGAAGCCGAATTCGCGCGCTCGGTCTTGGCTTTGGTCGCCTTCGGGCTGCTGATCGACGTAGAGCGAGACGATTCTGCAGTCGGGGCGATGCCAGCGGCCGCCGTAGGGATAGCCTACTACGAAGCGGTCGGCAAAGTGCTGGGCGTGCGAGAGGTAGCGATAGATGGTAGCGATGACGGCGATGCGTTGGTGGGACCGCTGTTTTTCCCGACGAGCCATTTTACGTCCTCCAGAAAGTGGATTCTTTGGTGGCTTGGTAGGCGGTGTTTAGATGGGGCGTCTCGACTTGGGCTTGATCTTGCTGCAGGCTATCGACGCCGGCGATGACCAAGCCCGAGGTGAGCAGAGTGCGTTCGACTGGATAGGTCGCTTCGCCGGTCAGGAACATAAGCTCGATGTTGTTGGCCAGCGGGCTGAAGAAATTGGCCAGCGTGGTGCGGGCCGGGGGCATGGGCAAGTACATCTGGGTCGAAAGCGGCTCGTCCCGTCCCGTGAGCCGGGCGGCGAAGTTAAAATCTTGGACTAGCCCGTTCATCAACATCATGGTCGAGAGGAGGCCGTCGGCGTGCTCGTACTGGTAGGCGACGGGGCTTTCGACTAGGTGCTTGAGTTCGTCGATGGTGGGGAAAGGATTGTTGAACCCCGGTCGTGCCGGCGTGAGCGTGTGACTGCGGCAGAGGCAGGCTTCAAAAAGCTCGCGCGACCACACGCCCTCGGCGTGTGCCTGCCAGAAGGCATCGTCGCGGTAGGCCCGCAGCCATTTGACGCCCGTTTCGCCGCCCTTTCTGCGCTCGACCATGCACTGTAAGGTCTCCAAGCCGTGGAAGTCGTAGCTATCGACGCCGCCATAGCAGACGCAGACCGCTTCTTCGACTTCGGCATTGAGGGGCATGTCGAGCGAGGGGGTGCGCCAAGTAACAGGCAGCGATGATCCGGCCATAAAGGCAAAGTCGAGTTCTTGCGAAATATCGTACATCTCTTGGCACCAGTCCCAATTCCAGGAGAGATGCTTGTCGTTGAACACGGGTGCGCTCTTGCCGGTCGTGCGATAGACCGAGGCGATTTGTTTAAAAAGCTCGTAGCGCGGGTAGAGGTGTTGGTCCTTTTCATTGCGCCCGTAGCTACCGTGCTCGGCGATGAGCAGGACGCCGTCCACGGCCAAATCTGACCCGCCCAGCGTCAGGGCGTCGGCGACGGTGGGGTAGATCGCCATGTGGGGAAAGCGGGTCGCTCGATCTTGGCTGAGATCGCCTTCGGGGCGCTGATCCACGTACAGCGAGACCAGATCCATGGGCGGTCGGTGGTGTCGGCTGTTCCAGCCGTAGCCTTCGAGGAAGCGGTCGCAGATGTGTTGGGCGTGGGAGTATTTGCGGTACTCAGTGACGATGCCGGCGATTTTTGGGCGGTCGGCCATGATATTAGTCCCTCGACAGGGGGTGGTATTAGCGGTTTCGGAGAGGGAAGGTAGGAGAAGGGAGTTGGAGGGGCAAGCTCAACGCAATGCCCATTCCAATTACATCGTATATTGTCATGCACTCACCTAAAACCGAGAGGCAACCATGCAGACGATCACTGTATCGCGCAACGACGAGATCTACGAGGCATTCGCCGATGTGGCCCAAGCGGCCGACGGCACCTTGGTATGCACGTACCGCGAGAGCATGGGACACAGTTCGCGCCCCTTTTCTCGCATAATCGTGCGCCGCAGCTTCGACCGCGGCTTGACGTGGAGCCCGCGCCAAGTGGTGGTGGAGCGCACGGAGGAGGAAACCGCCGGGGGGTTGGGACGGCTCAATTGCTCGCGCATCACCGCCTGTCGCGACGGGACCTTGCTACTCATCGTTGACTTGCTGCTCAGGGATACTTTTGCAGAATACTTGGAGCCGGGCGTCTGCATGAACCTCCTGTTGCGCAGCCGCGACAACGGAGCCACGTGGGAGGGGCCGGAGGAAACCGGCATGACCGAGGGCATCGTCCCCTCCATCAAGGAGTTGTCCAACGGCGACCTGATCGTCGGCCTCACCGAGCAGTGGCCCGGCCAGCAGGGGACCGAGGATTTTGTCGAGGTACAGACGTGCTACTTGTCCGCCGACCGGGGCCAGACTTGGGAAGGCCCTTTCAAGGTGCCCGACCCCGAAGGTGCGTCCTGCACCGGGGGGCCTTGGCGCTTGAACGAAGGGGATTTCGCCGAAATGGACGACGGCACCTTGGTGCTCTACATGCGCGAGGACGGCGAGGGCCTGAGCGGCTGGAAGAGCTTTTCCGGCGACGGCGGTCGGACGTGGTCAACGCCGGTGCGCACTCACATGATGCGCTGTCTGGGTCGCCCCTCGGTGGGCCGTCTGCGCTCGGGGGAGGTGGCGATTACCTACCGGGTCGCCTGCGGCCTTTCTACGTCCTTGGGGCTTTACGTGGAGACTGCGGCGGAGGCTCTGCGCGGGTCGCCTGCCCGGGCGGGTGCTTCAGCCGATCCAGAGCAATCCCAAGGCGACACTGAGGCCCGCTTCGCCTTTTTGGACAACGACCGCGCCCTGTCGGCCGACAGCGGTTATTCGGGCTGGGTGCAACTACCCGACGGGACGCTCTACGTAGTCAATTACATCACCGACGACGCGCCCCGTGCCCACATTCGCGGCTATGTAGTGGGCCGCGATGACTGGTATCTCTTTCCCGAGGGGGCGATTCACTACAATACCCCCTTGTCGAATAATCCCCATTACTACGACAAGGCCCAGCAAATGGCTCTTGAACAGCAACGCTGGGTTGACGGCCAAGATTGGTCGCGCCGCGTGCCGACGCAGAAATAGAGGCGATCAGGCCCGTTCAAGTGCGGTCAGATCAAACGGATTGGACCACGCCTTGCGGCCGCGGTCGTCAACGATCTCAAAGCGCACCCAGCGGGCGTTGGCCCGGAGCGCAAAGGTCGCGGTCTCGAAGAGGGCACCGTGCTGGTGGTACTCGGTGCCGACGTAGAAATAGAGGGACGACACAATCAAGGAGCTTTGCCGCTTGAAGATCCGAGTTGGCCTTTTTAACCACTGTTGCACAAAATCTCTTACCACTTGCTCAGGCTGTCTCATGTAAAACCACTCCGTACTTATGCGCCGGAAAGGCCAAGCCTCCGATGACGTTTTTGGTTTCCTCGAACTCCACCTCTCCCATGACCCACACATCCACCGCATAGGGTACGCCCACTAAGGACGCCCGCAGTCGCCGCCGCTCGTCGCGCTTAACTACCGGGTCGGCTTCCACTACCAGCACATCGAAATCACTATCGGGGCGAGCAGTTCCCTGCGCCCGCGATCCATACAGGATGATCTTGCGTATGGATTGACCTGTTCCAGTGAGAATTTGGTTCTTCAAGAGCAAACCGACTTGGAGGTCTTGTTCGGCAATCATCTCCTTCTCCTATTTCCAGCCTCCCCCTAGGAGCTCCGCTGACTTGAGGGTCTGTAAAACGAATGGCCGGAGAACGAAAGCGATTTGGACATCAACTGGGACGACGCAGAGCAGAAATCGATTTCCCTGTTCTACAGCGGTTTTTGCCTGAATGTCACTCATTCGAACTACTTGGTCTCGTGTGGCTTTTACTTCGATCAACCAGCTTTGGCAGCCTTTATCTATAGAAATCTCATAGTCCGAACCAGTACCAGTACGAGAGTCTTGTCATCGATATTTGATGCCAGTTTCTGACCATCTATTGATTCATTAAATGATGTAGTCTGACACTCAGATACATTGGCCCAGCTATTGAGGGTATTCCACCACCCGACGGCTTCGTTTCGTCTCGGCAGTATTTCATGGCCTGCCTGCCATCCATTCAACAAATCCCAAAGAGACTTTATGCCATCGGCAGTTTCTGCTACTGGTAGCCAAGCCTTTTCTGGTGCTATAGCGACGCCCCCTTCGTTAAGAACTGCAGAAGTTTGGCGGATTTTCTCTATGAACTGTTCTTTGAGATTGTCCCGAAGCCAAACTGTGTTCAGCCAAGATAAAAGAGCCTTGGTATGTCTTCTACTGGCAGGCATGTCCAATCATCGTCTGTGGATAGTGGAACGGCTACAGAAGTCTTCTCACCTTTTGCTAAGATGTAGGTAGTCAGGGTTCCGCTCTCGCTCTCCTCAGCAGTAAATTCTTGTAGTCCGTCTTCTTGCAAATGTGGAGGTTCGACTAGTCTGAACGAGATTTTCTCGTCGGATGTTGTAATGTCGATTTCGGAGAATTCTTGATTAAAAACAATCACGAACGGAGCACATCGTTTCAGCATTTCGAGTCCCTCCGTGCCTGCATCAACCGCATCGTTCGCTACTGGATACTTTCGTTTGGATTCATAAATCGTCCCTCAATTTTTGGTAGTGGTTCAGTTTAAAAATAGCCGTACATAAAAAGCCCTCTTGGTACGGGTTTTGCCAAGGGGCCTTTATTTTCAAAATAGCCCACTACCTCACTACCGCTCTCTTAGCAGCCTCTGGCTCCCGGTAGATGATTTTCAAAAGTGCTTGCGCCGGACCACTGGGAATCCGCCGGCCTTGTTCCCAGTCCTGAAGGGTGCGGATGTCGATGCCAAAGGTCTGGGCAAAGACGCCCTGAGTCATGTTCAGTTGCGAGCGGATCAAGCGGGCGTTGATCTCGTCGGGGAGGTGGACGCGGTAGCTTTTTGGGTCCGCTTGGCCGTGCGCGATTTCCAGAGCCTCTGTTGCCGCCTTGATAAGTTCCTCTCCAGCCTTAGTCATGGTTGGGTCCTCCGTCGGTATTCGTCTGCCAGTGTGCGCAACACAGTCCGCAAAACATTAACTTCCGAGTCGGTCAGGTTTGTTTTATCGCCTTTAGCGAAGATCGACAGCAAAAACACAGGAATGTCTTGGCCACTGTAAAAAGTCACCACTCGGTATCCACCGCTCTTGCCTCTTCCCGGCGCGGCGAATCGGAGCTTGCGAGCGCCGCCTGATCCTTTGATCACGTCGCCGGCATCGGGGTTATTGGCGACAAAGTCGATGATGGCTTCCCGGTCGCTCTCACTTATCTGGTAGCGACGGCATTTGCTGATGAAAGTCGGTGTTTCGATAACCGTGTGCATGATCTGTAAAATACGGCATTGCCGTAGTAAATCAACAAGAGGAAATTTACCGAGGGCGCCACACGGCTACGGCATATAGGGTCTGTTTCAAGACCAGAAAAACGGTAGGAGGTACAGTCGGTAGAGAGTCTGGCCTTAATTTAGACTACGGAATTATTTTCAAAATGTACCACTACCCAATTTTTCTTCACGACGCAGAAGTAGATCTTATTCGGCCCGTTCGAGTGCGGTCAGATCAAACGGATTGGACCACGCCTTGCGGCCTCGGTCATCAACGATCTCGAAGCGCACCCAGCGGGCGTTGGCCCTGAGCGCAAAGGTCGCGGTCTCGAAGAGGGTGCCGTGCTGGTGGTACTCAGTGCCGAAAGAATCGGACACTGCGGCGATGCGCTGCGCCAGCGAGCAAGACACCGTGGCTTCGACTTGGGTGCGGTCGTCGCCTTCGCGGTCGGTGCGGCGGAGCTGGATGTCGTGGATTGTGGGGCCGGTACTGCCGTACGAAGCGCCTGCGACTAGGGCGGCGACGACTGCGTCGGCGGTGCGCTCTTTGACGCGGACATAGGTCCAGCCTTGGTACGTGTCGCGCTGGTCGGCTTCGAGGGCGTGCGAATCGTCGTTGGCTAGCGCGGGATAGAGGCGATTCTCTAGATCCATCCAGTCGTCCCAATGCACGCTCGATTCGCCGCGTCCGGCGCAGCGGCAGGTGGTGTTGAAGACCTCAATGCCGGCGAACCCGGAGAGCGGCACCGCGTCGCGCAGGATATTGATCGAACTCCAATGGGGATGGGCCAGCCAGACAGCACCGCCTTGGCGGCGGACCTCGTCGATGACGTGCTGGGGCGGCATCTTCTCCGCGTTCATGTCCTCGTGGATATTGATACAGACGAAGTGGTGCCGCTGGCCGCCGAAGGGGTTGTCTGGGTGCAGTTCGGCTCCTTGGATGAGCACGAAGTCGCTCGGGGCTTGGACGGTATCGGTAAAGGTGATTTTGTGGTGGTCGGACAGGCAGAGGAAGTCGTAGCCCTGGCCGACATAGCCGTCGAGTCGCTCCTGCGGCGCGGCCTTGCCGTCGGAGTTGGTCGTGTGCGAGTGGAGATTGCCCTTGAGCCAGGTGTAGCCGTCGTCAGTACTGAGGGCAAATGGGTTGGTCAGCGTGCCCTTGGGTGCGTTGTCCGACATTTTGGTCCTTTCTCTGGGTGGGGAGTTTAGCGCGGGTCAGCTTGAACGGCATAGTATAGAGCGGCTCTCTTCGGGGAGCAATGGTGCTTATGTTTTAGGCCGCCGCCCCAATCCCACCTGCGAGATCAGCATCCCCGCAAACATCAGCCCACACCCGACTAGCCCGCGCAAGGGCATTTCCTCGCTTAGCAAAAGCCACCCCCCCAACGCGGCGAAAACCGTCTCCAGACTGAGGATGATGGCCGCGTGGCCGGGGGCCGCTCGCCGCTGAGCTACTACCTGCAGGGTATAGGCCACGCCCACCGATAGCACGCCTCCGTAGAACAAGGGTACGGCCGCATCGACGAGCGGTTGCAGGGCGATAGGCTCGGTGCCGATGGCGACGGCCATACTGAGAATCGCGCAGACGAAGAATTGCAAAAAAGCCAGCATCGCCCAATCGAGCTGACGCGAGAGACTGCCGATGACCAGCACGTGCCCGGCCCAAAAGAATGCGCTCACGAGCACGAGCGCATCGCCGCGGGCAATGGTCAGTGGCGGCTCCACGCTCAGCAGGTACAGGCCGCTGGTCGCCACCAGAGCGCCGGTCCAAGTGCTGCGGCAACTGCGGTGCCGTAGCAAGAGACCGAGGACCGGCACCAGAATTACGTATAGCCCAGTGATGAACCCAGCCTTGCCAGCCGTAGTATAGACGATGCCGACTTGTTGCAGGGAAGCGGCGGTAAAGAGAAAAAGCCCGGCGAGTAGGCCGCCTGGGAGGGCGTGGCGGAGGCGGGATGCGAGTGGTGTGGTGGTGGTCCGCAGGACAAAAGGCAAAAGCGGCAAGCAGCCGAGGGCGAAGCGCACGCCATTGAAGAAGAAGGGACCGACGTGCTCCATGCCGACGCGTTGGGCGACGAAGGCGAAGCCCCAGATAAGGGCTGTGAGCAGAAGCAGGAGGTCGGCGCGGACTTGGGCGGAGTGCGTCGCAGCAGTGTTCATCTCAGCGTCTGAAGGGCAGTGGCTGGCCGGCGTATTTTTGCGCCAGCGCACAGATCAAGAGGTTGGTGCCGAACTGTAAGCTGCGGTTGCGGCCTTCGGCGTCGAGGTTGCCCCAGAACCAGCTAATGTTGAGGTCGCTGAAGATAACGGCGATCCGGCCCTTGAGTTCTATAACTTCCAAGGCGAAGACGTTGCCCCGGTCCGTACCGCTTAAGGGCGGCCCATCGGGGAAGTCGAAATAGGCCGAGTAGAGCGGATCGGTGTTAGGCAGCTTGCGCCAGTGCCCTCCCCTGCTGCCGAGGACTTGCGGGTCTTTGAGCAGGGCCTTGAACTGCCGGTCGAAGGGAGTGCCAGCTATACCAGCGGACCTGCGGAAATTCACCTCTAAGGGCAAGATGTCCTCGGCAAAGAGCAGGCCGCCGCTCCGCAGGTAGCGGGCGAGGCCTTGCTTTTCGGGCTCATCTATGCGCACGACGCAGTCGAAGCCGGTCATGTAGAGCATCAGCGCGTCCGCGATGCGCGGGTCGTCGAGGGTGAGGGTGCGCGAGTGCAACGGCACTTCGAGTTGGGTCGATGTGCGGGTGAACTTCACCAGTTCCTGCGTGGCCAGCGAGAGATAGTCGCGCTCCTTGATCGCGTATTTGTAGTTCACTTGGACGATGGTCAAGGGAGCGCCCGGTTTCGGCGTCACGCGCTGATGTTTGGGTTGGGGAATTGATACAGGGGGGCGCTCGTCTTGGGCTAGGGCTGGAGTGGCGAGCAGGAGTGTAAGAAGGAGACTTGCTCCCGGCCGGCGGATGAAACGGTGGATAGTAGCCATGTTATATCCCAAGGTCGCGCCGTGGCGACGGGTCTTGGGTAGGGGGCGGTTTGCAAACCGCTCCCTACTTGTTGACCACTTGGATGAGGGCCTGCATAAAGCCTACGCAATGGGCGCGTCCCCGGTGTCCCCAGGGCGAGTCATCGACGATATGGGGCACGTGATCGGTGATCATAAAGCCGTCGAAATCGACCGCCTTGAGCGTCTGTACTACCTCGAAGGTATCGACTTGACCGCAGTCGATGAAGGTCTCGTGGAAGTCCTCCACTGGCCCGATGACGTCACGGAAGTGGATGTAGATGATTTTCTTTTGCCCGCCGAAGTGGCGGACTGCGCGGATGACGCTGTCGTGACCGCCCATCTCCGACCAGCACCCCATGCAGAAGTCGAGGCCGTGATGCGGGCTGTCGAAGGTGTCCATGTTGCGCTTGAAATCGTCGAAGGAACTGCATATCCGCGCTATGCCGCCGAGGGTTGTGCCGGTGGGTGGGTCGTCCGGGTGCAGGGCTAGGCGCACGTCAGCTTCCTCGGCTACGGGCAGGATGCGCTCCAAATACCAGCAGTAGTTTTCCCACATTTCCTCGTGGGTGAAGACGCGGCCGTGGGTCAGCTCTTCGGGGTCGTGCTCGGCGAGGGCGAAGCGAGTGGCGCGAGCGCCGCCGCGCAAGGTCGCTGGCTCGGGCGTGCGCCAGACGCTGTTGGGAATCCAGTGGTAGCCGAGGATTGGGATGCCGGCCTTGCCCATGTTGCGCACGGTGGTGATCATGTGCTGGAGCTGTTCTTCGCGGTCGTTTTGGCCGAGCATGATCTGGTCGTAAAACGAGGTGGGCACGTTTTCCAGCGCCATCAGCCGCAGTTCGGCGTCGTCGGCCCGCTTCTTGAGCGCGGCCAAGTCGGAGTATTCCCACTGCTTGTCGCCGGGGAGTTTGGGGGTGTTCATCAGGAAATCGTCGCAGCCCATTTGCTTGATAAAGGTGAGCTTTTCGTCGGTGAGTTCGTTGAACTGGCCTAGACCTACGCGCATTTGCAGGGACATAAGTGGCCTCCAAAGGTGAGGGGTTGCAGAGCGGGAAATTTGCCGCAGCCGCCGGGGCAGGTCAAGCGCGGCTGCCGACGCCGGCTCCGGTGGGGACGTGTACCTCTAGGCCGGCCGCAGAGTCGGCGACTAGATCGCTGTCAAAGGCAATCGCCTCCGGCTCGAAAAGCAGCACGACGGTCGAGCCGCCGAATTGGAAAAAGCCCTTTTCTTGGCCGCGCTCACAAGGCCCTGGCGAGTACGTCTGGACGATGCTGGCGACGTTGATGGCACCGACTTCGATGTAGGCAATCTTTCCGAAGGCGGGCGTGGTCAGCTCGCAGACGGAGCGCCGGTTGCGGTGGAAAACGTCGGGCACGCGGGCGAGGGCGACGGGGTTGACCGAGTGGTAGGAGCCGTCGATCCACTGCGTCGGACCGACTTGGCCGTCGGCTGGGAAGTGGAAGCGGTGATAGTCGTAGGGGGCGAGGCGGACGACGAGGGCGGAACCGCCGTGGTATGGAGTGGGGTCGATTGCTGCGGCTAGGAGTTCGCGGGCCGAGAGTTGATTTCTTTTGACCGGCAGCACGTCCTCGGCTGCGAGCTGCGGATAGACGAGGACCTTGCCATCGGCGGGGCAACAGAGGCGCTTGGGGTCGGGGTCGCAGGGTCTGGCTCCGGGTTTGAGACGGCGAATGAAAAAGTCGTTGAAGCTGGAATAGTGGCTGAGGGGGTGTTCGATTTCGTCGAGGTCGATGCGGTAGCGCTCGACGAAAGGGCGGATTTGACGCCGGGTCCAAGTGCTTTGCTTCCACCAGCCGTAGAAGCGGGAGAAAAGGGGCCGGTTGAGGACGGCGCGAAAAACGAGGTGCCCCGTGTTTGTGCCGTAGAACCAGCGAAGGAGGGACTGCCCTGGGACGTGTTCGACGACGGTGGACCCGGTTTGGCGGTCGCGGTAGTGGGTTGGTTTGGGGGGAGCGGCTTGATGGAAGGACATGGGAAAGAAAGTGGGTGGAAAAACGCGCGAGGTGTGAAGTGAGAAGACCGATAGCTACTGATATAGACCGCTAGGACGGAACCGAGCTACGCTAGCACCATCATAGAACAATCGCCGTGTCTTCAGGCATCTTTCCTGTGTACAAAATGGCGAACCGTTTAGGACGCAGTGCCACAGCTTGGCGATAGACCTCTTCCCGATCCTTACTGTGCCAGCGGACTTTGCCGCTTTGCACTTCCAAGGCGTCGTTGGTCTGTGGGGCTTCGACGAGGATCCATTCTGAGGCAAACCGCGCTTCGATTTGGGCGATGGTTATAATGTCGTCCATCCGTCTTATTCTTCTAGTGGTTTGATGAGAGAAATAAAGGTGTCAGGTTTCATAACAATAACATCCAACTTCTTTTTTAATTCGTCAGCAAAATGTAAAATTCCTTTATCCCATGTTAGGAAGCAATCTCTTTTATATCTATAGTGTGTATGCAGGTGATCCCAATCCCGCCAATCTGGTTGCCTCTCTACGTTCATTTGATTGAGTTTTTTGACGACGGCAGGAGAATCAAGAAATCTCTTAAATTCATCGTTTCCTGCTACATCGATACCTACCTTCCAAGGACCGAAACGGATAACTGAACCAATATCATGAATGTTTAGATTCGGAAGTTCATTTATTTTGTCAGCCAAAGGAGGTTCAGGAATATCATCGCTAATTCTTCCTGTCACAGCGAGGTCAATTTTAAAACTTTTACCAAGTTCCAGTAATTCATTTACATATTCAATTTTAGCCTGATCTTCCCACCATTCTATTACCACGTTGGTATCAAGGGTCACTGTTGGTGGTTTAATAATTTCGTCTACCAACACTTCGCCTTTTGACTCAATATAGAAAAACATCTGCGTTCCCCGAGGATCAAGCAGGTAGAGGCAAATCTGGATATCTGGACGAACAGTTTGGGATTCAGGGATACTTTTATTTGCACACGTAAGGAAACAACGTCTCATCTCCTTGACCATCTTAATCTTAGTCTTGTCCCAGAGTCTCTCGAATCTCTCGATCTCTGATAAAGGTAGGGTAAGAGGGGAGAATTCCATTTCATAAAGCGAGACTGGCCGACCTGTCTGCGCTTCGGCTTGAGAACAGAGCTCTCTGTAAATGCGCGATTGTTCTTGCTGAAGGTATCCTAACATAACTCCTTTAGGTGGTAAATGTCCTAAAGTTAGGGAAAATTTAACTTCGTTAATCGCCTCGACTTTCAGGTCCATAATTTGCGGGTTTTGGTCTATGAATTTTGCTAACAAATTTTGAACAGAGGCTTCAAACTCAGCATGATCTCTGTCAAGTTCTTCCTTGAACTCCTTCAACGGAAATTTCTGTATTGGAAGTGATTTATCCATCGTAACCTCTTACCTCAGCGAGCAATTAATCCTATATCCTCTGTGTTTATTTAGCTTCAATCGGTATTAAATTATTCTCTACATCGGCATATACCGTGTCAAGCTCTTGCCGAATTGTCAGCGTAATCCCGATAGCCGTCACCATCCGGCAGTAGGTGCGAATATCGTCTAGTTCGAGGCGACGTTCCTTGCGATCTTTCAACCACTTGTCGCAAACTTGGTAGCCTCCGATCTGATATTCATGGATTTCTAGGGCAATAGGACCGAAGTACTGCGTTTTGTTGACATACATGCGTTGCTCATCGGCGTCATAGCGAAAGCCCTGTGCCTCCGTCCGTGTAACCACCGAGTCGCCTCGGCCTTCAAAACGGCAGGTCGGCGGGTCGAGTTCCTGCGACTTGAGAAGATGTAGGTCGGCCAATCGAGATCCCAAAGCGGCGAGGTTGGTAAACAACGCTTTGTCCTTTGTGAAGGGAATACGCGGAAAGTCGGTCCGCAGAAATTCGGCGTATTTCTCGCGGTAGGATGGAGCATATAGAATGGCGTAGATGTAGTGAAAAACTTCCTCGGGTGAGGGCGCTCGGCCATGCGCCTCAGTTAGGGGCGCGATCAGCTTGGGGTTCAGATTCGGTTGTCGTTCGGACGCCTCGTGGTGAGCGAAGAGGTCGGCGCGGTCGGCGGTAGGATAGAGGTAGAGAGGGAAGTTCACGTTTCCGCCACGATAGAACAGATTGAAGTCTTCTATTGTCTGTGAGCAGTAGATCAAATTCCATTCACCAGCACCGATAACATGCCCTTGGCGTCCAATACACAATGCCCGATTCTCCCCAGCCAGCATGTGACGCATGACCTCGGAGCGGGGTCTGCAGATGAATCCCTGCGATCGACCGGTGTAATAGGTGTGGCGCACGTCAAAGGGTCGATACAGGATCGGTACGACTTTCTCGCGAGTGAGTCCAGGATCAAGCAAGTCGTTCTGCGCCATCTCCACTTTCCAGTCTTGTGCATCCTTGCCAAGTTGGTACGCCTCCCGGGCCAATTCCGGGTCCATCTGCGAAAAAGCACGCACCGTATCCCATGCTTCTCGCTCTGACCAGCGAATTGTCAGGCGGTCGCGTGCGGTGACGATACCGACGCTGTTGACCGGGAATGCATCAGGAACGGAAGTGAAGCGGCGATATTTGGCTTCGAGCGCATCATCACGCGGCGCAAACAGATAGAACGGTGAGGTCGGGTTTATCTCTTGCCATTCGGTACTACCACGGTCATGGGCGTCCAGCCAGTCATACTTGATCTCGCGGATTCCGTATAGTTCGGCGTGATGAACCCGAGCATCGCGCTCTTTTTTACTATCGCGCTTGACGAAAAAAGCAATGGCCACGCCCTGCCGAATATCGAAGACGTTCTGGTCCAAACTCCCACCGGGGCCAGTTTCCTTTTTTAGGGAATTGCCGTGCAGGTCGAAAATGTAAATATCATCGAAGGTACGCATCAGGCTCTGGCGCATACCGCGGAAGGTGGGGTTGTCTAGGTAGCTATGGTTAGTGATCATCCCCACGATGCCGCGTCCAGCTTGATCGATCTTCCACTGGGCAAAACGGAGAAACTTGACGTAATCGTCTTGGAGCCATTTCGGGTTTTTCTCATCCAGTGGCTCGCCGTCCACCTGCTTGTAATCGTCGATCAATCCCCGTATCCACTCACCCATATTGCTCGAATGGCCCGAATAGGGCGGATTGCCCAAGATGAGCAGAATCGGGGTCTGATTCTTGACCTCACCGGCCAAGCGGGATTCCTCGGCTAGGGCGGAGAGGCCGGGCAAACGGCTCTGTTCCAATTCTTCCGTGTCGAGCGTATTGGTGAGATAGAAGGGAACGCGCTCGTCATCGGCGAGACGGTGGCCGAGCTCTTCGAGAAAAAAGCTCATCTTGAGGTGGCCGACCGCGTAGGGTGCCATCATCAACTCAAGGGCATAGAAGTTCTGGAGAATATGCCGACGGATAAAATCCTCTTTTCCGCCGCTGCCATAATTGGCCTCGAACTCGGCGACAGCTTCTTGGGCGGCGCGAGCGACAAAGGTCATGGTGCCCGCCGCCGGATCAAGCAACGTCACACCATCAGAGGCGAGACCGTCGCGCTTGTCGAATTCCGTCTTGAGCAGTCCGTGCAGGGAACGCACGATGTAGCCAACTACTGGTTCGGGCGTGTAATACACTCCCCGTCGCTCGCGCTCGTCAGGATCGTATTGCGCTAGGAAAGTCTCGTAGAAATGCACGATTGGGTCGCTGCCTTTGCCTTCGTGGTAGTAGCGATCCAGAATGCCGGGCGCGTCGGCCACGGCCAGGACTTCGGCGAGGTCATCTACGCACCAAGCGAGCGGGTCGGGCAATTCGTCGAGCGAAATGAAGCGGAACAAATCGCGCAGGACGCCGATAGTATGCGGGATATTGTCGAAAGCGGCGCGCCGGTTGAAGCCATTGTCGGCTCGGGTGCGGGCAGCGAATAGGCCGTAGGTAATGGTCTGGGCGAACAGATCGGCGAACTCCGTAGGCGTCAGCGATCCGATGAGGTAGGTCTGAAATGCCTCGAAAAAGCCGGAGAGCTTACCGGGATTCTTCCGTTCCTGTTGGAACTGTTCGCCGATCACATCACGGAGGAGGCGCGTGCGCTTGGCCAGTTCGACGGCGAGAGATTCGGCGGTAAACGTCTGGGGCAGCGCAAAATCCAAGAAGCGGTCGAGCAAGGCGTAGAGTTCATCTTGGTTTTCGAGCGGGGGTGTAGTGCGCACTTCATTGAGTATCAAGGGCCGACCTGCCTGTACCGTCTGGATAGGAGCACCGTTCCGGTACAAGCGGAACTCAAGAAAGTTGGTGAGAATGAGATTCGGAAACGTAGCGCGGTAGCGTTTGAGTTGTTCGGATTTTTCGATAATATCCAGCCGCTCTTCGGTCGGCTTCTTCGCCTCGACATAGCCGATTATCCGGTCCGTCCCGTTCCAGAGACGGAAATCTGGGTTGCCGCCCTCGGTGGGTCGGGGAAGCGTGGTGACGTGTGCGTCCGTCTTCCCGGTAGCACGGGCCATTTCCTTCAGCATATCTGCCAGCGCTGGGTAGAAGCTCTCCTCTCGTGCGTCCCCTTGCCGGGCCACAGCGGCGAGATTTTTCAAATACGTTGAAAAGATGGTTTTTTGGTTCACCGGGTTCTCCTTAACTACCGCTCTTGCCTTCTTCTATCTTTGGATTAGGAACACGAGTTGAGAGCTCAGGCCTAAAGCGCCTAGCTTATGTCCAGATTAATTTATGTCAAACTCTCTGATGCGCTGAAGGGGCACATTGGAGGAATCAGGCATACTATAAGCATGACCGCTAAATTATCTCGCAATCAAATCTAGGGTGAGAAGGGATTCCTCAGCTTGGTCAAGAAACGCTATGATCCGATCTTTGTTACGCAGCAATAAGTCCGCAATCTGGTCGGTCCCAGCGTTTCCCACGGCAAGCCATATTACCTTTGGCGGATGGTCTCGGAAGAAACTGAGTTGACGGAGATCTTCATCCTTTGACACAATTGCAAAGCCATGTCCGGCGGCATGATCCCAGATGGCTGTATCAAGCTGGCCGCGAAGCCCAATATAATCGACACTGACGGTGCCGGGAAAAGCTGCCTCAAGTCGTGTAGCGAGCCGATGGCTAAGGTTTTCATCGAGGAGAAGTTTCACGCCGTAGAGCCGGACGCAAGCCGGATATTATGGAGAGCGTCAAACTCCCGTGCGGCGAGGATGTGCTGCGGCGTCAGCACTGGAAAATCGGCTAAAAGCTCAACCTCCGTCATCCCTCCCTCTAAGTATTCCAATACATCATAGACAGTAATTCGGGTACCTTTGAAGCAGGGCTTGCCACTACGAACACCCGGTCGGATCTCAATGTAGTCTTCAAAGTCCATATTGCGATACCTTGCAGTCTCCTCCTTTACACAATTCCGGTTTTCAGCTAGCGCGGCTTCACTGAGTTCGCATCCGTGCTGGCGTATCCTCCGGGCGAACCCTGCGGCCTTCGCAATGTTGATCCACCTATTATCTTTAGTGGCCACGACGTGGTCATCGTCAATCGAGTAGATAAAGAGATCAATATCCCCGCTATCGTTCTGCTGTGGCAAGACCCCCTCAGTCATTAGGCTAATCAAGTATTGCGTGTACATACAGGAGTAGCACTCTATCTTGGGAATAACTGCGGCGAATTCATGTTCTCTAAGCTTAGTAGGTCTGTCCGCTTTGAAGAAGGCACGCATCTGACAAGCGGATATAATGCGGGCAGACCACTCTCTTGACTTCATTCCGGCGAGAAACTTCTTCTTCTCCTCGCCTCGAAGTTTAGGTACAGACGAGGACCGTTTTTCTGGATCCTTTGCGTACCACTCTTGAAACCCTGGGATATTATCCGCCATCAGGGCGATGAGAGAATCCACCCATTCTTGCTCGCCCTTCTCACGCCATGTAGCTGCAAACGGTACATTCAAGCGCCGTCGGACCCGAATTTCGTAGTCCGGTACGCCGCTCCGCACCTCCTCAAGGCTCTGACCTTCAGCCAAGGCCCGGACAGCGTCAGAGTATGAAGGGGCAGGTTCCGCCAACTTGTAGCCAAACACCGTAGTCAGATATGATTCGGGGTCCGGGAGTTCGTCTATCCGGTGCTTGAGGATGACGCCAGCCGCTGCCTTGCGGTCTGCAAACGACCTGCCATCGAGTTTAGATACCAGCTCAATTATTGAGATAGGAGAGTAATAGAGATGCTCTTTAGGTCGCCCGATGTCCTCAATACGGACTCGATTCAATCCTATATCGTAGAGCACATTTGTATCGAGAATCACTGTTTTGGTCATGTCACGCTCCTGTTCTTTCAACGCCGCGCCGCTGGCCAATCAGGAGAGCAGCGAGCAACTTATCCGATAGCTCTCTGCGGTTATTCGGCCTCAACCGGCATGTAGTTATATACTTTATCATTTATCACTCTGACAACCAAACAATTTAGAGACAAAGACAAGTAAGCAGTGAAAGGTAATCTATGGGACAGATAGACAAAGAGGCCGTCAAAGCGTATTTGCTCGGGTTACAGGATGCGATTTGCGCGGCCTTGGAAGCAGAAGACGAGGGCACTTTCCGCGAAGATAGCTGGGAGCGGCCAGAAGGGGGTGGTGGCCGCACGCGCGTGTTGGAGGGGGCGGTGATCGAGCGGGCCGGAGTGAACTTTTCGCATGTGCGAGGAAAGGAGTTGCCGCCGACGGCTACGGCGCGCCGCCCCGAGCTGGCGGGGCGAGGCTTCGAGGCGATGGGCGTCTCGGCGATTGCGCATCCGCACAACCCCTACGCGCCGACTTCGCACCTGAATGTGCGGTTTTTCACGGCAGAGAAAGAAGGAGAGGAACCTGTGTGGTGGTTTGGCGGTGGATTCGACCTGACGCCGTATTACGGTTTTGAGGAAGACGCGGTGCATTGGCATCGGACGGCCAAAGCCGCTTGCGATCCCTATGGAGAGGGACTCTACCCCAAATTCAAGCAGTGGTGCGACGAGTACTTTTTCCTGCCGCACCGCGACGAGCCGAGAGGGATCGGCGGCCTATTCTTCGACGATTTCAACGAAGGGGGCTTTGAGCATTGCTTTGCCTTTACCCGCAGCGTCGGCGACGGGTATATAGCCGCGTATCTGCCGATTTTGCAGCGGCGCAAGGGATGGGAGTACGGCCGTCGGCAGCGGCAGTTCCAACTCTACCGCCGGGGCCGCTACGTGGAGTTCAACTTGGTTTTCGATCGGGGCACGCTCTTCGGCCTGCAATCAAAGGGGCGCATTGAGTCGGTCTTGGTCTCGCTGCCGCCCTTGGTGCGCTGGGCATACGATTGGCAGCCGGAGGAAGGTTCAGAGGAGGCGCGGCTCTACGAGGTGTTTCTCAAGCCGCGAGACTGGGCCGCGAAGGCGGGCTAAGGCAGCAGGTCGGCGACGGAGATGGAGGCGTCGGGACGGCCGAGCGGGGAGACCGTGGCGTTGGGGGTAAGTACTGTGCAGGACCGATAGGTTTCCCGTTCTTGATCTGGATCTCTATAGACCTCTAGGCGGCGATCTATCAGATTGAGGATCCAGTACTCGGGAGTACCGCTAGCGGCGTACAATCCTTTCTTGTGTTCCCGATCGTATCGCAGCGAGGAATCCGAGATTTCGACGACTAGCACAGCGACCGTGGGATGGCACGCGAGGTAATCGCGTGGTTGGCCGCGGACTACGGCGACATCGAGTTCAGGCTCGGACGACTCGCCCAAGGCCATAGGGACTTGGACGCGCATGGTAAAGCCTTGGACATATACTGCGCTCAGGACTTCATCCACTAGACAGACCGCTGTAGCGTGGGCCCTGCTTTGTGGTGTCATTTCGAGGATTTCTCCGTTGATCAGCTCAAGTCGGTCCTCTGGATGAAAAACGCCGGCGGACACCATTTTCTCGTATTCTTCCCGCGTCCATAGATGGGGTTGTAGGGATATTGCATTCATAGACCGCGATCTCCGCTTTTTGATAATTTAACATACCACTTTAACCCTGCCAATCGGGATTGGGTTGGGGGATTTTGGCCTCCACCTTTTCGCGCCACTCGCGCAACAGCCCGTGCAGTCGGTCGCGGGTTTGCGGCATTTGCTCAGCTAGGTTGCGCTCCTCGCCGATGTCGTCACGCAGATTGTACAGTCCCAGCCGCCCATCTTCAAAAAACTCGATCAGTTTGTAGTCGCCAGTGCGCACGGATGAGCCGGGGGTGCCGCCCTGATTGCCGTAGTGCGGATAGTGCCAAAAGATGGCTTCGCGCTCAATGGATTCGGCACCGCGCATAAGCGGCGCGATGCTGGTACCGTCGCAGTGCTGTGCGGGGATGGGGTCTAAGCCGGCCAATTCGAGGATCGTCGGGTAGAAGTCGGGACTGGTCACCGGGACGGGACAGGTGCTGCCGGCGGCGACCCGGCTGGGCCAGCGCACCAGCAAGGGTTCGCGGGTGCCACCCTCGTACATCCAGCCCTTGCCCTCGGCCAGCGGCGCGTTGCAAGTCGGCGAGCTTTCGGAGGTGGCGAGACCGCCGTTGTCCGAGGTGAAAAACACGGCGGTGTTTTCGGCTTCGCCGAGCGCGTCGAGCAAGGCGAAGAGGCGGCCCAAGTTTTCGTCGAGGCTCTCGATCATGGCCGCATAGACCGGGTCGGATTGGATGAGCCGCCGTTTGACGCGCTGGTCCTTTTTGTGCTCGCAGGGGAAGTACTCCCCCTCGGCAAAGGTCTCGACTTGGTCCAAGCCGAGGGCGCGGGCTTTGGCTTCGTACTTGGCGATCTTTTTTGGTTTGGCTTGGATCGGCGTGTGGACGGTGTAGTACCAGAGATTCAAAAAGAAGGGCCGCTCGTCCTTGTGGCGGATTAATTCCAGCACTTGGTCGGTCAGGTAATCGGTTAGGTACGTGCCCTCTGGGACATCGGCGTCGGCGAGCGGGGGAATGGTCCAAGGGCTGAAGTACCCGCCCGCCCCCGGCGAGCCTTGGTGCGCACCGCCAACGTTGACCTCAAAGCCGTGATCTTCGGGCAGGTGTCCGTCGCCGCCCAAGTGCCACTTGCCGACGTGCCACGTCTGGTAGCCGCCCTCGTTGAGCGCGCGGGCCAGCGAGTGCTCCTGCGTCGGCAGTTGCTTGAGATACGGCACATCGACGAGCTGGCCCCTCGCCGGGTGAATGTGCCCATGCACGTCGATCCAGTCGGTGATGCCGACGGTGGCTGGGTACTTGCCGGTGAGGATGCTGGCGCGGGTCGGCGAGCAGACCGGGCAGGCTGCGTACGCGTCGGTAAAGCGCATGCCCTCGCGGGCGAGGCGGTCGATGTTGGGCGTCTCGTAGAAGGAACTGCCGTAGCAGACGAGATCCTTCCAGCCCATATCGTCGATGAGGATGAAGACGATGTTGGGTCGCGTCACGCGAGGGCCTCTTCAATGGCGGCGACCACGGCCGGATCGTTGGGGGTGGTTCGGGGCGCGAAACGGGCCAGCGGTTGGCCGTCCTTGTCGATGAGGAATTTCTCGAAGTTCCAAGAGATGTCACCGGGGAAGGCCGCATCCTCGCCAGCGAGATAGGCGTAGAGCGGATGACGGTTGGGGCCGTTGACTTCTATCTTGCTAAAGAGCGGGAAACTCACGTCGTAGCGGGCCTGGCAGAAGTCGAGGATTTGCTCTTCGCTGCCCGGCTCTTGCCCCTTGAATTGGTTGCAGGGGAAGCCGAGGACTGCTAGGCCCTTAGCGGCGTACTGGCGATGCAGTGCCTCTAGGTCGGCGTATTGCGGGGTCAGGCCGCACTCGCTGGCCACATTGACGACGAGGAGCGTCTTGTCGGCGTAGTCGGCTAGGTCGGCGTCTTGGCCGTGGATGGTTTGGGCGGTGAAGTCGTGGACGCTGCTCATGTTTTCTCCTTGCGATTCGATGGTGTGGTTGATGCCTAAACGACGGGCGACCACAAGAGTCGCCCCTACATACGAGATGTATTCAGAGTCTATGAGATAATTCTAATATTGCCACTCGCTTAGCTTTGTTCAATGCCCGGTGCATAGCCGGTCTATCTTGCCTATCTTTTCATGCCCTTCTAACACAACAGCAGAGAAAGAGACTATGAGCGAGCGACCGGCCATCGAAATTTACTCAATCGGCACCGAGCTTCTAAACGGACAAATTCAAGACACCAATTCTTTCTGGATGGCGCAGCAGATCGCCACGCTTGGCGGCTATGTGCGTCGGATTGCGATCCTCGACGACGATATGGACGAGTTGACCGGCGTGCTCAAAGACGCCTGCCAGCGCGGCACCCGGGTGGTGATCACCACCGGAGGGCTTGGGCCGACGCCCGACGACATGACGGTTGAGGCCATCGCCAAGATCATGGGAGTGGGTACGGCAGTCGATGAAACCTTGGTCAAGCGCTATATGGAAAGTCGCGACATCGAAAAGCGCGCCGATGTCAGCGAAGGGCTGATAAAGATGGCGACCAAACCGGAAGGCTCTGTGGCCCATCCCAATCCGGCGGGCGTGGCTCCCTGCGTGGAGTCGCAAGTCGGCGCAACCACGATTTACAGCCTACCCGGCCCGCCGCGCGAGGTCGAGGCGCTGTTCCGCCAGTCGGTAGAGGATGCCTTGGCCGGGATATACGACGACGTGCGGCTCTCGTTGCGGGTCGCCGTCAACCTACCCGAATCGCAGTGCGGCCCGATCCTACATAGCGTGATGAGCCGATGTCCCAATACCTACCTCAAGGCCTTCGTCGCGTTGAGCGAGCGCACGGCCGATGGTCAGCGGCTGCCGGTGGATATCGTCGTTTGGGGCAAGGAGGCCGAAGAGGCGCAGGCTCTGCTCGACAAGGCGTTGGCGGAGTTTAAGGCTCAGGCGTTTGAGAAGGGTAGCGAGGTCGAGATTAGCGACGAGCAGTAGGTGCGTTGAGTACCGACGATTTAATCAAAAGACGCCCGCGCTGCGCTTAGCACGTCGTAGCAAAACTGCGCCGTACTCCAGGCGTCGTACCCATCCGCGTTCCATATCTGGCCGGTGACCTCTGGGCAGATGTAATTGTCCCAGCCGGCGTCTTGCACGGCCTTGTAGTAGGCCTTCATGTCCAGCTTGCCGCTGCCGGGCAGGAGATAGCGGACCCGCCCCTCTTCGTCGAGATAGCCGTCCTTGATGTGATTGTGGACTGAGTACTGGAGATTCAGGTCAATCGAGTGCTGTAGGTCGATGCCCTCGACCCAGAAGTGGCTGTAGTCGAAGTTGAGGCCGAGGTTCGGGTGGTTGGTTTGCTGCATGAGCCAAGCGGCCTTTTCCGGCGTCTCAAAGTCGTCGCCAGCATGTGGCTCGATGGCGACGATGACGTCGTATTCGGCGGCCATGTCGCCCAGTTCGAGTACCAGCTCGACGATGCGCTCTTTGCCGGTTTCCCAAGCGGGTTTGCCGCCGAGGGTGGTGCTGACGACCATTGGGCGGTCGTCGAGCCGGAGTGCGCGGCTCAGTTCAAAGGTCGCCCTGAACTGCGCGAGTGCGGCAGTGCGGCCCTCGCCTTGGACGCAGGGCGAGAGCAGGGCCATTAGCACGGGCGTGGGGAAGCCGAGTTGGCGGAAGAGGTCGGCGAGCCTTTTGCGTGCGACCGCGTCCATGTTGGCCGGTTCGGTCGGCCAGCCGGGGGTGACGGCGATTTCCATGCCCTCGTAGCCCATGTCGGCGAGGCGCGGCAGGGCTTCGAAGACGTCGAGTTGCTTCATGCCATAGGTGCTGTAGTAGAGTTTCACGCGGTGATGGCCTCCTGTGGTGCGTCGGGAATTAGGAATTGCGGTACTGCATTCTCCCTTGGAAGTACAGGCTGGTGGGGTACCTTTTTCGCGCCGGAGAAACTAATGTGCCATATTGGACGCAGCAAGCTGTAAGCGCATCATAACGACGCAAGGAGGTTATCGTGGAATATCGCCGCTTTGGACAGACGGACATGGAACTGAGCACCGTTGGCTTGGGTGGGCTGTTGGCCCGCTACGAGGGTATCAACGGCCATCCGCCGCCCGAGGAGAAGCGCCGGATTTACCTGCGGGCCGCCGAGCTGGGCGTCAATCTCTTCGACATGGGCTACGGCGATGAGGTCCATATTCCCGACGAGCTGAAAGGCCCGCGAGACGACCGCTTCTTCTCGCTCAAGGTGGGTGCGCCCGCAGCCGCTGAGGTGGAGGGGATTATCGACAAGCACCTCGCCAATGTGCGCCGCGAGGCCATCGATATTTTGCGGGTCCATCACTACGCCTATCTGCAGAACGAAGGCTTGGCCGAGCGCATTGCCGAGTGCAAAGCCAAAGGCAAAGTGCGTGCTCTGTGCTTGATTCGGCACATGTTGGCCGATCAACAAGCCTACGCCGCGCACGGCCCCGAACCTGACGCGGACGCTGATTTGGTCATCTACAACTACGTCTGCCGCTGGCAGGCCGCTGGCATTGCGGCGTCGGCGCAGGCTGGGAAGGGCGTGCTGATTATGAAGGCCCTGGGCGGCCAGTGGCTTAGCTGGGCCGATAAGGCGCAGACCGACTGGTCGGCCGTAGATGAGTCAAAGGTCGAGGAGCTATCGCCGAGGGGCGAAGGCATTCGCGGAGAGCTGCCGCTGGTCTATCCGATTGTCTCAGGCCCTTGGCACGAACTGGCCGAGCCGGGCGAGTTGGTGCCGTGCACTGAGCGGGCGATACAGTGGGTGCTGGCGACCGAGGGGGTGCATTGCACCTTGGTGGCTTTTGCCAGCGTCGAGGAACTGGAGGAAGGGTTGGGGGTGATGGAGGTAAGTTCTGTCAGTTAGGAATTAGTGGGTGTGGATGGTTTCAGTAGGCCACGGAAACGATCTGGCTGACCCGCTCAGTGCGGGCGTCGCCGCTGACTTCGACGCGCAGGACGTAGTTTCCCGGTGCCACCAGACCGCCAGCGTGGTCGCGTCCGTCCCATTCCAAGGCCACTCGTCCGGCCACCTGATTCTTTTCGCTCAAAAGCTGCACTTGCCGCCCGGTCAGGTCGAAAATGGCCACTCGCACGGTGCGTGGGTTTAGCACTTTGAGCAGGTTGAATTCGAGGGCAAGCCGGTCGCCAACGCCGTCGCCGTTGGGAGTTAGCAACTGGGTTGAAATCGTCAGGTCTTCGAGCAAACCGGGGTCCGCGGGCAGGGACACGGACACCGTCTCGCTCGCCACGGCCTCGCTGGCATCCCCCGCGTCAACCTGCTGCACCTGACCCTCCAGATTGCTATTGAAGAGCAAGGCGTCAAAACGAGTCTGGTTGAGGTAGAGCGTACTCTCGAAATCGATCTCTAAAAGACCCGAGCGCCGCACGGCGCGGTCGAGGACGAGCAGGGTACCGTCGTCTCGCTCCTCGATTTGGACAGTGGTTTCTTCCCCATTGATGCGCAAGGTCTTGAAGCGCACCGCGGCCGACGAACTCAGCAGGATTTGGTCGAATCCCCGGTTGGCCGAAGTCGCGGTAGAGCGGAGGAAATAGGTGAAGTTTTGCGGTGCGCCCGGCTCGACCTCGGCCGGGTAGATTTCCGCTAGCGTCTGTTGCACCAGCGGTGGGTGGAAGTGCAAGGTCAGCGTTTCCAGTGCTGGGGCGCTGAACGGATCTTCGCTCAAAAGCTGCACCTCGATTTGGGCGAACTGCCGCGGTCCTGGCGACAAAAACCCCTGGCCAGAAACCTCGTAAACCGGACTCCAGTTGCTCCAGTCCGAGCCTATGGTGCGCACCGTGTCGATCCGTCCGCGAAAAGAGGGAATGAGCTTGTCGTATTTCCTCTCGGAGACTTCCTTGCCGTTCTTGTCGTAAAAAGAGTACTCTTCGTCGAGCAAATTGCCGGTGCGGCTGCGAATTTCTAGACGAGTATTAGGCGGCACTTGGGATTGCCAATCAAGCGCCGATATCGTCTTTTTCCCGCCCAAGTCGAAAATCGGCGAGAGCACCGTCAAGGCAGCGGGAAACCCTTCGCCAAAGACTTGAAACTCCGCGGTCATGCCCGAGAGTGCGCCAGAGGTCATGCCAAAAAGGAGCCGGACGTAGCGCAATTTCGTTGAGGGAAAGCGCTCCTCAAAGTGGACGATGTCGCGGCGGTTGCGCAGCGATTCGGGTAATTCCCCCAGCGAGACCCAGCGCAGTGAGCCGTCCGGGGCCAGCGAGCCGTCCGACCCCGACATTTTGTACCACAGGTAATTGATGGAACCAAAGCGAGTGCGAGCCCTCTCGCCGGTCGTCGGCAGCCCGGTGAAATCACCCAACAACCGCACTCGGTCCACCCAAAAGAGTACGCCCAAGTCGAGGACGAAGAGCCCCATCGGCGTCACCCCGCGCCCCTCCTTGCGACCCCAGTACGAGGTGATGTCCCCGTCAATTAGGTTGCGGCTGATCAAGGGATTCTCGTAGCGCTCGTCCCGGCCCGAGCCGACGAGGCTATGCACGTCGATCTGACCGCCACGCGCCTGCGCGCCCAAGGACAGATTGTCGCCCACGCTCTCCACCGACAACTCGCTGAGTTGGGCACCAAGCGTCTTCTTGTCGGCTTGGATGCGAATGTGCTGTAGGGGTTTGAGGCCAAAGTCGATCTCGATGACCCGATCCTGGTTAAAGCTGTACAGGCGGCGCTTGTTGTAGCGCAGGGTGCCCTCAATGGCCACGCCGGCGCTGGTGAAGAAAGGCTCGCCGTCGGAAGTGAAAACCTTGAAGAATTCGAGCGGTTCGCCGCTCTCGGCAAAATGCAGGCGTATTGTGCGCGCCGAGACGACCCGGCCTAGATCGACCTCTATCCACCAGTCCTCCAGCGGAGCTTCTGCGGCAGGTGCCCAGGCTGTCTCTGCGTCTCCGTCGATCAGCAGGGCTGCACGATTCAGCGCTGTGCCCGCGTCGCGGATGCCGCCGCCAAACGTCGCGGCGTTTTGCACCGCGTCGATATTCTGGCGCACGAACGCAGGCTTGAGTATGCCGTCGGCGACATCGACCGCGTCGCCGGGCAGTGTCCACTCGCTCCAGCCACTCGGCCCACCGAGGCGCAGTTCCTCGGCTCCGAGGGCTTGGGCGACGAACAGGAGCGCGCCTAGTATCGACAAGTACGTGCGGATTTTTGTCGCTAAACGATCGCACATATAGCAATCCTACATCATTCATGAGATAATCCGCCGATGGACACCGACAGACGCCGAATTGTAGGGGCGCTCGCTCGCTCGCCCCTACTGCTCTAGCTCGCGTACACGGCCTCGCGCAGCCCCTTGATGTAGCCGATGGCGAACAAGCGCCCGATTGACGAATAGCCCGGCTGGTCGTTTCGGTCGCCCTCCATTGTCGGCACGTGGTCGGGGCGCAAGACGCCCTCGAAGCCGATGTCGCGGTAGGCTTCCATGCAGGCGCGCATGTCGGTTTTGCCTTCGTCGTGGAAGGTCTCGACGAACTTTTCGGGCGTGCCCCGCACATCGCGGAAGTGGACGAAGTAGATGCGGTCGCCAAAGTGGCGGATGACCTCGGGCAAGGCGTCGGTCATCAGGGTGAAGTTGCCTTGGCACAGGCAGATGCCGTTGGCCGGGCTGGGCACTAGGTCGATGAGCTTTTGGTAGTTTTCGATGCTGCGCATGATCCGCCCCATGCCTCGGAGAGGCGACAGCGGCGGGTCGTCGGGGTGCATGGCGAGCTTGACGCCGGATTCTTCGGCGACCGGCACGACCTTTTCGAGGAAGTACTTCAGGTTGTCCCAAAGCTGCTCTTCGGTGACGACGCCAGCGTCGGTCAGGGGCGCGTTTTTCATCAGCTCGTTGTCAAAGCCGGTGACCATGGCACCGCCGCGGCCGGGCGCGGCCATTGAGGTGCGGGTCCAGTTGAGCACGGGCATCCACTCCGGGCACCAGACCGGAATGCCGACCTTGCCCATGTTGCGAATCAGCTCACAGGCGTATTCGATCTCCTCGTCGCGGTCGGAGAGGCCGAGCTTGGCCTTGTTGAGCGGCGGACGAGCCTCGATGACGTCGAGGGAGAAGCCGCCGTCGTTAAACGCGGTCTTCATCCGCACGAGGTTGGTGAAGCTCCAGGGCCGTTGGTCGGGGTGGATGTCGGCGGGGTTGCCCTGTGTGGAGAAGCCGCCGACTACGTGGTCAACGCCGCATTGCTTGACCATCCGCCACAGCGGCGTGGGGTGATCGGGCAGGACTTCGGCAATTTTGATCATGTCGTTCCTTTTTTTGGCGAGGTGAAGGTTGGGACGAGTAATTGTGTTGCGCACAGACTCCTTGGGTGTGGGATGCTGTCTCGCCTAAAGGCGAGGTGAAGCGCTTTGCTCAGCATGACAAGGAAATATCTGCTGTTGGGTGAAGTGCGGTCAACATAGCTCAGCGAACAAACGGGTACACTAGGCCGGTCAGGGCGTCCGCGATGCGGATGCGGTGCGAGAGCAAGGTCTGTGCGGGCAGGGCATCGGCGGCAAAATAGCCAATGTTGGTGCTTTCGGAGGAGAGTTGCAATGCGCCGGCGACGGGTTCGCAGATAAAGACGTGGGTGACGTAGTGGACTATGGTGCCGTCGGGATAGCGCATGAATGGGTAACTCTCCGGCTCGGAGTAAATCCCGATCAGCCGCTCAATGCGCACCTCCAAGCCCGTTTCCTCATAGACTTCGCGCACCACGGTCTGCTCGACGGATTCGCCGAGTTCGACTTGGCCGCCGGGCAGGCCCCAAAAGCCGTTGTCTGCGCGCTGTTGCAGCAGAATTTTGCCGGTCTTGTCGCGGATAAAGCCATTGGCCGCCACGCCGAGCCGGTCGGGCATTTTCGCGAGCGGCGCACCCGTGCTGTCGCGCCATTGGGTATAGTCGAAATTCTCTGCGTTCATGGCTATTACTCAAGCGGCCCATAGGCACTGATAGCCGAGTCGTGGAAGAGCGCCCGGCGTTCGTCGTCTGAAAAACTGGTACTCCACTCGAGGAACTTGGCGTAGAGATAGCCAATGCTAATGCCCCGCAGTTTATCGACGGGATAGTTGCTGGCAAACATGCAGCGGGTACAGCCAAAGCGTTCGATTAGCTCTTGGACGACTGCGGCGATTTTGGCCTCTTTGGCTGCATCCTCGTGAAAGGCGTCCCGCGCAAACCACGCCATAGACAGCTTCATATAGACATTGGGCAATGCAGCTAGCGCAGCCATGCCTGCGCGCCAGAGATTTTCGTGCGCTTGGTCCTCGCCGTCGTGGAGGAAGCCGAGGTGGTTGGCGACGACGCGGAGGTTGGGAAAATCGCGGAACACTGCGACCGCATCGGCCACTTGGTGGGGATTGCAGGAGAGGTCGAAGGCGAGGTTGTGGCGTTCTAAAAGCGCCAAGCCCTCGCGAAAGCGGCTGCTTTGCAAGACGCCGTCTTCTATCTGCGGCCAGGTCAAGTCGGGATTGTCGGGATGGTGATTGAGGATCATGCGCACGCCGCATAGACGGCCGCCAGCGGCCGCTAGGTGTTGTTCAATGGTGCGCTCGGCCGCGGCGATGTCGCGCTCCAGATGCACGTACGCGACGATGCCGAAGGGCTGTTCGGTCGGTGAGAGCTGACCACTCACCCAGAGGGTCTCTTCTACGGTATCGACGGGGATGCCGCCAAGGACTTGGCCGACGACGGTTTCGACGTGGACGCCGCTGACCCGCCGCAACTCAGGGGGCAACTCGCTCATGTCTTGGGCGTAGTCGGCGGCTCGGTACGCTGGCATGACATCGCCGAGGTTGGGGTTGGGCCGTGCGGCTAGGTCCCAGAGGTGGAAGTGAGGGTCGCACAGGGGAATGGGAGTCTGCATGGGGAAAGCCTTTCGGTGATAAGTGGTTAATTGACGTTACGTACGGGTACCCTTCTGCCAAATCACCTTGGGTCGTGCTAATCTGGAGAGTCATTCCCGCGCAAGCGGGAATCCAAGGGGTAGGGCTGGCACTCGGCATGTTCTGACCTTTTCAAAGCCTATGCGTAACATCACTGGTTAAGCAAACGCCGCCTTCACGGATTCGGGCAGCGGACAATGGGCACCCGGATGCTGCACCGCGCTGGCACCGGCGGCGCACGCTAGGTCTAGGGCTTGCTGCGGGTCCGTGCCGAGCAGGGCGCTGGCGGCCAGAACCCCGCTGAAAGCATCGCCAGCCCCGACCGCATCAACGACGGACACGGGCGCGGGCCGCGCGGCGAACGAGGCCCTTGGAATGTGGAGTTGAGCGCCGTCGCCGCCAAAGGTAATCGCCAGGCAATCCAGCGCGTAGCGGGCGAGCAAGTCGGCCGGCGCAGCGACTGCGGCGATGTCCCGCACGGCCTCCCATTCCTCGTCGTTGAGCTTGACAATAGTCGCCGCTTCGAGGCCAAAGAGCACGGTCTGCGGCGTATAGCAGTCCTTGCGCAGGTTGACGTCGAAAAGCCGATGCCGAGGCTTGGCGGCCAGCAAGTGTTCTAGCCCCGGACGATTGGCCGGGCTGCGCTGCGCGGCCGTGCCATAATAAATCAGGTCAATGGGCCGGTCCAGCGCCGGCTTAGTTTCGATGTAGTCCCAAGCCACGCCGGCGCGGATGGTGTAGGAAGGCTGGCCAGCGTCGAGCAATACATCGACCGTGCCCGTAGGCTCGGGCCGATCGGCGACCCATTGCTGATCGATGTCGGCGCGCCGGAGAAAGCCTCGCGCCTGTTGCCCCAATTCGTCCCGCCCCACCGCGCTGACCATGGCCACGGGAAAGCCGAGTTGGCGCAGATTCCAAGCGAAGTTTAGCGAGGCACCTCCCAAGCAGGTGCGGTCGAGGAAGCAGTCGTAGAGGATCTCGCCGAAGACGATGGAAGTGAAGTTCGCTTTGTCCATAGTGCTGTTACAACGGCGGAAAGAGCACGTAGCCGACGGCGCTGCGCTCCAACCAGATTTTGCAGAATTCCGCGAGGTCGTACGCCCGGGCGACCTCGTCGTTCGCGGCTGGATCGTTGACCAGCACGGTATCTCCCGCGCAGCCTCGGACGACGAGCAAATGCCCAGACGTCCGCTCAATGGCCGCCCGACTCAACTCGCCCACCTCGTAGCGCACGGAGGCGACAATGGGAAAGCCCGCGTCGAGCAGCGCACGCGCTGCCTCCCAAGAGGGAAAGTGCGATAGATAGCCCAGGAAGCCCCGGCGAGCAGCGGCGTGGATGTTGGCCGGCCACACGCCGTATAGCCCGCTGGGCTGGTGGCGCGCTTCTGCGATCACGTCGTAGATGTCCGCGCTGTGGCCGTAGTACGCGAGGAGCATGGCGACGCTGGTCGGCGAGCAGACGCGGGAAGCCAATTCGGGCCGCAGAACCATCTGGCTTTGCGGCGGCACGGCGAGAGCCGTATCTCGGCTGTCGGCGGTTGGAGCGGGCACTGCGCCTTCGCGGCGCACCGAGACCGAGAGCAAGGCCGGGGCCGTGGGGGCGACGCCTTGGACGCGCAGGTGTAGGGTGGCCGTTTGCAAAGGGGTGCGGATGCGCAGGAGGTCGATTTCCGCAGCGACCGCTTCGTTTGCCGCGCCCGCCTCGGCCCCGACAAACGAGCCGATCGGGTCGAGGACGGCCCGGCAGCTATGGCCAGTTTTGGTTTCGCATTCTATCGCGAACTGATAGCCCCACGCGCCGCCTTGGATGACCGAGAGGCCCGGCAGGATTTCTAGCGCGCCTGCTAGCACTGCGGGCGACAAGTCAAACGAGAATTCGTCGCCATTCCATGCCAACGGCTCGATCTGCTTTGGCTGGATGGGTGGCGGTACGGCGCGTTGCAGCGCGGTCTCGTCCAGCCCTTGGGCAAACAATAGAAGTGCGTTGCTCATTAGGTTCGTTTGGGAAAAACTAAGTACACGACAGTAATCCAGTGGACGTTAGGCATGGGAGCGCTGAGATGCTGAGCGAAGCGAAGCATCCCATACCGCTCTACTGTCGTGTACTTAGGGGAAGAATACATTCAATCGCTACCTACGTCCAACAGGTAACGCCCGCAGAGTCTGCTGGCCTATCCCCAGAGTTGAGGATGGGGCGGATGGAGCAGGCTGCCTTCGTAGCGCAGCCCGCGTTCCCGATCTTTTTGCAAGAGCAGGGGGCCGTCGAGATCGACGAAGCGGGCTTGTTGCGCCAGCAGGACAGCCGGTGCCATGGCCAGCGAGGTGGCGATCATGCAGCCGACCATCAGGTCCAACCCGCACGCACACGCCTCGGCAGCCAAGCGCAGGCCCTCGCTGAAGCCGCCGGTCTTGTCGAGCTTGAGGTTGACGCATTCGTAGCGGGAGGCCAGTTCGGCGAGGTCAGCGGCAGTGTGGCAGGATTCGTCGGCGCAGAAGGGGACTGGGTGTTCAAACTCGGCGAGCAGGGCGTCTTGAGCGGCGGGTAAAGGCTGTTCGATGAGTGCGACGCCCAAGCGAGCTAGTGCAGCCGAGAGCGGCTCAACTTGGTCGGCGGACCAGCCTTCGTTGGCATCGACGATCAGGGTCGAGTCTGGGGCGTTGGCGCGGACCGCGGCGACGCGGTCGAGGTCGTCGCGACCGGCGAGTTTGATCTTGAGTAGCGGTCGGTCGGCGTGCTGGGCAGCGGCTCGGCCCATGGTTTCTGGGTCGTTGAGCGAGAGGGTATAGGCCGTCGCTACTGGACGCGGTGCCGCTAATCCGGCCAGTTCATAGGCCGGGCGGCCGCTGAGTTTAGCTTCCAGATCCCAGAGCGCGCAGTCCAAGGCGTTGCGGGCCGCACCGGGCGGCAGAGCGCGTTGCAATGCCGCTTGGTCGAGGCCGGCTTCTACCTGCGGGCGCAGCGATTCTAGCGCGTCTATGGTTCCGGCCACGCTTTCGTTGTAGCGAGGGTAAGGGACGCATTCGCCGCGGCCAACGCAGCCGTCGCGGCTCAGTTCGACGACGACGACATCGGCGGTGGTTTTGGTACCGCGCGAGATGGTGAAGGTCTGGGCGAGGGGGAAGCGCTCGCTGCGAACGGAGAAGCGGGTCACAGAGCCTCGACCAAGCGCGCGGCTCCTTGGCGCAGCGGATCGACTGCGGGCAGGCCGGCTTGGCTTTCTATGATTTCGAGCAGTTCGGCGGCGCGGTCTTCCGACAAGTGCGAGGTGTTGACGGCAATGCCAACGGTGCGGCAGGCCGGGTTGGTGAGCCGGCCGCACTGCTCGTTGAGGCGAATGCAGTCGAGCAGATCGGGCAGTTGGTATTCGGGTAGGCCGCGCATGTGGGGGCGGTTGGGATCGTGGCAGAGGACGAGTGCGTCGGGCTGGGCACCGTGCATGAGGCCTAGCGACACGCCGGCATAGGAGGCGTGGAACAGCGAACCTTGGCCTTCGACTAGGTCCCAGTGCTCGGGGTGGTTGGCTGGGGTCAGGACCTCGACGGAGCCAGCGAGGAAGTCGGACACCACGGCGTCAACGGCAACTCCGGTCCCGGCGATGAAGATGCCGGTTTGGCCGGTGGCGCGGAAGGTGCAGGCCATGCCTCGCGCCTGCATCTCGCGCTCAATGGCCAGCGCGGTGAACATCTTGCCGACCGAGCAGTCGGTGCCGACGGTGAGCAGGCGTTTGCCCGGGCGTTTGACGCCGGTTGCAATGGGAAAGGCGCGGTCGGAAAAGCGGGCATCCACGAGGCGAGTACCCTTTGCGCGGGCGCGGTCGGCCAAGCCGGGGATGGTGCCAAGGCGCGTGTGCAGGCCGCTGGCGAGATCGTAGCCGAGGTCAATGGCCTGCAAGAGGGTATCGCGCCAGAGGTCGGAGATGGTGCCGCCGCGATTGACGACGCCGATGATGAGGGTGCGGGCACCAGCGGCGCGGGCTGCGGCGAGGGTTTGGTCGGGCAGTCCGAGGTCGGCGTGGCAGTCGGGGAGGCGGAACTGGCCAATGCAGTGTTCGGGCCGCCAGTGGGCGACGCCAACGGCCGTTTTGGCGGCTAGCTGGTCGGCGGCGTCGCCGAGGAACAATAGGTATGGGTGCGCGAGCTGGATCACGGCCAACTCACGAGACGACCGGCATGTCGAGGCGGCGACGGCGCTGCTGCCAGTGCCATTTGTCGCTGCCGGCAATGAGCGGTTTGAGGAGTTCGGGCGTTTGGGCGATGAATTCAGCGCTCGGCTCTTGGCCGTTCCAAGCTTGGAACATCGGCGGGGTGTAGCCGCCGATGACGATGACGCGCTCGCGGTCGGAGCGGATCTGGCCGGTGGCGTGGATCAGGGCCTCGCCAAAGAGCAGGGTTGATCCGGCGGGCGCGACCACTTGGTGGATCAGCGTGGGGTCTTCGTACGCCGCCGCGATGATGGGCTCGCGGTCGCATTTGACCTTGTGGCTGCCGGCGATGACCACGGTGCCGCCGTCGTCCGGGCCGAGTTCCGTGAGGTTGGTCAGAGTTTTGACAAAAGTGCAGTGGTAGAGGCCATTCTCGACATACGTGCCCACGTCAGGGGTGGTGCCGGTGTGGAAGCCGTAGCGCGGTGAGGCAGAGAGGTCGGTCTCTGGGTCGCGCTCGTTGACGACGGCCTCGGATTCTTCGAGGCGCACACTGCCGCCGACGAGTTCCTCGGCCATGCCGACTAAGCGCGGATGAGTTAGGTATTCGAAAATCGCGGGATCGGCTTCGAGGATGTGGGCAAAGTGCAGGTGGTGAGGCCGGTAAGAGGAGAGACGGCAGTTGCGGATGTGGGCCTTGGCCGGGTCTGGGGCGGACAGGAGGTCGCGTTTGAGCCGGAGCATGGCTTCTAGCAGGCGATCCGTCAGGTCTTGCTCAATCGCGTTTTCAACCACCACATAGCCATAGACTTCGAGGTGATAGCGCTGGGCGGGGGTGAGCGCGGGAAAAGGCCGGATGAATTCGCCGTCGGACATGCGCGGAAATATAAGCGCGGGAAAAGGGAATGCCAACGGGGAAGCAAATGCGCTGTTATTGTAGCCAAAAAAGCGGCCAAACTGCAGCAGATCGCAGCCGGTATCTCGTCGCGTCTGATTGAAAATTTAGCTTTGCATTAAAGTACTCTTTTTAGTACCGTTAAATGTACGCACAATTGCGTGCCTTTTTCAAGGATCTCATATATAGAGTATTATCAATAGGTTATTCATTGACAATTTCTACTCTCTTGCAGATTCACGGAGAAATTCTACAATTATGGATTTTCCAGACCATCGCCAAGAGTACTTAATTTAGTACTATATACAGTACAAGAAGGGAAATATGCTCCAATCCATGCCCATCGCCGAAGCCCGCAAAGTCCTGAATCAATTGCCCGATCGCTTCGCCGCTGAACCCGAGGCGAGTGCTTTCGCCGTAACGCGCCGCGGCCAGCCAGTGCTCGCGCTGATGCCGTGGTCGCTTTACCAAGGCATTGTCGAAACCTTAGAGGTACTCGGCGACGAGGCCGAGTGCGCCGCGCTGCGCGAAGGCATCCGCCAGATTGAGGCGGGCGAGCGCGCCGTCTGGGAGGCGGAGTGACGTTGCGCGTCGTCTTGGCGCAACGCGCCTTAGAGGCGCGGCAAGGTGTGCTCAACCGGCGGATTGCCGAGCAAGTGGACCAATACATCACCGGGCTGGCAATTGATCCCGAGGAACAGGGTTGCCCCTTAGTCGGCGAGCTAAAGGACTATCGCTGTCTGCGTCCGCCGGGCGGCTGGTTCCGCATCGTCTATCGGGTGGGGCTTGGGGAGGTCGAGGTGGTGTTGGTGTCGGTGGGGCAGACCCATTTGGCTGGTGAGCGGGATGTGCGCGCTCTGGCGCGGACGCTGTTTAGCGAGCGGCTGCTGCGCTAGGCGATGGAGTGCGCTGCATTACCTAAGACTAAAAAGCAGGTAGCTTGACCGAGATTCGCGGTTTAACTTAATCTACATTCATGCCATTTTTACGTTGGAGGAACGCCGTGCGTCTTGCAATCTATTCCGCATTTCTTTTGAGCGTAGTTGCATCCAGCGCTAGTTACGCTAAAAAGGAGATCGTCTGGGGTGGCCAGATTCGGCCGCGCTACGAGTTCCGCGATCCATTCGCAAATAACTACGACTCCTTCACCTCCATGCGGGTGCGGACCCAGATGGTGGCCTCGCTTGAGAGCGATGTTGAGCTGATGATCCAGCTCCAGGACGTGCGCTTGTGGGGCGAGGAAAAGAATACCCTGACGGATTACAGCGCCGATAAGTTTGACCTGCATCAGGGCTATGTCCACCTGAAGAAACTGGGCGACGGCGACCACTCCCTCAAAATTGGCCGTCAGATGGTAGCCCTTGGCGGTCAGCGGCTGATCGGCGCGGTCGAGTGGACCCAGCAAGGCCGGGTTTTCGACGGTTTGCAACTGCTGCTGGCACCCGCTTGGGGGCAGGTGAACCTGACGGCGATTCAGGTAACTGAGTCGGACTCGACCTCGGGGCAGTTTGCAGACGACGCCTATCTGACGGGCGCGTACGCGACCTTGGACCAACTGCCGTCCGGCAGCTTGGACCTCTACGCGCTCTACAACAAGGACGGAGCCAAAGACACAGATCAGGTCACTATGGGGGCGCGCTTGGTGGGGAAAAAGACGGCGTACTCGTATCGTTTCGAAGGTTCGTTCCAGACCGGTCAGCGCAGCACCCAAGACGTATCGGCCTTCATGTTCGGTGGGCGCATTGGCGGGTCTTTAGGCGGGCTAGACCTCACCTTGTGGTACGACTACCTATCCGGCGACGACGATCTGGCCGATGACAAGACCAAGGTCTTTGACACGCTCTTTGCGACCAATCACAAGTACTATGGGTACGCCGATTTGTTTCTCAATATTCCGGTCCACACGGGCGGGCTAGGGCTGCAGGACTTGGCCCTCAAGGCGGCGTTGCCGCTGAGTGACCAAGTATCTCTCGGAGTCCACGGGCACTCTTTCCGCACAGCGCAAAAGGGCGACTTGGAGTCGAGTCATTTGGGCGAGGAAGTCGATTTGACGCTTACGTACAAATACCGCTCCGGCTTTACCATCGTTGCCGGACTGTCGAGAGTGATAGCCGACGACAGCATGACTCGCGTTACTCGTTACAAGAATTCGATCGAGGAGTGGAATGGGGATATGACCTTTGCTTACCTTATGACCAACACGACCTTCTGAGGGTGTTTTTTAATTGGATATGTCGCGTCGCATCACAAAACCGATCTCGCCGTCCGGACTGCGGTCCTTCTTCCAGCGGTTGGTTTTCCCAGGGTTTACCTCGTTGGGCATTGCCGACCGCGAAGTGGTCGATTACGTCGTCGATCTGCTGGTGAGCTTTGCGCGCACCGATCAGCTCTACCGCATCCGCGATCTGCGCGGCCAGCCGCTTGAAACCATCGCCGAGATGCTGGTGGAACTCGGGCGGCAGCGTCAGCCGGAGCGGCGTTGGTCCTTCGACCGCGAGATGGATATCCGCCGGCACGTAGGCGACTACGCGCTTTTTACCACCGGACTCTTCCGCACGTGGGTCGAGCGGCAGGGGCTTGGCGGCTACTACTTGGAGCAGGGCAGGAGGGCTTATGGGGCCGCAGCCGAACTGGCGCAGCTCGGCTTTGTGTCGCAGGCTCGGCTCTTTGGTGCCCTAGAGGAGCAGTTCGAGCATTTGTCCGGCGGGCTCGACTACGTGCGCAAGGTCTATATGCGGCCCGAACTACATGGAGGCTCGCACGGGGCGCTGATGCGCGAGCTAGGGATTTAGAGCCTCAGCCTCGGCTTGGCGGTAAATCTGGCCGATGCGCTCCAAAGGAACGGGGAAACGGTGCTGCTAGTGGATGCGGATCCCCAAGGATCGGCGCGGGATTGGCACGAAGCCAACGGGGGCGAAGTTTTGGACGTGGTGGGCTTGGATCGGGAAACCTTGGCGCGGGATTTGAAGGTGGTGGGGGAATACGATTGGGTCTTGATCGACGGCGCTCCCCAAATTGCCAAGCTCTCGGCTGTGGACGTGAAAGTGGACGATCTTTTGATCCCCGTCCAGCCGTCGCCTTTTGACGTGTGGGCCTGCGCCGGTCTGGTCGAAATGATTGAAGCGCGGCGGGCCGTTACCGGGGACAGGCCCTTGGCCTTCTTTGTCGTGTCTCGGGCGATTAAGAATACCAAGTTGGGCGGAGAGGTCGCCGCGGCCTTGGAAGAATATGGCCTGCCCGTTTTCAAATCAGGGACGACCCAGCGCGTCGTTTATCCTACTACTGCCAGCGAGGGGCGAACCGTCCTATCGGATTTCCCCAACGAAATCGAGGCGATCAAAGACGAACTCAAGGAGGTTCTTACCAATGCTGAAATCTAAGCGTTCCACGCGCCCATCTGAGAGCAGGCGGCACTGGACGTTATTGAGCGCGGACGAAAAGGTGCGGCTTAATCTGGATATTCCAAAACAGCGGCGTCGAGGGCGCAAAAAGACGCGTCTCCGATCGTCCGCTTGGCTGGACTGCGTCAAGCTCTAACCCGGCTCGACAACCATCACCCCCCCGTCTCGCCTCCCTGATTGCTCGTAGCACGTCAATCCGCTCCCCCAATCGACTTTATCCCACGCAGAGAGTAGTAGGCAGGTAGGCAACAACGAAGGCGATCCGCTTCAGACTTAGGTAGGTAAGGCCCCGCCCGATCCACCCGACGAGCTACTGCAATCACCAGCCCACAGCCCAAAAGACAACAGCGGCCGAGGCGGTCGCCTCTGGTGCTGATTGATCTGTTTTCAGAGATTGATCCCGTCCACCTTGACAACGCTTGCGAAAGGAGCCGCCACCGTGGAAAGCTTTGAAGAGATAATGGCAAACCTCAAAGAAGAAAAAAAATTCATGCGTGGAGACCGCGAATACAAGAAGCTAGAGGATGTCTTCAGTAAATTGCACAGGCTACGTAAAGAGCTTTGGGATTTCTACTGCGATCAAGACCAGGACTCGTACGGAGAGCCGAGGCACCCGCTACAACTCATAGACAAGCCAATAGTGGAAGCCATTAAGCGGGTTTCCCGCCAGCAGGATCGCCTAGTAGCAAAAAGGAAACGAGCGGGTAAGAAGCCGTCATCTTGGTGGTGAGTTTGAACCAACGACAACTCTTAAGTTACTGACGTTACGCAGTTTTGAGCGTTTGCAGTTCATCGAAGGCACATCGCAGGGCCTTGAGATAGAGTCGTGCTCGGAGCGCACAGTGGTTGCTTTGGGTGCGAACCCGCTTGGTCGGCGACTTCGCTAAGGCGGCATGGGACTTGAGCGTTCTATGAAAAATCTCCACGTTCCGCCGTTTCTGGTAGATTGCTTCGATGGAGGGGCCCTCACAGGTTAGATCGCTACACGTCAGATACAACGTGCCGGTGCTACCGTCTTGGTTTGTAAAGACTTGGCGGAGTAAAAGGACGGGAAAATCCAATCCTTTGATCCAGCCTTGCACCGGCTGGTGTTCGGGCAGGTCGCAGCCATCTATGCGGGTGAAGGCTCCTTGGCGTTTTTGTTCATAGCTCAAGGCAACCGTCCTATTGGATTTAAGTGCGACGACGAAGTGTTTTTGCAGAGTCTTTCGGATGAAGGTTAAGTTGTCTTTGGCCGAAAACCAGCTATCGGCCAGTACATAGCGATACGTTATCTGATTGTGTTGACACATGCGCAACATCTGGCGCATCAATTCATTTTTCGTGTGCAGGCTTTTGCGCTTGACCTGCCGGGTCTGCACCTCACTAAAGAGAATCGGTTTGCGGATCAGCTCATACGTCACCGGCAGACTCACCCCGTCGGCATGATACACGCAGTTGAGCAGGTTGGGCCCCTTGACCGAACGGTTTTGGCTGTGAGCATAATGCCAACAGATCAGATCATTCTCGTCCGTATGCGGCTTTTCTTGGATCGTGTCATCGACGATGAGCATCCCATTGGTCTGTTGGATTTTGTGTACCAGTGGCTTGACCTGCTGCCACAGCGTTTGGCCATCATAGTCAGCACCAGACAGAAACCGCGCGACCTGATCGTGGCTGACAGCCCCGTCCACCAAAGCCGATAAGCCCGTCGCCGTGGTCGCGCCAAACGAGCTGAGCAGATAATCGCTATACAATTCTAACAGATGTTTGTCCATGCCTTGAAGACACCACTATAAATGAGAAGGTGCGTAACGTCAGTTAAGTTAGTTAGTTAGGTCTAACCCGAACACTCCGAAGGATGGCCCAATGAACAGAGAAATTGGAGAAATGAGCTACGGCGAGTTGGCTGCCAGAGCGATGAAATATAGCTCCTGGGATACAAGCGATAGTCTTGAAAAAACCGCCTCCGTTGTGCAGGCGTTAGCCAAGATTGTAGCCGAGCTTGGCCGAAGGCAAGAGGCCCCAAAGGCCGAGAGCGACGAGTTAGATAGTCTTGAAAAAACTGCCTCCGCTGTGCGGGCGTTAGCCGAGTTTGTAGCCGAGCTTGTCCAGCAACTGGAGACTTCCACGAATAAGGCCGAGGGCGACGAGTAGCCCACGCCGGCGCACTGCTGGACGACCGAGGCGAAGCCAATACCGGAGACTTGGTATTGGCTTCGCTTATTTTTTTAGGTTTATCCTTGTAACAGGTCGCCCCCTTGGCTAGATTCTCCACCAAAAGGAGCAAGCGAAATGTCGAAGACTCGGACAATAGAATATCGCCTAAAAGGGGTGACGGATTTTCAGGAAATTACTCTTGCTGAGGATGCGGCTCCCCCTACAATCCCTAGATTGGAGCCGCACCGAGAATACGAGCTAAGAGAGTGCGGCAGCAAGTTAAAAGAGTGGACGGCAAATGATGAGGGCGAAATTTATCTTACTTTCAACCTTGGAGTCGGTTTTAGGCCATATACTGACTCCCGATAATAATAGTTATCGGGACTATCTGGTTGTCAGGTCGGGGGGATGATTGGCTACTATGGCCCTTTACGCAGCGGAAGGGCCTATACCCTGCCAATGGGCCTTGAGAATGTCGCGGATTTAGTAGCCCATCCGGTCGATTTCGCTCAATTGAGCGTCCTCAGAGCCGTTTTTTCGGCTTTGTCCGTCGTGGGTCAGGATACGGCGGCTCCGGATCGACCGCCGTGGCGCAGTTAGGGAAACCTGGTAGCCGTTCTTATACTTTCCTTGCTATCTGGGTAGTACGGAGTAAAGGATCTTTACCAGATTTCCCCGGCATTCCAAACCACCGCGAGACCTCCCTTTTAAGCAGATTGCACACGGTTCGCACGGTGGCCCCGAGCGGTCTGTATTTGGTGTGCGGCCGCTTTTGGTGTCGCCGTGCGGTACTTGGCGCACCACCAGCTCGGCCACTTCGTGAGCTTGTCTAAAAGGTGTTGGTTTGCCAAATACGCGGCGTGTGCCATGCTCCTGCAGGATTTAGTAGCTCAGGCCGATGCTGCGGACCAAGGTGCGGGTGGCAGAGTCGCCAGCGATCTGCACGCGGAAGAGGTAGAGGCCGGGTGGGGCTAGCGCGCCGGAATCGCGGCGGCCGTCCCAAGTTAGCTGGTAGTGGCCTGCCACGCCTGCGGCGTCTCGCAGCGTGCGGACTAGCTGGCCGCGCAGGTCATAGACGCGGGCTTCAATGGGGCGGGCGTCGATGACCTTGAGCACGTCGAAAGAGATGGTGAGCGCGTCGTTGACGCCGTCGCCATTGGGGGTAAAAATCCCCGCGCCTAGGTCTAGGCGAGTCAGTAAGCTGCCGTCCACGGGCAGTGAGACCGCATCGCCCGCTCCCTCCAAATCGGAAATTGCATCGCCTGGATCGACCTGCTGACGCAGGGTGTCAAGCCCGCTTTTGCGCTCTAGAAAGGCGCGGAAGCGGGTATTGTTTTGGAAGACGGTGGCGGCGAAATCTAGCTCGATGTGCTCGGCGGCCGCAATGCGCTCGGGCAAGTGCAAGCGGAGGCCTGTATTCGTCTTTTCCGCTTCGGCGTTGACTGACGCGCCGTCGATTTGCAGGGCGCGGAACGCGAGGGGCACCGAGGCTTCGAGGGCAATGGCCTCAAAGCCTTGGCTGTCGCGGGCAAATTCTGGGCGGAGGAAGTACGTGAAGTCGGTTTGCTCGCCCGGCGCAACGAGTGCGGGATGGACTTCGCCGACGGCGGTGCGCGCCAAGGGACGGGAGTAAATCAAGGTCAGCGCGTCGAGGGCAATGCCGGTCTGCGGGTCATCGGCGCGCAGTTCGGCTTCGAGCTGGACGTAGCGCCGGGGCGAAGGCGAGCGGAAGCGGGTGCCCGTGCGGAGGTATTCCTCACTCCACACGCTCCAGCCATCGCCGGGTTGGAGGGTGGTTTCGATGGGGCCGCGAAACGAGGCGATCAGCTTTTCGTAGCGCCGTTTGGTAACCTCTTTGCCGTTTTTGTCGAAATAGCGCATTTCCTCGACGACGTGGTCGCCAGTGCGGCTGCGCAGGGTGAATTGAGCTCCGAGCGGCGCGTCAATTTCCCACTCAACCGCCGTGATATTCCAATTGGAGCCAAGGTCGATAACAGGCGAGCGCAGAGTGACGCGGGTTGGGTACCCTTCGCCGTACACTTGGAACTCGCTGACTAGCCCTAGTCCGTCTAAGCGGCCGGTACTGTCAAAAGCGCTGCCCGACAGGCCGCCTCCGATGATGTTGCCGCCTTGGCTAGTGGGGTAGATCAAACGCAGGTAGCGGGCGGCGATTAGGGGAACATCGTGGCGAAAATTGCGCACATCGAAGAAGTTGCGGGGGTCGGGAGGAATGGAGGCCAACGCCTGCCAGGCCAGCGATCCGTCGGGTGCCAGCGATCCGTCGGAGTACTGTAGCTTGTAGGAGAGGAAGTTGGCGTAGGACTGCCGCAGCCGCGGCGGAATGCCCAGCGGCTCGCCCAAGAGCCAAATCGAATCAATCCAGTAGGTAGCCCCTAGATCGATGCGGTAGTCGCCGAAGGTCTCGCTGCCGCCGCTGGAGCCTTTGGCGAGGGGGTTGACGCGCCACATGGTCGAGAGATCGCCGTCGAACATGACGGAGGGGATGCCGGCTACGGCGACGATGGCCGCCTCGACATCGACGATGCCGCCTTTGGCAATCAGGTCAAAGGCGATATTGTCGCCAAAGGCCTTGATTTGAATTTCGGCGAGCGCCGGCGCACCGGTCATTTCGCGAGTGGCCTCGATGCGGAGAACTTGGACGAGTTCGTCGTCGAGGTCGAGCGTCACGTCGCGCCCTTCGTTGAAGGCAAAGCGCTCGCTGTGGCTGTAGAGTAGGGTGCCTTCGACGACGACGTTGGCGCTGTTGATAAAGCGCTCGCCCTTGGAGAGCGAGAGGTTGAAAAAGGGCAAGGGCGGCGCGCTATCGGTAAAACGCAGGCGAATCTGTTGGACGGGGAACACCTGCCCCAAGTCGATCTCGAGCCACCAGTCCTCTGGGGCCGTGCCCGGCGGTGGACTCCAACTCGTGGCGAGATTGCCGTCAAAGGCGCGGGTAGCCGTAGATTGTGCCGCGCCGGCTCCGCGAACAGTAGCCTCAGAGAGCGGGTCAATGTCTTTGCCGACCTGCACCGGCCGCAACGAGCCGGCTTCGTCTAGGCGCAGGCTGCCGGGGGGATAGACCCAGTTTTCCCCGATATCCGCCGCAGTCATAACTAGGCGCTCGGCGCGAATAGAGCTGCATGGCACGAGCATGCACAGGGCTAAAGGCAAGAGGCGGAATGGCAACACGGGCGATCGTTTTTTCGAGAAAAGCACGGCTCAAGCGTCGGAGATAAGATATATTGGATTAAGGGCTGATGCATCCTATAAGCGAAACCAGACCGGTACGAGATGTTTAAGCGCAGCAACATTACCTTTATCATCGTTCCAGAAAAGGGTCGCAAGACCTTTGAGTTTAAGACCTCCACTACACTCGTGTGGTTGCTGGGGTTGTGCTGCGTTGCCGTGCTCACAATTTTGCCCTTGGGGATTAGTGCCTACCTCAACAAACACGAGCTAACGCAGAAGGCAGCACAGCTTGAACAGGACAAGGCCCTGCTCTTGGAGCAAGTAGGCAAGATAGAGCAACTCGAAGAAATGCTGGTTCGGGTCACGCACGGCAATGATCAGTTGCGTGCGGTCTTGGGCACACCCGAGGCATTAGGTGAGGCGGCGGCCCAGCCCAGCGATGATTCCCCTTATATCTCCTCCATGCAGCGGCTGCGTTGGGGCCACGTACATACCGTTCCCACTTTGTGGCCGTTGCGAGGCCCCGTGGTCAGGGACTTTAGCGAAGAGCACCTCTCGGTTGTTATTGCCGCGGCCGCAGGCAGCTTGGTAAGGGCTAGTGCCGCGGGTCAAGTGATGCAAGCGAGCTACGACGAACACCTCGGCTACGTGATGACGCTCGACCACGGCAACGGTCTGCTGACCCAATACGGATACAACGCGCACCTGCTCGTCGATGTGGGGGATTACGTGCTCAAGGGGCAGTCTATTGCGCTGTTAGATGAGGGACGCGGATCTCGGAGGCCGGGGTTGCACTATGCCGTCCAAGAAGATGGGCAGTTCCGCGATCCCTCGCGCTATAGATTGTGGATGTAAAAAAGGCTCGCTGCCAAAGAAGCAGCGAGCCTTTTCTATTTGCTACAGAGGGATGTTACATGCCCATCCCGCCGCCGTACATGTCGCCGCCGGGAGGGCCGGCTGGGGCCGGAGCGGCTTTTTCGGGCAGCTCGGCGATCAGGGCTTCGGTGGTTAGCAAAAGCGACGCGATGCTAGCGCCGTTTTCGAGCGCGGTACGCGAGACCTTGGCCGGGTCCACGACACCGGCTTCGACGAGATCCTCGTATTCCTCGGTGCGGGCGTTAAAGCCAAAGGCTCCACTCTCATCGGCGACCTTGCGGACGACAATGGCCCCTTCGGTACCCGCGTTAGAGGAGATCATCCGCAGCGGCTCTTCGAGGGCGCGGTGAATGATGTTGACGCCCACGGCCTCGTCGCCTGCGGCTTCGGTCTGGTCGAGTGCCGCTTGCGCCCGCAGGAAGACGACGCCCCCACCGGCGACGACGCCTTCTTCAACGGCGGCGCGGGTGGCGTGCAGCGCGTCTTCGACGCGGGCCTTCTTTTCCTTCATTTCGGTCTCGGTCGGTGCGCCGACATTGACCACGGCGACGCCGCCGGCGAGCTTGGCCAGCCGCTCCTGCAACTTCTCGCGGTCGTAGTCTGAGGTCGTTTCTTCGATCTGGCGGCGGATTTGGGCGACGCGGCCTTGGATGTCCGCAGCCTGACCCGCGCCTTCGACGATCGTGGTGTTGTCCTTGTCGAGGACGACGCGCTTGGCTTGGCCCAAGTCGTCGAGGGTGACGCCTTCGAGCTTGAGCCCGGCTTCTTCAGAGATGACCCGGCCGCCGGTGAGGACGGCGATGTCTTCGAGCATGGCCGTGCGGCGGTCGCCGAAGCCCGGAGCCTTGACCGCGGCGACCCGGATGGTGCCGCGAATTTTGTTGACAACCAGCGTCGCTAGGGCTTCGCCTTCGATATCCTCGGCGATAATCAGCAGGGGTTTGCTGAGTTGGGCGGTCTTTTCGAGGACCGGGACCAGATCGCGCATGGAGGAGATTTTCTTGTCGTGGATCAGGATGTAGCTGTCTTCGAGCTCGGCAGTCATTGACTCCTGATCGGTGACGAAGTAGGGCGATAGGTAGCCGCGGTCGAACTGCATGCCCTCGACCACATCCAAGTTGGTGTCGGTGCCCTTGGCCTCTTCGACGGTGATGACGCCGTCCTTACCGACCTTTTCCATCGCGTCGGCGATCAACTCGCCGATGGCCAAGTCGTTGTTGGCCGAGATGGTGCCGACTTGGGCGATTTCCTCGCGCGACTTGACTTCCTTGCTGGACTTGCGAATCTCGTCCACGACGACGGCAACGGCTTTGTCGATGCCGCGCTTGAGGTCCATAGGGTTGGCACCGGCGGTTACGTTTTTGAGGCCCTCGCGGAAGATGGTCTGAGCAAAGACCGTGGCGGTGGTGGTGCCGTCGCCAGCGACATCGCTGGTTTTGGAAGCGACTTCCTTGACCATCTGCGCGCCCATGTTTTCATAGGCGTCTTTGAGTTCGATTTCCTTGGCGACGGTGACGCCGTCTTTGGTGACGGTCGGCGACCCGAACTTCTTGTCTAACACTACATTGCGGCCTTTTGGCCCCAGCGTTACCTTGACGGCATCGGCCAACTGATCGACGCCTCGCTGCAGCGCGTCGCGCGCCGCTCTATCAAATTCTAGCTGTTTGGCAGCCATAACACATGTCTCCTTGATGTTGGTGGTGGGTGGATGAAAGAGTGCATTTTTATCAGAGGTTGGCACTCATAAAAAGAGAGTGCTAAAAAACAAAGCTGAGCAACTAAATATAGATATTACGTCGTTTTTGTGCAAGAATAGCTCTTTGTCGGGGCTGCGCATGAATGAAAGGCGTGTTTGCCGAAGGCGCAGGCGAGGATCGGTGTGGTGTGATGGCCTGTTGGGAGTAGAAGTAATCCGTCTTGTCAGTCACCAGAGTCCAGTAGCCGAAGCGAATGTGGACAGAAGTGGCGCTATGTCATCGAGCAACTACGACTACCTCGCTAGCTGAAGAGCAATTGTTCTGGATATCGCTCTCGCCGCTGACGGGCTGTACACAGGCACCGTAGTAGTAGGTCCCTGGACTCGACGGGGCTTTCAATCGGATCAACTTGAATTTAGTGCTTGGGGCAGCTAATTCGCTCACCGTGCTCGTGTCCACCTCGGTGTCGTCGGTGGTGATCGTCGAGTCGGTAGAGAGATAGTAGCGCACCGTCGTCGGTGGTGCCGGAGCATTACCGCGGTTGTGGATTGCGACCGACAAAGTGAAGGATTGACTTGGGGCTGGATTGGGCGGGTTCACCGAAGGCGACTCGGCTACCAGATCTGGGGCGTCTGGGACGGCGATATCTAAGGCCAAGCCCACCGGTTCGCTCAAGCCGGTGATGAGGTCTTCGATCCGGGTTCCGTCGAGGTTGGCTCGCTGAATCTTGTTTGTGCCCCAGTCTGTCCAGTACATCTTGCCCCCAGTCAAATCGAGAGCTAGGCCATCTGGATAATCCAAGCCGATGACGACTAGGTCTTCGACCTGGGTCCCGTCGAGGTTGGCTCGCTGAATCCTTATCGTGCCTGGGTCCATCCAGTACATCTTGCCTCTTGCTAGGTCGAGGGCTAGGGCTCGTGGAACGTTCAACGGTTGAGGGACGAGGTTTTCGATTTGTGATCCGTCGAGGTTGGTCCGCACTATGCGAGAGCGGCCGATGTCTGTCCAGTACATCTTACCCCCAGCCACATCCAAAGCCAAGCCGCTTGGGTAATCCAATCCGGTGGTGACGAGGTTTTCGATTTGTGATCCGTCGAGATTAGCCCGCTGAATCTTGCTCGAGCTCCAAGACTCGTCTGTCCAGTACATCTTGCCTCCAGCGAGGTACAAGGCCAAGCTCCGTGGAGAGCTCAATCCGGTGGTGACGAGGTTTTCGATTTGTGATCCGTCGAGGTTGGCTCGCTGAATCTTGTCCGTTCCCGCGTCCATCCAGTACATCTTACCCCCAGCCACATCCAAAGCCAAGCCGCTTGGGTAATCCAATCCGGTGGTGACGAGGTTTTCGATTTGTGATCCGTCGAGGTTGGCTCGCTGAATCTTGTCCGTTCCCGCATCCGTCCAGTACATCTTACCTTGGCTTTCGGGTACGGGTACCGTCACGTTCACCTTAAAGGTCTGTTTGGTGGTCGCGCTGCTGGCATCACTTGCCGTCACTGTTACCGTGGCGACACCCAATGCTACCGGGCTAATCGTCAACTGGTGGCCGGATACGCTCACCGTCGCCACGCCGGGGGCATTGGACCGAGCTTCATAGGAGACCTCACCCCCTTCAGGATCGCGGGCGACCAAGTCGATGTGAAGGAGTTCTTCCTCTGAAATACTCTGCTTGCGGATGCCGTCCAATACCGGCGGACGATTCACACTGACTTCGGAGGACATGTAGGCCAGCTCCAGAGCTAGATCCCATGGAACTCGCAGTCCGGTGGTGACGAGGTTTTCGATTTGTGATCCGTCGAGGTTGGCGCGCTGAATTTTGTCCTTTACTACATCGGTCCAATATATCTTACCCCCAACGACATCCAGCACTAGGCCGCTTGCAGCGTTCCACCCGGTGGTGATGAGGGTTTCGATTTGTGATCCGTCGAGATTGGCGCGCTGAATCGTAGATGAATCCATCCAGTACATCTTGCCCCTGTTTAGGTCCAAGGCAAGGTGGCGTGGACGTCCCAATCCAGAGATGACGAGGGCTTCGATCCGGGTCCCGTTGAGGTTTGCCCGCTGAATTTTAGGCCCTCCTATGACCTCGTCTGTCCAATACATCTTATTTCCGGCGACGTCTATAGCCAGAGCTCGTGGAGTGCGCAATCCAGAGATGACGAGGGCTTCGATTTGCGATCCGTCGAGGTTTGCCCGCTGAATTTTGTCCGTGCCCGCGTCTATCCAATACATCTTGTCTCCGGCGACGTCTAGGACCAAGCTCCGTATATTGGATAGCCCGGCGAGGAGGGTTTCGATTTGCGATCCGTCGAGATTGGCCCGTTGAATTGTACCCGTACCCTGATCCACCCAGTACATCTTGCTTTCGCCTAGGTCCAAGGCGAGGTCCGTCGGCTCCTTCAATCCAGTGGTGACGAGGGTTTCGATTTGTGATCCGTCGAGATTGGCGCACTGAATTTTAGCCCCATACCGACTCGCGTCCACCCAGTACATCTTACCTTCGATCGCTAGGGTGCCGATCCTCGCTGGCAACGAGGGGTCGGTCGGATTGACGCTATAGGTGGCGATGAGATAAGCGTCGGTGATGTCAATGCGGCCATCGCGGTTCACATCGCCTAGGGAGATGTCGCCATCGTTGGGGATGACAATCGTGGGATCGAGGCTGTACATCCCCACTAGTAGCGCGTCGTAGATGTCAACTTGGCCATTGGCATCGACATCGCCCCAGATCCTGTCACTTGTGGTCACCTTCATCGCAGTCGGGCTAGTGTCCCATGCTTCGACGATGATCTCCACCGGTCCGACGCCGGCTTGGAAGCCTGGCTCCACATGGGTGACCACATCGCGTCCCGAGACGGTCAGCCCGTAAGTCGGCTCGGGGGATGCCAAGCTCGGCGGAGGCTCGGCGGCGAATGCCGCTCCCGGAGCACTAACTGGCCCATCGACGAGCACCATCCGCCGGGTCTCGCTCGGCCCGGTCCCACGAATGCGGTAGAGATACAGTCCCGCTGCCACAGCGCGACCGGCGGCATTTGTACCGTGCCAAGTCGTCGTATGCTGGCCGGCCGGCTGTTCCCGATCTACCAAGGTAGCGACATGTTGCCCAAGCACATTGAAGACCTCCAGCCGCACATGAGTCGGTACCGAAAGTTGGTAGAGAATAATCGTGGAAGGATTGAACGGATTGGGATAGTTCTGTAGTAGCTCAAAGCCTTGAGGGCGGGCATTGGCTAAGCGGGGAGCGGCTAGCGCAAAGTACCCTTCCTCATCTGCAGTGGTGCCGACTGAGCGGCGCGGATCAGTCAGGTCGAAAAGCCGCACCTGCACTCCGGCTGCTGGCTGCCCGGAGGCCAGCCGCACCCAGCCCTCAAGCCGTGGCTCGGGTTCTGTCGCCCCGCTCCGCCCGCTCAGCAACACCAGCCCGAGGAGACTTCTGGTCAACAGTTTCACAACTTGCCGTCTCCATGCGCTCACAGCTTCTAACTCCTTGTTGTCGATACCCAAAGGTACAGCAGGGATGGTTCAGACGGTGTACTGAATACTAATCGAGCAAACTCTGAAGCTCGGGCGGCAAGCCTTGGCGTAGAGAGTCGGGAAAGTTGTCGCGGTACTGGGTTCGGCGCACTAGTTCTATTAGGCGAGCCGCTGAGGGGTGATAGAACGAGGTGAAATACACGTAGCGGGGCCGATCCGTCCGGTTGGGAGAGCTGGCGTGGTAACACAGGGGGTTGAAGACGATGAGATCGCCATCGTTGGCGCAAATTTCAATGCCGTCGTCATTGGCGTCGGGGACTGAGGCGGTGTGATTCTGGATGGGTCCCCGGCCCTCTGCTCGTTCTGCCTTATCGATGGCTGCGAGGGACAATTTGTGCGAGCCGGGTACGATCATAAACGCAGCCCCTCCGGCAGAAACCGTACTACAGCAATGCAGCATCTGGTAATAGACCTGCCGCGGCCTAGCTTCAAACTCTGCGCGGCAAAAGGCCGCGTCGATGTGCCATTGCGGAGCTTGGTACGGCGGTGGCGAGGGATCGCTGCGGATGAAAACCTGTTCGCGCATGCGAAGATCGCGCGACCCAATCAATGTGGCAGCAAGTTCGAGCGTCGCCGGATTGTTCACTAAGAGGGGCATTATCTCCCCTCGAATGGGATGCCGCAGACCGTGCCTAGCGGTGTTGTGATCGCCGGACACAACGGGGCCGACGAGGCTGTCGATATGAGCGCGAATGGCGGCGGTAGTGTCGCGGTCGAGATACTCGGGGAACACGGTGTACCCTTGGTTCTCCAACTCCTGCAATCGGAGGTTGAGATCGGTCAATTCGGGATAGGCGTCGTTCTCCATGATCAGCTTCTCTATATCCCTTTTGAATATATCGAATACCTCCTGTACATTTTCACTCAAAGGCCCCAGACGTTCAGCTTGTAAATCCATGGCGTAAGCATGGACAAAGAAGTGTCGAAACGCTAAGTATGGTTTCAATGCGTCGGCAGTAGAAGACGCGATTGAGCCGGCAGAAACCGCGAGATTCACTAGGTCGCGGTGCCAAGAAGGACCGTCTGGAACAGTCAATCCTCGATCCTGCACGACATGTTTCAGGATGTTTTCAATACCGTTATAGAAATTGTGCAGGAGGGTAGATACACCTGCCAGTTCGAGAGTGGACAAATCGGTGTACAACCGATTTTGGGGAAATTCCGTCAAGACCCGTTCGATCTGTTCAAACTCAGCTTCAACGTGTTTTCTGAGCAGCCTCATACAGAGGAAGTCCTTCTTTGCGGATTTGGCGGGTCAGCTTTGAGTTTTGCGAAAGATCAATGAGGTCAACGGGCTTAGAGACACTGAAGAGTAGATCGCCGTAGAAGCGAAAAAAGTCCTGTGGGGGCAGGCCTTCTACGGCCAAGTCAATGTCGCGGCCTTCGCGGGTGGGGTCAATGCTAGAGCCAAAGAGGAGTAGGCGCGTGATTGAATAGTGCTCGGCGAGGCGGGTGATAGCTTCTCGGTCTTGATCCAGAATCATTTGAGGGATGCGTCTTTTTCAGGCATTCCGTGATGGGGCCCAAGGAGCGCGTAGGGCATGAGAGGTTCCTTTGCGAAAAATGTACATTGTGAAAGGCGATAGGGGCAAGGGGCTTTACTAGGTATTACAGACAATGAATGAAACGCGCGTTTGCCGAGTCGGGCGGATCGATTTTACTCGAGCTTGGGCTTGGCAAGAGTCGCTGCGCCAATTGCGGCGAGCCGAGCAAATTCCGGATACGCTGATGCTGGTCGAACACCCGCCAACCTATACCGGCGGCCGGGCGACGCTGCCCGAACATCTCCTAACCCAAGGGCTAGATGTGGTCGAGATTGACCGCGGGGGCAGCGTGACGTTTCACGGGCCGGGCCAGATCGTGGCCTATCCGATCGTCGATCTGCGCCAGCGCGGTCGGGATGTACATCAGTACTTGCGCGATTTGGAGGCCGTACTGATTCGCACGTTGGCAGCCTATGGCTTGGCGGGAGAGGCTCGGGGCGGCTTGACGGGCGCTTGGGTCGGCTCGTCCAAGGTGGCATCTATCGGCGTGAACGTGCGGCACTGGATCACGACCCACGGTTTGGCCCTGAATGTGGCTACCGACCTGCGCCACTTTGCGGCGATCAAGCCCTGCGGCTTGGGGAGCGAGGAGATAACTACGATGACCGCGCTTTTGGGCCGCGCGTTGGATCGAAGCGAAGTCGAGTCCGAACTGCTGCGCGCCTATGCCGATGTATTCGCCTGCGAGCTGGTCGAGATCGAACGCAGTGTCTTGGCGGCTTGCATTGGCCGTCTCGAGCGAAAGTCTTAGATTCAAAGGCTGCGACAGATAGGCCCCCGACCACCGCAGTCGAACCGGGCCGATTATTCCATAAAACAAAAGACGAGGAGTTTTATCCTATGGCCGATTGGCAGCCCAAGGTCCCCGCAAACGGCGAAAAAATAACTTTAGTGGATGGCGAACTCAGCGTTCCAGACCAGCCCATCATCCCCTTTATCGAAGGCGACGGCACCGGGCCGGACATCTGGGCGGCGGCCGTGCGCGTCTTCGACGCAGCCGTCGAGAAGGCTTATGGCGGTCAGCGAAAGATCGCCTGGATGGAGGTTTTGGCCGGTGAGAAGGCCTTTGAGCAGACCACTAGCTGGCTGCCCGACGCCACAGTGGAGGCCTTCAACGCCTACCTAGTTGGCATCAAGGGACCGCTGACGACGCCAGTCGGCGGCGGGATCCGCAGTCTCAACGTGGCTTTGCGCCAGATTCTCGACCTCTACGTGTGTCTGCGCCCGGTGCGCTATTTCAGCGGCGTGCCCTCGCCGGTGCGGCAACCCGAGCTGGTGGATATGGTCATCTTCCGCGAGAATACCGAGGACATCTACGCCGGGATCGAATTTGAGCAAGGCACGGACGACAACGTGCGCTTTAAGGATCTGCTCGCAGAGCACTTTGCCGATCGCTACGGCAAAATTCGCTTTCCAGATACGGCTGGCTTGGGCGTCAAGCCGATCTCACAAGAGGGCACCGAGCGGCTGGTCCGCGCCGCCATTGACTACGCTGCCGCCCAGGGTCGCGAGAGCGTGACCTTGGTCCACAAAGGCAACATCATGAAGTTCACCGAAGGGGCTTTTCGCGACTGGGGCTACGAGGTGGCGCAAAAGGCTTATGGCGGCGAAGAAATTGACGGCGGTCCTTGGACTAGCATCGTCGTTGACGGCACCGAGATCACCGTCAAGGACGCGATCGCCGACGCCTTTCTGCAGCAGATCCTCACGCGCCCGGCCGAGTACTCGGTCATCGCCACGATGAACCTCAACGGCGATTACATCAGCGACGCGCTGGCCGCTTGCGTCGGCGGCATTGGCATCGCGCCAGGCGGCAACATCAACTACACCACGGGCCACGCCATCTTTGAGGCCACCCACGGCACCGCTCCCAAATACGCCGGTCAAGACAAGGTCAATCCCGGTTCGGTGATCCTGTCGGGCGACATGATGCTCCGCCACTTGGGCTGGACCGAGGCGGCCGATCTGATCGTCAAGGGGCTGGAGCAGGCGATTGCGAGCCGAGTAGTTACCTACGACTTTGCGCGGCTGATGGACGAGCCAACCGAGGTCAAGTGTTCGGAGTTCGGCACGGCAATTATCGAGAACATGTAGTGGCCGACGCGCTGACGCACCTCGACGAGCAGGGCCGTCTCAAGATGGTCGATATAGGCGGCAAGGAGCCGACCGCACGGCTGGCGCGGGTGCGCGGCGAGATCCGCATGGACCGCGCGACGGCGCGGATGATCGCTGAGAATAAAGTCGCCAAGGGCAACGTCTTAGAAGCGGCGCGACTGGCCGGGATCATGGCCGCCAAGCGCACGGGCGAGCTAATCCCCTTGTGCCATCCGCTCAACCTCACGGCGGTCCGCGTGGATTTGCACATCGGCGAGGATCGGGTCGAAGTCGAGGCCGAGGCCAAAATTGACGACCGCACGGGCGTGGAAATGGAGGCTTTGGTGGCGGCGAGCACGGCGCTTTTGACCATTTACGACATGTGCAAGGGCGTCGATCGCGGGATGGTGATTTCCGAGTTGCGGCTGATGGAGAAGCGGGGAGGGCGGAGCGGGACGTGGGTGCGGGAAGAGGGATAAGACGGGCGAAATCACCGCGCCATTGCTCGAATCAATAAGCCACGTGGACCGGAAAGATCTCCTCTTCGACACCCCGGTCCGCTGCGATCTTGATCCGGCATAAGTATATTCCCGGCGGCACCAACTGTCCGTGCTCATCGCGGCCGTCCCAAGCGAAATTCCACTGACCGGCCTGCCCTAGGTCGCTTCCGGCGCGTCCGCGCAGCGCCCCTGCCAAATCGTAGAAGGCGATGTCCAGCCGCCGCTCGGCCAATATCCGCAACAGCACGAAGCGGCCCTGGAGCAGGTCGTTGACTCCGTCGCCGTTGGGGGTAAAGACGCGGGCTACCTGCACATCGTTTATTAACCGACGACCGACCGTTTGCAACGAGACGCGCGCTGTGCCGCTAGCGACTAGTTCTGTGGCGTCCTGCGCTTCTGCATCGACGCGCTGGAAAAAGCTCGCAGGATCCGTTGAAGAACGGGCGAAGGCAGGGAAGAGTACCCCCTCGCGAAAGGCTTGTGAAGCGAATTGCACTTCGACTAGGGCGTGGGTGTCTGGGGGCAGATCGGCGTTGAGCGAGGTGGGGAAGTGCAAATAGAGTGAGTCGGGGCCGGTCGGCAGCATCGCTATGGCTTGGCCGTCGGCGTCTTGTAAGCGTCCGTCGGGTCCGTGCGCGAAGGCTTGGTCGAAATGGGTCTTGAGGACGCGGGTCGAGAAAATCGCTGGATCGAGACCTGATGCTTGCCGCTCGACCTCGACTCGGCCTACGCGCACACCTAGTAGCTCGGCCGCCCGAGGAGCGACGATCAATATCTCATCGACGCCATCGCGCACGGTCGGGTCATCGGGGTCAGGCGCGGCAAGGCGCGCGAAATATGAAAAATGCTGCGGGGCTAGCGGGTTGATGCCGTGCGGCGGGCTATAGTCCTCAGATGCGGTACCAAGGTCGTTGATGGGCCGCGTCGTGCCCTGTGGGCTCAAAAGTGCCAGTTCGCCAGCCAGTTCTAGGGCCAGCGGCGGTGCCAGATCGATGTGGAACGAGCGAATTCTCGCCGTCTTAAAAGGATCCTCAGAAGAGATCTTGAAGCGAATCTGGACGAATTTGCGCGGGCTCGGCGAAGTGATGGTGGCTTCGTTACGGCCGTCGGTGGGTTGGTAGTTCTCGCTCCACTCGCTCCAGCCGACGAAGGCCAGTTCGCCGTCCTTGTCAAAGGTGGAGCGCGGTGCCCGGCGCAGTTTGCGACCGTCCTCGTCAATGCGACCATCGCCATCGTTGTCGATCAGGTCAATCTCATCCTCGTCGGTGACTCCGTCGCCATCGTCGTCCGTGCGCGAGGCGTGTTGCTGGCTGGCGGGTAGGGTTTGCCAGATATCCCAAGCCGTCCACTGCAAGGCAATCTCGTCGTACACTTCTTTCGTCACTTCCTCGCGCTCTTCGGTGCCACCAACGGTCACGACCTGATAGTACGTGAAGTTGGTGTCGGTCTGATCCGAGGTGCGGGTCTGAATGTCGAGGCGGATTTCGGGATGGTGATCCAACGGCTCGATGCGCTCGATGGTCTGGCCGGTGAGGGGGTCTTCCTCTCGTATGACGGCGTCGGCGCTCCACGCGATACGCGGCAACGTCTTGCGGATGAAGTTGCCGCGGGCGTTGGTGAGGCGGATCGGCGGCGAGTGTAGCGATACATCGACTGGATAGCCAACGCCGTAGAGCTGCATTTCGGCGAGGCGGGCACCGCTGCCGGGGCTGAGCAGGTTGCGGACTTGCACGAAGCGAATTTTGCGCGGTGCGAACTCCTCGCCGAACATCAGCACTCTCGGCTGCCGGTTGTCGAAGCGCTCCGCGCTGATGATGTCGTGCCACTGCAGGGCCTCTTCGAGTTGGACGAAATCCTCGGCGGTATATAGTTGCACAGGTTTAAGTTGGGTCCCGTCGGAGACTAGAAAGCCGTGACCGGCGAAGGCGGAACCGCTGCGCTGGCGGCGCATCACCGCGTAGAGACCATCGACCCAGAAGGTTGCGCCTAAGTCCAGCCACATGGTGCCGCGGACGATGGTTGGATCGTAGCCCCAGGCCGTCCATTCGGTCTGGTAGAGTCCATCGGTGGCTTGGTTGGGCGTGCCCCTACCTCCTATTTCGTAGGAGTCGCCGGCGCGCACTCGCGGATTGAGGGCTAGGTTGTCCCCCTTGGTCCAGACCTGTACTTCGGCGACGCGAGGGACTTCGCGCTCGAAGTAGCGGATAGGTCCCCGTTGCGCTTCGGGCACATCGTTGAAATAGGTGTCCTCGTCAATCTCGATGAGAAAGTCCCCCGCCGTCAGCCGCTGGTGGACCACCGCGCCGCGCCGCTCGGGCGCTAGCGCCTGATAGGTATCAAAGCCGGAATCTCCCTCGCCGACGAAGCGGTGGCGTTCGAGATCGGACTCGGTAATTTTCAGGCGTATGTACTGGAGGAAAGATCCCTGCAGATCTGGCTGACCGTCGAGGTTGAAGTCGGCGAGCAAAAGAGGTGCTATGGGGTAGGACTGCCGCACTAGACCATCGGCTCCGGGAGGAGGCAGTTCCGTCGCTTTGGTCTCGGCTACCAGTGAAAAGCTGAGACTGTTGCCGTCGGGAAAGGGGAATGGCTCTCCGAGGGAGACAAAAAGCGAGAAAGCCTTGGGCGCGTCCCCGGCGGGGAAGGAGACGGTAATGCTGTCGATAAAGGCTAGGCGGCCGAGGTCAACTAGCAATTCCCAGTTGCGCAGCCCGGCGGCGGAAAAATCTGCTATAGCAGGCTCCCAAAAGGTGTCTAGATCGCCGTCGATAAGCCGCGCCGCAATTCGGTCATTGCTCAGTGCGGTGGCTCCCCCTTGTACGGTCTCTCCGTTGGTGCGCACGGCATCGAGGTAGCTAAATTGCCCAGCGGCGAGCGCGGCGTTGGCCACTGTCGCGACGAGCCGGGGCTGCACCCCGTCGTCCGAGAACAAAAACAGGTCGGTGGAGTCGGCCCGCTCGTTGAGGGTGCGCACTACGTCGTTTTGGAAAATCCACTCGCGCCAATGCTCGCCTTGATCGACGCGGATGGCGTTGGCAGTCAGGCGGTAGCCTTGGCCGTAAGCGGCCGTGGCGAGGATCAGGACGGCGAAGATTGGGCTCGTCATTAGTACACCAGCGAGAGGACGCCGAGCGTCTCGGCAGCCGTCCGGTCGGTCGCGACTTGCAGGCGATAGAGGTAGAGACCCGGCGCTAGAAGGTGCCCTGCGGCGTCGCGACCATCCCACTTGAGCTTGGTTTGACCCGCCGTGCGCGATACTGGACCTACGCGGTGTACTCTGTGTCCCGACAGATCGAGGATTTCCACTGCGACTTCGATTTGGTCCAAGACTAAAAAGAGGTCGAAGGCGAATTCAATCGCATCGTTTATGCCGTCGCCATTGGGCGTAAAGGGGTTGGGGACGGCCTGAACTTGCAGGTGGCGCGTCTGGATATTATCGACGACGACCCGCGTTGCGTCGGTGGCCACTTGCTGCACTGCGTCGCCATCGCGCACTCGCTGGGGAATCGTCGCCTCCCGCGTGGCGAGGCGGTCGTTCCACACCGATCCTGCAAAGTGGGCCGAGCCGCGAAAGAGCCGCGTCCGCAAGCTGACTTCAATGCTTTGGCGAGCCTTGAAGTCGGAGGCCCCTAGCAGCGGAAACTTGACCAATAGCCGGGTCTCGCCAGTCTGGGGGTCCGAGACGATGGTCTGGGCGAACTGGCCGACGACGAAGGGACTGTCCGGGTCTGGCTCCAGACGCAGCGGGTCCATTTGGAACAGCGGGTCGGCGTTGGCCGCGGAGGGCACGGCGATTTCCTCCCAAGCGCGGCCATCGAACTTAAAGGTGTCGATCCGGGTTGAAGCGTCGGGCACGGTCAATTCGATGCGATTGAACGCCCCTTCTTCTCCATCGGCAAAGAAAGGCCGCAGGAAGTAGCGCAAGGACGCCTCTTCGCCTAGCGCGACGCGCGGCGGAAAGACCTCGGCGACCACGCCCCCCGAAATTAGCGGCTCGCCGTAGTCAAATTCGAGATAGTCGAGCGCAACGGCGCTCTCGATGGTGCTGTCGAAGAGGATGCGGAACTGCAGATAGCGGGTGCCAGTGGGCAGCGGCAGGGGTGCGCCCGCCTCGGCCCAGCGCTCTGCGGGAAGGCTTTCGTCGATCAGCCCGTCCTCAAAGCTGAAGGGAGCCGACCAGAAACTCCAGCCCCGCGGACCGTCGTTGCCCAAATCTGGACCAAGTTCATTGTAGCGCAGTTCGGCCTCGGGAATGCGGCCTTGGCGCAGCTTGAGCCAAGAAAAGGCGTCGAGTGGCCGACCGTCCTCGCCGCGAGTGTCGATCTCGTTGGCACCGCTGTCGCGAGCGTAAATGTGCGTGTTGGGCGCATCGCCAGCGCGAAACTGGATGCGCACATCGCCAGCGGAACCCGTTTTGCGCCCCCGCCAGCGGACTTTGCCCCAGTTGACCGTCGAGCCGGGTCGGTCGGGAAACTCAGCCTCGACCTCCCCGGCATCATCGAAGAGTTCGAGCAGTTGGCTGTAGCGCCGGGCGCGAGGCGTGGGGGTGCCGATGTCGATGATCTCGGAGGTAAAGGAAGCGTCGCTGGGGAAGCCCTCGCCGAAGAGTCCGACCTCTGCCGTTTCTTTGTAATCAAGATCGGAATCGAGTGAAGCGACATCTATCCGGCCTAGGAGCACGGGTGGATCGAAGTGCAGATCCTTGACTGGATCGGTCTGTTCTCGCGTCACGGGAACGAGGAACTTCTTCACTTCGAGGGTGGCCAACACGGAATTGACGGTTGTAGGATCGCCGTAAACCACGAAGTAGTTGGCGATGGCCGTGACGGGCAGGGTCGGTCGCGGCTGGAAGATGAGGCGATTGATGTGGTAAAAACCCATCAGGTTGAGTGAGGCTCCTCCTCCATGGATGCCGTAGATGCCAGCGACGCGATAGTCGGTGCTGGTCGTGCCGAAGGCAGTGGAGAGGTCGCCATCGACCATCTTGCCGTAGTCGATTCGGTTGATGCCGCCGCCCGACCCGGATTTGAAATAGTCGCCCGAGATCGGATCGGCTCGCTCGACGCGTGGGCCGAATTCGCTGGGAATTTCCAGAAAGGGGTTGAGTAACCTACCGTCCGGCCCCACGCCGCCGAATTCCCCTTGTAGATAGCGCTCGTTGAGGAGGATGGCTAGATTGCGGCGCTCGTTGAGTTTGATGGGCCGCAGCCAAGTCTCGACCTCGTCGGTGTCGCGGAGCCGCGGCCCGTCCTCGTCGATGAGTCCGTCGCCGTCGTCGTCAGTGCCATTGTATGGGTCTTCGTTGGTGCGGCCGTCTAAGTCGTCGTCGCCGTCGGTCATCAGCCCGTCTTCATTGAGCTGTCCGTCGCCATCTGAGTCGAACTGTGGATCGGGCCCGTCTTCGTCGATGCGCCCGTCCAAGTCGCTGTCGAATGCTTCGACCGGGTCTTCATCGATGAGTCCGTCGCCATCGTCGTCGAGGTTGTTGGGAGGGTCCTCGTTGAGCTGTCCGTCGCCGTCTGAGTCGAGCTGCGGATCGGGCGGGTCTTCGTTGAAAAGGCCGTCGCCATCCGAATCGACAAGCTCTATGGGGTCTTCGTCGATGAGTCCGTCGCCGTCGTCATCGGTGAGGATCTCGACGGCCCAGCCGCGGCCCCAAGTCAGGCGGCCAGTAACCGGCACGAGGTTCCAAGGATGGTCTTGGTCGCCCACTCGCCAGTTCCTGATCTCTGCCGGGGCTTGGAAGGGGGAAAGCAGGATCAGCAGGAAGAGAACGAGCTTTCGACGCGAACCGCCGTGTGCTAGCATAGCTAAGCCTGCTGGGGAAAATGCGATAGCGAGCACCGTCTATGACAAGGGCCTGTCGCCTAATTATAAACGGACGGTACGCACTCTGGCAATTAGTGCGTACCGTCCGTTATACATATGCCAGTGTCAAAGCCCATCTCAGGCGAGGGCCTCCGCCAGCTTGAGCAGCACGGCCTTTTGGCTGTGCAGGCGGTTTTCGGCTTGGGTAAAAATCAGCGAACGCTCATCGTGCAAGAGCGCGCCTTCGATCTCATAGCCGTGGTGGGCGGGGAGGCAGTGCAGGATTTTCAGGTCTAAGCCCGCGAGCGATTCCCGGTTGAGCTGATAGGGCTGAAAGGTCTGGACCCGACGTTCCTTTTCGCGGGCGAACTTGGGATCGGTGAAAAACTCCATGTCAATCCAAGTGTCGGTGTACACGGCGTCGGACTTTGCTAGCGCCGGATGCAGTTCCTCGGTGTGCTCGTAGAGTCCCAAGCGCTTGGCTTCGGCGTAGAGGTCGTCGTCGCGTGCGGCGGCGTTGACTTCGGGGCAGACGCAAGTGACGTGCATCCCCACTTTGACGCCAGCGGCAATGAGCGAGTTGGCGACGTTGTTGAGTACCCCGACGTATGTCAGCCGCACTCCTTCGAGCCGCCCGAAAGCCTCCTGTAGGGTCATTAAGTCGGTCAACGCCTGTAAGGGGTGGTAGCGGTTGCAGCAGCCGTTTATCAGCGGCACCTGCGCGGCGGTAGCAGCGCGGCGCACATCGGCGTGTTCGAGCAGGCGGGCGACGATGAAGTCGGAGTAGCCAGAGAGTACGCGGAACTCATCGCCTAAGTCGGCTAGGCCGAAGTTGGTATCCTGCCAGTTCAAGTAGAGGGCGTGGCCGCCTAGTTGGGCGGTGCCGATCTCGCCGGCGCAGCGGGTGCGGGTCGAAGTCTTCTGGAAGAGCAGGACTACTGTGCGCCCAGAAAGGGCGTCGGCGTAGTGCTGCGGGGTGGCCTTGACGGCGAGGCCGAGTTCGACCGCTTGTTGCACGTCGGCTGAGGACCAGTCCTTTAAGGTAATTAAATGCAATGGAACTCTTCCTTACCCTTCTTTGGTAGAAAAAAGAAGTAATATAATAAATAAAAATTTATAATAAAGAATAATTATTACTATTTCAAATAGCGATCAATTTCGGCCAGTATGTTCTCAACAATATCTTCAGGCACACCCGTTAGCTCCAGCCCGGCGGCGCGGGCGTGCCCGCCGCCGCCAAAGGTACTGGCGACTTGGCTGACATCGACCTTGTCGCGGGAGCGCAGGCTGATGCGGTAGCATCCGGGCGTGCGTTCCTTGAGCAGCACGGCCACTTCGACGCCTTGGATCATCAGGCCGTAGTTGACCGCTTCGTCCGGCTCGCCCGCGCTCATGGCCTCGCGGTCGAGATGGAGCACCGCCACTCGGCCCCCGAGGCGCAACACCAAGCTCTCAATGGCTTGGCCGCGCTGTTTGACCGAGCCGAAGCTCTTGTTGCCGAAGACGTCTTGGGCGATGGCGTCGAGACGCGCGCCGCGCCGCACAAGATCGGCCGCTACTTCAAAGGTGGTGGCCGTCGTTAGTGAGAAGCGGAAGCCTCCGGTGTCGAAGAGAATCCCCGCATAGAGCTGGTCGGCGGCGACGCTATCGATCTCATAGCCGAGGCCGATGGCGAGGTGGTAGAGGAGTTCGCAGGTAGAGCTGACTTCCTCCACGATATTCACTGCGCCGAAGCACTCATTGCCCCGGTGGTGATCGATGTTGAGGAGACAGATGTCGGCGCTGAGACACGGGCGCACCGCGCCGATGCGGTCGAGGGAGGGGCAGTCGGCGACAATGGCGCAGCGATAGCGGGTCAAGTCGAGGTCGGCAAAGTGGCGCACGCCATCCCAACCGACGAGAAAGGAGCATTGGCCGGCCGGTGGCTCGGGTAGGCCGATGTCAGCGCGCTTGCCGAGTCCCCTCAGCAGGTGGGCCCAAGCCATGCAGGCACCTAGGCCGTCGGCGTCGCTGTTGACATGGGTGGTCAGCAGGAAGTCGTCTTCTGCCTCAATGAATGCGTGCGTTGCTGTTAGCTGCAGGTCCAAAATCATTTCTCCGCTGGCGGAGCGCGGAGGACGAAGTGCAGGCGGTCCGATTCCTCAGTCCCCTCGTCAAAGGTGAAACCGTCGAAGAGCGCGAGCAACTCCCAAGCACTCGCCTCGACGCGGGCGACGGCGGCGGCAACCGGATAGATGCGCTGGACATGGGTTTCCTCACACGCGACATCGCTCCCGTCGCGGCGGATGCGGAAGTGATTGCTCTGTAGCCGCTTGGCTGGATCGTAGGTGCTGTGCCGCTCGTAGGAAAAACCCGGCCCCCGCCCGCTGTCTCGCATGTTGCGGAAATAGCGCAGCGAATTGCGCTCGGTGCAGATGTCAAAGACGAAAAGCCCTCCCGGCTGCACAGTGCCCTGTGCGCCGCGCAGGGCCGCGTCGATGTCGGCTGGTGCGAGCAGATAGTTGATGCTGTCGTACAGGCAAGTAGCCGCGTCAAAAGGCCCTAGGCCCGCTAGCTGGCGCAGGTCTTGCTGGACGAATTCGACGCCGGTGCCAGCACTTTTCTCGCGCGCGACCTGTAGCATGGCCTCGGAGCGGTCCACGCCCGTTACCTCATAGCCGAGGTGGTGGAGCGCAAAAGACACGTTGCCGGTGCCGCAGGCCAAGTCCACGACGCGGGTGGTGTCGGGAGCAAAGCGGGCGAAAAGCGCGTGGATGTAAGCGGCCCATTGGCCGTACTCGACGTGGGCCATTACATAGTCGTAAATGGGGGCCAGCCCTTGATAGGGCGATTGCGTTGCGCTACCCATAGCTCGCCTTAAAAGCTCAAGTCTTCGTACGGGTCGAGATATTCCTCGCGGAGGATCCGATAAAAGCGGCGGCGGTCTCGCCGTGCGGGCTGGCGCTCTGGGATGCCGAGTACCTCGATTTCGAGCAGGCGGGTGGGGGTCGCAATGTGTATCTGCTCGCCCACGGTCACAGAGTGCGAAGCTTTGGCCTGCTGGCCGCCGATCTGGACTCGCCCGGCGTCGCAGGCCCGCTTGGCTTCACTGCGCTGCTTGATCAGCCCCGTGTTCTTCAGAAAGATATCCAGTCGCATTCTGTACTGGTCGGCGCAAGTTTTCCTCGTCGAGCCGAACCTCGATGTGGATTTGCTGCCGATATACGTCGATTAATTGGCGCACGGCTTGGGCGGTGCGGCTTTCGCGGATCAGGCCCTCGATTATGGCTTGATCGTCGTCAATTTTGATGATGTGACCGCCATCGTCAAAAAAGAAGGGTTCGCTGACGTCGCCTAACTTGAGGTTGCGGAGATAGGGCTGGAGGAATTCGGGAATTTGCTCCTTAGGGAAGGTACCCCAAAGGCCGCCCTGCATGGCCGTTTGCGGGTTGGCCGAATACTGGCGGGCGAGCTGGGAAAACTCCTCGCCGTTTAGGGCGCGGTAGCGCAAATTCCCTAGGGTTTCCCGCGCCCGCTCTTGGTCGCTTTCCGAGGTTTGGGCCAAGACGAGGATGTGGCTGGCACAAATGGAGGCTTCGCGCTTTTCGCGCACCTGTATCAAGTGGTAGCCATAGGGACTCAAAACCGGCTCGCTGGTCTGGCCCGGTTTGAGCGCAAAGGCCGCTTCCTCGAACTCGGGTACCAAAGTCCCAGGCGAGAAACAGCCCAAGTCGCCGCCGAGCGAGGCGCTGCCGGGATCTTCAGAGTGGGTGCGGGCTATGGTAGCGAAATCGCCGCCAGCGTCCAGCAGAGCCTGAATCTCTTCGACTCGCGCCCGCTTTTCTTGTAGCACTTCATCGCTGGGCAGAACTTGGATCAGAATGTGGCTGAGCGAGATTTGCGAAGGCAAGGTGTCTTGGTGGGCGACGAGGAATTCTTCTACGTCGCGGTGGCTGACGTGTACCCGGTACGAGACAAAGGCGCGCATCTGGCGCGAGAGTAGGCGATGGCGAATTTCCTTGCGGTAGCGGGCCTTGAGCTGGCGCTCGCTCAAGCCCACGCGCTCTAGCATCTGCGCGAATTCTCCGTCGTCCATGCTGCTCTTGGCCAGCTGGAACTGCTGGCCAAGCATTTCCTCTACTTCGGAGGGGTCGATCTGAATGCTGTCCTGTTGGGCCTTGAGAACCAGTACTTGCTCGTCGATCATGGCGTCGAGGATCTCGCGGCGGAGCGCCGTGATTTGCTCGGATTCGGCAAAGACTGACAGTCCGCGCTGCTCGGCCTCAAAGCGCAGTCGGTAGTTGAGTTCGGACCAAAGGATCGTGTGATTGTCAACGGTGGCGACAATGCGGTCGATGAGTTCGGGCAAGGCCCCGGCGCGCGGCGCGATACACAACACAAGGCCGAGCACTAACAACAGGCGATTTGGCGGATGCAGTAGCATAATCAGGGATTGGTGGGGGCTGTGATAGCCCAGTCGGTGGAGTTTTTGAGCTTGGCGACGAGTTGGTCGAGCTGAGATTGATGATGCTTGTACACTAATGCCTCGACAATCTGGGAGCGCACCTGTGTTAGGTCGCGGACTGTGCCGGCCTCGCAGTGCTCTAGGACCTGAATGAGGTGATAGCCGTACTCGGTCGGCACTGGCTCGGAAATGGTCTTGAGCGGTAGTCCTTGGCACGCGGCCCACAGCACGGGATCATCTACTTCGGAGAAATAGCCCAACTCGCCTCCTTCGTTGCGGGTAGCGGCATCGTGCGAGTACTTGCGAGCCACCTCGGCAAAACTCTCGCCGCGCTGCAGCAGGGTTTGACGCCGGGCGCTGGCCTCGCGCTGGCTAGTCAGGAGAATGTGCCGCGCCCGAATTTCGGGTTGCGGTCGGCGAAAATCGGCTTGATGCTCGTCGTAGTAGCGGCGGATTGCAGCCTCGCTGAAGACGAGCTCTTGGTCTTGGAACTCGGCGTCGAGTAGGGTCGCCACTAGCAGGTCTCGCCGCATCTGGGCTAGGAGCGTTTTGAGCCGCGCTTGTTGGTGGAGCCCGCGGTCGAGCGCTTCCTGATAGAGCAGTTCTTGGCGCACCCAATCCTCGATGAGTTGCGCCCGCTCCTCTGCGGCTAGCTCGGCGTCGAGGTCGGGCACGAGCTGGCTGGCGAGTTCACTCTCGGTGAGTTCGGCATCTCCGACGCGGGCGACGATGTCGCGGCTGCGCGACGATTCGCACCCCGGCAGCGCGCCGAGTGCGAGCGCGATGGCAAGCAGTGCGTTCAGAGGATTTCCTCCAGCGTATTGCGCGTCTTTTCCAAGCGCTCTATCTCATCGCGGCCCGGCACCCGGACCTCGATCTTGAGCTGTTCGCCCAAGTCGAAGTCTAGCTGGGTGGAACACTGCTCCACCATCTTTTGGATGTCGGCTGGTGAGACTGGCCTGTCTGGCGGAAAGGCGAGGCGCAAGCGACTCTGCTCCAACTGGATGCTTTCGAGGCCGAGCTGGCGGGCCATGATCTTGATTTCCATGATGTGCATTAGCGAGCGCGCTGGCTGGGGCAGGCGCCCAAAGCGATCCTGCATCTCTTCGCGGATATCCAACAGTTCGACAATGCGGCCGGCGTCGGCTAAGCGCTGGTAGAACTCCATCTTTTGGTCTGGGTCGCGCAGGTACTCATCTGGAATATAAGCCGAGACCGCAATTTTTATTTCCGGTTCGGGGTTGTCGGGTGCGTACTCGCCCTTGATTTCGCGCATGGCCTCGTCGAGCAGGCGGCAGTAGAGATCGAAGCCGACCGCGGCGATAAATCCGTGTTGCTGCGCCCCGACTAGGTTGCCGGCACCGCGAATCTCTAGATCGCGCATGGCGATGTTGAACCCAGACCCTAAATCGGCGAATTCCTCAATGGCGCGTAGGCGCATGCGGCTTTTCTTGGTCAGCTTTTTGCCCTTGGGCACCAGCAGGTAGGCGTAGGCGCGCTCGTTGGAGCGGCCGACCCGGCCTCTGATTTGGTAGAGTTGGCTCAGGCCCAGCGCGTCGGCGCGGTTGACGATGATGGTGTTGACCGAAGGGATGTCGATACCCGATTCAATGATCATAGTGCAGACTAAACAGTCGTACTTTCGTTCCAAGAAATCGACCATGACCTTCTCTAGCTGCCTAGGGGGCATCTGCCCGTGGGCGACGCCAAAGCGCACCTGCGGCAGGAGATCTTGCAAGTATTCCACGAGCCGCTGAATGGACTGCACCCGGTTGTGGACGACGTAAACCTGACCGCCGCGCTCGACCTCGCGGTGGATGGCCTCGGCAATGCGGCTCTCGTCAAAAGCTAGAATCTCGGTGTGGATGGGCAGGCGATCCTGCGGCGGGGTATTGATCACCGACATGTCCCGGGAGCCCATCATCGACATGTGCAGGGTGCGCGGGATCGGGGTCGCCGTTAGGGTCAGCACATCGACGAGCCGCTTGAGCTGCTTGAGCCGCTCCTTGTGGCGCACCCCAAAGCGCTGCTCCTCATCGACGATCAAGAGCCCTAAGTCGCGAAAGCGGATGTCCTTGGAGAGGATGCGATGGGTGCCAATGAGCACATCGACTTGGCCGTTTTTGAGGTCTCGGAGGATCTGCTTTTGCTCCTTGGGAGAGCGGAAGCGGCTGAGTACCTCGACACGCGCTGGGGTGTGCCCCATGCGTTCGGAGAAGGTCTGGTAGTGCTGCTCGGCGAGAATGGTGGTGGGCACCAGCACGGCGGCCTGCTTGTGGTCGCAGATGGCCTTGAAGGCAGCGCGCACGGCGACTTCGGTCTTGCCGTAGCCCACATCGCCGCAGACTAGGCGATCCATCGGGTGCGGCGCTTCCATGTCCTCTTTGACTTCTTCCATGGTGCGCAACTGGTCGGGCGTCTCTTGGAAGGGAAAAGCCGCCTCTAGCTCGCGGTGCAGAGGACCATCGGCTGAAAACACAAAGCCGGGCCGAGCCTTGCGCTCGGCGTAGAGGTGTACCAGCTCGCTGGCCATTTTGAAAATCTCTTCGCGCGTGCGCTCCTTGAGTTTTTCCCACGCGGCACTGCCCAGCTTGCTGAGCAGGGGGATCTCGCCCTCGGCGCTGGAATACTTGCGCAGGCGGTCGAGCTGTTCGACGGGCACGAAGACGCGGTCTTGGTCCTGATAGGCCACGACGAGGCAATCGTGCTCGCGTCCGCCGATCCGCAGGCGACGGATGCCCGAGTAGCGGCCAATGCCGTGGTCGATGTGGACGACAAAATCGCCGCGCTGCAAGGCTCCGTAGTTGGCGATGGACTTGGCCGCGCGGAATCGGCGGTAGCGGTAGCGGGGCTTCTGGCGGCTGAAGATCTCGTGGTCGTTGAGCAAGGCTAGCTGGGCTTGCGGAAAGGTGAAGCCCTGGTGCAGCGAGCCAAGCCCGAAGTGGATCTCGGGACAATCGGCGAAAATTTCTTGTAAGCGACTTGCCTGCCCCTTGGTCTCGCAGCGGATGTGGATGGCGTAGGACTCGGTTGCGAGCCGGTCGATTTCCTGCTGGAGGAGGGCGCGCTCGCCGGCAACGACGCGCAGCTTGGTGGCCTCGAAGCGGACGGCCTTGTCGAGCTGGCCCAAGGGCGCTGGTTCGAGCCGAGTGCGGTTGTCTAGCTGTGCGATGAGCCAATCCCCGTCGCGCAGGAGTGCCGACGGGGGCAGCAGCGATTCTTTGTGCCGCGACCGCTCGTACTCTTGGCGCGGCTTGGCTAGGGCCTTGTCGAGGGCTGCGGTGATTTCCTCGCGCTCCTCCAAAAAGAACACCGGCTCCTTGAGGTACTCAAAAAGCCCGTCGTCGCGGCCGTAGAGCAGGGCGGTGTAGCACTCAATGCCGTCAAGCGATTCGCCTAGCTCTAGCTGATCTTTCAGTGGAGCGAGGGCTTCTGCCGCGCCAGCGGCCTCAATCCGCTGGAGATAATCTTCGTAAAAAGGGGAATCGAGCAGCACCTCGCGCGCCGGCAGCACCCAAGCCTCTTCGCAGGTGCTCAGCGAACGCTGGGTGCTGACGTCGAAGTGGCGGATGGATTCGATCTCATCGCCGAAAAACTCGCAGCGGTAGGGATGCTCAACGCCGAAAGGATATATGTCGAGGATGCCGCCGCGCAGGCTGAACTGTCCGATGCCGTCGATGGCCGCCACGCGGTCAAAGCCACAGGCGACCCAGTGCGAGCAGAGCGCGTCGAGGTCGCGTTCCTCTCCTACTTTGAGGATCTCCGTGCCCAATTCGAGGGCATGAGGCGGAATTAGCGGATCGAGCAGGGCGGCGGCTGGGGCGACGACGATGGCTGGTTCGTCGCGCATGAGCCGAGCGGCGGCGGCCACGCGCAAGCTGGTAATTTCGGGGTCCGGAGACTGCCGGTCGTAGATGCCAACGTCCCAAGCGGGGAAGTAATGGACCATTTGCTCACCGGCGATGATTTGGAGGTCGTCGCGCCACTGTTCGGCGCGGTCCTCGTCGGCCGCGACGATGAGCACGGGGCGTTCGAGGGCTGTGCGGATGTGGCTGGCGAGAAACGCGGCTAGGGCCGTAGGCAGCCCGTGGAACAGGATGTGTTGCTGTCCATTGGCAAGCCGGGCGACGACCTCTTTGAAGTGGTCCGTCTGGGACGTCAGGCGAACGATGTGGTCGAGTGAATGGGCTGAATCCATTCTGTTCTCAACGTGCTAGTAGAGAAATTTGTGCGGCGAAAACAGCCGGAAGGGCATGTTCACGGTCGGGAAATCCGAAAAAAAGGGTCTGCGACGGCATGTCGTAAACCCTTTGTTATCTGACAGCTTATCATGGTGGAGCTGAGGGGAATCGAACCCCTGACCTCCTGAATGCCATTCAGGCGCTCTCCCAACTGAGCTACAGCCCCACAAGAGCAAAAAAGATAAGCAATCCCCCGCTACATCGTCAAGGAGGCGAGTTCAGCCGCCGTTGATTACCACGCCCATGTTGAGGTCGGTGGCCGTGTAGGAGTCGCGGTCGGAGAAACTGGGTCCTAGCGAGAAGAAAGCCACGCGTACTTGCACTTCCATCCCCGCGTCGAAGCCGTCGCCGGTCCGCAGCGTGAGCGTCCCTAGGATATCGTCGCCCTTTTTGGTTTCGGTGATGCTCGCGCCGCCGGTGCGCCACAGCCCTTCTTCCGTTAGCTCAATGCTGAAGGGCGGGGTGAGAAAGGGATTGGTCGCGCTGAAAGAAGAACCTTCAAAAGCCAAGGCATTGGCCGGTTCGATTTCTAGGCGCAACTCAAACTGTTTGACGTTTACCATGCCTTGGGCCGCAAAGGTGAGGACGATTTCTTGACCGGGACCGGTCGCCGTGAATTGGCCCTCCTCAATGAGAATGCTTTGCGCGTAGCGGCCATCGAGCTGGGCTGAGAGCACCGGCGGGTCGGCGTTGGGGCTTTGGGTCGAGTCCGTGCCACAGGAAGCGAACAGCGCGGCGAGGAAAAGCAAGGAACAATGGCGAATTTTCATAGGATACCTCGAATCGGCAGTCTTCGTTTGACAGCCTGCTAAGGGTGGTGTTCGCTTCAACTAGGTTGTTTGGGGCTAAGTAAGCAAGCATTTTATCGCCGTTAGCATAAGGGCAATGGGCTTGAGCCATCGAGCCGCGTGTTAGATATTTAAAATTAGGCGCGATGCCGAGGACGATATGTTCTACTACTTCACATATATAGCCTGCGGGGTATTCCTAATCTGCCTAGCCTATGCGGCCTATGCGATATTGGGGCGGCTAGCCGCCTTGCGCAGTCTGCGGCAGCTCGCCTTCCGGGTGCAGATGCTGGCCCGTGGTCGCACTGCGCGGCTTGGTAGCTTGCTCAACGCCCATCCGCTGGTGTTGTTTTTCTCCGATCGGCTCTCCATCGAACTCGAACGCGAGCTCACCTACTTGGAGCGCCGTCGCCGGATCCAAACCACCTACCACTACTCGTGGCAGTATATGCCGTTCGTATTTGATCGACTCAAGCTGCTGAAACGCCGCGTCGAGCGAATTGAGCAGCGCCGCTAAGGCAGCGGTGCTTTCAGCCTGAGCCACGCTTTGTCGCGCTGCGTTTCCACTTGCATCTCGGTCCCGGCCCCAAAGTCCGCGAGGTGGGCATCGACATAGGCATCGATCGCGGCCAAGGCGACCGAGAGCGCGAAGTAGAGCAGGCGACTGTTGCGGCGGGCGGTGCGGTCTTGGTGTTCCTCGGGCGTGGGCGCAGAGCGGATGCGGCGATGCTCGACCACAACCGAGGTGAGGGCCGTCGCGCTGGCGGCCCCGAAGAACAACCCCTTGACGGGGCGGCCATTGTAGAACTGGCCCCAGCCGGGCAACACGGCCGAGCGCAGGAGCGCACCATGCGCCGAAGGCAGGGTGGCGGCGGACTGCACAGTGCGAGTCGAATCGGCCTCTGTCTCTGTGGCGCAAGCCGGTCGCCCCGCGAACAGGACGAGGAGCAGGCTAGCCCAGCCGCATACCAGCCGCAATCGGATAGCCCCGCACAAAGGCCGTTCCCTCCATGACAGCTTTACCCGCCGGTTGTACTTGGGTCAGTCGTAGAGCACCTTTGCCGCAGGCGACGGTTAAACCTCGACGGCCATCGGCGCAGAGTACGGTGCTAGGGGTGCCGCCGCCCGCAGCGTGCTGAGTTCGGTGTACTTTGAGCGTTTTGCCCTGCCAGTAGGTATAGGCTCCGGGCGCGGGATTCATGCCGCGGACGAGGTTGTGGACCCGCTCAGCCGGTTGGTGCCAGTCAATCTGGCCGTCCTCTTTGGTTAGCTTGGGGGCGCGACTGACGCCGTCCGTATTTTGGGGCCGTCCAGTGAGGCGGCCTTCTTCCAGCCCATCGACGGTCTCCACGACCATCTTGGCCCCTTCCAAGCACAAGCGGGCTTCCAACTCGCCGGCCGTCTCGTCGTAGCCGATGGCAAAGCGGCGCTGGAGCAGGATGTACCCGGCGTCGATGCGCGGGCTGAGTTGGAAAGTGGTGATGCCCGTCTCCTGCTCGCCGTTGGCCACTGCCCAGATAATGGGAGCCGCGCCGCGATAGGCTGGCAAAAGCGAAGGATGCAGGTTGATTGAGCCGAGGCGAGGAATGGCGAGTAGGTGCCGAGGCAGGATTGAAAAGGCGACGACGACAAAGAGGTCGGGCGTGCGCACAGCTAATGCCGCGGCTAGCTCCGGGCCGTTGACCGCAGCCGGTTGCAGTACTTCTAATCCCAACTTTAGGGCTTGTTCTTTGACAGGCGGACTGGCAAGTTGGCGGCCCCGCCCCTGCGGTCGGTCGGGATTGGTGACGACGGCGATGATCTGATGGCGGCTTTGGGCGAGGGCTTTTAAGGAGGGAACCGCAAAGCGCGGGGTTCCCATAAAGACAAGCCTCACTACTTCCCCTTGTCGTCTTCTTTATTTTTTACCCGCGAAACGGCCGCCCGCGAAACTTCGATCTTGACGTTGTCGGCGATTTTGACCACGAGGATATCGTCTTTGATGTTGAGAATGGTGCCGTGGATCCCGCCACTGGTGACGATTTCATCGTTTTTTTCGAGTTCGTCGATCATCCGCTGTTGGTTCCGCTGCTTCTTCATCTGCGGCCGCAAGATCAACAGGTAGAGCACCAGAAACATCAGCGCAAAGGGCAGGAGCGAGGCGATGGGGTTGGGCTGGCCGTCGGAGGGCCCGCCGCCGAGGGCGTAGGCTGTGGAAACGAGATCTAACACGGGCAAATTCCTTTCGGTAGATTAAAAGTCATAGGAAATTTAATAAAAATCCCCGTGCTGAGTAATACCGGCGTAAGATAATCCGCAGATGGACGCAGAATCGTAGGGGCGAGCGGCCGCTCGCCTTACTTCAAATCCTTTGACATTGCAGCACGCTCGTCATTAAGATGGTGATAACAAAATTGGGACAGGAGAATTGGTCATGAGCAGAAAAGGACGCAAGGCGCGGTACCAAGGGCTGAACAAGCATCAGCGGGCGGCTTTTCGCCAAGGCGAGCAGCGCGTGGGGCGCGAAGAGATTCAAGAGCTGTTGCAATTGTCGCGTAGTGCCGATCCAGAAGATCGCCTACATGCGGCGTCATTTTTGTGCCCCTGCCACGTGCGTCGGAGCATAGACGAAGTCTGGAAGGCACTCTATCGGATGCTCGAAGACCAAGATGCGCGGGTGCGCCGCGCCGCTTGGCACACGCTTGAAGACGGCGGCAAACCTGACGACCCCGCGCTCGATGCGATCATAGAGCGGACCTTGGAGCGCGATACGGACCGGCAAGTACTCAATTTTGCGCGGCTGTTTTCTCAAGGGCGCGAAAAGCGCAAACAGGTCGAATTTGAACTAGCGGCGATTCCCGAGTACGCCGAGCGCGGTAGGTGTGATTTCTGCGGCGCGCAGTCCGTGCCAGTCAAGAAGGATTTCGCAACCGAACTCGACGTGGGCGGCGCGCGACGGTTTGCCCTAGTCTGTGCGCCTTGCGATCAAGCGGCCTGAGCCAAGTCTTTATCGGTTTTGGTAGCAGGCGAGAAATTCCGCCTGATAGGCCGCGAAGTGCCCCCCGAGGATGGCATCGCGCATCTCGCGCATTAGCTGTTGAAAGAAAAAGATGTTGTGGAAGGTGGCTAGGCGCAGGCCGACTATTTCGTTGGTCTGAAAAAGATGGCGCAGGTAAGCCCGGCTGTAGTGGCGACAAGTGACACAAGCGCAATCCGCGTCGAGCGGTTGCGGGTCTTCGGCGTGGCTGGCGTTTTTGAGGCGCAGGCGTCCTCGTCGGGTAAAGGCCGTGCCGTTGCGCGCATTGCGGGTGGGGACCACGCAGTCGAACATATCGACGCCAGCCGCGACGGCCTCGACCAAGTCGTGCGGCAACCCCACGCCCATCAGGTAGCGGGGTTTTTCCGTTGGCAGGTAGGTGGTGGTCTGGCGCACGACCGCGAACAGGTCCTCGCGCGGTTCGCCTACGGCTAGGCCGCCAATGGCATAGCCAGGCAGGTCGAGCTGCATCAGGGCTTGGGCGCAGGCGCGGCGCAAGTCTGGATAGACGCTTCCTTGAACAATGCCAAAGAGCGCTTGGGGGGGGCGGTTGACGCGCTCAGCCGCCAATTCTCGGTGGCGGCTCAGGCAGCGCTCGGCCCAGCGCAATGTTCGCTGCATGGACTCTTGCGCGTAATAGCGCCCACAGGGATAGGGCGTGCATTCGTCGAAAGCCATGATGATATCGGCACCAAGCCCGTGCTCAATTTCCATGACCTTTTCAGGGGTAAAGAAGTGATGCGAGCCGTCTAGGTGCGATTGGAAACGCACGCCATCGGCGGTGATCTCGTTGCGGTCGCTGAGGCTGAAGACCTGAAAGCCGCCGCTGTCGGTGAGGATCGGCTTGGGCCAATTCATAAAGGCGTGGAGTCCCCCCATCCGGTCGATGAGCTGGTGGCCGGGGCGCAAGTAGAGGTGATAGGCGTTGCCGAGGATGATCTGCGCTTGGGCCGCGGCTAGGTCCTGTTGATCGAGAGTCTTGACCGTGGCTTGGGTGCCGACGGGCATGAAGACTGGCGTCTCCACCGGGCCGTGCGGCGTGTGGAGGACGCCGGCCCGCGCTCCGGTTGCCGCGTCTTGCGCGACGAGTTCAAAGCGGAAGGTGCTCATGGCAGTAGCTGGGAGACGGAGACGAAGCGAAACCCGCGCTTCTCTAGCTGAGGCAACGCAGCCAATAGGGCGATGAGCGTCTCTCGGCGGTTGTGCCCCACGCCGATGGCTTGGCCCGCCTGAGCCGCGATCGCGGCGAGTTCCCAGAGTTTTCCCTGAATGGTTTGGGCCTTGGCGATCTCGTCGATAAAGAGGTCGCGGTTAAGGGCCCTGATATCCATATCTACCGCTAGTTGATAGGCGACGGACGAGGCCGTGGTGCGACTGTCGAGAAACAGCAGGTTGCGGTCCTTTAGTTCAGAGAGCACTAGACGCATGACTCGTTCGTTGGCGGTGGCCTTGGAGCCCATGTGGTTGTTGACTCCGCGGGCGTGGGGCACGTTTTGCAAGGCGCGGCGCACGCGGCGGCGGATTTCCTCGTCGTCGAGGCCCACGAGGATGGCATTCGCACCGAGAGAGGCCCCGCCTTGGGGTTCCATCGGCAGGTGGACCAACACCTCGTGTCCGTTGGCGAGCACCCGCTCGGCGAGGGCGGGCGCTTGGCTTGCTCTGGGCAAGATAGAGAACGTCAGGGGCTGCGGTATGGCGCAGAAGTGCGCGGCGCTGGGGTCGTCTTCAGTGAAGTCGTCGATAACAATAGCAATGTTGCCGGTGCGGCGGCGCTCAGCAACCGGAGCTAAAAGAAAAGTGGTCGTCTGCACCTCGCCAAAGCCGCCGCGGATTTCGACTCGGCCCCGCCGCTCGCTGGTGCTGAGGACTTGGCCGCCGAGCCGCTGGATAAAGCGCGAGATGCCCAAGTTGACCTCGGCGAGCGGCAAGTCGGCGGGTACGCCGACCTCAATGCGGTCGAAGTACTCTTGGCGGCGCTTGGAATAGAGTGCCGGCCAGATGCCCAAATCGGCCAAGGCACTGTCGATGTCCGCGTAGAGCGCGTCGGCTAGCTGGTCGGCGTTGGCTGCTTGGTGGGGAATGGGCGCGTCGGTTGGCGCGATGATGGGTAAATCGCTGGTCCATTCTTCTGCCGCGGGCCTGTAGAGCAAGAAGGTGGTCGCGCCAGCCAGCAACAAACCCGAAAGAGTCAAGTGCCAGCCGGGGTGGCGCTGGCGCTTGACCAAGCGTTTACTCACTGGCTCAGGGCGCGACTTGTCGCTTTAGTGCCGCCCAACTCAGGGTGTTTGCCAAGCGCTTGCTGGCTCCACCGCAGTCGCCCGCCAAGGCATCGTTTTCCCAGCGGACGATTTTCCACAGGCCGTCTTCTGGATCGAGGCGGAGCTTGTAGGTCATAAACTGATCTACGCGAAAGCCATCGCCATTCTCGTCGAGCAGGAGCATCTGGACCCGGCCGTAGAAGACCTCCCAGTCTTCATCTGGGTGGCCGTCAGGGTCCCCGGGAAAAGATTCTGGGTGTTCGGAGCCAAGTTCTTGCGAGCGGCGAGTAAGCTCAAAGTCGAAGGTGAAATCGCGATAGATGTCGAAAATGCCCGGCTGTGAGCCATCGCGACTGCCGCCCATGATCTCCAACTCTTCTTCCTTATTGTTGAAATACGCTATTTCGCCGAGACAATCAGGCTCGGTAAACAAGAAGTCTTTGTCGAGCAAGCTCTCGTAGAGATCCTTATCGCGCGTGCTCATGGCGCGGTCGAGGTTGTCCATGAGCTGCAAGGGGGTCGTAGCCGGGGGAGCGGGTGGAGCGGGCGGCTCTATTTCAGAGGGTGGTTGGGTCTTGGGTGCAAAGGGGTTGCTGCAGGCACTCAAGGCGAGGAGGCCGCAAAAGATCAAGAAGAAGGTGAGTGATTTCACGGTCGTACTCCGGGTCGGTTAGTGCGATTAATTGTGCTAGTTAAGATACAAATCAGGTCGGCGATTATCAAAGGTTCACTGCGAAAAGAGCGCCCGCAGCTCCCCCAGCGAGAACTTCGCCGAAGCTCGGTCGCGCTGGTCTTGCCAAACCGCGATGGACCACACCGGATTTTCCACCGTAGGCGTCACCAACTCGATTGTCGCAAGGCCCTTGATGCCGATTGTTTCCACAGAGTCGGCCTCGGTCGCGCTAATTACCTCGACGAATTCGGCTTCATAGGGGAAGATGAATACCTCGCGCAATTCGTCGTCGGACGGGATGCGCTCGTCCAGGGACGATCTGAACCAGCGCGTAAAGTGTGCGCTGTGGATTCGCTCCGGCGAGAGAATGAGGCGGGCAAAGTTGCGCTCCTCAGCCGCCCCCCAGACAGTATCGCGGTCAACGGCGTACACTTCTGGATATAGCTGCACATCCTCGGGGTCGGGAACGAAGACGAAGTCGTCGGCAAACTGATCCATGTACTGTTGAGGGCTGCGGAACTCGGGTTGGGCCTGAAAGATAGAAGCGAGATTGGCCAGCACGGCTTCGGGGCGCGTGCGCTCGCGCAGGAAGAGTTGTGGTCCGCTGGGGCAGTCGGGGATCTGGGTTGATAGCGGGGTCTTAGGGTCGGGGCGCTCCTCGACCGCGTCGGCGCAATGGGGAAAAAGCTCGATACTCGTTTCGGGCGCGCAGCGACAATCCACTTGTTCACTATCGCCGATAGCACAGCCAGCCAACAGTGCCGCGAGGAGCAATGTTCGGAGCGAGATCATGGCACGGCTCAGTAGGTGACAAAAGGCACGGGAGCGAAACATACTACAAAGACCAGCAGGCAGAGGTAACCGACGAAGTAGCGGCCGCGGTCCAGCGTTATAAAGGGATCGTAGGGGGCCGGGTGGTCCTTGCCAAAAAGTGCGAGGAAAAAGGCCAGCACGAACCACCCCGGCCACCCTTGGGGCCATTCCCACACCAACGCCAAGACTCCATACAGCCCCAAGGCCAGCAACGCGACGTAAGCCGTGCGGGCGATCTGCCGATGCCGGGGGCCAAAGAGCGCGTACGCGATATGGCCGCCATCGAGTTGGCCGATGGGAAAGAGATTAAAGGCCGTGATAAACAGCCCGACCCAACCGGCAAAAGCCACCGGGTCTAGGAGGACCATTTGGTCTGGCCCAATGGCGGGCAAGACCAGCGCGGCGATGCCGGAAAAGAGCAAGGGTGCCCCCAATTCGATGGGGGCAGCGTGAAAGTAATCGGCTGAGACCACGGTCGAGCGCGAAAGCCCAGCGAAGCAGGCTGCAAGGGCGACGACAAAGCCCGCTAAAGGACCAGCGGCACCAATGTCGAGGAGGGCGCGCTTGTTGGGGATGGGGGAGCGAATTTTGATGACTGCGCCCAACGTGCCGAGGAAGGAAACATAGGGCAGCGGTAGAAAATAGGGCAGCGAGGCCCTGACTCCCCAGCGGCGCGCCGCAAAGTAATGGCCGAATTCGTGGACCGTAAGAATAAAGAGCAGCGTCGCGGCAAAAGGGAGGCCCTCGACGAGGTGAACCAAAGCGGCGAGACTGGTCAACGGATCAACACCTTGCTGCATGGCACCAGCGGTGGCAGTCGAAGCAATGGTACAGAAAAACAGCAGCAGGTGGACCCACAAGCGCGAGGAGTTGGCGTGCTGGACCGGGCCCGGGAGTGAGGTCGGGGTTGGTGGAGTTGGTGGGGCTGGCACCACCGGCGACACTGTTTTGCGCCAGAAGTTCAAGGGATTGCGCTTTCCAACTGGAGACTGAGCCAGTGCGCGTCGCCCAAACCCGAGCCAAAAGGCACATAGGCGTAGTCGATAACCCACTGCTTGGCCGCGAGCCCCACTCCGGCTGAGAGACTGCGGTTTTCAGTGGTCTGATAGCCGGCGCGCAGGCGCAAGTGCTCGCCAGCCCGGTACTCACCGCCCAGATGCAGCGTGAGATCGCTGCCGCGCACCTTTTGCGCTTCGACGGCCACGAGCAGGTCTGTGCGGCCGATGTAGGCCGCGCCGAAACGAGCTTCCAAAGGCAGGTCCGTCTCCCGCTGATCGAGGCGGTTCATGCGGCCCAAGTTGCGCACCGCAGCCCCCAAGCGCAAGCTGGCTGAGATGTCGCGCAGCAGCCCGAGGTCGGCCGCTAAGCCACTGGCGTTTTGGGTGAAAATGGCTTGGTGGATGAATTTTAGCTGCAAGCCGAGGCGCGTCTGCTCCATCTGGCGGGCGTAGCTCAGACCAACCGCTCCCTCGTACGCGCCGAAGTGCCCCAGCGGCTCAGCCGAGGGGCCGGTGCGACGCTCTAAGTCGTTGGCCTGCCACAGTTGAGCGGCAAGCCCCCAAGTGCCGCGTCCGCGGGCCTGCGTTAGGTGCAAGTGGTTTTGGCGGATGTGCTGGATCGAGGCTTGGTGGTTAAAGGCGACGCTGCGCCCACGCGATTGCCGCGCTGCCGGGTTGAGGGCTTGGGCGGCAAACAGGGCAGTCTCCGCGCCGGCCAAGCCCGCAGCACGAGCCCCGCCGCCTTGGCGCAGCGCGGGTAGGCCCACGGCGGCGAGGGCCGTGGGCAGCATTAAAAGCGCAATCAATAAGAGAGCCATCACTTGTCAGAACGCCAGCGCCAGACCCACGGTTGTGCGGCCCCCAGCACCGAGGGGATCGGATAAATAAGCGTATTGAAATTGCACGGTTTCGCGCCGCGCCGGGCGCAAGGTCAAGCCCGCCGAGAGCTGGCCGCCGTCTTCGGCCCCGAGGCGGTGCAGGCCGCCGCGCACCGCAAGCAGCGCACTTAGCTGCCACTCGGCCCCCAGATTGACGCTCTGTTCCCCGTCGTCGCGCACCTCGGCAGCCAACAGCAGGGCGTCCAAAAGCCGCTGTGACGCGCCAAAGACGAGGATGCGCGGCAGAGCATTCTCGGTGGCATTCGACCGCTGATCGGCGTGGCGCACCTTCCAAGCGAGGTTGGTGCTGAGATTGGATATACCGGCCCCGAGCCAAGTATGCTCGGCCGCGCGGAACTGCACCCCCAAATCGAAACCGCTGCCGTTGGCCGTGGCCTTGGGAGTTGAGGGAACATCAATGCTCTGTCTGAGGACTTTAACGGCCAAACCAACCGCTAGGCGAGGCCCAAGGGAACGACCTATGCCAAAGATAAAAGCATCGGCTCGGTCCTCAATCGTCCCAGTGTACTGGCCGCTAGCGGTGCGGCCCTTGATCCCGCCGACTGCGGCATGAGACCAAGCAAAGCCAAAGCCCATGTCACCGCGCACGTTGAGCGCAACAGCGGCACTGCCTTGCCGCCGTCCCAGCGAGAGCGACTGAATGGAGGTGTCTAAGGTCTTGCCGCGCAAGCGGGCGAGACCAGCCGGATTCCAGTAGGAAGACGACGCATCGTCGGCTGCGGCGACAAAGGCTCCCAGCCCGAGGCCGCGAGCTCCCAGCCCGGTTCTGAGAAAGGCGGCCGCAAAATCAGCCCCGTGCGCGGCGGAGGCCGCGAGCAATAGCGCGAAGAGCGTTTTCAATCGAGTACCACCACTCTGCCAAAGGCCCGTTGACCGGTGTTTAGGGCAATGCGATAGAAATACGTGCCGTTGGCCACTAGTTGGCCGTCTTGATCGAGGCCATCCCAAAGGATGCGGTGATCAACGCCTCCGGCAAAAGGCGCGTCCGCTGCGAGGTCGCGGACTAGGCTGCTGGCAAAGTCGTAGATCGCCACGGAGACTTCTGCATCCTGTGACAGGCTAAAGACGATGGTCGTGGTTTCGCGCGAAGGGGCGAAAGGATTGGGTGCTGCGTACGCGAGAGCCGTGCTGTCGGGCACGCCTCCGGTGCTGACGAAGGTCCTGTCGTCGAGCGTACGCGTGCGGACTAGGTCGCGGATGACGTGCCAAGTGCTCCCTTCGTCTTCGGAGCGCCCGAGGCCGTGTTCGGCTCCCGCCCAGAGCACATCACCCACCGCGGCAAGCCCGACGAAGGTGCCGGTCAGGGGCTGTCCATCGACGACTTCTATGGGGTCCCAGACGCGTTCTGAGTCGGTCGGCAGGGTTGGGTCTGGGCTGGCTAGCAAACCTTGGTCCGTGCCGGCCCAAACAAAATTGGGGGTAAAGGCAAAGTCCCAGGCAAAAGTCGGCCCAGTGTGGCCCCAAGTCTGGCCGAGGTCGCGGCTGACGCTGATGGCTTGGGTTTGACCGGGCGAGGTGGTGGTGTTGGTTCCCGCCCAGATAGCCGTGGTGCCATCGGGCAGCTCTTGGCGTTCGAGTGCGACAACCCAGTTGCCGGCTGGGTGATCTGGGAGGGGAGTGCCCTCTGCGCCGAGGCGCACTTTGGCGTTTTGCCAATGCTGGCCTCCATCAAAGGTGAAGGCGATGCCGCTGGAAGTGCCAATCCACACCGTATCCCCGTAAGCTACAACCGCAAAAGTGCGGTGCAGGAATGATTGGCTGGCCAAGCTGTCGGCGGCAGCGTGCAACTGGGCGATGTTACTTGGATCGGCGTTTGCGCCTGCGAGACTATCGGCCACCATTCGCAAGCTGTCGGCAACCGTTTCCTCGGCGAAGAAGACGATCTCGTCTGCGCCGCCGGGCAAGAAGGGTTCCCAAGTGCGGCCTTGGTCGAGCGAACGCACGGTAGAGCCAGCAAAGAAAGCGGCGTACACGGCCTCTCCGTCGATAGAAAGGTCGAAACAAGCATTGCTGATAGTCGTGCCGGGGATGCGCTCAAAACCGGCCTTGGTGGGATCGAAAATGAACTCATTGGGAATGTGGTGCCAAGAGTCGCCGCCATCGTGGGAAAAACTCAACCCCGTGCCCGCTTGTCGCACTCCTTCGACGGTGACCGAATCGACCAAGGTCGCTACCCACACGGTATCGCCGACTGCGTCGAGGGCGCTGATCGCGCCGCGGCCGAGGCCGTTGAGCTCGGTAAAAGTGACCCAGTCCGTGGAGTTGAGGCCGCTGCTTTGCGCCGGGTCGAGGCGCGCCACCCCATTTTCGGTGCCGACCCATAGATAGCGCCCGCTCCAGACGACGTCGCCTATTGACGTGCCGAAAAGCCCGCGGATAGGCTCGGATGCTTGGTGGAAGCGCTGGGGCCGGAGCGCATGACCGGGCGATAGATGGGGCGCGAGGACGAGTAGCGAAAAAGAAAAGAGGAGGGTCTGGCGAAAAAAGAAATTGGTCATCAAGCGAGTATTTTTACTGCGGCTAGGGATGGGCCACTCAAGCATAGGTAGCGGCCCGCTCACGCATGGCCTCGATTACTTCGTAGCCAACTCCGTAGTCGCCGATGCGGGTGCCTTCGCTGTCGCCGTGGCTGTCCGATCCTCCCGACTTGATTAGGCCATAGCGGTCGGCGATCTGGTCGTAGTATTCCATTTGCGCTGGCTGGTGGGATGGGTGGAAGACCTCAATGCCGTCGAGTCCGTAGGCGACTAACTGCTCGATAATGGACTCGGGGAGACTGATGCTGGGATGGGCGAGTACTGTTACGCCCCCCGTGCGATGAATGAGGGCGATGAGGTCTTGAGCTGCGGCGTAGGGCTTAGGCTGAAAGGCTGGCCCGCGATCGCCGATGTAGCGGCTGAAGGCTTCGTCCTTGTCGGCTACTAGGCCGTTTTCCACCATGGCCGCGGCGATGTGCGGCCGACCGAGGGGGCTGCCGTTGGCTTGGCAGAGCACGTCGTCAAGGCTGACGGTCAGCCCCATGCTGTTGAGTGCTTCGACGATCGCGATCCCCCGCTGGTGGCGGGCTTGAAAAGACTTGGCGAGGGTCGTACCGAGCTGATCGTCTTGATAGTCGATACAGTAGGCGAGAATGTGTACTTCGCGGTCCCGGATGTGGGCGCTCAGTTCGGTGCCGGGCACCACTTCCATATGCATACGCTCGCCGGCTGCCGTGGCCTCGGGGACGCCTTGGACCGTGTCGTGATCGGTCAAACTCATCGCTTGCAAGCCCGCTTCGCAGGCCTCTTGGACTGCTTCTGTCGGCGTCCGCAACCCGTCGGAGCACAGAGAATGGGTGTGGAGATCGGCTAAATTGTAAGACATAAGGTCTCATTATCCTGTGAGAATGCTATCCAAAATATAAATAAAAAAGAAAGCCTTTTGCCGTGCTCAATCAAGCCCTATGCCTCCATCTCGCACGGCGAGTACGCGTCTTGCTACATGGGATTGTTGGAAAGCTCGAGCAGTAGATCGCCAGCGTGGGTTCGCACTTTATCGAGAGCTTGGTCCCTGAGCTGGCGCACTCGCTCGCGCGTGAGGCCCAACTGCCGGCCGATTTGCTCTAGCGTCTGGGTCTTTTGGTCGTCGAGGCCGAAATAGGCGCGGACGACTAGGCGCTCGCGCCGATCCAACAGATCGAGGCACGCGTGCAAGGTCTGAGAAAGCGCGGCGCGCTCATAGCTATCGGCTGGATCGGGCGTGCGAGCCGCGAAAGTGGCTATTAGTGGCTCCCTTTCATCGGGAATGGTTGGCGTGTCCATAGAGATATCGGGTTGGGCCATGTAAAGGGCGTTGTGCGTCCTCTCCAGCGATAATTCGGCACTGTTGGCGATTTCTTCGGGGGTGGGATCGCGTCCCAGTTTTTGGGCGAGGATACTCGTCCACCGCTCGACCTTTTGCAGATCATTGACTCGGCTCAGCGGTGGGCGGGCAATTTTGCCGTGTTCGGCTAGGGCGCGGAGGATGGCTTGGCGAATCCACCACACCGCATAGGTGATGAACTTAAAGCCACGCGTTTCGTCGAAGCGCTGGATGGCTTCCAACAGCCCGAGGTTGCCCTCGGAAATCAGCTCCATAAAAGAAAGCCCGCGCCCGTGGTACCCCCGCGCGATGCGGACGACAAAGCGCAAGTTGGCTTCGACCATCTGGTGCATGGCGCGCTCGTCGCCGGCGCGTGCTCTATGCACTAGCTCGATCTCTCGTTGGCGGCTCAGCGGCTGAAAGTGCTGAATGTCGCGCCAGTAGGACTCGGCTAGACCTAGCGAATCGAGGCTGCTTTTTCCCATAAGTAGCCAAAACATCAAAAAGAGAAAATGCCGGTTCTTAAGTAGGACGGCTGAGGAAGAGCGCGGTTCCAGCCCGAGATCAGGCTAGGGGAGCTGTGCGCGGAAGCGGTCGTAGGCCGCGTCCCAAGCGGCGGTTTGTTCCGGCTCGTACACAACGGGCGCGAAAGAGTGGCGCACGACTTGGCGGATTTCGGCCAGCGAGGCTAGCTGGCCTAGGCCCATAAGCTGGAGCGTTAGATTGCCGATGGCCGTTGCTTCGAGCGGCCCGGCGACGACCGGACGACCAGTAGCCGAGGCGGTAAACTGGCAGAGCAGGCGGTTTTGGATCCCGCCGCCGACGATGTGGATGCACTTGAGGCGGCGGCCGAGAATGGTTTCTAGCGCGTCGAGTACGTAGCGGTACTTAAACGCTAGGCTTTCGAGGGCCACGCGCGCGATTTGTCCCTCGTCGGCGGGAATGGCTTGGCCCGTCTCTTGGCAATAGGTGCGGATCCTAACGGGCATGTCGCCCGGCGCGAGAAAGCACTCGGCGTCTGGATCGACGAACGCGGTAAAGGGCGCAGCGCTTTGGGCCATGGCCGTCAGTTCGTCGTAGGAAAAGGCTCGTCCCGCGCGCTGCCACGCACGCCGGCATTCCTGTATCAGCCACAGCCCCATGATGTTTTTGAGGAAGCGGTAGGTCGGCCCGACGCCTCCTTCGTTGGTGAAATTGTACTGGAAGGCCTGATCGCTGATGAGCGGTTGGTCGAGCTCGACGCCCATCAGCGACCAAGTTCCCGAGCTGATATAGGCGTAGTCGCGGACTTCGGCGGGCACCGCGGCCACGGCCGCGCCCGTATCGTGGGTAGCTGGGGCGATGACCGGGACCGAGCCAAGCCCTGTTTCAGCAGCAATAGAAGGCAGGAGCGAGCCTAGGCGGGTGCCGGGTTGGACGATCTGGGGCAGAAAATGGGTCGGCAGCCCCAATCCTTCTAGGAGCTCGACCGACCAAGTGCCTTGGCGCGGATCGTAGAACTGGGTGGTAGTGGCGTTGGAAAATTCGCAGGTCTTGGTGCCTGTGAAGTAAAAATTGAACAGGTCGGCCATCATCAGGAAGGTCTGCGCCCATTCCAGCAAAGGCGAGTCGCGCAGCGAAAGCAGTTGATACAAGGTGTTGAGCTTTAAAAACTGCACGCCGGTGCGCGCAAAAATTTCCTCGCGTGGCACCCGTGCAAAGGCTTCCTCTAACATGCCGTCGGTACGCGGGTCGCGGTAGTTGCGCGGATTGTCCAAGAGCACGTCCCCAGGCCCGAGGAGGGCGAAATCGACGCCCCAGGTATCGACGCCAATCGCATCAAGTGCCTTGCCGTGTGTACTGGTAAAGAGGCCGAGGGCCTGTTTCATCTCGGCAAAGAGGCGCAAAGGGTCCCAGTAGAGACGCTCGAAGACTTGCACCGGACCGTTTGCAAAGCGGTGCAGCTCTTCTAGTGCTAGACGCTCGCCGTCAAAATGTCCGACGATGGCGCGGCCGCTCTCGGCCCCTAGGTCAAAGGCGAGCAGCTTGCTCATAGGTAGTTGAGACCGAGTTCGGAAACCAACTCGCGCGTATCGTTGTCGAGCAGGGCGCAGATCAAGGCAATGCCCAATTCGCGCTCCATAGTCGCGGCATACGCGGTGTGTTCGTCGCGAAAGTTGATTCGCTGGAAGCCGAGGACGGCCTTTTTGAAATCCTCGCGCCGCTCGTAGAGGACAACTTGGGCGATGGGCGCATTGGCAAGTGCCTCGGAGACGAAGGATACGCCGAAAATTTCCTCCAAGGCGTTTCTGAGCTGGCGATGCAGCATTAGAAGGGATAGACCTCGTCGAGCTTGCGCTTGAGCGCACTGCCGCGCTGCTCGCCGTCGTCTTCAATCACGTACTGGACGATGGGCGCGCGCCGCCAGTAGCTCAACATGGTCTCAAAGTTGAGGGAGGGCTGGTGAAACTCCAAGCGGAAGACCAAAAAGGCGCGGAGCAAGTTTTTGACCATAGCTTTCTAATCGCTGCTTCATTCCCGGACGAAAGGCGAACCTAGGCCGTTAGCTAAGGTACTCCGCAATTCGCTCCTCAATGCGCTGCAAAACGGGCGTTGCGCCGAGTTCGGCGTCGAAGTCTGTGCCTGTAACCCGTTGGAAAAGGTCGATATAGCGCTCGGCAACTTGGATGCGGATCTCGTCGTCGAGTGCGGGGATATTGTCGTCGGAAATGCCCTTGTCGCGGAGCCAGAGGCGCAAAAATTCCTTGTCGAGGCTTTCGGGCTCCTCGCCGCGGGCGTGGCGTTCCGCGTAGGTATCGCTGATCCAGAAGCGCGATGAATCGGGCGTGTGGATCTCGTCGGCGAGCGTGATGCGCCCGTCTGCGTCTAGCCCCATTTCGTACTTGGTATCGACGAGGATTAACCCTTGCTTGGCCGCCAGATCCTCGCCGCGAGCAAAGAGCGCGAAGGCGATATCCTCGACTTGGTTCCAAGTGTCTTCTGGCACCAAGCCTTGGGCGATGATCTCGTCGCGCGAAATCAGCTCGTCGTGGACTTCGTCCTTGGTAGTTGGCGTGATGATCGCCTCGTCGAAAGGCTGGTTTTTGACCATGCCGTCGGGCAGCGCGTGGCCGCAATAGTGGCGCACGCCGCTGTTGTAATGGGTCCAGATGGCGGTGTCCGAACTACCGGTCATATACTTGCGCACCACCACCTCGACGGGCAGGATGTCCAGCTCGCGGGCGACGGTGACGTTGGCGTCGGGCACGGAGATGATTTGATTGGGGGCGATGTCTTGGGTCTGCTCAAACCAGTACTGGGCAATGCGGTTGAGCACCTGGCCCTTGAGGGGAATGGTGCCGAGCACGTGGTCGAACGCGCTCTGGCGATCGGTAGTGATCAGCACGCGATGGTTGTCGAGCAAGTACATATCGCGCACCTTGCCGCGCTTATAGCGAGACTCCCACTGGGGGAATTTGGCCTCTAACAGGCAGTTGTCGAGCTGGGATTGGATCTGTTCGCGAGTTACCATAGAATAGATGTCCTCAAGTAAGAGAGTAGGATGCGAAAAAATTGATATTATGAGCGCGTATAAGCCCCGTCAATAGGGTCCGGCGGAGAGTGCGCTTGATTTTCGCTTCTCTGCGGCGTATTTTGAGGCCGACGGAACAGACAATCTCACCCCTATAAGGGAGGTCTATATGTCGAGGAAACTGGCTGCGTTGGCACTAGCAGTGGGTCTGGTCGCCTGCGGTGGCGAGGAGGCGGAGCGGCAGATTCTGCTCGATTACGTCCAGCAGATGCAGAAACTAGACGGCAAAAACAGGCAGATCGTCAAAACCATTGAGCATCTGAGAAAACCGCTCTCCGAGATTTCTGAGCAGGACTTGGCCAACGCACGGCGACTCATCAACGACTACGTCGCAGAGCTGCAAGAACTCGTGCCAGACAATCTGGACTATAAAGAATTGCGCTTGGCCCACAATCTCTACGTCACGAAGGTATCGGAAGCGATTCCACTGTCCGGGGACAAAGGCCGCGAGGTGCGGCGCGAAAAGAGCAACGTGGATATCGGCGTGCGCCACATCGAGAAGCTGACCATCCGGCATTACAAAGCCGTTGACATCTTGTGGTTGCAGCGGAAGATCACCGATCCCTATCCGCTCGCGTGGCCCTCTAGCTAGCTATAATATCAGCGCGAGAAAAGCCCTTAGCCGCCATGCGGCCGGGGGCTTTTTGCGTTCTATAGCACCCGATGTAACCAGCGCTGGCCGCTGGAGAGCAAACCGGTGTAGAGGAAGCCGGCGTGGAACAACAGCAGGAAAGGCATCCCCAAGTAGAGGCCAGTCGCATAGGCGTGGTAGAGGGCAAAGACGAAGTAGAGCGCCATGCCCAATTCGCCCAAAGACAGCAGCGACCAGCGGCTTAGGTACTTGCGCCGCTGGCCTTGGTTTTGGCGTCCGGTAAGCCCGTATTTGGGAGTGCGGAGGAAAGCGGTTTGATAGCCGACGAGACCCTCGATTACCGCTCGGGTGTTGTTGATGCAGAGACTCATGCCAATGGCCATCAGCATGGGCAAGTACTTGATCTGTCGTCGCCAATCTGGATAGAGCACGCGCTGGGAGGTAATGTAGAAGCCGGAAATGGCCATGGTGGCAAAAGAAAACAGCGGCAGATCGATGATAAAGAACCGCTCCCAGCCCAGTTGCGAGCGAATGGAAAGCACTGGAACGGTCAATAGGGCCATCAATAACATCATAATGTAGCAGAGGTTGGCCGTCAGATGGAAGGTGGCCTCGACCTTGACCTTGGCTGGTAGCGCCGAGCGCCAGATCCGCGGCAGCACCTTCTTGGCCGTCTGGACCGCGCCCTTGGTCCAGCGGTGCTGTTGCGACTTGAAGGCATTGATCTCGACCGGGATCTCGCCGGGCACTTCAATTTCGGGCAGATAGAGAAACTGCCAGCCCGCGAGCTGGGCGCGGTAGCTCAAATCGAGGTCTTCGGTGAGCGTGTCGTGCTGCCAGCCGCCGGCGTCGTAGATGGCCTTTTTGCGCCAAATCCCCCCGGTGCCGTTGAAGTTGAAGAAACGACCCGAGCGGTTGCGGGCCGTGTGCTCAACGACGAAGTGACCGTCGAGGAAGATCGACTGGATGCGCGTCAGCAGCGAGTAGGAGCGGTTGAGGTGTCCCCAACGCATCTGCACCATGCCGATGGAATCGTCGGTAAAGTAGTGAATGGCTCGCTGTAGGATGTCGGGAGTGGGCACGAAATCGGCGTCGAGCACCAACACAAATTCGCCTTGGGCGTGCGCTAGCCCAGCGGCCAAGGCCCCGGCCTTAAAGCCGTGGCGGTTGGTGCGGCCGAGGTACTCGATATCCAGCCCTTGGGCCGCCAGCCGTGCGACCCCTTCCCGCGCCTTGTCGCGGGTTTCGTCCTGCGAGTCGTCGAGGACTTGGATTTGCAGGCGGTCGCGGGGATAGTCGATCTGGCCCACGGCATCTAGCAGGCGCTCGACCACGTGATATTCGTTGTAGAGCGGTAGCTGGATCGTGACGAAGGGCAACTCGGCAAAGCGGCCGGGCTGGGGAACTGGGGTTGGGTGGTGTCGATAAAACAGGCGCAGTAACTGGTAGCGGTGGAGGCCGTAAACCCCCAAAACGGCGATGATGATGCTGTACAACACCAAACAGAGTACTTCCCAGAAGCTCATATCGCTTTCCACGCTCAGGCCTTGCCGTGGCAGTGCTTGTACTTCTTGCCACTGCCACAGGGACAGGGGGCGTTGCGGCCGACCTTGGGCTGGGCGCGGACGACCGGTTGGCGCACGGCTTGCCCCTCGCTGCTGCCGCCGCCTGAGCCGCGCAGTTGCGTGGGCTGGCCGGGCACGCCCGTCGGGGCTGGCTCGACGCCGCGAAAGCCCATGTTGGTAGCGTCTTGGTGAACCGCGTTGATGCGACTTGGCCGCCGCGCCGGCTCCAACGCCTCGGTCCCGATGTCGATGCGTAGCTGGAAGAGGTTGCGCAGCGTCTCTTGGGCAATGCGGCCGATTAGGCTCTCAAACATGTCGTAGGCCCCCTTCTTGTATTCTATGAGGGGGTTTTTCCCGCCGACGCCGACAAAGCCGATCCCGTCCCTGAGTTCGTCGATTTCGTGGAGGTGTTCCTGCCAGCAAGTGTCGATGGTGCGCAGGGAGATGCCCTTTTCGACTTCGCGGAAAATCTCTTCGCCGACGACGTCAATGCGGCGCTGATAGGCTTCGCGCACAGTGGTGAGTAGCTGCTCGCGCAGACTATCGACGCTGGCGTGGGTGCGCTCGTCTTCGGGGATGGAATAGCCCAAAAAGAAGGTGCTGCCAAACTCGGTTTGTAGGCCCTCCCAATCCCACTCCTCTGCTAGGTCGTCTGCATCGACGTGCAAGGCCAAGATGCCATCGACGCTTTCTTCGATCATTTCCGCGATTTGCTCGCGGGCGCTTTCTTGCTCTAGCAGATCGCGGCGACGGTTGTAAATGACTTGGCGCTGCTGGTTCATGACGTCGTCGTATTCCAGCACGTGCTTGCGCATCTCGAAGTTGCGGGCCTCAACCTTTTTTTGCGCCCGCTCAATTGACCGCGTGACCATGCCAGCCTCGATGACCTCGCCTTCTTCGGCCCCGAGCTTATCCATGACAGAGGCGATGCGCTCCGAGCCGAACAGCCGCATCAGGTCGTCTTCGAGACAGAGATAGAAGCGCGAGGACCCGGGGTCGCCTTGGCGTCCCGCGCGGCCGCGCAACTGGCGATCGATGCGCCGCGCTTCGTGGCGCTCGGTGCCGATGACCTGTAGGCCACTGGGGTTTTCATGCAGATGCTGGCGCAAGCCTTGGCCGGAAGGCAGCTTGTCGTCGAGGGTGAGTTCGGACTCGACGGTCTGACGGTCGAGGTGGACGACCTTGGGTGCCAGCTTAATGTCCGTGCCGCGCCCGGCCATATTGGTGGCGATCGTAACCGCGCCGACTTGGCCGGCTTCGGCGACGATTTGAGCCTCTTTGTCGTTGTGGCGGGCGTTGAGTAGCTGATGCTTGATGCCGCGCCGGCTGAGCATTCGGCTGAGCAGCTCGGAGACTTCGACCGAGATGGTGCCCACTAGCACCGGCAGGCCGAGCTGGTGCAGGCGGTCGATCTCCTCGATGATCGCGTTGTATTTTTCGCGCTTGGTGCGGAATATCTGGTCTTCTTGGTCAAAGCGGCGAATCGGGCGGTTGGTGGGGATGACGGATACGTCGAGTTTGTAGATCTCCCACAGTTCGCTGGCCTCGGTCTCGGCCGTGCCGGTCATGCCAGCCAGCTTGTGGTACATGCGGAAGAGATTCTGCACGGTTATGGAAGCGACGGTGCGGGTTTCTTTCTCCAGCTTCACTCCCTCTTTGGCCTCTAGCGCTTGGTGTAGGCCATCGGCAAAGCGCCGGCCGGGCTGCGGTCGGCCCGTGGCTTCATCGACAATGATCACCCGCCCGTCTTCGGAGACGAGGTACTGCACGTCCTTTTCGAAGAGCGTATAGGCTTTCATCAGTTGGTTGATGTTGTGCACCGCTTGACTTTTCTCGGCGTACGTGCGGTGTGCCTCCTCCTCCTTGCGGGCCTTGTCCTCGGCGCTCAGGTCTGGGTCGTTGCGGATCTCATCAACCTCAATGCTGATGTCGGGCAGCACGAAAAGGGCCTGCTCATTGGGTGAAAGCAAGTCGCGCCCCTTTTCGGTTAGGTCGATGGTGTTGCCCTTTTCATCGACGATGAAGTAGAGATCTTCGTCAATCTCGTTGAGGCGCTTGTCGCGCATGTAGTCGGCCTCGATCCGGTTGATCAGCCGCTTGACGCCTTCCTCCTGCAGAATTTTGGCCAGCCGGCGATTGGTCGGAGCGCCGCGGGTGGCCCTGAGCAGTGCAATCCCCGTGTCGTAGTCGTAATCTCCCGATTCCTTGCCCGCCTGCTCGGCCCCGGCGATGATTTTGTTGACGAAGTTGGTCTGAGCTCTCATCAGCCGTTCCACGAGCGGGCGCATCTCTTTGTATTGATTGGTGGAGTCGGGGACGGTGCCGGAGAGAATGAGCGGAGTGCGCGCCTCGTCGATGAGGATCGAGTCGGCTTCATCGACGATGGCGTAGTTGAATTCGCGCTGCATTAGATCTTCGAATAGAACAGCGGTGTTGTCGCGGAGGTAATCAAAGCCAACTTGGCTGTGATTGGCGTACACAATATCGGCATTGTACGCGGCCCGGTGGTCGGTCCGCTCCCAATGGAACTCCTCGGGTACGCCTTCGGGCGCTTGGAGTATATACGCCTCGGCCCCAGTCTGAAACACGTCTTGGATGATGCCCACGGACATCCCCAAGAAATTGTAGATCGGCCCCATCCACATGGCGTCGCGCCGAGCGAGGTATTCGTTGTGAGTAACTAGATGGACGCCGCGTTGGGGGATGGCGTTGAGGAAGAGAGGCATGGTCGCCACTAGGGTCTTGCCCTCACCGGTTGCCATTTCGGCGATCTTGCCTTGATGCAGCGAGATGCCGCCGAAAATCTGCACGTCGTAGGGCACCATGTCCCACTCGACGGATTCGCCGGCGCGGTCCCACTTGCGGCCCAAGAGTCGGCGGCAGGTCTCGACGACCATGGCGAAGGCTTCGGGTATGATTTCTTCGAGGAAGGCCGCCTCCACGTCGCGGATGGCGTTGTCTAGCTCTCCGTACCGGTCGTTGAGCCGCTCGCGCTCTTCAGGTTCTAGATCGCCGCGCAGGCGCTCTTCGATGGCTTCGAGCTGCTGGCGACTGTCCGCGTTGCGCGCCTGTAGGTCTTGGCGGAAGGTCGCGGTTTTGGCTTGGAGCTGCGCGTCGCTTAGAGATTGGTACGAAGCCGCGAGCTGAGTGATCTGGCTCACTTGTGGTAGCGTGCGCTTGAACTGGCGCGTCGCCTGCGAGCCAAGGAATTTTTTTACGAGCGAGTTGAGCATACTAAATCCTCTTAACTAGTACCGCGTCGCGGGCCTCTACAGATGGTCAACTCAGACACTGAGTCCCTTCTGGCGCACGACGCCGTCGAGAACGCCATTGACGAACGCATAGGACTTATCGGTGCTGTAGGACTTGGCTAGTTCGACCGCTTCAAAGATGGAGACCCGGACTGGAATTTCCTCAATAAAGAGCATTTCGGCCAAGGCCAAGCGCAAAATTAAGCGATCGATGCGGGCGATGCGTTCCCAGCGCCAGTGCTGGACCCGGGCCGCGGCCAGCGCGTCCAATTCGTCCGCATGCTCGGCTGCGCGATGTAAGAGTTCAGCCGCAAAGGATTGCACCTCTTGCGCGAGGCCAAAGCGCGCACAAAGCTGGTCCAAAGCGCCGAGTGAGTCGGTTTCCGCGCTCTGCTCCCAGTATAGGGCCTGCAAGGCCACTTGGCGGGCGCCGTGGCGGTTGTTGGGAGGTGCCTCGTCGGCAGAGGTCCCATCGCCAAAAAAATCGTCTTCGCCGCTCATCCTAACTCGGCCATTAAGCTGGCCATTTCAACCGCGTTGAGGGCGGCATCCCAGCCGCGATTGCCGGCTTTAACACCCGCGCGCTGAACGGCCTGCTCGACCGTATCAGCCGTGATGACGCCAAAGATCACCGGGATGCCGCTGTCGAGACCGACGCGGGCAATACCCTTGGCCGACTCGCCGGCTACGTAATCGAAATGGGGCGTATCGCTGCGGACGATAGCCCCCAAGCAGATGACGACGTCAAAGCGACCCGTACTCACTAGCTTCTTAGCGGCAATGGGCAGCTCAAAGGCACCGGGGACCCAAGCGATTTCTATGTCGCTGTCGTTGCCACCGTGTCGCTGAATGCAGTCCAACGCGCCGTCGAGGAGCCGGGTGGTCACCAAGTCGTTGAAGCGGCTGACCGCAATGCCAAATTTGCGGCCTCGGGCGTCGAGCTGTCCTTCATGCACTTTTGGCATGGTTGTCGTCCTCGGCGGCTGCGCGTTTGAGCAAGAGGGCGTGGCCCATCTTGTCGCGCTTGGTTGTTAGGTAGCGGATGTTATGCGGGTTGGGCGCGGCCTCAATGGGCACTTGCTCGACGACGGTTAGGCCATAGGCCTCCAAGCCGACCCGCTTCTTGGGATTGTTGGTCAAAAAGCGCACTCGGCGCAATCCTAGATCGTAGAGCACTTGGGCACCGATACCGTAGTCGCGCGAGTCCATGGGGTGGCCGAGGGCGTGGTTGGCTTCGATGGTGTCGAGGCCCTGCTGCTGTTGCAGCTCGTATGCCTTGAGCTTGTGCAAAATGCCGATGCCGCGCCCTTCGTGGTGCTGAATATAGACGATGACGCCGCGCCCCTCTGCGGCAATGAGCTGCATGGATTGCGCTAGCTGCTCGCCGCAGTCGCACAGTAGCGAGCCGAGTGCGTCGCCGGTTAGGCAACCCGAGTGCATGCGCACCAAGGTGTCGCGGCCGGCGGCGACCTCGCCGTACACGAGGGCGAGGTACGGGTTGTCGTCAACCAAGCTGCGATACGCATAGGCCGTGAATTCGCCATAGCGGGTTGGCATGGGCGACTGAGCCTCTAGATGAATCAGTTTCTCGGTGCGGCGGCGATGGGCAATCAGGTCGTGGATGGTGGTGATCTTGAGGTCGTGTTCGCGCGCGAAGTTGAGCAGGTAAGGTGCGTCGGCCAGTGCGCCCCCTTCGTCGAGGATGGCGGCGATCAAGGCCACGGGCTGGCCATCGGCCATCTGCGCCAGATCGACTGCGGCTTCGGTGTGGCCGGCGCGGCGCAACACCCCGCCTAGTTGGGCTTGGAGCGGCGTGACGTGCCCAGGCTGGACGAAGTCTTCGGGCGTGCTGTCGGGGTCGGCTAGTTTGCGGATCGTCGCGGCGCGGTCCTGAGCCGAAACGCCGGTGCCCTCAATGGCGCGGGCATTGACCGAGACCATGATCGAGGCGTCCATAGGCTCGTGGGCCTTGGAGACCTGCAGATGCAGTTCGAGGGCTTTGAGGTGCTTCCTGGAGGCAGCGACCACGGGCGGGCTGCTGGCGCAGCGCGTCATGAAGTTGACTGAGGCGGCGGTGGCTTGCTCGGCGAGCATTACCAGCACGCCCTCACCCACGGCTTCGCACTCGTCGACGAGCACGACCATGCGGCCGTTTTGCAGGTCCTCGATAACTTCTTCAATGGTGTTGAAATCGGGCATTGCTCAGTATCCCATATCGCGCAAGTCCTCGAAGCTGAGCTGGGGTTGTTCGCCGAGCAAACGCTCGACATAACGGGCAATCACATCGACTTCGAGGTTGACAGAATCACCGGCGCGCCGGTGGCGAAGCGTCGTATTGTCAAATGTATGCGGAATGACCGCAATCGTAAAGGCATCGCCGCTGACCTCGGCCACCGTCAGGCTGATGCCATCGAGGGCCACGGAGCCTTTGGCGGCGATGTAACGGGTGAGGGCGGGCGGTGGCTCGATCTCGAAGCGATGCTCTCCGTCGTGCTCCGTGCGCTGGCGAAGGCGGGCTATGCCATCGACGTGCCCCAAGACGAGATGGCCGCCAAGCCGCTGGTCGGTGCGGAGGGCGCGCTCTAGGTTGACCGCTTGCCCGATGCCGAGGGTCCCCAAGGTCGTGCGGGAGAGCGTTTCGGCGACGGTTTCGACCGCAAAGCTGCTTTCTCCGATCGCCACCACAGTCTGGCAAACCCCGTCGATATTGATGCTGTCGCCCACCTGCAAGTCGGCGAGTACGCGCTCGGCGGCGATCTCCAACTGCTGGAACGCGCCTCGGCGCACGCGACCGCGCACGCTCCCGAGTTCTTCTATGAGTCCGGTGAACAAGTGTATTGTACCTCAGCCGTGTAAAGCAGGTCAGGGCCCAGCCGCTGGGTGCGACAGGACGCAAGGCGAATGGCCTCGGCCGCGCGTTCGACGCCCAAGTCGCCAATGGCAGCGACTCCCTCGCCCATTAGCCTCGGTGCGAGGTAGAGCAGGACTTGGTCAACGACGCGGTCGCCGAGCGCGGCCGCGGCCAACTGACCGCCGCCTTCGATGAGGACGCTGGTCATGCCCTCTCGCGCCATGCGTTCAAAGGGCAGGCGCATGGCGATGCGCCCAGCAGACGCCGGAAAAGTCCAAACCTCGACCCCTTTGGCCGCGTAGGCCTGGCGCTTGGCGACGGGCGTGTCTTCTGCCGTGACGAGCACGGCACCGGGCCGCTGATAGACGCGGGCTTCGGGGACAGTGCGCAGACGCCCGTCTATGACGATGGGTCGCGGGTCGCGACCGGGCACGTGGCGCACCGTCAAAAGGGGATCGTCGGCTTGCACCGTGCCCGCGCCTACGGCCACGGCATCGACCCAAGAGCGCCAGCGATGAACGTGGCGTCGCGCCCGATCACCGGTGATCCAATGCGAATCGCCGTTGCGCGCCGCAATGCGGCCGTCGAGGGTCTGCGCCAGCTTGAGCAGGACCAAGGGCAGGTTTTGGGTGCGGTGTTTGATGTAGGCTGCATTGAGGCGTCGCGCCTCCTCAGCGCAAAGTCCGACGTCAATGGCGACGCCCTGTTCCCGCAGCGCGGCGATCCCCCGCCCAGCCACGCGCTCATCGGGATCTTCCATCGCGCAGTAAAGCCTTTTAATGCCGGCGCTAAGCACAGCTTCAGTACAGGGTGGGGTGCGGCCTTGGAAAGAGCAAGGCTCCAGCGTGAGGTAGAGATCGGCCCCCCGCGCCTCGTCGCCGGCCCGGCCTAGGGCGTGGACCTCGGCGTGGGGTCCGCCGACCTTCAGGTGGGCCCCTTCGCCGACGATGCAGTCCCCGCGCACCACCACCGCGCCGACCATGGGATTGGGGCTTACTTTGCCGCGTCCTCGTTGCGCTAACCGCAGGGCGCGGCGCATGTATTGCGCGGGCTGGTTCACTTGACTTGGATGACGATTTGCCGCACGCCGATGTTGTCGAGGGCGTCGATGGCCCGCACGACAATGACGTGTTCGCCCGACGTCAGCCCTTCGACGGCAAAGCGCGCCTTTTCGCTGCGGCTGTCAAAGACCCCGTCCAACGGCGCGATGGGATGCTGTTGCTTGTCGTAGTCCATGGTGTAATAGGCTTTTTGCACCGCTGAGATGCGGTCGCTAATCGCCACTTCGACGACGGCTCCATCGGCGCTGATCTGCGCGTCGAGTGCAATGGTTGGCGGGCTGTTGTCGATGGCAAAGGGCGCGCTTTCGCGCTCGTCGCGCAGGCGTTCGGCCGCTGGGTTGTCCATGCGATCCGAAGCCACCAGCTTGAGCTGGGTCTGGCCTTCGGGCATGGATTCGGTGTCCCAGAGAACCGAAGTTTGCGCGATGTTCTCTTCAACCAACTTCCACGCTCGTTGATCCTCGCCCTTGAGATAGAGGTCGTACACCAGCTCGTCCTCGTTGGGGTCTTGGGCGTGCCAACGCACTAGGCGCAGGCTTTTCGCTTGGGGAGGCCGGTTGTTGCGCCGCCCTGGGCCAGCTTGAGGTGCGCCTTGGGGCTGGCCACCGTTGCCGGATTGCTGCGGCCGGAAGGGAAAGGTTTGCAGTTCGGTGATGCGGGGTTTGAGGTTGACTTGGACGCCGCGGATTTCGATCGAGTTGAGCTGGGGTGTGGCTCCGTCGCGCGTGGATTCCATCTCGACCCGGTACTGGATAAAGCGAGCGGGAGGGCTGGCGATGGTTTGGCCGCTCTCGGTCAGCGGCTCAGACCACGCGCTCCAGGTTTTGTCCGGCTCTTCGCTGTTACCGGTGCGCGTCTGCACGGTTATGCGGGTGTCTGCAGGTTGGGTGCCGCGCCATTCGAGCACACCCCACCGCGCGTGGATGGCAAAATCCTCGACCGCTGATTCAAAGTGCCCTTTACGGCGGCCCTCCTTGGGCAGGATAGAGACAGCGGCGTTTTGCGCCCCACCCAAGTGAAGCGTGCCGTCTCGCCCGAACAAGAGGCGGCTGGGGACGAAGCTCTCGAACTGTACGGCCAACGCCCGGCGGCCATCGGCGCTAAGGCGCAAAAGTCGCGCTGGGTCGGAGGCGCTGAGCATTAGGTGTTCACCGGCTGCAACGAGATTGACGAGTTTGGCTTCGGTATCCTCCCAAATGGGATAAACCGCTCCCTCCGCTTCGACGCGGTACACGGCCGCTGGAACCTTGTGGGAATTTTCGCCGTTGCTCGGCGCGGGAATCGCACTGGCGAAAATCTCTCCGCTGACCCCTACCACTAGATTGTGGATTTCTTCTTGCTCGCTTTCAAAGAGCAGCCGCCCGTGCCCCTCACCGTCGATCTCGTAGATGCGGCCCTTGCCGGACGTACCGGCATACAAGCGGTCGCCATGAGCGAGCAGGGTTATAACGTGGCGATCTTCCGGCGCAAAGAAGACTTCGTGCGACCCATCTTTGGCGATTTTGAGCACTTGGCCGGGCTCGCCCGTGGCCGCGTAGAGCTGGCCATCAATCAGGGCGAAATCCCACACGTAGTGGCTGCCGGTCTGGAGCAAGGTTTTTGCCTGCCCCTCGCCGTCGAGCGCGTAGACTAGGCCGTCGGGCGCTGAGCCAGCGTAGAGCTGACCATCGGGGCCGGTGATCAGGGCGTGGAGGACGAGTTCGGGCGAGTCAAATAGCAACTCAGCTTGCCCCTCGTCATCGACGGCAAAAAGCCGACCCGAGTCGCCGGTTCCCACGTAGAGACCCCCTTTGGGATTGGGCACCATGGACCAGACGCGCTCGGCCTCCAAGGATGCTAGCTCGACGAGTTCGGGCGCGAGTTCCAGCGCACCGTCTGCGGTGATAGAGATGCCTTCGCTCTCGCCTGCGGCGAAGTCGTCGTACGCGTGCTGTTGCCAAGCCTTGGCGCGCCCCGCTTCGGTTGCGCTGGCCGCCAACAGTAGGAAGAAAAACGAAAACAGGGTTCGGGTTGTAGTCCGTATCATTATATCAGGGCTTTCTCAAGGTCATGTCGAGGCTTTGCTCGCCGGAGAGGACGTAGTCGGTGGTGAGGATGTGTCGGAGGACGACTTCTCCTTGCACCGGTCCCAGATGCCCAGCCGAGCGGTCCGCGCTCAGCACGGCCAATGCCGAGGGCGGCAAACCGGGCAACTCGCGCCCGCTCACCGTGAAGCCTGGGCTGGCGCGAAAGACCTCGACGACCAGTTCGTCGGCGGCACCTGTGCGCTCGAGCAATGCGAGCAAGTCAGCGGCATTGCGCGGCACAAACGCATCGGGCTGGCGCGCCGCTTCCCAACTTGCGCTCGCCACACCGCTGCCGACGCGCACGACGAAGGGGCCGGGTTCGAGATGCGCGGGCAAACTTAGTTCCAAGTGCTCTGTAACCGGCTCGGCGCGATACGGTTGCAGCGTCGCTTGGAGCGAGACTCGCTGCCCAACCTTGGGTTCGGGCGGCGACAGCCGCAGGCCCGTGATGCGGGCTTGGGCTAGGGTTTCGCTGATTTCCAACTCAAAGTGCAGCGAGTCTAAGGCCAGCCCGGCGAATGGGTTGTTGAGCAACACGCCGACCGGCTGCACGGCGTCTATCGCGGCTCTGAGCAACGCGAATCCACTGCTGTATATTTGCTCGCGCTCCACCGTGCGGCCATCGGCTAGTGCGATGTGGCTGCGCATCCGCAGCGTGGCGTCGCCAAAGAGCTTTTCAGTGGTTTCGAGGGAGTTGAACAAAACCGAGCGGACGAGGGATGCACTCAGTTCGGGGTGGCGCAGTACCTCGCAGCGGAAGGCGCGGTCGCCAGCCACTGACCGCAGGGCAACCCGCACGGGCAGCATGTCCGGCGCTGCGCCCAGCGTCCCAGCGATCGCGGGCAGGCGGTCTTGGCGCACAGCCCCCACTACGCCGGTCGGCGTCCCCAGCTTGAAGGAGGCGGTCTGAATGGGAATGACTTGGTGGATATAGGCCCCGGTGGCGGGTAGGTTGGTGGCCCCCAGCAAAAACATCGGATGCCCAAAGCCGACGAAACGCCCATCGCCGACCCAAGTAAGGGTGCCAATCCCTGCGGCGCTGTAATCGCCGCGGATTAGCTGCACGGCCAGCGGGGCTCCGGGCACGAAGGGCGCTTCTTGGTCGGGCAGTGCCTGCCCTGCCGGGCTGTCCAAAAGCTGGATGTCCGGCGCGTCGAGCGCGTCGCGCAACACTTGCCGCCCCCTCGGACTGAAGCCAGCAATCGCTATGGGCATCCCCAGCGGCGCTAGGGTGCTGACGCCCTCGCCGCCGAGCAGGCGGGTGGTCTCTTCATCTAGTTCTAAGACTTTTCCGTACTGGTTTGGCGCGGGATGTTCGCGCGTGGCGACGTCGAGCATGTGGCCAATGGGGGTGATGCCGCCGATGGGTTCCTTGGAAAAGTACCAGCCATAAGCGATGGCTCCGATGAGCCGCCCGTCGATGTACACCGGGCTGCCGCTCATGCCCCTTATTAGGCCCGTGTGCGCCAACGGGCCGCCGGAGAGCCGGGCGAGGATCATGTCCATGCGCGGCCCCAAGGCCCCTTTTAGCACCCCCAAAATTTCGACTTGGAAGGTGTCGATTTTGGTGCCTTGGAAGGTCGTCAGCCCAAAGCCGCTCATGCCGCGACGCAACTCGCTTGGCTCCATAACGGGTTGTGCGCGGAGCGCGGGAGCAGCCAAGAGCAATGACGCCAGTACAACTAGTATGCGAAATGAGGTCTGCACGACCTTTTGCTTGCCTTTCCCATAGAGAAAAGAATTAAAAAAGCTATACTTGGGCTAGGGAAAAGTCAAGGTAAGCCGAGTGTTGAGAGATGTTGTAACATTTTGTTTGACAATGAGTTGCCGCTTTTGGATTTCGGGCAGTCTCTTGACAAACACCGCGCTAGACGCCATTACTTTGCTTACTCAACCACCTACGTGCCAATAGGAGAAGATCATGCTGAATATCGGTTTTATCGGCTGCGGCGGCATTGCCCGCCATCACGCCAGTTGCCTATCCCAGATCCGGGGTGCGCGCATTGTCGCGGCTGCGGATGTCGTCGGCGACGCGGCTGAAGCGTTCGCTCGAGACTTTGGAGCCGAACACCACTTCGCGGACTTCCGAGCGCTGCTCGACCTGCCCGAAATCGACGCGGTGTGGGTCTGCACCCCCACCTTCCAGCACCCCGCGCCGGTCATTGCCGCAGCCAAAGCCGGCAAGCACGTGTTCTGCGAGAAGCCCATGGCGCTGAAGGTGGCTGATGCGCGACGCATGGCGAATGCTTGCCGCCAAGCCGACGTGCGGCTGACCATTGGCTTTGTGCGCCGCTTTGACGCGCAGTGGGGCAAGCTCAAGGAGATCATCCAATCCGGTGCCGTCGGCACGCCGGTCATCTGGCGCTTTGCCGCGGGGGGCCGCCCGGGCCGCCCGTGGTTTCGCGATGTGAATAAAGGCGGTGGTCCACTGATGGACGGCGCTGTGCATAACTACGATTTCGCCTTGCAGATTTTCGGCCCGGCCGCTTCGGCGCAAGCCTCTTCCCTGCAATTCGACCCGACCAGCGTCGGCGCTGACACCGCGAGTGTCATCATCAACTTCGCCAGCGGCGACCAGCACTCCTTGATCTGGTCTTGGGGCGTGGCCGCCGGTGCGCCCGTGGCGAGCCTCAACGATGTGATTGGCCCGGCCGGCACCTTGCAATTCGGCATGACCGCGCAAAAGGCTCCGGCGCGCTTCAACCCGGAAAGAAGCGGGGCTTTTACGCTCAAGATGGGGGAAGGTCGCGAGCGGGTGTACTCCTATCCGCTCAAGGACATGTTCGCCGAACAGGACAAACACGTGGTCAAATGCTTCGCCAATGGCGAACAGCCCTTGGTGACTGGGGAAGATGGGATCGCCGCCTTGGAGGTTGCGACGGCTGTGTTGAGGGCTGGGAAGGGGCAGCGGACGGTGAAGATTGGGTAGGACTCAGAAGAAACGAAATGCCCGTAAGAGAACATAAGGCCAGCGATCACCTGAAAACGCCCGAGGACATCGCGGCCTATCTGAATGTCGTGTTCGAAGATATTGATACCGACCACGAGGACTTGATGATTGCGCTCCGCAACGTCGCTGACGCCATCGGTGGCGTTGCGGAACTGGCCCATCGAACCGGCCTGAACCCATCGGGCCTGTCTCGTGCGCTCTCGGCGCAGAGTACCCCGAAGATTGACACCGTTCACAAAATTGTCAGAGCTTGCGGGGTTCGGCTCCAATTCGCTGCATGAGCCTGATCGCCCAGAAGGAAGGTAGCTCGCTCATGCCGTCGTTCATGGTCCCGACTAGGCTACTCGGACGATAAATCGGGTAGACCTGCTTCGTAAATGCCGCTCACTCCGAAGAGCGTCCTCTTGTAGACTTGCGCAAGTCCCGCAGTGACATCTCTTCGGCGATCAGCGCCTTGGCCCGCTCCTCCACTTTCTTCCGACGTGCCTCGGGCAGCTTGTTCATTCTCTCCGCGAGTGATGTCATCTTGGCCTCCTATTCTTTTTTAGCCGATCTAGATGCGTATCGAACCGTTCGTCTGCCTTCTTGATTAGCTGCTTGTAGAAACCACGGCTTCTTTGTATTCGGCGATCCATTGTTCGGCTTCTTCGTCGGTGTAAGGTTCATCGAAGGCACCATGATCGTTCGGCAGGCCATAACTTTTCGATTTGATGTGATTTTTCAATTCGTTTTGTAAACCCTCTCTTGCTTTTTCATCAGGAATACCCGCAACAATGGAATCTAGGTCTTCTTGCCTCAATCCGCCCTCAAAAATCGCACCGTTTAGTTCGTTTTCTTTGCCAATCCGATCATTTATACGTTCTTCAAAAGAATCAAATAATGCTTTGTTGCTGGTAATTCCTTGCAGCTTCGCCTCTGTGAGCTTCGCCGCTTGTAATTGTGCGAAGCAGAGCTCAGCCGCTTGTAGTTTCGCCTTCGCGAGATTCGCTCTTTGTAGCTGCGTATCCCAACGCCCGACGGGCCATCTCTAGATCTTGATCGGCCTTCTCGAACCACTCTTGTTCAGTCGACGCGTCGCTCATACAGCACTTTCCCCTCTTCCAGCACCTTATGGATCAAGGAATACGGATCATCGCGCTGCTCGGCGAGGACTTCTGGAGAGCGGATAACCACATCAACGGGCAGGACGAAATGCTCGGCAATCGCCCGACGAATTGGATTGCCATGCTGTGGCTGTCCTGCGTCTGTACGAAGCACGACTAGCAGATCCAAATCACTGTGCGCTCCAACCTCTCCGCGAGCATGGCTGCCGAAGAGAATGATCTGTTCTGGATCAAAGCGTTCGACAATTAATTGCGCTATGGCTTGGATCGTGGCGCTGTCGATGTGGGCTTCAATGGCATTCATAATCAAGTGTCCGCAACAAGCCGCTGGGCTTGTTGGTCGAGGCCCTTAATGGCGCTCTGAATTGCATCGACTTCGCGCTCTTCAAAGTACGCCTCACCACATTGAGTACAGACCTGCGCTGGGACTGTGTCGAACACCAAGTGATAGCCGTTGCGGTCAACATGGAAGGGGGCTTTTGAGCGCTTCATCTGCCCATAACAGTGGATGCAGTTCATTGGGACCCCCAGTAATAGTCGTCCTACGGTGCTCCGATGCGTATGACCTGCCCGCGTTTCAAGTTCTGCAAGGCTTCCAGCACCCGGGGAACTAGAGGCTCTAGGTAATCTATGCGACTTCTTCTTGCGATGAGTACGATGATTGGAATATCCCGTTCAGTTATATTCTGTTGATGTTCCAGATTCCGGTCGAGCGTGATGAAGGCGTCGAATTCGTCTCGGACCAATGCCAAGAGTTCGCCATTGCTCTTGCCGCTCCATCCCATGTGTCTTACTGTCGAAACGTCATGCCCAACTAACAGACTTCTTAGCTGCATTGGCACTGACTCATCGAGCAGCAGTCTCATAAGCAATACTCTCCAAGACATCCCTCGCCATATCAATCGTCTTTATTGCCTGCTCACGGCTTACGCTCGGAAAGTCGTCCAGAAAGTCGTCCAGACTGTGCCCACCCGCCAGATAATCAAATAGGTTCTTTATTGGTACGCGGGTTCCCACGAAAATGGGCGTACCGCTCACAAAGCCCTCTTTGCTGTGAAATACGCCGTTCTCAATTGTGAGTATTGCGTTTTCGGTTGTTTGTGTCATAGTGTTCCTCCTAGGGAAAGAGGCTTTTCTGCCATATCAATAAGCAGGTTGTACTCGCAATGCATCGGCGGGATCGCTCTGTTGGATTTGTTCGTTATAGGCTGTCTTGCGGCGTTGCCAAGTCTCGTAAATGCCTTTCCACCGGCTGAAATCCGTTCGGGTTTCGTCAAAATCGTCGTAGTGCGATAGCTTGCCTTCTGTTAAGATGTTGTAAAAATCTTGGCTGAGAATGCCGTATTTTTCTTCGTAGAGCGTGAGCCGCCGTTCAAGCTGCTTCATCTCAAGGACGAGTTCGTGAAGCTCCATTGCAGTTCTCCTTTTTGGCTAGGGACCATGCTGTAAAATTGGTGCGCCGTTTCTCCTCCGCCCTACCAGTCCACGACCGACCTATCGTCGGGATCAAGGCGAACGCGATAGGGATTCGGTTCGCCGACTTGGGCCATGAGCTTGTCTTCGTCGATGGTGATGCCTAGGCCGGGATCTGTGGGCAGGGGTCGATGGCCGTTGGCGACTGGTGGCAAGGGTTTGGCGAGTAGGTCTGCGTATTCGTTGTCGCCGCGCTCTTGGATGAGAAAGTTGGGAATGGAAGCGGCGATCTGCAGACTCGCGGCAAGCGAACAGGGGCCTTGTGGATTGTGTGGAGCCAGCGGCGAGTAGTAGGCCTCGGCCATACCGGCGATGATCTTCAATTCGGTGATGCCGCCGGCATAGCAAATATCTGGCTGGAGGATGTGGGCGGCGCGCTTTTCGAGAATTTCCTTGAACCCCCATTTGGTAAAGATGCGCTCGCCCGTGGCAATGGGGATGTGGGTCTTTTCGGCGAGCTCGGCCATGACATCGACGTTGAGGGCCTGGACAATTTCCTCGTAGAACCAAGGATGATACGGTTCGAGTGCCTTGACGAGCAGCATGGCGGTAGAAGGCTGTACAGCGCCGTGAAAGTCAACGGCGATATCGACGCCGGAGCCGTGTTGTTCGCGCAGCGCCTTGAAGCGCTCGACGATCTCATCGACGAATTTTTGACCTTCGATGTATTTGAAAGGGGCTCGCGATGTACCTGGCCCTACCTTCATGGCGTTGACGCCGGTCTTGTCGCTCACTTCGCCGTAAACCCGAATCCGCTCGCGCGTGGGGCCACCGAGCAGCTTGTACACGGGCACGCCATAGCACTTGCCGGTGATGTCCCAAAGGGCCATATCAATGCCGGAGGAAATCGCGGTTTTGATTGGGCCGCCGCGATAGAAGGCTCCGCGATGGATGGCCTGCCAGTGGTGAGTGACTGGGCGGGGATCCTTGCCCACTAGATAGTCGGCGACTTCGAGCGCGCCGGCGGCACAGGCCTTGGCGTCGTCCTTGAGCATTTCGCCCCAACCAGTGATGCCCGCGTCCGTCGAGATCTTGACGAAGACCCAGGAGTTTTTGAGAACGAACGTCTCGATCTTGGTGGCTTTAATCGCATCGTTGGGTCCGATAGGGGCTTCAGTGCCCGGCATGGTGGTACTCCTTTGGCTTATGGGTGATCGTTGCAGGGTTCTTACGGCGCAGTAGATGCAACCGAAGTTGCGCTGGCAATGCGCCAGCGTCCGTGGAGATCGCAGGCTTCGTAGAACATGCGGAAGCGTCCGTCGGCGAGGTCAATCACACACGGCTCTGATGCCTTGGCGGCGTCCCATGGCCCCCCGTTGTCAATGCAGATTCCCGGGTCCTTGATCCACTGCAGACCGTCCGCGGAAAATGCGCTGAAGATTCTGCCGTGATACTTTGATCCACGGGGGACCTCTGGAGCCGACGTCCAGCCTGCGTAATACATTCGGAAGCCGCCCTCGCCTAGGCGCAAAACCTCTGGGGCATAGACGGCATAGGATTCGAGATCTCGGTCTTGGGGTATGCGAACGCCGGGCTCCAACTCGAACTCTAGGCCATCTTCTGACACGGCACTGACGATGTTTCTGTTGCTGAAAACATCTGGATAGGGATAGGCACTGGCGTAGAGGCGAAACCGAGGACCGCCCTTGTCTGCGGCTGGGTCGAGGTGGAGACAGCGAGGTGCCAAATAGGAGACGCTTTCTGCGGCTAGGCGCAGGCCCGGCTCTCGTTCCCAGACCAGACCGTCGGCGGAAATAGAACTCACGATTGCGGCTTTGACTTGGCCGTCCCCCCTCTCAGTCTTCCCCTCGTAGTACATGCGGTAGCGGCCATCCGCTAGCGGAATGACGTCCGGGCTCCAGATGTAGTGCTCGGCACCGTCCCCGCCGGCATCCATTCTGACGCCCGGTTCCTTCTCCCAGTGCTCGGCATCGGTGGAGAAGGCACTGAGGATGTACCCTTTTGAAGCCGCGTTTGGACGCTCTGGCCCGAGGCCGTGATAGTACATGCGGTATCCGCCGTCCATTTTGACCACGTTCGGAGTGAGGGTGCGGTCTGCATCGAGCGGTCCGTCGGAATCGATGGCGGCGGCGGCGTCCTTGATCCACTGAGTTCCGGGATCCACGTCCTGATAGTGGACGGCTCTTAGCATGTTTGCAAATGTCATTGCGGTTGCTACTTGCGGCCCCCAACCCGATAGCTACTCGCCGTATAGGTCAGCGTCTGTCCAGGCTGCATCTGTACCACCTTCGTATTCGGCGAGAGGAATTGTACTGCTTCGCTCAACGCGCCGATGTCGGCCGGCTGATTCATAATCGGCCCGTAGTGGCAGGGAATGACGATGTCGGGGCGAATCAGGCTCGCCGCCCGCGCCGCCTCGCGGATTCCCATGGTGTACTGCCCGCCCACCGGCATAATCGCGATCTGCGGTCCGTACATCTGGCCGATGAGCTGCATGTCGCTGAACAGGCAGGTGTCGGAGGTGTCGTAGATGGAGATGCCGTTGTTGTAGGCAACGATAAACCCGTTGACCGCGCTGTCGGGGTGGAAGAGCAGCCCTTCCGGCAGCTCGCCGCCGATGACGTGCGGCGATAGCGACTGCGAGTGATGGGCCTGCACCATGGTGATCGTGGCGTCTTTGACCTTGACCTGGCCGCCGGGATTCATCGACAGGGCCCGCGAGCCCATCTTGAGTCCATGTACGGCCTCGGCGACCGAGCAAAGCTCGTAGTTGCCGACGAACTTGGCCTTGGTGCGTTTGCAGATCTCGTACGAGTCGCCGATGTGGTCGCTGTGGCCGTGGGTGGCGATGACAATATCGGCTTTTTTCACTTGGCTGAGCTTCATCTTGGCGGTGGGATTGTCGTCGAGCCAGGCGTCGAAATAGGTGACCGAGCCTTTGTCGGACTCAAAGCGGAAAGAAGCGTGGCCGATAAAGGTGATCTTCACGGATGCCATAGGAATAGTCCTTTCTGTTAGCGTTGGCTTAGATCGTCGCCGAGGTCCGTCGAGTCGAACTGCCCCTTCTCGGCGCAGACGGCGACGACCAGCAATTCGAGATTTTCTTGCGTGTGGTTATAGAGGCCGTGGCTGCCCCCCAGCCGACTGGGAATCGCATCCCACTGCGCGACCTCTTGCGTCTCATCATCTACTGTCATCCGCCCGCTGCCTTCGATGATGATATAGACCTCTTCGACGCCTTCGTGGCGGTGGTAGCCGAGCGACGTATCCGGCGGCAACAGACAGTGGACTAAACAGTAAAAATTGCTGCGGAAGTCCTCCGGCCCCCAGATGAGCCGGCCACCGACTTCGCCCTTGCCGCCGTGCGCCTGGCCGTATTTCAGTGCACCGCGGTCCAGCCGCCCCACCGGCAGGCGGTCGGTGGATTCCAGCTCAGCACCGACCCGGTCGTCACCCAAGTCGGTCGATTTGGGGTTACCTCCGGGGACCACGCAGTGGACGTTGAACCAGCGGGTCTCGCGGTCGGTGTGGTTGTAGATGGCGTGGATCTCTCCCGAGCGCAGCGGCACTGTGGCCCCGCCCTCGACGACGGCCGTGCGCCCGTTGTGGGTGAATTGCGAGGCGTTGTCAATGGCGATAAAAATTTCCTCGCTGTCGTCGTGACGGTGATAGCCAATTCCGCCGCCGGGGAGGAGGATCGCGCAGTGGACGAAGGCAAAGGGCGACTCGAAATCGCCGCGGTCCCACAGGCTGTTGAAGAGGATCGTCCCGGCACCGCCGTGGACGTCGCTCAACTCCTTCATATCTGCACGGTCGGCTCTCGCTATGCGCATGACGGCCTCATTTCTCGCGGTGGAAGAGTTGAAGGTGCAGTTGGTTTGGCCCCTCGAAAAAACCCAAGGTGATGCCGGTCCCCCCGCCGACGTCAAAAGGCTCTTTGGTGATGGTGACTCCCTTGTCCTTCAACTCCTGCGCGCTGTCTTCTACGCTATCGACCTCAAAGGAGATGTGGTGGAAACCAGGCTCATGCCCCTCGGTCTTTTGCGGCATGAGCTCCAACAGGATACCGCCCGCGTCGAGGAAGACGTAATCGTCGTCGTCCTCGTTGTGAAAGCGCTCTACCACGGTCAGCCCTAGTTTCTGCGTATAGAACGCCACTGCTCCTTCGACATCGTCGGTTACAACCGCGATTTTGTGGATTTTGTGTACCATCGAATCTCTCCTTGTGGTTAGCTAACCTGTTCGTGGTCGAGGTGCTTGCGCAGCCGTCGCCCGACCACGCCGATTTGGTGTTTGAAGTCTTGGAAAGTATAGCTCGGATGCGATTTCCAATAGGAGTTCCACAGCGCGTCGTCCTTGTCCTTGACCTCGGCTAGCCGCGTCAGCGAGCGGCCCAGTTCGGTGCGGCGGAAGTTGTGGTAGGCTTGCTCGGTTAGATAGTAGCCGTATTGGGGGTCGGCCACCTCGTAGCCGTATTTGATCATGGAGCGCGGCTTGGCGGACAAGTGCGCGGCGCGGGCGTGGAGAATCGAGGCAAAGGTCACGGCGAGGGCACCGGCCTTGGCGACCACTTTTTGCTGCCCGCGGATCCAGCCTAGCTTAGCGGTTTGCGGCGGCGTGTAGAGCCGCCGATGGCTGCCGGGCAACAGCATGGTCGGCCCCATGTCTTCCTCCACATCCTGCGGGTAGTACATGCACAAAATCTCGGTCAGCGGCCGGTCGGCCATATAGGTGTCGTCCACGTGCCAGCCGCCGCCGTCGCTCTGGCCGCCTTGCGTAAGGTGGTTCCAGAAGCGGAAGGGGCTGATGGCCACCTCCGGCGTCTCCAGTAGGAAGGCGATGAATTCGACGACCTTGGCGTGGCAGAGCAAATCGCCGATGCTCTCGCACTCAAAGATGTCGATGGACCCGTACTGATGGGCGTCCTGCTTGGTCCGTTCCACCAACTCGGGCTCGATCCAGCCTTCGAGGACGACGTAGCCGGTGTCGAAGAATTCTTTTTTCAGCGCTTTCCAGTTGGCTTCCATGGCTCCCTCCGTTTATTGACGCTGGCCGTGCGGCGTGAAATCCAACCCCTCGCCGGGCTGGAAGTAGCGCTCTAGGATAAACTCAAAACCGAGTTGGTTGTGAGCATTTTCCATCGGGTACTCTACGCCCGGAAAAGACATCACCCGCCACCCATCGGCCATGGCTGCGGCCGCGTTGGCATAAGGACATTCGTTTTTGGGGTCGAAGCGGAACTCGCTGTCGAAAGGGCCGAAGTAGTTCCATGCGATGACGCCCGAGTCGATGCGGTCTTGGTCGGCCCAGATGTAGAGGAGGTGCTGCTGCTCGCCGCTCTGTAGGTCGCGCAGCGCGTCTAAGTCCTGCAAGGTGACGCCCGCGCCGCTTAAAATTTTCTCTTGCGACTGGCGTATCCAGCCGTCTATGGCAGTGGTCATATTGGCTCCGGTAGGTTCAATTTTCGGCAGCAAATATAGAGCCAGCGAACAAATCGCCGCAAGCTCGGCAGGGCTTGGCCGCTGCTAGCCGTGCCCCTATGTTCTGAGCCAAACAAAATCAGGAGGCAGTCATGTCCCATCCGCTTTTCGACCTATCCAACCGCGTCGCCTTGGTCTCTGGTGCGGCCAGCGGCCTCGGCAAAGCCATGGCCACCGGCTTGGCCGAAGCAGGGGCCGATCTCGTCTTGGCCGACATTAACGCCGACGGTTTGGCCACGACGGCCCGCGAAATGGAAGCCTTGGGTAGCCGCGTCCTCCCGGCGACATGCGATATGTCCCAACCCGACCAGATTCGCACCATGTTTAAGTTAATAGATGCAGAATACGGTCGCATCGACATCGTCGGCAATGTCGCTGGCAATGCGCGGCGCAATACTCCGCTCGACCTGACGCCCGAGGAGGTCGAATTTACCCTGCAAAACCTCGTCGTTGGCCGCTTGGTCTGTTGCCAAGAGGCTGGCCGGCGCATGATGGCCTCGGGCCACGGCGGCAGCATTATCAACCTCGTGTCGATTGCCGGCATCAACGCCCTCGGCCGCAGTCACCTCTCGTACAGCATGGGCATGGGGGCCGCCGCGCAGATGACCCGCGAGTTGAGCACGGAATGGGCCGCCAAGGGCGTGCGCGTCAACGCCATTGTCTGCGCCCAGCTAATGAACGCCGACCTAAAGGAGCGCATTGCCGCGGACCCCTCGCTAGGCGCAACCTATTTGCGCGGCCTCCCCATGGGCCGTCTCGGCGACTCCAACGACATCAAGGGCGCGGCGATTTTCCTCGCCTCGGACGCCTCTGCTTGGATTACTGGAGTGATGCTGCCCCTAGACGGCGGCAACCTTTCTAAAAATGCCGGTGGCTCGCATCCGGGAATGCCCAACGCGCCCGCCGAACAGATTGGCCTCTAGGCGATGGATATTGGCATCTGGCAGACTATTCCCCAACCGGCGATTTCCCGCTACTTAGGGCTAATGGGCTGGGATTGGATCGTCCTCGACCTCCAACACGGCCCGATGAATTGGGAGACTGCTTATGAGTGCATCTACGCCGCTCGCCCAACCGGTGCCCGCCCCCTGATCCGCACCTCTGTCGGAAATCCCGGCGAAGTGGAAAAGGCCCTCGATATGGGAGCGGGCGGAGTAGTAGTGCCCATGGTCAACTCGCTCGCTGAGGCCCAAGTTGTCGCCCGCGTCGCCAAGTACCCGCCCACCGGAGTGCGCTCGCTAGGTGGCGACCACTATCTCCACTACGGCGACGACTATTTTGAAAAGGCCAACGACGAGACCTTGCTGCTGGTGCAAATGGAACACATTGATGCCGTTGAGCAAGCCGAAGAAATCATGGCCCTGCCCGGCGTCGATGGCTGCTTTGTCGGGCCGGTTGACTTGGCGCTGTCGATGGGTTTGTCGCGCCATCGCTCCAGCTACGAGCAGCAACCTGCCTATCAGGCGGCGATGGAGCGGATTGCCGCCACAGCCCTTGCGGCCGGCAAAAAGCCCTGCTGCAACACGTATTCCCCCGAGGACTTCGCGGCCAAAAAAGCCGCAGGCTTTGAGGCCCTCACCTTCAAGTCGGACCTCGACCTGCTCATGGACCGAGGTACGCAACTGCTGGACTGTCTCAAGGGAAATACCGGGGGCTAAGTCGGCAACGCGCTACCAGTGCAGTGGCTAGGGACATTTGCAGACGACCAACCGACCGTCCCGGCCATTTACTTTCCCAACACCTCCCGGGCAACTCGGAGGATGTTGCCGCCGATGATTTTGCGGATGTCGTCATCGGCATAACCGCGTTGCACCATGCCGACCGTAAACAGCGGAAAGTTCGTCCACGCCGTGCTCTGGAACATGCGCTCTTGACGCCACTCGGAGCGTTGCACGGGGTCGTCGGCCTCCCACAGGGCCTCCCAGCGCGGGCGGCTGCCCGGTCGCGCTGTCACCTTGGCACTTTCTTCCTGAGCGCGGCAGCTAATGTAAGGTCGATCCGTGCCAATCGTCACGTGATCGACGCCGATGACCTGCACCGCGTGGTCGATGTGGTCGAGCATGGCGTCGATGCAGCCGCTGCCGCCGATAAAGGCTGGCACATTGGTAATGCCCACGGTCCCGCCCTTGTCGGCGATTGCCCGCATCACGTCGTCCGGCTTGCAGCGATGGTGGTGGTTCAGGGCCGCGCAGGCCGAGTGGCTGGCGACGATCGGCTTTTGCGACGCTTCGGCCGCGTCTAGGCAGGTCTGCCAGCCGGAGTGGGCCACGTCGGCAATCACGCCGACTTTGTTCATCTCGGCGATCACAGCATGGCCAAAGTCGCTCAAACCGGCATTGGCTGGCTCGGCACAGCCGTCGCCAATCGGATTGCGGCGGTTGTAGGTCAGGTGCATCATGCGACAGCCAAGCTCGAAGAACTGGCTGATGAAACGCAACTCCTGCTCAACCGTGGCCTGCTCGCCTGGAAGGGGCACGCCGTTACACGTTTGGTAGATACAGTGCCGTCCAGCGGCTTTTGCGGCGACGATGTCGGCGGGGAAGGCGGCCCGCGCCACGTGGTCGCGCAGGCGATCCGTCAGATGCGTATAGTGCGCCAGCCGCCCCAACATGCGCATGGGATTGTTGCCCTCCTCGCCGGCGTTTTGAAAGGCACACGTCACCCCGGACGCCTCCCAAGCCCCCAGATACTCGGCCTTTAGCTCGTCGTCGTAAGCCCAGCGCGTCATTCGCATCTGCTCCGACAGGTACTGTAACTCGACCTCTGAGGCTCGCGCCTCCACGGCCTGCGCCATGGCATCGCCGTCAATCGGCGCTAGCAGCCCGAGGCTGTACGACTCGCACACAATGGCGTTGCGGTGCAAGGCCAACCCGTGCTCCAACTGCGATGCGGACGGTTGCAGGATTTCGAGTGCCACAGTTCTAGCTTGCTGGATGTTCTCTTCCCAGGGAGTCATGTCTTTTTTCCTTTCTTTGGGTTGGGGAACGGATGAGGATGACCGGTGTAGGCGCGTTCGCCGCGCACGAGGATCTTTTCTGGATCGTCATTTTTCTTTCCCTATCTCGGCTCGACGACTGTGCCATTAGGTAGCCAACAATCTCGACCTCCCACGCTTCTGTCAAGCGTTTCTCCGATTACCGGCAGGCTCTTGCCGAGGGTCGGTTGCATAGCCCGCGATAATCCGCTTTTATCCAAATTGTACGGCAGACTACGGATCTATTCGTAACTATTTTTCTTGACATAACCCATATTGTAACAATAATTCTCATAGAATAATCGTTTTGGTGGAGAATCCCGTGGTTGAAACCGCCCAAGAGAGACCGACATCTAGGCCTGCTGGGTATGCCGCACTGATCGAGCGGTACAACCTCGATACCATCCTGAACTGGCACCAGTCCAAGGTGACTACCAGCGGAATCCACCGGGTCAACGCCCGTGAAGATGTCATCGAGGAAATCTATCCGCTCAAGTACTGGCCTGGGGAAACGCTGGGCAATCACCTTGAATTCGCGCTCAAGTACGACGGGACCAATCTCGCGATTCTCGCCAGCTTGTTCCAGAAAATAGAAGCGGATGAACTCCTCGAGTACGTCCAGTCCAAACCGACTGGTAAGTATGCCCGGAGATTGTGGTTTCTCTACGAGTTCCTGACCGGCAAGACCCTGCCGCTGGACGACCTGACGCGAGGAAACTATGTCGATTTACTCGAACCGGACGCGTACTACACAGTTGCTCCTGCCCGTCCAATCCGCCGTCAACGGATCAACGACAACCTGCTCGGCAACCGCCGATTCTGCCCAACTATTCGCCGCACCGCGATTCTGCGAGACTTTGAAACGGCCGACTTGCCCACGCGATGTCAGCGCATCGTGTCTCGCTATGATCCAGCCTTGCTCAAGCGCGCTCTTGGCTACCTGTACACCAAGGAGACCAAATCGTCGTTTGCAATCGAACAGATCAATCCCTCCTCGACCCGAACCGAGCGTTTCGTGGCGCTGCTGCAACTGGCGGAGCAAGAGGACTTTTGTCGCAAAGCGCAGTTGGTCGAGGTGCAAAATCGCATTGTCGATGCGCGGTTTCGCGAGGCCGACTACCGAGAGACTCAGAACTTCGTCGGGGAGACGGTCGCTTGGCAAAAAGAACACATCCACTTTGTAAGCCCGGTACCTGCTGACTTACCCGACTTGATGGAGGGCCTGCTAGCGGCCCACGAACGCATGGAAGCAGGCCATGTGCCCGCGGTGATGCAGGCCGCAGCCATTGCCTATGGTTTCGTCTTTCTGCACCCCTTTGAGGACGGCAATGGTCGGATCCACCGCTTCCTGATCCACAACATTCTCGCTCGACGCGGCTTTACACCCAAGGGCGTCATGTTCCCCATCTCGACAACCATGCTGAGGAACGCCGCCGACTATGATGCTTCCTTGGAAGCATTCTCCCGCAAGCTGATGCCCCTGATAGAACACACGCTCGATGCCGATGGTCGCTTGGTCGTGCACAACGATACCGCTGTATGGTATCGCTATATCGACATGACGCCGCAGGCCGAGGCGCTTTTTCGCTTCATTGAGCAGACCATTGATACGGAACTCGCCGCTGAATTGGCATTTCTAGCCAACTACGACGAGACCAAGAAAGCGATCCAAGAGATCGTGGACATGCCCGACCGGCAAATCGATCTCTTTATTCGCTTCTGCCTGCAAAACAAGGGCCGTCTTTCCGCACGCAAACGCGCAACTCACTTCGACTATCTATCGACTGAAGAGGTCGCTTCCATGGAACAGGCCCTACAATTCGGGTTCGGCGGCGAGATGGTGCCGTCGGGCGATTAACCGCGACCAGCGCATCCACGACGAGTAAGTTGAATTGAGTCTGGCGAAATATTGGCTATAATGCACATTGCGAGCAGGATTCAGCGCTCCGAACAGTAGACGGGATTGCAGGCCATGACAGCAACCATCCAGATCAGCGAAACAGAGCCGACTGCATTACTAAAGGATTTTTCTGAGTTCACTGCTTACTTGACACATCACCCAGTGATCCTGGCCACGGCTCGGGAATTCATCGGCGGCAGGGATCTCTGTGCTCTCAACGAGGCTATGAGCGAGCCCGTGCCGGAGACGACAACCCGGACGCGCCAGACGCTCTATCCCCAATTGCATTTGTTCTACCATATCGCACTGGCGGGTGAACTATTTCACAAAGTGCCCGGCAAGGGTGGAAAACCCATACTTGAGGCTACGGATCGCCTCGTGCAGTACGAAGAGTTGAAGCTAACGGAACGCTACTTTTTCCTGCTGGAGACCTTCTGGGTGGATTGCGACTGGAAAAAACTGCAATCGGGCCACGGTGTCCGTCTCGATCCTCCATACGAAGTGCCTCCGGTCATGGAGTTGCTGGGCGAGCCCGCAGTAGCAAAAAAGAAAAAGAAGTGGAAGGATCTATTCGCTCGGAGCCTCTCTTCCCTAGAATACTTGGTGCTGCACCTTGCGGTATTCGGGTTCTGGCGGGTCGAACTCGATCGCGAGAGCAAGGGACGGTCGAAGCACGATATCCGGTTTAAACGGATTGAACTGACGGAGTTTGGCGCGACACTGGCACCGATCTTGGCCGGTGAGCGGGACTTTCTTCATTGGAATCTACCGACCCGGCGGCAAGCGTTCGGCGAGTGGAAGGCCAAACCAGGCGATCCACTTGACGAGCAGAGCGTTGCTATATGCCGGTTAGTGACGGAGGCGAAAACGAGATTGGAGAAAAAATCTCCCGAAATATATGGGGGACAGGCCGACGAGCCGTTTTACCAACCTTTTGAGCCACTGGTGGAAGAACTCGAGCGCGGTTTGCCACGGAAGCGCATTGAGTTTGAGGACGGTATTTACTGTTTGGTCGTTGCCTTAAAGAAAAATCTCTGGCGGCGGATTGAGACGGCGGGTGGGCATACGCTAGAGGATCTGCACCATGCCATCCAGGATGCCTACGGTTTCGACGACGACCATCTCTACGCCTTCTTTATGGACGGCGAACTCTGGTCCGACGACAAGTTCACGTCGCCACATGACGAGGAAGGCCCTCATGTGGACGAGCTGCGGATCGGGGAATTAGGTCTGTCGGAGGGACAGCGCATGCTCTACCTGTTCGACTACGGGGACCAATGGCTTTTTCAGATCGCGGTGGAAGCGATTCGCAAAAGCGGGGCACGACCCCACAAGCCGAAGGTCGTAGGACAGAAGGGAAAAGCGCCTGAACAATACGAGTATTATTGACTGATGTTACGCAGCCGTTATCATCTGCGTAACATCAGTTTTTCATTAGATCGGAGGATCAAGACGTGACAGAGAAGCTATACGAAGCCGCTTTTCCGTATGCCGAGGACGTCCTAGCCTTGCCAGTGGAAGACCTCGACCAAACCGCGAAGTGGTACGGCGCGGCCTTTGGACTCGTGGAGGTCGAAAGGCGCGACGACCCTGTACCGACGGTCATTCTCGAACGCGACGGGGTGCAGGTCGGGTTTGCGGTCAATGGCGGCGACGCCAGCCAAGAAGGCGCGGCTATTTTGGTGAATGACATCCACAAGGCCCGCGACGAGATAGAGACCAATGGCGTAGAGACAGGCAATTGGCGCGTGGACGAGAGCGATGGAAAGAAATATCAGGTTTTCTTCGTAGTCGCTCCCGACGGGCTTTGCTACTACTTCCACCAGCCGATTGAAAACGCCGGATAGCGATTGTTGCGATTAATCGGGGCGGCTTACGTCGATCACGCAGACTGAGATTTTGCGCGCTTCGTCGGGCGATAGGGTTTCTTCCAGTCGCTTTTTAAGCTCTTCGGCGTTAGCAGGTCGGGTGTCGGAGGGTGGTGGCTGCGTGCGGTCTTTGCCGAACCAGAATACCAAGTAGATGCCGTAGCCATCTGTGTCCGGATCAATCGTGTACTGGGCGATCAATTGATTTCGTGGTGCGCTCCAGAGATCTCGGTGCATGTTCTTCTTGATCTCCACCGGTACCTGAAAATCTTCGTATGAAACGCGTATATCGGCTCGTTTGTCATTGGCGTACTGGCCTTCGGGTTGGGCATCGACCCCCTGCGGGAGACGCAGACGCAGTTGTAGATCCGAAAGTAGCGCATCCCGGCAGCGGTCTTCGTGCTTCGGAGTGGGAGACTTTTTGTGTGGTTCGTTCCAGTACTGACTCCAGTCGTCGGTATTGCCGCGTCGTATCTGGTCGGCAAGCTCGCGCAGCCGGTGCATCACGAGGGCCGCGAGGTCGCCGGGGTTGGCGGGCGTACCGCCATTCAACGTCTGGCAGACCTGCTCGATAGTGGGGTGGCGATAGCTGGCGTCACGCCAAGTGACTCGTTGGGCGTCTTGTACCCGCGATAGCACGTCGTGCCAGCGGGATAGCGCCGGGTCAGCAATAAGGCAGTCCAAGGCGTCACTCGCTTCCTGAGTGGGAGAAGCGGCGAGGCGTTGTATCAGGCCGTTGACAAGACGGGGGGTTTGCGTTTCAGGTGTAACTAACTCCACATCCAACCGCTGATCCGGTCCGACGTAGCCGCCAATGAAGCGGATGAGGAGTTCCAATGACGCAATCCCTAACTCATCAATTGGGAACTGCATACTATATTCGAGATAAAAGAACCTCACTAAACTCCGAATCCGGCGCTCGTGTCCCTCTTCCTCTATGAAGGCTCTCAGGAGATCATTGTACGTTCTTGGAGAGACGATAATGCCCGCCGCCAACCAATGCACACGCTGGGCATCGTTCATGCTCTTATAGAACCGCTTCCTATCGCTCTTTTTGTCGATTAGTTCCTGAAGCGATGTTCTGTCCGCGTGCTGAATTGCAGCCCAGAGCAGATGATCCAAGTCTTCGATCTGCTTTTGTTTGCAGCGAGTCGGAAAGGCGCGAAGCAAGGGCAGGCTCGCGTACCGAGCCACTTGAGCGTGGGCTTTGTCTTGTCCGAGTTCCGCAAGCTTATAGATATGCTCACGACCACTGCGGAACTCACAAACGGCGGATTGCACCTGCACCTCGGCGACGATCTCGGGACGCGACACAAGCAGTCGTTGATACCATTTGGGTCGATAATCGGCATGGGGCGTACAATAATAGAACGCAATAGCCTTACGAATCCGGCTATCGTCCCATCGGGAGGGATCTTCTTCCGCTGTCCTTTCAAGTTCCGCCAAGCCCGCTAGGAACGGCAAATTGAGATAGTGCATGTGGTTTTTTTTTCTAAGGCTGAGAATCTCCTTGACGTTTGGAACGTCTTCCCGATCAATCACGCCCCGAAGGCCCTTAAGCGTAGCGTCGATCAAACCACGGTTGCCTCGGAGTTTCTCCTCTATGGCCTTCAGTCCGGAATTGCCGCCGAAACGTAAGAAGTTCCCGAAATATCTATCGGCCATCTGGTGAAGTAAGTAGGGTGCGGCTCGGTTCTCACGCAGTGCAGCCTTATTGGAGCGGACATATTCAAGCCATTGTTCCTCTTGTTGCTTTCGCTCTTCGGTATATCTCTGGCGAGTTTCCAGTAACTCTGGTGGGATGGGTGGGATGGATGGAGGAGCAAGCAGTCGATCCAAGTACGCCTTCAACGTCTCGTTTCCCTGCGTGTGTTCGCGCAGGACTTTGAGCGACAGGCCCTTGTTACCGCTTTGATCGGTATGCGTCCTAACAGCCCACTCAAGTAGGTATTCGGCAACTCGCGGTTTGGTGTCCGCCATGGCGATGGCCTGATTCAGGCACCAGAGACCGAAGTCAGATGGCGGGCTAGCACCGTATAGGCACTTTTGGAAATTGGATGCGTGCTCTCTGAATTCGTCGGATTCGTGACAGCCAGCCAGTCTCTCCATGAAGACTGCCTTCTGGACCTCAGGACGCTGCTCCAGCCAAGAGCGTATCTCACTGATGCCTTCTTCGTCACTGTCCCAGAATCCGTCCTGACTTTCTGTGAAACCCACACCGAGCCAGCCGTACAGGCGTTCCGTGTCTAGTTTCTCCCCATGCGCTTTCAGGCCGCGAGCTAGGAGTCTGAGAGGAAGATCGTCGTTCAAATACCGAACATCCAGAACAGGCTGCAAGTCGGAAAAGCGTTCGTGCAGATGGTCGAGGAGTTCAGCCACTTGCTTGTCCGAGGACTTGTCGAGAAGGTCAATCGCCCAGAACATAGTGTACCTTCCGGTAAGATTGGGGTCTCCTTGATCGGTAAAGTAGTCCCACACCTCCGATGGCGGCAGATCGGCGGGGTAGAGTTGGGTCAGCAAGGTTCCGAGAAGCTGGTTGTCAGTATCGGAAAGGCTTCCAGTATGAATATCTGCCAGCAGGGCTTTGAGCTTGATTGTTTTGTCCTCGCTGTCGCAGTTGTGGACGAAGGCATTGAGGGCGGCATAATTGACATGTGAGGACCACGTATCATCGCGGACGATTTCTAGCAGAAGCTCGGAAAGATTCGGCAGGTGTTCACCTTCCCTCAGAACGCGCAGTACGAAATCGGTAAACAACTGATGTTCTTTTTCCCGACTGGGATCAGTCAGAATCGCCCTGAGTACGGGTTCCATAATGGGCGTGGCAAGCGCACCGAAAGCCGCAGCCATCCTCCACGCGGAATCGAGCCGGGACGCTTCACGGTCCAGAGATTCCATCAGCGCATGTTTCTCGTCGGTAGAAAACTCGCGGATGTCGCCGTATAGCCCGACGCCGATGGGGTCTCGTTCAATAAGGTCCGCCCGTGCGTCTTTGCTATGGGCCGCGAGCCAAGCGGACAAGCCCCTCATCTCCGTAACCACGGTGCCGTCCTTTCCCTCAATCAGGGCGATTACTCGCCGAACGGGAAGTCCGCTTTTGATGACTTCGGCGAGGTGCAGAGCACCGAGGAATTCGGCGATGTGGCGATGAACCGGGGTGAAGCGGTAATCGTTATCGGACACGCCCTTGAATAGCTTTGTGTCGATCGCAGGCCGTAACATTTCGCGGTGATCGTAGTCGTATTGGTCCAGAGCGGGATACTCTTCGTCCGCTTGGCCGTGCAACGTGTACCCGGCCACTCCCGAAATCAATTGAACGGCACAGAGCCGCCCGGCGGCGTCGAGAAGCTGATCAGGTGCAGGGAGGTTATTTGATGCTTGTGCCGCTTTACGTTCCTCGTTGTGCTCACGAATCATTTGGCTGCAAGCCATTTCGAAGGTTTCTTTGCGACTTCTCGGCCAGTCGTCGCCAACGACATCGGCCAACATTTCAAGGGTCTGTGGGTTCGTGAGCAGTCCTTCAACTCTCTGCTCTTGGGCCAATGTGATGAATTCCTGAGCATCTCCGATGTCCGACCGTGCTTCTAGAATTACGGCAATATCCGAATCCGTCAGGGGATTGAGCCGTAGAACCGTCACCTTGGAGTCTGGCGAGACGGATTCCAAGTGCTTCTGATCGTTTGCCCCTAGCCAGTCCGCCTCCCGACACGAGAGGCGAAAGCGCGGCTTCCCCAACTCGTCGAGACGCCCACGGATCTGGTCAAAGGGTGTGCGAGCGTCGTTCGCGCCGACGCGGATCTCATCCAATCCGTCGATAAAGAGCGTCTTGTCGCGCCATTCGGGATGGCTATGGGGGTTGAAGGTCAGAAAGTCGCGGGCTGTAATCAGGCAGGCTTGCTCCCCAAGCACCTTGCACTCGGCCTCAAACGCAGTCGTCTTGCCTGCACCAGGATCGCCGAGCAACACATAGGCCGACACATCTTGGAACTCTTCGAGAGACCGAGGCTCCTTTTCCCGATGCTGATTCGCATTCCCTGCTGAGATTTCGGTGCAGGTCCGGGGAACGATCATGTTCATACTTCCTCGAACCAGTAATGGGCGGGCACCGTGAGAAACTCATTGAACGGTATTCCGCCTTCACCAACGAGCAGTGAATGACGGGGACTGAAGCGCCGCTTAAACTCGTCCATTCCTCTTAAAGGCATCTTGTTCGCGCCGCTCTTTACTTCGATGGCGATAATTTGAGCGCCCCGTCGCAGGACGAAGTCCACCTCGTGTGACCCGTCTCGCCAGTAGTGAAGACGGATATCGGATGTCGCGGTGTTAGACAAATGTGCGCCGACCGCGCTCTCGACGATGCGCCCCCAGAAGCTGCGGTCCGCCTGTGCCTCAGCGAAGGAATACCCCGAACCGGCGGTCATCAGGGCCGTGTTGAGCACATTGAGCTTGGGACTTGAAGCGCGAACCCGATGCACTCGGCCCGCGTATTTCGGCACCCCGGCGAGCAATCCGGCGCTTGCAAGCAAATCGAGATAGCGCGCTAGGGTGGTTGTATTTCCGGCGTCTTGGAGTTGCCCCAGCATCTTGGTGTACGACAGGATTTGCCCGGAATAGACGGCTCCCAACTCAAAAAGCCGTTTTAGCAGCGCCGGTTTGTCCACCCGGGTCATGGCGAGGAGGTCTCGCTCGATGTTCGGCTCGACGAGCGCGCCGAGGATATAATCGCGCCACCGATCCGGGTCTCGAACGAATGGAACCGCGCCTGGATAGCCGCCGAAATAGAAGTAATGCGGCAAGTCGAAGTCGAAGGCCACTGACATTTCGTCGAACGACCAGTGCGTGACGCGAATAGATTCAAAGCGGCCGGCGAGGCTCTCGCTCAATCCCGACTGCATGAGCAGCGGGGCCGAGCCGAGGATGACCACGTGCAAGGGACAACCTCTGGCGCGGTCGGCGTCCCACAGCCCCTTTATGGTCTCCGACCACTGGGGAACCTTCTGAATCTCGTCGAACACCAATACGAATCCGCCCAATTGTTCCGCCTCGCGCCGGGCTTCTTCCCAGTGGCGCACCAGCCATTCCGTATCTCGCACTTGCGGCGCAAGGAAGGTTGCCTCCGTTGCAGCGGGTGGGACGCGAAATTCGGTAGAGTCGGGTTCATCGACAGCCCAGTAGCGGCTTTCGAGGTCAATCTGCCGCAGTGCTTGGCGCACAATCGTGGTCTTGCCGGTTTGGCGCGGCCCGAACAGGGCAATAAGCTGACGGGGCGGCTCGGCGAGCCGGCGGTAGAGCGTGGCGACTTGAGGACGTTGGAAGGGTGCCATACAGATTAAATTACGCTACTGAGTAATTTTACTCAATAGCGTAATTAGCACGAAACTGATCAGTGCGAATTTGGATCGAAAATCGTAACTTGGACTGCCTTCTGAATTCTGGCGTTCGCTGGAATGACTTTTTGAAAGTGTTAGGGAATCAACCCATGCTTATCATTTGTAAATGACTGCGGATTGCTATACAAAAGGCCAACCGTGAGCAAAACCCCCTTGGCCCTGCTGACTCTGTTCTTTTTCTCCGGGGCCTGCTCCCTCGTCTATCAAGTCGTCTGGGTGCGCATGTTGATGCCCGTGTTCGGCGTCAGCACCTTTGCCGTCAGCATTGTTTTGGCTGCCTTTATGGCCGGTCTCGCCTTGGGCAGCTATTGGTGCGGGCGGGTGGCCGACCGCCGAGGCAACGGTCTGCGGATCTATGCGCTGTTGGAACTGGGCATCGGCGTCTTCGCTTTGATATTCCCGCTTTTGCTTGCGGGCTTAGACGAGGTGTACACGGCGCTATACGGCTCTTTGCAGGGGATAGACGGGGCCTTTGTACTCGTCCGGTTGGTGCTCGCGTTCGCGCTGCTGCTGGTGCCGACTACCCTCATGGGTGCCACCCTGCCGACGCTGAGCAAGGCTGTGGCGCACCGCTTGGAGCGAGTCGGCGGGGACATGGGACGCCTGTATGCGGCCAATACCTTGGGCGCAGCTACTGGATGCGCGGTGGCCGCCTTTTTCGCACTCGAACATCTGGGCGTCAGCGGCACCACGTACGCGGCGGCGGCGAGCAACCTACTCATCGCCTTGGTCGCCTATCGCTGGAGCCGCGATGGCCAACAGGAGCAGATGGGGGTAGAGCGGGATGCAGTGCCCACCACGTTAGAGTTCTCGGAGCCGGTGCTCTTCAACGACCAGTTCGGCGTGTACGAGGTAACAGCCGAAGCGCCGGTCAAGCTCTCGGTCGTGCAGTCGGTCATCGAGGCCGAGTTGCTCAAGGAGAAGCTGCCGCCGGCCGTGCAGGCGCTGTCGGCCCGCTTGCGGCAGGAGCTCGACTTTGTGGTTCACGACCAAGCCTTGGAAAGCGTGCGCGGGCGCATTGGGCAGGGTGCCAAGGCGTTTTCTGCCGAGGAGCGCGAGCAGCCGATCTACGAGCACGAGAGCGGCACATTTACCATCGGCGATTTGCTCGATTTTGCCCGCGAGCTAAGCGTTGGCTTCCGAGAGGACGCGCCCGAGCAGTTCGACTGGTTCGTCCAGGACATCGTCGAGCCGCGCGCGCTGCTCTTGGCCGGTGCGTACACGGCGGGCATTGACCGCGAAGAAGCAGTGGTCGCTTGGTTGCAAAAGCGGCAGCTATCGAACCTGCTGGTGGCCATGCGCCGAGACGTGGTTGATGGCGTCTTCGCCAGCCGCGAAGAAGCCCGTGGGTTCTACGACCGCCATCCCAACCTTTTCCGCCCCCTCGAATCGATCGGCGTGCAGGAAGTTTTAGTTCGCACCGAGGAGGAGGCACTCGCATTGCGCGAGGAAGTGGAGCGCGGCGGCGACTTGGGCGCACTGGCCGCCGAGCACACCCTGCGCCGGCGCGGCAAAGCCAACCAGGGCGATTTCCACCTGCATCCTTGGGAGAAGCAACAGTTCGTCCCGCTCTTTGAGGCGGCACAGGGGCAAAAAATCGGCGCACTCATCGGCCCTATTGCCGTGGAGGTCGCTGCCGCCGAGGTGCTAAGCTCCGAGCCGATCAGCGGCCCGTACTACGCCATTTTCCGCTTGCTCGATTCGACGATCAACGCCGCACCGAGGCCCTTCGCGCAGGCCGAGCGTCGCGCTCGGGCACTGGTGCGCCGCCAAAAGCAGGAGCGGCTCTTCGGGCAGCTCATCATCCAATTGCGTCACGAGTACGCGGCGCAAATTGAGGTCTTCCGCGCGCAGGTAGAGGCCCTCGTCCGCAACACATGAGGAGGCTAAAAGTGGTAAGAGTCGAAGGAAACATACCGTTTGTCGAGCCGCCCGAATGGGCCGTTCTCGAGCGCAGCCTAATCGACCTGATGGACGCCTCCGTCCATCCGCTCATGGAGCGCTACGTGCGCCCGGACGGCTCGGTGCTGTGGCCGCCCACAGAGGACTTCAGCAGCATCGATGGCCTCGACGATGCGTACGAGAGCTTCCACAACTGGCCGCTCTTTTACTTGATGGGCGGCGGCGAGCACGTGCTCGAATATTCCCACCGCACTTGGGAGGGCATCACCCGGCAGTTCACCCGCTACGACACCGGCCACGGCCACCCCATGGTCGTCAAAGAATACGAGCAAGGGTACGACTGGATGCACCAAGGCGAGGGGTATTTGTTTTTCTATTTGCTGTGCCTCGCCGATCCAACCGAAAAAAACGTCGAGCGCGCCAAGCGCTATGCGGGCTTCTATCTCAACGAAGACCCCGAGGCCCCCAATTACGACGCGGAGAACAAGCTCATCCGCTGCGCCCACAACGGCAGTATGGGACCGGCGCACCGCAACTTTGAAAAGCACTACACGGTCTATCGCTATGCCCAGTGGAAACCTTGGCCTTTGCCCTTTCACGACATTCCCGGCATTGAGACGGTCGAGGATTTGCAAAAGCCGGGCATGGAAGAGAAGATGGGCCAAACCCTCGTCGAGCGCATGAGCCGCGGCGATGTAGCCTGCAACCTCGCCGCTACCAGCATGGTGACCAACGCCTATCTGTGCAGCGGCGACGACAAGTACCGAGCTTGGGTCGAGGAATACACCAACGCGTGGATCGAGCGCACCCGGCAAAACAACGGCATCCTGCCCGACAACGTCGGCCTGTCGGGGCAGATCGGCGAATACATCGACGGCAAGTGGTACGGCGGGTACTACGGCTGGACGTGGCCGCACGGCTGGCACCATTTGAGCGATGCCTGTATTGCGGCTGCGGAAAATGCGGCCTTGCTCTCCGGCGACTTGCGCTACATGGACTTTCCGCGCTCGCAAATCGACGTGTTAATGCAGCAGGGGGAAATGAGGGGACAAACGCTGTACGCGCCGCACTTCTACCACGACAAGGGCTGGGACGGGTACAGCCCCATGCAGGCCCATCCCACGACGCACCTCTGGTGCATGAGCATGCAGCAAGAGGACATGGCGCGGCTCCAACAGCAGCGCAACCACGACAGCGATAACTGGCGGCAGGTAAGCTCGCACTCTTCCAAGCACGGCGGCGGCCACGAAGCCGCTTGGACCGCATATCTCGAAGGCGAATACCCGGGGTATCCGGTAGAAATCCTGCGACACAACCACGCGCAAGTATATCAGCGCTTGGCCTTCATGCGCGACGACCAGCAAGATCCTGCTACGTACGGCGACTGGTATCTGCAGGTGCGCAATCCCATCACCGTCGAGGGCTTGGTGCAATTGACGATGGGTGCCCCGCTCTTCATGTACAACGGCGGCCTGCTCATGGCCCGCCTGCGCTACTTCGACCCGCAACGCCGCCGCCCGGGCTTGCCGCTAGACGTGGCCGCCTTGGTGGAATCGCTCGCAGACGAGGGGGCCGTCCTGCACTTGGTCAACTTGCACCCCACGGAAGAGCGCGAGGTCTTGGTACAGGCCGGCGCTTTTGGCGAGCATAGCTTTACCCGCGTTGCCTATCAGCAGCGCCGGCCCATCTCGGCTGAGGAAGCTGGTGCTGGACACTCGCACGCCGCTCAATATCAGCAGAACGTGCAGGGGCAGCTAGAGGACAAAACAGTCGCCGTACAGGACCGCCACTTCACCGTCTGTCTCCAGCCTGGGTCGGCAATTCGGCTCGACTTGGGGATGGAGCGCTTCGTCAATAAGCCCTCGTATGCCCTGCCGTGGAATTAGGAGACTACATGCACAATCGCATCAAGGATCAATTCGCTGCGGGCAAGCCCGCTTTTGGTACCCAGCTCCGCTTTGGCTCTCCGGCCATTGCCGAACTCTGCGGCCACTCGGGCTTTGACTTTCTCGTCATCGACTCGGAACACGCGCCGCAAACCCCCACCGGCATCCAGGCGCAATTGCAGGCCATCGGCAATACCCCGGCCACGCCCATCGTCCGCCTGCCGCGCATTGACGAGGAGCAGATCCGCCTCTACCTCGATATGGGTGCGCTGGGCATCCTCGCCCCGTTTGTCAACACCTCTGCCCAAGCTGCAGAAGGCGCTCGCGCTTGCCGCTATCCTCCGGTTGGCATTCGCGGTTTCGGGCCGCATCGGGCGGCTCAGTACGGATTGCGCACTGACGAGTACTTCGCGGAGATAAACGACTTGGTGATATTCATCGCGCTGATTGAAACGGCCGAGGCGGTCGCCAATATCGACGAAATCCTCGCCGTCGAGGGCGTCGATACGTTCGTCATCGGTCCGGTCGATCTGTCCATTTCGCTGGGGGTGCCTTTTGACTACGAGGGGTCTGTTTTCCAAGACGCCCAGGCCGAGTTGGCCGCAGCCGCTCGGCGCACTGGTAAGCCCGCTGGTATTGGGGTCTATCGCCCGGCTGGCAACCCGCAGTCAATCCAACGCGCCATAGACGACGGCTTCTCGCTGATTCTCGCTGGTGGCGACGAGCCGTTTCTCGCGGCTGGCTGCCAACAGATGGCGCGCGTCCGCGCCGACTTGGGGTACTAGGTATGCGCCGGCTCGAAGTCCTCTTTCTGCCCCACCCGGTCGCTGCGATCGCTGCGCCTTGGACGACCGACGTGATCGAGGCCGTACGCGCCCGCCACAATCTCCGCGTCTTCGACCGCACCCAGCCGGCCGCGCCTCAACTGGAGGGTATTGAAGCCATCGTCGATTTAGGGGGCAATATTACTCCGGATCTGCTGGCCGCTGCGGCTGACGCTGGCGTCAAATTCCTCCAGGTCCAGACCACCGGCCTCGACCACGTCGATGTCGAGGGAATTCTCAACACCGGGCTGCTGCTCGCCCATTGCCCTGGGCAGCTCAGCAGCGTGGCGTTGGCTCAGAGTGCGCTGATGTTCATCCTCATGCACGCCCACCGCTACGGAGAGGCGCGGCAGAACTTCGACGCTGGCAAGATGTACGTGCCTACGGGCGTCGAGTTGGAGGGTCTGACGCTCGGCCTGATCGGTTTTGGCGCGAGCGCCCAAGATTTGGCGCGCCGGGCCAAGCCCTTTGGCCTGCGGATCTTGGCCATCGACATCCGCCCTATTGAAGAGAAAATCCTCGCTGAGATTCAACCTGAATTTCTCGGCGGCCCCGAGGAAGTCGACCGGGTGGTGGCCGAGAGCGACTACCTGTCGCTGCACCTGCATCTGACGCCGGAAACTCGGCACACCATTGACGCGCGGCGCATTGGCCTGATGAAGGAAACCGCCTGCTTGATCAACGTGGCCCGAGGGGCACTCGTCGATGAGGAAGCCCTGTACCGGGCGCTTGTGGACGGTCGCTTGAGCGGGGCTGGGCTCGATGTGTTCGCGCAGGAGCCACCCGACGCTGCGGCCCCTGTTTTCCAATTGCCCAATGTGTTTGCCATGCCCCACACCGCGGGTTCGACCGACGGCACCTCGCGCAAGCGGGCGCGTCTGGCCGCGGACAATCTCGACCGCTATGCGCGGGGCGAGGCGCTCGTGGGGCAAATCACGTCTAGGTTTATCTAAGTTTCCGTCGCACCGAAATATTCTTGACATGGTTCTACTGCTCTTTTTGATTGCGGCATAGGTGCTTTAAGGGAGCCTCCTAGTCCGCCAAAAGGGCCAAGCCCACCTCTCTCGGAATATCTCCTGCTGTGTACTCTTTTCTGCCTGATCTACGCGGACATCAGGCGCAACAAAGGGAGATCACATGCAGAGATACCCCCGGATTCATCCTGCTGCAAACCCTGTCCTCACCCGTTTTATCTCCGCCTCCGCAGAGAACGGAACGGCGGTGAGAAAAAGTCAATTCATCGCAGTCCTCGTCGCACTGAACTTTTTCGGGAGTCTCGCTTGGGCTGCGGAAACGCCCGAGACGGTCTTGATCCGCCAGGTTTTGAGCACTGAAAAATCCGGCCATCGTCGGGGAAATGCAGACGTAGCCATCCAAGCCTATGCCGATCACGTCGTCGTCTATGAAGGGCATCGTTCGGCGGATCCACGAGGGTGGACCATAATCCGCGAAAACCGAGCGGCCTTGGCTCGAGCCCTAGCCGCTGATTTTGAGCACCGGCGCTACGATCTCAACCGCACGGTGTTGTTCGTTCTCGCCCGCAACGACAAGGCCATCGTCGCCACTCAGGATTCTGGTCTCGTCATCGATCGGCAAAGCGGTACTAGCCGGCCCCTCGACGTCTATCGCCTGTGGACCTTTACCAAAGACGATGATGACTGGCTCGCCGCCAGCGTCTTTCAAAATATCGCAGATACCACGGCTATAGCACCTGCTCCCGCGGCGAGTGCGACGGAAATCGCGGCGATGTTGGAGCGGGAAGCCGAGGCTTGGCAGAGCAAAGACACTGGTGCCATAGTGGCGGCGGTTGATGAGGATTTTGTCGCCTGCGACGCCTATCACCTTATGGACCGAACTAAGTGGCGCATCGCATTCAGCGACGCCGAGGAATTTGAGGATTGGCTGAAAAAGCGATTGACGTACGCGAACTATACCATCGATCGGCGCGTGATTTACACCAATCTAGGTGAAAACGGGTTGACAGCCCTAGCCGTGACGCAGGAGACGGTCTCTGTCTCCTATGAAAAAGGCCCGGCGATCCACAGTATGGAGCGATATGTATTTTGGGGATTAAGTCGCAGGTCCGGGACTTGGAAAATTACCCAGGTACTCGCGAACTTGCCGATTCCCCAAGATATAGAAGAGTAGCCTTAGGCACTGCGAAAGGAGTGTGTATGTCCCCGGCTGCGCTTCCGCCCAATCCCAACCTAGAGCAACTCAAGAAGCAAGCCAAAAGTCTGCTGAAGGGCCACCGATCCGCCGATCCCGCCAGTGCGCAGCGGCTCAGGCAAACCCTGTCGCATTTGTCCGAGCAGACGGACGACGAGATATTTCAGGCCAAGTTCTCCTTGAGAAACGCCCAACTGGTCATTGCCCGCGAGTATGGCTTCGAGCGATGGGCCGATTTGAAGCGGCACGTCGAGTCTCGTCGGGCGACGGAGACCATGTCGGCTTAATCACCCTAGGCGCGGTGGCTAGCCCCGATCCGGTGCCGTTGGACGAAGGCGGCCGGCGTCGTCGCTTGAGCCGCGACGAAGTTGCCGACGCTGTGTGCTTTGTGCTGGCGCAGCCGCGCGGGGTCAATGTCGATGAACTGGTGCTGACGCCGCTGGGACAGCAGTGGTGAGGAAACTCGTGTCAAGGGTGAGCGGATGCTTCGACGAGCGGCTCAATGGTGCTGATGTCGGTTGAGGCACGGGCGAGGGCGAGGTCGTACATTCGTTGGAGGTTCAGCCAGAACTCTGGGGTCATCCCCAGGGCCTGTCCGATCCGCAACGCCGTGTCCGCTGTGATTGATCTACGGCAGTGGACGATTTCGTTGATGCGTATCGGAGGTACCCCGATCGTCTTAGCCAGACGGTACTGGCTGATGCCGAGTTCGTCCAAAATCTCTGCCAGATGTTCTCCTGGGTGGATCGAGGTCGTTGCAGTCATTGGATTTTCTCCTCAGTGATAGTCGGTGATTTCGATATCCATAGCACCTTGGTCTGTCCATTTAAAGCACACGCGCCACTGGTCATTAATGCGAATGCTATACTGGCCTGTCCGGTCACCACGCAGCGATTTGAGGCGATGGGAGGGCGGTACCCGAAGGTCGGCCAGTACAGTCGCCGCAACCACTCGCTGTAACCTCATTCGCGCTCGGCGTTGGATGTCAACGGGCAGGCGACGGACCGTTTGTCCATTGAATATCCGTTCAGTGTCATTGTTCCTGAATCGATTCATCGCAATTCATAATAACGCGGCACATTAATAACGTCAAGAATACATACTGATACAACGATCCATCGCCGCTTGTCCTGTAAGTTTATATTGTTTTTTTACAGTTGTCCTGTAAGTTTACATTGTTTTTTTACGGTTGTCCTGTAAGTTTGCATTGTGCAAAATTCCTCAATACAGCGTCTGCTCGAATTGCCCGAGCGCTCCTTTTTTCTCTTCGGTCCGCGTGGAGTGGGCAAAAGTACTTGGCTGCGCCAAGCTTTGCCCAATGCTACTTTCTTCGATTTGCTCGACGCGGCTCTCTATCTGCAGCTATCTCAGAATCCCCATGACCTAGAGGCACTAGTCGGCGATAGGGCGGCGGATTCGTGGGTCGTGCTCGACGAAATCCAGAAAGTACCCGCCCTCTTAGACGAGGTGCATCGCCTGCTGGAAACGCGGCGCTGGCGTTTTGCCCTCTGCGGCTCATCGGCGCGCACATTGCGGCGCGGCGGCGTCAACTTGCTCGGCGGACGCGCGCTGACCCGCTTTATGGCACCGTTTTCCCAGCGGGAGTTGGGTGCCGACTTCGACGCCGAGTTCTCCCTGCAATGGGGCCTTCTACCCCTCGTGCAAGCGGACCGACGATATGCCGCCGACCTGCTGCAGGCTTACGTCCACACGTATATCAAGGAAGAGATCAGCGAAGAGGGTTTGGTGCGTCGGCTACCCCCTTTTCTCCGCTTTCTCGAAGTCGCCGGTCTGCTCAATGGCCAAGTAGTAAACGGCCTAAACATCGCCCGCGATGCCGCCATCCCGCGCAGCAGCGTCGATGGGTATTTCTCCATTCTCCAAGACACCTTGCTCGGCCACTTCTTGCCTGCCTACCGTCCTCAACTCAAAGTGCGCGAAAAGGCCCATCCTAAATTCTACTGGTTCGATGCTGGAGTGGCCCGGGCCGCCGCTGGCCTCACCTATGATCCGCCCGATCGCCTGTGGCTGGGCGCGGCCCTAGAGACTTTGGTCTATCACGAATTGCGCGTCTATAATCACGTGTACAACAAACACCGTCCCATCGCCTTTTACCGCACCCCTGCTGGCGCAGAAATCGACTTTGTCATCGAAACGCGCAAGCGCACGGCTTCCTCGCCGCCGCACGTTGTCTGTTTGGAAATCAAGTTGGCGGAAAAGTGGAACCGGAGTTGGGAGCGGTCCATGCGCTCCTTGCACGAGACAGAGGGCATTGAGGTGGAGCGCATGATCGGCGTCTATACTGGTGAGCGGGTCTATCACTACGACGGCTTGGACGTGTGGCCGCTGGAGGAGTTTTTGCGCCGACTGTACGAGGGCGAGGTCTTTTAGTATCCCAACTGCGTCAGCAAGAAGGCCGACGCGCTCGCCTCAAGCCGCGACGGGCGTGGGCAATTCCGGCACGTATTCGTAGTCTGGTTCGGCTTTTTGACGCTCAAGGATGGCAGCGATCTCCGTCCACGCTTCGTACAGCCCCTGCGGACAGTGCGGCAGGTCGCTTTTGATGGCCGCGTGTAGCTTGCCGAGCCGGTAGCACGGCACGCCGGCGTACATGTGGTGTTCGATGTGGTAGTTCATGTGCCAGTAGAGGAAGCGGAAGAACGGATTCAGGATGACTGTGCGGGTGCAGAGCCGAAAGTCCGGCACGTCGTCCTGCAAGCCGATGTGCTGGGTGTTGTTGCACAAAAACAGCAACCAGCCGCCGTAGAACGGGGCCAGCGTAATGAGTACTGGCACCATCCACAGGCCGAAGTACAAGGATACCACCACGATTAGGGCGTGCCCCACTAGCAAGAAGCGATCCCAGCGGATGAGTCGTCGCCGCTTGTCTGGGTCCGACTCGGGGAAGATCGCTAGCTCCCATTCGCCCTCTAATTGCCCGCGCGCCCGTCGCCAAGTCGTCTTGTAGCGGGCGTACAAGCCCCACGGATTTACAATAGCACTCTTGACAAAATCCACGAATCGCAATTGGGCCGGCAGGACCACTTCGAGATCGTCGGGTGGGTGTAGGGTGTACTTGTGGTGTTCGGTGTGGCTGGTCCAGAAGTGGATGTGGTTGTACGCGCCGAGAAAGCTGAATACGCGCAGGAAGAAGTAGTTGAGGAACTTGCTCTTGAAGACTGTGGAGTGACACAATTCGTGGAAGCCGTTGAGCAAAAAGGCGTAGAACGTGCCGTGGAAAAAGAGGATCAGCAGCAGCCACGGCAGGGCCAAGTGCTCGGCCGCGTACCAAGCCCCCGCGCCCGTCGCCGCTAGCAGACCTAGGTGTCCTAGCGTTTGTAGGAGACCCCAAAAGTCGCTGCGCTGGTTGAGCGCGGCGAGCGTCTCGCGCGGCAAGGGACACCGATACCAGTTTATTTTACGCTGGTTTTTTGTCATTTCCATGGCGAGTCCTCCTCTAAAAAAGCTAGCCTTACTGTCGCAATTTTGCGCTGGTCGGGCAAGTTATATTCACTGACCTACAAGTGCCCCTTCCTTATATCCTCGACGATGCGGACCAACACCTCAACCGCGGCGCGGATGAAGCGCTCTCCCTTTTCCGCGGACCCATAGGTGGGATCGCCGTAGGTGCCTTGGTCGGTCGATTGGTGGATCCAGCGGTAGCGGGCGACTTGGCCGGCGCGCTCGGACTGCGGCGGGTGGCCGTCCTTTTGCAAGCGGTCTGCTTTGACCCACTCGGGATGCAGAGCCATCATCACCGAGGTCTCCATCTCGCCCGCGTGCCCCCAACCATGAGGCCCCGCCTCCCTGATTTGGCCTAGCTCGTCGTAGGCAAACCAAGAGGTGCCATAGATTCTCGCGTCCGGGCACTTCTCCATCAGGCGCTGGAGGGAGACGTTCATATTGGGGACATTGCCGCCGTGGCCGTTGACGATGAGGATTTTGTCGAAGTCGGCGTGGACCATGCTGCTGACGGTATCGACGATCATGTTGATGTGGGTCTCTGACTGGGCTGTTATCGTGCCCTTGAACCGCAGGTGGTGCGGAGAATAGCCGAGCCACTGCGCCGGGAGACAGAGGACTTGATCGGGAATCTCCGCGTCGAGGCGATCGACGATAGCGGCGACCTCGGCCGTGTCCGTTATAAACGGCAGGTGCGGCCCGTGCTGTTCAAATGCCGCTATGGGATATACTACTACCGTGTCGTCTCTGGATACCTGCTCCAGGTCGGGCCAAGTGAGTTCAGCTAGTTTCACGATTAGTTCCCCCAGCGGTCTGGATTGATGCCCGGCGCGTCGTGCTCCATGCCTTGGGGTTTGTGGACCTGTTTCCACTCCTTGCCGGTGGTGTTGCGGCTTTGGAGAAAAGGTTTGGCCACGGCCGGCGCGTTTTTCACCCATTCCGGGTCCCAATCATCCATCGGCTGAACCGGCCCCGCCCAAGCTGGCCGGTAGCCGAACTGGATCAGTTCCCGAGGGGCCAAGTCCCTGTTGGGATGGGTGCCGTGGAAGAGGAGGGCGGGTATCATTACTACCGAACCAGCCTTGGCGCAGAGCGTGATTTCCTGCGGGTGCGAGACATAGCGCACGTACGGGTTGGCTTGGGCGTGAAACGAGAGATGGGAGCGCGGGATGAGCCGGAAGGGCGCGCGCTCAGGCGGCAGATCGTCGAGGTAGTAGAGCACTCGCAAAAGGCGCGGCGAAGAGCCTTCGAAGCCAAAGATCGACGAGCCGAATGGCTGGCCGTCGGTGTGCATTGAAATGCCCGGCGAGCCGGAGAGGGTGCGGGTGAAAAGCCCGTGCGTGAAGACGATGTCCGGCCCCATCAGCGCTTTGAGGAATTCCGCGATCGGCGGATAGCCGATCAACTCGGCCACCAACCGGCTGGAGCACTGGGGCTCGTGGTGGACGGTTTGGGCTTTGCTGTAGTCCTTGTGCGTCATCGGCAGGTCTTTTAGCTCGGCCTTTAGCGCCGCAATGTGCTCGGCGTCGAGCACGTCCGGCATGAGCACGTAGCCTTCCATTTCGAGATGGCGGATCTGCTGGCTCAGGGAGAAAGCGGAAAAATCGGTCTCATCGACCGTCATAAAGCCGATTTCTTCTTTGGGATCAATTTTTACCGTGGTGGTCTCCATGCTGTCCTCCTTTGGGCGGCGATGAGGGCAACTCCAAGAGTTGCCCCTACCGGCGCGATTCTCGCCACTTGGCGAGGGAAAAGTCGTCTGAATCATACAGTGCGAAAATTTTTGCTTCCTTGTCACGCACTTCTGCGGCCAATTCCAACACTTCCTCGGCGTGCTCCAGGGGAATGCGTACGCAGCCGTCGCCGTCGCCGAAGATCAGGTCCCCCGGCCGAATCCGCACGGACCCTACGGTAATTGGCGCGTTGACTCGCGTCGCGTTGAATACGCCGTGCCCTGGCACCGTCCCCCAAGCGAAGATCGGCAGCCCGACCCGGCGGATTCCCTCTAAGTCGCGCACTGTTCCATCGACAACGGCTCCCACCGCGCCTAGCCGCTGGTGCAGCCGCGCCATGCCGTCGCCAAAACTGGCCCCGCGTCCGGGACGCGAGTCCACGTCCTTCATTACCGCGAACACCGGTCCCTCCGTGGCGTCGATTGCCTCGTAGTACCCTTCCCAAGGGACTGCTACGGAATCAGGGTCGTTGGTCGTTACTTCCGCGGTCACTGCATAGCCGATGACTGGTCCCAATTCCGGCAGCAGATAGTGGATTCGGTGGTCGGTGTACTCTTCGTTGGGTAGGCCGCACTTTAACACGATGGCATTGAAAATCGTCGGCGAGTCGAATTCCTTAAAGGCTGCTAGTACTTCGGGTTTGACCATGGAAAATTTGCTCCTTTGGAAAAATATGGGTCTGGCAGTCTAGGCGCATGGGCTTGTTGGGATGTAATTAAAGGGAATAGAGCATATTCGCACGGCGGCTGTCAATCCGCCTGCATCGACACTGGCGTGTTGGCCTCTGCCCGAGACTGGATTGACGCCTGCACAAGACCTATACTTTGCGCTGCCCTAACGACCACTCACCCAATCGGAGGCTCATCCCATGACTGCCGCGCCCGACTACACATCAAAAGTCCCTTACTACACCTTCCCCGACACCTTGGCCGAACAGGAGGAGGCGCTGGCCACCAACCCGCTGATGCAGCGCCTGCTCGCAGCGCGCCGCTCGTACGCCGCCGACCCACATCGCCCCATCTACCACTACATCAACCCCGAAGCCAATCTCAACGATCCCAACGGACTGTGCTTCTGGCAGGGCCGCTATCATCTCTTTTACCAAGCTTATCCACCGGAGGATACCCGCCAGCACTGGGGCCACGCCATAAGCGACGACCTCGTCCACTGGCGCGACCTGCCGTACTGCATTTATCCGAACCCGGAGCGCTGCTGTTTTTCGGGTGCCGCGCTAGTCGAGGAAGACCGCGTCATCGCCATGTACCAGGGCACTGAGGTCGGCAACATGGTCGCCACTTCTTCGGACCCGCTATTGCTCAACTGGGAAAAGGTCGCCAACAAGGCCGTGATCCCCATCCGCCCTGACGTGCCCTACCGCGTCTTCGATCCCTGCATTTGGAAGCAGGGCGACGCGTACTACTCGCTGTCGGCGGGCACCAAGCCCGAAGGTCCGGCTGGCAAGCCCGTGCGCGCCAACTTCCTCTTTAAGTCCTATGATCTCGAACACTGGGAGTATCTCCACCCCTTCGTGGAGGACGACGGGTACACGCTAGTCGGCGACGACGGAGCCTGCCCCTATTTCTGGCCGATTGGCGACCGCCACATCCTCCTCTTCTTCAGCCATAGAAGCGGCGGCCAGTACCTACTCGGCGACTACGACACCGCGCGCGACAAATTCGTCGTGACCTACGGTGCCAAGTTCAACTTTGGCGCGGCCGCGCCCTCGGGCGTCCACGCTCCTTCGGCGACCCCCGATGGCCAAGGTGGCGTCTTGGTCATCTTCAACATGAACCCCGGCAAGCCGACCCAGAACTGGAACCAGATTATGACCTTGCCCCGCCGGCTGACCGTGGTCGGCGACGACTTGGCCATGGAGCCGGCCGGCGACCTTGAGTCGCTCAGGCGGGATCATCAGCACGTCGGCAAAACTACCCTCGCCGCCAACGAAGAGATCGTCCTCGATACAGTCCGGGGCAACGCCATGGAAATCGTCGCTGAAATCGATCCTCAGGACGCGCCCATGGTCGAACTCAATGTCCTGCGAGCGCTCGGCAAGGAGGAATACACGCGCATTGCCTTCTTCAAAAACCGGGGCTTCAGCAACCGCGTCTTTGGCAGCGACCACCACCAGAGCCTGATCTCGCTCGACACTTCGTATTCTTCTGTCGCGCCCGACGTGCTCTCCCGCGCTCCGGAGACCGCCCCGGTCATCCTCGCTCCGGGCGAGACGCTCAAGCTACGGGTTTTCGTCGATAAGAGCGTCGTCGAAGTTTTTGCCAACGGCCAGCAATGCGTGGCTGCACGGGTCTATCCCGACCGCGCCGACAGCGTCGGAGTCTCGCTGCGCGCACAGGGTCAGAGCGCCGAGTTGGTCTCGCTCGACGCCTATCAGATGCAGGACATCTACGCGTAAAGGAGCACGCCATGAACGAAGAAGAAAAATTCGTCTTTGACTTAGAGGGCTATCTGGTCATCAAAAACGTCCTCAGCCCGCAGGAACTGGACGATCTCAACGCGCTGGTGGACCGGTATATCGCCGGCTGGGACAACCACCCCCGCAACGACCTGAACAAGGTCAGTAGCTGGGGTCAAGCCACCAAAGACCTGATCGACCACCCCAAGATCCTGCCCTATTTGGTCGAACTCATCGGCCCCAAGGTTCGCATCGACCACGACTACGCCATTATTATGAATCGCGGCGACGCCCGGGGCGGTCTGCACGGCGGCCCGAGCCAAGATACCGACCACTGGTTCAGCTACCGCGACGGCCAGATGCGCAATGGCCTGAGCGTGGTGACCTTTTTTCTCGCCGATGCCAATGAGGGCGACGGCGGCTTTGCCTGCGTGCCGGGCAGCCACAAGACCAATTACCCCCGCAACCTGCCGCAAGACGTCAGGCGCTTTGAGCGCGACGCGCATTACGTGGTCCAACCGACCGCTAAAGCCGGGGATGCGCTGTTCTTTACCGAGGCCCTCATTCACGGCACCATGCCGTGGCGCTCCGAGCACCAGCGCCGCACGTTGCTTTACAAGTACAGCCCCGGCTACTCAACGTGGGCCAAGGAGTTTTACAACCTAGAAGAGTACGGCGAGCTGACCGAACGACAGAAGCGCATCATGGCCACCCCCTCGATCCACGAACACCCCGAGATCGTTTAACGCAAGGAGCACAATATGTCCGACGCATACATGCTACGCGGGAAGAAAGCCTTCGTCACTGGCGGCAAGCGCCGCATTGGCCGCGGCATCGCCTTGGCTTTGGCCGAAGCGGGCTGTGACGTGGGGATCAACGACCTGCACGACGACGACGATGCTGGCAAGACCCTAGACCTGATCCGCGCCATGGGCCGCGAGGCCGAATTCTTTGCTGGCGACATTTCCGACAGCGTCCAAGTCGAGGCGATGTTCGCGGCCTTTCTCGCACGGTTTGGCCGCATTGACATCTTGGTCAACAACCCCTACGGTGGCACGGGCGAGCCCTTCCTCGAACTCAGCGAGGAGAATTGGGACCAAAACCTCGACGTGGGCCTCAAGGGGTTTTTCCTGTGCTCGCAGCAAGCGGCGCGCGCCATGGTGGCGCAGGGCGACGGCGGAGCCATCGTCAGCACCTCCTCGGTACACGGGCGGCGGGCGTGGAAAAACGACACGGCGTACGGGGCCGCCAAAGCCGGCGTCTTGCGCCTGACCGAAAGCATGGCCGTTGACTTGGGCGAATACGGCATCCGCTGCAATGCCATCATGCCCGGATACATGGACACCGATCACGTCTTCAACGAACCGCCTCCGGCGTTGGGCATCCTTGGCGACCGACACCGTGACATAGTTCCCCTGCGCCGTCCGGGAACCCCCGAGGACATTGGCCGGGCCGTGGTTTTTCTCTGCTCGCCGGCTGCTGGCTGCATCACCGGGGCGTCTTTGCCGGTGGATGGGGGGCTTTTGGCCGCCTCGGCCGCTGAGTAGAGTAATCGACGGAACTCGTCGGCCCACCCATGCCCAAATCGCTTTTCAGCATCAGGGGACTGCTAATCGGCATAGCCCTCTCCCTAGCGGTGGGTCTGCTCGCGCCGTACGGGGTCGTGTTCAATTACTACTGGGTCGGCTTCAATCCCTCGTCGCCGGGTGCGCTCTTTCTCTTTTTTGTTCTGACCTTTGCCGTCAATGGGTTCGTGGCCCTGATCGGCCGTCATTTCGCCCTGTCCAAAGCCGATCTGGTGCTGATTTACTGCATGTTGATGATGGCGGTTACGGTGCCGACTTGGGGCCTGATGTTCTTCCTCATTGGCACCATCGTCTATCCGTTCTACTACGCCACCCCAGAAAACAACTACGTCGAGCTGTTCTACGACTTTATCCCCGCGTGGATTGCGCCGCAGGACTTTGAGGCGATCAAGAATTACTACGAGGGCCTGCCGCAGGGTGAGTCCATTCCGTGGGGCGTTTGGGTGGAGCCGATGGCCTACTGGCTGGCATTGATTGTGGCCATGAGCTTCATGCTGATCTGCATGAGTGCCATCCTCCACCGCCAGTGGTCGGAGCACGAGCGGCTGACCTATCCGATGGTTCAGCTACCGCAGAATATGATTGAGAAGGACGCCAACGTACGCGTGGCTTCTTTTTTTAAGGACCAACGGATGTGGCTGGGGTTTGCCGTGCCCTGCATCCTGCTCAGCCTCAACGCCCTCAACCACTACTTCCCCATAGTGCCCGAATACAACCCTCGCGGCCGTTTTTCCTTCTTCAATCAGACCTTGCACCTGCCGGTTGCGCTCAATTTGGCTTGGGTCGGTTTCTTCTACTTGGTCAATCTCGAGATCACGTTCAGCATCTGGTTTTTCTATGTGTTCTCCAAGGTGGAGGAAGGGGTCTTCAAGACGCTCGGCATTGCCAGCACTGAGCGCCTGAGTGCGTACGAGTACTCGCAGCCAGCTGACCTGACCCATCAAGCCACCGGCGCGGTCATTGTGTTGGTGCTCTTTGGGTTGTGGACCGCCCGCCCTCATCTCAAAGAGGTCTGGCGCAAGCTCTGGGACCCGCGCGGTGGAGTCGATGACAGCGAGGAGTTGCTCCGCTACCGCACGGCCTTGCTCGGCTTTTTGGGCAGCCTGCTGTTCGTCGCCGTGTGGCTCTGGCGCTCGGGGGTGCCGATTGCAGTGCTCCCGGTCCTGCTCGTCGTCAGCTTGCTGTTCTTCATCTTGGTCGCGCGCGTGGTAGCTACCGGCGGCGTGGCCACCGCGCGCAGCCCCATTGTGCCGGCGTACTTCATCATTTCGGGCTTGGGCACTTCGATCCTCGGGGCCAAGGGTTTGGTCGCCCTCAACTTCACCTTTATTTGGCAGGGCGAATCGCGCACTTCGCCGATGGTCGCCTGCGCCAATGGCCTCAAACTCGCCGAGCTAATTCCCGGCCCCAAGACGCGGCTGTTTTGGGGCCTGATGCTGGCGCTGGTGTGCAGCCTTTTGGCCGCGGCCTACATGACCTTGAAACTGGCCTACACCCATGGAGCGATTAATCTGTCGCTGATCAATTGGGCCGGTGCACACGGCTGGCCGTACATCGGCCCGACCATTCTCAACATGCCCGAGGCCAACATGCGCGGCTGGCTCTTCAAGGGGATCGGCGCGGCCGTAGAGGGCTTTTTAATGTGGGCGCAGCACCGGTGGTTTTGGTGGCCCTTTCACCCGATCGGCTTTGCTATCGCCGTGGGCTGGCTGACGAGTCAGATCTGGTTCTCGGCGCTGATTGCTTGGCTGTTGAAGCTGGTCATCCTGCGCTTTGGTGGCGTGCGCTTGTTCCAGAACGCCAAGCCGTTTTTCTTGGGGCTGATTTTGGGCGAGGTTTCCGTGTCAGGGGTATGGGGCGCGATCTATGCGCTGACGGCGGAAAAAGGGCGCTTGCTTTCGAATATGTAGCGAATTGACAACTCAGAGAAGGGAGAAATGATATGCCGATGTTCAGAAGTGAAGACCAGTACCCCGCTTGGTGCGAGTTGGAGCACTTTGAGATCGTGCGGCTCAACGCAGGCGATGAACATAGCTTTGCGCGCCGTGGAGAGGTGGAGAAGCTGATTGTGGGAGAGGGGCGCTGTCGGCTGCGGGTGGGTGCTGAGGAGGTGGAAGCTGCGACGGGTGCCAATTTGGATTTGGTCGGCGCGGGTTCTTTTGAGGTGGTGGAAGTAGAAAAGGCGGCTACGCTGGTGCGCTTTTGCGGACGCTGGGGTGCGGAGACGGGCGGCTCGGGGATTTTCAATATGGACAATAGTCCCCAGCCTGAAGATAAGGGTGATCCGGTCCCGTACGAGAAGAGGACCAATTTCGATTGCCACTTTCACGACTGCGACGAGTATTGGGTCATCTTGGAAGGGCAAGCTCGCGCCGTTTCCGAGGGCAAGGCGTACGAAATGAAGCCGGGAGACTGCCTTGCCACGGGCATGGGGCATCATCACGATATGCCGTTGGTGCATGAGCCAGTGCGGGGTGTGTACTTTGAAACGACGCTAGAAGGCCAGAAGCGGCGGGGGCATTTGTGGGATCATACCCACGGATTGGCCGAACCCCGAATGGAACGAGTGTAGTAGGGTGCCTCGCATGGCCTTATTCGAGGATATTACGCTCAAGCCGCCGAGCGGCGAGATCCCCAAAGCGCCCGTATCCGCGCATCCCCCTCTTCGATAAGTGAGAAGCTGTTTTACAGTGGTTTAGTGGTTAGTGGTTAGTGCCAGCCCAACCTTGGTGCGGGCACTAACCGCTAATCAGACGCCGGTGAAGGCTTTGGCCTTGTCGTCGGTCTTGGGTGGCCGCGTCGGGCGGTCGGCGCGCAGTTCGCCCCACAGGGCAATGGCGATGCCCACGAGGATGATGCCGCCGCCGATGAGCTGGGCAGGCATGGGCACCTCGCCTAAGATGAGAGCGGCGAAGAGTACACCGGCCACTGGCGAGAAGGACGATGCCGTGGCAATGTCGGCGGGGCGCACGCGCTTGATGCCGGCAAACCACGCCAACTGACCGCAAGCCACTACAATCCCTCCGTACAGCAGCATCCAGCCCCACAGCAGCGGGGAGAAGATGTCGGCGAAGTGTGCAAGGCCAAAAATGTATAGGCCGATTCCGAGGAAGAAGAGCGCGCCGACGAGGTTGCGGAAGACGCTGAAGATGCCCAAGGGGATGGTCTGGAGTTGTTTGCGGCCGATCTCGGCACCGCAGACGAGGAGTACGGTAGCGGCGGCGGCAAAGAATTCACCGTAGCCCACTCCGCCCTGCATCCGCGCTGCGGCCATGCTCTCTGGTGACGCGTCCATTTGCAGAATGAGGGTCGTGGCCACGCCGCCGAGGGCGCACAAGGCCCCCAGCACGGCCGTCCAGTTCGACTTTTCTCGGTAGAGCAGCCAAGCCAGCAACAGGCCGAGGGGAATTTCTATGGTCTCGATCAGGACGATATTGGTGACCGAGGTGTGGGCGATGGCCGTGAACATCATGGCCGGGGCTATCGCGCCGGAGGTTAGGGCCAAGGCCGTCTGGATCAGCCATTGCCGACGCGATAGGGCGCGCAGGCGGGCGGGGTGCCATTCCCGGTGATAGAGGGCAAACAGGGTGACCGCCGCCACGAGATTGCCGGCGAAAAGCAGGTTGCAAAAGGAGATGGGATTTTGGCCGTCTATCAGGTTTGCCTCGCCGATTTCGACTAGGCGGGCCACCACCGAAGCGGCGGCGGCGAAGATCAGTATGGCGATCCACAGATATGTTCGTCCCGAGGTCATTAGGCTACCGTTTAGTAGGTTTATTGCTGCAGCGGTGGATCGTCTTGTTCCTACTATTCCGCGTCTGTTTGCGTTCATCCATCCAAACCATTATCGAGCGATCCTTTTTTGTTATTGCGTTTTTAGGGGCAGAATTAGAATGAGGTCGTGGTGCAGCTAAATCTACATATGCGTACGGTCGCGCAAAACGGCATTCCAGTCATTGACTGACGTTACGCAGCTTTTGTCTCCAAGTTCCCATCCCTGTATCCTTTCCGCTACACTCCAGAATCTCATAGCTCCCGCCCTCCCTCTGAGCCGCCGTGGCACGATTAGTGTGTGAACCGGGCGCAAGAGGTGCCGATGGACGAGACCCTCAAGGCGAACTATCTGGCCGATCTTGCCATTTTGAGCGGGTTGGTGTATAACTTAGAAACGATAAGGACCATCATCGCGGAGGAGACCATGTACGAATCGTCGGTAGTGCAGTATTTCACACTCTCCCTTACCACTCACTCATCAAAGAAATCCAACGCCTTGAACTATCTCCTAAAGACCTCTACTTAGTCATTTGCTGTTTGGCAGAAAAAGAAATAAAAAGCAAGCAAGAGGATTGGTTGCAGAGGGGAGAAAGAGTCGGAGAAGGCAATCTGCAACACTACTGTCTCGCAACAATCAAAAGATGGCCAGTCCTCAAAGAAAACATCTGGAAAACATTTTTTGCCAATCAGGATGGCGAAGAGACGACATTTATGTAGAATCGTGGATTAACGTATTGCACTTAATAAGACTAATCCGAGAACATTTACACAACGAACCAAGCTAAATTCCAAAACATGAAATGGCCATTTAAAGAAGCATGGAAAACGGGAAGCACTCCGACTTACGAAGAAATTATAGAAGAATTAGAAGACAGAAAAAACTTCTTGGACATAGCTATGAACCTTCACAAGTTCGACGAACCAGAAAAAGATAACATGATTTTGCTCTTACTAACCTTTCTCAACAAAGAGAATAAAAGACATAAAAAGATAGAGCAAGCCTTCTCTTTTATCTCTGTTTTGTTCTTTATATTTTGCTTTTTACTTGTTGTTAGTTAAGGACTCACCCCCCCCACCCATTACGCCTTCTCCGCACGATAATCCCCGGCAATCCATCGACGAAGTATATCTTCGTCCCCCTTCTTCTTTTTGGTCCGAACAGTCTCAGCGCGACGATCACCAGCCACTTGACGCCTGTACAAAAACCCACGATACTTGAGACAATAGCTATTATTTCCATTTCAACCCTTTCTTCACCACCCTTCACGATGGGCATTTTAGCTAAGGCCCGGTATCTGATCTGCTAAATCAGACCGGGCCGCTTTTTTGTTGGGCACCTCTTTTTTCTTCTAAGTAGAACGTAGAGAACAGTTTAGGGCCAGCAAGTCTTTATGACTGATAATATCATAACAGCCGTCATAACAGCCACCGTCACCGTCATCCTTACACGTATTTTGTCAAGCGAAAATCTAAAACAAAAAATCAGTAAAATCATTCTATGTCAAATACTTAAACAACATGACTACATCCGTGAAAAAAGCAAAGATCGGGTTATACAGAGTCTCAAATGTCATAGATGTAAAAAACTCAATCCAGCTATCTTCAAACCTAAGCCCAAGCCTAAATCCAAGCCTCCAGAACTACCACCTACATCCTTCTAATCAGCAACGCCCATTTAACCATTTTTCGCCTCAACCCCACACTCCCCGGTGTAGTCCCGAGCCATGCAAGTATCTAATCCTCTCCCCTCCGCGCACAAAAAGCCCCCGGCACTTGAAGCACCGAGGGCAAAAGGTCCGACATCTTACTGAGAATTTCGATCCACGATTCTCTTGATCCTCAGTTGATTCGTGCCCATCCGCATATCGCTCGCGGCCAACCGCACTTCGTCGGCTCGTTCCTTGGTAGCCTTCTCCAAGTCGCGCTGTGCCTTCTCTAGCTCAGCAGAATTCGCAGAAACAACCGATCCTAGAAAACGATTCATTCTCATTTTATTCGTCTCGCTCTGAATCTTCATCACTTCCATCCGTATTTCATTGGCCTGTTCTCTCTTGGCCCTATCCAATTCTCGTAGCGCAGCATCCAACTCAGAAGAGCCTGAGAGGTTAGCAGATTTAAGCGACCGATTCTCCGATCTGAGCAAGGCATTTTCTTTTTCGAGCTTCCTATTTTTCTCGATCTCTTCTCCGAATCGCGCACGAAGATCGTCCAGTTCGCTCTTGCCTCCGGGCGGTTCTGCCCATAATTTAGGTATTGGCATTGCCAAAGCCTTTCTGCCCGTTAGGGCGGTGAGTGATTCTTTAGGGGGCTGCTGATCCTACTCAGTAGCCTCTTCGCTTATGTTCTAAGAACCGGACCCCTTTGTGAAAAATCAAGTTCTTTTAGCTTAGATATTACCTAAGATTTCCGTTGGCCTTCCCAAGTCTCAATCCCTCTCAAATATGACCAATTTCCACACTCCCCGGTGTAGTGGCATCAGGTATGTAGTTCCCGAAAAAGCCCTTGCGCAAGCCCTTGCGCAAGGCGGCAGAGAACGCACCGTTGAAGATCTGCTCGATGTGCTAGAGATTCGCTTTGGGCTGGCTGCGTCGGATCCGTTGGCCGTCCGCATTGGGGCCATAGACGATGTACGGCGCTTCAAGCAGTTGTTTCGGGCGGCCATACAGGTGTCTAGCCTCGAAGCCTTTAGGCACCTGTTAGACGAAGCCCAGTAGGGGCACCGCACAACGTTTATACTGGGGCAGAGTTACCCCAACTCGTTCAATCCTTCCATCATTATTCCCTATCAACTACCGGAGGTGGGTCATGTGCCAATTTATTAAAGGCACAACTACGATTTTTGGTATGTGTGTGCGGGTCGGTGGAAAAACGCCTAAAGTGGACCTCGCGTTACCTAATCGAAGCCGACTTATTCACTGTGAAACAACTAGAGAAATTGCAATTAGCCTATCCCGGAGTCTATACAAAAATGTCGCTTTATACGGGCAAGCTCTATGGGATTCTCAGACTTTGGAATTAGTCGAGTTCAAGGCAACAGAAATCGCCAATCAAACATATCATTCGCCAGTAAAAGCGCTAGAAGAAATTTCTGAATTGGTAGGGGATCAATGGAAAGATACTGATGTCGTTGACTTTATCAATAAGATTCGTTCGGGAAGTACTTAGAGACTCTACACAAAACCCGCTGGGCGATCCTTGGAGCGCGGGTGTCTCGCCCGCCCATCTCATTCCCGCGAAAGCGGGAATTTGGGCCTCTTAGACGACTGTCTGTCTTGACACGCATGTCATCATTTGGGGCATTAAAGACTTTCATGGTATGTGTTCTGTTTCAGGATTGGCCGAAGTCTTTTATGGTCAGTCCGTCATGTCCCTGATCGGGCAAGCCGACGTTATTCCACAGGTCGAGTTCAAACGAGTTGAGAATGGGTATAATCTCATCACTGCTACCAAGCGAGTATCTGGGAAATCGGGTGGAATCCATCTCAGTGCCAAGTGTGAAATAATTATTATACCAGATTTGCGTTAATTCATGTTGATCTCCTCGATGGATTCGGAAATTTCCAATTTGCTCTGGCACAGTTAAACTCGGCAAGGGATCTCCGTAAATGCGTGTTTCCAATTCCAAGGCGTATTCGGCGACCGGGGCTCCAGCATGGTTTCTGAGTCTATCAACCCAGACCAGCAAGTTGGCAAATATGGTAATTAGCCATCCGGCAGGTAGGATACCTCCGTATTGGTCTTCTGGGTGAAAGAGTAGCTGGTCTGTTGAACGGGAAGAAGTCAGGCCTAGTTCAACAAGTCCGTTACAGTGTATTTCCCGGTACAATTTTTTAATCAAACTGTGGTCAGTTTTAATCGGGTTGCGGTCACTAACGCTGCGATAGTGATATTTATTCCCTTCCATCCTTGCCCCGCGTAAAATCGACCGCCAGCCGTTCGTAGAAGAAATTTTAAGGTCTCCACCTTCTAATTCGCAGGAAACATCGCCTAAGTGGGCGATAACGCTGTGCCAAGCCAAATCATCCCTCAATGCTTTATGGCTAGGGTCAAACCATATTTCGTCGCCCAAAGGTGCAGCGGTTGCCCGGATGCCTATTGCATTCTGCTCCCAATCACTAAAGCCACGGAATTCCTCCTCGAACCGTTTCGACCGTTCATTGAGCAACGTATCGAGTTTTTCTGTTCCTCTTGCAAGATTGAGCACAAGGTCTTGGATTTCACGCATGGTCATTTCCTCGCATCGATCAAATCGTCGAATAGGGCAAACAAGGCCAGGTTTGACACGGTGTGGAGCTAGCCTTGAACGGCCAACGCGGATGACAACGGCACCGGCATCATCTTGTGTTATTATGGGAATGATTTCAAGACCCGGAATGTGCGGTTCTACGCAACTGCCAAATACCGACGTTAGGCGATCTGCTAGATTGGCACAATACGGAATAGGCGAAATTTCGTTGGCGACTCCCGGCCCATTTCTGGACTTACTCTCTTCTATACCCAGTATGAGAGCGCCGCCAAAAGCGTTTGCAAAAGCGACAGATTGCTCAAGAATCACGTTTCTCGCTTTGTCGCCCAGCTTCTGGTTATCGTACCAAGAATCTTTTTGTCCTTTTTTTGCTGATAAGTCTCTCTTGAATTCAATTCGCTCGTCTTCCTGTACACGTGAATCAATCAATGCTTGCAGATCATTGATACCCAATTGGTCGGCAGGTTTGGTGAGTATGTCTATCATGGGTCAGGTTTACCCCTTTGTTACCATTGTAACTTTTAGGCGGCCGGTTCGTTTTCCGTTCCCTCTTCAACCCACTCAGGTTCTGGCAGCCCTTCGACGATGAGGTTGGTTTCCATGCTGACGCGGATGACGCAGGCGAGGAGTTTTAGCGGATAGGATGGGTCGCCGATGGTTTCGGTGGCGTAGTGGTTGGCGTCGTTGACGATGCCGCTGGCTTTGTCGGTGGATACGGCCTGTCGCTCCATGACCCATTTGAGGGCAGGTTTGCCGTTGACTTCGTAGTCCCAAGCGACGGCAGGGATGCCAGTGACGGTAATGTTGCTGTTGTAGGTGATCGTCGTAAGGTCGGGTTCCTTTTGAGTGCCGCCGAGTTTCATCTTTTGGACGCGGAAGTAGGTTGCTGGATCGGTTCCGGTTGGCGCATTCCAACCGCCGTTGGCGAATTCGAGCGGCCACGGATCAACGTGGTCGAAGCCGACGTGTAGATCACCTAACTCGCGTCCGGCAGCAACGAGGGCGGTAAAATGATCGGGGTCGGCGGCGAGTGGGATGCGCGGTAGCTCCTTGGAGAGGTTGTTGGCGAAGCGGCGACGGTAGGATGGGACGTGGAGCAGGCCATAGATGTAGTGGAAGATGTCGTGTTTGGAGACGGTGTTGCCGTAAGCAGTGCGAAATTTGGCTAGTGCGTCGTCGGTAATGGCGTCACGGCGGGTGTAGCCGTGGGCGTCGGCTGTGTCGGACTGCTGGCCGAACAGGCCGTCGTCGCTGTCGGGCTTTTCATATAGGTGGAAGGGGAAGCATTGGGTTGTAGCTTGAGATTATCTCAGCCCCACCGGACAGAGGCGCATGAGTTCGAGTGAGCTATAGCGATGCTCAGCGATGCCTGCGGCCATAGCCGGCGTTCTCGGTTGCCAGCGTCCTTCGTCGGAGCGCTGGCGCAAGGCTCGATGGGCGTGATGAAAATTGTAGCGCAACGCGCCAATCCAACTAAGCGCATCGTGCCGATCCGACCGACGTGAAAAGCTCAGGGTTCTGCGCGCTTTTCGTGCGTTGCGCATCCGATCGGTCAGGTTGAAACGCTCGATGGCACTGGTATTGGCTTTCGTCCAGCCCAAGTCGGCCACGACTTGAGCCAAGCGTCCCTTGCCAAAGCGGGGTCGGATCTCGACCCGTTTGACCCGTCCGCCGTGCCGATGCTTGACAATCTGGGCGTAGACCAAGCCTTGGGGGATCCGAACAACGGGGGCCGGACGGCGGCCACGGCGATGGCGTCGGGGCACCGGATAGGCCCGACCAAAGGTGGCCACAATCGCCTCGGGATAGGTCGGTTCGCCATCGGTAAACAGCGCCGGCAGCCTCGCATCACACGAAAGCCTCGCCGCCGCATCGGCGACCACTTGATGAATCGTCGTAGTCGTACGGCGACCCGGCACCAGCGATACCAGCAATTTGCTCTGCGGATCCAAACTGTTGGCATCCCAATAATCCCCCCGTTCACTCGGATCGTCCAGGGGCGTCAAGTGCCGTTGTTTTTTCGCCACATACGACCATTTCTCATCAAATTGGAGCGCCATCGGACGCACGTTCCGCACCAGCCGGTCATGCAGTTGATAGCTCACCTGTCCGCTCACGCGCAGCAGGCGGCCAACCGCCTCCTTAGACACCCCCACCAAGCGCGCCGTGGCATTCAAGCCACAGGCACTATCCAGATGCTCGATCACCGACACGGCTTGGGCTTCACCGATTTTGCAATTAAACAACGCCGTGCCTTTGCGCTCGCTGAATTCCTCGCCGCAGCACCCACAGCGCAGATACCGAATCCGGTCGGCTCCATAGGTCTTGCGCACCCGCAGGTTGGCTTGGCCGCGTTGGCCGTAGGTCTTGCATTGGGCATTGAGACAGCACAAATTCTCCAACGCTGGTCTTGGCTCCTTCATCTGTATCCCTCCTTACTTGGTGGTTTGGAGAGATAAATAAAGGGAACAAGGCCAGCACTTGGTTTAACTAAACTGAGATAATCTCACCTTACGACCGACGAGCGGCTATACCAAGAAAAACTGACGTTGGTGCGTTGAACTAGCAGCGCATGGTTTCAAGGGTGCGATCAAGAAGACGCCAAAACGCACATCGCCGACAGCTTATCATTAGCAAAGAACAGGTCGTCGAGACCGCTGCAGTACTAGCGGGAGTCGTTGGGGAAATGGAGCGTGAGTTAGAGCGATTAGCCGCCCAATAACTGCAGCGCCGTTTCCACGTTCAATAGCGCCGCGTCTTCCTCCCGTTCCAAAAACGGACGCACATCGGCTACTACCTGATCCCACGCCAGCACCCGTAGCCGAATACCGACCACTTCCCGCCAAGTCCGCTCCGTCAGTGCCGCGCCGGGCCACTGCGTCTGCTGCAACGCCGCGTTGAGTAGGGACAGATTGGGCGCAGGCCACGTTCGGTCACTCAAGTACCATATCAAGTCGTATAGATCCCGCCCTTTGGTGTAAGGGCGCTGTAGAATCGCATGTAGCTTGCCGGCTAGCAGGGAAGCCCGGTCGTGATGCTGGAGCCGCAGTGTCACGTGCCGACGCATCAAACGAGTCTCCAGCACAGCACCGGCGGGCGGGTTCGTATCAATGTCGATGCGCACGGAGAGAATTGCGTCTTGATGCGGCGAGAGACCGGCCTCGTACAGCAGCCCCTTGAAGCGCACGAACGCACGATGGACGGTCCGCTGGTCGTTTAAGCCGAGCCCGACTTCGTACCCCTCGCGAGCAAATTCCGTGCGAATGGCTGCTAGATAAGCGCGCAAATCGTAGGAAGCCGGATCGCCTCCGAGCGTAAAGTCGAGGTCTTCGGAGTAGCGCGGTAGCGCAAAGAGAAAGCGCAGGCTCGTCCCCCCTTGAAACGCCAGCGGCACCATCGCCCCCGCACGTTGCAAAGCATCCAAGATGCGGGCCTGCAAGTATTCGCGCAGGATGTTGCGCCCCTGCAAGGGACCGGCCGCTTGCACGAGTTGAAACAGGTGATCCTTCATAGCTGCTCGTAGCCCAACACCGCGTCTTCGGCTAATGCGCGAATGCGCCGCACGGCTCTAAGCAATTTGGGGCGGGCGGCGATGGCAGCCAATCTATCCAGTTCCGCTAGGTCAAGGCCCCCCCAGTCGAGGCGTAGTTCGTTGATATAGCCAGACGCATCGCCATTCGGCTGCAGATAAATCAGATCGAGCAGCGCCTTTTCCGGCGCGGCGACAAAAGCCGACTGGCCATGCGCCAACTCCACGTGTTGATAGCCGTAGAGCAGATCGGTCTTGAGGTGGCGAAAGGAAAAGCGGCCTAGCGGCGTCTGGCGGAGCTGGGGACGCCCAGCCGTCGCGCTGGTCACTTCCGGCACGTACTCGGGAATCACGCCAGCATGGGCCAACGCCGACAGACCGCTGACATACGAGCCGCGTACCAGTCGATTGGCGACCAAGAAGGGATGGGGTGCGGTTCGGCGGTAGGGCGGTGCCAGCGCGTAAAGTCCGCGCCGTAGTTGGTGCAGTCGTCCAGCTTGGGTCCAGCGCACGAGCTGTCGTCGCATATCGCTTGGATTTACGGGTCCGGCCAAGAGCAGGCCGGTTTCAAACACCGGCTCATCGGCCACAATAGCGAGCAATTGATCGAATTTCATAACAATAAATAACCTTTAATGGCAATTTATTGCAATAAAACTCGTTTTATCGCCGTTCGCGGAGGCTACTCCTCCGGCGGCACCAAGTGCTGCGTCGTCTCCGCCCGCTCGCGTATCTCCTGCCAATCCCACAACTGAGGTATGAATTCCACATCGGCCCAAAGCTGGGCTTGGTCGGCGTAGTGCGGGCTAGCCGGGTGGCCAGAGGCCCCCAGCGGCGCGATCCAGCGCGAGCGAGTCCAGTCGGAGGGATCGAAGATATAGCGGTTGACCGAAAGACCCGTAACTGTGAAGTCGTCGAAGGCATAGCTGCCAGCTAGGGGCGTATCACCATCGCCGTGAACGGGAAGCGAGGGTGGGTCGAGGAAGGAAGCGGCCTCGGGAAAAACCGCAGAGAATGGGTGCTGCGGCTGGGTGCGATGCAAGCGACCCCAACGCCATTGGTCCATGTCGTCGCCGAGAGCCTCTTTGAGAGTGGCGAGGGCACCGGTCAGAGCCTCGGTCAAGGCTTGGGACCAAGTTTGGCCGGGCGGCAGCAGTGCCGTATCGCCGCGCTCAATAGCAAGGGTTGCTTCGAGGGTGATAAGACGCCAGTGAGCGTCGCCGCCATCCTCTGCGAGTAAGGTCAAGGCGTCGCCGCCGAACAGGTTTTGCGCGATGTGGTAGCCGAGCAGGGCGCGGGTTTGCGCGTATATCGTCGGCTGAGCTTGGTCGCGGTCCATCCGGCAGTCCCACTGGCGCAGCAGGTCGAGGGCTTGGGCGCAGTCGGCGTCGGGCGGCTCGATGGCGAGCAAGGCCCGCGTCAAGACCTCGGCCGGCAGCGAGATGCGTTCGGCGTGGATGCGGCCCATATCCTCGGGTGTGGCTGTGCCCTTTGCTAGTTCGAGGATGCGGGTCTGGATGCGGCGGGCGCGGTAGTCGGGGCTAAAGACGAGCCCGACGTAGTAGGGATAATCCGAGCCGGTCACGCGCTGGTTGCAGGTGATGGCATAGCCTGTTGCGGGGTCTATGGCTTTGGGCAGCTCGGCGTGGGGGATGTAGCCCTGCCACTCGTGCTCGCCGCTCCAGCCGGGGACGGCGAGCCAGCCGTTTGCGGCCTCGCGCACCGGGATCCGGCCTGCGTGCAGATAGCCGAAGCAGCCGTGGACATCGGCGACGGCGTAGTTGTTGACGCGGTCGTTCCAGCGGGCAAAGGCTTGGTGCAAGTCCTCGACCGAACGGGAGCGCATGGCGTCGCGGGCCGCGTCGGCCCAAGGAGTGCCTTCGATGAGGCCGGGGTCGCTGATGGCGATGGCCTGGCCTTTGCGCGGGTCGCCGGCGATGATGGGGCCGTGGTGGGTAATGACGACCTCGGAGGTGACGGATGCTGCGCCGCGGACGTGGATTTCTTCCCGCAGGATTTCCGCTGGCCGCCACGCGCCGCTGAATTCGTACTCCAAGCCATCGTCGGTTTCGCGGAAGCGCTCGACGAACAAGTCCTGAGTATCGGCGCTGCCGTAGGTCATGCCCCAAGCCACGTACTCGTTGTGGCAAAAGTGCAGGGTGCCGGGGACGCCGGGCACCGAGTAGCCGCTGACGGCGAAGTCCGGGCAGGCGAGGTGGACTTGGTAATAGACGGAAGGGGTGTCGAGGCCGCGGTGCGAGTCGCCAGCCACCAGCGGCAAGCCCGAATCAGTGTACTCACCCGCGATGGACCACGCATTGGAGCCGGGGTCGGTTTCGCGGCTGAGGGCCGCGAGACCGTCGAGCGGTTCTCCCTGGTACTCGGTACCGGGGGGCACGGTAAGCAGATGGCCTTGCGGATAGCCTTTGACTAGCTGAGCAAGGTTTTCAGGGCCTACGACTTGGGCCAGACGAGTGCGCCAGAGCTTGGATTCAAAGGTGCCGAGCAGGCTGTTGCGCATCTTGTACACGGCGAGGCAGTGCCAGCTTTCCCACGGCTCGGGACGCTGGCCGAGGAGTTGGTATTCGACGGGTAGGGCCGTTGTCGTCGCCAAAAAGGCGTTGACGCCAGCGGCGTACGCGTCGAGCATGGCGCGGGCTTGGGGGCTAGACGCTTCGTAGTCCAACTTGGCAGTGCGGCCCATACCTGCGGCCCGCAGGAGGCGGTCGCGGTCCAACCCTGCGGGACCCGCCCATTCGGACCAGCGGCCCAAAGCCTGATGGCGGTCGAAGTCCATATGCCACAGGCGGTCTTGGGCCGTGGCAAAGCCTTGGGCGAAGAACAGGTCGGCTTCCGATTCAGCTTGGATATGGGGGATTCCCCAAGGGTCGCGGTGAATGGTGACGGTTTTTTTTAGGCCCTCACAATGCTGAGTGCTTTCGAGGTCGGGGAGGGCGGCTTGGAGGTCTTTGGCGCTGATGGGCATTGCGTTCCTCTCGCGTTGTTGGTTCAGGATATTCTGCAAGGCAATTGCGTTTGCCGCAACATGCACATGAATGGTGAAATATAGCTAGATTGCCAAATCCCGTGGATTCGTCTCCGAGCATAAGACCAGAGAATCGGTCTTGATAAATGCCGACCCTCAATGTATCCTCATTGTATCTACTATTTAGAGGAGGAAGATATGGAAACTCGCGTGCAAAAATGGGGCAATAGTTTGGCTCTGCGTATTCCCAAACCACTCGCTAGCCAGATTGGGCTTGAACTCAACTCACCGGTCGAATTATCGCTACGTGGTAAGGAGTTAGTCATCGAACTCGTAAGGCCGTCTGGCTTGAAGTTGGACGATCTTTTAGCCGAGGTGACTGAGCACAACTTACACGGTGAAATAGATACTGGACCCGCGACGGGCGGTGAAGTATGATGAGACCGACCGAGTACGTCCCACAGCGCGGTGATGCGGTGTGGATTAACTTCAATCCGCGAGTAGGACATGAGCAAGCAGGACATCGACCCGCCGTTGTGGTTTCACCAGGGGCTTATAACAGCAAGACTCGCTTGGCAATTCTCTGCCCAATTACCAGTCAAGTGAAGGGGTATCCCTTTGAGGTCGCCATCCCCACGGGGCTAGACGTGACGGGTGTTATTCTAGCAGATCAGGTCAAGAGCATGGACTGGCAGGCGAGAAATGCAGCGTTGATATGTCCTTTGCCCACAGAGATCGTGGATGCGGTTCTACAGAGAGTCGAAACGCTCTTGGCAAGGGAGTAATTGCAGGCTTGAACAAGACCATTAAAGGGCTACTCGAACAGGCATTGGAAGGGCGGCGTTCGCGGTGCGAAGAATTTGTCGATCTATTTGGCTGTTGGTCGGCAGCGGATCTGGCCGAGTTTGAAGAGGCGACAAAAGACCTTCGCCAGATTGACCTCGACGACTGGAAATCTCGCCGGAAGTCAATAAACAGCCGCGTCAAGCCGGCCGATCGTGGATCGGCCCGGGATGGTCGCGGAGCGAACCGCCTTTGCGGCCGGTGAGCGCGGCTTGGATTTCGCCGAGAATGGACAGGGCGATTTCCTCGGCCGTTTCAGCGCCGATGTCGAGGCCGACGGGGCTGAAGAGGCGTGCGGCCTGCTCATCGCTGGGCGCGATACCTTCTTTTTGCAAATCGGCGAGTAAGCGCTGGGTGCGCTGGTGCGGGCCGAGGACGCCTAAGTAGGCGAGGGGAGCGCCGAGCAAGTCCCGCAACAACGCTTGATCCTGTAGGTAGTTGTGGCTCATGATGACGGCGCACGAGCGGTTGTCGAACTGAAGATCTTCGGGCAGATGACCGGGCTGGGCGAGAAAGACTTGCCTAGCCCAAGGGAAGCGCTCGGCGCGAGCATAGGAGGGCCGGTGGTCGGCCACGGTGACGCGCCAGCCGAGTTCGCCAGCTAACTGGGCGAGGGGCACGGCGTCGTAGCCAGCGCCGAAGAGATAGAGGGCAATGGGTGGCAGCAGAGGCTCTATGAGCAGGGCGGCCTTGCCGTGCGTCAACTCGTAGTGGCGCGTGTAGCCCGGGGCGATGGGAAGTTGAGTGTCGTCGAGGGCCGCGAGGACTCTGCTAGCAGCGTTAAGCGCGATCTCGCGCAGTTCCACGTCGGCGATGTCGTCGCGGGCGTCTTCCTGCTCGTCGAGGATCAGATGTTGGCCCGGCGCGGCATTGGTTTCGCCCTCGGTGGCAAAGACCGTGACGAGAACGCCGTGCCGATTCTCCAAGGCACAGCCGTGCAAGAAGGTTGGATAGTGAAACGGTGCGTCTTGGGGCAGGCGCTCTAAGAGCACATCTACCGTGCCGCTACAGCCCAGACCCGTGCCCCAGAGGATGTCGTCTTCAGAGGTGGCGTCGTAGTGCAGGAGACGGGGCTGGCCGTCGGCGAAGACGGCTTGTGCATTTTCGCGCACATCGCCTTCGAGACAGCCGCCGCTGATGGTGCCCAAGCTCTGGAGGTCTGCTTCGATAAGCATGCGGGTGCCCGGGCCGCGATAGACCGAGCCAGAGGTCTGGACGACAGTGGCTACAACATAAGGTTCACCCGCCTCGTCGAGCTCTTGGGCGCGGCGGAGAATCGTCTGCAAGTCTTTCACGGCTGAACTCCAAAGCGCCGATACCAATCGGCCCTCGTCGGTGCGGCGGGCTGGGTTTTTGTCGGCGCGGGCTGCTCAGGACGTCGGCGCAGGTATTGCGCAGCCGTCGCACCGCGCAGCGTCATCAGGTATCCGACCAGCGCCTTGAGGCTGTCGATATTGTGGGCCGGGGCAAAGAGGTCGATGTACGGCAAGGCGGCCTGCATCCCGCGCGTGGCGGGCCGGTAATCCGGGCTGCCCAACAGGGGGTTGAGCCAAATTAGGCTGCGGCTGCGGCGCTGCAACGCGCGCATACTTTCTTCAAGAATCTCAATGTCGCCGGTGTCCCAGCCGTCGCTGACGATGACCAGCGCGGTCTGGTGATCGACGAGATCGGCGTGTTCGCTGAGAAAGGTTTCCAGCGCGGCCCCGATGCGCGTGCCGCCCGACCAGTCCGGCACCTGCGCGGCAATCGCGTCCAAGCCCGCGCTCAGGTCGTTGCCCCGCAGCAGAGGCGCGACGTGGTGTAGCGAGGTGGCAAACACGAACGTCTCGATGCGGCGATAGGCGTTTTGGAAGGCGTACATGAACTGGATCAAGAAGCGGCTGTACAAGTCCATGGACTTACTGACATCGCACAGCAAGACCAACTTGGGCTTCTGGCGAGTGCGGCGGCAATAGGACAGGTCCAACAGCTCGCCACCGCGACGCAGGCTGGCGCGGAGGGTGCGCCGCAAGTCGAGGCGGCCCGGTGGGCGCGCGGGCCGATAGCGGCGGCTAAAGCGCGTGGCGAGCGCGTGGGCAATGGCTTGCAACAGCCGCCCGATTTCCTCCAGCTCTTCGGCGTTAAAGTTCTTAAAGTCGCGCTTCGTGTGGACCTCAATAGGGCTGTACCCAGCGACCTCGCGCTCCTCTTCGGTCGGCTCGCCCTGTTTGAGCCAATCGCGGACGCTCGTCAAGCCATTCTTACCGGGTCGGCTAGCACTATCCTTCTCGGCGGCAGCAGGCTCAGGCTGGGGCTGACCCAATTCGCCAGCGCGATCCCATATCGACCAATAGACATCAAACAGCGCGTCGAAAAGTTTCTGCTCGGCGGGCGTCTTGGCCAAAATCGTCCGCAAACTTAGCCGGAAGTCCTCCGGGTCTGACAGGTCAATGGCCGCCAAGGCGCGGAGCGCGTCTTGCTCCTCGCCCAAGGCCACGCCGGGACCCTGGGCGCGCAACAGGCGGCAGAAGCCGACCACATTCGCGCTCAACGCGCCGTGCAGGGCGATGTCGTCGATCTTGTGATTCATCGCTCTGGAGCCAGCTTGGCGCGGACCCCCAACCCTTCCAAAAACTCGGCCAACGATTGCTTCACCTGCGCCACGTCGCGTTGGTCCTTGAACACAATGCCCAAGGTATCCGCCACGACTTCGAGGTCGAGATGGTGCTGGTGCAGAGCGACGAGGGCCTTGGCCCAGTCGAGAGTTTCGGCGACGCCGGGGACCTTTTCGAGGCGCTGCATGCGGATCTTTTCCATAAAGCGGCAGATCTGCTCGGCGAGCTGGACGTCGATCCCATTCACCTTGCGGCGCACGATCTCCACTTCCTTGTCAAATTCCGGGTAGTCGATCCACAGGTAGAAGCAGCGGCGGCGCACGGCGTCGGACAGCTCGCGGGTGCGATTGCTGGTCAAGATCACGTGCGGCCGCGCGGCCGCACGGATGGTGCCGATTTCGGGGATGGTAATCTGCCAGTCGGACAGCACTTCGAGCAGGAAGCTCTCAAACTCCTCGTCGGCCCGGTCGAGTTCGTCGATCAGCAGCACCGGCGGGACGGGCTGGGAGATGGCCTGGAGCAAGGGGCGCTTGAGCAGGAAGTCCTCGGAGAACAGGTCGGCCTCGCGCTCGGCTAGGGGGCGTTGGCTCTTCTCGTCGAGCTTGATGTGCAAAAGCTGGCGCTGGTAGTTCCATTCGTACAGCGCGGCGTAGGCGTCTAGCCCTTCGTAGCACTGCAAGCGGATCAACTCGGTGTCGAGGGCGCGGGCTACGACCTTGGCAACCTCGGTTTTGCCAACGCCAGCCGGCCCCTCGATGAGCAAGGGACGCTCCAAGGTCTGAGCGAGATATACGGACATAACAACTTGGCGATCGGCGACATACCCGTGCTCGGCGAGCATCTCTTGGATCGCGTCAGTGGTACTCATCAAATCCCTCTCGTTGCGCAGTGTAATGTCCTATTCGCCGCCCACAACGCTTATCGCAGGCGGGTCAAGTCCCCTAATATCACGCGCCGACTTCCGTACAGCAAGAACGCGCCGACCGCGTCCAACATTGCCCACTGCTAGGGATTCTCTATATTCTCAAGTCTCTTTAACTCCGTCTGTGGATGCCTCTGTATGGCCCTTGAAACACCCGCCAAAACCGAGTTAGTGCGCGACCTTTTGGACCGCCCGCTGGCTTCTTTGCGCGTGTCGGTAATCGACCGCTGCGACCTGCGCTGCCAGTACTGTATGCCCGAAGAGCATTATACTTGGTTGCCCAGTAAAGACATCCTCAACGCCGCCGAGCTCGAGCGCGTGGTCGATGCCTTCTGCCAAGTTGGCGTCCGCAGCGTCCGCCTGACTGGCGGCGAGCCGCTATTGCGCGCCGACCTGCTCGAACTCGTCGCCCGACTCACACGACTACCACTAGTCGAAGACCTAGCGCTGACGACCAATGCGACGCAATTGGCGCGCCGGGCTGACTCCCTGCGGGAAGCTGGGCTGCGCCGGATCACGGTCAGCTTGGACTCACTGCAACCAGCGCGCTTTGAGACGCTGACGAGGAGAACCGCGCACGCCAAGGTCCTAGAGGGAATCCGCGCCGCCGCCGCGACTGGCTTTGACGTGATCAAGATCAATTCTGTCGTAATGCGCGGCTTCAACGACGACGAACTCGTAGATTTGCTCGAATTCGGACGGGAGATAGGCGCGGAGGTCCGCTTCATCGAATACATGGATGTGGGCGGGGCCACGCACTGGTCGCTCGGAGAGGTGGTGTCGCAGCAGGAGATGCTAGCGAAACTGGAAGCGCACTACGGCCCTATCGAACGCGAGGCGGGGCGGGGCTCTGCGCCCGCAGAGCGCTTCCGCCTGCGCGATGGCACGCGCTTTGGCATCGTCGCGTCAGTCACCGAGCCGTTTTGCGGAGCCTGCGACCGCAGCAGGCTGACGGCTGACGGCCTGTGGTACACATGTCTATACGCCCAGCAGGGCACCGACCTAAAGCCTTTGCTACGCAACGGCGCAGATCGCGAGCGACTAGTGCGACGTATTAGCGCGGGGTGGGCGGGACGGACGGACCGCAGCGCCGAAGAGCGGCGCGACGACCCGCACCGAGGCGTGCTCTATCAAGTCTCAGAATTGCAAGCCGATCCGCACCGCGAGATGCACACCCGCGGCGGTTGAGCCGCACCTTCCCCACTACATGGATTACTTCCGCGCCAAACGCTATTTGGACGCCCTGCCCGACTGGGAGGTCGGCCGTCCAGCGCTCGGCCCAATCGAGGATTACCTGCCGAGAATGCGCGCCCTGTTGGCCCGCCTCGGCGACCCGCAGACGCGCTTCCGCTCAATCATTGTCGGCGGCACCAACGGCAAGGGAACGGTCGCTAGCTTGCTCTCCGTCATCCTAAAAGCGCACGGGCACAAGGTCGGGCTGTACACTTCGCCGCACCTGCACACCCAGCGCGAGCGAATCCGCATTGACGGCGAGATCCTCAGCAAGGAACAATGGGCCGACGCCGTGGCGCACCTCGACAATTGCACCCGCGACTTTGGCCGGGAGGCATTGGGTTCGTTTAGCAAGTTCGAGGCCCTGACCGGCCTCGCGGCCCATCTCTTCGCTCAGCAGGGCGTGGAATTCGGGGTTTTTGAGGTAGGTCTTGGGGGCCGCTACGACGCGACCAATGCCTGGGACTCGGAGCTGGCAGTCCTGACGGCCGTCGGTCTAGACCACGTGGACTTGCTGGGCAATACCTTAGAGGAAATCGCCGCTGACAAGCTGCACATCGCCCGGTCGGGTCGCACGCTCATTACTACGGCGGAGCAGTCACCCGAGGTGATGGACCTAATCCGACAAACCTGCGCAAAACAAGAAGTGAAGTTGCAAATCGCCGGAACGGAATGGCCCCTAGGGCACCTAACAGGCCGTCCGGTCACCTACGCAGAAAACGCGCGGCTAGCCCTTGAAGCGGCGCAGAGACTCGTCCATAATCTAGAAGACGAGCTATCGCATCAAGCCGTAGCAACCCATTACTGGCCGGGACGCTTTGAAGTCGCGCAAGAAAAGCCGCTGGTCTTGCTCGACGGCGCGCACAATCCAGCGGCTGCACAGGCGTTGACCAAGGAGTTACAGCGGCTGAGCGGAGAGCGTCCCGTCGCCAATACTAACGACGCATGGGTGCTAGTCATCGGCGCGGGGGCAGGGCACGATGCCTCGGGAATTTTGCGCGCCCTAGCGCCGGTAGCACAGCGGGTCTTGCTGACTTCTTCAGACCATCCCCGAGCGCTGGCACCAGCGGTGCTAGCAGACCTAGCACCGGACGGACTAGCCATCAAGCAGGTACCTGCAAGCGGCCAAGCGCTCAAACGCGCGCTAGCACTAGCGGGACCCAAAGGCCGAGTCTGCGTGGCCGGGTCGCTGCACTTGGTAGCGCGGGCGCGGGAGTTTTTCAACCTGCCCGGCGAGCGCGACGGCATCACCGAAGACATGGCGCTGGAGAATCTGGAGTGCGTCGCCGAGGCGGCCCAGCGACAGGGACTCATCTGCGAGTGGATTTCGGACGACGGCACTCGGCTCAAGCTGTCGGGCGGACGGCGTCCCCTGCGCTTCTGGCGCAACAAGCATCCCTTCAACGACTACGTCGAAGCCCGGCTCGCCGAAGACAAGGCGTACCAATACGAGGATTTCGCCGCCGCCGGATTGCCAGTCCCCGACACGCTCAAGCTCTTCAACCCGCTGGCCGACGCGCGCTTCGACCGCTACAAAACCCACGCCACAGTCGCGGAAATCGTCGAAGAAGTAGAGGCGCGGTTCGAGTTCCCCCTGTTGGTCAAAAAGTGCCACAGCTCACTGGCGCAGGGCGTGTTTTTGGAGCGCAACGCAACAGACCTCGGCCAGCGGCTCGAAGCCCTTTTTGCCAACAGCGGCTTTTTGGACAACATCGCGCTGGTGCAGCAATACGTGGCCGGGCCGGAGTATCGAATCGTCGCCAGCCGCGACGAGCTGTTGCTGGCCTATCGCAAGGAGAGCGAGGCCGTGGGCACAGACGGGGATCTCAATCCGCTGCATCAGGCCACAGGACGCGCCGTGCGCGTAGAAGACGCGGCCCTGCTAGCGCAAATGCAACACCTAACCGCGCAAGTGGCTGGCGTGTTCTCACTCGGTTTTTACGCCATTGACCTCATCCACGGCGCGGACGGTCTCTCCATCATCGAGATCAATCCCAATCCCATGTGTTACGTGTACAACCGCGACAACGGCCGCCGAGACTTCATTCGGCTATACGAGCGGCTGCTTACCCAATTTGCCCTATAATCCGCAGATGGACGCAGAAAACGATCCGCATCTCGAATCGCTCATAGGACGTTTTTCGCCATGTAGGGGCAACCCTCGTGGTTGCCCGCATTAACCGCCAAAGGAATCACTTCATGGATATTCAGACCCGCCTCGTCCACGCTGGCGAGGAGCGCATCAACGGTGCCGTGGTGACGCCGATCTTTCAGAGCTCGACTTTTGTCTCGCAAGACGAAGAGGACTACGACGCCATCCGCTATCTCCGCCTCAACAACACGCCCAACCACCGCGCATTGCACGCCAAACTGGCCGCTGTCTGCGGCGGCGAGGACGCCTTGGTCGCCGGCTCGGGAATGGCGGCGATCACCACCGCATTGATAACCGTGCTCAACAGCGGCGATCACCTGCTGATCCAAGACTGCCTCTACGGGGGCACGCACAGCTTTGTGACGCAGGATGCGCCGGGCTTGGGGCTGAGCTACGACTTTATCGCCGGCAACGCGCCTGAGACATGGGCGGCCAAGCTGCGGCCAGAGACGAAGGCGATTTACGTGGAGACCATGACCAATCCGCTGATGGAGGTCGCCGATTTAGAGGCGGTAGTGGCGTTTGCCCGCGAGCACGGGCTGGTCTCCCTGATCGACAATACCTTCGCCTCGCCGTGCAACTTCCGCCCACTAAGAATCGGGTTTGACATTGAGCTGCACAGCGCGACCAAGTACCTCAACGGCCATTCGGATATCGTCGCGGGCGTGGTCGTCGGCTCGGCTGCACACGTCACAGCCATTAGACACAAGCTGAATCACTTGGGCGGCTCACTAGATCCCCACGCCTGCTTTCTGCTGCAACGGGGCTTGAAGACCCTGTCGCTGAGAATGCGGCAACACGACGAAAATGGGTTGCGGCTGGCGCACTTTTTGGCCGAGCAGGCGCAGGTGGCGCAGGTGAACTACCCAGGGCTGGAAAGCCATCCGCAATACGAGCGGGCGCAGCGGCTGTTTGCCGGAGCGGGTGGGGTGTTGAGCTTTGAATTGCACGGAGGCGTGGAGGCCGCCGAGCGCTTGCTGTCCAAGCTGGTGCTGCCGGCGTCAGCCCCCAGTCTCGGCGGGGTCGAAACCCTCATTACTCGGCCCGTCACCACGTCGCACAGCGGCTTGAGCCAAGAGGAGCTAGCGGCCATAGGCATAGCCGACGGCTTGGTGCGAGTGGCGTGCGGCATTGAGGCCGTCGAGGATTTGTGCGCGGATTTTGCGCAGGCGTTGAATGGATAGTCTCGTTCTGTTATCTAACACTTCGCAAGAGAAAAGCAGATTCGATGAGTCCTTACAACACCTCATTGGCCGACCAGTTGCGGCCCGTGCAGAAGCAAATGCACGAGCGGTACTCGTCTGTGATGCCGATCAGCCAAATCTCTATCAAGATCAACCCATGCGATGGAGTTGACCCCTTTGCAGCGGCTCGGCAGCAGGTCTTACAATGGATCGCCACGTGCGTTGGCCAACGGCTGCCCGCGGCGGCTTGGAACGGGCAATCCTTTGAGACCGAGAAAATTGGGGCGCAGTACGCCGCGGCCGTGTCGTTGGCTGATCTGGCGATATGGGGGGCGCGGCTCGATGATGCCGACAAGTCCGTTCCACAACTCACGTGGGTTACAGAGGTTGGGCTAAAGCAGCTATCCGACCGATCCATCACGGTCAGTGCCCACCTCGTCTGCACTAGGCGCGGGACGGATAACTACTTCATCGAGCGGTCCACGCCCGATTTCATCCGGCAAATTGCCGCCATTGGCACCGCTTCGCTAGACGGTCGTCTGCTGCGTCCAGCACCATGGCTGGTTTCCGACGACCAAGTTCTGTCGCTGTGCAATTTGATTAGCGATCCCAAGCGCCGGGCCCCTGTCATTGTCGCGTCGCTCCCGACCTACTCGACAGATGCAACGGAAGCAGCGTTCCCCATAGACGCTCTATGCCATAAGACGTTTGGCGCGGCCCACGTAGCCATCCTCACCGGACCAGCCTCCTTCCGCTTGACCGACCAGCTTGGCAAGGAGTTTTCCGTATTCAATCGAGCAGTCAGAAACTACCGACCGAATTTCAATCCCGAGGTAGATGAACCGCATCAACACCCGTGGGCCACGGGCCGCCGCATTCAGAATTGGGACGGCGGCCCTGCTGCGTACGCGAGCTTTTTGGCCGACCTCTTACTCAAAGACACTGTCAAGCGTTCGGATGCCGAGAGCGATCCCCCGTCCTTTGCCAAAATTCGGCGGCTGGCAGCCGAGCGTCGCCGTGCGCGCGCCACGGCGACGAATGCGACCATGGCAGAAAGGCTCGAACTGGCCGAGGCCCAAATCGTCGAGCTCCAAGCTGAGCGCGAAGAGATGGAAGAGACTTTTGAAGGCGTCCTGAAGTCCGTAGAGCAAGAGCGCGATATAGCCCAAGCTCAAGCCGAGACAGCGACCCAACGCGCCTGGAACTTACGCGCCCGTGTGGAGATGCTCGAAAGCGCACTGGTGCATGACTCAGACCCCAAGGAGCCAGAGATTCCCAGCGACCTGAACGATTTTGAGGAATGGTGCGACAAGAACCTTGCGGGGTTTGTCGAAGTCCTGCCACGCGCCAAACACGCTGCCAAAAAAAGCAAGTACGAAGACGCTGCTTTCCTGTACAAAGCCCTGCTTTTGCTCCGAGACTACTACGTTCCCATGCGGCGCTTCGGCTCTTCTAAGGCCAACGCGTTCAAGCAGACTTGTTTGGCCCTGAACATTGAGGAGACCCAAACGTTTGCTGGAGATCGGCACGGAGAACACGGCGACATGTATTTCGTGCGCTACGCTGGTCGGCGGCACCTGCTCGACCGACACTTGAAGAAGGGGAGCACCCGAGACGTGCGCCGCTGTTTTCGGCTGTACTTCTTTTGGGACGAGGACTCCGAACAGGCCGTTGTTGGATGGCTACCGTCGCACTTGGAGACGCGCAAGAGCTAGAATGAAAGCAACAGTACAAACCGCTCAAGACGTATGGCCCATGCTGACCCCTGTTGTGTTCGTCCCCCATGCAGAGAGCGAATATCAACGGCTTGTAGCTATACTAGACGATTTGATTGATGTCGTAGGCGAGGACGAAAATCACCCCCTAGCCTCATTAATGGAGGTCATAGGTGTGCTGATTGAAAAATATGAGGGAGAACACGTCCCTGAGCTGACGGATGTATAGCTAAATTCAAATTCCTGCTGCCCGTAGCCATTTGGTCATCCTTATTTGCCCATTCGACACCCGACGCTTTGGATAGGTCAAATCGGGAGTCACCGTCTCCCGAAATGGGGTCAGCTAGAATAAAATCGCCGAGGAGGACTTTGGATCTCGGCCTTATTGGGGTGGCTAGCGGTGGTTGACGCAATTGGCCGCTACTATTTTCTAGGTGGTGGCTTGGCTGGCGGACCGGCCGGTTGAGTAGGTTGTGGGCGGGCGGGCGGAGTAGATCGTGGCTTTGGAGTCGGCTGTGGCCAAGGACGCGGTGGTTTTGCTCCTGAAGGTGGACTAGATCGTCTTTTGCTCATTGCGTCTCCACAGTAGCTGGAACCCACAGAGTATCAGCAGGTATCTGCTCGTTGACTTTCTTGTAGCATACTTCTTCCTCTTCGGGATTCATCTCCGGATCATCGAATGCAGCCAAACTCCCCATTCGTTTAACTTGAATCCCAAATCGGATGCTAGTTTCTGAGGAAAAGTCTTGTTCAACGCGTACTTTTTCTACTAGTTGCTCCAATTCGGCTGCGATCTCGTTATAGGTAGTATAGAGACGTGTATATCGCTGAAGATTATCGCTGATAGAAGAAAGCGGTTTAATCACAGCAACGATTGAGGCAACAAGTCCCAATATCTTTGGTATAAAAAGGTCGTCTAAGAAAAGCCACGTTCCGATAAATCCGGGAGCCGCGAGAGCTAGGATGGCTTCGATAGTGAAGTTGAGCCGCTTGGTTTTTTTTAGTCGCTTTCCATAGTAAACGACATTATAAAGAGCAGTTCGATACTCGTTATAAAGCCAAGTGACTTGATTGCTGAGGCGTTCCGTTTCTTGGCTAGTCATCTTGTGCCTCCTATCGTTGGGTAGTAATAGAATATACCACGGCTTATAGGCAAAAAAAAGCCCTTAACGCCTAGGACGCTAAGGGCAAAGGCTACCGATTTGCTTCGAGGATATAAGCGTCCAACAATCACAATATCCCGTAGCGATCAAAAACCTCCCTCGGCGACTGTCCCGCAGCCAATTCATCGCGCACGACGTTCTCTCCGGCGAGCTTTTCCATAGCCTTTTCGTGGATTTCGCCTTTAATCGCCGCCGGAATCACCGCCACGCCATCGTAGTCGGCTAGAATAAAATCGCCGGGGTGAATCTGCACACCGCCGCAGGTGATCGGTTGGTTGATCGTCTTGGCGAGGATGCGGCCCGCCGAGTCGAGCGGCGAATAGCCTTTGCAGAAGCAGTGGTAGCCCATGGCGTTCATCTGGCGCACATCGCGCACCAAGCCGTCGGTGAGCACGGATTCGACGCCGCGAGCTTGGGCAGCCGTGGAGAGAAGCTCGCCCCAGAGGCCGGATCGCTCTTCGCCATTAGTGGCGATGACGAAAACGTCGCCGGGGCTAGCTTGATCGTAGGCGGCAAAAATTTGACCGTAGGGATCAGGGTCGGGGCTGGTATCGGCGTACGCGTCGATGGTGAGCGCCGGGCCGGCGATGAAGGCATCAGGACGGCTGGGCCGGATATCGGGCGTCATGGCCTGATCGCGGTAGCCGAGTTGGTCCATGATGTCGGTAACTAAAGCCGAGTAGATGGGCTTCCATTCATTATACATTTTCCAATTCCTTTGCTTGGGTCTCCTTCGCCTCTAGCCTCGCCCGGGAAGTCTCGATAGCAGAGTGAAGTTTTTCCTGTAGGAGCGCGCGAGGCGGGAGGACGGTCAGGTATTCGGCAACGTGGATACCGGACTGGCCAAGTTCGAGCAGTTCAATCTGCTCCTCCTTTTTGCCAGCGCAAAGAATGAGGCCGAGCGGCGATTCTTCGCCGGGCTGCTGCTCGTGCTTGGCAAGCCAGCGGAGATAGAGTTCCATCTGGCCCTTGTACTCGGCCTTGAAGTCGCTGAGCTTGAGGTCAATAGCGATGAGACGACGCAGACGGCGGTGGTAAAACAGAAGATCGAGATAAAAATCGTCGGAATCTATCTGAATGCGTTTCTGACGGCCGAGGAAGGCGAAGCCATCGCCGAGTTCAAGTAGGAAGGTTTCGATTTCACGCAGGATGGCGTCCTCAAGATCGCGTTCGAGATAGCGGTCGTTGAGGCCAAGAAAATCGAGCACATAGGGATCTTTGAAGACAAGGGCGGGCGTGAGCTGATCGTCCTCGCGCAGTTGAGCCAGTTCAGCGCGGGCGACTTCTTCAGGCTTCCGGGAGATAGCGGTGCGCTCGTAGAGCATGGAGCCAATCTTGTCGTGCAAGGTGCGAACGCTCCAGCGTTCGACGCGGCACATTTCGGCGTAGAACTCACGCTGGAGGGGTTCCTTAAGGGGCAGAAGCTCCCTGAAGTGGGACCAGCTCAATTGTCGCCACAGTGTGGCGACAATCTCCCTATCAGGGAAAACTTCGGCAAACTGCATCATACGGCGCAGGGTTTTCTCCGAAAACCCGGTTCCAAACCTGATCACCAATTGTCGCGACAGTGTAGCAACAATCTCCTTTCCATAGTCGGCTCGTTGTCCTTTGAGAATCTCGCTCTGAATTCGCTTGCCGATTCTCCAATAGAGGCTCGTCATCCCTGCATTGACGGCCTGATCAACTCCCGCACGGGTCTGCTCAATCATGCTCTGCACATCGGCAAGCAAGCCGTCCGGCGTGTCAATAATATCTAAATGTTCGTCGCTCATATCCGATCCTACTGAAAATCTACTTGACAGCTTTTCACGATAGGCCCAGCGCTTCCCTCAGTTGTTGGGATGTCGGGAGTTTGCCTTTGAGCTCCTCCGGCAAAGTCGATTGCAACTGGTATTCCGCCACGCCGATGGGATTGGTTTTGCTCTTGAGCGCAAACTCCACTTCGAGGTTGTCCTTTTCCGCACACAGGATGATGCCGATGGAAGGGTTATCGTCTTCGGCTCGTTCTTTCTCATTGAGCACGTTGAGGTAGAAGTCCATCTTGCCGGCGTACTCTGGCTCGAATGCTCCCGCTTTCAGTTCAAAGGCAACCAGCGACTTTAGAAAGCGGTGATAGAACAGCAGATCAACGAAATACTCCTTGTCGCCCAATGTCAGGCGATGCTGCCGTCCCACGAAGCAGAAGCCATAGCCCAGTTCTAAAATGAAATCCCGCAATTGCTCGATGAGCCGGGTTTCAAGTTCTCGTTCTCTTACCTCGTGTGAGATCCCGAGAAATTCGAGATTGTACGAACTCTTGAGGGCTTCTTCCGCCTGTTCGGCCAGATGTTCGGGCAATGTGCTCGGAAAGTTATGAGTCTTGCCCTCAGCCAAGGAGCGCTGATATGCTCCGGCTTTGATCTGGTTGAGCAGGACGTTGCGCGTCCAGCCGAATTGAGCGGTGGCGCGGAGGTAGTACAGGCGGGCATCGAAATCAGATATCTTATTCAAAATCAATAAGTTGTGTCCCCAAGGAATTTCTGCAACAAGCTGTCGCAGAAATTCGGCGGCTTGTTCCGTGCGATCACTTTCTAATTCTGCGACAGGCTGTCGCAGAATTGCGTCTTCCTCCAAGTTACCTATTTCTTGCATCGCTTGTGCAAGGACTTCAGAGTTAGAGTATGTCTCGACCAGCCGACGCATGTCCCAGAGGTTGCGTGCCGAGAAACCACTTATGTGGGGGAACTCTTTTCTCAAGTCTGCGGCCAGCCTGTCCACTACCGACTTACCCCAGCCCTGTTCCTTCTGCTTCTCTAAGATCCCGCGCCCAATGTCCCAATACAGCAGGATCATATCGCGGTTCACCGCCCGCGCTGCACTGAGATGGGCCGACCGGATGCGCGATTTCATCTCGCATAGCCATGCGGCGTAGTCAGGCGATTTTGCGAGTGTGTGAGTCATTTTGCGTTCACCTCCGAGACGACGATGCTCCAACGGGTCATCAATAGCCTCTCTTCGAGTTTTGCAATCAAGTACGACCAGCGCAATTGTCTCCACAGTGTAGAGACAATCAGATGTCAACCTCCGTGGAGTGGTTTCCACTAGTTACGCGTCATAGTCGTGATCATCTTCCGCTCGATCCTGTGGTACAAATCCCACCTTTCGCTGTGCATCTGAGATGTCCACCCAACGTAGGTCGTTGTTCGACATGCCGTAGAAAATCTCAAATCGCAAACTACCATCAGCATTGATGCACCGCTCGAATATCTGGACAATATCGCGTTGGCTCACATAGATGTCGGCACCTTGTGGCGGACGAGGACGATCTCTCTCGACTTGACCGATACGGACGCAGAGACACGACAACCCATGACGATGGGCGTAGGTTCGCGCCAAAGACTCCGTCCACACTTTGGTTGAGGCGTATAGACCCCTCGGTTCCGCTGGTGTATTTGGCGTAATCATCTCTACATTGTCCGGTATATCTGCATGTCGGCGTTCCATCATCGCCTTGTACGGCTCTTGCTCGCGATGTCCCTGCGAGACCATAATGCTGCTGGCGGCGACGATACGCGCAACGCCGGTGACTTTGCACGCTTCAAAGACATTGTAAGTCCCAATGATGTTGTTGTTCAGCAAACTCTCCCAACTCTCCCCGCTCGGATCCGCGGCAAGATGTGCGACAACATCCATACCTTCAACAGCGCGTCGTACCTGATTAAAATCAGCCATATCGCACAGGATGAATTTCTCGTCTGGAATTTCGAGCGTCCACGACCCCGGAACGCGAACAGATGGCTCCAATTTGTAGTCGAGTGCATACGCATCGTACTTTTCCGGCTGTTCTTGCAGCCGTTTGTATGTCATGTAACCAATCTGCCCAGTTGCGCCTGTAACAAGCACCTTCTTGGGTGTAGCCATACGTTTATTTTCCTTTCGTTTATGAATGTTTCTCCATTACAACGTGCCTATTTCCTGCGTCCCCCATTAAAAGCATCTGGCTTCTCGGTGCCCGAAGGCCAGTACCCGCTCGGATCCTCGCGCCACGGCGTCCCACAAATTTCCGTCAAAACTCGCCACTCGGACGCGCCCATGACCTCTGGATGAAAGACAAAGCGCTTGAGCCCAGCCGCCTCAGACGCCCGCAAAATGCCGAGCAGATCGCGCGCGGGCATGGGGTCGCCAGCGTGCGGCGTGCGACCAGTCGAAACCCAGCAAATCACCTTATCGGCACCGGCCGCCTCTATGGCCCGGCGCGTTTCACCGTACACCACCTCGCTGAAAAACTCGTCGGGAAAGCCCGCCTCCAAGTCAAAAAGCGTCCGCACCCCAGGCAATTTGATGCCAAAAAGCGCCTCGACCACGGCAAAAGCGTCTTCTTCCGTTAGCCCCGGATTCCACTCCCCAAGCGTCTGCACCCAGCGCGCCAGTGTGCCGTACAGGCCGTCAAAACCGCGATGCCAGTAGTAGTGCTTGGGCAGTATATAATCGAAGTATCCGGCCATCCGCTCGTAATCCTGCCCGGTCAACCCAGAGACGACGGCCGTGCGCGGAATACCACCCAGCTCGATCTTGCGCGAGGCCTGATCGACAATTGTGCGAGCGTCTTCCCAAGAGCGGCGCGACTTCTCCTGCCGCATCCGCAACCAATACAGCCCACCCTCGTCGAGGTCGATCAAATTCAGCACCGAAAACAGGCCGCCTTGGGCGAGGTAGCGCACCCGCTGGGGCGTCAGCCGACACAGGGCCTGCCGCAGATGGTCGATGCCGCGCTGCATCCGCCCAACATCGGCCCCCATGCCGGCAAAGAGCTGATCTTCGCCGGGCCGGAGTTCCAAAAGCTCCCCGCCGTGGTGGAACGCTAGCTCGTAGTGGTTTTCGCCGGGGCCGTCGATAATGACGCCTTTTACCTGCGGGTAGAACGCGATCAAGTCCTCCAGCCCGACCAACCCGCCGCGACCCATCCCAAAGGTCATAATCTGCCAGCCGCGCGCTGCCGCGTCGTCCATCATGCCTTGGAGCTTTTTTTCTTTTTCTAAATCGCGGGGCGTCTCCTCCGGCGGCTCGACGCCGTGCTCGGCATAGAGCTTGGTATTGACCGGATAGCTGGAGATAATCGAACCATCGTCCTGCTTAAACTGCATGCGGCCGACGATAATGCCCTCGACGCCGCCTTCCTCCCAAGCGTCAAAGCGCTGCTCATAACCTTCGAGCCAGTGTTCAAGGGGCTGGTCGCTGTGGGTGAAAACCCAAAATTTCATAATGGCCTCCTTAGTCAGTGGCTGGTGGTTAGTGGTTAATGGCCAGTCCCAACCCGCCCCATTGGGAGTGGCGGTGGGGGCTAATCACTGACCACTGGCCACTGACCACTTGTACGCGATTTTGCTGTTTTGCCAGAAGTACTTCTCGGTCACGCCCTTTTCGCCAAAGTACGCCTTGACGATGGAGATGGCGGCCTTGAAACTCCCCGCTCGGTCGCTAACGGGCCAATTGCTGCCGTAGATCACGCGGTCTGCGCCAAAGGCGTCCCACATGGCGTCGAGGATCGGGCGATAAAAGTCCAGCGCTTCCGGCACCGGCTCCACCCTGCTTTGCTCCATGATCGCCGAGACCTTCATAAAGACCTGCGGCTGCTCGGCCGCTTGGGCGATGGCGTCCAACCACGCCGGATCGGGATCGCCGCCGTCGGCCCCGACCCCGCCGCAGTGATTGATGACAATGCGCAATTCCGGCAGCCGCCGGGCCAGTTCCACCACTTGGGCCAAATCCGCCGGTCCCACTAGCGCGTCGAGTTCCAAGTCCCTTGTGACGAGGTGCTCTATGTCGGCGAGAAAAGACCCGGCCTCCAAGTCGGCAAAATACCCGCCGCCGCAGCGAATGCCGCGAAAGAGCGCGTTCCCCGCCAAGCGGTCAATGTCGCTTTTGAAATCCTCCCGGTTGGGATCGACGTGGCCCACCAGCCCGACGATCCAGGGGTCGTCAGCGGCCAAATCCAAGATCCACTGGTTGTCCGCCAGCCACGCACTAGCCTCCACCACCACCGTCCCGGTCACTCCTTCGGGCGCGGCGAGGGCGCGGTGATGCTCGGGCAATACCGTGCGATAGAGCAGTTCGTTGTCAGCCGGCGGCCAAGGCACGCCTTCCGGTCGCGTGGGATCGTAAAAATGAGTATGGGTATCGATAATCACGATGCATTCCTTTCTGTCATAGTGGATTCAATCAGCGTCGCAAACGCCTCTATGTCCTCTGCCTCGGTGTCGAACGAGGTCATCCAGCGCACCTCGCCTCGATTCCAGGGATAAAAGAAAAACTCCTGCTGCAAAATGGGAATCACTTCTACCGGCAACCGCGCGAACACGGCGTTGGCCTGCACAGGGTAGATCACCTCCACCCCGCGAATGGGGCGCACTCGCTCGGCCAGCACCTGCGCCATGGCATTGGCGTGCTCGGCGCTCCGACGCCACAGGTCGTCGGTCAGCAGGGCCGTAAATTGCGCGGCGACAAACCGCATCTTAGAGGCCAGTTGCATCCCCTGCTTGCGCGCACGGCGGTAGTGTTCGGCTAGCTCAGGCTGAAAAAAGACCACGGCTTCCCCCAGCATCAGGCCGTTCTTAGTGCCGCCAAACGACAGCACATCGACCCCGCAATCCCCAGTAACCTCCCGCAGTTCCAAGCCCAAGCCCGCGGCTGCGTTGGCAATCCGCGCTCCATCGACGTGCAAATACAACCCGTGTTCATGGGCGCAATCGGCGATGGCGCGAATCTCACTCGGCGCATAAACAGTACCCAGTTCCGTAGCCTGAGTAATCGACACCACGCGGGGGCGCACTTGGTGCTCGTCGCCGCGACCCGCAATGTGTGCGGCGACTCCCTCGGGGGTAATTTTGCCGTCGGGTGCTGGCGCGGTCAGGAGCTTGACGCCAGCCACCTGTTCGGGGGCACCGCATTCGTCGATGTGGAGATGAGCGGTGTCCGAGCAGATCACCGCGTCGCAAAAGCGCGTGAGCGCGGTGAGGGCCGTAACATTAGCCCCGGTGCCGTTGAACGCCAAGAAAACCTCAACCTCCGATCCCAACACCTCGCGAAACAGCGCGACGGTTTCATCAGTATGAGGATCGTCCCCATAGGAATGCACGTGCCCCACGTTGACTCGCTGTAAGGCCGCCATGACCTCGGGATGGACTCCGGCGTGATTGTCGCTGCCAAAGCCGCGGATGCGCTCGCCCATTGTTGCTAGTGCCTTTCTCTGTTGTACTCCTCCGTCCCTCACTCTTCCATCTAACTCAGGTCCCACGACTTCTAATCATGCCACGCATAGCTTGAGCCGCAGCTTTTTGTTTAACTCTTCCACGAACGCATCTTTGTTTGGCACAGAGGGGTTGTTCCGCATGGCTTGATATACCTCCTCAACTGTGGTCGATATGAAGCGAGTAGGTGTCAGCGTCAAGCAGTCGCCGTTTGTCACCATGTCGTACAACGCGAATATGGAAGAGTGTTGAGGTGAAAATCCATCTGATTTGAAGCCGTAGCGAGCGACCAAGTTCGCATAGATATACTCCTGTATCACCTAGTAGCACTTCGCGTTCCAAGCCTCGTACACGATACCTTTATTCATTAGTTGAGTAATGGCGCGCTTTATCGAATCGTAGGTATTCATACCAAATCTGTAGAGTCGTTTCTGTATGTCGCGTCCTTCATAGAAATCGTCTATTCCACGAACCAACTCTCCGGTTTGCGTCGTGGAATCGGACTGAAACTCGACGGCGACAAATTCGTCCACTGTGGCTTGCATTGGTTTGTGTTTGATTATGACGTAATCGATGTTGCCCACGTTCGGCAGTCGGACTTCGGAAAAAACGACTGTGTTATCCGTATTGCCAAAATAGTGTACTACAATATCCTCTAAAACCCGGGGCACCCCCTCGGTCGAGCCGATTTCCTCAAAACGCTGAGGACAAATTGTGTGGATACCGCCGTCGTACTCCACCGAGCAGACACCAAAAGGAAAATCAATCAGTCGGCTCTTCTTAATGCACGGTCCGTCTCGGAATGGACACCAATACTTCTGGCGAGCGTCTCGTGCAGCAGCGGACCGATTTCCTATCGGATACCCAAAAATTTCCGCCGGACGCCGGTTTAGGTTCTCAGCCATCCGTTCCCTCCCGAATGAGGCTTTTCCAAATGGCGAGAATTTCGGTTGGCGAGAATGTACTTTCCAACAACCAGCCCAGCGTTTCGTTGCATTGCCGGCAAAACGTCTCGCTGTCGTTTGTGTCAATAGTGTCTAAAGTCGTCCACGGAGCGGACGGGCCGTTGCCTTCGAGAGCAAAAACCAAAACGCTGTCGTGCTGGATTGAGTTCAAGTTGCGAATGTGTACTGAAATGGGATGTTCGGAGTACACTACGTAAGCGTTCATCAGCCTAAATCCAGCGCTTTTGAGAGCCAAAGTGAGCTCGGCCCACGCGCTGGGATCCCAGTGGTGAAAGGTAAATACCATCCGCCCGATCTGTTTCTTCAGGACGCGCCCGCACTCTGCGAAAATTCCCGCAAGTACCCTCATAAAATTGCTGACACCAGCGGTCGCTTTTGTCGCAACAGCACTGTCGGATTCGTCGTAACTCCACTCGGCCTCATCGGGAAGCAGGCGCGTCAGCCACACCCGAAAAAAAGCCGCCAGATTGCTGTATTGCACACTATCGTAATAGGGAGGATCGGTCACTATCATATCTACGGAATGGTCGTCGAGAGGCAAACTCTGCGAATCGCCCTGAATGAGCCAAAACCGGCTCCGATCACATATGAGATCGGCCTGATTGAAAACTTCAACGCCGTCATCCGCCTCTCCCGGTATCTTGACTAACTCTCTTTTGCCGTCTTCCCCAATTTTTCGTTCAACAGGCAATACCGACCACTTGCGTCCTCGCTCTATCCGATCGCGAAAGAGCAATTGCAGGTTGCCCGACGATTTGCGAGGATTGACCGGGTTGTTCTCTAGCACTGTGTATTGAAACGAATAGGCGTGCAAAGCGAAAACGTGCCGAATCGCGCCCGGCCGGCGTTTGTACCAACCCTTGTACCCGCAGAGCATTGCATTGAACTCTAAAGACGTGGACACAAGCATCCCGAGGGTGAGTCTATCTATACCCGCATAGTCGCGCAGTTGCTGAACCGCTTGATGCAAGTACAGTAGCTGACGGGATGAAAAAACGTCGAGGTATGAATGGACATTGTGCCTTAGCAGGTCACCGGACTTAGGGCCATCATGCACCCTAAAATCCTCCAACGGCCCGAAATTCAGTTCGCTACGCCGCTTGTCGGCCCGCTTGATTCGCGCCAAATCCGCTTCACTAGGCGAGCGGAAAAAGTTGCCGTGCTCGGGACAGACTGCAACAATCGCAATCGGCGTATAGCGCGCATAAAATGGCAAGTCGAGCAGTTCCTCGTACTTCTGACCACAGCTAGGACACTCTTTTTCAGCTTTGGTAATCAGATTCGCGGTTGCACCGACCGTTCTGGTCGGCGGAGACAGCTTTTCGACGGCAGCCTTCTGTCCATTTTGATTGCGAAAAATCTCCCCGCTCTCAGGGCAAATGCTGATTATTGCATCGTCCTCATGGCGTAAATCGTACTGGTCAATCTGCACGACATTCCGACAAGCGCATTTTTTACGCAGCCCGTGTAGCACATATTGGCTATCCACAGTCTGCTCACAGGTTGGACATTCGGTCTGGAAATAAGGCCCTAAGCTATCGTACAAATCAGCAAAGAACCGATCAAAAACTACTTTCAAACCCGCCAACTCGACCTGAGTGAGTGACGCTCGGGCCTGCACAATCGGGATGGGGTCTATATCCGCACCGATGACGTTCGCGCCGAGGCGAATCGCTTCGTGCAGGGTTGTGCCGCCTCCCATCATCGGGTCAAGCACAGTCAAGCCTTCTAGCCCGCCAGATGCGTAGTAATCGCGACACTCATGGTTAGCCGCAAATTGCTTGAGTATGGTGCGAAATGTGGACCCGCACCGTCGCGCCCACCACTTATGCAGATACGTATTTGGACGAAAGAGATGTTTGTTGAACACCTCCTGACGGGAAAGGCCATTGACAAATTCCTCGGGAAAGGCGCGATCTATACTGAGACTGTGTTCCGTTTGCCGCGGGCGCATTAGTTCGTCCAGTGTCAATTGCCGTACGTCGCTCACAATGTCGGATGATGGCTTGATTTTTTTAGATGATGAGTATTCGGTCATTTTGCGTCTCTCCGCGGACACACGTGTCATATTTTGCTGCGTGCAATCATAGCTTCCCGGTATCCGCTCGGCCCCTCAGTGCGCCTCTAGCCAATTTTCGCCGGTGCCCATCTCAATTTCTATCGGCACCTCCATCGGCAGGGCCTCGCGCATCTCGCGCACCACCAGCGGCGGTAGGGTCTCTACCTCGTCACGGTGCAGGTCGAAGACCAACTCGTCGTGAACCTGCAACAGCATGGCCGAGCGAAACCCTTCCTCGCGCAGCAGCCGATGGATGCGGCTCATCGCCAGCTTGATCATATCCGCAGCCGTACCCTGAATGCGAGTATTGATCGCGTTGCGCTCGGCTCCTTTGCGAGTGGTGGCATTGCGCGAGTTGATGTCGCGCAGATAGCGCCGCCGCCCGGTCACCGTCTCGACGTACCCCTTGTCACGGGCGAACTCCACGGTCTCGTCGAGATAGCGCCGCACCCCGGGATACTGGGCAAAGTACTGCTCGATTAGCTCGGCGGCCTGCCGACGTGGAATGTCGAGTCGCTCGGCTAACCCAAAGGGCGAGATCCCGTAGATGATGCCGAAGTTGACCGTCTTGGCCTGGCGACGCATCTCTGGGGTCGCTTGGTCTTCTGCGACTTGGTAAATCTTTGCGGCCGTAGCCATGTGGATGTCGCCGCCGCTGTTGAAGGTATCCAGCATCCCTTCGTCGCGGCTGAGCGCAGCGGCAATCCGCAACTCGATCTGCGAATAGTCGGCCGAGAAGAGCAGGTACTCGCTGCTGCGCGGCACAAAGGCGCGGCGAATTTCCCGTCCCTGCTCGCTGCGGATGGGGATGTTCTGCAGGTTCGGGCGGTCGGACTTCATGCGCCCAGTCGCGGTCATTAGCTGATCGTAGTTGGTGTGGATGCGCCCGGTGGCCTTATAGACCGCGCCGGGGAGCTGATCGACATACGTTGACTTGAGCTTGGTGTGCAACCGGTAGGAGAGTACCTGCCGCGCGATCTCGTGGCGATTGGCCAGCCGGCGCAAGATCTGTTCGCCCGTCTGGTATTGGCCGGTCTTTTGCGTCCGCCGCGCATTGGAGTCCAGCTCCATCTTATCAAAAAGAATGGTGCCTAGCTGGTTGCCCGAATTGAGGTTGAAGCGCTCCCCGGCCAGCTCAAAGACGCGCTCGGCAGCCTGCTCAATGGCCTCCTCAAACTGCCGCGAGAGTGCGGCCAAAGCCGAGCTTTCCATGCGGATGCCCTCGAATTCCATATCCACCAGCACCGGCAGCAGCGGGGCCTCGATTTCGTAAAAAACGCGCTGCTGATCCATGTCGTCGATCTTCGGCCGCAGCGCCTCGGCGAGTTGGAAGGTAATGTCCGCGTCCTCGCAGGCGTATTCAGCCACTTGCTCCATCGGCACCTGCAAGAGCGTTAGCTGCTCACCGCCGCGCTCGCCGATCAGTTCGGATATGGGCTTGGGTGAGTAGGAGAGCAGGCTTTTGGCCAGCTCGTCCATGCTGCGTCGCAGCTCTGGCTCGGCCAAGGTTGCCGCCAGCATCGTGTCGAAGAAAGGTCCTTCGACCCGCATACCGTGCCAGCGGAGGACGCCGAGATCGTACTTGAGGTTGTGGCCGATTTTTTCACTCGCTCCGCTTTCAAAGACCGGGCGAAATTCCTCCAAAACAGTCAGCACCTCGGCTCGCTCCATAGGCAGCGGCACGTAGTGGCCCGTACCCGGTGCCCACGAAAAGGCCAAGCCAATCAGGTCGCATTGCCGGACGTCGAGGCCGTTGGTCTCAACGTCGAAGCAAAACGCAGGCTGCTCCAACAGCGCCGCGATCAACGCCTGTCGCTTGTCGGGCGTATCGACGAGCTGATAGTCGTGCTCCACATCCGCCACCCCTTTAAGCGGGCCGTGAGTCTGCTCCTTTTCAACGCTAAACTCGTCGCCAAGCAGCCGCCGACCTAGCGTGTTGAATTCGAGCTCGGTGAAGAGAGTCTCCAGCTTCGGGCGGTCCCATTCCTTTTTCGCCAAATCCGCCAGTCCCACGTCCAGTGGCACGTCGCACTCGATGGTGACCAATTCCTTGGAGAGCAGAGCCTGTTCCCGGTATTCCTCTACGTTCTGCTTCTGCTTGCCCTTGAGCTGGTCGGTGTGCGCCAGCAACTCTTCGACGCTGCCGTACTCGGCAATGAGCTTTTGCGCCGTTTTGGGGCCGATCCCAGGAACGCCGGGCACATTGTCCGAAGAATCGCCCATCAGCCCCAGCACATCGATCACTTGGTCGATCCGCTCGATCTGCCATTGGGCGAGGATTTCTGGCACCCCCAAAACCTCGGCCTCGTCGCCGCCGCGCCCTGGCTTGTACATAAAGCTCCGCTCGGAAACGAGCTGGCCGTAGTCCTTGTCGGGCGTGACCATGTACGTCGCAAATCCCTCGGCCTCGGCCTTTTTGGCCAACGTGCCGATCACGTCGTCAGCTTCCCACCCCGGCTCGCGCAAAACCGGGATGTTAAACGCCTCGCAGAGCCGGAACACATAAGGCAGTGCTTGGCTCAGATCCTCGGGCATGGCCTCGCGCTGGGCTTTGTACTCTTCGTACTTGTGGTTCCGATGCGTGGGCTCAGGCGTGTCGAAGACAGCGGCGATGTGCGTCGGCTCGCCCTTTTCAATGATGGAAAGCAAGGTGTTGGCAAAGGCAAAAACGGCCGACGTGTTCATGCCCTTTGAGGTCATGCGCGGATTGCGGATCAGCGCGAAGTGGCCCCGATAGACGAGGGCCATGCCATCGAGTAGGAAGAGAACTTTTTCGCTCATGTAGAATTCTTTCGGCGCGTCAAACGGCTTGGTTAGCTGCTTCGTAGTATTTGTTGATGCCGGGTACGTCGCTCATCCCGTGCCACACACCCCGGAAGAGGGTGCGGCGCTTCTCTGGGAACGAGGCGACCACTTCGGCGGACGGACACCCTTTGCCCCACTTGGAATTGACGGTGTCGTAGCAGGTGAACAAGGTCAGCCGGTCGCGCTGCTCGTTGGTCCAGCGCGTGCCCGAATGGCACAGGGCCTCGGTGAAAATCACCGCCGAACCGGCCGGGCAAGTATAGCTTTCCCACAGCGCACTGTCGCGCTCGCTCAGCTCGTCGGGCCGGGGGAAGGCGGCCTTGTGGCTGCCCGGCAGAAAGAGCGTGCCCCCGTCGCCCGCGCCGACTTCGTTGAGCTCCCACACCACCCGCGTCAGCCCGGAATGCACCTTGCCCGACTGCATCTGGTAGATGTGCGAGTTGCCGCGAAAGTTGAAGTACCCACCGCCGCCGTGCGGGCCGAAGTTGTCGTGTCCGGCCTGGCGATGGCTGGTATAGGTGTGGTCGTAGCGGAACCCATAGCACTCTTCGCTGGCCAGCGCCTGATGCGAGAGCACCTCATTGAGCACGCCTACTACCGCTGGGTGGTCGAGCAAGATCTGCGACGGGCCTCCGTGATTGTCGCGCTCGTCCGGCGGCAGGGACTCGCGCTCGTAGAGAAATTTCATCTGGTGAGCGCGAATCTGCACAAGCTCTTCTTCGCTCAACAGCGCGGGCAAAAGAATAAACCCCTTAAGGTCGAAGAGGTACTTCTGGGCCTCGGTCATCGGGAGGACGTCCCGCCCGTCGGCATTAGTCGTCGGCAGCAGGTCCATGCTTCAGTCCTTCCAGTTGAATACCACGTTGAGCATGTTTTTCTCGCGGTGGTACGCCATTTCGTAGGCTTGCACCATGTCCGAGTAGTGCAGCCGGTGGGTGACCAAGCGGCTCGGCTGAAGCTTGCCCTCCTGCATCAGCGAGAGCACGTGGACGCAGCGGCCGTCGTTGTCAAAGTGGTCTCCTTCCGGCGGCGGAAACAGCGACCCCGCCCGGTCGTTGACCGCACAGATTGAAACGCCCTTGAAGTAAAACCAGCGCATATCCAACGGGTTAAAACTTAGCGGCTCTTCACCCCGCCCTGGGAGGCTGACGATGGACACCCGTCCGTTGGTTCGCACTACTTCCATCGCCGTACGATACGCTGGCCAAGGGTTGGCCGTCAGGATCACCAAGTCGATCCCCTGCCCGTGGGTAAATTCGTCCAGCTTGGCCTCCAACTCGGGGTCGTCCGACAACAGAGCCTCGTGCGCCCCCATCTGGCGCGCCATGTCCAAGCGCACCGAGCTGTTGCCCAGTCCCACGACCCGTGCGCCAAAAAGCGGGCCTAGCGCCACGGCCCCCAAGCCCAAGACGCCCAACCCCACCACGGCCACAGTCTCGCCGGGTGCGAAAAAAGCCTTGGTGTAGCAATGCATGCTCAAGGCGTACAAATGGGCGAACACCGCGTCCTCGGCTGCTACCCCGTCCGGTACGTGGACGATGCTCTCGCTGTCCCGCGCCACGTACGCCGACTGATGGGGATGCCGCGACACCACCCGGTCCCCCACCGCGAACTTGGCTACCTTGCTGCCGACCCCGCGCACCACGCCTAGGTTGCTGTCGCCCACCCAGCGCGGAAAATCCGGTGCCCCAGGCACCTGTTCGGCCCCTTCGTAGTTGCCGCGGTCGGTGCCGATCTTAAACCCCGTAATCTCCGTCTCCACCCAAATTTGGTCGTCCTCCAAGTTCTCCGTGTCCAACGTCAAATCTTCAATCCGCAAATCGCGCGGACCGTGCAACATGGCAATTTTCATGCGATTCCTCCGGCTGTTAAAGTCCAATCTCGTGGCGCAACGCCTCGGTATCGGCGCACCAATTGCCGACATTCCAGCGGCCAAAGGCCCCCAAGCTCCCGCGCTCGTCTGGTCCGAAATAAACGGGGACGTGTATCAGCAACAAGCCGCCGTGCTCCCGCGCCTGATCTAATGCCCTTTCCAGCGCCTCGGGCGAATACCCACCGCTCAACGCAACCACGCCCTCCACTGCCCTCGCCCAAGCCACGTAGTCAACGGCCACATGGTCCCAAGTGCCGCAGTCAGCCCCGTACTGGGCCAATTGCAAACCCGTGATCGCGCCCATCCGTCGATTGTCCAACAGCAGGATGCACCCGGTCGCTCCGTGCGCTACGCCGTCGATGAGCACCTGCGGGTTCATGGTGAAAGACCCATCGCCGCTAATGGCCAACCCATAGAACGGCTCGGCTGCTACCGCGGTGGCCAATAACGCCGAGACCGCAAAACCCATATAGCTGGCCCCAGTCTCGGTAAAGGTGCGGCCCAAGCGATCGTCCTCTACCACTTGAAAGCCATTGGCCTGCACGTCGCCAGCGTCAAAAAAACACACCGCGTCGCAAGCGCGCGCCCAATCCGTGGCCACCTTGATGGCCGTCGGCTGCGTCATAACCTCCGCATCCCACATCTCGTCGTACAGCACCGATTTTTGATAGCGCACGGCCTTAAACGCCGCCCACTCCCGCTTCTTGTCGCTACAGGCTTGCAACCAAGCCGAAGGAGAGCCGTTTTGCACGCGGTTAGCGCTGAGTGCGCGATTCAATTCTCGCAGCGTCCGCGCGGCATCGCCGACCAAGGCCATAGTCTTGCCGTAGTGAGTAGCAGTTTCTGGATCGGCGTTGATATTGACGACGCCCTGTACGCGCGGATAGCCCGTGCGCGATGAATCCGACTGGCAGACAAAGCGCGAGCCAACCGCGATCAAGAAATCGGCTTCTTCCATCGCATAGTTGCCGCAAATCGACCCTTTGCTCCCGCCGACAGTCATGTTGCGCGGATGGTCGTACGGCAAGACGCCGGAGACTAAGGGACTGGTCACGGCCACTGCGTCGGCCAGTTCCAACAACTCAGCCAACTCCGGCCCAGCCCCACGCGCACCGCCGCCGACCTTGACGACGACGCGCTCGGCCGCGGCAATGGCGGCTGCCGTCTCTGCGTAGCGTCCCTCATCCACAGCCGCACCCAACGGCGGCGGTGCGCCCACAGGCAGCTCGTCCAAATTGAACTGCGCCAGTTCCGCCGGTTGCACGTTGAGCGGCAAGAGCAAGAAAAACGGCTCGGCCTGATGCGGATGATCCACCGCGTTGAGTCCGCGCCTCAGCGCAGTGGCAAGCGCCAGCGGCGTGTGCAGCGAGTACGCCCGGCTCATGGTGCCAAACAGCCGCAGGAAGGCGTTTTGTTCGGTCCCGGGGATTTGCTGCATGTTCGGCCCTTCGTCTTGGGTCGTCTCGTCCCCGAGCAGATACCAGACCCCCAACCCATCCGAGCGCGGGACAATGGAGGCCGCCAGCGCTTGCAGTGCGCCTGGGCCGATCGAGGTGACAACCGCGGCCTTTTCGCCGCGCACCCAGCGCAGGGCCGCAGCCGCGTGTGACGCCTCGATTTCGCTGCGCACCCCACACACGCGCACCAGCCCGGCGTCCTGATAAATCCGCAACACCTCGCCGATCTCAGTCGAGCCGTGGCCAAAAACGCAAAAAAAGGTCCTGACGCCTTGCAACCAAAGCCCGAGGACGAGCGCCTCGGATACAGTAGTGTCGATGCGGCGGCCCAGCACCCCAATACCTCCGGCTGCGGCGATTTGCTGCGCCCGCTCCTGCCGCGTCTGTGCTAATTGCTCTGCGGTTGTTTCCATAGGTTAGCGGTCCGCCAGATGCCCCCAGACGCACTCGGCCACCACACGTCCTAATAGCTGCGATCCCTCCGCGGTAAAATGCACCCCGTCTTGAGTCAACAGCCGCGCCTTCCCTTCGCGTTCAACAACGGCAAATAGGTCGTCAATCGGCACCCCCAGATCCTCCGCCACAGCGCGGGCAGCCGCATTGTAGGCTTCTACATCGGCCTCCAAGCGGTCAAAACCCTTATTCTGGTGGTGCCAAGTCTCGTCCACCGGCGTGGTGGCGGCCCAGACGACGACGCCCTCCAACTCGCGTTGCAGTCTTTGCAGTATCTGGCGCACGTTGCGCTCGTATTCGGCCAAGGGCACTGCGGATGCTGCGCCAAAGGCCCTCTTCAAATCGTGCAGCCCACAATTCACGTGTACTAGGTTTGGCTGGCGCCCGAGAGCCCACTGGTCCAGATGCGCAAGAACATTGCGGCTGTCGCCGCCGTTTGGCTCGGGTGCCCAAACCTCGGCCCGACCCGCCAATTGGCTGACGACATGGTCCTGATAACCCATGCGGATCGAGTCGCCGATTAGGACGACGAGGGGCAAATTATTCATAAAGCATCACGTCGGACTGACGCCTCCCATTTTGCAGACTTCCTGCCACTCCTGCGCGGCGACCGGCTGAATCGACAGCCGCTGGCCCCGCTGCACCACCCGCATGTCGGCGAGCTTGTCGTTGGCCTTGAGGTCGGCTAGGTGGACAAATTTTTTGAATTTGCGTTTCCATTTCACGTCGAAGGAGAACCAGCGCGGCTCATCCTCGGTAGATTTCTCGTCGTAGTAGCGGTGCTTATCGTCGAACTGACTAGGATCGGGGTACCCTGCTCTTGTAATCGTCGCGATCCCGGCGATCCCCGGCTCGTCGCAGTTGGAGTGATAGAAGAACGCCAAGTCCCCTTCTCCCATCTCGTCGCGGATGAGATTGCGCGCTTGGTAGTTGCGCACGCCCCGCCAGTAGCCTGTGCTTTGTGGACGCTGCTTTAGCTCGTCAAAGGAGCACTCGTCGAATTCGCACTTGACGAGCCAGTACTTTTTCTCCCGCTTGCTCACAGCCATTCCTCAACCACTTCCCGCGTCTTTGCTATGCCCTCCCACTCGTCGCCTCGGCTAGAAAAAATCAGCGAGTACGGCCCGGCGAATCCTGCATTACTAGCCAGCCGCAGACAGCGCGCAAAATCCTCGCGGTCCATCTGCCCCTCTTCGGAAAAATCGGCCTTGGCGTGTACAGAAGTCGCCCGAGGCAGAATCGCCGCCAGATCGCGGTATTTGTCCGGCCCCTTGAAGTTGCCAAAGTCAGCGCACAGACCCACCTCGCCGTCGCACAAGTCGAGGACCGCGTTAAGCGCCCCAACAGACGTGCCCAGCGCTTGGAAATTCTCCGTCATCACCTCAATACCCAAGGTGCGACCAAAGCTGGCGAGCGCCCGCAAATTCGCCGCGCTTACCTGCACGGCTTCATCATCGTCTGCCCCCCCGGCAATCACCCGCACGCACTGCGCACCGCAGCGAGCGGCAATCTCCATCCACTCGCGTACCCAAGCCACTTCTTTTACACGTCGGGCCGCATCCGGGTGCGCAATGTCCCCAGCGTCAATCAGCACGCTGAAAAGCTCGACGCCGTTGTCGGCGAGTGCCTGCCGCAACTGGCTGATATAATCATCGTCGAGCCGCGGGAAGTGGAAGTGGCAAATCTCCAACAGGCCGATGCCGCGTGCGGCAAGCTGCGCCGGTAGCTCTAACAAGGTGAGATCGCCCTGCCCGGTCCCTTCCAGCACCGGCTCGCCCTTGGGGTCGGGCCACTGGTACATCGACGCCCCCAACATCCGGTGCAAGCTCCAAGACGAAGTTGCTATGCGCGTCATCACATCCTCACAGGCTGATTTTAGCGACCCAGCCAGAGGTGGCGTCGCAATAGATCAGATCCTCGCCAAAAATCGACAGCCCGTGCGGCTCAGGGTCGCTGTCGGGCACCACAACTCGATCCAACTCGGCTCCACTCTCCACGTCGAGCTTGACGATCACCCGGTCGGCGGTATGCACCACCCAGATGCCGTCGGCGACCCGCACCACGCCGTGCGCCCGCCCGTAGGGCAAATCCAGCACGTGCTCGACCGACCAGCCGGCGATCTTGACTTTGCTCAGCGTCTGGCTCTTGAGGGTGGTGATCCACACATGGCCCTCTTCAAACGGATCGTACTCCATCCCGTGAACCCCGCCTCCGCCGGGTACCGGATAGCGGTTGCGAGTCGCGCCGGTAGCCGGATCGACCTCGAAAATCTCGCCCGCGCCTTGCTCGGCGTCCGTCGGCCGTGCGGGCCGCCAGAGCGTACCCGCCCCGTTGGCCGCCAACCACAGCGAGCCACCGCCCCAAGCCATGCCGCTGGTATTGGACGACTCGCTGGGAATGTCGCGGATCAGACGGGTGACGCCGTATTCAGACGGCTCGGCGATTTCGATCAGCGCCACCCGGTCGGTAATTTGGTCGGTAATCCACAGTCCTTCTTCTACTACTTGCAGCGCGTTGGGCACCCCGTAGGGGGCGCGGAAGAGCTTCTCTATGGTCCTACTCATCGTCATCTCCTGATTCTAGTTGTCCCACACCAACAACACCGCCATCGTCTCGCCCAATCGGTTGTAGAGCAAGTCGAAGGCTGCTGCCGCTTCGATGTAGGGGAAGCGGTGGGTGATCATCTTGGCAAATTGGATTTGGTTCGTGACCAACAGTTCTAGCGTCCGGGCCGATCCTGCGGGCCGCCGACTGGCGTCGAGGTAGCTACCTATGAGGCGCTTGCCCATGATTTTTTCCGAGTAGAGCGGCAGGGGTTCGTTTTCGTACAGGCCCAGCACCTGCAAGAGACCGCCGCGCTTGAGCATGTCCTGCGCCTCGGCAAACGCCTGCGCCCCGGCCCGACCACCCACGGCTTCGACCACGATGTCGGCACCCTTCCCGTCCGTCAGCTCCAAGACCTGCGCGACAGAGTCACCAGCGCTGGCGTCTATCACCTCGTCAGCCCCTAACTCGCGCGCCAACTCGCAGCGCAAGGGCAAGGCATCAATCCCGATGACGCGCCCCACGCCCTGTGCCTTGGCCGCCTGCATGCAACCGCTGCCGACCAAGCCCTGTCCCTGGATGACCATGACATCGTCCGGCCCAGCCTCGGTCTCCCACATCCACAGGACCGAGCTGGTTCCCAGCGGCCAGAAGGTGCCCGCCTCGGGCGACAAGCCCGCTGGCAGGCGCACGGCCGCTGGCCTGTGCTGGCTAGCCGCGACTTCGACCGCCACGTATTCGGCGTGCGGCGCGAGCGCTGCGACCAGATTGCCGGTTTTGAATTCTTCAACTTCCGCGCCGACTTCCACGACCCGGCCCACCAGCGAGTAGCCCATGGAGCGGTGGTCGATCGCCTCTTCGCGCACGTAGCGCCGCCAAATTTCCGAGCCGCGGCTGATTAGCGAACATTCGGCGCGAATCAGGATTTCGGTCGGGGTAATAGTCGGAACCTCGACCTCTTCCACCACGATGTTATAAGCCCCTGCGGGCTTGGCGATGCGTTTCATAGACGGCCTCCTCGCGGACAATATGGCAAAAATACCACGTGGGAACCAATCTAGGCAGCGCAGACAAAAAAACCGGGCGCACCCGCTAAGGTGGGGTGCGCCCGGCTGTACTTCTCAGAAGCTATGTCGCCAAAGCGACTGTGCTTCTGACCAGGTAGTTGATCACCTGGAGTTGATCAAGTGATCAACCTCCCTGCGGTACGATTACTACTCAATGGACCACCTCCTTTCGCTAGTGCGCGCCTCATATCTATACTCCAACTCTGCGCGTCGTTGCGGCCAGTTGCAAAGCCGGGCTGGCTCGCTCGCGTAGCCTCGAGCCTCAGCGTGGCGGCAACAGAGGCTTGTGGCCCCCGAACTCGACTTGCGTTTAATATGACAAACGCCGCAGAACCATGTCAAATGCTTTTTACTTTGACCGGCTGCCCGCTAGCGGCCGAGGCCCATGCTGCCTCGGTCAATTCAATGACCCGCAGGCCGCATTCGGGGGGCACCTGCACTTGGTCGCGGCCGAGAATCGCGTCGATGAAATTCTGGTCGGGGGTCGTCGAGCCGGGCAAGTTATTTACTTCGTACACCTCGTTGCGGTGCTGCGTCTTGTAAAAGATCTGACCTTGGCGGAGATAGACCACGGCTTTGGTCCCCCAGATGGTGATGTCCTCCCACATCCCGCCGGTCGGCGAGTTGCCCACCACCGCAATCGTCCCTAACGCGCCGTTGCGAAAGCGCAGCGACAGCGCCGAATTGATATCTACCTCGGAGTCGAAATGTTCCATGTAGGCCTGCACCTCGGCCACCTCCAGCCCGGTCATCCACAGCGCAATGTCCAGCAGGTGGCTTCCCGAGTCGTTGAGCTGGCCGCCGCCCGACAGCGCCATTTGCTGCCGCCACAGCCCCATCGTCCCCTGATACCACTTCTGGTCTTGGAGCGCCGATATGAACTGGATATCCCCCAGTTCCCCGGCCGCGATCTGATTGCGCACATAGCGGTACTGCGCCTGCAAGTGCCGCTGATAGGAGATCATCAGGACCTTGCCGGTCGCCTCTGCTTTGGCGATGACTTGGCGCGCGTGATCGACGGAGCAGACCATCGGCTTTTCGGTCAGCACGTGCAGCCCTTTGTCCAGCGCGGCCATAATCTGCTCAAAGTGCAATGTGTGGGGCGTGGAAATCTCCACCGCGTCCAGTTCGACTTGCTCTAGCATCTCTTGGTAGTGGGTAAACTCCGGCAACTCTGCGGCCTGCGAGTGGCGCTCTTTGGCCCGCTGCAAGCTGGCCTGATCCACATCGCACAACGCCACCACTTCGGCCTCGGATATGTCGAGCACCCTTCCTATGTGCCCGCTGGCATTTCCACCGCAGCCGATAAATCCCACGCGAATTTTGTCCATTCCCTCTCTTTTCTATTTGGTTGAAAAGTCGCCGTGCCTAGCGCACCTCGGCTCCCGTTGCGATGTCCTGCTCCGGCCCGACTAACACGAGGTTCCCATCGCCGTCGGCTGCCAAAATCATCCCTTCCGAGACAATGCCCCGCAGCTTGGCCGGTTTGAGATTGGCGACCAAAACTACCTTGCGGCCGGGCAGGTCCTCGGGCTGGTACCACGGGGCGATGCCGCTGACCACAGTGCGCGTCTCGTCGCCTAGGTCGAGCGTCAGTTTGAGGAGTCTGTCAGCGCCTTTCACCTTCTCGGCGGCTTTGACCTCGGCTACGCGCAATTGCACCTTGGAAAAATCTTCGATCGAAATCTGTTCCACTTGTGGGGCCTCTTTCTTTGGTGGCGGTTGTCGCTTGGGCTTTCCAGTCTCCGACTTAGGGAACAGGATATCCGCTTTCGCCGGTATTTTCGTTCCGGGCGCAGCCCGACCCCAAGCCTCTAGGTCGGCGAAGGTGTAGTCTTCTAATCCCAGATCTGTCCGCACCTGCCGCGCCTTACTCGGCATGGCTGGCTCCAACAGCACTGAGACGATGCGCAGCCCCTCGGCGATATTGTAGAGCACCGTTCCCAATCGCTCGCGCCCATCGGCGGCTTTGGCCAACTTCCACGGAGCCTCGTCGTTGAAGTAGCGATTGAGCTGCCGCACGAACTGCATCACCGTCTCCAGTGCCTCGAACATCCGCAACCGGCCCACCAAAGACCGCACCTGCCCCACCAGCGCCGTGCCCGCCCCAATCACCTCCTCGTCAGCTTCCTGCTGCGACGGCGCGGGCAAGACGCCGTCGGTATGCCGCGTGAGCAAGGCGCGGACGCGGGACAGCAAGTTGCCCAAGTCATTGGCCAAATCCGCGTTGTAGCGCTCGACCAAAAATTGTTCGCCAATGGAAGAGTCTTGGCCGTACACTGTATCCTTCAATAAGTAGTAGCGCACGGCGTCGGAGCCGTATTTTTCCGCCATTTCAAAGGGATCAATGACGTTGCCCAAGCTCTTGCTCATCTTCTGCCCGTCGTGCCCCATCAAGAAGCCGCCGACATTGAGGTGTTGGTACAGCGGCATCCCAGCCGCTTTGAGTACGGTCGGCCAAAACACCGCGTGGGGCTTGAGAATGTCCTTGCCGACTAGGTGCTGGGCCACCGGCCAATACGTGCGGTAGCGCGCGTCGTCGGGGAAGCCGAGCGCGGAAGTGTAGTTGATCAGGGCATCGACCCACACGTACGCCACGTGCTCGGCGTCCCACGGTAGCTCAATGCCCCACGGCACCCGGCCTTTGGGCCGCGAAATCGACAGATCGCCGATCGGCTCGCCGAGCAGAGATAGCACCTCGTTTTTGTACCCGGCGGGGCGGATGAAATCCGGGTGGTCGCGGATGTAGGAGCGCAGCCAATCGCGGTACTTTTCCATCCGAAAGAAGTAGTTGCCCTCGCGGCGGCTTTCCGGTGCGCGCAGGTGATCGGGGCACTGGCCGTTGACCAACTCCTTGTCGGTGAGAAAGCGCTCGCAGCCGACGCAGTACAGCCCCTCGTACTCGTCGTAGTAGATGTCCCCGGCTGCGTGAACCGCCTCTAGTATCCGGCGCACGACCGCCTTGTGCCGCTCCTCGGTGGTGCGGATAAAATCGTCGTGGGAAATGTCGAGCACCTGCCAAGCGTCGCGGAAGCGCTGGCTGATGCGGTCGCAAAACTGCTGCGGGTCAATGCCAGCCTCGGCGGCGGCCTGATAAATTTTTTCCCCGTGCTCGTCGGTGCCGGTCAGAAAGTAGGTGTCGAATCCGTCGAGGCGGTGGAAGCGCGCGAGAAAATCGGCTATCACGGTGGTATAGGCATGGCCGATGTGGGGCACGTCGTTGACATAGTAGATCGGTGTGGTGACGTAGAATGCTTTGCTCATGGGGCCTCCGGAGTCGGCGAACAAAATAAGCGATCCATATTAAGTAGTAGGAGTTTATAACAATATCAAGGTAGGGTGCGGCATCATCCCTGGTAAACGCGCGGCATCAGAAGTTGGCCGTTGCGGGCTAGAGGCAAGCCGGCAAAGGCGCAGGAGTTGCCCCATTGGTCGATAGTGGCTGCGGTTTTGTACTCGTTGATGATGGCGTGGCGAGTGCGCGGCGTGTAGTTGTGGCCGGCGCGGTGGACGACGAGGACGTGGATGATCGCCACGTCGCCCGGCTCGGCCTCTAAGACGACCTGCTCACTGGCAGGGACGTACTCGTCGGGGATCGTGTGGCTGTTTTCCAACGTGGGGAATTCGCCCTTGAGGTGGCTGCCCGGCAGGACCTCGGTGGCCCCCGCTTCAAATCCACTCGGATCGAGGTACGTAATAGCCGCGGCCAAATCTGGCTCGGTGTGGCGCTCGTACGGCCAGTCTTGATGCCAGCTTTGGGTGCAGACAAAACCGGGGGGCTTGTTGCGGATTTTGCCGTTGTGGAAATCGAGATCGGGGCCTAACAGATCGACCATGACCGAGACAATGCGCGGCTCGGTGAACTGATCGAACCAGTAGTCGCTAGCCAACGTCTGATCCATCATGCCAACTACATTGCGCGGGTTGAAGGGGTCGGGCGCGTAGCCTTCCGGCGCGTCCATGAAGGAGTATTTGACGTTCTTGGGCCGATTTTCAATCTCGGTCACCAAGCGATGGAACTCGCCGCGCATCTGCTCCATCTCCGCCGGGCTATAGAAGCCTTTGAGCAGCAGATAGCCGTTGTCGTCGAAGAATTGCTTCTGCTCGGGATCTAAAATGAGCAAGCTCATAATGCAGCGTCCTTTGCGGTTGGGCGGCTGGGCAAGAAGAAGGCCAAGCCGGCAGGCAATATCGGCAGCAGGGCTAGGTATTTCAAGGTCTCAGCCACGCCGATCTGGTCGCCGAAATGGCCGATCAGCGGCAGCGCGAGGCTGGCCAAACCCCAGCTAAAGCCCAGCGGCAGGCTGGAGACCAAACCCGTATTTTCCGGCGAAAACTCTTGGGCCAAGGCGACCATAATCGAGTTGGAAGACAGCAACAGGCCACCGCCCACAAAAAGCAGGCTGTAGCTAGCCAGCATTCCCTCGACATAGATAAAAGCGTAGAGCGGCGGCACCGAACACAGCAGCGATCCCCAGACCAGCGGTTTAGGATCGATGCGGTCGGCTAGGTAGCCAACAACAAGTGCGCCGACCACGCCGGCGATATTGTAGATTCCCAAGGGAATGCCACCCGCGACGAGACCGAGGCCGCGCTCCTGGGCCATGAGCGTCAAAAACGTGCCAAAACCCAGTCCCGACACCGAGCGCAGAACGACGATTGCGGTGATCAGCACGAGGGGACCAGCTTGGTCTCCGAGACTGCGCCACTGGGCCGTGCTTCTGCCGTGAGAGAAGTTGGGGTTGCTCAGCGGCACCGCGCGATACATGAGCAGGAGGAACAACAGGCCGGGAATGGAGAGGTAGGGCAGGGCGGCCAACCCGAAGGAGTTGGTGTACGCCGGGGCCCACAGCGGCGTCAGGCCCAACCCCAGCGTCCCGCCAAAGATAAAGAGCGCCAAGCCAAAGGAGCGGCGCGGACCGCTGAGTTCGCCGGCCAGCGAAAAGACTTGGGGATGGAAAGCGGCGACCCCAATCCCACCCAGCGTCAGGATGCCGACGAGCGTCAGATAGTTGGATGCCAGCCCCATGAGCGGGGAGAAAATGGTCGCCAAGGCCAAGCCACCGACAATCAGCCAGCGCCAAGCCATGCGATCGGCCCACAAGCCCATGAGCGGCTGGCTGATATTGCATATAGAAACAATGGAACCCAAAAACCCAACTTGCGCCAAGCTCAGCCCCAAGTTGACCTTCAGCAGGGGCAAGAGCGGGGCCAACAGCGTAGCATAGCTATCGACGCAAAAGTGCGAGATCGTGATGACCAACAAGCGGAGTTTTTGCATTCGCCTAGTCTAAACCGTAACCCCTGCGCCGTCCAGACGGCGGCAGAGGCCAAAGGCACCGAGTGCGCCGAGCGCCGTGAGGGCCGTGCCGATATAGAAGGGCAGGGCGGCATTTATCTCGATCAGATAGCCGCCGAGCAGGCTGCCGACCACCATCGAGCCGCTCCAAGCGAAGTGGCCCAAGCCGACGAGGCGGTTTTTTTCTTCAGGCGCGGCGACGTCGTTGATGAGCCGGGGAATCAGCGTCGAGACGGCCCACGCCGTAGCCGTGAGAGCGGTGCCGCAGGCAAACAGGCCGACGAGGGAATCGTGCCACAGGGCCAGTCCCAAGGCGCTGAGGAAGACGCCGGACGCCGAGCCGAGGAGCGGTGCGGTGCGGCCAAAGCGGTCGTTGAGATAGCCGACGCCAAGCTGGCAGCAGGCCGCAGCGACCAGTGAGAGGGAGGCAAAGAACGCGGGTAGGGCCTCACTTTCGCTGACTCGATAGATCAACAGGGGCAACGCCAGCGTCGCCATGCCCCAGAAGGTGGTGATGGTCAGGCGCAGACTGAGCAGGAGATGCACATTGCGGCGGCCCAAAAGCGGGCGGTAGGCCGTCCACGTACTGAGGCGCGCCGTCTGTGCAGTGGTCGGGCTAGGCGCATCGCCGGGCAACAGCGCAAAAGCTAGGACGACTACCGCGACCATGCCGATGCTCATAACAGCGCCGATCTGGGCGAAGGAATAGGCGGTTTTAACCAAGCCGGTACAAAAACTGCCGAGCGCATTGCCGAGCGTATTGCTGAGAAAGTACAGGGCACCGCCTAGGCCGAGTCGCGCAGGAGTGACCGCGGTGATGAGGATGCTCTGCCCGGCGGTGGACCAAGGGCCGCTGGCCGCGCCCATCGCCAAGAGCAGGCACGAGAGCCCCCACGGGTCTGCGGTGCGGAAGACCAAGCCGGTGAGTGCGCTGCCGACGAGGCCGATCATCAGGGTCGTCTTGCGGCCAAAGCGGTCGCAGAGCCGGCCGGCGACCACGGCAAATATGCCGCCAAGGAGCAGCATGATCCCACGCAAGTACCCAGTAAACCACGGGGGCCGCGCCAAGTCGGCTTCGATATAAACGGGGAAGAGCGCTTGGAAGGGGGCGACTAGGAAGCTCTCAAAAAAGTAAATCAAACAAAGGGCCAGGAAGGCGCGGCTGAGCAGCCCGCCGTCCTGGCCCGTGGTCGCGGATGTTGAGTCCAAGGGTTATTTCTTGCTGGCAGCGACCGAGTTTTTGAGGACGCCGATCCCAGAGATCTCGATTTCGACCTTGTCACCGGGCTGCATAAAGGTGCCGGTAGTCGCGCCGACGCCCGATATGGTGCCGGTGCTGATCAGGTCGCCCGGTTCTAGGGTGATAATCGCCGAGATGTACTCGATGATCCTATTGACCGGGTAGAGCATCTGGCCGGTGTTGTTGTGTTGCTTGCGCTCGCCGTTGATGTACGTGCTGATGTCGAGGACTTGGGGATTCTTGATCTCGTCCGCAGTGACGATCCAAGGCCCTTGCGGGGCAAAGGTGTCGAGCCATTTGCCGTTGAGCCAGTCGAACCACTCGTCGCGCGGGCGGCTGTCGGTGCGCTTCTTGATGACCAACTCGCGCTCGGATACGTCGTTCATAACGGTGTAACCGGCCACGTATCTGAGCGCGTCCTTGGCTTTGACGCCCTTGGTCTTGCGGCCAATGACTACCGCCAGCTCGCCTTCCCAGTCGATGCTGTTGGCGATCGGGGGAATGAGAATGCGGTCCCCAGGGCCAATGACGGTGGTCGTCGGCGGCTTCATAAAGACGCGCGGGGTTTCCTTGTCTTGGGCATCCATTTTGCCGCCGCCCTCTTCGATGTGGTCTTGGTAGTTGCCGGCCAAGCAGAACACCTTGCGCGGATTGGGCATGGGAGCGCGGAGGCGGACCTTGCTGAGGGCGTGAATGGTCTTGCCGTTGGGTTCTTTATCTTCGGCGTACGCCGCGGCCTGTTTGGCGGCGCGCAGGCCCTTAGCTCCTGCCGAGAGTAGCGTCAGCATGTCGGTAAAGAAGGGATGCGTTTTGCGCCTTTCTTGGCGAGCTAAGACGCGGTCGGCCGCAGCGAGATCCACGACGATATTGTCGTCGCCAACTACTGCGCCCACGCGCTGTTCGCCAGCGGCAGAGTACGTGGCTAGTTTCACAATTTCCTCCGTATGCAAAGGGTTTCTGCGCCGACCGAACGGTCGGTGCATTGGTAAATAGATGGGGACAATTTATATTCGGTCAGCATGACAAAAGACTACTTCATCCATCCCAGCACTTGCGTCGATGAGCCGGTCGCCATTGGCGCGGGGACCCATATCTGGCATTTCTGCCACCTGATGCCCGACGCCCAGATCGGCCAAAACTGCAATCTCGGCCAGAACGTCTATGTCGATCGCGGTGTGGTGATCGGCGACGGCTGCAAAATACAGAACAACGTCTCGATCTACAAGGGAGTTACCCTCGAAAATGGGGTCTTCTGCGGCCCATCAATGGTATTCACCAACGTCGTCAATCCCCGCGCTTTTGTTGACCGCCGCCGCGAGTTCCAAGAGACGCGAGTGTGCAAGGGGGCTTCACTGGGGGCCAATTCGACCATCGTCTGCGGCGTCGAAATCGGCGAGTACGCCCTCATTGGTGCCGGAGCAGTCGTAACCCGCGACGTGCCAGCCTATGCGCTGATAACCGGCGTGCCCGGGCGGCAGACGGGCTGGGCCTGCCGCTGCGGCATCACGCTGACCGGTGGTCTGGTCTGTGCGGAGTGCGGCGCGGGCTACGAGGAAGAAGCGGGACGGTTGCGACCTAAGTAGCGATAGAACCGTAGGGGCACAACAAGATCCTCCCCTCTGCTCTAATCCGTCGGAAACGACAGCGGAAAAGTCGGCTCCTGGTCCTGATGGCGAGTGCGCGGCTCGATCTTCATCGCGTGGTACTCCTCGACAAATTCGGCCAAGTTCCGGCTCGCCTCCTCAAAGACGATTTTGCCCTTCTCGGCTGTGGCTTTCTCCGCCTCGCCCATCACCCCGCTATCCGAATACTGACTCGTCCATTCGATCAACCCCATCGGCCCGTGTGAAAATAGGTCGGTGTACAAGAACTTGGAGCCGAGCTTGTTCGTCTTGGCGATCTCGCTCTTGATCTTGTCCTTGCGCACGCTCTCCGGCGCGAGATACAGCAGCATCGAAGTCTCCAGCTCGCACGCGTGCGAACAGCCGCCCGGGAACACGCTCTCGCGCCACTCTTTGTCAAAGTCGGGATGGACCCGTAGCAAATGCCACCACGAGCAAAACGTGCAGCTCGCGTCGGTCTCGACTATCGTGCGCCGCGCGACCATGTCCACGAGGTTGTGGTTGGACCCGTGGCCATTGACGAGGATCATCTTCTTGAAGCCGTGATAGGCCAAGCTCTTGGTGATGTCGAGCACGTATTGGATGAAGTGCTCGTAGTGAATGTTGAGCGAGCCTGGGAAGTCCATCACGTGGTGGACATAGCCGTAGCTCACCGGCGGCAAGACGAGGGCGAGCTCGGGCTTTAGCCGCGCGGCTTCCGTCGCCACCGCGTTGGCGCAGAGGTGATCCACCTTGAGCGGCAGGTGGTGGCCGTGTTGTTCAACCGAGCCGGTGGGTATGATGGGAATTTTGCCCATGGCTACGGCTTGGTTGACTTCGGGCCAAGTAAGCTCGTCGAACTTGTAAATTTCAGCTACGTCGGGCATGGGATCTCCTCCTAGTATCGTCATTCCTGCGAAAGCAGGAATCCAGTGGGAGGGCAGTAGGGCATCTTCTCAAGGCAGGTCGAGCGTCTTGTGAATGCGAGTGGAGAGCCGCCAGCGCGGATGGCGCTTGAGTATCTCAAGGGCCTTCTGCACGTAGCGCGGCTCGGAGGATTCGGGCTGCAAATAGACAAAGTCGGCGCGATGCTCCTCGACGCGCTCCTCGCGAAACGCCTTGCCGACGACGTATTTGAGCTCGGTAATGCGCACAAAACCAGCGACAACCGGGTAGCACTTCGGCGACACGGTCCAATGGTCAATCAGATCAAATAGCACCGGATCGGGCGCAATCGTGCCGTTGGTCTCAATGTGGAGCTTGTAGCCCGCTTCCTTGAGCCGGCCAGCCAGTGCCGCGAGATTTTGGCCCAACGGCTCGCCGCCGGTCAAGCACACCCATTCGGCCGGGTGACGCGCCACCTCAGCGGCAATATCCTCAGTGTCCATGGGCGTGAAGCGGTCGAACTCGGTGTCGCAGAACGGGCAGCGCAGATTGCAGCGCGCCAAGCGCACAAAAATGGTAGGCTCGCCGACGCGCAGGCCCTCGCCCTCGATCGAGTAGAAAATCTCGTTGATCTGCAGGACGCGCCCCGAGTCGCTCCACACCGGCAGGCGCTCGGCGCGCTCTTCGGCTGGCATCTGGGCGGTCACAGCGTCTGCTCACCAGCGGCATACGCCAGCGGGTCGCAAGCTCGGTTCGCCGCAAAGGCCGCGAGCCGCTCGCCGCAGGCGTCGCACACGCCGCAGGCCGGCCGCAAACCCTCGTAGCAGGTGTGGGTTTCCCCGTACGGAACGCCGAGTTTGAGCCCGATGGCAACGAGGTCCCGCTTCCACAACTTGACAAAGGGGACGTGGATCGCCCAAGGCGCGTCGTGGGCAGCCCCCAAGCGCAGGCTCTGTTCGAGGCTTTCGTAAAAGGGGCGACGGCAGTCGCGGTAGGCCGCGTAGTCGTCTTTGACTGGTGCCATGTACAGATCGGTAATGCCCTTTGTTGCGCAATACGCCGCCGCCAGCGTCGCAAAGAGCATGTTGCGGAAGGGGACGACGGTGTCGCGTTGGCGTTTAGATTCAGCGGTGGGCACGTCCTGCGTGGGGTCGGTCAGCGGGTTGCCCCCTAGGGCTGTCAAGTCCAACGCCAGCGTCTCGTGGGTCGCAACCTCGGCGCGGCGGGCGAGGCGGGCGGCGCATTCCAGCTCGACGCGGTGGCGCTGGCCGTAGTCAATGCTAATGGTGTGGATGGGGCCTTGTTGCCGCGCTTTCAGCCACCAGAGCAAGGTGGTCGAGTCCATGCCGCCACTGAGTAGAATAGCCATCATAAATCATAAAATAGGCTACCGCGCAAAAAACGGAAATTAGCGGTCGGTGGTCAGCCCTCGCCTCCCTTAGGGAGAGTGGTGTGGGGCCTAGCCACTGGCCACTGACCACCGATCTTGTATTGACAGTATTTTTAACCCATTGGATATTCAAAAAATGCCAATGTAAATGTATATGTATAAAGGTAATTTACGCTATGAGTGATATGCCTCCGCGCAAAAGCCCCACTCGGCTACAGCGGCTTCGGCGCACGATAATGGCCGGCCTGACGATCATCGTGCCCCTGTGGCTTACCGGCTGGGTGCTCAAGTTCCTGTTCGACTGGGCCGACGGCTTCTCCGCGCCGTTGATTAGCCAAATGGCCAAGCTGTTTGACGATCCCGACTTCCACATCCCCGGCTTAGGCTTTGTGCTGACCTTTATCATCCTGTGGGTCGTCGGCGCGCTCGCCACCAACGTGGTGGGCCGCAGCCTGTGGCAATTCGCACGCGAAACGCTAGAGGGCCTGCCGTTGGTGCGCACGATCTACGCGCCCATCCAGCAGCTTATGGAGTCGCTGACCTCTCCGGGCAAGGCCGGCTTCGAGAAAGTCGTGCTCGTCGAATATCCGCGCACCGGGATATGGACCTTGGGCTTTCTGGCCAGCGATGTACCCCGCGAGGACGAAGCAGCGCCGGCGCACAGCATTTTCGTGCCCACGGCCCCCAATCCCACCACCGGCTTCATGCTCATCGTGCCGCCCGAACAATTGCGCCCTACCGAACTCGGCGTCGAGGAAGCTCTGAAGATGATCGTCTCGGCCGGCGTCGTCGTGCCGCCAGCCCTTGCTCTTCCCGCTGAAGCTGAAGAGAAGGTGTGAGCCCTTTTCTTGCGATTTTTAGGTGCTTTCGTTATTCTGCTAGAAACTTTGAGCGTCCCTTTAGCGTCCCAATAGAAGCCCTTTGCATATGAGGAGATGAGGAGATGTTTTCGTTTCTTTTCAACCCGTTTTTCATCCTGCCGATGATCTTGGTCGCTTGGGCCCAGATGCGGGTCCGCAGCGCCTTCAAGAAGTACAGCCAAGTGGCTTCGGCCGCGCAGCTTTCGGGCGCTGAGACCGCGCGGCGCATCCTGCACCAGCAACGCATCTACGACGTGTCGGTCGAGGAGACGAGCGGGATGCTTTCCGATCACTACGATCCGCGCGCCAAAGCCGTGCGCCTTTCTTCGGACAATTTCCACGGCCACCATCTAGCCGGTTTGGCCGTGGCGGCGCACGAGGTCGGCCACGCAATCCAACACGCCCACGGCTACGCGCCGCTCAACCTGCGGCACTCGATCCTGCCCATCGCCAACTTGGGCTCGTCGCTGGGCTTTCCCCTGATTCTGGCGGGGATGTTCTTCCAAGCCACCGGCCTGATGAATATCGGCATCATGTTTTTCGCCGGCGCGGTCCTGTTCCAACTCGTCACCCTGCCGGTGGAGTTCAACGCCAGCTCGCGGGCCATGGCCATCCTCTCGCAGGGCTATCTAGCCAACGACGAGGTGCGCTCGGCTCGGCGGGTGCTCAATGCCGCGGCCATGACCTACGTGGCAGCCGCCGCGACCGCCGTGCTACAGCTAGTGGGTTTTTTGCTGATGCGCGGCTCAGACGAATAACAACAGGTGCGGCAAGCAGTTCCGAGGCCCCTCGCCCTTGCGGGTGGGGGCCTTTTGTTTGTGGGCTAGCAACTGCGTTTCGCTATATTATGCTTCTATTGTCGTTTATAAAAGGGGACTCTTTCCCTCCCCTATGGTGTTATATATGGCACACGTCTTCCATCCTACCTACCACAGGAGAGTGCGCGCATGATTTTGCTCTTATGTGCATTGCTCGTCAGCGCGGCGAGCGTTAGTGCCGATGTGTATTTCGAGGAAGAGGTCGTCAATCGAGGCTTTGGCAAAGCCAAAACTGGAGCGCGCAAAACGACCCACAAAATTTACATCAAGGGCAAGAGCCAGCGGGTCGAGCAGCAAATTGAGACCGACGCCAAAACGGCCAAGGCCCTCCGGCAACAAGGTCAGTCTCTTAACACCAGCACTATCTTGCGCCTAGACCAAGCGCAAGTGTACGAAATCGACCTGACGGCTCAGACCTTCGTCGAGCAGAAAACCCCTCCGGCGCGCAAGGCCGCGGCCAAGCGGCAGGCGACCCCCGGCGGGGCGCAGATGGCCCTTAGGGTCAAGGTGCCGGGAGACACAGAGCGCATCGCTGGAATTCCCTGTCGGCGGGTCGTCGCGCAAATGCGCGCCCGCTATCTCGACCCCAAAACCCAAGAGCTGCGCCGCGAAAACCGCTACACGTACGATGCCTGCATTGCCAAGGATTTCCCCGGCTTTCAGGAAATCTCGGCGTTTATGGCCTTGCAGGACGCTAGCACGTCCTATCCGTCGGTAATCGGCGGAGGGCTAGAGGGGCTAGAAGACCACGAAGCGCTGAGCGACGAGTTAGAAAACGCCGAGGAACTCAAAGGCTTCGCCCTGCGCTCGACCTTGACGGCTTCAGTCAAGCTCCCTGAAAAAGAGAAGACCAGCCAAGTGTTCCGCTTAGACCGCAAGATCAAGACCATGGTGCATGCGCCGTTGCCCGACTCGCTCTTCCACGTGTCTAAGGCTCTGACCCGCCTCAAATCCGAATGAAGAGGAAGCTGCTCGGGGCGGCGGCCGTTTTGGCTGCCGTCCTCGTCCTCGTCGCGGTCACGCCCATAGGGCCGGCCGCACTCGCGCACCTGCTAGAGCGCGGAGTTGGGGGATGGCAGATCTCCATCGGCAGTCGCCGGGGAGGCTTGCTCTACGCGTTTTCCTTTTCCGACGTGTACTGCCAAAACCCCGCGCTCGGGGCGACCGTCAATGCCGAGTACATCGCCGCGTGGCCGTGGTCTTGGGAAGTCGATATACAGGCGCCCAAGGTGCGAATCGAGCCGCGCACTTCGGTCGATACAACTACCACCGCCACGGACATCGAGTTGCCCCTCGCCTTCCTCCCCAACCTCAACGCGACAGCCGGTGTGCTCGATTGGCAGTTGGGCGAGACGCGGATCGCGGCGCAGGACTGGCACGGCTCGTATCGTGCGCTGGCAGATACCTCGGGGCACTTAGAGCTAACCTTGTCCGACTTGCAGGGCGTACCGCTGCGCTCGCTAACGCTGGATCTCGCGCTTAGTCCGCACCGCATTGACCGCGGCGAGGTCCGAGCTGTGGGCGCTGGCGACAGTCTAAGGGCCGAGCTGCACGCCACGTTTGCCTTGGGCCTGAAGTTGCCGCGGCCTTTACAAATGGACGCCACGGCGACGGTAGAGACCGATTCCGCGCGGGGTTCCCTAGCAGCGGAAATAGACGGGGCAGTGACGCCGCTGCAACTGCGCGGGACGCTCAGAGGTCAAGGGAGTGCGCCGATGGTCTCGGCGGTGGAGCTGCGAGGGGACATGCGAGTCAACAGCACGCGCCTAGTAGTGGATTCTCTGCTCGTCTCTTTGTTCGACGGCACCCTGACGGGCGAGGCGACTTATTTTTTCACGCGCGACAGCTTGCAGACCCAACTGCGGGGCGAGGGATTTGACCTCGCGCTCGTGGCTCCCTTTGCTGGACGAGCGGAATTCGATCTAGCCGCTGGAGTGCATTTGCAGCACCGGCGCTATGCCGCGGACTTCGCCGCCCACCTGCGCGATGTGGATCTAATTCCCGATCGGCGATTTGACGCCAAAATAAAGGCTTGGCACCGGCCCGATGGGGAAACTCGTCTCGACCTGCAATCGTCCCCGCTGGAGTTGACAGCCACCGGCTCTTCCGACTTAGCGGGAGACTACGACCTCGCGCTAAAGGGTGCGTTGCAGGCGGCGTCTTTTTTGCGCGGCGCAGCACCCATCGCCATCGCCGGGCAGGCCAAGCCCGACACGCTGGCGTTGCGGCTGACCAGTGGCCATCTCCCCGGTAAACTGGGCGAGGAGTTCGGGCCGCTCGCCGCGGATCTACACCTGTTCGCCAACCGCTACCTCGCGGCGGATTTGCGCTTAGAGCGCGATCTCCTAGTAGCGCGGGCAGACATCGACCTAGAGCGCAGCGAAATCGATACGCTCATGGCAGCCGTAAACGGAGTGGCAGTAGCACGGATCATGCCCGGGCTGGCTGGACAACTCGACGCGGATTTGCGCGGCGCGGGCGAGCTGTCGCTCGAAACACTGCGGCTGAGCGGACACATTGCGACCACGCCGCTAGAGTACGCGGGTTGGCAGACCAGCGAACTCGCGCTGGACGTGGACTGGAACCAAGGCGCGGCGCGAGTATCCGGCGGCGGGCCGGGCGTGAGCGTGCTAGCGAAACTGGACGCGGACGGGCACTTAACGGCCCAAGCGGATTTTGCCGATACCTTGTTGCGGGGGATAGATGGCGCAGCGGCCGCATTGGGCGGCACTTTGCGCTGGGAGGGACCGCTGGAAGACCTAGACGCAGTCCAAGCGGCCCTAGCCCTCGACTCGCTCTTGCTGCGGCAGGGGCAATGGGAGTTGCAAAACCGCGGTCTCCTCCAAGCCGACTATGGCAACGGGCGCATGAACCTCACCGCGGTACGCCTGCAAACGTCAGGCGGCCTAGTCGATCTTTCGGGTTGGGTCGGGGGGGATTCGCTCTCGGTTGCCGCGGAGTTATCCGCCCTTGAGCTATCCAACCTCGCGGCCGACCTCAGCGCAACGGGCGGAGGGTATCTGCGGGTCGGCGGCACCCTAGCGAGGCCAGAGGCACAGGGCGTGGTGACGCTGACAGAGATGCGCCTCGACACGCTCGCTCTCGGCAATGCGCGGCTGCGCCTCGCCTTGGCGGATTCGCTCATGGCCGAGTTCACCGCCGATGCTGGCGTGCGCCTCGCGCTAACCTGCCCAGCCGCGCCGCTCTTCGGGCCGGAGGAAGCTCCCGCCCAGCTCGCAATCGAGGCGAAGGCTACCGATTTGGGGCCACTGCTCAGCTATGCTTTGGGACGCCCGCTGTACGGGCGGCTCGATCTCGACGGGCACTTAGCAGCGGCCTTAGGGGATTCCATGCCGAGCTGGCGCGACTTGTCTGGGCATATCGATGTACACGGCTTGGCCATCGAGAGCCAAGACTCAGCCGATTCGCTGCGACTGGACCTCCTGTCCGGCGGGCATTTCGCTTTCGGCGAAGGCTGTGCCGTGCTGGACTCGGTGGCGATTGGCTTGCGGCGCTATGACCGCGACCACCGCGCCCTGCAGCCAGCCGGCACCTTGCGGCTGGCGGGCCAACTTGCAGACCACCAGCCTTCGCAGCTTGAACTGGCTCTCAAAGACGTGGACTTGGCTTTTTTCGGCGGCCCCAAAGGGCTAGTGCAACTCGACGCCGAGGTCAGCGGCACGGCATCTGCTCCTCAAGTTACCGCCGATCTAGCCGTGGAATCCGCGGACTTGGGCAAGCTGCGCGGCCAACTCGTCGGCGACCGGGACGGCGGCGATTGGCATTTGAACTGGACGACCTCACTCGACGACAGCCTCACCGTGACCGGTCAAGTGCCCTGGGATTTACAGGCCAGTGCCCTCTCCTTAGACGAGGGCTGGCTGGAGGCGCATTCCGACGGCATCGGACTCCTCTTCCTTGGCAATAACCTAATAGCCGAACTGGATCATCTCGACGGCCGGATTAGCACGGATCTCCGGGCCGAGGGGTTGGACTCAACGCTCTCATTACAAGGTCAAATAGGGGTTGAGGGCCTCGAATTTGCCCTGCTCGACTTAGAGCCTATCTACGCGCTGCCCGACGGGCAGTTGCATTTCAATGGCCGGCAGATCGAGTTGGTGGGTTTCTCTGTCGAAAACGAACCTAAGCGGGGGTTCCGCAGCGCGTCGATCACTGGGCAGCTCGACCTATCGCAGCTCGACGACCCTAGCTTTGACTTGCGGCTCCAAGCCGAGCGGATGACCTCCTACTACGAGAACGTTGGGCAGTCGTTTAGAGCAAACGACATCGACTTAGATCTATCTTTCGCCGGCTCGCTCAGCGCGTCCAAGTTGGCGGGGCGCGTCCGCCTCGACCAGCCGAAGTCCGAGGCGAGCCTCGTAGTCCTCACCCTGCCCGTGCCACCCCCACCGCCGGCGCTGCGCGACGAGTTCTTGGAGAACATGGCCCTCGCCGTCGAGGTCGATATCCGCGGCCTCGCCCTCGATAGCGAATTAGCCGAGGTCGAAGCGTCGGGCGCGGTCGAAATCGGCGGCACCTTCTACAAGCCGCTCTTCCAAGGCGACGTCACCATAGACGAAGGGCAGGTTTTCGTCCTCAATCAGCAGTTCAACATTACCCAAGGGCGCGTCGTCTTCAACCGCCTAGCGCCGACTAAGTCGATCCTCGACGTGCTATACGATCCTTTTGAATTGAATCCTACACTCGATGTAGAGGCCCAGACCGACGAAATCACCGACATTCAGGACGATGAGAAGTACGTCGTAACTTTGACGTTGCAAGGGCCAGCTCAGAAGATCGCGCCGGATTTTAAGGCGGAATCGGATAATCCAGACGCGGACCCGCTAGGGTTTCGGAGTACCATCAACCTGCTAGCCTTTAACATGGCCGATCCCGACTACGCTGAGGCTTTTGGCTCGACTAGTGAGGCTGTTAATACAGCCGCCGTAGTCTTTGGCACCACAGCCGGCCAGCTCTTGAGTAAGCAGGTCGAGAAGGTGGGTCTTAATGAATTCACGGTCCTGCCGTCGAGTGAAATCGCCGGAGCCGAGCCTGGGGTCGCTCTGAGGGCGGGCAAGTACCTCGGTGGATTGCCCTTTCCCCTCTGGGTGCGCTACGAGGCCCTGCTAAAAGAGATGGCGGCGGGCGAGGTGCGAGTCGAGCACAAAATTAAGTCCTTTCTCACCATCTTCGGCCTAGCGCAAAGCGAGTACGATCACTATGGGCTGGGCATTGGCCTAAAGCGAGAATTCCGGTGAGCGCACTCGTCACCGTGCTCTGCCTATCTCTCGCCGGGACGGCCGCAGCCCAAGAGGATCGGCGCGAAATATCGGCCCACGAAGCCGATGGTCACAAAGTGGCGCAGATCCGCTTCGTGCATCGAGGTGCCAAGCGCATCAAAGGCGAGACCTTGCGCTCGGCCATGCTGACTCAAGAGGGAAAGCGCTTCCAACGCCGCTTCTTCAAAAACGACCTCAGCGGACTAGTCAATCTCTATTACGGCAAGGGCTATCGCGACGCCGAGATCGTCCGCAAGCTCCTGCGCTTGGACGCCAAAAACCGAGTCCACATTCACATTGAAATCGACAGCGGCTCCCTGTGGACGGTGCGCACCCTAACCCTCGTAGGAGGTGCGCCCTTTGCAGCCGACACCCTGCGCACTCAGGTCGGCTTGCGCGCCGGCGCACCCCTCGACTACGGCAAAGTGCTCGAAGGCGAGCGCCAGCTACAGGTCTTTCTCAATCAGCGCGGCTACCCGCACGCGACCGTGCGCAACGAGTGGGTAAGCGACGACCAAGCCAGCCGCAGCACCGAGGTCGTCTTCCACATCGATCCTGGGCGCAAGATGTACTTCGGTGCCGTCGAGGTCGAGAACCTCGACCAGCTATATACGCGCAAGGAGGTAATCGAGCGCTATCTGCACTTTGAGCAGGGGGATTTGTACAATCCCGAGCAGCTAGCCAAAAGCCGCGAGCAACTGGCGAGGACCGGCCTGTTCCGCTCGGTCTTTTTGCTCACCCCTGAGACCGGCGACAGCTTGCAGCCGATCGTGGTTCGCCTGCAAGAAAAAAAGCGCATTTCCCTAAGTAGCGAAGTTTTCTTCAGCAACATCGAGCCGCGCGTGAAAGGGATCGTGCAGCACAACAACTGGCTGGGCCGTGGCGCTCGGCTCAGCCTCGACGCCAGTTGGGGACAGCCGGAACAGGGCGTCACCGCGTCCTTCACCGAGCGCAACTTGCTGGGCATGGGTGCCGACTTGGTGCTGTCGGCCGGGGTCACCGACGAATGGGAGGAGAAAACGGACTTCGGCAAGCCGAACGACCAGCGGCAATTCGATCTTTTGACAGCCAATGATTCGGCGCTCGGAGACCTCTTATTCTTTGCCGGCGAAGCGGCTGCACGAGCGTACATCAGCGCGTCCACCTTCGACTATCTCTCGGTCGAGCACTTGTGGAAAGCGGAAGCAACGCTCACCAAGGGCTGGAGCGAAATGTACCGCGCCCAAGTCTCGCTTAGCGGCGAAGACTCGCGCATCCGGCCCGACCCAAGCAAGCACATCGCCTACCGGGACGACAAAGATGAAGGAGAACCCGACAGCGGCGAGCCAACCGACGCGGAAGATCTATTTGACGACTCCGACTTCGATTTCTCTGGCAAAGGCAGTTTCTCCGCTCAAGACGACTACAGCGACGGCAAAATCCCCGTGACTGCGGATTGGCTACAGATACTGACCGAACGCACGCGGTCGGTCGAATTGAAAACCGAGTTTTTGCGCGACTCGCGCAACGACCCCTTTGCCCCCACGCGCGGTGCGCTCTTGCAGTTGACCGGACGCTACGCCTCCTCATTCATTCTAGGGCAGCGTCAGACCTATGTGATCGATGGCGACGCCGCATTCATGTATTACCAACCGCTCTCGCGGCGGCTGGTGTTGGCGCTAGCCCTGCAAGGGGGAGGCGCGGCTTCGCTGCGCGAGGGACGGCGGCTGCCGCAGAAATACTGGTGGGCATACGGAGGCGAGGGTTCCCTGCGCGGTGTTGAGCGCGACGCCATACACGTGCCGGGCGGCGGACGCCTCGGCCTGAATATGCGCGGGGAATTGCGCTATCAGCGCAACAGTTTCGGCCTCGTTGGCTTTTGGGATCGGGCGCAGGTCTGGCGCAAGCCAAGCCAAGCGACCTTGTGGCGCATGGTCGATGGCTATGGGGTGGGGCTGCGCTACGTTTTGGGCTTTCCCCTGCGGCTCGACCTAGCCTTCAGCGATGGATCCCTCGACAGCGGGTCTGACGAGCAACAGTGGTGGAGGCGGCGGCACTTTTATTTTTCTATTGGTCAGGCTTTTTGAATGGTCGAAATAATACACCACGCCAGCGCCAGCGAACTGATTGCGCTTGCAGGTGCTTGCCTCAAAGCGCACGAGAGCGAAAACAACTTGCCGCTCGGCCTCGCGTACGCGCTCGCCGAGGATCCCCGGCGCTACGGGCCTGAGCCACCGTTATTGTTGAGCGTCTTGGAGCAAGGCAGCGCGGTCGGCGCAGCCGTAATGACACCGCCGAGGCGAATCATCCTGAGCAAGTTCGTTGCGCATAGCAAAGAGGCTATCGCCCATCTCGTGCGCCACCTGCTTGCAATGGATGCATCCATCCCTGGCGTCGTCGGGCCAGCCTCCGCAGCGCAAGCCTTTGCCGACTGTTGGGCAGAGGCCGTGCCCAGCGCATCCCCCGAGACCATGCGGATGCGCGTATTCGAAGCCCGTGCGGTCGCCGACGTGCCTCCTGCGGCGGGGGCGTTGCGCTTGGCCAGCATGGACGACCTTCCGCTCATGGCGCAGTGGATAGACGCCTTTTCGCAAGAGGCGTTGAGGGAGCCAGCCGATCGCGACAAGGCCGAGAAAAGCGCCGAGCGGTTCATCGCCGACAAGCAACTGCACGTATGGGATTGCAATGGGCCGGTCTCTATGGCCAAAACGACGCGCCCGATGCGAAACGGCATATCCGTCACCGCGGTGTACACGCCGCCCGAACAACGCAACAAGGGATACGCCACTTCGTGCGTCGCGTCGTTGACCAAAAAACTGCTCTCCGAACGCTATTCGTTTTGCAGCCTATTTGCCGATCAATCCAACCCAACCTCCAACAGCATCTATGCGAAAATCGGCTACGTGCCTTTGGGGGATGCGCTAGAAATTGACTTTGCTACCTAAAACCCGCTGCCAGACAGCAGCTTTCTGAAAGAGCTATTATGCAATCATTTCGCAGCAGTACCACCACGCAGGGGCGGCGCATGGCTGGCGCGCGTGCCCTGTGGCGCGCCACCGGCATGAAGACCGAGGACTTCCAAAAGCCCATCGTCGCCATCGCCAACTCCTTTACCCAGTTCGTGCCCGGGCACGTGCATCTGCACCCCATTGGCCAGAAGGTCAAGGAAGTGATTGATCAGCACGGCGGCTACGGCGTCGAGTTCAACACCATTGCCGTAGATGACGGCATTGCCATGGGCCACGACGGCATGCTCTACTCCCTGCCGAGCCGCGAGCTAATCGCCGACAGCGTCGAGTACATGGTGCAGGCCCACAAGGCCGATGCCCTCGTCTGCATTTCCAATTGCGACAAGATCACTCCGGGCATGTTGCTGGCTGCGCTCAGGCTCAACATCCCGGCGATCTTCGTCTCGGGCGGGCCAATGGAGGCGGGCAAAACCGAGCTGTCAACGGGCCGCGCCAAACTCGACTTGGTCGATTCCATGGTCGCCGCGGCCGACCCCGACTTGAGCGACGAGGACGTGGCCAAAATGGAGGAACAAGCCTGCCCGACCTGCGGCTCGTGCTCGGGCATGTTCACCGCCAACTCCATGAACTGCCTCAACGAAGCCATCGGCCTAGCCCTGCCGGGCAACGGCACCATCCTCGCCACGCACGCCCTGCGCTGGGAGCTTTTTGCCGCGGCCGGCAAGCGGATCGTCGAAATGGCCAAGGCATTTTACCTAGCGGGCGACACGTCGGTGCTGCCGCGCAGCATTGCGACCTTCGCGGCCTTTGAAAACGCCATGACCTTAGACATTGCCATGGGCGGCTCCACTAACACGGTCCTGCACCTGTTGGCCATGGCCCGCGAGGCCGAAGTCAATTTCACCATGGCCGACATCGACCGGCTCTCGCGGCAAGTTCCCTGTATCTGCAAAGTGGCACCGGCCACGCAGGAGTTTCACATGGAGGACGTCGCGCGCGCTGGCGGCATTATGAGCATCTTAGGAGAGCTGTTGCGCGGCGGCAAAATCCACCCCGAGCCGCAGACCGTTGCCGGGCCGTCGCTCGGCGAGTTGATCGCCGCCAACGACATCCGCGAGACAGGTCCGGTGGACCCAATGGCCACGCAGCGGGCGTTGGCGGCCCCGGGCAACGTGCGGACCAAAACTGCCTTCTCCCAGAACAACTTTTATGCCGAGTCGGACGCGGACGCTCAAACAGGCTGCATCCGCTCGGTCGCGCACGCCTATTCGCAGGACGGCGGGCTGGCCGTGCTGTTCGGCAACATCGCCGAGGAAGGCTGCATCGTGAAGACAGCCGGTGTCGATGAGTCGATCTGGGTGTTTGAGGGCACGGCCCGGATCTTCGAGTCGCAGGACGAAGCATGCGAGGGCATCCTCGGCGGCAAGGTCTGCGACGGCGACGTGGTCGTGATCCGCTACGAGGGCCCCAAGGGCGGGCCGGGGATGCAGGAAATGCTCTATCCAACGTCGTACATCAAGTCCATGGGGCTGGGCAAGACCTGCGCGCTGCTGACCGACGGCCGCTTTTCCGGCGGTACCTCCGGGCTGTCGATCGGCCACGTCTCGCCGGAGGCAGCCGAGGGCGGAGCACTGGCCCTGTTGGAAACCGGCGACCGGATTCGCATCGACATTCCCAAGCGCAAAATCGACGTGCTAATCGCAGATGCCGAACTCTCCTCACGACGCCAAAAAATAAACGCCTACCGCCCCCGCAACCGCCAACGCCACATCCCCCAATCGCTACAGGCGTATGCCGCACTGACGACGAGCGCGGCGCACGGAGCCGTGCGGGACGTGGGTCAACTACAGAAATAGGAGCGACAAACACGTAGGGGCGACCAGCCGGTCGCCCCTACAACAACAAAAGGAATCCCATGAAAATCACAGTACTAGACGGACACACCCTAAACCCCGGCGACAACCCCTGGGATCCAGTCTCGGAGCTAGGCGAATTTGCGGTGTACGACAAAACACCTGACGACCTGATCCTGGAACGAGCTGCGGACGCCGACGTGATTTTGACCAACAAGGTGCCGCTGACAGCCGAGACATTTGCCCAACTGCCCAACCTGCGCTTCGTATCGGTTACGGCCACTGGGTACAACGTCGTCGATGTAGAAGCTGCACGCGCCCGCGCCATCCCGGTGTCAAACATTCCAGTGTACGGCACCGATTCGGTCGCCCAGTACACCATGGCCCTGCTGCTGGAGCTGTGCCACCACGTCGGTCGCCACGACGCGGCGGTCCATCGCGGCGGCTGGGCCGAATCGGGCTATTGGTGTTTCTGGGAGACGCCGCTGACGGAACTGGCCGGGAAAATTATCGGCCTCGTGGGCTTTGGGCGCATCGGCCAGCGCGTCGGCGAGCTGGCCCACGCTTTTGGCATGGAAGTCTGGGCGTATGCGCCGTCGCCCAAGGACCCGCCGGGATACGCGCCGTTTGCCCTCAAGAGCACGGCGGAGATTTTCGCCGAAGCCGACGTGGTCAGCTTGCACTGCCCGCAGACGCCGGACAACACCGGCTTTGTCAACGCCGAGTTGTTGGCGACCATGAAAGAGGGAGCCCTGTTCATCAACACGTCGCGCGGAGCACTCGTCGATGAACAAGCCCTCTTGCAGGCTCTGCGCGGCGGCAAGCCCCGGGCGGCGGCAACGGACGTGGCTTCTGTCGAGCCGATCACCAGCGACAACCCGCTCTTGCAGGCACCGAATCTACTCATCACACCGCACATGGCTTGGGCCACGCTAGAGGCGCGCGAGCGACTGATGCAAATGACGGCGGAGAACGTGCGGGCCTTTATGGACGGTGCGCCGATCAACGTGGTGAACTGAGCGTTGACATTGTGCGCGATTTTCGGTTATTATGCTCTAAGGGGGCGACTTGGCTTCGACGGGGTCGGAGAAGCCCAAATTGCGTGCCGAGGTCCCGACACCTCGTAAATCCTCGGGAAACAATTAAGCGACGAAACTAACACGTACGCTCTGGCTGCCTAAATTTAGCGCAGCCCATTGGGGTCTGTTGAGCCTGCGCGGCAGGCCCCAATGACATCTCTTAGCAGGCTGGTCCCAAACCTTCGCCCGAGGGAATGGGACGAGATTTTTCGGGCTGGCTTGTTGCGTGGCCCGTTGGCCGGCAGCGCAACAGGCGAGATAACTAAGGCCGACTACGCACGTAGCATATTTAGGTAGAACCGGTCTCGGACGCGGGTTCGATTCCCGCCGCCTCCACCATTTTTCCAAAGACAAACGTCTCTCCGGGGTGATTCTCCGGAGAGACGTTTGTCTTTTAACGCTTTACTTCCCTGCCTTGACAGGGGGCTAAAAAGCTGCCTTATATACGCCTTAATCTATACTATACACGAGTACACCTGCCTCCCAAGTGCACTATGAGTTCCTTACTGATGATCTTCTCATGCGCTCCGGGCCACAGGCGAAGGGCGGATGAGTTGAATGCCGAGTGACAATCAGACGCCAGAACAGGCGGCGCGAGACAAAATCGACCAGCAGCTATCCAATGCGGGTTGGATAGTTCAGGACAACAAGAAAATCGACTTCAGCGCTGGCCTCGGGATCGCCGCTCGTGAGTATCGGACGTCTGTCGGCCCCGCTGACTATATCCTCTTCGTCGACAAGAAACCCGTCGGTGTCGTCGAGGCCAAGCCGGAGGACTGGGGCCAGAAGATCACGACGGTCGAGGAACAGTCCGGCAGCTACGCCGCAGCCAACCTCAAGTGGGTGAACAATAAAGAACCCCTGCCATTCGTCTATGAAACGACCGGCGTGCTCACGCGCTTCACCGACAGCCGCGATCCGAAACCCCGATCCCGGGAGGTGTTCAACTTCCCTCGGCCAGAGACAATACAGGACTGGCACTCTCAATCTGCTTCGCTTCGGGCTCGGCTTCAGGGGCTTCCGAATCTGGACCCCACGGGACTCAGAGCCTGTCAGATCAACGCCATCGAGAAGCTCGAAGTATCCTTCAAAGATGACCGCCCACGCGCCCTCATTCAGATGGCCACTGGCTCGGGCAAGACCTACGCCGCCATCACTTCGATCTACCGGCTGCTCAAACACGCTGACGCCAAGCGCATCCTCTTTCTCGTAGATACCAAGCATCTGGGCGAACAGGCCGAGCAGGAATGTATGGCCTACGTGCCCAGTGACGACAACCGGAAATTCACCGAACTCTACAACGTCCAGCGGCTCAAATCGTCTTACGTCGCCAAGGACAGCCAAGTCTGCATCAGCACCATCCAGCGCATGTATTCGCTCCTAAAGGGAGAGGAGTTGGACGAAGCCGCCGAAGAGATTAATCCGGCGGAAATGGTTAAGCGCAAAGAACCGATGCCGGTTGTCTATAACGAAAAGATCACACCCGAGTTTTTCGACTTCATCGTCATCGACGAATGCCACCGCTCAATCTACAACCTCTGGCGTCAAGTCCTCGAATACTTCGACGCCTATCTCATCGGCCTGACCGCGACGCCGGACAACCGCACCTACGGATTTTTCAAGAAGAACATCGTCAGCGAGTACACCCATGAGCAAGCCGTTGCCGACGGCGTCAATGTCGGCAACGAGATCTACGTCATTGATACGAAACGGACGAAGCACGGCGGCTGGCTCGAAACTGGCCAGCAGGTCGAAAAGCGCGAGCGCTTGACCCGCCGAAAGCGCTGGGAGATCCAAGACGAAGACTTCACCTATGGTGCCCAGGAGCTCGACCGTGCCGTCGTCAATTCCGACCAAATTCGCACGGTCGTCCGCACCTTCCGCGACAAACGGCTTGAGATATTTCCGGGCCGCACCGAAGTCCCGAAGACGCTGATATTTGCCAAGACCGACAGCCACGCCGACGACATCATCCAGACCGTGCGCGAGGAATTCGCCGAAGGCAACGAGTTCTGCAAGAAGGTCACCTACAAAACCGCAGAAGACCCGAAATCTATCCTCGCCCAGTTCCGCAACGACTACTACCCGCGTATCGCCGTGACCGTGGATATGATCGCCACGGGTACTGACGTCAGGCCGCTCGAATGCCTGCTCTTCATGCGCGACGTGAGGAGTCGCAACTATTTCGAGCAGATGAAGGGTCGTGGGACGCGCACACTCGACCACGACGATCTCAAGAAAGTCTCGCCCTCCGCGGTCAGCGGGAAGACCCACTATGTGATCGTGGACGCCGGCGGCGTCACAAAATCACTCAAGACTGCCAGCCAGCCGCTCATCACCGAACCCTCCGTACCACTCAAGGACCTCGCCATGGGCGTGATGATGGGTGCCCACGATGAAGACACGGTGAGTTCTCTCGCTGGACGCCTCGCCCGACTCAACCGGCAACTCGACTACGCTGAGCAGGAACGTATCCGCGAAAAGGCTGGCGGCATCGAACTCACCAACATCGTCGGCAATCTGCTGAAGGCCATCGACCCAGACCAAATCGAAGCTAAGGCCCGCGAGACCGAGCGCGTGCCCGACGAGGCCGAGCCGTCACCGGCCGCATGCGAAACGGCGCAAGAGCAGCTAGTCCGCGACGCGGCCGGCGTGTTCAACGGCGAGTTGATCGAGCTGATCGATTCGATTCGTCGCGACAAGGAACAGACTATCGACCATGACAGCCTAGACACTGTGGAGCGCGCCGAATGGGAAGGCGATGCGCACGAGAACGCCGAAGCCATAGCACAGGAGTTCCGCCACTATTTGGAAGCGAATCGAGATAAGATCGACGCCCTGACCATCTTCTACACCCAACCGCACAGGCGCAGAGAACTAACATTCGAGATGATCCGCGAGGTTTTCGACAAGCTCAAGAGCGATCAGCCTCGACTAGCCCCTTTGCGGGTCTGGCAGGCATACTCCTTGCTGGATGAATACAAGGGCAGCCAACCGGCCAAAGAACTGACCGCGCTCGTGGCGTTGATCCGCCGCGTCTGCGGTATCGACGCGACGCTGTCTCCCTATTCGGAAACCGTGCGCCGCAATTTTCAGGATTGGATTATGACGCACCACAGCGGCAGCGGAGAGAAGTTCAACGAGGAGCAGATGGACTGGCTGCGCATGATCCGCGACCACATCATCGACTCCTTTCATCTGGGCCGCGACGATCTAGACATGGCTCCATTCGATGGCAAGGGCGGCATGGGGCAGATGTACAAGCTCTTCGGCGACCGAATGGATAGCGTGATTGACGAATTGAACGAGGCGTTGGCGGCGTGAGTCATCCCTGACGAGATTTTTCTTTACATATTGAAATTAAGTAAAGAAACAAATACCTTTCCTTGGTCAATCTGCAAAATGTATGGGGAGTCAATAGTGCCCAAAGTCAGCGCCAAGCGCCAATTCACGTTACCGGCCAATCAGTGCCGATTAGCCGGTATTGAGCCTGGTGACGAATGCCGAAGTTTCGTTGCCAATGGTCGCATCACCATAGTCCGCCAGCAGCCTGGCAGCGCCTGGGGATGTCTCGCTCATCTTCGAGCGAACGAGACGGTCTCCGATGAGCAGTCGCGTCAAGGCGCGATTGACCAGAAGCGGGGATATACGCCTTGATTGCGATCGACACCAATGTTCTGCTTCGCTATCTCCTGCGAGACGACGAGGCGCAAGCGGAAAGAGCGCGCCGTATTTTTGAACGTGCGGAGCATATTCTCATTACGGACGTTGTGTTGGCGGAGGCGTTGTGGACGTTGATAGGACGCCGATATGACGCGGCCAAGTCCGACTTGGTAGCCGTCGTCGATAAACTGTTGCAAGAACCCAAAGTTCGCTTTGAGGACGATGAAGTGGTCTGGAGTGCCTTACAGGCATATCGTGAGACAGGTGCAGACTTCGCCGATGCTCTGATCGTATATAAGGCGCTGAAGACGGCAACTCTCGGCAATGGGGTGGACACCGTTTATACGTTTGATGCCGCCGCGTTGCAATTGCCGCACACGGCTGAGCCGTAGCGCGTAGTCGGTGTCGATATTTCATGAAAGTAGAAGGAAAAAGGAAAAGGGATGGATGGATAGCGTGATTGACGAATTGAATGAGGCGATGGCTGCGTGAAATCGGACCAAAACGCCAAAAGCGGATTGCCAAGAGGCTGGGTCGAATGTTCCATCGGGCAGATGACTCTTCCTGTCTCAAAGATCGATCCCAAGGAGGACCCGGACCGAGAGATCGACTATATCGACATCGCTAGCATTGACAACAATCGGCAAGTGATCGGGAAAGTCACACAGTATCAACTAAAGGATGCACCCTCGCGAGCGCGGCAAATCGTGCGATCAGGTGATGTCCTTTTCGCCACAGTAAGACCCTACTTGAGAAACATCGCCTCTGTGCCAAAGGATTACGACCAGCAGATTGCATCTACGGGATTCTCGGTATTGAGGCCAGCGGAAGGCATCTGCCCAGCTTTTCTATTTTACAAGGTTATCTCCAGAGATTTTGTGAATGCCCTCGCAGGGATACAATACGGCGTAAGCTATCCAGCGGTTAAAGATGAACAAGTACGCGACCAGCTTCTATGGCTTCCGCCATTGCGTGAACAACGCCGCATCGTCGCCAAGATCGAGGAACTATTTTCCGAACTGGACAAGGGCATCGAGAGCCTGAAGGCGGCGCGGGCGAAGCTCAATGTCTATCGCCAAGCCGTGCTCAAGCACGCCTTCGAAGGCAAGCTCACGGCCCAGTGGCGCGAAGCGAACAAAGACAAGCTTGAGACGCCCGAACAATTACTCGCTCGCATCAAACAGGAGCGGGAAGTGCGTTACGAACAGCAACTCCAGGAGTGGAAGGCCGCCGTCAAGAAATGGGAGGAAGGTGGCAAGTCAGGTAAGAGGCCGGCGCGGTCAAGAATGCCCAAGTCAGTTTCAACGATAGCAGAAGAGGAGATTGCCCACCTAGAATCACTGCCAAGTGGTTGGATACAGTTGACCGCCGAGTCTGTAGGAATCGTCCAACTTGGTCGACAACGTTCTCCCAAAAATAGGTCTAAGGATTACCCCACGAAATACATCCGAGCTGCGAATATTACGGAACAGGGTTTGGACTTGGACGATGTTCTCGACATGGACTTCCTTCCTCACGAACTAAGCGCATACCGTTTGGAAAAGGGTGATTTGGTGCTGTCTGAAGCATCCGGCAGCGCAGCGCAAGTCGGAAAGCCCGCGATTTGGGACAATCAGATCCCGAACTGCTGCTTTCAAAACACCGTTATCAGACATCAACCATATTGTCGTGACTATGCGGCTTATCTGCTTTGGTTGTATCGCTTCTTCTATGTCAGCGGAAAATTTGCTCAAGTTGCAGGCGGGGTGGGAATCAACCACTTAAGTGCATTCAAGTTTGCTCAGATCGCGCTCCCTCTTTGCTCTCTAGCCGAACAGCAAGAAATTGTCCACCTGCTGGAGGAGCGATTTGCGGCGATTGAGTGGCAAGAGCGGGAGATCGACTCGGCCTTGAAGCAGGCGGAGATGCTGCGCCAATCCATCCTGAAGAAAGCCTTCTCCGGCCAACTCGTCCCGCAAGACCTAGATGACGAGCCTGCATCCAGCCTTCTTGAGCGCATCAAAGCCGAAAAAGCTGCACGATCTCAAAACAACACGCGGGCAAAACGCAGACGCACAACAGCAACAGCATGACCGGCAAACTTCCCATCAACATCGACCACCTGTTGCGAGAGATGAAAATCAAACGAAAGAATGCCCCCACATGAACACCGCTCCCATCGTCTCCAAAGTCTGGAGCTTCTGCACCACCCTACGCGATGACGGGGTGAGCTATGGCGACTACTTAGAACAGCTCACCTATCTGATCTTCCTCAAGATGGCCGACGAGTACGCCAAACCACCGTACAATCGTGATGTCGGTATCCCAGCCGAACTCAACTGGCAGAGCCTGAAATCGAAGAACGGTGCAGACCTCGAAAACCACTACGTAGCCTTGCTTCGCGCACTTGGTACCAAGACGGACATGCTAGGCCAGATCTTTACCAAGGCCCAAAACAAAATCCAAGACCCGGCGAAACTGTTTCGCCTCATCGACATGGTAGACGACACCGAATGGGTGACCATGGGTGCCGACGTAAAAGGAGATATTTACGAAGGACTCCTAGAGAAGAACGCCGAAGATACCAAATCAGGCGCAGGCCAGTATTTCACGCCGCGCGCCCTCATCCGCGCTATGGTCGAATGCGTCCGCCCCGAACCGGGCAAGCTCATTGCCGATCCAGCCTGCGGCACGGGCGGTTTCTTTCTCGCCGCCTACGACTTCATCACCAACCCGTCCAACTTCAACCTCGACAAGAATCAGAAGGCGTTCCTAAAACACGAGGCGTTTCACGGCAACGAAATCGTCGCCAATACGCGCCGTCTGTGCTTGATGAACATGTTCCTACACAACATCGGCGAGATCGACGGCGGCGTACCCATATCGCCCAATGACTCGCTGGTGGCCGATAGCGGAGAGCGCTTTGATTATGTCCTCGCAAATCCGCCCTTCGGCAAGAAAAGCTCCATGAGCTTCACAAACGAGGAGGGCGAACAGGAGAAAGACGACCTCACCTACAACCGCCAAGATTTCTGGGCCACGACCTCGAACAAACAACTCAATTTCGTGCAGCACATCCGCACAATGCTCAAAACCACTGGCCGCGCCGCCGTCGTCGTTCCCGACAACGTGCTGTTTGAAGGCGGTGCCGGTGAGACGATCCGCAAGAAGCTGCTGGACAACACCGACCTGCACACCATCCTGCGCTTGCCGACCGGCGTGTTCTACGCGCAAGGCGTCAAGGCCAATGTAATCTTCTTCGACAACCACGAAGCCAGCCCGAACCCTTGGACCAAGCAGGTCTGGTACTACGACTACCGCACCAATATTCACCATACGCTGAAGAAGAAGCCGATGCGCTTCGAGGATCTGTCGGACTTCATCAAATGCTATAACCCGCAGAACCGACACCAGCGCAAGGCGAGTTGGGACGAAAACGACGCACCGGAAGGCCGTTGGCGCAGCTACAGCTACGAAGAAATCAGCGCCCGCGACAAGACCAGTCTCGACATCTTCTGGCTCAAGGACGAAAGCCTGACGGACCTAGACAATCTGCCCGAACCCGACGACCTCGCCGAAGAGATCATCGAGAACCTAGAGGCAGGTCTCAACAGCTTCCGTGAAGTCTTAGCCGGTTTGGAGACGCAGTAAGCGGCAGATTAAACATTGCGACGACTCTCGACGACGTTATTCATACGCACGCATGACGGCTGGAGAATTCTCGACCGACGAGTGGATTGACCGCCTTTCCCGGGCGCTCCCCGGTCTGGCCAAAGCGCAGGAGCCCTACCTGCGTGAGTATCAAGAGCATAATCCTCGTGTGCATTTCGAGTCAGGGAGGCGAGACGGCAATCTGCCGGCCTTCCCCCTAGATGATCTGCGCGACCTCTACGCCATGGCGCGCCACAGCCATGCCTTTGGCGAGGATAAGTATTACATGGCTTTGTGCGCGGTGCTGGACCCCGTGCGGCACATTCTGCGGTCGCATCCCACGCTGGCACGGGTTGTGAGTCGGATCATCGGCAAAGACGATTTCTGGATACAGATCCTCGGCAGCGGCAACTTGACCTCCTTGACGGATCTGATCGGGGGACTGATGGCGCGTGCCCATGAGCTACCCGGCGACGGTTGCCGGGCGGCGGCGACCGAGTTGAATGCGTTTCTCGATGTAGCTAGGAAAGACAAGACGGTCGCTGTGCCGGGCGATCTGGACGTCGGATACGACGTGGTGCTGTTTCACGGTCTGAGCTTGAGAGAAAAATTTGATATCGGGGATGGCATGACGATCGCCCCGTTCGAGCAGGCGCGGACGTTCGTGGACAGGAGCGTGCTGGATAATGTCATCAAATACGACGCTTGGCAGTCGGTCGGGGCCGTGATGAAACCATTCCGCTGGAAGCCCCAATTCCGGCGGACGGGTGGCGAAGGAGCCCCTGACCTGGACCGGCCGGGACCATTTTTCCGGGAAGCGCAAGAATTCCTAGATTTGCTTGCGGTGTCGCACGGGGAGCCTGTCGTATGTCTTGTGGCGGTTCACCACTGCCTCAACCGAAGTGCATGCCGGCTTCTGGGTCAGGCCCATAATCACGGAGGCTTCTACCGGGGCCGTTCGGCGCAGTTGTTCGACCCTTTCCTAGGGGCACCAAAGCTGCTGATGGAAGCGTTCTCCGAAGCGAGAACGGCTTTCGAGAACCGAAAGGGCGAGCGTTACAGGACAGTAGCACCGGTCATCGGTCGGCTTGCTGAAGCTCTTGCACGCGACGGGCAATACGCAGCGGAAGACAAGGTTCTGGATTTGATGATTAGCCTAGAGAGGATGTTCCCACCAAAGGATAGGAGGGGAATCAGCGACCAACTCCAAAAGAGCGTAGCTGACTTTCTGGGAGGCGACGATGAAGCGCAATCTCAGATGAAGGAGGCTGTGAAGCATGCGTACGACGTGCGCTCAGCAATAATTCATGGGCCGAAAGACCAAAAGAAACGGCGCTTGCTAAAAGAAAAGCAAAAAGCGTTTAATGCGGGATTCGATCTAGCTCGTCAATCACTGTTCAAGATATTGCGGGACGGTCCGCCATAGGTTTACCAGAGAAAGCGAGTACATAAAGATCACCGACTCAACGCCCTCCGACGGGAGCGTTTCATCCTCGGTTTCGGCGTCTTCCCGCAGGTCGCGGCGCACTTCTTCCACTTATTTGACCGCGAATCGCTCCGGCCTCAAGTACTCTCTGATTGTCGATGCGATAGAACAGGGCTATTATAAAATTGACTAAACTGAATTAGTGCAAAACGCAGACGCACGACAGCAACAGCATGACCGGCAAACTTCCCATTAACATCGACCACCTGCTGCGCCAGCGTCCCATCGAAGGCGAACGCATCGAGTACAAAGCGGGTTGGAATCCGCAGAGCGTGCTGCACACCATCTGCGCCTTCGCCAACGACTTCCACAATCTAGGCGGCGGTTACGTGGTCTTAGGCGTCGAGGAACAAAATGGCCGCCCAATTTTGCCGCCCAAGGGCATCAGGCTCGATGCCATCGATGCGATACAGCAGGAACTACTCAATCTGGGTCATGCCGCCATACAGCCGCATTACCATCCCCTCACCGCTACCTATAACGTCGATGGCCAGACCATCCTCGTCCTCTGGGTGCCCGGCGGCGAAACCCGTCCCTACAAAGCCAAAGTGAATCTGAGTGCGGAGCGCAACGATTGGGCTTACTTCATTCGCAGACACAGCAGCACAGTTCGCGCCAAGGGTCAGGACGAGCGTGAGCTGCTCAGTCTGGCGGCCACAGTACCTTTTGACGACCGCTATCGCCAGACTGCTTCACTTGATGACCTATCCCATCGGCTGATCCGCGAGTTTTTAGGGGAAATCGGCAGTGAACTGGCATCGGAAGCAGAGGGCCTATCTGTTGAGGACTTGGGCAAGCGCCTGAATGTCGTTGGCGGCCCACCCGAGGCGATGTTTCCGAAGAACGTCGGCCTACTGTTCTTCAATGAGCGGCCAGACAGGTTTTTTCCGGCCACCCAGATCGATGTCGTGTGGTTTCCCGATGGGCCGGGCGGCGATCAGTTTGAGGAGAAGGAGTTCCGCGGGCCGTTGTCCATCATTCTCAGCGAGGCGATCAGTTACATTGAGCGGAACTACCTGAAGGAAATCGTCGTCAAGTATCCCCACAAGCCGGAGGCCGAGCGATTCTGGAATTTTCCGATTGGTGCCATCGAAGAGGCGCTGGTGAACGCCATCTACCATCGCTCATACGAGGAGCGGGAGCCGGTTGAAGTTCGGATCACCCGCGAAGAGTTGCTGGTCTTGAGTTATCCCGGTGCGGACCGCTCCATCCGTATGGATGACTTCAAGAAGGGGCAGGCCGTGAGCAGGCGCTACCGGAACCGGCGTATTGGTGAGTTTCTGAAAGAACTCGACCTCGCCGAGGCGCGCTCAACCGGGGTGCCGAAGATTTTCCGGGCCATGCGGCAGAACGGCTCACCCGAACCCATCTTCGAAAGCGATGAGGATCGGACTTGGTTTCTGGTGCGATTGCCAGTGCATGAACGGGCTTCCCTTGCGGCGACCGAACATGAGACCGGACAAGATAAGTCATTGAAAAATAAGAAGAAAAGTCAGGACACCCCACAAGATACCGAACATGAGACCATACATGAGACCATACATGTCACAGAACATGTTGAACGCCTGATCCCGATCCTCACGGGGGAAATGAACCGGCCTCAGCTACAGGACATCCTAGGCATAAGTAATCGGCCTCACTTCGTGGAAGCATACCTTGGCCCTGCCCTCAAGGCCGGTCTGATCGAAATGACCCTCCCGGACAAACCGCAAAGTCGCCACCAGCGCTACCGCCGAACCGCTCAAGGCGAGGCGCTCGCTGAACAAATTAAACGAAAGAATGCCCCCACATGAACACCGCCCCCATCGTCTCCAAAGTCTGGAGCTTTCTCTACGACTAAGGATAATCGTAATGCCAAAACGACCCAATGTGATTCTTATCGTCGCCGACGACATGGGCTATGGCGATTTCGGCGTTTTTAACGACGGCCCGGCCAAAACGCCCCATCTCGACGCGCTGGTTGGCGAGGGGGTCTGTCTGACCCAACACTACGCCGGGTCGCCGGCCTGCTCGCCGTCGCGGGCGGCGCTTCTTACGGGTCGTTACCCGCACCGCACCGGCGCGTTGACGCCGATGGAGGTGCGCGGGATGGACCGCCTCGCGCTTGACGAGGTGACCCTCGGCGATGCGTACAAACACGCGGGGTATGCGACGGGGCTGATCGGCAAGTGGCACAATGGCGCGCTTGACGATCGCTATCATCCCAACGCGCGCGGCTTCGATGAGTTTTTGGGCTTTCGCGGCGGGTGGATGGATTATTTTGACTGGTGGGTCGAGCGCAACGGGCGGCGCGAGACCACGGACGGTCGCTATTTGACCGATATGTTCACCGACGAGGCGGTGGATTTTATTACGCGGCACCGGCAGGACCCCTTTCTGCTCTGCATGATGTACAATGCGCCGCATACGCCGTTGCAGGCCCCCGACGAGGCGGTACAGCCCTATCTCGACGCGGGGATGAGCCCGGGCGTAGCGATTACCTACGCGATGAACGAGATCATGGATCGGGGCGTCGGGCGGATCGCGGAAACATTGGCAGACTTGGGACTGGCGGACGATACGATCCTGATGTTCACCAGCGACAACGGACCGGCGTTTAGAACGCGACCCGACCAAGTGCCCGAGGGGATGAGCACGGATTTGCGGCGCTACAATTGCGGCTTTAACGGGCAGAAAGGGTCGGTTTACGAGGGCGGCATCCGGGTGCCGATGATCGTGCGTTGGCGCGGCGGGCTGGAGGGTGGGCGGCAGGTCGACGAGTTGGTGCACAGTATGGACTGGTTGCCGACCTTGGCCGGATTGTGCGGTATCGAGCGGCCCGGCGGGCGGCCCCTAGACGGGCGCGACGCCGCGGCGGTGTTGCGCGGTGCCGGCGATGACGCTCCGGCGCGATTTTGGCAGCTCAACCAATTTCAGCCCGTCGGCTGGATCAACGCGGCAATGCGCGAGGGGCCGTGGAAGCTGGTCCGTCCCCAGTTGGCGCAAAAGCCCAAGACCGATGCGGATAAGCGCGTGATGGAGCGCTACGTGGAAGTGGATATCCAATACAAATACCACCCCGACGAGGTGACGGAGCTGATGAGCGAGCCGGATCCCGAGTTGATGGTCCCGCCACCGGCCGAGCTGGAGTTGTATAATATCGACGACGACCCGCTTGAACAGAACAACATGGCGTCGTCCGATCCGGAGCGCGCAGGCCGGATGTTAGGGGCATTGGAGACATGGTTTGAGGGGGTCAAGGCGGAACGGCGGCGGATTCAGCCCGACGGCTCTATACTGGAGATCGTGGACGAATGAAGGTGCTATAGACGGTCATTGCGAATACAATCGCCGATCTTACTGCGCTTTTGCCTTGGACTTCCTCTTGGCCGTCCTGCCAACTGACTGCAGAAACTTGACCACATCTGCCGCCTCTTTGCCGCCCTTTTTTGCGTGCGTCATCAAGGCAATCCCGTGCGGCCCCTTTTCATATATGACCGCCGGATTGTCATTCACCAAGGCCTGGACGATCTCAAGCTTGCCCAGCATAGCGGCGGCGAACAGGTCGATACGAGCGCCCCTGCCGAGCAGGAACTCAGCGATATCCCTGCGACCCATGTGCGCCGCCGCTCCGAGTCCCGTCTCCCAGTCGCCACCTCCCCAGTCCCAGCAGGAATTGACGAGCGCCGGTTCCTCTTTGAGCAGCTTTGTGACGCTATCGAGGTCGCCGTGGGCGTCATTCACGAATTGGTTGACCAATTCCGGGGCGATGGCCGGTTTCTTTGGTGACATGTCGTCGTCCTATGTTACCCAGAGACCAAGACTTTTGCGGTACCTCGGTGCCGACCGGCATTCTTCGAGGTGAGCCGCCAGTGTCGTGACCTGTTTCACTGTAAATCAGGCTGCTTTTCGGCCTGCTCTACGGGGCCACGGACCAATGTACGGTGAGACGCAGAACGGGTCAAAGCGAATGAGACACCTCGCGTGAAGACTTACTATAGTTCTGAGGCTTGACACCTGCTAGATTTATCAAATACTAAAATAGCTATTTTCGCGAAACAACGGCGATACGGCCTGGCGGCTCCACACAGCGAGGGTCAGCGCCTCTGTGCCACTGCGTATGCGGTGGTCGGCTGTCTGAGACAGCGCGCCGCAAAGACCACCTCTTGAAACGGGCTCATCTGTGGTTGGTGACGCAATCGCAGTAGGAGATATCCCATGTCCCAGCGAGAACATAGCAGAGCCAACCAAAGGGCGTGGTCGCATAAAGCCTATGAAGCGACGCTTCGCTTGGACGGTACGCCAGAAGAGGCCGCCAAAAAACTGCGGAAAAGTCCCGCATATACCCTTCGAGACTATCTGAAATTCTTAGGGGATGTAAAGGGGAAGAAGGTTGCTAATCTCCTTGGATCCTCGGGCAAAAAAGCAGTCGCCCTATCTCTGCTTGGTGCTCGAGTGACGGTTGTTGATATTGCGGAAGAAAATCAGCGCTATGCCCTCGAATGCGCACGGGCTGCCGGTGTCTCCCTTGACTATATCGTCTCAGATGTATTGGAATGGTCGGCCGACCCTTTTATGGGGCGTTTTGATTTCGTTTTAATGGAGTTTGGTATCCTCCATTACTTTGTGGATCTGAATCCCCTTGCAAGACTGATTTACGATATCCTCAAGCCAAGAGGTAAGTTGGTCCTGCATGAATATCATCCTATTAACAAAAAATGCGCTCCCAAACAAGACGGAGATAGGTTAATTCTGGAAGGCGACTATTTTTCTGAAGAGGTTATCGAAAAACCTCCACCACGTTCGCTGGCTTTTACCCAAGAAGAAGTCGATACATTTCCTCTGTGTCGTTATAGATATTGGCAAATTGGAGAAATTGTGTCCGCCGTTTGTGCTCAGAATTTGATTGTAGAAATTCTCGTCGAAAATCCCCACGGAGAATTCACCAGCTTACCAGGCACTTTCACCTTGGTAGCGAAAAGAGAATATGGTATTCTTTAAAGAGTCAATCGTTGGCGTCCTTAATTTTCCTTAAATCAACGGATTACGCATTTGATCGGTAAGGGGCGGATTGCGGAAGGCCGCAAGCCCTCTACCATCTTTGTAAGAGCGCGACTTCTGCATCATCCGAGGTCGTGCTTTCCATACTTGCCTGCGAAAGAGAGAACATGAAAATCACCGACATTAAAGCTACACCCTCCCTCGGCGCGGAACATCGCCACTGGTCCTTGCTGAAAATTTTCACCGACGAAGGCATTGTCGGCCTCGGCGAGTGGACTGGGGGGGCCACCGAGCAGCTCAAACAAATGCTCATCGGCCGCGACCCGACCAACATCAATCAACTGCACTACGACCACCTGTGGCAGATGCAGGGCCGCGGGGCCGGCGTGGAAATCGCCCTGTGGGACATCCGGGGCAAGCAGCTAAACGCGCCCATGCACGAACTGCTGGGTGGCAAACTGCGCGACCGCATCCGCGTGTACTGCGACTGCCACTCGGGCGCGCACTGGACGCGGGAGGACTACGCACGGCGCTGGCAGGAGACGCGGGCCAGTGGGCAATTGGATCCGGTGTACGAAACCAGCGCCTACGTGTCCATGGCCAAAGAAGTGGTGGCCGAAGGATACACCGCGATCAAGTTCGATCTCGACGTGCCCAACCCTTGGAAGCTCGACGCGTACGACCGCTCCATCAGCCGTCGGCAGCACCATCACATCGTCACCACCATCGAAAGCCTGCGCCAAGCAATAGGCCCCTACATCGACTTATCCATCGACTTGCACGGTTCCTTCAACCTCGCCGACGCTCTGCGCATCTGCAAAGACGTGGAGCATCTCGACCTGCTTTGGTTGGAGGATCCCATCCGCTGGGAGTGGGGCAATGTCGCCGCCTTGGCCAAGATCTGCCAGCAGACCGAGACGCCGATCTGCACCGGCGAGATCTTTTACGGAGCCAAGATGTTCCGCGAGTTGATGGAACAACAGGCCTGCGACCTGCTGGAACCGGACATTCCCCACAGCGGCGGAGCCATTGAAATCCGCCGCATCGCCGAACTGGCCGAGATGTACCACATGTCGGTAGCCCCCCACTACATGCGGAGCGCAATTACGGGCATGGCCGCGGTGCATATCTGTTCCACTCTGCCCAATTTCCTCGCCTTAGAGCACCACTCGCGCAACATCCCGCTGTGGGGCACCATGCTCGACATCAAGAACCCAATTCAGCAGGGTTACATCGCCGTGCCCGACGGCCCGGGCTTGGGCGTTGCTCTAGACGAAGAAGCCATCGCCGCCGCACTACCCGCTGGGGTGCCGCTGTGGTCCTGAGCCACAACGCATCCGTGAATCGCTATCTGACGTTACGCATCGGCGCCGAACCGGTCGGTGTAGGGGCGTCCCTTGTGTGCGCCCAAGCGACACCGCGCATTCAGCCAGCGGAATCCTAAGAGGGCAACCACGAGGGTTGCCCCTACGATGCGTAACGTCAGGCACTATTTAGGAGCCATTATGAAATCGCAAAACTACATCGACGGCCAGTGGGTTGGAGCCTCGGACGGAAAGACCTTTGCCCAACGCAATCCAGCCGACCTAGAACACGTAACTGGAGAGTGGCCCCAAGGTACCAGCGCCGACGCCGAGCAGGCCATTGAAGCAGCGCACGCGGCATTTCCAGCGTGGGCCGACATGGGCGTGTACCAGCGGGCAGAGTACTTGTCGCGGGCAGTCGCCGTGCTAAAGGGGCGGGCCGAAGAAATCGCCGCCATCCTCACCGCAGAAAACGGCAAGACGCTCGACGAAGCGCGCACCGAAATAGGGTCGGCGGTGCGCGAGATGGAGTTCCAGATCGCTCAGGGGATCTCCATGTGCGGCCAGACTGCACCCTCGGCGCAAGCGGGGGTGTTTGCCTACAGCGTGCGGCGGCCCCTCGGGGTGGCGTCGATCATCAGCCCGTGGAACTTTCCGTTCAACGTGCCGGGGCGCAAGTGTACGCCCGCGCTGATCAGCGGCAACACCATCGTCTTCAAGCCGGCGAGCCTGACGCCCGGAGCCGGGCGGGCTTTCGTCGATATTTTTGCCGAGGCAGGGCTGCCCGCGGGCGTGCTGAACTTCGTCTGCGGCGGAGGCAGCACGGTCGGTGAAACCATGATCACGCATCCGTTGGTGCAGTCGATTTCCTTTACCGGCTCGACCCAAGTGGGCCGGGGCATTCAGCAGCGCGCCGCCCAAGGGCTGATCCGCACGCAACTGGAAATGGGCGGCAAAAATCCCGCCGTTATCTTGGCCGACGCCGACCTCGACATGGCCGCGGATGCCGTCGTCAAGGCGGCCTACGCCTGCGCCGGGCAGTGGTGTACTTCGACGAGCCGGGCAATCGCCGAGCGCGAGGTCGCCGCAGCCTTCACCGACAAAGTGCTAGAGCGCGTCAAGCAAATCCGCGTGGGAAATGGGACAGAAGATGGGGTGGATATGGGGCCGGTGTGCGGCACGGACCAGCTCGAAACCATCGAAGCCTACATCGAGATCGGCAAAGCGGAAGGAGCCTGCATCGCGCACGGCGGCGAGCGCCTGACCGACAACGGACTCGACAAAGGGTGTTTTATCGCGCCGACGGTTTTTACCAATGTCCAGCCGCAGATGCGCATCGCTCAGGAAGAAATCTTCGGCCCGGTATTGTGCCTAATGGTGGCAGAGGATTTCTCCGAAGCCTTAGAAATCGCCAATGGCGTGGAGTTTGGGCTGGCGTCGTCTATTTTCACGCGGGACATTGGGCGAGCTTTCCAGTTTTTAGCAGAAACCGACGTGGGGCTGACGCACGTCAACATGATGACGGCCTACCGCGAGCCCCAGCTCTCATTCGGCGGGGTGAAGGCTTCCGGGCACGGGATCCCGGAATCGGGCGACACCGGAATCGAGTTTTTCACCGAGCACAAGGTCGCCTTTATCAATTATCACTGATAGGCTGGTAGGTCGGGAAGACGCGGGGAAAGGCGCGGCCCGAGGTCTTTTGGCGGGTAGCCGCGTCAATGTAGCAGACGCTGAACGCGCGGCGCGGGCGGTTGGTGCTGTTCGTCTCCGAGCGGTGCAACGTCCAGTTGTGCAAAAGCACCACCTCGCCTTTTTCCATTTCCAAATACAGCCGCTTCTCATCCGGTGCGTGCTGTGCGCGCTCGTCCGCCGAGAGCTGATCGCCCGTCTCGGGGATCATGGTGTGGTGCGAGCTGGGAATGATTTGCAGGCAACCGTTGGCAACGCACGTGTCGTCGAGCGCGGTCCACACCGTGACCTTGGGGGGAATGCTCAGTTGCCAGCCGCCAGCACCGTCCTGATGCCAGTTGATCATGACACCCTGCTCGGCCGGCTTGTTGAAAAACATGGCGCGAAAAATCGAAATCTCCGAGGCGACGATTTTAGCGGTTAAGTCGCGGAAGAGCGGCTTTTGCATGTAGTCCAAAAACAGCGGATCCTGCTCCAGATCCTGAATTTTGCGGTACTTGAGCGAAGAGCCCTTAAACTCCTTGGTCTGCCGCGAAAGATCGGGATTGCCGGCCGAAGGACATAGCTGCATGAGCATGTTGTCGTAGCGCACTTCGCCGAGCATGATCTGGTCGATGCGCTGGCAGAGGCCGTCGATTTCCTCGCGAGAAGCCACGTGGCCGAGGCGCACGTACCCCTGATCGTGAAACTGGTCGAGTTCGTCAGCACTGAGCGCGGAGGCGTGGAGAGCGGTCATGGCAAGCTCCTTTAGTCTTAAGCGAGGCGAGCGAGCGCGTCTCGTCGGCTGATGCGGCGGAAGGATTGTTCGAGCATGGGACCTTGTTCCTGCCAGCCCTCTTCGCGCTCGCCGTTGGGCACGGAGTCGCAGACGCTTTGGCACCAATCGGCGAGCGGATCTGCCGGGCAGCGGATCACCAAGTCGGGGTCGGCGACCGCACCTGTGGCCGAATACGCATAGCAGGTTTCGATGAGCCGCTCGGCCGCGGCTACCTGCTGCCGCTGGTACTCGCACGGGGCCGGAGGGCCGTCCGGCACGAGCAGGATATTGACACCGCGGTCGGTAATCGCGTTGAGCCGCTCGACCGCATCCGCACCGACCAACACGTCCTTGTGCTCCGGCCAGATGTCGAACATCCCGTAGGCCGCCTTGGGCGTGCGCGATTGGAAGGTAAAGTTATCGGGGTACGCGAAGAAATCCTCGCCCGTGGCGCGGTAGGTATTGTAAAAGGCCGTTACATGGGCCATGATCAAACTAACGGCCCCGACGCCCTCGAGGCGGTTGGGCGCTAGCACCCCCAGCCTCTTGGTATTGGTAAAGCCGCGAAAGTACTCTGCCAGCGCGACCGGTTGGCCGCTGACAATTATCTCAAAATCGCTATCGCCGAGTGTTGAACTGTGCATGGGTCCGTCCGTCTAAGCCCTTCACGGCAGGTATTTCATAAACGTCGCCACCGCCACAACGGCACCGATGGTGATGTACAGGTTGCGGTTCAATCCCTTGTGCAATTCGGTTTTGAGTTCGGCTATCGCGCCTTCGAGGCGGGTGCTCTCGGCCTTGATTTGGCCTTCAAGGCGGACGACATCGGCTTTCGTGGCAAGATGCTCATAGACGCCTTCGAGCCGCGCGAGACGCTCTTCCGGGGTCAGGGGTGGGTTGGTCATAGCTGTTCTCCTTATGATTGTAGCGAAAGTACTGGATAGTATAGAGGGGTGTCAATTTCCGGACTGCCTTACACGGTTGCGAGGATGGGGCGGTTGCATGAGACCGACCGCGAAACGTCCCCAAAAGACGCAACAAGTGGGCGGTCCTCATCCCGTATAAGGCAATATCTGTGCCAGCGTCGCTGATTGGTCTGGTAGCGGGGGCTTGCGGGCGGTTCCTACTGTGTCGGCAAGCACACACCGATGGGTTGTTTACGCGCCTGTCGTCGGAGTTGTATTCTACCGGCTCCAAGGTGGCGATTTCGTCGAAGTCAAGAAGCTGCTGCTCATTGCGGCAGCCCTTACTCCAGCAGAATGCCACCGTCGAGGACGATGTTTTTACCCGTCATTGACGGAGTTCTGCACAGCATTTCAAAAACGTAGAGCAAATGCACCGGGGGGACTTCCTGATTCCACACCTTCATTAGGTTTTTGACCCCATCAATGGCTTCGCTCGGCGTGTTGGAAATCATCTGGCCGCTGACAATGACCGGGCTGATGGAATTGACGCGAATCCCGAATTCTTTGCCTGCCTGCACCGCATAATTGCGGCTGAGACCAAGCAGGGCCGCCTTGCTGCAAACATAAGGTGCCCCCACGTATAGCCCGCCCACCAGTGCGGCCAGCGACACAATGTTGATGATTTGCCGGTCGCCGCTGCTATGCTGCATCAAGCCGACTGCGCCCTGGCTCATAAAAGCCGCGCCTTTTGCATTTACATTGAGGACGCGGTCCCAGTTGTCCTCGGTCATGTCGAGCAACTTTACCTCGCTGAGCAGCCCGGCGTTATTGATGAGCAGATCGAGGCCGTCGTACTGTTCGGCGATTTCAGCGTAGAAGGATTTGATCTGCTCAACATCGCTGAGATCCACGCGATGGACGCTGTACTCGCCACCATAGGACGCGACGGCCTCCTCAGTCTCTTCTTGCGGCACCACATCGACCAGAATGGGGACCCCGCCGCGCGAGGCAATAAAGGTCGCAAAGATTTTGCCAATCGTCCCACTGGAGCCGGTGATAATGCAGCGCCGACCCTTGAGGTATTCTTCCATCGTCACGTACTGCTCAAGTCCTATACTATCGTTCATAAAGTTGTATCTCCTAGCGTTCATTAGTTAGAATGCGAATGATCTATGTGCAGGGCATTAAAAGGCCCTTTCGGACGCCAGTCAAGGAGCGACCCTGCTGTAAGTCGGCGACAGCAGACGGCACTCCTCCTTGACTAGGCCGCGAAAAATCTCTTTATCCATAGCACAAATCACGCACCAACTAAAAAGGAGCCGATCCATTGACTGAATCTACTCGCCAAAGCATCCAACCGGACGACCTGAAGAACTTTTGCACCGCCGCCATGGTCGAAGCCGGCCTCAGCCAAGAAGACGCCGCACTCAGTGCCCACGTCTTCGTCACCACCGACACCTGGGGCACCTTTACGCACGGCACCCGGCAGATCCGCGGCCTGATGCAGAATACGCGGCGCGGCCGTCTGGTCGCGACCGCAAAAGAGAAAATCGTCGCTGATGGACCCTCCTGGGCCATCATCGACGCCTGCGACGGCATGCCGCCCGCCATCTCTTGTCGCGCCGTTGAGTTGGCCGTTGCCAAAGCCCGCCAAAGCGGCATGTGCTACATCGGCATCCGGGGCAGCAGCCACTACGGTGCCGCCGGCTTTTACGCCAACATGATCGCCGAAAACGACATGATCGGTCTTTCCATGTGCAATGTGGAACCCTGCATGACCGTGCCCGGCGGCAAGAGCCGAGTTCTCGGAACCAACCCGATAGCCTACGCCGCACCCACCGGCACCGACCGCACCGTCATGCTCGACATTGCCACCAGCGCGGTCGCGGCCACCAAAATATTCGCGGCCAAAAACGAAGGGCGCGACATTCCCGACACCTGGCTGGTAGATGAAGAGGGCATCCCAACGACCGATCCCACCGAGTTTCCGGAAAAAGGAGCGCAGTTGCCCATGGCCGGGCACAAAGGGTACGGATTGGCCGTGCTGGTAGAGTTGCTAACGGCAACCCTTAGCGGAGCGGCGATGATGAGCAGCGTCCAGAGCTGGGTGGCCGACACAGACGCGCCCTCAAACCAGGGTCACGCCTTTGTCGCCATTGACGTCGGCGCGATGATGCCGCTGGAGGAATTCCACGCCCGCATGGACACCTTATGCAAAGAGATCAAGAGCGCGTCGCCAGCCAAAGGCGGGACCATCTTCCTGCCGGGCGAGATCGAGTGGAACAAGCGGGAGCAAGCGCTAGCTGAGGGCATTGTCATGCCCGAGGATGTCTTGATCAGCCTGCGGGGACTAGCCGAAGACAGTGGTCTCGACCCCGCGGATTTCAATCTGGACTTGGGCTGAGCAGCCGCTTCATCCCTCCGCGAAATACCGCGCCAGCACCCGCTCCGGCGGCCACAAGTCGAGCAGTTCGACAGCTTCCGCCAGCGGCGCACCGGCAAAGGACGCCTCCAACTCCTCCCGCGTGCGCCGCCGCGCCGGACGCTCATTTAGGTTGGCCACCTCGAACAGCACCCGCGCATTGATCGCCGCGCACTCGCTCAGGCCCTGGGGATAGACCTTGTCCGCGGTATCGGCCCGGCTGTGGCCATAAAAGCGATCCTCGGGCCACACCGACTCCGTGCCCAGCCCCACGGTGGGCACGCCGTGGGCGAAGAACGGGAAGTGATCCGAACCCCAACTCGTCGTGCCGCAGGACGCACCGAAAGGCTTCTCGAGTCCATCCACGCGCACGCGGCTCGCCACCGCTTCCAAAACCGGCAGCAGATCCTCGGCCCCGGCTATTCCTAGCCCCGAGGGCCGACCACCGACATCGTTGTTGATCATCAGCCAAGTGTCGTCTAGTTCCCCAGCGTGGCGCTGCGTGTACGCCCAAGACCCGACCAGTCCCGACTCCTCGACCCCAAAGGCCACGAACCGCACCGTGCGCCGCAGGTGCTCGCGGTGTACGGCGAGGGCACGCGCCGTCTCGACCACGGCAACCACGCCCGAGGCGTTGTCAATGGCACCAGGACCCACGTGCCAAGTGTCGTAGTGCCCGCCGCAGACCAAGATCTCCTGCGGATGCTCAACCCCGGTCAACTCGCCGACCACGTTCCACGACTCCTTGGGCTCAATGTGGCTGTCGAGCACCAACCGCAGCCGCACCGGTCCACGCCGCTGCTGCAGACGCTTGAGGTACTCGGCGTCTTCGAGACTGATCGAGGCCACCGGCAGGTCACCGACCCGCTGGAAGCAACAGGTGCGGGCTGGCTGCAGAGCGCCGGCATAGTTTCGATGCTCAAGCAGTGCCACAGCACCGAAGCGCGCTGCCAAAGGCGTCTTCAACTGGCGGGCAAAGGGGTAGTAGGGTGCCACCACAATGCGGCCGCGCACCTCGTCGGCCCGCTGCGCCAGCTCCTCGGCGTCGCAGCGCTCAAGGAACACAACCTCCCCTTCCACCCCCTGCTCCGGGGTCGAAGGCGACAGCCCTCCGCACCGGCACGGAATCGAGCGTCCTGCCTCCGGTGCTACCACAGTCAGCTCCTCGCGCTGTGGCCGCCAAGCGCGGTACTCGAAAGGTTCCAAGCGAACGCGGTCAAGTCCATAGCGCTGAAAGGTCTGCAGCAGGAAGTCCCGCGCCCGGACCTCCCCCTCGCTGCCAGCTACGCGCATGCCGATGTCGTCGGCCAGCACGAGCAAATTTTCCCAAGCCTCGGACCGCGCCTCAACCTCGGCGACGATTGCTTCTTCGATTCTATCTTCCATTAGCTACCTCCTGAGTCACGCCCGCGACCGTCCTCTTCAGAGCCACCGCGACAACACCGTCTTCTGCCGCGTGTAGAATAGAATTCCCTCGGTCCCCTGTACGTGCAGGTCGCCAAAGAACGACTGGTCCCAACCAGAAAACGAGAACAAGGCCATAGGTGCCGGCACGCCCACATTCACGCCAATCATGCCGCACTCCGCACCACGCGTAAAGGTCCGCGCCGCACCGCCATCGCGGGTGAAAATAGTCGCTGCATTGCCGTACGGGATGCGGTTGATCCAGTCGATCGCCTGCTCCAGCGTCTCGGGCCGCATCAGCCCCAAGACCGGGCCAAACAACTCCTCCGCGAACAAGCCATGACCGGGAGTTACGCCGTCGAGCAGGGTCGGCCCGACGTAGAAGCCGGTGTCCGGTACACCTTCGCGCCCGTCGCGCACCACAGCCAAGTCCGCCGAGGCAGCATCGGCGATGCGGCCGACGAGGCGCTGTTGAGCGGCACCGTCGATGACCGGACCCATATCAACATCGTCGCTCAGCGTGTCCCCCACCGTCATCGTATCCATGGCAGAGGCCAGTTGGTCGCGCAGGCCGTCGCTAGCGTCGCCGATGCCCATCAGCAAGGAGCCAGCCATACAGCGCTGGCCAGCACAGCCAAAGGCCGAGTGCATAACCGCATTGAGCGTCGGATCCGTAGCGGCCGCCTCGCCGAACAGGCCGGACTCGACCGCGTCGGGCATGACGAGCAGCACGTTTTTAGCTCCGCCCGCCGCCTGACAGCGCTTGCCCGTCTGCCCGGCCAGCTCGTACACCCGGCGCGCCACCGGCGATGAACCGACGAAGGAAATCGCCGCGATGCCAGGGTGCCGACAGAGGGCTTCGACCACATCCCGACCTCCGTGCACGACGTTCAGCACCCCCGGCGGGAGTCCCGCCTCAATGAACAGCTCTGCCAAGTGGTTGGCCGTAAACGGCACCTTCTCACTCGGCTTCAGCACGAAGCAGTTGCCGCAGGCGATAGCCAGCGGGTACATCCACATGGGCACCATGGCCGGGAAATTGAACGGCGTGATACCGGCGCATATCCCCACCGGCTCGCGCGTGGCGGCCCCATCAATGCCAGCGGCCAGTTCCGGCAACACCTCGCCCTTGGCCATCTGACCAATACCGCAGGCCAACTCGACGACCTCAATGCCTCGGCGCACGTCGCCCCGCGCTTCCTCGCGGGTCTTGCCGTTCTCGCCGCAGAGAATCTCGGCCAGATGCTCAAACTGCTCCTCCAGCAGTTCGCGGTAGCGGAACAAAACCCGCGCCCGTTCCGGCGCTGGCGTCGCCGACCAGTTCGCAAAGGCCCGGCTCGCGGCCTCCACCGCTAGATCGACTTCGACGCGATCGCACTGCGGCGTGCGTCCGATCACTTCTCCAGTGGCGGGACGGTACACCGGCGTGTGGGCCTCAACTTCCGGCGTTATCCAGTGCTCGCCGATGAGAATGGGAATAGCGTCTGTTGGGGTCATGGTTTGATCCTTTTTTGAATGCCGCGACTCGAAAGATAGGTAGTCGCCTGCTGGCTCAACGCAGAACCGCCAGCGTTCCCGCTGGATGGACGACGAATTCTCTTGGTTGGGTTTTAGCGCCCCCCTGCTTGAGCCAAGCCCCTAGGATCGTCTCTCTGCCTCGGGCTTGGGGAAAGTTTGCCGCGCAGTAGCGCAAACGGTCGAAAATAGCACCCTGATTCGGTCGCTCTTGCCATTTGACCTCGCCCAGCAACAGGGCCTCACCATCGAGGGACTCAGCGACCAAGTCGATTTCCATTGGCTGCCCGTCCAAGCCGCGCCCCCACCACCGCTGGGCTGGCTTCCACCGGATGTTGCCAACGGGCAGGGCGGCCGTGGACAGGCGGGCTAGATCCTCCCATATATCGGCGACATGCTGGGCAAAAGTGGTCCTAATAGCGCGAGTTACATCGTCGATTAAGTCGCGTTCCAACAGCGACCGGTTGGGCTGGACATAGCGATACCAGAAAATCAGAAACGGGTCGTTCAGTTTGTAGAGAGAGCGCCTAGTCGATTTGGTGGTCTCGCCAAAGGGCACTTCCCGCCGGATATAGCCTAGTTCGATCAACTGGGCGAGGGGGCGGGTCAAATGACCTGCGGGTTTGCCCAGCCGCACACCGATTTCGCTGAGTCGATGGCAGCCATTGGCGATAAGCGACAGCAGGGAATTAGCCTGCACGGTGCTGCGCATATCGTCGAGCAACAAGCGCTCGGGTTCGCTGTGCAGGACGCCGTATTTGTCGAGCACCAGTTCCTCGATGGCAGCTTGTAGGCCGGTGCAATCCCGGGCCAGTTCCCAGTAGCGCGGTACGCCGCCCCAAACCGCATACTGTTCAATAGCTTCAATGCCGTGGACCCCAAGAGCTTGCTGTATCCAAAAGGGAGCTAGCGGACGGATCGCCAGCACTTGATTCGCCCGTCCATACAACGGCGCAGCAGGGTTGAGGATTAGGCCCTGCATCATCCCCTGGGACGAACCGCAGATCGCCAAGTGGATGCGGCGGGCGGGATCGTCGAGAAATTTTTGCACTAGGCTGGGTAATTCAGGTGAGATCTGCGCTAGATAGGGAAACTCGTCCAGGACCAAGCAAGTTCCTCGCTCGGCGCGGGCGTCCAAAGTCTGGAGCAGGACCAGCCAAGACGGGTATTCGACCTCGTCAAAGCCTCGAATGCGCCGGGCCACTTCCCCAGCTAAGGTGCGGCGTTGCAGAGGGGCTTCGCGCTGGTCGGCCGCGTAGTAGATATCGCCCGGGCGAATCACCCGCTGCAAAAGAGTTGACTTGCCGCATCGACGCCGACCAAAGACCACGATAAAACCGGGCTCTTGGGCAGCGAGAGCCTTGGTCAGTCGATCAATTTCCCGCGTTCTGTCCAAAAACTCGAGGCGCATGGCATCGCTTCTCTATTATGCTTCTCAAACATTATGTTTAAGGAACATAATAAAACATGGATAGAGGATCAAACTTGACGTAGCAGGGGACGTGAAACAGCTTTCGCGACAAGTCTAACGAGGAGATGAACGATGAATACGCACCCTACAACCCCACAAATTCTCTCGGTCGAGAAGATCTGGGACCGCGGCCCTCACAACGCCTTCACCGATCTGATGCGCTTCGCCGATCGGTGGTGGTGTACCTTCCGCGAGGCCCAAGATCACGGGCCGAGTATCGGCACCGTGCGCGTCATTTGCTCAGACGATGGCTACTCTTGGGAGTCGGCAGCAGTCCTAGCAGAGCAGGAGATTGATCTGCGCGATCCCAAGCTGTCGATCGCCAGCGACGGACGCCTGATGCTGGTTGTCGGCGGCAGCCTGTACGCGGGCACCGAGTACGGCACCCGCGCACCGCGCATTGCCTTTTCAGACGACGGCTACACCTGGACTACGCCGCAGAAAGTGCTGGCGGAAGACCACTGGCTGTGGCGCGTCACCTGGCACGAGGGGATCGCCTACAGCGTATCAAAGCTGGGCGAGGGCTCCCATCCACGCCGGGGGTTCCTCTACTCCAGCACCGACGGCCTCGACTGGCAGTGGATCACTGAGTTTTTCCTGCCTAACGACACGTGGACGGCCAGCGAGACCACGCTGCGCTTTATGCCCGACGGCACCATGATCGCCTTGGTGCGACCCGACTGGATCGGCACCAGCCAAGCTCCGTACACAGACTGGCAGTGGACCCAGATCAACTACCCGATGGGAGGGCCTAATTTCATCCGCTGGTCCGATGGTGCGCTGTGGGCCAGCGCCCGCGGGCGACACCCCGAAGGCGGCGCGGCCACGGTCCTAGCGCGGATGACGCCGACCAGTTACGAGCCAGTGCTATGGCTGCCCAGCGGCGGTGACTGTAGCTACCCCGGCATGGTCGAACACGAAGGCCTGCTGTGGATGAGCTACTATTCGTCGCATGAAGGCAAAACCAGTATTTATCTAGCGCAGATCGCAGTCTAGGCCGCCGCTGACCCCAAGCGGCATCTGTCATATATTACCCAACCGATGTTACGCACGGGCTTCTTAGGTATAGGATGCTTCGCTTGCGCTCAGCATGACAAAGAAGGAGAACGCCAGCCTCTGTCATGCTGAGCCAAGCGAAGCATCTCATACCCGGGCCTGTGTGTAACATCAGTTACCCAACCCATTAACCGCGAGAAGCCATGCCCGACCAGATCGATCCCATCCAATTCGAGGTCATCCGCAACGCCCTGCTCGAAGCCACCGAGGAGATGGCTATTGCCCTGCGGCGCAGCGCGTATTCGACCAACATCAAAACCCGCGCCGATTTCTCCTGCGCCTTTTTCGACCGCCAGTTGCGGCCCGTCGCCCAAGCCTTTACCCAGCCAGTACACCTCGGCTCGCTGACGATCCTCACGCCCCGTGCAGTCGCCGAATACGGCCCGGAGAACTTGCAGGCCGGAGACGCGATCCTCGTCAACGACCCCTATCGCGGCGGAGTCCATCTCAACGACATCACGCTGATTTCGCCCGTCTATTGCGGCGCGGAACTCTTTGGCTACGTAGCCAATCTCGCCCATCACGTCGATGTCGGCGGCGGTGCGCCGGCCAGCATTGGTGCCTTCCAGCAGGTGTATCAGGAGGGCATTATCATCCCGCCGGTAAAGCTAGTGCGCGGCGGAGAAATCTCGGCCGATGTCTTTGAACTGGTCATCGCCCAAATCCGCTCCAAGCGGGAGACGCGCGGCGACTTTCGCGCCCAAGTGGCGGCCAATCACTCGGGGGTTCGTCGGCTCAACGCCCTCGCCGATCAGGTGGGGTTGGCGCAGGCGTCTTTCTACATGGATCGACTCATCGACTACACCAGGGATCGAACGCTAGCCGAGTTATCCAAGTTGCCCAAAGGGGAGTTCACGGCCACAGGCGTCGTCGATAACGACGGCTTTACCGACGAGCCGGTGCGGCTCCAGGTCCGCGTCGCCATCGACGACGAGAGAGTGCTCTTCGACCTGACGGGGTGCGATCCGCAGCGCCGAGCACCGGTCAATTCCACCTACTCCCAGACCTTTGCGGCCTGCGCGTACGTGCTCAAGTGCCTGATCGACCAAGACGTGCCGGTCAACGCCGGGTTTTACGAGCAGGTGCGGCTAGTGGCTCCCGAGGGAACAGTCGTCAATTGCACGGCACCCTCGCCGGTGGTCGGGGGCTGGGAGACCCAGGTGCGGCTCTCCGATATCATTCTCAAGGCCCTGCATCCGGCGCTGCCCGACAAGATACCGGCCGCGACCAAGGGGACGATGTGCCAAGTGGGGTTCGGCGGCACCGACCCGCGCACTGGACAGCTTTATTCCTACTACGAGACCATGGCCGGCGGCTATGGAGGGCGCAGTACCAAGGACGGGCCGGACGCCGTGCAGTGCCACGGTCAAAACACGGAGAACGCGCCGATTGAGGAAATCGAAATCAACTATCCGCTGCGGATTGACCGCTATGAGCTGATAGAGGATTCCGAGGGGGCTGGGCAGCATCGCGGCGGCTTGGGGCTGCGGCGCGACTACCGATTTATCGATCACGAAGTGTCCTTTACCGTCCTGTCAGACCGAGATCGCTGGGGACCGGAAGGGCTGGCTGGGGGCCAAGCCGGCGGCAAAGCGCGTTACATCCTCGATCCCGAAGGCCAGCACGTCGAATTGGGGTCCAAAACGACGATCGCGCTCGCGGCCGACACAATCTTCAGCTATCGCACTTGCGGCGGCGGTGGCTATGGCCCACCCCATCTCCGCGATCCCCAAGCGGTGGCCGAGGATGTGCGCGAGGGCAAGGTGAGCGCGGAGCGGGCGCGGGTCGCGTATGGCGTGGTCATCGACAGCGCCACCGGGCAAGCCGATCAAGCGGCGACCGAGGCGCAGCGGCGGGAGATGGCAGACAATGGCCTATAGACTCGGCGTCGATATCGGCGGCACCTTTACCGACATCGCACTCATCGACGAAGCGACCGGGCAAATCTATACCGGCAAGGTCTCCTCGACCCCCCAAGACCCATCCGGTGGATTTATGGAAGCCGTGCAGCGGCTACTCGCCAAGCAGCAGATCGCCGCCCAAGACGTGGCCTACATCGTCCACGGCACCACAGTCGCCACCAACGCCATCATCGAAGGCAAGGTCGCGCCGACCGGCTTTATCACCACCGAGGGCTTCCGCGACATGCTGGAGATCGCCCGCCAGATTCGCCCCACCCTCTACGACTTGCAGTTTGAAAAACCCCGGCCACTCGTGCCGCGCCACCGCTGTTTTGGCGTGCCCGAGCGCCTCGACGCCAGCGGCGCAGAGCTAACACCGCTCGACGAAGACGCCCTGCGCCAAGTAGCCGGCAAGCTGCGCACCGAGGGCGTCGAATCCATCGCCGTCTGCTTTTTACACGCCTACGCCAATCCCACCCACGAGCAGCGGGCCGGGGAGATCATCGCCGAGGTCTTTCCCGAGGCCGTCGTCTCGCTGTCCGCAGAAGTTGCGCCTGAGTTTCGCGAGTACTTGCGAGCCAGCACGACCGTGATCAATAGCTGCATCCGCCCGGTGGTCGCGCGCTACTTGCAGCGGATAGAGAATCGATTGGCACAGGCCGGTATCGCCGCTGAGTTGCTCGTAATGCAGAGCAGCGGCGGGGTGTACACCTTTGCCGCGGCGCGGCAAAAGCCGGTGTACATGGTCGAGTCCGGTCCGGCCGCCGGTGTGATTGCAGCGGCGCATCTAGGGCAGGCGCGCGGCTACGACCAAGTGATTTCCTTCGACATGGGCGGGACGACCGCCAAAGCCGGGCTGATCCAAGGCGGTGCGCCCAGAGTGACCAAGGACTACGAGGTCGGGACGACGGCGCTGGCGGGCGTCGGGGCGACTCGCGGCGCTGGCTATCCGATTCGCACGCCAGTAATCGACCTCGTGGAAATCGGCGCGGGTGGCGGGTCCATCGCTTGGGTAGATCCCGGCGGCATCCTGCGGGTCGGTCCCCAAAGCGCCGGAGCCGATCCCGGGCCGGTCTGCTATGGCCAAGGCGGGACGCAACCCACAGTCACCGACGCCAACCTCGTCTTGGGACGGCTCAACCCTAACTATTTCCTCGGCGGCGAAATCGCCCTCGACCCAACCGCCGCACAACGCGCCATCGAACAACACTGCGCCCAGCCGCTGGGCATGGATCTAGTCGAAGCGACCCACGGCATCGTCGAGATCGCCAACACCGCCATGGTCAACGCACTGCGGCTGGTCTCCGTGCAGCGAGGCTACGACCCCCGCGACTTTGCGCTGGTAGCCTTTGGCGGCGCAGGGCCAGCCCACGCCAACCGCCTCGCCGCCCTGACCGATATTCCCGTGGCGATCATTCCCCAAAGTCCGGGCACGGCCTCGGCCCTAGGCCTATTGGTGACGGACTTAAAACACGATTACGCGACCACCCTCATCCAGCGGCTAGACCAAGTAGCTCCCCAAGCCTTGGAGCAGACCTTCCGCGAGTTAGAGGCGCAGGGGCGGGAAACGCTTGGGCGCGAGGGGATGGCAGAAGCGGCAATGGACTTCAGACGCCAAGTAGATCTGCGCTACGTTGGGCAAAGCCACGAGCTGACACTGCCGTTGACAACCGAAACCTTGGGTCCAGCGCAACTAGCGCAGCTATTGGAACAGTTCCACCGCACGCACGACCGCGCCTATGGCTTTAGCGCACCGGGTGAAGACGTCGAGCTGGTCAGCGTGCGGCTCTCGGCCATCGGCCAGATCGCCAAACCCGCGCTGGCACCGCTGGCAAAGGCCACCGGAGAGGCGACGGCCAAAGGACAGCGCCCGGTGTATTTCGCCGAGAGCGAGGGATTCGTCGATTGCCCAGTGTACGACCGCTATGCGCTGGGGGCTGGCGCGGTGGTGCAAGGACCGGCCATCGTCGAGGAGATCGATTCAACCACCGTCGTCCATCCTCAGTACCAAGTGCGCGTGGACGAGGTGGGGCAAATGGTGCTGACGGCGACAGAAGCGCGTTAAAAATTCAACGAAAGAGCTCAATAATGACTCAGGACAACACCACCGCCTTGGACGACCTGCTCGCCGGCTGGCGACAACAGGCCGCCACGGCCGAGTTCCGTCGCGAGCGCGACAAGGGAACCGCATTCGAGAATCTTTGCATCGCCTACCTACAAAACGACCCGATCCAAGCTCGGCAATACGAGCGGCCCATGTCCTATTCGGATTGGGCCCAAGCACCGGAGCGGCGCGACGACCGGGTAGCCGAGCCGCTGGGATTCTACGCCGAGCCGGAGCGGTCGGCGCAAGACCTCGGTATCGACTTGGTCGCCAAGCTGCGAGACGAGGATGGCTGGTGCGCCATTCAGTGCAAATTCCATGAAACGGGCAGCCGTATTGCCAAGAAGGAGATTGATTCCTTTTTGGCCGCTTCGGGCCATAGGGACTTCCGGCAGCGGCTGATTATCGACACGACCGGCCGCGAGTGGAGCCCCCAAGCCGAGCAGATGCTGCGAGGCCAAGCGGTACCGGTCCGGCGGATCGGCCTGCAAGAATTACAGGCCAGCTCAATCCGTTGGCAGGATTTTGCGACTAGCGGCGAAATCCGCGTCGCCGCCAAACGCACACTTCGGCCGCATCAGCGCAAGGCGTTCAAAGCAGTCACTGATGGACTAGCCGCCCCGGACAGTCGAGGCAAAATGATCATGGCCTGTGGCACCGGCAAAACACTTACATCCCTCCGTATCGCCGAAGAGCTCGCCGGTACCGGAGGGCGGGTTCTCTATCTCGTGCCCAGTCTGGCGCTAATGGCGCAGACGGTGCGCGAGTGGGCGCAAGACGCCAACATTCCGCTGCGCTCGTTCGCGGTGTGCTCCGATTCACAAGTCGGCAAGCGCCGGCGTCGCAGTGACGACCTCATCGACATGGACGCGCTAGACTTGGCGTTTCCGGCCAATACGGATGCGGTCCGGCTCGCCACCGTCGCGGCTCCGCCAGCGCCGGACAACCTGACCGTCGTCTTTGCCACTTACCAGTCTAGCCCAGTAATCGAGGAGGCGCAGAAGGTACACGGGCTGCCCGACTTCGACCTCGTGATCTGCGATGAGGCGCACCGCACCACCGGGGCGCTGATCGAGGGCGAAGACCCGTCGCATTTCGTCCGCATCCACCAAGACGAGCACATCCGCTGCGATCGCCGGCTCTACATGACCGCGACACAAAAGATCTATGCCGCCAGCGCACGGACCCGAGCCGGTGAATTGGCGGCGACCCTCTGCTCCATGGAGGATGAGCGTATCTACGGGTCGTTGCTCTACGAACTTACCTTCGGCGCGGCCGTGGAGCAGAGCCTGCTAGCAGATTACAAAGTGATCGTTCTGACGGTTCCGGAGGGTGCCGCGGCCCAAGCCATTCAGCGCAGTCTTGCCGAGGACGGCGAATTGAAACTCGACGACGGGGCCAAACTGCTTGGCTGCTGGCGGGCCTTGGCCAAGGTGGATGCCGACCAATTTCCGGAAAACGACCGCGAAGGTATGCGCCGCGCCATCGCCTTTTGCCGCGACATCAAATCCTCCGAGCAAGTGGAGCGGCTCTTTGCCCAAGTCGCTGAGGAATACCGCGAGCATGAAGGGGCGGGCCTAACGGAATACCCGGTTGCAGCTCAGCATGTCGATGGCACCTTCAACGCCACAAAGCGTTCGGCGGCACTGCATTGGTTGGACGGGGCCGACAGCGGCTGCCGAGTGCTCACCAACGCCCGCTGCCTTTCCGAAGGGGTAGATGTACCGTCATTGGACGCCATCCTCTTCATGCACCCACGCAAGAGTCAAATCGATGTGGTGCAGGCGGTGGGGCGGGTCATGCGCAAAGCTCCGGGCAAGCAGATGGGCTATGTCGTACTGCCAGTGGTCATTCCGTCGGGCACTCCACCAGAAGCCGCGCTCAACGACAACAAGGCGTTCGAGGTCGTCTGGCAGACACTGAATGCGATCCGCAGCCACGACGAGCGGTTTGAGGGGATGATAAACCGGATTGAACTAGGCGAACCGGGCGACCGTATCGGTCTCATCACGCTAGCGGACTGGAAGCCAGCCGCGACTCAGGCTGGGAACAGGCCAGGCATTGGGAGAGGGGCAGCGAGGGACCCGGACGCCACGAGCACCCGGCCGGAGGATCTTCAACCGACCTTGTTCGACGGACTGCCAGAGGCGATTCGGGCGAAAATCGTTGAGAAATGCGGTGATCGGAAGTACTGGGACGAATGGGCCGGCGATGTCGCGGATATTGCCCGCCGGCACATCGAGCGTATCACGGCCATCGTCAAATCTGGCGACGCCGAGCGGGAGATTTTCCAAGACTTCGTCACTGAGTTGCGCGATGATCTAAACGAGGGCATCACCGACGACGACGCGATTGAAATGCTGGCGCAACATTCGGTGACCGGGCCGGTGTTCGACGCGCTGTTCGGCGAGACTGAGTTCGTTTCGCGCAATCCGGTTAGCCAAGGCATCCAAGATGTGTTGGATGTGCTCAGGCCAGCGAACATCGACGTGGAAGCGGCTAGTCTCGACGAATTTTACGCCAGCGTCCGGCGGCGGGTGGAAGGAGCGGCTACCGACGAGGCCAAGCAGAAGATCGTCGTCGAGCTATACGACAAATTTTTCCGCAACGCCTTTCCCAGCATGACGCAGCGGCTAGGCATTGTTTATACGCCAGTGGAGATCGTTGATTTCATCATCCGCTCGGTGAACGATGTTTTAGAGGACGAATTCGGCACGACGTTGGGTTCCAAGGGCGTACATATTCTCGATCCATTCACCGGCACCGGCACGTTTGTTACTCGGCTGTTGCAGTCGGGATTGATTGCACCGGAGGATTTTCCGCGCAAGTACGCTAATGAGATTCACGCTAATGAGATCGTCTTGCTGGCCTATTATATCGCGGCGGTGAATATCGAGACTGCCTATCACGAGATTACCGGCGGGGACTACAGACCCTTTAACGGCATCTGCCTGACGGACACCTTTGAAATGCAGGAAGGCGACGATTTGCTGGCGCAGATCATGCCGGATAATTCTGGGCGGCGGACGCGACAGAAGGAGACGGATATTCGCGTAATCGTGGGGAATCCGCCGTGGTCGGCTGGGCAGCGAAGTGGGAACGATAATGCTCAAAATCAGCCGTATCCGGAATTGGACAAACGCATCCGCGAAAGCTACGCAGAGCATTCTATCGCGGCCAACAAAAACGCCCTCTACGACAGCTACATCCGCGCTATCTGCTGGGCAAGTGACCGCATCGGCGACAGCGGCGTGCTTGGGTTCGTCACTAATGCCGGTTGGATCGACGGTAATGCAATGGATGGAATGCGGAAATGTCTGGTCGAGGAATTTTCAAGCCTATACGTGTTTCACCTGCGGGGGAATCAAAGAACGCAGGGAGAGACATCACGTCGGGAAGGAGGTAAGGTATTCGGCTCCGGCTCCCGTGCCCCGGTCGCCATTACCGTTTTTGTGAAAAACCCCAAGGCGACGGAACACGGACGCATTCTGTTCTACAACATTGGCGATTATCTGGACCGCGAAGCGAAACTTGAAGCAGTCCGGCAATTCGGTAGCATTCGCGGCATAACGAAGGCCGATGGCTGGACTCGGATAACGCCGGATGCGAAGCATGACTGGTTAGATCAGCGGAATACGGATTTCGATCGATTCTTGATGATTGGTAGCAAAGCAAAACAATACAGATTGAATGAGCGCATTTTCTGGAATTACTCGCGTGGGGTTGCCACCACTCGCGACGCTTGGTGCTGCAACTTTTCGGCAAGGATCCTCAAAGCGAACATCCGGTCAATGATCGGCTCTTATAATTCCGAAGTCGAACGGTTCCAATCCGAAAAACTTGGTAACGACAAGGATACCATTAACAGGTTCATCAACATCAATCCTGGAAAAATTAGCTGGTCAGAGAATCTCAAGGGTGATCTCGGCCGGGGGAAATTATTGGAGTTCGACGAAGGCCGGATCGCGCCATCCATCTACCGGCCATTCACTCGGCAATGGCTGCATTTCAGCCGGCGGCTGAATGAACGAGTATACCAAATGCCGCAAATCTTACCACATGCCGACGCGAAAAATCGCCTCATCTGTGTGCCGGGAGTGGGTGCTCAGGTCGACTTCTCGGTATTTATGGTTGATGTAATGCCAGATCTTGAAATCGTATCAAAAAGCCAATGCTTGGTCGTAAGGTGAGATTATCTCAGTTTAGTTAAACCAAGTGCTGGCCTTGTTCCCTTTATTTATCTCTCCAAACCACCAAGTAAGGAGGGATACAGATGAAGGAGCCAAGACCAGCGTTGGAGAATTTGTGCTGTCTCAATGCCCAATGCAAGACCTACGGCCAACGCGGCCAAGCCAACCTGCGGGTGCGCAAGACCTATGGAGCCGACCGGATTCGGTATCTGCGCTGTGGGTGCTGCGGCGAGGAATTCAGCGAGCGCAAAGGCACGGCGTTGTTTAATTGCAAAATCGGTGAAGCCCAAGCCGTGTCGGTGATCGAGCATCTGGATAGTGCCTGTGGCTTGAATGCCACGGCGCGCTTGGTGGGGGTGTCTAAGGAGGCGGTTGGCCGCCTGCTGCGCGTGAGCGGACAGGTGAGCTATCAACTGCATGACCGGCTGGTGCGGAACGTGCGTCCGATGGCGCTCCAATTTGATGAGAAATGGTCGTATGTGGCGAAAAAACAACGGCACTTGACGCCCCTGGACGATCCGAGTGAACGGGGGGATTATTGGGATGCCAACAGTTTGGATCCGCAGAGCAAATTGCTGGTATCGCTGGTGCCGGGTCGCCGTACGACTACGACGATTCATCAAGTGGTCGCCGATGCGGCGGCGAGGCTTTCGTGTGATGCGAGGCTGCCGGCGCTGTTTACCGATGGCGAACCGACCTATCCCGAGGCGATTGTGGCCACCTTTGGTCGGGCCTATCCGGTGCCCCGACGCCATCGCCGTGGCCGCCGTCCGGCCCCCGTTGTTCGGATCCCCCAAGGCTTGGTCTACGCCCAGATTGTCAAGCATCGGCACGGCGGACGGGTCAAACGGGTCGAGATCCGACCCCGCTTTGGCAAGGGACGCTTGGCTCAAGTCGTGGCCGACTTGGGCTGGACGAAAGCCAATACCAGTGCCATCGAGCGTTTCAACCTGACCGATCGGATGCGCAACGCACGAAAAGCGCGCAGAACCCTGAGCTTTTCACGTCGGTCGGATCGGCACGATGCGCTTAGTTGGATTGGCGCGTTGCGCTACAATTTTCATCACGCCCATCGAGCCTTGCGCCAGCGCTCCGACGAAGGACGCTGGCAACCGAGAACGCCGGCTATGGCCGCAGGCATCGCTGAGCATCGCTATAGCTCACTCGAACTCATGCGCCTCTGTCCGGTGGGGCTGAGATAATCTCAAGCTACAACCTATTTTTCAGGCTTGAGAAACGATAATCACAGGAATTATATCTCAACCCAACAACCACTCAACGGTCGTAAAGGAGGAACCCATGCCTGATAGTGCAGATTCAAAAACCCAAGAGCAGCATCACACTGATGCTGTCGATGAGTTATATGAAAAACATGGTTGGTGTTTAAGTGATGCGGGCGATGCTGTTCTATCTGCCCTAGCGGACAATAAAGACAAATTTATGACCGCTAAAGAGCTTGTTGAGTATTGTCTTAAGCGATCTAAGAAACATAAATAGGTAAGAGGCAACATGTATGCGAGAACCTCTTAATTTTCAAACTAGCCCATGATCAATTCTTTGGTAGTGACACGGTTTGAGGGCTAGGATTAGAGGGGCATATAACACAGCTATGGCCCCACCGATTACCCAGCGTCTTCCACTGAGCGAAGGAAGTCAACCACTTCTTGATGTCCCCTCTCTTCGGCCAGACTCAAGGCCGTATAGTTGTAGCCGTTTTGGCTGTGGATGTCTGCTCCGTTCTCGACGAGGAAGCGCACCATCTCTACATGCCCCTCCGCCGCGGCGAACATCAAGGCGGTTGTGCCGACATCCGTTTGGCCATTGGCCGGGGCTCCGTTTTCTAGCATCAGGCGTGCCATCTCTATGTCGCCTGCGGCGGCGGCATACATCAAGGTGCTCATGCCGTGATCACCTCGGCTATCGGCACCGTATTCCCACATCCAATGTTCCAATAAAAAGCGTACTACCTCAGTATGGCCTTGATCAATAGCCAGATGCAAGGCACTAGCACCGATTGCTGTGTCGATAACGGGGCCAAAGAGGGGTACCTCTCTTACTCGCCATATGGAGGTTGCCCGATAGTGAAAATCGGCCCCGTGGTCTAGCAGGAGACGGACCATATCTAACTGGCCGCTATAAGCCGCTAACATCAACGGCGTAGGCCCTCGCTGCCCGATGCTGCCGGGACTAACATCGACAAATGCTCCGTATTCTAGCAGCAGGCGGGCCACGTCCAAATGGCCGCGATAGGCGGCCCACGCCAAGGATATGGAGACAGTGTAACTACTTAGCGAGTTTTCTAGCAGGATGTGGACCATGTTCAAATGGCCGTTATAGGCGGCCCACTCCAAGGCACTTTGGGGCCCGGAGCTATAAGAAGAACGGACAGGCGCTAATAATGAGCTTTTGCAGACGATGTTGGGGCCTTTCTGCGAACCACCTACAACACAAGGAGCTGTCGCCACAGGGGCTATATCAATGAGAAAAATCGCCACTGCCAAGTGGCCACCCGCGGCAGCAAACATTAAGACGTCTTGATCTTGCCTATTGCGGATATTGAGGTACGCTCCCTGCTCAACTAAGAAACGCACCACCTCTATGTGGCCCTGCCCGGCGGCCTTCATTAGGGCGGTATCGTCATCTTCATCCCCAGGTTGGGGAAACCACACAGCCACTAAACTATCATCCGGTTTTGTTTCTGTTGTGTGGGCAACGGAAGAACTATAAGGTTGGGCGTTGACATCCATCCCAGCCTCAACAAATAGCCGCACCACATCCACATCTCCGTTTTGTGCATAGGTAATGAAAGAGCCTTGGCTATAGGGGATGCTTCGCTCAGCCAGTTCGCCACGAGCCTCTTCTCGGCTCCGAATAGGGATCTTTTCGGGATTGCTCAGTTCATAAAATCCTCCGAGGTCACAGGAGACTGGTTCTTTCAATCCAGAGACGAGGGTTTCGATGTTGGACCCATCTAAGTTGGCGCGCTGGATGTTACCCGGCCTCGTCCAGTACATCTTTCCTCCAGCCATATCCAAGGTTATGCCCCTTAGACCAGCGTCCTTTATGGAGACGATGGTTTCGATGTTGGAGCCGTCTAAGTTGGCGCGCCGGATGTTACTACTAGAGAAGTATCTTTCCGTCCAGTATAACTTGCCCCCAGCCACGGTAAAGTTGTATATACGCTTACGCGCCTCAGTAGTGGCGAGGGTTTCGATATTGGACCCATCCAAGTTGGTGCGCCGGATTTCACCTTCTAAAGTGGATCGCTCTTCTTCCATCCAGTATAACTTGCCCCCAGCCACGGTAAAGCTGTACATACGCTCCTCAGTAGTGACGAGGGTTTCGATATTAGACCCATCCAAATTGGCGCGCCGGATTTGATCCCCCCTATCAATCTCGATGCTATCGTCCGTCCAGTATACATCATCTGTCCAGTATAACTTACCCTCGTTTATGTCTAAGGCGAAACCGGATATTCTGCTCTTGGTAATGAAGATGGTTTCGATATTAGACCCATCCAAGTTAGCGCGCTGAATTTTATCCTTATCTCGCGTGAGGTCATTGGTCGTCCAGTATATCTTACCCTCGTTCATGTCTAAGGCGAAGCCGTGTGGGCCGTATACAGAGGAGCCCTCTATGGTGACAAGGTCTTCTATGTTAGAGCCATCCAAGTTGGCACGCTGAATTTTATCCGTGCCCGAGTCTCTCCAGTATATATGCGAAAAGGCGGTATCCTCACCCACGGCAGTCCCACTCACCGAAGACACCAAGTCCGGGACAGCTTGGCCGATCCCCGGCGGCAACGTAGGATCAGACGGATTGACGCTGTACGTGGCGAGGAGTATGGCGTCGGCGAGATCGATTTGGCCATCGCCGTTGACATCGCCGAGAGAAATGTCGCCGTTGTTGGGGAGTGTAATAGACGAATCCTCGCTGTACAGCAGCACATACAGCGCATCGAAAGAATCGACTTGGCCGTCGTTGTTCACATCGCCTAAAATTCTGTCCGTAGTGAGCTTCATTCGTGGGTTGCCGCCGTACTCTTCGAGCACAATGTCCGCCTCATCAACCTCCACCCGAAAAGCCGGGTCCACATAGGCGACCAAATCCTCGCCCGAAACGGTCAGCCCATAGACCCGATCATCCGCTTCCACCGCACCCTCCACCACCCGCACCGGGCCCTGAGTCGCTGCTCCTATAGCCGGAATCCCCGCCTGCCCATCTACCAACACCATCCGCTGACTCTCCGTCATACCGCCGCTAATCAGCCGGTAGATATACACCCCCGCTCCCACAGCCCGCCCCGCCGCATCCGTCCCATCCCATCGCGCCGTGTACACACCCGCCGACTGTTCCGCATTGACTAACGTCGCCAGCCGCTGCCCCAGCACATTGAACACTTCCAGCCGCACATGGCCCGCCGTCGGCAGTTGGTAGGGAATGATGGTGTAAGGATTGAACGGGTTGGGGTAATTCTGCCCCAGCGCAAAATCGGTCGGCAGAGCCGTGCCTCCTGAGAGCGTTTGCAGAGACAGCGCAAAAAAACCGGCTTCGTCCGTCGTCGTGCCGACCGACCGGCGCAGGTCGGTCAAATCAAACAGCCGCACTTGAACGCCCGCCGCTGGCTGCCCCGACGACAGCCGCACTCGCCCCTCAAGCAATGGCTCTGCTTCGACGTGAATGCTCAACACCAGCCCGATAAAACCGCCGATAAACAACTTCATAAGGTCAATTCCTTTATAAATAGAGGTCTCGGATGAGACGCCGATTAAAAAAGATTCCGTGTTAGCCCCCAGCATCGCTCACCGCCTCGTAAGCCACCAGCTCCCAACCGTGAAACACCATCGCCAAGCCAAGGTGCTGCACCGACGGGTAGCGGCGCGACAAGGATGGGTCCGCTAAGTAGGAGCGCAATTGGAGCACGGCCTCTTGCACCTTGTTCGCCACTAGGGATTCTTCAAGGGCCTCGCTTCGCTTCAGGTACTTGAGTTCGAGGACGTAGCCGTACTTCATGTCGGAGTATTGGGCGACGAATGGCTCTAGGTAGAGATCCGCGAATCCCTTGTTCAATTCGTGCTCCGAGTGCAGCATAAACTGATCGATCATGCTCAAGTGGGCGGCGACAAAGCCGTGAATGACTTTCTCGCCGTCCATGTAGTCGCGGATGCCGGTTTGTTCGGCCAAGGCATCGCGCAAAAATTCCAACACGGGTTGCCAAGCCCCCTCATAGGCCATCTGCCGCATTAAGCGGGAGAAGGTGTACACATCGACGGAAAACACCCCCACATCATCGTACGCATCGCGCAGGTAGCCGTACATCAGCCGCTTGACCGTTTGATTGGGAATGCCCAACCGGGGGACGCCGTATGACACGTCCCGAATGCTGAGTAGGCCGAAGTAATGCAGTAGCGACAGGAAGTTTTCGCGCCGGTCTAGCCGGTCTAGGGGGAAGCTGAGTTGGATGTTGCTGTCGGTACTCTCCTCGCCGATGATGTGGCGCAGCAGGTCGAAGTTGCCGTTGAGTTGGCGATTGACCGTCAGCAGGTGGCGCAGCTTGCCGTAGTCGATGCGGACATTGGTGTCGATCAATTCGTCCGGCATCCCCCTGTTGGGTATGGACTCATCGAGGAAATAGAGCACCATGTCGGTGTTGTAGAGGTCGCCTTGGGCACTCTTGGCGAACCGATAACCATTGTACCACTCCCGCATCACCGCCAGCGCGGCTTCGACATCCTGATTGAACACGCCGTAGTCGCGGTACATTTCCAGCAGATTTCGCACCTCTTCCTCGGTGAAGCCGAGCATGTCGTTGAACTCCGGGCGCAAGCTGATGTTTTTGCCAATGTTGAAGCCGCTGGTGACGTCGTCCATGGTAATCGGCGATACGCCGGTGATGAACATGCGCTCTAGTCCGCCATCGCTGTGCCCGGCTCCGTCCTTGAGCGTGGCGAAAAAGTTGCGATAAAAGCCGCCGCCGTGGGTGAAGGACTGATACGCCTCTTCGCCGTGATAGGCCAGTATCGTGTTGGCAAAGTTGTCGTACTCGTCGATGAGCACGTACAGCGGAATGCCGTGATCGCCAGCGTACAGGAATAACTCGTTGAGCTGACCATTGACCGAACTCGGCGCGCGGATGTGCTGCCGCGCCGCCTCGGGAAACAAATCTGCATTCCGCTCCAGCGCGTGCCGGACTATCAGTTGACAATACTCTTCAAAGTGGTATTCGAGGGTCTCCAGCGCGTTTTTGAACGCCGAAAAGTTGAAGCGCAAAACGACGTAGCGGTGGCGGTTTTCGGTTGGGTGCCGTCCCAAGTGGGTGCCGCCGAAGACGGCCTCAAAGGCATCGGCTCGGTTACGTTCATAATAATTGTCCAGCAGGGACACCCAGCAGGATTTGCCAAAGCGACGCGGGCGAATGAAAAAGGCGTAGCGCTCCTCTTCCAGCGCATGGACAAAGCGGGTCTTATCGACGTAGAGGCGATTTTCTAACCGAATGGCCTTGAAATCGGCCCAACCATAGGGAATGCGGGGGTAGGATGCGGGCATGACGACTACTAAAGCGAAGGAACAAGACTGAGCGTAACGATTGAGCAAAACAAGCGCAACGCGCTCACGTGTACTGACGTATCCGACAAAAAATCAGCGATTCGCCAACAGTTCCTCTATCTCAAGCGGAAAGCCGCGCTGCCCGTCGCGGTTGAGGCTGGTGCCGATGAGGCGGCCGTGCAGGACGTGTGCGCCGTCGGATTCTCTGAAGATGTCTTGGACAAAGCAAAAGCGCAGGCGGCTCTCCCGTTCTACGCGCAACTCGACTGTGAAGCGGTCGCCACTGCGGAGGGGAGTCTTGTAGTCGATTTCTGCGCGGGTGAGGACCAAGTCGTGGCCCTGTTCGTGGAAGCGGGCAAAGCTGAGGCCGAGACTTTGCAAATACTGGTGGCGGGCGTGTTCGAGGTAGTGTTGGTAGATCGCGTTGTTGACAATGCCCTGGAGGTCGCATTCGTAGTCGCGGACGTCTAGGGTGAGCGTGAAGTCGGGAGGCTGTGCTGGCATGTTTTATCGTCCTATGGGCAAGAGCAATGCTGCTTGTTGGATTGAGGGGACTTGGCTATTTTGTGCCCCACAAAAGGAGGGCAAGCGATGTTCAAAATATCCGTCTGGCACGGCGATTTGTCGGAATCGTACCTGCGCTACGTCACCCAACTCGGGGTCGATTGCTTGGACTTTGGCGCGGGCAACTACTTTCCCGGAGTCAAAGAGCAGGGCTATCCCGACTTGGACGCCGTGATAAAAATAAGAAAAAAAGTCCGTTCTTGGGGGCTGGACTTCAACCGCGTGACTCTGCCGGACATAACTGAAAAGTTCATGTCTGGGGAGGACGACGGCGAGAAGGAGTTGGAAAACGCGGTCGCGGCGCTGGAGGTTTTTGCCGAGGCCGGCGCGCCCATTGCGCGGCAGCGATTCCACGGCGACGTGTTCCCTTGGATGCTCCACCGCTGGAACTCGCCACGCCGCGGCGGCTATCACTACCGGGCCGAGAGCCGCAGCTTGGCCGAGAGCGACGAGGGGCCGCCTTCGCTAGAACAGCTCGATGCTTGGTGGGCACGCTTTTGCACAGTGTACGAGCGCTTGGTGCCCATTGCCGAAGACCGCGACATCAAGCTGGCGATCCATCCGTCGGACTCGCCGCTGCCGGATACGCCGCTGGGCGGCTTGGGTTTTCACAAGGTCATCGACGCTTTCCCCAGCCGCCAAGTGGGGTACCTCTACTGCTGCGGCACCCGCGCCGAGGCCGGGGGTTTGCCGTTGGTGCTCGACGAGGTGCACAATTACGGGCGCAAGGGCCGGATCTTCATGGTGCATCTGCGCAATGTGCGCGGGAGCTTGGCCACGGCCGGGGGGTTTGAGGAAACTCTGCTCGACGACGGCGACATGAACATGGCTAAGATTCTGCTGGAACTGGACCGGGTGGGTTTCGACGGGTGCATCAACCCAGACCACATACCGGCGCTAGAGGGGGACGCGGGGGCACTGACGCGGGGGTTGGCGTACTCGGTGGGGTACATCAAGGCGTTGTTTGCTGCGTTGGCGGCGGTTAAGTAGTGATCCGCAGATGAACGCAGATGTGAAATGACGTCCGGAGCGCACTTAGAAGCTATCTGCAAAGAGGTTCCTATGACAACAAGCAAAAAGAAAATCGCGGCGATTATCACCGAATACCGCCCGCGGTCGCACGCCGATGTGATCGTCTCCAAGTTCCTCAAGGGATTTCCCACGGACGAAGGCTTGTGCGCACCGAGGGTCGAGATCGCGTCTATGTACATCGACCAGTTTCCCGAAAACGACATGGGACGGGCGATGGCCCAAGAGCACGGGGTGCCGATTTTTAACAGCATCTCAGCGGCGCTGTGTCTGGGGGGACGGGAGCTAGTGGTGGATGGAGTGCTGTCCATTGGCGAGCACGGGGATTACGCTTGGAACGAAAAGGAGCAGCAGCTTTATCCGCGGTGCTACTTTATGGAGCAAATCTGCGGGGTGATGGCGACATCGAAGCGGGGGGTGCCGGTGTTCAACGACAAGCACTTGTCCTATAGCTGGACCGATGCGCTGTGGATGTACCAACGGGCACAGGCGGTGAGAGCGGCGTTTATGGGCGGGTCTTCGCTGCCGGTGTGTTGGCGGCAGCCGTGGGTCGAGCACGAGTTGGAAACCCCGGTGGAGGAGGCGGTGGCGATTGGGTTTTCCGGGCTAGATATCTACGGGTTCCACACCCTTGAAGTGCTCCAGTGCATGGTCGAGCGGCGGCGGGGAGGCGAGACGGGCGTGGCGGCAGTGACTTGTCTGGAAGGGGCGGCTGTGTGGCGGGCCGCTGACGAGGGATTGTGGTCGCGGGAACTAGCAGAGGCCGCCTGCGCGACCATTGTCGATAAGCCCGACGGGACGATGGAGGAACACTGCCAAAATCCGGCGCTTTTTGCGGTGGAATACAAAGACGGCTTGCGGGGGGCGGTGCTGATGCTCAACGGCTATGTCCACGACTTGGCGTACGCGGCGCGGGTCGGCGGACAGGTGCAAGCCTGCGAGTTCCACGCCCAAGGGCACGGCGGGCTGGAAGGGGCGTACGCGCATTTTAGCTATCTGTCGCTCAACGTCGAAGAGATGTTCCTGAGCGGCGAGGCCCAGTATCCGGTCGAGCGCACCCTGCTGACCAGCGGCATCCTCGAAGCGGCGCTGACGTCGCGCTACGAAGGCTACGAGCGGCTGGAAACGCCGTGGCTGGATTTGGCATACCGGTCGTATGATGCGTTCCGCTGGCGACCGAGTGGGCCGCGGCCGACCGGGGGCTGTTTGGATCCGTGGCCGCCTTCCTAACCAATTAGGTCCTGATGTTGCGCATCTGCGCCGAATCGGTAGGTGTAGGGGGCGGTTTGCAAACCGCCCCTACGTTCACATAATCCAAGGAGAGATACCATGATGCAACGTCTCGCCACCATCGCGCTGGTCTTGGTGGCCAGCACGGCCTTCGCCCAAGAGCCGACGGGCGCGCCGTCGATTATACCCGTAGGGGCCAAGCTCGAAGTGCTCTTCGACGGCGCGTTCTTTTCCGAGGGGCCGGCCGTGGCCTTCGATGGCTCGGTTTACTTTAGCGACATTACCTTTTCCATGGAATCGGGGATGCAGGCCGGTCACATCTGGCGCTACGATCCCAAGACCGGCCAGACTGCGATCTTCCGCTCGCCCAGCGGCATGTCCAATGGCCTCAAGTTCGACGCGATGGGCCGGCTGATTGCCGCGGAGGGCGCTGATTTTGGGGGGCAGCGCGTGACGCGCACTGACCTTTCGACCGGCAAGGCCGAGATCATTGCCGGGCTGTACGAAGGCCGCCCCTTCAACGCCCCCAACGACATTTCCATCGACGAGAAGGGCCGCATCTACTTCAGCGATCCGCGCTACCTCGGCCACGAGCCGATCGACCAGCCGGTGATGGCGGTTTATCGCATTGACCCGGACGGCACCATTGAGCGGATCATCACTGACGCGGGCAAGCCCAACGGCGTCTGCGTGTCCCCGGACCAGCAGTCGCTCTACGTGGTGAGCAATGACAACGGCAATACTGGGATCTTCCAATTGCTAGACATGCCCGCGCACAAGGGCCGGATGGCGCTATTGGCGTACGATCTGCATCCCGACGGCACGGCCACCTTCCGCGAAGTGCTCGTCGATTACTATCCCGAAGACGGGCCGGACGGCCTAGTCGTCGATGCCGAGGGGAATCTGTACGTGGCGGTGCGGGATGTGACGCGCCCGGGCATTGTGGTGTATTCGCCCAGTGGCGAGGAATTGGGCTATATCCCCACGCCCGAAGTCCCGACCAATGTGGCGTTTGGCCGCGGCGAGGAGAGCAAGACGCTCTACGTCACCTACGGCGGGGGTGCGCCGCCGGAAAATCCAGGCATCTTGGCCAAGATAACAGTCGGCAAGGACGGATACCACCTACCGGCCCCATAATTAGATGACCCCATTAGACTGGGCCGTCGTGGTAGTACTCAACGGCGGCATCGTCGCCTACAGCCTGATTGCCTTCCGCAACAAGGGCGAGAGCTTCGACTGGTACCTCGCGGCCAAGTCCATGCCCTGGTGGGTGATCGGGCTGTCGGCGTTTGGCACGGCTGTTGATAGCGGCGATTACGTCGGCATTGTCGGCGGATCGTACAACCTCGGGTTGTCGCAGTTGGCGCAGTGGTGGTTGGGCATTGCCGTGGGCTGGACCGTGCTCAGCTTCTTCGTCATTGTGCCGATGTACCGCTCGGGGGTTTTTACCAACGCCGAGTGGCTGGAATTCCGCTTTGGGCCAGCGGCCCGCCTGCTAGCCGTCTTGATCAACGTCCAGTCGCGGACCAACGTGCTGGGCAACATCTTCTTTTCCATGTTTCTGGTGCTCAACATCATCGCCGGAATCGAGGAGACGACTTGCTGGTTGGTGGTGGTGGGCGTGGCACTCAGCTCGGTGCTCTACATCGTGCGCGGCGGTTTGCGGGCTGGGGTGCTGACCGATGCGCTGCAAAGCGCGACGATGATCGTGGCCTCTTTTGTGCTGTGGGGATTTGTCTATTCGGGCTTGGGTGGCTGGGATGGGGTGACGGCGCGGCTGGAGGCGGTGGAAGAAGGGCTGTCGGATACGCTGCTGCACGTGGGAGGCTATTCGCCGCCCGGTGTGCCTCCCTTCATCGTGATATTCGGCTTCTTGGTGGTGTTGACTACGTACGCAGTCATCAATCAGTACGAGGCCATCCGCTTCTTAGGTGCGCGCTCGGAGTGGGACTTCAAAATGGCCGCGCTGGTGGCCAGCATTGCCACGGCGATCTGCCTGTTCTTTAACGTCAGCTTGGGGCCGATGGCGCGAGCGCAGTTCCCCGGTTTGGAAATCGTCGATCAGGCCTATCCGCTGATGATCGAGGCGTACCTGCCCGCTGGGTTGGTCGGGTTGGTGGTCGCCGGGCTGGTGGCGGCTGGGTACTCGACTTTTGACTCCATTGGCATTGGCATTTCCTCGCTGTTTGTGCGCGACGTGTACGCGCGTTTTATCGTCAAAAACGGCACGGACGCGCACTACACCAAGGTGGGGCGGATCTCGGTGCCGATCATTCTGGCGCTGGGTTTTATCTATGTGCCCTTTTTGGGCGAGAAGGGGATGCTGATGTTCTATCTGCGGCTGGCCGGGGCCATTGCCGTGCCGCTGATGACGGTCATTTTGATGGGGGTCTTTACGCGAGTACACCGCGAGACCGGGATCGTCGGCTTGTTGGTGGGGCTTGGTTATGGGATGTCGGCGATTTTGGCCGATTTTAACGAGTGGCCGCTACCGGTGTGGTACCAGAACACTTGGTGGACCTACTTGTGGAACTTGGTACTGCCGGCGGTGAGTATGTACGTCGCCTCGAAGCTGATTGACTGGCGGCGCGGTCCGGTGCGCGACGAAGAATTGCGCGGGCTGATTTACGTCCGCCACGAAGACCCGGCTGCACTGCGCCCGCTCATGGCCCGGCGGCTCGCGGTGCTGGAAGGCACTTGGTTGCAGAAGACCCTGACGGAAGCACCCATCCGCCCGGAGTATCCTTTCCCGGTCGGTGAGAACGGCCCTAAGTGGTATTTGCGGCCGGGGGTGTGGATTGGGGTCTATTTGGCGGTGGCCAGCGTGTTGCTTTTTGTGGTGTTGTGGTAGGGCGGCCTGACGTTCTTTACCGCATTCCCTCTGCTATCTAACTTATTCTATACGCTACGCTTATTCACTCTTCACAGGTTAAGTCCGCCATGAGTGGGATTGAGGTGCGCGTCCTCGCCGACGAGACGGCGGTGGCTGCTGCGGCCGCTGGTATGTGCGCCGCGTGGCTGCGCCGCCGTCCCAATGCCGTGCTGGGCTTGGCGACTGGTTCGACGCCCGTGCCGACGTACAGCGAGTTGGTGCGGATGCACCGCGAAGAGGGACTTAGCTTTGCCCAAGCACGTACCTTTAACCTAGACGAGTACCTCGGCCTAGCTGGCGACCACGAACAGAGCTATCGCTTCTTTATGCAGCAGCACTTATTCGATCACGTCGATGTTCGTCCCTATAACACGTTCCTTTTCGACGGCACAGCGTCAGACCCCGAACAGGAGTGCTTGGCCTTTGAGGCCAAGATCCGCGCCTTGGGTGGGGTTGACCTGTGGCTTTTGGGCATCGGCGGCAACGGCCATATCGCCTTTAACGAACCCGGCAGCGATCCTGAGAGCCGCTCGCGGGTGGTAGCGCCCCATCCAGAGACCGTCGCGGCCAATAGCCGCTACTTTGCCGATCCGTCGGACGTGCCTCAGCTAGCTCTGACGGTGGGTTTGGCGACCATTCTCGAAGGGCGGAGTATTGTGCTGTTGGCTACTGGTGCTCATAAGGCTGCGGCTGTGGCGCGGGCCGTGGAGGGGCCTTGCGCACCGGATTGCCCGGCCAGCCTGTTGCAAAACCATCCCGACTGTACATTCCTACTCGATCAAGCAGCGGCCTCGCACCTGACTGCGATCCGCGAGAGGAGCTAAGCGATGGTCGATACTGGAGAGCTGACCAAGGTCGAGCGCAGGGCCGTAGAAAATTCGCCCTTTGCGGCACAATATTCTCCGAGCGAGCGCATCAAGACCATTGTAGTTGAGCACTTCCCAGCGCTGGGGAAGCTGGCGGCGATGCGCTTTGTCGAATGGGTCCAGGACCATCCCGGCGGCGTGGTCTCGCTGCCGACGGGCAAGACGCCCGAGCACTTTATCCGCTGGGTCGAGCGGCTGCTGCGGCATTGGGATGAGGCGGATGTCCGCGCCGAACTCGAAGAGGCTGGCATCGACCCAGGGCGCAAGCCGGATCTGCACAGCCTGCACTTTGTGCAAATCGACGAGTTCTACCCGATCGACCCCCGGCAGGACAACAGTTTCTACGCGTATGTAAACCGCTTCTACATCGATGGTTTTGGGTTAGACCCAGCCAAGGCCCTGCGGATCAACTGCGCCGGGATCGGCCTGCAAGCCGGCCAAACCTTGAGCGAGGTGTGGCCAGACGGCACTGTGGATCTCTCGCTGCGCTATCGGACCGCCCGCACCTCGCTCGAGCGAGTGCAGCAGGACGCGCTGCAAAGGATCAACCAGTGGTGCCAAGAGTACGAGGAGCAAATCCGCGCCCTCGGAGGCATTGGCTTTTTCTTGGGGGGCATTGGCCCGGACGGGCACATCGGCTTTAACGTGCGCGGCTCGGACCACTTTTCGACGACGAGGCTGACGGGGATCAACTACGAAACGCAGGCCGCGGCCGCTGGCGATTTGGGCGGCATTGAGGTGGCGCGCAAGCGACTGGTCATCACCATTGGCTTGGGCACGATTGTTGATAATCCCGACTGCTGTGCCCTGATCATCGCCGCTGGCGAGGCCAAGGCCGGTATTGTCGCCGCCGCGGTCGAGCAAGCGCCAGACGTGCGCTATCCGGCCACGGCCTTGCACCGCCTACCCATGGCGCGGTTCTACATTACCCAAGGAGCGGCCAAGGCGCTCAGGGCTAGGCGGCTCGTGCTCGTGGAGCAGCGGGCAGCCATGGACGACGAGATGGTGGAAAAAGTCGTCATCGACTTAGCCTGCGGCTTGGGCAAAAGGATCGTCGAGTTGACCGAGGGCGACTTTGCCCGAGATGACTTTGGTGCCGTGCTGTTGCAGCAGCGCCCAGAGGGGATTGCCGCGTTGACGCAGATGGTGTACGACCGACTGATAAGCAAAATCGAGCGGGGATCTCAGACCCTTTCCGGGACGCGCTTCCTGCACACGGAGCCGCACCACGACGACCTAATGCTGGGCTACCTGTCCTATATCGTCCGCCACGTGCGCGACGCTACCAACGTGCATTATTTCGCCTGCTTTACCGGCGGCTTTACTGCGGTGACCAATCGCTTTATCGAGGCCCACTTGCAACGGCTGCGGTGCTTTTTGCCCAGCGCCGAGTGCGCTGTGCTGTGGAAACAGGGCTACTTTGACCCTAGTTACGAAAACGGCCGCAACCGCGATGTTTGGCAGTACCTCGACGGGGTCGCCGCCGCGGACCCGCTGTTGTGCGACCAAGGGGCGGCACGGCGCTTTTTGCGGAACCTCGTCGAGCTGTACGACGTTGAGGACCTAGAGGACATTGAGGCCCGGTTGACGGAGTTGGAGACCTACTTCACCAGCCGCTATCCGGGCCAGAAGGACGCGCCGGAGATACAGATGCTCAAGAGCAAATGCCGCGCGTGGGAGGCCGAGTGTCTGTGGGGGTATTTTGGTTGGGATTGCGCCAGCGTCAAACACCTGAGTCTCGGCTTTTACACCGGCGACATCTTCACTCAAGAGCCGACGCTCGAAGACGATGTGCCGCCCGTCCTCGCGCTCCTCAACCAAGTAGCTCCCGACGTGGTCGGCGTGGCCCTAGACCCAGAGGCCAGCGGGCCGGACACCCACTACAAGGTGCTACAGGTGATCACCGAGGCACTCCGCCGCTACGAGCGGCAAAGTGGCCGCTCCGAGATCAAGGTTTGGGGCTATCGCAATGTGTGGTACCGCTTTGATCCCAGCGAGGCCAATATCTTCGTGCCGGTGTCGCTCAATATGTTTTCGGTCATGCACAGCGCCTTTATGAATACCTTTATCTCCCAGCGCGACGCCTCGTTTCCCAGCTACGAGCACGACGGCCCTTTCTCCGAACTGGCGCAGCAGGTGCAGGTTGATCAGTACCAGAAGATCAAGACCTGCCTCGGCCACAGGTGGTTCCACGAACACCCCAGCCCCCTGATCCGCGCCACGCGGGGCCTCGTGTTCCTCAAGGAAATGGATTTGGCCGAATTCTACGAACGCAGTCGCGCGCTCAAACAAGCGGCCGAAAACCGCTGAAAAGGAACAGACAATGCTTAGCGAAAAAATACAACGAGCTCTCAACAATCAGCTTAACTCCGAGTTTTCCTCGGCCTATACGTACCTGTCGCTGGCGGCCTATTTCGAGGACCTCGAACTCAATGGTTTTGCCCACTGGATGAAGATCCAGTACCAAGAGGAGCTGATGCACGCGGAGAGGATTTACGCCTTCATCAATGACCGCGACGGCCGCGTGCGCTTGCAGGCCCTCGCCGCGCCACAGGGGGATTGGGACTCGCCGCTGGACGCCTTCAAATTCGCCCTAAAAGGCGAGCGGACTTTGAGCGAGAGAATCTATGAGGTAGTAGATGAGGCCCTCGCCGAGCGCGACCACGCCACGCACACCTTTATGCAGTGGTTCGTCAACGAGCAGGTGGAGGAGGAAGCCATCGTCCGCAACATTGTCAGCGATATGGAACTGATTATCGAAAGCCGCGATGGAATTTTTCTTATGGACCGGGACCTAGCGAGCAGGAAGCCGCAAGGCGAGGAGTAAATTTCAGGCGCGTTGGAGGGTTTTCCAGCGGTCGCAATAGACGGGCAAGGCTGCGGGCAAACTGGCGAGTAGGAACTGGAAGCGCGCTACGGTCGCGGCAAAACGACAAACCCCACCGAATCCACCGACGCCGAACCGAACAGCCCGATGCCGCCTTCTACCTGAAAGAACGGCCGCTCGAAATAGTCGCCGGCCTGTCCCCCAAAGCCGCCCTGTTCCTGCTGGTCGGGGCTGGAGCGGGCGTATTCGAACCAGTTGTGATCGACTGCGTACACCTTTATTAGCGAACGCCCGGTATAAACCACGGCAAACCACGGCCAGCGCACGATTCCGTCGCTGGCGGCGAAGGGCGGCGATTGGTTGGTGCGCAAGTCTTCCGGGGTCCGGTCGTATATCTCTGGGAAATCCTCGTCGAGCAATTGCGCGTCCTCTCCCAAGGTGAACAGTGCCGCTTGGTACGCTTCCCCCGCCTTTTCCAAGTGGAGTTCGATCAGGCCCTCCAGATGAGTAAGCTGATTTTCCGGTGCCGTGTACACCTCGTCCCCCACCTCGGCAAATGACTTGAGAGTCCGCATGATCTCTTGGGTGTCTTCGTCCAATAAAACCGCTTGGCGCACCCGCACTCGCTCCGGCGTGGTGGTGGTCGCCCGGACCGTCTTTCCCTCGACTTCGACTTCTAGCCGGTACTCGGTCATGGGTTCCACTTGAGGGGACTCTGATGGTGGGAGATAGCGGCCGGGCGTAGCCGGGTCAGGTGCGTACTCGAAGATCTGGTCCCCTTGGAAGACGCGCACTTGGGCGTCAAGTACCCCCGCCGCATCCCGACTGTAGAATTGGCCGGGAGGCAAGGTGCGCCGCACGAACAATTCGGGTAGGGGCTTTTCAACTAGCAGAATCCCGTCCACCACCAATGCGCTGTTTTCTGCTACCGAGCCGAAGAGATCTCCCGGCTGGCGCTCGACAGCGCAGGCTGTCAGGCACAGGACGATGAGCAAATAGCGCACGATTTTCTCCTCAAAACGAAAAATTGAACCCCAGCGTCGGCACGATGGGCAACTGCTTGACCCAAGTCGAAAACGACTGACTAGATAGGCCAAAGTCTTGCTTGGTATAAAATAAAAATATACGATACGCTGGCGAGGTTTGCTGAACCTTGTATTTTATTTTGCACCACGCGACCAAAACTATGGTGGAACCATGAAAGAGACCATTAAGGCTGTCTCCAAGTGAATCCAGCTATTTCACCGAGAGGAGATGGTCAGTCGGCACGGTTTCGGAACGAAACCTCATGAGAAGCGTCGAGGTAGCGACCATGCTCCAAGGAAGGCAAGCAACCAATGTTGGAATTTCTTAATATCACTAACTTCAAGGCATGGCGCGAATTACAAATATCTTTAGGGAAGATCACTGGCCTTTTTGGCACGAATAACTCGGGCAAGAGCAGTGTACTTCAGTTTCTACTTTTGCTCAAGCAGACGAAGAATGCGACGGATCGGGGGCTAGTGCTGGACTTCGGCGGACCGAACGAACTGGTAAATCTGGGAACCTATCAAGCCATTGTGCATCAAGGCAATCAAGAAGCGAACATCGACTGGACTATAGGTTGGATACTTCCAAATTCTTATAAAGTCTATGACCCCAAGGGTCCTCGCAATAAGGTGCTCTTGGAGGGAAATCGTCTACAAATGGGATCTAGAGTGGGACTGAAAGGCTCAGATCTATTGGCATATCATATGAAGTATACATTTGCCAACACTGTTTTCGCTATCGAACCAAAAGCAGAGAAACCCAATGAGTTCGATCTTAAGTCATGGGGTGACCACCAGTTCGATTTCATCAGAAATAAAGGACGAGGTTGGGCACTGCCCGGCCCGGTTAAGACACATATTTTCCCCGACCAAGCTCGTACCTACTTTCAAAACGCCAATTTTCTAAGTGAATTTGAATCTCAGTACGAAACACTGATGGATAAGATCTTCTATCTTGGCCCTCTCCGAGAGCATCCGCAGCGTGAGTATCGGTGGGCGGGGTCTAGCCCCAATGATGTAGGACCACGCGGCGAACGCACTATCGATGCCATTTTGGCGGCTACCGCACGAGACGAGATGCGAAATCTTGCACCACGCAAGCGCTACAAACCATTCCAAGAAATGATTGCCTATTGGTTGAGAGAACTAGGCCTAATCGACTCCTTCGAGATTAAAGAAATCGCGCCTGGATCTAACTTGTACCAAGCCTGCGTTCAAAGAAACAAAGGCCCAGAGACGATGCTAACAGATGTAGGCTTCGGTGTCTCCCAAATATTGCCTGTTCTGGTACTTCTGTACTATGTACCGGAGGGCTCTATCGTCCTGATGGAGCAGCCGGAAATTCATTTGCACCCGTCCGTTCAGAGTAGATTGGCGGACGTGATGATCGCAGTGACCAAGACACGCCGGGTCCAGATTGTCGTAGAAAGTCACAGTGAGCACTTATTAAGGCGATTCCAACGTCGCGTGGCCGAAGAAGAAATGTCATCGTCAGACTTGAAGCTCTACTTCGTTCATATGGAACATAGTGTAGCCGTATGCGACGATCTCAGTCTGAATATGTGGGGTGAGATAGAGAACTGGCCGGATGAATTTTTTGGAGATGAAATGGGCGAGATTGCTGCTATTAGCAAAGCGTCATTGGAAAGACGGATCAAAGCCTCGTGATGACATCCTTTGTCGTAGACACCAATGTTGCTATAGCGGCGAACGGAAGAAACACGCACGCGGATCTCGAGTGCCAATTGGAGTGTATAAAAAAACTGGAGAATATTTGCCGCCAACAGGTTATTGTAGTTGACGACAGCAATCTTATATTCGATGAATATAAAGGAAGACTAAATTTCTCAGGTGCTCCGGGGATGGGAGACACGTTCTTCAAGCATCTTTTCGATCACGGGTACGACAAAACCCGAGTGTGTAGGGTTTCGATTACGCCATGCAGCGATGATCGCCTCGGCTTCAAAGAGCTACCGGAAAACTATTTGGACAAATCCGATCGCAAGTTTCTAGCAGTTGCCTTGGTTGCACAGGCTACCATTCTGAACGCGACGGACGGCGATTGGAGTGAGCAAGAGGCACTGACGAATAGTTTGGGAGTGACGGTACAACAGCTTTGCCCACAGCATGCCTCAAAATATCTGGAGTGTGGATAGGTATATCCCTAGACATCATAGTGTCCTATGTTGAAATATCCAAAAACTCCCTACTGGCCAGACTCGCCAGCGGTTGCCCGAGACAGCGAAGCTATTGCCGACCCGATGAGATTCATAGGATCACCGATTGTCGTAACTGAGAAGATCGATGGAGGCAATACACTCCTTCACCAAGGTGAAGTTTATGCACGTAGTGTATCCGCTCCTTCAAATGGTAAATGGATGGCAATGGTTAAGAAACACCATGCTTGGAAAGTGATGGACCCAAACGTGTTTCTTTACGGTGAAGATATATACGGAGTACACAGCATCGAATATGAACCCGTCGTCGAGAATAAAACCTTTTATGCCTTCGCGCTTCGCTTTGGGGATGGAACCTTTTCGTCGTTCCAGGCGATGGTGGATTATGCCCAAGAACGCGACATTCCGATTGTCCCCGTCCTGTTCGAGGGCTTGTTCCACTCCGTTGACGAAATTCAGGAATTAGTAAGCAAGGCGCACACGGAGCCATCCGTATTGGGTGGCGAACGGGAAGGGGTAGTGATACGGTTGGCACGAGCATTTCCGGCCAAGGAATTTAGGTATAATGTCTGCAAGAGCGTTCGGATAGACCATGTCCAGTCCGATGAACATTGGTCTAAGAACTGGAAACCGTGCCGCGTTGTGCATAAATAACTGATGTTACGCAGCAGCTCTGTATCTTGTGGTTTATCAAAGCCTATTGACCCAAGATATTGGGGCGAAATCGAGGATTTTCTGGAAAACTGCGTAACGTCAGTAAATAAGTAGGAATTCTATAGGATCGAGTCTCATGCCTTTCCTATGTCCCGCCGTCCAGATCTTCTATGGTAATCGATCCCTGAAAGAACCGGTAGAGTATGCCCGAGCCTCAGACCGAGGAGCAACCAGTCCTCCAAAGTGGAGCGCAATAAACGTTCACATTCTTTCAGCGTGGTTCCAAAGGCGAGAACACCTTTGCATGGTGGGATCTGCCCCGCGAAGGTGCCGTCATCCAACTTGTCGTAAACCGCAACTTCCATGGCCTGTTCAAGATAGTCGCTGAGAATGCATTCTGTCCTCATTTTTGGTCCTCCTCAAAACGAAAAATTGAACCCCAGCGTCGGCACGATGGGCAATTGCTTGATTACCTCCGGCTCGGTCTCGGGATTGTTTGTGTTGAACTGCACAAACCACTCGTTGCGCCGACTGTAGATATTGAAAATTTGCAAGTAGAACTCGACGTCAAGACCCCACAGCCCAAACTCGCGGCTGGTGCTGGCATCGAGGCGGTGATAGGGCAGCAGGCGGGCGCTGTTGCGCTCGGCTGGTAGCACGTAGTCTTGCAGCGACCCAGTGGTCGGCTCGCGCAACGAATAGCGGGCCGAGGCCGGGGTGAAAGCCTGTCCGGTGGCGTACACTAAGTTTGAGCCAAGGCGCCATTTGCCCAAGTTGTACGAGACCACAAAAGACAGGTCGTGGCGGCGGTCGTACTTGGGAGGGAAGGCGCGTCCACGGTTGAGTTCGGAGAAGGTGCGCCGCGTCCAGCCGAGGGTATAGCCCACCCAGCCAGTGAGCGCCCCAGTGCGCCGCTGCAAAAAGACTTCGACCCCGCTAGCCCAACCACTGCCCCCGCTTTTGAATATGTCATCCGAGCGCGTGCTTTCGCTATCGACGGCCACCGCGTTGTCCAGCACCACCAGATTGGCCAAGTCGGTGTAGTAGGCCTCCACGGAGAGTTGGTAGCGCCGCGACGGGTTCCACTCAGTACCGATAACTCCCTGATACGAGCGGCCCGGCTCGACGCTACTGTCGAGCGGTACCCATAGATCGCCGCCGCTGAAGGTTTCAGTGGTGATCAATTGCAGGTACTGGCGGTACATCCCGGCGGCGGCCTTGACGCGGATGTTTTCGCTGAGGGCGCGGCTGAGGGATAGCCGAGGCATGAAGTGCAGGCGATCCCCCACGCTGAAATAGGCTCCCCGACCCCCCAGCCGTAGCCGCGTGGTCGGCCCGGCCTGCCACTCGTCTTGGACGTAAGCCGAGGCCAACACCGACTTCTGGTACAAGGACTCTTCCTCTTGATTGAAGGACTGGGAATAGTCGAACTCGAACAGGGTAGCCAGAAAGCCTAAGGTGAGGGTGTGGTCGCGGTTGGCGAAGTAATCCACGTCGCCCTTGAGCGACCAATCGCGGATGCTGTTGGTGACGCCGAATGGCGTGTCGAAGAAACTAAACGAGAGGATGTTTTCGTACGACGAGCCGGCGGCCATGAAGTGCCCGAACAGGATCGGCGAAAACACCCGCGTCCAGCGCGCAGTAACGGCGCGGTTGCCCCAGCGTATATCGACGAAGGATTCATTCTCTTCTTCTATGTCCACGCGCAGGTCGTCTTGGCCCCAGTACGTGCTTACTGTAAAGGTGTCGTCGCCCCACCGCTGGTTGAATTTGCCGTTGAAGTCGTAGAAGTAATAGTTCAAGGGGATGTCTATATCGAAAGAGCGGACGGCGCTGAGCACGGGTTCCAAGTACGTGCGGCGGCCGGCCATCATCCACGAGCCTTGCCCCACCGGCCCTTCGGCCAGCAAGCGGCTCGCGATCAGGCTGACGCCGCCCCGACCGCTGAAGCGCTGTCGGTTGCCCTCGCGGTTGTTCACGTCGAGTACCGCCCCGAGCGTGCGGCCGTACGCCGCCGGGTAGGCCCCTTTGTAGAGCTGGACGTCCTTGATGGCGTCTGGGTTGAAGGTCGAGAAGAAGCCGAACAGATGCGAGGGGTTGTACAGGGGGATGTGGTCGAGCAAGATGGCCGTTTGGTCGGGGCCGCCGCCGCGCACGTACAGGCCGCTGCTAATATCCGACGCCGACTGGATGCCCGGCAGCAGTTGCAAGCTGCGGAGCAGATCGGCCTCGCCAATGGCCGGCATTTGCTGCAATGGCTCGACCTGCAGGGCGATAAAACTGCTCTGGGTGGCCTGCTCCAGCTCTTCGCTGCGCTCGGCCTGGATCACAATCTCCTCTAGGTCAACCGACTCGACCTGCAAGGCCACATCCAAGCGCACATCTTGGTCGCTAAACGCTAGAGTATCGCGCCAGCTTTTGTAGCCTATATACGAAATCACCACCTCGTACGTCCCCGCCGGAACCTCTTTGACGGCGTAGTAGCCGCTGCTATTGCTCGCCGCGCCCAACTGTACCTGCGTCAGGACAATAGAGGCCAGAGGCAGAGATTCGCCGTTGTCGGCGTCGGTCACAAAGCCGCTCAGAGTAACTCCCGGGGTTTGGGCTGCCAAGGGCATGGCCGCCAACAGAGCCCCCATCCAATATCTAAAAATTGCCATTCTTTCTCCGTCTAAAACAGTAATGCGAAACTCACCACCTTCTTTTAACCCCCTAAACCCGCCCTGCCGTTACCCCTCTGTTTAAAGCGATAGTGCGACACCCACCACTCTTGCCCGCCGTTGTAGCCCCACAATTCGGCGCAGGCCATAAAGAACATACGCCAGCGCTGTAACCAGCGCCGCTTTTGGGCTGCGCCGTACTGGCGTTCTAAAATGGCGAGGGCCTCCGAGCGCCGGGCGTCGAGATTGGCCAGCCAATGATCGGCCGTGCGGGCGTAATGCCGGCCATCGACCCGCCACTGCGCCGCTAGGACTAGGTCGTCTTGGAAGTAGTGCAGCAGATCGTCGGAGGGCATGATGCCGCCGGTGAAAAAGTAACGCCCCATCCAGTTTTCTTCACCCTCGGCGGCAAAGGTGTATGCGTAGAGGCGATGGACGAAGATGTGGATGAATAACGAGCCAGTCGGTTTGAGCCAGCCGGCGATGCGCCGCATTAACGCGCGGTAATTGCGCATGTGCTCGAACATCTCCACCGATACCACCCGGTCGTAGCGTCCCGGTGCCGCGAACTGGTTCATATCCGCAGTGATCACCGCGACGTTGTCCAGCCCCAAGGCTTTGCAGCACTCTTCGATAAAGTCGCGCTGCAAGGTTGAATTGGACACCGCGGTGATGCGGCTGCCGGGATAATGTTGCGCCATCCACAGGGTTAGTGAACCCCAGCCGCAGCCCAATTCCAGCACGTCTTGGCCGTCTTGTAGATCGGCGCGCTGACAGGTCAGTTTTAGCATGGCCGCTTCGGCTTGGTCTAGGCTGGCCGTCTTTTCGGGGAAATAACAGCCGCTGTACTTGAGGTGGCGACCCAGAACCAGTTGAAAAAACTCGGGCGGCAGTTCGTAGTGCTGCTCGTTGGCACTCTGCGTATGCAGGGCGATGGGTGCCTGATCCATAGAGGCGATGAAGCGGCATTTGGCCGCCTGCTCGGCCTCGCAGTCGGTGCCTCGCTCTTGCCGCAGACGCCCGCGATTGAAGCGGCGGATACCCCAGCGAATAAGGGCATCGGGCAACAGGCCCCGCTCGGCCCAATCAATCGCGTTCAAGGTCTTTCCCGGCGGGGAAACCACGGAATAAAGGGACTGGTGGTGCGCTGATAGCGGCGGTAGGACTCGCCGCGGCTGACTAGCGCTCGCTTCTCCGTGTAAGGAATGCCGGTCACTCGATACAGCAGAAACAACATCAGCACCGGGCCGATCCAAGCCAACCACCCCATCGCCGACCCAACCGCCATGACCCCGTAAGCCCACCAGTGAATCCATTCAAAAAAATAGTTGGGATGGCGCGAATAACGCCACAAGCCGCGGTCGCAGGTGCGCCCTTGGTTGGCGGCTTGGCGGCGGAAGGCAGCCAATTGACGATCCGCTACCCATTCGCCGACCAAGGCCACTGCCCACACTAGCACACCGGCGATGTCCCAAGCGGTCCAGCCCACATCAGCTTTGGCCGCCACGGCGACAAAAGGTAGGCCAAATAAAACCACCAGCAGAGCCTGCGCTTGGAACAAATAGAAAAAGTAGCGCGGGGCTTTGGCTCCCCATTGGGCACGCAGCATCTGGTAGCGACCGTCCTCTTCTTCGGCCCTTATTAGCCTATCGATCACCAAATAAGCGGTCAGGCGGAAGGACCACGCCGCGCCCAGCAGACCGAGCAACAGCCGCCGCGACTCCCAGCCATCGCCGCTGTAGGCCGCGGCCATGGCCATCAACCCAATGCCACCGGCCCAGCCCACATCAACGACGCCGGCATCGCCCCGACGCCGTTGTAGCCAATACAGCGCGGCCATACCCGCCACAGCCACCGGCAAACTATAGGCTAACAAGTTCAACATGGTGTCGTAGGGGGCAACGACCGTTGCCCCTACCCGCCTTTGCGTCCATCTGCATCCGCCGCGCCCCTACACCTCGCCGTGGCCAATCTCGGGCAACTGGGCCGAGCGCCGGTTGGCTGGCCGAGCCAAGAGCATTTGCACATCGGAAATGTAGCGCTCTTCAAAGCCGCCGATGCAATACGAAAAATAGAAGTCCCACATGCGGATGAATTCCTCGGTAAAGCCTAGCTGGCGCACTTGTTCTTCTGAATCCCAAAAACGCGCTCGCCAAGCCCGCAAGGTGCGGGCGTAGTGAGGCCCGATGTCCTCCAAATGCACCAAGCGCATATCCGTGGCCTCCGCCAGCGAGCGGCTGATGGTCGCCACCGACGGAATGCAACTGCCCGGAAAGATGTATGCCTTGATGAAATCGACCGAGCGGCGCGCCTGCTCGTAGGCCCAATCGCCGATGACGATGGCCTGCAACAGCATCAGCCCTTCGGGTTTGAGCAGGCGGGCGCAGCAGCCGAAATAGGTATCGAAGTAGTGATGGCCCACGGCTTCGATCATCTCTATGGAGACCAGTTTGTCGTACTGTCCCGGTAAGTCGCGGTAGTCGGACAGCACCACCTCTACCCGCCCATCCAAGCCGGCCGCGCGCACTCGTTGACGAGCCAGTTCGCACTGCTGCTGCGAAATGGTCGCCGTGGTCACTCGGCAGCCGTATTCGCGGGCCGCGTGCAAGGCAAAACCGCCCCATCCAGTGCCGATTTCCAACAAGTGATCTTCGGGCACTAGGGCGAGCTTTTTGCAGATGCGATCCACCTTGTAGCGAGAGGCCTCTTCCAGCGAACTGTGTGGGTGCGGAAATACGGCGCTGGAATACATCATGTTGTCGTCGAGGAAGAGGCGGAAAAAGTCGTTGCTCAAGTCGTAGTGGGCGGCGATATTGCGCCGGCTGCCCCGGAGCGTATTGCGCTTGAGAGCATGCGCCAACACGCGGGCTGGCGTGGCCAACCGGGCCCAGCCCCGCTCGCGCTGCTGCATCCACTCCATATTGGCCACGGCCAAGCGGCATACAGTCGGCAGGTCGTCGCAACTCCACCACCCCTGCATGTAGGCTTCGGCCGCGCCGATGGTGCCCCCCAAGGCCAAGGCGCGGAAAAAGCGCGGATGGTGGACTTGCAAAACCACTTCGGGACCGTCTGCTCCTTGCCCGAAAGTGCGGCGCTGTTCGCCTTCGACTAGGCAAATCGCCCCGCGCTGCAAGCGCTGCAATTGCCCCAACACCAACTGCCGCGCCCGGCGATCCAGCCAGCCGCCGAGGCCGAGAGACCGTTTTTTAACTGCGGGGGAGAGAGCCAATTGCGACATAGTCTTTTTCCTTTGGATGCGGGTAGAACGGACAGCGTTTGAGCCACAGTTTTAGCGCCTGCCAGTGAATGGCTCCAATGACTTTTGTCGTTATCAGCGGATACTGCACCAGCACTCGCGCCAGCGCGGCCGCGCTTATTTCCCGCCGCCGCAGCACTAGGGTCGCGTCGAATAAATGGCTACCGTCCTGCCAATTGTCCATCTGCACTACTAGCGTGCGGCGCGGCGTCGCAAAGCGCCAAGTGTAGTCCTGCTGCATGGCCATGAAGGGCGAAACGTGAAACGCCTTGGAGAATTGGTAGCACTTGTGCAATCCGCGGCCGCGGTCGAGACCTGAGTGCAGGACGTAGCAGTGCTGTTCGCCCCAAGGCGTGTTATTTACTTCGCCTACCACCGTTTCGACGTGCTTATCGTCTCGGTCGAAGCAGTAGTAAAAGCTGACCGGGTTGAAGCCGTACCCGCCGTAGCGCAGGTGAGTCAGCAGGCGGATCGGCCCGTCGGGATAGCGTCCGCTCTCGTCTTTGACCAATTGCCGCACGCAGTCCGCTAGGGGATGCTGCGGTGCGCCTAAGTGGTCGGCGCGGCGGAAATAGGCCACATTGGGCCGCGCCGACGACCACAGCCAACGCCCGTCGAACAAGCTGGGCAGTTCGGCTAAATCGAGGTACATCATAAAGAGCCGGTACTCAAAGACGTGGGCCACCGGCGCAAAGCGGCGGTGCCGCACTCGCCCTTCGTATATGCAGCTATGGCGGCTCATAGCGCCTTGCCAAAGCGCCGCGTCACTTCCAAAGCGCTGACGACCCCATCTTCGTGAAAACCAAAACCCCAATAGGCCCCGCAGTAGTGGACGCGATCGACCCCGTCGATGCGCGACCGCTGCTTTTGCGCGGCTACTGAGGCCGGCGAATAGACCGGGTGGTGATAGGTCATGCGGGCGATGATCCGCTCTGGAGCAATGTCGGAGGTGCGGTTGAGGCTGACGCAGAAGGGTCGGCGACTCTCCAGGCTTTGGAGGATATTCATATTGTACGTGACGGTAGCGGGGGTCCTCTTGTCGGGTGGGATGTAGTAATTCCAGCTAGCCCAGGCGCGCCGGCGCTTGGGCAACACAGACGCGTCGGTGTGCAGGACGACATCGTTGACTTGATATCGCATGGCTCCCAAAACTTGGCGCTCGGCCGGGGTGGGATCGGCCAATAGCCGCAGCGCTTGGTCGCTGTGTACGGCCAAGATGACCTCGTCGAAGTGCTCGGACTCTCCAGCTTGGGTGCATACTTCCACGCCTTGATGCAAACGCCGCACGGAAGCCACGGGGCAATTGATTCGGATGCGCTCTCTAAACGGGCGGATCAGCGCCTCGACGTAGCGCTGCGAGCCTCCTTTGATGACGCGCCACGGCGTCCGCCCGCGCACTTGTAAAAAAGCGTGGTTGGCGAAAAACTGGACGAAGTAGCGCGCTGGGAACTCGTACATGCGGTCGGGTAGCGCCGACCACAGCGCCGATCCCAAGGGGATGATGTGGTGTTGGACAAAAGACTCGGAATAGCCATTGTCGGCTAGATAATCTCCGAGGGTAGTAGCGTCATGGGGATCGCGCAATAACTCCGGTGCCTCGCGGTTGAAGCGCAGGATATCGGCCAACATGCGGTAAAACGACGGCCGCAGCGCATTGCGCCGCTGGGCCAACAGACTGCTCAGCGGCGTGCTGGCGTATTCGAGACCGGTGCGGCCGCACTTGACGCTGAAACTCATTTGGGTCGGCTGAGAAGCTACGCCCAAACGCTGCAACAGGCGATTGAACTGCGGGTAGTTGGGTTCGTTGAAGACGATAAAGCCCGTATCCACCGAGTATGAGCGTCCGTCCTGCTCGACTTCCAAGGTATGGGTATGGCCGCCGATGTAATCGTTGGCTTCAAACAGCGTTACGTGGTGATCTGGGTGCAGCAGATACGCCGCCACCAAGCCGGAAATACCGCCTCCTACCACGGCGATGCGCCGCCCCTGCGCTGGCTTCATGGCCCGCTGACGGTCCGGTCGTACACCCGCTCGGGCACCGGTCTGAGATCGCGCACCAGTCCGATCCAAGCCAGCACTTTGAGCAGGTAATAGGTCGGATCGAATTCCCACCAGTAAAAACCCTGCCGCGCCGCCCCCGGATAATAATGGTGGTTGTTGTGCCAGCCCTCGCCCATAGTGATGAAGGCCAGCCAGATGTTATTGCGGCTGTGGTCTTGGGTGGCAAAGCGACGGCGACCAAAAAGATGAGAAAGCGAATTGATGGTGCAGGTGCCGTGGAACAGGACGATGGTGGAAATGGAGAAGCCCCAGATGAGCATCTGCCAGCCGCTGGTTTCCAACGCGGGGAAGCGGCTGTCGCAATACTCCCCCAAGGCGTACATCGCCATTGCTAGCAAAACGGGCACGATGATGTCGAAGCGGTCGAGAAAGCGCAATTCGGGGAAACGGGCTAGGTCGCGCACATTGTACAGACGGGTGGGAAAATTCGACCGCGAGGTGATCCACAGGACGTGGCTCCACCAAAACCCGTGCTCTGTGGGCGAATGCACGTCGCTGGCGACATCGGAGTGGCGATGGTGGTGGCGGTGGTGCCCGGCCCACCACAACGGCCCGCGCTGCACGGCCGTATTGCCCAGCACGGCAAAGAGGAACTGCACGGGCCGCGAGGTCTTGAAGGTGCGGTGCGAAAAGTAGCGGTGGTAAAACCCGGTTATGGCGAACATCCGCGTCCAGTAGGCCACTACGGCCACACCCACGGCTACGGGACTCCAGCCGACCCACAACACCCCGAGACAACTCAAGTGCAGGGCCGCAAAAGGCAACATGCGCACCCAATCGACTTGCCGCTCGTCTTCGCCGACTGCGGCGACTACGGCGGCGTCGCCCTTAAACCAACGCAGGAAAGCCAGCCGCCAGCCTTTGAGCGGCAGTGCATTGCCCGCGACGTTTGTCTGTTCCATTCGATTGTTAGCGGTCAATTGTTTTATCCTCAGTGTAAGACGCCCACCCCTACGAGCGCAAAGAATTCAAGGAATCGCGCAAATCGCTCAGGTTGGCCAAGGTAACGGCCCCGGCCTGATTGAGAAAACGCCGGTAATGCGGAGCGGCCCGGCCACCGGCTAGCAGGGCCATGTCGTCGCCCAACAGCCGGCGCAATTTGACCAACTCGCCGCCTAGATGGGGATCGTCGCCCGGATAGACGATGCTGAGGAGGACGGCCTTGGCATCCTTTTGCGCGGCGGCTCCGGCGATTTCCTCAGCCGGTAGGTTGGGGCCCAGAAACGTCGCATTCCAACCCTCTGACGTGGCCACGACCGTGGCGAGCAAAGCTCCCATCTCGTGCAATTGCCCGGCGGGCGTGGTGGCGACGACGTGGGGAGCGGACTCCGATACTTGGAAACCGGCGCGCAGGTTGCCGATAAAGCTGCGCACCACGGCCGAGGCCATGTGTTCGTCGGCCACCCGCAAGGTGCCCTCGTGCCACATCTGGCCGATGCGCTCCATAAGGGGCTGGACCACTTCTTCAAGCAGATGCTGCTGGCTCAACGCGATGGAGGCGCGAACCAATTGCTCTTCGAGCGATACTGCGTCTAGTCCTTGCACTGCGACTAAGGCTCGTGCGAGGAATTTGCCGGGGTCTTTTTCCTCGCCCTCTCCATCGGTCGGCCTCTGCCCTAAGGGCGCTGCTGCTTGCTCAGCGCGGACCAGCTTCATCAGCTCGGGCGTGGAGAGATGGGCGATGCGGCCAATGCTATGTCCGGCCTGTACTGCCTGCTGCAACCACTGCAGGCGTGCGATGTCCTCGTCCGAATAAAGCCGTCTATTGGTTGCCGTCCGCGCTGGCACTACGGCTTGATAGCGCTTTTCCCAGACGCGGATGACATGGGCCGAAAGCCCGGTCCGCCGCACTACTACTTTGATAGAATGTCCCGGCGTCGGTTCCATGGCACAGCAAACAAGCGATTTCTGCTCATTTCCACAATCTCCCGCGTCTTCGTTGCAAAGCGAAGAAGGCCGTAGCCAAAAAGGATATTTGCTGCGGCCTTCTTCGTCTGAGTTTACGGACTTAGCGAGCCTGCTGCTTGACCGTTCCCCAAGTGCTGCGCTCGACAGCGGTAGGAGACGGAGGCAGGAGCACCGCATCAATGATGTGGATTACGCCATTACTGGCGGCCACGTCAGCTTGGACGACATGGGCATTGTTGATCATCACGCCGCTGTCGCTGACGCTGATATCGATCGAGGCACCATTGAGGGTGGTAGCCGAATCCAGTCCCACTACGTCGGCGGCCAAGACCGAACCAGAGACGACGTGATAAAGCAGGATCGAAGTCAGCAGTTCCTTATTCTCGGGCAACAGCAGCGATTCGACGGTGCCCTCTGGCAAAGCGGCGAAGGCCTCGTCCGTGGGGGCGAAGACAGTGAAGGGGCCTTCACCTTTGAGCGCATCGACGAGGTCTGCGGCCTGAACTGCGGCGACCAGCGTGTTAAAAGTGCCAGCCCCGATGGCAACATCGACGATATCCTCATCTTGCGCTTGGACTGGGCCTGCCCAAACCGAAAGTGCCAGCGCCATGAGCGTGGCAATGCGGGCGATATTCATGCGATTTCCTCCTATTGTAAAGGTGCATGGAGCCACTTTTGGCTTCCATTGTCTAATTTAGTGTAATTATTTGTCTATTATTTATCAAGATATTTTCTGAAATTTATTAGACAAAAATTAGACAATCGGTTAATCAACTATATTAATGTCGAGATTATACAGGGGCTTTTAGTGCGATAGGATTGTGGGCTGATACGCATCCGACGAGACGCGAAATTGGATTTCGCTGCTAAAAAGAGAAGTTGAGGCCTAGCGTGGGGATTATGGGCAATTGCTTGATCTGGCGCGGATCGACTTCGGGATCGACCGAATCAAGCTGCACAAACCACTCGTTGCGGCGGCTATATACATTGAATATCTGCACGTAAAACTCGCTGGCGGCTCCCCGCAGCCCGAACGATCGGCTGGCGCTGACATCGAGGCGGTGATAGGGCTGTAGGCGGGCGCTGTTGCGCTGGGCAGGGGTCTCGGAGACTGGTGTAAACGCCTGCCCAGAGGCATACGCTAGATTAGCGCCGAATCGCCATGTACCCACTTTGTAGGAGGCGACAAAAGACAGGTCGTGGCGGCGGTCGTGCTTGGGGGGAAAGGGCTGCCCATCGTTGAGTTCGGGAAATGTCCGCCGCGTCCAACCGAGCGCGTAGCCGATCCATCCGGTGAGCGCGCCGTTGCGCCGCTGTAAAAAAACTTCGACCCCGCTGGCCCAACCCGTGCCGCCGCTTTTGAACACCGCTTCCGAGTGCGTGGCCTCGTTGTCGTCGGGCACTTCGGTATCCACGGTTACGAGGTTGGCGAGGTCTGTGTAATAGGCATCCACGGAAAGCTGGTAGCGCGGCGAAGGGGTCCACTCGACGCCGGTGACGGCCTGATAGGATCGCCCCGGCTCGACGGTGCTGTCGAGCGGCACCCAGAAATCGCCGCCGCTGAAGGCTTCGGTGGTGATCAGTTGCAGGTGTTGGCGATACACTCCACCGGCGGCTTTGACCCGAATTTTGTCGCTCAACGCTTGGCTCAGGGACAGCCTCGGTGTGAAATGCCAGCGGTGCCCGGCGCTGAAGTAGGTTCCTCGCCCACCCAATCGCACTTGTGTGGCCGGGCCGAGCCGCCACTCGTCCTGCACGTAGCCTTCCAATAGCACCGGCTCTTGGCGCAAGTCGAGCTGGGTCCGCTCGTTGAAAGACCGGACAAAGTGAAACTCAAATAAGGTGGCCAAGAAGCCCAAAGAAAGCGTGTGATGGGGGTTGGCGAAGTAATCCAAATCGCCTTTGAGCGACCAATCGCGGATGCTGTTGGCGATGCGGACGGGCGCGTCGAGAAAACGGAGCGCGACGATGCTTTCGGACGACGAGCCGGTGGCCATGAAGTGGCCGAATAGGGCCGGCGAAAACACCCGCGTCCAGCGCGCGGTTAGGGCGCGGTTGCCCCAGCGCAGATCGACGAAAGACTCTTCGTCGTCTTCTAGCTCAATCCGCAGGTCGTCTTGTCCCCAGTATGTGCTCGCGGCGTAGGTGTCGTCGCCTCGCTGCTGATTAATGCCGCCGTTGAGGTCGTAGAAGTAATAGTTCAAGGGGATGTCCTCACCACGTGCGCGGAGTGCGCTGAACACGCCGTCCAAGTAGGTGCGGCGACCGGCCAGCATCCACGAGCCTTGGCCGACGGGTCCCTCGGTGAGCAAGCGGCCCGAAATCAGGCTGATGCCGCCGCGCCCGCTGGTGCGCTTGCGGTTGCCCTCGCGGTTGCTCACGTCGAGCACTGCCCCGAGCGTGCGGCCGTACGGAGCGGGATAGGCTCCCTTGTACAGATCGACCTCTTTGATGGCGTCTGGATTGAAGGTCGAGAAGAGGCCGAACAGGTGGGAGGGATTGTACAGGGTAATGTCGTCGAGCAGGATGGCCGTCTGGCCAGGCTCGCCGCCGCGCACGTACAGGCCGCTGCTGATATCCGCGACCGCTTGGATGCCCGGCAGTAGCTGCAAGCCGCGCAAGAGATCGGCCTCGCCGAGGGCGGGCAACTGCTGCACCGGCTTGGCGCGGAGGCTGATGCGCTCGGCTTCCACCGAGACCTCTTCGCCCATGTCCGTCGGCTTGGGTACCAGCGCCAAGTTGAGCCGCACGGCCTCGTGGGCACCAAAGTGCAGCGTGTCCCATTGGGTCTGGTAGCCTGCGTGCGACGCGCTTACTATGTGCGTGCCAGTCGGTATTTGCACGACTGCGTAGTAGCCGCTGTTGTTGCTGACCGCCCCGAGTTGAAGTCCTTGGACTGCGACAACTGCGCGGGTCAGGGTTTCGCCGTTGTCGGCATTGGTGACGAGGCCGCTCAGGGTCGCCGCTTGTGCTATCCCTGCCGATAGCAGCCACGCCGCCAGCACTCGCCTAATTTTTTTTAGCAGCCATCGCATATAGCAACCCTACATCATTCGCGAGATAATCCGCCGATGGACGCAGACAGACGCCGAATTGTAGGGGGGAGCTCCCCCCTACTGCAAGACGATCCACCGCTCGAATCGTTCAAATCATTCCGCATTGCTGTATATACCACTGACCCTATAAGGACCGCCTAGCGCTTGTCTAAACAACGGGCGACCACAAGGGTCGCCCCTACAGTAAAAATGGATATTTTGCCGCGGTATGTAGAGAAACATATCGACATATTGAGCGGGTTGCACCCCGAATAGCCGCCAAAATCGGCTGCGCCCTATGCTGGCCTCTTGGGACTTTGTATCTTGAGTGCCTTGCCATTACTACCCACAAAGGACAAAATCCATGACCACCGACCGCATTTTCCACCGCGTCATTACCGACAACTGGCCGCAGATTTCCCACGGCAAAGACTGCTACCTTTACGCCGAAGACGGCCGCGCGTACCTCGATGCCTGCGCTGGCGTCCACGTGGTTTCCATCGGCCACGGCGTCCCCGAGATAGCCGAGGTCATGCGAGAGCAGGCGAACAAGGTCAGCTTTACCTACGCCCGCTTCCTCACCCAGCCGCAAATCGACCTCGCCGACAAAATCGCCGCCATAGCCCCCGGCGACCTCAATCGCGTCTTCTTCATCTCCGGCGGGTCCGAGGCCACGGAGTCCGCGCTCAAGATGGCCCGTAAGTACCACATCGAGACCGGCAACCCGAAGAAGTACAAAGTCATCACCCGCTGGCAGAGCTGGCACGGCAACACCATCGGCGCGCTTTCGATGTCGGGTCGCTCCACGTGGCGCGAGGACTACGTGCCCTATTTGCTCGACTTTCCGCACATCACCTTCCCCCACCCGGATCACTGTCCGTACTGCCAAGACCGACCGGCCTGTACGCTCTCCTGCGCTGAAGAACTGGAGAGAGTCATCAAACAGGAGGGCAGCGAGTCCATTGCCGCCTTTATCGCCGAGCCGATCTCGGGCACTTCTTGCTGCGGCCTGATGCCGCCGCCCTCCTACTTCCCCACCATCCGCGCGATCTGCGACCGCTACAACATCTTGATGATCATCGACGAAGTGGTCACCGGCTACGGACGCACGGGCCTCAATTTCGGCATTGAGCACTGGGACGCCGTTCCAGACATCATAGCCACTGGCAAGGGCCTCGCCAGCGGGTACACGCCCATTGCCGCTACCCTAGTCCGCGACGAGATCTACGACGGGATTTACAAAAAGCAAAACCACTACGTCCACGGCCACACCTACGGCGGCAATCCGCTCTCCTGCGCCATTGCCCTCGCCGTGCAGAACTACATCCAAGACCACGACTTGGTCACTCGCTGCGCGCAGATGGGCGACCTGATGCTGGAGAAGATGCAGCCCCTAATGGATTCGCCCATAGTCAGCGCGGTGCGCGGCAAGGGCCTGCTTACCGGCGTGGAGTTTGTCAAGGACAAGGCGACTCATACGCCCTTTGACCCCGCTCAAGGCGTGTCGGCCGCGGTCGTCAACCGCGCCTTTGCCAAAGGCGTGCTCATCATGCCCGGGTCGCCCGGGTTGATCGACGGGGTCAGCGGCGACCACATTGCCATCAGCCCGCCCTTTACCATTAGCGAAGAGCAAGTCGAGGAAGTCGCGCAGGTGATCGCGGATGTGGTTGGAGACATGGAGCGGGAATTGGGATATTGAGTTAAAAAAACACTGCGTACCTACATCGCCCGTAGAGGAGGAGTACCATGAAACTCGGCACCTTTATGATGCCCTTGCATCCCCCGGAAAAAGACCGCACTGAATGCTTTGCCGAGGACGTCGAGTTCGTCGTCCGCGCCGATAAGCTCGGCTTCACCGAGGCTTGGGTCGGCCAGCACCACACTGTCGCTTGGGAGCCGATCCCGTCCAACGACCTCTTCATCGCCCACGTCCTGCCCCTGACGCAAAACATTCGCTTGGGCACGGGTGTCTCCATCATGCCGCAGCACCACCCGGTCAACGTCGCGGTGCGGCTGGCCTTTCTCGACCACCTGTCCAAGGGTCGCTTTAACTGCGGTTTTGGCCAAGGTGGCGTCGCCACCGACTGGGGCCTTTTTGACCTGCCCGATCCCAAGACGCAAGGGCTGATGACCGTCGAGAGCATCGACATGGTCCTCAAGCTCTGGCAGGCGGACGCCCCGTTTGACTTTGCGGGGGATTTCTACCACATCAAAATTGACGAGGCGAACCCCGAACTCGGCATCGGCGAACTGCTCAAGCCCTACCAGCAGCCGCACCCGCCCATTGGCATGAGCGTGATAAGAGGCGACTCCATGGCCGCGACCATGGCCGGCCAGCGGGGCTATCTGCCCATCAGCACCAACCTCGTCGCTGATACGACTTTGACCCAGCACTGGCAGACCTACAGCGCCGGGGCTACCGAGGCCGGTCTGCCCGCGCCCGAGCGCACTCGCTGGCGCATCTCGCGCAGCATCCTCGTCGCCGATGAAGCAGCGCGCGCTTGGGACTACGCCCTCGACGAGAAGAGTGCTTTCAGCCGCGCCTTTGAATACCTGATCGCCGTACTCAGCGGTGCCCAAATGCTCCACATTACGAAGCACGACCCGGACGTTCCCGACGAAGAGGTCACGCCCGAGTATCTGATCAGGAACCTGTGCATCATCGGCGACGTGCCGTCGTGCGTAGATCAGCTACAGGGTTTGTGGGAGACGACCGGGGGCTTTGACACGCTGCTGATGATCGCCCACGACTGGGACGACCGGCCGCTGTGGGAGCGTTCGATGGATCTGCTCGCCAACCGAGTTGTGCCGCAGTTGCCGTCGGTATAGGGAATGCGATTTTGGACTGCCTTGGGGGACAAATTCCCCGGAAGCTCATCATACAGAAGGCTTGAGAGGCGACAATATGCCCGAAACGATTCTCGACAGATGGGATGTGACCCCGGAAGAGTTTACGGAGCTAGTAGAGAAAAATCCTAGCCTCCGCGGCATGATTCTGGGTTATTTGGCAGAACTCAAGCTCGAAAAGCTCTGGCTATCAGGCGACGACGTTTCAGAGGTTACTAAGCACGACGACCACGATAGAAAGAAAAAAGGCGACCGAGTTATCCGGTACAAGGGACGGGAGTTCATCTTTGAATCGAAATCGCTACAGAGCGCGATGATCGAGAAGACAGAAGAAGGATGGAAAGGAAAGGCTCAAGTCGATGCAAGTGATCGCCGGGAGGTAGTGCTTCCAGACAACAGCCGCGTAACGACAACATGTCTGCAAAAGGGCGAGTTCGATATTCTCGCCGTTAACGTGTTTGCGTTTGAAGAGAAGTGGCGGTTTGTCTTCGCTAAGAATTCGGACCTTCCCACGTCTAGCTATCAGAAGTACACTCCATATCAGCGCCAGCACCTTTTGGCGACCCTTGTAACTGTCCATTGGCCCCCGAGACCGCCATTCAGCGACGAGCCTTTCACGCTTATGAATGAGATTATTCAGGAGCGCATCTGATTCGCGGTCTTGCCCTTTGGGATCTTCACGAATACAAGAAAGTAGGAGTGATTTTTTCTTGCGTGAACCTGTTTGAGAACGCGGCTCATCCCAGGTTTGTTTGGGCGGACGACAACGAATAGATCTTTACAGAAAAATCCAAGCTCGGCGTAGGCGTTGATGATCTCAACGTGGGTTAAGTTCTGGCGGTTCGCGCTGACCTCATCTTGACATTTTACGATCAATACGCCTCGGTCGCGCAGCACTCGGTGGGCCTCGCGACCGCTATCTTCATAGAGTTCTACAACCGCAGCGTGCCACTTCCCGCCACCGCGCCTTGGTGCTTCATGTCCGTTGGAATAGTGGTCGCGGAACGCGTTGTGTGTCCCCGCACCTGCTTTGATCGCGTTCCCGCTGCGGAAGAACCCCTCCATATAAGGCGGGTCGAGGACGAGCGCATCGAATGACTCACTTTCATACGGGAGATTGCGACAGTCTGTGCCATCCGCGATATCTGACGGATGTAAGTCGTAATTTGAAGTGTCGATGTTGCGCCAGAAAACGCCCTTGCCAAATGTCACATCGGCGATTTTGGCACCTTTCTCAATGTGCAGTCTTAAAATAGCCGGGAATACATCCGCGTTATTTCCGATGTGAGCGGAGAAGACCAGATTTGTCGTGGCGTTTCCATCTGGTTTTTTCCGACCAGATGGTGTTTTGCTGCTGCTCCTACCAAAGTCAAGCTCTGACTGACTCGCGTTCATGTGCTTTTTCTCGCTTCACTTTGTTGGGCAGGCCAATTCCCCCAGTGTCCTAATTGACTGAGCCACATTGGGTTGCGTTGGCAGTGGACAGCCTTAAGGGATGAATCTGAAGCTAGCGGAATGGGAAAACCCTGTCAACGCCTAAGATGCCTCTATTGGCCTGTTAAAGCCTTCGCCTGCTGCCCCAAGGCGATCAGATCCTCTGCAATGGAGCGCAGCCGGGGCCTTGCTAGGAGCGCCGGATCGACGTCGAAGGCCCCGGCTGCGTAGTGCTGCATGGAGCGCAGTTTGGCCTCGGTGTCGGGTCGGGTGACGAACTTGAAGGCAACGTAGCGCCGCTCGGGGAACTTGCCGTAGGCCGCGTGAAAGAGGCTGTGGTGGAAAAAGACCACGTCGCCGGGCGTGATTTCCACCGCGCAGGAAGGGATATCCTCGCCCCTCGCCCCGAAGCTGTCGCCGATCGTGCCGTCTTTGAAGTGGTGGGATTGTAAGGGCCACAGCCACTCGTGGAAAGGCATGCGATGCGAACCGGGAATCACCCGCAGTGCGCCCTGCTCTTTGGTGGTGGGCGTCAGGTAGAGCATCACCTTGAGTCGCCGATACTCGGTTTCTGCGGCTCCTGGCCGATCTGCATGCCAGTTGTGCTCCCCTTTCTCGGTATGCCCCTCCTTGTTGCCCTCCGATCCCGACCACAGGAAATCGGGTCCTAAGAGGTCGGCTACTACCTCGAAAATGCGGTCGTCCTCGGCTAGGTCTAAAAGCCGGGGGTTGCGCTCGGCAAAAGGCGCAAGGCCCTGGTGCTGGCCGTCGTCGGGTTGGCCGCCCCGGTCCTCGAGCCACACTTGGTCGGCGGCTTGGGTAATCTCGTCCATCTCGTCCGGGGAAAACGCTTGGCGCAGACAGAGAAAGCCAAAGACGTCAAAGTGTTCTTTTTGTTTAGGCGTCAGCATCGGCAGTCCTCCTCGGGTAGCGGATTATCGGTCGGCAAGATAGGAAAGAGCCGCGCTGCGGCCAACCGCGTCGGTGGCCGTAAATGCCGTTTCAGGTTAATTTCCGATGTTACGCAGCGTCCTCAGTACCCGCCACCGGCTTTGCCGGGTCGCCCTCGATCCCAGATGGGATGGAGCCGGAAACCAACCACGAACCACTTATACCAACCCAATGCAGACCATACGCTCGCTAGTTCTCTGCTTTATCCTTGCCTCGGTGGCCCATGCCGCGGACAGCACCGTTTTCCGCGCCCACGCCTTCACGCTCTACGGCGGCCCCAAGTACGGGCCTGATTTTACCCACTTCGACTACGTCAATCCCAGCGCCCCCAAAGGCGGCGAAATCCGCCTCGCCGCCATCGGCACGTACGACAACCTCAATCCCTTCACTCTCAAGGGCGTTGCCGCCGCCGGCTCGCTGATGCTCTACAACCGGCTTTGCACCAAGTCCAAGGACGAGCCGTTCACCGAATACGGCCAGCTCGCCGCGCAGATGCAGATGCCGATGGACCGCTCTTGGATCGTCTTCGAGCTGCACCCCGAAGCGCGCTGGCACGATGGCGTCCCGGTGACCGCGGCCGATGTGATCTTCAGCTTCAAAATCCTCACCACTAAGGGCATCCCGTTTTTTCGCACTTTTTACGCCGATGTTGACACGGTCTTCGCCTTCGACGAGCGCCGGGTGAAGTTCGAGTTCAAGGAGGGCACCAACCGCGAAATGCCGCTGATCATCGGCCAGTTGCGCGTATTGCCCAAACACTATTGGGAGGGCCGCGAATTCGCCGCCACTACGCTTGAGCCGCCTTTGGGCAGCGGCCCGTACAAGATCGTCGAGTTCGAGCCGGGCCGCTCGATTACTTACGAGCGCGTTGAAGACTACTGGGCGCGCGATCTGCCCGTGCACAAGGGCCGCCACAACTTCGACCGCATCCGCTACGAGTACTACCGCGACCAGACCGTGGCCATCGAAGCCTTCAAGACGGGGGGATACGACTATCGCCTGTTGAGCAATTCCAAGGAATGGGCCACGGACTACGAGGATTTCGCGCCGATTGCCGAGGGACGGATGATCAAGGTGCAGATTCCGCACCGGCTCATCCGCGGCATGTCGGGCTTTGCGTTTAATACCCGGCGCGACAAGTTCAAAGACCCCAAGGTGCGGCAGGCGCTCGCCTACGCCTACGACTTTGAATGGACCAACAAGAATCTGTTCTACGGTCTCTTCACCCGCAGCCGCAGCTATTGGGGTAACTCGGAACTTGGGTCGTCGGGGCTGCCTTCGGGACGGGAGTTGGAAATTTTAGCGGCGTACCGGGGGCGGATACCGGACGAGGTGTTTACTACTGCTTATGCGCCGCCGACTACCAATGGCTCGGGACAGCTTCGGCAAAACCTTCGCACGGCTAAAAAATTGCTCACCGAAGCCGGCTGGACCGTGGTCGATGGCAAGCTAACTCACGCTGGAACTGGCGAGGTAATGCGCTTTGAATTCTTGCTCGGGTCCTCGTCGTACGAGCGCGTCCTCAGCCCTCTCGTGCAAAACCTCGAACGCCTCGGCATTGAGGCGACCATCCGCACTGTGGATGCGGCGCAGTACCAAAACCGCGTCCAGGATTTTGATTTCGACATCATCGTCGCCTCGTGGCGTCAGACCTTGAGCCCGGGCAATGAGCAGCGCAACTTTTGGTCGAGTGCGGCGGCGCGATCTGCGGGCAGCCGCAATTACGTCGGCATTGCCGATCCGGTCATCGACGAGTTGATCGAGCGCCAGATCGCCGCTCCCGACCGTCCAACGCAGGTCGCGATAACCCATGCCTTGGACCGCATCTTGCTCTGGAACCACTACGTAATCCCCGACTCACACAGCCGCTCCTATCGCTTGGCCTACTGGAACAAATTTGGACGGATGCCAAAGCCGGCCCCCAATGGGCTGGGCTTTCCCGACACGTGGTGGTGGGACGCGGAAAAGGCGGCGCGTTTGGAATCCAAATGATTGTCTTGATTTGGATCATCAATTAACAACTGATGTTATACATTGTAGGGGCAACCCTTGTGGTTGCCCTCGTAGGATCTTGGGTGCCCCCAAGGGGCACCCCTACACCGACCGGTTCGGCGCAGATGCGTAACTTCAGTTACCAATTAACAGAAAGTTGATTATGCACATCGCACTCGCTCTAATCGCCATCCTGACGGCGCTTCCCGTCCGTGCCGATAATTACGTCGGCCACGGGATTTCCCTCTATGGCGAGCTCAAATACGGTCCCGACTTTACCCATTTTGCATATACTAACCCCGATGCTCCGAAGGGCGGTACGCTGCGCCTCGGTTGGATCGGCACCTTTGACAACCTCAATCCCCATATTCTCAAGGGCCTTGAGCCGCCGGCCCTGAGTAGCCTACTCTACGACACCCTCACCGAACGCGCCGACGACGAAATCGCCACCGGATACGGTCGCCTCGTCGAGCGCATTGAAGTCCCGCCTGACAATTCTTGGGTGCTCTACACCCTGCGGCCGGAGGCGCGCTGGCACGACGGCAAGCCCATAACTCCCGAGGACGTTATTTTTTCGCTGGAGACCTATAAGACCAAGGGACATCCCAGGCTGCGCAACTATTTTGCGGCCATCGAGACAGCCGAAAAAGTCGGAGCGCGCCAGGTTCGGTTGATCTTCAGTGGAGAGACTAACAAAGAACTGCCGCTGATTGCCGGCCAGATGGCTATCCTGCCCAAACACTACTGGGAGGGCCGCAACTTCGAGGAAACCACGCTCGACCCGCCGCTGGGTAGCGGTCCCTATCGAATCGCCGCGGTCGAGGCCGGTCGCTCGATTACCTACGAGCGCGTTGATGACTACTGGGGCCGCGACCTGCCCGTCAACAAGGGCCGCTTCAACTTCGACCGCATCCACTTCGACTACTACCGCGACCAGACCGTGGCCATCGAAGCGCTCAAGGCTGGTGAATTTGACTATCGCCGCGAAAACTCGTCCAAGGACTGGTCAACGGCCTACGAGGGAGAAGCCGTAGCCACTGGTAAGCTAGTCAAGGACCCACTGCCCCATCAGCGCGCCGCCGGTATGCAGGCTTTTTGGTTCAACACGCGCCGCGCCAAATTTTCGGACCCCCGGGTGCGGCAAGCCCTCGGCTACGCCTTTGACTTTGAGTGGACCAACAAGAATTTGTTCTACGGCCTCTACACCCGCAGCAACAGCTACTTCGCCAATTCGGAACTGGCCTCTGCGGGGCTGCCTTCGGGCCGGGAGTTGGAAATTTTAGCGGAGTACCGGGGTCGCATCCCCGACGAACTTTTTACCACTGAGTTTCAACTACCCACCACCGACGGCTCGGGCCAGATCCGGCAAAACCTGCGCGCCGCCAAAAAGCTGTTGCAAGCAGCGGGCTGGGTAGTTGTCGATGATGTCCTGACCCACGGTGAGACCGGCGAGGTCATGGAAATCGAATTTTTGCTCTCCAGCTCGTCGTGGGAACGCATTGTCGCGCCGATGATCCCCAATCTCGAACGCCTCGGCGTCAAAGCGGCAATCCGCATTGTCGATCGGACCCAGTATCAAAACAGGGTTCAGACGTTTGACTACGACGTCATCGTCCTAGTCCGAGGCCAGAGCCACAGCCCGGGCAATGAGCAGCGCAACTACTGGACCAGCACCACTGCGGACGAGCCGGGCAGCGGCAATGTCGCTGGCATCAAAGACCCGGTCGTCGATGAGCTGGTCGAACGATTGATTCAAGCTCCTAGCCGCGACGAACTGGTGGCGATGACCCGGGCGCTGGACCGGGTATTGCTGTGGGGACACTACACCATCCCGCACTGGTACAGCGACAATTTCCGCGTGGTCCACTGGGACAAATTCGGCAAACCCGCCCTGTCTGCCCCCTACACCGGCGACTACTTCGTCATGCCCTACACTTGGTGGTACGACGCCGAGAAGGCGGCGCGGCTGGAACAGGACCGTTAGCCCGCTTTTATGGGCACTTATATCCTCCGCCGCCTGCTGTTGATGGTGCCGACGCTCTTCGGCATCATGACCATCAACTTCCTCATCATCCAAGCGGCACCGGGCGGCCCGGTCGAGCGCACCATCGCGGTGATTCAGGGTTTTGGCACGGACGCCACCGAGCGGGTCAGCGGCTCGGGCATGGGCGAGACCCTCGACACCGATGCAACGCCGGGCGGCGAGATCAGCAGCAAATACCGCGGTGCCCAAGGGCTCGACCCCGAGTTGATTGCCGAGCTCGAACGCATGTACGGCTTCGACAAGCCGGTCCACGAGCGCTTCTTGCAGATGATCGGCCAATACGTGCGCTTCGACTTTGGCGAGAGCTTTTACCGCGACCAGCGGGTCGTCGATCTGGTCAAAGAGAAGCTGCCGGTGTCGATTTCACTGGGGCTGTGGACCACGCTGCTGGTCTATTTCATCTCCATTCCCCTTGGGATCGCCAAAGCCGTGCGCGATGGCTCGCGGTTCGATGTCTGGACCTCGGGGCTGGTCATCGTCGGCTATGCCATCCCCAGCTTCCTCTTTGCCATCCTGCTGATCGTGGTCTTTGCCGGTGGGCATTACCTCGACTGGTTTCCGCTGCGCGGCTTGACCTCGTCTAATTGGGATGAGCTGAGCCTCTTTGCCAAGGTCGCCGACTACTTTTGGCACCTAGCGCTGCCGGTTGCGGCGATGGTCATTGGCGGCTTCGCCGGGCTGACCTTGCTGACCAAAAACTCCTTCCTCGACGAGATTAACAAGCTCTACGTCACCACGGCCCGCGCTAAGGGCCTGAGCGAAAACCGGGTGCTCTACGGCCACGTCTTCCGCAACGCCATGCTGATCGTCATCGCCGGTTTCCCCAGTGCTTTTGTCGATATCTTCTTCACTGGTGCGCTGCTGACGGAAATCATCTTTTCGTTGGACGGGTTGGGTTTGCTGGGCTACGAGGCGGCTATTGGCCGCGATTACCCGGTGATGTTTGCCACGCTGTATTTCTTCACGTTGTTGGGCCTGCTGATGCAGTTGCTGGGCGATTTGACCTATACGCTGGTCGATCGCCGCATCGACTTTGAAAGCCGCGAGTCATGAGCGCTGTATCCGCCCCGCCGCCCCCGCCGCCGCGCTTTTTGGGCTTGCAGTTGTCGCGGCTCAATCAACGGCGGCTGGCCAATTTTCGCCGCAATCGACGCGGCTTTTGGAGTCTCTGGATCTTCTGGATCCTCTTCGCCCTGAGCCTGCCGGCCGAGTTCATTGCCAACGACCGCCCACTGGTCGTCCGGTTCGACGGCAGCTATTACTTCCCGGTTCTCGCAACGTATCCCGAAACGACCTTTGGCGGTGATTTTGAGACCGAGGCCGAATACCGCGACCCCTTCGTCGAGGAGCTAATCGAGGAAAAGGGCTGGATCTTATGGCCGCTGGTGTCCTATAGCTACGACACGGTCAACTACGACCTCAAGCAACCGGCACCTTCCCCTCCCGACGCTGAAAACTGGCTCGGCACGGACGACCAAGCGCGCGACGTGGTGGCGCGCGTGCTCTATGGCTACCGCATCTCCGTGCTCTTCGGCCTGCTGCTGACGCTGTTCAGCGCTGCGGTCGGTATTGCCGCGGGCGCGGTGCAGGGGTATTTCGGCGGCTGGGTAGATTTGCTCTTTCAGCGCTTTATCGAGATCTGGCAGGGCTTGCCGCTGCTCTACCTGCTAATCATCCTCGCCAGTGTTGTGGAGCCGAATTTCTGGTGGCTGCTCGGCTTGTTGCTGCTGTTTCGCTGGATGGGCTTGGTCGGGGTCGTGCGCGCCGAATTCTTGCGGGCGCGCAACTTCGACTTCGTCAAAGCCGCCCGCGCCCTCGGCCAGAGTAATCGCCGCATCATGTGGCGGCACGTACTGCCCAACGCCATGGTCTCCACTCTGACCTTTTTGCCCTTTGTGCTCACCGGCTCGGTAGCGGTGCTGACCTCGCTCGACTTCCTCGGCTTTGGCCTGCCGCCCGGCTCGCCGTCGCTGGGCGAGTTGCTCAACCAAGGCAAGCGCAACCTCCAAGCGCCGTGGCTCGGCTTTACGGCCTTTTTCGCGCTGGCGGTGATGCTGTCGCTGTTGGTCTTTATCGGCGAGGCGGTGCGCGATGCTTTCGATCCGCGCAAAACCTACGCCGGGGAGGACGGCGCATGAGCTTGCTGACCATTGAAAACTTGGGCGTGCGCTTCCACGTGGAGGGCGAAGCTGTCGAGGCCGTGCGCAGTGCTTCGCTGCACATCGAGCGCGGCGAGACCGTGGCGCTGGTCGGCGAATCTGGCTCGGGCAAGTCGGTTACTGCGCTCTCGGTGCTGCAACTGTTGCCCTACCCGCGCGCCAGCCACCCCCACGGCAGCGTCCGCTTCGACAGCGAAGAGCTGTTGGGCGCTGCGTCGGCGCGGTTGCAGGAACTGCGCGGCGACCGCGTGGCGATGGTTTTCCAAGAGCCGATGACCTCGCTCAACCCACTGCATTCCATCGAAAAGCAACTGTGCGAAACGCTCATTCTACATCGGGGTCTGAGCCGTGGGGAAGCGCGCGATCAGGCTATGGAGCTGTTAGGGCTGGTCGGCCTCCCCGATGTCGAGGAGCGCTTAGACGCTTGGCCGCATCAGCTTTCGGGTGGTCAGCGCCAGCGGGTGATGATCGCCATGGCCTTGGCCAACGAGCCCGACCTGCTCATTGCCGACGAACCTACTACGGCGCTCGACGTGACCATTCAGGCGCAGATTCTCGCCCTGCTCAAAGACCTTCAGGCCCGGTTGGGCATGGCGATTCTGCTAATCACCCACGATCTGGGCATCGTCCGCCACATGGCCGATCGCGTCTATGTGATGAGCGACGGCGAGATCGTCGAACACAATACCACCGAGTCTCTCTTCACCGCTCCGCAACACCCCTATACCCGCACGCTCCTAGCCGCCGAGCCCCAAGGCGAACCGGCTCCGATCGACGAGACTGCGCCCGCAGTCATCCGCACCGACAACCTCAAGGTCCACTTTCCCATCAAGCGCGGTCTGCTGCGCCGCACCGTGGGCCATGTAAAAGCAGTCGATGGAATTTCGCTCAGTATCCGCGCGGGGCAGACCGTCGGGATCGTCGGCGAATCTGGTTCGGGCAAGACGACGCTGGGTCAGGCGCTCTTGCGGCTGGTGACCAGCGAAGGACCCATCGAATTCGACGGCCGCGATATCCAAGGCTGGCAGCAAAAGCAGATCCGCCCGCTGCGGCGGCAGATGCAGATCGTCTTTCAGGATCCCTTCGCTTCGCTGAGCCCGCGGCTGTCGGCTTTTCAGATTATCGAGGAGGGCCTGCTGATTCACGCAATCGGCGGCAATTACCACCAGCGTCGGCAGCTAGTAGCCGAGACCATGGCCGAAGTTGACCTGGACCCGTTGACCATGGACCGCTACCCGCACGAGTTCTCCGGCGGCCAACGCCAGCGCATCGCCATCGCCCGCGCCATGGCCCTCAAGCCGCGCTTCGTGGTCCTCGACGAACCGACCAGCGCCTTAGACAAAACGGTGCAGGCCCAAATCGTCGAGCTGCTGCTGCAACTACAAGAGCGCCACGGCCTGGCCTATTTGTTCATCAGTCACGATTTGAAGGTGGTCCGCGCCTTGGCGAGCGAGTTGATTGTGATGAAGGAGGGGTTGGTCGTTGAGCAGGGACCGACGCAGGAGGTTTTCGCCGCGCCACAAGAGCCCTACACGCGGGCGTTGATCGCGGCGGCATTTGACATCGAGGCGATAGAGGACGGAGAGGACGAGTAGGATTCGCTTTGCGCCGTATAATTGTTATTTATTATGCGCATTGAAGGAGCATTTTATGGCTCTGAAGCAGTCCCCATTCGGCCGCGCATTGTTATTCGCGCTGGTACTGATGGCGCAGCCGGCCCCCGCCCAGATTTCGGCGTGGAAGCTAGGCGGCGTGGGCTTGTCGTGGAGCGAAAGCGACACCACGCGTCTGTTCATCGACTTCGGCAGTGCGCCCGGCTCCATCCAGCCCATCTACCTGACGCCTGAAAAAACGGTTTTTTCCCACCTCGACAACTGGGTTTTCTGGCGCGATCCCAGCGATATTATCCTCGGCTATGTCGATGGCGAGATCCCGCGCACCTGGAAGTGGAGCGACGGCCTGGCTGCCCCCAGTGGTAGCCTGCTTATCGACGGCGACGACGCCACCTATTACCCGCCCCGCGCCGTGCCACTTGAACGCGAAGTCTATACCATGGATCTGGCCGTCGCCGTGCCAGCTATCTCCTTTGGCTTTACCACCCCCAGCCAAGGCTTCCGCTCCGACGGCACGCCCCTCAAAACCGACGCAATTCCCGGCTACGACGTGTCGATTGCCAGCGAATCTGAGCGGCCCGTCGTCGAGGGCACGCTGGAACCTCTCTCGCATATCATCGCCGACGTCGATGAGAATTTTGAGCCGCGCGTCGCGATCCCCTTCCCCCGCCGTTACGTGCGCTTCGTGCGCTATCGGCGGCAGGTTTCGGTCCTCGACGAGGACTTTCTCGCCTCCTTCGTCCGCGGCCAATACCGGGACGCCCCACCCGGCACCGTTGCCGAGTTTGAGCTCTTCGCCGAGGGCGTGCCCCGCAAGGCCATCTACAAAACCAGCATCACCGACCTCGGCCAGTCGGTGAACTTCGGGCGGCTGTTCTGGCGGACCACGTCTTTGCGCATGGTCGGCGGCACGCCCGTGGAGACGCCCGACGCAGCGGTCGAAGTCAAGATCGAGGTGCGCACCGGCCGCGATGGGGATCCCGCCGTTTACCACGAGTACATGGAGACGGGTTTTGAACGCGTCGTCTCGCGCGAGCGCTACGAAAACCAGCTACGCACCCGCCAGTTCCGTCCCAACCTCGAGGCACCCATCGTCACCTTGGAACCGCGCCCCGGCCTGCGCGCCTCCGTTAGTTACGACGACGAGAACTGGACTTTCTGGTCGGTGCCCTTCACCCAACCGGGCCTGCCGCTCAACCTGCGCAGCGGTTCTTATTTGCAATTGCGGATTGCGCTCGAAAGCCGGTCCTTCGACGATTTCGTCCGCCTCGACTCGCTGTGGATCGAGACCGCCCCGCTTTTGGCTGGCGACATTATCGGCGAGGTCGCCCTGCGCGACGACCCGCAACCGGCACGCGGTTTCACCGAGGTCTCCCTGGGGCAGGAGACCGACTTCGTTTACGACCTGCGGGCCGATTTTTCGCAGGTTGACGCCCCGGGCTTCGACGTGCTGCGCATCCGCACGGGCAGCCGCACCCGCTTCGTCGGCTTAGAGATGGGCCAACCGCTCGCAACAGTCGCACCCGCCGAGGTTATCGAGTCGGAAGACGGCCTGCTCGTCCGCCTGCCCGCCCGCGTCACTCGCGCCGACAACCCGCCGCTGCGCCTGTTCTTCTCAACCGCGCTATTCTCCTTTGCCACCACGTTCTCCGGCGAGGTCTCCGACAGTGAGCGCGAGGTCTTGCCACAGCCGGTCGTCGGCGGTGACGCCGGCCAAGCGTTGGCGACCAATAGCCTGCACGTGCTGGGGGTGGCGGACTCTGCTCCTAGCGCGGTCCAGGAACTGAGCGTCTCGACCTCGGTGCTGACCCCCAACGGCGACGGTGTCCACGATCGCCTGCTGATCCGCTACACGCTTTTTCGCCTGCCCGAATTGGTGCCAGTAGCTTTGGAGATCTACGCCCTCGACGGCCGCCGGCTGGTCCGCATTGACGCCGGTCGGCAGGCCGCCGGCCCGCAGGAAACCGAATGGGACGGACGCGACGAGCGCGGCGAACTGCTACCGCCCGGCGTCTATCTCCTAAGCGTCGCCCCCAAGGCCGAATTTGCCACCTCGGCACAGATCCTCCCTCTGGGTATTGCCTACTAAGAGGTAATGGCTATGTCGAGCAAGCACTTCGCCATCTGCGCCTTACTGCTGTGCGCGGTCCCGGTCTGCGCCGACCAACTGGTCTTCGACCGCGCCGCAGAATGGGCGACTTGGGAAAAGCCCTTCGGCCTGACGCAGATCGGAACCGAGGGACAATTACAACTGGTCAAATTCCGCAAGGATATCAACGCGGTACAGGACGCCCACCTTTTCGCGCACCAGACCAAACAGCGCGGCGACTCGGTTTTCGGTGGCGTCTGGGAAGTGGGCTCTAGCCCGGAGACGGCCGCGCTGGCCATCGACGGCGATCCCGAGACCTTCTGGCAGCCCGATCCCGGTGCGGCCCCCGAAGACTGGTTTATCACCATCGACCTAGGGCGCGCCGTCCTCGCGCGCGAAATCCGCCTGACCTTTCCCGACCGGGAAGGGGCCCGTCCCTTTGGGCAGTTTACCGTGCTGGTCAATACCGGCGTGCGCATCGTCGCCACTCAGGATGTCTTTCTTTTTCGCTCGGTCTATCGCACCACCCGACCTAATGAGGCGACCTCCATCGCCATACCCCTCGGATTTCCCGGCAACGACAGCACCTTGGTGGTCGATGCCGGACTGCGGGTAGAGCCGGACCGCCGCGACCACTACCAGCTCATTCAGTACATCAATATCATGGCCGAGGAACAGAGCGCGGACGGGGCCCTCGCCGAGATCGAGGTCATCGGCATCGGTGACAATATCGCCATCGGCACCGACCGGCGCGGCTCCTTCACCGACGGGGCCCGCGCCACTGCCACCGCCAACCTGTTCGACGCTAATCTCAACACCAACAACTCCATTTCATCAGGCGTTGGCGAACTGGGTTGGAAGGACAACGGCGTGTGGTTCGGAGTCGATTTGGGCGCGGTGTTTTTCGTCGACGAGATGTTCATCTATTCGATGCGCCAGCAGGAGGGTACTCTGGGCTTTGGCGTCGGCGGCACCGGTCCTGGCCACACCATCCTCTTTTCGGACGGCACCCGCGCCTTAGGCAGCGGCCTGCCGGTGGCGGAGCCCTTCGACTATGCCGAACTGCTCACCCACCTCAACCCCGGCACCGATCGCCTGTTCTATATCCGCTATCTCTTCAGACCGCGCAAAATGCGCTATTTGTTCTGGCACGGGGTCACCGATAGCGGCTGGGGCCAAGCCAAGTGGGGGGAGTTCATGGTCTTCTCACCCGGCTATCCCGCCCAAGTCGTGCTGCGATCCGACTTTATCGACCTGGGTGCCGCAGACGGCCGCCCCAAGGTCATCAACGCACTCTCCTGGGACGCCGAGCTGCCCGCCAACACCCGCATCCAATTGCGCTCGCGCTCGGGCAACGCGCTCAGCGAGCAATACACCTTCTACGACAAGAAGGGGGACGAGGTCACCGAGGAGAAATACAATAGTCTTCCCAAGGTTCTCAAAGGTGCCATCGACACGGCCTTGGTGGTGGGCGAGGACTGGGGCGCGTGGAGCAACGAGTACCAGTCCTCGGGCGATCCCTTCAAGTCGGAGAGTCCGCGCCGCTTTGTACAATTGGAACTGATCTTCGCCACCGACGACCCCGAGTTCGCGCCGACGGTCCACTCGCTAGCGATCGAGTTTGAGGAGGCTTTGGTGCAGGAGGCTTTGGGCCGCATCGAGCCACGCGAGGCGCGCCCCAACGAGTCCACCCGCTTCACCTACGCCTTGGCGACGCGCGCGCTGCCCGCCGACAGCGGCTTCGACCTCTTGCGCTTTACCCTGCCTGGGCCGGTTGACCTCGAGGCTGGCGTGGAGGTGAGCGCGGGAGCAACTCCTATCGATCCCGTGGCGGTGGAAGCGCGGGGCGACTCGCTCTTCATCGCCCTGCCAGAGGTGATCGCCGCCGACTCGCTTGAGGTCAGCTTTACTACCCGCCTCCTGCAAAACGCCGCCCTCTTCGCCCTCGACCTCGGCACCAACGAGCGACCGGGTCTGTGGCAATCGGTGGAGGCCATGTCCCGCCGCGCCAATATCGTGCTCTTGCCCGAACTGACTGGCAGCCGCTGGCTCATCGATGACCTCGCGATAGATCCGCCGGTCTTCACCCCCAATGGCGACGGGATCAACGACCAGGTCGCGATCCGCTTTGCCGTCTTGAAGGTGGCCGCGCCCGCACCGCAAGTGGAGATTTTTGACCTGAGCGGGCACCAGGTGGCGCGGCTGAGCCCGTCATCGGCGGGCAGTTTACTGTCTTATCTGTGGGATGGAGTTGATATACAGGGCGCGGTCGTGCCGCCGGGGATCTACCTCTGCCGCATCGATCTGGGCGCTCAGACCGGCGAGGACAATGCCGTGCGTCTGATCGGGCTGGCGCACTGACGTCCGCTTCACCGCATTCGCGAGTTGCCCATCTTTAGTCTTTCTTTTTTTTTGCGTAGATTCGCGTTAATTCGCGGAGGCTTTGTAGCTTCTTCTTATATGAACCAATGTGATTAGAAAACAGGAGTTGAACGATGAAGATAACTGGAGTCGCACCGTGGCTCGTTAAATCACCAGCGCCTTACCTAGATACCGCCGGTGACCGCCCCAACAGAGAACGAGAGTATGTCTTCGTTCAAGTCTCAACAGACGAAGGGATCACAGGGTGGGGCGAAATTACCGGCACCAGCCCAGTAGCAAATAGAGCAGTCTGTGCCATGCTTGCACAAACCAGCAGTCTAATTGAAGGCGATGACGCAACACGCATTGAGACGATATGGAACAAGGTTTTCCGAGCGTTCACCTACATGGGGACCCGGGGTGCCACCTCAAATATCGTCAGTGCTATTGATATCGCGTTGTGGGATATTCGCGGTAAGCAGTTGGGATTACCAATCTATGAACTGGTTGGCGGGGGACCCGTGCGGGACTCGATATCTCTTTACACACATCCAGGGGGTGAGCAAGATCCAGAGAGCGCGGCAGCGCATTGCAAAGCGATTGCAGAAACAGGTCATACCGCGTTGAAAACCGATCCGTTCCCTCACCATCCGGAAGAAGCCAACGGCTATTTGAGTGGGCAGATGGATGCCGCAGGAGAGGAACAGGGGGCAAATGTGATCGCTGCAATTCGAGAGGCGGTCGGACCTGACATTCAAATTCTCATCGACTGTCACGGTCGGTTTGATGTAGCAACAGCGATTCGGCTCGCGAAAAGGTTGGAACCTTACAACATCGGATGGTTTGAAGAGCCGGTCCCCGTTGAAAGCTACCACGCATTGAAGCAGGTCAGACAGAACGTCAGCGTGCCAATCTGCGTCGGTGAGCGGCTCCAGACCCGCTATGAGTTCGTGCCAGTCCTTGAAAATGAACTCGCGGACTATATCATGCCAGATGTGACGTGGGCGGGTGGTATTTCAGAGTTGAAGAAAATTGCGACGCAGGCGGAGGCGTACTACGTGCCGATCTCGCCACACGATGCAAGCGGTCCCATCAATGTGCTGGCTGGGGCGCATACGATGATGACAGTCCCGAATTTCTACAAACTAGAGACCAGTCGCGCCAAGCTCAACGCTTATGATGTGCTGATCGACCATCCGTTGGATGTCAGAGACGGCTGCCTACATCTGTCCAACCGTCCCGGCTTGGGAATTGAGATGAACGTCGATTATCTGCGCAGTAAAGCAATCGCGCCATTCTCAGGCTGAAGTGTGAACACTTTGTAGGATTCGATACCGTGCGTCTGATCGGGCTAGCGTACTGACTCCCGTTTCACCGCATCCGCGATTCCGCAGACCCGTTCGCGATGTATCGCGCAAATAGTCCGTGTGGACTCAGCTTGCGACGCATATTAAATTTTCCGCCATGACAACCTCCCAAATATGGACCCCATTTGAAGCCCCCATCCCCGAGATCCTCGCCCAGTACCCCGAGCCGCTGATGGCCCTAGCGCGCGGCGAGGTCCCGGCCTTTGTGCTGCGTCAGCACTACAACCCCGCCCATTGCCGGGCGCTGATGCAGCGCTTCTACGAGCGCAGCTTGCTCTACGACCCCCACGAGGTCGGCGAGGGCCAAGCGCGTCGCGTCGATATTGGCACTAGTTTTGGTCACCACCACCGCGACCGCGACCAATTCTACGCCCACTCCGCGGAGACGCTGGCGTTGTTTGAGACTCTCTTCAACGGCTATGACGATCCGGTCCGCACTATGTACGACGCCCTCGCCCAGCTAGCGCCCGGCAAGGAGGTCAAGACCGCGCGCGAGCCGGACGGTCGCCTCTACGGCCCGGCCATCTTCCGCGTCTATCACCGGGAAACCGGCCACGGCCCGCACTACGATTCCGTCGCCAAGCGCACTAAGGCTTTCGATTACCAGATTTCGCGCTTCAAACACCAGTTCGCTGGAGTGCTTTGCTTTCAGAATAGCACCAAGGAAGGCGGCACGGGTGAGCCGTACCTGTACAATTGTCCCTTTCGCCCCGCGCTCACCGAGCATCTAGGACGCGAGGAATTCGCTGCCTACGTCGCCCGCGAGGGCATCAAGCGCGTCCAAGTCCAACTCGAACCTGGCGACCTCTATTTCTTCTTTAGCGAAAACATCCACGAGGTGCCCGCCGTCGTCGGCGATCAGCCCCGAGCGGTGCTGGCCATCTTCTTTGCCATGTCTCCGGACGACGACGAGATCTACGTCTGGTCTTAAAACACCCGCACCACCGTTCCGCGCTCGGCTGCCAGCCGTTCTTCGACCGCCTCCTTGGTCAGCGGATTCTCTGGCCATTCCTCGAGTGCCACATGCGACAGTCGCAATAACAGGCGCGCTAACTGCCCGACGTATTCTTTTAACTCCCGCACGTTGAGCTTGTCGGCAGTGTCGGCTGGCTCGTGGTGGTAGTTGGAATCGGCGTGTCGGCCGCTAAAGCGCCAGCGCCACAGATGCGCCGCGTCAATGCCTTCGCGCAAAAAGGGAAAGTGGTCTGAAGTCGCGTCGAGTTGGGACATGACGTGGCATTTTAGCCCGTCGCCCATCGCATTGAACTGAGCCTGCACCAAGTCGCGCAGATGCCCAAACGCCAGCACTACCCCCTTGATCGGCCCGGTCGATAGCTCGTCGAGATTGATCGCCAGCCGCGGCTTTTCGCCGCAGTGTTGCCGCACGTATTCGCTCGACCCTTGGAAGATCTGCTCTTCGGCGCTGTACGTCGCAAAGCACAGGCTCATCCCCGGCTCGACGCCTAGCGCCGATTTTAGCCCGGCCAATACTCGCGCCGTCTCCAGCACTGCAATGGTGCCCGAGGCATTATCGTTGCCCCCTGGTGCGCCGTACACCGTGTCGTGATGCCCGCCCAACATCAGCCGCTCCGCAGGCCACCGCGCCCCGGGAATCGAGGCGACCACATTGTGCGCCGGTGCTTGGTAAAACCGGCTCTCAACGGTTAGCTTGAGCCGCTTGCTTTCGCTGGCCCACTTCTGCAACAGTGCCCCGTGTTCCCGCGAGGTCGTCACCGCCGGAATGGGCAACTCGGCGGTCTCCGGCTCGCGCCAATCTCCGCCGTTGTGGTACTCCACCCGCCGCCCGTCCTTTGGATCAATCGCCATTACTGCCACCGCGCCGGCGTCGCATAGTGCTGCGAGCCGCACATTGGGCGGAGAGGGCGCAGTAAAAGGCTCCAAGGCTAGGTGCATGACGGCGATGCTTCCTTTGAGCTGGCCGCGCACCCGGTCGATTTCGTGCGCCGTGCCATATCCTGCATTGACGATTGGGGCTTCGAGGTTGCACGGTGGACAGCGGTTGTAAGGCAAGAGGTCGATCTCCATATCCTCCACTGTTGCTTCTGCCCGTTCGTACGCCCAAGTATCCAGTGCAAACTCCTCCAGCGCCGCGTCGGCCAGTCCCGCCTGGGCAAACTGCTCTCGCAGGTACTCCACCGCTTGGCGCTCTCCCTCCGAAGAAGCCCAGCGCGGCCCGATCTGCTCGCACAACATCTCCACGTGTGCGCCGATCTGCGAGCCAGTCCAAGCCTCGCCAAAAATCCAGCGGTCGATTTCTCGCCAATTCAGTTCCATCGCGTTCCTTTCTCAAAGTTGCCAAGTTATCTATGCGTCCTCATAGGATAGCAAATGTTGTTTCTCGACCAAAGGGGCGTTAGATTCCTCACATACGTACCCTTGAAACTCGGATTTTTCACGGTTTTGAAAGGTGCCGCCGATGAATATCCGCACGAAACTCCTCGCGCGCTTTGTGCTGGTCAGTGCCGTGCTTTGGTCGAATGGGGCCGCGGATTTGCTGGCGCAAGCAGGGCATCGGATCGACCGCAGTGCGAACCAAGTCGTCGTCGGATCTGACCACTGGAACCACTGGGAATTTGCGCCTGGTACCATCCAGATTTCCCCGCTCGGAGAGGTGCAGCCCAATCGCGTCCGCAAAAACACCAACGCCGCGCTGGATATCGTCGATTTTCTGCGCTATAATCCTCCAGATTACCTCTCCAAGAAAGAGCCTGAAGACATCATTCTCCTCGACGCCATTCAGGGTGGCTCCAACCGCGCAGGAGTCGTTGCCGCCCTAGATGGCGACTTGACTACGTACTGGGAGCCCGATCCGGTCGATGAGAATGTAGATCTGTCGTCGCAGTGGTGGTTTACCGTGGATTTGGGCCGCGTTGTCTTCATCAATAAAATCGCGCTAAAATTCGTCGAGGAGGGAATGGGCGATCCCTTTCTTTTATTTGATGTCTTGGTGTCGGACGGACAGAAGCCAGTACAGGCAATCGGCGGGTCGAGCATTGAGTTCTTTCCGGTGCTACAGACGCTAAAGCCCAACAAAAGCCAACGAACCTTTGAGGTCGAACTCGACCCCGTAGGACTCGACCAGCGCCGGGCTGTGGGACGCTTTGTCCAAGTGGTGGTGCAGGCCAGCGATTTTGGCCGCGGTCGCGAAATATCCCCAGAAGAGTACGACCAATTACCCTCCGAGGACCGGGGAATCATCGAATATAGCAAGCGTCAGGTCGATGGGCGGGAAATAGTGGTCAAACAGGAAGTGTACGAGGCCCTCGATCCCGAGCGGCAGGGGGCGATACGCTACTTTCGGCGCGAGCGGCCTCGGTTGGCCGAACTCGAAGTCTGGACCCAAGGCGACGACTTGGCCAGTGGGGCCTTGCGGCGCAATGGCTCCATTTCTACGACAGTGCCCGGCAGCATCAATCCCCAATTGATGATCGACGGCGATGTGACCAGTGTAGAGGGGCTGGGCCTATTCAACATCGAGAATCGGTTAGAGGACGAGTTGTTCATTGACTTGGGTTCGTTCTTCTGGGTCCATAGCCACAGGATGAGTTTCGTAGAGTACGCCCTTGGGAACTATCGGTTGGAATTCTCGGACGGTTCGCGGGAAGTAGATGGGGGGCTCAAGTGGGACACTGCCGTGCGGCGCGAGCAAGTAAAGCGAGGTGTCGCAGGGGCCCTCAACGTCGATGGCAATGACTTCGACCCGATAAAGGGGCGCTTTTTTCGCTTGGTGTTTGAAGTAGAACACGTGCGCCGTCCCAACCGGAGCGCTACCAGATTGAGCGAGATACAACTTTTTGGCGAGGGGTTTTTGCCAGAGGTGCAGCTCGAGTCGGATCTGATCCGGTTGGGCGGCAGCCGCAACTTGGTCTCCCTCGAATGGGACGCGCACACGCCGCCCGGCACCGAGGTCCAGCTTCAGACTCGCACCGGCGATACCTTGGGCGAGATCGTGCATTACTTCAAAAAGGATGGGACCGAAATCTCCGAAACGGCCTACAACAAACTATTGAGCATTTTTCGCGGCGACACTGTGTCCGAAGAAGTCGCCGGCGCAGATTGGGAGCCGTGGAGTGTGCCCTACGACGAGCCGGGAGGTAGCCCCATTACTTCGCCGTCGCCGCGGGAATTTCTCAAGGTACGGGCGATATTGCGTTCGGCCGCACCGGATGTGGCGGCGAGTTTGTCAGGGCTGCGGCTGCACTTTGCCGAACCAGTGGCGCGGCGGCTCTTGGGCGAGGTCGTGCCTAGTCAGGTGGATCGGCTGGGGGTTGAGGCACCTTTTTCGGTGTATGTGCGACCCGAATTTGGCGCAGGGGATGGAGGGTTCAACGAATTGTTGCTGGAAGCACCAGCGGGCATGGAGCTAACGTATAACGGGTTGTTGGGGAGCGCGGACGGGGGGGATTTTTCACCCTTGGAGGCGGAGGTGTTGGCCGCTACGGCGGACCGGGTGCATTTGTCCTTTGCCCCGATGGAGCAGGGAAGCGAAGTAGCGGTGTTGCGGATAGACTTTGCGGGGCGGCTGTTTTCTCGCGGTGGGCCGCTAAAGGTGCAACTGCGTCAAGGCGAAGATGGAGAGGGAATCTGGCAGCGCGTCGATCCAGGGGAAGCGGTGGAGATGGTCGGCAGCAATCGCTTATTAGTGGTGGGGCAGCCGCAGCGTCGCTCAATTTTTGCGGATTTAGTGGTCGAGCCAGCGGTATTGACGCCGAATGGGGATGGGGTCAACGACGAGGTGGCGTTGCGCTTTTCAGTGGTGTTGGTGGAAGGCAGGCAGCGGGTTGAGGCGACTATCTACGATTTGCAGGGACGCTTGGTGCGCCAGCTAGCCGAGCAGCGAGATTTTGCCTCGGGGATTTACGAAATGGGATGGGACGGAAGGAACGAAGAGGGAACGCTCGTGCCGCCGGGTTTGTACATAATGCATTTGCGGCTGGATGCCAATACGTCGGGCGCTGAGCTAGGTCAGGAAAAATTGGTCCGCACGCTAGCCGTGGCCTATTAGCGATCAGTCCCATCCCCCTCGACCTTGTGGTGCGGGGACTGACCACTAACCACTGACCACTGGCCACTAACCACTAACCACTAACCACTTCTTAGTTCTCGTCTCGTTCTAAAAGCTGCTGACCACGCGCTCGATGCTTTTGGCTCTCTGCGAGCAGGCCGAGCGCTTCGCAGGCATCGCCCAAATAGAGGTGTCCGCGCTCATCTTCAGGCTCCAACTCGACAAAACGCTGGTAGGCGGTCCGGGCCGCAGCAAAGTCTCCGAGCTGGGCATGAGCTACTCCTAGATTGAAGTGGGCTTTGGCGTATTGGGGGGCGAGGGCTGTGGCTTGGGCAAAAAGTCGCGTGGCTATTTTGAACTGGCGCTGCTGGGCGGCGATCAAACCGAGCATATAGGGAGGCTCGACGAGAGAAGTGTCGAGTTGGGCCGCCTTGGCGAAGGTTTGGGCCGCCCTTTCGAGCGATCCCGACTGATAGTAAGCATTGCCTAGATGCGCGTACAAAACGGGGTTTTCTGGATCCAGCTCGATGGCCCGCTGGAAATACTGGGCCGCTAGTTTTTGCCGGCCTTGCTCGGCGAGGATGAGGCCGAGGCCGATGTGGGCGTCTTTGTGATCGGGTTTGATTTCGACTGCGCGCCGAAACTCTAACAAAGCTTGGTCGGTTGCGCCGACCATCTGGTGTTTCAAACCCATATTGTAGTGATCCCGCGCCGAGCCGATGGGGAGTGATTTGTGCGTTGGCGGGGAGATTTCGGAGTGCAGGCCCCGATGCTGCTGGCGCAGGCTTTCGGAACGCGCCATTTCCCGCTTGCCCTCTTCGCGGCGACCCAAGCGGAGATAGACATTGCCGAGGTTGAGGCGGAGCTTGGGCGAGTCGGGGTTGAGTTCGGTGGCCTTGAGTAGCGCCTGCAAAGCCGCCTCATTATCGCCCATATCGCGCTGGGCCAATCCCAAGAGAAAGTGCGCTTCGGCATCCTGCGGATCGAAACGCACCGCTTTTTTGAAGGCCCCAGCCGCCTCGGGCGGAAACCCCTTTTCCCGCTGGATTTTGCCCAATTTCTTGTAGGCTGGTGCCAAGGTAGAATCCGCCGCTAGGGCCGCAGTGTACGCTGCTTGGGCCTGATCCACTTCTTTGCGATAGCCGTGCAATAAGCCCAAGTTGTAGTACGCCGTTGCTCGGTGGGAATCGAGCGCGGTCGCTTGCTCAAAGGCGGCCCGCGCTGCTTCGACATCGCGCTGCTGGTTTTGGCTATACGCTCTGGAGGTGTAGCGGGCCGTGTGGATGATGCCGAGGACTTCGTATAACTCGGAGCGCGTCTGGTCTTTTTTGGGGGCTAGTTCAATCGCGTGTTCGATCGCGCGCAGGGCTTGGGGAAATTTGCCCAGTGCTAGGTAGGAACGGGCGAGATAGTGGTGGACTTCGTAATCGTCTGCGCGTGAGGCCAATGCCTTGTGAAAGGAGACGATGGCTTCGCTGTAGCGTTCCTGAGCAAAGGCGTACATCCCGGCACTGACCAAGGGGTCTCGCTCCTTGGGGCTACAGGCGCAGGTGAGGAGACAAAGGGCAGCTACAAGCCAAGCCAAGACCTTTTTGCAGGGCAGGGGAAAGCAGGCCATTGAGTGCCCATTTTTTAGGTGCATTTGCACGAGGGTTCCGGTTTGTCGATGCGGTTAGATTGCCGGTCAAAGTAACCGAGCAATTAGTATATGAGAAGATACGCACTATTGTCCATTTTGTGCGCTTGTGTCGCCGCGGCAGAGGCACAGGTGCGCTACCGGGAAGTCGCCCAAGAAGCCGGGATTGACTTCCAGCACTACAACGGCGCTCAAGGCGAATACTACTATGTCGAGACCTTTGGCGCGGGCGCGGCGTTCTTTGACGCCGATGGGGACGGCTGGCAGGACCTCTACCTGATCAACGGTGCTCATCTTGCGGGACCCCTTCCCCCGACCCCGCCCATCAACCATCTCTATCGCAATGCTGGCGATGGGACGTTTGCCGATCTCAGCGTCGCCTCTGGAGCTGGCGACCGGGGCTACGGCATGGGATGTGCGGCGGGCGATTTCGACAACGATGGGGATCAAGATCTCTACGCGACCAACTTCGGCCCCAATGTGCTGTTGAGCAATGACGGCGGCGGGCGCTTTGCGGACGTTACCCGAGCAGCCGGTGTGGGCGACGGGCGCTGGGGCACCAGCACCGGATTTTTGGATTTCGACAACGATGGGGATTTGGACCTCTTTGTGGCCAATTATGTGCATTTCAGCTTGCAGGGCAATATCCAGTGCCAGCGGGGCGCGCTTCGCTTTTACTGCGAGCCGAGTACCTACGCACCCATTGGGGATGTGCTCTATCGCAACGAGGGGAGGCGCTTTGTCGATGTGACCAAGAGGATGGGCATCCGTGCGGTGGGTCGGGGGCTGGGCGTGGCCTTTGCAGACAGCGATTTGGACGGCGATACGGATATATACGTGGCCAACGACGGTACGCCGAATTTTCTCTACGAAAACCAAGGGAGGCACTTTGTCGAGATCGGCCTGCGAGCCGGGGTACAATACAATGAAGATGGGCACGCCGAAGCCGGTATGGGCGTTGACTTCGGCGATTTCGACAACGACGGGTACGCCGATCTTTTCGTGACCAATTACTCGCGCGAGACCAACACCCTCTACTGGAACGATGGCCGGGGGCGCTTTGCCGATTTTACCGCCCACTTCGGCTTGGGGGCACCCAGTTATCTGCCCTTGGGATTTGGGACCAAATTTATGGACTACGACAACGACGGCGACCTCGATTTATATGTCGGCAATGGGCACGTGGTAGATAATATCGAGCAACTCGACGCCGACCTCGGCTACGCCCAGCCCGACCTTATGCTGCGCAACCAAGGCGGTGCCCATTTTGAGGAGGTCTCCGACCAGTTGGGTGCCGACTTTGTCGCTGAGAGCGTGGTTCGCGGCGCGGCGGCAGCCGATTGGGACAACGACGGCGATCTGGATTTGCTGGCGACCACCGTGGCTGGCCGGCCCCGTCTGTTGCGCAACGACGGGGACAATCGCCAGCACTGGATCGAACTCCTCTTGGTCGGCGCTGGTCAGCGGGATGCGCTAGGTGCCCGCGTCACCGTTACCGCCGGTGGTGCGCGTCAGGTGCGGGAGCGCCAGTCCGGGGGAAGCTATCTATCCAGCCACGATCCCCGCCTTCATTTTGGCCTCGGCCGGGCGACAAAAGCGGATATCGCGATTCGCTGGCCAGACGGCCAAGTCCAGACGTTGGCCGCTGTTGACGCCAATCAGATTGTACGGGTAGTCCAACCTACTCGCTGATTTTGCGTTCCTCTGATTTGACCGGGGGAACTTTATTCCGGGGACCACATAATGGATCGCAAAGCCCTGATCGCAGCGCTGATTGGGGTGTTGTGTTGGAGTGTTGGCCCGGCACAAGCGGCTGAGTCGAACGAACCAGCAGCAGGGTTGGTCATCGATTTGGCAGCCGACCTAGGCGCTTTGACAGGTCGGTCTGTTGCAGGGCATTTACTCGTGCAGAGCGACCAACTGAAAACGCTGCATGGGTTGGAGCGGCTCGAATATATAGAAGGCGATCTGAGCATTGAGCATTGTGATTCGTTGGAAAGTTTGGCGGGCCTGCACCACCTAAAGCGGATTGGAGGCAGTCTGAGAATCCGGCGCAACCCCCAACTCGTAGATTTGGATGGATTGCGGTCTCTGGAGGAATTGGGGGGTAGCTTAATCATCGAGCGCAACGATGCCTTGGTCGGCCTGAGGGGGTTGCGTCGGATTAGTCGCGTGGGTGGGTCGCTCAGGATTCAATTCAATCGCCGCCTCGCCCGCATTGAGGGGCTGGAGCGGCTGGAGGCGATCGAAGGGCAGGTCCTCGTCGTCGGCAATGGATCGCTAGAAAGTCTGGTGGGGTTGGAGGGAATCAAACGCTTAAAGGGCGGGCTGGCCATCGAGCGCAATCGGGCGTTGCAAGCGTTGGGGGGGCTGCGGCGGCTGGAGGACGTGGGCGATTTTTTGCGGATCAAGAGGAACAGAGCCTTGGTCGAGCTAGCCGGCCTAGAACAACTCGAGCGCGTCGCTGGGAATGTATTGGTCATCGGCAACGCCCGGCTGGAGCGCTTGGCGGGTTTGGGAAGCCTGAGTCAGATCGGAGGCAGTCTGAGAGTCGAGCAAAACGATGCGCTGGTATCGTTGGCGGGCTTGGCCGGGTGCGAGCACATCGGCGGCGATTTGTTGATTCAGGCCAATAGCGTCCTGCCCGATCTCGAGGGCTTGGCCGGCTTGGCCCGCATTGAGGGACTCCTCTTGATCATCGGCAATAGTGCGCTGCAAAGTTTGGCGGGGCTGCGTCGCCTAGACTACGTCGGCGGGGATTTACTGGTCGTCGATAATGGCGCTCTGCTCAGTTTGGAGGGTCTGCACCGCCTAAGCCGGATAAGAGGGGTGCTATCCATCTTCGGTAACAGTGCCCTGACTGATCTGGTTGGGCTGCGCGAACTCAGGACTATTGAGGGCCATTTATTCATCCAATTTAACGAGAAATTGCAGAGTGTAGCGGGCTTGGCAAGGCTGGAAAGAGTAGGCGAGCGGCTGGCGATTCGAGCCAATAGAAACCTGCCGAGCACCGCGGCTAAGGCCCTAGTGGAGCGTTTGATCGCCGGTGGGTTTGCGGGCGAGATCTGGATTGAAGCGAACCAACCGTAGCTGCTATACGTTGCCGGATTTTGGTTGCTGTGTCTTTTCGTATTTCATACAGTTATTTGCCTTAGCCCCGAGAAGTTAAGTCAGACAGATATGCCAACTATGCTATCATCTCAGGCAGGTCGAAGGGACCACAGGCGACGGCGGATCGCACTTAGGACGCTTATTCTGTCCGTAGCTCTTGGAGCATTGAGTGCCCAGGCACCGGTTGGTGCCCAAATGGAGGTCGTCCAACTAGGAGGAGAAGGTGGGTTGTCTTGGGAGAGTGGCGGCGGGGAGATTCCGGCCCTAGTAATTCTCGACGCGGCGACTGTCGATCAATCCAATGCACCCGGCGGCGTCATCGACTTTGCTCCCTTTGAGCGCGAGTATTGGATTTTTCCGCAGCAGGCCGATACGACGGACAACATATTGATCGGCGTCAACTCTAAGGAGCGCGGTGGCAGCGTCATCACGCCCATCCCCTCCTTCCGCTTTCTCGAAGCCGACTTTCCGCAGATGTTCGACGACGACGGAAATACCGCCTTAGCGCTGAAATCCTCGGGCACCGGGGGCACCGGGGCCTTTGGCCTACTCATCGAATTCGATTTGGGGGCCATCTTTGGCGTCAATCGGTTCAAGTTTTTTCCGCGCAACGCCGATCCGGCCTTTCCAGCCCCTGATTTCCAGTCCCAAGCCGACTTTTTGAAGGGCTACGAAATTTTCGTCAATGACGGCCAACCCGAGTCGCGCCGCGAGGGCAGTCTGATTTGGGAGACTGTCGCCTTTGAGGGGCAAAACCAAGAAGCGGTGGTGGATGTGCGGATTCCCACCCGCTTCGTGCGCTTTTTGCGGCTCAAATCCCTGACGGCCGCGGATTTTGAGATCGCCGAGTTCCAAGTGTTCAGCGAGGGCTTTGTGCCGCAGGCCGTGTACATTTCCAACGTGTTCGACTTTGGCGACCAGGCGCTTTTGGGCCGTTTTCGCTGGGTTGAAGAGCAGGTGGGCGATCCAACCCGCTCTAGGGTGCAGGTCCGCACCCGCACCGGGGACGATCCCCAGCCGGTCGAATTTACCCGGATCGGCAAACAGTCCTCTGGCCGACTTGAACAGCGGGGCGATACCGTTTTCGATATCCCCATCGACGCGCCTTGGAAGAGAGCCGAAGATGTAGAAGACAGCGACCTCGAGAATCTGGTCGCCAACGTCCTCGACAACGAAGATATGGACGGGCGCGAGGCGCTTTTGACCTTTGGCCAGTTGCCTTTTGAACAGCGAGCCCAGATCACGCTTGGCCAAGCGGACTACAACAAGTTAGCGAGCGACCAAAAATCGGTGATTCGCGCAGACCTCACCAATTGGAGCCCTTGGTCTCCCCCCTATTCGCCCGAGGGCATTGTCGCCCCAGACCAGCTTCAGGTGCAAGGAGCAGGGACGCTGATCGTATCGCCTAGCCCGCGGCGCTATTTTCAAGTTATGATCGAATTTTTCAATGCCGATGTCGATGCGGCTACTGGCATTGGCGGAGTGGCTTGGGATGTTTTCCAGCCCGTCTTCGCCGACTCCCTCATCGCCGAGATTTTGCCTCGCACCGCTATCTTAGGCCAAGCTACCCGCTTCACGTATGGCGTTCTGGTCAAATCCACTCCCCAGAATGCTGGCTTTGACCGCTTTGAAATCAGCACCCCGCTGCGCACCGAATCGATTGGCCAAGTGGAAATACGTCGCCCCGACGGCACGGCGGCAACGGCGGATTTTTCCGGCTTGTCCCTCGCGGCGCTCCCGGTCGAACAGGATGGCTTTAGCGTGGTGGCTGTGCGCGACGACGCCTTGGTCATGGCCTTCCCGCGGATTGAGGAGGATGGAGCACTGTTGACGTTGGAGTTTGAGAATACGGTCCTGCGCCTAGGAACTCGCTTTGCCGGGCGGGCACTCAACGCCGACAACGAGGTGTTGGGTCAAGTGGTGTTGGCTGGTAATGCCGCGGATTTGAGCCGGGAGGGCATGGATGATCCCGACCGCAAAGCCGTGGGCACCCTCGATCCAGAAAACCTCTTTGTCAATGTGCCAATCACCGACGAATTGCTAGTGAATGTGGCGGCCGTCCCCAGCGTTTTTACCCCCAATGGCGATGGGGTCAACGAGAGGGCGGTCATTACCTATGATATCACCAATATAGCCCACCCGACCCGGGTGCGGCTTGGGATCTACGATTTGAGTGGCCGGCTGATCCGCAACCTCTACGAGGGCTTGGATATGAGCGGTCGATTCCCCCGTTTTTGGGACGGGCGCGACGATGAGGACAACGCGGTCCCCCCAGGACACTACATATTTTCTGTTGCTTTGGATGCGGGGACCGGAGAAGAGAAACAGGTGGGGGTTGTTGGAGTAGCGTATTGATACCGGGCGAGGGGAAACCCCTCGCGATGGATTTTTACCATGCAGAATTGGGAGGGTGTGGCATTGAATGTCCGCGGAGCGAATTTAACGATTGGGCTGGCACTGTTGGTCGCGTTCCAAACCGTGCTCCACGCCCAAAACTACGGCACTCGCCTAGGGATTCAGCGCGGCGGCGAAGTTAGTTTTGAGCCCCGGGGCCCAGGCGTGCTCTTTGGCGCCCTCGATCCCGCCGTCCAGAAATGGTACGTTCCCCAAGAGCTCTACTACGAATTCAGGTGGCGTCAATGGGAGTACTCCAACTACGCCCGCGACCAGTACCAGCGCTATATCAACACCAACCTAGAGGGCGACTACTTCTACGACTTTTTCGGCAACTATATCAACCGCGGCTGGCTGGTGTACGACTGGCGTCAAGACCAGCCCCAAGAGCTGGGCAGCGGCATCTTCAAGGGCCGCCAATTCGAGCAGTTCTTCAGTTCGGTGACCGTAAGCGGCGACTCCAAAGGCCAGTATTCCTACGCGATTACGGTGGGCAATGCGATCCGCACCACCCTGACGCCGATGACCTTTTCCAAGCCGAATTTCAACGGAGTCCAGATAGACTTCGCCGCGGACAAATACGCCGCTACCGTGCTGGCCTCGCGGATCAATGATCCGGCGGTGGGCGTGACCATCAATCCTAGACGGCAATCTAATTCGACCTCCTTGTTCGGTGGCCGAGCGCTCGCTCAGGTGGGCGATTTTATTACGGTGGGCGGGACCGTGGTCAACGCCCATAACGCCAATACCGCCTTGGACATGTTTGAAGGCAATCTCCTAGCGGGGAACCTCACCTCGGGCCAGACCAGTACGCCGGTTACGGCCATAGCTATCGTCCTCAGCGACGACAGCCCCGAGGACGAAGAGGGCGGCGCGGCCCTCTTCAGCCACGATATACGCATCAAGAGCCGCGATTTTGAGACCGGCCTAGAAACGGTCTTGACGTTGGACGAGGTGGTGCGCGAAGGGGCGGAGTGGCCGACCGTGTTCGGCGGCTTTCCGCGCACTGGCTTTGTGGCCGCCGACGGCACCGAGCGAATCATCCTCAATTACGACTTTACGGACCCGGCGTATGTGGGGCCGGATTTAACCTCCATAATCGAGGTGGAGTTCGACTATGTGCTAGCCAACGACTTCAAGGTCGAAATGTGGTCTAATCTGCAGACGGGCACGCGCCCGGTGCCGCCGCCGCCGCTGACCAACCAAGTCATTGAAGAAGCCGAGCCGGTGCTCATCGAGATAAGGCGGGCCGCCGGCAATATAAGGGATATATCCAACGCCCAGCGGGTTCTTTTTAACTACGGCTTGCCCTCGGCCAACATGCTCGCCGGATTCACCATTGAAGGCAAGAACGTGTGGGGCTTTGATTTCTACGGCGAATGGAACAACAACCTGCGCTATTTCCAATACCCGAATGCCGCCCTGTTCAACGCCAACGAAGGGCACGAGATCTCTGCGGAGAGCGGTCAGGCCGCTATCTTCAACCTGTCCAAAGAAGCCTACCCGTTTTTTACTTATGGCGAAGCCTACTCGGTGGATGCCGACTATTCGACCTCGGCTTTTGTCTCCCTGCCCCAAGGGGATGTTTACTACGACGATCCCATACGCTCGGTTTACGAATTTGTCGCCGACAACGACGACCAAGACCGCCAGCCCGATTGGGCCCGGGTAGGCTCGCAGGCCAATGACCGGGAGGTGTTCCCCGGCTGGGACGAGAACCTCGACTTCATTTCGGACTTCAACCAGAACGACAACCGCTCAGTACCCAACTCCATTCCCGACTACGACGAGCCGTTTTTGCGCTATCACGTCGATCGGCCCGAACTGCTCTTTGGCATTGACCTCAACAACAATGGCTGGATCGACCGTTTTGAGGACGACGACTTGGCCGACTATCCCTACAAGCCCGACCGGCGCGGGTACAACGTCTTTTTTGGCGTTCACCTCCTCCCGGAGGTGCGCTTGCTGGTGGGGCGGCTCGACGAGCGCATGCTCTCGGATGATCGGGACAATCAAACCGCGTATGCCATGTTCACCCTCGACAAGGACTACCCCGGTGTCGGGCGGGTGCGGGTTTTCGATATGCTCAAGCGGGTCGCGGACACCATTCCCGATGACCGGCGAGCACCGCTGCCCTTTCTCGACGCGCCCACGCCGCCGCTGGTGTCGGATATGCTGTTCTTCCCCGATACTTGGATCAACACCGCGTGGTTGGGGGTGGACTACACCGCCATTGCCAATTTCGAGATCGTCAACAAACTCAAATACGAGCGTTACGACCAAGCCCAAGACGAGGCTCGCGACATCGATGGCCGGATATTGACAGGTTCGCCCTCCCTCTTAGGTCTGATCAACAAATTCGAGTACAAGCTGCACTTAGGCCGCTTCATCCTACAGCCTAGGTTCAAAAGTGAGTACTTCCGCCAAGACAACTTTGTACTGGCCGAAGAAGATATAAAACAATGGACTGGGATTGTCTCGCTTTTGGCCCAAGTACCCCTCCTCAACAGCAGTGTAATTGACTTTGGGGTGGAGTTGGCTCAGTTCAACGAGCTGGTACAGCAGGAGGAGGATATGGTCGAGCAGGGCATCGCCGAAGAGACCGGGGATTTGCGCTCGGCGGTTTTTGCGGTGCAGCTAACCAACAACTCGAACTATTTGGGTTACAAGCTGACGACGCAACTCGGCCTACGCATCGGTCGCACCTTCACCGAGGAGGTGCGGGAGGTCGAACCCCGGGTCTTCGACAAGCGCATCAAAGGTCGGACCGAGACCACTAGCTTTATCACCATCTACGCTGGATTGTAATAGGGATGAGGGCGCGTTACATCACATTGGTTGCTCTGGCCGGGTTGAGTCTGTGGGAGGTAGCCGCTGCTCAAATCGACTATGGGGGCCGTCTGGGAGATCGGGTGGGAAACCGCGTCATTTACCACGTGCCCGGCGTTTCTACTTATATAGAGGCGTTGGACCCGACTGTGCAGCGCTGGTACATGCCGGCCCCGCTCTTTGGCGAATTCGGCCGCAATCAGTGGGAATACACCAACTACGCCCGCCAAGCCCACAAGCGCTATATCAACCCCGCATCAGAGGGAGATCTCTTCTACGATCCCTTCGGTCGCCTCATTACGCGAGGCTGGCTGGTGTACGACTGGCGCCAGACAAAACCACTGATCGCCGAGAGTTCCTCCGTCAGAAAAGGGGCCCAGTACAACAATTGGTTTAGCCGCTTAGTCGTATCTGGCGACACCAAAGGTCAGTACCGCTATTCAATTATGGTCGGAGACGAGATATGGACTACTCTAACGCCGATGACCTTCCGCAAAGCGGGGTTCAACGGGGTAGTAACCGACTTTGCCTCAGACCGCTTTCGCGCCACTGGGCTTTTTTCGCGGATCTCGTTTCCGCTCCTTTCGGGAGGCACCGCGCGCTTCCAGTACGCTACCAACCTCACCGCGGGCCGAGTCGAAGCCGATTTGAGCGATTCTTTTACCTTGGGGATGAACTTCGTCAACAGCCACAACAACACCGGCAGCAACGAGAGCTTCCAAGGGAATGTGTTCAAGGGTGCCCTGACGGCGGGGCAACTGGCCCAGCGGGTTGACTTGCTCTTGGTGCGACTCTCGGACGATTCGCCAGAAGACGGCGAGGGCGGTGCTGTCTTGGTTAGCGAGGAGATCGAGATCCGCACTACCCTGAGTCGTCAGGAGATGGTTCAGGACCAGCTAGTTCACGTGGAGCGGGATACCGTCGTCCTCAGCAGCAGTATCGGCTTTAGACCGACCATTGCGGGAGGGAAGCGAGACCGGGGATTTCTAACGGCCGATGGTGCGGACCAAATCGTTTTGCAATATCACTTGGCCCCTAGGGAAATGGCGGGGGAAGAGGGAACCTTGCGTGCGCTCTTCCAGCAACATCTAGATCTCACTCTATCTGAAGCTGAAGCTGCGATTAGCGCCATTCGAGACGTGCGCTTCCGCCTCGTGCTAGCCAACGACTATCGCGTCGAGGTCAGTTCCAATAGGCAGACGGACGAATTTAACGTGCCTCAATTTTTACCTGTGGCGCGGGCCGATGGCAATATCAAAAACCAACTGAACCAGCGCGAGGTCGTCTTCGACTATGGGCTGCCTACGGCCAACCAAATCGTCGGTCTGACGGCCGAGGTGCGGGATTTTTATGGCTTCGATTTTTACGGAGAAATAAACCTCAACACCCAGTATCGAAAATACCCCACGATAGGGAGCGATTCCCACCGTGCGATCAACGGCATCACGGGGGATCGCCATGAAGTAGGCTGGTTGGTCAATTTGGCCTTCGAGGAGGGGCCTTGGAAGCTCTATGGCGAGGGATTTGGTATGGAAGATGGGTACCGCACCAGCGTCCTGACCGTAAATCGAGACGGAGTGTCGGACTACGCTCCCGAGGCCGTCAACCTGCACTACGAGTTTGTCGATGACAACGACGATAACGACCGACAGCCCGACTGGCTGCGGGTGGGCGAAGGTAGCTTTGTCCCCACCGAGCGCCGCAGCGAAATCGAGGTGCGCGGCGTGGCCGACCCGGCGGTTTTCCCCGGTTATGACGAGAATCGCGACTTCATATCGGATTTCAACCAGAATAGCACTATCGATCGGGTGAATTTTTTCCCCGACTACGACGAGCCTTTTTTGCGCTATGCCGCAGATCGCCCGGAATTTCTCTTCGGAATCGATCTCAACAACAATGGGTGGGTGGAGCGCTTTGAGAACGACCAAGAGCCGGACTATCCCTACAAGCGAGACCACTGGGGTTACAATGTCTTCGGCGGGATTGAGGTGGCACCGGGTATCCAACTCCGGGTAGGTCAGTTGCGGCAAATTCGCTTGGCGAGCGACCGCCGCAACCTGACTAGCTATGGAATGTTCATCTTGGAGCAGAGCGGGTCGCGGTGGGGTCGTCTGCGGATTTTCGACATGGTTAGGAAGGCCGAGGACGAGATCGCCGACCATTTGGTCCAGTGGATCATTCCTAGAAGTGCATTCGGCGCGGCGGCCGAGTCGGCTGGCAGCAATGTGCCGGTACTGGACCCCTTGGCCGCGGAGGACACCTGGATCAACACTTTTTACGCCGACTGGGAATACGCTAGCCCGCGTTTGTGGCGGACCCTGCATCGCTTCAAATGGGAGACTTGGCGGCAGCGCGAATTTTTGCGCGACGCACCGGACGAGGTTGGCGATTCTGGAGTGGCCTTTGACCCGCTAGGCCCTGAGGGGCGCAACGGGCGACGGACCTCGGGCTTTGTCGGGCTGATCAATAAGATAGAATACGTCTTTTACTGGCGGTCGCTGAGTTTCAGGCCCAAACTCAAGAGCGAATTCCTGCGCGAGGTGCCCTTTAGCCGAGCATTCGACACGCGGCGCTCTTGGGACGGCATTTTCTTCTTTATCAGCAGCGTTCCAGTGTTTGAGACCTCTGAGTTTGAGTTCGGCTTGGAGCAGCGCTCTTTCTTCGACCTTGAAGAAAGGGAAGACGAACTGGCGGCGGGGCTTTTCACTGGGGATTTTCGCGGCTCGGTTTTGGCGTTGCAACTGACCAATACCAGCCAATATCTAGGCTACGAGCTAACCACTCAGGTGGGCATCCGCCTCGATCGCCGCTCGTTAGAGGTTGTTGGCCGGAGCCGAGAGATCGAGACCTCGGGCTTGAGTTTTTTATCGATCATCGCCGGCTTAAAGTGATTTTTGCTTGACCTCATAATCTATATTTTATTACTTAACAAAAGTAGAAAATAAGCAGCTAAGTATCCTTTCACTGTATCTTGTCTCCAAAACCTCACACCTCTAAGAAGGAGGTTTCGCTTTGAAGAAAGTTTTATCTGCCTTATTTACCCCTGTGCTTTTGCTCGGCCTGAGCACTGAGGTCCAAGCCCACGATCCGCCCGATTTTATCGGCGCAGTGTGGCAATGGCCCGAGACGCACCTTCCGGTCTTAGATGCCGATCTGAGCGAATGGGATATCATTCCCGAGGAATTTTGGATCACCGAGCAGAGCGTCGTACAGAGCACGGCCCGGCCGTGGATCTACACCGGCGATCTGGACGTGTCCTCGATTTCCTTCCGCTGGATTCCCACTTGGAACGAGGAAACCAACCGCATCTATTGGGCCTACGAGCGCTTCGACGACAAGTACCAGTTGGGCAACGAGTCGATCGAAACGACGGTAGATGCCGATCACTCGGGCGGCTCCTTCTGGGATCTGGAAGGCCAGACCGAAGAGGAAGTAGCACGCCAGCGCGGTCGTCATGCTCAAATCAGCCACTATTGGTTCGACAATGGCCAAGCCCGCGAGGGAGAGTGGAACTGGTTCTGGATGACCCAGGCTACTTGGTACGATACGCCGCCGTACTCGGACCATGCGTATTGGTTTAGCGGCACGGCTCCCAATTCCTTTGAGGAGATGCGCCAACGGGGAGAGTGGTGGAGTGTCTATTGGGACGACTTCAACTGGGAAGACCCCACCGGGAGCGTCCTCCACGACTTCCAGCAGGACGAGATCATCGGCCTTACAGGGCATGTCTTCGATACCGATGCCGAGCTAGCCGACGATTGTAACTGCCATTCGCGCTGGGCCATCAGTCCCAATGTCGAATCCTTCGGCGACGCTGATTTCTTGGCCGACTGGGTGCTGCTGGGCGTTGACGAGTCCGCCTTTGAAGGTGTTGCGCCTTCAGCGGTCGAGGACAACACTTGGGGCCAGATCAAGGCTTCATTCGGCAAGTAAGCGGTTCTTGCGCCGCATAAGCGCCTCACAAAGAAGAAGGGGGGGAATTCTATTCCTCCCCTTCTTTTATTTTTTCGGATCATCTACCGGTGTAGGAGGTAGATAATGAGCGGGAATTTGCTGCGACTTTTGTCGGCTGTGCTAGTAGGGAGCTTTTGCTATGGGATAGCTGCGGTCGAGGCGCTCACCGTGTATCGTATTGGCGGCGAGGACTTGCCGCCGCCGGAAGTGGATGGGGACTTTGAATTTGTCCAGTTGTCTTGGGCTGATGTGGACGAAAAACAGCTCGGTAGGATAGACCTCTTGGAGGTCGCAACCCATTCTATTGAGCCTCAGCGTCTAGACCCCACCGTCAATCTGACGCCGCTGATTCGAGAGCGGGGCGGCGGCATACGCTCGAACAATTCCTACGGTTGGCAATCGGAAGCCCTCTTAGACTTTTTGATGGATGGGGATCTGACCACTGCTTATTTGGGTAGTGGCCGCAGCCAGGCGTCCGACTGCTCACCGTGCAAGAAGGGCATCTGGTTTGAGTTGAACGGACTGTTTCCCATCCGGCGCATCAAAATTTCCACCACGGAGCGCTTTGCCCACCAGCGCTTCATCGAGGTGTTCGAGATAGGAACCAACGACGGCGATTCGCGCAAAAAGGGAACCCGAGAAGGACAATACCATTGGCGCGGAGCTTTTCTCGATTACGATGTCGTGTTCTCGGTCGCCAATAATTTGGAGCCCTTTCTCGATTTGGAACTGCCCGACCGGCCCATTGCCGAAATTCTTTTTAAGGCACCAGTTGGCAATTGGGAGATCGCCGAATTTGAAATTTTCGGGGATGGCTTTGCCTCGCAGGCCAGCTATGTATCCAATGTCATTGATTTGGGTATGGCTTCTAGCTTGGGTGAATTGACTTGGGCGGGCAGCCGAGATCAGGGCGCAACGGTCGATCTGAGTATGCGCAGCGGCGACGACACGGACCCCAATTTCTACTGGCGCTTTACGTTCAGAGGCGACGAGCGCTCCCGCTTTGCAACCAGCGGCGAACCGCTCACTCTGGACCGCTATAACAGACTAGAGGCAGGCGAGAAAGCCGGGATCAGCCCAGACAACGAAAGTTGGGAGTTCTGGACGCCGCCGCTTGATTTCGACCGGGGACATTCCGAGTTAGTGGGTTCGCGTCCTCGGCGCTACTTGCAGTTCAAGGCGGATTTCCTCTCGGAGCGGGCCCTTGCGGCCGGCCGCATGGAGTACTTGCAGTTTAGCGTCTCCCAACCCCCGGTGGCCAGCCAAGTGCTGGCCGAAATCGTGCCGCACCAAGTCGAGGTGGGCGAGATCGTCCAATTCACCTACAAAATCCTGCCCAACTTAGAGCAGAATGATCTCGGCTTTGACAGCATTGAGATCGACACTCCCATAGAAGTCACGAGCATTGACGCAGTGTACATCGGCGGCGAAGAACAGGATTTTACCATCGCGGAAAGAGACGCGAAAGGTTTTGTGGTGCAAGTACCGCGGATTGATCTCAACCGCACGGGCGAGCTGGTCGAGGTCAAATTTCAGGCCGAGGTCTTTCAGGTGGGCACGGTGTTTTCGGGCCGGGTCTTCGATAGCCAACTCCCCCATGAAGTGCGCCAGCGCATCACTGCGGGGAACGCCGATGATCTAGCCGAGAGCAATACCCTGAGCGTGGGGTTGGGTACGGTGGCCAATCCGGCGGTCAAGGCATTGTGGCTTTCGCCGCCGCTCTTTACCCCCAACGGGGATGGCGTCAACGATGTGCTACAGATTGAATACGATCTGGTAAACCTCAGCGGTGATGTGCCTGTAGCGATTGATCTATACGATCTGGCGGGAGTGAAGCGATGCGAGGTGGCCCATAGTACAGCGGCTAGTGGCCGGTTTTTGGCTACTTGGGAGGGAGTAGATGATGCGGGCAACTTGCTACCCCCCGGGCTTTACCTCTTGCGTCTCGAAGTGGATTCAGACAAGGCCAAGGATGTCGAAGTCGCAGTCGTCCGGCTGGTTTATTAACCCCACAAACGATGGTTTTAGATTTATGAATAATGGAATAGTGCGCTCGTACCTGGGCGTTTGCATCCTATGGCTCTCGTTTCCCTGTGCCGCCCAAGACGAGCTAGTGCTCGCCCAGATAGCGGACCAACCCATTGCCGTCAGCGAGTTCAGAGCCTATGCCGCGAATATTCCCAAAGCCTACCAGATGGGTAAGACCGGCGTCGAGGCCGACCGGATTCTGCTCAATGGACTGATCGACAAGAAGCTATTGCTCGCCGAAGCGGAACGAGCTGGCATTGGCGACGAACGAGAGTTTAAGCACAAGCTCGAGCAGTTCGCCCAAGAGCAGACCGTCAGGCTCTATAGAAGTATCGAAATTGATCAGCGGATTTCCATTGTCGAAGAGGAGCTGATGCAACACTACCGGGCTTCGCACCGGGACCGCGCCCTGCGCTATGCGGGTATTTTGGTAGCGACCCGAGACGAGGCCATCGACCTGCTCGACGAACTTGAGGCTGGTGCTGATTTCCGCCAACTGGCCAGAGAGCACTCGCTCTACGAGGCGACGCGGGACCAAGGTGGGGACGTGGAAAAGTACTATACAATTGACGATGTGGCCCCGCCGCTGCGGAGCATCTTTTTCATGCAGGTCGGCGAGGTTTCCGAGCCGCTGCCGTGGGGCGGCGACCCGCCGCGCTATGTGCTCGCCAAGGTTTTAGACGACGCTCCGGTCACCTTTCGGGAGGTCGCTCAGTTCGTCAAGGAAGAAGTGTTCGCCCAAAAGCGCCTACAGCGCACCCAAGTTCTGCGCGATTCGCTCAGCGACCTGTACGCGCCGCAAATTCACTACGACAAGATAGACCACGTGCTGATGCGTCTAGCGCTGGCACCTGAAGAACGGGTGGCGTCGCCCGAGGAGGGCGAAGAGGTTTTGTGCCGCTACAACGGCGGCACGCTCACCATTGACGATTTTGTCCTGAGCGTACCGGAGAAAGCAGAGGGGTATTCGCGCGATTACGAGCGAGAATGGATCGTCGATTATTTACAGGATGCGGCCATCCCCAATCGGATGTTTATGGCAGAGGCCCGCAACAAGGGACTGGATAAACATCCAATGATCCTCGCAGCGGTGGCCAATAAGCGCGGCGATATGCTGGTGAGCGCGTTGAGAAAGCGAGAGGTTGAGGAGCGGCTGCCGCCGATCACCGATGCAGAGGCGCGCGCCTTTTACGATCAAAATCCCGAGAAGTTTCAGGGCTTTGAGAATATCGTCACAATCGAGATTCTGGTGGCCTTTAAGGAGCAGGCCCTCAGTCTGAAAGAGGAATTGGTAGGAGGTGCCGACGCGGTGCAGTTAGCTAGGGACTATACGATTCGCAAGGAGCGGGCGCACCACGAAGGGCGGTTGGTCTTGAGTCCGGTTGGGTTATATCAGGACATCTACAAAGTAGCCAAAGATTTGCAAGTGGGAGATGTGGGGGGACCGGTAAAGGTGAGAGGAGGGTATTCGGTATTCAAGGTGGTGGAGAAGCAACCGGCCCCTAAGAAGCCATACCATGTTTTTTCGCAGCGGCGTGCGCGTGCTTATGTGAAAATTGCCCGTTCGCAAAAGGCGTACGTGCAGTATATGCGCGGGTTACACGAGAAGTATTTGGTCGAGATTTTCGAGGATAACTTGTTGAAAATGCAGCAGGAGGAAGACGTGCAGGGGGGATGAGTATGGCTAGTCGGAGATTGGGTTTTGGAGCGTCTGTCTTGGGGGCCGCTCTTTGGGTCGGCTGTCAGGGGGGAACCGAAGAGCCGCTGGCGGTTGGCGGGACTGGGGCGATAGTTATTGGGTCGCAGGAGGAGTTAGAGGCTTGGGCGGGGGCGCAGAAGGGAGCTTTTGTGGTGCAGGGGGATTTTTTATTAGAGGATGCGTATTTGAGTAGTATGGAGCCGCTGGGCAATCTGGTCGGAGTAGAGGGCGATTTAGTCGTTCGCAACAATGGGGCACTGACAGACCTGAAGGGGCTGCACAATCTCGGCTATGTAGAGGGGAATTTCCATATTCTCTCCAATGGCCTGATTGCACTGCAAGGGCTAGAACAGCTAGAACACGTGGGGGGAAATTTCGAGATTAGCTGCAATTTTTCGCTGCGGGATCTGGATGGGCTTAAAGCGCTCAGGCGCGTCGGTGGCCATCTCTTCGTCGATGCCACGACCGAGTTAATTAACATAAATGGTCTGAGCGGGCTGACTCACGTGGGGAGTAGCATCAAAATCAGGGATAACAAGGCCCTGCGCGATCTAAAGGGGTTGGGCAGCCTCTCAGTAGTAGAGGGGGATTTGCTGCTCATATTCAATGGTGCGCTCAAAGATCTGCGGGGATTGAACGGGATTGCGACTATTAAGGGTGGATTGGCCATTGATGGCCATCCCGCCCTCGAGAGCTTGGCAGGATTGAACGCTCTGACGGGGGTCGGCGGTGCTTTGAGCATAAACCGCAATCAAGCTCTGCAAAATCTGGATGGATTGGACAATCTCAGGCAAGTAGGTAAAAGCCTCTACATTGGCGGCAATGCCCTGCTGAGCAACCTGGATGGACTGGCCGAGTTGGCCCAGATCGGCACTGGGGAGCGGGATTTGATGATTGTGGAATTGAACCCCTCGTTGCCCATGAACGCTGGTTATGAACTAGCCGAGCGACTGGGGTTGGCTGAGCATCAGTTCATCGTCTTCGACAATTTGTCGGCTAGTTCGCCGTAAAGTCGCACCGCTAAATTCCGCTGCATTTCATACATGGTCGTCCTCTTGCGCCGATTCCATCCCGGCAGATCGGTCCTGTGCTCTCTACTTGCCATCGCAGTCTGCTATTTCGCCGCCCTCTGCGTCCTCGAAAAACGCGGCTTTTGGATTACCGATAACGCCAACAAATTTCTCCAAGTCCAAGCCTTAGCCAACAGCCGCTACACCGACTTTTCCATTCCTTGGCCGGGGCAGATCGTCGATCCAGACTTCGCCTACAATCCCCTACCCTACTATTTCACGCGCATCGAGTCCGGCAAACTCTATTCGGTCTTCTCGCCGGTATTTGCCCTCATCTCCGCCCTTTTCTTTTCCTATTTAGGCCATTGGGGTCTTTATCTGTTGCCGGCGCTCTCCTCGCTGGCGATGCTGGCCGGCTTGGTCCAAGTGGCGCGTTTAGTATCTCCGCGCATTGTGACCGCGCATGTCGCCGTCCTCACGGCTGGACTCTGTACGCCGGTATTTTTCTACAGTCTCGTCTTCTGGGAACACACCCCGGCGATTTGCTTGGGGATTTGGAGCGTGCGCTATCTGTTGCAGTTCCTCGCCGACTCCGCCCCCAAGTACCTATGCTTGGGCATGGCTGCCGCCGGATTATCGGTCTATTTCAGAGACGAGTTCTATTTGCTTTGCCTAGTGCTGGCCCTATGTACCGCCTTTTGTGCCAGCGTCGGCAGATTAAAAATCCTCGTCTCGTCGGCCCTGATTCTCTTGGTTGCTCTCCTGCCGCTCTGGATCTTCCAATGGATGACCATCGGCCATCCCTTCGGATACCATTTGAATACGCACCTAGCCACTGCCGCCGACTGGGTTCATCATCTCGCGGCGCGGCCGCGGGTGTTTTACAACCTCTTCATAGCGTCCAACCCGATCCCCTCGCTATCCCTCGTCCTCGCCCTGCCATTCGTCCTTGCCTTTGTAAGTAACCCTCGCTTCGCTCCCTCGGCCTTGCAGAAGGCTGTGCCCGCGTACAGTATTGTGGCTCTGATGAGCGCCGGTTTATCCCTTGGGGGCTATTTTTTTTCCGCGAGCCCCATCGACTACATGCTCAAATCGTCCAACGCTCTCTTTGCTTCAGCTCCCTTTGTAGCCCTAGCCTTCTTGCGTTCGGCCGATTCTGAAACGTCTGCTTTTAGACGCTGGATTTGGTTGGTCGCCTTGAGCTTTGCCGCACTCTACGCCTTGGCCGCGCCCAAGGTGGGTTCTATGGGCATCCACTGGGGCAACCGCTACTTTCTGCTCCTCTACCCGCTCTTCGCGGTCTTGGCGGCCGGAAACTTGATTGACTGGCTAGAACGCCAGCGGTCCTACTTCAGCGTCGGCGTCCTTGCGGTGGGTGCTGTTCTATTGCTCAGCTTTGCCGCCCAAGTGTACGGAGTTTCGATTCTCGCGGAGAAGAAAGCCTTTTCCCATCGCCTCAATAGCGAGATGCGCCAGCGCAGCGAAGAGGTCGTCATCACCAACCAACGCTGGGTTCCCCACGCCCTCTGCAGTGAATTTTACCGAAGACCCTTCTTTTATGTCGCCACCCCCGGACACTACGAGCGCCTGTTGCAACGCCTTTCAGACCGGGGGTACAAGTCCTATATTTTTCTCACCCAGTACCGTGGCAGCGCTCTACAACCCACCGTCGAAGTAGATGATGGGTCTTTGAACTATTTCGATCTCCAGTTTTTTGCTGAAAAAATTCCTGCTCCCTAGCTATAGCAATCCTACATCACTTACAAGATAATCCGCCGATGGACGCGGACAGACGCCGAATTGTAGGGGCGAGCGATCGCTCGCCCCTACTGCAAGACGATCCGCAGCTCGAATCGTTCAATCATTTAGGATTGCTATATGACGGCTACACTGCCTTCATCTTTGGTTTCTCAGTAAAAGCGATGCACGCGCTAGTAAGCGGGGTCTTTATCCTCCTCTGGACGGCTCTTTTGTTAGCCCAACCTCTACCCACTCAATTCACCGACCAAGCCGCCGCACTCGGCATCACGGCGTGGAACGTCTCGGGCAGCACCCAAGAATACATCGTTGAAACCGCTGTGGGGGGTACGGCCTTTTTCGACTACGACAGCGACGGCGACGTCGATTTGTACGTGGCCAATGGCTCCCGCTTTGAAGGCTTTCCACTGGGCCAAGAGCCGACCAACTACCTCTATCGCAACCAAGGAGATCGCTTTGTCGATATCACTACCGCCGCTGGGGTGGGCGACACGAGTTGGTCCATGGGTTGCGCCGCTGCGGACTACGACAACGATGGCGATCTGGACCTGTATGTGACCAACTTCGGCCGCAATACCTTCTACCAGAATCGGGGCGATGGCACGTTTGAGGATGTTACTGAAAAAGCGGGCGTTGGAGACAACAGATGGGGTGTTGGCTGTGCTTTCGGCGATGCCGACTTAGACGGCGATGTCGATCTGTACGTGGCCAATTATATCGACTTTTCGCGGGACTATACTTCTACGGTCCCCTGCGTGTGGAAGAACGTCGATATTTTTTGCGGTCCGCGCGGCTTGCTCCCCGCTGGCGATGTATTCTATCGCAACAATGGTGACGGCACCTTGGCCGACCGCAGCGCGGAAGCGGGCATTGCCGGCGCAAAGTACTATGGGTACGGGGTCGTCTTCGGCGATTTCGACCGCAATGGCTGGCCCGATATTTTCGTCGCCAACGACTCAGCTCCCAACAATCTGTACCAGAACCAAGGCGACGGCACCTTTGTCGATGAGGGCCTCAGCGCGGGCGTGGCCTATAGCGGCGATGGCACCGAACAGGGGTGCATGGGCGCGGCGGTCGGCGATTACGACAACGATGGCTACTTCGATATCTTTGTCACCAATTTTGAAGGCGAGTACAATACCCTGTACAAAAATCAGCGTGGGGGATTTTTTCTCGACGTATCCTTTGTATCCCGCGTTGCGGCGCGGGGCATTCCCGAGGTGGGATGGGGCACGGGGTTCTTCGACTTTGACAACGACGGCGATCAAGACCTCTTTGCGGCTAATGGCCACACCTATCCCCAAGCCGACTTGCCCCACACCAACAGCAGCTATGCTGAGCCTAATTTCCTTTATCAAAACTTGGGCGACGGCACCTTTGCCGAAGTTGCCGAACGCGCCGGGCCGGGCTTTGCCTTAGTCGAGGTGAGCCGAGGTGCCAGCTTTGCCGACTACGACCGCGACGGCGATATCGATATCTTCATCTTAAATCTCAACAGCACGCCCAACCTCCTGCGCAACGAGGGCGGCAACGAGGGCAACTACTTGCAAATCGCCACTGTAGGCACCCGCAGCAACCGCGACGGAATCGGCACCCGGATCGAAATAAGCGCCCAAGGTAAACGCCAAACCGCCGAGGTGCGCAGTGGCACCAGTTTTCTCTCCCACAGCGATCTCAAAGTGCATTTTGGCTTGGGCACCGCTCCCATCGTCGAAAGCGTCGTCCTCCACTGGCCTAGTGGCATGGTTCAGACTTTGCGCGATGTGGCAGTCAATCAGGTGCTGACCGTGCGCGAGCCCGCTGATTAGGAAGAGACGTTACGCAGCCCTAAGTAAGGGGTCAACTATAGCTGTTTTCTATCGCATAAGCATTTTGCGGCAAAGGGGTTGCTAACCTATTTTTAGTAAATACACGTATTATTACGGAGAGTTGCCATGACTAATACCCCCCTGACCCCTGAAGAACGTCTATCCAGACTTGAAGGAGTCTATGAGCATCTAGCGACGAAGGCCGATATTGCCAACCTCAAAGCCGAGTTGAACAAGGATTTTACGGACCAAATAAAGGAAGTCAGAAAGAGTTTGAATCAATTGCAGGGGGGTATAGCGGTATTGGGTTTTGTATTAATTATTCTCCAGCTATGGATCAAATTTACCGGCTAAACTACAACGAGCCGTGCCCAGGCCTGCGTAATAGCAGTGAGCTACCACCGCGTCACCACGGCATCCAACCCTGCAATCAAATCTACCGCCATCCACAATCCCGCACTGCTGACTTGGCCCAACACCATGCCGAGAAAAAAGGGCCGCAGCCGGCGAAAGAGTTTAACGCCGCCGTACTTCAAGACGATCCATTTCGCCAACCACCCCAGCGCCATACTCGACCAAGCGAAAAACATCACGTAGGTCCCCCCCACCGGCAGGCCGATCGGGTGGATGGGCCACCACAAGAAGCGGTGGCGCAGGTACAACAACAGAAACATCAGCCCGGCCCCCAAGCCGGTGAACGCGCCACGCGGACCCCAGAAATTCCACGCAGCCACCGGATTGAGTTGATTCGTCGCCAGATCGTCGAACGTCCAGCGGCCCATGATGCTGTAAAACCAGTAGTGTAAATTGACCCCGCCGTAGGTGTAGGCGATGGAAAGTACCGTCCAAGCCGAGGCGACCAAGCTCACGGCGATGGCTATGAGCAAAGCCCAAAAGAGTGGCGGTCGGCGCGTCCCTACTACCTCGGCCAGCCGGGTGCTGTTGGAGGCTGCCGCCATAACGGTCGTGCGGATATCTCCGGCCCAGCCATTGGCAAACCCGAGCACCATCAACCCGCGCGGCCCAATGGGTGCCGTGCCCAGCGCATTGATCACAAAGGCGGATGGCGTCATCTGCGTCCGGCCATACCCCATCCCCCCTTCGGCGACGATCCGCGTCAAACCGACGAATACCACAAAGGCGATAACGAGCAACAGCAGTGCCGCCCCTAGGGGCAATCCCGCGCTTTTTAACCATAAGACCGCGTAGAGGAAGGCCCCGATCAGGAGCCATACGGCCTTGCGATAGGAGAGTATCTGCCCCGCGTCCTCTCCCGGTTCCTTTTTTTTCCACGCCCCGACGACCACTTCTTTGAGGTGCCGACGAGCGGTCCACAAGCTGGCCGCCACGAGGGCAATCAACGCCCCAATAGCCTGCTGAGCGGTGGCGATTGACCCTTCGGTGTGCATCAGCCGGATTTCTGGAATACTGAATCCGAGGGTGTTGAAAAGGCCCAACTGGAAGAAGTTGAGCAAGTAGAAAAACCACAGACTAAAGGAGACCTCTAGGCTCAGGAAGTACGTCAGGCCAAGGACGATAAACCACAAGTTGAACAAGACGCCCCGCATGTCGTGGAAGACGGCCAATTGGGTTGACAACTGGATGGGGGGAATAAAGGGATAGTACTTGTGCAGGGCATTGATTCCCAATAAGACGAAGGGAATGGCAAATCCCAACCACATCAGCGGCTCTTTCAGAAAGGGGTTGACCGCCGAGGGTCTGTCGTCCTCGTGGATCATGTACAGCGGCAACTGGACGAGGGGAAAGATCAAGCGCTCGTTGCGGGCCCATTGTTGGTGGAGCAGAGCCGACAGGGCGATCATCATCAAATAGAGCGCGCCCAAAAAAGAAGCCCACGCCAACAGGGGCACCAACCATACTCCCCAAGGGATGGCCATCTCTTGGGGCAACCCTTCGTAGAAGTACTTGACCGCCATCGGGTCTTGCGGTGCCAGCCACGGATGGATATAGGGGTGGAGGAGTTCGGCCCAGTTGTTTTCGGGCGTGGCATAGTAATAGACTCCGGCCAAAAAGGGGACTAATTGCGCCGTGACCCCGGTGGAGGGAATCGCCGAAGCCGCGACCATCATGGCATAGATCACCACCAATTCCCGGGCCGATAAGCTCCATTTGCGCCCGATCCATTTGAGCGGAATGTTGACTAACAGCAGGAGGAAGAGGAGGAAAATCGCGCTTAGGGCGATGAAATCCCCGGTCCAATCGAGGGTTCCCATCACCAAGAGGCCATAGGGAAAAACCGTGTTGATCACCACGGCCATCAACGCGCCGACGAGCAGGGCACGGTATGGCACCCATCTTTTATCGCTGGCGACGAATTGACTCATAGCCTCTATTCGTCTTGGGGTGGTCGCCGGCTGAGTTGCTCGGCCAGCAGTTGGAGGAAGTAGGCCGACGGTTTGTCCGCGGGATTCACCTGTAGCGCGCGCTGATAGGCCCTTGCTGCGGCCCGATCGCGGTTTTGCAGCCGCATGATATCTCCTGCTAGCGCGTGCTCGCCAGCCTTGAAATAGACCTCTATTGTTTCCCGCACTGTAGCAGAGGGTGCTGTCAGCAGGGACAGGGCCGAGGTGCGGTGCGGTGCCAAATGTTCCAACACCTCCCACGAGCCGCTGCTGTAGCCCTTTGGGCTGACAAAGCTGATGTGGGGATGGTCGTCGGTGTTGAGCGGGCCTTCCCCCACATAGCGCCGCAGGGCGACCTCGTCCATCACTAGGGCGTTCAAGAGCGCAAATGTGTTTCCCAGATCAATGCCCTCTAAGCTACGATGCACTCGCGGCGGTGCCATCTTCTCGTTGAGCCGCTCCCAATCAATCGCCAATGGCTGCATGGTCCCCACCATGATCGAGTAGTTGTTTGAGCGCCACAAGGTGGTGTGGGGAAAGACGTGCTGAAAGGTCCGCACAATAGTCTGATAGTCGTCTGGAGGCAGGCCGTGAAAGGGCAGCCACTGAGCCATGATCCCGTCGTCACTTAGGCGCGCCCGGCACAACTCGTAAAATTCCTTTGTGTAGAGCACCCAACTATCGGCGCTCGTTGGATGAGTGGCGTCCCCGGTGATGATTTGGTAGGTGTCGCGGCTAGAGAGGAGAAAATTGCGGCCGTCGTCAATAACTAATTCGATATTCCACGCCGTCGGATTCTCAAGCACGTGGTGATTGAATTCGCCAAAGTGCGACCGGGCCGCGTCTATTACCTCCGGCACCAACTCGACGCAAGTGATGCGGCGTGGCTCGTATTGGGCCGCACCGCCCAAGGCGATACCACCGCCCAAGGAGACGACCAATACCTCTTGCGGATCGGGATGCAGGAGCAGGGGCAAATGGCCCAGTAGGCGGAAAATTTGCAGCGAGCTGTAGTCGGTGGGAACTTGCCCGCCTCCATTGAGCGCCATTTTGCGGAAACCATCGGTTTGTTGTTCGACGGTGATGACGCCCTCGGCTCCCTCTTGGTAAAACACGAGTTCCCGGTTGACAGCCGTCGGCTCCGCAATGCGTCGCAGCACATCCGAGGGTACTAGGACTAGCAGGAGGGCCAAACCCGCCGTCCCGCCCCAGACCAGCCGCTTGCGTTGCTGGCTAATCAAGGCAAGGGTTAGGCCAACCAAGCCGTTCAACGCGGCCAGCACCTTGACGCTCCACTCGGTCCCCAGCAGCGGAATCAGCACAAACCCCGTCACAAAGGCCCCCCCAACCGCGCCCAAGCTGTTGACCGCGCCGATGTCCCCGATGCCGCGCCCCAGACGTGCCAGTTGTCGCGTGTAGATTTGGCCGACCAGCGGAAAGATAACGCCCATCGCCACGGTCGGTAGCAACATGATGGCGACGGCCGTAAAAAACACGCCGGTCCGCGACATCCACCACGAATCCGCCTGTTGGATCGGCTCCACGAGGGCGGATAAATGGGCAAAGGCCAACACGGACAGGGCACCACACGCGCCGATCAAAAACTGAATCCCGACAAAAATCGACAGCAAATCTGTCCGCCGCGTGAGCAGCCGACTACCCAGCCATCCACCCAAGGATAGTCCACTCAAAAAGGCCACCAAGACAATGCTGAACTCGTAGTGTGAATTGAAGGAGAAACTCACCATCAACAGCCGCATCCACGCCACTTCGTAGCCGAGGGCGGCAAAACCGGAGATAGCAAAGCCGGCCAGCACGCCCCACAGAACGCGGTCAGCATGCGAGGTCTTTTTTGCGGCCCTTTCTCCGGACTCGACAGCTCGTTGCCTTCCCCACAGCCAAGCCGCGCCCGCGACCAAGAAATTCACCACGGCGATGGCTTGCGTCGTCCCCTGCAAACCCAGCCCTTCCATCAGCCCAAAGGTCGCCGCCAGTACCCCGATGACCGCGCCCAGCGTGTTGACCGCATAGAGCTGTCCGACCCGACCGCCTAACCTGCCCAGCCGCCGCACCGCAAATTTGGCCACGACGGGTAGGGTGCCCCCCATCAGCGCCGTGGGGATCAGGAGCAAGGCAAAGCAAAGGGCGAAGCGAGTTAGGGAAAAGAGATAGAAGTTCCCCTGCAATCCCACCAAGGCCCCGTAGGCATTGCCCAAATTCGCGCTAATAGTGGGAAAGAACAGGGCGAAAATACCGATGCCGACTTCTAGCGCGGCAAAAACCCGCAGCGGGTGCTTGCAGCGGTCGATATGCCGCCCCAAAACATAGCTACCCAAGGCTAGGCCAGCCATGAAGGCACTGAGTACGGTGCTAGTAGCCAGCAGGGTGGTGCCGAAGACCACGGTCAGCATCCGCGCCCACACGACCTGATAGACTAAGCTGCTGACCCCCGAAAAAAAGAACAGGACCAAGAGCGCCCTTTGTTCAGATTGCTCTAGGTCCCGATCGCGTTCTTCCACACTGAATGCTCTTTTTTTAGTGGTCAGTGGTCAGTGGTTAGGCCCCCTACCACCACTCCGAGGGGGACGGGTTGGGACTGGTCACTGGTCACTGACCACTGACCACTGATCTAAGGTTCCTCTAAGGTGAGTCGCTGATTGGTCTGGATGGGACCGTCCAAAGTCTGCTCCTGACCCGAGGGCCAGCGCACTGTTAGGCGATCCACCGCCGCCGCCTCACCCAAGCCAAAGTAGAGTCCATAAACACTCTGCGACAGATACCCCGACTGCCCATCTTGCACTTGGGTATATACCTGATCGCCAGCTTCCACCGCGATCACTGCGCCCAACCCGTCCCGATTCGACGATTTCCCCACCAGTACCACTTCCACATAACGCACCGCCCGCCGCTGACTCAGGTCGCTGAGCAAGACTAGGGGCACCCCGTTAAACTCATTGGTCACAATGTCGAGATCGCCATCGCCCTCCACGTCGAACAGCGCCGACGAGCGCGTCCCCAAGGCGCCGTACACCAGCAAGCCTCCCTCTTGGCCCTCGCAGTTTTTGTGTTCCTTATCTGCCTCGTCGCAGTCGAGGGCAAACCACGGCTGTGCGGTGCGACCGTCGCGTCGCGGCTCCACGCCTAACACAAACTCGCTGTCGAGGAAGCCGCGTCCTTGGTCGTTGAGCAAGACGGTGTTGATCCCATAGCGAAAGGGGTAATTCATGCTCGAAGCCACGAACACATCCTGCCAGCCATCGGCGTTGAGATCGCCGCTGCTCAACCCCCACGGCCAATAATTTTCAGCACCGATTAGGTCGGAGACTTCCTCAAACTGCCCCTCGCCTATTTGGTGGTAAAAGGCATTGCCGAAAATACTTAATCCCTCGCTGCGCAAAAAATCGTCTGGATATTGGATGTACGACTTGAGTTTTTCGTCCCAAGGCCCTGCCGGCTGGCTCATATCGGAGTGCATATCGGAGATGAAGAGATCCAGCCGACCATCGTTGTCGTAGTCGAATGCCTTGATTCCCATCGAACCCCACGGCGTTTTGGGGAACACTTCGCGGCTCTTTTTAACGAAACGCTGCCCTGCCACATTCTCGTAGTAGGAATCATGCCCCTGCATGTTGAGTACGTAGAGGTCTTGCCAGCCGTCCCCGTTGAAATCCACTGGACTGGCATCGCCCGACCAACTCGAATCCAACAGCCCCGCTTCGTGCGAGACGTCGGCGAAAACTCGCTGCCCGAGATTCTTGAACAACGCACTCCGCTCGGCGCGCTCGGGTTTCAAATGCCCGGAAAAGGCATCTTTAAAACCTCGGTAGTACTGATAGGTCGCCCCTGTCGCCAAACGCGTCGGATCGACCGCCGCCGTCCCCGTTTCATCTTTGGTATAGATTCCCACATTGGTCACAAACAGATCCAGCAAGCCATCGTTATTGTAGTCGAAAAACTCACCGGACGACGAGTGCGCCTGCCAACCCGTGCCCGAATGCTCGGTTATATCTTCGAAGCGGCCAGCCCCGTCGTTGACCAAAAGCCGGTTGCCCAACCGCACGGCCGTGGCGTACAGATCGACATCGCCGTCGTTGTCGATGTCGCCAAACGACGCGCTCACCCCGATCCTATCGGCCAACTCCAAACTCGGCGTAGTGTGATTTTCAAAGCGCGCCCCGCCGAGATTGCGCCAGAGCTGATTGCTTCCCACTTGGGTCGTAAAGTAGAGGTCGTAGAGTCCGTCGCCGTCCACGTCCCCCACGGCTAGCCCATTGCCATGGTCGTAGTGGACCGGGATATGGTGCTTGCCTGAATCATCCACTACTCTATTGCGAAACTCAATGCCGCTGGCTTTGAGTTGGTCGGTAAAGGAGAAGTCGCAAAAGACCTCGTAGGCTTGGGCCGCCTCCAATTGGGCTTGCTGGCGACGCGCCATCCACGGCGGGTCGATGATTGCGGCTGGCTCGGGAAAGGGCTTGAGAATTTTCGCCGGCTCTGGAGCATCGGATTCAGCGTGAGCGGTTTTTAAGGGAGCGAACGCAAGAATACACAGGGCAAAGAGGAAAGCTGCTTGACGGTTCGGCATGGTCTATACTTTTCGACGTATTTTGGCGTTTATGAGCGTGATTTTGCGTTAAGATGGGCGTTAAACAAGCAGCATGTCCACCTTATGTCAAGCGATTGCGCCTTGCCGCCCCGCCCTTGTATTGGATATTATGGACTCTCTCAAAAAGCCAGAGTCCAAAGCTTCGCAAACCATGATCTTCTACTCATCCGTCCATCGTCTGCTCTTGCTATTCCTAATGGTCCCTCTGCCCTCGATAGCCCAATACGAAGTGACCATCGAAGGCAAAGCCTACCAACTCATCCTCGCCCGCGACCTCGCCGCAGCAATCCAGCGAGCCACTGCCGACACCACACTTGAATACAACCGCATTGTGGTGCAGGGGCCACTTGAATTGACCGGTGACACCCTGCACACGGCGCTCGCCTTTGAGGATGTGCGCTTTACCAATCCCGTAGTTTTAGAACGCGCCGTTTTGCTACAACCGATGCACTTTGTTCGTGCCCACTTCCAACAGGGTGTCTCCTTGCTTGAAACCCGCCTTGAAGGTGGATTTTCCTGTCGCGACTGCCGCATCGTGGGTACGGCTAATTTCAAACGGACTTTGTTTGCCGACGAAGTAGATTTTTCGGCCACCCAGTTTTCTAGCGCAGCCTTTTTTCAGCAGAGCGACTTTAGCGGCGAAACTACCTTTGAACGGACGCAATTTGAGGACGTAGCCTATTTCGACCAGACTGTGTTCGCTCGCTCCACCTCTTTTCAGGATGCGTCCTTTGCGGATTTGGCCTCCTTCAAAGAAGCGGTGTGGCAAGCGCCCATTTCCTTTGCCGGCGCTCGCTTTGGCGAGGACGCCCTGTTCGGGCAAAGCCGCTTTGCGGGAGCCGCTGCGTTCACTGCGGCTTACTTCCGCGGCACAGCGCATTTCGAGCGCGCCGATTTCTCCGCTACGGCCTCCTTCCGCCGCATCGTCTTTGCCGGTCCGGCCCGTTTTGTCGGTGCCCACTTTCGCACGTCAGCGTTCTTTGTCGATAGCCGCTTCAAACAGGAGGCCACCTTTGCCGGCGCGACCTTTGCCCAGCCTTTCCACCCCAATGCCCACTTTAGTGTCGATCCCGACTTAACAGATATGACCGCTCCTCTCATCGACCCAACACCCAAAGCCGCAGCCCGCTCGGTTCCACCGCCAGACACCGCCGACCCTAGCTGCAATCCCATTCAATTGGTAGATATAACCGAGGCGGCTGGTCTCGATTTTGAGCACTACAACGGCTTTTCAGGTGAATACTACTACGTCGAAACCTTTGGTGCTGGGGCGGCCTTTCTCGACGTTGACGGCGATGGCTGGCTCGATCTCTATCTGGTCAACGGCGCACCCCTAAGCAGCGAGCGCCCCGATCCAATCCCCGCCAATCGCCTGTACCACAACACCGGTGCTGGCAGCTTTACCGATGTGACGGCTGCTTCGGGGGCCGGACACACCGGCTACGGCATGGGCTGTGCCGCGGCTGACTACGATGCGGATGGAGACGTGGATCTCTACGTGACCAACGTTGGCCCCAACCTCCTGTTGCGCAACGAGGGTGCTGGGCGCTTTGCCGACGCGACCGCCGTCGTGGGTGGGGGCGATGCCCGGTGGGGCACTAGTTGCGGCTTTTTAGACTACGATCTCGACGGCGATTTGGATCTCTACGCGACCAATTACGTGGTCTTTGACCCGCAGAACAATATCGTCTGCGCCGAGGGCGGCATTCGCTCCTATTGCGAACCGAAGTTCTACGAGCCGGTAGGCGATGTGCTCTACCGCAACGAAGACGGCCAATTCCGCGATGTGGCGTTGGAGACGGGAATCATCCACAAGGGGCGCGGCTTGGGCGTGGCCTTCGCGGATTACGACCTCGACGGCGACACCGACATGTACGTGGCCAACGACGGCACTATGAACTTTCTCTACCAAAATCAAGGGAATGGCTTTGCCGAGGTCGGCCTCTACGCCGGGGGACGCTACAACGAGGACGGCTTGGCTGAAGCTGGCATGGGGGTGGAGTTCGGGGATTGGGACAACGACGGGTTGCAAGATATTTTTGTGACCAACTTTGCCCAAGAGACCAACACCTTGTACGGCAACGACGGGCAAGGGCAATTCTACGACATCACCCTTCGCGCTGGTTTGGCTGAGTGCAGCTACAAACCGCTGGGCTTTGGCACCAATTTTCTCGACTACGACAACGATGGCGACTTAGATCTCTTTGTCGCCAATGGCCACGTCATGGACAAAATCACCCAAGTACACCCCGACCATGCCTATCCGCAGCCCAATCAGGTGCTCTGCAACCAGCGGGGGACCCGCTTTGTCGATGTCTCTGCTAGGCTCGGTCCCGCGCTCGCGGCAGCCGCGGTAAGCCGCGCTTCGGCCACGGCCGATTACGATAACGATGGCGACCTAGACTTGCTAGTGACCAATGTGGCCGCCGCCCCCAATCTCCTGCGCAACGACGGGGGCAACCGGCAGCACTGGCTGAAGATTCAGTTGGGGAACACCGCGCAGCACGCTCGCGTGGCCGTGACGGCCGATGGTCAGCGCCAAGTCAAGGAGTATCAGTCGGGCGGTAGTTATCTTGCGAGCAGCGATCCTCGTCTTCACTTTGGCCTAGGAGAGGCCACTCAGGCCACAGTCGAAATCCGCTGGCCCGACGGCGCGTTGCAAAAAATAGAAGCGGTGGCAGCCAATCAAATCCTGCACATAATTCAATCCAAACCCTGATGCCAAAGAGTTGCAGATGATCACCAACTCCCTTGTACCACGACCGCTGTACGGCCTATTTGCCTTTCTAATTCTGGGCGCGGCCTGCTCGCAAGACCCCGATGACGACTCCTTAGAAAAGCACCTTCGCCTCACCCGCCAAAATCCCACCGCGCCGCCCGCGTATTACAATTTAGCCGTAGCCTATACGCAAGCCGGTCGCTACGACGAGGCCCAGCGCAACTACGCCAAAGCCCTCGATCTCGATCCAAACTACGCCCTCGCCCACGATGGCTTGGGGCTCTTGGCCCAGCGGCGCGGGGCCTTGGACGAAGCCGCGGCCCACTTTCAAAGAGCTATTGACCTCGACTCCACCCTGGCTGCGGCGAGCAATAATTTGGGCAATATCCACTACCAGCAGGGAGCCTTGGAAAAAGCCCTCGCCGCGTATCAAGTGGCCGTGCGCCAAGCTCCAGAGGATATCGCGTTTTACATCAATCTCGCCCGCGCCCTGCGCGATCGGCGAGAATTTGACCAAGCGGTGGCCGTCCTATTGCAGGCCGTTGACCGCGACCCATTTTCCCGGGAAGTCCACGCGGCCTTGGGTCATCTGTACGCCGAAGATTTTCGCGTTGAAGATGCGGTGGCCGCCTACGGCGAGGCCCTTCGCATCGCGCCCAGTGCCGATCTCCACATCCGCTTGGGCGATGTCTATACCCGCGTTGAAAAATTGGACGGGGCGGTGCGTGAATACGAAAGCGCCTTGGAGTTGGACAAGGACAACGCCGAAGCTCGTTACAAGTTGGGAGCTATCTACGCCACCGAGCAGCGCATTCCCGAAGCAGTAGCTTTAGCCGAAAAAGCCGTCGCACTAGACTCGACCCAGACGGCGGTCCTGCAGCTCTTGTCGCGGCTATATGTCAATCAGGGCTTTTACGACCAGGCCGAAAAAGCTCTGCTGCAAGCCATTGAAACGGACTCCAGCTTGATGGATGCCCGCAGCGAACTCGGAGCCCTCTACATCCGCCAAACCCAGTACCAAAAAGCCGAAGCTATCTTAAAAGAAGCCGTGGAAAAGGATCCGCAGCACAGCGAATCTTGGCGTCAGTTGGGTCTGCTCTATAGCGATTTGAATCGCCCTGAGGAAGCGGCCAAGATGCTGCGCCAAGTTCTCGCCATTAATCCCATGCACCCGGAAGCCCTGTACAACTTAGCCAATGTTCTCCTCGCTCTTGGCCAAACGACCGAGGCCGAGCGCCTGCAAAACCGCTTTGAACGCCTCGGGCGTCTCCACGACCACATCAATCAGCTACAGCAGACGCTCGACGCTACTCCGGCCAACGTCGCAGTCCGCTTGCGCTTGGCGCGTGCTTATCTCGCGCTCCGGCAGTGGGAAAAGGCCGAAGCCCAGTACCGTTCGTTGCTCTCTGTTGCACCCACCCATTTGGAGGTGCGCCTCCAGCTAAGCGGCCTCTACGCCCAACACGGCAACCTTGCTAGAGCACTGCGAGTGTGCGAAGAAGCCCTAGCGCACAGCCCCCCGGACTCGGCCCTTTATAAAATCTACTTTGCGCTCGGTCGTCTCTACCACGCACAGGGCCGTATCGAGGAGGCCGAGGCCGCCTTAGAGCGCACGTTGGCGCTAAAGCCTACTCACGCCCAAGCCTATAACAATCTGGGCAACCTCTACCTAGCAAAGAACGATCTGCAACAGGCGGCGACGGCCTACCAAAAGGCGCTTGAGGTAGCGCCCGACTTTGCCGAAGCCCATTACAACTTGGGCCACCTCTACGCTCAACAGAAGGCCCATGCCAAGGCCGAGCGCCAGTACCAAGCCGCTCTGCGTGCGGATTCTACCTACGCTAGGGCGCATTATGCACTTGGCGTTCTCTACCAAGAGGCGGCGCAACCCCGCCAAGCCGTCCGCGCGTACAAGCATTTCCTCGCGCAGTGGCGGGGCGATCCTCGCCTAACCCAATCTGCTCAAGAGGCACTAGCCCGACTGGCAGATTCCCAGTAGAACAGGTCAAAGAAATGAGGATAACAATGAGAACAGTATTCGCCGGTACTTTCTTGATCGCACTGCTGGCTACCCAAAGCGTAGCCTTCTCGCAAACCGAGTTCCACCTGCAATACGGCAAACACAAGAATCCATTCTCGGCAACCACACAACAGACCTTTGTCTTTACCGTGCAACAAGCTGCGGGATGGAAATTGGGCGACAGCTTCTTCTTCATCGACTACCTCGATGACGACGAGCGCGACGGCTTCAACGACCGAGATTTCTACGGCGAGTGGTATCCAACCCTAAGTCTCGGCAAGCTGACCAACAGGGAATTGCGCGTCGGCCCCATTCGGGATTTTGCCCTAATTGCCGGGGTCAACGTCGGCGGCGACGCCAACGTCGTGAAGTACCTGCCCGGTCTGCGGGCCTCTTGGAACCTGCCGGGATTCGCGTTCCTGAATACGGATCTGACGGCCTATATCGACGACAACGTCGGCGTCGAAGGTGGCGGTGCCCCCAAAGAGGACAACAGCTTCATACTCGACGTCAATTGGGCTTTGCCGATCAATGTTGGCAGTCTGTCCTTGGCCATTGTCGGCCATGCCGAGTACTTGGGCGGCCGCACCAACGAATTCGGTGAAGATGTCAAGGATTCCATTCTCGCTCAGCCGCAGTTTACCTGGGATCTGGGCAAAGTGGTCGGAGCACCCAATCAGCTCATGGTCGGCATTGAGTACCAGTACTGGCTCAACAAGCTCGGAACGGATGAGGATGAGAGTACGGCCCAGTTGCTGGTGGTATGGCGTTTGTGAAGGTGACCGGAGACTTTTGGCGCGAGTTGCACAATCGTTGCATATTTCCCCGGGCAATGACTTTGTAGTGCAACCTGACTGAAAGGGTGAATTAGGCAATGGCGCAAGTAAATGAATACATCCGCTACGAGCCGGACGAGCGGCCTCCCCACTCCATTGCCGCTGGGGTTGGCTTTCAGGCCGCGGTGGTCATCATCGCGCCGGTGGTGCTCAGCGCGATCATTATTGGCCGGGCGGCCAACCAGCCGGAGAGTTACCTGACTTGGATCGCCTTCGCGGCGCTGCTGATCAGTGGAGTGAGCACAGTTCTGCAAGCGGTGCGGGTCGGGCGGATCGGGGCCGGGCACGTGCTCGTCATGGGTACTTCCGGTGCCTTCATCGCGGTTTGCATCACGGCACTAGTGCAGGGCGGACCGTCCCTGATGGCGAGCCTGATCGTGGTCTCGTCGCTGTTTCAGTTTGCTTTAGCCGCGCGGCTTTCGCTATTGCGCCGAATTCTCACACCGGTTGTCTCCGGCACGGTGATCATGCTGATCGCCGTCACGGTCATGCCGATCGTTTTCGGTTTGCTGACGGATGTGCCCGAGGGTACGCCGTCGGCCGCTGCTCCGACTGCGGCCGGTGCGACGCTCGTGGTCCTGGTGGTATTGGCACTGCGCGCCCCAGTGACTTGGCGGCTGTGGGCACCGCTCATCGGCATTGTGGTGGGCTGTGTGGTGGCCGCTCCCTTCGGACTGTACGACATTCAGCCTGTAATTGCAGCGCCTTGGATCGGTTTTCCCGATGGCTCGTGGCCGGGATTGGACCTGACGTTCAGCGCAGAATTCTGGGCACTGCTGCCGGCGTTTGTGCTCGTTACCTTAGTAGGCGCGATTGAGACCATTGGCGACGGCATTGCCATCCAACGGGTCTCGCGCCGCCGGCCGCGGGCAACTGATTTTCGCTTGGTCCAGGGCGCTCTCAATGCCGATGGGATGGGCAACCTGTTGTCCGGGCTCATTGGGACGCCTCCCAATACGACCTACTCAACCAGTATATCGCTCGCCGAACTGACCGGGGTGGCCGCTCGCCGCGTCGGGGTGTATGTCGGGGCCATCTTCGCGGTGCTGGCCTTATCGCCCAAGGTGACGGCGCTCCTGATCGCCATTCCCAATCCCGTGGGGGCGGCCTATGTAACCTTGCTAATAGGCCTGCTTTTCGTCCAAGGTATGAGGTTGATCGTTGAGGATGGCCTCAATCACCGCAAGGCCGCGGTGGTGGGGTTGTCGTTTTGGCTTGGTGTAGGCTTTCAGAATCAGGTGATCTTCGCCGACATGCTGGGCGGGACGTGGGGCACCTTACTCGGCAACGGCATGACCGCTGGTTGTCTCACGGCGATTGTGCTGACCGCATTTATGGAGCTGACGGCTCCGCGCCGCCGACGGCTAGAGGTCGAATTAGCCGACGCCTCGCTGCCCAAGATCGACGAGTTCCTCCGCGCTGTTGCCGCGAAAGTCGGCTGGGACAATCCGGCGACCGAGCGGCTGTGCGCCGCCGGGGAAGAGACCCTGGCGATTCTGACCCAACAAGCGGAGGACGACGCGGCCAACGGACGGCACTTGATCCTCACTGCACGGCCCGCCGAAGGGGCGGTGGAGTTGGAGTTTTTGGCGGCTGCCGCAGGAGAAAATCTCGAAGACCGGCTGGCGTTCCTGAGCGAACAGCCCGAGATAATAGACGAACACGAGATTTCGTTCCGTCTGTTGCGGCACTACGCCTCTGCGGTGCGGCACCAGAAATACCACGACCTAGACATCATTGCGGTGCGGGTCGAGCGTGTGCTTTAGAGTTAGTGGTTAGTGGTTAGTGGTTAGTGGTTAGTGGTCTGCATCCGATGGGCTGGGGGTGGAACAGGTCACCGGCCACTAATCACTAACCACTATTTATGTAAATGGTGCTCGGCCCGTTTTGGATGTTCGACCTCGAACTTAAAAGCGGGTAACGCTAAAATGTCCAGTTGGTCCCGCCCTTCGGTGATGCGGATGATCGCGTTCATTGGCACCTCATCGAACACTTGCTCCTCGCCACTTTTCGGCCAAAAAACCACTAGTTGCGCCACCCGCTCCGCTGCACCCAACCCCACGTACTGACGCAGCGGATTGCCGCCAAAGCTGCCGCCGCTGCCCACCCACCGGTACAGCGATCGCCTTTGGCCGCCCTCCACCACATCGACCCGCAGTTGTGCTCCAATCCCCGACCGATTCGACTCCACCCCCACCACCTCAACCGCTAGCCAGCCGTGGCCAAACCCTGGATTTTCATATAGCACATCGGCGAACCCGTCGCCGCGATAGGCTCCGCCCATCTGCTCGAATATATCCACATCGCCATCGTGGTCTAAATCGGCAAATACGACCCCATGTCCCTTCTGTAGATGCCCCAACCCGCTGGCAAAAGTCACATCGACAAAGCGCTGACCCGCTTGGTTCCAATACAGCACATTGGGCATCAGCTCGGCGTAATCGGTATCGCCGGTGCCCAAGTAGAAATCCAAAAATCCATCGTGGTCTAAATCGCCAAAATTGGCCCCCATAGGTTTGGTCAGCTGCGCGAGGTGGAGGTCTTGGGACACGTCCGCAAAGCCGCCTCGGCCATCGCCGCGATACAGCCGCGCCTTTTCTACGGACACCGAGTGGCCCAAATGCGCGGCGGCGATGTCGGCGATGGTAGCCGAGTATGCAGCGACGAACAGGTCGAGATGGCCGTCGTTGTCGAAGTCCCAAAACCAAGTAGGGAAGCTGGCCCGAGGGGCGACGACGCCGATGGCGGGAGCCACATCGGCGAAGGTGCCGTCGCCTTGATTGCGAAAGAGCCGATTGGGCTGTCCGAGGTTGGACACGTATAGATCGGGCCAGCGGTCTCCATCGTAGTCACCCCAGACGACGGCTTTGGCGTGGGCGTATTGGTCAACGCCAGCCGCCGGGGCCACATCGGCGAAGGTGCCGTCGCCTTGGTTGCGAAAGAGTTGGCCGGGGGCTACAAAGGTGTCGGTGGTTTCATTGCCGATGTAGAGGTCGAGATCGCCGTCGAGGTCGTAGTCGGCCCAAGCGGCGGTTTGGGTTGGGTAGTGGTCTTGTTCTAAGCCAGCGGCAAAGGTCGCGTCGAAAAAAGTGCCATCGCCCGCATTGTGCAGCAGCGAATTGGGGTGCTGGCCATGTTCGCCGAACCAAGCCCCGCGCAGGACGAGCAGGTCGAGATGGCCGTCGTTGTCGTAGTCGGCTTGCACCAAGTTGAGGCCACCCAACAGCCCGTTGAGGTTGGCCGCCTCGGTGCGGTCTGCAAAGGTGCCGTCTCCTCCATTGCGGAAAAAGCGCAGTTGTCCGGTCAAGTCCGATGTCGAAACAAAGAAATCGAGATACCCGTCGCCGTCGAAGTCGTCGGCCACGGCCCCGCCAGAAAGGCTGAAGGTGTCCAGGCCGAGCGCAGGGGCCACATTGACCCAGCGCGGGAACGCTGCTTGCGATTCAAAGGCTTTGGGGGGAATCCGGTGAGCGGGCGGCACCCCCTCGGGATACTGCCCCAAGGTCATATAGGCGATGTTGAGCAGCCAGCGGGCGCTTAGGCGTAGGCGCTCCTCTGCCGCTGTATTATCGAGCACGGCTTGGAAATAGGGGATGGCGTGGCGAGACCCTTCGGGGAGGGTATGGAAGCCGCCGGGCCGAATGGGCAGGATGCAGTGCTCGGCGCTGGGGTTGAGGACGCAGTTTTGGGTTTCCCCCAAGCGCAGCCACGCCAGCCCCAGGCGAAAGTGTAGCTCATTGACGACTTCAGAAGGGACCGAGTGTTGGCCTGCGAGCATCTCTTTGGCTGCGACTAGATGATCTATGGCGCGGCGTTCTCGCCCCAAGAAAAGTTCGGCGATCCCGAGGCGAAAAAGGAGGCGAATTCGGTCTTGGACGGGGGCTGCATCGGGCAGCGCCTGCAACTGATCTTCTAGCTGTCGTAGCTGACCTTCGCCCTGATAGGGATTCTCATCGAGATTTTGTGTGCGAACCTCTGCCAAAAGGGCCACCATTTTGCGATGGCTTTCCTCTTGCGAGAGCGAGACAGCGTGGCTAGCCGAAATCGCGAATAGGAAGGGCAGCACATAAAGCATGATGCGAGGAGAGCAGTCTCAGCCGAGTCGTCTTGTGTATTCGTCGTGTTTGCCGATCCACACCCAGATTAACATGTCCCCATCTTCGATTGCCAATGCTCTATAGTCTCTGTTGATACGGGCGGCCCAATGCGAGCCGGTCTTTTTTAAGCGCAGGGATGGGTGTCGTGGATTTTGCTTTAGTAGTTCAAATTTCTTGTCGGCGAGTTGTTGAATGTTTCGCGGAAGTTTCCGATAGCAGGCCCAAAATGTGTGGCTCGCTTTATAGATCGCTACACCTGCCTGCCCGCAAATCATCAAGGGCTTCATCGCGCAGCGAATTGAGCTTGCCTGTCTTCACGTCTTGCTCAAACTGCGTACTCCATGCTTCCCACTCGGCGACCAAGGTTTTGTGGAGCTCGTATGCGAGGGTTTTTAGTAGGCCCTCTCTCGTCCTTTCTTCGCACTTTACCTCTGGGACATCCCGTATCCATCCTATCCAACCATCGCCGTTTTGTTGAATGCAGGCCGTATAGGTTTCGGCGAAGGCCGGATCCTCGATTTTGGCAGTATGAATGTGCGTCATCTATGTCTCCTTGCTTTATATAAGGAACATAGACGAAAGCGAGACTAACTCGCAAGTTTGCCCTAGGCTGTCGTTCATACCACAGTCGTCCCACGCTCCAGCCTCAACCTCTACGAAGTGCTGACCTCGGACGGCTCGCTTGCACCCTCGCGGCCTTGCAGATCGAAGGAGATGCCCGGCAGCAGAGCGTTCAGTGCGCCGTTGCGACGGATACCCAAGTGCTGATGTTGGGCGAGACCGGGGTCGGTAAGGACCTGCTCGCCCAAACGATCCACCACCAGAGCACACGCGGTGCAAAGGACTTCCATGCCGTCAATTGCGCGGCCTTGCCCGCCAGCTTGGTCGAAAGCGAACTGTTCGGCTACGAGAAGGGGGCCTTTACCGGCGCAACCGAGCGACACACCGGCTATTTTGAACAAGCCGATGGCAGCACGCTGTTCCTCGATGAAATTGGCGACATGCCGATGGAGGCCCAACGGACCTTGCTGCGGGTCTTGGAGCAGAATCGCCTCACCCGCGTCGGGGGTCGGGTCTCCGTCCCGATCGATGTGCGGATCATTGCGGCGACCAATCGCGACCTGCAGCAGGCGATTGCGGAAGGGACCTTCCGCGAGGATCTATACTACCGCTTGAGTGGGCTTCTCCTAACGGTGCCGCCGTTGCGGGAGCGGCCGGAGGATATCCCCCTGTTGGCAAAGCATTTTGTGCGTCAGTATGCCCACCAGTACCAGCGACCGATGCGGACGTTGAGCAACGAAGTGCTCGCCTACTTGCAGGCGTATGCTTGGCCGGGCAATGTGCGCCAGTTGAAACAGTAGATTCGGGGGGCGGTGGTCGTGTGCGAGAGCAAGCGCATGGCGATGGTGGATGTGTGGGCGGCAGCCGATGTGGGGTTGGTTTTGCCGTCGGCTGAGGAGGCCGAGGCGGAGCCGTCGGTATGCCCAAGATGCGGTCAGCGCACCCGGCTACGGGTTGCAGTAGAGGCTGAGGAGTCCGAAGCTGAGCCGCCGCTCCCGCTGGCCGAGGACGAAGCCGAGAAGCAGCGCATTATAGCGGCGCTTAAGCAGACCAATTGGGTGGTCTCTGGGCCGCGGGGGGCCGCTGGCTTGTTAGGTATGAATCATCAAAAGTTGGTGTATCGGATGGAAAAGTATGGGATACGGCGATCCAAGAAGGGGCGCGGACTAGCCGATGAGGAAGCGGAGGCTGAGTGAAGAAAAAATTATGCAAATGAAGAAAAAATTACGCAAAAAATGGGCGGCGACCCATCAGAGGCGCAGGGCGGAAAAACCGCTCCTGTATTTTTAAGTGTCATGTTTTTCAGTCTGTTAGGGCATTGCTGAACGGTTTTTTTTTGCAAAGCGCGATTATTGGCACGGGATTTGCATATATACCGTCGAAGCCGAGGCGGAATAGGAGGCCGCACCCAATGGCATTGTTAGTTGTTCATCGTTCACGTTTAGGACCTTCGGCCAAGTGCTGATGGAGCTCTCCTTGTGAAAAAGATCAATTCTCTCGTAATAAGAGGTATATGGGGCATTGGCTCCTCGCCCGGCGGCGAAAACAGACCCGCTGTAAAACCAATATGGTCTGGGCATACCCTGCATACAAGGAGAATGAGATGAAACGCATAGGCGCTTTGAATGGGATGGGATGGCTGGTGCTCTCACTGATTTTTCAGGCTAGTTATACCGCCGTTGTAGCCGCTCAGGAAGTCAATGAAGCCCCTTCTCCCATACAGCTCACTTTCCCCGCGAATGTCTCCCTAGACTACTGGACAGGCCGAATCGAACAGGACACGACCTGGCGCGACACGGTCTATGTCGGCGGCGACGTGACCATTGCGTCGGGAGCAACCCTGACCCTCGCACCCGATACGAAGGTCCGCTTTCTGCCTTACCACGATGATACCCAAGGCGGCTTGGACTCCACCCGTGCGGAACTGATCGTCGAGGGGCGGCTGAATGCCCGAGCGGGCGGCATCGTCTTTGGTTCGGCGAATGCTGCTTCGTTGGGGCGAGCGGAGTGGTATGGAATCATCATTAAGCGTGGCGGCCTTGCCGACATATCCAACGCTATGATACGAGATGGCCTTTGCTGCCTATGTGCCGAGAGAAGTGGACTCCTCACGATGGGCCGTCTAGCTGCGGTACGGCGATTAGACCATATCGCCTTAGTCAACTGCGGTACGTCGATAGAAAGGGAAGAGAAGGCCGACACACGGCTTGGCAAAAAGTTGGCGGCTGGCGCGCTTTGGGGTGTCGGTGGTGGTCTTGCAGGAGGGGCCATCATGGTGTCGGCCGAAGACGGTGATTTTGGCAACGAGATTCCTGCCCTTTTAGGCTTTTGGGCTGGCAACTTGGTTGGAACCGCAGTTGGCGTGAGCAGCGTTGACCCGCAGGATAATTTCCTCATAACACTAGCGGGCAGTGCGCTGTTAGGGGCAGTAGTGCCCTATGGTGTAGTTTTTATGTTTGCCGATGTCAATAATAAAACTGCCTCTGGAATTTTCGGAGCTATATCTGTCTTGAGTGCCTTTTTAGGTCCTATTGTTGGTGCAACGATTTCGTCGGAACGATGGCGCAAGCCCCTTTCAGCTAAGCTCCACTTGAAGCCTGAAGCCCGCCGGGTCTCGGTCGGGTTGGTTCCGCAGCCCCAAAGGGGTCTATCAGCTATCGCCACGCTACGCTTTTGAAACTCAATAAAAGGAGGATACCTATCATGCGGATTATCCGTGTTGTACTCCTGTTCGCCATGCTCATAGCTAAGGGGGCGGATGCGATCAGTGATGAAGACAAAGAGAAATTGGCCGAGATGTTTTCGCCAATCTTGATCCTGACGGAGGAAACCAGAAAAGTATATGACGACGAAACAACCTGCACACTCTACGCTGTGCTATCGTACTGGGCACCCATTCTGTGTGTCAAAGAGACCTTGATACGATGAAGAAATTCGGAGACTATAGAAAGCCCTGGGACCGCGTCGTCCCGAACTATCACGCTATGCTATCTGAAGGAGGTAGAGCTATGCACGGCTTCTTGGGCTTTCTGAGTACGATGATTTTGCTTCTCGCCATGGTCAACTATGCACATGCCGATACGGGCTGGGATGATGCCGAGGGACTTCGGGCTGGAGTGGTTTTACAAGCGGGTGAGATCGACAGCAGAATGGTGGAAGTGGGGGCTTTGGCGGTGGTTGTCTATGGGATGGGCGAGCGACATCCAGTCTCGGGGGAGTGGGCTAAGCTGGATACAGCAAGGGGCTACATTAAAGCCGTTTATCAACGTCGATTGATCGTAGGCTTGGAACTAGACGGGTGGTCGAAGTCGATCTCCTCGGAGCGGATCCAAACACTGACTTTGATAGGATCAGGTCGCGAAGAAGTATCTTCTAGCCACACCAGGAACATGTTCCAAGAGGAGTCAGATAATCTTTCGACAAGAACGGCGAAAGAGGAAGATAGGGAGACAGGCAAACGTATTGCCAAAAAGTTGGGTTCTGGGATTCTCACGGGGACCGTTTCTGGCTATGCCTTAGCAACAATTCTAGTTGGCGACGGCTTCGGTCAAGAAGGCGACGGTTTAGGTGAAGCTGCAGCTACCCTTTATGGCGCATTGATTGGGTATACGGCCGGAACGGCGGTTGGTGTGACCTTAGTTGACCCACATGATCGTTTCATCATGTCCCTGACTGGTAGCTTGACAGGAATGTGGGTGGGTATCAAGGCAGATGAACTGAGCCGAGGATGGTCTGTATTAGTTTGTCCCGTTGCTTTTGCGACGATTATGTCGGAATTGTGGCGTGATCCCCTCAAAGGAGATCGTTTCTCCATCGGCCTAAGATCCGATTGCAGGGGGTTCTTTTCAGCGATAGCTACATTACATTTTTGAGCGGTGTATTAAAAAATTAATCGGACAACCGATTAATTAACCTATAAGGAGTGAATTCCATGAAAAAGATCGAAGTAGTTGCATTTGCGTTGTTCGCATTACTCATGATTGAGGATGCTGATGCTGATGCTGATGCTGAAAGTGATTTGGCATTGGCACAAAGATTCTCTCCCATACTAGTACTTACGGAAGATACAGGCAATAGATGGGGGGATATCCGTGTACTCAAACCGGAACCGGTAGAAATTGTCGGTGCCAATTCCGCTAGCAATTTGCATTTCTATACTTTTAATCTTGGAGGAAAAGTTAGAGATATTAGATCGTTCGATGGGTGGGATCCTCTCCTTCAGCGTCCTAGTGTGAATTTTTCAGAAAATAGATTTGCATTCTTGACAAGGAAATTTGTGTACTCGGGCGTACCTCTAGGATTTAAAAAACGGGATAGAAGTTTATTTACAGTGCAACCTCGCTTCGATTATCCCGGCAACGACCCTACAAGCTGGAATAACACCTACTTTGGTAAAGGGCCTCATGCTGGTGAGAACGAAAATTTCCCTAATACCTCCTACGTGCATATATACAAGACATCCCATGAGGCATATTCTGATTCAATCACCGCAATTCAATATTTCTACTTCTATCCTTACAATCACTGGTGGAACAGACATGAGGGTGATTGGCCGCGAGTCAATGTTGTGGTTAGTTCAAGCGATCCTGATACTGCAGAGGTAATAGGGGTGGAGTATTTGTTTCATAAGGCGCATTTGTCATATTACAATAAATTCATTCATACCCTTGAACTTAAAGATGGTACAGAAACACTAAGAATGGAGATGCCGGATCTGACTTCCAATTTTGTATTCGATCCGCAAAAGGAAGTTAAATTAAGCCAAGGTACACACCCTGTTGTCTATGTAGGTGCGGGATCACACGGCTTATATCCCTTTGGAGGAAAAATTCTTCTTCACGATACAGGCGATAGCGATCTGGGTGGCATTGACCAAAACCCAGTCTACGATATATGACCCATACTGGACTAGTATTGAGTACTCAAGCCGATAACTTCCACGAAGATCTATGGGAAAGTTATGACTTGGTGATATTACCAGAACCAGATACAAGTTCGACAGCCGCTAACATGGGACTTCCTAGCAATATAAGTTGGCTAGGGGCAGATGTTAAATGGGGAAATCTTGAGGTTGACTCACCTGATTCTGATCCTTTCACAGTTCCGCTTTTAGGTGTAATTGCAGGTCAACAGGGCAGAGAGAGTCCACGGGGCCCATATCATGCAGGCTGGGAGAAGTTGAATTTTTTCAAACAAGGCTTTGTTGGAGGTACAAAATGGGGTTTTGACTTTAGACGTCCTTTTCGATACTCGGACGCTCCTAATAGCTACCACCACTGGTCTCTCATCGGCGATGAGATCTGGAACGAGACAGCATCTGCGAGCGACGATACTCTATCTCTGACCGGCGACCTTGTTGTCTTTCCCGGAGCGACACTCACGATAAACCGAGGAAGCGTTATCCAGTTTGTCCCCGGCAATGATCGCCACAATTTTTCCCTCCCTGAAAGCGTAGCCGACGAGACTCAAGCGGAGATTTTCGTCTATGGTAAACTAATTACCAAGGGGACGGGGACGGCCACTGATTCGGTCCGCTTTCAGAAGAAGTCCGATCCATCGTGGTCGGGCGACTACGCTTGGGGCGGCATCCGGGTCATGCCGGGTGGCTCGGTTGATCTGAACCACACCTCAATTCGCGATATGGCTCCGCCGCCGGCTCCGCCGACAGGTCTGACGGCGCAAGTAGGCAATAAGGGAGTGACGCTAGCGTGGGTCTTGCCGGAGGTGGACGACCCGACCATCACAGGATGGACGTATAGGGCGGGCACGATCTCGGGGGCCGATACAACCTGGGCCGACTGGCAGGATATCAGTAATGCGGCGACGACCCGCCACTTGGTAGAGGCTCTCATCAACGGCACAGCGTACACCTTCCAAGTCGCGGCGGTCAATCCTACGGGTCGGGGAGTCGCTTCCGATCCCAGCGCGGCGATAACGGCGGCCGGCCCCCCGGATCCCCCGAAGTTGACCGTAGCGGCTGGCCACGAACGGGTGCGCGTGCGGTGGAGTGCGGGAGCCGACAACAGCTCGAAGATCGAGCACCATGTGTGGCGCTATCGGGCCGGCGCGGCTGCTTGGAATCCGAATTGGACCGTTTATGCGACGGAAGAACAGATCGTCCGGCACTTAGACAACGACACGACGTACACCTTCCAGATGAAGGCCAAAAACAAGGTGGGCTATAGCAAGGTCGTGGCGGTTCAGGCCACGCCCCGGCATCCCATTCAGGGGCCGACTGCGATCTCGGTTGCTGAAAACAGGGACGGCTCGATAGCGTCCTACCGCTTCGCCCCGGCCGCGTTGGATCAGTCCTTGGTCGATTATCGCTTGAAGTTGTCCGACATCGCCGACAGCGGACTTTTCGCGTTGGATCGTCAGGGCGGCTTGCGCTTCCGGGATGCGCCGGACTTTGAGGCGCCCACCGATGGCGACGGGGACGGCGTGTACACCGTTTGGGTTAAGGCGGCCCCGGTCTCTGGCGATGGCCCCCCGGTCCGGCGCACGAAGCCGCTTTTGCCCTTTACGAAACAGGTGGATGTAACGGTAACGGATGCGGACGATCCCGGCGTGATAAAATTATCTTCGCGGTCGCCCGAGGTGGGAGTGCCGTTGACCGCGGTGTTGACCGACCCGGATGGGGGCATCGCCGGTGTTCGTTGGCAGTGGCAGGGACAGGCCCCGGGTGCGACGGAGTGGCACACCCTTTCGGCTACATCCGGAACGGTGCAGTCTCGCTACACGCCGCAGGCGGCACAGGTGGGTTGGATGCTACGGGCGGTGGTCACGGCCTATCGCGACGCGTTGGGTGCGGGCAAGCGCGCCGAGAGCGCCGCGACGTCGCCGGTGGCGGCGGGGGTGCTGGCGGTGTCGTTTGGATCGGAGTCGTATCAAGCCTTTGAAGGCGGCGGTGCGGTGCCGGTGGTGGTTCGGCTCTCGCGGCCTCTGTCGCAGGCCGTGAGTATTCCGATTCAGGTGTCGGCCGATGAGGGCACCGAACCGGGCGATTACACGGTGGCGGGGCTAAACGAGGGGAAGGTGGTCTTTGCGGCGGGCAAGCCCGAGCAGTCGTTTACGATCACGGCCAACGAGGATGCCGATCGCGACGACGAGACGGTAACGCTGTCGTTTGAGACGTCCGGCGTGGCGAGTGCGCCGCCCAAGGCGACGGTGACGCTGCGCGATAATGATGGCACGGTAGCGTTGTCGTCGTTGTCGCCGCAGGAGGGCGCCCAACTGACGGCGGAGTGGACCGGCCCCAGCAGCGGCATCACCAACCCGCGTTGGCAGTGGCAGCGGCAGTCGGGTCCGACGTCGTGGACGAATGTCGCCGGGGTGTCGTCGCAGCCGCAGCCGTGGGTCTCCATCTACATACCGCAGGCCGGTGATGTCGGCTATCCATTGCGGGCGACGGTACGCTATACCGACGGCGGTGGGTCTAACCAGCGCACCGAAAGCGCGACCACCGCGGCGGTGCGGGCGGCGGCTACCATCGTGCCGGAGGGGCCGCCCCTGTTTTCCTCAGACCGCGTATCCTATTCGGTGCCGGCCGGTTCCACCGACCAGCAAATATTACCTGCGGCGGAAAGAGCCGAGAGCTATGCAACCGTCGGCACCCTACCCGGATATGTCGCGGTCAACACCACCACCCGGGCGATAACCATTCGGCCGGAAAACACGCATGTGGGGGATGCCGAGTTCATCTGGCGCGCCCGCAACTCACGCGGCACCGACGACCTAACCGTCAACATAACGGTCACGCCGCTCGTGGAGACCGAGTATGCCTATCGGGCTGCGCAGACCGCGCCGTTGTTTGACGCCTCCGCATCCCAAACCCCCGATCATTGGTCGTCCGGTGCGATCACTTGGACGGACGCCGCGCCGCGCGTGTGGCGGATCGGACGCACCCGGCCTTCGGGCGGTTCTTGGAGTGGGTGGGGTCCGCTAAAGAAATACAGCGAGCGCCCGGCGGCGGCGGCTATCTTCTACCAGCGTGCGCGGCGTGCGCCGGCGACACCGGCGACGCAGACGGCCCCCACCCTCGCTACGCCGAGTGGTTGGCAGACCACCTCGCCGCCGGCGACGGACACCCAAGGCGTATGGACGACCACGGCCAATCGAGCCCCAGGCGCGATCCCATGGCTTTTCACCGCCCCCACGCAGCAGACGCCGCCTAAGATCGTTCAAGCGCCCGATCCGCCGCGCCATTTCACCGCCGCGACCGGCTCACCACTAACGCCGGGCAGCATCGACTTAGCCTGGGACTCGCCTACCAGTGGCGGTACACCCACCGGCTACCGGGTGGAGTATCGCTTTGCAAGCGGTAGCTGGCGGTTGGGAGCGACGCCTACTTTGACGAATGCCTCGCTGGTCCTGTCGCGTGCCGGTGCACTCTACCAGTTCCGCGTGCGGGCCGAAAACAGTGTCGGCAACAGCGGCTGGGTTGAGGCGACCGGAACAACCAGCCAGTCGGTGCCGACCGAGACGGCGTATCGGCTGCACACGTCGGGCACGACCCCCCCTTCGTTCACCGCGTCGGCCAGTGGCGTACCGTCCGGCTGGTCATCGTCGCGGCAGACGCCCAACCCGCATGCGCGCTACGAGTGGGAAATCAGCCGCACCAGACCGGCGGGTGGGGCGTGGTCTAGCTGGGGGAGTGCCTCCGTCGTGTCTAGATACACCGAGCGCCGGACGGCGTATCGGCTGCACACCTCGGGCACGACCGCCCCTTCGTTTAGTGCGTCGGCCAGTGGCGTACCGTCCGGCTGGTCATCGTCGCGGCAGACGCCCAACCCGCATGCGCGCTACGAGTGGGAAATCAGCCGCACTAGACCAACGGGTGGGGCGTGGTCTAGCTGGGGGAGCGCCACGGTAGTTTCCACGTACACCGAGCGCCGGACGGCGTATCGGCTGCACACGTCGGGCACGACCGCCCCTTCGTTTAGTGCGTCGGCCAGTGGCGTACCGTCTGGCTGGTCATCGTCGCGGCAGACGCCCAACCCCCATGCACGCTACGAGTGGGAAATCAGTCGCAGCCGACCAACGGGTGGGGCGTGGTCTAGCTGGGGGAGCGCCACGGTAGTTTCCACGTACACCGAGCGCCGGACGGCGTATCGGTTGCACACGTCGGGCACGACCGCCCCTTCATTCAGTGCCACAGCTAGTGGCGTACCGTCTGGCTGGTCGTCGTCGCGGCAGACGCCCAACCCCCATGCACGTTACGAGTGGGAAATCAGCCGCACCAGACCAACGGGTGGATCGTGGTCTAGCTGGGGGAGTGCCACGGTAGTTTCCACGTACACCGAGCGCCGGACGGCCTATCGGCTGCACACGTCGGGCACGACCGCCCCTTCGTTCACCGCGTCGGCCAGTGGCGTACCGTCTGGCTGGTCGTCGTCGCGGCAGACGCCCAACCCCCATGCGCGCTACGAGTGGGAAATCAGCCGCACGCGACCGGCGGGTGGATCGTGGTCTAGCTGGGGGAGTGCCTCCGTTGTGTCTAGATACACCGAGCGGCAGACCGCCTATAAACGCAACGACTCCAGCACGACGGCCCCGGCGTTCAGCAGCACGGCCAGTGGCACGCCTTATGGGTGGTCGTCGTCACAGCCGAGTCCTACGTCCAGCAATCGCTACGTGTGGCAGATCAGCCGCAGCCGACCAGCGGGTGGGGCGTGGTCTAGCTGGGGGAGCGCCTCCGTTGTGGCTAGATACACCGAGCAGCAGACCGCCTATAAACGCAACAACTCCAGCACGACCGCCCCGGCGTTCAGCAGCACGGCCAGTGGCACGCCTTATGGCTGGTCATCGTCACAGCCGAGTCCCACGTCCAGTAATCGCTACGTGTGGCGCATCAGTCGGACGCGGCCGGCGGGTGGGGCGTGGTCTAGCTGGGGTGGTGCCTCCGTCGTGTCTAGATACACCGAGCGACAGACCGCCTATAAACGCAACAACTCCAGCACGACCGCCCCGGCGTTCAGCAGCACAGCCAGTGGCACGCCTTACGGCTGGTCGTCGTCGCCGCCGAGTCCTACGTCCAGCAACCGCTACGTGTGGCAGATCAGTCGCAGCCGACCGGCGGGTGGGTCGTGGTCTAGCTGGGGTAGTGCCTCCGTTGTGTCTAGATACACCGAGCGACAGACCGCGTATAAACGCAACAACTCCAGCACGACCGCCCCGGCGTTCAGCAGCACGGCCAGTGGCACGCCTTATGGCTGGTCATCGTCGCCGCCGAGTCCCACGTCCAGCAACCGCTACGTGTGGCGCATCAGTCGGACGCGGCCGGCGGGCGGGTCGTGGTCTAGCTGGGGTAGCGCCACGGTAGTTTCTACCTACACCGAGCGGCAGACGGCCTTCCGGCTGCACACGTCAGGCACGACCGCCCCTTCGTTTAGTGCGTCGGCCAGTGGCGTGCCGTCTGGCTGGTCATCGTCGCGGCCGACGCCCAACCCGCATGCACGCTACGAATGGCAGATCCGTCGCACCAGACCAACGGGCGGATCGTGGTCTCGCTGGGGCAGCGCCACGGTAGTTTCCACGTACACCGAGCGGCAGACGGCCTTCCGGTTGCACACCTCGGGCACGACCGCCCCTTCGTTTAGTGCGTCGGCCAGTGGCGTGCCGTCTGGCTGGTCATCGTCGCGGCGCACCCCCAATCCGCATGCACGCTACGAATGGCAGATCCGTCGCACCAGACCAACGGGCGGATCGTGGTCCAATTGGGGCAGCGCCACGGTAGTTTCTACCTACACCGCGAGACAGACGACCTATCGGCGGAACACGTCGGGCACAACTTTTCCGGCCGCCACCAGCGGCACCGATTCGGAAAGCCCGACCATCAAGGTGCAAAGGCGGCTGGTTATGACACCCGGGGGGCCTTCTTCCCTCGCGGCGGCATCCAGTTTCGTCATCGGCCCGATGGCCGGGCGCATCGGTATCCCAGCGCGACGGCCTAAGAGCGCAAGCGGACCGGAGTCGTTGAACCCAGCGGGTTAGCCTTCAACCGCGAAGGCTAACCCGCTACCGGATCGCCCGCCGATAGAACCGATTAACGGATAGTACACCGCGTCTTAGGTATCAGGCCGCTGAGCTTGTCGAAGCGTCCCCTTCGACAAGCTCAGCGGACGACGACGGGTCTATCCCGTTGGGATGGAGGATTTCTTGCCAACCATCGGCCACTGATACCGAAACATCAACGATTCATTTCATCGCTCAAGAAGGAAAACCGAACATGAAGAGGAAGAAGAAACTTCGCCTGATCCTGACGGCACTAGCCAGCCTGCTCGCCACCGGAGCCGCTAACCCGTCGGCGAGCGATTCGGCTGAACTCGCTGTCGAAGCCGCAGCCGAGCTGTCGAAGCCCGCCCCCGACGACCCAACCACCTATACCCCGCCGAACATCATCGGCCTCGAAAGTGTCTCTTTTGCCGAAAACAGTTCCGCTCCAATCGCCACCTACACCGCCCGCCATGCCCCAGGCAATTCCATTATATGGTCGCTGGCCGGACGCGATGCCGCAGCCTTCACCTTCTCCACCGATAAAGAGCACCAGACGATGACCCTCATGTTCCGAGCCATACCCGACTACGAACAACCCGCCGATGTCCCGCCCACCGACAACGACTACCAAGTAACCGTAGTCGCCACCGATACCAGCCAATCTGCCTTGGCGACCTCCTACCCGGTGCGCGTGCAGGTGATAGATGTAGAAGAAGGTAGCGCCATGCCGGTGCTGGCCGCGCCGGAGCAGACATCCACTCAAGCCGAATCGGTCGGGGGGATGGTGCGAGCGGTGGTTCACTTCTATAAAGACGTGGTCGGCTGGGCGTTGCGCGGCGTGGTCCATCACCTGCGCGATGTGTTCAACGCCAGCAAGCGCGATGCCAAAGCGTCGGAGCTAGCGCACATACCAGAGTCGCCGACAGTGGCCGTGTATGCCGGCGCGTTGTCGGCGCTGGAGACTTCGGGACGGCTGCACGTGTTGGTGGGCAAGCCAACGTCCGCTGTAACCGGCTATGAATACCAACTCTACGCCGGGACAGACCGGCTGTTGGATTGGACCACTGCGGGGATAGCTATGCCGATGGTGGCGGCGGCGGCGTTTTCCGTCGGCGGGTTGCAGCACGGGCAGCCGTATGCGGTGGCCGTACGGGCGGTCAAAGCGGGGGGCGCGAGCAGTGCGGCGTGGGGCTTGGCTACGCCGGGGCGTCTGTTCGCGCCGGACGGATTGCAAGCGGTGGCGGGCGACGGGTGGGTGGTGCTGACGTGGTCGGCGGCGGCGAGTGAGGGACCGGTGCTGACGCGCTATGAATGGCGCGGGCGTCCGGTGTGGGGTGCGTGGTCGGCGTGGGAGCCGGTGGCCGGAGGTGCAGCGGCACGGGATCATAGGGTAGAAGGACTGGCTAACGGCGTAGAGTATGTGTTTGAAGTGCGGGCGGCTAATCCCGCTGGGGTGGGAGCAGTCGCCCAAGTGGCGGCGCGACCGGAGGCTTCAGAGTCGGACAGCATGGGGCCTGAGCCGAGGGTGGGCGATCCCCTTTGAGATACGACCCAAGACCCTAGCGACTCACCGATCCCACGGAAACGCAAACGTCGGCCCATTGGCATAGCGCTGCATCCCGATCTCCAACGTCTCCCCAGCTCCCGGCGCTAGTTCCACGGTAAAGGACGAGTCATCTATCGTCGTTTCTTTTCCGCCCACGCTGACGCTGGTGAACTGGTGCTCGGCGTAGGCCCCGCCCTGTACAATTACTGCGCGTCCGGCTACTGGGTCTGTATTTACTAGCGTCAGCGTCATGGAGTCTGCGCCGAGCCGCTCCACTAGCGCCCCCACGCCCTCGGGCATCCCCGCTCGCCCAGCCTGCGGATCGAAGTAGCGCACTCGGCAGTGCAGCGGCGAGCCGTGGCGCGGCGTCAGCCCTCCCAACATGAGCTGGGTTAGCCCCCCCGGAATGGCTGGGTTGAATGGGTTGGGATTGTCCGACAGCCGGGTGTCCGGCGTCGTTGGGTCGCGGCGCACCTTCTCCATTTGCGTGCGGAGGCGGGCAAAGTCGGCCTGTAGTGCCGCTTCCGGGTAGGTGGAGTCGCGTCCCTCCAAGAATCCGAACCAGCCGCGGTCGGCGTTTAGCCGGCTCAGATCGGCCCGGTCCATTGACCAGTAGTACACCTCTTGCGCTCCGTGCGCGTACTTTGCTGGCCGGAACTCGTACCAGCCCTCGTCCCCGTGCATATGCGGGTACATCATTTGCCCGTCGATTTCTTTCCCGTTGGCGTTGACTTTGTCGATCATCTGCCGCCACACATCGACGAATTGCTGTTCGCCCGACAGCAACAGCGCATTGCCAAAGCCCGAAATTCCCAGCCCGTGCGTGTTGCGGCTGGACATTTCTCCGGTCTGGGGCACTTCGACAGTAAAGGCCCAGCCGTAACACCCTCCGTACCACTTGCCGTCGCATTCGCCGCCAATGGTCCCATCGAGTCCGATATTGGTCGGGATGATCCCGTCGTTGGCCAGCGTGCGCTGCCGCCAGGCTTCGACGTATTCGAGCACCCAATCCTTGTACTGGCCCTCGCCCGTCAGTGCGTATGCATTTAGCCCCAAGGCCGTCGCCACCATATTTTGCGGATGATCGCCGACGACATCGGTGTAGTCTTTGAAGTGGGCCAGCATCTCCTCGAAGTTGCGCTCTCCGTGCAGGGGAATGAAGCGCTCCTGCACCTCGTCGAGCGGATCGCCAGCCCAGTCGAGCGCCGTGGCCTTGCGCAGCATCGGGCCGCGGCTGCCGTTGAACAGACTCTTGATGATTTTGTGTTCGGGGTCGTAGTTGGGTGCTTGGGGGTCGTCGCCCATGTAAAATCCGGCGTAGCGCCGCACCCGCTGCTCAAAGGCTCGCTCGCGTGGGTTCATCAAGCCGTGCAAGTTGAACGTCGTCAGCCCTTCCCCGTTGTGTACCCAGTCGAACATCACCGGAAATTCGCGATAGTACATCCCGTCTCGGGTAAAGGGCACTTCTGTGGTCTTGGCCTCGGTGTATTGCTTGAGATGCCCCTCCCATGCCAACTGGCACATATCGTCCAGATGGGCTCCACCGCCCAGCACGTAGAGCACCGGCCAGTGGACCAAGTTCTCGATAGCGTCGTCCGGCCCATCGTTGCCGCCCCAGCGCGGAATGCACTCCAAATAGCCCCGCTCGTCGAAGTACTTGGCGAAAAACTCTGTGCATCCTCTCGTCTGCGCCCGAATTAGTTCCCACTCCATCAGCGCCCAAGCGGGCGGTGGCATGGGCGTGTCAATGGCGATGGCGCGGGGATTTAGATAGCTCATGGATGGCTCCTTTTGTAAATAGGCTGTGTGCGTCTGCTGGTACAATTTGGCTCCGGCCAAACCGCGACGTTCTGCCCCGTAATGAGCGTCATAGCCAACCCAGGGTCAACCAAACGTCGCTCGTTTCGTTGACAAGAGCCTTGCCGCGCAATATGTATTTTGCCAGTTGGCGACTGCAATGCACACAGGAGTTTTGCGAAAACCATGACGCAACCGCCCTATCCTCAGCACCTCAATCCCAAGCTGACGCCCGCAATCGCCGAGGATGTGGCCTTTTTCCGCAAGTGGGGCTACCTCGTCGTCGAAGATGCCGTCACCGAGGCGCAGATCGAGACCCTACGCACAGCCCTCGATGCGGCCTTTGCGCGCGGGAGCGGCGAGCAGTTTATCCACCAGCTCTTAGAAGAGGGCGAGGACTTTGCCTTCCTGCTCGACAACCCGCCCGTGCTGGAGAGGATGCAGGCCATTCTGGGCACCTGCGTCCAGCTCCACAGTGCCACGGCCCGCGTAACCGCGCCGGGACAGGAGGAGCAAAACTGGCATCGCGACGTGCCTTGGCCCATCGATCCCGATGGCACGCCCTACGGCGCGCTGCCCGGCCAGATCAACTGCGGCTACTACTTGGACGAATTAGACGGGGACAATGGTGCCATCGTCATCGTCCCCGGCAGCCACCGCGCCCCTTTCCGCCCGCCCGAAGGGCATCCGCGCTTCCCGGAGGAGAAGTGGGTTTTCGCCCGGCCGGGTCAGGCGGTGATGTTCGATGGCTGTCTCTACCACCGCGGCGCGGCCAACCGTTCGGCGGTGCGCCGCCGCGTCTGCCTGATGTGCTACCAGACCGCCTGGATGAAATCCCGCGAGCCCTTTGACGGCCCTTTTGCACAGAAAGTTCGCGCCACGGGTACCGACCAGCAGAAAATGCTGATGGGCGCTATCGAAAAATGGTAAGGAGGAACCAACCCATGTTGACCACCGCACAAGTCGAACACTACCACACCGAAGGCTACGTCGCCGTCCCCGGCTTTCTCAGCACCGAGGAGGTCGCGGCCTTCCTGCGCGAGATGGATGCCGTCAGTACCGGCAATACGCTCGCCAACCACGACGTCACCCGGATGGAGATGGAGCCGCACCAGCCTTCTGATGGGACGCAGGTCCGCCGTCTGTACGAGCCTTGTAGTCACTACGAGGTATTCCGAGAATTCGCCCAATCGGATCGCCTCCTCGACGCGGTCGAGGCCCTGCTCGGCCCGGACTTGGTTTTTCACTACAGCAAGATTAACATGAAACCGGCTGGCGTTGGCTCGCCCGTCGAGTGGCACCAAGACCTTTCCTATTACCCGCTGACCCATCGCGGCTCGGTGAGTATCCTCTTTTATCTCGACGACGCCTCTGTTGAAAACGGCTGCTTGCAAGTCATCCCTCGGCGTCAGCAGGCTGACCTGCTGTCGCACAGCACCGACGGCTTTTTTCAAGGCCGAGTCACCGAAGCGGTTGATCAGTCCCTAGCCGTGCCGATTCCCGGCGCAGCGGGCGCGGTCATCTTCATGCATGCGATGACCCCTCATGCCTCTATCGCCAATGTCTCGGACAAACCGCGCCGCACCCTAATCCTCAGCTACCGCGCCGCCGATGCCTTTCCGATCTACACCGGCGAGATGACGTACAAGACCGAGGCCAATGCGCGTCTAGTGCGTGGTCGGTTCGCGCACACAGCGCGCTTTGAGGACCGCACCTTTCCCATTCCGCTGTACAAGGACGCCATTTCCTCGCTCTACGATTTGCAGGAGCGCTCGCGCCAAGGGGAGATGGTGGCCGAGGGCGTTTGACGGCGGGCAGGATATTATTTTTTCCAAGTAAGATCCGATCAGATGCTTGGGTTCGGATTGGGTCACCGCTTATTTTTAGGTTCAAAATGACCATAGTTCAAGGAGGGTGAGAATGTTCAATTCATCTGTGCGCCGCGAGGCACTTGAGAAGCTCGATGGGGCGGTCAACAGATATGAGTCTATTCGCAAAAGCGTCGAGCGTGCGAGCGTGCGAGCGTGCGGCTATTCAAGCAACGGCAACGTGCGGCTGGTGAGGTGATCGAACGCGTCGAGGAATACGTGAATCTGCTTGCGAACTCGCCCAAGGAGTTTGACAAGTCGGTTGCCCAGTACCGCATCGAAGCGAATCGCTTCGATAGGACCGTGCGACGTCTTGAGACGGAAGCTATTGAGTCCAAAAAGATAGCGGGTGCTACAAGTGTAGCTGGAGGTACCGCGGGTGTGGGAGTTGCTGCGCTAGGTCCAACCGCGGCCATGGCGGTGGCGACTACCTTTGGTACGGCATCAACAGGGACAGCGATTTCCGCTCTATCAGGAGCTGCAGCTACGAATGCTGCTCTCGCTTGGCTCGGAGGTGGAGCCGTTGCTGCTGGAGGCGGTGGCATGGCCGCCGGAAAAGTTCTTCTGGCCCTTACGGGCCCTGTAGGATGGACAATAGGTGGTCTCGCTATTGGAGGGTCAGCAATCTATCTTAACAAACGCAACAAGGAGATCGCCGAGAAGGCAGCAAAGGAGCGCGTCAAGGTCGAAGCGAAAGCCCGCTCTCTAGAGACGGCTAACAGAGAGATTAAGGGGCTTGGACAACGTACGAAAGAGCACTCAGAGGGATGCTTGGCTGGACTCGATTGGCTTACAAACCATGCTCCGAAAAACTATCGGCAGTTCAACTTGGCACAAAAAGAAAGACTTGCGGCTCTCATCAATCACATTCGCTCGCTGAGCCAACTACTCAAAGCTGAGGTCGCACTTTGAATAAGCCTGACACAAACCGTACGGGACCGCATGTAGCTGCGCAGGTCGCAGCTACATGGGCGTCTCTTGATGCTGCGGATCGAGCTAACAGGCTCGCCGAAGCAATACAGACTCAGGATAGGAATTTCTTGGACGCGTGGCGAGAGATACAGCACGTCCGTGATTTTGTGGGATCTCCAGAAAACATCCTTGGCAGTCCAGACACCAAACATGGTGAGATTGCGGAACAGGTTCATGTGGGAGTCCGGCGTGCTATAGATGTATTGTATGGTCGTACCCAATCGGCTACTTTTGACGGAGTTGGACGCCTTGATCCTGTTGATTACCGCGAGGCTGGTGTGGATATTCAATCCAAGTACTACAACGGTCTTCGTAATACCCTAGATGGTGTTTCTGAACATGCGACGAAATATCAAGACTTTACAAGTGGTGACGGTGACGGTCTTTACCACATTCCTCGGGATCAATACCAGCAAATGGAGCAGTTGCGCCAGACTGGCCAGAGTGATGGCCTTTCCGAAAAAAGTGCGAACGCGATCAGGAATAAACTCAATGAGCTCCAACAGGCGACAGGCAGGTCGCCGGACGAACTCATTCAGCCGGGAGAAGGCACTTACGCTGAGGTTCAACAGGGACGTGTTCACGGCACTCTTGATGACCGCGAAAATAGGCTGGTTCGAGAGAATGATGAACTAAAGCAGGGAGCGGGAAACGAACATGGTCCATCACTAGCGGGGCTTGGAAATGCGGCAGCTATAGGTGCCGCAGCCGGTGGTGGAGTTCGTTTCGGGCAAGCGATATGGGTCAAGTGTCGAGATGGTAAGAACCCCTTCAAAGGAGAGTTTTCAACTCAGGACTGGAAGGACGTTGGGGTTGCCGCAACAAAAGGTGCCGGAGGTGGTGCTGTTGCTGGTAGTGCATTGTATGCCTTGACTAACTCAACTGATCTGGCTGCTCCATTCGCCGGCGCACTCGTCAGCGGCTTGATAGGCGTCGGGGATATTCTGAGTCAGTACCACTCTGGCAAAATTGATGGCGATCAATTCGTGGAGTTATCGCATATCATCGCAGCGGACGCCGCGATCGTTGGCTTAACCGCTGCGGCTGGCCAAGTACTAATTCCAATCCCCATGCTGGGTGCTTTTGTCGGCAGTCTCGCAGGGAAGATCGTTGCTTCAGCTATCAAGGACAGACTTGGGGCAGAAGAATCGGAGCTGATTGCACGACTTGCTGCTTACGAGAAGAACGCTCTTGAACAGCTTGATAAAGAATTTTGCGCCTTTATCAAAAAGTTGGATGCTTACTTCGGAAACTTGGAGCGCTTGGCCAAGATCGCTTTCGATAACACTGTAAACACCGCTCTTAGACTGGAAGTCAGCATCCAGTTCGCGGAGATCGTTGGCGTACCCGACAGGCATATCCTTCGTAACACCGACGACCTCGACGCCTTTATGATGGAGTAAACATGGATTCACTACAGAACCCTCTCGACGGTTTTTCGCCTGAGTTGTACATCGCGACCCTCTCAAAGATAGCTCATTCAGATGGGCTTCACCCCGCCGAACGGGAAATCCTTGAGCAACAGGCCGCACATTTTGGAATTGATCTTGGCAACCTTCCTGAGTGTCCTGACGACCTGTCGAAACTGCCATGGGCCACACGGGTCTTGGTCTATCGCGACGCTCTCATGTTAGCGCTAGCTGATGAACATACAAGTCCCGAAGAACAACAATATCTCGCCGATCTTGCGAAACAAATGGCGTTGCCAACCGAGACGACCGACTTGATTTCCTCATGGGTGAAAGACTATGGAGAGCTTCTCGAACGCTTCGATGCCTTGGTGAGTGAATGACTGCTGACTGATAATTCGCGTTTGAGTTGTATTCAACCTGTTCTCGGACGTTAAGTGCATAATACGCCACCAGTGTATGATGGGCGTCGCCCCAAATATTTATCGACAGTTCCAAGGTCTTTCCGGTATAGGTGACCGTGTCTCACTACAGAAGCGATTTATCCGTAGGGTGCTAGTGCGCTCCGAGCATCGGTCAGGATATCCATCTGAGTGAACGACATATTTTGCCAAGAAAGCCTGACCTGATTCTATGTCACCTGAAGATGTTATCTTATCAACGGTGCCTTCTATCGGCCGGCATACTATACGATTGACCCACAAGCAATGGGTTCACATCACAGAGTCGCATGATTACATGGCTGGAAATCAGGAGAAGGTTCTCGAAACAGTTGCAGACCCAGATCGCTTAGTCACTGGGGATTTGGGAGCAACAATTGCATTGCGATATTACGATGCAACCAACATTACTGAAAAGACCTGTGTCGCCATATACCGCGATGAAGAAGATGGATTCATCATCACGGCATTTTTAACGTCGAGGCCAGATAAAATTACTCGCAGGAGAAATGCGATATGGATACGTCCAGCATTGACCTGACATTTGTTCCCGAGTTGTTGCGTCTGCCCTATTCACAAGTTTGGAGCGACTATGATGAAGGGGCCGATGTGTTGTATCTCAGCTTTGAAAAGCCTCAGTGCGCCAATGACAGCGTGATGGAAGAGGACGGGAATATCTATCACTATCGCGACAGCCGTCTTGTCGGCATAACGCTTCCCAATGCCCGAACTCGCTTTCAACAAAGTTCCTGAAAACAGGATCAGCCGTAAGGCGCAATGTACCACGTCATGAGCAAAAACGACATTACTCTCCTCAAGGCCATCCAGACGCCCTCCATGCACGATTTTGACCGCATGATTGCCAAAGCACGCCGCCAAGCTGGGCAAGCCGGAATGAAACGGTCGGATGTTACCGCCGCCATTTGCCGGGTCCGAGCGGTGAAATGAAATAGGAAACAACATCAATGTCCCAACAAGATCCCAAAGCAAACTTCGACCAGCTCATCCGCGACGGCTACTGCCTGATAGAAAGCGTCCTCGACGACGATATGCTCTGTCGTCTGCGCCAAGTCACCGACCAACTGCTCGACGCCCAAAGCCAAGAAACCCGTGCCCAACAGCGCTCCACCGGCAGCATGATCGACGTTGGCGTCCATCCCATTTTCGCCGAACTCGTCGCCTACCCGCCCGCCCGCGCCGTGCTCGAAACCCTCGGCTTTCTGCGCCCTCGGTGGATGTCCGGCTACGTCATCAGCAAACCGCCCAACAGCCCGGCGCTGTTCTGGCATCAGGACTGGTGGGGTTGGGACGATCCTTCGAGTTATACGCCCCTGCCCCAGCAGCTTTTTCTGATGTACTACCTAGTCGATACCACGCCTCACAACGGCTGCCTGCGCCTGTTGCGCGGCTCGCATCTGAAACGCCACCGCATGCACGACGAGGTACCCGACGCCCACACCGATGAACTCCGTCGCGTGGCCGACCCCGACCATCCGGCCTATCGGTCGATTCCCGAAGAGGTGGATGTGTCCGTGGCGGCGGGCGATGTGGTCATCGGCGACGCACGGTTGTTGCACTCGGCTCACGCCAACAAGTCGGCCCAGCGCCGCACCGTCATTACCCTGTGGTATTTCCCGTACTTCGACCTGCTCTCCGACGGCCTCCGCGCTGCCATCGCCCGCCCCCGCGAATGGGTTGGTTGGGACGACGAGGCTAGAGCACGGGTTGCCGATCTTTTGCCCACTTATGAGGGTGCCGTCGAACCCGTGCCTTGGAACCGGATGCCGGGCGAGGCGCTCACGCATTAACTGATGTTACGCACGGATACCGAATGTCTGGCGCACGCAGTTCGGTGGGATCCGAAAAGGGCAACCCCAAGGGTTGCACCTACAAGGCGTAACATCACTCACTAAGAGGAGGGTTGAGATGGATTCGATCTTGCTGGACGATAGCCGCATGCAGTCTTTCATCGCCGACGGCTATACCGTGGTCAAAACGGATTTGCCTGCGGATTTTCACCAATCCATTTATGGGCAACTAGAGGAGGTCTTGGCTGCCGAGGGCAATCCGGGTAACAACCTGTTGCCCCGCATCCCCGACTTGCAGCAGGTGTTTGACCAACCCGAGGTGGCGGGAGCCTTGACCAGTATTTTGGGGCCGGGATACTATTTGCATCCGCACCGGTTCTGCCATTTCAACAAGCCGGGCTCGGAGGGACAGCGGCTGCACAAGGATAGCTGGAGTCGGCGGCACCACCGGCTGCGCTGGGCCATGGCCTTTTACTATCCGCAGGACACGCCGGTCGAGCGCGGCCCCACCGGCGTGGTCCCCGGCAGTCACTACCGCAACCACCTCGACCAAGGCGATGAGGAGCGAGAAGTCGCGCTCGCGGGGGAGGCCGGGACGGTCGGCATTGTCCACTACGATTTGTGGCACCGAGCCACGCCCAATAGCACCGAGCAGGCTCGCTATATGGTCAAATTCCTCTTCGTTCGCCTCGAAGAGCCAGATGGGCCTAGTTGGGATGCGAGCGGGGAGCCTTGGGCTGGGAACGGTCATGCCGAGGCACCCTTATGGCACAGTATGTGGGAATGGTACGGCGGCCAGTCTGAGGGCCTTGCTGGCGACGGTGAACAGTCGGCGTTACTGCAGGCGCTGATGGGCGATTCCGAGGCGGCCAGTCAAGCGGCGGCCTATGCCCTCGGTCGCGCTGGGGAGCCAGCCGTGGGGCCGCTCATGGACTGTTTGCGTCAGGGGTCGGAACACGTGCGGCGCAATGCTGGCTATGGTTTGGCCGCGGTTGGCCCGGCTGCGGTCGAGGCGCTAGCGCAAGCCTGCGCGGACGACGACCCGGCCGTGCGGCTAGCTGCGGTCGATAGTTTGGGCGATATGGGGCGGGCGGGTGCCCCAGCAGTGCCGGCATTGCAGCGGGCGCTAAGTGATGCGTCAGACGAGGTGCGAGGCCACGCCGCCGAAGCCTTGGGAGCCATGGGCACATTGCCCTCAGCGGTACTAGAGGAACTGGCCGGAGTTTTGCGCGACGACGGCGAATGGGTGCGGCGCAATGCCGCCTTGGGCTTGGCGCGGCTGGGTCCGGCCGCCGAGGCCGTGCAGCCCGCGGTGGTCGCAGCCTTAGACGATCCGAACCGCTACGTTAGCGCCAAAGCGGCCAAGACCTTGGAGCGCATTGGCACGCCAGAGGCGGCGGAGGTTTTGTTCGACCATTTGTTCGCTGCCCGCTGGTGCCCCATCACCACCAAACATACGCCGTATTAATAGTAGGGGGCGATTTCAAACCGCCCCCTACCTAAGCCTATGCAAACCCCTATTCGCCTCGGACTAATCGGCTGCGGCGGCATCGTCCAGCTACAGCACCTGCCGACGTTGTGCGAACTCGATGTGGTACGCATTGCCGCGTTAGCTGACCTCGACGACGACAATCTAGCCAAAGTCGGCGCGACGACCGGCGTCCCGTCCGCTCAGCGCTACGCCGACTACCGCGACATGCTGGCCCAAGCCGCCCTCGACGCCGTCCTCATCGCCACGCCGCATCACCTCCACGCCGAGCAGGTTATTGCCGCGGCTGAGTCTAACTGTACCGTCATCAGCGAAAAGCCGATGGCTACCTCGCTGGAGGAAGCCGCGGCCGTGCTAGAGGCCGTTGCGCGCCACGACGTCATTTATACAGTCGTCCACAACGCTGTCTTTACCCCCGGTACCCTGCACGCCCTCGAACTCTTACACGAGGGGGAGCTGCCCATCCCGCAAGTCGGTCGCGCCAAATCGCTCTTTCCCATGACCGAGGCCCATCACCGCGCCAGCCCGGCCCGGGTCTGGCGGGCCTCCAAAGCAGCGGGCGGTGGCTGCATCGGCGATACGGGATACCACGAGATCTATTCGCTCGAAACCTTGATGTGCTCGCCGGTGCGCTATGTGGAGGCGAGGGTGCAGACGCGCTTTTTCGACATCGACGTGGATGATGTGGCGCTCTTGCTCCTCGAACACGAGAATGGAGCCATCTCCACGGTCTCGACCTCGTGGGGCATGGTCGGCGGGGGGGCTGGCGAGCTAGGGGGTCTCTGCGAGATACACACGTGCGGCGACTGCCTGCGCGTCGTCGGTCGCGGCCGGGCGCTGCATCGCTTCTCGCGGGAGACAGGTGCTTGGTCCGAGATTCCGCTCGACGTCACGGAGCGCAACCGCACTGGTCACGCCGACTATCTCACCGCCACGTTTGCCGCCCTATCGGCAGGAGATCCGCCGCCGATCACCGGTGCGGGAGCCTATCACAACCTCAGCATCATAGAGGCGGCGCGCCGTGCCACTCAAGCGCGCCGCGCCATCGACCTAACGGAGCTTTGAATGCGTCCTTATATCGACTGCCACAACCACATTGGCCGCACCATTGACCGCGTGCCGCCGGTCGGCCAAAACACGGCCATGTGCCTCACGCGCTTTGCCGAGACCCACATCCACGCCGCTATTTCCATGCCCACTGCCGTCGGCAGCCCAATTGCCCGCGGCATCGTGGATATTCGCCATCAGAACGAGGTCATCGCCCGCGCCTGCCGCGATTTTCCCGGCGTCTTTCCCATCGGCTTGGCCTTGATTGAGGAGCGCTTTGGCAAGCTGGGCATTGAAGAGGCCGAAAAGGCCATGAGTGAGTTGGGTTTGGTCGGCATCGTCGGCCATCCGCCCATCGCCGAGTGGTGCATCCCCTTCGTCGAGGCCGCGGCCGCCCGCGAGGGTTTGGTCAACCTGCATATGCACAACCCGCTCATGGACCGCATTGCCGCAATGTTCCCCCACTGCACGTTCATCGCCCACGCCAGCACTTGGGCCGCCGAGCATCTGGCCCAGTACGACAATGTGTTTTTCGAGGTCGTCCAGTACCCGGACGGGCTAGGCTCCGAGTGGGACTTCGCGTGGCTGGCCGACAAGGTGGGCCGCGAGCGGCTGATTTTTGGTGCCGATTTGCCCTATTACGACTATCGGATATTGCAGCAGGTCATTGAGGAAGCCCCGGTTGACGACGACCTCAAGGACCGCATCGCCTACAAGAATCTCGCCGCGCTAATCGCGCGCTTCAATCCAGCGTGGACACTACCGGCGCACCCTCCGAAGGCCGTGCGCGTTTACGACCCAGCGGAACTGTGGGCCGTCAATCCCGCCAATCCCGCCCGTCTGACGGTTTTTGCCTGAGAGGAAGCGCCATGGCCGATCCCAGAATCGCCAAGATCGAAAATATTTACTTCGCCCATCAGATCGAAAACATGGGCACGGACTACAACGGTTTTAACCAGGTTTACCAAAAGGGCGCGACGCTGTCGATGACGCCGTGCGCAGTGCGCATCCACACCAGCATTGGCGTCACTGGCGAATGCCTCGGCCCTCCAGTGCCCGAAAACGTCGCCCGCTACCTGCTCGGTCGGAATCCGTTTGCTCGCGAGCGGATTTACAACGATCTCAAACGCGGTCTGCGCCACTCCGCCCGCACCGAAATCTGCGCCGTTGACGTGGCACTCTGGGATTTCGCTGGCAAGGTGTACGACGCGCCGATCTGGCAGCTTTTGGGCGGCTGGCGGAAGACCATCCCCGCCTATGCTTCGACCTACCACGGCGACGAAAATGGCGGCCTGAGTACTCCAGAGGCCTTTGCCGACTTTGCCGAGCAGTGCGCGGAGATTGGCTACCCCGCGTTCAAGATTCACGGCTGGGGCAACGCTCCCATCGCCCGCGAGGTGGCCAATGTGCTCGCAGTTGGCGAGCGCGTGGGCGACCGAATGGACTTGATGATTGACCCGGCCTGCGAATATGAGACGTGGGCCGACGCTCTGCGCGTGGGGCGCGCTTGCGATGAGGCCGGTTACTTCTGGCTTGAGGATCCTTACAAGGACGGCGGCGTGTCGATTTTTGCCCACAAGAAGCTGCGCGAGTTGCTCAAGACGCCGCTTTTGCAGACCGAGCACATCTTTGGTCTCGAACAGCACGTGGACTTTATCGCTCACGGCGGCACGGACTTTGTCCGCGTCGGCACGTTTGAGGACGGCGGCATCACGGGCGCGATGAAGGTCGCCCACGCGGCCGAGGGCTTTGGTCTTGACTGCGAGTTCCACGGCGGCGGCTTGGCGCACCGCCACTGCATTGCCGCCATCCGCAACACCAATTACTACGAACTGGGTCTGCTCCATCCCCTAGTCAAAAACACCAAGCCGCCCGTCTATCCCCCCGAATTCACCGACGAGTTGGAAAACGTCGATGCCCAAGGCCACGTGCCCGTGCCGCAGGGGCCGGGTTTGGGCGTGGAGATGGATTGGGATTACATTGAAGGGCACAAGCGCGGCGAAACGGTTTTTGAGTAGGTTGCCGACAATAACGCATCACTTACAAGATAATCCGCAGATGGACGCAGAATAGGATGCACAAGACGATCCACATCAAAATAGGAGAATACCCATGCAGCGACGTCCCTACGGCACCACGGGTGAACACCTTTCTGTAATCGGCTTTGGCGGCATCGTCGTCAGCCAAGTGGAAGCGGCCGAGGCTGCCCGCTTGGTGGGACGGGCCGTTGAGCGCGGCGTCAATTACTTTGACGTGGCCCCGAGCTACGGCAACGCCGAGGAGCGTCTGGGACCAGCCTTGGAACCGTATCGCAGTGATGTGTTTTTGGCCTGCAAGACGACCGAGCGCACGCGGGCTGGGGCCGCCGCTGAGTTGCACCAATCGCTCAAAACCATGCGCACCGACTACTTCGATCTGTACCAATTGCACGCCATGACCACGGATGAGGATTTTGCCGCGGCTACTGCTCCCGACGGAGCCTTGGCAGCCTTTGTGGAGGCCCGCGATCAAGGCTTGGTACGCTACATAGGTTTTTCAGCTCACTCGGCTGAAATCGCCTTGCAACTGCTGGACTGTTTTCCCTTTGACTCGGTGCTCTTTCCCGTCAACTGGGTCAATTATTTCCGAGCCGATTTCGGCCCCCAAGTCGTGGCCAAGGCACAAGAGCGCGGCACTGCCTGCCTAGCCCTTAAAGCCATGGCCCGCTCGCGCCTGCCCCAAGGGGCCCCCAAACGCTACGCCAAATGCTGGTACGATCCCATTGACGAGCCGGAGCTAGCCGAGCTAGCTCTGCGCTTTGCCCTATCGCAGCCCATCACTGCCGCTCTGCCGCCCGGCGAGGCATCTCTCTTTGAGATGGCCCTAGACATGGCCGACCGCCTCGCGCCGCTCACGGCTGCCGAAGTGGAGGGATTGCGGGGCCGCGCCGAGGAGAATACACCGCTGTTTGAGTTGGCGGCCACCTGAAAGGAGCAGATTGTGATTCCATTGGTCAGCACTCTCTGTCAAGGGCCGCTGGGTGTGGCCCAGCTACCGCGTCTGTGGTGGAAAAACCTCCTGCACCAAGCCGGGCAGCTCGATGAGGACTATCCCTTTTGCAGCGGCGGTCTCGACAAATACGTGCTGGAGGTGCTGCGCATCGACCAAGACAGTGCCTTGCGTTTTTTGTGGGATCAGCGGCCTACTTACCTACAGTTCGAGGAGTGGGTGACCGCCGAAGGCACCCACGAGGACAACCGCATCGCGCGCTGGAATAAGTCGCTGGTGCCGCGCACTCACTATAGGCCGGACAAGATCGACGAGACCTATGGGGATATAGGCTGGTCGCCGGAGGAGACGACCGAGGTATCGGCTGTGCTGCTCAACTGCCTGCAGGACTGGCAGCTTTTCCACCGCCGCGTCTTCGCTCGCGGTGCCCTGGGCCTGCCCGGGCCTGTGGCTCCTACCCTCAGCAGCATCGACCGAGGTCCGTTGGGCATCTGCCAACTGCCGCGCACTTGGCTCAAGACCTGTCTGCGTGCCAAGGGGCTGCTGCATCCCGACTATCCCGACTGCGCCGAGGGCAGTCTCGACCAGCGCTGCTTGCAGACCTTGCAGGTGGATCAGGACGCGGCCCTAGCGTTCCTCCGCGAGGAGATGCCGACCTATCTCGCATTTGAGGACTGGGTGCGGCAGGAGGGCACTATCGAGGAAGAGGCTGTGGCGGCCTTCAACCAGCGCCTGCTCGAACGCGAGCACAACGCCGCCAAGCAGGCCGAGATCCACGCCACCTTGCAGCGTCCTCCGACGTGGACTTCGGGAGTGCTGCTCAACCACTTAGAGGATTGGCACTACGTGCATCAGGGGTTGGTCGAGGGGTGAGCTTCTGCAAGATGCTGACCCCGTAGAGGATCACCTCTCCGTTGTAGTCGGCGTCAACAGCGCGTCGATGGGACCGCCCTCTTTGATATAGTCGATAACTACGTCGCGGATCAGATCCTCTTTGAGCCATACCGACTCGGTAATCCCGATCAATGACTCGCGCCGAGCTGGCTCGACGACGAAGGAGTTCGTCGCCGCCGTATAGAGCTGATCGGGATCAAGCGCCGTGCCCGCAGCGGTTAGCCGCTCCAACAGTTTGCCGCCGATGTCCTTGCCGCGAATCTGCACGATGGCGAGTTGATTGCCGAAGGGATGGATGTTCCAGATGTGGCGGGCTGTGTGGAGAAGGAAGGGGCGGCACCTCCACTTCACCAAGAGAAGCCGGCCTGACGGATCACGGATGAAGAGTGTTCAGCAGTTGCTCCGCTCATTGATTGCTAAGAAATTCCACAATTCTCGCTTTGTTGTTATTCCGTGCGTAGTCTATGGGCTTCTTCCCGAGTCTGTCTTTGGCATTAAAATTAGCTCCATAGCCAACTAAAAGCTCGACGACCGTTGTGTTGTTGTTCCTTTCTGCTGCCAAATGAAGAGGTGTTCGTCCATCCGCTATTCGCGCATGCACTGACGCGCCGTGCTCTAGAAGCCAAGATACAGCCTGTATCTCTTCGTGGTGGCTATAGAGATGGAGGCACGTCCTGTCTGAATCAATCAATCCGTCGACTTCACATCCGCAATCAATCAACGCATTGGCAACTGGATTCTCCGAGGTGCGCTTCTTCTTGAAGTGTCGCAGAGCCTCCCTCAGCGCGTTTGGATGATTCGGCTCTGCGCCGCCACGCACCAGTGCTTGAATAACAGGAACGGCTCCTCCGCTCTGACAACAAGAGACCAGCGGCGTGACAGCTATCCCCATTTCGACCTCAAGATTTGGATCGGATCCTGCATTCAACAGAAGGTCGATCATACTGAGTTGCCGCTCTTGATATTCCTCTGTAACCCGACCTAGCGCTGATCCTGCACAATAGTGTAATCCAGTCAGTCCGTTATCATCCGTCGCCTTGGCGATGGACTTATCGTTTGCCAGGAACCTTTTTACCGAGGACAGATCCAAAATTGCGGCAGCATTGAAAAAGTTGACTGTCGCGCCTCCGTCTATGAGTGCTTCGACCAAGTCTGGTCGGGCCGTCTTTGCGGAAAGAGATAGCATTCGTTCCCCGTGCGTTCCCCGTGCGTCTGGGTCAGCGCCTCTCTGGATGAGGAAGCGGACGAGTTTCGGATGTGTAGCTGTCTTTGGGTACGAAACATAAGGCGTCACACATGTATTCAGGAGCGTGTCGAGAGAACGCGTGAGTTTCTTCTCGACCAGGGTTTTCAAACTATTCAAGTCTCCTTTTTTCACTAGGGTCTTCAAATGCGTTTCGGTAGCCGCAGGTGTGGCCTTCTTGCTGCGACGCTTCCTATTCACGCATGTACGACAATTGGGAGCATACCCGGTTTTCGATCTTGCACGTTGATGAAAGTGAGTATCCGGCTTCCTTTCTCCACAGGTCGCACATTTCAACCATTTCAGCGTTCTCTTGCTCATGCGTGAATCCTGTGAGATTTGGAAAGGATGGTGCATGGCGCTTAACTGCTTGTATCCGAACAATTGGTTCGGGTAACGGCCGCTAGATGCCATTTATACGAAACCAAGGTACGTGTGTGAACAGTCGCAATCAATACCACGAGGTTGGGGCACTCCGCGTAACTCCTTGCAATAATTTGAGATAGCACAAATCAAGTCCACTCGAAAAATTGCGAAGTCTTGCTCGGCAACAGAGAAGCGTTTATCTACTTTGTGTGATCTGATAAGGAAGTTTTGAAACAAACTCTTAACGCGAGGAAATAGACCATGCGACAACAGCGCACGATCTACTTTAACGATGCTCGACACTACTACCTTTTTGCCTTTGAGCCGCCGATGGCGCTCGAAGACGCTTGGGTGCCCATAGACGAGGTTGCAGGTACGGGGGTGGATACTTTTGCCTACGGGGTCGAGCGCGGCGACGGGCTTTTTTATCCATCGCAGGTGGGGATGATGTTCGGAGCGGATATTCAGCCCTTTGAGCAGGCCGCCTATTGGCGCACATGGCACAACATGCAGAGCCTGATCGAGCGCGGCCTTGACCCGCTGACGGTGCTCATCGACCGGGCGCACGACCACAACATGGACTTCTGGGCTAGCTTGCGGATGGCCGCCTACGGGAATATGGATCCGGCCTACAGGCTGGCCGACGGCGGTGGCGGGCTGGCGCACGCGGAGGTGCGGGCGCACATATTGCAAGTGGTTGAGGAGCTGGCGACCGAATACGAAACCGATGGCGTTGAGTTGGACTTTGCCCTGCCGGGCGGAGCGCCGCGCATTTTGCGGGAAGAGGATGTGGAGGCGACGACGCCCATTTTGACCGATTACGTAGAGCAGCTCGCCGAGCGGGTGCGCGGGCAGCGGTCGGGGGTGGTTGGAGCGCGAGTTTTGCCCACCGAGGAAATGAACTTGGCGCAGGGACTAGACGTGCGGACGTGGCTAGAGCGCGGGTTGGTGGATTTCTTGGTGCCGATCCGCTACGGCTATATGATCCTCGATGGGGACATGCCGATAGATTGGCTGGTCGAGGCCGCGCACGCGGCCGACGCAGCGGTCTATGGCACCTTGCAGCCCTACGTGTCTGATGAGTCGGTTGGGGCCGAGCGGGTTTGCCCCACTCCGGCCCAACTGCGGGCGGCGGCGGTGAATCTGTTGGATCGGGGCTGTGACGGGCTGTACGGGTGGTTTATGCCCTGGCCTTTAGGAGACCGGGAGCGCAGCGCGCTGAGCGAACTGGGCAGCCGGGAGCTGATGCAGGAGAAGGACAAGCACTACGTGCTGGCACGGCGGTCAGCAGATGAGGAAAACCAGTATCCGGTGGCGCTGCCAGTGGAGATCGCGGCCGACGACCGGGCGCAGCATACCATTCCCTTTTACTTGGCCGACGACGCGCAAGAAGGCCGCGTCAGTCAGGTGCTGTTGCGGATCAGGATCGTCGATCTGGTCTCGGACGACCGCTTGGAAATCGCGCTCAATGGCCAGTCGCTGCAAGAAGAGATATGCCGCCGCGAGTACGGCTATGAGGTCGTCCCGTATCAGGGCATGTGGCTGATTTTCGACTTACAGCAGGTGCGGCCGCAGCAGGGGGCGAACCGCTTGGAGATTGCACTGGTGGAGCGACCGGACGATTTGGTGAGTCCGCTGAGAGTCGCAGATGTGGAAGTCGAGGTGAAGTACCATCCATTGCCGACGGGGTTGGGATGAGACTGTTTGCTGTTTGACATGATAAAATCCTCTGTGGTAGGGGGCGGTTTGCAAACCGCCCCCTACTTTATTGTCTGCGGTCTTTTTTTAGAGATAACCGATGATAGCACTACTGCACAAATACGGGAAAACCATCGCCATCGTCGCGACCCAGTCGCTCAACGACGCGCTTTGGGGCCTGATGGGCGATTTCGCGTTGCGGCTATTTCACGTGGCGATTTTGCTCTCGCTTTGGCGCACGGTGATGGCGGGCCAAGGCGTGGTTGCGGGGATGAGTTTGGAGGCGGTGCTGACCTATACCATGGTCGCGGCAATTTTTGCCGACCAGATCTCGGGCCGCACCCGGATCGACGACGACCTGTGGAGCGGCAATATAGCCAACCGCTTCTTGCGGCCGATGGGGATCTACGGGCAGATGCTGGCCGAAATGGTCGGCGGCTGGATCCCTGGCCTGCTGTTCTTTGCGCTGCCGCTGTTGCTCATCGCGCCGCTGCTCGGAGTTGACCCCTTGCCGGCGACATGGACGGCCGGGCTGTGGTTCTTGCTCAGTTTGGCGCTGGGCGTGGCGGTGGGCACGGCGTTGGATCTGTTCTTTGCTGCGTGCATGGTATTCTTGGAGCACAGCGTGTACGCGCTGCAACGGATCCGCACCACATTGACGGTGCTGTTGTCGGGCCGGCTGGTGCCGCTGGCGCTCTTGCCTTGGGGCTTGGGGGACTATCTAGAGTGGCTGCCTTTTGCCTCGCTGGCGTCGGCACCGTTGCGAATCTACACCGGCACGGGCAATCCAGCCGACCTTATCCCTGTGCAAGCAACTTGGGCTATAGTGCTGTGGGTTAGTGCGCACGCACTCTGGCGACACAATCGCGAAAGGCTGGTGTCCCATGGCGGCTAAGCGCAACCCCGTAATCCAGGTTTTCCGGCGCTGGCGCGTGCAGGCGTACCTCGACTTCATGTGGATGACCCGGGATTTCAAGTTTTTCCTCATCAACGTCGTCTCCGACATGGTCCTCAGTCTTTCGGGGGTAATGGCGGTGTTCTTGCTGGCCGAGCGCTTTGCCGGGATCGGGGCGTGGAGCCGGGACCAAATTCTCTTCATGCTCGGCTACGCCGCCCTGGTCCAGGGACTGCTCGAAATGTTCTTCCGCTACAACGTGCTGGCCATCAGCCGCCGCATTGGCCGCGGCCAACTCGACCACACCTTAGTGCAGCCGCAGCCTTTGTGGATGGCCCTGCTCACGGAAGGATTTATACCCTTCTCCGGCTGCTGGGGAGCCATCGTCGGATTGGGGATCAGCGTTTGGTCTTGGGGGCGGCTGGATATGGCCGTGGAACCCGGCTGGTGGCTGTGCTATGGAGTAAACCTGCTGGCTTCTTGTGTGGTGGTCTTGGCCTTCTCCTATTTGTGGAGCGCGCTGGCGTTTTGGTCGCCGGTGGGTGCCGAGGAGATCAGCTCCCGTGCGATTGGTTTTGCTTGGCAGTTGAAGTCGTTTCCGCTCGATGGGCTGCATCCGCTCTTGGTCAATGGCCTGTTGAGCGTGTTGCCAGTGGGTTTTGTCGCTTGGTATCCGTGTCGGGTGCTGCTCGGGGTTGGCCAAGGGGCCGGATCGCTTTCTACTACGCCGCTATTCGCCTGCGCCCTGAGCCTTGTGGCGCTGATAGCTATGAAGAAAGGAATGAATCACTATGGACACACGGGATCGCAGCGCTACGTGCGCTGGGGACATCGCAGTTGAGTTGCAGGGGGTCAACAAGACCTTCTACCAGCGCCAGCGCTCGGCATATATGCGCGATGTGTTCAAGAATCTCTTTCGGCCCCGGGTGCGCGAGATTCGCGCCCTGCAGGATGTGGACCTTGTGGTGCGCCGGGGCGAGATCGTCGCCTACGCTGGCCCCAATGGCGCGGGCAAGTCAACGACGGTCAAGCTGCTGTCGAGCGTGCTGGCACCGACGTCGGGAAGCGTGCGAGCCTTGGGGATGGACCCGATGCGGGAGCGGGTGGCCTATGTCAGCCGCATTGGCGTGGTTTTTGGCCAGCGCACGGAATTGTGGTGGGACCAGCCCGTGTCGGCGAGTTTTGAATGGAAGCGGGTGGTGTGGGATATTCCGCCGGAGCGCTACGAGCGGATGCTCGGCTTTGTGCGCGAACTGCTGGGCCTCGACGAGTTTATGGATAGTCTGGCGCGGCAGTTGAGTCTAGGGCAGAAGATGCGGGCAGACCTCGGGCTGATGCTCATGCACGAGCCGGAGATTCTCTTCTTGGACGAGCCGACGATCGGCGTTGATGTGCTGGCTAGGCGCCATATCCTCGACTTTATCAAGGATCTGAACCGCGAGCAGGGCGTAACGGTGATGATCACCAGCCACGACATGGACGAGTTGGAACAGCTAGCTGGTCGGATTGTGATGATAGACCGGGGGCGCATCGCCTTTGACGGCCCCTTTGACGAGTTGCGCAATCACTTCGGCGACAGACGGCGGTTGCGCTTGCAGACGAGCGGGGAGGAGGCTCCTGCCCTGAGCCGCGCCGAACTCCTGAAAACGGAGGCTGGCTGGCACGAATACGTCTTTGACGCGGAACAGGTTAAGTTGCCGACCCTACTCGCCGAAGCCTCGGCGCAGGCCTCGGTGCTCGACGCGGAGACGCATCGAGCACCGATTGACGAAGTGATTGCGGATATTTATGCGGAGTGGGAGAGATGAACCTCACTCAATGCCCAGCAGTTCGACTTCAAAGATCAGGGTGGCGTTGGGCGGAATCCCTTCGCGGCCCCCCGGCCCGTAGGCCAGGTCGGGCGGGATGGTCAGCTTGGCCTTGCCGCCCACTTTCATCATTTGCAGACCCTCTGCCCAGCCTTTGATCACTTGGTCGAGGGCGAAGGTGACGGGCTCGCCGCGCTCTACTGAACTGTCGAAGACCGTGCCGTCAATCAGCGAGCCGTGGTAATGGACTTTGACTCGGTCAGTGGCTTGGGGCGAGACTCCGGTGCCAGCCGTCAGTTCTTTGAAGACGAGGCCGGAAGCCGTTTGCACGGCACCTTCTTCTTGGGCGGCCTTTTCCCTGAATGCCTCGCCGTCTGCCGCGGCTTGGGCCTGAACTCTTTGCAAGCGCTCCTGCAACATGGGGTTGATCTTGGGGCCGAATTCCTGCAAGGGGACGATGGCCTCGTTGCCCTTGACGGCGTCGGTAAAGCCCTGCATGACCACGGCTATTTCCGCGTCGCTGAATTGACCTTTGAACGGCTCTAGGGTGTTTTGTGCTATGGCTAGGCCCAAGGCGTAGAGGATCTTTTCTTCTTCGGTCTCCACTTTGGCCGAGGTGCTGGTCTCGACTCCTTGGCCGTTGCAGGCGAGCAGGACGAGCAAGGTCCAACCCACTCCTAGCAGGCGTGCTATCTTCATGAAATTTCTCCGCGTGAAAGATGGGCGTTGCGGCCACGCACCCTGCCTAGGAAGGTAAGAAGGCGATATTATTTGACGGATTTGCAGTGGAACGGGGTCGGTCCCAACAAAGAAATATTGGACCGACCGCGTCAAAAAAGTTCAATTCCCGCTCGGCTTCGCAGCGGAGGAGTCTGGCCGGATACTCAAGGAAAGTAGGCCGCTCCCAGTCCTAGGGCAAGGAATGGGACGGCTCGCCGATCGCGGGGACACTATTGCCGTGCTCAGGTGTTATAGCAATCCTAAATGACTTGAACGATTCGATATGCGGATCGCCTTGCAGGTAGGGGCGAGCGATCGCTCGCCCCTACAATTCGGCGTCTGTCGGCGTCTGTCGGCGTCCATCGGCGGATTATCTGAATGATGTAGGATGGCTATATAAGGCACAGCCGATGGCTGGACGATCCGATGGAGACTGTGTGCATGCCTAGGTAAACGCGGCTGTCTTCGGCATGACGATAAAAAATAAGTGGTGAACTTTTGGTGATCTTAGGGGTTATTAAGGACAAGTATAACGACGGCTAATTCATCAAATAATGCCACTTAGAGCGAAGGGATCAAATGGCCGAGCATTACTATAAAAACCTTCCCGGCGTTGATCGCTGGAATAGAACGATAAAGGACGTAGGCGCACAGCTTCGTCCTTATGAGCAGTACCTAGAGACGGCGATAAAGTCTGCCAAAGAGCGTCGCCCAGTACTGAAATGGAGAGAGGCAAGTGAAGAAGAGATTGAGGAATTCAACAGGAGGAGAAGAGACCAGAGGGGGGAAAAACAAAGAAATAGGCGTTATGGTGCTCAACAGCGGGAAAACCTAGTACCGACAGAAAATGGATATTGGATCGTTTTAGAGTCGATACCGGAACGCCCCGACGAGCTAGAACAAACATTCGACGCTTTTTTGGATTCTGACGAAATTTTCGAGGATGAATGGGGAAGGGCACCTCTAAAAAAGATAGACTCTGACCAAGAGGGGAGATCCCTGCTTCTATACTCTCTTCCCAAGGAAGACGAGAAGAAAGGCAAGAGGGTATGGCTCAAGTTAAATACCTATACGCTCGAAAGACAGAGGCATGCTTTACGAAAGTTGGAGAATACTCCACTACGGCACATGACCCCTTTGATTAAACTTGTATCAACCAATCATAGGTTGTAGCTTGAGATTATCTCAGCCCCACCGGACAGAGGCGCATGAGTTCGAGTGAGCTATAGCGATGCTCAGCGATGCCTGCGGCCATAGCCGGCGTTCTCGGTTGCCAGCGTCCTTCGTCGGAGCGCTGGCGCAAGGCTCGATGGGCGTGATGAAAATTGTAGCGCAACGCGCCAATCCAACTAAGCGCATCGTGCCGATCCGACCGACGTGAAAAGCTCAGGGTTCTGCGCGCTTTTCGTGCGTTGCGCATCCGATCGGTCAGGTTGAAACGCTCGATGGCACTGGTATTGGCTTTCGTCCAGCCCAAGTCGGCCACGACTTGAGCCAAGCGTCCCTTGCCAAAGCGGGGTCGGATCTCGACCCGTTTGACCCGTCCGCCGTGCCGATGCTTGACAATCTGGGCGTAGACCAAGCCTTGGGGGATCCGAACAACGGGGGCCGGACGGCGGCCACGGCGATGGCGTCGGGGCACCGGATAGGCCCGACCAAAGGTGGCCACAATCGCCTCGGGATAGGTCGGTTCGCCATCGGTAAACAGCGCCGGCAGCCTCGCATCACACGAAAGCCTCGCCGCCGCATCGGCGACCACTTGATGAATCGTCGTAGTCGTACGGCGACCCGGCACCAGCGATACCAGCAATTTGCTCTGCGGATCCAAACTGTTGGCATCCCAATAATCCCCCCGTTCACTCGGATCGTCCAGGGGCGTCAAGTGCCGTTGTTTTTTCGCCACATACGACCATTTCTCATCAAATTGGAGCGCCATCGGACGCACGTTCCGCACCAGCCGGTCATGCAGTTGATAGCTCACCTGTCCGCTCACGCGCAGCAGGCGGCCAACCGCCTCCTTAGACACCCCCACCAAGCGCGCCGTGGCATTCAAGCCACAGGCACTATCCAGATGCTCGATCACCGACACGGCTTGGGCTTCACCGATTTTGCAATTAAACAACGCCGTGCCTTTGCGCTCGCTGAATTCCTCGCCGCAGCACCCACAGCGCAGATACCGAATCCGGTCGGCTCCATAGGTCTTGCGCACCCGCAGGTTGGCTTGGCCGCGTTGGCCGTAGGTCTTGCATTGGGCATTGAGACAGCACAAATTCTCCAACGCTGGTCTTGGCTCCTTCATCTGTATCCCTCCTTACTTGGTGGTTTGGAGAGATAAATAAAGGGAACAAGGCCAGCACTTGGTTTAACTAAACTGAGATAATCTCACCTTACGACCCAATCATACGTGGCCGTATGTGGAACCATTTAATCCTTCCAATTGGAAGATTTTGAGGGATGAAGGACGCGATGGGACCGAAGAACAGAGAGAGTTTGTATCTATTGCATTGGGAACTCCTGATTTCGCAATTCTTGAAGGTCCGCCGGGGTCGGGCAAAACAACGGCTATTTGCGAGTTAATCACTCAACTCATTAGCCAGCGAAAGCGTGTCTTGCTTGTTGCATCGACCCATGTAGCCGTGGATAATGTTGTGGAACGCCTCCTTGAATGGCAAGAACAGCAACAGAGCTATCCAATACTGCCCGTACGGATTGGCCGGGACGAAAGTCGCATAACCTCCGACGAAGTCGCCGAATATACATTTACCAGTTTATCCAGCACGATACGAGAGAAACTCGACGAGTTTCTCAGGAGGCCCTCCAGTGAATGGTCTCCGGGAGGTGAACAAGCTCGCGAGATGCTCAAGAAATCTCTGAAAAAGGACAAAAAAGAAGGAGAAAGTGTACTTTCCCGATTGATTTTGGAATCTGCAAATCTGGTATGCGGCACTACCATTGGAATATTACAGCATCCAAGTATCAGGAAGGCAAACGGTAGGAGTAAATCATTTCAGCCCTTTGACTACATGATCCTCGATGAGGCTAGCAAGACAACCTTTACCGAGTTCCTCGTACCTGCGCTCTATGCAAAGAGATGGGTAGTTGTGGGGGACATCAAGCAGCTTTCCCCATATGTAGAGGATGTAGAGTTTGCTGACAATCTTCGGAATCTTTTTCCGTCTGAATACGATAAATATGCCAAGGCGGCTCTCCACACATTCATGGCGACATCGCAGATGAAGAGAAAACCTCGGGCAGGGTCTCTATTAGCTACCGACTCCGAGGAGGAAGCCGACATTATAGCTGGAGAAGCTGAACAGCGTAACGTTCGGTTTCTAAATCTCGATGATTGCGAGCCACAACCTCTTTGTGTTGCAGGTAAGGTTATACCAGACGCTGTACCTGAATTGCTTTGGTCTGATCTCGTGATTGGTTCAAACGATGCTTTGCAGAGATTTGAACACAGGCTTCCTAGTGACCTACTATACGATTTGGGCAATTTGCCGTCGTTACCAAGCTGGAAAAGGACTCGACAGGCATTTATTGATAAAGCAAGAGGAAGACTACGCCTTCCCCAAGAACAGCTATGCTGGGCTGATGAAATGGCGTGGCGACTGATCCGCTCTTTTGAATTACGGCAACAGTGCAACGCGAATGGCGATAAACGTTACGAGAAAGATATAGAGGCTCTACTGCCCAAGACGCTTCCTGCGAGTTGGGCAAACTCTCACAAAAAAAACGGCCAAGAGCCGTGCGAAATTCTAAAGAAGAAAATTGAAAATATTCGCAGAGCAGCAATGCCGTCTATTATAGAACTCCTTCAAAGAGGTTTTGAGCGATTGGAAGGATGGAGAGATAGGGTTGTACTCACAGACGGATTCCTTGAAGGTGACCTTCATTGTAGAATGACTTCCCTGAGCTACCAACACAGAATGCACCCCGATATTTCTATGTTTCCAAGAGAACAATTTTATAAAGAATCTTTGCTCAAAGATGCAAGGTCTATGTCCAAGGATCGAGGCTGGTCGTTTTCACAATACGGTAAAAGAGCAGCATGGATACAAGTATGTCCCCAGTATAGACACCAACAAAGTGCAGGGAAGAAAAACGAGAACTCCACAGAGGTGGACGTTCTTATGAGGGAACTAAATGCTTTCGTCGCCTGGGCGGTCACCAACCCCAAATCGCCGGATAAGAACGGACAAATACAACCGTGGGAAGTGGCGGCTCTTACCTTCTATAAAGGACAGGAGGCACTACTTAAGAGGGAATTACAGGTTGCCAGTGGGCAAAAAGGTAATACCCGAAATTTTCGTCTTCCGAAGAGTAGCGATAGATCGGTCAAGATAACTTTGTGCACAGTCGATAGGTTTCAGGGACACGAGGCCGATGTAGTATTCTTATCCTTTGTAAAAAGCGGTTCAGTTGGATTTTTGGATAGTCCTAATCGCTTGAATGTAGGATTGACACGTGCTAAATATCAGCTAGTACTTATCGGCGACAGAGGTTATTTCGCCTCGGACAGGTGCAGGTCGGAGTTGCTTCGAGATCTTGCAAAATCGAAACATTTGCACAGCATAGGCTGGGAGGTGGAGGAATGATAAAACTCAAGCGTGCCGTTGAATGCAAAACATTCGACGTGAAAGCGACCATTGGAGTCGGGCGTGATCGGCCAGAGTTTCTGGCAGTTGCTCTTTTGGCCAACGACTTGGACAGACCGATAAGTGGAGAGGATTTATCTGAACACCTCTTTGGTGACATATATGAGCTCGGAGAGCGAGTTCTTGAGCGTTCGGTTTCAATAGGACTGCTTAAATGGTCTGAAGAATCGGGATTTGCATATCTTTCCCAAGCTGGAAAGAAGGCTATTGAACAGGAGAAAGTTCTCATTTCGGAAGAAGGGGTTTGGAGGTTCTACTATCTTGATGACCCTCTTATAAGGGACAGATTGATCCACTTTGAGCATGTGGAAGTTCCAGGAGCACGAGAAGAACGTCGGAATCTGAAGACATACACACAACTCAACAACAGTGTCCCCACCCCTGAGTTTCTGAAGCATCATAAAGAGCATACATTTACCTCAGTGGTGAACGGCACTCCGTTCATGTTGCAGAATATATCTAAAGAGGGCGAAAATTTACCGTCAGAAAAGCTGACTCTGTATACCAAAATAACTCCTGATAAAAAATTAGATATTACTCTACAAGGTGAATTAAACTCTCCCTTCCGTAATGGTTACCCATTACCAGTAAATCAGTACTTTGACCCCCCTGAAGACTTACTCTCTATTACTTACAACGAGGTACGGATAGAGCTCGCAACTCAGGGTAGCGGTGTGACACCTCGTGAATACGGCGGAGAAAATCTCGTTGTGCCTGTTCCCTTTGACGAGCGACTTGATACGGCTGCACGTAATTCTATGAGGATGGATATGCAGGTTCCAGATCCAGACCTGAGCAACTTAGGATTGGGATGTTTTGAAACAACACAACTTAAAGAGGTGTTGATTGAGCCTGACACCAGTGAGGATGCTCAACAGTGGTCAAGATGGCTTCTTCTAAACGGCATGAACGATTACAAAACTCCTGAGTTAATTAGAGAAGACGAACAAGAGATACACAGGAGGTTTCTTAATCACCAAATTCAACCGATTGATCCCTACGATCTATTGGGGGAAGCATGTGCCTCCACAGGTAAAGCGTGGAGTCGATTTCTGCTGGCCCCGTACGATCTCAACCTTTGGAAGCAATAGTGAAACCAAAGATACATCCTATACAGAGAGGGAAAACCGTCTCCGATTGCTGGGTCCGTGTCCAAGAAACAAAACCGGACAACGATGCGGACTTGAACCACGAAGTTATGCGAGTTGGACCGAACAAGAGATTTCGCAAAGCTCTCATTGAAACGATTCGCGATGCTGAGGAGACGATTATTGCGAGTACATTCCTTTTTTCGGACGAAGATATAGAAAAGGAACTGCTCGCCGCTGCAGAGCGCCGTGTACGAGTGTACCTCCTTACCGCATCGGATGAGCAAATATCGAATGCCATAGAGAGAGAGAACGAAGATTCTTTTGAGTCGAGAATGATAGAACAACACAAGCGGACACTTGACAGATTTGCCGGACAAATCGTGTTGCGTTCCACTGGCTTCATTCACTCTAAGTTCTTGGTAGCAGGGCCAAGAGATCAAGCACACGGATGGATTTCTACTGCGAATTTCAACCTTGCGTTACAGCAGTCCATAGAGCTCGGCCTATATGTCAAGGAAGAGCAGGCACAAGCAGTGTGGGATTGGTTTTCGTGGGCTTTTTGGGAGTCTGCTGAATTCGAGTTGCTCTCAAGAGGATCATTGAACAAAGTAAAAAATCCTCCGAGACATCTGCCGATTCCTACTACCCAAAATTCCCGCATACTTGTTACTGCTAACAATGAATCCAAGACTATATATGAGGAAGCAAAGAGGCTTATACAAGAATCAAAAAAGGAGATTATCGTCTCAAGCTACGGACTTTCTTCCGAGCATCCCCTGTTTCATGAATTGGTTGGAAAAGCTGAAGAGGGCGTGGAGGTGACTATACTCACTCGCCCCAGAAAAGCTGTTCATGAAGCTGTTTCCCTACTAAAGATTGTAGATGCGAGGATCTGTGCTCACGAAAAATTACATGCCAAGGCCATTGTAAGCGACGCCGGAGGCATGGTCATGTCAGCAAACCTTGAGGAGAAAGGGCTAGATTCAGGCTTTGAAATAGGTCTGAGCCTTACCCAAGAACAATGCAGCAAGGTGCGGAAAATTCTACGTACTTGGGAAAGAGTATTCCCTTGGCGGTATGAGTTAGAGTACGAACCGACTGTTGATCAAAAGACATTTGAAATTTGCGAGGCGGCTAAAGGTCTGCCAGAAGGAAGGAAGCAGGTCGAAATCTCAGAGTGCACCGGGACGGAACCAACCAACAAAGCACACACGACGGAAATAATATAACGAGGTGAGATCTTCTAATCTCACCCTACTCTCTAACAACAGGAGGATTAACTATGAGAAAATGTGCGCTAGGGATCGTGGCGCTTGCGCTGGCATTTGTCGTGCCGTCGTCGGCTGTGGCGCAGGGAACGGGCGATGTGCTGAACGAGGCACCGCTAATTCCTATACCGCAGGACATGACCTACGAAGAGTACCAAGACATGAACCGCCGCATCTCCACCGGATTGATGCGGAGCGCGATTCCGGTGCCGGGCATGATGCACTTTTACGCGGGGGAACCTACGACCGGGAAGTGGCTTTTGGCCACGGGGCTGGCTGGCGTCGCCTCGATTATTGCTGGGGCAGCACTTTGGGAAGAGGGTGAGTTCGCGGATACGGATTTTGAGGTCTTGACAATCAATGCCGGGGACCGCGGCAAAGAAAGACGCTACGAGAAAATTCCCGTTTCGCTAGAAGGCGAGACGCCCAAGTACCGCCTGCGCGAGCTTCAGCGCGATGGCGGCGCGGGCGGACCGCTGATTGCGTTGGGAGTAATCACCATCGCCGGCAGTATGATCTACGACTTCTTGCACGGCATCGAGGTGATTGAGACCAAGCGCGATCGGGTGCGGTTTAAGTACGGCAAGCAGCTCAAACTGCAAGCGGGAGCGCGGACGGGGACGCCCAGCGTGGCGCTGAGCTACGCTTTCTGATTTGGGCGGCGCTGCGAGGGCAAAGGGGAATGGTCCGATTGGCCGTTCCCCTTTTTTGCGTCCGTTGGTTAGAGTCGAGCGGCCAAATCCCGCAGTTGTGCGGCCGCCAAGCGCATGACCTCTTTGTCACCGCAATCGTTGATGTCCTTGCCTTCAAAGACGACGGAGAGCGGCCCATTGTATCCGGCCTCGGCGAGGATGGGGACGATGCGCTCGTAGTCGATCCACTCCTCCTTGCCGCTGTCGATCTTGTAGAACTTGGCGCGGACGTGGGTAGCCAGATGGGCGGTCTGCTGCATGTAGGCGTAGATGTCGTGGTCTGGGTCGGGAATGCCCCGGTTGCGGGCTGGCGAGCCGCACCACTGGCCGGTGTCGAGCAGGAAGCTAAAGTTGGGCCGGTCGGTTTCCTCGATGATGCGTATGACGTCGTCGCCGGTGGAGGGGTGGTTTTGCAGGCCCATGGCGATGCCTATTTCGAGGCCGTAGTCGGCGACTTCTTGAAAGCAGCGGATTTCGCGGGCGCGCTCCTCTGGGTCGGTGAGGGGCTGGCCGCAAAACAGGCGGATCATGGGCGCGCCCAAAATCAGCGCGATGTCCATGTCGGCTTTGGCAGTGGCGACCTTGTCGCGCAGGTCCTCGTCGCTGCCGACGAAGTGCCCACCGGAAGCTAAATAGCCAATGGCAAGGCCCTTTTCGATGCAGGCGAGTTTGGTCTTGATGAGGTAGGAGGCGTCTTCGGAGCTAAAGCCGCGGTCGCGGCGGAAGTCGATTAAGTCGAGGCGGAGGTCGTAGGCGTGGTCGATGTAGCTTTCGATGCTTTGCAGGGTAGGCGGATCGTCTTTGCCGAACATGGAGGCGTAGAGGCCGATTTTCACGATGGAGACTCCTTTGGGAAGGTGGGGTGGGCTAGTTGCGGGGGAGTGTACGGAAAGGGGGGAGGTGCATCAAGGTTGCCCCTTCATTGAGTTAGTACTCATTGCGGGCGTTCCAGCCGGGGTACTGTTCTTCGAGGGCGGCGAGGGTTTGCGGTGTGTAATAAGCGTGGCCGGCCGGCGGGAAGCGGAATACTTCCCTTTCGGCGGCGGTGAGGGTGCCGATGAATTCGCTGAAGATCGGGTTTCTGCCCTTGTCGGTGTAATGGCGGAAACCCTCCCAGTAGTGGTCGGTGCGGCCGAGGCCAAAACCCCAGGTGTAGCGCTGGCCGTCGGCGCGCAGATAGTCGCTGGCGGAGTGCATGGTGTAATTGGTGAAGACGCAGAGGGTGCCGGCTTCGCAGACGAGCGGCTCGGCTTTGCTCATATCGCGGCCATGTTCTTTGGGGATCAATCGCAGCGGTGCTTGGTCTTCACCGACTGCTTCGAGGTGGTGCCAGAAAACGAGCTGGCCGAAGGCGCGGGCTGAGTCGGAGGGCGGCAGCAGCGAGTTGTTGCCATTGTCGAGATGCAGCGCGGAGGCGTCCGAGCCGGTGCCGCCGCCTTTAAAACCTGGGTAGCGGGCGATCATGCAGCCGGCGCGAAAGTGGATATGCTCGCTGCCAAACCACTTTCTGGCGAAGGCCCAGGCATGATGGTGGACGATGCCGCGCAGCAGCGCCATTTCGGGGGGCGGGAATTCGGTGAGGATGGCGCGGCCGGGGGGCGGGTCGTCCTTTACTTCATCCCACGATGGCAGGACGCGGCGCTGGGCTTGCTGCATTTCTTTTAGGTCCTCGCCGTGGCGGAAGCCGGGCAGGATGATAAAGCCTCGTTGGTCTAATTCGTCGAGATGGGCGTCGGTGAGTTCCATGGCGGTCCTATGTTTTGGTGAAGGTTCCTAGCGATGGAAGAAGAAATTCTCGGCTGTTTTGACGAGGATCTGCTCCTTGTCGCTTTGGCTGAGGAAATCGGCGTGGTCGCGGATTAGGGCGATTGCGGCGGCAAAGTCATGGGCGGGATTTTTCATGCGAACGGGACCGCCGCTGTCGCTTTCCCACATAATGCGTTCGGGGCCAAAGGCATCGACGATGCGCTCGATGAGGGGCAGGAGGTCGAGGTAAGGGGCCTCGCCGTTGCCGAGGGCTTGGAACGGGCCGAGCTTGACCATGACGCGCGGGTAGCGGGCCATGTTGCAGAGGGTGTGGATATCGCCTTCGGGCCAGACGCCGTCGCGGATGCGCACTCCGCAGACGTGGTCGAGAATCACGGGGGTTTCTGGGAAGCGGCGGCAGAGGCGGATTAGGCCGGGCAGGTCTGCGAGCCCCATGAGGAAGCTAAGGGCTAGGTTGTGCTCGGCCCCGGTGCGGAACATCGATTCGTAGCCCGGATAGTCGAGCCAGCGGTCCGAACGGCCAAACGCGGTCGGGCGACCGGTACTGCCGCCGCGCACGCGGAAAGCGCGGATGCCTCCCTCGGCCAAGGCGAGCATGGTCTTGCCCGGATCGGCCAGCGATACGTCGGAGACTCCGGGGACGATGCCGGTGCCCGCGTAGGTCTCAGGATCAGAGGCGATCAGATCGAGGATGTAGCTATGGTCGAGGCCGTACCAAGTCATTTGCACTAGGTTGAGGCGGACTTTGCCGACCTTGCGGCTATAGGCAAAGTGATCGGCGGGCGTAAAAGAGGGCAGCCACAGGTCGGCGGGCGTAAAGCCGGGGGCCAGTGGATACCGGTCAAAGTCGGAGGTCCAGACGTGGATATGGGCATCGACGATGTTCACGGGCGTTGCTCCTGTTGGCTGGCGCGATAGGTCCGGCGCGCTTGGTCGAGGGCGGCGAGGGCGGCGAGGGGAAGTTGGAGACAGGTGCCTTGGAGATTGGCATCGACGTGCGCGGGGCTTTCGGCACCAGCGAGTACACAGGTAATGCCCTGATGCAGGACCCAAGCGACGCAGACGGCGGCGCGGGAGGTGCCCAAATCGGCGGCGACTTGGTCGATGGCGGCGACTAAAGCGGCGAGGGCGGGGTCGTTGGGGCGAGCTAGTAGGCCGGTGTCCATTGGGCTGAAGGCTAGGCAACCTAGCCCGGTGCGCCGCAGCAGGGGCAGCATTTCTTCCTCATAGATTTCTACTCGCGAGCGTCCCGCTTCGTCGCAATGGCTGCCGGCGATGTTGTAGTAGTCCTCGACGCCCGCGATGGGAGCTAGGTCGAGAAAGGCTGCGACTTCGGCGGCGGAGTGGTTGGAGACGCCCCAGTAGCGAGTTTTGCCGACCTGCACCAGATCTTCCATGACCTCGGCGATGGCCTCCGGCGGCGTACCCTCGTCGCGGTGGTGCAAAAGGTAGAGATCGACGCGGTCGGTGCGGAGGCGGTGGAGACTTTCTTCGAGGCGGTCGGTGAGATGATCGCGGGTGTAGCGGACGCGCTCGCCGGGATCGCCGTCGCTTGTGGGGGCCAGCGAGCCGGGAACCTTGGTGCAGATGACGACCTCGTCGCGGCGACCCGCGATGGCCCGCCCCAGCACCTCCTCGGCTCCACCCCAACCGTAGGCCTGCGCTGTGTCGAAGAAGTTGACGCCTTGGTCCAAGCAGTGGTGGAGCACGGCTAGGGATTGGGGGCTGTCGGCGCGGGGCAGGTGGCGGAAGGCGGTGCCTTGGCACAAGCGCGATACCTGCAAGTCGGTCTGGCCGAAGAAGACGCGGTCGCTATGGTTCATTGTTGTTCTCCTGCTAGCGCCGCGTCAGCAAGGCGACCCAAGGGCCGTCTCGGGGCGGGGCTAGTTGTGCTACGCTGCCGCCGTCCAAGTCGGCCGCAGCGGTCCAAGTGCTGGCGGCAATGTCGAGCCATTGGACTTGGAAGGTACCTTCTGCCCCAGTCAGATCAAGACCTACCGCGCCGCCATCGGTAAAGTAGAGCGCGTACTGGCGGCCGGGGACGCGGCTGAGGTAGGCCTCGTTGGCGGCGCGGTCGCGCAGCAGGGCGCTGTCGGAATTCGGCTCGGCGTTGAAAAAGTCGAAGACCTCGGACAGCGTGCGACCGCTGCGAATGTGGGCTTGGGCTTGGGGGCTTAGCCCGATGCCGGAATCCGGTCGGTGAAAGCGACTGGAGGCGAAGCCGCCGATGAGGTTGCGCCAAAAGCATTGGGTGGCGTGGCGGTCGTCAATGCCTCGGCTTTGGTTTTTATGCGTCTCGGCACCGTAGATCTTGGTCGAATTGATCGGCCGGGGTTGCGCGGCAATGTACTGCCACACCCACTGGGCGCGATCCCAATTGGTCTGCTCGCGCTGCCAGCTATTCTGCGAGATGTCGATGAAAGAGTACTGCTCTGGGTGGTCGAAGGTGGCGCGATGGGTTTCCCCCCGCACGTCCCACTCGTCCCACATTTCAGTGGTTTCAACGGTCTTGCCCGCCTGCTGCGCCCGCTCCTTGATGTAGTAGTTCCAATAGGTGCCCCACTTCGGGTCGCCGCTGGTTTCGTTGTCCATGCAGTAGAGCACGTGGTCGTAGGCGAGGGAGTGCTTGAGGACTTGATCGACAAAGGCTTGTTGATAGGGCAGCACGACTTGGTTGTTGCGCAAGGTGGGGACGGTGTAGAAGAAAGGCTGCCAGTTGCCGCCGGGGTGGGCGGGATAGTCCGTTTCAAGGCCGGATTCCTCGACGGTATAGTTGATGTTGTTGGCTGGATTGAGGGGGCTCTTTTCCCAATGTTCTTGGCTGTGGTCAAAGCGGTCCCACATTTCTATTTGGACGATGATGTCGCGCTCGGCGGTCCAGCGCAAAAGATCGGCAAAGCGCTGCCAATACGTCGGGTTCCAGCGGTTGAGGTCGTACTGGCCGTCGGCAGCTTGGTGGAAGGCTGGGACCTCATAGCCATAGACGCGGCGGTCGCTCATGGTATTGCGCACGTAGTTGCCGCCGACCGATTGCAGCAGGTCGAGATGCGCTTCGAGATCGGGTATTTGGAAGAGGCAGTCTTTGATCGTGCCGCCTAGGAGGAGCACGGGCTGGCCGTTGTACTGCCAGTAGCGCGGATTGTCGGCGTAGGGCTGGATGCGGTCGGAATCGGCTTGGGTGTGGGTCATGGAGATTGTGATGGTGATGAGGGTGACTAGGATGCAGTGCGGAATGAAGGGTCGGGTTTTCATGGCGGTACTTTCTGGCGAGTAGGGGCGGTTTGCAAACCGCCCCTACATGAAAATGTGCCGTCTTTGACGCCTCCGCCGCAATAGGCGCTGAATGCGCTGGTGCCGCTGGTCGGTCAAAGGCAAGCGCCACAGGATGAGTCCGGCCCCGATGAACAGGATACCCACCACCGGCCCAAAGAGCAAAGCCAAGTGCCAACCCGTCTCGGGGGCCTGTGTGGCTGACGCGGCGGAGAAACCGATCAGCCACAGCGAGACGCCGTTGAGTCCCAGCCCCAATGCGCGGGCCAGCTTGGTGCCCATGCGCCAGACGCCAAAGTAGAGTCCCTCGCGGTCGAGGCCCGTCTTGAGCTTGTCGTAGTCGATGGTATCGGCGACCAAGGCGTCGAGCAAGACGACGGCCCCGGCCAAGCCCCCGCCCACCAGCGCGTAGAGGAGGGGCGCGGCCAATTCACCAATGGGAAAGAGCGGATAAGCCACGGCGGTGGAGATGCCCAAGCCACAGACGCCGATGACCCCGGCCGTTTTCTTGCCCCAGCGGCGGGCGGCCCAGATCCAGCCCGGCAAAGAGGCGAGGAAGCTGAAGAAAAAGGGCAATAAGATCCAGCCGATGGTCTCTTGCTCGGTTAGTTGCAAGCGATATTCGTAGTAGTAGAGCGCGGTGGAGGCGTTGAGTGTGCGGCCGATTGTGGCGACTAGAAAGGCCAGCAACAGGACGCGGAAAAAGGGATTGGCCCAAGTGCTTCGCTGGTCGGCGAACAGACGCCAGAGCTGGAGCGGCTTTTTGGATTGGGCATGGTCGGCGGGTCGGTCGAGGCCGCGGGTGGCCCGGACCGTGATATAGGCACCTAGCACGATGGGAGCGGCCAACCACCAACTGGCCACGCCGCGCGCTTGAGCACCGGTCGGGTCGGTGTGGCCGTCCATTTGGGCCAAGATGAGTCCGGGCAGCCACAAGCCGACTAGTGCGCCCACGGTGCCGAAAAGCCGCTTGTAGGCGAAAAGTTGGGTGCGCTGGTCGCGGTCAAAGCTCAATTCGCTGCCCAGCGCCGAATGCGGTATGCCGACCACGGTCATAGCGGTGTTGAGCAGGATGAACGAGACCAGCAAAAAGGCGAAGCGGGCGGCGTGGCCGTCGAGGGTCGGCGGGTTGAAAATCCAGATAAAGGAAACGGCCAACAGCCCGGCCCCGGGCAGCAAATAGGGCCGTCGGCGCCCGCCGGACCAGCGGGAGCGGTCGGAAATGCCGCCCATGAGAGGGTCGGTGATGGCGTCCCAGACAATGGCCAAGGCCAGCGCTAGGCCGGTGTAGAGCGCGGGCAGACCGACGACGACATTGTAGAACTTGAACAGATAGATCTGCACCATCGACTCCACGGCCGCCAAGCCCCAATCGGCGGCCCCGTAGCCGAGTTTGGTGCGGTGGGATAGAGGTGGAGTCACAGACAGCCGAACCGGTTGCCGCCATTGTGCGCATCGACTATCAACAAGAGGTGAGCACTTTCGCGTGGTTTCCAATCAAAAAAGATGCGGCCAAATATAAGAGACGGCAGCGACAAGGAGAATTTGCAACGGCTCTATTTGAAAATTCGTCTCAATTTGGCTATTATCCATGTAAAATGATAAAGGAAGTTAGCAAATTGCATGGATATTTGCCGAGAAAGGCAGAATCTGAGTTAAAACGAGCCTTGGGACGTTCCCCCGCCGTTGCCATCCTTGGTCCTCGTCAATGCGGTAAATCAACACTGGCCCGCGAATTTTTAAAAGGACAGTCAGTGGCCTATCTGGATCTACAGAACCGCATTGATCTCAACAGACTCGCCGAACCCGAACTCTTTCTCGAACAACATCGCGAGGAGTTGGTGTGTCTGGATGAGATTCAGCGCCTGCCGGAATTCTTTGCCGTGTTGCGCTCCGAAATTGATCGCGACCGGCGTCCGGGGCGCTTTTTGATCCTCGGATCGGCGTCGCGGGAGTTGATCCAGCAGTCGAGCGAATCGCTGGCCGGCCGCATCGCCTATCTGCAATTGACGCCATTTTTGCGGTCGGAAACAAGGCATGTCGCCGATTGGCAAACGCTGTGGGTGCGCGGAGGGTTTCCCGATAGCCTGCTCGCCGGGGATGCCGAGGACAGCTTTGCTTGGCGGCAGGATTTTATTCAGACCTTTTTGGAGCGAGATATTCCCGCGCTCGGCCTGAGTCTGCCGGTATCCGTAGTGCGACGGCTATGGCAGATGCTGGCGCATTACCACGGCCAGACGATCAACTATAGCAAGCTGGCCGGCGCGGTTGATGTATCAGTGCCGACTCTAAAGAAGTACCTAGCCATTCTCGAGCAAACGTATATGATTCGCCTATTGCCTCCCTGCGAAGCGAATCTGAAGAAGCGCTTGGTCAGTTCGCACAAAGTGTATGTAAGAGACAGCGGCATCTTGCATGCGTTGCTCGAAATCGAACGATACGACCAATTGCTCGGACACCCGATAGTCGGCGCTTCATGGGAGGGTTTGGTGCTGGAGCATCTGATTGCTGCGTGGCCTCGCTGGCGACCGTCGTTTATCCGCACGGGCAACGGAGCGGAGATAGATATAGTAATGGAACGAGGGGGCCGGACGGTGGTCTTTGAATGCAAGTTCTCAAAAGCCCCTAAGCCGTCGCGGGGATTCTTTGAGTTGGTCGGCGATTTGCAGCCGGAAAATGCCTGGGTCATTGCGCCGGTAGATGAGGCGTATGAATACCAGCGGGGCGTTAGGGTGGCTAACCTAGATTTTACAGAGGACGAGAGCGGACGTTAATTCTATTCCTTAAATATACGACAGTAATCCACTGGACGTTACGATGGGCATCTAGGTATGAGATGCTTCGACTCCGCTTCGCTCCGCTCAGCATGACGCTAGGAAGCAGAGCAGCCACACTTGTCATGCTGAGCGAAGCGAAGCATCTCATACCGCTTCTACTATCGCGTACTTAGGTCCTATTTTATCGACGCGAAGATTTTTCCTCTCGCATAGCGTCCCAATCCTAACCTCACACCGCGTCGATTCGCTGCGGTGCTCTTGCCAAAGACAAGCCGTGCTCGGCGGCCCATTCGGCGATGGACCAGTGGATGCCGTTGGGGTCTTCGCGTCCTTGGGCGTCGGCGGTGGCCCCTAGGAGTTGGCGGCCGACGTCGTTGAGATTGGCGACCACGGCCGCGCTCGGCTGGACCTCGCCGGCGTAGTAGCGCAGATAGTAATCGGGGCGGATCCAGCTATAGTGATAGCCGAACATCGCTACCTTGGCGATGTGGTCTTGGCTGTTGATGGCCGCGCCGTGGTAGATGCGGCTTTCAAAGAAGAAGGCGTCGCCGGCTTTGAGGCGGGGTTCGAGGTATTCTGCGGGGTGGATCTGGTCTTTGGGAATGACGAGGGGTTCGGCGAGGCGATTGCTGCCGGGCGCGAAGAGCGTGGCTCCGGTGTGAGGCCCGTCCATGTCGGTGAGGCAGTAGCCGACCTTGAGGCCGACGCGTGGGAGATGGACGTGGCCCAAGTCGAGGTGGACGCCGACATCGCGGTGCCAAGTGCAGTCGCCGAGGTCATCGACGGACTGGGGATGTTTGTAGATCAGGGCCGTGTTGGTGATGTGGATATGAGTGCCGAGAAGTTGGATGACGAGTGGAACGAGCGCTGAGGAGGTAGCTAGCTTGGCGAGAGTTGGGTCTTGGACGATACCGTCGCGGCGGTGCTGGTAATAGCCTTCGTAGGCGAAGTCGTCCATCAGGCGGTCGGCGGCGGTGGCGACTTGCGCAATGGTCTCCTGATCGAGCGCATTGGGGATGATGAGATAGCCGTTGGCGTCGAAGAATTCGCGTTGTTCTGGCGTTAGTCGTGAAAATTGCACGGGGCCTCGCGGGGTGGATGTTGGGAGAGCAGACCATAGCGCACCCATAGGCGGCTGTCAATAAGGGGCTTGTTGGCGCGGCGACTTTGAAGTACCGTCGAGGCCGACTCTACATCCCTATTGCGAAAGGAACGTTATGGCTCTTCTCGATACCCACACCCAAATTTCAGCGATTATCGGCGACTTTGGCAGTGGCCTCGACCACCCCGAGTGCATTGCTTGGGGCTGCGATGGCTATGCCTATGCCGGCGGCGAAGCGGGTCAGATCTACCGCATCGACTTGGCCCGGCGCGAGTTCGAGGAGTTCGCCCGAGTTGATGGTTTTGTCGGCGGCATCTGTCAGGATGCCCAGCACCGCCTGTACGTCTGCAATGGCGACGTCAAGCGCGTCGAGCCGGATGGCGCGGTCAGCACGTATTGCGACCGCGCGGGCGAGGTGCCGCTGACTGTGGCTAACTACCCGGTCTTTGACGCGGCTGGCAACCTGTATGTGTCCAATTCTGGGGGCTGGCACAAAAATGACGGTTGGATTTGTAAAATTGCCCCGGGAGGACAGGGCGAGGTGTGGAGCCGCTCCTTGGCAGATTTTCCCAATGGAACGGCGCTGGATGCGACGGGCGAGCACCTTTACGTGGCCATGAGCATCAACCCTCGCGTGGCTCGTATCAAGATCGAGGCCGACGGCCGCGCCGGTGCTGCCGAGACCGTGTTTGAACTCCCGCAGACCGTTCCCGATGGTCTTGCTTTCGACGACGAAGGCACTCTGTACTGCTCTTGCTATCGCCCGGACCGCATCTATCAGTATGCCGTCGGCCAACTCGACGTTTTGGCCGACGATTACGAGGGCACTGCCATGGCGGCCCCGACCAATATCGCCTTCTGCGGCCCGGATCGGTCGCTCTTTCTCAGCGCCAACTTGGGGCGTTGGCACATCGCGCACTACGATTTGGGCAAGACGGGGATGCCGTTGAACTATCCAGATATAGCGATCTAAAGATAATCCGCAGATGGACGCAGATGGACGCAGAATAGGATCACGAGACGATCCGCTCTAGGTGGCGATCACGACTTGGGCGGGATTGATGGCTTGGTACTGGGCTTTGTGCGCCGTGATTTCAAATGCCTCCGGCACCTTATCAATCCCTTCTAATACGTGCCGGATGGTGGGTTTCATGCTGATGCGTCCCGAGGCGACTAGCCGCACTGTGTACTCTAGATGGGCCTGCGAACTAATGTCTGGGAAGAGGTAGCGCAGGCTGCGCTCCCGCATCAGGTCCACATCTAGCTCTAGGGGTGTCCCAAACCAGGAGATGCCCACTAACTTGCCGCCGGAGCGCACCGCGTGCATGGCCTGTTTGAGTGCCCGGTCGCCGGCTAGTCCCAGCTTGACGCTGCCGCCAGCGCACTCGAATACCACGTCGGCGCCCTCGCCGCCGGTCAGGTCGCGGATGGCCTCGACTGGATCGTCCTCGCTGGCGTTGATGGCGTGATCGGCCCCTAGCGCGAGCGAGATCTCGCACGCTTCGGGCCGCACATCCACGGTGATGAGCTGGCCCGCTCCGCAGGCGCGCGCGGCCTGCATACTCTCGATGCCCATGCTGCCTTGGCCAAAGACGGCGACGGAATCACCCGGCCGGATCTGCGCGGTCTCGACTCCGGCGATGCTGTCGCTCAGCGATTGCAGGGTAGCGGCCTCGCTGTCGGAGATGCGGTCATCGACTTTGACCAACGCGATGGCCGGGAGCAGGGCGCGCTCGGCAAAGCAGCCGGGCAGTTGGAAGCCGATGATCGGCCCGCGCCGGCAGTCGTCGCTGCGCTGGGAGTGGCATAGGGAGCAGTCGCCGCAGGGGAGCTTGGCGCGGGCCGCTACGCGGTCGCCGGGGGCATAGCCGGTGACGGCTGAGCCGACTTCTACGATCCGGGCGCAAAATTCGTGGCCGAAGAGTTGGAGCGGCGCGTCTGTTTCTAGTCGGCTCTTGACGTGGTCGTACGCCAAGGTTGGAATCCCAAAGGCGAGTTGGGCTTCGGTCGCGCTGGGTTGTACTACCAGCGGCTCGACTAGCACGTGGTCGGGTGGGCAGGCCGCTAGCTCAATGTCGTCGAGCCGCATGTCGCCGAAGGCATAGAAACGCCAGGCTTTCACGGGTGTTTTTCTCCTATCTCCTATCTTTCGATCAGCACTGTGGTCTGAAGTGCCTGTCAGACGCGTTCGGCCTCAAATGCTGCTATATTGCGGGCGTCCTTGCTGAACTCGACGGCGACGAGGTAAATCGGCTGGCCTAGGCCGCGATACTTATCTGCGTAGCGCTTCGCTTTCAACTGCGCCATAGCCGCGCCTTCCGGCGTCATCTCGACCACCTTGAACTCGAAGAGGTACACGTTCCCATCGAACAGGACCGCCATGTCCAAGCGGCCGTGGCTGCTGCTGTCCTCCACCGTGATGTCCAGCCCCAGTGCCGCGAAATAGGAGTAGAAGACGCTGGCGTAGTAGCCCTCGTAATTGGCTATGTCGTTGCTGGTGTACCACTCGTAGGGGATGCTGGCGAAGAAGGCATGGAACAGGATTTTGAGCCCGGCGAAGTCGTTGGCGAGCAGCAGTCGATACAGTCGGACACTATTGGCCATCTGCTGCGTCGAGTCCTGCACCAAGTAGCGCAGTAGACTCTCGTTGAGGCTCTGGCGCACCTCCCGATTGGGATAGCCCAGGCGATGGAGCCTCATGCCACCGAGGTTCTTTTTTTTCGTTATCGTCAGGTAGCCGGTCTGGAACAGCAGCGCCTCGGTGGCCATGTCGTCCACGTTGAAAGTGGAAAGCAGTTCGCTGCTGCACAGCATATTTCCCAGCTCTAGGGAGCTTACCTGTCGCTTGAACAGGGTTTCGACTAGGAACGTCGACGTGCCGGTCTCGAACCAATAGGCACCGAATTCACGACGCTCGAACAGCAGGAGGATGTCGAACGGGTTGTACACCTTCTCGTCGCCTAGCCAACCGTAGCCGTTGTACCAAGCGCGTATCTGGTCCCGGTCGAGGCCGGGCAGTTCCGGGGCGAACACTGAGTCCAAATCGGCGTCGGTGTAGCCGCAGATGGCCGAATAGCGGGAATCCAGGGTGATGTCGATGAGGTTGTTGAGGCCGGAGAACGGCCCGGCCATGGTGAACTTGTGGACCCCGGTAAGAAGGCTGAACCAGATGTGGGCATCGCTGTCCTTGATCGTCGCGTAGAGGCCGAACAGAAAGTCGCGGTTGGCGCGGGCGACCTCCGACACCTCCAAGGCATCGAGGATCGGCTTGTCGTACTCATCGATCAGCACCGCAACGCGCTGACCGGTACGCTCGTGCAGCACCTTCATCAAGCGGCGGAAGCGGGCTGGAGCGGTGTCGTCAGCGCGGGGGATGATCTCCGCTTCCTCCTCCAAGGCGTTCAGTTGTGCCGCCATTTCCTCCCGCAAGTCGTCCGGCCCTTGGTAGGTGCCGCTGCTGAAGTCGAGGCGCAGGACGGGATGGCGCACCGACCAATCCCAACGGTCGTGGATGTACAGCCCCGCAAACAGCGGCTCGTTACCCTCGAACAATTCCTTGCACGTGTCCAAGAACAGGCTCTTGCCGAAGCGCCGGGGGCGCGACAGGAAATAGTGCGTACCCTCGTCGAGCAACCGCCGGATATAGGCGGTTTTATCGACGTAGTAGTAGGACTCTTCCCGAATTGTGCGGAAAGTCTGAATGCCGATGGGTAGTTTGCGTTTAGTCATGGACTCCTTGCTCTACAGATCGGGTCCTAGTCCAAAAAGTATGCCATAGTTCTCCTTGTCTTGCAAGAGATTACGGGAACAACTTTGCGTTTTGCGAGGCCCACAGCAGGGTGGGTGCTAGCTGGCTCGATTGAGTAGCCAGCCGCGAATGAATCGGACTTGACTGCGATCATCCTTGTAGATGTCGAGGAAGTGGACGCCCTGCAGGGAGCGGTACGCAATCGGCAGAACTTCTTGCATGTCCTCGTCGAGATTGCCCAGTGCCTCGATGGCTCGCCGGGTGGCGGGGCCGGTAAGGCCATCCTCGTCGATGACGCCCCCAAGTTCCTCTTGGCAAAAGACATTCCCAAGGATCTGGATGATCTTGGTGGATGATCCCGCGCCGGCATTGATGGTAAAATCAAAGTGGCGCTCCTTGATACTTTCGGGCAAGGTTTCGCAACCGTGCTTGTCCCAAAACTCGCGTCGGTAAAAGTCCTTCACGTCGGGGCGTAGATCGTCCATCGCCTCATTGGGATTGCGACCTTCGCTTAGCAGGGAGTCGATCTTCTCCCAAAGGGGTTCGTCGGGGAACCACCGGCGCGAAATGCCCATAAAGGTCATGCCGCCCCGGTCGGCGGGGTCATCTACAAAGCCGCCTTCGTGGTCCAGCACTTTGGCTACTGCTTGTTCAAAGCCCATGATAATCCTCTCTGCGGTTTGAGCTTAGGTTTTTTATGATCGCCGACTACTCCAAATAATCCATGATCGGGGTGGGTTTTTGTTGCTCGCTCAATTGTCAGACTCGTTCCACGTCAAACGCCGCTATATTGCGGGTGTCCTTGCTGAACTCGACGGCGATCAGGTTAGGACGATGGCTCCCTAGCGATGTAAACATATGTCGGGTGGTTGCCTTGAGTTACGACCTTTCGAGTCTTGACGATTTTGTTCAGGGAATGCACTTGCTCGTGCGGCTGCCGTTCGAAAGGAAAGTCTGCATACGGGCGACACCTCCAGTATCCCAATCCTTGATCCAATTTCAGTGTCCAGGTGTCGCCCGTTCCCCATTCGAGACGAAGCTCGCGGAAGTGAGGCGCATCACCAGTCTCGAACTTGAACGGCCCATTCCAACTCAACCGGCCTCGGCCCATGTCAATTGCCTGCTCAAAGAACAACTGGCGGGCGGCATCATCTTGCCATTGGTCGCTGATCGACTGTCCGTCACGACTCAGACGTAGATCACGTCGCAATTCCCTAGTGAATAGTCTCAATGCCGTCCTATAGTCCGCCCACCCTTCTCGTACCAAGCGAAGTAGCACCTCGCGCAATAGCAGTGCGCCCCAAGGCGTGGCCAGATATCGGTCGCAATAGCTCACACTAGTCAACAAACCCTTATCGAATTGCTCCTTCAGCGGACTGCAATGATTATGAATATGGGTCCAGAATCGAGATCCAAAGCCTTCGATTCGTCCGTTAAGTTCCTTCTGGATAGGCAAAATCTCCACGGTACTATCAGGCTCAGGCCGCGGGCGTAGTTGGTCGATGGAAACCGCATCGGTTTGAAGCGACGGCAATGGACCAGCGATCCGTGCGAAGATAGTTCGCACACCCTCCACTGGCTGCCCCCATGTTTCGTTCATCGACACCCCACTTTCATTGGATATTGCCCATGCGACATGTCTGCAGATTCCTCCCACAGCAGCAACTACTTGTCCGATAGCTAAATCGGTCGTTGGTGCTGGTGTGAGATGCACTTCAATGCGGCCCCTCCCTGCCGTGACTAGTGCAGCCAGCGAGTGGCGGTTCCCCTCACTGAGTCCGTTCCAAGTGGTTGGGGCGATAATGAGACAAACTTGACGACCGTCGTCTCCCCATCGCAGGACATCTCGATAGAGAAGGAAGTCCTCTACATCCCAAGAATCCGGCGCACCACCCATCCATAGTCGAATTTCTTCTACATCGGGTTCGCCTGCGACCTCGGGAAGATGACGAAACAATGGGCGCGTCAGCACACGAGAGTTAGGTCCGAGCAAGCGATCGTGTTCCTTAAGGTCAAGACCATCAAGGCGCTCAGCGGTCAGAAATTCGCGGGCTTTGTGCCGATCGAGTTTGACCGAGTCGTACTGGGTGTCGAAAGTGAGCAGGCAGCCATGGCAGGCAGCGTCGCATTTCTTTACGCAGTTGAGAACGGCGATCGACTCCTGTAACGCTGAGGCGACGTGGTCACGCAACGCTGCTACATAGCCATTACCACCCGTGCCTGCGTCGTAGAGGAAGATGGATTGCTGAATAGTGTCGTCGGCAGACTTGCTCTGGCGTACCGTGACCCCGACTTCTTCCTCCTCAATCCCAAGACGGCGGCAAAAGGCACGTCGCAAGGCAATGCCAAGCGATAAGGCCGTCGCATCCTCGTTAAGTCCGGTAAGCTGCAACTCGAAGACATCGGTGATGCGACTGCCGCCCAACCAAAGTCCACGCTGGATAGCAAATCCGGTGCCATCGCATTGGCTGCTGCCGTCCGTGTCCTTACCGCCACGCAAACGCGAGTGCCCATTCTGGAACGCTTCGGGCAGCACGGTTTTCGAAGGCGGGCCAACTTCAGACGCGGAGCGACCGCAACGCAAGCAGACGGCGTACCCATGGCGGCCTACGCCTCCACTGCCATGAAACAAGTGCCCGGAGTCAGTGTACCGGAAGCGCCCGATGCTCGGATCGGCCAACGGAGTCCACTCAGGAGTCGGACAACTGATCCAAGGCGGCTCCACTGGGATGTAGGTCGGAGTGACGACATTGTTGTGCGGCGAATGGCGGATATCGACCGCGAATCCGGCTGGCTCAAGGTACTTCCTCGGCGTCACCGCGCCGTCGCACTGCGGACACCGCTCAGGCGGTGAATGGTTATCGCCAGTGGTTCCGCATTCGCGGCAGCGCCAGACGTGGCGGAGTGACTGTACCTCGTTGACGCTCTCCACGCCTGGCGGGATATGCCAATTGAGCGTCACGCCGCCGGACTCGTACACGCGACCGTCCATGACGACTTCCGCACCGGGCGCGTACTCTCGGATCGCCATCTCCATCTGCCGAGAGGGATAGCCCAGCCGCTTGCCGAATGCTTCTTCCCGATCCTCGCGGTTTGACTGCCTTCGTTTCAACTCCTCTATCGTGATAGGTACGAAACTGACGATGCCGATTGGGAATCCATAGCCCGGCAGGAATTGCCGATTCGCGAGTTCCCGCAGCAGGTATTCTCCTTCCAATCGCCGGAGTTGATGCTCTATTGCGAGGACCGCCGGAGCGGGTGATTGCCCCGACCCATCCTCAAACTGGGCTGCGTCCTCATGCAGGGCCTCAACTTCGCGCCGCCACGCAGTCAATGATTGGTCCAAGGCGGCTGCGCTGGCGTTCAACAATTGTGTCGGCTCGGCAGTCGCCAACGCACTGCCCCGAACCAGTCGTCTCAAACCCTGCACGAGGAGTACATCGGTCTCTGCCTCGGCGCGGCACCACTCGACGAATTGTCGGCCGGGGATTGATCCCGACGCCTCATCGAGCTGGAAAAACCAGCCCGTCTTGAGTCGACGGACATCGCGGCCTTCTAAGAATGCACCGAGGCACAACGAATTGACGTGCCTCTGCACCAAGCGTTCACTGTCGAGGGCAACGCGGGGAATGCCCATCTTTGACGTAAAGGGCCATAGCGGATTGTCGAACACCTGTTCGCCGTGTGGGGAACTTGGGCAGAGCGTGACCGCGAACGATACGCCCTCCCCCCGGCGCCCTGCCCGGCCGGCACGCTGCAGGTAGTTAGTGGAGCTGGGTGGCGCGTTGTTCATGATCACTGCCGAGAGCCCGCCTATGTCAACGCCCATTTCCATGGTGGTCGAGCAACTGAGCACATTCAGGTCTCCCTCCTTGAAGCGCTGTTCGAGTCCGCGCAAACGGTCTCCGTCGAGTTGAGCCGAGTGTTCGGCAGCCTCGAAGTACTGCGTATTGGCGACGATTCGGTCGTTGAGGTTGGACCAGACACCGAGCTCGCGCACTTGCTGCACCCGAGGGTCGGTTTCCAGCCACTCGGCGATTTCCTCACGGTCGGCCTCGCGGCCGGACGAGTCGCGCCAATACGGCTTGGGTACGCGGGGCGGCTCAAACCGACGACACTTCTCCGGTTCTCCGCGCTCCGGCAGGTAAGGCGACAGCCCGTTTAATGTTGCGTCCAGCACTCGTGCGGTATAAGGACAAAGCTCGCCGGACGAGGGCTCACTCAATACCGCGATGTCGCGGAGCTTGAGCAGATAACCATCCCCGACCTGTTGAAAGTGTGGGCGCAATGCCGTCCAAGCATGTTCGATCACTTCGTTGATCCTGTCTTTGCTCGACGGAGAGTCGTCTAGGCCAGCGGCTTGTTGAAGGAGACGGGGGATTCGGGACGGTCTAACTCCTGTACGCAGCGACGGCCAGAGTCGTTGCCACCGTGTCAACACGCTATCGAAGCCCGGGCCTTGAACGTACCGTTTCCGAACCGGTATCCCCATCCAATGCAGATATCCATCCTCCACATCAACAGCGCTGACATCGCGCATGAAGAAATCGAGAACCATTTTCAGAAATACGGACCAATCCTCAGCTTGGAATGGCCAACTGGGCGGTGGTGTCTTGCCCTCTATAACGGGGTAACGCAGGGAGATCAGGCCCATCGTCTCAGCGGAGTTCATGCGCTTCGGTCGCCGAAAGAATTCCCGGTACAGGCAGAAGCTGGCAAACTCTTCTAGGGTACCATCAATGTACGTTGTTTCCCGAAAGTACCTGTGCATCCGGCGCAAGCTGGCGTCGTTCATTAGACGAGAGATCGCGTCGTTCCACGGTAGCGTTCCCAATCCACTTGTCGCACGAATTCTCGCCAAATCAGCTTCTCTCTGTTCCAGAATTGGACGCAGCACCGCACTGTCAGCTCGTCGTAGTTCGGCTATCTGTTTTTCAAGCTCACTGGTGTCCCCGCTCTTCCTTTCAGCGGCCAGCGCATGATAGAGGACGCTGCGCACTCTGTTCCGCTCCGCCTCCTGTTGAAGCCTCACCGCTAGGCGCGCGGAGCCCTGTCGCGAGTCGCTGAAGCCTAGGAGCCTCCTACCTTGGCTCGGAAGACCAGCCCCAGAACGCATCGGCGGCGTGTGCTCTAAGGCTGTAGGGACGATGGTCGATAGCGCAAAGGGTGCGCCGATGCGCAACTCCCGGAATGATCGGCGTCGATTATCTTTGACACTGCAGCGGGGACAAGTTATTGGGCCGGTTTCGGACAGCGAAAGGCGGACCGGGACTCCGTCGCTATCCCTAGAGAGAGTCTGATCTTGGTTCAGACACCACTCTTCAATCTGCTCCTCGTCGAAGCCATGCCCACAGACCAGCCTGCGAATGACCGACGGAGCAGGCGACTCGCCTTCGTCATCTTCATCAGGATCGATTTCGAGTTGAAATTCATCGACATCTGCCTCCTCAATGTAAGGCGTCAGCTTCTGCTCTCCTGTCTCACCCGAGAACGTCTCCTTGGCAGACAGATAGTCCTGCCCACACTCTCCGCACACTACCAATTCGAAGACAGGGTAGTCGCAGTGTTCGCATTGGGTGTGGCGCTGGGGAAACAGGGCACCGAAGGTCCAACCATCGCCAAGAGCTGTGTCTCGCCCATTGCATGAGGCATTGACACACGCCCACAGGCCGCGCTGCGCCCGGTGAAAGAGGTGGACGCGCAAGGGCAGGAATACTTCGTCCTTGCGTCGGGCCGTTGAAGCCTTTTCAAGAAGTGCGGTCACTGTCTTGAGGTCGAGACCAGATTGCTCTTGTAGCACCTTGAGCGTAACGGGTTCCTTCTCCAAACGGGTGCGGATTGATCTCGCAGCAGGATCGTGACAAAGGGCGTTGTACAACTGATCAGCGTGCAGATCGTCAAGATCTTCCGTGGTCTGGGTTGGATTCAATGGCGGCAACGGCGGCACGGATCGTTCTCCGGTCACGACATGAACACGATCCGCAGATACACCGGATAGGTCCGCAAGAAAGCGCTGCAAGTCGTTCTTGGCGTCGGCATCGCCAATCGTCGCCGATGTGGCGACAAAGCGCACAATTTCCGAGTCAACGTCAAAGCGATGCAGGACGCGCCGGAGCAGCAATGCCATCTCGGCGGCTTGGGAGCCGATGTAGGTATGCGCCTCATCGAGCACGATCCAGCGTAGCTTACCGCGCGACTGCTCGAGTATCGGACGATCCTCGGTACGCACCAGCATGTATTCTAACATCGTCGAATTAGTGACTAGTATCGGTGCTGCGGCACCACGGAGAATCTGCCTCGAAATCTGCTCTGCTCCCGCCCGCGTCTGTTCGTGGGTCGGTACCCTCTCAGGTGTCTCGCCGTTGTAGAGGCAGAAGCGGATGTCTTTTCCGAAGCCGTTGCACCAAGCCCGCAGGCGGTCGCGCTGACTATTGATGAGGGCGTTCAACGGGTAGAGGAACAGCGCTCTCACGCCGGTCAGGGTGCCGACGAGCTCGCGTTCTCGGGCTAAGTTCTCAAGAATCGGTACCAGAAAGCACTCGGTCTTTCCGGAACCTGTGCCGCTCGCGACTAACACCGAACGGGGCACGTCTTCGAGAAGAAGCTTCCAGCAGTCGAGCTGATGTTGAAAGGGCTTGCGGTTGCGAGGAAATGAGTACTCCCGGTACTCTCTTAGTGGTTTGTCCATCGCCGATACCAACTCTTGCCGGAGCAAGCCGCTTCGGACCAACCCCTGCATGTCCACATCAGCAACTTGCCACCCGAACGCCGCTTCCAGCACGGGATCAGCCAGCAAGGCACCAGATTCGCCCGGCTCTCGTGCGTACAGACTCTCCAGATACTTGCGCAGCACCGGGGAGCGCAGGCCTAGTTGCGAGAGGATGGCTCGGCCTGAGCGAGTGGAAAGGTCTTGAATGAGGTTAGAGATGCTGACGGTTTCGGTCATATGTTGGACTTATCCTGCATGAGTGCGAACTGGAACCAAGCGACCTCATACGCTAAATCAAACCACTCGGGGTCGTGCGTGCGGGTACGTTTGACGAGGAATGTAGTGCGGTCGGTGGGTTTGGAGTGAAAACAGCACCATGCGGCGGCAACCGGCGTATCAAAGATAGGTTGGCGTTTTCTGGGTTCGTCTTCGTGTTGCCAGATGGCGAGTTCGTCGAGCAATTGGCCCTGCTCCAACTCATCCACCCACTCGCGGCGCCCGTCTCCTGTCGGCCAGTCGTCCATGCTATATCTCAGATTGAGTTGCTCCTGGGTTTTGTCATCCCGCTTCTTCCGGGCCTCCTCGACGATCAGATCGGGGACTCTGCCCCCCATCAATCGAAAGCCGATGTCACACGCCACGGTGTACAGCCCCCGAAACCGGTCGCGACCCTCCGATAGAATGGAAGCTATATAATCGCGTGCCATTTGGTCGCCATCCGGTATGCCGGCAAGCTGGTCACGGAGTCGGTCGAATGCCTGCCTAGCTTCGGTCCACCAAATCTCACGCTGGATCAGCAGCCAACAGAAAGGCAACTCGTCGTCGAGTCGCCAGAGCAATTGTCGAGATGTGATTTCGAGCCGGAACATGCACCGAACCAGAAGTTTCGGCTTCTCCACCAGAACCTTGAGGAGATCGAGTTCGGTAGCCGGTAGGTCCTCAGCACACAGCAACGAATCAGTCAGAAACGACCACTCTTCTTCAACGCGGTGTGTATCCTCTGTATCCAACATGGCGTCCATTGCCGCGGCGATGGCACGTTTACGCGAATCCCAATCACCCAAGCTTACGGCTTCACGTAAACGGGGAATCTCTGCGCCATCCTCACCGACAAAATCACCTGACTCGCTTGGTCTGCCGCCAATCGCAACAGGCTGAACACGCACCCGGTCGTCGTGGCGCGCCACTAACAGCCAAGGTTCCTTGATGTCCAGATATTGGGGCAATTCAGCACCGTATGGGGCATGAACGGGGCCGACGACACTAAGCGGAACAGGACCGGCGTCCGGCCGAGCAATCGGCAAGGCTTGAAAGGTCGCTTCTGGCTCGTTATCCAGCGTCGGTGGCACGGAGACGAAAGCCATGCAGAAATCGTAATCAAGCGCGGCTGTGAATCGGCTAACTAGAACGGCATCGTGCTCATACTGGAACTCGTCCACGATGCGCAAGGAGACGCTCGCGTCGCTGAACGACGATGCGCCAAGCAACAGTTCGATCGTGGGGCGCATGTCAATTAACGCCAACTCATGTGTCACGCCGGACTTGCGTAGCGGGAATCGAAAGTGCGCGACGCGGATCAGGCTACTATCCACATCCGGTGCTTTGAGCCTGCCCTCGACCCAGAACTTCTGGGAGTCGTCCGGCGACAGTGCGGTCGCCCGCACCCCGTAGAGATCATCGATGGCAAGTTCCCGATCCAAAGGCTTGTCGTCCCGCAGGAAGTGCCCCCCGCGTCCAGGAAATGGTGCCTGCACGACCAATCCCGCAGCACCCTGCCAATGTAAGCGCAGGTGCACGCGCGCGGTCGGGGCAGCCGCATTTCGGGCGGCCACGTGGACCCAAACTACGTCTCCTTCAATTCGGGGCGTCACCATAGATTCTTGGCTGTGACCCGAAACCTTTACAGCTTCCGCTCCGTTCAGCACCAAATACCCTTCGCTCATGTCCGAACCAGGAGCGAGCGACAGGCAGAATTGTTCGGGAAGAATGCCAACGCGGCCAAGATACCGAAGTTCTCCGCCGCTCATATGCCGGACTTCCCACAATCCAAAGGCATTAGGACGTTGCTCCCACTCTCCTCCCGTTTGCCTCCAATTGACCTCGTTGGTCGGTACAGCGCATGGGGCCTGCTCGGCCTTGGAGATGCGTAACCTCGGCGTACCGCAGAACAGCGGCCAAGCAGACTCTAAATCGTAGCAGCGCTGACCCTCTAGCCGGTAGTCTTCCTCGACCGCCTGTCCCGAAGACGGCCTCACCACACACCGCCCGTGAGCTGCTTTAATCGCAGTCGGTTCAGCGATCCTCCACAGAACCCGGCTTAGGACGCGAATGTTATCTCTCGTGGATGGATCAAATCTCTCTCTTGCTGAAGACTCCTCCAACGTGCTCACATGGTCTATAAAACATCCGTCGGGGGCTAACACGACGATCTCCGGTGCGCGATTACTGACACTGCCCTCGCCAATGAAGGGACATTCATTGGAGTCTCCCCGGAACGCCCATGGCAACTCTCCCAAGGCAGTGCCTCGGTAGGGAACTACTCCTTTGCCAACCACATCCTTGGAGAGGAACTGAAGACGAACCTCGGCAGCGGCTTCGGCATCCCAGACTTCAGTTTGGGATTGCGTATCTCGTGCCACCAAGAGGAAGTTGTCTGACTGGGCAGCGTACAACCCGACATCATGCACGCGATCACCTTGCATACGTACTTGAAGCCTAGGTGGCAGATCACCCTCCGACACGCTCAGGTGACGTGCGAGATGTTCCGCCGAAATGGATGCGGGAAGCCGGACCCGAGCACCGAGCCGCCATCCGACACTGGTTCTACGCAGAAACCGCTCGACGCGGAAGTCATTGGTTGGGGGCCTGACCTGCACCGCTTCGCGAAGCAGGCCGGTTAGAAGGTTTCGCGCCCGCTCATTCTCGAGAGCTAGCGGCATGGTTTTGCGCCAACCCGGACGCACCTGATCAAGGGTGCTGATTGGGTCTTCGCCTTGAGCATCGCTCTGAAGATCAAGCACCGCCTCGATTAGGTCGGCTGCTAGGCGGAACACGTAATCCCTCCGTAGCGTCGGCGGGCGTAGCAGGTGCTGCTGATCCCGCGCCAGATCGATGACATCATCAACGAACTTCCGATACTCAGCGGTGTGATTAAGAACAGCGCGCAGGTACTGCACAACCCTGCTGTCCGCGTCGCCGACGAGACCCAACGGCAGGCCGCCTTGACAGGCGAACGTGCCGAGATAGCGAATTGAGGTCGGCAGGCGCACGAGATCGGTTCGCCACCAGCGCAAAGCTGCGCGTACAGGCTCGTAGAGATCGGGATAGTGGACGGGCCACTTAATGGACGCTAATAACGGTTCCCAGGCCCAATGGTGCCCGTCGTATTGTCGCTGCCACCACTCCGCCGCGTAGAGTACAAATGCACGAGTCGCCGCGTTCGTGGTGTCGTTAGGGGCGCTATGTAAGAGCGTCTCGGCCAGCGAGTCGAACTCGGTAGCAGTGCACCGATAGGCATACAATGCCCGCCCATCCGGGCCATCCAACTCTCGGCGGTGCAGGAATTCGTTAATCCAGATGATTGGGCTTTGTGCCATGAATGAGTCTGCGTTCATTTTCTCTCTCAGTCAGCACTGCGGTCTGAATCGCCTATCAGAATGTTCTACCTCAAACGCTGCTAGGTTGCGGGTGTCCTTGCTTGAACTCCCCGCCAATCAGGTAAATCGGCTACCCCAAGGCGCGATACTTATCCTCGTTCTGCCGCTCCTTCAATTGCCCCATCGCCGTCTTGCTAGTTCCTTCGCCTTTTTGTAATACATCTTCTTCAACTCTACTTGGGTTTGAGAATCAAGATCATCATACAATTTTTCTATTTCGTGTTTATGTTCAGGCTCCTCACAATACTTCAAATCCCAGAGAACTTTGATAGCTATTTCAAGAACAATAGCACAGAGCATATAGCAATGCGGCATGATTTGAACGATTCGAGCGGTGGATCGTCTGGTGCATCCTATTCTGCGTCTATCTGCGTCCATCTGCGGATCACCTTGTAAATGATGTAGGATTGCTATATGACATGTGGACCCTCTAAGGAATGGACTTCGGGATGTCCCATCGCCCGGCACATCTATCCGATTCCTATGCAGACACCTTATGCTATCAAGGTGGGATTCCATGACCAAAATTCTCTTCTTCAGTCTTTCTATTTGCTCCTTCCTCTCTTCAGATATCATGTTTCAATCCCCTAAAAATCGGGTCATAGTTCCAAACAGGATTTTGCGCAGTTCGTTCAGCATATATACCTCGCCTGTCAGACTCGTTCCACGTCAAACGCCACTAGGTTGCGCTCATCCTTGCTGAACTCCACACCAATTAGGTAAATCGGCTGGCCCAAGGCGCGATACTTGTCCGCGTAGCGCCGCTCCTGCAACTGCGCCAGCGCCGCTCCCGCTGACGCCATCTCGACCACCTTGAACTCGAACAAATAGACGTTGCCGTTGAATAGAACCGCCATATCCAGCCGGCCGTGGCTGCTGCTGTCCTCTACCGCGATATTCAGCCCCAACCCCGCGAAATAGGAGTAGAACACGCTGGCGTAGTAGCCCTCGTAATTAGCGATGTCGTTGTTGGTGTACCACTCGTAGGGAATGCTGGCGAAGAACGCGTGGAACAGCGTCTCCAGCCCGGCGAAGTCGTTGGCCTCCAGCAGCCGATACAGCCGCACGCTGTTGGCCATCTGCTGAGTCGAATCCTGCACGAGGTAGCGCAGCAGGCTCTCGTTGAGACTCTGTAGCACCTCTTGGTTGGGATAGCCCAATTGATAGAGCCTCTTGCCCCCCAGATCTTCGGCGTTCTTGATGGTCAGGTAGCCAGTCTGGAATAGCAGGGCCTCGGTCGCTATGTCATCCACGTCAAAGGTCGAGAGCAACTCGTCGCTGCCGATCATAGCGTCGAGTTCGAGGGAACTCACCCGGCGCTTGAACAGCGTTTCGACCAGAAACGTCGGCGTGCCGGTCTCAAACCAGTAGGCCCCGAAGGTGCGCTTGTCGAACAGCAGCAGGATGTCGAAGGGATTGTACACCTTCTCGTCGCTGAGCGTTTCGGCTGAGCTCAACGTCGAAGCCCAACTGTAGCCATTGTACCAGTTGCGGATCTGGTCCCGGTCCAAGCCGGGGAGTTCCGGCGCGAACACGGTATCCAAGTCCGCGTCGGTGTAGCCGCAGATGGCTGAGTAGCGCGGATCTAAAGTGATGTCGGTGAGATTGTTGAGGCCCGAAAACAGGCGCACTTTAGAAAACTTGCTTACCCCGGTGATAAATGTGAAGCGGACGTGCGCGTCGCTGTCCTTGATGACCGCATAGAGGCCGCGCAGAAAGTCGCGGTTGGCGCGGGCGATGTCCGGCACTTCCAGCGCGTCGAGAATCGGCTTGTCGTATTCGTCGATCAGCACGGCGACCGGCTGCCCGGCGTGGTCGTGCAGTGCCTCCAGTAGGTGAGCAAATCGCTCCGCTCCGGTGGCGTAGTCCGACGCCACACCGGTTCGACGTTCGACGGCGTCCAATTGCGCCATCAGGTTCGTCTCCACGTAGCCGGGCTCCTTGAAGTTGCCGCTGCCGAAGCTGAGCCGCAGGACCGGATGGCGCACCGACCAATCCCAACGGTCGTGGATGTAAAGCCCCTCGAACAGCGGCTCGTTGCCTTCAAACACCTCCTTGAGCGTATCCAGAAATAGGCTCTTGCCGAAGCGCCGGGGGCGCGACAGGAAGTAGTGCGTGCCCTCGTCGAGCAGCCGCCGGATGTAGGTGGTTTTATCGACGTAGTAGTAGGACTCTGCGCGAATTTTGCGGAAGGTTTGAATGCCGATGGGCAGTTTGCGTTTGTTTATGGACGCCCGAAGGCGTTGTTGGGCCATGATTCCTCGGAGGAGACGAGGGTTTGCGTGCGGCGAGTCTGAATGGTACTATATCCGCACTCTTTGTCAAAATCCACAGGAGATCGGGTAATGGCCGAAATGCTCTACTTTGCCTATGGGTCCAACTTGCTCTGGAGTCAGATGCAGGCTCGCTGCCCAGGTGCCCGCGTCCACTCTGTGGTGCGCTTGGAAGGCTATGAGCTGTGCTTTCCGATGATCTCCTTTACGCGCAGCGGCATGGGCGTGGCCAGCATCCGGCCCAACGAAGACGCGTACGTCGAAGGCGTCATCTATGCAGTGACCGAGGACGACTTCAGACGCCTCGACCACTACGAAAGCGAGGGCACCAAGTACCGGCGGGATACGATAACCATACCTAAGTTTGGCGAAGTTTGGACGTATCTCCCCCGCCTCGACGCCGGACACCACTACCTGCCTTCGGAGGAATACCTCAACGCCGTCATTCAGGGGGCGATTGAGCACGGACTTTCCGACGAGTACATTGCCATCTTACACGCTTTTTGGGACAGAGAAGAGGAGTGAGTTAATGGCCCAGCAAACCATGGTTAACCTCGAACCTTTCGTCGATTCCACCCCCCTGCTCAACGCACCCGACGCCTTGCGCGAGCGTGCGGCCGAGCAGGGCTATTTGTTCTTCCGCTCGCTGCTGGATTCAGAGTCGGTGCTCGACCTGCGCCGCCAGATCCTCGAAGTTTGTCAGCAGCACGGCTGGCTCGACGAGGACGCGCCTTTGATGGACGGAATCGTGCGCGACGGGGAGCTTTTCATCGAAGGGAACGCGCCCGAGTGGATAGCCTTTTACATTGATGTCCAGCGGTTGCGCGCCTTCAACGCCTTGGCGCTGCATCCGGCGATCATGGCGATGTTTGCCACGCTCTTCGGCGAGGAGGCCCTGCCCCACAGCCGCAATATCTGCCGGGTAATTTTTCCCAACGCCCTAACGCACACCACCCCGCCGCACCAGGACAATTTCTACATCGGCGGCACCGACGAGACGTGGACTGCTTGGATCCCGGCCGGCGACTGTCCGGCTGCGCTGGGCAGCTTGGCGGTGGCGCCGGGCAGCCACAAGCTGGGCAAGCTAGACGTTACAAAGGCGACCGGCGCGGGCGGCCATGCCGTCGAGTTGCCCGAAGACACGCTGTGGGCAGGCGGCGACTTTTGCGCCGGCGACGTGCTGATATGCCACAGTCTCACCGCGCATCAGGGACAGAACAACCAAAGCGGCGACCGCCTGCGCATCTCGCTCGACTATCGCTACCAGCCCATGAGCCACCCGGTGCGCGAAGACTCGCTGGAGCCGCACATGCACTTTACGGATTGGGAGAACATTTACGCCAAGTGGGACGCGGACGACCCGCTCAAGTACTACTGGCGCGCGTGGGATTTGCAGATCAATCCGCGCATTCAGTAGGTGGGCTATACCGCTGCTTTTGCTTGGTTGTCGACACCGACCGCGTCTGCCACCCGGGCGAATCCATCGCGCTCTAACAGGTGTGCCAACCCCGCGTTGATTTGCCGCACGATACCTGGACCCCTGAAAATTAGTGCTGAGTATAGCTGTACCAGCGAGGCCCCGAGGCGAATTTTGCGGTACGCGTCGCGGGCCGATGAGATTCCCCCCACGCCGATGATCGCGTGCCGCTGGCGGTCGATGCGACCGTACCAGAAGCGCACGGTTTCGTCGATCAGGGCTTGAACGGGCCGGCCGCACAAGGTTCCGGGCAGGGAGGCGAAGAGATGGGCTGGCGACCTAAGAGGATAGTTCGTTCCCGGCGGCAGGTTGAAGATGAAGCCCTTGACGAAGGCAAACGGATCGACCGCTTCCAGCATCCAGCTTAGACGCGCCGGGTCGGTGTGCGCCGTGAGCTTGAGAAAAATTGGGGGTAGGTCGTCGATGGCAGCGCATTCGCGCAGCAAATCGCGCAGGTGATCCCCGCCGGTGAATGGGCTGACGCCGCCGGTCGTATTCGGACAGTTGAGGTTAAACGCGATGTAATCGGCCCGCCCGACAAAGGGCACTAGGGCCGCGGCTAGCTCCGCCACGACCGCATCGGGCGCAATGGCCTGCCCGGTATTGGTTTCGACTAGGTTAATTCCCAAGGGCACGGCCATCGGATGCTGGGACACGCGCTCGGCCACGACTGCGGCCCCGTCATTGGGCACCCCGTAGTTGACCACAATGGCCTCGTCCAACGGCAAGCGGAACAAGCGCGGTCGCGGATTCCCAGCCGAAGGATGCGCCGACACCGACCCCACCTCCACGAATCCAAAGCCCATGGCCCCAAGTGCTTGGATCACCCGACCATTTTTGTCGAACCCCGCGGCCATGCCCAGTGGATTGGCAAAGTGCAAGCCGCCTACTTGGGTAGAAAGCCGCGCGTCCGCAAAGGCAAAGAGGCTGGAAAGCAGATGGCGGCCAAACGCGGAAGAACCGACTTGCTCGCCAAGCGCGAGGGTTTGCTCGTGGATGCGCTCTGGATCGCAGCGGAACAGGAGGGGGCGGACGAAGCGTTGGTATGCGTTCATTTTATTAATCAGGATACGCATTTGTAGGGGTGGGTTGCAAACGCCATCGGTATCAACGAATTCGTTTCCTAGTGCATCCGTAGGGGCGTCCTTTGCGACTAGGGCATGCCCCTACATGCGCTTCGACAAGCTCAGCGCACACTGAACCTAGCGCACACTGAGCTTGTCGAAGTGTGCCATGCTTGCAAACGCCCGTTTATGTCAATGCCCTAGTACACGACACCTGACCTGAGTGGGCGTTTTTTCGTGTTGCCCTAAGAGCGCGGGCCTCTGGCCCGCAGGCGGGCAGGATGCCCGCGATCCCAGGTAAGACCCTACTGTCGTGTACTTTAGTCAACGCGACGTAACCTCTCTCATAGGAGTTTATCCCATGCCACTCGAATTGATTGCCGACCGCCCCGGCCACGCGGTCCTCAGCTCGTACCAAGAGCCGCCCCTAGCCCCGGATGAAATCCGCGTCCAAAGCCTCTTCAGCTCGGTCAAGCACGGCACCGAACTGCGCGGTTTCCGCGCCGACACGCCCGACGCCTCCGACCGCTGGGACGGCGAACTGCGCCTGCACCGTCGCGGCGAATCGGTGGACACTGGCTTCCCCCGCCGCCTTGGCAACATGTGCTTGGGCGCGGTCGTCGAAGTGGGTGGTGAGGTCACCGCGCTGCGCGAAGGCGACCGGGTGTTCGCGCATTTGCCCATCCGCGAAACGCACACCGTTGCGGCGGCGCGCGTGCAAAAGGCCCCGGACGGAATCTCGCCGCAAGCCATCATGTATTGGGATCCGGCCGACTTTGCCGTGGGTGCGGTGCGCGATGGCGCGGTGCGCTTGGGGGACCGCGTCGCTGTCTTTGGACTCGGGGCCATTGGGCTGATGGTCGCGCAGGCTGCGCGGCTGTGCGGTGTGCGCTGGGTGGCGGTCGTCGATCCCATTGAGCGCCGCCGCGCCGCGGCCCTGCGCCACCACGCCGACTTGGCGCTGGACCCGGTGGCCATGGACGCCGGCTTGGAGATCAAGCAGCACACCGACAAAATCGGCGCGGACATCGCCTTTGAAACGAGCGGTTCCTACCGCGCGTTTGAAGACGCCATGCGCGCGATCTGCTACGCTGGCACCTTGGTCTCGACCGCGTATTACCACGGGGAGCGGGGCTTGCGCTTGGCTGGCGAGTGGCACCGCAACCGCATTCAAGTCATCTCCAGCCGGGCCAATAGCGAACCATTGCCGCAGGCGAGTTGGAATTTCGCCCGCATCCGCGCGGAGTCGCTGGCCCTGTTGGTCGAAGGCCGTTTGCAAGCCGACGACCTGATTGACCCGATTGTGCCCTTTGCCGCAGCCGCTGACGCCTACATGGAGATCAATCAGCATCCCGAGCGTTCGATCAAGCTCGGCATTGACCATGGATAGTGGCCAGTGGCCGGTGATCAGTGGTTAGGCCCCCATCACTCGGTGGCCGGTGGCCGGTGGTCAGTGGTCAGGGTCGGGCTGGGACTGGTCACTGACCACCGACCACTGCTGTTTTAGCCAATGTTAATTAGTCGGTTGCCCGTCAGGCCGGTGAAGGAGTCGATGATGAGCCACAATCCGGCGGTGCCAAACGCGCCCAGCACCAGCCCCAAAAAGAACGGGCGCAAGCGCGTGTAGAGCCGGGGACCGCCGTACTTGAGAATGAGCGTCTTGAGCAGCCAAGCGAAAAAGACCGACGGCCAGATTAGCTGCACCGGATGCGGCAGCCCGATGGCCAAGCCGATGGGATGAATGGGAAAGCCGACGAAGCGGTTTTTGATAAAGGTCAACAGGCCCATCAAGAACGCGCCGAGCCCGGCAAAGGACAAATGCCAGCCGTAGGTGGGCTGCATGTTGTTGAGGTTGTTGGTGATCCAGTTGCCGGTATAGGTCGTCATATAGCCGAATTGCCAACTGCTCAGGTTGATGCCCCCATAGGTGTACGCGAGGTAGATGACCGCGGTAATTGAGCCGACGAGGGTGACGACAATGGCCGCGGCAATCGCCCAGAACACGCGCCGATATTCCAAGCGCGTCACTTCCGCTAGCTTGAGGCCTGTGGCGGCCGAGGCCATGACGAAGGTGCGGATGTCGGCAGACCACGGGAAGTTGAGCGCCAGCGCCGTTAGGCCCGGGGCACCCACTGACGACGATCCGAGGGTGTTGACGGTAAACACGGCCGGGGCCACTGGCGCGCGGCAGTAGGCCAGCCCGGCCTGCGAGATGATGCGGGCCAAGCCAACGAAGATCACGAGGGCCGAGAGCTGAAAGACAAAGGCGGTCGGCAGGTTCATGTTGGTGGCGTAGAGCGCGAACAGGCCGAGCAGAAAGCTCGCGATAAAACCGAATACCGCGACCCGGTACGAGAGCAATTCCCCGCTGTCGTTGATGGCGTCGTCGCCGCGCAGGGCCTTGCGCCAGACTTGGCGCAAGTGCTGCCGCCCACTCCACAAGCTGGACAGTACTAAGAAGAACAACGCACCGAGGGCGATGTGGGCGATGCTGGGTGGGGAGGGCGAGGAGTAGGGCTGCTCCGGGCCGATGTTCCACCCGGTCATGCGGCACAAGCCGATGGCCAACATGTTGAGCAGGGCAAAGACCCATATACCCATAGAGATGTCTAAGTTGAGCAAGTAGGAGAGGCCGACGACCTCGAAGTGCGGGCGAAAGTTGACCCAGATGGAGTTGCGCAAAAAGGGCACCCAGAGGTTGAGGTCAATCGAGGGGACGAAGTTGAAATAGCGGTGCAGGGCGTTGATGGAGCTGATGAGCGCGGGAATGGCAAAGCCGACCCAAGTCAGGTAATTGCGGTAAAAGGGTGCGATGGCTTGGTCCTTGGCGCGGGTGCTCATTTCTATGGGCAAGGTGGCCAGCGGGAAGTTGAGCCGCTCGCGCTCGACCCACTGCTTGCGCAGCACGACGAGCACGCACAGCGTGGTGAAGTACATGTTGACGGCAAACAGGCTCCACGCCATAAGCGGCGTCGCCCAAGCCCCCCAAGGGATGCGTTCGCCTTGGGCATTACCTTCGAACAGCTTTTGGATGGCCGCGCTGTCTTCCGGCACGAAGAGATGTGATATGTAGGGCTGGATGGTATTGGCCCAGTCGTTTTCCGGGGTAGCGTAGTAAAAGAACCCGCCGAGGAGTGGGATTAGGTTCATGGTCAGGCCCCAAGAGGGAATGGCGGCCCCCACGATCATCATGATGTACACAGTGGCCAACTCGCCGGTGTGCAGGCTGGTGCCGGTGAGCAATTTGGCGAGCGGGTTGATGAGCAAGGTAAAAAGAAAAAACAAGAACAGGGCCGCGCCGGTCGAGTAGTCGGCGGCCATGGGCGAGCTGCGCATCACCAAGACGCTAAAAGGTTCGCCTACGGCGATGGCGAGGCAGCCGATGGCCCCGATGGCGATGGCGCGGAGGGAGACGCGGCGCGGGGGTGGCGACAAGACTTAGACCTCTACCAAGAGGTTAGTATCGATCAGCCTCACTGAGCGTCTTCTTCCTCTGCTGTGGACTGTGCTTGAGAGACATCGTCAATGCTGTCGATCAGACAGCGTCCCAACCGGACTTCTTTGGTGCGGTGAGTATGGCGGGCTTGGACGATATTGAGCAATTCGCGCGGTTCGTAAACTGGCAATGCGGCCGTCTTGAAATCGCTTTCGTTGCGCGTCACCAAGGCATCGGCGTCGGCTTGGCGTGCGGCCTCGTGGAGAACAGCATCTTCAAAGTCGCGGAAGCCTTCCGCCGCTAGTGCCGCTTCTAGCACCGCCCGGTTGACAGGAGCTACTTCAAAGAGACGAAGTAATTTGCGAATTTCCTGCCGTGCTTTTTGTGCGCCGACGACTTTTGTGGCCAAGTAGTGTACTGTGGTTAAAGTGGTGGCACCGAGACAGCCGATTATGACATTGCGCTCTATCAAAGAAAAAATCTGCGCTGCGTTCACTGCGTATGGCGTCCGGCTCAGCAGCAAGTCGAGTACGACATTGGTATCGACCATCACTTTCACAGGTATTTTTCCTCGAGATATTCGCGGTATGTATCTTCATCGACCACAGCACCTTTCAAGGCACCGCGCAAAGAACGCGTGATTGGTGGTAGCGTCTCTGGCTGATCGTCCCGGTCCAGTAGCGAGAAATAGTCAGCCACCATCTGCGATACGGACTTGCCGCGCTTTTTGGCATGGGCCTTAGCGCGTTCGATCAATTGCTCCTCTAGGCGCAGCGTGAGCTTGGTTTGCATCAGTCGTCTCCATAGATGACGTATAATTCGGTCATTACCATACGTCATCACAGCGCGATTGTCAACGCTGGAACTTGCAGACGGCTTATCAATCGCGCACCACGGCTATGGTGCGCTTGGCGGCGGTGCCGTCGGCTTCGAGCAGCAGGTGATAGATGCCACTGGCTACGGGGTTGCCGGCCGCGTTGCGGCCGTCCCACAGCACGGCGTGGTCTTGGCGCGCCGCACGCTCGCCTAAGTCTTGCTCCCAGACGAGTGCGCCGTTGGCGGTAAAGAGCGCGAGGCGCGTTTTGCTGCTGGGGAAGGCTAGGTCAAACGCCAGCCGAGTGTGTGGATGGTGGCTGGGGCGGAATGGGTTGGGGTAGTTGGGCTTGAGTAGGGTGGCGAGGGCGGCGGGCCGGTCGGGGTTGATCAGATTGGGATCGAATTGCGCGGCGAAGAAGTGCTGGTAGGCCAAGCCGGTGCGCTCGGCGGCGGTAGCGACGAGGACGATTTCGTCGAACTGGTCCCAGCTCGTGATGCGGACTGTCGGTTCGGAGACGAGTTGCGCGGAGGTGGTGTCTGGGCCGACTAAGAGCAAGTGGCGACGCCACGCCCCTTGGTTGGCGTCGAAGAACAGATCGACTCCACCCGCGCGCAGTTGCGGCGTAAGGCGCAGATAGACGCTGCCGGTGGCATCGACTAGGCTGGTGTCGCGGACGACTGCTTCGGCGGCGACGGCGATGTCGCGGGTGGGGACGGTCGGGTATTTGTCTGCTTCGGCATAGTATTCGCTTTGGTAGCGGTTGTTGGTGAAATAGTTCCACACGGCAAATTCGCCCATGACAACGCTCAATCCGCCCGGCTCGACTTGGCGGATGACGTGGTCGAAGTGATCGAGATGGACGCTTTTGCGCTGGCCTACTTCTTCCCAGATCAAGCGGTTGAGTTCGCGACCGTAGCGCTGATCGAGGAAGAGAGAAAAGATCGCGGAGCCGTAGGTGTGGTTCTTGCCGGGAAGGCCGGAGTTGAGGGCGCGTTGGGGTTCGCCGAGGAAGTGGATTAAGTATTGAAGGTAGTCGTCAATATGCGGATAGGCCACTTCCTCCATCCACGTCGAGGTTGACTCCTGCCACCAGTTACCGGTCTCGTGTGCATAGTAGCCAAACTGAATGGCGTGGTGGAATTCGTGGGCGATGGTCACGCGCAAGGCGTCTAGTCCGCGGGTCTGCTGATAGCTTGGGTCAGTAAAATTGTTGTCGATTTCGAGATGGCTGTAGGTGGTCGCGCTGGATGTTCCAGGATAGGCGAGCCCATAAAAAGTCCTCTTGCCGATTCCTAGCTCGACAACATAAACGTCGTATTCGTCTCCTCCGCCCAAGCCGTTGTCCGCAGGGGGAGGGTTGTAGCCGAGTTGCTCGACTTCCAACACCCAGATGCTGTCGAGGATGGTAGTGGCTAGGTCGATGTAATCCGGGACGCCGTTGCCATCGTCGTCGTCGGGATTAACCGCATTGCGACCCTCGGTGTCGTAGTGGACGCGGAAAAGACCGGAAGGCGTTAGCAGACTGTGTTGGGTGCTAGGTCGTTGCTGCACGAGTTTTAGACGTTGGTTCTCGGTGCTAGCTGCCATGGCTTGGAGCACATAAGGGGTGCCGCAGCGCAGTGCGGCCGGGGCGTGCTGGGTCGGTGTTGCTGCGTGATTGTTTACGGTAGATACCAGTATTCCGATAGCTAGCGTCAAAATCATAAAATAACGCCCCTTTAGGCGTCGGCGGTCGGGCGTGCTGCGCCGTTTGAGTCCTTCAATCGCGCACCACGGCTATGGTGCGCTTGGCGGCGGTGCCGTCGGCTTCGAGCAGCAGGTGATAGATGCCACTGGCGACGAGGTTGCCGGTCGCGTTGCGGCCGTCCCACAGCACGGCGTGGTCTTGGCGCGCCGCACGCTCGCCTAAGTCTCGCTCCCAGACGAGTGCGCCGTTGGCGGTAAAGAGCGCGAGGCGCGTTTTGCTGCTGGGGAAGGCTAGGTCAAACGCCAGCCGAGTGTGTGGATGGTGGCTGGGGCGGAAGGGGTTGGGGTAGTTGGGTTTGAGTAGGGTGGCGAGGGCGGCGGGCTGGTCGGGGTCGGTCAGATTGGGATCGAATTGCGCGGCGAAGAAGTGCTGGTAGGCCAAGCCGGTGCGCTCGGCGGCGGTAGCGACGAGGACGATTTCGTCGAACTGGTCCCAGCTCGTGATGCGGACCGTCGGCTCGGAAACGAGCTGCGCGGAGGTGGTGTCCGGGCCGACTAAGAGCAAGTGCCGACGCCACGCCCCTTGGTTGGCGTCGAAGAACAAATCGACGCCGCCCGCGCGTAGTTGCGGCGTAAGGCGCAGATAGACGCTGCCGGTGGCATGGATTAGGCTGGTGTCGCGAGTGACCGCTTCGGCGGCGACGGCGATGTCGCGGGTGGGGACAGTGGGATATAAGTTTCCCTCGGCATAGTATGGATCGCGGTAGCGGTTGTTGGTGAAATAGTTCCACACGGCGAATTCGCCCATGACAACGCCCAATCCGCCCGGCTCGACTTGGCGGATGACGTGGTCGAAGTGATCGAGATGGACGCTTTTGCGCTGGCCTACTTCTTCCCAGATCAAGCGGTTGAGCTCGCGGCCGTAGCGCTGATCGAGGAAGAGAGAAAAGATCGCAGAGCCGTAGGTGTGGAGGCTGCGATAAACGCCGGAGTTGAGGGCGCGCTGGGGCTCGCCGAGGAAGTAGCGCAAATACTGGAGGTAATCGTCAATGTGCGGATAGGCCACTTCCTCCATCCAAGTAGAGGTTGACTCCTGCCACCAACTGCCGTCGAAGGTCGCGTAGTAGCCAAACTGGATGGCGTGGTGGAACTCGTGGGCAATGGTCACGCGCAAGGCGTCCAGTCCGCGGGTTTGCTTGTAGCCTAAATCGGTAAAGTTGTTGTCGATTTCGAGATAGCTAGAGGTGGTGACCGCGCCGGCCGATTCGGGATAGGCGAACCCATAATATCCACCGTCTAGCTCGATAACGTACGCGTCGTATTCGTCCCCTCCGCCTAAGCCTTTGTCCGAAGGAGGCGGATTGTAGCCGAGTTGATCGATTTCGAGGACCCAAACGCTGTCAAGGACGGCCACAGTGAGGTCGATGTAGTCTGGGATGCCGTTGGCGTCGTCGTCCGTAGGCGCAACCGCGTGGCGTCCCTCAGTATCGTAGTGGACGCGAAAGCGCCCCGATGGCGAGAGGATGTTATGTTGGACATCCGGTCGGCGCTGCGCCAGCTTGCCCAAGCGCGCTTGGAAGTCGGTGCTCAGGTTGGGAGCTGCGCTCATGGCTTGGACTAGATGCGGGGTCCCGCAAACGGCTAGCCCGCTGGTCTCTCGGTAGATGGCTGGCAGTTGGTCAGGCGCGCGCACGCTGAGAACTTGGTAGATCAGGGCCGTCTCTAGGTCGAGTTCGCCGGCTTCATAGGCCGCTTCGATCCGGGTTTTGGCTTGAATAGGTAGGGCGAAGAGGAGGAGGACGGCGAAGATCTTAGCGGTCATAAAGTCTCGGGGCTGAGGTGAATGATGGCCTGAGAAAATAATGGCGCAATGGGCTGAGGCCAAATTGCTTTGCCGAGCGCAGAAAAGGTGGGGCTTGGCCTAGAAAATGAAAATGTCTTGAAAACGTCTCATTCAGCACACTACACAGCAAGGCTCGGTCGTTGCTCGGCTGCGGTTAGGTAGATACGTTCTATGGCCGAGGTGATCGACCTTCATTTTCTGGATATTAGCGAAAACTCTTGAGGAGTATTAAAAAATGAGTCAGGAAGTACTGATGATCGTCGGGTTCGTGCTCGGCTCGTTCGGATTCGTACTCGGCGCGTATTCAATCGTCGGCAACGACGCAATTCAGACTTTGGGAACCTTTCTTAGTTCCAACGACCACCGTCCGTGGTGGGTTCTCTGGCTCTTTGCTGGTAGCATTATAACGGTGGTTCTGGTGTATGGGTGGGTGGCACATAGTGGGGATGTCTCTTATGGCAGGTTGGAGGCGATTCCGGTGCCGGATCACTTTAGTTGGATTTACTGCGTTCCTCCCTTCGTCCTGCTCTTGCTGACCCGCTGGGGTATCCCGGTCAGCACTACCTTCCTGACCCTGACGATCTTCGCGCCGAAGGCGCTGGAGAGCATGTTGCTCAAGTCGTTGCTGGGATATGCGACGGCTTTTGTGGTCGCCATCGTCGTGTACAAGTTGGTCACCCGAGGCCTAGAGTCTCGCTTTAACCGGACGGAGGGGCCGACGAGTCCTTGGTGGATTGTGGCTCAGTGGTGCTCGACTGGTTTCCTCTGGAGCCAGTGGCTGATACAGGACTTGGCCAATATCTATGTTTTCCTGCCGCGCGACCCGGTTAGTCGGACGCCAGACCTAGCTGTTGGATGGTTCATAGTCAGCATCGCCGTTATACTGGGCTTGCTCGCCTTCATCTTTTACAATCATGGCGGTGCCATCCAGAAGGTAGTGCTGACGAAGACCAACACCACCGACATCCGCTCGGCGACGTTTGTGGACCTGATCTACGGGATCGTGCTGTTTGTGTTCAAGGAGCTCAGCCACATCCCGATGAGCACGACTTGGGTCTTCGTTGGTCTGCTGGCCGGACGCGAGATTGCCATCGCCTGGAACGAGAAGCACCGCAGCCGTCAGGAGGTGTCCCGGCTGGTGCTCTCCGACTTCGCAAAAATTCTCGTTGGCCTCGTCGTCAGTGTCGCCCTTGCCCTGCTGCTGCCCAGGCTACTGTAGTTGCTTGGCGTTTAAGGCTCGTCGACGTTCCGCATCGCCCTGCCTATGAGCTACTAGGTATGGGATGCTTCGCTCCGCTCAGCATGACAGGACCGCTACGGGTATCTCCTACCGCAACTTGTCACGTACTAAGCTGATGTGGCTTTGACTGCTTTTACGACTGTGACGGGTACGACGCGCCATAGGCAGGTCGCGGCAAAACCGGCGTCGGTCAGTGCGGCGAGTTCGTCTTCCACTGGAAAGTAAGTGTCTTCGTCGGCCCATTCTGCGAAATGGCTATAGGCGCGTTCCTCGGCGATGCCGCAGGAGACGAGGTGGGCCGCCCAAGTTTCGTATTCGGCTTGGCGAGCGGAGGGGTCGGCGGGCATGGTCGCATCTGCGTTGACGAATACGCCGCCCGGGCGCAACGCGGCGTGAATTGCGCTGAAGACCGTCTGTTTTTCGGCTAGGGTGGGAACGTGGTGTAGTGCGAGGGAGGCGACCGCTGCGTCGCAAGTGGGTAGCGGGCCTTGGAACGTGCGCACGGTGTACTGCACTCTGGAGGCAAAGGGCGCGAGCCGCTCGCGGGCCTGAGCGAGCATCTCGGCGTCGGCGTCGATCAGTTCGACTGTGGCTCCCTCGCATCGCTGCAATACGGCTTGTGCCAACGCGCCCGTGCCAGCGCCGAGGTCGATTACTTTTTTCGGCTTGGTCTTGGCAACGGCATCTGCGGTTCGCGCCAGCATTTCCTCGTACGCGGGAATGAAAGCGCGGATGGTCTTATCGTACGCCTCGATTTCAAGGCGCAGATGGCGTCGGACGGAATGGCTCATTGTCTTTTGTGAGGATTTTTTTCGTGATTTCCAAAAACTGGAATTCCTCTGTCCTTATCTTCCAGAGGCTAGAGGGAGGACGTAAACCCGTCAAGGAAAATCAAGAATATGGAGATATCTGAGTGATTCGTACACAGATTCGGTTGACCGATGAACAGGTGCGGCGTGTTAAGAGGCTCGCCGTCGAACGGCAGGTGTCGATGGCGGCGGTGATTCGCGAGGGGGTCGATCTCTTACTGCAATCGGAGGAGACAGCCGCGACTGATGACGAGCGCATCGAACGCGCGATCTCGGTAGCCGGACAATTCCGATCCGGCGGTGGCGATGGAGCCGCGCAACACGACGCCCACCTGCAAGCCTACCGCAGGTGAGCGTCTTCGTCTATACTGCTTGATCAGTGAGAGTGGTCGGTGGTGGAACCGGCGGCTCTCTTGATGTCGCCCCAGCTCTTATCCTCGGCGACGCCCGGAGACTGGGAGCCGATCTTCGCGGCGGGTAGTAAATCGAGAGCGGAAAGCGAGTCGAGAACTACCATCAGGACACCGTCTTCCTCGGTGATGTCGTCCGGAGACACGGCGGAAAGCAAATCAAGCACGGCACGGCTCGAAACGAGGTTGACTACATCTACTGTGCTTGAGTCGTTGCTGATTACCATTTTCAGGACACCGTCTTCGTCTCCAAGCTCTTGGAGAATTTGATCGACGGTGGCCTCGGTCGCACCACCGAAGTTGAGGGTGACGGCCTGCTCGCCATTCTCATCTACGGTTTCCGTAATCTCAACAAGCTCGTCGAACGTCTGCTGTTGGGCATCGGACAGGGGCTCGTCGTTGAAGGTCACCACGACTCGCTGCAGCAGGCTGCTGGCAATGTCGGCGAGGGCTTCCCTCTGAGTGACGACGCCTACTAAGAGGATCGCTAGAGCGGCGAGTGCGGCGGCTAGCACGGGAGGCCGCAACCGTCGCCGCCAGTTCGACAGCCGGGTTCGACTGGGGACGGTCCTTGGCGACCCGTTATCGGACGCGACGGAGATGGAAGCCACATCCTCACGGCGCGAATCGGCCAAGCGAGCGGAGAGCTTGCGGTTGGCCTCCAAGAGCAAATCTGCGGGAAAGGTGGACTCGCGGATCGATTTCCCGGCCGCGCACAGCAGGGAGAAATCGCCTTTGAGCTCGATGGCTTCGGGATGGGCCTGTAGGTACTCCTCTACTTCCCGCTTCTCGGCGTCGGACAGTTCGCCGTCGAGGTATTCGATGAGTTTGTGTTCAAACTGCTCAGTCGTAATCATCGGTTAGCTTCCTTGGGGTTTGATGTCGTTGCGGATGGACTGTCGCAGGTGAGCCACGCACGAATCTGTTTTGAAGCTTGAAACGCTGCGGCTCGCGCTGCTCCTGGAGAGCAATTTAGCAGCCGGGCGATCTGCGCGAAGGAACAACCTTGGAAGTAGCGGAGGACGAAGACTTCTCTGCGGCGCTCGGGCAAATCCACCGTGAGACGGCGAATTTTTTCGACCATAAGGCCATTGTCGAGTGCATCGTTCGCCTCCCAGTTGTGAGGTTGCTCCGCCGATTCTGTCCAAGAGACAAACTTCGCTCGCTGGCGGTTGAAATCGAGGGCGGCATTGATCGCCGTGCGGCACAACCACGCCTTGGGCTGTTGCAGCGGGCCGCGCTCGCTCGTGGTTTCGTGGAACTTCACGAATACTTCTTGGTAGAGGTCGGCTGTCTCGTCGTGGTTGCCGTTGATCCGCCAGATCAGACTCATGACCAGCGGCCCGAATCTTTCAATCGCCTGTTCTGCGTGCATTGCATCTCCATGATGTCAGGTGTTGGACAATTCTCGTGTGCACACGCTTATAGAACGATGTCGAGAGGGATTTGTTACTCCGGCGTTGGACGTTCCATCGGCTGATTCGTATTTTCGCCCTCCAACTGAAGACTAGATAGGAGCAAAGACCAAGTATGCCAGAGCGTCGTCCCAACATTCTATTCATCATCACGGACCAGCAATACGCCGGGGCCATGTCCTGTGCCGGCAATCCCGACGTGTACACCCCCAATATGGACAGCCTCGCCGCAACGGGGGTGCGGTTCACCCGCGCCTATTGCACATTTCCCTTATGCGGCCCCCAGCGCGCCAGCTTTATGACCGGTCTCTTTCCCCATCAAAATGGCGCGATCAGCAACAACACACCAATCAATCCCGAATACAAAGGCCGAACGCTCGGCAACCTCCTCGCCAATGCGGGATATGACTGTGCCCTGTCGGGAAAGTGGCACGTCCCCGGCACCACGCCCGAAGAAAGCGGCCTCGAAGTCATCTGCGGTAGCCGCGACGACGAAGTGTCGCTGCGCGCCATCGAATTCATGCAGCGCGACCGCGACAATCCCTTCTTTCTCTTTGCGTCATTCCTCAATCCCCACGACATCTGCCAAGTCGCCCGCAATCAGCCGCTGCCGCAAGGCCCCGTGCCGGAACCGGCCACTGTGGAAGAATGCCCGAATCTGCCCGCAAACTTCGCCATCCCACCTTATGCACCCGATATCCTGCAGATGCTGCGGCAGGCCAACCGCCGCGTCTATCCCACCATCGAATACACCGAAGACGACTGGCGACGACTCCGCTTTTACTACTATCGCCTGTGCGAAAAAGTCGATGCTGAAATCGGCGTACTGCTCAATGGCCTGCGCGATCTCGGCCGCGAAGAAGAGACCTATATCATCTTCACCTCAGATCATGGCGACGGGCACGGCGCACACAACTGGAATCAAAAAACCAGCCTCTACGAGGAAGTCATCAACGTTCCGTTTATCATCAGTCACAAAGGGATCACGCGGGCCGGTGGCGTTGACAACACCCATCTGGTCTCCCTCGGCCTCGATTTGCTACCCACGCTATGCGATGTCGGCGGTGCGAGCGTTCCCGATGGTCTCGAAGGGCTGAGCTTGCGACCGCTTGCCGAGGGCAACGCGCCCGACGATTGGCGCAGGGAACTCGTCGTTGAAACCATCATGGACATTGGCTCAGGTCCAAGCGGTGGCGGAGCTTCGCGCGCCGTGCTCACCGACCGCTACAAATACAGCGCCTACCCCATGGGCCGCTACCGCGAACAGCTCGTCGATTTGCAAACAGATCCGGGCGAAATGGTCAACCTCGCCGTCAACGTGCGGTTCAAGGACGAGCTCGACGACCATCGCCGTCGCCTGCGAGCATGGTGCGAAAAGACAGAGGACGAGTTTTTGAAATTTTGTCTGTGAACGCGGCTGGTCGGCGATGGATTTTCCATCCGCTAGGTGATTTTTTAACATTATGGTCTGTGTGCTAACCCCGATTTGCCTCGCCTCAATAGAAGAGAAATTTGACTAGGAGACTGCCGTGGAATTGACCAAGAGGCCCCGACGACTCAGGCGCTCAGAAGCGGTGCGCAGCTTGGTGCGCGAGACCCATTTGCGCGTCGATGATTTGATCCATCCGCTGTTTGTCGCTGAAGGCGAAAAAACGCGCGCGCCCATCGACGACATGCCCGGCCAATATCGCTTTTCGGTTGACGAGCTGGTCGAGGAGTGCCGCGAGTTGTGGGATTTGGGCATCCCGGCGGTCAACCTCTTCGGCTACTCGACCGAAAAAGACGATCAGGCCACCCAGTCCTACGACCCGCAGGGCTTGATCCAACGAGCGATCCGCAGCCTCAAAGCCGCAGTGCCCGAACTCTGCGTGCAGACCGATGTGGCTCTCGACCCCTATACCCACCACGGCCACGACGGCTTGGTAGTAGATGGCGAAGTAGTAAACGACGAGACCATAGAGGTGCTGTGCAAGATGGCGCTGTCGCACGCCGAAGCAGGCGTCGATTGGGTCGCGCCTTCCGACATGATGGATGGCCGAGTCGGTGGCATTCGCCGGGCACTCGACGTGGCTGGTTATAAAAACGTCGGCATCTTGGCGTATTCGGCTAAGTATGCCTCGTGCTTTTACGGCCCGTTCCGCGACGCGCTCCAGTCGGCACCCAAGAAGGGCGACAAGAAGACCTATCAGATGGATCCGGCCAATGGCCGCGAGGCGCTCGTGGAAATCGCGCTCGATATTGAGGAAGGGGCCGACGTGGTGATGGTCAAGCCGGCGCTGGCCTATCTCGACGTAATCGCCGCGGCCCGCCAAGCCTTTGACGTGCCGATTGCCGCGTACAATGTCTCCGGCGAGTACGGGATGATTGTGGCGGCTGTGGAGCGGGGGTGGGTCCAGCGCGAGCAGGCCGTTATGGAGGTGTTGACTGGGATTAAGCGAGCCGGCGCGGATATGATCTTGACTTATTTCGCTAAAGAGGTCGCCGGGTACTTGCGCGAATAACTCAACCATGCAACTCAAAGACAAAGTCGCCCTCGTCACGGGCGGGGGTCGCGGCATTGGCCGCGCTATTGCGATGGGCTATGCTGCCGAGGGCGCACAGGTTGCCATTGCCGCGCGCAGTACGGCTCAGCTTGACGAAGTAGCTGCGGCGATTGCCGCGCAGGGCGGTGAAGTGCTCGCTGTGCCGACCGACTTGCGGGTGAGTGCAGAGGTGGAACGCCTCGTGCAGAAAACAGTAGAGCGGTTCGGTCGGATCGATATTCTCGTCAACAACGCTGGCGTCAATCCGCGCGGGCTGTTTTTAGACGCGACGGATGAAGAGTGGGAGCAGGCGTGGCAAATTAACGTCATGGGCGTCGTCCGCTGTTGCCGCGCGGTATTGCCCATTATGCAGCGACAGGGCAGCGGGAACATCATCAACGTCGGTTCTGGGATGGGCCAAGTCGGCCACGCGGATCAGAGCGTCTATTGCGCGTCCAAAGCGGCCTTGCACGGGTTGACTCAAGCCATTGCAGAAGAAGTGTGGAGCGAGGGCATCATCGCCAATGTGCTCATACCCGGCCCGGTTAAGACGGAGTTGTCAAAACCATCTTGGCAACAGGCCAGCAGCTTTCGCGCGGCAAGCGAGCCGTGGAAGGAGCCAGAACAAGTCGTTGCCTCGGCGCTTTTCCTCGCCGCACAACCCCCGGCCAGCGGCATGACCGGCCAGATCCTCAGCATCATGCGCAGGACTAGCCCGTAAGTTTATTTAGATCCCCAAGTACAGATCCCGCCCCTCGGTCAGTGCCGCAATTTTGCGGTCGGCGATGGAGCGTTTGAGCATCCAAAAGCCGCAGTCTGGGTGGATGAAGCGGATGCGGTCGGGTCCGGCAGCGGCGACCGCAGCTTCTATGCGGCGGGCGATTTCTTCGGCCGTCTCGATGTGGTTGACCTTGATGTCGATTACGCCGAGGCCGAGGCCGAGGCGCGAGTCGATTTGTTGCAGGGCGCTCAAGTCGCTTGCCGGGCGGTGGGCGAGTTCGAGCACCAAGTGATCGGCGTGCAGTTCGTTGAGAAAATCGAGTAGGGTGCGCCACTCGCCCTGCTGGATGGTCTGGCCGCCGTAGTTGCCAAAGCAGAAGTGGACGGCTTTTTGGGTGCCTGCGTCGATGCCGTCGAGTACGGCGTTGATGGCGCGGGCTGCGAGGGGGCCGTCGGCTGGGTTGCCGGGGATGTTGGCCTCGTCGATTTGGACGCAGGCGCAGGGCAGGCCGCGGACTTGGTCGGCGAGGACTTGGGCAACGGCCATCAGCAGGGCCTCAAAGTCGCCGTAGTGGTAATCGAGCAGGGTGCGGGCCAGCATGTAGGGGCTGGTCAGGGTGAACTTGAAGGGGCCACCGGCCACGGCGGCGGCGCGGGCGCAGTCGGCGAGCAGGTCGAGGCTGCCCGCGCCGAGTTCGGTTTCTACCACGGCCGCGGGTTTGGCCCGGAAGCCCATGCTTTGTTTGGCGGCGAACTCCTCGGCCTCGCGGCGGCCAAATTCCGCGCGGGTGCCGCCCATGGGCCGGACGAAGTACTCGATCATGCCGTTGGTGTCCGGGTGGTTAATGTCGAAGCGGTATAGCTCGCCGTCGGTGGGTAGGTCGATGCCGGCTTGGCGCTGGGTGTCGAATACCACGCGGGTGGCATCGACGAGGGCCTGCTCGGAGGGCAGGGCTTGAAGCCAGTCCGGGATGGGATAGGAGCCGACGGTCGTGGTTTGGATGGCAGGTGTATTGGACATGGTTGGCTACGATAAGTGCTCAGCGGCGGCAGCGCAACGGGTGCTATCGCACCGAGCCGGAGGCCGAGGTAATTTACACGCGCTCGACTTCAAAAGCCGCCAAGGTGCGGGTCTGCCGACTAAACTCCACTCCAATCAGGTAAATCGGCTCGCCGCGACCGCGATACTTGGCCGCGTAATCCCTCTCCTTTAGCTGCCGCAGTGCCGCCCCCTCGGACATCTGTCTCACTACCTTGAACTCGAACAGGTACACGTTCCCATTGAACAGGACCGCCATGTCGAGGCGACCCTCCCTGCTGCTGTCCTCTACTGTGATCGCCAGCCCCAGCGACGCGAAGTACGAGTAGAACACGCTGGCGTAGTAGCCCTCGTAGTTGGCAATTTCGTTGTTGGTATGCCACTGGTAGGGGATGCTGGCAAAGAACGCCTCGAACAGCGTTTTCAAGCTGTCGAAGTCGTTGACCAGCAGCAGGTCGTACAGCCGGGCGTTGTGCTCGACTTGGCGCGACGGGTTGCCCGTCAGGTGGTTCAGCAGGCTCTTGTTCAGGCTTTGCTGCACCTCCCGGTTCGGGTAGCCCAGCCGGTAGTATAGCTCCCCGCCGCGCGACTCAGTGCGGCGAATGGTCAGGTAGCCGGTCTGGAACAGCAGCGCCTCGGTCGCAATGTGATCCACGTCAAACGCCGACAGCAATTCCTCGCTGCCGAGCAGGTCGTCCAAGGCCAAAGAACTGACCCCGCGCTCCAACAACATATCGAGCAGAAACGTCGGCGTACCCGTCTCAAACCAGTAGGCTCCGAACCGACGGTTGAAGAACAGCAACAACACGTCGAAGGGGTTGTACACGGCTTCCTCGCCGAGCCAGTTGTAGCCGTTGTACCACGTGCGTATTTCATTGCGGTCCAAGCCGGACAGTTCTGGGGCGAACACCGCTTCCAAGTCCGCCTCGGTATAGCCGCAAATGGCCGAGTAGTGCGGGTCCAAGGTGATGTCGATGAGGTTGTTGAGGCCGGAGAACAGGCTGACCTTGGAGAACTTGCTTACCCCGGTAAGGAAGGAGAGCGCGATGTGTGCGTCGCTGTCCTTGATCGTCGCGTACAAGCCGCGCAAGTAGTCGCGGTTGGCCCGGGCGACTTCTGGTTCCTCTAAGGCGTCGAGAATCGGCTTGTCGTACTCGTCAATTAGCACCGCCACCGGCTGGCCGGTCCGTTGATGCAGCGTCCGCAGCAAATGCCTGAAGTAAGCCGGTGCGGTGTCGCAGCCGTCAACTTTCTCTATGGTGCCCAATTGGGCCATCGTCTCCTTGTGCAGATTGCCCGGCTCCTTGAAGTTGCCGCTGCCAAAGCTCAGCCGCAGCACCGGATGGCGCACCGACCAATCCCACTGGTCGTGAATGGCCAGCCCCTTAAACAAAGGCTCGTTGCTCTCGAACAGTTCCTTGAGTGTATCGAGAAACAGGCTCTTGCCAAAGCGGCGTGGGCGCGACAGGAAGTAGTGTTTGCCCTCGGCGACCAACCGCCTTATGTAGGCGGTCTTATCGACATAGTAGTAGGGTTCTTCGCGAATCTGGCGAAAGGTCTGAATGCCGATGGGCAGTTTGCGCTTGGCCGTCTGTCCCGCTTTGGGGTCCTTCTTTAGCATGGGTCTTTTTAGGAGGAAGTATGGGACTTACAGCCGACAAAATAGGATACAGGGCCAACTCGTGCAAAGGCGAGATCGCTTCTAGGTGGCTTCGCCTGCATCCTGTATAACGCGCATGTACAGCCGTTCGCTCACGTAGAACCCGGCTACGTCTCGCAAGCTGTTTAGGTGTCCTTTTACCGAACCTATATAACCCTTGCTCTTGGCCTCGATCAGTATTCCGATCAGCCCTGTATAGCGCAAACCCAGATGTAGGGCAGTTTGTCGGCCTCTATGTTCGTCGAGCAAAAGTAATTCCGCCTCTATTTCCAAAGCTAGGGCAATGGCTTCGGCTTCTCCTGCACCTAAGTTTTCCTGCAGTACGCGAACCAACTGTTTGTTGGAGACGATCCGAGTTTTAATCCAAGCCGATTTTCCGACTTGGTCGGCGGCTGGCAGTTCTGCGCCTCCTACGACAACTTCATGCTCTACAGCTTCTGGGATGACGAGTTCTCCGTAGAGTTGTTGTAGAAGTTCCAGTTCACCTATCCGGGCTAGGCCGATGAGTGGAGAAGCATTGCTCACCACACTCACAGACGACCAAGCTCCTTTAAGGTCGCTCGGTCTTCCTCGTAATCCTCCACGTCATAGTGGACAGGGATATTTCTGCTTCCCAGCACGAACTGGAAATCCCATGCGCTCATGTCGGCCATTTCTCGCGCTTTGCCGAAAGACAACTTGCCTTGCTGGAACAGATAGACTGCTAGCTCTCGCTTCAATTCCGCTGGGGTCATATGCGTTATATTGAGTATTTCACGCGGTATTTCTATAGGCACGGTAGAAGACATTGTTATTAGGCTCCTAAGCACGACTGCGACTGTTTAAAGGGCACGATAGCGGTCTAAGTTGTGGTGCAGCTTGCAACTAAACCCTGCACCTAGGCACTGTATCATGCTTATTCATACGTGGAAAAAAGCTCTCGCGCAAGGGCCGATCCCCTCATACGCCACCGTATTGACTTGGTCCGTCGCTTGGTGCCTGTACGTGGGGATGGCAGGTGTACTGGACATGATCTAAGGATTCCTTGCGTTGTTGATCTCACGGCCCTAAAACAACCCTCCCAAAGTGAAGCTTAGGGCTCCAAAAGAATCGCCTTCCACTTGCCGCAAGCTGCCGTTGACTTGGAAGACCAAGCGAGTACCGCTGGTAATTGGCTGAGACCAACCTGCACCCACTAATCCGCCCAATCCCCAATCGCTTGTCTCTTCAACGGTACCATCATCTGAGGTGACAGCCATAAAAGCAGGTCCAACGTCGGAACGAATGAAAAAGCCTTGTCCGATATGTCGTTGTGGAAAATAGTGAAGGCTTAATCCATACGTTACGCCGATTATATTAAGCCCTTCTGAATCTACTTCGATCCGGTCACCAAAGCTGTTGATCACGCCGCCCAAGAGATACCGATCTTGGATCGGCCAGTAAAATCCAAGGAGATCCAAGGAAATAGTAGTTCTTGTGATGCCTGGAAGAGCCTCAAGAAGATCAAGTACATCTGCCAATTCTTCAGGATGAGACGGACTGACTGCGCCGATGCCCCAATAGGTGTACCAGCTTTCCAACCTTGATTCAGCACTTTCAGATTGAGCTGCTAAAAATAGCGGCAATAACGCTACTAAAGCCATTCTGTTCATAACAGAACTTCCCTCCTTAATTGTTTAAACTGCTCCCACTATGGAAGACTTTGGGTGGGTGAGTACCAAGCTACATGGCGCACATAGTACGAAGCCGTACACCCGATTATCGTGGTTACAAAACCGCGATAATCAGGGAACTCTATGAGCAGCACACCTTTAGAAAGATCTAAAGACGGCTCTATGGAAAAAGACACTGAGCTGTACTTGGGATAAATCTTTAAGTCAGAACTTTCTCGCCATTCCTCCGCTGAGCATAAAGGGACAACGACCCAGCCGGGTGCCGGGCCATGCCTCCATCTCGCAGGTATAGTGAGAAGTTCTGCCTATTCGCCGGGCTTCAGGGAGCTACCCTGTGCCGAATACAGGCTATTTTATTCAACAGATAACCCGACGGAGCGGGTACCTGCTTATGGAGGCAAGAGAAAAGGTAAGGCGGTAATCTCCACTGTCAACAAAAGACCACCTGCTCTCGAAAGCAGGCGGCTCAGAAAAACAGCTTCTCTACTTTGTATAGCGGCTCACAAAAGTCCTCATGTCCGCTGTCTCTTACTCAAGCACAAGACGCTCTCCCACACCTCGAACCGCTCGGCGCGTACTAGCCCATACGGCAGCTTGACATCATATACGTATGTTCAGTATATTTTGTGCCGTTCGCTCGTTAGATCTCCTCGTCAGGAACTGCCATGTCTCGGTCTCAGCAAGCCGTCCAAGAGCGCTATCGCCGGGCGCTCGACGCCTTGACCCAAAAGCTCCAACAAGACCGCACGGTTTTGGCCGCCATCGTCTATGGCTCATACTCGTACGATCAAGTTTGGGAGAAGTCCGACATCGACTTGTGGATCGTCATGGCCGACGACCCCAAGGTGCGGCGCTACGAAGACCACTGCCTCACTGAAGAAGGCGTCATCATCCACGCCAATCTCATCCCGCGCAAGCGTTTCCAGTTGAACATAGAAGGCTCGCGCCAAGGCGGTTGGCTCGACTTTACCTTCGCCCACAGCACCTTGCTGTTCTCCAAGGACGAGTCCATTGCCGCGTGGTACAAAGACGCCGAGCGCATTGGCGCGCGCGACCGCGACTACCAGTTGCTGCGGCGTGCCCTGCCGCTGTTGGCCACCTTGGCCAAAGCCCAGAAGTGGTACCAGGTGAAGAAGGACTACAACTACAGCTTCCTGTGGCTGCTCAACGTGGCCGACCAGCTCGCCAGCGTCGAGTGCATCCTCAACGGCCAAGCCCCAAGCCGCGAGGTCATTCACCAAGCCCTCTCCTTTAATCCCGAGTTATTCAACGCCATCTACACGGATCTCATCGCCGCTCCCAAAAACGCCCGCACCCTCAAGGCGGCCCTCCAGCGCGTAGAGACCTACCTCGACGACCACCTCTGGGACATGTTCCGCCCTCTGCTCGACTATTTGGAGGAGGCCGAGTCCATGCGCACGGTGTCGGAAATAGAGGAACACTTCAAGATGGAAGGCGCGGACTTCGCCTGTGAGTGGCTGGTTGAAAAGGGCCTGCTGCAAAAGATGTCGGCACCGCTGCGCCTCACTGAAAAGAGCCGCGTAGAGATGCAGGAAGCGGCCTATTACTACGACGACGACGGGTCCGATTGGGGCCTGCACTAGCACAACAGGACACACTATGGCTATACGAGACTCAATCGCCATCAAGGGCGCACGTGAGAACAACCTGCAAAACATCGACGTCAGCATTCCGCGCGACAAACTGGTCGTCATTACCGGCATTAGCGGCTCGGGCAAATCCTCGCTGGCCTTTGACACGGTGTACGCCGAGGGCCAGCGGCGCTTCATGGAGTCCATGTCCACATACGCTAAGCGCTTCGTCGAGCAGATGAAGAAGCCGGATGTCGATTTTGTCACTGGGCTTTCGCCGGTCATTTCCATTGAGCAGAAGACCATTTTCAACAATCCGCGCTCGACTGTCGGCACCATGACCGACCTGTACGAATACCTACGCATGCTCTACTCCACGGTAGGCCAAGCCCACTGCCCCTATTGCCGCAGTCCGATCGCCTACCGCACGCCCTACCAGATGGCCGAGCACTTGCTGTCCCTGCCGGATGGGGCCGAGGTGGAAATCCGTGCGCCGGTGTTTAAGATCTACGGCGAGGACTACGCATTTCTCTTTGACGACATTCGCACCAAGGGGTATCGGCGGGTGCGCATCGACGGCGAGCTATGCGACTTGAGCGAGGAGCTCGAGCTCGACGAGAACGAGGATTTCCACATTGAGGCGGTCATCGACCGTTTCGTCATCGGCGGTGACCTGCAAAAGCAACTCCTCGCCTCCATTGAGCACGGCCTAGTGGTGGGCGAGAACTTTCTCAGCTTCCACTTGCTAAACCCTGAAATCGCTTCCGAACGAGAGGTCGCGGCCTTCTACGAGGGCTTCGGCTGCCCCGAGCATCGCCTCAGCATGGCCGAGTTGACCCAGGGCTACTTCACCTTCAACGAGCCGCTCTCGGCCTGCGTCACCTGTTCGGGCTTGGGCACCTACCTCCAGGTCCATCCCGATCTGCTGGTGCCAGACAAGAGCCGGAGTATTCTCGACGGTGCCTTTGTGCGCGAGGCGATTAACTGCGACCGCAATGGGTGGGGCGGTCGCATCTTCTACAGTTTGGCCCAGCACTACGGCTTCGACTTGGACACGCCCTTTGCCGAGCTGTCCGACCGCATCGTGGATGTGCTGTTCTACGGCACCAAAGGCAAGCGCTTCACTATTGTGCTGCCGCCGGGCGCGACCGAGGGCCGTCGCTACAAAGGGCGCAAGGTTGCTTTCGATGGAGTCATCAACCAAATCGAGCGCCGCTATCGCCGCTATCGCCGCCAAGGGGTGGCGCACTCGGGGATGGAGGACTATCTGCGCAAGGTCATGGTCGAGTACGATTGCCCGGACTGCGGCGGCACGCGGCTCAAAGCCACGCGCATGCTGGTCACCGTGGCCGGTCGCACCATCCACGATCTGAGCGAAATGCACCTGCAAGAGCTGCGCGACTTTTTTAGCGACGTGCCCATGCCCGTGCAGAGGAAGCAGGCCGGCCAGCAGATCGTGCGCGAGCTTGCGCTGCGGCTCGACCTCATCATGGGGATTGGCTTGGATTATCTCAGCCTCACGCGCCGGGCGGGGACTCTCTCCGGCGGCGAAGCCCAGCGCATTCGCCTTTCTACGCAGATCGGCTCTGGCCTGATGGGCATGCTCTACGTGCTCGACGAGCCTTCCATTGGCCTCCATCCCAAAGACAACGTCAAGATGATTGAGACGCTCCGCCGCCTGCGCGATGTCGGCAACACGGTCATTGTGGTGGAGCACGACGAGGAGACCATTCGGGCGGCCGATCACGTCATTGAGCTTGGCCCCGGCCCGGGCGTACACGGTGGCCGCATCGCTGCCGAGGGCACCATTCGCCAGATACTGAAAAACCCGGACTCCCTGACCGGCCAGTTTCTCACGGGCCGCCAGCGCATTGACATGCCGGTCGAGCGCCGCCCGCTCAACGGCTGCAACCTGCAAGTCCGCGGTGCCCGCGCCAACAACCTCGACGACCTCGACGTCAAAATCCCCTTGGGAGTCTTCGTCTGCGTCAGTGGGGCTTCTGGCTCGGGCAAGAGCACGCTCGTCCACGACATTCTCTACAAGAAGCTCTACTCCATCTTCCACGACAGCCGCGTGCTGTCGGGCGCGCACGACCGCCTCGACGGGATCGAGCACGTAAGCGATGTGATCAACATCGACCAATCCCCCATCGGCCGCTCGCCCCGCTCCAACCCGGCCACGTACATCGGTTTCTACGACAACATCCGCCGTCTCTTCGCCGAGACGCGCGAGGCCAAGAAGCGCCGCTATACGGCCTCGCGCTTTAGCTTCAACGTCAAGGGAGGCCGCTGCGAGGAGTGCGGTGGCGAGGGCACGGTCACCACTAAGCTACACCTAATGGCCGATGTGGAGGTGCCCTGCCCCACCTGCAAGGGCGCGCGCTACAATCAGGACACGCTCGACATTACCTATCAGGACAAGAACATCGCCGAGGTCTTGGCGATGACCATAGAGGATGGAGTGGATTTCTTCGCCGACCACCGGCTCATCGCCCACAAACTGGGCGTACTCAACGATTTGGGCTTGGGTTATTTGCAAATTGGCCACCCGGCCCCGCTGCTGTCGGGCGGCGAGGCCCAGCGCGTCAAGCTGGCCGACGAGCTGGGCAAGCTCAAGCGCGGCAAGAGCAACCTCTACCTGCTCGACGAGCCTACCACCGGGCTGCACCTAGCCGATATTCAGCGCCTGCTCGACAGCCTCAATCGCCTAGTCGAGGCCGGCCATACAGTCTTGGTCATCGAGCACCATCTCGACGTCATCAAGACCGCAGACTACATCATCGACTTAGGGCCCGAGGGCGGCCACAACGGCGGCCAGATCGTCGGGCAGGGCACCCCGGAAGAACTCGCCGAGGTGAGCGAGTCATACACCGGGCAATTCCTCAAGAACTACTTGAACTGAGAAGCCATTTCCAGTGGCTGGTGGCCAGTGGTCAGTGGCCAGTCCGAACTTGCCCCTTGGGAGTGGTGGGGACTAATCACTGACGACTGACCACTGGCCACTATTCATTCAGACAATCTCGGCATCAGATCGACGAGGTTACAGGGCTGGTTGGTGGAATCTAGCTGCGGCCCGATGAGCTTGTCCCAGCCGGTGGCGCAAGCCCCCGAGGACCCGGGCAGGCAGAAGATGTAGGTGCTGTTGGCGACGCCGGCCACGCACCGCGACTGCAAGGTCGCAGTGCCGATTTCCTCGTAGGAGAGCACGCGAAAGACCTCGCCAAAGCCCTCGATTTCCTTGTCGAAGAGCACGCTGACGGCCTCGGGCGTGCCGTCGCGGCCCGTGAGGCCAGTGCCGCCAGTGGTGACGATGGCTTGGACGCGGGGCTCGGCGATCCACTGCGAGACTTGGGCGCGGAGCTGATAGATGTCGTCGGGCAGGATTTGCTTTTCGTGCAGGACGTGGCCGGCCGCTTCGAGGCGCTCGGCTAGCAGCTTGCCGGACTTGTCGGTTGCTTCGTCGCGGGTGTCGGAGACGGTGAGCACGGCGATGCACACGGGGACGCGGTCTTGGGTCATGGTGTACCTCTCGGTGAAGGGGGTATGAGTTCGATTTGGTAGAGCTTGGGCCACCACTTGCCGGTGACGAACAGCCGCTCGCCCTCGGGGTCGTAGGCAATGCCATTGAGCACCTCGGCGTTAGAGCCACGGCGGTCTGCGTCGCTCAACAGCCCGGTCAGGTCGATCCACCCTGAGACTTGGCCGGTCATCGGGTCGATGCGGGCAATGGTGTCGGTTTGCCAGATATTGGCAAAAATTTCACCGGCTACCCATTCGAGTTCGTTGAGCTGAGATACGGGGCGGCCTTGGGCCACAACGGCGATTCGGCTCACCTCGGCAAAGGTAAATGGGTCGCGGAAGTACAGGGTCGCGCTGCCATCGCTCATAACGAGTAGTTCGCCGTCGTACGTCAGCCCCCAGCCCTCGGTGGGATAGGTGAACTCGGCTAGCGGCTCAAAAGAATCGAGCTGATAGGCAAAGCCCTTGTTGGCTCGCCACGTTAGCTGGAGCAGGCGATTGCCGAAGAGGGCGAGTCCCTCGGCGAAGAAGTGGTTTTCTAGCTGGTGGAGCTGTACGACGGTCCCTGTTTCGAGCTCGACCTTGCGCAGGGACGACTGGCCGTACTGGCCGGTGCTTTCGTAGAGAAAACCGTCGTCGTAGAGCAGCCCTTGGGTGAAGGCTGTGGGGTCGTGCGGGAAGGCACAGACGACTCGGTAGGAATACGTGGGAATTTGAGTGGGCTTTTGCGGCTGGAGGACAGTGGGTTCCGTGCCGTCGTCAGACGGGGCCTGACAACTGGCATGGCTCGCCAAGAGCAGGGCGATAGCAGTGGACTGTATCTTGCGGATCATGTAGGGTAAAATACGGGGCGCGGTAGAGAGGGCAAGGTAGGGGACGGCTTGCTTGTCGAGGTGCGGGGCGTCTGTTAGAATTACACAGCGAAATCGAGGAGGAATGCTATGCAGCACGGCGAACTCAACTGGATCGCCAACTACATCTGGGGCATTGCCGACGACGTATTACGAGACCTATACGTACGCGGCAAGTACCGCGACGTGATTCTGCCGATGACCGTGCTGCGCCGCTTAGATGCAGTGCTCGAAGACAGTAAGGCGGACGTTCTGGAGCGGCGGGACCTACTCGACAAAGCGGGTGTGGTGGAGCAAGAGGGGCCGCTGCGCGACGCGGCCGGGCAAGCCTTCTACAACACGTCCCCGTTTACCCTGCGGGATTTGAGAGCCCGCGCCAACCAGCAGCAACTCCGCGCTGATTTTGAGGCGTACCTCGACGGGTTCTCGTCCAACGTGCAGGACATCCTCGACTGCTTTGAGTTTCGCAACCAGATCCCGCGTCTCTCTAGCGCCGATGCGCTCGGTACGCTGATCGAGAAGCTGACGTCGCCCGACATCAACCTAAGCCCGCACCCGGTCAAAAATGTCGATGGCTCGGTGAAGCTGCCCGGCCTCGATAACCACGGCATGGGCACGGTTTTTGAGGAACTGGTGAGGCGCTTCAACGAGGAAAACAACGAAGAGGCGGGTGAGCACTGGACGCCGCGCGATGCTGTCAAGCTGATGGCCAAGCTCATCTTTCTGCCGGTCGCCGATCAGATTGAGTCCAGCACTTACCTGCTCTACGATGGAGCCTGCGGTACCGGCGGTATGTTGACGGTCGCCGAAGAGACGCTGCAAGAGATCGCCCGCGAGCGCGGCAAGCAGGTGGCGACGCATCTCTACGGACAGGAGATCAATGCCGAGACCTACGCCATCTGCAAGGCCGATTTGCTGCTCAAGGGCGAAGGCGACGCGGCTGATAACATCGTCGGTGGCCCAGCCCACTCGACGCTATCCAGCGACGCCTTTCCAGCCCACGAATTTGATTTCATGCTCTCCAATCCTCCGTACGGCAAGAGTTGGAAGAGCGACCTCGACCGCTTGGGCGGCAAGAGCGACCTGCGCGACCCGCGCTTTCTCATCGAGCATGGGGGCGATCCCGAATACTCGCTGATCACTCGCTCCAGCGACGGTCAGATGCTGTTCCTCGCCAACATGCTGAGCAAGATGAAGCAGCACACGCCGCTCGGCAGCCGCATCGCCGAGGTCCACAACGGCAGTTCCCTGTTCACTGGCGACGCTGGTCAAGGCGAGAGCAATATCCGCCGCTGGATCATTGAGAACGACTATCTGGAGGCCATTGTCGCGCTGCCGCTCAACATGTTTTACAACACCGGCATTGCCACCTATATCTGGGTGCTTAGCAATCGCAAGCCCGAGCATCGGCGCGGCAAGGTACAGCTTATCGACGCCAGCGAGTGGTTCAAGCCGCTGCGCAAGAACTTGGGCAAGAAGAACTGCGAGCTGTCGGAGGACGACATCCAGCGCATCTGTGACGCTTTCTTGGACTTTGAGGAGACCGAGCAGTCGAAGGTTTTCCCCAATGAGGCGTTTGGCTACTGGAAGGTCACCGTCGAGCGACCGCTGCGGCTTACTGTCGATCTGTCGTCGGACCAGTGTCAGCGTTTCCGGGCCGTCTGCCGCGACGCCAAGGAAGAGCCGCTTGCCAACGTCATCGACCGAGTGGCGACTGTGTTAGGTGCCGGGCCTCTCTCCGACTTTAACCGATTCATGGAAGCTGTTGATGCGGACGCCTCTGAGCGCGGTGTCAGGCTGACGGCCAAGCGGAAGAATCTGTTGCGGACGGCGCTGGCGTCTCGCGACGAGGCTGCCGCGCCCGTTGTCAAGAAGATCCACAAGCTGGGCGCGGAGCCGAACCCGATTCGCGGGCTGGTCGAAGCTGCTGTGGATGGCCGACGTCGCGTCGTCGAATACGAGCCAGATAGCGAGTTGCGCGACACCGAGCAGGTGCCGCTGCTCGACGAGGGCGGCATTGAGGGCTTCCTGCGCCGCGAGGTGTTGCCCTATGCGCTCGATGCCTGGTACGACCCGGCGAACGTCAAGGTCGGCTACGAGATCAGCTTCACGCGCTACTTTTACAAGCCGCAGCCGATGCGGACGCTGGACGAGATTCGGGCGGATATTTTGGCGGTGGAGCGGGAGACGGAGGGGTTGCTGGCGGAGATTATTGGGGACGGAAGCGAATGACGGAATCGCAATTCGACATCGCGCCGTTTCTGGACCAAGACGAAGGTCAACACTTCGACCGCAAGTCGCTGTTTGAAGGAGCGAGAGGGACCAATCAACTGCGCGACCGCCATCTGTTGGCCCTTCATTCCCACGAAGCCAATAGCTACTACACACTGTCAGCGGATTTGACCGACGGATACAGGGGAGTTGGGCGCGGATATAGGGGAGTTGGGCGCGGATATAGGGGAGTTGGGCGCAGATACAAGGGAGTAGATGCGGATACAGGGGAGTTGGCAATGAAAACTTTAGAGCATCATATTGAGATTACCCCTAGCATATCCGGCGGGAAGCCTCGTATTGCTGGGCATCGAATTACAGTGGAGATAAAAAGATGCAACAATGAAGCGTCCGGGATTGATTCGCCTTCACTTCGTCCGCGACGAAGTCCTTGTGCTCTAGAATCATCGGTAGCGGAGGTCTGTGAAAGGTATATATATTAGGTAATTGGCTGGTAAAGGAGAGAACTGAATGCTTAAAGAAAACAACGACGTGCGGAGAGTCCACGCCGTAGATCTTTTTTGCGGGATCGGCGGGTTGACTCATGGACTCAGTTTATCTGGCATAGACGTCAAAGCTGGTTTTGACAGTGATACGTCGTGTCAGTATGCATACGAAGCGAACAACGGCGAATCCAAATTTGTTGCCGCCGATGTTCGCAGCATTCACTTCTGTGACATTGCGCCATATTACAAGGACGCAGACGTTACGGTGATGGTCGGTTGTGCCCCTTGCCAGCCGTTTTCAGCATATACTAGAAGAACGAAAAAACCCCAAGCAGACAATTACTCGTTAGTCGGAGAGTTCGCCCGCCTTATCAAAGAAGGGACTCCCGACATAATTTCGATGGAGAATGTCCCTGACCTCGCCAAACACGAGGCATTTGAGGAAATGATTGCAACACTGGACATCTTGAATTATAAGTACAAGCACGATATTTTGTCTTGCGCAAATTACGGTGTTCCGCAAAATAGGAAGCGCCTTGTATTACTAGCATCCAGATTGGGCGAGATTTATCTTCCATGTGCAACGGGGGAGAAAACAACCGTCGCTGACTTTATCCGAAGTTTGCCCGCCCTTGAAGATGGACAGATCTCACCCGATGATACCGCTCATGCTACACTCCCTTTGTCTCAAAAAAATCGTCAGCGGATTCTTCAGTCAAAACCGGGTGGATCTTGGAAGGATTGGGACAAGGACATAATCAATAAATGCCACCAGAAAGCATATTATCCGGCATCCTATGGCCGAATGTGTTGGAATGCCTTGGCCCCTACTATCACTACACAATTTTGCTATTATAGTACCGGACGGTTCGGGCATCCGAAACAAAATCGGACGATATCGGTCCGAGAAGCTGCGCTGCTACAAACGTTTCCTAGCAAATATAAACTCACCGAGGATGGAAAACCACTTGTCATTCGTGAAATGGCGCGGCACATTGGCAACGCCGTGCCGGTCAAACTTGCTGAAGCGATTGGCAAATCCATTATGGAGAGAGCAAATGTCCGATAGTAGGTACAAAATGAGCCTCAGTCCGAATGTCCTCAACCACTTGGGGTTAAATCTATACAGCAATACTCCGGCAGTTCTCGCCGAAGTGATTGCCAATGCTTGGGATGCCGACGCAACCGAGGTGAAGGTTGATTTTAATCTTGAAGAGAAGACGATTACAGTTTCCGATGATGGTTGTGGTATGAATATAGATGATATCAATAAGAAGTATCTGCTTGTCGGATATCAAAAAAGGAATAAGCCCGACTTTCACACACCTGGCGGCAGAAGACCGATGGGTAGAAAAGGCATTGGGAAACTGTCCTTGTTCTCTATCGCGAACAAAATCTTTGTCTATAGTCACAAAAAAGGCGGTGAGGAAGAATCTTTTCTGATGAATGCCGACAAAATCAAGGAAGCTATACAAAGCGAAGATCCATCGTCTTCTCAGGAATACGACCCGGAACCTGTTGAGTTTAATATGGATATTCCGTTACATGGGACCATCATAAAAATTACGGAATTAAAGAAACTTCGGCTAACGCAAGGCTCAATAAATGGCCTCAAGAAAAGAATCGCTCGGAGATTTAGTATTATTAAAGATCGCGCCGATTTTCGCATCTGTATTAATGGCAATGAAGTGACTCTTGCAGACCGAGATTATTTTCACAAAGCTCGATTCCTTTTCCAATACGGGGATTACGATTACGCCCAACACTGTAATAATTTGGACATAGACAAAGATAACGGTGAGAAGTTGTGTTATAAACGCGACTGTCGCTTTAATTTGGACGATAAAGCCACTAAGGACGGAGAACACGAGATCAGTGGCTGGATTGCCATCGCTCACCGGTCTAATGATCTGGACGACAGGGGACAAGGGGACAACGAACAAGACGACAATTTGAACAAAATCACAATTGTCGTGCGGGGTAAAGTTGCTCAAGAGGACATTCTACAGGAATATCGCCTCGGTGGAATGATTACCAAATTCATCTATGGCGAAATTCATGCCGACTTCCTCGACGATGATAACAAGCAAGACATCGCCACTTCCAGCCGCCAAAGGATTTCTGAAGACGATCCGCGCTATCATGCAGTCAAGTCGTTCATTGACAGGGAACTCCGGCATATTTGGACAGAAACCAATAAACTCAAAGAGAAGAAGGGGTTGGATATGGCACTTTCTTCTAACCCTCATGTTAAAAAATGGTATGACGAATTGCGACCACGTCACTTGCAAGAATCGGCAAAGAAGATTTTTGCTGTTATTGATCAAGCAGGCGTTGATGAAGCGCATAAACATGAATTATATGCTAATGGAATCTTGGCGTTTGAAACACTAAAAATGAACCACGCTCTAGAGAAATTGGAAACCATCGACGTGTCCAACATAGAAGAGTTTCTTAGCTATCTATCTGATGTCGATGCTATAGAGGCGGCACACTATCACGAGATAGTTAAAGAGAGATTTGAAGTAATCAGTCAATTCCGTGATAAAGTTGAAGAGAACGCGAAGGAAAAGGTATTACAAAAGTACATATTTGACCATTTGTGGCTTCTCGACCCTGCATGGGACCGTGCAACCCGTTATGCTCACATGGAAGAACGTCTTCAAGCAGTTGTAGATGGCGTTGTTTCAAAGGAGAATACCGTCAGACTCGATATTAGATATCGTAGAGTTGCTGCCGCACATGTTATTATTGAACTGAAAAGATATTCAAGAATATTAAACAAGACAGACATCGAATCACAAGTTCGGAAGTACATTGATGCACTCGGAAATGAGTTGAAGAAGAACGCTAAAGAGAGTCAATATCCTATTGAATCAATCTGCATTGTCGGTAAATTACCTCGAGGATGGGAAGATTTGGATACCAGAAAGCGGGATGAGGAATCCTTGAGAGTATATTCCATCAAAATCATCACATACGATGAACTGATTGACAATGCCTTCTCGGCGTACTCTAAATTCATTGAGGCGTCCGAGTCGGTAGGTAAGCTACAGCATCTGATTGATAAAATCCGGTTATACAAAAAGGAATAGCTTGACTGCTAATCTCAATCCTTACCCCTCCTACAAGTCCTCCGGCGTCCAGTGGCTGGGTAACGTGCCGGCGCATTGGGAGGTGCTACCGAATCGTGCGATTTTTGTCGAAGTGAACGAGCAGAATTGTCCGATGAGCAGATGTTGTCCGTGACCATTGTGAACGGGGTCATTCTCCAGCAAGAATTGCTTAAGGATACTTCAAAGAAAGATGGTTCTCGGCTCGACAAGGCTGCCTATAAACTCGTCCAACCTGGCGACATCGCATACAACAAAATGCGGGCATGGCAAGGAGCAGTCGGTGCGTCCCAGTATAGAGGTATCATCAGCCCAGCTTATGTAGTGCAACGGCCGCGGAATGGGAATAACTCACGTTATCTGCATCATCTACTGAGAACGCCAGCATTTTCAAAAGAGGCTGAACGATGGTCTTACGGCATTACTTCGGATATGTGGAGCTTGCGGCCAGAGCACTTCAAGATGATTTACTCCTGTGTATCTCCCCTCCCCGAACAAATCGCCATCGTCCGCTATCTCGACCACGCCGACGAGCGCATCCGCCGCTACATCAGCGGCAAGCAAAAGCTCATCCGGCTGCTGGAGGAAGAGAAGCAGGCCGTCATCCATCGCGCCGTCACTTGCGGCCTCGATCCGAACGTTCGCCTCAAGCCCTCCGGCGTCGAGTGGTTGGGCGATGTGCCGGCGCATTGGGAAGTACGGCGGCTTCAAACTGTGGCCGAAATGAGGGTCAGCAATGTGGATAAGCATACCAAGGAGGATGAGTTCCCAGTCCGACTTTGCAATTATGTCGATGTTTATAAAAACGACCGTATCACGCAAGAAATGTCCTTTATGAGGGCAACAGCTTCGCGAGATGAAATTGAGAGGTTTCGCCTAAAGCAAGATGATGTCCTTATCACCAAGGATTCCGAGGCTTGGGACGATATTGGGGTTCCGGCTCTTGTAACGGAGCCGGCAGATGATCTCATCTCCGGTTACCATTTAGCCTTACTGCGGCCTCTTAAACAGATGCTAGGGGCTTATCTCGCTTGGACCTTACAAAGCAAGACTATTGCGTATCAGTTCCATGTAGAGGCGAAGGGTGTGACGCGATACGGCCTCACCCATGCTGGTATCCAATCGGTGAATCTTCCCCTTCCTCCCCTCTCCGAACAAACCGCCATCGTCCGCTATGTCGACAAAGCAACTGCCGCCATCGACACCGCCATCAGCCGCACCCACCGCCAAATCGAGCTGCTACAGGAATACCGCACCCGCCTGATTGCCGATGTCGTTACCGGCAAACTGGACGTGCGCGGGGCGGCAGCTAATCTGTCCGATGAGGTGAATGCGCCTGAGCTACCGGAAACGGTGGGAGAGCCGCACAGAAGAGCTTGCGTATGAGCGTTTCTATGGATGAACTCCAAACTTGGATGAGCGCCCGGGAAGACGAGCATCTGGAGTTCAAAGAGGCAAAGGCTAATTTCCACTTCGAGACCTTGGTGAAGTACTGCGTCGCCCTCGCCAATGAAGGCGGCGGAAGGATGATCCTCGGCGTAACGGATAAACTGCCGCGCACGGTGGTTGGTAGCCGGGCTTTTCCCGATCTCGAACGGACGAAGGCCGGTCTGATTGAGCGACTGCGGCTACGCGTTGAGGTCGAGGAGATTCAGCACCCAAACGGTCGGGTTCTGGTCTTTCAAATCCCCACTCGTCCGATTGGTGTGCCTGTGCAGTATGAAGGCGCGTATTGGATGCGTGGTGGAGAGGCCCTTGTTCCCATGACGCCGGATCAACTCCAACGCATTTTTACCGAAGCCAGCCCCGACTTCTCGTCTGAGATTTGTGCGCCTGCTCAGTTAGACGATCTCGATCCAGCCGCCGTGGATGTTCTGCGTCAACTCTGGCAGCGGAAGTCACCAGACCAAGACATCTCAACCCGCTCCGTAGAGCAACTCCTAGCAGATGCGGAATTGCTCGTCGATGGCGAGGTGACGTACGCGGCGTTGATCCTGCTGGGCACGCGCAAAGCCCTAGGCAAATACCTCGCCCAAGCGGAGCTTATTTTTGAATACCGTTCCAATGAAGTGCCGGGACCGGCGGCCGAACGACGTGAATTCAGACAGGGCTTTCTTCCTGTGCTCGACGAGATCTGGCGACTTATCAACCAGCGCAATGACCTGCAACACTTTTAGCAGGGACTCTTTATTTGGGACGTGCCCACGTTCGACGAGCGCGTGGTTCGCGAGGCCGTCTTGAACGCAGTCAGTCACCGCGATTATCGCCACGGAGGCTCCATCTTCGTGCGCCAGTATCCTCGACGCATCGAGATCGTCAGCCCCGGCGGATTCCCAGCCGGCATTACCCCTGAGAACGTCCTTCGGCAACAAAATCCGCGCAATCGCCGTATCGCCGAAGTCCTCGGCAAATGCGGCTTGGTCGAACGGGCTGGGCAGGGGTTTGACCGCATCTTCCGCGAGTGCATTCAGCAGAGTAAGCCGTTGCCCGACTTCTCCCACACGGATGACCACTTCGTATGGCTCACGTTGCACGGCGATATTCAAGACCCAGAATTCTTGCGTTTTCTGGAGGAGATTGGTCGAGAACAAGTGGCCACCTTTGCCCTTGACGATTTGCTGGTGGTCGATCTTGTCCACCGCGAGCAGCCTATTTCCGACTACCTTAAACCGAGAATTGGGCATCTGCTGGAACAGGGGATCATTGAGCGCGTGGGACGAGGGCGGGGCGTGCGGCTTCTGCTGTCCCGGCAGTTCTACCGGCACATCGGCAAGGCAGGAGTCTATACGCACAAGCGCGGATTAGACCGCGAGACGAACAAGGAATTGTTGCTAAAGCACATTCGAGATAACCGGAAAGAAGGGAGCCAGTTGCGGGAACTGAGGCAGGTGTTGCCAGCGCTTTCGCGGGATCAAGTGCAGAATTTGCTTCGGGGTTTGAAGAGCGAGGGACGCATATATAAAATTGGAGCCACTAAGGCCGCGCGCTGGTACCCGAGGAGACCGCCATCTGGAATTGCGTTAAAAAGGAAAAATAAGCCAAAAAACGCAATTAATTGCACAATTAGACGCAATTGATTTTATAAGTATCTGTTTCTTATATCTTTATGTTTATACGTTTGTGCCAACATTTATTGCTTATAACCGCAATAAGTCATAATTTTTTATGATATTATGATATAGTGAACTAGGAAAACGTGCGTTGCTGTTGAACGTCAATGCCGAGCAGGATTACGACGGTTTGCGCGTGATAAATCCCTTCGCTTCGTCAAGGACGAAGCTATCACAGTAGAAGGAGATCGCTTATGACGCCGGGACGTGCCGTGATGGTGGAATTGATGGCCTGTTATCTTCGCGGCTTGTTGGACCCATTTGTGACGCTGCTTGAGGTGCAAAAGCTCATGTACTTCACGCAGATCGCAGGCGAGCCGTTGAAGCTGAAGTTCGAGAAAGGCCCCTACGGGCCGTATGCCGATAGTCTCCGGCATGTGCTGAAAGCCATGGAGGGGCATCTGGTATCCGGCTACGCTGATGATGAGAATGCGCTCGATAAGGAACTGAATCTGGTGCCCGGCGCACGTGAGGATGCACGCGCATTCCTCGCGAATCATTCCGAGACGCAGGCCCGCTTTGAGCGGGTTGCCGACTGTATTGAGGGTTTTGAGTCGTCGTTTGGTCTAGAACTGCTCTCCACTGTGCATTGGGTCATCTGCAAGGAGGAAGCCCGAACCTTCGACGATGTGGTGGCCCTCACATACGCTTGGGATGAGCGGAAGAATCAGTTTTCCAGACGACAACTCAAGATCGCCGTTGAGGTGCTGTCACAAAAAGGCTGGATCGAGAATCTAAGCCCGTCGGATACCGACGAGGCGAAATAGCCAATTGACACTGAACCAAAAAGTCAAGAAAGTACTAGATATGTCATTGACTAACACTGAATTCGACTCCATCATTCAGGACAAATCGAAATGTATTGAAGGAAGTATCGCTTGGGTCGAGGACGAAGATCATTCTCCTGCGAGGGTATTCCGAGCCAATGTCGAATCAACAGCAGGTTGGCCGCTCTTCGTTCAAGGTAGATACAATCCGCTGGCGCGTACCCTGACTTACGCACTCATTCTGAAAACGGCAGGTAGGATCTACGGACTCGACCTAGGCAAGGACCACCATAATCCTCAGTGCAATCAAGTCGGCGAAAAGCATAAGCATAAATGGTCTGAACAGTATCGGGATAAGGAAGCCTACGTGCCGAGTGACATCACCGCGCAGGTTTCGGATCCCGTGGAGGTTTGGAAACAGTTCTGTAAGGAAGCAGGCATTGAACACGATGGCGAGCTTAGACAGCCGCCACTCACCATTCAAATGGAGATGTTCGATGGATACTAATATCTGTGAAGAGATACAGAGACAGATTGGGGAACTGTTTACTTGCACGGAGCTTGGTGATTACCACCGGATTCGCACCCCGTATTTGTATCCCGATGGAGACAATATCGACTTGTTCTGTAAATCCAAAGGTGATACGATTACGGTAACCGATCTTGCCGAGACCACGGGATGGCTTCGGATGCAGTCATTGTCGCTGCGCCGATCCCCGCAGCAAAACCGGCTGATCGCGGACGTCGTTACAACTCTTGGGGTTGAATTCTACCAAGGCATGCTTCTAGCTCGGTGTCGTCCTGACGAACAGTTGGCTGCGGTAGTCACTCGTGTGGCCCAAGCGGCACTACGGGTATCTGATCTGTGGTTCACGTTGCGGACCCGAGCGGTCGAATCAATCACGGATGAAGTCGCCGATTACTTGACCGAACGCAAGCTGCAATTCGTACGTTCCGAAAAACTAGTTGGCCGCTCGGGACGCGGCTGGACCGTGGACTTTCACGTTCGCACCCACGAGCGCAGTTCTTTAGTCTATGTGTTGAGCACGGCGAATCGTTCCGCAGCGAACAGAGTGACAGAACACGTGCTGGCTGCTTGGCATGATTTGCATCATTTCGCGGCGGGACCCGAGGCGTTGAATTTCGTCTCTCTTTTTGATGATGCCTCCGATGTCTGGACACACGAAAACTTCCTGCTGATGGAACCGCTGTCCATGGTGTCACACTGGTCGAGGCCGGATGAATTCGCGAGAGTCTTGGTCCAATCTGCCTGATGCCCACCGACACCACTGAACACGGCCTAGAAGCCCTCATCTGCACCACCCTAACCGGCTCGTCCTGCGATCCGGCCGCTGCACCAGCCGGCGAGGCCTACGAGCGTCCGGCCGCCTATGGCACCGGCTGGGTCTGCGGCGATCCGGCTGCTTACGACCGCGAATACTGCGTAGATTTGGCGCAACTCGCGCTGTTTCTGCGGGCCACCCAGCCCGATATGGCCGAGACGCTCGACTTGGCCGCGGAAAGCCCGACCCGGCACAAGTTCCTCACGCGTCTGCAAGGCGAGATTAACAAGCGCGGCACCGTCGATGTGCTGCGCAACGGCGTCAAGCACGGAGCGCACGCCATTGATCTTTTTTTCGGCACGCCCTCGGCCGGCAACGAGAGGGCAAAGGCGCTCTACAGCGCGAATCGCTTTTCAGTGACGCGGCAGTTGCGCTACAGCCGGGAGCGGGCGGGGCTCGCGCTCGACCTCTCTTTGTTCATCAACGGGCTGCCGGTGGCCACCTTTGAACTCAAGAACAGCCTCACGAAGCAGACGGTAGATGATGCAGTCCAACAGTACCGCCGCGACCGCGACCCACGCGAGAACCTCTTCAAACCGGGCCGGTGTGTGGCCCACTTCGCAGTAGATGAACACGAGGTGAAATTCTGCACGCACCTACAGGGCAAGGCATCGCAGTTTTTGCCGTTTAATCGCGGAGACAAAGACGGCGCGGGCAATCCGACGAATCCCAATGGCCTCAAGACCGACTATCTCTGGCGGCAGGTGCTGACCCGCGACAGCCTGACCGACATCTTGGAAAACTACGCGCAGTTCCTCGCCACGAAGGACGAGAACTCCAGTCGCAAGACCAAGAGGCAGATATGGCCACGCTACCACCAACTCGCCGTAGTGCGCAAGCTCCTCGCGGACGCACGCCGCCACGGCGCTGGACAGCGCTACCTGATCCAGCATTCAGCAGGCAGCGGCAAGTCCAACTCCATCGCATGGCTCGCCCACCAGTTGATCGGCCTTGCTAAAGAGGGCAAATCCGTGTTTGACTCGGTGATCGTGGTCACCGACCGGCGCATTCTCGACCGGCAGATCCGCGACACCATCAAGCAGTTCGCCCAAGTCGGGGCAACGGTTGGTCACGCCGAGCTTTCCGGTGATTTGCGTCAGTTCATTGAGAGTGGCAAGAAGATCGTCATCTCCACCGTGCAGAAGTTCCCATTCATTCTCGACGAGATCGGTGATGAGCAGCGCAGCCGGCAGTTTGCGATCATCATTGACGAGGCGCATTCCAGCCAGGGCGGCAAGACCACTACGGCCATGTCAAAGGCGCTCTTGGAAGCTGGGGACGACGACGACACCTTTGAGGATAAGATCAACCGGCTGATGGAGGAGCGCAGGTTGCTGCCTAACGCCAGCTACTTCGCCTTCACCGCTACGCCCAAAAACAAGACGCTGGAGATTTTCGGGGCAGCAGTGCCCGAGGCGGACGGCGCGGTAAAGCATCTCCCGTTCCACACCTATACCATGAAGCAGGCGATTGAGGAGGGCTTTATCCTCGATGTGCTGGCCAGCTATACGCCGGTGCAGAGCTACTATCACCTCGCCAAGACGGTCGCAGACGACCCTAAATTCGACGCGAACAAGGCGCAGAAAAAGCTGCGCCGCTACGTCGAGAGCCACGACTACGCGATCCGGCTCAAGGCCGAGATCATGGTGGACCACTTTCACGAGCAGGTGCTGACGCCCGGCAAGGTCGGCGGGCAGGCGCGGGCAATGGTGGTGACCAGCGGTGTTGAACGCGCGATCCAGTACTACGAGGCGATCAAAAGCTATCTGGCGGAGCGCAAAAGTCCGCATCGCGCGATCATCGCCTTCTCGGGCGAGCGCGAGTACGGCGGTGCCCAGGTGAGCGAAGCGTCGTTGAACGGCTTTCCGCCGTCGCAAATCGCCGAGAAGATACGCGAGGATCCCTATCGGTTCTTGGTCTGTGCCGACAAATTCCAGACTGGCTACGACGAGCCGCTTCTGCATGCGATGTACGTGGATAAGATGCTCTCCGGCATCAAGGCGGTGCAGACGCTGTCGCGTCTCAACCGAGCGTATCCGAGTAAGTACGATGTCTTCATCCTCGACTTTGCCAACGACGCGGACACTATCCGCGAGGCGTTCGAGCCGTACTACCGCACTACAATCCTCGCTGACGAAACCGACCCCAATAAACTGCACGACCTGCAAACGGATCTCGACGACTACCAAGTCTATGCACCAGAGCAAGTAGATGACTTGGTGAATCGCTATCTACAAGGCGAGCCGCGCGATCGCCTAGACCCGATTCTCGACACGTGCGTGGAGGTGTACCGGGAAGAGTTGGATGAGAGTAGTAAGGTCGATTTCAAGGGCAAGGCCAAAGCCTTCATCCGCACCTATGGATTCCTCTCTATGATGCTGCCGTACGCCAATGCGGATTGGGAGAAGCGCGCGATCTTTCTCAACCTGTTGGTGCCGAAGCTGCCCGCTCCGAGGGAGGAGGATATGGCAAGGGGCATTCTCGAAGCCATCGACATGGACAGCTACCGAGTGGAGAAGCAGTTGACGATGAGCATCCGACTGCCCGATGACGACGGTGGGATCGAGCCGGTGCCGGTCGCTGGTAGCGGCGGCAAGTCCGATCCAGAGTTAGAGCGGCTTTCCAACATCGTCAAGGCATTCAACGAGCGGTTCGGGAACATCCCTTGGGAGGATGCCGACCGGGTACATCGCCTCATCACCGAAGATATTCCAGCGCGCGTGGGGGCCGATGAGAAGTACCGCAACGCGCGGGAAAACTCCGACCGGCAGAACGCGCGCATTGAGCTGGACAAAGCCGTGTCGCGCGTGATGAACTCCATGATCAACGACGATACTCAGTTGTTCAGAAAATTCGCAGACGACGAAGGCTTCAAGCGCTGGCTGACGGACGCCGTGTTCGACCTGACCTATAAATAGCCGCGCCCAATCCGCATTAAAGACAATCTCCCCGGCCATTGGCATTTTTGCCGGGACTTTTAGATTGTATAGGTATAGGTAGAGGACAAACGGGTGATACAGCGCGCATACATACACCTCATCTGGATCTGGATCGGCTTGCTGTTGGCGAGTGGGGCCGAGGCCGTGCGCATCCAAGACGTCGTGCCCGAAGAGGTGCCCAAGCGGCAGCGCGACGGCTATTATGCTGCGGTAGGCTTGGGTTTCATCAACTTGGATCATCGCGGCGCGGGCGTGCGCGTCCCCTTGGGGTTTAGGGCGGTATTCAATCGCTTGCGCCTCATCTGCTCGGCCAATGTGCTCGATGTGAGCTTTCACGAAGGCGACGATTACGACCCGCGTTATGTCCGGCCCTATCCCACCCGCAGCTACTGCTACGATAGTCGGACTGGATACCGCGTGGCGGACTACCGCTGCTCGGGCGGCACGGATTGGCTGCGCTCGCTCAGTGCAGATCTGGCCTATATTGTCCTCGACGAGGTGTGGATTGCCGGCCGACCGGGCAAGCTGTTCGCCGGGGGCGGCTACCGCCACCTAGACCCAGCGACGGCGTATGGCACCTTGGGGATGTTTTTCGATGCTCCAGGCCGGACCGTCGGCGGCTTCAAGATCCTAGTCGGCAAAGGCTACGTCACCTTGGGCTTGCTGTGGGGCTTTGATTTGCGCCGCGTCTTTTAGAGGACGTATGCTCGCCTTGGCCCTTTGCGCCGCCTTGGCTCTCGCGCCTGTGGGTGCTGCCGCGCAGACGCTGTCCGCTGAAGTGCATCCGGGCCTGCTTTTTTCCGCCGAAGATATTCCCCTACTCAAAGAGCGCATCCAGCGCGAACCGTACGCCACGTGGTGGCAGATTGTGTTGCAGCGGGCGCGGAACGCCCCGGCGACCTTTGCCGACGAGCGCGCCGAGGTCCGCTACGCCAAATCCCTCGCCTTCGCTTGGCTGATGACCGATAATGCCGCGTTTGCTGAGCGCGCGTTGGAGGTGATGCAGGGGGTGGCGTTCCCGCCGCGAGGAGGCGATTTAGGCGAGCCACACAACGAGGGCGAGGTCGTGGCTCAGTACGCCGTGGCGTACGACATCCTGCACCCCTATGCTGCGGCTAATGACCCCCAGGCCCTGCAGGAGATGCGGTCAATCCTCGGCGAGGAAGCCGACCGCCTGTGGAAGGGCATTGTGATTGGCGAGGTGGGGTTTGGGCTGTTCCCGGTCAAAATTCGCTTGCACGAGACGCCGCATCTCGACAACTGGCACATCCGCGCGTACGGCGGCCTCGGGCTGGCGGCTATGGCCTTGAGCGAGTACACCAGCGGCGAAGGTACGCCGCAGGAGTGGGCTGATCGCGCCTTGGAGATGGTCACCAGCAGTCTCGACTTCCAAATTGAAGGAAGGGACGGGGGGTACGCGGAGGGGCCGTTCTATAGCCGCTACGCTGCGGATGTCTATCTGCCCTACTTGTTCGCACTCAAGAACCGCACCGGCTTGGACTTGTTTGCCGATCCCAAGATCGGGAAGATGCACGAGTGGTCCCTGAACCTGCGGCTGCCCAATGGTCGGCGGCCCAACATTGACGACGGTCACTTAGACGATTTCTATGGGCACTACCTAGCGGCCGTGCAAGCCAACGGCGGAGTCCATCGCTGGGATTGGGAAAACAACGAGCGCGGCCTGTACGTGCGCCAGTTTTCCGAGATGGACGCCATCGTCCTGTACGACGATAGCGTGTCCGCGCAAGAGCCGACGCACGGTCCGTCGGTTTTTATGCCGGGGGCAGGAGACGCCGTCTTCCGCAGCGACTGGTCGGCCGCGGCCACGTACATGCTCTTGCGCGGCGAAAATGGCACGGCACGCGAGCACGGGTTCGCGCACGAGCACCCCGACGGGACCAGCTTTGTGCTCTACGCCGCCGGCGAGATGTTGGCCCTAGATGCGGGGTACATCAATTTTGACAACCACGACAAGGTCAACAAAGGCCGCAATCACAACGTGGTGCTGATCGATGGCAAGGGGCCGCCGCGCCGGCTTTTGCCCGTGGTGGGGACCATCGGCGACCGCAACGACGCTTTTATCGAGGGATTCTTCACAAGTGCTGCTGGCGACTACGCGGAAGTCCGCGCCGCCTATCGAGGTGTTGAGCTGAGGCGGCGGGTCTTTTTTGCGGATCACAGGTATTTCTTCGTGGCTGACGAGATCGACGATCCGGGCCGTGGCCACGCCTACGAGTGGCGGCTACACGGCAACGGCGGCGGCACTAGTGGGGGTGCGTATGCCCGTGCTGGCAACTTGGCGCGTTGGACGCGGGACAAGGCCGAACTGCTGGCGTTTTTGCCCGACCAGCCCGGTCGGGTCGCACTGGAGAGCGAGGCGATTCACTCCTTTGACTATCGCCAAGAGCAGACCCACGCGGTGTTGCGGGTGCAGCAAGAGGGCGTCGATGGGAGGTACCTAGCGGTGTTGTACCCGCGGGCAATTGGGGAGGCCGAGCCGGAGTTTGAGACCGCATCCGCGCAAGGGGCCGAGGCAGCCGTAATATCGTTAGCTGGGGTGCGGGATTTGGCTTGGCTCCGCAGTGGCGATGCGTCCGAGGTCGCTGTATCCGGGCCGGACGCGAGCTTGGTTAGCGACGCCCGCTTCGGCTATGTCCGCTATGTTGACGGACAGCTTATCCGATTTGCAGCGCAAGACGCGACTTACCTTTTGGCCGATGGAGAGACGGTCTTCCGCGCCAGTGAAACGATAGACGTCAGCTTGGAGCGAGACGACTATGCGGGTTTTGTGCGCGGGCCCGACGCGGGCTATCAATTAAGAATACCTCATTCGGGAAACGAGTGGACCGCGGCTCGCTTTCTCGGCGGCGCATGGCGGAGTACAGCCATTGAAGGCGAGATGCTCGTGTTGGAGCTAGCGGGCGAGGGAACGCTGGAATTGAGTGCTGACCAGCCCGTTGAAGCGCAAAAGGGGGCGCACCCGCGTCCCGAGCGCTACGCCCTGCACCCCAACGCGCCCAATCCGTTCAACCCGACGACCAAAATCCGCTTCGATTTGCCCGTTGCCAGCTTGGTACAATTAACGGTATACAACGTCTTGGGGCAGGAGGTTGAGCGGCTGGTGGAGAGGCGGATGCCGCCGGGGCGGCACGAGATAGAGTGGGACGCGGCCGACTACCGGAGCGGCCTCTACTTCTACGCGCTCAAAGCCGATTCCTACCGCGCGCAGCACAAGATGATTTTGCTGCGCTGACTAGAAACCATCTCAGACATGCCATCGACTCCATAGGATCAGCCCTTGCGTCTGCCAAATAAGGGCGACCACAAGAGTCGCCCCTACATTCTACTTTTCGATGACATAGCGCAGTACGGCCGCGACTTGCTCGGGCTCACTGGCCACGGCGAGCGCGGCCGCATCCACCTCCTTGAGCGCGTGTTGTAACTCGGGTGGGTGGAGGACGATCAGCGGCTTGTTGCCGGCGGCGGCAAACCCGGCGTCAAAAGCCGCGTTCCACTGGCGGTACTGGTCGCCGAAGCGCACCACTACCACGTCGGCGTCGCGGATTAGGGTGCGGGTGCGGATAGCGTTGAGTTGTGCGCCTTTGCGATCCTTCCAAAAGCTGCTTTCCGCTGGCCCGAGAATATCGACGCCGCAGTTGTCGCTGGCCGCGTGATCGGTGACCGGAGCGGTGAACTCGACCGGCAGATCGCTGGCCGCTTGGACGATGCGCTCGCGCCAGTCGCTGTGAATCTCGCCGGATAGATAGACTTTCCACTGTTTGGACATGGGGTTCCTTTTGGGGTAGTGAGTGGGATGGTAGAGGGATGACGACGCAATTTGTCGCGATTGCGGCCAGCCGCTATCTTTTTTGCGATGTTAAGCCCGTAGTCAGGCGATGTCAACACAGGAGAGTTTGCCATGAAATCGGCACTTGAGCTGGCCATGGAAAAGGCCAATGAGGCAGTCGGGGGCGCAGAGGGGATTAAGCTGACAGATGAGCAGAAAGAGGCCATAGACCAAGTGCGCAAGCAATACGAGGCCAAGTGGGCCGAGCAAGAAATCGCGCTCAAGGGGCAACTAGAGCAGGCCACGGGTGCAGACCCGCAGGCCCTCGTCGAAGCGCGTCGCCAAGTGCAGGAGCAAATGAGCAAAGTCCGCAACGAGCTTTTTGCCGAGCGCGACGCCAAAATCGAAGCGATTCGCAACCAGTAGGGCGGCTAACTATGCAGCCAAATTACGCAGTCGATATGCGATTGAACATCCGCACGCAGATGCGGGACGGCGTCGATCTTTCTTCCGACATCTATCTGCCGCAGGCAGCAGGTAAGTTCCCGACCGTGCTGATGCGCACGCCGTACGACAACAACACATCGCTCATGATCGAAAAAGCCATGCGGCTGGCCAACAACGGCTATGCCTGCGTCATCCAAGACGTGCGGGGGCGCTGGGACTCCGACGGCGTACACTACGCGCTGTTCGGCCACGGCCCGGACGGTTTTGATACGCAGGAATGGATTGGCCAGCAGGAGTGGAGCGACGGCAAGATCGGCATGGCCGGAGGCTCCTACCTCGGATGGGTGCAGTGGCAGAGCGCGCCGCACCGCAGCCAGCACCTGACGTGCATAGCACCAAGGGTGATGTGCGGCGATCTGTACTCGGGCCTGATTCACCCCGGCGGGGCGTTCCAACTCAACGTCGCCCTCACGTGGGGGATGCGGACCAATGGCCGCACCGCTCAGAGCATCGAGTACCACAACTGGACGGAGGCCTTTCGCTCGACCCCACTTATCGACATGGATCAACAAGCGGGCCGGACGCTACAGTTTTGGCGGGATTGGGTGACGCACACCGAATACGACTCCTACTGGGACGCGGTCAACGTAGAAAACAAGTGGGGCGAAATCGCGGCCCCTGCCCTGATAATGGGAGGCTGGTACGACCTCTACTCCCACAACACCTTTATCAACTTCAACGGGCTAAGGCTGCACGGGCGGACGCCCGAGGCTAGGCAAAGTCAGCTCATCGTCGGTCCCTGGCCGCACGCGCTCAGTGTTTCCACCAAGACCGGCGACATCGACTTCGGTGCGAACTCGCTGTACGACTTGGAAGCGTTGGAGTTGCGTTGGTTTGATTATTGGCTGAAGGGCATCGACAACGGCATCGTCGGCGAGGCTCCGCTGCGGCTTTTCATAATGGGCGTCAATGAATGGAGAGACGAGAGCGAATGGCCGCTGGCTAGGACCGACTGGCAAAAGTGGTATCTGCACTCTGCTGGCAACGCCAACTCGCTATTGGGCGACGGCTGTCTATCGCCGGTTGAGTCGGGCGACGAGCCGGCGGATCACTTTGTGTACGATCCCGATTTTCCCGTGCAGACCGCCGGCGGCAACAACTGTTGCTCGCCCCACATTGTGCCCTGGGGGCCGTATGACCAGCGCGATGTGGAGATGAGGGGCGATGTGCTCTGCTATACTAGCGAGCCTTTGGCAGCCGACCTCGAGGTGACGGGGCCGATCAAGGTCGTTCTATACGCGGCTACCGACGGACTAGATACCGACTGGACCGCCAAGCTGGTAGATGTGTCAATTAGCGGGTACGCCAAGAATCTCTGCGATGGCATCGTCCGGGCGCGCTACCGCGAAGGCTTTGCCGCGCCCAAGTTGCTCCAGCCCGATCAAACGTACCAGTACGAGATCGATCTCGCCGTCACCGGCAATGTCTTCAAGAAGGGGCACAGGATCAGGATTGAAGTGTCCTCGTCCAATTTCCCGCGCTTCGACAGAAACCACAACACTGGCAACGACCTCGGCACGGACGCGGAGATGCGCCGCGCGCAACAGACGGTGCAACACTCCAGAGCGCATCCGTCTCACGTACTGTTGCCGGTGATTCCGCATCAGTAGCCAGCTAGTTGTCGCCGTTCAATTTTCACGGGTGTCAAGCACCTGCAGCAAGCATCGGCGACAATTGACAGTGTAAATTTTAAGGCCTACTATCTGATAAAAATAGCATATCCATCGGGCTGGGGGCGCGATTCAGTGCACCTAACGACCGAGTTACAGGAGAACGAAACATGGCGGAAACTGCCCGCTTGCAGGCCGGGGACCAGAGCATCGAACTACCCATCGTCGTCGGTAGCGAGGGCGAAAAGGCGGTCGATATTGCCAGATTGCGCGCTGATACCGGGTATATCGCCTTAGATCCCGGCTACGGCAATACGGGCTCTTGCCAGAGCGATATCACCTTTATCGACGGCGATGCGGGCATCCTGCGCTACCGGGGCTACGCGATCGAGGATTTGGCCGAGTACAGCCGCTTCATCGAGGTCGCCTATTTGCTGATCTGGGGCGAGTTGCCCAACGCCGCGCAACTAGACGAGTTCAGTGCGCTGCTGACTAAGCACCAGATGCTGCGCGAGGAGCTCAAGCAACACTTCAGCCTCTTTCCGCCCAACTCGCCGCCGATGGCCATCTTGTCCTCGGTGCTCAACGCCTTGAGCTGTTACTATCCCGAGCTGTTGGAAATTCAGGACGAAGAGACCTTCACCGAAGCGACCGCACGCATCATGTCCAAGGTCCGCACGATTGCCGCCTATTCCCATCGCCAGCAATTGGGCCACCACATTGAGTACCCGCACCCTAGGAAGCGGTATGCGGAGAATTTCCTGCACATGATGTTCAGCCAGCCGTACAACGAGTTTGAGGCAGACCCGGTGCTGGTTGACGCACTGGATTTGATCTTTCTCCTCCACGCCGACCACGAGCAAAATTGCAGCACCTCTACGGTGCGGATGGTCGGCAGCAGCGAGGCCAATCTCTTCGCCTCGGTAGCGGCGGGCGTCTCCGCCCTGTGGGGGCCGCTGCACGGCGGGGCCAATGTGGCAGTGGTGAACATGCTAGAGAAATTTCGCGACGAAAACACCTCGGTTAGCGACTATGTGGCGCAGGTCAAGGACAAGAAGGCCGGGATCCGCCTGATGGGGTTCGGGCATCGAGTGTACAAGAACTTTGACCCACGCGCCAAGATCATCAAAAAGAGCTGCGAGAAAGTGTTGGCCAAGCTCCACATCAACGACCCTCTGCTCGATATAGCTAAAGAACTGGAGGCCGTGGCGCTGGAGGACGAGTATTTCATTCAGCGCAAGCTCTATCCCAACGTGGATTTCTACAGTGGCGTCATTCTCCGTGCGCTCGGCATTCCCAAGGAGATGTTCACCGTGATCTTCGCCATCGGCCGCATGCCGGGCTGGATTGCACATTGGTACGAGGAGAGCAAGGCCACCAAAATCAGCCGCCCACGCCAGATTTACACCGGCTCGGTGCAGCGGGCCTATCAGCCGCTCGCCGAGCGGCCCTAAATGCGGGTCAGCGATTAAATTTTGTCAACAGAAAGGATTAGGAAATGCAGCCCAGAATCAGTATGCGCCACGGCAAGATCTCGGAAGAAACCAAAGCACACATTGCCGATTCTTGTACTAAACTTGAACACTACTTCGACCGCATCGTGGACTGCGAAGTCGTCCTCGACAAGGAAAAGCACGACGACAAAGTGGAAATTATCGTCAAGGTGCCGCAGCGCACGTTTGCGGCCACCGGGTCGGCGGACAATCTCTACAAGGCCCTCGCCGAAGCCGAGTCCAAAATCGAGAGTCAGCTCAAAAAGCACCACGACAAACTGGTGTCCCACCACTGATAAATGATCGTTGGTATCGCACGAGAGACCTTCGCGGGTGAGCATCGGGTCGCCTTGGTCCCAGAGGCTGTATCCGGGTTGGCGGCCTGCAACGCGGACATCCTAATAGAGGCGGGCGCGGGTGCTGCCGCTGGCTATGCCGATGCGGCCTATGCCGAGCGCGGTGCAGAAATCGCCGCCGACCGCGACGAGGTGTTCGCCCGTGCCGAGGTGATGCTGCAGGTGCGCACGCTCGGCGCGAACCCGGAGGCCGGTCGCGCCGACTTGTCCCGGATCCGCGCTGGTCAAGTCCTCATCGGGGCCTCGGACCCGCTGACTGCTGGCTCGGAGCTAGTTGCGCTGGCCGATGTCGGCGCGACTTTGTTCGCCATGGAATTGATGCCGCGCATTACCCGCGCCCAGAGCATGGATGTGCTCTCTTCTATGGCCACGATCGCCGGCTACAAAGCGGTGCTCTTGGCCGCAGCGGCCCTGCCGCGCATGTTCCCGCTCTTGATGACAGCCGCTGGCACGTTGACCCCGTCTCGGGTGCTGGTCATCGGCGCTGGGGTCGCCGGTCTCCAGGCCATTGCCACGGCCCGCCGCCTAGGAGCGGTCATTAGGGCGTACGACGTGCGGCCAGCGGTCAAAGAACAGGTCGAAAGCCTCGGGGCCGAATTCGTGGAGCTGGACATCGACGCGGGCGACTCCGAGGACGCCGGCGGGTACGCGCGGGCACAGGACGAGATATTCTATCGCCGCCAGCGCGAGGAACTGGCCAAAGTCGCTGGCCAAAGCGATGTGATCATCACCACGGCCGCCATACCAGGGCAACCAGCGCCTTTGTTGATTACGGCTGACGCCGTGCAGAGCATGGGGCCGGGGTCGGTCATCGTCGATTTGGCTGCTGAGCGCGGTGGCAACTGCGAGTTGACGCGCCCTGGGGAGACGATCGTGGAGGACGGAGTGCAGATCATGGGGCCGCTCAATCTACCGGCGACCGTGCCGCACCACGCCAGTCAAATGTACTCGCACAACATCGCGACCTTCTTCCGGCATTTGGCGGGCGAGGGAGCGTTGCAATTCGACATGGAAGACGAAATCACGCGCGAAACCTTGGTGGTGCGCGACGGTGAGATCGTCCATCCGCGCATTCGCAAAGGAAGCTCATAGTGGACGTCCTAGTAGCCGCGCTGACGGTGTTTGCACTCGCCGTCTTCGTCGGCTTTGAAATCATCACCAAGATCCCGCCGACCCTGCACACGCCGCTGATGTCCGGGTCCAACGCCATCTCCGGCATCACCCTGATCGGCGCCCTGCTCTCGGCCGGCTCCGAGCACTCGGCCTTGGCGACTTATTTGGGGTTGGCGGCCGTCATCTTCGCTACGATCAACGTGGTGGGTGGGTTCATGGTGACGCACCGCATGTTGGGGATGTTCAGGAGGCGGGACTAGCGCATGAGCGCGACCCTGATCAACTTCGCCTACCTAGTCGCTTCGGTCCTTTTCATTCTCGGCCTCAAGGGATTGACGCATCCGCGCACGGCTGTGCGCGGCAATTTGCTGGGTGCCTTGGGGATGCTGCTGGCCGTCGTCGTCACCCTGCTGGACCAGCGGATCCTCTCCGGCGAATACATTTTGCTCGGCGTAGTAGTAGGCGCGTTGGTTGGCATGATCCTCGCGGTAAAAATTCCCCTGACCTCCATGCCCGAGCTGGTGGCGGTTTTTAACGGCTTGGGCGGCGGTGCCTCCGCGTTGGTGGCTGGCGCGGCGCTGATTGAGGCGCAGGCTCCTTCCTACCAATTCACGGCTGCTACGGCTGCCTCTGGAATTATCGGCGCGGTTACTTTCTGGGGTAGCATCGTGGCCTTCCTCAAGTTGATGGAAGTGCTCAAGGGCTTGGTGCGGTTTCCCGGCCAGCAGTTTTGCAACGGGGTGCTGGTCCTCGGCAGTGTGGGCTTGGGTGCTTGGCTGGTGCTGGGCGAGCCGGATGCCTTCTGGGCCATGGTCGGCGTGGCCTCGCTGTTGGGCTTGTTGCTCGTATTGCCTATAGGCGGAGCCGATATGCCGGTGGTGATTGCCTTGCTCAATTCGTGCTCGGGTCTGGCGGCCGCGGCTACCGGCTTTGTGCTCGACAACAACGTGCTGATTATCGCGGGGTCACTGGTGGGGGCCTCGGGGCTGATTTTGACGCAAATCATGTGCCGAGCCATGAACCGCTCGCTGGGCAATGTATTCTTCGGTGGCGTTGGTGCCGAGGTCGCAAGCGGAACCAGCGACGACGAGGTCTATGCCGGTAAGATCAAGTCAACCTCGGCCGAGGAAGTTGCGCTGCTGTTTGACACGGCCCGGCGGGTGGTGGTAGTCCCCGGCTACGGCATGGCCGTGGCGCAAGCGCAACACGCCGTGCGGGATTTGGCCAATTTGCTCGAAGAGCGCGGCGTCGCGGTCGAATACGCCATCCATCCGGTGGCGGGTCGGATGCCGGGTCACATGAACGTGCTGTTGGCCGAGGCCGAAGTGTCCTACGACAAGTTAGTGGAGATGGATCGGATCAACCCGACTTTCCAGCAGACCGATGTGGCGCTGGTCATCGGTGCCAACGATGTAGTCAATCCCCTCGCCCGCGACGCGGATTCCGGGCCGATTGCCGGAATGCCGATCCTCGACGTGGATCATGCGCGTACGGTGGTGGTGATTAAGCGGAGCCTGAGCCCGGGATTTGCCGGGTTGCCCAATCCGCTTTTTGCCGCGGAAAATGCACTGATGTTTTTCGGCAGTGCCAAAGAGGCGGTGTTGGATTTGGTGGCCGCGGTAAAGGAAAGTGGATAGGGCTATTACTCGACGAAAATAGCGTCGTCGGGCCAAGATTCCACGATGAAACCCGCCTGCGTATTTACCATGGGCAAATAGTTGTGCAGCCGTCTGATGGGGTCCAACAGGCGGATGGTTTGCATTTCTTGGATCGAGTCCTCGCCGTGATTTTTCTGCAGCGAGGGGATGATCTTGCCCTGGACACTTTCGGCCACATCGCTGTCGGACTCGCCTTCGACGATCATCACCAGCGCGGTGTGGCCATCTACTTCGGCGATATAGCTGTCGCGGATTAGCTCGCTGAATACATTGGCGACATTGGGTTCGGAGCGGATTTCCTGCACGATCTGGCTGCGGGTGATGCCCAATTTGAACTTGATGGTGAGCATGTGCTGGGTAGTGAAGCGGCCCGTGCCTTGGGCCTGCATATCGACCGCGGCGTAGTAGAAGAGGATGCCTTCCTGTTCGAGGCGGGCGCGCTTGCGGCTGACGGTGCGCACCGGCACGCCAGTCAAGGTGCTGATGCGGTTGTCCGAGCAGCGGGGGTTGCGGATGAGGGTGCGGACGATCTGCCGCTCTTGTTCGTCAAAACATCTCATGGCCTGAATTGTCCATTAAAAAGTGAATGTTGGCGCAATTTAGGCCATATACGGTAATGCTGTCAAGGGATGTTTCAAGAAAGTTGTGAAAATTTGCGTAAGGGCGTTTGACAACATAGCCGTAGTTCATATATTAACCCTTCTTTTTCAGAAGATAGAGCAAGGGAAAATTAAGATGACCCGAATACCCGGATACCCGCAAAAACAGGGTCTTTACGATCCAGCCCGCGAAAGCGACGCCTGCGGGATCGGCTTTGTCGTAAACATCAAGGGCCACAAGTCGCACAAACTGGTGCGCCAATCCTTGGAGGTCTTGGAGCATCTCAAGCACCGAGGTGCCTGCGGTTGTGAGGCCAACACGGGCGATGGTGCCGGCATGTTGGTGCAGTTGCCCCATAAGTTCTTTAGCGCCATCTGCGACTTTGCGTTGCCCGCGCCGGGCGAGTACGGCGTGGGCATGTTGTTTTTGCCGCCCGACCCGGCCCAACGCCAAGTTTGCGAAGAACTCTTCGCCCGCATCGTCGAGGAAGAGGGCCAGCGCCTGCTTGGCTGGCGGGACGTGCCCACCCACAACGCCGCCTTGGGCCACACCGCCAAGCTGCGCGAGCCGTTCCAGCGTCAGGTCTTCATCGGTCGCGGCGAGGTGCAGGGCGACGACGCGCTGGCCTTTGAGCGCAAGCTCTACGTCATCTGTAAGCGCGCTGAAAACGCGATTCGCTACAGCGGCGAAGTCGCCGGTGGGGACTTTTTCTACCCGGCCAGCCTCTCTTCGCGAACCATCGTCTATAAGGGCATGCTGATCTCCGACCAAGTCGTGGACTATTTCCTCGACTTGACCGACGAGCGCTTTGAGGCGGCCATTGCGTTGGTGCATTCGCGCTTTAGCACCAACACCTTCCCGAGTTGGGAGCGGGCGCATCCCTATCGCTACATCATCCACAACGGCGAGATAAACACCGTGCGCGGCAACGGCAACTGGATGCACGCACGTGAGGGAATGCTGGCGTCCGAGTACTTCGGCGATGACATCGACAAGCTCTTCCCCATCATCCACGAAGACGGCTCTGACTCGGCCAAGTTCGACAATGCGCTCGAACTGCTGACCTTGGGAGGGCGCTCGCTGGCGCACGGGGTGATGATGATGATTCCCGAGCCGTGGGAAAACCACGAGACCATGAGCGCCGAGAAGCGGGCCTTTTACGAGTATCATAGCTGTCTGATGGAGCCGTGGGACGGGCCGGCCTCGGTGGCCTTTACCGACGGCACCGTCGTCGGCGGCATGCTCGACCGCAACGGCTTTAGGCCCTCGCGCTACTACATTGCCAAAGACGATACGCTGGTGCTCTCTTCGGAGACAGGCGTGCTGAGTATTCCGCCGGAAGACGTGGTCTTCAAAGGCCGGCTGCAACCGGGCCGGATGCTCTTGATCGATACGGCGGAGGGCCGGATCATCAGCGACGAGGAGATCAAGCACCAGATCGCCACCGAGCATCCCTATCAGGCGTGGCTCGACGAAAATCTAGTTGCGCTCGAAGACCTGCCCGAGGTTGAGGGCGCGCCCCTGTTGGACAGCCACGAGGATGTGCTCCACTGGCAGCAGGCCTTCGGCTATACGTTTGAGGACCTGCGCGTCTTCCTCAAGCCGATGGTCCAGGTGCTCAAGGACCCGGTCGGCTCTATGGGCAACGATGCAGCGCTGGCGGCGCTGTCGGAGCGGCCGCAGCTTCTCTACAACTACTTCAAGCAGCACTTCGCCCAAGTTACCAATCCCCCGCTCGACCCGTTGCGCGAGGAATTGATTACCTCGGCCGAGACCAAAATCGGCCCCGAGCGCAATTTGCTGGAGCCCGAGCCGGCAAGCTGCCGCCAGATCACCTTGCAGCGGCCGATTCTCAAAAACGACGAGTTGGAAAAGCTCCGGCAGATCGATCTCTTTGGCCACAAGGCGGCGACGATTCCGATCCTGTTCAAGCGCGAGGCTGGCGAAGCCGGACTCGCCAAGGCCATGGACGCGCTGTGCGCCCAAGTTGATGCGGCCATTGCCGAGGGGTGCAACTTGATCATCCTCTCAGACCGAGAAGCAGATGCCGACCACGTGCCGATCCCGGCGCTGTTGGCCGTGTCCGGGGTGCATCACCACTTGGTGCGGCTGGAGACGCGCACCCGCGTCGGCTTGGCGCTCGAGTCGGGCGAGCCGCGCGAGGTGCATCACTTCTGTCTGCTGTTGGGGTACGGCGCGCAGGCGATCAATCCCTACATGGCCTTTGAGAGCCTCAACGACATGATCCGCGAAAACATGCTCGAAGGCTATACCTACGCAGAGGCTGAGGAGCGTTACATCTACGCGGCGATCAAGGGCACGGTCAAAGTGATGGCCAAGATGGGCATTTCGACGATCAAGTCGTATCGGGGTGCGCAGATTTTCGAGACCGTGGGGCTGAACCAAGAAGTGGTAGATCAGTATTTCACTTGGACCACGACTCAAGTGAAGGGCATGGGCATTGAGGACATTGCCCGCGAGGCCCTAGTGCGCCACGAGGCGGCTTTCCCTCAGATCCCGACTAATGGCCGCACTCTCGACGTGGGTGGACACTACCAATGGCGCAAGGGCGGCGAGCATCACCTCTTCAACCCCAAGACGATCCACCTGCTGCAGCGGGCGTCGCGCGCCAACGACTACGCGGTGTACAAGCAGTACGCCGAGTTGATCAATGACCAGTCCGAGCGCCTGGCGACCTTGCGAAGCCTGCTGGAGTTCAAGGGCGAGGTCGAGCCGATACCCATCGAGGAGGTCGAGCCGGTCGAGGAGATCACCCGCCGCTTCAAGAGCGGGGCGATGTCCTACGGCTCGATTAGCAAGGAGGCACACGAGGGCTTGGCCATCGCCATGAACCGCCTCGGCGGCAAGAGCAACACCGGCGAGGGCGGCGAAGATCCAGCCCGCTATGTGATCGAGCCCAACGGCGACTCCAAAAACAGCGCCATTAAGCAGGTGGCCTCCGGGCGCTTTGGCGTGACGAGCCACTATCTGACTCAGGCCAAAGAGTTGCAAATCAAGATGGCGCAGGGTGCCAAGCCGGGCGAGGGCGGCGAGTTGCCCGGTCCCAAGGTCTATCCCTGGATCGCCAAGGTGCGCCACTCGACTCCGGGTGTGGAGCTGATCTCGCCGCCGCCGCATCACGACATCTACTCGATTGAGGACTTGGCGCAGCTAATCCACGATCTCAAAAATTCAAATGTCGATGCGCGGATCAACGTCAAGCTGGTCTCCGAGTTTGGGGTCGGCACGGTCGCCGCGGGGGTGGCCAAGGGCCACTCGGATGTGGTGCTGATTTCGGGCCACGACGGCGGCACTGGAGCCTCGCCGCAGACCTCGATCAAGCACGCTGGCCTGCCTTGGGAGTTGGGGCTGGCTGAAACGCACCAGACGCTGGTGCTCAACGACCTGCGCAGCCGCATCGTCGTCGAGACCGACGGCCAGCTCAAGACCGGGCGCGACGTGGTTATCGCCGCGTTGCTGGGCGCGGAGGAATTCGGCTTCGCGACCACGGCGCTGGTTGCGATGGGCTGCATTATGATGCGGGTTTGCCACCTCGACACCTGTCCGGTGGGCGTGGCGACTCAAAACCCGGAGTTGCGCGACAAATTCGTGGGTACCCCCGATCACGTGGTCAACTTCCTGCGCTTTGTCGCCGAGGACATGCGCGAAATCATGGCCGCGCTCGGCTTCCGCACCGTCAATGAGATGATTGGCCGCACCGACCGGCTCGAGCCCAAGAAGGCCATTGCGTTGTGGAAGGCGGCCGGTATCGATCTGACGCCGATCTTGCACCAGCCCGAAGTCGGCCCCCATGTTGGGCGCTACTGCCAGATCCCGCAGGATCACGGACTGGACGAGGCACTCGACAACACCACCTTGCTGGAGCTGTGCAAACCGGCCCTTGAAAACGGAGAGCCGGTCGAGGAGGCGTTGCCGATCGAGAATACCAACCGAGTCGTAGGCACCATCCTCGGCAGCGAGGTGACGCGGCGCTACGGCCCCGAGGGCCTGCCTGAGGACACTATCCACCTCAAGTTCGAGGGTGCCGCTGGCCAGAGCTTTGCCGCCTTTACTCCGAAGGGCCTGACTATGGAGGTTGCAGGCGATGCCAACGACTACTTCGGCAAGGGGCTTTCAGGTGCCAAGCTGGTGCTCTATCCGCCCAAAGGCTCTACCTTCGTGCCGTGGGAGAACATCATCTGCGGCAACGTCGCCTTCTATGGTGCCACCTCCGGCGAAGCCTATATCCACGGTATTGCCGGCGAGCGCTTCTGCGTGCGCAACAGCGGCGTCCGCGCCGTAGTAGAGGGCGTCGGCGACCACGGCTGCGAGTACATGACCGGCGGGCGGGTCGTGGTATTGGGCCGCACCGGGCGCAATTTCGGCGCTGGGATGTCGGGCGGCATTGCCTACGTGCTCGACGAAGAGGGCGACTTTGCGATCCGCTTCAACGACGAGATGGCCGATATGGGGCCGATAGAGGACGCCGAGGACATCGCCGAGCTGCGGACCATGATCGAGCGCCACGTGCAGCACACCAATAGCGCACTTGGCCAGCGGGTCTTGGACCAATGGGACGCGGTGCTGCCCCAGTTCGTCAAGGTCATGCCGCGCGACTACCGCAAGATGCTCAACGCCTTCAAGCGCGTCGAGGAACGCGGGCTGACCGGCGACGAGGCCGCGCTGGTCGCCTTCCGCGAGGCCATGGCCGAAGCGTCCTGATAGGATATTGAACAGGAAAAAATAATGGGTAAACCCACTGGATTCATCGAGTTTGCACGCGAGTTACCAAAAGACCGCGACCCTGTAGAGCGCGTCGCGGACTGGGACGAGTTCCACCAGCACTTTCCCGACGAGCGCCTGCGCGATCAGGGTGCGCGCTGCATGGACTGCGGCATCCCCTTCTGCCACTTGGGCGACATCGTCAGTCAGGGCGACAAAGGCTCTGGCTGCCCGATCAACAACCTAATCCCCGAATGGAACGACTTAGTTTATCGCGGGTTGTGGCAGGAAGCGCTGGAGCGGCTGCATAAGACCAACAACTTCCCGGAGTTTACTGGCCGAGTCTGTCCGGCACCCTGCGAGGGGGCCTGCGTGGTGGGGATCAACGCCCCGCCGGTGACAATCAAGAGCGTCGAGTGCGCCATTGTCGATAAGGGCTTTGAGATGGGCTGGATTGTGCCCGAGCCACCCGACAAGCGCACTGGCAAGAAGGTCGCCGTCGTCGGCTCCGGCCCGGCGGGCTTGGCCTGTGCTGCCCAGCTCAATCGCGCCGGGCACTGGGTGACTGTGTACGAGCGGGCCGATCGCATCGGCGGCCTGTTGATGTACGGGATACCCAACATGAAGCTCGACAAGAAAAAGGTAGTGCAGCGCCGCGTCGATCTGATGGAGGCCGAGGGCGTCAAGTTCGTCACCCGCACCGAAATCGGCGTGGATCTTCCGGCGACGCATCTAGTGGAAGGAAACGACGCGCTAGTGCTCTGCGGCGGGGCCACCAAGCCCAACGATCTGCCGATTGAGGGGCGGAATTTGCAGGGCATCTACTTTGCGATGGACTTTTTGCACGCCAATACCAAGAGCCTGCTCGACTCCAATCACGCGGACGGCAACTACATTTCGGCCCAAGGCAAGCACGTGATCGTCATCGGCGGCGGCGACACCGGCACTGACTGCGTCGGCACGTCGATGCGCCACGGCTGCAAGACGCTTTCGCAATTCGAGATCATGCCGCGCCCGCCGGACGAGCGTGCGCCCGACAACCCGTGGCCGCAGTGGCCCAACGTCTATAAGCTCGACTACGGCCAGGAGGAGGCCAAAGCCCGCTTCGGCGACGACCCGCGCACGTACCTGATTATGACTCAGCGGTTTGTCGGCGACGACGAGGGTTGCGTCAAGGAGCTACACACGGTCAATATCGAGTGGGACAAGGACGAAAACGGCCGCTTCACGCCCGTGCCGATCGCGGGCACCGAGAAGGTCTGGCCGGCCGACTTGGTGCTGTTGGCGATGGGGTTTCGCGGGCCAGAGGACGCCATGATCGAACAGCTAAGCATTGAGCGCGATGAGCGCTCCAACGCCCGCGCCGAGCACGAGAAATACGCCACCAGTGTCGAAGGTGTTTTTGCCGCTGGCGACATGCGGCGCGGCCAGAGCTTAGTCGTGTGGGCGATCAACGAGGGGCGGGGTGCCGCCCGCGAGGTGGACCGTTATCTGATGGGCAGCACGCAACTACCCTGAGCGGCGGCAGGTCGGACGAAAACTCTTATTTCATGGGAAGGTTGCTATGACGACGACGGAGCGAATTGTTCATCATCTGCAGACGCTTTCCGAGACGAGACGGTTGGAAGTACTAGATTTTGTTGAGTTCATCAAGTCGCGAAGCCGCGAGGAAAATGCCGTCTGGTCCGAATTGTCGCTGGCGTCTGCTATGCGCGGGATGGAAGGAGAAGCAATACTTTATACGTTGGAAGATATCGAAGAGCCACTGTAATGGTGCAGGAGGGACAGATCGTTCTGCTGTTTGATTAGGTTACTCGCCGTTTTCCCGCTGTAATTTCGTTCGTCCCCAGATAAAAGTACCGGCCAAGCTAACTACCACAGCGGCAATAACTCCGCAACCTTCCTTGGCGTGGCCTAGTTTTATTGCGTATGCCCCGACGCCGCAAATCACTAGCACAGATAGAAAGGCTAAGCCGAGTCCGACGAATCGAGCTATAGTACTTCCTTTGAGGTGGTACCTTTCCTGCTGCTGGCGATGGGCCGATTGGGCTTCCCCCATCGCCAAAATGCGCTCGGGAAAATTGGGATCGACCTGTTGGTATTCTTGGAGGGTTTGCGGATCGGGGATCGGTCCTTGGAAAAACCGCGCCTCAGCACTGATAAGCTCCTCACGAGTGCGCGGCGACATCGGCTTGCTAGCATCAGAACGAGAGGTTAGACCCCGACGGCGGCGGGAGGGTTTAGACGGTTTCTTCTTTCGCCGGGCCATCCGTCACCGTTTGAAAAACATCCTGTATATCTCCAAAGACGGCTAGCCAATCGGAGTAAATAGCTTCGGCGTCGGAGCATTGCGGTAGCGCGTTGCGCTTTTCCGTAGTTAAGAGGCCGGCGAGGTCAAAAAGCGTGGCGAAGCCTAACAGGAAGTGGTGGAGGAATTTCATGGGGGGATGGCTCCTGTTGAACAGGGTTCAATGGTCCAAAGATATAAGTTTCAATAACCAAGTCAAGCTCCGCACGTGCCCTATTATCGCGTATTGGCGAGGCATCTTTTGCTCGGACTTTGCTGCTTCTTGGTGTTACACATTGATGAGAATAATCCCCGAGTGCATCAGTGTTCTGAGAGTTATGACGAAGCCGACGACGATGATGACCACGGCACTTGCAATGGGCAACCGCTGAATCCAGCGGCCGTCGCCCGAGAAGCGCTCCACGAGCGGTCGCGCCTTGACGATGAGCACGCCGATGGCGATGAGGACTGCGGCCAGGCCGACGCTGAAGGCCACTAAAAGCAGCAGACCAAAGGCGACGCGATGCAAGGCCACTGCTAGCAACAGGATCACCAAGGCCCCCGTACAAGGCACGATCCCGCCGGAAATCCCCAGCGTTAGCAAACTGCCGAGGGTCACTTTGTCAGGTATTTCATGGCTATGGTCGTGGCCGTGATGATGTTCCCCATGAGGGTGATCGTGGTGGCTGTGGCCAGGGCCGCGGCCTCTGAGATGATTGACCAAAAGCCATGTGCCTAGCCCCATGATTAGGAGACCGGACGCCGTGCCGAGCCAAGGGAAGATCTGTTCCGGCAGGATGTACTGGGAGGCAAAAAGCGCTACTAAGCCCAACAAGATGACGCTAGAGGTATGTGTGAGGGCGACCACCCCGCCGAGGAAAAGGGCATTGCCCACGGTGCCGCGCGCACCGACGAGATAGGCGGCGACGATGGTCTTGCCGTGCCCTGGCTCTAGGCCGTGGGCTGCGCCGAGGAAGAGGGCCAGGGCCAACGCCCCTACGATCAGACCTAGGCTCAGTTCTTCAGAGCGCAACATATCGCTGAGGGCATCCGTTTCTCCCTCCTCAGCAGCTACTGTCCCGATGGGCAGCCGTCCCGCTTCGCCAATCTCATCCCCCCAAGCCGAGGCTGCAATCGCCATCGCTACTAGTGCTAATAGTATTCGCTGCATCGCTCGTTCTATGGACATGGGTTTTCTCCACGGTAGGCGCTCCTTCGGCACTCTGGAGTGTCTTGGGATGATGGGAGCCGGTTGCGCAAGGTTGGAGGCGACAGTGGATGGGACCGAATAAACGGCGTTTCTGATGGTGGGTCAAGCTGCGCTCGATTCTTGAATTCGGCGTGCTTAATCCCTTTCGTTGACATCCTTTTCTAAGAGATATACTCTTCCTTCGACCTTCTAGCCGCTGCTGCTTAAGGTACTGCCCATGATTATCGATTCTCACGCCTATTGCTTCCCTCCCGCCGACTCTCCCGCCGGGCATCCTACTGCCGCCGACCACCTGCGCTGGGTCCAGGGCGGTCAGGCCTCTCACCACCAGCCCGCTTGGCGCATCCGCGACCGCGCATCGGCCTCTTCCGATGTGCTGGCAGCCCCCGGTGGGGCCATGGACTTCGACAACCTGCCCGACGTCAACTTCCGCGTTGATCACGACAAGGGCCGGGTGGTGTGGACGATTGACGGCGAGGACTTCACCAAGCAGTTCTATCCGCCCAACTTGCCCCACTTGGAGTACACGCCCCACAATCTGCTGGCCGAGATGGACTACGCTGGCGTCGATAAGGTTCTGTTGCACGTCGATGCCATGTTGGGCCGCGGTCCCGCTTTCCAAGCGGAGTCGGTCGCCGTCGATCCAGCGCGCATTTATTCGATGGCCCCCGTCGATGAGTGGCGCTTGGCTGGCGAACTCGATGCCGTCATCGCCGAGACTGTCGCTGCCGTCGAGCAGCACGGCCTACACGCCATCAAGTTCAACCCGCCCCACGCCTATTACTATCGCTCCGACCCGTGGGACGGGGAGCACCTGCGTCCGTTCTGGGAGGCGGTGGCCGCGCTCGGCGTGCCCGTGTTTTTTACGCTCGGCACTGGGCCGGGCGAAGCGTCGATGTTGCAGACGGTGGAGAGTCGGCGACGCGGCTACTTGGCCGAGCTCGACATCTTGGCGCGCTGGATGGCGCGCTACCCGGACGTGCTGTGTAGCCTCACGCACGGCTTCCCGTGGCGTCTGTTCCTCGACGACGCTCCGAGTCGGATCGAACTACCCGACGAGATATGGGCTCCCTTCGACAATCCGAATTTGAGCTTGGAGGTCTGCTTCCCGGTGCGCCTCGGCGACTTGTTCGACTATCCGTACCGCGAGCTGTGGCCGACGCTTGAGGAGATGGTCGAGCGCATTGGTGCCGAACGGCTGTTGTGGGGCACGGACATGCCCTTCCAGAACAGGTTTTGCACCTATCGCCAGTCGCGTCGCTGGATTGAAGACTATTGCGAGTTCCTCTCGGCCGAGGATCTGGCGGCGATCATGGGCGGGACCTGTGCGCGCGTGCTCGGCTTGAGAATTAGGAATTAGGAATTCCCGGTACTTGCGTACGCGGCCTCGGGGCCTGATGATTTGGAGCAACGTCTAAGGAGGAATATGATGGCAGAAAAAACGAGATACCGTGCAGCGATCGTGGGATTGGGCTTTATCGGGGGTGCGGACCAGGTCTCAGGCGACGCCCTTGGCCAGTTGGTCGAGGACCTTGACGGCACGCACGTGGGGGCACTGCACAACCACGACCGAGTCGATTTAGTCGCCGGCAGCAGCCGCGACGACGGGCGGCGCGAGCGCTTCCACGCGCACTACGGCGTGTCCACACTTGCCGACTGGCGCGAGATGCTGCGTGCAGCCGCACCCCTCGACATCGTCTCGATCGCCACGTACACCCCCGCCCACGCCGAGATCACCCAAGCGGCAGTAGAAGCCGGTGCCCGCGCCATCTACTGCGAAAAGCCCATCGCGGCAACAGTTGCCGAAGCCGAGGGCATGCTGTCCGTCTGTAACGAGGCAGGTGCTCTGCTCGTCATCAACCACAACCTGCGCTTTCATCCCGGCTATCGGGGGCTGCGCGACCGCATCGCCGCTGGTGCGCTCGGCACCCTGACCTCGGCTTCGCTCCAGTGGACCTCTGGCCGCCTCGGCAACGTTGGCACGCACATGATCGACGCCGTGCAGATGGCCACCGGCCTGCCAGTGACCGCGGTCTCCGGCACTCTCGATCTGTCGAGAAAACCCGACTGCCGAGGCGCAGCCTTCACCGATCCCGGCGGTTGGGGCTTGCTGCGCCTCGGACGCGATTTGCCCGCGGTCGATGGCACGCCGCAGGGCGATTTGATCTGCACGGTTGACGCGGCCGACTACGGCACTGCGCCACCGCGCCACCGCTTCCACGGCACCGAGGGCTACGCCATCTGCCGCAACCGCGACATTGAGATCGTGCGCGGCGACGACCGCGAGTTCCTGCCCGATGATTCCCCCAACAGCGGCATGGACCGGGCCATGGCCGAGATTGTCAATTGGCTCGACGGAGAGGAACCCTTCTCCTACGACGCGAGGGAAGCCGTGCGCACGCTAGAGGCGATCATTGCCTTTCACGCCTCCCACCGCGCTGGCGGTGCTTGGGTCGAGTTGCCTCTGCGCGGCGACGACCGCGAGATAGTGCTGCACAGCGGCTGAGGTCGCTCACCCCTTTGGCACCACAAAGGCGCGGTCGCCGTAGGGAATCGAATCCATTTTAGTGTCGTAAATCCGCTCTAGAAAATCGCGGTCCCACGGCCGCTCGGCCGCTGGCGCTGGCAGTCGCTAAAAATCTAAAAATTACCCGACGGAGAATTGACAAGGAGCGGCCCGATTGATTACTTCAATAGTATTAAAACCCATCAAGAGGTTGCCTGGCAGACAGGATTAACGACCACTTGATTAATTACTGCTTTACATATACGACAGGGACACTCTTCGGGTGTCCCTGTCTTTTTTACGTTTATGGAGTTGAAGCTTGGATGAGCACCGTGATGAATCCGTTGCCGAACATCGCGTTCGTATAAGAGTGTTTATTGACTTCTGGAATTTTGAACTTTCCATAAAGAAAGTTCGGCCCGATTTCAAGATTGACTGGCATTCTTTGGGCCTACACTTGGCACGGGAAGCCTTACGGGTTATCGACGAGACTGCGCAAGTCGATTATCAGGGAATGAACGTCTATGGTTCGTATAACATTGAGCACGACCAAAAATTGCACCACTGGGCAACTCGGACGCTTGATACATTTCCCGGTGTACACGTCACAATGGTGCCTAGGAGGCGCAAGCATAGGGGGCCGACCTGCCCGGCCTGCCACCAAGTTGTGTCCCAATGTCCGATATGCAACGCGGACATGCGCGGCACTGAAGAAAAAGGCATTGACACGAGAATTGCGACTGAGATGATCAGTTTGGCTTGGGTCAACAACTACGATGTGGCCGTTCTGGTTTCCTCAGATCGAGATTTCGTTCCCGTAGTGGAATTTCTAGGAACAAGAGGCATCAAGGTTGTACATGGCGCATTTCCGCCACAGGCTGCTGAGTTGACTCAGAAATGCTGGGGCAGTATTTGCATTCCTAGCATTTGCGAAGGGTTTAGGCGTACCGAGTCAAATCGCGGCGGTGGAAACTGACGCTCACCCCTTCGGCACCACGAAGGCGCGGTCGCCGTAGGGAATCGAATCCATTTTAGTGTCGTAAATCCGCTCCAGAAAATCGCGGTCCCACGGCCGCTCGGCCGCTGGTAGTCGCTCCACTGCACCATCTTTGAGAAAAATAAAGTGGTCCCCATACAGGAAGGCACTGTTGGGGTCGTGCAGGACGGCGAGGACCGTGAGGTCGGCATCGACCAACTCGCGGATTAGGCGCAGCAAGTGCGCTTGATTGAGGAAGTCGAGGTGCGAGCTGGGCTCGTCGAGGAGGATAAGGCGGGGTTGTTGGGCTAGAACCCGGGCGATGCGGACGAGCTGTTGTTCCCCTCCCGATAGCTCGGTATAGGGGCGGTCTTTCAGGTGGATAACGCCGACCCGCTCCAGCGCCGCGATGCCGATTTCCACGTCCTCTCGCTTGGGAACATAGGCGACGTAGCTGGCGCGGCCAGTCAGGACCACATCCTGCACGGAAAAAGGGAAAACGGGTCGGTGGTGCTGGGGTAGGTAGCCGAGGACGCGGGCCCGCCGCCGGGACGAGAAGGAGCGGAGTTCCTCCCCCATGATCTGCACTGCGCCGCGCTCAAACTCGAGGAAACCGCCTAAGATGCGCATGAGGGTCGATTTGCCGCTGCCGTTTTTGCCGAGCAGGACGGTGAACTGCCCGGCCGGGATCTCCAGCGAAATCTCGTTGAGGATCGCCCTATCTTCGTAGGCGAAGGAGAGCTTTTCGACTTGAATCGCTGGTGTTAGTTCTCCCATCCGATCTGCGCCTTTTTGAGGAGGAAGATGAAGAACGGCCCGCCGAGCAGGGTGGTGAAGACTCCGACCGGGATTTCAAAGGAAGCCAACGTGCGCGAGCAGGTATCGACCAGCAGCAGAAAGGCTCCGCCAAAGGCAAAGGAGGCCGGCAGGGTGTGGCGGTTGTCCGGGCCTAGCATCATGCGCACCATGTGCGGCACGGCGAGCCCAATCATGCCGATGACGCCGGCCACGGCAATCGCCGCGGAAGCGGCCAAGGTCGCTGGAATGAGGATCAGCACCCGCTCCCGCTCTGGGTTTAGGCCGACCGCACGGGCTTCGTCGTCGCCTTGAGCCAGCACGTTCATGCGCCAGCGAAAGAGGAAAAGCCAGACCACACCAATGCCGATTCCCGGAGCGGCCGAGTGCAGCTTGGCCCAGCTCGAATTGTGCAGGTTGCCCATAGTCCAATGGACGATGGTCTGGAGCTTGTACGGGTCGGTGAGGAACTGGACGATGGTCAGCAGCGCGGTGAAGATCCCGGTGACGATCACCCCCGAGAGGATGAGAGAGACGACCGACACAGTCTTGCGGGTGCGGGCCAAGAAATAAGCCAAGCCCACGGCGAGTAGGCCGAAACCGAAGGCCGTCGGCTGGAGCGGCAGGAACGGCAAGACCAGCGCGATGGCGGCACCAAAGGCGGCACCGGAGGAAAGCCCGAGGATGTAGGGGGCCACGAGGGGATTGCGAAACATCGCCTGCAAGGCGTTGCCGGATGCGGCCAAGGCACCGCCCACCAGAAAGGTGAGGAGGATGCGCGGTAGGCGCACCTCCCACACGATGGTCCCCACCAGCAACTCTTCGGTGCCGGCGGTGGCTCCGCGAAAGAGCAGGCCGTAGAGCCAAGCGAGAATTTCCCCGGCCTCGGCGCTGGCCGACGGGCCGAGCAGCAGGGAGCCGAAGAGAACCGGCAGCGGCAGGATGTAAATGAGGCGGCGGCGGAACGCGCTACTCACGGGCCGTCTCCTTTTTCGAGAGAAATGGACGGTAGCTCGCCGAGCCGCCCCCCGTACAGCTTGTTCAGCAGGCTGGTCCGCAGCTCTTCTGGGTTTCTTGCGGAAAAGCGGTCTGGATGGCACCAGCGGGCGACGAGATCGACGGTGAAGATGTACTTGAGGGTCCAGAAGTCGCACGAGAAAGGATCGGGCAGCTCGCGCACTCGCCCGTTGCGCACGGCCGCAAGCGAGCGCCAGCCGGATAGCTCGCCTAGGTCCTCGGCATCGAGTCGGTCGTTGCACCACATGACGATTAGCTCTGGATTCCAGACGAGGACATTTTCGAGATTGACGATGAGGTGCTCTAGCTCGCTGTTGGCCGCCACGTTGGTTCCCCCGGCCAGATCAATTAGCTCCTGCACGGTGCTGTTGCGGCCGGCTGTTTCCAGTGGCCCTTGGTCCCACATGAAGTAGATGCGCGGCTTAGCTTGCCCTTCGTCGAGGGCGATCTTGCGCTGCACCGCTTCCAACTCCTCTTGGGCAATGGCGAGGAGTTCGGCCGCTCGCTCTTGGGTGCCGGTCAGTTCGCCGAGGGCGGCGATCTCGCGGTGAATGTCGGCAAAGCGCTCGATGAAAACCCCGAAGACCGGAATTCCCTTTTCTTCGAGGGCGGCGATGGACTCCTCTTGGCCCGCCCAGAGGATGACCAGATCTGGCTGCAGCGCCACCATGCTCTCGATGTTGACGAAATCCCAGTTCCCCGGCGTCGGCAGGGTGCGCTCGCGGATGCGTTCGTCCATAGCCGCGTAGTACGGGAAGACGCTCTCTTGGTAGATATTGGTCGAAATGCCGACGAGACGCGATTCAGCTCGAGCATGTACAGACCACTGAGGGCGCTTTCGAGCAGGCAGACGATGCGCTCGGCCGGCTTGTCTAGTTCGATGCGGCGACCGCGGAAGTCGGTGGCTGCGACGCCTTCTGCGAGAGCCGGAGCGTCGGCGAGCAGCAGAAAGAGCAGCAGAAAGAGGGAGCTAACCATTAGTGGGGCCGTATCGTAGGGACGTCCACAAGAGACGCCCCTACGGTGGTCGCGGCGCTAGAACGAGACCATGAGGCCGCCGTTGATCGCGAAGCCGGGATCTTGGAATCCCCACGGCATCTCAAAGGTCTGATTGGTGATGTTGTACGGTTCGAGATAGAGACTCAGGTCGTACCCGTCTTGGGTGCGGACGCGCTGCTCAAGGCGGGCGTTCACCAGTATGTACCCGTCGAGCGGTTCGGCGTCCTTGCTGATATCTTGGTAAATGCCGCTGTAGGACTGCACGGTGACCGTCGCCCGCAAGCCCTGCGACAAGGTGAGGTGAACCCCGGCACCAATCGCGCTTTCCGGTACGAAGTTGATCTTGGCACCGACTTGGTTTTCGTCGAGGTGCTCCTTCACTTCGGCATTGGTATAGGTGTAGTTGGCGAACCACTCCACTGTCTCGTCGAGGCGGTGGGAGACCTCTAGCTCTAGGCCGGAGGTTGCGGTGTTGCCGGCGTTGATGTCCTGCGACTGCGCCGGATCGTCCTCTGCCACGGGCACCACCCGCTGTACGATCTGGTCGTCGATCACGATGTTGAAGCCGCGCAGGCCGACCTGTACGCCCTCCATCGGTCGGAAGTTGGCCCCCACGTCGATGTTGATCCCCGACTCCGGCTTGATGTCCGGGTTTGGGAGATGGCCGCCCTTGCCGTCCGGGGGTACGGTGCCGCCCACCGATTTGAGGGAAGGGGCCTTGAAACTGGTGCCTATGTTGGCGAACACCGAGAGGTCGTCGCTCTGGTTGTAGCGCGCCCCGGCGCTGTATAGGACCTTGTTCCAAGAGTTGCTGGTCTCGTTCGGGGGAGCACCCTGCAACAGGTCGATGTCGTGCGATATCGTGTTGTAGCGCGCCCCGGCCCGCAGGATGAGGGCATCCAAGCGCAACTCCTCTTGGGCGTAGAATCCGAAGGCCGTGGCGGTGGCGTCGTTGCCGGGACTTATCTCGCCGATCTCGCGTGAAGTCGCGTACGAGGCGAGCTGATAGTCGGCACCCACAGTGAGCACATCTGCCTCTCGGGTGATGATGGAGACGGACAGATCAGCCGGGATGACGGACTGGTCAACCCCGTCCTCCGAGCGCAGTTCGCGGCTGGGGGGATCTTCCCAGATGCCATCCTCCTCCCAGCGGCGCACGTAGTCGCGGTAGCCGACCTTGGCTTGAAGGGTGGCTTTGTCGGAGATCGGGTTCGTGTACCCGGCGTTCAAGGTGGTGTAGGTGTGGTCGAAATCTCTATTGATGCGGCCGGCGTCGCCGGTGTGCCAGGTGCGGTGGGCGTAGATGGAGGCCCGCTGGCCGCTGTCGTCGAGGAAGTAGGTTCCCCGCATGTACATCTTGGTTTTCTCGTACTCGGGGTCGTCATCCATATTCAGCCACGAGCCTTCGGTGCCGTAGTTGGTGTAGTCGGAATCCTCGTGGTGCCCTCCGAAAAACAGGTGTAAGTTGCCGGCGGCGCGCTGGTGGAAGAAGCGCCCGCCGATGGTGTTGTAGGAGCCGTAGTACGCCGAGGCACTGGTGCGGGTGTTCGCGACGCGCTCCTTGAGGATGAAGTTAGCCGTCCCCGCCAGCGGCGACTGATTGCCGGCAAAGTCCATGGCCAGATAGGTCGGATAGAGCACCGAAGCCGAGCCGCGTTGGTCTTCGACCCGCTGGAAAGCCCACGAATCGAGGCTCTGGAGATCGACGAAGGAGTCGATTGGCAGGCCGTCGAGCATGTAGCCCTTGTAGGTGTGCGCTAGGCCGCCGGACGACCCCAGTTGGCGTCGTTGCGGGAGAGGACGTTGGCGAAGTTGCCCGGGCTGTAGGAGAGAACCTCCGCTAGGTTGCCGTTGCCGAGGACTAAGGAGCTCATCTCATCGGCGGTGATAATGGAGATTTTCTGCGTCACATTCCCCGGCGTCTGCGGCAGCTTGGAGCCGGTGATGATCACTTCTCCCATTTCATAGACATCCGCTTCATCCGCTTCGTCATCAGCCACCACCGGTGCGCCGACGAGGAAGATGGACAACGCACTAAAAAGTAAGCGCTTCATAGAGCGACTCCTTTGGGGATAGGTGGGGTGTGGGGAGAGATAAAATAGGATGTAAGAGAAAAGGCGATCTGACGCAAGTTTTTCTCAAAACCCTAAAATGCCGAGGCTATCGCGGTGGATTAAAGCGTCGATCTCGCGCTCGTCCAAACGCGGCAGGGCCGTGCCATCGAGCATTTTGTTCAATCCGTACAGCCCCTCAATGGAGGCGTCGATCGTCGTAAAGGGATAGTCGCTGCCAAAGAGCAGCTTGTGCCAGACGCCGTATTCCTGCACCAGCATCAGGCTGTGGTATAGCTGGAAGGGCCGGTAGTGGAGGGCGCTTACGTCGGCGTACACGTTGGGATGTTTGCGGATGACGGCTACGCACTCGCCCTCGTAGGGATGGGCTAAGTGGGCCATGATGATTTTGACCTGCGGGAAGCGAATGGCCACCGGATCGAGATGGCGCGGCAAGGTGCAGTCGAGCGGGGCCTGGGAAACGAAGGTGGTGCCGGTGTGTAGCAGCACGGGCAGGCCGTGTTCGGCGGCGTAGCGCCACAGCGGGTCGAGGCTGTGGTCGTGCGGATAGAAGCCGGCGTACATGGAAAGCAGCTTGATGCCCTTGAGGCCGAGTTCTTGATGCCCGTAGGCCATTTCTTGCTGCCAGCCGTCTTGGGTGGGGTCGAGCGAGAGGAAGCCGATCAGGGCCTCTGGATGCGCGGCGACGTAAGCGGCGACATAGCGGTCGTCAACCCAGACGCCGGAGTGCCGGGCCTTGCCGCCGAAGACGATGGTTTTGTCGCAGTTTTGCGCACCCGCGCGATAGGCAGCATAGGTCACGGCTAGATTGAGGGACCCGTCTGCTTTGGCCACTTGCGCCGCTTGTTGGCGAAACTCGTCGGTGAAATGCTCAGGGTACTGCCAAGCGTGGCTGTGGACGTCGATGATCATGCGGCCGCCAGATTGCAAAAAAGTACTTGTGATTATTATCTTTTATTGATAAGAACTGTTATACGAAAATCTCGGGGTCGTCGTCAAGGGCCAGCTTCCCTTACTACTGCTCTACGACGAACAAGTGTCTGCGAAGTTATCAATCTTTAAGGAGAAAATCATGCAACGAGCGTTTTTGAGTGTTTTCCTGCTAGCTCTTTTAGGGGCAAGCGGTTTCTTTCCCGGCGTTCATATCACCTCGGCCGATGCACAGGATTCCACCGGGCTGACGTATGAGGTAGGCACAGCGATAGAGCCGCTGTCGCTGCCGGACGATGCTACGTTGCAGCAGTTGGGAGGGGGAACCCCGCCTTATACCCTCAGCGTGTCTGGGCTTCCCGCTGGCGTATCGTATGACGAGGCCACGCGGGTGATTTCGGGTACGCCCTCCGAGGTAGGTACGGCCACAGTCGCGATCATGGTCACGGACAAAAATGGCGCGAGTGCTCCACTGCCGCCGTTCGACATTGAAGTCGTGGAGTCGTCCCTCGATGATTCAGATGCTCCAGTGGCCGAAGCCTCTATGACGTATGAGGTGGGCACGGCGATAGAGCCGCTGGCGTTGCCAGACGACGCTACGTTGCAGTTGGGAGGGGGGACCCCGCCTTATACCCTCAGCGTGTCTGGGCTTCCCGCTGGCGTATCGTATGACGAGGCCACGCGGGTGATTTCGGGAACGCCCTCCGAGGTAGGTACGGCCACAGTCGCGATCACGGTCACGGACAAAAATGGCGCGAGTGCTCCACTGCCGCCGCTCACCATTGAGGTGGTGCTGCCGCCGCTGGATGCTCCCGACGCGCTAGTGGCTGAAGACTACAAGGGTGCCGATGGCCAAGGCGACCAAGGCGGCTTTTTGCTGCTGTCTTGGGACCTGTCCGAGCAGCACGACACGCTGGATGGCTATCGCATCTTCCGCGAAATACCCTCGCTGAACAATGAAATGGTTCCTTGGGCCGTGGTGGATGCGGTGCCGGGCGTGGAGACTGGTCGCGCCATCGTCGCCACGCTCGACAATGTCTCCACCCGTTGGGCCATTGCCGCCGAGCGCGACGGTCGCACCACGCACGGTGCTGCTAAGGCCGCGTTTGTCAGCGCTGACAACGCGAACCAGCCCTATGAGATGATGGCTGAGACGCTGATGGCTAGCCGGGAAGCGGCGCAGGCTGGTGATGCGCCGGTATTCGCCTCGCTGCTGCCAGAAGCTCTCGCTTTCGCCCAAGGTGTGGCGCCGAGGTTGCAGAGCGTCGAGGGCGTAGTGCAACAGTCGGAGATCACCGTCACGGACGAGTCAATTCGCGCTATTGACGACATCCCGCCGTTGCCCGTGCCGTGGCTCAGCGCCTTGGATGCGCCCAATGACGAGGGCGGTCGCGTCGCTCTGGCGTGGACGCACTCGCCGTCCGACCTGATTTTGCAGGGCGTTGCCGGAGCCGTTGGCCCGGCTCCGTACGAGCCAGTCCTTGGCGTCTATGGTTACAGCATTTATTGCCGCGCTGAGGGTGAAGACGAGTTCGTTCTAATCGGGCAAGTCGCGCGCGGCACAACCTCGTTTGTCGATGAGACGGCGCTCAATGGCGTGCGCTACACCTATCAGGTGCGGCCCTTCGACTTGGACAACGAGACGGCTGCAGTCGTGGAGAAGATAGCAATGGCCGTGCGCAACATCGCGGTGGATAGCGAAGGGCGCGCGATTTTCGGCCTGTTCGGCGCGGACGATCGCGTAGGCTTTGACGACTTCTTCATTCTAGCTGATCTCTTCGGTTTGACGGCGGCAGACGAGGGGTTTGATCCGGCGTTTGACCTCGCGCCGAGCGAAGCGATCGACTTCGACGATTTCTTCATCCTTGCCGACAACTTTGGGCGCAGCACGGCGGCTGCGGGCAAAATTGTGCCGATGCTGGCGGGTCTGAATGCGGATGCGCGGATGTATCTGGATGCGCGGACGGCCCTGCCCATCGTGGGTGAGGACTTTGTCCTCGACGTGCGGTTGGCGGACTTTGCCGCGATCAAGGGCTACGGCTTGCAGGTGCAGTATGAGGCCGACAAGCTGGAGTTCGTCGAGGTGCGGACCGATCAGCCGCTGGGTGGCAGCGAGCTTGCTACGCCGCAGGTGCTGGCTGATCAAGCCGGTGTTTTGACGGTGGCCGCCCACGGGGACTTGGTCTCCGACGGCGAGGTGGCGCTGAGCTTGGTGTTCCGTCCGACGACGGAGATCGAGAACACGGTCGTCGAGATCACCGACAACCAGACGTACGACAGCGAGTCTGGCTTCAACCGCTTGGCGTTGCCGGCACCGGTGCAGGTGCAGACGCGGCCAGAGGTGTTCTCGTTGGCGAACAACTATCCGAATCCGTTCAACCCGGCGACGACGATCAAGTATGCGTTGCCGCAGGCGGCGGACGTGGAGCTGGCCGTATATAATGTGTTGGGTCAGCCGGTTCGGACGTTGGTGGCTGAGCATCAGAATGCTGGCCGCTACGTCGTGGAGTGGGACGCGACGAATGACAGCGGTCACAGCTTGTCTTCGGGGATGTATTTCTACCGCTTAGAGGCGGGTGGAGACCTCGAAGTCAAGAAGATGCTGCTGCTCAAGTAAGTGGCGTTACGCAGCGGCACCGAATCGGTAGGTTTAGGGGCGACCGGCTGACCGGCTGGTCGCCCCTACGATACGAGGAGAAGGTCATGACTGAGACGACGGATTTAACAGAGCGCGTGTCCCGGCTAGAGGGTGCCTATGAGCACTTGGCTACTAAGGCGGATATTGCCGAGTTGCGAGGGGAACTCAAGACGGATATTGCCGAACTCAAGGCGGAGCTCGCCGAACTCAAAGGCAGCCTTAAGATGCTCTTAATCGCCATGACCTTTGTCTTAACCCTACTCAATATCGGGCTGAAGGTGTTCGTGCCATGACGTACCCGCCGATTGCAGTAATTGTCGATCGCCCGACAAGTGTTGTGTCGATTATTGGCCAGCGGCACATGTATCGAATTGAGGAATTGTGATCCTCTTTGAGTAGCACTCGCAGCACAGCGCGTTCATAAAAACAGAGCCTCAGATTGAAATTTGAGGCCCTGTTTGCTATATTTGACTAATCAACAATTGCTCATAACCTGGGGAGGTAGAGTAATGTTACGCAAAAAGTTATTACTGCGGCGCTTGGCCTATGTGCCTTGGCTGCTAGCTGTTGGGCTGGTGATGGGGTGGGCCGGGGTGGCTGTGGCTGATGACCCTACTGATTCCAGTGAGGCAGATCACAGCGACGTGACGGGACATAGACATGCCACCGATCCCTATTTGCGTCTATCCTATAAGTTGGATCCAGAAGGCGTAGCAGGCACACCAACCGATTCGGTTATTGTGCATTGGGGTACGTCTTATGCGAAGAATTTCCACTCGGGAAATGGGGTGGCAGCCGTATCGTACGAGCTGGCTTTGTTTAAGGGAGAAATTACTAGTGATCTTTCTGATGGTACCGCTGTTGGAAGTGCTCTTCCTTCTCTTACAGGAGAAACAGTTGGAGTCCGCAGAGCCGCCCTTCCTTTCGACAGTAGGGATACGAGTGACGATGAAGGACCGGGATTCTATTGGGTAAGGATGAATGTGGGTGCCAACGACGAGGGTGGCACTGCTGTAGCGACGCCTTTCGCTAGGCAAATAGCGATAGAGCCAACCTACGTTCTGTCGGTGAATCCGAGTAGTGTGCGCGAGGACGCTGGTGGGACCGATATCGAGATAAAAGTCAAAGTTGGCGATGATATGGCGGTGGCGCAGAATACGTCTGTGCCCTTGTTGATGGGTACCAATCAGACCGGGCTCAACACTCGATTCGGCATAGCATTTCCCCCGCTCGTGATTCCCAAGGGGGAGAAAGAGGCGACGGGGATGATCCGATTCACCCCCATTGAAAGTGACACCCCCCCCCACGACGATCTGCTGGTCACGATCAGGACCGTTGGCGGCATTGCCGGGGCAACCGATATTCGGCTGGTTGACACCGACAAGGAGAGCACGGCGATTAGTCTTTCGTTTTCGGACGCCACGATAAGTAAGAACGATGGTGCAACCGAGATCGAAGTGACGGCCACGCTCGATGGAAAGACGCTAGACGATCATGTGAGCTTTGACTTGGTTATTGATAATGCGGCTACGGGTAGTGCGCTGCGCGATGTGGATTATACGGCGACGCTGAGACCGATAACCATTCGACGGCGTCAGGTGTCGGGGAGGGCGACTATTACCATCACCCCCCTGAACGAAGGCGTAGGCCTTGTTCGGGTGGCACCTGGTAACGCCATGAATACGAGAACCCCTGCCATTTCCATACCAGTTAATCCGAGTTCAATCGAGATAACGGCTGGTCCTGAGAGAGCGATTAAAGGGCTCGAAGCGATGCCTTTCTCGATCCGCGAGGACGCTGGGTCGAAGAATGTCATGCTGGAAGTTTCCTTGCAGAGCGCCTTGTTGACGGACGAGACGGTGGTGTTCACTATCTCGGACAACGACTCTGATATAAGGGCCCTAAATGACGATAGTTTCGGCGATGCGGATGATGCGGATCGCGATGTGGATTATCGGGCGCAAGTGCAGGCACTCACCATCCCGAAGGGCGAGACCAAAGGGATGACGACGATGACCGTCACCCCCATCAACAACAACAGAGAAGATGGGCTACGGGCTTTTGTGGTGAATGCGACGGTTGGAGGCCAAGTGTACTCTACAGGCATCCTGATTACCGACGACGACACGACGAGCGATTCGATCTCGCTAGAGGTGAGTCCAGCCGAGATAAATGAGAGCGATGGGGTGACCTCGGTCACAGTGACCGGCATCTTGAACGGGAAAGTGTTCAAAGATAATGTGATCGTGCCCTTGGTCATTAATGACGATATCAATAACGATGGCGCCGTGAAGGCTGATGATAAGGCTGCGACGCGCGATTTGGACTACACAGCCTCCCTTAGCTCCTTGGTGATTCCGGGCGGCCAGACACAAGGGACGGCGACGATCACCATCACCCCCACGGCCAACGACGGGAAGGAAGGGGACGAGAAGATCGGCTTGAAGAGTTCGGGTGAACCCGAAGCGGTAGATGAAGACGGAGTCAAAGAAAAGCTCGTTGTAAACGGAACGGCGATAACGCTGAAAGACGTCCATGCGGAGGGTACGCAGCCAACGCCGACGGATCCGACGCGCCCGACCTTCGCCGCTGACGATGCGGTTGACGATCAAGAATACACGGTTGGCATGGCAATTGACCCGCTCGTGTTGCCGGCCGCTATCGGCGGCGACGCTCCGCTGACGTACAGCGTCTCGACGCTGCCGATGGGCTTGTCGTTTGACCAGACCACGCGGACGATTTCGGGCACTCCTATGGCCAAGACCGACGGCGCGGTCAACATCATCTACACGGTGATTGACAGCACTAGGGACGCTAGCGCGATGATCTTCACCATCGCGGTCGTAGAGGGTGAGATGCTGCCCCCGGTTGCCGACGCGCAGCTATCGGTGACGCCTTCGGCGATCCGCGAGGACGCTGGGATGACGCAAGTTTCGTTGACCGTGTCCTTGCCGGAGGCCAGAGCCGCCGCCGAGACCGTGATATTCACGATTGTAGCTCCAAGCGAAGGCACGCAGGCCGTGCGCGACGTTGACTACACTGCATCCTTGGGGGCGATCGTTTCCATTCCGGCCGGTTCTACCACGGGGACGGCGACCCTCACGATCACCCCCATTAACAACATCGCCGTAGATAGTCCGAGAGCGATCGGTGTGCAGGCTACGTTCGCATCTGGTGCGATGCTAATGACGGACGTCAAAATCGTCGATGACGAAACGCCGAGTACGTCCATCGCGCTGTCGGTGGATCCGCACGCGATAATCGAGGGAAGTGGTGAGACCGTAATTACAGTGACTGCCACATTGAACGGGAAGGCATTGGCCGAGAACGCAACTGTGGTTGTGGCCATTGATGCGACGTCAACAGCGACGCGCGACGTAGATTACGCCGCGATATTCAATCCACTGATTGCGATTCCAGCCGGCTCGATAATGGGGTCCACGCGGTTTGCGATCCGCATCATTGACGACGATTTACCGGAGGGCAGCGAGACCATCAAGCTGATCGGTGTGATTAACGGATTGATGGGAGATGAGGCAGAGATCACCCTGAGCGACCAAGCACCGATGATGCCTGAGCCGGGTGATCCGGGGGATCCAGGTGCCCTCGCTTTCGCCGACAACACCATGATCCCAAACCAAGAGTACACCGCTGGGACGGCGATTACCCCGCTCGTGCTGCCGGCGGCATCGGGCGGCACCGCACCGCTGACGTACAGCATCTCGGTTCTGCCGGCCGGCTTGACGTTTGACGCGGCCACGCGGACGATTTCGGGCACGCCTGAGACAGTGGATAGCGTGGTCACGGTCATCGTCATCTACACGGTGATTGACTCTGCCGGGAGTGCCGTCGCGTTGACTTTCTCTATTGCGGTCAACCCAGGAATAGGTTTTGGCGACGGTTTTGGCGACCTCTTCAGTTTCTTCGGTGCTGGCAAGATCGTTCCGACGGGCTCGCACGATTTGGCTGAGATCCGCGAATTCGTCGTTGGCCAGCGCGTGGAAGGCTTTGTGTTGCCGGAGGCTTCGGGCGGCACCGCACCGTTGACATACACCCTCTCACCGGCTCTGCCGGCGGGTCTGACGTTTGACGCGGCCACGCGGACCATCGCGGGGACGCCACAGACGGCGTCCGAAACCGTCTATACGTACACGGTTACGGACGCCAACGGCGCGACCGCGTCGCTAGCCTTGCAGACGCTGCCGACCGCCTTCGCGTTGGCGGACAACTTCCCGAATCCGTTCAACCCGGCGACGACGATCCAGTATTCGTTGCCGACTGCGGCGGACGTGGAGTTGACTGTCTATAACGTGGTGGGTCAGCCGGTGCGGACGCTGGTGGCTGAGCACCAGAGCGCCGGTCGCTATATGGTGGAGTGGGACGCGACCGATGACACTGGCCACAGCTTGTCATCGGGGATGTATTTCTACCGCTTGCAGGTGGGAGAAGAGTTCCGCGAAGTCAAGAAGATGCTGCTGCTCAAGTAGTACTCGCAGCACAGCGCGTTAGGGAATAGGGCCTCAAACTGAAGTTTGAGGCCCTATTTCTCATTATAAATCAATAGGCAATTACTCTTATATTGGGGATTTTCTCCCTAGAGAGGTAAAGTAATGATACCTGCGAAGTTGTTGATGCGGCGTCTGGCCTCTGTGCCTTGGCTGTTGGCCGCTGGTTTGGTGCTGGGATGGAGCGGGGAGGCCGAGGCGCAGTTGGCACTGTCGGTAAATCCCGCTAGTGTGCGCGAGGACGCTGGTGAGACCGAGGTCGAGGTGACAGTCGAAGTTACAGATGATACAGCGGTGGAAACGGATGTCTTCGTACTCTTGGGGATCTCCCAGGAGGGGCTCAATAGTCGCTTCCGCATCAGGCTGACCGTTCTCAGGATTGCGGCTGGCGAGAAACGGGCAACCGGGACTATCACACTCTTCCCCGTCAACGATGAGATCGTTGACACAGATCTTCCTATCGAGATCCGCGGCAATGCTGGCATTAAGACGGTTGAGCCGGCGACGATTACGCTGATTGACGACGACAAGGACAGCCAAAACATCGATCTGTCGGCCGATATTGTCGAGCTAAATAGGCTCGATGGTGCGACCAAGGTCGCCGTGACGGCGACCCTAGATGGCAAGGTACTAAGACAGGCGACGAGTTTCGTCTTGACCATCGGCGATCATCCCGACTTGGGCCCCAATCCCAACGCCGATACCAATGGCGACGGCACTATCGACGATGCGGATGCGACCAAGGACAATCGCGAGGCGCAGCGCGATTTGGACTACACGGTGACGCTGGCGACGGTGACGATTCCGCGCAATAAGGTGTCGGGGACGGCGACGATTACTATCACTCCTAGAAACCGGTTGCCGGGCACGATCCGGGTGGCGACGCACGATAGCGATGCGAATAATGCGGGGCTACAGATAGCAAATGGGCTAACGGTCCGCCCGTTGGATCTCAAAATAAAAAAGGCGGTCGCTGCCACAGCCGATGCCATTACGCTGAGTCAAGAGAGTGTGCGCGAGGACGCTGGTGAGACGACCATCGAGTTGAAAGTCTCATTGACAAATGCCTCGGCTGAGGACGAGACGGTGCGGCTGCGTGTGTTGTCAGTAGGTGAGACGTTGCCGTCGGGGGGTGCGGTGACGAGCACGCCGACGCGCGATGTGGATTACACGCTGTCTTTTGCGTCGTTTATCATTCCGGCCGGCGAGACTGAGGGAACGACGACCTTCACCATTACTCCCTACAACGACAGCGCAGTGATTGCGCGTGGTTTGATATACATACAGATCGCAGTCGGCGACGTATCGGCGGTTAAAACGATAGCGATCGCCGACGACGACGCGAACAGCACGAGCATCTCGCTGACGGCAATTCCGACTAGGCTAAGCGAGGGGGCCGGTAGGACCGATGTCGCGGTGACTGGCACATTGGACGGGAAGGTGTTTGACCAAGACGTGATCGTGCTGCTGATCATTGACCCCGATCCCAAAGATACAAACGAGAATAACGAGGTCGTTGATGTGGCCGAGGCGACGCGCGATATAGACTACACGGCCGTCCTGCGTCCTCTGACGATTCCGGCCGGCGCAGTGTCGGGGATGACGACGATCACCATCATCCCGATTGACGACGGGACTGAGGAAGGCGAAGAAAAAATTAGGCTGACGGTGCCGTATGCCAACCAGCAAGTATCCGCCCAATATGCCGATGGCGACACGGCCAATTTGACGGTCGGCACGGTAGATGTAACGCTGCGAGACGGCAGCGAGGGCACTGTGCCTTCCTTTGCTGCGGGCGCTGCGATCGCCGCCCAGACCTACACCGTGGGCACGGCGATTACCAGTTTGGTGCTGCCGGAGGCTACCGGCGATGGCGACCTGACGTACCGAGTCTCGGCTCTGCCAGCGGGCTTGTCATTTGACTCGGCCACGCGGACGCTTTTGGGTACGCCTACGCAAGCCACCGCCGGTGCGGTCGAAGTTACGTACACGGCGACCGATAGAGATGGCGAAGCGGCCGTGCTGTCCTTTGCTATTACTGTAATTGCTGAGGAAGAGCAGGCGCTGTCCTTTGCTGCGGGCGCTGCGATTGCCGCTCGGACCTACACCGTGGGCACGGCGATTGTCGATTTGGTGCTGCCGGAAATTACGGATAGGGACTGTCACCCGGCCTATAGCGTCTCGGCTCTGCCAGCGGGTTTGTGGTTTAATTCGGCCACGCGGACGCTGGCGGGTACGCCTACGCAAGCTACCGCCGGTGCGGTCGAAGTTACGTACACGGCGGTTGACGTTGATTCGGGCGAAAGCGCAGCGCTGGTCTTCACCATTGAAGTCAATCCCGCGGCGGAGGCTTCTGGGGTTGTGGCCGCTGGGCTGATGGCAGCACCGGCGATGATCCGCGAGGACGCTGCGGAGACGGAAGTCTCGCTGACGTTTATCTTGGAGGCCGCCGCGGCGGCCGACGAGAGCGTGCAGTTCGCTATTGTGGCCCCAAGTGAGGGGACGGAGGCGGTGCGCGATGTGGACTACACAGTGGCCCTCGAAGTGCTTATCACCATTCCGGCCGGCGCTACCGAGGGGACGGCGATGCTGGTCCTCACGCCGATCAACGACAATGATGAAGAGGGCTTGGAGGCGATAGGGGTGCAGGCCACGCTCGTATCGACTGGCCAGACTCTAGTGGCCAACATCGCGATCCGAGACGACGAAACGCCGAGTACGTCCATCGCGCTGTCGGCGGACCCGAGCACGTTGAGTGAGAATGACGATTTGACCACTGTTACGATCACCGCCACGTTGGACGGCAAGGCATTGGAAGAAGACGCAACCGTGCATTTGGCTATTGATAACGAATCCACGGCGGCGCGCGATTTGGACTACGCCGCGCTATTTACTCCTAAAATTGAGATTCTGGCCGGCTCGATAACAGGGACGGTGAACTTTTACGTCGATCCAAGAGCCGACAACTTGGAGGAAGGCGACGAGATCATCAGGCTGATCGGTACGATTGACGGGCTGGAGGGGGACGCGGTAGAGATCGCGATAAGCGACCCAAGAGCGGCGGCGAAGGCGGCAGTGCAAACGCGGCCCGAAGCCTTCTCCTTGGCGGACAATTTCCCGAATCCGTTCAATCCGACGACGACGATCCAGTATGCGCTGCCGCAAGCGGCGGACGTGGAGCTGACCGTATATAATGTCGTTGGTCAGCCGGTGCGGACGCTGGTGGCCGAGCACCAGAGCGCGGGTCGCTACGCGGTGGAGTGGGATGCGACCGATGACAGCGGGCGCAGCTTGTCGTCGGGGATGTATTTCTACCGCTTGCAGGCGGGAGAAGAGTTCCTTGAGATCAAGAAGATGCTGCTGCTGAAGTAGCAATAGCTAAATAGCGCGTTGGCAAAATGGGACCTCGATTTGAGGTCCCATTTTGTTGTTTATTGGTGAAGTAGCGCGACTGAAGGATTGTGTTATCGCGCTCGTCTAACGCTCGGCTTGGCGGTAGGGCGAGGGTTGGGAGAGCGTGTCGAGGAGGGCGGAGCGCGAGGGGAAGAGGAGTTGGGATTTTTCGGGCGTTATGATGGATATATGGCCGGTGGTATGGAGGCGGAGGTAGCGGCCGCGGTCGTCGGCTGCACCAATGGCGAGGGTGTCTATGGTGCCCTCTTCGTCTTCGAGATAGAGATAGCGGGCCTGAGCAAAGGCATCGGTGCGGTCCGGATCGTGCAACGCCGACCACGTCAGGCGCTTGAGGAAGTCGGCGTAGGCTTCTACGCTGGCGGAGGGGCAGGTCTCCGCGCCCGTTGCAGACGAGGCGACCCACTCGTAGGTCGGCATCATGGGACCTGGCTCGGTCATAGCTTTTAGCTGACGGCTGAGGTATTGGACCGGGTAGGAGGGATCGCCGGCGAAGGCAATGCGCCGGAGGCCCTTGCGCTGCAAGGCTTGGGGCAGGACGCGGCGGTCGAGCATAGGCGCGGGCGGCGCGGTGTCGAGGGCGTGGACGGGGTGGGCGTGAAGATGGAAGATGCTATCGGCACCCACGCGCTGGATGTATGATTCTCCAGCGCGAGCCCCGGGGGCACCGCGCCCTTGGCGCACTTCGAGCAAGGGACGCCCCTGTGGGTCGAGCAGGTGGATGCGGACGCTACCCGGGCCGAGACCATAGCGGGCCAAATCCCCAGGCTCGGTCGAGACGAAGGTCGCCGGGGTGGCGAGCAGACTCTGGAGCAGGTGCTCGACGCGGCGGTTGAGGACAAAGGCGCGGTGGTAGGCTGGGAAATACCAAGTGTTCCCGCGCCGGACGTAGTGCCAACGGCGTCCGGCCGCGTGGACCTCAATTTGATCAACGGCTGAGGCCGGTTCGGGCGTCAAGAGGCGCAGAGCACCGGCAGTGCGGCGCACGTCGCGCTGATGCTCGCGCAGCGCGCTCTCCCCGAGGACGAGCAGGACCAGCAAGGCCCCTAGGGCGCACAGTAAGCGGATCACATTCGCCTCATGCGGCGATAGAGGGCATAGCCCAAAAACAGCAGCGGTCCCGCGCCCACCACGAACACCCGCCACAGGCGCTTGGTCTCGGCACTCTGGAAGGGGAAGCCGCGCGAAGTCGGCCGTCGCGCCTGTAAGGCGGCTAGCTCCTCGCCATAAGCGTTGTACGCCACGGCATTGAGCAAGAATTGATCGTGCTGAAAGCCCGGGGTCAGCAAGTGCTCGTTTTTGAACATTTCCGAAGAGCCGATCAAGAGTAGGGTTCCCGCTTGTCGCGAACGCTCGCCCACGCGCTGGAGCACGGCGCGGCCATCTTCGTCTTCAGCGAAGACGACCTCGGGAAAAGGCCCGGTAAGCAGCGCGGCTAGGGGTTGGGGGCCGGGTAGGTACGTCTGCGGGGCGAAGACCTCGGGCGGCAGCCAACCGCCCTGCCACGGGTACGACCAGGCTTGGGGTGAGGTGGAAATCAGGGTTTGGGCCGTTATGCCCGCACTGCTTAGCTCTGCCGGGTTCAGGGCAAAGCGATTTCCCCAGATAAAGAGCTGATCGCCGAGATGCCGGGTGATCGGCGAGGTGCGGTCGTAGTGCTGGCCGACGGCGCGGATCAAGAACGGCAAGGCGACCTGTTGCGGGTCGTACTCGCGCACGGCCGTGCGGTTGACTTGGGTCTCTAGGTCGAGGTGGGACTGGGTGCGGTCGAAGAGCACTTCGCGGACCTGTTCGACGCCAAAGAGCTGGAGGTAGCGGTCGAAGTCTTGGAATTGGGGCTGAGGCCAGTACACCGTCTGAAACCCCGAGCCGCGGTACTGGCGCTGCTGGATGTTGAAGTGCTGCATGGCGACAATGGCCTTGCCCCCCTGCGCTAAGTGCTGGCTCAGCAGCAGCAGGATCGGACCCGAGTCGCGGCGCGGCTGCATCCACAACAAGACATCTACGTCTGCGGGCATGCTCGGCGTGCGCGGGTTGATGTAGTGGACGTCGTAGAGATAGTCGGCGAGCAGGGCTTTTAAGTCGCTGTACACGTCGGTGCCGCCCGGGGCGATGAGGCCCTTCTTCTGGTAGTCTTCGAGCGCTTCGGCCGGCGAGAGTCGCGGCAAGTCGGAGATGACGGCCACGCGCATTTTGCGTCCTTGTTGCAGGCCGTGGGAGGCTGCGGCTAGGAGGAATTCGAGGTGGGTGTGTTGGTCGAGGCGCGGCACGGCGATGGTGTGCGCGTTGTCAATTAGACGCAGGCCGCTCCAGACGTATTGAGTGGCGAGCGTGTCGTGGAGGACTCGTTCGACTGGGAAGGGTGTCAGCCCCTCGGCGGCGAACGTCTGCTGTTGGTCGGAGGTCATCGCGTCGGGCCGGATCACGCGCAGGGGAATGTTGCAGTCGGCGAGCAAGGTGCGGATGCGGTCTTCGGCGTCTTTGAGCTGTCGGGGCATGGAGGCCCGGTGGGTGGCGATTAGCTCGGCGGATAGGGACGTGCCCTGCAACAAGCGGCCCAAAAGCGGGGAGGGCTTGTTGAGCTGGTCGGCCGTCAGGTCGAGATAGGGGCCACGCCCGCGCCAGACGAGCGCACCAACGAGGAGCACCAAGCAGGCGAGGCCGAGTTGGCGGCCCCAACGGCCCGTCGGCCAGCTCGGGCGCCTATAACGCAGATAGTGCCTAATGCCGAGACCCACAAATGCCAGCGGCACCAAAAAGACCGCAAAGAACCGCCAGAAGAAACGGGCAAGTGCGCCGGGCGGGACCAGCCGCTGCGGCCCGCCCTTTTCCACGCGCCCCCGCAATACGCGCTCCGGTTGCCCATAGGTGCGGATGAGGTTTTGCAGGAAGACGCGGTGGGCGTAGCCGGGCTGGTTGATGATGCCGTCTTGGAAGGGCGACGCACTGGCCAAGACGAATAGCTGCCCCTGCCAAGGGTCGTCCGGCTTGAGCAGGACCAGCAAGTTTTGTTTGGGCACGGGCAAGCCGCCGGCCAAATCGGCGTCGGTGAAGGGGCCGGTGGGCAGGGGCAGGACGCGAGGGCTTTCGGTGGTGGTGCCGACGATTTCCGCGTGAAAGCCTTTGGCTTGGACGGCCTGCGGATCGACTTCAAGTGCGCTAGCGGCGACGAAGTTAAGCCCGCCGCGACCTGGCGCGGCAAAGCTCTTCATATTGTAAAAAGCGGGCAGCACCCGCAGGTGAAAGGGTGCGACGATTTCGCCCATGTCGAGGATGACCGGCCCGGTGTTTTTATCGACGAGCAGGTCCGGCACCGGCCGGAGGCCAAAGGGCTGGAGCAGTCGCCCCCAAGCAGGCGGCGCGTGGTGTACCCAATAGGAAATCGCGTCCTCCTGTGGAGCGTAGCCGATCTGGTAGGCGCTACCGGCGAGCACGGCACTGCGGCCGGATGCTAGGAAGGCGAGCAACTGCCGCACGTGCTCGGGCGTGGCGATTTCGGGCTGGATCCAGAACAGCACGTCGATTTCTGGGGGGATGGTGGGATTGCTATTGAGGTCTAGTTCGACGACCGGCCCGGCCTCGTTGAGAAAGGCCGCCAAAAGCTGGAAGGGCGGCGGTGCCGAGACGCCAAAGGTCGGTTGCGGCGGCGCTCGTCCGGCTTGCAGTTGGGCAATAAGGTATTCTTCTAGATAAGGTAGGTGCTCTGGCTCGATGCTTTGGACGAGGACTTCGGGTGCGTTGGTGCGTGCGATGACCAGCGAGGACCAGATTTTTTGCTCGGAATGCTCGTCGTGCAACACCCGCCGTACGCTGAAGGAAGAGGCTTTCTTGCTAGCCGCATAGCCGATACCAGTGCGCCCGCTTTGGTCCGGGTCGATGACTCGATAGTCGATGCGGCCGGGCGCTTGGTCGCGCAGCGCCGACAGGAGCCGACGGACTTGGGGCTCGAGTTCTTTGAGGTGCGCCGGCATGTTTTCGCGGGCGGTGGCAAAGTAGGTGATGGAAAGCGGGGTTTCTAAGGAACGGAGGTAGTGCTCGGTCGCTGGCGCGAGTGTGGCGATGTCGTCCCCCGCAAGGTCTAGGGTCCAACTCCCCGTCAGGTTTAGGAAGCGACCGGCGTACGCGACGATGCCCAACAGCAGCGCGAAAGCCAGCGCAATTTGGAGCAAGAAGTGCCGCTTCAATACTTGGATCTCTGGAGGCTGAGATAGTTCATCGCGACGAAAAAGCCGCTCATCAATGCGAAGTACAATAGGTCGGCGAGGGCGATTACGCCGCGGCCAAAAGCCTCGTAGTGAGGCAGGACTGAGATGGTCTCGTACAGCCACGTGCCCGGCTGATAGGCCGGGGCTAGCCCGTCGAGGACCTCTACTACTTTCTCGTGCCCGCTGAGCACGAAGAAAAAGCCGAAGAGCGCGGCGAGCACAAAGGCGACGATCTGGTCGCGGGTCAGGCCGGAGGCAAACAGGCCGAAGGACAGGAAGAAAGCACCCAACAGCAGCGCGCCGAGATAGCTCGCGCTTATGCGCCCAAGATCGGGATCGCCAAGGAAGAGGAGCATCAGCACGATGGGCAGGCTACCGGCGAGGACAATCGCGTAGAAGCAGAGGGCCGCGAAATACTTACCCAGCACGACCTGCAAGGGGTGCAGTGGTAGGGTCATCAGCAACTCGAAGGTATGCTGGGCATGTTCTTCGGCCCAAGCCCGCATGGTAATGGCTGGGACGAAGGGGATCAGCAGGAAGGGCAGGGCGGTGAAGTACGGCCCCATATCTACTACTCCGTCGAGAAAGAAGGAGTTCATAAAGGTGGTGCAAGACAGCACTAAGAAGACTGCGGCGTACGCATAGGCAATGGGCGAGTCGAAGTAGGACTCCAACTCGCGGTCGAAGACAATGCGCGCACCGCGCAGGCATTCGGCAGCAGACAGGCATTGCGCGTCAGACATGGGCAGGGGTTGACTTCGGCGAGGCTTCGACGATGAGCTCAGCCGAACCGCTCAGTCGAGTCGTGGTGCGGACTAGGTGGGCGAAAACCGCTTCGAGACCGGCCCCGGGGATGCCAGCGTCGGCGGCCAACTGTTCGACGCGGCCATCGCCGAGCAAGCGCCCTTGGTGGATGATCAACACGCGGTCGGCAATGGCTTCGACATCGCCGATGATGTGGGTGCTAAAGAGGATCGCCCGATCCGGGCTGAGTGCGCGCAAGGTGTCGCGGAAGGTTAGGACCTGCAGAGGGTCGAAGCCGTGGGTTGGCTCGTCGAGGAGCAAGACCGGCGGATCGTGGACCATGGCGGTCGCTAGGCCGATGCGCTGGCGGAACCCGGTGGAGCACTCCTTGACGCGTTGGGTGAGTACGTCTTCAAGCCCGCAGAGTTCGACCGCGCGCGCTAGGCCCTGCTGCAAGGCGTCGCTTTCGAGGCCGCGGGCTTGGGCGATGAAGCGGAGGAACTTATCGACGCGCATCTCTTGGTAGAGCGGGGTGTCGCCCGACAGGTAGCCAATGCGGCGGCGCACGGCGAGCGGATGTTCCACCACGTCGAGTCCGTCGATGGAGATGGTACCGGCCGTGGGGTGGATAAAGGTGGAGAGCATCTTGAGCATGGTGCTCTTGCCAGCGCCATTGGGGCCGACAAAGCCGACGATCTCCCCTTGGTCAACGGCAAAGCTGACTTCGTCAACGGCGGTCAAAACGCCGTAGCGGCGGGTAGCGGATTCTACGCGGATCATGTGCGGGTGGGCTACTCCTTGAAGACGCCGCAGCGGAGCATGGAAGCACCGAAATAGGGATTGGCGATTTGGGGCTGGTCCTTCTGCACCCAGTGCGCCCCCTTGTCGCCGTCGGCCATTGGGCAGTACGCCACGACGTAGCCTTCGGGGATTTGGCCTTTCCGCACTTGTTCGGACAGCGGCTTGAACGCCACGCGCACCGCGGCGAGATCGGCGGCGCTGGCGGCTTTTTCCGCCAGCGGCTTGAGCGTTGGGCTGGCGCTTTGCACCAAGTCTTGCAGGGCTTGGCGCGCTTGGTCTAGGTCGTCGGAGGCCAAGGCTTCTTGGGCCGCGACGTAGTGGAGCAGCGCCGGAGGGGCTGGGTTGGACGAGCCACAGGCTGCGATGGCGATGGGAAACAAGAGAGACAGGTAGCGCATTGGGGATTCCTAGGGTAAGGAGGGAGTAGATTCTTGAGATGGGAGTTGGCCACCAGCCGGTTTCAAAACACGGGCTTCACGACCATTTACATGCTGATCATTATACCCGCTGCCGCAACGACAGCTCCGAGCAGAATCAGCAGGCAGCGAACAATGAATCGCCTTCTGTCTCTTACTTGTTCGGATAGCTTGGCGTTAAGGTCGTCGCGACTAGCTTCGAGCATTTCGCTGGCGTCGCGCAATTGTCGAAACGTTTCCATGTAACAGGAAGCTCGTTCTGACGACGACATTTGATCTGACCGCCCACGAGCGAGTAGGTCTTGCGCCTTTCGAGCTTGCACGACGATACTGGCATAGTCATCGACGACATCTTTGACGACGATATCCTTGTAGTCCTTTCGGAATTGATCTATCGAATATAGCACCGAGATTATTCCTGCCTCTGCGGCTTCGTACATCGCTCGTTCACAATGAGAAACCGCTCTACGTAATTGCTCGTTGCTGGAAATAGATCCACTGTCGTCTAGCGCTTGGAGAAGATGGTAGCCTGCGTATCGAAGCTGGTTGTAGGCGGGAATCGGTATCTCGGATCGAAACTCGGCGACCTCGCGTGCGAATTTATCTGCGGTATCGTATAGAGCGCGAAGGTCGCTAATGCGATAAGGATCATCATTCTCCGTCGAAGTTGAAGGACTTGACGCGCTCATATTGTTCCTCGATGTCTTCTCGCGTGACATACTCGCCGCGCTGCAAGCGAATATTGCCACTCGATAGGCGACTAACGATGCGCCTGTCGGCTAGACGTCTGTCCTCCTCGGTACGAGTTGTAACCTTGGGACCATGCAATGCTAACCGGATAAATCGCATAAGACTCATGGGGGGCTCTCTTTTTTTACAAAAAGAAAAATTTTGTCTTTGCGGTAAACGTGCTTATAGACAGGATGCTAATCGCCGAAAATCGTATGGCAGGCTTTCTTTGAAAAAATATATGGAATAATTTCCAAGACCGCTATATACCAAATAGTATGGAATAATTTCCAAAATTGCCGAATATGTCAACCTTGATGCCCGAACACATGTTCCTTGCCATTCCCGAATGCTTGTGTTGAAGCGCGACAGTTTCTCTCTTCTTTCGACTCGGACAGGAGCCTAGGAAACCCATGCCCGACCCCTATCCCGGCCCCAATGAGGAAGTGCTGGAAGCACAAGCGCGTGTCTGTACCGGGCCGCACCAGAGCCGCCCGCTGGGCAAAAAAGAAGGCGACCCAGATCCTAAGCGGGTCCTCGAACTGATTCTCGCCTCGCTCAAGGGGGGCTTACCTCGCGCCGAGCAGGTTTCCCCAGCCCAGATGGGCGCGTTTTTCGCGGCGATGTCCATCCGCCGCACCTTTGGTGCGCAGACCGGTTGGAGCGCGGCCGAGATCGAGGCGTTTGACCGCTATGGGGACGCACTCGGCAAGATGCCCGAAGATTTGCGCTTCTTGCTGGGAATGACGCCGGATTTTGCCGGTTGCGGCGCGGGCGAAGCGCGGGTGGTTGCGGCCCTGCGCCCGGTTTTACAGGGCGGACACTTGAGTTACGAGGAAGTGCACGGTGCGCTCGGAGCTATGCTCGCGGGCGAAGTGCGTCCCTCGCTGATGGCCGCGTTCTTGATCGGCCAGCGGATGAACATCGAAAATGAGGAAGAAGTTCGCGCTCATCTCAACGCCGTGCTCCCCGCAGAGCAGGTGTCCGCGTTGCAAGTCGATTCGCTGCTGCATTTTGGCCAGCCCTTTGACGGCGCAGCGCGCTATTTTCGCCCGACGCTTTTCGTCGCTGCTGTGCGTGCGGCCTTGGGCCGGGCGACTGTGCTGCACGGCGTCACCGAAATGCCGCCCAAGCGCGGAGTCACTGAGGAAGGGGTGCTAGCGGCCTTGGGTGCGCGGGTTGATCTATCGCTGGCGACGGCAGCCCGTTGCATCGAAGACCCGGCCGTTGGGTTCGCGTATGTGAGTCAGCGCGAGTACGCTCCCCGTGCGTACGCGTTGCGCCATTTGCGCGCCCACATCGCCAAACGTCCCCCTTGGGCTACTACCGAGAAGGCCCAGCAGTTGTTTGCTGGCGCGGCTTGGAATGGCATGATCGCGGGCTTTTATCACACCGGCTACGAGGACAAGCTGTTGGGGTTGATGCAGGCGAGCGGCTTGGACGCGGGGTTGGTGATCAAGGGCGAGGAAGGGAGTAGCCATTACGGTTTACGACTGGGCAAGCCCTCGGATGAGCGACGCAAGGCCATCAATTACGTGCAGGGATTCCGCCGCGTCGGGGGACGGTTGGAGACGGTTTCCTGCGACGTGGACCCAGAGGAATACGGCTTTTGCTACGAGCAGAGCCCGCGTCCTGCGGAGGTGAGTGCGCGGGCTTTTGCCGCTATGGGGCTGGCGGCACTCAAGGGCGAACGGGGGCCTGTTTACGACCGCATAGTACTCAACGTCGGTTTGACCGACTACTATCTGGGCCTGAGTGCGAGTGCCGAAGAGGGGTTGGCCGAGGCGCGAGAGGCTATGGATAGCGGCCGGGCGTTGGTGCATCTGGAGCGCTACGTCAGCCGGTCGTGCGATTAAGAATTAGGAATTAGGAATTGACCTTACGCAGTTCGGTGTAGGGGGGCGGCCAGATAGTCTCGTCGGTCTGCCCGGTATCCAAATAGGCGCGGATCGCGCTAGCCGAGCGGCGGATGGCGGCCATGATCGGCTCGGAATAGGCGGCGAAGGCTGTGGGGGTAATTTCCCGTGGCCTCGTTTCGTTTGGGGCCTCCTTGTAGCGGGCTTGGCCTTGGATCGAGGCAGTTCGTCCGCAGACCAAGGCGGCGAAATCGTCGAGGGTGACTTCGACAAAAGCTCCCACCTCTTCGTTGAATACAGTTTCCCCCAGCGATATAGGCCGTGTGCAGAGGTAGAAAAACTGCATGGCGGAGCGCCCGGTGTATTGGAGGGGTTGCCGTCCGAGGAAGACCGATTCGGTGGGCGTCAGTGCAACGCCGACTTCCTCGGCGAATTCGCGGTGCGCCGCTGCTGTGGGCGTTTCTCCGGCCCGGATGTGGCCGCCGGCTGGTGCGTCGAGGCTGCCGAGATAGGGGTCACCGGGGCGCGAGCGGGTCTGCAATAGGGTGCGGGTGACGCCGGAGGACGTGCGCCAAGCCGCCCAGACGAAGACCAAGCCGACGCGGTCGCCGTCGCGATAGGCGACAGTGCGACTTTTGCTGCCTATGGGACGGCCTTGGCCATCGAAGAGCGCGATGAGTTCGTCGGGCATGGAGCAGGCTACAAAAACACGGCGATAAACTGCAAGGCAAACGCACCGACCGTGGCCAGCAGACACAAACCACCGACCAGATAGGCTCCCAGTCCCTCGCGCTCGGAACTGCGACTGAACACATAAGCTGCCGCATAGCCGCCGATAAAGCCGCCGCCGTGCGCCCAGTTATCGACGCCGGGCATGATAAAGCCCATGATGAACAGTAAGGCCGCCCACTGGAGAAATTGCCGGGTAAAGAGCTGGGAACCGGCGCGCCGACCGTAGGCGATGGCTGCGGCCAAGAGGCCGAAGATCGAGCCGGAGGCTCCGAGTGTGAGTTCGTGGCCGGCTAGGGTCGAGGCTATAAAGCCGGTGATGCCAGCGATCGTGAAGATCGCAAAGAGGCGAAAGGGGCCGAAAAGCTCTTCTACAACCGGACCAAGCTGGCGCACCCACATCATGTTGAAGAAGATGTGCAGCAGGCCGCCGTGCAGGTAGATGGCGGTGATCGGCGTCCACCAGAATTTGTAGGCGAAAATGGGCACGGTGCCGGTGACGCCGAGTTTGAAGCTGGCTTGGATGCTGGGCGAGAGAATCTGCATCAGGCCCTGCGTCTGGAAAATCGCCGATGGATCCAAGGCCAATGCGAGCAGGTAGAGCACGCCGCAGAACACGGTGATTAAGTGCGGAAAATTTAGCTGTAGGCCGAGCTTGCGGATGGTGGCTGTCGCGCCCCACAGCCCGGGTTTGCGCTGGCCGCAATGGGGGCAGGTTTCGGCTTCGGCACTGACGATTTTGTGGCAGCGAGGGCAGAGGATGGCGGCCATTGTCTATAGCCCCAGATGCTCGTTGATTTCGGCTTGGTAGGCGTTGATCTGGTCGTCGCAGACCGCATCGACCGCAAGCGCACGGCCGGCGACTTGCGACTCCATCAGGCTGTAGGACAGGGCCACGGAACGCGCGCCTTGCTGGGCATCGACTTCGGGCTGTTTCCCCTGTTGGATGCAGGTGCCAAGCTCGTGGTATTCGACGGCGATTAGCTTGCGGTCAGTCTCGGGAAAGGGAAAGTGATACTCGAAGAGTCGGTCGCCGCCAAAGAGCGCGGCCGTGACGTCGTCGAGGCGGTGATCGGGCACGAGGTCGAGGAGCGCTTGGTCGTCTATGGGGTCTGCGCCGTCGCGGTGGAGTGTGAGGCGGTCGCCCGAGCGATCGCCGGGCAGGTCCAGCGAGCCGAGGCTGCCGTGGATGGAGCGCCGCCACAGGTGTTGACCGTGGGCGGCGTGGTCTTCGATGTACTGGGCGACCGCGCCGCTTTTGAAGAGGATGGTGGCATAGGCCGCGTCGTCCGCGGTGGCTTCAAACTCGGCGGGCATGTCTTTTTGCCAGCGTTCGTACACCCCGCCCGGCGAGCCGCTGCTGGCGGCTGCGCGGCCGGCTACGGGGTTTTTGCGGGTTGGCTCGTGCAGGCGCGTTTGCGCGTAAGCCGTGTCGGCCTCTCCGAGGAAGTACTCCATGATGTCGGCAAAGTGAACGCCCACGTCGAGCAGGACGCCGCTGGCGTTTTTCTGGTGCCGCCACACGGAAATGAGCATGCCGTCGCCGCCGCCTATGGCAATGTGCTGCATCAGGCGCGGACGCCCAATGATGCCGGCGTCGAGCAGGGCTTTGGCGAGGCGGTTTACTGGGTCGCGGCGATAGTTTTCGGCTACGGAGAGGACGCAGCCGGTCTCTTGGGCTTTGGCGATCATTTGCTTGCAGGCGCGGGACGTAAGCCCCATGGGTTTTTCGCACATGGCGTGCCAGCCGCGCTCCATGGCCTCGATGGCCACGGTGTGGTGATGGGCTGGTAGGGTGGTGATATCGACGGCTTGGACCGGGGCGACGGAAGCCAGTTCGGCGAGGTCTTTGACGGGTTGGGGTCGCGTGCCCAGCCGCTCCTCGGCTTGGTCGGCGAGCGAGTTGGCGTTGTCGAGATTGGGGTCGCAGGCACCCACCAGTTCAAAGGGCGACAGACCGGCGCTTTGCAACTCGGCAAGGCCATAGAGATGGCGGTGGCCCATGCCGCCGCAACCGACAATGGCGAGGGGCAGTTTTTCGGACATGTCTATCCTTTCTATATAGCGATAGTTCAATATAAGGTGCTAGGGCGATGCTCTCCACTTGAGGTTGTGGCGGTAAAAGGCGGCGGGTATATTTCATAATATGTTCTGTATTCACAGATGTATCCGGAGGATTTTATGCCCCAATTGACCCGGCGTGTTGAAGTGTTGTTTTCGGAGGAGATGGCTGTTTATCTGAAAGAAGTTGCCGAGCGCGAACGCGCTTCGGTTGGGACTTTGATCCGCAAAGCCGTGCAGGAGAAATACAACATCACCTCTAGCGACGAGAAACTGGCCGCAGTGGAGCGTTTGTACGCTCTTGAAGCCCCGGTTGGAGAGTGGGCCCTTATGGAGCGCGAAATCATCGCAGGGGCACAGGCGTGAAAGTTTTTATAGACGCGAACATACCTATGTATGCCGCTGGTAAAAGTAGTCCTTACAAAGAGCCGTGCAAAGAAATCTTGGGACGGATTGCTAACGGGACGCTGGATGGAGTGACCGATGTCGAAGTGGTCCAAGAAATACTCTATCGCTACTACTATATAGGAAAGCAAGATATAGGTCGCCGCATTTTTGCAAATTTTCGCACTATAATGGACATAGTGTTGTCGGTATGTGCTGCAGACATTTTTTTGGCCCAGACCCTGATGGGGCAGTATCCACATGTCCCGCCTAGAGATCTCATACATGTAGCCGTGATGGAAAATAACGGCCTTGATACTATTCTGTCGGCAGATCGGGACTTTGATACAATCGAAGGTATTGAGCGCCTAGACCCAATGGATTGGCGGTCTATTGAGATTGAAGCCGAAGGGGGCGAGGACGATAGCCCATGACCATTGTCGAACATATTGTCACGGCGGCGGACTTGGAACGGCTGCCGGACGACGGGTTTCGCTACGAACTAGTGCGCGGGGAGGTGGTGCTGGGATGGGAGGTCGCGGTCGCGGCATTATTCGCCTAGTGCAGCAAGTAAGAATGCGTAGCGGTCTGCTGGAAATCAGCAGGCCGTTTTGTGCGTACCGGAAAACGAAAGGAGAGCTAGTGCGCCCCATCATCATCGGTGCCGGCCGCGGTAGCCGGCTCAACGCCCTGACCGACGGGCAGCCCAAATGCTATATACGCGTCGGCGGCCGCCGGATCCTCGACTGGATACTCGAGACACTGGCCGCGGCCGGGTTAGAGACGCCGGTCTTTGTCGGCGGCTATCGCATCGAGCAGATCCAGGCCGACTATCCGCATCTGATTTATTGTCATAACGCCAACTGGCAGCACAACAATATCTTGGCCTCGCTCTTTTGCGCCGAGGAGTATATGGCCGATGGTTTTGTCTGTTCCTATTCCGATATTCTCTACCGTCCCGCAGTCGTGCGCCGCGCGCTGGAGCACGAGGGTGATATCGCGCTCTGCGTTGATACGGATTGGCGTACGCGCTATGTAGATCGCAGCCAGCACCCCGAAGACGATGCCGAAAAGATCGTGGCCGAGGGCGATCGGGTCGTGGCGATCAACCGCACTATGCCTGGGTCAGCGGCCAGCGGCGAGTATATTGGTGTGGCGCGGTTCGATGCGGCGGGGGCGCGGTCTTTGCGGGCGCATTATCAACGAGTGAAGGCAAAGTACGCCGGGCAAACTTGGAAGTACGACATGCCATTCGAAAAGGCTTATCTGATTCATCTTTTCGAGGAAATGCTGGACGCAGGATCGGCCTTGCACATGGTGACCACTGACGGCGAGTACATGGAAATTGACACGGAAGAGGACTTCGCGCTAGCCAATGCGCGCTGGTCAAACGAATACGGGGGCTAATATGTCAACGCGTCAATACTACGGGACGCTCTTTCCGGCGGCCGTGGTCGGCTCGCTGCCGCGACCGGATTTCGTGCGCGAGGCGGTGATGGGTGAGCGGTCAATGGACGCCAAACGGTTGGGGCAGGTGATGGACGCGGCCGTGGCCTATGCGGTGGCGTTGCAGGCGGCGGCGGGGTTGGACGTGATCACCGATGGCGAATGGCGGCGCGCCTCGTATATCGGCGTGATCGCCGAATTGGCGCATGGCTTTGAGGTGGGACGGAATGCGGACGGTAGGCCGTGGACCATTGTCACGGGCGAGTTGGCACCGAAAGACGAAGGGTTTATTGCGCGGGAAATAGAATTTCTCAAGCAGGTTAGCTCGCGCAAAATCAAGGCCACTTTGCCAGCGCCGGTGCTATTGGGCGAGCGGATGTGGGATGCAGAACAATCGCGCGGAGCCTATCCGACCCGCAATGAATTTGTCGAGGCTTGTGTGCCGATCCTGCGCCGCGAGTTGGCGCTATTGTGCGAGGCCGGTGCCGATATCGTGCAGATTGACGATCCGCATCTATGCCTACTCGTCGATGACGAGGTGCGAGCCGGATATGACGACCCAGAGGCCGAGGCCGACTTTGCGGTGGCGATGACCAATGCGGTGGTGGAGGGAGCCACAGGAGTGCGCTTGGCCGTGCATTTGTGCCGCCGCGCGGGTGCCCGGGTGCGGGGCGAGGCATGTCACACCGGCGGCTATGGCCCGATCATCCCCTATCTCAATCGCCTGAAGGTACACCATCTGACTATGGAATTTACCAGTCCGGGCGCAGGGGATGCGGAGGTGTTTAAGGAGTTGCGCGAAGATTTGGAGATCGGCTTGGGTTGTGTGGGGGTGCATCCGGGCGAGGTTGACGAGCCGGAGACGATCGTCGGGCGGGTGGAACAGGCGTTGGAGTATTTGGCGCCCGAGCGGGTGGTGCTCAACCCGGACTGCGGATTCGCTCCCGGATCGGCGGCGAAAGTCGATATCGACGAGGTTTATACCAAGCTCAAAAACGAGGTAGAGGCGGCGCGGTGGCTCCGGGAAAAATATGGATAAGGGTTGTGGCGAATCGCCACGGCAGCAGACGGTAGCGGTGCCCTCAGCGGCGCAGCGGTCCGCGATGGGGATCGGCGAGCGGCACGGGTGCTGAGAGTGCGATCAGGTCGGGGATGTCGAATTCGGCCAGTAGGCCAAAGCAGTAAAGAGATGGGACGGCGTCGTAGGACAGCGGCCAGTCGATGAGGCGACCGAGGGAGTCGATGAGGGCGTTGGTCGTCAGTGAGGCGAGGGCTTGGGGTTTGAGCGCGGCGGCAATTAGCGCAACGACCGGGCAGACGCGGCCGTGAGCCGTCAGGTGTAGCACCCGGCTCTTTTGGCTTGCTGTCGCCAGCAGCGCGAGCACTTGGCCGACTTGGATGCCGAGTGGACGCTGGCCGGCGGTGGCGACCAGCATCTGGTGGCGCGGGTCGGTGCGGAGTTCGCCGGTAGCGAAGATGTCGGCGACGAGCACTCGGCGGCCTTGCGCGAGGGCGGTGGCCAGCGGACCGGCGAGCGCACTGCGGCCACCATCGGCGATGAGCAGTTCAATGCCTCGGGCGCGCGGCGGCGTGTATTCGGTCAGCGGCAGGGTCCAAGTATTGTCGAGGTGCAATAGGTCGTGTTGGATGGTGCCGTCTTTGCGCTTTTGTGCGGTGCCGACTGCTTGCAGGGATCGATTCTTCCACTGCGGCAGCTTGAGCAATGAGGCGAGTGTTTTGCGCGCGGCCGCTGGAGGCTGCGCTTTTCTTTTGCGAGTTCTGATCTTGCCAAGAGCTGCCTGCGCGATGGAGATCAGGGTGGCGTTGTCCGGGGGCAGGCCGACGGCGAGGGCTTCTTCGGTTTGCAGTTCGTCGCGATAGGGCAGGTCGTCGTCTGATGTTTCTAATCCCCAATGCTGGTTGAGAAATTTGTAGAGTTGGCGGCGGTTGTCGCGCTCGTAGTTGTGGGTGCCGGGGTCGGTGTTGTCGTGGAGGGCGATGTTGTCGCGGGCGTCGAGGAGCGCGAAGACAGGTCGGATGGGTTCGTAGATGGATTTGCGCGTCCGCCGCGTCTGGAAGCAGCAGTCGTCGTGGCGGTTGTACATGAGCAAGGTCGGTCGCGGCGCAAAGAGCGCGGAGAGTGTGTCGTAGTCGGCGACTGTGCAAAGATCGGCCGGGCACTGCTCTTGGTCGCCAATGTCTTCGATACAGCCCCGGCGCTGCCAGACGGCGGAATGACCGGCGACCGGGACGATGACTTTGACTCGTTCGTCGAGGGCCGAGAGCAGGGCCGTTTGCCAGCCGCCGCCCGACAGGCCGGTCATCCCGATGCGCTCGGGATCGGCCTTGGGGTGAGCGAGCAGCACGTCGAGGCCGCGCTTCATTAAGAGATAGAACACGCCGATGCCGGCGATGCCGCATAGGTCGAGGTGGGCGATGCGGTTGTGTTCCATGTCGGCGCGTAGTTCGCCCATCCCGAGAAATTCGGTGTTGAGCGCCAGCATCCCGCGCTTGGCGAGGTTGATGCAGCGGGCCTGTTTGTAGTCCATGGCCTTGCCGCCGGCGTGGTGGCCGTTGGGATTGAGGACGGCGGGGGCCTTTTCCCCAAGCTGATCTGGCTCGTAGAGCAGGGCCGGGACCCAGAGGCCGGGATAGCCCTCGTAGCGCAGCTTGCGGATGGTGTAGCCGGCACCGGTTTCGATGCGGTCGCCCCAGTGGACTTGTGGCTGTTCTGCGAGGAGAGCCTTGGGATGGCCGCGGAAGAACAGGTCGAGGACTTGGGCGCGCAGAGCTGGGATTTGCTTGCGCCAAGCCGCGGCCGACGTGGGGGGTGTGAAGTGGGGTAGGTGCTCGCCGAGGAAGGCGAGGAGTTGGCGATGGGCCTTGGGGCCGATGAGCTTTCTGTGCAGTGCGCGTTGCATGAATTATGGTCTTTCGCTAAGGATATTTTCGACCAGTTTGTACAGCCGCTCGCCAAGAGGTCTGCGAAAATTACGTTTTTTCGGCGACATCCGTCATCTCCTCACTTTACTCCGTGAGATGAGGATTGGTGAGAGTGCCTCCCGACAGAATGCGAGGGATTCCTCCCAGCCGTCCCTGTAGGTAGCTTTTCCGCAGATCCTTGTCGTAACGAACGTCTTTGTATTCGCTGAAGGAAAACAGGCTGGACGCGCCAGACGTATCCCTTTCCGCCACCCACATTTCGTCCCGGCGCAGCAACTGCTGATCCATCAGCATGACGTTATGGGTCGTCAACAATAGTTGTTTCCGGGTTTCCGTAGAGCAGTTTCCTAGATATGCTTCAAGCAGTTGGCGGATCAGCAAGGGATGCAGACTGCGGTCAATTTCATCAATGACATAGACTCTCGGAGACGTTTGCGTCGAAAGGTCAAGAAAGGCGGGCAGGAGATCAATAACCCGTTGTGAGCCATCCGATTCCTGGCGAGTCTCAAATTTGGCTTCTGTGCCGTCCGATTTCGGATGAAAGGAGACCATTTTCTTTGCGGTTAATTCGCCGTCCTCACGGGTGATCACAAAGCGGGCGTTAACCAACTCCAACTCAACGCTCTTGCCTTCTTCTACTTCTTCCTGAAGCTCGGTCTTTAATGGTTCAGGAATCGGTACGTCCTCAAAGGGAATCTCCTCACTGCCAAGACGGGCAATCCCGGTATCAAGCTGAGGCAATATCTCGTTCATGGCCGTGTACAGTGGCTGTCCCTCATCAAGAAACAGCTCGAAGGGGCCAAACCGCCAGTCAGGTGCGATTAGCGTGAGCGTATCCTTGAACCAGTCATAGATCGGCCTAAAATTATCTACCTTTTGGGATACGGAATTGGTCAGGAAAAGCTGATTGTCCCGGGTTCCTTGGAAAGCGAACTGTAGGAACGAATCTTTGGCGAGCGATGCGTCAAAGTTGATTTCTCCGTTACGGCGGTCATAGAGCACTTTTTCGCTGGTACTGGTGATTACTACGAGTCTTTCTTTCATGACTGCCTTGCGGGTCACTGCAAAGCTGAAGTCGTAGATGGTTTCGTCAATCAGCAACTCAAAGGCAAAGCGCGAGGGGCGGTTAGTCCCCTTGCCATCCAAGCGGAACGGCTCGACCGAGATCAGGTTGTCGGGCCTAGTGCCTTTGACTACTAGCGTTTTGGCAAAACTCAGGGCCTTGAAGAGGTTGGTCTTGCCCGAGGCGTTACCACCGTAAATCGCTGCAATCGGAAGAATTCTCGTTTGGTACTTACCGAGCTTGGGGACGCGTTCTCCATGCTGGCGCTCTCGGCTGGCGATCATCGAAAAGGTCGCTTGGTCGCGGAAGGACATCCAGTTTTCAACGGAGAAACTGATTATCATTTTATCCTCTCCTAATCTGATTTTTTCGTTTTATTACGTCTTAAAATTGGAAATTTTGCCCAAAAATCAATGTAAATAGAGAAAATATCTCTTTATCTACCTTACCTAAATATATGAATCTCGCTTGACACGCCAAGTGGGGTTTGCTATCACTAGCGGCCATTGAGGGAGGCGGGATATGAAACCTATTGCAGCAACGACTAATCCATTCGGCGGCATCATTCCCAAACCAGAAGCTCTCGATCCAGATCCAGCGGCGTTTGCCGAGCGGCTATGCGTTTCGCTGGCGGCTTGGCAGGACGAAGGCTACCGGGTCGTCTGGCTGGAGGTGCCGATTGTCAAGGCGGTGTTGATCCCCGTGGCAGTGGAAGCCGGGTTTACGTTCCACCACAGCGGTGACGGCTATCTAATGATGACCTTGCAACTGGAAGAAGGCGCTTATGTGCCGGCTCACGCCTCGCACTATATCGGCGCGGGCGGGGTCGTGCTCAACGGGGCGCGAGAGTTGTTGGTGGTTAGCGAAAAGTACCATCGGCGCGCGCCCGGTCCGCCGCGCTACAAGTTGCCCGGCGGCGCGCTGCACGCGGGCGAGCATTTGGCCGAAGCTGTAGTGCGCGAAGTTATCGAAGAGACCGGAGTCGAGACGGAGTTCGACGCGCTGGTCTGCTTCCGCCACTGGCACGGCTACCGCTTTGGCAAGTCGGATATTTACTTCGTCTGCCGCCTGCGCCCGCTGAGTACCGAGATTCGCATCCAAGAGGACGAGATCGCCGAGTGTCTGTGGATGCCGGTGGCCGAGTATCTGGCCGATGAAAACGTCAGCGCCTTCAACAAGCGGATCGTCGAGGCGGCGCTCAACAGCACGGGGGTGCGGCTGACGGAGATGGATGGCTACGGCACGCCGGATCAGTATGAGTTTTTTATGCCGCCGGGGGTGAAGGAGGGCGACAGGTCGGGTTAGCCGATTAGGCACATCCTATCTGGCCGATATTGATATTGTATATAATAGCCTATATTCTTTATATTGAAGCCCCTCGCCAGTAGACTGAGACTGGGCCTCTATCTGGTGTGGGTGAAGATATCGTCAATTATTGCAAGCCGTTTATGGGTGAACCATTGATCACACCGAATTCAGTTAAGAAGCTAAAGACAGTAGTAGTTTACGTAGCCCGCGCGTCCACAGGGAAGCTCGTTGGGCCCGAGATCGGACTGCTACTTGGAGCCGATCCAACAGGTTTGCTTCAATTCATTGACGCTCCAGAGATGCGTGAATCCTCTGAGGGGGTCGTCCTGTCGAGTATGCGCAACCAGTTGACTGTCACCGTCAGGCAAAACAGGTTGGATTTTGACGATGGAAGTGCTGAGGTGCCAGTGAGGATGGATTTCCCTGACCGCGCAGCCCGGATTGCCGAATACATCGGGAAGCAGAGCAACCTAAGCTACGCTGCCGTTGGTCTCAATTTCCATATTGAAGTGGAACCCAAAGACGAGGAACTACCGAGCAAGGTGCTCCTAAGTCGTATCGTGAAGGAAGATGCGCTTGGGGATACCGGATACGAGATCATGGGTGCATCCGCAAGGTTTTGGTATGCCGCACGCGATAGGCGGTGCGATTTGCGTATTGAGCCTCAAGAAAACCAATATGCAGGCCGAAACTACTTGGCGCATTTGAATGTTCACATAGATATGGGAAACGAAGTGCCTTCAACAGAGTGGCTCTTGCAAACGTTAGACCAAGAATATCGCGATTTCATAAAGGTCTTGACGGAGATCCTCAAACCAAGAGGAGGGCATTAGATATGACTATTTCCCCTATTGTCCCCACTGAATGGTCGAGGATAGACCTAGAGACGAGTTCGTCAGGCTATCTCGATCAGCCGACTGTCTTTCCCCACTTTTCGTTTCGATGGGGTGTGTTCAGAAGCAGCGGGTCTGATATAGAGGACCCTGTTGCCTTTGGCCAAGGGGATTTCTTGGCATTAGCAAGGTGGGTTGTAGAGGTGCAGAAACTGGAGCGACGGAATCAAGAGCGCTTGGCCGCGGTGTATCTGGACCCGACCGCTCGACAGTTGCTCAACGCTTTGGACCGCAGGACTTCAATTAGGTGGGAGGATCTGCCGGATGTAGTTGAGGGAGAGCCTTCTGATGTTCTCAAGTCCGTAGGAATTTTGGCTGGAGCGAACCTGTGCGAGATAAGTCCCACCCGGCTTAGACTCAGCGAGTATGGAGACAAGTTGCTTGCTGAATCCTCCACGGCCGAGCCACCTCGCTCCGAAGTTTGAATACCGACCAGTACGCTAGACTGCTGCGACGTGAGGGCCTGAGGATCGTCGTCTTAGGACCTGGAGAAGCGCAGCCATGCGATTTGAAGAAACGTCGGCAGATCGTATCCCGCCTTATAGATCACGGCTACGCGCTGGCCAAATTAGGTGAAGATGTTCTCGGTAATCCCGAGATGCCGTTGCACCTAGCCCTTCTAAACGCGCTATCTGATATCGATCTGGTGCTCGTGCTTAATACAGGAGCAGCCCCCCTAGCAGAGCTGACGTCTATCAGTTTTGATTTTCGTGCGCGAGAGATAACGAGAGTATGGTCAAAGCGGGAATTTGTGAGAGGTCGCCGGTCAACTCCGGGAGACGTCTTGAGGATGTTCGACAATTCTCCGTTCAGTGTGGAAGAGTTTGATAGCTGCGAGTTGGTTGAGGCATTCGTCGATACAGCAGAGAGGTTTTGCTTTAGTAAGGCTCAATCGGAAGGCCGACTGGTGGGCTTGGGGCTTCCTCCTTCGAGCTAACCGCCACTCCGCTGCTACGCGGCCGTAATTCATCTGGCTGATGAAAACGTCAGCACCTTCAACAAGCGGATCGTCGAGGCGGCGCTCAACAGCACGGGGGTGCGGCTGACGGAGATGGAATGCTACGGCACGCCGGAGCAGTACGAGTTTTTTATGCCGCTGGGAGTGGGGTTGGAGGAACGCTGAAGTGATTTACTTGGATAACAATGCCACGACGCGCTCCTTGCCAGAAGTGGCCGATGCGGTAGTCGAGTCGATGACGACTAGGTACGGGAACCCATCTAGTCCGCATCAACTGGGCGCGGGTGCCCGAGACGCCCTGTCCGAGGCTCGTCATCGCGTCGCCCACCTCGTTGGTTCAGAGCCGGAACAGATTCTGTTCACTTCGGGGGGAACGGAGGCCAATAACCTTGTTCTTCAAGGCGTCTGTTCAGATAAGCAGGGAGCACGGCTCGTCACGACAGCGATCGAACACTCGTCTGTCTTGAAGACAGCGCAAGCTCTGCAAGATGCGGATATAGAGATCACTATTCTACCGGTAGATCAACTTGGTCGGGTTAGTCCACATAGCCTTGAAGTTGCGCTAGAGGAGCCGGCGACTCTTGTGTCCGTTCAGTGGGCAAATAGCGAAACCGGCACCGTACAACCGATTGAAGAACTAGGTGAAATTTGTCGCCGTCGCCTAGTGCCGTTCCATGTCGATGCGGCGCAAGCAATTGGTCGCGTTCCCATCTCATTGCCGATCTTCCAATCGACTTCTTGACGTTCACTGCACACAAAATTCACGGTCCGAAGGGAATTGGCGCGATTTGTAGCAAGCAAGAAAACCTGCTCTCTCCCCTGCTCTTCGGCGGCGATCAGGAGAGCGGGATGCGTCCAGGAACCGAAAACCTGCCTGGGATTATCGGTTTCGGTATAGCTGCGGATGTCCGTTCTCGCCAGCTAAACGAGGCGATATCACATCTTGAGGCTCTAAGAGGGGTATTTGAGGGGCATCTTGCGGGTGCTGCATGTTGGCCAAGTGTGCAGTGTCCGACGCGCCTTGGCTGACCACAGAGCGCCGGACCCTGATGGACAAACGCGGCGAGGGAGTGCCCATTATCTTGGACAACAGCGAAAGACTGTCCGGCAAGGAACCGGAATACCGGTTGCTCGACGATGCGGAACTGCTGCTGACAATTTACGCGGCCGGTGGGTGATACTTCGACTCGACGCTATAGCAGTTTTCGATAATCACAGACCAGTATCTCCGCCAACTTCTTGGCATTCATTTTTCCCAACACCCGTTTGTTGTTTTCCATTTCAGATAGATGGTGCTGGCGGATGCCGCTCCGCTTGGCAAGAGTCGCTTGAGTCAGTTCTGCACGCTGGCGATACAGACGGAGGTAATAACCGGTGCTTAGATAATACTCACCGTGGCGTTCTCTGACTTTATCATGGATTTCCCTTGCCGGTACACGGTCTTCGTCCAGATATTGATCTAGGGTTGAGCAGATCATCTTTTTCATCCTTTCCTAGTTCACTTCCACATCCTCACCCACTACCCCGCCAAATCCAACCCATCCAGCACTTCTTTGTTGACCACGTGATCGGGGACTTTGCCCTGCAATAGCGCGACGATGCTCTGTGCGGCGACGAGGGACATGCGCTTGCGGGCGCTTAGGGTTCTGGAGCCGGTGTGGGGCAGGGCTAGCACCTTGTCGCGGCGGACCAGTTCGAGGGATTGGCCTTGCGGCGGTTCGGTGGCTTGGCAGTCGAGGCCGGCACCGCCTAAGTGGCCGCTGTCGAGCGCGGAGATCAGGGCGGCTTCGTCAACTAAGCCGCCGCGCGCGGTGTTAATCAGGTAGGCTCCCTCTTTCATAAGGCCGAGGAACTCGGCATTGACGAGTTGGCGGTTTTCTTCGGTCAGCGGCAGGTGCAAGGTGACGGCGTCGGCTTGGGACAGCAGGGCGGCTCGGTCGGCAGGCTCGGCACCGAGGGAGCGGATTTGCGCGTCGTCGATATAGGGATCGTGAACGAGGACTCGCATCTTGAAGCCGCGGGCGCGACGCACGACTTCGGCACCGATGCGGCCACAGCCGACTAGCCCCAAAGTCATGGCGCACAGGTCTTCGCCGACGGGAACGTCGTAGATGTCTGCCGATTTGACCCGGTGGTCGCCTAACCTGAGCGAACGCACCATTCCGAGAAGCAGGGCGAAGGTCAGATCGGCCACTGCGTCGGCCATGGCACCGGGAGTATTGGTGACGACAATGCCGCGCTGGGTGCAGTAATCTAGGTCAACCTTGTCGAAGCCGACGCCGTTGCGGGCGATGATCTTGAGCTGTGCTGCTTGGTCCATGGTGGCGGCGTTGAGGTTTTCGCCGCCGGCCAGCAGGGCATCGAAGCCGTCTAACTTTGCGCGCGTCTCCTCGTCGGGCCAGCCGGGTTGGGGGTGTCGGATCTCAATGGCGAAGCCGGCGCGTTCAATAAGCTCGCGGGCTTGGCTTTGGCCTTGAAACTCGATCTCGACGCTGGACAGGATGTGGGGTTGGGTCATCTGTTCCTCTTTTTTTCTTGGGTAGTAAAGCGGGTGTGTTCATAGGAGGCGAAGGGAGTGGTCACTCCCAACTCGTCGGCTAGTTTCTGAAGGTGCTGCTGATGTTGGGGGCTGATGGGCACGCCGTCGCGGGCGTATTCGCGCTCCCGTTGCCACTCCAAATTCCCGGGCAGCTCGGCGCGGTCGAGGCCGGGGAAGGGCCGCATGTTGCGGGCGGCGGCGACGAACGCGTCCATCTGCGCTTGGAATTCTGCTAAAGGCATAAAAGCGCGCACGTCAAAGGCCGCGAGGAAGGATCCTTGGTTGGATTCCCACGGCGATGTCGGCGGGATAAATTGCGGCAAGTAAATCCCGGCCAGCACGCCGCCTAGCGCCCGGTTTATCGCGCCAATGCCCAGTTCCTTGAAAAAGGCGAAGGGAATCTGCGCGAAGAGTTCCTCACCCCAGGGCAGCATTGAGGCCCCCATGTCGAGCACGAGGGGCGGTTGCTCCCGGTTGGGGAAGGCGACGCTGATCGGCGAGGTGGCGTTGACGCCTTTGACTAGCGAGTCCGGCGACAGATCGTAGCGGTGCGAGGAGATGGCGATCCCCACGCAGCCAGCCGCAGCGGCTATCCGCGAGTACTTGCCGGCGCTGCCGAAGTGGAAGTGGTTGCGGGTGGTCGCCGCCGCCGTGCCGTATTCCGCCGCCGTCTCAGCCGCCCAAGTCATGGCTTGGTGGCAGGGAAAGTGCCCCATGCCGCCATCGCCGTCATAGACGCGGGCAGTGGTGGTTGCACTGGTCACCTTTATATTAGGGCGGGGATTGACGCGGCCTTCGCGCATCATCTGCATATACCCGGGGAGTTGCCAGGTACCATGACTATTGACGCCGCGCAGGTCGGTGGCGGTCAAAAGGTCGGCGAGGAACTGGGCGTCTGCCGAGTTGGTGCCAGCTTTTTGGAAGCAGTCGGCAGCAAGTTGGTGCAAAGCAGCGGCTGGGACGCGGATGCCTTCGGCAGGTGGGGTGTTTCCCATGATGGCTCTCTGGTTGGAGTAAAAAAGCGCATTATATACGGGTTTGGAACTAGGCGTGTCAAGCAGCCGCAGCGGCTTAATGGAGAAAGGGAAATGGCCTACGATCTGTTGTTAAAAGGCGCGCGAGTGATGGACCCAGCGCAGGATGTGGACGGGATCCGCGATGTGGGGATCATCGGGGAGCAGATCGCCGCAGTGGCTGAGGAGATAACGGCCCCGGCGGCGGAGACGATCGACCTGTCCGGCAAAATCCTGACACCGGGTTGGATCGATATTCACGCGCACCTCTACGCGGGATGCTCGACTTGGGGCATTCGCGGCGATGCGCTGTGCTTGGCCACGGGCGTGACGACGATCGTCGATGCTGGCAGCGCGGGGTGGGCCAACTTCGAGGGATTTGTCGATTACGTGATTGAACCGGCGCGGACCCAGGTTTTGGGGTACGTGCATATTTCGGCGATTGGTTTGACCTGTGGGCCAGTGGGAGAGATGATCGATTTGCAGTACGGCGATCCAGAGCGCACGGCGTTTGTGGCCCACCACTGGCAGGAGCACTGCGTCGGCGTCAAGGTGCGGCAGGGTGGTTTCCAAGTGGGTGAGAATGGGACCAAACCCTTGCAGTTGGCGGTGCAGGCGGGCGAATGGGCGGGAGTGCCGGTGATGGTACACATTGCCCGAGGGGTGCCGATTGTGGATGTGCTCGCCCTGCTGCGGCCCGGCGATGTGGTGACCCATTGTTATCAAGGCACGGGCGACTGCGTGGTTGACGAGTCGGGGACGGTGGTGCCGCAGGTGTGGGAGGCGCGGGAGCGAGGCGTGCTCTTTGACGTGGGGCACGGCGGCGGCAGTTTCGACTACGGGATTGCAATACAGGCGCTGGCCGACGGCTTTGTCGCCGACGTGATTAGCACGGATTTGCACGCGCATAGTTGGGACAGCCCGATCGAGAGTATGCCGGAAACCGCGTCGAAGTTGCTCAACCTAGGAGTGCCGCTCGAGCGCGTCGTGCAGCAGAGTACGGCTGCGGCGGCTGACGCTATCGGGCGCGGTGGGGAGTTGGGTACTCTGCGGGAGGGGACGGTGGCGGATCTGGCGGCGTTTGAGGTGCTGGAAGGGACGTTTGAGTTCCGGGATGTGCGGGGCCGGCGCGAGCAGGGCGATCGCAAAATCGAGCCGGTATTGACCGTGCGTCGGGGCCGGACACATCGGCCGGAGGATTTGCGCGAGGAGCTAGAAGAAGCGCGCGAGCGGGCGCGCTTTACGCGGAGTCTCACCGGCAAGAATTTTGCGGCTTTGGGTTGGACGCCGGGTGGCGAGTGAAGAGTGTTTAGACGGTAAGAATTTATAACTGCTACTAAAGGAGTAAAAAGCCTTGTTCGAATCAACTGACGATCTACGCATTGACCAACTTAAACCCTTGATCCCCCCGGCGATCTTGATGGAAGAGTTGCCTATTTCAGAAGCGGCCTCCCGCACTGTGGCTGCGGCCCGGCGTGCCTTGGACGCCATACTGGTCGGAGAGGACGACCGACTAGTGGTGATAGTTGGGCCGTGTTCGATTCACGACCCCCAAGCCGCACTCGAATACGCGGACCGGCTTAGAGAAAAAGCGGCGGCCCTAAGCGACGAATTGTACGTGGTGATGCGCGTGTATTTTGAGAAGCCGCGCACGACCGTCGGCTGGAAGGGGTTGATCAACGACCCGCATTTGGACGACAGCTTCGAGATCAACAGCGGCTTGCGCGCCGCGCGCGGCCTGTTGGTGCAGTTGGGGGATATGGGCTTGCCGACCGGTTCCGAATTCCTCGATACCATTACGCCGCAGTTTATCGCCGACCTGATTGCTTGGGGCGCTATTGGTGCTCGCACTACCGAAAGCCAAGTTCATCGCGAGTTGGCTTCGGGCCTGTCGATGCCCGTTGGCTTTAAGAATGGGACTGCGGGCAATGTGCAGATCGCCCTCGACGCCATCGGTGCCGCTCGGCACCCGCATCACTTTCTCTCGGTGACCAAGCAGGGCATTGCGGCGATTGTCGGGACTGGGGGCAATGCGAGTTGCCATCTGATTTTGCGCGGCGGCAGCGACGGGACCAACTACGATCACGCCAGCGTCAGCGCGGCTGCGGCCCAGCTCAAGGAGGCAAACTTGCCGCACCGGGTGATGATCGATTGTAGCCACGGCAACAGCGCCAAGGATCACAAGCGCCAACCGGCTGTTGCAAGTGCGGTTGCCGCGCAGGTGGCGGGAGGGACGCAGGATGTTTTTGGGGTGATGCTGGAAAGTCACTTAATCGAGGGCAATCAGAAACAGCAGGCGGGTAGTGAGTTGGTTTATGGGCAGAGCATTACGGATGCCTGTATTGGGTGGGAGGATACGGTGGAGGTGTTGGAGGAATTGGCTGCAGCGGTGGGGACGCGGCGACAAAAGTAGTAAACGGCGGGGCCGACTGGCCGGGCTAATTTGAAAAATCTTTCGCTGCTCTTTTTGTGCGAGGCCCTCTCGCGCACCGCCAGTCTCGTCATGCTGTCGAGCATGGCGCTCATCGGCCAGCGGCTGACGCCGAATCCCGCGCTTGCTACCCTGCCGCTGGCGCTGGCACCGGTGGCTACGATGCTGATGACGGTGCCGGCGGCGCAGCTAATGCAGCGGCGAGGCCGCAAGATAGGTTTCGCTTTGGGTGCGGCGTTGGGTATCCTAGGAGGTGCGGTGGGGTGCTTGGCCGTGTATCAGGGCAATTTCGCACTGCTTTGTCTGGGTGGGTTGGGCATTGGTGCGGTCAATGGCTTTGCTACCTATTACCGCTTTGCGGCTGGCGAAGTGGTGGCCGAGGATTTTCGCAGTCGCGCTATTTCGCTGGTGATGGCTGGGGGCGTTGTGGCCGCGATTTCGGGATCCAATCTGGCGGCGTGGTCGCGGGAGTGGTTTCCCGACTATCTATTCGCTGGCTCTTTTTTGGGGATTGCCGTCGTTCATGCGCTGGTTTTGCCGGTGCTCTGCTTTGTCTCCTTTCCCGCGCCTAGTGCCGAGGAGCAACGGGCGGGTGGGCGTTCGCTCCGGGAGATCGCGCGGCAGGCGGATTTCGCGCTGGCGGTGATCGGGGCGGTGGCTGCTTGGGGGCTGATGTCGCTGTTGATGAATGCCACGCCGCTGGCGATGAAGCGGCATTTGCATTCCTTTGCCGATACAGCTTGGGTGATTCAGTGGCATGTACTGGGCATGTACGTGCCGTCTTTTTTCACTGGGCATCTGATCTCGCGTTGGGGCGAGCACCGGATTATGTTTGCCGGCATTGCGTTGCTCGGGTGCTCCATTGCGGTCAATTTGAGCGGTATCGGACTCTATCACTACACGATCGGGTTGGCGCTATTGGGCATGGGGTGGAATTTTCTTTTTGTCGGGTCAACGTCGCTGTTGGCGATGACGCACCGGCCCGAGGAAAAGGCGCGGGTGCAATCGTGCAATGACTTTCTGGTCTTTGGCTTGATGGTGTTGACCAGTTTTGGGGCGGCACCTTTGGAGGGTATGTTGGGTTGGGATAGGCTCAATCACTTGGCGGTGCCTTTTTTGGTGGCGGTGGCGGTGGTGCTAGGGCTGCTGTGGGCGCGGGCGGGCCGGAGCGGCTGACGAGATCCGTAGATGGACGCAGAATAGTAGAAACGAGAGACGATCCGTATCTTCGATCGTTCAAGTTCTATACTCAAGGAGGGTTTCGACGATGGCTAAATATCGCGTGGGGTTGATCGGGGCTGGGCGCAAAGGAACACAACACGCACGCGCCTATATGCTCGACGAACGCACGGAGTTGGTGGCCGTGGCCGATGGAGATCCGGAGAATTTGGCCCTGTTTCAAAAGCGCACGGGCGTGCCCGGTTATGCCGACTATCGCCAGATGCTAGAGAAAGAGGCGCTCGATATTGCCGCGCCGATATTGCCGGTTGGCGTCAACCCGGAGGTCGTTATCGCCTGCGCGCAAGCCGGGGTCAAGGCCATTCTCTGCGAAAAGCCGATCGCGGCCTCATTGGAAGAAGCCGATCGCATGGTCGCCGAGTGCAAGAGCCGACGCATTCGCTTTGGCGCGGGCGACTTGGATGTCAATCTGCCAGCCTACCAAAAGGCCCTGGAATTCATTGGTGCGGGTGAGCTGGGGGCGGTTAAGCGCATCACCTTGCTCGGCGGGTCGGGGACGGAGATGTCGGGTGGCGGCTGTCAGCGCTTTACGCTGATGCGCCATTTTGCTGGATGCGCCGAGGTGGCGTGGGTGTCGGGTTGGGTCAGCGACGATCCGCTGAGCGAACACGACCAAGGTGGGGCTGGGTACGTGCGTTTTGCCAATGGAATCGAGGCGTTTACCTATCGGGACAAGGATGCGCGGGGCCGCGGCTACGAGGTGGCCTGTGAGGGCGGAATTTTCTACTCGGACGACAATCTCGCCGGTTTGTACCGCTACGTCGAAGGCGATGGGGCGAGTTGGGAGAAGTTGGAGAAAATTGAGGGCGTCTTGCCGGAAGGGCCGATCTACGGCGGAGAGCGCGGGTACGACGCCGAGGGCTGGCGCTGGCCTGGAGACCGCAACAAGGCCAGTTGCAAGGCTATTATCGACGCGCTGGAGCGAGGCGAAGACCCGCCTGGCAGCGGCGAGAACGGCGTCAAGGTCCTCGAGATGGCTATTGCGGTGCGCGAGTCGCACCGGCGGGGCTGTGCGCCTGTGATGCTGCCGCTGGCCGATCGCAGTCTGCGCCTCATTCCCAACCCCTCGCGGATGTACAACAAGAAGCCGATCTTGGGCCACGAAAAGTACATGGATCAGGTTTTGTCCCATAAGAAGGACTAAGTGCTGTATGGAAAACCCGGCGGCAACGTATCCGCAGATGAACGCAGAATGGTATTGACAAGACAAGCTGTATCTTGACTCTGACTATATGAGGCCGATGGGCCACTAACTAGGAGCTTAGCCATGGATCGCCCCCGTTTAATTCACTACAACGATGCACACCACTTCCACGCCAAACGGCTCGAACCCCCGGCCAGCCGCCACCTCCTGAACTGGCCGGTGGATGAGGTGTTGGGCACGGGCGTGGATTTGCTGGTTTTGGGATTGGGTTATAGCGACGTCTTCTTTCACCAGAGCGAGGTCGGTCGCGTGGTGGGGCAGGGCAAGGAGGTGTGGGAAAACTACATCGACTGGCGGATTATGCGGATGGTCGAGGTGGCCAAGGAATTGGGGACTGACCAACTGCGGGCCGTCATTGAGCGCGGCCGGGAGACGGGAATGCAGGTGTTTCCTAGCCTCAAGTTGCAGGACTCTGCCCGGCCGGGACACGAGCGCTCGGGGCGGCTCAAGGAGCAGTACGGAGCCGCAGTGTGCATTGGCGACGCCGGCCGGGCCGAGTGGTGTTACGACTACGCGCAAGAGGCCGTGCAAGAGGACAAGTTGGCCATCATCGGCGAAGTGCTGGAAGGCTACCGAGCCGATGGGTTGGAACTGGATTTTTGCTTTGACAACTTCTATTTCAAACAGGATGAGATCGAGGAAAACGCGCCACTGATGACTGAGTTCGTGGCCAAGGTGCGGGCGTTGGCCGAGGAAATCGGCGCGCGGCAGGGCCGCGACATTCCACTGATGGCGCGGGTGCATCTGCACGAGAAAGACAATCTCGCGGTGGGGCTGGATGTGGAGGCTTGGCTGCGGGCTGGCAGCCTCGACTGGGTCGTCGGTCAGGATGAAAACGCGCTGGTTGATCCGGGCATTCAGGCACCGTGGCTGGCCGAGGTGGCCGAGAATGCGGGTGCCGCTGCGTATTATCGGCCGCCGCGCCGGATCTACGACGAGCGGGTGGGGTTGCCGAGCATTGAGATGTACCGGGCGCTTAGCCAAACCTTGGACTGGCAAGGCTACGCCGGGATGTACTTGGGCTATATGCCTTGGCCCCTTGCCGAGCGCGAGTACCAGATCTTGCGCGAAGTGGCTTATCCGCAGGTACACGCTCGGCGCGACAAGCGCTACTTGTTACAGCCGCGCGAAGGGGCCATCGGGGAAGAGACTTCTACGCCGGAGCGCCAAGTGCCGGAACAGCTCTTGGAGGGCGAGACGGTCGCACTCGACGTTTGGGTGGCCGACGATGTGGAGAGCGCCCGGCGCGATGGCGAGATGCGCCCGGCTATTTTGACGCTGCGCTTTGCCTTTTTCTGCATTGAGGACGACATCGAAATGCGCTTTAATGGCCGGGTCTTGCCTCGGGCTGAAGCCGAAATCAGCGACGAACGCGCGTTGACCATTCCCGTTCAGCTCGCCGGCAGTATGGCGGTGCAGGCCCCGTTGGGTTTTTCAGCGCACTGGTTCCGCTTTCGCTTGGCAGCGGAGGAAGTAAGGCGCGGGGCCAATCGGGTTGAGATAGAGGTGAAGAAGCTGGAGGCGCGGGCGGGTTTTGCCCGCAGCATTAATGGGGCGGAAATTCTGCTCCGCTACAAGGACTTTGTGCGCCCCGAAGGTTTGGTATTGGAGCGGATCGCTCCGCCGGGAGGTTGAGATGCGAGTATTGATTACGGGAACTAGCGGTTTTATTGGCCGGGCGTTGGCTGCGAATATGGCGGCGGAGCACGAGGTGGTCTGTCTGTCGCGCCAGCCGACCGAGGTCGCGGGGGTGGCGGTGGTGGTTGGAGATTTTACGCGGGTGGAGGATCTGCGCCGGTTGGATCGATGGGATTTCGATGCGCTGGTCCATCTGGGGGCGGTGACGGGCGCGGGCACCGAAGCGGATCTGATGCGGGTCAATGTCATGGGGACCTACGGCTTGTTGCGCTATCTGATTGATCGGGGTTGCAGCAAATTCGCATTGGCCTCGTCGATCGCCGCGGTCGGGATGCAATCGGTGCATTTTCGGCCGCTCGAACTGCCGATGTCGGATGAGCATCCGTGTCTCGACCGCGACGGCTACGGTTTTTCCAAATACATGATGGAGGAGACGACCCGCTATCTGGCGCGGCAACGGGAGGAGTTGGACTTCATCAACATTAGGCTAGCTTCGATTTGGCCCGAGGATAGGGTAGCTGCGCCACGGCAGCCGGGGCCGGTGGGACCGTGGGGAATGGGGGCGATTTCGTGTATGTATTTGAGCGATGCGGTGCGGTGCTTCCGGCTGGCGGCGGAGAGCGAGCACAAGGCGGGGGTGCGGATTTTGAACGCGGTGGGGACGCAGGCCTGTGTGGCCTGTACGGTGCCGGAGTTGATGCGGATTTGGTATGGGGCGGATGCGGAGGAGATCGACATGGCGCACTATGAGCGGGCGGGGCACGAGCGGGATCCGGTGTATGATATTGCGCGGATTAAAGCGGAGTTGGGATTTGTGCCGGCGCGGAGTGTGTTGCCCTAAATCAGGTTTTCGACCAGCGTCGGCTGACTGGGGCGAGTAGGGGCGACCGGTCGGTCGCCCCTACTTCTGAGCGAAAGGTTGGGGACGCTGAATGGCACCGTCTTCCCACTGGCCGCCCACCGGCCTGAGCTGGCCCGTGCCCGTCACCGCGAAATTGCGGCCGTCGCGGTCGGGCACTACGTGGCGTTCGTACCACGCCTCCAGTCGCTGCTTCAGGTCGCCGATCCGCTCGGCTTGGTTGGGATCGCTCGCCAGATTGGCGCGTTCGTCCGGGTCGTTGGTTAGGTCATAGAGTTCGTGCGGCCCATCTGGATAACGGTGGACGTATTTCGACGCCTCGGTGCGCATCATCCGCGTCGCTCCGTACTCGTCGTAGATGACTACTTCTTGCCGACCGGTGGCGTCTGATCCCAACAACAGGGGCAGCACACTCTGTCCGGGCAGGTCGAGGTCCTCGGGCAGCGGCAGTCCTAGGTAGTCGAGCAGGGTCGGCATAAAGTCGTAGGCGCTGACCATGCCGTCTTGGACGCTCTCCGCAGGTATGCGGCTGGGGTGGCTGACGACGAAGGGCACCTTGATCGAATTCTCATACATGTTCGGCGGATAGGTGCCGTTGCCCTTGCCCCAAAAGCCGTGGTGGCCGCAGCTAAAACCGTTGTCGCTGGTGAAAACCACCAGCGTGTTCTCGCGCAGCCCCCGTTCCTCCAGCTTGTCGAGGATCCGCCCGATGTCGCGGTCCATGGCCGTCACCGCGGCGAAATAGCCCTTGAGCATCTCGCGGTTGCCCAGACAATTCTCGCTCAGCGCGTGTCCCACCGCCCAAGGGTGAATCGCTTCCTGTGGACAGGAGTCGAACGCGCAGTTGTCATAGGAATCGACGATTTCCTGCGGGTGGCCCGTCCACGGACTGTGCGGCGCGGTGTAGTGGACGCCCAAGTAAAAGGGTGCGTCGTCGTCGGCGTACTGATCGATAAATGCCAGTGCGTCGTTGGTGATCGCCGTGGTCACGTAGCCCGGCTCGGTGATTAGCTCGCCGTCGCGGATCATGGGCGCGTCGTTGTACGGCCCGCCGCCCTGTTGATGCACGTACCAATGTGCAAAGCCGTGCTGCGCGAGTTGGCTGTGCCCGAGGTGCCACTTGCCGCTCAGGCCGCAGACCCAGCCATTGTCAGCGAGGATGTCGGTGTAAGCCACCTCGCCGGCGAGATAAGCGGCTGCGGACTCGCCGACGTTGCCCTCTCTGATCCAGTCGTGGACTCCGTGCTGTGAGGGAATCCTCCCGGTCAAAAAGGTCGCGCGGCTGGGCGAGCAGACTGGCGTGGCGACGAAGAAATTGTCAAAGCGCATGCCCGTCTGGGCGATGCGGTCGATCGCGGGGGTGCGGATTTCCGCGTTGCCGTAGCAGCCGGCTGCCCAAGGGCCTTGGTCGTCGCTGAGGATGAAGACGATGTTGGGTCGATTCATTGACTGGCCTATTCCTAAACTAAAGGTTGGTGTTTGCTGGTCGCGGGGTCTTTTCAATGTCCGCCTACCGGCCTAACGCGTAGGCGCGGCAGTTTTCCTCATTCCGTAGCTTGGATGACAATGCCTCTGGCCAGTTCGTTATAGCCGCGCTCCTCGTCCCAAACCCCCTCGTTGGCGATCCGATATGCGTAGCGTGGATCGCCAACAAGCCTAGGACTGAGATCGGGCAAGTGCAAGTACGCGGTATATTCGCCCGGTGCCATAGTGGAGGATAGTGGAACCACGGCGGAAAGCACGTGGGATGCCCCCGGCTTCCAAGTGCGCGGATCGACGTCGAGGACAAAGGCTTGCACCGCTCCGCTCTCTTCGTTTTCCAAGACGATTTCCACATCGCGCCGATTGTAAAGCGAGGCGAAACCGCGATTGTCTAAGTCGATTTCCACTGCGAGTTGCCCACCGGGGGTGGCAGTGGCCGCGATGCGGCTCTGAGTCAAGACAAACCGCGCTCCCAGCCTCCTCTGCACCTCGTCGAAACAACCCTGTGCGGCCCACTTGTCCAGTACCTCGGGGTGATAGCTGCTATTGAGATAGCTGCCTTTGAGGGTTTCCAGTTCGGTAATGGTCCGCTCGCAATCGTTGAGTACATGCGATCGGCAGGTCTCCCCGCCGAACGCGGTGTAGAGGGTCTCGTTTGCAAGATAGGCCACTTCCTCCTCGCGTGTCATTTCTCCCCGCTCGTACGTGCCGACGTCGACCGGTGAGGAGAGGAAACAGTCGTTGTGATGGCCGACGCGGGCGACATGCTCGCCGCTATAGGCATTATTGGCATCCACGGTGGCGAAGCCGCCGTCAGGTGTTTTGAAAATCTGCTGTTTCAGGTAGGGATAGCGGACCAAGACTAAGCGGTCGGTGGGGGTGTGGTCGAGGATGTGGAACAGCATCTCCCGGCCCTGATCGTAGTCGTTTGCGATCGCTGTTGTATGCCACTCGCCCCACGGGCCGACAAACCCCGCCTCGAAGAGGGCGATGACATCCTCGTTGGCGGCGAAAATGGGGGATAGCTGCGCGATGTGGTTTTTGACGTTCGGCTTTGGCGGGTCCTCGTACGATCTGTAGTCGCCATCTGGGCCTTTGAAACCGTAAGATCCCCGGACGATGACTTTCATTCCTTGGTCCCGGGCGATGGCGAACCCGTTTTCCACGGCGGCGAGGAACGACTCCGGCAAGAACGGGACCTCGCGATAGTCCTCCATGAAGATCCGTCCCCGGAGCAACGTATGCCCCTCGTCACGCCTCTTGCCAATCGCGGGATCAAGTTTGTGCAAATTAGTATATATGTAAAATCCTCGTTCGGGGTTGGGAAAGATGCTTGCGTCGGGCTCGTAGAGAGTCGCGATAATATCGGCGCGAGTTACTCCCGTTTTTGCGTCGGCCATTTTTTCTTTCCCACAGGATAGTACACCTAGCACAATCGACGCGACACATACTGTCATGGTTTTGAACATCCGGGCCTTACTCCCCCATCCGAATGAAGATGATGTTGGGTCGATTCATAGTGTGTATAGCCTTTAATGCGAGTCCTGTCGCCAGCGCCCGAGACGTTTGCGGATTTCCGTCTTGGGCAGCCTGCACCGAGGGTGAGTGCTGATTGCTTCAAGACCAGCATGTAGCTCATTTGCGCTGGCAGCGGAAACTTCGAACATCTGGTCTAGCAGCCACAAAACACCATGACAATCGACGCGCTCTTCATTGGCTAACCCACGCAGCGCACCATCACCCGTGAGCAGGGGCCAGGTGTTCCTTGCCGCAAGGGCGAGAGCGAAACTATCCGGTAGCGAGAGCAACGGTTGCTCGCGCCGGTAGCGAAGGGCACAGGCGACGCCAGTACTATCCAGTTCCTCGATTCGTAGGCCGAGTCTGAGCAGATTATCGCCCCCGTGGTTTTTTAGTTCTCGTTCGTACAAAAGGTCTGGGACGGCAAACTGGAACGGGAGGCGGAAACTGGTTTCCAGCAACGAACCGCGCTCAAGATCAATCAGGACGGACGTGTCGGAGACTAGCACCTTCATTGGCTTCATCATACTCTATGGGCTCTTCCATGCGCTGATTCAGCTCATGGACCGAGGTTTCTAGTAGCTCGGCGGCCTTGGCCTCGGAAACCGCGTCCTCGGCCAAGGCGCGGAAGCACAGGCGCTCAAAACGCTGGGGGACCTCGCCCTGCATGGCGTAAGGCTCCTGATAGGGCGGTTTGCGCCAGCCTAAACGGGAAAATTCGTTAAATAGTCGCCGGAACAGGGTTGGGCCGAAGATACCGAGATCCTTGCATCGATAGGTCAGTGCCTGAACGCTCACGCCGAATAGCTTCTTGAGGGCAAAAAGTTCGCTCCATCCGATGGAGGTACGGTGCTTGCCCATCGCAGCCCATAGCACCTCAGCGGGCATGAGGAACGCCCCGGCGAAACGGAAGGCAGCCGTCTCGTCATCTACCTTTGCGCCAACCTCCAAGACCATGTGTCCCAACTCATGTGCCATTGTGAGACGCTGTCGCTCTCCCCAGTGGCTTTCATTGACGACGAGGACGGGCACAACGCTCTTGCCGGTGCGGCGCACTCTCGCCATAAGGCCGTCGATATTTCCAAGGGTACAAGAAAGCACCTTTATGCCGCGCTCTTCCATCAACTCGACTAGATTGGGAATAGGGTCGAGCCCTAAACCCCAGTGAAGGCGAAGACTATGAGCGGCGCGGTCGGCTTCCGAGGGATCGTTGACGACAGGGTAGGGAGCTTCGCGGGGCTTGTCCCAGTCGAGGCTTGGCAAACCGAGAAACTCCTCGATCATCAGGTAGCGTTCCAGCAAGTGCAGGACTTTGGCTTCGACCTGCATCTCCTCGCGCTTGCTCGTGAGACTTTTCTTGCGAAACTCAAGACTCTCCAGCGCCATTTCTTGGTCTCCGACCAAGTAGTCCACGGGGACTGAGAGGGCGTCGGCCAGCGCAATGAGGACGCCCGAGCTTGGCACGGATTCATCGCGCTCGTACTTGCCGATCGCCTGCGCCGTTACTCGATTTCCAATGCGTTCCTCTAGGCCGCGAAGGGACAGGCCGGCGGCAGAACGAGTGAGTTTGAGTCTTTGTCCTAGCATGGACGGCGTTCTCCTATCGAAAGTTTACAAAATAAGTTTATATTGTGAAAAATGTAAACAAATGTAAACAGATGGAGTTGAGTTTGCAATCCAAGACGATACTAACGCACCATGGATTAACCGTAGATCGCTTGAATCATGGCGTTGATGTAGCCGAAGCAGTACGCATAGGACTGATAGTAGCCTTTCGGATCGTCGTCGGTGCGCGGGACGTGGTCGGGATCAATGCCGTAACAGTAGCCTGTGTCCTTGAGGGCCTTTAGTACCCGGTGGAAGTCCATATCCCCTTCGTCGGGCAGCGCCTCGCGGAAGCTGTAGCGCCCCCCGAGGAGGTTGCGATAGTGAACGAGGAAGATCGTATTGCGGCTGCCAAAGTATTCTATGATGGGGTAGATTTCATTGGCCGAATCTTCGAGCCCTTCAGCGATGGAGCCGACGCAGAAGTTCCAGCCGTGATACGGACTGCGCTGAATCTCGATGAAACGCTTCATGCCCTCAAATTCATTGAGAACTTTGTCAACGCCCTTATAACCGAGGGGTGTGGCAGGGTCTTCTTGGGAATTGCCCATTCGAACCTTGAATTCCTCTGCCACTGGAATCATGCGTTCGAGCAGATACTCAATTCGCTCCCAGTGCATGTCTGCGGTGACGCGCCCGGCCTCCGTCAGCTTGGCCTGTTCTTCTGCCGGGACCTTGTCGAGGCGGAAGGCCGTGTGGACGTAGCCGCCACGCCCTTCTTCTTGTTCGGTGCGGTCGATGGGCAGGATGCACGTGTTATAGCGCAGAGAATCGATGCCGGCGCGCGCAGCGGTGCGGATCATTTCGCAGACGAGGTCGATTTCCCGGTCGCGCTCTGGGCTTTTGCCAAAATAGATGATGTTGGGAAATTCCTGATATATGGGTAGTAAGCTCATATCCAGCGTCAGCCCGAAGGCTTCGTGGTGCTCTCTTTCTTGGATCAACTCGTCGAGATCCCAGCCGCGGTCGGGGTGGAAGGGGAAGTTGGCGGCCTTGTGGCGCACGCCACAGCGCTGCAAAAAGCGCAACTCGGCATCGGTTGACCCAAAACTCTGGGTGCGCACATACATGCGCCCGCCGTTTGCCGATGTTGGTGATGCGCCTCCGGCGGCAGAAGCCGCGGCCTCACCGGCTGCGAGGCCCTGTTCAAATGGATCGGATGTCTTCATGGGTGATTCCTTTCGTTGGGATGGCGTCGAATTTGCAGTCCCCTAATTATGTGGGTTCTAGGTTGAGTAAGACAAGTAGCCAGGTGCGGTGCCAGTAGGCGCTGTTGCAGATTGGAAGGCTTTTTTTGTCAATCCTATCTGTACCGTTCTGCTTGTATATTGAACATTCGGGCATATTGACCATCTTCACGCATCAGACCATCGTGAGAGCCTTCTTCTATCAATTCTCCATTTTGCAGTACAAGAATATGACTTGCCATGCGAACTGTTGAGAATCGATGAGAGATAAAAATAGTCATTTTCCCGCCGGTAAGTTCTGCAAATCGGTCGTAGATCTCATATTCTGCGAAAGCATCCAACGCAGCGGTTGGCTCATCGAGAATCAGAATCGGCGCATCCCGCATGAACGCTCTGCTCAGAGCCAATCTTTGCCACTCCCCGCCGGATAGATCCACCCCTTCCTCAAAGGTGCGTCCCAAAACGGTGTCGAATCCCTTGGGAAGTCCAGCAATAATGGACCTAGTTCCTCCCTGTTCGGAGACGCGGACAATGCGATTCATATTATCTACATGCTCGATCTGGCCCAAACCAATATTCTCTTTTACCGTGAGATCGTAGCGTATAAAATCTTGGAAGATCACTCCAATTTGATGCCGCAAATCCTCCAGCTCGTATTCGCGCAACTCCTTCCCATCGAGAAGGATAACTCCTTCAGATGGATCGTAAAATCGAGCTAGAAGTTTTACCAATGTCGTTTTTCCCGCCCCGTTTTCACCCACCACAGCTACTGTCTCTTCTGGCCTGAGCGTAAAGGATAGATTCTTAAGGACAAGCCGGTCTGAGCGTGGATAATGAAATGAGACATTCCGAAACTCAATGCCTTGCTGGATTGGCTTTGGAACGCGAATCTGCGATCGATTCTTTCGCGATAAAGCACCTTCCACCGAATCCGGCGACAGATCCAAAAAGGATAGAAGATTTTCTGCGAAAAGCGTGTCCTCGTAGAGACGGCCTATCGTCCGAAAAAAGGATTCCAACATGCTGCGGCTCCGCTCCGCAGCCTGAAAAACCAATACGACGTCTCCAATGGTGATAGTCCTCCAGATAGCCTGTACCACGGCATAGATCCAAATACCCGCGGTTCCAGCGCTAGATACAAGACCTAAAAAAGCATTCGCGCGTTCCTTCGAAAGCCGTACCCGTTTTTCTGCGACGAAGTATTGTTGCCAGAACTCTCGAAAGCGCCTCAGAAAGGGTTTACCAAGGCCGAACACACGGATTTCCTTTACGGCATCCCGGGACTTCAGGAGACTCGAAAGATACGTAGCCATCCGTCTTGCCGGCACACGGCTGCTCTCTATACGCCACCACCGGTTTGCATAATAAGCCTGGACGATAGCTTGTGGAGCAGAGGTGAGAAGGAGAACGACAATTGCTAATGGATGCAGCGTGAGCAGGAGGGCGAGAACAGCACCTAGAGAGAGAAGAGACCCAAAGAAGCTCAGGGAGCCCCACGCCAAGTTGTGAGCCTTTGGAATGTTTTTGAGGGCGTTCTCCATTTTATCGTAGAACATCGGCGTCTCAAAGAAGGCGACATCCAGTTCTGTAGCTTTCTCGAGGACGAGAAACTCCGCATAATTGCGGAAATGTAGGCTGACAAACATGCTTGCTTCGAGACTCAATGATTGGCACGTTCCTCCCACGGCCCATACAATGAAAATAGCACCTATGGGAACGAGTAACGCATACCAATCGACCACCTGAGCTTGTGAGGATACTTGAAGAATTTCACTTATGTGATCGAGTATGACTTTCGATAGCCAAATCTGAGCAGGTAGTACAGCCGCACTGATCACAGTGAGAAGAATCGCGAGAGCCATATACGAAGGCTTGGCTTCCCACACTAACTTGAGCACGCGGAAATAGCTTCGAAATCTACGGCCAATAATCATAATGGAGGTTCCAGTTTCATGGGCGGACTAGGACGGGCCGCCTTGGGATGGGGAAATCTGCAATTGCTCTTAACTGCTTGTACCCAAAAGTTGGTTCGGGTAATGGCCGCTAGGTAAGACAATGCTGAATATCCGCCCCCTATCGCGTGGGTTCCAAATTGAGTAAGACGAGCAGCCAGGTGCGGTGCCAGTAGGCGCTGTTGACGTAGGGGTTTTTGGCCGTGGGCCAGTTTTTCCAGTAGGTCTCGTTGTGGGGAATTCGGTGATACCACTGGATTAGCGGGATCGAAGGCAACTCGCGGAACCAGATATCCATTGCTTGGCGGAAGAGCGCGACTAGCTCCGGGTCGTCCGGCGCGACCTCGGCCATGCGATCGACAATCGCGTCGAATTCCTCATTTTTCCAACGCCAGAAGTACTCGGCCGCGGTCCCCGTCGGCTGTACGAAGCGACTGTGGTACAGGCGCAAGGTGAAATAAGGATCCCGCACCGAAGCTGCGTGTCCGATCACAAAGGCCCGGGCCGTGCCTTGGGTCATGCGGGTATAGGCGTCGTTGGTGGCGCGGAAGCTGGCGTCAAAACCGGCTTGACGCAATTGTTCGATCAGCACCGGCGTGAAGTCTTGGAAAAGGTTGGGGAAGACATCGACCACTATCTTGAAGCGCGCTCCGTCCTTGCTCCAAAATCCGTCCTCGTCCTTGTGCCATCCCTTGCGCTCCATGATCTCCGCCGTGCGGGCGGGATCGTAGGTATTTAGCTGATATTGCGCGAGAAGATCTTGGATCTGGTCGATATAGCGCATTAGCGGGGGAAATTCGGGATAGGGATAAAGCGTGAACGTGCCCGCCCCCTGCCAACCGACGTCCACTACTTGGGCGCGATTGATCGCGTAGTTGATGGCCCAGCGAATCTCCGGGTCGCTGAAGGGTTCTTCGAGATTGTTGAAGCCGAGGGATAGCGGCCACCAGTCCAGATAGCCGTAGGGCGCTTCTCTACCCGTCCAAGTGGAGATGTTGGGGTTTTGTTCGAGAACGGTCTTGATATTGACGGGGCGCAAGTCGATGCTCGAATCGATCTCGTTGGCCAAAAGTTGCTGGGCCCACTTGGCTTCATTGCCGAAGGGCAGATAGATGATGCGCTCCACCTTGGGCAGTTGCTGGAATCCCAATTCAACCGCCCACCAGTCCGGCCGCAGATCCCAAACGCGCTGTTCGGGAGCGGTAATCGCTAGGCGATAAGGCCCGCTGACCACCGGCCATCCCTTGGCTAGGTCGAGATTCTTGAAGGTGTTGGCGTCTTGGTCTTTCCAGATGTGCTCGGGGACGATGCGGACCCCATTGCCGAAACAATCGGTGAAGTACGAAAACAGAAATCTTGGATTGGATGCCCGCAGGGTGATGCGCGCCGTCAACTCGTCCACAGCCACCGCCTCGGCGACCCAGGTTTGCATGTCGGTAGAAAGCAGCAGTTCCGGCGCGTTGGCTTTGAGCATGTTGATAGTGAAGACCAAGTCGCGCGCCGTCCACGGCATGCCGTCGCTCCACTGGACGCCGTCGCGGATTTTGATGGTAACTTCGGTGTAATCGTCGTTGTATTGGTGGCTCTCCGCGATCCAGGGAATGAGGTTGTTTTCTTCGCTATAGGCATTGTAGTAATAGAGCGGCTCGAAGAGAAAATTGGATCCTGTCGAAGACACCATGCCGGGGATAAAGGGGTTGAAGGCGTCGTAGTCGAGCATTTGGGTCAGCCCGAGGATCAGCGTCCGATTGCGCGGGACTTGTTGCACACTCGGCTGTTGTTCGGCTTGGTCTTCAGCGCCACCGCACGCCAAGAGCAAAGCGCAACAAATCCAAGAGCACCAAATCCGCGTTTGGCTTCTGTATCGCATGTGAAATTCCTTCGCCGTTTAAACGGTTTCTGCGGGGGCGGCTAAGTCGCGCAGTTTGCGTTGCCAGCCGTATTTGTCCCCGCCGGTGAGCAAGGTGGCCCGTTCCGCCGGTAAGCCGGCGACGAATTCGGGATCGGGGTCGTAGCCGTTCCACGCTTGGAACATCGTTGGGGTGTAGCCGCCGAGAATTAAGACGCGGTCCCGCTGCGAGCGGATGATGCCAGAGGAGTGCATCAGCGACTCATAAAAAATCAGCGTTGATCCTGCCGGTGCTTCGACTTGGTGGATGAGCGCGGGGTCGGCTAGGGCCGCGTTGATGATTGCTCGGTTGTCAACTTCTTGGGGGATTTTGTGCGTTCCGGGGATGACGGTAGTGCCGCCGTCGTCGGGGCCGAGATCGGTGAGATTGGTGAGCGCCTTGACGAAGGAGAAGTGATAGAGGCCGTTGCCGGTGTGAGAATAGGCGGGGTTGATGCCCCGGTGGAAGCCGTATTTTTGCTCCCCATCCGGCCGCCGGATGTGGGCGTCTGACTGCTCTAGGCGGACGGTGCCGCCGACTATTTCCTCGGCTATTCCCAGAATTCTAGGATGGGTCAGATATTCGTAGAAACACGGGGACAGATGGGGGAGGTTGTCGATGCGGAAGAACTCCCGGGTTGAACTGGACAAATGACAGTTTGCTCCGGGGAGTTGACCTGTGCGGTGAAAATCGGCCTCAATTTGGTAGATAACTTCTAGGAGTGCGGCGACTTCAGTCTCGGTTAGGAGTTTTTCGAGGACGACGTAGCCATAGATTTCGAGGTGCAGGCGTTGGGATGGGGTCAACGCGGGGAAAGGCGTGTTATCTGTGGTCATGGTGGATTCCTCGTTTGGAACGGAGCGGACGAGCGGGTAGAAAGGTAGGGAAATTTGACACAGGGGAGAACATTGCTCATTTCTAGGGAAACGGAGGGAAACAGCTAATGCAATACAGCGACGAACACCACGCCCACTTTGAGGAGCACGGGTTCGTGCGGCTCGGCAAAGTACTCGACGACGCGGGATTGGCTGCACTACAGCAGCGCATCGACGCGATCATGCTCGGCGGGATCCCCTACCCGGAGATGGAGTTTCAGCTCGACGGGGAGGACGCCGACTACGCGAAGATGCCCACCGTCTCTACCGGCCACAAGGGCACTACGCTTCAGTACCGCAAGATCATGGGCTTGGAGCAGGACCCCGTCTATCTCGCCTACATGCAGCACCCGCTTTTCCGCCAGATCACTCGGCGCTATGTCGGCGAGGACGTGTCGATTTTCCGGGCGATGTTTATGAACAAACCGGCGGAAAAGGGGACGGTACTGCCTTGGCATCAAGACGTGGGCGTGGGCTGGGGCGTGGGTTACAATCCGACGACCACGGTGTGGACCGCGCTCGATCCGGCGATGGTGGCAAATGGCTGTATGCAGGTGGTGCCCGGCAGCCACAAGCATGGGGTGATCACTGAAGGGCACTTCCCTTCGGCAGAGCAATTGGCCGAATACGCGCCGCCGGGCGCGGAAATCGACCTCGAAGCCGAAGCGGGCGAGGCGATTTTGCTCAACAACCTGCTGCTGCACCGCTCGGGGATCAATCCGACGGGTCAGTCGCGCCGAGCCTTTAGCATCGCCTATATGGACGGAGCCGCGCGTTCCGTGCGCACGGGCGCAGGCTATCCGATGATCTTTGGCGCAGAGGCACTGGTCCCGGCCTAGCCGGGCCACTGCTGCGCGGAGATGGCGTAGCGGGCGACGGCCTCCTCGTCCAATTCCACGCCCAAACCTGGGCCGGTGGGCACGATGGCGTAGCCGTTTTGGACTAGCGGCTCTTTGAGCAGGCTGTGCTCGTGGACGAAGTTGCCGCAGAGGTCGGAGCCAAAGGTGCAGTTGGGCGCGGCGGCCGAGGCGTGGAGGCGGAAGGCGTCGAAAATTCCCAGATCGACATTGGAGGCTTGCCACACGGGGATGTCCGCGCTTGCGGCGATGCGCGCCATGTCGAGAAAATCCCAATCCGAGGGGGCGACGTTGAAGGCGTCAACCGCTTCGAGGTACACTGCGTCGATGATCTGACGGGGGTTTTGGAAGTGCGGGGCGACGAGGACGCTGGTTTCTTCCTTGAGGCGGCGATATTCGCTGAGATCGGTTTTGGGGAAGGGATCTTCGAAGACCACGTCGAGTCCGTCGAGGCGGCGGGCTAGGTCGAGGGCGTTTTTGAGGTTGTAGAAGCGCTCGTTGGGGTCTAGGACCACCCGCAGGTGCGGCGCGACTTCGAGGGTGGCGCGGACCCGATCCTCCATGTTGGCATCTTCCCACTTGCACTTCATCTTGATGCCGTGGAAACCCAGTTCGGCGGCGCGTTGGGCCGCGCGGGCGGAATCTGTAGCACTCATCCGACTGATCCAGTAGTCAACCAGCACCCTGTCCTGTAATTTGCCGCCGAAAATGCGGCATAGCGGCCAGCCGATCATTTTGCCGATTAGGTCGAGGATGGCGATGTTCCAGCTACCGCCGCGTAAGGTGCGTGGCTCAAAGGCGTTGGGGTCTTTGCCGATCAGGTCGGGCGGTTGCTCTGCGCGGTCGCCGTAGTACGGTCCGCTCATGCCGAGGCCGGTCAGTCCTTGGTCGGTGCGGATCCTGAGGACATCTTGACGCCGGGCCGAGAGTGGCTCGGGATAGCCGGGCGCAGGCTCGTCGTACTCGGGCGGAGGCAGGATGCCTGGGAGGAAGGGTACGCAACAGATGGTGCGTTCGAGGTGGGTAATCTGCACGGCGTGCTCAGTACAGGGCTTGGTAGAGTTTGCGCTGGTAGGAGGCCACCAGCGGATTGTCGCGGCCGAGTAGGTGGAAGACGGCGACCATGGCGTCCTTGGCGGCTTGGTCGCCGTTCGATTTTTCCCCCACGACGTGTAGCCATTCTTGCAATGCGGTTTCGTAGTCGCCCTCGGAGGCTGCACAACAGGCCAATAGGTAGCGGGCCTCTTGGTCGTCTGGCTGGCCGAGTACGCGCTGGGCGCAGGCGGCGCGGCCCCCAGCCTGCTGGCACTGGTGGGCAAACTCGATCTGGGTGAGTAGCGCTTGGGCTTGCGGGTGTTCGGGGGTGTCGGCTTCGACGAGATTGACCAGCTCCTGTACGGTCTCAAAGCGGCCCTGCTGCAGGTGGATTTTCGCTAGGCCGAGGAGGGCGGGGCCGTCGGTAGGATTTTCCTCAAGCACCTGCTCGTACTGGTGCGCGGCCCCGTCGAAGTCGCCGGTAGTCGCTAAGTCGTCGGCTTGGTCAATCTCTTGGGCTTCGGGGATGGGGGCGTCGGAAACCAAGGGACGGAGCATGGCTTCGATCTGCTCTCTGGGCAGCGCGCCGGTGAATTCCTGAGCGAGCTGGCCGTTTTTGACGATTTTGACTGCGGGGATGCCTTGGATCCGAAAGGCCATGGCGAGCTGTTGGTTTTCATCGACGTTGACCTTGGCTAGGGCCACGCCGGGGCCGAGCGACATGACGACGTCTTCGAGGATGGGTCCTAAGGTCTTGCACGGGCCGCACCAAGGGGCCCAAAAATCGACGACGATGACGCGCTCCTGCGAGCTTTGGAGGACCAACTCTTCAAAGTTTTGCTCATCGACGTCGAATATCTGCGGTTGGGGTTGGATTTCCATGGTGTCCTTTCGGTGGAGAAAAGGGGTATATGTCGGTTTTGGTTAGATGTTGGTAGGGGCGTCCCTTGTGGGCGCCCTTGATTGAGGGCGAGTGGGCAATGGGTGCTTTAACTGCTGAACAGTGGCATAACGATATTATGGAGTGGGCAACCACGAGGGTTGCCCCTACTGGGCGCGGCCGCGGCCGGCGACTGCCCATTCTTCGACAACCTCGCCGTTGCGGAGGGCGAAGAGGCGGTCGTGGAGGTTGGTGGTCATCCCGCCGTGCAGGGGGATGAAAGAGAGGATATCGCCGACGTTGACGGGACGGTTTGCGGCGGTGGTATCGACGTGGCCGTGCTCGACGGACATGCCTTTAATAAAAAGCTCCGGCTGCTCAAGGCAGTAGCCATAAGGGGTCGGCGGATAGCTGGTGAAGGCCTTTTGGCCGGCATCGACGATGGCTTGTCCTGGACGAGAGGTGCTGACCACGGTGACGACCAAGCGCAGCGGACAGCGGGTGGGGTCGAGGTCTTCGCGCTTGCCGACGCGGGTCATGCCCTCATAGGCGTACGAGCCGATGCGGGTCTCGGTGCAGCCGAGGGATTTGGAGATGGCTTCGCTGCCGGTGCCGCCGCCGCTGATGATGTGCAGCGGCAGGCCGCTTTTGTGCGCCCCTGCGCGCACTTCGTCGAGGAAGGGGCGGGCGCGCTCGCTGCTGGGATAGGTCATCACGCCGGTAAAGTCCAGCCCCGGTAGCTGGTCGATGTGCTGGGCCAGCGCGAGGGTGTCGGCGGGCGATTGGGTGCCGACGCGGCCGCCGCCGGTATCCATCTCGATGATTGCGCGGATGCGGCAACCGGCGGTTGTAGCTGCTTGTGAAAGTCCGTCAACAGTAGCGGCGGAGTCCGAGGCGACTGTTATGGTGCTCTTGCCGCTTTGGATCAGGCGCGTCAGGCGGGCTAGCTTGGGCTGGCCGACGATGTTGTAGGGAATCAGGATGTCTTGGATGCCGCCATCGGCCATGGCCTCGGCCTCGCCTAACTTCTGGCTGACGATGCCAATGGCCCCCGCAGCGATTTGCATGCGCGCAATGGCCGGTGTCTTGTGGGTCTTGGTGTGGACGCGCAGGCCGATTTCGAGCTGGTCGCAAGCGCTTTGCAAGTCGCGGATATTTTTTTCTAGCACGTCGAGATCGACGCAGAGGGCGGGGGTGTCGAGTTCGGTAAAGTGCATGGGCTTAGATCCTTCCAGTAAATAGATCCATGTATTGGGCGGCGATTTTTTTTTGAGCGTATTCGCGCTGGACGTAGGAGCGGCACTGGCGGCCTAGATCGGCGCGCTCCGTTGGGCTGAGCGCGAAGAAGCGGTGGATCTGCGCGACGAAGGCAGGGTAGTCCTCGGGGTCAATGAGAAATCCGCCTTCGCGCACGCTCTCGGTCAGGGCATCGACGGCAAAGGCCACGGCCGGAGTGCCGGCGTACATACATTCGAGTTGGGTTTGGCCGAAGCCTTCGACATCGCCGGGTATGTGGATGTTGGGCATGAGGAAAAGATCGCAACTGGTGCGCAGCATGGCCAGCACGTCGTCGGGGACTGGCCCGAGCAGGACGACGCGGTCCTTTAGGTCCTGTTCGCGGCAGAGCGCTTCCAAGCGCGCGGTTTCGCTTGCAGGAGGGCCGCAGATCAAGAGACGAATATCCGCGTCGAGCAGGGGCATACCTTTTGCCAAAAATTCGACCATGCCCTTGCGGGGGACTTGGCGACCGAAAAGCAGCAGAATGCGGTCTTGGCCAAAGCGCAGCCCGTGTTCCTGTTCAAAGCGCGTTCGGACCGCTGACAACTGGTCTGGTGACAACTCCAGCGGTTCAACGCCTAGATAGATGATTTCCAGCTTGGCCTCGGAGACGCCGCTGGCAGCAGTAATGCGGCGGCTGTGTTCGCTGATGACGACGACCTTGTCGCAGGCGCGGACTCCCCAGTGCATCAGCGCGCGTGCGAGGGGATTGTTGTAGGTCATTTCGAGGCCATAGACGGTGGTGATAAACCGCGCTGGACCCAAAGGGCGCAAGAGTGGAGCCAACGACGCGGCGACCCCGTCGGCGAAGTATATGGCATCGACGCGGCGAAAGAGCACGGCCCACAAGGCGACCACAAAGCAATAGGGGAGGAACCAAGTCAGGTGCAAAAGCGACTGGCGGCCCAACGCGACGAGGCGGACTTGGGCTTGGTTGACCAGCCGGGTATAGAGCGCGTGACAGTGGGTCTGGATGCCGCCGATAGTGGGCGGGTAGCGGCGGGCGAGGAAGAGGATGCGGGGAGGATGGTTTGGCACAGGTGCGGTCACGGCTCGACGAGGATGCGGCCGGGATTTTCTTTGGTTACTTCGCCGACGAGCGAGGCAGCGTCTAGTTGGAGAGCGTGGAGGAGGGCCTCGGCCTCGGCTGCGGCTACGGCGATGAGCAGGCCGCCGGAGGTCTGGGCGTCGAAGAGGAGATTGGCGCGGGCCGGATCGACGCCGTCGGCGACGGTGACTTTGGATGCCAAGAAACGCTGGTTGTCGTGGGAGCCGCCTTCGAGTCCCTTCGCGGCTAGCGCCAAGCTGTGGGCTAGGGCCGGAACTTGGGCCGCGTGAAAAGTCATCCCCACTTGGCTACCCTCGGCCATTTCCGCGGCGTGCCCCAAAAGGCCGAAGCCGGTGACGTCGGTGACGGCGTGGACGGCGAAATCCGGCAGGATTTCGGCACCGGCCTTGTTGAGTGCGAGCATGGATTCCACGGCTTCGGCGAGGTCGGCTTCGGAGAGGTGACCTGCCTTGAAGGCGTTGGCGATCAGCCCGGTGCCCAGTTTCTTGCTGAGGATGAGGCGGTCGCCGGGCTGGGCACCGGCGTTGGTGTAGATGCGGTCGGGATGGACGAGGCCGGTGACGGCGAGGCCGTATTTTAGTTCGGGGTCTTGCACGGTGTGGCCGCCGACGAGCGTGCAGCCGGCTTCGGCTGCTTTGGCTTGGCCGCCGCGCAGAATCTCGTTGAACACTGCGGGATCGAGGTCGTCAGCGGGGAAACCCGCGATGTTGAGCGCAGTGAGCGGCTTGCCGCCCATGGCGTACACGTCGCTGAGCGAGTTGGCCGCGGCGATGGCTCCAAAGGTGTAGGGATCATCGACGATGGGGGTGAAGAAATCGACGGTCTGCACCAAAGCCTCGCGCTCGTTGAGGCGATAGACGCCAGCGTCGTCGGCGAGGTTGAAGCCGACGAGCAGGTTGGGATCAGTGTTTGCTGGCAGACCTGCCAGGGCGCTCCGCAACTGGTCGGGGCGCAGCTTGGAAGCTCAGCCGCCACAGGCGACCATTTGCGTTAGGCGCTTGGTCTTTTTATAGGTGAATATCTTTTGCCAGCGGTTCATAAGCGTTTGGGAAAGATAGCATTATATTCTACGGCAAGCGAGGTAACAAAGCGATCTGTTCGCTAGAAAGGTGATACCGAATGCGCATTGCAACAGCAGGTTTTTCCCACGAGTCGAATTCGTTCTATTCGCAGCCGACGCAGTTGGAGGATTTCGGGGGCTGCGAAGGCGTGGATGTGATTAGCCAGTACGCGGGAACGTTCCACGAGATCGCCGGCTATATCGCCGGGGCCGAGCAGTTTGGCTATGAACTCTATCCGCTTTTGGCCACTGCGGCGACGCCGGGCGGCCCGGTGACTGCGGACACATACGAGCACTTTGTCGGGCGCATCCTCAGCGGATTGGCGGCGGCTCCCAAGCTCGACGGGGTGCTATTGGCACTGCACGGAGCCATGGTCGCCGAAGAGTTTCCCCAAGCTGACGGCGAGACCGTGCGCCGCGTGCGCGCGCTGGTGGGCGACTTGCCCATCGCCGTGACTCACGATTACCACGCCAATGTGCCCCCGGAACTGGTGGATGCAGCCGATTCCTTGATCATCTACAAGACCAACCCCCACATTGACCAGCGGGAACGCGGTTTGCAGGCTGCGTCTATTTTGACGCGGCAGATTCGCGGCGAGGTCCAGCCCAAGATGGCGTTGGTCAAACCAGAGGTGCTCTTCAACATTTACTTCCACAACACGAGCGTCGCGCCCATGCAGCCGCTGATGCAGGCGGCGATTGAGTTGGAGTCGGCAGCGGGGATTCTCGGGTGCAGTATTGCCGCTGGGTACCAGTACGCGGATGTGCCTTACATGGGGCCGTCGGTGGTGGTGATTGCCGATGGCGACGAAGAAATGGCGCAGCGCGAGGCCGAGCGGTTGGGCGAGCAAATGTGGGCCAGCCGCGACCAGCTAAAGCCCTCGGTGCCCGATCCGGTCGAGGCCGTGCGGTTGGCGTTGACGAGCGAGGAGACGCCCGTGTGCCTGCTGGACATGGGCGACAACATCGGCGGCGGCTCGTCTGGGGACTCGACGTTTGTGTTGGAGCAATTGCTCGTGCAGGAAGCGGACGGTTGGGTCGTGTCGGTCTGGGATGCCGAAAGCGCACAGGCGTGCTTTGCGGCTGGCGTCGGCGGGCAAGTTCAGCTTCGCGTGGGCGGCAAGACCGACGACATGCACGGGCCGACCTTGGAGGTCGCTGGTCGGGTACGGACGCTGCACGACGGGTCGTACGAAGAGCGCGAGCGTCGGCATGGTGGGGGCCGCTATTTTAATCAGGGGCCGACCGCAGTTGTACAAGTCGAACAGGCCGGGAGCAAAGGATTGCTCTTGCTCAACAGCAAGCGCGCTTGTCCCAACAGCATCCACCAGATCACCTGTGCCGGGATCCAGCCCGAGTACCAGCGGATCTTGGTGGCTAAGGGGGCGGTGGCTCCTAGGGCTGCGTATGAACCGGTATGTGGTCGCCTGATTGAGGTGGCCTCGGGCGGAGCGACGGCTATTGACCGGCCCGCCGATGAGTACCGGCTAGCGCGGAAGTCGTTTTATGAGTGGCGTTGACAGGTTTGAGGAGGGCGGCTAGCTTAGGCCAGCCAATTCAGACTACAAACACACAGGAGGAGAACTGTCATGACGCTTCGCATAGGACTAATAGGCGCGGGGGCCAATACCCGCCTACAACACATTCCCGGTTTTCAAGGCATTGACGGAGTCGAGATAACTGCCGTCTGCAACCGCTCGCGCGAATCGGGCCAACGGATCGCCGACGAGTACGGCATTCCACAGGTCTTTGAGGACTGGCGAGCGCTGATCGCCAGCGATGATGTCGATGCGATCTGCATCGGCACGTGGCCCTATATGCACTGCCCGATGACGCTGGCTGGGCTCGAAGCGGGCAAACACGTGCTGACCGAGGCGCGGATGTGCATGAATTTGGCCGAGGCGCGGCAGATGTACGCGGCCTCGCAGCAAACGGATAAGGTGGCGATGATCGTGCCGGCACCCTTCTACTTGTCGGCCGAGCCGCTCTTGCTCGACAAGCTGCACAGCGGTTTTTTTGGCGACCTTTTGGAAATTCACTTCACCGGTCTCTCCGGCGGCTATGCCCCGGACGCGCCGCTGCACTGGCGGCAGCGCCGCGATCTGTCGGGCAATAACATCATGGCGATGGGCATTGGCAACGAGACCGTGCGGCGCTATGCCGGGCACGAAAAGGCCGTGATAGCCTACGGCAAGACGTTTACGACCGAGCGGCTCGACGAGGAAACCGGGGAGAGAGCAGCGGCCGATGTGCCGGAAAGCTTGGGCATTGTCGCCGAGCTGGAAAGCGGCGCGACCGCGGTCTATCACTTGAGCAGCGTCGCGCGCTTAGGGCCTTCCTTTGGCTTTGCCTTTTACGGAACCAAAGGCTCGTTTAAGATGGACGAAAGTGGGATATGGGTGGCCGGCGAGGGCGACGACGAGTACCAGTCTTTCGACATCCCCGAGCATCCGCGCGACGGTTGGCAGGTAGAAGAGGACTTTGTCGATGCCATCCGCGACGGCAGGGCCGTTACGCATACCAGCTTTGCCGACGGCGTCAAATACATGGAGTTTACCGAGGCCGTGCAGATCAGCATGGCCGAAGGGCGGCGGGTGGAATTGCCGCTTGATTGACGGCGCAAAAAATGAGCGCAGAGAAGCGGCCGGGGCTTTTGCCTTGGCCGCTTTTTTATCCGTCGAGCAGTTCGCCGCAGTGCGGGCAACGGCGCTCTGAGTCTTCGGAGCGGTTTGCCGCTAGGGCGTCGACAAATCCCGCGCCGAGCAGGCCGGCCGGCAGCGCGAACATGCCGATTCCCAAGATCGCGATGACCGCGGCGATGGTCTGGCCGAGAGGGGTGATCGGATAGGTGTCGCCGTAGCCGACCGTGGTCAAGGTGACGATGCTCCACCACATGGTGGCTGGGATGCTGGTAAAGACCTCGGGCTGGTCCTCGTGCTCGACGAAATACATCAGCGACGAGGAGAGGGCCAACAGGATCAGCAGCACTAAGAAGATGCTGACAAGCTCTTCTTTGCGGTCGGCAATGACGTGGCCGAGCAAGCGCAGGGCGCGGAAGTAGCGCACTAGCTTGAGGACGCGGAAAATCCGCAGGACGCGTATCACGCGGACAAAGCGCGCATCTACGCTCATGGGCGGCAGGAACAAGGGGAGAATGGCTATGAGGTCGATGATGGCCATAGGCGTGAGGACAAAGCGAATGCGCCCGGTTACGGGCTGCGAAAACCGAGGGTTGGCAGTAATGACCCATAGGCGCACTAGATACTCGACCGCGAACACGGTCAGCGAGAAATCCTCAAAAAGTTCAAAGGCGGCGCGATTGAGGTTGTAGATCGGCTCGACGGTTTCGAGGATCAAGGCGACGATGTTGAGCAAGATCAGGACGATAATGGCCACATCGACGAAGCGCCCCGGTTCAACGTCTGGCTCGATGAAGCGATAGACGCGCTCTTTGAGGCTCATCTGCTTACTCCCACTTTGCGAAGACCTCCTCGGCCAACCCGAAAGCGGTGGTCATGCCGGCACCGCTGATGCCATTGACGATTTTTACGCCGGGTGTGGGGTCGGCGATAAAGTCGGCTTGGTCGGGGTGTTTGGCGTAGATGCCGTGCCAGCGCTGGGCGATGTGCAGCGCTGGAGCGGCGAGGAAGGTCTGGAGATAGTCGAGGATTAGCTGGTCGATTGCGGGTTTGTCGAAGGGATCTATTACCCAGCCGTATTCGTGCGAGTCGCCGATGACTATTTCGCCGCGGCCGTTTTGCGAGGCCATGACGTGGATGCCCCAGCGGTCGAATTCGGGGCGCTCGGCGGCGATGCGCTGGGCGTAGGCGGCCAGCGTCTGGCACTGCTTGAAGGCGGCGTAGTGGCGCAAGGTCAACCCGGCGGCGAGCATCGGCCCGAGACGCCAGTTGCCGGGCTGGGGCGCGGTGCGCATCATCTGCAACTTGCAGCGAGTGAGTCCGCTGCTGGCAAATAGTTGGGGATAGAGCGATTCAAAGTCGGTGCCGCTGCAGACGATGGCGCGGTCAACGGACCAGGTTTCCGCTGGCGTGTAGATATGGGGCAGGTCGATGTGGTGGACTGGGGTGGAGAAGCGGAGGGTGATGCCGTACTCGTGTGCTAGGTAATCTGGCAGCGCGGCAATGGCTTCGCGAGGATCGACGCAGAGTTCGGTGGTGCTCCAGAGGCCGCCTTTGAGTCCAGCGGGCTGCACGGCGCGGCTGCGAGCGAGGACAGCGTCCCGGTCGAGCAACTCGACCGAGTAGCCGAGGGCCGAGGCGCGGTCGGCAAACTCCGCCAGCACGGCGCACTCGTCGTCGGCATAAGCTAGGTGCAAGGATCCGGTCTGGGCGCACCAGATGCCCGCTTTGGGGGCGAGATCGAGCCATATTTGGCGCGTGTGGAGGGCGCGTTGGTGGATTTTGCCGGGGGCTTGGCCGATGGGCCAGATCATACCGAAGTTGCGGATCGAGGCCCCTTGGGCTTGGGGCGTGCGCTCGAAGAGGACGACGCGGTGGCCGCGTTTGGCCGCGGCAAGGGCATGGGCCAGCCCGACGATGCCAGCGCCGACTACGGCGATATCCGCTTTGAGGTTGGGCATGGCAAGTGCTGGTGGTAGGTGTGGGGATGCATCAGGCTAGGACTCCATTGCAAAGAAAGTCAAAAAGATCCCAGTTGCGCGCTTGGCCCGAGGCCAATCGCTCGGCGTATTGGTCGGTTAGCGGCCTATTGCAGATCATGGGCACCACGCCTTCGTGCAGACCGCCGTGCGAGCGCAGGCCCTTGGCGACGTCGGCGAGTTCGTGCCAGTCCGGGGTGCGGCCGAGGACGGTATCTTGGTCGGCGAGGACGACCAGTTCGCCGATGCGGTCGGGAGGGAGTTGATAGGTGGCGGCCGCTTGTGCGCGGCTGAGCACCTGTTCGACGCCGGGAATGGCGCGGAGGATGGGGGTGGCGCGGGCGATGTGCGCGTCGTCGAGATAGACGGTGGCATAGGAGCCCAGCGCGCCGTGGTGGACGACATAGGGGTCGGTGATGGGCAGGATGACCCTCGCTTCGGCGATGCCGGCGGCGACGAGTTGGGTCTCGATAAACTGCACCTTGGGGGCACCGTCGGCGTTGGTTTTGGCGTTCATGCCGTGGTCGGCGGTAATGCCCAAGATAATGTCTTGGGCGTCGAGCGCGCCGATAAAGCGGTCGAGGCGAGCGTAGAAGGCGTTGGCTTCCTGCTCGCCGGGTGCCCACTTGTGCTGGACGAAATCGGTGGTCGAAAGGTAGAGCAGGTCGAGGTCGTAGCATTCGAGGAGACGCGCGCCAGCCTCGATGCAGTACACGCTGGCTTCGGGATCGTAGATGCCGGGGTTTTTTCGGCCGACTAGGCCGAGGACGTCGGCGATGCCGTGGGTGGCCAGTTCGGCTTCGTGCGCTTTTTCGACGGAGAAATTGATGCCTTGCCAGCCGTGCGCCAACAGCAGGCGTAGCTTGTCTTTGGTGGTGATGGCAGCGACTTGTTGGCCAGCTTGATGGAAGGCGGCGAGGATCGTCGGGGCGCGCAGGAAGCGGGGGTCGTTCATCATCACTTCCTCCTCCGCGTCTAAGTCGTAGTAGAAGTTGCCGGGGATGCCGTTTATGGCCGGCGGTGCCCCGGTGATGATGGCGACGTTGTTGGGGTTGGTGAAGGAGGGGATCGCGGTGTTTACTTGGCCGTGGTCGCCGCGCTCGATGATCGCACGGAGATTGGGCATCTGAGCGGCAGCTTCGTCGAGATAGGCCTGAGAGCAGCCGTCGAGGCAGATGCCGACGATGGCTTTTTTGCGCGGGCGATAGCCCCGGTCATTGACTTGGATCATAACTTGGGGTCAACGGCGACGCGGATGTGCTGGCGGGTTTCGGCCAAGGCGATGGCTTGCGCTAGTTCGGCGAGGGCAAAGGGTTTGCTGACCAGCGACGAGTACGGGTAGCGGTCGGCGGTGCGGGCGAGAAAGGCGAGCGCCTCGTCGAGATGGTGCGGGCTGTAGTTGTGGACGCCGCGGATCGTCAGGCATTTGCGGATGACCTGCTCGCCGGTCAGCGCTAGCCGGGTGTTGGGGTGGACCATGCCGACGAAGACGTAGTTGCCGCCCGGGCGCAGGGCCGCGACTCCCGAAGGAATCAAGTCTGCGTTGCCGGCGACTTCAAAAACGGCGTCGAGTCCTTCCGGTGGTGGATCGGTCACGGGTATTGCGCCGAATTCGCTGGACAGCGCTAGGCGGTCGGCGTCGATGTCGGTACAGTAGATTTGCTCGATGCCGCGCTCGGCGAGCAGGGCGCAGGTATAGAGGCCGAGCAGACCGGCTCCTTGGACCAGAACCCGGTGGCAGGGGGTGGGTAGCACTGCGATGGCGTTGACCGCAGTGGCCAAGGCGCAGTTGGCCGGGGCGACCGCGGAGTCGGGCAAGCGGTCTGCTACTTTGGCGATGTGGGTGCCGGGTCTAATGAGCAGATGCGTGGCGTAACAGCCGTTGAGGCCGCTGCCGTCGGTGGTCGTGGCGTGGCCATACTTAAAGAGCGCGGCACATTTTTCCGGCAGGCGATGTTCGGTGCAGGCCAGACAGGTGCCGCAACTGTCGGCGATGCTCCAGCTTACGCGATCGCCTAGTGCCGAGGTAGGACGCTGCGAGGCGACGACGCGGCCGACGGCCTCGTGGCCGAGGATCAGGGGCACAGGCTCCGTGCGCAGGCCGGACAGCGTGTGGAGGTCGGAGCCGCAGATCGTGGCTAGGTCGATCTCGACGAGTACTTCACCCGGCGCGAGTGAGTCGGGTAGAGGAAGGTTTTCGCAGCGGAGCGGATGGTCTAGGCCGTCGAATATCTGTGCGGAGGCCGTGGGCATGGCTAGCCTTGCGGCTTGCGCCAGTAGCCTTCGAGCAGGTCTTGTGGTGTCCAGCCGAGCAGGCGTCGGGCCTTGGCGTTGCTGTAGCGGCCGTGGGGTGTGTCCGTGGTGATGTGGAAGATTTCGCAGCGCGAAGGCAGGGACGCCAAATCTACCGCTAGGCACTTTTGCAGGGCGCGAGCGGCGTCGGGAAAGGTGACGGAAAAGGGATTGGTGCCGCGGCCGAGCTGCTCGGCTGACGGCTCGGCGTCGCGAAAGCTCAAAAAGAGGGTGGTGAGTACGTGGATGGGGTGGTTGGCGGCGAATACGCGGCAAATCTCTTGACCGAGCGATTTGGTGTGCGCGTAGAGGCCAACGCCCGAATGAAGGGGGACTTCTTCGTTGATGTCGAAGTCGTAGTGCTCGTACGAGGGGCCGGCTTGAGTGAAGTGGGGCCCGGTGTTGACGAAGCGAGAGTGGCCGTTTTCGACCGCGGCGAGGATGCCGTTGTACGTGCCGGTGGTATTGACGTCAAAGGCGATCTTGCGGTCGGGGCGCAACACCGAGCAGTTGATGGTGACATCGGTGCCCTCGGTGGCGCGGCGCACTTGATCGAGGTCGGAGACATCTACCTGCATGGTCTCGTGCGGGCTGTCGATGGGCATGAGGTCGGTGATGCGTAGCTCGTAGGTGTCTTGGAGCTGTGCGACCACGTGTGGACCGAGAAAACCGTTGCCGCCTAGCAGCAAAACTTTCATGGACTGGCCTCAAAGTTGTATTGGGGATCAAACGATAGATGGCTCTGGGCGCGCTCGACGGAGAAGCGAGCGCGTGCCCCAGCGGACTGGATGTGGATGGCGCGGTACTGGCCGGCGGGTCCCTTTTGCACAAGTTGGCCCACGGCTTGGGCGGCGTCGCGCTCGTCGAGCCACATGGGATCGTAGGCTTGGTCGGCGACTTCTTCGGCGCGAACGAGGTGGCCGAGGCGGGCAATGGTGATGCGGAGTTCGTGGCTGTGGGCAAATTCGCGGGCCGTAAACTCGGCTAGGTGCGCACCGAGAACGGCTGGGGCGCAGGAGGGCAGCGGCTTCCAGGTCTCGTCAACGGTGAGGTCTTCTTCGTACGGGGCGAAAAGGTCGAGGGTGCTCAAGAGGATGACGTGTTCGACCTCTGCGGCGGCCGCGGCCCAGAGCAGATTGTACGTGCCGCGCGTGTTGCGGTCTAGCCAAGTGATCTCGCCGTCGCCCGCCCGCGGCGCGTAGGCGAGGTGGACGACGATGTCGATGTCTTTGACGAGCGCATCAGTCTCTGGGCCGTGCCCTAGATCGCTCTGAATCCCGAATCTAGGCTCGGGGTCGGTCAAGCTCACTTGGTGTGCGTCGCCGAGGCTGTCGGCTAGGGCTTGGCCGAGCGAGGTGGCGGCGTTGGTAATGAGTACGCGCATAGCCTTAGAGTACCTGTTGGTCGGTTTGGGTGGGGACGATGTCGTGGATCTGGCTGTCCATCAGCGCCGTGGGCGACTGCATTTCGAGCACGGCCTTTTCGTGCAGCTCGTCGATGGTGCGGCAACCGGCCGTGGCCAAGGTGGCGCGCAGCATCTGGATGCGGATCGGCAATTTGTCGTGAATCGAGCCGATGTGGGGCACGTAGCCGGAGATGCCCTCCTCGAAGAAGTTCTCTTGCGTCTGGGCGTAGCGCCGCATGTTGTGGGCGCGCAGCGAACCTTCCATCCAGTACTCTTTGACAACATCGCCGGCCGCGGTGCGCACGAGGTTGCCTTGGCTTTCGGTGTAGCCGGCGAAGAAGCTCCCCATCATCACGGCATTGGCACCCAAGGCCACGGCCACGGCGATCTCGGCCGGGCCTGAGATGCCGCCGTCGGCGATGATGGGCAAGTAGGCGTTGCAATCCTGCTGCCACTGGTTGCGCGCCGCGTTGATTTCCATCAAGGCCGTGCCCTGGCCGCGGCCGGTGGCCTTGACTTCCTGCGTAATGCAGCCCGAGGCAATCCCCATGCCGACTTTGACGGCGTCGGCACCGGCCTCGGCCAAGAAGCGAAACCCCTCGGCCGTGACGACGTTGCCGCCGATGACCGGGGCGTCGGTGCGCTCCTTGAGGAATTGGATCATTTGCCGCTGGTATTCGGTGTGGCCGTCGGAGGCGTCGATGATGAGTACATCTACTTCTTGCGCGATGAGGGCTTCGGCGCGCTCGCGGTCCTCCGGGTGGGTGGAAACGGCCGCACCGACGAGCAGGCGCTTCTTTTCGTCGATGGATTCGTTGGGGTGCCGCAGGTGCTTGTCGAGGTCTTTTTTGAAGACCACTGCTTGTAGGACGCCCCCTTTGGATAGAATGGGCAGGAAGCCGCGACCGTAGCGGATCATCAGCTCGTTGGCGGCCTTGAGGTCGCTTATTTCGCGGCCGGCCTGCACGTCGGTTTTCATGCGGGAGGCGACCTGGCAGTCGAGGTCGCGGCGCTCGTCGAAGTCCTTGTCGGTGAGGATGCCGAGGAGCTGGTCGTGGAACTGGCCGCTGGTGGTGACCGGGAAGGTCGTGTAGCCGGTGCGGTGGATGATCTCTACTACTTCGGCGATGGGCTGCTCGGGGGACAAGGTGAGAATATCGGTCTGAAAACCGGCCTTGAAGCGCTTGACTTGGCCGACCTTGGCGCATTGCTCGTCAGTGGGCTGGCTGACGGGCAGGATGCCGATGCCGCCTAGCTGGGCCAAGGCAATGGCCATTTCGCCGCCGGTCACGGCCTGCATAGCGGCACTGAGGAAGGGAACGTGCAGATAGAGGAAGTCGTCCCCTTTGCGGCAGAGCCGGGTTTTGAGCGACGCGTTGGGCGCGTTGCCGTCGGTTGGCGTGTGTCCGGGCAGAATGCGAAATTCTTTGAGGCTGTGGGAAGGGGTGCTCAGGACTTGGGCCATGGAAGTCCTCTCAGCGTTGGGGGGCGGAAGAAGGAAGGATTTAGCCTTAGAGTATAAAAATTGCATTGGTTTTATTCAACACACTTTATTTTCTTTGATAGATAGCAATCACACCCATAAGCTAAAGGAGCTTTGCTATGTTCTACGAAAAAATTTACCCCAGGAACAACCATTCGACCGACGGCATGACGTGTCTCTTGGCTGGTTTTGTGGCCGGCGTCGCGGTCGGTGCGGCCATAGGCGTTTTGCTGGCCCCGAAAAAGGGCGAGGATACTCGGCGCTTGATCAAGGACCAAGCTGAAGAGACGCGTGATCAGGTGGTAAAGGCCGTGAATGGGGTGACGGCGCGGTTCGAAAAGAAGGCCCCACAGGAAGAGGAAGAGGCAGCCTAAGAGCGGCCGTAGTTGAGGCGGTAGAGGCGCGCGTAGATGCCGTCTTGGAGCAATAGTTCTTCATGGCGGCCTCGCTCGCGCACCTCGCCGCGGTGCATCACCAAGATCTGGTCGGCGCTGCGGATGGTGGAGAGGCGGTGGGCGATGACGATGGAGGTGCGCTCACTCATCAGCTTGGCGATGGCGTCTTGGATGAGCAATTCGGTCTCGGTGTCGATGCTGGAGGTGGCCTCGTCGAGGACGAGGATTTCCGGGTCGAAGGCTAGGGCGCGGGCAAAGGCCAACAACTGGCGCTGGCCGGCCGACAGGGTCGAGCCGCCTTCGGCCACGGCGTGGGTGTAACCTTGGGGGAGGCGTTCGATAAAGGGCTCGGCGTTGACGTAGCGGGCTGCGCGCTCGACTTGGGCGTCGTCGATGGCGTCGTCGCCGAGGCGGATATTGCCACTGACATTCCCTGAAAAAAGGAAGACCTCCTGCTGGACGATGCTGATGCGGCGGCGCAATTCGGCCGCGTGCCACTGGCGCACATCGCGGCCATCGACGAGGATTTCCCCGCGCTGGATGTCGTAGAAGCGGCAGAGGAGGCTGACGATGGTGGTCTTGCCCGAGCCGGTAGCCCCGACTATCGCCATACTCTGCCCGGCTCGTAGTTCAAACGAGACATCCTTGAGAATCCAGTCTTCGGCCGCTGGATCGTACTTGAAGAACACGTTGCGGAACTCAATCGCGCCGCCGCGGCTGGCCGCGGGCAGCTTGCGCCGCGGTCCGCCGGTGGGTTCGCTGGGGACGGCCAGCATCTCAAAGATGCGCTCGGACGCGGCCATGGCGCTCTGCAGCAGGGCATAGCGGTCGGCGATGTCCATGATCGGGCGGAAGAAGCGGCGGATGTACTGGAGAAAGGCGACCAGCACCCCCAGCTCGATGCGGTCGTCAATCACGTCCGAAGCCCCGTACCACAGCACCAGTGCCATGCCGACCGTGCCGAGTAATTCGGTAAAGGGGAAGAAGATGGCAAAGCAGTGGATTTCGCGGTCTTCGGCGCGGCGATAGGGCAGGTGCTCGGCGTCGAAGTCGCGCAAATTGCGCTGCTGGCGGTTGAAAAGCTGCACCACTTCTAGGCCAGTGATGTTCTCCTGCAAATAGGCGTTGAGCCGCGCCAAGCGCGTGCGCAACTCGCGATAGGCGTGCATGGCGAGGCCCTGCAGGTAGAAGGTCGAGATGGCGAGCACCGGGACCACTGTGCAGCAGATCAGGGCCAGCTCAAAGTCGATATAGGCCATGAAACCGACGATGGCCAGCAAAGTGAAAAAATCCATAAAGACCGAGACGACGCCCTCGCTGAAAAACTCGTTGAGGGCGTCGATGTCGTTGGTGGCGCGGGTCATAATTCGGCCCAGCGGCGTGCGGTCAAAGTAGCGCAGCGGCAGCTTTTGCAGGTGGGCAAACAGGTCGCGGCGCATGTCGTACATGACGCGCTGACCGATCATGCCGGTGACCAAGGTCTGGGCGTATTGAGCGCCGTACTGCACGGCGACGCTGCCAAAAAAGGCCGCGATCATCCACCGCAGCCCCTCCCAGTCGCCGACGGCGATATAGTCGTCAACCGCTACCTGCGTGATATAGGGACCGATCTGGCCGAAGCCTGCGGCGAGGACAATGGTGCCAAAGGCGACGATCACGCGCCCGCGGTGGGGCTTGAGATACCCCAACAGTTGCAGCGTCAGCCCCAAATTGAAGGCGCGTTGTTGGATTTCTTCTTCTTTGTTGAGTTCGGTACTCACAGCGTTTCCAACTCGGCGCTAAGCTGCTGGTGCTGGTACAACTCGGCGTAGAAGCCGCCGCTGTTGACCAGCTCGGCGTGGGTGCCCAGTTCGGCTATGCGACCGTCTTCGAGCACGGCGATGTGGTCGGCGTGGCGCAAAGTCGAGATGCGGTGGGCGATGATGAGGGTGGTGCGGCCCTGCATGAGGGCGTGCAAATGATCGAGGATCGCTTCTTCGGTGTGGGTATCTACCGCGGAGAGCGCATCGTCGAGGATGAGGATCTGCGGGCGGCGAATGAGTGCGCGGGCCAAGGTCGCGCGCTGCTTCTGGCCGCCGGACAGGGTGACTCCGCGCTCGCCGATGAGGGTGTCGAAGCCCTCGTCGAATTGGTCGATGTCCTTTTTGAGTTGGGCCTCTTCGGCCACCGCGTGGATCTGGGCCTCCTCAGCCGCGTCCACGCCGTAGGCGAGGTTGGCACTGAGAGTATTGGAAAACAAAAAGGGATTTTGCGGGACGTAGCCGATGGCGTCGCGCAAAGTCGCTAGGGGCCATTCCTCAATTGGCACCCCGTCGATGAGGAGTTGGCTTGGCTCGGCTTGGATCAAGCGCGGTACGAGGCGCGCCAAGGTGGTCTTGCCCGAGCCGACTCGGCCGATGATGCCGAGGGTCGTGCCCTGGGGAATTTCGAGATCAATCTGATGCAGAACTTGCTCTTCGCCGTAGGAGAAGCTGAGCTTGCGAAAGGCGATGTGCCCGGCGATTGGGCGCGGGGTTGCCGGAGGCAAGGCGCGGTCTTGGATCTCGGGCTCGACGGCGAGGATTTCGTTGATGCGCTGCATGGACACGAGGGCGCGCTGGGCGCGGTCGATGACCCAGCCGATGTACATGATCGGGCGGATGAGCTGGGTCAGGTAGGCGTTGAAGGCCACGAAGGCCCCCAAGCTGAGTTCGCCGTCGATGACCGCGCGCCCGCCCAGCCACAAATTTAGCCCCAAGCAGAGCGAGGCGATGACGTAGGACAGCGGTCGGTAGTTGGCGCGGGTGAGGATGTAGGCGCGGTTTTTTTCGAGGTACGCCAAGTTGAGCTGGTCGAATGCGGCGTTTTGCGCGGGCTCTTGGGTGTATGCCTTGACCACGCGGATGCCGGAGAGGTTTTCTTGGATGAAGGTGCTGATGCGACCGAAGTAATCTTGGATGGCCTTGTAGCGGGTGTTGATGACCGCGGCGATGCGGATCATCACAACGCTAAAAAGCGGCATGGGCACCAGCACCAGTAGAGCCAGCTTCCAGTCGAGCAAGCACATACAGGCGAGGGTGAAGGTCAGACCCAAGGCGGTATCGACGATGCCGCGAATGCCATAGACCCAAAAAAGATGCACAGAGTGCAGATCGTTGGTCGCCCGCGCCATGAGGTCGCCGGTGCGGCGTTGCTGGTAGTACGACAGCGGCAGCTTGAGTAGGTGGGCAAAATACGCGACGCGGATGTCGTATTCGATGCGATTGGCGGCACGGCCTAAGAATATCCGCATGGCGTAGCCGCACAGAGCCACGCCTAGGGCGTAGGCGAGAATGTAGAAGACATAGGTCGCGACTTCCCCGGAGGCCGTATCCGGCTCGAAGACCGCATCGACGGCATCGCCCACCAACAGCGGGATGCGCACGGTCGCCGCCTGCCCCAGCCCAATGCAGAGCGCACCGAGCAGGATGTGCCCCCGATAGGGACGGACGTATTGGGAAAACGGACCAAACATTAGCGGGCGAGGGCTAGCTCGGGAAAGGTGCTGGCCAGCAGCGGGCGCATGGCTGCCAGCGCCTCGGCGCGGTGACTGAGGCGGTTTTTTACCTGCGGGTAGAGCTGGGCCATGGTTTTGCCGTAGGCTGGGACCAAAAAGACCGGATCGTAACCAAAGCCGTTGGTGCCGACTGGGGCCGGGGCGATCAGCCCTTCACACGTGCCTTCGGTTTGGCACTGGCGGCCATCGGGACTTACGGCGCAGAGGACGCAGCGGAACCGGGCACGGCGCTGTGCTGGCTCGGGATAGGGCGCAAGCTCGGTGAGTAAGAGCTGGCAGCGGCCGGCGTCGTCGAGGGCGGGGCCGCCGTAGCGAGCCGAGTAGATCCCGGGTGCGCCGCCGAGGGCATCGACCTCGAGCCCAGAGTCGTCGGCGAGGGCGATGTGTCTGCTGGCTGCGGCATAGGCGCGGGCCTTGAGCTGGGCATTGGCGGCAAAGGTATGGCCGCTTTCCTCGACGTCGAGTTCAAGGCCCAACGCGGCTGGCGCGATGACCCTGATGTCGCCGAGTAGGGCGCGGACTTCGCGCAGCTTACCGGCGTTGTTCGAGGCCAGAAGCAGCGCCATTGCGGCTATTGGGGCTGCTCGTTGATCTCTGCCAGTTTGCTCGCTGCGTAGTCTTTGAAACGGCTATCTTTGATCGCTTGATTGTACCAGCGCCGCGCTTCCTGCCGTTGGCCGAGCTGAAAATGCGCGTCGCCCAACAGTGCTTCAGCGGCTGGGTAGTCGTCTTGGCAACTCGTGGCGCGCCGGCCGTGCTCAATGGCTTGGCGGAAGTTGCCCATGCCGTAGTGAGCCTCGCTGAGCCGGTAATGCGTCTCGCAGTAGCCATCGTCTAGATCGGCTGCCTTGTTTAGCGGGGCAATGGCCTCGTGGAAACGGCCGAGCTGGTTGAGCGCAATGCCGAGCAAGCGATGCCCTTCGGCGTACGTGTCGTCGATCTTTAGGGCCTTTTGCAAAAGTGGCACGACGCTCTCTGTATCTTCGGTATTGAACTTCACCCGCGCTAAATCGCCGTACGATTCCATGTACGTGGGGTCGGCTTCTATGGAACGCTGGTAGGTGACGACGGATTTGCCGTAGTCGCGGTTGAGGCGCTGGATGTCGCCGAGGGCGTTGTAGGGTCTGGCGTCGGTGGGATCGGCCGCGATGGACTCGGCAAAGGCCACTTTGGCCTTGTCTTTCTCGTGCAGGCCACTGTGGGCGAGACCCATGACGTAGAGAGATTGGGCACTTTGCGGGCCGTAGTCGCGCGCTTTGGTAAAATAGTCGATAACCTCGCGGTATTTCTTTTGGCGAAAGCTGTTGAGGGCGGCCTTTTGATAGAGCTGGCTCAGGGCCTTAGCGGCCTGCTCCGGCTTGGTGCCGAGAGCATGGGCTGCGGTAAAACTGGCGATGGCTTTGTCGTACTCATTGAGGGCCTTGTAGGAAATGCCGAGGACATAATGGGCGTTTCCGTAGGAGGAATCGGCCGCCACGGACTTTTCTAGCTCGATGGCGGCGTTGCGGTAGTTGCCCTTTTTGACCAAGTCGTATCCCGTGCGGAAGTAGTTGAGGGCTTCGGGCGACTGGGCGAGAGCAGGTGCGCTCAAAAGCGCGAGAGCGAGACTGAGCAAGCGGCAGTACTGCAAAGCGGATCCTCCTATACAAAATGGTAAAAGGCGTGGGTGGGCTTAGCGGTGGGCGTCGAGTCGAGCCTTGACTTCGCCGTCGTCGGGAAAGCGGCCTTCTTGCAGCTTGGAAAAGATCAGTTCGCCATTGAGGCTGACTTCGAACCGCCCTCGATCTGAGGGCACCAACGAGAAGGCAACGATGTCTGTCTTGTAGGCGACGAGTAGCTGTTCCGCCAAACTGGCGGCTCTGGTTTCGTAGCCTCAAGCAGAGCAGTAAATGAGTTCCAAGTTCACGGGGAACCTCCTGTGGAATAGGGGTTGGAAAAGTATAAAAGTCCCTAGGCGAGTTGTCAAAAACGGCAAGTGGGTGCAGTGGACGAGGTTATAGACGGCCCTTATCTTTACCATACGTATTAAATAAAAATCAGCCTCCGCAAGCTCCTTAGACGTTTCCACAAATATCCACCTCATCGATAGAAAACGCGGTATGGCAGGCACTTTGTTCGACAAGCAAAAATGTGGCAGTGCGCGACTCGTCCTTGGGGCCTTGCTAGTGGGCGCGGGCTTGGGCATCGCGTGTGGGGGGGCTGCGCCGGAAGAGTATATTCAGCAATTCAAAAGCCGGCAAAAAGCCGAGCGCGTCAAAGCCGCCAACCAGCTCATCCGCTTCGACGCCGACGAGGTCGTTCCCCTGCTGATTGAGGAGGCCGACTCCGGGTACATCCGCGTGCGGTTTGAGGTAATACAACTGTTGGGCCGCTTTAAGGACGAGCGCTCCGTGCCGACGTTGGTCGCGGCTCTAAAAGACAAGTCGCCGCGGGTGGCGGCGACCGCAGCGTGGGCGTTGGGTCAGATCGGTGCGCCGGCCGCGCTCGCCCCGCTACTCAAGTATGCGCGCGATCCCACGGTGGAAGTGCGCCAATACGTGCTCGGTGCGCTCGGGCCGTGCCATTCGTACGAAGCTGAGCCGGCTTTGAGCGACTCGGCTTTCCGCGTGGTGCGCCGCGCCTTGCGTGCCTCCAAGCCCAAGTGGCGGGTCGCCGCCTTGCAGAGCCTGCGTGCTTACGGGTACCGCGACGCAGTGGAAGAAGTCATTCGCATGTCAGTGGACCCCTCAAACGAGGTGCGCTATGTCGCGGTGCAGGCCCTCGGCCAGATCGGCAGCGCCGCGCTCCGTCGGCCCGCCCGCAACGCCATCTACGAGGCCCTGCTGGTCGCGCTCGACGCCGACGAGTTGCAGAGCATCCGCAGCAAGGCCATGCACGCCCTTGCCGAGGTGGGTGATGCTCGGGCCGTGCCGCACTTGCAGCAGCTAATGCGCGAGGGCACGGAAGAAGACCAAACCGCGGCGAGGCTAGCCCTGTACAAGCTAAGCCCCGAAGTAGCAGAAGCGATGAGACAAACCGAGTTAGGAGAGAAATGAAAGAATTGAAGATCGGCTTCCCGTCTGGGAGCTTGCAGGAGTCCACGTTTGACCTGTTTGTCCGCGCTGGCTATCGCGTGCGGCTCGCGCCGCGCTCGTACGTGCCCGACATCGACGATCCCCAGCTTGCGGGCCTGATGTTTCGAGCGCAGGAAATCGCCCAGTACGTGGCGCGGGGCGTCGTCGATGTGGGCCTGACGGGCCGAGACTGGATTCTCGAAAGCGAGGCCGAGGTCGTCGAAGTCGGCGAGCTGACCTACAGCAAGAGCACGGCGCGGCCCTTGCGCTGGGTCATTGCCGTGCCCGAGGATTCTCCCATCCAATGCGTCGATGACCTCGCCGGCCACCGCATCGCCAGCGAGCTAGTAGGCGTGACGCGCCGTTTTTTGCAGGACCGCGGGGTGGAGGCCGAGGTGGAGTTTTCGTGGGGCACAACCGAGGTCAAGGCCGGTATTCCCGGGCTAGTGGATGCCATCGTCGAGGCGACCGAGACGGGCACATCGCTCAAGGCCAACCGGCTGCGCATCGTCGATACAGTCTGCGAATCGACGCCGCGCTTGATCGCCAACAAGGCCGCGTGGGCCGATGGCTGGAAGCGGGAGAAGGCCGAGAACTTGTTGATGCTGCTCAAGGGTGCGCTCGAAGCCGAGCACAAGGTCGGCCTCAAGATGAACGTGCCGCGCGCCCAGCTCGACCGCGTCATCGCCCGGCTGCCAGCCCTGCACACGCCCACGGTCTCCAGCCAGATGGACGACGAATGGGTGGCGCTGGAAATCGTCGCTGACGAGCGCGTGGTGCGCGAGTTGATCCCCCCGCTCAAGCGACTGGGGGCCGAAGGCATCATCGAATATCCGCTCAACAAGGTCGTGTATTGATGCTCGAAATTGTGGAGTACCCTTCCGAACCGCTCGCCGCCCCGCTCGCGGCCCTGCTGGCTCGCCGTCCCGAATTAGACCCCGGAGTCGAGGACGCGGTGCGGGACATTCTGCGGCAGGTGCGGAAAGAAGGCGATGTCGCACTGTGCGCGCTGACCCAGCGCTTCGATGGCGTGGAGGTGTGCCCTAAGCAGGTGCGGGTATCGGCATCTGTGCTCGCCGAGGCCGAGGCTGCGCTCGACCCGAACCTGCGCGCTTCTATGGCGGCGGCAGTAGCCAATATCCGCGCCTTCCACGAGCGGCAAAAGCTCAACTCTTGGTTTGTCGAAGACGGCGACGGGGTGATGCTGGGCAAGAAAATTACGCCCATTGAGCGGGTGGGTTTGTGCGTGCCGGCTGGTGAGGTGCCGCTGTTTTCGAGCTTGCTGATGACAGCCGTACCCGCGCAGGTGGCTGGCGTTGACCAGCTCTGCGTGGTCACGCCGCCAGTAGCGGCTGGCCACCCGGCTCCCGTGATTGCGGCTGCTGCGCGCTTGTTGGGCATTGACGAGGTGTACGCCGTGGGTGGGGCGCAGGCCGTGGGTGCGCTGGCGTATGGCACGGAGAGCATTCCGCCGGTACACAAAATCGTCGGCCCGGGTTCCCCCTACACGGTGGCTGCGCAGCGGCAGGTCTTCGGTACAGTAGGCATCGCGCTGTTGCCCGGCCCGTCGGAAATTGTGGTGCTCGCCGACGCGGGAGCCGACCCGCGCTTGGTGGCCGCAGATTTGCTTTCACAGGCTGAGCACGGCTGGGGAGTGGCGTGCGTGTGCATCACGGATTGCGCGGCCTTGGCGCACCGCGTGCAGGAGGAGCTCGAAGCGCAACGAGCGGCCCTTCCGCGCTATTCAATTATTGATAGTGCTTTAGCAGAATACGGCGCGATTGTCGTGGTGCCTAGCCTCAAAGTGGGGATCGAGTTGCTCAACCGCTTGGCGCCGGAACACGCCGAATTGCAGGTGGCCGACCCGTGGCGCTGGGTCGATTCCATTCGCCATTGCGGTGCGCTGTTCCTCGGCGCGGCGGCCACCGAGCCGGTCGGCGATTACTTCGCTGGCACCAACCACGTACTGCCGACGCAAGGCGCGGCCCGCTACGCCTCGTCGCTGGGCGTGGCCGATTTCGTCAAGACGACGAGCATCATCGCCTACACCCCCGAGCGCTTGGCCCACGCGGCCGAGCACATTGTCCGCATGGCGCAAGCCGAGGGCTTGGAAGCCCACGCGCAAGCCGTCCGCATCCGCCAGCAGGGGGCCACACCATGAGCGCAGATCAACGCACGGCGCAGATTGTGCGTCGGACGACTGAGACCGAGATCGAGTTGCGGTTGTGCCTCGACGGCAGCGGCCAGTGCCGCGCCGACACCGGCCTCGGCTTCTTCGATCACATGCTGCACGCTTTTGCTCGGCACGGTCTGTTCGACTTAGAGGTACAATGCCGTGGCGATTTGCACGTGGATGCTCATCACACGGTAGAAGATGTGGGCATCTGCCTCGGCCAAGCCATTGCTCAAGCCCTCGGAGACAAGGCCGGTATCCAGCGCTACGGCCACAGCTATGTGCCCATGGACGAGGCGCTGGCGCGGGCGGTGGTGGATTTGTCGGGTCGGGCCTATTTGGTCTTTGCTGCCGCTTTTAGCGAAGAGCGGGTCGGCGCGCTGGATGTGTCTTTGGTGCGCGAGTTCTTCTACGCGGTGGTCGATCAAGGCCGGATGAATCTGCATCTCGACCTCGTGCGCGGCCACAATGCCCACCACGGCATTGAAGCACTCTTCAAGGCATTCGCTCGCGCCCTGCTCATGGCCGCGCAGCAAAGCGAGCGGGTCCAGGGCATTCCTTCGACCAAGGGCGTGCTCTGAAGCGCGGCCCTCGCCCATGAAAATCTGCCATCTGATGTACGACGACATCGCCAATCCGTGGCTGGGCGGCGGCGGCGCGGTGCGGGCGCTGGAACTGTACCGCCGCTTGGCCAGCCGCCACGAGATCACCATCGTCAGTGGCCTGTTTCCCGGAGCCGAGTTAGAAACCGAACGACACGGCCTGCGCCTTTTGCGCGTTGGCTCGGCCCGCAGCTATACTCTGAGCCGTCTGGGGTATTGCCGTGCGGCCGTAGCTCAGTTGCAGCGGCTAGAGTGGGATTTGTGGATCAACGAGTTTTCGGCGTTCGCGCCCTTGCGCGTTCCGGCTGTGCTGCGGCGGCAGGGTCTGCTTTTGTTTTATCACTTCATGGGATGGCACGCCCTTGCCAAGCATCCGCTGGTGGGTGGCGTGGCGTGGCTGTGCGAGCGGCGCGCCCTGCGGGCTTATGGCCGGATTTTGACGATTGCTCCTAGCGTGCAAGCGCACATTCAGCGACACGCCCGCGATGCGGAGGTTGATCTGGTGTACAGTGGTGTCGATCGGCGCTTTTTCGCGCTGGCGTCTGAGGAAGCGCCGTACTTGCTCTACTTTGGGCGGATGGATATTCACACCAAGGGGATTGATCTGTTGATCGCCGCGTTTGCCGAGATTGCCGCTGAGTACCCGGAGATCCGTCTCAAGTTGGCTGGGCGTGGCACTCCGCAGCAACTCGCTAAAGTACGCGACTTGGCGCGGAGGGCGGGATTGGAGGGCCGGGTGGAGGTTATCGGGAATGTAGGAGAGGAACGGCAAGGCGAGCTTTTGCGCCGTGCGCTCGTGGTTTGCGTCCCGTCGCGCTACGAGGGTTGGTGCATGGTGGCGGTGGAAGCTGCGGCTGTTGGAAAAGCGGTGTTGGGTACGGACATTGACGGCCTGCGGGATGCCGTGCGCCACGACGAGACTGGGGTGTTGGTACCGCCCGACGATGTGGGGGCTTTGGCGGCTGGGATGAGGGCGCTGATTGCTGACGATGTAAGGCGGCGGGCGTTGGGATCGGCGGGCCGGGCGTGGGCCGGGCGGTTTAGTTGGGATCGGTTGGCTGAGGATTTGGAGGGGGTGTATTTGCGGGCGGTTGAGGAAATGGAATAGGACGCACTTGGAAGGATTGCATGGTCAACAAAAACAAACGCACTAAAACCCAAGCCCCGGCAAAGGCCGCTAGGCCGCCCCTGTGGAATCACCGATTTTTTCCGCTGGTCTTTTTTCTCGCCTTGAGCCTGTTGTACTTCTACGAGTTCCCCTTGTCGGACAAGATTGTCTTTGGCATGGATGTGGGGACGGACTACCACAAGGGCGCGGACCTGAGCTTCTGGGATAAGGTGCAGACTGTGGACCAGCCGATGTGGGATCCCAAGATGGGCGGCTTTCCCCAGTCCGAGGCGATTCGCCCTCAGTACTTTCCGGCCTACGTCCTGTACTTTTTTACGAGCTTTCAGCGGTATATTGGCTGGCGCTACATTCTGACGATGTTTGTGGCTGGTTTGGGGATGTACGCGTACTTGCGGCAAATCCACGTGGGGGGTCGCGCCGCGCTGTGGGGTGGCGTGGCGTTTATGTCTGCGCCGACCTTTTTGGCGTTTCCGTTGGCTGGTCACTACGCCAAGATGGGGGTGATCGCTCTGTTCCCGTGGATCATCTGGGCGTTGGAAAAGGCCCTAACGCAGCGCCGGCTGATTTATTGGGCGGCGGTCGGGGTGTTGATTGGCGCGTGTATTTACTCTCATCCGCCGATGACGTACTTCGCGCTGTTGGGTCTCGGCGTCTATTTCCTATTCAAACTGTACCAGTTGCGCCGCGAGCGGGCCATCGTTCGGCGCTTTATTCATTTTATAGGTGCGGTGGTGCTGGGGTTGGCGTTGGGGGCCGAGGGGGCTTTTCCGGTGATGATGTACACTCGCGCCGAGTCCAAACGGGCTACGGGCGACGAGGTGGGGGGCAAGACGGCGGAGGAACAGCTCGCGTATGCGCGGAGTTGGTCGCTGCATCCCGAAGAAGTGGCGTCGCTGGTGGTGCCGGAGTTCGGGGGGTACGACGATGTGCTGGTGCAGGGTGGCTCGCGCTATTGGGGCCGCAATGCGTTTAAAATTAACTCCGAGTACTTTGGCGTGCTCGCCGTTCTATTGGCCTTGCTGATGGTGCCGGAGAGTCGGCGACGACCGCAGGTGGCGCTGTTGGGCGGCGTGTTTGTGCTGGCGTTGGCCTATGTGTTGGGCGAGCACACGCCCGTGCATTGGCTGGCGTTTCACTTGCTGCCGGGGGCCGATGTGCAGCGCGCCATTGGCATGGGTTCGTTTGTGTTTGCGTTTGCCGGGTGTGCGATGGCGGGATTGGGGTTGCAGCGGGTGTTGGATGCCGACGCGGATGAGCGGGCCTTGTTGCGGGGCCGCTTGGCCTATGTCGGCGGCATCCTCACCGCGCTGGCTTTGCTGGTGGCACTTTTTCCGCAGGGGACGACTGAGGCGTGGATAAATTTGTTTTACGGAGACATCGCGCCGCAGAAGCGGGCGGTGTTGGCCGCAAGCTACGATTGGATTGCGCGCGGCGGTTGGTACGTGGTGGTGGCGTTGGGTGCGGGGTTGGCGTTGCTCTTGCTGCGGCTGGGGGGGCAGCTTTCGGCGACGGTGTTGGTGGGGGGGTTGTGCGCGGTGACGCTGTTTGATACGTGGCGCGTCGATCGGGTTTATTTGCACTATCGGGATCCGGGGCACTATGCGGATATTCGCCGGGAGAATCCGCGCGCGGTGCAGTTTTTGCAAAAGGATGAGTCGCTTTTTCGCGTGTTGCCCTTGCCTAGCTTTCGGGTGCTGGAGGAGCCGGGGTATCACTTGCACGGGGTTTGGTCCATTACGGGTTTTCACGATCTGACGGTGGGGCGCTACGACCGGATGCTGAAGGAGTTTGAGCCGTTGGTACAGCAGTTTCTGCGTTCGGGTGTGCCGTCGGCTGGGTTTCAATCGCTGTTGAATTTGCTCAATGGGAAGTACTTGGCGGTGCCCAAGCCTATAGAACTGGATATGGCGGCGTATCCGCTGCGCTTTGACGGGGCGCGTTATCGCTTGTACGAAAATCCACAGGCGTTGCCGTGGTTTTACCTTGCGCCGGAAGCCGAGGTGTTGGATAGCGGCGAGGCCGTGTTGGCGCGGCTGTTGAGTGGGCGGGTGGACCCGCAGGGTGTGGCTTTGTTGGAGAAGGCACCGGCGGTGCGGCTCGATGGGGCGGGGGATCGGGCGGGGGATCGGGTGGAGCGGCTGGCATACGATCCAAAGGAGGGGTTGATTCGCGTGCGGACGCAGAGTGCGGGGGCGCGGGTGTTGGTGGTGTCGGAGAATTATCAGTCGAATTGGGGGGTGTGGGTGGATGGGGAGGAGGCCGAGATGTTGCGTGTACATTATATGTGGAAGGGCGTGGCGTTGTCGGCTGGGGAACACGAGGTGGAGTTGCGCTATTTTTCGCCGGTGTTGGCGTGGGCGCGGGGCGCGGGATTGGTGGGGTTGGTGGTGGTGGTGGGGGTGGCGGCGGCGGCGTGGCGGCAGCGGCGGCGGGATGGTTGACAAATGGTTGAGGGTCGGTGATATTTGCCGACGATAGCCTTAAAGGAGTGTCTGCTATGGATAGTGGCACGATAGACTTTATTGTAGGCGTCGGTATTCTATTGATAGCCGCTTGTCTTGTGTTCATCATCCTACTATTGAATGAAAAGTGGAACTTCCGCTTCGATAGGATGAGCCACGAGATAAAGGTGCTTTCGAATCGAGTTGATCATTTGGAGCAGCGTCTGGATCATACGAGAGAGTCGATTGCGAGGATGAGTGAAGGGCGTTTGACTGGGATAGAACCGGGGGGACGTTTTCATGGATAGTGGCGCGATAGATTGGACTGTTGTAAGCGTCGGTATCGCGTTGGTGGGTGCCATCATCGCATTGGCAGGGTTAATACTGGCTACGACGCGGGGTATTCGCGCCGATATGAGGGTGCTTTCAGATCGGTTGGATAAGCGGATAGATGAGCAGGACGCGAAGTTGGAGCGTCTGGCTGAGCGGCTGGGTCGGCAGGAGCAGGAACAGGCGCGGATGAATGGGGTGTTGGAGACGCTGGCTGAGCGGTTGGGTCGCATAGAGGAGGGTCAGGCACAGCTTTCAGAGCGGCTGGGTCGGCAGGAGCAGGAACAGGCGCGGATGAATGGGGTGCTGGAGACGCTGGCTGAGCGGTTGGGTCGGCAGGAGCAGGAACAGGCGCGGATGAATGGGGTGCTGGAGACGCTGGCTGAGCGGTTGGGTCGGCAGGAGCAGGAACAGGCGCGGATGAATGGGGTGCTGGAGACGCTGCCCGAGCGGCTGGGGCGGTTGGAGCAGGAGCAGGCGCGGATGAATGGGATGTTGGAGACGATTCGGGCGGGGCTTTCGTATCGGGTGGAGCGGGCGGATGCGGGCGACCGCGTGGCCGAGGCGTCTGAATCGTATGAGGCGCAGGAGTGAACGGCAGGTGAACCGACTCGGCGGACCTCTTGACACACAGCTTTATTCTCCCCTACATTATACTCTTCGCCGCGTTGACTGGCTTGTGTAAAAAGGTGCCAGCGCTCCCGCGCCGTTGCAAAAGGCACTGTCTTTACAGAGGATAAAGGGCGTTTTGGCTAAGAGATTTAAAGGGCAATTAATTCTTGACACTTCTATTTTTTCTCGGTATAATTAACTCTATTGTATAGGATAACGCGTCAGCGTTATGAACGAAAAAGCCGCGAAAGGGGGCGTATGAGAAACGCAAAAACGAGCAGTTTAAGTGGGTTTAACGCAAATCCATCTTCTTCTTATACCACTTTCTTAATCAGGGACGCTTTCCCTGGGGAGGTTGAGTAATGATACACACGAAGTCGTTAATCCGGCGCTTGGCATACGTGCCTTGGTTGCTGGCGTTTGGTTTGGTGCTGGGCTGGGCCGGGGAAGCGCAGGCGCAGAATATCAAGCTAACGGTTAATAAGGGTTCAGTGCGCGAGGACGCCGGTAAAACCGAAATCACGGTGACCGCGACCAATTATAGCGATACGGACCACGCGACTAAGGCGAATGTAGGGGCGGATACGTACGTGATCTTAGGAATTCAGGATCCTGGGACCGACGACGAAGCAGACGCCTTTAACGCTCTTAATGAGCGCTACCGCATAGAGTTGGGTACTGTCATAGTTCCGAAGGATAAGAACACGGCGTCAACAACGATCTCACTCACCCCTCTTGATTTCAAGGTGGATGGCGATACTGCTACAGATGGAGTGCAGGCGGTAAGTGCAATCGGAAATAATACTGACGACGACCAAGACCTGAGCGACGGGGATGACGACAATCTTAACATCATCATCAACGGCGTGTCCGGTCCTGACCATACGGTCTCGGCAGCAGGGCGGGCGACTATTACGCTGATTGACAAGGATCAGGCCTCGCAGCGGATCTCACTTTCGTTTTCTCCGAGCGAGATAAGCCAAGAGGCTGGTCCTACTGAGGTCACAGTGACGGCAACCCTATCAGGCGAGCTCGTAAAAGCTAAGAAGTTGTCTTTTCCTCTGGTTATTAGAGGTGAGGATGCATGGACTGATACTCGGCTAGGTGATGATGGCCTTGCTGCTCCGACTACTACTAAAGCGACACGCGATACGGATTACAATCTACCGAGCCTGCCCACTATAACCATTCCAAAGAATAGGGTGTCGGGGAAGGCGACGTTTACGATTGATCCCAAAAAAGGTCCACGCTGGGTCGGGATTGGGACAACTCTAGGCACGGACCTCCGGTACGACAATGTTAATACGACCGATGATCCCACATCCACCGAAACGGATGAGTCGCTCGATGCGACGGCGGATGATGGGACGACGGCTACAAAGGACGATCTACAGGTTGAGATCATTCCCAATCACCTCACGATCTCGGAGAAAAAGATCTCGGAGCTCAAAGGTGAGGATGCTAAGGATGAGGGCCTCTCCGCTTCTCCTAATTCGATACGCGAGGAAGTTGGGGCGACGGACATCGCGCTAAAAGTTACCTTGGCGCGAGAGGTGACGGGCGATGAGGCGGTGACCTTCTCTATTACACGTTCAGATGGAGGTACCCGCGACGTACATTACACTGCGTCATTCACTGATCTCACAATTGCCGCCGGTGAGACCACGGGGGAGGCGACGCTTACCCTTACTCCCTTCGACAATACGGGTACTATAGAAATCGACGTGCAAGCTAAAGTCGATAACTCCACGCAAACGGAGACCATCACGATCGTCGATACCGACGTGTCTAGCACGGAGATAACGCTGTCGGCGGATCCTGCTAGCGTAAAAGAGGACGCGGGTGAGACGGATGTTACGATCACCGCGACCTTAAACGGCTTGGTGCTGGAAGACGACGCGAAGCTGACGTTGGTCTTGGGCAATATGATTCCTACTGCTGATCCTAGGCTAGGTGATGGTGCTACGGCGACGCGCGACGTGGATTACACCGCCATCATTCGTTCGGTGACGATTGCCGCCGGCGAGGTAAGTGGCTCGACGACGGTTTCCATCACTCCAATAGACGACGGGGTTGAGGACAAGGACGAAACGATCAAAATCAAGTCCACAAACAAGCCCAAGAACGATATCGGCGATGATATCACGGTTTCGGTCGCGACGATCACGCTGAAAGATACGGGCAAGCGGGAGGATCCGGGTGCTCCAGTAGATCTGACGCCTTCCTTCACGGAAGACGACATCGCCGCATCGGACACGGTCATTGAAGGTGCGGTTGGTTCGGCGCTGGAGCAGGTATTGCCGGAAGCTATGGGCGATGGCACGTTGACGTACACCGTTTCGGACGCCTTGCCCGCTGGCCTATCGTTTGACGCGGCTACGCGGACGATTTCGGGTATGCCCGAAGCCGCCGGAAAAGCCGAGATCGTCTATACGGTGGTTGACGGCGACACGGGCGACGCACTTCCCGCCGAAAGCGCGGCACTGACCTACAACTTTGAGATCGCTAAGGAGCCGGCTCCCACGGTTATGGTCGCTAGTGTGAGCGTGAGTCAGTCATCGGTCCGCGAAAGCGGTGATACGGCTTCTATCTCGGTTAAGGCTACCTTGTCGGGACCCGCTCCGGTTGCGGAGACGGTCCGGTTTACGCTGGGTGCTCCCAGCGAAGGTGTCCAGGCTGTCCGCGACGTAGATTTCACCGCGTCGCTGCATGGCAACGTCGCCATTGCGGCTGGCGCGACCGAAGCGACCACGACGATGACGATCACGCCGATCGACAATCCGCATGTGGACGGCAATAGGGTCGTTGGTGTTCATGCGAAGGCTTCCGGTAGTTCGGCTTCGGCGGATATCACGATCGCCGACGACGAAACCGCGAGCACGTCCATCTCACTGTCGGCCGATCCGCACACGGTAAGCGAGCCGACGGCCCCCGGCCCAGACAACTTGGTAGCAGTCGAGATTACGGTCACCGCGACTTTAGACGGCAAAGTGCTGGACGATAACGCGACGGTTACTCTCTCGATTGATCCAAGTTCGGAAGCCACGCGTGATGTAGATTATCGGGCGGTGTTCGAGCCGACTCTCACTATTCCGGCCGGCGAGGTCTCAGGTTCGACAAGGCTCTTTATGAACACTCTCTATGATGGTGAGGACGAGGGCAATGAGACGTTCACGCTGAATGGTGTGATTGATGGTTTGGAGAACGGCACAGGTCTCATCACGATCGCCGACGTAGCGATGATGGCTCCGGAGATGGATCCGTTGGCGTTCGCCGAGGGTGCTATGATCGATGCCATCGAAGCCACGGCTGGTACGGCAATTGCCGATACGGAACTACCAGAAGCAACGGTTGGTTCGGGTGACATTAGCTACAGCGTCTCCGAGTTGCCTGCTGGCTTGTCGTTTGACGCGGAAACTCGGACGCTTTCGGGCACGCCGGAAGCCGAGGGTACCGCGGAAGTCACCTACACGGCTACGGCCGGCGAGGAAAGCGTCTCGTTGACCTTCTCCATCACGGTCAACTCGATGCTGGACTTTGGTGACCTTGGCGCGTTGTTCGGCCTGTTAAATGGCGGTGCCGGCAAAGCTAATCCGGCGCAGGACGATGGCGAAGGAGCACTCCAACTCACCGTTGGCGTGCCGGTAGACCTGACGCTGCCGGAGATCCCGGGTGGAACCGGAGAGAAGACATATAGCATGTCTGGGCTCCCCGCGGGTCTGTCGTTTGACGGTACCACGCGGACGCTTTCGGGTACGCCTACGGAAGAAGGTTTGGCCATAGTTATCCTTACGGTTACGGACTCCGTTGGTGCTACCGGTCAGGTGCCGGTTCCCGTGTCGGTGGTCCTTCCTCCGTTGGATGCTCCCGACAATCTGGTCGCCGAAGACTACAAGGGTGCTGACGGCCTCGGAGACCAAGGCGGTTTCGTAATGCTGTCTTGGGACCTGTCCGAGCAGCACGACTCGATTGACGGCTATCGCATTTTCCGCGCCCTGCCCGTACTGGGCAATGAAATGATTCCTTGGGCCATGGTTGATGCCGTGCCGGGAGTGACTGTGGGTTATGCCATCGTCGCTACGCTCGACAATGTCTCCACTCGCTGGGGCATTGCCGCCGAGAGCGGTGGTCGCACCACGCACGGTGCTGCTAAGGCCGTGTTCGTCGATGCTGCAAATCCCTATGAGTTGATGGCTGAGACGATGACGGCTAGCAGGGAAGCGGCGCAGGCCGGTGATGGGCCGGTGTTCGCCTCGCTGCTGCCAGAAGCCCTCGCCTACGCTCAGGGCGTGGCTCCGAAGCTGAATCTAATCGGAAGTGTGATTAGCTCGGCGGTTACTATGACGGAAGAGGCGGTTGGCGCTACCGACGACATCGCGCCGTTGGCCGTGCCGTCGCTCAGCGTCTTGGATGCGCCCAACGACGAGGGCGGTCGCATCGCCCTGACGTGGACGCTCTCGCCCTCTGATCAGCTCTTGCAGGGCGTCATTGTCGGAGCCATTGGTCCGGCCGCTGTCGAGTCTGTCGTCGGCGTCCATGGCTACAGCATCTATCGCAGCGCTACGGGTGAAGATGAGTTCTCCCTGATCGCACAGGTTGATGCTGGTGTCGCGTCCTTTGTCGATGAGACGGCGCTGAATGGTGTGCATTACACCTATCAGGTGCGGCCTTACGACTTGGACAACGAGACGGGTTCCGATATCGAACAGACGGCGATGGCCGTGCGCAACAGCGTGTTGGATAGCGAAGGTCGCGCGATCTATGGTCTGTTCGGTGCCGACAACCGCATTGGTTTCGACGACTTCTTCATCTTCGCCGACAACTTCGGTTTGACGGCGGAAGACGCTGGGTTTGATCCTGCGTTCGACCTCGCGCCGAGCGAAGCGATCGACTTCGACGACTTCTTCGTCTTTGCCGACAACTTTGGGCGCAGCATAGCTGCCGCTGGTAAGATCGTGCCGATGCTGGCGGGTCTGAATGCGGATGCGCGGATGTATCTGGATGCGCGGACGGCCATGCCGAACGTGGGTGAGGACTTTGTCCTCGATGTGCGGTTGGCGGACTTCGTCGCGGTCAAGGGCTACGGCTTGCAGGTGCAGTATGAGGCCGACAAGCTGGCGTTCGTCGAGGTGCTGACCGATCAGCCGCTGGGTGGCAGCGAGCTTGCCACGCCGCAGGTGCTGGCGGACCAAGCCGGTGTTTTGACGGTGGCTGCCCACGGGGACTTGGTCTCCGACGGCGAGGTGGCGCTGAGCTTGGTGTTCCGTCCGACGACGGAGATCGAGAACACGGTCATCGAGATCACCGACAACCAGACGTATGACAGCGGGTTTGGCTTCAACCGCTTGGCGCTGCCGGCACCGGTGCAGGTGCAGACGCGTCCAGAGGTATTCTCGTTGGCCAACAACTATCCGAACCCGTTCAACCCGGCGACGACGATCAAGTATGCGTTGCCGCTGGCGGCGGACGTGGAGTTGACGGTGTATAACGTGCTAGGTCAGCCGGTTCGGACGCTGATAGCTGAGCATCAGAATGCGGGTCGCTACGTCGTGGAGTGGGACGCGACGAACGATAGCGGTCACAGTTTGTCTTCGGGGATGTATTTCTACCGCTTGCAGGCGGGTGAAGACCTCGAAGTCAAGAAGATGCTGCTGCTCAAGTAAGCACCCACTGCACAGCGAGTTAGTGAAATGGGACCTCAAACCTCTCAAATTGGGGTCCCATTTCACTATGTAAAACAGGTTCATAAATAGAAGGAGAAGCAACTATGCAGAACAGCGTGCGCAAGACGTTTTCTCTTGCCATCGCCCTGTTGCTCGCACTCTGTGGTGCTGCTGTCGCCGGGGATAACGCGAACGTCGTCATTTCGCTGGATGGGGAACATGCCGCCGCCGGTGCTGGTGAGCAAGTACAGGTGGCAGTGTCGGCCGCTGGAATGGTCGGGGTAAAGCAGTTTGAAGTTACCCTGACGGTATTGCCCGCGGATGCCTTTGATCTAGCGGCGACGACATTTACCTCTAAAGACCTTTTTTTTACCCCTAATGATGGCGAACCGCTTAGCGTAGAATTGTTAGGGGATGGGCAGGTCAAAAGTGGTGCGGCCGCTCTCGGCGAGGCGATAGATGGCGATGGTGCGTTGGGTGTTTTTACCCTCACGATGTCGAGTAGTTTTAGCAGGGATTCCCCAGCCGAGATTGTGGTGAGCAGCGTGTCGCTTGGGCCGTCGTCTGTGGACCGGGATGTCCTTAGTCCCGAGGGATTGTTTATCGTTAACTGGGCCGTGCCCCCGCCGAATATGTTGGCGACCTCAGAGCTTTCCTTTAACCCGGCCTATTCCTCGGTCGGCACAGGGGCGGCCGAGGATGGCAGCCCCGGCGAGATCGAGTTCTCGGTCAATTACACCAATGATGGTCTCCCCGCCAAGGGCCAGACCATTGCTTGGGACATCACCAATACTGGCTCGCGGTCGGTCTATCTGCTCGGCGTCGGCGAGGTTCCCTCGGGCGTGTACGTATGCCTGCGGAATGTGACCGATGAGGATGGCAATGCGGCAGTACAGTTTGATGCCGAAGGCAACTTAAAGGCGGCTGCGACTTCGCTCGACGTTCGGGCGCGCACAACCCCGAAAAATACGGCCGGTGACACCTTGGTGGTTGAGCCGATTAACTTCAACGCCACATGGGCGGTGCCAGACTCCGATCAGTTGATGTTCGTCTCGCAGGTTTCCCTGAATGACGATGACAAGGCCGACAACGAGCTAGTTAAGGGTCCGGGTGAAGAAGTCACAGTTAAGCTGTCGGCGGCCGGGCTAGCCGGCGTGAAGCAAGTGGAGGCCATCGTGACAGTGTCGCCCGCGGATGCCTTTGATCTGGAGGCTACTACGTTTTCGGGTTCCCCTGCGTTTATCCTGTCGGCACCGAGCGTGGAAGTCTCTGGCAATCAGGTGCGGGGCGGCGCAGTCGTTCTCAGCGATGCGGTAGATGGTGATGAAGATCTGGGCACCTTCACCCTCGTCACCTCGGACAACTTTACCGAGGGGATGGAGGCGGATATTGTGGTCCACAGCGTGTCCCTCGGCCCGTCCTCTGGCGTGCGCGATTACTTGGACACCGAGTTGTTGAGTCGCAGCATGCACCTCAACCGGCCGGATCCAGTGCTGGTGGCTACCGCGCCGCTGGTCGGCAATGCGTTGACTTCTGGGGCCGACACGGGTGTTGTTGATGACGACAGCCCCGGCGAGATCACGTATTCGGTTAATTTTACCAACCTCTGGGGTGAGCCGGGCGAGGGCCAGCTCATCTTGTGGGATGTGTATAACCGGAGCACGGAGTGGGTGTCCGTGCTCGGTATTGGCACGATTCCCCCCCATGGTAGCACGTTTGTGCGCAATACGACCGATGCCGACGGCAATTCGTCGATTGAGGTTGACGCCGATGTCGTGTCTTTCCTCAGCATTACGGCGAGTACTGCCACGGAGAATGCGGCTGGCAAGGCCCTCGACTTGGCGATTGACTTCAGCGCGGCTTGGGCTGCTGCTAAGCCGCTAGCCGCCCTGCCGTTGGCTAACGCGCTGAGTCAGAACTATCCCAACCCTTTCAATCCGGAAACCACCATTCCCTACGCTCTGAGCAGCGATGCGATCGTCTCCTTGACGATTTACAACATCGCGGGTCAGGTCGTGCGCAAGTTAGTTGACGGCGAGGCGCTGGCCGCAGGTCAGTACCAAGCCGTGTGGGATGGCCGGAGCGAAAGCGGCGCTAGCGTCGCCAGCGGCATGTATTTTTACTTGCTCCGCGCCGGCGACTTTGTAGCTAAGCGCAAGATGGTGCTGCTGAGGTAGTTTTCTCAGCGGGACAACAGCAGTAATCAGTGAGTGAAATGGGGCCTCAATGAGGGGTCCCATTTCCTTTTTTGGCCGTGGCTCGTTGCGTAAGGCTGATGAGGCGTTATTTGCGTTTGGCTATGAAAATCAAGGTTTTATTTTTTGCTTCCTGCCGCGATGCCGTAGGCCACAAAAGCTGTGAGTGGGAGATTGCCGAAGGCTACCGAGTCGCGGATTTGCAGCGCGAACTTGTGGCTGCGTATCCGCAACTGGCTGCGGTGCAACAGGTGCTGTCGATTGCGGTCAATGCCGAGTACGTGGGAAGCCATACCGCGTTAAAAGCGGGCGACGAGGTAGCCTTTATTCCGCCTGTAAGTGGGGGCTGACGTGTTCAAAATTACCGAAGACCCAATTGAACCCAGCGATTTGTTTACCGACGTGGTGCGTGATGAAAATGGCGCTGTGGCCACGTTTGTCGGCGTGGTGCGCAATCACTCCGGGGACAAGCAAACCGAATACTTAGTGTACGAAGCGTATTCAGCTATGGCTGAGAAGAAGATGGCGGAGATTGGCAAAGATCTGAAGGCGCGGTGGGGCGTCGTGGATGTCGGGATGATTCACCGCGTAGGGAGGCTCGAAATCGGGGAGATCAGCGTGTTAATTGCCATCGCTAGCCCTCATCGAGCCGAGGCGCTGGCCGCATGTCAGTACGCCATTGATCGGCTCAAGCAGATCGTGCCGATATGGAAGAAGGAAGTAGGGGTCGAGGGTGAAAGCTGGGTTGAAGGGCCACAGGCAGCCTATGAAGGCCGACAGGCAGCCTATGAAGGCCGCTAGGTATGGTGTTCAACTTTGGTTGGCTATTAGAGGGCCGGTTGGCAGGTGCCGGGCAGATTGGTGGTTGGGAGGGGGACGAGCGGCTGGAGGACGATCTCGATTTGCTGGCGGCGCAGGGAGTAAAGGCGATTGTGTCGCTGACCGCGAATGTCCTGCCGGTAGGCGAGGTGGCGGCGCGCGATATGGCGTACTTGCACTTGCCCATACAGGATATGCAGTCGCCTTCGCTCGGGGATATACGGGCATTTGTTCTATTCGTTGACGAGGCCGTCGAGCAAGGACGGCCGGTGATGGTCCATTGCAGTGCGGGATTGGGGCGCACGGGCACGATGTTGGCGAGTTATTTAGTAAGAATGGGCAGCAGTGCGGCGGACGCCCTGACGCAGGTGCGGAACCTGCGCCCCGGCTCGGTGGAAACAGCCGCCCAAGAACGGGCCGTATATGAATACGCCGTGCATCTTGGGCAATTGACATAGTGGGGCGGCACCAGTACATTGAATAAAAGTGTGGCTCCGAGTGACAACACGCTAAAACCGGAGGAGAGGGTCGGATGGAAAAGGTTGATTTTCCTGAGTGTTTGAAGTGCAGAGAAGGCGTTTTGATTCCGCTTTCCGACTATGGAAGAGACGGCGCGGCTATTCACTACAAAGCGTGGGCCTGCACGAATCCAAGTTGCGGATACCATATGAGAATTGACAACGGCGAGTTGAGTATCGGCGAGGAACTCAAGAAATCGTTTAAGTAAGCGGTTCCGTCTTTGCTTTTGGCACGCGGTAAAAGTAGTAGATCACGAGAAGAGGCCCCCTTTTGTGGAGCCTCTTCTTCTTATGGGGTCTATTGTTAGCCAACATCAGTGTAAGCAGTTGGGGAATCAGGGCAGGAGCCTTGGTCTTATCTTTTACGCTGTGGCTTCATGCAGTTACAGAGGAGTACTACGATAAGGAAATTGCAGTGCGTCTCTGGATCGAAGTCCCTCCGCCGGGCGAAGGTGTGGACGGAGATATGGTGCTGGCCAGTGAAGTGCCTTCCACGGTTCGCGTCTTGGTCACAGGAGGGGGCAAGGATCTGCTGTTTGACTTGGACGACTATTCCTTTGTTCTGAAGTTGCGGGCCGAAGGCAAGAATCGGATCCACCGTTTGACTCCTTCCCAAATCACCAAGCGGGCGGCCGACTTGGATGTCGAAGTCAAGGAAATTCTCGAACCAAAAGAAATTGCAATTGCCCTAGCGCCGAGGATGGAACGGGATGTGCCCGTACGGGTGCAGGCGAGTCTAGAAGTGGCTGCTGCCCATGTACAGGTGACGCCGGTGCAAGCTGATCCCGCGCTCGTCCGGGTGATCGGCCCGCAGCAGCAGGTGGCAGCATTGCGTTATGTGGATACGGATTCGCTGGTTTTGCAGGATGTCCGGGAAGATGTGAATGTGAAGGGGTTTTTGCGATATCCCGAGCATACGCAACTCGCGTTCGTACCCGAGGCTGTACGCGTGCGTGCTACCGTGCAGATGTTAGCCGAGGACGATTTAATCGGAGTGCCGATCACCGTGCGTCATGTCGGCGAGGCGCGTCTGCGTCCCGAGCCGGCCACCGCCCAAATAAAGGTGCGCGGCGGGGTTGGCGTGATCACCCAGCTCGACCCGGCCCGCGACATAGAACTGTACGTAGATTATACCGAATATCAGGGGAATGCACTGCCAGTGTACAGCGCGGAGACATCACTTTTCGAGGTGCGCCAGATTGCGCCGGCATACGTCGATTTGGTGAGCTACTAGAATGTTGGTACTGGGGCTGGAGACCTCCTGCGATGAGACGGCCGCGGCAGTCGTCGATGAGTCGTACGCTGTGCATTCCAATATCGTCTTCTCGCAACAAGATCACGCGCCATACGGGGGCGTGGTGCCCGAGTTGGCTTCGCGCGCCCATATGCGTGCCTTGGTGCCGGTCGTGCGACAGGCTCTAGTGACCGCAGGCGTTGGGTGGGAAGAAGTGGATGGGGTGGCAGCGACGCGAGGGCCTGGCTTGGTCGGGTCGTTGATCGTGGGGCTATCACTGGCCAAGGGGTTGGCGTTGGCGCGTAACAAGCCGCTGGTCGGCGTCCATCACCTAGAGGCCCACGTATTTTCTAACTTGGTCGCCGCGCAGGTCGAGGTTCCCTTCCTGACGCTGCTGGTGTCGGGCGGACACACCGAGTTGATTTTGGTGCGCGAACTCGGCTCATACGAAGTGCTGGGCCGCACGCGCGACGACGCGGCTGGCGAGGCATTTGACAAGGTCGCTAAGCTGCTGGGTCTGCTGCCTGGGGAAGGGGTGGTGGCCGGTGGTCGGCTCATCGCCGAGCTGGCCGAGGATGGCGATCCCAAGGCCATTGACTTCCCACGCGCCCTCGTGGACGAGATGGACTTCAGCTTCAGTGGCCTCAAAACCTCGGTGTTACACTACGTCCGCTCTCTTACCCCGCAAGCGCGCACGGCCCAGCTCGCTCATATTGCCGCTAGCTTCCAAGAAGCCGTAGTGGATGCTTTAATCGCCAAGACCCTGTTGGCCTTGGAGCGAGCAGACGTGGCGACTGTATGCCTTGCGGGCGGCGTTGCCGCCAACCAGCGGCTGCGCCAGCGGCTGCGCGTCGCGGTCGAGCGCCGCGGCCTAGTCTTCCATTGTCCGGCGTACGATTTGTGTACAGATAACGCCGCTATGGTAGGGGCTGTTGGAGCCTTCTACCTCAGTCGCGGCGTCTGCGACAGTCTCAATGTGGACGCCGCTCCCCGCTTGGGCTGGCGTGTCTGAGTGGTCGGATAGCCACCTCCAGCTAGCGGGACCACGCGTATTCCTCGTCCTGCTGCCCTTCCTGCTCGCATTCGTTTATTGGGTATATCAGCGGACGTATCCGCAGGTTGATCCCAAGCGCCGCATGGTGCTCGTGGCGTTGCGCGCTGTGGCTGTGGCCTTGCTAACTATGGTGTTGTGCGAGCCGGTTTTGACGTGGTGGCACCAGCAGGTCATCCGACCGCTGGTGTTGGTGTTGGTCGATGCGAGCCCGAGTATGAGGGTAGCCGACGGGTCTGTTACGCGACTACAACAGGCGGTGGCCGTGCTGGGCGACGAGCGTTGGGCAGCGCGCTTGCAGCAGGCCGAAGTCCGCGCTTGGGGATTTGCCGAGTCGGCGTATCCGCTCGCGCTTGACACGGTCGCGACCGCAATTACTCGCGGTCAGGCGACCAATATAGGCCGCGCGCTCGCCGCTAGCTTGGAGGCGGTAGCCGAGCGGGAGCGCGTGCAAGGCGTGGTCCTATTCTCCGACGGGGGCCACAACTTGGGCCGCAACCCGGTGCAACTGGTCGCGGAATTGGGCGTGCCTGTGTACGCGCTTGGCGTGGGGGGCGCAGAGGTACCCGTCGATGTCCAGCTTGTAGATGTGCGCACGACCGAAACCGGATACGTCGGTCAGAGCCAGCCAATTGAGGCCGAGGTGAGGAGTTGGGGATACGAGGGACAGCGCGTGGAAGTCCAACTCTACGAGGGAGAGCGATTGCTCCAGCGACAATCTCTGTTGTTGGCCGGTGATGGACAGGTGCAGCGCGTTTCCTTTGCAGTGACGCCTCAGCAGGCTGGGGCGCGCATTTTTCGCGTGGCTATTGCGCCTGTGGCCGGGGAATTTGCGACCGCAGACAACGAGGCCCTCGCGTTTACCCACATTCTCGCTGGGCGCACGCGGGTGCTGTTGCTAGCCGGAGGCCCTAGCGAGGATTTGGCCTTTTTGCGCCGCAGTTTAAGCGCAGATTCGAGTTGGGTAGTAGAGACCAAGATTCAGCGGGAGCCGGAAGCGTTCTACGGCGGTGCGTGGAGTCCGGCTGTTTTGCAGGGCCGGGATGTGGTGCTGCTGGTGAATCCGGGTGCGTGGCTGCTCAACGGCCCGCCCGCCGCTACGTTGGTCCAGCACGTGTACGCCGGTGCTGGTTTGCTCGTCGTCGGCGGTCCCAAGATGGCGCGAGCTTGGCGTGCTGACTCGCCACTGGCTGCGCTCATGCCGCTTCAGGTAGCTGGCCCTGTGCCCTTTGTGTCGGGCGAGGTCTTGTTGCGACTCAGCGCAGGCGGGCGGCACCATCCGGTCGTGCGCCAGCCTGCGGGAGCAGACGACCCGTGGCTTCGGTTGCCGCCGCTGCCAGGATACTTTCGCACGGCACAACAGCGGCCGGGCACCACTGTGCTGGTCGAGAGTGCAGGTGGCGAGCCTGTCGTAGTTGCGGGGGCTTATGGTGAGGGCAAGGTCCTCGCGGCTCTATCCGCGTCTTTTTGGCGGCTCGACCTGATGAGCAGCGGCGTCGATGGCCAGCCGCAGACCATTCGCACGTTCTGGCGCGATGCCGCCAAGTGGCTCGCGCTCGACGCTCCGGGCGGGCGGGTCCGAGCTTCAACGGAGCGACCCGTGTACCGGGCGGGAGAAGAAGTGGTTTTCGCGGTGCAAGTTTTTGACGAATTGCTGAAGCCGCAGCCGGGGGCAACGGTACAGATTGCGCTAGCCGGGCGAGAAGCGTTCGATCTGCAATCACAAGGAGCCGGGCACTACCGAGGCGTCGCTAGTGGACTGGCCCCCGGCGCGTATGAATACGAGGTCCGGGCCGTAGCAGGCCAAGTCTCTGTCGGTGTGGTTACGGGTCGCTTTGTCGTCGAAGAGTACAGCATTGAGCTTGGGGATTTGCGCGCCGACCCATTGCTCTTGGGTGCGCTGGCCCGCGCTAGTGGCGGTCGCGCCTATCCGCTCGCGGACTGGGAGGACATGCTAAAACAGCTTGCGCCGCGCAAAGGTTGGGTCGAAAAGGCCGAGGTTTTGCCACTGTGGGGGCCGCTGTGGCCCGCGCTTTTGGCGATTGCCCTGTTGGCTGTCGAGTGGTTTGGACGCAAGCGCAGCGGTATGATCTGACGCGCCGCAAGGTGCAAAGAACTGCGTTTTTGTTTACTTTTTGTTAATCCCCTTTCCAATCTGATTGCTTCCCAGCTTAGGTGCTAGCGGAGTCTGCGGCTCTATGTCCGAGTTTTTGCATACGCCCAAAGGTGAGAAGAAACCCCAAGCGCTAGGGGTGCTCCTCCTCGGCCTCGGCGCGTTTTTGCTTGTCTGCTTGATATCCCATTCACCGCTGGATCCTCCTAATTCGAGCCGCTCGGTGGCGGAGAGTTTGAATTGGGGGGGGTGGATCGGTGCGTATGCGTCGTATGGGGCCTTTGCGGGCATGGGACTGGCTGCGTATGTCTGGCCTGTGCTCTTGTTGCTGTGGGGTTGGAATAGGGTGCGTTGCCAGCCGGTAGCTCTTGCAGTGCAGCGCAGTGTGGGCCTTTTGCTCATGGCCGTCTTCATCAGCGTCGCTACCGGTCTGCCCGACTATTCGCCGCACACGGCCTATACGCTAGGCGGCGTGTTGGGAACCCAGATTAGTTTGGATCTCCTCATACCGTACCTAGGGAGGCTAGGGTCGGCGGTTTTGCTGGGCGCACTCTTTGTGGTTGCGGTGATTTTGACCCCCGGTCTGAACTGGCGACTGTTGGCGTGGCTGGGCTCAGGTTTGGCGGTGGTTTGGCAGTGGCTCGGGCGGTGGCTCGGGCGTTTGCGGCGATTCCGCCCTGCTGTGAAAAGCAAAGCGGCAAAGAGGGAGAAGGACAAGGTGGCGGGAGCGACATGGCCGAAGACCGGCGCGGAGCCTCGGGTTGAGGCGGCAGGGGCATCTTGGAAGCCAATGGTTGAAGAGGTTGACGCAGTGGAGCCTCGGGTGGAGGAACTAGCGCGCGTTGAGCGGCGCGGGCGCAAAAAGAAGAAGAAACCCACGGTTGCAGACGCGGCGGCTCCCGCGCCGGAGCGCAAAAAAGAGAAGGCAGAGCCAGCCCACAAGCCTACCGGGGGTCGTTACAAAATCCCGAGTCCTGCGTTGCTAGACGAAATCCCGGCCAGCCATAGCCGCGTCTCTAAGGAGGCTTTGCTGGAAAACGCCAAGCTGCTGGAGAGTGCGTTGGACAATTTCGACGTGGCCAGCAAGGTCGTAGAGGTGAGTCCCGGGCCGGTAGTGACGCGCTACGAGGTAGAGCCGGCCCCTGGGGTTAAGGTCAATCGCATTGCCGCGCTTTCGGACGATCTCGCACGCGTGATGAGCGCCAAAGGCATTCGCATTCAAGCGCCGGTGCCGGGCAAATCCGTGGTGGGGGTGGAGATTGCCAATCAGGAGCGGGAGACCGTTTACTTGCGCGAGATCATCGAAGACGAGGTGTTCAGTCGGTCGGATTCCAAGCTGGTCATGGCGCTGGGCAAGACTATTTCGGGCGAGCCGTGTGCCGCGGATTTAGCCAAAATGCCTCATCTATTGGTCGCCGGTGCCACCGGGGCTGGCAAGAGCGTGTGCCTTAACAGCCTAATTTGCAGCATCCTCCTCAAGGCCACGCCGGACGAAGTGCGCTTTATCATGGTCGATCCCAAGGTAGTAGAATTGACGATGTACAACGATATACCGCACTTGCTGGTGCCGGTTATCACCGAGCCGAAAAAGGCCGCCGAGGCTCTGAAGTGGGCGGTAGCCGAAATGGAAGCTCGCTACCAGAAACTGGCCAAGCTGGGGGTGCGCAATCTGTCCGACTACAACGCCAAGCTAGCGAGCGTCCAAGCCGAGGCTGCTGAAGACGGCGTTGAGCCTGAGAAGCCGCTGGTGTATATCGTGATAGTAATCGACGAATTTGCCGATTTGATGCTGACGGCCCCCGCTGAGGTGGAGACCTCGCTGATGGGTTTGGCGCAGAAGTCGCGCGCCGTGGGCATTCACATCATTTTGGCGACCCAGCGGCCCTCGGTGAACGTGATTACCGGGGTAATCAAGGCCAACTTTCCGTCGCGCATTGCCTTCCAAGTAGCGTCAAAGACGGACTCGCGCACGATTCTCGATCTCAACGGGGCCGAGCGGCTGTTGGGGATGGGTGATATGCTCTTTCTGCCGAGCGGCCAAGGCGAGCCGCTCCGCGTCCACGGAGCCTTTATTTCGGGCGAGGAAACCGAGCGCTTGGTCGCGGCATTAAAAGAGAGCCAGTACGAAGCCGAGGAAGTTGCGGTGTTTTCCGAGCAGCCGGATATTAACGCGGCTGCCGATGCGCGCGACGACCTTTTCGACGATGCCGTGCGCTTAGTCTGCGAACACCAGCAGGCCTCCACCTCGTTTTTGCAGCGGCGCTTAAAAGTGGGTTATTCCCGCGCCGCGCGGTTGATGGACGAGCTGGAGGCCGCCGGTATCGTCGGTCCGATCGTTGGGGCAAAGCCGCGCGAGATTCTCGTCGAGAGCGCGGAAGAGGAGGATGCGGAAGAATGAGACTGTGGTTGTGGGTTGTGCTCTGTGTGGGCTTAGCTGCGAGCACGGCTTTTGGACAGAGCGGCGAAGAAATCATCGCTAGGGTGCAAAAGCGCCTTGCTAGCTACAAGACGTTTTCAGCCCGCTTTGAAAAGCAGTTCTACTGGGCCGTGCTGGACAAATACCGCAGCCGCGAGGGCCGGATTTATTTGCGCCGCCCGAACCGCTTTCGCATCGAGCTGGAAGGCGGCGATGTGGTAGTGGCCGATGGCAAGGCCGTTTGGTCGTACGTCGTGCACAACGGCCAAGTGGTGATCAGCCCCTACGAAGCGGAAATAAAGACCCCGTGGGAAGTATTTTTCGACTATACTGAGCGCTATGTGCCCATTGCGGTGGAGGAAAGCGCGTTGGGTGGACGGCCCTGCTATTTGCTGATCATGGCACCGGAAAACAAAGCCTCTGTGGTCGAACAGATGCGGGTCTGGGTGGATCCCAGAGGGTGGTTTCTGCTGCAAGTCGAGCAGCGCGAGGCCAATGGCAATCGCACGGCGTACGTGCTTAGGGATCACCGCGCCAATAGGAGAATAGCCGACGAGGTCTTTTCTTTTGAGGTGCCAGAAGGGGTGGAGGTGCTGGACACGAGGGAACTCCCTGTTGAGTAAGGGGTGGTGGTGGTGTGCGGCCCTGTTGGTACACGCGGGGGCCTTGGCGGTTGCAGCGGATCAGAGTATCTGGATTCTGTTGCGTGACAAAACGGATGCCGAAGGGCGGCGCATCGCTTGGGTGGATTTGGGGGCTGGTCATACAGACGCGGAACTGGACCTACCCGTCAGCCGACGCTATATCGAGCGGCTGCGGGAGATGGGAGTGGCCGTGCGTTTCTCCTCGCGTTGGCTCAACGCAGTCAGCGCGAGGGTTGTGCCCGAGGTGCAGCGCCGAGTGCAGACTGCGGACTTTGTCGTGGCAACGCGGCCCGTGCAGCGCTTGCAGCGGCCTAGCCCACCGCCGCCCGCGCTGTTTGTCAGTCCTAAGTTGCAGCAAAGTCGTTATGGCCTCGCCTTGGAGCAGTTGGCCCAAATCGCCGTTCCCCCTCTACACGACCAAGGTCTGACGGGTGCTGGGGTGCGCGTGGCCTTGCTCGATAATGGTTTCCACTACGCCGAACACGCGGCCTTTGCTTCCATTCGCGTGGTGGCCCAGCGCGACTTTGTCAATGACGACGAGATTGTCAGCGATGAAGCCGATCAACCCATCACGGGCGATGAAATGAGCAGCAGCCAAAACTTGCACGGTGCGCAAGTACTTTCCCTGCTGGCAGGCTATCAGCCCGATCACTTTGCCGGAGTGGCACCCGACGCTGAGTACATCTTGGCCAAGACCGAGCTAGACGACAACATGCCCGAAATGCCCTCGGAGGAGGATCGCTGGGTCGCCGGTTTGGAATGGGCCGACAGCTTGGGAGCGCAGGTGGTCAACAGCTCATTGGGCTACAATCGATGGGACGACGGCACGGGTTACTCGCCAGCGGATCTGGACGGAGAAACCGCGCTGACGAGCGTGGCGGCGGCGCTGGCGGTGCGGCGTGGCATCGTGGTGGTGGTGGCCGCGGGCAATGAGGCCAACGGGGATTGGCACTACATAACGATACCGGCGGACGCCGATGGCGCGATTGCGGTGGGAGCGGTAGATGTGCCCGGCAGCGGCGAGCGCATGCCGCAGATTGCCTCCTTTAGCTCGCGGGGGCCAACGGCTGATGGCCGCATCAAGCCGGATGTGGTCGCGCCCGGCAGCGGCGTGGTGGTCGCGGATCTGCGGCGCGGCGGTTATGTGCGCAGGGGCGGCACTTCCTTTGCGGCACCCTTGGTGAGTGGGGTTTGCGCCCTATTGTTGCAAAAAAATCCCGAATGGACGCCGGCCCAAGTGCTGGAGGCTTTGCGCTCGACCGCGCTGGACTTGGGAACCGCCGGTCCCGACACGGTGTATGGCTGGGGGCAGATAAACGCATTGGCGGCCAGTGGCCTCGACGAGGTACCGCCGGAGGAGGACCGCCTGTTGGCACCTTTCCCCAATCCAGCGCGGGATGGGGTGGTGCATTTTCCAGTGCAGCTAGCCGAGCGCGGCTACGTCGAGTTGAGCGTTTTTGACATAGCTGGTCGATTGGTATTTGCCGAGCGTTGGGACCTGTGGCCGGGGAGCCACGACCGGCCGGGCCGCGCCCCGCGTTGGGTGCCGGGCCGGGCCGTAGCCAACGGGATGTACTTCTATCAACTGCGGTTGCCTACCCGCAGCCGCTTGGGCAAAATTGCCCTTGTGCGCTAGGTGGTTTGAGGAAATGCCATGGTGATTTCGGCAGACGAGCGCAAGAAGCGGCTCAATAAACGCCTGCGGATGCTCAACCGCGTCGTCTTGGGCGGCGTGGTTCTCTGCGTGCCGATCTACATTGGGGTGAGCTTGACGAGCCAATCGGCGGACAAGATGGAAAACCTGACCAACCTGTTCGCCAACATCAACAACCAAGTTGCCCTGACGGTACCCCCGGACGGGGTGCGCTACATGCACTTTTTTCACGGTCCGCCTGACGAAGGCCACAAGTTCGTGCTCATCGACGTGCGTTTGCAGATAAATTTGCAGCTCGCGTGGGCGATTGTGCCGCGCTGTTTTCAGCTCGTTGATGACCGCGGGCGGCGCTATTATCCGCTGTCGCGATCGCCGTTTTTCATTGCACACACCGACCAGCTCAAGGGGACCAAGGGCGAGGTGTACGAGGGGCAGCTACTTTTTGAAATACCCGCTGAACGCAAGCACGAAAGTCTCCTTTTTGATCGCTACTACGAAACCGAGGAAGATGACAATGGCCACGATTGAGGAACAGTTGACAAGCGGGCGGCAGCAGCTAGAGCGACTGCGAGGGTATCTTTGACATAAGCGGCAAAAAGGAAGAGCTGGCCGCGCTAGAAAAGCGCATGACGGCCGCGGACTTTTGGAGTGATCGGCGGCAGGCCGAATCCGTCGGCAAGACAGTGCGCATTCTCAAGGATATCATCGCGGATTGGGAAACCTTGGATGTGCAGTTGGAGGACTTGGACCAACTGCGGCAAATGGCGGCCGACGAGGGCGATACAGAGGCGCTGGCCGAGGTCGAGGCCGAGGTCGAAAGCACCATGCAGGGCATTGGCGAATTGGAGTTTCGCACGATGCTCAACGACGAGGCCGATCCCAAAAACGCAATTCTCGTCATTCACTCGGGAGCAGGGGGCACGGATGCCGCCGAATGGGCGTCGATGTTGATGCGCCTGTACACGCGCTGGACCGAGCGCCACGGCATGGAATGTACAGTCGTGGATCTGCAGCAGGCCGAGGAAGCTGGCATCAAGGGCGCAACCATTGAGGTTAGGGGGGATTATGCGTATGGCTACCTCAAGGCCGAGGCCGGCGTCCATCGCTTGGTGCGGCTCTCGCCGTTTGACACGAGTCGCCGCCGGCACACTTCGTTTGCGTCGGTCTTTGTCTATCCAGAAGTCGAAGACGATATCGAGGTGGATATCAACGACGAGGACGTGAAGGTCGAAACCTACCGCTCCGGCGGCGCAGGTGGCCAACATGTGAACAAGACCGCCTCAGCCGTGCGGGTCACGCATCTGCCCACCGGCATTGCCGTCCAATGCCAAAACGAGCGCTCGCAGTTCAAGAACAAGGCCACTGCGTTTAAGGTGCTCAAGGCGCGCCTGTACCAGCACCTCAAGGACGAACAGAAGCAGAAACAGCTCGCGGTGGAGAGCACCAAGAAGAGCATTGACTTCGGGTCGCAGATCCGCTCCTACGTGCTCCATCCATACACCATAGTCAAAGACCACCGCACCGCTTGCGAAACGGCCAATGTCCAAGCGGTAATGGACGGCGACATCGACCGCTTCATCCGCGCCTATTTGACCGAGGGACAAACGTGAGCATTGCCCTGTTTGTCGCCTGCCGCTACCTGCGCTCCAAGCAACGCGAAGGCTTCTTTTCCGCCATCGCCTATATGGCCGTCGGTGGAGTGATCTTGGGGGTAGCGGCTTTGGTGATCATTCTCTCGGTGACGAATGGTTTTGCCGGTGAAGTCAAAAACCGGCTGATCGGCATGAACGCCCACGTCAACATTCGCCGCTTCGACGGTGGCCCCATCGCGGATTGGGATGCGCTGCTGGAGCAGGTGCAAGGCGCTGCCGGGGTCGTGGGTGCGGCACCGGTGGTGGATTCCAAGGTCATTATTGCCTCCCAGCTCGATTTGGGCCGGGTCGATGGCATTCCCGTGTGGGGCGTTGATCCGGCGACATTTCCTGCGGTTTCCGACCTGACCGAACACCTGCGCTACGCCGATCCAGAGGGACACCTGCGCCTCGGCTTGCTCGCCGAGCTAAATAAGCGGGGAATTGTTCTCGGCGAGTACTTGGCGCGGCGCTTGCACGTGGGGCTAGGTTCCGAGGTGTTGCTGATGACGGTGCAAAATCTCGATGTGGAAGCAGCCGTGATGGATGGTTTCTCGCCACGTCCGTGGTCCTTTTTCGTGACCGATCACTTTGAAAGCGGCATGTACCAGTACGACGACAACTATGCTTTTATTCATATAGAAGACGCCCAACGCATGCTCGAATTGGGCGATGCGATTACTGATATCCACATCCACGTCGCAGACATCTACCAAGCTCCTGAGATCCGCGACCGCCTAGCCGAGGAGTTGGGCTATCCCTATCAAGTGCGCGATTGGACCCAGCTTTTTCCCGAGTTTTTCCGCTGGATCGAGTTGGAAAAATGGGCGATCTTCCTCGCGCTGAGTCTCATCGTGCTGGTCGCTGCTTTTAACATCATGTCGATCCTAGTTATGTCGGTGCTGATCAAGACGCCCGAGATTGGCATCTTGCGGACGATCGGTTGCACCGTGGGCGAGATTTATCGCATCTTCATCTATCAGGGCTTGGTCATTGGCGGCATCGGCACCGTCTTGGGCTGCTTGATCGGCTTTGTGCTGTGCTGGGCCCAGCAGCGCTTTGCCCTGATTTCCATTCCTGGAGACATGTACTTCATCAGTTCGTTGCCCGTGGATATGAGTGTCGTGGACTTTGTAATGGTGGCGGCTATTAGCATGGTCATCTGCTTGGCGACGTCGATTTATCCGGCGCGCAAGGCCGCGGGATTGATGCCCGTAGAAGCCATTCGGTATATAATGTAAGATGGTGGAACGAGCCGACATCATCCTTGAAGCGCGCGGTTTGCGCAAGGTGTTCAACACCGGCGGAGAGGGCTTGGAAGTGCTCAAAGGCGTGGACTTAGCAGTGCGGGCGGGTGAGCTAGTCGCGGTCATGGGTGAGTCCGGCGTTGGCAAAAGCACCTTGCTGCACCTGTTGGGTACGCTCGACCTGCCGACGGCTGGCCAATTGCAAATCGCTGGCACCGATGTGCTCAATCTCGGCGATCAGGCGCTGTCGCGTTTTCGCAATCGGCATATTGGCTTCGTATTCCAATTTCACTACCTGCTGCCAGAATTTACCGCGTTGGAAAACGTCTTGCTGCCGGCGCGGGTTGCGGGCGTCGATCGCCGCCAAGAGGCTCTTGAGTTGATGGATTCCGTCGGACTAGCGGACCGCTTGCACCACCGGCCTGGGGCACTGTCGGGCGGCGAATGCCAGCGGGTGGCCATGGTGCGAGCGCTGGTCAACGAGCCGTTGGTCGTGCTGGCCGATGAGCCGTCGGGCAATCTCGACGAGGCGACGAGTGCGTCTCTGCACCAACTGCTCGCCGAGTTGGCCCGAGAGCGCGGGCAGGCTTTTGTGGTGATGACCCACGACCGCACATTGGCCCAGAGCATGGATCGCCGGGGGCGCATAGAAGCGGGTGTGTTGCAGATGGAAGATGATGCGTTATGAAAAAATGCGGAGTATGCAACAAGCGCGAGGCCGTAGTGGCCTATAACCATATTGTTGACGACGTAAAACAGACGCTCTTGCTCTGCCATCAGTGCGCTAACGAAAAAAACATCAAGGTGCTGGTCGTCCCGGCTGCACAGTCCAAAGAAGCGCCCGTGCTGGTGAAGGAAATCAAGATAGAGTTGGCCAAGTTGGCCGGAGCCGAAGGCGACGGGGAGGTGCGCTGTCCGACTTGCGCGATGAGCTACGAGGAGTTTAAGAAAATAGGTCGCCTAGGCTGTCCCCATTGTTACGATACCTTTACCTCACAGCTAGAACGCCTGCTCAAACGCATCCACGGCGACAACAGGCATCGGGGCAAAGGGCCGCTGGAAGCAGCACAAAGTACTGGCGCGGCCGACGAGTTGGAGCGATTGCGCGAAGAGCTGGCCCAAGCGGTAGCGGAAGAGGCCTTTGAAAAGGCGGCGCAGATCAGAGACCGCATCCGCGTCCTCGAAGGAAAATAGCCGTGAATATTGAGGACCTCGTTTACAATGCGGCTAGCTGGCTCAGCGGAGAAGGGGATGCCGACGGCATGGTCGTTAGTTGTCGCGCTCGCTTAGCCCGCAATCTTGCAGGGTGGGCTTTTGCGCCGAAGACCACGCTTGAAGACCAAAAAAAAATAATTGAACAGGTCCTAAGTGCTGCCCAAAAGTGCCGCCCGATGCGCGATGCGGCCTTTTTCCACATGAACGCCCTACAGGCCAACCAGCGTCAGTTGCTGGTGGAACGCCACCTGATTAGTCCGGCTCTGGCCAAAAGCAAGGGCCAGAGCGGCGTGCTCTTTAATGCAGATGAGTCGCTCAGCGTGATGATTAACGAGGAGGATCACCTCCGCTTGCAGGCCATCCTCCCGGGTTTGCAAACGCACGCGGCATGGCAGCGGGCTGATGCGCTCGACGATGCGCTCAGGAGCGAGTTGGACTGGGCGCAATCGGAGCGCTGGGGCTTCTTGACGGCCTGCCCGACCAACACGGGGACGGGCTTGCGGATATCAGTGCTCATCCATCTGCCGGCTTTGGTCCTGACCGAGGATATGGAACGGGTAATGCGCGGGTTGACTAGCATGGCTTTTGCGGTGCGCGGGTTCTACGGAGAAGGTACCAATGTGGTCGGCAACCTATTTCAGATATCCAACCAAGCCACCTTGGGCGTAACCGAAGGGGAGATCGTCGAGAAGCTCTCGGAGATAACCCAACAGATCATGGGCCATGAAAAAGAGGCGCAGGCCACCCTGCTGGCAGACGCATCGGCCCAAGTGGAGGACAAGGTATGGCGGGCTTATGGGATTTTGCAACACGCGCGGGTGTTGAGTGGGCAGGATTTTATGAACTTGTTATCGGCCGTGCGTTTAGGATGTAGCTTGGGGCTTATTGACGGCTTACCCCTCGGCTTTATCAACCAGTTAATGATCGTTACTCAGCCCTCGCATTTGCAGGCCGAAGCCAGAGCGGATCTCTCGTCGGCAGACCGCGATGTGCGCCGCGCCGAACTAGTGAGACGGGGCTGGGCCGAACAGAGGGGGTTATCTTGACAACAATCGGCCCATTTGGTAGGTTCAAAATTGAGCTTTATCCAGCAAAGTTTGCCATGCTCGATATTCAATTCGCGCTCTCCGAATTGTCGAGAATCAAGCTTCCTTATGACATAGACCATAGGCTGATTGTGGAGGACGACTAGATGAACAACATGTTCACCGAAAACGTAAAACAGGTAATGAAGCTAGCGCGCGAGGAGTCGGCGCGCTTAGGTCACAATTACATCGGCACTGAGCATTTGCTGTTGGGCATTATCAAGGACGGCAAGGGCAAGGCCGTGGCCGTGCTGACGAACTTGGGGTTGAGCTTGGAGACGGTCAAACAGTCAGTAGAAGACTACGTGACGACTTCGGGCGGCACCATGACCATTGGCGAGGTGCCCTATACCCCCCGCGCCAAACAGATTCTCGAAGTGGCAGCCAACGAGGCCAAGGAGATGAAGACGCAGTTCATCGACGTCGAACATCTGCTCTTGGCTTTGCTCAAGGACAAAGAGGGGGTTGCCGCGCAGATTTTGGCTGCCTTTGGCGTCGATTACAAAACGGCCCTAGAAGAGACCTTGGCCGTGCTTGAAGGCAAGACGACCGGGCGCAAGGAAAAGGGCAAGAAGAGCAAGACTCCTTTTCTCGACCACTTTGGCCGCGACCTGACTCAGTTGGCGCGCGAGGGCAAGCTAGACCCAGTGATCGGTCGCCAGAAGGAGATTGAGCGCGTCACGCAAGTGCTCAGCCGCCGCAAGAAGAACAATCCCATCCTCATCGGCGACCCAGGCGTCGGCAAGACGGCTATTGTCGAAGGGCTGGCCCAGCGCATCATTGAAAAGCGCGTGCCGCAGATCCTCCTCGACAAGCGCTTGGTCACCCTCGACATGGGCGGCGTGGTCGCTGGCACCAAATACCGGGGCCAGTTTGAAGAGCGCATCAAGGCGGTGATGAACGAACTGCAGCAAAATTCTGAAGTCATCATTTTCATCGACGAGTTGCACACCATTGTCGGGGCCGGCAGTGCCGAGGGCACGTTGGATGCTTCCAATATGTTCAAGCCCGCTTTGGCGCGCGGCGAGTTGCAGTGCATCGGGGCCACCACGCTCGACGAATACCGCAAACACATCGAAAAGGACGGAGCCCTTGAGCGGCGCTTTCAGAGCATCATGGTCGATCCACCCTCGGTCGAGGACACCGTTGAGATCGTCAAGGGGCTGCGCTCTAGCTACGAGAGCCACCATCACGTGGAGTTTGCCGACGATGTCGTTGCCTATGCGGTGCGCCAGTCCGATCGCTACATAAGTGACCGCTACTTGCCCGACAAGGCCATTGATGTGATTGACGAGACGGGCTCGCGCGTGCATCTGGCGCGGCTCAGTCCGCCGGAAGAGATCGGCCGCATTGAGGCCGAGATACAGGAAATCAATCGCCAAAAAAACGAAGCGTCCGAGCGCCAAGACTTTGAGGATGCCGCCGTGCTGCGCGACAAAGCACTCCAGTTGAATGAACAGTTGCAAAATAAACGCCAAGCGTGGGAGGAAGCAGTCCGCGACGAAGTGGTCGAAGTGACCACAGACGACATTGCCGAGGTCATCGCCAGTATGACCGGCATCCCGATCTCGCGGCTGGCCAAGACCGAAACCGAGCGCCTGCTGGCTATGGAAGCGGAGCTCACAAAGACCATCGTCGGTCAGCAACAGGCGGTCACCGCGATTGCGCGGGCCATCCGCCGCAGTCGTGCTGGCCTCCAGGATCCCAAGCGGCCCATCGGCTCGTTTATCTTTCTCGGTCCGACAGGCGTGGGCAAGACCGAGTTGGCCAAGCGGCTAGCCGAATTCCTCTTCGACGACGCCGATGCGTTGATTTCGGTCGATATGTCTGAGTACATGGAGAAATTCGCAGTGTCGCGCCTGATTGGTGCCCCTCCGGGCTACGTGGGTTTTGACGAGGGGGGGCAGCTTACCGAGCGAGTCCGCCGCCGTCCCTATTCAGTGGTTCTGCTAGACGAGGTCGAGAAAGCCCATCCCGATGTCTTCAACATCTTGTTGCAGATTCTCGACGAGGGACGGCTCACCGACAGCACGGGTCGCAAAGTAGATTTTTGTAACACCGTGCTGATTATGACCTCTAACGCGGGCAGTCGGGATGTGGGCACGGGCGGTGTATTGGGCTTCCAAAAGTCCGATTCCGAATCGATGTACGCGCAAATGGAGGGCAAAATCAACGACGCCTTAAAAAAGACCTTCAATCCCGAATTCCTCAATCGCGTTGACGACACCATCATTTTCCACGCGCTCGACAAAGAGCATATCGCCGCGATAATAGATATTCGCTTGGAGGAATTCAAAGCGCGGTTAGCATTGCAGGATATCCAAGTGCGAGTTACGCCTGGAGCGAAAACCTTGCTCGCCGACAAGGGTTTTGATCAGGCGTATGGAGCGCGCTATTTGGAGCGGACCATTCAGAAGATGCTCGAAGATCCGCTGGCCGAGGAGATTCTCCATGGCCGCTTTGGCGAGGGCAGTCGCATCCGCGTCACCAAAAGGGGTGAGGAACTAGTCTTTGACGACGAGCGTCGAGTGGATACGAGCGAAAGGATGAAGAAGAAACGCGCAACTACGAGCTGATATGAAGAAGAGTTTCCGCACCATACTTTTTGCTATCGTCGCTGTGGGGCTGATGGGGAACGCGGTCGAGGCCCAAAAGGTTGTCTCGATCGAGGTGCAGGGTAAGCTACGCAAGGTGGCCAAGTCGCTGATCCTGACCACGGTGGGCTTGGAGCCTGGAGTTGAGCTGTCGCAAGAGAACGTGCAGCAGGCAGTGCGCGATCTCCAAGGACTCAACGTCTTTGAGGATATCCAGATATGGGGCGACCCCGTCCTCGAGGGAATCAACCTGATCATCATGGTTGAAGAATATCCGTCCTTAGAGGGGTTGCATTTCAAGGGGCATAAAAATCTCAAAGAGAAGGACTTCAAGGAGGCGCTGAGCTTGATCACCGGTCAGGTTATCGCGCCGAGGGATGTGGTGCGGGGCGAACAGAAAATCCTTGACCTCTATCGCGAGAAGGGCTATCTGCGCGCCGAGGTCAAAGGCCAGACCTTTGCCGGCGCGGAAGAAGGTGAGGTCTTCCTCCAATACGATATCAACGAGGGGTCCAAAGTGCAGATCAAGCAGATCCGCTTGATCCAACACCGCGCCGACGGCACGGTAATCGACAGCCGAGAGCTGCCAGCGCGCAGTCCCCGGCGGCCGCAAAAATGGGATGGCCAAGGGCCAGAGCCACGCCGGTTGGTGTCATTGATGGAAACCGAGGAGAAGCGCTGGTGGCGCAAGGGCGAGTTCAACGGCGATACGTACGAGGAGGACAAGCAGAAGCTACTGGCGTATTATCGCAGCTTGGGTTTTCAGCAGGCGGCCATAGTGCGCGACAGCGTCTATTACGACTCGACGCGGCGGCACTTGTTCATCAACGTGGAAATCGACGAGGGACTACAGTACCGATTGGGCGAAGTTGCTTGGGAAGGCAACGAGCTTTTCGGCACCGACGAGTTGGTGGAGAAGCTGGAGTTGCAGGAGGGGATGGTATATGGGCGCTCGGGGCCAGAACTAGCCGATTTGGCGCGCTTTGTCTATTACGAGAAGGGCTACTTGGACACGCGCGTGGTGCCGCAGGAGACGATTCGCAACGACTCGATTGACGTGTCGTTTCAGGTTTTTGAAGGGCAACCGTGGACGATTCGCAAGGTCGAGGTCGCCGGCAATACCAAGACGCGAGAGAAGGTGATCCGGCGCGAGATCGAATTGCGTCCGGGCGATATTTATCAGCAAAATCTCGTTCAAGAAAGTCAGCGGCGCATAATGCTGTTGAACTTTTTCAAAGATGTGCAAATCCAGCCCCAATACAGCACCGGCGAGGACGAGCGGCTGGTGGATATGGTATTTCACGTTGATGAGCGGCAGACGGGGCAAGCGTCTATGGGGGCGGGGTATTCGGACCGCGACAAGATGGTAGGCCAAATCGGCCTGCAGATTCCCAACTTCCGCGGCATGGGTCAGAGTCTGGACTTTAACTGGGAGTTCGGCACCCGGCGCGAGCAGTTCCTCGTCGGTTTTACCGAGCCGTGGCTTTTTGACACCCCGACTAGTTTGTCGGCGCGCGCTTATACGCAAAACCTCCATTACTACGACTACCGGTCAGGCAGGTACGATTCGATCCTCTGGAAATCCAATCGCAAGTCGATCAATGTGCGCGTGGGTCGGCGGTTGAGGAAGCCAGCCAACTCCAGCCTTTCGTTGGGCTATCGCCTTTATAGCCAAGGCTATTCCGACTTCAGCGACAGCTTTACGGGGGCTGAGAACGACCCTCGCTATCAAGATCGGCTTACGAGCCGTTTTGAGTTGATCTATACGCGCGATACGCGTGATCGGGCCGAGTTTCCGACCAAGGGGACGGTTTTTAGCTACACTCCATCGGTTGCGACTTCGATCGTGGCTGGCGATGTGGACTTCCACAACCACGAAGTGAATTTCAACTATTACCGGCCGAGTTGGTGGAAGTTCGTCTGGAGTTTGGAGACCAAAGTCGCGGTTATAGATGGTTTTTCCGACGAGGACGACGGCCTCATTTCGTACTATGATCTGTTTACTCCAGGCGGTATTGATTACTGGGACGGACAGGTCCGGGGCTATCAGGATTACTCCTTGGGCCCGAAGAGCGACAGCGGGATTCCCCTCGGCGGCCGCTCGATGATGGTGTTGAACCTAGAGTACCGTTTTCCGATAGCAGAGCAGCAAGTGTACGGCATCCTCTTTGCCGACGCGGGCAACGCTTGGCGGACGATTCCCGACCTCAATCCCTTAGACCTCAGGCGCTCGCTGGGCTTTGGCTTTCGCGTCCAGACGCCGATGCTGGGGATGATCGGCTTCGATTTCGGCTATGGTTTTGACCCCGAGAAAGATAAAGATGGGAATGCGCAGCCTAGAGGCTGGAAGACCCACTTCCAGTTCGGCCCGCAGTTTTACTAGACTCTAATCTCAGGAGCACAAGACGAAGCCCAAGATGTCGCCTGGCATCTTGGGCCTTGTTATGTCCGCTGTTTCACAAAATTCTGCCAAGTCGTATCTTATACAATTCAGCTTGGGGTGACAGAAGAACGGATCGATGCAGGATTTGCTATGGCTAAAAAGTTGATCTGCATACTTGGCTTGATCGTTCTGATTGCTCTTGCCGGGTGTGCCCCTGGCGACGGAAAACACACTGAAGCGAATCCCGCCGGATTTTTCTGGGGAATCTGGCACGGTTGGATCGCTCCCATATCGCTCATCTGGGGCTTGTTTAACTCGGACATCCGCCTCTATGAACCGCAAAACACAGGCTGGTGGTACGATGTTGGGTTTTACATTGCCGTTATCAGCGGCTTTGGTGGTCTCTCGTTGAGGCGGCGCAAGCGATCCAAGATCAAGATGCAGATCAAATAGTAGTCTGACACCCGTTGCAGCGAGAGTAGCGCAGTTGAATTAAAAAATGAACGCAACTTCAATTCCATTGATTCTCGTCCATAAAGAGGAGTACGTATGAAACGCGCCCTATTGTTCGCCCTCGTCGTGGCCTGTTGCGCCACAAGTGCCTCGGCTCAGTTGAAAATAGGCTACATTGATTCGGAAGTGCTCAAAGAGCGCCTGCCCGAGATCCTAGAGGTACAGCGCAAGTTGGAACAGCTACAGCAGGATTACGAGAGAGAGATCATGGATCGCCAGACCAAGTTAAAAAAATTAGAGGATGATTTCCGACGGCAGGAGTTGCTGTTGAGCGAGGCAAAAAAGGCGGAAGTACAGGTCGAGTTCGAGACCAAAGTGCAGCAACTCCAGCAATTTACCCAAGAGAAATTTGGCCCTGAAGGTGAGTTGACACGCAAGAATATCGAGCTGTTCGAGCCGATCTTCAAAAAGATCAACGACGCCATTCAGGGCATGGCCGAGGAAAAGGGCTACGACTTTATTTTTGACGCCGCCGCCCCTTCGAGCGGGCTGGTTTTTGCCAAGGAAGAGTATGATCTAACTGAGCAGCTTCTGGAACTGATGGAGAAGGAAAAAGAAGAGGAGCAGGAGTGAATTCAACGGAGATTCTCGACCTGTTGCCGCACCGCTATCCGCTGCTGCTCATTGACCGCATCCTCGAATTGGAACCTGGAGAACGCGTCGTAGCCTTGAAGAATGTGACGGCCAACGAATCGTTTTTCCAAGGACATTTTCCCGGTTATCCGGTCATGCCCGGAGTGCTGATCGTCGAGGCACTGGCGCAGGCTGGTTGCGCGATGATGCTGAGCGCCGTGGAGAACCCCGAATCCAAGGTGCCCTTTTTCGCTGGGATTGATCGCTGCAAATTTCGCCGCCCGGTCGTGCCGGGGGATCAATTGCGACTGGAGCTAACGGTACTCAGGCAACGGGGCGCGTCCTGTAAGTTGCAAGGGCGAGCAATAGTGGGGGAGGAAGTGGTGGCACAGGCGGAGATTATGGCGGTCTTGGGGGAACGGGAAGGCCGTTGAGGAGCACCTAATGGATTGCCTTAATCACGTCCTCGAAGCGCAGCAATTCGACCTAGACTTGATAGAAGCCATTTTCTCTACGGCCCAAGAGATGGAGCAAGTAGTTCAGCACTACGGATCCAATATCCTCAATCGCCGGGTCATGGCGACGCTGTTCTACGAGCCGAGTACGCGCACGCGGCTCTCCTTTGAATCGGCGATGACGCGGTTGGGTGGGGCTGTCATTACGACCGAGAGCGCACAGGAATTTTCTTCGGCGGCCAAGGGAGAGACCCTTGAGGACACCATCCGCGTCGTCGCCGGGTACTCGGACGTGATCGTATTGCGACACTACGAAAGCGGGGCTAGCAACCGAGCTGCTGCTGTCGCCGGCATTCCGGTGATCAACGCCGGCGACGGAGCCGGGCAGCACCCGACCCAGGCCCTGTTGGACCTCTTTACTATTCAGCGTGAAATCGGACGCCTCAAGAAAATTAACATTGCTCTGGTGGGAGATTTGGCCAATGGACGGACAGTGCGTTCGCTGTGCTACCTGCTGGCCAAATACGAGGGCGTTAAGATGTACTTCGTCGCACCTGAGATAGTGAGGATGAAGGACGACATAAAGGAGTATTTGCAGCGGCACCAAGTCTCTTTCGAGGAGGTGGATGACCTCCATGAAGTGGCGAGGCAAGCCGATGTCGTCTATCAGACGCGCATCCAAAAGGAGCGCTTTGGCGACCGCACGGGAGAATACGAGCAGGCGCGTGGCAAGTACATTGTCGATCGCTCGGTGATGGACTGTATGCAGGAACACGCTGTTGTCATGCACCCGCTGCCGCGTGTCGATGAGATTGACCCGGAAGTGGACGCAGACCCGCGGGCGGCCTATTTTCGTCAAGCCCACAACGGGCTGTACGTGCGCATGGCTCTTTTGCGGATGATCCTCGCTTGACCTCAGTAGTATCGCCGAATATATTGCCGACTTATTCTTAGGAGGATACACAGATGGGTTCAAGTAAAGGCAGAATGAGAGATAAGGAATTGAGGAGTCGGCGGCAGCGGCGCAAAAAGCGCTTGAAGCGACGCGCTCAGGAGGCCAAGCTGTCACCGAGGAAGAAGTAGATAGCTAAAGCTAGGAGGCCTACCGGTCTTGCTTAGGAGAGTCGACAGATGGGCTGTCGGCTCTTTTTGCATTGGAGGAGAAATGGAAAGGGCCCTGCGCGTCGCCATCGCCGGTGCTAGCGGCATTGGCAAGCATCACGCCAAGTGGTTCCACTGCGCCGGTGCACAAGTCGTCGGCTTTTTGGGCCGCAGTCGGGAAAGTGCCGCTGCTACAGAGCGCGTTCTACGCGATATTTTTCCCTTTTCGGGCCGGGGCTATTGGGACTTGGACCAACTGCTGACCGGAGAAGCGCCCGATGTGGTTGATGTCTGTCTGCCGAACGAGGCCCATTTCGACAGTGCCAGATGCGCTCTTGAGCGGAGTTGTCACGTACTCTGCGAAAAGCCCTTAGTCTGGCATTCGGATGGGTCGGAGCAGACGCTGATGCAGGCGCGGACCTTGGTTGATTTGGCGAGGCAAACCAATCTGCTTTTGGGCGTTTGTACTCAATACGCTGCTTCGCTACCCAACTACCGGCAGTTATACGAAGAGGCCCGCGGGGCGCTCACAACCGTAGAATCCTTTTACGCGGAAATGGAGACTTTGGCGCGGGGGCGTCGCCGTAGCGCCGCAGAGGTGTGGATCGATATGGCACCTCATCCTTTGAGCATGCTCTTGGCTTGGATGCCCAAGGGGATCATTGAGCCCGAGTCGCTGCAAGTGATGTCCGGGAACGGGGAAGTGCGGGCCTGTTTCAGTTTTGTCGGCTCGACGGGCAATTGTCGTTGCGAAATCATCGTCCGCGATCTACACGAGGGTCAACCCCTGCGGCGATTCGGCGTCAATGGTTTTTTGGTCGATTGCGAAGGGCGGTCTGGGCCAGACGGAACTTATTGCTCGGTGCTCAGCACCGATGAATCAGAGCTAATCGGCGATGATTTCATGTCGCTACTCATCGCCCGGTTTGCCGAGGCGGCGGTACAGCCCCAATTAGCACCGCTCGTATCCGGCGAAGTTGGGTTGCGCAACCTCGAACTCCAGCTACAAGTTCTGCAGAACGCCTTAGTGGGAGTGCGATAGCAGGTCTCAGCGGCTGAGCTTAACTATACCGTCCCGATTTACTAAGCCCGTTGATTAAAGGAGAGGTAGAATGGGAATTTCAGGGTACAATATAGAGGACCAATTCGCAGCTTTAGCCGAAATGCTCTCAGGCCAAGGTATCGAAGTCGAAGAAGTCAAAGCCAAGCTCAAAGCCCAGGAGATCGAGACGCCTTCTTGGGGATATGGCAATTCTGGGACGCGCTTTGGCGTTTTCAAACAGCCCGGTGCCGCTCGCGACATACACGAGCGGCTTTCCGACGCGGCCCAGGTACATAAGATGACGGGTGTCTGTCCCGGCGTGGCTTTGCACATCCCGTGGGATAAAGTGGATGACTACGATGCCTTGGAGCAAGAAGCGGCGGAATTGGGCGTGTGCATTGGGGCAATCAATCCCAATGTCTTCCAAGAGCCTGAATACAAATTGGGCAGTTTCGGCCATCGGGATCCGGCCGTGCGTCGCAAAGCGCTTGATCACATGCACGAGTGTGTGGATATCATGCAGCAGGCCGGGTCCACAGTGTTGAGCCTTTGGTTTGCCGACGGCACGAACTACCCGGGCCAAGACGATATCATCGAACGCAAGCGGCGCTTTGAAGAATGTCTAAGTGAGACTCACGCAATGCTGCCCGAAGGGGCACGCATGCTCATTGAATACAAATTCTTCGAACCGGCATTTTATCATACTGACATTGCCGACTGGGGTATGGCGCTAAATTTCGCCATTAAGGCTGGGCCGAAGGCCGAAGTGTTGGTTGATCTAGGGCACCATCCTCTTTCCACCAACATTGAGCACATCGTGGCCTTGCTCCTCGACGAAGGGCGGATGGGTGGTTTTCATTTCAACAACCGCAAATACGCCGATGACGATGTGACCACCGGGTCGGTAAACCTCTACGAGGTCTTCCTGATTTACCACGAGATCCTCAATGCTGAGTGGCGTGGTGCCGCAGCAGCGAATATCGCCTACATGATCGACCAAAGCCATATTATCAAGCCTAAAGTCGAGGCGATGATCCAGTCGGTGCTCAATATCCAGATGGCTTATGCCCGTGCACTGCTGGTTGATCGCATGGCGCTAGCTGAGGCGCAGGCGGAGGACGACGTAGTGGTGTGCGAAGAAATCTTGCGCAATGCCTATGACACGGATGTGCGGTCCCTGTTGGCGATTGTGCGCCAAGAACTGGGGGCCGAAGCCGATCCCCTAGAGGCTTATCGCCGTAGCGGCTACTTTGAGCGCATCGCCATAGAAAGGCAAGGTGAATTGAAAGGAGCTGCTAGCTGGGGTTGATTTAGGAGCGTTGTCTCGGTTCTGTTTTTTGGGGAGCGAATTTGTTCTCTCCTCTTGACAGAGCGAGAGTCGAATCTTATTTTATAATGTTACGCTCGATACCTGAGCAATATTGATCTTTGAAAATCGAATAACGTACATGAGGGTCCAGCGTCGAAGAGCTTGGATTTGCAAAAAGCAGTATATCAAATTTTTCTCACGGAGAGTTTGATCCTGGCTCAGAACTAACGCTTGTGGTGTGTCTTAGTCATGCAAGTCGAACGAGAAAGTCACCTTCGGGTGACGAGTACAGTGGCGAACGGGTGAGCAACACGTGGGCAACCTGCCCCTAGGTTGGGGATAACACTTCCAACGAAGTGCTAATACCGAATGACAAGGCGAGTTGATGACTTGTTTTTAAAGGTGGCCTCTACTTGTAAGCTGCCGCCTATGGATGGGCCCGCGTCGTATTAGCTTGTTGGTAGGGTAATGGCCTACCAAGGCGACGATGCGTAGCCGGCCTGAGAGGGTGAACGGCCACACTGGCACTGAGATAAGGGCCAGTCTCCTACGGGAGCCAGCAGTCTAGAAATTTGCACAATCGCCGAAAGGCGGATGCAGCGACACCACGTGGAGGATGAAACCCTTCGGGGTGTAAACTCCTGTCAGAAGGGAAGAAGGCGCGGGCGTTAATACCGCTCGTTGCTTGACGGTACCTTCAGAGGAAGCTCCGGCTAACTACGTGCCAGCAGCCGCGGTAATACGTAGGGAGCGAGCGTTGTTCGGATTTACTGGGCGTAAAGGGCATGTAGGCGGGTATGCAAGTCGGTTGTGAAATCCTCTGGCTCAACCAGAGAACTGCAGCCGAAACTGCACACCTTGAGTCCAGCAGAGGGAATCGGAATCCCAGGTGTAGCGGTGAAATGCGTAGATATCTGGGAGAACATCAGTGGCGAAGGCGGATTCCTGGGCTGGTACTGACGCTGAGGTGCGAAAGCTAAGGGAGCGAACAGGATTAGATACCCTGGTAGTCTTAGCCGTAAACGATGGGTACTAGGTGTTGGGGGACATTGACCCCTTCAGTGCCGTAGCTAACGCATTAAGTACCCCGCCTGGGGAGTACGGCCGCAAGGCTGAAACTCAAAGGAATTGACGGGGACCCGCACAAGCAGTGGAGCATGTTGCTCAATTCGATGCAACGCGAAGAACCTTACCAGGGCTTGACATCCGAGGAACTTCTTGGAAACAGGAGGGTGCCTTCGGGAACCTCGAGACAGGTGCTGCATGGCTGTCGTCAGCTCGTGTCGTGAGATGTTGGGTTAAGTCCCGCAACGAGCGCAACCCCTGTCCTTAGTTGCCATCAGGTAATGCTGGGAACTCTAAGGAGACAGCCTGTGATAAGCAGGAGGAAGGTGGGGATGACGTCAAGTCATCATGGCTCTTACGTCCTGGGCTGCAAACGTGCTACAATGGCTGGTACAAAGGGTTGCGATACCGCGAGGTGGAGCCAATCCCAAAAAACCAGTCTCAGTTCGGATTGGAGTCTGCAACTCGACTCCATGAAGGTGGAATTGCTAGTAATCGCGGATCAGCATGCCGCGGTGAATACGTTCCCGGGTCTTGTACACACCGCCCGTCAAGCTAGGAAAGACGGAAACACCTGAAGTCGCGATCCTAACCGCAAGGAGGGAAGTGCCGAAGGTGGAGCTGTCGATTCGAGCTAAGTCGTAACAAGGTAGCCGTACCGGAAGGTGCGGCTGGATCACCTCCTTTCTAAGGGGATTATCGGGAGTTTTAGACTCTCGACATTATCCGCCTAGGTCAATGTTTTACTCTTCGACCTGTCCTCATGTGCGTTATTCGATTTTCGGGGGTATAGCTCAGGTGGTTAGAGCGCACGCCTGATAAGCGTGAGGTCGGTGGTTCAATTCCACCTACCCCCACCATTCAGGCTTTTGCTCTTTGACAATCGAATACAGGTTCACATCAGTAAAATCTAAGGTTTACCGAGTGGAAGCGCGTTATTATGTGCTTACTACTCGAGACACCGCGATGCATTACCTCTAGTAGTGTTGTGACAGTGATTTTTGGTCAAGCTACAAAGGGCGTACGGTGGATGCCTTGGCACGAGAAGGCGATGAAGGACGTGATAAGCTGCGATAAGCCTCGGGGAGGTGCAAATAACTTTTGATCCGGGGATTTCCGAATGGGGCAACCTAGTGCAGGTCATGCTGCACTACCCTCGGATGAACACATAGTCCGAGTGGAGCAAACGGGGGGAACTGAACCATCTAAGTACCCCTAGGAATAGAAAGCAACCGCGATTCCCCTAGTAGTGGCGAACGAACGGGGAACAGCCCAAACTGCCTGTATGTTAAAGCCTGCACGCGTTGTACAGGCGGGGTTGTGGGACGTCATTCGACAAGAGTGCTGACTTGTCGGGAAGTTACCAATCGACACCATAGTCGAAGTGTTCTGGAAAGTTCTACCACAGAAGGTGATAGTCCTGTAGGCGAAATGGTAGTCGACTTCCCTATGACGTTCCCGAGTACCACGGGGCACGGGAAACCCTGTGGGAAGCTGGGGAGACCACTCTCCAAGGCTAAATACTCTCTCGTGACCGATAGCGCACTAGTACCGGTGAGGGAAAGGTGAAAAGTACTCCGAGAAGGAGAGTGAAATAGTACCTGAAACCGTACGCTTACAAGCAGTCGGAGGGGGCTTGTCCCCTGACGGCGTGCCTTTTGCATAATGAGCCGACGAGTTACTTGTATGCAGCGAGGTTAATTCACTCAGTGAAGGAGCCATAGCGAAAGCGAGTCTGAATAGGGCGTTCAGTTGCATGCAGTAGACCCGAAGCCAGGTGATCTACCCATGGCCAGGATGAAACGGGAGTAAAATCTCGTGGAGGTCCGAACCGCCGAACGTTGAAAAGTTCTCGGATGAGCTGTGGGTAGGGGTGAAAGGCCAATCAAACCTGGAGATAGCTGGTTCTCCCCGAAATAGCTTTAGGGCTAGCCTCTTGTAAAAGAGTCGTGGAGGTAGAGCACTGGATCGGCTAGGGGGCTTACCCGCTTACCAAACCGAACCAAACTCCGAATGCCATTGACTTGTTCCAAGGGAGTCAGCGTGCGAGGGATAAACTCCGTACGCGAGAGGGAAACAACCCAGATCGCCAGCTAAGGTCCCTAAGTGTAAGCTAAGTGATCAAAAGGATGTGAGATTGCTGAGACAGCTAGGATGTTGGCTTAGAAACAGCCACCATTTAAAGAGTACGTAACAGTTCACTAGTCAAGTGATCTCGCGCCGACAATGTACCGGGGCTAAGCTTACCACCGAAGCTGCGGACTTCGCACTTCGTTCGCGAAGTGCGGATTGGTAGGGGAGCGTTCCATAGTAGGCAGAAGGTGAACCGCAAGGTTCGCTGGACGAGATGGAAGTGATTATGTCGGCATGAGTAGCGATAAAGCGGGTGAGAATCCCGCTCACCGAAAATCTAAGGTTTCCTGGGCTAGGCTCGTCCTCCTGGGGTTAGTCGGGACCTAAGCTGAGGCCGAAAGGCGTAGGCGATGGAAAACAGGCTAAATATTCCTGTACCACTTACAGAGCGTTCGAGCTATGGGGTGACGCAGAAGTGAAAGGTCAGCCAGCGACTGGAAATGCTGGTCTAAGCTCGTAGGGGGGCCAACTAGGTAAATCCGGATGGCCGTTACCCCGAGAAGCGATGGGGAGCCGTCTAACGGCATAAATTGACCCTAATCATGCTGCCTAGAAAAACCTCTATGTGAGTTCTGTAGGTGCCCGTACCGCAAACCAACACAGGTAGATGAGGAGAGTATCCAAAGGTGCGCGAGTGAACCCTCGTTAAGGAATTCGGCAAAATGATCCCGTAACTTCGGAAGATGGGATGCCCTCAGTAGGTGAAGCCCCTCGCGGGTGGAGCCCAAAGGGGCCGCAGAGAAACGGGCTGGGCGACTGTTTACCAAAAACACAGGTCTCTGCTAAGCCGCAAGGCAATGTATAGGGACTGACACGTGCCCGGTGCTGGTAAGTTAAGAGGATTAGTTAGCTCCTTCGGGAGCGAAGCTTTGAATCGAAGCTCCAGTAAACGGCGGTCGTAACTATAACGATCCTAAGGTAGCGAAATTCCTCGTCGGCTAAAAACCGACCTGCACGAATCGTGTAACGACTTGGCCGCTGTCTCAACGAGGGACTCGGTGAAATTGTAGTTCCGGTGAAGATGCCGGATACCCGCGGCAGGACAGAAAGACCCCGTGAACCTTTACTACAGCTTGGTATTGGATTTTGACACTGCATGTGTAGGATAGGTGGGAGGCTATGAAGCGGGAACGCCAGTTTCCGTGGAGCCGACCTTGAAATACCACCCTTGCCTTGTTAAGGTTCTAACCTTGGTCCTTTGATCAGGATCGGAGACAGTGCCAAGTGGGTAGTTTAACTGGGGCGGTTGCCTCCTAAAAGGTAACGGAGGCGCCCAATGGTTCCCTCAGCGCGGTCGGTAATCGCGCGTAGAGTGTAAAGGCATACAGGGAGCTTAACTGCAAGACCTACAAGTCGAGCAGGTGCGAAAGCAGGGCTTAGTGATCCGACGGTTGCGTGTGGAAGCGCCGAAGCTCAACGGATAAAAGGTACTCCGGGGATAACAGGCTTATTGCCCCCAAGCGCCCATAGCGACGGGGCAGTTTGGCACCTCGATGTCGGCTCAGCGTATCCTGGGGCTGGAGAAGGTCCCAAGGGTTTGGCTGTTCGCCAATTAAAACGCTACGCGAGCTGGGTTCAGAACGTCGTGAGACAGTTCGGTCCCTATCCGCCGTGGGTGTAGGATATTTGAGGAGATCTGACCCTAGTACGAGAGGACCGGGTTGGACGGACCTCTGGTCTACCAGTTGTTCCGCCAGGAGCACCGCTGGGTAGCTACGTTCGGAAGGGATAAACGCTGAAAGCATCTAAGCGTCAAGCCCACTCCAAAACTAGATATCCCGTAGGGTTAACCTACCTAAAGGCCCCTCGTAGACTACGAGGTTGATAGGTTGCAGGTGGAAGCGCAGCAATGTGTGAAGCCGAACAATACTAATTGGCCGTGCGGCTTGACCAATTTATTGTCGCAGCAATACTGGAGTTTTGCATTGCTTTTGGTGTGGGCCTGTATTCGGTTGTTGAAGAGAATTTGATTTTTCCGGTGGTCATAGCGGAGGGGAAACACCTCTTCCCATTCCGAACAGAGCCGTTAAGCCCTCTTGCGCCGATGGTACTGCTAGGGTCGCCTAGTGGGAGAGTAGGACGCTGCCGGATTTTTTAAAAAGCCCATCCCTTTGGGGGTGGGCTTTTTTGTGTCTGTGGAAAATACCTTGACAACGCCAAGGTAGGCCAATTAATTAAGCACTTCTCTTAATTCAGGAGGAGTCTAATTGAGCGAACAAACGAGAAATTTTTCTCTGTGTGGCCATAGCGGCGCAGGTAAAACAGCGCTATCTGAGGCCATGTTATTCAACATGGGCGTCGTAAATCGCTTGGGACGCATTGATGACGGGACGACGACATCGGATTATGATTCGGCCGAGATTGAGCGTCAGATTTCGCTCAAGGTCTCTTTGCTGAATGGCCAGTGGCAAGATCATCACCTCAACATAATTGATACGCCGGGGTATGCAGATTTTATCTCTGAGGCCAAGGCGGCACTGCGCGTGTCCGACGCGATGGTCACTGTCGTCGATTCGGTTACCGGGATAGAGATCGGCACTGAGCGGACTTGGAATTTCGCTGCCGATTACAATTTGTCCCGGGTACTATTCATCAACAAGATGGATCGCGCCGATGCCGACGCTGATCAGGTCTTAGAAATGCTTCAAGAGCGTTTCGGACGCCAAGTCGTGCCTTTGCAAATGGCGGTAAATCCCGGTGAGGGGTTCAATCAGATCGTCGATTTGGTTGCTATGAAAGCTTATGCGTACCAAGATGGTAAAGCCACAGAAGGAGACATACCTGACGAGGTCCAAAGCCGCGCCGAAGATCTGCGTGAGCAGCTAGTAGAAGCCATCGCCGAGACTGCCGAAGAGCTGATGGAGAAGTATTTCAGCGAGGGCGAATTGACCACAGATGATATGGTTGCTGGTTTGCGTCAGGCTATATTACGGCGCGAAATTTTTCCAGTCTTTTTTGGAGATGCTTACAACAATGTCGGCATCGATCGGCTGCTGGACGCCTTGGTGCAATACGGGCCGTCGCCGACCGAAGCGGCAGGACTCAGATTCCAGGATGGCGAGAAACAGGAAGTTGAACTCGAAGGCACCGCTGCTGAGCCCTTGGCTGCTTTGGTATTTAAGACCTTGGCTGAGCAGCACGTAGGTGAGCTTTCTCTGCTGCGTCTCTTCTCTGGAGCGATCAAGCCTGGTGACGAAGTGGTCAACTCAAGCAAGCGCGCCACAGAGCGCATTGGCCAGATCTATCAACTCAACGGTAACAAGCGGACCGAAGTCGCAAGTGCCGAGGCTGGCGATATAGTCGCCTTAGTCAAGCTCAAGAACACCCATACGACCGATACGCTTTGCGCCAAGGGCGCGTCGCTGCAACTTCCGGGCATTGCATTTCCAGAGCCGCTAATTCGCGTGGCTATTCACGCCAAAGAACAGGGCGGCGAAGATCGCGTCTCTACGGGGATTGCTCAGTTGCACGAGGAAGATCCGAGCTTCATCATGAGATACGACGGTGAGGTTCGCCAAACGATCCTGCTCACCCAAGGAGAGTTGCATCTGGAAATTATCGTTAGCCGCCTGAAAGAGCGATTTGGTGTGGAGATCGCTATGGAGGTGCCGCGGATTCCCTATCGAGAAACGATTCGCGGCAACGCCGATGCGCAATATCGGCACAAGAAGCAGTCGGGCGGACGGGGGCAGTTCGGTGAGGTGTTTATACGCATTGCTCCTAAAGGTCGCGGTGAAGGTTTTGAGTTTCTCAACGAGGTCGTCGGCGGCAATATCCCGAGCAACTTTATCCCCGCGGTGGAAAAGGGCGTCGTCGAGACGCTGAGCGAGGGGCCAGTGGCCGGGTACCAAGTCATCGATGTGGCTGTTACCGTGTACGATGGTAAGCACCACGCAGTAGACTCGGACGAAGTTTCTTTTAAGTTGGCCAGTTCCCACGCCTTCAAGGATGCCTTCCTCAAAGCCAAACCGATCCTGCTAGAGCCTATCTATCAGTTGGAGATTACGGTGCCCGAGGAATTTATGGGCGACGTAATGGGCGATCTCTCGTCGCGGCGAGGTCGGATCAGCGGCATGGACGCAGATGGACATTTTCAGGTCATCCACGCCGAGGCCCCCTTAGCCGAAATAGACCGTTACGCCACGTTGCTGCGCTCCATAACGCAGGGCAAGGGATTCCATGCACAGCGATTCGACCGCTACGAGGAAGTTCCCGGGGATATCATGGCTAAAGTCGTCGAGAACTCGCAAAAAAATAAGGGCAAAGAAGCGGCCTGAGCGACTTGCTTTTACCTGTTGTGAAGGGCGGTCGGCCAAAGCGGTCGGCGGCCCTTTGCTTTTTGTATTGCGCGGGTTTTTTTATCTTAATACTGTCATAGAAAACAGTCGATTTTCTCCGAATGGTGCTTCTGCTTTGAGTAGTGAGAGCACGGGTGGGGATTGCAAGGAGATAAAGCCGATGTCTGGCCACTCCAAATGGAGTACAATTAAGCGCAAAAAAGGTGCCAACGACGCCAAGCGCGGCAAAGTTTTTACGAAGTTGATCCGCGAGATTTCAGTGGCGGCCCGCAGAGGAGGTGATGAGGGGACCAATCCAGGTCTGCGCACGGCAGTCCAGAATGCCAAAGCGGCCAATATGCCCGCGGCAACCATTGAGCGCGCCATACGCCGCGGCACTGGCGATGAGCCGGGGGCGATATACGAGGAAGGACTCTTTGAAGGCTATGGCCCCGGTGGGGTGGCTATCATCGTCGAAACTCTATCGGACAACCGCAACCGCACGGTTTCCGAAATCCGCCACGTATTTACTAAATACAACGGCAACCTCGCAGAGAGTGGAGCGGTGGCTTGGATGTTTGAACACAAGGGCGTCATTGAAGTGGACAAGGCCAATGTTTCCGAAGACGACCTCCTATTGGCGATCGTAGATGTCGGAGGTGAAGATATCCAAGATGGCGACCAAGTCCACGAAGTAACGACTCCAGTTGCCGACTTGGAGCCGGTTAAAAAGGCACTAGAAAACAACGGCATTGCCTTCGCCCAAGCGACGTTGGCTTGGATGCCCAAACGCGAAAACATGCTCGAAATACAAGGCGAGGAGGCCGAGAAAATCATCCGCCTCCTAGAAGCTTTGGAGGATCTAGACGACGTGCAGAAGGTCTTTTCCAATTTCGATCTCCGCGAAGACGAGCTCGAAAAACTCATAGCTCAGGCCTAGTGGGTCTTCGCTTTGCTTGTTCTTGGAGTAGATCCTAGCAGCACGAGCACGGGCTACGGCTTCGTCGAATACAGCAAGCGCAAGGCCCGCTATGTTGCTTGCGGCTGTATTCGCCCCAAGGAAGATGCGTTCGAGGATCGGCTGGTTTTCATGTTCGACGAAATGACGCGGCTCATAGGCGAATACTCTCCGGACGAGAGCGCGATCGAAACTACTTTTTTCGGCAAGGACGCCACCGCGGCGTCTAAGCTGGGCCAAGCGAGAGGCGTCCTGATCGTTGCCATGCGCAAAGCCGGCTTGCCCATTGCCCACTATACGCCGGCAGTGGTTAAAAGGTCAGTAACCGGGAATGGCCAAGCGACCAAGCAACAGGTCCAGTTTATGGTAGCTCGCAGGTTAGGTCTAGAGGAAGTGCCCAAGTCCCTCGATGCATCAGACGCCTTGGCTATCGCGCTATGCCACACCCAGCAGTCTGGGCGGGTTTTATGCGAGGGCCGAGGGCAGCGCAAGCCCGAGATAGAGGCCTTGCTCAGCCGCATGGTCCGGCGTTAAGGTCTATCCGTGATAACACACCTACGCGGTACACTTCTGTCTAAATCACCTACCTATGCCGTCGTCGACGTCGGGGGTGTAGGTTATGGTTTAGCCATATCCCTGATAACGTTCGATCAACTGCCCCCAGCCTCCGAGGCGGTCCATTTGTCTACCTATCTCTACGTGCGCGAAGATCGCATGGAGCTTTTCGGCTTTGCCGATGAGGAAGAGCGGGAGGTATTCGAGTTGCTGATCGGCGTTTCGGGGATCGGCCCTCATTCGGCTCTGACCGTGCTGTCGGGCATGACCCTGCGCGATTTGCAGGAGGCGATCTTGCAGGAGCGCGTAACCGAACTGACCTCGATCAAGGGCATTGGTCGCAAGACTGCGGAACGCTTGGTGCTCGATCTAAAAGACAAGGTCCGCTTGAGTGCCTCGACGGCAGACGGAGCGGCCTTGGATGCCAAACTTGGCGCGAGCGAGGAGGCAGCAAAGGCACTGATGACGTTGGGATACGCAGCACCTGCCGCGCGCCAAGCGGTGCGCAAGGCCGTCGAAAAGCACAGCCCCGACCTGAGCGTACAACAGCTAATCAAACTGGCCCTTAAGGAACGCTGAAGGCTCGGCTATGGACCATCGACCCATAGATCCTGGTAGCGGAGACGACGACCTTCCCTTCGACAATACGCTGCGTCCGCAGTCTTTGGCCGAGATGCTGGGCCAAGAGAAAACCAAGCAGCAGCTCGGCATTGCCATTGAAGCCGCTCGGCAGCGCGGCGAAGCCATGGATCACGTGTTGCTATATGGTCCGCCTGGTTTGGGCAAGACTACGCTTGCGTATGTGATCGCCAAAGAGCTAGGCGTTGAAATCTATCCCACGTCAGGGCCTTTGCTCGAGCGTCCGAGCGACTTGGCTGGCATGCTCACGACTATGGAGCCACGCGATGTTCTCTTCATCGACGAGATCCATCGCGTCAACCGCGTGGTCGAGGAATACCTGTACTCGGCGATGGAGGACTTCAAAATTGATATCATCATCGACCAAGGCCCGGCGGCCCGCTCAGTCAGCGTACCACTGGAGCCTTTTACCTTAATCGGGGCCACCACGCGCCAGGGCCTGTTGACTTCGCCGATGCGAGCGCGCTTTGGACTCAATGCCCATCTCGACTACTATTCGACCGCCGAACTCGCCGCGATCGTCAAGCGCGACGCTCGCCTGCTGAATTTATCGATCTCAGAGTCGGGCGCGACGGAAGTTGCTCGTCGCTCCCGCGGTACGGCGCGGATTGCCAAGCGCTGGCTGCGTCGGGCACGCGATTTTGCCCAAGTAAAAGGCGAAGGCGAGATCAATGCCGAAGTGGTGCAAAAGGCACTCGTCATCCAAGATGTCGATGAGATGGGACTCGATAAGATGGATATCGCGCTGCTACGGGCCATTATTGAAAAATTCAACGGCGGCCCGGTCGGCTTGAGCAATATAGCGGCCACAATCGGCGAGGAGGCCGAGACTCTCGAGGAAGTGGTCGAGCCTTATTTAATTAAAGAAGGGTTTATTAAGCGCACCCCCAAGGGTCGCGTAGCCATGCCTCGAGCTTGGGAGTGCCTCGGCTTCGAGCCACCGCCAAGCCCCGGAGAGCAATTGGAGCTTCTATGAGCGCGCATGGTCGCGACGTGATTCTGGCGTTGGACACGGCTACTCCGGTCGGCAGTGTGGCGCTCTGCGCAGCAGAAGGGATCGTCGTCAGCCGTTATTTCGATGTGGGATTGCAGCATTCACAGCGACTATTCAGCGAAGTGGAGGCAGCACTAGAGGCCGCAGACATGGATGTAGGGGAAGTACGGGCTGTAGCTGTCGCGATTGGGCCGGGATCGTTTACTGGCCTGCGGATCGGGCTGAGCGCAGCTAAGGGCTTGTGTTTGGCCGCAGTCAAGGATCTAGTGACCGTTTCAACGCTGGAAGCACTGGCTGCCCGTCTGCCATTTGCTCGCCTACCCGTCTGTACTGTCCTCGACGCACGCAAGCGCGAGGTCTATGCCGCGCTCTACGACACGGCGACGGGCGTTCCGGTTGAATTGGCATCACCTCGGGCCATTGCGCCAGCGCAGTTGGCTCGAGAGCGGGCCAACTCGGCGACGATTTTCACTGGGGACGGAGCCACGGCCTATCGCGATCTGTTGGCGGACAACTCGGCTGCGCAATTTGCCCCCCTGCCTTGCGCCCGTCCCGACGCCGGGACTATTGGCTGGCTGGCGCTGCCCAAGCTGGATAACGGCCAGACTGCAGACTTGGATTCAGTGGAACCCGATTACTTGCGCTCGCCCGATGCTCGTCCCCTAGCGCGGGCATGAGTGGCGAGAGTTGCTGCGTTCCGCTAGGGCTGATCCACCTACCTCGCTTGATGGAGATTGAGCGCGGCTCTTTCGCTAATCCGTGGAGCGAGGCCGATTTTTGCTATTTACTTGCAGATAGAGATGCCTCGTGTTTGGGGCTTTTGCATCGCGGCGAGTTGATCGGCTACGCGCTGGGTTATTTCGCCGACCGCGATTTTCACCTCGCCAATCTCGCGGTGGATTTGGCACGGCGGAACCAAGGGTGGGCCAAGCAGTTGTTGGAGCGGATATTGCGCTTGGCCGCAGAGCAGGGCGCTAGTCGCTGTGCGCTTGAAGTGCGTTCGGCAAATCGGGCCGCGCGAGCGCTCTATTGCAAGGCGGGGTTTCGGATCGTAGGGCGGCGGGTGGCGTACTACAGGGATCCTCCGGACGACGCAGTTTTAATGGAACGCAACATAGAGATTTTGTAATTTATTTATTATACTCTAAACTTTTCTAGCACAATAACTGCCGAAGCCCATAACAGCAGAAGAGGGACGCGATGGCTGAAGTAATTCTGAAGAATATCCGCAAAGTGTACGACAAAGAAGTGGTAGCGGTGGACGACGCCAATATCGAGATCAAGGACAAAGAATTCGTGGTACTCGTCGGGCCTTCGGGCTGCGGCAAGTCCACGACGCTGCGAATGATCGCCGGGCTTGAGGAAATCACCGCTGGCGAGATTTCGATAGATGGGACGATCGTCAACGACGTGCCCCCGAAGGACCGCGATATCGCCATGGTATTTCAGAATTACGCGCTCTACCCGCACATGAGCGTCTATCAAAACATGGCCTTTGGGCTCAAGCTGCGGAAATATCCCAAAGACGAGATTGAGGCGCGGGTGCAAGAAGCGGCCGATATACTCGGTATTCAGGAGTTGTTAGAACGCAAGCCCAAAGCGCTTTCGGGCGGTCAACGCCAGCGCGTGGCAGTGGGGCGCGCCATCGTCCGCAAGCCCAAGGTATTCCTCTTTGACGAACCGCTCTCCAACCTCGACGCCAAGCTGAGGGTGCAGATGCGCACCGAGATCAGCAAGTTGCACACCCGCCTAGGGGCCACCATGGTGTACGTGACGCACGACCAAGTCGAGGCCATGACCATGGGAGATCGCATCGTGGTCATGCGCGATGGCCTAATTCAGCAAATCGACAAACCCCTCCATCTCTACAACAAACCCGTCAACCAGTTCGTCGCTGGTTTATCGGCAGCCCCTCCATGAACTTCATCCGCGGCACGCTGACCTCCAACGGCAGCGGTCTAATCTTCGATGAAGGCAATGTGCAGCTCTCTCTGCCCGCTGGCCACGGCGACCAGCTAGGTAGCTACGCTGGGCAGGAAGTGACGCTGGGCATCCGGCCGGAAGACATCCACGACCCGGATACTATTGGCCGCAATGTCGAGACCGTTGAAATTGCCGCCCAGGTCGAAGTGGTCGAACCGATGGGCAACGAGGTCTTTCTCAATCTGACCACCGGCAAGACCGCTTTTGTCGCCCGCGTCGATCCGCTACACATGCCGCAAGTTGACCAAACAGTGCGGTTGGTCGTCGAGATCGACAAAGCCCACTTTTTTGCTCTGGACAACCAAGAGAGCCTGTTGCAGAAATAGGGATTGGCTTGTACAGCACGGGCGGCACCCCGCACTCCGGGGAGTTCAACGATCTGGCTCGTCGAGATCGGGCTGGGGCTGTGGCCGCGGCTTGGCTTGAATCGGGCCGAATCCCCCATGCGGTTCTCATCTGCGGGGCCGAGGGAACCGGCAAACGACGCTTTGCGCTCGCGTGGGCGCAGGCCCTGTTGTGCATGGGCAGCGGCCCTTCCCCCTGCAATCGTTGTCCGAGCTGTCGCAAGGTCGCTTCGTTCATACATCCCGACCTCCACACCGCATTGCCGCTACCTCCTCGCCGAGGCAAGCAGCGGCTTGCGCTGGCGGACTTGCGCGAGTCCGTAGTGGAGTACGTTCACGGCGCGGGAACAGCTATCCCCGGCAACGCCAATATCGCGGTGGAGCACCTGCGCCAGTTGCAAAGGGAGTTGGCATTTGCGCCGACGGAATCCCAGCGCAAAGTTGGCCTGATCTTCGCCGCCGAGCGGATGCACCCGGCAGGTGCCAATTCGCTGCTCAAGCTCTTGGAAGAGCCCCCGCCCCGGGCTATCGTCGCGCTGGTTTCGGCGGCACCAGAGCGCATTTTGCCCACCGTGCTCTCGCGCTGCCAGCGCATGATTTTGAGTCCCTTAGATACAGCGACCTTGCGGGCGCAGCTCGAACAAGAGGGCGTGACTGGAGAGCGTTTGGAACTGGCCGTGCGCATGGGGGCTGGCTCGTTGCAGCAGGCCAAAGAGGTGGCCGAAGGAGCGTTTGACGGAACGCGGCAGTTAGTAGAGTCGTTTCTCAGTGGTGGCTCGGAGCAGCGGGACGAGGTCTATTGGAGCGTCCTCGCGGAGTTGGGGGGGGATCGGGGGCAGTTAGAGCGTTTTTTGCAAGTCTGCGGCCTGTATCTGCGGGATCTCTTCCTGTTGGCGCACGGCCAAGGCGCGTCCGTCGTCCAAGTAGATCGGCGTCCTTATTTGGAAAACCTGCTAGAGAAAATAGACGCGGCCCGAGTCGCCTTGGAAATCGACCGGGTGGCCGAGGCCCTAGGGCACAACGCCAATCCGCAGTTGGTGCTGACCGACCTGTGGCGCGGCTTGCGCCGAGGAGGAACAGCCCGGATGCCCCCACCCGACCCCAGCTTGGTGAGGGCGCGACGGTGATAAATGCCCACCGACCGCGGTTGCGCTTTGCCCAGCATTTCCTCGTCGCCCGAGGTGTCATAGAGGCCATTGTTGGGCTAGTGCGCCCGGCCGCTGGTGAGGTGGTAGTAGAGATTGGCCCGGGCCGGGGCGCGTTGACTGAAGTGCTGCTCGCTGCTGTGGATCGCCTAGTGGCGGTGGAAATTGACCGCGACTTGGTGGCCTTACTGCGCGCACGCCAAGATGCGCGTAAGTTGCGCTTGATCGAAGGAGATATTCTGCAAGTCGATCTCGGGGAAATTCTGCGGGAAGCGGGTGGGTGCCGCCTGCTGATCGTCGGCAATCTTCCCTACAACATCACCGCTCCACTGATCTTTCACCTGCTCGCTCACGCCGATTGTATCAGCCGTGCCATCGTCATGGTCCAACGCGAAGTAGCTCGGCGCTTGGTCGCCAGCCCCGGCTCAAAGGATTACAGCTTGTTGTCGGTGCTAGTGGCCATGCGCGCCGAAGTGGATCTGCGCTTGCAGGTGGAACGCGATTGCTTCCGGCCCGTGCCGGCCGTGGATTCGTCTGTAGTCGAGTTTCGCTTTGCCCCCAAGCCCCGCTACACAGTACAGGACGCGGACTGTTTCGACCGCTTGGTGCGCCGAGCCTTTGGTCAGCGGCGCAAGATGCTGTGCAATTCGCTCCTCGGTCTCAATCCCGCAGGTGGGCGGCCTTGGCTGGAAGCGCTGGGCCAGCAGGCGGGGATCGAACTAACGCGCCGCCCAGAGGAATTGTCGCTAGCGGAATTCATCCGGCTGAGCGACGCCTGCTCGCATTTGGGAAAGGATAGGCCGTGAAGCCGGTCTTGTGGCACGTGAGTTGGCTGGCGTTGATCACATGGACGGCGGCCGATGCTCAATACACGCTCAACTTCAACCGCTCCAGTTCCCGCACCACTTGGAACCCCTCGTTTCCGAGTTGGAGCTACTCGACGCCCGTGCGGTTTTCGGCGGTGGGGGACTCGACCTCCAAGCTGACGATTAACGCCTCAGCGAGAATGGGGTTTACCCTCGATGATCGCAGCACGGGCAAGAGCTGGCAGGACCATGCTTCGGGCCACGCTAGAGTCAACTATCCCATTCTCGGCCCCAAAGCCACCATCAGCCTCGGTGCCAACATGAGCACGCGCAACGTAGCGCTGCACAAGCAGAAGACGCGCCGCCAGTCCTTTAACTTTGGATTTAAGTCGAGGCCATTGAGCAGCGGTCCTTTCAAGAGCCTGAATGCCAGCCTGACCCCGAGCCTGATCACGGCTACCCGCGCCACCCGCGCCAGCCTCGACAGCACCATCAAGGAGACCGGGATTCGCTACAATGCTTCGCTGAGCGTCACGCCCGACATTGAGATTGCGGACGAGAAGCTGAGCAACTCGATTTCGCTGAGCAAAACAGACGATACGCTCGAGCACAACAAAGATCGCAGCGAGCGGCTGAGCGGCAATGTGAGCTATACTTTTCCCGGCGACGTGCGCGTCGGCCTGACTATGTCTGAAAACCGCTCGCAGCGCGGCCTTTCGCGCCCCGCCATCAGCGAGGTTGCCGTCGGCGAGGCTGTGGTGCGCGACACAGTGGTTAGTGCCGAGCTAGCGAAAACGCGCGGTACTAGCGTCTCCTCCAACGTGTCGTTTGACCTAGGGCGCTTTAAAGTAAAAAACCGCGCCTCGTACAGTCAGAACGAGCACACTAACACCGCCAACGCGATCCAGGATTTAGACAACCGCTACTTTGGCAAGGATCGCCTCGGCGAGAACTTTAGCTGGGACGCGTCCCTTTCGGGCAAGCTAATCGAGAAGTTGGTCCTCAACACCAGCGTCCGCTTCAAAGGTAGCGACGTGCGCCGGCTGGCGGTGCGGGTGCCCGATACCAGCGTTTGCGAGAGCCACTTCACGCGTTCGGCGGACGGAACGTGCCGCGATCCAAGCTCCGACGAGATCAATCGCAATTTTTTTCTCAACGGCTCGCTCAACTGGCCCCTAGCCGATGGGCATTCGCTGCGGCTGGTGACCTATGGCGAGATCAAACGCTCGGAAAATCCAGGGGATCGCAAGCAGGACCGCGACACCTTCAACAACAGCGTGAGCCTCAGCTATGACGGCACCCTGCGCTCGGGAGCCAAGCTCAGCGTTGACCTAAAAAACAGCTTTTTGCATCGCGTGAACCTGCACGCCACCCGCGCCGTAGATAACTCGCGCAGCCGCGACATTTCGCTCAATATCGGCACCAATTACGAGCGCTTGGGCGCGTCCTTTTCGCACCGATTCAGCGTCTCTGCGCGGCGCATCATTTACGATTTTGATCGCCAAGTCAATCGCCGCGAGTCGTCGCGCAAAAGCAATATCCGCCGCGGCTGGAGCATGGCGCACTCGCTGCGGCGCAAGGTGCTTGACCAGCTTGCGTTCAACGCGCGCTACAACTATTCGGCCAACGATGATGGCGCCTTGATTTTGGAAAACGGCACTCAGATCGTCGAAGAGGAAAACGCCAAATACACCCTGCAATTCGGCATGACTTACTCGCCCAGCACTGACTACTCGGCCGGTGCAACCTACACCTACAGGCTCGATCGCCAGTGGGATTACGACTACTCCACGCTCGCTCAGTCGCGTTTCCTCAAGCGCCGCAACAAACACCGGACTCTGGCGGCGAACTTTAACTACAATCCGGTCGGCAGCGACAACAAGCTCACCTTGCGCGGCAGCCGCAGCCTCCAGCGCAGCGGCGCGTTTAACAGCTTGAATGTAACCTATACCCGAACGTTGTAATTGCTTAACACTGGTAACGGTTTCGCCGTGGTGTTACCTTAATTACTCGCATACTTGCCCAAGGAGATTTGCTACATGCCCCTGCCTAAATGCGATAAAATCTGGTTCAATGGCCAATTGGTTGATTGGGACGACGCCAAAATTCACGTGCTCTCCCACGTAGTACACTACGGTTCGAGCGTTTTTGAAGGCATTCGCTGTTACAAGACCGCGAAAGGCTCGGCCGTATTCCGCCTCGACGAGCACGTCAACAGGTTATTTGATTCCGCCAAAATCTACCGCATGGACATTCCCTATACGCATGAGCAGATCAAAGAGGCCATCCTCGAGACGATTCGCGCCAATCAACTTGCGGCCTGCTATATTCGCCCGGTCGTCTTCCGCGGCTATGAGAACTTGGGCGTTGATCCGATGGGGTGCCCGGTTGACGTAGTGATCGCCGTGTGGGAATGGGGCGAGTACCTCGGTGAGGCCGCGCTTAAAAACGGCGTTTCGGTCTGCACCTCGTCGTGGAACCGCATGGCCCCGAACACATTTCCCGCCTTAGCCAAGGCCGGCGGCAACTACCTCAACTCGCAGCTCGTGCGGATCGAAGCCAATGCCAACGGCTATGACGAGGGCATTGTCTTGGGCACGGATGGGTTGGTGAGCGAAGGCAGCGGCGAGAATATCTTTGTCATCAAAAACGGCTCGATCTACACGCCCGAGTCGTGTTTTGCCATTCTGCCGGGCATCACCCGCCACACCGCCATTACCTTGATACGCGATCTGGGGATGCGGGTCGAGCAGCGCGGTATTCCGCGCGAATTCCTCTACATCGCCGATGAGGTGTTTTTCACCGGCACGGCCGCCGAAATCACGCCAATCTGCGCCATAGACCAAGTGCCGATCGGCTGTGGGAAGTGCGGGCCGATCACCGCGCAGATACAAGACGCCTTTTTCGCCGTGGTGCGCGTCGGAGTCGAGGATCAGCACGGATGGTTGACCTTCGTGTGATGGATTTGGTATAGCTCGTACAAAGGGAAGAAAATGCCTAAAGTCAGAATATCCATAGTGGCCGCTTGGTTGGCCATCTGTGTCGTCGGTCATGCCGCCGCTGAAGAAGCGTGGGAAGTAGTGCAGGAAATTCTCCTGAGTACCAAGGATATCGTCGTACTCGACGGCACCGAGAAGATGTCGCTGCGCTACGAGAGCGGAGAAGAGCCGACCCACGGCGACTGGATGGTGCGCCACATGCTGTCCGATCCCGAAAAACTCAACCCGTACACCTCCAGCGATGCCGGTGCCAGCACGGTCTTGAGTTACGTATTTGAAAGCCTGCTCGACGCCGACTATGAACCGCCGTACGAGCTGCGGGGTTGGCTGGCCGTTGGCTATCCAGAGATTAGTGCGGACAAACTCACCTATACGTTTGAGTTGCGCGACGGGGTTTACTTCTCAGACGGCAAGCCGTTGACGGTGGCGGACATCGTCTTCAGCATGAAGGTCATCCACAATCCCCAAGTGCTAGCGCCGCATCTGCGCAACTACTACGCCGCGGTCGAAGCTGTACAACAGGTAGAGGCGAACAAGGTTAGCTTCCTGTGCGACAAGCCCTATTTCCGCAACGATTTGATGTTGGGTGGACTCAGTATTCTACCTAAGCATTTTTACGATCCAGAGGGTTTGCTGGATCCGGTTGAGGTCAAGAGTTTGGTGGATGGTTCTTGGGAGGAAGGGCCGCACAAAGAGCGAGTCGAGCGCTTTGCCGAACAATTCAATCAAAATTTCAACCGCAAGGTACTAGGCTCGGGGCCGTACATAATTGAAGATCCAGAGCGCGACTTGGTCACCCAGCAGAAAGTTGTGCTGACGCGGCATGAAAACTACTGGGGTCGGAATGTGGAAGGGCTACTGCCGCCTGGCTTTGTCGATAAGATAGTCTTCAACATCATCAACAATACCGACGCGGCATTCATCGAGTTGACCAACGGCAACCTCGACTACCACGCGCTGCGCCCGTTGGAATTTAAGGAAAAGAGTTGGTCGGAAGACTTCAACGGCCGCTTCCTCAAAGGCGTTAGCTACGCCGGTGGATATATGTATATCGGCTGGAATAACAACCACCCAATTTTTGGCGACAAGCGGGTGCGCCAAGCCATGACCCATCTGACCGACCGCGAGAGCATGGTCGAAAACATCATGTTCGGCCTAGCCGAGACGGTGGAAGGGCCGATCCACAAGTTCCGCCCCGAATACAACCACGATCTCGCGCCGTACATGTACGATCCCGACCGCGCCCTTGATCTGCTGGCTGAAGCGGGCTGGGAGGACGCCGACGAGGACGGCATTCTCGACAAAACCACCGACGGGGAATTGGTGCCATTTAGCTTTGAGATTTTGATCAATTCGGGCAACCAGATCCGCAAAGACATTGCCCTGACTTTGCAATACGAGTTGCAGGATATTGGCATTGACTGCCAAGTGCGCGAGTTAGACTGGTCGATTTTTTTGCAGAAGGTCCGCGGCAAGAATTTTGACGCCATGGTGCTGGGCTGGACCGGCAATGTGCAGTTCCCGCCCGACGGTTACCAGATCTGGCATTCCTCCCAGACCGTAGAAAACGGCTCCAATGCGATAAGCTTCATCAACGCCGAGGTTGATCAAATTTTGGAGGACTACCGCCGCGAGTTCAATATGGAAAGGCGCATCGCCCTCTACCAGCGCTTCCAAGAAATCCTGCACGAGGAACAGCCCTATACCTTCCTGTGGAAGCCGCGCACGGCCCGAGCCTACAGCCGCCGCTTCAGTGGCGTCACTTGGTATCCCCCCGGCGTCCGCTTGCAAGACTGGTGGGTCGCGCAGGAAGCGCAGATGTACTAAGAGTATCTGTGTCCTCCGCAGACCCTCTTCGCTGGGAGAGCCATCCCCTGCGCCGGGAGAAACCGGCCAAATCGATGCTGCTAGTCGCGCTCATCGTCGCTTCCTCAGCGGCCGCCGCTTTTGGTTTTGAGCATTGGTTTTATGGGGTGTTTTCCCTAGGAGCCTTGACCGCCTCGCTGTCGCGCTATTTCTTTGCTACACGCTACACGCTCGACGGCGCAGGGATCAGCAGCGAACACCTCGGTCTTAAACAACGCCGTTCTTGGGCGGAGTTCCGTCGAGCAGACGAACATCGGGACGGCATTTTCTTGCGTCCGTCCGCCCGCCCGGGTCGGTTGGATTCTTTTCGCGGCGTTTTTTTGCGGTTCGATCAAAACCGCGAAGAAGTCGCGCATTTCGTCCGGTGCCATGTTTCAAGTCAATAGCTTAAAAGCGCGGTGGCAACACGCGTTTGCCCTTGAAGACCCAGAGGCAGGTTGGTCTGAGGACGAGCGCGCACTGGCCGAGCGGTTAGCCGAGTTTATAGTACGTCGCCGCATGGGAGCGGCCGCGTCTATGGCGCTGGAGGCTTGCCGTCCCCTCAACTTTTTGGGCAGCCAAGCCCTGACCTTTTTAGCCCCATTTGCCACGCTAGTCTTTTCGCGCGACGAGTACCAGCGCTTCACGCGCATGTTGGAGCGACGCCAGAGCATAGACTTGCTCGCGGAAGCTATTGCCCAGCGCGAAAGCCAAAAACATGGATAACCTCAACGTAGTGATCGCCACCGACTGCGGCAGTACGACGACCAAGGCGATCCTGATCGAAAAGAAGGACGAAGGGTATCGTCAGACTTTTCGCGGCGAGGCCCCCACCACTGTTGAGGCCCCTTTTGAGGACGTCACCCGGGGGGTGCTCAACGCCATTCAAGAGGTCGAGGAACTTTCCGGACGACAGATACTCGATGGCGAGCGGATTATCACGCCGTCAGACGGCGATGTTGGGGTCGATATCTACATCTCGACGAGCAGTGCGGGCGGTGGGTTGCAGATGGTGGTGGCTGGCGTGGTGCTGGCGATGACCGGCGAGAGCGCGCAGCGCTGTGCCTTGGGTGCCGGGGCGATCGTCATGGACGCGCTCGCTGCCAACGACGGGCGCTTGCCGCACGAAAAAATAGAGCGCATCCGCCAATTGCGGCCCGACATGGTGTTGCTATCGGGCGGCACGGATGGCGGCACTGTCAGCCACGTGGTCGAATTGGCCGAATTCATCAGCGCGGCCGACCCTAAGCCCCGCTTTGGTGCGGGCTTTAAGTTGCCGGTTATCTTTGCGGGCAATGAGGACGCGCGCGAGGAGGTCGAAAAGGCACTGGGGGGTAAGATGGCTCTGACCGTTACTGAGAATATCCGTCCCGTGCTCGAAGAGGAAAATCTGGCCCCAGCGCGGCACGTCATTCACGACCTCTTCCTCGAACACGTCATGGCGCAGGCACCGGGCTACCGCAAGCTGATGGACTGGACCAGTGCGCCGATTATGCCGACGCCCGGAGCGGTAGGCGAGATCATGCAGACCATTGCCCGCCAGCAGGAGATCAACGTCGTCGGCGTGGATATCGGCGGGGCGACGACCGATGTGTTCAGCGTGTTCGACGGCGTGTTCAACCGCACGGTCAGTGCCAATCTCGGCATGTCCTATAGCGTCTCCAACGTGCTAGCCGAGGCCGGCCTCGATCACATTATGCGCTGGGTTCCTTTTGACATTGAGGAGGCCGACCTCCGCGACCGGATCAAGAACAAGATGATTCGCCCTACTACCATCCCGCAGCTCATGCAGGAACTGCAAGTCGAGCAAGCCATTGCCCGCGAGGCTCTGCGCTTGGCCTTTGACCAGCACCGAGCGTTGGCGGTGGGATTGAAGGGGGTGCAGAGCAAGCGCACGCTAGCCGATGTCTTTGAGCAGGGTGCCACCGGCGAGAGTTTAGTCGAGATGATGGCGCTGGACATGCTAGTCGGCAGCGGCGGCGTACTCTCGCACGCGCCGCGCCGCGAGCAGAGCTGCGCCATGCTCATAGATGCCTTCCAGCCCGAAGGCGTCACCCGCTTGGCGGTCGATAGCATCTTTATGATGCCTCACTTAGGGGTGCTCTCGACGGTTGACGAGCGGGCCGCTACCGAAGTTTTCGAACGCGATTGCCTGATCTACTTGGGCACTTGCGTGGCCCCTGTCGGCGAGGGTAAGGACGGCGAGGTCTGCCTCCAATACGAAATAGACCTGCCCGATGGGCGTCAAACCGGCCAGTTGCAGGTCGGTCAGCTACAGTGGATGTCCTTGGCCGACGGCGAGGAGGTCGAAGTTTCGCTCCAGCCTGCGCGGCGTTGGGATGTGGGTGCCGGCCCGGGACAAGCCCTAAATGCGCGGGTGTGCGGCGGGGTTGTGGGGCTAATGCTGGACGGCCGCGGACGGCCCATCCAGATGGCGACAGATCGCGACCGCCGGCGTCAGATAAGCGACTGGCAGCAGGCGTTAAACCTATACGAGTAGCTCATGGCTCACGCCTATACCCCTGGACTGCGCGTGACGCAATATGCAGTCGTCCACAAAGAGCGGCGGTTGCCCCTCAAAGGCGAAGTCGTCGTCGAGCGCGGCCAAGCGGTGCGCCGAGACCAAGTCGTGGCCCGCACCGAACTGCCTGGCGATGTGGCGACGCTCAACTTGGTCAACCGCTTGGGCATCTCGCCGCAAGAGCTAGCAGGCTATATGCTTAAAAAAGAGGGCGACCGAGTAGAAGCTGGCGAGCCGCTTGCCGAGACCAAACCGTTTATTAGCTGGTTCAAGACCACGATTGAATCCCCGGTTAGCGGCACCGTCGAGAGCATTTCGCCGGTAACTGGGCAGGTGATACTGCGCCAAGCCCCTAAGCCGGTCGAAGTGTTGGCGTACGTCGATGGGGTCGTAGAGGAAGTTTTTGCCGAGGAGGGCGTGCGCATTGCAGCGCGCGGTGCTTATATCCAGGGCATTTTCGGCGTGGGGGGCGAGTGTTGGGGTGCGCTGCACTTGGCGGTTGAGGCCCCAGACGCCACAGCCGAGTCGCTGGGGCCGGAAGTTGCGGGCAAAATTGTGGTGGTTGGTAGCCTGATTAGCGCGGAGACCGTGGAACAGGCCCGGCAGGCAGGTGCCGTGGGGTTGATCGGCGGTGGCCTGCGCGACAGCGACTTGCGCGATTTGCTCGGCCGCGATTTGGGCGTGGCCATCACCGGGACCGAGCAAATCGGCCTGACCGTGGTAGCGACCGAGGGCTTTGGCCGCGTCGCCATGGCGCGCAAGACCTTTGATATTCTGCAAGCGTGCGCTGGCATGGATGCGTCTATGGCTGGAGCGACCCAAATCCGTGCGGGCGTATTGCGACCGGAGATTATCGTCCCCACAGCCGCTGACAAAGAGGAAGAAGAGGTAAGGGCGGGTGCGGAAGGATTGCAGGTGGGCGATTTGTTGCGGGTGATTCGGATGCCCTATTTTGGGCGGATTGGGCGCGTCAATGACTTGCCGACCGAGTTGCGCGCGGTGGAGTCCGGGGCGCGGGTGCGGGTATTGTCAGTGGAGTTTGAAGATGGGGAACAGGCGGTAGTGCCACGGGCGAATGTGGAGCTGATTGAGGAATAAAGGCATGAGAGCAAAAAACTGGCTGTCTGCGTTAGTCTTGGCTTGGCCGTTGGCGAGCGCGGCGGAGAATGCGGAACAAGGGATCGACACTTTGCTGGCAGATCCTCTGCCGTCGATCGAAGAACAGGAACTCGGCGAGTTACTGGCACATCCTGAACCGCCGATCGAGGTCCAAGCCTTTGACACGCCCAACGACGACGGGGGCAGCATTACGCTGACTTGGCCGCGAGACCGTCAGATCAGTGAAAATGCGATGTATCAGGTCGCCATAGCCGAATCGTCCAGCGGACCTTTTCGCGTCGTGGCCGAGGTTGCGGCAACGGGGAATTTGATGTCCGAGGCACCGGCGCTCTTTGGTCGTGGGGCCGATCTGGAGAATCGTCACTATGCCAACGTTGAGGAATTCGCCGGCGCGGGCGGCAAGACGCCGCTAGAAGACGGCAAGACGTATTACTTCCACATTGATGTGCGGTCGGCCGGCGGCGCAATCCGCGGCAAAGTGATCGTCAACGCCGAGTCCAAAGGCAATTTTTTTAACCGCGCCAAGGTCAACAATCTAGTGTTGTGCCTCGTGTTCTCAGGGCTTATCATGGGCTACATTGGCATTGCGCGGCGGCGCGCGCTCAAGATTCGCCGCATCGCCGGGCTAGAAGCGCTCGACGAGGCGCTGGGGCGGGCGACCGAGATGGGCAAGCCGGTGCTTTTCATCCACGGCTTGCGCGACATGAGCCAGATACCAACCATTGCCGCGGTCAATATCTTGGGACGGGTTGCGCGGCGGACAGCCGATTACGACACCGCGCTGCGGGTGGTGGCTCCAGACCCGGTGGTTATGTCTGTGAGTCAGGAGACGGTGAAAGCCTCGTATGTGGAGGCGGGACGGCCCGATGCTTTCAATCCCGATCACGTCTTCGTCGCGAGCACCGAGCAGTTCAGCTATGCGGCGGCAGTTGAGGGCATTATGGTCCGCGACCGTCCGGCAGCTCACATTATGATGGGATATTTCTACGCTGAGTCGCTGCTGTTGGCCGAGACCGGGGCGACGACCGGGGCGATTCAGATCGCCGGCACCGATGCTTTCACCCAGTTGCCGTTCTTTATCACTACCTGCGACTATACCCTGCTCGGCGAAGAGCTCTACGCAGCCAGCGCTTATCTATCGGGCGAACCGCGGATGCTGGGCAGTCTCAAGGGCCAAGATGCCGGTAAGGCCATTCTGCTGGCTGTCTTAGTGCTGGGTACGCTGCTGGCGACCTTGGAGTGGTGGCCGCAGTTTACGCACCTTTTTAGCCCCTAGGAGGGCGCGATGATTTTTTTTAGTCGAACGCTACCGCTGGTCATTGCCTTCGCCTTCGGTATGCTCGGCATTGTCATTTACTACATACCTCACGGCGATGCGCAGAGTTTAGAGCGGGAGATGGCGCTATGGGTGCGCATCGTCTTCGCGTTTTCCTTTTTGCTCGGCCTCTATAGCTTACTCAACCTGCACTGGCAGCGGATTCGCCAGCGCGTTGCCGGCTGGGCTTATAGCTTGGTCGCCATTTTGAGCTTCGCGGTTATGATGGTCTTCGTCGTGTACAACGACGGTTTAGGCCCTTTCGCCGCGCAGGCTGAGGCCGGGGGCTACAAGTGGCTCTTCGACCATATTCACGTGCCTTGCGCCTCGACCATGTTTTCGATCTTAGCCTTCTTCATCGCCTCGGCGGCGTACCGGACCTTTCGCGCCCGTACGCCCGAGGCGGCTGTGCTGCTGATTGCGGCGATCATCGTCATGTTGGGTCGCGTGCCCATCGGTAGAGAGCTTTCCGATTTTTTTCCGCTGGCGACTGACTGGCTGTTGAACGTGCCAAATTTGGCGGCCAAGCGCGGCATCTTACTCGGCGTGTCGCTGGGTGCTATTGCCACCTCGCTGCGGATCATTTTTGGGATTGAGCGCTCGTATTTGGGCGGAGGAGCCGAGTGATGCACAAACTGCTTGCTATCGACCGTCGCATCATTTTCGCCCTAGTGTTTATCAGCGTGGCCGGGCCGTTGCTGGCCGGAATTTCCCTGCCGATCACGCCGACGGAAGAAGTAAAAGCCGCGTACGGCCAATTCGAGCAACTCGACGCGGGGGATATTGTGCTAGTTTCCTTCTCGTACGGTGCCAGCACGCAACCTGAAATGCTGCCGATGTCGCGCGCCATGTTGCGCCACGCCTTCCGCCGCGATCTCAAGGTGGTGGCCATTTGTCTATGGCCCGAGGCACCGGGGCTGGCCCAACAGGTGCTGGAGGAGATGACGGCTGAATTCGATTTGGAGTACGGGGTGGATTACGCCTTTATGGGCTACAAGCCGGGCAATTTCAGCGTCATCCTCAATATGGGACAGGATTTCCGCAGTGCCTTCCCGCAGGACCAATGGGGTACAGATACCGACGATTTGGATCTGACGCGCGGTTTGCGCTCGCTGCGCGATTTTGACCTCGTCTTAGACTTGGCGGCCGGGGATTCGATTGAGTTTTGGTGGATCCCCTACGGGCAGGAGAAGTACGGCTTTACCTTTGTCGCTGGCTGCACCGCGGTGATGGCTCCCGATCTCTATCCCTTCCTCGACTCAGGACAGCTCGGCGGCCTGCTCGGCGGTCTAGCCGGCGCAGCCGAATACGAGACCCTGATTGATCGTCGCGGCAGTGCCAGCATGGGTATGAGCGCCCAGTCCATGACTCATTTAGTCATCGCGCTCTTTGTGATTATCGGCAATATCGCGTACTTCGTCGCTCGGCGAACTTCAGCAGAGCAGAGGAGCTAATCGCCGCCATGCGCGATACGTATGTCTTTTTGGGCTTGATCCTGCTGTTTGCCGCGGTCAATATCGGCTTGGTGGCTAGCGGGATATTGGCGGCGGACTGGACGGGTTTGGGCATCATTGTCGCGGCGGGCCTGACCTTGGCGCTCTATAGCTTCCTCTACAAGGACAATCCATTGTTCAAATTCGCCGAGCACGTTTTCGTCGGCGTAGCGGCGGCTTATGTATTCGGCCAGACTTGGTACCCGACGATCTACGGCGAGCTCATCGCCGAATGGACCGACTCAGGAGAAGGGGAGACGCCCAATTGGTGGCTGTTGGCTCCAACGGTGCTCGGGTTGTTGATGTTGACGCGCTTTTCGCTGCGCTTTGGTTGGCTCAGCCGTTATGCTTTTGCATTCTTTGTCGGGCTCGGAGCCGGCCTGACGATTCCCCGCTATATTTCTTCCTTTATTTTGGCCCAAATAGAACCTACATTACAACCACTAACCTGGAGCTTGGAGGGGCTCAATTTGCTAGTAGTCCTCGTGGGGGTCATCGGGGTGTTGGTTTATTTCTTTTTTTCCGTCGAGCACACCGGCACGGCGGGCCACGTCTCCAAGGTGGGGATATGGTTTTTGATGGTCTCGTTTGGGGCTTCTTTTGGTTACACCATCATGGCGAGAGTCTCGCTGTTGATCGGGCGTGTGACCTTTCTCTTAGACGACTGGTTGCACCTGATGTGAAGGAGTATTGAGAACTACTCCACAAAGGAGGGATATATGACTAAATTTGGGCGCGTTTTTCGCGTTCTGACCGCACTGGGCGTCCTGCTCACGCTGAGCTTAGCTCCGGTCGGAGCTAGTACGGGCGGCAAGATCGCCGGTGTCGTCAAGGATGCCGCCACCGGCGATGGGCTGCCCCATGCCAATGTGGTAGTGGATACCAAGCTAGGGACTACGGCGGACGAAAAGGGCCGCTTTTTTATTCTCAACGTGCCGGCCGGTACCTATACCCTCAAAGCTACGTACATCGGCTATGCGGATTATACCGTTGAGGATGTGCGAGTCTCCGCCGACCTGACTACGAATATCGCCGTTGAATTGACTTCTTCGGATATCCAAGTCGAGGAGGTAGTAATCCGGGCCGAGCGACCGATCATCGACAAAACCGCCACCAACGCGGTGCGCATCGTCGATGCCGAGGATCTCGAGATTCTGCCGCTCCGAGGCGTCAATTCGGTCATAGCCCTACAGACCGGCGTGGTCGAAGACGAGGGGACGCTGCACATCCGCGGCTCGCGTGGCGACGAAATCGGCTACTACGTCGAGGGAGCCAGCGTCCGCAATGTGGTCACTGGCGGCAACGCGGTGGACCTGATTGACGAGGCGTTGGAGGAAATCCAGCTCCAAGCCGGCGGCTTTAACGCCGAGTACGGCGGCGCTAACGCCGGCATTATCCTACAAGAGTTGCGCACCGGAGGCAGTGCTTGGGATTTCGAAATCCTCGCTGAGTCGGACAATTTTACCTCCGACTACGAGCAGCGCTTCGGCACGTATTCCTACGGCTACTTCAATCAGGTGATGACCGCCGGTGGTCCGGTTGCGGGCAACCAGAAGATTCGCGCCTTCTTGGCTGGCCAGCGCCGCGGCATCGGGTCTTGGCCGACCTACTGGTCGGGTTTTACCTTCGAGGATCTCGAAGACACCGGGCTACGCGGTGGCCGCCGGCACTGGAGCGAGGACGAAGAGGGCAATCTCGTTCCCGACCAGATCGAGCAGCTTGAAATCAAGCCCGGCAACATTCCGCACACGAGCAGTGAAGCGAACATTTTTAATGGGACCTTGCTGTTCGACTACTACCCTGTCCAAGTCCGCCTCACGAATCTGTACACGGACGGTTTTGCCGAAAGCAACGGAGCACCCATCCGCAATGCTTTTAACACCCGGCGTTTGAATGAGTCGGAATCGTCCGCCAACCTAGTTAACGCCAAGATCACCCACCTGCTCGACAAGAGCATGTTCTACGAACTCAACGTGAGCCTCTATAAGCAGTCTGCCGAGTCTTACGACCCGCTTTTCAAAGATCGGTGGTGGGTGTACAACGACAGCGTGGCCGTACAGCGCGCCCTTGAGGGCACGGGTGAGTACACGCCCTATACCCAGCAGGGTTCGGGGCCCAGGCCCTACGATCTGGCCGGCTTCCCCTTCAACCGCCCGGGTTCGCGTACGACCTCCTACGGCACCTCGACGGATGGTTACTGGGGGCTGGCCGGTAGCTGGACCAAGCAGACCGACCTGCATCAGATCAAGGCCGGCTTCGACTACCAGAATTGGACCTCGCGGCGCTATGGGATCTCGTTGCGTTCGATCCGCTCGGGGATAGCCAACACCTATCCCGAGTTAGACGCGGTGTACGACCGCTACTACAACGATGAGATCAGCGAAGACCAAATCCTCGACGCGCTGATCGAGAAAGCCGAGAGTCTTGAAGATGGCAAGGGTAGCAAGCAGGATTTGATCCGATTGCTGCGCTCGACCAGTGCCAGCGATTTCTTTGGCTTCGACGAGTTCGGTCGCGAGGCCGACGGCGAGGGGCTAGAGGCCCCGCGCCAGCCGACGGTAGCCGCTGCCTTTCTCCAAGACAAGGTCGAGTATAATGACCTGATCATCAACGCCGGTCTGCGCATCGACTACTTCGACGCGGATAGCTGGCGTTTCAAGGATCCGGCAGCACCGGTGCGCGACCCGGAAAACTACACCATTGATCTCGCGTCGATGGAAAAGACTCCCACGTACACCGATATTAGCCCGCGTTTGGGGATGTCGTTCCCGGTGTCGGATTTGACGGTTTTTCACGTGCAATACGGTCGCTTCTCGCAAATGCCGGCGATGCGCTCCATGTTTGCCGGCGGCGCGCGCCTTGCCCTAGAGTTGGGCGGCCAAAACTACATCCGCTATCCGACCGCCTACGACATCGAGCCAATGCGGACTACCCAGTACGAAATTGGCTTCGAGCGTCAGTTCTCCGAGTTCGCCTCCTTTGACATCACGGGCTTCTACCGCGATGTCAAGGGGCAGGTGCAGTTGCGCAAGCAGCAGGTCTCGGCCAGCGCGGAAGAAGCCGGCGCGTACGTCTATCTGCAGAACGGCGACTTCGCCACGACCAAGGGCATCGAGTTCCAGTTCAAGCTCAGGCGCGTCAATAACCTACGGACCGAACTGAACTACACCCTGTCCGATGCACGCGGCACGGGTTCATATACCGGCTCGGCCATTTCCGGGGTTGAGAACGAGACCAATTTGCCGACGATCATTTCGCCGCTCGACTTTAACGAGACGCATCGCGGCTCGATATTTTTAGACTATCGCTACCCGGACAACGAGCCGAACCCCATTCTGCGGAGTTTGGGGGCCAACCTGCTGATGAGCTTTACGAGCGGGCACAGCTTTACCTTGGTCTCCGGTTCGATCGGTCAGCGCGGTCCAGAGAATGCCGGCGTACTCGACAGCTTCGATCCGCGCTCGCGCAAGCCGCTCGAGTCGATCAATCGCTCGACGACGCCGTGGACCTTCGAGACCAACCTGCGCGTCGACAAGGGCTTCTCGCTGTTTGGTCTCAATGCCAAGGTCTATAGCCGCATTATCAACCTCTTCAATCGCAAGAACGTGCTCAACGTGTACAACCGCACCGGCTCCGACAAGGACGACGGCTTCTTGACCAATCCAGAACTGAGCCAACAGATTGTCGAAGCCAGCGGCGGGCCACAGTACGTCCAACTCTACGAGGCGATCAACTTACTCAACCGTCAGGCCTACTGGTCCAACGAGGGCGGCGATATTTACGACGCGCCGCGCCAGATTCGCTTCGGTTTGCAGTTCGATTTCTAGGAAAGAGAGGAACGCATTATGAAAAAGCTTGTTGTCTTATTTTTAGCGGCGACGCTCTTGCTCCTAGTCGGCACTGTTCAAGCCCGCGAAGAGTGGGGCGCACCAGCCGCCAAACTAGCCCAAGACGATGACGAGGTGTCCACTCAACGGACCCAGCTCAACATCAACAATATGGCCATGTGGATCCAAAGCGATGGCTGGTCGGCCCGCGATCCGCTCAGTGGCAATTCGGGCGTGACTTACCCGCGCTCGACCGACCAAGTCATCTTCCAAGACGGCATCATCTGGGGAGGGCGGGTCAAGGACGGCAGCGAGCAGGAACTGCGCGTCGGCGGCCAGACGTACGAGATCGGCACGGTTCCTGGTATCATCGAATCCAAGGGCGTAGCCCAAGACCGCGATACGGCCCGGCTCTATCGGATCCGCCGCGATTGGGCGACCGCGGATTTGCGACTAGACGCCTCCGAGGTTCTCAATAAGGGTTTGAGTGAGATCACCGACGCCCACGAGGAGGCCGTGCGCGCCCAGTACGAGCGCGATTGGATGGAGTGGCCGGCCGAGTTGGGCGCGCCCTTTTACGACAACGATGGAAACGGGCAGTACGACCCCGCGGTTGACGAGCCAGGTTTGGCCAACGCGGATCAGGTAATCTGGTTTGCTATAAATGACTTGGATCAGGGTGCCACCACCAATCTCTACGGCTCGTTGCCCGTCGGCTTGGAGACCCAAGTCACGCTCTGGGGCTATGCGCGCACCGACGCCTTGGGCGACGTGATTTTCAAAAAATATAAGGTCATCTACAAGGGCACCGCAGAGGCCACGGACGATGCGGTGATCGAGGACATGTATTTTGCCCAGTGGTCCGATCCAGACTTGGGCGATTTCGGCGACGACTTTGCCGGTGCCGATGTCGGCCTGAGCTTGGGTTATGTTTACAATTCGATCGACGATGACTCGCATTACGTCACCTTCGGCTTGGCTCCGCCGGCTGTTGGGTACGACTTTTTGCAAGGCCCGATTGTGCCGGTTTATCAGCTAGACGACGACGGCAATATCGCCGTCGATGATGACGGCAACCAGCTACTCGACGAGAGTTCGGTGGCCATCTTCAACGAGGGTCTGCGTTCCGGCTACAAAAACTTGCCGATGACGGCCTTCGTGTACTTTGCCGCCGGTAGCGCGATATCCGATCCAGAACTGGGCGAATACATAGGCACTCAGCAGTGGTACAATCTGCTGCGCGGCTTCCAGCCGCAGGACGATGTTGAAAACCCCGTGCCCTACACCAATCCGCTGACCAATGCCGACACCAAGTTCACGCTCGATGGCGATCCGACCAGAGCTACCGGCTGGAACGACGGCGTGCCGCTGCCGGCTGGCGACCGACGCATCGTGCTCGCCACCGGGCCTTTTGAGATGGCATTGGGCGACACCCAAGAAGTGGTAGTCGCGCTGCTGGGCGGCATTTCTACCGACCGCTTGCGCAGCGTCTCTCAGCTAAAATTCACCGACCAGTTCGTCCAGGACGCCTACAACAGCTTCTTCGAGGTGCCCAAGCCGCCGGTCCAGCCCAATGTTCGCCTAGTCGAACTCGACCAGACGATCATTCTGGACTGGGGTTGGGACGACGAGTCGATTCAGGCCACCGAAGGCGAGGGTTCGGCTGGCTTTGAGTTCGAAGGCTACAACCTCTACCAGTTGCCCTCGGCCGAAGCCACGCTTTCCCAAGGGGTCAAGGTGGCGACCTTCGACATCGAAAACGGTGTTACTACCATCCTGGGTATCGATCTCGACCAGGAGTCGGGCGTGGTGCTCGATGTGCCCTTGCAGATCGGCACCGACTTCGGGGTCAAGCGCAATATCAAGATTACTCAAGACCACGTCCGCAGCGGTCCGCTGGTCAACGGCCAGCGGTACTACTTTGCGGTGACGGCTTACAACCGCGCCACCGCCGCAGGAGCCGCTACCACCACGCTGGAAAGTGCGCCGCAGAACCTGATCTGTGTGCCGCAGGAGCCGCCGCCGGGCACTCGCTATCTGAGCGAGCCTGGAGACGTGATTAGCGCCCAGCACGCCGCCGGTGCCAGCGACGGAACGGTCTCAGTCTCGGTGGTTGATCCGACGAGTACCACCGGTCACGAATACGCGGTCGAATACGCTGCTGACGCCGACGGCAACACGGTCTGGAATCTGGTTGATAAGACCAATGGTCAGACTCTGTTGGAAAACCAGACCGACCAAGCTGGCACGGCCTTCTACGTCGGTTCCGCTGGCATTGAGGTCGCTGTCGCCGGTCCGCCCGCTGGCATGAAGAGTTGGGCTGGCCCGGCGATGCCATTCGAGGCTTGGAAGGCTTCGCCCGAGGCGGCCGACTTGACGGGCGATGGCCAGATCAACGCCGCCGACTTTGCCCAAGCCGTCGATCACGCTAGCGACACTCGTTGGTTCACTTGGGCTGGCGGTTCCAACGCTTGGGGTGCCGAAGGCTTCCAAGGCGCGATGACCGGCGATCCCAATCATCAGTGGTTCGCGCCGACGACGGTGACGCCGGACCGGCTGCGCACGGTGGAGCTGCGCTTCACCGACGTCATTGAAGAGGATGGCGAAGACCAGTACAAGCCGGTGGACCTCAACAACGAAAACGTGTCGTGGGCCTATCGCTATTTGCGCGGTGCTGGAGGGGAGCCACCAGCATCCGGGGACCTGACGACGACGCAGAATCCTTGGGACTTCGGCAAGTACATTATCAACACCGAAGGCCCAGGTGTTTACGTCTATCAGGAGCGCAATCAGATCGCGCTCTCGGCCTGGGATATCGAAAGCGATCCGCCGCGCCGCTTGGAAGTGGCCTTCCTCGAAAACAACCAGCCCGGCGGCTTGGTCAACGGCGTCTATGGCCCGCCTTGGTACACTGTGGCGAGCAATGTCGCCGGCTCTGGTCCGCGCGAGTGGCTGTTCATCTTTGACTTGGATTACACAGACCCCAACCAAGGCGAGAACAGCGATATCCTGCTAAACAACGGTCTGATCTACGATGGGACAGAAGGAGAAGAACACCTGCCCTTCATGTGGATCATCTTCTCCGAGCGCCGCCGCGAGGAGGACTTCCCGTCGGACGGCGATTCCTTCTTGCTGGTCGCCAATCACGTCAATACCCCCGCCGACCGCTTCTCATTTACGGTCCAGGGGTCGGAAAGCAGCGACGCCTACCTAGCTGAGGACATTGAGAAGATCAACGTCTTTCCCAATCCCTACTTCGGCGTCAACTCGGCGGAGACCAGCCGTTACAGCCACTTTGTGACCTTCAGCCACCTGCCGCCCAAGGCGAATATCCGCATCTTCGACATGAGCGGCACGCTGGTGCGCACGATTGGGAAGGACGACCCGTCGCAGTTCACGCGCTGGGATCTGCAAAACCAAAACCAGTTGCCGGTGGCCAGCGGCATGTATATCGCCCATATCGAGCTGCCGGATCACGGCAAAAGTCGGATTCTCAAGCTGGCCGTCATCCAAGAGCAGCAGTTCTTGGAGAGCTTCTAAGGTGCACAGGATCTCAAAGGGAGAAACAGGAGACTATTCCATGCTTCGACATAGCTTTCGCATCTCGACGATCCTGCTGGCGCTGGTTTTTGCCTCGGCTACGGCCTTTGCCGATGGCCAGGACCGCGCTGGTACGGCTGCCGCTCCGGAACTGCTGATTCCGGTCGGCGCACGCGACATGGCCTTGGGCGGTGCCTCAATCGCCACCAGTTCCGGTCTGGAGGCTCTGCACTGGAACCCGGCAGGCTTGTCCAAGTCTGAATCCAACGCGGGCATCATGTTCTCGACGATGTCCTACTTGGCGGATACTCGCATCAACTATCTGGCCACCGGTGCCAACTTCAAGAGCCTCGGCTCGCTGGCCCTCAACATCAAGGCGCTGGATTTCGGCGCAATCCCGGTGACGACCGAGGCCAACCCCGACGGCACTGGCGCGACCTTTTCGCCGACCTTCTTCACCTTGGGCCTGACCTTTGCGAAGGAACTGACCGATCGCATCGCCGTTGGGATTACCAGCCATTACATCATCAACCGCATCCAGCGCGTCGAGGCCACCGCGGCCTCGTTTAGCGCTGGTCTGCAATACGCCAATCTGGGCGGGATCACCGGCTTAGACTTGGGGGTGGCGCTCAAGCATATTGGCACGCGGATGCAGTTTGGCGGTTCCGGCCTGTTGCGTCGCGGCCAGCTCAACGGGTTGCGCCGCGGACCCTCCGATTACAATGTCGAGGCCAGTTCCGCCGATCTGCCCTCGATATTCGAACTCGGTCTGAGCTACCGCTACGAGCCCGCTGGGATGGGTGCGGTCAATCTGTCCTCGGTCTTCCGGCACAACAATTTCGCCTACGACCAGTACCGGTTGGGTGCCGAGTACATGTTGGCCGATTTCTTCGCCCTACGCGCAGGCTTCGACTACGCGCCTAATTCAACCGACGACTACATCTACGGCACCAGCTTCGGCTTTGGTCTTAATCTGGATGCCGGGACGATCAAAGATTTGCGCGTTGATTACGCCTATACTACGGTCGAGTATTTCGACGCGCTCAACACCTTTACCTTTCAGTTCGGGTTCTAAATTCGACCGTGGCGCGGCGCACAGGACGTGCGCCGCGCAGTTTTTGATAGGAGGTTGCCAATGAAGTGCGTGGGCTGGTTGGCGGTGTTCGTCGCCGTCGCCGGATTGGGGTGTCAGAGCTCGACCATGACCGCGGCCAAGCTCTATCTCAAGCAGGAGCAGCCGCAAGAGGCCAAAAAGCAACTCGCCCTAGTCTTGCAGACCGAGCCAGAAAATAGCGAGGCTCATTTGCTCATGGGCAAGCTCTTAGGGGACGAGGGCCGCTATGGCGAAATGGCCGAGCACCTAGCGCAAGCCGAGAGCGATTCCAAGTTTCAAAGCGAGGTTGAACAAACGCGCCGCCAATTTTGGGCGCGCGAGTACAATGCCGGCGTCGCCCATGCCCAAGGCGAGGCCCCGAATTACGTCATGGCGCGGCACTCGTTTCACAACGCTACCATCATCGACGAAAGTGCGCTCGACGCTTGGCGCAACCTCGCGTATGTCTATTACCAGATCGACAGCACGGATGCGGCCATTGTCACCTATCAGAAGGTCGCGTCGGCGGATCCAGAAGACGAGGACACCTTTTTCAGTCTAGGGTCGCTTTACTTAGGAAAAGGCGACCTCGATGCGGCTATTGGTGCCTTGTCGCAGGTGGTCAAAATCAACCCCGCAAACCTCAATGGCCTGACTAATCTCGCCATCGCCCAAGCCCAAGCCGAGGATTACGAGGGGGCCGAGGCCAATTATCGCAAGGTCATTGAGCTGAGCCCCGATGATTTCAGGTCCTACTTCAACTTGGGCAACCTCTACTGGGAGCAAGAAAAGTACACCGCGGCTAAACGGGCCTATGAGCAGGTCCTACAACTCGAACCCGGCGATGGGGACGCGCTCTACAACCTCGCCATGGTCCACTTGGCCACAGAGGACATGGATGGCGCGTTGCCGATCTTGGAACAACTCGCCGAACAAATGCCAGACAATGCGTTGGTGTGGATGCACTTGGGGACGGTTTATGCCCATAAAGAATTGATTGAGAAGAGCGAGGCGGCGTATGCGCGGGCCGAGGCACTAGAGGAGTAAAGCGCCCGCGCGCTCACTATGCTGCAGTACACCATCCAGCGCATTCTGCTGGCCATCCCAACCCTTCTCGGCATCACCCTACTGACTTTCCTGATTATGCGCTTGGCACCCGGCGACCCGGTCGATCTGTTCTTGGGCGGGGCCGCTGGTAGCGAGGGGCTCTCCACCGACCGCCAGGCGGACATGGAGAAGACGCGCCGGGATTTGCGCCGCCAACTCGGGCTGGACCAACCGCTACACCTCCAGTATTTGCACTGGCTTTCCAACTTGATCTTGCGCGTGGAGGACCTAGGCGCATTCGACCGAGGGGCTTTGTTGGCCGACTCCGTGCTCGACGAACTGTCAGACGCGGCGCGGGCCGAGTTGGCCGCGCTTGAGGGAGAGGAACGCAAGGCGCGGTTCTTAGCGCATTTTCGCCGCCTGCGCCCCGAGCGCGTTGACGAACTCGTTGAATCGCCGTTCTGGCAAAGCCGCCTTTTCTCGCCAACCCAAAACTACGCGTATGGCGGGTCTGGCTTGGAACTGGTGCAGGCGGGGGACTGGCGTTTGGTGACGCTTAATTTGGGGCGCTCCTTTAAAGACCAACAACCGGTCATTGACCACATCTTCGATCGGCTGCCCATCACGCTGGAAATCAACCTCATCAGCCTAGTCTTTGCCTATCTAATCGGCGTGCCGCTGGGCATAGTGATCGCGGTCAAGCAAAATACTATTATCGATCGCTTGGTCACCACCGGGACCTTCATGCTGTGGTCGATGCCTTCTTTTTGGGTTGGGATGCTGTTGATCTTGTTTTTCTGCAACAAGGAATTCTTCCACTGGTTTCCGGCCTCCGGAATCCAGTCTTTGGACGCGGGGGAAGACTGGGGATTCTGGCGGCTGCTGACCGACCACGCCCATCACATGGTTTTGCCGATATTGGCTTCGACCTACGCCAGCTTTGCTGGCATCTCGCGCTATATGCGCACCAGCATGCTGGAGAATATGCGGCTGGACTACGTGCGCACCGCCCAGGCCAAGGGCTTGCGCTACCGAGTCGTGGTGCTGCGCCATGTGCTGCGCAACTCCCTGATTCCCATTGTGACGCTGCTGGCGGGGTTGTTGCCGGGAATGATCGCGGGGTCGGTGTTTATCGAGACGATCTTTACCATTCCGGGCATGGGCTTCTTGGCTTTTCAGTCGGTCATCGTGCGCGATTACCCCGTGGCTATGGCACTCTTCACCATTGGTTCGGCCCTATCGCTGGCGGGGATTTTGGTGGCGGATATTTTGCTCAAGGTCGTGGACCCGCGCATCGACTTTGCGAGTGTGTAGATGAGCGCGGAGGCCGTTGCACAAGGGCAGTCCTACGGACAGGTCGTCTGGAAGCAGTTTAAGAAAAACAGACCCGCACTGCTCAGTCTCTTGGGCATCGTCTTGCTGGGGATTGTGGCCGTAAGCGCCGACTTGCTGGCTGGCGACAAGCCGTACTACATGAAGTACAAGGGCGAGATATACTTTCCGGCTTTTCGCCAATACGCAGTCTATTTGGGAGTAGTTGACTGGCCGGCGGAATTGAAGCGCCGCCGCAACTTCAAAAAGCTCAAGCTAGAGGAGGCCATCTTCCCGCCAGTGCCTTATGCCCCAGGCGAAATTCGCTTGCGGGAGAAGTACCAGCCTCCGGGGGCCGAGCACTGGCTGGGCACGGACCGCTTGGGCCGCGACGTGCTCTCGGGGCTGATTCACGGCACGCGCTACGCCTTGACCATTGGCCTAGTAGCCGTGGGCATATCGCTGGCTATTGGCTTGGTCTTAGGGGCGTTGGCCGGCTATTTTGGAGGCTGGATTGACCTAGCACTCTCGCGCCTTTTCGAGCTGTGGGCCGCGATCCCTAGCTTCTTCCTGATCTTGACGGTCGCGGCGTTTTTTCCGCCGAGCCTGTTCTTCGTCATGATCATTATCGGCCTTACGAGTTGGGTCGGTATCGCCCGCTTGACGCGCTCGCAGTTCTTGCAGGTGCGCAGCTACGATTACGTAGCCGCCGCGCGCAGCCTCGGATACTCAAACGGGCGGATCATGTTCCGCCACATCCTGCCCAACGCCATCGGCCCGATCCTGATCCCGGCGGCCTTCGGGGTCGCAGGTGCCATCCTCGCCGAGTCTGGATTGAGCTTTCTAGGGGTAGGGATACCGGCAGAAGTGATCACTTGGGGTGCCCTGCTGGCTGGGGCGCGCAGCAACGCGGCGGCTTGGTGGTTGGTGGTCGTGCCGGGCTTGGCCATTTTTGCGACCGTGACCCTGTACAACCTGCTGGGCGACGGGCTGCGCGACGCGCTGGACCCGAAGCTACGCAGTTCAGGTGCTGAGGAAAGCGGGTAGGGACTCGTTGGCTAGGACTTGGTCGAGGGTTTGGCGCTGGCGCAGCAGATGGAAGTCGCCGTCTGTGCCGAGCAGCACTTCGCCTGCTTCCGGGAAGGAATTGTAGTTTTTGGCGGCCATGCCAGCGCAATAGGCCCCGCTGCCGCCGATAAAAACCGCATCGCCGATGCGCGGCTCGGTAAGTACGCGAGGTGCCAGTTCTTCGGGGTTGTCGGATGCCGGCGTGAGAATATCCCCGCTTTCACAGCAATGGCCGGCGATTAGATACTCGCCTTGGCTGCGTTCCTCGGGTGTGGCCGGGACTACGACGATGGGATGTTGCGCTCCGTACATGCTGGGACGCAGCACTTCGGTCATGCCGCTATCGACCTTGATGAAGGAATAGCCCTGCCGACCGGTATCTACTACATCGACGACGCTACAGACTATGGCACCGGCGTTGCCCACCAAGAAGGTCCCAGGTTCGATTTCCAGATGCAGTTTGCGGCCGTGCTCGCGGGCAAAACGGTTGAATTCGTCGGCGACAGGTTGGCCGGCCTTGTGCAAGTCGGTCGATACTTCGTCGGCCATGCGCCCAATTTTGAAACCGCCGCCCATACTCACGCGCCTCACCTCGGGCAGCTTGGCGGCTACGCCGAGTGTCAGCCGGGCGCAGTGCTGCCAGACTTCTGGGTCGCTGCCCGAGCCGATATGGCTGTGCAAGCCGGTGAGTTGCAGGTTGTGTTCGGCGGCTGTTGCCAGCACTTGGTCGAGGTGTTCGTGCCAGATGCCAAAGCTCGACGAAGGGCCGCCCGTATTGGTTCGGTTGCTGTGTCCCGAACCTAGGCCTGGGTTGACGCGCACGGAGACTTCGCGGCCCGGAAAGAGCCGGCCATAGGCTGCGAGTTGATGCAGGGAACAGGCGTTGAAGAGGACGCCTTGGCGCACTAGGTCTGCTAAATTGTCGGGTAGTTGTTGGGCCGTGATCTGAATCTGGGCCGCAGGGACGCCAGCACGCATGGCCCGTAGCGCTTCGTAGCCACTGCTCGCGTCAACGTGCAGGCCGGCGCGGTTGAGAATGCGGATCACGCCGGCTGACGGACAGGCTTTCACCGCGTAGCGCACCGTCAGGCCGTGTGCATTGGGGAAGGCCAGTGCCTTTTGGGCCTGGGATTCCAACGTCTTTTGATCATAGACAAAAGTAGGTGTCCCAAACTGGCGCTGGATGGCGCGAACTTGGTCTTCAGACAGGAGTGAAAGCCGTTCCATTAAATGACCCTAACTTGATATTTTTCAATAGAATCCGTAGGTTATGAAAACTTTTTAGTATCGCTGCTACACCCCATTTTGTCAAGCTCCTTATGGCCACTTACATCCTCGGTATTTCCGCGTTCTACCACGATAGCGCGGCCTGTTTGGTGCGCGACGGCCAGATCGTCGCCGCGGCGCAGGAAGAGCGATTCACGCGCGTTAAACACGATCCAGATTTTCCCGCTCGCGCTGTCGAATACTGCCTGCGGGAGGGCGGTATTGAGGCCAAAGACCTGTACTGCGTGGGATTTTACGACAAACCCTTATTGACCTTTGAACGCCTGCTAGAGACCCATCTCGGCACGGCACCGTTGGGTCTGCGCCTCTATTGGAAGAGCATGAAGGTATGGCTGGAAAAGAAGCTGTGGATCCCGCATTTAATCCAAGAGCAACTCGGCTGCGAAGTATCCGTACTGTTCAGCGACCACCACGAGTCGCACGCCGCGTCGGCCTTCTATCCATCGCCGTATCGAGAAGCGGCGATCGCAACCTTAGATGGGGTCGGCGAGTGGACTACTACCAGCTATGGCTACGGCCGAGATGCCGAAATTCACACGCTGGCCGACATCAAGTTTCCCCACTCGCTGGGTTTGTTCTATTCGGCCTTTACCTACTTTACGGGCTTCAAGGTCAACTCCGGCGAGTACAAGTTGATGGGGCTGGCCCCTTATGGCGAGCCGAAATACGCCAAGCTAATGCTCGACGAGATAATCGACCTCAAGGACGACGGCTCCTTCAAGCTCAACACTCGCTATTTCAACTACCTATCCGGCCTGACGATGACCAGTCGGGCCATGAACAAGCTCTTCGGGGGGCCTCCCCGGCGGCCAGAGACGCCGCTGACTCAGCGCGAGATGGATATTGCGCGCTCCTGTCAGGTAGTAACCGAGGAGGTCATGTTGCGCATTGCCCGTACAGTGCACCGAGAAACCAAGCTCAAAAACTTGTGCTTGGCCGGTGGTGTGGCACTCAATTGCGTCGGCAACGGCCGCATCCTGCGCGAAGGGCCCTTTGAAAACATTTGGATTCAGCCGGCTGCGGGCGATGCTGGTGGAGCTTTGGGGGTTGCGCTGGCGCTGTGGTATCACCACTTGGGCCACGAGCGGGCGGTAGATGGCGAAAACGACGCGATGCGGGGGGCGCTGTTGGGGCCTGAGTACGGGGACGAAGAGATATACCAGTGCATTGAGCAGCAGGCAGGGGTGGCGCACAAACTCGCCGAGGACGAGTTGCCGGTGCGCGTGGCCGAGTTGTTGGCTGCGGGCAAGGTAGTAGGCTTTTTTCAGGGGCGGATGGAATTTGGGCCGCGTGCGCTCGGCGCTCGGTCGATTCTCGGTGATCCGCGCTCCACCCAGATGCAGTCGGTGATGAACCTCAAGATCAAGTTCCGCGAGAGTTTCCGCCCCTTTGCCCCGACAGTCCTGCGCGAATGCGTACACGAGTTCTTTGAGTTGGATGCCGACTCGCCCTACATGCTGCAAGTGGCTCCAGTTAAAGCGGAACGGCAGATCCTCATGAGCGAGGACCAGCAGCGGCTATTCGGCATCGACAAGCTAAACGTGCCGCGCTCGGATATGCCGGCTGTCACCCACATCGATTACTCGGCGCGAGTGCAGACGCTGCGCCGGCAAGATCACCCGCGCTACTACGACGTGATTCGCGCCTTTCAGAGCCTGACCGGCTATCCAGTGGTGGTCAACACGTCCTTCAACGTGCGCGGCGAACCCATCGTCCAAAGCCCAGAAGATGCCTATCGCTGCTTCATGCGGACCGAGATGGATTTTTTGGTCCTAGGCTCTTATATCTTGGACAAGAAAGATCAGCCCCAGTGGCAGGAAGAGCGGGATTGGCAAGAGGAGTTCGAACTTGACTGAGGCCAAGAGCTACTGGGGGGTTGTGGTGCCCACACGCGGCGATTTGCGCCGATTCGGACTCGTGCTGGCGGCGTTGCTGGCCTTGCTAGGAGGCTATCTGTGGTACGTGGGAGTTGTCGGCATCGCCCAGCTTGTACACGCGGCCTCGCTGGTATTGGTCGGGACCGGCTTGGCACTGCCCATTGTGCTGAAGCCGATCTACTTTCCCTACATGTGGCTGGCGAGAATCGTGGCTTTTGTCAATATCCACCTGCTCTTGGCACTGGTTTTCTACACGCTTTTTACGCTGATCGGTCTTGGCATGCGCCTTTTGGGACGCGATCCGCTCGACCGCAAAATCGCTCCCGACGAGGAAAGTTACTGGCAGCGTCGGTCCCCTTCTTTGTTTCCCCGCGACCATTATCGCAAGCGCTTTTGAAGCCTCACTAAGCCTTGCTCTTGTTTTGGGCAGCCGTTATATTTACACCTCTTGGGAGGCCCCTTAAAACGGCCTCAAATGAATTCTACGGAAGAAGTTAGCTCATTCGCCGAAGACAGCCATTGGATGCGCGAGGCCCTGCGCGAGGCCGAGTGCGCCGGCCGTCGCGGCGAGGTGCCCGTCGGTGCTGTCGTCGTTGGAGCCGGGCAGGTTTTGGGCCGGGCCGGCAACGCCATTGAAGCGACGCAGGACCCTACAGCCCACGCGGAGATGCTGGCCTTGCGCCAAGCCGCAGCGGCACTGGGGACACGGCGCTTGTTGGCAACGACGCTCTACGTCACTTTGGAACCTTGCGCCATGTGTGCCGGGGCCGCGGTTTTAGCCCGAGTGCCACGGTTGATCTTTGGGGCCGCCGATCCCAAATCCGGCGCTTGCGGTTCGTTGCGCAATGTTGCGGAGGATCCTCGGCTCAATCATCGCTGTCAGGTCCGCGGCGGGGTGCTAGAGCGAGAATGTGCCGAACTGCTCAAGGATTTTTTTGTGGCCTTGCGAAAGGCCAAGTAGATTGAGGAGAGGTGCCGGAGTGGTCGAACGGGCCGGTCTCGAAAACCGGTGTGGCTGTACGGTCACCGTGGGTTCGAATCCCACCCTCTCCGCCATTTAAGGTACAATGCTTTTGCGGAGAGATGGCCGAGTGGTCGAAGGTGCACGACTGGAAATCGTGTGTAGGGCAACCCCCTACCGTGGGTTCGAATCCCACTCTCTCCGCCATAATTGATCCGGACGGGGCAGTAGCTCAGCTGGGAGAGCGCCAGGTTCGCAATCTGGAGGTCGTGGGTTCGATCCCCATCTGCTCCACCATATTTTCCGGATACCCGCTGGTGAAATGCAGTGTTTTAGGTCGTGCTAGATGGGGAGATAGCGGTGCCCTGTACCCGCAATCCGCTATAGCGGGATTGAATTCCCATCCAGAGGTTTTCGCACCTCTTGTTCGACCGGAGCAAAGTGGCGCTGAAGACCGGATTCTGCGCAATCAAGAGCTTCTAAACCCCGTCAGGACCGGAAGGTAGCAGCGGTAGGAATGTCTCTTGGTGTGCCGCAGAGTGGTCCGGTTGGAGCTAACTGGCTCTGGGCAGACCTGAGGGCGGGGTCGAAGATGGGTGCACGGCCTTTTAATTTTTTGTTTATTCCCTTCAGCTTGGCTGTATCGAGCAACGCAAATGGCCTATCAGGTAACAGCGCGCAAGTGGCGTCCTCGCCAATTCGACGAAGTAGTTGGGCAGGAGCACATCACTGCCACCTTAAAGAATGCCGTCCATTCTGGGCGCATCGCGCAGTGCTATCTTTTTTGCGGCCCCCGCGGCGTGGGCAAGACCACGACCGCGCGGATTCTCGCCAAGGTCCTCAACTGCGCTGCCCCCCGCGACGGCAACCCCTGCGAGGCGTGCGATTCCTGCCAGAGCATCGCCACCTCTACCAGCATGAACGTGCTGGAGATCGACGGGGCTTCCAACAACAGCGTTGATGACGTCCGCGAGTTGCGCGAAGTCGTGCGCTACGCCGCGACCGAAGGCGTCTATAAGATCTACATCATCGACGAAGTTCACATGCTTTCGACCGCGGCGTTCAATGCGCTGTTGAAGACGCTGGAGGAGCCGCCGGAGCACGTGGTTTTCATCTTCGCCACCACAGAAGTGCAGTCGGTCCCCGACACCATTCTCTCTCGCTGTCAGCGCTTCAATTTTCGCCGCATCTCCGCCGGGCAGATCGCCGCTCATCTCGGCACCATTGCCCAAGCAGAGGGCATCGCGGTTGAGGAGGGAGCACTCCATCTGTTGGCTAGCCGTGCAGATGGTGCCTTGCGCGACGCTGAAAGCCTACTCGATCAAGTGGTCTCATTGGGCGCAGAGGTGTCGCAGCAAGCCGTGGTGCAGGTGTTGGGCCTCGTCGACCGCGACCTCTACTTTGAATTGCTCGACGCCATACGCGAAGCGACCCCCGCACGGGTCTTGGATATCGTCGCCCAAGCCGTTGACGAAGGGGCCGATATTGAGGAGTTCGTCTATGGCCTAGTCGAGCTTTTGCGCCACTTACTCTTCGCCAAGATACAGGGCGGGACCGACGAGTTGGATATGGCCGAAGACGCCCGCCGCCGCTGTGGCGAGCTTGCCGCCGCTATGGCGGTCGAAGATCTGCTGCGCATGATGCAGTCGCTGTTGGATTTAGAAGCGGATCTAAAGCGTTCGCTACAGCCGCGCTTCCGCCTAGAAATCGCCTTGGTGCATCTGGCGCTGATGGGCCGGTCTGTCGATGTGGGCGAACTGCTGCGCCGCTTGCAGTCCCTTGAAGGTGCCGCGCCGCGTCCGGTCGCACCTCTACCTCCAAGGGACCGCAGTGAACAGGCTGCGCCGCCAGCGCCAAGCAATCCCACTGAGCAAGCCCTGCCTCCGCTTCCAAGAGGTCGTAGCGAACAGCCTACGTCCCCACCAGTCCCAAGCAGTCCCAATGAACAGGATGTGCCCGCGCCCCGCGCCCCGACCCAGCAGCAAGCCATCGCCCCGGCTGAGTCGAGCAATGCTGCTAGTGCTGCCGCACCGAGCTTTGATCAGGTGGGCACTAATTGGGACGAGCTAGTTAATGCCGTGGGCACCATCAAGCGGTCGCTGGCCTCTTTTCTCAAGGTGGCGACCTTAGCCAGTCTAGAAGGCCATGTACTCAAGCTGATCTTTGGTGCCGACCAGCGCTTTGCCATGACCCAAGTGCTCAAAGACCGAAAAATCATAGAAGAGATGGCCGAGGCGAAATACGGGTGGCGGTTGCGCTTGGATGTCGTCGCAAAGAAAGGAGAACAACCGGCCCCACAGGCGGCAAGCCAGCCGGAATCCGACCCCACCCTCCGTTCGGTGCTCGACGCTTTTGACGGCGAGTTGGTCTGAGAAATCGCATGGAACCTCTGGCCCTCGAAGATTTGATCGTCGCATTTGCCAAGCTGCCCGGCATCGGCCGCAAGACGGCGCAGCGCTTGGCGCTCTATGTGGTCAAGAGGCCGCGCGAGGAAGCCGAGTTGCTCGCCAAGGCGCTCATTGCCGCCAAAGACCAAATCGAACACTGCGCCACTTGCTACAACTTCACCCAAAAGGGCGAGCCTTTATGCGAAGTCTGCCGAGACACTCGGCGCGACCAGCAGTTCCTCTGCGTGGTGGCCGAAGCCAGCGATGTGCTGGCCTTTGAGATGAGCCAGTTTTACTCTGGAGCGTATCACGTGCTCGGCGGGGTGCTCTCCCCGCAAGACGGAGTGCTGCCCGAGAATTTGCACATCGACTCCTTGGTCGAGCGCGTGCGCCAGCAGGGCGTCCAGGAGGTCATGCTCGCGCTCAATGCCAACGCCGAGGGCGATGCCACCGCTCACTTCATCGCCCAGCAACTCATGCCGCTGACCAAGGTGTCGAGGCTGGCGCGCGGTCTGCCGGTGGGCGCGGATTTGGACTTGGCCGACAGCGTCACGCTCTCGCTGGCCTTCGCCGGTCGGTCTTCGCTGTGAGGTAGAAATGAATCGGCGCGATATTTTTAACCTGCCCAATGGACTGACCGCGCTCAGGATCGGTTTGACGCCGCTGTTTTTGTTGCTGCTATTCACCGATACTTGGTATTTGAAAATCCTTGCCTTCGTCGTCTTCAGCGCGGCCTCGCTGACCGATTTCTACGATGGCAAACTAGCGCGCGCTGGCAACCAAGTAACGCCGCTGGGGCGCTTCTTGGACCCGTTGGCTGACAAGATTTTGGTAACGTCGGCACTCGTTGCCTTAGCGTTGAACAGAATGGTCAATTTTTGGCTGGTCTTGCCCATTGTCGGGCGCGACATCCTGATCACGGGCATGCGCCTTTACGGGCTGTACCGGGGTCGCCCCATGGTAACGTCGCGTTTGGCTAAGTGGAAAACCGCAGTCCAGCTTTTCACGGTTCTCTTCATACTTTTTGTTATTGGTCTTGAGGAGGCGATGGGGCGCTTTGCCGCAGGTCATCTCTTCTTTCTCGACGACCAGCTAATCCAGCTTTTAGCCAACGCATTGTTGGCGGGGGTACTGTTACTAACGCTGCTGTCGGGTTTTCACTACCTGTTCCGCGCGACCTCTTCCTACAAGGATCCCTGAGCGCGGCGTAGAGGAACGCGTTTCTTCTGAACCGACTGATCGCCACGCTCTTTTTTGTCGGCTATGCCCCGTGGGCACCCGGTACGGCTGGTACCGCGTTCGTCGCCCTGTTGTACTGGCTGTTTTTCCCTTCTTTGGGGATGCTGGAATGGTTCGGAGTGCTTTTGGTTGCCTCGGCCATTGGGGTGTACAGCGCGGGCAGAGCGGCCCCGGAATGGGGTAAAGACCCGAGACAGGTCGTCATTGACGAGGGGGTGGGCTTTCTCTTTGCGGTGGCATTTTTGCCTTTGGGCGCAGGAACGGTTATCGCGGGTTTCTTCGTCTTCCGCGCCTTCGATATTGTCAAGCCGCCCCCAGCGCGGCAACTAGAAGCCCTGCCCAGGGGATGGGGCATTGTGGCCGACGATGTAATCGCCGGCCTGTACAGCAATGCGGTCATTCGCTCGTGGTCCTATTTGGTCGAGTGGGCGGGCTAGACCGATACCACACTTTAATTGGGGAGATTTTCATGGCGAAAGCGAACGGACACAGTGCCGACGGCAACAAGGCCAGAGCGCTGGAACTGGCGATGTCGCAGATTGAAAAGCAGTACGGCAAAGGGTCGATCATGCGCCTCGGTGCCGAGGGTGGGGTGCAAGAAGTGGAGGCAATTTCGACCGGATCGCTGGCGGTAGATGCAGCGCTGGGCATCGGCGGCTTGCCCAAGGGGCGGATCGTCGAAATATCCGGTCCAGAGGGAGCGGGCAAGACCATGCTCTCGCTGCACGCCATCCGCGAGTCGCAAAAGCGCGGCGGCACCGCGGCCTTTATCGACGCCGAGCACGCCCTTGACGTCAGCTTCGCGCGGCGCATCGGCGTCGATGTGGAAAACCTAATCATATCGCAGCCGGATTCGGGCGAACAGGCCCTTGAAATCGTCGATACCTTGGTGCGTAGCGGTGCCTTTGACATCATCGTCGTCGATTCGGTGGCCGCGCTGGTGCCGCAGGCCGAGTTGGAGGGCGACATGGGCGATTCGCACATGGGGTTGCACGCGCGGCTGATGTCTCAAGCCCTGCGCAAGTTGGCCGGCTCCATCAACCGCTCGAACACGTGTTTGATCTTTCTCAACCAGTTGCGCATGAAGATCGGCGTGATGTTCGGCAACCCGGAGACCACCACCGGCGGGCGCGCGCTGCCCTTCTACTCCTCGGTGCGCATCGACATCCGCCGCATCGCCCGCGTCAAAGACGGCGACCTCGATATCGGCAATCGCACTCGGGTCAAAGTCGTAAAAAACAAAGTGGCCCCCCCCTTTCGCGAAGCTGAATTCGACCTGATCTTTCACGGCGACCAGATCGGCATTTCTTGGGAAGGCGACCTGATTGATCTCGGCGTCGCCAAAGGGCTTGTTGACAAGAGCGGAGCGTGGTTTTCCTACAACGGCGAGCGCTTGGGGCAGGGCCGAGACAACGCCCGCACCTTTCTGCGCGAAAATACAACAGTCGCCACGGAGATAGAGCACAAGCTGCGCGTCGAGTTGGGCTTGGAGGTTGCGGTAGGACGAGACGAGGCCAGCGAGGCAGAATAAGTGGAGAGCCAACTGCAAAAGGCCAAGGACGCCGCTTATCGCTATCTCAGCTATCGGGCGAGGTCCGTAGCGGAGGTGCGCGACAAGCTAACGGAGAAGGACTTTGCTGCCGAGGTCATCGCCGAGGTCATCGCCGACTTGCAGCGCCAGAAGCTCCTCGACGACCGTGAATTTTCCCGGCGCTGGGTCGAGGCTCGATTGCCTCGGGCTCATGGCGCGCGCAGACTCGCCCAGGATCTCAGGCACAAAGGCGTGGCCGCTGGCGTCGTTGACGAGGTCCTCGCCGAGTACGCGCCAGTGCTCGATTCGAGCGAACGGGCAGCCGAACTGCTGAGCAAGCAGACTTGGCGCTACCGGGGCTTAGCACCCGACAAGGCCAAGCGTCGGATGCTGGGCTTTTTGGCTCGGCGTGGTTGCGATCAGGAAATGGCCAGAGCAGCGGTCGAACAGGTATGGCAGGAGTTAGCCAATGAAGTCGAGGGAGATTAGGGAGGCGTTCCTCCGTTTTTTTGAAGGCAAGGGCCACGTGCGCGTGCCGAGTGCGCCGGTCGTGCCGCAAGACGATCCCACGCTCTATTTTACCAACGCCGGCATGAATCAGTTCAAAGATGTCTTCTTGGGCTTGGGCCGGCGCGACTACACCCGAGCGGTTGATACGCAGAAGATCTTGCGGGTGTCGGGCAAGCACAACGACCTCGACGAAGTCGGCTACAGCCCTTGGCACCATACCTTCTTTGAGATGCTGGGCAACTGGTCCTTTGGCGACTACTTCAAAAAAGAGGCCATCGAGTGGGGCTGGGAGTTAATTACCGAGCACTTTGGCTTGGACAAGGAGCGGCTCTGGGCCACCGTCTTTGTCGGCGACGACGCGGTAGAAGCCGACGTGGAGGCCGAGGCGTTCTGGTATGAATGCACCGACCTGCTGCCGGGCCGCGTCGTGCGTTTGCCGGCCAAGGAAAACTTCTGGGAAATGGGCGCGACCGGTCCCTGCGGCCCCTGCTCTGAAATTCATTACTACCTAGGCGACGATCTGGCGGCGCAGGATAGCCGTATGCTCATCGACGATACGGGCGATTTGGTCGAGATCTGGAACTTGGTCTTCATCCAGTACAACCGCGACGAGACCGGGGCGCTGCAACCCCTGCCTGAGAAGCACGTGGATACCGGCATGGGCTTTGAGCGGATGTGCAGCCTCTTACAGGGAGCCGAGAGCAATTACGAGACCGATGTCTTTCAGCCGCTTATCGGTCGCATTGCCGAGCTGACGGGCAAAGAGTACGGCGGCGAGCACCGCGTCCCCATGCAGGTCATCGCCGATCATGTCCGTGCGCTCAGCTTCGCCATGGCCGATGGCGCAATGCCCTCCAACGAAGGCCGTGGCTACGTCCTGCGTCGCATCCTGCGCCGCGCCGCGCGCTACGCCCGCCAGCTCGATCAGCACGATCCTGTTATTCATCAGTTAGTTGGCTCGTTGGGCGAGACTATGGGGCATGTTTTCCCGGAGGTTGCGGCTAGGCAGGATCACATCGCCCGAGTTATTCATTCCGAGGAGGAGGGTTTTGGCAAGACTCTCGACCGCGGTTTGGACATTTTCGCGCGGTTTGCCGCCAAGGGACAGATCACCGGCGGCGACGCTTTCCAACTCTACGACACCTACGGCTTCCCGTTGGACCTGACGGAGCTAATGGCCCGTGAGCAGGGCATCCCGCTGGTCGAGCGGGAGGAATTCGATCGTGCGCTTGAAGCCCAGCGGCAGCGGGCGCGTCAGGCCACCCGCGCCCAGTTCAGTGCTACTGAAGGCGTCGGCGATGCCTTGGAGGAAGCGCATTCGCTCTTCGTCGGCTACGACGAGTTGGAAATAGAGGCTCGGGTGGTACAGGCCGAAGAAGGCGAAGATAGCCGAGTGTGGCTCGTACTGGATCGAACTCCTTTCTACGCTGAGGCGGGTGGCCAAGTCGGCGACCGAGGGCGAATCGAGGGCAACGGTTTTGTCGTCGAAGTCGAAGACGCGCAGAAGGCGCGCGGTGGCATCGTCCATAGGGGTCGCTTAGTGGAAGGAGAGACTGGAGCGTTGGCCGGTGCCGTAGTCGCCCGCGTCGATCGACAGTTCCGCATGGACGCCGAGCGCAACCACACAGCGACTCATCTGTTGCACGAGTCGCTACGGCAGACCCTCGGCGATCACGTAGGGCAGATGGGCTCGCTGGTCGCGCCGGATCGCTTGCGCTTTGACTTTTCGCATTTCGCCGCTGTAGAACCCGAGCAGTTGCGCGAAATCGAGGAGCGGGTCAACGAGCAGATTCGCGCCGATCTGGCAGTGAGCACCTTTCAAGAGGAATTGGAAAAGGCCAAGGCCATGGGGGCGCAGGCGCTTTTCGGCGAGAAATACGACGACCAAGTTCGCGTGGTGCGGATCGGCGACTTTAGTCTCGAACTGTGCGGCGGTACCCACGTGCGCTCGACCGGCGAGATCGGCGCATTCGATTTGCTCTCCGAAAGCGGCATTGCCGCTGGCGTCCGGCGCAGCGAGGCGTTGACCGGCGCGGGTGCCGAGCGCATCGCGCAACAGCGGCGGCAGGTGCTGGCGGAGTTGGGCTCCCGGCTCAATGCCGCGCCCGAAGAGATCGCCGACAAAATTGAGGCGCTTTTGGGGCGCAACCGCCAGTTGGAGCGGTCCCTCGACGAGTTGCGGCGTCGGGTTGCGGCGCTAGAGGCAACCAATAACTTGAACGAGGCGCGAGAAGTACGAGGAGTCAAGGTCGTGGCGCAACGCACCGAGGCAGAGGACGTGCCCAGCCTGCGGTCCATGGCCGACGGATTGCGCGAGAGCTTGGGGTCGGGCGTTGGCGTCTTGGGGGCGGATATCGGCGGCAAGGTTTCCTTTATCGCCGTTGTCACCGACGACTTGATTAAGGGCCGCGGGCTGAAGGCCGGCGACATTGTGCGCGGCGTGGCGCAGCTAGCCGGCGGTTCGGGCGGCGGCAAGCCGCACTTGGCCCAGGCCGGCGGACGCGACCCGGGCAAACTCGACGAGGCGCTAGCGCAAGTGGCGGGCATCGTCGAGCAGCAGCTAAAATAGGCGAGCTTATTTGTGACTAGCAGCGTACTGCAACACCTATTAGACATCCGCCACCGCCGCGGCGCTGGCTACCTGCCCCTGCTAGATCCAGATCGGTTGGCTCCAGACGAGTTGGAGGCTCGCGCCCAGCGCTGCGTTGCGGCCGGGGCCGACGCGATCCTCATCGGCACGAGCCTGATGTTCTCGTCGCGCAACGCGGTCTGTTTCGAGCGCGTCCGAGCCAAGGTTGATGTGCCGGTGATCAGCTTTCCCGGAAGCTCGGGTCAGGTGGTGCCGACGGCCGATGCGATCCTCTTTCTGTCGCTGGTCAGCGGGCGCAACCCCGAGCTCTTGATCGGCGAACACGTCAAGGCCGCTCCCTTGATCTACGAGTACGGCATTGAGACCATTCCCACCGGATATATGCTGGTCGAGTCGGGGACCTTGACCTCGGTGGAATTTATGAGCGATACTCGGCCCATCCCGCGGGACAAGATCGACATCGCCATGGCCCACGCCTTGGCGGCCGAGTACTTGGGCATGAGGCTTATTTATTTAGAGACCGGCAGCGGCGCGTGCGCTTCTGTGCCCGACGAAATGGTGAGCGCAGTAGCCGATTGCGTCTCGGTGCCGGTCGTCGTCGGCGGCGGCATCCGCGAACCGGGGGTGGCGCGGGCCAAGGTGGAGGCCGGCGCGGACTTCATCGTCACGGGCAGCGTCGTCGAAGACGATAAGCAGCGCCTGTGCGCCCTGAGCCGAGCAGTACACGCAAAAGAATAATAGGAGTAAAGCAATAGGCCATGGTTGAAAAGACGGCCACGATTAATAATCCGCTGGGTATTCACGCTCGTCCAGCCGCGCTCTTGGTGCAGACGGCGGCACAATTCAAGGCCGACATTTACCTTTCCAAAGGCGACGTCGATGGGATAAACGGCAAGAGCATCATGGGCGTGATGATGCTGGCCGCCGAGCAAGGTGCCCAAGTCGCCGTCCGGGCCGAGGGCGAGGACGAGAACGCAGCCGTCGAGGCCATGGTCTCACTGTTAGAGAGCACCTTCGAGGGGCAAACTTGACCGCGACCAGCGAACATAGGGTTTTCGATGGTATATGCGTTTCCCCCGGCATTGGCATTGGCCGGGCTTTCGCATACGACAAGCAGGCCCCGGTTATCACCCGCCAGCGCGTGGCGCCGCATCTGGTTGGAGAGGAGATCGAGCGCTTTCGCAACATACTCCACCAGGCTGGGGACGAGATTCGCCGCATTCGCCGCTGGGTCGCCAGCGAGCAGGGCGAGGAACTGGCGCAGATATTCGACGCCCAATTAGCCATGCTAGAGGACCCGTCCATTCTAGCGCGCACCGAGGCATTGATTCGCGAAAAGCACTATTCGGCCGAGCGGGCATACGCCGAGGAACTAGAGAGAGTCAAAGAGGCCTTCGGCAGCATTGAGAACGAATACCTGCGGGCGCGGATAAGCGACATCGCGGATATCGAAAATCAGGTGTTGATGCGCTTAGCGGGAGGCGAAGTCAAAGCACTCGATTCGCTCCGCGCCAACACGATTGTCCTAGCCCACGACTTGCTGCCCTCGGAGATGGTGCGCCTAGAGCGCCGCCGGATCAAAGGCGTGGTGCTCGATGCCGGCGGCGCAGCTTCGCACGCGGCCATCATTGCTCGCTCGTTGCAGCTACCCACGGTCGTTGGCACCGGCGACTGTTCGCAGCAAGTGGCAGACGGCGACTTGGTGGTCGTCGATGGCAACGAAGGCCAGGTCCACCTGCGGCCCGATGCCCTCGGCGAGCGGCGTTATCGGGCGCGCCGCCAGCGTCAACTGCGGCGCGAGCGCAACCTAGAGCGTCGCCGCAACTTGCCTGCCGTTACCCGCGACGGGCAGGAAGTCGTCTTGATGGCCAACGTCGATGTGCCGACCGAAGTGCAAGCGGCGCTCGACCATGGTGCCCGCGGTGTGGGCATGTACCGCACCGAGTTCCTGTATCTCAACTACCGCTTGCCCTCCGAAGAGGAGCAGTTCAAGGTCTATTCCGCCCTCGTCGAATCGCTGGCTCCGCATCCGGTGGTGATCCGCACCATGGACTTGGGCGGAGACAAGCTGGCTCATGTTTTGGAGGTGCCGCCCGAGGCTAATCCCTTCTTGGGGTGGCGCGGCATCCGCATTTGCCTCGATACCCCAGATTTGTTCAAGACGCAGCTACGCGCCCTGCTCAGGGCCGGAGCGTGTGGCGAGGCGCAGATCTTGTTGCCGATGATTTCTAGCTTGAACGAGTTGCGACGCGCTCGGGCGCTAGTGGAGGAAGCCAAAGACGAGTTGCGAGCGGCGGGGCAGCCCTTTGCCGAGCATTGCAAGCTGGGCATTATGGTCGAAGTGCCGTCCGTGGCTTTGCTAGCCGATCACTTTGCCGGCGAAGTAGATTTTTTCAGCCTCGGCACCAACGACCTGACCCAGTACGCGTTGGCCGTGGATCGCGGCATGAGCAAAGTGGCTTGGCTCTACGATCCGTTTCACCCGGCGGTCTTGCGTTTGATCAAGATGGTCGCCGACAGTGGCCAGCGCACTAACACGCCCGTGAGCATCTGCGGCGAGATGGCCGGCGACCCCTTGGCCACGACGCTCTTGCTCGGTCTCGGGTTGGATTGTCTGAGCTTAAGCCCTGGTCTCATCCCGGAGGTCAAGGAGGTCATTCGCGCTATTCATGCGGAAAAGGCGCGGGAGATCGCCGACGAATGCTTGGCCATGGACACTGGAACTGAGGTGCGCGAGTACCTGGGAGATGCCGTCGGCGGGTACGTACCCTTCTGGCGTCAGAGGTATCACTGAAGGAGCTTGAGAATACACTATGTCCAAATACATGTTTACTTCCGAATCTGTGTCCGAAGGGCACCCCGACAAGGTCGCCGACCAGATTTCCGACGCCGTGCTCGACGCCATGCTTGCCGAGGACTCCAATGCACGGGTCGCCTGCGAGACCCTCGTTACCACCGACCAAGTAGTAGTAGCTGGCGAGGTTAAAAGCGAGGCCCGCCTAGACACTGAGGCCCTTGTCAGGCAGGTCATCGCCGATATTGGCTACTGCGACCCCGCGCAGGGCTTTGACTTTCGCTCGTGCTCGATTCTCGTGGCCTTGGATCAGCAATCGCCCGATATAGCCCAGGGCGTCAACGCGGGCGAGGGGCTGCACAAGGAAGAGGGCGCTGGCGATCAAGGCATGATGTTTGGCTATGCCTGCCGCGAAACCCCCCAGCTCATGCCACTGCCCATCACCCTCGCGCACGCGCTGATGCAGCACCTGACGCAGTTGCGCAAGGACGAGAAGATTCCCTATCTGCGCCCGGATGCCAAGTCTCAGGTCAGCGTCGAGTACGACGACGGTCAGCCCGTGCGGGTAGGAGCCGTGGTCCTCTCGACCCAACACGCCCCCGAGGCCAGTCACGAGCAGATCGAAAAAGACATGATCGAACAGGTGATAAAAGAAGTAATCCCCGCCCACCTGCTCGACGCAGACACCCAATACCACGTCAACCCCACGGGCCGCTTCGTCATCGGGGGGCCGCACGGCGATTGCGGATTGACGGGCCGCAAGATCATCGTCGATACCTACGGGGGCGCATGCCCGCACGGCGGGGGAGCCTTTTCCGGCAAGGACCCCAGCAAGGTGGACCGCAGTGCTCACTACATGGCGCGCTACGTGGCCAAAAACGTGGTGGCCGCCCGCTTGGCCGCCCGCTGCCAAGTGCAACTAGCCTATGCCATTGGCGTGGCCGCGCCCGTATCGGTGCGGGTCGATACCTTTGGCACGGGCGTCGCGCCCGACGAGGAGCTCGCCGCGGCCGTGGAAAAAGTCTTCAACCTAACCCCGAAGGCCATCATTGAGGTTTTACAACTGCGACGGCCCATCTACCGAAAAACCACCAATTACGGCCACTTTGGACGCGAAGAGCCGGAGTTCGTCTGGGAACGGACCGACAAGGTCGAGCCGCTGCGCCAAGCCGTGGGAATCAAGTAGGGCCTCGAACGGCTAGCAGATGACTGCCGTACGGTGCCGATGGTTGGGCGCGCTCCTAGGGACCGGCGTGTTGACGGGCTGCGGGGTGAACCCGCCCCAAATTCCCAGCACCCATTTCCAGCTCAGCATCCCGGTTGCCGACGACCGGACGACGGTTCAGGACTTGGCCGACGAGCGCACCGGCTTCCTGAAAATCGACGACGAGGGCCTGCTCGCGGTAGATTTTACAGTGGACTTCAACCGCCGTGAGGAAATCGGCGACCGCCTGCGCATCGCGCCTGTCTCTGCTGCCTTTGCAGTGCCGATTGGGTCGGCTGACGGTGCGATTGCCAAGACCGAGGCTCTCGCCTTTGCCGATGATCGCATCCAAATCGCGCACGCGATCATTGCCGAGGGCGGCTTAACTCTCAAGGCGACCAACCGAACCGCGATCCCCTTGCAGGTAGAGCTAGTCTTGGACGATGTCAAAAGGCCGGACGGTACGATTCTCGCCTTCCTCATCGACGAGCTTGCCTCCGGCGAGAGCAAGGCGGTGCCCTTTGATTTGGCCGATAGTGAGTTTACTCCGCAGAATCCCCTTGAATTGCGGTTCTCATACCGAGTGCAGGGCGAATTTGCAGAGGCCGTCGCCACCGACGAATTACTGCTAGAAGCTGCGACCGAAAACTTGCTCCTCAGCCGCGTCGAGGGGGTGCTCAACGAGGTCATCCTGCCGGTCGCCCCGGTCACTCGCGCAGTCGATTTTCCCGCAGGTTTAGATCAGATCGCCTTCAGCTCGGTCGCCCTAGAAGTCGGCCTGACGTCGGGCGTTGGTTTCCGCAGCCGCATTGACCTCCACATCGCGGGCACCAACGGCCAAGGCGAGCAGGGTTCCCTGATGATTTCCGAAGCGTTCCAGCGCGGCGATCCAGACCGTCCGGTGTCGTTGGCCTTGTCGCTGGCCTCTGCAGAGCTGACCGAGTTTCTCAGCGTGCTACCGACCGAGGTTGCAGTCGCGCCGACCGTGCGCATCGGCGATGGCGAGTCCGTGGAGGTGATCGACGCTAGTCATTGGGTGCAGATTGACCACGTGCGCTTTGCCTCACAGGGTCATTTTCAAATAGAAGAAGACACCCGCATTGAGTTCGATCCGATTTTTCGTCGCTTCCAAGACGACGAGGCCCGTCGTCGCATCCAAGCCAGCCTCGATAGTGCCGTCGTAGTTACTGCGATTGAAAATCACCTGCCCACCGCCATCCGCGTCAGCCTGTGGGTCGCGCCGAGAGCCGAGGATGTGTACGGCCGCGAAGACCTATTCGCCGACGACGAGGCCAACGGCTATTTGCGGATTCCCAAGCAGGGTTCCTTTGGGGTGGGGGCTGGCGAGGTCGGTCCCGAAGGACAGGTTGTGACAAGTGCATTCAGCCACCAACGGATCGCGCTCGCAGACGAAGATGTGGAGGTCTTTTTGCGGGAGGAGGGCGTCTATACGGGCATACTGGTCGAGCTGGACAAGACGCCGAGCGAGGTGGTGATGCGGGCGAGTGATTTCGTCGCCGTGGAAGCTGGAGCGGTGATTTTCATGGAATTCAACGAGGATTTGGTCAAGTAGGGCACCAGTGCAAGGCAAGGGATTGATCGTTCTAGCGGCCCTGCTCGTCGCCGGGGCCTACAGACAAGTGGCTGCCGTTCCCGGCGACGCCAGCCCGCGGGCTGTGGCGCTGGGCCAAGCTTATACGGCCTTGGCCCAAGGGCCGGAAGCCGTTTTCTGGAATCCGGCGAATTTAGCACTGTCGGGAAGCCGCAAGTTTTCCTGGGACTTGCTCGGCGCGGGCCTTTGCTTGATTGCCGAAAACAACAGTTTTTCGGTCGCCACGTACAACACCCACTTTACGGCTGCCAACGAGAAGGTGTCTCCCAACGGCCGCCCGTACTACATCAGCCCGGTGGAAAAAAAAAAGCTGCTCGCCGACATCCCAGACGCGGGTCTGCGCATGAACGGGGATATCGAGCCGACGCTCGTCGCGGGCCTCCCGCTCAATGGGGGCGTGGCCTTTGCCATCGGGGATGTGCGCTCGGCCATTGCCGTGGGATTTACCAGCGGAGTCGAGAGCGAAATTCCCAAGGATGTGTTGGAGTTGTTCTTTTTTGGCAACGAGTTTGCGGAAGACCGCTTGGCAGCCGGCAAGAGCGAAGGGTACGACGTCAGCGACTGGAATGGATCGGGGTGGGCCGTGGGCACGCTCAATGTCGCCGCTGCCAAGCCCGCGCTGCCTGCTCGTCTCGCGCCCTATCTAAGCGAGTTTACAGTCGGCGGTACGCTCAAGTTTTCGTTGGGCACATACGGAGAAATTATCGAATCCGGCGGCACCGGGCTGGTCGCTCGCGTCGGCGGTGCTGAGGCGGACGCTTGGCTGATTGCCCAGCACGCCCGCATGGGCTTCGGCGTTGGCCTCGACGTTGGCATTGCTGGTCGCAGCAAAAGCCGCAAGACGACCTTCAGCTTCAGTGCGCTCAACTTGCTCGACGCGTTCTCTTGGCGCAAGGGAGTGCGCCAAGATTCCATTTTCCTCGCGACCCGCGAATTGCGCATCTCCCGTTTCTTGGACGCGGACTCGCGGTCCATTGAGGAAGTATTCGACAACCCTGATTTCGACGGCGACGGCGATCCAGAGTTCACCAAGCAGATCGGCCAAAAGCCGTTCTCGCGCTCGTTGCCAGCCATGCTGCGGCTCGGGGTGGCCTATCAGGCTACACCTCAGCTAACGGTGGTTGGCAATTGGGATCAATCGTTCGGCTCTAAGTTTGGGATGCGGGCTCGGCCGCGGCTAGCAGGCGGAGTCGAGTACTGGCTGGCAGACTGGTTGCCGGCCCGCATGGGCCTGTCGCTGGGCGGGCGGAGCAGCAGTTCGGCGGTCGGCTTTGCCTTCGGCCCGTTTGTGTTGTCGTCCATGCAGATTCGCTTCTTGGAAACCAGCCTCGCCATGCGCGGCGGCCTCTTGCCGGGAATAGCTAAGGGCACCGCCGTTTCGGTGATGTTCTTTCGCTTGAGTCTCGGCTGACGGTTCCCTCGATCTTTTTTTGTCCATTCCAACGCCTTGAGTGCCACAATGTCCTATTCGATGGGCAAAATGTGTCAAAAGTGGAACATATCGGCACTGGTACGGTATTTGCAACTATTCGGACCGATAAAACCGACTGCTGAAAGGAAACCGACATGGATACTACCTATGAGGCTCTCGAGCGCTACGGACTCGACTTGGTGGCGCAGGCGCGCACTGGTCGGCTCGACCCGGTGATCGGGCGCGACGAAGAGATCCGCCGCACCATCCGCATCCTCTCGCGCAAGACCAAGAACAATCCAGTGCTCATCGGCGAGCCGGGCGTGGGCAAAACCGCGATTGTCGAGGGCTTGGCGCAGCGCATCGTGCGCGGCGATGTGCCCGAGTGGATGCAGAATCAGACGATCTTTGCGCTGGATCTGGGGGCGCTGATGGCCGGGGCCAAGTACCGGGGAGAATTTGAGGAAAGACTCAAGGCCGTGCTCGACGAAATCCGCGCCAGCGAGGGTCGCATCTTGCTCTTTATCGACGAGTTGCACACCATCGTCGGCGCAGGCAAAACCGAGGGATCAACCGACGCGGGCAACATGCTCAAGCCCATGCTGGCCCGCGGCGAGCTGCACTGCATCGGCGCGACCACGCTCGACGAACACCGCCGGTACATTGAGAAGGACGCCGCGCTGGAGCGGCGCTTCCAGCCGGTGCTGATAGACGCCCCCACGGTAGAGGATTCGATCTCGATCCTGCGTGGCTTGCGCGAGCGATTCGAAGTCCACCACGGCGTACGCATCCAAGACAATGCCTTGGTCGATGCCGTGGTGTTGTCCAACCGCTACATCTCGGACCGCTTCCTGCCAGACAAGGCCATCGACCTAATTGACGAGGCGTGCGCCACCGTGCGCACGGAGATCGACTCGGTGCCAACCGAGCTGGACCAAGTGGAGCGCCGGGTCATGCTGTTAGAGATCGAGGAAGCCGCGCTGAAAAAGGAGCAGGACAAAACCAGCGAAGAGCGCCTCAAAAGCCTGCGCAAAGAACTGGCCGATCTCAAGGGACAGGCCGGTGCCCTGCGCGCCCAGTGGGAGGAGGAGCGAGCGTCTCTCGTGGGCGAGCGGTCCTTGCGCGAGGAAATCGAGCAGGTGCGGCATCAAATCGAAGAAGCCGAACGCCAGTACGACTTGAACCGCGCCGCCGAGCTGAAACACGGAAAACTGCCGGAACTGGAGCGGCAGCTAGCGGCGGCGCAGCAAGTGGCAGAAGGAGACGGCCCGCGCCTGCTGCGCGAGGAAGTCACCCAAGAAGAGGTGGCCGAGATTGTCTCGCGCTGGACCGGCATCCCGCTGCAGCGGCTGACCGAGGGCGAGCGCGAGAAGCTGGCGCGCCTCGACCAGACTCTGCACCGGCGCGTCGGCATATTGCCCGCGCAGGTTTTGATCCGGTCTATGGTGCTCGCCCGCTCAAGCGATTTTTGCAGCGCACGCTCGAAACGCGGATCGCTCGCTTGCTAGTGGCCGGTGACATGCCCGAGGGGTCGCGGGTCGAGGTGGTGCTCGAAGAAGGCCAACTGGCCGTGCGGCACCAGCCGCTGGAAGCGGGAACCGATATTTAGCGATTGTCGTCTCTTTTTGTGGACATTGAGAAATATCCGTATTTTCACACCCTTTTCAGAGAGGAAATATCATGCGGAAGTTTTGCATTTCCCTGTTCATTTTCGCCATCGCTGGCAATGCCCAAGCCAGCGAGAACTTGCAGCTCCTGCGCCAGATGAGCGATGGCTTCGCCGAACTCGCCGCGCAGGTCAAGCCCGGCGTCGTAAAAATCACCACGGAGGGCACCGAAGAGGGGCGCGTATTTGACCCTCCGTGGGGAAGGCCCTTTCGCTCCCCCGACCAGCCGCGCCGGGGCCAAGGCTCGGGCGTGATCGCTGAATTTGACGGTCAGCAGTACATCATCACCAACAACCACGTGATTAGCCACGCCGAAGACATCCGCGTAGAAGGGACGGACTCGCGTTTCTTCGTGGCCGAGGTGGTTGGCCGCGATTCGTTGAGCGATGTCGCCGTACTGAAGATCGATGCTGAGGACCTGCCCACCTTGACATTGGGCGACTCAGACCGGCTACGCGAGGGCGAGTGGGTGATGGCCGTAGGCAATCCCTTGGGCTTTGCCCACTCCGTGACGATGGGTACGGTTAGCGCATTGGGGCGGGAGCGTTTCGGACCTAAGGAGTACGGCTCTTTCATCCAGACCGACGCGGCCCTCAATAAGGGCAATAGCGGCGGTGCCTTGGTCAACTTGCGCGGGCAACTCGTGGGCATCAACACCGCCATTACCAGCAACGACGGCGGCAACATAGGCATTGGCTTTGCCATTCCGATCAACTTGGTCAGGCACGTGGCCGAGCAGCTTATTGAACACGGCGAGGTGCGGCGCGGCCTACTCGGCGTACATATCAGGGACTTGGAGCCGCTGTTGGCCGAAGCCATGGGACTGGACAATACCCAGGGTGTGTTAATTGACCAAGTGAGGCCCGGACAAGCGGCGGATAAGGCCGGCGTCAAAAGAGACGACATCGTGCTGGAAGTCGATGGCCAGCCCGTATATAACGTAGTTGATCTGAGGAGTCAGATTGGGCGCACAGCCCCCGGCGTGGAGGTCGAGTTGCTGGTGTTGCGCGATGGCGAGAGGAAGCGCATCGAGGTCGAGTTGGAGTCCCTGACCGAAGAGGCATTGGCTACGTCAGCCGGTGCCCGCGATTCCAACGAGGCGCGGGGGCCGTTGGGGATAAGGGTAGAGAACCTGAAAGACGAGTGGGCGGAACGCTTGGGATACGAAGACGAATCTGGGGTGATGATCGTGCGAGTGGCCAGAGGCAGTGAGGCGGCGAAGCGGGGTTTGAGCCGAGGGATGCTCATTCAGGATATCAACGACGAACAGGTGGAAACTGTGGAAGATTACGAGGTTGCGCTAGAAGAAATTGAGCCGGGGGAGGCGTTTATGATGCGGGTGTTGGGGCAACGAGGGACGCGGCTGATAGGGATGCGGATGCCCGCAAATTGAGTATGCGCTCGCAAGCTATATGGCATCCGGCCGCGCTGGCCGTATATATCCGCCTCGAATTCCACCTGAGCAGCGCAGCAACCAACGGGTTGCTGCGCTGTGCTGCGAGTGGGCCGTACGAAGTGTACTTGAACGGCGAGCGTGTGGGCCGGGGATTGGGGCCAGCGCTGGCCGAAGTGCCGGTGTGGGAGGAGTTTGCGTTGGACGCTGCGCTGCGGGAGGGCGAAAACGTGCTGTTGGTCTTTGCCCTAGGCTGCGGCACCGCCGACTGGTTCCGCGCCGAGGGCAAAATCGAGCGCAGCGATGGGACCGAGCAAGTGCTATATACGGGCGCACCTTGGCAGGTGCGGCCAGCCGATGCTTGGCAGGATGCGGCTAGCTACACAGCCATGCTGGCACCAGCTGAGTGGGCCAAGGGTCGGTTTGCGGGATGGCAGGAAGCCGCGGTGGTGGACAGAACCGCGCCGAGGGATTGGTCGCCGTTGCCCGCTGAGGAACGCATGGCGTGGGGGCGGGAGGTGGTAGCTTTTGGCGAGGTTGCTAGCGAGGACGCGCTCGAATGGGTCGCTTCCCCCGAGGCCATGCAGACTGCCAAATGCGTGCGGCGAGAAGCGTTCCTGACAGGCGGCAAAACCCACTCCTTGGTGCAGGCAACAGACGAAGGCAGAGCCGCGTACTTGGTTTTGGACTTCGGGCGATTGCTCTGCGGATTCCCCCATCTGCGGCTGCGGGGCCGGGCCGGCGCGGTTATTGACCTAGGTTTTGCGCGGGCAGCCGGCGCGGTGGAATCGCGCTTGCGCTACGTGTGTCGCGACGGGTTGCAAGAGTGGACCGCGCCCCAATTGGCGATGTGCCGCTACCTAGTGGTGCGGATCGGATCGTGTCCAGAAAACATGGAAATAGACAGCGTCGCGCTGGTGGAGCGGCGCGTAGTTGTCGAGCCACGCGGGCGCTTTACAACTGTGGACGAAGACTGGGCGCAGCTATGGCGGATTGGGGAGCAAACCCTAGCCACCAGCCGCCAAGAAGGGTATGTCCTCGGCGAGGAACGGCTCAACTGGGGTCAACTCTACGTCTGGGCCATGAACGATTTGTACGCGACCGGCTGCGTGGATACGGCGCGCGCTGTGCTAACCGGCAGTCATGTATCGCCCGGTGGGGTACAGGCCTATTTTCACGCGCTGTTGGTCGAGCTGGTGCAACGCCACGGCGTCGACCCATTCCCGGCCGTATCGTTACCGATCCTAGTGAGCACCTTACAGAGGGCCGACGAGACCATACTGAAGACCGCTCCTACTGCCCTGCGGGCCGGGGCTTGGCTGGCGGTCGCGGCCATGTACCGGCGCTTGGGGGAACGCCAGCACGCTGACCGATACGAGCGCGTCCATCACCGAGCGCGCAAGGAATTGCAAGCTGCCTGGAACGAAGAGCAAGGGCTTTTTGCCGATCTCCCTATGTGGAGTAGGAGGGGCGCTGATTGCAGCCGCTGGACGAATGCCTTGGTGCTCTACTTTGATTTGGCTAATCCCAAGCAGCAGAGGCGGGTGGCGCAACACCTATCCGACAGCTCGGCGTCAGAAGGCGATTTGTGGCAGGCGTTTTTTGTCGCCGGGGCGCTATGGCGGGCGGGCGCGGGCGAGTCGGCCTTGGCTTATGTACAGAGAAAATGGGGCCGCTTGCTGGCGCGTCCGGGTCGGACGTGGGGTGAGAAGGCCGGGGCGTTGGCCGCGCAACCTGGACCGGAGAGCTTGTTGGCGGCGCATGTGCTCGGGGTTATGCCGAAGGCCGAGGGGGTCTTGGAGATTCGGCCGCAGTTGTCCGGCCTTGAACGCGCCGAGGGCATCGTGCCCACGCCACACGGCGATGTCGAGATCGCTTGGGGAGCGTATGGCGGCGGCTTTTCCGCACGCCTTGCCGTGCCGCACGACGGCGAAACGCACCTGTCCGTACCTCGCTGCGACAAGCGCTTCCCCCAAATCGAGATCAACGGCGAGACCGTGTGGCGCAACGAGAAGGCCCATCCCAATTTCCACGTGCAGGAGCTGATCAGCGAAGAGGAGCGAGTGGTGATGGTGTTGCGGCGAGCCGGGCGGTACGAAGTGTCGGTGGAGTAGCAGAGACATGACCACAGCGTCCCTCTACCACGTCGTTCACAAGTCGCCCGATGCGCCAGGTGCGCCGCTGCTCCTGCTTTTGCACGGCTATGGTGCCAATGAGGAGGATCTGCTGGGCTTGGTGCCGCACTTGGATGCGCGGCTTGTTTGCGTCAGTGCCCGCGCACCTTATGCGCTCGATTTCGGCGGTTTTGCATGGTTTAATATCGAAATCGCTGCGGAGGGGGTGCGCTTTGCTTTTGCCGAGGCCGAAGAACCGCTAGCGCAGGTTTTGGCCTTGGTGGATGCGCTGCGGCAAGACTACCGGCCCGCTCGCATCTTCATCGCGGGGTTTAGCCAAGGGGCGAGCATGGCCATAGCGGCTGCGCTAAAGCGGCCGCGGGACTTTGCTGGGGCCATTGCATTGAGCGGGCTGTGCTGTCCAGAGATGTTGCCGCAGGATGCGGCGTCGGTGCAGGGCTTAAAGGTTTTTATGTCGCACGGGCGGTTTGATCCGGTCATCCCGATTGCCCAAGCCCGCGCCTCCCGAGATCTGCTGCTGCCTCTCGGGCTAGACTTGCGGTACAAAGAATACGATATGCCCCACGCGATTGCCCCGCCGTGCTTAGAGGGCTTGGACGCTTGGCTGCGGACGCGGCTGGACACTCCCTAGGAAAATTCAGGAAAGCAGGGTCTCGACCCGCCTTGGCGTAAGCCGATGGCCGAAAAGCGGCTGCGAGCGGGTGGAGGTCGAGCGCTGCCAAGTGGCAAAGAGCCCCCCGTCTGCTTCCGTCAGCACGGACACGTAGCGCGAGCAACCCGTGCCTTCCGGCGAGACGAAGAGCGGCTGAAGGTGGCTGAGGCGGTGGAGGCGCGGAAATTGGCGATCGAAGCCATACGCCAAGCCACCCAATTCCTCACAGGAGTAGCCGCGCGGCCGGACAACCCCTTTTGTATGGGCTTTGAGCGGGTGCATGGATTCGGCCCCGTCGAAAAAATAGAGCGAGAGCGAGGGCAAATGAGCGAACGCGCCCATCTTGGGCACGGGCAAGCGGCAGGTGACGCGCAAGGCAGCCACATCCCAGGTTGAGCCACGGGGAAAGAAGTCGTGGCCGTGGCTTGTACACGAGTCAGCCGCGAGCGCGGCGCGGCCCGAAGTGCTCGCAGCCCAAGTGTAGGGATGTGAGCAATAGAGCAGTAGGGGCTGCCGGCCCATCTTGGCCGAAAGGTTGGGATCTTTGAGGTGTAGATAAGCTGGATCGTCACTTCTCAGCAGCGGGGCAATCGACTCCTGTGGGTCGAGCCGGTCGATGGAGGAGGCGGAGAAGGCGTCGATGCTCCAGACGCCGGTGCCCGGCTTCTGAAAAGCGGCGACGGACCGCGGATAGAGGCGAACTTTCTCAGTGGAGACCAGCACTTGAACGCGGCGCTTGTTCAGGCGCAGAGCACTGCCTTCAATGCTGAGCACGGCCGAGCCGCAGTAGAGGTCGGATTTGTCCCAAGTGCGCACCTTGGCAAAGCTCCGTCCATTGTCCGTCGAGCGAAAAATGGCTAGAGCGCGGCCTCGGGGGCCGGAGGTCAGCCCGGTGCGGCTATCGCCGGCGTCGCGGTAGCGCCCGATGAGCCAGAGGCTACCATCGCGGGGGTCGCGGACCGAGTTGCCGCCGCCAAACCAGAAGCCATCGCGGTCCTTGGTCGGCTCGACGAGGCGTCGGCCGCGCTTTTGGTCGATGAGACGAGTGCCGAGGCGGATGAGTTTGCGTTCGAGCGCGAGGGGTAGTTTGTCCATAGCCATGGCGCTAAGTATGACAAAAAAGTAACAGAAGTGTCAAGCAAACGACACACTACCGTCAGGCATTCCAGCCGGCTAGTTCTTGGCGGGCAATGGCTGCCATGGCGTCGAGCCAAGCCGGGTGGTCGTTGAGGCAGGGCGCTAAGTGGAACTGCTGGCCGCCTCCGTGGGCAAATTGCTCGGCCCCTTCGCGGCCAATCTCGTCGAGCGTTTCGAGGCAGTCGGCGGTGAAGCCAGGACAGATGGCGACTAAGCGGCGCACGCCCTGCCCCCCGAGGTGCGCTAGGACTTCCTCGGTATAAGGCTCTAGCCAAGGCTCTTTGCCAAAGCGCGACTGGAAGCCGCTGACCCACTCGTCGTCTGCGAGGCCCAGCGCTGTGGCTAGCTGGTGCGCGGTTTCCTCGCAGTGGCGGCGATAGGGGTCGCCTTCATCGACGTAGCGCCGGGGAATGCCGTGGAAGGTGATTAGGTAGCGGTCGGGCGTCCAACGGAGGTGACCGACTGCTGTGGCGACCGACTGTTTGAGCGCGTCGATGTACGCGGGATGGTCGGCGTAGGGTGGGACAAAGCGCAGCGCCGGCATCTGGCGCTTGCGGTCGAAAAACCAAGGGCAGCGCCGGCCCAAGGCAGCGCGGTTGACCGCGTCGTAAATCGAGCCGGTGGTGGCGCAGGAAAACTGCGGGAACATGGGAAAGACGAGGATGCGCTCGATGCCTTCCCGCTCTAGGGACTGCACGGCGCGTGCGATGCTCGGCTCGCCGTAGCGCATGCCGAGCACGACCCGATATTCTGCGCCCAACCGCTCTTGTAAGCCGCGGGTCTGCGCTTGGGAATGGACCATGAGCGGCGAGCCTTCGTCGGTCCAGATATTGGCGTACAGGGCGGCCGAGCGCGCGGGCCGGCGGGTGAGGACAAAGAGGTAGAGAATGGGATACCACCTGAGTGGGTGGAGGTCGATGACGCGCGGGTCGGAGAGAAATTGGCGCAGATAGGGCCGCAGGGCGCGGGCGGTGGGCGCTTGCGGCGTGCCGAGCTGGGCGACGAGGACGCCAATTTTGGATGAGCTAGCGGGCATAAGCGGGCGTTTGCTGGAGGGTGTGCGGCGACTTACTTTTGAGAATATATCCGAGAACGCCGTCTTGAAAAGCCCAAAGGAGAGTAGAAATGCGCAGCATTTTTGCAGGTATTGAATACGCAGGGAAAAGCACGCTGGCCACCATGCTCGGGGAATACTACCGGCACCGCCGCGTCCCCATCCACGGCGACGATCACTTCACCCTCCCCGACGCCTCGCTCAGCCCGGAGTCGCGCAAGGTCTTGGTCGGTCTGCCCAACGACATTAAGGAGCGCGGACAGCGGATGCAGATCCACTACCATGTGGACATCATCAAAAAGTACGCCTGTCCGCTGATCGTCGGCTGGCATCTGGAGGAAGCCGTGTACACTAGCTTTTACGGCGACGATCCGAACAGCTTTTACTACCCGAACTTCCACTACGGCTTTCAGCGGCTCTACGAAACGTTGGTGCTAGAGGCCCATCTGCCCGATGTGGTGCTATTCCACGTAACGGCCTCCGACGAGGAGATCGCGCGGCGGATGCAGGACAGTCCGCACGAATACCCGGTCGTGCGCGAGGAACACATTGCCGAGGTCAAAGCGCGCTTTGAGGAAGAAATCGCCGCGTCGCTGTTTACCCACCAGAGGCGCACAATCGTCTTAGATACCACCGGCAAGACGCCCGAGGAGTCGTTCGACGAACTGCTTTTGCAGTCTGAGCCGCTGGTGACGATGGGCGAATTGGCCGTGAGGAATATGGATGTGCCGGAGGGCGAATACGAAGTGGTGTACGAGCGCGGCGTGCGCAAGATGGTGCCCAAGTAGCGGACTTTGTTGAAACTTTTTCGTGTCGTCGGTCGTTGATATGCGTACTTTTGACTGTAGCCGAGCGATCCATCGATAATGAAAACCTTTCGCCCCATAACCACATCTTTAGTCCTGCTGCTGGCTTTCGCCTGTAGCGGCTTGCAGGTTCTCTGTGCCCCGTGTGTCGCAGAGGCTACCCCCATGCCCTGCCACGTCGCCAATGCCTGCGGCGAGGAGGGCATGCAAGCGGGTTGTTGCTGTCTGCGCACCGAATCCAACAGCGCGTCTCCTCCGTTCGTCCCCCCAGCCGAGCAGCCGTCCGTCTCAACGCCCGTGGTCGGAATAGTGGCTACTACTTTGCTGCCGCCTCGTTCGGCTGCGCTGCGGTCGCTGCCCAATCGCATCCCCCAACCGCATCCCCCGCTCTTCCAGCTCTACTGTTCCTTCCTGATCTGATTCTCGCCGCAGTTCAGTGGTTAGTGGCCAGTGGCCGGTGACCAGTCCCAACCCGTCCCCTAGGGAGTAGTGGGGGGCTGACCACTGACCACTGACCACCGGCCACTAAATAAGTCTCACACTCCACTCAATTTGCGGGGGTCTGTACGCGAATCCCAAACCCCCGCGCGGCGAGGAGTAATTGCATGTATAAAAATAAAACGGCCCTGCTGCTAGCTGGTCTGCTCGCAGGACCGGTTTGGTCGCAGGAAGAAGCAGCGCTCGACCCCCGCGCCGAACTCGCGGAGTACGCGCGCTACGCCGAACAGCACAACCCCAAGCTCAAACAGGCTTTGACGCACTACCAAGCCGCCCTGGCAAAGGTGCCCTCGGCGAGTGCTTGGGCCGATCCCCGCCTGACCTACGGCTATTTCGTGCGTCCAGTGGAGACGCGCACCGGCCCGCAGCAAATGCGCTTTAGCGCGGCGCAAACCTTCCCGTGGAAGGGCAAACTGGATCTCAAGGGGCGGATCGCCCAGCAAGAGGCCGCAGTCGAAGGTCAGCGCTATGAGGCTGTGCGGCGGTCGCTGATTTTCGCGGTCAAGGCCGCGTACTACGACTGCTACTTTTTGGAGCGAGCCATTGCCGTCAGCGAGGAAAACTTGCGCCTGTTGGCCCACCTAGAAGAAGTGGGCCGCACCCGCTATCGCAGTGGCACCGGAGAGCACGCTCCGGTGCTCAAGGCGCAGGTGGAATTGGGCCGCTTAGAGGATCAACTGCGCAGCCTACGTCAGCAGCGGCGTCCGGCCGCGGCCCGGTTAAATGCGGCGCTTGGCCGCGCAGCGACTGCCCCGATAGCTGTGCCCGATTCGCTGCCTATGGCTGCGTTGGACTTAGACGAAGAGGTGCTAAAGGCGCGCTTGCAGGCTGCGAATCCGACGCTGAAAATGCGGCGCACGCAAGCGGGGGCGCAGTCCTTGGGCGTCGAATTGGCTGGCAAGCAGTTCTACCCAGACTTGACCGTGAGCCTCGATTACATCCACATCGGCGACCGCGGAGAGAACCCGCTGATGGCCATGGCTACGATCAATTTGCCCTTGTGGCGCTCGTCCTATAAGGCCGAAAAACGCGCGGCCAAGCTGAGCCATCAGGCCACCTTGCAGGGCGTTGCGGACGAGGAGAATAGGCTCGCTGCCGAGTTGGAACTGGCCTTGTACAAGCAGCACGACGCCCAAAGCCGCAGTGCTCTCTACCGAGACAGCTTGCTGCCCAAGGCCGAACAGGCGCTCAACGTAACGCAGCGCGCCTTTGCCGCTGACCGCAGCGATTTTCTCGCGGTCATCGACGCCCAACGCACTCTGCTGGAGTTCCAGCTAGCGTACGAACGGGCGCGCACTGATCAAGCCCTGCATGGAGCCGAAATTGAAAAGTTGGTCGGCGAACCCACGGAGGACATCCAATGATGAAATCGACAAAGCAAATAATAGCTACCGGCATCGTGGCGGGGATCGTCGGCTTGGCCGTGGGTTGGGGTTTGGGCGGCTCGGATACACCCAACGGACATGCACCCGCCGCAGTTGCCGAGCAGGGCGAAACGTGGACTTGCTCGATGCACCCGCAAATTCGCCAGCCCGGCCCGGGTCAGTGTCCAATATGCGGAATGGACCTAATTCCGGTGGCTGCGTCCGCTGTGGGAGACTCCTTGGGGCCGCGTCAGTTGCGTCTCTCGCCCGTTGCCCAGGAGCTTGCCAGCATCCAGACCGCGCCGGTCGAGCGCCGCTTCGCGCCTGTGGAGACGCGGATGGTCGGCAAAATTGCGGTAGATGAGACGCAAGTTCGCTCCATCACCGCTTGGGTAGCGGGCCGGATTGATCGGCTGTACGTGGATTACACGGGCGTGCGGGTCGAAAAGGGCGACCACATAGCCTATCTCTACAGCCCCGAGTTGTTGACCACCCAAGAAGAGCTGATCCAGGCCCGGCGTGCCCGCGAACGATTGGGCGACAGCGGCACGTCCGTTGGGCAGACGGCGCAGGCGACGGTCGAGGCTGCGCGCGAAAAGCTGCGTCTGCTCGGGCTGAAGGAGGAGCAAATCGAACGCATCGAGCGCGAGCGCCGTGCCTCCGATCACCTGACGATCTACGCGCCAACCGGCGGCGTGGTGATAGAAAAGCACCTCAGCGAGGGCGCGTACGTGCAGACCGGAACGCCGATTTACACCATTGCGGACTTGTCGCGGCTGTGGCTGGAACTCCGCGCCTACGAGTCGGACCTGTCTTGGATCCACTACGGCCAAGCCGTTGAATTCTCGACCGAAGCCTATCCGGGCGAGGTGTTCAGCGGCCAAATATCCTTCGTCGATCCCGTGCTGGACGAGCGCACGCGCACGGTGCGCGTACGGGTCAACGTGGCAAACGAGCAAGGTCGGCTGAAGCCGGGGATGCTGGTGTGGGCTTTGGCTCAAGCCGAGGTGGGAGCTCACGGACGCGCCATGTCGCCCGCGCTCAAGGGCAAATGGATCAGTCCGATGCACCCAGAAATTGTCCGCGACGCGCCCGGTGCCTGCGACATTTGCGGTATGGCCCTAGTGCGCGCCGAAGAGCTGTATGACACTGGCGACGAGACGGAGCGCGAGATGCCGCTAGTGGTGCCCGCTTCGGCACCGCTGCTGACGGGCAAACGCGCCGTGGTGTACGTCGCGCTCGGCGAGGGCCTGTACGAGGGGCGCGAGGTTGTGCTCGGGCCGCGGGCTGGGAATTACTACCTGGTCCGCGAGGGGCTGCGCGAGGGAGAGCAAGTGGTGGTCAACGGCGCGTTCAAAATCGACAGCGCCCTCCAGATCCGCGCCCAGCCAAGTGCGATGTATCCAGCAGGCGGCGCACCGGCATCTGGGCACGATCACGGTGGAGGTAGCGCGTCCGCACCCTCTATGGACTCAGGCGGCACATCCGCGCCTGAGCACAGCCACGGAGGCCACTGATGGAAGGACAAAACTCGCTGCTCGCCCGCTTGGTGCGCTTCTTTCTCACGCGCAAGCTGGTCGCCGCGCTCATGTTGGTTGGCCTCGTGGGTTGGGGCCTTGCGGTCGCTCCCTTTGCTTGGGAGTTGGAGTGGCTGCCGCGCGATCCAATCCCCGTAGATGCGATTCCAGACATCGGCGAGAACCAACAGATCGTCTTCAGCGAGTGGCCGGGTCGCTCGCCGCAAGACGTGGAAGATCAGGTGACTTATCCGCTGACCACGGCACTTTTGGGCGTACCGGGCGTCGAGACGATCCGCAGCTCCTCGATGTTCGGCTTTTCGAGCATCTATGTGATTTTTGCCGAAGAAGCCGATTTCTATTGGTCGCGCTCCCGCATCCTCGAAAAGCTCAATAGCCTGCCGGCTGGTCTCCTGCCCGAGGGCGTCCAACCGGCTTTGGGGCCGGACGCAACGGCCTTGGGACAGGTGTTATGGTACACGTTGGAAGGCCGCGACGAACAGGGCGCGCCCACCGGCGGCTGGGATCTGCACGAGTTGCGTGGTATCCAGGACTGGCAGGTGCGCTATGCTCTGCTGGCGGCCGACGGCGTCAGCGAGGTGGCCTCGGTGGGCGGCTTTGTGCAAGAATACCAAATCGACGTCAACCCGGACGCGATGCGCGCCTACGGGGTGCGGCTCGACGAGGTTTTCCACGCGGTGCGCATGTCCAACCGCGACGTGGGTGCGCGCACCGTAGAGTTGAATCGAGCCGAGTACGTCATCCGCGGCATTGGCTTTGTCAAAGGCTTGGCCGACCTCGAAAACGCCGTCATCAAGGCACGGGACAACGTCCCGATTTACGTCAAAAACGTCGCACGGGTCGCGCTGGGGCCGGCGCTACGGCGCGGAGCGTTGGACAAGGAAGGTGCGGAGGTGGTCGGCGGCGTGGTGGTGGCGCGTTACGGTGCCAATCCCCTAGCCACTATTGAAAGCGTCAAGACCAAGATCGCGGAAATCGCCCCGAGTCTGCCGAAGAAAACTCTGCCCGACGGGCGGATCAGTCAGGTACAGGTGATTCCCTTTTACGATCGGTCCGGGTTGATTGAGGAGACGCTGGGTACGCTGGAGCGCGCCCTGAGTGAGGAGGTGCTGGTAACGGTGATCGTGGTGTTGGCGCTGGTGATGAATCTGCGCGGGGCCGTGTTGGTTTCCGGGCTGTTGCCGCTAGCTGTGCTCGCCTGTTTCGCCGCGATGAAGGTCTTTGGCATTGACGCCAACATAGTCGCCCTCTCCGGCATTGCCATTGCCATCGGCACTATGGTCGATATGGGCATCGTCATCAGCGAGAACATCCTCAAGCACCTAGAGGATGCAGACGCCGAGGACGACCGCTTGGAAGTGATCTTCCGCGCCACGCGCGAGGTCGGCGGTGCCGTGCTGACGGCCGTGCTGACCACGGTGGTGGGCTTTTTGCCGGTCTTCGCCATGCAAGGGGCCGAGGGCAAGCTCTTTGCGCCGCTGGCCTTTACCAAGACCTTCGCGCTGTTGGCCGCGGTGTGGCTGTCGCTGACAGCTTTGCCGGCCTTGGCGCACTGTGTGTTTGGCACGCGACTGGGACGTTGGGCACCTGGTCTTTGGGCGGTTTGTGGCCTCGCAGTGGCCCTCGCGCTGTCGTGGTGGATCGGTCTGTTGCTGGTAGCTATTGGAGCGTATCACCTGTTCGCCGCCCGAGTACCGGAACGGGTGCGCTTGTGGGTGGCGCGGGGTGTGGTGGCCGCTGCGGCTGTTGGAGTCGTCGTCGTGCTAGCGGAACACTGGTTGCCCCTTGGCCCGGAAAAGGGCGGCTGGCGCAATTTTTTCTTCGCCGCTGGATTGATCGGCGGCCTGTTAGCGCTTTTTCGCGCCTTGCAACATGTATTCCCCCGCGTGCTCCGGTGGTGCTTGGATCACAAGGGGTTGGCCCTGCTGTTCCCCTTGTTGCTGACGCTGGCAGGCGCGTCCGCGTGGCTGGGTTTTGCTCGCGTCTTCGGCTTTGTGCCGCCCGCCCTGCGCCATTCAGCGCCCTTTGCGGCCCTCGCCGAGGCCCTGCCTGGGTTGGGCAAGGAGTTTATGCCGCCCCTCGACGAAGGTTCGTTCCTGTGGATGCCGACGACCATGCCGCACGCTTCTATCGGCGAGGTGCTAGACGTCCTGCAGAAGCAAAACGCGGCGATTTCGCAAATACCAGAAGTGGAGTCCGCGGTGGGGAAGTTGGGACGGGCGGAGTCGCCGCTGGACCCCGCGCCGATTTCCATGATTGAGACCGTGATCAACTATCGCGCGGAGTACCTGACCGACGAGGATGGCCGCCGCCAATTGTTCGCTTTTGACGAGCATGCCACGGACCTGTTCCGCGCGTCCGATGGCACGCCCGCGTTCGCCCCTGATGGCGAGTCCTACAAGGTACAGGGCCGCTATCTGAGAGATGCTGCCGGTCGCCTTGTGTCCGACGCCGAGGGGCGGCCGTTTCGCTTGTGGCGTCCGCCCTTGGATCCCACGCTCAATCCGGGGCGCGCCGCTTGGCCGGGGATACAAAGCCCCGACGATATATGGGCGGAGATCGCGCGGGCCGGCCAGATTCCCGGCTCGACCTCGGCACCGAAGTTGCAGCCGATTGCCGCGCGGCTCGTCATGTTGCAGAGCGGGATGCGCGCCCCCATGGGCATTGAGATCAAAGGCCCTAATTTGGAGGCTATTGAGCGCGCCGGTTTGCAGCTAGAGCGTTTGCTCAAGAAAGTGCCTATGGTCGAGCCGGCGACCGTCAACGCCGACCGCATCGTCGGCAAGCCTTACTTGGAGATACACATCGACCGCGAGGCCATTGCTCGCCACGGCATCGCCCTGCAGAAGGTGCAGGACGTAATTGAGATCGCTATCGGGGGTAAGCTGGTTACGACCACGGTGGAAGGGCGCGAGCGCTATCCCGTGCGGGTGCGCTACATGCGCGAATTGCGCGACAGCGTCGAGGAGGTGGTTCGCATTCTGGTGCCAGCGCCGGACGGGGCGCAGATTCCCTTGGGCGAGTTGGCCGAGATTCGCTACGTGCGCGGCCCCCAGGTCATCAAGAGCGAGGATACGTTTTTGCTAGGCTATGTGCTCTTCGACAAGAAGCCGGGGTACGCGGAAGTCGATGTGGTGGAAGCGTGTCGATATTATTTGGCCAGCAAAAGGGCCAACGGCGATCTCGTGCTAGATACCGGCGTCAGCTACACCTTCGCCGGCAGTTACGAAAACCAACTGCGGGCGCAGAAGAAGCTCAACGTGCTGCTGCCGCTCGCGCTGGCGACGATCTTCCTCATCCTCTATTTCCAGTTTGGCAACGCCGCCACGGCCCTGATGGTCTTTTCCGGGGTTGCGGTGGCTTGGGCCGGTGGCTTCGTCATGCTGTGGCTCTACGGGCAGGAATGGTTTTTGGATTTCTCCGTCTTCGGCACACAGATGCGCGACCTCTTCCAGGTCCGTCCGCTGAACTTGAGCGTGGCGGTGTGGGTGGGTTTTCTCGCGCTGTTTGGCATTGCCTCGGACAACGGCGTGATCGTGGCGACGTATTTGCGCCAACTCTTCCGCGAGCAAAAGCCAGCTACCGTCGAGGCGATGCGCCGCGCAGCGCTCGCCGCTGGGGTGCGGCGCATCCGCCCCTGCCTGATGACCGCGGCCACCACGATCTTGGCGCTGATCCCCGTGTTGACGGCGAGTGGACGCGGTGCAGACCTGATGCTACCGATGGCCATTCCCACTTTCGGCGGCATGATGGCGGTGGTGCTGACCGCGCCGGTGGTGCCGGTGCTCTACTGCGCGGTCGAGGAGTGGAAGCTGCGTTTTAAAATGTATCGTCGGTGAGGGGGGACAGTTTTCGCCGATAGGGGTGTTAGATATACAAGAGTGCACAGACAGAGCCGCAGATAAATGAAGACGGACGATGCTCTATCTGTGCTTATATAAAAAACGCCAAGCCTTGACATAGATTAGAGCATCGTATATGCTCCTAAATAAGAACCTCGTTGCTTTTGTGCTTTTTGCACATCCTCCGTTCCCGACCATTCTTCGGTCGGAAATCCGACGGGTTCGCAATCTGGGTTTTATCCAGATTGTCCACAGGATATAGCTTGGAGTGTAGCATGAGCAAAGCTGAAAATGGCCGAAACGGTCTCGTATTTCCTTCAAAAGACTATTCTTACTCAGAAGAACTGAAGCAGCGCCTTAAAGATACTGGTTTCTGCGAGGCGGATCAGGCGTGGCTAGTGCAAGTTTTTGAACGCCCCGACTGTTTTGGCAATTCTGACTCTAATAGTGACTCTATCTTCAAAGATGGTTTTGAGGACAATTTTGAATATGTCCTGCCTAGCATCTTAGAAGATTTAGAAGGACAAGTTCAGATTGAGGAAGATCGTCAAACCCGCTTGGCATTTCTTTTTAGCGTTATGCTTGGCTTTGGACCTAGATGCTTAGATGAGACGATGCAGCCTAACACTAAGCCCATGAAATCGGACGACGTCTGGGATATTCCGCAATGGGCTGACGAGTTCCGAAGGCATGCAAAATTTTGTGCTGAGTGTTTGGGTTGGAACAAACTAAAGTCGTCTATTCGTAAACTTGATGATTTAATTCCATTTCTCTTTCCAGAAGGTATGCCTTTAGTACAGGTCGTTGATTTCAATCTCTTGGATCCGATTCAACGACGAGGCTGGAGCAGCGGCGATTTTGAAGATCCCAAACAGCTCGAATTCTGGTTGATACGGCGGTTTGGAGCAAATGCAGAACGTTGCAACACAATCAGACTGCACACCCTGCTGCCGGCCTTTGCAGATCTTCCAGCAGATGTTTTAGGCGAAAAAATTCTCGGCCTCTTAAATGCTATCCACTACGCTATGAGTGGAACCGTGTCGAGTAAGGAACGTTTAGATCCCCTGAACGACGGATGGCGGGTTGTTGCACGTGAGTTGATTCCGTTTTTGAATCTTCTGAATGCGAATCAGCCAGAGTCGAATCAGGAACGCTCCTCATTGATTAAAGCTTGGTGGAGATTAGCCAAGATAATTTACAGTAGTAACATGGGCGGATTAGAGTCTGAACTCTCTACAGAACTGAGAAATCGGCTTGTCGAAAGTGCCGCTAGGCATATCGGAATGTTGCGGGCAGTATTACGGGATAGTCCAAAAGTTTTTGAAGAGAAGAATTCGGCAGGAGAAGTGTCCGATTTTTACAGAAAGGCTTTTGATGTTTTGCTGAAGTTTGCCGACCCGTGGAAGCGTCTAAAGCCCTTATTCTTGGTTTTTACTGAAATGACCGTACCTGCCGTTACCTCAGATCTGCGTCCTTGGCCCGAACATGGAAGAGAGGCTCCTCCTCATCCGTATAGTCAAGTACCTTACTGGATCGGAATCGCCATGTATCCTCAGAATCTCCGAGATGAACTCAAAAGAGATATCTACTTACAGGAGTTACGTGAAGAGTTCGCCAAATTTTGCCTTGGGCGACTTAAAACCAAAAAAAATGACACAAATTCTAACTGCGAAGAGTTTGTAGAATCTCGGCCTATATGGCGACAGTGCTACGTGCAAGCATTGACGGTACTGCGCGTTAATCCTGGCGGACGGGCGCATAGAACATTGTTTTGGCTCTCCAATAATGATCCCGATGAAGAGTGCCGAAAACTTGCTAAAAGAGCACATAGACAGATTCGGCATATCGATCGGAAAAAACCGAATTTAGAGCGCGGGGCCTCGCCTCGCCGCCCCCTATTTGAGGCATTTTGGTGGCTTCGCCAAGCTCATCTTTTGACGCTTGGAAAAGAAATTGATGAGGCAGGTGCTAGGCGTACACTCCGAAAAGAACTACATCGAACACGAGAGAAAGAGGATCGCCTCAATTGGAAAGTATAGTGTTCCCATGAGGCGATGAATTCCCAAAAGAAAGGAGGTGATGACATGGTCGAATCAACCAGAAGCCAAGGCAATGGGAAAAGCGGTAGTGGGAAAGGCAACAGCAGCAAAGCCAATACTGAGAATCGCGCCAATCAGTTGAATCCCAATAACCGTGCTTATGAGCTAAGCCGATCCCATAAGAAAAAGAAAGGATAGACAATTGATTGGTAGAGGTTGATCGCTGATCTCTTGAGTCGGTCAACCCCTACCAATCTGCCCAACTCTTGTTGCAGCACTTGATGCGCCGCACTTCGCGGCTCAATAGCCGCATTTTTAATCCTTGGGGATCGTGCTATGGCGCATCCTTTCAGACAACTGGGGACGGCACTATTGTCCCCACCAACGTCATATGCGAAAGGAAACCGCAATGCACATCCATTTTCTAGGTGGTGCCAACGAGGTTGGTGCTTCCTCTACGCTCATCACAATCGGAGGTCAACGTATTCTGGTGGATGCAGGCATCCGCATGAATTCTACACCAGACGAACAGTTGCCCTACTTTTCAGATCTAGATACACCCGACACCGTCCTGCTAACACACGCACATACCGATCACACGGGGGCATTGCCCATATTGATGAGGGACTATTTGCCTACAAGTGCAAAGGTGTACTGCACTGCTGCAACGAAGGCCATTACGCAGGTGCTGTTAAAAGGCAACGTGAACCTGGAACGACGCGAGAAACAAGAAGATAAGCCACCCCTGTATACTAATTCCGATGTCGATACAGCGTTGAAGTGCATAGTTAAAGTGCCGTGGTGGAAATCTAGACCGATCTGCGGTGGGGCATTGACCGCAACATGGATTCCCGCCGGGCACATTTTGGGTGCATCGATGATCTATATTGAGGGCGAACGGGAAAGCATCTTGATGACCGGCGATGTGTCTGGTGACAACCAGTTGAGTATCCTAGGCATGGCTGATGATCTCCCGTATCAGCCCGACGTGATGGTGATGGAGTCAACCTATGGAGAAAGTCCGCACTCTACTAGTCGCGCCGATCAAGAGGACAAACTTGTATCGACTGTGGCCGCTAGGATTGCCGCCGGTGGCCATGTGCTAATGCCAGTGTTCGCCGTAGGACGCGCTCAGGAGGTTATTCTGATTCTGAAACGTGCAATGGAGTGTGGAAAGATTCCCAAGTTTCCCGTGTATATCGACGGGATGGCATGTGCAGTCAATGAGCTATACCCAAAGTTTGTCGATGCTCTTTCTCTGGACTTGCGCAGTGCAGTAATACGAGGTGAACCCCTTTTTTATTCGGAGTATATAAAAAAGGTCCCGCCATGTGATAAGCCCTATCACATTTTGTCAAGACCCTGTTGTATCGTAGCACCTTCGGGCATGTTGATCGGTGGTCGGTCGTGGGATTACGCCGATCTCTTAGTTGACGATCCGAAGAACCTAATTGCAATTACGGGCTACCAAGCTAAAGGGACTCCTGGATATACGCTGAAAAACGAGGAAGTGTGGAAATGGGAAAACGGATCTACCATACCCGTGGAATGTGATGTAGAATCTTATCAGCTTTCGGCCCATGCGGATCAAAACGAACTGGCGCAGTTGGTCGAGAAAGTGCAACCACACAAATTGTTTCTCGTACATGGCGATACCAAAGCGCGAGAAGGGTTGAAACAATCCATTCAAAAAACATCTCCAGCCGTACATGTGGAACTTCCCCAAAATGGAGACTCGTATTACGAACAAGTGTACAGTTTGGGGAGAGTTGCCTAACTGGTGGCAAGGGGAGCGAATAGACCATTTCATGTACGGGAATTGGCCGAGATATGGTTCGGAACAGAGTGGACGACGCGAAAGGAAGAGAAGCTGTTTGGATTGCTTTTAGCGTTGGATTGGCAAATGCTTTTTATACGAGACCGCCGATTCCCTGACCTGTTCCATCTGAGCCGAACTGTTTAAGCGCGGTTCAGAGTCTGAAGAAGTGCCTCGACGGTTTTTGTCGGGGCACTTCTTCGTTTTAGCATATAGTCTTCACTAATCGTCGTCTTCGCGCTCGCTGAGCAGTTCGCCGCGCTGGAGCCGCTCGGCGTTTTCCGTGGCCCAGAGGATGTTTTTCATCACCTTTTGCGCGGTGATGTAGCGGGTCGCCGCCAACAGGTGGACGCGCTTTTCCTCCGGGTCGTCGCTCAAGTCGTAGTGCCGGAACGCGGCTTCGAGCACTTGGAACATGTGCAGCTCGGCGTCTTCGCGGAGCATGATGTGGGCCAAGGCGTGGCGGAGCTTGGCAATGTCGCGTCCTTCTTCGAGATACTGGCTGACGAGGACTTCGGCCTCGAAGACCTTTTGAAAATCGGCCAATTCGCCGAGGTGCTTGAGCATGTCCTCGCTGGAGGCGAAGTGCTCGTCGAGCTTCTGCCCGTGCCGTGGGACGCGGGCCGAGGGCATGTTGAGCCAGCGCAGGTAGGTGAGGAAGACCGCGCCGTGGAAAATGGCGCGCAACAGCTCTTTGCTGGCGGCGTAGTGGAAGGTGCAGTAGAGCGCGTGGGCGTAGGAATAAATGTTGGCCACGTCGTGCCAGTCGCCCTCGTTTTTGAGGTGGAAGCGCAGGGTGCGCAACGCGCTGGCATAGGTCATGGCGCGGCAGAGCTCGGTCGGTGGCACGCCAGCGCACAGGGCTTCTTCGACGCGGGCGAGGATGGGTTCAAAGTCGTCGCCGAGCATGACTTGGGTGAACTCGGAGACGTCGATGGTGGCTTCGTTGCGCTGATTGTCCTCCCAGATCTCGTCTAGGCGCGAAAAGATGCTTTCTAAGACCGGCAGGCTGTCGGCCCAGCGCGAGGTTTCTTCGTGGCGGGTGCGGCTCACCAAATCGACGGTGATCGGGCGGAGGATCTCGTGTGCGCCGACCCATTCCACGTAGTCGAGGGCCTCGAACATTTTGTTGGCAAAGTCGAGGGCGTGCCCGTCGCCGGTGAAGTAGAAGTCCGTGGCCGCGGTGAAGACGAAATCCGCGAGGGTTTCCTTGCCGCAGTCGCGGTCGTGCAGGGTGAGCAAGATGCGCTCGGCCGCGCCGTGGTGCCGCTGATCGACAAAGGTGCGAAACCAGCGCTTGAGCGTGGCCAAGTCTTGGTCGTCATTGCTGCGGGGAAAGGGAAAGCGCTGGCGGCGCGACGAGCCGGAGGTGCGCCGCGAGATCTGGGTCAAACCGTGGACGAGAAAGAGGTTTTGATCGGCCTCGGCGATGTCGTCCCATAAGTTGGCGGCGAGGGTTAGGATGGCGACGCCCGACGACCAGCCTTCGCTGGTTTTGTGTGCGCCGTAGTAAAGGCCCTGTTGGATGATTTCTTGCGGGGTGGCACCTGTTTGGCGGAGTGCGGCGACCGCTTTGGCGATGAGAAAGGAACTGCGGTCTTTAAGCCCTTGTTCGAGTGCGCGCTTGCCTCGGGCCACGAGCCGCAGGCGGGCCTCTTCTTTCTCGCCGGGCGGGATGCCCACCCACGCGTAGCCGTCGTCGCGCATCTCCACGGGAAAGGCTTTTAGGTCGTCGCCCGAAGTCAGCAGGCAGCCGCCGGTCTTTAGGTCGAATTCCCAGTGGTGCCAATGGCAGATCAGCACGCCATCGCGGATGCTGCCTTTGGACATGGGGTAGCCCATGTGCGGACAGCGATTGTCAACGGCGTGGAAGGACCCTTCGTAGAGAAAGACTGCGAGGTGAATGCCGTCAATGGTAAAGGGCCGGCCCTCGCCGTCGGCAAATTCGCTGGCCGGTGCGAGCCGGTGATAGACGCAGGTTGCTGGATCGACATCGATTTGCGGTCGCACTTCGCTGAGGTCGAGACGTTGAGCGGTGGACATGAGCGTTGCCTCCTGTGAAATGGACTTTAAATATGCGCGATTTGGTGGTGTGGGGCGAGGGTTTGTATTGACTTGCCGGGCTAAACGTGGGCATGTTCTGACAAGACTGCCATATAACAAGGAAAGGAGATTTCCTATGACTTTGCGAATTTTGCTGGTAGGTGTGCTCTTTTTAGGCGGCGTAGTTGCCGAAGAGGCCGACGCGCGCAGCAAGCGCGTTAGGCAGGTTCCCAACGGCTCCGCAGCTAGCTGCAATACCTGCCACACGGCTGGCGGTGGTTCGCCGCTCAATCCGTTCGGCTTGGAGATTGTAACCAATTTTCTCACTGCAACTGGCCCAGCCGGTGACGTGATTTGGGGTCCAGAGCTAGCAGCTTTGGACTCCGATGGCGACGGAGCGTCTAATGGCGCGGAGTTGGGCGACCCCGACGGCACTTGGGTGGTCGGTGATCCCAATCCCACCGGGGACGATCACGACGCCGATGGGGACGATCACGACGCCGATGGGGATGACCATGACGCCGACGGAGATGACCATGACGCCGACGGAGATGACCATGATGCCGACGGAGATGACCATGACGCCGACGGGGACGATCACGACGCCGAGGAAGAAGATCATACCGAGCACGACCACGAAGGCGACGCGAGTCTAGCGGGTCAGGTGTTTAATCCCGGCGACCCAGCGAGCACCCCGCCCGAATCGCACGATACAGCAGTTGAGGAAACGACGTGGGGACAGATCAAGAAACTGATTGGTGGATAGACTGAAGGAGTAGGGGCGGGACCCGCCCCTACGTCGGAATTTACTGGAGCAAGGTGAGCTTGCGCGTCAGAGTGCCCTCGGCTGTCATCAGCCGGTAAAGGTAGATGCCGCTGGCTAGGGCGCGGCCGGCATCGTCGCGGCCGTTCCAGTGGAAGCGGTAATGGCCAGCTTGCTGCTGTCCCTCGCTTAATACGGCCACCCGCTGCCCGTTTAGGGCGAAAATTTCTAGGCGCACCAAACCTGGCTGTTGCAGGAAATAGGAGATGACGGTCTGGCTGTTGAAGGGATTGGGCGCGTTTTGGTATAGTTGCGGTTGGTCGGGCTGGCTGGCCAATCGCTTGCCGGCCCCACGGGTTACAGTGACGGTATAGGTCTGAGATGTGCTGCCGTCTTCGGCGGTGACTATGATAGAGATGACGTTGCTGCCTTCAGAGGGGACAATCAGGCCACCACCGGGGATGTACCAGCTTGCTCCGGCGTGGTTCTTTATAGGATCGACGATGATGTAAAGGATATCGCTGTCGACGCTGGCGCTGTAGCTGGTGGTGGCGGGATTGAAGGTGCCTATGGAAATGGAGGTGCTGCCGAGGGAGGTCAAGTCATAATAGCCGGTGAGCGTCAGACCTCTGAGCGTAGCATCTGTTGAGGCAGGGCCCGTGGGGTCGTCCGCCCCGTCGCCGTCGTTAGAGGGTGCGTTTGATCCGTCATTAGAGGGTGTGTTTGCGTTTGATCCGTCGTTAGAGGGTGCGTTTGCGTTTGATCCGTCGTTAGAGGGTGCGTTTGCGTTTGATCCGTCGTTAGAGGGTGCGTTTGCGTTTGATCCGTCGTTAGAGGGTGCGTTTGCGTTTGATCCGTCGTTAGAGGGTGCGTTTGATCCGTCGTCAGAGGATGTGTTTGTGTTTGATCCGTCGTCAGAGGGTGTGTTTGCGTTTGATCCGTCGTCAGAGGGTGTGTTTGCGTTTGATCCGTCGTCAGACGACGATACACTCGAACTTGAAGATTCGTCCTCACCCCCACACCCAGATAAGTCCCACGAATAGGTCTCTTCATCCCAACGACCATACTCATCCGTCTCTGGATCGTAGCTGTCGGCGATACAGTTGGGCGTACCGCCTATCTGCCCCTCATAAGGTCCACTCACGTACTGGTGCCAATGGTCGTTGATATAATCCGAGAGACTATTTCGCGGCTCGTTTACTATCTGTTGCACTTCCGCTGGAGAAACATGCTTTTCTACTCCACTTCGGATGCTCGGCGTATCGTGCCCGAATGTGGGCAACGCCCAAGCCAACAACGCGAAAATGCAAGTGATGAGCGCGAATCCCGTGTGGGTGAGCAAGATGTTCTCGCGGCGGGGCCGTGCGGCAAGCGCGGAGCCCGGCAATAATTCGGTAAGACGCATTATTATTCCTTCCTGTGTTGTAGGAAAAGTTACGCCGTCAGTAAGGGAGCCCGGTCGGTCATCCCTACATGACGGCAAAGACGGCAAAGAAAATGGCTTGGTAGGGTGGCCCATTGGATGGGCCTAACATGCTGTTTATACTGATGTTGCGGGGGGGGGGGGGGGGGTACAGAAGCATAGATTTGGGCGGGGATGCCACATGCTCCGCACCGCCGATAGCAATATGTCCAATAAATCTCATGCCAACACCCTTCTAAGCTTCGTAACGTCAACTGTCAAATATAGTATCACCCCCAAAGGCGGCGCAAACCAAAAAAAGGCCCCCGCATCACGCACTAGCACCTGATTGTCGCTACAATAGAACAGGTCTATTATAATGTATAAGGCACCCATGACGGCAAACAGGCAGGAACCGATCAATGACGGCAAACAGTAGAGAGCAACATTTCGCCATTGAAGGCATGCACTGCGCTGGCTGTATGCGGCAGGTTGAGCAGCAGGTGTCCGGCTTGGCCGGCGTTGAAGTGGCTGACGTGAACTTGGCGACCGAGCAAATGGCCGTGCGTTTTGATCCGGCGGCTGTAGATGAGGAAAGCATTGCGGCAGCCGTGGTAAAAGCGGGGTTCCAGGCGCGGGTGCAAGCGCCCGAAGCCGAAGGCGCGGCTAGGCGACAGGAGCGCAAGCGGGTCGAACTGGCCGAGCAAGCGGGTGAGTTTCGCTGGGCTGTTGCGTTTTGGCTGCCGCTCTTTGCGGTGGAGATGGCCGAGCAGATGGCCGCACCCGTTGTCCCGGCGCTGTCCTTGGCTCAGTATCCGCTGCGGGTGGGCGTTTTGCACCTGCTGTTCGCGCTGCCGGTGATGTGGATTGGCCGCCAGATCTACGCCGAGGGCGGGCAGGCTCTGTGGCGAGGTCGTCCCAACATGTTTTCGCTCATCGCCATTGGCACGGTCGCGGCGTGGCTCTACAGCGCTTGGGGTTTGGGGTCTGTCGCCGTGGGTGCGGCGACGGCGTTTGATTCCTATTTCCCGACGGTGGCGACGATCCTCACCTTGATGCTGATGGGCCGCTATCTCGAAGCGCGCTCGCGATTGCGGGCCGAGGAGGCCATAGGTGCCCTACTACAGCTCAGGCCCGACAAGGCCGCGCTGGTGACTGACGATGGGGAGCAGGAAATTGCGGCTGATGCCATCGAGGTGGGCGACTGCCTGCGTGTGCGTCCGGGCGAGCGCATTCCAGCCGATGGCGAGGTCATAGAAGGAAATTCTACGGTGGATGAGTCGCTGCTAACCGGCGAGTCGCTGCCCGTGGCCAAGGGATCGGGCGATGCCGTGACTGGCGGTAGCCTCAATGGCGCGGGCGCGCTCATGGTGCGCGCAACGCGCGGGGCCGGGGATACGCTGCTGATGCAGATGGTGCGCTTAGTCGAGGCCGCGCAGGCGGGCAAAGCGCCGATTGCCCGCCTAGCCGATGTAGTGGCTGGGTATTTCGTGCCGGCCGTACTGGCCATAGGCGTGGTGGCCGCGGTGGGTTGGCTATGGGCCGGGGAGGGGCTGAGCTTTGCGTTGCAGGTCTTCGTAGCTGTGTTGATCATCGCCTGCCCGTGTAGCTTGGGCTTGGCCACGCCGGCTGCTATCATGGTCGGCACTGGACGCGGCGCGCATTTAGGCATCCTGTTCAAAAGCCCGGAAGTGCTGGAAACGGCGCACAAAGTGGATGCTGTGGTGCTGGACAAAACCGGCACGATTACCGAGGGGCGACCGCAGGTCGTGGCGGTAGAGCCGTTAAACGGACGCCGTGCCGACGAAGTGCTGAGCTTGGCCGCGGCCGTGGAGCGCGGCTCGGAACATCCGCTGGCCGCGGCGATTGTGGCCGCCGCAACAGAGCAGGGCCTTGCCGTGCCGGAGGCTACCGAAGTTGTGGCGAGTCCGGGCAAAGGTGCGCAGGCTGTGGTGGGACGCGAGGATGTGGTGGTGGGCAATCGCGCCATGATGGCGGCGGTGGGAGTTCGCGTAGATGAGGACAGTGGCTCGGCGGACGGTGCTACTGTCGCGTGGGTCGCGGTGGCGGGCGCATTGGTCGGCCGCGTGTCTTTGGCCGACCGCCCCCGCCCGCAGAGCAAGGACGACGTGGCTCGGCTGCGCCAATGTGGGTTGGAGGTGGTGATGCTCACGGGCGACAGCCGGCCGGCCGCGGAAGCCGTGGCGCGTCAGGTGGGGATTGAGACCGTGCATGCCGAGGTCTTGCCCGCAGACAAGGCCGCGGTCGTGCAGGCATTGCAGACTGAGGGCCGCTGTGTGGCCATGGTCGGCGACGGGATCAACGACGCGCCAGCGCTGGCCACCGCCGATGTGGGCATGGCTTTTGCCGCCGGGACGGATGTGGCGGCTGCATCTGCTCCGGTGGTGCTCATGCACAGCCAGTTGGCGGATGTGGCGCGGGCCATTGAGCTGAGCCGAGCGGTGGTGCGGACCGTAAAGCAGAATTTGTTCTGGGCGTTTTTTTACAACGCCGCAGGCATTCCGGTGGCCGCGGGCGCACTGTACCTGTTCGGCGGCCCGCTGCTCAATCCAATGCTGGCAAGCCTCGCGATGGCCTTTTCTTCGGTATCGGTGGTGATGAACGCGCTCCGGTTGCGGCGCTTTAGCTGAAGCCGCTGATTGGTGGTTAGTGGCCAGTGGCCAGTGGCCAGTGACCTGTCCCAACCCTCCCCGGAGCCTGATTGCTGACCACTGACCACTGACCACAGGCCACTATCTTAGGAGAGCGTTATGGCTACGATTATGATGGTTGGGGCGTTTGACACGAAGGGCGTGGAATACGCCTTTTTGCGCGAGCAGATTTTGGCTCGCGGCCACGAAGTCCTGTCGGTAAACACGGGCGTTATGGGCGAGTGCGAAGCCTTTGCGGTGGATGTGGATGCCAGCGCGGTGGCCGCGGCCGCTGGCGCGTCGCTGGAGTCGCTGCGCGCGGCTGGCGATCGCGGTGCTGCTATGAAGACTATGGGTGAGGGCGCGGCCAAGGTGGCGGCACAAGGGTACGCCGAGGGCCGGTTTGACGGCATCGTCGGCATGGGCGGGTCCGGCGGCAGCAGTGTGGTGACCGCGGCCATGCGCGCCTTGCCGGTGGGCGTGCCCAAGGTGTGCGTTTCGACTGTGGCGGCCGGTGACACGGCCGCGTACGTGGGCAGCAAGGACGTGGTGCTCATTCCGTCGATTGTGGATGTGGCCGGAGTCAATCGGATTTCGCGAGTGATTTTTACGCGGGCTGCTGGCGCGATCTGTGGCATGGTCGAAGCCGAGCCAGCGCCGGCTGGCGACGACAAGCCGATCGTCGTCGCGTCGATGTTTGGCAACACCACGGAATGCGTCAACGCGTGCAGCGAGACCCTGTCGGCGAGCGGGTACGAGGTCTTGGTCTTTCACGCCACTGGTATTGGCGGCCGCACCATGGAGTCGCTCATCGACGAGGGCTTAGTAGATGCGGTGCTGGACATCACCACCACCGAGTGGGCCGACGAAGTGTGCGGCGGCGTCTTCAGCGCGGGGCCAGAGCGCTTGAGCGCGGCGGGCCGGGCGGGTTTGCCCCAGCTCGTGGTACCCGGCTGCGTGGATATGGCCAATTTTGGCGGCATGGATACGGTGCCGCAACGGTACAAGGACGGCACGCGGCTCTTTTACGAGTGGAACCCAGAGGTGACCTTGATGCGCACCAATGCCGCGGAGAACGCGCAGATGGGCCGGATATTCGCCGATAAGCTCAACGCCGCCACAGGCCCGGTCGCTGTGCTCATTCCGCTCAGAGGCGTGTCGATCCTCGACGGCGATGGCGAGCTATTTTGCGACCGCGCAGCCGACCGCGCCTTTGGCGACGCCCTCAAAGCCAATCTGGACGAAGGCATCCCCGTCCGCGAAGTCGATCACAACATCAACGATCCAGAATTTGCAGCCGCGGCGACCGCGCTGCTACTGGAGCTAATTGCCGAGAAAGCAGGAGAGGAATTATGAGCGATAAAAAGACATTCGTACAATGCGCCGACGTGGAGACCCAAGTCTTTGACTGGGGCCGGTTAAACTGGCTTTCCGAGCCGCTGGTGACCGCGGCTGAGCACTTTAGCTGCGGCGTAGTGGAACTGGCTCCGGGCAAGGGGCACGAGCGCCACAACCATCCGTATAGCGAGGAGATCCTATACGTGATGGAGGGCACCGGGATCCAGACGGTGGAGTTGGAATCGGGCATGTTGGAAAAGGAGATTGGCCCGGGGGAATTGGTCCATATTCCGACGGCTGTGTATCACTCGACGGTTAATAACGGCGACGGCCCGATGAAATTGATCGCCATCTACGCGCCGTTTGGGCCGGAGGCCGAACTGCGGAAGATGGAGGGGGTGCGGATAGAAAAGGCGTTGAACGGATAGGCGGCCATGGCTTTTACAAGAGAAGAAGTGCTCGCGAGATTGCGGCAAAATATCGCCGATGGGCTTCCCATTATCGGTGCAGGGGCCGGAACCGGTATCAGCGCGAAATTCGAGGAGGCCGGCGGGGTTGACTTGATTGTGATTTACAATTCCGGGCGGTTTCGCATGGCGGGCCGAGGGTCGCTGGCTGGGACCATGCCGTATGGGGACGCCAATGCGATTGTGATGGATATGGCCGGGGAGGTGTTGACAGTGGTGGAGGATACGCCGGTGTTAGCTGGCGTGTGCGGGACGGATCCGTTCCGGCAAATGGATGTTTTCCTACGAGAGGTTGCGGCCATCGGGTTTTCCGGCGTGCAGAATTTTCCGACCGTGGGCCTGATTGACGGGTTGTATCGGCAGAACTTGGAGGAAACCGGAATGGGCTATGGGGAGGAGGTGGAGATGATCCGCACGGCGCACGAGATGGGATTGTTGACGACGCCTTATGCGTTTAATCCCCAAGAGGGCGAGCAGATGGCGGCGGCTGGTGCCGACATTGTGGTGGCGCACGCTGGGCTTACTACCAAGGGCGCGATTGGCGCGACGACTGCGCTGACTTTGGCGGAATCAGTGGGGTTTGTGCAGGCGATATGCGACGCGGCGCGCGGCGTGTCCGAGGAGGTGATTGTGCTGTGCCACGGGGGGCCGATTTCAGAGCCAGAGGACGCCGAGTACGTGTTGCAAAACACCACGGGCGTCGATGGCTTCTACGGCGCGTCGAGCATGGAGCGGTTGCCGGTAGAAGTGGCCATTACCGAGCACGTGAAGAAGTACAAGGCCATCCGCTTTTGACGATGCGCCCCTTGCGCAAGGTTGAGGTGAAGCGGCTCTTTGCGGACGCGGCGAAGAGCTATCCGCCCAAGGTGGAGCTAGCCTTTCTGTTGCAGAGCGTCGAAGACCCGCTCAACGTCGGCTCGATGTTTCGCATTGCCGATGCGTGTGGGGCGCGGGAATTGGTTTTTACGGGTGTGACGCCCTCGCCGCCGCACGAGGATATTGAGCGCACGGCGCGGGGCCACGAGCGGCGGGTGGCTTGGCGGCGGATCGGGCGCATGGACGAGGCGGCCAACGCAGTGCGGGACGAGGGGTATCACTTGGTGGCGTTGGAAATGGTGCAAGGGGCCGTGTGCTATTTGGAATACGACTTCCCCGACAAAGTGTGTTTGGTGCTCGGCAACGAGTCCAAAGGCGTCTATCGCCAGACCTTGGCGTTGTGCGATGGCGCGGTCTATATCCCCATGTACGGCAAGGGGCCGTCGATGAATGTTCACGTGGCGGGGGCATTGGTGGCGTATCAGGCGTTGCTTGGGAAAAGGAACTAACGTCGTCCTCATGCAGATTGATCCTAGCACCATAGACACGCACCCCGATCTGGTCTCGTCCAGCACGGAGTTGACTTCGGGTCAACGGGTTTACTTCCGCCCGTTGCGCGCCGATCAGGCCGCGGAGTTAGGCGCGTACTTCACCGACTTGTCGCAGGCCACTCGCCGGGTGTACGGGCCGCACCCGTTTGACCAAGAGACAGCCGATGGTTTTTGCGCTGCGTTGGACAGCGCCCACACGCTGCGTATGCTGGCTTGGGTTGAGGAGGGGATCGAGCGCATTGTGGCGTATTTCGTCATCGAAATGGGCGTGCGGGCCGGGGATCGCCAGCGTTACGATGCATTGGGTTTGGACTTGCACGACGAGACCGATTGCACTTTGGCCCCTTCCGTGGCCGACGCGTACCAGAGCGGGGGGCTGGGCAGTTTGATGATGCAGCATCTGCTCGGGCTATTGCCACGGCTAGGGCGGCAGCGCATGCTGCTGTGGGGTGGCGTGCGCGCGGATAATCCCCGCGCCGTCCACTTCTACACCAAATTCGGTTTTCGGCGCGTGGGCGATTTTGAGGCCGGGGGTACCAATAATTACGACATGATTGCGGAGTTGTGATATAGCAATCCTACATCATTCACAAGAAGATCCGCAGATGGACGCAGATGGACGCAGAATGACGATCCGCATCTCGAATCGTTCAAGTCATTCAGGATTGCTATAAGAGGAGAAGTAATGGCGACTTTACAACTGAAAGTGCAGTACTTCCAAGACAGCACACCTAAGGAAGTGCCCTGCCGCGAGGAAAATTTCGTCGTGCGGGAACTGGATTTCGCCCTGCCGGTCGGGCAGACGGCGCTGGTGCTGATTGACCTGTGGAACGTGCATCACATCGATAGCTGGATCGAGCGCGCCGAGGCCGTGACCAAGGAAGTGATTGGGCCGCTCATCGGGCGGGCGCGGGAATGCGGCCTGACCATCGTGCAGGCACCTAGTCCCGGAGTGCTGGCCAATTTCCCGGATAAGTACGAAGTGTACCAAGGCTGCACGCCCGCGCCTGAGCCGGGCCCAGCCCCGAGTTGGCCGCCGACTGAGTTCCGCAACCGGCAGGGAGCGTATGCCTGTTTCCGGGGACCGCGCGACCAAGAGCCGGGCATTGGTCCCTATTGGCAAAGCCTAACCGGGCAACTCGATCTTTCGCCTCATATCGCCGTGGAGGAAGGGGATTTTGTCGTGGGCACGGGCCAGCAACTGCACGATTTGTGCCAAGAGCGCGGCATTCTGCATTTGCTTTTCGCTGGTTTTGCAACCAACTGGTGTATCTTGGGCCGCGACTACGGGGTGCGCGCCATGCGCGGGCGGGGCTATAACACCGTTTTGGTGCGGGATGCCACCGAAGGAGTGGAATTCCCCGATACACTAAAGGCGCGGTGGGCCACGGAATTGGCCGTGCGCGAGGTCGAGCAAGTGCATGGTTTTTCCACCTCGACGGCCGATTTTTATGCCGCCTGCGCCGCCTTGGATTCACAGGAGAGTAACGCGCTATGAGTGAACCAGTCGTCTATCTCAACGATGGCTTCGTCCCCGCTTCCCAAGCCCATCTCAATATCTACGATTTGGGGATCGTGCTGGGTGCCACCCTGACCGAAATGACCCGCACGTTCAGACACGAGCCGTTCCGCTTAGAGGAGCACGTGCGGCGGCTTTTGCGGTCGTGTAAATACGCCGGTATTGAGCTGGCACTGGACCACGATGGACTGGTCGAATGCACGCGGACCTTGATCGAGACCAATAGCAAGCTGATCGGTCCCGAGCAGGATTTGGGCGTCGTCCACTTTGTAACGCCCGGGGAAAACCAGATCTACGCGGGCAGCGCGGGGAAGTCGGCGCGCCTGACGCCCACGTTGTGCATCCACTCTTTTCCGCTGCCCTTTGCCGTGTGGCGGCCCTATTTTGAGCAGGGCGTCCACGCGGTCACGCCCTCTATCCGCCACGTGCCGCCCCAATGCGTTGACCCCAAGACCAAAAACCGCTCGCGCTTGCACTATTGGCTGGCCGACAAGCAATCGCAGGCGGTTGATCCCGCCGCTACCTCGCTGCTGCTCGATTTGGATGGCAACCTCACCGAGTGCTCGGGGGCCAACTTCGTCGTGGTCGAGAACCATACGATCTTTACGCCGACTAGTCGCAATATCTTGGAGGGGGTGAGTTTGGTGACGCTGCGGGAATTGGCACCTGAGTTGGGGCTGGGCTGGGTCGAAAAGGATTTGCAGCCCTACGACGCGGTCAATGCCGACGAGGCTTGGTTGACTAGCACGCCCTATTGTCTAGCACCGTGTACGCGCATCAACAATACGCCGATTGGCGACGGCAAGCCCGGTCCGCTGTTCCATAGGGTGATGGAGGCGTGGAGTCGGCAGGTGGGGATGGACGTGCTGGAGCAGCTTAAAAACGCGGAATGATCATGATTGACAAAACCCAACTTATTTCATCCATCCGATTGACCGAGCGTCGTTTGGCTGGCCCGCTTGAGGAATGGCCCATGGTCGGCAGCAGTCTCGATGACTTGGACAAAACCCGACTCGAACAGTACTTCAGTCGGCGCTTCTCCGACTGGTCCACGCCAGAAGACTGGGCTTCCACGCTGGCGGCGCACAAACTTGCTGTGATCTCGGAGGTGGGAGCCACGCCGACGCACTTGGGCATCCTGCTCTTTGCCGTGCAGCCCGAGCAGTACATTTCCGGTGCGTACATCGATCTGGCTGTGTATCACCACGACATTCCCGACGGCAATACCGTGGATAGCCGGCAAGTCACTGGGCCTTTACCCGAGCAGATCGCCAAGATCGTGTCGTATTTCCAAGCCTCTCCTTTGACGCCGATCCTATCGCGAAAAAGTGGCGACGGCCGGCGAGATTACCCCAGCTATATAGACACCGCACTCCAAGAGGCTGTCGTAAACGCGGTCATTCATCGGGACTACGGAGTCTCCGGATCGCAGATCATCATCCGCATGTTCCCCGACCGCATTGAATTCCAAAATCCCGGGGCGCTCTACAACACATTGACCATCGAAAATTTGTACGCCGGGTGTCAGCCAGCGCGCCGGAATCAGTTTCTCACTGGCTTCATGCGCTACTACGAAAGCCCGGTTACGGGATCTAGTTTTCTGGAAGCGCGGGGCGAGGGATTTTTGAATTTGGTGCGCGACAGCTTGCGCTTGTCGGGGCGGCGGCCGGAACTGGAACAGATTGGAGAGGCGACGAAGTTGACGATCTACGCGGCGCAATACCCGGAGTTGGCATAGAGGTAATTACCATTCTCCCTTGGGCCACTATACCGGGAAACCCGAGCCTTCAGACCAAAGCGGCGTACTCATAAACCGGGGTCTCGATGGTGCGAACGGGACGACAGCGCTCCCACACCGCTTGCTGCAGACGCTCAACGGTCTCTGGTGAGAAGTGCCTCTCACCAGTCTCGACATTGACTCGCGCCGGGACGTTCTCGATGAGGAAGAGTCTCCCCTCGAACTCAATATGGTATGTCACGTTTTTTTCAATCAACGTCTCTTGCCATGCTCCGTCTTCAGGCATCGTCCTATCTCCTTACCTTGAAGTCAATCCGCCTAATGAGTCGCGTCACCCCTTCATCCCCGTCATCACCAGCCCGCGCTCGAAGTAGCGCTGCCCCATAAAAAAGACCACCAGAATGGGCACGGTCGCGACTACGGAAGCGGCCATGAGCAGATGCCACTGTGTGCCGTACATGCCGGCAAAAGCATTTAGTCCCAGCGCCAGCGTGCGCTTCTCATTGCTGTGCAGGTAGATGAGCGGCCCCATAAAGTCGTTCCAGAGACTGAGAAAGCTGAGAATAGCCAGCGTCGCCAGCGTTGGCTTGGCCAGTGGCATGGCAATCGACAGGCAGATGCGCAAGTTTGAGCACCCGTCTATGCGCGCGGCGTCGATCAAATCTATCGGCAGGGTCTTAAAAAACTGGCGCAAAAAGAATATCTGGAAGGCGTTGCCCGTACAGGCCGGCACCAAAAAGGGGAGGAATGTATCGACCCAGCCCAGCTTCTGGAAAAGCACAAACGTCGGGATCATGGTCACCGCCGCGGGCAGCATCATGGTCGATAGCACGGCGATGAACAGCACGTCGCGGCCAAAAAAATTCAGGCGGGCAAAGGCATAGGCCACAATGGAGGAAGCAAAAAGACTCGCCCCCGTGCCAAAAACCGTGATGATCGTGCTGTTGAGAAAATAGCGCCCGAAGGGCAACGTCGGCTGATTGAAGATCTCGACGAAGTTGGCCAGCCGCAGCACCGAAGGCAGGAGACGGGAAAAGACCTCGTCCGGCGTCTTGACCGAGGTAATGAGCATCCAGGCAAAAGGCACTAGAAACCAAAACGCCAGAAAGGACAGCGCGGCGTAGAGGATGAGCTGGCGGCGCAGCGACAGGGTGTCCCCAGAAGCGCTGCTCATTGGTAGTGTACCCATTTTTTACCCATCGCCAGTTGGATCAGCGAGACGATCAGCGTGATGATAAAGAGGACCAAGGCCATGGCGCAGGCATAGCCCATCTGGAAGCGCTCGAAGGCCGTTTGAAAGAGATACAGGACGTAGAACAGGGTCGCGTGCGCTGGCCCGCCTTGGGTCATAACATAGGCTTGGTTAAAGATCTGCAGCGAGCCAATCACGCCGACCATCATCAAGAAAAAAATCGTCGGGGTCAGCAGCGGCACGGTGACGTATCTAAAGCGCTTCCACGGCCCGGCGCCGTCTAGCTCCGCCGCTTCGATTAACTCGCGGGGAATATTCTGCAGGCCGGCCAGAAAGATCATCATCGATCCACCCAATCCCCAGATGCTCATAAAGATCATGCCCGGCATGGCACCTGCCCGCGATGAGATCCACTGGGGCCGGCCAAGGCCGATCCACTCCAACACGGCCATCAATCCGGTCCAGTCGAGGAACAGGTTGATCAAGCCAAAATTGGGATCGAAGAGCCATTTCCACAGCAGCAGCATCGCGATGCCCGCCACGACATTGGGCAGAAAAAAAGCCGTGCGAAAAAAGTTGACCCCGCGCAGGCGGTGGTTGACCAGCATGGCCAGTCCCAGCGCCAGCACGAGCCCCAGTGGTACGGCAAAAATCGTGTAGTAGATCGTATTAAACACCGATTTGTAAAAGAGCGGGTCGTGCGCCAGCTTCTGAAAATTGGCCCATCCCACGTACTCTGGCTCCGTAAAGAGGTTCCAGCGCGTGAACGCCAGACCAAAGCTGGCCAGTATCGGCCCGAGGGCAAAGAGCACCATGCCCAAAATCCACGGCGATATGAAGAGATACCCTTCTAGGTGCTCTCGCAGGTTTAGTTTCATCCGTCCGCCTCGGTGTTCTGCAGAGCCATGTTGTCGCGCATGGCTTGGTTGATTTTTTTGGCGGCATCTGTTAGGGCCTCGGGTACGCTCTTTTCACCCAGCATGACCAGTTCCCACTCTGGATTAAAGAGCAGATTGTATTCGGCGGGATTGATATAGGGGCTGCGATGAAATAACTCGGTGCGCTCCGCGGCCTTGAGAAAAGTCTGGGTGATCTCCGCATTTAGGTTGGGATTTTCTACGAAAATAGGGCTGTATGCGGTTTCCCGGCGGCCGGGAATGTTCCAGCCGATCTTGGCAATGGCCTCTTGGCCTTGGGGGCCAACCAGATATTCCATAAAGCGCCACGCCTCTTGTGGGTGTTTGGTATGGGCGTATATGCCATAACCGACCATGCCGCCGGACAGATAAATATCTACTTTGTGGCGCGGAGGCGTCGCGACCCCCCACGCAAAGCTCTTGATGTTTTTGCGGAATTGGGGCACAAACCACTGGCCGTAAAAACACATGGCCACGCGCCCGGTCTCGAACATCACGTTTACCGGACTCTGCGCCTGCTCGGCGTAGCCTGGTGCCACGTGCCAGCGAGTAGAAAGATCGGCGGCAAATTGCAGCGCCTCGATCACTTCTGGGCTTTCGAGCAACACGCGCGTCCGATCGGCGGAGAAGACGCGCCCGCCCGACTGCCAGATCCACTGCTCTGGATTGGCGTTGTTGTACACGCCAAACTGGATGATGCGCCCCTGATCGTCGCGCTTGGTCAAGCGCCGAGCAATTTCTACAAACTCTGCGCGCGTCCAACTGCCGTCTGGATAGGGAATACCCGCCTCGTCAAACAGGTTCTTGTTGTAGAAAATCAAAAAGTCAGGCGACCAGTCTTTGCACAGCCCGTAGATCGGCCCTTGGCCAAAGCGCTTGCCGTCCCAGCGGTATGGCTCGACCGTTTGTGGAAAAAAGTCCTCGGCGCCAACGACTCGGCTCTTTTCCAGATAGGGTTCCAAGTCGAGGAGTACCCCTTTGGACAACATGCTGCCCAAGGTGGTCGGTGCCACGTAAAAGATATCGGGCGAGCGCCCTCCGGCCATCATGGTCAGCAGCACGGTATTGAAGTTCTGCTGGATGTGGATGAACTTGACCTTTACATCTGGATTGCCCGCTTCAAAATCGGCCATGAGCTGATTGAGCATAGCCACTTCCTGCGTATTGCCCCAGCCAGCCAAGACGATCTCCGTGCGTCCGCTCTCCTTTTGTGCGGACGTGTCGAGGCCCAGTAGCAGGGAGCGCGCTGCGGGCACGCTGAGCAGGCCCACAACGCCGAGTATGCAAAGGCTATAAAACAGAATAGTGCGGTCCATAATTCATCGTTGCGACTTAGTGCTCCGGTAATATCGGAAACGACTCGATATCCCCCGCGATGGTCTCCAGTAGGGTTGCGATCTCCCGTTTGTCGCCCTCATCCAGCGTCAGCTTGCCTGCCGGTGCCCGTTCCACCAGCGTACTGAATACCCCTCGGCGCTTGAGGATATAGCGCATAAAGGGGTGGTTTTCGAGAATGAGCAGCGGCAATAGGCGACGGTGCATTGTGCGCGCCTCCTCCTCCTGCCCGGCCCACCACAGCTCGGTGATTTTGGCTAGCACATCGGCCAGTTCGCAGGCGGGCATATTGCCGTTGGCACCGCGGCGCATCTCGTCGGGCAAAAACTTGCCCGCCGCCCCGCCGAAGATGCACTTGACCCGGTCGCCGACCATCTCGGCGACCTCGGCGATGTGCTTAGGGCCGGGTTGCCGCTCCTCCTTGACGTATTCGACCTGCGGGATCTCATCGACCAATTGCGCCACCTGCTCGCCGCGCAACGGCGCGTACATATCGGCGTTCTGCACCATGATCGGCCCGTCGAACGCCCCTGCTAAGCGCCGGTACAGGTCCATTGCCGTGGCCGCGTCGGTGCGCGCTGGCGTCATGGCGATAATCGAATCCGCCCCGGCTTTTTGCGCCGCCCGCGTGTAGAGCAGTACTTGCGGCACCGAAATCCCGGAACAGCCGAAGACCACGGGTAAGCGACCGTTGACCTCCTCTAACACCGCGTCCAGCCCCCGGACCCGCTCCTCTTCGCCCAAAAACCAGAACTCTCCGACCATCACCGGCCAGACGATGCCGTGCTGGCCGCTCTCGCAGCAGAAGTTGGCTACCTTCTTTAGGTCGTCGATGTGGATCTCGAGGTCGTCCCTGTACGGGGTCGGCAGCAGGCCGAAGATTCCCTTCATGTCGTCAAAGCGCGTCATTGTTCATCCTTTCGTGTAGTTACTTGTCTCCAACAGTTATATAGGGTTCGATGGCCTTTAGGCGCTGCATATCAATGCCCTTTATGTTGAGCAAGCCTTTTGCATTGTGATAGGGGCGGCCCTCGATTATCCTCTGAGCCGTTGCCGGCCCTATCCCGGGTAGCGTTTCCAACTGTGCACGCGAGGCCGAATTGATATCGATGCGCTTTGCCTCGAGCTGAGAGAGTGTCGCACAGCTAATCCACAGCAGGGCCATGACTGCACAGCCCACAAAATTCCAGCGTTTCATAAGCACCTCCATGGCGGCAATTTCGCGTTTTCCTTAATGCATCCAGTTCACTGGGTGCGCTCTTTTTGCTTGCGCGCGAAAAGGCGTATCTGCTGCTGAGCCGCGAGTGAGTCTCCCACTTCTCGGTAGGCCACGGCCAAACTATAATGGGCACCGACATAGGTAGAATCGGCTCGCAAAACCGCTTTAAAATCGTCGATGGCCTCCTGGGCATGGCCCTCGCGCAGTTTGGCATTACCAAGGCCGTTTATCGCGTCGATGTAGTTTTCCTTTATTGCCAAAGCACGCTCATAGGCCGAGTGCGCTTGCACCGGATAGTCTTTCAGCAGATAGGCGTTGCCGAGATTAAACCACGCCAGCGCATAGTCCTCGTCTAAAGTCAGGGCTTGGCGATAGGCCGTGATGGCATCGTCAACCCGCTGCAGCCGCATATAGGCCGTGCCCAAATTCTGCCAGGCCTGTATCTGGGCGGGGTTGATCTTCAGCGAGGCTTTGTACTCTTGAGCAGCCATTTCAGCAAAACCTAACTTCGCGTAGATCACGCCCAAGTTATAGCGGGCTACGGCATCGTCGGCGTGGCCTTTGAGGCGCAAACGCTGATCGCGAATGGTATCGAAATGCGGATCAAGGCGCTTGAACATCTCGATATGTCTCTGCCCTTCCTCTGCCTTTCCCTGCTTCATATACACTTTGGACAGGGTCAAGTGCGCTTCTGGATAGGCCGGGTCTAGGGCGATGCTTTTCTCAAGTACAGCCGTCGCTGCGGCCTCTTTACCCTGGCGGGCGAGCACCATTCCCAGCCCATTTAGCGCCTCTACAGCCGCAGAATCGCGCTCGATGGCCGCGCGAAAGGCCGCCTCCGCTTCTTCGTGGCGATTCAACCGCATATAGACGCGCCCTAATGCCGTGCGGTAACGTGCGTGTCTAGGGTCTATTTTGACGGCTTTGCTCGCCATATCTACAGCCCGTTCGCATTGCCCCATCTTGGCACAGTACATATCCGCCAGACTGTAGTACACCAGCGCGTATTCGGGGTCTATTTCCAGCGCTCGCTGCATGTGCTGGGCTGCGGTCTTGTAGTCGTGGTCGCGGGCATGTGCCACACCTAGATTGTAGTAGTCTGGAGCGTGATCGGGTGCCAATTGCAGCGCTTTTGCAAACGTCTTTCGCGCCCTATCATCGTCGTCTGTACGCAAATAGAGTTGGCCGAGTTGGCGATAGGTCGCGGCGCTGTCGGGCGCAAGCGCAATGGCCTTGCGATAGACGGCCAACGCCCGTTCCAACTCACCCTGCCGGGTCATGACCTCTCCGGCCCCCAGCAATGCGCCTACGTGCAGCGAGTCGATGCGAAAGGTCTCGCTGAAATATCTCAGCGCTTCCCCATACACGGCGTGTTTTAAATAGAACGCCCCTAGTTCGTAGTGCGCGGCTACGTCGCTGGAATCGGCGCGAATGCGATCCAAATAACTCAGTTCTGTCGTGCGTGGGTCTTCCTCTTCCTCTACGACAGGCGCTTCTTCTCGCACGCCACCGCAGCCCAAAGCCGCTATCCACGCCAGCCATAGCACGCCATTAAACCACTTCACGTTCGCCTTGCCCTTTCGCGGACTTCTGGCACGATGATCCTATAGTTTTTCCGGCTCTTGGACCGTGAGGAACTGATCGGCCGCCACGTCTTCCAACACCTGCTCAACCCCACTTGGCCAGCGAATCTCCACCCGATCCACCCGCGTGTGCGTCCCCAAGCCAAAGTGTACCCGCAGCGCATTCTGCGACAGATAGGAGCTGCCCGACCGCACTTCTTCGACTTGGTCTAGGTCGCCGGCTACCACCCGGATGCGTGCACCAATACCGTCGCGGTTGCTGTGGGTGCCGACGGTGCGCACCGACAGCCAGTGCTGGCGGTTGCCGCCATCGTTGCGCAGCAGCAGGCCGCGCTGGTTGTTGTTGCTGACGAACAGGTCGAGGTCGCCGTCGTTGTCGTAGTCGGCGGTCGCTGATCCGCGTCCGACCCAGGCGGTGGCCAGTCCAGGCGAGTCGCTGCTGACGTCGGAGAAGGTGCCGTCGCCGTTGTTGTGGAATAGCTGATCCCGCTGCGCGTAGGAAGGTCCGGCGCGGTCGATAATTTCTATATTCGGTTCGACGTGTCCGTTGGCTAGGAACAGGTCGAGATAGCCGTCGTTGTCGTAATCGAGAAAGTCCGTGCCAAAGGTCAACGTTGCAAAGGTCGGTTCGTCCAGTTTGGACTCGTGTATCCGGTCTTTAAATACATCGCCCCGCTCGTTTTTCAACAGGCGACAGTGCTCCCACTGGAAGTTGCAGACGACGAGGTCGAGGAGTCCGTCCCGGTCGTAGTCGCCAAAGTCCGTGCCCATGCCCGCCTCGGGTTTGCCGTCCGGGCTAAAGGCGACGCCAGAATTTAGCCCAATATTGGAAAACCGCGTCCCCCCCTCATTGCGGAAGAGGAAGTTCGGGGTCATATCGTTGGCGACAAACAGATCCGCATCGCCGTCTTCGTCGTAATCGCCAAATACCACGCCGAGTTGACGACAGCGGTCGTTATAAACGCCCATTTCTTCCGTTACGTCGGCAAACGTTTCGTCGCCCTCGTTGCGGTACATAATCCCCGACGCTCCCTTGTATTGACCGGGACCGCAATAGACGCGTATGGAACCGTGCCTGCATTCTTTATGGTTTTCGAGGGTAAAATCGGTATTGTTGGAAACGTAGAGGTCGAGATCGCCATCGTTGTCGATGTCGGCAAAAGCCGCGCTCATACTCAAGCGCTCGTCGCCGATGCCAGCGGTCTCTGTCGCATCCACAAATGAACCGTCGCCGACATTGCGATACAACACATTGGCACCGAAGTTAGTGACGTAGAGATCCACATGGCCGTCGTTGTCGTAATCTCCCGCGCAGACACCCATGCCATACCCTTCATCGCCGACACCAGCGTCCTCTGTTATATCCTCGAACTTCCCATTGCCTTTGTTTTGATACAGGACGTTTTGCGGTACGCGCCGCTCTAAAAAACCCGGCAACACAGCCCCATTGACTAGGTATAGGTCTTCGTCGCCGTCGCTGTCGTAATCGACAAAAGCCGCTCCCGAGCCATAGGTCTCCACGTAATAGAAACGACCACTACCGCCGTTGACATGAGCAAAGTGGATGCCGGCAGCGGCGGTGGCATCGACGAATTTCGGCAGTGCGCTTCTAGCCAATTTGGACTTGGGTGTAATGGCTTCTGTCGGTGGAGCGGGAGTTTCATTGCACCCCACGACCAGCGCCATACCCCAGCTAAAGAGAACTGCAACGATGGGCATATAAAAAGAGCGCATATCGCGGGGAGTATGCAGTCTATTAACCGGCGCAGACATCAGACCGCACAAGGGCAGATTTGTCAGGCGTTATTGCAATCCGGCGAACATGCTCAGAAACAGCACTAAATCCGTCGTCGTCTCGTCGCGGAAATCGCGCCGCTCCCAGCGCCCGCCGATGTTGGTCATCAGGCGATAACCCAGATAGTCCGAGCGATTGGATAGCTGTGCAGCAATCACGAACTGTTCAAAATCGTCCACATATCCGGCGGGCAGTGGATCCGTGCGTTCGACCATATTCCGGAAAATCTCGTACTCGATGCCGGACTCTAGGCGCATCGTGCTGATCAGCTCCTGCTGCCACACGAAGAAGAAAATTTCCGACAGCTCGTTGTTCTCCAGCTCGTTTTTATCTGTGGGCGAGCGCCGCTTGTAGAGCTGTTTCCACCTAGGCCACAGCACGTGTTTACCCACCGGAATGGGCAGGTCCGCCTTGGTGATCAGCGCGAGGAGCTTCTCGTCTTGCCAGTTTGCCGGTTGCTGGTCTCCCCGCTGGTGATAGATCTCGTACTTCAGCTTGGTCTCCAGATTGAGCGGAGCGTATTTGCGCGTGCGCGCACTCAAAAAGGTGGTGTTGATCAGCGCATTCTGGGCAATCATGGGATCGACGAAGGGGCGCATATCCCCCCGCGTGCGCGGACTCTGCACCCATAGAATGATGTCTTCGGGGATATTGTCCTCGACGCGGCGAAGGCCGTTGTAGAGCTGCATCTGCAAACCGTGGCGAGGCACTTCGTGCGTCAGCGTCAGCAGACCGTAGAGCGACTTGCTGCGGCGATTGCTGCTCAGCAGCCACTCGCGCATGCGACCGATCATTATGCGGCTGCCCGGCTTGAGTTCGGCACCGCCGTAGAAGTTGTAGCCGCGGTGGTCGCGCGGATATGGGTAGTCCGCTTCCTCGTCGTTTTCAAAGCGGTCGATTACGGTATTGTTGTTCATGTCCGTGCCGTAGAGAAATTCCAGCGGATCGACATCGTAGCGCACGAAGGGCTCCAAGTAGTCTGGCACGCTGTTGTCGTTCTGGTTGAAGTCCGACACTAGGTCGTTGTTTTCGTCGTAGCCGGGAAAGACGGCCACGTCAGCCCGCTGGATCAGCAAGCGCTCCGACGAGGAACTGCTGAAGGCACGCCTACGCCAATCGGGAAAGCGGTCTTGGTCGTCGTTGTCGTCGACGAATTCGTAAACGTTGTTTACAGCACTTTCGTAGTTAATGCGCCCGTTGCTGTCGGGCACGAACATAAATGTTTGATAGCCCGGGTCCATGCTAAAGATCTCGCCGTAGGCAAACCACGGGTACACATTGTGCGACGCCGTTGCGTAGTAGCCCTCCGCGCGCTCTTTCCCCAGCGCCTGATTGTAGGTGAAGTTTTGGTTGGGAAAGCGGCGGTATTTGCGGTTGATATTGTATTCGGCGCGCAAGTTAAACCCGCCGAAGAGGTCGTCGATTTCCATGGTCAGACCGGCGACTTCGTTGGCCGTCGGCAAGCCGTAGCTAAAGCGCACCACGCGCTGGTTGGAGCCGTCCTTGATGTTTTTCTCTGCACGGGTGACGGGCAAAAATACGGGCTCGCCTGTGTTGTTGACCTGCATATTGGAAGTGACTTCAACGGCATAGTCATTGGCTAGGACCAGTTCGATCTCGATCTTTTTGATTTCCTTGAAGTCGATGATCTCGTCTTCGCCGGGAATAGGCGTGAAGTCGCGCTCGATGTCGTAGGTAATGATGATGTTGTTGCCGCCGCTGGCCTCCCAGCGCCCCTGCCGCCGGATGCCGCCATCTACCAGCGCCCGGTCAGAAATTTCGGGATGCTCCACGCCATTTATGTACACGCGGTGCAAAAAGAGCAGCGCCCCCCCCTCGCCGTCCTCGGGCGAATCGTCGGACAGACGCACTAGGAGGCGCTGCACGTTGCCCGCCTGCAGGTTGCCGCCGAGCGTGCCCTTGAGAGAATTGTTGCCGAAGCTCTCCGAGCTATTCCAGTGCCCGGCGTTGACGTAGGTGGTGCCTACCTTGATAAAGTCGCCGACTTGGGCCGTGCCGCGCAGACCGACCAGATTGGTGAAAAGCGTGCGCACTGTGGCTCCTTGATTGCGGTTGGTCGCCGTGGCCGCCAGAGCGGGGTTGTCCGTGCGCGAGGCGATTAGCGTCAGGGCGTATTTATCGGAGAGAAAATCCCATTGCACGCCGTTGAACAGCGGTTTAGAAAAAGTCATCGGCGTCAGCGTGGTCCTTAGCTGTTCGCCCACGGTCAACGCCATGTGGTATTGGCCCTGCGACGCCGTTGAAATGACCAAGTTGTTGAACCAGTTGTTGAACTCCACAGACTTGTCGATTGCGCTACCCGTCTCCGTGGGGTGCTGTTGCGCCCACTCGTAGATCTTCCAACCGCGCGTGATGTAATTGCCGTATATATCGTAAAAGCGCTGGCCCTGTAGCACGATGTCGGTATAGCGCTCGTAGCGATCCCTGGCGTAGTTGGTGTACTCCCAGTTTTTCCACCCGTAGATATCGTAGAGCGTTTGGGGCAGATACCATTTCCGCATAGTCGGCGTGATGGTCTGGGGCGATATCCGCACACCACTGGCGACATAGGGGTTGAGAAAGCCTGATTGCAGGCCTTCGGCTAATACTCCACCTGCCAAAAGGCAACCCGTTAGCAGAGCACCGAAAAACTTCCGGCCCATTTGTCCCTCCCTTTTTTACTCCTGTGCAACACGCTGGTTATTAATAGGCCAAACTAATGGTGCGATATACCGACTGGTCTCCAGAGTCGGCTTCCATCTGGATGCGGCAGATATACACACCCGGCGGCAAAACCACTCCCGCAGCGTCCCGGCCATCCCACGCGAAACCCGCAGCGTCTAGGTCGAGCGTCCGCAGGTGAGATCCAGTTAGGTCGTAGATATCCACGTTGGGATTGCCCTCGACCTGGACCACGATAAAGTTGATTTGCGCTTCGTCGTTTACTCCATCGCCGTTGGGCGTAACGACCGAAGTCACCTGCACGTTGCGCAGCAAATTCCCGCCGGACACGTCGGGCACAAAAACAATCATCGAGCGCGGCTCTAAGGGTTCGACGCCTTGACGCACGTTCTGCTGGCTGTCCCCGGCCCAGGCCTCAAAGAGCGTGGCATTGGTCGTTACTTGCGCGGTAAACAGCACTTCCACCGAATCCTCCCGCACCCGCTCTGGCAGTCCGACTCTTAGCAGCCCGTCCGCCAGTTCAACTTCCCTCGGCTGTACGCGCTGGCCGCCGACTCGTACGCCAACCTCTTGTACAGCGCCTGGCACTTGGATAAGAACCTCGTCAAAGCCTTGGTCGTTGCGCGCAAAGGTCGGTTGCAGCAAATACGTAAAGCGCTGCAACGAATCCAAGCCGACCTCGCGCGGCAATATGCGCGCGGCAATGCCGCCGCTGACGAGTGGATCGTCGAATTCTAGGGTCAGGGAGCGCAGTACCGGCGTCAGTTGTGGATCGTCGTTGGCCAGTTGAATCTGTAGTTGCAGAAATTGTCTGGGCGTAGGTGAGAGGAATGCCTCCTCGGGAAAATCATAGGGCTGGCTCCAGCCGCTCCAATCCGGTCCTTTGAGCTTGAGGGTGTCGATGCGCCCGCGCACGCTCTTAGGCAGCTTGCCAAAACGGGCCGAATCCAATTCCGTGCCGTTCTTGTGATAGTACTTCTTCTGGAGCTCAAAGGTATTGCCCGTCTGTGAGCGAATTTCAATCCGCGTGCCGACGGGTAAATCGGCGTCCCACGACAGCTTGCGCACGCTCTTCATGGATCCTAGGTCGATGAAGTCCGACACCATTTCCGTCGCCGCCACGTGCCCCTCGCCGTAGAGGATGTACTCAAAAATCGACTGGCGGATCTGTAGGCGCGTGGGAATGCCGCTGCGGTGGTAGAAGATATGGCGAACTTTCCGCAGCGGGAATGCAAAGTGATACGACTGTTGGTTGGGGAACCTATCGTTGAATACGTCGCTGAGTTCTTGGTAGTCGAAATTGCTGCGAATGCGGTCGCTGGTCAGGCCGCTGGCCGGCGTGCCGTCCGAGGTGGTGAGGATAAATAGCTTGGCCCCGTGCCCGTAGGAGCCACGAGACCCCTCTCCATCTCCGACAGTTAGGTCTAGGTGGGAAAGGTGGTCTATCCAGAATGTGGCACCCAGATCCCATTCGAACCAATCACCGTCTTCGACATAGGTCCTGAGATTGCCCTCCTTGGCTTGGTCGCCACCGACGGCAGCTCGCCAGTTGGTATTGACATCCCCATCGAAGATCGTACCGATCTTATCTCCGCTCCGCCCGGCTCGCACCGCTCCGCCCCGTTCCACTGTACCTATGGCGAGATTATCTCCCAGTGCATCCACTTCGATCTCAGCTAGTGCTGCGCCTGGATTCTTTTCCGTGGGCACTAGGCGCACGTGGTGGACGAGGTTAAAATCCAGCGTATCTTGCTCTATGAGATGTTCTCCGCTGGCCAGACCCAACTCAATTCGTTTCAGATCGACCTCAAAAACGCGCTCTACATTGGGTGTGGTGGTGACGGCTACCGGGTGGTAGGTCACGCCATAACGCGTATCTACACCGTTGCTTATGTAAGTCGTGAAATTGCGAAAGGGCTTGGCGTCGGGTGTGTCTGGAAAGACAAAGCGCAACTTGCGCGCCAATACCGGTCGGCCGAGGTCGATTTCGATCCACCAATCGTCCAGCGGATCGTCGGCAGACGGCTGCCACCAGGTCGATGGGTCTTGGTCCATGATATTAGCCGCGTCTTGGGGGTTTGAATTGACTTGGCGGATGCCGCCAAAAACTTGTTTCTTGCCCTCGCTATGGGAAAACTCTACGGCATTGGCCACGGCGTTTATATTGCGGCGCATCCACGCTAGGCTGATACTACCGTCGTCGGCAATTTCGAGTGTGCCCTTGGGAATGGCCCACGTCTGCCAGTCCGCCGGGCTACTCAGGCGCAGTTCGTTGGCATAGGCACCTGACACACACAGAGTGGCGACGAGCAAAATGCGAATCGCAGCAAATTTTTGCATGGTACATCCTCGTGGTATGTGCAACCCGTTTAGTAGGCCACTGCAATAATGCGCGTGCGCGTGAAGTCTCCCGCATCCGTCTCGACGGAAAGTCGGGCTAGGTATAGGCCCGGAGCCACGGGCCTCGTCCCCGCTCCCCGTCCATCCCACTCTTCGACATAACGCCCTTCGCTTCTAGAACCGGCCGATAGCGTTCGGACTTTGCGTCCGCGCAAATCGTAGATTTCAAAGACCACTTGGCTGGTCTGTACGCCCAGTAGTGAATAGGCCAGTTCAAGCGTGTCGTTGAGCCCGTCGCCATTCGGCGTTACTACGGTCGATCCCACGTCTAATGCGCTCAGCACATCTAAGTTCTCGCTCAGGGCTAGCACCTCGATGGAATTGGTCGATACCTCCTCATTGGCATCTCCGGGATCGATGGATTGGGGCTGTCCTTCTCCCCCTACGACAAATATCTCGCCCTGAAACAAGGCGTTAAAACTGAAGACGCCCGTTTTGAACAACAGCCGCAACGGTCTGTTGTCTGCGGCCGCGATGCGGTTGGACGGAAAATAGACGATCAACTCACCCTGTTTTTCCGCGATGCTGTCGGGTTCCACAGCGGCTAAGGGGTCGCCCATTTCCAGTCCGATAAACTGGACGCGGCCCGGGGTTTGCAGCCTTAAGGCGTCAAAACCCGACTTGGTCTCCGACTCAAAGTCGGCCCGCACGTCAAAAGTGAAGATGCGCTCCTCGCCCAAGGGCACTTCCGTCTTGCGCCCAAGCGGCTGTGGTTCGTCCTGTAATGCGACCTCTCCGACGACCGCATCGACCAGCAAAGGCGAGTATTCTATGACTAGCGAATCCATCCGGCCATAGGTGAACAAGTCCTCGCTCTTCATAGTGAAGTTGATTTTGAGATATTGCCGATTATCTGGCGAAAGGATCTCTATGCCTTCGCCCGCGGACGCTTCTTGTGGCACCGACCAGAAGCTCCAGTTGTCCACGTCGGGCCGCTCCGGCCCCCGAGCTCTAGGGCGCACATAATCGTCACGCGGCGCTTTGTCCCATTCGGCAAAACTCACTTCGCGTTCGGTTCTCAACTCGGTATATATAGTGTAAACCTGTGGCGTATCGTCCCGGCCGGTCTGCGTTTCCAGCGAAAAGGAGATGGGATTTTCTGCCAAAAGCTCGGCTTCGCTGTCTATGCTCTCTTTGGCAAACCCATTGAAATAAGGTATAACCCGCCCGAAATTGACCGGCTCACCGATGTCGATCACCTTGGAGAGGTATTGCGATTTTTGCACAAAACCCTCGCCGTAAAACTCTACCTCGGCAATGACGCCCAATTCCGGGAAGTTTATGAAAATGAACTGCAAGGATTGGGTGGGAAAACGAGCATTAGCGATGCGCGTGGTCTGGTTGAGATTCTGCTCTAGTAAGAGGTCAAACTGCCCTTGCTTAAAGCGCTCTCCATCAATTGCAGCCCAAACTTCATACAGCTTGGGATAGGCGTTTTTGAGCGGTAAACCCGGTGTGATTCGCTTGCGGTCGTCGGTCTGGGTGCGCCCTTCCGCTGGAGAAAAAAAGCGGATGCGATTGATGGGCAATTCCCAACCTAGGTTGTAGTAATAATAGCCGGAGACAATGGCTACTGACCGAGTCGTGTCGCCGTCTATTGTATAGACAAAGCCGTTATCTCCGAGAACCTCGGGCTGGCCGGGAATGAGGCGTGCGGCCTGCGGCCCGGCCCGCTCTCCTCCCCAAGGGTTGCCGAAGACATCGTAGCGCGAGCTGCCCTTCTTCTCACCCAGCGCGATATTGACTGCTGGGTCCAATTCGTAGGGCTGCAGACCGCCGTCCACGACCCACATGCCGCCCATCAACTCGGCTAGTTCTTCCCAGCCGTTATCTCCTGTACCTAGCACCAATCGCTCTACCTGTGCCTCTGCAAAACAAGGGGCCAAGAGCAAAAAAGCTAGCGCCACTTTGTACGTCATGCTCAGTTTTCCGCGTTTAAATGGGCATTAATAGGCCACGTGGATCAGGCGCATGCGGTTGACTTCGTCGGCAGCCGCCTCTATCGAGGCTCTTGCGATATAGGTCCCCGGTGGCACTAGGTCGCCGGCATTGTTCGTTCCGTCCCAATGCCATTGGGTATAACGTCCGGCGGTCAGCGCATCGGAGAGCACGTTTTTTATTAAGCGACCCGAAAGATCATATACGAGCAGTTCCGCCGCGGCGGGTTGCACCAAATGGATGAGCACAAAAGAGAAGGCGGACGAATCGTTTATGCCATCGCCGTTGGGCGTTATAATCGGCGGAGAAACGGCAAAGGACTGCAGCACGCTTTCGCCGCTGGCGAGGAAAATTACCTCCTGCGAGTCCGTGCCCACTTCCCGCGTCGCGTCGCCCTCGGCAATGCGCTGGGGCAGGCTGCCCGTCGTATCCAGAAGCTGTCCTATAAACTGGGTGGAAAAGAGCAGCGCCTGCGAGCGAAACGTAATCCGCAGACGCACGTCTTCTCCTGTGCTAATGCGCCGGGATGGGAAATAAACGCGCAAGCCCGTATTGTCCACCTGCACGCTATCCGGCTGTATCTCCGCCAGTTCGTCTCCCATTTCCAGTTTGAGGAACTCGGGCTGTATCAGCGTCGAGATGCGCACGCCGTCAAAGCCGGTTCCCTCGCCCAAATCGGCCTTTATGTCGTAGGTAAAAACCGTATCCCGACCAGCCGGAACGGCTGCGCGTCCACCGGCCGGAAAGGGATCGTCCAATAGGGCTACTTCGCTCAATGCCAGTGCGGCCAGCGGCGGCGTATGCACGATGGCTAGGCTATCGACCTGCATGCTGGCGGAGGTATTGCCCTCAAAGCGCAGGCGCACCTGAAAAAAATCGCGCGGCCCCGGCAGATCCAGCGGAATGGAATACGCACCGCTGGAGTCGGCGATGAGCGGCTCCGTCCAAGAGGACCAGTGCGTGGCGTCCGGGCGAATGCTGCCCTTGAGAACCAACGGCAGTTCTTCGTACTCCTCTTTGCTGACCAGCACTTCCGACCGGGTCTCTACGTCGGCGATTTGGTAATAGTCGAGAGGCGTTTCGTCAACGCCGTTGCGCATCTGCACGATCACCCGCACTTGCTCGTCGGCGCCCGCGCTGCTCTCGCCTTCCTCGGACAGCGAAACTTTGTGTGCGCGAAAAGTCAATGCGCCGTAGTTGACAGGCTGGGCAAACTGGATGAGCTGTGTTTCGTAGAGCCCACGCGGCACAAAGCCTTCGCCGTGGACCTCGATTTCCGCTAGTTCAAAGGGGTTCGGTGAAAGCACTCTGAGCTGAATAAAGCGCACCAGTTGCGTCGGGAAGCGCACATCCACTCTTGGATCGCGGTTGATCGTCACTTGGCGCACGGCCTCGTAAACGGGCGAGTCATTGGCGTCGAAGGTACGCCCGTCGTTGAGTGATATTTCGTAGCCGGCGACGAACTCATCCTCTCCTGCACGGGGGTAAAAAACAATCTGGCTAACTGGGAACGAAGCCCCGAGATCGAGAAAAAAAATGCGTCCGCGCTGATTGACCCCCACTTCCTTAAAGCGATTTTCCGTGCTGGTCGTACCATCCCCGTCCACCAGAACCTCAGACCCCGCAATACCCCGCGCCGAATTGTTCCACACCCGTCCGTTGCCCTCGGCGATAAAGCTGCTGGGTGCGCCGACTCCCCAGACGATGAACTGAGTTATATTTTGATCGAGTGAAAAGCTGGCCGGTCCTAGTATCTGTCCTTCACTTACGACTACCCCCGCCATAGTCTGCGCTGGCTCCTCCCAGGCTTGCCCTCCCAAGCCGACCCCCCAAACATCGGCCTGTAGTCCCGCTGGTTTAATGCAGAACGACAGGATCAATCCAACCAAAGCAGTTCGTCTAAAGGAAGACATCATTGCCTATTCACCAGTTCGGGCGGTGGCCGAAACCCCTTAAATACCTCGCGCTGAAAGTGAAAGGTTAGATCCTTGGTCTCCACAGGCTCGTTGCGGTAATCGTATCGCAATGCAATGTCCCTGACGTGGATAGAAAACTCCTTCACGTCGGGTGCGAGGCTCGGAAAAACGACAAAACCCTCTGATTCTTGGCCGCTAAAGATGATCTGCTCCTGAAACATGGTGCGCTTGAGCATATCTTCGCGCTCGTTAAAGCGCCGGTATTCGTTGCCGGCATATCCCTGAATAAACGAATAGTAGTATTCCAGAATCTGCAGCGGTTCTAACGGTGCGTACTTGCGATACCCATCCTTTGAAACTAGCTCGATTCTGAGAGGATCGACGCCGACTTTGGGGTAAGCGTAGTTTTTAACTTTTAGCAGCCATACGCTGTGTTTGGGCGGTGTCCACTCTTCGCCCATGCGCTTCCAGTTGCCGAAAGTATAGGGATTAGTCGATACGGGGCCCTGCGTGGACTGCTGCGGAAATTTGCGGTTCAATTCAGCATCGGTCATGGGGCGCAGACCGATCTCTAGGCGCTCAAATGAATAGGTGATCAAGCCATCGTCTTGAATCACCATATCGGCCTCCTGCTGTCCCTGCGGAGCTGGCTGAATTGGCCCGTCGAAATAACGTCCACATCCTGCCAACATCACTAGGGAGCAAAGCCACAAACCGAACCGTATCATCGCATTAACCTCGGGAAGTGTAATTGCACTACCGGTTATTGGGCGGCGGCAGACGCCGCCGCCCAATATGTGGCCAAAGGACCGTTCGGTTAGTCGCTGAAGGTCGCTTTGATTTTTGCCCAGCTCTCGGATTCTACTGCGGTGCCCCCGCCGTCGGCGCGATCGTACTCGTCCGCGCCAAGCAGCGTGTATTCCGAGCAGACATCACAGTTACCCGAAGCGCCATCCTCGCCGGCTGTTGCTAACTGATGCGTGCGGCGATCTTCGGGATTATCCGCTTCGTTCAACTGATAGGTCAGGCGGATGATCTGCCCGGCCTCGTTCTCGTGGCGGATGCTGTTATCCGCGCCGTCCAACGACGCGTAATCCCAGAGGGGAATGCTGTATTCGTAGTTGACCGTGACGTTGGTCGAACCCGTGGTCGCTCCCGGAGGATTAGTCGTCACTCTGGACTCGGCGAACTCGTCCATCCAGTGGATTTCCTCGACCACCTGCCAGCGCAACCACCACGAGCCGTCGCCGCCATAGGGCGTTTCATATATGCCGGGGACCGGCAGGTGCATGGTAAACTGCTGCCCCTCGGCACGCGTACCCGATTCGCCGTCGCCGTCGTGCGGACCGCCGCTGGCGTTGGCATCAGTGATGATCTCGAGATCATCGTCGCGCCAGCCATCGTCAAAGACGTCCGAGGTGACGACTAGTGTGTCGTCGGTGGCGCGCACAAATCCGTAGAGCCTGTTATCGCGGTCCGTGCCCGTCCACGCCGTCATAATGGCCACATCGAGATCGCTCTTGTCCAGCACTTCGGCTTTCTGGATTTCGTACATCTCGTCGGGACCAACGGTGAAAATGTCGTCGAACCACGCCCAGTCTCCATCTTCGCCATCAATAGTGATGGTGACATCAGCAGGCACCTCTAAGGCGAAGTAGCCAATGCCGTTGGCATTGGACTGGCCCCAAGCGAAGCTCGCCAGTGCCACGGATAACATTGCTGCTATGAGTGAATTCTTGCGCATACTTTTCTCCTTATGGATAGAGTTAGAGATATTGCTCTTTTCTGCTCCTGCAGTTGCGAACGTTGTATCCATTCACCTCCTTTCACATTTAGAGTAATGCTATCTGGGCGCGCATAGGCGTGGAAACGCAGCGCCGCTACTTTTCTAGATTAGACAGGGCCTGTTCATCGACAACTATCTCAGTCCTGTACTTCTGTCTCAACTCATCTAACAAGCTATCAAAGTCTTCTTCAATTGCGTGCCGATGGGCGTAGGACAATTGACGCCATATTCTAGACTGCACCTTGGGTGCAAAAAAAGAGAGGGTTTTTTCCGGGCGCATCGCCAGCACTTCGAGTACGAGATATCCCGTCATATCGCCGCTCAACTGGATAGGGAGCGGTCCCTTGATGCCGCCAACCGGCAGGCCCCGCACGGCTTGGATCATGGTAGCCATAGCGCCTTGGGCCGTCGCTGTGTCAGCTAGCGTGAAGTTAAATATGTCGAACTGACGCACGCGTCCTTTAAATGCCGGATACTCGCGCATGATCTCGGCCATATCCTCGCCGGTGCGCACGCGCTGGGCGATAGCGCGCGAAGCTGTTTCCGAATCGACCAGTGCACCGGCAAAAAACGTGCGCACCGGCAGGGTGAATTCGTCTGCTAGGTCCCGATATAGAGTGCGCCGCTGTTCCTCTGTGACAAAGCGCGATTCTACTTCTGTTCGCCGCAGCATTTCGACTATGGCCTCTTCGCGCTTATCCCGCACGAACTGGACCACGGCTTCCTCGCGATCCAATCCCCGTTGTTGGGCCAGCAGAGGCAGCAGGATTTTACGCAGTACTTCGTCTTGGGCAAAGTCGACCACGGCGGTGCTATCTATGGCGTGGGGACGGCGCTTGGGTTCGGCCTCCTCTACCAAAGCCATATATGCGCTCAGGTCGATACTCCCTCCACTATAGCGCAACAGGATACGCACGTGGTCTCCTGCTTCTAGCACGGGCACACCGCCTTCAGCTAATTGCCCCCGCTGCAGCAATACGCCCAATGCCTGTGCATCTACTGAAAAACCAAAGTGCGTTTTCTGGTCGGCTAAGTATTTGGCCCAACGATCTTTTTTTTGCTGCTTTTCCAGCGTTTGGCGCAGCATCTTCTTTTGGCGCTCAAAACTTACGTAGCGCTCTTCATCAGCCCTGATCAGGTGGTAAGTTCCCTGCGGGTTGCGGTACGGTTCGGACACTTGGCCGACCTGTAGGCGAAAAAGCTCGGTTACAAACCCGCTGTGCTGTGCTTCTTCCTCCTGCCAGAAACCCATGTCTCCACCTTTGACCGCCGATGTGCGATCGAGAGACTGTTCGTGCGCCAGCACTGCAAAATCGGCACCTTGCCGCAGTTGCTCTTGTATGGCCCGGGCTTCTTCTAGGTTGCCTACCTGAATATGACTCGCCCGCACTTCCCGCTTTTTGTGCAATCCGCTCTGGTGGAAATGCGCCCGCAGTTCCTCTGCCGATATGGAAACATCTCTCGTGACTTCCTCGTATAGACGCTCCACTAGTCTCCGGGCGCGCACCTGTTGCACGCTTGCGACTACGTCGGGGTGCTGATCCAAACCCTTTGCCTTGGCCTCTAAGACCAGCAGCTTGCGATCGATAAAAGGCTGTAGCATTTCCCGGGCATTACCCGCGGCAAAACGGAGCATATTGCGCTCGGCGCGGAGCAAGTCATCTATCATAATGACCTCGCTCCCGACTCTGGCCAGCACGGCTGAATTCACAGCCCATGAATCGATCGCCGTTAGCCCGACAATCGCCGTCACGGCCCAGTAGGCAGCCATCTGTCCAGCGCAAACCTGCGCTCTTTTAGTCGCAGCCAATCCAATGCTCATAAGCAGTACTACAACCTTGTGAATATCCGTCTTATACAGGGTTTGCGACATCGGAGATGAAAAGCATGGATAGTTGAAAAAAGGCCCTGTGTCAAGCGGCGTTCTTCCACGTCGAGCCACTGAGTCGAGTTGTTACCTTGTACGCTATGTGTGTTAATAACAAATCCATTCGGTCAACATTGCGTTTCCAGTACCCATTTTAGATGCCAACGGGCCTAGCATATAATCCGATCTTTTTTGTGTTGTACTGCGCCCTAAGTGTACGCTTGCTCTAAAGCGGCGTACTGGCCGATGAGCTCATCGTACGCGGCTACGGCTCTTGGCTCAGGTTCGATGGTCGATCCGGCGACCGGCTGCGCGAATGGCTCGACGACTTCCGTCCACGAAGGCGCGTAGCTAGCTGTGGATTGGTGGGCGTGGGAGGCGCACAAGGCAGCGCCTAAGGCTGCTGAATTGGTCGTCTCGAAGCGGTGGACCGGACAGTTGTGGACGTTGGCGAAGACGCGCAGGATTTCGGCGTTGGCCGACGCGCCGCCGGTGACGTAGAGCGAGGAAATGCCTACGCCCATCCAACGCGCGTGAATGCGCGAGGAAAGGGCTTGGGCCTCGATGACGGCGCGGACATTGGCTGGCGCATCGGTGGAGTCGAGGTTGTGGCGGACGACGTTGGGCCGGGGGACTTTGGGGACGATTTCCGGCGCGAAGTAAGGGAGCATGAGCGCGCCGTTGTTACCCGGCGGCGTGGCGCGTAGGGCGCTGGTGAACTGATCCCAATTCATGCCGTATTGGTCGCGCACGGCTTCGCGGGCCAAGCTGCCGTTGAGGTAGCAAGTCAGGGCCATGTAGTGCGTGCCGTCGGGCGAGGCAAAGACCGCACCCTCGCCGGCTGCGGAAGTGCGCGGCTGATCCATGCAGGCGAACAGGGTGTCTGAAGTGCCCAAGCTCAGGGCGACTTGTCCGGGGGCAACGAGGCCAAGACCGATGAGGCTGCACGGGTTGTCGCCCGAAAAGGGCAGTACGAGGCAATCGTCTGCAAAGCCGTAGCGACCTACATAATAAGGACTGATGGGGCCGACGGGCTGGTCGGAGGGGGCGATGGGCAGGAGTTTGGCGGCTAGGCCGGGAGCGGTAGCGTCGAGCGCACGCGCACTCCACTGGCGCACGGTAATGTCCATCATGTTGGTGCCGCTGCCGTCGCCGGGATCAACGCCGACGAGTCGTCCAGCGAGTAGGCTGGCGACGTAGGAGCTAACCAAGCCGATATACGTGGTGTTGGCGTAAGCGTCGGGTTCGGTCTGGTAAAACTTGCGGATCTGCGGACCGCTGAAGCGCTCAAAGGCCGCATTGCCCGTGAGTGCGAGGAGTGCATCGCGCCCGCCGACTCCCGCTTCGATCTCGGCGCATTGCGAGCTCGTGGAAGTGTCCATCCAGATGGGCGAAGTTGGGCGGGCGAAGATGGCGGCGAGTTGGTCTTTGAGCGGCTGACCGGGCGACAGACGCGCTAAGGCAGGGCCAGCGCTGGCGTTGAGATAGACGGTGCCGTGCTGTTGGCCGCTGCCGGCGACGGCCCGCACGGCACCGAGATCGTGGCCTTGGTCGGCGAGCGTTTGCAGGAGCAGGTCCAGCGCTTCGGCCCACATCAGGGGCGCACTGTGGACAACGCCCTCGCCGAGGTCGAGGACGCCGTTGACAACTCCATACGTGGCTTTGAAGTGCTCGTCGAAGTTGATGGACGCTTCGGCGACGATGGCGCGCTGCTCTGTGTCGATGAGCAGGCCGGTAATGGATTGGGTGCTAGCGTCGATGCCCAGATACTTGCTCATAGAAATACCCCGCCGTAATTTTTGTGAGCTATTCACACCAAAATTAACAAACGCGCCGGGGAGGACAAAATCAATGGAGGTAGTGGCGGTGCAGCCCGAAATCTCCGGGACGCTGGCGGCAGTGGACCCGGAAGTCGAGGTCATCATTCGCGCTGAAAACAGGCGTCAGCACAATAAAATTCGCCTGATCCCATCTGAAAATTACGCCAGTCAAGCCGTACTCGAAGCCAGCGGTTCAATCCTAACGAATAAGTACTCCGAAGGGTACGCAGGTGCGCGCTACTACGAGGGCCAGCGCGAAATCGACAAGATCGAACGGCTCTGCGTCGAGCGCGCCAAGGAGGTTTTTGGGGCCGAGCACGTCAATGTGCAGCCCTATTCGGGCTCGCCGGCCAATCAGGCTGTGTACGTCGGCCTGTGTGCGCCGGGCGATACGGTCATGGGCTTGGCACTGGCGCACGGAGGCCATCTGACGCACGGCGACCGGGTTAGCATCTCGGGGATGCACTACAAGTCCGTGCAATACGGAGTGTGCCGGGACTCGGGCGAAATCGACTTCGACCAAGTCGAAGCGCTGGCTAAAGAGAACCGGCCCAAGCTGCTCTTTTGCGGAGGCACGGCCTACCCGCGCATCGTTGACTTTGCGCGTTTTGCCGAGATTGGGCATTCGGTGGGGGCCATCGTGGTCGCCGACATCGCGCATATTGCCGGGTTGGTGGCCGCCGGGGTGCATCCCAGTCCCGTGCCGCACGTAGATGTGGTAACTACTACTACGCACAAGTCGCTGCGGGGGCCGCGCGGCGGGATGATCTTGTGCCGAGCGCAGTACGCCGAGGCTCTCGATAAGGCGGTGTTCCCGGGCTTGCAGGGCGGGCCGCACAACAGCACTACAGCGGCGATTGCCGTGGCGCTCAAGGAGGCGATGAGCGAGGAGTTTAAGCTGTATGCCCGTCAGATCGTCGCCAATGCCCAGACTTTGGCTGCTGCGCTGTCGGCGCGCGGTTTTGCCCTCAGCTCGGGTGGCACCGACAACCACCTGATCCTCATAGACATGACCAATAAGGGCGTTACTGGTTATGCGATGGCCAAGGCGCTGGACGCAGCGGGCATTGTCTGCAATTTCAATCGCGTGCCCTTTGATCCGCGATCGGCGCGCAAGCCCAGCGGCATCCGCATCGGCACGCCGGCCATTACCAGTCGGGGCTTTGGTGCTGAGGAGATGGAGCAGTTGGCCGAGTGGATGGACCGGGTAGCTCAGGTCCGGGCCAATAAAGCGCTGGAACTCGACGACCGGAAAGCGGAATACGCCGAGGTCGCGGCTGAAGTGCGGGCACTCTGCGCTCGCTTTCCGGCACCCGGCTTACTCTACGACGGCGGGGGAAGGCCGCTTTAACCTTCGGAGAGAGGGCAACCATAAAGGTTGCCCCTACATAAGAAAAAGGCTGATAAGAATCAAAAAATGGATATATACGACGAACTAGGCGTCGAGCCGATTATCAACGCCGTAGGACCAGCGACCCGATTAAGCGGGTCGATTATGCACCCGGAGGTGGCCGAGGCCATGCGGCAGGCTTCGGAGCGCTGCGTAGATATAGCGCAGATGCAGGCGCGGGCCGGGGAAGTGATTGCCGAGATCACTGGCGCGGAGGCCGGGTACGTGACGAGCGGGGCGGCAGCGGGCTTGTTGCTGGGGACGGCCGCTTGTGTGACCGGATTGGATCCGGGGAAGATGAATCGCTTGCCGGACACGTCCGGGATGAAGAACGAAGTGATCATGGCGCGCAGTCATCGGAACTTCTACGACCACGCGGTGCGCTCGGTGGGGATTGAGCTAGTGGAGGTGGGAATCGCCGACCGCTTTTCCGGGGCGGGAATACGCGATGCAGAAGGGTGGGAGATCGAGGCGGCGATTACCGAGCGGACGGCCGCGATTGTGTACGTGGCATACGCGCACACGCAGCCGTCGCTGGAAGAGGTGGTGGTTGCGGCGCGCAAGGGCGGGGTGCCGGTGATTGTGGATGCGGCTGGCCAACTCCCGCCGGCGAGCAACTTGCAGCGCTTCATTGCCGCCGGAGCTGATTTGGTCGCCTTCAGCGGCGGCAAGGCCATCGGCGGGCCGCAGGCTTCGGGGATTTTGTGCGGCCGGCGGGATTTGATCGCTGCGGCCGCGCTGCAACACCAGGACCTCGACGTGATGCCCGAGCTGTGGGACCCACCGGCGAGTTTGATCGACAAGTCGCAGCTACCCGGTGCCCCGCAGCACGGCATTGGGCGGCCCTGCAAGGTCGGCAAGGAAGAGATCGCGGGATTGGTGAAGGCGCTGCGCCTTTTTGTGGCTGAGGATCCGGCGGTGCGGAGGCAGCGCTGGTCTGCGCTGATGGAGGAATTGGTCGCCGCGTGTGGAGCGCTGCAACACGCCGAGATCGCGGTGGTAGCCGACCGCAAGCGCGTCGAGATTCCGACGGCACGGCTGGTGCTCGACGAGGAAGCCGCGGGCACGACGGCGCTGGAACTGGTCAAGAAACTACAGGAAGGCCGGCCGCCCATCGCCGCCAACCCGACATACGTGCACGAGGGTGCGGTGATTTTTGGGCCGATGTGTCTCAAGGAGGGCGAGCCGGAGCAGATTGGCCGCCGACTCAAAGAATTACTCGGCTAAACCTGCGCCCCCCAATAGGCGGCACCCAGCAGCGCGGTCTTGTCGTTGAGCACGACGTGGACGGGAATGGCCGCGAGCGGCTCGCCCATGCGACCTTTGTCCACAAAGCCCTCCATAAAGCGGCCGTCGCGCAGCTTGACAAGGATCTTGGGCGCAATGCCGCCGCCGACGAAAACCCCACCCGAAGACATCAGCTTGAGTGCCAAGTTTCCCGCTTCGCGGCCATAGAGCAGCGCGAAGAGGTCGAGGGCTGTTACGGCTAGCGCGGAGTGCCCTTCGAGGCTGGCACGAGCGATGGCGTCGGCGCGGTCGGTCTGTTCTGCCTCGGGGGCCAGAGAAGCGTCGGCGCGGTCGGGATGCCGTTCGCACAGAAAGTCGTAGATCGCGGCTAGGCCTTGGCCCGAGATAACCCGTTCCCAGCTAACGTGGCCGTGGCGCTCGTTGAGGAAACGCCAAAGCTCGGCTTCGAGCGGGGAACTTGGTCCGAAGGTCGCGTGTCCTCCTTCAGAGGCGATTGCTGCGTAGCGGCCCTCGGTCCAGCACAAGCCCCCCTCACCCAGCCCGGTGCCAGCGGCAATGACGGCGATGTTGCCCTTTGGGTCGCGCTGTCCTTCGTTGAGCGGACACAGGTCGTCTGGCTCCAACACCAAGGTGCCGTAGGAAGTCGCTTGCAGGTCGTTGAGCAGGTGAACGTCGGTGTTGTTGAGTACTGCTGAAATTTCGCTGGGGTCGATGAGCCAAGGCAGATTGACGGCGCGGACGGGAAGCTGATGGACGGGGCCGGGGACGCCTAAGACCGTACGGCTGGGGGCGATCTGCGTCTCGTCGGCGAAGGCTTTGAGCAGCGCACCGGCGTTGGGGTAGGAGGCAGTTTGGTAGCGTTGCTCGACGAGAGGGGTAAAGCCTTGGGCGGCTGGGTCAAAAGCGGCGAGGTACGTTTTGGTGCCGCCGACATCACCGGCGAGGATCACAGGGGTGCCCACTTTCTCCAAGCCTCCCCGAGCAGGTCGTTGGCTTCTCCGGGGCCGGCGGCACCGACTGGATAGGAGGGCACCTCGCCCGATGAAGGTGCTTGCCAAGCGTCGAGGATGGGCGTTAGGAGCTGCCAAGACTTTTCGATCCAATCGCTGTTTGAGTAGAGCGTCCCGTCGCCGAGCAGGCAGTCGAGGATTAGGGTCTCATAGGCTTCGGGCGTGCGACCGCCAAACGAATCGGCGTAGCTAAAGTCCATGTTGACGGTGCCTAAGTGGACATCGGGACCGGGGATCTTGCCGTTGAAGGAAAGCGAGATGCCCTCTTCGGGCTGGATGCGGATGGTAAGGGTGCTAGGGGATAAGGCGTCGGCTTGGTCGAAAATTAGGTGTGGAGGCTGGTGGAATTGCAGGGTGATCGTGCTGGTGCGCTTGGCCATGCGCTTGCCCGTGCGCACGTAGAACGGCACTCCTTGCCAGCGCCAGTTATCTACGGTGAATTCGAGGGCGGCGAAGGTCTCGGTGCGCGAGTTTGGGGGCACGTCTTCTTCCTGTAAGTAGCCCAGTGCATTTTCACCGGGTCCGTACTGGCCGCGCACCGCATAGCGGTCAACTTGGCCGATGCGGATGGGGCGGATCGCCTTGAGCACCTTGAGTTTTTCGAGACGCACGCTCTCGGCGTCAAACGAGGAAGGCGGCTCCATGGCAATGACGCAGAGAACCTGCAAGAGGTGATTTTGGATCATGTCGCGCAGGGCACCCGATTGGTCGTAGTAGCCCGCGCGGTGTTCCACGCCGACGCGCTCGGCCGCGGTGATCTGCACGTGATCGACGTAGCGCCGGTTCCACAGCGGCTCAAAAATTGAATTGCCGAGGCGAAAGACGAGGATGTTCTGCACGGTCTCCTTGCCGAGGTAGTGGTCGATGCGGTAGATCTGCTCTTCGGTAAAGACCGAGTGCAGGGCTTGGTTGAGTTCGCGGGCCGAGTCGTAGTTGTGGCCGAAGGGCTTTTCGACGATGATGCGGCACCAGCCGTGGCAGTCGCGGTGTTGGCAGCTAAGGTCGGCGCGCCCTAGCTGCTCGACGATGTCGCGGTAGATCTGCGGCGGCACCGAGCAGTAAAAGCAGCGATTGCCCCCGGTGCCGCATTCGCGGTCGAGGGTTTCGAGCCGTGCTTTGAGTGTGGCGTAGGTCGCCGGGTCGCCCGGATCGCCGCGCACGTAGTGGAACTTGGCGAGGAAGGCGTCGCGTGTGCTGTCGTCGAGCGGACCGACGAATTCGGTTAGGGATTCGCGCATCTTTTGGCGGAAGAGGTCGTCGTCCCAAGCGCGGCGGGCAACGCCCACTAGGTGAAAGGCTTGGGGCAGGCGACCTTGGTGCTGCAAGTGCCAGATGGCCGGCACTAGTTTGCGGCGGGTTAGGTCGCCCGAGGCACCAAAAATGACGAGGGCACAGGGGTCGGGGATGCGTTGTTGGATCATCATAAACGTATAGCAAAATAAAAAAGGCCACAGCGTCCGCCATGGCCTCCCACACCGCCTCGTGTGAGTTTTGCAAATATACAAGTGTGGGCGAAAATCAACAAGTCGATTGTGCCGCTCAAGGCGTTGTGCGCGGTCTCCTTGGCGTTGCTATATTAGCGCAGCTAACTTTGATACGAGGAAATATGAGCCGGTATTTAGTCACGGGCGGAGCGGGGTTTATTGGTTCTCATCTGTGTCAGCGCTTGTGTGCAGAAGGACACACAGTGCGGGTGCTAGACAATTTGAGCACGGGACGGCGCGAGAACTTGGCCGACATCCTAGGCGAGATAGAGTTCGTCGAGGGCGATATTCGCGACGCGGCCTTGCTCGCCGAGGTGATGCAGCAGGTCGATTGCGTCCTGCACCACGCAGCCATCGTGTCGGTGCCCGCTTCGGTCGAGCAGCCCCTCGTCGAGCAGGAAGTCAACGCCGTGGGAACGCTGCGGCTGTTGGAAGCGGCGCGGCAGGCCGGGGTCCGCCGCGTGGTTTTCCCCAGTTCGGCTTCGGTGTATGGCAACAATCCGCAAATGCCCAAGCGCGAGGACATGCCGCCCGAGCCCGAGTCGCCCTACGCGGTTTCCAAGGTCACGGCCGAGCACTACGCCCGCGTATATAGCCAGATCTACGGCTTGGAGGTGGTTGGTTTGCGCTACTTCAATGTCTTTGGCCCTCGGCAGATGCCGTCTTCTCCATACTCGGGCGTCATCTCGATTTTTGTCGTGCGGATGCGGGCCGACGAGTCGCCAACCGTTTGCGGCGACGGTCACCAATCGCGCGATTTTGTCTATGTCGGCGATGTGGTAGAGGCCAATATGAAGGCCAGTACTACTCCGGGAGTCGCCGGGCGGATATACAATATCGGCTGCGGCCGCAGCGCGTCGCTGCTGGAACTGATCGCCGCGCTCAACCAGATTTTGGGGACCGAGTTGGAGCCGATGTTCGCCCCGGCTCGGGCGGGTGATATCCGCTTTTCGTCCGCCGATATATCGCGCGCCCGGACCGAGTTGGGTTACGAGCCGAGGGTTGGGTTGGCGGAGGGATTGGAGCGGACGATTGCGGCGGTGGAGTCTTCCCATGCCGAGCAGTAATACAAGAGATCGCCTATCGTGGCAACCATAGTCGATGGCAAAAAGCGCATCCCCTTTATGCGCGGAATGCTGGTACACTACCTAATTGAGCGCGGCTTCAGCTACGAAGACGCCCGCGCCGTGGCCAATGCGGTGCGCGCGTCTTTGGGCAAAGTGGAGTCCGTGCGCAAGAAGGACATGGTGCAACTGGTAAACAGTGCCATTCGCAAGGGGTTCGACACGCACGAGGTCGGCGACCTAATTTTCTGGGAGCGCCAGCCGACCACCATCATTGTCGAACGCAAGAGCGGGTCGCGGCCTTTCTCCAAGGAGCTGCTGTCGGATTCCATTCAGGCATCTGGGTTGGCTCCAGACCAGAGCTACGAAATTGCGCAGACGATTGAAGCCCGCTTGATAGACCAGCGCCGCCAGCACATCGCGCACTGGGAGTTGGAGGATATAGCGGCCGAGTTGATCGAAAAGTCCTTTGACAAGTCCTTTGCCGAGCGCTACCGCTTGTGGCGCGCTTGGGGCGATGTAGATAAACCCCTGATCATCCTCATCGGCGGTGCCAGCGGGGTCGGCAAGACCACACTGGCGATTGCGCTGGCCAATTTGCTCGATATTCCTCGGGTAGTAGCTACCGATGATTTGCGCCAAGTCATGCGCCTGACGCTTGCACAGGAGCTGGTGCCGGCCTTGCACGTCTCCTCGTACACCGCTTGGCAGGTCGTTCCTGCGACTGGCCATCTCGACGCAGTCGTCGCCGGGTTTCGCGAGCAGGCGCGCAGCGTTTGCGTTGGGGTCAAGGCCATCATCAGCCGCTGCATTGAGGAAAACACCAGCGTCATCATCGACGGCGTACACCTAATCAGCGACATGCTGGATCTAGAACGGTACGCTGGCGATGCCTTTATCACGCCGATCTGTTTGGGGCTTTCTGGCCGCGACGCCTTTGAGGATCGCTTTGCCCAGCGCGCCAGCGAGGCTCCGTCGCGCTCGGCCCATCGCTATATGGAGCACTTGGAAGAGATCCTCAAAATTCAGGACTATCTCATTGAAACGAGTGCTGCCCACGGCATTCCGGTGATTGCCACGACCTCGGTCGAGAGCCTGACGAGCGAGGTCGCCATGGTGATCAGCGAGCAGTTACAAGAGCAAGAGGAAATCCGCAAGGCCCTGAGCTCCTCCCGCAAAAAGCGCTCAGCCCATTGACAAAGTGCGTCGCTTGTTGGTTCGCCCAACGCCGGATTGTGTTGTATATTTACATCCATAGCGGCTAAGGGGCCGCGTCAACGCACGGCCAAGTTAGGTATAGAAATGCTGGGTAACAAAAAGAAGGGACCTGCTAGCAGCGGACAAGCGCTCAATACGATCATCGGTCGCGGTAGCCACTTTGAAGGCAAGCTGACAGTAGATAACAGCGTCAGAATAGACGGCGCATTTAAGGGTGAACTGACCTGCTCAGGAGATCTGACGATCAGCCAATCGGGCGAGGCCGATGCTACTTTGATGCAGTGCAAAGACGCGTACATCGACGGCGTTGTGAATGGCACTGTGCGCGCCGATAAGGTGCGGCTGGATACGCAGTCGCGCTTTACTGGGGAAGTGTACACCGACTCGTTCACGGTCGCCGAGGGCGCGATTTTCCACGGCTCTTGTTCGATGGAGAACCACCAGAAGAGCCAGCCGCCTCAAGACGGGGCATCGGCAAAGCCCCTCGCGTCTGAGCCTAGACCCAAAGTTCAAAAGAAATAGCGTTTTCCCACCTCGTTTCTGTGTGAAAAATCCATCTGCACCGCGCTGCCGATGGATTTTTTCTTCTTGTCGATGAGCCAACGCGACCATCCTGCGTCCAAGCGCCGCCGTCACCGCTGCTCGGTTCCAATAGAGGAGATCGCGGTGCCTGAGGATACTCGGCAGCGCCCGGCAAAAGGTGCGTCGCTCGCACGCGGCTGGCGGCGCTGGCGACGCGGTGCCCTAGCCAGCTTGGGCGCGTCGCCGGTTTTTCGCGCGTACATCTTCCTCGGCAGCATTGCCGCTATTTTGGCCTTCCTGCTCTACAACGAATCGATCATCGCCGAATTGCGCGAACACGAAAAGAATCGGGTCGATCTCTATGCACATTTGATCTCGTTCACGCCGCAGGCATCAGAAGGCCAAATTTCCACCCTCTTTACCGAGGTGATCACCAAGGTCGATTTCCCGCGCATTATCACCAATCACCGCGGCGAGATCATCCAGGCCGAGGACATCGCCACGTCGGGCTTGTTGGACAACTGGGCCTTTTGGCGCAGCGAAGCGGCGAACGCGCCGGTCGCTTCGACTGCTCAGCTACACGAGTTGATCGAGGAAATGGACGTCCAGAACCCGCCCATTCCCTTTTATTGGTCGCCAGAGACCTTGGGGCGGCTCTACTGCGAGGGGGGCCGCGTCATCATTGCGGATACGCAAGGGGCCGTCGCGGCTTGGCAGGGGACGGACCTGCCAGCGAGCAGCGACACCTCGGCCGCGGCTCTTGCCGAGGTGCAACGAGCGTTGCGGGAGATGGTGGCCGGAGAACCGCTGCTCTTCAGCGTGCCGGCCGCGAGCTTCAGTTATCTGCATTGGGACACGGCCAACGCGATCGTCACCGACGCCGAGGGCCAATTTAGGGCTTGGGTGGGGGCTGGGCTGCCGCTGGCCAGCGACGATCCCACCCAAGCGGTGCAAGACCAACTCCGGGCCTTTGTCGATAGCTTGGCCAATCAGCGCTCACCGCTAGCGTTTCAGATCCCGGCTGAGCACTATATTCACTACGGCGACACGAGTTTGGTCGGCCGCATTTCCCTCGCCCCTTTTGTGCAGATTGGCGTGTTACTCTTCTTTCTGCTCGTCGGCTATATCGGCTATCGCAACATTAAGCGCAACCAACAGCGCTCGCTCTGGGTGGGCATGGCCAAGGAGACAGCCCACCAGCTTGGCACCCCACTTTCCTCGCTATCCGGGTGGCTAGAACTGCTGCGCGGCGAGGCCGCCGCTGCTCCGAGGTCGGAGCGCGACGAGCGTTGGCAGCGCGTCGATCAGATGATTGGAGAGATACAGCAGGACAAGCGCCGCCTCGACCAAATAGCCTCGCGCTTCAGTCAGATCGGCTCAGTACCCGAACTACAAGAAAAGGACCTAGCAGTCGTGCTGGAGGAGACGATAGAGTACTTCCGGCGTCGCGTTTCACAGTTTGGGCGGCAGGAAATCAAACTGGAATGCCTAGGCGAGTTGCCGCCGGTGCCAATCAACGCCGAATTGATGAGCTGGGCGTTTGAAAATCTGTGCAAGAACGCCATTGACGCCATGGACGGTCAGGCGGGCCGCTTGCGCATCCGCATGGAGCTTTTGCCCACAAGCCGCGCCGTGCAGATCGCGTTTGAGGACGACGGGCGGGGCATTGAACCCGAGCACGTCAAGCGCATCTTCGAGCCGGGGTTTAGCACCAAGAAGCGCGGCTGGGGGTTGGGGCTGGTATTTGTCAAGCGCATCGTCGAAGAATACCACAAGGGCAAGATCAGCTTGGTGCACAGCGCGCCGGGCGAGGGCACGACCTTTGCGGTGATTTTGCCCTTGGGTTGAGGAACAGACTCGGGCATAAAACGTTATTTTATTTTAGGAATGAAATCCTAGAGCTAGAGGCAACGCATGGAAGGCGACAAGCGAAAGATACTCTGGGCCGACGACGAGATCGACCTATTGCGCGCTCATCGGCGCTTTCTCGACGAAAGAGGCTACGCGGTCACGCCGGTGAGCAACGGCAAGGACGCCATCGCTCTGATTGCTCAAGCGCCTTTTGACATCGTACTGCTCGACGAGATGATGCCGGGGCTGGACGGGCTTTCGACCTTAGAGCAGATCAAGATGGCCGATCCCAACGTGCCGGTGATTATGATCACCAAGAACGAAGAAGAACACCTGATGGACGAGGCCATTGGCCGCCGCATCGACAACTACCTGACGAAGCCAGTCAATCCCAGCCAGATTTTCATGGCTTGCAAACAGCTCCTCGACGCGCGGCATATTCGCCAAAGCCAAGCTGGGCAGCACTACGTCTCGCGGGCTGGCCAGATCCGCGAACAGATTGCGGGCGCGACTTGGCAGACGTGGATTGATGTACATCGGCAGCTCTGCGAGTGGGATATCGAAGTGGCGCGCTTGGGCGACGCGGGTCTCGGCCAGATGATTGGAGATCAACGGCGCGAGTGCAACCGCGAGTTCGGGCGCTTTGTCGAGCAGCATTACACGCGCTGGATAGCAGACGAGGAGGATTCGCCGCCATTGTCGGTGGATGTGGTGCCCGAGTTCGTGGTGCCCTATCTCGAACAGGGCCGACAGGTATTTTTTATCGTGGTGGATTGCCTGCGCTTGGATCACTGGATGGTGATGGAGCCTCAGTTAGCTGAGTACTTTAACATCAAGCGCTCTTACCACTATTCGATTTTGCCGACGGCCACGCCCTTTGCGCGCAACGCGATTTTCAGCGGGCTTTTCCCCAAAGAGATCGCCGACAAGTACCGCACCCTATGGCACGAGGCCCAAGACAACGAATACAGCCTCAACCGGCACGAGCACCAATTCATCGACGATTTGGCCCGCGACATGGGCGTCGCGCTCAAACCGGGTTCGCACTACGTCAAAGTGCTAGACACCAGCGAGGCCCGGAAATTGACCCGCAAGATACCCTCGCTGGGCAAGTGGCCGCTTGTGTCGGTGGTGTACAACTTTCTCGACATGCTGGTACACAGCCAAGCGCAGTCGGACCTGCTCAAGGAGATGGCACCTAACGAGGCGGCCTTTCGCGCCTTGGTGCAGACGTGGTTTGGCAATGCGTCGCTCTTTGAAACCCTCAAGGGCATTGCCCGCACCGACGCGGTGGTAGTGCTGACGACCGACCACGGCTCCATGCGCGGCACGCGCGCTTCGGTGGTGTACGGAGACCGCAGCACGTCTTCGAGCTTGCGCTACAAGTATGGCCAGAATCTCCGCTGCGAGGAAAAGGACGCGCTGCTGATCGCCGATCCACGGGCCTACGGGCTGCCTGCGGCGGGCCTCGGTCATAGCTTCGTCATCGCCCGCGAGGACTTCTACTTCGTCTATCCGACCCAGTTCAACAAGTACCAGCGCCGCTACAAGGGCAGCTTCCAGCACGGCGGTATTTCCTTGGAAGAAATGATTTTGCCCGTGGCGATTCTGGAACCCAAGTAAGAAAAATGAAAAGAGTTTTCACCACGCACTCGGCGGCCCAGACCCACGCGCTGGGCGCTGCGCTGGGCCGCCGCTTGGCACCGGGCGATGTGGTCGCCTTTCGCGGCGACTTGGGCAGCGGCAAGACCTGCATGATCCAAGGTGTGTGCGAGGCTTTGCAAGTGGCCGATTACGTCACGAGCCCGACCTTTATCTTAATAAACGAGTATGTCGGGCAATGTAGGGGCCGCGATCTGCCCATCTATCACTTTGATCTGTATAGGCTGGGGGGCGTTGACGAGCTTGAGGAATTAGGAGCAGAAGAGTACTTTTACGGCCGCGGCGTCTGCTTGGTCGAGTGGGCCGAGCGCGCCGACGGCTCGTTGCCCGATAGGTGCTGCCATGTGTGGCTAGAACACGGGGGGGCTTGCGAGCGGCGCATTACTTTGCAAGGGGATGGGGTAGAAGAAATAGAGTTCTGAGAAATTGGCTACCGGGAGGGGTCTTTGCAGCGGCTAATACTGAGCCTTTGCATTGCCGTTGGTCCGGCCGCGGCTGACCGGGCCGAGTTGACGAGCTTGGTCGATAGTCCGACGGCCGGGTTGGTCAGCAAGGGACACTATGCGGTGGATGTTCGCCTGTTTGCCGATGGGGGAGCTGTCGGCCGCCTGCACGTTGGCGTGCTCAAGCGGCTGACCGTGGGCGTGTCTTTTGGCGGCGAGCGGCTCATTGGCACGGGTGCGGTCAATTGGTACCCGCGCGTGGCAGTGGCTGCTCGGTGCCGAATCATCGAAGAGGGCCACACGTGGCCGGCGCTGCTGTTGGGCTTTGATTCCCAAGGCATCGGGCCGTATAAAAGCCAGCGCTACCAAGTCAAATCCAAAGGCATCTATCTGGCACTGAGCAAGAATTATACCTCAATGCTAGGGGAACTCGGCTTTCACGCAGGCGTCAATGTGTCACGCGAAGATGCCGACGACGGCGACTGGTCGGCGTGGTTGGGTATCGACAAGAGCTTGCGATTTATGGCCCTATTCGCCGAATACGACTTGGGCCGCAACAACGGCCTACGCGATCAGGGCGTGGCAGCAGGCTATTTGAATGTCGGAGTGGCCTGGACCGTAGCGCCGCAGCTAAGGGTCGCGTATTATCTTAAAAACGCGTTGAAAAGCGATCACTTCGGCTCCCAGTCCATTCGGGAGTTGTCAGTCACTTACAGGAGGGAATTCCGATGAAGATACTGGCTATTGCTTTGCTTTGCGTGTGGGTCCGCGGTGCGGTGGCCCAAGAGGAGCGGGCCATCGACAACTTTGCTGGAGTTGGGGTGCGGGCCATGGGTATGGGCGGTGCCTTTGTTGGGGTGGCCGACGATTTCACGGCCATGTACTGGAATCCGGCGGGCTTGGCCCAGATGCAGCAGCGCGAGATACAGGTCTCTTTGCTGCGCAATAGCCGCGCTAACGACTCGATTTTCAACGGTACTGCGGGGAGAAGCGAGCTGACCAATACGCGCTTTGGCTCGCTGGGCTTTGTCTATCCTTATCCGGTCTATCGCGGCAGCTTGGTTCTCGCCGCTGGTCTGACCCGCATCAAGGACTTTGACTGGAACCTCAATCTCAAAGGCAACGACGACGGACTTGCTGCAGACCACGCCTTTCAGCACGAGGGCGAGTTGGCTTTGGCCGGCGTGTCTGCTGCCATCGACGTGTCGCCGGCTGTTTCACTGGGTGCGACCTTGGGTTTAGTCAGCGGCGAAGACGAGGCCGTCAGTGAATTTGACTGGGCCGATCCGCAGGACGAATTCTTTGAGCAGCGCTTTCTCGCGCGCGACACCTTTACAGACGAATATAAGTGGACTCCGTATGCTGTCTTGGGCGCGATGCTGCGCACGCCGCGCGACAAGCCTCGCTACAGATTGGGCGCGACGTTTGTTACTGGAGGGACGCACGAAATCCGCTATGTCTTCCGCGGCCCCTCATCCTATGACAAACCAAACCCTTGCCAACACTTACTCCCAGAAGGTACTCTAGACTCGCCCCTTGCAGGTAATTACAGCTCCGTTGAGTGCGACGACGGGACCGTAGAGAATTTCCCGGACGAGGTCGGGCGCAGCACGTACGAACTCACGCTGCCTTTTGAGTTTGGCGTGGGTGCTTCGGCCGAGGCTCTGCCGGGCCTGACGCTGGCGGGCAGCCTGCATTTAGCCGAGTGGTCGCAGAGCGAGTACAAGGGGTCCGATGACTACGGCTTGCGCGCTGATACCTCGTTTGAAACGCAGTACAGAGACGTCTTGCGCTACCACTTAGGTGCCGAGTACCGGGTGCCGGTTGTCGCGTTGGATCTGCGGGCCGGCTACTTCGTGGATCCGGTTCCCTTTGTCGGCCCGCGCGATCCCGGCTCCGACGATCCGCCCATCCGCATAGAGGAAGACCGGCGCTTTATTACCTTCGGGGCCGGGATATTGATCGATGAGGCCATGCAAATAGATATAGCTTGGGTGAGAGGCGCGTTCAAGCAAGTAGAAGAATACTCAAGCGAATTCTCAGACAACGTCCTTAGCGAGGACTACGCGATCAATCGCCTCGTCGTCGGCGTGGGCTACAACTTTTAGTTTTTATTTTTTGTTCCTGTTGCTGGTTTGTGTATATTCAAAATTGAGAGATGAGTTTAGCACTCCTTAAAGGAGGGAGTTAAGTCCATGAAAACGAAGGCTTTGATTTTGTGCTCGGCCCTGCCGCTAACTGCGCTGATGGCCAGTGGCTGCTACACGGTGCTCAGTAGTCCCTATGAGGTCGCCGACCTGCACGACGAGGATCTAGCTCGTGCCACGAGCCGCGATGTCGAGGCTCCCACGGTTGGCCAGTTCGACGACCGCGACTACATGGACGATCTCTACCGCTATCCGGGTGTGCGTGGCGGCTATGGCGGCTATGGCGGCTATGGCGGCTATTATCCTACCTCTGGCTACTATCCCTCCTACTACGGCGGCTACCCCTCCTATTATGACGGCTATGGCCCTTATAGTTACGGCTACGATCCGTACTATCGGAGTTCGAGTGGTTACTACGTGCCGCCAGGTTATGAACTCGTCAGCACGCGCCAACTCGACGATTTGCGTGCGGCGAGTCGGCTGAACGCGACGCCGGCGATTGCCGATCCGGCCGCGGCGACCGAAATACAGCGCCGCGAAGAAAATGTGTGGCAGCGGCGGGTAGAGCCTCGGGTGCGCAGTGCTCCTACACCTACGCCGCGATCCTCGGCCAGCAATGCGCCTACGCCTACATCGCGATCTTCGGTTAGTTCGCCGCCGAGTACGTCGGCGACGAAAGCGCCCGCAGCCACATCGGCACCGGCCTCCAAATCGTCCACGACAAAGAAATCGGCCAAGCCCAAGAAGCGACGGCGTTGACTTTTCGCTAGAGATACAAAAAAAGCGGAGGGCCACTAAAGGCCCTCCGCTTTTTTTGTGCCTAAGAGGCCGCGTCGGCGTGATCCTATCCTTTTCGATCTCCTTCGGCTTTTGATATGCTTGACACTTGAGTCTAAAGTTACGTAACTTTTCAAAAAAATAATACGTATAGAGGCATCCTAATAGGAGGCTAAGATGGCCGTTAAAAAGCTGACCCTGAGTGCACCAGAGGAAGTCATCGCGGAAACTAAGCGGATCGCGGCGAAAAAGAAAACCAGCGTTTCGGCACTTTTCGTCCGGCTTTTTCGCACTATTGACCAAGAATGCGATCCTAAAGACACCTTAGGCCCGATTGCGCTCAGTGCATCCGGAATCGTGAAGTTGCCAGCGGATCAAACGGAGAGCGAGTTGCTTGAAAATGCGCTTGGGGAAAAATATGGGGTGCGGTAATGATCGCGCTGGTAGATACCAATGTTCTACTGGATGTACTCATACGCCGCGAACCCCACTATCGAGCTTCTGCACGCGTTTGGACGCTGGCCGAGCGCGGGGACATTACGGCGTTTATTTCTGCCATTAGCTTCAACAACATTTACTACATCGTGCGAAAAGCCGAAAGCAAAACAAAGGCCGAAAAGGTATTGAAACTATTGCGGGATACATTCGATTCTGTGGCCCCTGATACCAAAATTATCAATCAGGCTATCGACTCAGTCTGCGACGATTTCGAGGATGCCATCCAGTTCCATTCTGCCGTTCGAGTTGGAGCCCATGTTCTGATCACGCGCAATCCGAACGACTTCCCACAGCTAGGAGTGAGTATTGCGACGCCTGAGGAATTTCTGAAAATATGGGCAGACCGACTCGACGAATGCCCATGAGCGCTCTCAGCAGAGGTAGTACCAGCGGAGACCACAAAAGGCCCTCCGCTTTTTTGTGCCTAATCGCCGCTTAGATCAAAGTGGCGGGTCTGTGGTTTGGGTGGTGGGGCGATGCGGAAGAGGAAGCGTTGTAGTGGGCGGGCGAGAGCCATGAGCAGTTGGCGCTCGCCTTGTTTATTGCCGCCGAAAAGCTGTAGTTGCACCGGTTGGTAATTGCGCTGCGTGCCCCCCTGTTGCCAGACTTGATTGGTGTTGAGATTGATCAGGCTGACCTTGAGATCTATGGTCAGGTCGATGCCGGGATTGGGCGACATGCCATAGGGCGTGGGCGACATGGGCATCATCCGCGCCTGTAAATGCCTCAACTCGATCAAGACTAAGGCGTCGAGCTCGAGGTCTTCCTTGAGAACAGCCTGTACCGAGTCTTGGTGAACGCTCGTCGAGTCGAGGCGAATCCCCTTGAGCAGGTAGGTGATTTCGTCTTGGTTCATCACTTCGGTCTTGGGCATGTTGCCGAGGCTGCGGACCACGGCATTGGACAGACGCGCCATGACCTTCTCGATGTCCAGTTCCCGAAAGGGTTCGATGTTGGTCGCGCAAACGACGCCGATGTGATTGACCTCCGCGAGGTAGGGGCGCAAGACCGGATCGGGTTGCGCTGGGGCGCGAAACTCGACGCGCGTAAAAGCGCTGCGACCACCGCAGCCCGCTAGGCCAATGAGCAATACGAGAGCAACAATCAAAAGCTCTGTCCAAAGCTGAAGTGAAACTTGAAGTCCGAGAAGTTGCCTTGTAGATCCATCTGCTTGGCGAATTCAAAGTTCATCGGCAGCAAGAAATACATTAAGAGGCCGAAACCGACGCTGGCGCGTACCTGCCGTGGGTCGGATGTGGGTGCGGCGTGTGGGTTGTGGAAGGGCCACAGATCGATTTCGTCGCCCTTGTTCCAGGCCATGCCCATATCCATAAACAGGCTGCCATCAACCGCCGGAATCAGGAAGGTGCCAGGCCAGCCAAAGAGGATGCCGCGCACAAAGGGGACGCGCAACTCGACGTTGGTCAGCAGGACCCGGCTGCCGGTGAAGGCCGAGAACTGGTAGCCGCGTAGCGGGCCGGTGTTGAGGTTGAAGCCTGTATAGAAAGGCAGGAACCAAGTCGGCCCCCCTAAGTTGTATTCGAGGGCGTCGCGGCCCAAAGACCCTACGCTATAGGCTCGCAGGCCCAGCACCGACCAGCGCCCGAGCCGCGAGTAGTGGCGATAGTCGAATTCGAGGTGCGAGAAAGAGCGCGTGGTTGAGCCAAGGCTGAGCGTGCGCCCCACCGAGAGAAAGTAGCGCTTGCCAGCGGTGGCACCCAAAAGACCGTAGGTAATGGAGTCGTGGACGTATGCGGTCTTGAATAGATGAGTACTGGTAGCAGTAGAATCTGGCTCGTAGAAAGGACTGACCTGTTCTTCTTGCTCGCCGACATAGGTATAGCTCAGGTCGAGGCGGCGGTACAGGTCGAGCGGATAGCTGGCGTTGGCCAACGCTCCGCGCTGCTGGAGACGGCTAATGCCCCGAGCCGGGGCGCGGCCTTGGACGAGGAAGTTGCGGTCGTTGATGAAGTACTGGTTCCAATTGAAAATGGATACGTGGTACGTGGGTCGCTTGCCGTAGTAGCTGTAGCTAGCGGCAAAGTTGAAGTCATTGCTGATGTCCTGCGCAGCTACGTAATCCGTGGCCAAAACCAGCGAGTGATTGCCCAAAAGATCGCTCATGCTTAGCTGGGCAATCGACGATAAGAACCCATCGAAATAGCCCATCTGCACGGAAATGCCGTCGAATTCGAGCTTGGGGGTATAGCGGCGTCGGCGCAGTTCCAATTCGTCGTCGCTGTCGTCGGCAGCGGCAGCGAGTTGGACGGCGGCTTGCGGCTCTTGAGATTCGGTGGGCGGCAACGGGCCGCTAGACCCGGCTAGCAACACGGCGTCGTCCGAGATGCCTTGGTCCTTCAGGACCGAGACTTGTCCTAGGTTTGGGATGCCGCCTTGGTCGGAGAGCGCGGCGTCGCCCTGTACTAGCGACCGCACTGGAGGCGTCTCTGGGGCTGGAGTCTCGGCGGCTGGTGGGGCTACTTCGGCTGGCGATGTGTCTTCGGCCACGCGGGCCAGTAACTGTGCGTCTTTGCGCTTGACCTCGGGCCATTCGGGCATGGCCATCTGGTAGAGATGACTGCGGCCCTTAAAGTAGGTGTTGAACACGATCTGCCGCCCGTCGGGCGAGAGAGCAGGGTTCATAATGCCGCTGAGGCTGCGGGTTAGGCGAAACTCGCGACCTTCGTCGAGGTGATAGACGAAAAGGTCGTTGATCTTGTCGCGGGTGGAGACGAAGAGCAGCTTGTTGCCTTCGGGCAGCCACTGAGGCCACAGGTCATCGGTGGGGCTAGAGATGGCCGCGTGCGCTGTGCCCTCGGCTAGATCGTAAATTTTAATGTCGAACTGGTTGCGGTACTTGCTGCTAAAGGCGATGCGCTGGCCGTCGGGCGACCAATTTGGATAATCTTCGCGCTCGGGCGTGCCCGTGAGCTGACGCCGCTCGCCGGTCTGCACATCCGTGATGTAGAGATCGCTCTGGCCCTGCCCCGTGCCGATAAAGGCTAGGTGGCGGCTGTCGGGGGACCAAGTTAGGCTCTCGACGAGATCTAAATCGGGCATGGTCAGGGTCTGCACGAGCTTCTTGTCGTAGAGGTTCCACAGCATGATGCGGTCGCGGGGACCTTCTTTGGCGACGAAGGCGATGGTCTGGCCATCCTGTGCCCAAGCCACGGTGCCGCTGCCGATGCTGAGGTGATCGTAGGCGGCGGCGCGCATGCTCTCGGTGACGCGCTCGACGAGCGAGGCATCGCGCAGGCGGATGATGTCCACGTGCTGTTCGATTCCGTCTGAGGAATGGACGGCGAGCATGTCGCCGCTGAGCGACCAGCAGGGGCTGGAGAAGCTGCGAATATTCTCGTCGTCGCCTATTTTCTCGGCGAATTCAGAGGTGTAGTCGCGCGTCTGCAAGAGGGGCCAGTAGGCTTTGCGCATCTGGGCCGACCAGCGCTCGTCGAGGGTTTTTAAGTCTATGCCGATCAGGCGATCCATGAGCTTGTCGGTGTCGTGCTGGCTGTCCCACAGGCGGAGGATGCGGCTGATTTTTTCGGGGCCGTACTGCTGGGCAATGTATTCCATGAGCGCGTGGCTTTGCTTGTATGCGAGGAATACGTTGCCTTGGCCCCAAGCCTGATTCATGGTTTCAATGGGGATGAGGCCGTCGGTGAGTACGGCGTCGCGGAGGACCATTTCATCGATGGTATTGCGGCCCGGAGTGGTGTATTCGGCCATGCCCTCCATGAGCCAAGTGGGCGGCTGGGCGATCGGGCTGGTGATGCGGCGAATGGGTCCTTTGTGAACGATATCGTACTGGAAAATGTGGGTCAGCTCGTGGACGAGGACATTGCGGAACTCGTCGAGATCGCCGGCAAAGGGGACGACCATGCGAAAGCGCAGCGGCTCGGCAAAGCCAGCGACGCCAGGCGGCAGAAAGTCGGGGAAGATATTGGTCTGCTGGAACTGGTAGTGCGACTGATAGATGACGACCGGCGGCCGATGCGAAAGCTCGTGGTGCAAAATTTGGCTGATGTGATCGTAGCCTTCTTCAAGGTACTCGATCGCCCGCACAGCCAGATTCTGGAATTCAGACTCAAAGTGAAGCTCTATGTGCTCGCTTTCGAGGATTTCCCACTGGAAGTCTCGGTAGCGGACCTTGTTTTTCCCAAATCCTTGCTGCAACTGCAAGGTGAGAATGTCTTGGGCGCCGAGGTCTGCGGTGCCCCAAACGAGCAGGGCGGCGCAGGCGAGGCTGCGAAATCTCGTTATAGCCTGCACGTTCACTCTCCCTTGGATGCAGGTGAATAGTCCGGGCGTCTGGTCCGCGGCGGCCGACCATCGTCTATTTTGAATATATCAAGTGAGTCTGTAGAGTCGAGGCTGGCCTGCTGGTATTGTTGCAGGTGGCGCAAATTGGCGGCATAGACTTCGCGGGTGGGGTTGAGGGCCCGCGCCCGCTCGTAGAATTGAGCGGCTTTGTCGGTCATGCCGAGCCGCTCGTAGATGACCCCCAAGTTGTTGTGCAAGCTGGCCGACAAGCTATCTTGCGCTAGGGCGCGTTCCATGTGCGATTGGGCCTCGTTCCACATGGCGTTTTCAATGCACCAGAGTGCGTATTTGTTGACCTGCTCGATGTTTTGCAACTGCTGGCGCGAGCGCTTGGGGCGATCTATGACAACTAGCACCGGCGCGGGTTGGATGGTAGCTGCGCTCGTGGCTGTGGTGTCGGCGGCTGGGGCGTACTCGTAGCCGATGGGTTCGCCCGCCGCTGGCCGGCGCACCAGTTCCAGGCAGCCGTGCAGACACAGCGCCCCCAAGCCAAAGACCACGAGGCGTAAGGAATTTTTCACAGAGTAATTCACGCGCAATTTTTCTAGGCGCGCGGCCATTAACGCCTTGCGCCGTTGTCGTAAGTTAGGAATATAACAAACAGAAGCACTTTGAACTATTTTTCACACTGCTGCCTCCGCGATCCATCTGTTCCCTGCTGACGACGAGCTAGTTCGATGTCCTATAAATAGGTAAAAAGGCGTGTTGTGGCAGGGCTTGGTTATAAGTATAGACAGCAAAAAGGACGATTCATTCCTTTTACCGCATAAAATGGCGGAGCTTTATAGTATAGACATGGCAGGGAGGCGATTCGTTCCTTTTATCTTATCACTGTCCATTGGAGGGCCAATACAAGCTGCGCGGATCGGTAGCACTCCATTTGCTGATTGACCATCTTAATACAGGCAATGCGGACTACTGCATAGCGCATAAACTACTTCGATGAGGTCGATCTATGCTGAATCGGGTCCTTAACATTGCGGCGATTTTGGCGTTCGCGGGGGCGTGTCCGAGCGGTGCCCGGCAGGTCCACGAGACCGTCGGCTGGCGCCCGACCGCGGTGCCGCTGTTGAATTTCAGCTCGGACGACGGCACCGGCTACGGGCTACGGGCCAATCTCTTCGAATACGACGGTCAAAGCGTACCCTATCGCCGCAAATACAGCACCCAAGTATTTATCACAACCAAGGGCAAGTGGGTACACCGCGTGCTCGTCGATACGCCCGAATTCCGGCCCGGCCAGCGGCTCGAGGTCGAACTGGTTTACGAGAAGGAGGATTTCGCCAATTACTACGGCGGCCTCAGCGACGAGGATATCTCCAGATATTCGCGGGAACAGAGGACGTTCCGGCAAGCCTTCCCGGAGTTCAAGGTCAAGTGGATCCGCACTCTGCGCTTCCCTTGGCGTCTGCGCATCGGGGGGCGTTTGAGCCACAAAGATATTGAGCCGAACGCCGCCGAGAGCATCCTTTCCTCGCTCGACCCCCTTGGCGCGGACGGAGGTGCGTTCGCCCAGTTGGTCGGTTCACTGCGCTACGACACGCGCGACAACTACAACAACGCGACCTCGGGCGTGCTGGAGGAGTTGCTGGTGGACTTCGGAGTTGGCGGCGGTGGAGATTACCGCGGGGCGACGCTTAGTTTCGACCATCGACACTTCCATGCCTTGGGGTACGGGCTGGTGGCCGCCAATCGCCTGCGCGTCAACTGGACCTTCGGAGATTTACCCTTCTACGAGGAACTGGACATGGGGGGCAGCGGCACGGTGCGCGGCTTGGCCAGCGCTAGGGATCGGGGCGAGGCGCGGATCGTGTTCAACGGCGAACTGCGCTGGCGCGGCTTGCCGGTATGGCGTCAGCAGCACCTGTATCTGGGGCTAGTGGCCTTCGGCGACATCGGGCAGATCTTCGCCCGCGATGCGCTGCCGATGAGCGACGGATGGCGCCGCGGTGGTGGCTTGGGGCTGCGTTGCCACTGGCAGAGCACGATCGTGCGGGCCGATTACGGCACCTCGGGTGGCCGCCGGGCAATCTACATCACCTTTTCACAGGTTTTCTGAGCATGGAGCTATTTTCAGCGCGCCATCTGTTCTGGATCGGGGTGGCCGCGCTCTTTGCTGTAGGCTGCGCCAATATGAGGCGGTGGCCGCCGGATGGGCGAGCCCATCCGGCCTTCCGGCGTGCGCTGTTCGCCTTGGTGCTGATCAACGAACTCGGCTGGTTCGCCTATCGACACTTCGCCGTTGGCATCCCCCTCGCCGACAATCTACCCCTGCACCTGTGCGACCTGTCGGTATTCGTCCTGTTCGCCGGGCTGGCAACCGGTGGCAGGCTGTGGTCCGAGCTGGCGTATTACGCGGGGGTGGTCGGTGCTCTGCTAGCGGTGTGTTTCCCGGCGATCTCGGAGACCGGGTCGATCCGCCTCATCGCCGAGATCCGCTATTTCCTGACCCATGTCGCCTTGGTCGGCGCGGGGTTCTATTTCACCTTTGGGTGCTGCTACCGCCCGCCAGCACGGGCGATCTTGCGCAGCTATATCGCCGTCCACTTTTACGCCCTGGTCATTACTCCGCTCAACCTGTATCTCGGCACTAATTATTTTTTTACGCTCTCGGCCCCGAAACAGCTCGCCTTTATCCACGCCTATCCGCACTGGCTCTTCTTAGTGGCCGTCTCCGCCATCTTTCTCGCTGTTTTCGCTTTGATGCACCTGCCCTTTGCGTGGTCGCGGCGGCCCGGTCCACCCATGAGGTACCTGTAGTAAGCCGTGATGCCGAGGAGCAAGTAAAAAGGCGCGTATTGCGCCCACAAAACCCACGGCTTTTCGCGCCACACCCCTTCGCTGCCATAGCCGATTTGCACCTCGTAAGCGAGGAAGATTGAGCCGCTGAGGAGCATCCAAGCAGGGCTGGGGAAAAAGGCGAGGAACGGAAGGACCCAAAGCAAGTACCAGGGATGCACGGTCGGCGAGAGCAAGACGTAAGCACCGAGAGTTGCGAAGGCAGCACGGTAGGGATCGCGGTAGTGGAGTTGGACGCCGAGGGCTACCAATGCGAAAAGGGCCGTGCAGAGCCAGCGAGCGTGTGCCGAGGCGTGGCCGTCCCACGGCTGTAAGACAAAGTGAAAGAGCGAGTAGGCCGCCGCGTTGAAGTGCCAGTGTTGCACGTAGGTCACAAGGCCCGTCGCGAGTTTTTCCCCGGCGTCGGCAAAGGGCCAACAGGCCAACAGCCCCAGCACTGGAAACAGGAGCAGGACGCTTCGCTTGCGGAAATTGAACCAATCGGTGCGAGGGCGACGCCAAAAAGTGGGCAACAGCGCGAGGGGCACTAGTTTGACGAGAAAGGCCCCGGCGAAAGCGCAGACGGCTGCGGTCCAGCGCTGGCTGTGGAGAGCGTACAGAGCCGTGAAGAGGATCAGGACGCCTAGCGCGTCGATGTGGCCGCTGCCGGCGACTTCTATTAAGGGTAGGGGATTCCAGGCGTAGAGCACGACGCGGCGCGGGTCTTGGCCGCGCCGGACGAGGCTATGTGCCAACAGCAGGCAGAGGCCCCAATCGCACAGCAGCAGGGCCAATTTGAACGCGGCTGGCGTCGCGCTGAGCGCGCAAATCGCGCGAAAGAAAAGCTGCGCCAGCGGCGGGTAGATCGTGGGAATGTCAGCGTGGTTGACGCTGTGATAGAGCGCGTCGCGCAGGTGCGCCACCTGCGGAGCCGAGGGTGCATAGAGATACGGGTTGATGCCGGCTAGCTGGACGCGGCCATCCCAGACGTAGCGAAAAATGTCGTCCGAAAGTGTCGCCGGGCTCCACCACAGCGTCAGGCGGAAGACGAGGGCGGCTCCTAGGATGAGGTGCAGTCGTCCGGGAAGCGCATCTCGTCGCAGGACGAGGTACGCGGCGAGTGCGTAGCAGCAAAAAGCGGAAAAGACACCGGCCCACATCTGCGGTATTTGGCGTTGGAGATCGCCGAGGAAGACCAAGTAGCAGCAACAGGCCTCTATGACGCCGGCCAAAAGAAGTAGGCAGATCTGCACCTTAGCGGGCATCTGAACATTCCGAGTGCGCCCAAGCAACCTTCTCCCGCCTCTGTCTCATCTGCGTTCAGATAGCTGCTCAGCGCTCGACGCGCCGAGCGCCGACATAGCGGCGGTAAAAATAAGGGTGGTCGAGCGAGGTAATGGTGCCGCCGGTGCTCACGCCCACATGGGCGAAGCGCTTCTTACCGAGGTAAATCCCGATGTGGGAGACGCCCGGCCCGTAAAAGGTATCCCTGAAGAAGACCAAATCACCTGATTTGAGGTCCTGTCGTTGGACGATGGTGAGATTGAGGCCGTACATCTGCTTGACAGTGCGCGGCAGTTCGATGCCATAAGTCTTGCGGAAAATGGTCCGCACAAAGGCCGAGCAGTCCATACCAGCGCGGGTGATGCCGCCCCACTTGTAGGGTATGCCGAGATAGCCTTCGACGACGCGAGCGAGGCGGCGACGCTCTTCAGATTCGCGCGCCAATGTGGAGTCGGCCGTATAACGCGGGGCCGAGCGGATTGAGCAGCTACAGGTGGCGAGGAGGCACAAGAGGATAAGGAAGTGCAGCATCGGCGGCCCGTTATCGCGGGTAGGAGAAAAAGCCCCGCCCCGTCTTGCGGCCCAACGCGCCCTGCGCGACCATCTCGCGCAGCAGGGGGCAGGGACGATATTTGGCGCTGTCTATGCGCTGCGCAAACGATTCGAGGATGTCCAAGGTCACGTCGAGTCCGACGTAGTCGGCCAAGGCCAGCGGCCCGATGGGATGGCTCGCTCCCAGCACCATCACCCGGTCGATGTCTTCGGCGCTGGCCACGCCTTCGGCGAGGGCGTAGATGGCCTCATTGATCATGGGGAAGAGGATGCGGTTGACTGCAAAACCGGGGCTGTTGGCGACCGCGACGGGCGTCTTGCCTAGGTCTTGGGCCAAGTCCATGACCGCGACAAAGGTCTCGTCCGAGGTCTCGGTTGCACGCACTATTTCAACTAGGGGCATGGCCGGGGGCGGGTTGAAGAAGTGCATGCCGATTACCTTGTCCGGCCGCTCGGACGCAGCGGCGAGCGCGTCGATATCTAGGCCCGAAGTGTTGCTGGCGAGGATGGCCGCTGGCCCGGCACATTGTCCAAGTTGGGCGAATACCGAGAGCTTGAGGTCTAGGCGTTCTGGTACGGCTTCGACGACCATGTCAGCGGTGCCAATGTCGGCGAGTTGATCGATGCCCCGCAGCGCAGCGATGGCCGCTTCGCTGGCGGCCGGTTCTAATCGACCTTTGGCGGCTTGTTGGCGCAGGCGTGCGGCGATGCTGGCCAATCCCTGGTCGCGGGCGCAGGGGTCTGCGTCGTAGAGCAGGACTTCTCTGCTGGCTTGGGCCAAGACTTGGGCAATGCCGCTCCCCATAGTGCCGGCCCCAATGACGGCAATGCGATTGAGATTCATATCGTCTTTCAGAGGTGGGTTTTCATCGGACGTACCATGTTGCCCAGTAATCGCAAGCGGTGCGTAGGGGGCGGTTTGCAAACCGCCCCCTACTAATATATTGCGGGAGCCAAGAGATCGCCTAGATTGATTGCTCCACCGCTAGGACAAAAATAAAATCAAAGGAGTATTAATGGCAGCAGATCGTGGGAAACTGAGGAGCGCCGACTGGTTTGGACGCGAGGACAAAGGCGGCTTCATTCACCGCAGTTGGATGAAGCGCGGCCTGCCCGAGCACGAATTCGACGGCCGCCCGGTTATCGGCATCTGCAATACGTGGTCTGAGCTGACGCCGTGCAATATCCACTTCCGTGACTTGGCCGAAGCCGTCAAGCGCGGCGTGTACGAAGCCGGGGGGTTGCCCGTAGAATTTCCGGTCACCTCGCTGGGCGAGCCTATCATGCGCCCTACTACCATGCTCTTCCGCAACTTGGCGAGCATGGATGTGGAGGAGTGCATTCGCGCTAACCCAGTTGACGGCGTGGTGCTGCTGACCGGATGCGACAAGACTACGCCAGCGTGCTTGATGGGGGCGGCCAGCGTCGATTTGCCGACGATTGTCGTGCCCGGCGGTCCCATGCTCAACGGCAAGTACCGCGGCAGCGATATTGGTTCGGGAACGGACGTGTGGAAGTTCAGCGAAGACTTTCGCGCTGGGAAGATGACGCGCGAGGAGTTCGGGCTGGCCGAGGACGGCATGACGCGCTCGGATGGGCACTGCATGACGATGGGCACGGCATCGACGATGGCCTGTATGGTTGAGGCGCTCGGCATGACCCTGCCCGGCGGCGCGGCGATCCCGGCCCCGGACTCGCGGCGCAAGGTGCTGGCGCATCTGGCGGGGTCGCGCATCGTCGAGATGGTGCGCGAAGATCTCAAGATGTCCCATATCCTCGGGCGCGCGGCCTTTGAGAATGCCATCAAGGTCAACGCGGCCATCGGCGGTTCGACCAACTGCGTCGTCCACTTGCTGGCCCTCGCCGGGCGCGTCGGCGTCGAGTTGTCCTTGGACGATTTCGACCGCCTCGGCAGCGAGCTGCCGCTATTGGTCAATTTGATGCCCGCGGGCAAGTATTTGATGGAGGATTTCTACTACGCCGGTGGCTTGCCGGTGGTGATCCAAGAGTTGCAGGATTCCCTAGATCTAGGTGCTTTGACGGCGACGGGTAAGTCGCTCGGCGAGAATGTCGCCGGGGCGGTCTGTTACAATCGCGATGTGATCGCGCCGCTGGACGCGCCGCTGATCGAGGCCGCGGGTTTGGCCGTGCTGCGGGGCAATGTTTGCGTGGACGGAGCGATCATCAAGCCGTCGGCTGCCTCGCCCGAGCTCATGCAGCACCGCGGCCGCGCGGTGGTGTTCGAGACGATTGAGGACTATCACGAACGGATCGATAGCCCCGATTTGGATGTGGATGAGTCGAGCGTATTGGTGCTGCAAAATGTCGGGCCGGTTGGCTATCCCGGCATGGCCGAGGTCGGCAATATGGGTTTGCCCAAGAAGCTGCTGGAAAAGGGCGTGCGGGACATGGTGCGCATTTCCGATGGCCGCATGAGCGGCACGGCCTACGGCACGGTGATCCTGCACGTGGCCCCTGAAGCGGCCATTGGCGGCTCGCTGGCGCTGGTGCGCGACGGCGATATGATCGAGCTCGACGTGGCGGGTCGGCGGCTGCATCTAGATGTGTCGGACGAGGAACTGGCGCGTCGCCGTGCCGCTTGGCAGCCCCCCGCACCCCACGATACCCGGGGCTACGTCAGCCTCTATATCGACCACGTGATGCAGGCCGACACAGGAGTTGACTTCGACTTCTTGGTCGGCAAGTCGAGTGCCATTGTAACACGCGAGGCCCACTAGACAGTGGCCAGTGGTCAGTGGTTAGTGGTCAGTCCCAAGGGCGGGTCGAGACTGGTCTTCAGCCATTGCCACTGACCGCTAAGAATTTTCAGACGGCTTTTTAGCGAAAGGACTAGACAGTGAAGATTGCCAAGATCGAACAGTTTTTCCCGCGTCAGCGCATGCGCTTGGTCAAAATTACTACGGACAATGGGATAGTTGGCTGGGGAGAAACCACGCTGGAGGGCAAACCCAAGAGCACTTGGGCGGCGGTGGAAGAGTTGGCCGAGTACTTCGTCGGCAAGGACCCGCTCCGCATTGAGCACCACTGGCAGCACGTCTATCGCTCGGCCTTCTTCCGCGGCGGCAATGTGCTGATGAGTGCGCTGTCGGGCATCGATCAGGCGCTGTGGGACATTGCCGGCAAGCACTACAATGTCCCTGCCTATATGCTCTTGGGCGGTGCGGTGCGCGACCGGATTCGCGTGTACGCGCACTGGGGCGTCCACGGCCAGACCGACGAGGCACTAGCCGCGGCGCGGGCGCGGCTCGATATGCTGCTGGCCAAAGGCTACACGGCCTTTAAGACGGGGCCGGGGGGCACATGGCGTGCCCACGAGCCACCGGCGCGGATCGACGCGTTCGTCAAAGACGCCTACACCATGCGCGAATGGGTCGGCGACGAGGTAGAGCTGTGCTTTGACTTTCACGGCAAGATGACGCCGGGGCTGGCGATTGAGGTGTGTGGCCAGCTTGCGGGGATGCGGCCGATGTTCGTCGAAGAGCCGATTCCGCAGGAGAATGTCGATGCGCTGAAGGAGGTTTCCGACCATGTGTCGTTCCCCATTGCCACGGGCGAGCGCCTGCTCTCGCGCTGGGAGTTCCGCGAGATTTTTGAAAAGCAGGCCGTCTCCTACATCCAACCCGACGGCTCGCACGCGGGTGGGATCACCGAGCTGAAAAAGATCGCCAATATGGCCGAGGTCTATTACATCCACATCATGCCGCACTGCGCCATCGGCCCAGTGGCTTTTTCTTCCTGTATGCAGGTCGATGCGGTAGTGCCCAATTTCTTAGTGCAGGAGCAGATTGACGTGGGGTTGGGCGAGGGGCTGCTCGTTGAGCCGTGGCAGGTGATTGACGGCCACGTCGAATTGCCGACCAAGCCGGGGTTGGGGTTTGATTTGATCGAGTCCGAGGTGGAAAAGACGATGGACTACACAGAGGAACTGGGCGGCGAACTCTACTACGAAAACGACGGCAGCGTCGCGGATTGGTAGCGTTGTCGTGCACCGCCGTGCGTTTGAGAAGCTGGTGGAAAAGGCCCTCCAGCGCCTGCCGGAGGAGTTTCGCCAAGCGCTGGACAACCTAGCCATCGTCGTCGAGGACTTATAACAACTAAGGCTGCGTACCATCCGTTCCTAATTCCAAAGGCCGCTGGATTCCAACCCCAGCGGCCTTTGTGTTGGTGCGCTACCTTGACATCCCTGTACGTATCGTGGAACGTTGGTAGGGTATGGCCGACTTTGATATTGTTTCCAAGTATTTGATGCAGCACTACCCCGACGATTTCGCCCGCTTTGCTCTCGGGCGCGACGACGTCGAGGTAGTAGAAGTGATTGACCCGGAGCAACTCACCGTCGAGGCGAGGCAGACCGACAGTTTGCTGCGGGTTCGGTTGGGCGGCGACGAGGTCCTCGTCCATACCGAGTTTCAAACCATCGATAGTACGCAGCCGCCGATGGCGCGGCGGATGGTCGGCTATATCGGGCGAGCCGTTGAGCAATACGGCCTGCCGGTGGTTTCCAGCGTCATCTACTTGCGGCCGGGGGCCGGTCGGCGCGATCCGGGCCATTATTTACAGGATCGTCCCGGCCATCGCATCTTGATAGAGTACCAGGTGATCCGGCTGAGCGAGTTGGACGGCCATCGCATCCTCAAGTTGGGGCCGGTGGGACTGCGGCCGTTTGTACCGTTGATGCGGCCGACCGGGCCGCCAGCCGATTGGCTACAGACGTGTGTGCGCGAGGTGCAGGCGCAGCCGCTGGACCGGGCGACGAAAGCCGATTGTCTCGCCGGCATGTCGCTGCTGAGCGGATTAGTGTATGCGCGAGAAACCGTTTCTGCCATTTTCTTCAAGGAGGGCCTAATGGACATTATTCGCGAATCACCCGTTGCCCAATACCTGACCCAACAAGGCATTGAGCAAGGCATTGAGCAAGGCATTGAGCAAGGCATTGAGCAAGGCATTGAGCAAGGAGGCCGAGAACGCGCCATTGAAGATCTGCTCGACGTGCTGGAGATTCGCTTTGCGCTCGGCGCGACGGATCCGTTGGCCGCTCGCATACGGAGCATTGAGGATTTGCAGCGTCTCAAGCAGTTGCATCGGGCGGCGATCCAAGTAGAAAGTCTGGAGGCATTCCAGTCCCTCCTCGACGCCGACGAGTAGGGCCGTCACATTGATTACTTCCGCGCAACCAGCCATGCGCCGCCGTGCGTTTGAACAGCTAGTGGAAAAGGCCCTCGAGCGCCTGCCGGAGGAGTTTCGCCAAGCGCTGGACAATCTAGCCATCGTCGTCGAGGACTGGCCCGACCCAGAGATGGTCGAGGAGATAACCGGCGATCCAGAAGAAGTGCTCTACGGGCTTTTCTCTGGCATTCCCCTACCCGAGCGCCGCCTTGAAGACAGCGGCGACCTGCCGCCGGTAATCGCGCTCTATCAGGGACCTTTGGAGGAGGACTTCCCCGATCAGGGCGAGCTGGCGCGAGAGGTGGAAACCACCTTGGTACACGAGCTAGCGCACTTTATGGGCTTTGACGAAGACGCCGTTAGAAAGTACGGATATGGATAGCACGGATTTGCAAAAGGCCCTCGACGAGCCCGATTTAGACGCCTTGGCGACCCGGTTGCGCCAGCACCCGCACTTGGTGCATCAGTGCGTCGAATGCGCGAACGGACAGAGCTATACCCTCCTGCAATACGCCGACCGCATCGCCGCTAGCTTGGAGGTCATGCACCTGTTAGTCGAATTCGGTGCCGATCTGCGCGAATTGAACGAAGCGCTCTTTGGGTGCTGTGAAAATCATGATTTAGACCACATGCAGCGCCTGCTAAAGCTGGGCGTCCATCCCGACGACGCGCACAACGAAGGCTGGGACTGCCGCGTCCTCTACGGGCTTTTGCAGACGTATCACCGCTCGCCCCCCGCTCACCTGCACACCTGCGTCGAAGCGCTCGTCGAAGCGGGAGCTACCTTTGAGGACGGGCCGACGATGGATATTCACCGAGGCCGTCTCGACCAACTGGAGCAGCGCCTCGATCGCTGCCCAGACTTAGTCGAAGCGCGCTTCTGGCTCGACTATGGCGACCATCTCACGCTGCGGGGTGTCACCCTCCTGCACGTGGCGGTCGAATATCACGAGCTGGATGCCGTGAACTTGCTGCTGAGGCGCGGTACCGATTTGGATGCCCGCGCCGAGATTGGCCGCAACGGCGTGGGCGGCCAGACGCCCCTCTTCCACGCCATTGGTGCTAACCAAGGAACGGGCTGGGAGACCTTCGAGTACCTGTTGGACCAAGGAGCAGACTTGACGGTTAGAGCACACATCCAGCGCAACCCGGCGGCTGACGACAAGGTGATGGACTGCATTCACAAGAGGCAGAACCACTTCTTCCCCGAAGTCGAGGAACTCACGCCACTCGGCTATGCCCTGCGCCACGAATCCGGCCCGACTTGGCGCGCCACCCAGCGCGAAGTGGCCCGGCTACGGGCACTGCATGCCCCGGCGTAATCTCGCCGTGCTTGGGCTGTTGCTCCCATCGGCGATATGATTTAATTTTTTTTGTCCTTCGCAACACACCATTTATCTAAGCAGATTTTCCCGTGAATGTACCTGAACATGACATACTGATCGTAGGCGGCGGTGGTGCGGGTCTGCGGGCGGCGATTGCCGCCGTCGAGCTCGATCCGAACCTCAGCGTCGGCCTAGTGTCCAAAGTGTATCCGATGCGCAGCCACACGGTGTCAGCCGAGGGCGGCTCCGCAGCGGTGATACGCGACGACGACAGCTTTGACTCCCATGCCTTCGACACCATCAAGGGCAGCGACTTCCTCGCCGATCAAGACGTAGTAGAGGTCTTCGTCGAGGAGGCCCGCGACGAGTTGATTCAATTGGAGCATTGGGGCTGCCCTTGGAGCCGCGACGACGACGGTCGGATCAGCGTGCGCGCTTTCGGCGGCATGTCGGTCAAGCGCACCCTGTACGCGGCCGACAAGACCGGCTTCCACATGCTGCACGCCCTGTTCCAGACCTCGCTCAAATACGATCGCATCCATCGCTACGACGAGTGGTTTGGGACTCGGCTGCTGCTCGACGACAACGGCGCGGCCTGCGGCGTGGCAGCAATCAACGTGCGCTCCGGTGCCATGCAGGCGATTCCGGCCAAGGCCGTGATCATCTGCACGGGCGGTGGCGGGCGCATTTTTCCCTTTACGACCAATGCCGCCATCAAGACCGGCGATGGCATGTCCATGGCCTACCAAGCGGGCTGCCCACTCAAGGACATGGAATTTGTCCAGTACCATCCCACCGGGCTACCGGGCACGGGCATCTTGATGACTGAGGCATCGCGCGGCGAGGGCGGCTACCTGATCAACAACAAGGGCGACCGCTACCTGAGCGAATACCTGCCCGATAAGATGGAATTAGGTCCGCGAGACATGGTTTCGCGGGCGTTCGTCCACGAGGAGCGAGCCGGTCGGGTCTTTTCCGGCCCGTACGGCACGTACGTCCATCTCGATTTGCGGCACTTGGGCGAAAAGAAAATCGACGAGCGCATTCCCTTCGTGCGCGAGCTGACCAAAAACTACGTGGGCATTGATCCCGTGTACGAGCCGGTGCCCGTGCGCCCGGTGGTCCACTACATGATGGGCGGCATTCACACCGACATTACTACGGCGACGCCGATTCCGGGCTTGTACGCGGCCGGGGAAACGGCCTGTGTCACCATCAACGGAGCCAATCGCCTCGGCTCCAACTCGCTGTCCGAGCTTTTGGTCTTTGGTGCGCGGGCCGGCCAGTATGCCGCCGAGTACGCCGCCGAGGTCAATTCACCATCGTACGATAGCTTGGAGAAGATGGCTGCCGACGAGTGGCAGCGGATTGAACAGGCGTTTTTCAAAAACGAAGGTAGCGAGCGCATTGCCGACATTCGCACGGATCTGCAGAAGACGATGGAGCAAGGGGCCGGCATCTACCGCGAACAGGAGAGCCTAGAAGCAACCTGCGCCGAGCTACCCAAGCTCAAGGAGCGCTATACTCGCGTCCAGGTTGACGATAGTTCGTCGGTCTTCAACACCGAGCTGACTGCTGCTTTGGAACTGGGCTCGCTGCTCGACGTGGCCGAGACCGTGGCTCATTCGGCACTTTTGCGCCGGGAGTCGCGCGGCTCGCATTCGCGCATGGACTACGAGGAGCGCGACGACGAAAACTTCCTCTGCCACTCCTTGGCGTATCGCACCGAGGACGCGCCGCGCATCGAATATCAAGACGTCGTCATCACCCGCTGGCAGCCCCAAGAGCGCACCTACTGATTGACGAGGAGCTATGAGCGACAAGACCATTGGCATCCGGGTTACCCGCTTCCGACCCGAGCAGGAGGACGCACCCACCGAGCAGGTTTACGAGGTTCCCTATCAGGAGGACTGGGTCGTCCTCGACGCGCTCAACTACATCAAAGACCACATTGACGGCACTCTCTCGTACCGCTGGTCGTGCCGCATGGGCGTGTGCGGCTCTTGCGGCATGATGGTCAATGGCGAGCCCAAGTTGACCTGCGCGGCCTTCCTTAAGGACTACTACCCGAATGAACTGGTGGTCCAGCCCCTCGCCCACTTCCCGATCATCCGCGACTTGGTCGTCGATATAGACGATTTCATGGACAAGCTCAAGGCGGTCCAGCCGTGGATCATTCGGGAGGAAGAAAAGCCGATTGCCGAAGGCGAGTACTTGCAATCGCCCGCAGAGCTAAAGGAGTTCAAGCAGTTCAGCCAGTGTATCAACTGCCTGCTGTGCTACGCGGCTTGTCCCGTCTATGGGCTGGAAGACGTCTTCGTCGGCCCCGCGGCCCTCGCGCTGTCCTACCGCTACAACCTCGACTCGCGCGACGAGGGCTATGCCCAGCGCACGGTCGTAGCCGCTAGCAGTGAGGGCATCTGGGAATGCACCTTTATCGGGGAGTGCTCGGTGGTCTGTCCCAAGGACGTGGACCCGGCCGCCGCCATCCAGCGCACCAAGCTCGACACCACGACCAATTGGTTCAAGTCCTTTCTCATGCCTTGGGGGAACAAATGAGCCAGTCGTACGAAACCTACAAGCCAAAGCTATCGCCGACTTGGTGGCTGAAGAGCCGCAATTACTTCCTGTTTATGATGCGCGAATTGAGCAGCGTCTTCGTCGCTGTCTTCGTCCTTCTCTTCCTCTACCAGCTCTCTGAACTGGCCAAGGGACCGGAAGCGTATGCGGCTTGCCGCTCCGCACTGACGGCACCGGGGTTTGTGGTCTTTTACGTGGTTGCGTTTGTCTTTGCGCTCTATCACACGATCACTTGGCTGGGGCTAATGGGCCGGATCCAGGTCGTGCGGATGGGCGCGTTTACCGTGCCGCCCAAGTTGGTGACGGCTGGTGCCTTCGTCGGGTTTTTCCTCGTGTCGGCGGCCGTTGGCTACATTTTCCTGTACGCGCTATAGCCATGAACTACAAACAAGACAAAACCGAACCTTTCTGGTGGGGCCTGTTTTCCGCTGGCGGCGTGGTAGCCGCCATGTTGATCCCCGTGTTGATCTACTTCGTCGGGCTGGCCGAGCCGCTTGGCTCAGTCGGCGCGGAAGTGAGCCGATACGAAGCCATGAGCAAGTTGCTCAGCTACCCGCTGGTCAAAGTGTTATTTTTCGTCGTGGCCGTCCTACCGCTCTACCACGCGGCGCACCGCATCCGCTTCATGCTCCACGAGTTCGGGGTGCGGAAGTTGATCCTTCCCATTCACTACTTCTGCTACGGCGGTGCCTTAGTCGGCACTGGGATAGCGGCTTACATCCTCTTTTATCTGCTCTAAACGTCGGCCCCGATGGGTGAAATGAAACCGACGCTGCAATCGCGCATCCGCGGCTCGGTGCTGGCTCAGGCTTGGGGAGACGCGCTTGGTGCCCCGTTTGAATTCGCGCCGCCAGACGCCGTTGAAAAGCGCACGGGGAAGAAGTGGCTGGCACGGCTTCATCCATTCACCGGGAAAAAGGGGCCGCATGGGATGTGGGTGAACGAAGCCCCAGCGGGCACGGGTACCGACGATGTGCGCTACAATTATCTCTTTATGGAACTGGCCGTCGAATTGGGGAGGATGCCGGGGGATCGGGAAGTGGCGCGGCGATTGTTGGATGTGTATGAGCGGCCCGGGGATTTCTTTCCCAGCAATGCCAAATTAGCACGCGAGCAGTTTGAGGTGTGGGAGGGGGTTAGCCGCGGTTGTCTGGGGGAGGAGTCGCCGCGTTACCCGGGAGTGCCGCCCGCGGTGCTCGCCACGCGGAGTATCGGGCTTAACTATCCGACATTAGCTGGGCTGTTGGTGCTGCCATCGGCGGGTTTGCTCTTTCCCAGCGATCCCGCAGGAGCCTATCGCGCGGCTTATGAGGCGGATTTTTTTGCAGTCGGCTACGCCCGCGAGGCCACCGCACTTTTGGCGGCGGCGCAAGGGGCGGCATTAGCCGATATGTCGCCGCCGGCTTTGGTCGATGCCGTATTGGCGCTGGATCCCCTGTGCTTGGGAGGGTATTTCGGGGACGCTTTCATCCGGCAGAAGTTGCCGCCGCTACTGGCGAGAGCCGCCGGCAAAAAAGCCGAGGAATTGGCCGAGTTCCTTTCGTGGGAATTGCGCCATTTCAGCGTCTTCGATCCCTTCCGGGCGTTGGCCATTGCCTTTGCCGCACTCTTGTCCCATCCCGACGACCCGTCCCTCGCGCTACAAGTAGCGGCCAACCAAGGCGATCTCGACGAGGAGGGGCACTGGAGCCGCTACGCGGATATCGACTGCTATGCTGGGATTACCGGGGCGCTGATAGGGGCTTGTTGCTGCGACAATGCGCTGCCAGCAGACGTGGTCGGGCAGGTAGTCGCGGGAAATAAGGCCGTGTACGGATTTGACTTGGAGGAGACGATCGCGCGTTTCGCGCGCTTAGTGGTCTCAAAGCAAGGAAAGGAAGAACGTCAATGCCCATAGGAGACAAAAACGCTGTAATCGCCGGTTGTGGAATGCATCACGTAGCCGTGCAGACGCGCGATTGGGAAACGTCGCTGAGCTTTTACCGAGATGTGCTGGGGATGGAGGTGGTCGCCGAATTTGGCTCTCCTGAGCGCAAGATCGCGCTCTTAGACGCAGGCGACGGAAGCCACCTTGAACTCTTCGCCCCCACGGCTGAGTCGCCCGCACCTGAGGCCGAAAGCCCCAACGATCCGGTGACGCATTTTGCCTTGGCGGTTACAGACGTGCGCGCCGCCACTGAGCGAGTGCGAGCGGCCGGATGCGAGATCACGGTCGAACCCAAGGACCTGACATTGGACAGGCTGAACGTGACGATTGCCTTTTTCAAAGGCCCCAACGGCGAAGTCGTGGAGTTTTTCCAGACTCTCTAGGCTGGGTTGGCACAAAAAAAGCGCAGAACCTCAAGGGCCTGCGCTTTTCGTGTTTGTCTGGAGGGATTATTGCGGAGTTTCGGTTTCGGGGGCCGCGCCGATGACGATCACGTCTCGGGCTTGGAGGCCCTTGGGGCTAGCGACCGTTTCGAATTCTACCCGCTGACCTTCTTCTAAGGAGCGGAACCCATCGCCGCGAATCGCGCTGTAATGGACGAAGACGTCGTCTTGTCCTTCGCGCTGAATAAAACCAAACCCCTTGGAACTATCGAACCACTTGACGGATCCACTTTGACGTTCGGACATGATGAAGGTTACCTCCCTTCGATTGCTAATTTCGTTGATCTGAGCGTTCCAAGCAGGCCTTAAGGACTCCGACCAACAGAGTCGGCTAGCTAATAAAAAACCTAGCGCGGGTTGCGTCCACCAGTCCCGCGTCCACCAGTCCCGCGTCCACCGGCGGCCCCGCGTCCACCGGCCCCGCGTGCGCCGCGGACGAAGCCAACCTCGGCCATGCGAATGGCCTTCTGCTGTCGGCGGATGCTCTTTTGGCGGTTGATCTTCTTCTGGACCGAGGGTTTAGTATAAAAACGCCGCTTCTTCAAGTCGCGCAACAAGCCGGCTTTGCGGGTTTTGGACGTAAAGCGCCGCAGCGCTTTTTCAAAGGGTTCGTCCGATCGAACCTCGACGCTGAAATTGCTCATGTACTGCTCCTGACCTTTAACTGTTAGGTTTCTACGTAAGAAAAAACATATTCTACGCTATGGGTTGCTCTTAGTCAAGAGCCGTCTTGCTAGCTGTGGTGGCCCAAGGCGAAGGAGCTATAAAAGTAGTTGCGATTTTGGCCAGATGGCCTTTTTTTTAAAAAGACTCCCCTACTCAGCGAGAAGTCGTGCTTTGCCGTCCGACTTCCATGCTTCCTCTATATCACACGTAAGGAGATGCCATGGCTTTTTCGCATACGAATTCCAAGGGGGTCACGTATATTCTTCATTCCCGGACCACGACCCTCAAAAACGGGAACTCGCAAACGATTTACTTCTTTGCTAAAACCGAGAAGGAAGGAGCTCTCGACGCGGTGCCGGCTGGCTATCAGGTGTCTGAGAGCAAAAACGGTCTGCCAGTGCTAAAGCGCAGCTAATAGGCCACCTCGGCCGAGCCTCGTTCAGGCCGGTGCCTTTTCTCGATATTCCCCGTCGAGAAAAGGCACCGGCCTTTTTGCGCCCAAAGGCGGTTCTGTCGCGCTTTTGCCGAGTGTAGCGTTGTCCTATACTATGTGGCATGGTGCCAAAAAAGGCGAGAGAACAGGCTACGGCCAATTTACAGCAACGGCTGGCCGAAAACCCCTACGTAGGCCGCGGTATTGTCATTGGCCGGGCCGCAGAGGGGACATGGATGCAGGTTTACTGGATCGCGGGACGCAGTGCCAACAGCCGCAACCGCATCTTCGTCACCGAGGGCGATGTGTTGCGGACCAAAGCCGCCGATCCCGCTAAGTTGAGCGACCCCACGCTTATCATTTACAATGCCATGCGCGTTTGCGCTCAGCGCAGTATTGTCTCCAATGGGGTGCATACCGACGCGATACACGAAGGTTTTGCCGCTGGCCGCAGTTTTGCCGAGAGCTTGGCTGGCTGGTTGCACGAGCCGGATCCACCTAACTACACGCCGCGCATTGCGGGCTATGTGGATTTAGAAGCGGATGAAGCGTGGCTTGCCATTCTTAAGGCCAGCCCCTTTGACTCCGAGCGCAGCGAGCGCCACTTCTTCCGCTTCGACTGCGTTGAGCCGGGCTATGGTTACGCCATTACCACGTACGACTCAGATGGCGACCCGCTGCCTTCGTTTTCTGGAGTTCCCTACCTGTTGTCTCTCGCCGACGCGTCTACCTGCCTCTGGGAAGCTCTAAATCCTGAGTATCGGATCGCGCTTGCAGTGCGCCGTATCGCGGCCGATGGCGCGGTCGAAACCGAGATCATCAACCGCTATGAGGCGGTCTAGCCGGTCTAGCCTCTGTACGCGCGATGGCAGAGGAAAAGTGTGGCAGCAAACAGAGCCACTGCCACTGCCTGATGCAGCGATGCCAAGGCGAAAGGTACGTGCGCGACGACCGTGCCGATTCCCAAGCCGATCTGCACCACTACTAAGCAGAGGATTAAGCCGGCCCCAGCTTTTAGGGCCGTGCGGCGGGCAGCTACCCAAAGAGCTAGTGCCAGCCCGAGGACCGCAAAGGCGAAGAAGCGGTGTTGGAAGTGGACGGTAGTGGGGTTATCGAGCAGGTTTACCAGCAGCGGCTGCATAGACCACAAGCCGGCCGGAACCCAAACCCCGAACATTTTGGGAAAGGTGTCCGATAGGTAGCCGGCCTTAAGCCCGGCGACTAGGCCGCCAGCGGCGATCTGGAGGCAGACGGCGGCAAACAGCCAAGCGCAAAGGCGGCGCGTGGTGCGAGGCACCGGCCGAGCCTCTGCCGCAGACGACAGATAGCCGAGGGCCTGCCAGAGGCAAGCGGCCAAAAGGGCGAGGGCGCAGCAAAGGTGCAAGGTCAAGCGCAGGTGACTTACTTGGGGCCGGTCGTCTAGGCCGCTCTTGACCATCAGCCAGCCCACCAAGCCTTGGAGGGCGAAGAGCAGGCCAATGCCCAGATAGGCGGGTATGTGGGCGCGGGGAATGGCTCGGCACCAGAGGAAATAGAGCAGGGGTAACACAAAGAGCAGCCCGGCCAGTCGGCCGAGCAAGCGGTGGCCGAATTCCATGTAGTAGATAAATTTGAATGCGTCCAGTTCCATGCCATAGTTGACGAGCTGGTATTCGGGCGTCTGCCGGTACTTGGCGAATTCGCTTTCCCAGGCCGCATCACTCAGCGGCGGAACGACACCAGTGACGACGTTCCACTCGACGATGGATAGGCCCGAACGGGTCAGGCGCACCCAGCCCCCATACACTACGAGGACGACGATGAGGGCCGAGACAGCAAGAAGCCAGATGGCGAGTTGGCGATTGGTGGTCATGTGGCGGAGTTTGAACAAATCTCTCGTAGAAAATACCCCATGGCGATATATCGGCAACTTTTGCCGCGTCGCCGCACGCGCTAGAAGGAGGTACATGTGAAGCTAGCAAACAAAGAGGCGTTAGTAACTGGCGGGTCCACTGGCATTGGCCGGGCTGCTGCCGAACTTTTCGCCCAAGAAGGAGCACTCGTCCACATCATTGACTACAACGAAGCGGAGGGCCGAGCCGCGGTGGCGCAGATCGAGGCCGCCGGGGGCCAAGCGCATTTCTACGCCACGGACGTGCGCTTGGAAGAGAGCGTAGCCGCGTCGGTTGCACAGATCAGGGAGCGCACCGCTCGCCTTGATGTGGCGGTTTTCGCGGCCGGGGTCTTGACGGGGGCGTTCAAGACGATTGAGGAGCTGTCGGAGGAGGATTGGGACGCGACGCTCGATACTAACTTGAAGGGCACCTTTCTGTCGGCCAAATACGCGACGCCGCTCTTGGCAGCAGCCGGCCAATCCGTGCTGCTAATCATCGCCTCGGGCGCGGGCGTGCGGGGCGGTTCCTCGTCTTATGCTTATGCAGCGAGCAAGGCGGGGCAGCACGGGTTGCACTACAAACTCGAAGGTGAATTAGGGCCGAAGGGGGTGCGCTTGCACGTGATTTGCCCTGGGGGTATTGCAACGCCGCTGAAGCTGGAGAATATAGCGCAGGGGGCCGAGGCCGCAGGCCGCGATCCAGAGGAAGCAAAGCGGAACGCGGTGCTGGGGGACCCGATGGGGATAGCGCGGATCTTGGCGTTTTTGGCTTCCGAGGAAGGGGCTTACGTGCGGGGAACGGTGTTCACGCGGTAGCGTCAGGCGCGCTCCCAACGGCTGGGGTCCATGCCCGGAGCCTCGGAGACCATGTTCGGGGGCTTGTTGCCGCCGTCGTAGTCCCAGTGGCGCGTGTTGCGGTCGGCGAAGAGCGGGCGGATTTCGTCCGGCAAGGTCTGGAGGTCTTCCTCGCTCCAAGGGTTGATTTTATCAACTGGCCCAGCCCAAGCGGGTCGGTAGGCGATGGCCAGCATTTCGCGCGGATAGGCACCGACGTTGGGGAAGTTGCCGTGGAAGACGCGGTGGTGGATGAGCACGGCAGAACCGGCCTTGCAGGGAACCATGACTTCTTCGGGGTGGGATTTGTAGCGCGTATAGGGGTTGGCGTCGGCGTGCAGGCACAGGTGTGAGCGCGGCACCACGCGGAAAGGCGAGACCTCTGGGATGAGGTCGTCGAGATAGTAGAGCACCCGTATCAACACCGGGCAAGAGCCTTCAAAGCCGAAAATTTTGGAGCCGTAGGGTTGGCCATCGGCGTGGAGGCTGATGCCGGGATGGCCGGGTTCGGAGCGCGCATAGCCGTAGTGCATGAAGATCACTTCGTCGCCCAACATTTCGCGCAGGAACGCGAGCGTCGGCGGGTGGCCGAGCAGGGCGGTGATTTCGCCGCCGTCGAATTGGATGTTGTTGCGGCCGCGCTGGCGTTCGCTGTAATCGACGGCCGTGGTCTCGAAGGTAGCGGTGATGGCTTTGAGGCGGGCGATGTGGTCGGCATCGAGCAAGTCGGGCAAGACGAGGTAGCCCTCGACTTCGAGTTGGTGGATGCGTTGGCCGGTGGTGAGGGCGGACCAGTCGCGGTCGTCAATACGGGGTGTGGCCATGGGTGGTCTCCTTGTGCAGGGGTGCTACCCGAAAGGATACGGCATTGAGTAGCCGCAATCAACGGCGGCGAGTTGCACGAGATAGATCGCTACGCCGCGACGGTCTGAAGTTCCATGCTTTCATAGAAAGCGTATATTCAACCGATTTAAGACGGAAGGAGATTATTCAAAATCATGGCTATTCCAACCCCAAAACAACTGTCTCGGCCAATTCTCGAAATAGTAAAAGAAAAAGAAAAGGTCATTGACAAAAAATCTATCTTGGAGTCGCTTATCGAACGGTTCCCGTCATTGACTAATGATGAGTTGCAGGAACGCCACCAGTCTGGTTCTCCGAAGTTCGATACGAATGTGCGTGGTGTGCTTTCTGATCTGAAAAGAGCCGGTTTGTTACTGTCGCCTTCGCGTGCTCACTACCAAATTACCGAGCGAGGAAAGACATTGCTCGCATCACATAGGGGCGACATCCCTATAGAAAGAGCTAGGCCGAAAAAAGAAAAAACGGTCACCAAAGATAACATGGCTCCACCGAACACCGCTGCCAACGATGAAGTCGGCATTGCCTCTGAAGATAGTACTCCCGATGAGCAGATCGCGGTGCTTTATCAGGAGTTGAGTGATAGACTTGCCGAAGAGCTATTGGAGAGGGTGAAAAGGGTATCGCCCGCCGATTTTGAACGATTGGTAGTCAGTTTGCTTGAGAAAATGGGCTATGGCCAAGGTCAGGCCATTGGGGGTAGTGGTGATGGCGGGATAGACGGCATCATCAATCAGGACGCCTTGGGTCTCGAAAAGGTGTACATCCAAGCAAAACGCTGGGAAAGCCAAGTTGGAGAACCTGAAATCCGCAACTTCACCGGTAGTCTTGAGGCGAAGGGGGCAAATAAGGGCGTATTTATCACATCTTCGTCCTTCGGTCCAAAGGCGCGTGAAACGGCGCGTTTTATCTCGGCAGGCAACAAGTTCATCCGGTTAATAGACGGTGAGGAACTTGCCCGTCTGATGATAAATCACGGCGTTGGCGTGGTCTCCGAAATCATATACGATGTGAAGAAATTGGACGAAAACTACTTTGCCGAGGATTTGTAATGGCGCGGCGATAGCGTTTTCACAGAAATACAGCATCCATGCAAACCACCGCTAAGCTGATATGCGGCCCTGCTCAGTCCATGGCAGGAATCCCGGATGAGTCGGTCGATTTGATCGTCACTTCACCTCCTTATCCGATGGTGGAAATGTGGGATGAGATTTTTGCGCTCCAAGACGATCGCATTGGGGAGCAACTGTCGCGCAGCAACGGACAGGCCGCTTTCGCGCTCATGCACGAGTTGCTCGATGTGGTTTGGCTGGAGTGCAGCCGCGTCATGAAGCCGGGGGCCATTGCCTGCATCAACATTGGCGATGCTACCCGCACCTTGGATGGCGACTTCCAGTTATACTCCAATCACTCCCGCATCCTCAGCAGCTTCCTCGGCCAGGGTTTTGCGGCTTTGCCCGATATACTCTGGCGCAAACAGACCAACGCCCCCAACAAGTTTATGGGGTCTGGGATGCTGCCCGTAGGGGCGTATGTAACCTACGAGCACGAGTACATCCTCGTGATTAGAAAAGGACGGCGGCGAACATTCACAACGGCCGCGGAGAAGGCCAAGCGCCGCGAGAGCGCCTTCTTTTGGGAGGAGCGCAACGTCTGGTTTTCGGACGTGTGGCTCGATGTGAAGGGAGCTTCGCAAGGACTGGTCGATGCGCCGACCCGCGAGCGCAGCGCGGCCTTTCCATTTGAATTGGCCTACCGGCTCATCTGCATGTTTTCCGTCAAAGAAGACTGGGTGCTCGATCCGTTTGCGGGGACTGGAACGACGCTAGCAGCCGCTCTAACAGCGGGAAGAAATTCGGTCGGCGTAGAGATCGACAAGACGTTGGTGCCGGTCGCGCAGAACCTGCTGTGCTCCACACCTCCTGCCGCCAACGAGTACAATCGCGCTCGGCTAGCTCGGCACGCGGAGTGGGCTGCCGCGCGCACGGCAGAGAAAGGTCCGTTGAAATACAAGAGCCGCCACTACGGATTTCCGGTAATGACGGCTCAGGAACAGGACTTGTTGTTAAACGAAGTTACCGGAATTGTCGGCGATGGTGACGGCATGACGCTGGCAGCTCAGTACAGCGAGAAACCGAACGGCCTGATCGGTGAATTTTTATCCGCTGACCGCACGGTCGGCGAAGTCCCGCAGATGCTGCTGCCGATAGGCTGTTAGTATATGCCCGCTAGCCCTTGATCCGTCCACCGTCCAAAAAAGGGCACCTACAAGGAGTGCCCCTACATCTCATACTGGCGACGTATTCAGGGCTAGGAGATACTTCTAATCGGCGTTGCGCTCTTCCGCGCGCACCGCGCTCTGCAGCGCTTCATAGGCCGCTTCGCAATCGGCGAGCGCAGCACACTGCTCTTTGATCTGTTGATTCAGCGCTTGTACTTGATCGTCGGTCACGGGATCGGAACCGGCTTCGAGAAGCTGGTGGACCCGCGCCCCTAGATCCGCTTGGGTGCGGTGGAGCTGGTTTTTAGCAGCGGCGATATCGAGCCGGGCACGCGCTAGACGGGTCAGGTCGCCGGCTTTGTCGGCGGCGGCCGCCGCGCCTTCTTGCAGCCCTTTGACGAGATTGTTCCACAGGTTGTCCACTGAGACCTCGTATGGTTTAAGTGTCTGGTGCCGAGGCGCGGCGCAGTTCGCGGAGGAGCGTTTCTTTGTTAGCCCGCGAAACTTGGCGGCCCTTGATCTGAGCGTCGGGTAGCTGGCGCACGAGTTGGCGCAGGCGGGCGACTGGCAAGCCCTCTAGCTCGTCGAGGGGTGGTTGCGCTGATGGGGTAGCTGCCTGAGGCTGGTGTAGGAGCAGGTTTTCTATGTCGAGGTGGGGGGCGGGAATGACGCGGTGGCTAATCACTTGGCTGACCTTGAGCGCGGCTTCGACGCCGGCTTGCACCGCCACTTGGACGGCGGCAACCTCACCTCTAAAGTGCGTTGAAACCAGCCCGCCGCCGATGGGCTTGATGCCGAGGAGCTCGACCGGAGCAGATTTTACGGCTGCGTCGGATGCTTCGATGACGCCGACGAGACCGCGGGTCTCAATCAGCCCTATGGCAGCCATTGGTCGCGCTTGGCTCGGTCAACGAGTGTCGTTGAGGGTATGGGGGACGAGGGCTAAATAGCGGGCGCGCTTGATGGCGCGGACGACGCGCGTCTGTTGCTTGCGCGTGGCACCGGTGCGCCGGGCCGATTCGATCTTGCCGGTCGGCGTGATAAACTTGACTAGGACATCGAGGCGCTTGTAGTCAATGTCTTCGGACTTGAGCTTGGCGACGGCCTCTCGGCGCGAACTGCGGAACTTGTTGATGACGATGCTCCTTTTTAAGGCACCCGCTTGGTGCGGATGCACAAGTTTAAAAGGACAAAAAGTACTGGAGGGGCCGGGGAATGTCAATATATCCCCCGGCTCCGATCCCACTCAACGCGGATTCATTCGTCGTGGAGCTGGCGCATGATTTGGTGATGCCCCATGCCCTCGTCCGATAGCTTTTTGTACTTGGCTTCGTCGATGCCCTCGCGCTTGAGAAAGCCGCGGATGTCGTAGCGGCCCTCGACTTCCACGGGCAGGCCGCCTCCCTCGACCATGAGCTGGAGGGGATAGCCCTTTTCTTGTAGCGGCAGGTGGATCACGCGGTTGCGGCGCGCCGATTCGTAGAGGGCCATCATAATTTCCACGGTGTCGCGGGCCGTGGTGCCGGCGTTGCGGTGCTCGGCCTTGTGGCCTTCTAGACAGGCGATGAGTTCGCGGACTTGAGCGGCGTTGGTGTTGCCGCCAATGGCCTTGGAGCCTTCAGTGAGCGCGAGATCGACTTGCCGCCAGCCGTTAGAGGAGGCATTCATAATCTGGAGTCGGGTTTCGCTTACCGATAAAAGTCCTTCGCTGCCGCGGATTTCAAAGGAGCCGGCACCGGCTCCTTCGCGCATGAGGTCGGACTGAATGAAAAGCTGGAGACCACCGTCAAAGTGGACCAAACCCATGCAGGCGTCTTCGATCATGGTGTCGCGCTCGTAGCGGTCGGTGCGGCGCTCGACGGCGCCCATGACCCATTGGGCGCGGGGGTCGCCGAGCACGAAGCGCGAGCCGTCGATGGAGTGCGTGCCCCAGTTGGTCAGCCCTTCGGCGACCTTGTTGGTGACGAAGACCGGCTCGCCAATCGCGCCCTCTTCGACGAGCACCTTGGCCTTTTCCCAACCCGGGGTAAAGCGGCGCTGATGGCTAATGACCAGTTGGGTGCTGTGCGCTGCGCAGGCATCGACCATGGAGTCGGCGGCGGCCATGCCGATGGCCATGGGCTTTTCGCAGATGACGGCGCGGGCACCGCCTGCGGCTGCGGCAATGGTGGGTGCCGGATGCAAAAGGTGCCAAGTACAGACGCTGACGATGTCGGGCTGGGCCTTTTCCATCATCTCTTCGACCGTCTCAAACTCCTGCGGGATGCCGTATGCGTCCACGTAGGTTTTACGGGCCATGGGAACCGGGTCGGCGACGGCGATCACCTCGACCTCGTCCACGAGATTGTAGCCTTCCATGTGGGCGTTGCCGATGGATCCACAGCCGACGATTGCCGCGGTATAGCGTTTCATAGAGGATATCTCCTTGGCGAAAACGTGATAGCAGGTGTCATAATAAAGGATAGGCATTAGGTTATCTTCAAGTCCGCAGGCCGTACCAATCGAGATTGCAGGCTTGGGAGCGACCACCAACCATGGAAACCCTATACGTTTCGCCTACTCTTTCCATCCCGCTTTCCGAACTGCGCTTCAAGTTCCACCGCAGTTCTGGGCCAGGGGGACAAAACGTCAACAAGCTCAATACCTCCGTCGAGCTACAGTACGACTTTGTCCACAGTGCGGTGCTCAGCGACGAGCAGCGCCAGCGGATTGCTGAAAAGCTCGCTGCGCGCCTGAATAGCACGGGTGCGCTGTCGATCCAATCGGAGCGATTTCGCACACAGGGGCGCAATCGCGCCGACTGCCTCGATAAACTAGCCGCCCTGCTTGCCGCGGCGCTCAAGACGCAGCCCAAACGCAAAAAAACCAAACCCAGCCGCGCCGCCCAAGCGCGTCGCCTCGACAGCAAGCGGCGTCATTCCGAGAAAAAAAAGAACCGCCAAACGCCTTTGGATTGAACGTTTGGCCCTATTGGTGCGTCAAAAGAAAGATAGTATTTGCGCATGTTCACTTGGTGTTCTATCTTAAACCTTAACGTGAACGTAAAAGTTTTTCTCTGAAAATGTTGAGGACTAAAATGAAAGCACAAAATAGAGAAACAATGTACTCGGCGACCGATCTCTACTGGCGCGACATAAAAGATGCCGAGCCGCTCAGCCGCGAGGAAGAAGTTGCTCTCTTCAAGCGCGCTAAAGCAGGGGACGAAGAGGCGCGTCAGGCGCTGGTGCAGGCCAATTTGCGCTTTGTGGTTCGCGTCGCCCGCGAGTACCACGAGTCAGGTCTCTCGTTGATCGAGCTGATTTCCGAGGGCAATCTCGGGTTGCTGGAGGCGGTCCGGCGCTTCGATGAGACGCGCGGTTTTAAGTTCATCACCTATGCAGTGTGGTGGATTCGCCAAGCGATCCTCCGCGCCCTAGCCGAGCACGGCAAAATTGCCCGCCCGCCGCTGAGTCGGGTCAGCGACCGGCAGAAGGTCGAAAAGGAAGCCGATGTCCTCGCTCAAGCGCTAGGACGCGCCCCGACTGCTGAGGAAATCGCCGCCTGCGTCGATTTCTCGGCCGAGCGCATTCGCAACGCCTTTGAGATGGGGCAGCCGGATCTGCCCTTGGACGCCCCGGCTTTTGCCGACAGCGAGGTGACTTTTGCGCAGACCTTTGTCTCGGCTGAGCCTAGTTCGCACGAACGCTTCGTCGAGAGGGAAATGCACGCGGCTGTAGCCAATTGTCTGAAGGTGCTCGACGCCCGCGAGTCCCACATCGTCCGCGCTTATTTTGGCCTCGACGACAGCGCACCCAAGACCTTGGAGGAGATCGGCGAATCCTTGGGCGTCACCCGCGAGCGCGTGCGGCAGTTGCGGAACAGGGCGCTGGAAAAAATGAAAGACGAGTGCGGCGGGCAGCTAGTCGAGTTTTCGAACAACTGAGCGGGCGAGAAGCTCATTGCCGGAGGCTGTGCCGCGTCCTATTATTGAATACCCTTAACGAGAGGACGCTATGGCCCCGCTGCGACAGAAATTATTGGTACTCTACGCCCATTCTCCCGATTTGCACAGCCAAACCGTGGCGTGGTCGCTGTACGACGGCACGGGCGAGGCCCGGTCCAGCAGCGGCGATAGCGAGGAACCGCCCTATCCTTCGGTGGTCGCGGCCATGCGAGATGGGTGGCGGGTGGTTCAGTTCCCCCAGCAGTATCCGGCCTATCCGGGCATGGAATACAACACGTCCTACCTGAAATACGAGTACATCCTCGAAAAGATGGAGGCAGTCGATGGTCGATAAGCAATATCTCCTTACTACCAAGCAAATGGCGCAGTTTGTCGCCGATGGCTTTTTGCGCTTCGACGAATTGGTGCCCCACGAGTTGAATCTCGCCGCGTGCGCGGAGATGGAAGCCGGGGTTCCACGGGGCCGCGCTGGTGCGCCGCTCTCCGAATTGTGGACCGATGCGGCGGTCGGCCGGGTTGTGCGCCTGCCCCAGATTCAGGGGATTATCCACAGCTTAGTCGGCCCTGACCCGCTCTACGATCACCACGCCGTGCATACGGTTGATGCCCACCACGAGCACGGGCAGATCTGGCACGCCGACGCGATTATCGACACCCGGCTGCACTTTGACATCCAGCTCTTTTATTTTGCCCACGACACGCCGCGTGAGATGGGCGGCACCATGTTCCTGCCTGGCAGTATCTACCGCCGCATCAGCGAGTCGGACATCGCCCGCTACCAAAACTTCCTCGGGCAGATGCCGATGGTCTGCAAGGCCGGCACGGTGGTGGTGGCGCATCACGGCATCTGGCATTGCGCCCAGCCCAACCTAACCGGCCGCAAGCGCTACATGTTCAAGCTGCGGCTCAACCCCACGGTGCGGCAGAAGAAGCTGTGGAATACCGACGACATCGACGATGCGGAAATCCCCGCGCTGCTCAATGCCAACCACCGCTGGTACGGCAACGAGGTGCGCTTAGAGGTCGTCAACCGCATCAAGCTGTGGCGCTTTTTGACCGGCGACGAGAACTACGACGTGTCCTACTGGCTGTCGCGGTTGGAGAACGCGCCCGAAAATGAGCTGCGGGCAGCCTGAGCTGAACGCACCCCATGCAAAAGCAAAAGCCGACCCAATAGCTGGGTCGGCTTTTTTTGTCGTATTGACTGTATCGGCTTAGCAGTGCAGTGGCTTACTCTTGCAGAAGGCAAGAGCAAGCCAGCGGGTCCGGACTGGTGAAAACCTTACGCGACAATTTGTCTAAGACCGCCACATCGGTATGCTGGCGCTCGCCGCGACCGTCGGAGAGCAAAATGGATCCGTGGCGCTGCCAGTTGGTCCAGGGGCCGATAAAGCGCGGCTCGTCGTCGTCGTCGTCGCGGTAGAACGCCCATTGGGTCACTAGCCGCGATTCTTGGTCGATCCAGACCGCGTATTTGTTCTGCGGGGTGACGCCGACGTCTTTGAACGTGAGTTCCAATACTTCGGCTGGCCGGCCGTCCTCGGTGGCTTCTAGGTCCCGATAGCGCAGGGTAACGCCGGTGTCTTTGAGCTTGTAGGGCATGACCAGCCAGTACGAGTCGTTGATCCAGGCGCGGTAGCCGTGGTCGAGTTTGGCCGCTAGCGTGTCGGGGTCGCTGATTTCCTTCCCATCAACGAAGGCATGACCCTCTTTGCTGTGGATGTTCATCAGCACCGTCAGATCGTCTTGCTCGAAGCGAATGTCCCCCGTCCACTTGTCCCACACGTGCAAGCGGAACCCAAAAAAGCGCCATGTGATGTAGCGCGTGGCGTCCCAGTTGGCGCGGCCACCCATCGCAGCCATAACTTCGTCGGCTAGGGCGATGGCCTTGGGGTCGGAATCGGCGGCGTTGAAGCCGGGGGCCGGGGGATTGTCGGCGGCGTGGGCTAGACCGATGCAAAAGGAGAATACTAGGAGTAAGCGCAACATAGGGATCCTTGCGGTTGAGGGTGGCTGGAGCGCGGAGAGTCTGCCGGCTTCTTACGAATGATCAGGTAGAACCTCGGGTAGCAATTTCTCTAACTCGGCCAACGGGGCCTCCAAAGTCTGGATGGCCTCGGTCCAGAACTGGGTGTCTTCGAGGTCACGGCCTAGGGCCCGGCGGGCCACGCCTTCGGCCGTGTCGCTGCCGGTGAGGCGAAGAAATTCCTCGTAGCGGGGAAGAAAGTCGGGTCCCTCTTGTTTAAACATTGAATATAGGCCACGGCTGAGCAGGAAGCCGAAGGTATAAGGAAAGTTGTAGAAGGTCACGCCGGTGATATAGAAGTGGAGTTTTGAGGCCCAGAAGTCGGGATCTTCGCCTCCCTGTGCCAGCGCGTCGTCGAAGACGTCGCGCTGGGTTTCGACCATCAGCTCTTTGAGGCGGCTGACTGTGAGTTCGCCGTCGGCGCGCTCCTCGTAGAGCTTTTTCTCGAACTGGTAGCGCACGGGGATGTCGAGCAGAAAGATTGCGCCGTGGCCGATTTCTTGGTCGAGGGCACTGGCCTTTTGGGCCGGGCTGAAGGAAGGGTCGGCGAGGATGCCTTCGGTGAGGATCATTTCGCCGAAGGTGGAGGCCGATTCGGCCAGCGTCATCGGGTAGAAATGGGCGTAGGTGCGCACGTCGCGCATGATGTAGCTGTGGAAGGCGTGGCCGATCTCGTGAGCGAGCGTGAGCACATCGCCGAGGGTGTCGTTGTAGGTCATATAGACGCGGGACTCGCGGGTCAACAGCGAGCCGGTGCAAAAGGCTCCGGGTCGCTTGCCGGGGCGGGGCGCGTACTCGATCCATTGGCGTTGGCAGACTTGGCTGAGGAACTCGCCTAGGCGTGGGTAGGCTGCCGCAAAGGAGCGGCCTACGAGGTCCGTGCCCTCTTCCCAAGAGAGCTGCCCTTGATCGGGCAGCGGTAGCGGCGCGCCCAGATCGTACCAAGCGACGCCTTCGATGCCCATGAGCTGCGACTTGAGGGCGAGAATGCGTCGGGGCAGTTCGATTTGCTCGGCGATGGCCGCAAACATTGCGTCGAGGGTCTTGGGCGAAATCGACGCTTGAAAGCGAGCGACATCGAGAAAGTGGTCCACGCCGCGATGCTGGTTGAGGGTCAGCCGCGTCCCCGAGATGGCGTTGAGCGCGGCAGCGGCGACGTCTTCCATGCTTTCCCAGGCCCGATTGCCGCCGTCGAAGGCGGCTTGGCGGACTCGGCGGTCGGGGTCTTCCATCAGGGCGCGGCGCTGCGACATGGGGCGGCGCTCGGTGCGGCCGTCGGGAAACGCCATGTCGAATTCGAGCTTGCCGGAAATTGAGTCGTAGAGGCGGCCCCAAGCGTGGAGACCATCCACGCCGAGGTCGGCGGAGAGTATCTCCTTTTCCGGGCTCATGGTGCGCTGCGCGTCTTCGTGCTGGCGGCGGAGGAAGTGGCCGCAGTCGGCCAAGGCGGGCCGCTGGGCGAACTTGGCAAAAGTTTCGTCGGAGGCGTCCTTGAGCGCACGCAGGAGTTCGACATCGAGCTTTTCGCTTTCGGCTGCCAGCAGGGCAAAGGCGGCTTCCTCGCGGGCGTAGTCTTCATTGCGAGCGTCTGCCGCAGTGAGGCAGCCGAGGTAGGAACCTAGATGGGAGAGGCGGTCGGTCAGACCCTCAGTCAGGAGGAATACGGCCTCCCAACTATCGGCATTGTCCTCGGCAAGCGGTGCTAGGGCGGCGGCTTGTTCGCGTGCCGTTGCAATGTCCCTTTGCAGTTCATCCTTGAATTGCCGCATGGCCGGGCCATCAAATTCAGCGAAATAGCTCGTCAGGTCCCAGTCCATGGCGGTTGGAGTAGTGGTCATGGGGCGTTTTCCTTGTTGTGATGTAAGTGACGGCTAAAAATAACAGTGCCCTCTGGTACAAAGGCAAATTGGTCACTAGATGATGGTCTCTCTATATTGGGCACTTCCATCCCGTTCGTTTATTCGCAGAGGTCCACGATGCTCAAGTGCGCAACTTCCCTGTGGTCGGCCGATCTGGCCAATCTCGCGGCTGATATCCAGCGCGTCGAACCCTATTCGGAGCGCTTCCATCTCGACGTGGCCGATGGCCATTATGCGCCGACCATGCTGTTTTTCCCAGATCTGGTGGCGGCATTGCGCCTGCATACGGATCGGCCCTTTGAAATGCACCTGATGACCACCGACCCGGCCGCGTGGATTGATCCCTTTGCCGAGGCGGGTGCTGATGCCATTATCATCTGCTTTGACTCGGTCGCTGACCCGGGTGCCGTGCTGGAGGCGATCAAGGCGAGGGGGCTTCAGGCCGGGGTCTCGCTCTTGCTGGAAGAGGATCTCGATTTACTCGATCCCTATTGGACGCTATTGGATGTGTTGACGCTGATGAACACGGCTGCCGGGATCAAGGGTGCCGATATGGATTCGCAGGCACCCGTTAGGATTCGTCGGGCTAGGGACGAGGTTGACCGGCGCGGCTTGGCGACTGTGGTGGAGGCCGATGGCGGGATTCGCCGCCACACTGTGCCGCAAATTGCGCGGGCCGGTGCCGATTATATTGTCCCTGGTTCGCTGATGTTCAAAGAGGATCCAGGCGCGATGCGCGAGTGGCTGGCCGGGCTTGGGTAGCCATTAGGCTGGGCGCAGCCGCTCGGTCTTCGATCTAGATGTGTCGAAGTACTGAGTCCCTACGTACATGGACCTGTCCTTTCTGGCGGCTAGAACTCTAGCCAAAAGAGAGTTCCATTTGTCGATCATCGGGTGAAGTGCGGAAAGGTTGAGAAGGCTCTTCAGTCATTCCCTTATCGCCGACTGCGCTACATACTTCGCCCCAGTCGATGAAGTATTCATCAAAGTAGCGAATTGGATATCTACTCAACCTAATGACGTCTTCTCGGTCGGGTCTGCGCCCCAATTTGATAGCAATCTCTTTGACTTCGACTTGTAGTGTTTTCTTGGGTACTTGGTACTTCCTTTTTTTTAACCGTGAAACTCTGCTATTTTTTGCTTTTGGAGTAGCATCATTTTTGGCAAATGGGTCCACACCTCGTTTTAGGCCCGAATGTCTTTGCTCGGCAATAGCGTGATATTGGGCCGATAGTTCAATGCCAATGAATTTTCTGCCAAGCATCTCTGCTGTTAAGGTCGTTGTACCTGCGCCGTTAAATGGGTCTAAAACAAAATCACCCTCTTTGGTAAAGGTGTGGATAAGTCGATTCATCAAAGATGGAGGTAGTTGACACGGGTGATCCACTCTTTTTGAATTGTGCTTTAGCCTGTGTATATCCCACCACAAATTCCCAATGGGCTGTCGATCTGTAATTCGGGTCACATTTCTCTTTTTAACGCAAGAGGCTCTGACACAATACCATTGTTTGAGGCTCATAAAATCTTGGCGTATTTCCCAACGGGCGTCTTTCTCGTAGTTAGCAATTTCAATTGGCCGACCTTTACTGAGGCAGATTATTCCGTAATGTGCCGGCATAATTTGCCTGACGGGTAAGCTCAAGCCCTCCCAAGCGATCCAATCTTGATAGTCTAAAATACTTTTCGCAAACGAAAAATGCCTAACGATCCAAAGGGGAATGTTTATAATTGCAAAAGTCCGACCGGGTTTCAAAATTCTAGCAGATTCGGCGATCCACTGGTCGCACCACGAAAAATAGTCGCTTATGTCTTGGGCGTCATTCCAATTATCATATTTTTTTTTGATGTTATACGGCGGATCGGCAAAGATAAAATCTACAGAGTTTTCGGGGATGGTTCTGAGAACATCTAAACAATCGCCGTTGAGTAGGCGACTCTCACCGGGATCGTTGATCCTTCCGTTTACAGGGCTAAACGCTCTCTTGTTAGAGAGCTTAAAAAGTTTCCTAGCATCGCAATAGATAAGTTGGCGGTAAGGTTCAAGCCCAAAGAGATCTTTTAATCTTTCTAGAATAGCTATAGGTTCTGTGTCGTTATCATAAGAAATATCGCGCCAAATATCGGACATAAGAGTGCCATAAGGGCTATAAATGTGCTTCTTACCTCCGTAGTCCTTGGTTGTTTTCTCGCAAGCCGGACAGTAGGTATATGCAATTTGAGTCTTGTTGTGCTTTAAGGAGCCTTTATAATGGGTAAAAACCAAAAGGGCAATATGGTCATCTGGTAGAGCATCTGATCTTAGTATCTCTTTTTTTCGTTTGACGGCGATCCAAAGTTTGAAGTTGATACAGTTTTGAAATTCTTCTATTACGTAGCAGGCGAGGCGAGAATTTGCCAAAAAACAAACGGTGCTTTCTTCAGGTAGTTCTTCGAGGAAGCCAGACAATTTTTGCGTGAGAATTTCCACCGGGTATTCATCGTCAAAATCAACTTCTGTTGTCAAATGAAAGAGCCATACATTAGGGTGTAGTGGCGTTGACTTTAATTCCTGAAAGTCTGCAAGTGTTTTTATGGATATATCTAAAGGGTTGCAGCTTTCGCTCCGGTGAGCCACTTTAGTTGCCTCCTTCCATGGTTTGTGCAAGACGCTTAATATCGCCATCGCTAAAATTTATAATACAGTCGCTATAGTCGATTAAATCCTTCACAAAAGATCGACGTTCAAAATTACCGGCACCATCAACTACATACGCAATTTTATGCCCTTTTTCACGAAGGAGCCTTTGTCTATCAGGGGCGAGTTTGGCTTTTCTTTCCACTACACTGTTTGTCGTAAATTGGAAGCTTACTTCAATGCCCCAATAATTATCGCTAGGACTTTTGCCGACGATGTCAAATTTTATATCTGTCCTACCAGCATTTTGACTGATTCCTGGGATCGTAGTTTGTGAGAAATCCCAACTTGGGAGATATTGAGCCAAACGCTCCTTGACATAGTTTTGGGCTAGATGTCCCATCCTATTGGACGTTGCCCCTCCAGTGATTCGACTAACCCAGATATATCTTTCTTTGATGTATTTTTCCAGTTTTGGTCTGTCGCCGAGCATTGAACCAATGATACACTTATCTCCGACTTCTTCTGGTAAGAAGTCATTCGTTGACAAACTGCCAAATAAGATAAGGGTACTTACGTCAATAATAGCGTCTGTAAGGCCAAAACGTTTTTGGAGACCCTCTCCATCAAGTCCCAAGCTAGGATTACTCCACTTCTTGCCAGAAAAGAGAGATTCCATCTTGTAATCGTAATCTTTGCCACGGAAGGTAAATCTGAAATCCTCGTACTTAAATTTATTCGGAAGGTCTACTGCAAAGCGTTTTAAGTTTTCTCCACCGATATCGGATAAAATGCAAAGATGTTTTAAGAAAAGGTTTGGATATAAATCTTCAACAAAGTCTAAAATTTTGGTCCAATCATAGGGATCTTTAGATGCAAGATGGAGTACGCTTATAAAACTGTCTTGCGTTTTAATGAGCAGCGGAATAATACTAGAACTCTTCTCTTGCTTGGCGATTTCAGATGGCCAATAAATTGCAGCTTTCTCCTGTAGTTCCTCTACTGTTTTAGGATTGGGCATTGCCAAGTCCTCCATTTTCAGGAAAAGTAAGGTCGATAATGAGCCTACTGCTAAAAATATAAAAAATATCTAATGGCGCGAAAATCTAAATCAGCGCAATAGGCTAACGCAACTCACAGGAGCTTGCAGCCTTCCAGCTCTTTGGTACTCAGGCGGATGCCGCCGGCGCGTAGCCCGCGCACGGGATATTCGCTGATGGGAAAGACCTCGTTGAGCTTGCGGAGGCGCGGTTTGGGCTTGTAGTCGAGGGCGATCTTTTTGTCGGAGTCGGTGGTCAGCTTGAGCACCTTGCACTCGGCGGGCACGAGATCGTAGCTGCGGCCTAAGATGAACTTGTCGATTGTGCAGCGCTTGATGTAGGAGGCACCGGCCTTGTCCCTATAGATGATGGTGAAAATTAGGTCTTTGTCGATCAAGCCGCAGTAGAGCATTCCCTTGCCGACGAATAGCTTGTCCGGCGCTTGGACGACCGAATAGGTGCCGTCCTTGCGGATGGCGAGCACCGAGTCGTAGAGCGACACATCGCAGAGAGTGGTGCCGTTGATTTGGTGCCCGAGATAGCCGGTCTTTTTGTCGTAGCGGAGCTTGAGGTTGCGGTTGGCCGCCGAGCGCACATCGACTCTTTCGATCTCTACGATTTCGGTGCGGCGCGGGAACTGGTCGCGGTATTTGTCGATGAGATCTTGGATAAAGGCGATGGTGTAGGGGATAATGCCGTCCAAATGCTTCTTGAGCTGGCGCAGGCGGGCGCGGATTTCCTTCATCTCTTTTTGGGCGCGATTGATGTCGTAGCGCGAGATGCGGCGGATCGGGATCTTGAGCAGGGTCTCGATATCGTCGTCGGTAATATCGCGATTGATCTGAGGGGCAAAAGGCCAAAGCCCGGTGCGCACGGCTAAGGCCACATCGTCCGTGGTGGTCTGCTCCTCAATGGCCTTATAGATGCGGTTTTCGATAAAAATTTGTTCGAGGGTCTTGGCGTGGAGCTTGTCGTTGAGTTGTTCGGCTTCGAGCTGGAGTTCGGCCTTGAGGATATCGACGAGGCGATCGACGTTGTGTTGCAAGACTTCAGTGGCGCTCATGACTTGCGGGCGATTGTGCTCGTTGATCAGCATCAGGTTAGCTGAAATCGACAGCTCGCAATCGGTGAAGGCGTAGAGCGCATCCACGATTTCCTCGGTGTACGTGCCGCGCGGCAGCTTGATTTCGATCTCGACGTTTTCGGCCGTGTAGTCGGAGATGGTACCGACCTTGATTTTGTTTTTGCGCGCGGCGTCTTCGATGGAGGCGATGAGTTGTTCGGTGGTGGTGCCGAAGGGCAGTTCGCGGATGACTATGCGCTTGGGGTCGGCCGTGTCGAGCCGGGCGCGGACTAAGACTTTGCCGTTGCCGTCGTTGTAGGTGGAAAAATCGGCTAGACCGCCGGTGGGGAAATCGGGACGGAGCTGGAAGGGGCGGTCTTGCAAATAGGCGATTTGGGCCTCTAACAGTTCAATGAGATTGTGCGGCAATATCTTGGTCGCCATGCCGACGGCAATGCCTTCGGCACCTTGGGCCAACAGCACCGGGATCTTGGCGGGGAAAACCACCGGCTCCTGATTGCGACCGTCGTAAGAATCGACGTAGTCGGTCAGAGCCTTGTTGAAGAGCACCTGTTTGGCCAGTGGCGTGAGCCGGCACTCGATATAGCGGGCGGCGGCGGCTTCGTCGCCGGTGTAGATGTTGCCAAAATTGCCCTGTTTTTCGATGAAGAGGTCCTTGTTGGCCAACAATACGAGCGCGCCGTAGATCGACTGGTCGCCGTGCGGGTGGTACTGCATGGTCTGTCCTACTACATTGGCGACCTTGTGGAATTTGCCGTCGTCGATCTTGTGCAGCGCGTGGAGGATGCGGCGCTGGACGGGTTTGAGCCCGTCGTCGATGTGCGGAATCGCGCGGTCCCTGATGGAGTAGGAGGCGTATTCGAGGAAGTAGTTGTTGTAGAGGCTGTCGATATAGGCCATTAGACTAGATGCTCCATAATGTAGTCGCGGCGGTTGGGGGTGTTCTTGCCCATGTAGAAGGAGAGGGTCTCGGGGACGGTGTCAAGCGAGCGGACGCCGACTTTGACCAGCCGCATGTCGCCGTTGATAAACTGGCCAAACTCCTTGGGGGAGATCTCGCCAAGGCCCTTGAAGCGGGTGATTTCCGCGGTGCCCTTGAGCTTCTTGGCGGCGCGTTGGCGCTCGCGCTCATCGTAGCAGTAGTGGGTCTCTTGTTTGTTGCGGACGCGGAAGAGCGGCGTTTCGAGGATATAGACGTGACCCGAGGTGACTAGCTCTTCGAAATAGGTGAGGAAAAAGGTCATCAGGATATTGCGGATGTGGAAGCCGTCCACATCCGCGTCAGTAGCCATGACGACTTGGTTGTAGCGCAGGTTGCCGATGTCTTCTTCGATCCCGAGGGCCATCATCATATTGTAGAGTTCTTCGTTTTTGTAGATGGAGGCGCGGGTTTTGCCGAAGAGGTTTTGCGGCATGCCCCGGAGGGTGAAGATGGCTTGAGTCTCGGGATCGCGCGAAGAGACTATTGAGCCAGCCGCCGACTGCCCTTCGGCGAGGAAGATCGTCGATTCTTCGCCGCGCTTCTTGTCGCCTTTGTGGTACTTGCAGTCCTTGAGCTGGGGGATTTTGATCTCGATGCGGCGCGCTGCCTCCTTGGCTTCTTTTTTAACCGCGTTTAGCTCCTTGCGCAGCTTTTCGTTGTAAGTGATGCGCGCTTCGAGCTTTTGCGCGGTCTCGCGATTTTTGTGGAGGAAATCGACGATGGCTTCGCGGGTCTCGTTGACGATCCAGCCGCGGATGTCGGTATTGCCCAGCTTGTTTTTGGTTTGCGACTCAAAAACCGGCTCCTTGACCTTGACGGCGACGACGCCAAAGGCCCCATCGCGCACATCGACGCCGTTGAAGGATTTCTTGTAAAACTCGTTGACGCCTTTGAGCACGCCCTCGCGGAACGCGCTCTGGTGCGTGCCGCCGTCGGCCGTGTACTGGCCGTTGACAAAGGAGCGGTAGGACTCGCCGTAGCTATCGACGTGCGTGAAGGCAAATTCGAGGTACTGGCCCTTGTGGTAAGCGGGCGGATAGAGAACCGAGTCGCCGGCCTCGCTGTTGAGGAGGTCGAGCAGGCCCTTTTTAGACTCGAATTTTTGGCGGTTGCAATACAGGCGCAAACCCCGGTTGAGGCAGGCGTAGTTCCACAGCCGGCGCTCGACGAACTCGTGGTTGAAGGCGTATTCGCCAAAGATGTCTGCATCGGGCAAAAACTCGACGTACGTGCCGTCGGGCTCGTCAGGCGCTCGGCTCTTCTTTTGCTTTTTCAGTTCGCCGCGCTCAAAGAGCACTTCGGCGCACCGGCCGTCTCGGTAGGAGCGGACGACGAAGTGGGCCGAAAGCGCGTTGACGGCCTTGGTACCGACGCCGTTGAGCCCCACGCTGAACTGGAAGACGTCGTCGTTGTATTTGGCACCGGTGTTGATGACCGAGACGCACTCTACGACCTTGCCGAGGGGAATGCCGCGGCCGTAGTCGCGGACTTGGACTCGCCCTTGATCGATCTCGACGTCGATCTGCTTGCCACAGCCCATGATGAACTCATCGACGGCATTGTCGATGACCTCCTTGAGCAATACGTAGATGCCGTCGTCGGGATCGGCTCCTGAGCCGAGGCGGCCAATGTACATGCCGGTCCGCAGGCGGATGTGCTCAAGTGAAGAGAGGGTTTTGATCTTGCTTTCGTCGTACGTGGCCTTGCCGTTGGTTGCTGTCTTAGCCATTGCTTCCATAAGAGGTTTATAGTAGAATGAGCCGCGATTCCTAGGGGAGGGACGCGCGATCGGCGGACAATGGGAGACTTAAAATGCAGGAGAGAGCAGCAGCAAAGGGGAGCAGGAAGGGGAGAAGCTCTCCTTGGTGCAACTACTAATTTAAGAAATTCTCCACCTGCTTAATATAGTGAACATATATGCAGTTGTCAATCAGATGCGGGTGTGGGGAACTGCGGGGCCGTGGCTGCTTTTTCTGTATCTATTGGGCAACGGTTGTGTTGCGCAGGCGATACGCCCAAGCGCATCGGTCGATTGGCGCGGAGACTGAGGTCAAAAGTAATCTATATTAGCTAACTCATCTAATTACAAAGACTTAACGAATATCAACGGCGAATCAGTTTTATCTGGTGCGCTTCTTGGCACGTTTTTCGCTTTTGTTCCCGCTGAAGCCTCAGCCGTGTTTCACCCTATCGGCAGTATTAAAAATGGAAGCAAACAGAAGGTCGGCTGTTGCTGCCATTGCTGCTGTGTCGCACCTCAACCGGCTATCAAACGAATGGCTAATCGAGCCAAGGAGGAAAGCGAGATGAAGCTCAGGATCGTATCGAAGCCTTTTAATGGCTATATGTCGCCAGCAGCAGAGTCTGCTGATACAGACTCTACGGAGACTGAGAAGTCTAAGGCACCAGCGAACTGCTGCTGCTGCTGCTGCTGCTGCGCCATAACTGTGTATTAGAGCGGCAGCTAATTTCATCTTAACCGAAGGCCATTAGATAATTTCACCCAGTCATCAGCATATAAAGCATGAGAGCAAACAGGTCCGCTGTTGCTGTCATTGCTGCTGATCTCAACCGGCTATAAAGTGAATGGCTGACCTAACGCCAAGGAGGAAAGCGAGATGAAGCTCAGGATCGTATCGAAGCCTTTTAATGGCTATATGTCGCCAGCAGCAGAGTCTGCTGATACAGACTCTACGGAGACTGAGAAGCCTAAGGTGGCACCTAGCTGCTGTAGCTGTAGCTGTAGCAGTTGTTGTGATGTAGTAATAAATCCTTTGGATTTCTAAATGCCGTCAGGATGGCTGACCTAACCGCTAACCAAGGAGGAAAGCGAGATGAAGCTCAAGATCGTATCGAAGCCTTTTAATGGCTATATGTCGCCAGCAGCAGAGGGTGATTCTATTACTGATAGTATAAAAGATGAAATCTCTAACAATACAGCGGCAGCTTGCTGCTGCTGCTGCTGCTGCTGTGCAACTATCGAGATCAACTAAACGTCGTTAGATCAGGTCATTTTGGTGACGCTCTTTTACGGCTGAGGATATTTTGACCTCAAACGGCACTTGGTTGTTCGATACTACCCTGTCCGTAGTAGTCCCTATAGATTGCTACGGGCAGGTCTTAACACTTGATGATCTGCCGTCAGTTGTGTCTGCGGCATTAATAGTTCTCGATCAGCTATTTTCAGGTAAGCCACAATAACCACAAAGGTAAATGTCCATGGAGACCCATCACAAATCCATTAATGATTGCCGTTTCGTGCTCAATCCCTCGCTCAAGTTCATCTTTTGCGGCGAAGATGAAATTTTAGTACTGCACGGCATGAGATCCAAATTCAACCAGACGATCAGAGATGAAGGACGAACTCACCTTTTAGGGCGAGTGCTCCGTCGTTTGAGATCGCCAACTTCTCTGCAAGACCTACAAGAGCAAAAAGTGATTGAGGAAGAAGAGCTTGAAGATACGGGAGAGCTCCTCACAGCTCTGGAATCCCAAGGGTTTCTCTCGCAGGAAAACGAAAGTCCTATCATAAGTTATTTGAATGCTATTGTGAGCGAAAACCAAGACCTCGACAACATCTGTATTGGCATTGTAGGTGCCGGCTACTTCGGTAGCCGCGTGGCGGAAGAACTCGCAAAGATTGGAGTAGGCCAGATGCAAATTCTGGATGACCGATGCATCGAAAAGGTAGCGATTGATCGGGCTCAGTTTAACTTCTCCCCTACCTATATAGAGAAAGGAAAACCGTATGTCGAGTGCTTGAGATTACATCTGTCGGACCGAGGTTACGATCAAATCAAGACGATCAAAGAACCCTACCATAATCAAGGTGCCTTAGAAGACCTATTTAGTGATTCAAACTTCGTCGTCGCCACTTCCGAAGTATTCTCTTCCCATCTCTTTCACACCGTGGATATCACAGCACTTTCTGCTGGAAAGCCGTGGATATCCGCATTTATGGATGGAAGTGAATCCTGTATCGGGCCCATTTATGTGCCTGGAGAAACATGTTGCTACAACGAGTTTGAAATCCAATCAGAAGCTACATTATCTATTCAGCGTAGCGAATACTATACTTATAAAGAAGAAATGAGCAAGAACGGCCTTTACTGTCATCAATTTGCATTTCCACCCTACGCTAGCATAGCCGCCGGCTTCGTAGTAGGCACTACTTCGTCTTTTCTTTTATCGGGAAAATCTTCCTTAGTAGGTCGATGCTTTCGTATCAATTTTGAAAAACCTTATGTGGATTACGAAGAGATCCTGAAGCTGCCTAGATCTCCTGTATCTATTGATACACGCAACAGTTATAGACAGATATTCCTCTAAACATCTTACGAACCTGAACGGAGTGCAAAATGACCACCGAATTTTCCCAAGTCGATCCAGATCCCCTTTTGGAGCATATTCAGATATTTTTGGAATCGCCGATTATACCTTCTCCTCATAGTATTGATTTAAGTCACTCGGCGGCTTCGGATTGTCTATATCGACAGGTCAGACCAAAGCCACATCTGGCCGAACTGTACCACGAAAATTCAAAACTAAACCCTCACTCAACTCTCCAGATTCCCACTGACACCTCAACTCTTGAACAGGTTCGTCGATGGTTTTTTGATACGGCTTATTGTGTTGATGAAGAAATTTTAGTTGCCAACGGCTCTGGACTGAGGATCTCCTATGACCAACTTCCTGAATGGCTGCAAAGTCCATTAAACCTTTTTTCCAGACCGGGTTTACTGACAGACTTACTCTATGCCACCGATTTGATCGTGCTACATGATGGAATGCTCTTCCGCATAGTTCCGGAATCTGATTACCTCTGGATCGAACATGAAGTAAAAGATCAAATGGCTCTTATGCCTAGCCTGTTTTGGCGATCTCTGCCGGTGCGCCTTGAAGAATGTTCGACTATGTTAATCATTGTTGCCTGTCCTTGGCGATACATGATTCTCTACGGTCCCCGGGGCTACCGCCACACTTTGCTCGACATTGGGCGACTGCTAGGATACTTTCAATATCAGTGCAAATTCAATGGACATTTAGCTACCGTTCATCAGGACTTTCTCGATATAAAAGCAGATCAATTTGTGCAAGCCGATGGTGTAGAACGGTCTGTTTATGCCCTTCTTACTTTCTCACCCATTAACACGGATGAATGAACAATGACGATTAGAGAAGAAAAATCCGCTACGGTAGAAATACCAGAATCCTTACCTCATTCAGAGCCGACGAATGATATAGATCCAGTACTGCTACAAGAATTGGAAGAGTTGGCTTCTCAGGAGCAGCAAGTTTTATGCGAATTTCTGAAGCGTGTCAAAAGGAATAGATCAGTTAGTGAGCATATAGACGAATTGACTGTCGTAGTAAACGGGCTAAAGGAGTATCAGACGAAGGGTGAATGGCTATCTTTCCGAAAGATGAATGAAAAAATCGCGCCCGAACTACACAAAGAATTCATCGGCACAGAGAAGATTCAACTGAAGACAACATTCCCTCCTATCGCCGATCCTATATCAGAGGTGCTCAGAAGCCGGACCTCGATCCGAGACTTCAAGGGAACGGATCTACCGCTTGAAAAATTGAGCGCATTATTAAATTATTCCTGCGGTGTACGAGGCACTATATCGGCATATAATCGCCGCGACATTACGCTACGCAATTTTCCAACTCCTGGTGGACTGCAATGCACTGAATTTTATCTCGTAATCAATGGAGTAAAAGACATCTCTCAAGGTTTATATCATTACAGTTCGATACAAAATTGTCTAGAACTTATTGAGAAGGGAAATTTTCGTTGGCGTATAACCAAATGCTGTCCTCAACACGAATGGTTAGCCGAAGCAAATGTCATCATTCTTATTACTTCTGACATATCACGGCTTGCGTGGAAATACGGTGCCTATAGGTCATATCGCTTAGCACATCTCGAAACGGGTGTTGCAAGTCAGAATGTACATCTTGTTGCTACGGCTCTTGAATTAGGTTCATGTATGGTATTTGGCTTTGATGACGAACGTATAGACTTTTTATTAGGGCTGGATGGACTCCAAGAATTTACAGTCCTATTGATTGCCATTGGTAATAAAAAATCGCTTCGGCAGAAATCTACCGTTAAAAAGTAGTAAGGAGCTATATGATATGGCCTTTACAAACCAAATAATCTGGCTTCAAAGCTTCATTGCACTCTGGGTTATCGAGTGTAAGTTGTTCGTGCGTCAGCCGGCTGCCGCTTTCTTTACATTTATATTCCCGGTCTTAGTATTTCTTTTGTTTGGTTCTATATTTGGAGAAGCTCCGATGTGGAACCGCCCTGATGTACGCTACATCGATTATTACGCTCCAGCACTCATGTCTGCATACATCGGCCAAGCTGGCTTGACAAGTCTCATTAATTTCTTGACTGAATATCGTCTAATCGGCATTCTCAAACGCTATATCATCAGCCCACTCTCGCTTGGATTTTATCTCTGTGTCCACATCGCAATGCAGGTTGTTATATTTATTATTTCTGCCGCTATCTTGTTCATTATTGCAGAAAACGTTTTCGATCTCCATTTCCGTGGGCACTGGGCAATTGTTCTATTAGTGGGGATGATATGTATTACTTGCTTTTTTGCCTTGGGCTTCTTAGTGAGTGGACTTTCCAAATCGTTAAGAGATGTCCGAGCACTAGGTCAGTTTTTGTTTCTCGTCATGTTTTTCATATCAGGAGCTACATTTCCACGGCAAATGTTTCCAGATTGGCTACAGGTCTTGAGCTTAGGTTCGCCTTTGACACATGTCGTATCGACCTTTTCTGGCGTGTGGCTTGGAGATCCAATAAGTCAATATATAAACTCGTTGCTGTTTCTTATAATCATAACCATATTGTCATACTTAATAGCTATTAGAATATTCAAATGGGAGGTGTAAAAACTACCATGACTTCTATGAATTTGAGTTCAACTTATATCAATCCTTATCAAGAAATCCTGCCTAATATGGTGAGTGATAAAGAAGGGAAAGCAATTGAAGAAATGCTATCGTGGTATTCTCCTAATGGTCCCATTCGATATTCGACTATTTATAATGGAGGAGCTGGAACTTCCCAAACCGTCGTCGCCAATAATAACTATTGGGATATTGACCAAGTTGTGCGCCAAGTAATAGGCCTACCTTCTCTGAATTTGGCATTGAACTCTTCGGTGCTTGCAGGGGGCAAAGGCTTTGAGCCTGTATCTTCTTTTTTATCCAGCTTAGGAGAAAGCGTCGAAAGGATGTCTGGGGCATTCGCTTTCTTCAAAGAAGACTTAGAGACCTGTGCTGGCTCATACAATTCTCTACAGCAAGCTGGTCAAAATGCTATTGCACCAGAAGCACTTCCCCTATTTGCAGACGAGCAATACGCCGCCGCTGATTTCTTTTTTCAGCCCTTCACTGGAGATACTGAATTTAATTGGGTCAAAGGACGCCGCCTCATTAGTCAAGAAGAAATCTGGATTCCTCTGCAACTCATGCTTCTATTTTATATACCATCTGTCGAAGAGGCCCGCATCGGCTATTCGTCTTCTTCTGGTATGGCATCGCATATAGATGAAGCCTTGGCCATCGTTGCTGGAATAATGGAAATCATCGAGCGCGATGCCTTAATGCTATCTTGGTACGCAAATATCCCGCTGCGTCGAGTAGAAATTGATAGACCATTTTCTTCTAAAAAAGCCAACAGAGCCTTCGCACATATTAAGTCTCTTTCTGGTGAGGTAAATTTTTGGCTACACGATGTTGGTTTTCCCGAATTGCCCTCTATATCGGCAACCCAGCGAGTACCTTACTACAAGAAATTTGCCTATCAGACTGGAGCAGCAGCAGGGTTAAATGGAGAAGAAGCTGTATGCCAAGCCTTGCTAGAGTATGGGCAATCCGAACTTCAATTGAAATGCGCTATGTTGGCACCCCAACGGCGATTTATGAAGAGTATTGAGTCCGTGTTTGATGTCCCACCAGACAAGCCGCTAGCCGAGATGCGTACATTTTTGGAAGCAATCGGCTATTATGGGTATGCGGAACATGCCGACCGCCTGAAGGACTTCTTTTGCAGCGAAGACACCATAGACCTGTCGCAATTGCCAACAGTAAATTTCAACCATTCGGAAGAGCAACTGGAATACCTCAAGGGAATTCTCCAAAAATACAATATAGATCCTATCGTCATTGACTGTACTCATGGACAGATGAAGCAGATGAAGGTAGTCAAAGTATTCATCCCGGAGTTAGTACAACACCATATAAGTGCATATCCGTACTTGGGGCATCCACGAATTTACGAATTTCCCATGAAAATGGGTTTGACGGAAAAGCCTCTTACATTCGCAGAACTCAAATCAGGGCCTGTCCCCTTTATCTAATCATTGTTAAGAGATATGTTCTGTTTTATTTTTCTTCTAGTATATCCTAGCACCCTCTATATAGTATATACAGGTTTATACTTGCTGGGTAGCTGGGTACTGTCCAAAAAAACGATAGATGAGGCTTTAGATCGCTGCGATTTTGTCGTACCTTTGGTATCTTTGCTCTGTGCTTTGCTCCTAATTCTGAGTTTATGCAATCCAGCAAGCCGCATATTGAGAGCGGCCTTTGCATGGCCTATGTGGACTGATCTGCCAACGTACGTATCGCTGGGCTTTGCAACTATTATTAGTATAGTTGTAGGTGTGTCTTTTTATTACACGGAGATCATTGCGGCACGAGCTTGGTTGAATCTGCGGATGGGAAACAAGCCAATAGTAAAACACTGGATGTTTGGAGAGACTAAACGCATTGTCCGGCAGGGACAAAAATTGCCTATAGGTCTGTTATTGGTTTGCATCTTTAGTGAAGTCATTCTAGAGGAGATACTGTGGAGAGGTTATTTGGTTTCTTATGCAACTGATATATTAAACATACCGGTACAATACTCGATCATTATCGCGTCTTTCGCATTTGGAATGAATCATCTATCTTATGGTTTAGCCAATGTGATCTCAAAAACATTGTTTGGTGTAATTTTGAGTATCATGTATCTCGCCTTTGATAGCCTTTTGCCATCGATACTATGCCATCAGGTCTTTAACCTTATGGTTTTCAAGATACGGATTGAATGGAAATCATGACTTCAATTTCACATGTCTCGCCTCTGGCCAGTGCGGACCGCGATCAAACGCCTATTATAAAGGTAAGTAACTTATGTAAAAGTTATGAAAAGATTATAGTCGTGCAAAACGTCAGTTTTACCGTATATCCGCAACAAGTCTTTTGTCTAGTAGGACCTAACGGAACAGGTAAAACATCTATCATAGATTGTATTTTGGGCTTAAAAAAGCCTGACTCTGGAGACATTCACTTGCTTGGTGAAAGTATCTCCAATTTGCGCCGACGCAAGGACATACGTAGCCGAATTGGAGTCCAATTTCAAGAAGATTCTCTCTACAATGATATTAAAGTTAGAGAAGCGTTATGCCTTTATGCAAAAATGTATCAAGATCCGATTAATCCTGACGAGTTAATCGACATTTTTGACTTACAACGACAACAGAAAACGCCCTACAAAAACCTGTCTGGTGGAGAAAAGCGCAGACTGCTCATTGCCATTGCCTTAGTGGGCAAACCGGCACTGCTAATCCTCGATGAGCCGTCGAGCAATTTGGATCCACACTTACGCCGTCAACTATGGGAGGTGCTGAACCACTACCGGAATCAAGGACTAACCATTGTTATGACTACTCACAACATGAAGGAGGCCCAGCAGTATAGCGATGTAGTATGTGTGATAAATAAAGGGCAAATCATCGCCTCTAGCTCGGTACCGCAACTACTCGAAAAATTTCAGCTAAACCTCAAAATAGAGATAGAAACCGAAGTCGATTATGATGCTTTGGCAGATTGTACTGGTATAACGCACATTGATGTAAATTCTCAAGGCATGTGTATATATGGAAAGGATGAGGTATTTAAGGACGCAATTATAGATCGCCTTAACAATTTGGGCATATACAAGTTTTCTATAAAAACTGCTGATCTTGAAGATGTGTATCTATTTGCTACGGGAAGGCGATATATGCGCTATCAGCAAAACGGTTCAATAGAGAATCATAATACCAAATTTGATGCTCTTTTCGTCGAGGGCAAAGAGCGACTTCAGCAGGCAATTGATTCCTCCAATCCCGACCAATTATACAAGGCACAGAAACTGTTTGAACAGGCTCGCCAAAACGGTAATTACGAGATATTTGCTCTGTATTACTTGGCTTTGTGCGAATATCGCCTCGCCACGCTCTTTGCGGCCGTTCCCGACGAAAAGGCACGGTGCATCAACCAAGCCATAGGGCATCTCAAAGAGGCCATTGAATTGGAAGACAACTTCAGCGACGCCCATGCTCTCTTAGCTAGCGCCTATGGCCAGAAACTAGGCCTGAAGCCGCACTTGGGCATGATGCTAGGCCCTGAAACCAAAACAGCCCTTGAAAAATCCAAGCGGCTCGATGGCAACAATCCTCGCGTCGTCTTAATAGATGGCATGAGCGACTATTACACTCCTGCTATGTTCGGTGGCGACAAGCAGCGAGCCATCGCCAAGATGGAGCAGGCCCTTGAGCTGTTCGCTAAAGAGGAAATCCGCGATCCCTTTCAACCGTCTTGGGGCTACGACGAAGCCTGCGCCCATTTGGGCATCATGCGTCAAGAGGCCGGAGACATTGAGGGGGCAAGGGAAGCCTTTGTCAAAGCACTCGACGTGAATCCCAACAACGGCTGGGTGGAAAAGCACTTACTGCCGGGAATTAGACGGTTAGGACCCAATGAATAAAAGACGCATCGCCTCACAGGCCGAAATAGTCCTGTTTTGCATTTCCCTACTTGCTGGGCAAATTTTTGCCCAAAATCGGGCATTTGTCCAAGGACAGGTCGTCGATGAAACAGAACAACCGATGGCCTTTGTCAATGTACAAATCGTCGGCACCACCGACGGCGCAGTAACAGGCCGCGACGGCCGCTTTGCCTTCTCCACTCTGCACCTTGGTCCACATGATCTGAGTGCCTCCTTCATCGGCTTTGAACCCACCCGGCAGCCCCTGCATTTGACGGCGGGCGATACCACAACGGTGCGCTTGGTGCTGCGGCGCATCCTCATAGAACTCGGCGAAACCGTGGTCACCGTTAGCACCTACACCACTGGAGAGGACGAGACCGTTACCCTTACCCCCCTAGAGGTAGTTACAACGGCAGGAACTGCCGCCGATATTTTTCTAACGCTCAAAACCTTTCCCGGCGTGGCAAACGTAGATGGTGGCGCCGGTCTTTTTGTCCGTGGTGGCGATGTGGGGGAGACCGTTATCTTGCTCGATCAAGCTACGGTAGTGCATCCCTACAAATACGAATCGCCCACCGGCGGAGTATTCGGCACGATTCCGCCGTTTATGGTGCAAGGTACGGCCTTTTCCACCGGTGGATTCTCTGCCCGCTACGGCAATGCGCTTTCTGCGGTGCTGGCCATGGAGAGCCGCGACCTGCCCGTGCAACGGCGCTATACGCTTGGCTTGGGCCTTGCGGCCGGCTCTGTGGGCGTTGCCTTGCCTCTTGTTGAGGATAAGCTCGGCCTGCGCTTCACGGGCAATCGCAGCTTTACCGATCTCATGTTCCGCGTCAATGGTCATCGCGACAGATACATTATCACTCCACGCGGGCACGACGGTAATCTCAACTTGATCTACCAGTACTCGCCTACCGGACGCCTCAAGTTCTTCAGTTTTAACTCAGGCGACGAGGTGGGCGTACAGGTTGCAGAGCCTTCGTTTGACGGCCTATATCGAAACCGCAGCGATAGAGCCTTGTACAATGTTCAGTGGACGGATGTGTGGGCCGATTGGTCTGCCCAGACCAGTGTCTCGCTCAACCAGTACAAGACCCGGCGGCAACTGGGCAACCTAGATCTGATGCCCCGCGACTGGACCGGCAAAGTGCGCACGGACTGGGAGCGCGTCCTCGGTACGTTCGGGGTTTTGCGCCTCGGTGCTGAAATAGAGCATGCCAACAACCGATATGTGGGCCGCATTCCTCAAGGCGATATTTTCGACCCCGAGGCCGAGGTTTTTGAGCTTGACGTCTCCTACAACGCCCGGCGCCCGGGTGCCTACTTTGAAGTCGATTTCAAACCCCGGCACCGCATTGTCGCCAACGTCGGTATGCGCGCCGACCATCACAGCTTGAGCGACGATTTTGTCTTAGATCCGCGCCTGTCTGCGCAATACCAGTTCTCAGCAAGCACAAACGCCCGACTCGCTTGGGGCCTCTATCACCAATTCCCCCCTCCATTTGATTACAACCCCGCCAGCGGCAACCCCAACTTGGGGCCTCAACGCGCCCAACACTGGATAGGCGGCCTGCACCACGAACGCGCCCAGTTCCTAGTGCGGCTGGAGGCGTACTACAAACCCTATCACAATCTCGTCCTAGATGACCCGGACCTGAATCTTGTAAATGCGGGCAGAGGCCGAGCTTCTGGAGTTGACCTATTTTTTAAATACGGTGGTTTTCTCGATACGCGCTTAAGCGGGTGGCTGGCCTACAGTCTGCTGCACTCGCGCCGATTGCAACAGCGCCATCTAGGATTTGAGATGCTCCGCGAAGAAGCCCCTTCGCCGTTTGATATCACGCACAATCTGACCTTGGTCACAAAAATGCAGATCGTTAGTAATCTCAGCGGCAGTCTGACGCTGAAATACGCCACCGGCCGACCCATCACGCCAATCGTCAGTGGCGTCCCCGTGGCAGACAAAGGCTACTACTTGCCCGTGGAAGGACCCGTCGGCTCAGAACGGCTGCCGTCCCTTCAACAGATAAATGGGCAGTTGAGCTATGTGTATTTCTTTGGCTCTGGGCACCAAGCGACCTTCTTCTTGGCGGTCAACAATCTGCTCAACCGCGCCAATGTGCTCGGCTATGAGTACAGCATCGACTATACCCAGCGCCAGCCACGCACCTCCCTCTTTCGCCGGTCCATTTACTTTGGCACCAGTGTCTCCTTGACCTATTAACCTTCACTTTCACTAGAAGAGGCTATTTATGCTACACTTTCTGCGCTCACTCGTTTGCCTTATCTCAATCGCCCATCCCATCCTCGCTCAAACGGCCGACAGTCTTATCATCAGTGGAAGACAGATGCTGCAAGTCGGTGAAAGTGCGAGGGATCTCGACGCTATGTATGCAGCCAGAGCAACGTTTGAACGCACCCTAGCCGACGCAGGTCTGGCTGCGTGGAGCCACTACTACCTCGCTTTGGCCGATTTCCGCATTGCCAACCTATTGGGAGAAGAAAGTAAAGAGCAGGCTGCTGAGCACCTCAAAACCGCGGTCGATCACTTGCAGAAGGCTACCAAAATTGACCCGCAAGCAGCCGAAGCCTATGCCTTGCTGTCGAGCGTATATGGACGACAGGTGGGCATGAGTCCGATGAAGAGCATGTTCATCGGACCCAAACTTGGCAAGGCCATCCAAAAAGCCCAGCAACTCGCCCCCGACAATCCGCGCGTAGTACTGAGCGCGGCCATCAGCGATTTTAATACCCCTGAAATGTTTGGTGGCAGCAAAGAAAAGGGCCTGCAAGGGTTCCAACGCGCCGCCGAACTCTTTGCCCAAGAAGAGCGTACCGATCCCATCCAGCCAGTATGGGGGCACAGCGAAGCCTATGCTTGGCTCGGTATCGCTTACCAAGGCCAAGGTGAACTGGAGTCGGCGCGAGCGGCCTTTGAAAAGGCGCTTGAAATCGATCCAGAGTTTGGTTGGGTCAAGGACTGGCTGCTGCCCGAATTGGAAAAAGCCAATTCATCGGATGCGCCGTGAGTAAGCGATCGCCAGCTAGCTGGGCTGAGTTGCGAGGAGCGCTAACTGGTTTTGGAGGAAGATCTGCCGCCTCGGGGCCGTCCCCGTCCTCCCCGGCCACGCCCACGTCCTCGTCCGTTGCGTTTGGCGCGGATGTCGTCCAAGTCGGGCGCCGTGCCTTCCCAGTGCGCGTGGATGGGGTTGGCGTTGAGCAGGCGCTTGAGGTCGCGGAGGTCGTGGTCTCCGACCAAGGTCAGGGCCTTGCCCTCCCGGCCCATGCGTCCGGCCCGGCCTGTGCGGTGGGTGTAGATGTCGGCGTTAAAGGGGAAATCGTAGTTGATGACGTGGGTGACGTGCGAAAAATCCAAGCCGCGCCCGGCCACGTCCGTAGCGACCATAAAGCGGATCTTCTGCTGGCGGAAGCGGCGGAAGATGGAGGTGCGCCGCTCTTGGTCTAGCCCGCCGTGGATGATGTCAACCGAGCGGACGCGTCTTTGTAGGTCGCGGAACAAGTCGGATGCTTTGTCGCGCGAGTTGCAGAAGATGATGCCCTGTTGGATTTCTTGATCCTCGATATAATCGACGAGCGCGTCACTGCGGCGGCGGGAGACGTGGAGGAAGTGATGGGCGAGCGATTGGGGTGCCCGCTGGTCGCGGTTGAGATGGATGCGCTCGGGCGACTTGAGGTATTGTTGGGTCAGCCGCTCTATCTCCGAGGGCATGGTAGCTGAAAAAAGCAGGGTTTGGTGTTCCTGCATGATGCAGGCCAAGATAAAGTCCACATCCTCGATAAATCCCATCTTGAGCATCTCATCGGCCTCGTCGAGGACCACGGTTTTGACGTGGGTCAGGTCGAGGCTGTGATTCCATATAAAGTCGATGAGGCGGCCGGGCGTGGCCACGAGCACGTGAACGCCGTGGTTGATCTTGGCCTTTTGGATGTCCATGTCAAAGCCGCCGTAGATGGCAAACGGCACCACGCCTGAGTGTTTGGCGATCTCATCTACCTCTTGGACATATTGGAGCGCCAACTCGCGGGTGGGGACCAAGATGAGGGCTTGGATGGCGTTAAGCGACGCATCTGTGGCTTGGATCAGGGGGATGGCACAAGCGCCGGTCTTGCCAGAGCCGGTTTCGGCTAGGCCCATGACGTCTTTGCCGGCGATAATGTGGGGAATGGTTTGTTCTTGGATGGGCGTCATGTCCTCGTAGCCCATCTCGTCGAGTGCTTTGAGGATGTAGGGGGCTAGGTCAAACTCGGTAAACTGCATAAATCCTGTCTATTGGGTTGAAAGGGCGGGGAATGCGTGTGGCGGGACGCTAGCGAAGGCGCGTTAATCATTATAAGTTATAAACTTAGGGAAAAAAGCTAAATGTGCAACAGGCCGCGTTGCGCGGAAGCGGCTGGGGCTTAATTTGTAATGCAAAAGATAAGGAGATAAAAGATGACAGACGTGCGGGTGCGCATTGCCCCTTCGCCGACCGGACCCATGCACGTAGGGACCGCGTATCAAGCGCTGTTCGACTGGGTGTGGGCGCGACAAAACGAAGGGCAATTTGTGCTGCGTATCGAGGATACCGACCAAGCGCGGTCGCAAAAAAAGTACGAAGATCAGCTCATGCAGTCGCTGCGGTGGCTGGGGCTAGCGTGGGATGAAGGCCCCGATGTGGGCGGTCCCTACGGCCCGTATCGGCAGAGCGAGCGCTTGTCCATCTACGCGGAGTACGCCGCGAAATTGGTCGCCAGCGGGCACGCTTATCCCTGCTTTTGCACGAGTGAGCGGTTGGCCGCACTGCGGAAGGAGCAGCAGGAGCGCAGGGAGCATGTCGGCTACGATGGGCATTGCCGAGGACTGGCTACCAAAGAGGTCCAAGACAAGATTCAGGCAGGATGTGCGCACGTGATTCGGCTGGAGATGCCAAAGGAGGGAGCATGTATAGTCGAGGACATGCTCCGGGAGCCGATTTCCCTGGAGTGGGGGAATATGGACGACCAAGTGCTGATGAAGTCCGACGGCTTTCCGACCTATCACTTAGCCGTGGTAGTAGATGATCACTTGATGCGGATCAGCCACGTGATTCGGGGAGAAGAGTGGATCACCTCCACGCCCAAGCACCTCATGCTGTACGAGGCTTTTGGCTGGACGCCGCCGACGTACATGCACCTGCCATTGCTGCTCAATCCCGACGGCTCGAAGATGTCGAAGCGGCGGAATCCGACCTCGGTGGAGTACTATCGCCGCGCTGGCTATGTGCCGCAGGCCCTGCTCAACTACTTGGCGCTGATGGCTCATCCGCCGATTGGGGATGAAAAGTTCACCTTGGAGCAATTAGCAGAGCATTTCGACCCGGCGAAGATCAATTTGGGCGGCTCCATCTTTGACATAGACAAGCTGGGCTGGCTCAACGGACGCTATCTGCGCGAAGATCGGACGCCGGAAGCCCTGTTGGTGGACCTAAAGGACTGGCTGCTCAACGACGAATACGTGGGGCAGATGCTGCCGTTTATGCAGCAGCGGCTAGAGACGCTGGGAGATTTTGTGCCGCGCGTGGCGTTTTTCTTCGCCCGGCAGGTGGAGCCAGAGGCCGAGGATTTGGTGCCGAAAAAGCGGGAGGCCGCCGAGGTGGCGCGGATGCTGCAAACAGCCGTGTGGGCCTTGGACGAGGTGGCGGAGTGGGACAAAGACGGCGTGTCCGAAGCCGTGCGCCGGGTGGCCGCGCATTGGGAGTGGCCGGTCCGCGACGTGACCGTACCGCTCATTGTCGCGCTGACTGGCGAGCGGGTGGGGCCGCCACTGTTTGAATCCGCCGCGCTCTTGGGGCCAGAATTGACCAGGATGCGGCTGTTGGACGCCATGAAGGCGTTGGGTGGGCTGTCTAAGAAACAGGCGAGCCGACTGGAGAAGGACTGGAGGCGGTGAAATTCTTCGGCGGCCCAGATGAGGCTAGTTCAAGACGGACGACTGTGTGGTGCGGGTTGTCGTCTAGTTCGGTTTGCCACCGCAGCATGCGGCTAGCGGCGGTCGAGCCGGACTGGCGTTCGGTCGCCTTCGCGGATGCTGTAGTATTGATCCATTTCGAGGCCGGTAAACAGTTGGCGCGCGCCTGTGGCCGGCCAAGTGACTTCGACGGCTTCGATGGCGGTGGCTCGTCCCAGACCGATTTCTTGTTGCAGACTTGAGCCGCCGAAGCTAGCTCCCGTGCCGACGGTGGCGTAGATGTTCCTCGGCCCCTCCGCAGTCGAGACCTGGATCCTGATGCGCGCTCCCAAGGCGGCGCGATTGGATTGTACCCCTTCCAACAAGAGCGTGATCCAGCGGTTGCCGTGCCCGGGATTTTCAAAGAGAATATTCTGGAATACGTCCCCGCTATAGGCTCCACCCAGGACCGCATAGATGTCTTGGTCGCCGTCGTTGTCGAGGTCGCCAAAGGCCACGCCGTGCCCCTTTTGCAGATGGCCGAAGCCGCCGGAAGTGGTAACGTCCTCGAAGAAGCGCCCGCCGGCATTGCGGAACATACGGTTGGGCATGACCGAGCGGAGCGAAGGCGACCCCGTGCCAACGTAAAAATCCAGCCAGCCGTCGTTGTCGTAGTCGCCCCAAGCGGCTGTCTGCGTCGGGTGGAAGGTGAGCAGACCGACCTGCTCGGTGATAGGTGTTAATGGCGGGATTCAAATTCTGCGCGATCTCCGCCAAGCGAGCGGCCATGCGCTTCGTGCTAGGAGCTTGGTAGGGCACCGGCGGTTCTGGGGCGCAAGACAGTGCGACGAGAGCCAAGCCCAGCATAGACCGCATGTTACGGCCCTTCGCGCAGTCGCTTGAAGTGCGCCAGTGCCTGCGCGGCACGCAGCGAGTCGCCGAGCGCTCGGTAGGCCAAGGCCAAGCCGTAATGGGCGCGGGCATAGCTTGAATCCGCTGCCAAGACCGTGCGAAAGTGGTCCAATGCCTCCTCGACCGCTCCTTCGCGCAGTGCCACCCCGCCGAGGCCGTGATAGGCGTCCGCGTACCCTGCTTGGCGATCAAGCGCCGCAGTAAATGCCTTGCGTGCTTGATCCAATTCCCCCTTGGCAAAATGGGCGTTGCCAAGATTGTACCAAGCGAGGGCGTACCCTTCGTCTAGCGCCAGTGCTTGGCGGAAGGCGGCGATGGCCTCGTCCAAGCGGTCGAGACGAGCGTAGGCATTGCCCAGATTGTGCCAGGCTGGCGCATGGTTAGGGTTGATCGTCAGTGCGCGCTGAAAGGACGCGGACGCTTCGTTTGCCACGCCTAGTCGCGCATAGATCCGGCCCAGTTCAAAGAGCGCCATCGCATCGTGCGGATTGCCGTCGAGGATTGTTTTCCACCGGAGAATGTCCCCAGAGTACACGTCAATGCGGTTGAAGGCGCGCAAAGCCGCGTCGCTTTCCTCGGCCTTGCCCTGTTTCTGGTAAGTCTGGGATAGGTTGTAATAGGCTTGGGGGGAGAGCATGTCGAGGTGAATGGCGCGGCGCAGAGCTTGGGCCGCTGGCTCGTATTGTCCTAGCTTGGTGCGGGCAACCCCCAGCCAGTTAAATGCCGCTGCGGTCGTCGAATCCGCGGCAATGGCCACTTCAAAGCTGGCCGCGGCCTCCTCGTACCTTCCTAGGCGGAGGTGTGCCCGCCCCAAGCCGATCCGGGGGGCGACCGCCGTTGGTTGCAAATTTACGGCCTGTTCAAGGAGCGTGGCGGCCTTGTCGCACTGCCCTAGCTTGAGGCAGTACACATCGCCCAGCGCGGTGTATGCTAGAATGTATTTAGAGTCGCTGGCAATGGCCTGGTCCAACGCCGCTGCTGCCTCTTGGTACGCACCTTCTTGGCCGAAGGCCGCGCCGATATTGTAGTGCGAGGGAGCGTGGTCCGGCTCGCTTAAAAGCGCCTGCTGGTAGGCTTGGCGGGCCTCTGCAAAGCGTTGCTGCCGCAGATAGACGGCCCCCAGCCCCCGATGCGCATCCGCACAATCGGTACACTCCTGCGCGACCCGTTGGTATGCTTGTACGGCTCGATCTAATTCTCCTCGCTTAAACAGGATGTTGCCGACCCCCACTTGCGCTCCGGTATGGGTGGAATCCAGTGCCAAAGCTCGGCGAAAGGACTGTAGGGCCTCGGGGTAGTGCGCTTGTTCGTGGTACACTTGGCCGAGCGCGTAATGGGCCTCGGCATCTGTTGGGTCTTCCGCGATTTGGCGCTGATAGCGGACCTCCCGCTCACCTAGGCTTTCCTCGGCGGGCGTACATCCGTAGAGCAGGGCCAGGCAGACAACGGCCCAGCGGCGCACTCTGGTCCTTTTCCACTGGTTGTGCATGCTCAGCCGGAGGAAGGAGGTTCTTCCACTTGGTGGATCTGGTCGATGGGCATTTCCACGAGCGTCTGCACGATCCCGCTGGGCCAGCGGATCTGGACGCGATCCACCCGTTCGCGCTGGCCCAAGCCGAAGTACACCCGCAGATCGTTTTGCGAGAGATAGCTGCTGCCGCTGCGCACCTCCTCGACCTGCACCAAATCGCCGCTTACCACCCGGATCACCGCCCCGATCCCGTCCCGATTGCTGACCCGGCCTATGGTCTTAAAGGCGATCCAGTGGTTGCGCTGGCCGCTGTCGTTGCGCAGCAAAAATGCCCGCTGGTTGTTGTTGGAGACAAAAGCATCCAGATCGCCATCGTTGTCGTAGTCGGCAAAGGCCGCACCTCGGCCGACTCCGCGTAAGGTCGTAGCCGGTACCAGCGCGAACCGCCCGGCCCCGTTGTTGGCAAAGAGCTGGTCCGGCTGCGGATAGGATGCGGCTTGGTCGAACGCCTGCACTTGTGGATGGACGTGGCCATTGGCCAAATAGAGATCTAGGTCCCCGTCGTTGTCGTAGTCGAAAAAATCCGTGCCAAAGGTCAAGGTCGAAAGCGTAGGCTCACCCAATCCCGACGGAAAGCTCAGGTCGGCAAAGGTGCCGTCGCTGTCGTTGCGATAGAGGCGGCAGCTTTCCCACTGGAAGTTGCAGACCACGATATCTAAGTCGCCATCCCGGTCGCAGTCGCCAAAGTCCGTACCCATGCCGGCCTCGGGGCGAGCGCTCTCGCTGAGCGCCACCCCCGCGCTCAATCCCACTTCGGCGAACCGCGCTGCGCCGTCGTTGCGGAAAAGGAAATTGGCCTTCATGTCGTTGGCCACATATAGGTCCGCGTCGCCGTCGCCGTCGTAGTCGCCAAAGACGACGCCCAACTGGCGGCCGGCTTCGCTGTACACGCCGGCTGGCCGGGTAATATCGGCGAACTTTCCACCCAGATCGTTGCGGAAGAGAGCGCCGGATTCTCCTTTGTACTGGGTGGGGGCGCAATAGACCGGGATCTCCCCTTGGCGACATCCTTCGTCGTACGCTAGATCAACGGAGACGTTGTTGGCCACATAGAGGTCTAGGTCTCCGTCGTTGTCGATGTCGGCAAACGCCGCGCTGGTACTCAGACGGGGGTCGCCGACCTCGGCCTCGGCGGTCTGATCGACAAAGGTGCCATCGCCCCGATTGTGATACAGGACGTTGGGACCGAAGTTGGTCACGTACAGATCTACGTGCCCGTCGTTGTCGATGTCCCCGACGCAACTGCCCATGCCATAGCCTGGATGACCCGTCCGCGTTTGCGCCGTCGCATCCGCGAAGGTCCCGTCGCCCCGGTTGTGATAGAACGCGTTGGTTGGGACGCCCTCGGCGGCAAAGCCCGGCAGCGGCGCGCTGTTGACTGCATAGAGGTCTTGGTCGCCGTCGTTGTCGTAGTCGAGGAAGGCCGCGCCCGACCCATAGGTTTCCACGTAGTAGTAGCGGCCGCTCGCCCCATTCTGATGGTGGAATTCAATGCCCGCCTCCTGCGCCACTTCTACAAACGCCGGTCCGATCTCCGGGTCTGTTGGTCCGCATCCCGCGCTGCCCACGACGAGCAGCATCCACAAAGAAAAAACCGTGGCCACGGGCTAAGCGGGAGCGTTGGGGTGAGCGTGGGCAACCACGAGGGATGCGCTGGCAAACAAACAGGTAGGGGCAACCTTTATGGTTGCCCAACATACAAGGGGTGATGTCATGGGCTAGTGGGGCTGGCGTCTAGTCTGCCCAACTGCTCTTCAAACACCACAACCCGATCGGCGTATTGATTCCTGAGCCGGATGAATAAGGAGTCGAAGAGGGTCTTTTCTTGCCGCTTTTGCACCCACCACCGCGCCCGCGAAGCCGCCTGTGCAAAAGGCGTGGGTCGCGGGGGAATGCGCTTCTGCACCTCGAAGATCGAATAGCCCTCGTCGAGGGTCACTGGGCCAGTGAGTACCCCCACCGGCGCGGCGACCACCGAATCGTAGAAGGCTCCGAAAACCCGCCGCTCGGAGGGGTGGTTGTGGATGTGGTATTGCCCGTGTCCACCCTCGGCATCCGTGCGGAGCGTGTGGTGGGCGGCCAGCTTTTCTAGGGGTTCGCCAGCGCGGACCCGCTGCAAGAGTTGTTCCGCCTCGGCGCGGGTCGCTACCAGCACTTCCGCCACCTGAATCTCTTCCAGCTCCATGAACTGTTGCGGATGGTCGTCGTAGTACTGGCGAGCCATGGCGCTATCGACTTCGGTCTGCTCTACGACTTCCTCTCGGCGCAGGGCTTCGAGCAGCAGCGATTTTTTTTGGTCCTGCAACCAGGCCGCTATGGTCGAATCTTGGTCCAAGCCTTCCTGTAATGCCGCTTGATAGACGAGGGTGCGCGGCAAGAGGTCCCGGTGGATGAACTCGGCAATCCCGCTGCTGTCAAAGGAAACCGAGCGGATGAACCAATAGGCGTTATAGGTTTCGGCAAAATCCAGCAGCGTTACCTGCCCGCCCTTGAAGCGGCAGAGGATCACTTCCTGCTCTTCGGGACCCAACAGCATCCCCCGGCCGTCGGATTCGGCCATCCGATCGACTAGCAACCGGATTGCCTCGCCATCTAGCTGGGCGTTTAGTCGGTCTTTGAGTTGGGCGATCAGCCCATTCCAGCGGGTGCGGAATTCGTTCCAGTACTGCTCGCGCAAGAAGGCCGCTCGGTAGTGTGTCGGTGCCGGGCCTTGGGACAGGACTTTGAAGATCTCGTAGTGTTCCCCCACGAGTAAGGGCTGGCTCAAGTCCCCAACCTGTAGGTCGAATAGTTGCTCTCCCACGTCTAGGGACAGGCCCATCTCCTCCAAGTTGCCGCGTCCGTACCAGGCATCAATCGCCCCGCCGTGGGCGGCTGTCGGCGCGATAGAATACCTGCGGGCCACCTCGGCAAAGTTCCACCCCTGCTCCAAGTCGCGCATGGCTTTTTGGGCCGCTGCCTCGCTGGTGGTGCGGATATGGGCCAAGCGCAACATCCGATTCCACTTGCTGGTCGCAAAACCCTGCCGCATTTCATCCACGGCGAGATCCACATCCGCGAGAATGGTGCGCACGGCGTACTCATCGACCAGTTTCTTGCGCCGTTGCCGCTCCCATTGGCGCATGAACTCCACCGTCTGATCTAGCTGCTGCTCCTGCGCCGCGATGAGCATCAGCTTCATGTCGATCATCGTCTGCAAGTAGAAACGCCACGATCCCGCTTCGGGGTCGCGGTAGTTGGTGGTGGATTCTTCGCGGAACTGGCGCAGGTCTGCGAGTTCGATCTCTTCGTCGCCTACTTTAGCTACTACATCGCCATCTACTTGCGGCCCGCAGCCACTCCACCACAGCACCGCGAGGGTGACTCCTACAACGGCCCGAACGAGCGCCATTAGAGTTCCTCGGCGCGACGGTGCTTGGCCAAGTACACTTCGCGCGTAAATGGGTAAGCGATGTCGATGGTCTCTACTGGCTGATCGCGGTAGTCGAAGCGCAGCACCACCTCTGGGATCCGCACTTCAAACGCTTCGACATCATTAGCTAGCGGGGCAAAGGCGATGAAGCCTGCGCGCTCTTGGCCGCTGAAGATCATCTCGTCTTCTGGATACATGGTGCGGGTCAGCAAATCGCGCCGCTCGCGGAAGGGCAGGAAGGTATTGCCCGCATAGCCTATGGCATACGGGGCAAAGTACTCATCTAGCGCCAGTCGGGTGAAGGCTTGGTAGCGCCGGCCATTGGCACTGGCGATCTCTATGGCATAGGGATTGAGCCACACCTTGGGGTAGGCGTAGTTCTTGACCTTGAGCAGAAAGACCGTAAAGCGGGTGGGGTGCTCTTCTTCCCAGCCTGGCTTCCAGTCGCCATAGGTATAGGGATTGACCGGCGCGAGATAGGGGTTGGGATCGTGAAAGCCCTCCGGTCGCTGCGAGTGGCCGCTTAGCTGCCGATTGAGCATGGCCACGGTCAGCGGCAACAAGCTCACTTCCAAGCGGTTTTTGACGAAGGTAATACTGTGGTCGTCGCGGACGACGAAATCCCCGGCCGCCAAATTAGTGACCGGCAATATGGGGCCGGCAAAATGGCGATAGCCCAATTTGTGCCCGCAGCCTCCGGCGAGTAGTGCGGCGCACAGCAGGGCGAATACGCGGTGAGATGATGTAAGCATGTTTGGCTTTCTTTGCAAGATGCTGTTTTTTGGCGGATTTGAAATTTTTACGCGCTACCAGAGCCGAGATAGTCCGCAATATGGAGTTCGTCGTTAATATCGCACTTGTCGGCATCCCATAAGAGCGTCGTGCGGCTTGGATCAATCTCGTACTTTTCGCGTTCATCGGGCGATGCGTGATAGAGCGTTGGAATCCATTGTAGAGGCACGGAGAGGATGCGCCTATCCGTTAATTCAATGTGAATATGCACATCGTCAAAGCGCACATGGCGAATAGAGGCTTTTTGAGGAAAAGTATAGGCAGAAACCGGATATGGGATCTCATATCTTTTCACTTTAATCAGTCCTTCAGTTTGTTTTACCTCTGTATTCATACCATGCCTCCAATAAATACGTTTGGTTTTGCTCAATGATCTTCAGGGCTCGGTTTAATTCATGAGGTCTCAGTACGCGGCCAGAACGTGCGATCTGGATAGTAGGTTCGATCCAGATTTTGGCATCATTGTGGTCATCTTGCGTCCCTTTTCCCACATGAACACTAGCTCGGTTCTCGTGAAGCGCATCAAAACTGTGAAACCAAAAAATGAGACTGCCTGATCTGATAATTCTGGGACTCATCTAGTTAAAAAGCCGATTTTGATCCAACGCCAAGGACAGACCTCTCCGTCTTCGTCTTGAGCAAGAGTAATCGCTATCTTCCAGTTCAGATTCATTTCCCTCAATCCTTGAACTCGACCACGGCCAACACATCCGTCCCTTCTAAAACGCGATTTATAAAAGTAATGGTTGTAGTACCTTTACTTTTATCGACTTTGTAATCGCGGCCTTCCTTGAGCTTGCCGTGGCGGTCAACCAGTTCTTTGAGTTTAAGCTGACCCGAACGGTCAACTAGGGCACCTGAAAAGGAGTCTAGCGTCAAGTCCAATTGCTGATTGAGGGGCACAATTTTGACTCGGGAGTCGCCGCCTTCGATTTTTTTGACCAGCTTGTACTGTTTGAGCAGCCTACTGCGACTCGTCTCGAGAAAGCCGTTGCTTTTGAGCAGACTCTCCGTACCTACTAGAAGGCGTACCGATTTCTGAATTCTGCGAACCTCATCGAGAGCCTCTTTAATCTCGTTCAATCTATCCTTTAAGTCTTGGTTGACGCCGATTAGGCGGTCCCGATCCATAGAAATGCTGTCGATCTCAACAGCTAGCCTGCGGATTTCCCGCTCACTGGTACGATTGTCCTCCTGTATCCGGTCAATCTCCACCTGTAGTTGGCCGATCTCCGCCTGTAAGCGCTCATTATTGCGGCGGTATTTGTCGGCTTCTTGCTTAGTTTCCTCCAATTCCTTGCTAAGCTGATTATTGTTTTCTAAAAGAATATCCCCAAATTTGCTCAGACTATCGCTCATAGCCTCTAAGGCAGCTTTGTCAAATTCGGATTGGATTATCTTTTTCTTGAGAGAGTCGTTCAGTGCTGATCTTGTTACTATCCCCTCTAAGAGCCGTGCCTTCTCGTCCTCGTCGCTACAGGCAGTCAGAATCAGACAAGACGCCAGAGTGAGAATGCTGAAAAGCATAGACATGACCTACTCCTCACTTTTGTAAGTCCGAATTAGATCTTTTGCTTGGTCAATATACGGACTGTTAGGGTTTTGAATGACGTAATCTTCTAGGGCTTGGAGCCCAGCGTCCCGTGCCTTTTCGTACTGCTCGAGTTCCTCAAGAGAGATTATCTGTTCACTAGGCTGGCTGGGTTGGATGGCGTTCCAAGTGATAGGGTTAAGGCCAATTATAATGAGGCATAACACGCCTACTCCTACTTTTAGAATTTTGTTTTGCCTCTTAGTGTCTTCGATTTCTTCGTGAAGGTCTTCGAGAAATTGCTCAAAGCGATTGTTGACTTCTTCGTCAGATGGTTCTGCTGTCTCCTTGGTCCAATCCATGAAGCGTGCGCTAGCAGCAGTGGCCAATGCAGTAGCTACCTGTGTAAAAATCGGTGGTATTGACATATCGTCCTCCTTTATATGCTCGGGTCGTTTTAGTTTCGCACCATTGCGAAATAAATGCAATGATTGAGCCGCTCCATGCTGAGAATGCACACGGCGCTCTAGTACGCCACGGCCACCGGCTGCCACCGCACCGCTCGTCCCTGATCCGTCTCCACTTCCACCCGCGCTAGATACACGCCTGGGCGGACCAATTGCCCGGCCGCGTCCCGACCATCCCACTGGACCGCATGGCGTCCTGCGCCCTGCACACTGGGCGGCGCTTGCCATACTGGCCGGCCGTCGAGGGCGTAGAGACCGACTTGCACTTGGGACGATTCCCGCACCCGGAAAAGGGTGTATTGTATGGACAACAGGTCGTTTATGCCATCGCCTTGAGGAGTAAACGCGCCGCTACCCACCTCGATGTCTCCCAGCACCCCGCCCGTAGAAGCGGCAGACGCTACGACGAGCAACTGGTTGGATCCTAGCTCCGCGCTGACGTCCCCTCCTTCGACGCGCTGCAACAAGCTCGGTTCGTGGCGGTTGAAGACCTCGCCGCCAAATTCGCCGGCCTCGCCGTACAGTACGGCTTCGAGGCCGATGCGCAGCCGCTGGTCACCGCCGGGCTGCAAGGGGCGCGGCAAGAACACGACAAAGCCGCTTGCTTCGCCGATAAGGCTATCCGGCTCTACGGTGCTGAGCGGGTCGCCCATCTCCAGATAGCGAAATGTAGCTTCCGCTGGCGCTGAGATACGCACGGCGTCGCAGCCGATGCGGTCCGCGCTGGCAAATTCCACGCCTAGGTCATACGTGAACGGGGTTTTTGCGCCCGCTGGGACGCGTACTTGTCCACCTTGGGGGTGAGGTTCCTCCGCGAGGACGATCTCGCCGACGACCCGGTCGGCGAGCAGGGGCGCGATCTCGATTTGCAGGGAATCGAGGCGAGCGAATTCCCACAGCCCGTCCGTTTCTAACTGCACGCGCAATTGGAAGTACCGGCCCCACGGCAGGCGCGGATGCTGGCCTGAGTCCGCCAACGGCAGCGACCAAAAGCTCCAGTTTTGCAGGTCTTCGGCCACCGGACCGCGAAAGCCGACCGCTATGGTTGCGCCGCGCGTCGCTAACGGTATCAGCCGATCCCATTGTCTCTTGGTTACCTCTATGTGGGCACCCAGATCGTCAAAGCCGAAATAAGCGGTTGGGCTGTCGTCGCGCCCGGTGCGGATTTCCACTTGGGCGCGGGTTGGGCCATCGGACGGCAAGAGTTGTTCCCCGTCCTTGCGCCATTTGCTCACTGCTAAGCGCACTTGCCCGAAGTTGACCTCTCGTCCCAAATCTATGACCTGCGACTCATAAGTCGCCTGCGGAGCGAAGCCCCGGCCGTAGATTTCCATCTCGGCAAAGGCCGAGCGCGTGACAATGGGATCGCCGTACAGGGTAAAGCCGTCGGGAATGGCGATTAGGCGGAAGAAGCGGAGGTATTGCGGGGGAAACGCGATTTCGGTCACCGCGTCGGCATTGCGCTCCTCGTAGCCGAGGGGGATAGCTAGCGGACAGCACGGCCCATCGCCCCGCCAGACGAACCCGCGCGCCAGCTCCTCTTGCATAATGCCGGTCTCGGCTTGGGCGGCCGTCAGGCTATAGGACTTGAGAATGTAATTAGGTCTGAAAGGCTCGTCGCTTTCGGGGCTGACGCCTTCGGGCGGAAAAAAGACAAAGCGCTCTACCGGCACTTGGGTGCCCAAGTCTATGGTATAGAAAATGCCAGCTAAGTCCCGCCGCTCTATGTATGTGGTTGGATCCCCATCGACGAAGAGAAAACTTTCCGTGGCTTGGTATAGGACGTTGTGATTGATGTCCGTCCAGAAGCGCGGATGGCCGGGGCGAAATTGCGGGTCGGTGGGAAAGCGCCAGCGCTGCCAAGGACCGAGCTGGGGCAAGATGTTTTCGTGCGGATCGAGTTCAAAGGGCTGGAGGGCGTGGGAAGCAGCGGTGGCGTCTATCATCAGGCTGAAGTCCGCCACGTCCGCTGGTGAGACGCCGCCCTGCCCGCCGAGCTGCCACCACTCTTGCGCCGCCCCGGGGCTACAAACACTTATCAGCACAACACAGGCTAAAATCGCGCCTCTCATCAGACGGCCTTCTTTTCGACGAGGAAAGGGGGCGAAGAAGCGGCTTTCTCCTTCTTCTCCGCCGGGGGTTTTATCACCTTTTTTGATTTCGACCATTTTCGACGGTTTCTCGATGTTCTGCGGAAAGGACCGATGTCCAAATAAATCACATCCCCCAAACGTCGATCTCGACTCCTTGGTCGGACATCCGACGACAGTGAAACACCTTGTCATCCCATCGCCTCCCTTCTCGTCGGTCGAATATCACCAGATGCCCCGCTTCTGCTCCGCAGCGATCCATGTAGGCTGCCGTCTGCTCCAATCCCTCGGCGATAGTCTGCTCCAAGCTCTTGTGCAGAATTTTGCACTCGATCACAACCTTGAGCGTCTGCTCACCTTGCGGCCACGCGATCAGCAAATCCGTCCGACCCCGACCGAGGCCGTATTCGCGCTCGATCCGACCGCCGCTGTTGACAATTCGCTGCAAAAATGCCTGCAACAATAACTGCGGACCCGCTTCCTTGTACTCGAACCGCTCCACCCAGTGCTCGGAATGCTCGCGGAAAAATGCTTGGAACGCCGACAGCAGCTTACCGACATCTAACCTGCCCTCGGCATCCACATACCATGCGGTTTCTTGCACAAATTCCTCTTGCATCACCCACGTCAGTTCGCGCGGCACCACCTCGGCGTAGATCGGATTGGCGATGCGATACGGTGGGTCGTGCGCGACCAGTCCCAGATCGCGCACATACTCTACGTCGCGGTCGGCAAAGTGGCGTTGTTCGCCACCGCTCAACAGCGGCTCAACCACCCGGCGCACCCGCTCCTCCTTGAGCTTGTCGGCCAACTGATCCAGATGCGCCTCGCGCCGCCGGATGAGCTGCTCCCGCGCTGCCCAGATCGCCGCGACGTCAATGGAACGGCTCCGATCTCGCCCCGCCTCGTTCTTAAAGCAGGCTTCATAAGCCAAAGCGTTGACCAGCCACGGCTGCCCTTGGGTCAGTTCCCCAATTGCGTCTAGCGCCTCTGTCGCAAACACTTGGCCGGTCGCTTCGGTATGCTGCCCCAACAACGCCAGCACCTCCGACCGAGAAAAATCGCCTAACCGCAGCGACGCGGCTTTGATGTTGAATGCACTGCCGCCGGTGATGACGGCGTTTTCGGCGGTTGATTGGATCCGATAGTCGCGCACATCGCGCACCCCGCACAGGACCATGCTCTGCGGAAAACCCTCTGGCCGCAAATCGTAGCCCGTGCGCAACTGCCGCAGCACCGATACGAGGGTGTCGCCGACTAGCGAGTCAATCTCATCGATTAGCAGCACCAACGGCGTCGGATTGGCGGCTGCCCAGCGGCTGAGCACCTGCCGTAGGGCTCCATCGGGACCGTATCGCTGCAACGCATCGAACCAGATTTCCTCGACGAACTCGTCTTGCAGGGCCTGCCGGGCGCGCAAGGCTAATTCGCCGAGGATCGCCTGCATGGCGCGCGGGGTATCTTCCCGACCCGCCTGCCCGACCTCGACATTGGCGTACACACAGCGGTAGGTGCCTTCGGCGTTGAGCAGGTCGCGCAGTGCCAGTAAGGCTGAGGTCTTGCCGGTCTGACGCGGCGCGTGTAGCACGAAGTACTTTTCGTCCCGCACCAACGCGAGCACCTCGGCCAAGTTCAGCCGCTCCAAGGGCGGGATGCAGTAGTGCTTTGCGGGCTTGACCGGACCAGCCGTGGTGAAAAAGCGCATTGTGGTTATTTGGGAGTTGGTAATTAAGCAACTATTTCATAGAACGTGAAACGAGGGAGAAGGGCCTTTTGCCCCCCTCCCTCGTGGTTGCACCGCGAACTGCTACTTGAGGCGTTGGGACATGCTGTTTTTGATGTGGCCCCAAGTGTCGTTTTCCACGTTAGTCTCAGTCGCCGCCAGTGCCCAGAAGTCGGGCATCTGCGAAGCGTCGACGTCCTGCGACTGGCTGCCGTCGTTGATGTACATGGAGTGCTTGCGTCCACCGCCGGGGCGGTCGGCGTCGAGCGGGCGATAGCCGAGGTGGATCACGTCATCCTCGGCGAACGTGTGCCGCGTGCTCTCGGCTTCGCTCAGGCCCCAGATGTCCCACAGGGCACCCCGCCACTCATAGGTGTACTCAACCGGGCCAACCGTCAAGTTCTCGGCACCCGCTGGCAGGACGGTCCACGCAGCCTCGAAAAACTCCGGCTCCACTCCCCACAGCAACTCTTGCGAGTCGATGAACTCTAGCTGACTGTAGAAGAAACAGGTCTGATTGGGCAACAGGGACTCACCGGCCGGCGGGAAGATACGCACGTGCCAGCGCTGGCCATTGGCGATCTGCTCGAGGTCGGAACCGAGGATATTGCCGCCGAGGTGATCGGCGTCCACGGTTATCTGCAAGCAGTCGTCTTTCCACCACTCCTTGACAGGCGAATCGTACTTGAGGGTGTCATCGACAAAGCGCGCAAAGCCGTACCACTTGTTGTCCGGTTCCGCGGACCAAGCGTTGAGGATGGTGAAATCGTAGTCCGACAACTCGACGAAATCGCTGGCCCGGTCGAAGAAATCGGGCTGATTGAGGGCGAGCGCCGGGTCGTACCAACCCCAGTCGTCGTCGCTGCCGTCGATGGTGATAGCAGCCGGATCGGGTACCTGGGGATAGAACACGGTCACGCCTACGTGGGCAAAAGCAGCCGTGCTCAACAGGCACGCCAGCCCAAAAGACAAGGCAAAAAAGCCGAACTTTCTCATGCTATACGCTCCTTGATGGAAGAAATAAAAGAAGGAAAAGGGATGTGAGAATTGTCGTTCAGCAAGCTGTGCAACCTCCTTTCGGATAGACGATAATGCTGAAGTGATTATACAATTATAAACAAAAGATATAGACAGGCGAAACAAATTTGCAGCAAAAAAATCCGTTTTTTGCAGGCGCGACAGCGCGGTTATGACTTGGTAAGCAGTGGGAACGGGGCGTATATTGTCAGCCGATGACGCTCACTTTCCCTCATTAGGAGATGGATCATGAGGCTGACAACCCTTTGGAGCAGAGGGCCGATCTTGCTGTTGTGGTGCGTTTTCGCACTCGCGGAGTCCACGGCTTTCGCCCAGCTATCGACGGGCTTTCGGCCAGTTGAGGAACCCGGGATTCGCGGGGTGCGCATCCATCCCGGTGCCTTGGCACCCAACCGGCGCAAGTGGTACTTGCCGCAGAATCTGTACTACGAATACCAGTGGCGCGGCTGGGAGTACAGCAACTACGCGCGCGACCACTACGAGCGCTACGTCGGCAGCCTGCTCGAAGGCACCCGCAACTACAACCTCTTCGGCCAGTACATCAATCGCGGCTGGGTCATCTACGACTGGACCGAAACCAGCCCCCTGCGCCAGGGCAGTGCCCTCTTGAAGGGAACCCGCTTTGGCCGGTGGTTCGGCAGCCTCGTCATCTCGTCGGCCAGCCACGGCCAGTTCCACACTTCTCTGACGGTGGGCGACGCCATCCGCACGACGCTCACCCCCTTGACTTTTTCCAAGCCCACGTTCAATGGGTTGCAGTGGGATTTTCTCGCCGACAAGTACGCGGTGACGCTCCTCGGCTCGCGGCTCAACGCGCCGGGGTTTACCGCGCTCAACGAGGCGGGTGGGGCTTCGGCGATCGAAAACACGACCCGCCTCCTCGGAGCGCGCGGCGTAGCTCAAGTGGGCGACTTCGCCAAGCTGGGCCTGACGTGGGTCAATGTGTCCAATACCAGCAGCGAGCTGAGCTTAGGCGACAACTCGCTCAAGGGCCTGCTGACCGGCCCCCAGAACACGGGCAATGTCGAACGGGTCATCATCCGCATTGCCGACGATTCGCCCGAATCCGAGGAAACCGGGGCCTCGTTTTTCGTCGATCAGGTGATCATCGACGGCGAGCTGCACCCAGAAATCGTGCCCTTGGTGCGCGGCGGCGTGCGGCGCGAGGGCATTTTGGAAGTGAGCGGCTCGGACGTAATTGAGCTTATCTACGACATTCGCAACGATTTTAGTCCAACTGAAAAAGTGGGCACCTTCCGCGAGGCCAAAAAGCTCGAATTCGAGCTGGTGGTGTCCAACGACTACCGCATAGAGATCGCCTCCAACCTCCAGACCAATGCTCGGGGCGAGCAGGTTTTCTTGCCGGTGGCCCAAGCCCGCGACGAGATCACCGATGGCTCCAATCAGACCTTTGTGCGCTTTGCCTACGGCTTGCCGACCGGGCACGAGGTGATCGGCATGGACCTGGAGTTGATCAATCTCGCCCACTTCGATCTGCGGGCCGAATGGGCCCTCAATCGCCGCTTCCGCCGCTTTCCCAACCAAAACTTCCGCAAGCTGCCCGCGTACAAGGAAACGGCCGAAGCCGGGTACGTCACGGCCTCGTACCAGCGCTACCCCTTCTTTGCCTACGGCGAGGTGTTCACCATCGATCCCGATTACAGCACCACGGCCTTTATCGCCGACCCGGGCGGGGTTATCGACTACGCCAGCGAGACCCAAAACCTCTTTGAGTTTGTCGATGACAACGACGACCAGGACCGCTACACCGACTGGCAGCGCTATCGCCAGAGCCAAGGGTTTGGCGGCGAGGGCGGCTCGCAGGGCCGCGATACGGAGATTTTCCCCGGGCTGGACGAGAACAACGATTTTATCTCCGACTTCAACCAAAACCAGAACAGCCGCCCGGATTACGTCGAGCCTTTCCTGCGCTATCAGGTCGATCCGCCAGAGTTTCTCTTTGGCATGGACATGAACAACAACACGATCATCGACCGCTTTGAGGACGACCGCCTGCCCGACTACCCCTACGAGCGCGATCATCGCGGGTACAACGCGTACGGGGGATTAAAAATCACCGAGAGCTCCCGGCTGACCGTCGGTCGGCTCGCCGAGCACCAACTGAGCAGCGACCGCGCGAGCCGCTCGTTTTACGGGCTGCTGACCGTGGAAAAATCCTATCCCGGGCTAGACCTATCCCTTTTTGAACACGCCAAACTAGTGGCCGACAACTTGCCCGAAGACCGCATCGTCTGGCGCGACCCCGTCGGCCTGACGGATTTTGCCGATCCGCTCGACAACCAAGATACCTTTGTCAACTCGCTGTACTTACAGGCCCGCTACTTTCGCATCCGCAACCTAAACGTCGAGGGCAAGCTAAAGTACGAGCGCTTCAACCAGCTCGGCGCACAGGCCAGCCTCAAGCGCGACCGCTCGTTTTTGGGCCTGATTAACAAGGCCGATTACGCCATCCGTCCCAGCGGTCGGCTCGCTCTCTATCCCAAGTGGAAGAGCATGTACGAGCGAGAAACGCCCACCGCGCTGGCCGGTTTGGAAGCCAACGAACTGACCGAGAGCTTTTTCTTTTTGGGCCAGTACGAGCTCCTGCCGAAGACGCTTTTGGACTTCGGCGTTGAATTCAGCCTCTTTGAGAACCTAATCGAGCGTCCAGCCGAGGCGTCGCCGAGCTATATCGATGACTTCCGCAGCCTCGTCTTTTCGGCCCTGCTGACCAATGTGTCGTCCTATCAGGGGTACGAGCTGACCATGAACGCGGGCTTCCTGCTAGAGCGCCAATTCTTCGCCGAGCAGACCCAGAAGCAATCGATCGTCTTCGTCCGCATCTTCGCCGCCACCGGCGGGGTATAGTCCTTGCAACCCCCAGCGGCCCGAGTTTTCACGCCTAAAGCGCTGATCCTCGGCTGCCTGTTCACGTTTTTCGTGGCCGCAGGCGACTCGTATGGGGTCTTCTTTCTGCGCGGCTCGTACATGACGCTCGGGACCAGCACGGTCGGTGCCCTATTCTTGCTGTTCTTTCTCGCTGGTTTGATCAACCCACTGCTCAAGCTGGTCCATCCGCGGGCGGGGCTAAACCGCGGCGAGCTGCTGCTCATTTATATAATGATGGTCATGGCCTCGCCCCTGCCGGTGTTTTTTGCCGGTCGGTTCATCGGCACGATTCTCACCCCTTTTTACTTTGCCACGCCGGAAAACGACTGGCACACGCTCATCCAACCCCACCTAGCGGACTGGTTGGAGCCGCGCGATCTAGCGGTTATGGGGCCTTTTTACGAGGGCTTGGAGCAGGGCCGGTCCATCCCGTGGGCCGGCTGGCTGCCGATGTTCTTGCGCTGGGCACCGCTCGTGTGGGCCTTGTTCTTGGCGATGATTGCCGCGATGGCGATTCTACGCAAGCAGTGGAACGACTACGAGCGGTTGACCTATCCGCTGGTCCAGGTGCCGATGGCCCTCACCGAACAGGACGCCGGGGGGGAGCGCATCGCCCCATTCTTCAAAAACCCGGTGATGTGGGTAGGCTTTGCCGTGCCGGCCATCTGGGGCACCCTGCACGGGCTACACAACTACTTCCCGGAGACCGTGCCCATCGCCACCAATGTCGATCCCATCCACTTCATCCTGCCCATCTTCGACAACCTGTCCGAACTGCAATTCAAATTTCGCTTCAACATTTTGGGCTTTTTCTACTTTCTCAAAACCGAAATCGCCTTCAGCCTGTGGTTTTTCAACCTCTTCGCCAACGCCCTGCGCACCACATTTGCCGTCTTAGGCGTCACTAGTTCGGAGATGCTGGGGGGTGGGCACTCGATCATCGATCCGATTCTCGTCCACCAGTCGATGGGCGGCATGTTGGTGCTGTTTCTATTTGGCCTGTTCGCGGCCCGCAAGCACCTGTGGGCAGTCTGCCGCAAGGCCCTGTGGGGCGACCCAACGGTGGATGATTCTGGTGAGATTCTATCCTATCGGACGGCTGTGCTCATCTTGGTGGCCAGCAGCGCGGTGATGATCGCGTGGCTGGCGCTAGCGGGCCTACCCATCTGGGTTGCGCTAGCGTTTCTCTTTACTGCTTTCGCGCTTTTTGTGGGGTTTACGCGCCTGATTGCCGAAGGGGGGCTTTCGGACGGTTCGGTCCCGGTCGGCTCGGCTGCCATCGTCGTCTCCGCGGTTGGCTCGTCGGCCATTGGTGCCCAAGGCTTGGTCGTGCTGGCGACGACCTATTTCTGGACGACGGGCCGCAGTTTTGCCATGACGTCAGCCGCCAACAGTCTCAAGTTGGGCGAGGGGTTCGGCGGTGCTAAACGCCCGCTGTTTTGGACGATGCTCTTGGCCATGGCCATCGGGATGGTTTCGTCGATGTGGGTGGTGATGGAACTGGGCTATTCGTACGGGGCGCTCAACCTGAAAATTCCCGGGGGACAGCACGGGTTCTACGACTATGCCGCTGGCTTGATTCGCACGCCGAGCGAGCCGCATTTGTGGGGTTGGCTCAACACCGGGATTGGGGCCGGCGTGATGCTGCTGTTGATGTTGGCGCGCTGGTACTACGTCTGGTGGCCCCTCCATCCCCTCGGCTACCCCATTGGCCCGACCGGGATTATGGACCACCTGTGGTTTGACATGTTTTTGGCGTGGCTTATTAAGGTGTCGGTGCTGCGCTACGGGGGCGTGGCACTCTATCGCAAGACGCGCCCCTTTTTCATGGGCATGATCGCCGGGCACATCGTGCCGGGGGGCCTTTTCCTGTTTGTCGATCACTTCACCGGCATGGTCGGCAACGTGATTTTCTGGGGTTGAGGTTGTGGGTGAAAACGGGCTATATTTCGCAGTAAAGAGACGTTACGCCCGGGGCCAGCCCTACCCCTTGATTCCCGCTTGCGCGGGAATGACAAGCCGCTTGTATAAAGTGAGGAAATTGTTTTGCGCGCGTTCAAATCGCTATTCGCTACTTCTAAAGCGCTGGTCGGGGTCGCGTGGTTGGCCGCGGCCGCGGTGGGCGAGGTGCGGCAGTGGGAATTGGGCGGTGCGGGCCGCTCTTGGCAGGACGACGAGCTAAATTCCACGGCCATCAGCTTTGCTGCGGCCGGGGCCATTCAATTGGTGGGTTTTAATCCCAGCGATAACATCGTCCGGCAGCTCAGATGGACCGAGGGCTTTCCCTTGGACTTCGTCAGTGAGGTGGCCGCGGCGCGGGTGTGGGACAACGTGCCCTTTAAGCAGACCAATATCCCGCTCGTCGATGGCGACGCGCAGACCTCCAGCGAAAATCGCTTCAAGGATTTCGGGGTGCTGCAAGCGGGCCGGGCCTTTTTCTTTGACTTGGGCACGCGCTTTCCCGTCAATCGCATCTCGTTTTTCCCGCGCCCGGAAGGGGCCAACAGCCGCGGGCGGCCCTTTGCCGACGACTTCATTCGCGGCTATAAAGTTCAGGTCAGCGACGGGGTGAGCTTCACGCCGGAAAACCTGCCGGTGTACAACCTGTTGACCCAAGTGGATTTCACCACGGAAAGCGTGGCGCAAATTCCCTTCCCCTTGCAATTCGTCCGCTACATCCAACTCAACGTGACTTCGACCAATCCCTTTGAAATTGCTGAGTTCGAGGTGTACGGAGCGGGCTTTCCGCCGGAGGGGCGCTATCGGTCCAAGATCATCGACTTAGGCGAAGTGGCCAACTTCAGCCGCCTGCTGTGGACAGCCGAGACCTTGCGCCAGCAAGAAGGCCGCATCGATGTCGAGCCCATGGCCGATGCGGACGTTTCCATTCGGATGCGCACCGGCCGCGACGATACCCCGCAAGTGTTCTACGAAATCGTCAATGTCTTCACCGGCGATGTGCAGGAAGTCTCAGAGAGCGATTACGGTAGGCTGGGCCTGAACGTGCGTGGCCCGGTCGAAGACGACCAAGTCAACTGGAGCGAGTGGTCGCCGCCCTTTGCCGAGTCCGGCCAGCGGATTGAGCTGCCGAGTCCGCGTCGTTTCTTCCAACTCGAAATCGCACTTGCCAGCCACTCCATCCTCGACGGCATCCGGGTCAACTCGCTGGTGGTCGAGCACTCCATCCCACCGCTGGCTCAGCAGCTCATAGGGGAAATTTCTGCGCTGGAAACCCCCCGCCCCTTGGGTAACAAGCCCCGAGTGCCGGCCGGCGAACTCTCGACGTTTGCCTACGACATCCGCGCCGACATCAGCGAGACGGATGTGGGCTTTGACGCCTTGGAGATTCTCACGCCTGCTAGGCCGCAGTTCAAGGAAATGTTCATCGGCGATCCGCCCGTGGCCACCGCGCCCGATAGCGTCGTCGAGGGCGAGAAGAGCCTGAAGCTATTCTTCCCCAGCCAACGGCTGACGCACCAATCGCCGAATGCGTTGCGCGTCGTTTTCGACGCCGAAGTTTTCGTTCAATCCACGTTCTTTCGCGCTCGCGTCTCCGACACGCAAAGCGATGAGGCCCCGCAGCAGGTCCTGCCCGGAGACGCCAATCCCACGGTCTTGACCAATGACTTGCGCGTGCTGACCACGGCCGCTTCGGCGCGCAACCTGCTGCCATTTTTTGCCGTGGAACCAGCCGTAGTAACGCCCAATGGCGACGGGATCAACGAGCGCGTGCGCATTTCCGGTACTTTGGTCCAGCTCCAGCAACCCGTGCAGTTGACCGGGCGGATTTTTTCGCTTAGCGGCCAGCGGGTACGCACCTTGTTTTCCGGTGTGCGCGGCAGCGGCTCTTTTGTTTGGGAATGGGATGGTCTCGACGACAGTGGCAACCCGGTGCCCGTGGGGATCTACCTCGCCGAGGTGACGGCCGACGCCGAGCGCGAGCGTTTCACGCGCCTCGGTGCCGTGGGCGTTGCCTATTGAGTCGTCGGCGATCGGTGGTCGGTGGTCAGTCTTTTGGGAGGTCGGGACTGATCGCCAACCACTGGCCACTGGCCACTAATTACGAAAGGGAGAGGCTATGCAGCGCATTCTGTTCCTCCTATTCGCGGGTTTGAGTTTGGCGGCCCTCGCGTTGGTGGCGTACGCCCAGACGGGGAGCGCCGATCTGGAAGTGTACCGGGTGGATCGCCGAGCCGAGTGGCAGCAGTGGACCTTTCCGGCCGGTACCCTCGCAATTTCCCCAACCGGCTCAGTGACTCCCGCCGAATTTAAGGGCGTGCACAACGCCGCGGTCAATGCCGACGAATTCACCCACGAACTGGTGAGCGGCCAAGAGATGCGCGGCGGTGCGTGGAAGGCCGGCACCAACCTCGCAACAGCCGGTCGGGCGATAGACGGTCGCGCCCAGACCTTTTGGCAACCCGACCCGGACGCTGCCTTAGAGGACTGGTGGATCGAGATCAACCTAGGAAGGGCGGTACTCGTGTCGGAGATTCGCCTCATTTTCCCCGATCAAGAGGGCGCACGGCCCTTCCGCGAGTTTCGCGTCTTCGGCTCTGAGGGACGCCGCGTGACGCGCCAGGACATATTCTCTTTTCACCTGATAGGCGGCACCACCAAGCCCATTGACGAGACTGAGGTGATTTACGACGTAAAGCCGCTAGTGAGGGAGGTGACGCGGATGCGGGGGGCGCGCGAGGAGGACACTGCGGACACTACCCATGACCTGCTGCAATTCATCAGGATTTTGGTAGATGCCAAGACGCCGGACGCAGCCCTTGCCGAGGTAGAAGTGTACACGCTCGGGGAAAACATTGCCTTGCAGACCCTAGAGCGCGGTGGCGCGATTCAGGAGCGCTCGGGCCGGGGCTTTCCCTTCAAGATGGCCGATGGCAACGCCAATACCGATTGGGGAGCACGGCGGGAGCGCGGCCAAGATCCCATCGCTTGGGACTGGGACTTGGGCGCGCTGTTTTGGGTGGATCGGATCGTGATGCGCACTTCGGACTTTCTCCTCCGCACCCTGACTTACGGCTCCAACCTGCCCCAGATCCGCACCCATAGCTTGAGTGTTTCCAACGGTCGCCGCACGCTGACGGGCGAAGTCGATTTCGACCAACTCTTCGTCGGCGATACAGATGCCTTGCTCGCGTCCTCGACCGAGTTCCCCGGCCAATTGACCTATCTTTTTGAGCCGCGTCCCGTTCGCTTTATCGCGGCCGAATGGGTCGGTGGTGGCTCGCAGTCCAGCTTTCAGTACCAGAGCGGCTTTTTGATCGAGACACTCGTGTTTGCGGTGGGCCACGTGGCCCAAGTGGAGATGAATTCGGACTTTATCGACTTGGGGCAAATCGCCGGCGACAACCGGGCGAAGGTGATCAAATCCCTGCGGTGGGAAGCTGACCTGCCACCGGGCGTGCGCATTCAGGCGCGCACTCGCTCGGGCAACGAGTTGCAAGAAAATTTTCGCTACTTTCGCAAGGATGGCACCGAAGTAACGGCCGAGCAGTTTGACCAGATGCCGAAGGCGCTACGGGGTGAAACCCAGAGCACTATCGGCATTGGCGAGGACTGGAGCGAGTGGAGCAACTTTTACCAGCGCTCCGGTGAGCAGTTTCTGTCGCCCAGCCCGCGCCGCTTTGTCCAAGTCCAACTCATCCTCAGTTCAGACCGCCCGACCACTGCGCCGACTGTACGCGCCTTGGAGATTGAGTTTACCGACGCCTTCCTCGCCGGCGTCACCGGCGAGGTGCTGCCGCGTACGGCTGAGGCGGGCATGCCCCAGCTTTTTTCGTTCCACATAACGCCGGAGTTTGCGTCGCGCAATCCCGGGTTTAACCGCATACTGCTGCAAACCCCGTCGCCGGCTGACCCCGACTCGCTTGCTTTGACTATAGGCGGTGCCGAAGCCGAGCCAGCCGCGGTGCGCGTCTCCGGCGATTCGCTGCTCGTGGAACTGCCGCGCACCGTGCGGCGACAGGAAGTTGCGCTGACATTTAGGACGGTCGTAGAGCGCAACGCCACGCTCTTTCGGGCCTTCGTCGGCCACGAGGGGCAGCTAGCGGTGTGGCAGCCGGTTGATCCGCTGCGCCGCGCCGCTACGACCGTCTATTTGCCCAACGTCCCGGGCACAGACCAGTTGATCGCCAACCTCGCGGTGCAATCGTTCATCAGCCCCAATGGGGATGGGATCGGCGACGCCGCGGAAATCCGCTTCCACGTTTTGAAAACGGACGCACCGGCCCAAGTGCAGATTTACACCCTCGATGGCCGACTCGTCCGCACCCTTGAGGGCCAGCGCCAGCCCGACCAGTCCTACCTCTATATTTGGACCGGCCAAGACCAAGACGAGCGCGTAGTTCCTCCGGGTTCGTACCTGTGCCGGGTGGAGGTGGAAGCCCAAGCTGGGGCCGCGAGCCAGCATCGCATTATCAGCGTGGCGTACTAAGCCACGACGTGCATGTAAGCGGCTATTAACTCAGTCGGCGAACCAACGAGAGGAAAGATATGACGATGGCTAGCGACATGTACGCGCATTGCTGCGGTCTATTCAGGGCATTCCTCACAAGCCTAGTCCTGACTGTTCCCATAACCAGTATCGCGTCTGCCCATGTAGGCGTCGCGGTCCCCTTCGTCGAGGTGCCCGATCCCGCGGCGATAACGATAGATGGCGACGATGGCGACTGGGCTTTTTTCGACTCCCGTCTCGCGTTGGATCGGGAAGGATTCTTCGACCGCGAATCGGACCAAGTCGATGCGGCCGATTTCGACTTCACCATTTACACTGCTTGGAGTCCGCCCCCGGACAATAGCTGGTACTGTTTCGCCCGGATCAGCGACGATACCCTCAAGATCGAAAATGAAGACCCGCTCAAGTGGTGGCGGGACGATACGCTGTCGATTACCGTGGATTCCGACCACTCCGGCGGCAGTATCTACGGATTTACCCGCGAGGAACTAGTCAACGGCCAACGCTACTACGCCCGGGTGCTGCCGTTGAAGCACCCGCGCCTCCCTCACGGCCAGGCTGGCTTTCTCGACCAGCACCACGACCCTTTCTTGGCGGAGTTCCTATGGGCGATGGACAAACCCCACTTCGACATCGCTTGGACGATGCGCCCGCCCGATGCGCCCGCCCGATGCGCCCAATGGCACTTTGCACGTCGAATATACCTTTGAGTGGAAAGCGGCCTTGTGGGATGTTTTGGGACCGAGCCCGGAGGAAAGCAAACGACACATTTTCGCGCCGGAGCAGACCCTGCATATAGGATTCCGGCTGCTCGACGCCGACCGGCCGGGGTCGGGGCGCAAGCACTCGATGTACATTCTAGGCGGCCATCAGCATCAGGACCGCAACGCCGACCGAATGCCCGATTTTCGCACCATTACTTTAGATGAGGCGCAAAACTGGCGTATGCCTGCGAAGCAGGATGCGGTGCAACCGTCCTCTGCGGACGGTAAATGAACTGCGCGGCATACTTAAAAAAGGAGCGATTTCGATGATCATTGACACCCACACCCATTTCTACGATCCGTTCCGACCCCAAGGTGTGCCTTGGCCGGAAAAAGACGACGAGATTCTCTATCGGCGCGCACTGCCCGAAGACTACAAGGCCCTAGCCGTGCCCGAAGGCGTAACGGGCACGGTCATGGTCGAGTGCAGCCCGTGGGTTGAGGACAATCAGTGGGTACTCGACTTGGCTGCCGCCGACCCATTCGTCGTGGGATTGGTCGGCCACCTCGAGCCTGACGACCCGGAGTTTGCCGCTCACTTGGAGCGCTTTGCCGCTGACCCGGTTTTCGTCGGCATCCGCGCCCGCGTAGATGTAGCGGAAAGTCACGGCTTAGCCGCCGCTGAGATGCTAATAGCCCATGATCTGGAACTGGACACGGGTTTACATGCGGGCGTGCCCGCGCTAGCAGAGCGTTTCCCCGAGTTGCGCATCGTCGTAAACCACATCGGCGGCATCCCCATCGACGGTGGCCTGCCCGATCCGGCGCGGCTAGAATTGATGCGTCAAGCCGCGGCTCATCCGCAGGTCTATTGCAAGGTGTCGGGGCTGATGGATTTGCGCAGTCAAGTCAAGCCAGCGCCGACGGATGTGGACTTTTACGCTCCGGTGCTCGATGCACTATGGGATATGTTCGGGGAGGACCGGCTGATTTACGGCAGCGACTGGCCGGTATCCGACCGCAGTGGCCGCGAGTACGCCGACATCCAGCGCTTGGTGATGACGTATTTTACCGCACGCGGCGCAGCGGCGACGGAGAAATACTTCTGGCGCAACGCCAAAGCCGCCTATAAGTGGATCGACCGCGCCGGCCAATGCTAGGATTTGCTGAAGTGATCGAGTAGTTCACTAAAGCTGTAGATCACCTTACTCTCACCTTCATCATTATACTCTTCTGTACTGTTATTTATTTTGCAAAGTACAGTTTGTATGCCGAACGCATTCGCGGCTGCTATATTTTTCTCTCTATCGTCAACAAACAGCATCTGTGTTGGCTTTACATTTGCTTCTCTAATCAGGACATCATAGATGCCAGGAGAAGGTTTTCTAATTTTTAGATCGCCGCTTATAAACCATCGCTCTATGTACCGATCCAACTGAAATTTCTTTCGCAATTTAATTGACCATTCTGATACATCATTAGACAAACAGTAGATAGGTGCTTTAACTTGATTCTTGAAGACAGATAAAAAATCTGATAGACCAACAGATAGTTGATGTCTGTCAAGGTACTCATCTTCAAGATTGTAATCGACACCTACTCTGGCCCAAAATTCTTCAGAAGAAAATTCGCCTAAGCTAGCCCGTGTATAAAGATCTTCGATGGCTTTTCTAGCTATATTTGATCCTTTCTCTTTAATAAATGGGACTAGTAATTCTTCTACATCGTCACAGCTTTGATATATAACTCCCATAGCATCTAGAACAAGAATCTTGTTAATGTTCATCTCACCTCATTCATCTCAAGGATAGAGTCCGTATAGTTCTGTAAAAATTGCAAAGGTCATCGTTGTCCCGAGTGAGGCGTATCTTAGGGGTTAGCCCTAACTCCTAACCACCCGCACACTTGGAGGCAACAATGACCCACGCCCAAGGTACGACCCACCCGCCGTCGGAGCAATTGGCCCTACTGGATGAGCCGGACTTTATCCGACAGATGGTACAGCGCTTTTTTCAGCAGTTTCTCGAAACGGAGATCACCCAGTTTCTCCAAGCCGATCCCTATGAGCGAACCGATCAGCGGCAAGGCTATCGCAATGGCTACAAACCCCGCCAACTCACCACCCGGGTGGGGCGACTGGAATTACAGGTGCCCCAAGATCGGGAGGGCCGCTTTCAAAGCGAGTTGTTTGCCCGCTACCAGCGGTCGGAAAAAGCCTTGGTGTTGGCGCTGCAAGAAGCCTATTTACAAGGCGTATCGACCCGCAAGGTCAAAAAACTGACCGAGCAGCTATGTGGCACCACGGTTTCCAAATCGTTTGTCTCTCAGGTCTGCCAAGCGCTCGACGCCGACATCGAGGCGTGGCGCACTCGACCGTTGGAGCAGGCCTATCCCTACCTGATGGTCGATGCTCGCTATGAGCATATCCGGCACAATCGACGCGTGGTCTCCCAAGCGGTGCTGGTCGTCCAAGGGGTCAGCCAAGACGGCTATCGGGATCTGCTGGCGGTGGCGGTGGCCCCAGCCGAGAGCCAGACCACGTGGGGCACCCTGTTTAGTCAGTTGGCTCAACGCGGCCTACACGGCGTGGACTTGGTCACCTCGGATGCCCATCAGGGCTTACGCCAAGCCGTCGAGCGCTACTGTCCGGGGGCCGCTTGGCAATACTGCCACACCCATTTCCAACGCACCCTGTTGGCCTGGGTGCCCAGGGCGCAGCGCACCGAGGTGGCCGACGCCATCCGGCAAGGGCTTACGGCCGCCGAGCAGGGACCAGCCCGAGCCCATCTCCAAGGGCTGATAGACACCTATGAAACCACCTATCCACAAGTGGCCGACCAACTCGAAGCGAACCTGGATTTTCTCTTGGCTCACATGATCTATCCCAAGGCACACCGAAAGCGGCTGCGCACCACCAACGCCTTGGAACGACTCCACCGAGAGTTTGCCCGGCGCTCGCAGGTAGTCCAAATCTTTCCTAACCAAGCCGCCTGTCTGCGCCTGATCGCCGCCTTAGCGATGGAATGGTCGGAAGAATGGACCACCGGCAAACGCTACTTAAATATGGAGGACGAAAACCCCTAAACCACCCACTCGCTCGGGCACCGCTTTTTACAGACAATTTGGGACTTGACCCATCCCAAGGAAAAGGAACATGTTCACAAAGACAGTAAATCCTTGTGGTAGTCGATAATCTTGCGGAATGTCGGGGCGAGCAGGTAGCTTCTGGGATTAGTATATTATCGCCAAGCCGTTGCCAATTGGTCTGCAATCCACTGATTCAGACTCTTACCTTCGCTCTGCGCTCGCACGTAGATCTCGCGGTGCAACGCTGGTGGTAAGCGAAGCATCAAGCGGCCAGAAAAGGGTTTGTCCGGCGATTTACCGCGCTCTTGGCAGAAGGCCAAGTAATCTTCTATCGATTCTCGGAAGGCTCGCTCCAGTTCCTCAACCGTCCGCCCTTGAAACGTGACGACGTCTTTGAGATCGAGCACCTCGCCGTGAAAGAGACTCGCCTCGTCGTCGAATTCGACGTGGCCCGTATAGCCTTCTATGATTCAGCATTTAGAAGATCAAGGCTAGCCTCTTGAGATGGACCCAAAGGAGCCTGTACCAACCGCTCTTGGTAGTTTTGCTGGACTTCCCGTAGGTACTCGAAGAAGGTGTGCAGATCGCCATCGGCCTGCTCTGTAAGGACCTGCCCAGCTTTGCGGACTTCTGCTACAATCGGATCTTCATACATGGTCAGCTTCCTCTATCCCCATGAGTTCTTCCGGCGTACAGATAATCGGAGTCTGGAGTTCTAAGGTGGTATTGAGGGCCATGAGACGACGGCGTAATTCCGCGTTGGCAATATGGGTACAGTTCCAAGTGACCAGATACTCAAGCTCATACCCACACGCAAACGCCAGAAGGGCAGCATCACGCAGTGCCTTTTCGGGCAAGGATAATTGGATCATATAGCAATCCTACATCATTCATGAGATAATCCGCCGACAGACGCCGAATTGTAGGGGCGAGCGATCGCTCGCCCCTACCTGCTTCTTGATCGCCTTGGCGAGCTTCTTCAAGCACCACTGGGGAGAATGTAGATCTCGAACGCAGACAATCGCTGTTCCCACCACATTCGCGTGATTTCTTGGTGCGCCAAGACGATAACGTCGCGGCCTAGGCGTGCCGTATAGTAGCTAGGAATGGTCGTTTCAAGATACAGCGTTGGCTTCATCGCATTGAACCAAAATTTGAAAGTCTATGTCAAAGGTACGTTCAAATGCAAATATAAGAAATGCAATTACTCCTCATCATTCTACAAACCTGCACCGCATCGTCAGCGTGGCCTGCTAGGCCGCGATGTGCCGTAATAACGAGTAAAGATGTTTTCGAGGTTTTCCACGAGCTGGGAGGCTGCAAGTTCGCGCGCTACCATGAATTGGTTCCACTCGTTCCAGTATTGGCGGTACAAGAACGGGTGCGCCCCTTCTAATCCAAAGGAAAATGAGTAGAACTGCTCGGTCTCGGCGAGGATCTGATCTAAGCCTTGTTGGATGCCGGGCAGCGGCATACCTGTAAGCGGGCTGATCATCTGGGCGTGTTGCACCATCTGCTCTTGGAACCAGCGACTGTTGACCAAGCGCAAGAATTCTGCCGCCCGCTCGGGCTGGCGAGCCAGAGCGGGGATGCTCTGGGTGTTGACCGTGCCGATCAAGTCGTGCGGATTCCCGCGCCCGCCCTGGACTGCGGGAAAGCGAAAGGCGTACAAGGGAAAGTCCTTCCCAATTACTGCGGTTCGGCCGCTGGTAAACCAACTGCCGACAAAGACGGTCGCCGCCCGCCCCTGCCAAAACAAAAGCTCGGACTCGATGTGATTGAGGCCGGCAAACCCCTCCGCGAAATACTCCCGATCTAGCATCTGTTCGACCATGCGAGCGGCCTGAAGAAAGCCGGGTTCGGTCCATGGGGTCCGGCGCTGGGGGTCGCGGAAGGCTTGGCGCACCTTATCGGCACCGAGGATGCGCTGGGCTAGGTGATCGAACCACCAGCTAGTGTACCAGTGGATGCCGTCTTGGGTAATGGGGACGATACCGGCGCGTTTGAGTCGTTCGCAGTTGTCGAGAAACTGGTCCCAAGTCTGCGGATTGAGATTGGCACCGGCGCGTTGGTACAGCTCGGCATTGCAATACACCTGGAGGGAGATCACGTTTTGGGGGATGGCGTAATAGCGGCCTTTGTACGTCAGCGGCCCTCGGTAAAGCGGGTCGAGGGTTTCCAGCCAAGTCTTGCCCGGCGTATCCCAAGAGGGCCGCTGGAGATACTCCGTCATATCGAGGACGTGCCCCTGTTCGACGTAAGCGTAGGTGAGGCCGGTTTCGGCTGTGGCAAAAGACATGATGTCTGGCGGGTGTCCCTCCATGACGCGGATCATCAATTCTTGATAGCCGCCGCCGCCGCCGCTGGCTGGCTCAACTTGGACTTCTGGGTACGCCTCGCGGAAGCGCTCTATAGCCCGCCACATGAGCTGGTTGATCGGCACTTGGGCCGCAGGCGGCTGGAGGTTGGCGATCTCCAGCACGTTTTCTCCGGGCAGGTAGCGGCCACATCCACCGGCGAAAGCGGCAGCAAGGTATTTGAGAACATCTCGGCGTTTCATAATCAATTAGGAATTAGAAATTAGAAATTGGGGTGGGGTAATTCCTAATTCTCAATTATCCTTTCAACGCGCCGACGGTCAGGCCCTCTGTTATGCGGTTCTGCAATAGGATGAATACGACGATCAGGGGCAGCATGACGATCACCAGACCGGCAAATAACTCGGTCCAGCGCGATTCGGTTGACATGTTCCAGAACAGGGTTTGCAGGCCGCGGGCCAGCGTGTAGAGCTTGCCGGTGCGGAGGAGGATGAGCGACCAGAAAAATTCGTTCCAGTAGTTGATGCAGTTGAAGATGGAAACCGCGATTAGCCCGGGCTTGGCGAGAGGCAGCGCAATCGTCCAAAAGGTTCGCCACGGCGAGGCCCCGTCGATCAGTGCGGCTTCTTCCATTTCGGTCGGCAGAGTGCGGAAAAAACCCGTCAGGACAAAGATCGAAAAGGGCAACCCAGTGGCGATGTAGAGCACGATCAAACCAAAGTGGCTGTTGGTCAGGTGCAAGTGCCGCATCTGCACAAAGAGCGGGAAGAGGTACAGCATGGGCGGCACCATCATGGCCGACAGAAAGAGATAGAAGGTGAATCGACTGAACCGGAAAGTCACCCGCGATAGGACGTACGCCGCCATGGCCGACGCCAATAGGGTGCCGCTGGTGGCGAGCGCGGTGATATAGGCGGTGTTAAAAAAGTAGCGGCCAATTTCGGCGTTGTCCCACGCATACGCGTAATTGCTCCAGCGCAATTCGGCGGGCAAGGACCAAGTGCTGGCGAAGAATTCGGGATTGGTCTTAAAGGAGGTATAGGCCACCCAGAAGAGGGCGATTAGGGAACTCAGGCAATAGCCCCCCATGAGCAGCATGGCCAGCAGCTTGGGCAAGCGGTGCATCTTCAGTACTCCACGCTCTCGCGGCGCATCAGGCGATTGACCGCGAGGCTAAACGCCAATACAAAGAAGAACATGACGACCCCCATAGCCGAGGCATAGCCGATGCTCTGCCCCTGAAAGCCAGCCCAATAGATATAGGTCCCCAGCACCTCAATGACGTTGGGATAGCCGCGCGTAATGACGAAGATGAGGGCAAAAGCCTGAAAGGCGCCGATGATCCAGAAAATCACGAGGATCTGCACGACGTCCCACAGCAGCGGCAGGGTCACGTGCCAAAATTGCTGCCAAGCGTTGGCCCCATCCAGCTCGGCGGACTCGTAAAAACTGAGCGGGATCTTTTGCAAGCCCGCCAAAAATAGGATCACGTAGGTGCCCAGCCCCTGCCAGATCATGGCGACGGCAATGGCCGGCAGGGCGTTGTGGCGGCTGCCCAGCCAAGGTCGGGTGAGCGCGTCTAGCCCGACGCTGCGCAGGGTTTCGTTGAGCAGGCCGATGACTGGGTTGTAGATGCTGCCCCACAGCACGGCGGTGACCACGACCGAGAGCAGGGTGGGGGCAAAGACGACGAATTTGAGAAAGCCCGCAAAGGGCGGCTTTTTGGCGAGAATCACCGCGAACAGCAGACTCAGCGGAAAGACGACTAAGAACCCGAGGACGCCGAACAAAAAGACGTTCTCTAGGGCCGTGAGAAAGGTGTGGTCAGCAAAGGCGCGCACGAAATTGGCGAAGCCAATGTACTCCTTTTCCGGCGATACGCCCGACCAAGAAGTCAGCGAATAGTAGAAGGCGTTGCACACCGGCAGCACAAAGAACGCGATGTGCAGCACGAGCGCCGGCCCGAGCAGGGGCACAATTAGCTTGCGAAGTTCGCGTTGGATCACGGCGCGTCCTGCCCCAGTGCTTCGATGTTGTCGTCGAAGAAGACTACTTCGTCCGCAGTGTCGGCGCGCAGCGCTTGCAGCCACTGCCCGAACAATTCGTTCTCGCGGTTGCGCCGCAGGGTGTGCTCGATGCGCTTTTGCACTTCCGCAAAGGGCTGCCGCCCTGATTCGGCGCGTCCCACGATTTTGGCGATCGAGTACAAGCCGTGGTGTTCTACCGGACCGATGAGTGCGCCGACTTCGGCCTCCATGGCCACTTTGACCAGCGGTCCAAAGAGCGGCGTCTCGTGCCAATAGAGCTGGTAGAGGCCCGCGACTTCGCGACTGCCGTGACGCACGCTGTGGACGGCCGCGAGTTGGCGCGCGATATAGGTCTCGGCGAGGTCTGCCGGCCCGGCCGCGTTTGCAATTTCCTCGGCGATTTGCGCCGCGCCTAACGGGTCGCTTAGACGCTGCTTGAGCCAGCCGGATACCGCGAGTTCATCGTTGAGATTTTGCAAAGCACTTACCTCTCGCCCGTCCTTTCCTATCTCGGCGAGGAGGGCAATTAGCGGTGCGGCTCGCTGCCAGTCGGCGCGTATCTGCGATAGCAATTCTCGCGCTTGGCTCTCTTCTTCGACCTGTATTTCCACGACCTCTACCATGGACGAAGTCTGGTAACTCTGTGGATGGGCATGGTAGTGCGCGCGCATCTCTTGCTCGGTCACCGGCTTCTGGTTCGCCGTGGCGAGACGCCGCATTTCGCGGATGAGGATTTCTTCCTTTTTGCGTGCGAGCCAGTCGGCGATTGCAGGTTCTTGGTCGATTCCCAAGGCGCGCCCCTGCATCAGGAGAAGCTGCGGCACCTTCACGTCGCGCTCCAAGTAGGATGCCACCTTCAGGCTGTCTTCTACATAGCGACCTTGGCGCATGAACTGCGAGCGGTTCACTGCTTCTCCCAAACTGATCGCGCCGCCTCGGTACGTGTACAGGGTGGTCGCAGCGTCTGCCTCTGAGAGGTAGAATACCTTCTTATCGCCCTCTTGCGCGCCGCTGTGCAAGATGCGCGTGAGCCGGTCCATGCCCTCTGCAACCTCCTGCCATTGGAATTGCGCGGCGAGCGAATCGATGTACGCCCGTCGGCGCGCCTGCAACCGCTCCCTCATAACGGCCTTGAGGACTTGCGGCCGCATTTGCTCATAGGGAGCTGTGCGCTCGTCGAGGATTTTGAAAATCTCGTACCCCTTGGGGACGGGAAGAATCGCGGAGATTGCGCCTTTGGGCAAGCTGAACAAGGAATCGCGCACGGCTGGAATGGCATTGATGCGGCTGTAATAGTAAGGCTTTTCCCCGCCGTGCGCCGCGGTGGTGCGATTTTGCGAAAACTCGTGCGCCACTTCTGCAAAGGCCCGGCCCGCTCGCAGGGCGGCTAGGGCGGCCTCGGCTCGCACCAGCGTCCGCGCGAAAATGTGGGCGATCTTGAGCTGCCGCTCCCATCTCCGCGCGGTGAATTCGCTTCGCAGCTCTGCTTCGCTGACCGAGACGGCGGGTCGGATGTAGCGCTGTTCCATCGCCTGCCCCACTTTCAGCCGCAGTGCCACTTCCATGTTTTTTTGCACGGTCGCGTTTTGTTCCACCTTCTGCGCTCGCGCTGTGCGCAAGATGAGGGCGCGATCGACGAGGGATTGCAGGTAATCGCGCACTTGGTCGCTGCCCTCGGCCGCGCTCTTGGTCCACTCGGGTAGGCCGGCGACAAAACGGCGATAATCCCGCTCGGTAATTAGTTCAGTGCCGACTTGGGCCAGCGGCCTGTTATCGGACGCTTGAGCTGCACAGGCAAAGACGAGGAGTAGGGCGCATACCAACAGGCATAAGCGGATTACCATGCTATAGCAAAAACTCAAAGAAATCACTGCTAAAAATCGCCCAAGGTTTTGCATATTTATTTAATGGGTAAGGTTTTTATTTTTTTGACAATTGAGAAATAAATTCCGTACAATGTAAAGCCGTAGCAAAAGCACATGCAGAGAAGTTATAGGTTTTCCAACCTCTTTCCAATGGAGTAAAGCAATGAAAAAGCTCGTTCTGATTTTCGCTGTCTCGCTCGCGGCTACCCCCGGCTGGGCACACCTGCCCGTAGATGTGGTGTTTGTAGCCGTGCAGTTCCCAGACGCCAACATTCCCACTGTTGACGGCAACCTCGTTGAGTGGGACGTCATTCCCGATGCCTACTGGATCAACCACGAGCAGCTAACCGAGACCGTCAGAGGCGTAGGCACCGCGTGGGACGCCACCGACCTAGCGCTGCGGGCCATCGTCGGCTATAACCCCACCACCAACAAGCTCTACGTCATGGAAGATCGGTTCGACGACGCCATCTGGGTCACCACCGGCTGGGAGCCTATGGAGATGGTTTTCGACGCGGACCACAGCGGCGGCATGTTCAATGTGTGGCCCGACGTGGAAGACCAAGATCAGAAGGATCTGCTGCACGGAGCTCACGCTCAGAACTATGGGTTCAACCAAGGTGGCCCGGGCCTCAACCATTGGGGCAAAGCCCAGTGGATCACCGAGCCGCCCTATGGTCAGTTCGCCTCCACCCAGACTGCTGATGAAGGTGGGGAGGGCTTCTTCCGGGCCGAGTACATGCTGACCCCCTTCGACAACCTGAACTGGAACGGGATTGACCAGAGCACCATCGGCTCCTTGGTCGAGGGCAATATCACGGGCTTCCACTTCACGATCATCGACGACGACGATCTGGAAATCGGCGGCTATGAAGGCTATTGGACCCTGAGCGGGGCCACAGATAGCTACTTCCAGGGCGATTTGCTCTCCGACTTTCTGCTGGCTCCCATCGATCCAGATATCGATTGGGCTTCCCAAGCCACGGCCGCACCCACGGCCGTAGAGGAAATTGGCTGGGGCCGGCTCAAATCCACGTTTGCCGAGTAGTTAGTTGCTTTAGGCGCGTAGATCGAGTGCCGCCATGCCGGGCTTCCGACCTGGCATGGCGGTTTTTTTTATATCTCCCAAGAGGCGATATGAGCAGACAGCGCAATGCCTTGGCGTTAGTGGGGTTGCTCGCGGCGGCGGCCCCGGCGACGGAAAACATCGTGGTCGGAGGCGACGGCAGCGGCGCGACTTGGCAGGAGGCGGCCGCGGTCGCACCAGTCATTGACTTTAGCACCCGCGCCGGCTGGATCCAGCCCCGCAGCGTAGCGGAAAACACCAATATCGCTACGGGGATCCTCGAGCGCGGGGGCCGGGTAACTTCGCCCAACGCCCAAGCCGTTTTGCGCCTGACCTCAGACGTGCTCAAAGAACGCCTGCACAGCATGGTGGATGGCAATCCAAACACAGCTTTTGAGGCCAAGGACGTGGTGGCCACCGGCATCCTCTTAGTCGTCGATTTGGGCGCTCGGTTTGGCGTCAATCACATTCGCTTCTTTCCCCGCCAAGCCTTCAAAAGCGACTTTATGAAAGGCTACGTGCTCTCCATCAACGACGGCGCATTCGGCGCAGACATCGTAGCTGCCTCGGTCGATAAGCTGCCGGACAAGACCTTGGTAATGGTCATGGCCCAAGACGGCAGCAACAGCCGCGATACCATCGACGTGCGGTTCCCCTTGCAATACGTGCGCTATCTCCGTTTGGAATCCACGCAGCGGTTCAACTGGGAAATCGACGAACTGGAAATTTTTGGCAGTGGGTTCGTACCCGAGGCGGATTACCTGTCCGAGGTCTTCGACATGGAGCAAGATGCGCTGTGGGGTCGGCTGCAATGGACCACCGAGCAAGTGGGCTTGCCGCAGCGGTCGCGGCTCATCGTGCGCACCCGCAGCGGCAGCAGTCCCTCGCCGGACGACGAGCCTGCTAGCTGGAGCCCTTGGTCCACGCCCTATCGGAACAGCGGCGATCCTATCCTCTCGCCGGCACCGCGCCGCTATTTCCAGTTCAGCATGGCGTTTGAAAGCGATGGGCTCGAAGATGGCATTGCCGTGGATTCACTCGCTTTCGAGGTCTTTCGTCCGGCCTTGGCGCAGGCGATCGTCGGCGAGATATGGCCACAGGAGGTCCCCGTCGGCGTGGATACGAGTTTCGTCTATACCATTGAGGTGACGGACGCTCGGGGATTCGACCGCTTGGAAGTTGACACCCCGGCTCCGGTCCGCGCCCTGCGCGAGTTGAGCGTAGATGGCCAAGCGATCGAGTTCAGCGAGGAATTAGGGGCCAAGGGGCTACGGGCTAGCTTTGTGCGCCAGACCGGCAATCGCGCTCTGCAAGTGGTTTTCGACACGGCTGTATTGCGCTATGAGACCGTGTTTACCGGACGGCTGCTCGACACCACGCGAGAAGGCGCGATACCCCAAGTGATCGAAGGCGGCAACGCGGCCCCCCGCTTTGCGGGAGACGACCTGAGCGTGCGGGTGCCTTTGAAGGGCCAGCGCTTGGTGTATCAGGTATCCGCAACGCCGGCGATGTTCACGCCCAACGGCGACGGAATCAACGATTACACGACGATCACCTACGATCTGCTCTATCTGACGGACCGAGTGCCGGTTGCGCTGCGGATCTACGACTTGGCGCGCAATCAGGTCGCTGAACTGCCGGTCGCTGGCAGCGGTAGCGGGCGGTTCCAGCGCCCTTGGGATGGCCGAGACGCACAGGGAGAGCTACTGCTGCCAGGGGTTTACATGCTGCAAGTCGAAGTGGAGACCGACAGCGGCATTGAGCGCAGCAGCAGCGTGGTGACCATTGCTTATTGACAAAGGATGACGCACAGTGGCCAGACGGAATTTGCTTTTACTCACAGCCCTGATTGCCGCGGCGACGGGCGGCGATATTGGTGCACAGGGAAGGGAAAATTACGGCAGTAGGTTGGGTGTGCAGCGGGGCGGCGAGGTCTCGTATGAACCCATCGGGCCGGGGGTGCTTTTCGACGCCTTAGATCCGGCCGTGCGGCGTTGGTACGCGCCCCAAGAGCTCTATCAGCTCTACGGCTGGAAGCAATGGGAATACACCAACTACGCCCGCGACCTGTATCAACGCTACGTCTCCAGCGACATAGAGGGCGATTATTTTTACGACCTCTATGGATCTTTCATCAACCGCGGCTGGCTCATCTACGACTGGAGCCAGAATCAGCCCCAGCAGTTTGGCAGCACGGTCTTCAAGACCTCTAGGTTCAGCGCGTGGTTCAACCAGCTCGTCATTGCTTCCGACCAAAAGGGGCAAAACAACTTGGCCCTAACGATCGGCAGCATGATCCGCACCACGCTGACGCCGATGACGTTTTCCAAGCCGGCTTTCGACGGCATCCAGGCCGACTTTCAGTCCGACAAGTACAACCTGACCGTTTTGATGTCGCGGATTAGCTCCCCGGGGTTGGCGCGGAGCGTGTCTGTTGAAACCACCAATAGCACCAACCTGTTGGGCTTCTACGGCACGACGCAGATCGGCGACTTTGTCGAGGTGGGCGGCCTCTATATCAACGCCCATAACTCGCAAACCCTGTTGGAGAGCTTCGAGGGCAACCCGTGGACCGGCTCGTTGACGGTTGGGCAAAATCTGGAGCACGTCGGGCAGATCTTCATTCGCCTGAGCGATGATTCGCCCGAAGACCGCGAGGGCGGGGCAGCCCTTTTTTCGTGGGACATCATCATTGAATCCGAGACCGAAGTGGCGCGCGAAACAGAAGCCGGCGAGCGCGTCGTCGAGGTCGAGAAAGAGACGGTGCGGGGCAGCCAAATCGGCTTTGAGCCGATCATCGACGGCGGCTTGCAACGCCTTGGATTCCTCGCGGCCGATGGCGATGAGCGCATCGAAATGACCTACGACTTCCGCTCTCCGTCGTACACTGGCCCGGAGCTTTCCACCATTCGCCGCGCACAGATCGAGTTGGTGGTGGCCAACGACTACCACATCGAGATGAGCTCGGATCGCCAGCTCAACATACCCGAGGGTCAGCCCGTTTTTCTGACGGTGAAGCGGGCGGCTGGCAACGTGCAGGACGGGTCCAACTTGGGGTTGTTGCGCCTCGATTACGGTTTGCCTACGGGCAACGACATCTACGGGTTTACCTTGGAGGTGCAGGGGGTGCTGGGTTTTGATCTGTACGCGGAATTCGACCGCAGTCGGCACTATCGCAAATACCCGAACCGTGCGTTTTCGACCCACCACACGGCTGAGGAGCAAGCCAATGCCTATATGGTCAATCTGTCGAAGAAGAGCTATCCCTATTTCCTCTTTGCCGAGACCTATAGCATGGATTACAACTACGGCACCACCAGCCTGATTGCCTCGGCCTCGGGCGACATCGACTACACCGATCCAACGACCAATTACTACGAGTGGGTTGACGACAACGACGACCAGGACCGCATCCCCGACTGGCTGCGCCTCAACCAGTTCGGGCCGGATTTGCGGATTTTCCCTGGGTGGGACGAAAACCTCGACTTCATCTCTGATTTCAACCAAAACGACAACGAGTTCCGGCCGAACTTCGTCCCCGACTACGAGGAGCCTTTCTTGCGCTACCACGTAGATCGCCCGGAGTTTTTGTTTGGCATGGATATGAACAACAACTTCTGGATCGACCGCTTTGAAAACGACGAAGACCCGGATTATCCATACGACCGCAATCGCCGCGGCTACAATGCGTATGTCGGGATGCACCTCACGCCCGAGATGCGACTGACCGCCGGCTACAAACAGGAGCGCATGCTCTCGGCCAAGAAGCGCGAACAAACTGCGTACGGGATTGTTACGTGGGACAAGGACATCGCCGGTGTGGGTCGGGTCCGCGTCTTCGACATGTTCAAGCGGGTCGAGGACGAAATCGCCGACAATGTCGTCCAGTGGGTACAGCCGACCGGTGCCCCGGGCGCGTTGCAGCGGATAGAAGACCCCTTGGCCGCGCCCGACACCTATATCAATTCCGCATTCGCCAGTTTCGATTACACTGGCACACCCGGCCTTACTGTCACCAACAAGCTGAAATACGACATCTGGCACCAAAACGAGGCGCAGCCGGACATGCGCGAAAACTTCCAGTTCTTCGGCCTAATCAACAAGGCCGAGTTTCGGCGCACGATCGGCCGCGTGGTGCTGGCCCCCAAGATCAAAAACGAACACCGCCGCGAAGCGCCGCTGCTGAGCAACGATCCCGTGCGCAAGGAAAACGCCCTACTCTTGTTCTTGATCGGCGAGGTCGCAATTTTGACTCGTTCCGAACTGAGAGCCGGGTTGGAGTACACCATATTCAGCCAACTCGAAGACGCGGAAAAAGTGCGGGCCTTGGGTCTGTCGCCCGACTACCGAGAGACGGTGCTCGCCATCCAGTACTCCAATACAGGCGCGTATTTAGGGTACAGTTTGACCACCCAGATGGGCCTGCGAGTCAGCCGCATCGACCGCAAGGGAGAGGATGCTTTTACCGGCGCATCCCAATTTGTGACGGTCTATGCCGGGCTCGACTAAGGTGCGGACGCCATGAAAAAAAAGACGCTACTGGCTCTCGTGTTCGCCGCGCTCGCGCTGGGAAGGGGCGGGGCCGTGGAGATTTACCGCATCGGCGGTGAGGATCTGCCCCGCCCGAGCGAGGCTGGAGTGAATTTCCATCAATTGTCTTGGAGCGACTTTGAGGAGGAGCAAAGCCTCGACACAGAGGCCCTCGCCGCGGGAATGCTGCGGCCGATCTTTTTGACGCCGGCGACCAACATTGCCCGCACTAGCCCGGAGCGGAACGGGGGGCCTTACGTGCGGGTGAGTGGGGTAGCGAGCTATTCCATCACCGATCTCTCCAAGAACATGATCGACGCCGATCCGACGACGTTCTGGGAATGGGTGGGAGGCATTCAGAGCCGGTTCACGGGCCAGCGCTACCTGGAGTCGCGGCGCGTTACCATGGACCTCGGCGGCCTGTTTTTTGTCAACAGGGTGCGGATCGTCGCCGCGGAGAGCGGCCTGTATCCCGACGGATTGTACGTGAGCGCCGACTTAGGCGTGCAGAAAAAGGACAACGTATCGGGGTATGGTGCCGCCCGCGTCGGTGGTCAACTCGTCTTTGAACTACCCGAAAACGTGCAGGACACCATAGATGTGAGCTTTCCCCCGGCCCTCGCTCGCAGCGTGGGGCTGTTGCTCCTCCGCGCGTCGCCCAAGGCCCTGCACATCGGCGAAGTGGAGGTCTATGGCGTAGGCTACGCGCATCAAGCATCGTACGTCAGCCCGTTTATCGACCTCGGCGAGCCAGCCGTGTGGGGCGACATCCGCTGGCGCGGGCGCGAGGATCCCCGCGCCCGCGTCTGGATCCAATCGCGGGCTGGTAAAGACCTCGATCCAAACGTGTATTGGCGCTTTACCGGCCGGGGCGATGAAGTAACGTCGCTCGACGAAGAGGGACAGCCCCTCGACGCGACGGACTATCTCTTTCTCAAACCGGGTGAGGCCGGCGAAATCACCTACGACATTGACAACTGGAGCTTCTGGTCGTCGCCATACACTTTCGCCGACAGCAGCGGCACTGCCATAGCCTCGCCCGGTCCCAATTCGGTCTTGCAACTGCGGGTCGATTTTTTGCCCGTAGGCAGTGAGGGCGGCGAGCTAGAGTTCATCGAATTCTCGGCGACCAAGCCGCCACTTGCCGAGCAGGTACTGGGTGAAATATATCCCCCCGAGGTTCCCTTGGGAGAAATCGCGTCGTTTAGGTATGCCATTCAGCCGATCATCCGCGCACAGCACTCTGGTTTTGACGGAGTGGAAATCGACGCGCCCTTTGGCGTGGCTAGCGTGGATTCGGTCCAGGCCACTGGCTTGGACAGCTTCGCCGTGTACATCGCGCCGGATTCGCTGCGCTTTTCAGTGGCCTTGTTTCCACCGCGCACATCCGGGGATTCCGGCGGAGTGATTGAGGTGTTCTTCCGCGCTCCGGTGCTGCGCTACGGCACGACTTTTCGCGGCTGGGTGAGAGACTCGCAGCGTCCCTTGGAGCTGGCGCAACCCATCAATCGCGGCAATGCGGCCAGCGAAATAGTGAGCGAGGTCCTTACGGTCCGCACCTCGATTTCTCGTCGCCTGCTGGACGACATAGTGGTGCAGCCGAAAATTATCACTCCCAATGGCGATGGAGTAAACGAGCAGATCGACTTCTCTTTTAAGCTGTTGCAGGTAACCCAAGAGGTGCCCTTGAGTCTCGCAGTTTTCGACCTGTCTGGCCGCTCGCTGCAGGTAATCCACGACGGACAACAGCACAGCGGCGATCTGCGCTTTTCTTGGGATGGCCGCGACGAAAACGGCGAGCGGGTGCCCCCGGGCCTGTACGTCTATCGCATATCGGTGGAGTCGGAAAAAGGCGGCGATCAGCTAGCGGGAACTGTCGCCGTGGTCTATTAAAAAGGAGGCCCCTATGGCCAACATCCAAATCCCCATCCGCTATTACAAGGATTATCCCGGCGGGTACGACTACGGGTACGAGACCCTGACCCTGAAGTTCGCCGAGTGCGCCTTTCTCTTGGTAGATGTCGATGGCCGCTCGCCCAATCCAACGACTAAGGACTTCATTGCGCCGGCTTTGCAAGCCGCCCGCGATAGCGGGATGCTAGTAAACTACGTCCACAATGACCTGCGCCTAGTGGCCGACCCCGGCAACATCGTGGGCGAGATCTGGGGCAGGACCAAGGGCGGTGGCGGCAACGGCATTGCAAGCTGGGCGCGGCAAGAATACAAACCCGAATACCTCGACTATGTGGCTCCCCGCGAGGGCGAGCGCAATTTCCCCAAGTGGATCTGGAGCGGCTTCCACGACACCTTTTTAGACCAACACTTGCGCAGCTATGGCATTAGGACGCTGTTCGTAGTTGGCTACAGTCGGCGGGCCTGCTTGCACTACACTTGCGCCGAGGCTGTAGGGCGGAATTATCGCGTCATTCTGTTGCGCGATTGTTCAAATGCGCCGGGAACGATCGAGATGCCAGACACGCTAGACGACAGCCTGCCAGAAGGCGGTTGGATCAACCGGATTACGCTGCGCAACTTTGAACATCTGATCGGTTATACTACCACGGCTGAGGAATTCATCGCGGCGTGTCAGCAGGTGGGGGAGGAGAAGGTCGGGTGACTCGGTTGTGGCTTGTTGCTTGCGCCTTGCTGCTCGCGGCGGCGGCGTGGCCCCAAGGATTCCGCATCGAATCGGACCGGGTCGCTGTTGACGAGGGCGACTGGGCGGAATGGGAGATAGCCGCGGGCACGGTGCAATTCGGCGCGGAAGGGGGGCGGCCGCACCGCATCCGAGAGCAAATAAATGCCGTTATAGACGCCCCGAACTTTGTGTCCGGCGAAGGCGTGCCGGGCGGGGTTCGGGCGGCGGGCACTAACTTGACTGAGGCCGCAAATGTCATAGACGGCCAAGAGGATACCTTCTGGGAGCCAGATGTAGAAGCGCCCCTCCGCGATTGGTGGGTCGAGATCGACTTGGGCCGCTTAGTGTGGGCGCGCAAGATCGTGGTGAAATTCGCGCCGGAAGGCATGGGCGACCCTTTCTTGCAGTTCAAGGTACTCACGTCCAACGGCCTCCCGGCGTTCTCTCAGAGCAAGGCGATCCGCTTTGCGCCGGCCGGCCGCAGCGAAGGTTTGAACAAAACCCAGCGCGTCTTCGAGTTTGATCTGAAACCTTCACAGGAAGCGGATACAGGTTTTGTCGGTGACATGTTCCAGTTCGTCCAGATCGTGGCCACGGCCAGCGCGCGAGGCCAAGGGCACGAAGTTAGCGAGGCCCGCTGGAACAGCTTGCCAGAGGAAGATCGCGGCGATGTAATTTACTTCTTGCGCGAGTCCTCGGGCGTTTTGCGGCAAATTGACCAAGCCCAACACGCAGCACTGAGCGAGTCGCGCGCTGGTCCGATTAAGTACTATCGACGGGAGCGGCCGCGGCTGGCCGAGGTGGAGGTGTGGACCGAGGGCGACAACATCAGCTTGGGCTCGCTGAGCCGGGGTGGGTTGATCGGGGGCACGAGCAACACCGGGACGGAGCGGTTGGCCATTGATGGCGACTACAAGACCGTGTGGACCGAGCAAGTGGGCGTCAGCGGCGTCGAGCACATCGACGTGGAGTTCGACCGCGAACTCCTCTTCGACTTGGGGACTTGGTTTTGGATCAGCCGAGTGGTCATCGGCTTTGACCGCGAAAACATCGCCCACGGCTTTACCGGCGCGTTCCCCAACTACGCCATCAACCTCTCGAATGGCCAGCGCAACCCAGACGGCAGCTTGGCCTACGTTGCGCTGTCCACGCGAGAAACCGCCGACATAGAGCCGGGCCGCTTCAGTGGGCTATTCCCCCACATTTTTTATCAGGACAATGCCTTTCCACTCACTAGGGCGCGCTACTTCAAGATGGATTACCGGGTGCTCATCGTCCCGAATTGGGCCAACTCCGGCATTCGCGAACTCCAGCTCTACGGCCGCGGGTTCCTGCCGCAGGTGACGCTCCAATCGGCACCTATGGAGCTGGGCAGCGATCCGCGCATTTTGTCTTCCATGCACTGGGTAGCTGATACCCCTCCGGGCACCCAAGTGCAATTTCGTACGCGCACTGGCAACCAGCTCGACGAGGAAATCCACTACTTCACCAAGGCCGGGAAAGAGGTGACCGAGGCCAGATATCGCAAGCTACTCAGCTTTCAGCGGGGCGATTCGACTATCTCGGTGGTTCCCGGTGCCGACTGGAGTTCTTGGAGTCCGTACTACACGGCCCCGGGTGCGCCGATTGCCTCACCAAGCCCGCGCCGCTACGCCATAGTGGAGGCTACGCTGCGCTCGGACGATCCCGACCAAGGAGCGTTGTTGCGCCGGATGCACATTGCGTTGGATTGGCCCTTGGCCAGCCAAGTTATAGGCGAAGTACAGCCGCGACAGACGCAGCAGCGCGGGGAGCGCACGACCTTCACGCTGTCTTTGCAGCCGCAGTTCCAAGCCGACAATCGCGGCTTCGACCAAGTACTAGTGGTGTTGCCGTCGGGGGCGGCGGTCGATTTAGAGGAAGTGATTGTCGGTGCGGAACGCGTACAAGTGACGCGGGTGAAGACCGGGGCCGATTCGCTGTGGGTGCAACTACCCGCGCCCGTGACGGAGGGAGAGGGGTTTGTCGCGCTGCAATTTTCCGGTGTGCTCTACCTTGCGAGTAACGCTTTTGCCGTGCAGGTGGGGTTGGGCGAAGGCGATGAGCAGGTATGGCAGCGGGTGGATGCCGATGCCGGCCGCAGCTTGCAGGTGTTGACCCCATTTAGCGGTGGGCTGTTGGGCGAGGTGATCGCGTCATCCAATCCGTTTACGCCCAATGGGGACGGGATCAACGATGTGGTGGAATTGGTGTTTCCGGTGTTTGCGATACAGGGAGCCAAGGCGTTGGTGTTAGAGGTGTATGGCTTAGACGGCCAGCGCGTGCGGCAGATGACTCCGGTGGTAGCATACGCCGCCGGAGTGCAGCGTGTGACTTGGGACGGGCGGGATGATCAGGGCCGTCTAACGCCGCCGGGTCTGTATCTGTGCCGGGTCGGCGTGGAGGTCGATGCCGAAGGCGAGCAAACGACGATTACCAAACTCGTCGCTAGCGCGTACTGATTCGTGCGGCTTCTGCTAAAGCACGATTGCGTGTCGGGCACATCGGTGGCATAATGAACAGACGCCATAGGAAAACATTCAATGACCTATTTGCACAGCCTATATCGGGCAATATCAAATGGCGTGACGTCGAAGCATTGTTGCATGCCTTGGGTGCCGTTTTGAGTGAACGGGCAGGATCGAGAGTTGCTGTATCGCTACACGATAGCGTTGCGGTGTTTCATCGTCCACATCCGCGTCCAAATATGGACAAGGGCGCAGTAAGAGATCTGCGAAAATTTCTCGAAAATGCAGGGGTTATGCCATGATCGAGTACAAAGGATATCTGGGAGTCGTTTCGTTTGATCCGGAAATTGACACATTTCACGGAACGGTAATCAACACAAATGACGTGATCTCGTTTTACGGATCATCGGTAACGGAACTTAAAAAAGAAATGCAGCGGTCAGTTGAGGAGTACCTTGCGTTTTGCCAAGAACAAGGAAAGGAGTCGGAAGACCCTTTCTCTGGCAAAATCGTGATTCAAGCAAGCCCTGAGCTGCATCGTCGCATGGCTTTGAACGCTGCTCGTCGTCACCTCGAATTGAATGGCTACATTCAAGAAGTTTTGGAAAAGGCAGTTGCAGCCGAATAGCAAGAGCCCGGTACTGATTTGAACCATGATCGAGGTAAACGGAATTGAAAAAGCAGATTCCTCCAGCATACCTCGAGTGGGTGACAGAGGAGGGGCAGCAGGATGTCGCCGGCATCCCCGCACGGGGCATCCTGCTCGGCGCGGTGCTCGCCTTGCTGCTCAATGGTTTAGATGCGTACGCGACGACCATTATTCGCGGCTCGTACCTGACCTTAAATTTTAGTACGCCAGCCGCTCTCTTCTTTTTCTTTTTTCTGGTACCCGCCAGCGGCCTCATGTACTGCTTGCGCCGCACCTTGGCCCTGACCCAATCCGAACTGATTACCATCTACATCATGTTGGTAGTCGCCTGCTGCGTTCCCGGGATGGGGTTTACCCAATTTATCATTCCTTGTCTGGTCGGCTCTACGTACTACGCGACGCCGGAGAATAACTGGGACTTTTTGTACAACCAGTACATCCCCATGTGGATGATCCCGCGCGGCGAAAACGTGGCGCGCTACTTTTTTGAAGGGTTGCCAGAAGGGGCCGCCATTCCTTGGGGAGCGTGGGTGCTGCCGCTGACCTATTGGTACGGTTTCTTCTTGGCACTCAGCGCGGCGATGATTTGCACGATGGTCATCCTGCGCAAGCAATGGGTCGATCGGGAGAAGCTGGCGTATCCGTTGGTGCAGGTGCCGATGGAGATGATTCAGCGCGAACAAGGGCGGGCTATTGGGCGGGCGTTTTTTGCCAATAAGGCAATGTGGTTGGGGTTTGCTTTTTCATTCGTCTTGCTCAGCGTCAATGGACTACACGCCTATTTCCCGGAGGTGCCCGGAATTGCGCGGAATGCGTCGCTCCCTTTGTTCCGCGATACCGTGCGCTTGGACTTGTGGTTTAGCCCGCCGTGGATCGGCTTTTTTTACTTTGTCAACTTGGATATTTCCGCGTCTATCTGGGGATTCTACATCCTGACCACAATACAACGGGGCATCTTCAACGTCCTCGGGATGCAAAGCACGGAGCGGATGGATTTGTACTCGCGGGAGCCGTACCTAGCCCATCAGGGCATGGGGGCGATGATCGTCTTCGTGCTGATTGGGCTGTGGGTGTCGCGCGGGCACTTGCGGGCCGTGTGGCGCAAAGCGTGGCACGGCGATCTAGATGTAGAAGATGCCGACGAGATCATGTCGTACCGGCAGGCTGCCTTTGGGCTGTTGGGGTCGCTCGGCTTGGTGGGGTTGGGGCTGTGGATGGCTGGGTTGCCGCCGTTGGGCGTGGCGATGTTTATCTTTGGGGCGATGGTGCTGTTTTTGGGCCTGACGCGAGTGGTCGCCGAAGGGGGCATTCCGGCGATGCGCCCCCCCATTATGACTTCGACCTTTGTGATTTCCGGCGCTGGGGCTTCCAGCGTGGGGGCCTCTGGCTTGGTGGCCTTGGGGTTTTCGTATGGCTGGCACTCGGAGATTCGCTCGTTTGTCATGTCGTCGGTCGCCAATGGCCTGAAGATGAGCGAGGTAATTAAGAGTGGGAAGCGGCGGCTGTTCTGGGCGGTGATCATCGCCATTGTGGTCAGCTTGGTTGGCTCTTCGTACGTTACCATGGCGTTGGCGTACAAATATGGCGGTATCAACCTCAACGGCTTGTTTTTTGGCTGGGGAGCTGCCACGTACGGCCCCAAGGACATGGCTCCGCGCATTGCGGCGGAATTGACCGGCCCGCGCCTCGACGCGTGGCTGTTCATGGGGGTCGGCGGTGGGGTGATGGCTGCGCTGATGTGGATGCGGCACCATTTGCTGTGGTGGCCTCTCAACCCGCTCGGCTACGCCATTAGCGCGAACTGGAAGACCGGCCACATCTTTGCCAGTGCGCTCATCGCTTGGCTGCTCAAGCTGGTGATCCTCAAGTATGGGGGCCCGCGGCTATACCGGAACCTGCGTCCGTTCTTTCTCGGGCTGATCCTCGGGGAAGTGGTCGCGGCCGGCGTGTGGCTGGTGGCCGATTACATCACCGGGCATACGGGCAGCTTTCTGACGCAGATTTGACGAGAGGATATACGGATGAATAACAGCTGGTGTCGCATTGCGGTTGGCGTCTTGTTCTGCATGGCAGCGAGTACTTTCGCCGCTACTGCACAAGAGGCGGATTTTGTGCGCGTGGCTTTGGAACAGTTGCGCGACCGCATGGAGCAGAACGACAAGGGGACGTTGGACGAGTTCGTCGCGGATGTCAGTACGGCGTCTGGATTGTCTGCTGCTGTGAGTCGGGATTCTTTGGTCTCACTATTGCGGGATCTAAAGACGCATTGCAAGAAATCTACGGCCCTCGGTGAACAGCTCTTTGCGCTGCACGGGGAGCATTTTTCCGAGCGCGAAGCCAAGGCGTATTTGGTGCGAGTCGTGGATATGGCCGGCGACTTGTTAAAGAAAGAAGAGAACGTTGGGCTGGAGCCGCTGATTGCCAAAGCGGCGAGCAAAAGCAAGCTGCTCAAGTTTCAAGCGTTGGATTATACAGCGGCGCTGCTAGTTCCGTTTGTTGGGTCGCCGGTGGTGGAAGAGTCGGTTGAGGAGGGGGCGCGGTAAAAGCCTTGCCTGGAACCTTTAAGGTGTTGGTGAGGACGCGCAACAGTGAGGGCTTGTCTGAGCAGATTGATCAATTGGTTCAGATGTACAGTCAAGTTAGAAATGACGCTTTCTTCAGGATATTTAAGATCCCTCCGAATACTAGGGCTAAGAGAAAGCTTCTTACCCTGCATGAGTCAGTCCGACCGGCTCTTTTGGACGAGCTCAAACGGTTCAGCCGCGTCCGCGTCACCACGGATCCTGCGGTCAAGGACGCCCGCTATACCTTGGATTACATTGTAAATTCGTACTGGGTTGGCGGACGTTATGATGTCGAACGGCATACGCTACAAAGCCGCGTGCATTTGGTGGTACAGGATGTGTTCAAGGACGAAGCGGTGCTGGAGCAGGAACTCATCATTGGGAAGCATTTCATGGCGGAGCTCAAGTCGGAAGATGATTCCATTCTCGATGATTTTTACCAAGAAGCAGCTCGCACTGTGGTGCAAGAAGTATCGCCGCTATTTGATTGAAAACGCTCATATCCGTTGCTGAGTGCGAAAAGAGAGTGATATGCACCGGTCCTCGACCGAAACCAAGAGACTGGCCGTCTGCCTATTCCTTTCGGCCCTCCTGCATTTGGCTGTGGTCTTGTTGACCCCTACCACACCTGACCCGCAACCGGCCCTTCAGGTGGTTTTTCGTCCGCCGCCGCGCGCACTGGAAACGAGGATCTTCGATCCGACGAGGCCCGCTTTGCACGAGCGGCAAATGCAGCGTTTGGTCGTCAAGGCTGCGCCATCGCAGCTTGCTCAGGAACCCGCCGAATCCGTTCCTCTTGGCGAGATTGCCGAGCAATTGCCGCCCGAGGCCCGCTCCGCCATGGCGCACTTGGAAAAGAGGATGCAGATCGAGCGGTCTGGCGATGTGAATATCGACTCTTTGCTCTTGGCGTATATGGCCGAGAAGGAAAACTTTCGCGAGGACTACGCGCGCTTTCCCTTAGCCAAGATGGGCGCAGACCGCGACCGGGCCTTGGAGGTGATAGAGCGGGCGATTGAAGCTATGGGCGGCAGGAAGCGCCTACTCGCAATACGAGAAATGAGCGCGATGGTATGGATAGAGGTCAACTTAAAAGAGTTAAAAATGCCTTCTTGGCAAAATGGTGTTCCTCTAGCGGTGATTTCAGTGAACCCATATTTGTACCCGGTAGCGACTTGGCACTACGAAGGCTGGGGGGATCACGCGGTAGCTAAAAAAGAAAAATACAAGGTAGAGGTTTCGTTCGACCCGGCGGTCCCCAACCCGTCTTATGTGAGCAAAGATCCCAAGCGACAACCGAGAATATTCGAGGAACTCTTTAATGATCGCTGGAGGCGGTATGGAAGCAACCTGCCTCCTGATTTGGCCGCCATGCGCCACCGGGGTGAAGAGGCTCGTTGGCATTTTATCGACCGCTTCTTAGGCGAGGGTGTGGCCTTGGATTACTTGGGGCAAGAGCGCAGTCGGGACGGGACTTGCTTTGAGGTCGTGCTGGTCGATGACCGGAAGTTCGGGCACTATTTCGAGGCGCTCTTTGACTGTCGCACGGCACTCTTGGCCATGACCAGAGAAAAGCTGACGCCTCAAGAAGAGCAATGGTTTAGGCAAGCCAATTCTAGGATCAATCCGCCGACTTGGATCACGGTTTACGATCGCTATCAAGAAGTGCAGGGCGTGTTGACGCCCCATCGCTGGGAACGAACGGAGGGGTGGAATACCATCTATGTATATTTGCAATGGGCGTATAATGGCGCGGAGCCGTCAACGGCAGAACCTGTTCGGTAGGAAGTATTCTTGCACAGTGCAAAAGGAAGGTTAGTGCGATGAAAATACGCGGCAATGTGAGCGGCGTCCCCCGGTATTATCGTATATCTATTGTCGCGTACTTAGCAAGGAGGTAGATGCGTGAATAACACATGGTGCCGCATTGCTGTTGGTGTCTTTTTCTGCATGTCATCGAGTGCTTTCGCCGCTTCTGTACAAGAGGCGGATTTTGTGCGCGTGGCTTTGGAGCAGTTGCGCGACCGCATGGAGCGAGATGACAAGGGCACGTTGGATGAGTTCGTCGCGGACGTCAGCACGGCGTCTGGATTGTCCGCTGCCGCGAGTCGGGATTCTTTGGTCTCACTGTTGCGGGACTTAAAGACGCATTGCAAGAAATCGACGGCCCTCGGCGAACAGCTCTTTGCGCTGCACGGAGAGCATTTTTCTGAGCGCGAAGCCAAGGCGTATTTGGTGCGAGTCGTGGATATGGCCGGCGACTTGTTAAAGAAAGAAGAGAACGTTGGGCTGGAGCCGCTGATTGCCAAAGCGGCGAGCAAAAGCAAGCTGCTCAAGTTTCAAGCGTTGGATTATACAGCGGCTCTGATGGTTCCGTTTGTTGGGTCGCCGGTGGTGGAAGAGTCGGTTGAGGAGGAGGGCGCAGTAAACGCCCCGACTGGGACCTTTAAGGTGTTGGTGAAGACGAGTAATAGTGGAGACTTGCAGGCCTGTAAAGTTATTAAGCCAGGACACAAGGGTCGTATATTGGGCCACTTCGTATTTATAGACGATAAGACCTTTTCTAAGATATTTAAGATATCTTCGCGTCAGGGTTGTAGCTTGAGATTATCTCAGCCCCACCGGACAGAGGCGCATGAGTTCGAGTGAGCTATAGCGATGCTCAGCGATGCCTGCGGCCATAGCCGGCGTTCTCGGTTGCCAGCGTCCTTCGTCGGAGCGCTGGCGCAAGGCTCGATGGGCGTGATGAAAATTGTAGCGCAACGCGCCAATCCAACTAAGCGCATCGTGCCGATCCGACCGACGTGAAAAGCTCAGGGTTCTGCGCGCTTTTCGTGCGTTGCGCATCCGATCGGTCAGGTTGAAACGCTCGATGGCACTGGTATTGGCTTTCGTCCAGCCCAAGTCGGCCACGACTTGAGCCAAGCGTCCCTTGCCAAAGCGGGGTCGGATCTCGACCCGTTTGACCCGTCCGCCGTGCCGATGCTTGACAATCTGGGCGTAGACCAAGCCTTGGGGGATCCGAACAACGGGGGCCGGACGGCGGCCACGGCGATGGCGTCGGGGCACCGGATAGGCCCGACCAAAGGTGGCCACAATCGCCTCGGGATAGGTCGGTTCGCCATCGGTAAACAGCGCCGGCAGCCTCGCATCACACGAAAGCCTCGCCGCCGCATCGGCGACCACTTGATGAATCGTCGTAGTCGTACGGCGACCCGGCACCAGCGATACCAGCAATTTGCTCTGCGGATCCAAACTGTTGGCATCCCAATAATCCCCCCGTTCACTCGGATCGTCCAGGGGCGTCAAGTGCCGTTGTTTTTTCGCCACATACGACCATTTCTCATCAAATTGGAGCGCCATCGGACGCACGTTCCGCACCAGCCGGTCATGCAGTTGATAGCTCACCTGTCCGCTCACGCGCAGCAGGCGGCCAACCGCCTCCTTAGACACCCCCACCAAGCGCGCCGTGGCATTCAAGCCACAGGCACTATCCAGATGCTCGATCACCGACACGGCTTGGGCTTCACCGATTTTGCAATTAAACAACGCCGTGCCTTTGCGCTCGCTGAATTCCTCGCCGCAGCACCCACAGCGCAGATACCGAATCCGGTCGGCTCCATAGGTCTTGCGCACCCGCAGGTTGGCTTGGCCGCGTTGGCCGTAGGTCTTGCATTGGGCATTGAGACAGCACAAATTCTCCAACGCTGGTCTTGGCTCCTTCATCTGTATCCCTCCTTACTTGGTGGTTTGGAGAGATAAATAAAGGGAACAAGGCCAGCACTTGGTTTAACTAAACTGAGATAATCTCACCTTACGACCCGCGTCAGGAGGATATACAAAAAGAAAAGCTCCTTGCAATGCATGAGTCCATTCGACCGGCGCTTTTGGACGAGCTCAAACAGTTCAGCCGCATCCATTGGACCACGGATATCGCATCTATCGAGGATGCCCGCTATACCTTGGATTACGTGGCAAACTCTTACTCAGTCGGCAAGGATCGTGACCAGCAACAATTCAAGCTAAGCACTGCCGCGCTGTTGGTGATGAAGGATATGTCTGAGGACAAAGAGGTGTTGAATAAGTGGCACGTCGTCAATACGGCCTTTGAGATGGACAAGGCACCTATTCTCGATGATTTTTACCAAGAAGTAGCTAGCACTGTGGCGCAAGAAGTGTTCGACTGTTTGCTTGAAAACGGTCGTCTGCGTCGCTGAGTACGAAAGGAGATTGCTATGCAGTGGTCCACAACCGAAACCAAGAGAGTCGCTGTCTGCCTATTCCTCTCGGCCCTCCTGCATTTGGCCGTGGTCTTGTTGACTCCTACCATGCCTGACTCGCAACCGGCCCTTCAGGTGGTTTTTCGTCCGCCGCCGCACACACTGGAAACGAGGGTCTTCGATCCTACGAAACCCGCTTTGCACGAGCGGCAAATGCAGCGGTTGGTCGTCAAGGCTGCGCCACTACAGCTTGCTCAGGAACCCGCCGAATCCACCCCTCTTGACGAGATTGCGGAGCAACTGCCGCCCGAGTTCCGCGATGTCATGGCTCACCTCGAAAAGAGGATACGGATAGAGCGGTCTGGCGATGTGAATATCGACTCCTTGCTCTTGGCGTTTGTGGCCGCCGAAGGAAACTTTCGCGAGGACTACGCGCGCTTTCCCTTGGCCAAGATGGGTGCCGACCGCGATCGGGCCTTGGAGGTGGTCGAGCGGGCGATTGAAGCTATGGGCGGCAGGCAGCGCCTGCTTGAGATACGAGCAATGAGCGCGATGGTGTGGATGGAGGCCAGCTTAAGAGAGGTAGAAGAAGGGGCTTCTTGCCAAAATGGCGTTTGCCTAAAGTGGATTTCAGAGTCCCCCTATCTGTATCCGGTGGCGACTTGGCACTACGAAGGCTGGGGCGATCGCGCTGTTGCCACCAAAGAGAGATACAAGGTAGAGGTTTCGTTTGATCCAGCGGTCTCCAACCCGTCTTATGTGAGCAAAGCTCCGCGGCTGGAACGGGCATTTTTCGAGTCGCTCTTTGACGATCGCTGGGCGCGGTATAGAGGTATCCTCCCTCCCGATTTGGCCGCAAAGCGCCATCGGGGTGAAGCGGTCCGTTGGCATTTTATCGACCGCTTTATGGGTGAGGGCGTGGCCTTGGATTACTTGGGTCAAGAGCGCAGTCGGGACGGGGCTTGCCACGAGGCCGTGCTGGTCGATGACCGGAAGTTCGGGCACTATTTTGAGGCACTTTTTGACTGCCGCACCGCGCTCTTGGCCAAGACCAGAGAGAAGCTGACGCCCCAAGAAGAGCAATGGTTTAGGCAAGCCAATCCCGGCGTTCTGCCGCCGACTTGGATTACGGCCTACAATAGCTACCAAGAAGTGCAAGGCGTGTTGACGCCTCATTGCTGGGAACGGACGCTGGATATGCCGGGGGGGCGTACCGGCCAAAGACACTCGACCAGTCATATACACTTGCAATGGGCGTATAATGGCGCGGAGCTTTCAACAGCCGAACCCACCCTCTGATCCTCACAGCTTAAAAGGAAAATTAGGGCGATGAAAATACGCGATATTGATACCATTCTAATCGACTCGCCGGGCCGCAAATGGACGATTGTACGGGTCTTTACGGACGAGGGCCTCGTGGGCTTGGGCGAGGCCACGTATTCCCAAAAGGAGCCGGTGGTAGTTGCCGCGGTTGAGCATCTCAAACAAGAGTTGATCGGCGAAGACCCGGCGCGCATCGAGTACTTGTGGCACAAGCTCTATCTGCGCTCTTCGCTGAGCGGCATCTGGCGCATGGCAGGTCCGGTGTGGATGAGTGCTATGAGCGGTATTGACCAAGCGCTGTGGGACATCAAGGGCAAGGTGGCGAATCTGCCGGTGGTCGAACTGTTGGGCGGCAAGTTCCGCGACCGAGTCGAGGTCTATACGCACTTTGGCGGTGCCACGCCCGATGATTCGGCGAACATGGCGCGGGAAAAGGCGGCAGAGGGGTACACTGCGCTCAAGGGCGGAGCGCGGTCGCGGAGTAGGTCCGACTTCGGTCAGTACGCGGACGACGGCCATCCCACAGAGACGGCAGCGCACTTCGCCGCAGTGCGGGAAGCGGTGGGGCCGGATGTCAAGCTGCTGATCGATTGCCACGGCCGCTTCACAGTGGCCCAGTGCATCCGCTTGGCCCGCGCCATAGAGTCGTCCGATCTCTACGTGTTTGAAGACCCGGTGCCGCCGGAAGACCTGAACGCCTATCCAAAAGTGCGGCGGGAAATCTCCATTCCGGTCATGGGCAGCGAGCGGCTCAACACCAAGAGCCACTACCGCCAACTGTTGGAGCTAGACGGCATTGACGTGGCGCAGCCCGACCTGATGTACGCCGGCGGGATCACCGAGGTGCGCAAAATCGCGGCCATTGCCGATACCTTTCACGTCCCTATCTCGCCGCACAACACCAAAGGCCCGGTCGGCATTATAGCAGCCGCGCATTTGATGGCCTCCATACCGAATGTGGCTCCCATGGAGTTTGTCACCGGCATTGCGTGGCGGGACGAGATCATCACCGAGCCGCTGCGAGTGGAGGACAGTTGCATTGTGCTGCCGGAAGGCCCGGGTTTGGGGATTGAGCTGGACATGGAGGGGGTGGAAAAGCACCGCTGGCGCGTGGGCGATCCACATTGAAGCTACCATGAAAAGCGTTGCGATTGTGGGCATGGCTCTGTTGATGGCGTCCCCGGCATGGTGCCAAGCAGCGTATCAACTCGACAACAACGGGTTGAACGTCGCCCCAGAGCACTGGCCGGCGTGGAACTTCCCGCCGGGCAGCTTGGACTTCAGCGACGAAGGCGTTCGGCCCGCCTTTGTCCGCGAGCAGGTCAACGCCGCCTTGGACGCTAGCGCGTTCACTTATGGGGATGGGGCGCAGGGTGGCATTCGCAGTGCTGGAACCGACCTCGTGGGGGCCGCCCATATCCTAGATGGCCGGGAGGATACCTTTTGGGAACCGAACTTGGCGGACCCACTCGACAAGTGGTGGGTCGAAATCGACTTGGGGCGGCTGGTGTGGGCGCAGAAGGTGGTGGTGAAGTTCGCCGTTGAAGGCCAAGGCGATCCATTCCTCCAATTCAAGGTGCTCACTGCCAACGGCGATCCCGCCTTCCTGCAAAGCGAGTCCTTCAGCTACCTGCCCGCTGGCCACAGCGAAGGATTAAACAAATCGCAGCGCGTCTATGAGTTCGAGTTGCAGCCCACCCGCGAAGTGGACCCAGGGCTTACCGGTCGGCTGATTCAGTTTCTCCAAGTGGTGGCGACGGCCAGCGACTTGGGGCAAGCCGAGCAAATCAGTGCCGTGCGCTGGAGTAGTCTGCCGGAGGAAGAGCGCGGCGATGTGCTGTACTTCCGCCGCGAGTCGAACGGCGTTTTGCGGCCGATAGACCAAGCAACGTACGAGGCCATTGCGGCGGAGTGGCAAGGCCCGGTCGAATACTTTCGCCGCGAGCGGCCGCGGCTGACCGAAGTCGAGGTGTGGACCATGGGCGACAACATTAGCCTCGGCGCACTGGACCGCGGCGGCGAAATTATCGGCTACGGCAATTTGGGCGCGGAAAAGCTAACCGTAGATGGCGAGTGGGGGTCCTTTTGGAGCGTGGAAGTGGGCTTTAGCGGCAACGATCCAGCGGTTGTATTTCAGGATCCGCATCGCAACATCTATTTCGACTTGGGCACTTGGTATTGGGTCAACCGCGCTGCCATCGTCTTTGGCGATAGGTATAGCCGAGCGTTTCCCAATTACGGGATTGCGCTTTCCGACGGCCGCCGCGCACCGGACGGCAGCTTGAGCTACGTCGCGTTGACGGCGCGCGGCTTGGAAGGCGGGGAAGGAACTGAGCATCGCGATATTCTCTTTCAGGACAATGTATTTCCGCTGACTAAGGCGCGTTACTTCAGGATGAATTACACCTTGGTCAGGGGATCGGCCCGCCCGGCCATCCGCGAAATACAGCTATACGGACGCGGCTTTCTCCCCGAGGTATCGCTCACGTCTGAGCCGATTGAATTGGGGCGCGCCGCCCGCATTCTATCGTCCATGCAGTGGACGGCCACCGCGCCACCCGGCACCCAAGTGCGCGTCCGCACTCGCAGCGGGAACCAGCTCGACCAGCACATCCGCTACTTTTCGAATACGGGCCAAGAAGTGACCGAGGCCAAGTACCGCAAACTGCTCAGCTTTCAGCGCGGCGATTCGACTGTTACCATCATCCCCGGTGCGGATTGGAGTCCGTGGAGTCTGCCTTATTCAGTCTCGGGTGCGCCCATCACTTCGCCGAGTCCGCGCCGCTACGTGATGATCGAGGCTACTTTGCGCTCGGATGATCCAGACGCGGCCGCGTTGCTGCGCTCGCTGCGCTTGGCGCTGGACGCGCCCCTTGCCAGCCAGATTCTCGGCGAGATTACCCCCAACAGAACGCCTCAGCGCGGGCAGCCGCAGACTTTGACCTTGACCTTGCGGCCCGCGTTCCAAGACGGCAACAGCGGGTTCGATCAAGTGCTGGTGGAGTTGCCGCCGGGTGCGGAGATGGACCTGATCGATGGGGCTGTGGGTGAAGAGCAGTACGGACGCGATCAGTTAGAGCGGCTGCCGACCGGCCCGGATTCGCTGTGGGTGCGGCTACCTGCGTCGGTCGCGCAGGGGCAGGACGTCGTGTCGCTGCGCTTTGCCGGTGCGCTCTACTTGGTGAGCAATGCCTTTGCGGTGCAAGTCGGGCGCGGCCCAGTGTGGCAGCGGGTGGATGGCGGGGTCAACGCGGGACGCGGCCTGACTGTGTTTACGCCCTTTACCAAGGCCGTTTTGGGCGAGGTGGCCGCGTCGGCCAATCCGTTTACGCCCAATGGGGACGGGATCAACGATGTGGTGGAATTGGTCTTTCCGGTGTTCCAAGTGCAGGGAGCTAAGGCGTTGATTCTGGAAGTCTATGGTTTAGATGGCCAGTCGGTGCAGCGCGTTGAGCATGCGGTCGCGACTGCCGCGGGAGTCCAGCGGCTGACTTGGGATGGGCGGGACCGCACGGGTCGGCTGCTGCCGCCGGGACTGTACGCGTGTCGCGTCGGTGTGGAAGTAGATGCCGAGGGCGAGCAAACTACGAGCACCAAACTCGTCGCTAGCGTGTACTAGTCAGAGACGGCTTTATGGCAGATATTTCATAAGAGCCGTCGCGGCTGTAACTGCAACTATCGTGATGTAAAGATTGTGCCTTAATCCTTTATGTAGCTCTGACTTAAGCTCACCTTTGAGTTCGGCAAGATCGGCCTTAGTCGCTAGATGCTCATAGACCCCTTCAAGTCTGGATAGACGTTCTTCAGGAGTTAGAGGGATAGGGGTAGTCATAATGGCGGTTCTCCTCTGGTGTATCACGAAAGTACTGGACGGTACAGAGCCACGTCAACAGAAAAGTCATAACAAACGGAAATAACTGCTAGTGCCTGCATTTTCCGCAAACATAACCGGCGGCCTTTGTGCAACTATCCTGTGGACGTGCTGCGCCGCAGCCGAGTCGTTTGCGCCCTTCGTCGATGTGGCCGCTGAATTCGGCCTGACCCGCGTCCACACGAGCGGCAGCTTGGCAAAGGGCTATATCCCCGAGGCCAAAGGCGGCGGCACGGCCGCGCTCGATTTTGACCGCGACGGCGATCAGGATCTTTACTGGGTCAATGGCCAAGGCGGCGGCCACGCGCTCTTCCGCAACGATGGCGATCATTTTGCCGAGGTGGGCGAGGCGGTTGGGGTTGCAGGCCGTGGCTGGGGCATGGGCGCGACTAGCGCGGACTTTGACAACGATGGCGACCAAGACCTATACGCGACCCAGTTGCGGAATAATCTGCTCTTCCGCAACGACGGCGATCGCTTTGCCGATGTGGCCGCAGCGGCTGGCGTGGCCACGTCCCATTGGAGCACGGGTGCGGCTTGGGCCGACTACGACCGCGACGGCGACCTCGACCTGTACGTGGCGAGCTATGCGGTATTCGATTCGACTGCGGTCGAACGCTTGGGGGCGCAATGGAAGGGGGTGGAGGTCTTCGTCGGCCCGAGGGGATTGATGGGGGCTACGGATGTGTTTTATCGCAACGACGGCGACGAGTTTGCCGACATCACTGCTTGGGCGCGCCTCAACCATCCCTCCCCAGGCTACGGGTTGGGCGTCCTGTTTGCGGACGCGGACGCCGACGGCTGGCCCGACTTGTTCGTGGCGAATGACTCTAGTCCTAACTTTTTTTATCGCAATCGCGGCGATGGTCGCTTTACCGACCGCTCCCTTCCGGCCCGCTTGGCATACAGCCACGGCGGACAAATCCAAGCGAGCATGGGCGTAGCTTGGGGCGACTACGACAACGACGGCCACCCCGATTTGCTCGCCACGCATTTTGCAGACGAGTACAATACCCTCTATCGCAACGAGGGCGACGGCACCTTTGCGGATGTCAGCGCGGAGGCCGCCTTGGGGCACGCAGGATGGGCGCACGTGGGATTTGGCGCGGGGTTTTTCGATTTTGACCACGATGGCGACCTCGATTTGTTAGTAGCAAATGGACACGTGTATCCGCAGATCGACCGCGCCGGCAGCGGCAGTGCGTATGCCCAGCCCAATCACCTTTTTGCCAATGTTGGCGACGGAACGTTTACGCAGGTCGCGCTCGGCTCCGAGGTGCCCCGCGTCAGCCGTGGAGCCAACGTGTTCGACTTTGACAACGACGGCGACTTGGACATTTTCGTTGCCAATCTAGACGATCGGCCCTCGCTGTTGCGAAACGATGTGGGCAACCGGCAGAATTGGCTGGGCCTGCGCTTGGTCGGAACGCGCGGCAACCGCGATGGCATTGGCGCCCGCGCGCGACTCGTCGCTGGCGAGCGGACGCAGATCCGCGACCTCATCTGCGGCAGCAGTTTTCTCTCCAGCGAGGACCGCCGCCTCCACTTCGGGCTAGGGCGCGTCGAGCGGGTCGATACGCTCGAGGTGCGCTGGCCCAATCAGCATCGAGAGATTTTCACCGACCTGCCGGTCAATCGGTACTTGACGATAGAAGAGAGAAATAGCGATCCGTAATCCGTTAATCACTGACGTTACGCACTCTTAATATGGGTCTGACGTTTCTGGCCCCATCCGTCGTCATTCCCGCGCAAGCGGGAATCCAGTCTGCGCGGGGGCCACAAACGGGCCTTGCTGGATGCCTGCTTGCGGAGCGCAGGCATGACAAAAGCTGCGTAACATCAGTTAATCACAGGGATTAAAGAAACATGCGCTTCTTAAATGCTTGCCCATTAATCGCGGCACTGTTGGCGGCTGGCCCAGCGACCGCCGAGTTGTCGCTCCACCAGCTCAGCGACGCGGTGTATGTGTTGCAAGGCGGTGGCGGTAATGTCGGAGTTTGCGTCGGCGACGATGGCATTCTTTTGGTAGATGACAAATTGGCGTCGCAGACCGATGCAGTGCGCGCCGCGCTAGCCCGTTTTGACGGTCAGCCCGAGTACATCTTCAACACGCATTTCCACGGCGACCACACCGGCGGCAACCGCGCCTTTGGCCAACACGCGACGATTTTGGCCCACGTCAATGTCCGCAAACGCTTGGCGATGGGTGGTGAATTTGGCAAGCGGCACATTGAGCCTGAGCCGGCGGTTGCCTTGCCAAAAATTGCGTTTGAGCAGTCGGCGTCCGTGTTCTTCAACGACGAGGAAATCCGCGCCGTTCACTTTCCCCGCGCCCATACCGACGGGGACATCGCCGTATTCTTCGTCAACGCCCAGATCGCCCATCTCGGCGACTTGTTTTTTAACGGCCTGTTCCCCTTTGTCGATCTAGAGTACGGCGGTGATGTCGAGACCCTGACGCAACACATTGCCGCGCTCATTGGCCAGCTTCCCGCGGACGCCAAAATCATCCCCGGCCACGGCCCGGTCGCCACGCTCGACGACCTGAAGGCTTACCACCGCATGTTGGTGGAAACTACGGCTAGCGTGCGCACGAGCCGAGCCGCGGGCATGGCGCTCGACCAAATCAGCGCCGAGGGACTCGACGCGCAATGGGCGTCGTGGGCGTGGGCTTTCGTGCCAGCGCAACGATGGATCGAAACGGTCTATTGGAGCATAGAGGCGGGGGCGGGGAGCGATTGATGAGAAGCTGTGGATGCGCTCTACGCCGAGGGCTTTCCCCAGAAAAATCCAGCTATCCGGCCTCTTTAGCCGCGCCTTTTTTGCCGCTCTTGACAGCGGGGGTGGGGCGTTCCATAATTAGGCGCGAACTCAGCGATCACTACTTACAAGCGAGGAGGTTTTTCCTTGAAAGATTTTGCATACTGCGCCCCCAGCACGTTGCGCGAGGCCGTGGTCCTCAAGGCCGAAAAGGGCGAGGCCGCCCGCGTCCTTGCTGGCGGCACCGATTTGATCGTCCAGTTGCGCGGGAAGCGATTTGCGCCCGACTGCATTATCGACATCAAGAATGTCCCCGAGGCCAACGAGCTTTCCTACGGCCCCCGCCGGGGATTGGTCATTGGCGCGGGCGTGTCCTGCTGGCGCATCTACAATGACCCCGAGATCGTCGCGCGCTACCCTGGGCTCGTCGATTCGGCCGCCATCATTGGCGGTATCCAAATACAGGGCCGCGCCACCTTTGGCGGCAATTTGTGCAACGCCTCTCCGAGTGCGGACACCATCCCCAGCCTGATTACCCATTCGGCCGTGTGCCACATCGCCGGGCCGGCCGGCAAGCGCCAAGTCGCGGTAGAGGATTTTTGCACCGCTCCGGGCCGCAGCGTGCTTGCGCCCGGCGAGATCTTGGTTGCTCTCCAGATCCCGATTGCCAAAAAGAACACAGGCTCTCACTACCAGCGCTTCATTCCGCGCAACGAGATGGACATCGCCGTCGTCGGGGTGTCCTCCCACGTCGTCTTGGCCAATCGCGGCAAGGAGTTTAAGGCCGCGCGCATTGCACTCGCCGCGGTCGGCCCCACGCCGATTTTCGCGCGCGAGGCCGGCGACGGGCTAGCGGGCCAAGCCGTTTCGGACGAGGCCATCGCCGCAGCCGCAGCCGCAGCCCAGAGCGCGGCCAGTCCGATTTCCGATATGCGCGGCCCAGCCGAGTTCCGCACCCATCTCGTCGGAGTGCTGGTCAAGCGCACCCTCGCGGGTGCTGTGGCTCGGGCCCGCGGCCAGTTCGTCGCCAACGCCGTGCAGGAAGCGGCCGGCTAAAGTTAGAAGTGCACCGACCATTCGCATTCACTCGCCGCAACAAGCGGCCCAATCGGAGTTAAGGTACATGAGCAAAACACACGTCCAAACTACAATCAACGGGGAGCCGACCGAGTTTCTCTGCGAGCCGCGCCAAAGTCTGCTCGAAGTATTGCGCGAGACGCTCGGCTTTACCGGCACCAAGGAAGGCTGCAACGACGGCAACTGTGGTGCGTGCTCCATCGTCGTTGACGGCGTCCTCGTCGATTCTTGTCTGATGCTGGCTGTCGAAGCCGATGGCAAACAGATCGGCACGGTCGAGGGCTTGGCCAGCCCGGATAGCCTGCACCCGGTGCAGCAGAAGTTTCTCGAACACGCCGCGCTGCAATGCGGCATCTGCACCCCGGGTTTTTTAGTGGCCTCCAAGGCCCTGCTCGATCACAATCCCAATCCTTCCGAGCACGAAGTGCGGCACTGGCTGGCTGGCAATTTGTGCCGCTGCACGGGCTACGACAAGATCGTCCGCGCCGTTCTCGACGCCGCTGAGGAAGTGCGCCAAAGCGCCTGAACCCAACGAGGAGGAACGCCATGCCTGCCAAAAACGGCTACAAAGTCATCGGCACCCGCCCCATCCGCCACGACGGCGTTGACAAGGTCACTGGGCGCGCCATTTACGGCGCCGATACCCAGTTGGCCGGCTTGCTCTACGGACAGATCCTGCGCTCGCCCCACGCCCATGCGCGCATCAAGTCCATAGACACGTCTAAAGCCTCTGCTCTGCCCGGGGTCAAGGCCGTCCTTACGGGCACTGATCTGCCCGATGCCGGCGACCAAATGGTCGATCTCGGCGAAGGCCCGGCCCGGCTCAAATACCTGCGCGACAACGTGCTGGCCACGGATAAGGCCCTGTACAGCGGGCATCCGGTCGCCGCGGTCGCCGCCACTAGCGTCCACATTGCCGAAGAGGCCCTCGACCTGATCGAGGTCGAGTACGAGGAACTAGAGGCCGTGCTCGATGTGCGCGAGGCCATGCAGGAGGGCGCGCCCCAACTCCACGACGACATGACCACCCAAGAGTTTGGAGAAGACACCGGCCGCAAAAGCAACCTCGCCACTCACTTCGAGCACCGGCTCGGTGATGCAGACAAAGCCTTTGCCGAGGCCGACGTGGTTGTGGAGCGCGAGTTTCAGACTGCCACCGTGCATCAAGGGTACATCGAGCCGCACAACGCCACGGCGAGTTGGAACGCCGATGGCCAGTTGACGATCTGGACCAGCACTCAGGGGTCGTTCACCGCGCGTGCCCAAGTTGGCGCGGTCTTGGACATGCCCATTTCCAAGATCAAGGTCGTGCCCCAGGAAATCGGCGGCGGCTTTGGTGGCAAAATCCCGATCTACTTGGAGCCGGTCGCCGCCCTGCTCTCCAAGGCGAGCGGCCAACCCGTCAAGATGATTATGACCCGGCCAGCCGTCTTCGAGAGTACCGGCCCGACGCCTGGGTCGTACATCAAGATCAAGATGGGTGCTGACAACAGCGGCAAGATCGTGGCCGCCGACGCCTATATCGCCTTTGAGTCCGGGGCGTATCCCGGCGGCTTGGTCGGCGCGGCCGCGATGTGCGTGTTCTCGTGCTACGACATTCCCGATGGCCGGATCGACTGTTATGACGTAGTGGTCAACAAGCCGCGGAGCTTTGCGTATCGCGCCCCGGGTTCGACGCAGGTGGCCTTCGCCACTGAGCACGTGGTCGATTTGTTGGCTGCCGAATTGGGAATGGAGCCGCTGGATATCCGGTTCAAGAATACCGCGACGACCGGCACTCGCCGCATTGACGGCGTGGTGTATCCGAAGATGGGCTGCAAGGAGGTATTGGAGGCCATCCGCGACTCAGAGCACTACCAGAGTCCAGCACCCGTTGGTCCCAACGGCGGGCGCGGCATCTCGGTCGGCTATTGGTTCAACGTCGGGCTTAAGTCCTCCTGCACGGCCAGCGTCAACACAGACGGCACAGTCAGCTTAGTCGAGGGTTCGACCGACATTGGCGGCACGCGCACGTCGGTCGCCATGCAGTTTGCCGAGACCTTGGGTCTGCGGGCCGAAGACGTCAAGCCGCAGGTAGCCGACACGGACTCGATTGGCCACACGGACGTAACCGGCGGCAGCCGCGTGACGTACGCCACCGGCTGGGCTGCGTACAAGGCCGCCCTCGACGTGCAGGATCAGCTCTGCGAGCGCGCGGCCCAGCTCTGGGAAGTCGAAGTAAGCCAAGTCGAGTTTGATGACGGCGTCTTCCGTGCCGGCGATAACGAGCTGACCTTTAAGGAACTAGCCGGCCGACTTGAAGAAACCGGCGGCCCGGTCATTGGCCGCGCTACCGTGGATCCTGACTCGGGCGTCGGCGGCTCCTTTGCAGCCAACATCGCCGATGTCGAGGTCGATCCCGATACCGGCAAGGTCGAGATCGTGCGCTTTACGGTCATCCAAGACGCGGGTCGGGCCATTCACCCGGCGTACGTCGAGGGCCAGATGCAGGGCGGCTCGGTGCAAGGCATTGGTTGGGCGCTCAACGAGGAGTACTTCTACAGTGGAGACGGCCACCTCGACAACTCCAGCTTTCTCGACTACCGGATCCCAACCAGCCTCGACCTTCCGATGATTGAGACCATCATCGTCGAGGTCCCCAACCCGGGCCATCCCTATGGCGTGCGCGGCGTGGGCGAGGCCAACATCGCCCCGCCGCCCGCGGCCATTGCCGCGGCCATTGAGGATGCCATTGGCGTGCGGCCGCAGGAATTGCCCATGAAGCCGGACCGCATTGTCGCCGCATTGGCCGGGAGTAGCTAAAGCCGTGCCCGTAGCTTGGATTCCCTCGCTGATGCAGAAGCTGACCGCTGGCCAGCAGCAAGTAGAGGTAGAGGGTGCGACCGTGCGCGAGGTCGTTGCTGCGCTCGACGCCCGCTACCCTGGCTTCAAGGAGCGGGTTCTCGACGGCGACCGCATCAAGACCGAGATTGCCGTCGCGGTGGATGGCGAAGTCGTCGCCGCCGGGCTTAGGGCGAAGGTGGGGCCGCAAAGCGAGGTCCACTTCCTGCCGGCCATATCGGGGGGCGCGAGTTAAGCAGCCGTAACGGATGCAACACAAAGGGCCGGTACTCCTTTTGGGGTGCCGGCCCCTTTGCGTTGTCGAGAGCCTGCGGCTAGGTGCATTACCGCGAGTCCGGCGCAAAATCAAGTGCTTGCATCAAAGGGATATGCCAACTCCGAGGACTGAACGACGACCTCGGTGACTTCCAAGCTACTGCTCACGCGAATTGATCGATCTGCATACTGAGTTGTTCAATGGAGGTTAGAGGTACGACGCTGATGCGGTCGTCAACCGGGTAGCTATGGTCTCCCGGATAGACGATCCACAAGTGTTGAAGGCCCAAGTCGGCGAGGGCTGTTCGAGCGGAGCGAGTGATCTTGGGACGCTCGCTGTGTTTGATCTCAATGCCGAACCGTTTCCCCTTATAAAAGAAAAAGAGAGCAATCTCAGCCCCTTGATAGGTTGCCCAAAAATAAGCGGCCTCCGGACGTATGGTCAGCATTAGCTGCTCGAGCACAAAGCCCTCCCAAGAGGCACCGACCATGGGGTGGGCGCTCAAGGCGTGGTGGTTCGGCAAGGCTAGGAGGCTGTGTACAAGCCCGCTGTCGCGCAGGTAGATTTTCGGCGCTTTCACTTGGCGTTTGCCGATATTCTCGTGCCACGGTTGCACTTGGCGAACCATATACGTATCCGTGAGCAGATCCAAGTACCCGCGGACGGTTTTGTCGCTCAGTCCCATAGACCGGGCCAGTTCGGACGCATTCCAGATGCGGCCGTGATAGTGTGCGAGCATCGTCCAGAAGCGTCTCATGGCCGGTGCCGGAATCGAGATCCCGAGCTGGGGTATATCTCTTTCGAGGAATGTCCGCACAAATCCCTCCCTCCACGCCGAGCTATCCTCGTCTGTGGCGGCCAGAAAAGATCGCGGAAAACCGCCGCGCACCCATAGCTGAAGGGCGGATTTTGCTCCGACTTCAGGGAGGCTGAAGCCGGCCAGATCGATGAATTCGACGCGACCAGCCAGCGACTCGGACACGTTTTTTATCACATCTGGCGAGGCACTGCCCAAAATTAGGAAGCGCCTGTGGTCGGGCATCCGATCGACCAAGACGCGGAGCACGTTGAACAAGGGAGGCATCCGTTGGATTTCGTCGATGATCGTCAGGTTCGACGCGGCCGAAAGCGCCAGTTCTGGATTTTGGAGCCGCGCCGTATCTTGGGGAGACTCGAGATCGAAGTACGTGGCCCCGCTATCTTGGGCGACTATTCGGGCCAAGGTCGTCTTGCCACACTGTCGAGGCCCGAGGAGCGCGGTGATGGGCGAGCGCTTGAGGGCCGTGTTTATACGCTGAATATAATTGGGCCTTGAAAGCATAATGCGATAATAAACCATGAACATTCGGAATGCAAGTCCGAATGTTCATGGTTAAAGGGCCCGTCGCCCCTTTCCCTTTTCACTCTGCTTTTATCAAGGAACGGGAGCCTATCCGTTTGTCGCCAGTGTTCGTCTAGGTTCCGGCGCAGAAATAGGAATCCGCACCTATAATCGCTACTCAGACGCAGGAGCCGAGATAGGAGCCGTCGCTTTTAGCCAAGCCTTTGAACTCGAAGCTGACTACATTGGCTTGTACATTCTCGCTCGTGCTGGATTCCCGACTGAGAATGCGGCCAATTTTTGGCGAAGAATGGCAGAAGGCTCACCTTCACAGAGCAATAGCTTCACCGGAACACACCCACCTACATCCCAACGCTATCTGCTTATCCACAAAACCCATGCAGAGATCGAATAGAAAAAAGCGGCTGGGAAGCCCCTAATTCCAAATCGGGTCGCCACAAAACGCTGAGACCCTAAACACAAAGGCAGCTCCAGTCCCACAACTGGAGCCGTTTATTTTATGGCCATTTCAGTGCGCCCCGGTCGAGCCAAAACCGCCGCTGCCGCGCTCCGTTTCGGCGAGCGTTTCGACTTCGACCCACTCGCCGCGCGTCACCGGCGCGAAAATGAGCTGGGCGATGCGGTCACCCGGGCCGATGCGCTGCTCCTCAGCCGAAAGGTTGATCATGATGACGCCTACTTCGCCTCGGTAGTCGGCGTCGATCGTGCCTGGGGCGTTGAGCAGCGTTAGGCCGCGCTTGAGGGCCAAGCCACTGCGCGGCCGGACCTGTGCCTCGTAGCCCGGGGGAATTTCGAGGTATAGGCCCGTGGGAATGAGGCCGCGCTCGCCGGGTGCTAACACCACTTCTTTTGCTAGCGCCGCGCGCAAATCGAGGCCCGCGCTGTGCGCCGTTTCATAGGTGGGCAGCGGTTGGCCCCCCTTGTTGATCACCTTTACTTGAATGGTCATAGAACTTCAGACGTCGTCTCGTGCCGCTCGCGCCAGCGCTGTTGCAGGTCCCGCATGTACACCGCCCCCAGCACATAGGAGACTGAGGCGATAAGGCTGAGTAAGCCGGCGAGAAATACGATCAGCACGCGCTGGGGCTTGGCCTTGATTTCGGGCGGTGTGGCTGGGTCGAGTATCTGCACGGTCGAAGTGGCGTCCTTGGCCTCGATCAGGGCTTGGGCCTCCTGTTGTAGCAGGACCAGCATAAGGGATGTCTGCACGAGCACATCCTTTTCGAGGTTTGCGTACTCTTGGGCCACGCCTGGGATCTGATTCAGCGGTAGGAAGAGGTTTTCGTCGCCTAGCTGTAGTTGCAGCGCTTTGTTTTGCAGCATGGTGTTGTCGGCAGGATTGAGGCCGTCGCGCAAGAAAGCTATGGTCCCCTGCCGCAGTAGGATTTCGCGCTCGAGCTGTTTGACCTTGTCGTGGTTGGGACCTAGCCCCGATAGAATGAGCCGCTGGTGCTCAATTGCGAGTTCCATTGCGGCGGTGCGCATCGAGGTGGCAGTCAGAATCGCCGCGCGGGCTTGGTCGTCGATCGAGATGGCGTTGTGCTCGGACTGGAACTCCTCTAACCGCTTCATCTTATCATCGAGCCTTTTATCTTCTTCTTGCAAAATCCCGCGGATAAAGTCCAAGCGGTCAGAGGCCGTCTTGTGCGAGAACCGCTTGTTGGTGCTATCGAGCAGTGCGATGTAGTAATTGGCCATGTCGGCGGCCATTTGCGGATCTTTGTCTAGAACTGAGACTCCAAGCATACCCTCTTCGGTCATGGCAGCCGTGGTTTTGTCGGCGAGGACCTCAATCGCGTCGGTCAGGGTGCGAGCCTCGTAGCGCTGCATCAAACCGAATTTCTCGATCATCCGCTGCCGCGTCGTCGTGCTCTTGATGGTGGCGAGAGAAATGTCAGATGGCGTGCCCCGCTCCCCGAGGCGCAAGGCGGGTATGGGTAGGGACGCGAGCATGCTGGAAAAACCAAAACTCTCCTTCTTCTCGCGGGGGGGCAGAATTTGCACGGTGGCCTCGTATTCCTTTGGCAAGAGGAAGCTGAGGCCACCGGCCAAGGCGCAGATGGCCAAGGTGCCGCCGATGATCAGCCGTCGGCCCGCGTGCAGTGCCGTTAGCAGATCGATGATGTCGATTTCTTTGTTTTTGGTATTCATTAATAGTGCTCCTTGGGATTCCTACTCTAGAAAAAAGCCCCCTTCAACAAGGCCGCGAGGGTAAGGATATTGAAGACGGTGGGAATAGTCTCTTGGGTGAGTGCCCAGTAATCGATGCGCTCCTTCTGGGGCACCCATATTTCGTCGCCAACCTCGACTAGCAGGTTGTCTTTGAGTTTCTCGCGGACGCCCGTGCGCGCTCGGACTAGGCGGGCATGGCGTTTGTCGGCGTCGTACAAGTACCCGCCGGCCTTGGTTATGTAGTAGCGCACTTTGCGGCCCGGCTCGTAGTCGATCAGCCCGGCTCGCTGCACTTGACCACTGACGTTGATGGTGTGCCGCTGCATGGGGAAAAAGATCACATCGCCGCTGGCGAGCAAAATGTTTTGCCCCTCGTCGCCATCGACAAACAACCGCTCGAAATCGACTGCGATCCGCCCCTTTTCTTCGCGGGTTTTGGTCTTGAGATAAGCCCGGTCCTCGATGTTCATGTAGGTGAGGCCCGCCACCTCGCTCTGTCTCTTTAGCTGCTCTAGCTGCGGATCGCTTTCGGCCCGGACCCTCGTGCGGATTACTCGGGCACCGATGAGAGACGCCTCATCGGTTAGGCCGCCGGCCGCGGCCACCACGTCCTTGATGCGGGTAATGCCGGGTTCGATGCGGTAGGGGCCTTGGAACCTGACCTCGCCAGAGATCACGACCGTGTGGGTTGACTGCCACAGCGATTGCGCGCGGATAAAGACTGCGTCGTTGGGGCGCAGCTCAATGTGGCGGATGGTCTCGTAGTTCAGTTCCTCCAGCATCTCTTTGGCGCTGCCTAGCTCGATGACTTCGGCTTGCTCGGTGCCCTCTTGAAAGCGCCAGAGTTCGGCGCTGATCAGCGGTTTGGAGCGGTTCAAGCCCTTGGCCAATGTCACGAGGTCGCCGAGGGTATCCCCGGGTAGGAACTCGTATTCGCCCTCTTGGTTGACCGCGCCGAAGATGGACACCGAATGCTTGCGAAACGAGACGTGGACCACGTCGCCCATGCGCACGTAGGGATTGTGCGCGAGGTCGCCGGTGGCGAGGAACATATCGAGATCCACGCGCTCGCTGGTGCCGTCGCGGTGGATTAGTTGGATGGAGCGCCGGCCTGTGTTGCGGTTAGTGGCTCCACCGGCATCTTGGTCCTGCAACGCGATCCGTTGCAATTGATTCTCAAAGCCGCCAGCCTGTTTGATTATATCTAAAACCCGCGTAGTCGGATAGATAGTGAAGCTGCCCTCGTTCAGCACTGCGCCGGTGACGTACGCGGTGAAGAAGCGCATACTCACGAGGGAGATGCTGATGCCCACGTTAGGGTATTTGTTTTGGACTGCGGTCGAGAGGCGCTCTTTGGCCGCGGTCAGCGATAGGCCCGAAATGTGAAACGAGCCGACGGTGGGGATGAGGACATTGCCCTCTGGGTTGACCTGCAAGGTGTAGGGCTGATCAAATTCGCCCCAGATGTAAAGCTGAAGTACGTCGTTAGGGCCGACGATGTACGCGTCTGGGTCTATATCGCGATCCTGACCGATGCGCGTCTTATCCGCGCTTAAGCTGCCGGGCAGGCGCGCCTTATCGGAGATCAAATTCTGATTTAGGGCCGGTAGGTCGGACGCGGAAAGGGCCTGTGGTTTGACTTCTTTTTCGCCTCGCTTGATCAGACTTTCTAAGCTGCCTAGGCCTTGTTGGGCGCTTGCTGGCCCTGCTAGCCCGCCAAAGACGAGGGCGAAAGCAAGGATAAAAATGCTCGTTGGCATGGTTCCTCCTGTTTGATTAGTGGCCAGTGGCCAGTGGCCAGTGGCTAGTCCTCAAGGGGGTCGGGACTGGTCCCTGGTCCCTGACCACCGTTTTCATAGCCGCTTGCCCAAATAGCGCGCCCAATTAGCCGCGGCCTCCTCCTCGGTGAACCCGATGAGTTCAGCTAGTTTTGCCGCGACTGCTGCCACTCGCGCTGGATGGCCTGCGGCTCCGCCGATGGGCACGGGTGCGTCCGTTTCCAACAGCAGCAACTCGCGGTCGATCTCCGCAGCCACGGCTTGGGTCTGCGGGTCGCAGAGGACGGACGGGCCGACGGACACGTAGATCCGCTCCGCACGGCAGATCCGCACGAGTTTTTTGGACTGGGTGAACCAGTGTAGCTGGGCGTTGAGCTTGGTGTGGCGGCGAAACTCCACGGCCCGCTCCAAGGTCTGCCGCTGGGCGCGGCGCGAGTGCAGGTTGATCGGCTTGCCGCACTGTGCCGCTAGGTCGAGCTGCTGCACAAGGACGTCCTGCTGTTGGGCCTGCTGCTCCGGGCTGGTCGCCCATTTGTAGTCGAGGCCGACCTCGCCGAGGACATCGGCCTCGGGCAGATGCGCGGCCAAATAGGTGAGCGCGTCTGCGAGCTCGGCGTCTGTGGCTTGGGTAATCCACGCCGGATGCAAGCCCAGCCCGGCCAACACTTGGTTTGGATACTGCTGCTTGAGTGCGAGGACTGCTCTCATTGACTCCGCACTCTCGCTGACGGCGACGACCTGCCCCACTCCGGCTTGGGCGGCTGCCGCGAGCACGGCGTCGGCATCGGCGAATTGATCGAGATGACAGTGGCTATCGACGAGCATCTAGACCAGCCCTGCGGTTTCGTCGCAGCCGAGCATCAAGTTGAGGCACTGCACGGCATTGCCCGACGCTCCTTTGCCGAGGTTGTCGAGCCGCCCGACCAAAACCAACCCTTGCTCTGGGTCGCCCCAGACCGATAGCTCGACGAAGTTGGTGTGGCTCAATCTCGTTAGGTCGAGGAATTTGTCGTCGCGCAATACAGCGTCTTGGGGCGCGACCACCTTTACAAAGGGACAGTCCGCGTAGTACTCGTGCCAGACCTCGTACACGGCTGCGCGATTGACGTGGGGACGGGCGAAAAATTCTGTAGGTACCGGCGTGCTTACTACCATGCCGCAGAACGAATGATCGACGGACGGCACAAAGAGCGGCTGCTTTTCGCACCCGCTGAATTTCCAGATCTCGGGCAAGTGCTTGTGGTCGCCGTCGAGGCCGTACAGGCAGAAAGGCTTGTGATCACCTTCCCCCTCGTATTCGGCGATCATCGTTTTCCCCCCGCCGGAGTAGCCGGACACCGCGTTGATGGTCAGCGGCGCGGTGGGCCGGAGCAGCCCCTGCAAGATGAGGGGCCGCACGGCGAGGATGAAGGCGACGGGATAACAACCGCAATTGGCGACTTTCTGCGCGTGGCGAATCTGCTCTTTGTGCGCGGGTGAAATCTCGGGTAGCCCATAGACCCATTCGGGGTGGACCCGATGCGCCGTGCTGGTGTCGATGACCTTGGTTTGCGGGTTTTCGAGCAGGTCGAGAGCCTCGGTTGCTGCGTCGTCGGGCAGGCAGAGCACGCACAAGTCCGCGCGGTTGAGAAACTCGGCCCGCGCCCGCCGATCCCGGCGATGTTCCGGTGGAATGAGCAGCACCTCCACATCCTCGCGCTCGGCTAGCATCTGGCGAATGCGCAGCCCGGTCGTGCCCTCTTGGCCGTCTATGTAAATAACAGGTTTTTTCATGGGAAATTATTTTTTGCCCGTATCGCGCAATTCCAACTTCTTGACCCGCTGCAGCGCATCTTCGAGCAAGTCCCTATTGGTGGCGATCAGATCGGCTATGACGCCGGTGAGAAACATCTGAAACCCGGCCAACAGCAGGATCGCCGCCAAGATAAGCGACTGCACGTGCAGCATCCCTTCGTCAGTAAAAAATAAGAAGTAGAGAAAGCGCACGCCGAGGCCAAAACCCGCGACAAAGGTCAAAATACCGCATAGGGAAAATATCTTGAGCGCGGCGTAGCGCGCATAGGTACGCAAACTGATTTCCCCGGACTTGAAGACGAACTTGCCAATGTTGGAAAAAAGGCGCGACTCGCGCGTCTTGGGGTTGGTGCGGATCGCGACAGAAGTCACGGCCAAGTTCCGGTATCCGGCTTCGATTACGTGCTCGGCGGTGTGGTCGAAATTGGTAAAGGTCGAAAGCTGGAGCGCACACTCGCGGCTAAAGGCGCGAAAGCCGCTGGCCACATCCGGCACCTGTAAGCCGGCGAGGCGGCTAATCACCCGGCTGCCCAAGCTTTGTAGGTAGCGCTTGAGGGCGGAGAAATGGGCAATGGCCTGCGTCTGCCGGTCGCCGATGACCATGTCGGCTCGGCCGTCGAGGATGGGCGCGACTAACTTGTCGATATCGCCGCCGTAGTACTGGTTGTCGCCGTCGGTGTTGACGATGATGTCGGCCCCCAGCCGCAAGCACTCGTCAAAACCGGCCTTAAAGGCTTGGCCCAGCCCTCGGTTGCGCGAGAAGCGGATTACGTGATCCGCGCCGCACTCGCGTGCCACCGCGCTGGTGAGATCGCTGGAGCCGTCGTCGATGACCAAAATTTCGACGTGATCTATGCCGGGCACTTGGCGCGGGATGTCGCGGATTACAGCGGGCAGGGTCTGCTCTTCGTCAAAGCAGGGAATCTGCACGATCAACTTCATTCATTCATCCCCAGCTTTCCTGCCGGATCTGCTTTTTGTCCAGCCCGTGCTCCTGCAAGAGCGCGACCATGTTTTCGACGAAGCGCGGCTCGGGAGTCTCGCCCTTGGCCCGGGCCGCCCGGCGCTCGTAAGGCGTGATGCCTGGGCCGCAACTGTAGGCCATCACCTTGGAGGGATCGGGCGCGACTTCGCGCAAGAGTTCCCTAGAAATGCGCCCCCGGCGAGCACCGCGGATGCCGCTTGGATCCTCGCGGGTGATGCAGTGGATCACGTCGAGCTGGTCGGGATACTGCGCCCGCAACTCCTCGAATTCCTCAAAGTAAATGACGTCGCCGCGCGTCTTGTTGCTAAACAGCAAGGTGTGCCGGAGCGGGTCGCTGCGGTGCAGGCTTTCTTTGATCAAGCTCCTGTTGGGCACGATGCCGCTGCCAGCGCACACGTGGACAATGTGATCAGTGCGCTCGCGGACATCGGCGGGAAAGGTGTACGCCCCGGTAAAACCGCTGATGACCAGCCGCCGACCCTCTTGGATGTAGTACGTTAAAAGCGGCGACAAAAGCGGCGGGTACGGCGTCTCGCCGCTCTCGTAGCGCTCCTCTTTGATCGTGATGGCGAGGTGTTCTTCGTGCGGAGCAGAGGCCATAGAATAGGCCCTCGGCTTTTCCCGCTGCCCCTTTTGATCTTCTAAATAGGCGGTGAAGTGTTCCAGTTCGCCGAACTGATGGGGATCAATGGTGCAGAAGTGGCCGGCCTCGTATTCAGTCGGCTCGTCGCCAGCGGACATAAAGAGCGTGGTGGTGTCTGGGGTGTCGCGGCGCACGTGGACGACCTCCACCTCCATCTCCCGTACTCTCCGCCTTGGCGTGCGCGTTGTTTGTGCTGAGGTGCTCATGCTAGCGCTTTCTGTCCAAGTGCGCTTTCATCTTTTCGATCAGGGCATCGTCGTCGGCCGACGAGGCCACCATCTCGCCGAATGCTGCGGCTGTCAACTCCACTTCCTCCAGGAAGTGCTTGTCGGCCGGTCAGGGAAATACGTAGTCGCCGATGCGTTGCTGCTGGTGCGCCCGCGCCTTGTCGGCTATGCGCGCCAGCCAGGGAATATCGCCGATGATCATCCCTCGGGCCCGGGGCTTGAAGTCGAGCGTGTTCCACTCGCTCATAGGGTACCTCCGCGTGGTGATAGACAAAATTGCAACCGGCTTCTGAACTCGGCTGCACTTGAGTCTGTGCTCAGGCCCTGGGCCAGCATGGCCGCGCATTGCCGCAGCCGCGCATGGGGCCTTTTCCAGTGTTGGCGCAGGGCCTGAGCATACGGCTCGCCGTCGAGGGCCGCGCCCAACAGGGCTGCGCTGTTTAACAGAAAAAAGATGCGGTGATAATCGAGCGCCCGCGCACCGTCGTTGCGCCCGGATTCCTCGGCGTATAAACGCGCTGCGGGAGCGTCCAGCAGCGAGCGCATGCGCCCATCTTGCCGCCCGCTACCCATACTTGAAGTATACTGCGTCAAGCGCCTTTCCGTCCAGTCCCAACCGATTTTGGCAAATTCGAGAAAGTAAACGCGCGTTCCCTTTGGTTCGACAACTGCGTTGCGTGCGTTGTAATCTATGCTGCCCAGCGAAGCCGGTCGCACCGCCAGCCAGCCGTGCATGGCATCGAGTAGCGGCTGTATCCCCGCGTCTAAGGGCCGCTGAAGACGGCTGCATAGCTGCTCGATGCCAGCGTGCGCCCGCGCTCCTGCCTCGTCCCAAGCGGCGTCTAAGGCCGCGCGGTTTGCGCACGGCACTACCCTCGGTTCTAGGTCGGTGCGTTGAGAGAACGCGCGCTCAATGGCGCACAGCCCGCGTATAGCCTGCATCGTCGCCGCACGATCCCCGTCCTGAATGGCGTCGTCGAGGGTGCGATCGCCGACCCATTGCAAGAAGATGCAGTGGGCGTCTGGGTCTATGCCAAGGACAGCGGGCACCGGACACCCGGCTGCGTGCAGAAAGCCAAGCACGTCGCGCTCGACCTCCAACAGGTCGTAAGCCGTACCCTGCGTCAGCCGGCCGAAGAGCTGATGCTTGACCACGACCTTGCGGCCGTCTGCGTTCTCGATGCGCCAGACCCCTTCGGCGAGCGGCGCGGTCGCGCGGACAGGTGGATGACCTGCGCGCACATAGGCTGCGGTCGCCGCGCTGCCGGCAAGGCTCATGGTTGGCTAAAGACGATTATTTGGGCGACGATTTTGCCGGCTTGGTTGTTGAAGTCCGGGTTTTCGTTCATGGCCAAGAAGAGCACCCCGGCGCGGTCGGCAATAAAGTCGTAGCGGCTGCCCACGGCCAAGGGCGGCCCATTGTCGGAGATGCGGGCTATGAGTGCGCCGACATTGGCCCCTGGCAGGAGATACCCCTCGCCAGCCGGTAAGTTGTACAGGCCATCGGCACCACACCAGGCGATTTGGTTGCGCATGTCCGGCGACCAAGTTTCCTCGGCGTCGATGACGACCCGCTGGCCGCTCTCTATTCGGATCAAGCTGTCTTGCCATTGCGGACTAGGCCGCACCGTACGCATAATTGTTACAGCCACAGCACCTTCTCGCTAGTTAATAGTTAAAGCGCGTATTGCAATTTCAATGGCGCTAAAGAAATCCTCCGGCCCCAAACAGTCAAGCGCGGCCCTGCACCAGCGGCGCATTGCCCTCCTCGGCCTCGGCGTGGAAAACCGCGCACTGGCCCGCTTTCTCCACGCGCGCCAGATTCCCTTTGCCGTGTGCGACGCCCGCGACCCGGCCACTCCGGTGGAGGGCGTGCAACAATGGCGCATCGGCGACCACTATCTCGACGACCTGACCGACTTCGACCTGCTGTTCCGCACGCCAGGTCTGCCGACGCTGGACCCGCGCTTGTGTGCGGCGCGGCGTTGCGGCGTCGAAGTATCGAGCCAGACGCGCCTTTTTTTGCAACTGTGTCCGGCTCCAGTGCTTGGCATTACCGGCACCAAGGGCAAGGGCACTACGACCGCGCTGCTGCACGCCTTGCTGGCAACCGATCCGTCGGCACGGGTGTTTAGCGGCGGCAACATCGGCCGACCGCCGCTCGAATTCCTCGACGAGTTGCAGCCGACTGACCGGGTCGTCCTAGAGCTGTCTAGTTTCCAATTGCAGGACCTCGACCAAAGCCCGCATATCGCCGTGGTCCTTTCCATCACCGAGGACCACCTCGACTATCACGCCGACCGCGCCGAATACGTCGATGTTAAAAAGCCCGTGTGCCGCTATCAAACCCCCGGCGATATTCTCATTGTCAATCGGGACTGTCCCACGGCTCGGACCTTTGCCGCAGACAGTCCAGCTACTCTTTGGTCCTTTAGCACAACCGCACCGAGCATTCCGGGCGCGTGGATTGCCGACGGCCAGTTGTGGGCCTGCTGCTCTGGGGCGCAGCCGACCGCCATTTGTCCGGTAGAAGACATTCCTCTGCGGGGACGGCACAATTGGAGCAATGTCGCCGCGGCCGTAGCTGGTGCGTTGGCCTTTGGTGCGCCAGCGACCCATTTCGCCGAGGCCATTCGCTCCTTTGCGGGCCTTCCCCACCGCCTCGAATGCGTTGCCGAGCGCGACGGCATTACCTATTACAATGATTCGCTGGCCACGACAGTCGATGCTGCCTGTGCTGCCATCCGAGCCTTTGACGCGCCCCTGCTGCTGATCGCAGGTGGCGCTGCCAAAGGGGCCGACTTCAGCGTTTTGGGCACTGCGATTGCCGAAGCCAATGTCCGCGCCGTGCTACTCATCGGCCAAGAGGCTCCGCGCATTGCCACTGCTGTACAGCAAGCGGGTGCGGGCGAGATCGTCCACTGCTGCCGCGACCTAGTGCAAGCCTTGGACACCGCCCGCCGCTTGGCGCAAACGGGCGACGTGGTGCTGCTTTCGCCGGCCTGCGCTAGCTTCGATCAATTTGCCAGTTATGCCGAGCGCGGCGACCTGTTCAAGCGGCTGGTCCGCATCCCCGGCGTTGTATGAGCCGCCCGATCTTTTTTACTTTGTTTGTCGATAGCCTGCGGTAAGCCCACTCACCTGTCCACCAAGAGACGAGAATGGAATAAAATCATGAGCGACCGACCCAATTTGTTGTTCATCATGCCCGACCAGATGCGCCACGACTTTCTCAGTTGTTACGGTGCCCCCCACATTTCCACGCCCAACATCGACCGCATTGCCGCCGAGGGCATCCGCTACGATCAAGCCTACAGCTTGCATCCGGTCTGCGTACCGGCGCGTTGTTCGCTGCTGACTGGCCTCAACGCTTGGCGCAATCACGTGCTGACCAACGGCAACCACCTGCGCCCAGACCACGCTGCGTGTGGCATCCGCACTTGGGCGGAGATGTTGACCGACCACGGCTACCTCACCTCGGCCATTGGCAAGATGCACTTCTACCCGTGGGAAGCTTCCTTTGGCTTCCAACATCGCATCGCCTGCGAGGACAAGGTGTGGGTCAACATCCAGGACGACTACTGGCACTATTTGCAACAGCGCGGCCATCGCAAGTACATGGGCAAGGAGCACGAAGGATATGACGAAAATCGCGGCGCTTGCGTGTCGCTTTTGCCTTGGGATTGCTACTGGGATTACTTCGTCGGCGAGGAGGCGGCGCGCTTCATCCGCGAGTACGACGACGAGCGGCCCTTCGCCTGCATGGTGGGTTTCCCCGGCCCGCACGACCCCTATGACCCTACGCCGGAATTCTTGGAAAAAGTAGATGTCGATAAAATTCCCGATCCCGCCCCCGGCGACCCCATCCACCGCGATGTCCGCGAGGGCATCCACCCTCAGCCTCGGCCCGGCGCGCCGATCTGGACTCCAGAGACCGAAGGCCCCTACACCGAGGAGCAGAAGCGCACGGTGCGCGCCCACTATTCGGCGCTGATCTTGCAGATAGACCACGAGGTCGGCCAAATCCTCGCGGCCTTGGAGGAAAGCGGTCGTCTCGACAACACCGTCGTCATCTTCGCCTCAGACCACGGCGACTTGGTTGGGGATCACGGCGTAAACGCCAAGGGCAACTTTTACGAAGGTAGCTGCCACGTGCCCATGCTAGTGCGCCAGCCGGGCGGTGCTACCGGCGAGGTGCGCGACGATTTGGTTTGCCTCACGGACGTTACCGCTACTCTGCTGGCCGCGTCTGGCCACGGCGTGCCGGAGTACATGGACGCTAGGCCGCTGCCCGGCTTGGGCTTGGCTGGCGATGCGCCGCGCGACATGCTCATCGGCGGCTTGCAATCCGGCTGGATGGCCTACGACGGGCGGCACAAGCTAGTGAAATACGGTAACGGCGCGGCCGGACTGTTCGATTTGCAGGAAGATCCCCAAGAAGGGCGTAACCTCGCCGAATCCGCCGCGCACGCGGCTGAATACCGGCACTTGGACGCTGCGCTGTGGCGCGAGGTCATGCGCTCCGTGCAGGCTTCGCACTCCTACAATTTAGTAGATGCCTCTGAAAGTGGCCCGCTGTGGGCCGACAAGGTGTTCGGTGCGGCGGGGTGGGAGCGGGTCTATCCGCACAGTTCTGTTAAGAGCTAACGTTACGCAGCTTTTGTTTCTATCTCCTCCCTCCCTGTATCCTTTCGGCTACACTCCCGCGCCTTATAGCCCCTTCCTCCCTCTGAGCCACCGCCTTGGCACGGTTATTGCTTCTTGCGGATACATCCGCCCCACCCGAACTCATAGCCCATGATTTGGCCGATCTTGCCCTTTTGAGTGGGTTGGTGTATATATTCAGAAGCTATGCCGACGAAGGACGGTGTAGCGTCCGTCTCCCCTAAGCAACCACCGCTTGGCGGGTACGCGATAGTCGAAAGTTGAAAGGATTGGTTATGAGCGAACCTGTAACGCAAGCGCAAGACCACGACCGACGCCTTGGCCGCCTTGAAGGCATTGCCGAGCAGACCGCCCCTCGGCTCGACAGGATAGAGCGCGCCATCCAAGAGCAGGGCCGGCAACTGCGGCAAGAAATCGCCGAACAGGGCCGGCAGCTTGGAGAGCGCATCGCCGAGCAGGGTCGGCAGCTTGAGGAGCGCATCGCCGAGCAGGGTCGGCAACTTAACGCCCGTTTGGAGGCGCTCAACAACCGCATTTTGTGGGCGATAGGAACGCAGATTGCGCTGATGGGCTTGCTGTTTGCCGCCTTGAAGCTGACCTAAGCAACCACCGTTTGGCGGGTACGCCATAGTCGCTGTAGGGGCGACCGGCCGGTTGTCCCTACAGTGCGTAACGTCAGTGCCTGATATCAACCGACACGTCAACGGAACCGACGATCACATCGTTCGGTCCGTCAATACGTCCGACAACGGCCTGTGTCTTGTCATTGTCTGTGAGGATACTGTTTGTTGTTTGAAAAAGAGAAATCGGATCACTGAACAGTGCAACACCGTCATCTACCTCCTTTTTCGTGCAACAGTTATTGTCTTCGTCGATAGGGCCACATTTTTTATTCGGGACCTAAGCTCGACTTTATCCAAAAGAGATGACAGCGGTCCGGGAATCTCCTAGTATAGATGGTGTCGAATCATCTCTACAATCAAGGAGCTTTTCATGGGACCGCTGCCACCGACTATAATACACTTTATGTCGTATTTTGCCCCCCTTTTTTCTGCTCGGGTATGGCCGCATGCTCAGGTGTTGTTGACCGGCGCGATTCTAGCGCCTGGTAAACGCACGGTTAGTGCCCTTTTGCGTGTGCTGGGTTTGGATCATCGGTCTGATTTTCAAACCTATCACCGGGTGCTCAATCGCTGCGTCTGGTCTGGTTTGCAAGGCAGTCAGCTTCTGTTGCCGGTCCTGCTGGCTACTTTTGCCCCCCGCGGCCGGCTGGTTTTTGGCCTGGACGATACGATCGAGCGTCGTCGCGGCGATGCCATTGCGGCCAAGGGTATCTATCGCGATCCGGTGCGCTCCAGTCAGGGGTACTTTGTCAAAGCCAGTGGGTTGCGCTGGTTGTCGCTGATGTTGCTAGTGCCCGTCTCTTAGGCCGACCGCATCTGGGCCTTGCCTTTCTTGACGGTGTTATGTCCGTCTGAGCGCTATTATCAGGCCCGAGGTCGATCCCATCAACCACTGCTGCGTCGCGCCCAACAGATGCTTTGTCTGCTGGCGCGCTGGCTGCCCACCCGGAGCCTCGTGGTGGTCGCCGACCCAGCCTTTTCGGCGTTGGCGTTTCTGGATGCGGTTCGTCATCAGGTCGCCGTCATCACCCGCTTGCGCTTAGATGCGGCACTTTTTGAGCCCGCGCCCCCTCGGCGACCCGGTACGGTGGGGCGACCCCGCTGTAAAGGCAACCGGTTGCCGACCCTCCAAGCGCGCGTAGACGATCCGAATACCCCTTGGCAACCGCTCACGGTAAACGCATGGTATGCCAGCGGAAAACGCACCCTCCATATCGGGTCGGACACCGCCGTATGGTATCACGCCGGGTTGCCCCCGGTGCCCATCCGCTGGCTGTTGATCAAAGACCCCAACGGGCAATTCCCACCCCAAGCCTTGCTCAGCACCGACCAAACCATCACCCCCCAGCAGATGCTGACCTTTTTCATCCAGCGCTGGACGGTCGAAACCACTTTTGAACAAGCCCGCGCCCATCTGGGTATGGAAACCCAACGGCAGTGGAACGACCAAGCCATTGCGCGGAGCACGCCCTTGGTGTTGGCCTTATTCGCGATGGTGGCGATCTTGGCGGATACGCTGATCAAAAAAACAGCCTGTAGTGTCCGACAAACGGCTTGGTATCGCAAAACAAAACCCACGTTCTCCGGATGCACTCACGTGGGTGCGAAAACACATCTGGCACCATTTTTCAACGTCAACACAACACCTAGACAGGCAAAAACCAACCGCCAGAATCGTCGAACGCCTTATCGATATCGTTTCCTATGCTACATGAATGGATAAAGTCGAGCTAAGTACACGACAGTAAAATGGGTTGATATTGTCGTGCGCGTTTAGGTTGGTCTCGTGTTTGGTGTATGATCTGTGTGAGTTGGTCGAGTCCTCGACGAAACAGGCTTATGGCTTTTCGTCCATGTTTTTTTCTGGGGATCGGTTTTCTTTGATGCAGTTGCTGTCCTACCAGCAGTGCCCACAGTAAGGTCCACGCGAGCAGTCCTAGCAACAGGTGCAGGCGTTGGGGATGCGTCAAGTGAGTATCTTCGAGGTCAAATCCTCTCGATTTCAAACAAGCAAAGGTCGTCTCAATAGCCCAGCGCTGCCCATAGAGTGCCAGCCCCTGTTGGAGGTCGGTTCGGTTGGTAATCAGCAGGATGCGTTGGCCGTGGACGGGGCGGTGACACACCAAATTCAGCGTCAAGCCGTCATAGAGGGTCGTGTGTGGATAGTATCGGGTGGTGCCTCGGGGCATCCGTTCATTAAAAGTAGCCCCATATCGTTGCCGGCCATCGTCGAGCGTAAGCGATGTGTTGCCTCGTAGGCGAATGACACAATCGACGGATTGCTCCAACAAAAAGGCAAACCAATCTCGACCGATAAAACTCGCGGTCGGCGACTAAACAACACACGCGAGCATCCAGATAGGCCCATACTTGGCTCAGTAGGTGTTTCCGTTCGTCGGTATGGGAGTTGCCCGGCTTTTGCAACGACTGATAGGCCAACGGAATAGACACCCCTTGGTAGACCAGACCGACACATAACAGATTCAGATGGGTGCGACCCAACTTCCAATGGGTCCGATCCATGACCAACACTTGGGGCTGGCCGGGGCGCACCAGCTTAGAGACGATCAACTGAGTAAACACGGCCGGGGAGAATCCACTGCTGAAAAAACGCTGTAGGCGACGATAGTGACTGTCTATTTGAGCCAAGCCCGGCAGGCTACATGCGAGTTTTCTCAGATTGACCGAACGCACCTGTATCAGTGCACACACCAAGCCACTAATTAACTCAATGCGGTGGCGCGTGAGCGATACAGACCCTTGCATGAGGGCTTTCTTTAGCGTATGAATAAGCACGGTACAGCTCCTGTATTTAGGATTTAAATGCAATCTTGACGATTACAAATAAACCTAAATCAGGGCTGTACCTCAACTTAGAGCACTGTCGTGTACTTAGCTCTTTCGGTTAAACGAGTGGTCGGCACAGGTGAGTTTCCGCCCGCGCTTGGCCTTACGCAAGACGCGCCATTCAATCCCCTCGGCTTGGGCGTCCGCTTGGCGTTGGGCATCCACATAGGCTTTGTCGCCATAGATCACCTTTTCGTCGCCATGCAAACACTCGTCCATCATCTGCGAATCATGCACCGACGCCGAAGTCACCACCACGGTGTGAACCCGTCCCTGAAGATCACTACCCACATGCGCTTTGAGACCAAAATGCCAGGTCGGGCCCTTCTTGGTCGAACCCATCTCCGGATCCCGGGCTTGATCCCGGTTCTTGGTCGAAGTCGGGGCCGCGAGGATGGTCGCATCCACAATGGTGCCTTCGCAGACGATCAAACCCCGCTCCGACAAATACTGACCCGTGCGCTCAAACAACACCTCGGTCAACCCATGCCGCTCCAAAAAATGGCGGAATTTACAGATCGTCGTCTCATCCGGAATGGCATCCAACCCCACGCCGGCAAACCGACGCATCGATTCCACGTCATACAGACTATCCTCCATACCCGGATCGGAAAGCCCATACCATTGTTGCATGAAATAGATGCGCAACATCGTCGCCGCCGGGATCGGGCGACGCCCTTGACCGGGCTTGGGATACTTCCGCAAGATCGGTTGCAGCAGGGCGTCCCAAGGCAACACGGCATCCATCTCGCACAGAAAGCGCTCTTTGCGGGTGGTTTTCTTCTTGTAGCTATAGGCCGCGTCAGAAAAACTAAGTTGATCCATCGCCTGGTATCTCCTCGTTTAGTATAATATCTGATTCCCTGACACTTTTGAAAAAGGGCTGCTGCCCATAGATTGCGGCACTCTTTTAACCGACCCCGATCAAAGGAGCGCCTTATGAGCAGCAGAGAACAGGTATATACTCGATTGATGACCACCTTGCAAGCGATAGTGCCGGTATCGAATCGAAAACAGTTGGCGAACTGGGCTTGGATCGCGGTGGCTATGTTCCAAGCTAAGTCGATTGCCTTGAGCCAGATCGCTGTTTTTCTGCCGGGTTCGGCCAAAGCCGAGTCGCGGGTGATGCGGTTGCGCCGCTGGTTGTCGAATCGGCAGTGTTCGGTATGGGCCCTGTATCGCCCGCTGCTTATGCACGTGTTGGCTCCGTTTAAGGATCGAGCGGTTGATGTGATCTTGGATGGGACGTTGGTGTTCGGCAATCGCATGCAGATTTTTCGCCTGTCGTTGGTGCATAAGAATCGAGCCATTCCTCTGGTATGGAAGGTCATCCCCGGTAAAGGCAACACCCGCGTGTCGCAACTAGAAGGGATGGTGACCCAAGCCGCTGAAGTGCTGGACGGGTTGGTTGCGTCGGTGACCTTGCTGGCCGATCGGGGCTTCCGCGATCATCAGTGGGCGGCGTTATGTGTGCAACTCAACTGGCATTACGTCCTTGGCCTACCGGCCAACACGTGGGTCAACCGGCCCGATGGGACTGCCGGGCGCATCGATCAGTTGGCTATACCCGAAGGCCAGCGCCGCTTTTATCCACAGATTACACTCACGAAAGAGGCCACGCTGACCTGTTCGCTATCGGTGGGCTGGACCCAACCGACGACCAAGCAACCCGCCGAGTTAATCGCCGTTATCTCCGAGCAACCCGCCGGCCCTGCCCGCCGGCGTGCCTATAGCAAGCGGATGCACATTGAGCAGAGTTTCAAAGAAGATAAATCCGGCGGCTTCGATCTGGATCATACCCGCTTGCTCAATCCCCAACGCCTTGAACGCCTGCTGCTGGCGGTGGCGTTGGCCACCTTGTGGGCGCACGAGATAGGCGAATATGTCCTCCGGGGAGGCCCCGCCCGCCGACAGACTATCGATGCGGGCACCCGCCGCGAACTGAGTGTGTTTCAATTGGGCCTCCGATGGCTCAAACGGTGTATCGCCCTCCAACTCCATCGCTTGCCAGCGTTCAAAGGACGGTTGGCACCCACTGGAATAAAAACGGTTGTTAAAAATAAGACGACTAGCAGAAAGTAAAAGTGTCAGGGAATCAGGAATATAACAACAAAACAAAGCACAAAAAACATCAACACAACACTTAATCAGAGATTCCTGTACCTGATGTTACGCAGCCTCTGTCATACCTGCGCAAGCAGGCATCCAGAAAGTCTCATTGGCAGCCCGTGCTCAGACTGGATTCCCGCTTGCGCGGGAATGAAGGAAGCCGCAGAGCCTGCCCCGGCGAAGGCAGGGGATAACGACTGCGTAACATCAGTTAGTACTGTCACCCGGATGGACAGCAGGTTCAACAATGCCGGATGCTAAAACAATTCGTCGCCAGATTAGCACTGGCGAGTGGCAAGGTACTACCGTTGGCAGGGCGGGGCGTTATGTGCAGACTGGTCTGGTCATTCTCCCCAAAGCCGAAGCTTATGATTTTCTCGTCTTCTGCCAGCGCAACCCGCAGCCGTGTCCGTTGCTCGAAGTAACAGACCCGGGTTGTCCGACGCCGAAAACACTGGCACCCGGCGCGGATATTCGCCATGAGGTCGGGCTATACTCGGTCTGGCGCGACGGTGAATTGGTGGAAGAAGTGACCGATATTGCGCCGTTGTGGCAGGATGATTTCGTCGCCTTTTTTCTAGGATCGAGCCTGACTTTTTTGCAAGCTCTGGCCGACGCCGGGTGTGTCAGTTCGGTTGGCGTCGTGTTATATAAAACCAATATCATGTGCAAACCAGCGGGGCGTTTTGCCGGGCCAATGGTAGTGACCATGCAAACCTTGCCGGCGGCAAAGGTGGCGCGCGCCGTGCAGGTGACTTCGCGATTCCAAGCCACGCACGGGGCCCCGATACACATTGGCGATCCAGCCGCCATAGGCATCACCGACTTTGCACAAACCATTGGCCCCGCGCCCCCCAACGGCATTCCCGCCGGCGATGTAGCGCTATTTTGGGCCTGTAGTGTTACGCCTCAGACGGTGGCGCAGGCTTCCGCCATTCCATTCATGATAACCCATTCGACGGGCCACGGCTTTGTCACCGATCTCAAAGACCACGACCTAGCCGTGCCGTGAGCAGCGGATGGAGCGCTAAAATAAAAAAAGGTGTTATAGCGACCGCAAAACAGATTCTCACATGACGAAATCAGCAGCGTTTGCTGATAAATTCGCGGCTCATCCACTGCCCGAGCACGTTGTGCGAGCGGAGCAGCATTTTCTGGTAAGTGCGCTCTAGGTTCTTTTTGTTTTTGGCGTTGGGTAGGACGTTGTAGCGGCCGCGGATTTGGGTGATGGCGCGGCTGCGCGGATCAACGGCAATGGTGAGGATGCGGTGGCGATGGCCTTTGCCGTCTTCTACGCCGAGGGACCAGATCGAGGTACTGCCGTTGCGGCAGCTCTTGGCGTAGGTATAGACGCAGTGGCCCATTTCGCGGCCCTCGGCCCCCAGTTCGGCATTGGAGAGCAACTCCCGTATGCTCCAAGTGAAGGTCTCGCCGAGTTGTTTGTCCTCCTGCTTCATCTCGAATTCGCCGATACTCGAAGCACCCCAAGACATGTGCCGGACGCGTAGCTTTTTGCCACCGGCCCTGTCTTGCTCATCCTCTGCATCAGGTAGCAGGACCTGCCGCGCCAGGGCTTCGTGCCACTCGTCAACTTGGCGCAACAGCTTGGGAATACTACGGCTCTTCATTGAAAAGTTCGGCTGCGCCGGCGGCCTTTGCTCGACGCCACCGCCGGGCCGGGCGATTTGCTGCGGCACGTATTTCTGCTCGTGGATAAAATCGACAATGGGGCCGACATGGGCCGGGTCGAGCATGGGATTGTTGGCAAAAAACAGGATTGCGGTGGACCAAAAGTCCTCGTTTTCAAACGACTGGCCCAACCGGGTGCCAATCACCGACCGCGCCAACGCCGGACTACCGCCTTGCCCCAAAACTTGACCCCAGCGCAGGGCGTGGGTGATGGAGAGGTCCTCGGGAGCGGTGAGGAAGCAGTGGGCCGACTTCTTGCTCAAGGCAACGGGGAGGTCGGCGGTGCGGATGTTCTGCCCCGCGCCGATGTGTTTGAACCACGCTTGGTGCAAACCGGCCTCTGGCATCTGCGAGGTAAAAAAGGCCGCGTCCATAAAAGTGGGCACGTCGTAGCGGGCTAGCAGGTGGCAGGCGAGATGGTGAAACTGCTTGCGGGGGTTGTGGCTCGGCGGTGCCCACTCGGCCACGGGGCGCACCCAGTCTTCTGAGTGGCGGGCCAAGGCGGCTAGGCCATCGATGAAGTTGTTGTGTGGGTGGGCACCGAACGCGGGGATGACGGGGTCGAGGCGAAAGAGGTCGCCACGGCGCTCGACTTGGAGTAGGAGATCGAGCAAGGCGCGGCGCACCGGGCCGCTGGGAAAGGCGTTGAAGAGACCGCGAATTTTGTAGAGATAGTCGGCACCGAGCCGCCCCTTGGGGAGCGTGCGATCGTAGAGCTGGCGGATGGTATTGGCCGGGCTGCGCGTGCGCTGGCGGGTGCGGGCGAGTGCGGCCTCGCCCTGCTGGCGTAGGGCGAGCTGGCGCTCTTTTTGGATCTGGCGATTGCTCTTGTGGAGTCCGTCGCCCAAACCGCGCTTGCGGCACCAAGCTCGGTACTCGTCCTCGGACTGGAGGCCGAGGGCGCGGATGTGGCTTCTGAGGTTGGCGCGATTGTGGGCTCGCTCGATCTCGCTGCGGATGTTTTTCTTGCGGCGGCGCGCCATAGCCAAGTCCCGATTTTGAGGGTCCTCCTTAATGAGTTGCGCCGCTAGGGCAATGTCAACCGTGCCATCGCCTCGCAGTAGCCTAGCAGGGCAGCCGAGCCGCTTGCCCTCGCCGGTATCGGCGATTTAATTTGCTCTTATCAACCAACCCAACACGACGTGCCCATGCTAGATTGCAATCCGATCCCACTCTTTCCTCTGCCGATCGTCGTCTTCCCCGGCCAAATCGTGCCCCTGCACATATTTGAACCGCGCTACAAGCAGATGCTCGCCGATGTGCGGGCGGCTGACGAGCGCGGCGAGACCCTGCCCATTGGCATGATTCTGGGGGAAGACCGCGAGGTGCAGGGCGAGGTGGGCTGCGCGATGCTGTTGGCCAAAGTGCTAGACGAGTTTGACGATGGCCGACTCAACATCATCGTCCGCGGCGGGCGGCGCTTTCGCATCGCGCGCATCGCTGAGGACAAGCCCTATTTAGAGGCGTGGGTAGAGTACGTAGATGACGCCGAGGAACCGACGGACCCAGTGCTTTTGGCTAAGGCCGTTGCGGCGTTAGAGAAGTTGATGGGGCAACTTGAGGAAATAACCGGTATGCGCGCCGAAGTAGGGTCTTTGCAAAACGCCTTTCAAATCGCCCAAGGCCTCGACTTAAAAATTAGGCAACAACTACTGGAAATGACGACTGAAAATGGCCGCCTACACGCGCTCTGCGAGTACTTTGAGCAAATAATCCCCCTGCTGGAGGCGGAGGGCAAGCTCCATCGCTTGGCGTCCGCCAATGGGCACACCGGGAATCATCGAGAAGGCTCTTAGTCGGTTTCGACGAAGATACTACCGGCCACTTCCAGCCCTAGCGACACCTCCTTAGAGGCATCGATCTTCAATTGCAGCGGGCCGTTAAAGGGTGCCTTGGCGGTAACTTCGACCCGGGTCCCTAAGCGCAATTGCAAATTTTCCATGTAGCGCAGCATCTGGGGATTGCGGTCGCTGACGCGGCGGATGACCGCGGATTGGCCGTCTTGTAGCTCGGAAAGACGGCGGTACTTTGGGTGGTCGATCTGGCCTTGCTTGGTGGGGATCGGCTCGCCGTGGGCACCGACAGTCGGGTAGCCCAAAGCCTCGTCGATGCGATCTTCAAACTCCTCGGAAATAGCGTGTTCTAGGCGGTCGGCCTCGGCGTCGATCTGGTCCCAAGAATAGCCCAACGCTTGGCTGAGGTATAACTCGATCAAGCGGTGATGGCGGATGGTCTCCAAGGCGATCTTTTCGCCGCTGGCCGTTAGCTCGACTCCGTGGTACGGCGTGTACATGAGCAAATTCAGCTCGGCGAGCTTCTTGATCATGTTCGTCGCCGAGGCCGCGGCCACTTCCATGCGGCTGGCAATCACCGAGGTGGTGACGCGCCCGCTGTGCTCGTCGCTGTGCTGCAGTTTGTAAATCGCCTTGAGATAGTCTTCAATAGCCTGCGTTAGCACCCCTTGCCTCCAAGGTTACGCGCTTTGTCTTGAAAATAAAGCCAAAAACAGATTTAGCAATAACCTTGACATTTTTTTAGCCATAGCTAAATTTTTATTTTTGCATGTCAATTAAAACTAGATGAGCAAAGGACCATGTTCTGGATTTTCATTTTTTTGTGCGCGTTGGGCTGCGCCGCTCCCGAGCGCGACGACGGGCGGATCGAGGTGGTGTGTACCACCGGGATGGTAGCCGACCTCGCCCGCAATATCGGCGGCGACCGCATCTCGGTTGTCGGGATGATGGGTCCGGGCGTCGATCCGCATTACTACAAGGCATCGCAAGGCGATTTGGCCAAGCTGACGGGTGCGGATTTGATTCTCTTCAACGGCCTTTTTCTCGAAGGCAAAATGGAAGACATCTTCGCCAAAATGGGCCAGCAGGTGTTGGCCGTGGCCGAGCAAATACCAGAAGAGCGCTTGCTGCGCCCGCCGGAATTCGACGACAACTTCGATCCCCATATATGGTTCGACGTATCGCTGTGGGCGCAGACGATCGAGCCAGTCGTGGCCCGCCTGAGCGCAATAGACCCGGACGGGGCGGCGGTCTATCGCCAGAACGGCGCGCGTTACCGGGAGCGCCTCGACGCGCTGCATCAATGGGTCGTCGAACAGGTCGAGCTGCTGCCGGAGGCCAGCCGCGTGCTGATTACGGCCCACGACGCCTTTGGCTACTTTGGCCGGGCCTACGGAGTGGAGGTCATCGGCCTGCAAGGCATTTCCACGGTGGCCGATTACGGGGTCAACGACGTCACTCGGCTAGTCGATCTGATCGTGGAGCGCCAAGTCAAGGCCATCTTCGTCGAGAGCAGCGTGCCCGTGCGCTCGATTGAGGCCGTGCGCGAAGGGTGCCTAGACCGCGGCTTCCAAGTGGAAATAGGCGGCACCCTATACTCGGACGCGATGGGGGCTGCCGACAGCGGTGCCGACACGTATGTGGGCATGGTCGAAAGCAACGTCAACACCATTGTGGGAGCCTTGCGATGAGCGCGCCCGATCCCATCCAGATCCACGATATGACCATTGCCTACCACAAGAAGCCGGTGCTGTGGGACGTGGATCTCGATGTACCCGAAGGACAGCTCGTGGGCATCATCGGTCCCAACGGCTCGGGCAAAAGCACCATGATTAAGGCCATTATGGACCTCGTGCCCAAGGCGTCGGGATGGGTCAAGATCTACGGCGAGGACTACGGCCAGATGCGCAAGATCATCGGCTATGTGCCGCAGCGCGAGTCCGTGGATTGGGACTTCCCGATCAGCGCGCTCGACGTGGTGCTGATGGGCCGCTACGGCCACGTGGGATGGATGCGGCGGCCGGGCAAGGAAGATCGCCGCTTGGCTTGGGCGGCCCTCGACGAGGTGGGCATGGCCCCCTTTGCCGAGCGGCAGATCAGCCAACTATCGGGCGGCCAGCAGCAGCGGGTTTTTCTCGCCCGCGCCCTGGCCCAAGAGGCCCGCATCTACATCATGGACGAGCCGCTTGCCGGCGTGGATGCGGCGACCGAGCGCGCGATCATCGCCAGCTTGGTCGCCCTGCGCGAGCAGGGCAAAACCATCTTGGTCGTGCACCACGACTTGCAGACCGTAACCGAATACTTCGACTGGGTCATCATGCTCAACATGCGGGTCGTGGCGTCCGGCCCCACCCGCGAGGTCTTTACCGACGACAACCTGCAAAAAACCTACGGGGGTCGGCTGACCGTGCTCTCGCAGGCGGCCCAAGCCATTGCCGAGCAGCGGCGCGAGGGCTGACGATGATAGTCGAAAACGCCCTGCGCTTCTTGAGCTTGGCCGACGCCAACGTGCGTTTCGTGCTCTTCGGCTCTTTGCTGATCGGCGCGACCGGCGGCTTGCTGGGGTCGTTTGCGGTGTTGCGGCGGCGCAGCCTCGTCGGCGACGCGCTGGCACACGCGGCCCTGCCCGGGGTGGCGTTGGCCTATTTGTGGACGGGGAGCAAGGCCCTGCCGGTGCTACTGACAGGCGCGGCGATTTCCGGGGTGCTCGGCGTGTTGGTGATGCAGTTCATCATCAACTATACCCGCGTCAAGGCGGATTCGGCGATTGGCATTGTGCTGTCGGTATTTTTCGGCGTGGGGATCGTGCTGTTGACTCACGTCCAGCGGGTCGGCACGGGCAATCAGAGCGGCTTGGACAAGTTCCTCTTTGGGCAGGCGGCCTCGCTGGTAGATGACGACCTGCGCGTCATGAGCGTGTTGGCGGGTTTCATCATCCTCGCGGTGGCTTTGTTCTTTAAGGAGTTCAAGGCGCTGATTTTCGACGCGGACTTTTTGCAGACGCTCGGTTACTCGTCCCGCTGGGTCGATGCTTTGCTGATGGGGCTGATCGCGCTGACAGTGATTGTGGGTTTGCAGGCCGTGGGCGTGGTGCTGATTGCGGCCATGCTCATCACGCCGGCTGTGGCGGCGCGCTTTTGGACCGAGCACCTGCACAAGATGGTGCTGCTCGCCGCTGCTTTTGGCGGCTTGTCTGGAGTCGTCGGCACCTTCATTAGCTCCTTGGTACCGAGGATTCCCACCGGCCCAGTGATGGTGCTCATCGCCACCTTGTGCTTTGTGGTGTCGGCTCTTTTCGCGCCCCAGCGGGGGGTGTTGGCGCGGTGGCGCAGGCAGCGGCACAACAGCCGCCGCGAGAGCCAGCAGCACTTTTTGCGCGCCTGCATCGAGCTGCAAGAGAAGTTAGAGACGAGCCGCTCCTTGGCCGTGGAGGAGCTGGCCATTGAGATGGGCCTGTCGCCGGATCGGGTCAAACGCCTCGGGCGGCGGCTCGCCGCGAAGGGATTGGTTTCCGATCAGGACGGGCGTTTCGCTCTGACGGCTCCAGGCGCGGAGGAGGGGCTTTTCGTGGTTAAATCGCACCGCTTGTGGGAGCACTATTTGTACTATCGGGCCATACTCGACGCCGATCACGTAGATCGGCCCGCCGACGAAGTCGAGCACTTGCTGACGCCGGAAATCATCGCCCAGTTAGAGGACATCCTCCAGCGCGAGCAAGGGCTGGATCCGGCCCGAATCGTCAATATCCACGGCACTGGCAGCCACTACCGCCGGGGAGGTCGCGAGTGATCGAAGGCGCTTTCTGGATCGTACTCACCGGCGTGTTGGTCACCGCGTCCTGCGCCCTGTTGGGCACCTTCTTGGTGCTGCGCAAGATGTCGCTGTTGGGCGACGCTTTGAGCCACGCGGTGCTGCCGGGGATTGCCGTGGCTTTCCTGCTGTCGGGTAGCCGCGCCGTGCTGCCGATGTTTTTGGGCGCGGCCGCCTTCGGCTTGCTAACTGCGCTGTTGGTCGAGGCCTTTCACCGGCGGTGGCGCGTACAAGAGGACGCGGCCATCGGCATTGTGTTTACCGCGCTTTTCGCGCTGGGCGTGGTGATCATCACCGCGTATGCCGGTCAAGTGGATCTCGATCAGGAGTGCGTGCTCTACGGCGAAATCGCCTATACCCCCTGGGATCTGCTGCTGTGGGGCGACGAGTCGCTGGGTCCGCGGCCGGTGTGGATATTGGGCGCGATGCTGGCGATTAACCTGACGGTGAGCTCGCTCTTGTACAAAGAATTCAAAATTTCCGCGTTCGATCCGGCCTTGGCCATGTCGGTGGGGATCAACGCCACCCTGATGCACTATCTCTTGATGGGTTTGGTCGCGCTGACGACGGTGGCGTCGTTTGAGTCCGTGGGTGCGATTTTGGTCGTGGCCATGCTGATTGTGCCCGGGGCAGCCGCTTACCTGTGGAGCGACCGGCTCATCGCGGTACTCGGGTTGGCCGTGTTTTTTGGGATGGTTTCGGCCGTAGCGGGTTACTTTTTGGCCAGCTTCTGGGATAGCTCCATCGCCGGGGCCATGGTGGTGGTCATCGGTGGAATTTTTCTCTTTTCCCTGCTTTTTTCGCCCAATCAGGGCGTGCTGGCGCGGGTTTTTCAGCGCGTGCGGCTGTCGCTGCAAGTGGCGCAGGATCACATGCTGCTCGCGCTGGTGCGGCGCAAAGAGCAGGAAGCCGAGCGCGTTGGGCTGCGGCCCGCTGAGTTGGTAGCGACTGCGGCCGTTTGGAGTCCGCTGGCGCAGCTAGCGTTTGGCGATCTACGGCGGCGGCAACTGCTGGTACAGGCCAATGGCGTGGTCGAATTGTCTGCCAAGGGCCAGCAAACCGCGCTGCGCCTGTTGCGCCATCACCGGCTTTGGGAGACCTATATGAGCCATCTGGGTCTGCCCGCAGACCACGTACACGACCCAGCCGACGCGCTTGAGCACTTCATCGGCGGCGAACTGGCCGCCGAGTTGGGCGCACAAATCAGCGACGAACAGGATCCGCAAGGCAAGCAAATCCCGCCCTCTAATTGATGCCGAGGCCAGCATGATCCGGCTGAAGAGCAAAGATGCAGATCTCAAGCGTACCTATGTGCGGGATCTGTGGGTTTCGGTCGGGTGCGTGGTCTTATTGCTGGCTGTGGTAGCGGCGATTGATCCGCAGATTGCGTTCGACCCGCTCAATCCCGTACAGCGGCCTGTGATTATCGGGATAGAACTCGTTCCTGAGACCGAGATGCGCCTGCCCTTGCCGCCGCCGCCAGTCCGGCGTATCGAGCCGGTGGCATACGTGCGGACGCGACCCATGCGCGAGCATAAACTGCCGCCGCCCGTAGTGGTGACCGAATTCTCTTTAGAAGAGGAAGTGGAGGCTGCGGAGTTGTGGATGGTGGAGCAGCCGCCAAAAGTCCTTAAGAAAATTCTGCCGGTCTATCCCGACAGTGCGCGAAGAGCACTGATAGAGGGCAAGGTTTTCGCGCGGGTGTTGGTGGGGCGCAAGGGACGGGTCGAGCACATCGACCGCATCGAGGGGCCGCAGGTCTTCCATCGCGCGGTAGCGCAGGTCGCCAAGGCTTGGGAATTCTCGCCGGCTGTGCAGAACGACCACACCGTCCCGGTGTGGGTCAGCTTGCCGTTTGTGTTTGAGTTGGAGTAATCAGCCGCCGGCCCGCTTGGCCTGATAGCCGCGCTTAGCTAGCTCGGCGAGCACGACTTCCGCTTTGTCCCCCTGAATTTCTATCACGCGATCGACAACCGATCCGCCGCTGCCGCATTTGCGCTTGAGTTCGGAGGCGAGGGTCTTTAGTTCGGCGGCGGATAGCCGCAGGCCCGAGATCGTGGTGACAGTCTTGCCGCCGCGGCCCTTTTTCTCGCGGCGTACGTGGGCAATGCCGTCGCCGGTGGGGGCGGCGGCTTGCTTTTTCGGCTGCGCTACGCGACCGGTATCAGAGGAATACACGAGGCGGCTGTTTTTAGCCATTGGGATTCTCCATGCCGTGTCCCGCCGCCCGCCGCTCATGGACTATGCCCAAGGTCTCGTCGCGCCACGCTGCAAACTCGTCGGTATCTACGGCGTCGTGCAGGGTCGCCCTTTTGGCGTAGGGCACGTAGTTGCCGATGTGCCACAGCGTGTTGCGGTAGAGGCAGAAGTCGCCGGCGTCGAGGAAGAGCTGCCGGGCACCGGGCATACTCTGTGCGTAGCCGAGGCAACTAGACTCGCGCTCGGTAGCGGACTGTCCTTCGAGATCGGGCGCGGCAATGGGGCGCTCGGGGAAGCGCACTGCTTCGCCCGGCAGGTCGCGGCGCAGGTGGCTGCCGGGGACGACCCACGTACACGAATCGGCGTACAGAGCGCAGTTGACTTGGTTGAAGTAGCGGTCGTCGGCAAAGTGCTCGTCCCAGCGCACTAGCTCCAAGCCGGGCATATTGTCGCGCCAGTCGCGGTGCCAATGGGTACACCACGGCGACTCGGCTGGTTCAAAGAGCACGCCCATGACCTGCGGCCCACCGACGCGAAAATCCGGCGCGAGCAGGCGGTGGAGTGCGTCGTTGAGTGCGGGGAGTTCGGCGTAGTCGATGAAGGGCTGTTGATCGAGCGGGAAGTCGGCCATCGGCTGCAAGCGCTGGGCTTGAGGGCCGCGCTGTTGTCGGGCCAAATCCCGCGCCTCGTCGCAGACGCGGCGTAAGTCGGCGACGAGAGAAGGCGGCAGGAGTTGGCGGAAGACCGTGTAGCCCTGAGTGCGGTACTCGTCGATGTGGTGATCGGAAAAGGTGAAGGTCATGGCGTTGTCTCACACGTGCGCCACGTGAAAGCCTTGGGGCGGCTCGAAGTGCTCGGCGCGTTTGCCGATATAGTGGCAGATGAAACTGCGCCGCCAGCGGTCGGCGGTCTGATTGGGATAGGAGCCGTGGATGGTTTTGCCGTCGAAGAAGAGGCCGTCGCCCGGGGCCATGTCGAGGCCGACGATTGCGGCCTCGGGAGGTAGCTGGCTCTGAGCGCGGGTGAATGAAACATTCGTGTCGGCCTTTTCAACGGGCCGGAGTTGGTCGTGCGAACTGGGGACGACGACCATTTGCCCCACGGCAGCGTCGGACGGGTCGAGGGCGATCCACAGGCCGATCAGGGGTTTGGTAGTGATGTACTGCTCGTCTTGGTGCAGGCCTTGGCCGCGGCCGCCGGGCGGCTTGAAGTAGAGCATGGTCTGGCGCAGGACGGGCTCGTCGTCGATGAGCTGTTCGACCGCAGCGAGCAAATCGGGACGAGTGGCCCAAGTGGCGCTGGCAGGGTCCCAGTCGTGCATGTTGATCATGCGCGGATAAGTGTGGTTGGGATCGTCGGGCTGGTCGTCGGTACCGCCGCTGTCGCCTGGATAGGTCCCTTGGGCGCGCAGTTCCATGTAGTGGCCGATCATGGCCTCGGCTTGGTTGGGCGCGAATATCTCCGGTACGACGAGGTAGCCTTGGTCGCGGTAGGATTGGACTTGGGCAGCGTTGAGGTTCACGGCGGGTTACTTCCTGAGTGACGTTACTCAACTCATGAGAGTTTTAGGTATGGGATGCTTCGGCTCCGTTACACTCCGCTCAGCATGACAGGAACGGCTGCTCCGTAACTTAGCGAACAGGGGCACGGGCTTCAACCGATGACGGCTTACCACTCGGCCACGCGCTTTTTGGCGAAATAAGCCCGGTCCCACTCGGCTCCCCAGCCGGGACCGGGCGGCGGCGCGATGTGCCCATCGACGGGCAACGGGGGATTGAGTAGGCCGATCTCGCGGCCGATTGCGTCGCGGCTGCCGCCGGGGAAATATTCGTAGTACGTGGTGTTTTGCAGGGCGCAGACTAGGTGAGCGTGGACTAGGCCAAAGAGGCCGCCCGGGCCGTTGAGTTCAATCGTGGAGTGATGAGCGGCTGCTATAGCGGCGAGTTTGAGGGTGGCTGTGGTGCCGTGGCGGGCGTTGGCGCGGACTAGGCCCGTGGCCTCGGCGCGGATCCAAGCGGCGCAGACTTCGTAGTCGTGCATCAGGGTCTCAAGGGCCATGACGGGTATGTCGAGTTCGGCGCACAGCGTTTGCAAGCCCTGGAGATCGCGGTCGGAAATGGCCTCCTCGAACCAGCCGTAGTTGAGTTCCTCCAGCGCGCGGCCCACGCGCAGGGCTTCGCGCAGGGTGTAGGGGCTGCCGGCCGCATCGTGCAACAGATCAATGTCTGGGCCGACGTGATCGCGGATGGCGCGCGACCACGCGATGTTGGTGTCGGGGGGGCCGGACCAGTGATCTTTGAGCGCCACAAAGCCTGCTGCGAGCGCCTTATCTGCCCCTTCTATGGCGGCGTCGAGACTGCCGGAGGGGAAGTTGTAATAGGCCCGGCAGCGCGAGCGAGTCCGACCAATTAGGGCGCAAACAGGGAGGCCGGCGGCTTGTCCGGCGATGTCCCAGAGGCAGTTGTCAAAAGCTCCGTGCCAGCCCGGGCGCGAAAACAGCGAGCGGGTGGCCCAGCGCAGCTTGTCGTCGAGCCGCTCGCGGTCGAGTGGATCGCGACCGATGGCCATGATGCGCAGGGCCTCCAACTCCTCGCGGCGCATGGTTTGATAGCGGGCGTCGCCGACCGTGCAGATGCCCTCCAAGCTTTCGTCGGTGAGCACGTGCAGCACGTGGATGGGGCCCTCGGCGCGGCGGTGGCCGCAGGCTTGCCAGCGGGTGCGGTGGCCGTAGGGGGCTTGCTCTAGATCGAAGAGCGGGGTAGTGGCTGGAAGCTCAAAAACCGAGAGTTTGATGGCCGTGATTTTCACAATCGCTTCTCTGTGTCTCCTGTTGGCAATACTAAAGAGTTATATATTCCTACGCTACGAGGCAGTATTTTTTTGCGTCCTTTTCTGGTCGCTTTAAAGGATAATGAAAGGAGCGAGTTATGCGTTTGCAATTGGCCCTGAACGTCAGTGATTTGGATGAAGCCGTCGCTTATTACGGTGAACTTTTCAATGCCAAGCCGCACAAGCGGCATCCCGGTTATGCCAACTTTGCTATCGATAGACCGCCGTTGAAGTTGGTGCTATTTGAGAATCCAGAGTCGGCAGAACGCCTCAACCATCTAGGCGTCGAAGCGTTTGCAGAAGCCGAGGTGAGCGACGCCGAGCAACGACTGCGAAACGCGGGCATTTTGACTGAAGTGCAGCAGAACGAAACCTGTTGCCGCGCGACGCAGAACAAAGTCTGGTCGAGCGATCCGCAAGGCTTGCGTTGGGAGTGGTATCGCATTGTCGATGACAAGCCGGCGGAGAGTGCCTGTTCCCCCGGCGATTCTGGTGAAAAAGATAGCTGCTGCGCATGAGTACTGAGGCGCAGACCGGCCCGCAAATTTTACGCTCTCGGCTTTCGCTTTTTCACAAGCGATCCCCAGCGTCGCTTGCTCACGCCCGCTCGCCGCGCACGAAGTCCTCCAGCGTGGCCACGTCGTCTCTACTTCCGATGAACAGCGGCGTCCTCTGGTGTAGCTCGGTCGCCTGCAAGTCCATGATGGGCTGGGTTCCGTTGGAGGCTGCGCCGCCGGCTTGTTCGACGACGAAGGCGAGGGGAGCCGCTTCGTATAAGAGCCGCAGCTTGCCGTTGGGCGACTTGCTGTCGCCGGGGTAGAGGAAGATGCCGCCCTTGAGCAGGTTGCGGTGGAAGTCGGCTACGAGCGAGCCGATGTAGCGAGCCGAGTAGGATTGCGGACCTTCTTTGAGCTGCTTGACATAGTGGCGCACCGGTTCGTCCCACCTCGGATAATTGCCCTCGTTGGCGCTGTAATACTGACCTTTCCTGGGAATTTCGATGTGCTCGTGCGAGAGCAGGAATTCGCCGAGGCTTGGGTCGAGGGTAAAGCCGTGGCTGCCGCTGCCAGTGGTATAGACCAACATGGTGCTGGAGCCGTAGATGATGTAGCCGGCGCAGACTTGCTCGTGGCCGCAGCGGAGGAAGTCTGCGCGGGTTACGCCGTCGGTGCTTTTCTTGCGGTAGATGGAGAAGATGGTGCCGATGGAGACGTTCACGTCTATGTTGGACGAACCGTCAACCGGATCGAAGACGAGGATGTAATTGCCGCGCGGGTGTCTTTCTGGGATGGGGTAAATGTCGTCCATCTCTTCGGAAGCCATGCCAGCTAGTCGCCCGGTGTGGTCGGTGGTGCTGATGATGAGCGCATTGGCGAACTCGTCGAGTTTTTGCACCTCTTCGCCGTGGACGTTGGTGCGGCCGGTGATGCCCATTACCTCGGCGAGGCCGGCCTTGTTGACGTCGCGGGCGATGATTTTGGCGGCAATGCTCAGGTCGGTGAGCAGGCCGGTGAATTCGCCGGTGGCCTCGGGGTGCTGCCGTTCTTCTTCGATGATGAAGCGAGTGAGGGTAGTGCCGATTTGCATGAGAGCCTCAATTGAGGGTGTTTGACATGGGACGGAATAAAACAATACAATCCTATCCATCCTGTCCATCACACCAATCACACCAATCACAGTAGAGGGACCATGATCAAATTGGCGACTATGAGCAGCGCGTGTCCAGACTGGACCTTGGACGAAGTAGTAGCTGGCATGAAGCGGCACGGCTATCAGGGGTTTGAGCCGCGCGTCGAGTGGGATCACGCCTGCGGCATTGAGGCTTCACTTGCGGCCAAAGAGCGGCGGGATATTCGCCGACGGATGGAGGACGAAGGGCTGGAAATCTGCTGCATTGCGACTGGGGCGCGGATGGCTGCGCCCGATGCGGCAGAGCGGGCCGGGTACGTGGAGGACGTGAAAAAGTACATCGACTTGGCGGCTGATTTGGGCTGTGGCTTGGTGCGGGTTTTCGGCGGCCAGCGCGACCGGGGCCGCGAGTGGACTGCGGTCGTCGATTACTTGGTGGAGGGCTTTGCACAGGTGTTGCCCGCGGCGGCTGAACGCGGCGTGACGTTGCTGCTGGAAACGCACGACGATTGGTGCTGCTCGGCACCGGTGCGCGCGGTCGTTGAGCGGGCCGGGCACCCGAATTTGCAGGTGCTGTGGGATTTTATGCACACGCAGCGGGTGCTGGAAGAGCCAGCCGAGAGCTTCCAAATGCTGGGCGCACACACGCGCCACATCCACGCCCACGACGGGATGATCGTCGATGGCAGGGTGCAGGTCAGCGATGTGCTGGGCGCGGGCGTCTTCGATCACGCCGAGCCGCTACGCCTACTCGCGGCGGCTGGATTCGCTGGGTATTGCTCGGTGGAAGTGATCTATAAGCGCGGCAGCGGCGAGCGGGCCGATGCGATGCTTGGGCAATATGCCGAGGAGTTGCGGAGGATTGTGACTGGTTTTTGAAGGGACTTTTCCTCTACTTACAATTTCTCTACTTACAAAAAGCCCGCCGATCAGAAGATTGGCGGGCTTTTATCGTTCTCGAATGCTCTGGCGATTATCGTTGCATCGGCTAGCTACAATTCAATCATAAAATTGGGATCCTCCCAATTCTTTGCAAATTCGGCGAAATCCTTTAGCGGATTTTCTTGAATAATACCAAGAATGCCAGTGAGAGCCGTTTGCAGGTGCTTGTCATCGCCTGCGTCCACCGCTCGGTGAAGCAGATGATAAAACTGCTCCAGTGTAGATTTCCGCTCTGCGAACCGATGCTCAAAGTAGGCGAGGACTATTTCCTTTCTGTTGTTGAGTTCCGTGACGAGCACGTCGCGTTTGGCCCAGATTTCTTCTCTTTTTGTCTCCTCCTCTTGGCGCTTCTTGTAGTAATCTATTGCCTCGGTAATGAGAGCCGTGAAGTTGATAGTGCTGGCAGCTTTGCTGCCGCCTTTCACCACAGTTGTGCCGACCTTTCTCAGAGCTTGTGACATAAGTTGTGCAACTCCCTAGTTAAGAGTGATGTTTCCTCTTTTGTCGACTAAGGCGACATCCAAAAGTTCGCCTAGGGACGTTGCAGTTTGGGCGACTTTATAAACGTCCTCAAGGTCTGTCGGGTTGCTTTTGTCAAGCAGCTTTTGAAGTGCCTTATCTACTTTGTCGGTAGCCTCATGCAACTCATTTACTCGACGCAATACAATCTTGAGCATTGACAGTTGCTGCTCTATCTGTACCTCAGCTACGTCCATCTCGGCGATCTTTTCCGTTACCTCAGTCTCGACTTTCTCAGCCTTAGAACTGGCGAAGAACCCCGCTACTAATACGGCAGGCCCAACGACGATTCCGCCGAGTACCATACCACCAGCTGCCATTCCGCCGCCGCCCGCAGCAATCGGGCCACCGCCCAACCAAGCGAGTGTTGCACTCTTGGCCGCAGCACCGCTAAGGGTCCCTATTGCGGTGCCAGTCGAAGCCGTACCAAGCGTGCCAACTAAGCCGTAAACGCCTGCTGCTGTTGATACGCCAGCAACCCCACTGTTAGTAAGACCACCGAGCACTTCAGCCGCGTTTATAGATGCTCCTTCCCACTTAGCCAATCTCTGAGGCGTGATCTTAAGTCGTTGCTTCAAGTCTCGGTCGCGGATCTGTGCCTTCTTTAGAAAGTCCACGGCTCGTCCCAGCGTAGTGAGCGCTTTGAGCCGCCGCTTTCCGAGGGCATTGAGCTTCGCATCTGCTTTCTTCCGCCAATCCCTATAGCGCCGCTCAGTATTTCTGAACTTTCTGAGACGACGGTCGTAGTGTTCTTTTGCATTTCTGATTTTGTCTTTGGCGCCTAGTATCATAGCACCGCCGCCTAAAGCACTCAAAGCAGCAGCACCAGCCCAAAATAAGATTGGAAGTGGCATGACGAATACTCCTTTAATGAAAGGGGATGAGTCGCAGTTACTCTTTACAAATGAGTCCCGATAAATAATTGCGTAGCACGAGGCTTGTCAATAAACAATCTAAAATCGGGCCGCAGGCCATCCATTTTCCCTCGCACTGCTGGCATCTGCGGCCTGAGTCCCTATCTTAAAGCCGCTTTTGCAGGTGAGACGCCCGCGTCCCCAGACGACAAAACGGAGTGCATTTATGGACAGCGCACAAAGCAACATCCGCGAGGCCCCGACTCGTTTTAGCGGCCTCTTACGCAATATCGGCCCCGGCGTCGTTGTCTCGGGGTCGGTGGTCGGCTCAGGCGAGTTGTTGGTGACGACGCGGATGGGGGCCGAGGTCGGCTTTGTCTTTCTCTGGGGCGTGATCTTGGCCTGTTTGGTCAAATTTGTGATTCAGCTCGAATTGGGCCGGCAGTGTTTGTTGCGCAAGAGCAGTACCGTGCAAATCCTCGACCAAGTGCCGGGCGCGCGCTGGCGCGGCACCTCGTGGATCGCGTGGCTGTGCGTGGTAGGCTACTTCTCGGTGACAGTGGCCGTCATCGGCATCTTGGGATCGGTGGCCGGGCTGATGGTCACGGTTTTTCCCTTTGCGCCCGAACAGGTGTGGGCGGTAGTCATTTTCCTCGCCATGTCGGTTTTGCTGTGGCGGGGGCTATACGGCGACCTGGAGAAAATGGTCTCCGTGCTGGTGGCGACCTTCAGTTTAGTCGTCATCGGCTCGGTGCTCGCACTGCAAGGCACGAGCTACGCAATCAGCAGCGCGCAAATCGCTTCGGGTTTCCGCTTTGCCATGCCAGCCGAAGGCGCGTTTGTGGCTTTGGCGGTGATGGGATCAGTCGGCGCGACCGCGGTCGAGCTTTTCATGTATCCCTATTGGATCGTGGAAAAAGGCTACCCGGATTTCGTCGGGCCAAAAGACGAAAGCCCGGAATGGCAGGCGCGCTACCGGGGCTGGATGCGGGTCTTGGTCACCGATGCGGGCGTGTGTACGGGCATCGCGTTGGTGGTTACGTGCGCGTATTACCTGCTGGGCGCGTCAGTGCTCAATCAGCTACAAGTCTTGCCCGAAGGGATGAAGGTCGTTGAGCAAGTCTCGCTGATTTTCACCGAGAGCCTCGGCGGTGGGGCGTACTATCTCTTTATGTTCGGGGGGTTTTGCACGCTTTTTTCTACCCTGCTGGTATTTGCCGCTTCTTCGGGGCGGATCGGCGCTGACTTTTTGCGACAACTAAAGGTGAGCGCGTTGGTCGGAGAAGAGGGCTACCGCCGCTGGGTCCGCATTTTCCAGATCGTCTTCCCGTTTGGCTGGCTGCTGTTCATATTGTTCGATCCGCGCACCCTCGACTTTGTGCTCAAAGGGGCCAATGCCAACAATCTGTTGCTGATCCCGATGGCCTACGCGGTGCTGCATCTGGCGATGCGGGTGCCCAAAGACGAGCGGATGTCGCTGCGGACCGAGTTGGCGCTGCTGTTTACGATTTGGGCCATCATCAACTTTACGGCGGTCAATCTGTTTAAGCTGTCCGGGCACTAGCGGCTTTCTCTCAATATGCCCGGCCAGCTATTCACTCACTATTTCCTCACCGACGGCATAAAGACCACGCCCGAGTGGCAAGCGTCTGTTGACCAGCCGGAAACGTTTGCTGCGTTTAGGAACGGCGTTGCTCGACATCACAGCGCCCTCAGCCGTTCCCAAAATCCCAACGAAGCTCGCACGGAGGAAGAGTTGATTCGTCCGGTTCTGGAGCTATTGGGATGGACCGAGTACGTGCCTCAGCCAAGCGCCGCCGGCCATGAAGACATTCCCGATCACCTGCTTTTCGCTGACGCCGACTCCAAGGCGCGGGCCGGGAATCCCTTCCAGAACGCGACCGTAGTTGAAGAGAGTAAGCGCTTTGGGCTCTCGCTCGATAGCCGCGACCGGAATGATCGGGCGCAGCGTGGGACGCCGCACGGTCAGATTCTTCGATATTTGGCGACGGCTGAGATCGAGTCGGAGGGGCACATTCGCTGGGGCATTCTGAGCAATGGCAGTGTATGGCGGCTGTACGACTACCGCGCTCGACCGCGTGCTAGCGGCTACTTTGAAGCCGATCTGGCAGGATTGCTCCAGCCCGGCAAGGAAGATGATCTCCGTGTTTTTCACCTGCTGTTTCGCCGCGAGTCTTTCACGCTACGGGACGGGGCCACGAGTACGTTCCTTGAAGAGGCGCTAGCTGAGGGTCGTCGCTATGAGGAACAGGTCGCACAAGACCTGTCGAGGGTGGTGTTTGAGCGGGTGTTTCCCAATCTCGTCCATGCGCTTGTGCAGAAGTCGGAGGAAAGCCTCGTCGCGAGCCGGGATGCGGCGCTGATCTTTCTCTATCGGCTGCTGTTTGTGCTCTATGCCGAGGATCGGGGGCTATTGCCGGTCAACGATGAGCGGTACGACGACTATGGTTTGCGCAAGCCCGTCCGCGACGAGATTGCGCGCCGGATGGCGGCTGACGACGCGTTCTCGGCGATTGCTACCAATTATTACGATCACCTGACGACGTTATTTAAGCTCATCGACAAGGGCGACGAGTCCATTGGTCTGCCGCCGTACAATGGCGGGCTGTTTGCGGCGGAAGCTGCGCCCTTGTTGGAAACGGTCCGTCTGGCCGACAAAGAAATCTCGCCGATCATCTACGGTCTGAGCCACGCCAAGGATTCACAGAGCGTGCGCCGCTTTGTCAACTACCGCGACATGTCGGTGCAGCAGCTTGGCTCCATTTACGAGCGGCTGCTGGAGCGCGAGCCGGTGCGCGATGACGACGGCAACATTTCCATTCGGCCCAATCCGTATGCCCGCAAGGACAGCGGCAGTTTCTATACCTCTCAGGAACTTGTCGATCTGATTGTCGAGCGGACCTTGAAGCCGCTGGCCGAAGAGCGGCTTAACGCCTTTGAGGACAAGGCCGCTGCGCTTAAAAGCGACCGTCGGTCCAAGCAGGAAAGGCGGGCGGAACTTGAGCAGCTTGATCCGGCAGAAGCCGTACTAGATATCAAAGTTTTGGACCCGGCGATGGGCAGCGGGCACTTCCTCGTCACGGCCGTGGATTTTCTGTCGGATTACATCGCCGAGTTGATCGAACTCGTCCCCTCGGTTCCGAAGTGGCTGGACGATGAGTACGCGTCGCCGTTGGTAGGGCGCGTGGCGGCGATTCAGGAGGACATTCGCAAACGGGCCAACGAGTCGAATTGGGCCTTGGACGAAGCGCAGCTTACCGACCAAGCCATTATCCGCCGCATGGTGCTCAAGCGCTGCATTTACGGGGTGGATAAGAATCGGCTGACGGTCGAGTTGGCCAAGGTGTCGCTGTGGCTGCACAGCTTTACGGTGGGTGCGCCGCTGTCTTTTCTCGATCACCATTTGCGTTGCGGCGACTCGCTGGTTGGTCTGCGGGTGCGGGATGCTACGGATGCGTTGCACCGGCTCGGCGGGATGTTTGCCGGTAGTGCCATTGCCGGGGCAGAGACGGCTACCGACGGGATGCAGCGAATTGAGGAGATGTCAGACGCGGATGTTGCGGAGGTACAGGAATCAGCGGTGCTGTTCGACGAGGTGGAGGAGACAACCGCTGACCTGCGCGGCTTGCTCGACTTTTTGTGCGGTTGGAGTTGGCTGACGGCGGGTATGAAGAAGAAAGAACGCGATGAATTTGAGGGGCCGTTGGTTACGACGCTTGGCTACCATGCGGCGAATGCTTACGAACTTTTGGCACAAGGGCCAGCGGAGAACATTTCCGACTTTGATTCGCTATGGCACGAGGCCACGTCCATTGCCAACCGCGAGGGCTTTCTGCATTGGGAGGTAGCCTTTCCGGGGGTGTGGCATCGGTGGCAAGAAAGCCGTCCGCAAGGTGGATTTGACGCGGTTATTAGCAATCCGCCGTGGGACAGGATTAAGCTGCAAGAGGTCGAGTGGTTTGCAACTCGTGACCTAGAACTCGCTCTGGCACCGACGGCGGTGGCGCGACGAAAGGGCATTCAGCAGTTGCGCAAACAGGGAGCGTCTCTTGCGGCTGAGTTTGACGCGGCCAAAGCGCAGGCCGAGAGCCTAAGCCAAATGGTGCGCTCCGGTGGCGACTATCCGTTGCTCAGTGGCGGCGACATCAACTTGTATTCGCTATTCGTCGAGCGGTCCATGAGCCTGATTAAGCCGGATGGTTTTGTCGGCCTGCTGACGCCTTCAGGCATTTATGCCGACAAGACGGCGGCCCGGTTTTTCCAATCCGTTTCAACCAACGGACGGGTGGGCGGTCTATTCGATTTTGAAAATAGAAAGATATTCTTCAAGGATGTTCACGCTTCTTTCAAATTCTGCGCTCTCATCTTGGGTGGCGAGGAGCGACGATTCGATCAGGCCGAATGCGCCTTTTTTCTGCACGACACGAAAACCGTCCACGACGAAGACCGTTGTTTTCCATTGTCGCCGGAAGACTTCGCCCGCGTGAATCCGAATACCGGCACCGCGCCCGTGTTTCGCAGTCGGAAAGACGCGGAGATCACACGCCGCATCTACGAGCAGCATCCGGTGTTGGTGGATCGCTCGCAAGGCAAAGAGAAGCGCGCGTGGCCAGTGAAGTACGCCACGATGTTTCACATGACCAACGACTCGAATCTTTTCAAGACTGCTGAACAACTCGATGAAGAAGGTTTCTATCCAGTCGAGGGCAATCACTGGAAGAAAGGCAAGGAGTTGTACTTGCCGCTGTATCAGGGCCGGATGATTCACCAGTTCGACCACCGGGCCAATTCTGTTCGATTCAACCCAAAGAGTACGCACAACCCATACCTCAGCGAGGAAGTAACTGAAGCGCAGCACGCAGCCCCCGATTTTCTTCCTCAAACACAGTATTGGGTGCCAGCTCACAATGTAGAGGAGACTTTGCCCCAAAGTCGCGGATATACGTTGGGCTTCCGCGACATCGCTAGGCCGACAGATGCGAGAACAGTAATCTCCTCCATGATTCCTTGGGCGGGTGTTGGGAATACTATTCCTCTACTTGTCAGCGCCGACGCCTTGGCCACAGCGTACCTCATGGCGAATCTCAATGCCATGTGTGTGGACTTCGTTGTAAGACAAAAGGCTCAAGGCACTCATCTGAATTGGTACATCGTCGAACAACTCCCCGTCATCGCCCCCGCCGATTACGACCATTCCTTCGGCAAGACGACCGCTCGCGACCTTGTCCGCGACCACGTGCTCCGCCTCACGTACACCGCCCACGACATGGCCCCCTTCGCCCGCGACCTCGGCTACGATGGCGAGCCCTTCATCTGGGACGAAGAGGAACGCCGCCACCTCCGCACCCGACTCGACGCGCTCTACTTCCACCTCTACGGTCTGTCGCGGGACGACGCCGAATACGTGCTCGACACCTTCCCCATCGTCCGCCGCACAGACGAAGCCGCCTTCGGAAAATACCGCACCAGCGATATGACGCTGGTGTATATGAATGCGCTGGCAGCGGGGGATACGGAGACGAAGGTGGCGGTGTAGATTGGCGAAGTGTGCTGCTTGACAGGGTTCGGGCGCTCCGAGACGTTAAGATGGTTTGATGAATACTACACAAGAGCCAGAATTTGATTATCAAAAGCATATAAAAGAAAGCGCACGAGGGCCGAGCGAGATTAATCGTGGGACAAAGGCGCGTGACAAACGACGTGAGGCTGCCAAGGCGCAGCTTTCTCAAAACGGCCAGTTAAGTAGGGTTTTAGAAAAAATCCAAGAGATCGCGGAAAAATCAGCCGACGGCGACTACATCTATCGTGGAGAACCAGAGCATTATGAGAAAGTGTCTTCGAGTCTTTATCGAGGATACTCAGAATATGAGGCCGAGCATTTTGATATAGAGGTCGTACAGAAAGAAATGATAGAGACCGCTAAAGGATATACTAGCGAAACTAATGACTTTGAAATACTGACCGAACTTCAACGCTAGGTCGTAAGGTGAGATTATCTCCTACCAGTTAAAGCAAGCGCTGGCCTTGTGCTCTTTATTTATCTCTCCCAACCACCAAGTAAGGAGGGATAAAGATGAAAGAGCCAAGACCAGCGTTGGAGAATTTGTGTTGTCTCAATGCCCAATGCAAGACCTACGGCCAACGCGGCCAATCCAATCTGAGGGTGCGCAAGGTCTATGGAGCAGACCGGATTCGCTATCTGCGCTGTGGGTGCTGCGGCGAGGAATTCAGCGAGCGGAAAGGCACGGCGTTGTTTAACTGCAAAATCGGCGAAGCGCAAGCCGTCTCGGTGCTGGAGCATCTGGATAGTAGCTGTGGTTTGAATGCCACGGTGCGCTTGGTGGGGGTGTCCAAGGATGCGGTGGGTCGGCTGGTTCGGGTGGGGGGCCGGATCAGCTATCAACTGCATGATCGGCTGGTTCGCGACGTGCAGCCAGTGGCCCTTCAGTTTGATGAGAAATGGTCGTATGTGGCGAAAAAACAACGGCATGTGACCGCCCAAGACGACCGGAGTCAAACCGGGGATTACTGGGATGCCAACAGCTTGGATCCGCACAGCAAACTGCTGGTATCGCTGGTGCCGGGGCACCGTACGGCCGACACGATTGACCAAGTGGTGGCCGACGCGGCCGAGCGGCTGGCCTCCGATGCGGGACTGCCGGCACTGTTTACCGATGGCGAACCGACCTATCGCGAAGCGATTGTAGCTACCTTTGGTCGGGCCTATCCTGTGCCGCGTCGGAGGCCCCGCGGCCGACCCCCGGACCCGGTGGTGCGGATCCCCCAAGGCTTGGTGTATGCCCAGATTGTCAAACATCGGCAAGGGGGGCGAGTTCAACAGGTGGAAATCCGCCCGATTTTTGGCCAGGGCAAATTGGCCCAAGTGGTGGCCGACTTGGGCTGGACGAAAGCCAATACCAGCGCCATCGAGCGGTTCAACCTGACCGATCGGATGCGCAACGCACGCAAAGCGCGCAAAACCCTGCGCTTTTCGCGTCGGACCGATCGGCATGATGCCCTCAGTTGGATTGGCGCGGTGCGCTACAATTTTCATCATCCGCACCGGTCTTTGCGACGGCAAACGGAAGAAGGCCGATGGCAACAGAGAACGCCGGCGATGGCCGCCGGGATCGCCGATCATCTCTATTCCTCACTGGAACTCATGCGGCTTTGTCCGGTTGGACTGAGATAATCACAAACTACAACCGATGCGTTGGCGGGGGTCCGAAAACAAATTTGGGCGACTTTTTCAACCACCCAACCGCAAGACGATATGGTAAAAATACCACGTACCCTATTTAACCGTTTGATACACACCGTCTGTTACGCTACCCGAATGGATAAAGTAGAGCTTAGAGCATGAACTGGATCTTATTACCGGCAAGGTTAGTAGTGATCATGTGCATATGTGCATCGCCTATCGTCCGACGTAGTCGGTCAGCAAGATCGTGCAGTGGCTCAAGGGGATCAGTTCCCGGCTGTTATTGGCGGAGTTTCCGCACTGGCGTAAACAGTTTTGGGGTCGGCACTTTTGGGCCCGCGGGTATTGGGCGGTCAGTTCGGGCAACCTGACCGACGAACTGATCCAGCAGTATATTGACGAGCAGGAAGGCGAGCCGGTGCAAGACGATAGTCGATTTCAAATCGACCCCTAAGCCAAACCCCTCGCCTTACAGGCGAGGGTCGTTTTAGTTTCTCGATCAGCGTGCCCAAGGCGTCGGCCCTCGAAAGCCGCGAGACTTGGTTGCGGAACTCGAAGTTTTCGAGGATGTCCTGGACACTGGGCGAGAACCCGTCGAGCCAAGCCCGGAAGTCAGCTTCGAGTTGCTGGCGATTGGCGCGGGTACGCAGGTCGCTCAGGGTGAACTTGGAGGTATTGTAGAAGGTTTGTCCCGCGATCTGCCGCAGGGTGGCGTCCTGCTTGATGACGCCGACGTTGTTGAGGGTGTCCTTCATATCGAGGACCGCCTGCTTGCTGTCCTCCAGCACCGCGTCGAGCCGGCGCAGCACGGTCATCGGCAGGATCACGTCGCGGTACTTGCCGCGCACGTACAGGTCGCGCAGGACATCGTCGGCGATGCCCCAGATGTAGTTGGCGATCCAATTTAGGTCGGTGTTAGTCGTCATTGGGATTCCTGTACTGTAGGGGCGGTTAAATCACTGATGTTACGTACAGGAGGCTTCTTGGGTATTAGATGCTTCGCTGCGCTCAGCATGACAGGTGCTGACGCGTTCTTTTTTTGTCATGCTAAGCGCAGCGAAGCGGAGTCGAAGCATCTATTGCCTCGATGCCCGTGCATATAACGTCAGTTAAATCATTTAGAATAAGCCCAAACGGGTGCTTTGGCTATGCTGCGCCAAAGCGCTCGATGACGTTTGCGGTGATGCGCGAAACGGTCTCATCTACGAGAATTGAGGCTGGATAGGTGATGGAGCCGACGGAGAAAACTGCGCCGCCGCTGGCCGTTTCGTAGTGGACGATTTCCGCACCGCCTTGGTCGGGGTTGAGGCCGCGAGCGACGATTTCGGTGCCGGGAGGCGAAAAGGGCGAGGTTTTGTCGGTCTCGTGGCCGGAGGCGCCGCCGGGGATCCGCTCGTGTAGGCTGGCCTCGCCGAAGATATCGCCGTTTTTGACGCCCGTGTTGGCAAAAATCCAGTGGTCGGCGGCGAGGACTTGGTACGGTGCGGCCGTCATAATGCCCGGATGGGTAAAGACCACGCCAAGCAGGTTGGCCTCAGACTCGTTGTACTGGTGAAAGCGGCTCTCGTGGCCCTCGGCCCGCTGGACGCGCCCGTCGCCGTTTTTGACCTTCATCGTCTGCTCGTCGAGCAACTCCACCTCGCAGTTGAGGCCGTTGCCGCCCAAGTACATGAATTTGCCGCCGCGCTCGCGCACCCACGCCTTGACGTCGTAGTACATTTTGCGCGACCAGTACTCGGGATGGGTGGTGGTGATGAGGATTTTGTACTGGTCGAGGTCGAGTTGGTCAAAGTGAAATTGGGTCTCGGCGTACAGGTCGTAAGCATAACCCTCGCGCTCTAGCCAGCCGAGGAAGCGCCACTCGGCTGGGGCCACGTGAGAGGCCGCGCGTCCCGCGATGGGGTCGGTGATCTCGACATCCTCGGGAATGTGGTTGATCGGCTCGGGCCGGTCGAAGGAGAGGGGAGCGTAGTCCTCGGCGTCGTAGTTGATGTGCTCGGGGTCGGTGTAGCGCTTGAGTTCTAAGCGGGCATTGATCGTCGGTGTGGGCGGGAAGCAGTCGGGGTGGATGTAGTTGGAGCGTCCGCCAAAGTTGTTGTACGCGTTCCAGTTGATGTTGGCAGCGAGGACGGCAATGTCCGCGCTGGGGGCGGCTGGAGCGACGATCCAAGGGAAAGAAAAGAACGCGCCGGATTCGCCTTTGGCGTGGAAGTAGTAGAGGCCAGAACGTTCCGGCGCGGTGACGAACTGTTTGTGAGAGGGGCTAGTGTAGCCAAACTTGTTCCACATTACCCCGGTCTGAGTGTAGTCGCCGTCCGGGGTGATTTGCATGGTGGCGCGCGGCCCGTGCTCGTCGAACCAGCCGAGTGGGCGGATGTGTTCTTTTTGCCAGCCGTAGCGCCACAAATCGAGGCGGAAGGCTTCGAGCGAGTGGACGCGGAACTCGGATTGCTCGCCTGCTTGAACCCACTTGGGCCAGGCATAGCCGAGCAACTGATGCGCGAGCAAGCGGAAGTGGTGCGGCCGCTCGGGGTGGATGTTGACCAGCCCGCGCTTGGGGCCGAAACCGTCTTTTTGCAAGGTCACGGTGTAGGGGCCGGGCGGGATGTCGGCAAAGACCTCGCCGGTGGCCCGCGAGCGGGTTTCGATGTGCAGGTTTTCGTTGGCGATTTCGAACTGCACGTCGTGCAGGGCGATGTAGCGTTCGTCGCTGACGTAGCCGATTAGCATGGGTTAGCTCCTTGGTGGATGGTGAGTGGAACAAAGGGGCGGGCCTTGGGTAGGGGACTGGCCACTGGCCACTAATCACTGGCATAGGGTAAGGGGTCGCTGGCACCGGCCCGGCGAAAGCCCGCCAAGCGCATGCGGCAACTTGTGCAGTGGCCACAGGCGATATCTTCGTGCTGATAGCAGGACCAGGTCAGGTGCAGGGGGGCGGTGAGCGCTAGGCCGCAGCGGACGATGGCGGCTTTGTCCCAGTCGATGAGTGGGGTCTGGATGTGGATTTGGGTTTGGGGGCCGGTTCCAGCGGCGACCATGCGCTCGTAGGCGGTGAAAAACTCTCGTCGGCAGTCTGGGTAGTGGCTCTCGGCTTCGTGAGCGCCGATGTAGATGTCGGTTGCGCCGATGACCTCGGCCCAGGCCACGGCCACGCCGAGTAGGTTGGCGTTGCGGAAGGGAACGTAGGTCGTGGGCAGGTCGGCTGTGGCGTCATCTTCGGGAATGGGTTGGGTCGCATCGACCAAGCTGGAGCCGCCGATCTGGCGCATGTAATCGACATCTACTACGAGGCGGGTCTCCACTTGGAAATGATCCGCGAGGGCGGAGAACGCCATAGATTCGCGTTCCTCGGTGCGCTGGCGATAGCGCAAGTGGAGAAAGGCCAAGGGGCCGCGGCGGGCGGCAATGGCGGCGGTGACGCAGGAGTCGAGCCCACCGCTGACGAGGACGATTGCGAGGCTCAAAGTAAGACGACGTCGTTTTGGATGGGGGTTGTAACTTCTGGCCCGGTCTCTGGATCCACGTACACATTGACTTCGAGTCGCACGCCGAATTCCGGCAGATACGCGCCCGGCTCGACGGAAAAGCCCGTGCCCGGTAGAATCGACCGCGCGTCGTGGGTCTCCAAGTCGTCGAGGTTTACGCCGAGGGCGTGGATGCTCGGTCCTGGGCCGAGGCTGTGTCCCGTGCGGTGGACGAACTGCTCGCCCAAGCCGTGCGTTGTCAGGACTTGGCGCGCCACGCGGTCGAGCTGCCAACCCTGCAGTACTTCGTCGGCGTGCCATGCGGCGTCGAGCCGCGCCAGCACTTGATCGCGTGCTTCGCGCACTGCGGCAAAGACCTCGGCGTGGGCTGCGGGCACGCACGACCCGGCAAAGGAGACCCAAGTCATGTCGCCAAACACGTGCTGCTCGCCGGGGTGGCGCGCCCACAGGTCGATGAGGATCCAAGCGCCTGGCTCGATGGGGGCCGCGGTGTCCGCGCGTGGCTCGTAGTGCGGATTGCCGCTGTTGCGATTGACGCCGACGATCGGCGGATGCCCAATGTCGAGGCCGCGCTGCTCTAGTTCGGCGACGATGAAGGCTTGGACGTCGAATTCGGTGAGGCCGGTGTGGAGGTGGTTGCGGATGTACTCAAAGGCCGCGTCTTTGACTTCGGCTACTTGGCGGCAGGCGTCGCGATGCGAGGCGAGCGCGTCCGCACTCCAGGTGGCCAAGGCGACTTGGCACAGATCGGCCGAAGACACCACCTCGGGGCCGAGGGAGCGCACTAACTCCAAGGTGCCGCCATCGACCCAGGACACCGTGGGCAGCTTTCCTCCGGGCCAGTACTCCATTGCTACCTGCGGCAGACCCTCGACTGCATCGCGCAACAGGGCATGTAGTTGTTCCCAGCTAGCGTAATGGGCGATATCTATGCCCAGTCCGGCGAGGGCCTCCGGCTCGACCGCCGAGCCGAGTAAGCGCGGCGCACCCGCCGCTGGTACGATGAGGAAGACGCGCCGGGTAGTATGCCGCCGCTGGCCCAGCAACTGCCACAAGACCGGATTGCCGCCGCGAAAATCGTACACTAACCAAGCGCCGATCCCTTCTTGCTGCATGTAGGCTTGTATCTTTTGTAAGTCCAATGAAAGTCTCCTCGGTTAGGGGCGACCGATCGGTCGCCCCTACTGGGCGGCAAACAATTTCTGCAAGTACGCGCCCGTGTGGGAGCCGGCCGCGTCGGCCACTTCCTCGGGGCGGCCGCAAGCGGTGATTGCCCCGCCAGCTTCTCCGCCTTCTGGCCCCAAGTCGATGACCCAGTCGGCGGCCGCGATGAATTCGATGTGATGTTCAACCACCACTACGGTATTGCCTTCGTCAACTAAGCGCTGCAACAGCGCCAGCAGCAAGCGCACATCCTCCAAGTGCAAGCCTACAGTCGGCTCGTCGAGGATGTAGAGCGCGTGGTCTTGACGCGAGCGTCCCAGTTCGGCTGCCAGCTTAACTCGCTGCGCTTCGCCGCCGGAAAAACTGGTCGCTGGCTGGCCGAGGTGCAAGTAGCCCAAGCCCACTTCCGCGAGGGTCTCTAGCCGCTGCGCGACTTGGGGCACGGCCGCAAAGAGCGCGCTCGCCGCGGCCACGCTCATCTCCAACACTTCGGCGATGTGATACTGGTGGAATCGCACGTCCAAGACCTCGGCGCGGTAGCGCCGTCCGCTGCAAGAGGGGCAGACGACTTCGAGGTCGTCGAATGCGCCCCGGCGCGTGCTGTGTACTCCCCGGCCCTTGCACAGGTCGCAGGCTCCCTCCGGGGCGTTGAAACTGAAGTGCCCGGGCCGGTAGCCCCGCAGGCGGGCTTCGGGCAGGTCGGCAAATAGGCGGCGAATCGGCGCTAGCAACCCCGTGTAGGTCGCGGCATTCGAGCGCGGGGTGCGGCCGATGGGGTGCTGATCAACTGCGACGATGCGCTCCACCTGCTCGATGCCAGTGCAAGCGCTATAGGGCAGGGGACGCCGCTGGGCACCGTGCAGTTTGGCCGCCAAGAGCGGATACAGGGTGTGGCTGACCAGCGAACTTTTGCCCGATCCGGAAACCCCGGTCACGCAGGTCAAAGTTCCCAACGGCCATTTTACCTCAAGTTGGCGCAAGTTGTGGCCGCAGGCACCGGATAGGACCAACCAGCCCTGTGGCTGGCGCGCTTGGGTACGCGGCAATTGCAGCGCACCGCGCAGATAGCGCCCGGTCAAAGACTCGGCCGCCGCTACCTCGCTCGGCGTGCCCTCGGCTACGACCTGCCCGCCGGCGGTCCCCGCGCCCGGCCCCATATCGACCAGCCAGTCGGCCCCGCGCAAGAGCGCCGAGTCGTGTTCGATTAGGAACACGGAGTTCCCGGCGTCGCGCAGTGTTCTGAGCGCGTCTAGGAGTTGGGTGGCGTCGCGCGCGTGCAAACCGGCGCTGGGTTCGTCGAGCACGTAGAGCATCTGCGTGGTACCCGACGATAGGGCAGACCCGAGGCGCAGCCGCTGAAACTCTCCGCTCGACAGGGTGTCGGCGCGGCGGTTCAGTTGCAGGTACTCCAGTCCTAGCTCTTGCAATAGGTTCAGACGGCGGCTGATCTGGCCGCGGATGGCCTCGCCGACGGGAGCCGTAGTCGCGGGAAAATCGAGGTTGCTGAGCCACTCGGTCGCTGCGACAACCGCGCACTCGCCGACTGCGGCAATCGAGGCCCCGCCCAATTCCACTGCGAGGGATTCGGGCCGCAAGCGCGCCCCGCCGCAGCTAGGGCACGGCGCGTCGTCGAGGCGTTCCTCCAGCCAAGCCAGTTCCTCGCCTTCGGCTTTGGCGCTAATGCGCTCTAGCCAGCGCGCTAGTCCGATAAATCGTTTCCGCCGGCCCTCGCCGTGCCACAGTCGTTCGACTGCCTGATCCGGCCAGTCGCCCACGGGCTGTTCGGGATCGACTTGGTGCCGCCGACAGAAGGTTTGCAGGCGGTCGCGCAAATCGCCGTGCCCAAAGTCGTGCCACAGGGGACCCAAGGCTCCTTCGAGTGTGGCTCGTCCACTGGCGAAGACCTGCTCGCTGCTCAAGCCGCTCTGCACTCCGAGACCCCGGCACGTCGCGCAGGCTCCGACTGTGCTGTTAAAGGAAAACAGCGCGGGTTCTAGGGGCGGGAAGGGTGCGCCACAGGCCGAGCACGCTGGCCGCACGGCAAAGACTAGGTCGCTGCCTGCGTCTGGGGTGGAAAGCACCACTTGGCCGTCGCCCGCTTCCAAGGCCGCTTGTAGCGACCCTTGCAAGCGGCGCGCGATGCCCTTTTTGACGATGAGGCGATCGACGACCACAGAAAGGTGCAGGGCGCGGGCGACGCGTTCGGGCGCGATGTCCTCTAACAGCAGGTCTTGTCCGTCGAGGCGGACATGGCGGTAGCCGGCGCGATCAATCGCGGCGAGAACCTGCTCGGGCGTCTCGTCCTCCCGCCGTCGCCGCGGCGCGAGAATCATCAGGCGAGTGCCCTCTGGCATACTTGCAGCCGCTTCGTTTGCTTCCTCAAAGCGATGCGTCTGCACCTGCCCGCCGCAGTGGAGACAGCCAGGCTGGCCGACGCGGGCGAAGAGCAAGCGCAACAGGTCGTACAGACCAGACAGGGTCGCCACCGTGGCCCGCGGACTCTGGCGACCGGCCCCTCCGGCTAGCGCGAGGGCGGGGGCTAGGCCGTCGATGCGGCTGGCCTTGGGCACGCGCAATGTGCGCCAGCTACCTCCTTGATCCAGTGCCGCGAGAAAGCGCCGGCGCGCCTCGGCGTAGATCGTGTCCAATACGAGGGAGGTTTTGCCCGACCCGGACGGGCCGCTGACGGCCACGAGGGATTCGTGGGGCAGGTCCAAGGAGACGGCGCGCAGGTTGTGTTCGCAGGCTTCCCGGATGACTAAAGTTGGCTGCATGGTGCCTGCCTATTCGCGCATTTTAGGGAAAACATATAGCAATCCTACATCATTCATGCGATGCTCCGCAATTTGAACAAGACGTTTCGCCAAGCACTGAGAGAGATTCGTTGTAGAAATGCGATGGTTTTACTCAAGGAAATGCCAAACGCATCAATCGCTAAAATTGCGGCTAGGTGTGGTTTTCGTACAACGTCGCGTTTAAGCGGAGCATTCAAACGATTATATGGTGTGTCTCCTAGCATTTATCGAAGAAAGTCGACTTTTGAGTAAGAAGGTGGACTTTTGCGGTATTTTTTCTGGTTGACATCACTTTCTTTCAGAGCATATCTTGAAGCCTATACACTTCTAAAGAGAAGTGTATAGGCGAGTGGAACGATGCGGGCGGTCGCGGCGGCGGTGGATTCCCGTTCGGCGGCGGGGCTGGAGGCGATGATCGCGGTGTTGTGGGCCCTCTACGAGGAAGTCGCCATCTCGGTCGACTCCTCGCCGACGAGGGTCGCGATCACCTGGGATGCGGTTCGGATAATACCCAGGAACCATCACTACGAGCCAGCCGGCCCGAACGTGTTCCAAGTTCGGCTCTATCCGTCCGGCGTGATCGAGCTCGCGTACCGGAAGGTGCCGGAACGCGAATGGCTAAAATCGAGCTAAGGAGAAGACTTATGTCACGTTTAATTTTTTTCGCATGTCTGATGGCTTTGGTCGTGTCTTCACAAATTTTTGCACAGGCTGCTGGTGGAGATACCGTTTCACCCCAAGAAATGATAGATGTCATTTACTTGAAAGACGGCCGGATTGTGCGCGGAAAAGTCGTTGAGAAGACGGACGAGTTCCTGATTGTGCAGACAAGAGATGGCAGTCTCTCCACTTTTCAGGAGGATCAAATTGCTACCATACTCCAAGAGGAAGCGAGTAAGAGCACTGGTCCAGCAGCTAGCATGAATACCGCTAAAGGACAGAGCAGTGGCGTTGGTAAACTTAGGCTTAGTGGAGGGTTGATTCTTGATCCCGGAACTGGATGGGTTGCTAACGTCGGGTTCGCTATGCCGAATTGGAATTATATGGACTTTTTAGGGTTGGTAGAGGGTCTATTTGATCAATCCTCAGAAGACATCCTCGGTTCCGATATCACGTACACGTACCGGACTATAGGTGTCAACGCCGTGATGTTGTATTAAGTATAAGAAATGGCACTTTTTGGGTGGTGTGGGCTTGGCACGGCATTCGGTTTCGGTTGGTCGTACATCTTCGGGGGTGTCAGATACCAGGCTAAACTTTACCGTAGGTGCTGGAATGACTATCAACGAATTACTATTTGCTGAAGTCCGGTCAAGCTCAGGCTCAGATCTTGCGCTCACAGTCGGCATCAAAATTCCTTGAGCAATGTTGTAATACTCCACCACCAGCTACCCTATAGCTTTTAACTCAACAGCTTCTAAAGCCTACGGCTATGCGTCGGCTCAGTCAGTTCCCCCGACTGATTTACTGACTCTACGCACAGGGTCTGAAGAGTGGTTCGATTAAATCAGCGGCTCCTTTATTGTAAGTCTCATCCTTGCCCCGGGCGGCCAGACTGTGGAGCGAGCCTCATGATACAGATGGAACCCGATTCGTCCCGGACAGCCAAGCGCAAACTGCCCATCGGCATTCAGACCTTCCGCAAAATCCGCGAGGAGAACTGCTACTACGTCGATAAGACCGCCTACATAGCGCGGTTGGTTGACGAGGGCACTTACTACTTCCTGTCGCGTCCTCGCCGCTTTGGCAAGAGCCTTTTTCTCGATACCCTAAAGGAGCTGTTCGAAGGCGACGAGCCGTTGTTCGAGGGGCTGGCCATCCACAAGCGGTGGGACTGGTCGGTGCATTATCCGGTGCTGCGGCTCGACTTTAGCCGGGGGAACTTTAAGGAGCCGGGCCAACTACACGAGGACGTGATGGCGCAACTGGACGCTATCGAAAGGCGGGCGGGCGTTGGTTCGGACTACACTGGGGCACCGGCGCGCTTTAGCCATCTGATAGAAGCGTTGCACGAGCGCACCGGCCAGCGGGTAGCGGTGCTAATTGACGAGTACGACAAACCGATTTTAGACGCGCTGGAGGTGCCGGAGGTAGCGCGCGCCAACCGCGACTATCTGCGTGGGCTGTATTCGACGATCAAGTTTGACGACGCACACATCGCGTTTACTTTTCTCACCGGCGTGAGCAAGTTCTCCAAAGTCAGCCTGTTCTCCGGCCTCAACAATCTCATCGACATCACCTTGGACCCGCACTACTCGGCCATTTGCGGCTATACCGAGGCGGACTTGGACGCGGTATTTGCCCCGGAACTTCTTGGGCTGGACCGGGATGAAATACGCACGTGGTACAACGGCTACAACTGGCTGGGCGAAGAGGCGGTGTACAATCCGTTTGATGTCCTGCTGCTGTTTCGTCGCCGCGCCTTTGCTGCTTACTGGTTCGAGACAGGTACGCCGACGTTTCTGCTCGAGACCCTGTTGGAGCGCGGAGTCAATTCCCTTGCCTTGGACGACATGCTCGGCAGCGAGGAGTTGCTGTCGGCGTTTGACGTGGACCACATTGCGACCGAGGCGTTGCTGTTCCAGACCGGCTATCTGACCATTCGCCGGACCGAGTTGCGCGGCGGGCGAATGTACTATCGGCTCGGCTACCCCAACCGGGAGGTACAACAAAGCTTGAACGAGAGCTTGTTGAACCTCCTGACGGGCAATCTCGCGCGTCAGGCCGAGCACAGTGCTCGGTTGTACGATCTGTTGCTGGTCAACGATTTCGATGGTTTGGAGACGCTATTCAAGGCATTCTTTGCCAGCATTCCGTATGAATGGCACACGAACAACGAGATTGCAAGCTACGAGGGCTATTACGCCAGCGTGTTTTACTCTTATTTCGCGTCGCTGGGGTTGGCAATTACGGTGGAGGACAGCAGTGCCGGTCGCTTGGACATGGCGGTGGAGTTCAATGGGCAGGTGTACCTGTTTGAGTTCAAGGTGGTGGAGCGAGCGTCGGAGGGGGCAGCGATCAGGCAGTTGAAGGCGCGGGACTACGCGGCCAAGTATCGCGGTCGGGGCGCGGCGATATACCTAATTGGGGTGGAATTCAGTCGGGAGACGCGCAACGTGGTCGCCTTCGAGGTGGAACAGGCGTGAGGCGGTGGTCGGGGGGCGCTATTGCAAGAGGACGCGGCCTCCCGGACGACTAAATTCGGCTGCATGGCGCCCGCCTATTTGTGCATTTTAGGAAAAACATAGGTGCATAAAACATAGGGTGCGGGTGTTGTATAATCCAAGAAGCAGACGGGCGTTTAGATTGACGATAAATCGCTCAGTCTGTATATTAACTTAACTATTTTTAACAACTTATAAAAATGACGGACCCGCGCTACCACCGCGAATTCCGCCTCTTCCGCTGCTGAGTTTTCCCACTGGCATGCAAATTTGCGCTCCCTTATGGCTAGGGATTTGGGGTCTCGCCATGTGCTTGCCCGCCCTCCCGGCCCGCGCCCAAATGCCCGACAAGCGCTGGACGCTGACTGAGCTTATCGACCGCGCTTGGGAGCACGATGGCGAGGTTGCGAGCGGCCGTTGGAAGGTCGAGTCGGCGGACGCTCGCCGCCGCCAAGCTACGGCCGCTAAAATCCTCCCCCGCCTGCGCATTGACAGCGAAAGCGGCCTAGTCCCAGATGCTATGGGCAGCGTGTTCAACCCGCCCTCTGACACCACGGGGTTCCGATCCTTGGGGCCTTTTGCGCGCGCCGAACTGCAATTTGTGCAGCCGCTCTATCCCATCAGCCTCGCCCGCCACTTAAACGAGGCCGCGACCCGAGGAGTCGATGTGGAGCAGTCCGATTTGTCGCAGACTCGGTTGGACGTGGCCTTTGACGTCAAGGAGCTGTACTACGGACTGCTGTTGGCACAAGACCTAGACGACTTGGCGCAGCGCGTGAGCGATGAGTTGGCTAGCAGGGCTGAGAAACTGGATGACGATCCCGCGCTCTCGTCGTCCGACCGCTACAAGCTGCGGCTGGCCCAGCTCGACTTGGCCGCGCAGCAGCGCGAGGTTGGCGACCAATTGGCCTTGGCGCGGGCGGCGCTGGCTTGGCGCACGAGCCTGCCTAGGGATGCGCCGCTCCTGCTCCAGGTCGAGCGACTCGCGCCGGTGGCGACCTCGGTCCCGCCCTTAGACGAATTGGTTGCGCGATCCCTCGACCTGCGGCCAGAATGGCGCAAGCTGCAGGCAGGTCTCGCCGCCCAACAGGCCCTCACACAAGCCGCTCGCGCGGCGTACTTGCCCCAAGTGTTTGTCGGCGGTGGTTTGCGCTATGCCGTGGCTCCTGGGCGCACCGACCAGCGGAACCCATTCGTCAAAGATGAGTTCAACTTTTTTAACGGCGGCGTCTTCATCGGAGTGCGGCAATCGTTGGAATGGCACTTGTTGGCAGCGGATGTAGATAGGGCACGCGCTGAATATCGCGCGCTTGAAGTGCGCGTTCCGAGCACGCAGGAAGGAATCCGCTTAGACGTCCACCGCGCCTATTTGGACTATCGCCGCGCCGACCGCGATCTGCAAGACGCGCGCCAGAGCCGGCGATTGGCCCGGCAGTGGCTGCGGGAGGCCCGCGACGATTTTGAGTTCGACCCGCAAACCATCGGCGACTTGATCGCCGCCTTTGAGACTTGGGCCCGCCGCGAACAAGCCTACGGCGAAGCCCTGTACGACTTCAACCTCAGCGTCGCCCGTCTCGAAAAGGCCACGGGCGGTCTCGAACTGATCCGACGCGATGCGACTCCTTAGCGCGGGCCTGTTGTTGACTTTGGCCAGCCTAGGCGATGGCAGGGCCGACGAGGCTTGGGCGACGGCGGCTGTGGCGCGGCTGAACGCACTGCTAGAGGCTCCCAACCGCGAGCGCATCGACGGGGCCGACCGCCTAGTGAGCGAGCACTTGGCCGTGGACGAGTTTGCCGCGGCGACGTTTGGCGACTATCTCGAAAAGTCGCTGGACGACTACCAAGACCTGCTATCCAGCCCGCGTTTTACCCACCTCGTCGAGCACTATCGCAGCCGACTGGTTAGGGCCTATCAGGATCGCCTCAGCGCTGACTTGGCAGCCCAGCTTGCTGCTGAGGACTTGCGCGGCTTGCGCTTGGATAGTCTCGAAGTGAATGGCCAGCGGGGCCGGGCGCAGCTTAGCGCGTTATTGGCCACGCGCTCGCGCGGCGTGGAGGCCGACTTGATTTTTGCAGACGGAACTTGGAAAATCGCCGAGCTGAAGATCGATGGCCGGCCCGTCTCCAGCCACTATAGGCGTCGCTACCAATTGCTGATCGACAACAGCCATTCGCCGCCGGTGCTGGAGGCTCAGCTCGCCGAGCGCGAGTACGTCGTCCTCGAGGACTTTGCCGCTACTTGGGATGGGTCGCAGCCGATGGAGTGGGGGCCGTGGAAGAAAAAGGACCGACTCAAACCCGTGCTCTACCGCGTAGAGGGGCGTTCCCGGCGCTACATGGCGGCGCGCGATTCGAGCCATTCGGTCATCTTGGGGAAATTCGTCCACTGGAATCCGCGCCAGTACCCGATTATGACTTGGTGCTGGCGCGCCGCAGCCTTGCCGCAGGGGGGCAACGAATTTCTCGACGACGCCAACGACAGCGCGGCTGGTTTGTACGTTATATTCTCCAAGAATTGGCTGGGGGTTCCCAAACAGCTCAAATACGTGTGGAGTACGAGCTTGCCCGAAGGCACGGTGGGCCGGCGCGACAAGATATTCCGGCCTTGGTTCTTCGTCGTCGAAAGCGGCGCGACCAACTTAGATAAATGGACTTTTGAGGTTGTTGACTTGGAAAAGCACCATCGGGAAAAGTTAGGTGGCCGGCCGGCCAAGCGCACCATCGGCTTGGGCCTGCTCACAGACGCCAACTCGACTCGTTCGTATGCTGAGGCGTACTACGCAGATTTGCGCGTGTGGACGCGCGAGGCTTTTGACGGCGGGCGCGTTGTCAATCACTGCGGCGGACTCCCCGCCCCCAACGGCGCGTACTCAGAGGAGAATTCACAATGAAAATGGACTTCGGCGAGCTCAGTCGAGCCGTATGGCGCGGTGTGTGGGTCGCCCTCTGCGCCACCGCGGTCGGCGCGACTGCAGAGGACGACGATCCCATTGCCTTCCTCAAAAGCCACGACGCCGAGGTGCAGGCCGTCCTCGCCGAGGCACCGGCTGACTCGCTGCCTCCGGTCGTGCGGGAAGAGATCAAGCAGCACATCAATGCGGCCTTTGACTTCCGGGAATTGAGCCGCCTCGCCTTGGGAGATCACTGGGAAGAACGCTCCCCGGCCGAGCGTGAGCACTTCGTCGAGACCTTCAGCAGCATCATCCGCGAGCAGAATTTCGATAGCTTCTCCCGCTACTACCGCGAGGGCGAGATCCGCTACGAGTCGGCCGAGGTGCAAAAAGACGCGGCTGTCGTCCAAGCGCTGGCACCCGTGCGGGATGAGGAAATAGCCATCGAATACAAGCTCCATCGGGTGGAGGGCGTGTGGCGGATATACGACTTGGTCATCGACGGCGTCAGCACGGCCGAGGGCAACAGGCGGCGCTATGCCCGCTACATTGAGAAAAATGGCTACGAGAAGCTGATCGTTCAGCTCGACAAGCAGTTGGCCCGCCTGCGCGAAACGGTTCTCTCGCCGCCTTCAGGCGGTGCAACCGAGGATTAACCCTCCGCCATGCCCATAAGCCACCAGCGCCTGGTTCGCTACATCTACCACCACTACATCGGCATAATTGCGCTGGCCACTATACTGTCGATATTTGCCGGGTTTTTTGCCGCCAAGCTGGCTCAAAACATCAAGACCGACTTCGCCGACCTGCTGTCCGACGACTACGTCAGCGTCCGCGAACTCAACCGCATCAAGGACCGCATCGGTGGCATCGGCCCGCTGATGGTCGTCATTACCAGCGACGACTTGGACGCGGCCGCTTCCTTCATGCTGGTTTTGGCCGATTCGCTCGAACACAGTCCGCTGATTAGTTCGGTGAGTCTCCACGACAGCAAAAAGGATCTGCTCGAAAAAAACCAGCTCCTCTACATGGACTTAGAGGACCTACAAGAAATCAACCGCCGCCTCGACGAGCACGTAGAGCTGCAAAAGCTCAAGCAGTCGCCGCTTTACTTTGCCTTTGACGACGAGGAAGAGCAGGTGCTCGACTTTGCGGATATCGAGGCCAAGTACCAGCAGGATGGCGCGGAGGTTCCAGAGCAATATCGCCAGTACTTCATCACGCAGGAGGGCAACGGCTTCATCCTCCGGCTCTATCCGGCCGGGCTTACCACGGACGTCGCCTTTTCACAGGCTCTAATCGACCATCTCGATCAGACCATTGCCGCCATTGGCCCGGAGCGCTTTCACCCGAGTATCGAATGCGTGTACAAGGGCAGTTTCCAAAACAGCGCCAACCAATTCACGATTATTATCCGAGACCTCAAGTCAACGGCCTTGTACAGCATCGTCGGCGTGCTGCTGCTCATCACTCTGTTCTTCCGCCAAGTAGTTGGCTCGCTCTTCATCACCTTGCCGTTGCTGATGAGCCTGACTTGGACGTTTGGCGTCACCTACTTGGCCATCGGCAGCCTCAACATGATCACCGTGGGGCTGTTCGCCATCCTCTTTGGGCTGGGCATCGACTTTGGCATCCACATCTTCGCCCGCTACCGCGAGGCCCACCGCCGAGGCATGGACATCGAACAGGCCCTGACCGTGACCGTCCGGCACACGGGCAAGGCCCTAACGACGACGGCGGTCACTACCTCGATCGCCTTCTATTCGCTGTTGTTGACGGATTTTAAGGGGTTCTCGGAGTTCGGCTTTATCGTGGGCACCGGCATCCTCTTTTCGCTAGTGGCCATGGTCGCGATATGCCCGGCCTTCATCGTCCTCGCCGAGCGCCTGCGGTTGGTTATCCCGATCCGCAAGCGCAGCGTTCTGTGGCGCACTGGTCGCTATCCAAAGCCTTGGGCTACCTTGCTGATAGGCACAGTGATCACTGGGTACTCGCTGTACCACCTCGGCGATTTGGAATTTGAATACGACTTCAGCAAGCTCAAGCCCGCGCCGCCGCCCAACATCAACAAGGGCAGCTTGCCCCAGAGCCTGAAGGAAGGCCGCTCGCCGGCCATCGTCCTGACCGAAAGCTACGACGAGGCCATGGAGGTGGTTCGCACGGTCGAGGCTATCAAGGCTACCAATGGCGACTCCACCACGGTCCTCAACGTCAAGAGCGTGTACTCCGCGCTGCCGCAAGACCAAGACGCCAAGCTGGCGCTCATCGCCGACATCCGCGCCTTGCTCGACCGGGAAGAGGGCCTGTTCAGCGAGAGCGAGCGGGCCAAGCTGGATTCGCTGCGCCCGTACCTCGATGTGGAGAAGCTAACGCTCTACGATCTGCCTGCGGACTTGACCAATGCGTTCAAGGACAAGGCAGGCAACATCCTCAACTTTGTGGCGATCAACGCCGCAGTCGAGCTCAAAGACGGGAAAGACGCCATCCGCTTTGCCGAGGAAATCAGCCGCATTGAAACGCCGGCGGGCAAGACCTACATAGCCTCTAGCTCGCACATCATCGTCGCCGAGATGCTCAAGGTCATGCTCGAAGACAGCTCCCTCGCCGTGATCCTCACGCTCGCGGTAGTAGCGGTAGTGTTGCTCATCGACCTGCGGAGTTTCGTCGATACCCTGCTGGTGCTCACGCCGCTTTTGAACGCCTTGGTGTGGGTCGTAGGTTTCATGTACGCGTTTGATATCAAGCTCAATCTCTACAACATGGTCGCCTTCCCAACGATCATCGGCATGGGCATTGACAACAGCGTCCACATCTTTCACCGCTACCAAGAAGTCGGCCGCGGCTCGCTGCGACTGGTGTTGCGCACGACCGGGCTCGCGCTGTTGGGTACGTCGCTGACGACGATGGTTGGCTTCTCGGGATTGGTGCCAGCCATCCACCCGGCGCTCACGTCGATAGGCGTGCTCTCGCTGGTGGGCTTGGGGTCCTGTTTTTTCACGTCTGTCACCCTGCTACCGGCCCTACTGCAAATCCGCGAGCGCCGCGCTGAGAAGCTCTAACGTTGGTAGTCATGCGCGTCGGCATTGTAGGAGCGGGCATTTTCGGCTTGGCCGCGGCTTTAAATTCGGCGGCTCCATTGGGCCAGTTATAGCCGACGCCTTGGAGGATCGCGAAAACCCACTAGGCGATTTGTTCCGCCTTGGCCAGCGCTTTGTCGGCCCGGCGGGTCCCCCTGGAAATTGAGCGTAGATTCCCCGAAACTCGACCCGACGCAAGACTGGGACAGCTTTTCTCAATGGGGGTTTTAGCTATATTGAAATGGAGATTGAAGCAAAAAAATGGAGCGAGAGACGGGACTCGAACCCGCGACAACCACGTTGGCAACGTGGAGCTCTACCAACTGAGCTACTCTCGCTCGAAAATCACGCGAAATAGATCGCTATGAAAGGAAAAAATATAACCATGCCCCGTACAAGCGTCAAGGTGCGCCAAGCTCTGCTGACTATCGTTGCGGCCCTCTTGGGAGCGGCCTGTGAGCAAGAGCCGCCCGAGGAGACGCCAGCTTGGCCCCCCAAGGCGCGCTGGCACAACAATCAGGGCGTGGTCTATATGGATCAGCACAACTACACGCGCGGCCGGGAAGAGTTTGCCCGCGCCCTCGCCTTGGCCCCGGATTACGCTAGCGCACAGGCCAATTTAGGCATTGCGTACTACGCCCTCGGCAAGTACGACAGCGCCGCCACGGCTCTACAAACCGCCATCGCCATCGACCCCGACCTGCTCCACGCCAACTACGCGCTGGGCCTGATCTACAATGCCCAAGGCCGGGAGCACGACAAAGCGCTCGCCGCTTTGCAAAAAGTGGCCGCCGTTGACCACGACGACCCCCACGTGCGCTACTACATGGGGCAAATGCGGGCCAAGCTAAACGAGGGCGAAGCTGCCATTGCCGACTTCAAGGAGGCCATCCGCCTCGATCCCTACAACGTGTCGGCCTATTACGGGTTGGCCAATCTCTATCGGCGGCTCGGGCGCGAGGAGGAGTGGAAAAGCACTTTGGAGCACTTCAATCAACTCAGCCAAGCTGGCCACCAAGGCGTTTCTTCGTCCTATCAGGGACAGGGCAAATACGCCGAGGCCGTTGCCGACGCCGGTGGCGGCGATCCGAGTCAGGACGACGTGGCCGGGCCTTTTGCCTTTGCGGCGACTGGTCCGGCGACTGGCTCGGTGCGTTTTGCCGCTTTGGGCGACTTTGACGCGGATGGCCGGCCGGATGTTTTGGCCGGGGCCGAGGGTGTGCAACTGTACGCTGGCAGCACAGCGGAAATGCTTACTGCTCCGCCGGTTCCCGCAGGCTTTGCGGCGACCGGCGCGATCTCCGGCGACCTCGACAACGACGGGACCGCCGACTTGGTCCTCAGCGGCGCAGGTGGAACCCTGCTCTACCGAGCGGCCAACGACGAGTGGGCTGCCGGAGAAGACTTGTCTGTGGCCTCGACTGGTGTCGCGCTGGGCGATGCCGACCACGACGGCGACCTCGATTTGCTAGTGCTCGGCCCGAGCGTCTCGCTGCTGGCCAACGATGGAGAGGCCCGTTTCGCCGCCACGGGACAACCCGCCGGTCCGGTCGCGGCTGATCGCGCTGCGTTCTCCGACCTCGACAATGACCGCGACGTGGATATAGTCCTGCTCTCGGCCGAGGGCCTGCAAGTGCAAACCAACAATCGCGACGGCACGTTCTCGGAGATCGCTGACGCCTTGAGCTTGGGTGCCGTGCAGGGCGCGGGCTTGGCCGTCGAGGATTTCAACCAAGACGGCTATATGGACTTGGCGGTAGCGACCAACGGCACCGTAGAAACGCATATCAACCAAGCTGGCCGCTCCTTCGTCCGGGCCGAGGCGGCGACGGCCAGTGGGCGGTCGCTGCTTCCCGCTGACTTCGACAACGATGGCGACCTCGACCTGCTTGCCTGCGGAGATGAGCAACTGCAACCGCTCGCATACGGCGGTGGCCAGTTCCATCCGCAACCTGCGATCGACGAGCCGGGTGGGGCGGTGCTCGTGGCCGACTTCAACGGCGATGGCCGCGTGGATATTTGGGCGGGTGGTCGGGTGCTGCACAACCAAAGCGAGGGGGGGAACTGGATCGAGATCGCCGCCCAAGGGCTTAACAGCAATCGCGACGGCGTTGGGGCCAAGGTGGAGGTGAAAACCACCCACCGCCTCCAGAAGCGCGAAATCCGCAGCGAGGGATACGCGGGCGTACTCCACTTCGGCTTGGCGCAGAGCGATTCGGTCGAATTCATCCGCATCCTCTGGCCCGGCGGCGTGCGCCAGACCGAGTTGGCGACTGGGGCCGGACAGCGGCTGGAGTTGACGGAACTCGACCGCAAGGGCACTTCGTGTCCCATTCTCTACGCTTGGGACGGCGAGCGCTATCGCTTTGTCACCGACATTTTAGGGGGGGCCATTATTGGCTACTTGACCGCCCCGGGCCAGTACTACCAACCCGATACCGACGAGTACGTTCGCTTGGGGCCACTGGCTCCCAAGGACGGCCACTACGTCTTGCAATTGACTAACCAGCTAGAGGAGATCATTTACGTCGATGCCCTCGAACTTATCGCCGTAGATCATCCGCCCGAGTTAGACGTATATCCGAATGAGCGCCTGCTTTCCCAGCCTCCTTACCCGGAGTTTAAACTCTATCCTCTGCGCAATCTGCGCCCGCCGGTAGCGGCCCGAGATCACCGGGGCGCGGATGTGTTGGCCACGCTTCAGGAGATTGACGACGAGTGGTACGACGGGTTCAATCGGCTCGATATACACGGCTATGCTGAAGACTATGCGCTAGAGCTGAATTTGGGCGACCTGTCCGAATTCGCCCATCCGGTCTTGCTCGGCTACGGCTGGGTCGATTACGCGCATTCGACTTCTAATTGGAGCGCAGCGCAGCGCGGCTTGTCGCTGTACCCGCCGCGTTTGTCCGTAGCCGACGGCGAGGGGGGCTGGATCGAAGTCAGCGCGGATATGGGCTGCCCGGCGGGCCTGCCCAAACACGCGCTCTTCGACTTGGCCGGCCTATTCCCGTCCGACGACTACCGGCTGCGGATCGAGACCAATACCGCGCTCTATTGGGATCAATTGCTCGTCGGCGACGCTGCGGACGTTCCGCTTACAGTCCACCGCCTGCAACCGGCGCAAAGCGATCTCCACTGGCGAGGGTACCCGGCCCACACAGCTATCAAGGGCACCTTTGCCTTCCGCTATCACTACGATCAATTGGCGTTAGAAGCGCCTTGGGGCACCCACGCCGGAGCTTTCACTCGCTTCGGTCCGGTGGAGGAACTGGTCGAGGACATTGACGACCGCTTTGTCATCATGTTCCACGGCGACGAGCTGACTGTTGAATTCGCCGCCTTGCCGCCGCCTGCGGCCGGTCTGGTGCGCTCGTTTTTGCTATACGCCGACGGCTTTGGCAAGGACATGGACCTGCACTCGGCGCACTCGCTAACGGTCGGGCCGCTGCCCTTTCACGGCATGTCTGGCTACCCGTACCCGGCGCACGAGCACTACCCGCAAACCAGCGCGCACCTAGAGTATTTGCAGGAATACAACACGCGCTGGGTCAAAGGCTACTATGAATAGAGAGCTTCTGGGCAGGGCAATAGAAGGAGCGAAACGCGCGACTCGCTTCTTACTGCTCAATGTAAATAGCGATCTTCTCGGCAGGGTAATAGAAGGGGCAAAAGGCGCGATTACGCTCTCGCTGCTCAAGAGGTTGCTGCTCTACACCGCTTGCTTCCTCGCCTTGTATGCCGCTGTTGGCGTGAGTGCCTATCTGATCTTCAACGACAATTTGCCCGATATCGACGCTTGGAGCTTCCGGCCCAAACGAGTCACCAACGTGTATTCGGCCGATGGACGCCACTTGCAGGACTTCCTCGAGGAAAACCGCGAAATCCTCACTTATGAGGAAGTCCCCGAATCCGTGCGGGCCGCCCTCCTCGCGGCTGAGGATCGGCGCTTCTTTGTGCATTGGGGCATTGATATCTACCGCATCCCCGGATCGCTGCTGGCCAATCTCAAGGATCGGACTCTCATCGGTCAAGGGGCCAGCACACTCACCCAGCAGCTCGCCCGCAAGAGTTTCACTGAGGTCGGCACTCAGCGCAGCAGCGCTTCCTTTGCGGAGTTGGTGGCCACGTTCTCGCGCAAGATCCGCGAACAGATCACCGCCGTTTTAATCGAGCGCCTGTACACCAAGCCCGAAATAATGACTATGTACCTCAACACGGTCTTTTTCGGCCACGGTGCCTACGGGATTAAGTCGGCGGCGCGCCTGTATTTTGACAGCGAAGTTGATCAACTTGCGCTTGAAGAGAGCGCCTTGCTCGTCGGACTGCTTCCTGGTCCTAATAACCGCACTCCTCTACGCCACCCCGAACGCGCCCGCAAGCATCGCAATCTGGTGCTGGCCAGCATGGCCGACAACGGCGCAATTACGCCCGCCGAGCGCGATTCCCTACGCAACGAACCTATCGCCACTCGCAGGGGTAGCCACGAGGAGACGTATGGCATAGCCCCGTACTTTGTCGAGCATGTCCGCCAGCAGATGCAGCGCGAGTTTGGCATGGCAACTTATCGCGAGGGCTTTGTAGTTCACACTACACTCGACTCGCGCTTGCAGCAGATCGCCGAAAAGCACTTTGATACTGAAATAGGCAAGGTGCAGGAAAAGGTGGATAAGTACCTAAAAGCCGTAGGCGCGTCCCAGAGCGCGCGCGACTCGGCCGTAGTACAAGCTGCCTTCGTGGCTATGGATCCGGCCACCGGCCACATCTTGGCCATGATTGGGGGCCGCGACTTCAGCCGCAGCAAATTCAATCGCGCCACCCAAGCCAAGCGGCAGCCTGGGTCCGCGTTCAAGCCCTTCGTGTACACGGCTGCCATCGACAACAATCGCTTTGCGGTGGATGTGCTCGACGACAATGCCTTTACGCTATGGGACCACAGACGCGAACAATTTTGGGACCCCGAGAACTACGACAAGAAGTTCAAGGGGCCGATGACGCTGCGCGAAGGGCTGAAACAGTCGCGCAACCTCATCTCCATTAAGTTGGCCGACGAACTTGGCCCATCTCTGATTCGGAGCTATGCCCGCAACATGGGCATATCCACGCCCATCCAAGCCATTCCCTCTATTGGCGTCGGCACGAGCGAGGTGCTGCTTCTCGATTTGGTAGCCGCGTACGCGGTCTTCCCCAATAAGGGGATATACGTCGAGCCAATGTCCATCAGCCGCTTGGAGCGCAAGGATGGAGACGTCTTTTTTTCGCGGGAAAGTGGCCGTAAGCAGGAGGTGTTGCGACCAGCCGTGGCCGTGATTGTCGCGGACATGCTGCGCTCGGCCGTCGATGAAATCGGCGGCACCGGACGCGGCATCCGCACGAAGTACGACTTCCGGTCCCAAGCAGCCGGTAAAACCGGCACGACCAACGACTACACGGATGCGTGGTTTATCGGTTTTACGCCTCATCTCGTAGCCGGGGTCTGGGTCGGTATAGATGATCCCAGCCTCCGTCTCTGGCCGAGGCAGGCAGGCTCGGCAGCGGCTCTGCCTTTGTGGGCGAAGTTTATGAAGGAGGTGTATGAGAGCGTGAATCCCTATCGCAGCCTGAGAAAACGCGGGTTCGAGTACCCAGAGGATCTCGTCGTGCGCCGCGCGGTCTGCAACGATTCCTACAAAATCGCCACTCGCTTTTGTCCCGATCAGCGAGAGGAGCTTTTCATCGCCGGTGGAGTCCTGCCGAGCACGTGCCCTCTACATGGGCGATCCCAAGAGCAGGCCCCGAGGCGCATCCAGCGGTTTTGAAGGTTACAAAACGAAGAAGATGTAGAACAGCCCGCCGAGAATGCCGGTCGATAGGCCGCGTACGATGGCTTTGTTTTCTGGTTTGAGTACCGTTTGTTCGACCATGTCGCCCCCGCCTAAGACCCCGCTCAACCCCTTAGACACCATGTCCCAGCTATAGGCTTGGACGCGGCGGTCCCAGCGCACGATGCGGTCGGCGGCTGTTTCTATTCTGAGAAAGAGGTCGCCATAGGCCTCGCGCCGTTGTTCGTTGCCCCAGAGAAGTAGCCGCCGGGGTGCTGGCGAGTACACCACGCGCGCCCTGACCAGCCGATAGTACACCACGTCGGCTGGCGCGTCTTCTGGCTGGCGCACCAGCACCTGATAGCCTCGCTGCTGCAAGGTCTCGATCAGGGCGTCCTCGACGACCCAATTAGCCTCGTTCTTGTCGTCTTCGGCTTGGAGGAAAAGCCGCGTACCTGGGGATAGAGGGAGGGCATCCATTTGGTGGTCTAGGGCGCGGACAAAGGCTTGATTGATCAATTGCAAGTCCGTAGGCGTTTGCTGGGTGCCGCTTGGGGCTTGGGCGGTTCCGGGCCATACCACGCGCACCGTGTTCGCGCCGCGCAGGGGAATAAAGTGATCCCGCCCCACGGGCTTACAGGCACTCTGCCAAGTAAAAGGCCCTGGGCGCTGCGGCACAGCTTCGAGCGTCACCCGGATCGCTGCGCCCGCGCCTAGGCTATCCAAGCCGCCCACCAGCAGGCTCGGCGCGGCTTCCCCGTTGCTTTGTACAAGTGCTGCGCCTGGTGGTCCCTCCACTAATGAGACATCCGAGAACGCTGGTGCAACTTGCAGGCGCAGGGCTGCTAGGGCGATGGGCTCGGCGCTTTCGTTGCGCCATATGCAGGTGACTGGCCCGCGCTTGCCCACTTCCATAAACCCAGTTTCCATCGCCATCATAAATCCAGGCTCCAAGGCCATCACGGGCAGTGGGTCCACCTGCAAGTGCTGGGTTGCTAGATCCACTGGGCTCTGGCCGGAGACCTGTGCAGCGACCGCCAAGGGTAGGGGCCCAAGGTGAGTCGGAGCCACGAGTACCGGCCAAGAGAGTGTGTCAGCCTGTCCGGGGGTCAAGCTGCCCTCCCAGCGCTGCGGAGCGTCGCCTTCTGGCCAGCTCAGTTCCGGTGGCCAGGTCCAGCTCAGCTCTTCTAAGGGCGGCCCGGCGGCATCGTCGAGGCGCACAATCGCACGCAAGTCAAAGCGCTCGCCCTGATAGACCCGCGGTGGCTCAATGGACCACGAAATGGCTGGTGGCGGGCGCACCGCTAGGTCGAATTCGATTTGGTGGGCCGGAGCACCCTGTGGGTCGAGCGAGGAGTGAATTGCCGCGGACCAGCCAATTGTTCCCAACTCAGCGGCGACTAGGTCGATGTAGAGGGTGTCGATGTGTTCTCCGGCCAGAGGCCGCGCCGCATAGTCTATGGCGATGGATGCCGCCTCTAGCTGCGCCTTGCCTAGTGCCGAGCGGACGCTCTGCAATTGCGCGTTGCCGAGGCACCGTAGGTCCGCGCTGACTATGGCTTCGCCATCGCCGGGGAAGTAGTGCAGATAGAGGATGGGCTGCTGATCCAACGCCGGTCCGGCAATCGCCGGTTGGTCTAGGCGCGCACTGAGCGTCGAGCGGGCGCTCGCCGGTACCACGCCCGCCCACAGCGCGATGACTACCCCTAGCCCGCGCCAATAACTGCCATAATCTCTGCCTTGAAGGACGCGCCTTCCTACTGTCTTTCGGGTTGCCATTCGGTTCGCCCTTCGTCGCTTTTGCCGCGTATTGGCCCCTTGACCAAAAAGCCTAACTCGCTTTTTAACTGTAACTTACGTCTGATTTAAGCCTAATATACGACGGGGGTGCTGTCAAGGCAGTTTAGCCCCTAGCCGCATTCGTAGAAAGGCTTGACTGAACCTGCGTGCGCCGCTAGGTTGTAAACTAGTTTGGCCATCACCTATTGTGCGTTGTCACCTTGTTCGCCGTCGTGCAGCTTCCCATACGCACGGATTGGAACGCGGCGTGGCAGCAAAAGCCGCGCCCCTCTTCATGCTAGACTGGCTATTACCCGCATTGGGCGCGTTGGGTGCGCTCGGCCTCGGCGCGTTGTGCGCCCCTATGGCCCTTGCCTTGCGCTGTCGGCGCGAGGGGCTTCCAGAGTCTTGGGAATGGGGAGTGCGGCTGTCCTTTTTCTGGGGAGGGCTTGGGCTTGGGCTGCGATGGGGCCCCAAGGGCCTACGCATCGCAGCCGTGCTCTTGGGCCAATTCCTGCCGTACCCCTACCTGCCGCTGCGGACTCAAGCAAAGCGCAGGCAAAGAGCACGGCGAGAGGCCGCGCCTAAAGCTAGTGAACGGAACCTGCGTGCGCTCGTGCGCCTGCTGATCAAGCCTAGTCTTGGGCTATTGGCGAGCCTGCCGCGCATCATTTGGCTCAAAAGGCTGCGAATCCGGGGCCGCCTGGGCCTTGCCGACCCGGCGCAAACCGGGCGGGTCTATGGCTATTTACAGGCGGTTGCAGCAGCACACCAAGGAAAGGTGCAAATAAACGTCAGCCCGGATTTCGTGCATACGGGGGCTTTTGGCCGCTTGGATTTGGTCGCTCATTTGCACTTGGGCTTGTTAATTTTGCTCTTAGGGCGCTTTGGCTTGCAGGTGGCATACCGCTTGTTGGCCGCGCGCTTCCGTACAGAAAGTTCGGTGGCCAGTGGTTAGTGGTCCGTGGCCAGTTCCCCTCCACCCCGCACTTTATGGGCCGGGTCGAGGGGACTAATCACCGGCCACCGGCCACTGACCACTATCTAAGCGAGGAGTTTTTCATGGCATCGTCCGTAGAATCCCTAGTCGAGCGCGTCCTAGGCGAGTTGCACCGCATCGTGCAAACCGAAACCGTCATCGGGCAGCCGTTTCAGTCCGGCGACTTGACCATTATTCCGGTATCGAAAATATCGTTTGGCTTTGGAGCCGGTGGCGGGCAGGAGGGCAAGGGGCAGAGCGGGACGGGCGGCGGCGCGAACATCGAACCCATCGCCTTTCTCATCGTCGATGCCGACGGCCGGGTACAGGTGGCGTCCATCGGCGATCAGGAGGCCGGTTGGAGTCAGATCATTGCGCTGGTGCCCGAGGCTATCGCTAAGGTCAAGAAGTTCGTCAGCAAGAAAAAAGATAAAGAGGACGAGGACGAGACCGACTGAGGTTAGTGGCCAGTGAGCAGTCCCAACCCCCTCGGCTCTGTGTGCAGGGACTGACCACTAACCACTGGCCACCGGCCACTAATTTTCTCAGTGGTGGTCTTGGCTGGTGGGGAACACCTTGAAGCACCCGTCTAGCAACAGATGGGTGTACCAACCGACGATGCCGGCTACAAAGAAAACCACGTGCCCTTCCAGCAGGGTGTGTACGTTGTCCCAAGTAAATTCCCCAAAAAAAGCCCGCCGCGCCCGCCAGTATTCGTAGCTCGTGCCCAGCACCCCTACGGTGATGAACGGGCTGATCTTCCAGTGCGTCCAGCCGCGGTGGTGATCCAAAAGCGGTAGGACGCACAAGAGGCCTACTATGGTCGCCAATTCGTAGTGCTCGGTCCAGCCCAGATAGAGCAAGACGCAGAAGACACCGCGGAAAAACCACCGCTGCGCCACCGAAGCTGTGTCCAAGTCGGGAAACAGAGAGAAAAATAGCGCAGTGCCGACGACGGCGGCTTGGGTAGTTGGGTCGTCGGGCGCGACAGCACCGGAGTAAACCGCGCCTAGCGCCACTCCAGTGCCCGTGACGACCCCTCCCAAGACATGTCCTTTGAAGTTCACGATCCCAAGCTCATTTTTTTTGCTGGTGGTAGAGTTGGCCGCAGGCCGCGTCGATGTCCCGCCCGCGACTGTGGCGCACGGTAAACTCGACGTTGCAGCCTTTGAGCACTTGGTAAAACTGCGCTAGGCGCTGGCGGGCGGGCCGGCGGAAGCGGAGGTCTGTTGTTTCGTTGTAGGGTATGAGGTTGAGCTTGCAGGGAATGTCGCGGGTTAGTTCGGCCAGCCGCTGCGCGTCGGCGTCCGCATCGGTCAGCCCGGCCATGAGCACGTACTCAAAGGTGACGCCATAGCCGCGACAGGCGAAAAACTCGCCCGCAACCGCCAAGAGGTCGGCGATCTTGTACTTGCGATTGATCGGCATGAGCTGTTCGCGCATTTCGTCGGTTGTGGCGTTGAGCGAAATGGCCAACCCCACGTTGAGATCTTCGGCCATGAGCCGGCGAATGCCCGGAATGTACCCCGCGGTAGATACCGTGATTTTCCGCCCCCCCAACCCAATGCCTTCTTTTAGGCGCATTAGCTTCAACGCGCGCACGACCGCCGAGTAGTTGAGCAGCGGCTCGCCCATCCCCATCATCACCACATTGGTCACCTGCTCGCCTCGCTCGCGGGCGAACTGGTTCACTTGCAAGAGCTGATCGACGATCTGCCCGGCTTCGAGGTTGGCGATCATTCCCATCCGCCCGGTGGCGCAGAACTTGCAGTCGAGCGGACAGCCCACTTGCGACGACAGGCAGGCCGTGCGCCGGATGCCATCGACGATCATCACGGACTCGATTCGCTGCCCAGAGGGCAGTTCAAAGAGGAATTTGACCGCTTCGCCCGTGGCCGACTCTTGACGCTTGACGAGGTTTAAACAAGTAATGCGCGTCCGCTCGGCGAGCTTTTCCCGCAAAATTTTGGAGATATTGGTCATCTCGCGGACGTCGCGCACGCCCTTGGCATAGAGCCAATCGAGGATTTGACGGGTGCGGTACGTCGGTTGGTCGAGCTCGCCGACGAGCCGGTCGAGTTCGGCGGGCAGCATGGCTTTTAGGTCGTAGAGTTGACTAATCACCTCAATAGTCCTTGAAGGTACTTGAATTGAATGTCAAAATATATTATATGTTAAAGGTTAGTTGGTATTGGTCAACGGCTTCCCCCCGTTGCTAGTTCCTTTATTTGCTCCCCATAGGTTAGATTCTGAATATGCGATTCGGATTTCCCATCAGGTTCTGGGGCATCCTATTGGGCAGTTTTGCGCTTATGGCGCTGCGCTTGGGGATGTCCGCTCAGCATACGGCGGCCACAGTCGCCCACCTCGAGGAAGTGGCCTTTGTTCCGGCCGCGGCGGCCGCCGTATGGGAGCCGCCCTTTGTCGGTCCCCCGATTCCGCCGCCCGACGATCCCACGCGCACGATTGCCGCCGAACTGCGCCCCGGGGATTCTCTTGACCGCTCGCTCAAGCAGTACCATGTCCCCAGCAGCCAATTGGAACGGCTGTACGAAGCGCTGGACGCGGTCTTCGATCTCAGGCAAATCAAGCCAGGTGACTACTACGAGGTTGCAATCGACACCAGCGACGCCATTCGCCGCTTCTGCTACACGCCTCACCGCACTCCTGATCGCCCGATCGAGGTGAAATTGCACGACGGTCGGTTTGTTGCTCGCCAGTTGCAACGGCAGCTGGAGCGACGGCTTGAACGGCTCGAAGTGCGCATTGAGGACAACCTCTCCAACGCCATCAGCAAGGCCGGGGAAGGCAGCACACTCAGCGACGTGATCGCCGATGACATATTTGGCGCTGTCATCGACTTCCAGCGCGATCCGCGGCGCGGAGATCGGCTAGGAGTTGTCTTTGAAAAGCTCTACATCGACGAGCACTTCGTCCGCTACGGCGACGTCTTGTTGGCGCGCTACGAAGGCGAACGAGTGACCGAGTTGGCGGTCCGCTATGCTGCCACCGAAGGGGAGGACGCCTATTACAACGCCAGCGGCCGCTCCCTTGGCCGGATGTTCGTACTCAAGCCCCTCGGCGTCAATCGCATCACCTCGCACTTCAGCCGCCAACGCTTCCATCCCATTCTCAAAAAGCAGCGTCCCCATCTAGGTACGGACTACGGTGCGCCGACGGGCACTTTGGTGTGGACGACGGCCCGCGGACAGGTAGCGTTCGCTGGCTGGCAAAGCGGCTACGGCAAATTGGTCGAAATCGTCCATCCCAATGGTTATCGCACCCGCTACGCGCATCTGAGCAAGATATTGGTTCGCAAGGGTCAGCTCGTAGAGCAAAAAGAGATCATCGGCAAGGTCGGTGCCACCGGACTGGCGACCGCCTCCCACCTGCACTACGAAATCATCAAAAATGACCATCACATCAATCCCGAACTCATCAACGAAGGCCATGCCGTTCCAACCCTAGCTGACGATCTATTGCCCGACTTTGTCCACCAGCGCGACGCGCTTTTGCGCGTCCTCGAGCTTGGCCCGCACACTTGGCGTTATGCCGCGACCTTGACAGCCGCACCCCTCTAGTTTTATTGGCCGTATCGACCTTTTCGATGGAACCAAAAACGCTGCAAGAAATCGAAAATCTGGCCGAGCGCGACGGGCGCTATAAGAGCGATGCGTATCTTTTTATATACGATGCGCTAGGATACACGGTGCAAAAGCTCGGCAAGAACAAGGATACCTTGAGCGAAGAGAAGCGACACATTTCCGGTCGGGATCTGATCTTTGGCATCAGCGAGTACAGCGCCGATCAATTTGGGCCGCTCACCCGCTCGGTCTTTGCCCACTGGGGCATTGAGCAAACGCGCGATTTTGGCGAGATTGTCTTCAACTTGGTCGATGCGAATTTGCTGCGCAAGACAGCCGAGGACCGGATTGAAGACTTCGTCGATGTGTACGATTTTGCCGAGGAGTTTGACTGGAAGAAGCGCAAGGCCGATCTCAAGCGCCTGCCCTGAGCGCGGGACGCGACGATGAAGATCGCTTACTTCGACTGCTTCTCTGGTATCAGCGGCGACATGATCTTGGGTGCCCTGCTTGACGCGGGCCTCCCGCTAGCGGACCTCAATCGAGAAATTACCAAGCTAGGCGTCCAAGACGTCGCCATTGAGTGCGAATCCACCGCCCGGCACGCCATTGCCGCCACCCGCGCCAAAGTCTGCGTGGCCGGTACGCCGTTGGCCGACGCTGAGCACCATCTCGACCTGTCAGGCGAGCCTACGCACGCTCACCCTCACGCCCACCTCAAAGATATAACTAGCCGCATTGCCGCTAGCCGCTTAGACGACATCGTCAAGGAGCGTTCCATCCGCGTATTTGAGCGCCTGTGCGCCGCCGAGGCCGAGGTACACAACGCCGCGCCCGCCGAAGTAGGACTGCACGAAGTAGGGGCCCTCGACGCCCTGATAGACGTAGTGGGAGCCGTGGCCGGTCTCCAACTCTTGGCGGTAGAAGAGGTTTGCGCTTCGCCCCTGCGCTTTGGCACGGGTTTTGTGCGCTGTGCACACGGGCGCTACCCGGTGCCCGTGCCTGGAGTCTTGGCCCTCTGCCGCGACGTGCCGACTGAACAGACCGATATCCGCGCCGAACTCGTCACTCCGACCGGGGCGGCGATCATCACCACCTTAGCTCGTTCCTTTGGGCCGCAGCCGCCCTTTTGCCAACAGGCCGTCGGCTATGGCGCGGGCCGCCGCGACTTAGAGGACATTCCCAATTTATTGCGCCTGCGCTTGGGCGAGCGCGTGTCGGCCCGCGAGCGCGTCCTGCTGATCGAAGCCAATATCGACGATATGAACCCAGAGGTGTACGGTTATCTCTTCGACCGGCTGCTAGCACAGGGCGCGTGCGACGTGTATGCCACGCCGGTCCTGATGAAGAAAGGTCGTCCGGGCAATGTCCTCAGCGTCCTCGCTCCGGCGAGCCGCTTGGACGAACTGGCTGCGATCGTCCTGCAAGAAACAACTACCATCGGCCTGCGCTACTACGAAGTGGAACGCCGCGTCTTGGAACGCCAGATCCGCGCCGTTGCCACGCCGTACGGGGAGGTCAACGTCAAGTTTAGTTGTATAGACGAACGCCGCCGCGCCGCGCCTGAATACGAGGACTGCGCGCGGCTAGCCCAACAGCACCAAGTGCCCTTGCTTTCCGTATATGAGGCCGCTCGGGCGGCCGCCACCAAGGAGTAATGCTCATCATGCTGCGATTGATCGCATGCGCGTTATGGCTGGTTCCACTGTCGAGCCAAGCTGCGGAATGGCCGGCTTATAGCGGCGACTTGGACGAATTCGACAACATCCAGCGCCTGCCGGCGGGCGAAGGTCCAGACCGCCTCGTGCTCGGCGACAACGATGGCCGGCTCCACGTCTATGAGGAGCGCGACCACACCTATGCCGAAGTGTGGGACAGCGACTATCTCGAAGGAGCCATAGCCGGTGTGTTCGTCCTCGACATCAACGACGACCAACTCGACGAAATCGTCGCCTATACCGACCACGGCCGTGTGTATTACTTTGACTCCCAAGACTACACACTGCTGTGGAGCAACTCGCCCAATGAATACGCTCGCATTACCAGCCTGACCATCGGCGACATCGACGACGACCCCCAGCCCGAGCTCGTGTTTTGCGCCGATGGTCGCTTAGTCGTGTACGACGGCCGCGACCAGTACGAGCAGTGGCGTAGCGACCAGACCGACTTGACGGCCCATCAGATTCTCATCGGCGACGTAGATGGGGACGACGAAGACGAGATCGTGCTCAACGACGGCTACGTGTTCGACTCCCGTTTCTTCGACTTGGAGTGGAAGTCAACCGAGCCTTTTGGCGAGCGCATGGGCCTGCTCGATCTCGACGAAGACCAAATTCCAGAAGTCATCGGCGAGTTTCAGGGCCGCTACCTGCGCATCTTTGACATTGACCTCCGGCGGGAAAAGTCGCTCAGCCGCTAGTGGCCCAGCCTTGACATCTCGGCGGCGACCGGCGTATATACTCCCTCTCATCCAAACACCAACAAGGAGCGATTGCAATGCGACCCGTCACCCTCTTCACTGGCCAGTGGGCCGACTTGCCTATTGAGACCCTCTGCCAACAGGCCGTTGAGTTTGGCTACGACGGCTTGGAGCTGGCCTGCTGGGGAGACCACTTTGAAGTTGACCAAGCCACAGATGCCTATTGCCAGGCCAAGCGCGAACTGCTTGCAAAACACGATCTAGCGCTGTTTTCCATTTCCAATCACCTCGTCGGCCAAGCCGTATGCGACGCCATCGACAGCCGCCACCAAGCCATCCTACCCCCACGCATCTTCGGCGACGGCAGCCCAGAGGGCGTGCGTCAGCGCGCGGCCGAAGAGATGATCGCCACCGGACAAGCGGCCGCCCGGCTCGGGGTTGACGTGGTCAACGGCTTTACCGGCTCGTCGATTTGGCACCTGCTCTATTCATTTCCGCCGGTATCCCCCGACATGATCGAGGCTGGATTCGCGGATTTTGCCGCACGCTGGAAACCCATCCTCGACCAATACCAAGCGCTCGGCGTCAAGTTCGCACTAGAGGTCCACCCCACGGAGATCGCCTTTGATATCGCCTCGGCCGAACGCGCCATGGACGCACTCGACGGCCATCCGGCCTTTGGCTTCAACTACGATCCCAGCCATCTCGGCTATCAGGGCGTGGACTACGTCGAGTTTATCTACCGCTTCAGCGACCGCATTTTCCACGTCCACATGAAGGACGTGGGCTGGTCGGCGACGCCGACCGAGGCCGGGGTCTTCGGCGGGCACACCGAGTTCGGTGACCGCCGCCGCTATTGGGACTTCCGCTCGTTGGGCCGCGGCAATATCGACTTTGAGGAAATCATCCGCGCCCTCAACCGCATCAACTACCAAGGGCCGCTGTCGGTCGAATGGGAAGACAGCGGCATGGATCGCGTCCACGGCGCGACGGAAGCGGCCGCCTTTGTCAAGCAGGTCGATTTCCCCGCCTCGGACATGGCCTTTGACGCGGCGTTTGAGGACTAGCGTTGCAGCGTTTTCAAGATGATCCGCAGATCGACGCAGATCGACGCAGAATGGTAGAAACAAGGCGATCCGCCCAATCGTTCAGGATTGCTATAGTTGTCGCCGTCCTCATCGCTTGCGGTCCAGAGGAACACGCGCAGCAGACGTTGGTTTTTGGCCGCGGTTCGGATTCGATCGGGCTAGATCCGGGGATTGAAAACGACGGCGAATCGTTCAAGGTCTGCGACAACATCTATGAGACCTTGGTGACCTACGACAGCGAGAGCACGGCTGTCGTGCCGCAGCTAGCACATTCTTGGGACATCGCAGACGATCAGCTCACGTGGACCTTCCACCTGCACACGGGGGTCCGCTTTCACGACGGCACGCCCTTTAACGCCGCGGCCATGCTGTTTTCGCTTGGGCGGCAGTTTGACAAAGACCACCCCTTCCACGAGGTCGCCGGTTCGTACAAGTACTGGCAGGCCATGGGCATGGACGACATCGTCGCCGCGTTGGAAGCCCCGGACGACTCGACTTTTGTCATTCGCCTCAAAGAGCCTCATGCCCCGTTCTTGGCGAACTTGGCGATGAACTTCTGCGCGGCCGTCAGCCCCACTGCGGTGGCCCGTTATGGCCGCGATTACTTCAAAAACCCGGTCGGCACCGGCCCCTTTCGCTTGGTCGAATGGCGCAAAGACGAGCGCATCGTCTTGGAGCGCAATCCCGATTACTGGGGGCCACAGCCGCCGCTTGACCGCCTAATTTTCAAGCCTATTCAGGAAGGCTCGATGCGCTTTTTAGAGCTTTCGCAGGGCACTATTCACGGCTTTGATAACCTCAGCCCGGAGTACATCGAGCCGATCCGCGCCGACCCCAACCTCCAGCTCTTGACGCAGGCGGGCATGAACGTCGGCTACTTGGCCATGAACATGGACAAGAAGCCTTTCGACGATGTGCGGGTGCGCCGCGCCATCAACCACGCCGTGGATAAGCAGGCGCTGGTGGATAATTTCTACGAGGGCTTGGCCATGCCAGCCGAAAATCCCATCCCGCCGACCCTGTGGAGCTACAACGACACCATTGCGGGCTATGGCTATGATCCGGCCCAAGCGCGGGCCTTGCTGGCGGAAGCTGGTTATGCCGACGGCTTTGCAACCGAGCTGTGGGCCATGCCAGTGCCGCGCCCCTATATGCCGCAGCCCACCAAGATTGCCGAGGCGATTCAGGCCGACTTGGAAAAGGTGGGCATCCGCGCTCGCATTGTGTCTTGGGAATGGGGGACGTACTTGGACAAGGTGTCCGACGGCCAGCACCAGATGGCTTTGTTGGGCTGGATCGGCGACAATGGCGACCCGGACAACTTCCTCTACGTGCTCCTCGACTCAACCGCGGCCACCAAGCCCGCCCAGAATATCGCCTTCTACCGCAGTGGCGAGTTGCACGACGCGCTTGTGGCGGCCCGTCGCTCCACCGATCGCAGCGAGCGCACGCGGTTGTATGCCCAGGCGCAGGAAATTGTCCACCGCGACGCGCCTTGGGTGCCCTTAGTACACGCGACGCAGACGGTGGTTTTTCAGCGCCGCGTCACCGGTTTCAAGCTGCATCCCACGGGTAGCAAGTGGTTCCACCACACCGCGCTGGCTCCTTGAGCCATGCACCGCCTAATACCGGGGCTATTCGCCAACAGCCTCGGCGGTACTGACCTATGCACCGCTTCGTCCTCCGGCGGCTCATCGCGCTCTTGCCGACGCTGGCGGGGATCTCGCTTTTAGTTTTTCTGATGCTCTACTTGGTGCCGGGTGACCCGGCCCAAGTCATGCTCGGAGAACGCGCCAATGCCGAGAGCTTGGCCGAGTTGCGCACGACCATGGGCCTCGACCAGCCCTTCCACGTGCAGTTTTACCGCTTCTTCACCGGCCTGCTGCGCGGCGACTTAGGCCGCTCGATTCGCACCCACGAGAAAATCACCACCGAACTCGTCCAGCGCTTCCCGGCCACCTGCGAGCTAACCTTGGTCAGTATGCTGCTGGCCATGACAGTCGGCATCGCGGCTGGAGTGTGGGCCGCGGTGCGGCGGGGCAAGATCGCCGATCTGCTCAGCATGATCTTGGCCACGGCTGGCATTTCCATTCCCGTATTTTGGCTGGCTCTGATGCTGGTGTTGCTGTTGGCCTTTTACGTGCCGCTTTTTCCGGTGTCCGGCCGCTTGAGCACGCATATCTATTTTGAGCCGATTACCTATTTCTACATAATCGACACCCTCGCGCAGGGCGATTTTGCGGCCTGCGGCGATGTGCTGTGGCACCTTTTCCTGCCGGCCCTGACCTTGGGGACCATTCCCATGGCCGTCATTGCGCGCATGACCCGCGCTAGCTTGCTCGACGTCCTCGGCGAGGACTACATCCGCACGGCTTGGGCCAAGGGCCTGCGGCAGCGAGTGGTGATTGTGCGCCACGCCCTGAAAAACGCCTTTATTCCCACGCTTACGGTCATTGCCCTCCAATTCGGCTATTTGCTCGGGGGCGCGGTTATCACCGAGACCATCTTCGCTTGGCCCGGAGTTGGGCGCTGGCTCTTTTTGGCGGTACAAGCGCGTGACTTCCGCGCCGTGCAGGGCGGGGTTTTACTACTGGCCACGGTCTTCGTGCTGGCCAACCTCATCGCCGACATGCTCTACGCTTGGCTGGACCCCCGCATCCGCTACGACGAGGAATAGGGATAACAAAAAAGTGGCGGTAACGGGTAAAGCCGTTACCGCCACTTTTCGCGTTTAACAGTGCCTATGCCGCTGGCACTGCGTCCTCTCAGCCGCCAGAGGAAGAGATGGTGATGCGCACGATGTCGCTTACGGCTGGATAGGTGAAGCCATCATCGACTAAGCGCACCGTGCCGCCCTCGTCCGCGCCGGTGTTGGCCGCGGCCTGACGCGGTGCTTGATTCGCGCCCACGCCCGGCTCCTCGTTGACTTCCGTACCGGCATCCCACAGCCCGATCTGATCGGTAACGTCGCCACTTATCGGCTGGCGATCGTTGGCGAATAGAGCAATGCCGGTGTCGCCGGGGGCCAAGAACAGGTCGTTGGATTGCACGTACATGGTGGCAAAAGACAGCCGGTCGCCCGGCCGGGCGACAAAGGTAAATTCATAGGCGCTGCCCGGCGTCAGCGGCCCGGGGCCGTCGGCTCCTACTGGCGTGGCAAACACGCCGCTGTTTCTCGGTAGGTTCGCGGCCAGTCCCGCGGGGTTGCCGTCTTCGGCGAGTGCTTCAAGTCCATCGCCGCGATCGGGCTGTCCGTCGATGAACAGGGGCGTTCCACCGCGCTGGGTGACCCACGCGCCGGGCGCGAGGACGGTGCCGAGGTTTTCGATCCGCACGGTGAATTGTGCTGGAGTGCGCTGTTCCGCCGAGCCAGCCGCCGGATCGGTAGATAAGGTCCGCGCGGAAGTGATCGGCCCCTCAGGGATGTCGTCTCCGTCGGCATCGCCATCACCGTCGGCATCGCCGTCTCCGTCGGCATCGCCATCACCGTCGGCATCGCCATCACCGTCGGCATCGCCATCGCCGTCGGCATCGCCATCACCGTCGGCATCGCCGTCCGTGTCTCCGTCGGTCTCACCATCGCCGTCGGTATCGCCGTCGGCATCGCCGTCCATGTCGCCGACTTCAGCCTCAGCCGCCGCGATGATATCACCGATGTCGTAAGGTACCCCAACGGTAACGGTGCCGCTCAAGGATGGAGTATCGCCAGACATATCGACCACAAGGTCTAGCGATACCGTAGCATCAGACGCACCGGAAGCGGCTATATCGCCCGTTATGGGAATGAACGGGAACTGATCCTCGCCCACGTTCAGGATGCCGTTGAGCACCAGCAGCCCGTCGGACGAATAATCCGTTAGCACCCATTCGTTGCCCGAGATGGCCAAGGTGCCACCACCGGCTCCGTTAATCGTCACCTCATCCGAGGTCAGCGCGATCAATAGGACGTTCTGAAAATAGCTTATCAGCGCATTGGTCAGGGATAGGACATCGGGCGTTATCGCCTCTTCGGTCACGATTAGACCGCCGTCCATGTCGCCTTCGCCTGTGGCTTCACTTGCTTCTATGAACAGACCGCCTATGGAGGTGACGGTGACGCTCACGACGTCGGCCACGACCGGATAGGTGAACCCATCATCGACTAAGCGCACCGTGCCGCCTTCGTCCGCACCGGTGTTGGCCGCGGCCTGACGCGGTGCTTGATTCGCGCCCACGCCCGGCTCCTCGTTGACTTCCGTACCGGCATCCCACAGTTCGATCTGATCGGTGATGTCGCCGCTTATAGGCAGGCCATCGTCGGCGAACAGGGCAATGCCGGTGTCGCCGGGTGACAAGAACAGGTCGTTGGATTGCACGTACATGGTGGCGAAAGACAGCCGGTCGCCCGGACGAGCGACGAAGGTGAACTCATAGGCGCTGCCCGGCGTCAGCGGCCCAGGGCCGTCGGCTCCCACTGGCGTGGCAAACACGCCGTTGTTTGGATGGAGGCTCGCGGCTAGCTCGGCGGGATTGCCGTCTTCGGCGAGTGCTTCGAGTCCATCGCCGCGATCGGGCTGGCCATCGGTGAAGAAAGGCTCTCCACCGCGCTGGGCGACCCACGAGCCGGGCGCGAGGACGGTGCCGATGTTTTCAATCCGCACGGTAAATTGCGCGGCCACGCGCGGCTCAGGCAGGCCAGGGGTCGGGTCGGAAGAGGTCGTCGCCTTGCCAGCGCTATACGCGCTAGAGGGATCTGTGGTGGATGATAGGGGATCGCGGTCTGCACAGGCGGTGAACAAGACGGCCGCTGCACAGGCTAGATAGAGCAGTTTCATGGGATTTCTCCTCGAAAAGGGTTTGTGAATTTGTACTCTTGGTATAGGGAGAGGAGTGAGAAAAGAGGGGAGAGGAGTGAGAAAAGAGCAGGCGTTGCAGCGGATCCGGTGAGGAGACCAAGACTCGCGCTTCACGGCTCGCTTCTCAATGGGAGCACTAATCACTTTGCACATCAAGTGCGTAACTCCATCTCCTTACTATTAAAATTGCATAGAGTTGACATAATTTCAAGCGCAATATGCAGCTAAACCTGCGTCCACGCGCCGCTGTTGTTGGACGATTCTACCGCGGCTGCGACGAATTTCATACCTGCTACGCCCTCCTGCACGCCCGGATGCGGAAAGGCTGTGGGCACGTCCTGTTCGCCGCGGCGCGTGCGAATGAGCCGCTCAATGGTGGTGTGGAGATTGGCCAAGGCTGGGAAGAAGTCCTCGTGGTGTCCCGAGGGGACCCGCAAGTACGAGGCGACCGACGCGGGGAGGTCGAATTCAGCGCCAATCCAGTAGGTAATGTCGCGGCCATCGCCGTGGCGCATTAGCAGACATTCGGCCCGTTCCTGATGCCATTCGATAGAGCCTGTGGTGCCGAAGACGCGGAAGCCGTTGTCGTTGCGGTAGCCAACCGCGATTTGCGTGGCCGTGATCAGCGCGGTGCCGCCGTTTTCCAGCTCGCCGATCACGTTGAAGTCGTCGTCGAGCACGCGGCCTTCGACAAAGGTGTTGAGCCGCGCCGAGACCCGCTTGACGGCCAGCCCGGTCACCCAAGTCGCGGCGATAAAGGCGTGCGTGCCAATGTCGCCGCCGCAGTTGGAAATCCCTGTGCGCTCGGGGTCGGTGCGCCAAGATGCCTGCTGCTGGCCGGTCTGTTCGAGGGCCGTGGCCAGCCAGCCCTGATTGTACCAGGAAACCACCTTGCGGACTTGGCCTATTTCGCCGCGGTGGATCATTTCCTTGGCCAACATCATCATGGGATGGCCCGTATAGGTATGGGCCAGCACAAAGGGCACCTGCTCGCGCTCGACGATCTGGGCCAAGTCGCAGGCTTCGGCAACCGTCATGGTGATGGGCTTTTCGCAGAGCACGGGAATGCCGGCCTGCAAAAAGGCTTTGGCCGGCTCGTAGTGGGCGAAGTTGGGCGTGACGATGGCGACGTAATCGAGGGCTTGCTCGCCGCTTTGCACCGCCTCTAACAGCGCCTGATAGGTGGGATAACCCTCAATGCCGTAGTAGTCGGCCGCGCGCATGGCTGCCTCTGGGTTGGAGCGCAGCGCGCCAGCTACCAATTCGCGGCTGGCATCGAGCGCGATGGCGCGGTTGTGGACCATGCCGAAAAAGGAATCGGGGCCGCCGCCGCCGATCATGCCTACTTTGAGTTTGCTCATGGAATTTCCTCCCCAAGATATATGATTGAAATACCCTCTTCTAAGTACGCATGAGGGCCTAAAACTGTCAAACGATTCAGTGCTATTTGAGTAGAACCATCGGCCGCACTTGATAGAAGGGACCAGCGGCGAACCGATAGAAATAAATACCCGTCGCCACCGGGCTACCCCGGTCGTCTTGGCCATCCCAAGTTACCAAGTGCGTCCCCGCCGTCTGCCTAGCATGGACCAGTTGGCGCACCGGCTGGCCGATGGCGTTGAATACAGTCAGCCGCACCCGCGCTGCTCGCGGCAAGCGGTAGGCAATTTGCGTTTCTACGTTGAAGGGATTGGGAAAATTTTGCAACAGCGCGAAGTTGTCTGGCAAGACAGTCGGTGCGTCAGCCACGACGATCGCGAAGGTATCCCGCCATATCGGGACGCCGTCTTTTTCGACGTGTACTGTAAACTCCACTTCCGTTCCGGGCGTAGCCTCCTCACTCAGGGTCGGGTCTGGGCCGAAAAAAAATACGTCCTTTTCGCCTGGGGGAAAGGAAACAGTGCGCGAACGGCCAGTACCGCTGGATGGATGCAGCAGCGGGTTATTCCACTCGATAAAAGTGCGCACATTGGCGAGAAAGGTGAGCGGCGAGTGATTTTCGACCTTTAAGGCCAGCGGGATTCTCGCCCCCGACGCAAAGGTGCCTCCTTCGGCTTGGGCCGAGAGAAAGCCGTGAATGACCAAATTTTCCGCCGCCGGCACTCCTTCGACCACTAGGCCGCGCACTGCGTCAACAATCTCGTAGCTGCCAATGGGAAAGGTCAGTTCGCTCGTCGGACTTGGCGCAATAAAAATCCCGGCCCATTGCTCTCCCGGGACCGCGGCTAGAAAGCGCGTGGTATCGGGATGGATGTGCAGGGTATTGGCAATCTGCGAGATGGCGGCCGAGCGGATGACGAAGTCGCCGTGTATGTGGAGTTCGGTCCGTTCAGGATTCAACCCCGTCTGCAGGCGGTCCGATCCGGCCACCCTGATCTGGGTATTGCGGAAAACCACGAGTCGGCCGGCGGGCGCAACCGTCAGATCGCCATCAATCAGCACCTCGCCCGCCCAATGCACCTCCTCGTGCAATACCCCGCCCCAGCGCGGCATCACCACCTCTAGCGCCAATCCGTCGCCGTCCGGCCGCATATTTTGCAGGGTCAATCCCGTGGTCGCATCGCTGAGCGTCGGCGTAGCGAGTGTCGAGGGATTGGTCTCGATGGCGAGACGGCGATAGCGCACTCCATCGAATAGATCGCTCGCGTCGCCGAGATTGCCGCCCCGGGCGCGGGCGTACGAAGCGTCGTGGGCCCAGAAGTCGAGATTGTCGCGGCCGGCGAAGCGGTCGGCCGTCTGGCCGATGGGAAAGCCGGCGTCGGCGTATTGCCCGTCGGCTGCAACAAGGTCGAGGTGCTTGCGCTGCTCGTCGTCGTTGTCAAAGACTTGTGGCCGGACGTGCCAGACCAGCAGCCCAGAGGCAGGCTCGCCTCGGTGGTAGTAGTAGTTTTCCCGACTGCGGTATTCCAGCAGCAAGTATTCCGTCCACAGGGTATTATTATTCGGCGTCTCAGCGCGCAACGGAATTTTGTATATCGCACCGCCGGAGTACAAATCGCGCACCCGCAGATCCCAACGGTCGCGCTCGACCAAGATCAGCCGCTCGTTTTTCGCGCCAATCCAACCCAATTGCTCTAGACTGCGGGCGCTGAAGGCCACTGGACCGCTCAGGCCATCCCAACCATGCGCTCCCCAGCCCATCAAGCCCCAGCGGCCAATGCCGGCGCTGTCTTCGGCCGGGTTTTGGCTGGGGTTTTTAAGGAAGGAGGTGTCGAAAAAATCGGGTAGTCCTAGGCTGTGCCCAAACTCGTGGGCCATCACCCCCACGGTCTGGGCGAAATTACCCGTTTCCTGAATCGCTCCTTGAGACGGCAAACCGCTGACGCGGATGGGGCTACCGTCGGGGCCAAGTGCCCGGGATACAAAAGGTTTTTCTGCCAAGCCCAAGCTCACCAACCCGGTTGCCGAGCCGAACAAAAAGCCGTTGGGCACCGACTGCATGTTGATGAAGATGTAATCGACCCAGCCGTCGTCGTCGCCGGAGTTGGGAACGCCGTCGGGGCCGTCGTTGTCAAAGCGCGCCAAGTCGATTTGGGCATCGACTTGGGCGAGGATCTCGCGCGCGAAATCTCCGTAGCGACCGCGCTGGCCTGGGGCATCGGCCAAATAGGCGGATGCCGCTTGTGAGGCGGCCAACCGCTGCGGCAGCACCTCGCCGGCGATTGCGAGCTGGCCGAAGGACATGGCGTGATAGAAGTGGGCAAAGCTCCCCGCACGCTCGGCGTCAAAGAGCTGGTCAGCCCACTCAGGCACGGGGGTAGGTTTTTCATCGGCGAAACGTGCGAAGACTGTCAGGACGTAGATTGAACCGCTAGCCGATAGCACGGGCAGCCGCACCTCAGCGGCGATCTTGGCGGCGGATAGCGGCCCGGCTGGGGCGTGTCCGGCGCAAAGCAATGCTTGTGCTCCAAGAGCAGAGACGGCGCAGATGGCAAGGCAGCAAGCGATCAGCAAATGTCTCAAGCTAGGTTTCACTCGTCTTTTGCTCCGTTTCGCCGACCGGAAGAGGACCTCTTAGTACGCATTGGGCTTATGAACTTCAAACGATGCCGCGTCTTATGTCACCACACCAGATTCTAAGGCATACCCCGTCGCAACTGTTCGGCATCCAAGCCGCGGTTGAAAGCGTAGTTTTTATAGGACAACGTCAGCAGGACATCGCGCTGACGAATTTCCACCCGACGCGGCAGATAGAGTGTTTGTTCCCGCCGGTATTCTTTTAGCTCGCGGAGTAGGACTTCGCCTTCGGGCAGGGGGATGCTCTCGCGCAACACCAAGCCCCGACGCAAGTCCAGCCACGCCTGCCGCCCTCCCGCGAGCACAACCACCGCGTGGTCGGCCTGCGGATACTCAACTGGCTCGACGATGGCACCCGGCTCGACAAAGCCGAGCAAGGCGTAGCGCAGGTCGCAGTATCCCAAATCTAGTCCGGTCAATGCCGTTAGCAGCCGGCCATGCACTGATCCTTTTAAGGGCTGGTCCATGCCCCGGCCGTACACGGTTAGGCTATCGCCTTCGAGGAGAGCGGTAAAGATGTGCGTAAAGAAAGGGCCGCGCACTTCGACGCGGAAGAGATCGGGGTTGACTAGCTGCACGAGGGCCGTTCCCCGATCGCGCACCTCGCCGCGCCGCAGTTCTATGGCCGCTTCCGCCGTCAGGTCCGCGAACTGAGTGAGGGACGTCGAAGCGGCGAGCAAGGCAGCCGGACCTTGGTCTGCATCCCAGCCTTCCCGCACCACCAGCGGCGGTGCGCAAGCTAGCGCGAGGGTGCAGAGCGCAACCCATTTGTAAGCTATCTGGAAATTTCGGGGGTGCCCCGAGCGCGAAGTATGCATCATGGCAGCAGCTTGCGCTGGACCTCTTCGTTGTCCGGCGCGAGTTCAAGCACCTTTTGCCAATGTGTGCGCGCCTCGTCCATTTTGCCGAGGGCGTTGGCAATGTCGCCGGCGTGGTCGAAGATCACGGCCTGCTCCTCGGGATCGCCCTCGTCCATCTGCTCCAAGGCTTGTTGCAGGTATTGTTCGGCTTGCGCTAGCTCGCCGAGGCGGAAATAGGCCCAGCCGATGCTGTCGAGGAACGCGCTGTTGTTCGGCTCGAGCGCGATCGCCTTTTCCAAAAGCGCGACCGCTTCTGTCAGCCGCACGCCCTTGTCCGCGTACATGTAGCCGAGGTAATTGAGCGCGTACGCATCGTTTGGCTCGATTTCCAACAGGCGTTGGAAGGTCTCTACGGCGCGGTCAAAATACTCGTCGCGGCCCAGTTTGCGCGAAGCCTGTTCGTAGCAGGCACCGAGGTAAAAGAGCACGCGGCTCTTGTCGTTGGCGAGGACAACGGCCTGATTCAGCTTCTCAAGGGCCGCTTCCCAGTGCTCTAGTTCCTCGAGCGCGATGCCCCAGTGTAGAAAGGTTGGGCTGTACGCAGGGTCGAGTGAGAGTGCTGTTTCGTATTGGGCCAGCGCGTCTTCCCACTGTCCCTGCCGCCCGAGGCTGATGCCCCACCGCACGTGCAGGGCGGCATGGCCCGGGGATGCTGCAAGGGCTTGGCTATAGACTTCTATCGCCTCTGCCCAAGCGTCTTGTTGCTCTAGCGCCAGCCCCCAGTACAAATACAGATCAACCGCCTCGGGCAGGTGCTCAAGGCCGCGCTGGTACACGGCGATGGCCTCGTCGTAGCGTTCAGTGCTTTCGAGGGCCGTCCCCCAGTACAGGTAGATCTCGCTGCTGTCGGGCATGACCTCTGCCGCTTGGCTGAGGACCGCAGTGGCCGAGTCGTAATCCTCCAAGTAGATGTAGTAGCGCGCTAGGTCGGTCCACTGTTCGACCGTTTGCGGCTGCATCTCGACGATGCGCTTAAAGATCGACGTCGCTTGGTCGTATTGGCCGGCCTCGGACAGGGCTACTCCCAAGTGGTAGAGCACTTCGGCACCCTCTTCGGCGAGGATGTCCTCTAGGTCGTGCTCGGTGACCATCAGCCGCGCCAAGTGGTAGGGGATGCTGCTGTTGGGCAGGTGGCCTGCGGCCTCGCGGTAGATGGCAATGGCCTCTTGGCGGTATCCCTGCGCCAGCTTGAGCTCGGCCAGCCCCAGCCAAGCGTCTTCGACCATAGGGTCGGCCGCGAGGACGCGGCGATAGATGCGCTCGGCCTCTTTTTGCTGGTTGATGCGCGAAAAGATGCCGGCTATATCTACCTTGACCCCCGGTGGTATGTGCTCTTGGGCGAGCACCTCCTTGAAGAGCGGAGCGATGCGCCGGGCTTGGCCTGTTTCAAAGTAGAGATAGGCCAAGTGGCGGTAGAGCGGCCAATTATCTGGCTCGTAGCGCAGCAACTCTTCAATGTGGTCGATGGCATCTTCGCGTTCGCCTTCGCTTTCCAAGATGCGAATCAGCAGACGGCGCAACTGCACTTGGCTGCCGTCCAATGCCAAGCCCTTGAGGGCAAAATGGACGGCCATGTGGGGGTCGTCAATGCGCTGGTAATTGTAAGCGAGACGGGCGTAGATGGTGGGCGAGGTCGAGTCGAGATCGGCTGCGTTGCGCAGGGCGACTATGGCACCGAGGTAGTTGTGTTGAGCTTCAAAGACCTTGGCCTTGACGAAGTACTGCATGGCTTGGTCGGAGGCCGTTGGCTCGGCGGGCGCTTTGTGGCTCCGCAGGCTGGCGCAGCCGCCCGCTGATAGTGCGAGGGCGCAGAGTAGGGGGAGGAGATGTGAGACGTTGTTCATAAATCTGGGAGGTTTACCTGTATTAGCGATAGGAAGCCGTGCATTATGCCATCGCCTCAATGAGAGCGTCGCGGAATTTCACAAAGCTGTGAGAGCGGTTGCAGCCTAGGTTGATGTGAGTGGCAATAGTACGCGCCGCTTCTACCTTGCGCAGCCCGTTTTTAAAATAACCACCGTTCTGCAAGATGCGTTCAAACGCCTCCCAAGTGCCGCCTTGTATCGCATCGGGATTGCGATAGGGTGCCCGATTTGGAACGGTTGCCGACACCCTTGGATAGGCACTTTTCACGGCTTTCCAATCGCCGAAGTACCACGCTTCAAGTTCTTCAATTACGATGCGGTTTACCACTTGCCAGAGATGCCCCCCGGATACTGAACGGGTACTTAACCCTGCTATGGTCGCTGACTTTTCGAGCCGTTGCTTGAGTTCATGGCAATCGTCGTCGTCGCAATCAACCACCACGACGATACGCCCATAGTTCGACGACCAATGAGCGTAGCCTTTTAGACGGGCCTGTAATTTACCCAACATGTCTAGTTTGCCCTGAAACGCGTGGATGCGAAAGTTACAGTCGGGAAATAGACGCGGGAGTAATTCATGCAGGAATGCCTCCATAGAAGGCTCTTCGACCAGAAACTCCAGATGGGGCTTCTCCATCATTCATCCCTTCTGAATGCCACCTTGATTTACCAGTGGATCACCCACGTTGAAGTAGCCCTCCATCCATAGGTGGCCGAGCCGTGCTCCTTGATCCATGAACGCTCGTACTTCCTCTATATCCGCGACGCATTGCGTTTGTGCGTAGCCTTTCTCATCGCGCCAGAGGACGCGGACCTCTTTAGGCTGCAAGGCATTGAGAAAAAACGGCGAATGAGTGGTGACCAGTAGTTGGGTGCGTTCACCGGCAGCACGGCACTCCTCGGCCAGTTCCCAAAGCAGTCGGGGGTGGAGAAAGTTTTCCGGCTCCTCGATGCCGATAAAAGGCGGTGGAGCAGGGTCGTGGAGGAGCACGAGATAGGCCAACATTTTGAGCGTACCGTCGGAGGCGAAACGCGCTAGCACCGGATGGCTAAACGGAGCGTCCTTGATTTGCAATAGCAGGCGGCCGTCCGGCATAGTATCGGCCAGAACCTTCTCAATGCGAGGTACGCGCCGGCGCAGCACCTCAAAGATGCGCTCGAGCCGCTCTGGGTGCTGCTCGGCCAAGTATTGGATAACGTTGGCGAGGTTGTCGCCCGTTTTGCTTAACTGCTCCTGCGGCCCGGCTTCGGGCTGGCCGCGTGCACTATCTGCCGAGAGATACGAGACATGCCAGCCAGTAATGAACTGGCGCAGTGCCGCTACGCGTGGGTGGTCGGCGAACTGTCCTAGCGCATTGACTGCCAGCAGGTCAGGTGCATTGAGGGGAATTTCTATTCGCTGATCTTCTTCGTCTGGTTGGTCTCCGCTAACCGCCCGGCCTTGGCCGTACTCGTATTGGAGAAATCGAAACGGCTTTCCGTGCTGGCCCCGTCGCCATTGCAACCACTCCTCGACTACGACGGGTGCCCCCTTGTGTTCATGGACGGCCAAGTGATAGGTGATGAGCGGCTGTTTTGGCTGCTCTCGGTACTTGATCTCGATTACTACTGGCCCCCCCTCTGCTTCCCGGGACACCAGTTCCTTGCTCCGCCCGCGTTTATCCCAAGCGCGGCGCAACCCTAACTCGAAGCATTCCGCCAGAAAAGCGAATACGTCGAATACGGTAGATTTGCCACTGCCGTTGGGACCGAGTAGCACAGTCAGAGGCGTCAGATTTCTAAACTCGACACTCCGCAAGGCGCGGAAGTTTTGCACTTTCAGATATTCAATACGTGCTGGAGTAGTGGGTTGTGCAGGAATTGAGTTCATCTGCAGTCTCCGTTGGTGGAGAGTCAAATTTTTGGATCCAAGGTGTCTCTAAGCCCGTCGCCAAAGAGGTTTAGCGCGAGGACGACCACGAAGATGGCTAGTCCGGGAAAGGCCATGACCCAAGGCGCTTGCAAGAGCAGTTCGCGCCCGCCGGATAGCATGGCTCCCCACTCGGGGGTCGGCGGCTGGGCCCCCAAGCCCAAAAAGCTCAACCCGGCCGCGTCGAGGATGGCCGTGCCCAAGCTGAGCGTGGCTTGCACGATGAGCGGGACTGTGCAGTTGGGCAAGATGCTGTAGAACAGCAGCCGCGACTCGCTTGCCCCCAGCGCGCGTGCGGCCTCGACGTAGGTGGCCTCGCGCACGGTCAACACCGAGGAGCGCATGAGGCGGGCAAATTGCGGCACTAACACGATGCTGACAGCGAGAATGGCATTGTCGATGCCCGGCCCGATGACGGCGACGATGGCAATGGCCAACAGGATGCTGGGGAACGCCAGCATCAGGTCCATCAGCCGCATGATGAGCATGTCGGCGACCCCGCCGCGATATCCGGCTACGAGGCCGAGCAAGGTGCCGGTGGAAGCGGCTAACGCGATGGCGACCAGTCCGATCCGCAACGAGATGCGAGCGCCGTACACGATGCGGCTGAAGATGTCGCGGCCAAAGTCGTCCGTTCCCAGCCAATGGCTCGCCGATGGCGGCTGCAGGCGCGCATAGAGGTTTTGCGCCAGTGGATCATAAGGTGCCAGCAGCGGTGCCAGTAGCGCGACTAGAGACGCGCTCGCCAAGACCCCGCCACCGATCAGTGCAAGCCGCTGTTTGCCGAGTCGCCGTAGCTCACTGGTGACGTGTGAAAGTATCTCAAGCATTTGGGGCCGCTCTGGCCGATAGCTCTGATAAACTCCGACATTGGGTGCATTCGTCAGGCATGGCAAATTAGCATTGCTCTACTTCGGCTCTAGAATTAACACGCCCAATGGCGGCAGGTGCAATCGCGCCGAATGCGACCGGCCGTGGCAGGCGACTTTCTCGGTTTGCACCCAGCCGCCGTGCCCCACGCCGCTGCCGCCGTAGATTTCGGCGTCGCTGTTGAGCACCTCGCGGTACGGTCCGGCGGCTGGCAAGCCGAGCCGGTAGTCCGCTCGGGGGACGGGGGTAAAATTGCACGCGAAGATCAGGGGTTTTTCGCCCTCGGCGCGGCGCACAAAAGCCGCGATGCTCTGCGCCGCATCCAAGCAGTCAATCCACTCAAAACCAGCGGGGGACGCATCGGTGCGGTGCAGGGCTGCGCAGCGGCGATAGAGCTGGTTGAGATCGCCGAGCCAGCGATAGACGCCGCGATGGGCCTCGTCGTCGAGCAGGTGCCAGTGCAGTTCGCGTTGGTGATCCCATTCTTCCCACTGCGCCAGTTCGGCCCCCATAAACAGCAGCTTCTTGCCCGGGTGCCCGTACATAAAGCCGTAGAGCAAGCGCAAGTTGGCCAGTTGCTGCCAGGCGTCGCCGGGCATCTTGCTTAGGAGTGAGCGCTTGCCGTGTACGACCTCGTCGTGCGACAGCGGCAACACGAAGTTTTCGCTGTATGCGTAGAGCATGCCAAAGGTCAGGTCGGCTTGGTGGTGGCAGCGGTGGATCGGATCGCGCTGCATGTAGCGCAGCACATCGTTCATCCAGCCCATGTTCCACTTGAAGTCAAAGCCGAGGCCGCCGGCATGGACCGGTCGGGAGACCTCTGGCCAAGCCGTCGATTCTTCGGCGATCACCAAGGCACCAGGATAGTGCTCGCCGACGGTCGTGTTGAGTTGTCTGAGGAAGTCGATGGCTTCGAGGTTTTCGCGCCCACCATAGGCATTGGGCACCCATTCCCCTTCCAAGCGCGAGTAGTCGAGGTAGAGCATGGAGGCCACGGCATCGACGCGCAGGCCGTCGAGGTGAAAGCGTTCGAGCCAAAACAGGGCGTTGGAAATGAGAAAGGATCGCACTTCGGCGCGGCCGTAGTTGAATATGCAGGTCTGCCAATCGGGATGCTGCCCTTGGCGCGGGTCGCGGTGTTCATAGAGGCTGGTGCCGTCAAACTGGGCCAAGCCGTGGGCGTCGCTGGGAAAGTGCGCGGGCACCCAGTCGAGAATCACGCCGATTTCGTGGCGGTGGCAGTAGTCGATGAAATAGGCGAAATCCTCGGGCGTGCCAAAGCGCGCGCTCGGAGCGAAATACCCCGTTCCTTGATAGCCCCACGAGCCGTCGAAGGGATGCTCGGCCACCGGCATTAGCTCGATATGGGTAAAGCCCAACTCGGCCACGTGAGCGACCAATTGGTGCGCCAATGTGCGATAGTCGAGATAGGCAGCGCCGTTGCGACGCCAAGAGCCGGGATGCACTTCGTAGATGGCGAGGGGCGCTTCCACCCAGTTGCGCTCCCGTCGCACGGCCATCCACGCGTCGTCGCTCCAAGCGAACGCATCGTCTCGGCAGACTGCGGAAGCGGTGCGGGGCGGCGGCTCGGCCGCAAAGGCAAAGGGATCGCTCTTGAGCAACACGTCGCCGTCACCGCTGAGGATTTCGTACTTGTAGAGCGCGCCCGCCCCCACCTCGGGGACGAACAACTCCCAGATCCCAGACTCGCCCAGCGGGCGCATGCAGTGCCGCCGACCGTCCCAGCCGTTGAAATCGCCGACCACGCTGACCCTGCGGGCACTTGGTGCCCACACCGCGAAATACGTGCCCTCCGTCCCGTCGATGCAGCGCGGATGCGCCCCCAGCAGGTCGTAGGCGCGATAGTGCGTTCCTTCGTTGAAAAGGTATTGATCTTGGGGTGCGAATTGCGGTCGCATTCGCTCAGCATTGAACATGTAAAAGAAGATAGGTCAATATGGGGGAACTACAAACAAGCCCAATGAGGCGTCTGTTAGCGAGGTGCCGGCCAAGCGGCCCCTGTATTCCCCTTGTCTTGCTGACATGAGACAGCTATTATAGCTCTTCTCGTATGTGGTCTGTTGAATTTTACCAAATCAAAATGAACAAAAGCCGGTCAGAGACTTTCTGCTTTATGACGCGCCCAAAGACTAGTGTTCAGGTATTCGTTGAAGAACAGTTGAACGATCCAGAGGTTGCAGAGTCGTTCTACCAAGGGCTTGATGAACTTCGGCTAGCGGTCAAAATCGCCCAACTGCGGAAGCACCGAGGCCTGACGCAAGCGCAGTTGGCTGCGAGACTAGATACTAGTACTCCAGTAATTAGCCGATTGGAAAATCAAGGGAATTGTTCGATCAAGACTCTGAAGAAGGTCGCAGAAGCATTGGACGCCGTGGTGCAGATTGACATCGTAGCCAAAAAAGTGGAAGACTCTCAGAAAATGCAGCCATCTTCTCTTGGGTAGAAGGCGTCCGCTTTTGCGGGGTTGACTTTGCGTACGACCCCCACCGCTACCTTCATGCAGTAAAGCCCTATTGGACAAAAAAATCGCCACTAGCGGCTGGGGGTTGTACCCGCTCGTCGCCGCCTCGGTGCAGCGTGCGCGCTATTTAAGCGACCTTGGTCGCGCCGCCGCGACTCCGACTTTGCCCCAGGGCAATTGCCGCTCTTACGGCGACGCCTGCCTGTACGAGCGCGTCGTCTCCACTCTGCCCCTCAAGCACCTGCTCGACTTCGATCCGCAGCGCGGGCTATTGCGCGCACAAGCCGGCATTACCTTCGCCGAGATCATCCGCTTTGCCCTGCCCGAAGGCTTTTTCCCGCCCGTTACGCCGGGGACTAAGTTCCCCACGCTCGGCGGCTGCATTGCCGCAGATGTGCACGGCAAAAACCACCACGCCGAGGGGTCCATCGCCGCGTTTGTCGAATCGCTGGACATGGTGTTGGCCGATGGCTCGCTAGTGCGCTGCTCGCGCAACGAGTGCGCCGATCTGTTTTGGGCTACGCTCGGCGGCATGGGCTTGACGGGATTTATCTATGCGGCGACGCTGCGGTTAAAAAAAGTGCCGTCGGCGTACATCCGGCAGCGCTCCATCAAGACGGCGAATTGGGCTGAGACGTGCCGCGTCTGCACGGAGACCCAGCATCAGTACACCTATTCGGTCGCGTGGATCGACGGGCTGCAAACGGGCCGGCGGCTAGGGCGCGGTCGCGTGCTGCTGGGGGAACACGCCGACGCGCACGAGCTCAAGGGCAAGCCGCCCTTTGCCATCCACGGCGAGGGCCGCTGGGCGGTGCCGTTCTTTTTGCCCGGCGGCGTGCTCAATGCCAAGTCGCTGAAGGTGTTTAACGCGCTCTACTACCATCGCCAAGTGCGTCGCGAGACCAATGCGCTCGTCCACTACGACCCGTACTTCTATCCGCTCGACGCCATCGGCAACTGGAACCGCCTGTACGGCCGTCGGGGCTTTTTGCAGTACCAGATCGCCGTGCCATACACCGATGGCGCGGAGGTGATCGCCGATCTGCTCGGGCGCATTGCTCGCCAAGGCGTGGCTTCGCCCTTGGCCGTGCTCAAGACGTTTGGGCCGCCGAGCGAGGGCTTGCTTTCTTTTCCCATCGCGGGTTATACCCTCGCACTGGACATCCCCTTGCGCGACTGCGGGACGATTCCCTTCTTGCGCGCACTGAACAAGACCATCGTCGAGGCCAAAGGCCGCGTCTATCTGGCCAAGGACGCTATTTTGGCAAGGGAGGATTTCGCCGCGATGTATCCGCAACTGGACCAATTCAAAGCGGTCAAGCGCAAGTACGATCCCGAATGCCGCTTCCGCTCCTGTCTGTCCGACCGCTTGGGGATCACATGAGGGCCTTGGTTTTGGGGGCGAAGTCGGCGATTGCCCAAGCTATCGTCGAGCGCCTCGACGGGTACGACTTCGCGCTGGCCGCCCGCGGGTGTAGTGAGTTGGAACCTTTTGCTGCGGACCTGCGGCTCAGGCACTCGTGCCAAGTGGAACTGTTCGAGTTCGACGCCTTGGACTTTGCGGCGTTGGCGCACTTGCCGCAGCAGGTTCACGAGCGCGGCGGCCCCTTCGACTTGGTCGTCCTCGCCTTCGGCTATCTCGGCGACGAGCGCGCCGCGCAGCGCGATACGGATGAGCTCGCTCGCATTCTCAACGCCAACTTTACCGGCGCGGCCATCGTGCTAGCGCATTTGGCTAATTATCTGGAGGAAAGGGGCACGCCGACTGGTATCATCGCCATCTCGTCTGTGGCCGGCGATCGGGGCCGCCAGGGCAACTACGCGTATGGGTCGGCTAAGGGGGGGCTGTCGATTTTCTTGCAAGGGTTGCGCAACCGGCTGGCCGCGACATCTGTACACGTTTTGACTGTTAAACCCGGGTTTGTCGATACGCCTATGACCGAGGGGCTTGACGGACTTTTTTTGGTCGCGCCGCCGGAGCGAGTGGCCGCCGACATTGTGCGCGCCTATCGGCAAAAGAAAGACGTGCTTTACACGCCGTTTTTTTGGCGCTGGATCATGCTCGCAATCAAGAGCATCCCCGAGCGCATTTTTAAGAGACTGAAGTTGTGACCTTTGCGTGAAGTAGGGGGCTGCTTAACTATTCTCGAATGCGTTGATGGCTGCGGCCTGAGATTCATAAACCGGGATGACCCGATCAAAGCCGCTGAATTTGACAACAGCGCTAACCTGATCAGAGAGTGTGCAAATGGCAAACTGCTTGACCGGTTTGCTGAATTGCTTGGCCATTATCAGACAGACGCGCAGCCCGGCGCTGCTAATGTAGGATACTTGCTCAAAGTCTAGGAGCAAGGTGTGGTCTTGCGAATCAATTTCAGATTCTAACATACGCTGGATTTCATCGGCATTGCTGCTGTCAAGGCGACCAGCGAGCGTCGCAATCAAGATGCCGTCTTTCCGTTCCCACTTAACTTGTGTGCTCATTTGAGTCTATCTCTTTCTTATCGCTAGAAGCGCAGCCCCACCTGCGCGAAGACGAGGCGGCCCACTGCCGGAGCGCCGACGAAGGACTGGTAGGCTTGGTTCAGTGCGTTGTCCGCATCGACCTGTAGCACTAGGTCCTGCTCTAGGGGCAACTGATAGGTCAGGTTGAGATCCAGCACTGTGTAAGAATCCACCTCGCCCACGTACACCCCTGAACTCATGGGGAAAGAATCGAGGTAACGCACTTGGCTACCTAGCGCCAGTCCCCACTCGGCAAAATTGTAGTCCATGCCGAGCTTGACCTTGTGCCGGGGTGCGTTGAGGGCTATGTCGGCCCTCCCCTCGCCGTGGGAAAACTTCAGATTCTCGAAGAAATTGTCGTTGACAAAGGAGTAATTCCCGGTGAGTCGCCAGTGATCGGCGGGAAAGTAGGCCAAGCTCAGATCCAACCCGCGAATGGTCACATCTGCAAAATTGCGGTAGCTCATAATCATCGCGTAGGGATCGGAAGCCTGTTCGGGCGAGACCGTGCCGTAGGGAATGGCCGCCGCTCCCGCGGTGAGGATGTTGGTCAGTTCGTCCACCGGCAAGCCGTTGTTGTTGCCCTGCGTCGCGTCTAGCACCGCCAAGGCTTCAGCCAGTTGCTCGTTGGCCGGATCGGACAAGGCTGCGCCGATGCTCTCGCCCAGGGCCGCACCCAGACTCTGCGGATCGAGGAAGACCGTGGGAGTTACCACCGAAATCGCCCCGACGAAATCCTCGATCCTAGACTGGTATAAATCTGCGGCTACTACCAATTTGTCGGCCACTACGCCCTTGTAGCCAAGCTCGATAGTCTGAGTAATGGCCGAGTGAATGCGCGGCACATCATAGGCCGTAATGGGGGTGGCGCCGTCCGCCTCTACAAAGAAGAAAGGCGGTCGATTCGGATCGGGCTCTGCGCCGAGCGGCTCCGTCTCGATGTTCAACCGGCCCATGACATTGCGCAGGCCGGGCAATTGCTCGGGCACGATGCCGGGCAGGGCTGTGACCAACTGACCGGCTGCTGCTTGGGCGTCTTCGGCTCCCATGCCTTGGGCCATTAGGGCATCGGCCGCTAGCGCTTGGAAAGCAGGCTCAAACTGTGCCAGCACTGACTGCCGACCGATTCCCCACATCGCGTTGGTGAACAGTGGGTCGTCCAAAGGCAAGTACTGGTCGGCCGGCAGACCAGCCATTGAGGCAAAGGGCGAGCGGAACAGGGGCCGGCCGGCCTCGTCCCGCTGGAAGGTGAAGCCGTAGCCAGAACTGCGGTAGTTTCCTTGGGTCCAGACGTCGATGGATTTGAACTCTCCTAGGCCGAGTGCCGAAAAGAGGGGCGAGAAATTTGGATTCAGTCCGAAGGGGTCTCTGGCCGTTTGCAGGTCGAGGTAGAGATTGTTCGCGGTGGGCGTGCTGAACGCCCGGTTGTAGGTCAGCCGCAATGTCTGGGTCACCTGCGGCTTGAACACCAGGGCGGCCCGAGGCGATAGCTCGGGATCTTCGAGGCGGCTGTGGTAGTCGTAGCGCAGGGCCAATACCAAGTCCAGCATGTCGCTCAGGGCAGTCTCGCTCTGCAAATAGCCGCCGTACTCGTTGAGATCGTCGTCCGCCTCGTTACTGCCCATGATGGTGCCGTCGGTATCGGGCCGCGTCAACAGGGCGTCGAGGCCGTAGGTGAAGCGCTGGCGTTGACTGAGCCTGGACGTGTGCTGCGCTTGGAACACGGTCAAGGACGACCGATCGACGACGGGATCGCCCGTGCGCAGCAGATACGTGTCGCCCGCGTCGTTCCAGTTGCGGAAGGCCTGGAAAAACCAGTCGCGGTACAGCAGCCGCAACTGGGCGTAGTTGTACTGCCAGTCTATCGTCTGCGACGCCCCCACGCCGGTTCCCCCGATTATGTTCGCCTTGTTGTGTCCCGCCGCCAAGATGGCCGTCAAGTCGTCTGCGGCCCGCCAGTCTAAGCGCGCTTCAACACTTTGGTTATTGATGGCGGGATCGCGCGTTTTGAGGGATGGCAAATCCGCACCTGCATCTATCTCCACCCGCCTCAGTGCTTGGGCCTTCACCTCCTCCGGGTCGGTGTACTCCCACTCCGTCCCCGTATAGTACTGGCCCGAAATTTTGTAACCCAAGCGATTCCCCATCACACCGGCATGCCGGACCGTGGTATGGCGCAGGTCGCGCTCCCCCATCCCCACGTGCACGTTCGTGCCCTGTGAGGTAAAGGGGGAATGGGTGATGATGTGCATGACCCCATCGGCACTGTTGGGCCCGTACAGGGCCGATCCCGGCCCTAGTACCACCTCTATGCGCTCCACATCGTCGTTGGTGAGCGGAATGAAATTCAAGGCGTTGACTCGTAACGAGGGCACGCGGGCGATGCGGTTGTCCGTCAGCGTGAGCAGAGTGCCGGAGAATATATTGTTGAAGCCGCGCACCACCACGTTGGCGTTCGCCAATCCCCTCTTAGCAATGTCCACTGCTGGCAGATTCTTGACGTGGTCGGATAGACTCAACGCCGGATTGTTGCGGATTTCGCTGCCCTCAACCACGGATACCGAGGCCGGGGCATCGAGAATTTTTTCCTGCCGACGGGAAGCGGATACCACGCTTTGCGCGAGAAAAATGACCTGTTCCACCAAGAACGCATCCAGCCGGGTGGTCTGGCCGGCCCGCACCTGCACATTTTCTCGTAGATCGGACTTGTAGCCGACAAACGTGATTTCGACTTGGTAGTTTCCCGCTGGAACGGCGATGCGGAACTGCCCCTCGGCGTCCGCTGTAGTCCCAGCTTTGTAGTCCTCCGTCGGCAAGCGCACGGCGATATTGGCACCCGGCAAGGACTCTCCCGCTTCTTCTGTAATCGTCCCCTCGATAAAGCCATCCGACTGGGCCCAAGCGACCCCACAGCCCAAGATCGCCCATAGGCACATCAGCTTGGCCATTTTGCTCATCGCAGCTTCCCTCCCACAGATGCCCAAGGCCTCGAGCCCTGAAAGCGCGGTTTGCTAAAACAAAAAATTCCTAGATCGCCTTGGGATTTCTATTATATAACAAGGATTTCTGTATAACAATTGGCTAGAATTCTAATGAAAGTAAATTAGCTCCATGGAGTATCGCCTGCAACAGAGTGAGAGCGTACCCGAAGGGGTGCGGCGGATGGCTGCCGGACAGCTCGACAGGGCCCTTGAGTACCTCGGCTGCCAGGACGGGGAACGAGACAAGCACATTCACGAGGCCCGCAAGGTGACCAAGCGTCTGCGGGCCTTGGTGCGCTTGGTCCGCGGCGACTTAGGAGACGAGGGGTACGCGCTGGAAAACCAGTGCTATCGAGCCGCCGGTCAGCGGCTTTCGGAGCTGCGCGACGCCACGGTGCTGGTCGAGACCTTGGACCGCTTGGTGGCATCCTTGGGCCAAGACGCGCCGAAGAGCCGATTCGCACGGGTGCGGATATGGCTGGTGGAGCGCCGCGACCGGGCCTATAGCCAAGTGGATAGCAACAATCGGGCCGTTCAGGAGGCAATCGCCGCGCTCGCGCCGGCCCGCGACCGCTTGGAACATTGGCATCTACAGCGCCCGGGTTGGGGAGGGATTCGGGTGGGGTTGCAGCGGATATACGCACGCGGTCGGCGCGATTTTGCCGCAGCCTACGCGCTGCCCAGCGACGAGGCATTCCACGACTGGCGCAAGCAGGTCAAGTACCTGTGGTATCACACCCAGATACTAGAGAATATCTGGCCGTCGGTCATGCAGGCTCTAGCCGAGGAACTGGATCAGCTAGGGGAGTTGCTGGGCCAGGATCACGACTTGGCCGTATTGCGCACTACGGTTCTAGCCGAGTTTCCAAGGGCTGGAGCCACGGCCACGTTGATGGCTCTGGAAAGGCGGATTGGCGAGGTGCGTGCCCGGAAGCAGGCCCAGGCGCGTCCGCTGGCCGAGTGCCTCTACGTGGAACGGCCCCGGGAGTTCGCTCGACGCTTGGGGGGCTACTGGCGGGTGTGGCAGGCAGAACAGTCCGCCGGGCAGGAGTTGAACTCGGCACACCGGCCGCGGACAGCGCGGGTGCTAAAAGAATAGACACTACTCACCATTCGGCGAAAAAGGAGATATAACCATGATCCATACGACTATGTGGACCTATCCCTGGGATGTGATCGACGAGGGGGTCGACCGCGTCATCGGCTTTCTCAAGGAAGAGGTAGGGTTGGATGCGATCAGCCTGTCCACGGTTTATCACACTTACGATCAGCTACGCACCCATATACCCGGTAAAAAGCTCTTTTCCGGGTACGAGGACGCCATCTACTTCCAGCCTCAGAGCGAGTTGTACCAGAATACCAAGATCAAGCCGCATGTGCATCCTATGGCTAGGGACCAGAATCCGGTGCGGATCATCGCCGAAGCCTGCCGCGCGCGTGGTTTAGAACTGATTTCGTGGACCGTGCCTCTGCACAACCACTACATGGCGAGGCAGCATCCAGATTGCGCCCTGTTAGGCGTGTTCGGGGATCGCTATCCGGGTTGTTTGTGCCCGGCCAATCCCGAGGTGCGGGAGTACGTACGAGGCTTGAGCTTGGACTTGGCTACCAACTGCGATGTGCAGATGATCGAGTACGAATCCCTCCACTACATGGGCTTTGGCATGTTCCGCAACCACGCCAAGGTGGGCGTCGATCTCGGCGCGGTGGGATCGTTGTTGATGTCGCTATGTTTTTGCGACGGGTGTGCGCAGCAGGCTGTGGACAGGGGTATGGATGTGGGGGCGTTGAAGAGCGAGGTGGAAAAGTGGCTCTTGGATATCTTCGAGGCGGGGCCGCCGGAGCGCAGCGTGGAAGAATTCGTCGCCGACGAGCCCTTGGTTCACGAATACATAAAGATGCGCGCGGATGTGGTGACGTCGCTGGCGGCGGAGGTGAAAGAGGCCGTAAAAATGCCCGTTTCTTTTTTGTACATGGGCAACTATCACAACAACGGCATTGACCGCAAACCCATCGAACAGATCGTCGATCGGGTCAACGTCCTGTGCTACAGCGGCTCGCCCGAGGAGGCCAGCCAAAGGGCGCAGGAGACCCTAGCTGGCATGGACGATCCGTCCATGTTGATCTGCGGCCTGAACGGTCACCAGCCCATAGACAGCGCCGAACAGATGCGAGACATCATCGCTGCGATTTACGAAACGGGAGCGCGTCGGTTTTCGTATTACAATTACGGCATGATTTCCCAGCGCAATCTCCGGTGGATTGCCGAGGCCATTGCCGCGGTGCGAGCGCTTGACGCGGGAGATTGATCTGGTCAAGCACAGGCTGAAGGCGGCAGAGCAACACTATATGGAGACCTATGGCGAGGGATAGATCAATGAAAACAGAAAAAATGAAAATTGAACGCGGCAGTGGAAACGTGTTCGCGGACCTAGGATGCCCTGACGCCGAGACTCACTTGTTAAAGGCAGAACTTGTTACCCGCATTGACAAGATCATTCGTCAGCGCGGACTCAAGCAGGTCGAAGCGGCGCGGTTGCTCGGGTTGTCCCAACCGGATGTTTCTCGTCTCCTGCGGGGAAGTTTTCGGGAGTACTCTGTGGAGCGCCTCCTGCGCCTGTTGACGGCACTTGGGCGCAACGTGGAAATCGTCATCCGCGAGCCCCGTTCACAGCGACAGGGCCGACTCAGTATCAGGGCATAAGCTCCGACCATGCCCATTCGGGAGCCATCCCACACGTCACTCCGGCAACGCCAGCGCCACTAGCTGCGGCCCGCCGTCGTCGTCATTGATTGGGAATACGAGATACTGACGCCCGTTGGCCATATAGCTGATGGGACTGCCGTGGGGGTTGTCGGGGAATTCCATCTCGGCCAGCACCGTGCCTGTATCTAGGTCGAAGGCGCGCAGATAGGGTGTTTGTTCGACAAAGTCGTCGTCGCGGAGGTGGCCCCACCAATCGGGCTGCTGCGAGACCACCACCAACACGGTCTCGGTGGCGAGTATAAAGTTGTAGTGGAACCAGCCCATAGCGGGCAAGTCGAGGTCGCGCAGGGTCCTGTGGTTGACCGGGCCTTGGCCCACTGGGCTCATCCAAACGTGCTCGCCGGTGTCTAGGTCGATGGCAGTGATCCGGCCGTAGGGAGGCTTGGTCAGCGGTAGGCCATCGACGTATTCGGCACTCCTCTTGAAGGATGCGTAAGCCGAAAAGGCACGCAGGTTCCTCACCTTTTCCAACCACACGATAGCAGCGTCGGTGCGCGAAGGCACGTAGAGCACGTTCTTTTCAGGTATCAGTGCTGCGCCGCTCCAATCCGAACCGCCCAAACCCCCAGGTAATACCAGCGTGCCCTTTTCGCTAGGCGGAGTGAACAGCGGGCCGTGCTCGTACTTTTGCAGGATCGCCAGTGCCTTTTCCCGCAGTTCGGGCGTAAAGTCGATCAGGTCGTCTTCCTGTAGCCCCTGGCGGTCGTAGGACGCGGGCTTAGTGGGGAAGGGTTGGGTCGGCCAGCTTTGCTCGCCCGGGGTTTTCGACTTAGGCACCGCGCGCTCGTTGATTGGCCAGACTGGTTCGCCGGTCGTGCGGTTGAGCACATAGCAAAAGGCCTGTTTGCTCACTAGTGCTAGAGCCTTGATCGCTTTACCTTCTACCTGAATATCGGCCAGGACCGGCGGTGCTGGCGGGTCGTAGTTCCACAGGCCGTGGTGGATGAGCTGGTAGTGCCAGACGCGCTCGCCGGTGGCCGCCTTGAGGCAGACCAGCGTCTGACTGAAGAGATTGGCCCCGGGGCGCTCGCCGCCGTAGTGATTGTGGGTGGTGCTGCTGACGGGCAGGTACACGTAGCCTAGCTCGTCGTCAGCGCTCATCGCGGACCACACATTAGCTTGGCCATAAGTCTGATAAGCGTCGTTTTCCCAAGTGTCGTTGCCGTACTCGCCTTCCTGCGGCACCGTCTGGAAGCCCCACACTTGTTCGCCAGTGTGGGCGTCGAAGCCGCGCACGTCGCCGGGGGTGGAGTATTTGGGGGGAGACTCGCCGTGCCAGTCGGTAATGCCTGAACCCACTACCACTACATCGCGGCAGACAATTGGTGCCGAGGTGACACAGTAGTTTTCGCGGTCAATGGGACGGCGCAGTCCCTTGCTTAAATCGGCGAAGCCACCCTCGCCAAACTCGGGGTCGGGCTGGCCGGTCTCGATGTCGATTGAGTAGAGGCGGTCGGTGGAGGTGGCGTAGAAGATGCGCTTCTTGTCGCCGCTTTGCCAGTAGGCGATGCCGCGCAAAATGCCGGTGAAACCCCCGTAGTTTTTCCATACTTTCGGATCGAAGTTCCACAGCTCCTCGCCGTTTGTCGGATTGACCGCGCAGAGGATGTTGAACGGCGACCCGTAGTAGAGCACGCCATCGACCATTAGGGGAGTGCCCTTGTTGGTACCAGTCCGCATGTACTGACGCTCGGCGATTCTCTTGTCCGGGGCCGTGTAGCGCCAAACCTCCCGCAACTGGGCGAAGTTGTCGCCGTCAATTTGCGCTAGGGGGGCGTACTTGCTGCTCTTGGCGTCGGCCGCGTAATAGGGCCATTCCTCGCCTCGGGCCGCGACGGCAGTAAGGATCAATAACGCGCAGACTAACAATGGATGATGTGAGGGTAGAGTAAGAATTGTGATTAGTTGAGGGGGTATAATTCAAATTGGGGTAAAATCGTGCATGGCTGTTGCAACATAAGTAGCACTCGAATTGTGGTCAAACCAAAACGGTGGCTATTGACGCTTGTCAATGGGGGGCTCGGAGGGCAGTTTTGCTGCTTAGAGGGAGGAGATGACATGCCCATTCAAATTGATCGGCAAGCAGCCGCTGCCATGGCGCAGCGCTTTGACGAGGCGCTGGAGTTGGTGCGCAACGAATTCGATGGCCTAGACGAGCCTCGGCAGTATCGCAATGCCTTTGCCCGCCTACTCAAATCCGATCCGCTACAGCGAGTGCGGATGCTGGGCACGGATCAGCGCGACCTATTTGTCCCTGTCCTGCGCACAGCTATTCCCAGCATTGCCGCGCCAGGCGGTCACATTCTGGATCTGGGCGCTGGCGACGGTCAGACCTTTGCCTTGCTGGCAGATTGCGTGCCCGAGGGCACTACGGTCTCCATTGAGGAGCCAAATGCCGGCTACGTCGCCGATTACAGCGCGTATCTGGCGACGCAGCCACATCTCAAACCGGGCATGGCGCTAGTTGCAGGTTTCGAGGAGATAGACGCCGTGGAGGCGGAGGTGCCGCCCGATGGCAGCGTCGATCTCGTTCTCGCGCTCCACGTCATCTACTTCTTCGCGGACCCGTCGCCTGGCTTCGTCCGCATGGCCCGGTTTCTCAAGCCTGGCGGTGCGCTGTGCGTGGTAATGGCCGACGAGATCGAAGGATATACTGGACAGGTGCTACAGGCGTTCATTGCCGCAGGCGGCGACACGGGCAACAACGACGGACATCGGGCCGCGATTACCGAACGGCAGCGGCTGTTGGACGGTGCGCTGTTGGACGTTCTCGGAGCGGCACTACCGGAGGCGTCTTTTGAGCTGGGCACTCGACGCCAATCCAGCCGCCTCTACGGCCACGCGCTGGCCGATCTGATCGCGCTGTCTAGTATCGCCGCGCTGGCCCAAGTCACCGACCACTCGAAGTTCGAGGCCGCATGTGAGTTGCTCCGCAACGATCCAGAGGCGGTTGATCTGCGCATTGAAGACGACGGACCGCGCCAGGGGATGTGGAGCGTAAAGCAGCCGCAACTCCTCTCCATCATTCGCCGCACGACCTAGAGCAGAATTCCGGCCACGCAGGCGGTCATAAAACAGGCTAGGGAGCCGCCCAGCATAGCGCGAAAACCCAACCGCGCCAAGTCGCGTCGTCGCTCGGGGGCAATGCCGCCGATGCCGCCGATCTGGATACCAATGCTGCTGAAGTTGGCAAAACCACACAGGGCATAGGTCAGGATGATCACCGAGCGCTGGCTCAGTTCCACGCCCGAGTCGGGTTGGATCCACTGGCTCAATTGGACGTACGAGACAAATTCGTTGGCTACCATTTTCTTGCCCAACAACTCGCCGGCCAGCAAACAATCCTTGGCCTCAATGCCCATCAACCAAGCAAAGGGCGCAAATAAATAACCCAGCGCCGCAGACAGAGACCACTTCAGACCTTCCATACCTAGGATATAGCCCACGCCTTGGCCCAACAGGCCCAGCATCCCGTCCACTAAGGCGATCAATCCCAGCGCTGCAATGAGCATGGCGGCCACGTTCAGGGCCAGCCGCAAGCCGTCCAAGGTGCTGTTGGCCGCGGCTTCCACCACATTGGTAGCTGTGCGTTCTACTTCGATTGATACCCGCCCCAAGGTTTTGGATTCTTCTACCTCGGGCTGCATGATCTTGGCCACCAATAGCGCCGCCGGGGCCGAGATCACCGAGGCGGCCACTAAGTGACCGGCGTCAATCCCCAGGCCCACGAAGGCGGCCAATACGCCTCCGGCAATGGTGGCAAAGCCGCCTACCATCAAGGCCATCAGCTCCGACCGGGTCATGCTGGCCACGTACGGGCGCACTACTAGCGGAGCCTCGGTCTGGCCGACGAAGACATTGGCCGCCGCGGCTAGGCTTTCCGCGCCCGAGGTGCGCAAGGTGCGCTGCATGACCCAGGCGAAAGCCGCTACCACGTACTGCACTAGTCCCAAGTGATAGAGCACGCCCATTAGGGCGGCGAAAAAGATAATGGTCGGCAGGACTTTGAAAGCGAAGAAATGCTCGCTGAATGCGTCGCCAAAGACAAAGCTGGAGCCGGCATCGACATAGTTGAGCAAGGCGGTGAAAAAAGCGCCGATATAACCGAAAAGCGCCTGTCCGGGTCCGGTTTTGAGGACGAGCAGGGCGAGGAGAAATTGCAGTCCCACGCCAGCCACTACCAAGCGGCGATCTACGTTGCGGCGGTCGGTGCTCATGGCGAAGGCCAAGGCGATCATCACCAAAAGTCCGAATAGGCTGATCAGCCGTTCCATCGGCACCTACTTATTGTGCGAAGGGAAGTATATAAAAACGGCGGGGAAGCCCGCCGAGAAGATCAAAGTTGAATCCGCAGCGCGTCGAATGGCTGATATGCTCAATAGTGTAGGAGGCTGAGCGATTCCAAGAGAATTTACCGACGCCAAGCTGCTTTCAGGCTGCCCCAAGTGGTTGCGGCGACTGCACTGGAGACGCCAATGGGGTGGAGTTCCCAGATTGTGACCCCGGTCTCTCTAGTAGTCGTGAGGATCAGGGTGTCTCCCTCAAGGGCATACGAGCTAATTCCCCACTCATTGAGTACGGCGAGGAACTGCACCGTATCGAGTTCGGCGAAAAAAGCGTCGATAAATTCCTGTTCAAAGGCTGGGTAGTTCTCTGCGGGGATTTCGTGCGAGTCGGCTACATAACGGGCGAAGTCGCGAGCTACTTGGGTAAAAAATTCGACGAAGCCTTCACCGTCAACGGACAAATCTAATGCGGCTATATCAATCACGAGATTGTCGCCCAAGATGCTATAAGTGCCGGTGCCGTGGGCAACAATCGTCTCTATGGTGGGTGGTTCCGGGACTTGGACGTCGGCTAGGAAGTCGTCTTTCACCTGAATGACTTGATTGAATTCAAAGGCTCCATCTTCCTCGAAGGTCAGGCGAATGGCAATCTCGCCGATTTGTTCATCGACGACGGTGCCCTCCCAAGTGCCGTGCAGAGCCTCTTGCTGGGCGGCGAGCGGCGCGACGAGCAGGCAGAGTAAGAGGACAAACGACGGGAACTGGCGCATAAGGGTTTCCTTTAAGAATCACTCGTACAAATGGGCGACGTACTCTGCGTAGCCGTTGTAGGGGAGGGTCTCGCGTCGTTCGGTTGCGTTCAAGTCGGTGGAAATGAAGCGCTCGCTGGCTTGCGACCAGCGGGGATGGGGGACTTCGGGCTCGACGTTGGAGAAAAAGCCGTACTCGTGTGGCGCTAGGGTATTCCAAAACGTCGCTGGCTGTTCGCTGGTGAATTCGATTTTGGTGATCGACTTGAGGCCCTTGTAGCCGTATTTCCAAGGCGTCACCAAGCGCAGGGGAGCGCCGTGTTGCTTGGGCATTTCGTGGCCGTAAACGCCCGTCACCAGCAACGTCAACTCATTGGTTGCTTCGTCCATGGTCAGGCCCTCGGTATAGGGCCAGGGCCAATCGGATCGATCCCATTGCCCTGGGGCCACTTCGGGATTGAAGAAGGAAATCATGCGCACGTAGCGGGCCGATGACAGCGGTTGGACCAAGTCGATGAGGTCCCGCATGGGAAAGCCCGTCCACGGGATGGCCATGGACCAAGCCTCGACGCAGCGGTGGCGGTAGAGACGCTCTTCCAGATCCATGATGCCGATTAGGTAGTCGATATCGTAGGTTTTGGGCTCCGGCACTAGGCCGCTTATTTCCACGGTCCAAGGGGCAGGCTCAAAATTGTCTATGAAGCGCCACACCTCCTTGCCGGTGGAGAATTCATAGAAGTTGTTGTACAGGGCTGCTATGGACTCGTCGGTGAGCGGCCGGTCGAGCGTGGAAAACTCATCGTTCGTGGGAGCCGGGTACCACTCTGATGGTGGGGTTGGCTCGATGATCGTGGAGTCGAGGTATTTTGTTGGATCGACGAGCGTTGCTGGATTAAGGAGCTTTTCGGGGATACATCCGGCCAGCAGGCCGATGGTGCCCAAGCCAGCCCGCCGGATGAACTTGCGACGGTTGAGATAGGCATCTTCGTCGGTGGCCTGACGCTCGGGAAGTTCCCATTTTTTGCGCGGCATCGCAGCCTCCTTGCAATGGTTGTATGAGGAGAATATAACAGATTGGCTCTGACGCCGCGATTCTAGCGCTTGAAAGCTAACCCTGCGGCGTAGGTCGTACCCGCTGCGGTATTGCAGCCCGCGGCGATGTGGAACAGATCGACGCCGATTTCGAGGTGCTTACTGAGAGACCAGATCAACCCCGGGGCCAGCTTGAGGATGTCTTGATCGCCGACGAGACCGCCTTGTCCCATAGCGCCGCAATCGCCCATGGTGCGCATCCCTTCGACCACGCCTTTGACTAGCAGGCGTTTATAGGTGACCCCGGCCTCGACACCGTAGAAGAATTCGTCGCTGAAGGCCCCGCCTCGCTTGCGATAGCCGACCGTGCTCGTCAAGTAGCCCGGGAGTGGGTACAGCGATTTGCCTACCAGCAGGCGCATGTCGATGTCCCTCTCGCCCGTGCCCAAGGGAACCTTGTTGGCGGCCCCGGCGACGCCATCCACTGGACTCGGCCCCAAGCCAAGCCCACCCGCGCTGAGGGAGCCAATGCTGTCTTGATCTATGTCGTAGCCCAAGGGGAATTTGCCTCCTAGCGCTAGGGAGACTACCGCCGGATTGCGCAGCAAGCGCCAGCGCAAGCGCAGTTCCAAGTCGGCCAGACCCGAGTTGATTTCGTCGGGGTGGATGCGGGTTATGGTGGTATCGAGAACGTCGCTTTTGAATACCTTCACCTCGGTATTCTTGTACACCAAGCGCTTATAGGGCAGGGTGGCCACCAAGGTCAAGCGCTCCCACAAACCATATTCTAGGTAAGCCGATATACTCTCGTCGCTCAACTCTTCCATGCTGGGTTTTGCCACTCGCTCCCGCCGGTCGCCAACGGCGTCCAGATAGTCTTGGGAGCGGAAGGAAAGTCCGGCGAGTTTGAAGTACATGCCGCCTGAGGCCTGCGTCCAAGCGCCGGCATGTAGTTGGGTCGGGGCAATCGCCAGCAGGAGAGCCGCCAGAGGGAGCCAGCGCCGCAGTGGGCGGGGCGAATTGGGTCGGTAATTGGCTGGTGCGCTCAATTTTCCTCATGCAGATCGTCTATGAGGGCTTGCACGCTGTCGAATCGAGGTAGGCCACCTTTGCAGGCCTCCTGCATCGCCTCGATAGTCAGTGGTGCATTTGGAATATCAACCTGCTTGCCAACGGCTTTGGCGATACGCTGAAGCATTAAAACTGCGTCGCCAATTAAGTTGTCTTCGTAGTCGGTCATTTCGAGGTCATCAATAACTTTTGCTGTTGTTCCAACCTTTTCAGCTAGCTGCTCTTGAGTCAGCGATGTGGCTTCACGAAGATCGTAAATTAGTTGAGCAATATCTCCCTTGATTCGTTCGGCTTCAATCATTTGCATCATTTCGGGGTCGTTTTTGAAGTAGAGATGGTGGAGAATCTCCACTGCGGATGTTGTGGTTCTTTTGTCTGTCATAGTTCAATCTCCTGTGTATGTTGTTCCGGGTTTTGCTCGAACTGCTTTTTCCGTCTGATCGCTCTTTCGATTTCTCGGGGTGGAACCTCTGCCGTCTTCTTCGTAATTCCGTGAGAAATCACAGCGGCAACATTACCGTGAAAGAAATAGAGCATTCGATACTGCACATTTCCCATTCGAGTTCTCAGTTCATAAATCTCATCTCGTAAGTAATCAGCTTGCGGACGCCTGCATTCGTGCCCCCGCTCTTGCAGACGTTCAATCAACCATCTGCATTTCGCCAGAGCCCGACGGTTAAGGCGATTTAACCAATTCTGCGTTGGCGCGCTTCCATTGGCTTCCTTGTAGAATACAACCCGTATTTCTGGCATAGTGAAATCAAGCTGTTATTAACATACAAAAGAGGTAAATCGTCAAACGCGCCACTCAATACACGTAGCGCAAGCCGACCTGCACTTGGCGCGGATCGCCCAAGCCCGATTGCACGGTGCCGTCGAAATTGAACAGGAGGCCGACGCTGGAGGGGTCGCGGAAATTGTCCGCGTTGAGCAGGTTGAAGACCTCGACAATGGCCTCTAGTTGGCCACTGCCCACTAATATGGGCCGCGATAGGCGCACGTCATAGGAGAAAAAGTCGTTGTCCTTGCGCAGCGTGTTGCGCGCCGTGATGCTACCGTCGTCGCAGATTCGGTCGGAGGCTGCGCCCCACGGGTTGGTCGAGCGGTCGCCCGCGCAGGACGCGGAGACCGGCTGCGCCGAATAGTAGCTCAGGCGTTGGTTGAGCAAAACTCCGCCGGGCAATGCGGCCAAGGCCCACGCATTGAAGCGGTGGCGCTGATCGCGGTCCGAATAGCCCCATTCTCGCTCTAGTTGAGTTGCATCGACGTAGCGAAAGGTGAAGGGATCGCGCTCGTTGTCGTCGTCAGATTGGTCCCACGACAAGGTATAGTTGAGTTGGAATTGCAAGTCGTCGTGCATCATTTGCCGCAAGCCGAAGCTGAGGCCGTGGTAGCGCGACTTGGCCGTGCTCTCGACCACGGTCATATCGCCGATCCCGTTGCTGCCATCGGCTCCTAGGCCCGTCGCCCACGGAGAGCCGAAAATGGCGTCGTTGCGGTTGACAAAGCGCGTCAGCTTGTTGGTGCGGGCGTATGTGTACCCGAAGGAGCCGACTAGACCGGACGCGTGTAATTCGCGTTCGATGCCGACATGTGTGCTGATAGTGCGCGGGTTTTCGAAATTTTGGTCAAAGACAAAGATGCTGGGCCGGAAGGGATCGCCTTGGGGCGTGGGCAGCAATTCGCCGTAGGTCGGCGGCGGCCCCAAAATGGGCGTCAGGGCGCTGGAGCGGAAAATGGACTGCCCACGCGAGCCGTTGGTCGAGCGCGTGCTGGCCAAGTTCAAGCCCGGAATGCGGGCGTAGTAGATACCGGCGCTGCCGCGCAGCAAGGTCTTGTTGTCGCCGTGCACATCGTAGGCCACCCCTAGGCGCGGCTGGAACATATCCCAGTCCGAGGGAATGGTGCCATTGGAGGGGAATTCGTAGGTACCCGTTTCGTTGGTCACCGTTTTGCCGATGAAATCGGCGAAGAACACTTCGTCTGGATCGGTGAGCACATCGGGCTGTATTTGCGCCTCCCAGCGCAGGCCGTAATTGAGCGTCAGCTTGTTTGAGGGCTGCCAACTGTCCTGCACGAACAGGGCCAATTCGTGCTGCGGAATCTGCTGGGTGCCCGCTTCTTCCACGGTCAGGCCGCCGACGCCGGACTGTTGCGAATAGAATAGAACCGGCCCGGTGATATCCGTCCCGTCCGGGCAAGCCCCGGTGGTGCTGGTGCTGCCGTCGGCGCATTCGACGTAGCCATTGCCCTGCGCGACGAAGTTGAGAAAGCCATCTACTGAGCTGAAGATGTAGCGGCCATTGGCAAAACCGATGAAGGTCTGCACGGATTCAACGCGGTTCCACTCGATTCCGGCTTTGATTAGGTGATCGCCCTTGGCCACGGAGATGTTGTCGAGTAGCTGGATGCGGGAGTCGTGGTATTCGACCGGAATGAAAAAGGGCATGCCAAAGCGATAGCCGTGGACAAAATCCATGCCCGTGTCCGGGAAGGGCCGGCCGGTGTTGGGGTTGTCCGGGCCAAGGTAGAGCCGCGGGCGATCCTCGCGGGCAACTTGGAAGCGGAACTCGTTGGTGGTGGTCGCGGACAGCAGCGACAGCAAGCTGCCGTTGAAGGCGTGCGACCAGTCCCGTTCTACGGCGTTGGCGCTGCGGGTCCACGAATCCACGTCAAAGGTGCCGTTTTCCTGTTCGGACCAGGTGTAGTTGTATTTGAAGGTGGCGTAGTGCGCCTCCGACAGGTGGGCGTCGATCTTGGCGAGAAAGGCGCGGGCGTCGTTGGTGCGCTCAATCGGCCCGTAGTCGCCGGCTAGCGCTCCGTTGAATTGCTCGTCCATAAACGTGCGCAGCCGGGGATCGATGCGCACGCTATCGCTCTGCTTGGTGTCGCGAAAAACCTGCTGGTCGTAGGCGGTAAAGAAAAAGGCCCGGTCCTTGATCAGCGGCCCGCCCATAGTGAAGCCGAACTGCCCCTGGCTAAAATCTGGCGCGCGTTCTAAGCCCTCGTGCCGCGCCGTGCCCGACAGGGCGTCGTTTTTGCCGAAAAAATGCAGCGAACCGTGCAACTGATTGGTGCCCGATTTGGTGATGACGTTGACAAAGCCGCCGCTGGAGCGACCGAATTCCGCGTTGGCCCCCTGCGGCACCACCACCATTTCCTCGACCGCGTCCAAGTTAAAGGTGAAGGCCGGGCGCTGGCCACCGCGCTGCTCGCCGAAGAAGGGATTGTTAAAATCAGCGCCATCCACCGAGATGTTGTTGTGAATGCCGCGCTGCCCGCCAATGCTCAACTCGTCGCCGTCGGCGCCTTGGACGATGGCCACGCCCGGCGTCAACAGCGTCAGGTTGAGGAAGTTGCGCCCGTTGTTGGGCAGGTCCTGCACGGCCTCTGCGGGCAGGCGCGTGGCTGGTTCGCTCTGGGTTATATCCACGGTGGGCAAGCTCGCCTCGACGATCAGCTCCTCCATCTGCGGCAGCATTTTGACGATCAGCTCCACGGTCTCGCCGACTCGCACTTGCACCCCGGTCTGCCGCACTTCGGCCCGGCCGGTCGCCTGTACTGTCACGTCGTAGGAGCCGAGGGGCAGCAAGGTCGCGGTGAACAGCCCTAAGTCGGACGAGGTAAGGGTGCGCTCGTAGTTGGTACGGGTTTCCACGAGCGCGACGGTAGCGTTGGCGATGGGATTGCCAAACTGGTCCCAGACAAAGCCGCGGATTACGCCAGTGGTCGATTGGGACTGTGCCCAAGCCCCGTCGAGTAGGGCGGCCCAGAGTAGGACGGACAAGAGAGGCAGAAAGCGAAGTCGATGCGTCGGCATGAGCTATTTCGTTGTGAAGAGGATGGTGTAGGGCGCTTGGCTTTTTAGGGCCACTTTTGTCAAGATTACAGACAGACTATTTTTACAACATTAGCCAAAATTTAAGCTCGGTCAACTAGCCACCCTACTACTTCTTGCCACTCGACAAATGCAAAAAACACAACCCGCCCTAATTGCCTTTGACGCCGACGATACCCTGTGGGAAAACGAGATCTACTTTGAAACGGCCAAAGACCGCTTTAAACATCTGTTGGCCCCGGATTGCGATCCGGCGTGGACTGAGCGGGAGCTGTACGAGACTGAAATGCGCAACCTAGCTCACTTTGGCTACGGGATCAAAGGCTTCACCTTGTCGATGATCGAGACGGCCCTCGATCTGACCAAGGGCGCGGTAACGGGGCAGCAAATTCGCCAGATTTTGGACTATGGCAAAGAGCTACTGCAAATGCCCATTGAACCGCTGCCGCACGTCGAAGAAGTGCTTACCGATCTGTCCCGCACCCGTCCCCTGATGCTGCTGACCAAGGGCGACTTGTTCGACCAAGAGGCCAAAATCGCCCGCTCCGGCTTGGCCGATCATTTCACTCATATCGAAATCGTTAGCGAAAAAAACGAGGAGACCTACGCGGCCCTGCTGCAGCGCCACGGCATCCAGCCGGCGGACTTTTGTATGGTGGGCAATTCGCTCAAATCGGATATCTTGCCCGTCGTCGCCTTGGGCGGACACGCGGTCTATGTGCCGTACTACACCACTTGGCTCCACGAACGCGTCGAGCCTTCGGAGGCCGAGCGCGAGCAATACCACCAAATAGCCCACCTAGGTGAACTGCCCCGTCTGCTCTCGGAGCGATTCGCTTCCACCGTCCAAAACTAAAACCGCGACTTCGTCTGATTTTTCCGTGCGACAACAATCTACGGTTGGACAAAAGATTGCCCGAACACGCCATTGCAAATGATTAACTCGGTGCCGATCGCCCGAAGTCAATGTCGCCCTGAGATGGTATGCGGAAGGTGAACATAGTACGCCCGCGGTAGTTGCTAATCGCAAAATCGCCTTTGCCGATGATATCCATGCCGATCAGTACGTTGTGGCCGCTTGTTAGGGCAGGAGCCTCAAGGACTGAGAGGTGATGTATAGCAATACTCTCTTGGGCGCGATTCGGATATTGTATGGGAAGTGCGATATTCACCAGATAGCCGTTGACCGTCTTTACCCCGAAGATCCCTTGTACCCGAGATTGGGCCGTAGGTACCAACCCACAGTCCTAAGCTACGTGCTGCGTAACCATCGTCTTTGTTGCGCCCGTATCCCAAATGGCACTATACTGGCGAAAGGTCGATTCGTCCTTCCCTTGGGGATCATAGGCGGCACAGATGAAAATCGAAGTGATGAGAACGGATACAATGCTTCGGGTGACCTAGGTGAATGCACCCGGCGCGATATACTCGGTCATCTATGAGAAGCATACCCGCGAATGGTAGGTCTGTAACGTACTTTCTGGATCGGCAGAGCACGGTTGTACTAAGAAAGTGCCTAGGGCATGCTGTTTTGTTGTCTGGCGTATGGCCTCTATCTCGCTGGAGTAGGCCCCGATGACGCGGTGAGCTTTGATGACGATTACCTTGCCCTCGTACTGCGCAGCTAACTCCGCTTGGTGGTCTAAGTAATACTGGAACTCATCTTTTAGTGCCATGGGGTATTTTGGAGCTATTCTTGGGGTGAGTAAAGAACCATTCTATTCCGATGATTTTAGTTTACCCATTTAGTAGCGGTAGCGCAAATTTCCAGCCTAGGTGCTGCGGGCGTAATCGGGCTGAGAAAATACCGCCCATTCCAGACCTTATTGAAGCCGTGTTCGCCTCATCTTCCAAAACTAAAACCACGACTTTGTCCGGCCTTCCCACGCGACGCATCTGCCATGTCGGCGACCGGCTCTACCACACCTGAACCAGAAAGAATTGGCCGTCTGTTGCCGGCCGCCTTTCGCTCGCGGCTAGACCTGGAGCCGCCCGACCCGGAGCCTACCGTCGAAGAGGCCGGCTCGGCCTTTACGCTCCGGGCCTTTGCCTTGGGCACCTTTTTGGCCGCTTTCATCGGCGGCGGCATAGCCTATAGCACCCTGTACCTGCAAGGCTCCTACATGGCCTTGGGCTTTAGCACGGTCGGGGCGGTTTGCCTGCTGTCCCTGCTGACGGGCTTAGTCAATCCCCTGCTCAAGCTATGCGGGACGCGGGGTTTGCGCCGGGGCGAATTGCTGCTGGTCTATGTTATGATGGTGATGGCCTCGCCCATCCCCATCGTTTTTACCTCGAAGATCATCAGCCAGCTCGCCGCTCCCTTTTACTATGCCACGCCCGAAAACGATTGGCAGAGCCTCATCCACCCCCACATTCCCCACTGGATGATGCCGCGTCAGCTCGGCGACGCCCAGTTTTTCTTTGAGGGGATGGGAGCCGATTACGCGGTGCCGTGGAAGGCTTGGCTGCTGGCGCTGGCGGCTTGGCAGCCCTTTGTCTGGTCCCTCTTCTTGGTGATGATCGCCATCATGGTTGTGCTGCGGCGGCAGTGGATCGACAACGAACGCCTCGTCTATCCGCTGGTGCAAGTGCCGCTGGCCATGACTGCAATGGGAGAGGGCACAGAGCGCTGGCCGCCTTTTTTTAAAAACCGGGGCATGTGGGCCGGCTTTGTCCTTGCAGCCACTTGGAGCACGCTACACGGCCTGCACGCCTATTTCCCGGAAGGAGTGCAATTCGCCCGCGGCGTCGATTTGTTCCACCAAGAACTGTCGATTATGCGCGGCACCTCTAAGCTGTATATCATTTTCCGCTTCCACATCCTCGGTTTTTTCTATTTCCTCAAGACCGAAGTCGCGCTCAGCCTGTGGGTCTTCAATTTGTTGGCCAATGTCTTGCGCGGTGCTTTTGCCATCCTCGGCGTAGGCAATACGCCTAGCTTGGGCAGTGGGCACGGCATCCCACACACGCTACAGGTCTATCACGCTATGGGCGCGATGGTGGTGCTCTTCCTCGGTGGCTTGTGGGCTGCTCGCCGCCATCTAGCCGCGGTCTGGCGCAAAGCTTGGTCCGGCGATCCGGCCATTGATGACGGTGACGAAATCCTGTCGTACCGGGCAGCGGTAGGTATCCTCGTCGTCGGCACGGCGGTCATGGTCGGCTGGCTGTGGTTGGCTGGATTGCCGCTGTGGGCTGGCGCGGCTCTGCTGTTTCTGGCCGGTGCCCTTTTTGTCGCCTTTACCCGAATAGTGGCTGAAGGCGGTCTGTCCGACGGCGCGCCGCCCGTGGTGCCGGCTGGCATCCTCATCTCCGCGGTCGGCTCGTCGGCGCTGGGAGCACCGGGCTTGGTCTTACTGGCTAGCACCTATATCTGGACGGCCAATGTTCGCAGCTTTGTCATGGCCTCCTGCGCCAACAGCCTGAAACTGAGCGGGGAACTGGGCCGGGGACGACGGCCTTTGTTTTGGGCTATGGTCGTGGCTATAGCTGTGGCGCTGGCGGCTTCGACTTGGATGATTTTAGAGCTGAGCTACGAGCACGGCAACCTCAACCTGCGGGGCACGGTCAGCCGCGAAGCCCCCTACCGCTATGTCGAGGGCTTACTGCGCTATCCGAGCGAGTTGCATCTGTGGGGCTGGATCAACATGGGCTTGGGTGCGGCTATCATGTTGGGTTTGACTGTGGCCCGTTGGCACTACGCTTGGTGGCCCCTGCATCCTCTGGGCTATCCTGTTGGGCCGACGTGGATTATGGACCACCTGTGGTTCAATATGTTTTTGGCTTGGTTGATCAAAGTCTTGGTGCTCAAGTACGGCGGCGCCGACCGCTACCACCAGACTAGGCCGTTTTTTATGGGCCTGATCTTGGGGCAACTGCTGCCGGGCGGCATCTTCTTGGTCATCGACCATTTTACTGGCACGGTCGGCAATGTGATTTTCTGGGGATGAACCGCGTGGCGACTGCATATAAAAATGGCACGTCTGCCGGGGTAGGGGCGACCGATCGGTCGCCCCTACAAATAATATATCTCGCGATCTGGTTGGGGCTGCTGGGGACGCCCTGCTACGGCGAGGTGGTTGCTTTGCGTGCCACCATCGAAGCCCTGAGTGCGGTCGAATCGCGCTTGGCTGGCTATCCCGGTGCTGAAGCGGCGGCGGCGTTGGTGGAGCGCGAATTGGTTGCGGCTGGCGTCGAAGCGGTGCGGCGCGACTCGTTTGCCGTGGTGGTGCCCATAGATCGCGGAGGTCGCCTGCGCTTGGAGCAGAGCGGGGAGGAGGTGCCGTTATGGGGCCTGTGGCCGAATCTGGCGCGGACGGTTACGCTGCCGCCGGAGGGTTTGCGAGCGCCGATGATCTACGGCGGTCGGGGCGAGTGGCGTGACTTCGACGGCCACGCCATGGACGGGCGCATTGTCCTGCTGGAATTCGATAGTTGGAATCACTGGCTGCGCGCCGCGTCGCTGGGTGCCCGGGCCGTGGTGTTTATCGCGCCCGAGCAGGCCAACCGCCACCAAGCTGCGGCCAAGTACGCTCATGTGCCGCTCGACATTCCTCGGTTCTGGATCGAGCGCGAAGCGGGCCTAGACTTGCGTCAACGCCTGCGGGACGGTGAGCTGTTAGTTCACTTACAGGGCCGCATGGATTGGCAACAGCGACCGGCGTGGAATATCTGGGGCGTGATCCCCGGCACCGATCCCGAACTGGCCGCCGAGCGCGTTGCCATTGAGGCGTACTACGACGGCATTTCCGTGGTGCCGGGCCGAGCGCCCAGTGCTGAGACTGCCTGCGGCATCGCCGCTTTACTGGAATTGGCCCGCCATCTCGCGGCCCATCCGCCAGCGCGCACCACCATTTTGGTGGCGACCTCGGCTCATTTCCAAGGCCGCCAGGGCATGGCCGACTTTCTCGCTCGCCACGCTCGCCGCTCGGAGGAAGCCCTCCACATCGACCTGTTCATTGGTCTGGACTTGTCGAGCCGCACCGATCAAGTAGGCATCTGGAACAATACCGCCAAGCCCGAATTGCGGCGCTTTTTCGCCCCATTCGGTCGCCGCTTCAGCGGCTACGCCAGCGTCCTAGATTCGACCGCAGTCGGCAGTTTGGTCAACGGCATTACCCCCATCAAGGGCTTGGACTGGTCGGCATACATGCCCGGTGGCATCGCTGCCAACAGCCAGCTCGCGCTCGAAGGCGGCTTGATCTCCTTGGGCTTGATTACCGTGAACGACGCCCGCCTGCAGATTGATTCGCCGCTGGACCAGCCAGCCGCGGTCAACTACGGCAATCTGGCGCGCCAAGTCGCCTTGATAAACGGCGTGCTGCAACAGGCGCTCAACGATCCGCAACTGTTGAAGGAGAAAGCAGCCTTTGGGCCGGTGTTGCCGGATCGCTTGCGCGATTTGCGCCTCAAGGTGCGGACCTTTCCGCGCCGCTCGCAGACACCGGACCGGCCAGTGGCCGATGCGGTGGCCGTAGTGCGACCGCATCGGGCGACCGCTGGCAAAGCCGTCAAAGGGGTGCGCACCGCCCAAATCCATCTGAGCGACGACGAGGGGGAGTTGCTCATAGCGGGGCTACCGCAAGCCCAATACCGCACCAATGTGTACGTCTTGGATTCGCAAGACGGGGCCATTACTTATGCCGCCGATCTGAGCAAAAGGGCGGAGGGATTCCACGGGAAACCGCTGCCGGACGGCTCCATCCCCAGTACTGTCCAGTGGGCACTCACCGAGCAATCGGTGGTGGTTTTTCCCTGCCTGAGCCGTCCTTTTTACGGCCTCATCAATCCGCGTTCGCTCAATTTCTTGGGCGGCATTACCGTGTTCAACCGCTACGACACGGCCCCGCGCCAATACGGCTACGCGCTGGGCAGCAGCCTCGACGAAGCAGCCGGGGTGGTATTCGGGCCGCAGGATGCCGACCCGCAAAACCGCATCAAAATACTGGCGGGCCGACAACTGCTGCTGCTCAACAACGGCATCCCCGGCAGCCGCCCCAATGGCGAGGGTTTTTCCCTAGCCGAGGAGCGGCTGGTGCCGACGCTGTTGCAGGCCGCTTGGGATATGTGGCGCTTAGACGAAGATCGGTTGCAAACCATGCGCGACCACGCCATTGAAAATCAGCACTTGCAGCGCCTACACCAGCGCACCGCCCAAGTCCTCGAAGCCGCCCAAGAGGCCGCCCAGCGCAAAGAGTGGAGCCGCTACGTGGCCCATTTGCGGGTGGCGCTGGGGCTAGAAAACCAGGTCTATCCCGCGGCCATGGCGACCTTAAACGACGTCATAAAGGGGATGGTGTTCTTCTTGGCGCTGCTCATTCCCGCGGCTTTTTTGGGCGAGCGTCTGCTGTTAGGAGCGGCGCAGATCACGCGGCAACTGGCTGGTTTTGGCGCGTTATTGGCCGTGGTCTGGCTTGCGGTCTCGCAGGTGCATCCCGCCTTTGCCATCGCCCATCCGCTGGTCATCCTGCTGGCCTTTGCCATCATGGCTATGGCCGGTCTCGTCCTCGTCCTGATTAGCAGCCGCTTCAACAGTTTTATGAAGGAGCGCGGCGACCGGATCCACCACGTTGAGATGCGGCGTTTTAGCGTCGCCCATGCCGCGTTCATGCTGGGCATATCCAATATGCGGCGACGCAAACTGCGCACGGGTCTGACCTTGACGACCCTAGTGCTGCTGACGTTTACGGTGCTTTCCTTTGCCTCGTATGAGAGCCGGGCGCGCTTTATCTCGCTGCCGCTCGAACACGAGGGCGGGTACGAGGGCGTCTTGGTCCGCAACCGGGCTTGGAATCCCTTGGGCCAGCCCATGCTGGATTACATCCGCTCCCACTTTGCCGCGGTCGGCCCGATCAGCCCGCGCAACTGGTTCATTTTGCAGGAGGACAAAAAGACGTACCTCGAAGCTGCGGCTGGGCGGCAATTGGTGCGGACCTACGGTTTGCTCGGCCTAAGTCCCGAGGAAACTGACATCACAGGGATTGATCAGGCCCTGACGGCTGGGCACTTTTTCACCACCGCGACCGAGGCCAGTTGCCTGCTGCCCTTGCCGATGGCCGAAGCCTTGGGTTTGGATGCTGGCGACTTGGGACGCGCGCAAGTGCGGGTAATGGGCAAAGAACTGACCGTGGTGGGATTGTTCGATCCAGAGGTCTTCAACGACATCCGCGACCTAGACGACGGCCCGCTGACGCCGGTGGACTTTGAGCTGTCCCAATCCGCCGGTAGTACCTTTCAGATCAACCAGAGCACGGCCACGACAGCCACCGCCTCCCAGTATCGCCCTTATGTACACATCCTGCCGGACAATGTGCTCATTGCGCCCTATGAGGTCGTCCGCCAAATGGGGGGGCGGCTGCGCTCGGTGGCCATCGCCTTTGACCGGGAGCACCTAGACGCTGGGGCGGCCCAAGCGTTGCTGGAGGACTTCCTGCTGCGGGTGGCCGTCAGCCTGTTCGTCGGCTTGCAGCAAGATGAGACATCGACCATCGGCGTCTGGGCCTATTCGTCGATTGGGGCGACGGCGATAAAGGGTCTAGGGGTGCTGATCGTGCCCATGCTCATCGCGGCCTTCATCGTCCTCAATACCATGCTGGGGACGGTGTACGAGCGCCTCAAAGACATTGGCATCTACGCGGCCGTAGGGCTGGCCCCGTCCCACATTGCTCTGCTGTTTATCGCCGAAGCCTGCGCCTATGCGGTTCTGGGCATTACGCTGGGATACTTGGGGGGACAAGGGATGGGGTTGGTGCTGAACCACTTGGACATGCTGGGCGGCCTCAATTTGAACTATTCGTCCTTGGCCGCCGTGTTTTCGGCGCTCATCGTCATGGGCGTGGTCTTGCTGTCCACAGTGTACCCGGCCCGGGTGGCTGCTCGCACGGCCGTTCCCGACCTAACGCGGCGTTGGCAGCCCGAACCGCCGGTGGGTGCCGAGTGGGAATTCCGCTTTCCCTTCTTGGTGTCGGCGGCTGAGGCCAAGGGTCTGTGCGGCTTTTTGTTGGATTATCTAGCGTCTTACGGCGAGGCGTCGATTGGCGCGTTTTACACCGAGGGAACCTTGCTCCAGTCCTTTGCCACGCCCCAAGGCACGGCCTATGCCATCGAAGCCAAGGTGTGGCTGGCGCCACTGGATTTGGGCGTGAGTCAGCACGCAGTACTGTGCATCCGCCCCGAGGACCAAGCCGATATTCACGGCCTAGTGTTCTATCTGTGCTGCCTCAGCGGCGACAATGATTCGTGGCGTCGGGCCAACCGCAGTTTCTTGCAGGCGATCCGCAAAGAGCTGCTAATCTGGAATACGCTCAAAGCAGCGGAGCGGAGCACTTTTCAGCAGCGGGCAGAGGAAGAGCTTCAGCGGCAATAAACCAGCTCAGCCCTTTCTCGCGCAACGCAAATACGACCTACAACCAGCGGCGCGAAGATATACCGACTTTGGCAGCACATTTTATGAAGTATTATGGAATGTGGTGCTGAGCTACGAATTCTGCCGGAGATAGGATAGGAATGCCTTGGTATTCGCCTAAATTTTTTAGGTGCCGGTCGCCCGAGATGATGCAATCCGCCCGCCCTTCAACGGCAGCCGCGAGGATCGCGTTGTCTTCGGCGTCCTCCTTGATGACCTGTAGATCGAGCGCACCAGGCGTGGAAACCGTCCTTCGTCTAAGAAGGGATTGCAGCGCTTGGATATCGGCTTCGTCGATTGGAAATTCGTCTATAATGTGAGGACGACGCAAGACCTCGACGGTCTTGTCAATGATAGCTGGCGAAGTGATGAATACGAGTTCCCGCCGTCTCCAAGCTGCATAAATACGGCCCGGTGTACCAGAGGGAGTAATAATCGAGCTGACCAGTACGTTGACATCCGGTACAACGCACAGCATCGTCTAAAGAGGCTTGGCGGGATTTGAGGCGGCCTTTACTTCAGCTACGGCTTTCTCGATCTGTTTCTCGACGTACGCAGAATTGTAACCCTTCATTTTCTCTTGGATGCGATCGACTACCGCAAAGTCTTTTTCCCATTCCTGCTCGTATAGGAGGTATTCCTCCATTGACAACACCACACCCAAGTTTCGGTTCTGCTCGTCTTGTATGATGGCTTTCTGAGGCTTGGTACGCAGGCTCGTTATGAATTGACGCCACGTGCTGCTGGCGTCTTGAAGTTTGAGGATCGCGGCCATTGTGCGGACTCGCTTTCAGGTAGTAATTGTCGGTATTGCTAGTAATATAAAGAGAGGGCCATCGGTTAGCTATAGTTTCACGCACACTAGCTAGCTTCTTGTTTGGCCCACTGTTCAGCAGACCGCGCTATGTGGGACGGAGGCCGCTGCGGACTAGGGATTCCCAGCAACGCATGGGCGACTCTTCAAGTAGCACCGAGACCTCGGCCTGTAGGTCGTTCGCGGTTTCGCCTTCGGGACGCAAATGGGCTAAGCGGCCCAGCGCATCCATGGCAAAGCCGACGCAGATGGCGTTTTCGTCGCTGCGGATGATCTCTTGCAAGGCCCGCGTAGTCGGCTCCAGCGCCGGGCCGGTAATCGCGGTGCCGTGGGAACAGAGGATGACCACGGACCACAGCGCGTTCTCGCGCACGGCCGAGCGCACGGGCTTGAACCGCTCAAGACCAAAATCGACGCCACCGCCCTCGCATACATCGCACTCATCGGTGGGCCGCACGAACTTTATGCTCCGTCCTTGCGCCCGGTCCATGGCCAGCCGGTTTTCCTCGCGGCTCAGACTCTGCATTAGTGCTTCGAGGCAGGCGGGAATGAGGGTTTGGCCGACCCCGGTGGCGGCTGCGCGGCGGCCGAGACAGCCCAAACTGCCAGCGGCGACGGCCCGGACATATACCGACGGATCTTCGCGCAGGCGCGTCGCTACGGCCTGTAAGACTTCTTCGTTGAGGGGGCTGGCATCGCCCAAGCCGTACACGCCCGCCTTGCGGACCCATTTGATGGGGGAATTTGCCGCTTCTAGCAAGGTGTCGGTGGCCGCCGCGCCAACGGCAATGAGGCCATAGGTAGCGGCCCGCCGCACGCTCTCCCGATCGTTGTACAGAGCCTGACCAAGCAACCGCACCGCCAGTGCCGATTCGCCGATGGAGGCCAGTTTGTACGCCGCGCCAATGCGCGCAGGCTCGGCCTCTTCGCCTTTGGCGAGGAGTTGTGCAAATAAGCGGTTGGACTCCGTTTCCCGGTCCGCCGACGATAGGGCGGCGGCCTCGGGTCGCGGCGGCGGCGTTTGGCCCGTTTGCATCCAGTGGTGGTGATAGCGCCAGACCGAGGTGACGTCGTCGCTGGCTGCGGAGCGATCGATGCGGGTCAGCGGGTCCACACCCAGTCCGTTCCACTGTATTTCGGCTGGCGAGCCATTGCTGCCGGAAGGGTCCGTGGTACGATAGATCCAGAAGCGCCACATGAAGCGCGGGTTGTCTTGCCAAGTGCGCCAATCGTCGCGGCGGTGGTTGCCTCGGTGGAAGGTATTGTGCGAGTACAACACGACGCTGCCGGCGCGCAGCGGGGCCGCTTCAAAAGGCTGCACGAGCGGCCACTTTAGGTTGGTGACCGCCTCCCGCATACGCACGTCGTGTGCGGTGCGGCGATGGACAATATCGCTGGGGTCGTATTGGGAATCCGGGCCGCTGACTAGCTGGCCCTCCATGCCGCTGAGTTGGTAGGCGAAATCGAGGTGATCGGCCCCGGCGAAATTGTCGTGGTTTTCCTCGTGGTTGAAGGTCCAGTAGTGCGAGTAGGGCACGGTTGCCGTCGGGCCCATGTCCTCGCGCACGGCCTGCGGATAGTACAGCATTTCGATTTGCACGGCTTGGTGGTGGCGCTGTTTGCGGCGTTGAACGGGCCGTTGTCGTCCTTGTGCCAGTGCTGGTCGCGGCCGCCGCTGGAGAAGGTCGCGTTGTGGGTGAAGGGTACGATGGCCCAGTTCTCACCGACCAGTTGATTGCAGGCCGCGACGACGCCAGGGGCATTGATGACTTCGAGCACGTCTGGAATGAGTTCGGGCGTGACGCGCTCGCCAGTGCCGACGGCCTGCTTTTCGCGCTGGTAAATTCGCTCGTGAACTGCGGCTGGAATGCCGAGGCTTTCCGGGGAGAGGACGACTAATCCTCGGCTGGCGAAGTCCTGTACTAGTTGTTCTGGCTTGCTGTAGGCTAGGGGGGCCGGGGCAGAAGAAAGCTCTTTCGCTATCATGTCAATTTATTCACCTTCCTGTTTGGTTTCATCGAATCTAACCACGGGTTCTTTCCCATTCAATTAGGCTACTAAGACAGGAGTCATTATGGCGCAAAAGAAGACGCTCAGACAACGGATGCGAGACGGCGAAGTGCTAACCGCTCTGCGCGGCTCGCTGACCACGACCAAGGAGGAGTTGGCCGAGATATGGTCAACCGGCGAGTTCGACTACATCTGGATCGACAGCCAGCACACTCCCTTCAGCGAAGAGCAATTGGTCGCCTACTGCCGGGCGGCCGAAGAGTTGGACATCGACGTGCAATTGCGCATCCCGCACACTCGTCATGCCTATATGGTCGGGCGCTATCTCGACTTGGGTCCCAGCGCGGTCTTGATCCCCGAGGTCATGGAGCCGGAGACCGTAGATGACGCCATTGCCTACGCCTATTACGGCCCCATTGGGCGGCGCAGTTGGGGTGGTGCGCATCGCCGCGGCTTGCGCGGTGTAACTCAAGGGATAGACCGACGCGCCTATGCGGCGTGGTGGAATGACTACGCAATTTTGGCAATCCAAGTAGAATCCGTCGAAGCGGTGACCAATATTCGCCAATTGGCCAAGCCGGGCGTGAGTGTGGTCACGTTTGGTCCCAACGACCTTTCCTTCAGCTTGGAGGATCACCCGGACTATCCGCTGCGCACGGTCGATGACTGCATGCGCAATGTCGCCGCCCAATTGGCTGGTACTGGCATCAGTCTAGCTATGGGAACGGGTACTAGCCCGGAAGAACGCGATAAGTATCTGGAGATGGGATTTACGCTGTTCCAAGGGGATGCGCCGAGCTAACTTTGGCCGTAGCCGTATGTTAATCGTCCACTACTAAACCGACCACTCGGAGGATACGCCATGTACATTGGATCGCAATTCGGGGAACAGACCGACGAAGAAATGCAGGTCTTGTCGCAACTCGGCATCAAAAACGTCGATCAGACGCCTGCCGCGCCGTGGCGGGAATGGAGCACGGAGATGCTGCTGCAGATGAAGGAGCGGTGGGCCAAACACGGCATCGGCATGGAGATGATTCACATCCCCTTGGGCTCGCGCAGCGCCTACCAAAACGAGGCCGGGGCGATCTTTCTCAAGCCGAGCGACGAGCGCGACCGCCAGATCGACTGGATGAAAGAGACGGTGCGGATGGCGGGCGAGGCTGGTATCCGCGGCCTCAACTACAATATCACCATCTTGGGCCACCTGCGGACGCCCTCGAAGACGGGGCGCGGCGGTGCTACGGTATCGACCTTTGAGTTGGACAAATTGGACCAGTCGCTGGGCGAGTTCGAAGACGGGCCGGCCGATGAAGACGAGATGTGGGAGCGCATTGACCATTGGCTGCAGGAGATCATGCCCGTGGCCGAAGAATACAAAGTCCAGATGGCCTGCCATCCGTCCGACCCGGGCATTGGCGTGGGCAATACATACCGGGGCGTGGCGCGTCCCTTGGGGATGGCCGAGGGCTTCAAAAAGCTCATTGCGCTCTACGACAGTCCGTACAACGGGCTGAATTTCTGCCAAGGCTGCATGTCCGAGGCGCTGGCCAATCCGGCGGAGGAAATTTTTGATGTCATTCGCTACTTTGGCGAGCGCAAGAAAATTTTCAACGTCACTTCCGCAATATCAAAGGTGGCCTAGGCAACTTCGTCGAGGTTTTTCCCGACGAAGGCGATGTCAATATGATCCGGGCGCTGAAGGTGTACAAGGAGGTCGGCTACGAGTACATGATCATGCCAGACCACGTGCCCGGGATCAGCGGCCCCGAGCCGGGCAAGGTCGGCTTTGCCTATACCTTCGGCTATATCCACGCGGCCTTGCAGGCGGTGGAGGGATTGTAATGAAAAAAAAAGGCGTTTCCTTTTCCGTTTTCACCAAAATGTGGAAGGACAACTCTCCAACCGAACTCGGAGAGTTTGTACTCGATCTGGGCTTCGACGGCATTGAACTGCCCGTGCGTGCGGGTTATCCAGTGCCCCCCGAAAGTGTTGGACGCGATTTGCCCAAAGCGGCAAAGGAACTCAGCGCCTTGGGTGTCGCCATTACCAGTGTGGCCGGACCGACGGACGAAGCAACCATTGCGGCTTGTGGCGCTGCCGGAGTTCCGGTCATTCGCACCTGTCCAGCTATCACTTCTGAAGGGTATTTGGCCAGCATAGAAGGTCACCAGCGAGCCTTTGACGCTCTGATTCCCTTGCTCGACAAACACGGGGTGGCTTTGGGCATCCAAAATCACGAAGGCCAATGGGTGTGCAATGCCATGGGCATTAAACACCTAATCGACCGCTACGATCCCAGCCATATCTGCGCCATACCCTGTGCCGGGCACACGGCTCTCAACGGAGAATCTCCCGAGATGGCGATCGATATCGTCTGGTCGCATCTGTCCCAGTTCAAGCTCAAGAATGCGTACTGGCGGCGGCAGACTGGACCGGAAGCGGAAAATGTGGAATGGCGTCCTTACTGGACCACGGGAATGCAGGGCTTAGCTTCATGGCCGCGGTCGATCGCGGAACTGAAACGAAGGGGCTTCAGCGGTGTCGTCTGCATGGATGCCGAATACCACGATGCAGCCTCCACAGAGCGACTGCTCGCCGAAGACCTAACCTTCGCCAAATCTCTGTTTTGAGCGTTATCCGGCGCGAAACCCCACTTCGACCCCATCCCCTACATCGACCGTGGCTCGCAACACCCGGGGCCGCACTAACTCCGCTGTCTGCGCTACGCCATCGACCCATATGCGGGGAAAATTGCACCAGGCCGCCGGCACTTCCGCTTCAAAGGTCAGCTCCTTGCAAGCCACGCCGGCGGGCAAATCGGTGAAAGAAATTCGATACCGCAGCTCATCGACACTGTCGTCAACAACGTCAATGGCGGCGTGACGCCGGCTCAGATGATAGAACACGACTTCTTCGGGCACGGCGCACCAGACTTCGTCGCCGCCCTCTGCAAGCACTGTCTCCAAGCGCTTGCGTAGCTGGGCTGCGGAGCAATCCTTATTGATGTGGATAGGCTCTTCGATCGGGCAGTGGCAGTAGTCGATGACCCAGCCGTGGGACTGGCGGGCGGGGAGGATATTGCGGAAGGGATCGTGTTTGCTAAAGAAAGGAGGGGGGTATTCGTGGATCAGAGGACTGCGGTCGAGCCAATAGCACTCGTCCGCGGGTCGATTGATTCCCTCTCTGATGCTCATCGCGCCCAAATAGCCGAGTTGGCGGCAGGCCTCGAGAATGTGTGGGGCCATGTTGCGGTTGCTGCCGGGGGCACAATACAGCGGCACCGGCGCGTCAATGGCTTGCTCCAAAACCTCCCTGGCCACGCGCAACTCCTGATCGACCATCTCGGGTTTGATAAAGACGTGCGTCCACGAGTGATTGCCAACGCCCCAGCCGCGCGCCATCAGGTCTTTGAGCTCATCGGCATTCATATGCCGGTAGCCATTGAAGCTCGACCCGTCGATCCGGCGCACTTCCCCTATTTGCCCGACGACTACTTCCAAGTGCCCGGGAATACCGAATTCTTCGTGATAGGGCACAGCAAAACGGTGCAGATCGATCAGGGCCTCGTCGTAGGTAATGGAATAGACCCAGCGTTTGCCGTATTTCCAATCGCAAATGCGCAGCGACATAATCAATCCTTCGTAGCGAACGGGTTTTTAGCCAGTTCAGAAAGCTGGACGAAACTGTAACTCCGTCCCGTCCTCTACCTCCACCGTCGTCCGCAGCAGGCGCGGGCGCACCACAGAGGCCGATTGGGGCACCCCGTTTACCCACACTCGGGGAAAATTGCACCAGGCCGCCGGCACCTCCACTTCAAAGGTCAATTCCCGGCGCTCAACCCGGGCCGGCAATGCCTCATAGCGGATCCGGTATCGTTGTTCGCGAGCCGTTTCGGCCACGGTTTCGACTATGGCGTGCCGTCGGCACAAGTGATAGGAAATGACCTCTTCGGGCACGGCGCACCAGACTTGGTCTCCGCCCTCTGCGATGATCGTCTGCAAACGCAGGCGCAATTGCGCTTGTGAGCAGTCTTTGTTGGGGTGAACGGCCTGTTCCAACGGGCAGTGGCAGTAGTCGATAATCCAGCCCCTAACCTCCTGGGCCAGCAGAATATGGCGGAACGGGTCGTACGCGCTGTAAAAGGGCTCCTCATAGCTTTCGTGCAACGGCGTGCGATTGAGGTAGTACAATTCATCGCTCGCCGCGTTCACCCCATCCGTTATGCTCATGGCACCCAAGTAACCGAGTTGGCGACAGGCGTCCAGCACGTAGTCGGACATATTTTCAATGCCGTTGGGGGCGCAGTACAGCAGCACAGGAGCGCCGATAGCCTGTTCTATAACATCGCGCGACAGGCGGATTTCCTGATCGACCATATCGGGCCTGATAAAGTGGTGACTCCAGCCGTGGCTGCCCACGCCCCAGCCGCGGGCGAGCAAATCCTTGAGCTCATCGCCATTCATGTGCCGATAGCCGTTGAAGCTCGAAGTGCCGATATTGCGGATTTCGCCGATCTGCTGGCCCACGACTTCTACGTGTCCGGGAATGCCGAATTCCTCGTGATGGGGAATGGCAAAGCGGTGCAGATCGGCCAGCGCCTCGTCGTAGGTAATTGAATAGACCCAGTTCTTGCCGTATTTCCAGTCGCAGATGCGCAGGGCCATAGTCCTGTTGCCTTTTTATTTTTCTAGCGTTGCAACGGCGGCTTGGAAATCCGCCCATGTAGTGGAATAACCTACGGCTATTTCAAAACGGTGAATGCCATAACGCGTGGCCAGACGCTCGGGAAAGGTATCGGGCGTTTCCACGCCCACCGTGCCGTCCCGCATGAGAATACAGCGGTAGCCCGCCCGCAGCATGGGACGGCCTCCCCCTTCTGAGTTGAGAATGCACATATCCGTGGCAAAGCCCGTATAGATGAGGGTCTCGACGCCGCGTTCTTGCAGGTATGCGTCGAGCTGGTCGGTGTAAAAGACGAGGGGCTCGTCTCCCATTGGCTCGACGATTTTGGCCCTTTTCATGCGCGCAGCGGGCGATTTGGCCAGATCGACGCCGGTCGATCTTTTTTCGATGGTTTGGAGTTCGCCGGTGCGGACGATGGCCCAGCGGTCTGACTGGCACCGCAGAGAGGCCGTGCGGCGCTGGTTTTCCGGGGTGCGGCGAGAAGGCACCTCGGGGTAGTGCTTGTCAAAATCATCGGGCTCGACGTGGCACACCGGCATACCAATCCGCCGAGCGATATCCATAGCCGGCCGGATCACTTCTTTCATAACGCGCCAGGATTCTTCGGTGGCCTGAGGCCAGCCCATGCCCGTGACGTAGTTGACGTCGATCGCAGGGCCATCCGGCAACCCCACATTCCAGCAGTGCAAACCAATGAGCGCCGTGCGTTCCACTGGCAACTCGAAGACGTCCTCTGCGTAGCCGGCTTTGTCTATGGGCAGGGCGCGGTAATGGCGAGTCTTGAGTTTAAGCGTCTTACCCATCGGACCTATCCCACCCGATTGCGGTCTGCCACTTCTGCGACGATGGCCGCAATCATCTCTACGTGTTCGTCTTCCCATTTTTCGGAAATCGAGCAGGTGCGGATCCAGTTTTCGAGAAAAGCCCAGGCCGTGGGGCAAGTAGCGGAACTGTAGTGGTACACATGCGAGGCCGGCGGCCGCGAAAACGGGTACTTGTTGGCGTCCACGTATTGCTGGAGAAAGGGGAGGGCGGCAGGCATCAGGTAATACTTGCCTTGGCCGGCTCCATTTACTCCGGCTTCTAGTACTTGGGCGGCAAACTCCTCGCCCGTACATTTGAAGGCCTTTGGGTCGATGCTGAAGCTGGACATCCAAGCGGAATATTTGGTGACGTAGTCGGGAATGGGCAATGGCGTAATGCCGTCAATAGAGGAGAGCTTCTCCGTGATCAGCCGCACGGTGCGGTCGATCTTAGCTACCTGAGCGCGGATGGTCTCCAGTTGACCGAGGCACAGCGCCGCGGTCATGCGGCTCATATCGTAGGCATGACCAAAGGCCGTGTGAGTGCGGCCGAAGTGGGGCACATCCACCCCAGCGCGGCCCGAACTGAGGAAGCGCACTTTTTCCGCTAGTTCGTCGTCGTCAGTAGCGATGCAGCCCCCTTTGTCCGAGCTGAAGGTTTTCTCCGAATCCAGCGAGAAGGCCGAGGCCGTCCCCAAGGTGCCGACGACGCGCCCCTTGTATTCGCTGAATATGGCCTGACAGATGTCCTCGTACACGATCAAGCCGTGTTTGGCGGCCAATTCGTTGATCGGATCCATATCGTTGGGCAGGCCACATTTGTGTACCGCCAAAATTGCCCGCGTGCGATCGGTGATGCAGGGCTCTATGGTCTCGGCACTGAAGTTGACCGTATCCGGCGCTGTATCGGGAAAAACGGGAATATAGTTGTGCATGAGCACGCCGTACACGGTGCCGTAATCGGTGAGTGGGCTGATGATGACCTCGTCGCCGGGATCAAAGTCAAAGGCCAGCGCTAGGGCGGCCATGGCCGTGGTGCAGGTGGGGGTGGCGATGCAGTGCTTGACGCCCAGTTCTGCGGCGAATGCCTGCTCGAACTCGCCCACTGAATCGAGGGTTAGCCCCGAATCCAATACTTCCTGGACGTACTTTAGACTATTGGGGCCTATGGTGCGGGGAAAGAGCGGAGGCACGATGCCTTCGCTGCTGTGGGCTTCGGCCCCGCGCTTGATGGGTTTGTGAGCCAGTACTGGTTGCTGGGACATTAGACGCTCCTATGGGGGCTAAACATATATCGCTTTAAATCGCCGCATTTTTCGGTCGTTGCGACCCAACTTATTCCTTTTGTCTATCGGGTGTCAAGTCTTGCCGATCGCAAGGTCGGCTCAGCCTATGGCTGTTCGCGCTCAGCTTGCTTTAGATGTTGGAAATCCCGCAATAACCGCAGACCTTCTTCCCGGTGCCCCTGTTTGAGATAAAGCTGAGCTAGACGATAGTGGGTGGGGATGTGACGGGGATTTTTTTTGAGTGCTTGCTGGTAGAGATAAGCGGCCTCTGTTGGCTCTCCTTGCTTTTCTAGGACGGCACCTAGACGGCAATAGGGGTCGGCAAATTCGGAATTCACCTGAATGGCCTGCTGGAAATAGCTGCTGGCCGCTTCCAATTCGTTTTCTCGCTCACTGACCACCCCTAGATCATAGTAGATCTTTGCCCGTCTTACTCCCAACTCAAGAGCGCGTCGATAGGCCTTCTTGGCTGCGGCATAATCGCGAAGGTCCATGTAGGTTTTTCCGAGATGCATGAGGAAAATCCCATTCTCGGGTGCTTGGGCGATGGCCCTTTTGTAGTACGGAACGGCTTCCCCCGATCTTCGCTGCAGCGTATAGGCCAAACCGATCTGGTCCAGGGCCAGAGCAAAATCAGGCTTCAGATGCACGGCCCGGCTGAATGCTCCGACCGCTTCTTCATACTGACCATTCTGCAGGTAGCGACGACCGCGACGATAGTAAACCTCGGCAGCAATCTGCTCCTTTTGTTCGACCTTTAACGGTTGGGGTTTGCCTTCCTTTTGCGCGTTGGGTGACGGCCCATCAGTTAGTGTTTGTTGTTCTTTTTCACCGCAGCCGATCCATCCCCAACTGCCCATGAAAAGGGCTAGGAGCAGCCCCAGCAGACGGTCGCGCCGCGATACGCTTAGAAGCCGTTGCTTATGTGCCAAGGTTTACGCGTCCTTTTCTTTTGTAGGGGCGACTCTTAGAGTCGCCCCTACTTGCGCGGGAATGACAAAACGAAAGGCGGGGTCGCAAGAGGCAGACGTTACATAAGTCTGCGTAACATCAGTTCATAAGATAATCCGCAGATGGACGCAGAATCGTAGGGGCGAGCGGCCGTTCGCCCCTACTGCGTATCTCGACAATATAGCGCAAAAATCTAAAGACTCCGGCGGTCGGCTCAAAAAGTCGATTCGCGGCGCTGTTAAAGAGCCGACCGCTTGCACCAGATACCTCTACAGAGTATCTATATTTCTCATGTCGATATTGAACTGGGTTAAATCGAAGCGGGTCGCCTTCGCCCTGATAATCGCTCTGACCACGACTGTTGGTGCCCAGCCGAGCGCTCCGACCGATACCACTATCGCGGGCCGCAGCTACACCCTGCTCGAGGCCGGGGAATTAATGGATCTCCTAGGCTCGGCCAATGACCACAGCCGTCTTGTTTTACGGCAAACAGCCGTAAAGGGTCGCCTCTCCAGCTTAGCGGCCAATCTCGACACCGTGCGGGCGGCGCTGGAATTGGCCGATGTGCTTTTCCTCGACGAAGTTTTGCTGGCCGAGGTTGTTTTTCTCGGTCCGGTGGTCTTTTCTCGCACTACCTTTGCCACGGACCTTTCGCTAGCTGAAGCGCAATTCTTGCAATCCTTTGCCCTGCGAGAATGCGAGGTAAGGCAAAAAACCAACCTTAGAGATGCTCGCTTTACCGCCACGGCCGACTTCAGCCAAAGTCACCTCGCCGCCGCATTTTCCTGCGCCGGAGCCCACTTCAGCGACGCCACTTTCGCGCGCCTGCGCTGCGAGGGCGGGGCTTATTTTGAGGACGTTCTCTTTACCGGCCAAGTCGATTTCAGCGACGCCCGCTTTGCCGGTGTTGCCTCGTTCAAGACAGCGCGCTGGCGCGCTCCCGTCTCCTTTGCCGGGGCGCGCTTTCTGGAGCGGTCTTTTTTTTGGCAAGCCCAATTCGCCGCCGCGGATTTTTCCAGCGCCCGCTTTGCCGGGGAAACCTCGTTTAAGCAAGCCGCTTTCGCGCAGCGGGCGACTTTTGCAAATATCGCTTTCGCCCATTCTGCCCACTTCGAACAAACCCGCTTTGACGACGGAGCCGTCTTCGACGGCAGCATCTTCGCAAAAGAAGCGGTCTTTGCCGGTGTCCACAGCGAGAAAGATCTCCTGCTCAATGCCCTTTTTCGCGTCAGTCTCGACTTGCGCCACCTAGTCGCCCCCAGCCTAGATCTGCGGCCTTCCGCCACCATGCCCGACTCGCTGCTGGGCCCCGGAGCCCAGCTCTTGCTGCAAAACGCGCGTTTCCAGCGCCTGTTCTCCACTTGGGATCATTTGCGCGGCCACTTGGCCCAGCCCCCACAGCAGGCCAGCTACGATCTGGACCGCGTCTATGCCGGGCTGCGCCATCAGTTTCTCATCTCCGGCATGGCCGCGGATGCCCGCGGCTGTTATATAGAGTCGCTGGATCGCCGTCGCCATCACCTGCCCTGGACCTCTATCGAGCGCTACGCCCTCATCGCCTTTGACCTGAGCTCGCGCTACGGTACCGACCTGAGGCGCTTAGCCCTAGTCGCTTTGGTCTGGGTGGCGCTTTTCGCTCTGCTGTACCGTTGGTTGCTGATAGATGATCTGGTGGAGTGCCTGCTTTTCAGCCTGCATACTTTTTTTATCGTGGGCGCGGCATCCGTGCGTCCCCAAGGCAGATTGCGCTTCTTGGTCCTGTTTCAGGCCCTTTCCGGCTGGCTCTTCTGGAGTCTTTGCACGGCCGTCCTGCTTTCCTTTTTACTGCGCTGATTCATGTTCCGCTCCGTCTGTGTCCTTTTCCTATTCCCATTGTTAGTGGCCTGTGTCCGGGAAGAACCGACGCAGTCCCTGCGCTTTGTCGATGTCGCCCAGACGGCCGGTCTTGACTTTGTACACTACAACGGTGCCCAAGGCGACTATTTCTACGTAGAGACTTTTGGCTCGGGAGCTGCTTTCTTGGACTACGATGGCGACGGCTGGCAGGATATCTATTTGGTCAACTCCACGTATCTCACCGGCCTGGCCCCCGAGCCCCTGCCGACCGACAAACTCTACCGCAACCGAGGCGACGGCCGCTTTGACGCCGCTCCCGGCAGCGGCGATAGCGGCTACGGCACAGGTGTGGCCGCCGCCGACTGGGACAACGACGGCGACCAGGACTTATACGTGACCCGCTTTGGGGCCAATGCTTTATACCGCAACGATGCGGGAAAATTTACCGACGGAGACAGCGCCAAACGGGCGGGCGTTGACGATGGCCGCTGGGGTGCCAGTTGCGGTTTTCTAGACTACGACCTCGACGGCGATCTCGATCTCTTCGTCGCTAACTACGTGGACTTCACTACGGCCAACATCATCATCTGCAAGCGGGGCGATATCCGCACCTATTGCGACCCGGACGAATACGGCCCAACGAGCGATCTGCTCTATCGCAACGACGGCCAAAGCCAATTCACCGACATCACCTATGAGGCGGGCATCACCTTAGAGGGCCCTGGTTTGGGCGTGGCCTTTTCTGACTACGACTGGGATGGGGATACCGATATCTACGTGGCCAACGACGGCACGCTAAACTTCCTTTATGAAAACCGCCAGACCCACTTCGTCGAAACAGGTCTGACGGCCGGGGGCCGCTACAACCAAGACGGCCGCGCCGAGGCCGGCATGGGCGTGGACTTTGGCGACTGGGACAACGACGGCAACCAGGACCTGTTCGTCACCAATTTCGCCCACGAGACCAATACGCTCTACCACAACGACGGCCAGGGCCAATTCGCCGATATCAGCGCTGACGTCGGCCTTTTCGAGCCTAGCTACAATCCCCTCGGTTTTGGCACTAAATTCCTCGACGTCGATCTGGACGGCGACCTCGATCTCTTCGTCGCCAACGGCCACGTCCTCGACATCGTGGAACAGATCGACTCTACGCTTAGTTATGCCCAGACCAACCAGATTTTGCGCAACGAGGCCAACGCTTGGGATGCCGTCTCCACCGAGCCGAATCCGAGGAAATTTGTCGATATTTCTCCCACTTTGGGTCCCAGTTTTGCCACTCCCAACGTCGGCCGCGGCGCGGCCTTGGCCGATTACGACAACGACGGCGATCTCGATTTGCTAATTTGCTCTGTGGCCAGCCCCGTGCGCCTGTTGCGCAATGATGTCGGCAAACAAAACCACTGGCTCCTCGTCGAATTAGTCGGCCGCCAGCAGCGCGACGCAATCGGCACCCTAGTCGCCGTCACGGCTGGGGGCCACCGCCAAGTGCGGGAACGCCAGTCCGGCGGCAGCTACCTTTCCAGCCATGACCCCCGCCTGCACTTTGGTTTGGGTGCCGTTGCTAGGGTGGATATGGAGGTGCGCTGGCCCGATGGCACTGTGCAGACGCTGGCCGATGTCGCAGCCGATCAGATTTTGCGCCTGGTGCAGCCGTAGGAACTTTCATAGGAGGAACAATGGGCACACTGAACATCCCCGTCCGCTACTGGGCCATGCACAGCGGCTCGCCGGAAGAAAATTTGGAGTCCAATGTCCACTACGTGAAACCCGTATGGGATATCGAAACCGCAGAAGCCGCCCTAATTATGGTAGATATATGGGGTTCGCACGCCTGGAAGAGCCACATGGATCGGTCCATGGACATCACAGCGAAAAAAATCGTGCCGCTGGTGGAAGCGGCCCGCACGGCGGGTGTGACCATCGTCCATGCTCCTGCCCCCTTAGCGGCGAAAAAATATCCGCAGTGGACGCGCTTCGCCGCCGATGCCGACATCGATCCGCCCTTAGAGCCGCCCCCGCCTTGGCCTCCCGAAGATTTTCGCCTGCGCATGGGAGTCTACGAAAAATATGCGCTGGTGCCCCCACAAAAACCGCCCCATGTCCGGGAGGCGGAAGATATTGCCGACTTGGTCGCACCCCAGCCGGAGGACCTCGTCGTGGCCACGGGCAATCAACTCCACAGAGCCTTGAGCTACCGGCGCATCCTCCATCTGTTCTACGCCGGCTTTGCCACCAACTCCTGTGTTATATTGCGGGACTACGGCATGCACGCCATGCGCCGTTTGGGGTACAATACCGTGCTACTGCGCGACTGCACCACGGCAATCGAAAATAGCCAAACCGTCGCCGATGTGGGCATGACCCGATTTGCCATCATGGACATTGAGCGCAACAGCGCCAGCGCCACATCCGCTGATTTTATCAAAGCCTGTGAAACCCGTCGCGAAGTATGAGGAGCGAAATATGCCCGCGCTAGAAACGAGAACTTTTGCCAAAACCGGGATGCAGCCCAAATCTATGGGACTGGGCGGGGCTTGGTGGGGCAGCGGAACGGAGGCCGAGTGCATTGCCGGCATCCACCGAGCCCTTGAACTGGGTTTTAATTACTTGGATACATATCCCGAACTGGAGACGTGGTGGGGTAGAGCACTAGCAGGCGGTAGAAGGCATGATATATACCTGCAAGCCAAGGTCACTACTAATGGCCCCAAAGAGACGATTTCAGATCACTCGGGCCCGCAGACGCGCCGCAGCGTGGAAGCTAGTTTAAGGTGCTTGCGAACGGACTATCTCGACAATGTCCTCATCCACGGCTACGACGAGCCCGAGGACGTTGGCAGCAAGGAGGGCATGGTGGATCCGCTGGCTCCGGGCCATGCCCTAGATGAACTGGTAAAGATGAAAGAAGAGGGCTCAATCCGTCACATCGGCATTGGCGCGCGCAATTCGGCTGTGCACCGCCGGGCGATCGAGACCGGCCAAATAGAAATTTGCCTCACTTATCTAGAATACAACTTGTTCAATACGGCCGCCGCTGCGGATCTGTTTCCCCTGGCCCGCCAGCGCCAAGTAGGTCTCATTCTCGCCAGCCCCCTCGGCATGGGGCTGTTGACGGGCGATGAAAAAGTATTCGAGCGCTCGGCGGCTTACTTTGACAACCGCGAATACCCCGAACGCGGACTCCATCCGGCGGTCCGCGCCCGAGCCATGTGGGACTGGTGTCGGAAGCGAGACGTGAACATTCGCCATCTGGCCATCCAGTTTTGTCTGGCGGCACCCATCAGCAGCATTGTCCTGCCCGGGGCGGCTTCAAAGGCGCAGGTCGAAGAAGCCTACGAGGCGGCTACGGCGGATATTGCTCCCGAGATATGGCGCGATTTCGAGGTGGAGTTCGGGGTGGGGATTTAGGTGCTAGGGACCATCGGGGGCCAATACCCGGACTGAGAATTTCTGTCGCAGCGCATCCAAGTGCAGACGTTCTTTTTCCTCTCTGGCCAGCCGCTCGGCCCGCTGTTGCGAAGCTCGATCCCACTGGCCCCCTTCCCGCACTTTTTCTACTACGACAAATACGGAGAATTTTCCGTCCCACTCTAGCGGCCCCCCGACGGCGTTGATCTCCATGCCTTTGGCGCGCTCGTAGCGCATTGATGGCATGGTATATAGGCTGAGCTTTACGCGCCCTCCGCTTGCCCCGACGCCCTCGGAGAATATGGGGACCAGTAGCTCTGGATCGACACCCTGCGTTATTGCTAGGCGCAAGTCTTGGGCCAATTTGCGATTGTGGACCACAATCTCGGTGATGGTGATGGCCTCATAGGCGGGAAATTGATTGGGATGACGCGCAAAATAACTTCGCGCCTCTGCTGGGGATATGTCGATCTGTTCCAGATAGTAGCTCAGGAGTACATCCTCGGCGATGGTTTTGAGTTTTGCCTGTAGTTCGGGTTCCTCGTCGATACCACTTTGCCGTGCTGCGGTAAAATAGAGATCGGAGATACGTGTACTGTCGGGGACAATAGACGGGGAATAGAACTTGTGCAAGCTAGATGGATTGTCCTGAGAAGCGGTCTGAAAACTCTGAGTACCGTCCCTTGTGTTCAGGCTCCGCCCACTGGATTCCCGCTTGCGCGGGAATGGCGGGATATGGTCCCAAGGCGGGTTTTCAGCAGTGCCGCTGGCGTATTTGTCGCTCAGAGAGATGCCGAGGGCACGCTCCATCTTTGCCCTGATACGGGAGCGCAGACGGCGTTCAATAAGCTGCCGCACGGCGATGAGAGGGACGCGCTTTTCAGCGAGAACTTTGAAAGCCACAAAGACTGTATCCGCTTTGATCGGCAGAGGGAGAGCTGGGGAAATGGATCCCACGGGCAGAGCGAACAATTCGTCGGCCACTTGCTCATTGACCTGTCCTTTGAGCACATAACCGGGGAGACTCAAAAGGGATTTTTCCGCAGCCAAGTCTTCTATAGCGGCGGCTTTGGTCGCTCTTGCAGAATAGATAAACTTGAGGCCGCGATTCCAGTTCGCATCATAGTATTCCTGCAGAATATCTTCTGCTGTCACGACAATTTTCGCTTCGACTTGGCGCTTGAGATAAGATTCTATCACCGCATCTCGCCGCCGCCGCTCCAACCGGCGCACAAAAACCGAGTCAGCGACCATACCGACATTGCGGGCCTCTAGCAGCAGTAGCCTTCTGGCGATGAGCTGTTGCAGCGGATCGCTCGTAGCGGGGATTGCAGTGTCGACTCTTATAGTTCTTTTTTCCCTCCGCTCCGCAAAGTCGCTCAGTTCTGCCGCCGTGATCTTTTCATCCCCGACCAAGGCGATGACCTCCGTCTCGGACTGGCCGCAGCTAAAAAAGAGCGGGCAAAGGAATGCGATTAAGCGTTTTAATTTTATCATTACAATTAAGATCGGCGGAGCGACTCGTCCGGTGAATAAACGGTACACACCCTACCAAGCCCATAGCCCAATTAAACTGCATAGGTTGCCACTTTGAGCCGCGGTGCCCACATCTTCCTGCTCGTCCTGTTCTTCCTTTCCGGTGCCTGTACCTTGGTATATCAGGTGGTATGGGTGAGAATGCTCGTCCTCGTATTCGGCACCGGGGCTTTTGCGGTCAGCACGGTCCTAGCAGCTTTTATGGCGGGGTTGGCACTGGGCAGCTTCTACTTTGGGCGCTTGGCCGACAAGAGCAAAAACAACCTGCGCCTCTACGCCTTCCTCGAACTGGGCATCGCCGCCTTTGCCCTAACTTTCCCCTTAATCCTCAGCGGACTGGACGAAATCCACACTTGGCTCTACCAGCAACTGGAGTCGAAGCCCTATGTCTTTGCCCTCATGCGCTTCCCGCTTTGTTTCCTCGTCCTGCTCATTCCCACGACGCTCATGGGGGGCACCCTGCCGATTCTGATCCGCTTTGCAACTCGGCAGATGTCGCAGGTGGGTTGGAATGTGGGGACCTTGTATGCCGCCAATACGTTCGGAGCCGCCTGTGGGGTCGGGACCGCGGCTTATCTGACCATCGAGTATTTGGGTATCAGCGGCACTACTACAGTCGCCGTTGTTGGCAATGTCCTCATTGCGGTCTTTTCCCTAACGTGGTCTCGCCGTTTGTCGGACTCAGCCGAGCTATATCGGATAAGTCCAGACCAAAGAAACAACGCGCAGCAAAAGAATTCTCCAGCACTACCGAACTGGCTGGTGCAATTGACGCTTTGGGTCTTCTGCGCATCGGGTTTCACCGCACTGGGATACGAAGTGCTGTGGACGCGGGTGCTGACCATGATACTGGGGCTGAGCACGGCCCAAAGTCTCAGCATCATCCTGATCGCCTTCTTGTTCGGTCTGGCGCTCGGAGGGGCCATCGCCTCTCGTTTTGTCGGCCGCTGGCCGGATCTGCTCATTGCATTCGGTGCCGTTGAGATACTCTTGGGCCTGTTTGGTCATATCTCCATCGGCGCATTCGGCGCTAGCACTCATTTCATTCCATATCTCAGTGCGCTTACCTCGTGGACGGGCTATCTTTTCGCAACAGCTATCTTGGTTTTCTCGATCGCGCTCATTCCCACCTGTCTGATGGGATTGCTTTTTCCGCTCGTAGGACAACTCAACGTTACGCATTTAAAGACCTTGGGCACAAAAATCGGCAAGGTCTATGCCGTCAATTCACTGGGATCTATCGGTGGCGCTTTTGGTGCCGGTTTTTTATTGATGCCGCTACTGGGCACGGAACTCGCAGTGCAAGTCTTGGCCTGGACCAACATCGCCCTGGGGGCGGTGCTGCTGCTGGTCCATCCAAACGCCAGTAGCCGTTTTAAGCTGCCAGCCATAGGCCTGCCTGTCGGCGCGGTACTGCTGCTGACCTGGGCCATGCCGAGCAATCTTTTTGTCGCGCTGTTCACAAATACAGAAAAGGACAGCGAGCTCGTCTATTATAGCGAGGGTACTGCCGGGACGGTAACGGTCCATCAAATGGACCACGGCAATCGCATCCTCAAAGTAAATGGCATGGGAGAAGTGCCGACAGACTATGCATCAATCAAAATTTTTCGCCTCTTGGGCAATCTGCCGATGATCCTGCACAGCGATCCCCGGCAAGTCTTGGTGATTGCCTTCGGGGGCGGCGTTACCCTCAATTCGGTCTTGCTGCACCAACCCGAGCGGGTGGATTGCGTCGAAGTCGTGCCTGGTGTGGTCGAGGCCGCGGATTTTTTTGCCCGCTACAACAACTACGTCTTCAACAGGGTGGGCACGGATCGCCTCCGACTGATCCACGGCGATGGCAGAAACCACGTGATGCGGACACCAGAGCGCTACGATATCATTATCGCCGATGCGACCCATCCCGGCACGGCGGATAGCTGGGTGCTATATACGGAAGAATTCTACCAACTCTGTCGCCAGCGACTCAAGAAAGAAGGCTTGATAGCCCAGTGGATCCCCCTACACGGGCTGGCCGTAGCCGACTACGAGATGCTCTTGCGAACATTTCGCGCGGTTTTCCCCCACGCGACCCTGTGGCTGACCGACAAATACTCCATTGTGCTGGGTGCAAACCAGCCTCAACACATCGACTTTGAACTATTGGCACAACGGCTGTCAGCCGCAGCTTTGCAAGAATCTCTACAAGAGGTAGATCTGGCCGATCCGGTTTCTTTTGCCGGGACCCTAGCCTTAGACGAGCGCGCTTTTGCAGACTACGCCGGCCACGGTCCTTTGAACACCGACGACCGACCCTATATAAGCTTTACCGACCGCCGGCGCGGGGATACGGGCGCGGGCCTGCCCGCTCTGTCAAGCCTGTTGCCCTACCTAGTAGTGGAGGCGAACGAGTCTCTTTTCGACGTGGACGAAGAGGAGAAACAAAACATTGAGCGCCGCCTCCGATCTCGTAAGTACTCGAGCGAGGGCGCGGTGTCCCTGCTAAACGACAAAACAGGCGACGCGATTTGGCACTATAGACAGGCCCGCAAAACCGACCCGGACGAAAGAACGGCCCTGCGGGCGCTGAGAAGGTTAGAAGGAGCCGACTAGCGGTCGAAAAAATAAAGAAACTAATTGTCGGCCTGAAATTTCCCGTCTTTGATCATGTTGGGAATATTGGCGGGGAAAGTTTCCACGTCGTATTTCTCCCGCAAAGCGCTCACGAACTTCACATAGCCGTGCTTGGCCTTATTGATCCTGACATAGGCGGTGGCACGTTTTTGCGAAGCGGCATTAAAAGGTTTGGGCTTGGCCGCTTCCCGGTCGACTATTTTAAATACGGAATACCCTTCCGCTACCTTGATGGGTCCGCCGACTTGGCCTATTTCCATATCCTGGGACAGATCGTATAGATGGGGGTAGTGAAGTCGCTTGTAGGCGTCGAGGCGCACAAATCCCCTTTTTTCCCCATGGACTCCGCGAGTGTCGTATTTTGCGATCAATTGCTCTGCATCGGCTCCCCCTTGCAATTGCTCTTTTACTCGCTGAGCTTCCTCTTCGTTGGACAACAGAACCTCTGCGGCTATGGTGGCTTCGAGATAGCGAAATTTTTCGGGGTTTTTGTCGTAGAAGGCGCGGGCTTCTTCTTCTTCGACCCTGATATAGGCATCGACATTGATTTTGCGCAGCAGACTCACGAGTAGATTTTCGCGCTCGCTTTCCACGCTGGCTACCAAGGCGGAATCCCGATCTAAGCCTAGGGCGTAGGATTCTTGGAGTAGCATCTGGGCAGTGAGCAGACTGCGGACCTTGGCCGCTACCAATGCAGTATCGGCGAGTTGGTGCCGGGTTTCTGGACCGGCTTTGTGCAGCACAACGGAAAGAAATTCGCCAATGGTCAGATCGCCGTCGCGGTAGGAACCCAATCGCATAGTGGCCTCCGCCTCGGTCACATTGATTTGGCCGCTAGCTGACCGCTGGGCCAAAAATACCACCCCATCGGCATCTACTAAAGGCTTGTACACGCCTGTCAGCGAATCGGTCAAGGCCGTTCTGCGGGAAGTTCGTTTGGAGCCGAAAATCTTCTCCTCGAGGACGCCTTGCACCTCGTTTAAGGCAATGGGCATCTCGTCCAGTACCTTGAATACGGCGTAGTGCTTTTTTCCTTTATAGGCGAAGGGCAGCGGTTTTGATAGGTCTCCCACCTGCAGGGTCAATAATTCCTGTAGGGATTCATCGGCGGTGTCTTTGGACAAATAGCGTCCCGTGTCTCCACCCCAGGCTTTGGTTGTCTCATCGACAGAATAGGCATCGACGAGCTGGCGGAACGCCTTGCCGCTGTTGAGCTCGGCTACTAGTTCGTCGGCTTTTTCTCGCGTCTCGACCACTATGGCTGCAAGGCGCAATGCTCTGTCCCAATCCTCGTCTTGGTACAGTTCGATCAGTTCCTCTTGTGCAATCGAAATCTGCTGATCCACTTTGAGATGGTTGTACAACTTCATCATTTCTCGATCTTTGAAGGCGGATAAATCGAGGACAAAGCCCGGATCGCTCTGCAATTGCTGCGCCTCTGCTTCGGCTAGCAGCACTTTTTTGTCGATCAGCGCATTCAAGACCATGATATTGGCCTCACTGTCGCTTTTGCCTTCGTGGATGCCGTCCGGCAGGCGGGCGGCGAACGCTTGCAGTTCGACCGTGGTGATTTCTTGTCCAGCGATCCTTGCGACCACATGGCTCTGGGGCTGTGAGCCGCACCCGACCTGCAAAGTTAGGACAAAGCAGACGGACAAAATGGCCCATGCAGTATCGCACTTGGCCGTTTGAGCAAAGACGGGGAAATACATTAATAGCACCTTTTTTATTTCAGCGCTCCATCCGCTGCTCACGGCACGGCTAAGTCGTGGTCCTTGAGATCGGTGACAAGGCCGTGGCCCGTCGAATGGGTTATCATGAATGGAATGGCGGAAGCCTGCGCCACCGTCTGAGGCGTAACACTACAGGCCCAAAATAGCGCTACATCACCGGCGGGAATACCGTTGGGGGGCGCGGGGCCAATGGTTTGCGCAAGGTCGGTGATGCCTATGGCTGCTGGATCGCCAATGTGTATCGGGGCCCCGTGCGTGGCTTGGAATCGCGAAGTCACCTGCACGGCGCGCGCCACCTTTGCCGCCGGCAAGGTTTGCATGGTCACTACCATTGGCCCGGCAAAACGCCCCGCTGGTTTGCACATGATATTGGTTTTATATAACACGACGCCAACCGAACTGACGCATCCGGCGTCGGCCAGAGCTTGCAAAAAAGTCAGGCTCGATCCTAGAAAAAAGGCGACGAAATCATCCTGCCACAACGGCGCAATATCGGTCACTTCTTCCACCAATTCACCGTCGCGCCAGACCGAGTATAGCCCGACCTCATGGCGAATATCCGCGCCCGGTGCCAGTGTTTTCGGCGTCGGACAACCCGGGTCTGTTACTTCGAGCAGCGGACACGGCTGCGGGTTGCGCTGGCAGAAGACGAGAAAATCATAAGCCTCGGCCTTGGGGAGAATGACCAGACCGGTCTGCACATAACGCCCCGCTCTGCCAACGGTCATACCGCGCCACTTGCCGGCACTAATCTGGCGACGAATTGTTTTAGCATCTGGCCTTGTTGAACTTGGTGATTGGGTGGCAGCATTAGTGCCTATGGGCATAAGTGATTTCCTAGTTTGCGGGGGAGGATTTCTGTCGAGAGGCGCTAGTAGGCGACCGCCACTGTGCGGGCGAGATCACTCTCGTCTAGGCCAGCCCCCTCCGTATTGGCATCGATCTTGAGCAGGACGACGTACACTCCGGGTGCCACGAGATTTCCAGCGTGGTCTCTGCCGTCCCATTCGAGCACATGGGCACCAGTGATCACTGGACGCCGCGCGGAAATGCTTCTCACCCGGCGACCGCCCAGATCGTGGATATGGATTTCGACGGCAGTGTCCTGACGGATTAACACGACGTCGAATGTAAACTTCACCGCATCGTTTATATCGTCCCCATTGGGCGTGAATACCTGCGGCTCGAGCGCTAAGTTGCGGAAAATTTCCTTGCGCCTCAGTACTGCGACCAGCGTTAGATCGTTGTCGGTGACTTGTGCGGCGGCGTCTCCGGCGTCCACGCGCTGCCACCAACCGTCGTCTCCCCGCCGCAGGGCTGCTCTCAGTGGTGCACTTACCGTGAAAAGAGCCGTATCGAAATCGAGGCGAAACAGTTCAATATCCGACTCCGACAGTACGACCGGAAAAGTCAGATGCAGGCTATCCGAGTGATCGCTGCGGACCTCGACATCTTCGGTTTTCAGAGGGGCCAAATCGGCGGCCGGCGAAAAATCGCTGGTTTTGCCCCCGTATAGCCCGCGATAGGTCAGACGCATCTGGGGAGGGGCCGCGAGCAAGAGCTGGTCGAATCCGTCGGCACTGACGGTATCCGGCCGGATGTATACTGAAAAAGGACGCTGGACGCCGAGGCTATCGACTTGGGTAGGGGTAACTTCGCCCAACAGGTGCCGAGCCACTGGCTCGGCAAAATTGAGCCGAATCTCTTTGAGGGTGGGGTGGACTTCTGGATCGTTGGAGAACAATGTGGCGCGAATGCGGACAAATTGGCGCGGCGAGGGCGAGGTGATGGGACTGCCGGCGGCGTTTTCGTACGGTGCACTAAAGGACTTTTCCCACTCCGGCCCATCGACCCAGATGCCTATTTTGTTGCCTTTGTCGCGCCGGTTTTTGCGCGCGTAGTATTCTGCAGCACCTCCTTCGTAGAGTCTTATATTGTCGCCGTGATAGTAGAGCGTATCCGAACTGAAGGTATCCCCCGTCCGCGTCTGTAGCTCTACCTTGGTGCCGGGAGGCGTATCGGCATCCCATTCGATAGACAGCAAATTTTTGCTGTTTCCCAGCGGGATGCGCCCCGACGTCAGCTCGACTTGGGGCTGAAAGCCAGCGCCGAAAAGCTGGAATTCACTTAATGCGGTCAGGATCCTCGCGGCGATGGGTTGGACGTTCCACTGGATCTTGAAAAAGCGGCCAACGACGGGATCGAAGTTATTGCCCTCCGTGATCTTGCCGATCAAACCGCCGAGGGTTTCGGCCTGTCTGCGATCTACGGCGATGGACCACTTGAGGCTGCCATCGGGCTCTCTGCTGCCATCCGAGACTTCTAGGGTATAGTTGCCAAAAGTGTGGGCGTCGTTATCGATGAATGTATAGGTCATCCTTTGCGCGTCGATCCAGAAAAACGATCCCAGATCGAAAGTTACCGTGCCGATGGGACTCAAATTGAATTTGGGATCTCGGTAGAGGTCGAGAAAATGAGCGGAGTCCACATCGCCATCGAGGAGGATCGCTCCATTGCGGGGATCGGGCGAGCTTATGGTCCCGCCCCGGCGCAATATCCCGTGGAAGATATCATCTCCTTCGATCCAGACATTGAGCTCGGCTAAGCGCGGGCGCTCGCGGATGTAATAGCGGATGTCGCCGCGCTTTTCCTCTGCGAGGCGGTCAAAATAGACTTGCCTCGACACTTGTAACTGGCTGCCATCTGGCAGTTTTTTGTAATAGTCAACCGCGCCTGTATCGGCCGGGGCGAGTTGCTCGAATTCCGCTTTGGTGATCTGGCGGCCTCGGTTCAGGTCGCTGCCTCTTATGACGACCTGGACAAAACGTCCGGCCAGCGTCGCCATGTCTGTTGTCGGACCAGACTCCTCCGCCAAGTCCTCAAATTGGATCTGTTCCGCCAGAAACTCATCCTGCTCGCCGCCCAATTCTCTGCGACCCGTGATGCCGCGCAGATCCACCTCGACGCTGCGTTGGGTCTTATTGGGCTTGAGAGAGATCAGGACGGGGAAAAATTCGGGTGGGGCGTTTCCCGATTGGGCGGCAATGGGTTTGCGTCCGTCCGATACGAGGACATCGTACAACAAGAAGGGGTCGCCCAGATCTTCATCGACGAATTTCAGCTCGATTTTTTTGAGGAAAACCAGACGGCCCAGATCCACTGTAAACCACCAAAGAGCGCCGACATCCACATCCGCCGGATCTACACCCGCTGGCAGCGGCGCTGGTTCCCAAAAGGTAGTGGGGTCGCCGTCGAGGACATTGGCTACTCCTGCGGGGTTTGAACCTGCTTCCACGACGGCGTCTCGCAGAGAGATTTCAGCGGCCTCCTTGCCCTGCAGGCGCTGGGGAATTTTGAACAGCGTGGGATCGCGCCGTGACGCTTCGATCTGGAAGCGCAGAAAATCGACAATGTCCTCCGTGGCGTCTGTATTGCGATTCCAACGGCGCGGCCGAACTTCCCCTTGGGGAGAAATCTCAAGAGTGCCTGCGGGAAAGTTCCAATCCTCCCAATGGCTCTGGGCGTTCACAACGATCTGGTTTGGTCGGGTGCGAAATTCGTTGGTGGTTTGGGCACGGACCGAGGTCCAGCCGCTGAGGAGCCAAAGAGCGCTCGCGCTGATTGTAAAAATTCTGGGCGAGATTTTAGGCATAGCAAGCACTCTCGGTGCCAACCCGCACAGCTAATACGCCACTGCTACGGAGCGAAACGCCGTGTCCGTAGCGCGGTCCGCATCGACAGATAGACGGAGGATATAGAGGCCCGGCGGCAGCACCTGACCATCGCCATCGGTGCCGGGCCACGAGAAGTGAATCCGGCCGCTGGTTATCTCGGTTTGCTGCAACACTCCGATGTGCGCTCCCGTCAGCCCGTAGAGTTCGAGCCGGGCGATGCCAGCACCGGCGTTATCGACGTTGATGAGGTCGTACTCGATCAGCAACTCGTCGTTGACCCGATCTCCATTTGGCGTTACCACCCGAGCAGACAGATCGAAGCGCCCTATGGATTGCTTTCCCGTTTGTTGCAAAGCTACACTGAGCCTGTTGTTATCTACTAGATCGTCGGCATTGCCCGGCGTCATTGGTTGGCGCACTTCATAGGGCCGCTCGCTGTCCCATACCGCGCCGGGAAATACCGTGCCAAAACGGAACACTTCTGCCGCGAAAACGACTTCGATCAACTCCCCCGAACGGTCGTCGCCGATGCGGGGAATCCGCACTTCCAGGCCGGTGGCGTCCACCCGCAGGGCCTCCCACTCCACTTCGGCACCGCTGATGTACACGGATTCGATCCGCGGCTTGATGGGCGTGCGGATCTCAATAGTGTCGAAACCCGACTCCCCCAATTGGACCTCGGGTAATACCTTGTAAATAAACCGCGTCGGCTCGCCAGCGCCGACGATAGCGGGTGCTATTTCGGCCACGACTCCCGCTGCCATGGGCGGTTGCGTAACGGCGAATTGGAGATAGTCGAGCTGGCTGTTTTCCCCTCCTGGCGGCGAGTGGAAATCGGCCTTGAACTGGAGGAACTGACGGGGTTTGAGGCGGCTCATCTCGGCACGGCCATCTTCATAAGAAAAAAAAGGTGGCCACAGTTCCCAGTTCTGTTCGTCGGGGGTTATGCCCGCTTTCTCTCCCCCTTCCAATCTGGCGTAGGCGGTGCGGCTGAGGGGTTGGCCGTTGGCAGCGAAACGAGACCTTTCATCCCCTCTGAAGGTAAAACGCCAGTACGTATTGGGATCGGACGTGTCGCCACCGCGGGCAGCAAGGTCGATGCGCCCTGTCGGTGATTGGTTGCCGGACCAGGTCAATTCTCCCAACACGGCCGGGCCGCCCAAAGCGATAATACTCGAAATGTAGCTGGCAAAGGGAGCCGACCCCGTACCAAAAATCTGGAACTCGGCGATTTCCCATTTCCCCTGAGGAGACTCGAACATGAGGATTTGCACGGGCTCGGGAGGCAATTGAAAGTCGAGGACAGCGTCCGTGTTCTCTAGGCGCTCGACAACGACATCCCAGTCGACGAAGGCCTTGCCGCGCCAGGTCAACTTGATCTCCCGCTCTCCGTCTTTGAGCACATCCCCGTCGTTGGTGCCCAACCGGAAGGAGCGCGGGAAAAAGGTGTCGCCCCGTCTCGGAGTGCCAAAAAATCGAACCCGGTCGATGATAAACGCCCCGCCCAAATCGAATTTGAAATACCTGCATTGCGCAATGGGATCGCCCCCGAGGGCATCCATGATGCCGCTTCTCCCCGGGGTGCCATTAGCACAGCGCAGACTGCCCCCTGTATCCCCTGAAAAGGCCGTGGTCTCGTCGTCGTCAAAGAGGAAATCTAGCTGCGCCTCGTCTTTCCAGCCGTAACCGTCGTTGATCTTGATGGACCCTCCTCGCTCGCGGATCAACGGCGTGAGATTGACCTCTTTGTCCAGAGTCTGGGGCCGAATATGACCCGGTTCTAGGTCGAGCAGGTTGGTGCTGCCAAAGTCGTCATCCTCGAAAGACATCCAAGAGCGCTGCTCGAAGCGGAAAGATTCGGGTGGAACGCCGAAATCGGTCGCCTCGGGCGCGGGCAGATCTTCGCCGCCGATCCGGTAAACCGTCAATGCCCCGCTGTCTTGGTGCCCCCAAAGGGCGAGACAGAATCCAAAACACAGCAGAGACGCTAGGCGGCCGATTTGGACCAATGGCATTATTCGCTCCTCTTTGCAGGGATGCTACACCACATAATCGTAATAATATACAAGGTACTGGGCGACTCAGCGCAGACCCGCTAGGAAGGAGACGAAGAACAGACCCGAGGCCTTCTGCTGGCGTTTGCCGCCGACTCTTTCTAGGGATCTCCGATCGTAGCGCATGCCCACCTCCGTGATCAATTTGTAGCCCAAATAGGTACTTGGATTCGTGAGTTGGAGCGCCAGCACCGTGCCGCGAAAATCGCCGCTGAGCTGTCCGACTTGCAGGTCTTCTTCCGAGTCTAGGACCTCGTAGAAGAACCGCTGTTCCAAACCGCCTTCGATCTTGGTCGTGCGCAGGACGCGAAAGTGGATCTGCAAAAAGAAAAGCGCGTCCCAAGTGCGGCGTTTGTCCAGCGTCCAGTCGAAGGGAGTCTGGCTGAGGAGCTCGCTTTTCGCTTTGGGAGCGATGGTCAAACCCCGCCACGAATACTGGTATTCCGCCTTGTCGATTAAGCCCAAAAATCCCGAAGATCGGCGACCGTTGCGGCCTTGTGGATCGAGGGGGTCGTAGATAGCGGGACTGCTCTCGTCATCGATGAGCAAGCGATTGTCCGCATCGCGCTGACGCCAGGTTTCCCACTTAAACCGGTGAAAGGTACTCCACTGGTGCGGACTGGCGTATTTCCAGTCCGCATAGAAGGTGTTGATCCACGTATCTGCGGCCGCTAGGCGGTCTGGAACTTGGACATGGTGCCCACTGTCGATTCCCGGATCGCCAAATTCGGGCGTGGATACGATCCACTGCGACAAGGGGTCGGGAATATCGTCCTTAGCCAATCTCAACATATCGAAGAGGCGCAGTCGGCCCTTGCCCGGCAGATCCTCGACCGCGGTTAGGAGGCCATAGGTCGTCAAATTCTTTTCGCCCGTCTCGCGTTTTTTCTGCCGCAGTTGTCCGAGAGTCAGCTTGGTTTGCGGATCGAGTTGGAGGCTACCGTAGGCATTGTAGCCCCAGTGATCTTTTTTGTACGGGTAATCGGGTAAATCGTCGTTCTCGAAACGATCGACCCAATTGTTGTTGTTTAGATCCATACCAAAGAGAAACTCGGGCCGGTCGGAGTGGTAGCGCAAAAACGGTTCGTCGTAATCGGGCAGCAGATTGCGGCGAATGGGATTGTGGTTCTGGTTAAAATCAGAGATGAAATCTCCGTTTTCGTCATAACCTGGGAAGACTTCTGGGTCGGCGACGCCGGTCTGGTCGATGTTAAAATCTCCTACTTGTGGCGGCACCAGACTACCCTGATTGACGCGCTTTTGATCGGGTTGGCGATCTTGGTCGTCGTTGTCTTCGACAAAATCGTATAAAACCTCGGTGGCTTCGGGTGCGTAGTTGGCAACTCCAGAAGGGGGTACGGGACGAACGCTGGTGGAATAGGAGTCGTCCATGCCAAAGCCTTCCAAGAATGCCGACCAAGGGTAGCTTTGCCAAGAAAGGTTAGCCAGCCAGCCTAGCGACCTTTTGTCTCCTGCAATGCCCGCAATTGCGCGGTGATGTTTTTTGTGTCGATTCGGGTATTTCCGATAGTTGGAATTGATATTTACTTCCCCGTAGAAATCGAAACCGCGCATATTGCGCCATTCGGCGGTGAGGCCGTACAGCAGATTGGCCGTGGGCAGGCCATAGTCGAAAACCACTTGGCGACTGTTGGTTTCATTCTTGATGTTGCCTTCGGCTCTGGTGACCGGCAGGAATTGGGGTACGCCAAAGGGGTTGGTCTGCCGATCCGAACTCATTTCCACGCGGTAGTCGTTGGCCAATACTAGGCGAAAGCGCACATTTTCGATCGCCTGGATTACATCTTGGGCCTCTGATAGGCTCAGATTTAGTCGCTGTTGCAGCAACAGCCGCAAGGAGCCTTTTTCGCTCTCGCCCTCCGCAGGAGCCAAGACGTAATGCAATACAATGCTCTCGGCCCCGTCGGCCACGAGCAGACCGTTCCGCACCGCACCACCCTGAATGTGGGTGGCGTCGAAGCCAAAAGAACTGCCGACAATGAGGGTGTCCCGCTCCACTAATACGGCTGGATCAGCAGGGGAAGGACGTTTGAGCTTGGTTTTTATTTCGATGTCCCTGTCGATGAGAATGGCCCCTGCCTCGCCGTCTTCTGGCGAGTCATCGCTGAGCCGCACTAGGACCGAGCGCAGTGCATCCTCGAGCTGGCCGGTCGCTAGCTCGCCCTTGAAGGGGTTGCCGGCGAAACTTTCCCGACTGCCATTAGAAGTGTGGGAATTGACCAGATTCAGTCCTATGGTCAAGCCCTTAAACAGATCCACTTCGCTGCGGCCCGCTACCAGATTGGTGGAGTTGACTCTGGGATCGACCAGACCCACGGTCTCTAACAGCACCGGTCCCGAGATGCGGGAAAAGAGTCCTGTCAGGCGCAGGCGATTAGTCGCCAAGTTGGCCATGACCCCATTGAAGCCGGCCTTTCTGAACGTCATCGGCGTCAGGGTAGTATTGAGTTCATCGCCGACGAGGATGGAGAAGCTGTAATCTCCCTTGCTATCGACGGCCAGCAATTGCCTGTTGAACCATCGCATGTACTGGCTCGCCTTGAATATCTGAGAGCTTTCGGCGATGCGCGGCTGCACCTGACGCCAGTCGTAAATGAGCCAGCCGCGCGTGATCAGGCTGCCAAAACCATCGTAGAACAGATCTCCTTCCAAGCGGGGACTGACGTAGCGCAGAAAGTGATCTCGGGCGTAGTTGGTGTACTCCCATTGGTGGTGGTTTTCGGAGAATAAACTGGCCGGTAAATACCAGCGCTGTACTGTGGGCTGTAGGGCTTCGGTATAAATCGGCACGCCACGGGTGGAATAGACGACGTGGTCGCCGACTCGTTCGCCTAGCCGATAGCCGTACTCCGGCTGGGCAGAGGCGGCACTGGCCAGTACTACCCAGAGGCTCCAGGCACGCGAATTCATCTTTACTCGACCCCTGCAAAAACCGTGATAAAACTGGTCGTTTCCGAGCGCCCGTTACTCCCTTTCTCAAAGACGCCCGGTGCCGCTTCGCGAATGCGCTCCGTGCCTATGCGCCCGACCCGCAACCCGACTTGGGTGGTGAGGATATACCCGAGGTATCCGGAGGTGATCGACAGTTGGACGGCGACTTGAGTCGAAGTTAGATCTCCGGTCTCTGCCGCGACTCCTCTGGCGAGCATGTCGTCTTCGTCGGCGACCAGATCGCGAAAGCGCAACAATTCGAGGCCCGTTTCGATCTTGGTATTGGGTGTCAGCCCCGTCTGGGCCAACACTTGGGCGATCCCGGCCCAGTGTTTGTGAGATTCCTCTTCCTGTAAGAATTCGCTCTGCCGGAAGTACTCGCTCTTTAGGCCGGGTCGCAGCAAAAAGGAACCCCATTCCGCGGTATAAGACGCTTTGTTGATCATACCGAAAAAACTGGTAAAATCGCGGAGGGGCCGTTCATTGAGATCTCTTGGATCGTCTAGCACTTGATGGTAGAAGTCGTATTTCAGCTTAGAGGTTAATTCAAGGCCCGGCACTCCGAGATGATCGACGGCGATGAACGACGAGTTGACATAGGTATCCGCGGCTGGCAAAATATCCGGCACCAGCGGTCGGGCCGGGGCCGTTAAGAACGGCGTTGGTGCCCGGCGATCGTCCGGGATGGTGTCTTTAACCCGTTTGAGCATTTCGAAAACCCGTACGCGTCCAAAACCCGCCCAATTGCGGTCAAAGGTGAATAATCCATAGGTGGATTCGTTTGCTCGCTTTTGGGAAAACATGCGCTCGTCCACCCGTCCCAGCAAAAGACGCACATCTGGAGTGATGTCGAGCCCCACAAAGGCATTGTAGCCGCGGCGATCGGCCTTGTAGAGATAGTCCGGTAGCACATCGTCTTCAAAGCGGTCGATCCAGTCGTTGTTGTTGAGATCGATGCCGAAGAGAAACTCCGGACGGTCCACTGCAAATCTCAGAAAAGGTTCTTCGTAATCGGGCAAGCTATTGGGTATGGTGGCGTTGTCGTTCTGATTGAAGTCGGAGATGAAGTCGTTGTTTTCATCCCAGCCGGGAAAAACAATATTATCGCCGACTGATTGCCCCCGGCGCACCCAATCGGGTAAACGGTCTTGATCGTCGTTGTCATCGACGAATTCGTAGAAGGCGGTCGTGGGCGAATCGTAGAGAATGTCACCGGAGTGGTCGACGACGAATGCCGCGGTCGTCGAATAGTCTGCGGCGATGGAATAGCCCTCGAAAAAACCGAACCACGGGTATTGCTGTCTAGATAGGTTGAAAAAATAGGCATCGGCGTGCAGCGAAGAGATTTCGTGATTGCCGCTAGCCGAAAAAATGGCGGGATTGGGATACTGAAAAAAGCGCAGATTGCGGTCCCACTCCCCGTTGAAATCAAAGCCAAATACATCTTTGCCCTCGATGGTGAAACCCCCAACCATATTGGCCGTGGGCAAGCCGTATTCATACCGCACCCGTTGCAAATTCGATATATCTCGCACATTGCCCTCCGCCCGCTGCAGCACGATCAAGGCGGGTTCACTTTCCTCGATGATTTGGTTGGTGATGGGCGGTGCTGGGGTGGAGCGCCGACCGGTTTGCTTGTTGGACCACATTTCCACTTTGAAATCGTTGGCTAATACGTAGTTGAATTCGACCTTGACAATCGAGAGCGGATCGGGACCGACGTAGGCCGGGCTGTTGAAATCGTAGTTCAAGACAATGCGCTCGTCGCCGTCGGCGGCCGTGAAGCCTTCTTTGGGAAACCCACCAAAGACGACCGGCCATTCGAGCCCCTCGCGTACCACTTGCTGGAGCGTGAAGACCGTCTCTAGCTCCGTATCAAAATTGCGGGCGGTGATGCGAATATCGTGACTGAAAAGGGCGGCTCCTCCGATCCCGTCTGCTGGTGAATCGTCGCTCAGCACCATGGCGATGGCGGTGACCGGTGTTGAAGACTGGCCGGCAGTCAGGCTGCCGGCGATCAGATCGCCGCTGAATACGTCCAATCCGGTATTGGCGTTGCGGGCGTCCACCAAGGTGCCGCCGAGGGTGATGAAGTCACCCACTTGCACAGTCGTCCGTCCGCCAATGAGACTGGTGGAATTGGAGACTCTAGCCGGCTGTGGGGTCACGCCCGTAGCCGGATCACTTATGCGCGAGGCAATGATGGTGGCTTGGTATTTATCTGCCGCGAAGTCCATCTGTAGCCCATTAAAACGAGGCTTGGAAAATGTCATGGGGGTGAGGGTGGTGCGGATCTCGTTGCCGACTGTGATCGCATAGGAAAACTGGCCCTCGGAATCGCTACTCACCGTGAGATTGTTGAACCAGTCGTTGAAGCGGCCATCCTTAAAGATGCTGCTGCCGAGGGCCTGGGGCTGGTCTTGGTGCCAATCGTACACCAGCCATCCGCGCGTGACGTAATGGCCGTAGATGTCGTAGAAGTAATTGCCTTCGAGGGCGGTATTAACATAGCGCTGGTAGGGCTGACGCGCGTAGTTGGAATACTCCCACTGACGCCACTGGTATTCGTTGTACAGTTCCTGCGGCACGTACCATTTGCGCACCGACGGGTCGAGCGCCCCGAATAGGACCCCCGGGCCGCGGGGTTCAAAGCTCACCTCGCCGCCGCGCTGGGTCCCGAGGCGAGATCCGTAGTCTTGGGCCGCCGAGCCGCCAACACCGAGCAAAAGCGACAACAGCAGGAAGAATCCCCTCAGCTCATTGCGGTTTGCCCATAGGCTCAATGCAGATGCCATGCTCACCTCGTAGGCTTTTAATAGACGACGCCGACAGCACCGAGCTTTCTGTCAGCGCCGGTATCGGCGTTCAGCGTAACGGTGTAGATGTAATGCCCAGGAGCCACGAGCCGCCCCTCGTCATCGGTGCCCTCCCAAGCAATGGCAAAACGCCCGCTGGTCTGTTTTTCCATTTGTAGAGACCGGATCGATCGGCCGGCCAAATCAAATAGTTCGATCTCCACGAGAACGGGACTAGCTATATTGGTGATATCGTAGTGAATAGAAGTGCGATCGTTGATTTGGTCTCGATTGGGTGTAAATACGATTGGCTCAGCGCGCACATTGGTCAATAGATCGTTGCTTATGGCCACCTCTACGGTCAGATTGGTGGGAACAGGAGCGCCAATGCGGACTAGATCGGGATCTACTAGTGCCCCTCGTCCTAAATCCGCCGCATTGCCCGCGAGTATATTTTGTCCCACTGCGCCGACTTCGGTATTGAACACTCGAGCCGAGAATACCGAGCCAAAACGCAAAACCGCTGTTGCGAATTCTACCTTGACGAGCGCATTGTTTCCGTTCACTGGCGGCAATTGCAAAAGTAGGCCCTGGTCTGAGACGGCCAACACTGCAAAGCCGCGGCCTGCTTCGACGGGGAGATCGTCCAATGAGCGCGCTGAAAAATCGGCCGATTCGATCTCGCCATTGGGCCCGTGGACCTCTACCGTGCCAATGGACTCCACCTGAAGCGGCGTCTCGATTTCCAATTGGTCAAAACCGGCCGTCGTCTGGCCTATCTTCGTTAGGACGGCGTAGGAAAAAACAGTCGCTGCACCGACGGCGGCGTGCCGGGGAAACACTTCTCCGATGAGAGTATCGGCCAGAGCCGGCGTGGACAGATCAAAGGCTAAGGCCCCCAAGCCGGAGGCCGCGTCAAAGCCCCGGCTGGCAAACTCAACCATAAATTGGAAATAGCGGCTGGGACTGGGAGAGAGCACCGGCGTTCCCGACCCGGGTATTTCCAAGGCTTGGGCCTCGACTATACCGGCGGCCGAGTACGGGGGCGACCAAGCACTCCAGTTCGTCAGATCATCGCGAATCGGCCCCTGCTCTTTGATCTTGCCGTACTCGGCTTGCGAAATCTCGAGCTGTGCTCGCAGTTCCAATGGCAGCCGGGTCCAGGCCAAAAGCGCCTCTTCTCCGCTCAGCAAATCGTCCTCTAGCTCGGTTTCGACCAAAGTCCTAAGTTCATCGTCCTCCACGTCTTGCGGGCGCTTCCAGGGCACTTTGACCCGAATTTCTTCCAGATTCGACACGCCCCCCACCGTGCGGCTCACCTCGGTCAGGCCGATACTCTGGATGCCGACTCGGGTAAACTCGACTGGCTCGGGATCCACACCCGTGCGCGTGCGAATTTGTATATCCGAGAGCACGGAGTCGCCGATGGTTTCTTGGAGCCAGCGCAAGTGGCCTAGCAAGGCCGGCTCGCCAAAATCGAATACATTGGACAGATAGGTCGCCTGCGGCACAAACCCCTCGGCAAAAACCTGGAACTCGGCAATCTCGAAGTCGGCTGTCGTAAGCGATTTGAAGCGTATCTGGCGCACGAATTGGGTGGGGATGCTCAGATCGACGACTGATTCCTCGTTCTGGCCTTCGAGGGCGATTGTCGTCCATATCGGCCGATTGTTGAGATAGGATTCGGGCCGACCGTCGTTGATAAAAATCTCGTACCCCTTGATAAAATCGTTCTGAAAGGGAAAGTCAGGTGTCGGCAGTTCGGGAGCGGCATTGCGGGGGAAGAATCGGATGCGATTGACGGCGAATAGGGCGTTGAGATCAAATTCTAAGATCAGACCGAGCGCACCGGCACTGGAGGCGCTGGAAGTAGCTCTCACTTCCAACGCTGTTTGACCGTCGGCGTCGATCAATTTCTTATAATCGTTTTTGAAGCTGACTTGGGCACTGGGGATGGGACTGCTGATCGAGCCGCCGCGCTCTTTGCTGGTGAGGCCGATGAGAATGTTGTCGGTCGTATCGACCCTTTGCGGAAAAATCCACCCGGGAAAATCAATGGACTCGAAGTCGATCACTCCACCGGGGGTATTGGTCTGATTGACGGTGGACTCATCCAAGATCGCCGTCGCCGCAATGGTCCCACCCCCTGCTTGCCACGGCAGTGATCCACTACTGCCAATTAGGATGGTTTCTTCGACAGCGCTCCCGATATTTGCCGCGCTCAGCCAAGAAATCACGAGCAGGGGGATTCTCTTTTTCATGTCAGTCCCTTTTCAGTGAAATTAACCGAGAACGCGGCCACAAATTCACTGACGGTCGGGAATGTACAGAAACGGCAACTGCCGCTCAACCGCCTTGGTTCTGGGTTGGGCGACTATGTACGAAAACATTGACTTGCAGTCTATAGATGCTTATCTATACTGAAATAATTACCAACCAATCCATAAGCTCTCTTGCCCTTCCACAAGGAGGAACCTATGAGCAAGCTCTTAAAGGGTGTTGTGGCCTTTGCCATAGCGCTCGGCTTTACCACATCCGCTGGTGCCCACGATCCGCCGGGCGTAATCTTCGAGATGTGGCAATGGCCCACTTCGCACTTACCGGTTCTGGATGCCGATTTGTCTGAGTGGGAGGTCGTGCCAGAGGAGTTGTGGATCACTGAACAGGATCTAAACAACCTCTTGATCACCCAAATTGATGTCACTGATACCGAGCCGGATGCGTCTGATTTAGCCGTGCGTTTTACGTTTGGCTGGAACGACGAAACCGAGCGCATCTACTTGGCGTATGATCGCTACGATGACTATTGGAGCCACCAGCGCGACGATATCGAACTAGCCGTCGATGCCGATCATTCGGGCGGGCTCTACTGGAGTTCGGAAGGGCAGAGCGATGAGGAAGCGCAACGTCAGCGCAACCGCCACGCCCAGATTTCCCACTTCTTCTTCCACAGCAAAACGGAAGAGGTTGGAGTCCCTTGGAATTGGCACTGGATGACTCAGGCCGATTGGTATCGGGGGGAGCCTTATTCCGATGGTGCCTATCAGTGGACCGAGCCCGAACTGGGCCAGGAATACAACTGGCAAATCGAGCTGTGGCACGTGTGGTGGGACGATTTCAACTGGCAAGATCCCGAAGGCAGTATCATCCACGATCTGCAAGAAGGGGAGATCATCGGCTTGGCAGCCCGCAACAAGGACGGGGATGTGGGCCTGTGCTGCGGCAATGAAGAAACCGGCGAAGTCTTCTCCGACTGGGCCCTCAATTTCAATGAATCTTCCGAAAACGCCGACTTCCTACCGGATTGGATTCTCTTGCCGGTCAACGAGGAACTGCTAGCGACGGCCGTCGAAAACGATACTTGGGGCCATATCAAGGCATCTTTCAGTCGGTAAAAGCTCCAATCATTTAATTTTTCGCTACAAACTCTCCCGTTGGCTTTGGCTACAGCGGGAGAGTTTGTAGTATTGGTGCCAATTCAATGCCGGCCCAACTCACAATCTGTGAACGAAACGAGAGGTGAATGGGTTGACCAAGTGGCAGCAGGCCGAATACGAAGGCCAAGGATATCTCCTCGTCGAAGATGCCCTGAGTGCAGATGAGCTCGACCGCGTCCGACGCGCTTTTGCTAAAGCCGCGCAGGTAGGTGCTCTGGAAGATCTGCCCAATCAAGACGACTGTTTCATCCACCTAGCAGAACATCCGCATCTGTTCCCAATAATCCATCGGATCTTATCCGACGATGTGTCTTTGCGCTTCCTTGCCGCTATCTCAGTTGAGCTTGGAGGAGCTGGCAGGGGTTGGCACCGGAAGGTCGCCGGTATGCTCGGGGTCCACCATGCCGACTCCAACCTGTGCCTCCAGCTATTCGTGTGCCTAGACGATACCCCACCCGACGGCGGCTGTCTGGCCGTGGTTCCGGCGAGCCACCGTTTCAAAGCTGAAGTCCCGTTTCCCGATATCACCTACATAGAAGAGATGCCCCACCACTTGCTGCTACGCCTAAAGGCGGGGTCGGCCGCAGTGCTGCACGGCAATCTCTGGCAGGTGCGCACGGGCAACCGCGCTGATATAGCTCTGCGACTGCTCGAATACACCTACGTCCATAGCTGGATGCGACAGGCCTTGCCAGAGCTATCGCCGCAGGCACTGGAGACGATCGCTGCCAGCGAGAACCTCGCCCACCTTTTCGGCGTCGCCGCCGCGCCCATTTATTGGACGGGCAAGGTAAAGGGCTATCCGAGCTCGGATGGCCTGCCGCAGAGACGCTATTCGCCGTTGAGCAGTGTCGGCAAGGGTACCGAGCCAAATTATTAAATGGCCAAACTTTGTGAAAAACTGAGTCCCAATATGACACCCGAACAAGCTAGGCAGCAGTATAACTCACAGGGATTTGTCTTTATCCGCGGGGCGCTGTCGGGTGCCGAGGTGGAGCGGGTACTCAATGCCTTCGACCAGGCGGCGAAGAACGACTCGCTTTACGACCTGCTCCATCAGGACGAGGTGTTCGTCGATATGGTGGACCACCCCGCCATCTTCCCCGTCGTGCGAGCGGTGATAGGGGAGGATGTGCAACTGCGCTATGCCCATGGAGGCGTCAGGGAAGCCAACACCGAATCGGGCGGCGGCTGGCACTGCGATCTTTGCGACATAATGGGCGTGTATTTGCCGGACTCGCTAATCATGACCAAAGTTTTCACCTATCTGGTGGACGTCCCCGAAAACGGTGCCACCTTCGCCATCGTTCCCGGCAGTCATCGCTTTGAGATGGGACATCCCCTGCCCGACATTGAGAATCACGAGGATATGCCACATCACGCCACGCTAACGGCCAAAGCCGGCGACGCCATGCTCTTCAACGGCTACTGCTGGCACGCCCGCTTTCACAACCGCAGTAACAGCGACCGCAAAGTGCTCGAGTACTCGTACGTCCGCTCGTGGATGAAGACGCAGTACGACTACCGGGACCTGCCCGCGCCTATTCAGCAGCGGATTACCCAATCCCACAATCGGCGCCAGCTCTTCGGCGTTCCAGAGCCCGGAGTGAGTGATTGGGAGCGGCGACTTGCAGGCAGTGAACCCTATCGCCCAATCGAAGTCGGCATTTGATCCATTCACATGTAGGTTATGACATTGCCGCTGCCGCCCAACAGCGTATCGATGATGGCCCAGAAGGCGGCGACGGAGACTTCGCCTAAGATCAAACCCAAGAAAAAGGGCTTTAAAACGCGGTAGAGCTTGGGACCGCCAAAGTGCAGAATCGTCAATTTGCACAGATAGGCGAGCATGGCGGCAAACCATATCTCGCTGGTGAGCCAGCCAATGGCCAAAGGAAAACCCAAAGGGTGGAACGGCCACCAGTACCAGCGCTTCTGAGCGACCATCAGAAAAGCCTCGAAGGTGCCGCCGAGGCCGGTGAAGATCCAACCGCGCACATCCACCTCCCGAGGATTGTGCACCAGCGACAACCACAGATCCCAGTTGCCGCCAAAGCCGGCATAGGATCCTAGGTTGATGCCACCATAGGTGTACCCTAGGTGCAAATTCATCATCGTCCCGCCGACCATACTGCACACCAGAGCCAGTAGCAGGGCCAGCAAAAGGCGCCTCTTCGAGCCGCGGACCGATTTGGCCAGCTTGAGCGCGTTGGCGCAGGCGAGCATGGGGAAGAGGCGCATTTCCGCCTGCCACACCATAGTGAAGCACAGAGCTACCATGCCTTTGGCACCCAGAATCGAAGTGCCTAGTCCCGAGATGATAAAATAAGGTGCCACTAGCGGGGGCCGAGCCGTGGGCACACCACCGGCCGAGACGACCCGGGTGATGAGAATGTAGTAGATCAGGCAAATAAAGAGGAAAACGGGAATGACGACGAGGGGAAGCCCCGAGCGCCACAGCCAGAAACAGACAAAGAGTAAACTGGCGATCAGGCCAAAAAAAGCCAAGCGGTAGGACATCAACTCCTCGCTGTCATCGACGCCACTGGCCGGTCGCCAAGCCGTGGCTACCACATCCCGCAAGTGGTGCCTGGCCGTCCACAATCCAAAGAGTACAAAGACGATGCTAGCACCCACGGCCTGATGGGTCAGATCTGCCAACTGGGAGTACTCGTACTGACTCAGTTGCTCGGTGCTGTGAATGCCCAAGGTGCGGAAGAGTCCATCTTGGAACTTGCCTAGTAAAAAAAAGAACCAAATGCTGAGGGAGATATTCAAATCGACCAGATAGAAAAACCCGAGCCAGGCGTAACTGAGCGCCAAGCCTTCTCCCCAGGTGTTGATATCGCGAAACCAGTGAATCCAGGCGATGTAAAAGGGAAATTCGGGCACGACCGGCAGGTAGTGGTTTAACCCCGAAAAACTGAATAGAACGAAAGGCACGGCAAAGCCGAGCCACATCAATTTGTTTAAAAAAAAGGGTGCTATCTGCCCCGGACTCGTGCCTTCGATCATCTGCAGGGGCAGTTGCGTCATAGGATAACTGAGACGCTCGTGGGCCGACCACTGACGATGTAAAATAGTGGCCATGCATATCATCATAAAGCTCAAGCACAAAAAGAAAGCAAACCAGTGCGACAGGGGTTCGATCCACGCGGCCCAGGGTATGGATTGGCCGCTTGGCAATCCCTCGTAGAGTGCAAAAATGGCCTTTTCGTCTTGGGGTACCATCCAGTCGGGGATATAAGGCAGATAAAGTTCGGCGAAATTGTTCTCCGGCGAGGCCATGTAGTAGGGGCCAGAAATCATGCCGATCAGATAGTTAAGGAAATTGTAAGTCGGCAGGGTTACCGCCATCAGCAGCATGGAGTAAACGAGGATGAGGTCGGCCCGGCCCAAGGCAAACTGACGCTTAATCAGCCCGAGGACGACGTTGACGAAGAGGGTGAGCACAAAAAAGAAAAAGATGGCACCAGGTGACGAACTATTGATACCCATGGAGGAGGCCTGAAGCATAAAAACAACAAAGGGCGCGCAGAGGCTGACCAGCAGTGAGAAGATGGCCCCGACGACGATGCCTTTGAAGGTGAACGGGGATTTAGCGGATTCAGGTGGCATGGGTGAGGTTGGGCAGTATTCAGCGCTGGACGTACTTGTAGGCAGTAGCTGCATTTTGCCAAAAGTATTTCTGCGCTGCTAATGTCCCTTTGGACTCGAAATAAGCGCCGACAATGGCCTGCACGGTGGCGTGGTCGCTCGATATTTCACACACCGGCCAGTTGGAACCGTATATGAGCCGGTCCTCACCGAACGCATCCCACAACACTTCCAGCGTAGGCAGATAAAATTCGAGGTCGGCCGGGGCTGGCTGCACCCGACTGTACTCTACCAAGCCGGAAACCTTGCAAAAAATCTGCGGCCAAGCCGCCGCGGTGCGCACGTATTCGACCCAGTCGGGACCGGGTGTCTGGCCGTCTATTTTTGGCTGGCCGCAGTGGTTGAGCACCCAGCGCAGATCGGGCACTTGGCGCGCCACTACCCATAGCGATTCGGCCTGCTGGGGAGGCACGCTGATATCCACTTGTAGGTCGTGGTCGGCCATTATCGTGGCGCGCTCGATGGCACCGCCGTCGTCTGCGACAAATTCAGGGCCAGCGCGAATACCTCTATACAGCGGGTCGGCGGCAAAACGTTCGATGTGGGAACCGAAGTCGGGGCCGGAATCGACGTGCCCGACGACTCCAACGATCCAAGAGCCGTTGGCAGCTAGGTCGAGGAGCCACTGGTTATCTTCGAGCCAGACACTAGCCGCCGTTACTACGGTGCCGCTGACGCCGGTGGGTTCGGCCACTGCTCTGTGGTGCTCCGGCAGTACGGTCCGGTAAATGAGCCCGTCCTCTTTATTGGGCCAGGGCACTCCCTGCGGGCGATGAGGATCGTAGAAATGGGTATGAGCGTCGATGATCACTAATAGCCTCCCAACGCCATCTGATTGTCGATTCGATAGAACAGAGCTATTTTTCGGTTTGGCAAGGAGGAGCTGAACTCATGAAAGAATATGAATATCGCCTAGACCACTATCCGAGTGAAAAAATAAAAAGCCGAGCCAGCTACAAAGATGGAAAACTGCACGGAAAGAGGATTGAGTATTACGAAAGCGGGAAGATATGCAAAGAAGGCGCATACGACAACGGCCATAAAGACGGACAATGGATCGTCTATTACGCCGATGGTGGGATAGAATACGAAGGGGAATACAAAAACGGAAAAAAACACGGTAGATGGGTCGGATATTTCGCTAGCGGTGAGTTGCGCTACGAGGGCCGCTTTGAGGATGATAAAAGCGAGGGTAAATGGGTCGAGTATTACAGAAATGGAAAAGTAAAAGAAGAGATAAACTATAAAAACGGGCTATTTGACGGGAAGTGGACTTATGTGGACGAGAACGAACAACTAAGAGGGGAAGGCACTTTTGCCATGGGAAGCGGGAAGTGGATCGAATTTGACCCAACCGGGAAAAAGACCCGGGAGAGACTTTATAGAGGCGGAGCGTATATCAAGGCCGTATCTGCGTAGGTGAAGCCCCACAGAAAAACCGCATGAAGCTCTGGCAAGTGAGTCGATCACCGCGTTCGAATGGTGGTCCAACCAATCGGATCCATCTGCGGGTCTAGAACCATTCCAAACAACAATTTTAAAAGGGAATTCTTCATGCCCCCCATTTTCGCCCCCGACAAAAAGGAAGACATACTCGCTTTTTTCCAGCAGTATAAGTACGCCGTAGTCGCCGACGCCCTATCTGCCGACGACATCCGCACCCTCAACGCCTTTGTCGATCGCTCCAAAGGGGAAATCCCCCGCGAATGGGGGCCTGACCGCTTGGGCGTCTTTTCGCACGGGCAAATTTTGGTTCACCATCCCGAGTTGGATCGCTTTGTCCAGCCAGCGGTCTCCTACGATCTAGTGCGGACTATCATGGCTCCCCAACCCCGCTTTGCCCAATTCGATTTCCGCGACGTGCCCGCTGGCAAAGGCGACGGCGAGATGCGCTTCCACCGCGACCGACCCTACCAACCTACCACTCAGACCGAGCCTGAGCGTCCCTACGAATGCACCTATATCTGCGCCATCCACTACTTGGGCGATGTGGGGGCCAGCGACCCCTGCTTTTGCGTCGTGCCTAACAGCGGTCCTTACGAGACGTTGGAGGAGGCTCGCGTCCAACTAGGCGATGCCTATGCGGAAGTGCCCATCCGCGGCCTGGCCGGCACCTTGGTTTTGTACGACATCGCCATCTTTCACACCCGCCTGCCCGGACAACGCACCCGTGCCCGGCGCACCTTGCACCACTACTACAGCCGCGCCGCCAGTCAGCCCCTGACCAATTGGGTACTCCTCCCGCAGCGCTTAGCCGAACATCCCGACCCCGAGCAACGCGTCTTTTACAGCCAGTGGTCCGCGGCTACCCAAGCCTACGCCGAGGCCGGTTTTTCCGCGGAGTACTACCAAGAGCACGTGCTGGACAAACTCACCTAGATAGCTACTTGAGCGACTACGGCGGCTGAGGCCCTTTTCCACAGGAGCGGACTGTGCAAATACAAGACCTATTCATCTCCGGCCAAGAAGGCTATCACACCTATCGTATCCCTGCTTTGGCCGTAGCGCCAGACGGCGCAGTGCTGGCCTTTTGCGAAGCGCGTCGCCACACTGGCCGCGACGACGATCAAATCGACATTCTCCTGCGCCGCAGCACGGACGGCGGGCACACTTGGGCACCGCGCCAGCGGATCGTCGCCGACGGCGAGCGCACCTGCGGCAATCCTTGTCCCGTAGTTGACCACGACCGAGGCGCGGTGTTGCTGCCCTTTTGCAAGGACAACCAGGAGGTCTTTGTCAGTCGCAGCACGGACAGCGGCCGCACTTGGACTGATCCAGTGGAGATTACCTCTCAGGTGAAGGCCTCTTCGTGGACCTATCTTGGTACCGGACCTGGCCACGGCATTCAACTGCAAAGCGGTCGCTTACTCGTGCCCTCTTGGGTCGATGAAAGTCCCGGCCCGGCTACTTGGCGTCAGCCACCAGCCACTTGGGGCCAAGTGCAGTCTTCCATCGCCTTTTACAGCGACGACGGTGGCCACACTTGGCGGGTTGGAGCCAAGTTGACTCACGATGCGTCAGACGAATGCGAGGCTGTGGAAATGGCCGATGAGTCCCTGTACATGACACTGCGCAGTCGCAACGAACGTCGCTGCCGGGGTTGGTCGCGCAGCCGCGATGGGGGCGCAACTTGGTCTGCGGTTGCCTACGAGCCGGCCTTGCCCGAACCCTCTTGCCAGGGCAGCATTGTGGGTCTCGACGACGGGCGCATCTTAACGGCGCATCCCAGCAAGCCCGACGAGCGCGCTGAACTAACCTTGCGACTGAGTGAGGACCAAGGGCACAGTTGGCCCATAGCGCGGGTGCTTGAGCCGGGTGCGGCGGCGTACTCCGATTTGGCCGTGGCTCCCGACGGACAGGTTTTGTGTCTGTACGAAGCCGAACGCTACGGCTGTTTGCGGCTTGGCTCGATTGGTGCCGACGTGGATTGAGGGAGGGCCTTAAGCGTCAGAACATCACCGGGATGACATTGCCCACTGTGCCGGTAAACGCGTCGATGACCAGCCACAGACCTCCGGTGGCGAACTGACCGGCGATCAGGCCGAGAAAAAAGGGGCGGATTTTGTGGTATAGACCGCCGCCGCCGTAGCGCAGGATGGCGAGTTTGATCAGCCAAGCCAAAAAGATGGAGAACCAGATGTAGCGCATGGTCCACCCGGCGCTGACGGCAAAGCCCAGCGGGTGGAAGGGCCACCACATCAGGCGCTGGCGGGCGATCATGAGGAGGGCCATGACCAGGCCGCCGCTCAAGGTCCAGAGCCAGCCATCGACGCTGACGCCGGAAGGCTCGCTCAATTTGCGCAGGGCGAATCGGGAGGGATAGCTCGGGAAGCTCTGGCCGAAGAACTGGTTGTGGAGATTGACTCCGCCGTAGTCATAGGCGAGGTGGAGAGTGTAGTAGATGGAGACGGCCAAGGTGATGAACATGGCCGCGGCAATACCCCACAGGAGCCGACGTCGGTTGCCCGCGGTCTCACTGGTCAGGCGCAGGCCGTTGGACAGGGGGGCCATCATAAAGACCAGCAATTCGCCGACCCAGATGAGGGTGTAAGCCGAGGCCACCATGCCCTTGGCCCCTAGGGCCGGGACGCCCACCCCAGAAACCACGAAACCGAGGGGCACCATGGCCGGGCTCAAGGTGGGAATGCCGGCCTCGACAATGGCGCGCGTCAGGCCGATGAAGATGACGAGGGCCGCAAAGACGAACAGCGGCGCGATCCAAGTGGGAATGCCGCTTTGCCACAGCCAGATGGTCATGCCCGCGGTGCCGATGAGCAGCCCCAACAGGGCGCTGCGGTAGGACATGATCTCATCGGCATCGTCGGCCGAGGCTTTCTTGGACAGGGCTTGACGCCATACCTCGGCTAGGTGGTGCCGCCCCACCCACAGGCCCGCTCCCACCATTACGATCAGGGCCCCCATCATCTGGTGGCCGGTCACTGGAGTGCTCCAGGGGCCGAGGGTGGCCTGTAGGGTATTGATGCCCAACAGGCCGAGGACGTGTTGTTGCAGCGTATAGACGAGGAGGAAGAACCACAGGCTGAGCGAGAGGGTGGAATTGATGAGGAAGGAGAAGCCCAGCATGAGGAAATTGAGGTTGACCGGCAGATTGGTGCCGAAGAAGGACACGCTGGTGTTTAGCTGGATCTGGGCTACGGAGGGGAAATAGTGGTGCAGGGCATTGAGGCTGCCGACGAGGAAGGGGATGGCAAAGCCGATCCACATGAGCCTGCTTTTAAAGAAGGGCTTGAGCAGGGAGGGCCGGCCCTCGTCCTCGATCATGGCTAGGGCCACTTGGGCGAGGGGATAGGCTAGGCGCTCGTGTTCGACCCACTGGCGGCGCAGGATCACGGCAATGGAGATGAGGGTGGTGTACAGAGCGGCGTAGAACAGCAGCCAGTAGCCCAAGGGGGGCAACCAGCTAGCCCAGGGGATGGCCGTGGTGCCGATACTGCCTTCGTAGAAACCGCGCACGGCCTCGGGGTCGCCCATCAGCATCCATTCGGTGAGATGGGGATGGACGACTTCGGCCCATTTGTTCTCGGCCGAGGCGTAGTAGTAGGTCCCGGTGATCATGGGCAGGAGCATGCCGGTCACGCCTCGGGAGGGAATGGCCGCGGCGACCATCATCATAATGGCGATGGTGACCAGTTCGCCCCATTGCAGACCCCATTGCCGCTTGGGCAGGGCCAGTGCCACGTGGACGGTGATCAGCAGAAAAAAAAGCAGGCAGTACGCCGCCGGGGTCGATGAGGAAAAGCCCATGGGCGTGCCCTTGACCAGCATGGTGGTATGGGGCACGCCGAGGGCGATGGCAACGCACAGCAGGGCACCGAGAAACAGGCCGCGGAAAGTGATGTGGGCGTCGGGGCGTTCTCGGGCTCGGGGCGCGGTGCGTTCGGCGAGACGGGCCCGCAGACTGGCGGGGATTTCTTTTTTCAAGCTGGATGCCTAGATTGCAGTCGCTCGGTGGGCTGAGCACGGGGATTTTGTGGAGGCCAAGCCTTGGGCTATCTTGGTCCCAACCTATGTTTTCCAGCCGCAGCTTGTCAATGCCTTGTCGGGTCCGGATTTCCGTCTGAAGTGAGCGCCGTGGAAGTAGGGGCGACTCTTAGAGTCGCCCCTACAGTCGCCCCTACAGTCCGCCCCTACAATCCGCCGATGGACGCAGATTGGCGCTTTGAGAACGCATTTGGGCATTCCAGCGGATTTACTGATGGGCTATAGATTATGAGCGACATCTCCTTTGAGCATGTGTTGAGCAGCCAATACACGGTCTTTGATGGGCTGGGCGGGATGCACGTGGAAGACCTCTACCAAGATCGCCAAGGCTTCCTCTGGATCGCCACGGCCGATGGCGGCGTCAGCCGGTTCGACAGCGCCCGGTTTGATCGGTTTGGCCTCAAAGACGGGCTGCCCAATCTGACGGTCATGGCCATTGCCGAAGACGCGGACGGGCGGCTTTTGTTCGGCATGTTCGGCGGGGGGCTTGCCGCGTACGATGGGCGCGGCTTTCAGGTGTACACCACTGAGCACGGCCTGCCTTCCAACGAGATCGTGGGGCTGCAACCGCAGCCGGATGGTTCGGTGTTGGTGCTGACCGGCGCGGGGGTGGCGTGGTTTGCCGAGGGCCGCTGCATACGGAGCATAACCGACGTGGGCGGCCAACCGTTGGGGCGAGTGTACGATCTGGCCACCGACGCTGCTGGCACCACTTGGCTGGCGACATGGAATCAAGGCATTCTCAGCTTGGATGGGCGACGCATGGATGCCGGCGAGTCCAAGGTCCTATGGCCTTGGAAGTTCACCCAAGACGCATCCGGCCATCTGTGGATCGCCTTCCACTATGCGGGTCGCGAAACCTTGGTTGGCTGCTACGATGTGCAGGCTGAGCAGTTGGCCATCATCGACGTGGGTCATAAGGCCGAGCGCACCGTGCAGCAGGGGACGCGGCATGTGCGGACGGATGCGCGGGGTTGGGTGTGGATGACGCGCCGGGGGGTCTTCTGCTACGACGGGCAGGTGTGGCACCATTTTGCACCGCCTGACGGCGGCGAGCGAAGCGCTTTCGCGGGCTTGAAGGACATTGACTTTTCAACTACGCGCCTGACGTACGAGGATCGCGAGGGCAATGTTTGGATCGGGCTTTGGGGCGGCGGGCTAATTTTTTGCGACCTGTCTAGCTTTCGCTACTACACCGAAGCCGACGGCCTGCCCGACCGCGAAGTTGGGCACTTGGGCGAAGACGCCGAGGGGCGGATGTGGATTGGCACGATGGGGGGTATGGCCTGCATGGAAGACGGCCACATCCGTCCGCTTGATCAGGCTGAAACCGTGTCGGCGCTGGTGGTGGACACACAGGGGCAGGTCTGGAGTGGTGGGGACACCGGGCGGGTGTATAGATGGGAAGGCCAGACGCCCCAAGCGATCGCGATGGCCGAAGGTGCCCACGCCGACGAAATCACCGGGCTATACGAAGATGGGCAAGGGCGTATCTGGGTTGGCACGGTCCGGGGCGGCTTTGGCTTTGTAGAGGACGGTCGCTTCACCCGGTTTGGCGCGTGGGACGTCGAGGAGTGCCGCGCCCTGCTGCAAGACCAAAACGGGATGTTCTGGATCGGTTTCTACTCCCGCATACCGGCCCTCTATTGGTACGAGGACGGTCAGTTCCGCCCGGCGGCTATGGCCGAGGCCGAGACCATAGCCTACGTCAATGTGTTGTGGGAGCACCAAAACACCGTGTGGGTGGGTACGACCAAGGGGCTTTTCACGTATGACCTCTCGTCGGGGCAGGTGCGCTACTTTACTGTTGATCAATCGGAGCTGTCGGCCAACGGCATCTTGGCGCTGGCGGCTGACGGGCAGGGTCATGTGTGGGTTGGGACCAGTGGTGGGGGCGTGCTGCGCTACGATGGCGAGACCTTCCAAAGCATCCGCTTAGGGCCTTCTGCGCTCGGCAACATCGTCGAGGCTGTCCTGTGCGACCGCGCGGGTCGGTGGTGGTTTGGGACGCGGGCGGGGTTAGTGGCCTACCAGCCGGGCGACACGCCGCCGGGCTTGGTCATCCGCGAGGTGATAGCCGGCGCGCTCATGGCCGCGCTCGACGCAGTATCCTGCCCAGAGGACACCCCGGAAATCCGCATTTACTTTCAAGGGATCAGCTTTCGCAGCGGCGCGGCGCAGATGCGCTACCGCCATCGCTTGGTGGGCTACGGCCCGGCCGCCGCGTGGAGCGCGTTCACCTTTGCCGATGAGGTGGTGTACAGCGCCTTGCCGGTGGGCGACTACCGCTTTGAGGTGCAGACGATAGACCGGGATGGTCTGGAGTCCGAGGTGGTCGGCTTGGACGTTGAGGTCGTCCCCGACGTCCAAGCCGAACGCCTCCGCGCCCTCGCCAAGACGCAGCGGCCTACCGACACCGATGTCGTGCAGAGCCACAGTCCGGCCATGCAGCAGGTGATGCAACAGGTAGCGCAGGTGGCCGATACCACTATGAACGTGCTGGTGCTAGGCGAGACCGGCACCGGCAAGGGGGTGCTCGCGCATACCATCCACGACACAAGCCGCCGCGGCGATGGTCCGTTTGTTCAAGTCAATTGCGGGGCGCTGCCGGCCGGGGTGATCGAGAGCGAGTTGTTTGGCCACGAGAAAGGGGCCTTTACCGGCGCAAATACCCGTCGGCTTGGGCGTTTTGAACTGGCCGATGGCGGTACGCTGTTCTTGGACGAAATCGGCACGTTGCCGTTGGAGGCTCAGCAGGTGCTGTTGAACATCTTGGAGGAGCATACCTTGACCCGGGTGGGTGGCCAGCAGCCGGTGCGGGTGGATGTGCGGGTGGTGGCGGCGACCAACCGCGACTTGGCGCAGGCCATAGAGGAGGGCGCATTCCGCGAAGACCTGTTGTATCGGCTGAACGGCTTTACGCTTGAAGTTCCGCCGCTGCGGCAGCGGCCAGAGGATATACCGGTGTTGGTCGCGCATTTTGTGGAGCGGTCCGCCTTCGATTTAGAGCAGTCGGTGCCGACTTTAGCCGAAGGGGTGGTCGGGCACTTGCAGGCCTACTCTTGGCCGGGGAACATACGCGAGCTAGAGCACGTGCTCCATCGGGCGGTGTTGCTGTGCCAAGGCGGCGTGATAGGGGTGGCGGATTTGTCGCTGCGGTCGGTTGCGCCGCCGGCCGGGGATAGGGACGCAAGCAAGACCGCCGTGCCGGCTGAACAACCCACCGAAGTGCCGCCGCCTACCGAGGCAATGGACGAAAAGCAGCAGATCCTAGCGGCCTTGCAATCGACCCACTGGCGGGTCTCTGGCGTGCATGGTGCGGCTGCGTTGTTGGGTATGCACCCGGAGAAGCTGCGGTATCGCATGCAGAAATACGGGTTGCGCCGCCCAAAGAAGTAGCGCAGGATGCACGAGCGTATGCCGGCGGCCACCGGCCAACGAAAGTCGTAGCGGTCCACGAAAAAAGTTGTGGAAATCTACAAAAAAGTTGTGGAAATCTACAAAAAAATCGTGGACCACCTTGCACCGCTGGGGAGGCCGCGCATCCTATAAGCTCTGTCTCATAATTTTAAGTATCATGTTTTTCAATCCTTTAGGTGTATCCTAAAGGATTTTTTTGTGCATGGACGGATTCTTGGCACGGGATTTGCGTATATCCTCGTTGAAGGCGAGGCCGATGCGGAAGAAAGGAGGTGAGGTGATACGAACTCGTATCGGTCGTTGCTCAACTCTCACTTCCAGTACCGAAGCGGCAGCAGGCGGCGGACGTACTGGGCTACTAAGGAGATACGAACCATGCAGACCTTGAGGGAATTTTTCACGTCCTCCAGCGGCTTGGCTCCGGCTCGGCAGGGGCTGGGGCTTGGGTGGGTCATCAGCGCCCTTACGGGGGTGGCGGTTTTGCTCGGGGCGAAGAAAGCCGAATCTTGCGATAGGTGCACGGAAATCGTCCTCTGGGAGGATTGCTGGAACGACCCCGTTTTATGCCCAGAGGATGGCAAACATAAATATTGCAAAGGAGAGAAACAGCTCGAGGACTGCAGCATTGTTTCATTTAGTTACTGCACCAGTTGAGACCCTGTTAGCTAATAAAAAATAGCTGTAAGGTCATTTCTCGGGCTAAGGTGCTAAGGGGTCCGGTTCGCAATTATTGGGCCGGACCTCATTTTATCGTACTGTCTGTCCTGCCGGCTGTCCTGCCGGAATCTACCTACGGAGGTGTCGTCATGTTGAGATTCGTCGTTATTGCATGCGTGGTGCTGTGGAGCAGCCTCGCCGAGGCGGTCATGTGGGATTTCGATGATGGAACGACGCAAGGGTGGTGGGCCAAAGAAGCCTTTGCGAGTGGCAGCATGTTTGACTTTAACCTGTTTCCGGGAACGGTCGAAGAAGGGGTCTGGAGGATTGATGTCTCGCGCTCGGTCGCTGGAGATGAATACCTCAGTCCGAGTGTCGAAGTGATTTCTTCTGCTATAGGATACGATTCGGGCTTGTTCGACTGGGTTCGCATCCGGTTCCGCACGGTCCATCATCACCCTACAGTAGGTTCCTTGGGCTTTACTTGGACGAATGAGCACAACCTGACTACGCCGGGGCGCGATCCCGAACGAAGACGATACCGATTTAATGTTCCCGTACAAAACGAGTTGGTGTACACCACGGAGTGGCAAATAGTGGAGATCGCCCTTCCCGCTGGGGACGAAGACGAGAAATTGTGGGAGGGTCTGTTACAGGATATTCGGCTGGGCTTTAGCTTGGATCACGGTGACATATCGGTGCCCCGGTCCATAGACGAGGTGGTCGGGCATCTTGAGATTGACTGGATCGAGTTGACGGGCACGGAAGAAATTCTCCAAGGGGAATTGCCCCCCCCTGATGTAGAGTATTTTCGCTTTACGGGTGCAGGTGTTTTTGCGGTGCCGGTCTTCCATCCAATTACGTTGGGATTAGGGACCAACTATGTTATTAGTGGAATAAGGCGGAAGGGTGTCTTGACGGACGTGGATGGCGATGGCGATTTGGATCTGTTCTCATTTTGGGATATCCTGAACACAGAAGAAAGCCGATTCATAGATGGCTGGGTCTTGGCTCTCAATGACGGCGCGGGCGCCTTTAGACCTGTGCATAAAGAGGACTTTGGAGACACGGGAGGCAGCGTGGTCGTCGGCGATTTGACGGGCGATGGCACGGATGAGATCGCGTTGGAGATAGGGCATGAAATAGCGGTTTGGTCCATAGGATCGGGCCTCCAGATTGAGGTGCTTACGCAGATACACAATCGCTTTCTCGTGGATGTGGCGGATTGGGATGGCGATGGGGTCGTAGAACTTTTTTTACTAGACGCTTCTGCGGTCGAATATAGCCGAGGCCGTCCAGTGGGAGGGGAATTCCACTTGGAGGTATGGGATGTAGAGCACGGAGTGTGGACCGCCGTCCGGTTGGTACTCCCCGAAGACCATACCCCCAGTCAGATCGGCGACTTTACGGGCGATGGGATGCTGGACGCGGTTTGGTCGCCGATATTGTCCACTAGGTGGATGGTGACGGGCTTGGATGAGGCGGCTCAGCAGGATGAGCTCTTGGGGTTTGAGGTGGATCAGCGACTACCTTTTTTACGCGGGGGCGATTTTGATGGCGATGGGCAGGTGGAGGTGCTCGCGGCGCTTGAGCACACCTCAGCCGATCTGCGTAGAGGAATCGTCGTACGGAAAAACCGACTTGGAGGGGGTGTAGAAGAAGAGGTGCTGTATGACAGGCGGCTGTTCCTGCGCTCGCCAGTGGAGGTGCGCGACTTGAACGCTGATGGGCAAGACGACTGGGTGTTTGTCGGTGGGGACCGCTCCTCGGGCTTTGGGGTGTTTGTCGAATGGGGTGGGGGCATGAGTGCCTCCAAGGAGGTAGAGACGCATCGCCTCACGGGCGATGGGACTCAGGTGCTTTCCGGGGATGTCGATGGCGACGGCGATCTCGATTTGGTGGTGTTGGATCCGGCCTCGGGCGGCGTCCATGTGCTCAAGAGTTCGGTGGGCGAGCAGAGGACCGCGGTGCTGACGCCAGCGGCAGCGCGGCCGGTGCAACATCGGCTGGGCGACAGCTATCCCAATCCGTTTAATCCGGCCGTTGTGCTGCCCCTTGATTTGACAAAGGACGCGGCGGGGGTGTCGCTGACCGTGTACGATGTGTTGGGTCGTCGGGTGCGGCAGGTGTGGCAGGGGCCGCTCGGGGCGGGCAGCCATCGGTTCGCGTGGGATGGCCGCGACGAGGTGGGCAAGGCGGTGGCCGCTGGGGTGTATATCTATCAGGCCGAAGTGGATGGGCAGGTACAGGCCAAAAAGATGACAAAGCTGCCTTGAGGAAATGGGGCTATCGAGGCGTCGCATGAGTGCGACGATACACCTCTTTTGCTTGCGAAGGGATGTGGGTAAATGAGACGGCCGTGGAAAGTCCCGCTCCACAAAAATAGGAAACTGCAAAGCTGCTTGGCGTTGTCGCTGGCGTTGCATCTGCTGGTGATTTTCGGGATCACGCAGCGCGAGCGGGTTACGCAATTTCCCGTCCTGCCGCCGATCATGGTGAAGTTTACCAAACGGCCGCCACCGCAGCGCACCCTCGCCCGGCGGCAACAGCCCCTCCAGCGCCCGTTGGTGCGCTGTCCGGCGCTTCAGGCGGCCCCGGTCATGGCCATGCGGCCGGCTCCGTCGGCGTCGCGCCCGCTGCCGGTGTTCAAGTCATCGGCTCTTCGGCTACCGACCGCGTCGCTGCCGGACCGGCTGGTGCTGTCGCTGCCGGATTTCCCGGCTCGGCACATTGGGCCGCACCTGCGCGCTGGGGCGTTAGAAGGGACGCGGCAGGGCGCGGACGAGATTGACTTGGCCTTGGAACTGATGGATGTGCAGGCGCTGGACACGGGTCGGCACCGGGCGATGGTGGTCGTCGATCCAAAAGATCGGCGCAAGCTCAAGGGCTTCCTCTATTTGTCCAATGTTCACAGCCCGTCCATCGAACGGGCTGAACAGGAGAACAACGCCTCAGAAGCACGCCGACTTTACCTCAACCAGACGCGCCAAGTGACAGAGAGACGGATGCTGCAAGGGTTGGCCGATAAGATGGTCGCCAGTACGCAAGTCCACGTCGAGGTACTCGACGCGGTGGCACTCGACGATCCGCAACTTTTGCAGGTGCCCTTCGTGCTGCTGACGACGGGTGCGCCTTTTGCGTTTACCGAGGTGGAGGCGGCCAATTTAGGGGCGTATTTGACTTCGGGCGGGTTCCTGTTTGCGGATATTGTACGCGTATTGCGGCCCAATTACAGCGACGAAGAATTGGACATTCCGGCGGTGCGTTCCCTCATTCGCGCCAGCTTCCAAGCGGTGGATTATCAAGAATGGAAGGATTGGCAGTTTAAGCGCCTAGAGCTAACCCATCCGCTCTACCATTGCTTCTACGATGTGGGCAGCCTCCCACGCGGGATGCGCGATATGCACTTTATAACAGCAGATCAACCGCCGCTAACCCCGGATTATTTGGAAGGCATCGTGGTAGGGGAACAGTTGGCGGGGGTGTATTCGATGCGCGGGTACGCCGATTTTTGGTCGGGAGTCGCCGAGCAGGAGCGGGATCGGTGGTTTAATGTGGACAATAGTCCGTTTCTCTTTAGTGCTGAGGAAGAATTGGTATATAACTTGGGGGTGAATATCGTGGTGTACGCCCTGACGCGCGAGGGGTCCTTGGCGCGGCAATTAGTCGATGCAGATTGAGCTTGGCGATATCAAGTAGCTCAAAAACCTTGGATCGAGGGCTTCTCGCCCTCAAAAAACGCGTAACGCCAAGGCCACTGGCTAGCCCACACAAAGCGATCCAATGGGGTTTTCAGGCAGCCTCTAAGAAGCTGAAGGGACCGGCTCTGTAGCTGTTCTTAAGCCGGCTCCCTTCTTTATCTATACTTAACTTACGGATAGTGCCCTGTGTTTGCTGGAAAATGTCTCTATCGAGATACTCTTATGTTGCTATTCGCCATTAGTATATGCTTTATGCTGTTGCCCGGCCCGGCCGTGGCGATCAAGTGGGATTTTGACGACGGGACGACGCAAGGCTGGGCGGCCAAAGAAGCGGCTATATGGGGTGGTCCTCGTGAATTATACCTGTTTCCGGGGGAGGTCAAAGACGGCGTGTGGAAGATCGATGTCGCGCCCTCTGGCACCAAGAGTTTCTACTCCGACCCGAGTGTCGAATTGATTTCTTCTACCATAGGGTACGATTCGGACCTTTTCGACCAAGTCCGCATCCGGTTCCGTACTGTCCACCATCTCCCTACGAACGGTACTTTTGCGCTCGCTTGGACCAACGAGCACAACGCCCTGTCTTCAGGTTGGGATCCAGAAAATCCACCGTCTGGGACCCGGTTTGGAATTCTTCCCCAACCCATAGTCTATACTACTGAGTGGCAGGAAGCAGTGCTCTTCTTGGTCGGTCAAGACGATAAGATATGGTCGGGCCTGTTAAAAGATATTCGACTCAGTTTTTCACTGGATAACAAAATAGAGGCCACCCCTTCTGCGTCCGATGTGGTTGAGTGGTTTGAGATCGACTGGATCGAGTTGACCGGCGTGGAAGAGCAATTACAGGGGGAACTCTCCCCGCCATACATAGAGTATTTTCGCATTGAGGGGGGACTTTTTGCCTCGCCGGTGTTCTATACGATTGCCCCAGGCATAGGGGACGGCTACGACTTCATCTTTTCAGGGGTGCAAGCTGGCGTGTTGACGGACTTGGATGGCGATGGCGATTTAGACCTTTTCGCCCTCTGGCAGTACCGTCGAGAGAAGGAGTGGGGATCTAAAGTAGGCTGGCTGATGGCCCTCAATGACGGGCAAGGCGTTTTGGAACTGAGGCGCATAGAGGAAGTAGCGGCCCCAGGGGGAATTAGTACGGATGCGGAAACAGGAGAGACCACCGTCTCCGGGGTGGTCTTAGGGATGATGGGTGCTGATTTGACCGGCGATGGTCAAGACGAAATCGCGATGTATGAAAGCAACATTGGGGAGGTGACTGAAATTTGGTCTATTGATCCGAAACTCCAAATCGAGGTGCTCGCGCAGGTCGAAGATAAATCGATCGTGGATGCGGCGGATTGGGATGGCGATGGCCGTGTCGAGTTATTTCTAGATGGGGCAGGAAACACGTTAGAGGTCTGGGATGTAGAACAAGGAATGTGGACCATTGAGGAGGTGGCGGTGGTCCAAAAACATGTGCCCGGCGCAATCGGCGAATTTACCGGCGATGGGGCACTAGACGTGTTGTGGCTGCCGATGTTCGGGCGGGCGAACACGTGGATTGTGGGGGCCTTGGGCGAGGAGCTTCAGAGAGACGCGACCTTTGAATTCGATAAATGGAAGAAGCTATTAGGGGTAGGCGATTTTGATGGCGATGGTCAGGTAGATTTCCTCACCGAGTTTATACGCGACCAAGTCGAAGGTAGCAAGGGGCTGGTCTTACAGAGCAAGCGAGCCGGGGACCGCCTAGAAGCCGAGGTGTTATACGATGATCGGCTGTTCCGGCTCTCGCCGGTGATGGTGAGCGACCTGAATGCCGATGGGGTTGACGATTGGGTGTTTGTTGGCGGGGACCGCGCTTCGGGTGCTGGGGTGTTTATCGAATGGGGCGGAGGTGTGAATCCCACCCGAGAAGGGGAGCGGCATCGGCTAGAGGGAATAGGGACATACGTGCTGTCTGGGGATATGGAGGGCGACGGCGATCTGGACTTGGTTGTGTTAGATCCGATATCGGGTGGAGTGCATGTACTCAAGAGTTCGTTGGGCGAGCAGGTGACCGCGGTGCTGACGCCAGCGGCAGCGCGACCGGCGCAGCATCGGCTCGGCGACAGCTATCCCAATCCGTTCAATCCGGCTGTAGTAATCCCTCTTGATTTGGCGACGGACGCGGCGGGAGTGTCGCTTATGGTGTACGATGTGTTGGGGCGTCGGGTGCGGCAGGTGTGGGACGGGGCGCTGGGGGCGGGTACGCATCGGTTTACTTGGGATGGGCGCGACGAGGAGGGCAAGGGGGTGGCCGCTGGGGTGTATATCTATAAGGTCGAGGTGGACGGACGGGTGGAAGCGAAAAAGACGACGAAGCTGCCATAAGGGGGGGAGATGAAATTATGAATAGTTTGTGTAAATTTATCAGCTCGTCCAGCGGCTTGGCCCCAATGCGGCAGGGGCTAGGACTCGGGTGGGTTATCAGTGTCCTCGCGGGGCTTGCGGTTCTCTTCGGCGCAAGAGAAGCTGCCGAAGCCGACAAGTGCGGGTCCCGCACTGATCCAGTATGCGGTTACAGTGCCTGGTGTGCGTCCAAGGACGAGAGCAAGCCGTTTCGGCACTGCGAAATTACACAGCACCCTGACTGTAGCTTTGATATAAGTTGCTCTTGCTCCTCCACCCCTTGTTCGGAGGACGAACAGGAACTGGTGGTGACCGATATAGTATGCGGTTACAGTGCTTGGTGTGCATCTAGGGACGAGAGCAAGCCGTTTCGGCACTGCGAAATTACAAGCGTGGGCTTGTTGGACATTTGCTTTTGCTCCTCCACCCTTTGTTCGGCGACCGAGCAGGAGCAGCCGACCGCCGTGCTGACGTTGGCGGATGCGCGGCCGGCGCAGCATCGACTGGGCGATGCCTATCCCAATCCGTTTAATCCTGCGATGGTGATTCCTCTTGATTTGGCGACGGATCAAAAGCAGGTCCACTTGGCCCTCTACGACGTGTTGGGTCGTCGAGTGCGGTTGTTGTGGGACGGTCCGCTGGGGGCGGGAGGGCATCGGTTTGCGTGGGATGGCCGCGATGAGGCGGGTAAGGCGGTGGCCACCGGGGTGTATATCTATAAAGTCGAAATCGACGGGCAGGTGGAAGCGAAAAAGACGACGAAGCTGCCTTGAGGGGATATTCCTTTGAGCTATTTAACTCGAACGAGGATAAGACGGCATGGGACAGCCTAAGCATCCATTATACTATATTTACTCTGGTTTAATCCTGCTATTAATACCTGCGATCTTTATGCTTATTGGCCTCTATGAAAAGAGCCTCAGTCCCGAATCGCCTCTGCCGCCCGTTCCGCCTAAAGAAGTCGTGCTTCATCATCTTGTTGCCTTCGATTCCGCAGCGAGTGCTCTCCACTTAAAAGAAGTGTATCAGGCCATGCCCACGCCGCGTTCTGGGGTGCTATCAGCCTATCGCGTTGTTACGGACGAGGAGGCGTTGGCCTACAAGCTAGTCGTCGTTCGCCACGATATTGCCTGTCCTACCTGTCGCGATTTACTGGTTGGCATCCTCATAGAGCCGAGTAAGGACCGCGTTGCGGCTATTTTGCCTTTGGAGTCTTGGGAGCTTGCCGATGGCTCTTTCGATCCAACTGCTTTCTTTGCCCAACTGAGCGGGCGGGTACTCTCTGAGCCTTTAGTCGTAGGCCGGGATATTGATGGAATAACCGGAGCAACCCTATCCGTAAATGCCTTGGTGAGTCAATGGAGCCAAGCGGGAACTTGGCTAGCCGAGTCCAAGGGAATCGCTTTTTGAGGAGAGTATGTGACTATGGATGTGTTGCTAAATGAGATTGATCCCGTCTTCTTGCTAGAATGGGCCTTATTGTGCTCAATCATGGTTGTTGCCTCTTACACAACTTATACGGACATCAGCCATAGAGAGATTCCCAACTCGGCTACTTGGACCTTGCTCGGCCTTGGGCTGATGGGACAGATGGGGTTGTGGATATTGGGCGAGGTTGCACTCGTACAGATTGGGCTATCCTTTGTACTGGGGTTCGCCGTCGGCTACCTGTTGTTTATGTATGGCTTCTGGGGGGCAGGGGATGCCAAGCTGTATTGGGCTATGGTCGCAGCTATACCTAGTACGTTATTTAGTCAAAAGTGGCCGACGTTCTCCTTCGCCTTCTTTTCGCTGGATACTCCTCTTTGGGCCTTGTTGGTCAATACTATTTTGACCAATACCGTTTTTCTTGTAATCCTTCTGGTCATCCATAAACCCAAAAAACTTATCGAGACTTCTGCAAGCGAGCCTAGAAAGGGCATGAGTTGGGGATGGTTGCGCTCTGGGGTTGAGGCAGCGGGAGTGAGTGGGCTGGTGTTAGGTGGGACGACGTTGGTCGGCGGGACGTTGACCCTCGCCGAAGCTATAGTAGTGGGCGCTGTACTCTATTTGATCCATGAAGATCGGACGAAGGCACCCCATAGAGTCATTTGGGTCGTTCCCGGGCTCATAATAGGTGTCTTTAGTGCCATTGGCACCGGGAACTACCTGATCTATCTAGTGCTTTGGGCCGTACTGTGGGGCATACGGAACGTCTATGTGTATATCCATTCTCTCGAGTACCAGAAGTTTGTGCAGCCGGTTTCTATTGCAGCCTTACAGCCGGGCATGGTGCTACACCAGTCGATTTATGAAGCCCCTGAGCAAGACCGGGTCGAAGTGGTTTCGTTTGGTGAGCAGAGTAGGGATACACAGGAGCTCATAGGCCGAATGGGCAAGCCGTTGACCGTGCGAAAGGTGCGCCAGCTAAAAGATCTACAAAAGAAGGGGTTATTTCGCGAATGGGACGATCAGGTAGAGGTTGAACTGTCGCTGCCCTTTGCGCCGATCTTGATGGTCGGTGTCAGCCTGACCCTGATATGGGCAGGAAGTATCGTCCGGCCAGCCAATAAGTGGATTCAACCGTTGTTCGATGCGTTTTAGGTTAGGGAAAGGAAAGATCTGCGATGGAAGATGTACGTCCAAAACCGCAAGTGGCAATGCTGTTCCTTTCGACAGTGCTGGGCATCCTCTTGGGGACCAGTATATTGTTGGCCACAAAAATCAACAATCCTCCCGTCACTCCAAGGATTACGAGCTTAGATCATCTGCTTGGGAAGCTCGTCCCGGAATACGAACTCGAACAGTTAGATGGCAACCCGATCTCTACCCATCTGTATCAGGGTGAATCCCACCTACTGGTCTTTACGCTGCCGGGCTGTGATGCCTGTGATACCATGTACCCCATTATAGGGAAAGCGGCTATAGATATTCCCATCTTGATGGTTTCCAACACGCGGGAAGGATTGATGGAACAGGTCACTGAACACAACTTGGCCTTTCCCATTGCCGTAGATACGCTGCTGTTGACGATGGAGCATCTCAACATCACGAATTTCCCCACCACGCTTTTGGTGGATGAGGAACAAAGAATTGTCGAAGCCGTTAGAGGTACAGGCTTTCCGATTGAGAACATTGTGCAGTCCGCGCAAAAAGTAACAAAAAAAGAGAGGGCAGAATGATGGCCGATCAAAAGCATTGGCAGATCGCCGGGCTTGTCAGCGTAGTCTTATTGCTCGCGCTGATTTTCAAGGAGCAGTCTGAGGAACCAGCGGGGGTCGTCTGGAGCAAGGGAGATGCGAAGCGTTCTGAGTATCTGTCTGAGGGAACAGACGCCCCTGATTTTGAATTACCCTCTGTGCAAGGAAACCACGTCCGTCTCAGCCATTTTAAGGGACAGCGGGTAGGGCTGATTTTTGTAACCCCTACCTGTCCGTATTGCAACGAGTTAGAAAGCTACTTAGCAGAGTACGACCTTCCCCAAGAGATCCATTTGCTACTCGTCAGCCAGGGCACGAAAGACCAAGTGCAGCAAATCGTCGAAAACCATGACTTGGCTATACCCGTTTTGGTCGATTCGGCGGGTGCAGTTTCCCAAGCCTATCAGATTGGGGGCGTACCGCAGTTTTACGTAGTGAGCGAGGAGGGAACCGTCGCTTCTTTTGTGCGCGGGATGCCTCCGGTATGGGAAGCCGTGCAAAAACTATAATTGAGGAGGGTACTACAAGGTATGGAAATCATCCCGTTAATTCCCGAACGAGACGTAGCGATACAGCAGGCACAGGTCTCACAAAACCGCGATGTACGCACCCAAGCGAAGGCTTGTCTCCTTTTGGGCCGTTATTACAAAGAACAAGGGGAGCTCGACAAGGCCGAAGCACTGTATCAGAGATCCCTTACGAAAGCACGACAGTGGCAGGCGCATGAGATGGAAGCCGATGCGTGCAGCGGCTTGGGGCTTATGTACCAAGTTAAGGGGCGGATAAACGAGGCAGTTGACTATCTCAATGCAGCCTTTGAGATCAATAGGGAACACCACGATGAGGAGCGTCTGGCCGTCAACTATAGCAATAGAGGCTTTGTCGCTCATCTCCAAGGAAAAATTGAAGAAGCGCAAGCATTGCACACCCGTGCTCAGCAACTTCACGAGGTGTCGGGCAATCGGGCCTATTGGGCGGAAGAATGCGGCAACTTGGGGCAGTTGGCACTACGGCAGAACAAACCAGAGGAGGCCGAGGCCTACTTCCAGCAGGGGCTGAACGTTTGCCAAGAACTCGGCGATCTGCCGGGTATTTCTGGCCACTATCAGGGCTTAGGTATGGTCTATCTCGGTCAGAAACGTTTGGCTGAAGCCGAAGACATCTTAAAAAAAGGCATTGAGATTGAGGAGCGGCTCCAGCGCGACGAGGGGTTGGCTCATCATTACAGCGTCTTGGGGGGCGTATATAGACAAACGGGTCGGTTTGATGAGGCGGAAGCCATGTACCGTCGGACGCTGGACATTCAACGAAAATTAGGTAATAAACAATTTGAGGCTCGCACCATGGGCGGTCTTGGGCAGGTGTTACGGGAGAAAGGCGATACGCGAGAAGCCGCGGCGTTGTTCCATCAGGCTAGGGAACTGTTTGACGAGATCGGGGATACCAAAGGTCGGGCGGTACAAGCGGCTCTTTTGGGTAATGCTTATACAGATGTTGAAAACTTTAAGGCGGCAGAGGAGGCCTATCGGCAGGCAGTGCAACTGTTTGCGAAAGTATCGGACTTGGAGGCCGTAGCCGACGTTAGAGTTCGTTTGGGGAGGGTCTATACATCGAATCAGGCTCCTTTTGATGCCTTACTTCAGTGGCGGCAATCGCTGGAACTATATCGCGAACTCCAGCTAGACGACAAAGTTGAGTTCGTAGAAGAGTTGCTGAGGACGAACAGCCGAATGTAAAGGACAAGATGATGTTCAACGCAATACGACAGCAGACCGTAGCTGGACTCTTCAAGGTCATAAGACGTCTTGTACAAAAAGAACGCTCGCGCCGTCTAGGTCGGGACCAAGTTTCAATACTAATCTTTTTTTACGGCTTTGATAGCGTTTCCGCACAACGTTCTTTGGTGGTGGGTACGACGCTCCGCCACCGAGGGTATAGCGTCGATTTTGCTGGCACTGGCTCGTTTGCCGACCAAGTCCAGCAAGAGGGCTTCGCACTGCACGACCTCGCCACGCCGATACAAGACTTGGGAGCAATACTGAGTTTTGGCGCGAATGAGACGGACTACGACTCATCCATCCATCAGAGCGTAGAAGCCGAGCGGGCGCTGATTGGCCGATTGAAGCCCGACTTCGTAATAGTTGATTCTCGCCCCACACTGCGCTTAACTGCGGCACTGGAAGGGATTGATGTGGTTTGGATAACGTCGGCATACAATATGCCCGAATACTCCTACCCTATTCGCTCGCCTGAGTTTGTGCGTACTTGGGATGAAATAATCGAACATACCACCCATCAAGAATGGACTGATAGGGCGGCATTTAGGGAAATGTATCTACTCTGCGATATTCCAGCGGTTCATCCACTGAGAACGGAGAGACCTACCAACTACTCCTTCGTGGGACCGCTCCTTGAGGGACTTGATGTAGAGGAGCAAGGCGATGTGGAGCGGGAGGGGGTGTACTGGGATCTCAGAACGTTGGGGGCCGATTGGTCCTCCATTCAAGAGGCCGTGCAAGAATTGGGGATGAAAGGGATTTGGCAGTGGGTTGTTCCACCTGTTGGAATACATATTGACCCAATAGAGAGATGCGAGATCGTCGATCCGAGTTTTTTGCGGCAGGCCGCCTCCCAAGCGGCCATCTTTGCTGGCGGCGGAGATCACGGTTTCTTTTATCAAGCTCTGTTCAAGGGCATACCAGTCATCGGGCTGCCCACGAATTTTACTCAAGAGTATTTCATCGACCGTCTGCAAGCCCTAGGGCTGGGGATTAAACTGAGCTACCGAGACTTCACCCGACCGATGGCTCTCGTCCAAAGTGCCGAGGGGCTGTTAAATCACTCTGCGATATTCGCTAGACGATGCCGTGCTTTTGCCGCCGATATACGAGAATGGCAGGACGCGAATCGCGTCGCGGATATGATCGATCGGTACTGGATGAGTCGCGTGGAAGAAGGTCGGCTCGATCCTCAGTACCAAATGAGCCAACGCGATTTTGCCCGACAGTTGTCGTTGAGTACGGTACTCAATGACGAGCAAATTGAAGAGATGCTCGAAAATGGGCAAGATAGCCAGATGCCGCATGAAGTGAAACAAGACGGTATTTGGTACGATCGTTTCGATTCGTGGAACTGGCTGTACGACAACGACGCTCGCTTTTTTGCGTGTGATTACGAGGCGCGTGAAGAGATGCGTTCGTTCTTCATTTGTCAAAAAAATAGTGCGCTTCACCCCGCTATGGAGAGCCAGCGCTTGCGTCTGACATACACCTTCACTTTGTCGGCTGTCGAGGACGCAACACATAATATGCGGATATTTCTGCCGTACCCAATAGCTACCGACTTTCAGAAGGATATAAAGCTACTATCTTGCAGTCCGGCGGAAATGCAGAGTCACTTTTTGCCGCATTCGGGTTTTTTTTATGGCTACTCTGCGGTTTGTAATTTTAGTTCCGGTGAGGCATATACGTTTTCTTACGTATGCGAATTGACGGTTTATTCGAGAATTATAGGTACCACGGGGACAACGGAGACGATCACGCCCGAACAGTCCGATTTCTATACTACCGTCGATGAGTCCTTGGTAGAACATCCGCTCGTTCGCCGTTGTTGGGAGGATGTAGGCATAGACGAAAGGGCGAGCGACGTAGAAAAAGCTCGTTTGCTATACTACTATTTGGCTAAAAATAAACATTTCAAGAAGACCAAAGACAACTGCCAATGTTATCAGTGTAGCACCCTAAAAGCACTGACGGACGACGGCGGCCATTGTATTACATTGGCTCGTGCCTTCATTGCCCTTTGCCGTCTGCAAAAAATACCAGCCCGCGAGCAGTCTGGAGCCATAGCGGTCAATCCGCTGGGGCCGGGTAGATACGAGAACCGGACGTATAACGAAGTGGTGTTTGGGCACACGTGGGCTGAGGTCTTCATCGCGGGCCTCGGATGGATCCCCGTGGAATTTCATGGTATCGCTATTGGTTCTCCAGCACTAACGGAAGCCAATGTGCAAAATGAGGCGTTGCGCCAGAAGGTCTTGGAGAATAGCGATCCCTATTTTGACTTTTTCTTTGGCCATTTGGACTGCTTCCACATCGTATGCTCAAACTCTGTCAAGGAAATGCCACAAGCCGTTGTATATGAAGAGACGGATAACGGCTTGCCTCGCATGGATCGGCCGGATTCTCTGAGGGAAGAGTGCCGCTTGATCTTTGAATGTATATAGGGGAGAAAGCTCAATGGATATTTCTGTCGTCATCGCCGCCCACAATCAGCGTGATCGGTTGCGGCTTGTTTTAAGTGGCTTGGCTGTTCAAACATACTTCGGGGGCCAGTTTGAGGTTATCGTGGTGGACGATGGTAGCACGGACGGAACGGGCGATTTTCTGCGTGATTATGAGCAAATCCCCATAAAAGTCATTCCCTTAAATACCAATGTAGGACGCTGTCGAGCGCGGAATATCGGTATAGCGGAAGCGCAGGGAGACTTGGTCGCCTTCCTAGACGGAGACGCGCTACCGGATCCCGATTGGTTGACTCAACATTGGCACCTATTTCAGTGCTACAACGGCGTAACGAGTGGGTTCCAGTATTGCTTGCCTTGCTTGGAATATGTCCAAGACCCGCGTGGTGGCGTTCCTTGGGAGGATGTTCCGGGATCGGTTGCCCATATTATACGGACGCACCCCGACGAATTTCGGGTGACCGAGACTATGATACAGTCCGATTTCGGTGCGATTGATCTACTGGCCCAAGAGGGTGGATATCCCTTCCCAGAGCTAAAATTAATACAAGACCAAGTACAAGTACTCTTTGACCAAGTGCCCGATTCGCCGATAGGTTGGGTCAGTTTTTATCCACACAATGCTTCGGCCCCGCGCGTTGCTCTTGAGGAGGTCGGTGGTTTTGATGAAGAGATGCTCCATTCTGAGGGATGGGATTTAGCCTATCGCCTCATGCGGAATGGGTATAAAATGCGCTTTGCAGCCAAGGCGCAGAGCTATCACCTGTATCATCACCACGACTTTTTCAGCCCACAAAACGCATTCGCAGAATCGCAAAAACGGCGTAGGGCTATAGCCCACATGGTGAAGAAGAATAATGATCTCAAGCTATATCTGCTCGAATTTTGGTTTGCTTCTATATGGCCGGACCGCCTAATACCAGAGGAGATGCGCCTCAACAGCCTGATGGCATTTCACGAAACACATCAGACCATCTCGAGCGACGAAATGGCGGAACGTGCGTCAATGCTCGACCTCTACCCTTTGCGACGGGACATGAGCCGATGAAACGACCGTGGAAAGTCCCGTTCCGCAACAATAGAAAGCTGCAAAGTTGCTTGGCATTGTCGCTGGCCTTGCATCTGTTGGTGATTTTCGGCCTCACGCACCGCGAGCGGGTCACGCAATATCCCGTCCTCCCGCAGATCATGCTGAAGTTTACCAAACGGCCGCCGCCACAGCGCACCCTCACTCGTCGGCAACGCCCCCGCGAGCGCCCGTTGGTGCGCCGCCCGGCACTCCAAGCGGCCCCGGTTGCCGCGGTCCGTCCCGCTCCGTCGGCGTCGCGTCCGCTGCCGGTGTTCAAGACCTCGGCTCTTCGGCTGCCGACCGCGTCGCTGTCGGATCGGCTGATTCTGCCGGTGCCGGATTTCCCGGCGCGGCACATTGGGCCGCAGATGCGGGCTGGAGCGCTAGAAGGGACGCGGCAGGGTGCGGATGAGATTGACTTGTCCTTGGAGTTGATGGATGTGCAGGCGCTGGACACCGGGCGGCATCGGGCGATGGTGGTGGTCGATCCGCAAGATCGGCGCAACCTCAAGGGTTTTCTCTATATGTCCAATGTTTATAGCCCTTCCATCGAACGGGCTGAACAGGGAAACATCGCCTTAGAAGCACGCCCATTTTTTCATACGCGCCAAATGGCAGAAAAACGGATGCTGCACGGGTTGGCCGACAAGATGGTCGCCAGTACACAGGTTCACGTCGAAGTGCGCGATGCGGTTCGGCTCGACGATCCGCAGTTATTGCAGGTGCCCTTCGTGCTGCTGACGGTGAATGCGCCCTTTGAGTTTACCGAGATGGAGGTCGCCAATTTGGGGGCGTATTTGACTTCGGGCGGATTCCTGTTTGCGGAGATTGTGCGCGTATTGCGACCCAATTACAGCGACACCGATTTGGACATGCCGGCGGTGCGTTCGCTCATTCGCGCCAGCTTCGAGGCGGTGGGCTATCAAGAATGGAAGGACTGGCAGTTTACCCGCTTAGAGCTACCCCATCCGATCTATCATTGCTTCTACGACGTGGATAGTCTCCCACGAGGGATGCGCGATATGCACTTTGTAACGGGAGAAGACTACCCGCCACCAACCCCTGACTATTTGGAGGGTATAATGGTAGGGGAACAGTTGGCGGGGGTGTACTCGATGCGAGGCTACGCCGATTTTTGGGCGGGAGTCGCCGAGCAGATGCGGGATGAGGGGTTGAGGAATAATATAGCTAATAGTCCATTTCTTATTTCCAGCGTTGATGAGATGTCGGTGTATAATTTGGGCGTCAATCTCGTGGTGTATGCTCTGACGCGGGAAGGCTCATTGGCCCGGCAATTAGTCGATGCGGACTGACGCTCAGAGGGCATCAGCATGATACGCATTAACACCTTGAACCGCTGCGGCGAGACCTTAACCATCGAACTGATGGGATATATCCATAAGAGGGAGTTCGCCATCCTGCATGACTGCCTGCAAGAGTATGCCGAGGAGGGCATAACCGAGGTGTGCATCGTGGCGAATGAAGTGCGGAGCCTCCATCCGTTGCTCCAGCAAGACGTGATCGGCTTGGGGCAACTGGGTCTGAGGTTGCGCTTTCAGCAGCTTCCTTTGTCCATCCGGGGAACGTTAGAATTTTGGGGCTTGGAGGCATGGATCGATGATGAATAAGATGCGTTGTGTGCTCGGCTTGGCCCTGTTGTGCGGTGCTCCGGCGATGGCTGGCGAATGGGTGCAGGAAGGGGTCGTCAGTTTCGCGACCGGTCTCTTTGCCGGCACGGAGATCGACCGCTTGGGGTAGATTTCCATCTAAAAGAAAGGACCGGCCATGCCCCGACAAAAGCCCAACATCATCTACATTCTCGCCGACGACATGGGATACGGCGATATGGGATGCAACAATCCCGGCGGCAAAATTCCCACGCCGCACCTCGACCGCCTCGCCGCTCAGGGGATGCGCTTTACCGACGCTCACGCTTCCTCCAGCGTCTGTTCGCCCAGCCGCTACGCCCTGCTCACCGGCCGCTATTGCTGGCGCACCCCGCTCAAAAGCAGCGTCCTGTGGCCTTGGGATCCGCCCTTGATAGAAGCCGACCGCCCCACCGCGGCTAAGCTGCTGTGCGAACAGGGCTATCGCACTGCCTGCATCGGCAAGTGGCACCTTGGCTGGGAGTGGGCGACCAAGGACGGCAAACCAGCCTATGGCGACGCGCCCATTGGTCATCTCGACCGCGACCAGCGCCTAGCTCTAGAGCGCAACATCGACTACAGCCAACCCATCGGCGGCGGTCCCCTAGCCTGCGGCTTTGACTACTACTTTGGCGTCGATGTGCCGAATTTCCCGCCCTACACTTGGTTTGAGCAGGACCGGCTGGCCGCGGCCCCGACCGAGCAAAAGCCCGAGGAGATGTTTGGCTTGCCTGGGGCCATGAAGCCGGGTTGGAAACTGGAGGACATGGTCCCCGAATTCGTCCGCCGCGCTCGCGCTTACATCGCCGAAGCTGGCTCCGATCCCTTTTTCCTCTACCTGCCGCTGACCTCGCCGCACACGCCGATTGTCCCCAATCAGGAGTTTATCGGACGCAGCGGAGCGGGGCTATACGGCGATTTTGTCTGCGAAGTCGATTGGGTGGTCGGGGAAATTATGGCTGCGCTCGACGAGCAGGGGTTGGCCGACGACACGCTGCTTATCTTCACCAGCGACAACGGCCCCGAGTGCAGTCCGGCCGCGGCTGGCGGCTGCTACGAGCACGTGCGCCAATTTGGCCACTACAGCATGGCCCATTTGCGCGGTGCCAAGCGCGACACTTGGGAGGGCGGGCATCGCGTGCCCTTTGTCGCGCGCTGGCCTGGGGTTACGCCGGTCGGATCGGTCTGCGATCAGCTCACTTTGTTGGGCGATTTTATGGCCACCTGCGTTCAGTTGACCGGGACCGAGTTGCCTCCGGGAGTGGCCGAGGACAGCATTAGCATATTGCCCTTGTTGCAGGGACAGGTTGATGCGCCGGTGCGCAGCTCAGCCGTGCATCACAGTTGCGCGGGCCGCTTTGCTCTGCGCCAAGACGACTGGGTCTTTATCGACGCCCCTTCCGGCGACGACAACCGCGAGCCGGATTGGTTTAAGGCGGAGCGGGGCTATAGCGACCACGATTTTCCTGGGGAACTGTTCAACCTCAAAGACGATATTGCCGAGCGGCAGAATCTGTACGGCCAGCACCCGGATATTGTGCGCAGCATGTCGCGCCGCTTGGAAGAAATCAAAGCTCAAGGCGAGGCGCTGGCCGGGCCTTATGACGGGGCGCTGGAGGAATCGGAGTAGAGAACTTCTAAAGTACACGACCGTAGGGTTTCCCCTGCCCGCCTGCGGGCAGGATTTTGATCGCTTTGGTCATGTTTCAGGCCGCCTCGTTTCCCCTGCCCGCCTGCGGGCAGGATGCCCGCGCTCCCAGGGCAAAACTAAAAACGCCCACTCAGGTTAGGTGTCGTGTACCTAGGAGAACTTCTTCACTCGCCCTTGATTACTTTGAATTTCTGTGCCGCTTCTTCCAAACCAACGAACCGGCTGTAAATCGCCACTCGGCTTAGCTTGCCGTGCCAATCCCTGCCACCGCTGGCTTCGTCGCCGAAAAGCAGTGGGTATAACTCCCAATTGCTGAACTCTCCTTGAATCCCACTGCCGGAGTAAACCAACACTCCATCGACGTAGCAATAGACGTTACCCGGAAAATAGCTGACGATTACGTGCGTTGGTTTTCCGGCGTCTATTGTGCCAAAAGAAAACTCGCCGCCTTGTGCATTCGCCCCAGTGCGCGGGGTGCGAATTCTCACGGCAAAGCGATTTCCCGCTTGACCGAGGGTGAAGTTGCGATTGGAGACGTCCTGTGAAAACGAGACGATACGCGCTGGGCCGCTCTGATCTAGATTGTTCGTCGTAACTAGGCACTCAATCGTCAATTGATTGCTCTGCTGACATGATGAGAGTAGCCTGTCGGCAGCATCCTTGGCGATGAATGCGCCGTTGGTCAGTTCCATTTGTCCGTCTTCAGCGATGGTTGCGTCGGCGCGCGCTTCGATCTCGCAAATGTGTGTCGCTTCTCCATTAGAGTCGAGAATCGCGTTGTCGCTATCTGCGCTCTCCCAGAGAAAAACGAGACCGTCGTGCGAGCCGGGGAATGTAGTGTATTTGCCGATGTCCGCTGGGGATTTGGGGAGCACGTTAATTGCGAGTGCTGTGGTCGATGTTGTGCCTTCTGCGTCAGTAACTGTGAGCGTTGCGGTGTATTGGCCGAAGTTTTCGTACACGTGCGTTGGGTTCGATTCGCTAGCGGTTGTGCCGTCGCCAAAATCCCAGTGATGTTGTGAATCGCCCGCGGCGGAAAATGTTACTGCGAGTGGTGCATTGCCTTGGAGCACATCGGCTGATGCCTTGGCTTCTGGACGGATTTTCTCGCCCGGTGCATACGGCGTAAAGCGATAGGCAAAGTCGCTGTATGGGGCAGCGAATGTATATGCTCCCGGCTGTGCGGTGCCAATGGGGACGACTTCCATGTTCCACGTATCGACGCCGTCGATTTTATATGGTTGATTGCCCGACAATTCGAGGGTTATCGTCTGTGGGTTGGTGGTGTAAACGAGATAGTATTCCCCGGGTTTGGCGAGGATGTACCGCCCGCTGTCGTCGCCAATTGGTTCGAGCGCGTCAAATGCTGGCGCGGTTGCCATAAACGATTTGAGGAATGCTATGCGCTGCGGGCTGTCGCCGTGCAACACGCCGCCTTTGGCCCACCAGAGTAGGTCTTCGGGGTGTTTGTACGTTTCCCCGTGCCCGACGTAGCAGCCGGCAACAGTCCCCGCCCAGAAGTGTTGCACCATCTGCCGCGCGCTGATATTGCCCCACCCTTGCGGAACGTCGCCCTCGTAGCGGCACTCGTCGTAAATCACGGGCTTTTGGTATTGGCTGCGATAGCGGATGCCGTGTTCCATGTTGGAGGTTTGAATACTGGTGTGTGTTACCCACGGCTTGCTGTGGTCGTACCAGCGCCGCCCATTGTGAATTCCGCGCAGCCGCTGATACGGGTCGTGGTCGCGGATGATTTGGAAAAACCGATCCCAGTCGGATTCTTCTTTCGCTGGCATAAAGTCGTATTCATTGGCTAGCGACCACCACACATGGCGGAAAGCGGCTAACCGCGCGACAGCGTAGCGGATGTAGCGGTCGTCACTGGCCGCGTCCATGTTTTCGAAATCCCAACGATCGTAGGTGTGAAACAGGATTAAATCGGCTTCAATACCAAGTTCCAAAAGGTCGCCAACGCGCTGCTCAAAGTGCCGCCAAAACTCGGGATTAAATCGCGTGAAGTCCCAATTTTTCAGCGGCGTGCCCTCGAACGGATAGTAGATCGGCTCGTTTTTGTTGTACACGTAATCCTTGGGAAAGATGCACATCCGCAGCTTGTTGAACGGTGCATTGGCGAGGGTTTGCAGCGTCTGTTCCTCCATGGCCTCCCCTTGATGCGCCCAAGCGTAACAGGTGGTCCCGAACTGGTGATAGGGTGTTCCGTCGGCATACTGGAAGTAGAAGTCGTTGTGAATGCGCACGGGGCCGTGATTGTCTGCGGATGGTGCAGTGCACGTAAACTGGCCGGTCTTGCCGTCAAGGGCAGCGTGGTTGCTTTTCGTTATGTACGTCCATTCGCCGACCGCATCGGGCATAAAGCGGATTTTGTACATGCCGTCTCCATCGTAAAATCCGTGCGGCGTGAAGACGCGACCGTTTAGTGTAAATTCTGCTGTCAATTCGACATCGACGAATGGATTGCCCGTCGCCGGTCCGGTTAGCGTGAGTTCATACACGCCCCAACGTTCGACCATGTTTGTCTCCAAGTTTTGGGTAGATTCAGCGGAAGCTGCGCCGAGCGAGAAGATAACTATGAGAATCGCTACCTGTAAAACTTGTCTAACTATTGGCACCTTTTACCTCCCTCAAAGGCAAACATTATTGCAAATTTCTTTACAATATAGTATTTCAAATCCTATATTGTAAATAATGTATATCCAACGTCAACTCAGTTCCCAGCTCAAAAAGCTGGTCCAGCTCTATCCAATCCTCTCGGTCTCCGGGCCGCGTCAGTCTGGCAAGACTACGCTCGTGCGCGAGGTTTTTCCCGACTACGCCTACGTCAATCTCGAACGGCTCGACGATCGTTTAGCGGCCGAAGAAGATCCGCGGCGCTTTCTGGAGAGGCATGAGGGCCGGGGGTTAATAATCGACGAGGCGCAGAAGGTGCCGGCGTTGTTTTCCTATTTGCAGGTCTTAGTAGATGAGCGCGGCACTATGGGTCAATTCGTCCTTACGGGTTCGCAAAATTTCTTGCTGCTGGAGCAGGTCAGCCAATCGCTAGCCGGTCGCGTCGCCTTGCACACGCTGCTGCCCTTTTCTCAACAGGAGCTTGCGACTAACGCCGATTTAAGCTTGGACGAGAGCCTGTTCAAAGGCGGCTATCCCGTTCTCTACGATCGCGGCGTCGCTCCGCTCGACTACTATCCGGCCTATATCCAAACCTATGTCGAACGCGACGTGAGGAGCCTGCGCAACATCGGCGATCTGAGCGCCTTCCAGCGCTTTTTGCGGGTCTGTGCCGGGCGCGTCGGACAATTGCTCGACTTGAGCGGCCTTGGCAACGACTTGGGGATCAACTACAAGACGGTGCGCGCTTGGATTTCGGTATTGGAAGCGAGCTATATCGCCTTCCTGCTCTATCCGCATCACGAGAATTTTGCCAAGCGGCTCATCAAGTCGCCCAAGCTCTACTTCTACGACACGGGCCTGCTGTGCTCGCTTTTGGGGCTGGGGTCGGCCGACCAACTCGTCACCCACTATTTACGCGGGGCGATTTTTGAGAATTGGGTTGTCGCTGAGGTGGTCAAACAGCACGTCAACGCGGGCCGTCGTCCAGACCTCTACTTCTGGCGCGACAATATTGGCAACGAGTTAGACTTGCTCTACGAGCGGGGAGGTCGGCGGCAGGTGGTCGAAATTAAGGCAGGTGAGACGCTGGGGACGGACCAGTTCAAGGGTTTGCGCTACTATAGGAAGTTGGCGACGGCCCTGCCGGTGGAGCAGGACTACTATCTGATCTACGGTGGGGAGGAGCGCCAGGAACGCGCCCACGGCATCGTCTTGGGATGGCGGGATATTGGGGAGTTGGTCTAGTATTGGGCGGAGATTCGGCTAATTTCCGCCCAATACTGGCATAATGCGATCAGCCAATTCTCGGATTAAGTGCAAGCATCGCGTACCAACCAATGGTGTGATGGTTATCTAACCAACATCGTCTTGCCCACGAACTCCGTCTCTGCGTCTTCGGTTTTCAACCTATAGAAGTACAAACCGTCGCTGAGCTCGCGGCCGGCATCGTCCCGCCCGTCCCAGATGATGCTATGTTTGCCGGGACTCTGATCGCCCAAAACAACGGTTCGAACGGGCTGTCCGGCTACATCGTAAATAGCCAATTCAGCCGATGTGGCGGTAGCTATTTCATACGAGATGGTCGGGACAATGGGTTTGAGTGCGCGAAGCTGGGCCTTCAGTTCGTCGGGCCATTCGTCCGAATCGGTCGCCTCTCGCCAAGGCATGTGCTGACGAACCGCCTCGACGAATACCATTCGCCGGACCTCCTCGGCGATTTCTTCGGTGGTGCTACCTGATTCGATGTGGCTACTACCGGGGTGGTGGAGCGCGAGTAGCTGGGCTTTCAGTTCGTCGGACCATTCATCTGGATCGGTGCTTATCGCCTCCCGCCAGATTCCGTCATACCGACTTGGCTTAGCCGCGCCTTTGGCCTTCGCCGGTTGCGGTTCCGTGGCGATGATCTGATTGACGAGCCCTACTTGCCGGGCGATACCCATGATCTGGACGATCTGACCGTGCGTGGCGGGTTCGTCTCCTTGGATAATAATCATCGTGTTGTCGTCCAGCAGTTGTCTCTTTGCCTGCAGTTCTTCTTTAAGTGTCGCAAAGGTCACCGACTTGTCGGTTTTCAGCTTCATATTGCCGTCTTGGTCCACGACGATAAAGAGCTTCTCATCCCGACTCGACTCAGCCGCGCCTTTGGCCACTTTCGAAGTAGGGCCACAAGAGGGCAGCGTCACGGCGGCCAGAGGGCATAGCAGTACCGCCGTCAACACACGCGCCCGCATGCCCATCCGGCGCACACCGCCGCCAAGCGTCCTGCGGATTCTCAGCGCCAAATCCGATTCGGTTGCTGCAAAGGCGTTCATCGTGGGGATTCTCCTTATTAAAGGGTTTAAGTGAGCTGCTCGTTCGGCGACGTGGGCAAGGCTGCGTGCATAGGTTTCTGAGCGGCCGGTGGAGCATACGACGAGATCGTCGCATGCCTGTTCGGCTTCCCGGCGCAACATGCGACCGCACAGCCACACGGCAGGATGGAAGAACAATACGGCGGAGACTAACCGCTGTAATAGCAGCGTGAGGTTGTCCCAACGGCGCACGTGTGCCAGCTCGTGCATGAGGATCAAGGCGAGTTGATCGGCGCTGAGTTTCTCTACGAGATCGGCGGGGAAAACAATGATCGGTCTCAGGATACCCAGTGCCATCGGCGAACTGATAGAAGGGGAGGTTGCCACCTCGACCTTGGGACAGCCGTCGAGGGTCCGACGCGCTTGCCGCAGAGCGTCGAAAAGCGGCCCGTCGTGCCGCACCTGCGCCTGATGCCGTAAGCACCAGACGATGCCGTAGCCGACTAGAATCCGTCCGATGAGCAGCGCTGCGCCTACCAGCCATAGTATCGCGCCCCAGCCGGCTGTAGTAAGCTGCACACTGCTTGGGGCAATTGCCGGAGGAGCCGCTACTTGCACCGTTGGGTACTCGATAGGCGAGAATGCGAGGGTGTCCTGACTGGATTCCAAGAGGGACGCGAACGGTGTGAATAGCGTATAGGGCGAGCTGATTGCGATGGAGACGAGCGGCTTGAGCAACACGATCGCCCACAACAGGTGGCGCAAGGCCGGCGACTTGATCGGTAACAGTCGGCAGGCGACTAAGACTAAGACTGCTAGCGCCGCTAGTTCGATACTTAGCTGACCGAACCAGCCGAAGAGCTGGCTACCTAACTCGTTCAAAGCCGCATTCATCGCTGGTCTCCTTTTCTGCGCTCGAGGGCTCGGTCTAACTCCGCTCGGATCGCCGCCAATTCCTCGTCAGTAAGCGACTGGCCATCTAGCAGTTGACTGACCAGCGCTTCAGCCGAGCCCGAAAAGAATGAGTCGATGACTTCGCCCAGCGAGCGCCGCCCCATGTCCTCGCGCGTGACTACCGGGCGATAGAGATCGGAGCGGCCTTCTCGCTCCGAGGCCACAAAGCCCTTATCGCGCAAGATGCGCATGATGGTCAGCACGGTATTGTAGGCCATCGGCTTGACGGCTGTTAGCCGTTCTTGCACCTGTTTGACGGCCGCGGGCGACTCGTCCCACAGGACGTTCATAATGAGCGTTTCGAGCGGGGTCAGTCTTTTGTCGGGTTTGTCTTTGGTCGCCATGACAGGTCCTTTCAACTAAGAATTTAGTTGATTATACTCGACGGCGCACGGCTTGTCAACTAAAATTTTAGTTGGTATGAAAAAAGTCGGGGATAGATCGCATTGACTGTTATTTTTTATGGAATTAGTTAGAATGATACGACCGAATACGAGTCCATTTCGCAGAGCGACCAAAAAACCGAGAGCTTGCCCTGAGCAGAGCCGAAGGGAGCGTCACCATGTCCGACTATACTGCCTATAAAGCTGATTATGACCGCGACGGCTTCGTCCTCGTGCGGAACTTCCTGCCCCCCGACGAACTCAAAGACCTAACGGCCCAAGTCAACCGCTACGTCCGCGAAGTGGTGCCGACCCTGCCCGATCAGGCCGCCTTCTACCAAGACAAGGCCCGGCCCGAAACCCTGAAACAACTACAGCGCATGGGAGACTACGACGCCTTCTTCTCCGAGTACCGCGACCAACCGCGCTGGAGGGCCCTAGCCCAGACCCTCATCGGCGAGGCCGCGCAGGTGAGCCAGCCCGAGTGGTTCAACAAGCCGCCGCAGACCGAACACCCCACGCCGCCGCATCAGGACAATTTCTACTTCAACCTCACGCCGCCCAACGTCGCCTCCATTTGGCTGGCCCTCGACCCGGTTGACGAGGAAAACGGCTGCCTGCGCTACAGCCCCGGCTCGCACCACAAGGGCATCCGGCCGCACAATCGCACCTCGGTGCTGGGTTTTTCACAGGGCATTGCCGATTACGGCCCCCAAGACCAAGCCAATGAAGTCGCGGTGCATTTGCAGCCCGGCGACGCGGTCGTCCATCACGGCGAAGTCATCCACCGCGCTGACCCTAATCGCTCGTCGCAGCGCCACCGCCGCGCTTTTGCCATGGTCTTCGAGGGCGTCAGTTGCAGGGTGGATGAGGAAGGTCGGCAGAGATACCAAGAGTCCCTGCAAAGCCAGCATAAGAACATGGGGCTGGAGACTTCTCAGGGTTAGGCGAGGCCGAGGCTCAACTCGGCCAACATTCTAAGGTCGGCGTTCCCGAGTCGAGGTTGAAAGTTCCTTAGGACGGCAATACATTTTTAGGTTGCTAAAGCGAGCGGCGGATTGCCGGACACCAGCAGAGAAAGGTATCTGAGCTTGTCGAAGAAGGAGCCTACCTAATGCGCGTGCTGATCACCGGCGGCGCGGGTTTCTTGGGGTCGCACCTGAGCGACCTACTGCTGGAAAAGGGCTGCGAAGTCATCTGCATGGACAACTTCCTCACGGGCCGGCCCGAGAACATTGCCCATCTGCTCGGCCACTCGCGATTCCAGTTTGTTCAATACGATGTGACCAACTATATCCACGTAGATGGTCCGCTCGACTTCATCCTGCACCTCGCCAGCCCAGCTAGCCCGGCCGACTTTGAGCGGTTGGGCATCAACATCCTCAAGGTCGGCGCGTTGGGCACGCACAAGACCTTGGGGTTGGCCGTGGCCAAGCAGGCCAAGTTCCTGCTGGCCTCCACGTCGGAAGTCTATGGCGATCCCTTGGTACATCCCCAGTCCGAGGAGTACCTCGGCAACGTCAACCCCATTGGCATCCGCGGCGTGTACGACGAGGCCAAGCGCTTTGCCGAGGCCATGACTATGGCGTACCACCGCATGCACGGCACGGATGTGCGCATTGCGCGTATATTCAATACATATGGCGAGCGCATGCGCCAAGACGATGGCCGTGCCGTGCCCAACTTCATCATCCAAGCCCTCAAGGGCCGCGAGTTGACCGTCTATGGCGACGGCCAGCAAACGCGCAGTATCTGCCATTACAGCGACCTGGTCGCCGGCCTCTACAAGCTCATGCTGTCGGACGTTACTACCCCGGTCAACCTCGGCAACCCCAGTGAAATCACCATGCTGGACTTGGCCCACAAGATCATTGCCATGACCGAGTCCAAGAGCCGCATCGCCTTCGGCGAGTTGCCGCAGGACGACCCCCGGGTGCGCCTGCCCGACATTGCCAAGGCCCGCTCTCTACTCGGCTGGACGCCCGGCGTGGGGCCGGACGAGGGGTTGGGCCGGACGATTGCATGGTTCAAACGAGAATTGGAGCAATAGCTATGTGTGCTTTTGAACCCGGAAGGGAATTAATCGCCGCTTGGGGTTGTCTAATGCGAGAATTGGAGAAATAACTATGTGTGCTTTTGAATTGCGAGAAAACGCCCTCGGCGTTGAAATCCACGCGGGCGATCGGCTGCTGGCTCTGTACCGCGCCACCGAGGAACTGCCTCGCGGCGAATCCCCTAAGCCCTGCTTCGCGCCCCTGTACACGCTTTCCGGTCAGCTCGTGACCGAGTACCGCCCGCCCGATCACGCTTGGCACACGGGGCTGTTCTTCGGCTGGGTCCACGTCAACGATGCGAACTTGTGGGGTGGGCGTTGGTACTTGCCGGAGACAAAGAAATACGAACACGTCGACGACAGCCACGGCGTGCAGCGGCACGATGGCTTCACGGCTTTGAGCGCGGACGGTGTGACTGAGTCGCTTTCTTGGCTCGACGGCCGCGACCAGCTCATGGCGCGGGAGTCGCGTTCTTTTGGCTTTAGCAGCACTGAGGGCGGCTACTGCTTGCGGATATCCACGCGCATTGAGCCAGCCGGCGACCGGCTGGTGATGGGGGCCTCGCGGGCGGCGCGCTACTCGGGGCTGGTGTTGCGCATGGGGCCTTCCTTTGCCGAGGCCGACCACTATTGCAGCGAGGGACGCCAGGGCCACGCAAACATCATGCACCAGCGCGCCCGTTGGGTGGGGGCGCGCGGGAAAAGCGGCGGCTTTGTCGCGCTCATGGATCACCCGAGCAACCCGCGCCATCCGGTTACTTGGTTTACCCGCGCCAACTTGCTGGGTACGGGCCTGCTGATAGAAGGCGACTTAGAGCTAGCCGCTGGCGAGTGCTTGGAACTGCACCACGCGTTCTTCGTCTTAGATCAGGACCCCGGTTCCACACAACTAGAATCCCTGTACGCGGACTTTGCTACTTCCCCTGGAGAATTGCCATGAGGCCGCTGTGCCTCCCGGTGTTGTTTTTGCTCGCCTGTGCTTCAACTCCCCAAGTTGAATACCCGGCCCTCGATTTGGACCAGCCGGACCAATGGACGGCTGAGGCCTCAGGGGATGCCGTCGCCGACCACTGGTGGCGCGATATGGGGGCCGCGCGTCTCGACAGTCTCGTAGCGTTGGCCTTGGAGCACAACTACGATCTCAAGGTCGCCGGTGCGCGTCTAGCCCAAGCCCAAGCTCAGGCCCGGGGAGCTGGCGCGCCGCTGTGGCCCCAACTCGGCGTCAATGCCAATGGCTCGAAGCGCAAACAGAATTTCGTCGGCTTGCCCATCCCTGGGAGAGACCCGGATCAGGTCTTGACCTCGGAGAGTACGTCCTTTGGCGTTGATCTGACTGCGAGTTGGGAAGCAGACCTGTGGGGTCGCCTGCGCGCGGGTGCCCAAGCCGCGTTCGCCGATGCTGGGGCCGCAGCCGCTGATTTTCGCGCGGCGCGCCTGTCGCTGGCAGCGCAGACAGCGCGGGCTTATTTCGCCGCAGTCGAAGCGGGGCACCAAGTCGAGCTAGCGCAGGCGACGGTTGCAAACTATCAACTCTCTACCGAACAGATAGAGGATCGCTATCGCCGCGGCTTGCGCTCGTCGCTTGACGTGCGCTTGGGCCGGTCGAGTTTGGCCGCAGCCGAAGCGACTCTCGCCCAACGCCGCCAGCAACGGGATGCTGCACTGCGTCAACTCGAATTGATCTTGGGCCGCTACCCCAGCGCCCGGATTGAGGTTGGGGACGAGCTGCCCGCGGTCAGCGGGCCGGTTCCAGCCGGCCTGCCCGCTCAGCTCGTGGAACGGCGGCCCGATCTCGTAGCCGCTGAGCGCCGCCTTGTCGCAGCCGACCGTCGGCTAGCCCAAGCCCGGCGCGCCTTATTGCCCCGCATCAGCCTTACGGCTTCAACGGGTCGCTCGTCGAGCGCGTTGAGCGACTTGCTCGACGGCGATTTTTCGGTGTGGAATCTCGTGGGCAATATTGCGCAGCCCCTGCTGCAAGGTGGGCGTCTGCGCGCTGGCGTCGATCAGGCCGCCTCGGCTGCCGAGCAAGCGCTCTTTGCCTACGCCCAGAGCGCACTTAGAGCATACGGTGAGGTGGAGGGGGCGCTGAATGCCGAAGGCTTCCTCGCCGACCAAGAACGGGCATTAGCCACGGCCGCGGAAGAAGCCGTAGCAGCGCGTGCCTTAGCCGAAGATCGCTATGCCAGAGGGCTTGCCGATCTCATCGCCCTGCTAGAGTCTCAACGCCGGGCCTTTGACGCCGAGAGCCGCCTGCTCGCCGTTCGTCGTCAGCGCCTCGATACCCGCATCAATTTGCACCTAGCTCTTGGCGGCGGCTTTACCCTTGCCTCTCAGACTTCGGCGAGCTCAGTCGAGCCGCACGCGGAGATTCCTCAATGATGCGCGTCTTCAAAATAATTTTGCCCATCCTCATCCTCGCCCTCGGCTTTGGGGCCTACCAACTACTGGCCTCGATGCGCGAGCCGCCCCAGCGCGTTTCTCGCTCCTATGCCGGTCCGCTCGTCGAAGCCATCGCCGCTCCGCTGCAACAGGTTCAGGTCGTAGTTGAGGGGCAGGGCACGGTGCGTCCCGACGCCCAGATTGACCTAGTGCCGCAGGTGTCGGGTATTGTGGTGTGGAAGGACTCAGACTTCAAACCCGGCGGCACCTTTGCCAAGGGTGCGTTGCTCTTTCGGATTGACCCACGCGACTACGAACTCGCCGTCCAACAGGCCGCGGTCCAAGTGGCGCAGGCGCGCTACCAACTCGACTTGGCCCGCGAGGAAGCCGCCATTGCCGAGGAGGAGTGGGAAAGGCTCCACTCCGACGACCAAGCTCCCACCGACTTGGTGCTGCGCAAACCCCAGCTCCGCGCGGCCGAGGCCAGCCTCCAAGGAGCGGAAGCGCGCCTCGCCGAAGCGCGGTTGCGCCTCGACCGCACCAACGTGTACGCTCCCTTTGCCGGCCGGGTGCGCACCGCGCGCGTCGATGTGGGTCAGCACCTCAACGTCGGCCAAGCCATCGCCCAGATATACAGCATCGAAAAGGCCGAGATCGTCGTCCCCGTTCCCGACGAAGACCTCGGGTGGTTCACCTTGCCGCTGCCCATCGACATTGCAGCGGCTAGCGCACCTAACACTGAGTCCGTTTCCGATCTCAGCCTCGAGGGCGGCCCCCGCACCTTTGCCTTTAGCCGCGAGGGAGCCAGCGCCGAGGTCAGCGGGACCTTTGCTGGCCGCCAGCACCAGTGGAGCGGACGCTTGGTCCGCACCGAAGGCGAGCTCGACCCGCAAAGCCGCATGGTCCGCTTAGTAGTAGAGGTCGAAGCGCCCTACGGCGGCATTGCCGAAGGGATCCCGCCGCTGACGGTGGGGATGTTCGTCGAGGTGGCCATTGCCGGTCGCACGGTCGATGGCGTCCGCGTCTTGCCCCGCGCCGCTTTGCGCCAAGGCGACCGCGTGTGGACGGTGGGCCGCGACGGCGTCCTCAGTATCCGCCCAGTGCAAGTGGTGCGCGCCCTCGAAGATGAAGTGCTGGCCTATATCGACATGGCCCCGGAAGAGCGGATCATCGTCTCTCAACTCAGCGGCGTCACCGACGGTATGCAGGTGCGCCTCGCGGACGGCAACGCAGGAGGTCAACTGTGAAAGCACCCGTATCTTGGATGGCGAAGAATCACGTCGCCGCCAATCTGCTGATGGGTTTCATCATGTTGAGCGGTCTGTTTGCCATGATGCAGACCAAGAAAGAGACTTTCCCCGAGATGTCGCTCGATCAGGTGCAAATCCAAGTGCCCTACTTGGGTGCGACACCAGCCGAGGTCGAAGACGCCGTCTGCAAGCGCATCGAGGAGCGAGTGCGCGGCCTAGAGGGGGTGCGCCGCGTGCGCTCCACGGCCTCCGAGGGCATAGGCTCAGTCAGCGTCGAGCTAGAGCGCGGTGCCGATATGGACAAGCTCCTCGACGACATCAAAAACGAAATTGACCGCATCGACACCTTCCCCGCCGAGGTCGAAGAGCCGGTCATCAAGGAGTTGACTCGCCGCAATCAAGCCATCGACGTGGTTCTCTACGGCGATGTCGAGGAGAAGGCTCTCAAAGTCGCTGCCGAACGAGTGCGCGACGATCTGCGCGGCAGTGGCGTCATTTCGCAGGTCGAGCTCAAGGGCGTGCGCGTCGATGAGATTGCCATCGAAGTCTCCGAAGAGGCTCTGCGGCGCTACGGCCTGACCTTCGCGCAGGTCGCCGACGCGGTTCGCCGCACGAGTATTGACCTGCCCGCTGGCAGCGTCGAGAGCGAGGACGGCGCGATCTTGCTCCGCACGCAGGGGCTGATGCGCGCCGGGCGCGAATACGAAGAGGTGGTTGTGCTCACCCGCCCCGACGGCACGGCCCTCAAGCTCAAAGACGTGGCCACGGTCGTCGATGGCTTTGAGGATACCGACCTCGTCTCGCGCTTCAACGGCCAGCCAGCGGCCGTGGTGCAGGTCTATCGCATTGGCGACCAGAACGCCCTCGACATCTCCACCTATGTCCACCAGTACATTGAGGACAAACGCCCGACCCTACCGGCGGGGATCGACATCGGCTACGCCCGCGACGATGCGCGCATCCTGCGCGGCCGCATCGATTTGCTGATTCGCAATGCCCGCCTCGGTCTGGTGCTGGTCTTTATCTGTCTGAGCTTCTTCCTCGACTTGCGCTTGGCTTTCTGGGTAATGATGGGCATCCCCATCAGCTTTTTGGGGGCCTTTGTGTTGATGGAGCCTTTCGACGCCTCGATCAACATGCTGTCGCTATTTGCCTTTATCGTGGCCTTGGGTATTGTGGTTGACGATGCGATCATTGTCGGCGAAAACATTTTTTCCCACCGCGTACAGGGGAAACCCTTTGGCCGCGCCGCCATTGACGGGGCGCTCGAAGTAGGCACGCCGGTCGTGTTCTCGATTATGACCTCGATTGCGGCCTTTATGCCGCTGTTTTTCGTCGAGGGCATGATGGGTAAGTTCATGTCGGTCATCCCGGTGATCGTCATTTCAGTGCTCCTACTGTCGCTGATCGAGAGCCTGTTCATTCTGCCGGCGCACCTGTCTTCTAAGGGGGACGGGCCAGTCAGTCGCTTGTTTCGCCGGGTTTTCATCCGCCCGCTCGATTGGCACGCTCGGGTCGTCGTCGTCTTTGACCGCGGCCTCAAGTACGTCATCCGCAACGCCTATCAGCCCACGCTGCGCTTGGCGCTGGCCCATCCGATTTCCAGTACCGCCTTGGCCTTATCGCTGATGCTGTGTACCGCCGGGCTGGTCGTCGGTGGCCACATCAAGTTCGTACTCATGCCCGAGATCGGGGCCGATTGGGTGACGATCTCGGTCAACATGCCACAGGGCACCACGGCGACCCAGACTGCCAAGGTCGTGCGACACATCGAAGAAAAGGCCATCGTCTTGCGCGATCAGATCGATGCCGAGAGCGAGGGCGAGGATTCGATCTACCGCAATGTCTTTACCTACATCGGCGACCAACCCATGGCTCGGCGTTCCTCCTTTTCAAGTGTCCGAGGGGCTGGCGGTCAAGGGCATCTGGCCGAAGTTACCATCGAACTGTTACCTTCCGAGGAGCGCAATCTCGACAGCGCTGAGATCGAGTCGCGGCTGCGCCAACTGGTCGGCGAGGTGCCTGGCCCCGAATCCATCATTTATTCTTCCTCGCTGTTTTCCGCCGGCAATCCCATCGAAGTCGAGCTAGCCTCGGACAACTTCGATCAGCTCTTGCTGGCCGTCGATCGGCTAAAGGGCAAAATCGCCGAGTACTCAGGCACCGGCGATATCCAAGACAGCTTTCAGGAAGGCAAGCTGGAGATGAAACTCCAGCTCAAGCCCCAAGCCCGCACCCTCGGCCTCACGCTTGCCGATCTGGCCCGCCAAGTGCGCCAGGGCTTTTACGGCGACCAAGCGCTGAGATTCCCGCGCGGCTCGGACGACGTGCGGGTAATGGTGCGCTACCCCAAAGACGAGCGCCGCAACTTAGGCGACGTGCGCTCGATGCGCGTCCGCACGCCTGCGGGTGCCGAGGTGCCCTTTGCCGAGGTGGCCACCGTCACCATTGGCCACGCCTATGCCTCCATCCAGCGCACCGATGGTCAGCGCGTCGTGCGGGTGAGTGCCTCGGTAGATGACCAAATCGCCAACGCCGACGAAATCAATCGCGATCTCGAAGCGCTTTTCCTGCTCGCCTTGGTGCAGGACTATCCCGGTCTGCGTTACAGCTTCGGCGGCGAGCAGCAGGAGCGGGACGATTCGCTACAGAGCCTGCTGTTCAACTTTATCATCGCGCTGGCCGCCATCTACGTGCTGTTGGCCGTGCCATTCAAATCGTACACCCAGCCCCTCGTCGTCATGAGCGCGATTCCCTTTGGCATCATTGGCGCGGTTTGGGGGCATCTGCTCATGGGCTTGGACTTGGCGCTGTTGAGCCTGTTTGGGATCGTCGCGCTCTCGGGCGTGGTGGTCAACGATTCGCTGGTGTTGCTGACCTTCTACAACCAGATGCGGCGCGAGGGCTCGTCGCACGAGGAAGCCTTGGTCTCAGCCGGGGCCGCGCGCTTTCGCCCGATCCTATTGACCTCGCTGACGACCTTTTTTGGGCTGCTACCGATGATCCTCGAAAAAAGCCTACAGGCGCAGTTTTTGATCCCAATGGCTGTCAGTTTGGGCTTTGGCATCCTCTTTGCCACCTTCATCATTTTGCTCGGCGTCCCGATAGGAATGCGCCTGCTGGTGGGCGTCCAGGAGTTTTGGGGGCGGTTGAGCGAGAGTAAGACCGCCGAGGTCGCGCCGGTTACCGGGTCTTGAAGGGTTGTGGCGCGATTGAAATGGGGTGGGCTGCTGCTGTGTATGGTGGCCTGTGCGCCTGCTGACGAGTTTCCCTTCATCGACAAAGCTAGTGATTGGGGTATAGAGCAATCCCACGTCGGCGGCGGCGCGGAAAAGCGCTATATCGTCGAAGCCAAAGGCGGTGGGGCTGCGCTCCTCGACGCAGATGGCGACGGCGATTTGGACATTTACTGGGTCAATGGCGAGGGCGGCGACAATGCCCTCTACCGCAACGACCGCGGCCGGGGCTTTGTCGATCGAGCGGCCGCAGCCGGTGCCACGGGGCGCGGCTGGGGCATGGGTGCGCTGAGCGCGGATTACGATGCCGACGGCGATGCCGACCTGTACATCACCTGCCTGCGGGAAAATGTCCTCTATCGCAACGATGGGTTAGAGCAATTCGCCGATGCCACGGCTCACGCCGGGCTGGCGCTGCCGGTGTGGAGTACGGGCGCGGCCATGGGCGACGCGGACTTGGATGGCGACTTGGATTTGTACGTGGCCAATTACGCGGATTTTGATTCGACCGCGGTGCGGCCCTTGGGCACGCAGTGGAAGGGCCGGGACGTATTCATCGGCCCGCTGGGCTTGCCCGCGTTGCCAGACGCGCTCTACCGCAACGATGGCGACGGTACTTTTGCCGATGTGACGGCGGCCAGCGGCCTCGGGCTGCACGATCCGGGCTATGGGTTTGCCGTGCTGTTCATCGACAGCGACGACGACGGGGATTTGGATCTGTATGTCGCCAACGACTCGACGCCCAATTTCCTCTACCGCAACGATGGCGCTGGCACTTTTGCCGAAGTGGGACTACAGGCCAATGCCGCGCTGGGGGAAACGGGCTTGGCGCAGGCTGGCATGGGCGCGGCTTGGGCCGATTACGACAACGACGGCGACGGCGATTTGCTGGTCACCAACTTTGAGGACGACTACAACACGCTCTACCGCAGCTCAGGCGGCGGTACGTTTGCGGACGTGAGCTTTGCTGCGGGCTTGGGCCGTATCAGCCTTCCCTATGTGGGGTTTGGCGCGGTCTTTGTCGATTTTGACAACGACGCCGATCAAGACTTGTTCGTGGCCAACGGGCACGTGTATCCGCAAATCGAACGCCCGGGCAGCGGCGCTACCTACGCGCAAGCCAATCACTTGTTTGCCAATGACGCCGGTCATTTTAGCCTCGTCGAACTAGGGGAGGATCGGGCGGTCAGTCGCGGTGCGGTGGCTGGGGATTTTGACGACGACGGCCGCGTTGATCTGTTCGTCACTAATCTCAACGGCCAGCCCTCCCTGCTGCACAACCAGACGGCCGCTGATCATCACTGGCTCGGCCTGCGCCTTGTGGGTGCGGGAAAAAACCGCGAGGCCGTCGGCGCGAAGGTCGTATTGTGGAGCGGCGGCCAAAGGCAGCGGCGGGACGTGCTCTGCGGCGAGAGCTTCTTGGGCAGCGGCGACCGGCGCGTGCATTTTGGCTTGGGTGTGGCGGGCCGGGCGGATTCGCTGCACATCTATTGGCCGAGTGGTGCGCTGCAACGGCTGACCGACTTGCCGATTGACGCGTATGTGAGGGTTGAGGAGGGGGGCTAGGGGCGGTTGCTGTGTGGCGTACGGCGGCTATATTTGCGGACGCAGGTACCATAAACCGGAGATCCAATTATGCAGAGCTACCCATATCCAGAATACGAGGGAGTGAGAAGCATTGTCCTGGGAATAATCGTCAGCATTCTGACGTGTGGGATTTACTATTTCTATTGGCAATACAAACAGATGGAAACGCTCAATGCGTGGCTGGGGCGGGAGGAGTACAACTTCTGGCTATGGCTCGTACTCTTTATCGTGACGTGCAGCATATTTGAGCTTTACTACGAATACAAGATGGCGAAGGGCATCAACGAGATTCAGGAGAATAATAGTCTGCGCGAAAACAAAGACCTAGCGCTGATCTGCGTCCTAGTTTCTATTTTTTCCCTCGGCTTGGCCGCTACTGCCATCCAGCAGTGGGAAATCAACAAGTTCTACGGTGAAAGCGCCGACAGTTAGTTCCGTTCACCTCGCGCGAGTTTTCCTCGTTGGGCTGGCGCTTGTCGCGGCATTCTCAGCGTGGCTTAGCCCCGTGCTCGGCGCGGCTTGGCCAATTCTGTGTCCCTTTCGCTTCTTCACCCAGCTACCCTGTCCAGGCTGCGGCATGGGGCGGGCCTGCATCGCCCTTGCCCAAGGCAATCTCGCCGGCGCTTGGCACTACCATCCCTTCGCGTTTTTCCTCGTTCCATTGGCCCTTGGCCTCGCGTGCTCTCCAGGTCGGTTGGGCCGCGCTTGGCTGGCGCTGCCCCCGTCCGTCCGCAAGGGCCTCGCTGGGGGCGTGCTGGTCCTCGTGCTGGCGTTGTGGGGGTATCGCTTGCTGCTCGTCTAGTGGCTCAGCGCCCAGACCGCGATATTGGCACCCATTTTAAGGGCGTCGAGTCGCTTGCCCTCTGGGTCGCTGTGGACGCTGGGGTCCTCCCAGCCGTCGCCTAAATCCGCCTCATACGTGTACAGCACGGCTAGGCGCTCGCCCGCGAAAAGTGCGAGGGCTTGCGGCCTTTTGCCGTCGTGTTCGTGGACTTTGGGCAGGCCCGCTGGCAACTCGAAGTGGCAGTGGAACAGGGGATGCTCGGGCGGCAGCTCCACCCACTCGGCGTTGGGGAAGACTTGGCGCATGGCGCGGCGGAAGCTCTCGTCCATGCCGTAGTTGTCGTCGGCGTGGAGAAAACCGCCGCTTTCCAAGTAGTGCCGAAGCCGCGTCGTCTCCTCAGCGGAAAAGGCCACATTGCCGTGCCCAGTCATGTAGATGTACGGATAGGAGAACAACTCCTCGTCCATGATTTGCACGCGCGCTTCGGTCTCGGCCGCGTCGATTTGGGTGTGTTCCCTTAAGAAGCGGAGGAGGTTGGGTAGGGAAGAGGGGTCGCTGTACCAGTCGCCGCCGCCGCCGTATTGCAGCCGCGCAATGGTAAATAGGGGCTGGGCCGGGCCGTCCGCAGCGAGGAGCGCAATGGCGATTGCAACGCAGAGGCCGCGCATGTCAGCGGTTGTTGATCACGGCGAATTTGCCGCGCACGGCGACGCCGGTTTCTGTCTGCGCGACAAAGTAGTAAATGCCCGATCCCACCAGAAAGCCCGCCGCGCTTTGGCCATTCCAAGTGACCGGGCCTTCGCCGGCTGCGCCGTCGAGTTGGCGGACGAGTTCGCCGGCTGCGGTGAAAATGCGCACGCTGGCTCCCAGCGGCAGGTCGGCAAAGGTCAGGGATGCGCCGCGCACGCCGACGTGGAAGGGGTTGGGATACGCGTATGCCTGAGGACCAGCCGCGGTCCCCGAGGTGCCGAGTTGCAGGCGGCTCATCCCGTCGAGCGTGCCAATCCACAGTGCGCCGCTTTCTTGGTCGAAGTAGAGCGAGTTGACGCGGTTGTTGACGAGGCCGTCGCTGGTGTCGAGGGCAAACTCGACTTGGCCCTCGGTGCTGATGCGGGCCAAGCCGCCTTCGGTGCCGACCCATATACGCCCCCAGTCGTCTTCAGCCAGCGCCGTGGTCGCAGCGGATGGCAGGCCGTTGTTGGCGTTGTACACCTTCCAGCTTGTGACCGCAAAATCCGCGTTGGTGCGCGAATACTCGCCGCGCACGGCATTGAGGCCGTTGTTGGTGGCGATCCACACTTGCCCTGCGCGATCGACGTGGATGTCGATGACGGCATTGCTGGTCAGGTCTGGATAAGCAACGGTGTCGAAGACTAAGCCGGTCTCATCGCCGAGCTCAAAGGGGGTGCCGCCATCGTCTAAAAGGAAAAAGCCGTCGAGCGCCGTCCCGACCCACTTCAGGCCGTCGGGACCAATGGCGATTTTGGTCATGTCGCGGCCTGAGGACATGCCGAAGTTCAACTGGCTGTTGAGCGCGGCCTGTTGGGGCGGCCACCCATCCATGACGACGAGCCCATTTTGGACATTGGCGATCCACAGCGCACCGTTGGCGTCGCGGTCGATGTCGCTGATGGCGACAAAGGAACCGCCGTTGATGCCTTCGAGAGCCGAGTTGTTGGCGGTGAGGTGCTGCCACTGGCCGTTGGCGTCGCGCACGTCAA